>NZ_UPHU01000001.1:0-4800000 GCF_900566075.1 Mycobacterium pseudokansasii | reverse complement strand
AGCAGGCAACTCACGGTGAAGGCATGCCGAAGATCATGTGCGCGGGGCCGGACCGTGGCGGTGCGTAGTCCGATCGTCGTGGTGATCTCGATGAACGCCTCATGCACCGACGAATATCGCAGCGCGGCGCCGGTGGTGGCCACAAAGAACGTCTCCGATCGTCGCGGCGGCGGTATCCGGCGGTCGCGGCGGCGGGCGTAGCGGCGCAGCTGTTCGACGGCGCTGGGGTGCAGCGGTATGAGGCGGGGGTGGCCGGCCTTGCGGCCAGCGACGGTGAGCACGCCCGCCCGCAGGTCCACGTCGGTACGGCGCAGCGGCAGTGTTTCCCCGATCCGCAGGCCGGTCACTGCAAGCAGCCCCAGTAGGGTGTGTAGGGTCGCGGCACGCATCTCGGGGCGAAGGTCGTTGGCGGCGTGCAGGATCCGTTGTATTTCTGCATCGGTGTAGATGTAGGGTGTGGGCCGCTTGCCCTGTCCGGGGAATACCTTGGTGGGTGGGATTTCGGTTGCCGGGTCGATCGTGGCCAGGTAGCGGGCGAATCCGCGGATCGCGCCGAGTCGGTGCGACCAGTTGACCGGGTCGACATTGCGCGGCAGTCGCGCGAACGCGATCGCAGCCTCGGTCGTGATCGATGTCGACGCCCGCTGGCGCAGGAAGTCGAGGAATTGGGCCAACACCTGGCCGTCGCCGGCCAGCGCGAATCCCAGCCCTCGCCGCAGCCGCAAGTAGTCGTCGAGATGGGCGCGCAGCTCGGCGGTCATCGTGGGTCTCCGATCGGCCAGGGCCGCGCCAGCATCCGCAGCGCGGCGATGTCGACGCGGCTGTAGACCGCGGTGGTGGTCAGGCCCTGATGGCGCAGCGCCTGACCGATGTGCGGCAGCGGAACCCCGGCCCGCACCATCCGCACCGCGGCCGTGTGCCGAAGCCGATGCGGCCCAACCGGACTCACACCAGCGCGCACGCACGCGCGGCGCACGATGCCGCCGACGGCTTCACGGGTGAGCGGATGAATCGGGGCGATGGCGGTGACGAACACCTCCCGCAGGTCGGTGGATGGTCGTCCGCGTTGCAGATAGCCGGTAACCGCGGCGCCGACGTCGGACGGTAGCGGCATCCGATCCATTCGGCCGCCCTTGCCGTGGACGACCAGTACACCTGCCCGCCAATCGATGTCGTCGAGCCGCAACCGGGCGACCTCACCGGCGCGTAGTCCCAGCCGCAACAGCACCACCAGCACCGCGTAGTCGCGGCGGCCGATCGGGCGGCGCCGATCGCACGCGTGCAGCAGCGCTGGCGCGTCGTGGTCGCCGATTCCTCGGGGCAGCAGTGACATCCGGCGACCGGTCGCGGCCAACGCCGCCGCCGAGAGGTCCGCATCGACGAGGCCCTGCAGATGGCAATACCGCAGCAGCGCTCTTACCGCGGCCACGTAGTACTGCACCCCACCCACCGACACCCGCCCGGCCTCGGCGGTGATCGCGTGGGTCACATCCGCCGCCCTTAGCGCACTCACCTTGCCGTCGATGGTGTAGTCGACCAGGAACCGCCGACCGCGAGCGATGTACGCCGTGATCGTGGACCGCGACAACACCCGCTCCGACGCGAGGTAACGCTCGAACCCGCCCAGCAGAGCCTCGACCCCATTCGACGGCGGACGTGGCGGCGGCGCGATCGGCGTGACATGTTGCGCGACAAGGAAGTCGAGCAGCGGCACCATCGCACGCCGGCCGCGGTGAAGCGTATAACCAGTCGCGCGGCGTGAGGCCAGGTACTCGACGACACATCCTTCGGTCAGATCCCGGCCCGACCAGCCGTGCTCGTCCAGCCAGCGACTCAAGTGCGCCAACAGCCGCAGCTGGTGCACCGCCGACAACTGCGTATATCCCAACTGCCGCAACTTATCCCGAAAGCCATCCGCGAACGGCGCGAGCGGACCCTCGAACCGAACGTCGGTGACCTTGCTGACCGGCTTGCCCATCACATCCTCCTTCGTCAGAAACCCGTCGAAGGAGATATCAGTCCTGATTATGCCGACAGTTCAACCCTTCTCACGTCGCTGACCAGCAGCTACCCAGAAACGTCGGCATAATCGTGAGGTCGGCATAATCGAAGTCCAAACCGGTTACCTCGTAAGGTATTTCATGCATAGCTGTCTTGAGCGCGCCGAGGATGTGGGTGTGGGCGTTGTTGGGCACCGTGCGGGTGAAAACCCAGCCGATATGGGCATCGGTGAGATTGAGGGTGCGGGCGAACTCACCTTTGAGGGTTGGTCCGCAGTGCGCGACCGTGTCACCTTCGAAGAACCCCGGAGATGCCTCGGCCTCGTCGGTTGCTTTGCGGATCTTGATCGAAGACCGCAACAGCGGGGAGGTCTTGGTGGTCGATTTGCCCTTGATCTGGTCGCGGACCCTGGCCGCACGCAGGTAGCGGTCGATCGTTGTGCTGCTGATCGCCAACAACTGGGTGCGCACCTCAGGCGGTAGCGGTCCTGGCCACACACCAGTTCGCCGTGGCGCTCCAATGCATCAAGCTGCAGGGCCATCGAAGCGGCCAAGTACCGGCCGCACTGCCCACCCGAGGCCGCCCACACCTTCTGCAGCACCTTCAATGCGTCGTAGGAATACTTCGACTTGCGCTGCCGGCGAGGCTGTTTGGCAACTTGCCTACCCGCTCCCGGCGGCACGGCGGCGGCCGTCAACCGACGTCGAGCATTGTCACGCGACCAGTCGTTGACCTCCCCCACCTGATCCAGAATCCGGCCCCTGTCGGCCTTCCAGACCTTCACATAGCCCCTGGCGTACCTGGTGGTGATCTCGGCACGAGACGACATCGACAACCCACTCTCCATGCCTCACGACGGTCACCGTTTCGCGGGCATTCTTAAGTGAGGCACCGAGGGTGTTTCGCGGGCAGTTTTCGTGAGTCAAGCCGTGACATTGACCGAACCGGCGTTTCGCCGGTAGTGTGGCGGCAAACGAGCGGAGGGGCTCGCTTATCGCAAGAGCCGGCGGAGCTGGTGATTGCCAACGGTCCCTGGGTAGTAACCAGCGCCGAGCGCTGCCGTACGCCAATGTCATTCGTGGCGCGCGGGACTGTTCGGCACCAACCCAGGAGACGGCGCCGTGAGGAATCGGTCACCACCGAAGCCGGCATCACAACGCATTGCGTTGGCCGCAAAGTGGTTTCGATCTGATGCCATGGCAATGGCGTGTGCCCGGTGCGGGACCGCTTGACCGGCAAAAGAACTGTTGATTAACTGACACTGACCGACTGACTGGCGATGGTGCCCGCCCGGAAGACGACTTCCGAACCGCCACAAGGCTGATGGCCCCTGCGAACGAAGGAGTCGCAGGTGACCTCTATCCCTTCTGCCACGCCCGGGCGCGGCAGCTCAATGACATCGGTCGAAGATTCGCCGGTTGAATTGCGTTGTGCGGTAGCGGTCGTCCGTGGTGATGCTGTCCTGTTGGTGCAGCGTCCCGATCGCGGTGATTGGGTCCTACCCGGCGGACGTCCGCACGCGCACGAAGGGCTGGCGTCGTGCGCTCGGCGGGAAACTCGTGAAGAGACCGGGCTCGACGTCTTCCCGAACAGATGTGCCCTCGTTCTTGAGGTCAATGACCCTGTTGCGCATCATCGCGTCGTCGAAGTCGTCTTCATCGCCGAAGAATTCGACACCGGTTCGCGGTTGGCGGGGGAACCGGGCCGTCAGCCGGCATGGGTCCGATGGGACGAACTGAAGGCACTCACCCTGCATCCGCCGATCGCTGGCTTCCTTCCCGACCTGCGCCGGGGTGGATACGCCCGCTACCTCGGCAACATGTGGCGCCCCGATTGGGGCGATCGATGACGGGTCTGCCGTTGCCGTTCGTTCAGGTGCTGCAGGTGCTGACCGTGGTGGCCGGCGCACCAGCAGTGAGCGGGTTCATCGCCTGGTTCGAGGCCAGGCTGCAGGGGCGCCGCGGGCCGCGCATCCTGCAGCCGTATTTCGACCTGGCGAAGCTTTTTTCCAAAGAAACACTAGCTCCGGTTGGGGCTGGGCCGTTCTTTCGGCTGGCACCGGTGGTGTCCCTTGCCTGCTATCTGACTGTGCCGATGCTGATTCCGGTCCTGACCAGCTACCCGCTACCGCTGGGCTACATGGGCGATATCCTGGGCGGCGGCCTCATTCTCGCGTTCGCAAGCTTTGTCGTCGCGGCCGCAGCGGCCGAAACAGGCGACAGCTACGCGCAATTGGCTTCCAGCCGCGCCAAGACCTTTGCCGCGATCACCGAGCCGGTAATGCTGCTGGTGGTCTTCGGCGTCGCATTGATCACCACGACCGATCTGCCCTATGTGCTCGGAGCGACGGTGCGCAGCGGTCCCGACCAGATCGTGCGCCCCGCGCATCTGCTGGCGTCGGCGGCGCTCTTCATGGTGATCCTCTACGAGACGGGGCGCATTCCCGTCGAAACCCACACCGGTACTACCGAATTCGGGATGATCGAAGCAGGCCGGTCGTTCGAGCATTCCGGCCCTGATCTTGCGCTGCTGCAGTGGGGATCGGCAGCCAAACAGCTTGTCCTGTATGTGATCTTCCTCAACGTATTTGTCGCCCCCTGGGGAATGGCGTCGACCACGCATCCGCTCGACGTCGCGTTGGCGATCCCGGCGCTGTTAGGCAAGGCAGCGCTGCTGGGATGCGCGATCGCGGTGCTGGACAACAGTTTCGCCAAGCTGCGGCTGTTCAAGATCACCGAGTTCGTTTCGGCCGCGCTGCTGCTGTCGGTCCTCGCGGTGTTCACCCTGTATTTAGGAGGTGGCTGATGAGCGTGCTGGCGGTCAGCCAGACCGTGCCCACCGTGTTCGACGGCATCGCCAACACGGTCGCTGTCGTCGTGCTACTTCTGGAATTCGGGATGCTGCGTGCGACCCTGCTGCGCTCCCAGGTGCGCCTGTACGCGGGTCAATCTCTGGCGGTGAGCGTGCTGGCCGCGGTCGTCGCCTACGGCCGCGATGTCCCGGAACTGTATGCGCTGGCAGTCCTTTCGCTGTTGCTCAAGGTGGTGGTCGTGCCACTGGTCGTGCTGGCGCTCTTGCGCGACGCGCACGCCGAAATCGCCGGCAGCGGCGCACTGGGAGTGGCCAACGAGGTGCTCGTGGCGATCGGCGTCACCGGATTTGGCTTCTTCTCCGTCGGCGTCCTCGGGATTCACTCACCGGTGCTGCCCACCACCGCGCTGAGCCTCTCTGTGGCCGTGGTCCTGGTCGCGTTCGTGCTGATGATCATGCGCCGAGACGTCGTCAGCCAGGCCATCGGGTTCTTCTCCCTGGAGAACGGCGTCTCGCTGGCCAGCCTCGTGGTCGCCGCGGGCATGCCACTGATTCTCGAAGTCGCGTTCCTGTTCGACCTGCTCGTCGCGGTCGTGGTCTTCGGCGTGCTGATGCGGACCCATCACCGCCGCACCCGCTCGCTGTCGACCGAAACCCTGGACCGGCTGAGGGGATAGCGACGTGTCTGTGCTGCTCGTGCTTCTGGTGGTGGTGCCCGCGCTGACCACGCTGGCCTGCGTTCTGGTGCCCCGGCGGGTGGCCGCTGCGTTGACCGTGGCCAGCGGGATTGCCGCGTTTGCATTCGCGGTGGGAGTGGTCGCGCCCGTAACCGATCACACGTTGACCGCCCTGCGTTATCTGCGCGCCGATGCGCTGTCGGTTGTTTTCGTGTTGGCCACCGCCTTCCTGTACATGACGACTGCCATCTACACCGTTGGCTATCAGGCCGCCGAAGCCGCCACGGTCGCGGCGGGCACCGAAGACCGCCGCATTTTCGCCCGTTACAGCAGGCTCTTCTACATCGGCCTCAATGCGTTCGCATGGTCGATGCTCGCCGCGCCGCTGGTCAATGGGCTGGCGCTGCTGTGGATCGCCGTGGAGATCACCACCGTCGTCTCAGCGCTGCTGGTGGCCCTCGACGATACCGAGGGCGCCACCGAGGCGGCATGGAAATATGTGCTGATCGCTTCGTCAGGTCTCGGGATCGCTTTGCTGGCAACGATTTTCATGTATTACGCCGGCTCAACGGTGCTCGGCGAATCTTATGACTTGGCGTTCGATCCGCTGCTGCGTGGTGCGGCGAACATGCCGCACACCCCGGTGGCGCTCGCGTTTGTGCTGGCTGTCGTCGGGTTCGGCACCAAGGTTGGACTGTTTCCAGTGCACACCTGGCTACCCGATGCGCACGCCGAAGCCCCCACCCCGGTCTCGGCGCTGCTATCGGGATCGCTTCTGGCGGTGTCGTTCTATGCGATCCTGCGGTTCTATCAGATCTCCATCATCCCGCTGGGCGCTCGCTTCCCGCAGCTGGTGCTGCTGGTATTCGGCGTGGCCTCCCTGCTGTTGGCGGCGCTGTATCTGCTGGAGCAGCGTGACATCAAACGGCTGCTTGCCTATTCGAGTGTCGAGCACATGGGCATCCTGACGATCGGGGTGAGCTTCGGGGTTCCGCTCGCCCTGGCCGGTGTGCTGCTGCATGTCCTGGCCCATGCGGCGGCCAAGGGCAACGCGTTCATGGGCGCCGGCGTGCTGGTACGCAAATACGGCACCAAGGAACTTCACCGCATTCGCGATGCGATGTCGCGGCTGCCGTGGTCGGCGCCGATGTTCCTGTTGGCGGTATTTGCGCTCGCCGCAATGCCGCCGTTCGGGTTGTTCCGCAGCGAATTTCAGATCGTCGCCGGCGGGTTGACCGATCACCGTAATGCGGCCGCGGTAGCCCTGGTATGCCTCGTGACGGTCGCGTTCGCCGGGCTCACCGGCGCCACCACGTGGATCCTGTTTGCGCCCTCGCGCGCCGTGGGCCCCGGCGCCGCAACGGCCGCTGCCATGGAGCGCGGCGAGCCCAGTGCATGGATGGTGGTCCCTGTAGTGATGGGCGTTGCGGCGCTGCTGTTGCTCGGGCTGGCGCCGCCGGGTGACCTGGTCCTATTGCTCACCCACGCAGCCAATGACCTGGCGGGAGCCGGCCGATGACCACCGCGGCCACGATGGAAGTTCGGCTGCCGCTCCCCGAATGGCGGGCCGAAGTACTGACCCGCCTTGGCGTCAGCGCACGCTTCGGGGGCTTGTATTGCACCCACCAAGACGAGGACGCGCAACTGCGTGCCCTGCTGATCACCCGCAGCGGCGTCGAGTGTCTATCTGCCGAATTACGTCCCGGTGCCGACGGCGGCTTAACCTATCCGGCGCTGACACCCGATGTGCCCGTGGCGTTTTGGTACGAGCGGGCCCTGCACGACCTGTCCGGGGTGATACCGCTCGGGCACCCGCGGTTGGATCCGCTGCTGCTGCCGTGGGAGCCCGGCCAGCTGCACCCACGCCCCGGACATCGCGAACCCGCCGGCGAGGTGCCGGCCAGCGACCGGCAAGGCCCGGTCGACGTCACCGGGCACGGCGTGTTCACCCTCCCGCTGGGGCCCGTGCGCTCCGGCGTTTACGAGTCGATCGAATTCCTCATCGAAACACCGGGCGAAGATGTCCCGCACTTCAACATTCGCCCGCACTACAAGCACCGCGGCATCGCCAAACGCTTCGAAGGACTCGGCGTCGGTGACGCCATCCTCATCGCCGAACGCGTCGAGGGCATCGCCTCCGTCGCCCATGCCCTCGCGTTCGCCCACGCAGTAGAAACCCTGGCCGATACGGAGATCCCCCCACGCGCCGAGCTCATCCGCGTCATCCACGCAGAGCTCGAACGCATCGCCAACCACCTGGACGTGGTCGTGCGGCTCTGCGACGCCGCCGGCCTCGCCATCGGCAACGCCCGCTTCGGCTGGCATAAAGAACGGATCATGCGACTGGTATCGCGACTGTGCGGCAACAGGTTTGGCCGCTCGGTGGTGTGCGTCGGTGGCGTATCCGCACCGCCACGGATGAGTCCGCCCGCCCTCTACGCCGCCATTGACGATTTGGCGCATCGCCTCCGCGCGGATCGGCGTGCGTTGATGGAGAGCCCGTCGTTCCTGGACCGCATCCGCGGCACCGGTCGGCTGGACGGAAAGCTGGCGGCCTCCCACGGTGCATTGGGACCGGTCGGTCGCGGGTCAGGATTCGACGACGACGCCCGGCTCCATCGGCCCTACGACGGCTATTCGGAATTGCCCGCAGTCGAGCCCGCCGCCGTTACGGATGGCGACGCGATGGCACGACTGCGGGTGCGGTGGGCCGAGATCGATACCGCCGTCGGCCTGATCGAACACGCCTGCCAGCGGCTCAGCGGGCCGGTCGATCAGGATCTGACGGTCCCGGTCGACGCGCACGACGGCTTTGCCACCGGCTGGGCCGAATCACCGCAGGGCGAAATTCTCTACGGCCTGGACCTGCGGGAGGGCCGAGTCGGGCGTTGCTTTGCCCGCACGCCCTCGCTGCACAACATGGTGCTCTTCCACGACGTCTTCCACGGTGACGTATTCACCGATTTCCCCTTCATCGAGGCCAGTTTCGGTCTCTGCTATGCCGGGGTGGCGATGTAGATGGTGGTGTTTTTCCGTGGTCTGCGCGACGGCCTGCTCACCACGAGATGGCCGAAGCATCCTGACACCTACTTCGACGAATTCCCTGCCGCGGTCGAGGTGCTGCCCGGCAACGCTCAACGCGACCAGCTGCGCCGGGCCGTGGACGCCGCCGCCCGGTGTCCCACCGCGGCGATCGCCGTCGCCGAGATGCCCAAGCTGGACCGGGGCAAGTGCATCCTGTGCGGACGCTGCGTCGCCGCCGCGCCGGACTGGTTCGGATGGGCGCACGGCGCCGACACCGCGCGGTCGCAGCGCGACGCGCTGGTCGTTTCCCCTGTCCCCGAAACCGACGAGGCACTCGATGGGGTGCGGGCCGAGCTAGCCAAACGGGTGCGGCGGCTGCGCCGTTCGGTACATCTTCGCCACGTCGACGCCGGATCCGACGGCAGCGACGAATGGGAAGTACAAGCCCTCACCAATCCCGTATACGACCTGCATCGGTTGGGCATTTTCTTCACCGCGAGCCCGCGCCACGCCGACATCCTGCTAGTCACGGGGATCGGCGCGGCCGGCATGACCGAACCGCTGCGCCGCACCCTTGAGGCGATGCCCCGGCCCACCGTGGTGATCGCGGTCGGCACCGACGCGATCTGCGGCGGCCTGGTTGGCGGCGGCTACACCGGCGGCACCGGCATCGGCGGCCTGCTGCCCGTTGACGTGTGGATCCCCGGATCGCCCGCCTCCCCGTTCAGCCTGCTGCACGGCATCCTCCTCGCACTAGGCCGGCTCCCCGCCGCCTCGAGGAGGGCGTCATGATCGCCGCCGGGCTAGCACTTGCGGCCCTGGCCGTGGTCGCCGGATGGCCCGCCGGCCAGCGGCCCGGTCTGCAGCTGACGGCGTCGGCTGCGGTGGTCGCGTCGGCTGCGGCGTTCGTCGTTGCCGGTGCCCGCGGACTGGCCGGACACCAGGAGCGGTTGTCGCTGGGCGGTCTGGGCGGGCTCGGGCCGGCGGCCCTGCACGTCGACCCACTCTCGGGGCTGTTCCTGGTCATCGCGGGCGGGGTAGCAGTCCCAGCACTGTGCGCCGCGGCCGCGTTTGCCAGCACCCGGCATGGCCGGTTGACCGCCGCGCTGGCGCTGACGATCGCCGCGGTCGCGGTCATCGTCACCGCCGACAACCTATTCGTCTTGCTGTTCGGGTGGGAGGCCCTGACCGTAGCGTTTTATCTGCTCACCGGGTTCCAGCGGGACCGGCCGGGGCGGGCACGCGCATCCTTCGTCACGGTCATGTTTGGCAAGGCCAGCGGCGCGGCGCTGCTGCTCGGTGGCCTGCTGCTGGCCGCGCACACCCACACCTTCGCCCTCACGGCCACCGCTGTTGATGCACACAGCGCCCTGGGGCAGGCGGCCTACGCGCTGCTGCTGGCCGGGTTCGCGATCAAGGTCGGACTGTTACCCGGGCACGTGTGGCTGCCGCGCGGTTACGCCGCTGCCCCTGGGCCCGCGCGCGCGGTGATGGCCGGCTCCGCAGTCAACGTCGGCTTCTATGGCATGTGGCGCACCCTGCAGCTGCTCGGCGCCCCGCCGCTGTGGCTGGTGTGCGTGGTGCTAGTACTGGCCGGGATGAGCGCGATCTTCGGCATCGCGCAAGCCGCCGTGCATCCCGACCTCACGGTGTTGATCGGTTGGTCGAGCGTGGAAAACGCCGGGCTCATCCTCGCGGGGTTCGGCGCTGCCCTGGTCGGTGCCGCCGCCGATGAGCCGCTGCTGACCGCGGCCGGCCTGGTCGCGGCCACCGCCCAAGTCATTACGCACGCCATGGGCAAATCACTGCTGTTCACCGCGGCGTCGGTGATTGAGGGCGCGACGGGCACCACCAATTTGGACCGCTTAGGCGGCATCGCGCGCCGATTACCCTGGGCGGGAACGGGATTGGTCATCGGCTCGCTCACCTTGGCGGGATTGCCGCTGACGGCGGGGTTCGCCTCGGAGTGGTTCCTCCTGGAATCGCTGATGCAGCAATTCCGGGTGTCCAGCCTGGCCATGCAGTTGTGCACCGCCGTCGCCGGTGTGCTCGTCGCCCTCACCGTCGGGGTGGCCGGCGTGACATTCGTCCGAGTGGTCGCGCTGACCGCGTTCGGCCCGCCCCGCATCGACGAACCGGCATTCGACCCGGCCGGCACCCGCGTTGACCACAACACATGGTTGCGGATAGGGATAGCGCTGCTGGTCACCGGCTGCCTCGGCGTGGCCGCGCTGGCGCCGCTACAGATCCGCGTCATCGCTCGCGGACTGGCCCCGCTCGTTGGCGACCAGGCGCGGGGCGCCAACGCCAAACCTTGGGTGCTGCAACCGGTTTTCAGCGACTTCTCCGCGCTGTCGCCGAGCTGGCTGTGGATCGTGGTGCCCGCGATGGTGGTGCTCATCGCGGTGGTGGCCAGCGGGCTGGCCGGGCGCCGCCTGGATCGAGTGCGGTGGGTGGCGCCGTGGTCCTCGGCGTCGCCGGGTGTACATCGCGGCGTCGGATACACCTCCTTCGCGTATGCCAACCCCATGCGCAACGTGCTCGGCAATGTCTTGTTGACCCGAACCGAGTTACGCGGCGCCCCAGTCGAGCCGTCCACCCAGACAATTGGTCAGCCCGTCCTGACCTACCGGGTCGAGGTGGTCGAAATCGTTGACCGTTACCTGTTCCGGCCGGCGATCGCGGCATTGCTGGCTGCGGCTCGGGCGGCCAAGCGCCTGCAATCGGGTCGCCTCGACGCTTACATGGCTTACATGCTGCTCGCCGTACTCGCCGTGCTGGCCGTGATCATCGCGGTGTCGCGATCATGACCGCCCGAACCGGCGGCACACAGCGTCGCTCAGCGCGGCGGCAGACCGAACGCAACGTCGGGCGCCTCTGCGGCAATCCCGGCCAGCCGGTTGTACTTAGCCTGAATCCGTGGATCGATGATTTCGGGTGGTCATCGGCGGGTTCGGGCGAGTGGCGCTGGGGCGTGGACACTTTGGCGTGTATGTGATCCGCTGGCCTGCACCAGCTTTTCCTTTAGGGGTTCCTCGGGTCGGGCCTGGATGGCGGGGTGGACAGGGGCTGGCCGCTTGGTCAAGCGGCGCGGGGTTGCGCAGTCGGGTAGCCGATGACGCTGTCCCACAGGGCTTTCCACTCGACTTGTCGGGGCCAGTGGACGGGTAGGTGCAGCATCGGTTTGCGGGCCGGTGCGGCGAAGCGGGCGGGCACGTTGACCAGGTCGCGGCGCAGGGTGGCACCGCGGGCCACGATGTGGTGACCGCCGGCGAGGGTCCCGGTGGCGCGCAGCAGGTTATGGGCGATCACCGCGCAGGCCAACCAGGCGCAGTTCGCGGCGAACAGCCCTGAAGGGATCCGAGCCAGTGGGCCATCGATCAGGTCGGCGAAGGTGGTCTCGATGATGGCGTGGCGGCGGTGGGTGATGTCGGCCTCGGCAGTGGGCAGCTCGGAGTTGGTCAGAAATGGGTGATAGCGCCACACCGGAAACAACGCATCCGGGTAGCGGGCGTCTTTGACCCGGCGCACTACCAGTCGGGCCGTGATCTTCTTGCCCCGCCCCAGCCGTAGGGTGTAGGGAGTTTCGGCGACCTCGGCATCGGAGATCAGCGCCCCGGTGTCAGGGTCTTCGACCGCGCCCGGGTAGTGCACCGGGGTGTAGGCGGCCTCGTCGATGCCCTCGACCGCGGTGGTAATGGCCCGATTTCGGGTCATCGACAGGGAGAACTCGACGCCTTCGGCGATGCAGGCGCCGATCACCTTTTTATTGCCGAACGCGGTGTCGCCGCGCAGCATGATCTTGCCGGCCCCGCACCCGCGGGCGGTGGTGATGGCTTGTTTGACCTGCCAGGCCGCGGCGCGGCCGGAGCCGGCCTTACCGCTGCGCAGCCGCGCCTCGGCGATCACCGGTGGGGCCTGCGCGGTCGAGATCGTGGTGATCTGCGGCGACAGACCCAACCGCAGCAGCGCACGGCTGGCGATCTTGGCGTGCCCGAACGAAGCACCCTGCTTATGGCGCCCGTAGACCGGACGCAGCAGCGAGTCGATGTCCAAAAAGGCGCGCTCTTCGATGCCGGGCAACAGCGGCACCCGCTGCGCGAGCGCCACCAGATGCGCGCGAGCCACGGCCGCGAGCTGGTTGGCATGCCCGAAAGTGAACTCGCGCAAGAAGATCCCCAATGTCGAGGGCGCATACACCTCGTTGAACACCCGTGGCGTGCCGCCGGCACGCAACACGTCGACGTCGTCGATGCAGTCCGCGCCGCACATCATCCCGGCGATGATCGAGGTCAGCTTCCCGACCGGGTTGACCGCACCGGAGGCCACCCGTGTCGACGGCAGATCCACATGCTCACCGATCAATTCCGAAAGCCCGGTCTGCTCAGCCAATTCCAGCACCGGAACCAAACCCGCGGCCGACACCAGATTCGGCTCGTCAAACACCGCCGACCCGAGAGTGAACGTATACGATGAATGCACCGAAAATGCCTTCCTGAACACTGGAAAAAGACGACTTCAGCACTCGTATTATCCCAGGCCAGAAGGCATTTTCGCTGTTCACACGCCGATCAAACCACCAGCCGATCCACGGATTCAGGCTTAGCCTGAATCCGTGGATCGATGATTTCGGGTGGTCATCGGCGGGTTCGGGCGAGTGGCGCTGGGGCGTGGACACTTTGGCGTGTATGTGATCCGCTGGCCTGCACCAGCTTTTCCTTTAGGGGTTCCTCGGGTCGGGCCTGGATGGCGGGGTGGACAGGGGCTGGCCGCTTGGTCAAGCGGCGCGGGGTTGCGCAGTCGGGTAGCCGATGACGCTGTCCCACAGGGCTTTCCACTCGACTTGCCGGGGCCAGTGGACGGGTAGGTGCAGCATCGGTTTGCGGGCCGGTGCGGCGAAGCGGGCGGGCACGTTGACCAGGTCGCGGCGCAGGGTGGCACCGCGGGCCACGATGTGGTGACCGCCGGCGAGGGTCCCGGTGGCGCGCAGCAGGTTATGGGCGATCACCGCGCAGGCCAACCAGGCGCAGTTCGCGGCGAACAGCCCTGAAGGGATCCGAGCCAGTGGGCCATCGATCAGGTCGGCGAAGGTGGTCTCGATGATGGCGTGGCGGCGGTGGGTGATGTCGGCCTCGGCAGTGGGCAGCTCGGAGTTGGTCAGAAATGGGTGATAGCGCCACACCGGAAACAACGCATCCGGGTAGCGGGCGTCTTTGACCCGGCGCACTACCAGTCGGGCCGTGATCTTCTTGCCCCGCCCCAGCCGTAGGGTGTAGGGAGTTTCGGCGACCTCGGCATCGGAGATCAGCGCCCCGGTGTCAGGGTCTTCGACCGCGCCCGGGTAGTGCACCGGGGTGTAGGCGGCCTCGTCGATGCCCTCGACCGCGGTGGTAATGGCCCGATTTCGGGTCATCGACAGGGAGAACTCGACGCCTTCGGCGATGCAGGCGCCGATCACCTTTTTATTGCCGAACGCGGTGTCGCCGCGCAGCATGATCTTGCCGGCCCCGCACCCGCGGGCGGTGGTGATGGCTTGTTTGACCTGCCAGGCCGCGGCGCGGCCGGAGCCGGCCTTACCGCTGCGCAGCCGCGCCTCGGCGATCACCGGTGGGGCCTGCGCGGTCGAGATCGTGGTGATCTGCGGCGACAGACCCAACCGCAGCAGCGCACGGCTGGCGATCTTGGCGTGCCCGAACGAAGCACCCTGCTTATGGCGCCCGTAGACCGGACGCAGCAGCGAGTCGATGTCCAAAAAGGCGCGCTCTTCGATGCCGGGCAACAGCGGCACCCGCTGCGCGAGCGCCACCAGATGCGCGCGAGCCACGGCCGCGAGCTGGTTGGCATGCCCGAAAGTGAACTCGCGCAAGAAGATCCCCAATGTCGAGGGCGCATACACCTCGTTGAACACCCGTGGCGTGCCGCCGGCACGCAACACGTCGACGTCGTCGATGCAGTCCGCGCCGCACATCATCCCGGCGATGATCGAGGTCAGCTTCCCGACCGGGTTGACCGCACCGGAGGCCACCCGTGTCGACGGCAGATCCACATGCTCACCGATCAATTCCGAAAGCCCGGTCTGCTCAGCCAATTCCAGCACCGGAACCAAACCCGCGGCCGACACCAGATTCGGCTCGTCAAACACCGCCGACCCGAGAGTGAACGTATACGATGAATGCACCGAAAATGCCTTCCTGAACACTGGAAAAAGACGACTTCAGCACTCGTATTATCCCAGGCCAGAAGGCATTTTCGCTGTTCACACGCCGATCAAACCACCAGCCGATCCACGGATTCAGGCTTAGCGACACGCTCGCCGCGTGCCGGGGCGCCGGATTTGATTTGCCCGCAACCGGATCCGACGGCCAGGTCGGCGATGAAGGTATCGCAGGTTTCACCCGAGCGGTGCGAAATCATCGCCCCATAGCCCGCCTCGCGGCACACCCGCAGCGCCTCCAACGTCTCGCTGACCGTGCCGACCTGATTGACCTTGATCAACGCCGCGTTGGCGATTCCGGCGTCGACCGCAGTGCGAATCAGCGCCGGATTGGTGACGAAGTTGTCGTCGCCGACCAATTGAATGCTCTCCCCGAGCCGTTCGGTCAACGCGCGCCAGCCGTCGGCGTCGGTTTCCCCCATGCCGTCCTCGATGCTCCAGATCGGGAATTCCTGCACCATCTGCGCGTACCTTTGAATCAACTCGTCGCTCGAAAGAGATTGCCCGCCAACCTCATAGCGGCCACCACGGTGAAATTCACTAGCTGCGGGGTCCAGCGCGATCGCCACCCCGGAACGGCCGGGCGGGTAGCCGGCCGCGGTGATCGCCTCCACCAGCAGCGCGAGCACCTCCTCGGGAGAGGCGATATCGGGGGCGAAGCCGCCTTCGTCGCCCAAACCGGTGCCCAATTTGCGGGCTTGCAGTGCGGCGCGCAACCGCGCATAAACTTCCGCTCCCGCGCGAATCGCCTCAGGCAACGACGGAGCACCAACCGGCGCGATCATGAACTCCTGAAAGTCCAACGGGTTTGGCGCGTGTGCGCCGCCGTTGATCACGTTGAAATGCGGTACCGGCAGCCGCGGCGTCACACCATCAGGAGTGAGCCAGCGCCACAATGGCTGCCGCGATTCGCTCGCGAACGCCCGCGCTGCCGCCATCGAGACACCAACGATCGCGTTGGCGCCCAGCCGCGACTTGTTAGGCGTGCCGTCGAGCCGGATCAGCTCCGCATCGAGCCGCTCCAGGGTGTCGAACGCCCGGCCCATCAGTGCGTCGGCGATCGCACCTTCGACGTGCGACACCGCTTGGCTGACACCGCGGCCCCCGTACCGCGTCGCGTCACCGTCGCGCAGCTCCACCGCTTCCCCACTCCCGGTGGATGCCCCCGACGGCACACCGGCGAACACCTCACGACCATCCGACAAGGCCATCCGCACCGACACAGTGGGGCGCCCGCGGGAATCCAGCACCTCCATCGCCGAAACGGCCGAAAACGTCACAGACATAACGGGTCTCCTGATTTCCAGTCAGCCAGGGACCGTTGGCGCACGACCACAGCAATCCCTGTGGCCGCCGCGATTGTGGCGAGTCCCACCGCCGTCGGACACGAACACTACCAGCGGGGGCGACTAGCCGGTTACCGCGACCAGAGAGACACATGAGCACCGACTGCCTCAAACTCACCAGCTACTTCGGCGAACGCCAACGCGCCAACGGCAAATTTCTCGCCGAGGCATTGTTTGACCTCTACGGCCAGCACCAGATCGCAACAAGCGTGATGCTGCGCGGGATCGAGGGATTCGGGCTACGCCACCACCTGCGCACCGACACCTCGCTGAGCATGTCCGAGGACCCACCCGCGGCGGTGATCGCCGTCGACACCCGCCACAAGATCGACGAGGTGCTTGATCGCCAGACCGCACTGACAAAGCGAGGCCTGATCACCCTCGAACGAGCGCGTCTCCTCCAGGAGGACGACCACGAACTCAGCCTCGGCGACCGCCAGTATGAAGCCACAAAGCTCACCATCTACGTGGGCCGCAAGCAAGAGGCCTACGGCGTGCCGGCCTACCAAGCGATCGTCGATCTGCTCTACCGCCGCGAACTCGCCGGGGCATCGGTCTTCCTGGGCGTCGACGGCACTGTACGCGGCAAGCGGGAACGCGCCCGATTCTTCGGGCGCAACCCCGACGTACCGATGATGATCATCGCCGTCGATTCCGGCGGACAGGTCGCGCGTGTCCTCGCCGAACTGGGCGGGCTAATGAGACGACCGCTGATCACCGTTGAAAGACTTCAGGTTTGCAAACGCGACGGCCAACTGTTCTTCCGGCCCCACGCGCTGCCCGGAGTCGACGAACACGGTATGGCCCTCTGGCAAAAGATCATGGTCTACACCTCAGAAGCACAATGTCATGACGGCGTTCCGATCCACCGCGCCCTGATCCGCCGTCTGCGCCAGTCCAAGCACGCACGGGGAGCTACCGCGCTGCGCGGTATCTGGGGATTCCACGACAACCACCCACCCCACGGCGACAGGCCATTCCAACTTGTCCGCCATGTCCCGGTCACCACGATCATCGTCGACACCCCGGACAGCATCGCGCAAAGCTTCGACATCATCGACCAACTCACCCAAGAACACGGACTGGTCACCAGCGAGATGGTCCCCGCGCTCCTCGCCGTCGACGATGACGACCGCCGCGGCGGAACGAACCTGGCGCGCCACGATTACTGAGTATCACCGGGAGAACTATCTCATCGTCGACAGGGAATCGCTTGGGGCGCAGGGAGGTTGGTCTGAATGCCGCACCGTTGCGAGCGCCAGTGCGTATCGACGTCAACAGGCGTGGGCCGAGTTTCCAATGTTCGACGCCAAACCCGCTCCTTCAAGCACACAGTTATTGGCAGTGCTGGCGGTGCCATCGGTCGCAACACCTCGAACATCTTCGTGAGTGCTGCAGTCGAACTTTCCGCGAGTGAAAATCTCACGCCAGGCTCGAACCCGCTGCCACCTTATGGGTACGAGGAATGGTTGCCTGGGCCCGGGGATCGATATGTGGGACGGCGGATAACTCCCGAGCCGTACGGCCGTTCGGCCCGTCGGGCGCGCGTCCGGTTCACCCCGCGATCACCGAGGCGGGCGATCTGGCGTTGTAAGGCCCGAATCCGGACCAGTCTTATCAGGTTGGCAGGAAGCTACTAGGTCATTGATAGGTAATTGACAGGAAGGTTTGGTGCGAAAGCCCGGATTTTCTGCGTCGCACGGCCTTAGCATTCGGCCGTGGCGCAAATGGTCGCACGAGGTGACTGTTGCTGCTGGTGCGTGTCGTAGCGGAGGCAGTCGGCGGGAAGGGTTGTCCGAGCCGTTAATACGGCCGGCGGTTTGGGGCTGAGATGATTCCTGAGTTTGCATGGTTGCCGCCGGAGATCAACTCGGCACGGATTTTCGCCGGTGCGGGATCGGGTCCGCTGCACACGGCGGCCTCGGCGTGGGAGAGCCTGGCCGCGGATCTGCGGGCGTCGGCGGCGTCGTTTGATTCGGTGGTCACCGGCTTGGCGGCCGGGCCGTGGTCGGGTCCGGCCTCGGTGTCGATGGCGGCGGCGGCGACACCGTACGTGGGGTGGTTGAGTGGGGCTGCGGGGGAGGCGGAGTCGGCCGCCGTTCAGGCGCGGGCGGCGGCGACTGTTTTCGAGGCGGCGTTGTCGGCCACGGTGCATCCGGCGGCTGTGACCGCCAATCGGGTGTCGTTGCTGTCGTTGGTGGCGACAAATTTCTTGGGGCAGAACACCCCGGCGATCGCGGCCGCCGAGGGCGATTACCTCGAGATGTGGGCTCAGGACGTGGCCGCGATGGTGGGGTATCACGCCGGAGCGACGTCGGTGGCGTCGACGCTGACGCCGTTCAGCCTGCCGCCGCTGACGATGGCGGGGTTGGCCGGGCTGGCATCGCAGGCCGCCTCGGGTGTCACCGCGATGGCGTCGTCGGCGGGCGCGGCGATAGCCGCACCGGTGCAGGGAATCGTGTCGGCGGCTCCGACCGCCCTCTCGATGCTGCAGTCGGTGCCGTTGTCGTCGTTGATGTATCCGGTGAGCATGGCGATTTCGCCGTTGATGAGCGTGCTGAGCAATGCGGCGCGCACGCCGGCCGCGGGGTTGGCCGGTGCCACGGCCGGCGGAGCGGCGGCAGGCGAGCCGAAGTTCGTGGGTGCGGCTCATCCTGGGACCAAGCCGTTTGGCGGCGGCGGGCTGGGTTCGGCGATGTCGGCGGGTCTGGGTAAGGCCCGGATGGTGGGGACGATGTCGGTTCCGCCGACGTGGCAGGGCTCGACGCCGACGCGGATGGCCAGTTCGCCGTCATCGGGCTTGGGTGCTGCAGGCATGTCCAATCCGGCGGAGCTGACCGGCGCGGCGCGGCCCGCCGGGATGCCGATGATGCCGATGCCGATGGGCATGGGCGGTGCCGGCGCCGGGATGCCCGGCGCCATGATGGGCCGCGGTGGGGCAGGCGCGAATCCGGTGCAGTCGCGGCCCAGCGTGATACCGCGGACCGGGATCGGCTAGAGCCGGATCGGGACGGCCGAGCGGCCGGCTGCCTTCCGAGAGGCAGTGCGGCGGGGACCAATTCGAGAAGCAGCAGGCCGCGTCGCCGACGACGTCAGGACACGTTACTGATCAACGGAGTTGGTTGTCGCGCGGGCGCGCGCCCCGTCAAACCCGGGTTGGCCGACCAGCTTCCCGCCCGAACCGCCGGTGCCGCCAGCGCCGGTCCAGTGCCCCGTCCCGCCGTTACCGCCGTTACCGCCGTTGCCGATCATCGAGGCATTCCCGCCGTTACCGCCGTTTCCGCCGCTGAGATAGCCGCCACCGCCGTCGCCGCCGTTGCCGCCGTCGCCGATCACGCCGGCATTGCCGCCATTGCCGCCTGCGCCGCCGTTGCCGCTCAACCCGTTTCCGCCCCCGCCGCCGGCGCCGCCCGATCCGAAGACATGGCCCGCGTTGCCGCCGGCCCCGCCGTCACCGCCGTTGGCGACGCCCTGGCCGCCGGCGCCGCCGACACCGCCGTTGCCCGAAAGCCAGGCTCCGCTGCCGCCGTCGCCGCCGCTGCCACCGTTGGTGGTGCCGCCCACTCCGCCGGTCCCACCATTGCCGCCGTCACCGGCGAGCCAACCGGCGTCGCCGCCCGCGCCACCGCTGCCTCCGTTGTTGTTGCCGTATCCGCCGGCGCCCCCGTCACCGCCGTTTCCAGAGAGCAAACCGGCATTGCCGCCGGCCCCACCGTTACCCCCATTGTTGACGGCGCCGGCGCCACCGGTTCCGCCGTCGCCACCGTCACCGGAAAGCCACCCGCCGTTGCCTCCGGATCCACCCTGGCCGCCCGACCCGTAGGTTCCCGCACCTCCGCCGGCACCTCCGGCGCCGCCGGATCCGGCAAGCCACGCGTTGCCGCCGGCCCCGCCGGCACCTCCGTTTCCCACACCGGACCCGCCGGCCCCGCCGGTCCCTCCGGTGCCGAAAAGTCCTCCGGTTCCACCGGTTCCGCCGGCGCCGCCGGTGCCGTTCATCGACATCCCGCCGGCCCCGCCGGCGCCGCCGGAGCCGAACAGCCCGCCGGCCCCGCCCGCACCACCGGCGCCGGCGGTGCCGTTCACGGCGTTTCCACCGGCTCCGCCGGCCCCGCCGGAGCCGAATATCCCGCTGTCACCACCGTTGCCGCCGGCGTGGCCGGGCGCACCTGATCCGCCGTTACCGCCGTTTCCCCAGAGAATGCCACCGTCCCCGCCGTTTTGCCCCGTCCCGGGAGCCCCGTTGGCGCCGTTGCCAATCAGCGGGCGCCCGAACAAATACTCGGTCGGTTCGTTGACGATATGCAGGACATTCCGCTCGGCGTTCTCCAGCTCGGTGGTCGCATACTTGATGGCACTACCGTTGAGGGCGTCTACAAACTGCTGATGAAGCCACGCGGCGTCCTCGCTGAACGTTCGCCAGACTTGCGACTGCACGGAAAATAGGGCTGCGATCGCGGCCGACACATCGTCGGCGCCTGCGGGAAGTATTTCCGTCGTAGCTGTGGCCGCAGCGGCATTGGCCTCGCCGAGCGAGGATCTGATAGTCGCCAAGTCGGTTGCGGCGGTCTGCAACGCCTCCGGCATCGTGGACACAAATGACATGGAGATCTCCTAATCGCACTGAGCGCTTGTCGGGTAACAACTTGCTCCCGGACCGCACGCGCCCATTTCCCTCCGTGCAATTGGGTCTCAGCACAGTAGCACCGCAGCCGCTCGGTTGCAGCATGTCTTTCGACTGTCGGCATTCGGAGTCCCTGGCCGAAACTGCATTTCGGCCAGGTGCCGGCCTTAAACGACGCCCTCGGCTCGTCGTAAGCGAGCTCCCGCCAAGGTATTTCAAGTGATTGCATGACTTCGGCGCTGGCAGTGCCGGCGCTCTGCGGGGCAATTCAGAAGACAGTCTGGCGGGTGCGGACTCCCTGGATATGCGAAATAGCGTTAATAGACTACGAATTCGTAGCCTTCGGCTACGTAGGCGTAGCCAGAGAAAACAGTTGACAAGGCGTATGGTTTGTGGGAGCTTTTGTCCGGCTGAAGATCCCGGTTCGGCTGTGGTTCCCGACGACCGCGATGTGACAGCGGATAACCGTCCGCATTGAAAAGGCTGGATTCACTGGATGACTCGGATACTTGTTCACGGATTCTAACTGTCTTGTGGTGCGTGCCAACTAGTGCGGCCTCCGCCCCAGTTTGAAATATCGTTCTATATCAGCGTGATTCAGCGCCGCTTGGCCTGATCGTGTGGTAGCGCCTTTTCGGCGCAGAGAGCGTCGCGCGGACGGCTCGTCATCACCGATGAGTTCGAATTACTCTGGAGTACAACGAATATCAGCGCGCCTACACTTCGGCCAGCCACCCAACCGGCTCGGCCAAAAAGGGCGCTACTGCCAGTCAGGTCGTGCTGGTTCGGACACGACCTGCTGGTCTAGGCCATTGTCGTGGAGAGGGCAAAGGTTGACATCTTAAGGCTGACTGGAGAACTGCCGCAGGTTTCGAGCGGTGCGTCAGAGCCGTAATACGCAGGAAGGGTTGGGTTGAGATGATTGTGGACTTTGCCTGGTTGCCGCCGGAAGTCAATTCGGGGCGAATCTTTACCGGTTGCGGGTCGGGCCCGCTGTGGAGAGCGGCGTCGGCCTGGCTGAGCCTGGCTGCGGAGTTGCGGGCATCGGCGGCCTCGTTTGATTCGGTGGTAACCCGATTGGCGACCGGGCAGTGGTTGGGTCCGGCATCGATGTCGATGGCGGGTGCGGCGGCACCATTCGTGGGCTGGCTGAGTGGGGCGGCCGGGGAGGCGGAGTTGACCGCTGCTCAGGCTCGGGTGGCGGCGACAGCGTTCGAGGCGGCTCTGTCGGCGACGGTGCATCCGGCCGCGGTGACCGCCAATCGGGTGAGGTTGCTGTCGTTGGTGGCGACGAACTTCTTGGCTCAGAACACACCGGCGATTGCCGCGACGGAGTTCGACTACCACGAGATGTGGGCGCAGGATGTAGCCGCGATGGTGGGTTATCACGCAGGCGCGGCATCGGTGGCGTCGACAATGACGCCGTTTAGTCCGCCGCCGTCCAATCCAGGGCTGGCCGGGTTGGCGTCGCAAGCTGCCTCGGGTGTGCCGGCGATGGTTTCGTCCGCGGCTGCGCCGGCGCAGGACATCGCGGCGATAGCTTCAGCCGCGGAGTCGGGCCTGGATTCGCTGCCGTTGTCGAGTGTGTCGTTGTTGATGTATCCGCTCAGCATGGCGATGTCGCCGCTGATGAGTTTGATGAGCAATGCGGTGCGCACGCCAACGGGCGGGATGGCCGGTGCGGTTGCCAGCGGGTTGCCCGCGGACATGCCGAAGTTGGTGACGGTTCCTCATCCTGAAGTCACGTCATGGGGTGGCGGAGGGCTGGGTTCGGCTATGGCGGCGGACGTGGGTAACGCTCGGATGGTTGGGGGCATGTCGGTTCCGCCGACTTGGCAGGGGTCTGTGCCGGCTCCGATGGCCAGTTCGGCGATGTCGGGCATGGGTGCAGCCGGTATCCCCATCCCGGCGGCGCTGACAGGGGAGCCAAGTTCGCCAGGTATGCCGATGATGCCGATGCCGAGTGGTACCGGTGGTACCGGAATGCCCGGCGGGATGATAGGACGCGGCGGGGCCAGCCCTAATGCGCCGCAGTCCCGGTCCGGCGTGATACCGGTAACCGGGATCGGATAGCGACCGGGACGGCGCTGCTCCAGTGCCAACTGCGACTGCCATCTGCCACATCAGTCTCCACGGGTCTGGGGTGCGCGTTGCGCCTGTCTGTCAGCGACAAACTCGTTGCGCACGTTGCGGTGTCGCCCAAAGGTAGGCAAATTGCGCACTGGTTGGGACAGAGGCCGATGTGAAAGATGTGATTTGTCGGGCCCAGGAATCCGCCGAGCACAGTGACCGAATCAGCACCGGCTTAGGTAGTCACGCCAAGCCGCGCGCAGACGCTGAAAACCTCCTCGAAAATCGACTCCGGCACGGTGAACGGCTCGGTGGCAGACACTTCCGACCAGTGCGCCGCGATGTCTTCGGCGGTCGGTTCGCCGTCCCGGCCGGCTGACCATCCCTGACCCAGACCGACGAATACCCGCGCGAAGCGCCCGGCGCAGGCCGAGTAGTTGTGATGGGTGACCTCGCAAACCCGGCTGGCCAAGAAGACCACGATCGGTACCACCAGCTCAGGCCTGATCACCTTCAGAAAGCCGATCTGCTCAAGGGCTTCCGGGTCGCCCACGGTTTCGGTCACCATCCGCGAAAAGCCGAACGGCAGCACGGTGTTGGCAACGATGCCATGCTGGGCGCCTTCGATGGCGATCACGTTCGCCAATCCGACCAAACCGGCCTTGGCCGCGGCGTAGTGGGCTTCCAACGGCTGTCCGAACATCCCGCCCGAGGACGAGACGAAGACGAACCGGCCGTAGCCCCGGTCCTTCATCACCCGGTACGCGGGCTGGCTGACAAAGAATCCGCCGTCGAGATGCACGCTGAGCATCCGGTGCCAGTCGTCGACGGATAGCTCCTCGAACGCAATGCTGTTGAAGATGCCGGCATTGCTGACCACGACGTCGAGCCGGCCGAAGTGCTCCACGGCGGCCCGCACTATCGCCTCGCCACCGTGGGGACTGGCCACCGAGTCGTGCGATGCCACCGCAGTGCCGCCCGCGCGCTCGATCTCGGCAACGACCTCGTCGGCGACGCTGGAGTCGGAGCCGTCGCCATGCATGGCCCCACCGACATCGTTGACCACCACCGCGGCGCCGCGGCGGGCCAACTCCAGCGCGTACAACCGGCCGAGCCCCCGGCCGGCACCCGTGACGATCGCGACCTGGCCGGTGAATTCGATCATCGGCAGCCCTCCGTTCGTGGACGCGCAAGGCGCGCACCGAGTTCGATGAGATAGCGGTCGGGTCCACCCCGAAACGCGCTCCAGCTCAGCAACCGCTTGAGATAGAGGTGAGCGTCGTGCTCCCAGGTGTAGCCGATGCCGCCGAAAATCTGGATCGCCGTGTCGGCGACGGTGGCCAGCCGCCCGGCGAATGCCTTGGCCCGCAGTGCGCACAAGTGTCGCTCGTCGGCGGCGTCGTCGGGCAAGGCATCCGAGGCCCATAATGCGTGGATCACGCCGCTGCGGGCCAGCTCGACCGTCTCGTACATGCCGACACACAGCTGCTGGATCGCCTGGAATGAGCCGATGGCGCGGCCGAATTGCTTTCGCACCTTTGCGTATTCGACGGCTGAGTCCATGACGGCGCGGGCCGCACCGAGCGCATCGGCGGCCATGCCGATCAGCACGTCGTCCACGACCGCCGCAACGGCGGCCGGCGACGGGGTAGCCAGCCGGTGTGCCGTCACACCGTCGAGCCCGATCCGAAATGTCTTGCGGGTTCGGTCGATATCGCGCTCGGGCGCCACCGAAACGCCGGGGGAAGCGGTGTCAACCGCGAAAAGCTCAGTTCTGTAGCCGTTTTGAGCTAAGACCAACAGCACGTGGGCGGCTGCGGCGTCGGGAACCGAGACCAGCTCACCGTTGAGCACCGTGCCGTCTGCTGTCGGCAGGGTCTCGACGTCCAAGGGGCCGACGGTGGCGATGGTGGTGCCCTCGGCTATCCCGGTGAAGATCTGGGCCGCGGCTCGGCCGGCGTCGCACCGGCGCAGCGCTCGCGTCGTCGCGATCGCGGTGGATAACCACGGTCCCGGGTGCAGGGCGGCGCCGAGTTCCTCGGCGACGATGCCGGCCTCGACCATCGTCATGCCGGCGCCGCCGTATTCCCCTGGCACCAACAGCCCGGTTGTCCCCAGCGCGGCCAGGCCGCGCCACACCGGTTCGGTGGTGCCGGTGGGATCGTCGAGCAGCATGCGCACGTGTCCCGAAATCGGCGCCCTCTCGGTGAGAAAACGCCGCACCGTGTCGCGCAGCGCTACCTGCTCCTCGGACAGTTCCAGGTTCATCGGCGCGGCAACCCCAGCACCCGCTGCGCGGTGATGTTCGCGTTGATCTGCGTGGTGCCGCCGGCGATGGTCAGCGACCGCGACGTCAGCCGGTAGTCGGCCCACCGGTGTGCCTGCGGACCCAGCACGTCGAAAGCCAGCGCGGCCAGATCCTGGCCGATCTCGCCCCATACCGTCTTGGCCAGACTGGCCGACCCGAAGGCAGTGATTTCCGAGCCGCCGTGCAGGGTCGCCGAAATCGACCGCAGACACAGCACCTCGAGATACTTGACGCGCACCGCGATCTCGCCCAGCCGGTGCAACGTCACCGGGTCGTCGCCGACCCCGAATGCGGCGAAGTCCGCCGCCAACTCCTCGAGTCGCACCTGCAGTTCGGCGTAAAGTCGCGCCGCCCCGGCCCGCTCGTGGCTCAGCGTGGTGGTGGCCACCTGCCAGCCTGCGTTGAGTGGACCCAGCAGCGAGTCGGCCGGCACCACCACATCGTGGAAGAACACCTCGGCGAAGTCGGTGTCGCCGTTGAGCGTGACCAGCGGCCGAACCTCGATGCCCGGCGACGTCATGTCGACGATCAGGCAGGAGATGCCGTGGTGTTTGGGCGCCTCGGGGTCGGTGCGGACATACAGCTGGCACCAGTCGGCGCGCTGCCCGAGCGAGGTCCAGATCTTCTGACCGTTGACCACGAAGACGTCGCCGTCGCGCACCGCGCGGGTACGCAGCGCGGCGAGGTCGGATCCGGCCTCGGGCTCCGACATGCCCTGACACCAGATATCGTCCGCGCGCATCATCCGGGGCAGCAGGGTGGTCTTCTGGGCTTCGGTGCCGTATTGCATGATCGCCGGGGCGATGTTGTTCATGCCGATCACGTTGAGCGGCAAGGGCGCCCGGGCGCGCGTGGTTTCCTCGGTGTAGACCAGCTGCTCGAGCACGGTGGCGCCGCGGCCGCCGTACTCGCGGGGCCAGGAGACGGCCGCCCAGCCGGCGTCGGCCAAGGTGGCGTTCCAGGCGCGCAGCGTTTCGAACACCGCGTCGCTGCGGCCGGGGGATCGGCGCGCGGCGATCAACTCGTCGGTGAGATTCGCCGCGAGCCAGGCGCGCAACTCATCGCGGAACCGTTCCACTTCGGCGGGATATGAGAAGTCCACGTGCGTGTGTCGACCTTGCGCGATTGACTGCGTGTCAAGCCGGACTCTACGTTGGAACAGATATTTGGTCAACATGATCAACCAGGACGGACCGCGTGGCGAGCGACCAGCACACCACCGATCGGCTGCCGCGGCTGAGCATCGTGGCCTCGGCCATCGCGGGCCGTACGGTGGGGGTTGCCCCGGCCGGCGCCGGTGAGTTGGCGTGGACGGATGGCCGCACGATCTTTGTCGACGCCGGCCTGCCGGGGCGCGAGCAGCTCGCGTCGCTGGCCGTGCAGGCGTCGCTGCTGGCGGCGGGAAGTCTCGAACCGGATGTGGTCCGCGCGCTCAACCGGCGCCCGGCGGTTGCCAGGCGATATCTCGCGGTGGAAGGGCACCGGTCGCTGGTGGCCAATGAATATTGGTTACCGGAGCCGACGCGGGGGTTGATTGACCGCGATATCGCCACTCGCAGCGATTCGCCGGCAGGTTCTTTGGCTGCCGCGCTGAGCCCGCACCCCATCGCCGGCGCGCCGGCAAGCTTCGGCGCTATTCACGCCCGGAAGCTACTGGCGCAGTTGGCAACGCAGAGCCTCGGCAGGGGTGCGCCGACGGCCGGTGAGCCTGCTCGCCAGGCCGGCCGAGCGCTGGCCGACGTCGACGACGACCCCGCAGACCAGCAGGCCGCCTTCCCCACCCCGATCGGCGGTGCCGGAGCCCTCGGCCGGTTGCTGCGTCGGATGCTGCGCCCGGTGCGCCGGCTCGGGGCCGGCGGTCAGCCGGGGGCCGACGCCCCGGCCCACCGCACCCGCTCAGGCATCGGGTCCGCGCGCGGGGTGTTGTCGACGGCGGCGGCCGGATTGTTCGACGAACGCGCCGCCGGACCACACGAGACGGAAGGGTCGGTCCGGTATCCCGAGTGGGATGTCCACCGTCGCTGCTATCGGCCGAACTGGTGCACGGTGCGCGAAATACCGGCGGTTGTCGGCGACGCCTCGGTTCCGGATGGCCTGAACCGGTACGCATTACGGCGCTCCCTGGCCCGCCTCGGTCTGGGGCCGGACTGGTTTCGGCGGCAGCCGCACGGCGAGGACATCGATATCGATGCGGCGGTCGAGGCCCGCGTCGACGCGGTGGCCGGTTCGTTTCCCAATGACGCGATCTACCTCGATCGGCTGCGCCGCCGACGCGATCTTGCGGTGCTGCTGCTGCTGGACATCTCCGGCTCGGTTGCCGAGCCGGGTGCGACCGGCAAGACGGTGCACGAACAGCAGCGGGCCGTCGCCGCAGCACTCGCTGTTGCGTTTCATGATCTCGGAGATCGGTTGGCGCTCTATGCGTTTCATTCGCAGGGGCGGGCGGCCGTGCAACTGGTGCCGGTCAAACGTTTCAACGACCCGCTGGACGCGCCAGCGCTGCGACGGCTCGGCGGTCTGGTGCCCGGCGGGTATTCGCGGCTCGGTGCCGCGATCCGGCACGGCGCGGCCGTGCTGGAAACCGGTGGCGGCACGACGCGGCGGCTACTGGTCGTGGTGTCCGACGGGTTGGCCTACGACCACGGCTACGAACGCGCCTACGGAGCGGCAGACTCCCGTCGCGCGCTGGCCGAAGCCCGCGGACGGGGCACCGGGTGCGTCTGCCTGGCCGTCGGTGCAAGCACCGACCCCGAGGAATTGCAACGGGTGTTCGGCAGCGCGGCGCTGGCCGCCATCCCGGAGCCGGAGCAGCTGCCGCGGGTGGCCGGGCCGCTGTTCCGCGCGGCGCTGCGCTCGGCCGAAGTCCGCAAGCCCACGCAGAGTTGAGCCAAATATCTGTTCCACGTTACGCTGCGGCCATGCCAGCACCCGGCGATGGCAACGTAACCCCACCGGTAGCCCGTCCCTTCTACGTCTCGGTGGGCAATGAGGAGCAGGTATTCAAGGCGGCTTTCCGTCAAGGCCTCTCGGTGTTGCTGAAGGGGCCCACCGGCTGCGGCAAGACACGGTTCCTGGAAGCCATGGCCCATGATCTCCGGCGACCGCTCATCACGGTGGCCTGCCACGACGACCTGACGACCGCGGATCTGGTCGGGCGGTTCTTGCTGCGTGGCGGGGAAACGGAGTGGGTCGACGGCCCGCTCACCCGCGCCGTGCGCGAGGGCGCCATCTGCTACCTGGACGAAGTCGTCGAGGCTCGCCAGGACACCACGGTCGTGCTGCACCCGCTGACCGACCACCGACACCAGCTCCCGATCGAACGCCTGGGCGTGACACTGGACGCGGCACCGGGCTTTTGCCTGGTGGTGTCCTACAACCCCGGGTACCAGAGTGTCCTCAAGGATCTCAAGGACTCCACCCGGCAGCGCCTGGTGGCCATCGAATTCGGTTTTCCCGCAGCCGATGTCGAGGAGAAGATCGTCGCTCACGAGGCCGGCATCGGCTCCGACGTGGCCGCAGAGTTGGTGCGGTTCGCACAAGCGATCCGGCGGCTGGAAACCCGCGGGTTGCGTGAGGTGGCGTCCACCAGGGTGCTCATTGCGGCGGGCCGGCTGATCGCCGCGGGGCTCGGCACCCGGGAGGCGGCCCGTGCCGCCGTCGCCGGCCCGTTGACCGATGACATTCACATCGGTAACGGCCTGTTGGAGCTGATCGAGGTCTACTTGTCCGACTCCTAGCCGGTGGCGATTGACGCTGCGCAGCCCACCGCGCTAATGTCAGAACAAATGTTAGGTTTTTGGGGACAGCCGCTGACGGAGATGGAGACTTGTCCTACGAGAGCACCGCGCAACCGATCAAGATCGGCTACCTGTTCGACTTCCTGCTGCCGGAGTTCTATCCCCAGGAGATGCGCGACGACCTGACCCGGCCGTTCGAGTTGGTGTTCGCCGACGGGCTGCGGCAACGGATCATCGACCGTCCGGTGGATATCGTGTACCGGGAAGTGGAGGGGCTGCCCAAAGGTGCTGTCAAGGCCGTCATCGACGCCTACGGCGAACTGGTCGACGAGGGCTGCCTGGCCGTGTTCGGGCCGCACATCAGTGAGAACGCCGTACCGACCAAGGAGGCGATCGAAGAACGGTTCCGGGTTCCGGCCATCAACGTCTGCGGTAGCGATGACTGGCTGGGGGAGTGGACGTTCGCATTCCCGCAGGGGTCGATGACTGACGAGCCGATCTTCTGGGCGGACTTGCTTGTCAAGGGCGGCCACACCGAGGTGGCCGTGCTGGTCGAGCAATCGCTGGTTGGCCAGAGCTATCTGACCAACTTCCGAAACGCGGCCCGGCGCAAAGGCATTCGCATTGTCGCCGAAGCGCAGATCGCCCAAACCGCCCAGGATGTGGGCCAGGCGATGCGCACCGTACACGAGGCGAAGCCCTCGGCGCTGGTGCATTGCGGCTTCGGCTTCGGGATCGTGTTCATCAACCCGGCCCTGGCCGAACTCGACTGGGATCCGCCCCGGTTCACCAGCACCGCGTTTCAGAACGCCTGGATCAATCCGATTATGTGGCAGGCCTTGATGGGATGGACGGGGATCGACCAGTACGACGAGGACAACGGCGTGGGTCAGGCCTTCCTGGACCGCTACGAGTCGGAATATGGCCGCCGTCCCCAATATTGCGTGCCGGTGGTGAACCACGACGTGGCCAACACGCTGCTGCACGCCTTCGCCGCCGCCCACCCGCTGAGCCCTCGCGGTGTCAAGGAGGCACTGGAGCGGGTCAAGATGCTACCCGCCGCCGCCGGTGCCCCGGGGACCCGGGTCTCGCTGGGCAAATGGACCCGGCGGGCCTGGATGGGCGCGGGCTACCTGGTGGCTCGGCGGTTAGATCCCGACGGCGTCAACTCCCATCTCGTCGATCGCTTCGGCGCCGGGTAGGCGATGACCACCGAGCAGGCGGCGCCGTCGGTCACGGCCACGCGCCAGAGGGGCTCGATGTGGGCGGTCTCGTGGATATCCATAGCCGTCGCCGTGCTCGCCGTTGTCGCCCACTACGCGCGAAAGGGCGCTGTCTCACCGCGAATTCGCAATCCGGAGGTCACCGGCGCGCCGCGACCGGTCGAGCCGTTGTTCGGCTATCAGCATTGGCTGGGACTCTTCCAGATCTTCACGATCATCTCGATGTCGATCATCATCGCGGTCTACGTGGTGGCCTGGCGGCGCCACCCCGCCCACCCCGTCCTGCTCATGGGCATCGTGACCACGCTGATCGTCTGGCAGGACCCGATCATGAACTGGGCGCCGTATGCGGTCTACAACCCGCAACTGTGGCACTGGCCGGAAGACTGGCCGCTGATGTCGCTGTCGCCGACGGTGGAACCGTTCCTGGTGATCGGCTACATCATGTTCTACCTGGGCCCCTACTTCCCGGCGATCTGGATCCTGCGCAAGATCCAGGCCCGCAGTCGCCTTGATTCGTTTGTCTGGCGCCATCCGCTGATCACGCTGGCGGCCATCATCCTGCCCGCGGGCATCCTCATCGACGCGATGCTCGAGATGACGCTGGTGCGCACCGGCTTTTACATCTATTCCCAGGTCATTCCGTTCGGGTCGGCCTTCGCCGGCCAGACCTACCAATTCCCGTTCATCTGGGAAACCGTGATGGTGACCTTCGTGATGATTCCGGCGGGGGTGCTGCTCTACCGCGACGACACCGGCCGCACCGTGGCCGAAAAACTCGCTCAGCGTGCCCGGGTTTTCCCGGGCCGCCCGAAGCTGGCGATGTTCGTGGTGATGTTCGTCCTGATCAACCTCGCCTACTTCGCGTACGGCACCGGCTTTGCCGTCATCAAATGGACCCGAACTGCCACCTCCGTCGCCTGCCCGTGGCCCTATCCGGAGGCCAAAGTCTATGATCCACAAGGCTTTTACGAACGCAACGGCCAGCCCGGCCCGTATTCGGTGGGCATCTGGTCGACCTGGATGAGCGCGCAGCCGCACGGCCGCCCGGACGTGACGCCGCCCGCCGACGGCGGCCGCTGTGGGGCGGCGCATGGGTGAGCCACCGGCCGTCGTTGTCACCGGCGCGTCCCGCGGGCTGGGACTCGCATCGGCCGCACACCTGTACCGGCAGGGCTGGCGGGTGGTGGCCGCGATGCGCTCACCGGAGTCCGGGCTGGCGGCATTGCGGTCGACGGCCGGTGCCGCAGAGGAGGATTCGCGGCTGATAGCGGTCCAGTTGGATCTGACCGACCAGGCATCCGTCACGGCCGCGGCCAAGGCGATCGAAGACGCGGTCGGCGCCCCGCGGGTGCTGGTGCACAACGCGGGCATCTCCGCGGCCGGGACGGTCGAGGAGACGCCCATCGACCTGTGGGAGCGAATGTTCGCGACGGCCGTCTTCGGGCCGGTGCTGTTGACCAAGGCGCTGTTGCCGTCGATGCGCGCCGCGGGCCGGGGGCGCATCGTGATGATCTCGAGCCAGGGTGGCGTGCGCGGCATGCCGGAGATCGCGGCGTATTCCGCGGCCAAGGGCGCACTCGAACGGTGGGCCGAGTCGCTGGCGGCCGAGGTCGCTCCGTTCGGACTGGGTGTCACCGTTCTGGTGGCCGGGACCTTCGACACCGACATCATCACCGACGCGGGAACCTCGGATCACCGCGACCTGTCCGGTCCGTACGCCGCGCTGCACACCAAGGTCGACCGGCGCGGCCGGGCCGCGATGCGATTGGCGCGCCCACCCGAGCAGTTCGCGCGAGCGCTGGCCAGGGCCGTCGAGGACCGCTCGCCCTTCACTCGGCGCGCTGTGGGACCCGACGCCCGGATGCTGATGGTTGCCAACCGGCTGCTTTCCAGTAAGGCTCTCCATAGGGTGACCCGGCTGGCGCTGGGCCTCCCGCGCTCTGGGGCACTACGAGCGCCGAAATAGTGAGCCTCGTCTGAAGAGAGCTGAACAAACATGGCTGACACTGTAAAGGTCCGGTTCGAATCAAAGATGATGATCGACGGCAAGCTCGTCGACGGTCGGGCCGGCACCTTCACCAATATCAACCCGGCCACCGAGGAGCCGATCGGAGAGGTCGCCGACGCGTCGAAGGCGGATATGCACCGGGCCATCGACGCCGCCCGGCGGGCCTTCGACGAGACCGACTGGTCGACCAACCGCGCGTTACGCAAGCGCTGCCTGGAGCAGCTTCAGGAGGCCATCGAAACCGAACAGGAGGAGCTGCGTGAAGAGCTCATCGCCGAGGCCGGCGCCCCCCGGGCGATCACCTACGGGCCGCAACTGGATGCGCCGCTGGCCGACGCGCTGCGCTATCCCGCCACGCTGATCGACGAGTACCCATGGGAAACCGACCTGGGCGACGTGCTGGTCAGCATCACCGGCCAAATGACCAGCCGCAAGGTCTGGCGCGAACCGGTCGGGGTGGTCGGCGCGATCGTGCCGTGGAACTTCCCGTTCGAGGTCACCATCAACAAGCTCGGCCAAGCGCTGGGCACCGGCAACACCGTGGTGCTCAAACCGGCGCCGGACACGCCGTTCAATGCCACCCGCCTGGGCCGGCTGATCGCCGAAAAGACCGATATCCCACCGGGAGTCGTCAACGTTGTCACCGCATCGGACCATCTGGTCGGCGAGGAGCTGACGCTGTCGCCCAAGGTCGACCTGATCTCGTTCACCGGTTCGACCGTCGTCGGCAAGCGGATCATGGAAAAGGGCGCGGCGACGCTCAAGCGGCTGTTCCTCGAACTCGGCGGCAAATCGGCCACCATCGTTCTCGAGGACGCCGAGTTCGGGTTGGCCTGCGCGATCGGCATCGCGCCATGCATGCATGCCGGGCAGGGCTGTGCCAACCCGACCCGGATGCTGCTGCCGCGGTCCCGCTACGACGAGGGTGTGGCGATCCTGCAGAGCATCTACGAGAACGTCATGCCGGGTGACCCCCAGGACCCGGCGACGTTGTGCGGCCCGGTGATCTCCGACAAGCAACGCAAGCGGGTGCTCGGCTACATCAGCAAGGGTGTCGACGAGGGCGCCACCTGCCTGGTCGGCGGGCCGGACGCGGCCACCGGTTTCGACAAGGGATTCTATGTCCGGCCAACGCTTTTCGTCGACGTCGACAATTCCATGACGATCGCTCAGGAGGAGATCTTCGGCCCGGTGCTGGCCGTCATCGCATTCGACGACGAGGAAGACGCGATCCGGATCGCCAACGACAGCGTGTACGGGTTGGCCGGCAACGTGATGTCGGGTTCGCTGGAGCACTCGCTGGCGGTGGCCCGGCGGCTGCGGGCCGGGTTCATCGGTGTGCAGGGCGCCGCGCCGTATGGCGCCGACACGCCGTTCGGCGGCTACAAGGACAGCGGGGTGGGCCGGCAAAACGGGGTGGCCGGGTTCGACCAGTACACCCAGATCAAATCGGTGGGCTATCCGGCCGGCTGAAGGGGGCGCGCATGCAGCTGTTCGACGATCTCGAGGATTTCGGTGCCTTTGACGACGTGGTGTCCGGCGACGTCCGCGATCCCTACACCGAGCTGGCCCGGCTGCGGCGCGAGGAACCGGTGCAGCGCATCGACTTCTCGGCCATGCCGCACGAGGAATCCAAGCCCGTCTTCATCGTCTACCGCCATGAAGACGTCGCGCAGCTGCTGCGGGACAACGAGACGTTCTCGTCGGCGATCATCATCGACGCCTTCGGCGACGTGCTGGGCCGCCGCGTCATGCTCGGCATGGACGAGCCCGAACACGGGCGTCATCGCGCCCTGGTGGCAAAAGCCTTCTCGCAGAAGGCATTGGCGCGCTGGGAGGACGAGCTGGTCGGCAAGGTCGGCAACGAGCTGATCGACCGGTTCGCCGGCCGCGGCCACGCCGATCTGGTCAAGGAGTTCACCTTCCCGTATCCGACGCAGATCATCGCCGGTCTGCTGGGGTTGCCGCGCGAGGACTATCCGCAGTTTCAGCGCTGGTCGATCTCGCTGCTCAGTTTCACCGTCAACCCGGAGCGCGGCCGGGCCGCCTCGCAGGCGTTGCAGCAGTACTTCACGCCCATCCTCGCGGCCCGGCGCGACGAACCGCGCGAGGATCTGATCAGCGGCCTGGCGCACGCCGAGATCGACGGCGAGCAGCTGTCCGACGAGGAGATCTTCTCCTTTCTGCGGTTGCTGCTGCCCGCCGGCGTCGAAACCACCTACCGGTCGCTGGGCAACATGCTGTTCGGATTGCTGTGCAACACAGACCAACTCGATGCCGTGCGGGCCGAGCGTGCACTGCTGCCGCAGGCGATCGAGGAGGCGGTGCGCTGGGAGCCGCCGCTGCTGACCATCACCCGCGTCGCCACCCGCGACACCGAACTGGGCGGCGTGTCCATACCCGCCGGCTCCTCGGTCATGCCGATGCTGGGCGCGGCCAACCGGCAAGAGGACCGCTACCCCGACCCGGATCGCTTCGACATCTTCCGCCCGGCCAGGGCGCACATCGGTTTCGGTCACGGGGTTCATGTCTGCCTGGGCATGCACCTGGCCCGGCTGGAGATGCGGGTGGCGCTCAACCTGCTGTTGGACCGCCTGCCCAACCTGCGTCTTGATCCCGCGGGTGACGATCCGCATATTCGCGGCCAGGTTTTCCGGTCGCCGACCGCGCTTCCGGTGCTGTTCGAGGCGGTTTCACCCGGGTTGTCCTGATCGGGCCTCTCCCGATCGTCCTCTTGATGAGATCCGGGATGGGCCCGGATGATCATCGGGACAAGGAGGAATCTCATGCCGCAGTATGCCGCACTGACCTACACCAGGGACGTGGACTGGTCGGCCCCCGAGCAGGCCGCCGACATGGCCGAATACATGAAGTTCGGCCAGGAGCACGCCGCTGCGATTCGTGGTGGCACAGCGCTGTATCCGACGTCCACCGCGACGACGGTGCGCGTCAAGGGTGCCCGCGGCGGTGACGTCGTCACCAGCGACGGCCCCTATGCCGAGACCAAGGAAGCGCTGACCGGCTTCTATCTCATCGAGGCCGCCGACCTGGACGAAGCGCTGCGGATCGCCGCCGAGATACCCGCCGCATGGGACGGCGCCGTCGAGGTGCGTCCCATCATCGAATTCGGTTGACCGCCGAATCGGCACTCGCCGAAACCGTCCGGATCGAGGGAACCCGCATCCTGGCGACCCTCGTCCGGGCGGTCGGCTCGCTGCAGATCGCCGAGGACGCGGTGCAGGAAGCGGCGCTGCGCGCGCTGCGGGACTGGCCCCGCAACGGCGTGCCCGACCAACCGCGCGCGTGGCTGACGGTGACCGCGCGCCGGGTCGCGATCGACCTGCTGCGCCGCGAGGGCGCCCGGGCCCAGAAGGAGCGTGCCAGCATGGAGCTCGCGGTCCCCGACCTGCCGCCCGACAGCATGGTGGCCGACGACCGGCTGCGGCTGATCTTCACCTGCTGCCACCCGGCGCTGGGGATTGAGGCTCAGGTGACGCTGGCGTTGCGCACCTTGTGCGGTCTGTCGCCGGCACAGATCGCGGCCGTGCTGCTGACCAGTGAGGCCGCTATTGCCAAGCGGCTCACCAGAACCCGCGCCAAGATCACGCGGGCCGGCATTCCCTATCGCGTTCCCGCCGACGAAGACCTGCCGGCGCGCCTGGCGGCGGTGTGCGCGGTGGTGCACTCGTCCTACACGATCGCCCACACCGCGGCCGGCGGCGACCGGCTGACCGACGTCGATGGTGCCCGTGAGGCGCTGCGCCTGGCCCGGTTGGTGCACCAGCTGATGCCCGATGAACCGGCACCGATGGCGGTGCTGGCGCTGTTGCTGCTGACCGAATCTCGGCGCGCCGCACGGTGCGACGACGCCGGCGATCCGGTACCGCTGTCCGAACAGGACCGCACGCGCTGGGACAGCGATGCGATCGCGGAAGCGCTTGCCCTGCTGGACGAATCGCTACGCCGCACCGGCGCGGTCGCCGATCCCTATCAATTGCAGGCCGCGATCGCGGCGGAGCACGCCCGGGCCGCGTCGTATGCTGCTACCGACTGGGCCGAGATCGTCCGGCTTTACGACCTGTTGCTGTCGGTGCAGCCCAGTGCGCCCGCCGCGTTGGCCCGGGCGGTAGCTGTTGCCGAATCCGACGGCGCCGCAGCGGGTTTGGCGGAGCTGGAGGAGCTCGAACCCGATCAGCGCTGGCATGCCGTCCGCGGTGAACTGCTGGCCCGTCAAGGTAAATTCGCCGAGGCGGTCGCGGCGACGCGTCTGTCACTGATCGATGCGATCACCATGCCGGAACGCCGATACCGCCAGCGGCGCATTGCCGAATGGTCTGCGCGACAAGGAGTGACATGAAAGTTGACGTGACAAGCGAGATCCTGATCGCCCGGCCACGCAGCGACCTGGCCGCCTATGCGTGCGACCCGGACAACGCCACCGCCTGGTACGTCAATATCACGTCGGTGCAATGGAAGACGCCAAAACCGCTGTCGATCGGCTCGCAATTCGCCTTCACCGCAAGGTTTCTCGGGCGTTCGTTGAGTTACACCTACGAGGTGGTCGCCCTGCAGCCGGGCAGCAGGTTCGTGATGCGCATCGCGGAAGGGCCTTTTCCCATGGAGACGACCTACCTGTGGGAAGACGGCCCGCACGGTACGACCAAGATGGCCCTGCGCAACCGCGGTGAGCCGTCCGGGTTCTCCGGGATCGCGGCGCCCGTATTGGCCAAGGCGATGAAGCGGGACAACGCGAAGGATCTGGCCCGGCTCAAGGCGGTGCTGGAGGCGCCGGCCTAAGGGCGTTTACCACCCTGCCCCCACCTGCCGATTACATTGGTTAACAATGTACTCAGAATCACTCTGTCAAAGGAGACATACCCATGGCTGAAGCCGTCATCGTCGAGGCGCTACGTTCCCCCATCGGCAAGCGCAACGGCGGGCTGTCCGGGGTGCACCCGGCCGACCTGTCCGCCCAGGTGCTCAATGGGCTGGTCCACAAGGCCGGCATCGACCCCGAGCTGGTCGATGACGTCATCTGGGGCTGCGTCATGCAGGCCGGCGAGCAGGCCCTCGACATCGCGCGTACCGCACTGCTGGCGGCCGGCTGGCCCGAGACGGTTCCCGGGGTGACCGTGGACCGCCAGTGCGGGTCGAGTCAGCAGTCGGTGCACTTCGCGGCGGCCGGCGTGGTGGCCGGTCACTACGACGTCGTCGTCGCCGGCGGGGTGGAGTCGATGTCGCGAACCCCGATGGGCTCGTCCCTGGCCAACGGTGGACGGCCCTATCCCAGGACCTTCCTGGACCGCTACGACGGCGTGATCCCCAACCAGGGCATCGGCGCCGAGATGATCGCGCAACGGTGGGGCCTGGACCGCCTCGCGCTCGACGAGTTCTCTCTGGGTTCGCACGAAAAGGCCGCGGCCGCACAGGATTCCGGTGCCTTCGACGACCAGATCGTCGGCATCAAGGACCAGGACGGCAGTGCCGTCCTCAAGGACGAAGGCATCCGCCGCGGTACCCCGATGGAGAAGATGGCGTCACTGAAGCCGGCGTTCAAGGAAGACGGCGTGATCCACGCGGGCAACTCCTCGCAGATCTCCGACGGCTCGGCCGCGCTGCTGTTCATGTCCGCGGAGAAGGCAAAGTCGCTGGGGCGCAAGCCGATCGCCAAGGTGCACTCGGTGGCGTTGGCCGGGGCAGACCCGGTGATCATGCTGACCGCGCCCATTCCGGCCACCCAGAAGGTGCTGAAACGCTCCGGGCTGTCCATCGGCGACATCGGGGCATACGAGGTCAACGAGGCGTTCGCCCCGGTACCCCTGGCCTGGCTGCGCGACATCGGCGCCGATGAGAAGAAGCTCAACCCCAACGGCGGCGCGATCGCGCTCGGCCACCCGCTGGGCGGCTCGGGTGCACGGCTGATGACTACCCTGCTATATCACATGCGGGACAAGGGAATTCGCTACGGACTGCAGACGATGTGCGAGGGCGGCGGTCAGGCCAACGCCACCATCCTGGAGCTGTTGTGACCGAAGCCGACGGCGCTACGCCGGCCGTACTGGTCGAGCGCCGCGGCAACGTCATGGTCATCACGATCAACCGGCCCGAAGCCCGCAATGCCATCAACGGCGCCGTGAGCGTCGGGGTGGGCAATGCGCTCGACAAAGCCCAGCATGATCCCGAGGTACGGGCCGTGGTGATCACCGGCGCCGGCGACAAGTCGTTTTGCGCCGGCGCCGACCTCAAGGCGATCGCCCGCCGGGAAAACATCTACCACCCCGACCACGGCGAGTGGGGCTTCGCCGGTTACGTGCACCACTTCATCGACAAGCCCACCATCGCCGCGGTCAACGGCACCGCACTGGGCGGCGGCACCGAGTTGGCGCTGGCCAGCGACCTGGTGGTGGCCCACGAGCGGGCCACGTTCGGCTTGCCGGAGGTCAAGCGCGGGCTGATCGCCGCGGCCGGCGGTGTTTTTCGAATCGTGAACCAGCTGCCGCGCAAGGTGGCGATGGAACTGCTGCTGACCGGCGAGCCGATCACGGCATCCGACGCTCATGACTGGGGTCTGATCAACCGGGTCGTCACGGAGGGCTCGGTGCTGGACGCTGCGCTGGAGCTGGCCGCCCGGGTGACCGGCAACGCGCCGTTGTCGGTGCAGGCCAGCAAGCGCATCGCCTACGGGGTGGACGACGGCGTCATTGCCGACGAGGAAGTGGGCTGGGAGCGCACCATGCGCGAGATGAGGACGCTGATCCGGTCCGAGGACGCCCGGGAAGGGCCCGTGGCGTTCGCCGAGAAGCGCGAGCCGGTCTGGAAGGCGCGTTAACGCGCCAGCGTGTTGACCGCCCGCTCGAAAACCGAAGGCAACAGCGCACCCGCCGGCACGATGGCCCGCCGCGCCGCGTGCGGCGTACTGGCCAGCACCAAGCCCCGGGTCAGCCACCGGTAATTGCGGGTAACGCGATGCCAGGCGGCCTCATATGACGCCGGCGCGTCGTCGACGATGGCCCGCACGGCCGCGGCCGCCTGCTTGACGGCAAGGCTGATGCCCTCACCGGTCAGGGCGTCTTCGTAGCCGGCCGCGTCGCCCACCAACAGCACCCGCCCGGCAACGCGGCGGGACACCACTTGCCGCAGTGGACCGCAGCCGCGCGCGCGCCCGGGTTCGGCGTCGCGCAAATGATGGGAAAGCCAGGGAAACCAGGACAGCTCGGGCCGCTGCCGGGACAGGATCGCCACGCCCACCAGGTCCGGTTCCACCGGCGTCACGTACGCCTCACCCCACCGCGACCAGTGCACCTCGACGAACTCCGACCACACCGGTACCCGGTAATGCCAGCGCACCCCGTAGCGCCGCGGGGTTCCCGCCGTCGCCGTGATGCCGACGGCGCGCCGGACGGTCGAATGCAGCCCATCGGCCGCCACCAACCACCTCGCGCGCACGCCGGCGGCCGTCACGCCATCGGCGTCCTGCGCGACGCTGGTCACTCGCGTCCGAATCCATTCGGTGTCTTGCTCTTTGGCCCGGGCCGCCAGCGCCGCGTGCAGGGTGGTGCGCCGCACGCCCCGGCCCGGGCCGCTGCGGAACCGCGCCTCGGCACGGCGGTGTTCGCTGACGTAGGCGATGCCGTAAAACGGCATGCCGGCCGGGTCGACGTCGAGTGCTGCGAGCTCGGCCAGACCGCCGGGCATCAGTCCCTCGCCGCAGGCCTTGTCGATCGGGCTCTCCCGGGGATCGGCGACGATGACCGAAAGTCCATGCCTGCGTGCGTGTAATGCCGTGGCGAGACCTCCCGGGCCGCCGCCGACGATCAGCAGGTCGGTGTCGTAAGTCATGAATAACCCAACACGGAGTTCTCCACCCGCAGGCGCACCGTCAACAACATGGCGTTGGCCACCGTGAAGCCGAGCGCGGTCACCCATGCGGTGTGCACCATCGGCAGCGCGAACCCTTCGGCCACCACTGCAACATAGTTGGGGTGGTGCATCAGCCGGTAGGGCCCGCGTCGCACCAACGGCTCGTGCGGCAACACGATGACCCGGGTGTTCCAGCGCCGTCCCAGCGACTTGACGCACCACCAGCGCAGCCCCTGGCTCAGCAGCAGCACGCCCACCATCGGCCAGCCCAGCCAGGGAATGAACGGCCGGTGCAGTGCCCAGGGTTCGATCACGCAGCCGAGCAGCAGCGCGGTGTGCAGAATGACCATCGCCACGTAGTGCGGACGACCGAACTCCTTGCCGCCCTGGGCGAAAGACCAGCGCGCATTGCGCCTGGCGACGATCAGCTCCGCCAGCCGTTCCACGCCGACGGCCAGGATCAGCAGGTAGTACATCGCCTACCAGCCCAGCAGTACGAATTCGGAAGAGAAACCCGGGCCCATGGCGATCATGATCCCAAACGATCCCGACGGCGGCGGATCGGCCATGGTGGCCCTAAGCACGTCCAGCACCGACACCGACGACAGGTTGCCATTGTCGCGCAATGAGTCTCGGGTGCGATCCAGGGCGTGACCGGGTAGTTCGAGCGCATTCTCGACGGCGTCGATGACCCTGGGTCCGGCCGCGTGCAGCACCCACGTCGACACGTCGGCGGTGGTCAGCCCATGGTCACCCAGGAAATTGCGGATATCGTCCGCCACGAATTTCTCCACGACGGTCGCCACCTCGACCGACAACACGATCCGGAACCCGTCACTGCCGATCTCCCAGCCCAGTACGTCCTCGGTGTCGGGATAGGTGCGGCTGCGGCTGGCCAGTAGCCTGGGCCCGGCCCGCAATCCGGAAGCCAGCTCGGCTCCGGTGGCGACGACTGCGGCGGCGCCGTCACCGAACAGGCTGGACGCGACGAGATTGGCCACCGAGTGGTCGTCACGCTGAACGGTCAGCGAGCATAGTTCCACCGCCAGCAGCGCGGCGACCTGGTTGGGGAAGCCCCGCAGATAATCATGCACCCGCGCTACCCCGGCGGCGCCGGCCACGCAGCCCAACCCGAACAGCGGAATGCGTTTGACGTCCTGGCGCAGCCCGACCCGGGCGGCCAACCGCGCTTCCAGGGTCGGCACGGCCAGCCCGGTCACCGTCGTCGAAAAGATGACATCGACATCCGCGGGCTTGACCCTTGCGTCATCGAGCGCCGCCAGCAATGCCTGCTCACCCAGGTCGAGGGCGACGTCGACCCAGGCGTCGTTTGCTTCGGTGAAGCCGCTCAGATGGCCGTAGCGAGACAACGGCAGCGCGGTATGGCGTGCGGTGACCCCGCTGCTGTTGGCGAACCGGCGAAACTCCGGGCCGGCAAACGTCGTCAGCGCACCGATGGTTTCGTCCTGGCTGTAGCGGTGTTGTGGGAATGTCACCGCCACGCCTGCTACCGACGGGCTCATTGTCGTCGATGTCCGATCGGCCGCCGGCGCCTGCGCACCGAGGCACGCCGGCCTACCCCCTGTGAATGTATTCATGTGGGGAGTCACGGCGCCACCGCCGGATCGGTTCAGAGTTCGCAAAATAAGAGGGCCGACCTGCAGCGATGCCCAAGGGGTCAAGACCGGCTAGCCCATCCGGTGCGCCGGCGCCACCAGGAGCGCCGCCGCCCCGCATTACTGCCCCTGCCGCGCCGCCAGTTGCCTTCCCGGTGCAGCAGGACCAGCCGCCGGGCAGCGATAGCCTGCCGCCAATCCGCGCTGACGCTACGATCCCCGGATGGCCGACCAGGAGCCATGTGACGGGTACCAACCGGACGAGATCGACGACGACATGCCCGACACGGGGGAGGATGGATCGACCCCGGCGAGGCGCGTCGCCGGTTGGCAACGTGCGCTGCGATGGGTGGCCTGGCTAACCTTCCTGGGCCTGGCGATCGCCCACTCCGACCGCGAATTCTTCGGTCCGCTGGAGTTGGTGGCGTTAGCTACGGCGATCGGCATCAGCGTCTGGTGCCTGGCCAAGCCGCTGGGCGGGCCCCTGGTCGCGATGGACGTGGCGGCCGACGTGCACGGGACTTTTGTTTCCCGGACGAACTGGGCGCTGGTGTTGATCGCTGTGGCCCTCACGGTTGGCGGCATTGGCGCCATCGGCGCAATCGGCTACGACCTGTCCACCGGTCGCGCGACCGTCCACAACGTGCTGGCCGACATGGGGACCTTCGTTGCGGGCTGGACATCCGAAGCGCTCAGCGGCTGGTCCTATGACGCCCACCTGGAACATACCCATGCCTACGCCCTGTTTGTCCTGGTCGTGCCGGGTCTTCTGCTCCTCTGGTGGAATCTCGTTCCGCTCGTCAAACGGGGAAGCGAGTTTCGGGTGGAACCCGATGCCTCGATTTCAGTCCGCGGCCCGCGCGGGTGGGGCCAGCTGCTCGAATACGACTATGCGGCCGTCACCGCCGACGGAACGACGATCCGGTTCACCCCTGCCGGCGACGCGACACCGGCCATCATCCTTCCGCAGGCCAGGGTGTTTTCCCGCGAGACCGGTACGAGGCTGCGCAGTCAGGTGAGCGCAGAGCTATTCCAGCAACGGCTGACCCGCCACGGCTTCACCATCGAGGTGATCGACGCGAAACGCGGCAGCTTCCGCGGCCGTCGCGGCTTAGGCGCGATGTAGTCGTGCAAGTCAGGCGCTGCGCTGGCCGCAACTGGGATCTTCCACGACACGCGATGCCATGTCGAAACCGCTGTCGGCCCGTCAGCCCGCGATATCCAGCGCTGTGACGGCGACGCGCCGGTCGTGTTCTGGGAACCGATCCGCGCACATCGCGATCGTTGATCACTGCGGGCGCACCACGCTCGAGGGTGATCGGTTCGACCATGCTGACGGCCATTCCGGTGCCGACGCCGTTGCGCGGCTAGCTTGGATGTCATGCGGATTCTGGTCACCGGCGCCACCGGCTACGTCGGATCGCGTCTCGTGACAGCGCTACTCGCCGACGGCCACAAAGTCCTGGCCGCCGGGCGGAGCCTGGCCCGGCTGCGGCGGGTGGGCTGGTTCGACGCCGTGACACCGGTGCTGCTCGACGCCTTTGACCCCGTGTCGGCGCACGCGGCGATGACCGCCGCGGGTCGCGTCGACGTGGTCTACTACCTAGTCCACGGGATCGGTCAGCCGGGATTCCGCGACAGCGACAACGCCGCGGCCGCCAACGTGGCCGTCGCCGCCCGTGCTGCCGGGGTGCGGCGCATCGTCTACCTGGGCGGCTTCGTGCCCGACGCCCCGCAAAACCAGGTGCTGTCTCAGCACCTGACCAGCAGGGCCGAAGTGGCCGCGGCCTTGACCGTCGAGGACGGCCCGGAGCTGGTATGGCTGGGCGCCGCCGTCATCATCGGCGCGGGTTCGACGTCGTTCGAGATGTTGCGCTATGTCGGAGACCGCTTCCCGGTCATGCCGATGCCGAACTGGATGGACAATCCGATCGACCCGATCTCCGTTCGCGACGTGTTGCATTACCTGGTCGCGGCGGCCGACACCGACCGGGTACCGGCGGGCGCCTACGACATTTGCGGCCCTGACACCACGTCCTACCGGCAGCTACTGGAGGTGTACGCCCGCATTTCCCGCAGATGGCACGCGGCGGTTCCGGTAGGCAACAGGCTCGATACCGCGATAGCGTCGCGCATCACGGCGGCCGCGCTGCCCATTCCGCCGGGCCTGGCCGCAGACCTGGTCGAATCACTGGATCACCCGATGCGGGCCTCTGCCAGCGGCCTGCGAGACCGGGTGCCCGATCCGCCGGGGGGTTTGCTCGGCATCGAGGATGCCATCGCGCTGGCCCTGGCCGCCGCCCCGCATGCGCCGCCGGCTCCGGTCAATGCGCTGGCCGATCCCCATTGCCTCGCGGATTCCGACCCCTCCTGGGCTGGTGGTGATGCGTTGCGTATCCGGCGGCTCGCGTGCGCGGTGACGCCACCCGTCGCACGACCCACGCTACGGCTGCTGAATGTCGTCCCCGGCCCGCTTGCCGGCGCGCTGCGAACTAGTCTGGACATCCTCATCACCCTGACTCCGAAAGTTCTGCCCGCATGAGCCAGTCCACCGCACCCCGCCCCCGGGCGATCGACGACCTTCGCCGCGCGATGACCAATGTCGCAGTGCCACATCACGAGTCACCCAAGGTGGTGCTGCGCCGGCGCATCGTCGTCTGCGTGGTGCTGCTGATCGGTGCGGCGGTGCTGGGGCTGTCGATGAGTCGCCGGCCCGGGGAGTCGACGTTTCACTGGCTGACCCTTGCTCTGGCCGTGGTATGGGCCGTCGGGGCGCTGGCCTCGGGACCGTTGCATCTCGGCGGCATCTGCTGGCGGGGGCGCAACCAGCGGCCGGTGATCACCGGGACCACCGTGGGGCTGGTTCTTGGCGGCGTGTTTGTCCTCGGCGGTTTGGTCACCAGGGAAATCCCGGCCGTGTCCGACCTGACTGTCCGTGTCCTGCGATTTGCCGAGCACGGATCTGTGCTGGTGGTGCTGATCACCCTGATCAACGGCGTCGCCGAGGAGATGTTCTTCCGCGGCGCGCTCTACACCGCCCTGGGCCGGTTCTATCCGGCACTGCTGTCCACGGTTGTCTACGTCGCGGCGATAATGGCCACCGGCAACCCGATGCTCGGATTCGCCGCGGTCATCCTGGGAACGGTGTGTGCGTGGGAGCGGCGTTTCACCGGCGGTGTGCTGGCACCCATACTGACCCATGTCGTATGGGGCCTGATCATGGTGCTCGCGTTGCCGCCGTTGTTCGGCGTCTAGATCACCTACCCGGCCGACGCAAGGATGTCATGTGCCAGCGCGCGCAGCGCGGTGGTGTAGAGCGGCCGCAGCATCGACCAGTACAGCCGCCCCGGGATGCCGCGGGGAAAGACAATCGCGCGCTGCGTGTATCTGCTGCCGTCGGTTCGCCGGGGCGTGACCGTGATCTCCAGCCACGCCGGCCCGGGCAACCGGGTGGCTGTGGCCAGCCGCAGTGTGGTCGAGTTGCGTTCTGCCACCGTCCACCGCTGCGGCGAACGCCGGCGCTGCGGCGCCAAGGCGAATGAGTACCACCGGCCACTGTTGGCGGCGTTTTGAGCGGATGCCCAGATGTCCTCGGGTTCGGCGGTGGTCACCGCGGTGCGGACGTCGGTGTAGACGATTTCCCCGGCCCACTTCGGGTCGCTGGGCAGCAGGTCAGCGGGCTCGGGGTGCAGCGAGTCCCAGGTCGCGTCCGGCAGTCCGCGGGCCGCGCGCGTGAGCGCCAACTCAGCTGCTTGGCGGTAACCGGTCAGACCGCCCGGCGGCGGCGCGATGATGGTGTCGATATCCGAGTTGCGCATCACCGCATCGCATTCCAGCGACTCGATCAATGGCCGCGCCAGGCCGGACGGGATCGGCGTCACGGTGCCGACCCACAGGCTGGCGATGCGCGGTGTGAGAAAAGGCAGCACCAACAGGTAGCGCCGGTGCAGTCCGGCTACCTCGGCGTATATCCGCATCATGTCGCCGTACTCCAAGACATCTGGGCCGCCGATGTCCCATGTCCGAGATGACGGCACCGCCGCCGTTGCCGCGGCGGCCAGGTAGTGCAGCGCATCATGAACGGCGATCGGCTGGATGCGGTTGTGCACCCATTTCGGCGTGGTCATCACCGGCAGCCGGTCGGTGAGGTGCCTGATCATTTCGAACGACGCCGATCCCGATCCGACCACCACGCCGGCTTGCAGAACGACGGTCTCGATACCGGATGCGATCAGAGCCTCGCCCACCGCTTTGCGCGACTCGAGGTGGGGCGAGAGGTTGCGGCCTTCGGGGTGTAGACCGCCGAGATACACCATGCGCCGTACTCCGGCGCGTCGCGCCGCTTCCACGACGTTGCGTACTGCCCGGGTCTCCTCGACGGCGAAGTTCTTGGCGGTGCCCATCGAATGGACCAGGTAATACACCACGTGGGCGCCGCCGAAAGCTGCGATGAGCGAAGCGACGTCACCGAGGTCGCCCCGGGCCACCTCGGCCCGGTCCCGCCACGGCACGTCCGCCAGCTTGTTCGGGTCGCGGGCCAACGCGCGAACCCGATGGCCCTCGTCCAGCAGACGCGGCACCAGTCGGGCTCCGATATAGCCGGTCGCTCCGGTGACCAGGCAGTTGATCTGTCCAGCCGACAATGGGTTCTCCGTAGGTTGTTTTCGTTGTCCACCCTTATTCGGACCCGACGCCGGTAAGGATTGCGCATTCGGGACGGACTCGAGACGCCGCCCGCCCGGCCCAACCGTCGGGGCAATCAGGAGTCCGTGAAGGTCGGCGTGCGGCGCTGCTGGAATGCCCTTGCGCCCTCGGCGAAGTCGGGTGATCGCAACAGCGTCGACTGGCCCGCGAACTCCCGTTCGAGAGCATGGTCCAACTCGATAAGAGTGGCAGCGTTGATCGCATCCTTGGTCTTGGCGAACGCGACGGCCGGGCCCGCCAGCAACCTCGAAATGACCTGTCCCACTTCCCTTTCGAAGTGCTCAGCCCGATAGACCGCGCTGACCAGGCCCCACGACAGCGCCTCGGCGGCCGGCAATCGCTCCGGCAACAGCGCCATCCGCATCGCCCGGATGCGGCCGACTGCAGCGGCCACCAACGCCGATGCCCCGCCGTCGGGCATCAACCCGATTTTGGTGAACGCCAGCATGAAAAATGCTTCGTCGGATGCCAATACGAGGTCACACGCCAGGGCAAGCGAAACCCCCACCCCGGCGGCCGGGCCCTGTACCACGGCGACAACCGGATGCGGCAGCGCCGTGATGGCCCGGATCGCCCGGTTGATCTCCGCGATGGTTTCGGTGCGGGACTTGCCGCGGACCACATCCTCGGCGCTCATCCCGGCCCCCGAACTGAAGCCGCGGCCGCTGCCGCCCAAGCGCACCACCCGTACCCGCGCATCGGTGGCCGCGCGCTCCATCGCATCGGCGATGCCCGCCAGCATCGCCGCCGTCAGGGAATTCAGCGTCGCCGGGCGGTCGATGGTCACCGACAGCACACCGTCGGTCAGCTTGACGTCAAGTCCGGCGACCGGTGCCAGCGTGTCGATCCCGTCCTGCGGCGGCATGGGCCTCACCTTAGGTGACCGCAACTGCACGGCTGTCGCGGCCGGCTGCAAAGATGCGAACGACGTCACCGCAGACGAGAGGTCGGTAGATCCATGGCAGGACCGCTGAACGGGTTACGTGTTGTAGAGCTGGCGGGGATCGGGCCGGGTCCGCATGCCGCGATGATCCTGGGGGATCTCGGTGCCGACGTGGTGCGCATCGACCGCCCGTCAGCTGCTGCCGGCGGCGGCGCAGCCAACGACGCCATGCTGCGCAGCCGGCGCATCGTCACCGCCGACCTCAAGTCCGACCGGGGACGCGAACTCGTCCTCAAACTCGTCGCCAAGGCCGACGTGCTGATCGAGGGCTACCGCCCCGGCGTCACCGAGCGGTTGGGCCTGGGGCCCGAAGACTGCGCCGAAGTCAACGACCGACTCGTCTACGCCCGGATGACCGGCTGGGGTCAGACCGGGCCGCGCAGCCAACGGGCCGGTCACGACATCAACTACATCTCCCTGAACGGCATCCTGCACGCCATCGGCCGGGTCGACGAACGGCCGGTGCCGCCGCTGAACCTTGTCGGCGACTTCGGCGGCGGCTCGATGTTCCTGCTCGTCGGCATCCTGGCCGCGCTCTGGGAGCGCCAGAGCTCCGGCAAGGGGCAGGTCATCGACGCGGCGATGGTCGACGGCTCCAGCGTGCTGGTGCAGATGATGTGGGCGATGCGGGCCACCGGCATGTGGACCGACGTACGGGGCACCAACATGCTCGACGGCGGCGCGCCCTACTACGACACCTACGAGTGCGCCGACGGCCGCTATGTCGCCGTGGGCGCCATCGAGCCGCAGTTCTATGCCGCCATGCTGGCGGGGCTGGGTCTGGACGCGGCCGACCTACCCCCGCAGAACGACGTGACCCGATGGCCTGAACTGCGGGCGGTGTTGACCGACGCGTTCGCCCGGCACGACCGTGACCATTGGGCCAAGGTGTTTGCCGACTCCGATGCCTGCGTGACGCCGGTGCTGGCGTTCGGTGAGGTGCAGATCGAGCCGCATATCGCCGAGCGGAACACCTTCTACAACGTGAACGGCGGCCCGCAGCCCCGACCGGCGCCGCGGTTCTCGCGCACCGTGTCGGATCAACCGCGGCCGCCCGTGGCGCCGGTGACCGGCGTCGAAGCGATTCTCGACGACTGGGCATAGTCCCGACCAACCGGTAGGTTGGGTGCTCGACGATGCTGAACAAGAAGGGACTCGCATGGAAATCAGGGACGCCGTAGCCGTCGTTACCGGGGGCGCATCGGGACTGGGACTGGCCACCACCAAACGACTGCTGGATGCGGGGGCGCAGGTGGTGGTGCTGGACCTCAAAGGCGATGATGTGGTGGCGGAGCTCGGCGATCGCGCGCGTTTCGCGCAGGCCGACGTCACCGACGAGGCCGCCGTGAGCGCTGCGCTCGATCTGGCGGAATCGCTGGGTCCGCTGCGCATCGTCGTCAACTGCGCCGGCACCGGCAACGCGGTTCGCGTGCTGGGCCGCGACGGTGTTTTCCCACTGGCCGCGTTCCGCAAGATCGTGGACATCAACCTGGTCGGCACCTTCAACGTGCTGCGGTTGGGCGCGGAGCGGATGGCCAAGACGGAACCGATCGGGGAAGAGCGCGGCGTCATCGTCAACACCGCGTCGGTGGCGGCGTTCGACGGCCAGATCGGACAGGCGGCCTACTCGGCGTCCAAGGGCGGCGTGGTCGGCATGACCCTGCCGATCGCCCGCGACCTGGCCAGCCATCTGATCCGGGTGATGACGATCGCGCCCGGACTCTTCGATACCCCACTGCTGGCCGGCCTACCGGAACCGGCGCGGGAGTCGCTGGGCAAGCAGGTGCCGCATCCGTCGCGTCTGGGCAACCCCGATGAGTACGGGGCGCTGGCCGTGCACATCATCGAAAACCCGATGCTCAACGGCGAAGTCATCCGTCTGGACGGCGCCATCCGGATGGCGCCGCGCTAACTTGCGCTTGGAAACGGAAAACCCCCCGCAATTGCGGGGGGCTCACGTAGGGGCAAAGCATTCAGTTATCGACGAAACCATCTGCTGATGGCAGGTTCGGCAATGAGTAGCCGTGCAAGCATTCCCATGGTGTGCCTCAGCTTGCCGTAGGCAGCGGGTGCCAGTCTTCGAGCTGCTCCGAGGTCTCGCCTTCCACCAGCATGTCGCCGTGGTAGAGAGCCTCGAAGTCGGCTTTGATGACGTCGGCACTCGAGTCGTCGATCCACATGTCACTGAGCGTAGGAGTCACCCTTAAGGAATCGCTGAGTCACGATTCGGAAAATGGTGGCAATTCCTACCCGTGGGTAGGGTGTCCCGGCGCGGGGAATGAATGCCGTTCAGGCGGCGCTTTCGCCTCTCGGTGAACCGCACCGGTATCCCGGTTCGTGAGTAGGGCAGGCGTTGTTTGACGCCTGTAAGTTATCGCTGATAAGTTACCGCGGATACGGTGGGCCGCTCGGGGACGGCCGGTGCCTGGAGGGGACGCATCATGTTGCAGGGGATCGCACGACTCGCCATAGCGGCGCCGCGCCGGATCATCGGGGTTGCGTTGCTGGTGTTCTTGGCCGCAGCGGTCTTCGGCATACCGGTCGCCAACAGCCTGTCGCCGGGGGGGTTCCAAGACCCCGACTCTGAATCGGCACACGCCATCACCGTGCTGACCAACAAGTTCGGCCAAAGCGGGCAGCAGATGCTGATCTTGGTGACCGCTCCGGCCGGGGTCGGCAGCGAGGCCGCCCGCAGGGTCGGTACCGACGTCGTCGGCCAGCTGCAGCGGTCGCCGTTGGTCTACAACGTGACCTCACCGTGGACGGGGCCGCCGCAGGCCGCCGGCGACCTGGTCAGCACCGACGGCAAATCGGGGTTGATCGTGGTCAACATCAAGGGTGGCGAGAACAACGCGCAGAAGAACGCCCAGACGCTGGCCGACGAAATTGTCCACGACCGTGACGGTGTCACCGTCCGCGCGGGCGGGTCGGCCATGGAGTACGCCCAGATCAACAAGCAGAATCAAGCGGACCTGCTGGTAATGGAGGCGATCGCGATTCCGCTCAGCTTCGTGGTGCTGGTGTGGGTCTTCGGTGGCCTGTTGGCAGCGGCGCTGCCGATGGCGCTGGGCGCTCTGGCCGTGGTCGGCTCGATGTCGGTGCTGAGACTGGTGACGTTCACCACCGAGGTCTCGATCTTCGCGCTCAATCTGAGCACCGCGTTGGGTTTGGCGCTGGCGATCGACTACACACTGTTGATCATCAGCCGCTATCGCGACGAGCTGGCCGAGGGCAGTGACCCGGACGAGGCGCTGATCCGGACGATGGCCACTTCCGGTCGCACGGTCCTGTTCTCGGCGACCACGGTGGCGTTGTCGATGGCGGCCACAGTGGCGTTCCCGATGTACTTCCTGAAGTCGTTCGCCTACGCCGGTGTGGCCACTGTCGCCTTCGTGGCGACCGCGTCGATCGTGATCACTCCGGCCGCGATTGTGCTGCTGGGTCCCCGCCTCGACGCATTGGACGTTCGCCGCCTGATACGCCGCATACTGGGTCGGCCCGAGCCGGTGCACAAGCCGGTGGAGCAACTGTTCTGGTATCGGTCCACCAAGTTCGTCATGCGCCGGTGGTTGCCGATCGGTCTGGCGGTGGTCGCGCTGCTGGTGCTGCTGGGACTTCCGTTCTTGTCGGTGAAGTGGGGCTTCCCGGACGACCGGGTGCTCCCGCGTACGGCTTCTGCCCATCAGGTGGGTGATCAGCTGCGCAAGAACTTCGCCCATGACCTGGCGATGGCTGTTCCGGTCGTCGTCCCCGATGCCCGCGGTCTGAATCCGGCCGATCTGGACGGCTATGCCGCCGACCTGTCGCGGGTACCCGACGTGTCGTCGGTGACCGCCCCAGGCGGAACGTTCGTCGGCGGGAACAGGGTGGGGCCGCCGGCCGGAGCCGCCGGGTTTGCCGACGGCAGCGCGTTCCTGACTGTGCACAGCGCCGCGCCGCTGTTTTCCCAAGCCTCCGATACCCAGCTCACTCGCTTGCACCAGGTGGCCGGCCCGGCCGGACGATCCGTCGAGATGGCCGGCGTAGCGCAGGTCAACCGGGACAGCGTCGATGCGGTGACCGATCGGCTCCCGTTGGTGCTCGGCCTGATGGCCGTTATCACGCTGGTACTGCTGTTCCTACTCACCGGCAGCGTCGTGTTGCCAGTCAAGGCGCTGGTCTGTAACCTGCTGTCGCTGAGTGCAGCGTTCGGCGCGCTGGTCTGGATCTTCCAGGACGGCCATCTGGGGGCTCTGGGGACAACCCCGAGCGGGACGCTGGTGGCTAACATGCCGGTGCTGTTGTTCTGCATCGCCTTCGGGCTGTCCATGGATTATGAGGTGTTCCTGGTCGCCCGGATCCGCGAGTACTGGCTGGCTTCCGGGGCTGCCCGTCCGGCAATCCCGAACCCGACCGAGGCGCATGCCGCCAACGACGAGAGTGTGGCGCTCGGGGTGGCGCGTACCGGGCGGGTGATCACCGCGGCGGCGTTGGTGATGTCGATGTCGTTCGCCGCGCTGATCGCCGCGCATGTGTCCTTCATGCGGATGTTCGGTCTGGGCCTGACCCTTGCCGTGGCGGCCGATGCCACCCTGGTGCGTATGGTCTTGGTGCCGGCCTTCATGCACGTGATGGGCAGCTGGAACTGGTGGGCGCCCAAACCGTTGGTGTGGCTGCACGAGCGGTTTGGCATCAGCGAGGGCACCGCGGTCGAGCATGGGGCCGGGACGACGGGCCGCTGCGACCGGCCGGCGATTCCCGCAGCGTTGACGGGTAAGGGTTGACGTGTCGACGGGTCTGCGGCGCTCACGTGCCCCGCGCGGATCGGGTGACCGGCTAAGCCGCGAAATCCTGGACGCGGCCACCGAGTTGCTGCTGGAGACGGGCCAGGCGCGGGCGGTCTCGATCCGGTCGGTGGCCCAGCGGGTGGGCGTCACACCGCCGTCGATCTACCTGCACTTCGAGGACAAAGACGCGCTGTTGGACGCGGTATGCGCACGCTACCTGGCCCGGCTGGATGCGGAAATGGATCGGGTTGCCATCGGGCAACCGTCCACCGTGGACGTGCTTCGGGTGCAGGGCCTCGCCTACGTGCGGTTCGCGTTGCAGACCCCGCAGTTGTACCGCCTTGCGACCATGGGGGAGTGGCGATTGGGCAGCGACGTCGATATCGCCCTGGACAGCTCGGCGTTCAAGCACATGCGGGCCTCCGTGCAGGCCCTGATGGACGAGGGCGTCTATCGGACCGACGATCCGACCATGATTGCCCTGGAGCTGTGGACCGCCGCGCACGGGGTGGCCGCCCTGTTGATCACCAAACCGCATCTACCGTTCGGTGATGTCGAAGCGTTCGCCGACCGGGTACTCAGCGCGGTGCTGTGCGGACATATGGTCGCCGGCCTGGTCGGCCCGCACGCGACGCCGAGGCAGCTGATCGATTGGGTCCGGCAACATCGCACGTCGGAAACGGCCCCGGTATGACAGGCGCCACAGTGCAGCACCCGTTGTTCGCCCGCATCTGGCCCATCATCGCAGCCCACGAAGCCGAGGCGGTACGAGACCTGCGCCGGGAGAATCTGGCCGGCCTGTCGGGCCGGGTACTGGAAGTCGGTGCCGGTGTCGGGACGAACTTCGCCTACTACCCGCAGACCGTGACGCAGGTCGTGGCCGTGGAGCCAGAGCCGCACTTGACGGCCAAAGCCCGCGCCGCGGCCGTGGATGCGCCAATTCCCGTGCTGGTGATCGGCGATACGGCGGAGCACTTCAGCGCCGGTGGGTCCTTCGACGCGGTGGTCTGCTCGCTGGTGCTCTGTTCGGTGAACGACCCGGTTGGGGTGCTGCGACATCTGCGCTCATTGCTACGGCCGGGTGGGCAGTTGCGGTATCTCGAGCACGTAGCCAGTGCCGGTGTCCGCGGCCGGTTTCAGCAGTTCGTCGACGCGACATTCTGGCCGCGGCTGGCCGGCAACTGCCACACCCATCGCCATACCGAGCGCGCGATTGTCGCCGCGGGATTCGACGTGGACGCCGCACGACGGGAGTGGACACTGCCGGCGTGGGCGCCGTTGCCGGTGGCGGAGTTGGCGCTGGGCCGGGCTCGGCGTCCGCTGGGGTGACGCCGAAACTACGCTCAGCGCGCGATCCGGTGGGCGAAGGGCGATCTGTGCGCAGGCTCGATGCGACTATCGCAGTCTCGACCCGCGAAACTCCAATGCAGCACGGATCCGGCGAATGATGTCGGCAGGTCTATCCGTTGCCACCACTCGGACGATCAGCCAGCCGAGCCGCTCCCACTGCTCGCTACGCCTGATGTCCCTGGTGTATTGCCAGCGGTCGAGGCCGTGATGCTCGCCGTCGTCTTCGACGGCGACCATCACATCCGGCCAACCCATATCGAGGTAGTACATCCGGGTGCCATCCGGTGTTGCCACCGGGACTTGCGTGGTCGGCCGGGGTAACCCGGCGCCGATGATCAACAGCCGCAGCCAGCTCTCTTTCGGCGACTGCGAACCGGTATCGACGAGTTCCAGCGCGGTTTCCAGTTGCCTCAAGCCCCGCGCCCCGCGATGCCGGTCGGCCGCTTCGGCGACTTCAGCAAGCTTGACGTTGGTTGCCCCCAGCAGAGCGTCCAGGTATGCGATCGCGGCGCCCATCGGCTTTCGCCGTCCAACGTCGTATGCGGTGCGTTGCGGTGTGGTCACCGGGATTCCGCCGACGAGGTCATACTCCTCGGGCCCGAGCCGCACGTCGTAGGTGCGCAGGCCGCGTGGCGGTCGCGCGGTGGACCACACCAATTCGATGGGCAGGCGTTCGTCTACCCATTTCGAGCCGTGCCATGCGGCGGCGGTCAGCCCCGCAAGCACACCGCGGCGGCGCGAGCACCGCCACGCCGCGACCGCACGGTGGCGCAGCGTCAGTTGCTGATCGCGTCGCACGTAGACGTCGGGGTACACCGCCCGGAATCGGGACCGCAGCTGGTGGGGCCGCAGCATTCCGCTGCGCACCGCTTCGCTGCCCAGAAATGGTTCCGAGCTGCCCATGACGGCAGAATCGCCCGCTCCGCCGACGCCGGCTCACCGAAACTGCGCTCAGCGCGCGGACCTGTGGGCGAACCCCGATCTGTGCGCAGGCTCGATACCACTACCGCAGTCTCGACGCGACAGCTACGTGAGCAAGGCGGGCAGCCGCTGCAACAACCCGGGCAACGCCCGACTCGCCGACTGGCGAACACAGATCGTCGCGCCGCGCGACAGCGGTGTCGGCTCGGGATTGACCTCGATCACCGGAATGCCGCGTGCCAGCGCCAGCTCCGGTAGCCCGGCCGCCGGGTAGACGATCGCGGAGGTCCCCACCACCACCACCACGTCGGCGGCTTCGGTCGCCGCGACGGCGTGTTGCCACGGCCCTTCGGGCAGCGCCTCGCCGAACCAGACGATGTCGGGCCGGATCAGGCCGCCGCAGCGGCAGACCGGCGGCTCCACCTCAATAGCCGGTTCGGTCATCACCGGCAGCGCCTCGGTGTAAGGCATACCGCAACGGGCACAACGGAATTCAAAAAGGCTGCCGTGCAGGTGGTGCACTGGTGTGCTACCGGCACGCTCGTGCAGGTCGTCGACGTTCTGGGTGACGACGGTGACGTCGGCCGCGGCCTGCCAGTCGGCGATCGCGCGATGACCCTCGTTGGGTTCGACCGTGGCCACCAGGTAGTGGCGCCATAGATACCAGCCCCACACCCGCTCGGGGTTGCTCTCCCATCCTTGTGTGCTGGACAGCTCGTAGGGGTCGAAACGGGCCCACAATCCGTTCTTGTCGTCACGAAAGGTCGGTACGCCGCTTTCCGCCGAGATCCCCGCCCCGCTGAGCACCGTCACTCGCATCCCACAAAGATAGCCGTGCTTGGTAGATACTGGGTGGGTGGAGCTGCGCGACTGGTTACGGATCGATGTGAAGGCGGGCAAGCCGCTGTTCGACCAGCTCAGGACCCAAGTGATCGACGGGGTGCGAGCCGGTGCGTTACCACCGGGAACCCGGCTGCCGACAGTGCGCGACCTGGCCGGCCAGCTCGGGGTTGCCGCCAATACGGTGGCCCGCGCCTACCGGGAGTTGGAGTCGGCGGCGATCGTCGAAACGCGCGGGCGCTTCGGTACTTTCATCTCCCGGTTCGACCCGACTGACGCCGCGATGGCCGCCGCGGCCAGGGAATACGTGGAAGTCGCTCGCGCACTGGGCCTGACCAAGTCCGACGCGATGCGTTATCTCACGAACGTGCCCGACTGAGGGTTCAGCCGAACTCCAGCAGAGTCAGGCACGGGCGCAGGGCATCTAAGAACCGCGTGCGGTAGACCGTCGACAGTGCGGCGTTGACAACGAAGCCGCGTCCCGTGGGCAACGGCACGTCGCGAACCGCGCGGATGCCCGGCACCGTGTCCACCAACTCCGCGGCCTGTCCGACGGACATGCTGAACGGCATCGGCGGAATCGTGTAGCGCAGCGACGTCCGGATGCCGAGTCGGCTGAAGAAGGTGAACCAGCGCGGCGGCAGGTCGAAGAGCATCTGACCGCCCGGGAATTTTCGCGCGCACTCGCTGATCAGCTCCAGCGCCTGTTCAGGCTGCAGGTACATCAGCAGCCCCTCCGCGGTGATGAACACCCCGGCGGATGAGTCGACGCAGTCCATCCAGCTGTAATCCAGCGCGGACTGGGCGCACACCGACACCCGGGCAGGCGTCGGCAGCAGCCGCCTACGGATATCGATGATCGGCGTCAGATCAACTGTGAGCCAACGGAATCGGCTGTCCGGAAGAGCGGCGTCCAAACGCCAGAAGCTGGTTTGCAGACCTTCTGCCAGCGCCACCACCGTGGCCGACGGATGCCGGCCGAGATAGGACAGGGCCGCGGCGTCGAAGGCTTGGGCCCGCAACGCGATGTCCTGGCGGGTGGGGCCGAACTTCGCGAAGTCGAAGTCGATGGAATCGACCAGGGCGACGGCCATCGGGTCCTCGATGATCGGGTCGCTGCGGCGGGCCTCCGCGGCCCTGGCATTCAGCGTTAGCAGGGCGGTCTCGAAGACTCCGGTGAGGCTGACTTTCTGTTGGGCGGCTTCGTCGGCGGGGGTTATTTCAGCACCTTGTCCAGTGTTCGCAGGTTGCGGGTGGTGGTCGACGATTTGTAGCGCTTCTTACCCATGGTTTGGCCGATGGCGCTGTTCAATGTGCTTCCCTTGGGTACCTGCCAGTAAACGACACCGTCACCGCGACTGATTTTCTCCTCGGGGCTACCTTCCAGCGCCGCCAATTCGTCGAGCACCGCGGTGTCGCTGACAAACGTGACATACGACTGGTATCCGTCGACCCCCCGCTCGAACGGGTACCGCTCGTCGATGGCGCGCACGGTATCGAGGTCGTAGACCAACACCCACGCGTCGTAGCCGAACCGCTCGCGCAAGGCGGCCTCGGCCGTCGCGCGCACGTGCGCGGCACCGAAGGATGACTCGAGCAGGACGTTGCCGCTGGCCACGACGGTACGCACGTCGGCGAACCCGGCGTCGGTCAATGCCGCGGCGACGTCGGCCATCTTCAGGTTCACGCCCCCGACATTGACGCCGCGCAGGAATGCCGCGTACCGAGTCATGATCCGATTCCACCAGGTGGTCTTGGACCGTCGCGAGGCAACGTAGGCTTTCGGGCATGGGACGCCACGTCTTCGACGACAAGCTGTTGGCCGTGATCAGCGGCAACTCCATCGGAGTGCTGGCCACCATCAAACGCGACGGACGTCCCCAGCTGTCCAACGTGCGGTATCACTTCGACCCCCGCACCCTGGTGTTTCAGGTGTCGATCACCGAGCCGCGCGCCAAGACCCGCAACCTGCGCCGGGACCCGCGCGCGTCGATCCTGGTCGATGCCGACGACGGATGGTCCTATGCCGTCGCCGAGGGCACCGCGGAGCTGACGCCGCCGGCGGCCGCGCCGGGCGACGACACCGTGGAGGCGCTAATTGCCTTGTACCGCAACATCGCTGGTGAGCATCCGGATTGGGACGAATACCGCGAGGCGATGGTCACCGATCGGCGGGTGGTGCTGACCCTGCCGATCTCGCACGTTTACGGTCTGCCGCCGGGTAAGCGGTAGACACTCGGGTTAGGCTGCCGGGTATGGCTGCATCGAAGTCCCCGGAGGACGAGACCAAGCGCAAGTTCCGCGAAGCCCTCGACCGCAAGCTGGCCAAGTCGGCGGGTGGATCGGATCATAAGGACGGCGGCGCCAAGCAACCGCGGGCACACGGTCCGCTGGAGAGCCGACGGGAATTCCGCCGCAAGAGCGGCTAATCGCAGCAAAGCCTCTGCCGGGCAAGCCAATTCGATGCTGTACCAATGCTCTGCCGACGGGCCGCCCGTTGAGTTCTAAACTGTGTGGGTGGTGAAACTGCAGCTTGCCCAGGACCAGGCCGCCGACGCGCTGCTCGACTCCAACCCGTTCGCACTGCTGGTCGGCATGCTCCTTGATCAGCAGGTTCCGCTGGAGACCGCCTTCGCCGGGCCCAAGAAGATCGCCGACCGGATGGGCGGCTTCGACGCCGGTGAGATAGCGGACTACGACCCAGAGAAGTTCGCCGCACTGTGCTCGGAAAAGCCTGCGATACATCGGTTTCCGGGTTCGATGGCCAAACGCATCCAGGCGCTCGCGCAGATCGTCGTGGACCGCTACGGTGGGGACGCGGCCGCCGTGTGGACCGCCGGCGAACCCGATGGTACCGAGTTGCTGCGGCGGCTCAACGGGTTGCCCGGTTTCGGCGAACAAAAGGCCCGGATCTTTGTGGCGTTGCTCGGCAAGCAGTACGGCGTGACGCCGCCGGGCTGGCGGGAAGCCGCCGGACCGTTCGGTCAACCCGGCACCTATATCTCCGTCGCCGATATCGTCGACGCCCGCTCGCTCGGGCAGGTGCGCTCGCACAAGAAGCAGATGAAGGCAGAATCCAAGAAATCCAAGTAACGGGCCAACGGCAAAGCCCAGGGAAAGGCGGCAACGTGAAAACGCACATAACGTGTCCGTGCGGCGAAGCGATCGCCGGCAAGGACGAGGACGAGCTGGTCGAGCTGACCCAGAAACACCTTGCCGACGTTCATCCGGGGCTGGAGTACGACCGCGACGCCATCTTGTTCATGGCGTACTGATGTCGCGCCTCGCCAGCTGCCGGCCGCGACGGCGAGTCACGCCGGGTTGTCGTTGCACCAACCGTGAGCCGGCGTCGCCGCGATGGTGGCCGGGGCAGCGCCCGCTCTAAGGAACCACCGTTGAGCCGATGGTCGGCATGAACTGGCACTGCCGTTCCTTGGTGGTGACCTGACCGAAAATCGTCGACATGATGCTGCCCGAACCGGTGTCGGCGATCACGGTCAACGTGGTCGGCCCGTCCGGATTGATGTCCGGCCGAGGCTTGAGCGTGGCGCTGCCGGACCTGCCGGTCGTCAGGTTCACCCAGGTGACGTTCAACGGCAGCCGCTGCACCTCGGCGGGTCCGGGGGTCCCGACGGCAGTGAAGACATAGGCCGTCTGGCCCGGCCCCGGGCCGGGTGACGGAATCTTGGCGGGGCCCGCGACCGAGAGCGCGGTGGCGATCACATTGCTACCGTCGGCCAGGCAATTCGTGCCGATCGAGGGGTACATGAAGTCCTGCGTGGGCGGGGCGTCGGGGCCGAATCCGGGGGCGGCTGCCGGAGCCGCGGCCGGCGCAGGTGGGGCCACGTCGGGGGCCGGCGCGGGGGCGGCGGCCGACGGCGGAGCCGGCGCGGGTGCCCCACCTGGCGCAGAAGCCGGCGCGTGCACGCTCGACGGGGGAGCCGGTGCGGGTGCGGGAGCCGCAGCGGGCGGTGCTCCACCCGACGGAGAAGCCGGCGCCGAAGCCGCAGCGGGCGGTGCTCCACCCGACGGAGAAGCCGGCGCGGGGCCGGCGACATGTGCGGGATCGATCCCGGTAGGCAGATGCGCCAGCATGCCGGGCTCCACGCCAGGCGGTGGCACGTGTGGTACTGGTGCGGTCTCGGGAGCCGGGGCCGGCGCCGGCACCCCCAGCGCAGGCGAACCGGGATTGGTCGGCTCCGCCACGAACCGGTTCACCGAAGCCGCGACGTTCTTGGACTCGGCCGGCGCAGCCGGATTGTGGACAAACGCTTGCGCCGCGGCCATCAGCAGCTGCGTCGCCTGTCCAGGGTTGCTGGCGGCCTGCTGGATTATCGGACTCAACTGGGTCAACGCCGGCAGGCCCGGTAGCTGCTGGTTGGGGTTGGGCTGCGGCGCCGCCGGGTCGGCTGCCGCGGCCGGGCAAAGCCCGAACGCGGCAGCCGAGGTGACGACGGCGGCGGCCAAACCCTTGGACAGGCTCCACGTGCTTGCCACAGTAGTTTCTCCAGTCCTAGGTGATGGTCAGCCGTTGACGGTTGGGTCAGGGCAGGGCGGCTAGCAGCGTCTGGGGCGGACCTGCCGGTGCCCCGGGCGCGGGCGCCGCGGGCGCCGAGGCAGCGCCCGGTAGACCCGGAATGACGCCTGAGGTCAGCCCGGGCAGGGCCGCCTGGGCGAGACCCGGAATCGCCGATGCCAATCCGGGAAGTGCCGCTGCCGGCGCCGCGGGAGCCGCCGGGGTCAGCGGCGCGGTGACGCCCGGGATCGGTGCGGTCACCCCGGGAATGGCCGGCGTTGCCGCCGGTGCGGGAGCCGTCGGAGCCGCCACCGGAGCGGTGATACCGGGGATCGGTGTGGTCACCCCCGGAATGGCCGGCGTTCCGGCCGACGTAGCCGGTACAGCCGGTGCGGCGGGAGTCAGACCCGGAATCATGGATGCGATGCCAGGGGCGGTAAGCGCGGGTTCCGGGGCCTTGGGGACCGGCGGGGTGGCTCCCAGTGCCGTCGCGAGGTTTTGCAGAATTTGCGGCGCGTTGGCGGCCGACGCGATCAGCTGCTGCGGGATGTTGGACACCGGATCCGGCACCGGCGCCGGGTCGGCGTGGGCGATACCGCCCGTGAGTAAGGCGGCGGACGAACCGACCAAGACGGCGGCGGCGCGTACATAGGTCCACATGGTTGGCATGACTCTCCCTGGTTAGCGGTGACAGATCCCGCAGCCGAAGCTATCGCGGTACAGGTGTGACTCAAGTGACACGTGTGGCATTTATGTGATCGTTACCGATACGAGTGGCGGCGGTGATCCGGCGCCCGCGGAACGTGTCCCACTAATGTCATGCGGGTAGACAGCACTTCAGCCGTCCCGACGGCGAGAACCACCCGGTGGCAGATGCGGGCAGCGCCACTGCTGCTGATCCTGAGCGTCGCCGCGCGATTCGCCTGGACCTACCTGGCGCCCAACGGCGCGAACTTCGTCGACCTGCACGTCTATGTGGGCGGGGCGGCAGCTCTGGATCACCCGGGCACCCTGTACAGCTACGTGTACGCCGACCAGACGCCGGACTTCCCGCTGCCGTTCACCTATCCACCGTTCGCTGCGGTCGCCTTCTATCCGCTGCACCTGCTGCCGTTCGGCCTGCTTGCGTTGCTGTGGCAGATCGCGACGATGGCCGCGCTGTACGGCTCCGTACGGATCAGCCAGCGCCTCTTGGGCGTGCCGGCCGGTCGCGGTCACCGGGCCGCGATGCTGTGGACGGCGATCGCCATCTGGCTCGAGCCGTTGCGCAGCACCTTCGACTACGGGCAGATCAACGTCTTGCTGATGTTGGCGGCACTATGGGCGGTGTACAGCACCCGTTGGTGGCTGTCCGGTGTGCTGGTCGGGGTGGCGGCCGGGATCAAGCTGACGCCGGCGATCACCGCCGTCTATTTCGTTGGGGTAAGGCGCTGGCTTGCCGGGGCCGCGTCGGCGGTGGCGTTTTTGGCCAGTGTCGGCGTGTCGGTGCTGATCGTCGGGGACCAGGCGCGCTACTACTTCACCGACCTGTTGGGTGATGCTCGCCGGGTCGGGCCCGTTGCCACGTCGTTCAATCAGTCCTGGCGGGGCGCGATTTCGCGGATTCTCGGACACGACGCCGGCTTGGGTCCGCTGGTGCTGGCGGCGATTGCCATCACGGCGGTGCTGGCTGTCCTGGCGTGGCGGGCGCTGGGTGCGTCCGATCAGGTGGGCAAGTTGCTGGTGGTCGAGTTGTTCGGGCTGTTGCTTTCGCCGATTTCGTGGACCCACCACTGGGTGTGGCTGGTGCCGCTGATGATCTGGCTGTTGCAGGGGCCGCTGCACGAGCGCCTCGGAGCCCGAATCATCGGCTGGGGCTGGCTGGCGCTGACCATGATCGGCGTGCCGTGGTTGCTCAGCTTCGCCCAGCCCACCATCTGGGTGATCAGCCGGCCCTGGTATCTGGCTTGGGCCGGACTGGTCTATCCGGCGGCGACGCTGGCGACCTTGGCCTGGGTGGCCGCGACGCGCCGAAGGTCACGCTGACGCGGGCCAACGGCGCTACCGGAGGTGGGAAAGGCGTCCGTGGTGCGGCCGGATTCGTTGATCAGCTCGGCGACATATCGCCGCTGATACGGCGCCAACTCGCCGGCGCTGAGATGCTGCGGCGTGGCGGGCAGCGTTGGCAGTTCCACGTGCCGCCGTGCTGGACGATGACCGGGCCTTCTGCGGACGGCCGCAGCGTCCAGCCAACACCCATTCCGGTGAGCTCGACCTGCAGGGTGTCGCCCGCGCCGGGGTCCGAGCGTGTCGCCGCCAGCGATTGCGCGCCCAGCCGCCGCGTTCCATCGAGTGCGGTGCCGTCGGCGAGGTGAAACCTGGTGTAGCGCAGTTGATCTCGCACGCTGGAATCGACGCGCCGGTCGGGTTGCAGCTAAGCGGAGAGGACCAAAAGTCGTTATCGACAACCGGTTGGCGTCGACCACGTCATGCTCGGCCGCCACATTCAGACCGACGATCTGGTCGGAGAAGTAGTGGGTGTGGCCACGTTGCAGCTGGTCGAGCAACAGACGTTGCACCGCCGACTCGTAAGTCGACCCGGTGAGGACTTCGATGATTTGGCCCGCCACCACCAAACCGGAGTTGTTGTAAGCGAAGACGGTCCCGGCGCAGTCAGCTGGGGTAGTCCTCGTCATCGAGGCGACGTACTGGGCCACCGCGTCATCGGCGCGGTCGAAGTCGAAGTCCTGGACGTCATCACCCATCCAGCCCCGAGGTGTGATTGAGCAACTGACGCACCGTGACGGTGGCGCTGACCACCGGGTCGGCAACGGCGAACTCGGGAAGGTACCGGCGCACCGGTGCGTCCAGGTCCACCTTGTCCTGGCCACCAGCCGCATGATCGTGGTTCCAGTGAATGTCTTTGTGGTGGAACCGATCCGGAAGACAGTATCGCCATCGATGGGCACCGGATGGTCGATGTTGGTGACACCGTAGCCCTTAACGTATTGCTGACCACCGGCCCATACGGCGACCGCGACACCCGCGATCCCGTAGGCCTTCATGCCCGCGTCGATCGTGGTGTCGAGTTCGTCAAACGGGGTGGTTGCCGTGGGCTTGGCTCGGTTGGCCGAACACGACGACAACGCCAGTGCCGCTGCGCCCGCGACAGCGCCGCCCAGGTGCGTCCGGGTAGCGGGGTGTCACGGTGGCGGTGGGCTGATGGCATAGGGCGGCGGCTGCGTCGAGTTGACACAGCTGGTGTCCGGCTGCCGTGGGGCGTCGAAGAACGACGCGATGATGGCCGCGCCACAGCGATCGGCGTAAATGCCGTGGGCAGCGCCTGGGACGGTCACCGACGTGGCATGCGAAAGACGTTGGGCTACATACTGACCCGATTGCGGAGCGGTCTGCCCGTCATAGCTGCCCGATAGCACCAGCGCCGGGAAGTCGCCCGCGCTGACCCCGCGCACCCAATCGGACGCCTTGGGCACATTCCAGGCCGCGCAGGCCTGGCGCAGGAACGGGAGTTGCGGCGCCTGGGCGCGAACCGAATCGGGCAGCGCCGCGAAAGCCTGTCGGGCGGCCCGCAGTTGGTCGTCTTCGGACTCGAACGGCACCCATTCGCTGCACCAGATGCTCAGCGTCAGGCCCCAGCCCATCAGCCCGACCCTGCCGGGATTCTCCCAAGCCGACGCCCAACGCTGGGCAATACGCGCCGGATTGCCATGCACAAGTTCGTCAATCGCGGCGGGCATCTCGGCCGGAAAGTGCGTTCCCAGAGGGACCATCCAGTTCAGCAGTGCGCCGCCGTCGAGCACCACGTTGGTATCACCGGCCCCTTCGGCATGGACGGTGGCGGTAACCGGATTCGCCTCGAGCTCATTGACCAGCCGAACGAAAGTGTCCGCGAGGTTGGGATAGTGCGACTGGCATGCCGGTTGGACCGTGCAGGCGCTCATCATGTTGTCGAATGCTTCCCGGGCGCTGCTCCAGGTCCACCCCGGACTCGCTATTGACGGCGGGGTCATCCCGTCGAGGGCCAGCGACCGGATGGCCGGTGCGTCCAGCCGTGAGTAGATCAAGGCCAGGTCGGTGCCGTAGGAGTGGGAGAACACATTCCACTGGTTGACGTGCAGCGCGTTGCGCAGATCTATGAGATCGTAGGCGCTCTCGGTGGAATTGAAGGCCGACAGGTCTGCGTCACCGGCCAGTCGGTCGTGGCAGGCCTTGACCGCCTGCACATACTCGTCGCCGGTGGTGGCCGCGTCATACCGCAGGCGCACCCGACGAGCGAAGAAGCGGTCGATTTCGGGGCAGGTCAGTGCGGGTTGTGACGATCGATTACCGCGCTGCGACAACAGGATCAGATCGCGATTGTGGTTGAGCCCCACGCCCTCGGCGATCGGCGGATCCATGATGGCGTCCTCGCCCGGTCCGCCGGTGATGAAGACGATCGGGTCGGCGGCCGCGGGCTGGGTTTCCGACGGGACGACGGCGACCGCCAGGCGCAGCGTGTGCCCGCCGGGTTTGCGGCGATTTTCGGGGACCACCAGCGCCGCGCAATGGGCGCCTTGCAGCTCCGGCACGGGTTGTGCCGTTTCCGGGCAGGGCGCCGACTCATACTGCGCCGGCGCATGAGCCACCGTGGTCGGGCCCGCCGAGCCAGGAGGCGGCGACGGCCTGCCGCTTGACGGTGCTGGCGAATGCGCGCACGCTGCACCTACTGCGGCCAGCGTCATTACCAGCGCAAATCCTGCCCTACGGACGCCGGCGAGGCCACGCCCCCAAGCGCCGTCCCGTACCGATACGTGCAGCGTCATTGCACCACATGCTGACACATTGCTGCGCGAGCTTGCCCCGGTTTGGTGGACTGGGGCTGGGCGGTGTGTGCGCCGGCGGAATCCGTCGGTCTTCGAATGCGGCCGGGGCACATCGTTTGCGGCGCCGGATGCGTCGGGGTCGGTGTAGATCTAGTCGCTGACGGCTTGCGTGGCGGCTGCCTTGTGTGCACATCGATATCGGTCGCGGAACCTGTCGTTCGTTGTGGCCCAACGTTTTTCCCGTTGGAGATCTTGGATGTATCGAGTCACGGCGAAACGCCAAATCGGCCACGCGGTTGTTGCGCAGCCCCCCGAGGGGCTACCGCAGGTGTGGGAGCGGGCCCGCCACGTTCAGGGGCCGGTGTGGTTAGCCTCCGGAGAGTGGGCGTGACATTACGGTCATTTTGAGTCCGTATCGGGGTATGACGCCGGCGCGTCCGGTTGCGGCGGAGGGCATTCCGGGTAGGCCGGGCATGGCTGCGGGTGCGGCGTCGCTGGTGGGCAGTGTGCTCAGGGGGGTGGCGGCCTGGAATGTTTTGGCGGCGACGGTGGCCTGGGGTGTGGCCCAGGAGGGGGGCACCGACAGTTGTCCGATGGTGCCTGCGCTGCGCGCGGTGGCCGAGACTTGACCGCCCAGGACGCCTCCGGCGCGCATGGTTGCTCCGGATAGTGATTTGGCGATGGCATTGAGCGGGGCCAGCAGGGCCGGGGCGACTTTGGGTGCGGTGTCGGCCACGGGTTGGGCCACGCCGGAAATCAAGCCGAGGCTCTTCTCGGTATTGATGATCCCGTTGGCCATGCCGCTGACGCCGGTCACCGAGCCCATGGTGGAGTACCAGGCGAACAGGGCGTCGAGGGCGGTGAAGTCGTCTTTGAGGATCTTGGGGAGCTTCAAGGTGTTGACGAATACGCCCAATTCGTAGAGCGGCAGCCCGACCTCGGGTAGGCCGACCGCGGTCAACGCCGCTCCGATGTCTTTGAGCAGGTTTCCGATCCAGTTGCCCTTGTTCGACGGGGGCGTCGGGGGTGTGGGGGCCTTGGTGGCGGCGTGGGTGACTGCGGCGTGTTGAGCGCTGAGCCCGCCGGGGTTGGTGTCGGATTGCGGGGAGACAAACGGGGTCAGCTTCCATGCTGCGGCCGAGGCGAGGGTGTAGTCGTGCATTGCGGTGGCGTCTTGGGCCCACATCTGCAGGTATTGGGCTTCGGTGGTGGCGATCGCGGCGGTGTTTTGGCCGAAGAAGTTGGTGGCGATCAGCGCGAGCAGCTGGGCGCGGTTGGCGGCGATCAGCGCCGGCGGCACCGTCATCGTGAAGGCCTGCTCAAAGGCCGTCGCGGCGGCGGTTGCCTGGGCCGCGGTGTGTCCAGCCTGCTCGGCGGTGCCGGTCAGCCAATCCACATAGGGAATGACCGCGGCGGCCATCGACATCGACGACGGACCGCTCCACCGCATGCTGGTCAGGTCCATCACCACCGCTCGGTACATGCCGGCCGCGGAGTGCAGTTCGGCTGCCAGTAGTTCCCAGCTGGCTGCGGCGGCCCGCAGCGAGCTCGATCCCGGACCGGTGTACATCCGGGCCGAATTCACCTCTGGTGGCAACAGCGCAAAATCAAACACGATGGCTCCATGCTTGGTTGGGGGTTATGTGATATCGCCGGCCGGTGGCGGCCGGTGGCGGCCGGTGGCGCGGCGGCGGATGGCCAATGCGCCAGTTGGTGAAAGATGTTTCGGCTCAGCATTACTCGCTCGTCCCACGCCGCGCCGACTCGCTACTCGTGCCCAATGTCGTCAGGCCACAATTCTGAGAGCGCCGCATCGGGCGAGCGCCTGGCTGAGGCCCACCTTTTCCTCCTCGGTGAGCCCCCCTGGCAGTTCCCGGACGTAGAAGACGCTGGTGGCGAGGATGAATTGCAATGCGGGGTAAGCCAGCTCGTTGACGCTGACCAGGCTGGTACCGTCCGGGCGGCACAATTCGACGCAGCCGTCGTGGTGGGTCAGACTTAGTGGGCCGACCCGATCCTCGCGGATCATCCGCCGGCTCGGGCTGATGCAACGCTCGTCGTACCAGACATCCGGCAGCGCGTGTTGGAAGAGTGTTTCGTAGCGGCGGCGGAAGTCAAGGAACGTCGACTTCTCCCTGAGCCGTCCACGGCGGTCCCCAGCCCCAACGGAGGGCCCGGACTCGACAACGGCGGGGGTGTGAGCCAGATAGCGACCAAAAAACCGTTGGCCATACTCGATATATGCTGCGGTGAACAAAATAAACGCATGCCAGGCGGCGTCGACTAACCCCGAATACATACCAATAGCCGTGTCCGGGTTCAGCTCACACAAAATCAAATATTTCTTGGTTTCGCTGAACAATTCCTGCGCCTGTTCGCGGGTATCCACAACACCTTCGCTCAGCAGCCGATCAAGCACGTAGGGCGCCTCAAACGTCAGCGCCTGACCCCACCTGCCATCAAGCACCGCACTGCCCGATGCGGCGCCGCTGCGGAATTCCTCGATCGAACCGGAAACATCGCCCGTCGGGGTCGGAATATTACGTGGTTGAGACATGCGCAGAACAACCTCGTGTGCGTAGTGTGGGTCAGCTATCGGTTGGGGTCTGGCGTCAGGGAAACATCATCGTCGTAAAGCCCCGTGATTTATTTGCGTCTTATTGCGTTCAGCGAAGCCAACGATTTGGTGCTGGTTCAGCAGCGTCGTTGCGCTATTCACCAGTCCATAACCATGGCAGAAAGCCAAAATCGAGTTATTCAACGCGCAGCAACACAAGACAACCGCTCACGTCGTGCCATTTTGATTCGCTGCTGGAAGTCTCGCGTTTGACCATCGACGGGCTAGCGCCATAACGACCTGGCCAACGGATATCAATCCGCCGGAGGCGAACCCGCCTCAACTGACCTAACAAGTTCTTATCAGTTTTCACAGGTCATTATCTTCATTTTGAATTCCACATTTTCTAGGATGCTAGGGTCATCAAAGTCATAATCGCTACTATTATTATTATTGTCACCGTTACGATCGTTATCGATGTTTTCATTATTGCCATTCATGTAATATTCTGAGATCGAGCTTGGATCGTAGCCGTCACCCGCGTTCGGTTGATATGGTCCGACGTTTAACTCCTCATTACTATAGCCACCGTCAAAGGGAGGAACGGGGTCGAAATCGGGTACTTCATTTTCATCGCCTCCGATCCACATGGTGCCGCTCCTGGAAAAGCCCAGCGGCAAGCCCTCGGTGTCGTCGGGTCGGTACCAAATGCCGTATTTTGACTGATAAATTGATAGCTGAGGAGGCAGATTATTGTATTCGTTCGGCACGCTTAGCTGAGTGGTATCGGAAGTAGTCGAACCACTGCCGGAGGTCTGAGTGGTATCGGAAGTAGTCGAACCACTGCCGGAGGTCTGAGTGGTATCGGAAGTACTCGAACCAGTGCCGGAAGTCTGAGTGCTATCAGAAATAGTTATGCTATTGCTGAGATCTTGAGTCGTGCTAGACGTGATCGGGCTATTGCTGGAACCGTTAGTCGTACAGGTGTCGAGTTTGAATCCGCCGTGCGCAGTTAAGGTGATGGCGAGCCTGCCGGCGCTGATCTGGGTGCCATCCCTGGCGGCGTCGATGGCGGCGGCGACGCCGCTGGTCAATGCGACGGCCCCCAGCGCAGCCGCAGCGCCGCGTGTGCCACGCCGCCCCTTAGCTGCCCTGGAATAGGGACGAGGCAAGTCAGATCGAGCAGCGCTGGCGTCGTCGCCGGTGAACGTGGGGCCATGGGGCAGTCGAGTCATGGACAAACAGGCCTTTCTTCTCGTAGGCGCAATTTCGCTCAAACGCACAACTACTTAGGGCGGCGCTACATCAAAGTCGTCGACACCGTAAGACAAAAAGGCCAGTATCAGCTCGGTGGCTTTGAACCCACCGCGAGCGGGCCTGCAGAGCGCTGAACGTCAAGGCGGCACCGGGCTATTCGCACGTCTAACTGCTCACTCCCCCAAAACTACTCCGCTCTTCGAATAATTCGAGTTGCACTTGTAATGCGACCATCAGGCGAGCAGTCTTAGTGCGACGTGAAACCACTCGCGGAGCGCCACGACAGGCTCAACGTGCACAAGTCTTGCTTAGCACCGGGAACGGTAGAGGAACCATTTATTGCCTGCCAATCAAATGTTTCGATGAAACCATAAGCTCCAGCTATTGACCGAAGTCAGAACCAAGTGGACGCCGGCCTAAGTGCGCCGCTGCGTACAGATATGGCATTCCCGGTGAGTGGGTCCGAGTGATCAGCAGGAGGTCACCTGCCCAGTAGGTATCCGGCCCCGGTGCACCGGCAAATGGTGTCGCGGCCGCGATCGGGCGAGGCCGTCGCTGGGCCGATGCCAACACCGACGCTCGACTCGACCATGGCCGAGCCCGGCCTGAACACCGACCAGTGCGCGGTAACTGAACTGTGGCCGGCTTGCCGGAGCCTCCCTGGCCCGGCTAGGACCGGCCGCTAGCTCCCGACGATTGCGTCGATATCGCGTGCCATGTCGATGTCGTTCTGCGTAATCCCGCCCTCGGAATGCGTCACGAGCATGAAAGTCACTGTTCGCCAACGGATATTGATATCGGGATGATGATTCTTGGCTTCGGCGTGATCGGCCACCCGCCGTACCGCGTCGATGCCGTCCAAGAACGCCGGAAACTTGACCGACCGGCGGAGAACCCCATCGACGCGTTCCCAGCCGTTGAGGCCGGGCAGTGCCGCGTCTACTTGCTCATCGGTTAACACAGCCATGCCTCGACGGTACCGCGGTCGGGCCGGTCTTCACCCCCCGCCGGGGCGAGCCGTATGATTCCCGCATCGGGCCATCTCTGTCAACCACAGCGCACAGAGGACATTACGTGTTTGGGGGTCCGCATGTTTCGCTCGTTAGCAGGCGTGGTAGCAGTCGCCGCGGGAACGGTCGGTACCGGCGTTATCGCGCACGCGTCAACGGCGTCAGCCGGCTGGATGTGCCCGCCGGATAGCTATCAGAATTCGAGCGGTGTTTGCGTTCCGCGTCCGGACAGCTCGAACGGCGACGTCACCGCGATTTGCCGGGACGGCTCGCATTCGCACAGCCAGCATCGCAATGGCACCTGCTCCGGTCACGGCGGAGTCGGCCAATGGTGTCCGTGCAGCTTCTTGTCCGGACACTTCCAACGGAATCCGGCGACAGCACCGCGACGGTATACCGTGATTGCCCATGCCGACGCAGATCGTCGTGGCGGGAGCCATCATCTGCGGCTCCACAGTCCTGGTGGCGCAACGGGCTAGGCCGCCGGAGCTGGCCGGGCGCTGGGAGCTTCCCGGCGGCAAGGTCGCCGCCGGCGAAACCGAGCGCGCCGCCCTGACACGGGAACTGGCCGAGGAGCTCGGGCTCGACGACGTCGCCGTGGGTGCCCGCTTGGGCAACGACATTCCGTTGGGCGACACCGTAATACTGCGGGCCTACCGGGTGCGGCTGCTCGGCGGCAAACCGGATGCGCGTGACCACCGCGCGCTGCGCTGGGTGACGGCGGAGCAACTGCACGATCTGGACTGGGTGCCGGCCGACCGCGGCTGGCTACCCGACCTCGCGAAGGCGCTCTGGACGGCGGTTCCACAGCCGCCTTTCAGCTAATGCCCAGGTCCACTCAAGGTCGCCGCCGTCCACTGGAAGAAGGACGTGACAAACCACTAACCTGGGATTTGCATGCCGGTAGCGATCGCGGCGGTCCGCTGGACGTCAGTGGCCGACTGCCATGCCGATGTTGACGCGAATTTCAGCCAACCCACCGCGCGAGCCGACGATGATGGGCTACGCGCTGGCTTCTGCTGTCCCGCGAGCGCGATCGACTGGCTACGGCCCCGCGCCGGGTCGTCCATGACAAGGAGGGTCACTGTTGACCATCACACCTCACGTCGGCGGAGCGCTCGAGGAGCTGCTGGAGCGCAGCGGGCGCTTCTTCACCCCGGGGGAATTCTCTGCTGATCTGCGCACGGTAACCCGGCGCGGCGGGCGAGAGGCTGACGTTTTCTACCGTGACCGGTGGAGTCACGACAAGGTGGTCCGCTCGACGCACGGCGTCAACTGCACCGGATCCTGCTCGTGGAAGATCTACGTCAAAGACGGCATCATCACCTGGGAAACCCAGCAGACCGACTATCCGTCGGTCGGCCCGGACCGCCCCGAGTACGAACCCCGCGGCTGTCCCCGGGGCGCATCGTTCTCCTGGTACAGCTATGCCCCGACCCGGCTTCGCTACCCGTATGCCCGCGGCGTGCTGATCGAGATGTACCGCGAGGCCAAGGCCCGGCTCGGCGACCCGGTGCTGGCGTGGGCCGACATCCAGGCGGATCCGCTGCACCGTCGCCGCTATCAGCAGGCCCGGGGCAAGGGCGGGCTGGTCCGGGTCAGCTGGGCCGAAGCCACCGAACTGATTGCCGCGGCTCACGTGTACACCATCAAGACCTACGGCCCGGACCGGGTTGCCGGTTTCTCGCCGATCCCGGCGATGTCGATGGTGTCCTATGCCGCCGGCTCGCGGTTCTTCGAGCTGATCGGCGCCCCCATGACCTCGTTCTACGACTGGTACGCCGACCTGCCGGTGGCCTCCCCGCAGGTGTTCGGCGACCAGACCGATGTGCCCGAATCCGGGGACTGGTGGGACGCGGCCTATCTGATGATGTGGGGTTCCAACGTGCCCATCACCCGGACCCCGGATGCGCACTGGATGGCCGAGGCCCGCTACCGCGGCACCAAAGTGGTTACCGTCAGCCCCGACTACGCCGACAACACCAAGTTCGCCGACGAGTGGATGCCGTGTGCGGCCGGCACCGACGGGGCGCTGGCGATGGCGATGGGACACGTCATTCTCACGGAATGCTATGTGCAAAAACAGGTTCCGTTTTTCATCGACTTCGCGCGTCGCTACACCGACCTGCCGTTCCTGATCAAGCTGGAACAACGCGGCGAGATGCTGGTGCCGGGCAAGAACCTCACTGCGGCGGATCTGGGCGAGGCCGATAAGAACTCCGAGAACGCGGCGCTCAAGCCCGCGGTGCTGGACGAAACGACCGGCACCGTCGTCGTGCCGCACGGCTCGCTGGGATTCCGCTACGGCGAGGACGGCGTCGGGAAGTGGAACCTCGATCTCGGTGAGCTGCTGCCGGCGCTCAGCGTGCAGGGCGCAGCAGCCACCAACGGGGATCGGCGCACCGCGCTGGTGCACCTGCCCAGCTTCGACACGATCAACGGCGAAGGTACGACGGTGGCGCGCGGCGTGCCGGTGCGCCGGGTCGGCAAACACCTGGTGTGCACGGTCTTCGACCTGATGCTGGCCCACTACGGCGTGGCGCGCCCGGGCCTGCCCGGCCAATGGCCGACCGGCTACGACGATCCCACTCAGCAGAACACCCCGGCCTGGCAGGAGCCGATCACCGGGGTGTCGGCCGCGCAGGCCATTCGGGTTGCCCGCGAATTCGCCTGCAGCGCAGAGGAATCCGGCGGCCGTTCGATGATCATCATGGGCGGCGGCATCTGTCACTGGTTCCATGGCGACGCCATCTACCGTGCGGTGCTGGCGCTGTTGATGCTGACCGGCTCGATGGGACGCAACGGCGGTGGCTGGGCCCACTACGTCGGTCAGGAAAAGATTCGGCCGCTCACCGGGTTTCAGACGATGTCGATGGCCACCGACTGGGTACGCCCGCCGCGTCAGGTCCCCGGCGCCTCGTACTGGTACGCGCACGCCGACCAATGGCGTTACGACGGATATGGAGCCGACAAGTTGGCCAGCCCGGTGGGCCGGGGCCGCTTCACCGACAAGCACACCATGGACGTGCTGGCCTCCGCGGTGGCAATGGGCTGGAGCCCGTATTACCCGCAGTTCGACCGATCCAGCTTGGACCTGGCCGACGAGGCCCACGCGGCGGGTCGCGACGCCGGTGAATATGTGGCCCAGCAATTGGCACAGCGCAAACTCAAGCTGGCCGTGACCGATCCGGACAACCCCGTCAACTGGCCACGAGTACTGACGGTCTGGCGCGCCAACCTGATCGGCTCGTCGGGAAAGGGCGGCGAGTACTTCCTGCGCCATCTGCTGGGAACCGATTTCAACGTGCAGGCAGAGCCGCCGCGCGACGGGATACGGCCCGTCGACGTCACCTGCGACGGGGATATCCCGGAAGGCAAGCTCGACCTGATGATGTCGATCGACTTCCGGATGACCTCGACCACGCTGGTATCCGATGTGGTGCTGCCGGCAGCGACCTGGTACGAGAAGGCCGACATCTCGAGCACCGACATGCACCCGTATGTGCATGCGTTCAGTGCCGCGACCGATCCGCCCTGGGAAACCCGTTCGGATTTCGACGCTTTCGCTGCGATCGCCCGGGCCTTCAGCGCCATGGCCAAGGGTCATCTGGGCACCCGAAATGATGTGGTGCTCAACGCACTGCAGCACGACACCGCGGATGCGATGGCGTTTCCCGACGGTGCGGAAAACGATTGGCTGCATACCGGCGCGACGCCGGTGCCGGGACGCACCATGGGCAAGATCACCGTGGTGGAGCGCGACTACACCGCCATCTACGACAAGTGGGTGACGCTAGGCCCGCTCGTCGAAAAGTTCGGGCTGACCACCAAGGGTGTGACGGTGCACCCGTTCCAGGAGGTCGACGAACTTGCAGCCAGATTCGGAGTGCTGAATTCCGGTGCGGCGGCTGGGCGTCCGGCGATCACCACCGCCGCGCGGATGGCCGATGTACTGCTGCTGCTGTCCGGGACAACCAATGGCCGCCTGGCCGTCGAGGGTTTCCGCGAGCTGGAGAAACGGACCGGCCAGCGGCTTGCGCATCTGGCCGAGGGCAGCGAAGACCGCCGCATCAGCTACGCCGACACCCAGGCGCGTCCGGTCCCGGTGATCACCAGCCCGGAGTGGTCGGGCAGCGAAACCGGCGGGCGGCGTTATGCGCCGTTCACCATCAACATCGAGAACCTCAAACCGTTCCACACGCTGACCGGGCGGATGCATTTCTACCTGGCCCACGATTGGATCGAGGAGCTCGGCGAACACCTGCCGGTGTTCCGCCCGCCGCTGGACATGACGCGACTGTTCGGCCATCCCGAGCTCGACTCCAAATCCGGTGGGGACGGAATCGGCCTCACCGTGCGGTATTTGACACCGCACTCGAAGTGGTCGTTCCATTCGACCTACCAGGACAACCTGTACATGCTGTCGTTGTCCCGCGGCGGCCCCACCATGTGGATGAGTCCGGGGGATGCGGCGAAAATCCAAGTCCACGACAATGATTGGGTCGAGGCCGTCAATGCCAACGGCATCTACGTGTGCCGGGCCATCGTGTCACACCGGATCCCCGACGGCGTGGTGTTCGTCTACCACGTCCAGGAGCGCACCGTCGACACGCCGCGCACCGAGACCAACAACAAGCGCGGCGGTAACCACAATGCCCTCACCCGAATCCGGATCAAGCCCAGCCACTTGGCCGGTGGTTACGGTCAGCATGCGTTCGCGTTCAACTACCTGGGCCCCACCGGCAACCAGCGCGACGAGGTGACCGTGGTACGGAGACGCAGCCAGGAGGTGCGGTACTGATATGAAGGGCCTGAGCGACGCTTGCGGAGCGAGACGATGAAAGTCATGGCGCAGCTGGCGATGGTGATGAACCTCGACAAATGCATCGGCTGCCACACCTGTTCGGTCACCTGCAAGCAGGCCTGGACCAACCGCGCCGGCACCGAGTACGTGTGGTTCAACAACGTCGAAACCCGTCCGGGCCAAGGTTATCCGCGCACCTACGAGGACCAGGAGCGCTGGCGCGGCGGCTGGGTACGCGACAAGAAGGGCCGGTTGCGGCTGCGTGACGGCGGACGCTTCCACAAGCTGTTGCGGATCTTCGCCAACCCCAAGCTGCCCACCATCGACGAGTACTACGAGCCGTGGACCTACGACTACGAAAACCTGACCACGGCACCCGCCGGCGACACGTTCCCGACGGCCGCGCCGAAAAGCCTGATCAGCGGCAAACCGATGAAGGTCTCCTGGGGGCCGAACTGGGACGACAATCTCGCCGGGTCGCCGGAAATCCTTTCCGAGGACCCGATATTGAAGAAGGTCAGTGACGAGGTCCGGCTGAAGCTGGAAGAGACCTTCATGTTCTACCTGCCGCGGATCTGCGAGCACTGCCTCAACCCGTCCTGTGTGGCGTCGTGCCCGTCGGGCGCGATGTACAAGCGCAGCGAGGACGGCATCGTGCTGGTCGACCAGGACCGCTGTCGCGGCTGGCGCATGTGTGTGTCCGGATGTCCTTACAAGAAGGTGTATTTCAACCACAAGACCGGCAAGGCCGAGAAGTGCACGCTGTGCTATCCGCGGATGGAGGTCGGCCTGCCGACCATCTGCTCGGAGACCTGCGTGGGCCGGCTGCGCTATCTGGGCCTGGTGCTCTACGACGTCGACCGCGTGCTGCAGGGCGCATCGGTGGAAGACGACACCGACCTCTACGAGGCGCAGCGACGAATCCTGCTCGATCCCAACGACCCTGCGGTGATCGCCGCCGCCCGCGCGGAAGGTATCTCGCAGGAGTGGATCGAGGCCGCGCAGCGCTCCCCGGTGTATGCACTGATCAACACCTACCGGGTGGCGCTGCCGCTGCACCCGGAGTACCGGACGATGCCGATGGTCTGGTACATCCCGCCGCTGTCGCCGGTGGTCGACGCGGTCAGCCGCGACGGTCACGACGGCGAGGAACTGGGCAATCTGTTCGGCGCGCTGGAGGCGCTGCGCATTCCGATGCAGTACCTGGCCGAACTGTTCACCGCCGGCGACACCGCCGTGGTCGAGGGCGTGTTGCGCCGGCTCGCGGCGATGCGTTCCTACATGCGCGACATCAACCTCGGCCGGGAGACCCAGCCCCACATCCCGGAGTCGGTCGGGATGACCGAAGAGCAGATCTACGAAATGTATCGGCTGCTCGCGATCGCGAAATACGAAGAGCGCTACGTCATTCCGACCGCGTTCAGCCCGCAGGCGCGCGAGCTGGAGCAGCTGGGCTGCTCGCTGACCGGCGAAGGCGGCCCGGGCATGTACGAGGACGGCGGGCCGGTGCCCGTCTCCGTGGAGACATTCCATGCCACGCGAGCGGCCACGGTGAACCTGTTGACCTGGCAGGGCGACCAGGTGCCGGTCGGGATGTTCCCCGAAAAGCGGCAGTCATGAAACTGCGCTCCCGAAACCGCGAACCCGCGCTGCGCGATCGGCTGGTCTGGCAGGCCGCGTCGCTGCTGCTGGCCTACCCCGACGACGGGCTGGCCGAGCGTCTGGATACCGTCGAAAGCCTGCTGGCACACCTGGACGGGACCGTCGCCGAGCTGCTCGGACGCACCGTTGTGGCGCTGCGGGCCGCCGAGCCGATGGCCGCCGCCATGGACTACGTCGCCACGTTCGACATGCGCCGGCGAGCCACCATGTACCTGACGTACTGGACCGCGGGGGATACCCGCAACCGCGGGCGGGAGATGCTGGCCTTCGCCACCGCCTACCGGGAGGCCGGTGTGGAGCCGCCACGCAGCGAGGCGCCGGATCACCTGCCCGTGGTGCTCGAGTTCGCGGCGACCGTCGCACCCGGGGCGGGACGCCGGTTGTTGACCGAGCACCGGGTCCCGATCGACGTGCTGCGGTCCGCGTTGGCCGACGCCGGGTCGCCGTATGAGCACACCGTGGCGGCGGTGTGCGAGACGCTGCTGGCGGCCACCGACCAGGAAGTGCGCCGGGCGCAACGTCTGGTAGAAGCCGGTCCGCCCGCGGAAGCCGTTGGGCTGCAACCGTTTACCTTGACCGTGCCGCCTCGACGCGAAGAAGGAGCGCCCGATGTTTAGCAACGTACTGTTCTGGGACATCACTCCTTACGTCACGCTGGCGGTCTTGGTGGTCGGCCTCTGGTGGCGATACCGTTACGACAAATTCGGCTGGACCTCACGCTCTTCGCAGATCTACGAGTCGCGGCTGCTGAGCATCGCCAGCCCGATCTTCCACTTCGGAATCCTGGCGGTGTTCGCCGGGCACGTGATGGGATTGTTCATCCCGCCGCGGGTGACCAAGGCGCTGCATGTCAGCGACTACGTCTATCACCTCCAAGCCGTCATCGCCGGATCCATCGCGGGCTTTGCCACGCTGGTCGGGGTCGGGCTGCTGATCTACCGGCGGTTCACCCGCCCGGCGGTGTCGGCGGCCACCACCCGCAGCGACAAGGTGATGTATGTGGTTCTGGTGCTGGCGATCGTGGTGGGCCTCTACTGCGACCTGATCGGCACCGGCCCGCATGGCGGCGAGTTCCACTACCGCTACACCGTCGGCATGTGGTTCCGGCGGATCTGGGTCTTCCAGCCGCACGGCGAAGTGATGATCAACGCACCGCTGGACTATCAGCTGCATGCCCTGATCGGGATGGTGCTGTTCACGCTGTGGCCGTTCACCCGGCTGGTGCACGTGCTGAGCGCGCCGATCGCTTACCTGTTCCGGCCCTACATCGTCTACCGCAGCCGCGACGTGGCCGCATCCGACCAGTTGGTCGGTTCGGCGCCGCCCCGTCGCGGCTGGTAGGGCCGTCTCCAGGGCGTGCCGAGGCTGCGCCCAGCGCGCCGAGACTGCGCCCAGCGCGCCGCTCAGCCGCCCGCGGTAGCTCTGTACGCAGAGTCGATGTACGAGACGGCCTTGAGACGGCCTTCGAGACGGCGCCGGACGCTGGTTTTCGCGAACCGGCCACCGGGCTGCCACAATCACCGACGTGCCATTCCGCAATGTCGCCATCGTCGCGCACGTCGACCACGGCAAAACCACGCTGGTCGACGCGATGCTGCGGCAATCCGGGGCGCTGGCCGAACGTGGCGGGCTGCAGGAACGCGTGATGGACACCGGCGACCTGGAGCGGGAAAAGGGCATCACCATCCTGGCCAAGAACACCGCGGTGCACCGCCACAACAGCGATGGATCCGTGACGGTAATCAATGTGATCGACACTCCTGGGCACGCCGACTTCGGCGGCGAGGTGGAGCGCGGGCTGTCCATGGTGGACGGGGTGCTGCTGCTGGTCGACGCGTCCGAGGGGCCGCTGCCCCAGACCCGCTTCGTGCTGCGCAAGGCGCTGGCCGCGCACTTGCCGGTGATCCTCGTCGTCAACAAGACCGACCGGCCCGACGCGCGCATCGCCGAGGTCGTCGAGGCCAGTCACGACCTGTTGCTGGACGTGGCCAGCGATCTCGACGACGAAGCAGCCGCAGCAGCCGAGCACGCGCTGGGCCTACCCACGCTGTTCGCATCCGGACGCGCCGGGGTGGCCAGCACCACCCAGCCGCTCGACGGCCAGATTCCCGACGGCGACAACCTCGACCCGCTGTTCGAGGTCCTCGACGAGCACGTGCCGCCGCCGAAAGGCGACCCGGAGGCGCCGTTGCAGGCCCTGGTCACCAACCTGGATGCCTCGACATTCCTGGGCCGCCTGGCGTTGATCCGTGTCTACAACGGACGCATCCGCAAGGGTCAGCAGGTGGCGTGGCTCCGCGAGGAAGGCGCCGCGACCGCCAAGATCACCGAATTGCTGGCCACCGAAGGAGTGCAACGCACTCCTACCGAGGAAGCCGTCGCCGGCGATATCGTCGCCGTCGCCGGACTGCCGGAGATCATGATCGGCGACACGCTTGCCGATCTGGCCAACCCCGTCGCGCTCCCCAGGATCACCGTCGACGAGCCGGCCATCTCGGTCACCATCGGCACCAACACCTCACCGCTGGCCGGCAAGGTGGCAGGCCACAAGCTCACCGCCCGCATGGTCCGCAACCGGCTGGACGCCGAGCTGGTGGGCAACGTGTCGATCCGGGTCCTCGACATCGGCGCACCGGACGCCTGGGAGGTGCAGGGCCGCGGCGAGCTGGCGCTGGCCGTGCTGGTCGAGCAGATGCGCCGCGAGGGCTTCGAATTGACCGTGGGCAAGCCGCAGGTGGTGACCAAGACCATCGACGGCAGGTTGCACGAGCCGTTCGAGGCGATGACCGTCGACTGCCCGGAAGAATACGTCGGCGCGATCACCCAATTGATGGCCGCCCGCAAGGGCCGCATGGTTGAGATGGCCAACCACACCACCGGCTGGGTGCGCATGGATTTCGTGGTGCCCAGCCGGGGCCTGATCGGGTGGCGCACCGACTTCCTCACCGAGACCCGCGGCACCGGCGTTGCACACGCCGTGTTCGACGGGTACAAGCCGTGGGCGGGGGAGATCCGGGCGCGACACACCGGATCGCTGGTCTCCGACCGGTCCGGCACCATCACGCCGTTCGCGCTGCTCCAACTCGCCGACCGGGGCCAGTTCTTCGTCGAGCCCGGCCAGGACACCTACGAGGGCATGGTCGTCGGCATCAACCCGCGCCCGGAGGACCTCGACATCAACGTCACCCGGGAGAAGAAGCTGACCAACATGCGGTCGTCGACCGCCGATGTCATCGAGACGCTGGCCAAGCCGCTCGAACTCGACCTGGAGCGGGCCATGGAGTTCTGCGCCCCCGACGAATGCGTCGAGGTGACCCCCGAAGTCGTGCGGGTCCGCAAAGTCGAGCTGGATGCCACCTCCCGCGCCCGCAGCCGGGCGCGGGCAAAGGCCCGGGGTTAGCTTGGGTTCGCCCGGCTCGCGCGAGCGTGACGCCACTGCGAAGTCCGGCCCGGTTTTTCGCCGTGACGTCCCCGTCGTGGGTCACCTCGATACCCTGGGGCTTGTGCTGCGCCGAGCCCGTCATGTCATCGTGACGGTCGGGGTGCTGATCTCGACATTGGGTTTGGCGCTGTCCGGTTGCACGGTGAGCCCGCCGCCGGCGCCCCAGAGCACGGATACCACGCACATCACCCCGCCGCCGCCGCCGCATCCCACTCAGATCATCATGGGCATCGACTCGATCGGTGCCGGGTTCAACCCGCATCTGCTCTCGGATCTGTCGCCGGTGAACGCGGCGATCAGCGCGCTGGTGTTGCCAAGCGCCTTCCGCCCGGTGCCCGATGCCGGCTCGCCGACCGGTTCGCGCTGGGAGATGGACCCGACGTTGCTGGTGTCGGCGGATGTGACCAGCGAAAACCCGTTTACGGTGACCTACAAGATCCGGCCCGAGGCGCAATGGACCGACAACGCGCCCATCGCCGCCGACGATTTCTGGTACCTGTGGCGGCAGATGGTCAGCCAGCCTGGCGTCATCGATCCGGCCGGCTATGACCTCATCACCGGTGTGCAATCGCTCGAAGGCGGCAAGCAGGCGGTGGTGACCTTCGCGCAGCCATACCCGGCGTGGCGGGAGTTGTTCAACAACCTGCTGCCGGCGCACATAGTCAAGGACGTGCCGGGCGGTTTTGCTGCGGGGTTGGCCCGGGCGCTACCCGTCACCGGCGGGCAGTTCCGGGTGGAGAATATCGACCCGCAGCGCGACGAGATCCTGATCGCCCGCAACGACCGGTACTGGGGGCCGCCTGCCCAACCCGGCCTGATCCTCTTCCGGCGGGCCGGGGCACCCGCGGTGCTGGCCGATTCGGTGCGTAACGGCGACACGCAGGTGGCGCAGGTGCATGGCGGTTCGGCCGCCTTCGCGCAGTTGTCGGCCATTCCGGATGTGCGGACCGCGCGGATCGTGACACCGCGGGTCATGCAGCTGACGCTGCGGGCAAACGTGCCCAAGCTGGCCGACGCGCAAGTCCGCAAGGCGATCCTGGGGCTGCTGGACATCGATCTGCTGGCCGCGGTGGGCGCCGGCAGCGACAACACCGTGACCCTGGACCAGTCGCAGATCCGCTCGCCCAGCGACCCGGGCTATGTGCCGACCGCGCCACCGGCGATGACGACCACCACCGCGTTGGGGTTGCTGGCTGCATCCGGATATGAGATCGACAGCAACATGTCGGCGTCGACCGCGCCGCCGGGACCGGCTTCGACCACACCGGTGAGTACCGGGCCGCCCGAAGTGATCCGGGGCCGCATCAGCAAGGACGGCAAACAGCTGTCGCTGGTCATCGGCGTGGCGGCGAATGACCCGACGTCGGTTGCGGTCGCCAATACGGCCGCCGACCAACTGCGCAACGTCGGGATCGACGCGACCGTGCTGGCCCTGGACCCGGTCATACTTTATCGGGATGCGTTGAACGACAACCGGATTGACGCCATCGTGGGGTGGCACCAAGCCGGCGGAAACCTGGCGACATTGCTGGCCTCTCGTTACAGCTGTCCCGCGCTGCAGGCCACCCAGGTCCCGTCCCCGGCTTCGCCGGCGGTTACCCCGACCGGCGCCACGCCGACCGTGGCTCCCGACACGGTTACGCCCACGCCGCAGCCCGGGCCGCCGGCCGATCCGGGCGCGCTGGTCAAGGCGCCGTCGAACCTCACCGGGATCTGCGATCGCAGCATCCAGTCGAATATCGACGCCGCCCTCAACGGCACCAAGAACATCAACGACGTGATCACCGCAATCGAACCGCGCCTGTGGAATATGTCGACCGTGCTGCCGATATTGCAGGACACCACGATCGTCGCGGCCGGTCCGAGCGTGCAGAACGTCAGCCTGTCCGGCGCGGTGCCGGTCGGCATCGTCGGCGACGCCGGCCAATGGGTCAAGACCGGGCCGTAGCGGCCCGCGGTGGCCATCGGTTCGGGTAAACCCGTGGGCGATAGCTCTTTTCGCCGCGATCACGGGACCGCCTGAGGACGCCGTTACGCATTACCCGAGTGGCAAATTGTTACCAACGGATTACATCGAAACGCCTGAAGCGGCTCGCAGGTCGCGATACGCTCCGCTGCGGGCTGCTCTGATCGGGCCAGGGACGGCCAGCAATGACGCACGGTTGAGAGGCCCGAGATGTCTTTTGTATTCGCAGACGCCGAGCTATTGACGGCGGCGGCAACGGATTTGGCAAATATCGGTTCGACGATAAACACGGCCAGCAATACCGCGGCATCCGCGACCACCAGTGTGCTCCCTCCGGCTCTCGATGAGGTGTCGGCGAGCATCGCAGCGCTGTTCGGGGCGCACGGCCAGGCATATCAACAGCTCAGCACGCAGATGGCGCTGTTTCATGACCAGTTTGTGCGGACGCTGAACTCGGGTGCGGCGGCGTACGTCGGCAGCGAGGCCGGCAATGTGGCGGGGATGCTCTCGGGTGGCCCGGCGGGCGCGCTGCTCGAGCAGGCGGGCCAGGCGCGGGCCGCTCTCACCGCCGACCTGGCCTGCGCCGAGCTCGCGCTCAACGAGACCTTGGTCGCCGGTGAAACCGCGTTGGGGCAAGCGGTCGCCGGCGTCAACGGCGCATTGGGCGGTGTGCTCAACGCCGGCTTCAACGCCGCCAACTCTCTGGTGTATGCCGGCGAGCAGTTCGTCAACACCGTCGCGGGTGTGCCGGTCGCGCCGAATCTCAGCGCCAGCCTGCTGGTCGGCGGTTCGGTGCAAGGCGGTGGGCAGTTCGGTGCCGGTCTTGCCACATTGATCCCGACGGGTCGGCTGCTGACCGGCGGCTTCGACAGTGCGATCGACAGGTTGGCTGCGCAGTTGAGTGCTGCCCTGCCGCCCGGTATCGGCGGTGGACCCGGGGTGCTTTCGGGACTGGTGGCCACCGGCGGGACCCTTGCGGCCGGCTTGCACAGCGGGTACCCGGGGCTGCTGCAAGCGGTGGTTCCCGGCCCGGTCCGAGCGGTGCTGACGGGCTCGCCGGACAGTGTGTTGCAGCACATTGCGCACGCTGAAGTCGTCCTTGGTTCCGGCATCGTCAACGGTGAGCTGGCCTTCAACCATGCTCTGGTCGACGGGGAGATGGCGTTGCAGCAAGCTGTTTTCGGAACCGACGCGGCGTTCAACGGCGTGGTCAACAACGGCTTTGGCATCGTCAACTCGTTGCTGGGTACTGGCGAGCAATTCGTCAACACCCTGTTGGGTGCGCCGGTTCCGGACGGCTTCCATTCCAGCTTGGTCGTCGGTGGGTCGGTGGCGGGCGAAGCCCAACTCGGCGGTATCGCGGGCGCGATCACTCAAAAACTCATGCTGGACGCCAACCTGATCGGCCTGACCGGCGGCGTAGTGACGCCCGCGCTGGTGGCGTTGGGTGTCGATCCGACGCCGGTGCAGGCTGTCTTGGGTGCCCCGGCTGGTTTCGTGGCACAGCTGGAGCACGGGCTGGTGGGCTTCAACGCCAACCTGATCGGCGCCGAACTTGCCCTCAACCATCGGTTGGTCACTGGTGAAATGGGCTTGGAGCGGGCCGTTTTCGGCACCAACGGTGCCCTCAACGGGGTCATCGATCGCGCCTTCAATATGGGCAATCTGGCGTTGGGCACCGGCGAGCAATTGGTCAACACCGTCCTGGGTGCACCCGCTCCGGCAGGTTTTTACGCCGACCTGATCATCGGTGGTGACGGGCAGGTCTTCAGCGACGGTCACGTCGGCGGCCTGTTGGGTGCCGTGCAGCAGAAACTGATGCTCGACACTCAATTGGTCGGCCTGGTTCTCGGCGGCGGACCGGTCGATGTCTCTACCGGTGTCGAAACCGGTGGTGGCGGCGAAATCGGTGGCGTCGGAGGCGAATTCGGTGGTGGTGTCGAAACCGGTGGTGGCGGCGAGGTCGGCGGCGGAACGTACTGACGGCGGCGGTCCGTTGCCGGCAACCAAGACGTCTAGGACGTCTTTCGCGGGATCACCGTGTCGACGATGAGTTCCAGCTCTCTACGGTTTGGCGGCGTTCCGGTCAACATGAAGTGCTGGTTGATCAGGGCGGGCCCGACCCGTGCCGTCAACGGGGTGAGCAGGGACGCATCGATCTGGCCGTCGCGAACAGCGGCCTGCAGTATCGACTCGACGATTTTCAGGCGCGGAAATATCACCGCGTCGGTGAAGATGGCGCGCAGTTCGGGTTCGTGGACCAGCTGACCGATGATTTCGAGGCCAGGAAAATCGGTCTTGCCTGCCAGCACATCACGCTGAGCGGTGAAAACCGTCAACAGGTTTTCCCGCGCCGACCGGCCGGGGCGCGGGTCCTCCAGCGGCGGCACAGCGTGCTGCAGGGCGGCGTGGACCAGGTCATGCTTGCTGGCCCAGCGCCGATACAGTGCGGCCTTGCCGGTACGAGCGCGCGCCGCAATCCCTTCCATCGTCAGGCCGCCGTACCCGGCCGCCGCCAGCTCGGCCAACGTGGCCGCATAGAGCGCACGTTCGAGCACTTCGCCGCGCCGGCGACTGCGGACGTTCGACCGGTCCTGGGTGAGCTGGGCCATGGTGTGATAGTAGCCGCTCGCGTTCCTATTTGTTGCTCCTGGAGCCGGCGCTTCAGGATCCGGCCCGGCGTGCGGGCCGCTTCCCGGACAGCGGGACTGCAAACAGCCCGTCCGAATCCGCCCGGTGACGCTCTCCGCTGCAGGCGGTTCATCCTCGGCACGGGCCGGTGGCGGGCCGATTACCCGAGTAGCACATTATTGCCAACGGATTCTGTGGAAATGGTCATCTAAGCGGTCGTATCGGGATACGCTCCGCTTTGGTCACCCGATCGGGGCGGGACGGCCGGTAGTAGTGCTGTGGGGAGGTCGAACGTGTCTTTTCTCTTAGCGGAACCGCAACTTGTAGCCGCCGCCGCAACGGATTTGGCGGGAATTGGTTCGACGATAAGCGCGGCCAACACGGCCGCAGAAGCCGCAACGACCGGGGTGATACCGGCCGCTCTGGACGAGGTGTCGGCGGCGCTCGCATCGCTGTTCAGCGCCCACGGCCAGGCATACCAGGCGCTCAGCGCCCAGGCCGCGCGCTTTTCACGACCAGTTTGTGCAGGCATTGAACGCCGGCGCGAACCTGTATGCCAGTGCCGAGGCCGCTAACGCGTCTCCGATGCAGGCGGCGCAGAAGCTGCTCAGCGCACCGGGCCAGGCGTTGGCGGGCGGTTCGCCGGGCAGCCCGTTGCAGCGGCTCGAGTCGGCGCAGATCAAGTTCACCACCACTCTGGTCAACAACGAGCTGGGCTTCAACCATTGGTTGTTGACCAACGAGGTGGGATTGGAGCAGCGGTTCTTCGGCACCGACAGTGCCCTCAACGGGGTGATCAACCGCGGCTTCAACGTCGGTAACCTGCTGGTGGGCACCGGCGAGCAGGCTCTCAACACGGTGGTGGGCGCACCGGTGCCGGCAAACTTCACCTCGAGCCTGCTCACCGGCAGCGGGGCCCAGGTCTTCAACGGCGGTCAAATCGGCGGTCTGGCAGGCGCTTTCGATCAAGGCCTGATGGTCGCCGCCGACCTCGCCGGCCTCGTCACGGGCCGGTAGGGGGGCGTGTTCGGTCCGTTTGCGGTAGGCCATTGGTTGGGGCTGGATGCCGCCGCGCCCGGCGGCTAGGGTGCTAGCCGATGCCTGAGACGCCGCGGCTGCTGTTCGTGCATGCCCACCCCGACGATGAAAGCCTCAGCAACGGCGCGACGATCGCCCACTACACCGCCCGGGGCGCAGTGGTCCATGTCGTCACCTGCACGCTCGGTGAGGAGGGCGAGGTCATCGGCGACCGCTGGGCCCAACTCGCCGCCGACCACGCCGATCAACTCGGCGGCTACCGCATTGCCGAACTCACCGCCGCACTGCGGCTGCTGGGGGTGAGCGGACCCCGCTATCTGGGCGGCGCGGGCCGTTGGCGTGACTCCGGGATGGCCGGCACCGAGCAGCGCAGCAAGCGCAGATTCGTCGATGCCGACGAACGGGAGGCGGTGGGAGCACTGGTCGGGATCATTCGCGAGGTCCGCCCGCATGTCGTGGTGAGTTACGACCCCGACGGCGGATATGGGCATCCCGACCACGTGCATACCCACAAAGTCACCGCCGCCGCGGTGGCCGCAGCAGACACCTCAGATTTCCCGGGCGACCCGTGGACGGTGCCGAAGGTTTACTGGACTGTCTTCGGGCTCAGCGCATTCCGCGCGGCCAAGCAGGACCTGGCCGCCGAGGACCTGCGGCCCGAGTGGGTGATGCCGCCGGACGACGTACCCTTCGCCTTTCCGGACGAACGGATCGACGCCGTCGTCGAGGGGGACTCGCATGCGCAGGCCGCAAAGGCCGCGGCGCTCGCGGCGCACGCCACCCAGGTCACCGTCGGCCCGACCGGCCGGGCCTGCGCCCTGTCCAACAACATGGCGCTGCCGATCGCGGCTCAGGAGCACTATGTGCTCGCCGCGGGCGTCGCGGGGGACCGCGACGAACGTGGCTGGGAAACAGATCTGCTCGCCGGTCTGGGCTTCACCGGTTACGGCACGTAGGCTGCCAATCAGGCAGCCACGGAAGGAATTCGCATGGACCCCGACCTGGACCCTAACCTGCAGCATTGGCAGGACCGGCTGGACAGCCTGCAGTGGGTCATCGGTTCGATCCTCTCCCAAATCGACAGCGTCCCAACCTGACCGAAACTCAGCCGCGTGCCGTCTCGGGTGAAGAGACCGCCGCCACCACCGACCCCGCGATACGTGTCGTTGTCTTGGCGTTGCTGGCCGTCGACGGGGTGTTATCCGCACTAGCCGGGGCTCTGCTGCTGCCGTCCTACATCGGTTCGGTGCCCTTCCCGATCAGCGCTGTGATCAGTGGATTGGTCAATGCCGCCCTCGTATGGGCAGCCGAGCGATGGACCACGTCGCCACGGCTCGCCGCGTTGCCGTTGTGGACATGGCTATTGACAGTGGCGGTGTTGAGCCTGGGCGGTCCCGGTGATGACGTCGTCCTGGGTGGACGGGGCCCGATGGCCTTTGGGGCTTTGATCCTCATCGGGTTGGGGGTCGCGCCGCCGGCATGGGTGCTGTGGCGGCGCCGCGTCAGCGGCTAACGGTTACCGCCGGTTATGGCAGCGGCGGCCAGGGCGGAAGGAAGTTGCGGATCCAGTTGATCTCGGTGTTGATGAACTGGTTGACCGATGCCGTGGTGGCCGACCAGAAGTTGCTCAGCCCCTGACTGAAGGTGATGGTCCCGTCCAGCCAGTCGAGCGTGTTGAACAGCGCACTCTGCACCATCGGCTCGAAGAGGTAGTAGAAGAAGTTGATCTGGGGCGCCAAGATCCCGAGATAGGGCACCCAACCCGCCGCCCAGGAGGCGACGTTGAAGCCCCACTGCACCCACGGCTCGGCCCAAAGATAGAAATTCTGGATAGCAGTGGCCACCGACACCGGTATGACCGCTGCCGGTGCCGCGGCGGCGCCGGCCAAGGGCCGCAGCAGCGCGCCGTTGCCCGCCAAAGCGCCGAGTCCGCCGGTGGGCGGCAGCGCCAGCGCCCCCGCTAACGGGTTCCCGCCGAGCATGCTGGGGCCCACAGCGCCACCGACGGCGCTTTTGACTTGGTTCACCGCCTGCGATACGAGGCCGTTCGGGCCGATCAACGGGTGGCCCAGCAGTTTCTGGGCAGGCGCGGTCACCGCACCCAGCAAGGTCTTGGCCGCGTTGGCCTCGGCGGACGCATAGGCGTTGGCGCCGGCGCCCAGGGCCTGCGCGAACTGGTCGTGAAACGTCGCCAACTGCGCGCTGAGCCGCTGGTACACCTGACCCTGTGACGAGAACAGGGCGGCGACCTGCGCCGAGACGGCGTCGGCGGCTGACGCGGTGACCGCGGTCGTCGGAACCGCCGCCGCCGCGTTGGCCGCGCTGATTTCCGATCCGATGCCGGCGACACTCGAAGCCGCCGCTGCCAGCGCCTCCGGTGCCGCGGCCAGATACGACATCGCGTCCGCACCCCCGTTCCACCGTGGTCTGGCTAGCGTATCTCGATCGGGTGCGAATCGTGGCGGATCGGCCAAGACGCCGCCCAGGCCGGTCAGTGGCGTGTCCGGACCTGCCGCTACTGTTGCGAATATGGCACCCGCCGAGTTACGGACCATTGACGCGCGGACGGAAGTTGTACCAACGTGCCACTGACTTCGCGCCAGGAGTCCACAGCTCTGCCTCACCCCGTGGCGCCGCCCCGACCCGGTGCGTCGGCGCTGCGGCGGGTGCTGCGGCGGGCTCGAGACGGGGTCTTGCTGAATCTTGATGAGGCGGCCGTCGCCATGACGGCGCGCGGCGACGAACTGGCCGACCTGTGCGCCAGCGCGGCGCGGGTACGCGACGCGGGTTTGCAGTCGGCCGGGCGGCGCGGCCCGGAGGGTCGGCTGCCGATCACCTACTCGCGCAAGGTCTTCATCCCGCTCACCCATCTTTGCCGCGACACCTGCCACTACTGCACGTTCGTCAGTGTTCCGGGCAAACTGCGCGCCCACGGCGTCGGGATGTACCTGGAACCCGGCGAGATCCTCGACGTGGCTCGGCGCGGAGCCGAACTGGGTTGTAAGGAAGCATTATTCACACTCGGGGACCGTCCGGAGGATCGTTGGCCGGAGGCGCGTGAGTGGCTCGACGCACGCGGCTACGACTCCACACTGTCCTACGTGCGCGCGATGGCGGTACGGGTGCTGGAAGAAACCGGACTGCTTCCGCACCTAAACCCCGGGGTGATGAGCTGGTCGGAGATGTCGCGGCTCAAGCCGGTGGCGCCGTCGATGGGCATGATGCTGGAGACGACATCGCCGAGGTTGTTCGACACCAAGGGACTGGCACACTACGGCAGCCCGGACAAAGACCCGGCCGTGCGCTTGCGTACCCTGACCGACGCCGGCCGGCTCTCCATCCCGTTCACCACCGGCCTGCTGGTCGGCATCGGCGAGACGCTGGCCGAACGCGCCGATACCTTGCATGCAATTCGCAAGGTGCACAAGGAGTTCGGCCACATCCAGGAAGTGATCGTGCAGAACTTCCGGGCCAAGAAGCACACCGCCATGGCTGCCGTTCCCGACGCCGGGATCGACGACTACCTTGCGACGGTGGCGGTCGCGCGGCTGGTTCTCGGCCCCGGCATGCGCATTCAGGCGCCACCGAACCTGGTGTCCCGGGACGACTGCCTGGCGCTGATCGCCGCCGGCGTTGACGACTGGGGCGGTGTATCCCCGCTGACACCCGATCACGTCAACCCGGAACGGCCCTGGCCCGCGCTGGACGACCTGGCCGCCGTCACCGCGGAGGCCGGCTACGACCTGGTGCAGCGGCTGACCGCACAGCCCAGGTATGTGCAGGCGGGCGCGGCATGGATCGACCCGCGGGTGCGCAGACACGTTGCGGCCCTGGCCGATCCGGCGACCGGCTTCGCGCGTGACGTCAACCCGGTGGGCATGCCGTGGCAGGAGCCCGACGACATGGCGTCGGCGGGCCGGGTGGATCTCAACGCGGCGATCGACACCAAGGGCCGTAACACCGAGGCTCGCAGTGACCTCGACAGCGCCTTCGGCGACTGGGAATCCATCCGTTCGCAGGTGCACGATCTGGCGGCTCGCGCTCCCGAGCGCATCGACACCGATGTCCTTGCCGCACTGCGCTCGGCGGAACGGGACCCCGCCGGCTGCAGCGACGAGGAATACCTCGCCTTGGCTGCCGCCGACGGTCCAGCACTGGAAGCTGTTGTCGCACTGGCGGATTCATTGCGGCGCGATGCGGTCGGCGATGATGTGACGTTTGTGGTCAACCGCAACATCAACTTCACCAATATCTGCTACACCGGCTGCCGGTTCTGTGCCTTCGCCCAGCGAAAGGGCGACGCCGACGCGTACTCGCTGTCGGTCGACGAAGTCGCCGATCGCGCCTGGGAGGCTCACGTCGCCGGCGCCACCGAGGTGTGCATGCAGGGCGGTATCGACCCGGAACTGCCGGTCACCGGGTACGCCGATCTGGTGCGCGCGGTCAAAGCCCGGGTGCCGGAAATGCACGTGCACGCGTTTTCGCCGATGGAGATCGCCAACGGCGTGACCAAGAGCGGACTGAGCATCCGCGAGTGGCTGATCAGCCTGCGCGCGGCCGGACTGGGCACCATCCCGGGCACCGCCGCCGAGATTCTGGACGACGAGGTGCGCTGGGTGCTGACCAAGGGCAAGTTGCCGACGTCGTTGTGGGTAGAGATCGTGACCACCGCGCACGAGGTGGGGCTACGGTCGTCGTCGACCATGATGTACGGGCACGTCGACACCCCCCGGCATTGGATCGCCCACCTCAACGTGTTGCGTGATATCCAAGACCGCACCGGGGGCTTCACCGAGTTCGTACCGCTGCCGTTCGTCCACCAGAATTCACCGTTATATCTGGCGGGGGCGGCGCGACCCGGGCCCACTCAGCGCGACAACCGGGCGGTGCACGCCTTGGCGCGGATCATGCTGCACGGCCGTATCCCCCATATCCAGACCAGCTGGGTGAAGCTCGGCGTCGCCGGCACCCAGGTGATGCTCAACGGTGGCGCCGACGACCTCGGCGGCACGCTGATGGAGGAGACGATCTCGCGGATGGCCGGCTCCGAATACGGCTCGGCGAAAACCGTCGCCGAACTGGAGGCCATCGCCGAGGGGATAGGCCGGCCCGCGCGCCAGCGCACCACAACCTACGCCCTGCTGGCGGCCCAAGAGCGCATAAGAGCGCGGGCGTAACGCACGCAAGCTTCCCGGGATGAGAATCCTGCGTGGCGCTACGCCCGCGCGCTCAGAATCAGTAGTTGTTGCAGGACGCCGCGACCGACTCGACCAGCCCGACGTACTGTGCAGCTCCCGGCATGGCCTGCACCTGCGCGGCCATCTGCGCGCGTCGCGGCGGCGCCGCGGCCAGGAACGAATGCAGCCAGCCCTGCGCGAGCGGCGACGCGTTGAACTGCGCCGCGGCTCCGGGATCGGTCGCATTCAGCGCCGCCATCACCTGGCCGTAGTTACACGTGGTGTTGATGACCGCATCCAGCGGATCTGCGGACGCGACTCCGGCCCCGGCGCTCAGCGACAATGCCAACGCGCCGGCAGCGACAGTCAGTCCCTTCAACGACAGCCTCATGTGTGGACACCTTCCCCATTTATTGCACCGCCAACAAGACGTCGACGACATCTGCCCAGCGGGTTGCCGTCTTCGCTCAAGATTAGCAGCCTCCGTGGGCTAACTCATCTCAAACGGCTTATCGAGGAGATCCTTCCCGGCGTAACTATCTGCAGGTCAGCGCGGTATCCGCGGCAATTTCACGCTCAGTGAAATCGGTCCTCCTGGGGATCACAGCCGGGTTTCACAGCCGGGCAGCGACTTCGGTGCCCTGCTTGATGGCGCGCTTGGCGTCCAGCTCCGCGGCAACCGCCGCACCGCCGATGATGTGCGGGTCGACACCGCCGCGTCGCAGCGCGCCCTCCAGATCCCGGACTGGCTCCTGGCCGGCGCAGACCACCACGGTGTCCACTGCCAGTACCCGGGGCTGCTGCCGGTGCGCGCCCAAGCTGATGTGCAGGCCGTCGTCGCCGATCCGCTCGTAGTTCACCCCGGACAGCTGGTGGACGCCTTTGGCCCGCACCGATGCCCGGTGTACCCATCCGCTGGTCTTGCCGAGTCGCCTGCCCTGCGGACCCTTGGTGCGCTGCAGCAGGTAAACCTCGCGCGCCGGCGGGGCAGGTCGCGGCGTGGTCAGCGCTCCCCGGGCTTCCGGCGGGTTCGCGACGCCCCACTCCTCTTTCCAGAGCTTGAGGTTCAGGGTCGGTGAATGGTCGGTGACCAGGAGTTCGGTGACGTCGAATCCGATGCCCCCGGCGCCGATCACCGCCACGGACTTCCCGACCGGCTTGGCGCCGGTGATCGCCTCGGCATAGGTCAGCACCCGCGGGTGGTCGATCCCCGGAATGGCCGGAATGCGCGGCTCCACACCGGTGGCCAGGACGACGACCTCGTAGCCCGTCAGCAGGTCGGCGGTCGCCCGGGTGCCCAACCGGACCGCGACGCCGTGCTTGTCGAGCATCGTCGAGAAGTAGCGGATCGTTTCGCCGAATTCTTCTTTGCCCGGGATGCGCCGGGCCAGGTCGAACTGTCCGCCGATGAAGTCGTTGGCCTCGAACAGCGTGACCCGGTGGCCCCGCGCAGCGGCGTTGACCGCCGCCGCCAAACCGGCCGGACCGGCGCCCACCACGGCGACCGACCGAGCGCGCCGCGCCGGCGACAACACCAACGTCGTCTCGTGTCCCGCCCGTGGATTCAGCAGGCACGACACCGCTTTCTTGGCGAATGCGTGGTCCAGGCAGGCCTGGTTGCAGGCGATGCAGGTGTTGATCTCCGCGGCTCGGCCCGACTCCGCCTTAGCCACCCATGCCGGGTCGCTCAACAGCGGCCGGGCCATCGAAATCAACCGCACCGGGGTCTCGGCCAGAATGTGTTCGGCGGCCTGGGGCATGTTGATCCGGTTGGAGGCCGCCACCGGGATGCTGACCTGTTCGGCGATGGCGCTGCTGATGTCGACGAACGCGCTGTTGGGCACCGAGGTGACGATCGTCGGGACCCGCGCCTCGTGCCAGCCGAAACCGGAGTTGATCAGGGTCGCGCCGGCAGCTTCCACTTCGGTTGCCAGCGCAAGGATTTCGTCCCAGCTCTGGCCATCCTCGACGTAGTCGGCCAGCGACATCCGATAACAGATGATGAAGTCGGCGCCGACCGCCGCGCGGGTGCGACGCACGATCTCCACCGGGAACCGGCGGCGGTTGGCCGGTGTGCCGCCCCAGGAATCGGTGCGCTTGTTGGTGCGTGGTGCCAGGAACTGGTTGAGGAGATACCCTTCGCTGCCCATGATTTCGACACCGTCGTAGCCGGCCTCGCGCGCCAGCTGAGCGCACCGCACGAAATCCGCGATCGTGGACTCGACACCGCGCGCCGACAAGGCCCGGGGCCGAAACGGGTTGATGGGAGCCTTGATCGACGACGCGCTGACCGACAGCGGGTGGTAGGCATAGCGTCCGGCGTGCAGGATCTGCAACAGGATCTTGGCGCCCGCATCATGAACGCCGCTGGTGATCCGGCGGTGCCTGCGGGCTTGCGCCGCCGAGACCAGCTCCGAGGCGAACGGCAGCAGCCAGCCTGTGCGGTTGGGTGCGTAGCCGCCGGTGATGATCAGTCCGACGCCGCCGCGGGCGCGTTCGGCGAAGTACTCGGCGAGCCGGTCGGTACTGCCGGCCCGGTCTTCCAGCCCGGTGTGCATCGAACCCATGACCACCCGGTTGCGCAGCACGGTGAAACCGAGGTCTAACGGCGACAACAGGTTCGGGTACTGGCTCGTCAACGGGTTCTCCTGCGGTAGTCGAGCTGCTCATCGAGCCGGTCGTCGACGCGACGACCGCGTGGGCCAGCCCACCGGGGCCAGCCCACCGGGGCAGCATAAATGTCACTCGGCCGCTGTGCGGCGCGGTGCATGCCGGCCGTGCCCTGACCGGCGTGCCAGTTGGTTGACGTGTATGTGCAACGTCTAGTATCAGTAACCGAACGCTTCGCCGGTCAGCGGCCCGGAGCCCGCGGTAAGGCAAGCAGCAGCCCCACACCGAGCAGTAGCTGAAGTACACGTTGAGGAGACGTCCGTGACATACGTGATCGCCGAGCCTTGCGTCGACATCAAGGACAAGGCATGCATCGAGGAGTGCCCGGTCGACTGCATCTACGAGGGTGCCCGGATGCTCTACATCCACCCCGACGAATGTGTCGACTGTGGCGCGTGTGAACCGGTCTGCCCGGTTGAAGCGATCTACTACGAAGACGACGTGCCCGATCAGTGGAGTCAGTACACGCAGATCAACGCCGACTTCTTCGACGAGCTCGGTTCGCCCGGCGGCGCGGCCAAGGTCGGGATGACCGAGAATGACCCGCAAGTGGTCAAGGATCTGCCGCCGCAGGGCGAAGAAGACTGACCAGGTTCGCAGCTCCGCACCCTGGTCGCCGGGTGTCGGCGTCCCTGCCGGATTTTCCGTGGGACACGCTGGCCGATGCGAAGGCGCGGGCCGCCGCCCACCCGGACGGCATCGTCGACCTGTCGGTCGGTACCCCGGTGGACCCGGTCGCGCCGCTGATCCGGGAAGCGTTGGCGGCCGCTAGTTCCGCGCCCGGCTACCCCGCCACCGCGGGGACCGCGCGGTTGCGTGGGGCCGCGGTTTCGGCGCTGGCCCGCCGCTACGGCATCACCGGGCTGGCCGAGTCGGCGGTGTTGCCGGTGATCGGCAGCAAAGAGCTCATCGCCTGGTTGCCGACGCTGCTGGGTCTGGGTCCGCGCGACGTGGTGGTGGTGCCCGAGCTGGCGTACCCGACCTACGACGTCGGCGCCCGGCTGGCCCGCTCGCAGGTGCTGCGAGCGGACTCGCTGACCCAGCTGGGCCCGCAAACCCCGGCGCTGCTGTATCTGAACTCGCCGAGCAACCCCACCGGAAGGGTTCTCGGAGTCGATCATCTGCGCAAGGTCGTCGGGTGGGCCCGTGATAGAGGCGTGCTGGTGGCTTCCGACGAGTGCTATCTCGGTCTGGCCTGGGACGTCGCCCCTCCGGGACCGCGGTCGGTGCTGCATCCCGAGGTGTGCGACGGCGACCATACCGGGTTGCTGGCGGTGCATTCGCTGTCGAAGACCTCGTCGCTCGCCGGCTACCGGGCCGGTCTGGTCGCCGGGGATGCGACGTTAGTCGCCGAATTGCTGGCGGTGCGCAAACACGCCGGGATGATGGTGCCCACACCCGTGCAGGCAGCCATGGTGGCCGCCCTGGACGACGACGTTCACGAACAGCAGCAGCGGCACCGGTATGCGCAACGCCGGGCCGCGCTGTTGCCGGCCCTGCGGTCGGCGGGTTTCGCGGTCGACCACTCCGAGGCCGGCCTGTACCTGTGGGCCACCCGCGGCGAGCCGTGCCACGACACGGTCGCCTGGCTGGCCGAGCGCGGCATCCTGGTGGCGCCCGGTGATTTCTACGGACCGCGCGGCGCGCAGCATGTGCGGGTCGCGCTGACCGCCACCGACGAGCGCATCGCCGCGGCGGTTACGCGGCTCAGCTGAGCGGGTCAGCGCCAGGTCGTGCGGAGCTGGGTGGTGAGCGCGAGCGGGTTGTCGCCGCGGAACAGCTCGAGAATGGCTTGGCCCTCGGGGGAGTCGGCCCGCAGGTGTCGCGGCGGACCGATGTGTTGTCGCCACGACTGCAGCAGGCAGCCCAGCCGGTCCTTGCGACGGGCGAACCACTGCGGCACGCTGTGCCAGGCGATGGCGCCGGGCAGGGGCAGGCCGACGACGGCGCGCGCCGCGAACAGGCCCCGGGCAACGCGCCCGGTGGGCGGGGTGAGGATCTTGCGCCCGATGAGGTAGCGCGGTTCGGTCAGCGGGGCCAGTAGCTCGTCGAGGGCAGCGGTGAACCGCTGCGACTGCTCGATGGGCACGCCGCCGAGTTCGCAGCGGATCCAGCCGTCGGGATCAGCGGTGACTCGCAGCCCCTCGGATCCGCGGTCGGCACCGCCGGCGGCCCGCAGCGCATCCGCGACGGCGGCGGCCAACTGCTCGAGAGCGTTGGGTGCGTGGGACAGGCGACGGCTTTGGGCTCCGGCGGCAGCCGCCAGTAGCCCTACGCTGGTCGCGATGACGCCACCGGCCGTGGCAGCTGCGGCGAGCGGGCCAAGGCTGGTGCTGGCGACTGCGGCGCCGCTGGCCGCACCGGCCAGGGACACGCCGGCGATGGCGGCCCGTGCCGTGCGGAGCGGACTGCGCCGCCCCGGCACCGGCGGTGCCAATGCCGACGCGGGTATCCCGGGTGCGGCGATTCCCGGGGAGCGCTGGGAGCGGATACGGATGGTTGCCACATCGGTTCCCTGATAGGGCTCACCGATCCGCCACGACGCCCGGGCCTGGCCGCGTTCGGCGACGCGCTGCAGTGCCCGGGCGGTAATGCCGGCATCGGCCGCCGGCGGGCCATAGGGCGACAGGCGGGGATCGCAATGCGTCACCCCCGACTCGATGAGCCCTTGCGGACTCGCCGCGAAGTAGGCGTCGTGTTTGCGCACCAGCCGCAGGTAGTCGGCGTCGCCGCGCGGGTGATCGGCACTGACGCAGCACACCGACCAGTTGTCGGCCACCTTGCCGGCGTCGGCGGGATCTCTGCGGAGTGCCCGGCCGCGCATCTGGGTGATCGCTCCCGGGGTCGTCGCACTGGTCAGGTCGACGGTGACGTTGACCGCGGCGCAGTCCCACCCCTCGCCCAGCAGCGCGCGGGTGCCGACGAGCACGCGGGCCCGTCCGGTCATGAAGTATTCCGTGGCCAGCGCGACCCAGGTGCGGGGGCCGAAGTTGCCGTTGCCGCGCACAAGCCGCAACCCGGGGTGGGTCCGCAGCGGCTCGGTGCTGACCACCGCGCCCCGGCTTGCGCAGAAGGCCGTCAGGTCGTCTTCGATCGCGGCGGGACAGGCGAAGGTTTGACCCGTCACGAGCAGGGGGTGCAGTGGGCTGGCGCGCCGCTTGTCGGAGGCGGCGAGCATGGCGGTGACCAGCTGGGCCGACCCCGACAGGTCGTTGACGGGCGCTCCCTTCAGCGAGGTGGGAAGCGTGCCGGTCATGGACTCGAAGTCGCACAGCACCAGGGCTCGCAACCGCGCTCCCAGCACGGTGTCCTCGGCATCGAGGATGTGGGTCGTCGCCGCGACCTTGGACTCCGACAGCGCGCACACCCGGTCCACCGGTGAGGTGGCGACGCGCACTCCGCGACTGGTGAGCCGGTAACCGAGGCCGGGCAGTACCCGTTTGATCGCGGTCAGCGCCTGCGCATCCCGCGGATCGTCGCTGTCGAGCAGGTGGCCGGCGGCGAAGTCGGTCAGCACGGTGACCCAGTCGTGGGCGTCGGGTGCGACCCGGTGCTGCTCGCGCAGGCGGGCGCCGTCGGGCAGCGGAATGAGGCCGTCATGGACGAAGCGCAGTCCGCTTGCGGCCAGGGCGGGTTCGGCGCGCTCGAAGGTCGACCACGCGATCTGGTTGCCGTCGCGTGTCGACCGGTCCACGATCCGGGTCCGTAGCCAGGCGGCCAGCGACATACTGCCCACTTGTTGGTCGACGAGCGCCAGCATCAGGTCGGCGAAGCGAGCGCGTTCGGTCGCCATCCAGGCCTGCTCCTCCGGGGTTGGCCCGGTCAGGTAGACCAGCTCTTGATACGGGGCCAGGTCGCCTTCTTTGACCAGGGCAGGTGTGGGGACCACGAAGTCGGCCGTGCCGAACAGCTCGTCGTGCAGGGCCCGCTGCCACTCGGTCAGCGCTGTCGCCGGGGTCGCGGTCAGCCCGATCAGCGCCGTCCGGGGGCCCAGCACCGACACCAACGCCCCGACCAGCGCCCCCCACGTCGCCAGCAGGTGATGACACTCGTCGAGCACCAGCGTCCACGGTCCCAACGATGCGGCCCGCTCGATCAATGCCCTGCCGTTCGGGTGCAGCAGGCCCAGCAAGGCTTGGCGGTCCCGGGTGCGCAGGATCGCCCGCCGCGCCGTGGCATCCGTTTCGCCGTCGATGACCGCCAGCGACTGATAGGTCAGCACGTTCATCGCCGAGGTCAGGGCACGGTCGGTTCCGCAGGCCGGCGCCGACGGATCCAGTGGCGGAAATCTGGTATTCCACGCCGCGGCCCACTGTGCCTGGACCGCCGTGTTGGGAACCAGAACCAAGGTGCGCCGTCCCACCCGGCGCGCGGCTTCCAGTCCGATCATCGTCTTTCCGGCACCCGGCGGCAGCACCAGATACGACCGGTTGTCGCCCGTGGCGACATCGGCATCGAACGCGTCCAATGCTTGCTGCTGATACCGTCGCCATTCGCCGGCGAAGCCGCGGGAGTGTAGGTCACGGCCAGGCTCCACGAGTGCCCACCCTAACCAACACGCAACCAGACACCGGCTTGGCAGAATGCTGGGAATGCTTGCTCAACGCTGCACCTCGGGTAAGGATCGGGTAAGGAGTGGTCGTGACCGCTTCGGCTGGTAATCCGGCTGTCAAGCCGCCCATCCCGTTGTCGCTCGGCGACATCGTCAAGCGGGTGTTTCTGGGCAAACCGCTCGTCACCGAAAGCCTGACATCCGAGAAGCTGTCGAATCCGGTTGCGCTGGGTGCACTTTCACCGGACGCCATCTCGTCGACGGCCTATGGTCCAGAGCAGATCCTGATCGAGCTGCTGCCGAGCGCCGGACTGGCGGCCTTCGCGTTGCTGCTGCCCCTCACAGGCGTCATCCTGCTGATCCTGGTGCTGGTCACGGCTTCGTACCGGCAGGTCGTGATCGCCTACACCCGAGCCGGCGGTTCCTACATCGTGGCGCGGGAGAACTTCGGGCCGCGCATTGCGCAGATCGCGGCTGCGGCACTGCTCATCGACTACGTGGTCACCGTCGCGGTGCAGTCGGCGGCCGGGACCGTCGCGGTGGTGTCAGCCATACCGGCGCTGGGTCCCTACAGCCTGGAAATCACGGTGGGTGTGGTGATCGTCATCTGCTATGCGAACTTGCGGGGCATGCGCGAAGCCGGACTACCGTTTGCGGCGGCGACGTACTTCTTCGTCGTCATGATCGCCTTGACCATTATCACCGGTGTCGTCCGCCAAATATTCGGTGACTTACCGGTATACGATCCTGCGCAACTGCCCGGGACGGTGCCCGTCCACCAGGGGAACGGGCTGGTGATGGGTGCAACCATCCTGGTGGTGTTGCGCGCATTCGCCAACGGCGGTTCGTCGCTGACGGGCGTGGAGGCGATCTCCAATACGGTCGACGTGTTCCGGAAACCGCAGGGCCGCAATGCGCGTCGAGTTCTCACCACGATGGCCTGCATTCTTGGTTTCTTGTTGGCCGGTGTCGCCTATCTTGCCTACGCCACCCATGCCACCCCGTACCGCACCGAATACCCGTCGGTGCTTTCCCAAATCGGCCGAGCCGTATTCGGCACCGGGGCGATCGGACACGTCTTCTTCGTCCTGGTCCAGGCCTCAACCGCGGCAATCCTTTTCACCGGTGCCAACACGAGCTTCAACGGGTTTCCGGCACTGGCCAGTTTCGTCGCCGAAGACCGGTTCCTGCCCCGGCAGCTGACCAAACGTGGTTACCGCCTGGTGTTTTCGAACGGCATCATCACCCTGACGGCGCTATCGGTAGCGCTGCTGGTGATCACCGGTGGGTCGGTCAACGCGTTGGTCCCGTTCTACGCGATCGGAGTGTTCACCGGGTTCTCGATGGCCGGCTACGGGATGACCAAACACCATCTGACCCAACGCGAACCCGGATGGCATTACCGGTTGGCGATCAACCTGTCGGCGGGAATCTTGTCGACGGTCGTGGTGGGCATCTTCGCGGTGGCGAAGTTCACCGAGGGTGCCTGGCTGGTTGTCGTCGTGTTTCCGATACTGGTGTTCGTCCTGATGCGGCTCAACCGCGAGTATCGGGCCGAGGCGGCCATTCTCGAGATGTTCCGGACCGACCGTCCCGAGGTGGTGAGGTATGCCCGGCATCGGGTGTATGTCTTCGTGAGTTCGGTCGATCTCTCGGTGCTCGAGGCGTTGCGGTACGGGAAAGGGCTTCGCGCCGACGAACTGATCGCGGTGCATTTCATGGTCGACGCGGCCCAGGCCGCGCAGTTGCGCAAACGCTGGGACCACTTCGACCTCGACACCCCGTTGCGGGTGGTGGACTGTCCGGATCGGCGCATCAACCGCGCGGCACAGCTGCTGGTTGCCCAAGCGCGTGATGAGCATCCGAACACCAACGTGACGGTGTTGTTGCCGCGTCGAACGTTCGCGCCGGTGCTGGGGCGGCTGCTGCACGACCGCACCGCGGACAAGATCGCGCGGGCTGTCAGCCTGATTCCGGACGCCGCGGCCACGATCGTGCCCTACGACGTCCAGTCCCGGATCAAGCAGGCCTACCCCGACGGCATCGAGCAACGGGTGGCGCGGGTGCTGGACAGGCTCGAAGTGTGGGTCTCCCGGGACGCCGGGTCGGCTGTCCACGCCTACGAGCATCCCGAACGGCCGCCGACGGTGATCACCGTGGCGGGGCTGATTCCCGGCCAGCGCGCGACCATCGAAGGGCGGGTCAGTCAGGTCGAGGACATCAGCAAACGTGGGCGAACGCAGCGATGGATCCTGGTGGGCGACGAGAGCGGGGACATCCGGATCGCGTTTCGCGATGGGCGCGGCGGCGCCGACATCCAGCCAGGCCAGCTGGTGCGGATCACCGGCAAGGCCCGCCAGAGCGGCAACCGGCCCGTGTGGATGCTCGACCCCGGCTACCACGTGCTGGAGGAGCCACCGAAGTACCCGGATGCCGGAGACGCCGGAGCAGTGCAACACGTCGGCAGACGATAACGGTCGCATGTGCTCGCCGGCGGCACGCATTGCACCGCGCTATCCGCCGGATAGCGGACGGGGCATCGTGAAGCGGCGACGCCCCGTCCGCAACACCGGGGTGCCGGTGCGTCGGGCGACGTTGCCGGTCATCGGCCCCGTGCCGGGCAGCCGGTTGGAGATGCCGTGCGGTGAGTCTGGGCCGCCGGCCGAAACGGCGCGAAGATCGGTTCCGCGGGGCTCCGGCAGCGTATCGCCGACGCTGGGCTGCGAGATGGCCGCCGTCCAGCTCTGCGGGACGGACAAGCGTCCCACCGTCGCAGCGCGCCCCACCCGGGCAAGCACCGCACCGTTTCCTAGTCGTCCGGCCCGCACCGTGGTCGCCCGGGTGATGGGAGTGGCCTTGGCTTCGGCCTGGACGTCGGAGCGGTAAAGCCCGGTACCGAATCGGCCCGCCGAGGTGACGGTGCGGCTGAGGGCGGCAGCAAGGTTCGCTGGGCCGGTGAGGGTATTGAAGTCGCTGACGAGCGTGAGCAACAGGGTCGGCCAGAATGTCCACCAAGACCCCGAATGCCCTGCTGTTGCAAGGGCTTGCAGCAGCTGCGCCACGATTTGGCCCAGTTTGGCGTGTTCGGCGGTCGAGGTGGCAACCAGATGCGCCGCCGCGGCCATCTCGTCAGCTGGTCCGCCGGCAGTTGTGCTCTGCGGCGGAGCGCTGAGCGGCACCGGTTGCGTGGCAACCAACGACGAAGCGGCATAGCAGTACATTGCTGCCGCGTCTTGAGCCCACATCTCCACGTAGGCGGCCTCGGTCGCGGCGATCATCGGGGTGTTCTGACCAAAGAAGTTGGTTGCGACCAGCGTCGCAAGCAGGATGCGGTTGGCTGCGACCACTTCTGGCGGCACCGTTGCGGCGTAAGCCGCCTCGTACGCGGCCGCCGCTGCACGGGCCTGATCGGCGATTTGTTCAGCCTGCGCCGCTGTCGTCAGCGCCCACGCCACATATGGGGTGACGGCACTGGCCATAGCGATGGCCGCGGCGCCCGACCAGCTGGTGTCCAGCAGCTCCGACAGCACTGTGGAGTAGCCGGCCGCGAACAGTTCCAGTTGCGCGGCGAGCGCTGCCCATGCCGACGCGGCCGCCATCATCGGTCCCGAGCCGGGCCCGGAATACATTCTGGCCGAATTGATCTCGGGAGGCAGCATCCCGAAATCAAGCATCGGCACTCTTTCTGTGCATGGACGGGCCGGGTTCAGGTAACCGACGTACTAGCCGCCGAGCGACGGGCGTGGCATCTTGAACCGCCGGGGCTCCACGCGCAACACGCTGCCGACGGTGGGACGCGTCGAGAAGCCCGCTATCGGCCCCATGCCCGCGGTCGGCGGCCCGGTGAGCATCTCCGGTGTCTCCGACCATGACGGGCCGCCGTCGAGTTCGGTGTCGGACAACCACATCGGCTCGTCGGCAGCCGCCAAGACGGGTGGATTTGTCGTCGCCCAGCTCTGCGGAACAGACAGCCGCCCGACCGGCGTCGCGTTACCCACACTCACTGCCACCTGGCCGCGAAGGGTTGCCGGGCCAACCGATTCCGCGCCCTTAGCGATCGCTTTCGCGGCGCCGCCGCCGGCCTGAATCCCGGATCGGTAGGCCCCGGTCAGGAAACTTCCGGCCGATGTGCTGGTACGGCTGAAATTCGAGGCCAGACTCGCCGGACCGGCCAGCGTGTTGAAGGCGCTGAAAGCCGCAAGTATCGTCGATGGCCCCAGCCACCAGGAATGGGCCGAATGACCACCCGCCGCCAGGGCTTGCAGCTGTTGTGACATCGTCGACATCAATTGCGTCAAGCTGGTCTGAGTATTGCCGGCGGCCGATGCGGCGCCGGCTTGGGCCACCGCGGTGGATTGGGCTGCTTGCCCGGTGAGGTTCGTGGTCTGGGGTGGTTCCCGGAAAGGGGTCAGCCCGGTCGCTGCCGACGACGCGGCAGCGTAACCGTACATCGCAGCCGCATCCTGCGCCCACATCTGTTCGTATGCGGATTCGGTGGCGGCGATAGCGGTGCTGTTCTGGCCCAGAACATTGGTTGCCACCAGCGTCGCCAACTGGTCACGGTTGGCGATCACCAGGGCTGGCGGCACCGTCGCGGCGAACGCAGCCTCGTAGGCGGCCGCTGCCGCACGAGCCCCGCTGGCAGCCTGCTCGGCCTGCGCTCCCGTCGCCGTCGCCCATGCCAGGTATGGTGCGACGGCGCTGCCCATCGCCGCCGACGCACTGCCCGACCAACTTTCGCCTTGCAGCTGCGAGATCACGACGCAGTACGCGCGCGATGTGGACTCCAAGCCTGCTGCGAGTGTCTCCCAGGCTGCGGCGGCCGTCAGCATTGACGCCGAGCCAGGACCCGAATACATTCTGCCCGAGTTGATCTCGGGCGCCAGGGCCCCATAGTCCAGTATCAGTTTTTCACCTTCCTCAGTTTTCCTCAGTGCCGCTCAGGTCGCGACAAGCCGAGCCGCGGAACTCGCTGAGCACTCGTGGCTAGGTCAGGCAATCGGCGGCTGACCGGGATGTTGCCAAACACAACGGACGCCCCTACAGCTGTTGTGTTGCAACGATTTGTGGCTGTGAACGACCACGCGCGGTCAAGGGCGAGCAGGGCTGCCAACGCACGTTGACCATCCGCCGCGTACTCACCTTGACAGCGCACGTCTCACTGACCAGTCAATAGTCGCATGCAATTGTTGCATAGGGACACCAAATGTATCAACGATGCACAGGAGATTTACAGCTAACCTTCGGGTGTAACGATGTGGTCAAGCGGCCCGGCGTCGAGGAGCTGTCCGGAAAGCCCGACCGGCATCACACGAATTACATTGGGGTGGAGGTATTTCGAATCGTGGATTTCTGGCAGCGGGACATGTCCCCGGCGACTCTGCCACGGCAGTACCTTATTGGCTGTTGGACTGGCTGTTGGACTGGCTGTTGGACTGGCTGTTGGACTGGCTGTTGGACTGGGTTTCAGGCATTACGCGAGTCCGGATATGGTTACGCGGCAAGCTATTTCGACGAACCAGGAGAGCGCCGCAATCCGGGGGAGGGGTACATCCGCGGAAAGCGCTGCGGCTCTGCATCATCGCCGCTGCTCGAGCGTCGGCCGTGGCCCGAAGCCGAGCCGGTTCCGGGTGAGGTCCCGGGTGAGGTGAAGTCTCCGCTCGGCTGGCAGTACTGGCCAAGTGAGCTGAAAATCTCCTGTGCGTAAGCGATGTCTGGTTGTCGGGTGACCGCGATTGGGCTTCACTATCGGGTGGTCGGTGTGACGGCGTGCAGCGGTGCCCGTGTTCGTCATTGCCCAGGTGTCACCGGTCGTCGTCAAGAGCCCCTTAGAACCGCGTTGCGTTGCTGTCCGATCGGGTAGTCATTCGTGACGCGGAGGAAGAGCAGTGTCCGTGCACTTTTCGTCAGAGCCATCGGTGGAGAAGTGTGGCAACCCGCGGCCAGCCGGCGGCGCGTCGTCATACTGATAATCCGTATGCCGGACGTCCGAACCGATCGGCCGAGCAACGTCCGACGGTTTCGGTGGGCAACAAAACGCACCGACCCACTGTTGCCTGATCTTCCCGAGTGAATGCACACTAAGCCACCATGTATTGCCGCTCGGTGGTACGCCGACATCGTCTGTGAAAGGTAAGTACCGTATGGCGCGACCGCATCGCATCGCGGATTGGGATGCGGAAGACGCTGCCGCCTGGCGCGACGGCAACAACGTGATCGCCCGTCGCAATCTGATTTGGTCGAACGTGACCGGGCACATCGCCTTCTCCATCTGGTACCTCTGGTCGGTAATGGTGCTGTTCATGCCGCAGAGCGTCTACGGTTTTTCGACCGGCGACAAGCTGCTGCTGGCGGCCACCGCGACGTTCGTCGGGGCGATCGTGCGCATCCCCTATGCGATGGCTACCACGAGGTTCGGCGGACGCAATTGGGCCGTTTCGTCGTCACTGGTGTTGCTGATCCCCACCGTCGGCGCGATGGTGTTGCTGGCCAACCCCGGCCTGCCGTTGTGGCCATATCTGGCCTGCGCCGCGCTGACCGGATTGGGCGGCGGCAACTACGCCGCTTCGCTGGCGCACATCGAAGCCTTCTACCCGCAGCGGCTGAAGGGCTTTGCGCTGGGCTTCACCGGGGGTTTCACCAACCTGGGGTCGGCGGCCATTCAGGCAGTCGGGCTCGTAGTGCTGGCGACCGCCGGCCACCAGGCGCCCTACGTGGTGTGCGCGGTTTACCTGGTCCTGCTGGCCGTAGCGGCTGTCGGCGCGGCACTGTTCCTGGACAACCTTAGCCACGTCATCGACGTGGGCCATGTGCGATCGGTTCTGCGGGTTCCCGACTCGTGGGCCATCTCATTTCTCTATCTGTGCTGCTCCGGCTCGTTTCTCGGTTTCGCGTTCGCTTTCGGCCAGGTGCTGGTGCACAATTTCGTGGCCGCGGGGCAAACCCACGCACAGGCATCGCTGCACGCGGCGGAGATCGCCTTCATCGGCCCGCTGCTGGGATCGGTGGCGCGGATAATCGGCGGCAGGTTGGGCGACCGCTTTGGTGGTGGTTACGTGACCCTCAGTGCATTGGCCGCCATGGCGGGAGCCGGTGGGTTCCTGGTCGCGGTCAGCACCCACGACGACCTCACTCAGGGGACTCGCGGGGGGCCGACAGTCCATACGATGATCGGCTACATCTTCGGCTTCATCATGCTGTTCATCTGTTGCGGCATCGGCAAGGGGTCGGTGTTCAAGCTGATCCCGTCGATTTTTCAGAATCGCAGTCGCGCGCTGAACGCCACCGCCGCCGAACGCCGCGACTGGGAGCGGGTCATGTCGGGAGCGTTGATCGGGTTTGCCGGGACACTCGGCGGGTTGGGTGCCATGGGGGTCAACCTGGTGCTGCGGCAGTCGTATGTGAGCGCCGGCACCGAAACCCCGGCATTCTGGGTCTTCCTGCTGTGCTATATCGGCGCCACGACGTTGACCTGGTGGCGCTACGTACGCCCGCACGGCGGGAGTGGGCCGGCACCGACGTTGCGACAACAAGCGGCAGGGGAGCCAGTCGGAGGGGCTGCCGCCTAACACGAGAGGGAGCATCAACGTGCTCTCGCCGGGAGACGTCCGGCCGCCGCCGTCGAGGCCGCAGCCGAATCCAGTAGCGCGCATCAATGCTGGTGAATTGATTTCCAGCCCAGGATAATTCGATTTTATACGCTCCAAACAGCGTGATTTCGCAACGATGTACACAGCCAGGTTTTCCTAAAATACGGCATCGCAACAGAATCAGATTCCGAAACGCCGTAAGTACAACATCGTTGACGCATCTGTCCCGTATGTATAGGTTCGATCACCACAACCGAATAGCGTCGGCATCAATGCGATGTAGTCGAAACACGCAGGGAGTAAACGCAGATGACGAACCGCGTATTGTCTATTATCGGCACGGCAACATTGATCCCTTGTCTTCAGGTCTTTCTTCCGATGGCTAACGCCTCTGCGCATGGCTTTGTCTCGTCTCCGCCCAGCCGTCAAGCCCAGTGTGCACAGGGCGTAGTTCAATGCGGCGCGATCAAGTATGAGCCGCAGAGTGTGGAGGGCCCCAAGGGGCTTACCAGCTGCAACGGCGGCCTCGGGCAATTCGCCGAGCTCAATGACGACAAGAAGCCGTGGCGGCCGACACCGGTCGGCAACACCGTCTCGTTCACCTGGACCAACACCGCACTACACCGGACCACCGGCTGGGAGTATTACATCGGCGCCACCAAAGTCGCCCGCTTCGACGGTAATAACGCGCCACCTGGTGCGACGGTCACGCACACCGTCAACCTGAGTGGGTTCAGCGGTCGCCAGAAGCTGCTGGCCATATGGATTATCGGCGATACTCCCAACGCGTTCTATTCCTGCGTCGACCTGCAAGTCGGCGCCGGTCAACCGCCCACCAGCACATCGACCCCGTCCGCCGGCACAACAACCCCGTCCGCCGGCACAACGACGACGGTTCCACCGGCGGCCAACTCGTGGGCCGCCGGCGCGACCTATGCGGTGGGTGACACCGTTACCTACAACGGCAAGACCTACCGATGCCTGCAGGCGCACACCGCCTACGACCCAACCTGGACCCCGGCCGCAACGCCGGCGCTGTGGAAGGAGACGTGACCGTTGTCGTCGAGCGGGTTGACCCGTTCACGTGGGGCCGGCGTCAGACCCGCCATGCCGGTAAGCGTGCTGGCCCGTCGTCCCGTGTGCGGCATGCGGCGGCGCAGTCCGGCGATGTGCCGGGCCGCCATCACCTAGGCAGCCCGTCCCTTTCGGCATCTGCCCGATAGCGGTCCACCCATTCGTCGGAACGCTGATCGGCCTGCCGCTCCAGCGCCGGGGCAGGCGCCAGCCGCGGGTCGAGCCCCAACGCCTGGAGGATGGTGCCGACCAGTTCGGTCAGATTGCGCCACAACACCGGATAAGCGATCTCTAACGGTGTGATGTTCTCCTCGACGAACCAGCCGCGCCAGCCCGCTTCCTGGGCGCGCAGCATGGTGACGACGTGAGCAATCGCCCCGGCGTGATAGACGGCGCGAGCGTCGCGGACCGGATCGGGGCGCCCCCGCCAGACCCGCGTCTGCACCGCACGCCAAAACGACACCGCCTGCGACACGACGTCGGGACGGTAGACATAGACAAGGAACGGGTTCTCACCGACGACGTCACGGATGGCCGCCTTGAGGCCCTCGCCCGAGCAATCGGGAAGCTCGCACGCGCGATTCAGCAGCAGCGGGGTCTGATTCCACATCAGCTTGCCGCCCCAGACACCGTTGGGCGTTCTGCCGACCGTGCGGATGTAGTCGCGCCAGATCTCGGCCGGCGCGAGGTCCGGCTTACCGTTGTCCAGCGGATCGAGCAGGCGCAGGATCGACTCGTCGTCAACTCCGGCAAACCAGTCCCGCGGTTGCGGCGGCTGGCTCGTCGTCGGCAGATATTGGAAGAACTCCTGGGGTTCGCCGGCTACGCCGGTGGCGCGCAACGATTCGACCAACAGCGTGCTGCCGCTACGCTGCGATGCCAACACCAGGTATGACGACGGGCGGTCTGCCACGAAAAAAGAGTATCCGGAAGAAAACTGACTCCGCGCGTGATTCGGCCGGTGTCAACCAGACCGTTCGGCCACGCGCAATCCCAGCGAAAAGAGCAGCCGCACATCGGGATCAGCCAACGACGTCGACAGCAGCTTCTCGATCCGCCGCACTCGATAGCGAACTGTGTTGGGATGCACCTGCAGTGCCTGCGCGGCGGCGCCGATATCGCCGAAGCTGTCCAAGTAGACCCGTAACGTTTCGGCCAGCGCAGGATCCCGGGTGCGCAGGTCGCGTATCCGCGGGTCGACCAGCCGCGCATGGGTGCCGACCAGCGTGACGATTTCGTCGAGCAGGACTGCGGTGCGTGCTTCGGCCACCGAGGTCACCTGCCCTATCGAGATGGGGTGGCGCACAGCGCTGTCGAGCACGCCGTCCACCTCGGTGCGTGCCGCGGCGATCCCCCGCAGACCCGCGACCGGCGCGGCGATCGCGGCCCGCAGGTGCACGCCCAGCTCGGTGCGCAGCGAGCTGACCGTGCCATGCACCCATGAGGTGACCGCGCGGGCCGTCGCGGTGTGCGGTAACACCACATAGATCCGCGATCCGTTGGTGCCCACCTGGGCGTCACGACGAAAAGCGCTGGCGCTCAACGCCAAGACGTCGGTGAGCCGGGCTGGTTGGTTTTCGGCGGCAATGGTGTCGAAGCCGATCAGCGCGGCGTTCCCGTCGCCGGGCAGCCCGAGTTCGCGCGCGACAGCGGCCGCATCGAGCGGTTCACCATCGGCCAGGCCGAGTAATTGCTGTACCCGCCGCGCGTGGGTGGAGGGCCGGGCCGCCAGCCGCGACATGATCCGAGCGGCCAGCACCGCCGCTCCCTGCAAAATCTCTTCGGCATCGTCGGCCAGCGGCTGCGAGCCCTGCTGAACCCAGATCGCGCCGGCGAACACCGGTGAGCGCCGCGGGGTGACCGCTGGTTGGTGAATCCCGATCGCCAGCCGCGGACGCAGTGCCAGTTCCGGGCGCTCAGCCACCCGGACCACCTCGCTGCTGGCGCGAAGGGCGTCGAAAATGCCCCATTGGGCCAGCCATTCCAGATGCTCGGGCGGGCCGGCGCGGCCCAGGATGGACAGCCGGCGCAGCTCGTCGGCGTCTTCGTTGGAAGCCGAGTAGGCCAGCACATGAGACTGCGCGTCTTCGATGCTGACCATGCCGTGGATTCGGTCGGCCAGGGACTGGGCCAGGCCGAACAGGTCGGTGCCCGAGTCGTCCACGGGATCGCCACGGTCCCCGTGATGCTCCAACACGTGATTGACCAGCCGGTAGAGGCGTTCCCAGCGAGCACGCGGTTCCACGGCAACCACCGCCGACCCTGCTCGGACCGCTTTGGCCACCACCGCGTCGGACGGTTCCTTGACGAAGATCGCCACCGGCGCTCGGGCTTGGCCGTCGATCCAGCGCAGCGCCTCGTCGCTGGCGACGCCCAGCAGAAAGAAGGCGTCGGCCGAGCCCGCCGCTTCGGCCAGGCCCAGCCGTACATCGTCGGAATCAACCAGCGCCGCCGAGGCCACGGTGAGATCCAGCCCCCGCGGAGCTTCGACCAGGCTGACCAGGGTCGCATCCAGGGCAAGGAGTAACTGGCCCAATCCGACACCGGCCACCCGCATATTGTTCGATCCTACTAGCAGCGGTGGCAATTCCTGTCGTATCGGCCAATCGATTCCGGCGCGGGGACGGGGAACCTGGCAGGCATGGACGCTATTACCCAAGTGCCGGTCCCGGTCAACGAGCCGGTGCATGACTATGCCCCGAAATCGCCGGAACGCGCCCGGCTGCGCGCCGAGCTGGCCTTGCTGTCCGGTCATCCGATGGAACTGCCGCACGTCATCGGCGGCCGACACCGGATGGGCGACGGCAAGGCGATCGACGTCGTCGCCCCGCACCGGCATGCCGCGCGGCTGGGCACCCTGACCAACGCCGACCATGCCGATGCGGCGGCGGCTATCGCGGCCGCCATGGCCGCCAAAAACGCTTGGGCCGCTGTGCCTTTCGATGAGCGTGCCGCGGTGTTCCTGCGCGCCGCCGATCTGCTCGCGGGGCCCTGGCGAGAAAAGGTCGCCGCCGCCACCATGCTCGGCCAGTCGAAGTCGGCGTACCAGGCCGAGATCGACGCGCCCTGCGAGTTGGTGGATTTCTGGCGATTCAACGTCGCGTTCGCCCGCCAGATCCTGGCCCAGCAGCCGATCAGCGGCCCCGGGGAGTGGAACCGCACCGATTACCGTCCGCTGGACGGCTTCGTCTATGCGATCACGCCGTTCAACTTCACCTCGATCGCGGGCAATCTGCCCACCGCGCCGGCGCTGATGGGCAACACCGTGGTGTGGAAACCGTCGATCACCCAGACCTTGTCGGCCTATCTGCTCATGCAACTGCTCGAAGCCGCGGGGTTGCCGCCGGGTGTGATCAACCTGGTCACCGGCGACGGCTTCGCGGTTTCCGAGGTGGCGCTGGCCGATCCGCGATTGGCCGGCATCCACTTCACCGGATCGACGGCCACCTTCTGTCACCTTTGGCAGCAGGTCGGCGCCAATATCGGCCGTTACCAGAGCTATCCGCGGCTGGTCGGGGAGACCGGTGGTAAGGACTTCGTGGTGGCACACCCGTCGGCACGCCCGGATGTGTTGTCCACATCCTTGATTCGCGGAGCATTCGACTATCAGGGCCAGAAGTGCTCGGCGGTGTCGCGGGCGTTCGTCGCCCACTCGGTGTGGCAGCGGATGGGTGATGCCTTCCTGGGCGCCGTCGCCGAGCTGAAATACGGTGACATCACCGACCTGTCGAACTATGGTGGAGCGCTGATCGACCGGCGCGCTTTCATCAAGAACGTCGACGCGATCGAGCGGGCCAAGGGCGCGGCCGGTGTCACGATCGCCGTTGGCGGCGAATACGACGACAGCATAGGCTATTTCGTGCGTCCCACGGTATTGCTGTCCGACGACCCGACCGACGAGGCATTCGCGACCGAGTACTTCGGGCCGGTGCTGGCGGTGCACGTCTACCCTGACGGGCACTACGAACGCATCCTCGACGTCATCGATACCGGATCACGCTACGCGCTGACCGGCGCCGTCATCGCCGACGACCGCCGCGCGGTCCTGAGGGCACAAGACCGGCTTCGGTTCGCTGCGGGCAACTTCTATGTCAACGACAAGCCGACCGGTGCGGTCGTCGGACGTCAGCCATTCGGTGGCTCGCGCGGATCGGGCACCAACGACAAGGCGGGTTCGCCGCTGAACCTGTTGCGTTGGACCTCGGCGCGCACCATCAAGGAGACGTTCGTCCCGGTGACCGACCACCACTACCCGCACATGGCTGCCGACTGATGGCCCGGTTGTTCGCCCGCACCCTGCGCCCGGCCCTGCTGGTGGCCGGACGGTCCGACAGGTTGCGGCTCATGACCGAGCGCTCGTCGGTGACCCGGCGGGTGGTGCGCCGGTTCGTGCCCGGTGAAACGCTGGATAGCGTTCTGAAAGTCATTGCAGTGCTGCGTGATTCGGGACGTTATGTCAGCATCGACTATCTCGGCGAGAATGTCACCGACGCTGACGGCGCCGCGGCCATCGTGCGGGCCTACCTCGACTTGCTCGACGCGCTGGGCCGGCGGGCGGACACGGCATTCGCCGGGGTGCGGCCGCTGGAGGTGTCGGTCAAGCTGTCGGCGCTGGGGCAGGCGCTGGACCGCGATGGCCCGAAGATCGCCTTGGACAATGCCCGCACTATCTGCGAGCGGGCCGAGCAGGTCGGGGTGTGGGTCACCGTCGACGCCGAAGACCACACCACCACCGATTCGACCTTGTCGATCTCGGGTGACCTGCGGGTCGACTTCGGTTGGTTGGGCACGGTTGTGCAGGCCTACCTGCGGCGCACGCTTGCCGATTGCCGAGAGCTGGCCTCGGTAGGCGCCCGGGTCCGGCTGTGCAAGGGCGCCTACGACGAGCCCACAGCGGTGGCCTACCGGGACGGCGCCGAGATCACCGACTCCTACCTGCGCTGCCTGCACGTTCTGCTATCCGGTTCCGGGTACCCGATGGTGGCGTCGCACGACCCGGCGATCATCGGCGCGACCGGCGGCATGGCTACTGGAATACGTCGTACCGCTGGTGATTTCGAATACCAGATGTTGTACGGCATTCGCGACGACGAACAGCGGCGACTGGCCGCCGCCGGTAATCAGCTGCGGGTTTACGTGCCGTTCGGCGGCCAGTGGTACGGCTATTTGATGCGACGCCTGGCCGAACGCCCGGCGAACCTGGCGTTTTTCCTGCGCGCCTTGGCGCATTGAGTGCGTCGAGTGTGCCCAGGTGGCGTCGAGTGTGCCCAGGTGGCGTCGAGTGTGCCCAGGTGGCGTCGAGTGTGCGGCTGTGGCGTCGAGTGTGCCCAGGTGGCGTCGAGTGTGCCCACTGGGCGGGTTTTCTGCGGCTCGGCCGCCCTGGCCGCACACTCGACGCCGCAGCCGCACACCGAAAGTCCCAGCCGCACACTCGACGCCGCAACCACCCACTCGACGCCGCCAGTTGCACACTCAGCGCAGCTTCGACGCCGCGCGGGCAGACTGCGGCCGGTCATCGCGGAAACCCCGTACCACATGCGCACGCACGAAATCGGCCACGGCTTCGGGGGCATCGGGGTCGTCCAGATTGCGGATCGGCGATGGCGTGGTGAACAACGAGAACAGGATGCGGGCGAACCACTCCCCGGCGGCCTCGACATCGAGGTCCTTGCGTACCTCGCCGGTGAGCTTGGCCGCAGTGAGGTAGGGCGCGAAGAAGTCGACACTTTCGCGCAGCAGCTCGGCAGCGTCCTTGGTCAGCAACAGGTTGATCGCGTCTTCATCGACATACGTAGCCGACGTGATCGCCCGGCGCGCCCGAGTCACAAATACCGCTGCGCGGCAAAGCTTTTCCTCCAAGGGGCTCACCCGGCTCATGGCCTGGGCCATTTCGCGGTAGAACTGGTGGGAAGCATGTTCGGCACAGGCCTCGACAAGGGCGGCCTTGTCCGGGAAGTACTCGTAGACGGTGCTGCGGGATACCTTCGCCGACCTGGCGATGTCGACAATGGTCGCCTTCTGCAGTCCGTGCTCGCGGAAACAGACGTATGCCGCCCCGATGATGAGCTCGCGCGTATCACCCGCCTGGATCACCGCAGAAGCTCGCGTCGTCACGCGCTCACCTGCCCGGCTCAAGAATCAGGCCGCTGGTCGGCACCCCGGTTCCCGACGTGACCACGACATGTTCGACGCCGTCGACCTGGTTGCAGGAGGTGCCGCGCACCTGACGAACCGCCTCGGTGATGCCGTTCATGCCGTGGATGTAGGCCTCGCCCAGCAGACCGCCGTTGGTGTTGATCGGCAGCACCCCGCCCAGCGACAGGTTCTCGACGGTGGCGAAGTCCTTCGCCTCACCGCGCCCGCAGAAGCCGAGCTCCTCGAGCTGAACGAACACAAAGGGCGTGAAATGGTCGTAAAGGAAGGCGGTTTGGATGTCGGCGGGCTTGAGACCCGAATCCCGCCAGAGCCGCCGGGCCACCACTGCCAGCTCCGGCAGGCCGGTGATGTCCTCGCGGTAATAGCTGGTCATCATCTCACCCTCGGCGGCGGCGCCCTGGGTGGCCGCGGTGATCACCGCCGGCGGCTGCCGTAGATCCCGGGCTCGGTCAGCGCTGGTCACCACCAGTGCCACACCGCCGTCGCTTTCCTGGCAGCAGTCCAGCAGTCGCAGCACGGGTTCGACGATCCAGCGCGAATTCTGGTGGTCTGCCAACGTGATCGGACGCTGATAGAACCACGCATCGGGGTTGCGGGCCGCATGGGCACGGTCGACGACGGCGATCGCGCCGAAGTGTTCGTTGGTGGCGCCGTAGGCCGACATGTAGCGCTGGGCGTGCAGCGCGACCCACGCTGCCGGAGTGAGCAACCCGAATGGCGCGTAATGCGCCATGAACAGCGGAGTTTCGCTGCTGGTGCGCCCGCTGCCGCCGAACCGCATGCCGGAACGCTCGTTGAACGCGCGGTAGCACACCACGATGTCGGCCACAGCCGTGGCTATCGCCATTGCCGCGTGGACCACCGTTGCGGCTGCCGCGCCGCCGCCGTGCGGCACCCGGCTGAAGAAGTTGAGGTCGCCGATTCCGAGGTTGCGCGCGACGGCGATCTCATCGCTGGCGTCCATGGTGAAGGTGACCATGCCGTCGACGTCGCCGGGCGCCACACCGGCGTCGTCGAGTGCGGCGCGCACCGCCTCGCACGTCAATTGCAGCTCGCTGCGGCCGGACTCCTTGGAGAACTCGGTCTGGCCGATTCCCGCTATGGCCGCGGCACCGGCCAGCGAGCCGGTCATGCACCTGCCTTGTCGAGCAGGCTGAGGATCGCGGTGCCGGACACGTGCTTGCCCAGGCAGTTGGCGGCCTGGAACGTCACTTCGACGAAGTTCTCGCCACCCGAGCCGGCCGACTTGCCCGTCACACTGCCGGTGAAGCGCAGCGGGTCGTCCGGAAAGCACGGTACGCCAAGGCGAATCGAGAGCTTCTTGACCATCGCCTCGGGCCCGGCCCAGTCGGTGAGGAAACGGACGCACAACCCGTTGGTGGTCAGGATGTTCATGAACAGGTTGGGCGAACCCTGCTTGTTGGCGTAGTCACGGTCGTGATGCACCGGCATGAAGTCCCGCGACGCGATCGCGCCGGCGACGATAACCGTTGCGGTGACCGGGATCTCGAGCGGAGTCAGCTCGTCGCCGACGGCCACGTCGGCCCATCTCAAAGTACTGATCGCGGTCATCGAGATCCTCCCGAGGCTGGGGCGCGGGGCCGGAATTGGTGCAGCACCAGGTTGTTTTCGAAGGTCTGGTAGTACACCTCGACCGGCATCCCGACTACGACGTCAGCCGGATCGATCTCACACAGATTGGACACCAGCCGCACCCCTTCGGCCAGTTCCACCAGCACGACGATGTAGGGGTAATCGAAGAAGGGAAACCGCGGCTGGTGGGGTATCACGTAGCTGTAGACGGTGCCGCGGCCCGACGACTCGACAGCCGTCCAGTCCAGGGAGCGGCACCCGGGACACATGGGGCGTGGCGGATGACGCAGCGCTGTGCATCCGTTGCAGCGCTGGATCAGTAGTTTGCGCTCACGCAATCCGCGCCAAAAGAATTCGGTGTCCGGGCTGGTTGCCGGTGCAGGCCGGGTCGCCATCAGCGCTTCGGCCTGAATCGCAGAACCCGGAACCGTTGGCGGCCCAACACCTCTGAATGCTGGTCGACGTAGGTCGTCACCCAGGTGAGGAAGAAGCCGGTGCCCAGCGCGGTCTCCTTTTCGTCGGAGACGTCCTCGTACACCGCCATCGCACTGATCACGTCGCCCAGGCGCGGATAACGTTCGATCTCGAACTCCGAGTTCACCGCCACCGTGCTGGTGTAGCCGGCCTCGTCGAGAAATGCCGTTGGATTGGAAGTGATTTCGGTCGGGGCTCCGCCCCGCTCCCGGATCCCCGCCAGCTTCGGCGCCGGCATTGTCCACGTCTGCAGCATGACCGGCGGTGATACGATGCCGCCGAACCTCGACGTGGCCGCGAACTCCGGATCCAGATACACCGGGTTCATGTCGTCGAGCGCATGCGCCCAGTGCCGAATCATCGGTTGATTGACCGGATCCGGCGCCACCAAAGGGGTTCCGGTACCACCGGTGTGCTGCCCGACGAGAGCCCGCAGCTTGGCGCGGAACTCGGCTGACGGCACGCGCCCTCCAGTCGCAGATCGATCAGAAAACCATCGGATCCGACACATCGACGAAAGATGTTCGCCAATTGTGTCTACTCGTGTACCACGTTGCTTGTCAATATGCCTGAAATTGCCTGTAATTCGGGCTGGCACTCGTTGACTCCGAACTGCGACCGGTGTACACCAGGTGTTGATATGACCGATATCCGGTGTGGGGATGCAGATGGCTGAATTACCTCTTGTCGAGGCCTACCAGCTCTATATCGGCGGACGCTGGGTGGAACCGCACAACGGCCGCTACGACGACATCTCGCCATCCACCGGCGCGACGATCGCCACCGCGCCGGACGCCAGCGTCGGCCAGGTCGCCGAGGCGATCGGGGCCGCCCGTCGCGCGTTCGACGAAGGCCCCTGGCCGGCGATGAGCCACCAGCAACGCGCCGCCTGCCTGACTCAGCTCGGCGAGGCGCTGAACGAACACGCGGACGAGTTCTTCGCGCTCGCCCAGGCCGAATGGGGCTGCACGACCAATGAGCGATCAATCCAGATCGACAGCGCGTCCTTCATCGTGCAGCGCGCCGGCCAACTCGCCACCACGCTGCGCGAGGAGCCGATCGGATCGGTCGGCGCCGGTGCCACCGTGCTGTGTCACGAGCCGCTGGGTGTCGTCTCCATCCTGACGCCGTGGAACTTCCCGCACAGCCTCAACGTCATGAAGCTCAGCCGGGCCCTGGCTGCCGGCAACACCGTCGTGCTCAAGCCGTCGCCGCTGACCCCGCTGGCCGGGTTGGCGCTGGCCAAGACGATCGACGAGCACACCGACATGCCGCCCGGGGTGGTCAATGTCGTCACTCCCGGCAGTATCGAGGCCAGCAAGCTGCTGGCCGTCGACCCGCGGATCGACATGGTCAGCTTCACCGGCAGTTCGGCGGTCGGGCGGGAGGTGATGGCCGCCGCGGCCGGCACCATGAAGCGGGTCCTGTTGGAGTGCGGCGGCAAGTCGGCGAGCATCGTGCTCGACGACGCCGCGCTGACCGACGAGTTGCTGCAGCGAATGCTGTTCGACTCCTGCCTGTTGCATGCCGGCCAGGCGTGCATCCTGCAGAGCCGGCTGCTGCTGCCCGACGCGATGCACGACGACGTCGTCGACCGGCTGGTGGCGCTGGCGCGTCAGGTGAAGGTCGGCGATCCCGCCGATCCGGAGGTCCAGATGGGCCCGCTGATCAGCGAGCAACAACGGCAGCGAGTCGAGGGTCTGGTCTCCCGGGCGCTCGGCGACGGGGCCACCCTGGCCACCGGGGGCCGGCGCCCGCCGGCGCTGGGAACGGGCTTCTACTACGAGCCGACGATCCTGACCGGCTCGACCCCGGACGCGACCATTGCGCAGGAGGAAGTCTTCGGGCCGGTGTTGACCGTCTTGCGTTACCGCGACGACGACGAGGCGGTCGCGATCGCCAACAACTCGCAGTACGGCCTGTCCGGCGCGGTGTGGGGCGCCGACGCCGAACGCGCCGTCGGGGTCGCTCGCCGCATCCGCACCGGCCAGATCGCGGTGAACGGTTTCGGTCCGGGCGACGCGCCGTTCGGCGGTTTCAAGCAGAGCGGCCTGGGTCGCGAGGGCGGCGGAATCGCCGGCCTGCACCAGTACATGGAGCCCAAGGCGATCGGGATGCCCGCCTGACGGGGCGCCGCGAAAGCCGCCGATCACGGACCCCTCCCAGATTGTCACGGGCAAACTCACATGCGAAGCTCTCGGGATGGTCGTCGCAATTGCCCGCCCCAAGATTGAAGGAAACATCGCCGTCGGCGAAGACCGCCAAATCGGTTTCGCCGAGTTCGGCGCCCCGCAGGGACGTGCGGTTTTCTGGCTGCACGGCACCCCCGGTGCCCGCCGGCAGATCCCGACCGAGGCCCGGGTCTATGCCGAACACCACAACGTCCGGCTGATCGGCGTCGACCGCCCCGGGATCGGCTCGTCGACCCCGCACCAGTACGAGACCATTTCGGCGTTCGCCGACGACATGCGGACCATCTCCGACACCCTGGGCATCGAGAAGATGGCCGTCGTCGGCCTGTCCGGCGGCGGACCCTACACGCTGGCGTGCGCCGCCGGGCTGCCCGACAAGGTAGTGGCGGCGGGCGTACTTGGTGGCGTCGCACCGACGCACGGTCCCGACGCGATCAGTGGCGGCGTGATGAACCTTGGTGTGCGGGTCGCGCCGTTGCTCAGGCTGGGCGGTAGCCCGCTGCGGCTGTCCGCCAGCCTGCTGATCCGAGCGGCCCGGCCGGTCGCGTCCCCGGCACTGGACGTGTACGCGCTGCTCTCACCCCAGGCCGACCGGCATCTGCTGGCCCGTCCCGAGTTCAAGGCGATGTTTCTCGACGACCTGCTCAACGGCAGCCGCAAACAACTGGCCGCTCCGTTCGCCGACGTCATCGTTTTCGCTCGGGACTGGGGATTCCGGCTCGAGGAGGTGACGGTCCCGGTCCGTTGGTGGCACGGCGATCACGACCACATCATCCCGTTCTCCCACGGAGAGCACGTCGTTTCGCGCCTGCCCAACGCCGAGCTGTTCCACCTTCCAGGAGAAAGCCACCTCGCCGGTCTCGGCCGCGGCGAGGAGATCTTGGCGACCATGATGAAGGTCTGGGACGAGGAGGGCTGACCGATGTCCACGACCAAACCCGTCAGTGCCCCGCCATTGGCGCTCTACCTCACCGACATCCCGCGTGCGGTGGCCGAGTACGGGCAGTTGGTCAGCGTGCTGCCGCTGCACCGGATGCTGCCGGTCGGTGACGGGGATCCGGTGCTGGTGCTGCCCGGCCTGCTGGCCGGGGACGGTTCCACCTGGACGCTGCGGCGGCTGCTGCGCCGCCTCGGGTATCGGGCCCACGGCTGGGGCCTGGGCCGTAACATCGGCCCCACGCCCGAAGCGGTGCGCGGAATGGAACTGCGCCTCGAGGAGCTGGACGCCCGCTACGACGTTCCGCTCACCCTGATCGGCTGGAGTCTGGGCGGCATCTTCGCGCGTGCGCTGGCTCGCCGTCACCCGGCGGCGGTGCGTCAGGTGATCACCCTCGGCAGCCCGTTTCGCATGGAGGACGAAGCCCAGACGCGCGCGACCCCCAGCTTCAAGCGCTACGCCCACCTGCACTCCGAACAGCACGTGCTGCCGTTGAAGTCCGAAGCCGAACCCATGCCGGTCCCCACGACGGCGATCTACTCGCGCTTCGACGGCATGGTCGCATGGCAGACATGCATCAATCCGCCGTCGCCGCGAAGCGAGAACATCGCGGTACTGGCCAGCCACATCGGTTATGGACACCATCCGGCGACGGTGTGGGCCATCGCCGACCGGCTGGCGCAACCGCGGGACAGCTGGGCCCCGTTCCGTGCTCCGGCGCTGCTGCGGCCGCTGTTTCCCGGATCTTCGGAGACCGTCGCTGCGGCCGCCGACGGGTCTGGGTAGCCTGCTCAGGTGCTGCTGGCCTCGCTGAACCCCACTGACCTGTCCGCCGCCGACATCGCAGACGCGGTCAGCATCGACGGTGTCACGCTCAGTCGCAGTGACCTGGTCGGCGCCGCAACCTCGGTGGCCGAGCGGGTCGCGGGCGCGCACCGGGTCGCGGTGCTGGCCACGCCGACCGCCGCCACCGTGCTCGCCGTCACCGGCTGTCTGATCGCCGGCGTGCAAGTCGTCCCGGTACCGTCCGACGTCGGGGTGGCCGAGCGCCGGCATATGCTGACCGACTCCGGCGCGCAGGCGTGGCTGGGAACGGTACCCGACGAAACCGAAGGGCTACCGCACATTCCGGTCCGGTTACGCGCCCGGTCCTGGCACCGTTATCCCGAGCCGTCACCCGATGCCGTCGCGATGGTGGTCTACACTTCGGGCACCACCGGCCCGCCCAAGGGCGTGCAGTTGAGCCGGCGCGCGATCGCCGCCGACCTCGACGCGCTGGCCGACGCCTGGCAGTGGACCGCCGATGATGTTTTGGTGCACGGGTTGCCGATGTATCACGTCCACGGCCTGGTCCTCGGTCTGCTCGGCTCGCTGCGGGTCGGAAATCGGTTCGTGCACACCGGAAAACCGACGCCGGCGGGCTACGCCGCAGCGGGCGGCACCCTGTATTTCGGGGTGCCGACGGTGTGGTCGCGGGTGGCGGCCGACCAGGCTGCCGCCAAGGCGCTCAAACCGGCGCGGCTGTTGGTGTCCGGCAGCGCGGCTCTGCCGGTGCCGGTTTTCGACAAGCTGGCCGCGGTCAGCGGGCACCGGCCCATCGAACGCTACGGCGCCTCGGAATCATTGATCACCGTGTCGACTCGGGCCGACGGCGAACGTCGCCCCGGCTGGGTAGGCCTGCCGTTGGCCGGCGTGCAGACCCGGCTGGTCGACGACAACGGTGACCCGGTCCCGCATGACGGCGAAACCGTTGGCAGGCTGCAGGTTCAGAGCCCAACGATGTTCGAGGGCTACCTGAATCGACCGGATGCCACTGCTGAGGCCTTCGACGCCGATGGTTGGTATCGCACCGGTGACGTCGCGGTCGTCGATTACGGCGGCATGCACCGGATCGTGGGGCGCGAGTCGGTCGACTTGATCAAGTCGGGCGGATTCCGCATCGGCGCAGGCGAAATCGAGACGGTGCTGCTGGGGCATCCGGATGTGGCGGAGGTCGCGGTCGTCGGGTTCCCCGACGCGGACCTCGGCCAGCGCATCGTTGCCTACGTCGTCGGCTCAGCCAACCCGGATGACTTGATTCAGTTTGTCGCTCAGCAGCTTTCGGTCCACAAGCGCCCACGTGAGGTGCGGATCGTGGAGTCGCTGCCGCGCAATGCGCTGGGCAAGGTACTCAAGAAGCAATTGCTGTCGGAAGGCTGAATCAGCTCGAATCGGCTCGAATTGCCTCGAATTGGCTAAGCCGGCACGCCGCCGCCGCGACGAGCGGGTGAGGGGATATTGCCGACGTTGCTGCCGCGCCACCTCAGGGCTTCGAGGGCGACGGCGACCTCGACGGAGGTGCGGCCGAGTGGCCGCGGCAGGAGTCGTTGAGCGGACTCGATTCGGCGCAGCAAGGTGTTGCGATGAGTGTAGAGGCGCTTGGCGGCGCGGGAGGCGTTGCACTGCTCGTTGATAAATGTCAGCAGTGTCGTCTGCAGCTCCGGGCTTGCCGATTCCAGGTCCCCGAGCGTGCTGGAAATGAATTCGCTTGCAGCTTGTGGGTTTTGGGTGACCAGAGCGACCATCTGCACGTCGGAGAAGAATGCCACCCGCTGGCCGGACCGCAGTCGCATCAGGGTGCGCTGCGTGGTCAGCGCCTCGAAGTGGCTGCGCCGGAACGCTCCGGTCCCGGTTGCGGTGGTTCCAATGGCGATGCGTGCCCCGGCAATGTTGTCCAGCGCCCGCTCAACCGCAGCGATGTCGAGGACGGCGGCGTCGGCCAGCCACACCCAGCGGGTGGCCGCACTGGCTACCACGGTGAGCTGTTGCGCATAGCCCACAGCGTGGCTGAACGCGTCGGCGGCACGATCCAGCTCGCCTTGGCCGCCGTCGATCTCGTCGCTCCAGACGATGGCTGCCGTGTGCGCCCGATTCAATGGGTAGCCAAGCCGAGCCTCGGCGCGCTCCCGGCTGATCGGGGCGCCCTCGAGAAGGAGCCCGACCACCTCGAGGCGCTCGGCATGGCTGCCACGGTTGAGTTCGTGGTGCTCGAGCTGGATTTGGGTGGCGATGCCGGCAAGTGTGGCCTCGATGAAGTCGTTGATCGACCGGGCGGAAACGTCGAGAAGCTCGCGCAGCTCCGCAGGATCGGCGGTCAGGCCGAACGCGATGTGCAGCCACAGCCGCCAGGCGATGTATTCCCCGGTTCGATAGACGTCGTGCGCCAAGGTGTCCAGGCCCCGGCGCACCAGGTCCCGGGCCATGCGAAGCGGCTCCGCACCAAGGTTGGGCGGCACCGGCGCGCCGGGGTCGCGCATAGTGGCGGCCGCCCAGTGCACCAGGTTGGCGCGGTTGGCCTTTTGGACAACCTTGGCCAGGACAGGATCATCGGCGATGGCCGGGTTAGCCGCGACGGTGGCACGATCCAGCTCCGCGATCCATTCCGGGCCGGGGTTGAGGGCGATCCGGGCCCCTTCTCGGATGAGCTCACGTATTCGCGGCGAGGGTCGTTGCCGTACCACGCGCTGATTCTAGGATCGGCAGTTGGTGCCACAGGTGATCGATTTCCGCTGTCTGGGGGGACTTAAGCTTTTGCCGTCCTTGCCCTCTCGGATTCACGGAGGCAGTGCCTTGTCCGTCTGCCGCCGATGTGGTAACCGCCGCGGCCGCAGTTGCGGATTCGCGAAGCCGCTGGTTGCGCGGGCGCGAAACCAGTTGACCGCGTGGGCCGGGAAGGCCGTTGTGGTGGCCGGCCGACGGGATCGACAGTTATGCTCGTCGGGAAGCAAACGGTATCCGGCAACCAAAACCGGTTAGGGCGGCGCCGATCCGCTCAATTCAGGCTGAATATATCTCGGCTACGGCTCGATTGGCGTGGCTCCGCAGAAAGTACCGGGCTCATCAAGTATCCCGGTTTGGAACGGGTTGCGGCGCAGTGCAAAAGCCGACCCACGATGAGCCGGCGGCCGGGCCCGGGACAAAGTGCCGCGCTGTATACCCACGGTGCATTTTGCACCTGCGGCCGGGTCCCATTGGGAAGATTTCACCGCTGGCCCGGCCCGTCGGTGCATTTTGCACCTCCGGCCGGCCGGTTCGGGTGAGATTAACCTGTTGCCGTCGTTGCGTGTTCGCCATCATCAGCGCCAGTTCATCACCGCCGGCCCGACCCGTGGCGGATAGCTTGGGCCACCGGTGACCCGACGACCAACCTGCATTGCCGGGCGAGTGCCCGCCCTCTCGAGGAGGTAACCGCATGTCCTTCCTGACGGCACAACCAGACGCCTTGGCGGCCGCAGCCGCCAATCTCGGGTCGGTCGGTGCGGCACTGAGCGCCGGCAATGCCGCTGCCGCGGCTTCGACGACGGGTGTGTTGCCCCCCGCCGCCGACGAGGTCTCGGCACTGGTCGCAGTGCAGTTCGCGGCGCATGCCGCCACCTATCAGGCGGTGAGCGCGAGGGCCGCCGCGATTCATGATCAGTTGGTGGCCACTCTTGCCGCGAGCGCCGGTTCGTATGCCGCCACGGAAGCCGCCAACGCTGCGGCCGCCCAGTAACCGCCGGCGTTGCGGAGAATAGGACTGAAGATGGATTTCGGAGCTTTGCCGCCGGAGATCAACTCCGCCAGGATGTACACCGGTCCGGGTTTGGGCTCGCTTCTGGCCGCTGCGCAGGTTTGGGATGGCGTGGCTATCGATTTGTACAACGCTGCGTCCGCAGTTCAGTCGGTGATCCGGGGGTTGTTGGTCGGGCCGTGGCGGGGTTCGTCGGCAGGCTTGATGGCCGCGGCCGCATCGCCATACGTGACGTGGCTGGGTATCACCGCAGCGCAGGCCGAACTGACCGCTGACCAGGTCCGCACGGCGGCGACGGCCTACGAGTCGGCCTTTGCCACGACGGTGCCGCCGGCGGTGATCGCCGAAAACCGTATCCAGCTGCTGACGCTGATCGCGACCAACCTTTTCGGGCAGAACACCCCGGCGATCGCGGTTACCGAGGCCGAGTACGGCGAAATGTGGGCGCAGGACGCCGCCGCGATGTATGGCTATGCGGCTTCGGCGGCCATTGCGACGGAGACGCTGACGCCGTTCGACGAGGCCCCGGAGATCACCAATGCCGGCGGGCTGGTGCAGCAGGCCGCGGCGGTCGAGGAGGCCACCGATACCGCCGCGGCGAATCAGCTGATCTCCGCGGTGCCGCAGGCGCTGCAACAACTCGCCGAGCCCACGCAAAGCATCACACCCTTCACAGCAGCGGGTGAGCTCTGGAAGGCGATTTCGCCGCATCTGTCGCCGCTCAGCAACATCGTGTCGATGCTCAACAATCACGTTTCGATGCTCAGCTCGGGCATGTCGATGACCAACACGGCAAGTTCGCTGTTCAAGGGTATGGCTCCGGCGGCCGCCAAGGCTGTTGAATCCGCGGTCGAATCGGGGGCCAGGGCCATGGGGTCGTTGGGAAGCGGGTTGGGTACCCCCGGGATCGGTGGTTCCGGGGTCGCGGCGGGTTTGGGCCGGGCGCTATCGATCGGCTCGTTGTCGGTGCCGCAAGGCTGGGCGGCGGCGAATCAGGCGGTCCTCCCGGCGGCCCGGGCATTGCCGTTGGCCGGTGTGGCGAGCGCTGCCGAATCCGGACCCGCGCCCATGCTCGGTGGGTTGCCGCTGGGCCAACTGGCCAACGCCGGCGGTGGCAATGGTGTCAGCGGGGTGCTGCGGGTCACGCCGCGGCCCTATGTCATGCCTCGGACGCCGGCCGCCGGGTAACGACTGAGCCGCGGCGCCGAGTGGGCATTGGTGGCGCCGACTGTGCCGTCAGGGACGTCCGATCGCGAATGTTGCTGCCCTACAGGCACACTCAAAGCCGCCACCGCACACTCGATACCGCGCCATGACGGCCCGGTGCGGGGTAGCTGGGATTCCCTGCGCTCGGAGGTTGGCACTCAGCGGCCGCACATCGGTTACCGGCCGGCCGATAGCCAGGACACACCACTAGAACTCGCGTAGCGGCAATCACGATTCTTTAGCCCGGGGTACGTCGTCGGGTGTCCGGGGCAATGCATACAGCGCCATCCGGCGATTCGCCATGTCGTGTTCGCCGAGAAATACACAGCCGGCGCGCTCACAGAACCTGCGCGCTATCTTGTTTCGGTAGTCCGGATCGAACATGACTCGCCGACATCGCGGTTCGGCGTTGAGCATACTGGCCACCAAGTGCGGCAACACGAATTGGGCGATTCCCTTGTTCGTGACTTCCGGGTCGGCCATGCCGGCGTGGATGCCCAGATCATAAGGAGCCCACTCGTATCGGGTAGCGATGGAATCCTTCGCTGCCCAATAGAGTTCGACGTAGGCATGGTCTTGTCCGTCAATGCTGCCGATCATCGGTCGCGAATAGCTGCTGTCGAGCTGGGCACGCAGGTAGCGCTGCCACCGCGACACCGGCCACACGTACTCCCATGCTTCGGCCAGGTGGGGCCGGCGCATCCATTCGGCGATCATGTCGGCATCGGCATCGGGATCGGCCAGCCGGAATGCGTATGGTTCGGGCACTTCGGGTTGGGCAGGCGGCGGCGGGATATTGCGGACCTCGTCGGGTAGGTCGGTCAGTTCCCGCGGCAGGATCACGTCGGGTTCACTCATGTCGTCTCGGGTTTCGGTTGCTGTCGTAGGTGTCGCGATTCGGGATCGAAGTCACCGCGTGGCCGGCGCCGGCTGGCTTGGCTAACCAGACCGCCCCGAATTGACCGCCTCACGCAGGCTTTTGGGCCGCATGTCGGTCCAGTGTTCCTCGACGTATTGCAGACAATCCGCCCGGCTGGCCTCGCCGTACACCGTGCGCCAGCCGGCGGGGATCTCGACGAATGTGGGCCACAGGCTGTGCTGCTCTTCGTCGTTGGCCAGAACGACGAAGGCGCCGGTCTCGTCATCGAAGGGATTGGTGCTCATCATTTCTCCTACTCGAAGGGTCGTTTTGGGGTAGCTCGGCGCCCAGTACCCGGTCGGAAAGCAGTCCCAGGCAGCTGAGGTTGGGAAATCCGGGCCCCTGGTTCAGGCCGGCCAGTCCGGGCAGAAACAGCTTCGGCGCGACGCTGTTGACGGCGAGGTCGTAGCCGATCGACTCCTGCAAGCGTTCGCTACTCAGCGGCCCGCCCAGCCCGAGTTCGAGCAGGTCGAGCGCATCCTGGTTCAGCAGCGTGGTAAACCACAACGCGTCAACGCCCGAGCCGTCGATGACCAGGTCGAAACCGTGGACGGTTTCGAAGTTCTCGGTGCCCCGGTCGGTGCTCAGGGTGAGCCGGATCTGTTGGTCGCGATCGACCGCGTGCGCAACCCGGCCGCGCAGGTGCCGGATCCGGTCGTCGGCCATCAACGCATCCTGCACGCTCGACGAGAACACTCCGCGGTCCGTGCGGGCTATCGCGTCGCGTCGTTCCGGCAGAGTCAGGGCGGCCCAGTCGGACGGGTCGGAGAACAGCGAGTTCTCGAAGAAGCCTTCGCCCCGGGTGAATAGCGTGACCTGCGGCGAGATGACGGTGATCGTCGAAATCGGGTGCCGGAACAGCTCATGGAGCATGGCCGCGGCGGTTTCACCACCGCCGATCATCGCGACTCGCTCGGCACTGATCCGGTCGTGCTGGGCGGCGCGATGCCAGAACTGCGCGATGGAGAGCACCCGCGGATTGCCCGGCAGCAGGGTCCGTTCGGCTTGGCCGGGCCCAGTGATCATCAACCCGTCGGCGTGCACGGTGCGCCCCGGGGTGTGCAGCGCCCAGCGCCGGCCGTCGAGGGCGATTCGGTCGACCTCGCCGTAGACCACCGTCATGTCGATTCGCTCGGCGACCCAGCGCAGATACCGGCCCCACCGGCCGTGGGTCGGCGCCGGGCGGCCACGGTCGATCCATTGGGCGAATTGACCGGTGGCGATCAGATACGCCTGCCAGCTGTAGCGCGTCATACGCTCGTCGAGTTCGGCGTTGCGGCGCGGCACCAGCGACGAGCGGTAAGGGAAGCCGACGTCTTTTTCGGGGCTGGTGCCCAGGCTTTGGGCGCCGTCGGTCCAGCCGCCGCCGGCCTGCCAGTTGGCGGCCACCCCGGTGCGTTCCACAGCGAGGACGTCAGGTGTGTCGACACCCATTGCGCGTAACACCGACGCCTTGGCGGCGACGGCCACCGCCTTGGCCCCGGCGCCGACGACCGCCAGCGTAGTCATGTCACGGTCTCCTCGAGAGATTCATTCCAAAGATCTTGCAGCGCAGTCAGATCCGCCTCGCCGAGGATATCGGGCAGGGCACGCCACTGGGTCACCAAGATTTGCTGATCAGCGGAGCCCAGCAGGGTGGCCATGATGACCAGTTCGTGACGCACCGCCAGGTCCGGTTCGGGCAGTGGCGGCAGTCCGCCCAGCAGCTCACGGTCGAGGCGCACGCCGGTACCGGCGTGAGAGACTCCGTCGACGTCGCTGCGGCCCAGGTAGTTCAGCAGCAGCTGCGGCCCCGGAACACTGTTGAGCGCGGCCGCGGTGTCGCTGCGCAGGTAGCGCAGCAGCCCGTAATCGATTCCGCCGCCGGGGATTGCCGCCAATTGCTCGGTCACCCGTTGCGGGTCGGTGGCAGGCACCCGCAGCGGATAGATCGCGCTGAGCAGGCCCACGGTGTCGGTGGTATCGATGGCGTCGCTATCCACCACGGAGTCGGCGCGGCCGTGGGTTTCCAGGGCCAGCAGCGGCGCCGGGGTCGGCTGACCCCGGCGCTGCCGCCACCGGGTCACTGTCCGCGCCGCCGCCGCGACCAGCAGGTCGAACATCGGCACACCCGAGGCCAAGAGTCGACCGGTGATGTCGGTGTCGGTCACTGCGGCGCGGATCAGCAGGCCAGCGGCCCGGTCACGGTCGGGGCGGACCCGTCGGGCGCCCAGATCCGGGTCGTCACCCTGGAGCTGGGAAAGCCAAAACGGCATGGTGTCAAGGGTTTCAGCGCGCCGCATGAGCGCTTGGGCCCACCGCCGGTAGCTGGTGTGCTCGGGAACGGGCGCGGGTGAGTGGCCGCCGGCCAGCGCATGCAGGGCCGCATCGAGTTCACCGAGCAGCACCCGCCACGACGCCGGGTCCATCGCCAGCACATGCCCGGCCAGAAGCAGCACGCTCGGTCCGCTCGGCGGCCGCAGCCACCTGGCGGACAGCAGCGAACCACATTCGGGGTCCAGGCTTTCCAGCGCCTGTCCGGCGTGCTCGGTGACCGCTGCCCGCAGATTGCCGGACACTGCTGCCTCGTCGAAGAAGTCACCGACCGGGGTGGGCACCAGGGTCATGCTGGTGCGGTCCAGGCGGGTGCGCAGCACTTCGTGGCTGTCGACGATGGCGGTCAGCGCCGCTCGCAGCTGCGCTGCGGTGATGTCCTGGGGCAGCCGGATGGCCTCGACCTGTCCCATCCGCCGCGGCTCGCCGTATTCATAGACCCACATCGCGTTGGGCAGCAATGGAATCGGTTCGGTGCTGCACTCGTTGTCGCGGGCCGCACCGGTGGTTTCCGAGTCGATCGCGGCGGCGAGTTCACGAATGTTGTTGCACTCCAGGATGAGCCGGGCGCGTAGTGGGATGCCGCGGCGCCGAGCCGCCTGGACCACCGACAGCGCGACGATGCTGTCCAGTCCCAATTCCAGGAAATCGGCTGTCACGTCGACCTCGCGGCTCTGCAACATCTCCGAAAGCAACTCGGCCAACGCCGATTCCGTGGCTGTTTCGGGTGCCGACCCAACAGCGCCGGCATCGACGTCGGGCAGCGCGGCCTCGTCCAGCTTGCCGTTGGCGGTCAGCGGGATCTCGTCGACGACGACGATGCGCTGCGGCACCATGTAGCGCGGCAGCCGCTCCCCGAGCATGGTCCGCAGCTCGGCTTCGGTGGGCTCGGAGCCGTTCGCGGTCGCGGCGCAGGCCGTCAACCGAGCGCCGCCCTGGTGTTGGCGGACCACGACATGGGCATGACGTACCGCCGGGTGCGCCTGCAGCGCCGCGGCGATCTCGCCTGGTTCCACCCGGTAGCCGCGGATCTTCACCTGCTCGTCGGCGCGGCCCAGATAGCGCAGCGAGTCGTCGGGCCGGCGGCGCACCACGTCGCCGGTGCGATACATCCGCTCCCCGGACCCGAATGGGTCGGCGATGAATCGATGTGACGTCTCACCGGGGCGTCCGAGGTAGCCGCGCGCCAATTGTGCTCCCGCAACATATAATTCGCCGGCTGCGCCGTGGGGCACCGGGCGCAGCGCGGAGTCCAGCACATAGGCGCGGCTGTGCTGGGTCGGGCACCCGATCGACGGCGCGGCATGCTCGGTGATGTCGGCGACCACTGCCTCGACGGTGGTTTCGGTAGGGCCGTAGCAGTTGTAGGCCACCATCCCGCTGCGCGCGCATGCGTCGCGGATCATATTCCAGGTCGGCGGAGCGACGGCTTCGCCGCCCAGCGCGAGCACCGTCAACGGCACGCGCGTGAGCAAACCGAAGGCTCGCAGTTGGGCGAACATCGACGGGGTGGTGTCGATCATGTCGATGCGGTGTTCGGCGATCGCCTGCACCAGCGACTCGGCGTCGCGCTGGGTGTGTTCGTCGACGACGTGCACGGTGTGGCCGTCGAGCAAGGCCACCAGCGGTTGCCAGGCGGCGTCGAAGGCGAACGACCAGGCGTGCGCGATACGCAGCCGGCGCCCCAGCCGGGCGGCGGCGGGCCGCAGCACGGTGTCGATGTGGTGGTCGGCATAGGCGCCCAGCGCAGCGTGGGTTCCGATGACTCCCTTGGGTTCTCCGGTGGTCCCAGAAGTGAAGACGACGTAGGCGGCGTGCCGGGAATCCAGATCGACGGGACGAAAATCGCCGGCCTCTTCGGGCGTCTCCGCGTCGGCCGACGAAACCATGTCCTCGTCGATGACCACGGTTGCGCCGGTCTGGCGCAGGATCGACTCGACCCGTTCCGGCGGCGTTCCCGGTTCCAGCGGCACGCACACGGCACCGGCCTTGAGCACCGCGAGCAGCGCGATGACATAGTGCGGGCCGCGGGAAAGCCGCACTGCCACTGGTATTTCCGGCTCGATCCCGCGAGCGGTCAGCACTGCGGCCAGCCGGTTGGCCGCCGCATCCAGCTCGTCGTAGGACATGGACCCGCCGGCCCAGCTCAGCGCCTCCTGCTCGGGACCGGCCTGTGCGACCGCGGCGAAGCGGGTGTGAAAGCCTGCTGCCGGGCGGGCCGGCGCCGTGCCGGGGGCGCGCAGCGGCCGGGTCTCTTCGTCGAACAGCACGCTGACCTCGCGCAGCGGGCGCTCCCAGCTCGACAGCAGCCGCTCGGCGGTGGCCAGCACGCGCCGGCCGAGCATCTCACCGGTGGTGGCGCCCAGCGCACCGTCGAGCGCTTCGACGAACATGACCAGCTCCCCGTCGTCGAGGTGGGCGGCCAGCGCGACCGGGAAATGCGTCACGCTCTCCAGCCCGGCCGGGCGGAATGTCACACCGCCTGCAGTCAACTCGCCGTTTTCGGCCAATCCTGCCGTGGGGAAGTTCTCATAGACCAGCAGCGTGTCGAACATCTCGCCGACGCCGCCGATCGCCCGCAGCTGCGCGTGGCTGAGGTAGCTGTGGTCCCGCAGCACCGCCGCATTCCGTTGCAGCGCAACGCATTGCGCGCCGACTTCGACGTCCGCGTCGAGCCGCACCCGCAGCGGCACGGTGTTGATGAACAACCCGATCATGGTTTCGACGCCGGACAGTTCGGCGGGCCGGCCCGATACCGTGACGCCGAACACCACGTCGTTGCGGTCGGTCAGTCGGGACAACACCAGCGCCCAGGCCAGCTGCATCAAGGTGTTCACGGTGATTCCGCGGGAGCGGGCACCGTCGCTCAACCGTCCGGTGGTCTGACGGTCGGTGCGTAACTCGGTGCGCCGGGGCAGTCCGGTCCGGGGTGCTTCGGTGGCCATCGACGCCGCCAGCAGCGTCGGGCCGGGCAACCCGGCAAGGTGCTCGCGCCACACCTGCTCGCTGGCCGAGCGATCCCGCTCGGCCAGCCACCCGATGTAGTCCCGGTACGGACGCGGCTTGACCGGCAGCGCGTCCAGGTCACCGTCCGCCCCGTAGAGCGCAATCATCTCCGCTGCGAACACCGGCAGGGACCACCCGTCGATCACGATGTGATGCGCGGTGATCACCAGATGCCAATGCTGGTCCGGTAATTCGATCAGCAGGAAACGGATCGCCGGTGTCTTTTCGAAGTCGAACGGCCGAGACCGTTCCGCGGCGGCCAGTTTGGCGATGTCCGCCGGCTTGGCGGCAACCTGGCGCCAGGGCAGCTCGACCCGCGACGGCACGACCTGCACAGGCCGGGGAATGTCGCGGCTGACGAAGCTGGCCCGCAGGTTCGGGTGGCGCCTCAACATCTTTGCCGTGCAATCCTTGAGCAGCTCGACGTCGAGCGGACCGGCGATATCGGCGGCGATCCCGACCAGGTACGGGTCGTCGGCCGGCCCGTCACCGTCAGGGCCATCGGCCAGCCCGGAAAGCACCGTCAGCGAATACAGCCCCTCCTGCAAAGGGCTCAGCGCCATCACATCCTCGATGCCCGGGGGCGTGCCGGTTTCGGTGGCGGTCATTGCTTACCCCACGACTGCGTCACTGCCGCCAGCTGCTCGGCGGACAGTCCGGAGGTGCTCATCGGCGCGTGGTGGGTATCGGCTTCGGCAGCGCCGTCGGCCCCTCCGGAGTCCAGGACGGCGTCACCCGATGCCGGATCCACTGCCGCACCCGATTCGAGCGCGGCCGCCAGCTGCTGCACTGTCGGGTTCTCGAACACCATCCGCGGACTGACCGGCAGACCGGCAGCCCGTGCCCGCGCCGCCAGCTGCACCGACAGGATGCTGTCACCGCCGAGGGTGAAAAAGTCGTCGAAGCGCCCGATTTCGTTGATCGGCAGCAGGTCGACGAAGACCTCGGCCAGCGCACGCTCGATGTCGGTGCTCGGCGGCTCGCGGTGGCCGGTGGTGCTCACCGACGGCCGCGGCAGGCCGGGCCGGTTCAGCTTGCCCGACTCGGTCTTGGGCATTTCGTCGAGTACGGTGATCGACGACGGCATCATGTAGCCCGGCAGCACCGCGGCAACTTCGGCCCGAACCGCCGATGCGAACGCGGATTTCGCCTCCTCGCCGGCGGCGCGGTGATGCGGCACCACATAGCCGGCCAAGGTGGTGCCGCCGTCGACGTCCCAGGTGCGCGCGGCCGCCACGGCCACCCCGTCGGCGGACTTCAAGGCGGCTTCCACCTCGCCCAGTTCGACGCGGAACCCGCGCACCTTGACCTGATGGTCGGTGCGGCCGACGAACTCGAGTCGACCGTCTTGCGTCCAGCGGGCCCGGTCGCCGCTGCGGTAGAACCGCGCGCCCGGCTCGCTTGAGTACGGGTTGGCCACGAACCGTGCTGCCGTCAGGCCCGGCCGTTTCCAGTAGCCACGCACCAACTGTCCACCGGCGTAATACAATTCGCCGACCACACCGGGCGGCACCGGGTTCAGGCCGTCGTCGAGCAGATACACCTGCGCGTCGGGCATCGGGGTTCCCAGCAGCGGCACCGGCGGCGTCATCGGACCGCGGACCAGCGCGCCGGACGTTTCGGTGGCGCCGAAGTTGTTGAGCAACTGCGGGCCGTCTTCACCGCCGTAGTTGGCCAGCAACCGCTCCTGCAGTGACGCGGTCAGCGGCTCGGCGCCACACACCAGCCGATACAGCGACCGCAGTGCGTCGGGCCCGGGGGCACCTCCCGGTTGCGGGGGACTGTCGACGATGGTCGTGACCAGGCTGGGCACCGCGGTGACCTGGGCCACCGAGTGACGCCGGATCAGCGAGGCGAGCGCCTCGGGATCGCGGTGCTCGGCGTCGTCGGCCAGGATCGTGGTGGCCCCCGCCGCGAGGCCGCCCAGGGTTTCCATGCACCCCTCGAGGAAGGTCCACGACGCCTGGGCCAGGCGGATATCTTCGATGTCGTTGTCGGCTACCGGGTAATTCCATAGCTGCCAGTTCAGCCGGGTCGTCATCGCGCGGTGGGTGCCCAAGACACCCTTGGGGGTGCCGGTCGACCCGGAGGTGAACACCAGATACATCGGGTCGTCGGGATGTGCGGCGGGCAACGGATCTGCTGACGGCTCAGTGTCCAGAGCTTCCTGCACCTCGGGATCGTCGAGCGAAATAAACGTCACCTCAGGCGATTCCGGCATCGTGTCCAGAGCTTCGGACGTTACGACCACCACCCGCGGCGCGACGTCGTCGAGCATGAGCTGCTTGCGAGCCAGCGGATAACCGGGATCCAGCGGGAAGAAGCCGGCGCCGGCTTTCATGATCCCGACCAGCGCGACCACCATGTCGATGCCGCGCCGCGTCGACAGGCCCACCAGCGAACCGGGACCCACCTCACGCGCGACGAGCAGGTGGGCGAAGTTGTCCGAACGGCGGTGCAGCGCTGGGTAGTCGAGCTGCTCGTCGCCGCAGCGCAGCGCGATGCGATCGGTGCCCCACCCGCGACTGGGCTCGAGCAGCTCGGCGATCGTGCGCGGGCGCTCGGGCGGCGGCTCCGGCCCGCGGCTCCACTGGGTGAGAATGCGCTGCCGCTGCTCGGCGTCGAGCAACTGCACGTCGCGCAGCCGCTGATCGAGGTCGTTCGCAAATGCGTCGACGATCTGCAGCAGCCAGCCGACCAGCCGCTCGATCGTGCTGCGGTGATACAGCTCGGTGCGGTAGAGCATGTTGCCGGTATAGGTCTGGTCGGTCGCGAAGAAGTTGACGCTCAGGTCGGCGTGGGCGATGTCGAATGTCGGCTCCAGCGCGGTGAATACGGTGTTGCCGGCTGCGCTGGAGTCGATGACCCGTTCGCCGGGCAGGTGATCGCGGACGTGCACGACGGTCTGGAACAGCGGGTTTCGCGATAGCGTCCGCACCGGGCTGACCGCGTCTACGATCCGGTCGAACGGCAGGTCCTGGTGGGCGTAGGCGGCCAGCGCCGTTTCGCGGGCCCGGGTCAGCACCTCGCGCAGCGACGGGTTGCCGTCCAAGTTGTTGCGCAGTACCAGGACGTTGATGAAAAAGCCGATCAGTTGGTCGAGTTCGGGCTCGGTACGCGCCGCGATCGGTATGCCCAGCGGAATGTCCACGCCGCCGCCGGCTTTGTGCAGCACCACGGCGACGGCCGATTGCAACAGCATGAATTCGGTGACACCCAGTTCCCGGCACAGCTCGGCGAGCTTGCCGCGGGTGTGCGCGTCGATGCTGAACTCGACGGAGTCGCCGGCGCCGCTGGGCACCGCCGGACGCGGAAGGTCGGGCCGCAGCCCGGTGTCCTCGGGTATGCCCTCCAGCTGGCGCACCCAGTAGTCGCGTTGCGCTCGGGCGATGCTGGGCTGTGTGTCTTGCTCCGACAACAACTCGCCCTGCCAGGCCGCGTAATCGGCGTATTGGAGCGGCAGCGGCGCCCAGGACGGCTGTTGTCGGGCGTGGCGAGCGCGGTAGGCGGTGAGCAGGTCGGCGAAGAGCACTCCGCCCGACCAATGGTCGATCGCGATGTGGTGCACCACCAACGACACCACGTGCTCGTCACCGGTGTGCAGTACCGCGGCGCGGATCGGCCATTCGCGGTCCAGCCGGAAACTGTAGTGGCGCTCGGTGTCCAGCTGCTGCCGCAACCACTGCTCACCCTCCCCGGATGCCTGCCGCACCGGTAGTTCAGCGGCCGGTTGGACCACTTGATAAGGCACACCGTCGATTTCGGTGTAGGTGGTGCGCAGGATCTCATGCCGCCGGACCACGTCGCCGACGGCGGCCACCAGCGCGTCGACATCGCACGGCCCGCTCAACCGGGCGGCGAAGGAGATGTTGTTGACCTCGCTGGGTCCCTCGATCCGGTAGGCGAACCAGGTCCGCAGCTGCGCGGCCGAGAGCGGCAGCGGACCCTCGTGTGAGGTCTTGACCAGCTTGGGTCGCTTGAAAGTGACCGCGCCCGACTGCAACTGGTCGACCCGTTCGGCCAGCCGCCCCACCGTCACCAGCTCGAAGACGTCGCGGATGCCGAGTTCGACACCGCATTCGGAGCGGATCGCGGCGACCAGCTTGGTGGCCACCAGCGAGTGCCCGCCGAGGTCGAAGAACGAGTCGTCCACACCGACCGGGTCGTGGCCCAGCAACTGGGTGAACAAGCCGGCGACCGTGCGCTCGGACGCCGTGCTGGGTTCGCGATATTCGGCGGCCGATGCGATCTCGGGCTGCGGCAGGGCGTCCCGGTCGATCTTGCCGTGCGTCGTGATCGGGATCTCGTCGAGGACGACATAGGCGGCGGGGGTCATGTAGTCCGGCAGCGCGGCGGCCACCCGGGCCCGGATGCGGTCCACGTCGACGGTTTCGGCGCCGCCGTCGGAACCGGTGACGTAGCCGACCAGACTCTTGCCGAGCCCGGGCAGATCGGTGGCGATCACGACCGCCTGCCCGACGCTGGGGTCGACCGAGATGGCGGCGGCGATCTCGCCGAGTTCGATGCGGAAGCCGCGGATCTTCACCTGCTCGTCGGCCCGGCCGACGAATTCGATGTCGCCGTCGGCGTTGCGGCGCGCCAGGTCCCCGGACCGGTACAGCCGGCCGCCGGGGGTGAACGGGTCGGCGACGAAGCGTTCGGCGGTCAGCGCCGGCCGGCGGTGGTAACCGTGGGCCATATGCGTTCCGCCGATGTAGATTTCGCCGATCACCCCGACCGGCACGGGCTGCAGCGCAGCGTCGAGCAGATACACCTGGGTGTTGATCTTGGGCCGGCCGATCGGGACGATCCGGGTTCCCTGGGTGCCTTCGACCTGATAGCTGGTGGCGTTGATGACGGTTTCTGTCGGTCCGTAGAAGTTGTACAACAGCGCGTCGAAGGTGGCGTGGAACTTGTCGGCTACCTCGCCCGGCAGCGGCTCCCCGCCGATCGGCACCCGGCGCAGGGTGCGCCACTGGTTGACACCGGGCAGCGACAGGAACAGGCCGAGCAGCGACGGCACGAAATGCATCGAGGTGATGCCCTCGCGGTAGAGCAGATCGGTCAGATAACCGATGTCGCGCAACCCGTCCGGCCGCGGAATGACCAGCCGCCCGCCGCAGATCAGCAGCCCGAAGATCTCGGCGATGGACACGTCGAACCCCGGCGAGGCCACCTGCAGCAGCCGGTCGGTCTCGTCGACCTGGTACTCGTCGCCGAACCAGACGAAGTATTCGGTGACCGGCGCGTGCGGCACCGGCACTCCTTTGGGCAGCCCGGTCGATCCGGAGGTGTAGATCAGGTAGGCGGTGTTGTCGGGCCGCAACGGCCGGACCAGGTCGTCGGGCGCCGGGTCGGCCGGCGAATATCCTGCCAGGCCGGTAACCGGTTCGCGCAGCACGAGTTTGGCCTCGGCGTCCTCGAGGATGTAGGACAGCCGGTCTTCCGGGTAGGTCGGGTCGACCGGCAGGTAGACGGCACCGGCTTTGAGGACGCCCAGGGCGGTGATGACCAGCTCGGGAGACTTGTCCAGCAGCACGGCGACCCGGTCCTCGGTGCCGATACCCCGGTCGATCAGCCAGTGCGCCAACCGGTTTGCTTCCTCGTTGAGTTCGCGGTAGCTGTATTGACGGCCCTCGTGGACGACGGCGACGGCGTCGGGCGAGGATGCCGCGCGTTCGGCCACCAACGCCGGCATGGTGGTGGGTGTCGTCGAGAACTCCTGGCCGGTGGCGACTTTGCGCAGCCATTCGGCCTCGGCGGCACCGAACAGCGAGAGCCGGTTGAGCTCGGTGTCGGGGTCGGCCAGCGCGCTGTCGAGCAGGATGGCGTAGTGCTCGAGCAGCTGAGCGGCCAGCGGCGGATCGAGCACCTCGACGAGATATTCGGCTTCCACCAGCGCCCCGGTTCCGGACAATTCGACCGTGAAACTCAAGGGCAACTGGCTGAATTGACCGCAAAGCTCGCCGCACCGGCACTGCACGCCGGGCGGGCAGAAGCCGCCGCCGTCGGATTCGCGGAGGCCGAAGCTCACCCGGGTCATCCGGTCGGCACCGTGGCGGCGGTCGGGGTTGGACTCCCGCACCAGCCAGTCGAGGTTGACGCGCTGGTGGGCGAAAGCCCCGGTGGTGACGTCGCGGGTCTGGGCCAGCAGGTCACGGAAGGTTTGCCGCGGCTGCGGCCGGGCTCGCACCACGACGGTGTTGCCGTAGTAGCCGATCGCATTCTCGGCTCCGCCATTGCGGTCCGTGACCGGTGCCGCGATCAGGAAATCCGTGGCATGGGTGTAGCGGTGGATCAGCGCGGCGAATGCGGCCAGCATCACCAGGTACGGGGTGGCCTCGCACTCGCCGGCCAGCGCCGTGACCCGGTCGACGGTGTCCGCGGACAGCTGCGCCGACACCCGTTGCGCTCGCCAGGTGCTGGGCACCGCTGAACCGTTGGCACCCGGAAGTTCCAGCGGCTCGGGCAGGTCCGCCATCAACGATCGCCAATAGGCCAGATCCTCGTCGAGGGTTCCGACGGTAGCGGCCGACACCGGCGGCGTCGCGCCGTCGAGGCCGTCGCGGTCGGCGTAGGCACGGGTCAGGTCGGTGAAGAACGGGCCCCACGATCCGTCATCCCAGGCGATGCGATGGGCGGTGATCAACAGCGTCAGCTCGTCGGCGCCCAGCCGCACCGCGGTGACCCGCAGCGGGGAGTCGGTGGCCAGGTCGAAGGGACGGCGAAACTGCCGTTGCGCCAGCACTTCCAGCCGCAACTGACGGGCCTGCTCGGCCAGCCCGGAGAGGTCGTGGTGGGCCCAGCCGGGACGCAGGTCATCGTGCACCACCGGGCACGGATCTCCGTCGTCGTCGGCGTGATAAGTGGTACGCAGCACCGGGTGCCGAACCGCAACGGCGTCCAGCGCCCGGTGCAACCGCCCGACGTCGACGGTTCCCGTCAGCCGGTAGGACGCGCAGACGTTGAGCAGTGAGCTGCTCGGATCGATCGACTGCACGAACCACAGCCGGCGCTGACCATCGGACAGCGGGGGGCGGGAGTCCTGCTGTGAGTCCTGGGAAGGCGACGCGGACCAGGCCAAGTCAGGCTCGGCCAGCCCACGGCGCAACGACGTCAAGTCTTGGTGGGTGTCAGTCACGCGCGGATCTCAACCTTTCTCGTCTTTCGGGATTCGCGGTAGACCCGGGTTCCGCGGTTGGCTCCGGGCTTGCGGCTGGGCCGTCCGCACCAGGTGCCGATTGCAGAATCGCGATCAGCTCGGCGCCGGTGATACCGCCGAGCAGTCGGGCCGCGGGCACCGATCGGCCGGTCCATCGGCGCAACCGGTCACGCAGGTCCAGCGCCAGCATCGAGTCCGCGCCGAGGTCGACCAGCGCCACGTTCAGGTCGACCGCAGCCGGACCATCGAGACTGAATGACGTAGCGATCTCGGTGCGTACCAGCTCACTGATCGGTCGCTGGTCCGGACTGTGGCTGTCGGCCGCCGAATCGTCGTCGCGTTCGGTGGTTGCCGTCGTGGTGAACGGCATTGCGGCGCCCTGGCTTTCGAAGAACACCCGAAGGCGGTCGAAATCAGCGGCCAGAATCAGCGGGTCGCCTTGACGGCACCCGAGACTGGTCGTGATCGCGGCGTCGGGGTCCATGGCGATCAAGCCGGACCGCTCAATGCGGGCGACGTCGTCGGCGCCGGCGATGGTGGTGCCCTGCCATAAGCCCCACCGCACCGACATGCAGTTCAGTCCGTTGCCGCGCAACCGGCCGGCCACGGTGTCGAGCATCCGGTTAGATGCCGCATAGCCGGCGTGCCCGTAGCCGCCCCACACTCCGGATACTGAGGAACACACCAGGATCCGCGCATCCGGCCGCAGCGGCCATGCGTCGGTCATCCTGATCAGTCCGGTTACCTTGGCGGAGAACACATCTGCCCACTCCTGGTCGCCGAGTTGGTCATGGGGGGCGAAGCGGGCTGCGCCGGCGGCGTGGATCAGCAGCGAGGCGCCGTCGCCGGCGTACTCGCCGGCAACCGCCGACACCGCCTCGGCGTCGGTGATGTCGCAAGCCGGAGCGTGCACCTGCGCGGGGTATCCCGCAGTCAACCGGTCCAGCTCGTCCCGGTCGACGCCGTTGCGGCTCAACAGCGTGACCCGCCGGGCGCCGTGTTCGACGCAGTGCCGGGCGTACCGCAGGCCGATGGTGCCGTTGCCGCCGGTGATCACCACGTGGTCCAGCGCCTTTGCGTCGACGCCTTCGGGTGCGGATTCGGCGGACTCGCGCAGCGTCCGGACGAAGCAATCGAGTCCGGTGCCAGAATCGTGGGCGCGCACCGCGACTTCGGTGTGATCGTCCAGCAGGACATCGATGCATTGGCGAGCGGTGGCCTCGTCGATATCCCGGCTCGGCACGTCGAGGTGGGCGAATGTCTGGTCGGGGAACTCGAAACCGACGCTGCGGTGCATCGCGGCCAGCGCGGCCTGCGCCGGCAAAGCTGCCGGTCCGCCGGCGTCCACCTGCTCACCGCAGATGGTGACCAGCCAGACCCGTCGGCAGCGCGCCCCGACCGCGTGGTGGTAGTCGAATTGTCGTGCATCGCTACGGAGTCGGCCGGCCGCGGCGATCGCGTCCAGCTGCATCACAGCCGGTGCGATGATCACGGCGATCTCCGCCTCGGCGGGTCCCGTCAGGTCGCACGCGGGATGCGCCCCGACCGCCTCGGTCAGCCGGCGCGCCAACGGATCGTCGGCCGAGTCGAGCGTCACGATCGCGACGGCGCTGGCCGGCCGGTCCGCCGCGTTGTGCTGACGCGGGTCGTGCGCCGGCAATTGCTCCCACCGCTCGTAGGCGACCACCAAAGTCGACCCGGGTGCCGGCGGCAACGGTTCGCGGGTGGCCCACAGGTGTATGGCCCGCATCGGCGCGGTCGGGAAACCCCGCAGCAGCGGCTGGTCGCCGACGCCCGCGATGTCGCGCCAGCGGTAACCGGGATTGGCCACCGCGGCAGCGGCGATGTTGGCGGACAAGTGCTCCACGACGGGTTCGTCGCGGCGCCCGGAACCCACGATCAGGGCGTCTTCGGCCAGTTCGGCGAGTGCGTAGCGCAGCGACGGATGCGCCGACAGTTCCACGAACGTGCTCGCGCCGCGTTGCCCGGCCGTTGCCGCAGCCTGATCGAATCTGACTGTGTTGCGCAAGTTTTGGTACCAGTAGTCGGTGAAGTCGGTGCCAGGTGTGACGACGTCGCCGCAAGCCGAGCTGACGAACTCCACCGGTGCGTCGAAGAACTGCGATGCGGGCAGCAGTTCACTCAATGTGTCGCGCAGAGATTCCAGCTTGCTGGTGTGCCCCGGATAGTCAACGGTCAGCTCGCGGGCGAATATGCCGTTCTTTTCGGCTCGTCCCACGATGGCGGCCACCGCGTCGCGGTCCCCGGAAACGACACTCGACGACGGCGAGTTGACTGCTGAAAGTTCCAGCCAGCCAGGCGTTTCGGTGATCAATCGCTCAGCCTGGTCGGCGTCCATGCTGAGCACCGCCATGCCGTAGCGGCCCGACAGCCGGCTGACTACCGTGGCCCGGGCGGCCACGACGGCGACCGCGTCCGCCAGCGTGATGGTGCCGGCTACGTAGGCGGCCGCCGCCTCTCCCAGGCTGTGCCCAATGGTCAGGTCGGGCAGCACTCCGCAGGATCGCCACAGCTGCGCCAGACTTGCCGCGTGGGTGAATTGTGCTCCCTGGATGTCGATCTGCGACCAGCCCTGGTCCGAGCCGGCTGACGTGTCGGCTGACGAGCCGGCCCACGAGCCGGCTGACACCTCGCCCAACACGGCTGGTGCCTCGCCCAACAGATAGGGCAGCGGCGAAGGCAAACCCGCGGCGACGAATGCTTGCGCGCACCGGTCCGCCTCCGTCCGGTACGCCGGAAGGCGCTGGTACGCCACGGCTCCCATCGAGGGCCACTGATTGCCCTGGCCCGGGAACGCGAACGCGGTTCGAGTTTTGGCGTTCTCCGAAGACCGGGCGACCAGCGGATGCTGTTCACCAGCGGCAAGTGCGCGCAGCCCGGCCTCGAGTTCAGTGCGGTCGGCGGCCCGCACGACCGCGCGGTGGCGGCGCACCCGCCGGGTGCGCAGCAGCGTGGCCGCCACCGCCGGGGTCACGTCGTCGGTTCCGGGTTGTGTCCCGAGGTACTCGAGGTAGTCGAGGATTGCAGCGGCGTCCTGACCGATCAGCTCTTCTTCATGTGCACTGAGCAGCACCGGCACGCGGTTATCGGGAAGTCGGTGCGTGGTCATTATCCGGCGCCTGCTAGCGAGGCCGTCGAGACGATGAGATGGGCATTGGTGCCGCTGATGCCGAAGGCGGAGACGGCGCCGATCCGCTGCCCGTCCACGGCCGGCCACGGGGTCAGTTCCCGCGCCAGTCGCAAACCCTGCCTGTCCCAATCGATTTCCCGGCTCGCCTCGGCGGCGTGCAGGGTGGGTGGAACAGCGCCATGCTCGGCGGCGACCAGAACCTTGGCCAGCCCAAGCGCGCCGGCGGCTGCCTGCGCATGGCCGAAGTTGGATTTCACCGACCCCAGCAGTGCGCCGCGACCCGGTTCGGTGTTGCCGTAGGTTTCGGCCAGCGCCTGCAATTCGGTGCGATCTCCGAGTCGGGTGCCGGTGCCGTGCCCCTCGATCATGCCGATCTGCTCGGGCCCGAGCCCTGCTTGGGCCATGGCCCGCTGAAACAGGCGGCTCTGCGCCGCAGTCGACGGGGCCGCGAGCCCTGCGCTGCGGCCGTCCTGGTTGAGGGCGCTGGCGCGGACTTCTGCGACGATTCGCCTGCCGTTGCGCAGCGCAGCCGACTTCCGTTGCAGGACAAACATTGCCGCACCTTCGGCCCAGACGGTGCCACTGGCCCGGGCGCTGTAGGGGCGGCAGTGGCCGTCGTCGGACAGGGCGTGCTGCTTGGAGAACTCGACGAAGAAGCCGGGGGAGCCCATCACGGTGACCCCGCCGGCCAGGGCCATGTCGCAGTCGCCGGCCCGCAATGCCTGCACCGCGACGTGAAGCGCTGCCAGCGCAGACGAGCAGGAGGAGTCGATCGTCAACGCCGGGCCGGCCAGCCCCAACAGGTAGGAGATCCGGCCGGAGATCACGCCGGAAGCGGTCCCGGTGAGCAAGCGTCCGCTGTGGCCGGAGAACTCCGCCATGTCGGGGCCGTATCCAGTGAGGTAGGCGCCGAGGTAGCAGCCGACGTCGTGTCCGGCCAGGTCGTCGGGGTTGATGCCGCTGCCTTCCAGGGCTCGCCAGGCGACTCGCAGGGCGACCCGTTGCTGCGGGTCCATCGAGATGGCCTCGCGCAGCGAAATGCCGAAGAACGCCGGGTCGAAGGTAGCCGCCCCGGTCAAGAAACCGCCGCAATTGTGGATCCGCTTGAATCCCACACGGCAGGATCCGTTCAGCAGGTCGCCAATCGGCCAGCCCCGGTCGGTGGGCAGCGGGCACAACCCCTCCTGCCGCTGCGACAGGAAGTCCCAGTAGCCCTCCGCGGTGTCGACACCACCGGGTGCTTCGATCGCCATGCCGACGATGACGACCGGATCGGGGTCGACGACGGTGGTCGGTTGGTGGTCAGACATCTCAGACATCGTTGTTTGCCGGGTCGTTTGCCGGGCCTCCGCGCGCGGCGACCGATCGGCGCACGGCTGGTCTAGCGCCGCCGCGCCCACCTGGGCCCAGTCCGGCCGAGCCATGGGTTCGTCCATACCCACGCTGGTCCCGGCCAAACCTCCGGGCACCAAGACGCAATGCCCTTAATGCCATAGCCACCTCCCCCCATGATCAGCTCCACATGTTCAGCTTTGGCCGGCCGGTGGATCGGCTGGCGACGCAACGCCGGCGAGCCAAAGCGGCCGACGTGGCGAATCAGCGAAAACCGCTGCGCGGTCTGCACATACGCAGATCGTTGCGACCTGCATACCCGCCGGCGCCAGCCGGTAAACACGCAGCTGAGAGGGCACCGCGCGGTATCTGGACGACCCGATGAACGGGCGTTCACCGCCGCGCCGGCCAGGACGCGCGCGACGTCCTGCGGCGCCTCCCCGGCAGGCTGGTCATGAGCATGGCCGCTGCTGGGATGGCCTACCGCAGGCGATCGTGACGGCCCGCTATTTGGTTACCCCCGTCATAGTTTTGACTGCGTCTGCGCAGGGAATCGCAGTGGATGTGTTCGAGCGGCTCGGCGGGCAGCACCTGGCGCGGACTGGGTCCGGGGCGGTGGTGTTGGTCGCACCGGCCGCAGCCGATGCCGATGATCACAGCGCCTGCGCGGTGCTGCCGCGGGCCCGCGACGAATCCAGCGCGGACCGCAGCGGCACCCGATCCCGAATCAGATGCCGGGTGATGGAGCCGTCGCGAGTCCAACGCGACACCCGCAACACACCAGAGCGCACCGAGAACCCCGGAGGACCCGGTCGAAAAATGCCGGGCCGCCAGCAAGCGATGCCCCACACGGCACCCACTGACGACCGATGAAAGGACATACATGTCAACCACATTCGCGCCCTGGATCAAGCGCGTGCCGGGGCCGGACCGACAACCTCACCGCGGCGCCATCGTGGTGTTCCCGCACGCCGGAGCAGCGGCCGCCAGCTATCGGAAATTGGCGGCGGCCCTGGCCGCCGGCGGCGACACGTTCATCGTCCAGTACCCGCAGCGGGCCGAGCGGCTCAACCATCCGGCGCCCCGAGATATCCACGACCTGGCCCTGGGGTTGTTCCAGGCGGGCCCCTGGAACCAGGCGGCACCGCTGCGGCTGTTCGGGCACAGCATGGGCGCGGTGGTGGCGTTCGAATTTGCCCGGATCGCCGAACAGCGCGGTATCGCGGTGCGCAAACTGTGGGTGTCGGCCGGCCCGGTACCATCCGCGGTCGCCGATCTGCCCCAGCTACCCACCAGCGATACCGAGCTGCTGGCCGACCTTGCCGACATGGGCGGGACCGACCCCAGGCTGTTGGCCGACGAGGAGTTCGTCGAGCTGCTGACCAATGCGGCGCGATGCGACTACCAGGCGCTCAACCGCTACGGCTGCGGCAACGGGGTGCGCATTCGCGCCGATATCCACGTCATCGGCGGCCGGCATGACAGCCGGGTCGATGCCGGGTCGCTGCACCGGTGGGCCAACCACACCGACGGCAAATTCACGTTGTCGTTTTTCGACGGCGGTCACTTCTACATCAAGGATCACACCAACACCGTCGCCAACCGCGTCGTGACCAATGTCTGATCCCGCGTTCGCCGCGCACCGGGAGAGGACCGGAAACGGATTCCGGTGGCCATCGCCGGCAAGGGCCGGCGCGCGGCGCCGGCATTGACCGGTTGACGTTGTACGGGTGTTTGCCCGGCGACACAACCCGCAATCGATCGGAGGCTGACAAGTGCCAGTCCAGATACGGCCGGCGCGAGCGCTGCAGACGCTCCGGAAAAGCAATGCACCCATCGGCGAAGTATCGCCGGACAATCAGCTGTCGTCCATGGACCAAGCCATGTTTGCGCTGCTGCGCGCCATGGACCGGGCCGCTGTCGTCCAATGTGTGTGGGTATACGAACATCCGGTCAACTTCGAGGCACTCAAACGCTTCCACCACCACCTCGGCTGTGGATTGCTGGGGCGGCGCATCGAGCGTTCGCCACTGCCGTTCGCCCGCCATCGCTGGGTCTGCGACCGGGGGCCGGCGGAGATGGAAGTGGCCGAGAGTCCGCGTCCACGCGGTGAACTCAGCGACTGGATCGACGAGCGCGCCCAGGAACCGATCGATCCGGAGCAGGGGCCCGCCTGGCACCTGGGCGTCCTTCCGCTGACGGACGGCTCGACCGCGGTCAGCCTGGTGGCGTCGCACTGCCTGATCGACGGGTTGGGGATAGGCCTCGCGGTCGCCGAGGCGGCCATCGGCAAGACGCGCAACCTCGGTTATCCGCCGCCGCATTCCCGCACTCGGCTGCGGGCGCTGGCCCAGGATGCCCGGCAGACCGTGCGGGGCGCGCCCGAGGTCGGCCGGGCCTTTGCCGGGGCGGCGAGAGCGGCCCGGCGTCGTCGCCACGAGGAGGCGACTGCCGCCGCGTCGACACCGTCGCGGTCGGTCGCCGCCGGGAGCGGCTACGGCGACGAACGTGTCGTGGTGCCGGCGATCGCCATCCACGTCGATCTGGATCAGTGGGATGAGCGTGCCAGCGCCCTTGGCGGGACCAGCCACCATCTGGCTGCCGGGTTGGCTGCCAAACTCGGCGAGCGGATGGGGCGCGGGCGTGCCGGTAACGGCACGGTCACCTTGCAGGTGCCGCTCAGCGACCGGACCGAAGACGACGCCCGGGCCAACACGCTGTCGTTTGTGAGCGTGAGTGTCGATCCGAGCCGGGTCACAACCGACTTGTCGCACACCCGCGCGGCCATCAAGCGGGTGTTCAACACCTTGCGCGAAACCCCCGAAGTGGCCTCGCCGATGCTTCCACTTGCCCCGCTAGTGCCGTACGTCCCGAAGCGGGCGCTCAAACGGCTGGCAGAGGCCGCGTTCGGCTACGACGATCTGCCCGTGGCGTGTTCAAGTCTCGGCGATCTGGCCGCCGTGGCGGCCTGCCCGGACGGAACCGAAGCCGAATACGCGTTCGGCGGCGGCGTGATCCAACGGGTCACGCGGGAGCATCTCGAGCGCCACGGCGAACTATCGCTGGTGTTCGTCCGGATCAGCGGCAAGATGTGCATCACCGTCGTCGCCTACCAGGCCGGTGAGGTCTGCTCCAAGCCCCAACTGCGTGAGCTGGCGGCACGCACCCTGGCCGAGTTCGACCTCAGCGGGGTGATCGAGTAACCGGGACTCGCTGTCGCGCATAGCAAACTCATAAAACTGTCAACCGTTTTGGACGTATTCTGCCGGGTATCCCTCGTTCATGACCCTCGCCCTAGCCGCCGGCCGCGCGATCACCGTCTCCCATGGTTGCCGACATGAGTGAACCGGTCCGGCCCGCCGGCCCCGCCGGCCTCGCCATCACGACGGCCAAGTTGCCGCCGGCACCACCCCGGATAGTCCCCAAGGGCCTGCAGGGCATTGCGTTCTTCGCGGCGCGGCGATGGGCCACCGAGCAGTTCACACGTCGTTACGGCGGTGCTTTTCAGCTCGATGTCCCGGTGTTCGGACACCTGGTCGTCGTGGCCGACCCGAGGCTGGCAAAAAAGGTATTCACCAGCACGACAGACGAGCTCGGCGCCATTCAGCCGAACCTGAGCAGGCTGTTGGGCCCGGGTTCGGTATTCGGGCTCGACGGCCAAGCGCATCGCAGGCGCCGAAAGTTGCTGGCGCATCCCTTCCGCGCCAGCAACATGAGGAATTACGAGCGGATCGTCGAGCAGGAGACACTGCGCGAAATCGCCGACTGGCCTGACGGCACGGTCTTCTCGACATTGCCGGCGATGAAGCGCATCACCCTCAACGTGATCTTGCGCGCCGTGTTCGGCGCCGAGGGAGACGACTTCGACGAGCTGCGCCAGGTCATCGTGCCGTGGGCGAAGTGGGGTTCACGATTGTCGACGCTGCCCCTGCCGAACCGAACCTATGGTCGCTACACCCCGTGGGGCCGGCTAGCGGAATGGCGGCGCAAGTACGACACGATCATCGACAGAATCATCGACAAATCCCAATCGGGCGCCAAATCGGGTGCGGAGTTGGAGGACCGGGCCGACATTCTCTCGCTGATGCTGCGCGGCGCATACGACGACGGTTCACCCATGTCGCGAGAGGACGTCCGGGACGATCTGCTCACTCTTCTGGTCGCCGGACACGAGACCACCGCAACCACCTTGGCCTGGGTGTTCGAACGGCTGACCCGCCAGCCCGAGGTGTTGTCGGCGCTCGTCGAGGAGGCCGACACCGACGAGAACGAGCTGCGCCATGCGGCGATCTACGAGGTGCAGCGCACCAGGTCGGTGATCGACTTCTCCGGTCGCCGGGTGCTCGCGCCGACGTTCGAGTTGGGGGAGTACATCATTCCCGAGGGCTATTCCATCGTCGTCAGCATTTCGCGGTGCCACGCCGACGCCGCCACGTTCCCCGATCCTGATCGCTTCGATCCGCAACGCTACATCGAGGGGAAACCGTCGCCCTTTGCCTGGGTTCCGTTCGGGGGCGGAACCCGGCGCTGTGCGGGGGCCGCGTTCGCCAAGATGGAAATGAACGTGGTGCTGCGAACCATCTTGCGCCACTTGACCATCGAAACCACCACGGCACCACCGGAGAAGATACGGGCAGGCGGACTCGGCTTCCTGCCGAAGGACGGCGGGCGGGTCGTCGTGCACCACCTCGAGCGGTGAACAGTCGCCCGTGCGGCCCGCCCCGGGCCGGTGGGGGCGACCGGCGCATCAACGGGGTTTGCCCCCGGCACGCGGGGGAGGGGGATGTGCCGGGGGCAAAGCAGCGGGTCGATCAGGGGACAAGTGCCCAGAACGGATGGGTGACCGACCAAACCGGGTGGGTCAAGTCATCGGTGTAGTGATAGATCGGGTGGGTTGGCGGCGGCACCGGGTGCATCGGAGCCATGCCCGGGCGCATCGGACCTGACGCGGGGTTCATCGGCCCCCGGCCCGGGTGAAGCGGGCCTGCTACGGAGTTCATCGAAGACCCGCCCGGATGCATCGGACCCGCGACAGGCTGCCCCGGGGCGGCCGCCGCAATAGCGGGTCCGGCGAACGTGCCCGCGAGCGAAAGGCCAAGGGCGCAGAGAACACCCGCCGCCAAGGTGCGAACGGTTGACATGTCGAACTCCCTTCAGTTCGGTATGAGGCTGTTCGGCTCGAAAAGCCCGCGTTGTCGACGCTGAATGAACCGGGTCTGTTGGCCCCGTTGCCGTGTCGTCGAGCCCACCCCGGCCCTGGCTGTCATACATGGTTGACAATTCGACGGTAGCGCCGCGTGCTCATATTGTCAACTATGGTTGCTTAATCTGGACGATCGTCGCATACCGGACGGGGCTCATCTTGGGGCGCAACGGGTTTCGCCAGGCCGGGTAGCGATCCGCGAGCTCGCGACCATCCTCATGCTCGGTATTGCTCAGCATGTTGGCAGTGAATTCACGGCGCTGGAACGGAATCCGGTCGGCTTCGTGGCTTATCGTCATCGCCGTGTACGGAACCGCGGAGACGGCCAGCGGCGCAGTGACCGGTATCGGGACCGGTGAGCCCAGCCCGGTGGTAACGCCGATGAGGCGGGTGGCGCTTGCCTGCGTCGTCGGCTCAGCGGTCGAGTACTACGACTTCTACATCTACGGCACCGCGGCCGCGCTGGTGTTTCCCTCGGTGTTCTACCCCGGTCTCGGTCCTACGATGGCCACCGTCGCCTCGATGGGGACATTCGCCATGGCGTTTCTGTCGCGGCCGCTCGGTGCGGCGGTGTTCGGACATTTCGGGGACCGACTGGGCCGTAAGAAGACCCTGGTCGCCACGTTGCTGATCATGGCCGTGGCGACGGTCACCGTCGGCGTTGTTCCGGCGACGGCCACGATCGGGGCGCTGGCACCACTGATCCTGATAATGCTGCGCCTGCTGCAGGGTTTCGCCGCCGGCGGTGAATGGGCCGGATCGGCGCTGTTGAGCGCCGAGTCCGCGCCCGCGCACAAACGCGGCTATTACGGAATGTTCACCGCGATCGGCGGCGGCATCGCACTGGTGCTCAGCGGCCTCACCTTCTTGGTCGTGAACTACACGCTCGGAGCCGACAGCTCCGCATTCATGCATTGGGGATGGCGTATCCCGTTCCTGCTGAGTGCGGCGCTGGTCCTCATCGCCTTGTATGTGCGCCTGAAGATCAGCGAGACCCCGGTCTTCGCCACCGAGATGGCCAGGACCGACGCCGGGAAAGCAACCGGTCACCCCGCTCCGTTGGCGGAAGTGCTGCGCCGGCAGCGCCGCGAACTGATCCTGGCTGCGGGCTGTGTCCTCGCGGTCTTCGGCTACCTGTATCTGGCCAGCACCTACCTTCCCTCCTACGCGCAAACCCGCCTGGGCTATTCCCGGGACTTCATCCTGCTGGTCGGGGTGCTGGGCGGGCTGACCTGCATCGTGTTCGTGTCGACGACGGCGGCGCTATGCGACCGGTTCGGGCGCCGGCGCCTCATGCTGGTCGGGTGGGCAGTGGGTCTCCCGTGGTCGCTGTTGGTGATGCCGCTGATCGATTCCGGCGATCGCACCTGGTTCGCAGCCGCCATCCTGGGCGTTTACGCCATCGCGGCGGCTGGTTTCGGACCCGTCGTCGCACTGCTCCCCGAACTGTTCGCCACCCGCTACCGCTATACCGGCACCGCCCTGTCGATCAACCTCGCCGGCATTGCCGGGGGTGCGGTGCCGCCATTGGTCGCCGGCACCCTGGTGGCCGTCTACGGCAGCTGGGCGGTCGGCGTGATGATGGCCGCTCTGGTGGCGGTCAGCCTGGTGTGCACCTATCTGCTTCCCGAAACAACCGGAACCGCATTCGGCTCGCTTATTTGAGGGCTAATTGGCGTGCAGATCCTCGTTAAGTGTGATGCCTTCCCGGTCGCGGGCTACCACCTCGACGGCCCCGGTCACCGAATTGCGGCGGAACAGCAGGTTGCTGTGGCCGGAAAGTTCGCGCGCCTTGACCGGGGTTCCGTCGGGCATGGTGACCTTGGTGCCGGCGGTGAGGTAGAGACCGGCCTCCACCACGCAGTCGTCGCCCAGGGAGATGCCCAGCCCGGCGTTGGCGCCGAGCAGGCAGCGTCTGCCGATCGAAATGACGTGGGTACCACCCCCGGACAGGGTCCCCATGATCGACGCGCCACCGCCGATGTCAGTGCCGTCGCCCACTACCACGCCCGCCGAGATGCGGCCCTCGACCATTGAGGCGCCCAGGGTTCCGGCGTTGTAGTTGACGAAGCCCTCGTGCATCACGGTGGTGCCCGGCGCCAGGTGAGCACCCAGCCGCACCCGGTCGGCGTCGGCAATGCGAACCCCGGTGGGCAGGACGTAGTCGACCATCCGCGGGAACTTGTCGACGCCGTAGACCGTGACCGGGCCGTGGCGGCGCAGCCGGGCCCGCACCGCTTCGAAACCCTCGACGGCGCACGGTCCGCGATTGGTCCACACCACATTCGTCAATACCCCGAACAAGCCGCCGGCGTTGAGCCCGTGCGGCGCCACCAACCGATGCGACAGCAGATGGAGCCGAAGGTAGGCGTCGTACGCGTCGGCGGCGACATCGTCCAGCGAGCCGATGACGGTGCGGACCGCGACCACTTCGGTGCCGCGATCGTCGTCGCGGCCGACCAGTGCGACCAGCTCGGAGGGAATGTCGGACAGCGCCAGCCGGGACGTTCCGCTGCTATCCGATTCCGTCAGCTCCGGTGCTGGGAACCAGGTGTCGAGGACCGATCCGTCGGCGGCGAGGGTCGCCAGGCCGATGCCTGCTGCTCCAGTCACGCCTCGACACGCTACTTGCCTGCGCGAGCAGACATCGAATCGCATCCCGGGGCGCCCGGGCGTGCGATTGTGTGTCTGCTCGCCGCTCTAGGCTGGGGGCGTGCTGGACTTACGCGGGGACCCGATCGAATTGACCGCGGCGCTGGTCGATATCCCCAGCGAGTCGCGCAACGAGGCCCGCATCGCCGACGAGGTGGAGGCCGCGCTGCGTGCCCAGACAACCGGCTGGGAGATCATCCGCAACGGCAACGCCGTGCTCGCGCGCACCTGCCGCAACCGGCCGTCGCGGGTGCTGTTGGCCGGACACCTCGACACCGTGCCGGCTGCCGGCAACCTGCCCAGCAGGCTCGAGAATGGCGAGCTGTACGGCTGCGGCGCCGCCGACATGAAGTCCGGTGATGCGGTTTTCCTCCACTTGGCGGCCACCGTACCCGATCCGGTGCACGACCTGACGTTGGTGTTCTACGACTGTGAGGAAATCGAAGCTGCCGCAAACGGTTTGGGTCGCATCGAAGATGAGCTGCGGGACTGGTTGTCGGCCGACGTCGCCATCCTCGGCGAGCCGACTGCCGGATATATCGAGGCCGGCTGCCAGGGCACGCTGCGCGTCGTGATCAGCGCCACCGGAACCCGCGCCCATTCGGCGCGTCCCTGGTTGGGCGACAACGCAATTCACAAGCTGGGCGCGGTCCTGGACCGGTTGGCGCGATACCAGGCCCGCAGCGTCGACATCGACGGTTGCACCTACCGCGAGGGCTTGTCGGCGGTGCGCGTCGATGGCGGCGTGGCCGGCAATGTGATTCCCGATCGCGCGTCGGTCACGGTGAACTACCGCTTTGCGCCCGACCGGTCGGTGGCCGCGGCCCTGCACCATGTCCACGAGGTGTTCGCCGGGCTCGACGTGCAGATCGAGCAGGCCGACGCCGCCCCGGGCGCCCTACCCGGGCTGTCGGAGCCGGCCGCTAAAGCCTTGGTCGAGGCCGCCGGTGGGCAGGTCCGGGCGAAGTACGGGTGGACCGACGTATCGCGCTTCGCGGCGCTTGGCATCCCCGCGGTCAACTACGGACCCGGTGATCCCAATCTGGCGCACCGGCGCGACGAGCGGGTTCCGGCCGCCCAGATCACGGTCGCCGTCGACATGTTGCGGCGCTACTTGAGCGGGTAGCGCATTCCCACATTGCTTGATTCATACGGTGATAGCGCGTAGCGGGATGGTGCCACGGCGCTAGGTGATGGTCAGTTCGTAGCAGCTAGCCGCCGCCACGCAAGCTGCGGACCGGACACGACCCGATTCACGGGCCCGCGCTTGGCCTGAGTCCCTTGTTCCGTTCGACGGGGGGCGACCTCGCATAGCGAACCGCGTCGTAGCTGCCCGCTGTGGACAGTCCGAATAGTGCACTGTGCCCACTGCACAAGTAGTTCGCGTGGTCGTTTCGCACAACCCGTCGTCGCCGTCGTCCGCCAACTTCAGCGCTCTGCCACATGCTGCGGGGTGGATTGGGACGTTTTGGCCCTGTAACTCTCGTGTGCAGCTGATCAAGAATTCTTCAGGCGCGTTGCTTGTGCGCTTGGGGGTTCAAAGGCGTTTTGCCCCAACGGTTGTGAGCATGCGGACTTCCATGCGCGGCAGATTCGTCGATCACTTGAGGAGTTGCGGTTGATGTTACGAGTGGTTCCTGAGGGTTTAGCGGCGGCAAGTGCAGCGGTGGACGCACTGACGGCTCGCCTGGCCGCTGCACATGCTGCTGCAATACCGGCGATTACGGCGGTGGTACCACCGGCGGCGGACCCGGTGTCACTGGAGACCGCGGCCGGGTTCAGCGCGGTGGCCGGCGAGCATGGTGCGGTCGCTGCCGGGGGAGTCGAAGAGCTTGGCCGTTCGGGGACCAGTGTTGCTGAGTCTGGTGTTAGTTACGCGATTGGTAAACACCATCCCGATCGCCCTTAATGAAGCCGACTATGTGCGCATGTGGATCCAGGGTGCCGCGACAATGGGAACCTATGCGACAGTTTCGGGCGCGGCCCTGGCCGCAGTACCCCACACCGCACCGGCGCCAGTGGTGGTCAAGCACCCCGGAGTCGGACACCTCGGCGATATCCCTCCGATTCCTCCGCCGGAAACGCCGTGGTGGCTGGAAATCCTAGCCTGGCTGCAAGAGTTCGAAACGCTGTTAGAAGAAGTGCTGACGACGTTCGTCAACGAACTGTGGATGTGGATACAAGAGGCGCTGCTGGTGGCGGCGGAAATACTCGAAACGTTCCTCAGTGAACTCTGGATGTGGGTGCAAGAGGCCCTGCTCGTGTTCCAGGAGATAATGACGGCGTTTTTCCAGGGGCTGGCAAGCATTCTGGAAGTGGTGGTTGAGGTTCTCTACGTTGGGGCCTTACTGCTGGGAGAATTCCTTGCTACGGTCCTGCTGGCATTGGCCGAGGGCCTTGCGGTGGCGGCACAAGCTATAGCGGAAGCCATCATCACGCTATTGGCCCTCTATCCAGAAATCATCGTGGTCGCCCTGATAGCGGCGGGAATTCTTGTTCCGCTCGGTGTCGGCGGTGCTGTGCTGGCAGGAGTTGGCGCCGCTATCGCGGTACCACTCGCGACCGGCCTGGGGATCGGGATCCCGGCGTATGTCGATTCCATCGATCAGCGAAGCGATGACACTTCCGAGACCATCGATGGCCCGGCTGCGCCGGATTGCGCCGAAATCGTGACATCTGACAAAACCGAGGTGTTTACACCCGGTAAGGGTGAGTTGGTGTCACCCGGCAACGGGGAGTTGGATACGCCCAGCAAGACTGAGGTATTCACGCCCAACAAGGGTGAGGCGGTGACATCGGGCAAGTTCGACATGGCTACGGCCGCTGGCCGCGACGTGCCGGCGGGCATGGTCAAGTTTTCGGATACCGGGGCTGGACCGATTGGGTTTACCGGTACCGCTCCCTCATCGACCGGTCCCGGTGCTTCAGGGCTGGCCACGTTGGCTGGTGGATTCGGTGATAGCGCCGGCATGCCGATGGTGCCAGCGACATGGGACGTGACTTTAGTCGGGGCGCCGACGTGAGGATGCGTCTAAACCCGGTGACCTAACGGCCAAGTATGCAGGAATCGAATCGAAAGGAAAATGTATGAGTTTGTTGGATACCGATATTCCCCAGTTGGTATCGTCGCAGTCGGCTTTTGCGGCGAAGGCGGGTTTGATGCGGCACACTATTAGCCAAGCTGAGCAATCGGTGATGTCGGCTCAAGCGTTTCACCAGGGTGAATCCGCGCTGGCATTTCAAGGTGCCCATGCCCGCTACATGGAGGCGGCCAGTAAGGTCAATGCTTTGCTCGATATTGCGCAAGCTAATTTGGGCGACGCTGCGGGTACCTATGTCGCCGCCGATGCGGCCGCCGCATCGACTTACACCGGCGCCTGAGTCGACCACTATTAGCTTGAGAAAGGACTTGTGATGTCACAGATTATGTACAACTATCCGGCGATGGTGACCCATGCCGGTGATATGTCGGGATACGCGGGAACGCTACAGAGCATGGGTGCTGATATCGCCGGCGAGCAGGCTGCGCTGTCGAATGCCTGGCAGGGTGATACCGGTGTGACCTACCAGGCGTGGCAGGCGCGGTGGAACCAGGCTCTGGAGGATCTGGTGCGCTCGTATCAGTCCATGGCGAGCACCCACGAATCCAACACGATGGCGATGATGGCCCGGGACCAGGCTGAAGCCGCAAAATGGGGCGGATAGCTGTTCCCCGGTTCTCACCACGCGAGCCGCTGGTTGCCGCTGGCGCGGTGCGCCAGTGGGCAACGAGCGGGCTGGTCGCGGGCCGGCGGGTTAGCTGCACGCGGTGCTGATACCTGAGTTGGTCGACAGCGCCCATCAGGAATGGCGGCACGGCGTCTTGTGCTTCAAAGCTGCGCTCCCGCAACAGTTCTGAAAGTAGGTGCGAGAAAGTCCCCGGCTTTGCCGCCTCTGGTACTGGGTAACGGTTCGTGCCGCCCTGGCGTTCGTACCTGACCGCAACGGCTTCGGAGCATGCCGCGCCCTGCCGCGTCGTGGTGGTCGGCGCACCGTCGAAGAATGCCGATGGCCTCGTACCTGACGGCCGCCGTTGACATGGAGTTTCGTTTCCATCAGCCACAAGCCGCGCCGTTCGGGAGATGGCGGAGGGAGCCAGCATTGTGAGAATGTCCCCATCCGGAAGGCGACCCATCATCGTCTGGCCGGACACCTGGCGCGTCACGTTGGCGGTCTCGGTCGGGATCGCGGCGGTGCTGGCCCATCCGTGGCGTTCAACACACGACCGGTGGGTGTTAGGCGTCGCCGTCCTCAGCGTGGTCGTGTTGTTGGGTTATTGGCGCGGAGTACACCTGACGACCAACGCCCGACGCCGACTGGCGATAACCCGTGGCCGTCGACCCGGAATCCATCGACGTCGCGGGTCGTTGTTCAGCGCGAGCGTTGACGAAACGGCAACCGCCTTGATACGCCTCGAGCCGAGGGCCGGCCGGCTGGACGCACTTCCGCTGCCGCTGATAGCCAGTTACCTGGATCGCTACGGTATTCGCACCGACAACATCCGAATCATCAATAACGAGAAGATAACCGGCATCGGTCAGACTTGGATTGCCGTGACTATCTCAGCGATCGCAAACCTGGCGGCACTGCAGGCCCACGCTCCGCACATACCCTTGGACCAGACAACGCATGTCGTGGCGCGTCGGCTTGCAGATCACCTCCAAGAGCTCGGTTGGACAACCAGGGTCGCGCGGCCCGGCGACCTTCCTCAGTTGGGCGCTGGAACAGGGCGCGAGACTTGGCGTGCGGTTGTGCGCAACGATAGCGTGGATTACCTTGCGGCGTACCGGATCGACATAACTGATGAGTTGCCGGACGTCTTTCCGCAGATCCGGTCGCACGCGGTCGGCGAATCCTGGATGGTCTTGGAGATTGCCAGGGCCGCAACAGGCTTCAGTCTTGGAGCAGCCTGTGTCTTTCGCGCCGCCGCGATGCCGCGGCGACGAGCGCCCTTGGCCGGCATGACGCCCCGGCACGGTAGCCATCGGCAGGCGCTGATGGCACTGGATCCGTTTTCGGCGCAACGACTGGAGGGGCACACCGCGGTGCCCTACGAACTGGTTGGCCGGTTGCTTTGGCCCGTCCTTGCGCGCGGCGCACGCGCCGCGCGCCTCTCCGAGGCGGGAAGAGCGGACCACCGCTTCGCGGTGCTGCCAGACATTGGCCGCCGCGGCCGGCGCCAAACCGCGATGATTCGGGAGAGCCGTCGCGACGGTGCCTGGTCCGAGAGTCACACCGAGCCCGACTGGTTCGCCACCGCTACCGCTGCTGCTGCTGCTGCGTCGGAAGCCGCGGCGGCCATCCCGATCGCGGCCAACTCTTCGGCCACCACGGTCAGCGCGGCAGCGTCGCCATCGGCGAGCGCGCGGGCCTGTTTGGCCACGAGATCGCCTACTGGGCAGTCGATTTCGGTGGCCAGCCGAGTCACCGGGACCACAGCCCGGATATCGCCGAGGCGAACGGCATCATGCCAGGCCCGAAGCGCCACCGTCGACTGCCCGCCTCGTTCGGCGGTCCGGGCCGCTTCGCGGGCATCGGCGATGGCGCCGGCCTTGTCCCGGGCGGCGGCTTTGGTCCACGCGCGGGCCAGCATGAGTTCGGGTGCGAACAGCGCTGACTTGGTTCCGTGTCGGGTTTCGGCGCGCCGCAACGCTTTCGCGGACTCGGCGATGCGGCCCTGCTGCGCGATGGCAGTGGCCAGCAACATCAGCGACAGCGGACCCCAGGAATAGCCGGTGCGTTCCAGTTCGGCAGCGGCAGGCTCCAATAGCGATGCCGCAGAACCGAATTCGCCCTTGGTGAGCAGCACGTGTCCCAGCAACACCTCACCGATGGCCCGACCGGGCTGCTGCAACTCGGCAAAGTCGGTGAACTGCTGGGCCAGCGTCTGAGCCTGGGCGATCTCACCCGCCATGAGTAGCGAGGTGATCTGAGCCAGGCCGACGGTGAATCGCAGCAGCCCGGGATGCTCGGCGGCCGACGCCCGTTGGACCAGTGGCTCGACGTCGCGGAAGCGACCCATCCGGGCCGAGGACAGCGCGGCGGCGCTGGCCGCCCAGGCCACGGCCGTGTCACCGGGGGACGGCTGGGACAACACCTGGTCGGCCAGCGTGACGGCCCGCGGCAGGTTTCCGGCGTTCATGGCGAACGTTGCCGTCAGTGCGTCCAGCTCGGCCTGCGCGGAGGGCTCGATGATCCGGCCGCGAGTGGTCTGCAGGAACGCCGTGGCCCGCTCCGGTTCGCCGAGCATCCAGAACTGGTTGGCGGCCCGCGGCACCGCCCACGCCCTCAGCTCGGCCTCGGACAGACCGGCAGGATCCACGGCCGCCAGCACCCCCGCGGCTTCCCGGCCACGTCCCTGCCAGCTCAACGCCTGCGCCAGCACCAGTCGCGCGTCCAGTCCGGCCGAGCGATCCAGCGCCGCTCGCGCCAACCGCTCGGCCAGCCGGACGTCGCCCAGGCGCAGCGCCTGCTGCGCGGCGGCGACGACCTCGTCCACCGGTTGCTCGGCTTCGCTGTCCAGGCCGCCCAGCGCCAACGCCGCCAGCCGCAGCCGGTCGCTGAGGTGTTCGGTCGGATGCCGCGACAACAGCATGACTATCTCGGTTCGTCGTCGTCGCGCGCCGTCATCGCCCAGCGCCGCACGCGTGCGTTCGGCGAACAACGGGTGAGCCGTATAGACCACCGGATCGTCGGCGCGTCCGCCGCGTACCCGGGTTTCCGCGGCGCCCAACTCCTCGGCCTGCTGCACGGCGCCGTCACCGGCGAGCACCGTGAGATCGGCGAGCGACAAGGGCTCTGCGATGGCGAGGTAATCCAGCACCGACCGCGCCGGGGCGGGCAGCTCGGCGATGAATTCGTCGACCTCGGCCGGCGCGGTTGGTCCGCCCGGCGGCTCGATGTCGATCCGCTCCAGCAAACGGTCGGTCCACAGCGCTGTGATGGCCTCGGGCGCGGCTGGGGTATCCGGGGTATCCGGGGTGCGCGCGGTGACGATCATCCGGGCCGTGCCGGTCAGCGCTAACTGGTACACCAGGGTGGCCGACAAGATGTCCAGGTCGTGCGCGTCGTCGACGATGAGCAGCAGCTTGCCTTGCGTATCGTCAGCGCATAGCGATGCCCGGGCGGCCCGCAGTAGGGCGGCCGGCTTGCCGATTTCGGCGATGCTGACCAGATGGCCGAAGGCGCCGAACGGAACCACGCGCTCGGTCGGGGTGCCGATGACCCAGCGGATCAGCGTGGTCGGGTGCCGGCGGCAGAATTGTTCGGCGGCCAACCGGGCCAGCGTGGATTTGCCCACGCCGTCGGGTCCGAGTACGACTGCCCCACCGCCAGCGGATGCGTCGCCCAGGGCGGCGTCCAACCGCTCCAGCGCGGCCGCCTGTTGCGGGACGTTCCATCGAATGGGCACCGCTGAGATCTTATGGCGCCCGATCAGATGGGACACAATGGCAGCCCACTTCTGCTCGCGTTCCGCCGCCCCCGAGCCGGTCTTGGTCTACGTTTCGGTATATGTGCCCACGGCCCGACTCAACCGAAGACGAGTGGGCGGTATGTGTCTACTGCGCGGCCGGACCGACACACCCGGAATTGCTCGAGCTCGCCGCTGAACTCGGCGAGGCAATCGCCGACTGCGGCTGGACCCTGGTCTGGGGCGGCGGCAACCTTTCGGCCATGGGCGCTGTTGCGGGGGCGGCGCACGCACGCGGCGGCCGGACCGTCGGCGTGATTCCCAAGCCGCTGATCCGCCGCGAACTGTCCGACGCGGGCGCGGCCGCCGAACTGATCGTCACCGACACGATGCGCGAGCGTAAGCACATCATGGAGGAACGCGCCGACGGGTTCATCGTGCTGCCAGGTGGCCTGGGGACGTTGGATGAGCTTCTCGATGCCTGGACTACCGGCTATCTGGGCATGCACAGCAAACCCATCGTGATCCTCGACCCGCGGGGGCACTACGACGGTCTGCTGGCGTGGCTCAACGGACTGGTGAACGCCGGTTACGTCGCGCAGGCAGCGATGGAGCGGCTGACGGTAGTCGATAAGGTGGGCGCGGCGCTGGAGCTGTGCGCACCCTCGTGACCGCATGGGCGCCGCGCCCCGTCATGTCTCACGAGCGAATCGAGGAAGAACGTGTCCGATCACCCAGGTGGCGCGCGCGCACGGGTCAAGCTCAGCGACGTCGCAGCCCGGGTGCCGGGCGTACTGGCCGACACACCGTCGATCGTGCGAGGGGCGGTGACCGGCTTGCTGGCCCGGCCGACGTCCAAGGCGTCGATCGGGAGTGTCTTCCAGGACCGGGCAGCCCGTTTCGGTGACCGGGTCTTCGTGAAATCCGGTGAGCAGCAGTTGACCTATCGCGAGGCCAACGCGATCGCCAACCGGTACGCCGCGGTGCTGGCCGCGCGAGGTGTCGGCCCCGGCGACGTGGTCGGCATCATGCTGCGCAACTCGCCCAACACGGTGCTGGCCATGCTGGCCGTCGTCAAGTGCGGCGCCGTTGCCGGAATGCTCAACTACCACCAGCGGGGTGAGGTGCTCGCCCACAGTCTGGGCCTGCTTGACGCAAAGCTGCTGCTCACCGAATCGGACCTGGTCAGCGCCATCAGTGAAAGCGGTGGCCCGGCCGGCGAGGTGCTGACCGTCGACGACCTGGAGCGCTGTGCCGCGACCGCGCCCGCGCATAACCCGGCTTCGGCTGCGGCGGTGCGAGCCAAGGACACCGCCTTCTACATTTTCACGTCGGGCACCACCGGCTTCCCCAAAGCCAGCGTGATGACTCACCACCGGTGGCTGCGGGCGCTGGCGGTGTTCGGCGGCATGGGGCTGCGGCTGAAGAGCTCGGACACGCTGTACAGCTGCCTGCCGCTGTACCACAACAACGCGCTGACGGTCGCGGTGTCGTCGGTGATCAATTCCGGAGCGACGCTGGCGCTGGGCAAGTCGTTCTCGGCGTCGCGGTTCTGGGACGAGGTGATCGCCACCGAGGCCACGGCGTTCATCTACATCGGGGAGATCTGCCGTTACCTGCTCAACCAGCCGGCCAAATCGACCGACCGGGCCCACCGCGTACGCGTGATCACCGGCAACGGCTTGCGGCCGGAGATCTGGGACGAGTTCACCGAACGGTTCGGCATTGCGCGCGTCTGCGAGTTCTACGCCGCCAGCGAGGGGAACTCCGCGTTTATCAACATCTTCAACGTGCCCAGGACAACCGGCGTGTCACCGATGCCGCTGGCCTACGTGGAATACGACCCGGATACCGGCGCCCCGCTGCGCGACGAGAGCGGCCGGGTACGCCGGGTCCCCCCCGGTGAGCCGGGCCTGTTGCTCAGCCCGGTCAACCGGCTGCAGCCGTTCGACGGCTACACCGACCCGGCGGCCAGCGAAAAGAAGCTGGTGCGCAACGCATTTCGGGACGGCGACTGCTGGTTCAACACCGGCGACGTGATGAGTCCGCAGGGCATGGGGCACGCCGCGTTCGTCGACAGGCTGGGCGACACCTTCCGGTGGAAGGGCGAGAACGTCGCCACCACGCAGGTCGAAGCGGCGCTGTCGGCCGACCCCTCAGTCGAGGAGTGCACGGTCTACGGCGTGGAGGTGCCCAACACCGGCGGCCGCGCCGGCATGGCCGCGATCAAGCTGCGCGACGGCGCCGAGTTCGACGGGCAGTCCCTGGCCCGGGCCGTCTACGGTCAGTTACCCGCCTACGCGCTGCCGCTGTTCGTGCGAGTAGTCGAGTCGATGGCGCACACCACGACGTTCAAGAGCCGCAAAGTGGAGCTGCGCCAGCAGGCTTACGGCGCCGAGGTCGAGGATCCGCTCTACGTGCTGGCCGGCCGCGACGAAGGATACGTGCCCTACTACGCCGAGTACCCCGACGAAGTAGCGGCCGGTAAACGCCCCCGGGCGTAACGGCGTCGCGTAGCGCACCCCGTCGATCGATCTAGTTGGCGGCCTCTGGGCGCCAGCGTTGTCGTCGAGCCTGCGCTGACGGCGTCGAAACTGCGTGAACAGCCCGTGAGCGCTCGTCGAGTAGCGCTGAGCGCAGGTTGGATGGTCCGGCACTATGTAGACGTGCACGCAATGCTGTGCGGCCGCCCGGTCGCCGCGGATCGCCCGCTGATCATGGCGATCGTCAACCGCACCCCCGATTCCTTCTACGACAAGGGGGCGACCTTCAGCGACGGGGCCGCCCGAGAAGCCGTCCATCGGGCCATCGATGAGGGCGCCGACGTCATCGACGTCGGCGGCGTCAAAGCCGGCCCCGGCGAGGATGTCGATGCCGACACCGAGATCGCCCGGCTGTTGCCCTTCGTCGAGTGGTTGCGCGGTGCCTACCCCAACAAGCTGATCAGCGTCGACACCTGGCGCGCGGAGGTGGCCCGGCTGGCCTGCGCGGCGGGAGCCGATCTGATCAACGACACCTGGGGCGGTATAGACCCCGCAATACCCGGCGTCGCCGCCGAGTTCGGCGCCGGCCTGGTGTGTGCCCACACCGGGGGAGCGCTGCCGCGCACCCGACCGTTTCGGGTCAGCTACGGTACGACCACCCGCGGCGTGGTCGACGACGTCATCCGTGAGGTCACCGCGGCGGCCGAGCGCGCAGTCGCAGCGGGAGTAGCCCGCGACCGGGTGCTCATCGACCCCGCCCACGATTTCGGCAAGAACACCTTTCACGGGCTGATGCTGTTGCGCCACGTGGACGATCTTGTTAAGACCGGGTGGCCGGTGCTCATGGCTTTGAGCAACAAGGACTTTATCGGGGAGACTCTGGGAGTGGACGTGACCCAACGCCTCGAGGGAACGCTGGCAGCCACCGCGCTGGCGGCGGCTGCCGGAGCGCGCATGTTTCGGGTGCACCAGGTCGCGGCCACCAGGCGAGTGCTGGAGATGGTGGCCTCCATCCAGGGGACGCGACCTCCGATGCGCACGGTGAGGGGACTCGCATGACGGCATCGGAGTTGGTCGCAGGCGACCTCACTCATGACGCGGTCCTGGCGGCGAAACCCGGTGACACCTGGTTGGCGGACCGCAGCTGGAACCCTCCCCGCTGGACGATCGGGGAACTGGTGGCGGCCAAGGCGGGGCGGACGATCTCGGTGGTGCTGCCGGCCCTCAACGAGGAAGAAACCATCGAATCGGTGATCGACAGCATCTCACCGTTGGTCCGGGACTCGTCAGGCCTGGTCGATGAGCTGATCGTCCTGGATTCGGGCTCCACCGACGACACCGAGATCCGTGCCATCGCCGCCGGCGCCCGCGTCGTCAGCCGCGAGCAGGCGCTGCCCGAGGTTCCAACGCGCCCGGGTAAGGGTGAGGCGCTGTGGCGCTCGCTGGCCGCTACCAGTGGCGACATCGTGGTGTTCGTCGACTCCGACCTGGTCAACCCGCACCCGATGTTCGTTCCGTGGCTGGTCGGCCCGCTGCTGACCCGCGACGGTATTCACCTGGTCAAAAGCTTTTACCGGCGTCCGCTCACCGTCAGCGATGCCGGCGGCAGTGCGGGTTCCACCGGTGGCGGCCGGGTCACCGAGCTGGTGGCGCGACCGCTGCTGGCGGCGCTGCGGCCCGAGCTGGGCTGTGTGCTGCAGCCGCTGGGCGGTGAGTACGCCGCCAGCCGCGAGCTGTTGACATCACTGCCGTTCGCGCCCGGCTACGGCGTGGAGATCGGACTGCTGGTCGACACTTTCGACCGGCTGGGCCTGGACGCGATCGCGCAGGTCAACCTTGGGGTGCGGGCACACCGCAACCGGCCGCTGGCCGAGCTGGGCGTGATGAGCCGCCAGGTCATCGCCACCTTGCTGTCCCGGTGCGGAATCCCCGATTCCGGGGTCGGGTTGACCCAGTTCTTCGCCGTCGGTGACGGCTACACCGAGCACACCTGGCCGGTCTCGCTGGCCGACCGGCCCCCGATGAATGTGGTGCGGCCCCGCTGATCGCCGGGATGTCGATCCCTTAGCCTGAATGCACCGATGCAATTGGCGCCTTGAGTGTGTCGTAACAGCAGAAGTGCCCTTTGACCTGGGAAGATCGGAGTTGGTGAAGCTTCAATCCGTCCCGAGGAAAGGGCACCTCGTAAGTGCAATTGTTACATGCCGCGGCCAAGACGCACGCCAGCTTCGATGACCCGAATCTCGTGTCGCATGCCGGGCTGGTGCCGGTGATGCGGCTGGCCCAGCTGGTGGGGCTGGAAGAGCTTGTCGCCCAGCATGTTCGGCTCAACGCCGAGGTGGGCGCCAACGCAGGTGTGAAGGTCGGCTCGCTGATCGCGGGGATGATCGCCGGCGCCGACGATATCGACGGCATGGACCTGTTGCGCCACGGCGCGCTGCCGGACACCTTCGGCGGGATCCGCGCCCCTTCCACGCTGGGGTCGTTTCTGCGCGCGTTCACCCACGGCCACGTGCGTCAACTAGGAGCGGCGCACCGCATGGTGCTGGCCGAGCTGGCCGCGCGCACCCCGCTGCTGCCCGGCGCCGATCAGCTGGCATTCATCGATGTCGACTCGACGCAGAAGCGGGTATTCGGGCCGGACAAGCAGGGCGCGGCGTTCGGGCATGCCAAGATCGCGTCCAAATCGCTGACGGTGCGCGGGCTTAACGCGCTGATCGCCACCGTGAGTACCCCGATCGCCGCCCCGGTGATCACCACCACCCGGCTGCGCGGCGGCAACGCCGCCTCCGCACGCGGGGCGGCATCGCTAGTGGCCGAGGCGATCAGCACTGCCCGCGCCGCCGGGATTACCGGGCTGATCGTGGTGCGCGTCGACTCGGCCTTCTACAACGGGGCGTTCGTGGCCGCCTGCCGCCGCAATGGGGCACATTTTTCGGTCACCGTGCGCATGGATCCCAAGATCCGCCGTGCCATCGCCGCCATCGACGAGGACGCCTGGACCGCCATCGCCTATCCCAACGCGGTGTTCGACGAGCAGGCCGGGCAATGGATCTCCGACGCCGAGATCGCCGAAGTCCCCTACACCGCGTTCACCTCCACCCCAGCGCATGCCACCGAGGGGCGGTTGATCGTGCGCCGGGTGCGCGATCTGGCCAAAAGCCCCGCCGGCCACGGCCAGGGCGAGCTGTTTGCCGCCCACCGCTATCACGCGGTATTCACCAACAGCCCGTTTCAACTCGTGCAGGCCGAATCCCAACACCGCGCCCACGCCATCATCGAACAGGTCTTCGCCGACCTGTTCGCCGGGCCACTCGCCCATCTACCTTCGGGCAAGTTCAATGCCAATGCCGCCTGGCTGGCCCTGGCCGCCACCGCCCACGCGCTCACCCGCGCCCTGGGTGTGTTGGCCTCACCCGAACACGCCCTGGCCCGCGGTGACCATCCGCACCCAACTGATTAACGTCGCCGCCCGCCCCGCCCGCGCCGGACGTGACACGATCACCTGGCACCTACCCCGCGACTGGCCCTGGGAACAACACTGGCTCAACGCCTTTCACGCCACCCACCGCGGACCACCAGCGCTGGCCGCCTGAAAGAAAACCGCGCTCCGTCACCGCCCGCCCTGACCAAACCGCCCTACTTCAGGGGCCAATCCCAACTGGACAAGCTGGCAGAAGAGGCCAGCAGCTCAAACGCGCCACCACCCAGCGGCCTCAACTCAATCCGGTCGCAAACCGTCACACCAAGTACATCGGTGGATTCAGGCTTAGGGCAAGATCGTCGGCGTGGCATTGGTATTGCTGTACCTGGTGGTGCTGGTCCTGGTGGCGATCGTGTTATTCGGTGCGGCGAGCCTGCTGTTCGGCCGCGGTGAGCAGTTGCCGCCGCTGCCGCGGGCGACGACGGCGACGGTGCTGCCCGCGTCCGGCATCACCGCGGCCGACGTCGATGCGGTCAAGTTCACGCAGGTGTTGCGCGGCTACAAGACCAGCGAGGTCGATTGGGTGCTGGATCGGCTCGGCCGCGAGTTGGACGTGCTGCGCGGCCAGCTGGCTGCCGTCCACGGACCTCCCACCGGTGAAGCCGAGGCCCGGCTGCAGAACGTCGAGGTAGCTGACGTGGACGCCGTCGCTTACGACCGTCCCAACCCGACGTGAGCGACGACGGCTTGGTGCGCTGCGGCTGGGCGGTGGTTCGCGCCGGGCCCGGCGCCGAGCTTTACCGCAACTACCACGACCAGGAGTGGGGTCGCCCGCTGTACGGCGGGGCGGCATTGTTCGAGCGGATGAGCTTGGAGGCCTTCCAGAGTGGCCTGTCGTGGTTGACCATCTTGCGGAAGCGGGAGAACTTTCGGCGCGCGTTTTCCGGGTTCGATATCGAGGCGGTCGCCGACTACACCGACACCGATGTGCAGCGATTGCTGGCGGACGCGGGCATTGTGCGCAACCGGGCCAAGATCGAGGCGACGATCGCCAACGCGCGTGCTGCGGCTGAGTTCGGGTCAGCGCAGGACCTGTCGGACCTGCTGTGGTCGTTCGCGCCCCCGCCCCGGCGGCGGCCGGCAGCCCTATCCGAAATCCCTTCAGCCACTGCGGAATCCACGGCGATGGCGCGCGAATTGAAACGGCGTGGGTTTCGCTTCGTCGGGCCCACCACCGCCTATGCGCTGATGCAGGCCACCGGGATGGTGGACGACCACGTCCGCACGTGCTGGGTGCCTCCCCGGTGAGTATGCGCCGTCGGCGGCCCGGTGCCGGGCGGTCGAGGCTGACAGGATTCCTCATAAGTCCACGTGTCCGAGGTGTTGCAGGCATCCCGTGAAGCCGGGCGTCGAAAATCCCGACCGGGGATCCGGCAACCGGCTTGGACGGCCCTGCGCGGCCATAGAACCGGGTCTTGTGCACCTGGTGAACCGGAATAGGGAACAATGGAGGGGTGATTTGGCAGTTCAATGTCGGGTACGGCTGGGAATCCACTTACGGGGCATGCTCGGCGCCGACCAGGTCCGCAAGGGCGGGCCAGCTCGAATCTGGAGGGAGCACTCGATGGCGGCGATGAAGCCCCGGACCGGCGACGGTCCTCTGGAAGCAACCAAAGAGGGGCGCGGCATCGTGATGCGGGTACCACTCGAGGGTGGCGGCCGTCTCGTCGTGGAGCTGACGCCCGACGAGGCTGCGGCACTCGGTGACGAACTCAAGAGCGTTACCAGCTAAATCAGCTCCGGGGCGGGTGGTGTGTCACTGGCAGACCTTCCGGTAGATGTCCAGCGTCTGCCCGGCAATGTGCGCCCAGGAGAACTCCTCGATGCAGCGCTGACGTCCGGCCTGGCCGTAGCGCTTCGCTGTGGCAGGGTCGGCGACGAGAGTATTGACCGCTTCGGCCAACCTGGCCTCGTAACCGCTCGGGTCGTCAGGGTCGTAATGCACCAGGGAACCGGTGACCCCGTCGGCGACCACCTCAGGTACCCCCCCAACGTCGGAGGCCACTACCGCGGTAGCGCAGGCCATTGCCTCCAGGTTGACGATGCCCAACGGCTCGTATACCGAAGCGCATACGAAAACCATTGCAGCAGAAAGTATTTCGCGCAGTTTCCCGATCGGAAGGATGTCACGGACCCAGAACACGCCGGTGCGGGTACGGGCCAGTTGGGCCACCGCGGACCTGACCTCATCGGCTATCCCGGGAGTGTCGGGAGCACCCGCGCACAGCACCACCTGAATATCCGGGCTGAACTGGTGTGCCGCCGCCAGCAAATGCGGAACCCCTTTTTGCCGGGTGATCCGGCCGACGAACGCCACTATCGGCCGGCTTGGATCAACTCCGAGCTCGGTCAGTACCGAACCGGTGCGCACGGGGCCGGCCGGATACCACACGTCGGTGTCGATCCCGTTGCGGATCACGTGCACCACAGCGGGGTCCAGCGTCGGATAGATGCGCAGCAGGTCGTCACGCATGCCCGCGCTGACGGCGATGACGGCGTCTGCGGCCAGCACGGCGGTGTTTTCCACCCAGGACGAGACCTGATAGCCGCCACCTAGCTGCTCGGCTTTCCAGGGCCGCATCGGCTCCAGCGAGTGCGCGGTCAACACATGCGGGATGTCGTAGAGCAGCGCGGCCAGATGGCCCGCCAGGCCGGTGTACCAGGTGTGTGAATGCACCACGGTGGCCCCGCTCGCGGCGTTGGCCATCACCAGGTCAGCGGACAGGGTTGACAGTGCGGTGTTGGCGTTGCGCAGCCGCGGGTCGGGCTGATGAGTGATGGCCCCCGGACGAGGTGCGCCCATGCAGTGCACGTCGACCGCACACAAACGCCGCAGTTGGGATACCAGCTCGGTGACATGTACCCCGGCTCCGCCGTAGACCTCCGGTGGGTATTCCCGAGTCATCATCGCTACCCGCATACGCAGCACCGTAGTTCGGCGACGAGGCGGCCCGCATTGCGGGCAGTTGAGGAGCCGGACGAGTGGGTGGTGTCGGCGACGAGGCGGCCCGCATTGCGGGCAGTTGAGGAGCCGGACGAGTGGGTGGTGTCGGCGACGAGGCGGCCCGCATTGCGGGCAGTTGAGGAGCCGACGGACCGGCCAATTACCTTGGCCAGCAGCCCGTCACAACGGCGGCTATACGGGGATGCCCCTGGCAGCGGTTCGCGGGTGCCGATAGGTTTGAGGCCATGAGGGAAGCGCCACACGTGCTGGGCGTCGTTTTGGCCGGCGGTGAGGGCAAGCGGCTTTACCCGTTGACGGCGGACCGGGCCAAACCCGCGGTTCCCTTCGGCGGCGCCTACCGTTTGATCGATTTCGTGCTTTCCAATCTCGTCAACGCCCGATACCTCAGGATCTGCGTTCTCACCCAATACAAGTCACATTCGCTGGACCGTCACATTTCGCAGAACTGGCGGTTGTCGGGTTTGGCCGGTGAGTACATCACCCCGGTGCCGGCGCAGCAGCGTCTGGGTCCGCGCTGGTACACCGGCTCCGCCGACGCGATCTACCAGTCGCTCAATCTCATCTACGACGAAGATCCCGACTACCTGGTGGTTTTCGGCGCCGATCACGTGTACCGGATGGACCCGGAACAGATGGTCCGGTTCCACATCGACAGCGGTGCCGGCGCAACGGTGGCCGGCATCCGGGTTCCGCGTGCCGGTGCCAGCGCGTTCGGCTGCATTGACGCCGACGACTCTGGATGCATCCGCAGCTTCCTCGAGAAGCCGCTGGATCCGCCCGCCACCCCCGATGACCCCACCAGCACGTTCGTTTCGATGGGCAACTACGTGTTCACCACCAAGGTGCTGATCGACGCAATTCGCGCCGACGCCGATGACGATCACTCGGATCACGACATGGGCGGGGACATCATCCCGAGGCTGGTGGAGGACGGGATGGCAGCGGTATACGACTTTTCCGACAACGACGTGCCGGGTGCCACCGACCGCGACCGGGCTTACTGGCGTGACGTCGGGACGCTGGATGCGTTCTACGACGCCCACATGGATCTGGTGTCGGTGCACCCGGTGTTCAACCTGTACAACCGGCGCTGGCCCATCCGGGGTGAGTCGGAGAACCTGGCGCCGGCGAAATTTGTCAACGGAGGATCGGCGCAGGAGTCGGTGGTCGGTGCCGGCAGCATCATTTCGGCGGCCTCGGTGCGCAACTCGGTGTTGTCGTCCAATGTCGTTGTCGACGACGGCGCCATCGTGGAGGGCAGTGTGATCATGCCCGGCACCCGGGTGGGCCGTGGCGCGGTGGTACGCCACGCGATCCTGGACAAGAACGTCGTCGTGGGGCCTGGCGAGATGGTGGGAGTGGACCTGGACCGAGACCGGGAAAGGTTCGCGGTCAGCGCCGGCGGGGTGGTCGCGGTGGGCAAAGGCGTCTGGATCTGAAAGGTGTCGAACGACACCGGTGAGTGGTCAGTCACCGCCGGGCAGCGTCCGATCACGCTCGTGCAGCCGCGTTCATCACACCCGGCATGACCGTCCGGCGATTGCGCCAGATCGTCGCCGCTGCACAGCCTGCGTTGCCAGCCGGGTGTGCCGGCTTGCCCGGTTGTGACCGGGTCAGGGGATTTCTGGGATCAGCAGGTGGGCGTCGTAGCGGGGGCCCCAGCGCAGCGTGATTCGACTGCGCGGCGGGTCAGGATAGGCAGCCGGGAATTGACCCGTGAGCGGGTTGCGCGGGGATAACCATCGACCGGCGATCACCAGGCGCAGTTGGTCTCCGGCACGAAACAACGTCGCCGACGGACCGAGGGCGACATCAACGGCGACCACCTCGCCCGGGGTAGTCGGATGCGCCCGGACGCACGCCGGGACCGGCTGCCAGGGCCGGGAGGCTTCAGGGTCCAGTTCGCGTAGCGAGACCCGCTGCCAGCCGGTGGTGACACGATCGCGGCCCCAGCCGTAGGACCCCTCGAATCCGACGAACCGCCCGTCACACCACTTCTCCACGCCGACGAACAGGTTCGCGTCTTGGCCGCCGTCCAGCTGGACCCAGAGCCGGGCCGCCATGGGCCCGGTCAGTTCGATGTCGGTCGGTGTTGTCCAGTTGAAAGATGCTGCGCGCGAATGTGTTTCGAAGGATATGCTGCCGGCTTTCGGCGGCCTTGCGGCCGTCAGCATTCCCGCGGCGGCAAGATACATTGGCCGCCAACGGGTGCGGGCGAGGGGCCATTCGGACTCCTCGCGCACCGCGGCGATGGTGTCGCGATCCTCGCGGACCTCGAGGCGAACGCTGCGCGACGTGGGTGCGCCGTCGAGCACGTGGCGGAAGAACTCGAGCTGTTCAGCCAGCGCGGACTCGGAGTAGAACGTCTCCCACTTCCCACCGCGATGCGTATAAAGCCGGGCGTGGCTGGAGCCGCCATCGGTGAACGCCCGGATCGAACCGCGACTGTGCAGGTTGCTGTCGGAGAAGCTGCCGCAGACCAACATCGGCACCGTGATCGCAGATAGATCGGGAACGATTGCGCGCCATTCCTCGTCACGCAACGGATGATCGGCCTGCATCTGCTCGAGGTCGTAGGCCTGCCGGGTACGGCGCACGCTGCGTGACCAAAACCGGGTGAAGCCGACCTCGCGAATTCCGCCGGGAAACGCCAGGTCACGGTAGGCATCGGTGAAGCCCTCCCACGGGCAGATGGCCCGCAGTGCCGGTGGCTGCAGAGCGGCGACGGCGTACTGGCTGATGGCCAGGTAGGACACTCCGAGCATGACCACCCGGCCGTCACTCCAGGGCTGCTCGGCCACCCACTGCACCAGGTCGTAGGTGTCTTCGGCTTCCTGGGCGGAGAGTAGCCTCCCCGTGCCGTTAGAGCGACCGCAGCCGCGCGAGTCGGCATTGACGACGGTGAACCCGTGTGCGGTCCACCAGACCGGGTCCGGCGCCTCCCAACCGGTCAGGGCGGAGAATGTCACCGCCTTGGGTTGGCGCAGTACCCGGTATGGCCGGGGGACGGTCCAGCGCTTGCGGCGCCTGGTCGGCAGATCGTCCTTGCCGTAGGGATGGATGCTGACGATGACCGGCCGGGCGGCCCCGCCGGATCGCCGGAAAACGTTGACCCGCAATACGGTCCCGTCGCGGGTGATGACGTCGACGTCACGCTCGACGACGACGTCGGCCGGGGGATCGGTAACGGTGACCGGGGGTTTGACGATTCCGCGAATCCGGCTGAGTGCGTACCGAAGAGCGCCCGGCCGTCGCCACGGCCGGTCCAGGGCGGGTGCCGGATCTCTGGCCACGCCGTTACCTTAGAACGTGCCGGCTTGGCAGTGACCGGATTTCGTCCGCTCCGATCCGACTTGCTACCAGACGTGGGGTAGCAACCGGTAGCGCACCCGCTGCATGTAGTCGCGATATCCATCCAGTTCCACGGCGAGAGCCTTCTCCTCGTCCAGAATGCGGAAAACGAGGACAAGCAACCCAGGGATGACACCCAGTAGCCCCCAATAGGAGCCGAGCGCAAGCGGCATGCCCACCATCAAGATCACGTTCCCGACGTACATCGGGTGCCGCACGAACCGGTAGAAACCGCTGGACACTACCTTCTGGCCCGCCTCCACCGTCACCGTCGCCGCGGCGTAACTGTTCTGGACGATCACCAGCATGGCGATTCCGAGTCCGGTCGCGACGAGTAGGTCGCCGACCACGCATACCGCCACCGGCACTGCCGACCAACCGAATCGGTGGTCGAGCACGCTGAGCACCATGATGGCAAAGACGCCGACGAACGCGCCCATGATGATGAATTTCTGGGCCGTTCTGGTTTCCGCGCGCGGTCCCGCGTGCATGCGCCGCTGCAGTGCGGCCGGGTTTGTCCGCGCCAGGTAGATGCTGGGCACGATCGTGGCAACCGTGAATACGGCGATGAAAACCCATGCCTGCCAATAGTCGAACGTGCCCGCAGGGTAAAACAGCACGAATCCGAATACGACCAGGCCGGCCAGCCCCGAGATAACGGCCCGCAGACCAGTTTTCATATCCTCTCCCGATGCTCTTGGCTAATTCCGCATGTCACGCCGTTGAAAAGCCATGGCGCCCAGTGTGACCAATCCCGCATCTATAGCCAGCAGCCATAGCAGCGGCTCGGCGGTGAACTCGCTGCCGCCAACTCGCGGAGTGTGTGCGAAAGGTTCCAAATCCAGCACCCACTGCGGGAATCCCGACAACGATCCAAGCAGGTACAACGCGACGAAGCCGACCAGCACGCCCCACGCCACCGGGGTGAACCGCGGTGCCACACCGAACAATGCGATGGTCACCGCGGACAGCAGCCAGACGCCCGGCAGCTGGACCGCTGCGGTGGCGACAGCGGTGGTCAGCTTGCCGCCGAGGTCGCTGGCGGCGGCGCCGTAGGTGAGGCCGGTGACCACGCCGCCGAGCAGTATCGCCGCCGCGGGCGCGGCCAGCGCGATCACCAAATGGCTTGACAGTAGACGAATCCGGGACACCGATCCGGCGAGCAGGGTCTCGGCGCGCTGCGCGAGTTCCTCCTGGTGCAGGCGTAGCGACACCGAGACGGCGAACGCGGCGGAGATCATGCCCAGCATGGTGAAGCCCACCGCGATAAAGGCTTGCTCCAGCACGCTGGTGCCGCCCAACCGCGCGACGATGTCTCGTACCGCGGTGCCACTGCCCAACTCCTGTCCGATGCCGTGCACTACGCTGCCGATCAACAGGCCATAAAGCACCAGTCCCACGGTCCAGACCAGCACCGCGCCGCGGTCAAGCCGCCACGCCAGCCCGAAGACGTTGCCCAGCCAGGGCGCGGCGGTGGCGGGGCCGCCGCGTTCGGCGATGAGCCCGGCGCCGACGTCGCGGCCGGCGAGCAGCCGATAGGCCGCCACGGTCAGCGCGGCGGCCGTCGCCAGATGCAGTAGCAGCACCCACCAGCGATCCCCCGCATAGGGCCTGACCTGAAGCGACCACCCCAGCGGGGAAAACCAGGACAGCGCGCCCGATCCGGCGTCTCCGACGGCCCGTAGCGCGAACACCGTGCCGAGCACGCCGAACGCGACACCGCGGGTCACTCGGGCGCTGGGCGACAGCTGCGCGGCCACGGCGGCCACGGCCGTGAACACCAATCCGGAGCCCGCCAGCGCCGCACCGAAGGCCACCGACCCGGACGGCGCCACGTTGGTGGCGAGCAGCCCCGCCGCACCGATGGCACCGGTAGCGATCGACGCCGAAAACGACAACAGCAGTGCCGCAGTGAGGCTCGCGTAACGGCCGACGGCGGTGGACTCGATCAGCTCGGCACGGCCGGTCTCCTCATCGGCCCGGGTGTGGCGGATCACGGTGAGGATGACCGCCACCGCGATGAGGGTGTGAAACATTCCGGCTTTCCAGATGCCGACGGCGCCGAGACTGTCGTTGTAGACCTGACCGTAGAGCGCTCGTTGGGCCGGGCTGGCCGCGATCGAGGCCACGAACCCCGCGCGATCTTGCTGGGCGGGGTAGACCTTCTCGATACTGCTCACGTACACGGTGGCCAGCGGCACCGAGAGCAGCAACACCCACAGCGGCAACACCACGCGGTCGCGCCGTAGGTAGAGCCGGAGCAATCCGAGCGTGCCGGTGAAAGCCGAGTCGTTCGGAGCCGACTGTGGTTCGGGGCGTGGGCGATTCAGCGTTGCGGTGCTCATGTCGACGGTACCTCCTGGGTGCGTTCGCCAACGTGCGGGCCGACGCTGTAGTGGCGCAGGAACAGTTCCTCGAGCGAAGGTGGTTGGCTGACCAGACTGCGCACCCCGGCGTCGCCGAGCACCCGGACCAGTTCACCCAGGCTTTCGCTGTCGACCTGGGCGCGCACTGTGGTGCCCTCGACGGTGACGTCTTCGACGCCCTTGATCCTGGTGAGATCGCCGGGGTCGCCGATCATTTCGGCCTTGATCGAGGTTCGACTGAGGTGGCGCATGGATTCCAATGAGCCGCTCTCGACGGTCTTGCCGGCCTGAATGATGGTGACCCGTTCGCACAGGGCTTCCGTTTCGGCCAGAATATGGCTGGAGAGCAGGATGGTGACCCCACGGCCGCGTGCTTCCTTGACACATTGCTGAAAGACGTTCTCCATCAACGGGTCCAACCCGCTGGAGGGTTCGTCCAGCAGCAGCAGCCTGGCCCGTGACGAAAATGCCGAAATCAGGGACACCTTCTGGCGGTTGCCTTTCGAATAGGTGCGTACCTTCTTGCGCGGATCGAATTCGAAGCGCTCGATCAAGTCCGCACGAAGCCTCTCGTCGATACCGCCCCGCATCCGAGCCAGCAGTTCGATCGTCTCGCCACCGGTCAACGTTGGCCACAACGTGACATCGCCTGGAACATAGGCAATTTGGCGGTGCAACTCAACCGCGTCCGCCCAGGGGTCACGACCCAGCAGCCGCGCACTGCCGCCGTCAGCCTTCGCCAGGCCTAACAGAATCCGGATGGTGGTCGACTTCCCGGCGCCATTGGGTCCGAGAAAGCCGTGCACCTCGCCTTCGTGCACCGTGAGATCAAGGCCGTCGAGCGCACGCACCACCCCGAAGTTCTTGATCAGGCCCCGAATATCGATGAGGGCCGAGACGTTGTCACTGGACATCGGATTCTCCTTGCTTCTCTTCGGCCAGGAAGGCCTCGTACATGGAGCGATCAGCCAGCAGGCCCTCGGTGTAGACCTCCAGCGCCGGCAGCACCATGTCGCGCGTGTAGTCACGGAGTACGGCACGCAGATCGGTTGGGGTTGCATGCATTTGCAGGTACAACAGAAAGCCGCCGCCCCCGGTGATGGCCAGGTATTTGGCCCTGGCCTGCGGGTCGCGGCTGGGTTTGACGGTGCCGGCGCGCACTCCCTCCTCGAGGTAGTCTTCGGTATTGTCGATCATCTTCTGCCACAACGTCATCGCCAATTCACCGCCCGATTGCATGCTGCGCACCAGGTAGGCCATCAGCGGCGCGTAGGACTCGACTTGGGCGAGCTGGCCGAGCCAGGTGGCCGGGTCGTTGGACTGCATCGCCGTCGACTTTTCGCTGCGGATCTCTTCGGCGACGTAGTCGTCGCAGGCCTTGCGCAGACCCTCCTTGGAGCCGAAGTGGTGGATGACCAGGGCGGCGCTCACTTCCGCGGCTTCGGCGATGGTTCGCAGTCCAACGCCGAAACCGTGCTGACCAAACTGCTCGATCGCCGCATCCCTGATGCGGGCCGCCGCAGTCAAGTCGACTGAACGCATGTTCAGTAGATTAAACGACTGTTCAGTACAAAGTCAAGGAGGCGGCCCGTCTGCGGGCCTCGGTTCGGTTCGGCGAGGCCGCCGACGCGGCAGCGCCTTGTCTGCCGACCGGCTTGTGCGGCAGTTCGATCCGTGATCTTCCGGCTTCGAAACCGTATTAGCGCTGATCATCGGGCTGGCTGTCGGCGCATGAGGGCGTTGAGCCGACGAGATGCCCCGACCTTGGTGCTCTGATTTCGGGCTTCGGCACGGTCGCTACTTCGTGGCTCGCCGCCCTGGGGCCGGGAGCTGAAACTGCGCATGCCGAAGTCGGTGTGACCCGGTCTGCCACGGCACCTGGTGCCCGGGAGACCCAGTTGATTTTCGGGTTCGAGACCTGGCGGCCGGCTGGCACAGGAACACCTGCCACGAATACCACCAGGTATCAGGTCAGCCAGGGGTCTATGCCGAGGGCCCACTTGACCTGGCAACGTTTGTCTGCCGCGGTTTCCCTCATGTGCCCCTGACCGTTGGTCGGTGCGCCTCGCTGGATTATCGGCCTGAGCAGTGCAGCACCGGGTCTGGCGGGGGCGGCGGGGGACACCCGAGCTTGGGCTTTAATCCCGGACGGCGGCCAGCACACCATCACCCAGCGGCACCAGCGCCGGAGTGAGCCGTTCGTCCTCGGCGATCAGTCGGGCCGCCTCCCGGACCGCGGTCACCTCGGCGTCGCGTGCCGCCGGATCACCGGCCCGTCCGCCCAGCGCTGCCCGGTGCACCACGATGACCCCGCCGGGTCGCAGCAACCGCACACCCTCGACCACGTAGTCCGGTTGGTCGACCGGGTCGGCGTCGACGAATACCAGGTCATAGGCTTCGTCGGCGAGTCGGGTCAGCACCTCTTGGGCACGCCCGCCGATCAGTCTGGTGCGCGACGGTCCGATTCCCGCCTCATGGAAGGCCTGCTTGGCGAGTCGCAGGTGCTCGGGCTCGATATCGATCGTGGTCAGCACGCCGTCGGCGCTCATGCCGGACAGCAACCACAGTCCGCTGACACCCGCTCCGGTACCCACTTCGGCGACCGCCTTGCCGCCGCTGAGTCTGGCCAGCAGGCTCAGCAGGGCGCCGACCGCGGGAGTCACCGCTCCGGCGCCGATGTCCATGGCCCGCTCACGGGCGCTGGTCAGGATCGCGTCTTCGGATATCGACCCCTCGGCGTGCGCAGACATCAGGTCGGCTCGACTGGGGGCCTGCGGGCCGGGGGCGACCGAGCTGTCAGCGGTGCCGTCCATGTCGGCAGCGTATGTCGGATCGGCGGCGCCGTCAGGCAGGCGCGCCCGATGGCCGGGCCCTGGCCACGGCGTGTGGCGCTCGCGGACACGCCCGGGATGCGTCGCGCGATCAAGGTCACCACGTCACCGAAAAGCCCAGGAAAATCCAGGTAACGGAATGGTTTCTCAGCTAAAGCTCAGTTTGCTCATATACCGCCCACACGCCGGTACGCGACGGTATCGGTATGGAACGAGGCGGACGCTGGGCGGGGAATACCGAGTGGCAACTTCGCGTTGCCGGAGACGAGCTGCCAACGCTTGATGGCAAGGGAATTCCGGAGGGACACGACATCGCCACTTTGAGCACGACAACCATGTCTCACCCCCGACAGTTCCGCGACGACGAGTGGGTCGAACCGTCCGACGGGTTGCTGGGTACTGCGGTATTCGACGCGACCGGGGACAAGGCCACGATGCCGTCGTGGGACGAGTTGGTACGTCAGCACGCCGACCGGGTGTACCGACTGGCCTATCGGCTTTCCGGCAATCAGCACGATGCCGAGGACCTGACGCAAGAAACGTTCATCAGGGTTTTCCGGTCGGTCCAGAACTACCAGCCGGGGACGTTCGAGGGCTGGTTGCACCGCATCACCACCAACCTGTTTCTCGACATGGTCCGCCGCCGGACCCGCATCCGCATGGAGGCGTTGCCCGAGGATTACGACCGGGTGCCTGCCGACGACCCCAACCCCGAGCAGATCTATCACGACGCACGTCTGGGGCCCGATTTGCAGGCCGCCCTCGATTCACTGCCGCCGGAGTTCCGTGCCGCAGTCGTGTTGTGCGATATCGAGGGTTTGTCCTACGAGGAGATTGGCGCCACCCTCGGTGTCAAGCTCGGCACCGTGCGGAGTCGGATCCACCGCGGACGCCAGGCGTTGCGCGACTATCTTGCCGCTCATCCTGAACACGGCGAGGCTTACGCACGACCGGCCAGGACAGGCGGTTAAGACACGCGCCAGCAGCCAACCATCGGTTTGGCTACCGCATGGTTGCCAACCGGTCCCAAATCCTCGGGTTTTACTCGCTGATGATGGTTATCCGGCACCGAGCCGCGCTACATTCGAAATACCCAAGTGGGAAAAGGCTCGCCAAAGCCTGGAAATTGCTCTAATGCGCTGGGAAGGAGCTGGTGATGGCCGACCGGGGACATGTGTTTCGGCGCGCGTTCTCCTGGCTGCCCACCCAGTTCGCTTCCCAGAGTGATGCCCCGGTCGGCGCGCCGCGCCGGTTCCGGTCCACCGAACACCTCTCCATCGAGGCCATTGCCGCGTTTGTCGACGGTGAGCTGACAATGAACGCCCATTTGCGCGCGGCGCATCACCTGTCGCTGTGCCCGCAGTGCGCCGCCGAAGTAGACGACCACAGCCGCGCTCGTGCCGCGCTACGCGACTCGCGCCCGATCCGCATCCCCAGCACGCTGCTCGGGTTGCTGTCCGAAATCCCGCATCAGCCGTCCGACGACGCAACGCCGCTGCCGGGTCCCTTCGCTCAGCGCGATGTCCGTGGCCAGCGGAAGCGTCGCTAGCTTGGTTGGCTGCACCCCGAATGAATGCCGGCCGGCTGCTGGCTTCAGCCATCAGCAACGTCGCGGATACTAGGGTGGACACCGATAACGCCGCGTCCGGTAGGGCGGGCCGTCGTGGTCCGTGTCGCCAACGCTCAGCAGAGAACCAGAAGAGGATCACGTGACCTCCGACCAAGGCAAAAACAGTGGCAGTACCGGTGTCGGGGACGGCGGCCCCCGCCTGGCGCCGCGTCCCGTCTTTCGGCCACCGGTCGATTCCGCGTCGCGTCAAGCGTTCGGGCGACCATCGGGGGTGCAGGGTTCGTTTGTGGCGGAGCGGGTGCGTCCGCCGAAGTATCAGGACCAGGCCGAGTTCCGGACACACGAGCAACCGCCCGATCCGGTGCTGGAGGAAGCCTTCAGCCGGCCACCCGGCGGCGTCGACTCGCTGCAACGCCATCCCATCGACGCCGGGGCGCTGGCGGCGGAAAAGGACGGCCAACAGGACGAGCCTGATGATCCGTGGCGCGATCCCGCAGCGGCGGCCGCGCTGGGAACCCCGGCACTGACCCCACCGTCACCACACAGCGCGCTGGGCCAGCGGGGCAAGCTTGGCGTGCGCGATGTGCTGTTCGGCGGCAAGGTGTCCTATCTGGCGCTGGTTGTCCTGGCCGTCTTGGCGCTGGTGATCGGGGTGATCGGCGGCGTGATCGGTCGCAAGACCGCCGAAGTCGTCGAGGCGTTCACGACGTCGAAGGTGACCTTGGCGACCAGCGGCAACGCCGAGGAGCCGGCCGGCCGGTTCACCAAGGTGGCCGCGGCGGTCGCCGACTCGGTCGTGACCATCGAGTCCAAGAGCGACCAGGAGGGCATGCAGGGTTCCGGTGTCATCATCGACGGTCGCGGCTACATCGTCACCAACAACCACGTGATCTCCGAAGCCGCCAACAACCCCAGCCAGTTCAAGACGACCGTGGTGTTCAACGACGGCAAGGAGGTACCCGCCAACCTGGTGGGCCGCGACCCCAAGACTGACCTGGCCGTCCTGAAGGTCGACAACGTCGACAACCTGACCGTGGCCCGGCTCGGTGATTCCAACAAGGTCCGGGTCGGCGACGAGGTGCTGGCCGCCGGAGCGCCGCTGGGACTGCGCAGCACCGTGACGCACGGGATCATCAGCGCGCTGCACCGCCCCGTCCCGTTGTCAGGTGAGGGTTCCGACACCGATACGGTGATCGATGCCCTGCAGACCGACGCCTCGATCAACCACGGCAATTCCGGCGGTCCGCTGATCGACATGGATTCGCAGGTGATCGGCATCAATACCGCCGGTAAGTCGCTCTCGGACAGCGCGAGCGGACTGGGCTTCGCCATTCCGGTCAACGAGATGAAGGTGGTCGCCCAAACGCTGATCAAGGACGGAAAGATCGTCCACCCGACGCTGGGTATCAGCACCCGTTCGGTGAGCAACGCGATCGCATCGGGTGCGCAGGTGGCCAACGTGAAGGCCGGAAGCCCCGCTCAGAAGGGCGGAATTCTGGAAAACGATGTGATCGTCAAGATTGGCGACCGTAAGGTGGCCGACTCCGATGAGTTCGTCGTCGCCGTGCGGCAGCTGACCATCGGGCAGGACGCGCCGGTGGAGGTGGTCCGCGAGGGTCGCCACGTCACGCTGACGGTCAAGCCCGAACCCGATACCAGCTCATGATGATCGCAAGCGCGGCGCAGCCGGGCGCAGCGGGTCATCACCGTCCGACCTGATGTTCGCCAACGTCGGCTGGGGGGAGATGCTCGTACTCGTGGTGGTCGGGCTGGTGGTGCTTGGCCCGGAACGGCTCCCCGGTGCGATCCGCTGGACTGCGGGTGCGCTGCGTCAGGCTCGGGAATACCTCAGCGGCGTGACCAATCAGCTACGCGAGGACATGGGGCCTGAATTCGACGACCTTCGCGGGCACATCAGCGAGCTGCAGAAGCTGCGGGGCATGACGCCCCGCGCGGCGCTGACCAAGCACCTGCTCGACGGCGACGATTCCCTCTTCACCGGCAACTTCGACCAGCCGGCCGCCGCGACGCCGGCGCAGCCGGCCCCCCCGTCGCCCGGTGCTGAACGGCCCGTTCCCGACGAGCCCGCACGTCCTCCGTTCGATTCCGACGCGACCTGAACAGCCGCTCAGCGCCGGGTCGGGTCGAGTCCCAGCGACATGCCGGCCAGCCCGCGGCGGCGTGCGGTCAAACCCTCGGCGATGTGGAGCAACTCCTTACCCACCGCCGAGTCCGGCGCACTCAAGACCAGCGGCACGCCCGAGTCACCGGCGGCCACCAGCGCGGGGTCCAGCGGGATCCGACCCAGCAGCGGCACCTCGGCGCCGACCGCACGGGTCAGCCGCTCAGCCACCTGCTGACCTCCGCCCTGGCCGAATACCTGCAGCGTGCTGCCGTCCGGCAGGGTGAGCCCGGACATGTTTTCGACGACGCCGACGATCCGCTGGCGGGTCTGCAGGGCGATGCTGCCGGCCCGTTCGGCCACTTCGGCGGCGGCCAGCTGCGGCGTGGTCACCACCAGGATCTCGGCGTTGGGAATCAGCTGAGCCACCGAAATGGCGACGTCGCCGGTCCCGGGCGGCAGGTCGAGCAGCAGCACGTCCAGATCGCCCCAGAACACGTCGGCCAGGAACTGCTGCAGCGCCCGGTGCAGCATCGGCCCGCGCCACACCACCGGCGCGTTGCCCTCGGTGAATTGCGCGATCGAGATGACCCGCACCTCGTGCGCAATGGGCGGTAGGATCATCGACTCCACCTGCGTGGGCCGGTCGGTGGTACCCATCATCCGGGGAATGGAATGGCCGTGAATGTCGGCATCGAGTACGCCGACCGACAGCCCACGGGCGGCCATCGCCGCGGCGAGGTTGACCGTGACGGTGGACTTGCCGACGCCGCCCTTGCCGGAGGCGACGGCATAGACCCGGGTCAAGGAGCTGGGCTGGGCGAACGGGATGACCGGCTCCCGCGCGTCACCGCGCAGCTGTTTGCGCAACTCGGTGCGCTGCTCGTCGCTCATGACGTCCAGGCTGACCCGGACGGCTCCGGTGCCGGGAACGTCGGACACCGCCCGGGCGACGCGCTCGGTGATTTCCGACTTCTTCGGGCAGGCCGCGGTGGTCAGGTAGATACCGACATGGACCTCGCCCTGCGGGCTGACGTCGATACCCTTGACCATTCCGAGTTCGGTGATGGGTCGCCGTAATTCCGGGTCGATCACTTTCGCCAGCGCAGCGCGGACTGCGGCGGTCAGGTCGGCGTCGTCTTGAGTTTGGGACATCACGCCGAGTTTATGCGGCGGCGGCTCCGGCCCACCGGGCGGTCGACCGTCAGCTCACCGGAGTGAGCACCGGCCCGCCCGGCACGGGCGTGGTGGGCGCCGGGGCATGCGAGGGCCCGGCCGGTTTCGGCGACGCCGAGCCGTTGGGTGCGGGGCTGGCCGGTGCCGGGGCAGCCGGTGGCGCCGGTTGGCCGGGGTCGCCGGGGGGCGGCAACTCGGGTGGCGGGGGAGCGGCGGGCGCAGCCGGCGGTGCGATCACGATGCCCCCGAACGGCACCGGAGGACCTCCGGGCGGACCTGCCTCGGCCGGGTTCTGTGGTGTGATGCAGATCAGCGTGCACCCGGGTTGCGGCGCCTGGGGCTGTGCGGTGGGTTGTTGCAGCCAGGGCCACAGCGCCGGCGGCGTGTTGGCTGGCTGCGGCGGGCCGAAGTCGATCAACGGAATGTGGCCCATAGGGTCGTAGGCGCCCAAGCCGTTGACGTTCATCGGCAGGTTGGGCCCCAGCCCCTCCGGATGCTCCAGGTGCGCGTCGCCGATCGGCGGCGGCGGCCCGGTGATCGGCGGCAGGTCGACCGGCACCACGCCGGTGGCGTACGCCGCCGCCCAGCCCAGCACGTTCTGGGCATAGGGCATCGAGTTGTTGTAGCGCAGGATGGCGGCCATGACCTGCGCGGGGTCCCGCAAGTTCAGTCCGCCGCTGCACAGGTAGCGAGCGGCCGCCAGGGTGGAGTCGAACAGGTTCTGCGGATCGGGTACGCCGTCGTTGTCGCCGTCGACGGCGTAACGAGCCCAGGTGCCGGGCAGGAACTGCATCGGGCCCATCGCGCGGGCGTAGGTGACGCGGTTGCCGATCATGCTTTGGATGATGACCTCGTTGCCGGGCAACGTGCCGTCCAGGGCGGGGCCGTAGATCGGGCTGACGGCGGTACCGCGTGAGTCGACGGCGCCGCCGTTGGCGTGCATCGACTCGATCCGCCCGATCCCGGCCAGGAGGTTCCAGCTGATACCGCAGGCGGGCGCGGCAACGGCCATCTTCTGTTCGGCGTTGCGATAGGCCGTCAGTGCCATGATTGGAATGCCAAGCGCTCCCGGCGAATTGACGATCATGGGCGGCGGTGGGGCCGAGGTGGTGGCCGCAGCGACGTGGAAGCTGGTCGGCGGACGCGGGACGGCGATGACGGTCGGTCCGGACAGGTCGACGAGGGGGGAGGGAGCGACCGCGGCCGCCGGCGTGATGGCGGTGCGTACCGGTGGCGTACGTCCGTGGGATGCAGGTGCCGCGCCGCTGACCGCCCCGGCGAACACCAGGGGGGTAATCATGGCGATGCCGAATACCGGTGACTTCGTGAGGCGCACTACCCGCTGACGCACCGAATCCCACAACTGGGTGGCGCTTTCAGTAACGGCCGGGTGAGCACCCCAGCGGCCCCCTATGCGCACCTCGACCGTCCTCAATTATGCGAGCCGTCGAATAACTATGCTTCTTAGCCTCGTGAACTAGATCACCATACATAACTCTTGTGACGGGAGTGGCGCAATGGGGGTGTTGGTTCTCACAGGGTTTTCCTCGCTCGGCGTTCCGTCCCGTCAGTCGCCCGCGCCGGGTCGGCATCCGGACGGGCAGGCTGCAAATCGGCCATCAGAGTACGCAGGCTCTCCAGTTCGTGCCGCAGGTAGTCCCGCGTCGGGACCTCGCCGATGGCCAACCGCAGGGCAGCCAGCTCCCGGGCCAGGTATTCGGTGTCGGCCTTGGTCTGTGCGCCGCGCCGCCGGTCCTCTTCCAGGGCGACGCGGTCACGGTTTTCCTGACGATTCTGGGCCAGCAGGATCAGCGGCGCCGCGTAGGCGGCCTGGGTGGAAAAGGCCAGATTGAGCAGGATGAAGGGGTAAGGATCCCAGCGCCAGTGGGCTGCGAACAGGTTCACCGCGACCCAGGTCAGCACCGCCAGCGTTTGCAGCAGCAGGTAACGGCCGGTGCCGAAGAACCTCGCGATGCGTTCGGTGGTCTGCCCGACGGTCTCGGGGTCCAGCCGCGGCGTGAACCTGCGCGAGGTCCGCGGGGTATACAGCCGCCGCGGCGTTGGGGGCTTGCTCACAGGTTTCCTCCGGATTTGGCGGGCCGGCCGGCGGGGTCGAGTTGCTGGACGTCCACGCGCCAGTCATGGGGCAGCAGATGGTCGAGCAGGTCGTCGACCGTCACCGCGCCCAGCAGGTGGCTCTGATCGTCGACCACCGGCCCGCACACCAGGTTGTAAGCGGCGAAGTAGCGCGTCACCGCGGCCAGCGGGGTGTCCGGCGTCAGGGTCAGCAGGTCGGTGTCGACGATCCCGCCCACCAGTTCGGCCGGCGGTTCGCGAAGCAGTCGCTGCAGTTGCACGCAACCCAGGTAGTGGCCGGTTGGGGTGGCCGTCGGTGGACGTGCCACGAACACCATGGACGACAGCGCCGGGGTCAGGTCGGGATCGCGGACCCGGGCCAGGGCTTCGGCAACCGACGTGTCCGGGGTGAGGACCACCGGATTCGAGGTCATCAAGCCGCCGGCGGTGTCGGGCGAGTGCTTCAGTAGCCGTCGCACCGAATTGGAGTCGTCGGGATCCATTCGGGTCAGCAACGTCTCGGCATCGTTCGGATTCAGCACCCCGAGCAGGTCGGCGGCGTCATCGGGATCCATCTCCTCCAGCACATCGGCAGCGCGATCGGTCCCCAGTTGGGACAAAACTTCGGCCTGATCCGATTCGGGCAGCTCCTGCAGGATGTCGGCCAGCCGTTCGTTGTCGAGCGCCCGAAACACCTCGTAGCGGCGTTTGGACGGGAGGCCGCGGATGGCGTCGGCGACGTCGACCGGGCGCCGCCCTTCGAACTGGTCCAGCAGTTGTGCCACAGCCTGACCGGGCATGGCCAGGGCAGACGGCGTCAATCCGCGTACGTATTGCCAGTCCACGATGTGTACCGGTCCGCGCCGCCCCAGCCGTCGGTGGGTGCGGACGGCGACCCTGGTCACCAGCCAGTCGCGGGTTCGGGTTTGCTCGATGCCCAGGTCGGTCACCACCAGGTCGGTGTTGGTCAGCTCCGGCAGGGCCGGGTCGTTGACCTTGACGGGCGTGTCGAGTACCTGGCCGATGGCCAGGACCTCACCCGGCCGTTGTTCGAAGTGGCGTAACGACACGTTGCCGGTGGTCAGCGTCACCGCGTCCGGCTCGATCGCGGCGACTCGCAGGATCGGTATGAAGATGCTGCGGCGGGTCGCGAGATCGACCACCAATCCCAGCACACGCGGTTGCTGGCGGACAATGCTGATGCTGATCACGACATCGCGAACCCGGCCGAAGGATTCGCCGAGCGGACCCAGCACCATCATCCGCGACAGCCGCGCCACATACACCCTGTTGACCGAGCCCATGATTGAGAGCGTAAGCAGCCCGATGTCAGTTGCTAACGGGTGCTATGGGTGCTAACGGGTGCTAACGGGTGCTAACGGGTGCTAACGGGTGCTAACGGGAAGGAATGCTGAAGATCGCGACGATCAGATAGACCAGCAGCGTCGCGACGCTGATCACGATGCCGGCAACCGCCAGGCCATAGCCGTCTTCTCGGGTTTGCTTGATCTGGTTGAGCGCAATCGTGCCCATCACGATGGACACGATCGAGCCGATGCAGCAGAACACGCCCACGAACGATGACACCAGCGAGACGATCGCCATCGTGTTGGTGCCCGGCACCGCCGGGCCCGGCGGGGAGTAATAGCCGCCCGTATAGTCCGGCGGCGGGAAATTGCCGCCCGGGTAGGAGGGCGGCGGGTATGCCGCTCCGCCGTACGGCGATGCCATGGGTGCGGGATACGGCCCCGGGTAATCTGCCGGCGGCGCGCCGTAGGGCGAATATCCCGGCGGCGCATAGTTGGTCGGCGAAATGGGCGGCGGATACGCGGGCGCGTAATCGGACGGATACCCCGCCGGGCCAAGCGGGCCGGGCGGATACCCGGGCGGCGGATACGCGGGCGGGTAGTCGGCGGCCGGCGACGATGTTTCCGGGGCCGCCCACGGCGCGCCGGACATGGAGGAACCGGGCTGCTCAGGGCTCTGCTCACCGACCGCGGGAGGTGAGGTCGTGCCGTCGTGGGCACCCTCGTCGGGGGAGCCGCCGGAAGCTGCCATGGTGATCAACCTAGCCGACGGGACCGGGCCTACGCCCGTGTGCTGGCGGGGCCGGGCGCCCCGTGAAATGACGGCAAACGTCTTTGTCGGACACGGCCGTCGCCGGGCGAAATATGGGTAATGCCCGGTGCGAGCGGACCGGTTCGCGGTCGTCCTGATAATGCGGGGACGTCCCGAAGATGAAACGATGGCCAGGGCATAGCAGGGCAGAGGAGAATGAAGACCGATGACTAGCCCATTCCAGCCGGGACAGGTTCCCGGTGCCACACCGCCCACCGGGCCTGCTGGCCGACGGGTTGTGCCCGGATTGCCCACCCCGCCCAAAGGCTGGCCGGTCGGGTCCTATCCGACCTACGCCGAGGCGCAGCGCGCTGTCGACTACCTGTCGGAGCAGGAATTCCCGGTTCAGCAGGTGACCATCGTCGGCGTCGACCTGATGCAGGTGGAGCGGGTGACGGGCCGGCTGACCTGGCCGAAAGTCCTCGGCGGCGGTGTGCTCAGCGGGGCTTGGCTGGGCTTGTTTATCGGTTTGGTGCTCGGCTTCTTCAGCCCCAACCCGTGGGCCGCGCTGGTCACCGGTTTGGTGGCCGGGGTTTTCTTCGGGCTGATCACCTCCGCGGTTCCCTACGCGATGGCTCGCGGTACCCGGGATTTCAGCTCCACCATGCAATTGGTGGCCGGGCGGTATGACGTACTCTGCGATCCGCAAAACGCGGAGAAGGCACGCGATCTGTTGGCGCGTTTGGCGATCTGACGCCGGTGCCGGTGGCGACGGTGGGACGGCGGCCGGGCGCGGCCGTGCTGGCGGCGCTGACGGTCGCATCCATGGTCTCGGCGTGCGGGTCGGGCAGCCAAGGAGTGGTGCTCAGCTTCTACACCCCGGCCACCGACGGGGCGACGTTCACCGCCGTCGCGCAGCGCTGCACCGAGCAGGCCGGCGGCCGATATGTCATCGAGCACGTGAGCCTGCCTCGATCACCCGACCAGCAGCGGTTACAACTGGCCCGGAGGCTGACCGGAAACGACCACACCTTGGACGTGATGGCGACGGACGTCGTCTGGACCGCCGAGTTCGCCGAAGCCGGATGGGCGTTGCCGCTGTCGGAGGATCCCGCCGGGCTGACCGAGGCCGACGCCACCTCCGACACACTGCCGGGTCCGATCAAGACCGCCACCTGGAAGCACCGGCTGTACGCCGCACCTGTCACAACCAATACCCAATTGCTTTGGTATCGGCCGGATTTGGTGCCGCAACCGCCGGGGGATTGGAGTGGCATGCTGGCCGAGGCGGCCCGATTGCGCGCGGCCGGCCAGCCGAGTTGGATCGCGGCGCAGGCCAACCAGGGTGAGGGTCTGGTGGTGTGGTTCAACACCGTGCTGACCAGCGTCGGCGGTCAGGTGCTCGCCGAGGACGGCAAACGGGTCACCCTGACCGACACGCCCGCTCATCGGGCCGCCACCGTCGCCGCGCTACGGGTCCTGAAATCGGTGGCCACCGCACCCGGAGCCGACCCGTCGATCAGCCGCGCGGAGGAGGGCACCGCCCGGCTGGCGTTCGAACAGGGCAAGGCGGCCCTGGAGGTCAACTGGCCGTACGTGTTCGCCTCCATGCTGGAGAACGCGGTCAAAGGTGGGGTGCCGTTTCTGCCGCTCAACCGCCTTCCCGAGTTGGCCGGCAGCGTCAACAGCGTCGGCACCTTCGTGCCCAGCGACGAGCAGTTCCGCATCGCCTATCAGGCCAGCCAGCAGGTGCTCGGCTTCGCGCCCTATCCCGGCGTCCTGCCGGGCCAGCCGGCCAAGGTGACGATCGGCGGGCTGAACCTGGCCGTGGCCAGCACGACCCGCCATAAGGCCGAGGCGTTCGAAGCGGTCCGATGCCTGCGTAACCTGCAGAACCAGAAGTACGTCTCGATCCAGGGCGGTCTTCCCGCGGTACGGTCGTCGCTGTACTCCGACCCGCAGTTTCAGGCGAAGTATCCGATGTACGAGATTATCCGTCAGCAGCTCACCGACGCGGCCGTGCGCCCGGCGACGCCGGCCTACCAGGCGGTGTCGCTGCGGCTGGCGGCGGCACTGAGTCCGGTCACCAAGATCGACCCGGAACGCACCGCCGATGAGATCACCGTGCAGGTGCAGAAGGCCGTCGACGGCACGGGCCTGCTGCCGTGACGGCCGGTATGGTGCGCTCGGGGAACCGCCGGGCCGAACAGCGACTGGCGTTCACCCTGGTGGCACCGGCGGCGCTGTTGATGCTGGTGGTGACGGCCTATCCGATCGGTTACGCGGTGTGGCTCAGCCTGCAGCGCAACAACCTGGCTACCCCCAACGAGACGGCGTTCATCGGATTGGAGAACTACCGAACCATTCTGACCGACCGGTATTGGTGGACGGCGCTGACGGTGACGCTGGCGATCACGGTGGTGTCGGTGACGCTCGAGTTCGTGCTGGGCCTGGCGCTGGCGCTGGTGATGCACCGCACCATGATCGGCCGCGGGGTGGTGCGCACCGCGGTGCTGATCCCGTACGGCATCGTCACGGTGGTCGCGTCGTACAGCTGGTACTACGCCTGGACCCCGGGCACCGGATACCTGGCCAACCTGCTGCCACACGGTAGTGCGCCACTGACCCAACAGGTCCCGTCGCTGGGCGTCGTGGTGATTGCCGAGGTGTGGAAGACGACGCCGTTCATGTCGCTGCTGCTGCTGGCCGGGCTGGCGCTGGTGCCCGAGGATCTGGTGAAGGCCGCGCAAGTCGACGGAGCCGGCGCCTGGCGACGGTTGAGCAAGGTCATCCTGCCGATCATCAAGCCCGCGGTGGTGGTGGCGCTGCTGTTTCGGACGCTGGATGCCTTCCGCATTTTCGACAACATCTATGTGCTGACCGCCGGCGAGAACAACACCGAGTCGGTGTCAATCCTGGGCTATGACAACCTCTTCAAGGGGTTCAACGTCGGTCTCGGCTCGGCGATCAGCGTGTTGATCTTCTGTTGCGTGGGGATCATCGCGCTTGTTTTCATCAAGCTTTTCGGCGCTGCAGCTCCAGGGAGTGACACGCATGGCCGCTGAGTCATTGAGCGCCCGCCGCGCGGTGTTTTGGGCCGTCGTCGACACCTTGGTCGTGGTGTACGCGCTGCTTCCGGTGCTGTGGATTTTCAGCTTGTCACTCAAACCGACGTCAACGGTCAAGGACGGCAAGCTAATTCCGGCGTCGGTGACCCTGGACAACTATCGCGGCGTATTCCGGGGCGAGTTCTTCAGCTCGGCGCTGATCAACTCCATCGGAATCGGGTTGATCACCACCGTGATTGCGGTGGGGCTCGGTGCGATGGCCGCCTATGCCGTGGCCCGGCTGCAGTTTCCGGGCAAGCGGGCGCTGATCGGCGCCACCCTGTTGATCACCATGTTCCCGGCAATTTCGTTGGTGACGCCGCTGTTCAACATCGAGCGCGCTGTCGGCCTGTTCGACACCTGGCCGGGTTTGATCCTGCCGTATATCGCTTTCGCTCTGCCGCTTGCCATTTACACGCTATCGGCCTTCTTCCGGGAGGTCCCCTGGGATCTGGAGAAGGCGGCCAAGATCGACGGCGCGACGCCGGGGCAGGCGTTCCGCAAGGTGATCGCGCCGCTGGCGGCTCCGGGTCTGGTGACCGCCGCGATCCTGGTGTTCATCTTCGCCTGGAACGACCTGCTGCTCGCGCTGTCGCTGACCGCTACCCAGGCGGCGATCACCGCGCCGGTGGCGATCGCCAACTTCACCGGCAGTTCGCAGTTCGAGGAGCCGACGGGATCCATCGCGGCCGGAGCTATGGTGATCACGGTTCCGATCATCGTCTTCGTTCTCGTCTTCCAACGACGGATTGTCGCCGGCTTGACGTCCGGGGCTGTGAAGGGATAGCGCAATGGCCGAGATCGTGCTCGAGCACGTCAGCAAGAATTACCCCAACGGCGCGATGGCGGTAGACGACCTTTGCCTCACCATCGCCGACGGCGAATTCCTTATTCTGGTCGGGCCGTCCGGCTGCGGCAAGACCACCACACTGAACATGATTGCCGGACTTGAGGATATCTCCTCGGGAGAACTGCGCATCGATGGTCAACGGGTCAATGAGAAGGCGCCCAAAGACCGCGATATCGCCATGGTGTTCCAGTCGTATGCGCTGTATCCGCATATGACCGTGCGGCAGAATATCGCATTTCCGTTGACCCTGGCGAAGATGAAGAAGGCCGACATCGCGCAGAAGGTTTCCGAGACGGCCAAAATCCTTGACCTGACCGACCTTCTGGATCGCAAGCCCTCGCAGCTGTCGGGCGGGCAGCGTCAGCGGGTCGCGATGGGCCGAGCGATCGTGCGGCATCCCAAGGCTTTTCTGATGGACGAGCCGCTGTCTAATCTGGACGCCAAACTGCGGGTGCAGATGCGCGGCGAGATAGCGCGGTTGCAGAAGAGGCTGGGCACCACCACCGTCTACGTCACCCATGACCAGACTGAAGCCATGACGCTGGGTGATCGGGTGGTGGTGATGCACGGCGGCGTTGCACAGCAGATTGGCACTCCCACAGAGCTTTACGAGCACCCGGCCAATGTCTTCGTGGCGGGCTTCATCGGCTCACCGACAATGAATTTCTTTCCCGCGACTCTGACGTCGATCGGGCTGACCGTGCCCTTCGGTGAGGTGACACTGACACCGGACGTGCAGCAGCTGATTGCCGCCCGCGCGAAATCCGAGAACGTGATCGTCGGCGTGCGACCCGAGCACATTCAGGACGCCGCGGTCATCGATGCCTACCAACGCATCAAGGCGCTGACCTTCCAGGTCAGCGTCGACTTGGTCGAATCGTTGGGGGCGGACAAATACGTCTACTTCACCACCTCGGCGCCCGCCGTCCACTCGGCGCAGCTGGATGAGCTGGAGGCGCAGGGGGAAATGCGCGAAAACCAGTTTGCAGCAAGGGTTTCCGCGGAATCGAAGGCGGCGATCGGGCAGCTGCTCGAGTTGGCTTTCGACACCACCAAGCTGGCCGTCTTCGACGCCGACTCGGGGGTCAACCTGACGGTCCCCGCTGCCCAGTGATCCCACCGGTTGGCTGCGGGGCATCGAGTGTGCGTCCTTGGCGTCCAACGTGCATCCAGGGCGGCGGAATCGCGAGCACACCGCCGTGGACGCACACTCGGCGCCGCGGACGCACACTCGACGCCACGGACGCACAGTCGATGCCGCCGACGCACACTCGGCGCCCGTCAGAGCCAGTTCCGGTTGCGGAAACTGAGGTAAAGGACCAGGCAGACGACGACCATGCTGCTGATCACCGCCGGGTAACCCCACCTCGAGTCCAATTCCGGCATGAAGTGGAAGTTCATGCCGTAGATGCCGGCGATCATGGTCGGCACCGCGATGATGCCGGCCCAAGCCGAGATCTTGCGCATGTCGGAGTTCTGTTGCATGCCGACCCGGGCCAGCGCTGCCTGCACCAGCGAGTTGAGCATGTCGTCGTAGCTGGCGATCTGCTCAGCGGCCTCCGTCTGGTGGTCGGCGACGTCGCGCAGGTAACGCCGGACTTCCTTGGAGATCAGGTCCTTGTTCTCGGTCTGCATTCGCTGGAACGCGGTCGACAGCGGGTTGACGCAGCGGCGCAGCTCGAGCACTTCGCGCTTGAGCAGGTAGATCGGTTCGACGTCCAGCTTGCTACCGGGCGCGAAGGCAACTTCCTCGATGCTGTCGATGTCGGTTTCGATCAGCGACGTGACCGCCAGGTAATGGTCGACGACGTAGTCGGCGATGGCGTGCATCACCGCGTACGGCCCCAGCCGCAGGTGTTGGGGATCGGCGTCCATCCGCTTGCGCACATCCGACAGTCCGCCGTGTTCCCCATGCCTGACCGTGATGACGAAGTCATCGCCGACGAAGATCATGATCTCGCCGGTTTCGACGATCTCGCGGGCGAGCACCACCGAGTCGTGCGGGACGTAGTTGACGGTCTTCAGCACGAGGACCAGTGCCTCGTCGTAGCGCTCCAGTTTGGGCCGCTGGTGGGCGTGCACGGCGTCCTCGACCGCCAGCGGGTGCAGCCCGAAAACGTCTGCGACGTCTTGCATCTGGTGATGGTTGGGCTCGTGCAGCCCGATCCACACGAAGGCCTGTTCGCCGCCCGCTTCCCGCTCGCGCACTTCCCGCACGGCTTCGGTGTAGGCGTACTTGCCGGGCATCCGCCGGCCGTCGACGTAGACACCGCAATCAACCAACGCCTGCGCTGTGGGACTAGGCGTGGGATGGACGTGCTGCGGCCGTGATCGCGCAACCGTCCTCAGCGATTCGGGCAGTGCGTCAAATCCCTGAAACATCCTCAGTCTCCGATCGCAGCGCAGGTCTGACCGGGCGGTGGTCCATGCTACGCCGTTTTGCCACGTCAACGTGGTAGCAGCGGTGTCGGCGCGGGTCCGGAGATTTCCGGTGGGGCCGGTGCGCTAGTTTCGACCCGACACCCCAACCCTGTTAAGCAGATTTCTCCACAAGGAGCGAACCGACGTGAGCGCAAGTCCCCTCAAGGTCGCCGTCACCGGTGCTGCCGGCCAGATCGGCTACAGCCTGTTGTTCCGCCTGGCCAGCGGCTCGCTGCTGGGTCCCGACCGCCCGATCGAACTGCGGCTGCTCGAGATCGAGCCGGCGCTCAAGGCGCTCGAGGGTGTGGTGATGGAACTCGACGACTGCGCGTTCCCCTTGCTGGCCGGCGTCGAAATCGGCGCAGACGCCAACAAGATCTTCGACGGCGTGAATCTGGCCCTGCTCGTCGGCGCTCGCCCGCGCACCAAGGGCATGGAGCGCGGCGACCTGCTCGAGGCCAACGGCGCCATCTTCACCGCGCAGGGCAAGGCTCTCAACGAGGTCGCCGCTGCCGACGTCCGGATCGGCGTCACCGGGAACCCGGCCAACACCAACGCGCTGATCGCGATGAGCAATGCCCCCGACATTCCGCGCGAGCGTTTCACCGCGCTGACCCGTCTCGACCACAACCGGGCGATCTCGCAGCTCGCCAAGAAGACCGGCGTGAAAGTCACCGACATCACGAAGATGACGATCTGGGGCAACCACTCGGCCACCCAGTACCCCGACGTGTTCCACGCCGAAATCGGCGGCAAGAACGCGGCCGAGGTGGTGGGCGACCAGACCTGGATCGAGCACGACTTCATCCCGACCGTCGCCAAACGGGGCGCAGCTGTCATCGAAGCGCGTGGGGCATCCTCGGCCGCCTCGGCCGCCTCGGCCACCATCGACGCCGCCCGCGACTGGCTGCTGGGCAGCCCCGACGGTGACTGGGTGTCGATGGCGGTATTGTCCGACGGTTCCTACGGCGTCCCGGAGGGGTTGATCTCGTCGTTCCCGGTGACTACCAAGGACGGCGATTGGACGATCGTTCAGGGCTTGGAGATCGACGAGTTCTCCCGCGGCCGCATCGACAAATCGACTGCCGAGCTGGCTGACGAACGCAGCGCGGTCACCGAACTCGGCCTGATCTAAGCAAGTTTTCCCGCCGGCCGTCCAATCATCCCGTGTGGCCGGGGGTGCCGGGCGTTCCCGGTCCGTCCGTTCCGCCGGCCGCGCCGTTGGAGCCGTGCAAGGACCCCGTCCCGTGGAGGCCGCCCGCGCCGCCATTGCCGCCAGTGCCGCCGGCACCGGCAGCGCCGCCGGCGCCGCTCGCGCCTGGGCTGCCCGAGTGGCCGAGCAGTCCGCCGGCACCGGCAGCGCCGCCGGCGCCTCCGTTACCGCCGTCGCCGCCGGCGCCTCCGTTACCGCCGTCGCCGAACATCAAACCGCCGTGTCCTCCGGCGCCACCGATGCCTCCGCTGGTGGCCGGTGAGCCGGCCACACCATGACCGCCCTTGCCGCCGGAGCCGCCGGAGCCGGCGGCCACGCCGTTGCCGCCGGCCCCGCCGTTGCCTCCGGCGGCGCCGGCGCCACCGTTACCCCCGTGACCGCCCTGCCCCCCGTTGTAGGCGCTACCTCCCGGTGTGACGATGGCGTCGCCACCGGCTCCCCCGTTGCCGGCGGCCCCGCCCGTCCCTCCATTGCCGCCGGGCGCATAGGCGCCGCCGTTACCGCCGTCGCCACCGTTACCGCCCATGACTGTTCCGCCGGGGATGGTGGCGTACCCGCTGCCGCCATACCCAACAGCATCCCGCCGGGTCCGCCGTTGCCGCCGGTCTGGCCCGGGCCGCCGGTCCCGCCGATCCCGCCATTGCCGATCACCCCGGCCGCACCGCCGTTGCCGCCGTCCTGGCCGGGACCGCCCGCGCCGCCGTTGCCGCCGTTGCCGTAGCGCAGCCCGCCCGGCGCGCCGTTCTGTCCCGGCCCGCCGTCGGCGCCATTGCCGATCAGGGGCCGCCCCAGCAGGGCCTGGGTGGGCGCATTGATGACGTCGAGCAGGGTCTGCTCGACGTTGATGGCTTCGGCACCCGCGTACGCGCCCGCATTGGTGTTCAGGGCCTGCGCAAACCGGTCGTGACACACTGCCGCCTGGGCAGCCAGCGTCTGATAGGCCTGGCCGTGCGCTCCGAATACCGCGGCGATCTGTGTCGACGCCTCGTCGGCGCCCGCGGCCAGCATCTGGGTCGTGGTGGCCGCCACGACCGTGTTGGCCGTGTTGATCATCGAGCCAATGCTCGCCAAATCGGTAGCTGCCGCTGCCATCAGTTCCGGCGCTGCGATCAGCATCGACATCTGCCGTCTTCCTCTCAGATAGGGGATCAGATAGGGGACGAATTTCGCGCCGGTCGGCTACGACCGAGCCGTCCTGCAGCAGTGCAGATCGTATTAAGAGCTGACGCAAGTCCAGCGCTTCGCGCCGAAAATCGGCTCGGCGCGCGTCGTGCTTACTGGCCGCCGAACCGCACGGCCCAGGAGTGGAAGCCGGGCCGGGCACAGTACCCTGATGCGGTGCCAGGAATCGTGCCGCCACCGATCGTCATCGGAAACGACGAGATTTTCGAGGCCCACGCAGCGGGGAAGCTTTCGGTAGCGCTGAAGGCGCCGCTGGACACCCAGCGGGCTCTGTCGATCGCCTATACCCCGGGCGTGGCGCAGGTCAGCCGTGCGATCGCCGCCGATCGGACCTTGGCTGCGCGCTACACCTGGGCCAACCGGCTGGTGGCCGTCGTCAGCGATGGCAGCGCGGTACTCGGCCTCGGTGACATCGGACCCGCGGCCTCGCTGCCGGTGATGGAGGGCAAGTGCGCCCTGTTCCAGGCCTACGGTGGGCTGAACGCGATCCCGATCGTGCTGGACACCAAAGATCCCGACGAGATCGTCGAAACCCTGGTGCGGCTGCGGCCGACGTTCGGCGCCTGCAACCTCGAGGACATCTCCGCGCCCCGCTGCTTCGAGATCGAGCGACGGCTCATCGAGGCGCTGGACTGCCCGGTGATGCACGACGACCAGCACGGCACGGCGATCGTCGTACTGGCCGCGCTGATGGGCGCCACCAAGTTGCTCGGCCGCGACATGTCCTCGCTGCGGGTGGTGGTGTCGGGTGCCGGGGCCGCGGGTGTCGCGTGCACGAACCTTCTTCTGGCCATGGGTGTTTCGGACATCACGGTGCTCGACTCGCGCGGCATCCTGCACACCGGGCGCGACGACATGAACGGCGTCAAGGTCGATCTGGCGCACCGCACCAATCCCGACGGTCTCACCGGCGGCCTGGTCGAGGCGCTCGACGGGGCCGACGTCTTCCTCGGGGTGTCGGCGGGCGTGGTCCCCGAGGAGTTGATTGCCACCATGGCGGCCGACGGGATCGTGTTCGCGCTGTCCAACCCGGACCCCGAAATCCATCCCGAGGTTGCGGCCAAGTATGCGGCGGTGGTGGCCACGGGCCGCAGCGATTTTCCCAACCAGATCAACAATGTGCTCGCCTTCCCCGGGGTGTTTCGCGGCGCGCTGGACGCCGGTGCGTGCCAAATCACCGAAAAGATGATGGTGGCCGCGGCCGAGGCGATCTACTCCGTCGTCAGCGACGACCTTGCCCTCGACCGGATCGTTCCCAGCCCACTGGACCTGCGCGTCGGGGATGCGGTGGCCAAGGCGGTGGCTCTCGCGGTCGAGCCCTCAGACACCGCGGGGTGAGGATCGGCAGGCTGGCCCCGCTGCTACTCGCGGTCGTGTTCGCTATGGCCGGCTGCGCGCCCGGCGCCGGCAATCGCCCGGCGGAGTTGGTGGTCGGATCGCAGCCTGACAGCGAATCGATGCTGCTGGCCGACATCTATGTGGCCGCGTTGCGGTCGTACGGTTTTGCCGCGCGAGGCGAAACCGCCGCCGATCCGATGGCGAAACTGGACTCCGGGGCCTTCGCCGTCGTGCCGGTATTCACCGGCCAGGTGTTGCAGAGCTTGCAGCCCGGCGCGTCGGCCCTTTCCGACAAGCCCGTCTACCAAGCGATGATCGCCGCGCTGCCCGAGGGTGTGGCCGCCGGCGACTACACCACCGCGGCCGAAGACAAGCCCGCGCTGGTGGTGACGCCGGCGACCTCGACGGCCTGGGGCGGTAGCGAACTGGACCTGTTGCCACGCCACTGTGACGGGCTGGTCATCGGGATGGTCACCGGCGCGCACCCGCCGGCAGCGGTGGGATCGTGCCGGCTACCGGCGCCGCGTGAATTCCCGGATGACGCAACGATGTTGGCGGCGCTGCGGGCAGGACAGCTGACCGCGGCCTGGACCACCACCGCCAACCCCGCGAATCCCACCGATCTCGTGGTGCTGAACGACGGTAAGGACGCGCTGATCCGGGCCGAGAACGTGGTGCCGCTGTATCGCCGCAACACGCTGACTGATCGGCAACGGCTGGCCATCAACGAGGTGTCCGGCGTGCTGGACACCGCCGCCCTGGTCGAGATGCGCCGCCAGGTGGCCGGCGGAGCCGACCCGCAGGCGGTGGCTGCCGCGTGGCTGGGCGAGCACCCGCTGGGCCGTTGAACATCGCGGGCATCGAGCCTGCGGCCTGAGCACCGATCCTGCGGCCAGAGGCGGCCTGAGCGACCAAAATGCGCGGTGAGCGCAGGCTCGATGCCGACGCTACAGACTCGATGCCGACGCCCGAGGGTCAGCGGTGCGGCGCCGGGATCAGCTTGCCGAATAGCGGCATGAACAGCCGCTGATATCCCGAACCGGTCAGGCGCACCACCACGTCCAACACCTTGGCGTCCGGCCCGACGAGCACCCGCGCTTTGTTCTTGCGTACCGCGTCGAGAATGACCTTGGCGGCCCGCTCCGGGCTGGTACGCGCCGCCCGCTTGTCGAACAACGTGGCCAGTTCGGCCGCATCGAGCCCCTCGGCGGCGGTGGCGTTACGGGCGATCGCGGTCTTGATGCCGCCCGGGTGGACGGTGGTCACCCCGACCGGATGGCCGGCCAGGATCATCTCCTGACGCAGCGCCTCGGTGAAGCCGCGGACGGCGAATTTCGCCGCGTTGTAGGCCGCCTGCCCGGCGCAGGAGAACAATCCGAACACGCTGGAGATGTTGATGACGTGGCCGTCGCCGGAGGCGATCAGGTACGGCAGGAATGCCTTGGTGCCGTTGAGGACACCTCCGAAATCGACGTCCATCACCCGGTCGATGTCCTTGAACTCGCAGACCTCGATGTCGCCGGTGTGGCCGATGCCGGCGTTGTTGTAGATCTGGTTCACCTTGCCGAAGTGCTCGTTGACGGCGTCGGCGTAGGCCAGGACGGCCTCGCGTTCGGTAACGTCGAGCCGGTCCGCCTTGACCGGCGCGCCGATCGCCTTGAGCATTTCCTCGGTCTGCGCAAGTCCGTCGGTGTCGACGTCGCTGATCGCCAGGCTGGCGCCGGAGCGGCCCAGCTCGAGGGCCAACGCCCGCCCGATGCCCGATCCCGCGCCGGTCACCACGGCGATCTTCCCCGCGAACCCCTCCATGAGCGCCCTCCCTTGTCCGAAGCTCAGCGTCGAGGTTAGCCGGTACCGGTGGTCCGAGGTATCGGCGGGTGGGGTTCACGCGTGCCCGATTCCGACCCCCGTTTTCCGTCGCTCCTGCACATCATCGTGAGCGTTTTTCCCGAGGTTTACCCAGCTGACCGAGTATTGCAACGAAGCCGCTGATTCATGGGCTCCGCGCGGATACGCTTCGGTCACTGAGTGGCAATTCGGGTTCGGCAAGAGGAGGCGCGATGTCCTTCGTGATCGCGGTGCCGGATGCGCTGGCCGTAGCGGCGGCGGGTGTGCACGATATCGGTTCAGTGATCGGCGCGGCCAACTCTGCGGCGGCGGCGTTGACCACGACGGTGCTACCGGCGGCCGCCGACGAGGTCTCGACGGCGATCGCGGGATTGTTCGGCGCCCACGGCCGGGCCTATCAGGAGCTCAGCGCGCAGGCGGCGGTATTTCAGCAGCGGTTTGCGCAGGCTATGTTGGGTGGTGCGGCCGCCTACGCCGGTGCCGAGGCGGCCAATGCCAATCCGTTGCAGGCCGTCGAAGAAAACGTGCTGGCGGCGATCAACGCACCCACCCAGGCGCTACTCGGGCGCCCGCTGATCGGCGACGGCGCCAACGGGACCGCGGCGAATCCCGACGGGGGAGCCGGCGGCTTGCTGTTGGGCAACGGCGGTGCGGGGTTCAGCCAGACGGCCAACGGCGTCGCCGGCGGCAATGGCGGGGATGCCGGATTCTTCGGCAGTGGCGGCGCCGGCGGGGGCGGTGGTGCCGGCGCCAACGGCGGTCACGGTGGCAGCGGCGGGGTGCTCTACGGCAACGGCGGGGCCGGCGGGGCGGGCGGGGCGGCGCTCGTGGGCGTCAATTCCGGCACCGCCGGCGCCGGTGGCGCTGGCGGCAGCGCCGTGCTCTTCGGTAACGGTGGCGCCGGCGGGCTGGGCGGCGCGGGTCTCACCGGTGTCAGCGCCGTGACTCCCGACAACGGCACCGCCGCGACGGGCAGCGCCGCGCTGACCTCCCCGAACGTCGGCGGCCCCGGTGGGAACGGCGTCAACGGGACGCTGGGCCAGATCGGCGGCACCGGTGGGGCGGGGGCAGCCAACAACTTCGGCGGCTCATCTTTTGAACACGACTCGGCCGGCGGCGCCGGGGGCATCGGTGGCGTCGGAGGTGTCGGCACCGACGCCGGCGTAGCGGGGGCGGGAGGCACCGGCGGCACCGGCGGGGTCGGGGGAAACGCCGGGTTGCTGTTCGGTAGCGGAGGGGCCGGTGGACAGGGCGGCGCCGGTGGCGCGGGCGGTGGCGGTGGCATCGCCGCGAACGGTGGCGTGGGCGGTGCCGGCGGTGCCGCCGAAGCTCGCGCCGACACTATCGCCGTCACCGCGGTCGGCGGCGGCGGAGGTGCCGGTGGCGTGGGGGGCGTGGGTGGCACCGGCGGTACCGGCGGCAACGGAGGTGTTGGGGGCAGCGGCGGTCGTGGCGGGATGCTGTTCGGCGACGGCGGAGCCGCCGGTACCGGCGGCAGGGGTGGTGTGGGCGGCTCCGGCGGCCTGGGAGGCGACGGCGGCCTCGGCGGTGTCGGCGGAGATTCATATGCGATCTACAAGTTCGATGGAGAACTATCGATCAGCGGCAATGGCGGTGCCGGGGGCAGCGGCGGTGTCGGCGGTACGGGCGGCAACGGGGGCGCCGGCGGTGCCGCGGGCGCGGTGGGGCAGGGAGGACTGTTCGGCCAGGCGGGACTCAGCGGCAGCACCGGCGTGGGCGGCACCGGCGGCGTGGGCGGAGACGGCGGCACCGGCGGCAACGGCAAAGCGGCTGGTATCGCGACCGCCGGATCGGCCTCCATCATCATCCAGGGTGGCCCCGGGGGCGGTGGTAGCGGCGGCGGTGGCGGGGCCGGCGGCGCGGGCGGCTCTGGTTCAACCGCAGGTGCTATGGGCAACAACGGCGCTACAGGCGATGCCGGCGGGTCGGGCTAGGCCCGTTTCGCGTTGCGCACCCCACGAGCGTGCGCAGAATGCCGCTCGGCGTGTGCGTCTACAGACACGCACGCTCGCGGGCTATGCGGCGCAATTCAAATGCCTGACTCCTCCTCACGCCGCTGCGCGGCGCGCATCGTCACGCATCGTCGTCAGGCGGTCAGGCGAACGCCGTGTCGAGGATCTCCTGCTGCTCGACGGCATGTACCTTCGACGAGCCCGACGACGGCGCCGACATCGCCCGGCGCGAAATCCGCTTGAGTCCGGTCAGCTTGTCGGGCAACAACTCCGGCAGCTCCAGGCCGAACCGCGGCCACGCGCCCTGATTGGCCGGCTCCTCCTGCACCCAGGAGAATTCGGTGGCATTGGCGTAGCGGTCCAGCGTCTCGTTGAGACGGCGTTTTGGTAGCGGGGCCAGCTGCTCGATGCGCACAATCGCGATGTCGTCGCGGTTGTCCTTGCCCTTGCGTGCGGCCAGCTCGTAATAGATCTTGCCGCTGGTCAGCAGGATCCTGCGGACCTTGCTGCGATCGCCGATGCCGTCTTCGTAGGTGGGTTCCTCCAATACCGAACGGAACTTGATCTCGGTGAAGTCCTTGATGTCGCTGACTGCTGCCTTGTTGCGCAGCATGGACTTCGGCGTGAACACGATCAGCGGGCGCATGATCCCGTCCAGAGCGTGCCGGCGCAACAGGTGGAAGTAGTTGGACGGGGTCGACGGCACCGCGATCGTCATCGACCCTTCCGCCCACAGCTGCAGGAAGCGCTCGATGCGACCGGAGGTGTGGTCGGGCCCCTGTCCCTCGTGTCCGTGCGGCAGCAGCAGGACCACATTGGACAATTGGCCCCACTTGGCCTCGCCGGAGCTGATGAATTCGTCGATGATCGACTGTGCGCCGTTGACGAAGTCGCCGAACTGCGCCTCCCACAGCACCAAGGCATCCGGGTTGCCCACGGTGTAGCCGTATTCGAAGCCGACGGCGGCGTATTCCGACAACGGCGAGTCGTAGACCAGGAACTTGCCGCCGGTGGGGGTGCCGTCCTTGTTGGTGGCCAGCAGCTGCAGCGGCCAGAACTCCTTACCGGTATTGCGGTCGATGATCACCGAATGCCGTTGGGAGAACGTGCCGCGGCGGGTGTCCTGCCCGGACAGCCGCACCAGCTTGCCCTCGGCCACCAGCGACCCCAACGCCAGCAGTTCGGCGAACGCCCAGTCGATCTTGCCTTCGTAGGCCATTTCCCGGCGCTTTTCCAGCACCGGTTGGACGCGCGGATGCGGGGTGAACCCGTCGGGGAAGGCCAGGAACGCATCGCCGATGCGGGCCAGCAGCGCCTTGTCCACCGCGGTGGCCAGGCCGCGTGGAACCTGCTGCTCGGACTCCACCGACATGCTCGGCTGCACGGCGTGTTTCTCCAGCTCGCGGACCTCGTTGAAGACCCGCTCCAGCTGGCCCTGGTAGTCGCGCAGCGCGTCCTCGGCTTCCTTGAGCGAGATGTCGCCGCGGCCGATCAGGGCTTCGGTGTAGCTCTTGCGGGCCCCGCGCTTGGTGTCGACGACGTCGTACATGTAGGGGTTGGTCATCGACGGGTCGTCGCCCTCGTTGTGCCCGCGGCGCCGGTAGCACAGCATGTCGATGACGACGTCCTTGTGGAATTGTTGCCGGAAGTCCACGGCCAGCCGCGCGACCCACTCGCACGCCTCCGGGTCGTCGCCGTTGACGTGGAAGATCGGCGCGCCGATCATCTTGGCGACGTCGGTGCAGTACTCGCTGGACCGCGAATACTCCGGCGCGGTGGTGAAACCGATCTGGTTGTTGACGATGATGTGGATGGTCCCGCCGACCCGGTAGCCGGGCAGATTGGTCAGGTTCAACGTCTCGGCCACCACACCCTGGCCGGCGAAGGCGGCGTCACCGTGCAGCATCATCGGCACCACCGAGAAGCGCTGATCGCCGTCGGAGTCCAGCAGATCCTGCTTGGCCCGCACCAGGCCCTCCAGCACCGGGTCGACGGCCTCCAGGTGCGACGGGTTGGCGGTCAGCGACACCTGAATGTCGTTGTCGCCGAACATCTGCAGGTACACCCCGGTGGCGCCGAGGTGGTACTTGACGTCGCCGGAGCCGTGTGCCTGCGACGGGTTCAGGTTGCCCTCGAACTCGGTGAAGATCTGCGAGTACGGCTTGCCGACGATGTTGGCCAGCACGTTGAGCCGGCCGCGGTGCGGCATTCCGATGACCACCTCGTCGAGGCCGTGCTCGGCGCACTGGTCGATCGCCGCGTCCATCATCGGGATCACGCTTTCGGCGCCCTCCAGCGAGAACCGTTTCTGCCCGACGTACTTGGTCTGCAGGAACGTTTCGAACGCCTCGGCGGCGTTAAGCTTGCTCAGGATGTATTTCTGTTGGGCCACAGTCGGTTTGACGTGTTTGGCCTCGACCCGCTGCTGCAGCCACTGCTGTTGTTCGGGTTCGAGGATGTGGGTGTACTCCACGCCGACGTGGCGGCAGTAGGCGTCGCGCAGTATCGAGAGCACGTCGCGCAGCTTCATGTAGGGCGATCCGCCGAAGCAGCCGTCGACCTTGAACAACCGGTCGAGGTCCCACAGCGTGAGCCCATGGGAGCACACGTCGAGGTCGGGGTGGCTGCGGAACCGGGTCTTGTCCAGCCGCAGCGGGTCGATGTCGGCCATCAGGTGGCCGCGGTTGCGGTAGGCGGCAATGAGTTCGATGACCCGGGGGTTCTTGTCGACGATCGAGTCCGGGTTGTCGGGGCGCCAGCGCACCGGCAGGTAGGGGATGCCCAGTTCCCGGAAGATCTCGTCCCAGAAGTCGTCGGCGAGCAGCATCCGGTGGATGGTGCGCAGGAAGTCCCCGGATTCCGCGCCCTGGATGATGCGGTGGTCGTAGGTCGACGTCAGCGTGATCAGTTTACCGATGCCCAGTTCCGCGATGCGCTCCTGGCTGGCCCCCTGAAATTCGGCCGGGTATTCCATGGCGCCGACGCCGATGATGGCGCCTTGCCCGGCCATCAGCCGCGGCACCGAGTGCACGGTGCCGATGGTGCCGGGGTTGGTCAGCGAAATCGTCACGCCGGCAAAGTCGTCGGCGGTCAGCTTGCCGTCCCGGGCGCGGCGCACGATGTCTTCATACGCGGTGACGAACTGGGCGAATCGCATGGTCTCGCACCGCTTGATGCCGGCCACCACCAGCGAGCGCTTGCCGTCTTTGCCCTGCAGGTCGATCGCCAGGCCCAGATTGGTATGCGCCGGGGTGACGACGTTCGGCTTGCCGTCGACCTCGGCGTAATGGCGGTTCATGTTGGGGAACTGCTTGACCGCTTGCACCAGCGCATAGCCCAGCAGGTGGGTGAACGAGATCTTGCCGCCGCGATTTCGCTTGAGCTGGTTGTTGATGACGATCCGGTTGTCGATCAACAGCTTGGCCGGGACGGCGCGGACACTGGTCGCGGTCGGCACGTCCAGCGAGGCCGACATGTTCTTGACGACGGCCGCGGCGGCCCCGCGCAGCACCTGCAGTTCGTCGCCCTCGGCCGGCGGCGGGGCAGCGGCCTTGGTTGGAGCAGCGCCGGGCGCCGCGGTGGGTAAGCCGTTGCCGGCGGCTCCGGTGCCGGCCGGCTCTGCGGCGGGTTTTGCCGCGGGCCGCACGGGCTCGGCCGGCGGGGCGATCGTCGCGGGCTGATTGTCGGCGGGCGCCGGGGCGCTCTGCGCCGGCTCGGGGTTGTAGTCAACCAGGAACTCGTGCCAGCTCGGATCGACCGAGGAGGGGTCGTCGCGGAACTTGCGGTACATCTCCTCGACCAGCCATTCGTTTTGCCCGAACGGTGAACTTATGTTGGCCACGGCCGCTGCTCGCCTCGATTCTCTGCTTTTGACATCCTGCAAGCGCCGTGGCGCGACGCCTGCGATCCTTGTCCGCCCCGGCTGATGGGGCACTGCACACCCTTGGCGGTCGGGAACGCTGCCGCCTCATAAAGGCTAACGCTTTGCTGGCGATTCGCCAGAGACACCGGCCAGCCGCCCGCTAGCTGGCGTCCCGAACGGTCGGCAGTACGTACAGGGTGACCGGCCAGCGAGCCGGCGGCGCGCCGAACGCCGACCGCGCATTGCGCACCAGCTTCTTGCCCACCAGTCGGTTGCCGATGGCGCCGATAACGGCGCCGATGCCGACCGGCAACAGCTTGCCGAACATCAGCGCCCCCCGCTTCAGCGCGAACCTCTTGGCGAAATACTTGAACATCCGGGTGTTGAACTTCGACACCGCCGGAAGCGGCAGCGACGCAACGCTTTCCGAGACCCAGCCGCCGCTGGTTCGTCCCGAACCCATCAGTTCGGCCACCGCGTTCTTGCTGCTGTCGCCGACCAGCACCGCCAGCACCAGGGCACGACGCCGTTCCCGGTGGTCGAGCGGAATACCGTAGACCGACGCCAGTGCCAGCACCAGTAGCGCGGTGGCCTCCAGAAACACCGCGGTCTCGCCCGCGGCCGCCAGCAACGCGGCGAGGGTGCCGATTCCGGGCAAGGTGGCGACCATACCTATGGCGGCCCCGCTGGCCGTCACGGCGGCGACGAAGCGCTTCTCGATCTTGGCGACGATCTCGGCCGGGCTGGCAGCCGGGTGTGCTCGACGCAGCCGGGCTACGTAGGCCGTCGCCGCCGGGGCCTGGATATGCGAGCTGCGTTCGATGACCTGTGCCAAAGCCCGCGAGGACGCTTTGGGCCGGCCGGTGCCGGCCGGTTGCTCGTCAGGGTCAGACCTCTTATTTCGTCGAGCGCTCATGTTGCCTCTCCTGAGAACGGCGTACCTTCAGGCTAACCCGGATGCTTCGCGGGTTTGACGTGGTGGCCTGATCGGTTCGGATTGTGGTTCGCGATTCTGATTTTTGGGTTGCGGACGACGCGGCAGGGGCCGGTTAAGCGGGTTCAATGGGTCCTGGCCGGCATCGGGCGGTCCCACCGAGCGGGGCTCAAACGCCTTTGACAACCCGCCGGCCAGTGCCCCGCTCGTAGCCGGTCAACAGCACCAACGCCCGACACAGCACCGGTTGCGCGGCCGCCAGTGACAGCCCCGGTGATACACAGTGGCTTGTCGCTGGCTTGTCGCTGGCTTGTCGCTGGCTTGTCGCTGGCTTGTCAGCCGCGTTCACACCACAATTTTGCGTTAACGCAATCCGTCACCCAGCTCGGGTAAGCCTGGGGCTGGCATGCCCGTGCCTGCTGGCTTGAGGACTCAGGAACAGGTGAAGGCGGGGTCGGGTGCTGGAGGAGGTGATTAGGCAGGTTTCGGTGTGCTGTCCGCCGGCGATGCACCGTGCTTGCCCGGCCTCCCAAACAGCATGCCGCCCTCGCCGCCTGCGCCTCCGGTGCCGCCATCCGCACCGTTGCCGCCAGCTCCGCCATTACCGAATAGGTAAGCGTCGCCGCCGCTGCCGCCATTGCCGCCCAGGCTGCCGTGACCGCCGCCCGCACTGCCGTTTCCGCCGTTGCCGCCGTTGCCACAAAGCCACCCACCGTTGCCCCCGTTTCCACCTGAGCCGCCGGGCATACCGTCGCCGGTACCGTTGCCGCCGTCGCCGCCGGCGCCGCCGTTTCCGATGAGTCCGGCTGCTCCGCCGTTGCCGCCGTTGCCGCCGCTGCCTCCCGTCGCAGCCGCGGTGCCGCCGATTCCCCCTGCGCCGCCGTTGCCGACCAGCAGTCCGCCCTGGCCGCCGTTGCCGCCGTGGGCGCCGGCTCCGCCGTTGCCGCCGTTGCCGCCGTGGCCGAAGAGTCCGGCTGCTCCGCCGTTGCCGCCGTTTTGGCCTGCTGCCCCGGATCCGCCGTTGCCGCCGTTGCCCCACAGCCATCCGCCGGCGCCGCCGTTTTGTCCGGTGCCATTGAGCCCGTTGGCGCCGTTGCCGATGATCTCGCGCCCGACGAGCCATTCGCTGTCGGCGTTGGCGGTCTTGAGCGCATTCTGGGCGGCGTTGTCGATCTCGGTGGCCAAATACTTCAATGAGCTACCGTTGAGCAGGTCGACAAACTGCTGGTGAAGCCATTCATAGTCGTGGCTGAATGTCTGCCAGACCTGGCCCTGCCTGGTGAGTACGGCGGCCATCGCCGTCGAAAGCTCGTCGGCGCCGGCGGGCAGGATCGCGGTGGTCGGGGTGGCCGCGGCGGCGCTAGCCTCGCTAAATGCGGATCCGATACCGGCCACATCCGTTGCGGCGCATTCCAATGCCTGCGGCATGATGGTCACAAATGACACAGCTCATCCTCCTGGGGTTTGCCAATGTCGTTGTCGGGCAACGGATGCCCACCGCTTTCGGATTATCCGATGCCAGCTCGCGGAATCACGCTGTGCGGGATGGCCAACGCCGCCGCGGCGACGCCGACGCCGCCGCGGGTGGTTACCTCGCTGGGCGTCGCTGCAGCCGATCCCGCGGCCCGAGGCGCCATGGGCATCATCGGAACACCATCGGCCGGTGGGGTTGGTTGGGTCATGGGGGCAGGGGTTGGCGTGGATCCAAGTCCTTGCACTGCCGAACTGGAAAGTCCGCTGGGCACCGACCCTGGCCAGGTCGGTGGTACCGATACCGCGCCCACGCCGTGGGCCTGACCCAAGGTCGCCGACATCGCTGCGCCCGGTATCGCGGCGCCGCCAAGTCCTGTCATGGCCCTAGCGGCGATGCCGCCAACAACCGGCGCAGCCGAGGATGCCGCAGCGGTGGCTGCATTTCCCAATCCGGCTGCGCCCAATCCTGCGGTGGCTCCGCGTGCATTTGACATCGCCATCATCAATGGCGACATCATGAAGCTGGCCGGATACATTCCTAATTCGGCCATCGACAACAATGACGATGCCGGCAGGTCTGAAAACACGTCCGAAACCGTGTTGAATAGCGGGCCCAGCGGATCGATGATGGGTGGGGTGACGGGCGGGAACCAGGGTTGAGCCGCTGTAGCGCCTACCAGTTCAGCCGGCGGTGCGCTCAAGTGAGACAATGTAGATGCCAGGGTCACTACCTTGGCGTGGTAGCTGACCATGGCGGCGACATCTTGGGCCCACATTTCAGCATACACATTTTCGGTCGTGGCGATCGCCGGCGCATTTGGCCTAAGAAATTCGTGTTTACCAGCGTTGCGAGCAATATTCGATTCGCTGCCACCGCCGCTGGATGAACAGTTGCCGCAAACGCCGATTCGTAGGCGGCCGCTGCCCCCCGAGTCTGACCTGAAGACAACTGCGCGTGCGCGGCGGCCGGGGTCAACCATCCCGTCAGCGGAGCTGCAGCCGCCGCCATGGACAACGAAGCTGGTCCGCCCCACTGCCCATGGACCAGCCCGGATATCACCGACTGAAACGACGACGCCGTCGCCTGCAGATCCTGGGCCAACCGCTGCCAGGCAGCGGCTGCCGCATGCAATGATCCCGACCCGGCGCCCGAATACATCCGAGCCGAATTAATCTCCGGCGGCAACCACGAGAAGTGGAAGAACATGTTGCACCCTTCTACTGGCGGTATGTCACGTTCAAGAAGTTCAAGAAGATAGAATTGGCCTTATTGGAATCATCGCGGACCTTTGGTTCGGGTGACGATAATTCAGTTTCGACTCCATAAGCATGAAACAAACGCATTCGGGGGATTCTAGGATGCTGCCGCTGGAAATAAATGATCTACGAGAATGATGCTGCTAACCGCTAGCCGATTTCCTGAAATCTCACAAGTCAAGTGCGACAGCTGAATTGAGCCTGGCTCTTGCCGGAAAGACTCTCTCGCAGCAAGCCGGAGATATCAAACACAAAAATCTATCACTCAATAACTAATGTCTATGGATATGGTGGGCGTGGTTGTGTCGATTTTTACAGCGGTCGTGGTTCTGGCCTCGCTCGGCGGGTTCGGCGGGTCCCTTGGCCCGGTTCGTCGCGTCCGGCGGCGCTGGTGGGCTGTCGGCCAGTCGATTGAGAGTCGAGGTAACGCGGTGGTCACGCGCACCGCACCTTGCTTCGTTCAAAGCGCGCCATCACATCGGAGTGAAACGCCGGAGGGGAGCGCCTGTCGCGCGGATTGCGGACCGCGCGGAGCGATACCAGCGGGCATCGGCTGATGGCGGTCGGTGGGGGCTCCGCAATAATGCACGTGGATTCGGTAGCCGAAACGAGGTGCGTACATGACCACGGCGACGAGCCGGAGCTCCGCAGGCAACTACCGGGCAAGCTCCGCAAACCCGTGGCACGCGTTATGGGCGATGATCATCGGGTTTTTCATGATCATGCTCGATTCGACCATCGTCGCGATCGCCAACCCGACCATCATGGCGGTGTTGCATGTCGGCTACGCCACCGTGGTCTGGGTGACCAGCGCCTACCTGCTGGGGTACGCGGTGGTGTTGCTGGTGGCCGGCCGGCTGGGTGACCGGTTCGGGCCCAAGAACCTTTACCTGGCCGGGCTGACGGTGTTCACCGCCGCATCGCTGTGGTGCGGGCTGGCCGGCAGTGCCGGCGCGCTGATCACTGCTCGAGTGGTGCAGGGTGTGGGCGCCGGGTTGCTTACCCCACAGACGTTGTCGATCATCACCCGGACCTTTCCCGCTGCCCGTCGCGGTGTCGCGATGAGCATGTGGGGAGCGACTGCCGGGGTCGCCAGCCTGGTCGGGCCGCTGGCCGGGGGGGCGCTGGTCGGTGGGCTGGGTTGGGAGTGGATCTTCTTCGTCAACATCCCGATCGGCGTGCTCGGGCTGGCGCTGGCGGCCTGGCTGGTGCCGGTTCTGCCCGTCCGCGCGCAACGGTTCGACCTGATCGGTGTGGCGTTGTCCGGAATCGGCATGTTCTTGCTTGTTTTCGGGCTGCAGCAGGGTCAATCCGCGGGGTGGGAGCCGTGGATCTGGGCGGTGCTCGTCGCCGGGGTGGGATTGATGTCGGCGTTCGTCTACTGGCAATCGCTCCGCCGGTGCGCGCCGCTGATCCCGCTGGTGATCTTCAGGGACCGCGACTTCACCCTGTGCACCGTCGGCGTAGCCATCACGGCTTTCGCAACGACGGCGATGATGGTGCCGCTGATCTTTTATGCGCAGTCGGTGTGCGGGCTGTCGCCCGTTCGCGCGGCTTTGCTGATCGCGCCGGTGGCGATCACCAGCGGCGTGCTCGCCCCCTTTGTCGGCCGTATCGTCGACACCTACCACCCGCTGCCGGTGCTCGGATTCGGCTTTTCGGCGCTGGCGATCGCGATGACGTGGCTGTCCATCGAGATGGACCCCGGTACGCCGATCTGGCGGCTAGTGTTGCCGTTTTGCGTGATCGGCGTCGGGATGGCGTTCGTCTGGTCGCCGCTGGCCGCCACCGCCACCCGCAATCTGCGCCCCGACCAAGCCGGGGCGAGCTCGGGCGTCTACAACGCCACCCGGCAGCTCGGGGCGGTGCTGGGCAGCGCCAGCATGGCGGCGTTGATGACCTGGCGGATCAGCGCCGAGATGCCGACCTTGCCGGACGGGGCCCCCGGATTCGGCGGCGAAGGTGGTGGCCTGCAGCTGCCCGAGTTTGTCCGCGCACCCTTCTCGGCAGCGATGTCGCAATCGATGCTGCTGCCCGCGTTCGTCGCCTTGTTCGGGATCGTGGCCGCGCTGTTCCTGGTCGGCAGCACCGCTTCGGCGGCTTCCCGTCGGCTGCTCGTGCAGGAGGACCACGACCGGGGCGACTTACAGGACGAGGACGAGGACTTCGACGACGACGATTACGTCGAGTACATCCTGTGTCGCGAACCCGATCGGCGGCACCAGCCGGACGGCGAAATCCCGTGGATCTATGGGCAATCGGGCGGCGGACCGGCTGACGTCCCAGGCGACGTCGTCCGCAACGGGTCGCACCTTGACTCGTCACCGCAGACATCGACGCCGTCGCTGCTGGGGTCGGGCCAGCCGACGTACCGCGCGCATGACCTCGATGATCCACACGGCCCCGCCGGCTAGCGCTTTCTGCGGTGGGATCGGCCGGCCGCGTTGTTTCGGTTCGGCGCAGTGACGCTGTACAGCAATATGCCATCAGCGGCTCGGCCAGCGGTATGCAATCGGGTGGAGCGACCTTTGTTTCTCCTGGAAGTGGGACCGCGTCGCCCGCCGGAGCGGCCGTAGCGGCGACCCATAATAGAATTTAATTCTGTGAAAAACTGCCTCTACGCTGTACCAAGGCGCAACGTGCGAACATTTCATCCCGGCATCGATTCGGCCAATATCGAGCAGCTTGAAAAGCAATGCTAAGCATCTCGCAAAGGCATGATTTCGAGAATTAGAAGATTACCCGCCGATATCGGTTCGAGAAAGATCCGGCAGCTGTGAGAGAAATATCATCGGCGGGGGTCATACGTTAGGCCGATGCCAAATTCAATTCGATTCGAATTACGAAAACTCTGGCAACCGTCGCTTGTCGCCGTTCTCGCGATGCTTCTCGTGGCCGTCTGCGTTGTCGTCGTCACTCCGGTGGCCCGAGCTGCCGGCGTGACGGCGAAGCTGGCGGTGACATCGCAATGGAGTACCGGCTTTGTCGCCAACTACACGATCTCCAACTCGGATGCGACTGCGCTGTCCGACTGGAAGGTCGAGTTCGACCTGCCCGCAGGCGAATCCATCACTAATGCGTGGAGCACCAAACTCGCCCAGTCCGGCACGCACTACACGCTGACCCCCGAAGACTGGACGCGAACGATCGCCCCCGGCAGCTCGGTCACCGTCGGGTTCCAGGCCGCCCAGACCGGAACGTATTCACCGCCGGCGAACTGCCTGGTCAACGGACAGCCGTGCAGTGGTGCCGGGGCGACCACCACCACGTCCGCGCTACCGTCGACAACCACCACTACCCCGACCACCACGTCCACAACCTCCACCAGCGCGGCCACCACGTCATCCAGTGCGGCCACCACTACCGCGCCGACCGGGGCTGCCGCCGCCTACACCGCCGCCTTCGCCAAGACCAGCGACTGGGGCAACGGCTTCAACGGCAACTTCACGATCACCAACCCCGGCCCGACGCCGCTGAACGACTGGAAGCTCGAGTTCGACATGCCGGCCGGCCAGACCGTGACCAGCGCCTGGAATGCCAAGCTCGCCGCGCAGGGGACCCACTACGTGCTCACGCCGGAGGATTGGACGCGCACGGTGGCCGCCAACGGGGGCACGGCAAGCCTCGGCATGCAGGGCGCATACGCGGGTAGCTTCACCGCGCCGACGAACTGCACGCTCAACGGCCAGGCCTGCACGGGCAGTGGCGTCACGCCAGCCCCGACGACGATCACGACGACGCCGACCACCACGGCCCCGACCACCACCACGCCGCCCGTCACCCCCAGCGGGTCGACCCCGGCGCGATTCGCCCCCTACGTCGATATGACGCTCTACCCACAGTTCGACTATGCGTCGGCCACTCGCGCGGGGGGACTCAGGCACGTGACGCTGGGCTTCATCGTCAGCGGCGCACCGTGCACGGCATCATGGGGCACCTACTACGGGCTCAAGGACCAGTGGGTCACCTCGGCGATCGGAGCCCTGACCGCTGGCGGCGCCGACGCGATCGTCTCTTTCGGCGGAGTCGCCAATCAGGAGCTGGCGCTGACCTGTACCAGCGTCGATGCACTTGTTGCGCAATACAAGTCGGTGATCGACGCCTATGGGATCCGCGATCTGGACTTCGACATCGAGGGCGCGGCCCAGAATGACGTCGCGTCACTGACTCGCCGGTCGCAGGCGATCGCCAAGTTACAGGCGGACGGTAAGGCCGCCGGTAACCCGGTGCGCGTCTCGTTCACCCTTCCGGTGCTTCCCACCGGTCTGACCGTCGACGGGTTGCGGGTGGTGCAGAACGCCATTGCCAACGGTGTGGACATCGGCCAGGTGAACGTGATGGCGATGGATTATTACGACCCGGCCTTCGATTACAACGGCAAGATGGGCGACCTCGCGATTCAGGCGGCCCAGCGCGTCCACGATCAGCTGGCTGCGCTGTATCCGTCGAAGTCCGACGCTCAGCTCTGGGCGATGGTGGGGGTGACACCGATGATCGGGGTCAACGATGACCCCAGGGAGGTGTTCACCGTTGCCGACGCCGACAAGCTGACGGCTTTTGCCCGGCAGAAGGGTCTGGGCCGGCTTGCCATGTGGTCGGCCAACCGCGACTCGCAATGCCCGGCCGGTACTCCGCAACCGTCGAACACGTGCAGCGGTGTGACCCAAACCGCCTGGGCATTCTCGAGTTCCCTCAAGCAGTTCGGGGGGTGATCCACGCCGGCTGAGGGCAGGCCCCTCGGGTGGCTATGGGGGTGGCCTCGAGGTCAATGCCAAGAAGGCCCCCAAGTCGATCAATCCCGCGGGTGTGGTCGGCAGATATTGGGTCAGTAACTCGGAGCGCACGACGACCGCCGCGTACTGCGCCCGGCTGATGGCCACATTGAGTCGATTCCTGTTGAGCAGGAACGATATTCCGCGGGGAACGTCATCTGCCGAGGAGGCCGTCATCGAGATGAAGACGACGGGAGCCTGCCCACCCTGGAACTTGTCGACGGTGCCGACTCGGATTCCGTCCAGGCCCGCGGACTTCAATCGCCGCCGCAGCAACCCCACTTGGGCGTTGTACGGCGCCAGCACCAGCAGGTCGGAAGCCGTCAAAGGCCGGGTACCGCGCTCGTCGGTCCACGACCGTCCGAGCAGCGCCCGGATCTCAGCCAGTATCACCTCGGCCTCTTCCGGGCTTTCGGTCGAATTACCTTGGTGTGCAACGGAAAGCATATGCACGCCGGGCTGGTAGCCGGCAACGCGGCGGGCGCTGGTGCACTCGGCGTGGGACTGCAATCTGCCCTCGTAGGACAGCGTCGAAACGGCGGCACAGACTGCCGGATGCATTCGGTATGAGCGGTCCAGAAAATAGCCACGCTCGTCGGGCAGGGTGCGCTGCCCGTCGACCAGCCAATCCAGCGCGGAGGCGTCGACCGGTTCGGGATGAGTGCCCTGACTGACCTGAGGAAGCTGTTGGGGGTCGCCGAGCAGCAACATGTTCGTCGCCGCCGGCGCCACCGCGATGGTGTTGGCCAGACTGAACTGGCCGGCCTCGTCGATCACCAGCAGATCCAGGCCGCCGCGGGGCACGCGTTGATCGTTGGCGAAATCCCAGGCGGTGCCGCCGATCACGCATCCCGCATGGTCAGCAATGAATGCCGGGTAGTGCTTCTCGTCGATCTGCTGCCATCGCGCAGCAGTGCGGTCATACTTCTTCTTTGCGACGCACCGGGGATCCAAATCGGCGTCGATCACACAGTCCAACAGGTTCTCCACTGCGGCATGCGATTGCGCGACGACACCAATGCGCCAGGAATGCTCGATGACCAATCGCTTGATCACCTGTGCGGCGGTGTGCGTCTTGCCTGTCCCCGGCGGTCCATGTACCGCGACGTATGAGGCGTCCAGTCCCAGCACCGCCGCCGTAATGTCGGCGACGATGTCGGTTCCGCGCGGTAGCCGGGTGCGTGGCGGATGCCGCAGCAGCACGTCGACCAGCGCGGTACGGGGCAGTCGTGGCAGCCCGACGGCGAGCGCGGACGCCGTGGCCTCGATGGACTTGCGCAGCACCGTTGTCGGTACGGGTGGCCCGGGAGTCAGCGCGAACGGCAGTTGCTCAAACGTTTTGCCGTCACTGCCGGTTCGCTCCAGGATGACCACCTCGGTAGGCAGACCGGGGTCGTCGACCCCGACAACCTCGGCGTGGCCCGCGGCCCGGCGGTCGGGGTCGTCGCTCATGCCGGGCGGAGCCGGCGGGTCGTAGAGGGCGAACACGCTCGTCTTGAGGTCGCCACGCGCCAGCTCGCCGGTCAGCCGCACCCGCCGTTGCGGTTTGCGCGCTCGCGCAGGGGTATGCCAGGCGGCAACCACCGACTTTTCGTCGGCAACGAAAACGTCTGTGCTTTCAGACCATTCGTCGACCGGATAGTTCAGCCGGTCGAAGTGCGCCCACCAGAACGGCTTGTCCTCGCGGCGGTGGTAGCCGCGGGCCGCCGACAGCAACGCGACAACGTTCTGTTCCGGTGTGCGGTTGAGCGCTGTGTCGTCACCGACGAAGGTCGCCAATGCTGCGGCCAACTCATCGCGATCTTCGACCCGGCCGCTGTCGGGAACCGACTGGACCCCGATCGGTGTGACCCCTGCTTCCCAAGCGCGCATCAGTAACCAATCGCGCAGTTCGCGGGTGGAGCGGCAGTCGTAGTGGTTGTAGTCTTCGATCTCCTTGAGCACCGCCGCGGCCTCATCCGTACGGCCTGCGGCGCGAAATTCGCAGTAACGCGCGTAGCAGCTGATCGAGTCGGCTGCCGTCGTGACCTCACCGGCACGCAACCGGGTGCCCATATAGAGCGGCTCCAGCGCCTTGAGGCTGAACGACTCCGCGCCGGCGCGAAGGCTCTTGCGCACCAACGGGTAGAGGTCGACGAGAACACCGTTGCGTAACAGCTCGTCGATGTCGTCCTCGCCGACGCCGTAACGCCCGGCAAGCCGCAGCAGTGCCGTCTTCTCGTACGGCGCGTAATGGTAGATATGCATCTTGGGATGGCGACGGCGACGTTTGGCCACCAGCGCTAGAAAATCCTTGAGGGCCTGACGTTCCTGTGCCCGGTCGTGCGCCCACAGTGGCCGGAAGGCTCCCATCGGTCCGGCTTCCAATACACCGAACAGGTATTCCAGCCCCCACTCCTGGCCATCGGCGGTCCACAGCGGATCGCCTTCGAAGTCGAAGAACAGGTCGCCGGCGTCGGGTTCTGGCAATAGCGCCAGCGGCTGCGGGTCGACGACCTCGTACTGTGGCTCACCGGTATTATGTTGCCGCAGTTGTAGTTTAGCCTGCGCAGTCAGCTTGCCGAGGATGCTTGGGGCCAGGCCCGGCACCGGTTGGATGTGTTTGGCCAGCTCGTCGATTGTGGTGAGGCCGGCGTCCAGCAGCTTTTCCCGCTGGGTGACACGCATCCCGGCCACCAGCAGCAGGTCGTCGGTTGCGCGCAGTTGCTCTATGCACAGCGGACAACGAAAACAGGCGCGAACGCCAGGATCGTCCCAGCGCACCGCGGCGCCCGAGGCGTAATGATCGTCGAGCAGCCGCTGTAATACGGCGCGTTGGGACCGGTAAACGGGGATCAGGTCGCTAATCCGGTACCGCACCACGGCGCCGTCGCCCAGCTCCAACTCGGCCTCCGGTGCTACCGGCACCCCGCAGCCGGCTAGTGCGTCAGCGTAGGCCGCCAGCTGCAGCAGTGCGGTGACCTGAGGCGAGCGTGCCAACTTGGTGTCGGCGATCCGATAGCGTTCACCGTCTCGGATCAGGAAGTCGGCGAACCCCACGAAGCGGCCGGCGAACAGCGCAGCCTGATACACGACCCGGGCATGATTGGCGATGGCCTGTCGAGTCGCCGCCGCGGCGGCCGTCAGCCCGGCGAGCGTGTATGCCGGGCGACCGATCACGGCGACGCCATCACCGAACTCCTCGCGCAGTTGGTCGAGCCGGCGTCGTTCGTGTCGGTTCCCGAGTACGGCTGCTCTGGCGAGCAGTTCGTCCTCAACCGGCGCAGCCGGGCCGCGGCCTAGCTTCGCGTCGAAATCCCTGAGCAGCGCATACTCACAACGCGCGGCGGAGGCGAGATCCGATGCGCTGTAGACCAGGGTGCCGTCGCTGAGGAACACAACCGCAACGGTAGGTCAGGGGTCCGACATCGATGACGAACAGGCGTACCGCCTTGTTGGCTTTGGTCCTAGTGTCCCTAGTGTCCCTAGTGTCCCTAGTGTCCCTAGTGTCCCTAGTGTCCCTAGTGTCCCTAGTGTCCCTAGTGTCGGCGCGCCTGGCGATGGGGGCGCTCCGGCGGATGTGGCTTTCCCGCCGGAGCCGCCCAACGGTTGGGTCGGCGGCTGACCACGCTGAAGCATGGCTACGCCCTCGCGGGGGCGGGCCAAGTGGCACCGCTCGGTGCGAAAAGCCGGTGATTTGACCGCAAATGTGACGACTATGCTCCGGGACTGATTCGGTTACCCGCCTGGTGTGTTGCCGAGGACTTCGACGCCGCTGCCGTTCCAGCGGAATTTCACCAGGCTGTTCAAGCCGGTGATCCCGCCGGAGTACGTCAACGCGATCGTGTCTCCCGTGGACTGCGACTCGTCCACACCGGTGAACCCAAAGGTGTCGGGCACCCCCTGCTTGATGAATTGGCCGAGGTGGAACATCACCGCGCGAGTGGTGGGATTGGTGTCGTTTGTGTTGGCCTTGATGATCACCGCTGACAGCTGCGCGCACTCGTTATAGTTGCCGGCCAGCGGTTCCGGATTCCAGGGCTGCTGACTGCGGGGATCGCGAGGCAGCTCGGACACGACCCGGACGATTGCGGGCGAGGCGAGGTTGACCGCACACGGGTCGGCCGGGGCCGCACTACTGGTGGGTGGGGCAGCCGTCGCCGACGGCGGGTTCGTCGGGCTCGACGTGCTGGAGGCAGCGACGGGAGGTGTGGTTGCCTGCGGTGTCTTCGCGACCGTGGAATCCCCCGAACCACAGCCCGTCACTGTCGCGGCGACCAATACCGTCGCAGACACGCCCATGAATGGCGCGGCACGGCGGGGGAGCGACCACACAACGGGCACCGTACCGCGATCGGGCTGCAGATGGTGTCAGGCGTGGCCGCGCCAGCGAGATCTGGCGCCGGCTGGCCAGCTGCTCCCGGCGACGCCGGGCTCGCCGATGATGCGGTCAGTGCCCGAATGATCGTGCGCCGGGTCAAAGATGCTAACCAGGCCGGCGGGTTCTTTCCGGTCTTGCGATATCACCCGTTCTTCGCCGATTCAACCGAACCGCGCGTCAACGCCGACATCGCCCACCGCCGCCGCGCCGTCGCCGAAACCGTCTTCGCCGAGCTCATCGATGGACCCCTGGCACGAATCCCGTCCGGACGCATCGGCGCCAACTGCGCCTGGGTGCTGTGTGCGGCCATTGCCCACAACCTGTTGCGCGCTGCCGGAGTTCTCGCCGGCGCCCGACACGGCACGGCCCGCGGCGCAATACGGCGCCGCCACCTGGTCGACATCCCCGCCCGGCGGGCCGGTCCGCAACGCAGACCACCGCTGCGCCTGCGCAGTCACTGGCGCAGAGAACCAGTATGGCTTGCACTGTGGCACAACATAATCAGTCACACATCCACATCTGACTGACATCGCCCGACCCCACGACCTGGAACCAACAGGAAAGGCGGGGCGGACCGGCTGAATGGACGCACCCAGACCCTCTGAATCAAGATCAAACAATCAACAATTCGCGCAGCGCCGTCCATCGGTGGTTTTGAGGTGAAGCCTGAATCGCAAATGCCACAGGCGTCACTGGCGGAGACAGTGTTGTCGGTTTGCCCGGCTACCAGCGACAATCTCCGAAGCGAAGGTGCGGCAGCGCGATTTGTCGCTGAGAGCAAGGCACTTTTAGTGAGTCAACGCGCGCACGACCTCGGGGTGGTTGCAGTGGCTGGTGGGACTGGTGAGGCGCCGAAGGTCAGCGCGTCACGTGGACATGGTCAATCTTGCCGCGGCCCGGGGGATCGGTGGACCGGCCAACCCGGTGTGTCGCTCGTGGGGCCGTGTTGGCCCGCGCGACTGCATGCCGGAAATAATGTTGCAAAATAACATGTTTCGTGCGTTTGTCGATCAGCTGACGAGCGGCAAACCCGCATGTCTCGCTCCGCGGTTGACCGTAGTCGTCATCGTGAGCCAGGTCGGTGTACTTGCTGTCCGCGTCAGCGACGCGGTGCCTTGTCCGACGGGGTGACACGGAATCCCGATATGCCGAATGACTGCCGCGAAAAGCATTGCATTGAGCCACAATCTGCGACTGCCTACGTGGTCGGTGGCGGCATCGGCGCGTACTTCGACGCCTCGACGACCTTGAAGGTCACCGTCTTCATCGTGTCGTACAAATCGCTGGTAACGAAAACGAACATGTCCTTCCGGATGGCGTGACCCGGCGCAAGCGCCTCCACGAAAGCGGTGTCGTGTGCGATGCGATTTCCGTTGGCATTCAAGGCTTCAACGTCGACGCTGAAGGATGCGTTCTTATTGCCCTTGTTGCGGAGCGTCACAACCATCTTGCCGGGCTGGTACGGGTTGTCGTCAGTGACAAATTGACCGAACTGGACGTCGAGATCGTTCCGCAGAATATCTTCCGTGCTCCGGCCCGTTATGGCTTTCCGTGAGTCGCCTCGGTCCTTGAAGGAGTTGGCGATGACAACAATCCCAAAGGTCGCCAGGATCAGTGCCAGCACGCACAGGAGCGTGCCGGCAATGGCCATGGCCTTGCCCGTCCGGACCCCTTTGCTCGCCCGTACCATCGCGATGACGCCACACGCAAGGCCCACGACGGCGAACGGGAAGGCCGCTATCCCGAGGGCGGGAACCAGCCCTAAAGAAGAACCGAAGACCCCACACAATAGGGCGGTCACCGCCAAGCCGTTGCCCCTTTGTGGTTGCGGCGGGTGCTGCCAAGGACCGCGGGGGTGTGCTTCCCCCGCCGCTGGGGCCTGTTGCCACTCTTGCGGTGGCGGTTGGGAAGACAGGCAGACCCCGATCGGTGAAAGCCTCGTTGCTTATGGACGGAAGCTAAGCCGCAGTCCGTGCGGCACCAGTAGTGCCAGAAGTCCCTGACCAGAAGCTAAATGGTCCTTTCCAACCAGCTGGGGCCCAGACGCGGCGAAGCCAGCTTCCTGGTCCACCCACGACTAGGAAGGCGAGCTGCGCCGCGGCGGTCGCCGCGAATGTGGCCTCAGGCGCTGGTGTTTCGCCACTGCATTGCACCCTGCCATCGGTTAACGCAACCCCCGGAGGAAGATCTTGTCCAGGCGATCCCTTCACCCCCGAGGTACTTTCTTGGCTTCGGGCTACCGGGCAGAATTTTTCGGGGCGGTCGCTGTGCGGCCTTGGTTGCGGTGCTCCTGTCCCGCCCCCCCCGGCAGCCGATCGGCCACCGTGCCGTACGGCATAGCGGTGGATCCCGGCTAAACTCCGTGTGAAATGGTCACCTCGGACAACATGCCCGTCGCTCCTCCCGACACCTTCGTCGACCTGCAGATCCATCCCTCGGTCCTGCGGGCGATCGCTGCGGTCGGCTACGAGTCGCCGACGGCCATCCAGGCGGCAACGATTCCGGCGCTGATGGCCGGTTCCGACGTGGTGGGGCTGGCGCAGACCGGCACCGGCAAGACCGCCGCGTTCGCGATCCCGATCCTGTCCAAGATCGACGTCACCAGCACGGCGACCCAGGCGCTGATTCTGGCGCCCACCCGGGAGCTGGCCCTGCAGGTAGCCGAAGCCTTCGGCCGCTACGGGGCGTATCTGCCCAAGCTCAACGTGCTGCCGATCTACGGCGGGTCGTCTTATGCCGTACAGCTGGCCGGGCTGAGGCGCGGCGCGCAGATCATCGTCGGCACCCCCGGTCGAGTCATCGACCACCTGGAACGCGGGACGCTGGACCTGTCTCGGGTGGACTACCTGGTGCTCGACGAGGCCGACGAGATGCTGGCCATGGGTTTCGCCGAGGACGTCGAGCGCATCCTGTCCGACACCCCGGAATACAAACAGGTTGCCCTGTTTTCGGCGACCATGCCCTCGGCGATCCGCAAGATCACCACCAAGTACCTGCACGATCCCCTGGAAGTCACGTCCAAAGCGAAAACAGCTACCGCAGAGAACATTTCGCAGCGCTACATCCAAGTGGCCGGTCCGCGCAAGATGGACGCCCTCACCCGAGTCCTCGAGGTCGAGCCCTTCGAGGCGATGATCGTGTTCGTCCGAACCAAGCAGGCGACCGAGGAGGTTGCCGAAAAGCTAAGGGCCCGAGGTTTTTCCGCCGCGGCCATCAACGGCGACATTCCGCAGGCGCAGCGGGAGCGGACCATCACGGCGCTGCGTGAAGGCGGCCCCAACGGCATCGACATCCTGGTCGCCACCGATGTGGCGGCCCGCGGACTCGACGTCGAACGCATCTCGCATGTGCTCAATTACGACATCCCGCACGACACCGAGTCCTACGTGCACCGCATCGGACGCACCGGCCGGGCCGGCCGCTCCGGAGCCGCGCTGTTGTTCGTCTCCCCGCGCGAACGCCACCTGCTCAAGGCGATTGAAAAAGCCACCCGGCAAACGATGACCGAGGCCGAGTTGCCCACCGTCGAGGACGTCAACGCCCAGCGGATGGCTAAGTTCTCCGACTCGATCACCGACGCGCTCGCAAAACCTGGAGTCGAGCTGTTCCGCAAGCTGGTCGAGGATTACGAACGCGAGCATGATGTCCCGATGGCCGACATCGCCGCAGCGTTGGCATTGCAGTCGCGAGACGGCGAGGCATTCCTGCTGGCAGCCGAACCTCCACCCGAGCGGCGCAGCGAGACCAAGAAACGCGTGACCGACCAGCATGCCGAACGGCACGAAAAGCGCAGAAACGGCCCGGCGCTGAGCACGTACCGGATCTCGGTCGGCAAGCGTCACAAGATCGGCCCGGGAGCAATCGTCGGCGCAATTGCCAACGAAGGAGGGTTACACCGCAGCGATTTCGGGCACATCGCCATTGCAGCGGACTTCTCACTGGTGGAACTGCCCGCCAAGCTGCCACGCGCGACCCTCAAAAAGCTTGAGCACACCCGGATCTCGGGCGTATTGATCGACCTGCGGCCGGACCGGCCAGCCGACAAGGCACGCCGCTCCGACAGTGGCAAGACACGCCGGAAACGGGTCGGATGACCCTGTTCAAGGCCGAGGACGAGCAAGGCGGACTCGAGCAGATCTCACACGTGGACCGCGTCGCGTCGTTGACCGGAATCCGGGCAGTCGCCGCCCTTTTGGTGGTCGGCACCCATGCGGCTTACACCACCGGCAAGTACACCCACGGCTATTGGGGTCTGGTGTCGTCCCGGATGGAGATCGGTGTGCCGATCTTCTTCGTGCTGTCGGGTTACCTGTTGTTCCGTCCCTGGGTGCGCTCTGCCGCCACCGACGGCCCTCCACCTTCGCTGAGCCGCTATGCCTGGCATCGGGTGCGGCGGATCATGCCGGCCTACGTCGTCGTCGTGCTGATCGCCTATGTGATCTACCACTTCCGCACCGCCGGGCCCAACCCCGGACACAGCTGGATGGGGCTGGTGCGCAACCTGACGTTGACCCAGATCTACACCGATGGCTATCTGGGTTCCTATCTTCATCAGGGGCTGACCCAGATGTGGAGCCTGGCGGTGGAGGCAGCTTTCTACGTGGCCCTGCCATTCCTGGCCTACGTGCTCCTGGTGCTGGTCAGCCGGCGGCGCTGGCAGCCCAGGTTGATGGTCGGGGCGCTGGCGGGAATGGCAACCATCACGCCGGTCTGGTTGGTCCTGATCCACACCGTTGGCTGGTTTCCCGACGGAGCTCGCCTCTGGTTACCCAGTTACCTGGCGTGGTTTCTCGGCGGCATGATGCTGACCGTCTTGCAGGCCATGGGAGTGCGCTGCTACGCGTTTGCCGCACTGCCGTTGGCCGCCATCTGCTATTTCATCGCCTCCACGCCGATCGCCGGCGCGCCCACGACCTCGCCGTCGGCGGTGACCGAGGCAGTGGTCAAGGCGTGCTTCTACGCAGTGATCGCAACGCTGGCGGTGGCACCGCTGGCCCTCGGCGATCAGGGCTGGTACTCGCGGCTGCTGGCCAGCCGACCGATGGTGTGGCTTGGTGAGATCTCCTACGAGATCTTCCTGGTCCACCTGGTGACCATGGAATTCGCCATGGTTCACGTGGTCCGCTACCGGGTATACACCGGGTCGATGCTGAAGCTCTTCATCGCGACGATGGTGGTGACCATCCCGGTGGCATGGCTGCTGCACCGGTTTACCCGAGTCAAGACGTAGGTGTCGGCGCCGTCCGGTCGTTCAGCTTTTTAGGTTACCCTGCCCTAAATTGATGCGAATACGACGAAGGAACAACAACGACTCATGACCGAACACAAGGCGTCACGGGGCTGGCAGGGTGCGGTGTTGAAGCTCATGCGGGCCGGAGACTACCGGCTGACGGTGACCGGTTGGCGCGAGATCAGCCCCCACTACCTGCGGTTGAGCTTCGATGACGGCGGGATGTTGGGTGAACATGCCGTACATCCGACCATGTGGATCCGGATGTGGTTCTCCGATGGCGACAGATCGCACCAGCGCGGTTACACACTGGTCGACCCCGATCCGGCTGCGGGTGCATTCGATGTCGAGTTCGCCCTGCACGAGGGCATCGCGTCGGACTGGGCACGAAACGCGCAACCCGGCGACACCATCGAGGCGACGGTGCTGGGCAGCAAGTTCGCCATCCCAGATCCGGCACCCGGCGGCTACGTCATCGTCGGCGACACCGCATCACTGCCGGCGATCAACTCCTTGCTCGAATCGATCGGCGCCGCCCCCGCGCGAGTGTTTCTCGAGGCCGGCCACGACGAGGACAAATCGCTACCGGTCGCCCGCACCGACGACGTGACGTGGGTGGATCGCAAGGACGACGGCAACGCGCTGGTCGAGACGGTGCGCGGGGCGGCGTTCGACGCGGGCGATTACTTCGGCTGGGTCGCCAGCAGCACCCGCACCACCCGCTCGGTCGCCAAGGCACTGCGTGAGGACTTCGGCATTCCGCGCAAATCCATTAAGGCACAAGCTTATTGGATGGCCTGACCGGTACATCGTGACCGCACCCGAGGTCTGCGCTGGCAGGGTCAACCGCGGGCACGGAGCGTGATCGCCACCGTCTGGGGCGGTGTGCCCGGCGCGTCGATTACTTCCGCATCACCGGTACCGTCGGGACCCTCGGTTCCACCGGGACTCGGTGTATGGGCGGGACGGGCCTAGGCGTGGGTCTGGGAGGTGGCGTGGGCGCCGGGGCCGGTGCCGGTGTGGGTCTCGGAGGTGGCGGCGGGGTCACCGGCGGCGGCGTTGTCGTGGGTGGTGGAGTCACCGGCGGCGGCGGTGTCGTGGGCGGTGGCGGTGTCGTGGGTGGTGGCGGTGTCACCGGCGGCGGCGTTGTCGTGGGTGGCGGGTTCCCGCACGGCAGTGTGGGTATCCGCGGCAGGCCTTTGAGCAACTGCTGAATCGGGAATAACTGCGACCAGGCCTGCGAGACGCCCAGGTGATAGCCCAGCATCACCGCCACATCGTGGGCCCACATCTCCTCATATTCGGCTTCCATTGCCATGATCGCCGGGATGTTGAACCCAAAGATGTTGGTATTTGCCAGGGCCCGGGTGATAGCCCGGTTCGCCTCAATGATCACGGGCGATACTGCGCCGGCGATCGCCGCCTCGAAAGCCGCCGCCACGGCGCCGGCTTGGCAGGCCGCGCCCTCGGAATGGGAAGCCGCGGTGGCGAGCCACGCCGCATACGGCGCGGCCGCCTCGGTCATCTTCGTCGCTGCCGCACCTTGCCATGCTCCGCACGCCAGGTTCGAGGTCACCGATGCGAATGATGCTGCCGCCGAGCTCAACTCGCCGGCCAACTCACCCCAGGCTGTTGCCGCCGCCAGCATCGGACCCGATCCGGCGCCGGTAGCCAACAGTGCCGAATTGATCTCTGGGGGAAACATGGCGTACGACATTGTCGATCCTTCCGTTGGAGGCACTCAACTCAGTTGCTTGCACTGCACGTAGCCGTGCCTCGTCGGCGTCCACTCCGGCGGGCTCCCCTGGCTGCAAACCGGACCCCAGTTGCCAACGACCGCGTCGCTGCGTCGGTAACCGTCGTCAACCGGGCGAGAACGCAAAGCCGGCTCCCCATAACCGGCCGCCCGCCCGGGCAAGACGCGCCGTCTGCTGCGCGTTACCGACATGCCGCGGAAACCACCCTCCACCCCGGCTGAACATTCCCGTCCGCGCGCCGAAGCGCCAAGCCCCCGGCGCAGGATTCGCCTTATCTTAGAACGCGGACGCCGTGCCAGGACGGGATTAAACAAATTCGGCCGGCGCTGTGCACCGGCCGCACGCGCTCATGAAAGAAGCGCTTAGGCGGCAGGTGTTTTCGCATGCCCAAACCTCGGCGGCGGTACCGGCGGAAGTGGCGGGTTGCCGCGGGAAGCTCGATGGACCATCTTGGTGGCGCGAACGGCCGGCAGCCGCATCATGACGTTGTGCAGTGGCTAGCGGGAGTTTCCGGCCTTTCTTGATTGTGGGTCTGGTTTCGCCTGGTGGGATGGCTTTTTCGGGCAGCGCTGGTGTATTACCCAACTCGCTGTGAGGGGCCCGGCGGGGTCAGCGGGTGGGTGCGTATTGGTGGATGTCGAACAGGTCGGCCAGTTTCTGTTGGGTGGGGGTGGTGTCGGTGAGCATGCGTTGCACGCGGGGGCGTCCCTTGCCGCCGTCGTGGTAGAGCAGCACGGTTTCTTCGATGCCGGCGAGCTGGTCGAGTAACTCGCGCACGGACAGGTGCAGCCCAGCCTGGTCGGCGTGGCGGCGCATCAGGTGGGCGACGGCCAAGGCGAGCACGCAGTAGGACACGTGTACGCGGATCTTGGAGTCGGTCCAGTGGTGCATTGGGCTGAACGAGACCACGTGCGGGTCCTTGAGCTGGCGGAAGCCGAATTCGGCGTCGGATTGGGAGCGGTAGGCGGCCACGATGTCGGGCACCGGCCAGTCGCGGTTGGTGAACAGGATCCGTTTGCCGAAGATTCGTTGTTCCAAGCGTTTTCGGGCTTTGCTGTCGGTGTGCCAGGCCAGCCGCAACTCGGCGGGCTGCTCGCCGGTGAGGGTGACGGTGATGATATCGGCCACCCAGCGGGGTTTGCAGATCGCAGCGATCTGGGCCTGCACCTTGTCGCGGTCGCGGCGGGTGTGGCCGCGGGCCAGGCGGGCGGCCAGCTCGGCCAGCCGACGCCGCGCCTTGGCCAGGGTCTGGTCCAGGCCGCGGGCCTGCTTGGCCGCCAGGTTCGCCGAGTGGGTCAGCACCGCGCGGCGGGTCACCCCGAGCGCGGTGACGGTGGTGTCGACGAAAGTCAGCCCGGGATAGCGGTCTTCGTCGACGACACGGTAGTCGCGCGCCGGGATGCCCAGCAGGTCGGGGTGATCGCTGGGCGGCAGCGACCCGACGAACCCGATCCCGTGCTCTTCGACGACCGTGTGGTTGTCGCCGCTGTTTTGCCCGGCGTCATAGACCACGGTCAGCGACTCGACCGAGGACACCAGGTCGCGGTAGCGGGCCACCAGCTCGTCGATGACCGTGGGGAACTGGGTGACATCAGGCCGATCACCGGGATAGGCGTGGCTGATCACCGGCACCCCGCCGTCGCGGGTGATGACCAGCGCCAACCCGACCAGCCGCAGATCGGTGCGTTTCTGTTTGGCCTTGCCGCGCTGCGCGATCGACGCCTTCGCGTTGCCGGTGTCGATGAAGGTGGCGAAGTTGGTCATGTCCAGCGCCAGCCCGGTCAAATCCAGCCCGAACTCGCCGACCATCGCCCGCCCGAGCCGGGTCTCGATCTCGCGCAGCTCGCTCTCGCCGAGGCGGTCCATCGCGTCCCAGAACCGGCGGTGATCCAGCGCGGCGCGGCCCAGCTTCACCCATCGCGGCCCGGCCGTGCTGGCCCACCAGTCGGCGAATTCGCGTTTGGAGCACGGGTCGACGATTCGGTTCGCGCATGCCAGCGCGATGTAGGTGCCCACCGACGCGGCCGCGTCCGCGCGACGCGGCGCCACCTCGTCGACGATCCCGGCCACGTCCAGCCGCCTCAGCGTCGACCACACCGCCGCCAGATCCCCGAACTGCTTGTGCTGGCTGCGGATCGGCTGCCCGCTCGGCGTCGCCGACAGCTTGGCCAGCACCTCATCGGCGCTGCCCAGATACTGCTGGGACACGATGCGCGGCTTGCCGCCCACCCGCGCCGATTCCACCAGGTAGTAGTAGGTCTGCTTGCCGCGGCGCTTCCCCACGATCGACGCCATATATGGGTAATACTCTCTCGTCACACAAACCTCAAGCACCACAACGAAAGACACGCCGATCAACTAAAAAGGCCGGAAACTCCCGCTAGGGGGAGGCCGATACCGGGACCACGACGGGGACGACGAAATCTTCGATCATGGCCCGCTCGTCGGCTTCGTCCCGTCCCGGGAACGTCAGTAGCGAGATGATCACGCGCACGGCCCAACGGGCCCGGCGTTCGAGGCCGGCGCCGTCACCGGAGCCGAGTGACTGTAGGAACGCAGCGGCCAGAGCGGTAATTACTTCCGACTGTCCGGCCAACTCGCCGCCGATGGGCGGACGGGTCGCGGCAAACCACGCCGCCAGCGCAGGGCTCTCGCGCACCATCCGCAAGGTAGCGGCGATACTCGCGACGAGCCGTTCCTGCGGATCCTCGACCCCGCTGATGTGCTGCATGATTTCACGACCGAGCCGCCTGGTCTCCCGGTGCACATAGGCAGCCCGCAACGCCTCGCGGCTGTCGAAGTACCTGTACAGCGTCGCGCGAGAACATCCTGCGGCCCTGGCGATCTCGTTCATGCCGATCGAGCCCGGGTCGCGCTCAGTGTAGAGCTGCGCAGCGGCGTCGAGGATGCGGTCTGCGGCCACCTCGGTGCGGCGCGCAGCCAGCCAATCGGTTCCGGCCATTACGACCGCACCCGAAACGGCACCGACAACGGCCGGCGGACGTAGCTGCCCCCGGACCACACGATTGCGGGCTCGTCAATTTCGAAGTCCGGGCAGCGGCGCAGCAGTTCGGTCAGGGCGACCCGTGACTGCATGCGCGCCGCCGCCGCACCCAGGCAATGGTGCGCACCATGACTGAAGGTCAAGATGTTGCGCGGGCACCGGGCGACGTCGAGTTCACCTGCGTCCGACCCGTATTGGCGCTCGTCGCGGTTGGCCGACCCGTATAGCAGCAAAACCTTGCGGCCCGCCGGGATGGTGGTGTCGCCGATCTTCACGTCATCGGTGACGGTGCGTGCCAAGCCCTGTACGGGCGAGGTGAGCCGCAGTAGTTCCTCGATTGCATCGGGTATGCGTTCTGGTTGGTCCACCAGCAGCCGCCGCTGATCGGGCCGCTGCTGAAGCAACGGCATCGACCCGCCAAGCATTCCGGTGACGGTGTCGTTGCCACCGGTGACCATGGTGAACGTAAAGGCAAGTATCGAAAGGGTGCCGGCGATGTCCCCGTCTGCCCCGACCCCGGCGGATACCAGGTGTGAAATCGTGTCGTCCCCGGGTTCGGTTCGGCGGCGCTCGATCAATCCGGTGAAGTAGCCCATCATCGTGCCGACCGCATCGCCGACCGTTTCCAGTGCGCCGGCGATGCCGCCTTCGGCAGTGTTGGCCGCGACGATGGCTTGGGTCCAGCGGTCGAACTGGGCGCGATCCTCTTCGGGCACCCCGAGATAGTGCGCGACCACCATCGACGGCAGGGGTTTGAACAGCTCGGCGGCAATGTCGCCGCCGCCGTTGGCGCGCAGCCTCTCGATGCGCTCGACGACGAACTCTTTCACCTTGGGCTCTACCGCCTCGACCTGTCGGGGAGTGAAACCGCGCGATACCAGCTTGCGAAACTCGGTGTGCACCGGCGGGTCCTGCATCACCATCGGCGGGTTGTCTTGCAGCCCGATCAACTCCAGCTCACCGTAATTGACCGTGAGCCCCTGTGCCGAGGAGAACGTCTGATGGTCGCGGGCCGCTGCCCAGACGTCGGCATGCCGGGACAGCACGTAGTAGTCCTGGCCCGGGCTTCCGGGCGGGACGACGTGGTGGACGGGGTCATGGTCTCGCAGTGCCCGGTACATCGGCCAGGGATTGGCCCATGTTTCAGCATTGGCGAGCTGAAACACCGGCGGAGCCTTATGAGACACTAGAGCTGTCATGTCTCATTGATACGACAGCTATCGGCTATCTGTCAACAGTGCGGCATCGAGTGTGCGTCCAGGGATTCCACAGTGAGGCCCGGGCGCCGCCGCGGGCCTTGGGCTCGCCCTGGCCGCACAGTCGACGCCCTGGCCGCACAGTCGACGCCCTGGCCGCACAGTCGTACGCCCTGGCCGCTCAGTCGACGCCGTGGCCGCATGAATCGCCCCGAAGAGACTGCGACCAATCAGATCCCGCTGCCGGGGTTGAGGATGCTCAGCGGGTCCAATGCCTGCTTGATGCGCCGGTTGAGATTCATCGCGTCAGGCCCGAGGTAACCCGCCAGCCACGGCCGCTTCAGCCGGCCGACGCCGTGTTCGCCGGTGATTGTGCCGCCCAGCCCGACGGCCAGGTCCATGATTTCGCCATACGCGAGCTGGGCGCGCTCGGTCATTGCGACGTCTGCGGGGTCATAGACGAGCAGGGGATGGGTGTTGCCATCGCCGGCATGGGCGATCACCGAGATCATCAGCTCGCGCTCGTCGGCGATCCGGGCAATGCCGGTGACCAACGAGCCCAGCGCGGGCAAGGGCACCCCGACGTCTTCCAGCAACAGCGATCCCTTGGTCTCCACCGCCGGGATGCAGAATCGACGAGCCGCGACAAACGCCTCGCCCTCGTCCGGGTCGTCGGTCGAAAACACTTCGGTGGCACCGTTGTCGGTGAAGACGCCGGCCATGACCGCGGCGTCTTCGGCGCCGGCGCCGCCGCGCTCGTCTGAGCCGGCGACCAGCATGGCCGCGGCACCGCGATCCAAGTCCATGCGCATGGTGTCCTCGACGGCGTTGATGGCCACCGAATCCATGAACTCCAGCATTGACGGGCGAAGCCGCGAAGTGACGCCGAGCACCGCCTCGACGGCCGACTCCACCGAGGCAAAGCTGGCCACCACGATGCTCGACGCATGCGGCGCGGGCAGCAGCCGCAATGTCACCTCGGTGATGACGCCCAGCGTGCCTTCGCTGCCGACGAACAGCTTGGTCAGCGAGAGCCCGGCCACATCCTTCAAGCGGGGCCCGCCCAACCGGACCGCGGTGCCGTCGGCCAGTACCACCTGCATTCCCAGCACATAGTCGGTGGTGACGCCGTACTTCACACAGCACAAACCACCGGCGTTGGTGGCGATATTGCCCCCGATGCTGCAGATCTCGAACGACGACGGGTCCGGCGGATACCACAAGCCGTGTTCGGCGGCGGCCTGCTTCACCTCGGCATTGAACAGGCCGGGCTGGCATACCGCGGTCCGGGTGACCGGGTCGATGCTGATGTCGCGCATCTTCTCCGTCGACAGCACGATTCCGTTGTCCAAAGCGGTGGCCCCGCCCGACAATCCGGTGCCGGCTCCGCGGGTGACCACCGGTACCCGGTTGGCGGTGGCCCAACGCAGGACGGTTTGCACCTCGTCGGTGCGGCGCGGCCGGACCACGGCCAGCGGCTTGCCCGCCGACCGATCAAAGGCGCGGTCGTGACGGTAGCCGTCGGTGACGGCGGGGTCGGTGACGACCATCCCCTCCGGCAGGCTACCGATCAGGCTTGCCAGCAACTCTGCACTCGCCGGACCGTCCACCGGATCGATCCTACGGGCCGGTCGAGCAGCAGAAGCTCCGCATCCTCGGCAGCTGACCCGCTACACCGGCGAACTTTGCCGAGGCATCTCTTCGGGCGCGCGGTCAAGTTCCCGAAGCGATGGGAGCCGGGTACACACCAGGCCGGTCAGCAAGATCGGCAGCGCCAACGCCAAGAACGTCACGTTCAGTCCGGCTGCGTCGGTCAACGGGCCGGCCAGGAGTAGTCCCAACGGGCCGGCGGCAAAGGCCAGCGACGTCATCACTCCGACCACCCGGCCGCGCAGATGGTGCGGCGCCCGGGTTTGCATCACGTAGTTGTAGATGGGCTGGATCGGCCCGTAGACCAGCCCGATCACTGTGCAGCACACCAGGATCACCGGCAATGGCGGCAGCAGTGCGATGACAGCCGTCGCGGCACCGAGGGTGAGCACCGCGGTGAGCATGATCGTGCGCCGGCTCACGTAGTTCGACACCGTCGCGTAGCCGAGTGCGCCGACCAGTCCGCCCAGGCAGATCGCCATCAACACCGAGCCCAGCTGGGCCGGTTGGTGGCGGTCGGCGAAGTATTTGGGGAACAGCACGCTTTCCATGGGCAGGTACAGCGCGGTCACGGACAGGTCGATCAGCGCCAGCGCGCGCAATACCCGCAAACTCCACACGAACCGAAGTCCCTCGGCAACTCCGGAAACCAGCCCCTCGGGGCGGGTGGTGTGATGCGGCTTGCCGGTGCCCTCGAGCCGCAGGGCGGCAATGGCAAGGATGGACAACCCGAACGCCACCGAGGTGATCCACATCGTGTTGATGCCGCCGACCGTTGCGATCATGACGCCGCCGATGCCCGGACCCACCACGAAGGCGAGGTTGAGGATGGCCTCGTAGGTGCTGTTGACCCGATCCAGCGACCAGCCCGCCCGGGCTGCGGCCTCGGGCAGCATCGACTGGCGCGCGGTTATCCCGGCCGGGTCGAAGGCGGCCGAACAGGCGCCCAGTGCCGCAAGCACCGCCACGTTGACGGCACCGGTGCCCAACGCCCAGGCCACCAGCGGGACGGTGGCCACCGCGGTCCCGGATAGGGCGTCGGCCACCATCGACACCCGACGACGGCCGAAGTAGTCGACCGCGGTGCCCGCGATCAGCGTCGAGAACAGCAGCGGCAGGGTGGTCGCGCCGGCAACGATCGACGCCTGCCCCGCGCTGCCTTCGCGCTGCAACACCAGCCAAGGGAACGCCACGATCGAGATACCGTCGCCCGCACACGCCATCAAAGTGGCGAACAGGATCAGAAACACCGGGCCGCGGCTGTTGTTGTTCATGGGTATCGCGGCTGAATCTAACGTCACGGCCGTATCGGGGACCAGCGAATTTCCGCGCCGTGCAGGATGTTGGTGTGCTCATGCATCCGAATACCGGCCGGGCATTCGGGTCTCCGGTGGATCCCGGAACCGGCTGGCCGGGCGATCCGGCGACACCGCAGACCCCGGTGGCCGCCGATGCCGCACAAGTTGTGCAACTGGCCGGCGCGGCACACTCGATTCCCGAACTCGATGCCCTGGTCAGCGTGTGCCGGGCCTGTCCCCGACTGGTGGGCTGGCGGGAACACGTCGCCGCCGTAAAGCGCCGGGCCTTTGCCGATCAGCCGTATTGGGGACGGCCGGTGCCGGGCTGGGGTTCGGAGCGGCCCCGGCTGTTGATCGTCGGTCTGGCCCCGGCAGCGCACGGGGCCAACCGGACCGGGCGCATGTTCACCGGCGACCGGTCCGGAGATCAGCTGTATGCGGCGCTGCACCGCGCCGGCCTGGTGAACCAACCGACCAGCGTCGACGCCGCGGACGGCTTGCGCGCCAACCAGATTCGGATCGTGGCACCGGTGCGGTGCGCGCCGCCGGCCAACGCGCCCACCCCGGCCGAGCGGTTGGCCTGCTCGCCCTGGCTGGACACCGAGTGGCGGCTGGTTTCCGAGGACGTCCGGGTGATCGTTGCCCTGGGCGGGTTCGCCTGGCAGATCGCGCTGCGGATGTCTGGCGCGTTCGCCAAGCCCAAGCCCCGGTTCGGTCATGGTGTTGTGGCCGTGTTGGGGTCGAGACTGCGATTGCTCGGCTGCTACCACCCGAGCCAGCAGAACATGTTCACCGGTAAGTTGACTCCGGAAATGCTCGACGACGTAATCCGCGACGCCAAGGCTCTGGCAGGAATTGAGTAAGGGTGCGAACAGTTCTGGTTTCCGGTGCCAGTGTGGCCGGTACTGCGGTTGCGTACTGGCTTGGGCAGCAAGGCTATTCGGTCACGGTGGTGGAGCGCCACCCCGGGCTGCGGCCGGGCGGCCAGGCGATCGATGTCCGCGGTCCGGCGCTGACGGTGCTGGAGCGCATGGGGCTGCTGGCCGCCGCGCAGGCGTGCAAGACTGGCATCCGCGGCGCCTCGGTCGTCGACCGCGACGGCAACGAGTTGTCCCGGGACACCGAATCGACACCGACCGGCGGTCCCATCGACAATCCCAATATCGAGCTGCTGCGCGACGATCTCATCGAATTGCTCTACGGCGCAACCCAACCGGGGACCGAATACCTCTTCGGTGACAGCATCACCGCGTTGGACGACGACGGCGCCTCGGTCGCGGTGACATTCGAGCGCGCCGATGCCCGCAGCTTCGACTTCGTCATCGGCGCCGACGGATTGCATTCCAACGTGCGCCGGCTGGTTTTCGGTCCCGAGGAGCAATTCATCAAGAGGCTGGGCACTTTCGCGGCGATTTTCACCGTGCCCAACTTTCTGGAGCTCGACTATTGGCAGAAGTGGCATTACGGGGACGCCACCATGGCCGGGGTCTACAGCGCGCGGGGTAACACCGAGGCCCGCGCCGCACTGGGATTCATGGACCCCGATCTGCGGATCGATTATCGCGACAAAGAGGCTCAATTCGCCGAGCTGGAAAGGCGGATGGCCACCGACGGCTGGGTTCGCGCGCAGCTGCTGCACTACATGAAATCGGCTCCGGACTTCTACTTCGACGAGATGTCGCAGGTCGTGATGGACCGCTGGTCCAAGGGCAGGGTCGCGCTAGTGGGCGACGCGGCATACTGCTGTTCGCCGTTGTCCGGGCAAGGGACCAGTGTTGCCCTGCTGGGCGCCTATATCCTGGCCGGCGAGCTCGCGGCCGCCGGCACCGACTACCAGCGCGGCTTTGCCAACTACTACGCCGAATTCAGCGGTTACGTCGAGCGCAACCAATGGCTGGTCAGCGACAACATCCCCGGTGGCGAACCGATACCCCAGGAAGAGTTCGAACGCGTCGTGGACTCGCTCACGCTGGAGGACTACCAACGGCGCTGACCCGGCCGCGAAATCGCCGGCCATGATCGACACCACGGCCATGCCGCCGGTCGTCATGCGCTGTAGGTGTGATCGCTCACAGTGGCACGTGTCGCGGTCGAGGTCCAGAGACGTCTCCGTCGGCGCCGGTAGACTTTGTGACGGCTAGGTGGGTTCGGTCCGCCAGCCCTTCTCCCGGTGGTCGATCAAGCCGCGCTGCGCCGCAAACCCATTGTCTGCTAATAACGGTGAGCTTCGACCGTATCCGGCAGTCCGTGACTCGCCGACACCAGCCAGGACGGAACAAGGAGCCTTTGCGTATGGTTCACCGCTACAGCTACCGCGTCGTCTGGTCGCCCGGACACGACAAATACGCGGCCCACTGCAACGAGATACCGGTCGTGTCATCATTGGCCAGCACTCCGCAGGAAGCTCTCGACCAGCTCGTGCGGCTGGTTGCCGACGGCGAAGATGCCACGGACGGGCCGGTTGCGAGCGCGATCCCGGAAGGGCTCGCCGCCACCGGGGAGCTGCCCGCCGGCTCACGACTATCGCTGCATCGGCCGCGGGTGGTACCTCGGTGGCGCACCCGCTGCTGAGCCGACGCGAGCCGGCTGCGGTCGACCGGCCCGCCGGCCGAGGCGGCCGTCAAGCCGGATCCGGCACATGACTGTTGATCCACTGCACCACCTCGTCCGCCGGCAACGGCGGACTGTGCACGAAGCCCTGGGTGATGGTGCAACCGTAGCGCCGCAGCGCGCTCAAGGTCACCTCGTCTTCGACTCCCTCGGCAACCAGGTCCGCTTCCAGGCTGTGGGCCAGCGCCACCGTCGACCGCACGATCGCAACCGACCGAGGGTCCAGGGCCAGTCGTGCCACGAACACCCGGTCGAGTTTGAGTTCGTCGACCGAGACGTCCTGCAAGCGCGCCAGCGACGACCACCCGGTGCCGTAATCGTCGAGCGAGATGCGAACGCCTAGGTGCTGCAACGCCGCGACGGTATTGCGGGACCGCACCGAGTCGGCGAGGGTGCTTTCGGTGATCTCGATAATGAGAGCGTCCGCGGGCACGCCGTGGGCCTTCAACAGCCACTCGATCGTGCCCTCCAGATCCAGGTCAAGCAGATTTGTCGTCGAAAGATTAACGGCGACAGTAAAATTCATGCCCTGATCACGCCAGGACCGGAGCTGGGCGAGCGCGAGATCGAGGGTGCGGTTGGCCACCCTGCGCATCAGCCCGGCACGTTCGGCGGCGGGCAGGAACTCCTCGGGCAGCAGCATCCCCCGGCTGGGGTGCTGCCAGCGCAGCAGTGCCTCGACGCTGTGGACGCTACCGTCGTCGGCGTTGATCTTGGGCTGATAGTGACAGATCAGTTCGTTACCGTTCGACAGCACGGCGCGTAGATCATCGACGAGGGCGGGATCGCTGTCGCGATACAGCTCAAACGCCGAGTCATAGGCCACGACTTTGCTTTTGGCGCTCTTGGTGTGCGGGATCGCCGTCTCGGCGCGGTTGAGCAGCTCCTGCGGATGGTCACAGTGGTCGGGGTAGAGCGCAATGGCGATGCGGGCATCGACCTGCACTGTTATCGGATCCAGCTTGAACGGTTCACCGAAGGCATCGAGCAGCCGACCCGCTTGGGCGCGTGCGGCTATGAGATCCGCGCCGTCGCTCAAAAGGATCGCGAACTCGCTGTCACCCGTGCGCGCCAGCAGGTCTTCCGGACGCACATGCTGTGACAGGCGATTCGCGATGCGGCACAACAACTCCTCGGCTAAGTGACGACCGACCGAACCGGTGATCTCGTCGAACTCGTAGAGATGCAGCAACAGCAGCGCTCGACGTGCTGGGGCTCGGGGCGCCAAATCAGGCGCGTTCACCGACAGCGCCGTCAGGGCAGTCGCCAGCGAACGCCGATTGGGCAACGCGGTCAACGCGTCGGTCATGGCGTGCTGGTGGGTCTCGGCCAGCACGCTGACGTCCCGGAAAGCCACCGGGAACCGCGCCGCGACCGCGATCAGGCTCAACGCGGCCAAAGCGCCCGCGATCCGCGAGTGCGGGCCCAGCACAATAACTCCCAGCGCCACGACGGTGCCGGCTACGGGTGTGGCGTACGAACCGAGTCCACGTTTCGGTGCGGGCTCCGCCGACGACCAAGGAGCCCAACTGGCCACGGCCACCAGGAGCGACGACGCCGGCCACAGGGCATCGAACCAAGTGCCCACCCGGTACGAACCCGCGGCGGTTTCTAAGAGATACAGGGTGTCGGCGGCGGCGAACAGCGTAAACCCGGCGACCAGCAGAATCCAGCGAAACTCGTTGCGCAAGCCCAGGATCGGCAGCATGCCGGCGACAAGGGCCAGCAGGACCAGATCGCCCCACGGATACACCAGGCCCACCAGCACGGTGGCCGGTGCGCGGGCCGCCGCCGCATGAATGGGCCCCGCGGTCAGGGCGGCGGCAACCGCGGCGCCGGCCAATCCGCAGATCAGGGAATCGAGGCGCACCGCAACCGGCACCCTCTTCAGCCGCGCCCGGATGAGCAGCAGCAGCCCGGCGTAGCCGAACGGATAGAAAGCCAGGTAGAACGGATCCGCCGAGGACGGCGACTGACCGTCGGGCACCCACAGCCAGTAGACGACGTCACCCAAGGCTGAGCATGCCTGTCCGGCCGCAATCAGCGACCACGCCACCCGGCCGGCGGCAATGTGATAGGCGCGAGCGGCAATCACCGCAGCCGCCAGCAGGTTCAGCGCCGGATACCAGGATTCGGCGAAGACCCTGTGACCGGCATGCACGGTGAGCGCGGTGTAGACGGCGACGCCGATTGTCAGCAGCGCCAGGGCAATCCGGACGCCTACGGGCGGCCACCGAACTCCGCGGCGTGGCGGGCGGTCCCGTTGGGCCGGTGTTGCCGCCGCGAAGCCGGCCAGCCGTCGCAGCAGCGGTGCCGTCTTGTCCTGTCCGGGCACCGTAGGGCCGCCACTGTCCACGGCGGTCCCGCACGCGGGGGTGGTTTCCGGTGCAACGCTGATGGTCGATATCGGCGCGTCGGCATGCCGTGTGAGCGCATCGGGGACGGGCACATCCGGCACGAAACTGCGGATCCGTTCGCCGCCTTCGCGTTTGGCGGCATACATGGCCAGGTCGGCATGCCGGAGAAGCTCATCGACGGTACAGTTCGATCCCGCGGTGGCTACCGTGTACCCGATGCTGGGACGTACCGTGACCGGAACGCCGTCGATGACGATCGCCGCGTCGAATGCGCCGAGTACCCGATGCGCCGCGGCTTGTGTTTCCTCGACGGAGCCTTCGATGAGCACCGCGAACTCGTCCCCGCCCAGCCGGGCGATGGTCGTCGTTTCGTCCAGGGAGGCGGTCAGCAAGCTGGCGACCCGAACGAGAAGCTCGTCGCCGGCCGGGTGACCCAGGGCGTCGTTGACCTGCTTGAAGTTGTCCAGGTCGAGGCATAACACCGCGATCGGTGTGGGGCGCTGATCCCGAGCGGCGATGGCTCGTTCCAATCGGCCGAGGAACCGGGTCCGATTGGCCAGACCGGTCAGGCTGTCGCGAGACGCTTCCTGCGCCACCTCAGCCAGTAAAGCCTGGTTCTCGACCAGGACGACGAGCTGGCGGGCCAGCGCCGCGGCCACCAGAATGCCGAGTGCGGCGAACAGGAACGGCCACCGCCGCACCTGGTCCAAGAGGTGGCCCAGGCCGATCGCCGCGGCCAGCACCAGCGGCAGGTACGGCAACCACAGCCGGATCCGGGACGTGACCTCCGCACCCGTCTCGCTGGTCCCGTCGGAAACTGCGGTCGGGGACTCCCGGACACTGGCCAGCGCAGCCAGCGCCACCAGTCCCTGGCCGGCCACTCGGGGCAGGTCGACCAACTCTCCGGTGTGATAGCCGCCGATCCCGGTCTGGAACACGATCACGATGTCGACGCCGCCGATAACGGTGATCCCGCCGGCTAGCAGGCTTAGGCTGGGCCGCGCGCCGGAAAGGGTTCGCGACAACACCAGAATCGCAACCGTCATGACGACGACATCGGCGAAGACATGGGTGAAAATCACGGGCCGCGAGCTGCTGGCGTCCCGTACCACCTTGTTGAGGATGAATACCCACGAGGCCACGAATAGCGACGTCGCGACGATGACACCGTCGAGGATCAGCCGCCAGGGCACCCGGCGAACGGAATCGGACAGCAGCACCAACGACGCGGTGGCCCCGACGGGATACCACCACAGCGCCATCTCAGCGGCCGTCGGGTGTGCGGCGTGATCGAGTTGTGGGCACACCTCGGACAGGGCGCAGATGACCTCACCGACCGTCCACCCCGCCAGCGCCGCTGTCAGCGCCAGCCATCCCAATCTGCGGCGCCCACCCGCGCAGCGGGCCGCGTTGCCGGCACATCCCGCAGTGAAAAGCAACGACAACACCGGCACAAGCTGGTTGACCGGCCGAGCAAGGTAGCCGCCCGGCCAGCCCCCGATCGATATCGCCGCGGTCAGCGCCACCGCGATGGTGTATCCGCCGCCGACGAGCCAACCAGCGCGCGCCGGCAGTCCGAAGCGCCCCCACGGATTGGGCGTGCCGCGTTTCATAGCCGCTCCAGTCGCTTTGCACCCCATTGCCGGTGACAATTGGCAGCTTCACCGCGCGCTCTAGCGCAGGATAATCCGTGACGACCGGTCCGGCTTGACTACGCCCGCGTTTGCGGGACCGGGGTCAACGCAAAGACAGGGATGGGCCGCGGCGTCCGGCGTTGGTAAGCGGTGTATCGATTCGCGGTGTTCTTGTTGACCAGGTGCCACATCCGGGAGTAGTCCGCGTCGTCCGGGGTGACCCGTCGTGCGGTCACCGCCAATCGCCGTGAGCCGAGGTTGATTTCGCACTGCGGATGCTTGCGCAGGTTGTGGTACCAGCCGGGGTGGCGTTCGGCGCCGCCGTTGGAGGCGACGATCAGATACGAGTCGCCGTCGCGCGCGTAGGCGAGCGACGTGGTGCGCGGCTGGCCGGTCCTGGCGCCAACGGTGTGCAGCAGCAGGCAAGGTGGAACACCCGGGATGCGGTGCCCGATGCGCCCATTGGTCTTCCGGTAGACGGTGTCATGCAGTCGCAACAGGGGCGCGCCGACTAATCGCTCGAACGGCGTGAGATTGCTCATGGTGCAGTTTTACTGGCTGGCGTCGATCCGGGCCAACGCCTCGCGCAGGATTCGCCCGGTGCCCTCACGGTCCGGGTCGCGGCGTAGCACCATCGCCTTGGCAAGCGCCAGCTTGTCGCCGTTGCGCCGCGGTAGCACATGCAGGTGAATGTGGAACACCGTCTGGAAGGCGGCGCTGCCGTCGTTGATCGCGATGTTGGTCGCGTCGGCCAATTCCGTCGCGCGGGCGGCCTTGGCGATCCGCTGGCCGATCGTGACCATGTCGGCCAGCGTGTCCGGCGGGGTGTCGGTCATGTCGACGGTGTGTCGTTTGGGCAGCACCAGGGTGTGGCCGCGGCTGAACGGGCGGATGTCGAGGATGGCCAGATAGCCGTCGTCTTCGTAGATCCGGATGGCTGGGGCTTCACCGGCGACGATCGCACAAAACACACAGGGCATATGGCCACGGTACTGGGCGGGCCGCTGACTACGCGGGACCGCCTGGAACCGCCCGATGCAGCGGGATACGCTGCGGCAGTGGACCCTAGCGAGCTCGCCTTCGCCGGCGCTACGGAGCAGGCGCAAATGCTGGCCGACGGTGAGATCAGCGCACCGGTGCTTCTCGAGGTCTATCTGGAACGAATCGAGCGGCTGGACAGCCAGTTGCGCGTCTACCGCGTGGTGCGCTACGACGGCGCGCGCGACGAGGCCGAGGTGGCCCAGCAGCGCCTCGCCGCCGGCGAGCGGCTGCCGCTGCTTGGCGTGCCGATCGCGGTCAAAGACGATGTCGACGTCGCCGGAGAGGTGACGACCTACGGCGGCGGCGGGCACGGTCCGGCCGTGACCGCCGATGCGGAGCTGGTGCGCCGGCTGCGCGCCGCGGGGGCCGTGATCATCGGCAAGACCAATGTGCCCGAGCTGATGATGATGCCCTACACCGAGTCGCTGACGTTCGGGGCGACCCGCAACCCATGGAATCCCTCTCGCACCCCGGGCGGCAGCAGTGGCGGCAGTGCCGCCGCAGTCGCTGCCGGGTTGGCACCGGTGGCGTTCGGATCCGACGGCGGCGGGTCGATCCGCATCCCGTCGACCTGGTGTGGAGTGTTCGGGCTGAAGCCGCAACGTGACCGGATCTCGTTGGAGCCCCACGACGACGCCTGGTACGGGCTCAGCGTCAACGGCCCGATCACGCGCACGGTGCGGGACGCCGCGCTGCTGCTCGACGTGACGACCACGGTGCCCGGTCCCGAGGGCGAATTCGTCGATGCCGCCGCCCGCGCACCCGGACGGCTGCGAATTGCCTTGAGCACCAAGGTTCCCACGCCGCTTCCGGTCCGGGTCGGCAAGGCGCAACTGGCGGCGGTCGACCAGGCGGGTGCGTTGCTGCGCGATCTCGGCCACGATGTGGTGGTCGAAGACCCCGAATATCCGGCCACCTTGTACGCCAACTTCTTTCCCCGTTATCTGCGCGGGATCAGCGACGACGCCGACGCGCAGGCGCATCCGGAGCGTCTCGAACCGCGCACCCGCGCTATAGCCCGGATGGGTTCGTTCTTCTCGGACCGCCGGATGGCGGCCCTGCGCGCCGCGGAAGCCGCGCTCAGCAGCCGGATCCAGTCGATCTTCGACGACGTCGACGTCGTCGTCACCCCGGGCACGGCGGCCGGCCCGTCCCGGATCGGCGCCTATCAGCGCCGGGGCGCGGTGTCGACGCTGTTGCTGGCGGCCCAACGGGTGCCCTACCAACAGGTCTGGAATCTGACCGGCCAGCCCGCCGCCGTGGTGCCGTGGGACTTCGACGACGACGGCCTGCCGATGTCGGTGCAACTCGTCGGCAGGCCCTATGACGAGGCGACCCTGCTGTCGCTGGCCGCGCAGGTCGAAGCGGCCCGCCCGTGGGCGCACCGGCGGCCGCCGGTGTCATAACAGCGACAGGGGAGGCCCCCGTGGAACACGTGCCCGAGCCGATCGACCGCGATGTCGCCGATCTGCTCGACGGGCTCGACGGGACGGCACGCGCGGAGCGCGCCGAGCTGATCGAGTGGCTGCTCGAACAGGGCATCACCGCTGACGAGATCCGGCTGGCCAACCCGCCGCTGCTGCTGGCCACCCGCCGGCTGATCGGCGACGATGGCACATACGTATCCGCCCGCGAGATCAGCGAGACCTACGGCATTGACCTCACTCTGCTGCAGCGGGTGCAGCGCGCCATCGGTTTAGCCAGAGTCGACGACCCGGACGCGGCCGTACACATGCGAGCCGACGGTGAAGCCGCCGCGACCGCGCAGCGGTTCGTCGAGCTGGGGCTGAATCCCGATCAAATCGTCATGGTGGTGCGTGTTCTCGCCGAGGGCCTGTCCCACGCCGCGGAGGTCATGCGCTATACCGCGCTGTCGGCGATCATGCGTCCGGGAGTCACCGAGGTGCAGATCGCCCAGGCGTCGCAGGCGCTGGTGAGCCGGATCGTGCCGCTGCTCGGCCCGATGATCCAGGACATGCTGTTTATGCAGTTGCGGCACATGATGGAAACCGAGGCCGTCAATGCCGGTGAGCGAGCCGCCGGCAAGCCGTTGCCGGGCGCGCGCCAGGTCACCGTCGCCTTCGCCGACCTCGTCGGCTTCACCAAGCTCGGTGAGGTGGTGTCGGCCGAAGAGCTGGGGCATCTTGCCGGCCGGCTGGCAGAGCTGGCGCGTGACCTGACCGCTCCGCCGGTGCGGTTCATCAAGACGATCGGTGACGCGGTGATGTTCGTCTGCCCGGATCCGGTGCCCCTGTTGGACACGGTCCTGAAGTTGGTCGAGGTCGTCGACACCGATGCGGCGTTTCCCCGGTTGCGCGCAGGGGTTGCGTCCGGCATGGCGGTGAGCCGGGCTGGTGACTGGTTCGGCAGTCCGGTGAACGCGGCCAGCCGGGTCACCGGGGTGGCGCGGCCGGGCACGGTGCTGGTCGCCGATTCCGTCTGGGAGTCCGTCGGTGACGGCGCTGGGTTCGAGTGGTCATTCGCCGGCACCCGTCGCCTCAAGGGCATCAAGAATGAAGCCAAGTTGTTCCGGGTGCGTCGAGGCGACGGCGGCGACCGGCGGCCCTGATTGGGCAGGCCGGTCCGGAGGACTGTCCATCGCGCATATGGGCAGGCCCGGAGCGACTCTCGGGGGCGTCTGGCTCCGTCTTACGCGGATCCTGCGCTGCCGGATCTCACCCCGTTTTCCGGCACTTGAGTTCGGTCGCTTCCGGGCCTGCTTCGCTACCAAAAATACAACCGTGCATTACCCGATAGCAATGGTCTTCCGGCCCGCCGATGGCTTGAGCAGGGTCGGGCGGGGGCGTGGGCGTTCGCCGCCAGTGAACGGTATACCCTAATACGTATTACGGTGTAATCATGTAATTATGAAGGCACACCATATGCACGGACACCGGTACGGGCGGCCCGGGGGCTGGCAGCAAGCGCAGCAACCCGACGCCAGTGATGCGGCCGAATGGTTCGCCGGACGTCTCCCGGAAGATTGGTTCGACGGCGATCCCACGGTCATCGTCGACCGCGAGGAGATCACGGTGATCGGCAAGCTGGCCGCACCAGAGGATTCCGGACAGGAGCAGAGTCCGGCACGCGGAAAGGGACGAGCCTCGCGGTTCCGGGAGGAAACTCGCTCCGAGCGGATGCGGATCGCCGACGAGGCTCAGGATCGTTATGGACGCAAGGTGTCCTGGGGCGTGGACGTCGTCTCCGACACCGGCACCGAGCGCATGCTGTTCACCCACATCGCGGTTCCGGTGATGACCCGCCTGAGGCAACCCGAGCGTCAAGTGCTGGACACGCTGGTCGACGCCGGCGTCGCGCGGTCACGCGCCGACGCCCTTGCCTGGTCGGTCAGGCTGGTCGGTGAACATACCGAGGAGTGGCTGGCCAAGTTGCGCACCGCCATGGCGGCGGTGGACGACCTCCGCGCCCAGGGACCCGATCTGGGGGATTAGTCCTCTACTTGGTTTCCTTGTTGACCTTGGCGATGATCTGGTCGCCGATCTGGCCACCCTGATCGGTGATCTGGTAACCGCAGGCGTTGACGTCGACGATCACGTTGTTCGCCACGCTCATCGCGCGCTGGCACTCCCAGCCGTCAGCGCCCTCCTGGGTGTCGATGACCGTGATCTTCGGCGGACTGCCGACCACGTCGGCGAACGTCCACCGGTAGGTCTTGCCCTGGTTCGTCACGGTCACCGTCTTGCCCGCGCAGTTTTTCCATTTGCCCGCCGCGGACTGCAGGAACGAGCGAGCTTTGTCGGCGGACGGAAAGGCCACCACGGCCTGGTTGACCCAATGGTCGTAGTTGTCCCCGGGTTCCGACGACACCAGACCGCTGATGCCGGTGTAACCCGTGCCGGCGTACACCGGATCCTGGCTGGTGTACAAGGCCGCCTGGCAGTCGGGCAGAGACAGCGTCACCGGGGAGGTGTCCATCGACGTGATGGGCTTTCCCGGCTGAATGTTCGACGCGCCCATCACGGAGTTGATTTCTGACGGGCTCAGCAACAGCGCGCTGAGCCGGTCCTCCGAGATCGGTTTCGGCGGCGGCGCCGGCTTGGGCCGGGTGACCAGCCAGATACCCACGCCTCCGACGACCAGGACGAGGACGATAGCGACGGCTGCCACGATCGGCCACGGGTTGCGGTTTCGTGATGCCGACGGCTGCTGCCCCTGATTCCAGCCCGGTGGGCCCGGGGGCTGCTGCGGCGGCGGTGTGCCCGGTGGCGTAGCGCCCCAGCCGCCGCCTTGGTAGAACGCCGGGCTGCGGGTCGGCTGGCTGGCCGGCATCGGGCCGCTCGTCGGGGCCCACGAGGGTTGGCCCGCTGGCGCGGCTGGCGGCGGGGCTGGAGCCCGCCCGGGCGGCGTGGAGGCCGCAGCGGGTCCCGACGAGGGCCCAGAACCGGCCCCGGCGGGGTAATACGGCGGCTGCCGCTGCGGGGCGGGTCGCGGTGCCGGCGCGGCGGGGGCCGGCGATGCCGAAGGTGCCATCCCGGTGGCCGGCATGGTCGGCGGCGCGACGGCTGTGGGCGGGCCGGGCAGGGTGGCTTCCTGGCTGCGGCGCAGGATGTCGGCAGCGTGGTCTTGATCGGGGTCGCTGAGCGCTTCATGGGCGGCCAGCGCCAAATCTCCGGCACTGGCGTAACGGTCCTCGGGCTTTTTTGCCATGCCGCGCGCGATCACCGCGTCGAAGGCCTTGGGGATGCCCGCCCGCAGGGTGCTGGGCTGGGGGATGGGCTCGATCAAATGAGCGGTGACCAGCATGCTGGCGCTGTCGGCGCGGTAGGGCGGACTCCCGGTCAGGCATTCGTGCAGCACGCAGGCCAACGCATAGATGTCGGCGCGGTAGGTGACTTCGTCGTTGGAGAAACGTTCGGGCGCCATGTATTTCCAGGTGCCCACCGCGGTGCCCAATTGGGTGAGCTTTTCGTCCGTGGTGGCGCTGGCGATGCCGAAGTCGACGAGGTAGGCGAAGTCGTCGCGGGTGACCAGGATGTTCTGCGGTTTGACGTCGCGGTGCATCACGCCGGCGGCGTGGGCGGCGTCCAGGGCGGAGGCGATCTGGGTGATGATGGCCACCGCGCGCGGCGGGGTCAGCGGGCCGAAGCGCTTGAGGATGTGGTCCAGGTCGGTGCCCTCGATGAGGCGCATCTCCAGGTACATCTGCCCGTCGATTTCGCCGTAGTCGTGGATGGGCACCACGTGGGGTTCCTGCAGCCGGCCGGTGATGCGCGCTTCACGCTTCATCCGCTCCCGAAACACCGGGTCCTTACTGAAGGTTTCCGACATCAGCTTGACCGCGACCGTCCACTCTTTGACCGTGTGTTCGGCCTCGTAGACTTCGCCCATCCCGCCGCGGCCCAGCAGCCGCTTCAGGCGATAGGGCCCGAATGTCGACCCGACTCGCGAGCCCTGCGCGTCACTCATCGCTGATCCTCCCGGTCACGCCGCGATGCCGCAGACACTATCAACAACAGTCAGCCAGGCGCGTCAGCCGCGAGGCCCGGAAATGGCCCGGAAATGGCCAGGGGCCGGCGGGGGCCCACCCGCACCGCGATGCGACAACCGCGTCGCGGATCGCTTGGCACCCGCCCCGGCACCCGCCCGGCGACCGGCCTTCCCTGGGGCTGGTCGGCGCCAAGAAGTCCGCAAGAATGCGGCAAGCGCGTAGGCAGAAGCTCTCCTCAGCCGTCGAGAGCTGTCGAGAAAGGAAGAGACAGATGCCTACCACGGCCGGGACCGGCTCGAAGACCCACGTCGCTGTCATGTTCGTGCTGACCGCCTTGGTCGGGTGTGCGGCAACGTTCCCGGCGCAGTGGCGTACCAGCGCCGGACGCGCCTGGTCCTACGGGGTGTACTACATCGGATACCGGCTGTTGTCGGTACAGCTGTCCTGCGGTTCGCTGGCCGTCAGCGGGGTCCCGTTCGTCATGAAGCACGCCTGACAGCCCGGTTCACTTGCGGGCTTTGCGTTGCGGGTCGAGACGCCTGAGTTGCAACGCGATCAGCATCACCAGCACGATCGCCTGTATCAGGCAAGCTCCGGCGGCCAACAGCCAGCTGCTGACCTTGTAGTCCCACAGCGGATCCTGGTCCCCGCCGGCGGTGCGGCGCAGGTCGTTGAGATCGACGGTGGCGGCGGCCATGGCGTAGGCCCATCGGGACGGGGACAGCCAGGCCAGTTGTTCGAGCGGAGGCCGGCCCTTGACTCCGAACATTCCGCCGCAGAGCACCAGTTGGGCCATGACCACCAGTACCAGCAGGGGCATGCCCCGGTCGGCGTTGCCGATCAGCGCCGAGATCAGCAGGCCGATGATCATCGAGACCACGGTGACGGCAACGACGGCCACCGCCACCTCGACCGTCGGCCAGGGCAGCACCACCGATTGGTCCGGTGCGGGCAGGAACGCCGGGCCCAGGAATCCGAGGATGAGTCCTTGGATGGTGGTGAGTGCGGTCAGGACGACGAGTTTGGAGGCCAGGTAGGCGCTGGCGGATAGGCCGATGCCGTGTTCGCGGCGGTAGATGGCTTGTTCTTTGACGATTTCGCGGATGGAGGCTGCGCAGCCCATCAGTGCGCCGCCGATGATCAGCAGGACCAGCAGTTGGGAGGGTTGGGTGGAGCGTTCTTCGATGGCTTTGGCCAGTGAGAGTCCGGCGTTGCCGGGTACGGCGTGGGCGAACAGGCTCAGCAGCAGCGGCAGGGCCAGCAGGAACACCGAGTATTGGCGGTCGGCGGCGATGACGGCCAGGTAGCGCCGGCACAAGATGGCGAATTGGGCCAGGGCGCTTTGTTGGGCGAGGGCTTTGGTGGTGGGCGCTGGTGGGGGTGGGCCGGGTTTGGGGGCGGGGTGGGCGGTGACGGCGGCGTGCAGCGGTGAGGCGTGAAAGCGCGCGGTCCAGTCGGTGGTGGTGTCGCGTTCGAGCAGGGTGAACAGGTCGGCGAAGTCGGTGCAGTGGAAGTGGCTCAAGGCTTGCTGGGGTGGGCCGAAGTAGGCCAGCCGCCCCCCGGGGGCCAAGATGAGCAGCCGGTCGCACATGTTGAGGTGGGCGATGTTGTGGGTGACCACCACCACCGAGCGGCCGTCGTCGGCCAGTGAGCGCAGGGTCTGCATGACCGATTTTTCATAGCCGGGGTCGAGCCCGGAGGTGGGTTCGTCTAAAAACAGCAGCGAGGGTTTGGTCAGCAGTTCCAGTGCCACGCTGGTGCGTTTGCGCTGCCCGCCCGACAGACTGTCGATGCGCTGATCGGCCTGGGTGGACAGGCCCAGTTCGGTCAGCACCTCCGCGATGCGCTGGTTGCGTTCGGCGGCCGACACGTCGTGGGGAAAACGCAGCCGCGCAGCGTAATTGAGCGCCCGCCGGACCGTCAGCGGGGTGTGCAAGATGTCGTCTTGAGGCACGAACCCGATCCGGTGGCGCAGTTCGGCGTAGTTGTCGTAGAGGTCGCGGTCGTCGTAGCGCACGCTGCCGCTGGTGGCCGGGCGGAACCCGGTCAGCGCCCCCAGCAGCGTCGATTTACCGGCCCCGCTGGGCCCCACCACCGCCAACAGGCTGCGCTGGGACAGGGCAAAGCTGACGTCGGCCAGCAACACCTTGGATTTTTTGGTGACCACCCGCAGGTTGGCGGCCTCATAGGAAATGTCGCCGGTGTCAACGTATTCCACCAGCCGATCCCCGGACAGATGCAGCAGCTGATGACCGATACCGACGATGTCGCTGGCCCCCAGCAGCGCCCGGCTGATCCGGGTGCCGTTGACGTAGGTGCCGTTGGCGCTGTTGTTGTCGACCAGCTCCCACTGACTGCCCGAGCGGCGCAGCATGGCATGACGGCGCGAGACCAGCAGATCATTGAGCACCACATCGTTGTCGGGGCCACGCCCGATCGTCACCACCAACTGATCAATGGCATGCACCGCCGTGGGCGGGCGGGCCACCGTCGTCTGGCCCAGCACCCCAGCAGGCTGCGGCGCCGCCGCGCCGGGCTGCCCGCCCGGCGCCAACTGCACCAGCTGACCCGAGGACGCCGAACCCAACATCACCGACACCGGCCGCGCAATGACCACCCGCTCGACCCGCGCACCCTCGACAAACATCCCATTGCTGCTGTGGTTGACCAAAACCCAGCCCCCCGGCCCGGGCTGCAACACCGCATGATCACGCGACACCCGCGGATTATCCAACCGCACATCAGCCTCAGCCGAACGACCAATCGTCCACACCCGATTCGGCGTGGCATGCCAGACCCGCCCACCAGCACGCACCTCCAACCGGGGCACATCCATCACGACCGCCTCGGTCCTACCCTCCATACCCCGCCTCCGCCACCTCCACCCAACAACCCCAAACCACCACCACCATCACCCCACGGCAACAATCTTTAGGGCGCGCGTGCGCTGCCGGCCCGGAGTTTCGACCGCAGCAGCCTTTAGTTGCAGTACCAGGTCCCGATCCATCCTGAGGTACCGAGGTTCTTCGCGGCGTCTTGCTCTGCGGCCAGCAGCGTAGGCCCGTAACCGCCCGCGTGATCACCGCGGCTGTTCTCGGCGATGGCGCCGCAGTCGGTGAAGGTGACGAGCACCTTGCAGTCGGAGTAACCGCATGCACCCAGCGCGGCGCTCTCCGCGGCGGCCTTCGACGGAGCATGCTTGGTGCGGCCGAACACTTTTCCGGACGGGGAGTAGGCGATCGCGCCCACGTACCCGTCGGCCTCGGCTGCCGGCGCCAGCGTGAGGATCATCGCCGTCACCGCTACGAGGTTGGTCACTGAAACCGCAGCTCGGCGTTGAAAAGCGGTCAATGCCATGGTGGTTCCTTTCCAGGTTCGGTGGTCCGGCAAATGCTGAGACGAGAGGTGGGCTCGATGTCGGATTGGCCGGCTATGCCGGTTTGGTTGCGGTGACTTGCTTGCCCCAGTCGGACATGGTCATCGTCACGGTCCCGTTCTGGACCGGGCTGATTTCGATCTTGACGAGGTGATAAGACCCGTCCGAGGCGATCCAGAAGGTGGTGGGTGTGCCCTGCGCGTCCTTCGGGCTCAGGCGGGCCCCGGCCAGTGTGGTGATGTCGTCGGCTGACGACGTCCCGCTGATCTTGGTGGTCTGGATCCCGTTGATCTGCTCGCTGCCAACCACTTTCGGGCTTTGCAGATCGGAAAGCAGTTTGGCCAGGCCGCGATTCGGGTCGAGCAGGGTCGACACGTCATAGATCGACGCACCGTTGCCGTAATCGGCGTACGTGCCGGGGTCGGCGACATCGGAATAGAGATGTCCGTCGACGTAGACGAACTTCGAATCAACCGGGTTCTTGCCGACGACCAGCGTCGCGGTACCGGTGGCGACCGTTTGCGGCGTGTTGGAGACGTCGCCGTCGAGTTTGGTCACTGCAAGGTTGGGCACCGAGCCTTGCACCGTGAGGCTCACGTGCATCCCGGTGACCTTGGCCATGACGTCGGCAGCCTGTTTGACGATGCTGGCGGCGTCGCCAGTGGCCGGGCTGCTCGACCCGCCGCCTGCGCCCTTGTTTGAGCTGGAACATCCCGTGAGCACGAGTGCCGTCGCGGCGACGGCGGACACGGCCGCCGCAGCGGCGCGAGACCAGCGCTTCATAGACATCTCCTTCGTCGAGGCAACGGCACGTTGCCGCGGGCAAACTCGGCTGGAGGCAGCCAAAGCCAGGCGACTTAGCGTAAACCCGCCGATATCGGCTTGACCACCTTTTCGTTGGTGTCGGTGGTGAGAGGGTGATCGCCGTTTGGAGCAAAGCGGTAAGCCGACGGCGCCGCACCGGTGACCGGCCCGCAGCCAAGGCTGGTCAGCAACATCGCCGGGTTCGCCGCGCCGATCGCGCGGGCTTACTTACGACCCTTTCGCTGGGGGTCGAGCCGCTTGAGCCGCAGCGCCAGCAGGAGCACCAGGATCACCGCCAGTGCCGCGCACATACCGGCGGCGGTGAGCCAATTACTGCGATCGTGATCCCATAGCGGGTCTTCCGCGCCCGGGTGCAGGAAGTTCACCCCGACGGTGGCGGCGGCCATGGCGTAGGCCCATCGGGACGGGGACAGCCAGGCCAGTTGTTCGAGCGGAGGCCGGCCGTTGACTCCGAACATTCCGCCGCAGAGCACCAGTTGGGCCATGACCACCAGTACCAGCAGGGGCATGCCCCGGTCGGCGTTGCCGATCAGCGCCGAGATCAGCAGGCCGATGATCATCGAGACCACGGTGACGGCAACGACGGCCACCGCCACCTCGACCGCGCCGACGAGATGCTGTTGTGTTTCGTCGGCGTGCTGCGGCAACAGCACGGAGCTATCGGGGGGAGGCAGGAACGCCGTTCCCAGGAATCCGAGGATGAGTCCTTGGATGGTGGTGAGTGCGGTCAGGACGACGAGTTTGGAGGCCAGGTAGGCGCTGGCGGATAGGCCGATGCCGTGTTCGCGGCGGTAGATGGCTTGTTCTTTGACGATTTCGCGGATGGAGGCTGCGCAGCCCATCAGTGCGCCGCCGATGATCAGCAGGACCAGCAGTTGGGAGGGTTGGGTGGAGCGTTCTTCGATGGCTTTGGCCAGTGAGAGTCCGGCGTTGCCGGGTACGGCGTGGGCGAACAGGCTCAGCAGCAGCGGCAGGGCCAGCAGGAACACCGAGTATTGGCGGTCGGCGGCGATGACGGCCAGGTAGCGCCGGCACAAGATGGCGAATTGGGCCAGGGCGCTTTGTTGGGCGAGGGCTTTGGTGGTGGGCGCTGGTGGGGGTGGGCCGGGTTTGGGGGCGGGGTGGGCGGTGACGGCGGCGTGCAGCGGTGAGGCGTGAAAGCGCGCGGTCCAGTCGGTGGTGGTGTCGCGTTCGAGCAGGGTGAACAGGTCGGCGAAGTCGGTGCAGTGGAAGTGGCTCAAGGCTTGCTGGGGTGGGCCGAAGTAGGCCAGCCGCCCCCCGGGGGCCAAGATGAGCAGCCGGTCGCACATGTTGAGGTGGGCGATGTTGTGGGTGACCACCACCACCGAGCGGCCGTCGTCGGCCAGTGAGCGCAGGGTCTGCATGACCGATTTTTCATAGCCGGGGTCGAGCCCGGAGGTGGGTTCGTCTAAAAACAGCAGCGAGGGTTTGGTCAGCAGTTCCAGTGCCACGCTGGTGCGTTTGCGCTGCCCGCCCGACAGACTGTCGATGCGCTGATCGGCCTGGGTGGACAGGCCCAGTTCGGTCAGCACCTCCGCGATGCGCTGGTTGCGTTCGGCGGCCGACACGTCGTGGGGAAAACGCAGCCGCGCAGCGTAATTGAGCGCCCGCCGGACCGTCAGCGGGGTGTGCAAGATGTCGTCTTGAGGCACGAACCCGATCCGGTGGCGCAGTTCGGCGTAGTTGTCGTAGAGGTCGCGGTCGTCGTAGCGCACGCTGCCGCTGGTGGCCGGGCGGAACCCGGTCAGCGCCCCCAGCAGCGTCGATTTACCGGCCCCGCTGGGCCCCACCACCGCCAACAGGCTGCGCTGGGGCAGGGCAAAGCTGACGTCGGCCAGCAACACCTTGGATTTTTTGGTGACCACCCGCAGGTTGGCGGCCTCATAGGAAATGTCGCCGGTGTCAACGTATTCCACCAGCCGATCCCCGGACAGATGCAGCAGCTGATGACCGATACCGACGATGTCGCTGGCCCCCAGCAGCGCCCGGCTGATCCGGGTGCCGTTGACGTAGGTGCCGTTGGCGCTGTTGTTGTCGACCAGCTCCCACTGACTGCCCGAGCGGCGCAGCATGGCATGACGGCGCGAGACCAGCAGATCATTGAGCACCACATCGTTGTCGGGGCCACGCCCGATCGTCACCACCAACTGATCAATGGCATGCACCGCCGTGGGCGGGCGGGCCACCGTCGTCTGGCCCAGCACCCCAGCAGGCTGCGGCGCCGCCGCGCCGGGCTGCCCGCCCGGCGCCAACTGCACCAGCTGACCCGAGGACGCCGAACCCAACATCACCGACACCGGCCGCGCAATGACCACCCGCTCGACCCGCGCACCCTCGACAAACATCCCATTGCTGCTGTGGTTGACCAAAACCCAGCCCCCCGGCCCGGGCTGCAACACCGCATGATCACGCGACACCCGCGGATTATCCAACCGCACATCAGCCTCAGCCGAACGACCAATCGTCCACACCCGATTCGGCGTGGCATGCCAGACCCGCCCACCAGCACGCACCTCCAACCGGGGCACATCCATCACGACCGCCTCGGTCCTACCCTCCATACCCCGCCTCCGCCACCTCCACCCAACAACCCCAAACCACCACCACCATCACCCCACGGCAACGTAGCAATTGTGCATGCCGTAGTGGGCGAAATGACGTCCCTGGGAATCGCCTCGACGGCTACGGGTCGCACGGTTGCGCCCATCCCGTGCATCGTGCTCATCGCCGCCCCGTGCCTGCAAATCTTGTTGTGCTGCTTGGGCTTCAGCGGCTACGGACGGTCTGGATCAGCCGTACTTCGCCCACCACGTGTGCAGTTCGTCGATGGTGGCCGGATCGCCGAAGACGTCGCTGAGCATCAGTTTTTCCTCGTTGGTCCAGATCACGTTCGGGTGGTTCTTATAGGTGCCACAAGCGATCATGCCGGCGGTCACGTTCGGTGTCCTGTCGTAATGCCAGCCGTCCGGCGACGGTCCTTCCCCGGGGCAGTTCATCAGATCTACCGCGGCGATGTCGTCGTTGAAGGCCTTTTTGAGCGCGTCCAGAGTCGGGAACAGTCCGTAAATGGCGCGGCTGGGGCCGCCCTGGTTGGTGTTCTGCCCGCAGTTGTACATGGCTGTCGCTCCGGTCCAAACGCTGTCCGGCTTGGGACTGGTCGGTGTGCACGTGCCGCTGGCGTAGCCGGACGGCAGATAACTCATCAGCCTGCTTTGCGGGTCCCCGGCCGGGGTGGTTGTCGCCGGGGAACTCGGGGTCGTCGGCCTGGTGGTGGGGACGGAGGTCGTGGTGTCCGCCTTCGGGGTGGAGTCCGGTCTGGTCGCCAACCAGATCCCGATGGCGGCGACGACGAGAACGACTACCAGGGCGGCTGCGCCGGCCACGATCGGCCACGGGTTGCGCTTGCGCCGTGCGGGCTGATTCCAGGGTGCCGGGCTCCCGGGCTGTTGTGGTGGCGTGCCCGGTGGCGTGCCCCCCCAGCCGCCGCCTTGGTAGTACTGCGGGACCGGGGCGGCCTGGCCGGCGGCCGGAATGGGACCGCTCGCCGGTGCCCACGCGGGCTGCCCGGTCGGGCTCGCCTGTGGCAACGGCCCCGAACCGGCCGGCTCCGGGTACTGCGGCGCCGGTGGCGGCGTCGCAGCAGCAAGCGTGGGCGGCTGGGGCGCAAAAGCGGTGCCCGGCAGGGTCGCTTCCTGGCTGCGGCGCAGGATGTCGGCCGCATGGTCTTGATCGGGGTCGCTGAGGGCGTCGTGGGCGGCCCGGGCGAAATCGCCGGCGCTGGCGTAGCGGTCCTCAGGCCTCTTGGCCATGCCGCGCGCGATCACGGCGTCCAACCCCTTGGGTATCCCCGAGCGCGCGGCGCTGGCCTGCGGCACCGGATCCATCAGGTGCGCGGTGACCAAGGTGGACGCACTGTCGGCGCGATAAGGCGGGGAGCCGGTCAAACATTCGTACAGCACGCACGCCAACGCGTAGATATCGGCGCGGTAGGTCACCTCGTCGTTGGAAAACCGTTCGGGCGCCATGTATTTCCAGGTGCCCACCGCGGTGCCCAATTGGGTCAGCTTCTCGTCGGTGGTGGCGCTGGCGATGCCGAAGTCGACGAGGTAGGCGAAGTCGTCGCGGGTGACCAGGACGTTGGGCGGTTTGACGTCGCGGTGCATCACCCCGGCGGCGTGGGCGGCGTCGAGGGCGGAGGCGACCTGGCTGATGATGGCCACCGCCCGCGGCGGGGTCAGCGGACCGAAACGCTTGAGCAGGGTGTCCAGGTCGGTGCCCTCGATCAGGCGCATCTCCAGGTACATCTGCCCGTCGATCTCGCCGTAGTCGTGGATGGGCACCACATGGGGTTCCTGCAACCGACCGGCGGTGCGGGCCTCGCGCTTCATCCGCTCGCGAAACACCGGGTCCTTGCTGAACTCGGCGGTCATCAGCTTGACCGCGCACGGCCACTCCTTGACGGTGTTCTCGGCTTCGTAGACCTCGCCCATACCGCCACGGCCCAGCAGCCGCTTGAGGTGGTAAGGGCCGAACATCGACCCCACACGCGAGTCTGGCGCCTCGCCCATCGCTGATCCTCCCTCGACCCAACCCGAATTCCGCCGACCCTATCAAGCGGGCCCGACGTATCGCAGCGAGTGCGACCATCGGGCCCGGCAACCCGTGACGGTAACCATGACGGTAAGCCCTCGCCAACCCGACCGCGCGAAAACAGGGCTTATCCGTCCGCGGGTGACCGGGCACCGGTTGCCCCGTCGGTCTTCGGACGAACACGGTCGGCCACGACGGCGTCCGGCTATCGCCGCGCGCTGGCCGGGCGCCGGGCCGTGCGGTCACCGTGCGGCGAAAAGCCCTGGCGCAGTGCGACACTGAGCCGGCACCCGTCCTGTCGAGCCGGCTCGTCGCGGGTCAAAGCGGTTGCGACACAACTTTGCTGCCGCCAGGCTAGCGATTACGCCGGACAGCGATCTGAAAGGTGAATTCGTGGTCGCAGATACGGATGTGATCGCCATCGTTGAGCGTGGCGGCGCCGCGGATCCGCTGGTGCCCTACGTGCACGCCGTTGGATGACCGGAGGTCGTTGATGATGTAGTTGGTCCCGGTATCGATGATGACCGCGTGATGGCGGCTGACCTTTGCGCTGTCGAGCACGATGTCGTTGTCACTGAGACGGCCGATACGGGTTGCCGCGGTGCGAAGAGGGTGGTCGTGCCCGGTGGCGATGTCGTGCAGGCAGGCGACGGCCTGCTGTCCGGTCACCATGGTCCGTTGGTCGAGCACGGTGACGGTGCCGACGGCGGTGGACTTCGCGTTCATCTTGGCGTCCAACGGTTCCTGGCGCAGGATGCGTTCGTTGAGACCGCGCAGAGTCGGGCCGGGGTCGATGCCGAGATCCTCGGCCAGGGTTGTCTTTACCCGCCGATAGGCGCCCAGCGCGTCGGATTGCCGATCGGTGAGGTAGTAGGCGGTGATCAGCTGCGCCCACAGTGGTTCGCGATACGGGTGTTCGACGGTGAGCGCCTCCAGTTCGGTGATCACCTCAGCGGCGCGGCCGCAAGCGATCTCGGCTTCCGCTTTGGCGGTGTGGGCGAGAATCTTGTCCTCCACGAGCGCGGTGGCGAACGCGTCGACGAACTGGAAGTCGCGCAGGTCGTCGAGCACGGGCCCACGCCATTCCCGCAGTGCCGCAGCCAAATGCCGGCTGGCCTGTTCGAATTTGCCGGCAGCGGCCGCGTGTACTCCAGCGGCTTTCTCCGCGATGAATCGCCCTAGATCGCAGCTGTTTTCCGGGATGCTGAGCCGGTAGCCCGGGGGTGCTGCGGCCAATATCGCCCGGGGGTCGACCCCGGCGCCGCTGAGCAGCTTGCGCAGGTTGGACACGTAGGAATGAATGCTGGCCCGGGCTCCGGAGGGAGGCCATTCCTCCCAGAGGGCGGTGATCAGCGCGTCGACCCCGACTGGTCGGTTGCGGTTGATCACCAGCATGGCCAGCACCGCCCGCTGTTTTGGGGTGCCGGTCGGTACCAGGGCGTTGTCGATGCTCATCTCCAGCGGTCCCAGCAGCCCGAATTCGAGACGTTTGCCCGTCATCGCGTTACCAGCCATCCCGGGTCCTCCGCGGCTTCATCTGCGCCTCATCTGCCTAGTGTCAAGCAACCATCATCAACGGTCATTGTGGTACGAAGTTCGCCGATCCGGTACGAACCAACGGCCCGGGCACGTCGATCCCGTCGCGCCGCCGGGCCGCAAACGCCCGTCCATCGGTGTCCTCATAGCGAATCACCGTGTGGCCCTTGGAGACTCGTGATCGGCGGGCAGCTCACCGGGTGCACGGCGGCTGCCCGTCGCCGTGGTCGTGGGTCAGGTGCCGGTGGTGACGACCATGAAGTCGTGGCTGGTGGCCCATGCCTTGATGAAGGTTTCCATCGGGACCTGCTCGTCGCGGCCTTGCTTGGTACCGCTGTCGTTGAGGTGCACGATGCCGTTGGCGGTGTCGACTCCGGTGACCACCACCGCGTGGTCGGAGCGCGGATTGCCGTCGCTGTCTTTGTTTTCGATCGGCTGACCCCAGATCATTTCGGCGTTGAGGCTGACGATGACCTTGTGGCCGCCTCCCAGGTACTGCTCGAGCGCTTCCATGCCCGTCGGGATGCCGGTTTGCGGGGCGTCGTCGGTGTCGGTGACCTTGGCGTCGACGCCGTAGTGCGCCAGCAGGGCCGGCACGTCCCACATGCTGGTGCCCATGCCGGAATTCGGGTTCGAAGGGTCGGCGGGTTTGATGTAGATCGAGCCGGGGTGGACGGTGCTGGGTGTCGACTGGGCTACCTTGACGATCGCCCTCTCCGAAGGTTCCTTGCCGGTGATCTGACCGATCACGTCGGCGCTGGACATGATGACGCAGTCGTCGTATTTCTGGTAGCGCCACCACTTGGCGGCCGCCGCGGGGTCGCCGTACATCGTGCCCATCGCCGCATCGGCCGGGACAGCCAGTCCCAGTGCCAGCGCGCCCGCGAAGGTGGCGGCGATGGCGGTCTTGGCGATGGTGGAGATCTTCATCGGTGTCTTTCCCTTTTCTTGTTCTCTCGTTCCGCCACCGGCGGAAGGGGCGTTGAGAAAAGGTTCCGATGACGGGCTTTTCGTTATCTCTATGAATCCTTGAAGTGATCTACCCGGGCATTTCGGGTATTCGGAGCCGCAAAACACGCTTGGCGGGCAGCCGACCCGCGCTATGCGTCGGGTGGCTGCCCGCCACAGAAGTCACTCGTCTGGACCAAGGGCTACTTGTGTGTTTCCTGGGTGACGGTCATGAAGTCGTGACTGGTGGCCCACGCCTTGACGAACGTCTCGAGGGGGATCTGCTCGTCGCGACCGTCCGGATTGCCGCTGTCGTTGAGGTGCACCACGCCGTTGGCGGTGTCGACGCCGGTGACCACCGCTGCGTGGTCGGCCCGCGGCTGGCCGTCGCTGCCCTTGTTCTCGATCGGCTGGTTCCAGATCATCTCGGCGTTGACCCCGACGATCACCGCGTGACCGCTGCCCAGGTACTGCTCGAGCGCGTCCATGCCGGTGGCGAGACCGGTCTGTGCGGCGGTGTCCGAGTCGGTGTTGAGGCCGTGGACTCCGTAGTGCGCCAGCAGCGTCGGCAGGTCCTCCGGGTTGGTGCCCATGCCCGAGTTCGGGTCGTTCTTGTCGGTCGGCTTGATGTAGATCGAGCCGGGGTGGCTGGTGCTGGGCGTCGACTGGGCCACTTTGATGATGGCCCGCTCTGAAGGCAGCTTGCCCGTGATCTGACCGATCACGTCGGCGCTCGACATGATCGCGCAGTCGTCGTAGTTCTGGTGACGCCAGTACTTGGCGGCCGCGGTCGGGTCGCCGAACATGGTGCCGCCGACGGATGCGTCGGCCTGGCTGGCCAAGCCCAGTGACAGGCCGGCGGCGAGTGCGGCGGCGACGGCTGCCTTGGCGACGATGGAGATGTTGACGGTCTTCATGGCCGGGTCCTTTCTCAATTCCGCTCCGGTGGAGGGGCTGTTGAGAAAAGGCTCTGATGGTGGCCTATTCGTTATCTCGTCGAATTCTTGGAGTGACCTCGGGCCGCGGCCCGACCGTGCGGGGGTGCGTCAGTTGCAGGCCCACGTGTCGATGTAGCCGCCGTCGAGTTTGCTCAGCGCGTCTTTCATGGCGGCGCTGAGGGTCGGGCCCGTGCCGCCCTTGTAGTCGCGGTCTTTGGCGGCGACGGCACCGCAGGCGGTGAACGAGGTGAGCACCTTGCAATCGGAATAGCCGCACGATTTGACCGCTGTGGCTTCGGCAGCCGCCTTGGTGGGGTAGGCCCACGACCGGCCCCACGACCCGTTGCTGGAATAGGCGATCGCACCGTAGGAATCGGTGGCGCGTGCCGCGGGCGCCGGCACCACGGTCGCCGCCGTTGTTGCGATGGCCGCGATGGTCACGATGACAACCGTCAGCCGGGCGACCGTCACGGCGAACCGGCGCCGATGGGGAACCATCATCGTCATTGGTGAATCCTTTCCGAGCGTCGGCGGTCCGGCCGGATCAACATGCCGTGACGCCATCCGCCAATGGCTAGACCGGTTTGGTAGCGGTGACCTGTTTGCCCCAGTCGGACATTGTCAGTGTCACCGAGGTGTTCGGGGCCGGGACGATCTGGATTTGCACGAGGTGTGAGGACCCGTCCGAAGCGGTCCACACGGTGGTGGGCACCGTGGAGACGTCCTCGGTGGTCAACCGTGAGCCGGCCAGCGTCGCGATGTCATCGGCCCTCGATTTCCCGGTGATCTTGGTGGTGGCCACGCCGTTCACCTGCTGGGAGCCGGCCACCGACGCATCCATGAGGTTGGCCAGCACGTTGGCCAAGCCCTTGTCGGGGTCCAGCAGCACCGACACGTTGTAGATCGAGGCGCCGTTGCCGAAGTCGGTGTACATGCCGGGCTGGCCGAGGTCGGAGTAGAGGTGACCGTCGACATAGACGAATTTGACGTCCTGGGTGTCCTTGCCGACGAGCATCGTCGCGCTTCCGGTGGCGACGGTCTGCGGTGTGGTGGATACATCGCCGTCGAGCTTTGTCACCCGCAGGTTCGGCACGTCACCCTGCACGGCAAGGCTGAGGTGCACGCCGGTGACCTTGCGCATCACGTCGGTGGCCTGTTTGAGCAACCTTGCCGCCTCCCCGCTGGTGGCGGTTGCCGTAGCGCTTGACGATTTGGCGCTGGTATCCGGATGCCCGCAGCCGCTGATCGTCAGGGCGACGGCGAGTCCGGTGGCCGCGGCGGCGACAACGCTTCGACGCGCAAGCTTCATCGACATCTCCTTAGTCAGCCCGCAGTTGCTCAAGCCGAACTTCGAGCTTAGTGAGCCCGGGGTTACGGCCGGCCGGTCTGGGTCCAGGTACCTCGCCGCGGCTGACTGTCGCAGAATGCGCGATGCGGGGATCCCGGTTCTCGGGATCCCCGCATGCTGTGTGGGAGTCGATCAGGTGAGCTGGCTGGCGTACTGCGGGCAGTAGTACTTGGTTGCGTAGACGACGTAGTACGCGGCCTGCTTGGAGGTCAGGTTGGTCTGGCTGAGGATTTCCTTCGCAATCTGGGCTCCGGTTTCGCCGGCCGCCAATTCGGTGCAGACCTGGTGGCCCCCTTCGACCGCCGCCTGAGGTGAGCTGAACGTAACGCCAACCGACTCCATCTGCGAGATGAATGCAGCGTCAGCTGCGGTGGTGGCCGAGGCGACGCCGGCGGTGGCGACGGCAAGCCCGACGGCGGCGCCGCCGACGGCGGTGGCCAGGACTGCGGTGAGGCGTGCTGAGAACATTGGTGAGGTCCTTTGCTGAGTGCTGTGGGTTTCCTGCTTGGTGACCTCAGCTTCGGATCGACCTCTTGGCGAATTCTCAATAACTTCTTGATAACTTGCCGGCACCGGTTCGCCCGGCTCGGCGAGGTTAGGCCTGGGTCATCGCGTAGTAGGCGCCGCGCCGGGCCAGCAGTTCGGCGCGGTTGCCTTGTTCGACGATCCGTCCGTCTTGTACGACCATGATGCGGTCGGCATCGCGAATCGTCGAAAGTCGGTGAGCGATGATGAAACTCGTTCTGTCTCGGCGTAGTTCGCACATCGCTTGGGCGATGAGGAGTTCGGTGCGGGTATCGACCGAGCTGGTGGCCTCGTCCAGGATCAGCAGCTGGGGGCGGGCAAGAAACGCACGGGCGATGGTGATCAGCTGCTTCTCACCGGCGCTGATGTTGCTTCCATCGCCGCTGATCCGGGTCTGATAGCCGGCCGGCAGGCTACGCACGAAACGGTCGACATGCGCCGCCTTGGCGGCTTCGGTTATCTCGTGGGGCGCGGCGTCCGGCCGCCCGTAGGCGATGTTTTCGGCAATCGTCCCGTCGAACAGCCAGGTGTCTTGCAGCACCATGCCGATCCGTGACCGCAGTGCTTGCCGGCTCATCGCGGCGATGTCCACGCCGTCGATCAGGATCCGGCCGGAATCGACCTCGTAGAACCGCATCAGCAGGTTCACCAGCGTGGTCTTGCCCGCGCCGGTCGGTCCGACGATCGCCACCGTGCTACCCGGTTCGGCCACCAGCGACACGTCCCTGATCACCGGGTGACCGGGGTGGTAGGCGAAGCTCACGTGTTCGAACTCGACGCGGCCGGGCCGGCTCGGGCCCCGGACCGGCTTCGGGCCCCGGATAGCTGACGTCGGCGCCGGCTCCGGCGATTCTTCGGCCTCGTCGAGCAGCTCGAACACCCGCTCGGCGCTGGCCACCCCCGATTGCAGGGTGTTGTACATCCCGGCCACCTGGCTCACCGGCGTGTTGAATTGGCGGACATATTGAATGAAGGCCTGGATACTGCCCAGCGTGATGTGTCCGGTGGCCACCTGCAGGCCACCCACCACGGCGACGGCGACGTAACCGAGGTTGCCGATGAACGTCGTCGCCGGCCCGACCAGACCGGACAAGAACTGCGCGCCGAAGCTGGCCTGGTAGACGTCGTCGTTGAGCTTGCGGAATTCTTCTCGCGCGGCGGCCTGGTGGCCGAAGGTCTTGACCACCGTGAAGCCGCTGTATGTCTCTTCGATGTGGGCGTTGAGGCGCCCGGTGCTGGTCCAATGCGCAACGAACAGTCCTTGCGAACGTCGCGTGATCGCCCGCGTCACCAGCAGCGACAACGGCACGGTCAGCACCGTGATCAGCGCCAGCAGCGGCGAGATCCACGCCATCATGAAGAGCGCGCCCAGCACCGTCAGCATGGACGTCACCAGCTGGCTGATCGTCATCGACAGCGACGACTGGACGTTGTCGATGTCGTTGGTGACCCGGCTCAACAGCTCGCCGCGCTGACGTCCGTCGAAGTAGGACAACGGCAGCCGGTGCACCTTGTCCTCGACATCGGACCGCAACGTCGTTATGGTCCGCTGCACGGCCACGTTGAGCAGCCGGGCCTGAGCCCAAATCAACAGCGAAGCAACTAAATACAGTGCCAGTGCCAGCGCCAGGGTGCGTCCCACCGCGCCGAGGTCCACCCCCTGGCCCGGCACCACATTCATCCCCGACAGCAGGTCGGCGAACGCGTTGTCACCGCGGGCCCGGGCCGCCGCGACGGCCTGCGCCTTGGTGATGCCGGCCGGCAGCCGTCGCCCGATCACGCCGTTGAACAACAGGTCGGTGGCATGGCCCAGGATTCGCGGAACGACCACGCTGATCGCCGTACCGGTGATACCCAGCGTGATCACCGCAAGGCTGAGCCGGCGTTGCGGCGCCAGCCGTTTCACCAGGCGCGCCGCCGAACCCCAGAAGTCCTGCGACCGCATGGTGGGGGCCGGCGCCGCACCGCGTGGCCGCTGGTTCATAGCCATGGTCACGGGAACCCCCCGGCGCCGACGGTCACCGACTGCGAGACGGCGAATTCGGCATAGGTGGGGCAGTCGGCCAGCAGGGCTTCGTGGCTGCCCGCGCCGACGATCCTGCCGTCGTCGACGACGATCACCTGGTCGGCCTGGCATGCGGTCGAAACTCGTTGGGTGACAATGATAATGGTTGACGCTGCGGCCACCTCACGCAGTCGCGAGCGAACGCGGGCCTCGGTGTGCACGTCCAGGGCCGAGAACGCGTCGTCGAAGAGGTAGATGGCGGGGCGGCGAATGACGGCCCGCGCGATCGCCAGCCGTTGGCGCTGCCCACCGGAGAAGTTGATCCCGCCCTGGCCGACGCGCATCTGCAGGCCGTGCGCCGCCACGAAATCGTCTGCTGCGGCGACGCGCAGTGCCTCCCACATCTCCGCCTCGGTGACCGACTGGTCCGGGGTCGTGCCGTAACGCAGGTTGTCGGCGACGGTGCCGGAAAAGAGGTAGCCGCGCTGCGGCACCAGACCGATTGCAGTCCACAGTCTTTCGGTGCGGTAGTCGCGGACGTCGATGCCGTCGATCAGAACGGCGCCGCCGGTGACGTCGCGCAGCCGGCAGATCAGCGAGACCAGGGTCGACTTGCCCGAGCCGGTGCTGCCGACGATCGCGGTGGTGGCACCCGGCCGCGCGGTCAGCGAGATATCTTGCAGCACCGGACAATCAGCGCTCGGATAGGTGAACGTCACACGGTCCAGGCGGACCACGCCGGTGATCCCGTCGGGCGGGAATGTGGGATTTGCCGGTTCGCCGATGGCGGTGCGGGTGGACAGCACCTCGGTGATGCGTTCGGCGCACACGGATGCTCGCGGCAGCACGACCAGCGTCATCGTCGCCATCAACACCGCCATCAGGATCTGGGCGAAATACGACAGGAAGGCGCTCAGCGAGCCCACCTGCATCTGGCCGTTGTCGATGCGCAGGCCGCCGAACCAGATCACCGCGACGCTGGACGCATTGATGGTCAGGGTGGTCACCGGCAGCATCAGCGCCTGCCAGTTACCCGCTGCCAGTGCGGTCTTGGACAGCGCGGTGTTCGCCCGGGCGAACCTGTCCCGCTCGAAGCCTTCCCGGGTGAAGGCGCGGACCACCCGGACCCCGGACAGTTGGTCCCGCAGCACTCGGTTGATGCCGTCGATCAGGCTCTGCATGCTGCGAAACAACGGCAGCAGGTGGGTCATGATCCAGTAGTTCGCTATCGCCAGCACCGGGACGCTGACCAGTAGCAGCCAGGTCAGTGCGGCTTCCTGGTGAATTGCCATGAGAATGCCGCCGACGCTCATGATCGGCGCGGCGACCAGCACCGTGGCCGTCGTCTGCACCAGGAACACGATCTGGCGCACGTCGTTGGTGCTGCGGGTCAGCAACGTCGAGGCGCCGAAACGGGCAGTCTCTCGTTCGGAGAAGGTGACAACGTGTTCGAACATGGCTGAACGCAGGTCGCGGCCGAAGCCGGTCCCGGTCCGTGAGCCGACGTAGAGTGCGCCGACCGCGCACAGCGCCTGTAATCCGGTGACGCCGAGCATCACCACGCCCAGCCGGACGATGACGGTGGTGTTGCCCTTGGCGACTCCATCGTCGATGATCGCGGCGTTGACGGTGGGAAGGTACAGCGAAGCCAGGGTGCTGATCAGCTGCAACAGCATCAGTACCGCGATCAGCCGACGGTAGGGCCGCAGGTACTGGCGCAGCAGTGCCAGGAGCATGGGGTAACTGTCGCACACCGCGACTGCCCGGCACCGGCGCCAGGTTCGCTCGTAAGACCGAAATGCCTGATCAGCGAGCGTGTTGGTGGTTGACCTCAGGGGCTGCGGCTACAGTGCATGCTGTGACCGGCAGGAGAAGAGGTACGCGGTGCGGCGCAATGTGACGACGCTGGTGTTGGCGGCGTCGGCCCTGGTGGCTTTGACGCCCGCGATCGCGGCGTGTTCCAGTTCCGGCGCCAACCAGCCGGGTGCGACGATTTCGTCGACGCCCGGCAATGCCGAGGGCAAGCACGGGCCGTTTTTCCCGCAGTGCGGCGGCATCAGCGATCAGACCGTGACCGAGCTGACCAGGGTCGGCGGGCTGATCAACACCGCCAAGAACTCAGTGGGCTGCCAATGGCTGGCGGGCGGCGGGATCATGGGACCGCACTTCTCCTTCTCCTGGTATCGCGGTAGCCCGATCGGGCGGGAGCGCAAGACCGAGGAACTGTCGCGGGCGAGTGTCGAGGACATCAACATCAACGGTCACAGCGGCTTCATCGCGATCGGCAACGAGCCCAGTCTGGGCGATTCGTTGTGTGAAGTGGGGATCCAGTTCCAGGACGATTTCATCGAGTGGTCGGTGAGCTTTAGCCAGAAGCCATTTCCCCCGCCGTGTGACGTCGCCAAGGAATTGACCCGCCAATCGATTGCGAACGCGAAATGAGACGTGTTCTGGTCGGTGCCGCCGCAGTGATCACCGCGCTGATTTTCCTGGTGGGTTGCACGAGGTCGGTTTCCGGCACCGCCGTGAAGGCGGGCGCGGGCGGAGTGCCGCGCAACGACAATTCCGAAAGGCAATATCCGAACCTGCTCAAAGAATGTGAGGTCCTGACCACCGACATCCTGGCCAAGACCGTCGGTGCAGATCCGCTCGACATCCAAAGCACATTCGTGGGCGCGATATGCCGGTGGCAGGCGGCCAACCCGGCCGGTTTGATCGACATCACCCGGTTCTGGTTCGAGCAGGGCAGCCTGAGCAACGAGCGCAAGGTCGCCGAGGGTCTGAAATACCAGGTCGAGAATCGCACGATCCAGGGCATCGACTCGATTGTGATGCGGACCGGAGATCCCAACGGCGCGTGCGGTGTGGCCAGCGATGCGGCGGGAGTGGTCGGGTGGTGGGTCAATCCGCAGGCGCCCGGTATCGACGCCTGCGGGCAGGCCATCAAGCTGATGGAGTTGACGCTGGCCACCAACGCCTGAGTCGGGGGTTGCGGCCAAAACACTTCAGGTGCAACGTGTTCGGTGGTCGTGTGTAGGCGCTGAGACCTGATGGATCCTGTGCTGTTGCGTACAGTCTGCTGTCAGACAGCCCGAACTGCGAAATGCCAGATCAGCACGACATACGCTCGGTTTCTCGTAGTCAGCGACGACCGGGCGGGAGACAGCGATGTCGTTTCTGATAGCTGCGCCAACGGAATTGGCGCATGCGGCCGCGGACTTGTCGCTGTTGCCTCTGCGATCGGTGCGGCCAACGCGGCCGCTTTCGCCCCGACCACGACCGGTGGTGGCTGCGGCTGCCGACGAAGTGTCGGCCCAGATTGCGGCATTGTTCGCTCACCACGGCCAGAGCTATCAAGCAGTGAGCGCTCAGGCGGCGGGGTCACGCACAGTTCCTTGATGCCTTGACTTCGAGCGCGGGCTCATACGTGCCGGTGGAGCCGGAGGGGCAGGCGGTGCCGGTGTTCTGCCGTCCGGGCGCCACAAACGACGCCTCCGCGGGAGGCCGCGGCGCCAGCGGCGCCAGCGGCGGCACCGGGGGCACGGGAGGCAACGGCACCGCTGGCGGGACTGGCAAGTCCGGCAGCCACGGCTAACGCGTTATCAGTACCACGGCAGACGCCACTTTCGGTGGTCTAGGCCTGCCGCGGCACATGGAAGGCGACGAGTGCCGCACCGGCGGGTTGCAGGTCCGCCCAGGCGCCGAAGACTCGCAGTACTGCAATCGCCGACGTCGGGAACTTCTCCGAAATACGTTGTGCAGCTGTGGAGTTGGTGCCATCCGCGGCTGCCAATATCAGGGCCAGCGCCGACATCGTCGGCTCGTGCCCGACTACGAGGAGAGTCATGACCTCGTCGGCTACCCGGTTGATCTCCTCGACCACAATGCCAGGTCTGGCGCCGTAGAGCCGCTCGGCGTACCGCACCGGCGCATCGATGCCGGTGCGGACCAACGTCTCTCGGGTCCGAGTAGCCGTCGAGCACAGCACACTGTCGACCTTCGGCACATTGGCGCGCAACCAGTTCCCGGCCAGCCCGGCCTCGCGGACACCCCGTGGCGCCAACGGCCGGTCGTGATCGGCAACGCCGTCCGGATACGTCGACTTCGCGTGTCGCATCAGCACAAGGGTGCGGCGCTGCGCATTCATTGGGCTCACGTTAGTGAGTCGGGACAGTGGGTGGTTATGCCGCATCCTCCTCGTCGTCTCCGTCGCGCAGGAGTTTCTCCGGGTGATGGAAGGTGTTGGTTCTGGGCTGCCCGTGCTCGAGATGGGCCGGTGGTATCCATTCGGTGTCGCCGCGGGCGTTTTTGCGGGTGGTCCAGCCGCTGTCGAGGAGTTTGTGGTGGGGTCCGCAGGCCAGGGTGAGTTGGTCGATATCGGTGCGGTGCGTGGTCGCCCACTCCCGCACGTGGTGGACCTCGCAGCGATAACCCGGTACGTCGCAGCCGGGTGCGCTGCAGCCACGATCCTTGGCGTACAAGACAATTCGCTGCCCCGGCGACGCGAGGCGTTTGGCGTGGTACAGCGCCAGGGGTTTGCCGTTGTCGAAGATCGCCAGGTAATGAATCGCCTGGCGGGCCAAGCGGATCACATCCGACATGGGCAACAGGGTGCCACCGCCGGTGAGCGCCCTACCTGTGGCGGCTTCGAGGTCGTTGAGCGTGGTGGTCACGATGATGCTGGCGGGAAGGCCGTTGTGCTGGCCGAGCTCGCCGCTGGCCAGCAAGCCGCGCAGGCCGGCCAGCAGGCCATCGTGGTTGCGCTGGCCTTCCGAGCGGGTGTCACGCTGCGCGGCTTCCTCAGGTGCCGGGCCGTCCACCACCGGGCTGTCGTCGTGCGGGTTGCACATGCCCGGAGCGGCCAGCTTGGCCAACACCGCGTCCAGGCTGGCGCGCGCTTCCGGGGTCAGCCAGCCGCTGATGCGCGACATCCCGTCAAGGCCCTGCTTGCCCAGGCTCAGGCCGCGTCGCCGTGCCCTGTCCTCATCGGTGAAAGTGCCGTCGGGGTTGAGGCAGTCCATCAGCCGCTGCGCCAGCTTGGCCAATTGGTCGGGACTAAACCGGGTGGCCAGCCGGGCCAGATGGGCCTCGGCCTTCTCCCGCGTCTCGAGGTCCACACCGGCGGGCAGCTGGCGAAAGAAGTCGCGGATCACCCGCAGCTGGGCCGCGCCGATGCGCCCGTCCCGTTGCGCGGCAGCGGTGGCGCTGAGCTGCGGCGCCAACGGCTCACCGGTCAACGCGCGGCGCTCACCGAGCTCGGTCGCCTCCGCCACCCGCCGGCTGGCCTCCGCCCGCGTGATCCGCAACCGGGTGGCCAACGCCGAAGGCAACCTACCACCCAGCTCCTCCTCGCTGGACTGCTCGGCAATCTGGTTGATCAGCGAGTGTTCGATGCTGGGCAGCTGACGCCGCGTCGTCTCACAGTGCTCCAGCAAGACCAGCCGCTCAGCAGTGGTCAACGCGTCGAAGGAGAGCTCGAGCAACTGCGTCATTGCCGCCTTGAGCGCAGCGAAGGCCGAGATGACATCTTCCCGATTAGTCGAACGCATGTTCGAATACTATCGCCGGCCACCGACAGACTCGTCGGCGAACGAAAACTCGCTCGAGCCCGTCGCCGAAGGTGCGGATGGGCGGCGCCGCGGCGCGGGTGATCGCCTCGACTATGCGATGACTTTGCGAGCGGGACCGGTGAGCCGCCGTCGGCCGAAGCGCCTAATTCGGCGACCCGCGCAGACGCGTATGTAGACGCGCTGCGCAACTCGCACGATGAGCCATTTCGCTGATGTTTGCGATCGGCGCGTCTCCGCATGCTGGCTACCATGAGCGAAATCGACTGGAGCGACGTGAGCATGAGCGAGCTACCAACCGGAACGGTGACGTTGCTGCTGGCTGACGTTGAGGGCTCCACGCGGCTGTGGGAAACGCACCCCGACGAGATGGCGGCCGCTATCACCCGCCTGGACCAGGCGGTGTCCGAGGCGATCGCCGCCCACGACGGTGTCCGGCCGGTCGAGCAGGGCGAGGGCGACAGCTTCGTGATCGCGTTTGCGCGCGCCTCCGACGCGGTGGCCTGTGCGGTGCAGTTGCAGCGCGCGCCGCTGGCGCCGATCAGGCTGCGCATCGGGGTGCATACCGGTGAGGTGCGGCTACGCAGCCAAACCAGCGGCGACGGCAACTACGTCGGGCCGGCGATCAATCGCACCGCACGGCTGCGCGACCTGGCCCACGGCGGCCAGACGGTGCTGTCGGGGACCACCAGTGATCTGGTCATCGATCAGCTTCCGGCCGACTCGTGGTTGAGCGATCTCGGCAGTCATCCGTTGCGCGATCTACCCCGGCCCGAGCGAGTCGCGCAGCTATGTCATCCCGACTTGTGCAACGACTTCCCGCCGCTGCGCACACCCGTCACCATGGCGACCCACAATCTTCCGGTGAATCTGACGAATTTCGTTGGCCGCCAAGCTGAAACGAGGAGCCTGCAGGATGCCCTCGCCGATAGTCGGCTGGTCACCCTGACCGGAGCGGGTGGCGTCGGTAAGACGCGGCTGGCGGTGCATGTCGCCGCTCTGATCGCCAACAAGTTCCGTGACGGCGTGTTCGATCGAACTGGCGGCTGCACGAGTGCGGACGATGTCGCTGACGGAGATCGTCGACGGCCTGCATGACCGATTCCGCCTGCTGACCGGTGGTTCGCGCACCGCGGTGCGCCGTCAGCAGACGTTGCGGGCCTCGGTCGATTGGTCCCACGCGCTGCTCACCGACACCGAACGCCGCCAGTTTCGCCGGCTCGCGGTGTTTCTCGGTGGCTTCGACCTGGACGCCGCGCAAACGGTCGCCGGAGCCGACGACATCCAGCGTTACCAAGTGCTCGATCAGCTCACCCTGCCGGTGGACAAGTCGCTGGTGCTCGCCCAAAACACAAGTGGCCGCACGCGATACCGGCTGCTGGAGACCGTCCGCCAGTAAGCACTGGAATAACTGAGCGAATCCGAAGAGGCTGACGCCGTCCGGGCGCGACACCGCGACTACTACACGTCGATGGCTGGGAGGCTGAGCCAGATCCTTGCCCAGCAGTCGAATACGGCTGTCATGCAGGGTGACCCGTCCGCGGCCCAAGCGACCGCCGAAGAGGGGTGTGATGTCGCCGACGCCGTCGGCGACCGGTTCGGCGCGCATCAATGTCGCCTCAGTCTCGGATGGGCACTTCTGATGCGGGGGGACCTGGTCGATGCGGTAGCACAATTCAGCGCTGTGGTGGCCGATTGCCAAGCGGCCCACGATGAGTTTCTCGCGGCGTCTGGCCTCATGGGCCTGGGTGTTGCGCACGCGCAGCGGGGCGAGGTGAGCGCCGCAGGCGCGGCGGCGGAAGTGGCGCTGGAGGCCGTGGCGGACCTCGGCGAGTATTTCCTGGGATTGGGGTACGTGGCGTCAGCGCAAGCGGCGCTGGCCGGGGGCGATGTGGCGGAGGCGCAGGTCGCTAGCGACGCGGCTTGGCGCTGCCTCAGCGTGGCTACGCCCAAGATGGCGGTGGCGCAGCGCGGCTTCAACGCCGTCGAAGCCGCGCGGGTACTGGGTGATCTCACCGCGGCACGCTCGTGGGCCGATGACGCCGTCGCCGTGGCGACCGGCTGGCACCGGGTGGTGGCATATCTGGCTCGGGCTCGGGTGGCAACGGCGCAGGGCGTGCCAGACCAGGCCGGACACGACGCCCACGACGCCCTCACGTGCGCAGGGGACAGTGGCGTGTACCTACACCTTGCCGACACCCTCGACTGCCTGGCCGACCTCGGCAATGACACTGACAGTTGGCTAGCAGCAAGGCTTTTCGGCGCGGCCGATGCCTGTCGCCGACGGATGGGTCAGGTGCTGTTCAAGATCCACCAAGCCGACTACGAGTCTTCGGTGGCCGGACTGCGAAACGCGATGGGCAACAACGACTTCGATGCCGCATGGGTATAAGGCGCGACCCTGAGCGCCGAAGAGGCAATCGGCTACGCCCAGCGTGGCCGCGGCGAACGCAAACGTGCGTCTAGCGGCTGGGAGTCGTTGACCCCGGCCGAACTCGACGTTGTCGGATTGGTCACCGAAGGTCTGGGTAACAAAGACATCGCCGCCCGGCTCTTTCTGTCACCACGTACGGTGCAGGCCCATCTGACGCACGTCTATACCAAGCTCGGTCTCACCTCCCGGGTGCAGCTCGCTCAAGAGGCGGCCCGGCGTTCTCAGTGATGGGTTGATACATCGCTCTGGGCGTCGACTAAGCTGCCGCGTCCGCTGAAATGCTTGTGCGAGAACGGACAAAGCCACATCCGACAGTATCCATGGTCGCCCGGGATTAGGGCAGGCCAGCCGCCCGACTGACAGCTGACTGGCGTGCGACCTCGGCTCCAGTGTGAGATGTTTCGTCAATCCGCGTATAGCGCAGACGGGAGGATCCGATGGCGTCCAGTGGGCGTTTCGCGGCGCGCGTTCGGCGATCAGGGACGCGCGCGCCGCACCGGTCGTGGCCATACCTGGTAGCCGGTGCGGCACTAGCCATGCTCGGCGCGTGTGGGGTGACGGTGCTTGTGATTGGCCCTCGCGCAAACTCATCGACGAGTCTGGCGTCGCGAGCGGATTGGGTTCTGGCTGGCGCGCTTCCGTCGAGTGACGACTTTCCGGCGGACTGGGGGTATAGCCTGTCTGGGTGGTTGCGCCGCTCGTCGCTCTCGGAGACCACTGCCTCGAGCACCGCGCCGCAGCTTGGCCCGCGAGCCGTGTATGAACCGGCGCAGTGCACTAAGATCCCGCAACTGTTGACCCATTCCGGCGCGGCACTCGCCGCGGAACTGGACGTCGACCGCTACACCCAGCTGATTGCCCGCGATGCTCGAATCTGGGATTGGCCGGCGACGGGGGAAACCGACGAGCACGGCCCCAATGCGCATTTCGAAATCTCGGTGGTTCCCGACGGTCCGCAGCGCATCGCCAATTACCTGGATTGGCTGGGCCGATGCGGGTCCTACCAGGTGACCAACTACGACTTCAATGGGCGATTCAAAGATCACCGCTCGGCCACCACGGTGCTGCAGGACCACTGGACCGACGACGCCGTTGTCGCCGCCGTGGTCACCAGAACATTTGTCACCGCCGACAGTCACGAACCACCGGCGACCTATCTCGTCAGCTACTACGCGTTGCGTGGCGTCATCCTGGAATGCTCCGTCCACATGGAAACCACCGGGGATCGCGAGCTGGTGCAGCGCCGTGCCGCCGAAACGCTGCACAGGCTGCGCGCGCTATGAGCGGCACATCCGACGACGGCAGGTCTGCGGGCGCTCAACGGGATTCGCGCGCGCCGCTTTTCATGGCCGCGCTGATGTGTTTGGTCGCCATCGCGGCGGTACTGACTACTGCGCCTGTCGCGCTGCGACATTGGCGACCAACCGTCCAGTCGCTGGCCCCGGGACTGGCGGTGCTGTCTGACCAACAGCTGGCCGACCTGCTTCCCAAACCCGCCGACTTCCCGACAACGTGGACCGTCGACACCAGGACCGGCGCCGACAGGTTCGGATACTTCAGGACCCAACCGTTCCATAACGGTGACCTGGACTACGATCCGCCCGAATGCGCCAACATCAATGACCTGGCTCCCGGCATCGCCGGCGGCGCCGAAATCGCGGGACGTGATCCCGCCGATCGGCCCGAACGTTTTGGCCAGCATCCTGACGTCCGCCTGCAAATCGGCCGCGAGTTCAACCAAAGCGGCTTTGACGCGATGACCGCCCGGATGTCCCGGTGCTCACGATTCACCTTCGCGGACACCATAAACCACACGGTGCATGTGATCGAAGACGCGCGCTCCGCTCGCGGGCTGCGTCTCTTCCGGATCTCGGTCACCACTGTTTTCGGAGGCTCCGCCAACGCCGCCAGGGCGCAATACCTCTCCTTCGCGCAGCTGTCGAACCTGGTGCTTATCGGTGACGCGACCACAAGCAATCAGCATGTCCTCGACGTGCTTTTCGAAAACACCCTGCGCCGCATCCGCTCCGGCTGAATGTGGGCCGTGGGAGCAGATCAGCTTCTGGCTGGGCACGCCCCTGACCGGTCACCGCACGAGCACCGAAAACCCGCTCTGGCACCCGAGATTGACAACCGATGTCCGCGCCGGCCAGCTTTCCTGCGTCGCCGACACTACCGGCCCAAACGGCGAGCGCGGAGGCGTTCGCGGAGGCGTTTGATAATCAGCGCTGATCGACACATCGAAACCGGGTCTTGGACGGCTCGCCGCCCGCGCGGGGATCGTAACGGGCAGCAATCCACTGCGATCTTCGATCCAGGAGTTGAGGAGAATGAAATGCTCACGCAGACAAGCGCACACGTCGCATCATTGATTGACGGTGAAATTGTCGAAGAGTCCGACCTCGGTTCCATCCAGCGGCTGACGGCCGACACCTTCCCCATCCTGAAGGGCCTGTCGATCAAGCGGCTGGTGATCAACCCGGGCGCGATGCGGACGCCACACTGGCACGCCAATACCAACGAACTGACCTACTGTGTTTCGGGCACCGCTCTGGTCTCGGTGCTCGACACCGGTAGCCAGTTCGCCTCGTTCGTGGTGCATGCCGGCGACATGTTCCACATCGACTCCGGTTCGCTGCACCACATCGAAAACATCGGCACCGACGTGTGCGAATTCGTCATCGCGTTCCGCAACGAACGGCCCGAGGACTTCGGGCTCGGGGCAGCGTTTGGCGCCATGACCGATGTGGTGCTCGGCAACACCTACGACCTGCCGGCTTCGGATTTCGCGGCGATGCGCTGCAGCACCACTGACCGCGCCCTAGCCGCCCGCGCCGGGGCACCGGATGTTCCTGACACGGCGTACTTCAACGACCCACACAGGTTTTCTGTCGATGCGATGACTCCGCCCGTGAGCATGGCGGTCGGCTCGGCCAGGACCGCGCGGCTGCAATATTGGCCGGTGCTCGAAGACTTATCGATGTACTCCCTACGAATCCGCGAGGACGGGATGCGTGAGCCGCACTGGCACCCGATCACCGCCGAGATGGGCTACGTCAACTGGGGCTCGGCGCGCATGACCGTGATGAGTCCCGGCGGCGAGCTGGACACCTGGTACCTGCAGCAGGGCGACGTCTACTTCATTCCTCGCGCCTACCCGCACCACATCGAGGTCGTTGACGCCCCGGAAATGCACTTCTGCATCTTCTTCGACCAGCCGACCCCCGGCGACATCGGCTACCGGACGTCGGTGAGTGCTTACTCGCGCGAAGTGCTTGCGGCAGCATTCAACACCCACCTCGAGGACCTGCCCGACTTCCCGTTCACCAAAGCCGACCCGCTGATCGTCAACCGGCTCAACCCACTCGATGCCCACGCTCTAGGGGAGCGCTGAGAGCACGTCCGCCGCTGCACGATTCGGTGCCCGCCGCACCTGCTGCGGCCACTGCCGCCACGCGACGTCAGTCAACGCCGTCGAGCAACTCGAAGACCTCGCCACGAAACCAGAGTGACGTGAGTGACTGTTCTGTCAACGACGCCGCGGCCTCGAGCCGAACCTGCCGAGCGAGGTCCCGCGACTTGTCGGCACCGAGTCCTACACTCGCGGTGCCTTGATAGACATGCACTTCAGAGGGAGGTGCCGGGATGCGATTCCTGCACACCGCCGACTGGCAATTGGGCATGACCCGGCACTTCCTCGCGGGTGACGCCCAGCCCCGCTATTCCGCGGCCCGCCGCGACGCAGTCGCCGGACTCAAAGCGCTGGCCGCCGACGTCGGCGCCGAGTTCGTGGTGGTGGCCGGCGACGTCTTCGAACACAACCAACTCGCTCCCCAGGTGATCGGCCAATCGCTGGAGGCCATGCGCGCCATCGGAATTCCCGTGTACCTCCTGCCCGGCAACCACGACCCGCTGGATGCATCGTCGGTCTACACCAGCGCGCTGTTCCAGGCCGAACGCCCAGACAACGTGATCGTGCTCGACCGGCCCGGCGTGCATGAGGTGCGGCCGGGTCTGCAGATTGTCGCCGCGCCGTGGCGGTCGAAAGCGCCCACCACCGACCTGGTCGCCGAGGTGCTGGCCCCCCTGTCGGCAGCGGATGTCACCCGGGTGCTCGTCGCCCACGGCGGCGTCGACGTCTTGGACCCCGACCGTGACAAGCCCTCCCTGATCCACCTCGGCGAACTCGACCGGGCTTTGGCTGCCGGCCTGATCCACTATGTGGCCCTTGGGGATAAGCATTCGCGCACCCAGGTCGGCGGGAGCGGCCGGGTGTGGTATTCCGGCTCCCCGGAAGTCACCAATTTCGACGATGTCGAAGCAGATCCGGGATACGTCTTGGTGGTCGACATCGACGAGAGCGTCCCCGAAAGACCCGTAGCCGTCGACGCCAGGCATATCGGGCGTTGGCTTTTCGTCACGTTGCACACGCAGGTGGACACCAGCCGCGACATCGCCGACCTGGACATGAACCTGGATCTGATGACCGACAAGGAACGCACCGTGGTGCGGCTGGCACTGACCGGGTCATTGACGGTCACCGACCGCGCCACGTTGGACGCCTGCCTGGACAAGTACGCGCGGTTGTTCGCGTGGCTGGGCTTATGGGAGCGTCACACCGATCTGGCGGTGGTACCGGCCGACGGCGAATTTTCCGACCTCGGCATCGGGGGGTTCGCCGCCGCCGCGGTCGATGAGCTGATCGCAACGGCACGCGCGGGCGAGGGCGATGAGGCTGTGGATGCTCAGGCGGCGTTGGCGCTGCTGTTGCGGCTGACTGACCGGGGCGTCGCATGAAGCTGCACCGGCTCGTCCTGTCGAACTATCGCGGTATCTCCCACCGGGAGATCGCGTTTCCCGATCACGGCGTGGTGGTGGTATGCGGCGCCAATGAGAGCGGCAAGTCGTCGATGATCGAGGCGCTGGACCTGTTGCTGGAATCCAAAGACCGCTCGACGAGGAAGGACGTCAAGCAGGTCAAGCCCACCAACGCGGACGTCGGCTCCGAAGTCACTGCCGAAATCAGCAGCGGCCCTTATCGTTTCGTCTACCGGAAACGCTTCCACAAGCGGCCCGAGACCGAGCTGACCATCGTGGCGCCGCGCCGCGAACAGTTGACCGGCGATGAAGCGCACGATCGGGTCCGAGCGATGCTGGCCGAGACCGTCGACACCGAGCTCTGGCATGCGCAGCGAGTGCTGCAGACGGCGTCGACGGTCGCGGTGGATCTGTCGGGGTGCGATGCATTGTCGCGCGCGCTCGATGTCGCGGCCGGAGACGAGGCGGCGCTGTCCGGCGCCGAGCCCTTGCTGATCGAGCGGATCGACGCCGAATATGCGCGCTATTTCACCGCGACCGGGCGGCCCACCGGGGAATGGGCCGCCGCCATCAACGAGCTCGCCCAAGCCGAGGCCGCGGTGGCGGAGTGTGCGGCCGCCGTGGCCGAGGTCGACGAGCGGGTTCGGCGCCATGCTGAGCTGACCCGGCGGGTGGCTGCGTTAGCGGAACAACGTGTCGCTGCCGGTCCTCGGCTCGTCGCGGCGCAGGCCGCGGCGGACAGGATCGCCGCGCTGACCAACGAAGCGCGGGAAGCACAACTCATCGCCGCCGCTGCGGCCGCTGCCAGTGCCGCATCGACGGCACGACATGCCGAGCGGCTGGCCTGTGTCGCCGACGTCGACGCCGGCGGCGCAACGTTCGCGGCCCTGCAGGCCGAAGCGCACCAGGCCGTCGATCGGCAGGCCGTGGCAGCGGGGGCGGTAGCTGCCTGCGACGCCGCGGTCGAGGAGGCCATGCACGCGCTGTCGGCCGCACAGCGCCGCGCCGAATCCGCTCGGCGAGCGCTCGACCAGATCGTCGACCGCGAGGAGGCTGACCGGCTAGGGACGCGGCTGGCCAGGATCGACGCGATCCAGCGCGAACGTGACCGGGTCCGTGCTGAGCTGTCCGACGTGACGGTGACCGAACAGGTGATGCGTCGTATCGACGAGGCCGCCGCGGCTGCCGATCGATCAGACGGACAGCTCGCATCGATCTCCGCCGCGGTGGAATTCACCGCCGCGGTCGACATCGAGCTTGTAGTCGGCGAGCAGCGGGTCTCGCTTCCGGCGGGTCAATGCTGGTCGATCACGGCCGCCGGACCCGCAGAGGTGGTGGTGCCAGGTGTCCTCACGGCGCGGATCAGCCAGGGCCCGGCCGCCCAGGAGATGCAGGCCAAACACATTGCGGCACAACAAGAGCTGACCCAAGCATTGACGGCCGGTGGAGTCGCCGCCGTGGCGGATGCGCGAGCTGCCGACCGGCGGCGCCGGGAACTGGAAAGCAGGTGCGATCAGCTGACCGCCACTCTGGCCGGCCTGTGCGGCGACGACCAGGAGGATCAACTCCGAGCCCGACTGGCGCAATTGCAGGCCAGCCAACCCGCCGAGCCGGATCTGTTCGCGACGGACGCCGCGGCCGCCCGAGTCGAATTGCAAGCGGCCGAGGCGGCCCGCACGGCCGCGGAGACCGAGTGCGAAACCCAGCGCCGGACTGCCGCAGCCGCTGCTCGCCAGCTGGCCGAGATATCCACGCAGGCAACGGTGCTACGGCATAGGGTGGAAACTCAACTCGCCGAACTCGACTCGGCCCGAGCCCGGTTGGCGCAGGCGCGCGCCTCGGTCAGCGATGCACAGCTGGCGGTCAAAGCCGACGCGGATCTGCGCTCGCGAGAAACCGCCGAGTGGCGGGTGGCCGAACTGGCCGAAGCCCTCGCGGCCATGGCGCCCGAGGCGGTAGCCGCCGAGCTGAAGGAAGCCACCGACAAAGCAGAGTCGCTACGTGAGCGCCATGACGATGCCGTAAACGCGTTGCGAGAGATCAGCATTGAACTCTCGGTGTACGGCAGCGAAGGCCGCAAGGGCAAGCTCGACGCCGCCGAGACGCAGCGTGAGCACGCCGCTGGCCGGCACGCCCGCGTCGGCCAGCGGGCCAGGGCCGCGCAGCTGCTGCGGTCGGTGATGGCGCGTCACCGCGACAGCACCCGCCTGCGTTATGTCGAGCCGTACCGAGCGGAGTTGCATCGGCTCGGCCGGCCGGTGTTCGGGCACACCTTCGAGGTTGAGGTCGACAGTGACCTGAAGATCTGCAGCCGCACCCTGGACGGCACCACGGTGCCCTACGAGTCGTTGTCCGGGGGTGCCAAAGAGCAGCTCGGTATCCTGGCCAGATTTGCCGGGGCGGCCCTGGTCGCCAAGGAGGACGCCGTTCCGGTGGTGGTCGACGACGCGTTAGGGTTCACCGATCCAGACCGGTTGGCCAAGATGGGGGAGGTATTCGACACTGTGGGCATCCATGGACAGGTGATCGTGTTGACGTGCAGTCCCGACCGCTACGACGGTGTCGCCAACGCGCACCGCATCGATCTCCGTGCCTAGCGATCGGCGGCTGTCCCGCGGTTCACCGGCGACGGAGATTCAGTGCGACTACGTGGTGGTGGGCACCGGCTCGGCCGGGGCGGTCGTGGCCAATCGGCTCAGCGCCGATCCGGCCACCTCGGTAGTGGCGCTGGAAGCCGGCCCTCGCGACAAGAACCGCTTCATCGGAATTCCGGCGGCGTTTTCCAAGTTGTTCCGCAGCGAGATCGACTGGGACTACCTGACCGAACCGCAGCCGGAGCTCGCCGGTCGTGAAATCTATTGGCCCCGAGGCAAAGTGCTCGGCGGGTCGTCATCGATGAACGCGATGATGTGGGTGCGCGGGTTCAAAGCGGACTACGACGAGTGGGCGCGGCGTGCCGGCCCGCAGTGGTCGTACACCGAGGTGCTCGGGTATTTCCGTCGGATCGAAAACGTCACCGCGGCCTGGCACTTCGTCAGCGGAGACGACAGCGGGGTGACCGGTCCATTGCACATCTCCCGTCAGCGCAGCCCCCGGCCGTCGACCGCGGCCTTCCTGGCCGCGACACGTGAGTGCGGCTTTGCGGGTGCGCAGCCCAATTCTCCTGATCCGGAAGGGTTTTGCGAGACCATTGTCACCCAGCGTCGAGGTGCGCGATACAGCACCGCCGACGCCTACCTCAAGCCCGCGCTGCGCCGCAAGAACCTGCGGCTGCTCACCGAGGCCACCGCGACCCGAATCGTCATCGACGGGAACCGGGCGGTCGGCGTGGAATACCAGCGTGGTGGCCAAGCCGGTGTTATCCACGCCCGCCGTGAGACCGTGCTGTGCGGCGGCGCCGTCAACAGCCCGCAACTGCTGATGCTCTCCGGCATCGGCGACCGCGACCAGCTCGCCGAGCACGGCATCCAAACCGTCTACCACGCGCCGGAGGTAGGCCAGAACCTGCTGGATCACCTGGTCACACCGATGGGTTTCGACGTCGCCGGCGACAGCCTGGCCGCGGCCGAGAAGCCACGCCAGGTGCTGGACTATCTGTTGCGGCGCCGCGGCATGCTCACGTCCAACGTCGGCGAGGCATACGGCTTCGTCCGCAGCCGACCAGATGTCGAGTTGCCCGATCTGGAGCTGATTTTTGCCCCGGCGCCCTTTTACGACGAGGGTCTGCTCGTCCAGCCGCCGGGTCACGGAGTGGTGCTCGGGCCGATCCTGGTCGCGCCGGAAAGCCGCGGCCAGCTGACGCTGCGCTCGGCCGACCCGCATGCCAAACCGGTCATCGACCCGCGCTACCTCTCGGATCGCCAAGGTATCGACCGGGCCGCGATGATGGCCGGCCTGCGGCTGTGTGCCCGGATCGCCGCAGCGCCGTCGCTCAAAGGTGTGCTGGGTCCCATCGCTCGGCCGCGCAATTGCACCGAGCTGAACGAGGCAACCCTCGAGGCGGCCCTGGAAACGTGCTCGCACACCCTCTACCATCCGCTGGGCACGTGCCGGATGGGCACCGACGACAACAGTGTGGTCGATCCGCAGCTGCGGGTCCGCGGCGTCGACCGGCTCCGCGTCGCCGACGCATCGGTGATGCCGAGCACCATCAGGGGACACACCCATGCGCCGTCGGTGCTGATCGGCGAAAAGGCCGCCGACCTCCTGCGCAGCTGAGGCCACACCGCTGAACTGCCGACCTCGAAGGTTGTCGGCAGAATGGTACGCATGGCGGGGCAAAACCGATGACGATGAATGCCAAACGGCGCCGGGTACACGACAAGTTGGCGAAACTGCCCGGGGTGCGGCCGGTACGCCGGCCGGTGTCACCCGGCAGTGACGACGAGTTCGACCTGTACTACGTGCGCACCGGTCGCAAATCGGCGCACCCGCTGGTCATCATCCCGGGTGGGCCGGGAGTGGCGTCGATGCGGTTGTACCAGGGGCTGCGCCGGCGTGCCGCCGCGGCCGGTCTGGACGTGATCATGATCGAGCACCGTGGCGTCGGCATGTCCCGCCACGACGACTCCGGCGCCGACCTGCCGCCCGAGGCGCTGACCATCGACCAGGTCGTCGACGACGTGGCCGCGGTGCTCGACGACGCGCACGTGGACTCGGCCGTGGTCTACGGCACGTCGTACGGCACCTATATCGCGGCCGGCTTGGGGGTGCGTCATCCCGGCCGAGTGGAGGCGATGATCCTTGACTCCCCGGTGCTGTCGCGCCACGACATAGCGCTGGCGCGCGACGCTATCCGCAGGCTGCTGCTCAAGGGCGACAGTCCGGAGACGGCCGCTCTGGCGCCCAAGGTTCGCCGGCTGGTCGACTCCGGCGTGATGACCCCCTCGGCGGCACAGGTCGCGGCGGCAATTTACGGTTACGGAGGCGCCAAGCTTCTCGGCCGACAACTGGACCTACTGCTCGACGGCCGGACGATGCTGTGGCGCGGGCTGTGCCGGGTCACCAGCGCGGTCAATCGGAAGGTGCCCTACCGCTACGAGAACGATCTGGTCAGCCGCATCGCATTCCGCGAACTCGACTACGCCGCCGAGCCCGACGGCCTGCCCCTCGACCCCGCCGTGGCGATGCGGGAAACCCTGAAAGCAACAGCCGCCTTCGAGTCCGAGCCGTATGACTTGGTGGCCGAGATGCCGAAATTCGGCTGGCCGACGGTAGTGGTTTCCGGCGGCCGTGACCTCATCACGCCGCCGACGGTAGCCGAACGCGTGGCGTCGCTGGTGCCCGACGCTGTGCTCGTGGAGTTACCGACCATGGCGCACAGCGCCCTGGACTTTCGGGAGCCCGCCGCCCTGGCCATCGCCGCAGCGGTATGCCGCGGTGAACACCACCGGCTCACCGGCCAGGCGCCGCTGCTCGACGATATGCCGGCACGGGCCCCGGTGCGGCTGCTGTGGAAGGCCATCGACATGGCCGCCGCCGCGGAGGCGGCCGTCCTACCGGTGCGGCGCCAGGTCAGTCCCGCATGAATCCGATCGCGGTGTAATCGAGGTCGGCCAGGCCGGTGGCGCCGAAGTTGGCCAGCGTGCTGCGCACCGCGATGGTTCCGGGCGATTGGGTCAGCGGCAGGCTGAAACCTTCCGCCCACACCAGTCTGTCGACCTCGTTGGCCAGCTCACGGGCCTTGACTGGGTCCAGTTCCTGCAGCGTGCGCTCGATAGCGGCGTCGATCTCGGGGCTGCCGATTTTGCCGAAATTGCTTTCCCCGTCCGAGGTGTAGATCTGGGTGAGCGACGACAGCGGAAACGCGTCGCCGACCCACCCGAACAACGCGATATCGAAGGCTCCTACGTTGATGTAGTTGCTGAAAAAGCCGCTGCCGGAACGGGATTGGAGCTCGAGTTTCACTCCGATCTGAGCCAGGCTGTGCTGCGCGACCTGCCCGAACTGCCGGGTGCTCTGCGCGTCGTAGAACAGCAGGCGCACCATCAGCTGGTGGCCGTTCTTCTCCCGGAACTTGCCGTTGAGCTTCCAGCCCAGCGCGTCGAGGTCCCGCTTGGCCTGCTCCGGGTCATAGGGAGTGCTGTTGTCTTGATAGCCCTCCTGTCCGGCGACAAAGATGTGGTTGCTCAGTGGGGTCGGATCACTGGTGAGTCCGTAAAGGGCCACTTTTGCGATGGTCCGACGGTCGATGCCCTTGCAGACCGCCAGTCGCAGCGCCGGGTCGGCCAGTATCGCTCCGGGCGCGCCGTTGAGGGTGAAGTGACTCCAGCTCGGCGCCGGCGCGCGCCGGATCGAGATGCCCTTGGTGCGCTCGGCGATGGTGAGCTGATCGAGGGAGCCGATCCCGGTCGCGTCGATCGTCGCGTTCTGCAGCGCCGGCAACCGTGCGGCGTCATCCAGCACCAGGTAGGTGATGCTGTCCAGCCGCGGCCGCTGGCCCCACCATTTGGGGTTGCGGGTCAAGACGATTCGCTGTGTACTCCGGTCCAGCGAGCTCACGATGAACGGGCCGGCCGACGGGCCGGGCGCGTTGAGCTGGCCTGTGTTGAATGCCTCGGGTGTGGCGGTCATGCTGCTGGGCAGCAGCATCCCGTTGCCGGCGAACATTCCGCGCCACTCCGCGTAATGCTTGGCGAAGGTCACCACGGCCTGGCGGTCGTCGACGCCCCGGGTCACCGAGGCGACGCGGTCGGCGCCGTTGAGTGACGCGATCGCGAAGTTCTTGTCGGCGCCGCTGGTCGCGTGGATTTGGCTGGCGATGTCGCGCCAGGTGATCGGCGTGCCGTCGGACCAGAACGCCTTGGGATTGATGGTGTAGGTGATGACCTGCGGCTCGGTCTGGGTGAGTTCGACGCTGGTGAAGTAGTTGGTGTCGACTGTGGTCGAGCCGTCGGGCCCGATGACGAACGCGCGCGGCAAGGTGGCCTTCAGCATCGCCGAGACTTCGGCCGAATTGCCGTCGATGTGCAAGATGTTGAAGTTGGGCGGGAAGTCGCTGAGCGCCAGCCGCAGGTTGCCGCCGTCGCGCAGGGCGGCGGGACTCTGCGGGTTGATATCGCTGGTCGTGCCGACGGCGCCGTTCGGTGCGCCCGATGGTGTCACGGGCGCGGCCGAGCAGCCGGCGACTATCAGGGCGGCGATCAGCAGCGCAAGGATGAGGCGGGTCCGGTTGGTCATGATTGCCTGGGATTCGGTTGCGGCACCGCTCCAAGCAGCCGCCGCGTGTACTCGTGTTGTGGATTGGCGAGAACCTCCCGGCTGTCGCCCTGCTCGACGATGGCGCCGGCATACATGACGACCACATCGTGGGCGAGGTGTTTGACCACCGAAAGGTCATGGGACACAAACAGATACGAGAGCCGGAATTGCTCTTGCAGGTCCAGCAGCAGGTTGACGATCCCGGCCTGGATCGACACGTCGAGGGCGGATACCGGTTCGTCGAGCGCCAGGATCTTGGGCTGCAACGCCAGCGCCCTGGCGATACCGATGCGCTGCTTCTGCCCGCCGGAGAACTCGGCGGGATAGCGGCTGGCATCGGAGCGGCGCAGCCCGACGATGTCGAGCAGCTCGGCCACCCGGGCGTGCGTGTCAGTCTTGCTGAAGCCGTTGGCCTGCAACGGTTCGGCCAGCAGATCAGAGACGGGAAGCCGCGGATCCAGCGAGGCCACCGGGTCTTGGAAGACGACCTGGATATCGCGGCGCAGCGAGCGCCGGCTCGACGGCGTCAGGGTGGCGACATCGGTACCCAGCACTTCGATCGATCCCGATTGCGGCACAACCAATTCCAGTATCTGATGCAGGGTGGTCGACTTGCCCGAGCCTGATTCACCGACGATCCCCAATGTGCGGCCCTGCTGCAGCTCGAAACTGACCCCGTCCACGGCGCGAACCTCACCGATCGACCGGCGAAACAGCAGGCCCTTGGTCAGCCGGTAGGTCTTGACCAGACCGCTCACCCGCACGACGACCGGTGTGTCACCGAGATCCGGCGCGGCACGCTCGGTGTTGACGCCGTAGATGTCGGCGGCGCTGCGACCGTTGACCTGGTCGGTGCGGATGCAGGCAGCCCGTTGGTCTACACCGACCTCGATCAATTCGGGCTCGGCGCTGCGGCATTCGTCGATCACCAGCGGGCAGCGGGGCGCGAACGGGCAACCGGGCTCCAGACCGGCCAGCGATGGGGGCGCACCGGGAATGGGTACCAGCCGGGTGCCCTGCGCGGCGTCCAGTCTGGGCACCGATCCCAACAGCCCCACGGTGTAAGGCATCTGGCGATCGCGGTACAGGTCATCGACCCCGGCGGCCTCGACGACCCGGCCGGCGTACATCACCAGCGCCCGGTCGGCGAACTCGGCGACCACCCCGAGGTCGTGGGTGATGATCAATACCCCGGCGCCGGTGACGTCGCGAGCCGTCCTGAGCACGTCGAGGATCTGCGCCTGCACCGTGACGTCGAGTGCGGTGGTCGGCTCGTCGCAGATCAGCAGATCCGGATCGTTGGCAATCGCGATCGCGATCACCACACGTTGCCGCTCGCCGCCGGAAAGTTCGTGCGGGAACGCGCGGGCTCGCCGCTCGGCTTGCGAGATGCCCACCAGCTCAAGCAGTTCCACGGCGCGTCGGCGGGCTTCCTGCTTGCCGACCCGGGGCTGATGGACCCGGATCGCTTCGGCGATCTGGTCGCCGACGGTGTAGACGGGAGTCAGGGCGGACATCGGATCCTGGAACACCGTGCCGATCACCTTGCCGCGAAACCGTGACATCCCGTCGTCGCCAAGCCCCAGCAGTTCGGTGCCCTGCAGCCGCACCGAGCCGCCTACCTCGGCGTACTCGGGTAGCAGGCCCACCACGGCCATGGCCGCCGCGGACTTACCCGACCCCGATTCGCCGACCATGGCCACCACTTCGCCCGGGTCGACGCGGTAGCTGATGCCGCGCACCGCGGTCAGCGGATCGCCGTCGGTCGGGAAGGTGACAGCCAAGTCGGTCACCTCGAGCAGCGGGGTCATCTCTCACCACGGCGCAGTGTTCTGCTGCCGGGATCCAGGGCGTCGCGCAGGCCATCACCGGTCAGGTTGGCGCACACCAGGATCAGCACCAGCACCCCGGCCGGAAACAAAAACACCCACGGGTACGTCGTCGCGGACTGGGTACCGTCGGCGATCAGCGTTCCCAGCGACACATCGGGTGGCTGGATGCCGAAACCGAGGAAGCTCAAACCGGTTTCGGCCAAGATGGCGGATGCGACATTGAGGGCCGCGTCGATGATCAGGATCGACGCCACATTCGGGATCACGTGACCGGTGATGATCCTGCGGCTGGAAACCCCCATAAACCGTGCCGCACGGATGAATTCGCGCTCCCGCAAGCTCATCGTCATGCCGCGCACCATGCGGGAGCTGACCATCCAGCCGAAACCGGCCAACAGCAACACCAGAAACATGATGTTCGCCGAATTCTTGGTTCGCGGAGTGACGATGGCGATCAGGATGAAGCTGGGCACCACCAGCAGCAGGTCGACCACCCACATGAGTGCCCGGTCCCGCCAGCCGCCGAAGTACCCCGAGATCGCGCCGACGGTGGCGGCGATGCCGGTCGAGATCACGGCGACACACACACCGATCAGCATCGACTTCTGCATGCCCCGCAATATCTGCGCCAACAGGTCCTGGCCCAGCGCATTGGTGCCCAGCCAGTGCCGCGTATCGGGCGGTTGCAGGAGGGCGTCGAAATCAAGGTCCTCGTAGGAATAGGGCAGCAGCGTGGGCAGCGTGTAGCAGCCGACGAACAGCAGCACCAGCACCACGAGGGAGATCACCGCGGACCGGTTGCGCAGGAACCGTCGCAGCACCAGGGTGCGCCGCGACGTGAAATCCGCGACCTCTGGCTGGGCTACGGCGGTCATGCCACTCGCACTCTCGGGTCCAGCGCCGCGTAGATGACATCGGAGAGCAGGCCGGCCAGCAGGACCACGGCGCCGGAAAACACCGTGATCGCCGCGACGATGTTGGTGTCCTGGGTTGAAATACCGCGGACCATCCATTCGCCCATGCCGTGCCAGCCGAAGATTTTCTCGACGAAAACCGCTCCGGTGACCAGTCCGGCCACCCCGTAGGCGAACAGGGTGGCCATCGGTATCAGCGCGGTCCGCAGCCCGTGTTTGATCAGCGCGCGCCGCCTCGTCAGCCCCTTGGCGCGGGCGGTGCGAATGAAATCCTGGCCGAGGACGTCGAGCATCGCGTTGCGTTGATAGCGGCTGTAGCCGGCGGCAGCTCCGAGCGCCAGCGTGAGCGACGGCAGGACCAGATGCTTCAGCCGGTCAGCGAAGGCTTCCCACGTCCCGGCCGCCACGCCGGGTGCGGTCTCGCCGGTGTAGTCGAACAGTTGCAGACCCAGCGCCCAGTTGACCCGCAGGGCGCCCAGGATCAGCAGGTTGGCTACGACGAACGTCGGTGTGCTCAGCACCAGCAACGCCAGCATGGTGATGACGCGGTCACTGAGCCGGTATTGACGGATGGCGCCCCACGCGCCGATCGCCACCCCGACTATCGTGCCGACCACCGACCCGATGATCAGCAGCCGCAGGCTGGTTCCGATGCGCCGCCCCAGCTCGGCGCCGACGGGCTGGCCGGTGATGGTGACCCCGAAGTCGCCGCGAGCGGCATGGGAAACCCAGTTGGCGTAGCGGATCGGGATGGGCCGGTTCAATCCCAGTTGGGCGGCTTTGGCGTCGATCACCGCTTGCGGCGGCCGCGGGCTGCGCTGCAGCAGGCTCTCCAGCGGCGAGAACGCAAGTGAAGTCAGGCAGTACGTCAAGAAGGACGCCAACGCCAGCAACACGAGGTAGTTGAGCAACCGGCGCGCCAGAAAGCGTGTCATGCCCCGCCACCGTGCCGCATTGGGACAGGGTAGCGAGACTCGGTGACAGATGGCGCACCTGTTCGAGCCGACCTGCGCATTTCATGACTTCTGAACATTCGCCGAAGGCCGCTCGGACAGGCTTTTCGCGGACTCGGGCCGGCCTAGGCCTGTTTGACGACGCATGGAGGACGCGGATGTCGTTCGTGACCGCAGTACCCGACTTCGTCAGCGCCGCAGCGACGGAGCTAGCGAATATCGGTTCGACGATCAGCTATGCCAATGCGCTCGCCGCCTTTCCGACTACGGCAATCCCCGCCGCGGGCGCCGACGAGGTCTCGGCTGCCATCGCGGCGTTGTTCGGGGCGCACGCTCAGCAGTACCAGGCGATCAGCGGGCAGGTGGCGGTGTTTCATGACCAGTTCGTGCGCAACCTGCAAGCCAATGTGACCGCGTATGCGAGCACCGATGCGGCCAGTGCCCTTGCCGCAGCAGAGCAACACGTCCTCGACGTGGTCAACGGTCCCGCCAGGCTGCTGACCGGGCGCCCGCTGATCGGCGACGGCGCCGACGGAATAGCCCCCGGCCAGGACGGTGGCGACGGCGGATGGTTGATCGGCAACGGCGGCGACGGCGCCGACGGCACGGCACCGGGTCAGGCCGGCGGTCGAGGCGGCGACGCCGGTTTCATCGGCAGCGGCGGAAAGGGCGGCAGGGGCGCCGATTTCCGCGTGATCGACGGATTGCAGGGCGGGTTCGGTGGCCGGGGAGGTAACGCCTGGGGATTCGGTAACGGCGGCGCCGGCGGGGCGGGCGGAATGCTGGCTGATGGTGGTCGTGGGGGTGATGCTGGGTTCTTTGCCGGCAACGGCGGACCGGGTGGGGCGGGCGGGGGTTCGCCGCTGCCGGAGAATTTGGGCATCGGTCCTGGCATCCCCGGCGGGCGTGGCGGTGACGGCGGCGATGCCTTCCTTTACGGATTCGGTGGGGCCGGCGGGCCAGGCGGCGCCGGCAGTCCCGGCATCGCCGACTTCAACAGCAATTTTCTATTCGGTGGTGGGCCCGGCGGCTCTGGCGGTAACGGCGGCACCGGCGGGTTCATCGGTGGTGGCGGCCCCGGCGGCGCCGGCGGGCCCGGCGGTGCGGGTACCACGAGCAACGGTGGCGGTGGTGCCGGCGGTAGGGGTGGCGACGGCGGGATCGGCGGTTCGACCCGCCTGATCGGTCCCGGTGCATCCGGCGGTGCAGGCGGCCCCGGTGGTCAAGGCGGGTCCAGTCTTAACGCGGCCTTGGCCAACGGCAGCGGCGGCGACGGCGGCGACGGCGGTGCGGGCGGCTCGGGCGGGATCTCCTTCCCCTATGGCCCGCCAGACAACTTCGTGCAGCAGCTGCTGCAGCACCGTGGCGGTTACGGGGGAGACGGTGGCCCCGGCGGTAGCGCGGGACAAGGCGCGGGGATACCGGGCACTGGCGGCACCGGCGGCAAGGGCGGCAGCGGTGGCAATCTCTACGGCGTGCCCGGCCTGCCGGGTATCGATGCCGTCACCCATTTTGTGGCAACGTTCGCTACAGGGCAGTTGCAACTGGCGACTATAGTACAACCCGGTGAAGTCGGCGGAGTCGGCGAACTCGGTAACGGCCCTGGTGGGATCCTCGGCAATGGTGGCGGCGGTGGAGTCTACGCGGGCGGGGAGGGCGGGACCGGCGGTGCCCCGGCAGGTTAGCTACTGACGGGTACCGAAAGCCACATGTCAGGCACCGGCACATGACCGCCTGGCGCATGCGCCGCTCTCGATGTGCCAGAAGTCCCCCACGACATGAGCTGCGCAGGGTGTGGCTATGCCGCCGGCCCGGTTTGGCCCATGCACTCCTATGCACTCCCATGCATGAAGGACGTTGATCTCGTTCGTCTCTGCGGTGCCCGAGTTCGTCGATGCCGCGGCAGCGGAGTCGGCGCCTATTGGCTCGGCGATCAGCTAGGCGAATGCGGCCGGCTGCCTTCCCGAGGACGTCGATCGCGGCCGCGGGGATTGATGAGGCCCCTTAACCACGCTTCCATTCGCCACCTGAGCGGATATGACCAGCGCATTTCATAACTTATAAACGTTCATCTCAGGGCCCCTCGACAGACTTTGCCCAGATCCGGGCACGAATGACGTCCGGTTGGGCTTAGGAGGACGCAGATGTCGTTCGTGATCGCAGTGCCTGAGTACGTCGACGCCGCCGCAACGGAATTGGGGCGCATCGGCTCGACGATTAGCCAGGCGAATGTGCTCGCCGCTTTCCCGACGACGACGATCGCGGCAGCAGGCACCGATGAGGTGTCGGTGGCCCTCGCGGCGTTGTTCGGGTCGTTTGGCCAGCAGTATCAGGCGATCAGCGAGCAAATGGCAGCATTTCATGATCAGTTCGTGCGCAACCTGCAGGCTGCGGTGAACGGCTACGCGAGCACCGACGCGGCCAATGCGCTCGCTGCGGCAGGGCAACAAGTGACCAATGCCGTCAACGGGCCCATGCAGGCGCTGACCGGGCGCCCATTGATCGGCGACGGCGCCGATGGGATAGCGCCCGGTCAGAATGGCGGCCACGGCGGGTGGCTCATCGGCAACGGCGGCGACGGCGCACCGGGTGCTCCCGGCCAGGCCGGCGGCCGCGGCGGCGACGCGGGGTTCATCGGCAACGGTGGCCGCGGCGGATCCGGCGGGGCCGCTCCGGCTACAAAGGCTCCCTTGTTCGCGCCAACGATCGGGGGAGTCGGCGGGCATGGCGGCAATGCCTGGGGGTTAGGCGACGGCGGTGCGGGCGGTTCGGGCGGCTTGCTCGCGGATGGTGGTCGCGGCGGCAACGCTGGGTGGATCGGAAACGGAGGACCTGGCGGGGCGGGCGGACCCGCACCACCCGCGCTCGCTCAATATGTTGGTAACGGTCCTAATGGCGGGCGCGGCGGTGACGGCGGCCATGCGTTCCTTTATGGCAATGGCGGTGCCGGCGGGCCAGGTGGTGGTGGTGGACGCGGCAACGAATTCCCCTTGGGATTTAGCGTGTACAACGGTGGCCATGGCGGTGCCGGGGGTCATGGCGGCACTGGCGGGCTGATTGGCGGCGGCGGCCAGGGTGGTGCTGGTGGGCCTGGCGGTGCGGGGAGCGCCGGCCAGGCTGGTGGCGGCGACGGTGGTGATGGCGGTCCCGGCGGGTCCGGCGGAAGTACCCGGTTCGTCGGTCCGGGTGGTTCTGGTGGCGCCGGAGGGCACGGTGGCAATAGCGGGACCTCATTGTCGGCAGGCCTCTCCAACGGAAATGCGGGCGACGGCGGCGCAGGCGGCGCCGGGGGGTCAGGCGGGATCCCTTATGGCTTTGGTGGAAACACCACCCTTCTGCAACACCGTGGCGGTGAAGGTGGTGAAGGTGGTCCCGGTGGTGACGCCGTTTTCTTGTTCTCGACAGTTACGGGTGAACCCGGCACCGGCGGTGCCGGAGGTCCTGGGGGGAGTCAGTTCGGCTTACCCGGGCTGCCGGGCGACGACGGCGTCACTAGGAAGCTGTTCTGAGCCCGGGACCGCCTGTAGGGAATACCGAGGGCCACGCGAACAGCGAAGCCGCAGGGGCCGGTCTTTCCCTAGCGGTCATCTCGGGTGCGCGGCACGGGGGTGTGCCAGTGTTCGGAGAGCGGTAGGCAGTGCCAATGGGGACGCCGTCGGGGGCAGAGGATAGGGCCGTTCGCGCAGCTTCTGCCCAGCGGGCAATGGCAGTCCCATCCAGCGTCTGACTGGGGGCGGGCAAAAGTGGTAACGCAGACAAGCATCCACTTTCAAGCGAAACAGCCCCCGGTGGAGGCCCGCCGGCGGTGCTGCGGCAGCTATATGACGAGCAGAACTCGCGCAAGCGGGCATGTCCTTTTCGATCCCACTGATCAAGACGGACGAAATCCGGGCAGCCGATTGTTACGATCCTCGGGCCGCATCGTTCTGCGCAGTAAGACACCGATCCCCGAGGAGCCTGGCGTGACGGTCACCGACGAATACCTAGCTCACAACACCGAGTACGCAAGCACTTTCCAGGGTCCGCTTCCGCTGCCGCCCAGCAAACACATCGCGATTGTCGCCTGCATGGACGCCCGGATCGACGTCTACCGTGTGCTGGGCATCAACGAGGGCGAGGCCCACGTCATCCGCAACGCGGGCGGGGTGGTCACCGACGATGTGATCCGCTCGCTGGCTATCAGCCAGCGGCTGCTGGGGACTCAGGAGATCATGCTGATCCACCACACCGACTGCGGGATGCTCACCTTCACCGACGACGACTTCAAACGCGCCATTCAGGATGAGACGGGCGTCAAACCGCACTGGGCGGCTGAATCATTCCAAGATGACGTGGAGGATGTCCGGCAGTCGCTGCGCCGCATCGAAACCAGCCCCTTCGTCACCAAACACGTCTCCCTGCGCGGGTTCGTCTTCGACGTCGCCACCGGCAGGCTCAACGAAGTGACGCCGTAGCGCCGCCGTCCCGCCTGCCTCGGCGGATCACGAATCGCGACCCTCGCAGCCGACCCATTGACAACTCACGCCTCGGTCAGGCAATCGCTAGGAACTTGCCAGCGGTCCTGTCGTTGACAGCGGCCGCAGCGGCTGGTTCTATGGTTGACAATGACCGTAAACCTGGTCAATTCAACCAACTTTATCAAGTATGAGGCTCGGACTATGACAGGCAAGTATGAGGCTCGGACTATGACAGGTAAGCCATGACCAGCGGCGTCAAGGCCGGCCCCGCGGCGGGGCAGTATGAGTTGAGCCATCTCCGCTTACTGGAGGCCGAGGCGATCCACATCATTCGGGAGGTGGCTGCGGAGTTCGAACGGCCGGTGCTGTTGTTCTCCGGCGGCAAGGACTCGATCGTCATGCTGCATCTGGCGCTCAAGGCGTTTCGGCCGGGACGGCCGCCGTTCCCCGTGATGCATGTCGACACCGGCCACAACTTCGACGAGGTGATCGCGACCCGCGACGAGCTCGTCGCCGAGTCCGGGGTGCGGTTGGTGGTGGCATCGGTGCAGGACGACATCGACGCCGGGCGGGTCGTCGAAACCCCGCCGTCGCGTAATCCGCTACAGACGGTGACGCTGCTGCGGGCCATCCGGGAGAACAAGTTCGACGCCGCGTTCGGGGGAGCCCGACGCGACGAGGAGAAGGCGCGCGCCAAGGAACGGGTCTTCAGCTTCCGCGACGAATTCGGCCAGTGGGACCCCAAAGCCCAGCGGCCCGAGCTGTGGAACATCTACAACGGACGGCACCACAAGGGCGAGCACATCCGGGTCTTCCCTTTGTCGAACTGGACGGAATTCGACATCTGGTCCTACATCGGCGAGGAGAACATCACCTTGCCGTCGATCTACTTCGCCCACCGGCGCAAGGTATTTGAGCGCGACGGAATGCTGCTGGCCGTGCATCGCTACCTGCAGCCGCGCGCCGACGAGCCGGTATTCGAGGCCACGGTGCGGTTCCGCACCGTCGGTGACGTCACCTGCACCGGGTGTGTGGAATCAGATGCCGCGACGGTGGCCGAAGTCATCGCCGAGACGGCGGTGTCCCGGCTGACCGAACGCGGGGCGACCAGGGCTGACGACCGGATCTCGGAGGCTGGGATGGAAGACCGCAAACGGCAGGGGTACTTCTGATGACTGCATCCACCACGCTGTTGCGCATCGCGACCGCCGGATCCGTCGACGACGGCAAGTCGACGTTGATCGGGCGGCTGCTCTACGACTCCAAGGCGGTCATGGAAGACCAGTGGGCGTCGGTGGAACAGACGTCGCGGGAACGCGGCCACGACTACACCGACCTGGCTCTGGTCACCGACGGGCTGCGGGCAGAGCGCGAGCAGGGCATCACCATCGATGTCGCCTACCGCTACTTCGCCACGCCCAAGCGGAAATTCATCATTGCCGACACTCCCGGCCACATCCAGTACACGCGCAACATGGTGACGGGCGCGTCGACCGCCCAACTGGTGATCGTGCTGGTCGATGCACGTCACGGGCTGCTGGAGCAGTCCCGCCGGCACGCCTTCCTGGCCTCGCTGCTGGGCATTCAGCACATCGTGCTCGCGGTCAACAAGATGGACCTGATCGGTTGGGACAAGGACAAGTTCGAGGCGATTCGGGACGAGTTCCACGCCTTCGCCGCCCGCTTGGATGTGCAAGACGTGGCCACGATCCCCATCTCCGCGCTGAACGGCGACAATGTGGTGACCAAATCCGACCAGACACCGTGGTACGAGGGACCGGCGTTGCTGACCCATCTGGAAGAGGTCTACATCGCCGGTGACCGAAATCTGGTCGACGTGCGATTCCCGGTTCAGTACGTCATCCGGCCGCATACGCTTCGGCATCAAGACCACCGCAGCTATGCGGGCACCGTGGCCAGTGGGGTAATGCGTCCCGGTGACGAGGTGGTCGTGTTGCCGATTGGTAAGTCAACCCGGATCACCGCCATCGAAGGCCCCAACGGTCCAGTGCCGGAAGCGTTTCCGCCGATGGCGGTCTCGGTCAGCATTGCCGACGACATCGACATCTCCCGCGGTGACATGATCGCTCGCACCCACAACCAGCCGAGGGTCGCGCAAAGTTTCGACGCGACGGTGTGCTGGATGGCGGATTCGTCGGTGCTGGAGCCGGGCCGGGACTACATCATCAAGCACACCACCCGAACCACTCGTGCCCGCGTTACCGGGCTCGACTACCGGCTCGACGTCAACACCCTGCACCGCGACAAGACGGCAACCGCGTTGAAGCTCAACGAGCTTGGCCGGATCTCGCTGCGCACCCAGATGCCGCTGCTGCTCGACGAATACACCCGCAACGCCGCCACCGGATCGTTCATCCTCATCGATCCGGACACCAACGGAACCGTCGCGGCGGGCATGGTGTTGCGCGAGGTCTCGGCCCACACGCCCAGCCCCAACACCGTGCGGCACAAGTCGCTGGTGACAGCCAACGACCGGCCGCGGGGACGCACCGTATGGTTCACCGGGTTGTCCGGCGCGGGCAAGTCGTCGGTGGCCACCCGGGTGGAGCAGAAGCTGCTCGAAAGCGGTGTTCCCGCTTACGTTCTCGACGGCGACAACCTGCGGCACGGGTTGAACGCGGATCTGGGATTCAGTATGGCCGATCGCGCCGAAAACCTGCGGCGGCTGGCGCATGTGGCGGTATTGCTCGCCGACTGCGGCCATGTCGTACTGGTTCCGGCGATCAGTCCACTGGCTGAGCACCGCGCGTTGGCCCGGAAAGTGCACGACGACGCCGGGTTCGACTTTGTCGAGGTGTTCTGCGACACGCCGCTCGAAGACTGTGAGCGGCGCGATCCCAAGGGCCTGTACGCCAAAGCGCGCGCGGGGGAGATCACCCACTTCACCGGGATCGACAGTCCGTATCAGCGGCCGAAGAATCCCGACCTGCGGCTTACCCCCGACTGCTGCCTTGACGAGCAGGCGCAGCTGCTTATCGACCTACTGGAGGCCCGGGCCTGAGAGGCGGATCCACAGCGCACCGCTTCGCGTTGCGCATCGTCGCTCAGGGTGGGTGGCACAATCCTGAAGCATGCGGATGTCGGCCAAGGCTGAGTACGCGGTGCGGGCGATGGTCCAGCTCGCCACGGCTCCCACCGGCATCCTGGTCAAGACCGACGATTTGGCTCAGGCTCAGGGCATACCCCCGCAATTTCTCGTCGACATCCTGACCAACTTGCGCACCGACCGCCTGGTGCGCAGCCATCGCGGTCGCGAGGGCGGTTATGAGCTGGCGCGCCCGGGCAGCGAGATCAGCATTGCCGATGTGCTGCGCTGCATCGACGGGCCGCTGGCCAGCGTGCGTGATATCGGGCTCGGCGACCTGCCTTACTCCGGGCCCACCGCAGCGCTGACCGATGTGTGGCGGGCGCTGCGGGCCAGTATGCGATCGGTGCTGGAAGAAACCACGTTGGCCCATGTCGCCGCGGGCGCCCTGCCCGAGCACGTCATACGACTCGCCGACGACTATCGGGCGCAGGAGAGCAAACGCCACGGGTCAACCCGCAGCGGGGATTAGCCACCCGAACCGTACGGCCGGGTGAGGATCTCCATGAAATGGCCGGTCGGGTCTCGGAAGTACACTCCGCTCCCGCCGTCGTGGTGGTTGATCTCGCCGGGTCTGGTGGCCCCGGGGTCGGCCCAGTGCGCCACTCCGCGGGACGCGATCCTGCCGTAGATGGCGTCGAATTCCTCGTCGGAGACCAGGAAGGCGTAATGCTGTGGACGGATTTCCTCGTCGGCCGGGACATCGGCGTAATCAAGCGACGCGCCGTGGTCGAGTGCGACGACCAGGAAGCGGCCGAACGGTACCGGCTCGGGCAAGCCGAACAGGTCGGTGAGGAACTCCGCGGACTCTCGCTTGTCGTGCGACGCGACAATGGTGTGGTTGAAGCTGATGCCCATCTTTCTGGCTCTCCCCTTGTTTGCGGCGCGACGCCGCACCCGCTACTTGGGCGCGGTGAGTTCCAATGCAATGTTGTCGGGGTCGCGGAACTCGAGAATGTATGCCGGCCCGATGTCTTTGATCGGCTCGTGCCGGATCCCGAGATCATCGAGATGTGTAGCCGCAGAGTCTAATTCGGCCCGGCTGCCGACTCGGAACGCGATGTGGTCCAGGCCGGTGCGATCCTCGTCGAAGCGGTCGTTGGCCACCGGCCGCAGACCCAGCAGCGCGCCGCCGAGGTCGTAGATCACGCCGCCGAACAGAAAGCCCAACTGCCGGCGCGTTGCATCGTCGGCATTGTCGGGAACTTCGATCAGCACCGGCCAGCCGAACACGCTCTCGTAGAACCGCCGCGATCGCTCGATATCGGTGACCGTGAGCCTGACATGCGCAATCGACGTGCTGGCGAACCCCATCTAGCTCATGCTGCCAGAATCGCCTTCGTGCAGATAGCCATGACCATGCCCGTGATGGAGCCCGACCTCGACGCGGCGGTGCTCAAGAAGTGGGCGCGCGCAATAGACGACGGACCGTTCTCGTCGCTGTGCTGGGGCGAGCGCATCGCGTTCGACAACCCCGACAGCCTGACGCTGCTGGGTGCGCTGGCGGCGTGGACCGACCGGGTCCGGTTGGTGACGACGGTGATCGTGCCCCAATTGCACCACCCGGTGATGCTGGCGAAGGCGCTGGCCACCGGCGACGTCCTGAGTGGTGGGCGGTTGACGGTGGGAGTCGGGATCGGTGGCCGGCAGGAGGACTACCATGCCGTCGGCGCCGACCCCTCGACGCAGACGATGCGCGGTATGGCCGAGCATGTGGCGGTCATGAGGCGGGTCTGGGCCGGCGAGAAGATCACCGAGTCGCAGCGACCGATCGGCCCGCCACCGGTGCAGGCCGGCGGTCCGCCGCTGCTCGTCGGGACGATTGGGCCAAAGACCCTCCGCAACGCCGCCGGGTGGGCCGACGGACTCGCGGGAACAACCCTCGACCTCGACGTCGGGCGGCAGAACGAGCTCTACGACGTTGCTCGCAGCGCCTGGGCCGAAGCAGGCAAGCCCAAACCACACCTGGGGACGTCGTTCTGGTTCGCCTTCGGATCGCCGGATCAAGCCCGCGCGCAGGTGCATCGTCACCTGCGGCGCTACATGAACTGGATCCCGGCCGAATTCGTCGATGCCATGGCGCCGATGACCGGCTGGGCCGGCAGCGAAGAGGAACTGCTGGCGGTGCTGCGAAAGTTCGAGGAGATCGGCACCGACGAGGTTCAGCTGATCCCGACCAGTGCTGACCCGGAGCAGCTTCGTCGCGCCGCCGACGTGGTAGCCGCGCTGTAGATCAGCCGGTCGCCGCTTCGGGCAAGCCGCCGACGGCGCGTTGCTGCACGGGCTGGCCTTTACGCAGCGTCGCCAGCAGCTCGCGGTAGGGGCCGACAAGGTAGACGGTGTCGCCGGCCCGCAGCCGTGCCTCCCGGCGCGGATGCAGCGTGACCGGCTCGTCGGCCCTGGTGATCGCGATGACCCGGGTGTCGGTCGACAACTCGTACATGGGCAGCCCGTCGAGTTCGCTGCCGGCGCCCACCTGCATTCCGCCCACCATGAAGGAGCTTTGCCCCACCGAAAAGGTGCCCAGCACCTGAAGGCCCATCGCGGCGCCGATGAACCACGGTGCCGCCAACTCCACGGTCGAGCGCACACTTTCGAAGCCGAACCGCTGGGCCACCGCGCTGCCCAGGGTGCGGTCGTAGACCCGCAGCACCAGCGGAACGCCGCGTCCCTTGGCCTTGAGGCCACCCAACATTTCCCGCAGCACGATCCCGGTCTCGACGTTGACCATGTCGTCCTGGGTGAGCACCGCCACCGCGCGCGCGTGAGCGACGCAGGCCGACTCCAGTGTCTGTGGCAACGTCGCATCACCAAAGATGACCGGCACCTCCAGCTCGGCCGCCGATGACAGGTATCGGCTGTTTTCGTCGAGTTCGATGACCGCGACGTCGTAGCCGGCGGCGGTCAGGTCCCTGACCACCCGGATGCCGAACGAGCCGAGCCCGACGACGATCACGTGGTTGCGTAGGTGGCGTACCCGCATCCGCCCGGCCGAACGAGTGAAGCGGCGCGACAGCAGCAGGTCGGCGAGGAAAGCGACCAGAATCGCGGTGAGGGTCACGCCGGCGAACATCAGCGAGATGCTGAACACCCGCAGCCACGTGGGCTGGTGGGCGAAGCTGAAGTCGCCGTAGCCCACGGTCGCGATCGTCTCGGTGCTGAAGTACAGCGCATCCAGCCACGTCATTCCCGGCGGGCGCAGGTAGGCAAAGCGCAGCAAAATCGTCGATCCGACGAGCAGTACCGCCATCGCGGCCAAAGCCCGATAGAACATCGGGTTCACGTCGTTACGGAAAGCGCGTACCGCGTCGGACAGCTGGCGAAGCCACAGCAGGCGGAAACGCGTCGCCGTGGGCCGGGGGACCTTGATGCCGCGGACGGCCAGCTCGTCAGCGGTGCCGATCATCGCGGTCTGGTCGCCGGCGTGGACGCGCAGATCGCGGCCCGGACAGGCCACCAGCTCGCCGGGGTTGGGGGAGTCCTTGCCGCGGACGACGGCCACCGGCGCAAGGTCGCCGTAGATTTCCCGCAGGGTCGCCTCCCGGGGTGCCTCGGCCCGCCAGACGACGAACTTCATGCCGGCCACCTCGAACGGGTGAGCGGTGCGCGCCAAACAGGCCTCGACGACCGAAGGCGCCGCCAGGTCGGCGACGTCGAGGATCGCGCCGGGCTCGTTGGCGGCAGTCATCGCTTCGCGCAGGACGTCGTTGGCCAGCCTCGCCACCACCCGCACGTGCGGGTCGGCTTTCCTTGCCAGCAGCGCGATTTCGAGGTTTCGCGCGTCGTCGTCGCCGGCGCAGATGACGGCGATCGCCTGCGAGAGTTCGGCATCTTTGAGCTCGTCGGCGGCAAGCTTGACAATGCGGACGCCGGCGCTGTTCAGCTCCTCGACAATCGTGTTCGCCAGCGCGTCGTCACCGCTGACGATGATGTGCCGGCGCGTTCTCACCGATACCGCCGTGGCACCGGGTCGTCTGGCATCTCAACCCCTCCGCTGGCTGCCGTCGCTATCTACGCCTATCTGGCACCGTAACGGTTTGCCGGCCGAACATGTGTCGTAACTCGGCGGGCAGTCGGGTGGGATACTCGGGCCATGCCCACAGCCCGGCGCGGTCGCGAAAGTATCGACATTTCCGCACCTCCCGATCCGGTGTACGACCTCATTGCCGACGTCACCCGGATGGGAGAGTGGAGCCCGGAGTGCTATCGGTGCGAGTGGCTCGACGGGGTTTCCACCGCGGCCCCGGGCGCGCGGTTCCGCGGCTACAACCGGCTGGGTCTGATGCGCTGGGAAAGGACCGCCGTGGTGGGCACGGCCGAGCGGGGCCGCGAATTCAGCTTTACCACCGTCAACGACGGTGCCGGACGTGAAGAAACCCGCTGGACCTACAGCATGGAGCCCACGCCGTCGGGAACACTGCTCACCGAATCTTTCGAGTTTCTCTGGTGTTCGGTGGTCACCAGGTTGGCCGAAGCGGCTATTCCGCGGGGGCGGCAAATGGACCGCGGCATTCAGGAAACGTTGCGGCGTATCAAGAAGGCCGCCGAAACAGCGGCGTGAATCGCGGATGTGTCAAATGTCCCGGTATGGCACGTTTGACCGAATCACCTCGGCCCTTGGGTACCAACGCCGCAGGTAGCGGCACAGTGACAGGGTTTTGGCGTCGCAGTGTTCGCTGGGCCCCACGAGCACTCCTTTGACCGCGCTTCGGTCGAATTCAAACCGCACCCGCGGGATCAGGCCGATGCGCGACGTGGAATAGAAGGTCTCCGACGTGTGCGAGATCAGCCGCTGTTCGGCTTCGCCGACGAACTTCTTGTGCTTCATCGAAGCCGCTAACGGAATTATTCGCCGGACCAGGCGCTGCTGACCCGGATGAATACCGGCGCCAGGGTCGTCGCCCACGGCGTGGATCAACTCGTCGATATGGTCGTCGACCAGCCGAGCCACCCGCGCCGACTGCCGCTCCGGTAGATATTCCACCGGTTGCAACTCGGGCACCGGCGTGGATTCACTGATCGGAAGTTCGGTGGGCAGGGTCGTCTGCTTGACGGAATCTTTCAGTATTCGGCTGTCGAACTCGATCGCGTACCCGCCGTTGGCGTAGCCGCGCCACTGGGACAGGTCGTCTCCGAACATGGAAAAGCAGGCCACAAACGGTCCGAAGTCGTCGGCGATGAGCTCTTGGGCGCGCAGCACATTCCTGCAGACGCTCAGAATCGCAGACGATCGCAATTCGGGTTCCGCGTGTGCGGATGACTTAACGTCCTCCCCGTATTTCGCGATCATGGCGCATATCGCCTCCACTCCGTAGGAGAACTCCTGGGAGTCGTTCAGGTATGCGACATGAGTTCCCCAGATTTGTCCGGAGTCGAGAATTCCCTTGAGGCCCTTGATGTCTGTGTAGTGGTAAACGCTGCCGTCGCGCTCGTGCACCGGCCGATCGGTTACGTGTTCTGCTGAGTGGCCCGCAGCGGCGTCATCGGACACGTCGCCCAGTGAAGCACGTGGTGGCGACGGGCTCAGCGAAACCTGCGCAAGCGACCGCCTGCGGCGCTCTCAGCGCGACGGTCGCGATACTGGCCGGGTGCCTTTCATCGAACCCGTCGCGTCCCGCGAGATCTATCGCAATCGCTGGATGGTGCTCCGCGAAGACGACATCCGCCGCCCCGATGGCAGCTCCGGGATTTACGGCGTGGTCGACAAGCCGACCTACGCGCTCGTGATGCCGTATGACCGGCGACGATTCCGGCTCGTCGAGCAATTTCGGTATCCCGTCGGCGCCCGACGCTGGGAGTTTCCGCAGGGCACCGCGCCCGATTTGGTCGATCTGGAGCCCGCCGAGCTGGCCGCGCGCGAGCTGCGCGAGGAGACCGGATTGTGCGCTGCGTCGTTTGAGTTGCTCGGCCGGCTCGACACCGCCCCCGGAATGACAAGTCAGCGTGGGTGGGTGTATCTGGCCACCGACATCACCGAGGGTGATTCCGATCCTGAGCACGAGGAGCAGGACATGCGCAGTGCGTGGTTCCCGCGTGACGATGTCGAGGAGATGATCCGCTCCGGAGTGATCGTCGATTCGCAGTCGATCGCCGCATATGGGCTGTTTCTCATACTCGGCCTATGACGCGGATTGCCCTGTGTTGCTCACAGTTCCGACGCTTCTGCAGCCGAACGCGATCGTGTCCGCGCCGAGACCTGATTGCGTCGTCGAACCCGCACCATCAACTCGATGCGTCCGATTTCCAGGTGGGAAGCCCGTGTCGCTGGGATGCTCGCTGCCGCCGTGATCGCGGTGGTCGGCAACCCTGCGGTTGCGGTGCACGCGGCGACGCCATCGTGGAACGGGAAATACTCGCTGGTGCGCTACGCCGCCGACAAGTCCGGCACCAGCATGGCTGCCGGCCAGGCCGAACCCACGTTCAGCGCGGACTACGTCTTCACGACGATGTGTTCGGCTGCCCAGTGCGTTGCCACTGCCACCAACGGACCTACGCCGAAGAACCCGACGTTGCCCCGGCCTTCTCACTACGCCTGGGATGGAACAAGGTGGGTGGAGCACTTCGACTTTCAATGGGACTGCTACCTGGGAGAAGGGGTCGCCAAAGTATGGGCGCCCGCGCGGTCATGGGCGTTCTATGCACCTCAGGCCGACGGCTCGCTGCGCGGCACCTGGCATACCGACATTGCCAGCGGCCCGTGCCGCGGCAGCGTCGACATGCCGGTGGCGGCGTTTCCCGCTCGACCTCAATAGAACGGGCCGGTTGCGACACGACCGAGGTACTGGCCGATAGCCTGATCGCATGACCGTGGGCGAGTCGGTTGCGCAGTCGCTGCAACAGTGGGATCGCAAACTGTGGGACGTGGCCATGCTGCACGCATGTAACGCCGTCGACGGCACCGCCCGAAAACGCTATCCGGCTTTGGGAGTCGGCACGCGCTTCAGGAAAGTCATCCGGGATTCGCTCGACATTTTCGGTGTGATGGCGACGCCCGGTGTCAACCTGGAAGAAAGCCGTTTTCCGGTGGCGGTGCGATCCGATCTGCCGGACAAGCGCCCCGACATTGCCGACGTCCTCTTCGGGATTCACCGGTGGTTGCACGGTCACATCGACGAAGGCCCGGTTGGCTTCGAGGTAACGCCGTACGTGAACTCCGGTGCGGTACTGCGTACCGCGAACGACGGCAAAATTCAGCTGACCAAATTCGCGATCCTGGGAATGCTGGCCGTGGCCGTGTTTGCGCCGGAGAACAAGGGCGAGTCCATCCCGTCCGATTACCAGCTCAGCTGGTTTGACCACGTCTTCTACATCAGTGTCTGGTGGGGCTGGCAAGACCATTTCCGCGAAATCGTCAACGTCGACCCGTCGTCGCTGGTCACGCTCAACTTCGGCGACCTGTGGGATAGGTGGACGCCGGTTTCGGCGACCCCGGCGTAGTCGAGGTCTGTTAAACCGCCCCGCCTTTGTCGGCGGCCCTGATTGTCGATGCCGCCGCCTGCGCCGCAGCTACCTGGCCGAACACCGAGGACGGCGGCGCCAAGGTTCCGGGTTTCTCGGCGACCTCGGTCGCCCGGGCAGCAGCACTGACAACCATGGCCTGGTCCGATTCCTCCGCGAGCTCGCGGCGGGCGGTACGGACCACCAGGGCGATCTGGGTGTGCACTGCCGCGCGGCGCGACGGGTCGACGCAGTTTTGGGCGACGGCACTCAACAACTGCAGCAGCGCCGCCAGCACCAGCGGTTCCCGCGAACCGTAGCGGCGTATTTGTGCACATCCGACGTGCAGGTAGGCGGCAAAGCCGGGGTACGGCAGCCAGACAAGGAGATCCCCGCTGCCGTCGCGGCGTACGTCATTGGGAAGCGCGCGTGATGCCAGTACCGATTCGACGGCCGAAAGATGGTGCACGACTTGTATTGCCGTGTAGGGGTCGTTGACCGCGGGCGATAGCGCCCGCAGCGCGATATCTACCAGCTGCCGCAGTCCGAACCGGACGTCCTGCTGCAGCGTGCGCTCGAACCCGATGTGCACAAAACGCAAACAGTGTTGCGTAAAGTCCGATGCCGGTGGGCCCGGCTTGGTGCTCCGGCACCAGCACCAGCCGAGCAAACCCCCGGCGGTGATGTAATCGCCGACAAAGGCAACCAGTTCCACGGTGTGCCCGCAGGCGGCTGCTGATTCGGCGATCTCGTCGATGTCGACGGTTTGTATATAGCCCGACTGCGGGGCCAACAGCGGCGCCGCCCCCGCCGGCGGCTTAGGTGGCGTTTCCAGTTGCCGATCCGGCGTATCCGGATCCGGATACATCTCGTCGATCAGCCCGAGTGTGCGCAGTCGCACCTTCTCCATGATCGTGTCGATCTGGATCGAGTGCATGAGGTGGTGCAGGAAATAGATCAGCGCGGCGAAGCTGACGAACGCCAGCGCGAGGGAACCGCTGACCGCAACCTTCGGTACAAACGCGCCCCCGCTGGCATGCTCTCCGACCGTGTGGAGCCCGCCGGTGCTGTAGGCGAAGGTGCAGGCGAAAATCGCCAACACCACCTGGTTGGACACATCGCGCAGGAAGGTCCGCAGTAACCGGACCGAGAATTGGCTGGAAGCGATTTGCAGGGACAGAACCGTCAGCGAGAAGACGATCCCGATGGTGGTGATCATCGTGGCCGACACCACGATCAGCACCCCGCGAGCGTCGCCGGCGGTGCCCTGAAACATCACCTTGTCGATCAGCGAGTCGGATTTCACCGGTATCAGCGACAAAGCAGCTCCAGCCGCGAGACCGAACACAATGCCGAGCGTCGGGAGCACCCAGACCGCGCCCTGCAGGTAATCCCGGATGACGCTGCGGCGGCTGAGCAGGCTCTTTGCGGTCACCGATTAAGCATGCACCGCCGGCAGACGGTGTAACGAGAGTTTGCCTACCGCTTTGCCGGATGCAGGCCGGCGGTCACCGCCACCATCGCTCGGTCTGTTGGTGATCGACTTCCGGATGGTCATAGTGTGCTGGAATCGCCCGTTTTCGGCGCGCACGTTGCGGTCGGCGAGTTCGGTCAAGACATCTCCGCATCGCGTGCGGACCTGACTCGAATGTCTTGGCCCCCAAACGTCGTTGGGTGCTGCTGCGACCCCGGGCGGGGGAGAATCAGCGCAGTCTTTCTACCAGCCGGTGCCACCGGCGGTGACGGTGGCGGAACATCAGCCTGATGAACAACCGCGTCGGAGCCCCGCGCAGCCCGTCGTCCGTTTCGATCTCGTCGGTGTAACGACAGTGGTGCTCGTCGATGGGTTCGAAAGTCAAGCGGTGGTTCCGGGTGCGTGCGGGTCCGCCGTGTTCGTTGGTGTAGATCTCGGTGGCATCGAGTTGCTTGATCGTCAGGTGGTGGGTCCACGAGGGTATTACGCCGAACCACCACAGGCGCCCCGATGCCTGGGTGCCGACCTCGAAGTGTTCGGGGAATTCGAGGCGATAGAAGCGCAGGATCGGGCTTAAGACATGGGTCATCGTCGTAGGTTTGCGCGCCAGCGCGGCGGCCGTCTCCGCGGACATCGGCAGTTCGGTAGTTAGGGCAACCTTACTCACCGGATTATGATGCACCGCAAGGTGATTTCGGGCCAATCCGCATCATCCGAGGGCCGTTGGTCCGCGAGGTGCCCAGGAGAACGCTGATGTATGCCTGTTGGTTGGGATTGGTCGACGGCGTCGGAATTTTGACCCGGCACGCCATCTAATGTCGCCCATTGGACGGGGGTTGGCGCTGCGGTCAGGCGATGGCCCAGCCCCGGCTGCTTCGGCGGGTGACCGGTGGGATGGCGGTCGGTCGGCGGTCGCCGAGTGACGGCGTCAGCACAGGTCGCGCTGGGCGGCGGCGGGCGCGTGACCGAAAGGATTAGTGGGCGTCGATCTCTTCGATCCGCGCGTTCAGCCATGCGCATGCCTCCGACATCGTCGCGATCAGCAGGACGGCCTGGTTCACTTCATCTTTGGCCACCTGGTAACGCGTCTCCAAAGCGTTGGGCATCGCCGCGGCCGGCGGCCACGCGTGGGCTTTCCGGTAGGCGAATGTCCGTCGGCACCGATCGGCGAGCTTCGGCAGATCGAGCCCGTGTCCCCCCACCGTGCCCGCATGCCATAGCAGTTGCAGGTCGACTAAGTCATGCGCTCGTGTCGAGCCTTGTTCGGTCGCAGCGTGAATTTTCTGAGCGATCTGCTGCTCCAGTGAGATGAGTGGGACCGGCGCCAGTTCCCCGAAACCCAGGACCCTGCCGATAGCCGCGATCTGGTCGGCGATCTCGGTCGGATGGTCAGCGTCCTCAAGCGCGTCGATCTCGTCATGGCCCACTTCGACAGGCACCTTTTTCCATGGTTTGCCCATGAAGTGCAACGTCACATCGTAAGGCTCCATGAGGTATTCAGCCAGCACCCCTTCGGGCCGCGCCTGTTTAGCCGGTCGAGCCGTTCCACTGAACGCGAGCCTCGGAGGTGCGTCCGGGTTTCTCTTAAGGGCGCCCCGGCTCGCGGGCACTGTTCCCCAGCCGATTTCAAGCCGCTGGTTCAACTCGTCGAGGAAGGTGGTGCGGTTTCGGGCGGCTACGTCCATGTCCGCGGTTGCTCGCGTGCCGACTTCCCCGAGCCTGAATTTCACGCCGATGCCACCCTTCACAACGGCCTCGTCGGGAAGCATCTGCGCGACGATGACGCTGCCGATCAGCATGCGAGCACGGTCGATTGGGATGTCAAGCGCGCCGGCGATAGCTTCGACTCAGTCGTCGAATTGGACCAGGTTCACGGGAGTACCGGGGTACTCAAGTGCGTCCAAGGCCGCAATTGCGGAGTCGTGGGTAGTGATGAGTTGTCCTTACTCGCTGAAGATTTCGGCCGAGTTGTTATCGTCAGCGGGCTTGAGCTAGGAGCCGGTTCTGGGCTGCGATAGCACCACGGATCTCGGCGGCATCCCGTTCGTCGATGAGTTCGCGGCGCTGAGCTTCGGCGACTGCTTGTAAGACGCGTTCGCTAAGGAGATGGGGGACCCCGTCGAGGAGTGCGCGTCGAACCGTGACACAGCGCAAGCCCTCGTAGGTGGTCAAACCGTCCTCTGTCGCTCGGGGCCGAACTGTGACAACGGTGTGCGGCGGTGGCGCGGTACGCCGACGGCGCGGCGTACCGATGAAGATCTTCGGCGGGTTGACCAGAGCGAGGTTGAACATCGCTAAGACGGTGTCGCCTTCCAGGAAGGCGTCCTCACCGACACGGGCCAGCGTTGCCGCCAGCTCGGTCCACTTATCAGCTGGCACACCGGCATGGCGGTAGACGCCGTGCCCTATCCGGGTAAGCGCTCCGCGTGCGGCCAGCTTGCGCACCTCGACACCCGGGACGCCCGCATCTTCAGCCTGTCGCGTGGTGAAGATGCCGTGATGCTCCGCAGCAATCTCCCATAGATCCTGACGGTACGTCATCATTGCCTCCCTCCGCCAGGCCGTCGCTGACCAAACCGTACCATATTCGGTACGAATTTGCCATCATCGTTGGTACAATCCGTACTGAAAATGGGCCGTTTCTGCGCAACGTGCCGCCGCGTATGGTCGCGACCAAGGCTGACGACTGCGCAACTAGCAATCATCGGAACCAGAACAAGCGTGAGTGTCGATAGTCAAGAGAAAGACCCCTTCCAAAACGCGTAGATACGACTGGTCATCAGCCGACGCGTTTGTTGGGGTCCTCGCGTGCACAAGCCTGCGCACGGGCCGCCTCAACGTGCCCTTGGTCCTTTTCGACAGTGCCGCCCGCTGCGCTACTCGCGACTCATGCGGGTCACTGATAGCTGTCGGGGTGCTCCGAACCTTGCACACCCGGCTACAGGTGCGCGCGACACGCTACACCTGTCCCGCCACCACCCGCCACGGTTACGTTCCGCCCTCGGTGAGCTCTCCTACGCGTCATCCTCCGCTGGCTTCCGGATGAGAATTCGGGAGGACACCTCTGCTGAAGCCTCGGTGTCGGCGTTGGCGCGAAGAATCTCCATGATCGCTGACAGCTTGTGCATCCGAGATAGGCCTGCATGATCATTGGCGGATTGCCTGAGCCCAATCGCGTCCGCGCTGACCGTCTCGGTCTCGTCGGCACCTTCGTCGGTGCGTTCTTCCTCCACTTGCTTGTAGTCGACGTCATTGAAATGCCCGGCGTTGATCCCGATGAGGAAAGACCTTCGGTAGCCGCTGAATTCGAGCCTGGCATTGGCTGGCTGTGCTGAACTTCCTGGGGCCAACTGCAATTGGAGGTCGACCGGCGGGATACCGCGTTGCGCTACGAACACAGGGCTTCCCGAGTTGCCGTTGGTTGAGAAGGCGTCGAACAGTATCTGTTGGTTTCCGTCGTGGATTGTCGGCTCGCCAGAATTTGACCGGTAATCCGTTTGGGGATCGCTTGCAATCACGCCCGAGCGAAAAACAGGCCTGTTCTGCAGGCGGTCAAACCAGATCGGATAGCCAGGAAAGGCCACCGACTCGCCGGGTCCCAATTCGCCCCATAAAGTTTCACACTCAAGGAGGTATTCCCAACTCAAACCGTGCTTGAATTCAAGAAATTCGGCGCTCAGGTCCGGAATCAGATTTTCAATCTTGTCAAAGGGGTAGCCTTTCGCATTCGTGTCGATGGCCGGGCCGAATGGAATCACACATATGTCGATATACGGGTCAACGTGAAAGTATGTGGTCGGGTCCTGAATGTCAAATTCTATCCGGAGGTTCTTACTCTGCCACAATTCGACCTTCACGGACTTTAGTACGGTTCCATCGCGGTTCGGCTCAACCCATGGAATATCGGTCAGGTGACGGTTCGTCACCAAAGCGAATCTATTGTCCGGCGTAGAGAATCCTGTGATGAAGCCGGTGCCGTACAGCAGCCGTGGCGTGTGGTCAGCCGGTTCGTAGTAGTGCGTGAACGTGAGCCTGCACGCCGAGTACAGCTGCGTAGCCGAGAAACCCGTGTCCATTCATACCCCGATCCACCTCACGGAAAGCTATGTGGGCAAGTGTTGCATAGAGGTACGACAAGCTATGCAGACTCACCCTGGTGGAGTCTGACGGTCTCGGCACGTATCCACTGCTTCAAGAGCGGTTCAATCTTGATCCTCTGACCGCCGGCTGCCTCCTTGACCTTTAGTGTCCCTTCATAGGTGAACGGGAATCGAATGGCGCACCTTTTGTTGCTTAGCAGAATCTCGGTTTTGCTGACTCGCTTTAGCTCCCAGCGATACGTGTTCTCTTTACACAGGGCAATAATATGTGTGTCCATATTGCGTTTCTCAATCCATTCATCAGCTTCGGAGGGACGTAGTACTAACAAGCCGTCCAAGTCCGGCTCTTGCGCCATAATCAGCCGAGCGTAGAAGGCCCTGTGATTGTTGCTCAGTTTGTCATCGCGGTCATCTGTGGTGATTGCTAATTCCCACCTCGCCCGCTCGTAAAGATTTGCAACGCCTAACCTGTGCCGCCCGGTCCTGGAAACCCACTGCCTCGCAAAGTAGACCAGCGCGTCGTACACGCCGGGATTATTCGAGTGGAACTGCTCGAACTGCTGCCAAAGCGCGGCTCATGAGTTGTCAATCGTGACGATCAGCGCGTCTAGCTCTTTGACGTCGCACTTGATCAATCCGCCGATCTTGTAGCCCCGTAGCTTGCCGTCCGCGATGTACTGGCGGATGGTGCCGGGGGACACGTTCAGGCGGTCGGCGGCCTTCGTGGTGGAGATCAGTCGGCGCGGCGAAATCTCCGTAGCTACGGCTTTGGACGTTTGTGCGCCAGAACTGGACTTAGACATGGTGACTGAAACCCTTTCCGGGGTCACCATCCTCCCGCGAGGCCGAGGTAGCAGACTGCGCGAACCGGTGCGGTCTGCGCAGGCCACGCGGCACAACGCGGACACGGCCAAGTGTGCTGGCCGAGCGATACCCCGCAGCTCGCGCCACGGCGGCGCGCCAGCAACCGAACGTTAGCGTGCTGGTGGCAACGGAATGGGTAGCGGATAGGTAAGCCGTCTGTATTTCGGGCATTTTCACAGGTCAAATGGGGTGCCCCCGGCAGGATTCGAACCTGCGGCCTTCTGCTCCGGAGGCAGACGCTCTATCCCCTGAGCTACGGGGGCGCATCAACACCATGTTGCGCCATTGGGGCTTGAACAAGCACGGACAGACTAGCGCATCGCGGTTGCCGCCGGGCCACCGCTCTGGGTTCGAGCCCCGAGCGGCCCAGACCATAGGATGGACGTTCGTGACCCCCGCCGACCTGGCTGAGCTGCTCAAAGCGACCGCCGCTGCGGTGCTGGCCGAGCATGGCCTCGACACGTCTGTGTTGCCTCAGACGGTCCTCGTGGAGCGGCCACGCAATCCCGAACACGGCGATTACGCCAGCAACCTGGCATTGCAGCTCGCCAAGAAGGTCGGTGTCAACCCACGCGAACTGGCCGGATGGCTCGCCGCGACGCTGACGAAAGCTGACGGCATCGCGTCGGCAGAAGTAGCAGGACCGGGATTCATCAACCTGCGCGTCGAAACCTCGGCGCAGGCCCAGATCGTCAACAGCGTCATCGACGCCGGCGACCATTTCGGGCATTCCGACCTGTTGGCCGGACAGAAAATCAACCTGGAATTCGTCTCGGCCAACCCCACGGGGCCGATTCACATCGGCGGCACCCGCTGGGCCGCCGTCGGCGACGCGCTGGGCCGGCTACTCACCACGCAGGGTGCCGACGTGGTCCGCGAATACTATTTCAACGACCACGGCGCACAGATCGACCGGTTCGCCAACTCGTTGATCGCCGCCGCCAAGGGTGAGCCCACCCCGGCCGACGGCTACGCCGGCAGCTACATCACCGACATCGCCGCGCACGTGCTGGAAAAGGCTCCCGACGCGCTGAGCCTGCCCGAACCCGAGATGCGGGAAACCTTCCGCGAGATCGGTGTCGACCTGATGTTCGGCCATATCAAAGAGTCGTTGCACGAGTTCGGCACCGACTTCGACGTCTACACCCACGAAGACTCGATGCACACCAGCGGTCGCGTCGACCAGGCCATCGCAAGGCTTCGCGAGACCGGCAACATCTATCAAAAGGACGGCGCAACATGGTTGCGCACCAGTGCTTTTGGTGACGACAAGGACCGGGTGGTGATCAAGAGCGACGGCAAGCCGGCATATATCGCCGGTGACCTCGCCTACTACCTCGACAAGCGGCAGCGCGGTTTCGACCTGTGTATCTACATGCTCGGCGCCGACCATCACGGCTACATCGCCCGGCTCAAGTCGGCCGCCGCCGCATTCGGTGAGGATCCGGCGACCGTTGAAGTGCTCATCGGCCAAATGGTCAACCTGGTGCGTGACGGCCAGCCGGTCCGGATGAGCAAGCGGGCGGGCACCGTCATCACCCTCGACGACCTGGTCGAAGCGCTCGGCGTGGATGCCGCGCGCTACAGCCTGATCCGTTCCTCGGTGGACACCGCGATCGACATCGACCTGGCGCTGTGGTCTTCGGCGTCGAATGAAAACCCGGTCTATTACGTCCAATACGCACATGCCCGGCTATCCGCCCTGGCGCGCAACGCCGCTGAACTGGGACTGATACCCGACACCGCGCACCTGGAGCTGCTCAGCCACGACAAAGAGGGCACACTGCTGCGGACCATCGGCGAGTTCCCGCGGGTGCTCGAAACCGCGGCAGCCCTGCGTGAGCCTCATCGAGTGTGCCGCTACCTGGAGGACCTGGCCGGCGACTACCACCGCTTCTACGACTCCTGCCGGGTCTTGCCGCAAGGTGACGAGCAGCCCACCGACCTGCACGTAGCGCGCTTGGCGCTGTGCCAGGCCACACGCCAGGTCATTGCCAACGGCCTGTCAATACTCGGAGTCACCGCACCGGAGCGAATGTGAACGCCCACCCGGTCGCCCCACGACACACCGAAGACAACCGGCCCACGCGCCCGCAGTCGGTGCAGGAGCTGCTGCGACTCGCCCCGAATGTGTGGCCGCGTAACACGATTCGCGACCAATCGGGTGTAGCCTGCATTGCCGGGGTACCGGTGACCGAGCTGGCTCAGGAGTACGGTACTCCGCTGTTTGTCATCGACGAGGACGACTTCCGCTCGCGCTGCCAAGAAATTGCCGCAGCATTCGGCGGCGGGCACAACGTGTACTACGCCGCCAAGGCATTCTTGTGCAGCGAGATCGCGCGCTGGGTGGACGAGGAAGGCCTCTCCCTCGATGTGGCCACCGGCGGGGAGTTGGCCGTCGCACTGCACGCTGATTTTCCTCCAGAACGAATCACCCTGCACGGCAACAACAAGTCTGTCGCGGAGTTGACGGCTGCGGTCAAAGCCGGTGTGGGCCAGGTCGTTGTGGATTCGATGATTGAAATCGAGCGACTTGACGCCATCGCGGTGCAGGCAGGCATAGTTCAAGATGTCCTGGTGCGGGTCACCGTCGGCGTCGAGGCCCACACCCACGAATTCATCTCCACCGCACACGAAGACCAGAAGTTCGGGCTGTCGGTGGCCAGCGGCGCAGCGATGGCAGCGGTTCGGCGAGTTTTCGCCGCGGACCACCTGCGATTGGTCGGCCTGCACAGCCACATCGGTTCGCAGATCTTCGATGTCGCCGGCTTCGAAATCGCCGCACACCGCGTCATCGGCCTGCTGCGCGAGGTCGCCGGCGAATTCGGCGCCGAGAAGACGGCGCAGCTGTCCACCGTCGACCTCGGTGGCGGTTTGGGCATCTCCTATGTGCCCGCTGACGATCCGCCGCCGATCAGTGATTTGGCGGCCAAACTGAGCGCCATCTTGAGCAACGAATCCGTCGCGGTGGGGCTGTCCATCCCGAGGCTGGTGGTTGAGCCCGGACGGGCTATCGCTGGACCGGGCACCATCACGCTGTACGAGGTGGGCACCGTCAAGGATGTCGACGTGAGCGCCACGGCAATCCGGCGCTATGTCAGCGTCGACGGCGGCATGAGCGACAACATCCGCACGGCGCTTTACGACGCGGAGTACGACGTCCGCCTGGTGTCGAGAGTCAGCGATGCCCCGGCCGTGCCCGCACGTCTCGTCGGAAAGCATTGTGAGAGCGGCGATATCATTGTGCGCGATACGTGGATGCCCGACGATGTAGCTCCCGGCGACCTGGTCGGGGTGGCCGCGACCGGCGCCTACTGCTATTCGTTGTCAAGCCGTTACAACCTGATCGGCCGTCCCGCTGTGGTAGCCGTGCGACAGGGACAGGCGCGTCTGGTCCTGCGCCGGGAAACGGTCGACGATCTGCTGAGTCTGGAGGTGAGGTGACCTGTGCCGGGTGATGAAAAGCCGGTCGGCGTAGCGGTTCTCGGGCTGGGCAATGTCGGCAGCGAGGTGGTCCGCATCATCGAGGAAAGCGCTGACGATCTCGCTGCCCGGGTGGGGGCCCCACTGGTGCTGCGCGGTGTCGGGGTTCGCCGGGTGGCGCCCGGCCGCGGGGTGCCGGTCGAGTTGCTGACCGACAACATCGAAGAACTCGTCTCGCGCGAAGACGTCGACATCGTCGTCGAAGTAATGGGACCGGTGGAACCATCTCGCAAGGCGATCCTGACCGCGCTCGAGCACGGGAAATCCATCGTCACGGCGAACAAGGCCCTGTTATCCACGTCCACCGGTGAACTGGCCCAGGCCGCGGAAAGCGCGCATGTCGACCTCTATTTCGAGGCGGCCGTCGCCGGAGCCATACCGGTGATTCGCCCGCTGACGCAGTCGTTGGCCGGTGACACTGTGCTGCGGGTGGCCGGCATCGTCAACGGCACCACCAACTACATCCTCTCGGCGATGGACAGCACCGGCGCCGACTACGAGAGTGCCCTGGCCGACGCGAGCGCGCTGGGTTACGCCGAAGCCGACCCCACCGCCGACGTCGAAGGCTACGACGCCGCGGCCAAAGCCGCGATCCTGGCATCCATCGCGTTCCACACCCGGGTGCACGCCGACGACGTCTATCGCGAGGGCATTACCAAGGTCACGCCGGCCGACTTCGAGACCGCTCACGCCCTCGGCTGCACCATCAAGCTGCTGTCCATCTGCGAACGGATCACGGATGATGATGGGCAACAACGAGTTTCGGCTCGCGTCTATCCGGCACTGGTACCGCTGACGCATCCGCTCGCCACCGTCAACGGCGCATTCAACGCAGTGGTGGTCGAAGCCGAGGCCGCGGGCCGGCTGATGTTCTACGGTCAGGGCGCCGGTGGTGCGCCCACCGCATCGGCGGTGACCGGCGACCTGGTGATGGCGGCGCGTAATCGGGTGCTCGGTAGTCGTGGGCCACGCGAATCCAAGTATGCCCAACTGCCGATCGCGCCAATGGGTTTGATTTCAACCCGCTATTACGTCAGCATGAACGTGGCCGACAAGCCGGGTGTATTGTCCTCGGTGGCAGCGGAATTCGCCAAGCATGATGTGAGCATTGCCGAGGTTCGCCAGGAAGGCGTGGCCGATGAAGGCGGCAAACGGGTGGGTGCCCGAATCGTAGTCGTCACCCACCTCGCTACCGATGCCGCGCTTTCGGAAACCGTTGCAGCGCTGGCCGATCTGGACGTCGTACAGGATGTGACAAGCGTGTTGCGATTGGAAGGAACCGGCCTGTGACCACCCCGCGAACTGCCACCCACCGGCCCTGGCCGGGCGTGATCGCTGCCTATCGCGACCGGTTGCCGGTGGGCGACGACTGGAGCCCGGTCACTCTTCTCGAGGGCGGTACCCCCCTGATCGCGGCCACCAGGCTCTCCGAACAGGCCGGTTGCACAATTCATCTCAAGGTCGAGGGACTCAACCCCACCGGTTCCTTCAAGGACCGGGGCATGACGATGGCGGTCACCGATGCGGTGGCCCGCGGGCAGCAGGCCGTATTGTGCGCGTCGACCGGAAATACCTCGGCGTCGGCGGCGGCCTACGCTGCCCGCGCCGGCATCACCTGCGCGGTCCTGATACCGCAGGGCAAGATCGCGATGGGCAAGCTGGCTCAGGCGGTTATGCACGGCGCCAAGATCATTCAGATCGACGGTAACTTCGACGATTGCCTGGAGCTGGCCCGAAAGATGGCCGCCGATTTCCCGACGATCTCATTGGTCAACTCGGTCAATCCCGTCCGCATTGAGGGCCAGAAAACGGCGGCCTTTGAGGTCGTCGACGCGCTCGGCGCCGCGCCCGACGTGCACGCACTTCCAGTGGGCAATGCCGGCAACATCACCGCGTACTGGAAGGGCTACACCGAGTATCACCGCGAGGGGATGATCGACAAGCTGCCCCGCATGCTCGGCACCCAGGCGGCCGGCGCAGCGCCTCTGGTCCTCGGCAAGCCGGTGAGCCACCCGGAGACCATCGCCACCGCGATCCGCATCGGGGCTCCGGCGTCGTGGACGCAAGCCGTCGAGGCGCAGCAGCAATCGAACGGGCGCTTCCTGGCCGCTACGGACGAGGAGATCTTGGCCGCATATCACCTGGTCGCTCGTGCCGAAGGCGTCTTTGTCGAGCCCGCGTCCGCGGCCAGCGTCGCCGGCTTGCTCAAAGCCATTGACGACGGGTGGGTGGCCCGCGGGTCGACGGTGGTGTGCACCGTGACCGGCAACGGTTTGAAGGATCCCGACACCGCGCTCAAGGACATGCCTTTGGTGTCTCCGCTGCCGGTTGACCCGGTCGCCGTGGTCGAGCAGCTGGGCCTGGCCTAATGGCGATCGCAAGCGCGGCGGAGCCGGGCGCGGCGGGTCGCCATCGATCCGGCACCGTGGCGATCGCAAGCGCGGCGGAGCCGGGCGCGGCGGGTCGCCATCGATCCGGCACCGTGGCGATCGCAAGCGCGGCGGAGCCGGGCGCGGCGGGTCGCCATCGATCCGGCACCGTGGCGATCGCAAGCGCGGCGGAGCCGGGCGCTGGGGGCCCGACGGAGGCCTGTTGGTGACCCAGTCACTGCCTGCCGGGCTGGCGGCGAGTGCCGTGGTGGCGGCATCCAGCGCCAACCTCGGTCCGGGATTCGACAGTATCGGTCTGGCATTGAGCCTCTATGACGAGATCGAGGTCGAAACAACGGATTCCGGCTTGACGGTGATGGTCGAGGGGGAAGGTGCCGATCAGGTATCACTGGGTCCCGAGCACCTGGTGGTGCGCGCTATCCGGCACGGTTTGCGGGCCGTTGGCGCCCGAGCCGGGGGCCTCGTGGTTCGCTGCCGCAACGCCATCCCGCACTCGCGCGGTCTGGGCTCTTCCGCGGCAGCCGTGGTCGGCGGCCTAGCGATTGTCAACGGCCTTGCGGCACAGGTTGGTTCGACGCCGCTAAGCGAGGCTCAGTTGATTCAGCTTTCCTCGGAGTTCGAGGGTCATCCCGATAACGCGGCGGCTGCGGTGCTCGGGGGTGCGGTGGTTTCCTGGATCGACCGCACGGAGGATCGCCCGAACTACTCGGCCGTGCCCCTGCGCCTTCATCCCGATATCCACCTGTTTTCGGCGATTCCCGAGGAGCGGTCGTCGACTGCGGAGACGCGTGTGCTGCTTCCGGCACTGGTCAGCCACGACGAGGCGCGTTTCAATATCAGCCGCGTCGCGTTGCTGGTGGTCGCCCTGACTCAACGGCCCGATCTGCTGATACCGGCCACGGAAGACGTGCTCCACCAACCCCAGCGTGCGCCGGCCATGCCGGCCTCGGCGGAATATCTGCGGCTGCTGCGGCGTCATAATGTGGCAGCGACGATTTCCGGGGCTGGTCCAGCGCTCATCACCATGACGACGGAACCGGAACTGCCTTCAGAGGCGCTGGAGTACGGGGCCGCGCATGGCTTCGCGGTAACTGCCATGACTGCCGGAGACGGAGTTCGCTGGTGCCCGGGAGTCCCCGCCATTGATTGATACATAGCGCCACGGGAGGGTTTGCTTGCTTCCGGCCGGGAAGCGGGCTATCCTCGGACCCGTCCAGCAATCGCAGCATCTGCATCTGCATACATACTGCCTTGCCGCTAGGACACCACCAATTCTTCTCGTGGACGAGGTTCGCCGTACTCGCCGCCGATCCAGGCGATCACCGTTGCAGAGTCGATGATTGGGCGCACTCGGCGATTTGGCCGAATGCAACGAACCCCCCGTATGACGTGATCAGCGGGGGAAGAAAGGAAATCCGTGACTGATACGGACCTCATCACGGCTGGCGAAAGCACCAACGCCGACACGCAGTCGGAATCCGTGACCAAAGACACTTCAGACGTCAATACCAGGGTGCCGGGCGGCTCATTGTCCACCATGGTGTTGCCCGAGCTCCGTGCCCTGGCTAATCGCGCCGGCGTCAAAGGGACGTCGGGTATGCGCAAGAACGAACTGATCGCCGCAATTCAGGAGATCACCGGGCGCGCCAACGGCGCCTCGGCCGCCTCGACATCACCCCAAGACTCCGACCGATCGGATCCGACCGTGGCCGCCGCGGCTGACGCTGCGGAAGAAGTCCCCGCAGAGGGCCGGAGCGACTCGGGTGAGACCCAGCGACGGGAACGGCGCAAGTCCTCGCGTGAGGCGGGCACATCCGCGGCCGAATCGGGCAACCAAGCTGCTGCCGGGGAGGATGCGACCACTACTGACGAGGACGCCAAGGGCCGGCCTGGGCAAGGAGGCGACAAGACCGACGAACGAGCCGACAAGACCGACGAACGGGAAGAGTCGGATGGCGAGCAGCAAGGCTCAGGTGGCCAGCAGGCCCGCGGCGACGAGGACGGCGAAGGACGGCAGGGCCGCCGGGGCCGCCGGTTCCGCGACCGCAGGCGTCGTGGCGAACGGTCGGGTGAAGGCGCTGAAGCCGAGGTGCGTGAGGACGACGTCCTCCAGCCGGTGGCCGGCATCCTCGATGTGCTTGACAATTACGCATTCGTGCGCACGTCCGGCTACCTGGCCGGCCCGCATGACGTCTACGTATCGATGAACATGGTGCGCAAGAACGGGTTACGCCGTGGTGACGCGGTGACCGGTGCCGTCCGGGTGCCCCGAGAAGGAGAAGCGGGCGACAAAAATCCGCGGCAAAAGTTCAACCCGCTGGTGCGCCTAGATAGCGTCAACGGCGGATCGGTGGAAGACGCCAAGAAGCGTCCTGATTTCTCCAAACTGACGCCGCTGTACCCCAACCAGCGGCTGCGCCTGGAAACGACGACCGAGCGGCTGACCACCCGGGTCATCGACCTCATCATGCCGATCGGCAAGGGCCAGCGGGCGCTGATCGTGTCGCCGCCCAAGGCCGGCAAGACCACCATCCTGCAGGACATCGCCAACGCGATCACCAAGAACAATCCGGAATGCCATTTGATGGTCGTGCTGGTCGACGAGCGGCCCGAAGAGGTCACCGATATGACCCGCTCGGTCAAGGGCGAGGTCATCGCCTCGACGTTCGACCGGCCGCCGTCGGACCACACCTCGGTCGCCGAGCTGGCGATCGAGCGTGCCAAGCGGCTCGTGGAACAGGGCAAGGACGTCGTGGTGCTGCTTGACTCGATCACCCGGTTGGGGCGGGCCTACAACAACGCCTCACCCGCGTCGGGCCGGATCCTGTCCGGTGGTGTCGACTCCACCGCGTTGTACCCACCCAAACGCTTCCTGGGCGCCGCCCGCAACATCGAGGAAGGCGGCTCGCTCACCATCATCGCCACCGCGATGGTCGAGACCGGGTCCACCGGTGACACCGTCATCTTCGAGGAGTTCAAGGGCACCGGCAACGCCGAGCTCAAGCTGGACCGCAAGATCTCGGAGCGCCGAGTTTTCCCGGCCGTCGATGTGAACCCCTCGGGCACCCGCAAGGACGAACTCTTGCTCTCGCCGGACGAGTTCGCCATCGTGCACAAGCTGCGCCGCGTGCTGTCGGGCCTGGATGCCCACCAAGCCATCGACCTGTTGATGTCGCAGCTGCGCAAGACGAAGAACAATTACGAGTTCCTCGTCCAGGTTTCGAAGACCACACCGGGCAGCATGGACAACGACTAGCCGGCTGATTTCGGTGCCCGTCGCGGGGAATGCGCGGGCGCAGCCCGGTGTTTGGGCTGATGGTGATTGAGCTGGCATAATCGTCGCTTGACCACCGGAACCACTTCAGGTTCTCGAGTTCGGCCTGACCCGCCACAACCGAACGCCGGGGGCACCAGCGGCAACGATCGAAGAGGACAGCATGAAATCTGACATTCATCCCGCCTACGAGGAGACCACCGTGGTGTGTGGATGCGGGAACACGTTTCAGACTCGCAGCACCAAGTTGGGCGGTCGCATCGTGGTTGAGGTTTGCTCGCAGTGCCACCCGTTCTACACCGGCAAGCAGAAGATCCTCGACAGCGGCGGCCGGGTTGCCCGCTTCGAAAGGCGTTATGGCAAGCGCAAGGTCGGGGCTGACAAGGACGAAGCCGCAGCCACGAAGTAGCCGGATTACCGACGCCCGAACTGTGCAAGCCGGTGCACAGGCCGGGCGTCGGTTCGTGTATGTGACTGCCCGGTTTTTTCCCGCAGCCGGCTTGGGATACTGCCCTGGGAGGCAGGTGCCCCGGCCCTCACCGGGTATACGCCCAGGTCCGGCAGAGCGGGAAGACTCCCCGCGGACTACCGGGCCCGTAATCGTCGCGGGTGCATGGTGCAGAGCTGGCCAGGAGGTGTGACATGACGCAACCGGTGCACACGATCGACGTCCTCTTGGCCGAACATGCCGACCTCGAGCGCGCGCTATCCGATCCGGAGTTGCACAGCAACCCCGGTGCGGCACGCAAGGCCGGACGCCGATTTGCGTTGCTTGCACCGATCGTCGCGACCCACCGCAAACTGGTAGCCGCTCGGGAAGACCTGGAAACCGCGCGAGAGCTGGCCGCCTCCGACGACTCGTTCGTAGCAGAGGCCGTCGAATTGGAGGCTCGGGTAGCAGAACTGGATGCCCAACTCAGCGACATGCTGGCGCCGCGCGACCCGCACGACGCCGACGACATCGTGCTCGAAGTCAAATCCGGTGAGGGAGGCGAGGAGTCGGCGCTATTCGCCGCCGATCTGGCCAGGATGTACATACGCTACGCCGAACGGCACGGCTGGACCGTGACCGTACTGGATGAGACCACCTCGGATCTGGGCGGCTACAAGGACGCCACGCTGGCGATCGCAAGCAAGGGTGACTCGGCCGACGGCGTGTGGTCGCGGATGAAGTTCGAAGGTGGAGTACACCGGGTACAACGGGTCCCGGTGACCGAATCCCAAGGGCGCGTACATACTTCGGCGGCCGGTGTGCTGGTCTACCCGGAACCCGAAGAAGTGGGCGAAGTCCAGATCGACGAGTCGGATTTGCGCATCGACGTCTACCGGTCCTCGGGCAAGGGCGGCCAAGGGGTCAACACCACCGACTCCGCGGTGCGGATCACCCACCTACCCACCGGACTCGTCGTCACCTGCCAAAACGAACGATCTCAGCTGCAGAACAAGACCCGCGCATTGCAGGTGCTGGCCGCCCGGCTGCAAGCGATGGCCGAGGAGCAGGCGCTGGCAGACGCGTCTGCGGATCGGGCCAGCCAGATCCGCACGGTGGACCGCAGCGAGCGCATCCGCACCTACAACTTCCCGGAGAACCGGATCACCGATCACCGAATCGGTTACAAGGCATACAATCTCGATCAGGTTCTGGACGGCGACCTGGATGCGCTGTTCGACGCACTGGCCGCCGCAGACAAGCAGGCCCGGCTACAACAGTTATGACCTCGCTACGCCACGCGATCGACTCGGCTGCGGCCCTGCTGGCCGCAGCCGGGATCGACTCCGCGCGTTGGGATGCCGAGCAGTTGGCCGCTCATCTGGCGGGCGCCGAGCGCGGTTTGCTGGCCTTGCTTGACCACGCCCCGGGTGACGAGTTCTTCGAGCAGTACCGCGAGGCCGTCACCGCCCGCTCGCGGCGGGTGCCGCTGCAGCATCTGACCGGGACGGTGTCGTTCGGCCCGGTGGAGTTGCGTGTGGGCCCGGGCGTGTTCATACCGCGTCCCGAGACCGAGGCGATGTTGGAGTGGGCCACCGCGCAACCGCTTCCGCAGCGAGCGCTCATCGTCGACCTGTGCACCGGTTCGGGCGCACTGGCGGTCGCCCTGGCCCGGCACCGGCCGGCCGCGCGAATCATCGGTGTAGACGACTCCGAGGCGGCCTTGGAATACGCCCGCACTAACACCAAGGGCAGCAACGTCGAACTGATCCGGGCCGACATCGCCACACCCGCCCTACTGCCCGAGCTGGACCGGCAAGTCGACCTGGTCATCGCCAACCCGCCCTATGTTCCAGACAATGCCACTGTGGAACCCGAAGTAGCCCAACATGATCCGCAGCACGCCGTGTTCGGCGGCCCGGACGGAATGGCGGTGATTGCCCATATCGTACGGCTGGCCGGACGCTGGCTGGGTCCCGGCGGCCTGTTGGCTGTCGAGCATGACGACACCACTTCCAGATTGACCGTCGAATTCGTCAGCACCACAGGCCTTTTCGAGAACATAGTGGCACACAAAGACCTGGCTGGACGTCCCCGGTTCGTGACGGCCGGCAGGCGGGAAACATCATGACGCCCGCCGAGCTGTTCAACTGTGCCGACCCCGGCCAGCGCTCCAACGGAATCAGCGCTGCGGTCGCGGCCCTCAAGGCGGGCCGGCTGGTTGTCATGCCGACGGACACGGTCTACGGCGTCGCCGCCGACGCCTTCGACCGCACCGCGGTCGACGCGCTGCTCGCGGCGAAAGGACGTGGGCGCGATATGCCGGTGGGGGTGCTGGTCGGCTCCTGGCACACGATCGAGGGACTGGTCTATTCGGTGCCGCCCGGGGCGCGCGAGCTGATTCGCGCATTGTGGCCCGGAGCCCTGAGCCTGGTCGTGGTGCAAGCACCATCGCTGCAGTGGGATCTCGGCGATGCGCGCGGCACCGTGATGCTGCGGATGCCGTTACACCCGGTCGCCATCGAATTGTTGCGTGAGGCGGGGCCGCTGGCGGTGTCCAGTGCCAATGTCTCGGGTCAACCGGCGGCGGTGGACGCCGACGACGCGCGCCGCCAGCTCGGCGACCGCGTCGACGTCTATCTCGACGGGGGGCCGTCCGCACAGCAGGCCGCCTCGACGATCGTCGACCTGACCGGCGCCTCCCCCCGCATTCTGCGGCCGGGCCCGGTGACCGCGGAACGGATCGCCGAAGTGCTCGGGGTGGACGTGGCCACCCTGATCGCTTGAAGTACGGTCTCGAGGTGTCCAGCGATGTGACCAGCCTTGCCGGTGGTTTGCTCGCACTTTCTGTTCGCAGCGCCGGTGTCCCGCTGCGTGAGCTCGCCCTGGTGGGACTGACCGCGGCGATCGTCACCTATTTCGCGACTGGGCCGGTTCGGGTGCTGGCGACGCGGCTGGGCGCCGTCGCCTATCCGCGCGAAAGAGACGTGCACGTGACGCCGACCCCCAGGATGGGGGGACTGGCGATGTTTCTCGGCGTCGTCGCCGCCGTTTTCCTTGCTTCCCAGCTTCCCGCCCTTACCCGCGGATTCGTCTATTCCACCGGCATGCCCGCCGTGCTCGTCGCGGGTGCCGTCATCATGGGGATCGGCCTGATCGACGACCGCTGGGGACTTGATGCGTTGACCAAGTTCGCCGGTCAGATCACCGCCGCCAGTGTGCTGGTCACCATGGGAGTGGCGTGGAGTGTCCTCTACATCCCGCTGGGCGGCGTCGGAACCATCGTGCTGGACCAAGCGTCCTCGATCCTGCTCACCCTGGCGTTGACCGTGTCGATCGTCAACGCGATGAACTTCGTCGACGGCCTCGACGGGCTGGCGGCCGGGCTCGGCCTCATCACGGCGCTGGCGATCTGCATGTTCTCGGTGGGCCTGCTCCGCGACCACGGCGGTGACGTGCTGTTTTATCCGCCTGCCGTGATCTCGGTGGTGCTTGCCGGGGCATGCCTCGGCTTTCTGCCGCACAACTTTCACCGGGCCAAGATCTTCATGGGTGATTCCGGCTCCATGTTGATCGGACTGATGCTGGCTGCCGCCTCCACCACCGCAGCCGGCCCGATCTCGCAGAACGCCTACGGCGCTCGTGATGTGTTTGCTCTGCTGTCGCCGTTTCTGCTTGTGGTGGCCGTCATGTTCGTGCCGATGCTGGACCTCCTGCTGGCGATCGTTAGGCGTACCCGTGCGGGTCGTAGCGCCTTCAGTCCGGACAAGATGCACCTGCACCACCGCCTGCTACAGATCGGTCATTCTCATCGCCGGGTGGTGCTGCTGATCTACCTGTGGGTGGGCATCGTTGCATTCGGCGCGGCGAGCACGATCTTCTTCGACCCACGCCACACCGCGGCGGTGATGCTGGGCGCGATCGTCATCGCCGGCATCGCGACTGCGATCCCGCTGCTGCGCCGCCGCGACGACTACTACGACGACGAGTAGTAGTGGCGTTGACCTTGTGGTACGGTGCTGCTAGAACCCCGCAAAGAATCTCGCGGGCTGCCGGCCACCCGGCCTGTCGGATGGGTATCCGACCACGCCGATCGACGACCGACACAGGGAGCTACCCCTTGGGTGATTCCACCGTGACCCTTGCGATACGCTCGGCGGGCCACCGCTCAGTCGATCGATCGTTTTCCGCTCCGTCTACCCGGGATTGAGGTGCTGCAGTGACGACACCAGCGCAGGACGCGCCGTTGGTGTTTCCCTCTGTTGCTTTCCGCCCGGTTCGCTTGTTGGTCATCAGCGTTGTGCTGACCGCGGCGGCGATGCTCGTCGCCGGCTTGGGCGGGCACCTGATGGTCGGGGTTTTCTTGGGTGTCGGATTGCTGCTGGGTTTGCTCAACGCCCTCTTGGTCCGGCGCTCGGTCGAGTCGATCACCGCAAGAGAGCATCCGCTGAAGAGTTCGATGGCCCTTAACTCCGCGTCGAGGCTGGCGATCATCACCGTTGTCGGGCTGATCGTGGCCTACATTTTCCGGCCCGCCGGGTTGGGGGTGGTGTTCGGACTCGCGCTCTTCCAGGTGTTGCTGGTGGCAGCGACCGCGCTGCCGGTCTGGAAGAAGCTCCGCACCGGCGTGGGCTCAGACGGTGATGTATTGACGGCATCTGAAGGGACGGAAGTGAGGAGCCCCAGCGATGACTGAGTCGATCCTGGCCGCTCAGATCGAGGTCGGCGAGCACCACACCGCCACCTGGCTCGGTATGACAGTCAACACCGACACCGTTCTTTCGACGGCCATCGCCGCGGTGATCGTCATCGCGCTGGCGTTCTACCTGCGCTCGAAAGTCACGTCGACGGATGTGCCGGGCGGTGTGCAATTGTTCTTCGAGGCCATCACCATCCAGATGCGCAACCAGGTCGAAGGCGCCATCGGTATGCGGATCGCACCGTTCGTGCTGCCGCTGGCGGTGACCATCTTCGTGTTCATCCTGATCTCCAATTGGCTCTCCGTCCTCCCGGTGCAGTACACCGACAAGAACGGGCAGACCACCGAGTTGCTCAAACCGGCTGCTGCCGACATCAACTACGTGCTCGCGCTGGCCTTGTTCGTCTTCGTCTGCTATCACGCGGCCGGCATCTGGCGCCGGGGTATCGTCGGGCACCCGATCAAGCTGCTCAAGGGTCACGTGGCGATCCTCGCGCCGATCAACGTCGTCGAAGAACTCGCCAAGCCGATCTCGTTGTCGCTCCGTCTTTTCGGCAATATCTTCGCCGGCGGCATCCTGGTCGCGCTGATCGCGCTGTTTCCGCCGTATGTCATGTGGTTGCCTAATGCGATCTGGAAATCGTTCGACTTGTTCGTCGGCGCCATCCAGGCGTTCATTTTCGCTCTGCTGACGATCCTGTACTTCAGCCAAGCGATGGAGCTTGAGGAACATCACTAAACCGCACTGCTAACGAAATCTGGTCAACCGCAACCAGAGTCATCAAGGAGGATAAAGGAATGGACCCCACTATCGCTGCCGGCGCACTCATCGGCGGTGGACTGATCATGGCCGGTGGCGCGATCGGCGCCGGTATCGGTGACGGCGTCGCCGGTAACGCGCTGATCTCCGGTGTTGCCCGTCAGCCCGAGGCACAAGGACGGCTGTTTACCCCGTTCTTCATCACCGTCGGTCTGGTTGAGGCCGCCTACTTCATCAATCTGGCGTTCATGGCGCTGTTCGTCTTCGCCACGCCCGTCAAGTAATTCGGCTGTGATGGGTGACCTGAACTCGATTGTTCTGGCCGCTGGCCAGGCAGCGTCGGGGGCGGAAGAAGGCGGCAAGAACCAAAACTTCCTCGTTCCCAACGGCACCTTTTTCTTCGTGCTGGCCATCTTCCTGGTGGTGCTCGGCGTCATCGGCACTTTCGTCGTGCCGCCAATCCTCAAGGTATTGCGGGAACGTGACGCCATGGTGGCCAAGACATTGGCCGACAGCAAGAAGGCGGCCGAGCAGTTCGCCGCTGCCCAAGCCGATTACGAAGAGGCCATGAGCAAAGCCCGAGTCCAGGCGTCGTCCCATCGCGACAATGCGCGGGCCGAAGGTCGTAAGGCCATCGAAGACGCGCGCGCCCGTGCCGAACAAGAAGTGGCATCGACGTTGCAAACGGCCAATGAGCAGCTCAAGCGCGAGAGGGATGCGGTGGAACTGGATCTACGCGCCAATGTGGGAACGATGTCGGCGACGCTGGCCAGTCGGATCCTGGGCGTCGACGTCACCACCTCGGCCGCGACGAGGTAGCCGATCATGTCGACATTCATCGGACAGCTGGTCGGGTTCGCGGCCATCGTGTTTCTGGTGTGGCGCTACGTTGTGCCGCCCGTGCGGCGCCTGATGACTGCGCGTCAGCAGACCGTACGCCAGCAGTTGGCTGATTCGGCCGCCGCGGCCGACCGGCTCACCGAGTCCACGACGGCTCACAGCAAGGCAGTGGAAGCCGCCACCGCGGAGGCCGAACGAGTCGTCGAGGAGGCCAAAACCGACGCCACGCGCATCACCGAACAAATGCGGGCCCAGGCCGAGGTCGACGCCGATCGCATCAAGGTCCAGGGCGCTCGTCAGGTCGAGTTGCTCCGCACCCAGCTGACCCGTCAGCTTCGCCTGGAGCTCGGCCACGAATCCGTGCGCCAGGCAGGGGAGTTGGTGCGCAACTACGTTGCCGACTCGGCACAGCAGTCCGCCACGGTCGACAGATTCCTCGACGAACTCGACGCCATGGCGCCGGCGGCCGCAGAAGTCGAGCACCCGGTGGCAGCGAAGATGCGATCGGCCAGCCGACGGGCGCTGCAGAGCTTGGTCGACAAATTCGGCACCCTCGCCAAAGGCCTTGACAATGAAGGATTGTCGAAGCTTGCCGACGACTTGGTGTCGGTAGCCAACTTGCTGGATCGGGAAATCGTCGTCACGCGATACCTCACCGTGCCCGCCGAGGACGCGGCCCCCCGGGTCCGGTTACTGGAGCGACTGGTCTCGGGCAAGGTCGGCGATGCCGCACTCGATGTATTGCGGGCAGCCGTCACGGAACGGTGGTCGGCGAACTCCGATCTGATCGACGCTATCGAGCACGTGTCGCGGCAAGCGCTGTTGGAAATCGCCGACCGCGAGGGCCAGGTCGACGAGGTCGAGGACCTGCTATTCCGGTTCTCGCGCATCCTGGACGCACAGCCGCGGCTGGCGATTCTGCTGGGCGACTACGTCGTACCGGCCGAGGGCCGTATCCGGTTGTTACGCAACGTGCTCGACCGCTCGGGCAGCGCCGTCAATCCGATCGCGGCCTCGTTGCTCGCCCAGACGGTCGAGCTGCTGCGAGGTCAGTCGGCCGAGGATGCGGTGCTACTGCTGGCCGAGGTCGCGGTGGCTCGCCGCGGCGAGGTCGTCGCGCAAGTCAGCGCGGCGGCCGAGCTCACCGCCGCGCAGCGCACCCGCGTTACGGAGGTGCTGAGCCGCATCTACGGTCACCCCGTGACTGTGCAGCTGCAAATCGACCCGGAGCTGCTGGGTGGTCTGTCGATCGCGGTGGGTGATGAGGTGATTGACGGTACGCTCTCGTCCCGTCTGGCCGCTGCCAAGGCTCAACTGCCCGACTGAAGACCCTCTAGACGAAGCCTGCCTGAAACCCGAACTTAGTCAACATAAACCGAAGTAGGAAGACGAAAAGCCATGGCCGAGTTGACAATATCCGCCGATGATATTCAGAGCGCGATCGAAGAGTACGTAGGCTCCTTCACCTCGGACACCTCCCGCGAGGAGGTCGGCACCGTGGTGGACGCCGGCGACGGCATCGCACACGTCGAAGGGTTGCCTTCCGTCATGACACAGGAGCTGCTCGAGTTCCCGGGCGGAGTCCTCGGCGTGGCTCTCAACCTCGATGAGCACAGCGTCGGCGCGGTGATCCTCGGTGACTTCGAAAACATCGAAGAAGGGCAACAGGTCAAGCGCACCGGCGAAGTGCTCTCGGTTCCGGTCGGCGACGCGTTTTTGGGTCGGGTGGTCAACCCGCTCGGCCAGCCGATCGACGGCCGCGGCGACATCGAAGCTGAGACACGGCGCGCACTGGAGCTGCAGGCACCTTCGGTGGTGCAGCGGCAGAGCGTGAAAGAGCCGCTGCAGACCGGCATCAAAGCTATCGACGCGATGACCCCGATCGGCCGGGGCCAGCGTCAGCTGATCATCGGTGACCGCAAGACGGGCAAGACCGCGGTCTGCGTTGACACCATCCTCAACCAGCGGGAGAACTGGGAGAGCGGTGACGAGAAGAAGCAGGTGCGCTGCGTCTACGTCGCCATCGGGCAGAAGGGCACCACGATCGCTTCGGTGCGGCGTGCGCTGGAAGAGGGTGGCGCGATGGACTACACCACCATCGTGGCAGCGCCCGCGTCGGACTCCGCCGGCTTCAAATGGCTTGCTCCTTATACTGGTTCGGCCATCGCGCAGCACTGGATGTACGACGGCAAGCACGTGTTGATCGTCTTCGACGACCTGACCAAGCAGGCCGAGGCATATCGGGCCATCTCATTGCTGCTGCGGCGCCCGCCCGGCCGCGAAGCCTATCCGGGTGACGTGTTCTACCTGCATTCGCGACTCCTGGAGCGCTGCGCGAAGCTGTCCGACGACCTAGGCGGCGGCTCGCTGACCGGCCTGCCGATCATCGAGACCAAGGCCAACGACATTTCGGCCTACATCCCGACGAACGTCATTTCGATCACCGACGGGCAGTGCTTCCTGGAGACCGACCTGTTCAACCAGGGTGTCCGGCCGGCCATCAACGTCGGCGTCTCGGTGTCGCGCGTCGGCGGCGCCGCACAGATCAAGGCGATGAAAGAAGTGGCCGGTTCGTTGCGGCTGGACCTTTCGCAGTACCGCGAGTTGGAGGCCTTTGCCGCTTTTGCCTCGGACCTGGACGCCACGTCCAAGGCGCAGCTGGAACGCGGTGCCCGATTGGTCGAGCTACTCAAGCAACCGCAGTACCAGCCGATGGCGGTGGAGGAGCAAGTCATCTCGATCTTCCTGGGTACTGGCGGTCATCTGGACTCGGTGCCGGTCGAAGACGTCAGGCGGTTCGAAACCGAACTGCTGGACCACATTCGGGCCTCCGAAGAGAAACTCTTGAGCACCATCCGCGACACCCAGAAGCTCACCGAGGAGACCGAGAAGGCGCTGACCCAGGTCATCAACCACTTCAAGAAGGGCTTCGCGCCATCGGGCGGCGGATCAGTGGTGCCCGACGAGCATGTCGAGGCCATGGATGAGGAAGAGCTGGAAAAGGAATCGGTGAAAGTCAAGAAGCCCAAGCCGGAGAAGAAGGAAAAGAAGTAGCAACCGATGGCCGCCACACTTCGCGAATTGCGCGGACGGATCCGCTCGGCGGGCTCGATCAAGAAGATCACCAAGGCCCAGGAGCTGATCGCGACGTCGCGTATCGGTAGGGCGCAGGCCCGGCTCGGGTCTGCCCGGCCCTACGCCCTCGAAATCACGCGGATGCTCACCACCTTGGCCAACGACGCTGCGCTGGACCACCCGCTGCTCGTCGAGCGACCCGAACCGAAACGCGCTGGCGTTCTGGTGATGTCTTCCGACCGCGGCCTCTGCGGCGCCTACAACGCCAACATATTCCGGCGCTCCGAGGAGCTGTTCTCCCTGCTGCGGGAAGAAGGTAAGCAGCCGGTGCTCTACATCGTCGGACGTAAAGCGCTGAATTACTTCACGTTTCGGCACTGGGACATCACCGAGTCATGGACGGGTTTTTCTGAGCAGCCCAAGTATGAGAATGCCGCGGAGATCGCCTCGACCCTGGTGGATGCGTTCATGTCCGGCACCGGCGCCGGCGAGGACCAGCAACCCGACAACGAGCAGGGTGTCGATGAGCTGCACATTGTCCACACCGAATTCAAGTCGATGCTGTCGCAGTCGACGGAGGCGCGCCGGATCGCCCCGATGGTGGTGGAATACGTCGAGGAAGAGCCAACGCCGCACGCCCTGTATTCCTTCGAGCCGGACGCGACGACGCTGTTCGCGTCGCTGCTGCCGCGGTACCTGACCACCCGGGTGTATGCGGCGCTGCTGGAGTCCGCGGCATCGGAATTGGCATCGCGCCAGCGAGCGATGAAGTCGGCCACCGACAACGCCGACGACCTCATCAAGGCCCTGACGCTGATGGCAAACCGTGAGCGGCAGGCCCAGATCACCCAGGAGATCAGCGAAATCGTCGGTGGCGCAAATGCGCTCGCAGATGCCCGCTAGGTAGCCCCACCAGGAAGCGAAGAAAATTATGACTGCTACAGCCGAAAAAACGGACAAGTCGACCAACTCGGAGACCAGCGGCCGCGTGGTGCGGGTCACCGGGCCCGTCGTCGATGTCGAGTTTCCGCGTGGCTCCGTCCCGGAGCTGTTCAACGCGCTGCACGCCCAGATCGACTTCGAGTCGCTCGCCAAAACTCTGACGTTGGAGGTGGCGCAGCACCTCGGCGACAGCTTGGTGCGCACCATCTCGCTGCAACCCACCGACGGTCTGGTGCGCGGTGTCGAGGTCACCGACACCGGGAGGCCGATCTCGGTACCGGTTGGTGAAGCCGTGAAGGGCCACGTCTTCAACGCGCTGGGAGACTGCCTGGACGAGCCCGGCTACGGAGAAGACTTCGAACACTGGTCGATTCACCGCAAGCCGCCGGCTTTCGAGGACCTCGAGCCGCGGACCGAAATGCTCGAGACCGGTTTGAAGGTCGTCGACTTGCTGACCCCGTACGTACGTGGCGGCAAGATCGCCCTGTTCGGCGGCGCCGGCGTGGGCAAGACGGTGCTGATCCAGGAGATGATCAACCGCATCGCCCGCAACTTCGGTGGTACGTCGGTGTTTGCCGGCGTGGGGGAGCGCACCCGCGAAGGCAACGACCTGTGGGTCGAGCTTCAGGAAGCCAACGTCCTCAAGGACACCGCGCTGGTTTTCGGTCAGATGGACGAGCCGCCGGGTACCCGTATGCGCGTCGCGCTGTCCGCGTTGACCATGGCGGAATGGTTCCGCGACGAGGCTGGCCAGGACGTACTGCTGTTCATCGACAACATCTTCCGGTTCACCCAGGCCGGTTCGGAGGTCTCCACGCTACTCGGCCGGATGCCGTCTGCCGTCGGATACCAACCCACGTTGGCCGACGAGATGGGTGAGCTGCAAGAGCGCATCACCTCCACGCGGGGACGTTCCATTACGTCGATGCAGGCGGTTTACGTGCCCGCCGACGACTACACCGACCCGGCGCCGGCTACCACGTTCGCCCACCTGGACGCCACCACGGAGCTGTCGCGTGCGGTGTTCTCCAAGGGCATCTTCCCGGCCGTCGACCCGCTGGCGTCTAGCTCCACCATCCTTGACCCCGGCGTCGTCGGCGACGAGCACTACCGGGTGGCTCAGGAGGTGATTCGAATCCTACAGCGCTACAAGGACCTTCAGGACATCATTGCCATTCTGGGCATCGACGAGCTGTCCGAAGAGGACAAGCAGCTGGTGGGGCGGGCGCGGCGGATCGAGCGCTTCCTGTCGCAGAACATGATGGCGGCCGAGCAATTCACCGGTCAGCCGGGTTCGACGGTCCCGGTCAAGGAGACCATCGAGGCGTTCGATCGGTTGACCAAGGGCGAGTTCGACCACGTCCCCGAGCAGGCCTTCTTCCTGATCGGTGGCCTCGACGACTTGGCCAAGAAAGCCGAAAGCCTCGGTGCAAAGCTGTAACGAGCATCCGACCGAGCCGAAAGGTGATGTGCCATGGCGGAATTGAACGTTGAATTCGTCGCCGTCGACCGCAAGATCTGGTCCGGTAAGGCAACGTTTCTTTTCACCCGCACCACCGTTGGTGAGATCGGTATCCTGCCGCATCACATTCCGCTGGTGGCTCAGTTGGTCGATGATGCAATGGTCCGCCTGGAGCGGGAGGACGACAAGGATCTCCGCGTCGCGGTCGACGGCGGGTTCATGTCGGTAACCGAAGACGGAGTCACCATTCTCGCCGAATCCGCGGCATTCGAGTCGGAGATCGACGAAAGCGCCGCCAAGCAGGACGCCGAGTCTGAGGATCCCCGGATCGCCGCCAGGGGGCGCGCGAGATTGCGCGCTATCGGCGCGATCGACTGACACGTCGATGAGCGCGCCCATGGTCGGCATGGTCGTGCTCATCGTCCTGTTGGGCATAGCCGTGCTCGCCCTGAGCTATCGGTTATGGAAGCTACGCCGGGGTGGGACGCCGGGGATCATGCGAGATATTCCTGCGGTCGGAGGCCATGGTTGGCACCACGGCGTGATCCGCTACCGCGGCGCCGAAGCCGCCTTTTACCGGTTGTCCAGCCTGCGCTTGTGGCCGGATCGGCGGCTCAGTAGACGAGGCGTCGAGATCGTGGCCCGGCGGGCGCCACGCGGGGACGAATTCGACATCATGACCGACGAGATCGTCGTTCTGGAACTGCGCGACACGACCCAGGATCGCAGGTCCGGGTACGAGATCGCCTTGGACAAGGGCGCGTTGACCGCGTTCCTGTCGTGGCTGGAGTCGCGCCCGTCACCGCGCGCACGACGTCGCAGTATCTAGCTCGTTGGCGTTGAAAGTTCAACCGCCCGAATGGATCTGCCAGTAGCTGCGATGGCCGGTGAGGTCAGAGCGCTGGTATCGCCGCGCTGCGTCACCCCGCAGGCTTGTCCCCGCTTGAGGCACCGCCCGGTCGCCACATCAGGTCACCGCCGGGGTTGGCCACCCTGGACAGAATGAAGAGCAGATCAGAAAGCCGGTTCAGATACTTCGCCGGCAACACGCTGACCCCTTCTTGATGGGCGGTCACGGCGGCCCATGCCGATCGCTCGGCGCGGCGTACCACGGTCCGGGCGACGTGCAGCAGGGCCGACAGCGGTGAACCGCCAGGCAGTACAAAAGAATTCAACGCCGGCAAGGCCTCGTTGTAGGTGTCGCACCATCCTTCGAGCCGATCGATATAGGTCTGGGTGATCCGCAGCGGGCGGTGCGCGGATTCTTCCACTTTCACCGGAGTTGACAGATCCGCGCCGACGTCGAACAGATCGTTCTGGATCTGCCGCAGCACGTCCGTCAGCTGCCGGTCAGGGTTTCCCAGTGCCACGGCCAGACCGATCGCGGAGTTGGCCTCGTCGCAATCCGCGTACGCCACCAGGCGTGCGTCCGTTTTGGGGACCCGTGAGAAATCGCTCAACCCGGTGGTTCCGTCGTCGCCGGTGCGGGTATAGATGCGGGTCAGGTGCACAGCCATAGCAAGACGGTACCGGGCCGACTCGGTTGGCTGACTGACAAGCCGATAGCGCTTCACTAGACTGACCCGGGTGGCGGAGCGATTCGTGGTGACTGGTGGCAACCGGTTGTCAGGCGCAGTCGCCGTCGGAGGCGCGAAAAACAGCGTTCTCAAGCTTATGGCCGCGACACTGCTGGCCGAAGGCACCAGCACGATCACCAACTGCCCCGACATCCTCGATGTGCCGCTGATGGCGGAAGTACTGCGTGGCTTGGGTGCCACCGTTGAACTCGACGGTGACGTCGCGCGCATTACCTCACCAGACGAACCGAAGTACGACGCCGACTTCGCCGCCGTTCGTCAGTTTCGGGCCTCGGTCTGCGTGCTGGGACCCTTGGTCGGGCGATGCAAGCGGGCCAAGGTCGCTCTCCCGGGTGGCGATGCAATCGGCTCTAGACCGCTGGATATGCACCAGGCCGGTCTGCGGCAACTGGGTGCGCGGTGCAATATCGAGCATGGGTGCGTTGTGGCCCAGGCGGAAACCTTGCGCGGTGCGGAGATTCAGTTGGAGTTCCCCTCGGTGGGAGCTACCGAGAACATCTTGATGGCTGCCGTGCTGGCCGAGGGTGTGACGACCATCCACAACGCGGCGCGGGAACCTGACGTGGTCGACCTGTGCACGATGTTGAATCAGATGGGCGCACAGGTGGAAGGCGCTGGCTCGCCGACCATGACGATCACCGGTGTCCCACGGCTCTACCCCACCGAGCATCGGGTGATCGGGGACCGCATCGTCGCTGCCACCTGGGGCATCGCTGCGGCCATGACGCGTGGCGACATCACCGTGACGGGCATCGACCCGTCGCACCTTCAACTGGTGCTGCACAAGTTGCACGACGCGGGCGCTACTGTCACCCAAACCGACGACAGCTTTCGCATCGTGCAGTACGAGCGTCCTAAGGCCGTCAATGTTGCGACCTTGCCGTTCCCCGGCTTTCCGACCGACCTGCAGCCGATGGCGATCGCGTTGGCATCGATCGCCGACGGCACGTCCATGATCACCGAGAATGTGTTCGAGGCGAGGTTCCGGTTCGTCGAAGAGATGATCCGGCTGGGAGCCGATGCGCGCACCGACGGCCACCACGCGGTGGTGCGCGGCCTGCCACAACTATCCAGTGCACCAGTCTGGTGCTCGGACATCCGGGCGGGAGCGGGCTTGGTTCTGGCCGGACTCGTCGCAGATGGTGACACCGAGGTCCACGACGTCTTCCACATCGACCGCGGCTATCCGTTGTTCGTCGAGAACCTGGTCAGTCTGGGAGCCGAGGTCGAGAGGGTATGCTCTTAGATGCGTCCGACGGGCCCGGTCACTTCGCAAAAGTTGGCCGGAACCGGGGCTTGACCTAGCTGCCAGAATCGTATTAAGCTGGCAGGGTTGCCCCGAAGCGGGCGAAGACAAGTGAGCGTGTTGTTTGAGAACTCAATAGTGTGTTTGGTGTATTTGTTTGTTGTTGTTTTTTTGGCTACGCCGTTCACGCCCCGTGTGAAGGCGTAGTCGCATATTCAGATGCCAGTTTTTGGCGTCTTGTCAGGTATCTCTGATTGTAAATTCGCCTCGTTATCGAGGGGTTTTTGTTTGGAGAGTTTGATCCTGGCTCAGGACGAACGCTGGCGGCGTGCTTAACACATGCAAGTCGAACGGAAAGGCCCTTCGGGGTACTCGAGTGGCGAACGGGTGAGTAACACGTGGGCAATCTGCCCTGCACACCGGGATAAGCCTGGGAAACTGGGTCTAATACCGGATAGGACCACTTGGCGCATGCCTTGTGGTGGAAAGCTTTTGCGGTGTGGGATGGGCCCGCGGCCTATCAGCTTGTTGGTGGGGTGACGGCCTACCAAGGCGACGACGGGTAGCCGGCCTGAGAGGGTGTCCGGCCACACTGGGACTGAGATACGGCCCAGACTCCTACGGGAGGCAGCAGTGGGGAATATTGCACAATGGGCGCAAGCCTGATGCAGCGACGCCGCGTGGGGGATGACGGCCTTCGGGTTGTAAACCTCTTTCACCATCGACGAAGGTCCGGGTTTTCTCGGATTGACGGTAGGTGGAGAAGAAGCACCGGCCAACTACGTGCCAGCAGCCGCGGTAATACGTAGGGTGCGAGCGTTGTCCGGAATTACTGGGCGTAAAGAGCTCGTAGGTGGTTTGTCGCGTTGTTCGTGAAATCTCACGGCTTAACTGTGAGCGTGCGGGCGATACGGGCAGACTAGAGTACTGCAGGGGAGACTGGAATTCCTGGTGTAGCGGTGGAATGCGCAGATATCAGGAGGAACACCGGTGGCGAAGGCGGGTCTCTGGGCAGTAACTGACGCTGAGGAGCGAAAGCGTGGGGAGCGAACAGGATTAGATACCCTGGTAGTCCACGCCGTAAACGGTGGGTACTAGGTGTGGGTTTCCTTCCTTGGGATCCGTGCCGTAGCTAACGCATTAAGTACCCCGCCTGGGGAGTACGGCCGCAAGGCTAAAACTCAAAGGAATTGACGGGGGCCCGCACAAGCGGCGGAGCATGTGGATTAATTCGATGCAACGCGAAGAACCTTACCTGGGTTTGACATGCACAGGACGCGTCTAGAGATAGGCGTTCCCTTGTGGCCTGTGTGCAGGTGGTGCATGGCTGTCGTCAGCTCGTGTCGTGAGATGTTGGGTTAAGTCCCGCAACGAGCGCAACCCTTGTCTCATGTTGCCAGCGGGTAATGCCGGGGACTCGTGAGAGACTGCCGGGGTCAACTCGGAGGAAGGTGGGGATGACGTCAAGTCATCATGCCCCTTATGTCCAGGGCTTCACACATGCTACAATGGCCGGTACAAAGGGCTGCGATGCCGCGAGGTTAAGCGAATCCTTTTAAAGCCGGTCTCAGTTCGGATCGGGGTCTGCAACTCGACCCCGTGAAGTCGGAGTCGCTAGTAATCGCAGATCAGCAACGCTGCGGTGAATACGTTCCCGGGCCTTGTACACACCGCCCGTCACGTCATGAAAGTCGGTAACACCCGAAGCCAGTGGCCTAACCCTCGGGAGGGAGCTGTCGAAGGTGGGATCGGCGATTGGGACGAAGTCGTAACAAGGTAGCCGTACCGGAAGGTGCGGCTGGATCACCTCCTTTCTAAGGAGCACCACGAAAAGCACTCCAATTGGTGGGGTGCAAGCCGTGAGGGGTTCTCGTCTGTAGTGGACGAGGGCCGGGTGCGCAACTGTAAATGAATCACCAACACACTATTGGGCCCTGAGGCAACAACTCGGACTTGTCTGGGTCGTTGTCCCACCATCTTGGTGGTGGGGTGTGGTGTTTGAGAACTGGATAGTGGTTGCGAGCATCAACTGGATGCGCTGCCGTTCGTGGCGGCGTGTTCTTTTGTGCAATTTTATTCTTTGGTTTTTGTAGTGTTTGTAAGTGTCTAAGGGCGCATGGTGGATGCCTTGGCATCGAGAGCCGATGAAGGACGTGGGAGGCTGCGATAAGCCTCGGGGAGCTGTCAACCGAGCGTGGATCCGAGGATTTCCGAATGGGGAAACCCAGCACGAGTGATGTCGTGTTACCCGTACCTGAATATATAGGGTGCGGGAGGGAACGCGGGGAAGTGAAACATCTCAGTACCCGTAGGAGAAGAAAACAAAAGTGATTCCGTCAGTAGTGGCGAGCGAACGCGGAACATGGCTAAACCGCACGCATGGGTAACCGGGTAGGGGTTGTGCGTGCGGGGTTGTGGGATCGATACATCTCAGCTCTACCCGGCTGAGGGGCAGTCAGAAAGTGTCGTGGTTAACGGAAGTGGCCTGGGATGGTCTGCCGTAGACGGTGAGAGCCCGGTACGTGAAAACCCGGCACCTGCCTTGTATCAATTCCCGAGTAGCAGCGGGCCCGTGGAATCTGCTGTGAATCTGCCGGGACCACCCGGTAAGCCTAAATACTTCTCGATGACCGATAGCGGAATAGTACCGTGAGGGAATGGTGAAAAGTACCCCGGGAGGGGAGTGAAAGAGTACCTGAAACCGTGTGCCTACAATCCGTCAGAGCCCCTTCGTGGGGTGATGGCGTGCCTTTTGAAGAATGAGCCTGCGAGTCAGGGACATGTCGCGAGGTTAACCCGAGCGGGGTAGCCGCAGCGAAAGCGAGTCTGAATAGGGCGTATCACGCGCGAGCGTGTGTAGTGGCGTGTTCTGGACCCGAAGCGGAGTGATCTACCCATGGCCAGGGTGAAGCGCGGGTAAGACCGCGTGGAGGCCCGAACCCACTTAGGTTGAAGACTGAGGGGATGAGCTGTGGGTAGGGGTGAAAGGCCAATCAAACTCCGTGATAGCTGGTTCTCCCCGAAATGCATTTAGGTGCAGCGTTGCGTGTTTCACCACGGAGGTAGAGCTACTGGATGGCCGATGGGCCCCACTAGGTTACTGACGTCAGCCAAACTCCGAATGCCGTGGTGTATAGCGTGGCAGTGAGACGGCGGGGGATAAGCTCCGTACGTCGAAAGGGAAACAGCCCAGATCGCCGGCTAAGGCCCCAAAGCGTGTGCTAAGTGGGAAAGGATGTGCAGTCGCAGAGACAACCAGGAGGTTGGCTTAGAAGCAGCCACCCTTGAAAGAGTGCGTAATAGCTCACTGGTCAAGTGATTGTGCGCCGATAATGTAGCGGGGCTCAAGCACACCGCCGAAGCCGCGACAACCGCAAGGTTGGGTAGGGGAGCGTCCCTCATTCAGCGAAGCCGCCGGGTGACCGGTGGTGGAGGGTGGGGGAGTGAGAATGCAGGCATGAGTAGCGATAAGGCAAGTGAGAACCTTGCCCGCCGAAAGACCAAGGGTTCCTGGGCCAGGCCAGTCCGCCCAGGGTGAGTCGGGACCTAAGGCGAGGCCGACAGGCGTAGTCGATGGACAACGGGTTGATATTCCCGTACCCGTGTGTGGGCGCCCGTGATGAATCAGCGGTACTAACCACCCAAAACCGGATCGATCACTCTCCTTCGGGGGCGTGGAGGTCTGGGGCTGCGTGGAGCCTTCGTTGGTAGTAGTCAAGCGATGGGGTGACGCAGGAAGGCAGCCGTACCAGTCAGTGGTAATACTGGGGCAAGCCCGTAGGGAGAGCGATAGGCAAATCCGTCGCTCACTAATCCTGAGAGGTGACGCATAGCCGATTGAGGCGAATTCGGTGATCCTCTGCTGCCAAGAAAAGCCTCTAGCGAGCACACACACGGCCCGTACCCCAAACCGACACAGGTGGTCAGGTAGAGAATACCAAGGCGTACGAGATAACTATGGTTAAGGAACTCGGCAAAATGCCCCCGTAACTTCGGGAGAAGGGGGACCGGAATACCGTGAACACCGTTGCGGTGGGAGCGGGATTCGGTCGCAGAAACCAGTGAGAAGCGACTGTTTACTAAAAACACAGGTCCGTGCGAAGTCGCAAGACGATGTATACGGACTGACGCCTGCCCGGTGCTGGAAGGTTAAGAGGACCCGTTAACCCGCAAGGGTGAAGCGGAGAATTTAAGCCCCAGTAAACGGCGGTGGTAACTATAACCATCCTAAGGTAGCGAAATTCCTTGTCGGGTAAGTTCCGACCTGCACGAATGGCGTAACGACTTCTCAACTGTCTCAACCATAGACTCGGCGAAATTGCACTACGAGTAAAGATGCTCGTTACGCGCGGCAGGACGAAAAGACCCCGGGACCTTCACTACAACTTGGTATTGGTGTTCGGTACGGTTTGTGTAGGATAGGTGGGAGACTGTGAAACCTCAACGCCAGTTGGGGTGGAGTCGTTGTTGAAATACCACTCTGATCGTATTGGACACCTAACGTCGAACCCTGAATCGGGTTCACGGACAGTGCCTGGCGGGTAGTTTAACTGGGGCGGTTGCCTCCTAAAATGTAACGGAGGCGCCCAAAGGTTCCCTCAACCTGGACGGCAATCAGGTGGCGAGTGTAAGTGCACAAGGGAGCTTGACTGCGAGACCTACAAGTCAAGCAGGGACGAAAGTCGGGACTAGTGATCCGGCACCTCTGAGTGGAAGGGGTGTCGCTCAACGGATAAAAGGTACCCCGGGGATAACAGGCTGATCTTCCCCAAGAGTCCATATCGACGGGATGGTTTGGCACCTCGATGTCGGCTCGTCGCATCCTGGGGCTGGAGCAGGTCCCAAGGGTTGGGCTGTTCGCCCATTAAAGCGGCACGCGAGCTGGGTTTAGAACGTCGTGAGACAGTTCGGTCTCTATCCGCCGCGCGCGTCAGAAGCTTGAGGAAACCTGTCCCTAGTACGAGAGGACCGGGACGGACGAACCTCTAGTGCACCAGTTGTCCCACCAGGGGCACCGCTGGATAGCTACGTTCGGACAGGATAACCGCTGAAAGCATCTAAGCGGGAAACCTTCTCCAAGATCAGGCTTCTCACCCACTTGGTGGGATAAGGCCCCCCGCAGAACACGGGTTCGATAGGTCAGACCTGGAAGCTCAGCAATGAGTGAAGGGAACTGGCACTAACCGGCCGAAAACTTACCAACACACAAAAATCGCAACCACTTTCCACTCTCACGGCGTAAGCCGTGGGTCCACACCCCCCACCAATACAAATTTACATAGAGTTACGGCGGCCACAGCGACAGGGAAACGCCCGGTCCCATCCCGAACCCGGAAGCTAAGCCTGTCAGCGCCGATGATACTGCCCTTCTCGGGTGGAAAAGTAGGACACCGCCGAACATACAAAAACACCCCCGGTATCGGGGGTGTTTTTGTATTTACAGGATTCGTGTCAGTCGAACAAACTCAAATTGACCGACACGCGCTGCTTCTCCAATTCGAGCAATATGGCTCTTCACAATGTGGGGTGTAGTTGGGGTCTGAATCCGCCGGTCTCCGGGAGTGCTCTTGCGATGTAGTTGGTCAGGTTGCGGAATCCGAGGGCGGAGCCGCGTAGGTGTTCGAGGCGCCCGTTGATCGCTTCGGTCGGCCCGTTGGCGGTGCCGGGTCGGATCGAAGTTGGCCAGCACGTCGGCGGCGCGTTTTTTTAACGTGCGTCTCAGGGGTGATGACTTCGGCGAGCACGGCGGGGACGCCGTGGCTGATCGACTCGATAAGCGTGCTCATCAGGGTGCGGCCGGTCCGGCGGTCGGGGTGGCGGTAGGCGGTGATCATGCGCTGGTAGATGCCCCAGGTCGCCTCGACCTCGACGTGGGCGTCGGCGGCGAACAACGTCGTCAGCCGGTCTTTCTGCTTGTCGGTGAGCAGCTCAGCGCCGGTGTGCAGGGTCCGCCGCGCGGCATAGAGCGGATCGGCTTTGCGGCCGCGGTGGCCACAGGTGTCGAGTTGGACGCGGCGGCGGCATCCATCCAGCGCCTCGCCGGCCAGCCGGACAACGTGGAAGGGATCCATCACCGCGACCGCGTCGGGCAGTTCCTCGCTGGCGGCGGTCTTAAACCCGGTGAACCCGTCCATTGCCACCACCTCAACTTCGTTGCGCCAGGACTCTTCTCGTTCGACCAGCCAGGCCTTGAAGGCCTGTTTCGAGCGGCCCTCGACCATGTCCAGCAGCCGCGCCGGGCCGGTGCCCTCGCGGATGGCGGTCAGGTCGATAATCACGGTCACGTACTGTCCCCGCGCCGCGTGTGGCGCACACGTGTTCGTCGACCCCGATCACCTTGACCCCGTCGAACCTGTCCGGGTCGTCGATCAACACACGCTTGCCTTCGGCCAACACGGCGTCGTTGGCGGTATTCCACGAAACCCCGAGTCCCTCGGCGATACGGGAAACGGTGAGGTGTTGGCACACAACGGCTTCCAACGCCCACCGCAAGCCATGACGCGACAGCTTCGCCCGCGGCTCGGCCGCCGCGCTGGCGTCTTGGCGCCACACGTGCCCGCAGCCTGTGCACCGGTACCGGCGCACCGTGACCAGCAGGGTCGTCGGCCGCCAGCCCCACGGCTCGTGGGACAACCGACGGGTCACCGTATCGCGTGGCGTGCCCTGGCAGCCGCAGCGACGACACCAATCGTCGGGTTCGACGACCAGGCAGGCCAGCACCGCACGCTCGGGCTCGACACGCTGCCCGACTACCTCCAGGCCGAGATCATCCAACCGGCAAAAACAACCGACGGGTCACCGTATCGCGTGGCGTGCCCTGGCAGCCGCAGCGACGACACCAATCGTCGGGTTCGACGACCAGGCAGGCCAGCACCGCACGCTCGGGCTCGACACGCTGCCCGACTACCTCCAGGCCGAGATCATCCAACCGGCAAAACGCAGTCAAATCAGGGGTAATGAAGATAGCGTCAGCCATGTCGAGGTCTTTCAGATGAGGTGTATAGGAACCTTCATCCTCGGAAGACCATTCCGGCAACGACGCGCCGACCAGCCCTACACCCTCATCTGCGAAGAGCCCACGCGCTGCTTCTCCAATTCGAGCAATATTTGCTTTCGGTCAAGCCCGCCACCGTACCCGGTGAGCTTTCCACTGGCCCCAATGACCCGATGGCACGGGACAATGATGGCGATGGGATTCCGCCCGTTGGCCAAGCCGACGGCACGCGCCGCGCCCGGGGCACCGATCTGTTCCGCGATTTCTCCATAGGATCGAGTTTCTCCGTAGGGAATTGTCAGCAAGGCTTTCCATACCCGCTGCTGGAATTCTGTGCCGGGCAGGTCCAGGTCGACATCGAAATCGCGGAGGTCACCGGCGAAATAGGCGTCAAGCTGTTCGACCGCGGCGGGAAAGGCACATTGATTCGGTGACCAACCGGATCGGTTCGGCTCATGGGTTTGATCGGCCATCCGCAGGTTGGCCAACACGGCGCCGCGCCCAGCTAGCGTCAACGGTCCGATCGGGCTGTCGATTGTGCGGTAATGAATCATGCGACTTCCTTCGGCGGCTCTTGGGGCCAATGGTTTACCGGGTGCTCGAGCGTGGTCCACAAATGCTGTGTGGCATATGACCGCCAGGGCCGCCACCGGGCACTTCGCTCGGTAAGTGCGCGTCGTTGCTCGGGCAGGCCCAGTTGTCTGGCGGCCAAGCGGACACCGAGGTCACCGACGGGAAATGCGTCCGGGTCGCCCAAGCCGCGCATCGCGATGACCTCGGCCGTCCAAGGACCCACCCCGGGCAAGGCCAGCAACTGACTACGTGCTTCAGTCCAGTCGCAACCGGGGTCGAGGCTGATCCTCCCGTCAGCTAGGCCACTGACGAGCGCGCTGAGCGTGAGCCGGCGCGCTCTGGGTACAGCCAGATCGACCGGGTCGATCTGCGACAGCTGCTCCACTGACGGAAAGGTATGGGTCAGGCCGCCGTTGACATCGTGCGCCGGTTGCCCGTAGGCCGAGACGAGCCGACTAGCGTGGGTTCGCGCGGCCTTGGTCGAAACCTGTTGAGCCAGTACCGCCCGTATTGCGAGTTCAGCCTCGTCGACGGTGCGCGGAATTCGTTGTCCGGGCGCCTTAGTGACCACTGGGGCCAAGTCCGGGTCGCCGCTGAGTGCGCCGATCACGGCTTCGGGATCGGCATCAAGGTCCAGCAGCCGGCGGCACCGCGCCGTGGCGGCCGCGAGATCGCGGAAGTCGTCGAGTGCCAGTAAGCAGCGAACATGATCGGGGGCCGGTGTGAGGGTGACCACAGCGGTGCCGGACGAAAGCCGCAGCGTGCGTCGGTACGCGCCATTGCGCACCTCCTCGCAACCGGGCACCGCGCCGGCGGCCAGATGACCGAAGACACCCTCATAGGCGAAGGGGGTGCGAACCGCGAGCCGCAGGGATATCGTCCCCGCCCCGCCGGCCCCGGGTTCGCGGCGGGAAGCGGCGCGCTTGCGCAACGCCGTCGGCGTGCTATCGCAGACTAAGCGCACGGTGTCGTTGAACTGTCGGATGCTGGAAAACCCGGCGGCAAACGCCACATCGCCGAACGGTAGATCGGTGGTCTCGATCAGCACCCGCGCTGTCTGCATTCGTTGTGCGCGGGCCAGTGCCAGCGCGCCGGCACCCACCTCCGCGCGCAGCAGTCGCTGCAGCTGACGAGTGGTGTAACCCAGACGGGCAGCCAGCCCGGTGACGCCTTCGCGATCCACCGTCCCGTCGGCAATGAGCCGCATGGCCCGCGCCACCACATCGCCGCGGACGTTCCACTCCGGAGAACCCGGAGACGCGTCGGGACGGCATCGTTTACAGGCACGGAAGCCCTGCTGTTGGGCCGCCGCCGCTGTCGGCAGGAACCGCACGTTGTGCGCGAACGGTGGCCGTACCGGACAACTCGGCCGGCAGTAGATCCGGGTCGTCAAGACCGCGATCACGAACCAGCCGTCGAACCGGGCGTCTTTGGCCTGGACCGCTCGGTAGCAGCGTTCGAAATCTTCGTGCACAGTTCGACAATTACACCTGATCACCGACATCGCTGGCGGGAAAGCGACATCGTAATAGGCGCCGTCGCGCACGGGCTGGGTGACCAGAGGTTACCTGCGCGGCTTGGCCGGTTCGATCGGCGATGCCAGTTGGGTGGGCTGCTTGTGCCCACGAAGCTTCACGTGCCTTCCCAAAGTCCAATGGGCACGCTCGCTTTCGCTCGCTGCCTCGACGGTCTGCGCCGAAGCCAGTAACTTGCCGGGGCGCGATTTCGCACGTTCGCACAGTCGGGCCGCCTCGTTTACCGGCTCGCCGATCACGGTGTATTCGAACCGCTCCTTGGAGCCGACATTGCCGGCCACCACCTGTCCCGACGCCACCCCGATGCCCGCCGGGCACTCCCAGATTTCCTCGGCCAACCGCTCGGCCAGGGTCCGTGCGCAGGCCAAAGCCTGGTCTTCGGGTCGGTCGAGATGGTTGGGGGCACCGAAGATGGCCAGCGAGGCGTCGCCCTCGAACTTGTTGACCAGCCCGCAATGGCGATCGACCTCTTCGACCACGATCGCGAAGAAGCGGTTGAGCAACTGCACGACCTCGGCCGGGGGTTGGGTGGTCACCAACTTGGTCGAGCCGACGATGTCGAGGAACACCACGGCGACGTGGCGTTCCTCCCCGCCCAGTTTCGGCCGCTCCCGCTCGGCGGCGAGGGCGACCTCGCGTCCGACATGGCGGCCGAACAGATCACGCACCCGCTCGCGCTCCCGCAGGCCGTCGACCATCGCGTTGAAACCACGCTGCAGCTCCCCGAGTTCGGTTCCGTCGAACACCACCAGGTCGCCTCGGAGATCCCCTCGCTCCACGCGCTGGAGTGCCGCTCGGACCACGCGTACCGGTGTCGCTGTGAGCCAGGCCAAGATCCACATCAGGAGAAACCCGAAGACCAATGTTGCCATCGACACGATGAGCACACCGACCGCGAACTGGGTCGCCGTGAGATTCCGCATCGCGATCTGGAAGATCGCAATCAGGGCAATACCGACGATGGGAACACCCGACCCGAGGAACCACACCATCATCGTCCGCCCCATGATCCCCGATGCCAGTCGCCGGGGCGGCGGTCCCGCCTCAAGCGCCTGTGCTGCTACCGGACGCAATGCGAACTCGGTGATCAGGTAGCTCCCGGTGGCCACCAGGAGTCCGCAAATGGTCACCGCGAAGAGGAAGCGGGGGATGAACATGGTGTTGGCCATGCCGTAGAGCGTCGTCAGCAGCGCTGCGCCGACTCCCCAGAGGATCAGATCGACAATGGCGACCCGCCAGGGAGTCAGGAAGGTGTTGCGCTCGTCGTCGTGGGTTGGCGGGCGTTCCTCGATTGCCCAGCGCAGCGCGATCACCGTTCGTCGCGTGATCCAATACGCTCCGAGAGCCAAGGCGACCACGATGTAGGCCGGTACAACGGCGAACGACACCCACAACGGCGCGTCGGAAAAGACGCTCGGCTCGGGAATCGCGACGGTAACCAACAGGATGGAGACCGCTATCCCGATCAGGTTTGCCGCCACCACCATCACCGTCAAGATGACCTGGATGCGTATCCGCCGGCCCCGTTGGTCCTCCGATACCCGTCCGAGCAGCCAGGAGCCGTAGGCGGGGGTCTCTGATAGCCGGCCGCTTTGACGGGTCACCGTCTCAAGTACCCGGCCCAAACGTTGCGCCATACTTTCCTCGGCCACCATTGTGGCGTCAGTCTAGTCTGGAACCTTCGCGTGGTTGACGTGCTGGCCCGAGTGGGTTCGGGTTGCGCCTTGCGTCTGTGGTGGCGGCCCGTGGCGTCGATGCATTTTGTCGCACCGTCGGCGTTGATGGAAATGGCTGCAGCCGTTGGCATTCCAGTTGTCAGCCATCTCGAAGCCACAAATCGGCGGTTGTCTTACTCGTTGGCGCCGCACGTTAGCCGTTGCCGGTCACGGTTGCGCCGGCGCTGGACGCATTCTCTGGATGGGCGTTATCACCGGTCTGCGTCGGTGATGCCAGCCGGGTGGGCTGGCCGAGCCCGCGAAGTGTCACGACCTCGCCCAGATGCCAAAGGGCACTTTCGCGTTCGGTTGCGCCCCGAAGTGTTTCGGCGGTGGCCAACAATTGACCCGGATGTGATTTGGCCAGTTCGCAAAGTCGGGCCGCTTCGTTGACCGGCGCACCGATCACGGTGTATTCGAACCGCTCGTTGGCGCCGACATTACCGGCGACCACCTGCCCCGATGCCACACCAATGCCCGCCGGACACTCGGGCACTTCATCGGCCAGTCGTTCGGCAATCGCGCGTGCGGCGGCCAGAGCCTGATCTTCAGGTTGCTCAAGGTGATTAGGGGCGCCGAAGATGGCCAGCGACGCGTCACCCTGGAACTTGTTGACCAGCCCGTGATGTCGGTCAACCTCCTCGATGACCACTGCGAAAAACCGGTTGAGCAACTGCACGACGTCGGCCGGAGGCTGGGTGCTCACCAACGTTGTGGAGCCGACGATATCGATGAAGACGACGGCGACATGGCGTTCTTCGCCACCCAATTGCGGCGGCTGGCGTTCGGCAGCAAGGGCGACTTCGCGACCGACGTGCCGGCCGAAAAGGTCTCGCACCCGCTCGCGTTCCCGCAGGCCGTGGACCATCGAGTTGAATCCGCGTTGCAGCTCACCGAGTTCGCTGCCGTCGAACACCACCAGATCGCCGGCCAAGTTGCCCTGCTCGACACGCCTGAGCGCCGCGCGCACGACGCCCACCGGCGTTGCCGTCATCCAGGCAAGCATCCACATCAGGACGAACCCGAAGACCAAAACGGGCACCCACAAGATCAGCACCGAGACTATGTATTGGTCGTTCTCGAGATCCGAAAACGAATTCTCGAATAACGCGGTGACGGCGATACCGGTGTTGGGCAGCCCCGAACACAGCAGCCATACCACCATGGTCCGGCCCATGATGCCTGGCACCAGGGATCGGGGTGTCGGTCCTACTTCAAGCGCCCGGGCGGCCACGGGGCGCAGCGCGAATTCAGATATCAAATAACAGCTGGTGGCCACAAGAACGCCGACAACGCTCATCGAAAACAAGAACCGTGGGACAAACAGCGGGTTGGCCAAACCGTAGAGAGTGCTCCACAACGCCATCCCGAATCCCCACACGAAAAGAACGGCCAACGCCACGCGCGCCGGGATCCGGAATGCATCGCGCGCTTCAGCCGGGGTGGGGGTGCGCGCTTCGATCGCCCATCGCAATGCTCGAGTCGTTTGCCGGGTAAGCCACAATGCGCCCAGTACCACAGCGAGCAAGTTGTAAGCGGGCACGAGCCCGAAGGACAGCCAATGCGGCGCGTCGAAGATCACGCTTGGTTTCGGGAAGGCAATCGTGAGTAGCAGAGTGGCGATAATAATCCCGACCAACTGCGCGACCAGAATGGCGACGGTCATCATCATCTGGATACGTATCCGCCGGTGTTCCAAGCTTTCCGATGCCCCGCCGAGCAGCCGCGATCCGTAAGCAGGGGTTTCCGACGACCAGCTGTACTGGCGGGTCACTTTTTCAATCACCCGGTCCAAGCGCTGCGCCACGGTCTTCTGGGACGACATTGTGGCATCAGCCTAAATTGTCAGACCGGCTCTAACCGCATTTTTTCGCGGAAGTGTATCTGTATCGGGTATTGATAGGCGCAGGATCCCGTTCCGCATTGAGGATCGCGTTTGTCTTATGGCTCGGCACCGTTTTCGCGCCGTCTCTGTCGATACCCGGTCCGACCTGTCGAGGTAGGCGATCAGGGAAGAGCCGCGGCCCCGACGCGTCCGACCAACCGATACCGGCCAGCCAAGCGCATCGCATCTCGAAAACAGCATCCACACAGGCCAATCCGTGACTCGACGGCAGCCATACCTACCGGCGCGCAAGGCCGAGGCTAGGGTGAATCGGGTGCGGCTAGTCATCGCTCAATGCACGGTCGACTACATCGGCCGGCTGACCGCGCATCTGCCGTCGGCGCGCAGGTTGTTGTTGTTCAAGGCTGACGGGTCGGTCAGCGTGCACGCAGACGATCGCGCCTACAAGCCGCTGAACTGGATGAGTCCCCCCTGCTGGCTGACCGAGGAGTCCGGCCCAGAATCACCGGTGTGGGTGGTCACCAACAAGTCCGGCGAACAGTTGCGCATCACCGTCGAAGAGATCGAACACGACTCGAGTCATGAGTTGGGTGTCGACCCCGGGCTGGTGAAGGACGGCGTCGAGGCCCACTTGCAGGCCTTGCTCGCCGAGCACGTCCAACTCCTGGGTGAGGGCTACACGCTGATCCGTCGCGAGTACATGACCGCGATCGGGCCGGTCGATCTGCTGTGCCGCGACGAACGCGGGGGCTGCGTAGCAGTGGAGATCAAGCGGCGCGGCGAAATCGACGGGGTGGAGCAGCTAACCCGATATCTCGAGTTGCTCAATCGCGACAGCGTTCTCGCGCCGGTCAAGGGTGTGTTCGCCGCTCAACAGATCAAGCCGCAGGCCCGCACCTTGGCTACCGACCGCGGCATCCGTTGCCTCACACTGGATTACGACAAGATGCGCGGTATGGACAATGATGAGTACCGGCTGTTCTGAAGGTCGCGGCTAAACTTGTCAGGTGGCTGGGCGCCGTAAACCGCCAAGCCGGCAGCGGCCGGTCGCGCCATCGCCGATGCCGCGCCGGGTCGAGACCGGGCCGGATGGCTACGAGTACGAAGTCCGAGCGATTGCGGCAGTGCGAGCCGTCAAGACCTATCGATGTCCCGGGTGTGATCACGAAATCCGAACCGGGACTTCACATGTAGTGGTGTGGCTCGCCGATCGACCGGAAGCTGTCGAGGAGCGGCGGCACTGGCATACTCCGTGTTGGGCCAGCCGGGGGACTCGTGGCCCAACCCGAAAGTGGTCTTAGCTTAGTGGTGTGTCTCAGTTTTGGCTAACTACTTGTTCGAGTTTAGTGCGTGCTCGCTGGACTTTGGCCAGGATGGATTCGGCGGTGGCCGTCCACACGTAGGGGGTGGGATCGGCGTTGTGGGCGTTGAGGTATTCCTCGATGCTGGCGATCAGATCGGGCACGCTGGCGAATACCCCGCGACGCAGATTCTTGTCGGTCAGATCCCGAAACCAGCGCTCGACCTGGTTGAGCCACGACGATGAGGTCGGCGTGAAGTGCAGGTGAAAACGCTTGTGCCGGTTGAGCCACCGGTCGACCTCGGCGTGCTTGTGGGTGCTGTAGTTATCCAGGATCAGAGGGACCTGCAGGCCCTGGGGCACCTCGTGGTCGATCGTGTTGAGAAACTTCAGGAACTCGGTATGACGGTGATGAGGCAGGCATTGACCGATCACCGTGCCGGTCAATACGTCAAGTGCCGCGAACAACGTGGTCGTCCCGTTGCGCTTGTAGTCATGGGTCATCGTTCCGGCTCGACCGGGGATCATTGGCACCGACGCCTGGGTACGGTCGAGAGCCTGAATCTGGCTCTTGTCATCCATGCACAACACGATCGCCTTGTCCGGCGGGTTGAGGTACAAACCGACGACATCGACAAGCTTGTCTCCTTTACCGGCTAATCCTGTTTGCTTCCAGGGCCCGACACGCCGTAGTGGGTGTGGTTCCCGGGCTGCTCGATGTGTGTGTGGGATACGTGTCTCATGACATCGCTGAGCGAGTTCCGTGTCGAGGCGCGTAACGACGGCTGGGTGCTGACTGGCCCGTCCTCGGTCGGCCTGCGGCTGGTCAATGACTATCTGGGCTATCTCGGTGACCGGCATTACGCGCCGGGCACTCGACGCTCCTACGCGTTCGACCTGCTCGCGTTGTGCCGGTGGCTGGAGGAGCAACATCTGCGGCTGGATGAGGTGGATACCGCTGTGCTGCTGCGGTTTCTCACCTCGTGCCATGGGTTGGCGGCGGCGACGGTGAACCGGCGGCTGGCCGCGATCAGCGGCCTGTTCACGTTCCGGGCGATGCGTGATCCTGCCTTGGTCAACCCGATGCCGAAAGGCCCGGCCGGCCGCCGGGTTTCCGCGTCCCAGCGCAGTGGGCTGCTGGGTCACCTGGCCAGCCCGCAGCCACGCTCGCCGTTGCGGGCAACGGCAGCCGCGGCGGTTGCCGCGCGGTCTGGAACACGCCGAGGTCAACGCGTTCTTGGCGAGTTTGCGGACCTGGCGGGACAAGGCGATCGCGGGGCTGATGTTGTTCTCCGGCCTGCGCAGCGCCGAGGTCCTCGCACTGGATGTCGCCGACGTGGACATCGGCGCCGGCTGGGCACGGGTGGCCGGCAAGGGCGGACGGGAACGACGGGCACCGGTCGATAGCGAGGTGGTCGGCTGGATCCAGGCTTACCTTCTCGCCGAACGGCCCGACACCAAGACCGGTGCGTTGTTCGTGGTCGCCAAGGGGCCGCACCGCGGGCAACGGCTGACCCCGGCCGGGCTGCGCACGATCTTCCGCTACCACCGGGACCGCGCCGACGTGCCCGCCGCGCACCCGCACGCGTTGCGGCACTCCTTCGGGACCGCATTGGCCGAGGCCGGTCTGGATCTTGCGGTCATCCAGGCGTTGCTCGGTCACGCCCACGTCGACTCCTCGGTCGGCTACATCCATTTGGCGCCGGTGCGGGTCCGCGCGGCCTACGACGCCGCCCGGACCAAGCAACGTGCCCGGGCCTGAACGGCGCGCAGCGCACGTGCCCGGCGCGGCCGAGCTGGTCGCCGACTACGAGGCGTGGCTGGCCGTGGACAAGCGCGGGTCGCTGTCCTACCGCAACGCGGCGTGGTCGTTCCTCGCGCGCTGGCTCGACCCGGCCGCATTCGCCGCGGAAACCCTCGACGTGCAGCAGAGTTTGGGCGTGGCGCAACGGCCGTTCGTCACCTACCTGATGGCCACCGGGCGGCTACGGCCCGGCTATGACTACCTGAGCCGCAAGATCGGCGGGCTGCTCACCCAGGCTGGCCGCGGCCCGCTGGCCGCCGAGATCACCGCGTTCACCACCGCGGCGACCGAGCTGGATTACAGTGCCCACACCGTGCGCTGCGCCACCGAACGCGTCATCGTCCGGCTGCTCACCCAGACCGGCCGGCCACTGGCTCAGCTGCGCGCCGCCGACCTCGACGAGCTGGCCGCGGCGCTGCACCGACGCACCCAGATCAACGGCAAACCCGCCGCCTGGAACGCCGACCGCGCCATGATCAGCACGGCGCACCGGGTGCTGTTCCACCTCGGCATCCTCGACACGCCTCCACCGGACCCGCGGTGCCGGCCAGGCCTGCGCGGGTGCTGCAGCGGCGTGGACGAACCTCTGCGCACCGTATTCATGGACTACTGCACGCAGGCCGCCTCAACGCGGGCACCGACCACGGTCAAAGCGATTGCGGGCCACCTGGCCGGCTTCGGCCGGTTTCTGTCCGCCTGCGACCCGCCGGTCACCGACCTCGCCGTGCTCGACCGCGCCACCATCGAGGCGTGGCTCGCGGCGCTGGCCGCCGCCCGACTGCGCGACGGCAGCCCCATGTCCATCGGCTACCGCCGCGGCCGGATCATCGCCGTACGGCAGTTCCTCACCGACATCACCGAGTGGGGCTGGCCCGCCGCACCGGCCCGCATCCTGATCTTCTCCCGGGACCTTCCGCGCTTGCAGCACCCGCTGACGCGCTATCTGCCTCCCGACGCCGACCGGGCGCTGCTGGCCGCGCTCACCGACCTGTCCGGGTCCGCGCCGGCCGGGTTGACGCGGCTGCACGCCGACGCGCTGCTGCTGACCCGCGCCACCGGGCTGCGCATCGGCGAACTGCGCGACCTGGAACTGGACTGCGTGCACCAGATCGACGGAAACGGCGCCTGGCTGAAAGTGCCGCTGGGCAAGCTCGCAACCGAACGGATGGTCCCGCTCGACGACGAGACCGTGACGATCCTCGACCGGATCGTCGCCCGCCGCACCCCCGGCCGGCCGCTGCCGCACCCCCGCACCGGCGCACCGGTCGACTTCCTGCTGGTGCATCAAGGCCGACGCATCTCCGCCTGCGCGCTGCGGGAAGAGCTTTCCCGCGCCTGCCAAGATCGCCGAAATCACCACGGCCACAACGCATTCCCTCAGACACACCTTCGCCACGGCCCTGGTGAACGCGGGCTGCTCGCTGCAGGCGCTGATGCAACTACTCGGGACGTCTCGGCGAACATGAGTCTTCGATACGGGCGGCTGTTCGACGCCACCGTGCGCGAAGAGTACGAACGCGCTTTGACCCAGACCAAAGCACACCTCGCCACGGCACCAGCCGCACCGCCCGCACCGCCCGGCTCGCCACCGGCATCCGGTCGGCCGCTACCGCTCGTGGCGATCACCGGCGGCGCCGACTGGAAGGACACTGCCACCATCAAATCACGCCTGGCCGGCGGGTCTGCCTACGCGCCCCAGCTCAGGGATCCTGTTCCTATGCCAACATCTGCGAGCACTGCCCGAACTTCCGCACCGACGCCGGCTACCTCGCCGTCCTCGGCGCCCAACACGCCGACGCGCTCACCCTGGCCGCGGACGCCGAAACACGCGGCTGGGGCGCCGAAGCCGAACGCCACCGCCGCCTCGCCGACCGCCTTGATGAGCTGATCAGCCAAACCCGGGCCGAAACACGATGAGCGACAACCCGACTGACCGCGTCCGCAGCGCCTGCGAACAACTGCTCGCCGCCGGACGCGATGTCACCTTCGCCGCCGTCGCCGAGCACAGCGGCATCAGCCGCGCCACTTGCTACCGCAACCGGCAACTCCGCGCCGTCATCGACACCTACCGATCCCGCCACGGCGAAATGCTCACCATCACCGGACTCGCCGACCGCCTCGACAACCTCACCCAAGCCCTCGATGCCGTCGCCGCCAAAGTTCGCCGACAAGAAGAAGAACTCCGCACGCTCAAACGCCGAACCGCTACCCCGCGGCGGAGCCAGAAGCAAGATTAGCCGGAGAATCCTCGAACTTCGGATCGGTGGACACCTTGAACGTGTCCACTCGATGCGGCTTGATCCCTAAATCGGACCAGATACGTTGCACCGCAGAGTGACTCACTCCCACCCGGGTGCCCATCGTGCGGCATGACCAATGCGTGTGGCCGGGCGGGGTCTCCTCGGTGGTCAATCGCACGATCTGCGCGACCTGCTCGTCTGAGATCGTGGGCTTGCGGCCTCGTCCCTTACGTACCTGCCCCAGCTTGGCCAGCCCGTCCTCGCTGAACCTTTTGCGCCAGCTACGCACCGTCACCGGCGTCACCCCGACCTCCTCGGCGATGCGGGTGTTCGCCACGCCATCGGCAGCCATCAGCAACGCCCGCGCGCGCATCACCTGCCGATGCGGCACCGCATGAGACCGCGCCAACCTCTCCAACGTTTCACGCTCGCCAACCGACATAGCCAAGGCAACTGCAGGTGATGCGCTCACCGATCCAGAATACCGAACATGCAGCTAGATATTTACGTGACACACCATTGGCTTAGCCGGAACTCTCAGCGAGCCGGCTCGACCAACTCGATCAGGACGCCGCCGGCATCCTTGGGGTGGATGAAGTTGATTCGGGAATTCGCCGTGCCACGCCGGGCAGCGTCGTACACCAAACGGACGCCCTGCGAGCGCAGTCGGCGGCTGAGGGCGTCAAGATCGGCGACCCGGCAGGCGAACTGCTGGATGCCCGGTCCGCGCTTCTCCAGAAACTTTGCGATCGCCGACGATTCATCCATCGGGGCCATTAATTGGATCTGGGCTGTGGAGCCCGGCACCGCAAGCATGGCTTCGCGGATTCCCTGGTCGTCGTTGAGCTCCTCATGCACCAGGATCATGCCGAGGTGTTCGTGGTACCACTCGATCGCCGCGTCCAGATCGGTGACGGCGATGCCGACGTGATCCAGCCCGGTCACCAAGGAGGTGGCCACAACCTGACGGGCGTCAACTTGATCGGTGGTCATAACACAACGGTAACCTCATGGGGAAGAATCTGCTTCTCCGGGTTGGCTGGATCGGCCGTTCCCACGCTCTTAGGAGGTAGTCATGACGACGTCGGTGATCGTTGCTGGAGCCCGGACACCCGTCGGCAAGTTGATGGGTTCGCTGAAGGATTTCAGCGCCAGTGACCTGGGCGCCATCGCCATCAGGGGTGCCCTGGAAAAGGCCTTCCCGGGTGTGGAAAACCCGGCATCTCTGGTCGAGTACGTGATCATGGGCCAGGTCCTCACCGCGGGCGCGGGACAGATGCCCGCGCGGCAGGCGGCGGTCGCGGCGGGCATTGGCTGGGACGTGCCCGCGTTGACGATCAACAAGATGTGTCTGTCCGGCATCGACGCCATCGCGCTCGCTGACCAGCTGATTCGGGCCGGAGAATTCGACGTGGTGGTTGCCGGCGGTCAGGAGTCGATGACCAAGGCCCCGCATCTGCTGATGGACAGCCGGGCCGGCTACAAGTACGGCGACGTCACGGTTCTCGACCACATGGCCTACGACGGTCTGCACGACGTGTTCACCGATCAGCCCATGGGCGCGCTCACCGAGCAACGCAACGACGTCGACAAGTTCACCCGCGCTGAGCAGGACGAGTACGCGGCGCAGTCGCACCAGAAAGCGGCCGCTGCCTGGAAGGACGGGGTGTTCGCCGACGAAGTGGTGCCGGTGAGCATTCCGCAGCGCAAAGGCGATCCACTGCAGTTCAGCGAAGACGAAGGAATCCGGGCGAACACGACCGCCGATTCGTTGGGTGGTCTCAAGCCGGCGTTTCGCAAGGACGGCACCATCACCGCCGGCTCGGCCTCGCAGATCTCCGACGGCGCCTGCGCGGTCGTGGTGATGAGCAAAGAAAAGGCCCAGGAGCGCGGAGTTTCATGGCTGGTCGAGATCGGCGCGCATGGCGTCGTGGCGGGCCCGGATTCGACGTTGCAGTCGCAACCGGCCAACGCGATCAAGAAGGCGCTCAAGCGTGAGGGCATCTCGGTCGACCAGCTCGATGTCGTCGAGATCAACGAGGCGTTCGCCGCGGTCGCGCTGGCGTCGACGAGAGAGCTGGGGGTTGATCCCGAGATCGTCAATGTCAACGGTGGCGCGATTGCCGTCGGTCATCCCATCGGGATGTCGGGCGCGCGCATCACGCTGCACGTGGCACTCGAGTTGGCCCGCCGCGGCTCCGGTTATGGGGTTGCGGCCCTGTGTGGTGCGGGTGGCCAGGGTGACGCGCTGATCTTGCGTGCCGGCTAGGAGCGCGGGTCAGTAACACGCCGTCGGCGCTGCAGGGCTGATCGCCGGATGCACGCGATGATGGGGTGTGCCTGATGGTCTCGATTATGGCGGGTTGTTCGAGGTAGACCCTGCGCAGCGGGTAGATCCACATTTTGTGGTGCCGAAGTCGCCGGTGGTCAAGACTTTTCGGGCTTTCGACCCAGACCAGGGGTAGTTGTTGCCGCCGTCGCTGGATGACTGGTTGCCGGCCGAGCACCTGGCCCGGTTTATCGCCGATCTCGTCGATGATCACCTGGATTTATCTCGTATCCACGCGGCCTACACCGAAGTCCGCGGCGGGCCGCCCTATGACCCGCGGCTGATGGTGCGCATCCTGCTATATGGCTACACCACCGGGGTACGCTCGTCACGGCGGCTGGAAGCGGCCTGCGTCGATGTGGTGGCGTTTCGATGGCTGGCCGCCGGCAGCGCCCCGGATTATCGGGCGATCGCCCGGTTCCGCAAACGTCACCTGTCAGCGCTGGGACATCTGTTCGTCCAAGCGTTGGCGCTGTGTCAGGCCGCTGGCATGGTCAGCCTGGGCCAGGTGGCGCTGGATGGCACCAAGGTGCGCGCCAATGCCTCCCGGCGCAAAGCGATGAGTTATGCGCGGATGAGCCAGAAGGAAAAGATCCTCGCCGACGAGGTGTCGGCGCTGTTGGCTAATGCCGAGCGCATCGACAAGGCTGAGGACAACAAATTCGGCAAGAACCGCCGTGGCGACGAGCTGCCCGAAGAGCTGGCCCGCCGCGAAACCCGGCTGGCTAAGATCCGCGAGGCCAAGGCCGCCTTGGAGGAGGAGGCCCGCCATCGGGCCCGCGAGCAGGCCGAGGCCAGCGCCCGGGACCGCGGCGATGACGCCGAGGTCGTCGTGGCCAAGGGCGAGGCCGCGGCCGCGCAGGCAGTCCCGAAACCCAAGGCGCAGCGCAACTTCACCGACCCGGATTCAAAGATCATGCCCACCAGTGACGGCGCTTTCCACCAGTGCTACAACGCCCAAGCCGTGGTTGACGCCGATCATTGACCGCTGCTCACAGGTGAGGAATTTCGGCGAGCACACCTGGGGACTTTCGATGAGCGCGATCATCATCAGGTGATCGTCGCGACCGAGGTCAACACCTGCGCCGCCGATATGGGCAACCTGATCACGATGACCGACCAGACCACCGCCAACACCGGGCAGGCCCCGGCTCGGTTGCTCGCCGACGCCGGCTACTGCTCAGCCGACAACCTCGATGCCGCCGCCGACTACACCGACGCGCATGGCACCGAGTTCTACGTGGCCACCGGACGCCTCCGTCGTGGGGACCCGCCGCCGGTGGCCCCGCGTGGCCGGATCCCCAACACGGCCACCAGCAAGCAGCGCATGGCCCGCAAACTGACAACCAAGAACGGTCAACAGGTTTACGCCCGCCGCAAGGCGATCGTTGAACCGGTCTTCGGCCAGATGCACACCCTGCAAGACGCCAAACACCTGCTGCTGCGCGGGCTCGAGCAAGCTCGCGGCGAATGGCTGCTGCTCACCGCGTGCCACAACCTGCGAAAACTCCACGCCCACATCGGCGTGGACGGACTGACCGGCCTGGCAATGAGCTGACCCGACGGGCCTTCACGGGTGGCTTGTCCGCCCGAGTGTGCATCCACGGCATTGAGTCTGCGTCCAGGGCGGCGACACGCCGACGGACATCGCCCTGACCGCAGAATCAAAACCGACCACGCCCCGCAGCGCACTTAGACCCGCCCAACCTGTTACTGACCCGCGCTCCTAGCGCCGGCGGGCATGGCGACGTTGCTGGGATCCGTTCGTCGGATACTGATGTGATTTTCGTCATATACCGTGACCGCGGCCGCTCAGGCCACTTTTCGGTGATGATTTCCGCCGTCGGATGAAGGTCGGCGCCACCGGCTGGACGGCGCCCGACCCCGGCGTGACAGACTTGATGACGTGACACGTCCCCGACCTCCGATCGGGCCTGCCATGGCCGGTGCGGTCGATCTTTCCGGTCTCAAACAACGAGCTCAACAAAACGCTGCAACAGCCGGGGCTGCCGGCCGGACACCCGCTGCTCAGTCCGGCGCGGTCGAGATCACCGAAACCAATTTCGAGGACGAGGTGATCGCCCGCTCCGATGAGGTGCCCGTCGTGGTGCTGCTGTGGTCACCGCGCAGCGACGTGTGCGTCGACCTGCTCGACACGTTGTCCGGCCTGGGCGCAGCCGATCAGGGCACTTGGCAGTTGGCGACGGTCAACGTCGACGTTGCGCCCAGAGTGGCTCAGATATTCGGCGCACAGGCGGTCCCGACCGTGGTGGCACTGGCTGCGGCGCAACCGATCTCGAGCTTCCAGGGGCCCCAGCCCGCCGATCAGCTACGACGCTGGCTAGACTCGCTGCTGTCGGCGACAGCGGGAAAGCTCAGGGGCCCAACGGGTTCGGCAGAGTTCGCGGAAGTCGATCCGGCGGTGGCGCAGGCCCGCGCGGAACTCGAGGCCGGTGACTTCGAGGCGGCCAAGAAGTCTTATCAAGCGATTCTGGACGCCGAGCCGGGCAATGTCGAAGCGAAGGCGGCGATCCGGCAGATCGACTTCCTCACTCGCGCAACCGCACAGCGTCCGGACGCGGTCCTGGTCGCCGACGCCGCACCGGATGACATCGAGGCTGCGTTCGCGGCCGCCGACGTGCAAATCCTCAACCAGGATGTCACCGGGGCGTTCGAGCGATTGGTTGCTTTGGTGCGCAGTACATCTGGTGATGAGCGCACCAGAGTGCGTACTCGGCTGATCGAGCTGTTCGAGCTGTTCGACCCTGCCGATCCCGAAGTCATCGCGGGTCGGCGCAATCTTGCCAACGCCCTGTACTGAGTGGTACTGAGTGGTGGGGTCGGGCAGGCCTGAGTTTTCTGAGGGTCCTGTCAGCGTGGAAGGCAAGCACTTTGCTGGTGAGGGCGTCGAGGCCGTGATGCCGACGACGACCAGCGCGTCGATGCGACCGCGTGAGCTGCCGAACCCTCCAGGAGCGGGTGGCTGCGTGTCGACATTAACGCCACGCTGACCGGTCGACCGCAACGACAGCAGGGCAGTGGGGCCGCAGAACTGCCCGACAAATAGTGCGCGAGCGGCGACGCCTCCCCAGCGAGTGGTCGGGTCCACGCATCTTGACCATGGCTGGGTCGGTGCGTTGCCCGACCGCCGCGACCACACAAATTCACTGAAGTTCAGTATTCGCCGAGCTGGCCAACATGGTTGTGCCACCGGGGGTGAAGTACTCAAAAGGGGATAGGTATTGCGAAATAGTACGGTTTGTGACCCTGAAGCGGCACACTCGGTATTCTCTCCCGCCCGTCCTGGAGTTGCTGAGCTGAAGGAGATCATCGTGTCGTTTGTGGTTGCAGTACCTGAGATGTTTGCGACGGCACGAGCTGATTTATCGGGGCTCGGGGCGGTGATTGCCGAGGCTGATGCGGCTGCGGCGGCTGCGACGACGGCTGTGTTGGCCGCTGGTGCCGATGAGGTGTGGGTGGCGATTGCGACGCTGTTTGGTTCGCATGGGCAGGCTTATCAGGCGTTGCGCGCACAGGCGGCGAAGTTTCACGCTCAGTTTGTGCAGACCCTGGCGGCTGCGGGCAGTTCGTACGCGGCCGCTGAAGCGGCCAATGTTGAGCAGACGCTGCTTGGCGCGATCAATGCGCCGGCTCAAGCGCTGTTGGGTCGTCCGCTGATCGGCAACGGTGCTAACGGCGCGCCTGGTCAGCCCGGCGGTCCTGGCGGGCTGCTTTATGGCAATGGCGGCAATGGTGGTGCCAGCGTCACCGCCGGGGTGGCCGGTGGTCGCGGTGGAGCGGCGGGACTGATCGGAAACGGTGGACTGGGTGGGGCGGGTGGGGCCGGGGCTTCTGGTGGGGCTGGCGGTACGGGGGGATGGTTGGTTGGCAATGGCGGCGCGGGGGGGCCGGTGGGGCCGCTGCGACGGTTGCTAGCAACGCGGGCAACGGTGGCGCCGGTGGCAGTGCCGGGTTGTTTGGTGTGGGGGGCCATGGCGGGGCCGGCGGAGCCGGGGCCGCGGGCGCTTCGGGGGTTAATCCGGGGCCTGCCACCCCAACCACCCCTGCGGCCAATGGCGCCAACGGTGGTCTGTTGCCCGATGGCGCCGGTAGTGGTGGCCAGCATGGCGACGCCGGCACCGCTGTCGGTCAGGCTGGTGGCACCGGCGGCACCGGTGGCACCGCCGGCACCGGCATCGTCGACGGCGCGGGCGGAGGCGGCGGTGCGGGCGGGGCGGGCGGTCCGGGCGCGCCCGGTGGAACCGGCGGCAACGGCGGCGCTGGCGGCGGTGGCGCCGGCGGCGGCGGCGGAGGCGTCGGGGGCGCCGGGGGCGACGGCGGCGGTCACCTTGCCAGCGGCGATAGCGGCGGCGGAGCCCACGGCGGGGCCGGCGGCTTGACGGGATATGGCGGTAACGGCGGCGGTATCGGGGGTGGCTCAGGCCGCAACGGCATTACCTCCGGTGGGGGTGGCGGTAGCGCGGGCGGTGCGGGCGGGATCGGCGCGCCGGGCGGTCATGGCGGAAACGGCGGTGACGGCGGCTATGTTCCGCCTGAAAATTCAGGTAACGGCGGTGGCGGTGGGGGCGCGGGCGGCGCCGGGGGCGTCGGCGGCAATGGCGGCAGTGGTGGCGCCGCCTACAGCGGGTATTTCGCCGGCAATGGCGGCCGTGGTGGTGATGGCGGAATCGGCGCCGCGGGAAGTGCTGGTTCCAACGGCGGCACCGGGGGCGCCGGGGGTCGTGGTGGCCTGCTGTTTGGCTACGGCGGAAACGGCGGTAGCGGCGCGACCCATGGCGGGAACGGCAATGCCGGCGCGGCCGGCGCAAACGGCGGGCACGGACAAAACGGCGTACACGGCGCACCGGGCTGACAATGGCTGCGGGCCATCGACAGCGCCCACCATCGATTGCTCGTCTCGGTACGGAATATCACCGGGTCACCTACCTGACTTCGGTCATTTAGTGCGTAGGTCGGCTCCGCTGATTTGGGCGAGGGCGTCGCGTAGGTCGGCGGGCAGTGGATCGGCGGCGGTGAGGGTGTGTTGGCCGGCTCGGATGTCCACGGTGCGGTATCGGCGTGTGGTGCGCACGAATTGCCGGATACTCCAACCGGTTTGGTGTTCGATCCAGTGGCTGACTGCGAGCGCGGCGAACACGATGTTTAGGTGGGCCTCGATGGACTCGCGTTTGTGGTGGTAGATCGGGCGGGCGGCCAGGTCGTGCTTGGACATCCGGAACGCCTTCTCGATCCGCCACAACTGGTGATACGCATCGATGACGAAGTCTGCGGTCTGGCCGGTCAGGTTGGTGGTGTAGCCCTTGATCCCGGCCAACTCGCGGGCTTTGGCTTCTAACTCCCGGTTCACCGACCGGTTCTCGCCGGTCACGGTGATGAACCGGTTGCGTTTGAGGGGGGCCTTCCCGTCGACGGCGGCCTGGGCTTTGGCTACCTGCTCATCGATACCACGCAGGGTGCGCCGGGCCCGGTCAGCACGGTACTGGTAGAAGATGACCCGGTCGGGGATCCCGCGGGCCTTCTCCTTGCTGCTGGCCGGCCAGGCCTGGGTGAAGATGTGCCCGTCAGGGATGTCCTCGCCGGGATGCTTGTCGCGCCATTCGCGTATGACGCCGGGCAGGAACGGGATCCTGGAGCCGAGGATGAAGGTCAGCCCGGCGGCGTAGATCGCTTTCTGGTTGTCCTCGGAGATCATGCCGGCATCAGCGACCACTGTGACATCGGTGAGTTGGTGGGCCTTCTTGAAGGCGTTGATGACGGGCAGCATCGTCTTGGTTTCACCCTTGTCGCCTTCAAATGCGTGTACTGCCAATGGAAATCCAGTCGCATCGGTGAGCAGGCCGATGGTGATCTGCGGTTCGAGCCGACGTTCTTTGGAGAATCCGGGCTCGCGGAATCCGTCGGCCTTATCGGTCTCGAAGTACAGCGTCGAGACGTCGTAGAGCACCAACGACGCCGGCCCCAACGCCGCCTGAACCGCGCACGCCTTGGACAACGCCCGGCCGAAAGCCGCTGTGGCGAACCGCGGCAGGTGCCGGGTCAGGGTGCGGTAGGACACCGTGGCGATACCGGTCTCGGCCAGTACCCGCAGCGAGTCGGCCTTACTGGTCGGCTCGATGATCCGGGCCAGCACCAGATCCCGGAACACCTCATCGGCTCCAGCGGCCCGATCGAAGCCAAGCCGGACATACGCAGCGCACAAGCTGTCCCACAAAAACGCCATCCGCGAAGAGACGATTTCCAAAGAGGCACCGGATATTTCGGTGTCACCGACATCAAGGTCGAGGGTCTGCTGACCTCCAGTAAGCCGCCGTACGGCCGCCGTCTTGAGTGCTTGCAATTCCACCGCGTCATGAGCCGAACCCACATGCTCGATCGAGCGTGCACCGCGCCGCGACGACCACACAATCTGCACCGCTGTCGCCCCCGACTTGGTCCTCACCGTCCGCATATAGGCCACTCCGGCACCCGACGAACCCATCCGTTAGTGCACACATTCCGGCCCCAACGACCACAAAACAGCAGGTCCAAGCGTCGCGCCAACCCCAAACCGGAAAAGTGACCGAAGTCAGGACCGGGTCACCTAGATGCGGAGCGCGATATCGGCCTTGTCCGTCTGACGCCAAAGTGCAGGCATGCCGGATTCAGGCGGAAAGTTTCCTCCGGCGGCTGCTAAGCCTAAGCCGGCTCCAGCCATAACGCCGACGTGGGCGGCAGCACCAGCACCGCCGAGGCGGGGCGGCCGTGCCAGGGATCTTCGGTGGCGTCGACGCCCCCGAGGTTGCCCACTCCAGTCCCGTTGTAGTCGGTCGCGTCGGTGTTGAGGACCTCGCGCCAGCGGCCCGCCGCCGGGAGGCCCAGCCGGTAGCCGCTGTGCTCGGCGCCCGCGAAATTGAACACGCACGCCATCACCGAGCCGTCGTTGCCGTAGCGCAGGAAGCTCAACACATTATTGGCCGAATCGTTGGCGTCGATCCAGGAATAGCCCGCCGGAACGGTGTCTTGGCTCCACAGTGCCGGGTGGCTGCGGTAGATCTCGTTGATGTCGCGCACCAGGCGCAGGATCCCGTTCGAGAAGCCTTGTTCGTCGAGCTGGAACCAGTCCAGACCGTGTTGCTCGGACCATTCGGCACGCTGGCCGAATTCCTGGCCCATGAACAGCAGTTGTTTGCCCGGGTGTGCCCACTGGTAGGCGAGCAGACTGCGCAGCCCGGCGGCCTTCATGTGGTTGTTGCCCGGCATCCGGCCCCACAGCGTCCCCTTGCCGTGCACCACCTCGTCATGGCTGAGGGGCAGCACGTAGTTCTCACTGAACGCATACAGCATCGAGAACGTCATCTCATGGTGGTGGAAGCTGCGGTAGACCGGATCGCGACTGATGTAGTCAAGCGTGTCGTGCATCCAGCCCATGTTCCATTTCATCGAAAAGCCAAGGCCGCCAAGGCTCGTCGGTCTCGTCACTCCCGGCCACGACGTCGACTCCTCGGCGATGGTGACGATGCCGGGCGCCACTTTGTGCGCGGTGGCGTTCATCTCCTGCAGGAACTGCACCGCCTCCAAGTTCTCCCGCCCGCCGTAGATATTGGGGGTCCAGCCGCCCTCGGGGCGCGAGTAATCCAGGTAGAGCATCGATGCCACCGCGTCCACCCGCAGCCCGTCGATGTGGAATTCCTGGAGCCAAAACAACGCGTTGGCCACCAAGAAGTTTCGTACCTCCGGCCGCCCGAAGTCGAAAACGTAAGTGCCCCAGTCCAGTTGCTCGCCACGTTTGGGATCGGAATGCTCGTAGAGCGGAGTGCCGTCGAACCGTCCGAGCGCCCATGCGTCCTTGGGGAAGTGGGCCGGCACCCAGTCCACGATGACCCCGATGCCGGCTTGGTGAAGGGCGTCGACCAGCGCCCGGAAATCGTCGGGGGTACCGAAGCGCGATGTCGGGGCGTAGTACGACGTGACCTGGTATCCCCAGGATCCGGCGAAGGGGTGCTCGGCCACGGGCAGCAGCTCCACATGGGTAAACCCGTGTGCCACCACGTAATCGGTCAGCTCCCGGGCAAGCTGGCGGTAGCTCAGCCCGGGACGCCAGGAGCCCAGATGGACCTCGTAGGTACTCATCGGCTCGAACACCGGGTTGCGCTGGGCACGCCGCGCCATCCAGTCGGTGTCGCCCCAGGAGTAGTTGCTCACCGTCACCCGCGATGCCGTCTGCGGCGGCACCTCGGCGCCGAACGCGAACGGGTCGGCCCGATCGGTCACGACGCCGTCGGCACCGTGCACCCGAAACTTGTACAGGCCGTCGTCCGGGAAACCGGGCCAGAACAACTCCCACACTCCCGAGGAGCCCAGCACGCGCATGGGCGCGTCGTTTCCGGTCCAGCCGTTGAAATCACCGATCAGGCTGACGCCCTTGGCGTTGGGTGCCCACACCGCGAACGACACGCCCTCGACGTCACCGTCGGCCGTGCTGAACGAGCGGCGGTGCGCGCCAAGGACTTTCCAGAGTCGTTCATGGCGGCCTTCGGCGAACAGATGCAGGTCGACTTCACCCAGGGTGGGCAGAAAGCGGTAAGCGTCGGCGACCGTATAGGGGTCCGCGCCCACATAGCTGACCTGCAACCGGTAATCGATTAAGTTGACGAAGGGCAGCGCCACGGCGAACAGTCCGACGTCAATGTGCTGCATCGGCAGTTGCTCGTCACCGACGAGCGCGACGACGCTGACCGCATGCGGACGAAATGCCCGGATGACCGTGTGGTCGCCGTATTCGTGGGCGCCCAGGATGCTGTGCGGGTTATGGTGTGCGCCGGCCACCAGGCGCGCCAGCTCGGCAGGGTCAGGCGCCAAGTGCGTCACGGGCAGTTGATCGGTTCGGCTCTTGGATCGGCTCAAGTCGCTCACCTCCTGCGCAGCAGTGTGATTCGGGATTCTTCCGGTATGAGTGGCATGTTGATGACGTGGGCGACTGCCTGCGCCGGGTCGATGCGAACATAATTTGCTTGCCCCCAATTGAATTCCTGGCCGGTTATCTCGTCACGGACCCAAAACCGCTCGTAGGGCTCCATACCCAGCGCGGCCATGTCCAGCCACAGGGTTGCTTCCTCGGGCCCGAGCGCGTTGAGCGTGACCACCACCAGGACACAGTCCCCGGATGACGGATCGAACTTGCTGTAGGCCAGCAACGCCTCGTTGTCGAGGTGGTGGAAATGAATGGTGCGTAGCTCCTGCAGCGCGGGATGCAGGCGCCGAATTGCGTTGAGTGCTGTGATGAACGGCTCCAGTGACCTGCCTTCGGCAAGCGCGCCTGCGAAGTCTCGGGGACGCAGTTCGTATTTCTCCGAGTCCAGGTATTCCTCGCTGCCTTCCCGCACCGCCCGGTGCTCGAACAGCTCGTAACCGGAGTACACGCCCCAGGCCGGGCCCATGGTGGCCGCCAGGACCGCGCGGATGGCGAACATGCCGGGGCCGTTGTGTTGCAGGACCGCGTGCAGGATGTCGGGGGTGTTGACGAAGAGGTTGGGCCGGCGAAAATCGGCGAATTCGGCTATCTCATTACCGAATTCGGTGAGCTCCCACTTGGACGTGCGCCAGGTGAAGTAACTGTAGGACTGCGTGAAGCCCAGTTTGGCCAGCCCGTACTGGCGGGCCGGCGGAGTGAATGCCTCCGACAAGAACAACACGTCGGGGTGGGTGGTCTTGACCTGACCGATCAGCCAAGACCAGAAGTCGGGTGGCTTGGTGTGCGGGTTGTCGACCCGAAAGAACTTGACGCCGTGGTCAATCCAATGTCGTACCACGCGCAGCACTTCGTCGTAGAGTCCGGCGGGGTCGTTGTCGAAGTTGAGCGGATAGATGTCCTGATATTTCTTCGGCGGGTTCTCCGCGTAGGCGATGGTGCCGTCCGGCAGTTGGGTGAACCAGTTGCGGTGTTCACGGGCCCACGGATGGTCGGGCGCGCATTGCAGGGCGAGGTCCAGGGCCACCTCCAGGCCCAGGTTTCGCGCCGCGGCAACGAAGTCGTCGAAATCGTCGATGGTGCCCAGGCTCGGATGGATGGCGTCGTGGCCGCCCTCGTCGCTGCCGATCGCCCACGGAGATCCGACGTCACCGGGCGCAGCGGTGGGGTTGTTGTTGCGGCCCTTGCGGTGCACCTTGCCGATCGGATGGATCGGCGGCAGGTACACCACGTCGAATCCCATCCGCGCGATGCGCGGCAGTTCGTCCGCCGCGGTGGCAAAGGTGCCGTGTACCGGTTTGCCGTCGTCGTCCCGGCCTCCGGTCGAGCGCGGGAACATCTCGTACCACGCCCCGAAGCGGGCCAGCGGCCGATCGACCCAGATCCCGAACTGTTCGCCGCGGGTAACCAGGTCCCGCAGCGGATAGGTTTTGAGCAGGTCCTCGATTTCCGGGGACAGGGCTAGCGCGGAGCGGGTCACCGGATCCCCGGGATTCCGCAACGCCGCGGCGGCCTCCATCAGGGGCCAGCGCTGCGCGCGCGGCACGCCCGTGGCGGCGCGCTCGAGTAGCGTGGCGCCGATCAGCAAGTCGTTGGACAATTCTTTTTCGCCTTGGCCGGCGTCGAGTTTGGCGACCAGGCCATGACGCCAGGTGTGTACCGGGTCACCCCAACCGTCGACCCGGAAGGTCCATAGTCCGGCGCTGTCGGGGGTGAACTGGCCGTGGAACACATAGGGCTCCGGGCCCATCGTCATCGGGAACAACAGCGGCTTGACGCGCTGATGCTCGGCCGGCCTGGCCGTCACCTCGGATTCCAGCGCTCGCACCGCCGAGACCCTGCGCACGTCGGTGACCAGCGGATAACGCGGGCCGAGATAGCGCACGACCAAGGTCGCGGCCACCGCTTCGTGGCCTTCGCGCCATACCGAGGCGCGGACCGGCAGGACCTCACCGACCACCGCCTTGGCGGGGTAGGTGCCGCATGAGACGACGGGCTCGACGTCATCGATCTCGACACGACCGGGCACCAATCACTCCGTTCTGTTCGCGGCTCGCCCACGCAGGCGGGGAACCCGACCTAGCTCCGCCCTTGGCCTGCCATGCCGCCCGTTCCCGGGCTCGTCCACCCCGGGGACGAGCAACAGCGGTGTCGCCGGGGTGTCCATCGTGTGTCGTTGTCTGCTCGTCTTAGCGACCCATACCCACCCTAGTGTCCGGCCACACCGGCGCGGCCGAACCTGTCGCCGAGTGCCCTGCGCCGAGCGGAATCCTCAGTAAGGTAAAGACGCGTGAAGGCCCTCCGCCGGTTTACCGTCCGTGCTCATCTGCCCGACCGTCTTGCCGCGCTGGACCAGTTGTCGACCAACCTGCGGTGGTCCTGGGAAAAGGCCACCCAGGACCTGTTCGCCCGCATCGACCCGGCGCTGTGGGCAAGCTGCGGCAATGACCCGGTGGCGGTGCTGGGTGCGGTCAAACCGGCACGCCTGGACGAGTTGGCGCTCGACGAGGAATTCCTGTGCCGCCTCGACGAGCAGGCGGCCGATCTGGCCGACTACCTGAGCCGCCCACTGTGGTATCAGCAACACGAGCAGGCGGGCATTGCAGGGACATCCGGGACGACCCTGCCCTCCAGCATCGCGTATTTCTCGATGGAATTCGGCATTGCCGAGGTGCTGCCCAATTACTCGGGCGGCCTTGGGATCCTGGCTGGAGATCACCTGAAGGCCGCATCGGATCTGGGATTGCCGCTGATCGCGGTCGGTCTCTACTACCGCTCGGGATACTTTCGGCAGTCGCTGACCGCTGACGGCTGGCAGCAGGAGACCTATCCGTCGTTGGATCCGCATGGGCTGCCGTTGCGTCTGCTCACCCACGCCAGCGGTGATCCGGTGCTGGTCGAGCTGGCGCTGCCGGACTCCGCGCAACTGCGGGCGCGGATCTGGATCGCACAGGTGGGCCGGGTTCCGCTGCTGCTGCTGGATTCCGACATCCCGGAAAACGAGCACGAGCTGCGCAGCGTGACCGACCGCCTCTACGGGGGTGATCAAGAACACCGGATCAAGCAGGAAATCTTGGCCGGCATCGGCGGGATACGGGCGATTCGCGCGTTCACCGCCATCCAGGGGTTGCCGGCCCCCGAGGTTTTCCACATGAACGAGGGCCACGCCGGATTCCTGGGAGCCGAACGCATCCGGGAACTCATCACCGACTCGGGATTGGACTTCGATACCGCGCTGACGGTGGTGCGGTCCAGCACGGTGTTCACCACACACACTCCGGTGCCCGCCGGTATCGACCGGTTCCTGGTGGACATGGTGCAGCGGTACTTCGGCGATGACGAGGCGACGCTGCTGCCGGGGGTGCCGACCGATCGGATCCTCGCGCTGGGCGCCGAGGACGATCCCACCAAGTTCAACATGGCCCACATGGGTCTGCGGCTGGCGCAACGAGCCAACGGTGTCTCGCTGCTGCACGGCAGGGTCAGCCGGGCCATGTTCAACGAGCTGTGGCCCGGATTCGACCCCGACGAAGTACCGATCGGGTCGATCACCAACGGGGTGCACGCCCGCAGCTGGGCCGCGCCGCAATGGCTGCAACTGGGCCGCGAATTGGCCGGTTCGGACTCCTTCGCCGAGCCGGCCGTCTGGCTGCGGTTGCAGCAGGTCGATGCCGGCCATCTGTGGTGGATCCGGTCTCAGCTGCGCTCGTTGCTGGTTGCGGACGTGCGGGCGCGGTTGCGTCAGTCATGGCTGGAACGCGGTGCCTCTGAAGCCGAATTAGGCTGGATCGCAAAGGCTTTCGATCCGGATGTGTTGACCATCGGGTTCGCCCGCCGGGTTCCGACATACAAGCGGCTGACCCTGATGCTGCGTGATCCGGATCGACTCGAGAAGCTGCTGCTGGACCCGGAACGGCCGGTACAGCTGATCGTGGCGGGCAAGTCCCATCCGGCCGACGACGGGGGAAAGGCGCTGATCCAGCAGGTGGTGCGCTTCGCCGACCGGCCACAGGTGCGCCACCGCATCGCGTTCTTGCCCAACTACGACATGTCGATGGCCCGGTTGTTGTACTGGGGTTGCGATGTGTGGCTGAACAACCCGTTGCGGCCGTTGGAGGCATGCGGAACCTCAGGGATGAAGAGTGCGCTCAACGGGGGCCTGAACCTGTCCGTCCGCGACGGGTGGTGGGACGAATGGTACGACGGCGAAAACGGCTGGGAGATACCGTCTGCCGACGGCGTGGCCGATCCGGAACGACGCGATGACCTGGAGTCCACTGGGCTGTACAACCTGCTGGAACAGGCGGTGGCACCGAAGTTTTACGAGCGCGACGAACACGGCGTTCCCCCGCGATGGATGGAGATGGTGCGCCACACCCTGCAGACCCTGGGACCCAAAGTGCTGGCTTCCCGCATGGTGCGCGACTACGTCGAGCACTACTACGCGCCGGCGGCGCACTCGTGGCGCAAGACCATCGGTGTCGCCGACGACGGCACCGAGTTCGGCGGGGCCCGCGAGCTGGCCGCCTACCGGCGGCGGGCCGCAGCGGCGTGGCCGCGAATCGAGATCACCGACGTGGACAGCGCCGGGCTGCCCGATACTCCGCTGCTCGGCTCCAAGCTGACCTTGACCGCAATCGTGCAGCTGGCCGGGCTGCAGCCCGACGAGGTGACCGTGCAGGCGGTGCTGGGCAGGGTCGACGCCGGCGATATGCTGCTGGACCCGACCACCGTCGATATGTCGCACACCGACACCGACGGCGTCAGCCACATCTTCTCGACGACGACGCCGCTGCCGCTGGCGGGGGCCGTCGGGTACACCGTGCGCGTGCTGCCGCGCCATCCGATGCTCGCCGACGGCAACGAGCTCGGGCTGGTCACCCTCGCCGGGGGCTGATCAACCGGCGGCCGACAATCGCCGCAGCGCCGCGCGGACCTGGGTGGCGCTGGTGGTCTGCCAGAACGGGGGCAGCGAGGCTCGCAGGTAGTCCCCGTAGCGGGCGGTCACCATTCGCGAGTCCAGCACCGCCACCACCCCGCGGTCGCTGACCCGGCGCAACAGCCGACCCGCGCCTTGTGCCAGCAGCAGCGCCGCATGGTTGGCGGCGACCGTCATGAAACCGTTGCCGCCGCGAGCCGCCACCGCGCGCTGGCGGGCGCTCAGCAGTGGGTCGTCCGGACGTGGAAACGGGATGCGGTCGATCAGGACCAACGACAGCGACGGTCCGGGTACGTCGACGCCCTGCCACAACGACAGCGTGCCGAACAGCGAGGTGGCGGGGTCGGCGCTGAATTGCTCAACCAGCGCGGAGGTGGTGTCGTCGCCCTGGCATAACACCGGTGTGGAAAGCCGGTCGCGCATGGCTTCGGCGGCGGCACGAGCCGCGCGCATCGAGGAGAACAGGCCCAGGGTGCGCCCGCCGGCCGCGGTGATGAGTTCGGCGATTTCGGTCAGTTGCTCGGCCGACCCGGTGCCGTCCCGCCCGGGCGGCGGCAGATGGGCCGCCACGTAGAGAATTCCCGACTTCGCGTGCTGGAACGGCGATCCCACATCCAGGCCGCGCCAGCCGGTATCCGAAGGTGGGTCTGACGTCAGGCCCCAGGCCGCCGCCATCGAGTCGAATGTCCCGCCGATTGCCAGCGTCGCCGAGGTCAGCACCGTCGTCGAACGGGCGAACACGGCAGTGGCCAGCAGGTCGGCGACCGACAGCGGAGCCACCCGCAGCACGCTGCGTGGCGAACCGCGGTTCTCCTCGTGGTCGAGCCAGACGACGTCGGTGCGGTCGGGGATCGCCGGTGCGAAGGACGTCAGTATTCGCGAAGCAGTATCGGAGATGTCGGTCAGGGCCGCGGCGGCTTCGGCTCTGGCGGATGCCGCTTTGGCGTCGCTGCTGCTGTCGATCGCCGATCGGGCTGCGCCGGCTGCGTCGCGTAGCGCCGTCAGGTATGTCGCCAACTCGTCGTCGAGGTAATCAATGCGCCCGGGCGACGCGTCGTGGATCGCCGAGGAGAAGGTCGCCGATGCGGCTTCCAACCGCTCGAGTACCTCCGGGCCGACCAACCGGGCGATCCGCCGCGCCGCTACGCCGAGTGTCGCCGACGTCAGCTCAGCGGTGGCCACTGAGGTCACCCGGTCGGCCAACTCATGCGCCTCGTCGACCACCAGGAGTCGATGTTCGGGCAGCACCGAGGATTCGGCAACGGCATCCACGGCCAGCAGCGCATGATTGGTGACGACGATATCGGCCGCACCCGCCCTGGCGCGGGCCCGTTCGGAGAAGCACTGGGAGCCAAACGGGCATCGGGCCACGCCGATGCATTCCCGTGCGGAGACGCTGACCTGCGACCATGACCGATCGGCCACGCCGGGCTTGAGGTCGTCGCGGTCCCCGGAGTCGGTCGTGGCCGCCCATTCGGTAAGCCGTTGCACGTCGCGGCCCAGCGCGGTCACGGCCATGGGGTTGAAGAGTTCCTCCTGCGGCTCGCCGGCCGCGTCGGTGGTCGCGCTGTCGTTGTGAACCTTGTTGAGACACAGGTAGTTTCCCCGCCCTTTGAGCAATGCGAACTGCGGCCGGCGGGGCAGGGAAGCGGCGAGCGCATCGGCGAGTCGGGGTAGGTCGCGATCGACGAGTTGCCGCTGCAGGGCGATCGTTGCGGTAGACACCACGACGGGCTCGTCGTCACCGACCGCACGGACAATCGCCGGAATCAGGTACGCCAGGGACTTGCCGGTGCCGGTGCCGGCCTGGACGACGAGGTGCTGGCCGGTCGCGAAAGTCTGCGCCACGGCGTTGGCCATCTCCAGCTGGCCGCGGCGCTCGCTGCCGCCCAGGGCTGCCACGGCGACGGCCAGCAACTCGGGAACAGACACCTCAGGCGTGGTTACTCCCTCGTCGAATCGAATTTCAGGGCGTGATCGTCAGGGTCGGAATAGCCGGCTCGCCGGCCGCCAATTTCAGTCCCTCCCACGGCAGGCTCCCCAGCCCGAACGCCACCAGCTTGCGGGCCGCCGCCAGTGCAGTGCTACCGGTATCGGCGACCACGTCCCCGCCGCGAACCAGTGGCGTGGTCAACACTCGGTGCGGCTCGGTGGTGGTCGGTGGGCGCCCCGCCGGATGCACGATTTCCTCGGTGATGGTTCCCGTGGGCTTCGACAGCCGCAGCGCTGCTTTGTGGCCGCCGCGGGATTCCTTGTGGCTGCTGCGTTTTTGCACAGGTATGCCGTCGACCTCGACCAGTTTGTAAACCATGTTCGCGGTCGGTGCACCCGAGCCGGTGACCAGCGACGTCCCGACGCCGTAATGATCGACCGGCTCCGCGCGCAGCGCCGCGATGGCGAACTCGTCGAGATCGCCGGACACCATGATGCGGGTCTGCTTGGCGCCGAGTTGGTCGAGCTGCTCGCGGGCTTGGCGGGCCAGCACGCCCAACTCGCCTGAGTCGATGCGGACCGCGCCGAGCCCGGTACCGGCGGCCGCGACAGCGTTGGCGATACCGGTCGTCACGTCGTAGGTGTCGACGAGCAGCGTCGTGTCCGGCCCCAGCGCCTCGACCTGGGCGCGGAATGCGGCTAACTCTGACACCGCCGAGGGGCTGTCGCGGTGGGCGTACAGCATCGTGAACGCGTGGGCCGCGGTGCCTTCGGTGGGTATCCCGTAGCGTCGCTGAGCTTCCAGATTGGACGAGCCCGCGAAGCCCGCGACATAAGCTGCCCGGGCGGCGGCGACCGCGGCGCGCTCATGCGTCCGGCGTGAGCCCATTTCGACCAGCGGGCGGCCTCCGGCGGCGCTGACCATCCGCGCTGCCGCGGATGCGATGGCCGTGTCGTGGTTGAAGATCGACAGCACCAGCGTTTCCAGCAGCACGCATTCGGCGAAACTGCCGTGCACTGAGAGCACCGGGGAACCGGGGAAGTACAGTTCGCCTTCCGGGTAGCCGTCGATATCGCCGCAGAAGCGAAAGTCCCGGAGGTAATCCAGGGTCTCGGGGTCGAGGAAGTGGGCCAGCAACTCGCATGCGTCGTCGTCGAACCTGAACTGCGGCAACAGCTCCAGCAGTCGACCGGTTCCGGCCACCACCCCGTACCGCCGGTCCGCGGGAAGCCGGCGAGCGAACACTTCCCACGTGGTCCGGCGATCGGCTGTGCCGTCGCGCAACGCGGCCGCGAGCATGGTCAGTTCGTACTTGTCGGTCAGGAGCCCAGCGGGGACCGAGTCATTCACCCCGCAACCGTATCGGTTGGCGTCGGGGTCTCGGTATCCACCGCAATCGCTCGCTATCCTATGGCTATGGTTGCTGCATCAGCGCCCGCCAAGCCCGGATCGACCGGGCAACGCGAGTCCGCGCCGGTCGATGTGACGGCCAGTCCGTGGGTGACCATCGTCTGGGACGACCCGGTCAACTTGATGAGCTACGTGACGTATGTGTTCCAAAAATTGTTCGGCTACAGCGAGCCGCATGCCACCACGTTGATGTTGCAGGTGCACAACGAGGGAAAGGCAGTGGTCTCGGCCGGCAGCCGGGAGGCCATGGAGGTCGACGTGTCCAAACTGCACGCCGCCGGATTGTGGGCGACGATGCAGCAGGACCGGTGAGCTTCGAGGGTATCCGGATCCAGCGTGCGCAAATGGAAGCGCGTCGAAACCCGCAACGGCCCCCGTTTTCGGTCTGCCTTGGCTCCCCATGAGGCAGCCCTGCTCAAGAATCTGGTCGGCGCGATGGTCGGTCTGTTCGATGAACGCGAATCGTCGGCTCCGACAGATGAACTCGAAGAAATTACCGGCATAAAGACCGGGCATTCCGACCGTCCGGGTGACCCGACGCTGGGTCGGCTGCTGCCGGATTTCTACAAGCTGGATCTGGGCGACCCGATGACCCTCGATGCGTCGGAGACGCTCAACGCCGCCCTTCGCAGTTTGCATGAGCCGGCAATCATCGACGCCAAACGCGGTGCGGCACAGCAGTTGTTGCAGACGGTCCCGGAAAACGGCGGACGGTTCGAGCTGACGGAGGCGGATGCCAACGCCTGGGTTGCTGCCGTCAACGACTTACGGCTGACCCTGGGAGTCCTGCTCAACGTCGGTCCACAGGGGCCCGAGCGGCTGCCGGCTGACCATCCGATGGCCGCGCACTATGACGTCTACCAGTGGCTGACAGTGCTGCAGGAATACCTCGTCCTGGTGCTGATGGGCAAGCCCGGATGATCGCGACGGCAGCCGGATGAACGCCATCACCGACGTCGGCGGCATCCGCGTCGGCCACCACCAGCGGCTTGACCGCGACGCGTCGCTCGGCACCGGCTGGGCGTGCGGCGTCACCGTGGTGCTGCCGCCACCCGGAACGGTCGGTGCGGTCGATTGCCGCGGTGGTGCGCCCGGAACCCGTGAGACCGACCTGCTGGATCCGGTCAACAGTGTCCGCTTCGTAGACGCGGTGCTGCTCGCCGCCGGCAGCGCCTACGGCCTGGCCGCCGCCGACGGCGTCATGCGCTGGCTGGAGGAACACCAGCGCGGTGTCGCAGTGGGTACGGGGGGCGCGGGTGTGGTGCCCATTGTCCCGGCCGCGGTGATCTTTGACCTGCCGGTCGGGGGCTGGGATTGCCGGCCGGGAGCTGACTTCGGCTATCTGGCCTGTGAAGCCGCGGGGATCGATGTCGCCACCGGGACCGTGGGCGCGGGCGTCGGCGCGCGCGCCGGACTCCTCAAGGGCGGTGTCGGCACAGCGTCCACCGTGCTGCCCTCCGGCGTCACCGTCGGCGCGGTCGTCGTGGTGAACTCGGTGGGCAACGTCGTCGATCCGGCCACCGGCCTGCCGTGGATGGCGGACTTGATCGACGAGTTCGCGCTGACCCAACCGCCCGCCGAGCAGGTCGCGGCGTTGGCGCAACTGCCGGCGGGATCGAGCCCAATGAACACCACCATCGCGGTGGTTGCGACGGACGCGGCGCTGAGTCCGGCGGCGTGCCGGCGCGTCGCGATCGCGGCTCACGACGGGCTGGCCCGCTCGATCCGGCCAGCCCACACGCCGTTGGATGGCGATACCGTCTTCGCGCTGGCCACCGGTGCGGTCGAGGTGCCGCCGGACCCCGGCATACCCGCCGCTCTCTCGCCGGAGACGGGGCTGGTCAGCGCGGTGGGAGCGGCCGCCGGCGATTGCCTGGCCCGAGCGGTGTTGGCTGGTGTCATCGCCGCCGCGCCGGTGGCCGGAATACCGAGCTACCCCGGCATGTTGCCCGGAGCATTCGGTGCACGTGCGGAAGGGAACCGCTGAGGTGCTGGTGATTCGTGCCGACCTGATCGAAGCGATGCTCGCCCATGCGCGCCGCGATCATCCTGACGAAGCCTGCGGGGTGCTGGCGGGGCCGGAGGGTTCCGACCGTCCCCAGCGGCACATCCCGATGACCAATGCGCAGCGCTCGCCGACGTTCTACCGTATCGATTCCGGTGAGCAACTCCAGGTGTGGCGATCCATGGAAAGCGCCAACGAAGTGCCGGTTGTCATCTATCACTCGCATACGGCGACTGAGGCCTACCCGAGCCGTACGGACGTCAGCCTGGCCGCCGAACCGGAGGCGCATTATGTGTTGGTTTCCACCCGTGATACCGAGCTTTTTGAGCTACGCAGCTACCGCATCGTCGCCGGTGCCGTCACCGAAGAGCCTGTCCATGTCGTCGAGCAGTATCGAACATCTGTGAAAGTCCCCGGAACGTCCCCGGAAAGTCCCGAAAAGTCGAAGGAAGCCCTGCATGAGCGTCACCGTGTCCATCCCGACCGTCCTGCGACCGCACACCGATGGCCAGAAGCGCGTCTCCGCGAACGGCGACACGCTCGGTGCGGTCATCAACGACCTCGAGGCCAACTACGCGGGCATCTCCGAGCGGCTGATCGATAACGGCAAGCTGCACCGCTTTGTGAACGTCTACGTCAACGACGAGGATGTGCGGTTCTCCGGTGGTCTGGACACCGTCCTATCCGACGGCGACTCGGTCACCATCCTGCCCGCCGTGGCGGGCGGGTAAGCGGAGCGCATGACGCGATACGACTCGCTGCTACAGGCCTTGGGCAACACCCCGCTGGTGGGTCTGCGGCAGCTGTCACCGCGCTGGGCAGACGAGGCCGACGCAGCACACGTGCGGCTGTGGGCCAAGCTCAAAGACCGAAATCCGACCGGATCGATCAAAGACCGGCCGGCGCTGCGGATGATCGAGCAGGCCGAACAGGACGGGCGGTTGTCGCCCGGCACCACCATCGTCGAGCCCACCAGCGGCAACACCGGCATCTCGCTGGCGATGGCGGCCCGGTTGAAGGGGTATCGGCTGATATGCGTGATGCCCGAGAACACCTCGATGGAACGGCGTCAGCTGCTGGAGTTCTATGGCGCGAAAATCACTTTTTCGCCGGCCGAGGGGGGATCCAATACAGCGGTGGCCGCCGCCAAGGAGCTTGCCGCCGCCAACCCGTCGTGGGTGATGCTGTACCAGTATGGCAATCCGGCCAACACCGATGCGCACTACTGCGGTACCGGCCCCGAATTGCTGGCAGACCTGCCCGAAGTCACCCATTTCGTCGCCGGCCTGGGCACCGCCGGCACGCTGATGGGTACCGGCCGGTTTCTGCGTGAGCGGGTTCCCGGTGTCCAGATCGTGGCGGCCGAGCCACGCTACGGCGAGGGGGTGTACGCGTTGCGAAACATCGACCAGGGCTTTGTCCCCGAACTGTATGACCCCGAGGTGCTGACCGCGCGATATTCCGTCGGCGCGCACGACGCGGTGCGCCGGACCCGTGAACTGGCGGCAGCCGAGGGCATCTTCGCGGGTATCTCGACGGGCGCGGTGCGGCACGCCGCACTGGGAGTCGCGGCGAATGTCGTCCAGTCGGGTAATCGCGCCGACATTGCCTACGATGCAGTAAGGGCACCGCCCGCTTGCGGGGGACGTAGCGATGAGGAGGAGCGGCGCCAATGACCGCGCATCCGCGCACACCCAAGAAGCAGCCGGAAAAGCGGCCGCGCTGGATCGTCGGCGGGGCGACCATCCTCACCTTCGTCGCGCTGCTGTATCTCGTTGAACTGATCGACCAGCTGTCGCGGCATTCTTTGGACGTCAACGGCATCCGCCCGCTGAAAACCGACGGGTTGTGGGGCATCGTTTTCGCGCCGCTGTTGCACGCCAACTGGGCACACCTGATGGCCAACACCATTCCCTTGCTGGTGTTGGGATTCCTGATGACGCTGGCCGGATTGTCGCGGTTCGTCTGGGCGACGGTGATCGTGTGGATCCTGGGCGGCTTCGGAACCTGGCTCATCGGAAATGTGGGCAGCAGCTGCGGTCCGACCGACCACATCGGAGCGTCCGGGCTGATCTTCGGCTGGTTGACCTTTCTGCTGGTGTTCGGCCTTTTCGTCCGCAAGGTCTGGGACATCGTCATCGGTTTGGTGGTCTTGTTCTTCTACGGTGGCGTCCTGCTGGGAGCACTGCCGCGGCTGGGCATGTGCGGCGGGGTGTCATGGCAGGGCCATCTGTGCGGCGCGCTTGCCGGCGTGGTGGCGGCATATCTCTTGTCGGCACCGGAGCGTAAATCCCGCGCACTGAAGAAGGCCGGCAACCGGCAGTTGCGTCCGAAGACATGAGCTCGCCGTTGGCGCCCGTCGGAATCTTCGACTCCGGCGTCGGCGGACTGACCGTCGCGCGGGCCATCATCGACCAACTGCCCGACGAAGACATCATCTACGTCGGTGACACCGGCAATGGCCCCTACGGTCCACTGACCATCCCCGAGATCCGCGCACACGCGTTGGCCATCGGCGACAACTTGGTTGACCGGGGTGTCAAGGTTTTGGTGATCGCCTGCAACTCGGCGTCCGCGGCGTGCCTGCGAGACGCGCGGGAGCGATACGACGTGCCCGTCGTCGAGGTGATCCTGCCGGCCGTACGCCGCGCGGTTGCCGCCACCCGCAACGGCCGCATCGGGGTGATCGGCACTCGCGCGACCATCACCTCCCACGCCTACCAAGACGCCTTCGCCGCCGCGCGCGACACCGAGATCACCGCGGTGGCCTGTCCGCGGTTCGTGGATTTCGTCGAGCGTGGGGTCACCAGCGGCCGTCAGGTGCTGGGGCTGGCGGAGGGTTACCTGGAGCCGTTGCAGCGTGCCGGGGTGGACACTCTGGTGCTCGGTTGTACGCACTATCCACTACTGTCCGGACTCATTCAACTGGCCATGGGAGACCCCGTCACACTGGTCTCGAGCGCCGAGGAGACCGCCAAAGAAGTTCTCGCGGTGCTGACCCGAAGCGACCTCCTGCGCCCGCACGATGCGCCGCCGGCTACCCGGATGTTCGAAGCCACCGGCGACCCGGAAGCCTTCACCCGGCTGGCGGCGCGATTTCTCGGGCCGGCGATCACCGGTGTGGAAGCCGTTGGTCATCCGCCTGTCAAATAGTGTCACGCGAGATTCTGCTCACCTATTGCGGCAATGTTTTTCTCATCGCGGTAATGGGCATGGCACAGTAGTGTCCGTGCGAATAACCGTGCTCGGATGCTCCGGGAGCGTCGTGGGTCCGGATTCGGCTGCGTCGGGTTATCTGCTCCGGGCTCCGGAAACCCCGCCGATGGTCATCGACTTCGGTGGCGGTGTGCTCGGCGCACTGCAACGACACCTGGACCCCGGGTCGGTGCATGTGCTGTTGTCGCATCTGCACGCGGACCACTGTCTGGATATGCCTGGGTTATTTGTATGGCGCCGTTATCACCCAACGCCTCCGAAGGGCAAGGCGTTGTTATACGGGCCGAGCGACACCTGGTCGCGCTTGGGGGCAGCGTCGTCGCCCTACGGCGGCGAGATCGACGATTGCTCGGACATCTTCGACGTCCACCACTGGGTGGACGGCGAGCCGGTGACGTTCGGCGCGGTTACCGTGGTGCCCCGGGTCGTTGCTCACCCGACCGAGTCCTACGGCATGCGCTTTACCGATTCCACCGGCGCGTCATTTGCCTACAGCGGCGACACCGGCATCTGTGACCAGCTCGTCGAGTTGGCTCGCGGCGTCGACGTCTTTCTGTGCGAGGCCTCCTGGACACACTCCCCGGACCGTCCGCCGGACCTACATCTGTCCGGCACTGAAGCCGGAAGGGCCGCGAGGCGGGCCGGCGTCCGCGAACTCCTGCTGACCCACATTCCGCCATGGACGTCGCGCGAGGACGTCATCAGTGAGGCCAAGGCCGAGTTCGACGGACCCGTACACGCGGTGGTGTGCGGCGAGACTTTTGAAGTCCGGCGGGCCTGAAGCCCGCTGGTGAAGGCGGTGGTTCGGCGCAGATGAGCACACCAGCCCAGGTTCAGCGTTTACGAGCCCTCAAGCTGCTGCGGCGCGCTCGGGACAGGATGGACCGCGAGTATGCACAGCCGCTGAACGTCGACGCGCTCGCCCGCAGCGTGAATATGTCCGCCGGGCACTTCAGCCGCCAGTTCAAGCTCGCCTATGGCGAATCGCCCTATTCGTATCTGATGAGGCGGCGCATCGAGCGCGCGATGGCGCTCTTGCGTCGCGGCGACCTTGATGCGCTGGGTCACGGTCGGTCCTCCCCATCAGCCCGACACCTCCATCGTCTTGTACCCGCCGAATGCCACCCCCGGCATCACCGACGAGGAGCGCCGCACCATTGCCGAGATGATGGCCAAAGGCAGCTACGGCACCCTGCTTTTGGTAACCAAGGACCTCGATGCCACCTTTGAGCGGCTGCAAGCCTGCGTGCAGAACGGCCAGGGTGAGGTGATTCAGGAACCGAACGACCAGCCGTACGGGGTTCGAGATTGCGCGCTGCGTGATCCCGCCGGCAACCTGATCCGCATTCAGCAGGTGAGCCAAAACCATGAGCAATGCAACGAAGAACATCGACGCGCGGATAGCCGAGCTGGCCGACTGGCGGGGCGACACGCTGGCGCGGATCCGCACGCACATCAAGCAGGCCGATCCGGACGTGACCGAGGAATGGAAGTGGCGCGCCGTTCAAGTCTGGTCACACGACGGAATCATCTGCACCGGTGAGACCTACACGTCTCAGGTGAAGGCGACCTTTGCCAAGGGCGCGTCGCTGGCCGACCCGGCGGGTTTGTTCAATGCCAGCCTCGACGGCAATACCGGGCGTGCGATCGATATTCGCGAGGGCGATGCGATCGACGAAGAGGCGTTCGTGGCGCTCATTCGCGAGGCGGTGCAGCTGAATACCCGTGGTTGAGCGTCGGGTGCGGCCGCGCGCTGGGACGGACTGCGGCAATGTCGATCTGCGAGGCGTCGGTCTGCCCGAGCGAGCGGATATGGCTTCGAGGGTGTACACAAGGCGGCCGACCGGCACGTGGCGAAGCCGTGGACGCACCCTCGACGCCGTGGACGCACACTCGATGGGGACGGTGCCCGCTAGGGTTGGCGTCGTGTCCAAACGAGAAGACGGCCGCCTCGACGACGAGCTTCGTCCGGTGGTCATCACCCGCGGGTTCACCGAAAATCCTGCAGGCTCGGTGCTGATTGAATTCGGTCGCACCAAGGTCCTGTGTACCGCCAGCGTTACCGAGGGGGTTCCGCGCTGGCGCAAGGGATCTGGTGTGGGATGGCTGACCGCCGAGTACGCAATGCTGCCGTCGGCGACTCATACCCGCTCCGACCGCGAATCGGTCAAGGGGCGAGTCGGCGGGCGCACCCAAGAAATCAGTCGACTGGTCGGCCGGTCGCTGCGGGCGTGCATCGACTTGGCGGCCCTGGGGGAGAACACCATTGCGGTCGACTGCGACGTGTTGCAAGCCGACGGCGGGACCCGCACGGCGGCCATCACGGGCGCCTATGTGGCGCTGGCCGATGCGGTGACCTACCTGGCGGCCGCCGGCAAACTGTCCGATCCCCGACCGTTGTCGTGCGCCATCGCCGCGATCAGCGTGGGCGTGGTCGACGGCCGGATCCGCGTCGACCTGCCGTACGAGGAAGATTCGCGAGCCGAGGTCGACATGAACGTCGTCGCCACCGACACCGGGACTCTGGTGGAGATCCAGGGCACCGGCGAAGGCGCTACGTTCCCGCGATCGACGCTGGACAAGCTGCTCGACATGGCGCTGGGCGCTTGCGACAAATTGTTCGCCGCTCAGCGGGAGGCGTTGGCGCTGCCGTATCCGGGTGTCCTGCCCGAAGGACCGCCACCGCCGAGAGCGTTCGGAAGCTGACAAGGCTGCTGGGCAATCCAAGCGGCGCGTCGTTCATTGGTCGGGCAGTTCGAGCCCCAGGGCGCTGTCGTCTGGACACCGGGTTGGCATTGGCCAGCCGTGGCAAGCCGCGGCCGTCGATCCAAGGTGGCTGACCAGAGGCGCGCACAATACCGCCATGATAAACTGCTCGACGTCTAATTGAGTTTTGTCAAAACCAATGTTTCGCCACATTTTTAGGATCAAAATTATGGTCAGTCGGCGAGTCCCACTTGAACATGCCTTTCTCAACCAGCCGTGGTGGGCAATGGGACAGATGACGCAGGAACATGCGGAACCGCGCATCAACGAAACCGCGACCCGCGCCAGGGCGGGCTTGCTCAATATTATCTCGGCAATCACGATTGCCTTGTTGCTTATGCGTCCGGAAACCGATCCGGTGATCATTGTTGGTCCGCTCGTGCTTTTCGACATGTTGGCTGCGGCCGCTACCGGATTAACTCCGTTCAGCCCCACCGGCATTCTGGGCACAGCGTTGACAATGGGCATGCGTCCGGTGTGGAAAGCGACGCGGCCGAAACGGTTTGCATGGTTGCTCGGTGCCGGTTTAGCAGCGACATGTCTTGCCATGCGCTTGTTAGGCGCGTCGCCGGTAGCGATGGCAGCTGTTGTTGCGGTCTGTTTTGTCCTGACCTGGTCGGAAGCCACGCTGGGATTTTGTGTCGGCTGCTACCTGCACAAATTAATGTGGGGTTGTGAAGACTGCGAAGTCCCTTATGTCAGGACAATAGCACCGCGACCGGCAACAAAAGAGGAAAGTCGCGCGTAGCCCCGGGGCCGTGTGGACAATGTTTGGAAGTGATTAGTGACCCGGCTGCTGGTCGCCAGCCGCAACCCCAAGAAGCTGGCCGAACTGCGCAGGGTGCTGGACGGCGCCGGATTGTCCGGGGTGACATTGGCGTCGCTCAATGACGTTGCACCATTTCACGAGGTACCCGAAACCGGTGCGACATTCGAGGACAATGCGCTGGCCAAGGCGCGAGACGCGTTCGCCGCGACCGGTCTGGCCAGCATCGCCGACGACTCTGGTTTGGAAGTGGGGGCACTCAACGGCATGCCCGGGGTGCTGTCGGCCCGGTGGTCCGGCAACCACGGCGACGACGCGGCCAACACCGCCCTGCTGCTGGCCCAGCTGCGCGATGTACCCGACGAGCGACGCGGTGCGGCATTCGTCTCGGCCTGCGCACTGGTCTCGGCGTCCCGCGAAGTCGTGGTGCGCGGCCAGTGGGCTGGCACGATTGCGCGGGAGCCACGCGGTGACGGCGGGTTCGGCTACGACCCCGTCTTTATTCCCGACGGCTATCAGCGGACCGCGGCGCAGCTGAGCCCGGAGGAGAAGGATGCGGTGTCGCATCGCAGCCGCGCGCTGAGGCTGCTGGTGCCGGAGTTGGTGGCGCTCGCCTAGAGGTTGTAGCGCGCCTTGACGTCCCTGGTTTGGACATGTTCGACGATGATGCCCAGCAGCGGGATGGTGCCGGCGAGCAGGACACCGACTGTCTTGCCGATCGGCCAGCGAACCTTGACGGCGAGATTGAAAGCGGCCAACACGTAGACGAAGTAGACCCAACCGTGGACGATCTCGATCCAGCGGATCTCGTGGTGAAAGACCAAGTGGGAGACCAGTTCGTAACACAAGGCGATGAGCCAGATACCCGTCGTCCACGCCATCACGCGGTAGCCGAGCAGCGCGGTACGGATCTTCTCCACGGGAAAGACGGTGTTGCGCTGGGCTTCGGGTGTCTCAGGCGTCGTCATGCGGTGTTCCTATTCTGCCTTTCGGCGTCGTGCTTCGCGAGTTCGGCCAAGTATGCGTTGTACTCCAGTAGCGCAGGATCGTCGGTCGGCTGCGGCGTGGGCCTCGGTCGTTCGGGCAGCAGTCCTGCTGGTATCTCGGTCATGGTGTTTCGTGGCTCCGGCGGTACTTCTTCGTAGCGAACGAACTTGCGGTACGCGTAGATGCAGAACCAGGCGAACATCGGCCACTGCAATGCGTATCCCAGGTTCTGGAAGTTGCCGGATACCGACTGAAACCTGGTCCACTGCCACCAGCCCAAGGCCAGGCAGCCGCAGGCGGCAATGATCGCCAGGGCGATCAGCGCGGGCCTGGCGGGCCTGCGAGGACGGGTGGTAGACACACTTAGACGCTACCGCGCGGTACTCTGTGAGGCGCCCATGCGCGAGTGGCGGAACTGGTAGACGCCCTGGATTTAGGTTCCAGTGTCCTTCGGGACGTGGGGGTTCGAGTCCCCCCTTGCGCACCATCTGCGATGTCTCGGGACATCATGCACACGTGTGTTGGGACATCGTGCGCGGTTGTATTTGTGGCTGGCAGTCCTTGGTCGGGGCGAGGTGAAGTTCTCGGTGTAGTTGGCCGTCGGTGGTCACGAGCGGTGTCGCCGGCGGTCCATGTCCGGCACTCGAGTGTTAGCGTCCATCGGAGGTGGGCCCGGCGTCCCCGATACTGCGTTGAGCCGAACCTGATGCGGGCATCGGCCTTCTGACCGCCGCCGAACCCCCACCATCCGATCATGCCGGCCAATTGCCGAAATGCAGAACCGCGTGCGCACTAGCGTGACAAAAGCCAGGTCTGACACGATCTCAGGCAGCCCGGCGGGTAGCCCTGTCCAGTAGGAGCGTACGACGTTGAATCGACATTCAGGTCATCCGGCGTCTGTCGGGATTGTCCGGAGATTGTCGCGGCGACGACTTGGCGCTTCCGCTATCGGAGCGAGCATCTTGGCCGTCACATACCCGACCGGACGGGTCAAGGCGGACGACGGGACTGCCCACTGCGGCGACAACCCAGAACCGGATGACAAAAGTGAATCAGCCCTTCGCAGATTGCTCCAATACCAGCCCACGGCGGCAGAGCTACAGCAACACGAATCGAACATGCGCGTAGCACTTGAAGCGGCAAAAACGAATCAGAAGTTCCCCTTCGGCGCCGCTATCTTCGACCAGACCCGCAATTATCCGATCGTGATTAGCGTCGGTAACCAATCGATTGACCCGATCTCACATAGCGAATTAGTCGCTATCAACAATATGGCTGCGCAAGAGGGTGCGGGGAAGTGGAGTGAGACTACACTGTATTCCACTGGCGAGCCTTGCTGTATGTGTATGGGGGCCATCGTTTGGATCGGCATACCGCGCGTCGTCTGGGGGTCTTCAATAAAGACGATCAGGAATTCCGGGACAAGCCAAATCGGTATCGGCGCACTCGACGTTGCAGCCCGAAGTCACGAAATGTATACGCCTCAATATTGCATTTCCGGAGTATTGTCAGATGAAACCGACGAATTGTTCAGGATCCGTCCTTGAGCTCCCGTCCTCCCTGGCATTTTGCTTTTCGGTCGAGCGATTCCGCCAAAGCGATGCAGGAGCGAATTCATGCCGAATCCAGCCGGACCTCGCCCCACCAACGCAAACGGAGCCAGGCCGGACGCGTTATCGCTGCGCCGCTCGCACCAGGTTCGACCCGATGATCAGGCGCTGAATCTCGCTGGTGCCCTCGTACAGTCGCAGCAGCCGAACATCGCGGTAGATGCGTTCCACCGGCACCCCTCGCATGTAGCCGCTGCCACCATGAATCTGCACCGCAAGGTCGGCTACCTTGCCGGCCATCTCGGTGCAGAAAAGCTTCGCCGCCGACGGCGCGATGCGGCGGTCCTCGCCGGACACCCACAGCCGCGCGGCATCGCGGACCAGCGCGCGTCCGGCCAGCACGCCGGTCTGCTGATCGGCCAGCATCGCCTGGACCAATTGGAAGTTTCCGATCGGTGTGCCGCCCTGCGTTGCGCTCGCGGCGTAGGCGACGGACTCATCGAGTGCGCGCTGCGCTGTCCCCACCGCGACCGCCGCGATATGCACCCGGCCGCGTGCCAATGAGGTCAGGGCAGCTCGATAGCCGATGTCCTCGCTGCCGCCGATCAGCGCCTCGGCGTCGACCTGGACGTCGTTGAAGTTGACGTCGGATGTCCAGGCTCCTTCCTGGCCCATCTTGGCGTCCTTGACACCGACGTCCACTCCTGCCGCGTCCGCGGGAACCAGGAAGACCGCGATACCGGCGCCCCGTTCGTCAGCCGGCCTGGTCCGCGCGAAAACCACGAACACACCGGCGACCGGGGCATTGGTGATGAACCGCTTCTGCCCTGAAATCACCCAATTGCCGTTGTCCCGAAAGGCTTTGGTGCGTAATCCGGCCGGATTCGACCCGGCGCCGGGTTCGGTCAGTGCAAAAGAGGCGACGACGTCGCCGGAGGCTATCGGCCCCAGCCAGCGGGCCTTCTGCTCGTCGGTGCCGAAGCCGACCAGTACCTGCCCGGCGATGCCGTTGTTGGTGCCGAACATCGACCGCAACGCCAGCGAGGTGTAGCCCATTCCATGGCAAGTTCGACGTCCTGCGTCAGGTCGAGGCCAAGCCCGCCCCACTCCTGTGGAATCGCGTAGCCGAACAATCCCATCTTCTTGGCATGCTCACGCAGGTCGTCTGGCACCTGATCGTTGTCCAGGATCTCCTGCTCACGCGGGATCACGGCGGTGCGGACGAAGTGACGGGTCTGGGCCAGGATGTGCTGAAAGTCCTCGGCGTTGACTGTCAGGGACATCGCCTCATCATATATGAAATATAATATTTGGACGGTGAGTGCCCGGCTGCGGGCAGGACAGTGAGGAATAGGTGATGTCATTGCTGAACGGTCAGACCGCGGTGGTCACCGGCGGAGCCCAAGGACTGGGCTTGGCCATTGCCGAGCGATTCGTCACCGAGGGCGCGCGCGTCGTGCTCGGTGATCTGAATCTCGAAGCGACCGAGGCCGCGGCCGAGAAGCTCGGCGGCGATGGAGTAGCCGCGGCCGTGCGGTGCGACGTGACCAAAGCCGACGAGGTCCAAACGCTCATCCGCACGGCCGTCGAGCTTTTCGGCGGTCTCGACGTCATGGTCAACAACGCCGGCATTACCCGGGACGCGACCATGCGCAACATGACCGAGGAGCAGTTCGACCAGGTCATCAACGTACATCTGAAGGGCACCTGGAACGGCACCCGGCTCGCGGCGGCCATTATGCGCGAAAACAAACGGGGTGCGATCGTGAACATGTCCTCGGTGTCGGGCAAGGTCGGGATGGTGGGTCAAACCAATTACTCTGCGGCGAAAGCCGGGATCGTCGGGATGACCAAGGCCGCCGCCAAAGAGCTTGCCCACGTGGGTGTTCGAGTGAACGCGATCGCCCCCGGATTGATTCGCTCGGCGATGACGGAAGCAATGCCGCAACGCATCTGGGACCAGAAATTGGCCGAGGTTCCAATGGGCCGGGCGGGTGAGCCCAGCGAAGTCGCCAGCGTAGCCTTGTTTTTGGCCTCTGAACTGTCTTCGTACATGACCGGAACGGTGCTGGATGTCACCGGCGGGCGGTTCATATGAATGACGCTGTCATCTGCGAGCCGGTCCGCACGCCGATCGGTCGCTACGGCGGAATATTCAAGTCGCTCAGTGCCGTTGATCTCGGTGTCGCGGCGCTCAACGGGCTGCTGGACCGCGCCGGTCTGCCGCCCGATGCGGTGCAGGACGTTATCCTGGGGCACTGCTATCCCAGCAGTGAGGCACCGGCCATCGGTCGCGTGGTCGCATTGGATGCCGGGCTGCCGGTCACGGTTCCCGGTATGCAGGTCGACCGCCGCTGCGGTTCTGGCCTGCAGGCCGTGATCCACGCCTGCCTGCAGGTGAGCAACGGCGACAACGACCTCGTCATCGCCGGCGGCTGCGAAAGCATGAGCAATGTCGCGTTCTATTCCACCGATATGCGCTGGGGCGGCGCCCGCGATGGGATCCGGGTGCATGACGGGCTGGCTCGTGGGCGCACCACTGCCGGGGGCCGGCATTATCCGGTGCCCGGCGGGATGCTGGAGACCGCCGAGAATCTGCGCCGCCGGTACGGCATTTCGCGGCTGGAGCAAGACGAACTCGCGGTGACGTCGCATCGGCGTGCGGTCACCGCGCAACAGGACGGCATCCTGGCCGTGGAGATCATTCCGGTCGCAGTGCCCACTCGCCACGGCGAGGAGCTGATCGACACCGACGAACATCCCCGCGCCGACACCACGCTTGAGTCTCTGAGCAAGCTCAAACCCGTTCTGCTGAAACAGGATCCGGAGGCTACGGTTACAGCGGGCAACGCCAGCGGCCAAAACGATGCGGCATCGATGTGCGTGGTTGCCACGCCGGCGAAAGTCGCCGAGTACGGCTTGAGGCCGTTGGTCCGGTTGGTGTCCTGGGGGCTGGCGGGGGTGGGTCCTGACATCATGGGCATCGGTCCGGTTCCCGCGACCGAGGCCGCCCTCGCCAAGGCGGGCCTGCGGCTGGCCGACATCGACCTCATCGAACTCAACGAAGCGTTCGCCGCCCAGGTGCTTGCGGTGATGCGGGAGTGGAACTTCGGTGCCGCCGACCGAGAACGCACCAACGTGCACGGCTCCGGCATCTCGTTGGGTCATCCCGTCGGCGCGACTGGCGGCAGGATGCTGGCCACCCTGGCTCGTGAACTGGACCGGCGCCAGGCGCGCTACGGCCTGCAAACCATGTGCATCGGCGGGGGTCAGGGGCTGGCCGCCGTCTTTGAGCGGGTCGCATAGCCATGCAAGGTCACGCGTTGCCGTTGAGCGGCATCAGCATCGTAGAGGTTTCCAGCTTCGTGGCCGCACCGCTGTGCGGCATGACGCTCAGTCAGCTTGGTGCACAGGTGATCCGCGTCGATCCGATCGGTGGCGCTGCTGACGTGCAACGCTGGCCGCTCGCTGCAACCGGAACGTCGATCTACTGGACGGGTCTGAACAAGGGAAAGCGTTCGGTGACCGTGGATCTGCGCTCGGCGGAAGGACAGCGGCTGGTGCAGCGGTTGGTCATCGAGGGCGACGGCATCGTCGTGACCAACGCCGTCTTTCCCTGGCTCAGCCACGAGCTGCTGGCCACCCGGCGTTCCGACGTCATCCACCTCCAGCTACTGGGGCGCAGCGACGGGTCTACCGCTGTCGACTACACCGTCAACGCGGCCACCGGCTTCCCGCTGGTCACCGGTCCGGTCGGCCATGCCGGCCCGGTCAACCATGTGCTGCCGGCCTGGGACGTCTGTTGCGGTCTGTATGCCGCGCTCGCCGTGGTGGCTGCGGTTCGCCGCCGCGACCAGACCGGGATGGGGGCTCGGGTGAGTCTGGCACTGGAAGACGTTGCGCTGGCGACGGCGGGAAACCTGGGGCTGTTGACCGAACCGCAGGTCAATGGGACGCAACGGCAGCGCCTGGGCAATGCCGTCTACGGCCAGTACGGCCAGGACTTCGCCAGCCGCGACGGGGTCGGGTTCATGGTTGTCACGTTGACCGGAAGGCACTTTCGCGATCTGGTCGATGTGACCGGCTCGGGGGCGGCGGTGTCGGCACTGGCCGAGGCGCTGGGTGTGGATTTCTCCGCTGAAGGCGACCGGTACCGCTACCGCGATGTCCTTACGGGCCTTTTCGCGACCTGGTTCGGCGACCATACCGGTGACGAGATCAGTGCGGCACTGTCGGGAACCACCGTGCTCTTCGAACGCTACCGCAGCTTCGCGCAGGTGGCTAAGAGTCCGAAAGTGACTGCCAACCCGCTGTTTTCCCTACTGTATCAGCCCGAAGTCGGTGCTTACCTGGCCCCCGGCATGCCGACGGCGTTCGATGGCGCACACCCTGCCAGCGCACCCGCAGCGGGACTCGGACAGGACACCGCTGAGGTATTGACCGAGCGCCTCGGACTGACGACCGCCGATATCGCGCGATTGTCGAGCGCCAAGACGATAGGAACTCCAGCGCATGACTAAACTTGCCCAGACCCTCGGGCTGACCGAGTTGCAAGCCGAAATCGTCGCTACCGTAAGGAAATTCGTCGACAAAGAGATCATTCCCAACGCGCCGGAGCTGGAGCGTGCCGACACCTATCCGCAGGCAATCGTCGACCAGATGCGTGGCATGGGCTTGTTCGGCCTGATGATCTCCGAAGAATACGGCGGACTGGATGAGTCGTTGCTGACTTACGCGTTGTGTGTCGAGGAGCTGGCGCGCGGCTGGATGAGTGTGTCCGGTGTGCTCAACACCCACTTCATCGTGGCCTATATGCTGCGTCAGCACGGGACCGACGAGCAGCAGCAGCGCTTCCTGCCGCGGATGGCCACCGGTGAGGTCCGCGGCGCGTTCTCGATGTCCGAGCCGGAACTGGGCTCCGACGTCGCCGCGATCCGCACCCGGGCCCGCCTCGATGCCGGTGGCGACTACGTCATCGATGGCCAGAAGATGTGGCTGACCAACGGCGCCAGCTCGACGCTCGTGGCGGTGCTGGTGCGCACCGACGAAGGCGCAGCCAAGCCGCACCGCAACCTGACCGCATTTCTCATCGAAAAGCCAACGGGCTTCGGCGAAGTGGCTCCCGGCTTGGTGATCCCCGGGAAGATCGACAAACTGGGCTACAAGGGCATCGATACCACCGAACTCATCTTCGACGGTTATCGGGCGCCCGCCGACGACATCCTTGGCGGCATCCCGGGTCAGGGCTTCTTCCAGATGATGGACGGCATCGAAGTCGGCCGGGTGAACGTTGCGGCGCGAGCCTGTGGTGTCGCCATTCGAGCCTTCGAGCTGGCGGTGCGGTACGCGCAGCAACGCCAAACATTCGGCAAGCCGATCGCCGAGCACCAGGCCATCGCTTTCCAGCTGGCCGAGATGGCGACCAAGGTCGAAGCGGCACACCTGATGATGGTCAACGCGGCGCGGCTGAAAGACTCGGGCGAGCGCAACGACGTCGCCGCCGGAATGGCGAAATACCTTGCCAGCGAATATTGCTCGGAAGTCACCCAGCAAAGCTTCCGCATCCACGGCGGTTACGGATACTCGACGGCCTACGAGGTCGAGCGGCTGATGCGCGATGCGCCGTTCCTGCTGATCGGCGAGGGAACCAGCGAAATACAGAAGTCCATCATCAGTAAGCGCCTGCTCGACGAGTATCGGATGTGAAGCGATGACTGTCCCGGATTTCGCTGCGCGGCCCCAGCTTTCCGACGATGTGGCGAATTTTGTCCGCAAGAGGATTTACGAAGGCAGCTACGCCGCGGGCAACTACATTCGCCTTGATCAGCTGGCCGCGGAATTGGGAATCAGCGTGACGCCGGTGCGTGAGGCGTTGTTCGCCTTGCGCGCCGAAGGATTGGTCGCCCAGCAGCCGCGGCGAGGGTTTGTGGTGTTGCCGGTGACCAAACGCGACCTCGCCGACGTCGCCGACGTGCAGGCGCACGTGGGCGGCGAGCTGGCGGCGAGGGCCGCGATCAGCATCAGCGACCAGCAGTTGCGTGACCTCAGGCAGATCCAGGCGCAGCTCGAGGAGGCTTACGCCGCCCACGACGACGAGCGGACGGTCCAGCTCAACCACGAGTTTCACCGAGCCATCAATATTGCGGCCGACTCGCCGAAGCTGGCCCAATTGATGTCTCAGATCACCCGTTACGCACCCGAATCGGTGTTTCCCAGCATCGAGCATTGGCCGGCCCGGGCAATCAGGCACCATCGGCGGATACTGTCCGCACTGGCGAAGCGCGACGACAAGCTGGCCCGCGCTGCCATGGCCGACCATCTTGCCGCCAGTGCAATCCCGTTGATCGACCATCTGATTGCGCGTGGGGTGGTGGCAGAAAGCGGAGCCCTCGGCGCATCGCGGCTAGGCTGAAGCTACGGCGGTTAGGCCGAGCCATTCGGCGCTACCCGGCGCGGGCATGGGTATAGGCTGCCGCTAGGCCGAGCCAGATCGAGCCCAGATCGGACGAGGACGAAATGCCGGGTGCAACTCGAGCGTCGGCCGCGCTGGTTGCCTGCGTGGCCGCGGTATCGCTCGCGTCACCGGCCCGTGCCGAACCGGGCGACCAGATCGCCGGCGATGGAGTCTTTCTGGTGGGGACTGACATCGCACCAGGTACTTACCGCACCGAGGGACCATCGAATCCCCTTATCCTGTTGTTCGGTCGGGTGTCCGAGCTCTCGACCTGCTCGTGGTTGATGCACAGCACACCCGCGGCCGGCGCTGCGGACATTGTGAACTCGAATACCTCGATGGGTCCGATGTATGTGACGATCCCGGCAACGGTCGCGGCTTTCGAGACGAGAAACTGCAAACTTTGGATGCGGGTCTCCTAGACTCGACCCGTGGATGGGCCGGTCCCGGTCCGTTTTCGCGGAGCGGACGACTTGGTCGTTTTGCGTTGCGGTGACGCCGGTTTGGCTGCTTTCGCCCGTTCCTCGATCAACCGGCCGGCGTGGTCAAGGATGCAGTTGAGGCCGTATTCGAAGTTGGCCTCATCAGGGGTCGCGATGCGGTGTCCCTTCCCGGTGACCCGGGCGATCAACGGTGTGGTTTGCGGGTCGATCTCCATGGCGTCTTCGAGGGCGCGTGGCCCGCTGTCGGCGGACTGGTGTTTCTCGTTGAGCCGATGCAGCACGACCGACCCGCGGACATGAAGCGAGACCGCGGCGTAGGTGTCGAACGCGTCCTCGGGGGACAGACCTGCTTGCACCAGATTCGCGATGGCCCGCTCCATCTCCTGGGCGCCAAGCCTGGCGGCCCTGGGACTGAGCGCTGACCGGATAAGGATCAGATCGCACAGTATCGGGTTGCCCATGAAGGTCTTCCGCATCAGGCGGGCATGATTGCGTAAGGTCTCACGCCAGTCGTCGGCCTCCACGTACGGGGTGGCAAAGACGTACTTGCTCAAGGCGCGGTCGGTCATCGCGTTGAGCAGATCGTCCTTCTTCCGGAAGTACCAGTAGATGCTGGTGACGCCTACTCCAAGATGTTTGCCGAGCAGCGGCATGCTCAGGTTGTCGATGGACACCTGTTCTGCCAGTTCGAATGCGCCGGTGATGATGTCGTCTGGATTGATGGACCCGCGCTCGCGCCGCTGACGTTTGTCGGCGGTTGCCTGCTTTGCCACTACGCGGCTACCTCCGTCGAAGATCTGTGTTGCGCACGCGGTCCTGGTGGTCCCGCCGCTCAGCCCGACCGGCACTGCTTCGGGCGCCTTTACGTCTGCTACTGTAATACCTATCGTAGGCTTTTTGGTATAAGCGGCTGGGCGGGGCGAGCATGACCGGGCTGAGGCAGAGTGGCAACGGCCGGTGAGGCGCGCGCCTGGGCACGGGGCGCGTTGCGGGGGATCGGCGACTCGCTGTATACGCCGTTCTGCGGGAGCGACGGGGACGACATCGACTGGGATGCCTATCGGACTTTGGTGCGTTATTGCGTCGGTGATCTCGGGCATCCGATGTTGTGGTGCACCAGCGGAATCGGGGAATTCTGGTCGCTGACCATCGAGGAGCGGAAGCGCTTGCTCGAGGTCGCGATCGAAGAAGGGCGTGGCTGCAATCCTGACGTCGTCATACAGGCCTGCACATCGGCGATGGCGGCCAAGGACTGCCTGGAATTGACGCTGCACGCCCAGGCGGCGGGCGCCGACATCGCCTATATCCAGACTCCGATGATGGAAACTCACGGCGGCGAAGGCGTGTTGAGATTCTTCAAATACGTTGCTGCACATACCGACATCGCGATGGGCATGTTCAATTCGCCGTCTTCAGGCTATGTGTTGACGCCGGCCGAGAGTGCGCGCATCTACCACGAAGTGCCCGCGGTATGTGCTACCAAGGAAGGTGCTTTCCGCCCGCAGGCCAGTCGGCTGCTCCACGAACTCGCCCCCGGACTGGTGCTCTGGGAATGCGACAAGACGATCTACCGCGCCGGATGGCTGCGCGCCGGGATCGTCTGTCCGGCACAGCTGGGCACGGCCGGCTATCTGATGGAGACGCCGCAGCGGCCGCTGCTGTCCGAATACTGGGATTTGGTGTTGGGGGACAAGCTTATCGAGGCGATGGACTATGGACGTGATTCGGGTCTGGACCAGTTCGACGTGGACCTCGGTTCGTGGTGGACCTGCTATCCGGGCAGACCTGGCTACTTCACCCACTGGGGCGGTGCTTTTAAGTACGCGGCGTCGGTGCTGGGGTTGCCGATCGGGTCCTATCCGCATTCCCGGCCGCCCCAGGCCGAGTTGCCGCCCGAGGCGAAGACCCAAATCGCGGCTGCCTACCGTCGGCTGGGGCTCGTCGATGCCTAACCGCTGCGCCGCGGTGGGGTCGAGGAGGCACCGATGAGCAACGATGCTGACGACGCGGTGCTCTACGACGCAACCCCGGGCGGGGTAGCGATCCTCACCTTCAACCGCCCCGATCGTCTCAACGCGTGGGGTCCCGACATTGCCGCCGGGCTCTATGCGGCGCTCGACCGCGCCGAACAGGATCCGGCGATCCGGGTGATCGTGCTGACCGGCCGGGGCCGGGGCTTCTGTGCCGGCGCTTATCTGGGCTCGCCGGATTCGGCGGCGGGATACGGCGCCACCATGGCGACGGCACGTCAGACCGATCTGGCCGATTTGGTCGGTGAACGCCCGCCGCATTTCGTGACGACGCTGCGCAAGCCGGTGATCGCCGCGATCAACGGTCCCTGCGCGGGCATCGGTCTGACGCAGGCGCTGATGTGCGACGTTCGATTTGCCGCCGCCGGGGCGAAGTTCGCCGCCGTGTTCGCCCGGCGCGGGCTGATCGCCGAGTTCGGCATCTCCTGGATACTTCCGCGCTTGACAAGCTGGGCGGTCGCACTGGACCTGTTGTTGAGCGGCCGAACGTTTTTGGCCCAGGAGGCCGCAGAGTTGGGTTTGGTCAAGGAAGTCGTCGCGCGCGATGACTTGATGAAGCGCACTCTCGACTATGCGGAGGACATCGCCCGCAACTGCTCGCCGGCGTCGATGGCGGTGATCAAGCGCCAGGTCTACGGTGACGCCACTGGCGATGTCGTCGAAGCCACCGCCCGCGCCGAAGTTCTGCTGCGCGAGGCGATGCCGAGGCCAGACGTTGTCGAAGGAATCGTGAGTTTCCTGCAGAAGCGGCAACCGCGGTTTCCTTCGCTCACATCGGAATAAGGACGATGATGGGGCACTTGAAGTACCGGGCGATCGACGTCGACAACCACTACTACGAACCGCTGGATGCGTTCACCCGCCATCTGGACAAGCGGTTCCGTCGGCGTGGTGTGCAGATGTTCAGCGACGGCAGGCATACCCAGGCGATCATCGGCGATCGCGTCAACCGATTCATCCCCAATCCGACCTTCGACCCGATCATCGTGCCGGGTTGCCTGGACGTGCTGTTCCGCGGCGAGATTCCCGAGGGCGTGGACCCTGCGTCGCTGATGAAGGTCGAGAAGCTGGAATTGCGGCCGGAGTACCAGCACCGGGACGCACGCGTTGCCGTGCTCGAAAGCCAGGGTATTGAAACGATTCTCGTGTTCCCGACCTTCGGCTGCGGCGTCGAGGAGGCGCTCAGGGGCGACATCGAGGCGACGATGGCATCCCTGCATGCCTTCAACCTTTGGCTTGACGAGGATTGGGGTTTTGACCGCCAGGACCACCGCATCCTTGCCGCGCCCATGATCTCGTTGGCCGACCCCGAAGAAGCGGTCAGAGAAATCGATTTCGTGCTCGCACGCGGTGCACGACTGGTGCATGTGCGTCCGGCCCCGGTTCCAGGTATTCCGAAGAACCGCTCGCTGGGCCACCGCTCGCACGACCCGGCGTGGGCGCGGCTGGCCGAAGCCGGCGTGCCGGTGGCCTTCCACCTGGGCGACAGCGGCTACCTGAAAATCGCTGCGATGTGGGGCGGAAAGGAAACCTTCGAGCCATTCTCGGCCCCGCCCGACCCGCTGGACAAGATACTCGTCGATGATCGTGCCATCCATGACACCATGGCTTCGCTGGTCGTCCACGGTGTTTTCGATCGTCATCCCGCACTCCGGGTGGCCAGCATCGAGAACGGTTCGGAATGGGTGCATCGGCTCGCCAAGCGGCTCAAGAAGTTGGCTAACCAGCATCCGCGCGCGTTCCCCAACGATCCCGTCGATACGTTGCGCGAGCACGTGTGGGTGTCACCGTACTACGAGGAAGATCTCGTGTTGCTGGCCGACAAGATCGGCGTCGATCGCGTTCTGTTCGGCTCGGACTGGCCCCACGGCGAAGGTCTGGAGTCACCCCTGTCGTTCACCGGGGAACTTGCCGCGTTCAGTGAATCCGACGCCCGAAAGATCATGCGCGACAACGCCTTGTCCTTCCTCGGCATCACGGTGTCCTCGGCGGCCTAGGTAAGACCGTGCCCCAATGGACTATCGGCGCCGTGCTGGATGCCATCGCGGACGTCATTCCGGATCACCAGATGACGGTGTGCGGTCCGCGCCGCAGCACCTTCGCCGAGTCGGCCGCGCGAACGAACCGGTTGGCAAACTACCTGCACGGCAATGGTTTCGGAATTCATCACTCGCACAAGGTGCTGCAGCGGTGGGAATGCGATCAGGACCGGATTGCCCTGATCATGTACAACGACCTGTATCCCGACATGGTGATCGGCTGCCTCAAGGCGCGCGTGGTGCCGGTCAATGTGAACCACCACTACTCACCGCGTGAAATCGCTGAGCTGCTTGACTATGTCAAGCCGCGGGGCGTCATCTACCATCGCTCGCTTGGTGCCCGATGCGCCGAAGTGCTGCCGTCCCACGAAACCGAACTATTGATATCCATCGACGACGCGAGCGGCGCTGCCGAACTGCCGGGCGCGGTTTCGCTGGACGACGCGCTGGCACCCTGCGGCGCTGACCGCACTGTCGCGGATTCGCCGGACGATCTGATCATGATGTGCACCGGCGGAACGACGGGACGCCCCAAGGGAGTGCTGTGGCGCCAAAGCGATATCTACGTGACGTCGATGCTCGGCGCCGACCACGCAGGCGTCGAAGAGATCTATCAGCTGGTGCGCGCGGGCGGACCGCCATGGTTCGCCGTTTCACCGCTCATGCATGCGGCCGGGATGTGGACGGCGTTCGCCGCGCTCCTGCACGGCCTCACCGTCGTCATGTACGACGACCGCAACAGGCTCGACGCGCGGTCGGTCTGGGCGACCGCCGAACGGGAACAAGTGGGCATGATCACCATGGTCGGCGACGCATACGCCGCACCGCTGGTCGCCGAACTGCGGAACCGCACCTACGACCTGTCGTCGGTGCACTCGATCGGCACCGGCGGGGCGGCCACCAACGCGAAATACAAACGGGCGCTGATGGAGTTGCTGCCGCAGGCCACCATCATCGAGGGCTACGGCTCGTCGGAGACCGGCAACATGGCATTCGGGTACAGCCGCGACGGAACCGCCAGCGAAACCTTCGAACCCAGAGTCGGTGCAACCGTCGTCTCCGCGGACCGCACCCGATTCCTGCGGCCCGGTGAGCCCGAGATCGGTTGGGCGGCCAGAATCGGCCGGATTCCACTGGGATACTTCGACGACGCCGAAGCCACCCAACGCACTTTTCCCGAGATCGCCGGCCAGCGTGTGGTGATACCGGGCGACCGGGCCTGCCTCGAGAAGGACGGAACCATCCGGTTATTCGGCCGCGATTCCCTGGTGGTGAACACCGGTGGCGAGAAGGTGTTCGTCGAAGAGGTCGAGGACGTACTGCGCACACATCCCGGCGTTGCCGATGCCGTGGTGCTGGGACGGCCCAGCGAGCGCTGGGGGCAGGAAGTGGTCGCGCTCGTCGTGCTGGGCACCGATGCCCCCGTCGGTGAACCGGCGCTATATGCCTTCTGCACCTCGCGGCTGGCGCATTTCAAGGCCCCCAAGGCGTTCGTCTTCGTCGAGCACATCCGGCGTCTCGGCAACGGCAAGCCGAACTATCGGTGGGCCAGAGAGCAAGTGACGCGGCAGGTCCCGGCGCCATGACCCAGACAGCGATTGATTGCCTGGTGAACGTCCACTTCGGTGAGGCCGCATCCCAGCCGACCTGGATGCTCAAGGTGCGCGACGACTACTTCAAGAGCCCCGAGTCGATGTTCGAACCGGTCGAGCTGTCCGCGCTGCTCGCCGAGATGGACGAACAAGGGGTGCGCAAAGCGATCCTGATGGATTCGCTGGCCAACCCGTCCCGCACCGCGCGCGCATTCGTCGAAGCCAAGCCGGACCGGTTCGCGCTGGCCATGGGTGGCGTCAACCTGCTGCGTCCGGTCAAGCCGTTGCGTGAACTGAACGCCATTGCCAGCGACCTTCCCGTAGCGTATGCCGTTGTCGGGCCCAGCTTTTGGGGAGACGGGCAATACCCGCCCAGCGACGCCGTCTACTATCCGCTCTACGCCAAGTGCGCCGAACTCGACCTTCCGCTGGGCGTCAACACCGGCATACCCGGGCCGCCGATCCCCGGAGAAGTACAGCATCCGATGCATCTCGACCGGGTGTGCGTGCGGTTTCCGGAGCTGCGGCTGTGCATGATCCACGGCGCCGATCCATGGTGGGACGTGGCGATCCGGCTACTGCTCAAGTACGCCAACCTGCGGCTGATGACCTCGGCATGGTCGCCCAAGCGGCTGCCGGAATCTCTGCTGCATTACATGCGGACCCGGGGCAAGAACAAGGTGATCTTCGCCTCGGATTGGCCGGTATTGCCGATGCGCAGGGTCATACCCGAGGCGCGGGCACTGGACCTGCCGTCTGACGTCCTGCAGAACTACCTCTACAACAACGCCCAAGAATTTTTCTTCGGTGAGGAGCGCTGATGATGGACCGTTTCGAACTGCGCAGGCTGGACTACAGCCTGTCCGAGGACCATATCGCGTTGCAGTCCGCGTACAAACAGTTCTTCAAGATCCACTGCTCGATCGAAACGGTCCGTGCCGCAGAGTCATCCGGCTTCGACAAGGGCCTGTGGGAGCGGTTGTGCGGGATGGGCGCCACGACGATGGCGCTGCCCGAGTCCGCCGGCGGCGACGGCGCGACGCTGGTCGACCTCAGCCTGGTGGCCGAGGAGATCGGCCGCTGGCTGGCGCCGGTCCCGTGGATCGACCATGTCTGCGCGACGCGGCTCCTGGCACGCCTCGGGATGCTGGATGCCGAAACCGCTGCCCTGGCCAACGGAGAACAGATCGCGGCGCTCGACCCGCGGATCGATGGTGGACCGGGCCGGCGGCTGATTCCCGCCGGGTCGATTGCCGGCCGCGTCGTCGTCGCTGACCGCGACCATATCCTGAGCCTGATATTCGGCACGCAACCGGAAAAGGTGGACAACATCGGCCGGCTGCCGATGGCCTGGGTTGATCCGGCCTCCGTCGACTCTCGGACGGTGTTGGCTCGCGGCCCTGAGGCGCTGGCGAATTATCAACGGGCGTTGGATGAATGGCGACTGCTGATGGCCGCGGCGCTGGTTGGCCTGGTCGAGGAGACGATGACGATTGCGGCGGAGTTCGCCAAGACCCGTTACACGCTGGGCGTGCCCATCGCTACGCTGCAAGGCATTTCGCACCCGCTGGCGAACATGGCCGTCACCGTGCACAGCGGACGCAACCTGGTTCGGCGCGCCGCCTGGTTCCTGGACACTGAACCCGGCGAACGACCGGAACTCGCACCGGCAGCCTTTCTGTTCATGGCCGAGGAAGCCGCCAAGGCCGCCACCATGGCCGTCCACATCCAGGGAGGCCTGGGGGTTTCGGCTGAGGCCGCCGCCACCGCCTATCTGGTGCGGGCCCGCGGATGGCCACTGGCCGGCGGTGATCCGGGCGCCTGCGCCAGGCGAATCGCCGGGATCGTGGCCGCCCGCGAAACCGCGTCCCGGGCCGCGTGCGTCTAGGAACAGGAGCCCAACATGGACTTTTCCCTGGTTGAACTTTCCGACGAGGACAAGGCATTCCGCGACGAGGCGCGCAGGTTCCTGGCCGAGCACGTGACCGATGAGGTCCGCCGTCACGACCGTGAGACCGGCGACAACTTCCATGAGGGTCTGCACCTGAAGTTCGGCGCCGCAGGGTATTTGGCAGCGGAGTGGAAGACGGAATCCGAAGGCGGATTCAGTCGAGTGCGGCGGCGGATCTGGGAGCTCGAGAAGCGGCGGGCACGGGTGCCGTGGGTGACGTGGGGAACCACCGCCATGGTGGCGAGGTCGATAACGAAGTTCGGCTCGCCCGAGCTCGTCGCGGAGGTATTGCCCGGTGTCTTCAGCGGCCATGTCCGGATGTGCTTGGGCTACACCGAGCCCGAAGGCGGATCCGACGTCGCCACCTGCAAGACCCGCGCGGTGCGTGACGGCGACAGCTGGGTGATCAACGGTTCGAAGATGTTCACCACCGGCGCGCACAACTGCCAATACGTCTTTCTGATCACCAACACCGACCCGCACGCCCGAAAGCACAAGAGCCTCACCATGTTTCTGGTGCCGCTGGACTCGCCGGGCATCGAGATCCGGGGCATCCGCACGGTGGACGGCGACCGGACGAACATCGTCTACTACAGTGACGTGCGCGTCGATGACAAGTATCGGCTGGGCGAGGTGAACGGGGGCTGGACGGTCCTGCGGGAGCCACTCAACGTCGAGCACGGCGCGGTCGCACCGGCACCCGACGGGTTGCAGGACACCTCGATCATGATGCACCAGGCCGGCGTCATGGCCGAAGCGGTCGACCGGGTCGCGGCGCGGGTGACCAAGCCCGGTCCCGGCGGGCGCCGCGTGCTTGACGATGGGTCGGTGGCGTATCGATTGGGCTGCGCTGTCGCGAGGGTTGAGGCAGCGCTATCGGCGCCGGGCATCTTCGGTCGGGTGGCCATCGCGCAAGCGATGCGTGACATCTCTCCTGACCTGATGGACATTCTGGGGACCGCCGCTGCGTTACCGTTCGGGGCTGACGGCGCGGCCGATGACGGCGGCGCCGAATACGTCTACCGCTTCGCGCCGTTGGTCGGAATCTACGGCGGCACATTGGAAGTGTTCCGCAACATGATTGCCGAGCACGTCCTTGGCCTCGGCAAGCAGAACCACGCGCTGCCCGCTACCACGGTTTCCTCGCGCCGAGCGTGAACAGGCTGCGGTGGCATCGTATCGTCACAGTAGGTTCACGTTCAGCGAGACGACGTCACGGCATGATGAGGGTGCGCGTCACCGGTTCCGCGGCGGCTTGCCGGGTGTGGATGCCGCGCTGCAGCGCGGCCAGCAACGCGTCACGGGTTTCGCGGGGGTCAATGAGTTCGTCGAAGCCCATATGCTCGGCCGACCGAAACGACGCCTGCAGCTCCGCGTTTCGCAGCTTGGCGGACAACTCCTGGTCGGCGTGTGAGGCGCGACTGAGCGCCGCGGCACCCATGGCGCCCATCGTAGCGCCCGGATAGGCGAAGGTCGCCACCTGGCCGTCGAAACTGATCAGTCCCATCACCATGGAGCCGAAGCCGTAGGCCTTACGCAGTGTCACGTGCAGCTTCAGCGTGGTGGCCGCGGTCTGCGCGGCGAACATCCTTGCCCCGCTGCGCAATACACCGTCACGTTCGGACCGGCTGCCCGGAAGCATGCCCGGGTTGTCGGCCAGGAAAACGATTGGCAGATGGAAGGAGTCGGCCACCATGATGAAGTGTGCGGCCTTGTCGGCGGCGTCTGCGTCGATGGACCCGGCCAGTACCCGCGGCTGGTTGGCGACGACGGCGACCGGATGCCCCCCGAGGTGGGCGAGGGCGCAGATGATCGCCCTGCCGAAATGTGGTTGTACTTCCAACCAGTCGGGCGAGTCGAAGACGACATCGAGCACCAAGCGCATGTCGTAGACGCGGCGGTTGTCCCGCGACACGATGTCCAGCAACTCCGGCGTGGACCTCGGCCCGGGTGTCGCCTCCGAGGCCGGCAGCGACGGGGGATACGACCACGCGCTGGACGGGAAATAGGACAGGTAGTGGCGAATGGTATCCAGCGTGGCCGCGTCGTCGTCGGCGACATTGTGGATGACGCCGCTGGCCAACGCGACGTCCGGACCGCCCAACGCTTCTTTCGAAATGTCTTCGCCCGTGGACTCTTTGACCACCGGCGGGCCGGCGGTGAAGATCGCGCCCTGGCGGCTCATGACGGTGAAATCACAGATCGGGGCGACCAGGGCGCCGTGTCCGGCCGAGGCGCCGAGCACCGCGGCCACCGTCGGAACCCGGCCCGAGCACCGTGCCTGGGCGAGCAGATCGGTCGGGCTGCGTCCGTAATGGGCACCGGTGGGGCGAAACCCGGCGCCTTCGAGCAGCATCACCAGCGGTATCTTGTCGCGCAACGCCAGCTCGGCGATGCGGTAGCGCTTGGAATTGCTGCCCGGCGCGATGGTTCCGGCCAGCGTCGTGAAGTCCTCGGCGCCCACCATCACGGGGACGCCATTGATCCGCCCGCAGCCGGTGACGATCGCGTCGGCCGCGACCTCGCCGCCGACGATGGTGCCGAGCTCGCGGAAGGTGCCCGGGTCGAGGAGTCGTTCGACGCGGGCGCGCGCGTCGAGTTTGCCCATGCCACGATGTTTGTCGAGCCGCTCCGGCCCGCCCATCGCCCGTGCCTGCCGGCGGCGACGGTCGAGGTCCTCGAGCGTCTGCTGCCAATCCTCGGCTTTGGTCATGCGTCTGTCCTACATACTGGATTGCTTACTGTAAAGTCGCTCGTATGGGTAGCGCGCCCCGCCTCAAGGTTGACGGGGGCATTCCCAACCAGCTCGCCCGGGTCGTCGAGGCAGCCGAAGCCTTGGAGCGGAACGGATATGACGGTGGCTGGACAGCCGAGACCAGTCACGATCCGTTTCTTCCGCTGGTGCTGGCCGCCGAACACACGTCGCGAATCGAACTCGGCACCAACATCGCGGTGGCCTTCGCGCGCAATCCGATGACCGTGGCCAACCTGGGCTGGGATCTGCAGAGCTATTCCCAGGGACGGTTCATCCTCGGGCTGGGCACCCAAATCCAAACCCACATCGAGAAGCGATTCAGCATGCCCTGGAGCCACCCGGCACACCGGATGCGTGAATTCGTTGCCGCGCTGCACGCGATCTGGTCCGCCTGGCGCGCCGGCGGCAAGCTCCGTTTCGAGGGCGAGTTCTACACCCACAAGATCATGACCCCCATGTTCACGCCGGAGCCCCAGCCGTATCCGGCGCCGAAAATCTTCCTCGCCGCAGTGGGCGACGCAATGACCGAGATGTGCGGCGAGGTCGCCGACGGCCACCTCGGACACCCGATGGTCTCCCGGCGCTACCTCGATGAGGTGACCTTGCCGGGGCTGCTTCGCGGTCTGCGGCGCTCCGGCCGGGACCGCGGCGACTTCGAGGTGTCCGCCGAAGTGATGATCGCGACGGGCGAGAACGACGCGCAGCTGGAGACGGCCGTCGTGGCCCTGCGCAAGCGAATCGCCTTCTACGGGTCCACGCCCGCCTACCGCAAGGTTCTCGACGTGCACGGCTGGGGAGAGCTGCACACCGAACTGCACCGCCTTTCCCGGCACGGTGAGTGGGACACCATGGGATCTCTGATCGATGACGAGATGCTGAGTGCCTTCGCGGTTGTCGGGCCTGTCGGCGGAATCGCCGCCGCGCTGCGCGATCGGTGCGAAGGCGTGGTCGACCGGGTGCTGCCGATCTTCTTCGCCGCCTCGCAGGACTGTATTCGAGCCGCATTAAAGGACTTTTGGCAGTGACGGTGCGGACCATGGACGAGGCCGCCAAACTATTGGCAGACCCGCTGGCCTACACCGATGAACCGCGGTTGCACACCGCGCTGACTCACTTGCGTGCCAACGCGCCGGTGTCGTGGGTCGAGGTGCCGGACTACCGGCCGTTCTGGGCGATCACCAAACATGCCGACATCATGGACATCGAGCGCGACAACACGCTGTTCACCAACTGGCCGCGCCCCGTCTTGGCGACGGTAGCGGGCGACGAACTGCAGGCAGCCGCGGGTGTCCGCACGCTGATCCACCTCGACGACCCGCAGCACCGGGTGGTCCGCGCGATCGGCGCGGACTGGTTCCGGCCAAAAGCCATGCGCGCGATGAAGGTTCGCATCGGCCAGTTGGCCAAGGTCTATGTCGACACGATGATGGCGGAGGCTCCCGAATGCGATTTCGCGCAGCAGGTCGCGGTCAACTATCCGCTGTATGTGATCATGTCGCTGCTTGGACTGCCGGAGGCCGACTTCGGCCGCATGCTCACGCTGACCCAGGAGTTGTTCGGCAGCGACGACAGCGAATACCGGCGTGGCGCATCGAACGAGGACCAGTTGCCCGCACTGCTGGACATGTTCGAGTATTTCAACGCGGTGACCGCGGCGCGCCGCAAGCATCCGACCGAGGACCTCGCGTCGGCCATCGCCAACGCTCGCATCGACGGCCAGCCGCTGTCGGATATCGAAACGGTGTCCTACTACCTGATCGTGGCGACCGCCGGGCACGACACCACCAGCGCGACCATCTCCGGCGGCCTGCATGCCCTCATCGAAAACCCGGACCAACTGCAGCGGTTGCGCGACGATGCCGGTCTGCTGCCGCTGGCCATCGAGGAGATGATCCGTTGGGTCACCCCGGTCAAGCACTTCATGCGCACCGCCGCCGAAGACACCGTGGTACGCGGAACACCCATCGCGGCGGGCGAATCCGTGTTACTTTCCTATGCCTCGGCCAACCGCGACGAAGACGTTTTCGAGGAGCCGTTCCGCTTCGACGTGGGACGTGAGCCCAACAAGCATCTCGCCTTCGGTTACGGCGTGCACTTCTGCATGGGCGCCGCACTGGCCCGGATGGAGGCGGCCAGTTTCTTCTCCGAGTTGCTTCCCAGGCTGAAATGCATTGAGCTCTGCGGTGATCCACAGCTCGTCGCCACCACGTTCGTCGGTGGCCTCAAACACCTACCAATCCGATACATGGTGGTGTAACCCGTGGCACGGCGCCGACTGGTCACATGAGTCACATGGGTAACCCAGGGTTGGGCATTCCCGGATATTTCATGTTGCTCGGCGACACGCGGCAAACTCGTTGCACCCCTGAGGGTGTCGCTGAAAATGGGTCGGCAAAGCGGGCTTCACCCGACTCGGCCTGTAATGGCCATGGCCCGGCACGGAGCCGGGGCGGTGACCGGTCAAGCCACCGAGGTTCGGTTACCCGGCCGCCGAGATTTCTTTGATGATCGCCGGGCCGTGATTGTCGGCCAAGACGGCCGGCTTGTCCTTGTTCCAGTAGCCGTTGACCAGGATGGCAATTCCCATCGGCTCGTTCGCGGGGCCGGCGGGCGTGATTCCGATCCAGCAGGAGCAGCCGCCCGCAGAGGTCAGGCCGTCTTTCCAGATGATCTGGGGCGGACCGGTTTCGACCTGCCAGGCCAGGCCCATCTGTGCGGGTCCCCGGGTGTGCTTGCCGCACACCTCGACCGATAACGGCTCGGGCCGGATCGTGGTGGCCAGTGCCTGCATCAGGTGCTCGGGTCCGTTGACGGAGCCCAGATGCGCCAGCAGCCAGGTGTGCATATCGGCCGCCGAGGACTTCAGATCCGAAGGGGCGGCGGGTGATACCTCCCGGCCATTGGGGTAGGCGCGCACCAGCGGTGCGCCGTCAGCCACCGTCGCACCGGTGTCGGGCATCGCTAGTGGCCCGGTGATCTGATCGAGCAGCACACCCGCATACGACCCACCCATGCCCGCACACCGGTAGGCCGACACGGCGGCGAAGCCCAGCGTGACAAAGCCGAGGTTGGAGTATTGCCAGCAGCTTGCCGGTTGTGGTCCGCGGTGGGTCCGCCACGCGTTGAGCAGACTTGGCGGCGGCGCCGACGGGTTGGTGAGGAACAGGCCGTCGCCGTCGGCTGGGCCGGTGGAATCGTGCGCCAGACCCGACGTGTGCTGGGCGAGCATCCTCGGGGTGACCAGTTTCATGGTCTTACTCAGATCTTCGGTGTCGCCGAGATAGGGGCTCAGGTAGCGCTTCAGCCCGGCATCCCAATCGAAGCAGTCCGGCCGCATCGCTACCCCGGTGGCGAACAGTGCGGCGGTGAAGGTCTTGGTCACCGATCCGATGGAGAAGATCGTTCTTTCGGTGGGCGGGTTGTTCTCGGCAACTGTTCCGTACATGTAGAACGGCTTGAAATCGCGGCTCGGATACGCGAAAGCCACCGCGACGCCGTAGTCGCGTCCCGGAGCTTTGGCTCGCAGGTGGTCAAGCAGCGTCTGGGCGTGGTCGCCGATGATCCGATCGACATCGGACTGGGTGGGCCGGATCGGCCTGCCGCGGGTCTGCGGGCGCGCGGTGGTCGTCGGATCGGCGCGGCGCGATATTGGAGTCGCGCCACAGGCGACAAGCGCACCGGCAACGCCGACATGCGTGCTGAGGCGCCCGAACTCGCGGCGAGAAAAAGCGCTCATCGCGGCCTTTCGTGATCGGTACTCCGCGGACGATCCCGTCGGCACAACTCTCATAAGTCAATGACATTCGGCGCCGTATCGCTACACTCTCGTTGGAGTACGCACGAGGACGCAACGATATGACGCGCAAGACGATTGTCATCACCGGCGCCAGCGACGGTATCGGGGCGGCGGCGGCGCGCCGGCTCAGTCGCAATGGCGAGCACGTCGTCGTGGTCGGGCGCTCAGAAGCCAAGACCACCGCAGTGGCCGCGGAGTTGGGTGCGGATTACTTCGTGGCCGACTTTGCCGACCTGTCCCAGGTGCGGGTCCTCGCGGACAAGATCCGCTCGGAGTACTCACGCATCGACGTCTTGGCCAACAATGCCGGTGGCATGAGTCGAACAACTCAGTTGACGGCCGACGGTTACGAAAAGACCTACCAGGTCAACTATCTGGCGCCGTTTCTGCTCACCACGCAGGTGCTGACGGTGCTGCTCGATTCTCGCGCGACGGTCATCAATACGACCAGTTCGTCGCAGAAAATGCTGCCCCGAGTGACCATTAGCACCCTCGAGAACACCGCGCAACATCGGCCCAGCGTTGCCTATGCGCTGACCAAATTGGCAATCGTGTTGTTCACCAAGGAATTACATCGTCGCTACCATGGCAGCGGGCTGTCTGCCGCCACGTTTCATCCCGGCTATGTGAACTCCAACTTCGGCGATGCATCCGGATCGCGGGTCCTGACCTTCATGAAGCACCACGTGCCGGTATCGGCCCGATTCACGGCCACCCCCGAACAGGGAGCCGAACAGCTGGTCTGGCTGGCGTCCGGCCGGCCCGGCGTCGATTGGACGTCAGGCGAGTACTACTCCCGGCACAAGATCGCCAAAGCCAACCGCGCGGCGTACGACCCGCTCCTGGCCGGCGAGCTGTGGGAAAGCACGATGGCCAAGCTCACCTAGGCGCGGCTCCGGCGTTGCGAATGAGCTCCGGGCGCCGTCCCGCCTTAATGGCTGAAATGCCGCCAGCTAACATTGAATTTCGTGCTAGGTGTTCATCACGCCGCGATCTGCACCGCCAATGTCGAAAGTTCGCTGCGATTCTGGCGGGACGGTCTCGGGTTGACCGAATTGTTCGACCATACTTTCACCGGTAATTGGCTAGAATTGTTCGGCGCCAAGACCGATCGACTGCGTTCGATTTTTCTGGGTGATCCGCAGACACCCGGTTGCGGGATCGTCGAACTGGTGGAGCTGTTCGGTGCCGATGAGGCGCTACCGGCGGCTCACGCGCCGCGGCACGGCTTCTTTCTGCTGTCGTTGCAGCGCGACGTCGACGCGACGTTGTCCGCGCTGGCGGCTCTGGGTTTCGCCGACGGGGTGCGGCGGATCAGCATGCCGGCTCCGGCAGGCAAGACCGTCCCGATGGCGGTCGTCACCGCGCCGGACGGCGTTCTGGTCGAGCTGATCGGACCCGTGGCATGAGCGCTGCAACCGCCCTGGTGACCGGCGGCTCCTCCGGGATCGGACTTGAAGTCGTCGCACGGCTGCACGACGCGGGCCACGACGTCGTCGTATGGGATTTGTCCGATGCCGACGTCATCTGCGATGTCAGCGACCCCGACGCGGTGGCGGCCGCGATGGCACAAACCGTGCGCGAGCACGGGGTGCCCACCCGGGTGGTCACCTCCGCCGGCGTCGGATCGTCCGGTCTGTTGCTGAAACAAACACCCGCGGAATGGGAACGTGTCTTGGGGGTCAACCTCACGGGCACCTGGCTGACCATCCGCGCCGCCGCGCAAGCCATGATCGATGCCGGAGTGGGAGGTTCGATCGTTGCGGTCTCCAGCATCAGCGGCACCGTCGCCGACCGCGATATGGGCGCCTACTGCGTGTCCAAGGCCGGGGTGGACATGCTGGTGAAGGTCGCCGCGGTGGAGTGGGGCACCCATGACATCCGGGTCAACGCCGTCGGACCAGGTGTCACACGAACCCCGATGCTGCCCAACCCGGAAGCCTGGCCCGGCTGGGTGGACGGGTTGTCCAGGCGGACGGCCCTGGGCCGGCTCGGCGAGGTCAGTGATGTGGCCGCGGCTATCGTCGGTGTACTGGAACTGCCGTGGGTGACCGGGCAGGTGGTGCACGCCGACGGGGGCCTGGCCCTGCACAGCCCGATCGACGCCTACGGCCAAGTCGAGCGGCTGATGCGTCTCAAGCGACTGAGAGAACTCCGAGACCAGCGGGAGAACGCCAAGAAGGCTTAGCGGACACCGAAATCGATTATGCCGCCGATGATTTTACCGTTGCGCAATTCGATGTAGGCGGTGTTGATGTCGTCGGGAGGTAGTGCCGGGCGTCAAGCCATCTCGGCCAGGACCTCGCCGGCGCGGGTGGGTCGAACTCGAATTCTTCGACGAACCAACGCCCACGACGTCATGCGGGATCGCCGCCCGGCTCCTCACGCGGCCGGGGTGAACGTGACCGGAAGCTTGTTGGGCGACCGGAACGTCAGCCCGACGATCCTGGATTCCTCACCGGTGCCGTCGTCGGGGACGAAAGTCAGGTCCGTGATCCGGTCGAGCAGGCTGTTGAGCATCACCCGCGTCTCCAGCCGGGCCAGATGCATGCCCAGGCACATGTGGATGCCGCCCGCGAAGGCGATGTGTGCGTGCCGCGGGCGTCGTATGTCGAATGTGTCGGGGTCGGTCCAGCGGGTTTCGTCGCGGTTGGCCGAACCCATGCACAGGTCGATCTGTGCATCGGCCGGAATTGTCTTGCCGCCGATTTCGACATCCTCGGTGGTGGTCCGCATGACCATGGTCAACGGGGTTTCCACGCGTAGGCCCTCTTCGATGGCGGTGGGTATCAACGAGAGGTCCCGGCGGACCATCGCCAACTGCTCGGGATGAGTCAGCAGCAGGTACAACAGGTTTCCCGAGGACCGGTACGTGGTCTCCAGCCCGGCCGGCAGCAGCAGGCGCAAGAACGCGATGATGGCCTCGTCGGTGAGCCTTTCGCCGTCGATCTCGGCAGCGACCAGGTCACCGATGATGTCGTTGGTGAGTTTGCGCCGCCGCTGTTCGACCTGGTCGAGAAAGTACGCGTGCAGCTCGGCCGCCGCGGTCAACCCGGCCATGATGTCGGTCGGGATCGAGATCAGGTCGAGTGACAGCCGCCGGAACAGGTCGAGGTCCTCCCGGGGCAGCCCCAGCAGTGTCGCAATGATCCGCGTCGGAAACTCGAACGTCAGCGCCTTCACGAGATCGGCGTGACCGTCATGCTTGATCTCGTCGATCAGCTGGTCGCAGACCGGCCCGATGACCGACGGTTCCCAGCGTTCCAGCGCGGTGGCCCGGAAAGCCTTGGCCACCAGGCTGCGATGGTCGTGGTGCTCTTTGCCGCCCATCGCCAAAATGGTGTGGCCCATGACCAATCCAATGGTCTTGTCGTAGTTGGCCGAAGTGAAGATGCGGTCGTCGCGAAAGGCTTGAAACACGCCGTCGTAGCCGAACAACACCCATTCGTCGTTGGGCCGCAGTTCTTCGGGCATCTGTTCGTGGTCCATGAGGGCGCCGTGCCACACCGGGTCGGTGCGGCGCATGTACTCGAAGAACGGGTAGGGGCTGGTCTGGCCGGTGGTATCAAGCGTGGGGGTGACGGCGTGGCCGTCGGAGTTGGTGCGCAGCGTCATCAGCGCTCCTCCTGGTACGGAATGTCGCTATTATAGTATAGATAGCAACGAAGCCAGGTGGTGGTGGTGGGTGCCGTACCGGGCAGAAGGCGGGGTACACCAGTGCTGCAACGGCGCCTCGTGTGCTCGATCGACGAGCTGCCGCCGGGCACGATGAGGCTGGTCGACGCCGGGAAGTTCGGCGTGGGTGTCTACAACGTCGGCGGTGCGCTGTATGCCATCGCCAATTACTGTTCACACGAGGGCGCCCCATTATGCCTCGGCTTGATCGGCGGCACCAACGAGTCGGTCCCCGGCGAACCCGGACGGCTGCGCCGGGTACGTGACGGGCAGATCGTGCGATGCCCTTGGCACAATTGGGAATTCGACGTCATCACCGGTCGCAACGTCGCCGATCCACGACGTCGCGTGCGCACCTATCGCGTCGACGTCGCCGACGGGAAGGTGTACCTGACCGCATGAGCCGGTTCGCCGCCGCCTGCATTGACACCAACGTGCAGCCCCATTTCCGCCACAACGCGGAGATACGGCGTTATCTGCCCGCTGCCCATCAACTGCGGTCGATCCCCGACGTCGAACAGCAGTGGTACCAGGCTCCCGGCGGTGACTACCGGCCGGACCTGTATGGAAAGCATTACCCGGGCTCGGATCCCGAGACCGTCAGCCGGCATCTTTTCGGCGACGCCGGTGTCGACTACGCCATCCTCAACCCGCTGACCCGGGGTAACATCGCCGACTACCTGCTCAACAGCTGCATCTGTGCCGCGATCAACGACTGGCTTCTCGACCGGTGGCTAGATCCCGATCCCACCAACCGATTCCGGGGAACCATCCGGGTCAATCCGGAGGACCCCAAGGGCGCCGTCGCCGAGATCGAACGACTCGCCGGTCATCCCAAGCTGGTTCAGGTGGGGGTCCCGATGCAGTCGCGCGAGCCGTACGGCAAGCCGGTGTTCGAGCCCATCTGGGAGGCCGCCGCGGCCCACGGCCTACCGGTGGCGGTGCACATCAACGGCGGCAACGGCGTCGACTATCCGCCGACATTCGCCGGGCACGCGCACACCTATCCCGGCTATGCGGCCTTCATGCCGTTGAACTACTTCGTGCACCTGGCCACGCTCATCGTCGAGGGCGTCTTCGCCCGGCACCCCGGCCTCACCTTCGTGTTCGCCGACGGCGGATACGACATCCTCACCCCGCTGATGTGGCGGCTGGACACCTTCTGGCTGTCGATGCGTGACCAGACGCCCTGGGTGGAGCGCTATCCGAGCGAATACCTGCCCGCTCATGTCCGGTTCTGCTCGTCGGCGTTCGACGGACCCGTCGATGCCGGGCAGATGCAGCGCTGGATGGACTTCTCCGACAAGGCCGACCTGGTGATGTATGGCTCGAGCTACCCGCAATGGTCCACCTCGCCGCCCGCCATGGCAGTCGCCGGTCTGGACGCGCTACAGCGCGAGAAAGTCTTGTGGCGCAACGCCGGTGAGCTTTACGGGCTGACAGTGGAAAGCAGCGTGCCATGACCACGACCGAACGCGCCGACGCCGGCGCGCAACAGCGAGAAATAGCGGTCACCGTCGTCGACACCGACGTCCACCCACTGCCGGTCTCGACCGACGTGCTCAAGTCCTACGCGCCGGCCGAATGGGTGGACAAGATCTGGCCGACCGGAAATGCGGTCACTCCGGTGCCGCACTTCTACGACACCCCGGACTCCTACAAGACGATGTCGTTGCGGCTGGACGCCGCCCCGCCGGGTGGCGGGTTCGCCGGCAGCGACCCGGATTTCGCCGCCAAGCAGTTGCTGGTGGAAGCCGGCGTCAGCATCGCCTCGTTGGAGCCGATGTGTGATGCGCAATTGCCGCAGGCCGAACATGTGCTGAAGTCGACCTACAACGACTGGCTGGCCGACGTCTGGCTGGACAAGCACAACGGGCACGGCCGCTGGCGCGGGTCGATCAGCGTCAGCGCCCAGACACCGGATCAGGCGGCCCGCGAGGTCGAGCGCTGGGCCGGTCATCCGTATCTGGTGCAGGTGCTGATGACCCCGCAGACACGCGGAATACCGTTCGGCAGTCCGCATTTCGATCCCCTTTACCGGGCGGCGGCGCGCCATGGACTGCCGGTGGCCACGCATCTGATGGGGCAGACGCCGTTCGAGCTGATCCCGGTGTATCCGGTGGGAAACCCCGCGCACTGGCACGACTTCTTCGCGTCCTGGCCGCTGTTGTACGTCTCGCACCTGATGAGCCTGGTGTTCGACGGCGCGTTCGATCGCCATCCGGACCTGCGGGTGGTATTCATCGAAGGTGGCTTCACCTGGGCGATGCCGGTGATGTCGCGGATGGACCGGATATGGCAGGCCCGTCGCGGCGACCTGCCGCCTGTGCGCCGCCGCCCGTCGGAGTATGTGCGCGAACACGTCCGGTTCACCACCCAGCCGCTCGAGGACGCCGACACCGTAAAGTTTCGCGCGTATCTGGACATGATGGACCTGGGCGACAATCTGATGTTCTCGACGGACTACCCGCATTGGAGCTACGACTCTCCGGCGTATGCGATCAACCGGTTCCCCCGCGACCAGCGGGAGCGGATCATGCGCGGCAACGCGACCGCGCTCTATCGGCTGCCCGGGACCGTCAAGTCCCTGCCCGGAGAACCGCTCCGCGACGATGTCGTCGGCGCTGAGCCAGGGGTCGAGTCATCATGACTCAAACGAATCTCACACGGCCGCAAGGCCTTAGCCGTATCGACCCGGCACTGCGAGACAACGCCGCGGCGCTGGGGATCGTCGAATTCAGCGCCGAGACGTTGAGCGCCGAGCGCCAGCAAGCCAACCGGGCCGCCGCCGAGCGGGCCGCGGCCGTCGAGGCCGCGGGCCTGGGCGGGGTGAGCATCGAATCGCGATACATTGCCGGTCCAGACGGCGGACAGCTGCGGTTGCGGCTGTATCGGGGTGGCGGCGGGTCAACCGCGCCGATTGTGATCTACGCCCACGGCGGCGGATTCGTCACCGGCAACCTCGACACCGACCACGGGCACTGCGTGGAGCTGGCTCGCGCGGCCGACTGCCTGGTCGTGTCGGTCGACTACCGGCTGGCACCGGAGCATGCGTGTCCGGCGGCCCTCGATGATGTCGAGGCGAGTCTGCGTTATGCGGTCGACAACTGCGCCGAACTGGACGCCGATGCCCGTCGGCTGGCGGTGATGGGCCGCGACGCCGGTGCGGCACTGGTGGCCGGATTGGCTCAGCGCATGTTCGACGAGGAAGGCCCGCCGATCCTGGTGCAGATTCTGCATCAGCCGATGCTCGACTCCGACGCCACGCCGTCGCGGCGGGAGTTTCAGCGCACCCCCGGTCTCAACGGTCAGGCGGTGTCGCGGGCCTGGGCCCATTACCTGGGCCACACCACAGCGAATCGTCAGCACGTTCCGGCGCACCGGGCGAATCTGGAAGGCCTGCCGCCGACGTTCATCAGCTGCTCGGAGATCGACCCCTGCCGCGACGAGGCCATTGATTACGCGAATCGTCTGCTGCACGCGTACGTCCATACCGAACTGCACGTCTTCGCGGCGACGTTCCACGGCTTCGACTCCGTCGTCACCGAGTGGGTGGTCTCCCAGGAGAACCGCGCGCTGCATGCTCAGACGCTGCGGCGAGCCTTCGCCACCTGAACCGAACGGACCCGACCTAGACCGGGTTGAATTTGGTGATCAGCCACTTGCCGTTGACCTGGGTCACGCTCACCAGCACGCTGCTGGGCTTGATGGTCGGTTCGGGGTTGTCCTTGGTGGTGGTGCTCTGGTCGACGAAAACCAGTACGACAGCCGAACCCGGATGCAGCTCCGACACCGCGGCGCGCATCACCTTGGCGGTGGTCTTCAGCGCTTTCTGCTTGGCCCCCGGAACTACGAACTGTTGCGTGAATTGGTTGTAGTAGTCCAGGAAATCCCCGCCGAGATGTGTCCTGGCGGCGGCGATGTCCTTGTCGAGGGTGTCGGACGAATAGGACAGCAGCGCGACGGTGCCGTCGGAGGCCGCGCTGACCGCAGCGCGTGCGACGCTGGGGCCGACCTGCTGATCGGGCCGGTACAGCTTGGCGTACAGCCAGGCGGTGATGCCGCCGGAGATCAGAATGAGGACGATCAAAATCACCGGAACCGGTTTCAGATTGATCTTTCTGCGCCATAAGTCCTGCGCCCACCCACGCGCCGGTGCGGGGGAGTCGTCACCCGATGCTTCGTCGTCCCACTCGTCCGTCGCCGGGATCACCGACGTCGCTGAATCGTCGAATTCGCTCTCGGCGGCGCCGCCGACGTCACGCACATGATCGGTCACGGTACGAACTCGACCTTCGACATCTTGTACTGCCCGTCCTCCTCGGTCACGGTCACCTTCAGCCGCCACTCACGTGGTTCCTCTTTGCCGTTTCCGCCGTTGGTGACCCGCGATGTCGCCGAGACGAGCACCAAAGCGGTGTTCCCGTCCATGGATTCGACGGCTGTGGCGGTGACCGATCCTTCCGTCACGACTTTGGACTGCTCGACAACCTTGGTGAAATCGGCTGCCCGCTGCTGGAATTCGTCTTTGAACTCGCCCGTGGAACTGTCGATCACCCGCTGCACGTCCTCCTTGGCCTTCCGGAAGTCCAGGGAAATCATATTGACGATGCCCTTTTTGGCCCCGTCGGCGAACGCCTCGGCGCGTTCGTGACGCTGCGCGGTCTGGTGGTGCTGCCATACCATGATTCCGCTGAGCGCGGCGAAGCCGCAGATGATGACCACCGCGGCGGCCTTGGCGAGTCCGGCCAGCAGCACCCGCAACCACCGCCAGGACCGGCCTCGGGGCGCGGCCGCCTCGGCGGCGTCCTGGCCTTCGACTTCGTCTGTCTCGTCGTCGTCAGCTGCGACAAACTCGTCGTAGTCGACGTACTCGTAGTCGGCGTCGCTGTACTCGGCATCGTCTTCCTCGGCGGCATCGGCTTGTGCAGCCCACGCCCTCACCTCGGGTTGCGAGTTCGCCGACCCCGAGCGCGGTTCGGTTGCGTCAGCCATTGCGGTTGCAGCCCGTGGCCATCATTATCGACTGAACTCCGGTATCTCTTACGGTATCGCCCATTGCTAACATCAGAGTCGCCACCGAACTCCGCTCCAGCGAGGACCGATTAGGCGGATGATCAGCCACCCGAGCTTTCCCACCGACGTCCTTTGCGGCGGCGAAGGACGGCCCAGGAGAGTACGGGCGGCATGATGACCGCTGTCGACTCTCCCGAAAACATACTCTTTACCTCCACTACCCACGCATTTCTGCAAAAAGAAGCCTCGCTGCGCCATGTCCGGGAGTTGCATGCCGCGGGGCTGTCCTTTGACCCGCGGTGGTGGCGGCGGGCCGCTGAGCTGGGGTGGACGGCTCTGCTCGTTCCCGAAGAGTTGGGCGGCGGCAGCATTTCGGGCAACGGCATCGAGGATCTGGCCATGGTGGCCGAGCAGCTTGGTAAGACGGTGGCACCCGGGCCGTTGTATCCGGTCAGCACCGTGCTTGCGGCGTTGGTCGACTGTGCCGAGCCGCGCGCGCACGCCGCGGTGATCGCGTCCCTGATGTCTGGCGAAGCGGTGGCCTCGTGGGCGGTCTCCGAACCGGGCCGGGGTTGGTCGCCGCTGGATCCGACGGTCACGGCCACACGCGTCGACTCCGGCTACCGCATCGAGGGCGTCAAAGACCGGGTGGAAGCCGGTGCCCAGAGCGCGCTGTTGCTGGTGGTCGCGCGGTGCGGTGATGAGGTCCGCCAATTCCTGGTGCCGGCGGATGCGCCCGGGGTGCGGATTGTGCCTCAGCAGTCGCTGGATTTGGTCAAGCAGTACGCGAGGGTGGATTTCGACGGCGTCGTGGTGGCTGAGTCGGCGACGGTCGGCACCGCCGCCGAGACGACCGGGCTGATCGATCGGCAAGGTCAGATCGCTCAAGTACTGCAGTGCGCCGAGGTGGTCGGCATCTTGCAAACTGTCTTCGACTTCACCGTGCAATGGGCGCTGGATCGGCACACATTCGGACGTCCGCTGGCGTCCTACCAAGCGCTCAAACACAAGTTCGCCGACATGAAGCTGTGGCTGGAGGCCTGCCGCGCCACCACGGCCGCCGCGGTGAAAGCGGTTGGCGCGCGCTCGGCGGCAGCGGGCCGGGAGGCCAGTGTTGCGAAGTCCTATGTCGGCGAAATGGCTGGACAGATCGTTCAGGGTTGCGTGCAGATGCACGGCGGCATCGGCATCACCTGGGAACATGACCTGCACTTGTACCTGAGGCGAGTTACTTTGTACCGCGCCATGTTCGGCACGCCGGAGGAACACAATCGCCGGGTGTACGCGCTGCAAGCCGAAGCGCAGGCGACACGATGACGCCGACCCAATCCGTTGCGGAATTCGCTGCCCGGGCCCGAGCGTGGCTGGCCGACAACATGCCACCTGTCGACCCTATGTCACCGCCCGCGGCACCTCGCGATCAAGAACGCTCTTGGCAGCGGGCCCGAGAACTGCAAAAGCGGCTCTACGAAGGAGGATTCGCCGGGATCTGCTTCCCCCGCGAGTACGGCGGCCAGGGTCTACCGTACGAATACCAGCGGGCGTTCGACGAGGAATCCCGGTGCTACGAGATGCCGTTGATCCTGAACACCCCCACATTCACCATCTGCTGTGCCACGCTGCTCGACACCGCCGGCGAGGAGCAGAAGAAGACTCACATCGGGGCGGCGTTGCGCGGAGAAGAGGTGCTCGTGCAACTGCTCTCGGAGCCCAGCGGCGGATCGGATTTGGCGGGCGTGCTGACCCGGGCCGAGAGACGCGGTGACAGATGGGTGATCGACGGTGCCAAGACCTGGAGCACCAGCGCGTTCGCCGCCGACTACGGACTTTGTCTGGCCCGCACCGCCTGGGATGTGCCCAAGCATGAGGGGCTGACGATGTTCCTGGTGCCCATCGATCACCCCGGAATCACGTTGCGCCGGATCACGCAGGTGAACGGCTCTTCGGAGTTCTGTGAGGAATTCCTCGACGGGGTGGACGTCGGCGAGGATGCAGTGGTCGGCGAGGTGAACCACGGCTGGGCCGTGGCATCACGACAGCTCTATCACGAGCGCCGGGCGGTCGGGATGGGCTCGGAGTTCGCCAGCGGCGGTGGCAGCGAGGGCGGTCACACGACGCCGGTCGACTACGCCGAACTCGCGCGGCAGGCCGGCCGAGCCGACAGCGATTGGGTCCGGGAGACGGCCGGCCGGGCGTTGGTGCACCGCGCGGTGGCCGAGCAGCTGATCGAGCACGTATACCGCAGCGTCAGCGACGGCACGCTGCCGCCTGCCGGTGGAACGCTGATCAGGCTCTTTCACGCCGAGACGGTGATGTGTGAGATGGACACCGCGCTGGCGATCGCCGGAGCCGCCGGTGTGGTGGGGCAACCCGGCGAGGGCCTGCAGGCCGGACTGCGCTACCTCGCGCGGCAGTCCGTCGCCATCGGCGGCGGAACAACCGAGATGGCACGCAACGTCATCGGTGAGCGAGTGCTGAACTTCCCGCGGGAATACGCCGCCGACCGCGGGGTGCCATTCAATCAGGTACGGCACGGCCAGGCACGTTGATCTTTGCGTCGTGCCGGTATAGTCCCGTCGCGGCGATTAGTCCGACGAGAATCAGTGCGGCCCACACGAGTTCGTCGGTGTCCAGGCGGTGTTCGGTGCCCAGCAGCGCTCCGATCGCGAAATTGCCGGCCAGGATCCCGACTCCGATGATGGTGTTGTAGAAGCCATAGTGGGTCGCCACCAACCGTTCGCTGGACAGCGACACCACGATGTGCATCTCGAAGGGAAACACCGCCGCGGAGGCGACGGCGAGCAGGGCCGCCGCGGCAAGCACCGCCGCGACGGCCGCCGGAGTGCCCAATCGCTGCGAGTTGGGGATGGCGGCCAGCGGCGCAAACGATGCCGCCATCAGCGCGACCCCGATGTACACACTGCGGCCCGGCCGCCATCGTGCCGAGAACCAGCGGGTGATGCGCAGCTGACCGGCCACCGCAACCAGGCCTGACGTGCCGAAAAGCGCTGCCACCAATTGTGCTTGGGAGTGTGGCGCCACCACTGAAGCCTGCGCGGGAAGCATGAGATAAATCTGCGAGGACAGCAGATAGGAGCCGGTCATGGTGGCGGCGAACCGCAAGAACGATCTATTGCCCGCGACCGCCCGCCAGTCCGAGATGATCGACGTCTTCGCCGGCGCGACCGGACCCGGATCTGCGAATCGGTGCCCAGGTAACGCCAGGAGTTGTGCGAGGGCAAGGACGGCGAAGATCACCGTAGCCGCCAGTACACTCATCCGGAAGTTCGATGTCGCAAAGGCCAATCCGATTAGCGGGCCGAGGAAGATTCCCGCTCGGTTGAACATGTTCAAGGTGGCGAATGCTTCGATTCGGCGATCGTCGGCTTCGGTGGCGAGATAGGCCCGCAGCGCCGGATTGAACAACGCACCAGCGAAACCCGTTGCCGCTGAAGCAATTAACAACGTCGAAAGCGACTGGGCGACCGCCAACAAACCGAACGCGCCTATGCGCAGCAGACAACCGGCCACGATCAACGGTTTGTAGCCGAGCCGATCGGCGAGCGTACCGCCCACGAAAAACATGCCCTGCTGGCTGAAGTTGCGCACACCCAGCACCAGGCCGACAGCCCACGCTGCCAGGCCAAGGGTCCCGGCCAGATAGCTGGACAGGTAGGGCATCAGCATGTAAAAGCCTACGCTGGCCCCGAATTGATTGATCATGAGCACGCGGCTTGGGCGGCTGAAGCTGCGAAACTGCGCCCAGAATCCCATCATGGCACTATCCGATGTACTGCGATTGCGGAAGGACGTTGAGTCGCAACAGGTCTCGCACAGCCACGCTGCCGGCTTGTTGCGGGGACTTCGAACTCCCGGGAATCCCGCTGACCAGGCTGCCCAACCCACTTCCAACGCCCGGCTGTTGTACAACCGAGTTGACAGCCGGCAGGGCGTCGACGCTGCTGCCGGCCAGTGCTCGCGGAGCGGGCATCGTCGCCGCCGTCGCGCCGGCCGGCTTGGGTGGCACCGATAGCCCGCCGACCCTGGCCGCCCGGCCGAGCCCGGCCGACACCGTACCGGCGACTTTCACCGCGTCAGCTGCTCCCTGGGTGGGGACCATCCCCACGGTCACGCCGGCGGGCATTATGAGGTCGCGCAGCGCACCGGGCACGAAGCACAGGAGTGACAGCACCGAGACGACGGTGGAACTGATATTCAGCGTCTGCAAGGTCACAACGGCCGCGTGCACGATCTTCCGCGTCTCCGCGCCGGCTGCCCGGCTGGCCGAGGCGGCGTGCGACGCCAGCCCGGCGGTGTTGGTGGTTCGCGGCGGCGGCACGAACGGAGTCAGCCTCGTCGCGGTATCCGACGAGGCCGCATAGGCGTACATGGTGGCTGCGTCCTGGGCCCACATCTCGCCGTAATGCGCTTCGGTGGCGGCGATCGCCGGACCGTTTTGGCCCAAGATGTTCGTCGCGACCAACGTTGCCAGCAGCGCGCGGTTGGCTGCGATCACCGGCGGCGGCACAGTGGCCGCGAACGCCGCTTCGTACGCCGACACCGCAGCCCTGGCGTGGGTGGCCGTTAGCTCGGCATCGGCAGCGGTCGCGCTCAACCACCCCACATCGTGTGCGGCCGCCGACGCCATCGATGTCGACGCGCAACCCTGCCAAATGGCGGTCAGTCCCATCATCGCCGAGCGGTGTGCGTCGGCCGCCGAATGCAGCTCGGCGGCCAACTCGTCCCATGCGGCCGCCGCGGCCAGCAGCGGCCCCGCGCCTTGACCGCAGTACATCCGCCCCGAGTTCACTTCGGGCGGCAATGCTCCGAAATTCATTCCAGTAACCTGGGTTTCAGCGGGCTAGCATCGCGTTGGCAGCCTCGGCCGCCGCATACGAACGGCCGCTGGCCAGCAGGACCGCCACGAAATCCTGGTGTATGGCCATAGCTTGAGCACTGACCTGCTGGTAGCGCTCGCCGTGAACGCCGAACCGCTGGGCGGTCAGCGTCGATACCTCATCGGCGGCTGCGGGGATCACCGCGGTGGTCACGGCAGCCGCTGTGGCATTTCGCGCCGCCACGGCCGAGCCGGCAGTCGCCAAGGCAGTGGCGGCGGTGCTGAACGCGTCAGGTTCTGTGATGACGTACGCCATGTCTTCCTCTCCTGGGCCAGGTGACTATCTGGCCAAAATTTGATGACGGTATTGTACGTATGTGAACTATTGAGAATGCAAGTGTGAGTCTTGTTACTATTTGCATGTGAACAGAACCAATGAGGGCGGCTCGCGAGCGGGTGTTCGGCTCAGCGAGCTGGATCCCAAGCAGGAACAAGCCTGGGAGCTGTGTATTCATTCGGCGGCGTTGTTGCAACGCACTCTCGATGCCGAGCTGCGTGCCGAGTGTGGCATGAGCCTGCTCACCTTGGACACCCTGGTGCAGTTGTCCCGCGCGCCCGGGCAGGCCCTGTACATGAAGGACCTGGCGACGGCCCTGGTCTACAGTGCCAGCGGGATCACCCGGATAGTTGACAACCTGGAACGATCGGGTCGTGTCGCGCGTAACCCGGATCCGGCCAATCGCCGGGCCACGTTAGTCCAGCTGACCCCGCGAGGGCTTGGTGAGCTGCAATCAGCGTGGCAGCTTCATGCCCGGGGGGTCGAACGTTGGTTCGCCAAACACGTCAACCCGCGTCAGGCGAATGTTCTCGTCGAGGTGTTCGGTGCGGTGACCGCGGATTTGGAACGGCTGCGGTAATGCAGGTTAGGGAGCTTAGTGCCGGCGTCAATCTTCGGCGAAGACGTTCTCGGCGTCGCCGCTGACCACCGGTATCCGGACCAGCGACAAGACGTGGTGTGCCGGGCTGCCCGGAGGCGCCATCAGCACGCAATCACCGCCCTGTTTGCGTGCCCGGTCCCGGGCGGCCACCAGGGCGGCGACACCTGCTGATCCGAGGTGGGTGACGGCACTGAGATCGATCGTCAAAGACGCCAGACCCGAGCGGCTTTCGACGGCGATCTGGCTGTCCAGGGTCGTCGCTGCGTGGGCGTCGACGTCGCCGCGTACGACGATGCGGCCGGGCACGGCGAGCAAACTGACGAACTCCGTGTCGATCGCAGCTGGGTAGGCGGTACGGCTGACCACCGCGTCGGTGACGAACTGCGCCGGCCGGGACAGCCGATGGGTGATGGTGGCGGTGGTCCCGTCGGCGCCGTGGCTGACGTGCGATTCGCCGACCAGGGCCGCGGCCATCGCGAGTCCACGCCCGCGGCCCTTTTCGCCTTCGCGGTGATCCTTCCACATGCCCCTGTCGATCACCGATGCCCGCAGTTTGCCGTGACCGTCCAGCGTCGCCTCGACCACGAGACCGTCGGGAACCTCTGTGCCGTAACCATGTTCGACCGCATTCTCGACGAATTCGGAGATCGCGTGCACGACATCGGAGATGTCGGCGGAGTCCGCGCCGATCTGCACAAGCCATTCACGGAGCCGGGCGCGGATCCGGCGCGCGGCGTGGATCGTCGCGTCGGTCGTCATGCACAACGGTGCCGCCGGGATCCGGCGTTGTGCCGCAAGCAGTGTGACGTCGTCGTTGTAACCGGTGGATCGCAGCAGCAACTCGAGCGTTTCCGAGCACAGGCGGTCGATCTGCCGCGCCGGCGCATCGATGACGAAGCCGCCGCCGCTGGCGATGGTTGCCGCCAGTTCGGCGAATTCCGCCGTGCTGGCCCCCAGCGGCCTACCCGGGCGTTCGACCAGACCGTCGGTGTACAGCATGATCGAATCGTCGATGTTGAGCATCTCGGTACGCACCGGGAATCCCGCTGCGCTGCCGAGCGGACCCGCGCCCGACGGCTCCAGGTAGCGGGACTTCGCATCGGCGGTCACCAGCAACGGCGGTGGGTGCCCGGCGGTGCAGTACTGGAATTCTCCGGTGGCCAGGTCGAGGGAGCCGACGCAGATCGTCGCTGAGGTCGAGCCGGGCACTTGATCGTGGAATGACTCCACCGCCTGCAGGGCCTCGGCGATGGTGTGGCCTGCCCAAATCTGCATGCGCAGCGCCGTGCGCAACTGTGACATCACCGCCGCGGCTTCCACCCCATGGCCGACCACATCGCCGACGATCAGCACCAGCCGATCCCCCAGGGCCACTGTGTCGAACCAGTCCCCACCGGCCGCGGTGTCCCGGGCAGCGACGAGATACTGCGCGGTCAGGTCGGCGCCGGAAACGACGGGTACTGACGGAGCGAGCAGCGCCTGCTGCATCACGATGGCCGAGTCACGGACGTGGCGGTACCGCTCGGACAGTTCCTCGACCTGCGCTTCGGCGGCCAGTCGTTCCCGTACCCGGCTGGTGACGTCATCGAAGATGATTTGCACGCCCTCGATCGATCCGTCAGCCCGGCGTCGTGGCGTGACGACAAAGTCGAAGAATCGCTCCTCGATTCCGGAACCGTCGAAGTCGGCCTGCAGCCGCCACTCGGATCCGGACTGTGGCTCGCCGGTTTGATACACCCGGTCGAACATGTGGTAAATCTGCTGTCCCTCGAGTTCGGGATAGACCTCGCGCGCCAGCTGTCCCACGCCGACAAATGTCGGGCTGAGGGTGCGATACGCGGCGTTGGCTGCGACGAAGCGGTGGTCAGGTCCATCCAAGCCCACCAGCATGGCGGGCACATTCTCGAAAATCCGGCGAACGTCGTCTGCTGTGCCGACCTTCTTGTCCCAGTCCATGTCGGGCGCCATGTGGCTGTCCCTCCTACGGACCGATCGAGCAACAAGGCAAGCGCGTCGACGGATCTCGCCAACGGCCAATAATCAGATTAGCAATGCCCACGACCAGGTCGCGGCACCAAAAGTTCGGTCGATTCAGGTGGCATTCGTGTTGAGCACCCGGTTGGCGGTCTCAGGCAGTACCTGCCGATACTTCCCGGACAGTTGGGTCAGCAGCACAAATGCCGCAGACGCGTCGATGTTGAAGCGTTCCATCAGCACACCGGTCGCTTGCGCGATCAGGTCACGGTCGACCAGTGGTTCGCGTCGTGCCCGCGTACGGCGGTCGGTTTCGATGGCCAGGGCCGCGTGTGCCGCGAACGTCAAGGAAATCTCCTCGGTTTGCTCGTCGAACGCATTCGGGTGCTCGGCGTAGAGATTCAGAACCGCTCCGCCGTTGGAGTGCCCGAACAACTGGATTGACAGCATCGAACGGACCGAGGTCTGAGACAGTACCTCCTGAGTGAAAACCGGCCACCGGGTCTCACTGTTGACGTCATCCACCCGCCAGATTCGTTGCTGCTTGGGCACTTCGAAGCACGGACCCTGTAGATAACGCTGCGCGATGTTGTCGATGACAAGGGAGTCGACGTCGCTGGCTGCCACCGAGCGGATGACACCGCGGTGGGTGATCAACGTGATCCCGGCATGGCTTACGGCCGGAATATGCACTGCCGCAGCGGCTGTGATCCACTTCAGCCGTTTGGTCGTAGTCATCTCTTTGCTGTAGCCGTCCAGTAATTCCGCTGCGGCTGCGTCGATATCGGCTGCCTCGGGTGACTTGGCGACGAACTTCTCGCCGGGCCGGTTCACCGCGTCCTCCTGTCGGGTGATGTGCGCTACGCAAGCTCGACGATCGGGCCGTCGCTTTCGGGTCGGCGCATGCTCGGTAAAGGCAACGACTCCGACCAGTCCCGGCGCTGGTCTCGGTCGAGATCGGCGATCAGCAACGCTTCGCGCACCGAGGGACGTCCGGCGCCAAGCACCCGTCCTCGTCGCCTCTGCACGGTTATCGGGTACCCAGACGGCCCGCCAACAACCCCCGAATTCGGCGGGGTGGTCTGGATCGTGGCGGTGTGGGTTTGTGGTTCTGCCGATCGGGTAGCCGATACCACGCGCGACTACCAAACAGCCCACGCGCACTGAGCGCGATTGAGACCGAGGAGGACATTCGTGGCGAAGGCCGCTCTGAAATCACCGACCGATGTGATCGACTTTCTCGTCGACCAGCACGAGCAGATCAAATCGCTGTTCGCGAAGACATTGTCCAGCTCGGGTAAACAACGAGAAGAGGCGTTCCTCGAGCTGCGTCGCTTGCTGGCGGTGCATAAAACCGCCGAGGAGGAAATCGTCCATCCGCGGGCCAAGCGCAAGATCGCCGGCGGGGAGGCGGTCGTCACCAAGCGCCTGGAGGAAGAGCACGAAGCCAAGACCGTGCTCAGCGAACTGGAGAAGCTCGACGTCGACAGCGCCGAGTTCACCAGCAAACTCACCAAGCTGCGCGATGCCGTCGTCGACCACGCCGAGCATGAAGAAGCCGAGGAGTTCGCGAGACTGGGCGACGAACTGAGCAGCGGCGAACTCGAACGGATGGGCCGCGCCGCCAAGCTGGCCGAGGCGACCGCGCCCACCAGACCCCACCCCGGAGTGGAGTCCCAGATCGCGAACCTGATGGCCGGACCGTTCGCGGCAATGCTGGACCGGGCACGCGACGCCATTGTCGGCAAGGGCTGACTCGGCGGCCGATTCGCCGAGGTAACCCGAACCAGAAGTAGCCCGGTGCGCGAACCACCGGGCTACTCCGGCTACTCCGGCGGGCTGCTCGGGCGATTAGGCGCTGACCGGTTTGGTTGCCGGCGCTTCGACCTTCATCACTTCCATCATGTTGCCGCCCATGATCTTTGCGACATCTTCCTGGTCGAAACCGGCAAGTTCGTCGACGAACGAAATCGGGTCCTTCAGGCCTTCCGGGTGCGGCCAGTCGGAACCGAAGACCACCCGGTCGGTGCCCACCATCTTCACGATTTCGGAGAACCGATCCTCCCAGAACGGGCTGACGTAGACGCAGCGCTTGAACGCCTCGATCGGGTCTTCGCTGAACGCGTTCGGCATCTTCTTGTAGACGCCCTTGAGCCCCTTGAACAGGTGCGGTACCCAGTCTGCGCCGTTTTCAATGGACAGGATTCGCAACTCCGGATTGCGGGATAGCGCGCCATGGCAGACCAGCGCACCCATGGCATCCTCGATCGGCCGGTGTCCCATCGCCAGGCTCCGGAAGGCGGTCGGCTTGAACGGCAGGAACTCGTCGCCGGGTTCCCACACGTTCATGAATTCCGAATAGCCGCTGTCCGATGCGTGCATCGAAACCGGGATCCCGGCGCGGATGCAGGCTTGCCAGAAGGGGTCGAACTCCTCGAAACCGAAGGAGCGGCTGCCGCGGTAGCCGGGTACCGGGGCCGGTCGGACCAGCACCGTGCGAGCGCCACGCTCCAGGCACCACTCGAGCTCTTGAAGCGCCCGATCCACGATGGGCAGGGTGATCACCGGGGTGGCGAAGATGCGGTCCCGGTAGTTGAACGACCAGGTCTCGTACATCCATTGGTTGAGCGCGTGGATGACGTCGTGGGTCGTCTCCGGGTCGTCCTTCATTCGCTCCTCGACCAGGCTGGCCAGGGTGGGGAACATCAGGGCGTAGTCGATGCCCAGCTCATCCATGACTTCCAGCCGGGGGCCCGGCTCCCGGAAGGCCGGGATCGCCTTCATCGGCTCACCCATCACTTCGCGGTAGCTCTTGCCTCCGCTGCCGTGCCGGAAGTACTCCTCCTGGGCGCCCGGGCGGGCCACCACTTCGAACGTCGGGTTGGGGATGTATTCGCTGATATGGCCGCGCACCACGATCTTGGTGCGCCCGCGGATCTGCACGTAGTCGATCACGTGCTTGCGCTTGTCGGGCAGGAACTTGGTCAACGCCTCCTGCGGCTCGTACATGTGGTTGTCGGCGTCGAACACCGGAAAGGGAAGCTCGCGAGACGGCATGGCGATCTCCTTGTAGAAGTCTCGATTCTCAGCATCTGGTAATGACGTTACCACCTCGCGCGAGGGTTCCGCTAACCGCTGTCGTGGCTGTCTTTGCGGTCGATGACGGCGAAATTCACCGTTGCCGTTGCCGCGAGTTCGCTATCGCTGTCCCCGAAGATGTCGATCTGCATGACCAGGGATCGCCGGCCGGCCCGCAGCACCTGCGGTACCGCGAGGGCGGAGCCCTGCCTTATGGGGCGCAGGTAGCGGATGAAGAGGTCGGCTGTCGTCATGGCGGTCCCCGGCGGCAGATACTCCAAGCCCAGCTGTCCGCCGGCCACGTCGGCGAGCGTGGCGATCAAGCCACCCTGCAGCGCTCCGGAGGTGTTGACCACCTGCGGACTGACCGGCATCGTCATCGCGAAGGCGTCGTCGTGGGCGGTGGCTGGGCGCATCCCAATCTGGGCGAACAGTTCGGCCAGTGAGGACACCGGCTGATCGTCGACATCCCGAATGCCCAGGGCGCGGCTGCAGAACTCGTACAGTTGGCCGGCGTCGATGGGCGTTCCGTTCAATTCGGTTCCCAGCCAATGCAATCGGAGCGCACCCAGCACCGTGTGCATGATGATGGCAGCCGCGGCCCCGACGTCGAGACCGGGGTTGAACACTCCCTCGGTGATGCCTTGCCCGACGATATCGCGCAGCAGTCGATGCAGGGGCGATAGCACCCGCGCGTATTCACGGGGCCGGTTCTCGGCCAGGTACTGGTTGTAGAGGCTCAGCGCCCGGTTGAGGCTGTCCTGGGTATTGGACTCCGGTCGCGCGCTGATGCGGTCGATGACCAGCTTCAGGGCCGCGGTGCTGTCGAGCCCGGCGGTTTCGGTGCGCCACAGCTGTGCCGTCTGCGCCATGGTCCTGTCGAACAGGGCCAGCAGTAGTTCGTCCTTGCTGCCGAAATGCTGGTAAAACGCCCGCAACGAGGTCTTGGAGCGCGCGACGACTTCCTGCACGGTGAAGTCGGTACGCCCGGTCTCGCCCAGAATTTCGACCGCCGTCTTGATGAAGCGATCGGCGCGCGTTACTTCGGCCACGGGCGTTCTCCTCTTCCGGCGCCACAAGACAGGGCGCTTCGAGAATGAGGTTACCGGGTTTGCGGTGATTCCCGCGAAGCTCAGAACGGGGGAGGCTCATCTGGTGGCGCGGGGCCGTTTTGGGTGGGATGGTCGGGTGAGGTGGTGCGGGAGTTGCGGTTGCGTCGGCGTTCGCCGGCGATGCGCTGGGCTCGCTCTTGGGCGCGGGTGCGGCCGCGTATGGGCATCATGGTGGTTTTGTCGGTGCAGTGGTTCGGTGGTGGTGTGGTGTGCTCGGGAAGCTCGCCGGTGGGTGCGCACAAACTTGGGAATAGCAGGGCGCTGCCGGGGGTGGTGACATGGGTGCGCTCGGCCGGGGAGGTCAAGATCAACGTTCCGTCGGGCAACTGCTGTTCGCGCCAGCCCCAAAAAGTCTTGACCAAATGGTGAGTTCGGCAGTAGCACTTGAGATTTGACGCATGCGTGAGCCCGCCCTGTGGTTGGGCTTGCGAGCCTGGCGTGGCGGTTTGTGCGGCCTGCGGGCTGGCTGGTGCGGGGTTTGTGTCGTGCGGGGTTGGCGGGTGCGGTTTAGGCTTGGCCGACGTTGGTCTGCGGGCAATAAGTCGGGGGTCTGAGTGGTGGTGTTTGCGGTGGAGCCGGCTGTGGTGGGAGCGTCGGCGGTCAGCCAGGCGGGGTTGGCGGCGCAGCATGGTGCTGGTGTGGCCGGTTGTGCGGCGGCGTTGGTGGGGGTGGTGCCGATGGGTGAGGTTGCTGATTCGGCGGCGTTCGCTGGGGTGCTGGCTGGGGTGGGGGCGGCGTATGTGAGCGCCGCTGGTGAGCATGCGGCGGCGCGGGGGGTGTTTTCTGATGCGCAGTCGGGGGCGGCCGGGATGACGGTGGCTAGTGAGGCGTTGCGCGCGGCGGCGATGACGCTGTAGCGGTTCGGGGTTTGGGGTGTCGCATCCGTGGCCGGCGTTTCCGCCGGAGGCCAACTACACGGCGTTGGCGTCGGGGTCTGGTCCGGCATCGACGTTGGCGTATGCCGAAACGCTGAGCGCGCAGGCGGCGAACTTGCAGGCGGTGGTAGCGGCCTCGGCGGCCAGTGGGGCCGCCACGTACGGCGGCGGTTGGCGTGGGGTGGGTGCGGCGGCGTCGGCGGTCAGCCAGGGTGCGCTGGATACCCAGCATGAGTTGCTGGCGGCGGCGCTGCTGGAGAAGGCATCCCATGTCGCGGCGGCGGCCGGTGCGCATCAGAGTGCGGTGGCCTCGATGGTCACCGCGCAGGAGGCGGTGGCCAATCGATGCGATGAGGCCACCGCCCGGCAGCTCAACCCGTTGGTGTGGGGGGCGTTGACCCCGCAGATCGTGGCGTTGAATCTGCAGTATGACGGGCAGATGCGGCCGCGGGGGCGGCCTAGGGCGCGACCTACGGGGCGGCGTTGCGCGCGGCCGCGGCGGCGGTCATGGTGCCGTTTCCGCCGGCGGCGGCGGGGGGATCGCCGGCTGCCGCGGTGGTGGGGTTGGCCGACACCGGGGCGATCAGCGCGGCCGAAGCAACCCTGCAGGCCGGCGAGCAAGGCGCCCGCGCGGTCATCGCCCCGCCAACCGTCGGTGCCGGGATGGGAGGTGCGCCGCCGGCGCCGTTGGCCGGCTCGGTCTCAGCGTCGGCGTCCCCAAGTGGTGCCTCGGCGGCGGCCACGCCCGCCGGGGCTTCGACGCTAGCCCGGGCGCCGCAGCCTCCGATGGGGATGTTCGCCCAAGTCGCACCCGCCGAAGGAATCGCCGCCCCAGCCATCGAGGGGCCGGGTTCAGCGCAGCTCAGCGAGGCGCTGCAGAGCCGCGCTGACACCCTCTCCCCGCCAGCCGGATCGGGTCCAAGAACCGCTGGTGTGATCAGCGGTTATCCGGGTGCGGGAACAACCAGCTACATCCGGCCTACCGGTGACGGGTTCAGCCCACCGGCCGCGCAGCGACCCGGCAGCGGCGCACCCGCTGGCATGCTCACCACCGCTACGCTGCACAGTCCGGTCACCACCGCGCCCCGCTCGACGGTGCAGCCGCTGGCCTACGTCCACCCACAGCCATCCCAACCCAGCGGCGCGCCGTCACCAGCGCCCCCGCTCGACCCCGGCGAGACCGCCCACACCCTCAACTCCCCACCCCCACCCCAACCTCCGGCACCCCCACCACCGGCCGCCCAACCGGCTACACCACCTGGCGACGCACCCGGTCCCCCCACCGGTAGCGACGGTCCTAACGGCTCCGGGAGCCCCGGCGCCCAGATGCTGGACCAAGGAGCGGGCCAAGCACCCCAAGCGCCACCAATGCTGCCGCCGCTGGCGCCGCAACCACCGATTCCGCCGCCACCGTCTCCGCCGCCGGGCACACCGCCGCTGGGGCAGCCCCCCATTCCGCCCTGGGCCAGCCCACCGCCACCGCCATCGCTGCAAGCGACACGGGAGGCCTACAACCAGTTAATCAACGACATCGACCACCACAATGGAAATCCGCCCAACCCTTCCGATTGGAACGCGGTTCAGGCTTATAACCAAGAAGCCTGGTATTACAACAGCTTGAAGGCCCAGCTCGAGCGCCAATTAGATGCGGCCAACGCACAATACTCACACCCGCCAACGACGCCAAACGCGCCGACATCCCATACTGGACACAACCCGCACCACAACAACCACGTACACCCGGCGCCCAACCACAACCGGGCACGCCTTCAAGCCCAAGTATCGCCGACCAGGCCACAGAAATCGGTAGGGAAATCTCGACTCTCCCGAGAGGAACCAGGCTAGATACTTTAGCGGACAGGATTACGGGACTGCACGTTAGTCAGGAAGAGGCTGTCGAAGCAACAGACATCGCCGCTAAGGCCGCTTTTGGTGAAACTGGGGGAATTGTTAACGTGCCTGACGGAACAAAAGTGGTGCTGCCCGCGGACTTAACGTATGGGAGGGCAATGGTGGTACATCCTGACGGCTCGGTGACGGTTTTTGTGGGCGACCTTCACAAATTCTTGCCGTACATTGGCCGATGAAGGGTGGAGAGATGAACGTATCCGCATATGCAATGATCATTGACTTTGAGGTCTACCTGCTCATGACGATGAGGCTAAGAATGTCAATGGCGAACAAGGAAGCTCAACTCGAAGCCAAGCTGGCCGAGCACGGGCTCTCCTTGGAAGATGCGGAACGCATACATGAGCGAATAGCAAGAGCGCTTAGCGACGAAGATTCCCGGTATGAGAACATGAAAAAGCTGTTAGGCGTTACTGAACAGGACTCTGCAGGATTGAAATACAACAGTGTATTGTGGCCTGGATTCGACTTCAATGCTATAGCCGGCGACGAAGGAGTGCTTGAATCGGCGGGTTACCGGCACGCGAGGCGCAATTCGCCTCGCGTTGATTCCCCTACCGAGCTGCCAACTTGGAGCGTGGACATCGCCGAATTCGCAGAGCGGTTTGACCCCATGACTCTTCGCGGCAAGTGGCCTCTATTCGATGAGTTCTTGCCCGCATACGAGGAGTACGACTTTTTTTGGAATGGAGAACATTACGGTGCACGATTCATCTGGGGCCTATTCTTGTCTTCTTCAATCTACTGGGAGTGAGCTTCTGCGGAGTGTTGTGGCCGGGATTCGACTTCAAAGCCGTCGCGGGTGAAGAAGGAGCGCTTGAATCGGCGCAGTATTGGTATACGGCGTTGGAGTCACCTCGCCGCCGATTCTCCGATCAAGCTGCCTGCTTGATACCAGTAAAGAAAATCCTCACGCGCCAGGTGAGATGTGGTCGCTCGTGGGCTTGGTCGGTGTATCGGCCGGAGTTTTGCGGGGCGGCGGCCGGGCAGGGCTCCGGCGTTGTTGATTAGCAGGCTCGTGAGCTGGGGAATTGGGGGTTGAGGAGGTCGAGGCGGGCGACTGGCGCTGAGGGCGGTGACGCGGCAGGCTTCGGCGATGTTGTCGGCGCCGTTGAGGCGGTGCAGGTTTATCGCGGTGTTACGGAGCGTCGCCAGGACCTGCGCGCCGCTGCCGGTGTGCGCGGTGTGACGGTCCTCGTCGAAGGTCGCATCGCGCACCCAGTGCACGCTGTTGTCGGATGTTGACCGGCGCTCAGGATGAGCATGATGGCGGCGTTGACGGTGAGGACGTGTGGGTATGAAACCTGACTTCGGTCATTTAGTGCGTAGGTCGGCTCCGCTGATTTGGGCGAGGGCGTCGCGTAGGTCGGCGGGCAGTGGATCGGCGGCGGTGAGGGTGTGTTGGCCGGCTCGGATGTCCACGGTGCGGTATCGGCGTGTGGTGCGCACGAATTGCCGGATACTCCAACCGGTTTGGTGTTCGATCCAGTGGCTGACTGCGAGCGCGGCGAACACGATGTTTAGGTGGGCCTCGATGGACTCGCGTTTGTGGTGGTAGATCGGGCGGGCGGCCAGGTCGTGCTTGGACATCCGGAACGCCTTCTCGATCCGCCACAACTGGTGATACGCATCGATGACGAAGTCTGCGGTCTGGCCGGTCAGGTTGGTGGTGTAGCCCTTGATCCCGGCCAACTCGCGGGCTTTGGCTTCTAACTCCCGGTTCACCGACCGGTTCTCGCCGGTCACGGTGATGAACCGGTTGCGTTTGAGGGGGGCCTTCCCGTCGACGGCGGCCTGGGCTTTGGCTACCTGCTCATCGATACCACGCAGGGTGCGCCGGGCCCGGTCAGCACGGTACTGGTAGAAGATGACCCGGTCGGGGATCCCGCGGGCCTTCTCCTTGCTGCTGGCCGGCCAGGCCTGGGTGAAGATGTGCCCGTCAGGGATGTCCTCGCCGGGATGCTTGTCGCGCCATTCGCGTATGACGCCGGGCAGGAACGGGATCCTGGAGCCGAGGATGAAGGTCAGCCCGGCGGCGTAGATCGCTTTCTGGTTGTCCTCGGAGATCATGCCGGCATCAGCGACCACTGTGACATCGGTGAGTTGGTGGGCCTTCTTGAAGGCGTTGATGACGGGCAGCATCGTCTTGGTTTCACCCTTGTCGCCTTCAAATGCGTGTACTGCCAATGGAAATCCAGTCGCATCGGTGAGCAGGCCGATGGTGATCTGCGGTTCGAGCCGACGTTCTTTGGAGAATCCGGGCTCGCGGAATCCGTCGGCCTTATCGGTCTCGAAGTACAGCGTCGAGACGTCGTAGAGCACCAACGACGCCGGCCCCAACGCCGCCTGAACCGCGCACGCCTTGGACAACGCCCGGCCGAAAGCCGCTGTGGCGAACCGCGGCAGGTGCCGGGTCAGGGTGCGGTAGGACACCGTGGCGATACCGGTCTCGGCCAGTACCCGCAGCGAGTCGGCCTTACTGGTCGGCTCGATGATCCGGGCCAGCACCAGATCCCGGAACACCTCATCGGCTCCAGCGGCCCGATCGAAGCCAAGCCGGACATACGCAGCGCACAAGCTGTCCCACAAAAACGCCATCCGCGAAGAGACGATTTCCAAAGAGGCACCGGATATTTCGGTGTCACCGACATCAAGGTCGAGGGTCTGCTGACCTCCAGTAAGCCGCCGTACGGCCGCCGTCTTGAGTGCTTGCAATTCCACCGCGTCATGAGCCGAACCCACATGCTCGATCGAGCGTGCACCGCGCCGCGACGACCACACAATCTGCACCGCTGTCGCCCCCGACTTGGTCCTCACCGTCCGCATATAGGCCACTCCGGCACCCTACGAACCCATCCGTTAGTGCACACATTCCGGCCCCAACGACCACAAAACAGCAGGTCCAAGCGTCGCGCCAACCCCAAACCGGAAAAGTGACCGAAGTCAGGTGATAGTTTCCCCGAACTTCGGGTTAGCGGGTAGCACCAGCTTTGCTCCATTAGGCCCGTTGACAATACCCCCAGTTTGACCCCACGCCGCTTCCCCCGCGGCGTCGGCCGCCTCCGCGGCCTGTTGCTGATTGCCGATGTGCAATTGATTAAGCCTATCCACCAAGGAATTCAGTCTCGAGCCCTTAGGTACGTGTTCCATGACATCTTTACCGATTTGCGTGGCCTGATCGGTAATACTCGGGCTTGAAGGCGCACTCGGTTGGTTTGATGGGGGCTCGGACCGAGCTGTACCCGGCCGCGTGGGGCCTGGGGCGGGTTCGCCTTCTATGGGTATGCCTAAGTCGTTTAAGCGGGCCCGGATTGCGGTTTGGCGTTCGAGGAGAGGACCGCGCGAGGCGATGCAGGCGTTGTGTTGGGCCGGCGGCAGCGGCCCGACGTTTTCGACGCCGCATCGGGCGTTCCACGCCCGTATCTCAGCGTTAACTTTGGCCCATTCTGCGATCGCCTGCTCGGCGCTCATGTCTTTAGGGTCGACCGGCATGGGTGGCGGGGTCGGGTCACGCGGTGGGGGCAAAGATGGTGCCGCCGGCGCCGAGGCTAGCCCTGGCGGGCCGGAGCCCAGCATGTGGACACCGCCGTTGCCAGTCCCGGGCGTTGTAGCAGACGGCGCGGTACCGGCGGGATCGGGGTCGAGTGTGACGGGTGCGGGGGTGGGCGGCGATGACTGCGCGGCCGGGGATTGGTGCGCGTGCGGGGATTGCGTCTGCGGCGGATCGGTGGAGGGCAGGTGTTGCGGTGCGTGCTCGTGCCGCACTTGCCTGGGATCGGCAAACTGCGTCGCTGCGGGTTCGGCAGTCGGCGACGACGGGTGGGGTTGGACGTGTGTTAGCGGGGTTGCCGCGGCAGCAGCGGCCGGTGCGCTGATCGCGGTGGCGGCCGTCGTCGAGACCGCGCCCGTGCTGACCGGGGCGGCCATGGCGGCGATCCCCGAACTCGGCCGGGCAGCCAGCGAGGACAGCCAACCGTCGCCGGTGCCGGCCCCGGCTCCGACGCTGCCGCCGAAGGCGGGCAGGGGGCCGGCACCTGGCGGCAGCGGCACCGGCGGCGCGATGCCCGCCAGCTCGCCGGCCGCTGGTGGGGCTTGCCACGTTGGTGCCGCTGCTGAGGCCGCGGCCTGCGGTGATATGTGCCGTATCAGCGGGCTAGCGCCGGTCAAGGCATCGAGCAGCGACGATGCTGAGGGGGCTGGCGGTGATGGCGGCACCGTCGGATTCGGCGTGTGGGTGGTGGTGATGGCGGCGACCGCCTGGATGTGGCCGCGCACCGCGCCTTCGCCGCCCAGCTCTCCGGCGGAGCGCGCCACGTCGGTGGCGGTCTGCACCTCCTGGCCGGTGAAACGGGTCACCTGAACACGCAGATCGGCGCAGATGGCCTGGGCGGTGGGCTGCCGGGCGTACCAGCCCATCGAGCCCGGCGCATACATCGCGTCGGTGGCCGTCCAGCCCTCGGCGACCGCGAACCCTGACTGGTTGGCCCGCTCGACGGTGGCGAAGATGGAGTGCTTTTGCTGGTGCAGCACGGCGGCCCCGTCCTCGGCGGTGGCCGCTGCAGTATCGAGCAGCTCGGCTTCCTGTTCGGCGGTGATGGCGTGGCGGGCCATCGCGGCCTTCATCGCCTCATCGCCCTGACCCTGCCAGTCCAGCGAGTCGGCCTGGCTCTTGATCGTGCCCACCACCGAGCGGCGGCGCCCCGCCAGCTCGCGCCAGTGCGCGGCATTCTCGGTCAGATGCGACACGGTGTAGCCGCGCAACGCCGACTGGGTGGGGATCACGCGTTACGGGCTGTTCCGGGGATCGTGGTGACCACGTTTTTCAGCATGTCCGCGGCATCGGAGTCGGTGGCTTCATAACCGGTCGCCGCGACCTGGGTCATCCCGGCGCTGGTGGCGATCTTAGGGTGCAGGTCGGCAGTGGCGACCTGGACCGCGCCGGTCAGCGGCGGCGAGCACCGTGGGCCACCCGCCAGACGGTTCCAGCGCTGGTGGCGCGGCGTGGAGATCGAAAGCCTCCACGTGCCAGCCGGTGCTGGTCACCCGCAACTGGGCTGGGTTGACGCGAAGGTTGTCGCCCACGCGGGGATTGTAGCGGTGATGCTCACCGGGCGAGAACGTGTGGGACGAGACCACCGGGCGATATCAGGGATACCCGGCGGATGAGCCCGACCTCCTTGATAGCAGTAAAGAAAGTTCTCACGCGTTGAGTCAGTGCAGCTCGCTGGTGGGGGTTGCCGGGTCATTGGCTGGGTGTTGCGGGGCGGCGGGACGGGAGCGCCAGCGGGCGGTAGCCGCCCTGCCGGATATGCACGGGTTACTGCCTGGTGAGGAGTTCGATCAGGGTGGCGGCGTTGGCGCCGAGGTGGTCGAGGGCTTGTTTGCCCTTGATTTCGGTGGCCTGCGACGGGGAGCCGATGACGCCGGTGGGCGTGTAGGCGTGGCTGCCGAGGCTGGTCAGGTAGCGGCGGTCGTTGGCGGTGTGGTCGCTGGTCTGCCAGCCGTCACGCAGGTAGTCGGGGTGGGTGGCGAGCAGGATGGAGGTTTCCAGTTCGCCGGCGTGCATGTCGTCGTGGTTGCTGCTGTGGATTCCGCGGCGGTGCGGGCCTCGGCGCAGTCTTCACGGCTGGGGTAGAGCCCCACCTTGGTCAGGGCCTGCGGGTGGTTGGCTTGCTGGACGACGTTGGTCAGTACCGCGTTTCCGCCGTGGCCGTTGACGACGATCAGCCCGGCGATGTTCTGGCGTGCCAACGATTCGATGATGTCAGCCACGATCGCGGCCAGCGTGGTGGCGCTGATGCTGATCGTGCCCGGGGTAGGCGGCGTGTTCGTGGGGGCAGCCGAACGCGACCGGCGGAAGCTGAAACACGTTGTGGTGCTGGATAATTGATGAGGCGATAGCGCTGGCGATATGTCAGCGCGCCCATCCGAAGATGGGCCGGTGTGCTTGCGGCACAACGGGATTGAGCGCTGCAGCTAGATAAGCTGACTGGTGACTCCCAAGAGCGACCTGAGTTGGAAACCAGCCAAGAGGGTGCCCAACGCGATGTCAGCCGCTATGGGAGCGCCGAACGCATAGACCAGCCCGCCGGCGGGGTCGCCGTTGAGTGCTTGTTCCAACCCGCTGAGGAACAGGTTGACGTTGTACGACGGCACCGTGGTGAGGATTGCATTCGCGATGTCGGCTGTCGGAAGCAAAGCGGCGTAGGTGTTTGCAGCCGTCCTGGTAATGAAATTGGTGACAGTCGTGTTCGTTGACTGCAGGAAATGGATGAAGTCGGTCGGGGAGAACGCCGCCGGCGAGAGCCCGGACAGCAACGACGGTGCGCCCGCCGCGCCCAGTGGAGTCGCCAGCAGCGCGGTTAGGTCCGGAAAAGTCGCTATCCCGGCGCTGATGTCGTTCATGAACGCGCTGATTCCCTCCTGGGTTCCGATAGCCAAGTAGCCGGGTAGGGAAGTGGTGGCGCTGAGTGGCGGCAGCACTCCGAACGGTGTGGGCACATTCGGCGGCGAGGTCGACCAGCCATAGGCGGGATCCCCGTAGCCCCAGTTGACCAGATACCTCAGGTTCGGCTGGACCAAATCCGCGATCGGCTTACCGACGAATGGGATTGCCCGCACCGGGTCCAGGAGCGGCAAATTTTGGGTGGGAATCATGTAGTAGCTGGTCGAGGTGGGGCCCACGGTGTTGGTCAACGGAATAGCTGTAGCAAGCTGCTCGGGCGTGAGCGTCGCATACTGGCCGTGTAGGGATTGGATACCCATGAAGGCGTTGAGGTCCGCCAGGACATTGATCGGGTATCGGGGAAAGTCGGCGGCGCCGTCGTATTCGATCGTGAAGATCTTGGTCGGGAAGGCATTGTCCGGTGTTGCGCCGTACATTTCGATCCCCAGGCTTGGGAGACTGAGCCCGACGAAACGCTCGAACAGACCTCCGTTGGGGTTCATCGGATTACCGACCAGCGAAAAGTTCAAATTATTGAAGTACGGACTTCCGGCGGCCCCCGAATTGGTGGGGTTCAGCGCCCGCATGACCAGTGATGCGATCATGGCGCTCTGCGATTCGCCCGACACGTTGACGGTGTTTCCGCTGGTCAGTAGCCCTGCGTAGGGGGGGTTTGTGCCGACGAGCGTGTTGGTCAGGATGGTGACGCCCTGAGCCACCGACACGTTGAGGGGCAAAGTCTTGATTCCGGTGTCGATATAGAACCCCTCGGGTGTGAAAAGGCTCTGTACGAAGTTCGGATCGACCGGGAAAAAGGGTGCGATGTACCTCGAGACGATGTTGTTGACAAAATCAATCGAAGGAATCGGGTTCCCACTGCCACCCATGACCAGGGTGTTCACCGCTGCCGCCGCGGGAACCGCGGACGTTAAGGTGCTCGGCACGCTGAGCCCGATGCCGCCCAGCATCGCACGGACGGGTGAGCTGATGGTGGCCAGCGCTTCCGACACCGCGGCGGCATTAGCGGCCTCGGCCTGCGCGTAGGAAGTGGCCGCGGTAGCCAACGCCTGGGCGAAGGCGTCGTGAAACGCGCCGGCTTGGGTCATGACGGCTTGGCATTCCTGGCCATATGCCCGGAACAGGCTCGCGATGAGCTCCGATACCTCGTCGTGCGCCGCGGCTATCACCCCGGTCGTCGAGGCCACCGTGGCGGCGTTGGCCGCGCCGATCGCCGAGCGGATCTGCGCCACGTCTGCCGCCGCAGTCGCCACGAACTCGGGCCGCGTGAGCATGTAGGTCATCGGACCGTCCTCCTCTACGGTGAGGGGCGGGAGGGGCTACCAGTGAGCGTAGAGCGGTCTCAGCGGCGTGTCCGGCGTTTACGCCTCCGCGTTTCCGGCCGCACGTCCACCGTTTGCGAAGCTCAGCCGCCCCGGGCGGCGATCATGGCCGAGCGATTGACCTTGGTTGCCGCCGTGCGAGGAATCTGATCGACGAATTCCACTGTCTTGGGTACTTTGTACTGCGCAAGCCGATTCTTGGCGTACCCGATCACCTGTTGTTCAGTCAGCGGCGCCGCCGCCTGCACCACGGCATGGACCCGGCGCCCCCAGTGCGGGTCCGCGATGCCGATGACCACGACGTCGGCGATATCGGGGTGCCCGGCCAGTGCGGACTCCACCTCTGCCGGAAAGACGTTGGCGCCGCCGGTGATGATCATGTCGGCGCGACGGTCGGTGATGTAGAGGTAGCCGTCGGTGTCCACCTGACCGATGTCGCCGGCCGACCGAAACCCGTCTTCGGTCGACGGAAGTGGCGGCGCGCCACCGAGATAGCGGTATCCCGCACTCATCGGCGCGCGCAGGTAGACCTCGCCTTGCTCGCCGGGGGCCAGCGGCTGCTGCTCGGCGTCCAGGATCCGGATCTCGGTGTCCCGGAAGCCGCGGCCGACGCTGCCCGGATGCGTCAGCCATTCGTCGCCGCGCAGCGCGGTGAGCCCGAGATTTTCGGTCATGCCGTAGGCCATCACAATCTGTTCCGGGCTCAGTAGCTCGAACCAAGTGTGCAGCAGCGTCGGCGGCATCACGGCGGCGCCCTGCAGGATGAAGGCGATGCTGGACAAGTCACGCCGACCGATGTCGGGTACCGCGGCTATGCGCTTGAGCATTGTCGGGGTGGCCGTGAAGTTGGTGACTCGGTATTGCTCGACCGTGTCGACAACCCGCGCGGCATCGAACTTTTCCAGCACCACCAAATGATCGCCGCCCAACAGGAAATGCAGGGTGGCAAAGCCGTTGGTGTGGTACATCGGCGCGGGCACCAGGATGGTCTGCGGCTGGGCCACCGGCGTCCAGGCTGACAAGAACGGCTCGCTGTGCTGAGGCGTCCACAGCGACGGCGCCAGGTTGAGGATCACCTTGGGAACTCCGGTCGACCCGCTACTGCAAATTCCGTGGGCTGTCGGTGAAACAGCTTCGGGCAGTGGGCTTTCCGGCTCGACGGTGGCGCGCACGTCCAGTTCCCACCGGCTTTTCTCGTCGACCACGACGGCGGCGTCGATCACGTCCAGCACCCGGTTCCGCTCCCACTCGGGTAGGTCCCAGTGCATGGGAACCGGAACCGCGCCGATCTTCCAGCAGCCCAGGATGGTCAGTATGAGGTGCACGGAGTTGGGGATCGCGATGGCGACCAGAGAACCTATCTGGGCGCCACTGGCGTCCAGCGCCCGCGCCCATTGATTGGCACGGGCCTCGAGTTCGGCAAAGGTCAGCGTGCGGGTGCTGCCGTCGGGAGCCACGATGGTCAGGGCCGCTTCGTCGCTTCGTTGCTCGGCCAGCTCCTGCAACCTGGTCCCGAACGGGATGCCGTCGACCAGCGGATTGGGGGTGACCGAGGATTCGATGGGACGGCTCATGCGGGCACCGGCCCGGTGAAGAGCGTCTCCAGATAGCCGTCACGGAAAGCGGAGATCAGGCGGCGGCTCAGTGCTTCGGTTCCCAACGGCAACCGGATCAGCGGTTGGGTGTGCCGGTCCAGCACGCTGACGTCGGACTCGTCGCAGAAGCCCAGCGCGCCGAGCAGTTGGTGCGAGGTGCGCAGCACCTGCCGCGCGGTGTCGGCGGCCTTGAGCCGCAGCACCAGTGCGTCTGCAGAACCCCCTTGCGGCGCAGTCGATTGCGGTTGGCTCACGGTGTACTTGGCGAGTTCGAAAAGGCCGCGGACCGCGACGGAAGCATCGGCGACGGCGAATCTGACGGCCTGGAAATCGGCCAGCGGCCTGCCGAACTGAATCCGGCTCCGCACGTGGTCCGTGGCGATGTCCAACGACTGCTGCGCCGCTCCCAGCATCCGCCACGATCCCAGCACAAGGTGAAGGTTAACGTCGCTGTCCGGCACCGTTCCATCGGGCGCGCCCAACATGGCCGGCACCAGAAACGGTCCCAGTTTGGCGGCGGTGCGCGACGCCGGTTGCACCGGATAACGAGTGCCGTCGAGGTCGGTGGCGACCCAGTCACCGGGCAAGTCGCCGTGATCGACGCGGGGTGCTTGCGGATTCACCATCGCCAGGCGGGCGCCGTCGATGGCCAACAGCTCTTCGACGACTGGGTAGGGCAGCGCGGCGGCGCCGGCGGCCTGGCACAGCACCGCGGCGGCCAGCAGATCGTCAGGCGCGGATCGCGCGTCAAGCTCGAATGCACCCAGCTGCACCAGAGCCTCGCGTGCCGCGTAGCGAACGCTGTCGTCGGTCTCGGCCCGCAGCGCCGCCGGCGGGCCGCCCACCCGCGCGAGCCGCTTGACCGCGACGGCGGCGAAGTCGGTAATATCCTGCGGCAGTTCGGTATTCATCGGTGTTCCCCCAAGACGTCACGTGCCACGAGCATGCGCTGTACTTCGATGGTGCCCGACGCCACGGTGGCCGCCTGCGCGTAGCGCCAGTGATCTTCGATCGCGCCGTGTAGCGGGGCCGTGACACCGCTGTCCAGTGCCGCGGGGCCCAGCACGTCGAAAAGCAGCTCGGCGACCTGTTGATCGCAGGTGGTGGTCGCGATACGGGCGGCACTGGCCGCCGCACCCGCCTGCGGGTCGTCCTGCAGCGACACCGCGCGATAGGACAGTAATCTGGCCACCCGTAAGTCAACAAGCGCGCGAACCCAGCGGACGCGAATCGATTCGGGCAGCCGGTTCCATTCGTCGTCGAGTTCGGTGCGCAGCCGGTGCAGCAACGATTCGCAGCGCGCGTAACGGGCGATGCCGACGCGTTCGAAGGCCAGGGCCTCCCGCATCACCCGCCAACCGTCGCCGGGCTCGCCCAGCACATCGCCGGGGAAGGCCGGCACCCCGTCGAGGAACATCTCGTTGAGGTGATGCGGTCCCAGCATCGACGGAATCGGCCGGACCGTGATTCCGGGCCGGTCCATCGGGACCAGAAACAAAGTGAGCCGCTTGGATTTAGGAGCATCCGGGTGTGTACAGGCCGCCAGCACGCACCAGGAGGCCATCTGGGCATACGACGTCCACACCTTCTGGCCGGTGATGCGCCAGCCCCGGTCGTCCCGGCCGTCCGGCACGGCGCGGGTGCGCAGCGACGCGAGGTCGGTGCCCGCCTCCGGCTCGGAAAACCCTTGGCACCACACTACTTCGCCGGCTGCGATCGCCGAGAGGTGCTTGGCCTTCTGTTCTGCCGTTCCGTATCGCATGATCGCCGGGCCGACCCAATTGATACCCATGTACTGCGGGCCGCGCGGCTCGTGGTGGGCCCACATCTCTTCGCGCAGCACGGTCTGTTGCCAGATCGAACCTCCGCCGCCACCATGCTCTTTAGGCCAAGCCAGCGCCAGCAGTCCCTCGGCGGCCAGCAGTTTGCAGAACGACTCGGTGGTGGCCAGGTCCTGGGGATCGTCGGTGCAGGCACCCAGGAAGCCTGCGGGCACATGATGGGAGATCAACTGCCGCAGCCGGGTTCGCAGTTCGCCGGCGTCATCGCCGAGGTCGTAATCCATCGTCGTCATCCCTTCGGCAGCCCGAGCAGCCGCTCGGCGATGATGTTGCGCTGGACCTCGGACGTTCCGCCGTAGATGGTCGCGGCAAGCGCATCCTGGCGTTCGAAGAGCAGGTCGGCGTCACCGGTCGAAGCGGGTCCGGCGGCCGCCGCGCTCAGTTCCCAAACTCGTTGCAGGGTAACCGATCCAAGCAGCTTGAGGATGTCGGTCTCCGGGCTGGGCCGGCCGGCGAGTTCGTTGCTCAGGGCGCGGTAGCCGGTGGCCCGCAGCGCCTCGGCATCGGCCAATAGCGAGCCCAGCTCGGCGTAGATGTCGGGGTCGCGGGTGCCCTGCACCGAGTCGAGGCCGCGCTTGATCTCGACCCAGTTCATGATCCAGATCATCTGGCGCTCATGATGCAACGACGCCAGCGCCACGTTCCAGCCGCCGTTGCAGGGACCCAGAAGGTTGTCGACGGGCACTTCGACGTCGTCGAGGATGACCTCACAGAACGTCTCGTCGGACGCCGACGCCATCCGGATGGGTTCGATCCGCACCCCGGGGGAGTGCAGGTCGAGAATGAGGCAGGAGATGCCGCGGTGTTTGGGCGCATCCGGGTCGGTGCGGGCATACAGGGTGCACCACCGCGACTCGTGGGCCTGCGTCGTCCAGATCTTGTGGCCGTTGACCCGGAACAGGTCTCCGTCGCGCTCGGCGCGGGTGCGCAGGCCGGCGAAGTCAGAGCCGGCCTCCGGTTCTGACATGCCCAGCGCCCACCACTCGTCACCGCGCAGCAGCGGGACCAGCAGCCGGTCGATTTGCTCGAGTGTGCCGAATTGCCGGATGCCGGGAGCGGCGACGTTGGGTCCGGCGATGTTGGGCAGTTTGGGCGCAGAGCGTAGCGCGGCCTCGATCCGGATTTCCATCGCGTCGCGTAGGCTCAGCGAACGGCCACCATGCTCGCGGGGCCAGGTGGGTTGGATCCAGCCGGCCTCGAAGGCGGCCCGCTGATACTCGCGTCGCAACCGAATGTCCCAGCGGTAGTGGCGATATCGCCGGTAGTAGTCGTCGGGCAGGAACTCGGTGAGCCACTCGGCGAACTCTTCGACGTGCCCCGTCATGGGGGTCTTCATGACGCGCCGCCGGCGAAGCGTCGGCCTACCTCGTGGTAGAGCACGCGGCTGTCGCCCAGCATCGCCGCGCCCTGCCAGGCGTGCCGGACATAGAGGTGGATGTCGTGTTCCCAGGTCTGGGCCAGCGCGCCGTGCACCTGGACGGCGGTGCGCGCGCAGCGGGTCGCGGCCTCGCCGGCGGCTGCCTTGGCCAGCGCGGCCGTGGTCCAGGCGACGTCGGGGTCGGCTGCCGCCGCATAGGTGAGGCTGCGAGCACGCTCGACGCTGACGTAGTTGTCGGCCAGCGCATGCTTGATCGCCTGGAATGCGCCGATCGGCGTGCCGAACTGGTGGCGGGTCTTGGCGTGTTCGACGGCGCGCTGCAGGACCGCGCTCGCCACTCCGACCAGGTCGGCGGCGGCGGCGATCAGCGGTGCCGTCAACACCGGTTCGATGCCGGCGACCGGTGCGGTGACTACCGCGGGCGTGTCGACCTTGAGGTCGGCGACGGGTTGTGCGGGATCGGTCGACTCCCCGGGCCGGATGACCACGCCGTCGCCGGCGCGCATGACCGCGGCAACCATGCCCTGGTCCGATGTCGCCAGCGTGACGATCAACTCGGCCTGAACCAGATTGGGCACCGCGACGGCATGTCCGCGCAGGCGTCCGTGCTGCAGTGTCATCGGTGGCCGCGGCAGCCGGTGTCCGGGGGAGTGGACGGCCAGGGTTGCGACCGCCCCTCCGGCGATCTCGGCCAGCACATCGTCGAGACGGCAGGCCCGCAACACGCCCGCAGCCAGGCCGACGCTGCTCAGCAACGGGATCGGGGCGATGGCCGCGCCGCATTCTTCGAGCACCAGCACCAGCGCGACGGGGCCGAAGTCGCCGGCCGAATCAGCCGCGGCGAGTTCGGTCCAGCCAAGCCCGACGACCGTCTTCCACGGCCCACGCCAACGCTCGGGATCGGTGATTGCTTGCCGGGCGACGTCGGGTGGGCACTCGGCGCGCAGGATGTCGCGCACGGTGTCGCGCAGCGCCAGCTGCTCTGAAGTCAGACCGACATCCATAACACCCCTAACATAATAAAAATAGTAAACTAGGCGATCCGGCGCAATCACGCTGGACACCGCCGGACACGCATGGATGGGCATATGGTCGAGTGGCATCTGTTCCTGCCGCAGGTGCGGTTGCCGGTAGCAGATTTCGTGGAGCGGGCGCGGGTCGCCGAAGCCAGTGGGTTCGACGGTGTGGCGTTCATCGATCATCTCGAGGCTCCCGGGCAGCCCGATGAAAACATCTGGGAGGCAATGACGGTCGCCACCTGGGTGGCGGCCAGGACGCAGCGGCTGCGCATCGGCCACCTGGTGCTCTGCGACGCGTTCCGGCATCCAGCGGTTCTGGCCAAACAGGCGGTGACGCTGTCTGCGGCGTCGGATGGCAGGTTCGAGCTCGGCATCGGTTCGGGATCCTGGCCCGCGGAGTTCGCCAGATTCGATGTCGGTCAGCAGGATCCGGTGGCCCGCGTCGAGCTACTGCAGCGCCACCTATCACTGATCACGCAGTACTGGGCGGACGGGGAGCAAGCCCAGTCGCCCAGACCGGCGCACCCGATACCGCTGATCCTGGGCGGCAGTGGGCGCCGGATGATGGAACTGGTTCGCAAATATGCGGATTGGTGGAACCTGCAAGCCAACCACCTTGACCGGTTGCCCCGCCTGGCCGCGGCGGCGGGAGCTGCCCGGATCTCCGTCCAGCAGATGGTGGGCTTTGTCCGGGCGGGCGCCGATCCGGATGCGGTACGCCAGGTGAGCGCCCGGCGATTCGGCTATCTGGGCCCGGGCCTGGTCTGCGGTAGCGCCAACGAATTGATTGAGCACTTCGTGGGCCTGGCCGCGCAACGGGTCGAGCGCTTCTACGTGTGGTTCGCCGACTTCGCCGCGCCGGATTCGCTGGCCGAGTTCGGCGAATCGGTGATCAAGGGCTTCCCGGAGATCCGGGAGACTTCAACGACGCGCGCCGACGGGCCTCGGTAGGCACCACCGGTGGCCGGGCGAACGGACCGCGCCGCACCGCGCTGAGTCGGATCTCCGGTAGGTCGACGGACGAGTCGACGGTATCGAGCCAGGCCACCGTTTCGGCGATGTCGGACACCTGGATTGCATACATCTCGAACGGAACATCCTGCAGCATCTCGGTTTCCACGGGCCCCGGAGTCACCAGGTGGACACTGATGCCGTCGCGGTCGACTTCGAGCGCCAGTGCGCGGGCAAACGCGTTCATGCCGGCTTTCGAGGCCGAGTACGCGGTTCGGGCCGGCATCGGCTCGTGCGCGGCCGATGAGGAGATGAAGACCAGCCGGGAACCTGGCCCCATGCGGGGCAGCACGGCGGAGGTCACCACAAAACAGGAGTCCAGGTTGGCCGAGATGATCGTGCGCCACTGGTCGTAGGTCTGCTTGCGTGCGTAGGTTCCGCCCAGTGCGCCGGCCGCGTGCACTACCAGGTCGATGGTGTCGAGTTCGCTTATGGCGGTGGCGAATCCGGCTGTGTCAGTCGCGTCGGCGATAATGTAGCGGGCACCGATCTCCTCGGCTGCCGACCGCAGCGGGCCCTCCCGTCGCGCCACCAGTACCACGTCGTAGTCGAGGCTGCAAAGCTTGCCGGCACACCCCTTGCCGATCCCACCGCTGCCGCCGGTGACTAACGCGGTTCGCACCGGAATCAGGGGCGCCGGATGTCCCGCGGGCGTGACAGTGCCTGCGGTGACAGCGCATAGATCCGTTGTTCACCACCACCGGACAAGACGTACGTCTGGGTATCGGCGAGGTGTCGGGCCGCAATACGCCGGGCCCGGTCGACGTCTCCCTCGGCAATCGTCTCGGCCAGCTTGATGTGTGTGTTGAGGACCGCGCGACGTTTGGCCAACGACGGGTAGGTGCCCCGCGCCGCGCTCTCGTCGGCCCATTGTTGTTCATGGCTGGTCCACAGGGTCTCGAGGCTGCCCACGACCGCGATGATGGTGTGGTTCCCGCAGCCGCGGACGATGAGATCGTGGAATTGGCGACCGATTTCGGTGAACTGCCGACCGTCATCGAGGTGCTCAGCCATGGCATCGTTGATCTGCTTGAGTTCCGGCACCAAAGTATCTGCGCGGTCCTGTCGTTGGGCCGCCAGTGCGGCGCAGGCAGGCTCGAGTTCCTGCAACGCGGCGCCCAGATCACTGATGGCGACGGACTCGCTTTGCAACAGCAGGCCGAGCATATAAGCGGCGCTGGTCTTGGCCGGCGCGTGCACGACGGCCCCGCCTCGGTTTCCGCGGCGAACCGACACCAATCCCTCGGTCTCCAAGATCCGCAACGCCTCCCGCAGCGACACGAGACTGACGTTGAACTGTTCGACCAGCACTTCCTGGCGGGGCAGCAGATCACCGTCGGCGAGCTCGCCGTCGATGATCTGGCGGCGCAACTCATCGGCTACGATTTCGGCGATCCTCGGCGCAGACAGCCTGCGTCGGGTATCAGGGCCAGTTCCCAGGGTGGTCATCCGATCCTCGATAGAACAAGCAGGGGAGCTGACCCCGCTCAACTCGACTTGCGTTGTCTATCTTAGCAGTAATGGCATAAATAGCATCTCATTGGCGGTGAGCTTCTCGTGGTACTCAGCCTTACGTCGAATAACCTAGAGCGCCAAGGTGATTACTGAATCAGCTCTTCTCCGGTTCCCTCAGGAGCAGTTTACGAACCAACGGACGTGGTCCGTAGGGCCGAAGCAGCCTGCTGGCAGGGCGGGGGCGCACCCGTTGCGGCCACCAGAACCAGCGCCCCAGGAGCGCCGCGACGGACGGCGTCATGAATGCCCGCACGATCAGCGTGTCGAACAACAGGCCCAGGCCGATCGTGGTCCCAATCTGGCCGAGCACCCGCAGGTCGCCGAACACGAACGACGACATGGTGGCCGCAAACACCAGACCGGCAGCGGTCACCACCCCGCCGGTGCTGGCCATGGCGCGGATGATGCCGGTCTTCAATCCGGCGCCGATCTCCTCCTTAAAACGAGAGATCAGCAGCAGGTTGTAGTCGGATCCCACCGCCAGGAGCAGGATGACGGCCAGCGCGAGCACGATCCAGTACAGCCGGATACCCAGGATGTCCTGCCAAACCAGCACCGACAGTCCGAATGATGCACCCAACGACAACGCCACGGTGCCCACGATGACGATCGCGGCGACCAGGCTACGGGTGAGCATCATCATGATGAGCAGGATCAGGCTCAGTGCGGCGATTGCGACGATCATCAGGTCGTACTTGGCGCCGTCCTGGATGTCCTTGTAGGTGGCCGCGGTGCCGGCGAGATAGATCTTGGCGTCCGCCAAGGGAGTTCCCTTCACGGCTTCGTGGGCTGCCTTCCGGATGGGATCGATATGCGAGATGCCTTCCGGGGTCGCGGGATCACCTTCATGGGAGATGATCATGCGAGCGGCCTTGCCGTCGGGTGAGAGAAACAGTTTCAGGCCCCGCTTGAAATCGGGATTGTTGAGCGCCTCCGGCGGCAAGTAGAACGAGTCATCGTTCTTGGCGGCATCGAAAGCTCGTCCCATGGCCGAGGCGTTCTCCACCAGGGCCGCCGTCTGACTGTAGATCCCCGACATCGTGGCGTAGTTGGACAACGCCAGTTCCCGGTTGGTCTGCTGGCTGGCGATTTGCTCTGGTATCAGCGCCACAAGCTGGGGCTGGATCGCGTCGAGTTTGTCCAGCGTTGCCGTGAGGTCTTCGAACCTCTGGCTGAGCTGGTCGATACCGTCGAGCGCGTCGAATACCGATCTCAATGCCCAACATATCGGGATGTCGAAACAGTGATTCTCCCAATAGAAATAACTGCGCAGCGGCCGCCAGAAATCGTCGAAATTCGCGATCTTGTCGCGCAGGTCGTTGATGGTGGCGATCGTATCGTGAAAAGAGGATGTCCCGAGTTCCGTGGAACTTCGGTGGCGGTCCGGTGAGCATCAGGCTGCGCTCACCACGTCATTGTGCACGATGGGTGCGACAGGTTCGGCGAATTCCCGCTCGAGTGCGGCGCGCAGCGCCGGTAGGTGCAGGTGGCCGTTGACGCGGCGGAACTGCTTGCCGGCCTCGACCATGCCGGCCGCACACCAGCGCAGCGCCATCTTGCCGTCACGCCAGCGCTTGACGTTGCCGGCGTGTTCACGACACACCGAGATCATCGACTCGATGGTGTTGGTCGAGCGCACGGTGCGGGCCAGGGCGGGTGGCACACCCAGGCGCAGCACGGTCAGCGTCTCCTCGAGCCCTTCGCGCAGGGACGCGGCCGCGCCGGGGTGGGTGCGGTCCAACTCGGTGGCCAACGCCTGCAGCGCGGCCTGGGCCTCCAACGCCGACTCGGCGTGGTGGGCATCGGTCATCCTACGGCCTACAATGGACCGAAGTCGTTGCGGCAGATGATCTTTGACATTCCTGACCTTGTGGATTTGGCAGCGTTGGATCACCGGGCGCTCGAGCACGTCGACCACGGCTTTGCGCAGCGCTTTGGATCCGTCGATGCCGACCAGTATCGGGCGGGCCACATTCAGGCCGCGGTCCCGCAGGCCCACCAGCAGGTCGCTCACCAGGGTCGCGTTCTCGGTGGAGCCCTCCACCACCGCCAACGGGTGCTTGACGCCGTCGATGTCGATGCCCAACGCGACCACGCAGCACGACTCGGCGAAATGCACGCCGTCGACCATCAGCGCCACCACATCCAGCCCGGACAGGTCCTTGGCCAGCAGCTCGGCCAGCGCGGTTTCGGTCATCGCCACGAACTTCCGCGATACCGCAGACTTGCTTGTGGCAGAGGCAGTTTCATTCACCTGCTGACCGACGGGCTCAAGCCCAACCGGGTAACGCCGGGTGGACAGCCCAGCCAGCATCTTCTCCATCGCCATCCGTCCCAGGATCTCGGTGGACGAAAACAGCTCATAGGAGGCCACCGGCAGCTCGCCGGACCCGTCGACGGCACGCACCCGCGGACGGCTGACCGGCACGCGTCGCCCACCAAGGGTCACCGAGCCGTTCTCATGGCCGTGTCGCACCGCGGTGCGTGCCGGATCGTGTTTGCCTTTCGGCCCGGCAGCTGCGGTCACGTCGGACTCCATCAGAATCTGCATCACCTGCAGCCCCGCTCCGATGGCCAGCGCCAGCAACCCCTCGGACATGTTTCCGGCGATCTCGGCCATCGCCACACTGACGTGCTCTGGAATCGCGACCATCGTCGCGTCTTCGGCCCTGTCCTGACTACTGTTCTTCATTGGTGGTCCCCTTCTCGATGGTGTTCTTGGCGGAACGCCCGACACCTACCACACGGCAGGTCACGAGCGGGGGACCGCCACCTCAATTTCTACGAGACCCGGGACAACCTCTCGTGAAAACTTTGGGTCTCCGCGTGCGTGGCGGCGGCGAGTTCCTGCTGCAGGGCATACTGGCGCTGCAAAATGGCGATCGTCTTCCCCAACTCGTCGGCCTGTCTGAGCAGGTCGGCCGCGCGGTCTTGCTGGTAGGACAGGTTCATCACCTGGCCGACGCTTTGCATGCTGACCTGAAACGGCACCGAGCTGTGGTCGATGGGCGTGCCCAACGGCCTGGTAATGGATTGCACCTGGGCGATACCGGGGATGTGAAAGACGCCTCTGGCCACCCGGTCCAAGACGATCATGTCGGCCGGGTTGCGCATATCGTGATCGGTTTCGATCATCAGCAGTTCCGGGTTGAGCCGGGCCGGCGAAAAATGCCGCTCGGCAGCCGTGTAGCCGACATTCGCCGGAGCGGTGGCGGGCATGTAGGGACGGATGTCGTAGCTCGTCTGATATCCCGGCAGGGCAAGCAGGCCGACAAGGGCCACCGCACACGTCACCGCAAGAATCGGTCCGGGCCAGCGGACAATGGCCGTGCCGATGCGCCGCCATCCTCGGATCCGCATCGCGCGTTTGGGTTCGAAGAGGCCGAAATGACTGCCGAGGGTCAACACGGCCGGGGCCAGGGTCAGGGAGGCGGCCAGCGCGACCAGGATGCCGATTGCGGCGGGAACACCCAAGGTCTGGAAGTAAGGCAACCTGGTAAAGGTCAGGCAATACACCGCGCCGACAATGGTCAGGCCCGACCCCAGCACGACATGAGCGGTCCCGCGAAACATAGTGTAGAAAGCCGCTTCTCGATCCTGCCCGCCGTGCCGTGCTTCGTGATATCGGCCGAGGACGAAGATTGCGTAATCGGTGCCGGCGGCAATCGCCAATAGCGTGAGCAGATTGGTTGAATACGTCGAAAGTCCGATGATCCCGCTGTTCCCCAGAAAGGCGACGACGCCGCGGGCCGCGGCCAATTGGATCAGGACGGTGAGCAGCACCAGGATCGTGGTGACGACGGAGCGGTAGACAATGAACAACATCACCGCGATCACCAGGAACGTGATCGCGGTGACCTTCACAGTGCCTTTGCTACCCACCTGGAACTGATCCGCGATGAGCGGCGCCGCGCCGGTCACATAGGCCTTGATGCCGGGCGGCGGTGGTGTCTGCGCCACAATGTCGCGGACCGCGTCCACCGACGCGATCGACAACGCCTCGCCTTGATTGCCGGCGAGATACACCTGGACATATGCGGCTTTGCCGTCGGTACTCTGCGAACCCGCCGCCGTCAGCGGATCCCCCCAGAAATTTTGGACGTGCTGTACATGCTTGGTGTCCTGGGAGAGTCGCTGGATCAGGGTGTCGTAATAGCGGTGGGCGTCGGCGCCGAGGGGCTTGTCGCTTTCCAGCACGATCATGGCCGCGCTGTCGGAATCGAACTCGCGGAACACTTTTCCGATCCGCTTCATCGCCTGCATTGACGGCGCATCCGGGGCGATCAACGCCACGTTGTGGGCCTTGCCCACGTCTTCCAATTTCGGCACGGCCACGTTTGTCAGGACGGCAAGGCCGACCCAGAACAGCAGGATCGGCACCGAAAGCCGGCGAATGATGTGCGCCACGGATGGCCTCGGAGCATGGGGGTTGCTCATGACGACTTGTCCAGACAGTAGGTGTAGGCGTTCACTTCGTGGACGGTCCTTTCGTCTTTGACGACACCGTTGACGGTGATCCGGCAGCCGATCGAGGAGCTATTGCCCTGTGCCACCACGTTGGCGAACACGGCGGGTTGCGTCGTCGTGATGGTGAACGACCACGGCAGGGTCACGTCGTCAACTCGCTGTGGCACAGCGTTGACGTCGAGGTAGTTGATCGTCGCCACGGTCCCGGGGGCGCCGAAAACTTCGAGGACCACCTGTTTGGGGTTGAACGGGATGATCTCGTTTGAGATGCCACCGGTGGCCGAAGTGGTGTTGTGGGAACCGAAGATCCCGTGTAAGCGATAGACGCTGAAACCCGCGGCCGCGACCACCACTATTGCGACGAGCAGCATCCACCCCCGTCTTACCGACTTGGCGAGCGAAATCGGGGCCATCTTTCCGGCGCTTCGGGCGCGGATCGACATGCCATGACGGTACGGTACCGGACCGGACACTTCAAGAGCCCGGCGGTGGATCGGTGCGTCTTTGGCTGCGGGGTTGGCCGAGGGCCCTTACCGGGTGGGCCGGGTGAGGCTGGGAATGACGACGTTGTCGACGAGGGCTTTCACCGTGTCCGCGGTGGGCGGCCTGCTTGGGATGATGTGCCGGAAGACGAGGTAGCCGGGCAGTAAATCCCAGAGTTCGTCGTCGATGGCGGCATCGTCGATCTCGCCGCGGTCGACGGCCTGCTGCAGGATGTGGTGCATCAGGGCCTTTCGATGCTCGAAGAACCCCTGTTGCATGGCATCGCTGAGAGCCGGGTTGCGCGACACCTCGACCAGCACCGCACGGATGGTGCTGGTGTGCTGAAGGGCCTGCTCGCAGATCACTTCGCCCAGTTGTAGCAAATCGCCGCGCAGCGTGCCGGTATCCGGCGGGACCGCAACCTGGCGGATGCCCTCGATGAACGCGGCCAGTACCAGTTCGGCTTTCGACGGCCAGCGCCGGTACACCGTGGCTTTGCTGGCACGGGCAGTGGCCGCGACCGCATCCACGGTCAACCGGTCATACCCATGTTCTTGCAGCAGCTGCAGGGTTACGGCCAGCAACTCGGCCTCCCGTGGCGACCACGATGAGGGCGGCGAGGAGCGATCGGCAATCTGGGTCACAGCGCCCACGATAGAGCCACTGCGGTAGTACAGACCAGTACCGTACCGTCGGAGGTTGCGCGCGCCAGTGCTGAGGTCCTGCCGGACCGAATTATGCTCGGCAGCGTGAGTCAGGGGTTAAGGCGGCCGACACCGCTTGACGAATTGCGCGTCGTCGAGATCAGTGACCGCATAGCCGGCAGCTACTGTGGCAAGCTGTTGGTCGACGCCGGTGCGCGGGTACGCAAAATCGAACCGCCGCAAGGGGATCCGCTGCGCCGGTACTCGCTCAGCTGTTCGCCGGTGCCCGACGGTTTGCCGGCCTCGCCGTTGTACTGCTACCTCAATGCCGGCAAGCAGAGCCTGACCCTCGTCCCGGATTCCGAGCGATACCGTGCCGAACTCGCTGCTGCCGACGTCGTGATCGTCACCTGCGGCCGGTCACAGGCGGCTGCTCTGGGCATCGACCCCCGACGGCTGCTGGCCGAGTCTCCGCGGGCGGTTGTGATCACGATTTCCGATTTCGGCTGGACCGGTCCCTTCGCCGATCGGGCGGCCACCGAGTTCACACTGCAGGCATGGGCGGGCTCGCCCGGCTTCCGGGGTGATCCCGCCGGACCGCCCATCTCGATCGGCGGTGGCCTGGGCGAGTACATGGGTGGGGTATTCGCCGCATTCGGCGCACTGGCCGTGCGCCGCCGCGTCGAACATGGCGGCCCGGGTGAGCATCTGGATCTGTCCATGCTCGAGGCGATGACTCTGATGCAAAGCAGCGAATGGCTGCATTCGCAGCTGCTGCGGGTTCCGCCGGTCCGCCGTACCCTCGAAGTGCCCTCGATCGAACCCGCCAAGGACGGCTACGTCGGAATTACCATGGTCACCGGCCAGCAGTGGCTCGACTTCACCGCGATGGTCGAATGTCCTCAGCTCGAGGAGATTCCGCAGTTGCGATTCCAGATCGGCCGGTGGGAATACCGGGACCTCATCCGCGAGTCGATCCGTCCGTGGATGGCCGAGCGAACCGTCGAGGAGATCGTCGCACTGGGTCAGCTGTTCCGGCTGCCGATCGCGGCGTTGGGCAACGGCGCCACCATCCGCGACATGGAGTACATGGTCGAGCGGGAAGTGTTCGTCGACAACCCCGCCGGCTTTCACCAGCCGCGCCCGCCGTGGCTGATGTCGCGGTGCGCGCCGGCGCCGGTGCGCCCTACTGCCGGTCTGGGTGCGGACAACGCAGAAACATCCTGGCGCAAAAGCGAATCCGAATCTGAGCCCGCGCCGACCGGGCTGCCGTTGGACGGTGTTCGGGTCATCGACCTGACCGCCTTCTGGGCCGGGCCGGCCGCCACCCACCTGCTGGCGGCCTTCGGCGCCGATGTCGTGAAGATCGAGTCGATCCAGCGTCCCGACGGCATTCGCTACTCGGGGGGCATGCGCAGCGATGTGGACGACTGGTGGGAGTACGGCTGGGTGTTCCATGCGATGAACACCAACAAGCGTTCGGTCACGTTGGATTTGGGCTCTGACGACGGACGCCGGTCGTTCCTCGCGCTGGCCGCGGATGCCGACGTGATGATCGAGAACTTCTCGCCGCGCGTGATGGAGCACTTCGGGCTCACCGCCGAGGTGCTGCTGAAAGCGAACCCCAAACTCGTGGTCGCCCGGATGCCGGCCTTCGGGTTGGCGGGCCCGTGGCGCGACCGGGTCGGCTTCGCCCCTACCATGGAGCAGATCGGCGGCCTGACCTGGGTGACCGGATTGCCGGAGGCGCCGCCGGTGACCCCGCGCGGCGCGTGTGATCCGCTGGCCGGCGTCCACGCGGCGTTCGCCGTGCTGGCCGCACTGAACTTCGCCGAACGCACCGGGGCAGGCCAGCAGGTCGAGCTGCCGATGGTCGAGTCGGTGTTGAACACCACCGCAATTCAGCCGATTGAGCACGAGGTCCACGGAGTCACGCTCGAGCGGCGTGGCAATCGTGGTTTCGGCGGGGCGTTACAGAACATCTACCGGTGTGCCGGCGAGGACGACTGGATTGCGGTCAGTATTCGTCACAACCACGACTGGAGTGCGTTGGTCGAGTTGATGGAGCGACCGTCCTGGTGCGACGAGTCGCTGTCGACTGCGACGTTGCGCCGCGAGCGGGCCGACGAGATCGACAGCCGGCTGCGGGACTGGTTCGCGGCGCGACCGCTCTTATCGACAGTGGAATCGCTTGCCGCTGAGGGTATTCCGGCTGCACCGGTTGTCTCGCCGTCATTGGTCACCGAAAACCCGCAACTGTGCGACCGGGGCTATTTCGAGTCGCTGGTCCACTGCCGTATCGGACAAGCCCTATATCCCACACCGCCCTTCGCGCAGCTGGCCGGCCAGCGGGAATGGTTGCGGCGTCCACCGCCGACCCTTGGCGAGCACAATGAAGAGATACTGCGTGAGCGGTGCGGGCTGACCGACGAGGAACTCGCGCGGCTGACGGCAAGTGGCGTCATCGGGACCCGGCCCAAGGGGCTGTAGGCGCGCCCCGGCTAGTTGACGGTCGGCTGTTAGGCAGTGACCGTCGTCGGGCGGGTTGCTCTCAAAGTGTGCAGAATGTCGACAATGCCAGCCTCCGGGACGGATGGCCGGGATCCGGCGTGCTTGCCTGGGAACAACTCGAATGCCTAGGACTGTCAACGAAGCGCGAAGCTCATCGATCGAGCTGGAAAGTGTTTCGTGGGCGCCGGCGGCCCGTTGACAGTATTGCGGATGCAGAACGGGCCACAGCTGATTCCCAAGCCCTGCAACAGCGTAAGCTGCGTCGGGCTGCCCATGTCCCGCCGGGCTCGCCGTCGAATAGCGTTTACATCGAATCGTTCCATACATGGACCGGGGTCGGTTCCGGCCGTTCCAAAGCAACCGCAGCCGGGGGTGAACAAGCGCCACGGACGAATCCGTCGTCTCGCGCGGTGTTCGACGCCTTCTCACCAATGAGGAAGTTGCGACGGTGCCAGCTGCGTTTCGTCAGACCTCGCTGCTCGCAATCAACGAAAGGGGAAAACCCACTCTACGCTAATTGACTTCCGTTGCAATGGTTTTCGCGGAGAACCGATACTGTGGCCGGTCCATCTATTGCCCGCTTTTGTGTGGCATCGCTGCAACTGCTATTCCGCGGCACGATCCCGTACCCATGGCTGCAAAGGTCAAGGCAAAGTCTGGGTCCTGTGATTGTACGTACTAACCGATCTGACGCCCGGATCTGTGAAAGGGCGGGACAGTCTCGAAAAGCCTAAGGTGTCTCCCGGATCAGGATACGATGTGTCCTTACCTATTGGTCGATGTGACCAATTGATCCCTGGGTCGGCATGACTCGGCATGACTCGGCATGACTCGGCATGACGTAGTGGCGATTACGCAGCGGAGGTGGCAGATGCCGTATACGATCGCGGCGACCGACATAGTTATGGCCACGGCAACTGATCTGGCGAGTATCGGTTCGGCACTCAGCGCGGCAAACGCAGCCGCGGCGGTCCCCGACGACTAGGGTCGTGCGGCGGGCGCCGATGAGGTGTCGGTGGCCATCGCTGCGGTGTTTGGCAAGTACGCCCAGACATATCAGACGCTTAACGGGCAAGCGCTGGCGTTCCAAGACCAGTTTGTGCGGGCCCTGAGTTTGGGCGCGGGTGCGTATGCCAGTGCCGAGGCGGCCAACGCGTCGCCGCTGCAGGCGGTGCTCAACGAGGTGAATACAACCATCCAGTCGGTCATCGGGCGCCCGCTGATCGGCAACGGCCCCAACGGTAGCCCGGGATCCGAGGCGGATGGCGGGCCCGGCGGCATCTTGATCGGCAACGGCGGAGCCGGCGGGTCCGGTGCTCCCGGCTTGCCGGGCGGCAACGGCGGGGCCGCCGGACTGTTCGGCACCGGAGGGGCCAGCGGCGTTGGCGGGCTGTTCGGGGCCGGCGGCAACGGCGGTAACGGTGGGTTTGGCCAGGCAGGGGGTGGGGCCGGCGGCAGCGGGGGGAACGGCGGCATGTTATTCGGCGCCGGTGGGGCCGGCGGCGGCGCCGGGCAGTTCGGCACAGACGGCGACGGTGGGGCCGGCGGGGCCGGCAGCAAGGCCGGGCTGATCGGTAACGGCGGCGACGGTGGCGCCGGCGGGGTGACCACCGCGACGGGGCCGACTGCTACCGGCGGCGACGGCGGTAAGGGCGGCGACGCCTGGCTGATCGGCAACGGCGGTAACGGCGGCAACGCCGGGACCGGCGTGGTGCTGGGCAGCGCAGGCGCCGGCGGCACGGGTGGGTTGTTGCTCGGCCAGAATGGAATGTCGGGGTTGACGTAGCCGGCGACGGGGCTCGACGCCAGCGGTGCCGCGGTGTCCTCGTCGACGACCAGCTCGCCGAAACGCCGCGATACCCCTACCGCCTCGCACAGCGGCCATACCGGCCTCTCCGGTCGGTGTTCTCAAACGACCCAGCATAACGTCAGTACCGCAACGACTTTCGGGCTGCATTTCGGTGGAGGTGGCTTCCTCGGTTTGGCGATCTTAGGCCGCAGCGCTGCCGTGTGGAGCTTGCGCGCGCAGCGGGTCGCGATGGTCTTCGTCACAGTATTTCGGTCCAACATCAACCCCGTCTCCGGGCCCGTCCGCGGCCAGCTCGCCAGTCAGGAGGGCACGCTGTATTGCATTTTCAGACGATGCAACGAATAGGGCTATGTGCCAAGTTGACGAGTCAAGCCGCTGCGTTGACGTTCAATCCCTAAGATAGTAAAAATAGACCTAGTCGTCGGACCACGGTGAGCCAAACGCGGCTGGTTGCCGCTCGGCCGCGTGGGAAACGGAGACCTCGTGACGCAGACCATTTCAGGCTCGGCTTCCGAATCGGCCCAAGATCCGTCGGAACGAGAGTTCGGTGCGAGCGGGATTGCGCTGTCGTCGTACCGGTTCCCGACGGGATGGTTCATCGTCGCGTTCGCCTCCGACCTGGCTCCCGGCGATGTCAAGCGTGCGCATTATTTCGGCGAGGAGCTGGTGCTGTTTCGTACCACTTCGGGGCAGGTGCACGTGCTGGACGCCTACTGCCAGCACCTCGGAGCCAACCTGGGTGTCGGCGGCACGGTGGAGGGCGAACATATCGTGTGCCCCTGGCACGGCTGGCAATGGCGCGGTGACGGCACCAACGCGCTGATTCCCTACAGCAAGATCGGCTGTAAGAACAACGTCCGGATTCGCAGTTACCCGAGTATGGAGTGGTACGGCTTCATCCTGGTCTGGCACGAGCGCCACGGGCGGGCACCGTACTGGCAACCGCCGGTGTTGCCGGAGCTGGAAACCAACGAGTACTACCCGCTGCACCCGCACAGCCGGATGCTCAACCGGGTCAAGGTGCATCCGCAGATGATCATCGAGAACGCCGCCGACCCGTATCACGTGCAGTACGTGCACAAGGCCGCCAACCCGGCCACCACGGCGTCGTTCGAGGTCTCCGGTTACCACCTGCACGCCACCGTGAACGCCAACTTCGGCGGCGGCAGACCCGCGACCTGGTTGACTCCGAACGGTCCGGTCGACGCCAAGATCATCTACGACAACTATTCGCTGGGGTTGGGTCTGGTGCGCTTCCCCAGCGAACTGGTGGGCACGGTCCAAGTGACCGGACAGACGCCGGTCGACGAGGATTACACCGACTACTTCTACACCCAGGCCTCCCTCCGCGAGCCCGGTGACACCGGCGACGTGCCTACCGGGCGCGCCGCCAAATTCCTGGCCTTGCAACAGGAAGTGATCAAACAGGACTTCTTCACCTGGGAGAACATGAAGTACTTGGAGAAGCCGAACCTGGCGCCGGAAGAAGCACACGACTACGCGGCCCTTCGTCGCTGGGCGCACCGCTTCTACCCGGGTGCACAACCCTGCGCCGACGACTTCGGATACACCGCCGACGGCAAGCCCGACCCCACGGCTGCGAAGGCGTGATGTGAGCAGCCCCCCGGGGCCCTCCGACTTCGGAGTAGATCGCTTCACTGTCGCCGATGTGCTCGACCGTCGCGCGGCACAGCATCCGGATCGGGTGATGCTGTCGGTAGCCGGCGTCGACGTCACTTTCGAGGACCTGCGACTGGGGTCGTGCGCCGCTGCGAGCATGCTGACTGACCTCGGCGTCGACCGCGGTGACACCGTGGCGCTGTTCACCGCAACGTGCCCGGAATGGATCTACTTCTGGCTGGGCGCCGCGCGAATCGGCGCCGTCAGCGCGGCGGTGAACGCCGCCAACAAGGGCGACTTCTTGCTGCATACCTTGCGGCTATCGCGGGCCAAAGTGATACTCACCGACCCCGAGCGACAACACCGCATCGAGGACATCGCCGACCGGCTGGACACACTGAATGAAATTGTGGTGCTGGGTGATTCGCTGAGTGCGGCGCTGAACCGCGATGCCGGCCGTCCGCCGCAAGACGGCCTGGGTGCGGCGGAGGTGGGATCGCTGTTCTTCACCTCGGGCACCACGGGGCCGTCGAAAGCCGTTGCCACCAGCTGGCATTACCTGTTCACGGTGGCCGCCACCGTGACATCGGCCTGGCGATTCGCCCCGAAAGAGGTGATCTGGACCGCGATGCCGCTGTTTCATCTGAGCGCAGCGCCCATCGTGCTGGCACCGATGCTGGTCGGCGGAACAACGGTGCTCGCCCGCGAATTTCATCCCAGCGAGGTCTGGGACGAGGTGCGTGCGCATAGCGCGGTCGGTTTCGTCGGCGCCGGCGCGATGGTGTCGATGCTGCAGAACCTCCCGCCGGATCCACGTGACGCAGAGCTGCCGTTGCGGTTCATCTCCGCCGCACCGATTAGCGCGAACGCCTTCCGCGACATCGAAAAGCGTTACGGCTGCCGCGTTGTCACGATGTACGGATTGACCGAAGCATTTCCCCTTACGGTCACGGGCGTTGCCGACGACGGTGTTGCGGGGACATCGGGCAAGCCAATCCCGAATTTCGAAGTGCGCATCGTCGACGACACGGGCAACCCGTTACCGGCCGGAGAGGTTGGAGAGATCATCTGCCGGCCCCGATATCCACACGTAATGAGTGCAGGGTACGTAAGCCAAGAGGCGCCGGAGGCGCCGGGCTTGCCGGTCGATCCGCATCAGGACTGGTTTAACACTGCAGACCTGGGCAGATTCGACAACGAGCAGAACTTGACCTATGTGGACCGCATCAAGGATTCGTTACGCAGACGCGGCGAGAACATTTCCTCGGTGGAAGTGGAGACCGTCGTGACAGGGCATCCGGCGGTGCTGGAGGCCGCGGCCGTCGGCGTCCCCAGCGACGTGGGCGAGGACGACATCCTGCTGCTCGTCACCATTCGTCCCGGTGCCGTCATCGACTGCGCGGAGTTGCTCGACTTTTGCGCTGACCGCATGCCCCACTTCTGCGTGCCGCGATTTGTGGAGACGGTCGATGAACTCCCGAAGAACGGAATCGGACGAATACGTAAAGATCTATTGCGTGCCAGGGGTTTAACACCGGCAGCATGGGATCGCGAAAGGCATGGCTACCAAGTCAGCCGATGAGTTAACGTAGTGTCACGTCAGTCGGTTCGGTTATCCCCGCGAGTGTGGCTGGAGAGCACAATGACGTTGTCGTATCAGGAACAGCAGATGCTGCACGCTGCGACGGGCCGCGCCGCCATTCTGGATTTGACCGCCCGGCACAATCGGGCCTATTCCGAGGGTGACCGCGACGCCTGGATCGCCACCTTCCGTCACTCCGGTGCGGGGTATAGCCGTGACGGCGAACCATTCGGTGATCCGCGCGCGGCGTTCGACGGCGGTGACGGGCAACGCCTGGTCACCGTCGACCACGAGATCCATGTCGACGGGGTCGACGCGACGCAGCGGTGTGTCGCACTGCTCGTTGCGCGCCTGCATGGCGACACCACACTGCGGGCCACTGGGACATTCCGCGATCAGCTGATCTACGAGCGCGGTGGTTGGTATTTCACTTCCCGCGCGCTGCAATGGGATTCGGTACCGAGCCGGCACCCGCTCGTCATGTAACCGGTTGCCCACGTGAACTACCAACTGGCCTTCGGCAGCTATCAGGATGCGCTGCAGATGGTCGGCGCGACTACGGAACCGCGAACCGCTGCGACCGTGGTCAGCGGCGCGCGCATTCAGCTGTTTGCCGCCATGGTCCATGACGGTAACCGGTCGTATTGGGACACCGAATACGCCCGGCGCTGGGGAGGCTTGCTAGCTCCACCGGCGCTGTTGATGGGCTGGCTGATTCCACCGCCATGGCAACCGGGAGGCCGGGTGCCCGCGGCATCCTTGGCGCTGCGGGTGCCGTTGCCGGGCACCACATTCATCAACGCGGCTAACGACGCCGAGTTCCTGCGGCCCATCGTCGAGGGTGATCGGCTCACCGTCGTCGAGGAGCTGGTGTCGGTCTCCCCGGAAAAGCAGACCCGGCTCGGGGTCGGTCATTTCGTCGAGACGCTGGAGACCTACCGCCGCCAGGACGGCGCGGTGGTTGCCACGTCGCGAAATACGTTGTTCCGCTTCACACCCGGGCCGGGATCGTGACCGATCTGGCGTGGAACGAAATCACCGTTCCGACCGAGCTGCCCGAGGTCGTCGACCAGATCAGTTATCAGCGGGTGGTGGAGAACGCCGGGGCGACCTGGGACTATTTTCCGGGCCATTTTGATCCGGCCTACGCCCAAAGCCAGGGAAATCCAACGATTTTCGTCAACACCATGCATCTCGCGGGTTTTGCCGACCGGATCGCGACCGACTGGGCGGGTCCGGGCAGCCGGGTGGTACGCCGTTCCATGAGGTTGGCCGGCTCGATCTATGCCGGCGACACCATGGTGGGGCGGGCCCGGGTGGTGGCCAAGCGGTGTGATGAAAGTGTCGACCCGCCGCGTTATCTGGTCGATCTCCGGATCGAGGTGTCCAATCAGCGTGGCGTGTTGTGCTGTCCGGTCGAGATCACCCTGCAGCTGCCGCAATAACATTGAGCGGCGGCATTTTTCCGTTGCATAGCACCGCTTGCAGCTCGACGTATTCGGCTAGGCCCTCGGGCCCGAATTCGCGGCCGATGCCCGACTTCTTGAAGCCGCCGAACGGCGTGCTGATGTCGAGCATGTACATGTTGATCCCGTAGGTGCCGGTCCGGATCCGGGCGGCGATATCGAGGCCGTGGGCGGTGTCGGCTGTCCAGACCGAACCGGCCAAACCGTAGTCGCTGTCATTGGCGATCCGGATTGCGTCCGCTTCGTCGCGGTAGGTAAGCACGGTCAACACCGGGCCGAATATTTCCTCCCGGGCGATGCGCATGTCGTTGGTGGCGCCGGTGAACAGCGTTGGCCGCACGTACCAACCACGTTCGGCCGGGCTGTCCTCGCCCCCGACCACGATGCGCGCCCCCTCCTGCCGCCCGGACCTGATGTAGTCCTGAACCCGATGCTGTTGGCGGCGGGCGACAAGTGGCCCGATGTCGGTCTTTTCGTCAGCGGGGTCGCCAACTTGCAGCGCTGCCATCATGTCGGCAAGGGCGTCGACGACTTCGTCGTGACGTCGTTCGCTGACCAGGATGCGGGTCTGGGCGACACAGGCCTGGCCGTTGTTCATCAGGCCGGCCGTCTTCAACCCCGCGACGGTCTTGTCGAGGTCGGCGTCGTCGAGGATGATCGCGGCCGACTTGCCGCCCAGTTCCAGGCTGATCCGTTTCAGCTGCTCTCCACAGATCGCGGCGATCCGGCGGCCGGTGGCGCTGGAGCCGGTGAACGCGATCTTGTCCACCCCGGGATGGCGCACCAGCGCCTCGCCGGCAGCCGGTCCACCCGTCAGCACCGAGACGACGCCCTCGGGCAGCTCCACCTGCTCGATCATCTCGGCCAACCACAAAGCGTCCAAAGGAGTTTCGGGTGCGGGTTTGACGATGACGGTGCAGCCGGCGATCAGGGCCGGGATCAGCTTCGGCATGATCAGGCATTGCGGCACGTTCCACGGCACAATGGCGCCCACCACACCGACGGGCGCACGACGCAGGTGCGCCTCGCCGAGCACACCCTGCCGCCGTTCTGCCCACGGGAAGTCCCGGGCGGACGCCAACGCCAGATGGATCATCGACGCGGCACCAGCAGCCTGGCCCAGCCTGCTGAAACTGCGCGGCGAACCCATCTCCGCGGTAATCAAGTCGGCCATGTCGTCGAGGTGGCGCGCGTAAACGGCGGCCAGCTGCTCGATCTTGCTCATTCGCTTCTGCGGATCCCACAGCGGCCACGGACCGTGGTCGAACGCCTGCCGCGCGGCCGCCACCGCCGCCTCGACATCGCCGGGACCGGCCGCCGGTGCCTCGCCCAGGGGTTGCTCGGAGTGCGGGGAAATGACGGAAAGCCGCTCAGGCGTGGTGGGTTTGCGCCAGCGCCCGCCGATGAACAGTTCGTCATACCTGTGACGCGGGGATTCTGCCGTCATCAGGGCACCACCTCGGGGCAGGCGACAGTAACTTTGCTATTGATGCTAACATAGCGAAAAAGCGCGGTCCGGCGCCCGGGAAGGCCTGACATGAGCAGCGACTGGCGCAGTTACCCGTTCCAGCTGGTAGCCGGCGACAACGCGCTGGAATTTCCCGCCGCCGAAGGCGCCCACGCCGATCAGGAATCCGATACCTGGTTTCTCGCCGGCCAACTGGACACAACCGGGAGCGGCCGATCGTTTGCGTTCCTGACCATTTTCAACAAGAACCGCCCCGGGGGCTCGGTGGTCGCCGACTTCTACACGCTGGCGCTGTTCGACCTCGACACCGGCGAGTACGGCACCTACACCGACTACGACATGCCGCCGGCCAGCATGGCACCCGACGCCCAGCCCAAGCTGTCGGCCGCCACGGGACACCTCGACCTCGAATACCGGAGCGGCGCCGGCACCGCGTCATGGATCACCTGCCGTGACGCCGATGGGGACCTGTTGCCCTACACCTACCAGGTCAATCTGGTGGGAACCGATCAGGCCGGTCGATTGATGCGGCTGGATCTGGCCGTGACGCCGACGCGCGCGCCCACCCCGGTGGGGGCGTCGGCCTACAACGGAACGATCGTCTGCTTCGGCCAGGCCGATACCCGCTCCTACTTCCATGCCGGAATGACGATGACCGGAACGCTGTACTGGGGCGAGGTGAGCCAACAGGTCACGGGTACGGCCGGGCACATCGACCGGCAGTGGTTCCCGAGGTATGCCGGCGGCGGGGGAGACCCGCGGGGCCGGTCGCACGAATGGCGCACCATCCATTTCGACAACGGCGTCGACATGAGCATCTGGCGGCAGTTCGACCGTACGAACGGCAATGCGGTCCAACCGTTTACCGGAGTGACGGCGAGTTACCCCGACCCGGACCGGCGGCCGCAGTGCGCCGAGGACGTCGACGTCACCATCCTCAGCTATGTCCGCTGGCCGGAGTCCGTGCGGCCGCTCCTGCCGCCGATCACACCGGTCCGCTACCTGCCGGACCGCCACCGGATCACGTGCGCCACAATGCAATTGGATCTCATCGGGGAGCCGCTGGTGGCCGCTCCGGCCCATGGCCTGCCGATCGAATACATGGAGGGCCCCTACCACTACCGCGGCACGCTGCAGGATAAGCCGGTGACCGCCTTTGCGTTCTACGAGCGGTCGCTGGCGTTGTATCGCGACTGGGAGCTGATCGACGTGCTGGCCGCGACCGTCGCGATCGCCCGGCCACCGACGCCGGAGCTGGCCGCCCTGGTGGAACGCGTTACGCCATTGGTGCTTTCGGGCCAGCGCGGACCGGCCCTGGAGATGTTGCAGGCGGGATCAGCAGCGCTTCCGGACGATTGCGACCATGATTCCCGTGACGTTCTCCACGCGCTCATCGGCTCGCTGACGCGGGAGACTCCCACGGCGAAGCTGTAATTCGGCAGGAGTCTTCTCGACCTTTTGCTGCGAATCTTCAGCCTCGGTGCAACCCGTCGAGCGCGCGCTCCCACGCGAGGTGACGATGCTGTAGCCCCGGCTCATTGCGCCCGAACACCAGTCGCTCCCGTGCCCCTGATTCGAGGTTGGCTTGCAACGACTCGGCAAGTCGATAGTCCTCGTCGCGGACCGTTGCGTGTGCGTACTCGAATACGGCCTGGGCGCCGGCGGCCACGGATTCATCCGAGACGTCCAGCGCCGTGGAGTTCTGGTGGACGGTGACGGATCGGCCCGGTTGCTCACCGGGGTAAATGCGGAACAGCTCGCCGTTGGCGATCGTCACCGACAGCACGATGTTGGGAAACAGCGCGTAGATCACGACCATGTGGTGAAACGGATTCCACTGGTCCTCGGGCGCCGTGTCCAGCTCCATGATGGTGTTCAGCGGAAAGATCAATCGGTGGTGTGCTCCATAGGAGTCGAAAACCGTGCAATTGCTGCGGGCGATGGTGGCGAAGGTTTGCTTGTGCACCGTGGCGAAGTGGTAGTTCTCCGAGAAGGTGTCGATCGCCAGCTTCCAGTTGATCCGCGAGTCGAGCACCTTTTCACCCAGCGGAGACCAGTGCCCGATTCCCCACGAGTCGAGTTCGTCGGCCAGCGGTCCCAGGTGTGTTGCGACGTCCAGCGTGGCGCCGGGATCCAGGGCAACCCACAGAAAACCGGCGAACTCGGTGGCCGGAAGCCTGGTCAACCCGTCGTCCTTCAACGTCATCTCGGGAAAGCCCTCCCGGCCCGGCAGTCCGACCAATCGCCCGCTGTTGTCATACGTCCAGGCGTGGTAGGGGCAGCTAAACCGCTTCGCGGTGCCACACCCGGTCGCCACCTGCGCCTGCCGATGCAGGCAGACATTGTCGAAGGCCCGCACGGAGCCGTCCGACGTCCTGGTCAGCAGCACGGATCGCCCCATCACCGTCTTGGTGCAATACGAGCCGGGCCGGGGAAGCTCGGAGACGTAGCCGACCAGTTGCGGGCAGGACATCACCATGGCCCGCTCCCGGCCGTGTCGCTCGAGCGAGGTGTACTCCCGCGCGCGGACCGTGTGCTGCGAGGGCGCCAGGTCGGTCGTCTGGTCGCGTGCGAGCTTCAGGGCACGGCGGGTGAGGTCGATGAGCTGGTGGTGATCCATCGCGACCCCCGTTGCATCGAGTGCGGGCTGCTCGCCCCTAACTTTACTAACTTTGCATTGACAACAAGAATCGGCTGCCGACCCCGCCCAAACGTACGTTGTGACATTGTGATGTAGATGTGACTGGCGAGCTCAATGAGTCAATTGATGTAGGTGTCGTACTCTGTGGCTTGTGGAGGTCTCGCGGCGGGATGTGCTCAAATTCGCGGCCGCGGTGCCCGGCCTGCTGAGCCTTGGCGTCGCGGCCGCGTCGTTGCGTGCCGCGCCGGCATCAGCGGGTTCGCTGGGCATCTTGTTGGACTATTCGGCCGGAGTCATCCCCGCCAGCCAGATCAGGGCCGCCGGGGCGGTGGGGGCGATCAGGTACGTATCGGATCGGCGACCAGGGGGTACCTGGATGCTGGGCAAGCCGATCCAACTCGGTGAGGCCCGCGATCTGAGCAGCAACGGGCTCAAGATCGTTTCGTGCTACCAATTCGGCAAGAGCAGGACGTCCGACTGGCTGGGCGGGGCGGCTGCAGGTGTTCAGCATGCCACGCGGGGCATGGAGTTGCACACCGCGGCGGGCGGCCCCGCGGGCGCTCCCATCTATGCCTCCATCGACGACGATCCGTCATATGAGCAGTACAAGAACCAGGTCGCGCCGTATCTGCGGTCCTGGGAGTCGGTGATCGGGCATCAGCGCACCGGCGTGTACGCCAACTCCAAGACGATCGACTGGGCGGTGCATGACGGGTTGGGCTCTTATTTCTGGCAGCACAACTGGGGTTCGCCGAAGGGGTTCACACATCCGGCCGCCAATGTGCACCAGGTCGAGATCGACAAACGCAAAGTCGGCGGAGTCGGCGTGGATATCAACGAGATCCTCAAGCCCCAATTCGGGCAGTGGGCCTAATTGTCCGCCCCGTCAAGGCCCGTCAAGCCCTGTGTGCGGCACGCTCCAGCAAACACTCGTTCGCTTAGATCGCAGCGGCGCAAAAAGCGGTGATTGCGCGGCGCGACGGCAGATGCGACGTCACGGGCCGGGCGCAGCGCAGAATTTCAACATAACGATTTGGTAACAATACTGCCTTGATCAGCGCAGTTATGGCTACTCGACCGTAACCACCTGCACGCAGGACGTTTGTTACGCCCGCCCGCGCCGACGGCGAAACCCGGTGTTACCGATGACATGGTTACCCGCGCGTAGAACTCGCCAGTAACCGATCGGCGTCAAAAAGGTGGACTGATCCTTATGACACTCTTATAGAGCCGATGCAGTCCGTCGCGCCGCCCGGTCCATGGGCCGGCCCGCCGACAACGCACCGGTCAGACGTTTTCCGGCTGAGATTCGATGCGGAATCGGCCGGAGTTCACAGGCCCCTGCAGGGCCCGGTCCGGTCCGGCCGAACCAACCGATACGTACAGACGCATACAGGGAGATTAAGACGGTGACGATCCACGAGCACGACCGCGTGTCAGCTGACCACGACGGGACCGGCCCGCATCGCGCCCATGCTCTGGTCGATCGCCTGACCGCCGCTGAGCCGTTCGCGGTTGCGTTCGGCGGCCAGGGCAGCGCTTGGTTGGAGACGCTCGAGGAACTGGTTTCGGCGGCCGGGATCGAATCGGAGCTGGCCGCGCTGGCAGGTGAGGTGGAGCTGCTGCTCGAGCCCGTTGCCAAGGAACTGGTCGTGGTCCGCCCGATCGGCTTCGAGCCGCTGCAGTGGGTACGTGCGCTGGCCGCCGAAGATGCGGTCCCGCTGGACAAGCACCTGACGTCGTCCGCGGTGTCGGTGCCGGGCGTGCTGCTCACGCAGATAGCCGCCATTCGTGCCCTGGCCCGCCAGGGTATGGACCTGGTTGCCACCCCGCCGGTTGCCCTGGCCGGGCACTCCCAGGGGGTGCTGGCGGTGGAGGCACTCAAGGCCGGTGGCGCCCGCGACGTGGAGCTGCTGGCGTTGGCCCAGTTGATCGGCGCGGCCGGGACACTGGTGGCGCGCCGGCGGGGGATCTCGGTGCTCGGCGATCGCCCGCCGATGGTCTCGGTCACCAACGCCGACCCCGAGCGCATCCAGCGATTGCTCGAGGACTTCGCCCAGGACGTGCGCACGGTGCTGCCACCGGTGCTGTCCATTCGCAACGGCCGGCGCTCGGTCGTCATCACCGGCACCCCCGAGCAGCTCTCGCGCTTCGAACTGTATTGCCGTCAGATCTCGGAGAAGGAGGAAGCCGACCGCAAGAACAAGGTCCGTGGCGGCGACGTCTTCACGCCGGTATTCGAGCCGGTGCGGGTAGAGGTGGGCTTCCACACGCCGCGGCTGGGCGACGGCATCGACATCGTCGGCAGCTGGGCCGAGAAAGTCGGCCTCGATATCGCGTTGGCCCGGGAACTGGCCGAATCCATCCTGGTCCGCAAAGTCGACTGGGTGGACGAGATCACCCGCGTGCATGACGCTGGAGCTCGGTGGATTCTCGATCTGGGTCCCGGGGACATCCTGACCCGGCTGACCGCACCGGTGATCCGCGGCCTGGGTATCGGCATCGTGCCCGCCGCCACCCGCGGCGGTCAGCGCAACCTCTTCACCGTCGGGGCCACGCCCGAGGTGGCCCGGGCGTGGTCGAGTTACGCCCCGACCGTGGTCCGCCTGCCCGACGGCCGGGTCAAGCTCTCGACGAAGTTCACCCGCCTTACCGGACGGTCGCCGATCCTGCTGGCGGGGATGACGCCGACCACCGTCGACGCCAAGATCGTCGCCGCGGCGGCCAACGCCGGGCACTGGGCCGAACTGGCCGGCGGCGGACAGGTCACCGAAGAGGTCTTCCGCAACCGCATCCAGGAGATGTCCCGTCTGCTGGAGCCGGGCCGGGCCTACCAGTTCAATGCGCTCTTCCTCGACCCGTACCTGTGGAAGCTTCAGATCGGCGGCAAGCGGCTGGTGCAGAAGGCGCGCCAGTCCGGCGCGGCGATCGACGGTGTGGTGATCAGCGCCGGCATCCCGGATCTCGAGGAAGCCGTCGAGCTGATCCACGAGCTCAACGACATCGGGATCAGCCATGTCGTGTTCAAACCCGGAACCATCGAGCAGATCCGTTCGGTGATCCGCATCGCCACCGAGGTGCCCACCAAGCCGGTGATCATGCACGTCGAGGGCGGCCGCGCCGGTGGCCACCACTCCTGGGAGGACCTCGACGACCTGCTGCTGGCGACCTACTCCGAGCTGCGCTCGCGCGCCAACATCACGGTCTGCGTCGGCGGCGGCATCGGCACCCCCGAGCGCGCGGCCGAATACCTGTCCGGGCGCTGGGCGCAGTCCTACGGCTTCCCGTTGATGCCGATCGACGGGATCCTGGTGGGCACCGCGGCGATGGCGACCTTGGAGTCCACCACGTCACCCTCGGTCAAGCGGATGCTGGTCGAAACCCAGGGCACCGGCGAGTGGATCAGCGCCGGAAAGGCCCAGGGCGGCATGGCTTCCAGCCGCAGCCAGCTCGGCGCCGACATCCATGAGATCGACAACTCGGCGTCGCGGTGCGGCCAGTTGCTCGACGAGGTCGCCGGCGACGCCGAGGCGGTGGCGCAGCGCCGCGACGAGATCATCGCGGCCATGGCCAAGACCGCCAAGCCCTACTTCGGCGACGTCGCGGAGATGACCTACCTGCAGTGGCTGCGGCGTTACGTGGAACTGACCATCGGCGAAGGCAATTCGACGGCCGACACCGCCGGGGTCTTGGGGCCGGGCAGCCCCTGGCTGGCCGACACCTGGCGCGACCGCTTCGAGCAGATGCTGCAGCGCGCCGAAGCTCGTTTGCATCCAAAGGATTTCGGCCCTATCGAGACCATCTTCACTGACCCGGCGTTGCTGGAGCGGCCCACTGAGGCTGTTGTTGCCCTGCTCGCCCGGTACCCGGATGCCGAAGCCGTCCAACTGCACCCGGCCGACGTCTCGTTCTTTGTCACCCTGTGCAAGACCCTTGGCAAGCCGGTGAACTTCGTGCCGGTGATCGACAAGGACGTCCGGCGCTGGTGGCGCAGTGACTCGTTGTGGCAGGCCCACGACGCCCGTTACGACGCCGACCAGGTGTGCATCATCCCGGGCCCGGCGGCGGTGGCCGGTATCACCCGCATGGACGAGCCGGTGGGTGAGCTGCTGGATCGCTTCGAGCAGGCCGCCATCGACGAGGTGCTGTCCGCCGACGGTGAAGTCAAGGACGTCACGTCGCGCCGGTTGGGCCGTCCCGACGTCACCGGACCGCTGGCCGTCGTGCTCGACGCACCCGACGTGTTGTGGGCCGGCCGCACCGCCATCAATCCGGTGCACCGGATCGCCGAGCCAAGCGATTGGCAGGTGCACGATGGACCCGAAAACTCCCGTGCCACACACTCTTCCACCGGATCCCGGCTGCAGATCGACGGCAAGGACGGGGCGGATGTGGTGTTGAGCGTGCCGGTGTCGGGCACCTGGATCGACATCCGGTTCACCCTGCCGCCCAACACCGTTGACGGCGGTATCCCGGTGGTCTGCACCGAGGACGCTGCCACCGCGATGCGCTCGGTGCTGGCGATTGCCGCCGGCGCCGACGGGCCGGAGCTGCTGCCGCCGGTCACCGACGGAGTGGCCCGGGTCACCGTCGACTGGGACCCGGAGAAGGTCGCCGACCACACCGGTGTCACCGCCACCTTCGGCGAGCCGCTGGCGCCCAGCCTCACCACCGTGCCCGACGCGTTGGTCGGCCGGTGCTGGCCGGCCGTTTTCGCGGCGATCGGATCGGCGGTTACCGACACCGGTGTACCCGTGGTGGAAGGCCTGCTCAACCTGGTCCACCTGGACCATGCCGTCCGCATGGTCGACACCTTGCCCGCGACCCACGCCCAATTGACCATCACCGCAACGGCATTGAAAGCCCTCGACACCGAGGTGGGCCGGGTGGTGGCGGTCTCGGTGACGGTAGCCGGGCCCGACAGCGAAGCGATCGCCGTCCTCGAGGAGCGGTTCGCCATCCTCGGCCGAACCGGGGCGGCTGAACTCGCCGACCCGGTGCGGGCCGGTGGCGCGGTATCGGAGAACGCCACCGACACCCCGCGCCGCCGCCGCCGTGACGTCACCCTGACCGCGCCGGTCGACATGCGCCCGTTCGCGGTGGTGTCCGGCGACCACAACCCCATCCACACCGACCGGGCGGCCGCGCTGCTTGCGGGGCTGGAATCGCCCATCGTGCACGGCATGTGGCTGTCGGCCGCCGCACAGCACGTGGTGACCGCCACCGATGGGCAGGCCCGTCCGCCGGCCCGGCTCATCGGCTGGACCGCGCGGTTCCTGGGCATGGTGAGTCCCGGTGACGAGGTGGACTTCCGCGTTGAGCGCGTCGGAATCGACCGGGGTGCAGAGATTTTGGAAGTGACCGCGCGCATCGGGTCGGATCTGGTGATGTCGGCGACCGCGCGTCTGGCCGCACCCAAGACGGTCTATGCGTTTCCCGGCCAAGGCATTCAGCACAAGGGCATGGGCATGGAAGTGCGGGCGCGCTCCAAGGCGGCCCGCAAGGTGTGGGACACCGCGGACCGGTTCACCCGCGACACGTTGGGCTTCTCGGTGCTGCACGTGGTCCGGGACAACCCGACCAGCATCATCGCCAGCGGTGTGCACTACCACCACCCCGACGGCGTGTTGTACCTGACGCAGTTCACCCAGGTCGCGATGGCCACCGTGGCGGCCGCCCAAGTGGCCGAGATGCGCGAGCAGGGCGCCTTTGTCGAGGGCGCGATCGCCTGCGGCCACTCGGTCGGCGAGTACACCGCGCTGGCCTGCGTGACCGGCGTCTACGAGCTAGAAGCCTTGCTGGAGATGGTGTTTCACCGCGGATCGAAGATGCACGACATCGTTCCGCGCGACGAACTGGGACGCTCCAACTACCGGTTGGCGGCGATCCGGCCGTCGCAGATCGATCTCGACGACGCCGATGTTCCGGCCTTCGTCGCGGATATAGCGGCGAATACCGGGGAGTTCCTGGAGATCGTGAACTTCAACCTGCGTGGCTCGCAGTATGCGATTGCCGGCACCGTGCGCGGTCTGGAGGCGCTCGAGGCGGAGGTGGAGCGGCGCCGTGAGCTCACCGGTGGGCGCCGTTCGTTCATCCTCGTTCCCGGTATCGACGTTCCGTTCCACTCCCGGGTATTGCGGGTCGGGGTGGCCGACTTCCGGCGTTCGCTGGACCGCGTGATGCCGCGCGACAAAGACCCGGATGTGATCATCGGGCGCTACATTCCCAACCTGGTGCCGCGGCTGTTCACCCTGGATCGTGACTTCATCCAGGAGATCCGCGATCTGGTGCCGGCCGAGCCGCTCGACGAGATCCTCGCCGACTACGACACCTGGCGCCGGGAACGGCCCCGCGAGCTGGCCCGCACGGTCCTGATCGAGCTGTTGGCTTGGCAATTCGCCAGCCCGGTGCGCTGGATCGAAACGCAGGACCTGTTGTTCATCGAAGAGGCCGCCGGTGGCCTGGGTGTGGAGCGGTTCGTCGAGATCGGCGTGAAGACCTCGCCGACGGTGGCGGGCCTGGCCACCAACACCCTCAAGCTGCCCGAATACGCCCACAGCACCGTGGAAGTGCTCAACGCCGAGCGCGATGCCGCGGTGCTGTTCGCCACCGACACCGACCCCGAGCCGGAGCCGGAAGTCGACGAACCCATTGGGGAGTCGGCTGAGCCGGCCGAAACTGCTGCTGCCGCAACGGCTCCCGCGCCCGCGGCACCTTCGGGTGCCGCTCGGCCGGACGACATCGCCTTCGACGCCGCCGATGCCACGCTGGCGCTGATCGCGCTGTCGGCCAAGATGCGGATCGACCAGATCGAAGAGCTGGACTCCATCGAATCGATCACCGACGGCGCGTCGTCTCGGCGCAACCAGCTGCTGGTGGACCTGGGCTCCGAGCTGAACCTGGGCGCCATCGACGGCGCGGCCGAGGCCGACCTGGCCGGGCTGCGGGCGCAGGTCACCAAGCTGGCTCGCACCTACAAGCCCTACGGGCCGGTGCTTTCCGACGCGATCAACGATCAGCTGCGCACGGTTCTGGGGCCGTCGGGCAAGCGGCCGGGTGCGATCGCCGAGCGGGTGAAGAAGACCTGGGAGCTCGGTGACGGCTGGGCCAAACACGTCACCGTCGAAGTCGCGCTGGGAACCCGGGAGGGCACCAGCGTCCGCGGCGGTGCGCTGGGCAACCTGCACGAGGGCGCGTTGGCGGACGCTGTGTCCGTCGACAAGGTGATCGACGCCGCGGTCGCGTCGGTTGCCGCGCGCCGCGGCGTCGCCGTGGCGCTGCCGTCGGCGGGCGGTGGCGGCGGTGCCACCGTCGACGCGGCCGCGCTGAGCGAATTCACCGATCAGATCACCGGCCCGGACGGGGTGCTCGCCTCGGCGGCTCGCCTGGTGCTGGGCCAGCTGGGGCTCGACGACCCGGTGACCGCACCCGCGGCAGCCACCGACGCCGAGCTGATCGACTTGGTCACGGGCGAACTGGGCGCGGACTGGCCGCGTCTGGTGGCCCCGGTATTCGACGGCAAGAAGGCGGTCGTTTTCGACGACCGCTGGGCCAGCGCCCGCGAAGACCTGGTCAAGCTATGGCTGACCGACGAAAGCGACATTGACGCCGACTGGGCGCGGCTGTCCGAGCGTTTCGAGGGCACCGGCCACGTCGTGGCGACCCAGGCCACCTGGTGGCAGGGCAAGTCACTGGCCGCGGGCCGGCAGATCCACGCGTCGCTGTACGGCCGGATCGCCGCCGGTGCCGAGAACCCGGACCCCGGCCCTTACAGCGACGAAGTGGCCGTGGTGACCGGCGCGTCGAAGGGCTCTATCGCGGCGTCAGTGGTGGCGCGGCTGCTCGACGGAGGCGCCACCGTGATCGCGACCACCTCCAAGCTTGACCAGCAGCGACTGGCGTTCTACCGCACGCTGTATCGCGACCACGCCCGCTACGGCGCGGTGTTGTGGGTGGTCGCGGCCAACATGGCGTCCTACTCCGATATCGACGCGCTGGTCGGGTGGGTTGGCACCGAGCAGACGGAAAGCCTTGGGCCACAGTCGATTCACATCAAGGACGCGCAGACCCCGACACTGTTGTTCCCGTTCGCGGCGCCCCGCGTGGTCGGCGATCTGTCGGAGGCCGGCTCGCGTGCCGAGATGGAAATGAAGGTGCTGCTGTGGGCCGTGCAGCGGCTGATCGGCGGCCTGTCGACCATCGGCGCCGAGCGCGACATCGCGTCGCGGTTGCACGTGGTGCTGCCCGGCTCGCCCAACCGCGGGATGTTCGGCGGCGACGGTGCTTACGGTGAAGCCAAGTCGGCGCTGGACGCGGTGGTGAGCCGTTGGCATGCCGAATCGTCCTGGGCGACGCGGGTCAGCCTGGCGCATGCCCTGATCGGGTGGACTCGCGGCACCGGGCTGATGGGCCACAACGACGCCATCGTCACCGCGGTCGAAGAGGCCGGTGTCACCACCTACTCGACCGACGAGATGGCGGCGATGCTGCTCGGCCTGTGCGACGTGGAATCCAAAGTCGCCGCGGCCAGTTCGCCGATCAAGGCGGACCTGACCGGAGGCCTGGCCGAGGCTGATCTCGACATGGCTGAGCTGGCCGCCAAGGCTCGTGAGCAGATGTCCGCCGACGCGTCGGCCGTCGAGGAGGAGACGGCGCCGGGCATCATCGCCGCGCTGCCATCGCCGCCGCGCGCGCACACCCCGGCGCCGCCGCCGGACTGGGCCGACCTCGACGTCGACCCCGCCGATCTGGTGGTGATCGTCGGTGGCGCCGAACTGGGCCCGTACGGCTCGTCGCGCACCCGCTTCGAGATGGAGGTCGACGACGAACTGTCGGCGGCCGGTGTCCTCGAGCTGGCCTGGACCACCGGATTGATCCGCTGGGAAGACGACCCGCAACCCGGTTGGTACGACACCGAATCGGGTGAGTTGGTCGACGAGGCCGAGCTTGTCGAGCGCTACCACGACGCCGTGGTGGAAAAAGTGGGAATTCGCGAGTTCGTTGACGACGGCGCTATCGATCCCGACCACGCGTCGCCGCTGCTGGTATCGGTGTTCCTGGACAAGGACTTCAGCTTCGTGGTGTCCACCGAGGCCGAGGCCCGGGCGTTCGTCCAGTTCGACCCCGAACACACCGTAGTCCGGCCGGTGCCCAACACCACCGACTGGCAGGTAATCCGCAAGGCCGGCACCGAGATTCGGGTGCCGCGCAAGACCAAGCTGTCGCGGACCGTCGGGGCGCAGATCCCCACCGGGTTCGACCCGACGGTGTGGGGAATCAGCCAGGACATGGCCGCCTCGATCGACCGGGTAGCGCTGTGGAACATCATCGCGACCGTCGACGCGTTCCTGTCTGCCGGCTTCACTCCGGCCGACCTGATGCGCTGGGTGCACCCGAGCCTGGTGGCCAACACGCAGGGCACCGGCATGGGCGGAATGACCTCCATGCAGACCATGTACCACGGCAATCTGCTCGGCCGGAACAAGCCGAACGACATCCTGCAGGAAGTGCTGCCCAATGTCGTTGCCGCGCATGTGGTTCAGTCCTATGTGGGCAGTTACGGCTCGATGATCCACCCGGTCGGCGCCTGCGCGACCGCGGCGGTGTCGGTCGAGGAGGGCGTCGACAAGATCCGGCTGGGCAAGGCCGAGCTGGTGGTGGCCGGCGGGTTCGACGACCTGACGCTGGAGGCCATCATCGGCTTCGGTGACATGGCGGCCACCGCCGACACGGCGATGATGCGGGGCCGGGGCATCGACGACTCGAAGTTCTCCCGGCCCAACGACCGGCGACGGCTCGGGTTCGTGGAGGCCCAAGGCGGCGGCACCATCCTGCTGGCCCGCGGCGACCTGGCACTGAAGATGGGCTTACCGGTGTTGGCCGTGGTGGGCTTCGCTCAGTCCTTCGCAGACGGTGTGCACACTTCGATTCCGGCTCCGGGCATCGGGGCTTTGGGTGCGGGCCGCGGCGGCCGGGATTCGGTGCTGGCGCGTTCGCTGGCCAAGCTGGGCGTGGGTGCTGACGACATCGCGGTGATCTCCAAGCACGACACCTCGACGCTGGCCAACGACCCGAACGAGACCGAACTGCACGAGCGGCTCGCCGACGCGCTGGGCCGCTCCGAGGGCGCCCCGCTGTTCGTGGTGTCGCAGAAGAGCCTCACCGGCCATGCCAAGGGCGGCGCCGCGGTGTTCCAGATGATGGGGCTGTGCCAGATCCTTCGTGACGGTGTCATTCCGCCCAACCGCAGTCTGGATTGCGTTGACGACGAGCTGGCCGGATCGGAGCACTTCGTGTGGGTCCGCGACACCTTGCGGCTGGGCGAGAAGTACCCGCTCAAGGCCGGGTTGGTGACCAGTCTCGGGTTCGGCCACGTGTCCGGCCTGATAGCCCTCGTACACCCGCAGGCCTTCATCGCCGCCATGGACCCCGAGCAGCGGGCGGACTACCAGCGCCGGGCCGACGCGCGGTTGCTGGCCGGTCGGCGCCGTCTGGCCGCGGCCATCGCCGGCGGTACGCCGATGTACGAGCGGCCCGCGGACCGCCGTTTCGACCACCAGCAGCCGGAGAAGCCGCAGGAGGCTGCGATGTTGCTCAATCCGGCCGCCAGGCTGGGCGACGGCGAGGCATTTATCGGATGACTTCGATCATCCGTTAACGTGGCGACCCATGGGCATCGTCGGTGTGGGGATCGACCTCGTCTCCATTCCTGATTTCGCCGAGCAGGTCGACCAACCGGGAACGGTGTTCGCGACGACCTTCACCCCCGGCGAGCGGCGGGACGCCTCGGACAAGAGTTCGTCGGCGGCCCGGCACCTCGCGGCCCGCTGGGCCGCCAAGGAAGCGGTGATCAAGGCCTGGTCCGGTTCGCGGTTCGCGCAGCGGCCCATGCTGCCGGAGGACATTCACCGTGACATCGAGGTGGTCACCGACATGTGGGGCCGGCCGCGGGTGCGGCTAACCGGCGAAATCGCCAAGCATCTGGCCGATGTGACCATCCATGTCTCGCTGACCCACGAAGGGGATACCGCTGCAGCGGTGGCCATTCTCGAGTCACCCTAGAGTGGGCGAGCAGACGCGGAATCGCAAAAACCGCAGGTTTTGATGCGATTCCGCGTCTGCTCGCGCTCGTTAGCGGGCGGCGCCGCGGAATGGATACGCGATCCGGGCTACTCGTCGAGGCCGTGCTCGATGGCGTAGCGGGTCAACTCCACCCGATTGGCGACCTGCAACTTGCGAAACGTCGCCTGCACGTGGTTTTCGACGGTGCGATGACTCAGCGAGAGCTTTTCGGCAATCTGCTTGGCGGACAGGCCTTTTGCGACGTATCGCAGTACCTCGGTCTCCCGCTCGGTGAGGCTGGGGCGAGCCGGTCCCGAGTCGGTGCTCGTGGCGATGCGCCGATACTCACCCAGCACGAGTCCGGCCAGGCTCGGGGTGAACACGGCCCGCCCGGCCGCGGTGGCTCGCACGGCATCACTGAGTTCCGCCTTGGAGGCGCTCTTGACCAGGTATCCCCTCGCCCCGGCTTTGACCGCCTCCAAAACGTCCTCGCGTTCGTCCGAGGCCGACAGGACCAGCACCCGGGTGGCCGGAGAGACCTCGAGCACCTCCGTCGTCGCCTGCACGCCGTTGCCGTCGGCCAGGCGCATGTCCATGAGCACCACATCGGGCTTGACGACCGCGGCCCGTCGCCGCGCCGCTGCCACGCCGTCGGCGGTGGCGACGACGTTGAACCCGTCATCGGCAAGGTCGCGTGCGACGGCATCGCGCCAGATCGGATGGTCGTCGACGACCATCACGGTCGGGGACTGCTGTTCACTCATGACGTCCTTCCCGCCGTGGCACCCTTAGTTCCCACTCGGTGCCCTCGCCCGTGTTCGTGCTCAGCTGCGCGGTACCGCCCAGCGCGGCCAACCGGCCCACGATCGACTTCGTGACCCCAAGCCGACCTTGGCTGGCGGCTTGGTCGAGGCGTCCCGGAGCAATGCCGACACCGTCGTCGCGAATGGTCACCGCCACCGCATCGCCCACATCTTCCAGCAGCACGTAGGCGCGGGCGTTCGGCCCCGCGTGCAAGCGGACATTGTCCAGGGCGTTGCCCACCGCCGCGTCCAGTTCGGCGGCCACCCCACGCCCCAGCGGTACCGGTGTACCCGGCAGGCTCATGGACACCTGATCAGACGCCCGGCGCCGCAACAGCGCGCCGAGGTCGACGGTCTGGGTGTCGCCGTCCTGCTCGGCGTCGGCGGAACTCAGCCAGCGGCGCAGCGCGCGTTCCTGCTCGCTGGCCAGCGCCGCTAATTCGGCTGCGTCGCCGCCCATTTGGTGGCCCCGCTTGGCGACGAGGGCCAGCACCTGGATGACACCGTCGTGAACTTGCCGGGACAGCCGTTCCCGCTCGTGCAGCGCTGCCGACAATTCGGCGGCTCGTTGCAGTTCGTCGTGGGCGCGCCGGGCGGTCCGCGCGGCCATCCCCACGGCGAGCCCGACTGCCAGCTCGATGACAATGGTCGCGCTGCGTCCGAGGTTGACGTTGACGTACCCCTTGACGGTTTCGTTGGCGGCCGTCACCGCGACACCGGTCAACATGCCGCCGGCCGCGCCGAACTGCAGGGCCGCCGAAATGGTGGCGTTGCTGGCCCACAGGGTTGTGGGCCAGGTCTGGTTGTCCAGTGCCCATTGCCCGGTGGCTACCACCTTGGTGGACAGCATCAGCACGACGACGACTGCGATCTCGGCGATCACCCAGGCAGTCCGTCGGCCGAAGCCGCAGAGGTAGGCGAGCGCGCACGCCGCGCTCCAGCCCATCAGCACCGCGAAGAGCACCCAGCCCAACGCCGGCCGCCGCAGATCGGAGTTGACCGCGATCTGAAAGCCCAGGGCATACACGCAGCTCAGCAGCCGGAATACCTGCGCCGCCCGCCAGAGCGGCGCCGTCGGATCGGGGCCGCGCGTCGCCATATCGGGCTCAGCATAGCTAGCCTCGTGGTCGTGACTGATCTGGTTGAGCGGGTTCGTGCGGTGTTGCCGTCGGTGCGGCGTGATCTCGAAGATCTGGTGCGCATCGAATCGGTGTGGGCGGACCCGGCTCGACGCGATCAGGTACACCGCAGCGCACAGGCGGTGGCAGACCTGTTGTCGCAGGCCGGTTTTGACGAAGTTCGGATCGTTAGCGAAGGCGGAGCGCCCGCGGTCATCGCACGGTATGCACCGCCACCGGGTGCGCCCACGGTGCTGCTGTATGCCCACCATGACGTCCAGCCGGAAGGCGACCGCGACCAGTGGGCGTCGCCGCCTTTCGAGCCCACCGAACGCGACGGACGACTGTACGGGCGTGGCACCGCCGACGACAAGGCTGGCATCGCAACGCATTTGGCGGCATTCCGGGCCCACGGCGGCCGGCCGCCGGTGGGCGTGACCGTCTTCGTGGAGGGCGAAGAAGAATCCGGATCTCCGTCACTGGGCCGATTGCTCGCCGCCCACCGCGACGCGCTGGCCGCCGATGTGATCGTCATCGCCGATTCGGACAATTGGAGCACTGAGGTTCCCGCGCTGACGGTGTCGCTACGCGGATTGGCCGATTGCGTCGTCGAGGTCGCCACGCTCGACCACGGCCTGCACTCCGGCTTGTGGGGCGGGGTGGTTCCCGACGCGTTGAGTGTGCTGGTGCGGCTGCTGGCCAGCCTGCACGACGACGACGGCAACGTGGCAGTCGCAGGGCTGCATGAAACCGACGTTGCGGCCCTGAACTTCCCGGACTACCCGCCCGAACGGGTGCGCGCAGACGCTGGCCTGCTGGATGGGGTGAGCGAAATCGGTTCCCGCTCGGTACCCCAGCGACTCTGGGCCAAACCCGCGATCACCGTGATCGGCATCGAGACCACATCGGTTGCGGCAGCGTCGAATACGTTGATTCCGCGGGCTCGAGCCAAGATCAGTCTGCGGGTTGCGCCCGGTGGTGACGCCGTCGCGCACCTGGACGCACTGGAGGCCCATCTGCAGCGGCACACACCCTGGGGTGCGCAGGTCAATGTCATACGGGGCGAGGTCGGCCAGCCGTACGCCATCGAGGCCAGCGGCCCCGTCTATGACGCCGCCCGGGCGGCGTTGCGGCAGGCGTGGGGTACCGATCCCGTCGACATGGGCATGGGCGGGTCGATTCCGTTCATCGCCGAGTTCGCGCGGGCGTATCCGGCGGCGAAAATCCTGGTCACCGGCGTCGAGGATCCCGCGACGCAGGCGCACAGCATCAACGAGAGCTTGCATCTCGGGGTATTGGAGCGTGCCGCGGTCGCCGAAGCGCTGTTGCTGGCCAACCTGGCCTGATCAGACCGGCACATCGGGGCGCCGTGTGGCGATGTGTCCGGTGGCTTTGACGTTGTACTGGGCGCGCTACGGTATGGGCCTCGCACACGGGCTGCTAAGGGTTTGTCGTCTTTCCTCGATGTGACCATTTGACGGTGGGAGGCTGCAATAATGCCACAATGACGGATCGGCGGCCACTGGGGTGAGGGCCGCGATCCCGTGCGGGTTTGCCGGATGCGGTCAGACAGCTGCGGTGGTGGAGCTGATTCCTAAGGGTGCCGTCTACGCTGATGGTCGGAAGGACATCTTGCACGAGCTCGATTCCGGCTTTTCCGGCAGGGGCACCTTCAGGGTCAGGGACTTCCTCCGGCACGCGAACTACTCCCTCGCTGTCGCGGACTACGAGGCGGTCGCCACCGTGGTGCGCGGCGAGGCCGACGACGTGGCCGCGGCGCTCTACAGGCGCGACAAGGAATATGCGCCGTTCTTCTGCGCAGAGTGCGGGTATTCGTATTGCGGAACGCACTGGAAGCTGAATCCGGTCTTCGACGAATGTGGCTTCGACTACTACACCGGATGCTGTCCCGTCGGGCACAGAAAGTTCATCGATCACTGACGGAGCGTCGCTGAGGCACGCGCGATCCTGCCGCGGAGGAGTTGTGCTCGGTCCGCGGTCCATCCGGCCGGAACGCCGATCGAGGGTCAGGGCGGGAATTCGAGACCTGAGCAACCGGAGGCCGGGTATCCGAGCGGGCCCGGTGCTCAGAGTCAGGTCGAATGGAACGGCGAGTGGTGAGCGATCGACGGAGATCCCATGAATGACAAGGGGAGTCGCCGCACGGCTCACATTGAGTACGTGATTGCCAGGGGCTGAGATCATTTTGGAAGCGCCGTAGCCACCGTGGCAGTGACTAGCCGGCAGCGGTCGCCTGCGTGATGATCTTCTGGATCAACGTTGCCGTGTGTGCGGCCTTGACGTTGTACTGGGCAAGGGCGATCTTGCCCTTCTCGTCGACGACGAATGTGGACCGGATGACGCCCTGCACGGTCTTGCCGTACATCTTCTTCTCGCCGTAGGCGCCCCAGGCCGTCAATATCTTGCGGTCGGGATCGGACAGCAGCGGGAACGTCAACGCCTCGGCGTCGCGGAACTTGGCCAGCTTGGCGGGCGCGTCGGGGGAAATTCCGACGACGTCCAGGCCGGCGTCGTTGAGATCGTGCAGGTTGTCGCGGAAGTCGCAGGCCTCTTTGGTGCATCCCGGTGTCGAGGCGGCCGGATAGAAATACACGACCACGCGGCGTCCCTTGTAGTCGGCCAGCGACACCTTCTTGCCGTCGGCGTCGGGCAAGCTGAAGACAGGCGCTTTGTCGCCGGGAGCCAGGCGGGTGGACTCGCTCAACGTATGTCCCTTTCTGTTCACCGGAGCGTAGCGACTCGCACCGGCTCATCTAGGGTAGTTCGTCAGGTGCATCGACTTGGAGGACAGACACGTGGCGGACCGTGATCCCGAGACCATCAAGCAGGAGATCGACCTCGCCCGCGACCAACTGGCGGCGACAGTCGACTCGCTTGTTGAACGTGCCAACCCCCGCCGCCTCGCCGACGACGTGAAGGCCAAGGTGATCGAATTCGTCACCAAACCCGCGGTGACCGTGACACTGGTCGGCGTCGGGTCTGTCGTCGTCATCGTGGTGATCCGCAACATCAGGAATCGGTAAGCGCTGCAGTGACACTCGCTGGCTGCGTAGCTGACACCAACCTTCAGTGGTCGGCACGCCTCATACTAATCCCATTGTGGCGGTGGCTTTCTCGCGTTGACTACGCCGCCGAACACCGCGGTGCCGCAGGCTCCGGGGCCGGGTTGTTTGGCCGCAACGCCGATCCGAGTTTCCCGGTCAAATCGACGACACGCGACGTGATGCGCCGTTGAGGTGCGCCGTCAGGGTTTCGAACCCCGGACCCGCTGATTAAGAGTCAGCTGCTCTACCAACTGAGCTAACGGCGCCGTGGACGGCCAGAGACCGCGTACGCGACAATAACAGGCATCGTGGCGCAGTGGGAAATCTCCAGATCAGGACGGGGTGAGGTGCGACACTGAACGACGGCTACAAGCCGACAAATCCTGTCGTGGCCGCGGTAAGACACTACAATACAGGGAACAATCCAGGGTCAGCGGTGACCGAAGTAAGCGAGAGTATCTGGAAGGTCACTTGATGACGCCTTTACGCAGAAGTCGATCGTGGCTGGCTGCGATCATGGTCCCGGTCGCTGTTTTCGCCGTGGCGTGCAGCAGCGGCAGTGCGCCCGCGCCGGTCAAGGTCATCGTCAACAAGGGCACACCCTTCGCCGACCTGCTGGTGCCCAAGCTGACCGCGCCGGTGACCGACGGAGCCGTCGGTGTCACCGTGGATGCGCCCGTCACCGTCAGCGTTGCCGACGGTGTGCTGGCGGCGGTCACCATGGTGAACGAAAACGGCAAGTCGATAGGCGGCCAGCTGAGCCCCGATGGACTGCACTGGTCGACCACCGACCAACTCGGCTACAACCGGCGCTACACCCTCAGCGCGAAGGCGCTCGGACTGGGCGGCGCGGCGACTCGCCAGATGACATTCCAGACCAGCTCGCCCGCACACCTGACGATGCCCTATGTGAATCCCGGCGATGGCGAGGTCGTGGGAATCGGCGAGCCGGTGGCGATCCGGTTCGACGAGAACATCGCCGACCGGGTCGCTGCGGAGAAGGCCATCAAGATCACCACCAACCCGCCGGTCGAAGGCGCCTTCTACTGGCTGAACAACCGCGAGGTGCGTTGGCGCCCAGAGCATTTCTGGAAGCCCGGCACCGTTGTCGACGTCGCGGTCAACACCTATGGCGTCGATCTTGGCGAGGGAATGTTCGGCGAGGACAACGTCAAAACGCACTTCACCATTGGCGATGAGGTCATCGCGACCGCAGATGACAGCACCAAGGTGCTGACCATCCGGGTCAACGGTGAGGTCGTCAAGACCATGCCGACGTCGATGGGTAAGGACAGCACGCCGACCGCCAATGGCATCTACATCGTGGGCGCGCGGTTCAAACACATCATCATGGACTCGTCGACCTATGGCGTTCCGGTGAACTCGCCCAACGGGTATCGCACCGACGTCGACTGGGCCACCCAGATTTCCTACAGCGGGGTCTTCGTGCACTCCGCGCCGTGGTCGGTGGGCGCTCAAGGCCACACCAACACCAGCCACGGGTGCCTGAACGTGAGCCCGAGCAATGCCCAGTGGTTCTACGACCACGTCAAGAGCGGTGACATCGTCGAAGTCGTCAACACCGTGGGAGGAACGCTGTCCGGCACGGACGGCCTCGGGGACTGGAACATTCCCTGGGATCAGTGGCGCGCCGGTAACGCCAAGGCCTGAGCCTGGCCGGCGGGCCTGATCGTCACACCAGACAGGCGGCGGCGGTCACATCGACGGCGGCGATTCCCCGGCGTCTCGGCACGACGACGGCCAGACCGTCGACGATCATGTGAAAGCGCTCCAGCCCCGGGATGTGCACGTACGGCGGTGATCCCGTTGGACAGGCGGCGTGCTTCGTCGAGGTAGACCGTGAATCCCCGGTCGGAAAGTTGTGACAGCAACTGGCTCAGGTGCACGGTGGACCAGCAGGGGGCGGCGGTCTCGACGTAGGGCACCAGTCTTGCGGAAGCGGCCAGTGGCCGCAGGTCGAACTCCGCGCAGGCCTGCAGCACGGGTTGTTCCTTAGCAGTTCGATGCCCTCCAAGGGCTGGGCTACTCCGCGGTCGGTGAGCTGAACTTCGAGCAGCTCGGTCAAAGCTCGATAGGCGCTGTAGCGCCGCGATAGTGACGCGCCGTACCAGCGCAGCTATCGGCCGCGAGGGCCAGGCGAATACGCCAGCGTGCTCGGTACTCCGAGGTCGGTGGTGACGTCGATCAGCCACACCTCCCGCCCGATCCGGGTCTAAACCTGCTCGAGCAGCGTGCGTAGCTCCATCGGAAGGGTCTCAGGATCGAGAAACGCCGGTGCGGCCGGTGTGGCCGCGACGATGAAGCGAATCAGGAACAGCGACGTGGCGTCGCCGGTTGGTCGCCGGGCCGGCGCGGCCAAAATCCTTCTGACCTGTGGGGTGAGTGACGGGACTCGAACCCGCGACACCCAGGATCACAACCTGGTGCTCTACCAACTGAACTACACTCACCATGGCCGCCGGCGGCCCTCCAAGAAGAAGGCTAACGAGCGGCGACGTCGATATTAACCGGTCGGAGGCTCCTCGGCCGAATCGATTACCACCGGTGCGTCGGCTTCGCCGGAAAGATCGGCGACCACCGCGGCGATTTCGCTGGTAGAGGGCCCTGGCGGGGGTACGAACGCGGTACGCCGGTAGTACCGCAGTTCGCGGATGGATTCGTGAATGTCGGCCAGCGCCCGGTGCGCCAGGCCTTTGGGCGGCTGGCCGAAGTAGATGCGCGGGTACCAGCGTCGGCAGAGCTCCTTAATCGAGCTGACGTCGATCATCCGGTAGTGCAGAAAAGCGTCCAGAGCGGGCATGTCGCGGGCGATGAAGGATCGGTCGGTGGCGATGGAGTTTCCCGCCAGCGGTGCCGTCTTGGGTTGCTTGACGTGTTCGTTGATGTAGTCGAGCACCATCGATTCGGCCGTCGCCAGGTCGACGGTGGAAGCCTTGACTTCCTCGATCAGTCCCGAGCGGGTGTGCATCTCGGCAACGACGTCGATCATCGACGACAGCGCGTCGCCGTCGGCGTGGATCACCACGTCCACTCCGTCCCCGAGAATGTTCAGGTCGGCGTCCGTGACCAGCACGGCGATCTCGATCAACTTGTCCGAAGCTATGTTCAGCCCCGTCATCTCGCAGTCGATCCACACCAGTTCGTCACGCACAGCGCTCAAGAGTAGGCCCATCGCCGCGGTCGTAACCGCAACACCCGGGCAAGTAGTGTGATTGCTTCGCCAAGCAGTACGGGTAACGACGGGGAAGTGGTGGCGCGATGAGCACCGAAACGGTGGCCGACGGGCCTGGCGGGCCCGCGCAGCGGATCGCGGCCGGTTACTCCGTGGCAGGCCAGGCGCTGGAATTGGGCACCGTCGTCGTCGACGGCGACGCCGACCCCACTGCGCAGATTCGCATTCCACTCGCCACCATCAACCGGCACGGTTTGGTAGCCGGGGCCACTGGAACCGGGAAAACCAAAACGTTGCAGCTCATCGCCGAGCAGCTCAGCGCCGCGGGCGTGGCCGTGCTCATGGCCGACGTGAAGGGCGACCTGTCCGGCCTATCCCGGGCGGGGGAGGCCAACGACAAGGCGGCCGCACGGGCGAAAGATACCGGTGACAATTGGACGCCCACGGCCTTCCCGGTGGAGTTCCTGTCGCTGGGTACCAGTGGAGTGGGTGTCCCGGTGCGCGCGACCATCTCCAGCTTTGGACCTATTCTGTTGTCAAAGGTGCTGGGGCTCAACGCTACCCAGGAATCAACGTTGGGGCTGATCTTCCACTGGGCCGACCAGCGGGGACTTCCGTTGCTGGACTTGAAAGATCTGCGGACCGTGATCAGCCGTCTGACCAGCGACCAGGGTAAGGCGGAGCTGAAAGCCCTTGGCGCCGTTTCGCCGACGACTGCCGGTGTCATCCTGCGAGCATTGGTCAACCTGGAAGCCGAAGGTGCTGACACCTTCTTCGGCGAGCCGGAACTGAGACCTGACGACCTGATACGCGTAGACAGCCAGGGCCGCGGCATCATCTCGTTGCTGGAGTTCAGCGGTCAGTCGCTGCGTCCCGTGCTGTTCTCGACCTTCTTGATGTGGGTGCTGGCCGACCTGTTCACCTATCTGCCCGAGGTGGGGGATCTGGACAAGCCTAAGCTGGTGTTCTTTTTCGACGAGGCGCACTTGCTTTTCACCGACGCCTCCAAGGCTTTCCTGGAGCAGGTCGAGCAGACGGTCAAGCTCATTCGCTCCAAGGGTGTCGGGGTGTTCTTCTGTACCCAATTGCCGACGGATCTGCCCAACACGGTGCTGTCTCAGCTGGGGGCGCGGATCCAGCATGCGCTACGGGCGTTCACACCCGACGATCAAACGGCGCTCAGCAAAACCGTTCGCACGTATCCGAAAACCGATGTCTACGAACTGGAATCGGCGCTGACGTCGCTGGGCACCGGTGAGGCCGTCGTGACCGTGCTCTCGGAGAAGGGCGCGCCCACCCCGGTGGCCTGGACCCGCATGCGGGTTCCCCGGTCGCTGATGGGCGCGATCGGCACCGATGCCGTTGCCGCAGCTGCGCACTCAAGCCCACTGCAGGCCGTGTATGGCCAGACCGTCGACCGGGTGTCCGCCCACGAAATGCTGGACGCCAAGTATGCGCCGGTACCGGAGGCGCCACCAGTCCCGCCGAGGGGAAAGTACGATCCGCAGCCGTGGCCGGACGAGATCCAGGTGCCGCCCATGCCGGCGCCCGTTGAACCCAAGGGCCCCGGCATGTGGGAAGAGATTCTGAAGAACCCGACCGTCAAGAGCGCCATCAACACCGGGGTGCGCGAAATCACCCGCAGCATCTTCGGCACCGGGCGGCGCCGCAGCAAGTAATGACTGGCCCTGCGCTAAGAGCTAAGCCGAAGCGGGACGGGGCCGGCCAGCCGATGGCTGGCGGGTTCGCGGTCCGAACCGCCACCCTAGTCGGTGCCGTAGGCTAAGGCCACGCCTGGCATATCACCGAAATCGTTGCGGACAGGGAATTTTGGGTCTGCGTTGGGAATCATCATGTCGCACTGACACCTCCAGCGCGCATCGCGCGTGGGTGGGCAAGCAGGTCCACCCGGGCAACGCCCTGTTCACCGCACGCTGTCGTCTCGTCGCTGCGGATCGTGACCCTATCCGGTCCGCGAAGCGGGAGGCACGCCGACGCCGACGCTGGAGGTTGTTTGTTGCGGAATGCGTGGCTGCTTCGGGTGGCTACGCGGAAAGGTGCGCAAGAACTTCGGTGAATGCTTGCTAAGGGCTGGGGAGGCAACCAATTCGGCTATCGTCTGTGTGCGGACGTCGCCGATGATAATGGTTGAAAGAGCGCCCGAATCGAATGTGTAGACTTCGCCATTGGCCGAGATGAAGAAATGCGTTCGCGCCCGCTTGTCAATCGTGCCGGACGCTATTCTCAATCGAGGGTAGGTTTGTTTCAATTGCAGTACCCGTTCCTGGAGATCCGACTGATCGATCTGCATTCGTTCTCGCAGGGCGCGTGGCGATCGCAGGTCCCACCACTGAAACAGATGCCAGGCGAACACTGCGTCAAAATTGGACAACGTCCGTGCGATGTTCTCCAAGTCATCGACATTGCCCTTTGTAACAGTTGTGTTCACTTTGATCGGTATACTGTATGCTGCGCAAAGACTAATTGCGTGTAGAATCCTCGCGAACAGATCACTTTTTCCTTTGCGGAAATCTGTGATTACGTCTTCTCGACCGCCATCGAGCGGTAGTCCCAAATAAGAAACCTTTCCGCTCAGCGCTTTGGCCATCTCGGGCGTGAGACTGTATCCCACGGTATCGATGCCGACATACAGACCACACGTATGAGCATGGTCGACAAACTCAAGAATATGTTCCCATTCGAGTGGGTCGCCGCCGGATACGACTAGTTCTTCCACACCGGAATTCACAAGTTTTTCTACTACTGCCTTGGCGTTTTTAAGGTCCAGTGTTTCAGAATTGAATATGTTGTAACACCCGACACATACCAGCGGACACCGGTTGTAGATACCCCAGTTCGCTTGTTTGAGTCGACCGCCCCCGCTCGCTGCGGATTCCGCAAGCATCGCGCGAACACTGCGATGGACATCGAGAGCGCTCTGGCGCAGGTCTTCCGATAGATCGCAACCAGGACGCGTAGCGCGCATCAACAGTTGGTCGGCCCGGTGCAGCGAGCGAGCAGTGGGCATGCATTGAGCAAGAGTCGTTGCGAGCTGATAACAAACGGTGTCCGTCGGCGCCACCCGAAACTGACTCTCAAGCTCCGCCTCTAGGTCTTTGAAACCAGCGATCGTGAAATTCTCGAACAACAACCGACGCTCGAAAGAACTGTGTCGGTCAACGGACGGTTTGATCCAGTCGACCGGTCGCAGCAGGCTGTCGCTTTGTTGGAATCCCGTTGGGAATGCGGTACCGGACTCACCATTTAGTGGTAACACATCAGACGTCACATCGACCTCGGCACTGCTAAGCCGCTGTTCGTCGGGCCATTAATGCTCGGATATTCAGTCCATCCTTCCGGTGTCACAATTGGGTGCGGCGTGGTTTCTTTGTACGAACATCGGAGATACCACCCACGGGGGATTCAATTGGTGCATGGCCCTGCCGCTGGCCGGCCTGGCGAAGATGTCGCGTCGGTGAGCCGATATGGGTTCGATCGGCGGCGTGGTGACGCAGATTCCCATCGCGCATTTCCGGACGCCAGACAGCTGTATTGTCCGCCGCCTATGGCTTATTGCTCACTAACGTGCGGTCTGAGTGTCGGCAGATTTTCGCACCCGCGCTTCATTGCGTGTCCGAAATTCTATCGAGAACTTATCGTTGGGTCAAGCGATTAGTCATGATAATTCAAATGTATGAATCTAGTGACAATATCGATCGACTGAGTTGTCGAAATTCTTCTCGTCTGCACCGGTTCGCCAGACGTGTTGACAGGGGTGCAGTAATCACACTGCGGGTAGTTCCTGAGGGTTTGGCGGCGGCAGTGCTGCGGTGGAAGCGCCGCTCGGCGGTGATCGAGCGCTCCCCGATGTTGAGCAGCGAGTGGCCGGGTGTGCTCGTAGATGATCTCGGCGGCCTTGACGGCATTACCGTCGATGGTGGAATCGAACTCGATATTCATGGCCCGCACCTGCAGTGGAATGCTGCCGCAGACTTGATGCCCGCAATCCCGGGGTTCTCTCGCTCGCTCACTCATCCGTTGGTGGTCGATCGCGGATGCGGCGGCCGCCGAGACAGCTGCCGAATCCTGTTGCTAGCCGCCTCCGAGCTTCTTGTAGAAGCTGCCGACGATCGGCGCGACGATGGCACGCGGCGCATACTGACTTGCCACCGACATGGCCTTGGACGTCAGGCCCGGAACCACACGCATTTTGTTGCGCTCCAAGGCATCCAGCGATACCCGGGCGGTGTGCTCCGTCGAGATCCACAAGAACTCCGGCACCAGCCTGTCGACCAGCGACGCCTCGGCCTGGTCGGGTAAGTCGGTACGCACCGGTCCGGGTGCCAGCAGCGTGACATGCACACCGGACCCCCGAAGTTCACCGCGCAACGATTCGCTGAAGGTGTTGGCGAAGGCTTTCGTGGCGGCATAGGTCGCGTTGTACGGGATGGGCGAATTTCCTGCTGCAGAGCCGGAAATCAAAATGCCGCCGGCCTTGCGCTCGACCATGTCGGGCAGCACCGCCAAGGTGAGGTCGTGCACCGCAACGGCATTCAGCTGTACTTGAGCTTTTTCGCCCACCGGGTCGAGCGACGCGAGCGGGCCGAACGTCCCGGTGCCCGCATTGGCGCACAGGATCGAGATGTGCCGTTCCGCTAATTCGTCGCACAGCTTCGTCCGTTCCTCCTGGTCGGCGAGATCGGCCGGCCGCACCTCGACAGCGACGCGATACTTGTCGGTCAGGCGGGCTGCGAGTTCGGTCAGCAAAGCTTCGCGACGCGCGGTGACGATCAGACTGTGTCCGCGTGCGGCCAACTCGGTGGCCAACGCCTCGCCGATATTCTGCGAAGCTCCGGTGACAACGGCGCGGGCGTCGGGGCTCGGAGCGGGTATCGGCATGCGCCAATCGTAGACAAGCGGCATGCGCACTCGGGTGCTGCGGGTCGCTGCCACCTCAAATAGAGTGCCGGACATGACCAACCGGGGTTTGAGCACGTATGTGCGATCTCGGGTCGTGGCCTGGGCGCTGTGGGACAGTGGTTCTACCGGCCTGAACGCGATCGTGACCACCTTCGTGTTCGCCGTCTATTTGACCAGTACCGTGGGGGAGGGCATGCCCGGCGGCAGCTCGCCGGCGAGTTGGCTGGGTCGGGCCGGGGCGGCCGCCGGGTTGACTATCGCGCTGCTGGCTCCGGTGGTGGGTGTGTGGGTCGAATCCCCGCATCGGCGGCGGGTGACGCTCGGCGTCTTGACGGGCCTGGCCGTGGGACTGACCGCTGCGATGTTTCTGATTCGCGATAGCCCCGGTTACCTATGGCCTGGGTTGGCGTTGTTGGCGGCGACGGCGTCGTGCAGTGACCTGGCCAGCGTTCCGTACAACGCGATGCTGCGCCAGCTCTCGACACCGGAGACGGCCGGCCGGATTTCCGGGTTCGGGTGGGCAGCGGGCTACGTCGGAAGTGTCCTGCTGCTGTTGTTGGTCTATGTGGGCTTCATGGCCGGCGCCGGTGATGTTCGTGGGTTGCTGCACCTGCCCGCCCATGACGGACTCAACGTCCGAGCGGCGATGCTGTTGGCCGCGGCGTGGCTGGCGTTATTGGCTCTGCCGCTGTTGTTCATCGCGCATAGACTGCCCGATTCCGTCGGAATGCCTCGCCCGAATACGAGCATGTTGGGTGCCTATCGAAAGCTGTGGACGGACATCACCGCCGAATGGCGCCGCGACCGCAATCTGGTCTACTTCCTTGTTGCCAGCGCGATCTTCCGGGATGGGCTGGCGGCAATGTTTGCCTTCGGCGCGGTACTGGGTGTCAACGTGTACGGGCTTACCCAGGCCGACGTCCTGGTGTTCGGGGTAGCCGGGAGTGTGGTGGCTGCTGTCGGCGCGGTGCTGGGCGGATTGGTTGACCACCGGCTCGGCTCCAAGCCGGTCATCGTTGCGTCGCTGGCCGCGATCTTGGCCGCGGCACTGACGTTGATGGCGCTCTCCGGTGCGGTGGCCTTCTGGATATGCGGACTGCTGCTGTGTCTTTTCATCGGACCGTCGCAGTCGTCGGCGCGCGCATTGTTGTTGCGGATGGCTCAGCATGGCAAGGAGGGGGTTGCCTTCGGGCTGTACACGATGACGGGCCGGGCGGTGGCGTTCCTGGGACCGTGGTTGTTTTCGGTCTTCGTTGATATGTTCAGCGCGGTCCGCGCCGGGTTGGGCGGTATCTGCCTGGTGTTGCTAGTGGGCCTGCTGGCCATGCTGGGCGTACGCGTTCCGCGCCGCAGCGTCGTTATAGCCACCGAAGCGGTAACCGAATCGAGTTAACCGGAGGCGTCGCAGATGGTGAGGCCCACCCCGGTGCGCTGGCGAACCTGAACTCCGGCCACCGTGACCGAGCAGGTCACGTTGTGGCCGATATTGATAATGGTGACGCTCGCGGGGTGAAGGGAAGACTTGGGCAGGCTCACCTCTTTGCTCCACGGCAGCGCGACGTTGAACTCGGTCTGTATGACGTCACCGGTATCGGTATAGGTCACGCTGATCGCGCGGCCCTCGCCGGTGACGTTGTAGACGACGGTCTGCATCGCGCCGGGGGCGGGCGTCTCGGTGGGAGTGCCAGAGCCTCCCGTCGTTGTGGGCGCCGGAACGATGCTGGGTGTTGGTGTCAGGGTTCGTGGCGTCGGCGGCTTGAGTGTTGAGCTCGGGGTGGGCATCGGCGGCAGGGGCTCGACAGCCGTCTGGTTCTTGACCGACATGTTCGCGATCACCAAGGCGATGACCAACGCGACGACAAGCAGGACGGCCGCGCCGGCAGCGACCCACAACCATCGCGGGGTGCTCGGACCGTGCGGCGGTGGCGCGGCCCCGTGGAGCACTCCGCCCGGCTCCGGGTGGTCCAGCTGCCAATATTGGGGCGGTAATTGCTGGGTCGGGTTCGCTTCGTAGGCGCTAGGCGCCCACTGGGGGATGTGGCCGCTGTAGGTGGGCGCATAGGGCGCCTGGCCGGCGTAAGCCGGGTCGACGGGCGACGGATTTACGGGACCCTGCGGCCACGTGGGTGCGGGCCCCGGTTGAGGGGGTCCATACCGCTGGGGTCGGCGTGGATCGTTCATGCCCACCTCATGGTTTGAAGGGTACCTAAGAGTCGGGCGGCGGTGTCGCCGCACCGCTCGGCGATAAGGCCGTGCTCGCCGGGGCCCCTTCTCGCCGCGGCTCAGGACAACCGCCACCGCATTCCTCAGCAACCGCTGATGTCTTCGTGCGAGCCGGGTACCCTGTTCTTCAACAACCGCTGAAGAACGTATCCGCAGACGCGTGGCAACCGTCCCGCGGCTGTGACAGGAACGGGGGTTAACGGCGTGAAATTCGGAATAGCCGTACCGGCGTGTCTGTCCGGGATCGCCTACCCGGTCCCGTTCGCCACGGCCGACGAGGTGATTCGATCGCCGTCGAGGCCGAGGCGCTCGGCTTTCACGAGGTCGCCGGCAATGATCATCTGAGCACCCAACGGTTCGTGCGGAAGGCGTGGTCGGCCCCGCCGGACTATTTCGAGCCGCTGATGATGCTGGCGACGATCGCGGCCAAGACATCGGTGGTGCGACTGGCTACCGGGATCCTTGTCTTGCCGATGCGTGAGCCGGTGCTGCTGGCCAAGCAGGTCGCCACACTGGATCAGATAAGCGGCGGGCGCGTCACATTGGCGGTAGCAGCAGGCGGGTACCGAGACGAATTCGAAGCGGTGGCGCCGGATTTGGCCGACGCGTCGCGCACCCGGCTGATGGCCGAGGGCATCGAGGCGTTGCGCATCCTGTTTGGGCAGCGTCGGTCGACCTATGAGGGCCGGTACCGCCGATTCTGCGATGTCGAGTCGTATCCCAAGCCGGTTCAGTCGCCGTTGCCGATCTTCTCCGGCGGCAATGCCACGGGCGCCATTCGCCGGGCGGGGAGCAATGTCAGGGTTGGCTGCCGGCCAAGCTCGGTCCGGACGAAATAGCCTCTGGTCGAGACGAAGTCGCGATATTCGCTCGAGCTGCGGGTCGCGATCCCGCGGACGGGACGATCGGATTGCAGACGGTCGTGTGCCTGGCTCCGACTGCTGAGAAAGCACGTGAGCGCCTGGAGCGGTCGACGTTCGAGCTGTTTCGGACCTCCTTGCGGGACACCATGATGAAAGGCGTGAGTCTGGACAAGTACCTGGCCGACAATCTCATCGGCACGCCGGATCAGGAGTGCGCCAAGGTAGCTGCGTTCGAGCGCGCCGGGCTGGACGGATTCTACGCCACCTTGTTCGTCGCCAACACCGTGAGCGAAATGCTGGAACAGATGCAGCTTTTCGCCAAGTACGTGATCCCGGCCTTTTCGGGGTTACCGGCCTTCGCGGCCGATTCTGAACGCTAGCGGTCAGCGACTCGCAGCGCCGCCACGGTCATGGCACGCATGATGGTGCGGAAACGCAGTACCCGCGCCGATCTGGCGTCGGCCGGCTTCAGGCTGTGCGGTGTGGAGTTCAGCAGCCCGAAGACGGCGTGCGCCATCAGCCGCGCGTCTGCTTCGGGCAGGTCGGGATCACGCTCGCGCAGCACCCCCACCCAGACCTCCACGTACTGGCGCTGCGCTTTGCGCACCTGTCGCTCGGCTGCTGCCGGCAGGTGCGCGAGGTCACGGTCCTGGATTCGGATGAGGTCCGGTTCACCCAGCGCAAAGTCGAGGTGAAAATCAATGAGCCCATCCAACGCTGCGGCCGGATCAGAGCCTCGGGCAGTCACATCGCGGGCGCCGGCGAGGAGCCGGGAACTTATGCCGACCAGCAACTCGACCAGTAGCGACTCTTTGTTGGGGAAGTGCCGATAGATCGCCGGACCGCTGATGCCCGCCGCGGCACCAATGTCCTCCAACCGCACTGCGAGAAAACCGCGTTCGGCGAATAGCCGTTCTGCAGCCGACAACAGCTGCAGACGCCGGTCCGACTTCAACTGACTGCGGCGACTCGGGGTTTCAGGTTGAGCGGGCCGGCCGTCCGCAGCGGACGCTGTCATGACGGCCTCCGTGGAAACTCGTCCTGGACACTTCGGTTAATCGTCACTAACGTAGCACGAGTTAGTCGATGTTAACCCGTCCGCGGCAGCGGCAGGCGGAGGAACCGTGGCAGCCAACGGGGCTGCAGACCACAGCGCCCTTTCTTATGAGCGCGGTCCCGACGTGCCAGCCCTGCTGGAGACCACCATCGGCGTCAATCTCGCCGGGACCGCCTCCCGGCACGGACAGCGGGACGCGCTGGTCGACGTGCACGCCGGGCGGCGCTGGAGTTACGCCGAATTCCTGGCGGACGTTCGGAGATTGGCGACGGGACTGGTGCGCGCAGGGATCGGCGTAGGCGACCGAGTGGGGATTTGGGCGCCCAACCGGTGGGAGTGGGTGTTGGTTCAATACGCGACCGCAGAAATCGGCGCCATTCTGGTGACCGTGAACCCGGCCTACCGATCCAGCGAGTTGCGTTATGCGCTAAGGCAGTCCGGAGTCTGCATGATCATCGCCGCGCCGGGCTTCAAGGATGCGGACTACCGGGCGATATTGTCCGAAGTGTCACCCGATTGCCCGGACCTGCGGGAAGCGGTGTTCATGGGAAGCGATCGGTGGGACGAGCTGGCCGGTACGCGGGCCGATTTGGCTGCGCTGCAACAGATCGCGGCGACACTGACCGGCGATGACCCGGTCAACATCCAATACACTTCTGGCACGACGGGTCACCCGAAAGGTGTCACGCTCAGCCACCGCAACATCCTCAACAATGGATACTTGGTGGGGGAGCTGCTCGACTACACCGCCGACGATCGGATCTGCATCCCGGCGCCGTTTTATCACTGCTTCGGCATGGTGCTGGGCAATCTGGCCGCCACCAGCCACGGCGCTGCCGTGGTGATCCCGGCACCCGGGTTCGACCCCGCCGCCACCCTGCGGGCCGTCCAGGCCGAACGGTGCACCAGCCTCTACGGCGTGCCGACCATGTTCATCGCCGAACTTGGACTGCCGGACTTCACTGACTTCAACCTCACCAGCCTGCGAACCGGGATCATGGCCGGCTCGACGTGCCCGGTCGAGGTGATGCGCATGGTGATCGAACAGATGCATATGCCGGCGATCTCGATCTGCTATGGCATGACCGAAACATCTCCGGTCTCCACCCAGACCCGTGCCGATGATTCCGTGGAGCGCCGGGTGAGCACGGTCGGCCGGGTGGGGCCGCATCTGGAGATCAAGGTGGTGGAGCCGGTCACCGGCGAGACCGTGCCCCGCGGCGTCCCCGGTGAGTTCTGCACCCGGGGTTATTCGGTGATGGCCGGTTACTGGAATGACCCTAAGCGGACCGCAGAAGTGATCGACGCCGACGGCTGGATGCATACCGGAGACTTGGCCGCCATGGACGCATGCGGGTACGTGAAGATCACCGGCCGGATCAAGGACATCGTCATCCGCGGTGGTGAGAACATTTCGCCCCGCGAGATCGAGGAGTTCCTGCACACCCACCCCGACGTCGTCGATGCCCACGTCATCGGCGTGCCCGACGAACGCGTGGGCGAAGAACTCATGGCGGTGGTCAAGCTGCGGGATGGCGCACCGCGGTTGACCATCGCGCGGCTACATGAATTCTGTGCAGGCCGAATCGCCAGGTTCAAGATTCCGCGGTATCTGCGCATCGTCGACGAGTTCCCCATGACCGTCACGGGCAAGATCCGCAAAGTCGAATTGCGTCAACAGGCAATCGACTACCTGCAAGGTCGAGGGTGAGCATCCGGATGCTGGTTACCATCCCTTTACCCACCGCGCGGCCGATGGTATTGTCATGCTCCGGTTAATGAAGATTAACTGAAGAATCCAGCCGGCCGGACAGCGAGGAGACTCTGCGGGTAATGGACAAGGTGGTGGCTACCGCCGCCCAAGCGGTGGCGGACATAACCGACGGGTCCTCCCTGGCGGTCGGCGGGTTCGGGCTGTGCGGCATCCCCGAGGCGCTGATCTCGGCGCTGGTGGACAGCGGCGTAACGGACCTGGAAACAGTGTCGAACAACTGCGGCATCGACGGTGTGGGGCTGGGTGTGCTGTTGGTGCACAAGAGAATTCGCCGTACCATCTCTTCGTATGTGGGGGAGAACAAGGAGTTCGCCCGGCAATTCCTGGCCGGCGAACTCGAGGTGGAACTCACCCCGCAGGGCACGCTGGCCGAGCGGTTACGCGCCGGTGGAATGGGCATCCCGGCCTTCTACACACCGGCCGGCGTGGGTACGCAGATCGCCGACGGCGGGCTCCCATGGCGCTACGACGCTTCAGGCGCTGTTGCGGTGGTGTCGCCTCCCAAGGAGACTCGCGAGTTCGACGGTGTCACATACGTTTTGGAGCGGGGAATCCGCACCGACTTCGCGCTGGTGCATGCCTGGAAAGGGGACCGGCACGGCAACCTGGTGTACCGCTACGCCGCCGCCAACTTCAACCCCGAGTGCGCGCCCGCGGGGAGGATCACGATTGCCGAGGTCGAACACCTCGTCGAACCGGGTGAGATCGACCCGGCGATGGTGCACACCCCGGGTGTGTTCGTGCAGCGGGTGGTACACGTGCCCAATCCCACCAAGCGGATCGAGAAGGAGACCGTGCGGTGAGCTGACCGCACCGACGACGATGCAGTGGGGGCACCGCCCGCTTGCGGGGACGCAGCGATGAAAAGGAGTGGCGCCAAATGACGTGGAGCAGAAACGGGATGGCCGCACGGGTCGCCGCCGAATTCGAGGACGGCCAGTACGTCAACCTCGGCATCGGGATGCCCACATTGATTCCCAACCACATTCCCGAGGGCGTGACCGTTGTCCTGCACTCCGAAAACGGGATCCTGGGCGTCGGGCCATATCCCAAGCCCGAGGATCTCGATGCCGACCTGATCAACGCCGGCAAGGAGACGGTGACGACGTTGCCGGGCGCGGCGTTCTTCGGCTCGTCGACCTCTTTCGGCATCATCCGCGGCGGCCATCTCGACGTCGCGGTGCTTGGCGCCATGCAGGTTTCGGTCACCGGCGACCTCGCTAACTGGATGATCCCAGGCAAGATGGTCAAGGGCATGGGCGGCGCGATGGACCTGGTGCACGGCGCCCGCAAGGTGATCGTGATGATGGAGCACGCGGCCAAAGATGGCAGCCCCAAGATCGTCGAGCAGTGCACGTTGCCGTTGACGGGCGTGGGCTGCGTGGACCGCATCGTCACGGAATTGGCAGTCATCGATGTCTGCGAAGACGGCCTGCATTTGATCGAGACCGCGCCCGACGTGACGGTCGACGAGGTCGTGGCGAGGACCGGACCACGGCTCATATTGCAAGATCTGGTTACCCCGTGACCGCCGTCGCCGCACTATCCTTCGCCGACGAGCACCGCCGGCTGGTGGCCGAGTTGAACACCAGGCTTGCCGCTGCTGCATTGGGCGGCAGCGAACGCGCCCGAGAGCGTCACGTCAGCCGTGGCAAGCTGTTGCCCCGGGAACGGGTGGATCGGCTGCTCGATCCGGGCAGCCCGTTCCTGGAGTTGGCGCCCCTGGCTGCCAACGGAATGTATGACGACGAGTCACCGGGCGCGGGGATCATCACCGGAATCGGCCGGGTATCCGGGCGCGAGTGCGTGATCGTCGCCAACGACGCGACGGTCAAGGGCGGAACCTACTACCCGATCACGGTCAAAAAGCACCTGCGCGCCCAGGAGATCGCGCTGCAGAATCGACTGCCGTGCATCTATCTGGTCGACTCCGGCGGCGCCTTCCTGCCACGCCAGGACGAGGTGTTTCCCGACCGCGAGCATTTCGGGCGGATCTTCTACAACCAGGCGACCATGAGCGCCAAGGGAATTCCGCAAGTCGCGGCAGTCCTGGGCTCCTGCACGGCAGGCGGCGCCTATGTGCCGGCGATGAGCGACGAGGCCGTTATCGTCCGTGAGCAGGGCACGATTTTTCTGGGCGGTCCGCCACTGGTCAAGGCCGCCACCGGCGAGATCGTCACGGCCGAGGAACTCGGCGGCGGCGACTTGCACTCGCGGATATCGGGTGTCACCGACCATCTCGCCGACGACGACGAACATGCGTTGCGGATCGTGCGCTCCATCGCGGCCACCTTCGCGCCCCGCAGCCCGGCTCAGTGGGACGTGGGACGTTCGGTGGACCCCAACCACCCGCAGACCGAGCTTTACGACGTTGTGCCCCCCGACCCGAGGGTGCCCTATGACGTGCACGAGGTAATCCTGCGACTGGTCGACGGCAGCGAATTCACCGAATTCAAGGCGAAATACGGCAAGACCCTGGTGACTGCCTTTGCGCGCGTCCACGGACACCCAGTCGGCATCATCGCTAACAATGGTGTCCTGTTCAGCGAATCCGCGCTCAAGGGAGCGCATTTCATCGAACTGTGCGACAAGCGCAAGATCCCGCTGCTGTTCCTGCAGAACATCGCCGGGTTCATGGTCGGCCGCGACTACGAGGCCGGTGGTATCGCCAAGCACGGCGCCAAAATGGTCACCGCCGTGGCCTGTGCCCGGGTACCGAAGCTGACCGTCGTGATCGGCGGATCCTATGGCGCAGGCAACTATTCGATGTGTGGACGGGCGTACTCACCGCGCTTCTTGTGGATGTGGCCGAATGCGCGAATCTCGGTGATGGGCGGTGAGCAGGCGGCGTCGGTGCTGGCCACCGTGCGCGGCGAGCAGCTGTCCGCGGCCGGCACGCCCTGGTCTGCCGACGATGAGGAGGCGTTCAAGTCGCCGATTCGTGAGCAGTACGAGTACCAGGGCAACCCGTACTATTCGACCGCCCGCCTGTGGGATGACGGCATCATCGATCCGGCTGATACTAGAACTGTCGTCGGGCTTGCTCTTTCAGTGTGCTCCCGGGCACCGCTGGAACCGGTTTCCTACGGCGTCTTCCGGATGTGACGTGATGTTTGACACGGTATTAGTGGCCAACCGCGGCGAGATCGCGGTACGGGTGATCCGTACCCTGCGCCGGCTGGGTATCCGCTCGGTGGCCGTCTACAGCGACCCCGACGCCGGAGCGCGGCATGTGCTGGAAGCCGACCTGGCGGTGCGGCTGGGGCCCGCCGCGGCGCGTGAGAGCTACCTGGACATCGACAAGGTTCTCGACGCCGCCGCGCGCACCGGATCGCAGGCGATCCACCCCGGTTACGGGTTCCTTTCCGAGAACGCCGATTTCGCGGCGGCCTGTGAGCGCGCCGGGGTCGTTTTCCTCGGGCCGCCAACGCGGGCGATCGAGGTGATGGGCGACAAGATCACCGCCAAGAACGCGGTCGCCGCCTTCGACGTGCCCGTGGTACCCGGCGTCGCGAAGCCGGGGCTCAGCGATGACGATCTGGTGGCGGCGGCCGGGGAGGTCGGCTACCCGGTGCTGATCAAGCCGTCCGCGGGCGGTGGCGGCAAGGGTATGCGGTTGGTCGAGGACCCGGCGCGGCTGCGTGACGCGTTGGTGAGTGCGCGCCGCGAAGCCGGTTCCTCCTTCGGGGACGAAACGCTGTTCCTGGAGCGGTTCGTATTGCGGCCCAGACATATCGAGGTGCAGGTGCTTGCCGACACGCACGGCAACGTGGTGCATCTGGGTGAGCGTGAGTGCAGTCTGCAGCGCCGCCATCAGAAGGTCATCGAGGAAGCGCCGTCGGCGCTGCTCGACGCTGAGACGCGGGCGCGAATCGGCGCCGCCGCCTGCAACACCGCCCGGAGTGTCGACTACGTCGGGGCCGGAACGGTGGAATTCATCGTCTCCGCCGAGCGTCCCGACGAGTTCTTCTTTATGGAGATGAACACCCGCCTGCAAGTGGAACACCCGGTCACCGAGGCGGTCACCGGGCTGGATCTCGTCGAGTGGCAGCTGCGAGTGGCTGCCGGCGAGAAGCTGCCATTTGCACAGGACGACATCGAACTTTCCGGACACGCGATCGAGGCGCGGGTCTACGCCGAGGATCCCGCACGCGGCTTTCTGCCCACCGGCGGGCGGGTGCTGCGGGTGATCGAACCCGCCGGTGCGGGTGTGCGGGTGGACTCGTCGCTGCTTGCGGGCACGGTGGTCGGCAGTGACTACGACCCGATGCTGAGCAAGGTGATCGCGCACGGGGCCGACCGCGAGCAGGCGCTGGCGCGGCTGGACCAGGCGCTGGCGCACACCGCGGTCCTGGGTGTGCAGACCAATGTCGAATTCCTGCGGTTCCTGCTTGCCGACGAGCGGGTGCAGTCCGGGGATTTGGACACCGCACTGCTTGACGAGCGGGTGGCCGACTTTGCGCCACGGGGCGCGCCCGACGACGTGTTCGCGGCGGGTGGCCTCTACGTGCAGTGGGTGCTGGCTCGCCAAGCCGCCGGCGACCTGTGGGCCGCCCCGAGTGGATGGCGGGTCGGTGGCGGCAGCGCCCCGGTGCGAACCGCGATGCAGACTCCGCTGCGCACCGAGACGGTGTCGGTGTGGGGCTTGCCGGAGGCGGCCCGGGTGCAGGTCGGAGACGGTGAAACCATTTGTGCCAGTGTGCAACTGGAGCGAGACCGGATGAGTGTGACGCTGAACGGGGTGCGCCGCGACTATCGTTGGGCCGAGGCCGACCGCCACCTCTGGATCGCCGACGAGCGCGGAATCTGGCATATCCGCGAGGCCGAAGAGCGCAAGATTCATCGCGCTGCCGGCGAAAGGCAGGCCGAGGTCGTCAGCCCCATGCCCGGCAACGTCATCGCGGTGCAGTCTGCCTCCGGCGCCGAGGTTGCCGAGGGCGACGTGGTGGTGGTGGTGGAGGCGATGAAGATGGAACACGCGCTCACCGCACCGGTTTCGGGGCAGCTGGAGGTGCTGGTGTCCGTCGGAGAGCAGGTGAAGGTCGACCAGGTGTTGGCCCGGATCAAGGATCAAGGATCATGACGACAATGATTACCGCGGGGACGCTGCCCAAGGAATATCAAGACCTTCGTGACACGGTGGCCGACTTCGCGCGTACGGTGGTCGCGCCGGTTTCGGCCAAACACGATGAGGAGCACAGCTTCCCGTACGAAGTTGTCGCCAAGATGGGCGAGATGGGACTGTTCGGCCTGCCGTTCCCCGAGGACTACGGCGGCATGGGCGGCGACTACTTCGCGCTGGCGCTGGCGCTGGAAGAACTTGGCAAGGTCGACCAGTCGGTGGCCATCACCTTGGAGGCCGCGGTGGGTCTGGGGGCGATGCCGATCTACCGGTTCGGCACCGACGAGCAGAAGCGCACGTGGTTACCGGATCTGACCGCCGGCCGTGCGCTGGCCGGTTTCGGACTGACCGAGCCCGGTGCGGGCTCCGACGCGGGCAGCACCCGCACTACCGCTCGGCTCGAGGGGGACGAGTGGATCATCAACGGCAGCAAGCAGTTCATCACCAACTCGGGCACCGAAATCACCTCGCTGGTCACCGTCACGGCCGTCACCGGAAGCGTGGCGGACGGCAAGAAGGAGATCTCGACGATCATCGTGCCCAGCGGCACACCGGGATTCACCGTCGAGCCGGTCTACAACAAGGTCGGCTGGAATGCGTCGGACACCCATCCGCTGACGTTCACCGATGCGCGGGTGCCGGCTGAGAACCTGCTGGGTGCCCGCGGAACGGGTTATGCCAACTTCTTGTCCATTCTCGACGAGGGCCGTATCGCAATTGCCGCGCTGGCAACCGGGGCGGCGCAGGGCTGCGTCGACGAGAGCGTCAAGTACGCCAAGGAGCGTCAGTCGTTCGGCCAGCCGATCGGGTCCTATCAGGCGATCAGCTTCAAGATCGCGCGGATGGAAGCCCGGGCCCACGTCGCGCGCACGGCGTACTACGAGGCCGCGGCAAAGATGTTGGCGGGCAAGCCGTTCAAGAAGGAGGCGGCGATTGCCAAGATGGTCTCCTCGGAAGCGGCCATGGACAACGCGCGCGACGCGACCCAGATTCACGGCGGCTACGGTTTCATGAACGAATACCCGGTGGCGCGTCACTACCGCGACAGCAAGGTCCTCGAAATCGGTGAGGGCACCACCGAGGTGCAGCTGATGCTGATCGCACGGTCACTGGGGCTGTCGTGAGCAGACCTGCCGGCGAGCGTGAACCTGGCGACGCCACATCGGCGGGTCGCGTCGCAGCATCCACAGTCGGCGCACGGATTGTCCAGAGAGGCCTGTGGTTCGAAGAGTTCGAGATCGGCACCACCTACCTGCACCGGCCCGGACGCACCGTCACCGAGGCAGACAACGTCGTGTTCACCACGCTGACGATGAACACCCAATCGCTGCATCTCGACGCGGCCTGGGCTGCCGAGCAACCGGGTTTCCGCGGTGAGCGGCTGGTGAACTCGATGTTCACCCTGTCGACGATGGTCGGGCTGTCCGTGTCGCAGCTGACGCTCGGCACCATCGTGGCCAATCTCGGCTTCGCGGAGGTGTCGTTTCCCAAGCCGGTCTTTCACGGCGACACCCTGTACGCCGAGACGGTGTGCACCGGCAAGCGGGAGTCGAAAAGCCGTCCCGGCGAAGGCATTGTCGCCCTGGAGCACACCGCACGTAACCAGCACGGCGAGATAGTCGCCCGCGCGGTGCGCACCACGTTGGTCCAAAAACGGCCGGTCGAGGAGGCGCAATGAACCTGCGCGCCGCGGGCCCGGGGTGGCTGTTCTGCCCGGCCGACCGCCCGGAGCGCTTCACCAAGGCCGCCGCTGCCGCCGACGTGGTGATCCTCGATCTCGAAGACGGTGTGGCCCAAGCGGAGAAGTCGGCTGCGCGTCAAGCTCTGCGGGATAACCCGCTGGACCCCGAACGCACCGTGGTGCGCATCAACGCGGCGGGTACCGATGAGCAGGCCCGTGACTTGGAGGCCTTGGCCGCCACCGCGTACCCGACGGTGATGCTGCCCAAGGCTGAGTCGGCGGCACAGGTGGCCGCGCTCGCACCGCGCGACGTCATTGCGCTGGTGGAGACGGCGCGCGGTGCGGTGTTTGCCACCGAGATCGCCGCCGCCGACGGCACCGTGGGAATGATGTGGGGGGCCGAGGACCTGATCGCCACCCTGGGCGGCAGCTCCAGCCGGCGCGCGGACGGCGCCTACCGGGATGTGGCCCGCCACGTGCGGTCAACGATCCTGCTGGCCGCGTCCGCGTTCGGCCGTTTGGCCCTGGATGCCGTGCACCTGGATATCCGCGACGTCGAGGGCTTGCAGCAGGAGGCGATCGACGCTGCCACGGTGGGTTTCGACGCGACAGTGTGCATTCACCCGAGCCAGGTCCCGGTGGTGCACAAGGCGTATCGACCCAGCGACGAGACGCTTGACTGGGCGCGGCGAGTGCTGGCCGCCTCGCGAAACGAGCGTGGGGTGTTCGCGTTCGAGGGCCAGATGGTCGACTCACCGGTGCTGCGGCACGCGGAAATGCTGTTGCGGCGGGCGGGGGAATCCGCGCTCGGGTGACGACGGCTTTGCTGCCTGCGGTCCCGGGACACGGCCGCCGGACGCCGCCCGGCCGCCTCGTCTGGCCAGTTGGGGTGCTCCCGACACGTCCGCACCGGCGCGGCCGATCAGCCCGGTGTCTTCGGATTTGGGAGCATAATGGGAGAAGCGCCAGTGTTGCGGCGATCCGAGCCGAATGGTCAGCCAGCTGCTGACTCCGGCTCGAAGCAGCTGCTGGCTCGGCTTTGCTATTGACCCGCCGCACCACGCGCGCCGACGCGTTGATGCGGCCTGCCCGGCGGCATCCTCACCACGGCGTGACGGCGTGAGCTGAGGAGGCGGTATGGCTCGGAAGTGTCAGACACCGATGACGGTCGACCTCGAGCCGGTACAACTCGTTGACCCGGACGGCACACCGACCGCGGAAGCGCGTTACAGCCGTGATCTGTCCACGGAAAAACTGTGCTGGCTCTACGAAATGATGGTGGTCACGCGGGAGCTGGATGACGAGTTCGTCAACCTGCAGCGCCAGGGTGAATTGGCGTTGTTCACGCCCTGTCGCGGCCAGGAGGCTGCCCAGGTGGGAGCGGCCGCAGGCCTGCGCGCGACCGACTGGTTGTTTCCGCAATACCGCGAATTGGGCGTATACCTGGTGCGCGGCATCCCGCCCGGACACGTGGGCGCCGCATGGCGCGGAAGCTGGCATGGCGGGCTGGAATTCACGACGAAAAGCTGTGCTCCGATGTCCGTTCCGGTCGGCACCCAGACATTGCACGCCGTCGGCGCCGCGATGGCCGCCCAACGCCTCGGCGAGGACTCGGTGACTGTCGCCTTCATGGGCGACGGCGCTACCAGCGAGGGCGACGTCCACGAGGCGCTGAATCTCGCGGCGGTGTTCGGTGCGCCATGCCTGTTCTACGTGCAGAACAATCAGTGGGCGATATCGACGCCAGTCCGAAAGCAGACGGCCGCTGTTTCCATTGCGCACAAGGCAATCGGATATGGCATGCCGGGCATCCGAGTGGACGGCAATGATGTGCTGGCGTGCCACGCGGTGATGGCCGAGGCCGCCACTCGGGCCCGAGCCGGTAACGGTCCCAGCCTGATCGAGGCGGTTACCTATCGCTTGGGCCCACACACCACCGCCGACGACCCGGCCCGGTACCGCGACCAGCAGGAGCTCGATCGGTGGCTGGCTCTGGACCCGATTCCGCGTTTTCGGTGCTACCTACAGGGCCTGGGGCTGTGGTCGCAGAGCCTCGAGGACCGGGTCGCCGCCCGTTCGGCGGGGCAGCGGGCCGAACTGCGCGATGCCGTGTTCGACGCGCCCGATTTCGACGTCGACGAACTCTTCACCGCGGTCTACGCCCACATCACACCGGAGTTGGATGCGCAGCGCCGGCAGTTGCGCGCCGAATTGACGCGGGCCGACTAGGGAGGCGTCCATGACTCAGATTGCCGATCGCCCAACCCCCTCAGAGGAAAGGCTGCAACTGTCGCGGTTAGCGCAACCGCTGGGGCCGGCCCCGCACCCGATCACCATGGTGCAAGCGATCAACCGCGCACTGCACGACGCTATGGTGGCCGACGAGCGGGTCCTGGTCTTCGGTGAGGATGTCGCGACCCAGGGTGGGGTATTCCGGGTGACCGAAGGACTGGCTGAAACATTTGGCGAGGCCCGTTGTTTCGACACACCGCTGGCGGAGTCCGCGGTGATCGGGATCGCCGTGGGGTTGGCGTTGCGTGGATTTGTGCCGGTGCCCGAGATTCAGTTCGACGGCTTCACCTACCCGGCGTTCGACCAGTTGGTCAGCCATCTGGCGAAGTATCGCTTCCGCACCCGCGGTCAGGTGGACATGGCGGTCACGGTCAGGATTCCGTCGTTCGGCGGTATCGGTGCGGCCGAACATCATTCGGAGTCCACCGAAACTTATTGGACGCACACGGCGGGTCTGAAGGTGGTCGTTCCTTCGGAGCCGTCGGATGCCTACTGGCTGTTGCGGCATGCCATCGTCTGCCCCGACCCGGTGATGTACTTGGAGCCGAAGCGCCGGTATTGGGCTCGCGGGGTCGTCGACACCAGCGTGCCGGGGGCCCCGATCGGGCGGGCCGTCGTGCGGCGGGCCGGTGGCGATGTCAGCGTGCTGACCTACGGTGGCTTGGTGGGCACGGCGCTTGCAGCCGCGGATGTCGCTGAGCGGCAACGAGGTTGGAATCTCGAGATTATTGATTTGCGTTCGTTGGTGCCATTGGACTTCGCCACGATCGCGGAATCGATCAGCCGGACGGGTCGGTGTGTGGTGATGCACGAGGGGCCGCGAAACGTGGGCTATGGTGCGGAGCTGGCCGCTCGTATCCAAGAAGAGTTGTTCTACGACTTGGAGGCTCCGGTGCTGCGTGCCTGCGGCTTCGATACTCCCTATCCACCGGCACGTCTGGAGAAGGCGTGGCTACCGGGCCCGGATAGGTTACTGGACTGCGTGGAGCGGGTTTTGGGGCAGCCATGAACCCCGAACCGCAGCGGATCAAGGACTTTCTGGTTCCCGACCTTGGGGAGGGACTCGACGAAGTCACGGTGACGTCATGGAACGTCTCGGTGGGTGAGGATGTGCAGCTCAACCAGGCCCTGTGCTCGGTAGAGACCGCCAAGGCGCAGGTCGAGATCCCCAGCCCGTTCACCGGGCGGATCGTCGAGATCGGTGGTGCCGAAGGCGATGTCCTCCAGGTGGGCTCGATGTTGGTGCGCATAGATACCGCACCGGATCGGGCAATGGTCGCAGCGTTGGTTGGCGATGGTGAGGCCGGCGCACCGACGCTGGTCGGGTATGGCACCGACGCGGATCTCGATAGCAGCAGACGAGGCGCTCGGCCGGCTCGGCCGCGCGCGGTGCCGTCGGCGCGCAAGCTGGCCAAGGAATTAGGGGTTGATCTGACCGCACTGCAGCGTGGGCCGGGCGTCGCCCGGGTGATCACCCGCGCGGACGTGCTCGCCGCCGCTCATGTTTCCGGGATGGATGTGGACGTACGACCGGTGCGTGGTGTACAGGCCCGGATGGCGGAGCGAATGATTTCCTCTCACAAAGAAATCCCTGACGCGTTAGCCAGCGTGCAAGTTGACTGCAGCGGTTTGTTGCAGCTGTCTGAGACGCTGCGTGGCGGCCGCGGGGGAGAAGTCACGCCATTCGTGCTGTCATTGCGGTTTGTCGTTATCGCGTTGACCCATAACATGATTCTCAATTCGACGTGGGTCGACTCGGCTTCCGGACCGCAGGTGCATGTCTACCGTCGTGTGCATTTGGGGTTTGCCGTGGCAACCGAGCGGGGACTGCTGGTCCCGGTCATCACCGGCGCGCAGCAACTGACCACCCGCGAACTTGCTTGCCGCACAGCAGAATTGATCAGTGGTGCCCGCGAAGGCACGCTCACCCCGGCCGAGTTGAGTGGTTCGACGTTTACCGTGTCGAACTTCGGGGCGTTGGGCGTGGACGACGGTGTGCCGGTGATCAACCACCCCGAAGCGGCCATCCTGGGGATGGGAGCCATCAAGGCCCGGCCGGTGGCCGTCGACAACGAGATCGTCGCCCGGCCGACGATGACGTTGACATGCGTTTTCGACCACCGCGTGGCGGATGGCGCCCAGGTGGCTCGGTTCCTGTGCGAACTACGTGACCTGATCGAGTCGCCGGCGACAGCCTTGTTGGACCTGTAACGTCAAGTCGGGGTGCGGTCCGGTCTTGACGTCGCTATTCCCAAACCGCCACTCCTGGTCGACGAAGCCGACACCAGACCAGGAACGGTTCGGTATGACGGCATAATCGTGTGGTCCGAACCGGCTAAAAGCGGTGTTATTCAATCACGAAATCTAAATCTAAATGGCGGAGCAAACCATATTCGGATTCCAATACGCCGGCAACATGGGCACTCGCGGGGGCTCACCCAACTCGCCACCTCCAACCGTTGCCAAACCAGCAGCCTGCGTAACGACCCCCTTGGACACGGTCCCGGCAAAACCCGGCGTGCCGACACCTCGCTGAGCAGCCGTCGGCGGCTTTGCGAATCCGCCGATGTCGTGTCCGAGAGGACCTCCCGACGCCGAGACCATGGGCGTTGCCGCCGATGGCGCTGACATGACCGCCAACGGCACTGCACCACCGGCGGCCGCGCCCGTCGCAGGTGCGGCAACCGCACCCGACATGATGCTCGCGTTCGCGGCGGCAGCGGCCACCGAAGCTGACAGCGCCGCCTCGGCCGCGAGCGGACTCGCCAGCGTCGAAACAATCGCTACGCTCAGGTGCGTGATCCAGTAGATCACCAGGTTGGCGATGTCATAGCCCAGCACAAAAGGCATCATCATGAAGGCGAGAGCCATCACTCCGATAGCAAACCAAGTGAGACTCAGATACTGCAATATATTAGCGGCGAAAGCCGAGTATCCAAGCAATTCGGCTAAGACGAAAGCAAACAGCCATGACGGCGATAGAATTATCACCAAAATTACAAAGAGCGTGAAAAATGGCACGCCGATAATCTCTATCAGCATAGTTTCTACCAAGCCCCACAGCAAAGTCCATAGTGGAAACGGGTCATAGCCGAGGGCCTGACCGATTGTCGCGATGTCGCTGCCCTCGCCGGTGCACGATTTGATGATCACGGGTGCCGGCGGGGTGCGAGGCGCCGAGGTCAACGCTGCGGTGCTGAATCCCTCATAGACACTCATCGTGGTAGCGGCCTGGATCCACATCCGCACGTAATCGGCCTCGTTCAGCGCGATCGGGATGGTGTTGATGCCGAAGAAATTCGTCGTGACCAGAATCGCATGGGCCGCGTGGTTGGCAGCCAATTCGCCCAAGGTCGGCATCGCGGTCAACGCCGTAGCGTAGGCCCCGGCCGCAGACTCGTGTGCAGCGGCAGCGGCGGCACTATCGGCACTGGCCTGCATCAACCATGCCACGTACGGCGCGTAGGCACCCACGCATATCTGGGAACTCGGTCCCCGCCAGGCCTCCGCCTGAATGGCGCCCAATACCCTCGGGAGCTCTTCGGCCACCGATGCATACTCAGCATTCAGCGACGACCACGCCGCGGCAGCCGCCAACATCGAACTCGGACCTGGACCGGCGCTCAGCAGCGCCGAATGCACCTCCGGTGGCGACGCCAACCAGATCGGCGCGGTCATGACAAACCGCCATAAACCCCGCCACCGGCCAGTGCCCACTCGTGATCGGCGGCGTCACCTGCCGACCGCGCCAACCCTGCGGCGTCGTCGGGTGCCACCCTCGTTGCGACCGCAGCGGCCCATGGCTCCGCCGACAAGCTCAACAACACAGCCGCCATGCTTTCCGAACCCATGCCACCCACCGGCACCCTCCGCCGGGGATAAAGATCAACCGGCACATGACAGACCCGGCCCATGAGTTGCTGTCCTTGTCAAAGTGTGCGGCCACGCTCGCCGGGGTGATGCCGTGCACGTGAGTGCCAGCGCTCCCAACGCCACCCAGGACATGTATGTACGGTGCCGCGATCTGGGCGGTCGGGTGGCGATCAAGGTTGGGTCGAAGTTAGTCGCGACGGCTCGGGCGCCGGTCTCGAGGCTCTGGTCGTCTTGATGGTCGTCGAGAAACATGTGCACGCAACCTTTCGGTAGGACTGCGGTTACCCGGCCGCGAGTGCGTCGCGATTTGCGCTTGCCGGTCAACGCCGGGCGCTGCCTGGCCGGGTTTACCGAGCCGATACATATGACCTGTTGCCAATACAAATGAATCGGTATTGCATCATGATGAACGGCCGGACCGCAGCGCAACCATCCCCCGAACGGGGGAAAATCAAACCCCCCAGATGGGGGGGTCGCACGTCCACTGACTGGGGGACACCGGAGCCCTTGCCAGCGGGGGTCGGAAACGAGGGAAGCCCAGGAATGCTGATGGGGTTTGGTCGCGCCCGTGCCGTCGCATCATCGCAGTTGGGCGCTGAGGAAAACGTCGACCACACGAACACATGCGCTGGATACGGACCACCGGGCAGAGGTGCTCGCTGCGGTGACGGCGCCGCTGCGGGGACTGATCTGAGACGGGTGCGGTGTACATGCCTACATGGCATGGAAAACGACGTTGTCCCACAGGCAGATACCGGCCGCCACGGCCACGCTGGAGATGACGTGCACCGAGGTGCCGCGGCTGGAGACCGGTTCGGTGTTGCGGTGACCGAGGTCGTCGCCCATGCACTGAGATTTCGGCTCCTGGTTATTGCGTTGACTCGCAACATTATTCTCGACGCAGCCTGGGTCGATTCGTCCGATGCTCCGCAGTGAGTGCGCATCACGATGTGCATCTTGGCTTCGGTGTCGCCACCCTGACGCGGGCTGCTGGTACCGGTGATCGACAAGGCGCACACCAAGACCACTGGCGAATTAGGCTGCCGGACAAATCAATTGATCATCGCTGCCCGCCAGGGCACGCTCATGCCGGCGAAGCTGCGGCGGTCGACGTCCACCGTGTCCAACTTCGGTGCGTCGGGTGTCGATCCCGGCGTTCTGGTGATCAACCATCCCGAGGCGGCCATCCTGGCGACGGAGGCAATCAAGCAGTCCCCGCTGATCGTCGGCGACGAGGTTGTCGCGCGGCCAACGATGACCCTGATCTGCTCGACCATCGGGCCGGCGGTGCTTCCCAACTCCTCTACCCTTGCGAACTGCGTGATCTGATTGAATCGCCCGAAACCGCCCTCATGGACCGATAGCGAAATCGGAGCTCAAGTCCGCCGGGCTGGCTGGCGTGGTAGACCTCGCTCACCGTCGGCTCGTCCCCGGCTCGTCGCCGGTAGCCGTGTCTCGTGGCACCGAGTACCTAGCTGCTCGCGCGACCAGCGCATTTCATGATTGACGAATCGTTGCCGAAGGGGCGGCAGGCACCGTTGGTGGCGAAATGTCCATCACAGTCGATTCACCCCTTGGATTTGCAGCGCGTCAAGCTCTTGGGCCCGCCCGATTGGCGATGGAGTCGATCAGCGGGCGCGAGCGGGCTTCCGTGCCGGGGCCTCGAGTACGCGGGTAGTCGGAGGAAAAGCATGTCCCTCGTGACCACGGCGCCGGCGCTGATGACCTCCGCGGCAACGGATTTGACCGCTCTTGGGTTGAGCGTCGATGCGGCCAACGTCGCCGCGGCGGCCGCAACCACAGGGGTCCTAGCCCCAGCGGCCGACGAGGTGTCGACGGCGATCGCCGAGCTGTTTTGCGCGCACGCTCGAGGCTATCAAGCCGTAACCGCTCAAGCCTCGACGTTTCTCGAGGAATTCGTGGAAACCCTGACTGCGGGTGCCCGGGCCTACGCGGGTGCTGAGGCCGCCATTGCGTCGTCACTGCAAGATCTAGTCAGCGAAGTGAATGCGTCTATCCAGGCGTTCGGAGGCTCGCTGATTGCGGGCGGCTCCGGCGTGGCGGCTCTCGGCGGCAGTGCGGCAACGTCGATACCCAAGGCGGCCGCTGCTCTTGCGCAAGATACAGCGCTGATTATGGGCGGAAGTGGGACGCCGATCCCTGGTCAAAGCTATCTCGACAGTGTGTACGAGGCCTTCATCAAACCGCGTGCTCCGTGGGCGGTGCCGCAGGGCCTCGCCACCCCGGCAGCGCTGTATCCCTACACCGGCGTCATGGACCTGATGTTTGACACGTCGGTGTCTCGTGGTGTCGCGATCCTGCACGAGGCGATTACTCAGCAGATCGCCTCCGGAAACCACGTCACCGTATTCGGGTACTCGCAGAGTGCCACCATATCGTCGTTGGAAATGCGGGCCTTGGCCGCCCTGGGGCCGAACGCGCCGACGCCAGATCAGCTCTCTTTCGTGCTGTTCGGCAACCCCAACAATCCCAACGGCGGCCTCTTTTCGCGCTTCAGTGGGTTATTCGTGCCGAGCATTGGGCTGACATTCAGCGAAGCAACTTCAGCCGATCTCTTTCCGACCACTGTTTACACCATTGAATACGACGGGATTGCCGATTTTCCGCGGTACCCGCTCAATTTGCTGGCCGACCTGAACGCCTTAGCTGGCATTTACTATCTGCACGGCGCCATCCCGAGCCTGACCCCTGAGCAGCTCAGCGGGGCGATCCAACTGCCGACCGACGGTTCGACGATGACCACCTACTACCTGGTTCGGACCCCCGATCTACCGCTGTTGTACCCGCTGCGATCAATACCGTTGATCGGGAACCCGCTGGCTGACCTGCTTCAGCCCAATTTGACCGCGCTGGTGAATCTGGGTTATGGGGACCCGCGTTATGGTTATTCGGCCACGCCGGCCAACGTGCCGACTCCGTTCGGGTTGTTTCCTGACGTCAGCCCGCTGACCGTACTCGACCTGCTCGTTGCCGGGACGCATCAGGGTATTGCCGATGCCACGCACGAGCTGATGTCGCTAGGTTTGCCAGACCTTTCCCTGTTGGGCGCGCCCGATGTGATGGCATTCAATTTGCCGATGGCGTTTGATGCATGGGTTGTGCATGCGGGGACGTTCGGAGGCCTCCGGACCTATATCGACCTCGCCGAATTGCATGCGGCGACTATCAATTTTGCTGACGCGCTCGGCAGGGTGGCCGCTATGGGCTACGCAACGCTTCGTGCCACGGCCGATATGACGAGCGCTCTGGCGATCACGCTCCCGTCGTATAACCTCAACCTTTTCTTGGACGGGATTGAGCAATTCGCCGCGGGCGACCCTTTGGGGTTGGTTAACGCGGTTGGCTACCCCTTAGCGGCAAGCACGGGGCTGTTCGTGCTCGGTGCCGGTGTCGAACTATTGGTCGTTGTGAATGCGGCCGAAACGATTGTTTCCGAGTTCTCGGGGTCGGCGGCATGAGCGGTCGAGTCGCTTCAGGACCGCTGGTGGACGTCGGAGGGCGGCACTTGGCCAGGTGCGACTCAGGCCGTTCGCATCGCGTTGGCAAACGTCTGAGCGGTCAGCAAACGCTCACCGGCCTGGCACACCGGCGCCGCTGGCCTGAGCCGGGGTCGACAGCAAACGAAAGACAACGGAGGTGCACGATGGGGTCGAGCCGACCACCAACTCACGTCACGCCTGACACAAAAACAACAACGGTCACAGCCGGTGCCCCCGGCACGACTCGAACGTGCGACCTAGGGATTAGAAGGCCCTTGCTCTATCCACCTGAGCTACGGAGGCAATGCGCAGGTCAGTCTATCCAAACCGGGATTCAAGATCAGTGCCGGCGACACGACGGGTCTGAAAAGTCTTCCGCTGCGCCGAAAATCGGTTATGGTGTGAGCCTCGACACACGTACAACACCGGCCGGTAAGCGGCCGTTAACCGCAACGACGCGTGTGCCCGACGTCGAGGGGTGGGCTTTGTTATGTGCATGGCCAGTGTGACTTCGCGGTGCTCACGTGCTGGTGCCGAGGCGCTGCGGCAGGGAGCGCAGTTCGCGGCAGACGCCAAAGACACCATTCGGTCCGGTGCCGTGCTGCTTCGGGGTTCGCCGTTCGCGCTCGGCTGGGTCGCGGGTTGGGTGTCCACAGAGTTTCCCCTTCACGTATTGACCGGACATGCGCTGTCTCGGGTGTCGCCCCCGGCGATCGGCCGATTCGGCACCGCCTGGGCGGCGCAGCGAGCAGACCTGGCGCTCACCGCGGCTCTGGAGGAGTCTTTTGGTCCGGACTTCCGTGACCTGGTGTCGCACCCGAGCGGGGATCCTTCCGCGTTCACCAGGCGAGGCAGCCTGCTGCCGTCGGGGCCTCGCCGCCGCTACGCGGCCCAGACCTCCGACATTTCCTACGGTCCTGGTGGTCGGGCGCATCTGCTCGACATCTGGCGGCGTCCTGATCTGGCGCCGGGGCGCCGTGCGCCGGTGCTGATCCAGGTTCCCGGGGGTGCGTGGACGGTCAACGGCAAACGTCCGCAGGCGTACACGTTGATGAGCCGGATGGTGGAATTGGGCTGGATCTGCGTGTCGATCAACTACAGCAAAAGCCCGCGCTGCAGCTTCCCCGCACACGTCATTGACGTCAAGAGGGCCATCGCCTGGGTCCGTGAGAACATCGGTGACTACGGAGGCGACTCCGACTTCATCGCCCTCACCGGCGGGTCAGCCGGCGCGCACCTGGCTTCCTTGGCGGCGCTCACTCCCAACGATCCGAGGTTTCAGCCCGGGTTCGAACACGCCGACACGACAGTTCAGGCGGTCGCACCGTATTACGGGGTGTACGACTTCACCGACTTCGACAACATGCACGAGATGATGCTGCCGTTCCTCGAGCATTTCGTGATGAAGACCCGATATGCCCAAGACCCGGAGCGATTCACCTCGGCTTCACCGATTTCCTATGTGCACCGGGACGCGCCGCCATTCTTTGTGCTGCACGGCGATAAAGATCCACTGGCGCCGTGCGCGCAAGCGCGGGCCTTCTGTGCGGCATTGCGCGGGGCGGGTGCTACCACGGTGGCCTACGCCGAGCTCGCCAATGCCCACCACGCTTTCGACATCACCCCGACGGTCCGATCCCGGCTGGCGGCCAAGGCCGTCGCTGATTTCCTCGGGGTTGTGTACGGTCGGCGGGCCAGCTCGTTGCTGAGTACGTTGGCCCTGCAGGCGACTCCGGCCAGCTGAACTCACCGGGCGCAGGCCGAACTCGCGGGCCTCCCGAGGTCGCGTCGCGCAGGTCTCTGGACACGCGAGCCAAGGTGTGGATCCTCACTTTCACCGCCGCTGCAACCGGACTAGCGTTGTGTCTGCATTTCGGTTGACGGTCTGACGCAGGAGGCTTGATGGCGGTGACAGGGTTGGCGCGTCGAGTTATCCCGTACTGGGGGGGTCGTGACCATGGCTGAGCCGGTCGAGACCGCCGCATTGTCCGACGAGCTGGGACCGGTCGACTATTTGTTGCATCGCGGGGAGGCCAATCCGCGGACCCGTTCGGGGATCATGGCGCTGGAACTACTCGACACCACGCCTGACTGGGACCGTTTCCGGACCCGCTTCGAAAACGCCTCCCGACGCGTGTTGCGGTTGCGGCAAAAGGTCGTGGTTCCGACGCTGCCTACCGCATCGCCGCGTTGGGTGGTCGATCCCGACTTCAACCTCGACTTCCATGTGCGCCGGGTGCGTGTCGCCGAACCCGGCACGCTGCGCCAAGTATTCGATCTCGCCGAGGTGATTCTGCAGTCGCCGCTGGACATCTCGCGGCCACTGTGGACAGCCACACTGGTCGAGGGCCTGGCCGATGGCAGGGCCGCGATGCTTCTCCATGTCAGCCACGCCGTCACCGACGGTGTCGGTGGTGTCGAGATGTTCGCTGAAATCTATGACTTGGAGCGCGAACCGCCACCGAGGCCGACGCCACCGCAACCCATTCCGCAGGATTTGTCGCCCAATGACTTGATGCGCGAGGGCATCAACCATTTGCCCATGGCCATTGTCGGCGGCCTTTTGGGCGCACTGTCCGGGGCGGTGTCGGTGGCCGGGCGAGCGGTTCTGGATCCCGTCTCCACGGTGTCAGGAATCGTGGGCTACGCGATGTCGGGCGTTCGGGTCTTGAACCGCGCCGCCGAGCCCTCGCCGCTGCTGCGGCGACGTAGCCTGACCACCCGCACCGAGGCGATCGACATCCGGCTCTCCGAACTGCACCGGGCCGCCAAGGCAGGTGGCGGGTCGATCAACGACGCCTACCTCGCGGGTCTGTGCGGCGCTCTGCGGCGTTACCACGAGGCCCACGGCCTGCCGATCAGCACCTTGCCGATGGCGGTGCCGGTGAACTTGCGGGCCGAAGGCGCCGCGGCCGGCGGCAATCAATTCACGGGAGTCAACTTGGCGGCGCCTCTCGGCACCGTCGATCCGGTGACCCGGATGAAGAAGATCCGTGCCCAGATGACGCAGCGCCGCGACGAGCCCGCGATGAACATCGTCGGTTCCATAGCACCGGTGTTGAGCATCTTGCCCACAGCCGTCCTCGAAGGGATTACCGGCTCGGTGGTGGGCTCGGACGTGCAGGCCAGCAATGTCCCGGTCTACCCCGGCGACACCTTCGTCGCCGGTGCAAAGATACTGCGGCAGTACGGCATCGGCCCGCTACCGGGTGTGGCCATGATGGTGGTCCTGATATCGCGGGGCGGGTGGTGCACCATCACCGCGCGCTACGACCGGGCATCCGTGCGAAACGACGAGTTGTTTGCCCAGTGCCTGCTCGAGGGTTTCGACGAGATCTTGGCGCTGGCCGGTGAGCCGGCACCGCGGGCGATCCCGGCGTCCTTCACCGCCCACGCCGGTACGGCGTCTCGTTCGGTGTCGGGCTCATGAGCACGCCGCAACAGCAAGGCGAACAGCGCGAGACCGGCAAGCCTGGCGGCGACTTGCGGCTACCAGGATCGGTGGCCGAGATCATGGCCAGTGCTCCGGGGCCGAAGGTCGGCGCGTTTTTCGATCTCGACGGGACGTTGGTCGCGGGCTTTACCGCGGTCATCCTCACCCAAGAACGGCTGCGGCGCCGCGATATGGGTGTCGGTGAGCTGCTCAGCATGGTCCAGGCCGGTCTGAACCATACGCTGGGACGCATCGAGTTCGAGGATCTCATCATCAAGGCGTCTTCGGCGCTGAGGGGACGGCTGTTGAGTGATTTGGAGGAGATCGGCGAGCGGCTGTTTCATCAGCGGATAGAGCCCCGGGTCTATCCGGAAATGCGTGAGCTCGTTCGGGCCCATATGGCACGTGGGCATACCGTGGTCCTGAGCTCGTCGGCGCTGACCATCCAGGTCGAACCGGTGGCCCGCTTCCTGGGCATCAGCAACATGCTCACCAACAAGTTCGAGGTCAATGAAGACGGATTGCTCACCGGCGATGTGGTGCGGCCGATCTTGTGGGGGCCCGGCAAAGCCGCAGCGGTGCAACGTTTTGCGGCCGAGCACGGCATCGACCTCAAGGACAGCTACTTCTACGCCGACGGGGACGAGGACGTCGCCCTGATGTACTTGGTCGGCAATCCGCGGCCGACCAATCCCGAAGGCAAGATGGCCGCCGTCGCCAAACGCCGCGGCTGGCCGATTCTGAAGTTCAACAGCCGCGGCGGTGTTGGTCTGCGGCGGCAGCTGCGAACACTCGCCGGTTTCAGCACGATGTTCCCGGTCGCGGCCGGGGCGGTAGGCCTCGGTGTGCTGACCGGTAGCCGACGGCGTGGGGTGAACTTCTTCACCTCCAACTTTTCTCAGTTGTTGCTCGCCACCAGTGGCGTACACCTGAATGTGATCGGAAAGGAAAACTTGACCGCGCAGCGTCCAGCGGTCTTTATCTTCAACCACCGCAACCAAGTTGACCCGGTTATCGCCGGAGCGCTGGTGCGCGACAACTGGGTTGCCGTGGGCAAGAAGGAACTGCAGAACGACCCGATCATGGGCACCCTTGGCAAGCTGCTGGACGGTGTATTCATCGATCGCGACGACTCGGCGGCCGCGGTGGAGACGCTGCACACCGTCGAGGATCGCGCCAGAAACGGGTTGTCGATCGTGATCGCGCCCGAGGGCACCCGGTTGGACACCACCGAAGTAGGGCCCTTCAAGAAGGGGCCCTTCCGGATCGCGATGGCGGCGGGGATCCCCATCGTGCCCATTGTGATTCGCAATGCGGAGATCGTCGCCTCGCGAAACTCCACGACGATCAATCCCGGCACGGTCGACGTCGCGGTCTTTCCGCCGATCCCAGTCGACGACTGGTCTCTCGACACACTCCCGGACCGCATTGCCGAGGTGCGCCAGCTTTATCTGGACACCCTGAAGAACTGGCCGGTCGACAAGCTGCCCGAAGTCGACTTGTCCGCAGAGCAAAAAGCGGCGAAGAAAGCACAGGCCGCGAAGAAGCAACCGGCCAAGAAGGTCCCGGCCAGAAGCGCGGCGAAGAAGCAACCAGCCAAGAAGCCTCCGGTCAAGAGCGCTGCCAAGAAGGCCGCGAAGACCACATCGATCAAAGCTAACCCCCGCCGCGAGTCAAAAGTCGCCGTCACCGATGATGAGGTTCAACAGCCGGGCACTGACCAAGCCGATGCCCCTGCATCATCGAGCTCTGGGCCCCAAGGACTGCCGTGACCAAACCGGTCGCCGACACCAGCGCAGTCCTCACTGCTGAAGACACGCTGGTGCTGGCTTCGATGGAGTCGCCGGTCGAGATGCAGCTGATCATGCGTTGGCTGGATGAGCAGCGCAGCCGTCATCCCGAGGCTAAATTCGACGTTCTGAGGCTGCCGCCCCGCAATGCTCCACCAGCCGCGATGACCGCACTTGCCGAGCAGCTCGGGTGCGGGCCCGAAGCTGACTCCGAATGTCTCGAGAACCGATCGATTGTGCCGGTGCGGGTGTTCTGGCTGCCGCCACCCGATCGCAGCAGAGCGGCCAAGGTGGCGGGGCTGCTTCCGGGCCGGGATCCCTACCATCCCAACGCACGTCAGCAGCGGCGCATCCTGCGCTCGGACCCGCGGCGGGCCAGGGTGGTGGCCGGGGAGGCCGCCACGGTCTCCGAGTTGCGCCAGCAGTGGCGCGACACCACCGTCGGCGACAACAAGCGCGATTTCGCCCAGTTCGTCACCCGAAGGGCAATCCTGGCGTTAGCACGCGCCGAATACCGGATCCTCGGACCGCAATACAAGTCTCCGCGGCTGGTGAAGCCAGAAATGTTGGCGTCAATGCGGTTTCGTGCCGGGCTGAAGCAAATACCCGGTGCCACCGTCGAAGAGGCCGGGAGAATTCTCGATGAACTGGCCACCGGTTGGAGCCAGGTGTCGGTAGACTTGATTTCCGTCCTGGGCAAGCTGATCAGCCGCGGTTTCGATCCCGAATTCGACTACGACGAATACCAGGTCGCGGCCATGCGGTCCGCGCTGGAATCGCACCCAGCGGTCTTGCTGTTCTCCCACCGGTCTTATATCGACGGCGCGGTGATACCGGTGGCCATGCAGGACAACAGGTTACCGCCGGTGCACATGTTCGGCGGCATCAACCTATCATTCGGCATGATGGGTCCCCTGATGCGTCGTTCGGGGATGATCTTCATCCGGCGCAATATCGGCGACGATCCGCTGTACAAGTATGTGCTCAGGGAGTACGTCGGCTACGTCGTCGAGAAGCGCTTCAATCTGAGTTGGTCTATCGAAGGTACGCGGTCTCGCACCGGAAAGATGTTGCCGCCCAAGCTGGGGCTGATGAGCTACGTGGCCGACGCCTACCTTGACGGTCGCAGCGAAGACATTTTGCTGCAAGGGGTGTCGATCTGCTTCGACCAGTTGCACGAGATCGCAGAATACGCCGCCTACGCGCGCGGTGCGGAGAAGACGCCTGAGGGTTTCAGCTGGCTCTACCGGTTTATCAAGGCGCAGGGGGAGCGCAACTACGGCAAGATCTATGTCCGTTTCCCCGAAGCGGTTTCGATGCGACAGTATCTCGGCGAACCGAACGGTCCGCTAGCTCATGATCCGGCCGCGAAACGGCTTGCGCTGCAGAAGATGACGTTTGAGGTGGCGTGGCGGATCTTGCAGTCGACGCCGGTGACCGCGACCGGATTGGTGTCCGCGTTGCTGCTAACTACCCGCGGGACCGCGCTGACGCTCGATCAGCTGCACCACACCTTGCAGGATTCACTTGACTACCTGGAGCGCAAGCAGACCCCGATGTCGACGAGTGCGCTGCGGCTGCGTTCGCGCGAAGGAGTGCGCGCAGCGGTCGACGCATTATCCAACGGACACCCGGTCACTCGGGTGGACGGCGGCCGGGAGCCGGTGTGGTACATAGCGCCCGACGATGAACTCGCGGCGGCGTTCTATCGGAACTCGGTGATCCATGCCTTCTTGGAGACCTCGATCGTCGAACTGGCGCTCGCCCATGCCCGGCACACCGACGGTGACCGCATGGCCGCTTTCTGGGACCAGGCGATGCGGTTGCGCGATCTGCTGAAATTTGACTTCTACTTCGCCGATTCGGCAGCGTTTCGTGCCAACATCGCCGAAGAGATGGCCTGGCACCAAGATTGGGAGAGCCAAGTCGCCGCCGGCGCCGACGGGATCGACGCGATCCTTTATGCCAAGCGGCCATTGATGTCAGACGCGATGCTGCGGGTGTTCTTCGAGGCGTACGAGATTGTCGCCGACGTGTTGCGCGACGCTCCTCCTGATATCGGGCAGAAGGAACTGACGGAGTTGGCGCTCGGAGTCGGCCGTCAGTACGTGGCCCAGTCACGGGTGCGCAGCAGCGAGCCGGTGTCGACGCTGCTGTTCGCCACTGCGCGCCAGGTTGCCGTCGATCAGAACCTGATCGCGCCGGCTCCGGACCTGCTGGAACGCCGGATCGCCTTCCGGCGCGAACTGCGAGACATTCTGCGCGACTTCGACTACGTCGAGAAGGTCGCGCGCAACAAGTTCATCGCCCGCGAGTTCCAAGCACGTCGGGGACACGCCGAAGAGAAATCGTCGAGCACCGCACGGTAGGGCGGTGACGCCGGGCCCGGCACTGAATCCGGGGGCGCAGCCCCATGTCGCGGCAGTCGCGGCTGTCCCATTAGTTTGTCCGGCTTGGCTACCAGTGACAAGTGAAGGCGCACAACGGAATTGTCGCTGATCGTCAGGCACAATCGACTCCGCAGCCGGCGCCGAGCGGTGTAACTGATGGCACTCGGGTCACGGCGATAGCGGGGCTGCTATCCCAGTTATCCCCAGTCCTGCCCTTTTCCACAGGCCTACCTCGCCGGGGCTCTCGCCGGCGCCGTGTTGTTGCTGAGTTGTCGGTGACCCGGGGCTCAATGGGCATCAGCACGAGCACTACCTCGCACGAATGGGAAAGGAATGTGGAGTCACATGTTTGAAACGCAGCTGACCGTCGTCGGTCACATCGTCAACGACCTGCAGCGCCGGAAGGTCGGAGACCAAGAGGTCGTCAAGTTCCGGGTAGCCAGTAATTCACGCCGACGCACCCCCGACGGCGGTTGGGAGCCGGGCAACTCGCTGTTCATCACCGTCAACTGCTGGGGCAGGCTGGTCAGCGGCGTAGGCGCGGCGCTGGGCAAGGGTGCGCCGGTGATCGTGGTGGGCCACGTGTACACCAGCGAATACGAGGACCGCGACGGCAATCGCCGGTCCTCGTTGGAGATGCGGGCGACGTCGGTCGGGCCGGACCTCTCGCGGGTCTTCGTGCGGATCGAGAAGCCCAGCTACACTGGCCCGAGCTTCGAGAACGCTCCGGCAGCCGGAACGACAGGGCAGTCCGGGACCGTCGCGAACGACGACTACCTCGCGGCCCGGGTTGACTGCGTCCCGGACGCGGCTGCCGCCCAGAACGCCGCCGCCGACCACACCGCGCTACCGCTGTCGGCTTGATGCCGGTAGGCGGTGCCTAGGATGGTCGGCGGGATACCCCGGATAACCCGGCAAGACCAGAAAGGCAATACCGCGGCATGGCTGAGTTCATCTACACGATGAAAAAGGTCCGCAAGGCGCACGGCGACAAGGTGATCCTCGACGACGTCACGTTGAGTTTCTACCCCGGCGCCAAGATTGGTGTGGTCGGCCCGAACGGGGCCGGTAAGTCGAGCGTCTTGCGGATCATGGCCGGTCTGGACAAGCCGAACAATGGTGACGCTTTCCTGGCTACCGGGGCCACCGTCGGCATCCTGCAACAGGAGCCGCCGCTGAATGACGAAAAGACGGTTCGGGGCAACGTTGAAGAGGGCCTGGGGGACATCAAGGTCAAGCTCGACCGATTCAACGAGGTCGCCGAATTGATGGCCACCGACTACTCCGACGAGTTGATGGAGGAGATGGGCAAACTCCAGGAGGTATTGGACCACGCCGACGCGTGGGACCTGGATTCGCAATTGGAGCAGGCGATGGACGCCCTGCGCTGCCCGCCACCCGACGAACCGGTGACCAACTTGTCCGGAGGTGAACGTCGCCGCGTCGCATTGTGCAAGCTATTGCTGTCAAAGCCTGACTTGTTGCTGCTCGACGAGCCCACCAACCACCTGGACGCAGAAAGTGTGCAGTGGCTCGAACAGCATCTCGCCGTCTATCCCGGCGCTATTTTGGCCGTCACCCATGACCGCTACTTCCTGGACAACGTGGCCCAATGGATCCTGGAACTGGATCGGGGCCGCGCCTACCCCTACGAAGGCAACTACTCGACCTACCTCGAGAAGAAGGCCGAGCGGATCGCGGTGCAGGGCCGCAAGGACGCCAAGCTGCAAAAGCGTCTGCAAGACGAGCTGGCCTGGGTTCGCTCCGGCGCCAAGGCGCGCCAGGCCAAGAGCAAGGCGCGCCTGCAGCGCTACGAGGAGATGGCCGCGGAGGCGGAGAAAACCCGCAAGCTTGACTTCGAAGAGATTCAGATCCCGGTGGGACCGCGACTGGGCAATGTGGTCGTCGAGGTCGATCATCTCGATAAGGGCTATGGCGGACGCACGCTGATCAAGGACCTGTCCTTCACTTTGCCGCGCAACGGCATCGTCGGCGTCATCGGGCCCAACGGAGTTGGGAAGACCACACTGTTCAAGACCATCGTCGGGCTCGAAGAACCGGACAGTGGCACTGTCAAGATCGGCGACACCGTCAAGCTGAGCTACGTCGACCAGGCGCGGGCCGGCATCGATCCGAAGAAGACCGTGTGGGAGGTCGTGTCCGACGGCCTGGATTACATCGAGGTCGGTCAAAACGAGATACCGTCGCGAGCTTATGTGTCGGCATTCGGGTTCAAGGGTCCAGATCAGCAGAAGCCGGCCGGGGTGCTTTCCGGTGGCGAACGCAACCGGCTCAACCTTGCGCTGACGCTCAAGCAGGGCGGCAACCTGATCTTGCTCGATGAACCGACCAATGACCTGGACGTCGAGACCCTGAGCTCATTGGAGAACGCCCTGGTGAACTTTCCCGGCTGTGCTGTGGTGATCTCCCACGATCGCTGGTTCCTTGACCGCACCTGTACCCACATCCTCGCGTGGGAAGGTGATGCCGACAACGAGGCCAAGTGGTTCTGGTTCGAGGGTAATTTCGGCGCCTACGAGGAAAACAAAGTGGAACGGCTCGGGATCGAAGCCGCGCGTCCACACCGGGTTACCCACCGGAGGCTGACGCGGGACTAGTGTCAGGTCTGCCGGCCCCACGACGATGCGGCCGGTGCGGCCGTTGAGGAGTGGGGCAAGTGGGGCACAGCCCCACGACGATGCGGCCGGTGCGGCCGTTGAGGAGTGGGGCAAGTGGGGCACAGCCCCACGACGATGCGGCCGGTGCGGCCGTTGAGGAGTGGGGCAAGTGGGGCACAGCCCCACGACGATGCGGCCGGTGCGGCCGTTGAGGAGTGGGGCAAGTGGGGCACAGCCCCACGAGGATGCGGCCGATGCGGCCGGTGCGGCCGTTGAGGAGTGGGGCAAGTGGGGCACAGCCCACGACGATGCGGCCGGTGCGGCCGGTGCGGCCGTTGAGGAGTGGGGCCAATTGAACAGCGCGCGGTATCAGGTGGTGAGTTGGGAGCAGTCGGTATGACGAGCGATCCCGAAGTTAAGCAGCATGTCGGGGCATGGACGACGTTCACCCGGCCCGCTGACGTCCCTGACTGGATCTCGCAGGCCTATCTGGATAGCTATCGGGGCCAATCGGACGACGGGTCACAGAGCCCCGACTCGCTGCTGACGCCGCGCATGCTGGGTGCGCACTATCGGCTCGGTCTGCACCGCGCGGCCGGCGACAGTTGTGTCGCGGTGTATCACGCGGACGATCCGGAGGGGTTTGGGCCGGCGCTGCAGGTGGTCGCCGAGCACGGCAGCATGCTGATGGATTCGGTGACGGTGCTGCTACACCGGCTCGGGGTGGGCTACACCGCCATCATGACGCCGGTGTTCGATGTGCGCCGCAGCCCCACCGGTGAGCTGTTGCGCATCGAACCGAAACCGGCCGGCGCGTCACCGTACACCGGCGAGGCCTGGATTTTCGTTCAGCTCGCACCCTCGGTGGACCGCAACGCCCTGACCGAAGTCGAACGGCTGTTACCGAGGGTCCTCGCCGACGTCCAGCGGGTCGCGACGGATGCGGCGGCGATGATCGCCACCCTGAGTGAATTGGCCGCGGCAGTCGACACTGATCCCGAAGGCCACTATGCAGCGCCTGACCGTCAGGAGGTCGCGGCGTTGCTGCGCTGGCTGGGCAATGGCAACTTTCTGCTGCTGGGTTACCAGCCCTGCCGGGTCGACGAGGGTATGGTCATCGGCGACGGGTCCAGCGGCCTTGGCGTGCTACGGGCGCGGGCAGGCATCCGGCCCCGGCTGACCGACGAAAACAAGTTGCTTGTCTTGGCCCAGGCCCGTGTCGGCAGCTACCTGCGTTACGGGGCTTACCCCTATGCCATCGCGGTGCGCGAGTACGTCGGCGACGGCAGCGTAACCGAGCATCGCTTCGTCGGGCTGTTCACGGTCGCCGCCATGAACGCCGACGTCCTGGAAATCCCGGCGATTGCGCGTCGGGTTCGGGAGGCTCTGGAGTTGGCCGACAGCGACCCCAGCCACCCGGGTCAGCTGTTGCTCGATGTCATCCAAACCGTCCCACGCCCCGAGCTTTTCACCCTGAGCGCCGAGCGGCTGTTGGAGATGGCCAAAGCCGTGGTGGACCTTGGATCCCAGCGACGCGCTTTGTTGTTCCTGCGGGTGGATCGGCTGCAGTTCTTCGTCTCGTGCCTGGTCTATGTGCCACGCGATCGCTACACCACGGCCGTGCGCTTGCAGATCGAGGACATCCTGGTCCGCGAGTTCGGCGGGACGCGACTGGAATTCACCGCTCGCGTCAGTGAATCACCTTGGGCGCTGATGCATTTCATGGTCCGGTTGCCCGAAAAGGACGACGCTGCCTCCCCGCCCGGCTCGGTGGATGTTTCCGAGGCCAACCGGCTCCGGATCCAGGCGTTGCTGAGCGAGGCCGCGCGAACCTGGGCCGACCGGCTGATCGGCGCGGCGGCGGACGGCTCTGTCGGGCACAACGACGCCGAGCATTATGCGGCTGCCTTCTCCGAGGCCTACAAGCAGGCGGTCAGCCCCACCGATGCCATCAGCCACATCGCCATCATCAACGAGCTGACCGACGACTCGGTCAAGCTGGTGTTCTCTGACCGCGACGAACAGGGCCTCGCGCAGCTGACCTGGTTCCTGGGCGGATCCACCGCCTCGCTCAGCGAACTACTGCCGATGCTGCAGAGCATGGGTGTCGAAGTGCTCGAAGAGCGGCCGTTCACCGTCACCCGTCCCGACAGGCTGCCGGTGTGGATCTATCAGTTCAAGATCTCGCCGCATCGCACCATCCCGAGGGCGACGACGACCCAGGAGCGGGACGCGGCCGCACAGCGGTTCGCCGATGCCGTCACCGCCATCTGGCAGGGCAGGATCGAAATCGACCGGTTCAACGAACTCGTGATGCGCGCGGGGCTGACCTGGCAGCAAGTTGTCGTGCTGCGCGCCTATGCCAAGTATCTACGGCAAGCCAGCTTCCCCTATAGTCAATCCTATATCGAATCGGTGCTCAACGAGCATGCCTCGACCGCACGCTCGCTGGTGACTCTGTTCGAGGCGATGTTCGACCCCAGACCGGCCGGCTCAAGGCGCGACGCGCAAGCGGCCGCGGCCGCTGTCGCCGCCGACATCGACGCGGTGGTGGGTCTGGACACCGACCGCATCCTGCGTGCCTTCGCCTCGCTGGTTCAGGCCACATTGCGGACCAATTACTTTGTGACACGCGAGAGTTCGGCCCGGAGCCGCAATGTGCTGGCGGTCAAGCTGGACGCGCAGTTGGTCGACGAGCTGCCGCTGCCGCGCCCCAAGTTCGAAATTTTCGTCTACTCACCGCGGGTGGAAGGCGTGCACCTGAGGTTCGGTCCGGTCGCGCGCGGCGGCCTGCGCTGGTCGGATCGCCGCGACGACTTCCGCACCGAGATCCTGGGCCTGGTCAAGGCGCAGGCGGTGAAGAACGCCGTCATCGTGCCGGTCGGCGCCAAGGGCGGATTCGTCGTCAAGCGGCCGCCGCTGCCCACCGGCGACGCGACCGCCGACCGCGATGCCACTCGCACCGAGGGTGTGGCGTGCTACCAGCTGTTCATTTCCGGATTGCTCGACGTCACCGACAACGTCGACCACGCGACCGGAAAAGTCAGTCCACCGCCGGAGGTGGTGCGTCGCGACGGCGACGACGCTTACCTGGTGGTGGCAGCCGACAAAGGCACCGCCACGTTCTCCGACATCGCCAACGACGTTGCCAAGTCGTACGGGTTCTGGTTGGGTGACGCGTTCGCTTCCGGCGGATCGGTGGGCTACGACCACAAGGCCATGGGCATCACCGCCAGGGGTGCCTGGGAGGCCGTCAAACGACACTTCCGGGAAATCGGGGTCGACACGCAGACCGAGGACTTCACCGTCGTCGGCGTCGGCGACATGAGCGGCGACGTGTTCGGCAACGGCATGCTGCTCAGCAAGCACATCAGGCTGGTCGCCGCCTTCGACCACCGGCACATCTTCCTCGACCCGGACCCGGACGCCGCCGCCTCCTGGGAGGAACGGCGGCGGATGTTCGAGCTGCCCCGATCAAGTTGGGACGACTACGACGGGTCGCTGATCAGCGAGGGCGGCGGCGTCTACAGCCGCGAGCAGAAGGCCATTCCGGTCAGCCCACAGGTCCGCGCCGCGCTGGGTATCGACACTGACGTCACCGAGATGTCCCCGCCCAACCTGATCCGCGCGATTCTGCAGGCGCCGGTCGGTCTGCTCTTCAACGGCGGCATCGGCACCTACATCAAGGCCGAGTCGGAATCGGACTCCGATGTCGGCGATCGGGCCAACGACCCGGTGCGGGTCAATGCCAACCAAGTGCGGGCCAAGGTGATCGGCGAAGGCGGGAACCTCGGGGTCACGGCGCTGGGCCGCGTCGAATTCGATCTGTCGGGCGGCCGGATCAACACCGACGCGATGGACAACTCTGCCGGCGTGGATTGCTCCGACCATGAGGTCAACATCAAGATCCTGATCGATTCGCTGGTCACCGCGGGCAAGGTCAAAGCCGACGAACGCAAACAGCTGCTGGAGTCGATGACTGACGAGGTGGCTCGGTTGGTGCTCACCGACAACGAGGACCAGAACGACCTGATGGGTACCAGCCGCGCCAACGCGGCCGGCCTGTTGCCGGTGCACGCCGACCAGATCAGGCACTTGGTGGCCGAACGGGGACTCAACCGGGAATTGGAGGCGCTGCCGTCGGAGAAAGAGATTGCGCGGCGGGCCGAGGCGGGCATCGGGCTCACCTCGCCCGAGTTGGCGACGTTGATGGCCCACGTCAAGCTGGCGCTCAAGGAGGAGGTGCTGACCACCGAGCTGCCCGATCAGGACGTGTTCGCATCTCGATTGCCCGATTATTTTCCGCGGCCGTTACGGGAACGGTTCACCCCGGAGATCCGCTCGCACCAGCTGCGTCGCGAGATCGTCACCACGATGCTGATCAACGACCTGGTGGACAACGCCGGTATCAGCTACGCCTTCCGGCTCGCCGAGGATGTCGGCGTAACCCCGATCGACTCGGTGCGCACCTACGTCGCCATCGACGCCATCTACGGGGTGAACCATCTCTGGCGGCGCATCCGCGCGGCGAATTTGCCGGTCGCACTGTCGGACCGGCTGACGCTTGACACCCGTCGGCTCATCGACCGGGCCGGACGCTGGCTGCTCAACTATCGTCCGCAGCCACTGGCCGTTGGCGCTGAGATCAACCGCTTCGCCGCGAAGGTCAAGGCCATGACGCCGCGCATGTCGGAGTGGTTGCGCGGCGACGACAAAGCCATCGTCGAGAAGGAAGCGGCTGAGTTCACCGCACAAGGCGCACCCCACGACTTGGCCTACCGGGTCGCCGTGGGCCTGTACCGCTACAGCTTGCTCGACATCATCGACATCGCCGACATCATCGAGATCGACACGGCTGAAGTCGCCGACACCTACTTCGCCCTGATGGACCGGTTGGGCACCGACGGACTGCTGACCGCGGTCTCCGAGCTTCCCCGCAACGATCGCTGGCAAGCGTTGGCGCGGTTGGCCATTCGCGACGACATCTACGCCTCGCTGCGGGCGTTGTGTTTCGACGTGCTGGCTGTCGGCGAACCCGACGAAAGCGGGGATCAGAAGATCGCCGAGTGGGAGCACATCAGCGCATCCCGGGTGGAGCGGGCTCGCCGCACGCTCAACGAAATTCGGGAATGCGGCGCGAAAGACCTCGCGACGCTGTCGGTGGCGGCGCGCCAAATCCGCCGGATGACACGCACCAGCGGGCGCGGGGCGTCCGCATGAGTGTCGGTTTCGTCGCGCCGGTGCCGGTGCGCTGGTCCGACATCGACGTGTACCAGCACGTCAACCACGCCACCATGGTCACCATCCTGGAAGAGGCGCGCGTACCGTTTCTCAAAGACGCCTTCGCGGCCGACATCACCACCACCGGCCTGCTCATCGCCGACGTCCGGGTCAGCTACAAAGGTCAACTGCGGCTTTCCGATTCGCCGCTGCAGGTGACGATTTGGGTGAAGCGGCTGCGCGCGGTCGACTTCACCCTGGGTTACGAAGTACGGTCGGTCAACGCGGAACCGGACTCCAAGCCGGCCGTCCTTGCCGAGTCACAGCTAGCCGCGTTCCATATCGAGGAACAGCGGTTGGTCCGCCTGTCCCCACATCATCGGGAGTATCTGCAACGGTGGCTTCGCGAATAGGGGGAGCGTTAGCGGAGGGAGCGGGGGGCGGAGCCGAGCGCGGCCTGTGGCTGACTGGCCCGACTCACCGCGCGGATCTGGCCGCGTTCGTCGAACGTGCGATGCGGCTCGACGATGCGGCGATCATTCGTATCCGGGCACGATCGGCTGGATTGCTGACGGCTTGGGTGGCAACGGGTTTCGACGTGCTGGCCAGCCGGGTGGTGGCCGGCCGGGTGCGGCCCGACGATTTTTCGGTGGGCGCAGCCGGATTGGCGCGCGGACTGGCGGCGATGGACTCGTCGGGCTATGTCGACCCGGGCTACGGGATGGACTCGGCGTGGCGGGGGGTGCTGCCCCCGGAGTCCGGGTTCGTCCACCTCGACGACGTGCCGGCCCGGGCGATGCTGGATCTGGCGGCGACCGGCGCACGGCTGGCCAAGGAATACGGCAGTTCTCAGGGTCCTCCGGCCTCGCTGCTGGATCAGGAGGTCATCCAGGTCAGTTCCGGCGACGTCGTCGTTGGGCTACCGATGCGCTGTGTGTTCGCTTTGACCGCAATGGGTTTCCTGCCGCAGCCCGCGGAGGCGATGGACGCCGACGAGATGATCCGGGTCCGGGTTCTGCCGACCTGGTTGCGACTCGACGCCCGCTTCGGGTCTGTGTACCGGCGGCGCGGCCATCCCGCTCTGGTACTGCGCTGACGCCAGACACTTTTGGCTAGCGCGGGTCTCGCCAGTGCAAAAGGTACCGGTAGTAGAGGCCTCGTCGGACTTCGGCGTTGGGCAGAACCTCGTTGGCTACCTGTCGGATCTGACCGAGATTTTCCTGAGGCTCGGTGACCGGTACACCGATGTCACGGGTCTCGCCATGAACGCGCGATCCTATGCGGACGATGGGCATACAGAGCAAAGACCATGCCCAGTCGCTGATCGTCTTGTTCGCCGCAAGCCCCACGACGGCCAGCTCGCCGCCGGGCCTGAGTAGTCGGCGCGTTTTGGCCAGCGCTTCTCGCAGCGGTTGGTGATGAATGCTGGCCACGAATGCGACGACATCAAAGCTTTGCTCGGGCGCGGTAAAGCCCTGAAAGTCGCAGTGGTCGACCGATGTGTTGGTCATCGAATGCAGCCGGAGACGTGCTCGCTCGACTGCGGCAGCGTCCGGATCGATGCCGACCACCCGGCGCGATACTGCCGCCAGCCGCTGCATCAGCAGGCCCTCACCGCACCCCACATCCAAAACGTCGCCGTGATGCCGTGCTGCGATATCGACCAGCCATGGGTGATAGGCGGTGTTGTGGTTCCAGTAGTCCGCCACATTGTGCAAGTCTGCCAGTGTCGAGCCCATCGACGACCGGCCGAGCTAAACCAACCAGGCGGCGGTGTCCGGCGGCAGCTGCCCGTCGACCAACGATCCGCTAGCCATGAGCAGCTCGCCAGCGGGCAGGGTTGTCGGGCGACGGCCCGCATTCAACGCGCACACCAGTCCGCCGCGGCGCCGAAATACCACCGCGTCGCCTGGCGCCGGCAGCCAATCGATCTGGTTACCATCGAATTGTGCGTGTTCTTTTCGCAATTGGAGCGCACGACGAAAGAACGACCACGTCGAATCGGGATCCGCACGTTGCTTTTCGACGGTCAACGCGGCCCACTCGCGCGGCATCGGTAACCAGGTGTCGGCGCACGTCGAAAACCCGAACGGGGGAGCATCGCCCGACCACGGCAGCGGAACGCGGCACCCGTCGCGGCCACGCTCGGTGTGGCCGGAGCGTTTCCACGTCGGGTCCTGCAGTGCCTCGTCGGGCAGGTCCACATCGGGCAGCCCGAGTTCCTGACCGTTGTAGAGAAATACCGCGCCCGGCAGGGCGAGCATGACCAAGGCCATTGCTCGCGCCCGGCGCAGCCCAGTCACGCCGCCGCCGTAGCGGGTGACCTCCCGTCCCACATCGTGGTTGGCCAGCGTCCAGGTCGGCGTGGCGTTTTCTATTGCCGCAGCCGCCAGCGAGTTCTGCACGGCATCGTGGATGTCGGTGGCGTCGAACTCGGTCCGGGTCAGCCGGAAGTTGAAGCCGAGGTGCAATTCGTCGGGCCGTACGTATTCGGCCCATCGGGTGTTGTCCTGCACCCAGACCTCGCCGACGGTGACCGCCCCCGGGTAGTCGTCGATAACCGCGCGGATATCGCGGTGGATCGCATGTACCTGCGGGCGGTTGAAGCGTGGGTCGTCATCGGTGTGGCGCAAAATCTTGGCTTCGTCAGCGGCGTCGGGCAAACCAGCGGGCTTGGCCATGCCGTGGGCCACGTCGATGCGGAACCCGTCCACGCCGCGTTCCAGCCAGAAGCGCAGTGTCTTCTCGAAGTCGTCGAAAACCTCTGGGTTGTCCCAGTTGAGGTCGGGCTGCTCGGCGTCGAAGAGGTGCAGATACCACTGGCCTGGGTTGCCATCCCGTTCGGTCACCCGAGTCCATGCCGGTCCGCCGAAGACCGACTCCCAGTTGTTCGGCGGCAGCGACCCGTCCGGGCCCCGGCCGTCGCGAAAGAAATAGCGGTCCCGCGCGTCGGTGCCGGGACCGGCGGCTAGCGCCGCCTGAAACCACGGGTGCTGGGAACTGGTGTGGTTGGGCACCACGTCCATGGTGACCTTGATGCCCCGCTGATGTGCAGCCGCGACCAGTCGTTCGAACGCTGCCATCCCGCCGAAAAGCGGATCGATGTCCCGAGGGTTGGCAACGTCATAACCGTGGTCGGCCATCGGCGAGACGGTGACCGGGTTGATCCAGATGCCGTCGACACCGAGCTGTTGCAAATACTCCAAGCGGGCCGTGAGCCCGTCGAGGTCGCCGACCCCGTCTCCGTCGCTGTCGGCGAACGAGCGCGGATACACCTGGTAGAACACCGCGTCCGACCACCACGACTGCGCCTGATTCTCTCGATCCACTTCGGCGGCCATCAAAACGCGGAGTTCACCAACGAGTGGGCTGCCATCTCGAGATAGGCGAGCAACTCGCGGCGACGCTCGTCGTCCAGGGTCTGTGCGTCGATGGAGGCGACAGCGGTGTGCATGCACCGCAACCAGGCGTCGCGCTCGATGGGTGTGATCCGAAACGGCATGTGCCGCATCCGCAGCCGGGGATGCCCGCGCTGTTCGGAGTAGGTTCGCGGGCCGCCCCAATATTGCTCGAGGAACATCCGCAGTCGTGCTTCGGCACCCGATAGGTCCTTCTCGGGATAGAGCGGACGCAGGATCTCGTCTTCGGCGACCTGTTCGTAGAAGCGTGACACGATCGCGTCGAATGTCTTGGCGCCGCCCACGGCGTCGTAGAAGGATTGTTGTTGCGGTTCCATTGCTTCCATTGTGGTCTATGAATCGCCGACGTCGCGTGATGTCGATCTCACCTTCGCCTCCGGTCCGACCATTCCTAGAGGTTGGCGGCGAATCGTCGCTTGGCGCTCGCCATGTCGGCAGCAAGCCGGTCCAACAGATCGCGCAGCGGCGACGGCGGCAGGCCTGCGCCACCCGTTTCGAAAGTGCTCAGTTCGACCCCAGCCTTGGCGCACTCGACGAAGGACCAGGGTATGCCCGGTTCGTCGGCGCCCAATCGTTCGGTGATCGTGGCCACCGAGCGCTCCTGCACCGCAGCCATCTCCGCGAGCACTGACATGAGGCGATGCTCGTAGCGGGCGCGGCGCATGGTGGCCTCGTCGCCCACCGAGCGCTGATGTGCTGTGCCGATGCTGACGCAGCCGTCTGATGCCACCACGAAGCCTTCCTGGCGAGCGGCGGCGGCGATCTCCAACCTTTTCCCGTCGAGGTGCTGCATCCCGGAAATGCAGTCATCTATCGCTCGCAGTGCGCTCTGGAGCCGTTCGGGCAGTTCTCGGCGCCGCGGCTCGGCGCGATCGGCGGCATCTCGTTCAGCCAAACCTTTCGTTATCCCGCGCTTGGCGGCCAGCGCGGCTTGTCTGGATCGCGAGAAACCCAGCGCTGCCGGCAACTGTGGGTCTGGCTCGGTGATTTCGATGACGCGATTCATCGAGGCGAGCAGCTCCGCCACGGCGGCACGCGGAGTGAGCGGGTTTCGCGCGGTGTGGCGATAGCGTTCTGCCGTCGTGTCCTCATTACCGGGATCACCTGGCGGACCCGCACCACCCGGCATGTCGTCAGCTCCTCTTCTTGACCGCCGGATTGCACAGCGGGATCTCGATAAGTGATGCCAGTGTTGCACTCCGCTACCGCCGCTGCCGACGGCCACCGGCGGTATCCGTCGGGCAAGATCGGGCCAGGATCGGGCCGGGATCGGGCCAGGAACCCCGGCGTTCACCCGATCGACACGGCGTGGTCCAGGCAATTGGCGTGCGGTCGGCCAAGAATCATGGTGGACTGTTCCGCGGAGGATCTATGGCGCAGGGCAAAAAGCGCCGCAGCCACCGCAATAGCGGTGCCGCGGCAGGCGGAACAGGGCCTGCAACCGCGTCATGCCTGCACAGTGCCCACTCCCACCGACCCGCCCTGGGGGTCGAAACCCATCCGCCCAACCGCTCAGAGAGCGCATCGATCTGGAACCGCCGGCGGGTCTTGCTGCTGAACTCCACCTACGAGCCGCTCACCGCGTTGCCGATGCGCCGGGCGGTCGTGATGGTGATCTGCGGTAAGGCCGACGTGGTCCACGACGACCCCGCCGGACCGGTCATCCACTCGGCGACCAGCTCGATCGTGGTGCCATCGGTCATCCAGCTGCGAACCTACGTCCGGGTTCCCTATCGGGCCCGCGTCCCGATGACCCGTGCTGCGCTGATGCACCGCGATCGCTTCTGCTGCGCCTATTGCGGGGCAAAGGCCGATACGGTCGACCATGTGGTGCCACGCAGCCGTGGGGGTGAGCACTCGTGGGAGAACTGCGTCGCGTGCTGCTCGACATGCAATCACCGCAAGGGCGACAAGCTGCTGACCGAACTCGGTTGGTCACTGCGCCGCAAGCCGCTGCCGCCGACCGGGCAGCACTGGCGGCTGCTGTCGACGGTCAAAGAGCTGGACCCGTCGTGGGAGCGATACCTCGGTGAAGGCGCGGCCTGATTTTCTGCTGTCCTCAGTGCCCTGACCGGCCCTCGGTGGGATACGGTTTGCGTCGTGAACGCTATGGAGATTCACCTCTTGTTCGTCGGAATCCCGCTGTTGCTGGTGGTCGTGCTGGCATTGATGATCTTCACCCGCAAGGGACCGCACCCGGCAACCTATGAAATGCCGGAGCGTTGGACACATCCCCCGATCCTGTGGGCCGCGACCGACGAAGATGTCGGTGGCTCCCACGCTGGGCATGCTTCGTCGGAGATCTCGGTTGGAGGTGGCGCCAGTGGCACGTGGTGACGTTGCGACGATCGAACCCACCGATCTGCCGAAGGGCTGGGTGATCACCAGCAGCGGCCGGATCTCCGGGGTCACCGAGCCCGGGGAACTGTCGGTGCACTATCCGTTCCCGACCAAGGACCTCGTGGCTTTGGACGACGCGCTGGTCTACAGCTCGCGGGCGTCCAGGGCTCGCTTCGCCGTCTACCTGGGTGATCTGGGTGATGACACCGCCGCACGGGCGCGGGAGATTCTGGCGAAGGTGCCCACACCCAACGACGCGGTGCTGATCGCGGTTTCGCCCAACCAGTCCGCCATCGAGGTGGTCTACGGCTCGGCGCTGCGGGGTCGTGGTGCCGAGTCGGCGGCGCCGCTCGGCGTGGCCGCCGCATCGTCGGCCTTCGAGCAGGGTCACCTGATCGACGGGCTGATCAGCGCGATCCGCGTAATCAGTGCCGGGATTTCGGCGGCGTGATTCCACCCGCGCGCGACCGTGCGCGGCCGCGCGCACCTGCGGCGGTTCGCGTTGCCGGCGCGGACGCGACGCGCGCGCTATTCGGCCGCGTCGAATCGCCGGGCCCGCAGCGACCGTTTGACGCCGGCTTGGCCCTCCAGCACCAACCGGCGCAACGGCGGCGGCAGCTCGGAGTCCGGGGCGGATAGGAACTTGTCGGCGGCGGCAATGCCTTCCTCGCTGACGTCGGAACCGGGATAAAGCCCGACCACCACCGATTGGGCGACCTCGCTGGATCGCCGTGCCCACACTCCCGGGATCGCCTCGAAATAGCGCGGTGTGAACGGCTTGAGCAGCTCACCTTGCCCCGGCGCGGCGATGCCCGCGATGATCGCGCGGCCGGTGGCGTTGGCCAGGGTGTCGTCTTCGACCACGGTGGTGAAGGCGCTCTCCTTGACGTCGAATTGCGGCCGCGCGGCGCGGGCCTGGGCGGCGTACCGCTTACCGGTCGCGGTCGGGTCGCGCTGTTCTTCCGCGTCGATCCGCGGTGACTGGGGCCCGTCGGCGTCAATGGCGCCCGCGGTTGCCAGCGCGATCACGATGCGCCAGCGCAGGTCGGTGTCGACGTCCAAGCCCGCCAGTCCCAATTCGGCGGGGTCACCGTCGAGCAGCGCGGCCACGGTTTCGACGTGGCGGGGTGACAGCACGGACCCGCACAACGCGTTGACGAAGGCCAGCTGATGGTCGGAGCCGGCCGCGGCATCGCGGGCCAATTCCAGTAGCCGGTCGGCGAACTGCGGCCAACCATGCTCGCGGGCCCAGCCCGGTTCGGCGTACGAACCCAGCGCGGTCTGCGCCTGCATCAGCAACCGCTGCGCCACGCCGACCTCGGTCTCGGCGTGCACACCACCGGACACCAGTGCCACGAACTCGCGGGCGCGCAACTCGGCCTCGCGGGTCATCTCCCACGCCGCCGACCACACCAGGCTGCGCGGCAGCGGCTCGGCGATGTCGGCGATGCGCTGCAGCGCTGTCTGCAGCGACTCGGCGTCCAGCCGCAGCGAGCAGTACGTCAGGTCGTCGTCGTTGACCAGGATCAGCTTGCCGCGCGGAACACCAACCAGCGCAGGCACTTCCGATTCCGGACCGGCGACGTCGAGTTCTTCGCGGTGGACCCGGACCAGTTTGCCCGACCCGCTGGAGACGTCGTCGTCGTAGATACCCACCGCGAGCCGGTGCACCCGGGTCTCACCCGCGCCCGGCGCGGCCCCGCTCTGCTGCACCGCAAACCGGGTGAAGCTACCTTCCTCGTTGACGCCGAAATCCGGCCGCAACGTGTTGAGCCCGGTGGTCTTGAGCCACTGCTGGCCCCAGGTCGACAGGTCACGGCCAGAAGCCTTTTCCAGCGCGGCAATCAGATCGTCGAACGTGGCGTTGCCGAACGCGTGGGTCCGGAAGTAGTCGCGCAGCCCGGCCAGGAAGTGTTCCAGCCCGACGTAGGCGACCAGCTGTTTGAGCACCGACGCGCCCTTGGCGTAGGTGATGCCGTCGAAGTTCACCTCCACCGCGGCCAGGTCGGGAATATCGGCGGCGATCGGGTGCGTCGACGGCAGTTGGTCCTGGCGGTAGGCCCACGACTTTTCGACGGTGGCGAACGTCGTCCAGGCCTCGGTGAACTCGGTCGCTTCGCTTTGGCACAGCACCGACGCGAACGTGGCGAAGGACTCGTTGAGCCACAGGTCGTCCCACCACTTCATGGTGACCAGGTCGCCGAACCACATGTGCGCCATCTCGTGCAATACCGTCTCGGCGCGCCGTTCGTAGGCGGCGCGGGTGACCTTGCTGCGAAACACATAGTCTTCGAGGAAGGTCACCGCGCCGGCGTTTTCCATCGCACCGGCATTGAACTCGGGCACGAACAGCTGGTCGTACTTACCGAACGCATAGGGCAGCCCAAAGTGCTTGTGGTAGAAGCCGAATCCCTGCTTGGTCTGGGTGAACAACCGCTCGGCGTCCATATATTGCGCCAACGACGCCCGGCAGTAGAGGCCCAGCGGGATCTCGCCGTGCTCATCGCGATAGGTGTCATGCCAGGCGGCGTACGGTCCGGCGATCAGCGCCACCAGATAGGTGCTCATCGGCGGGGTGGTGGTAAAGGTGTGCACTCCGTTGTCCACCTCTTTGTCCACCGGGGTGGCGGCGGCGTTGGAGATCACCTTCCAGTGCCCGGGCGCGGTGACCCGCAGCTCGAAGGTGGCCTTGAGGTCGGGCTGGTCGAAGCAGGCGAACATCCGCTTGGCATCGGCGGTCTCGAACTGCGAGTACAGGTACGTCTCGCCGTCGACGGGGTCGACGAAGCGGTGCAGACCTTCGCCGGTGTTGGAGTAGCGGCAGTCGGCGTCGATGATGACGACGTTGCGGTTGGCCAGCCCCCGCAGCGGGATTCCGGTCGACTCGTCGTAGCCGGAGACGTCCAGTTCCGCGCCATTGAGGCTGGCGCTGCGGACGGTGTCGGCGGCGATGTCGATCACCGTGTCGGCGCCGGCGAGCGCGTCGAATACCACCGTGGTGGTGGACCGGAAAGTCCGTTTGCCGGGCCCGCCATGCCCGTCGGTCAGATCGAGGTTGATCTGGTAGCTGTCGACGGTAATCAGGGCGGCGCGTTCGATTGCCTGTTCGCGGGTGAGATTGGGAAGGGCCACAGGCTCCAACATATCGGCTGGCGTCACCGGTTCCGACGGTTCCTGGTTCGGGTGGCGCCGCATCGCCGTGATCGCGGGAACACCCGCACCGCCGCCGGGGTTGTGCTGGACGGTGTTCTCACCGTCTTCGAACTTTGCAGGAGAGGATCGCAAGTATGCCCGAAAAGTCTGTTGCCGATTTCTGGTTCGACCCGCTGTGCCCGTGGGCATGGATCACGTCGCGCTGGATTCTCGAGGTGGGAAAGGTCCGCGATATCGAGGTGAATTTTCACGTCATGAGCTTGGCGGTGCTCAACGAAAACCGCGAAGGGCTGCCTGAGCAGTATCGCGAGAACATGAAGAGGGCGTGGGGACCGGTACGGGTGGCGATCGCCGCGGCGCAGGCCCACGGCGCCGCCGTGTTGGCCCCGCTGTACACCGCGATGGGCACCCGGATTCACAACGAGGGAAACAAGGACCTCGACGAGGTCATCACCCAATCGTTGGCGGAGGTCGGCCTTCCGGCCGAACTGGCCGCAGCCGCTACCACCGATGCCTACGATGACACCCTGCGTAAGAGCCACCACGCTGGTATGGACGCCGTGGGTGACGACGTGGGCACGCCGACCATTCACGTCAACGGGGTGGCGTTCTTCGGACCGGTGCTGTCGAAGATTCCTCGCGGCGAGCTGGCCGGCAAGCTCTGGGACGCATCCTTGACGTTCGCCGCCTACCCACATTTCTTCGAGCTCAAGAGGACTCGCACCGAGCGCCCCGAGTTCGATTAGGCCGGGCGCCAACGACCCGCGGCGGGTCGGGCACAATGTCGGGCATGCGCGTCTACCTGGGGTCTGACCACGCCGGATTCGAACTCAAGCAGCACATCATCGAGCACCTCAAAACGTCGGGACACGAACCGGTCGACTGCGGCGCCTTCAGCTACGACGCCGACGACGACTATCCGGCGTTTTGCATCGCCGCCGCGGAACGGACGGTGGCCGATCCGGGCAGCTTGGGCATCGTGCTGGGGGGATCCGGCAATGGTGAGCAAATCGCGGCCAACAAGGTGCCCGGCGCGCGGTGCGCGCTGGCGTGGAGTGTCGAGACGGCGTCGCTGGCCCGGGAACACAACAACGCTCAGCTGATCGGCATCGGCGGCCGCATGCACACCGTCGCCGAGGCGCTGGCGATCGTCGACGCCTTTGTGTCCGCGCAATGGTCCAAAGCCGAACGCCATCAGCGCCGAATCGACATTCTCGCCGAATACGAGCGCACTCACCAAGCGCCGCCGGTACCCGGTGCGGTGGCCTGAGAGCAGGCCCTGAGACCAGACCCTGAGACCGGACAAAGACTGCCGTGCCAGAAGGGCATACCTTGCACCGGTTGGCCCGGCTGCATAAGCGCCGTTTCGCCGGCGCGCCGGTGGCGGTATCCAGCCCACAGGGCCGCTTCGCCGAATCGGCGGCCGCGGTGGACGGCCGGGTCCTCCGGCGAACCAGCGTGTGGGGCAAACACCTGTTCCATCACTACCAGGGCGGCGGGATCGTCCATGTGCATCTCGGGCTCTACGGCACCTTCACCGAATGGGCACGCCCGGCGGCCGATCATCTTCCCGAACCGGTGGGACAGGTGCGGATGCGCATGGTCGGCGCCGAATACGGCACCGACCTACGCGGCCCGACGGTATGCGAGGTGATCGACGAGAGCCAAGTCGCCGATGTGGTTGCCCGGCTAGGCCCCGACCCGTTGCGCCCGGACGCTGACCCGTCGTGGGCGTGGGCCCGAATCATTAAGTCCCGCAGGCCCATTGGGGCCCTCCTGATGGACCAGACGGTGATGGCAGGGGTGGGCAACGTCTTTCGCAGCGAGCTGCTGTTCCGTCACCGCATCGACCCCTACCGGACCGGTCAGCGGATCACCGAGGCAGAGTTCGACGCGGCGTGGACCGACCTGGTGGCGTTGATGAAGGTAGGTCTGCGGCGCGGCAAGATCATTGCCGTCCGGGCCGAGCACGATCACGGCGCCCCGTCGTACCAGCCGGGCCGGCCGCGCACCTACGTCTATCGGCGCGCAGGCGACCCATGCCGACTCTGCGGGACGACGGTGCTTGCTGCCGAGATGGAAGGCCGCACCGTGTTCTGGTGCCCGGCCTGCCAACGGTGAAGTGCGCAGCCATCGCCCATCCCGCAATGGTGGTGCCCGGGCGACTTCTGGGATCCCGGCTGGGGCAAAAACTGGGACTGGAACATCTGCCACGACAACTGGCGTGGAAGGGGACCCCACTCGAGTGAAGGGCCTGGCCCGGGAGGGCCCGGGGGCGGACGATAAGCCGAGGTTCGGTCAAACCGCATGCTGCCGAACGGCTTTCGTGGCCTATGGTCGGCGAATCGCGAGGCCGGGTCGGCGCGGCGCGACACCGAGCGTCGCGTAGACCTCGTTGCTCAGGGCGACGCTGCGCGGGTCGGCGTTGGCCTTACTGGCGTCGTAGCGGTTCATCACGTACGCGTAGCCGATCCCGTGTTCCAGATCGACGAACCCGAACGAACCACCCAGGCCGCCGTGGCCGAATGTTCGCGGATTGGGGCCGTTGACGGCGCGCTGGTTGAGCATGTAGCCCAACCCCCAGCCGTGATCGGCTACCCGCGGACCAAGCACCAGATCGGTGTCGAAGCCGCCTTGCGACACTCGGACCAGGTCCATGTGTTCACGGCTGAGCAGCTTCTCCTGAGCGAGCGCGTTGTAAAACGTCGCCAAACCCAAGGCCGAGACCAGGCCGTTGGTGCCGGGGAACTCCAGCTCACGCCACAGTTGCATGTCGTTGTTGCCGACTTCGTCGGCGGGGGCGAATCCCATCGAGACCGATAGCGCGGCCTTGGGGTGTTCGTCCAGGCTGGCCGGGCAGTCGGGGGCTTGCACGTCGGCGAGCATCCCGCGCACCTTCGGCTCGTTCACCATGTCGGCACAGCGATGCTGTTCGTATCGGGGCAGGCCGATGTGGATGTCGGCGCCGATCGGTTCGGCGATCTCGGTGCGCAAGTAGTGGCCGATCGTGCGACCGGTGATCCGGCGAAACACTTCGCCGAGAATGAAACCGAACGTGGTCATGTGGTAGCCCTGAGCAGTGCCCGGCTCCCACCATGGTTCCGCCGCAGCCAGCTGATCGCAGACGAAGTCCCAATCAGTGACTTGCTCCCAGCTCAGTCGCTTGTTCGGTCCGATCACGCCGGATCGGTGGCTCAGCACCATGGCCACGGTCACGGCTTCCTTGCCCTTTTTCCCGAACTCGGGCCAATAGCGGGCCACCGGTGCCTGTAGGTCCAGCTCACCGCGATCGGCGAGTTGGTGGATACAGGTGGCCGCCAGGCCCTTTGTGCCGGACAGCACGTTGGTCAGGGTGTCCTGTCGCCACGGCCGGGTACCGGCTGCGTCCGCCGAACCGCCCCAGAGGTTGACGACGAGATTGCCGTCCACCCATACGGCGACTGCCGCGCCGACTTCGTGACCCAACTCGAAGTTGCGCTCGAACTCGTCACGTACTTTGCCGAAGTCGGCTGCGCATGAGCCCTTGACGTCGGCGTTACACATGGCGCATTCCCCCCGGGTGCAGCGTGGCCTGAGCGGGCGACGGGAATCGAACCCGCGTCGCTAGTTTGGAAGACTAGGGCTCTACCATTGAGCTACGCCCGCATGCATTAAGTCGAGCGAAACTCTACGTGGTGGCCGAGATCAAATCTAATCGACGCAGTTGTGTGACGCGCGTCGCATGCGCTGTCAGGTCCCCGGAGGTCGCTGCGGGCCCGGTGCCGCCGGGCCGTAGGATCGCGAGGTCAGCGCGGGGTGTAGCGCAGCTTGGTAGCGCATCCGCTTTGGGAGCGGAAGGCCGCAGGTTCAAATCCTGTCACCCCGACCAGCCGACCGTCCGGACCGACCATCGAGGAGCACATCCGTGAAGAGCAGCGTCGAGCATTTGAGCCCCACTCGGGTTCGTATCAATGTGGAGGTGCCCTTCGAAGAGCTCGAGCCCGATTTCCAGCGGGCCTACAAGGAGCTGGCCAAACAGGTTCGGCTGCCTGGGTTCCGGCCGGGCAAGGCGCCGATCCGGCTGCTCGAGGCGCGTTTCGGCCGCGAGGCGATGCTCGATCAGATCGTCAACGATGCCCTGCCCAGCCGGTACGGACAGGCGCTGGCCGAGTCGGAAATCCAGCCACTGGGCCGGCCCGACATCGAGGTCACCCGAAAGGAATACGGCCAGGATCTGGCTTTCACCGCGGAGGTCGACGTCCGTCCCAACATCACGCTGCCCGACCTGGGCCAGTTGACGGTCTCGGTGGAGCCCATCGAGGTCAGCGACGACGACGTCGAGACCGAGCTGCAGTCGCTGCGCGTCCGCTTCGGCACGCTCAACCCGGTCGAGCGGCCGGTGGCGGTCGGCGACTTTGTCACTATCGACCTGTCGGCAACCGTCGACGGGGAGGAGGTACCCAACGCCGCCGCCGAGGGACTGTCCCACGAGGTCGGCTCCGGTCGCCTCATCGCAGGGCTCGACGACGCGATTGTCGGCCTGTCCGTCGACGAGTCCCGGGTGTTCACCGCGAAGCTGGCAGCCAGCGAACACGCCGGGCGTGACGCGGAGGTCACCGTCACCGTCAGGTCCGTCAAGGAGCGCGAGCTGCCCGACCCCGACGACGAGTTCGCCCAGTTGGCCAGCGAGTTCGACACCATCGAGGAGCTGCGGGCCAACCTGCGTGAGCAGGTGCTGCAGGCAAAGCGAGCCCAGCAGGCGGAGCAGATCCGCGACGCCACCATCGACACCCTGCTCGAGCAGGTCGACGTGCCGGTGCCGGAGTCTTATGTCCAGGCGCAGTACGACAGCGTCATCCACAGCGCGCTGAGTGGCATCAACCACGACGAGGCCAGGTTCAACGAGCTGCTCGCCGAGCAAGGCTCGTCGCGTGAGGCGTTCGACGCCGAGGCCCGCAGCGCATCGGAGAAGGATGTCAAGAGGCAGCTACTGTTGGATGCCCTCGCCGACGAGCTGAAAGTCCAAGTCGGCCAGGAGGACCTCACCGCACGACTGTTGACGACGTCGCGGCAGTACGGCGTCGAGCCGCAACAACTGTTCGCCTACCTTCAGGAGAACAACCAGCTGCCGTCGATGTTCGCCGACGTTCGGCGCGAGTTGGCGGTACGGGCCGTCGCCCGGGCCGCAACGGTCACCGATAGCGACGGCAACACGATCGACACCGGCGAGTTGTTCGGCACTAGCCCCGAGGCTTCGGAAGAGCCCGACGCAGGCGCCGAAGAGACAGATGCGGGAGCCGAAGAGAGAGATGCGGGAGCCGAAGACTCCGGCGTCCAGGCCGAGGCTGTCGATGCCCCAGTCGTGACCGACGCGACCGATCCGGCCGGCCACGAACACCGCGCGTGACGCTGTAAGCGAACGCGCCCATTTCAGGGGTGCGGGAGCGCCACACAGCCAGTGCGGTTGGTTAGGGTCGGTTCATACGGAACTCAAGAAAGCAGGTGTCCCACTGTGAGCCAAGTGACTGGCATGCGTTCGAACTCGCAGGGCCTTTCCCTGACGGACTCGGTCTATGAGCGTTTGCTCTCCGAGCGCATCATCTTCCTGGGTTCAGAGGTGAACGACGATGTTGCCAATCGGCTGTGTGCGCAGATTCTGCTGCTCGCGGCCGAGGACCCCACCAAGGACATCTCGCTGTACATCAACTCCCCGGGAGGATCGATCAGCGCCGGCATGGCGATCTACGACACCATGACCTTGGCGCCCTGCGATATCGCCACCTACGCGATGGGGATGGCCGCCTCCATGGGCGAGTTCCTGCTGGCCGCGGGCACCAAGGGCAAGCGCTACGCGCTGCCGCACGCCCGCATCCTGATGCACCAGCCGCTGGGCGGCGTCACCGGCAGTGCGGCCGACATCGCAATCCAGGCCGAGCAGTTCGCGGTCATCAAGAAGGAGATGTTCCGGCTCAACGCCGAATTCACCGGCCAGCCGATCGAGCGCATCGAGGCGGACTCGGATCGCGATCGCTGGTTCACCGCCCCCGAAGCCCTGGAATACGGTTTCGTCGACCACATCATCACCCGCGCCGCAAGCGTCACCAATGGAGAAATGCAATGAATCCTCAGAGCCAGCCCCAGGCGCGGTACATCCTGCCGTCGTTCATCGAGCACTCCAGCTTCGGCGTCAAGGAGTCCAACCCCTACAACAAGCTGTTCGAGGAACGCATCATCTTCCTTGGTGTCCAGGTCGACGACGCATCGGCCAACGACATCATGGCGCAGCTGCTGGTGCTCGAGTCGCTGGACCCCGACCGCGATATCACCATGTACATCAACTCGCCCGGCGGTGGGTTCACCTCGCTGATGGCGATCTACGACACCATGCAGTACGTGCGGGCCGACATCCAGACGGTGTGCCTCGGTCAGGCCGCCTCGGCGGCGGCGGTGCTGTTGGCTGCCGGGACGCCGGGTAAGCGGATGGCGTTGCCCAACGCGCGGGTGCTGATCCACCAGCCGTCATTGTCGGGGGTGATCCAGGGTCAGTTCTCCGATCTGGAGATCCAGGCCGCCGAGATCGAGCGGATGCGCACGCTGATGGAGACCACGCTGGCGCGCCACACCGGCAAGGACGCCACGGTGATCCGCAAGGACACTGACCGAGACAAGATCCTGACCGCCGAAGACGCCAAGGACTACGGCATCATCGACACCGTTCTGGAGTACCGGAAGCTGTCCGCGCAGAAGGCCTGAACTCAGGCCTCAACGGCCAGTGCCCGCCGGATCTCGGCGATGTTGGTCGGCCCAACCCGGCAGCATCCGCCGACGATGCGCGCTCCCGCGGCAACCCACTGCGTGGCGAGTTCACCAGAAAACCGTCGCGGGCCTACCCAGGCACGGTGCCGGCCGTCCCAACGTTCGCCGCTGTTGGGGTAGACGATCACCGGCTTGCCCACGTCGGCGCAGGCGATTGCCGCCAACACGTCATCGGGAGCGCAGCAATTGACGCCCACCGCGATGATCTCCGGAACTCCAGCGGCCACGGCGAACGCCGCGGCCAGCGGTTGCCCGGCTCGGGTTCGAGTCCCGTCGATTGTGTAGCTGAGCCAGGCCGGCACGCCCATCTGGCGCACCAGGTTGACGAGTGCTTCGGCCTCGTCGACATCGGGGATGGTCTCCAGCGCCAGCACGTCCGCGCCGGCGGTGGCCAACACCTCCAGCCGCGGGCGATGCCACCGGGCCAGAGCCCTGACACTGAGCCCGTAGCGGCCGCGATATTCCGACCCATCGGCGAGCGCGGCGCCGTAGGGTCCGACCGAGGCAGCCACCCGAAGGCCGGCCGCGCCGACCTCGTGCCGTGCGCTCGCGGCGAGTTCAACACTGCGGCGCAGCAACGCGACCGCGTCGTCTCGGCCGATCCCGTGCGCCGCGAATCCCTCGAACGACGCCTGGTAGCTGGCTGTCGTGGCGATCGTGGCACCGGCGCGAAAGTACGCCGCATGCACCGCGGTGATCTCCTGCGGCGCGTCGGTCAGCAGCCGCGCCGACCACAACGGGTCGGTGAGATCATGACCGCGGGCCTCGAGCTCGGTGGCCAGGCCGCCGTCGCTGATCACCACGGAATCAGCAGCCAGCCGCACAACGTCACTGTAGGGTGGTCGCCTGGGGTGTGGGCCGCCACTGGGTCCGTCAGTTGATGAGCATCGGTTGCATCACGACCGCGACACGCCAGAGACACCGATTGCGCGTCTCGACGAGTGCCGGGCGCCGCCGGGCGATATGTTTCATTCAGACACGAGACTATGAATACCCAGGAATATCAAAGACGCTATTCGGCGCCAACAGTCGCGGTGGGCCGCAGCAAGCGGGTAGCGTCGGGGAGTACACGCGGCACGGTAAGACGAACGGCGAACAGGAAGTAGGCCCTCACCATCATGGCGCGCATAGGAGACGGCGGTGACCTGCTGAAGTGCTCGTTCTGCGGGAAGAGTCAAAAACAGGTCAAGAAGCTCATCGCCGGTCCCGGAGTGTACATCTGCGATGAGTGCATCGACCTTTGCAACGAGATCATCGAAGAGGAACTCGCCGACGCCGACGATGTGAAACTCGATGAACTGCCCAAGCCCGTTGAAATCCGGGAATTCCTCGAGGGCTACGTCATCGGACAGGACACCGCCAAACGGACCCTGGCCGTCGCGGTCTACAACCACTACAAGCGCATCCAGGCCGGCGAGAAGAGCCGCGACTCCCGGCACGAGCCGGTCGAGCTGACCAAATCCAATATCTTGATGCTGGGACCGACCGGTTGCGGCAAGACCTACCTGGCCCAGACGCTGGCCAAGATGCTCAACGTGCCGTTCGCCATCGCCGACGCCACGGCGCTCACCGAGGCCGGTTATGTCGGTGAAGACGTCGAGAATATCCTGCTCAAACTGATCCAGGCAGCCGACTACGACGTCAAGCGCGCCGAGACAGGCATCATCTACATCGACGAGGTCGACAAGATCGCCCGCAAGAGCGAGAACCCGTCGATTACCCGCGACGTCTCGGGAGAAGGCGTTCAGCAGGCCCTGCTGAAAATTCTCGAGGGCACCCAGGCATCGGTTCCCCCGCAGGGCGGCCGCAAGCACCCGCATCAAGAGTTCATCCAGATCGACACCACCAACGTGCTTTTCATCGTCGCGGGCGCATTCGCCGGGCTGGAGAAGATCATCTACGAGCGGGTGGGCAAGCGCGGCTTGGGCTTCGGCGCCGAAGTCCGCTCCAAGGCCGAGATCGACACCACCGACCACTTTGCCGAAGTGATGCCCGAGGACCTGATCAAGTTCGGTCTGATTCCCGAATTCATCGGCCGCCTGCCGGTGGTTGCCTCGGTCACCAACCTGGACAAGGAGTCGTTGGTCAAGATCTTGTCCGAGCCGAAGAACGCCTTGGTCAAGCAGTACACCCGGCTCTTCGAAATGGACGGCGTGGAGCTGGAGTTCACCGACGATGCGCTGGAAGCGATCGCGGACCAAGCGATCCACCGCGGCACCGGCGCTCGCGGCTTGCGGGCGATTATGGAAGAAGTTCTGCTGCCGGTCATGTATGACATCCCCAGCCGCGACGATGTCGCCAAAGTGGTGGTTACCAAGGAGACCGTGCAGGACAACGTGCTGCCGACGATCGTGCCGCGCAAGCCGTCCCGTTCCGAGCGCCGCGACAAGAGCGCCTAGCGTCGCGAAGATACAGGCCCGACGCCACGAACCGAGCCCGTCGCGACCAAGCCCTGTACCCGTGCATCGCCCAGCTTCGACGCGATCGATCGGTCTTAGACGGTCTTAGGCGTGGTTGGTGAGAAAGTGACCAAGACCACAGTTTGGGTTGCCATCGCAACCATCTCCGCCCTGACGTCGGCTTTTGGCAAATCGACGGCCCTCTGCCAAGGTTCGGTGACGGCCAAACGCGTAGGAACAAGTGTCATACTTGATACCGCCAGTGACACCAAAACGTGAGGTGGGGGAGCCATTCCGACGGCGTAACCTGAAACCGCAGCGGAGTGCTTCTCCTGATTAGAGCCTGATTAAAAGCCTGATTACGGACGGAAGGCGGAGACGTGGATCCGAATGGCAGCGGAGCCGAGTCAGAGTCTCATGCCGTGGCGTCGCATGCCCGGCACGAGCGGCGGCGCCTGGAACATGTCGTCATCCGCTTCGCAGGGGACTCCGGCGACGGGATGCAGCTCACGGGCGACAGGTTCACTTCGGAAGCAGCCATCTTCGGCAATGACCTGGCAACCCAGCCGAACTATCCCGCCGAGATCCGAGCACCGGCGGGCACCCTGCCCGGGGTGTCGTCCTTTCAGATTCAGATTGCTGACTACGACATCCTGACTGCAGGTGACCGGCCGGATGTGCTGGTTGCGATGAACCCGGCGGCGCTGAAGGCCAATATCGGTGACCTGCCCCGCGGGGGCATGGTGATTGCCAATTCGGACGAGTTCACCAAGCGCAACCTGATGAAGGTTGGCTATGTCACCAATCCGCTGGAGTCCGATGAGTTGGACGAGTACGTCGTGCATTCCGTCCCGATGACCACGTTGACCCTGGCGGCAGTGGAAACCGTCGGCGCGTCGAAGAAAGATGGCCAGCGCGCCAAGAACATGTTCGCTTTGGGGTTGTTGTCGTGGATGTACGGCCGGCCGATACGGACCAGTGAAAACTTCATCAGAGAGAAGTTTGCGCGCAAACCCGACATCGCCGAGATCAATGTGCTGGCCCTCAAGGCGGGGTGGAACTACGGCGAGACCACCGAGGCGTTCGGCACCACCTACGAAGTTCCCGCAGCGGCCTTGCCGCCCGGTGAATACCGGCAGATCTCGGGAAACACCGCGTTGGCGTACGGGATCGTCGCAGCGGGTCAGCGCGCCAACGCTCCGGTGGTGCTGGGCAGCTATCCGATTACCCCGGCGTCCGACATCCTGCACGAGCTTTCCAAGCACAAGAACTTCAACGTCATCACCTTCCAGGCCGAAGACGAAATCGGGGGTATCTGCGCGGCCCTGGGCGCGGCCTACGGCGGCGCGATCGGTGTCACCAGCACGTCGGGGCCGGGTATTTCGCTGAAGTCCGAGGCGCTAGGCCTTGGCGTGATGACCGAACTGCCGTTGATCGTCATCGATGTGCAGCGTGGTGGGCCGTCGACCGGCCTGCCCACCAAGACCGAGCAGGCCGACCTGCTGCAGGCGTTGTATGGCCGCAACGGTGAGTCGCCGGTTGCGGTGCTGGCGCCGCGGTCGCCGGCCGACTGCTTCGAGGTCGCAGTCGAGGCGGTGCGGATTGCCCTTGCCTACCAGACCCCGGTGATCGTCTTGTCCGATGGGGCCATCGCGAACGGCTCGGAACCGTGGCGAATTCCCGACATCGCGACCCTTGAGCCCATCGTGCACAAGTTCGCCAAACCGGAAGAGCCCTTCCAGCCATACAACCGCGACCCCGAGACTCTGGCCCGTCAGTTCGCCGTTCCCGGCACTCCCGGTCTGGAGCACCGCATCGGCGGGCTGGAAGCTGCCAATGGCTCCGGTGCCATCTCCTACGAGCCGATGAATCACGATCTCATGGTTCGGATTCGCCAAGCCAAGATTGACGGCATCCGAGTGCCCGATCTCGAAGTGGACGACCCGACGGGGGACGCCGAGCTGTTGTTGATCGGCTGGGGCAGTTCTTACGGGCCGATCGGCGAGGCGTGCCGACGCGCGCGGCGCAAGGGCATCAAGGTCGCGCATGCCCACTTGCGGTACCTCAGCCCGTTGCCGGCGAACCTGGGCGACGTGCTGCGACGTTATCCGCAGGTCGTGGCGCCCGAGATGAACCTGGGCCAGCTGGCGCTGGTGCTGCGCGGCAAGTATCTGGTCGACATTCAATCGGTCACCAAAGTTCAGGGGTTGTCTTTCTTGGCCGACGAAATTGGCCGAGTTATCCGCGCGGCATTGGGCGGGACGCTGGCCGAGATTGAGCAAGACAAGACGATGGTCGCCAAATTGGGGGCGGCCCCCATTGGAGCGGGAGCTGTCGAATGACCGGCGGCGCGATCCAGTGGGATGCCGCCTGTCAGCGCGGGACCAAGCAATGAGGAGGAGCGGCGCTCATGACTAGCGCGACCGGCGATCTGGCGGGCACAGACCTCGGGCTAACGCCGAGTTTGACCAAGAACTCGCGGGTGCCCACGACGGACCAACCGCAGAAGGCCAAGGATTACACCAGTGACCAGGAGGTCCGCTGGTGCCCGGGATGCGGGGACTACGTCATCCTCAACACCATTCGCAACTTTCTGCCCGAACTCGGATTACGCCGCGAGAACATCGTGTTCATCAGCGGCATCGGATGTTCCAGCCGCTTCCCGTACTACCTCGAGACCTATGGATTCCACTCGATCCACGGCCGCGCGCCGGCGATCGCGACAGGGCTGGCGCTGGCCCGCGAGGACCTGTCGGTGTGGGTGGTCACCGGAGACGGTGACGCGTTGTCGATCGGTGGTAACCACCTGATCCACGCGATGCGCCGCAACGTCAACATCACGGTTCTGCTGTTCAACAACCGGATCTACGGGCTGACCAAGGGTCAATACTCACCGACGTCGGAGGTCGGCAAGATCACCAAGTCGACCCCGATGGGTTCGCTGGATACTCCATTCAACCCGGTCTCGCTGGCCTTGGGCGCCGAGGCGACGTTCGTCGGCCGCGCGCTGGATTCCGACCGCGCCGGGCTTTCCGAGGTGCTGCGCGCTGCCGCCCAGCACCGCGGTGCCGCGCTGGTCGAAATCCTGCAGGACTGCCCGATATTCAACGACGGCTCCTTCGACGCGCTGCGCAAGGAGGGGGCGGAAGAGCGGGTGATCAACGTCCGCCATGGTGAACCGATCGTGTTCGGCGCCAACGGTGAATACTGCGTCGTGAGGTCTGGCTTCAGCCTCGACGTGGCCAAGACCGCCGACGTGGCTGTCGACGAGATCGTGGTACACGACGCGCACGCCGACGACGCAGCTTATGCGTTCGCGTTGTCTCGGCTGTCCGATCAGAACCTCGAGCACACTGTGCTCGGAATCTTCCGCCACATCAGCAGGCCCACCTACGATGACGCGGCACGTTCTCAGGTCAGCGCCGCCCAGAGTGCGGCTCCGTCCAACGCCACCGCGCTCCAAGCGCTGCTCCGCGGGCGTGACACCTGGACTGTCGGCTGACGTGGGCGAACCGATGCCAGACGCAGGGTCACTCGCCGGGGTCGTCCTGGCCGGCGGAGAGTCGCGACGGATGGGTCGTGACAAAGCGACGCTGCCGCTGCCAGGAGGGACCACAACGCTGGTCGAGCACGTGGTCGGTGTTGTCGGAGCGCGCTGCGACCCGTTATTCGTGATGGCGGCTCCTGGGCAACCATTGCCCCCGTTGCCGGCTGACGTGCTGCGCGACGAAGTGCGGGGGCTCGGTCCGTTGCCGGCGACCGGGCGCGGCTTGCGTGCGGCCGCCGCGGCCGGCGCCCGGCTTGCGTTCGTGTGTGCCGTCGACATGCCTTTGCTGACCGTCGAATTGATCGATGATCTGGTGCGCCGTGCGGTGCAGACCAATGCCGAAGTGGTGCTGCCGTGGGACGGTCGCAGTCACTACTTGGCTGCGGTATACCGGACCGAGTTGGCCGATCGGGTTGATGCATTAGTTGCCGCCGGTGAGCGCAGGATGAGCGCCTTCGTCGATGCTTGCGACGCTCAACGGATCGTGATGGCGAATTCCGGGCCGCTGTCGAATGTCAATACCGCGTCCGACTTGCGCGTACCGGCGCAGCCTCGGCGCTGACCGTCAGCTCTTACAGTGCCCGTGCAGCGGGCTGCAGAATCCGCGCCCGGTTCGCTTCGGTTTGCTCTCCGGATTGAGCACAATCGAATTGTGCCGGGTGTGCGTTTTCACTTCTGTCTGTTTTCTCATTTAAATGTTATTAGTAGATGCATAATTTATCCGTTATCGTGGCTATTTTTCAGCTAAGAATAACCTTGACCCCTGTGCGGTGCATCCCTATCTTGTTGTAACACAGTTCATTTCGACTGCCAGCTATTTAGGAAGTCGTTCCGCTGTCATCGCCGTCAAATGTGTACCATGTAAGAAATCAACGACAGCTCAGCCGACGGCAGGCATCTGGTCGTGTGCAATCCGCGGCTGGGCCGGCCTCGGCACGGCGGGGTGCGCGGCTACCGCGCCGGACCTCGGCGGTGAGGTCATTGAACACGAAAAACCTTATTGGGAAGGAATTTTCACTGAGCTGCGAGTTGCGTTTCGGCCCGGGGACGTCTTCCGGGATTGGCATTTTGCCACCGCCTGCTCGGTGGTGAGGTCTACCGGCGATACCGGGAGCGGTGCGCTATGAGCTGGGTCACGGTCACCTGCCGTCGGATCCGTCGAATAGACCGGCGACCAACATTGGCAAATGCGTGGCGCAGCTCACAAAATACGCGTGATTCGGCTCACCGAGGCGCCGGAGGTACGAAGGTCCGGCCACAGCGATAAACAGACGCTTGACCTGCGGAGACCATTGTGCGACCGCGTCGTGATCCGCTCGTTATAGAACCGAAATATCACTTCGGCCGGGATGACGAATCCAAATCGTTATCGTACGGTGCGTTTAGCCCGAAACCGGGCATCAGTAGTTAAACACAATTGAATCCACGGATCCCGCGTGTGAGCGGAGCTGAGGGCGGCACAGATCTAGCACAGTCGTCGCAGCAGCCGGGCATAGAAACCCCCGGCGGGCAACTCGGGCCCTCCGCTGCCGTGCCGAAACGAGACGGCACGTCCCAAAGCAGCAATTCCACCAGGACATCGCATCCAACCCACCGCCGTTGGGCTGGCTCGCTTTGGCGCGCGCGCACCGCGAAAGGAACAATGTTGAAGAACGTCCGTAAGACGCTCATCGTCGCCGCGATCACAGGTTCGCTCGTGACTGTGCCGTCCGGTACGGCCGCTGCAGACGAGGGCCTCGACCCGAATGCGGCGCCCGGCCCCGATGCGGTGGGCTTCGACCCGAACGTGCCCCCAGGTCCGGACGCCGTTGCTCCGGGCGCCCCGGACGACGCACCGGCCCCTGAGCTCGTGGGTTTCGACCCGAGTGTGCCCCCGCCGGCGGTCTCCGACGCCGTGATCGCGCCTGTCGACCTGCCCGATGGGCCGACCCCGGACGCCGCGCCGCCGGTCCCGGAACCGGTGGACTTCGACCCCAATATGGCGCCACCGCCGGCCCCGGATGCCCCGCCTCCGCCACCGGCTCCCAAGGCCTACAGCGTGAACTGGGACGCGATCGCCCAATGTGAGTCGGGCGGCAACTGGGCGATCAATACCGGTAACGGATACTCCGGCGGGCTGCAGTTCACCTCCGGCACCTGGCACGCCAACGGCGGTTCGGGCTCGGCGGCCAGCGCCAGCCGTGAGGAGCAGATCCGCGTGGCCGAGAACGTACTGCATTCGCAGGGGATCGGCGCCTGGCCGGTCTGCGGCCGTCGCGGCTGACCACACCGCCAGGTGTGATAGCAAAACACCGGGTGCCGGGCCTTCGGGCCCGGCACTGGTCGTATTCGGGGTCGCCTGCGGGCCGGGCCGCGCACCGCGGGTAGCGTTTGGCCGGTGACCGCAGCGCCGCGTGAATTCGACATCATCCTCTACGGGGCCACGGGTTTCGTCGGCAAGCTGACCGCCGAATACCTGGCTCGAGCCGGCGGGGACGCCCGAATCGCGCTGGCCGGCAGGTCGACCGAGCGATTGCTCGCCGTTCGCGACACGTTGGGCGAACCCGCGCAGTCCTGGTCAGTCGTCGCCGCCGACGCCGGGTCGCCCGCGACCCTCGAGCACTTGGCCGCCCGCACCCGAGTCGTCGTCACCACGGTCGGGCCTTACATGCGCTACGGGCTGCCGTTGGTGGCCGCGTGCGCCGCCGCCGGCACCGATTACGCCGACCTGACCGGCGAGCCACCGTTTGTCCGCGACAGCATCGATCAGCACCACAAGCAGGCCGCCGACACCGGTGCCCGGATCGTGCATGCCTGCGGCTTCGACTCGATCCCGTCAGACCTCAGCGTGTATGCCCTGTACCGCGCCGCGTGCGACGACGGCGCCGGGGAACTGGGCGACACGCATTTTGTCGTCCGGTCCCTGGCCGGCGGGCTATCCGGCGGCACTATCGCGTCGATGCTGGAGATTCTGCGTGCCGTCTCCGCCGACCCCGACCTGCGCCGGCGATTCACCGACCCGTACACGCTGAGCACCGACCGCGCCGCCGAGCCCGAACTCGGCCCGCAGCCCGATCTGCCATGGCGGCGCGGCAGTCAACTCGCTCCGGAATTGAGTGGATTGTGGACGGCCGGGTTCATGATGGCGCCGACCAATACCAGGATCGTGCGCCGCAGCAACGCGCTGTTGGATTGGGCCTACGGCAGGCGATTCCGGTACAGCGAGCACATGAGCCTGGGATCATCGCTGCTGGCGCCGCTGGCGTCGGCGATGATCAGCGGGGTCGGCAACGTGACGACCGGATTGGGCAGCCGATATTTCCGGCTGCTGCCGCAAGGGTTGGTGCAGCGGATGGCGCCCAAGCCGGGAACCGGCCCAAGCGCGGCGGCTCGCGAGCGTGGCTACTACCGGATCGAGACCTACACCACCACAACCTCGGGCGCCCGATATGTGGCGCGGATGAAGCAGGACGGCGATCCCGGCTACAAGGCGACGTCGGTGTTGCTGGGGGAGTGCGGTCTGGCGCTGGCATTCGATCGCGACAAGCTCTCGGATCTGCACGGGGTGCTGACCCCGGCGGTCGCGATGGGTGATGCGCTGCTGGCTCGCTTCCCGGCCGCCGGTGTGTCGTTGCACACCGAGCGGCTGGTCTGAGCCGGTGCCGGCGTACGTCTAGGGTCAGACGGGAGGTGGTTTGATATCCGACTCCGAAGGCAGCCAGCACCGATGCCCGGTCTTGATGATCTCTACGCCCAGATTCCCACGTCTGACATCGCGCGCACGCTCGGCGCCGATGAAACCGAGGTGGACGCGACGGTCCGCACGCTGGTACCGGTGCTGCTTACCGGATTGCACCAGCATTCGCAGGATCCCGAACACGCCGGCCGGATCGAGTCAGCCGCCAGCAGCCACGCCGCGCGTGGCCTGCTCGACGCGGGCGGGGCGCTCGACCAGGTTGACCGGCGCGGCGGAGAAGAGGCCGTCGCCACGCTATTCGCCGGCAATGACAGCGACTGCGTGGCATCGGCACTGGCCAGTGGTGGGGCCGGAAGGAGAGAACTTCTGCAGCGGTTGTTGCCGCTGGTGCTCCCGATCGTGCTGGCATACCTGGGAAATCAGCTCAGGCCGGGCGGCGCACTGCAGAGTACTGCCGTCCAGCACGAGGAAACAGGCTCCGGTGGCGGCCTGGCTCAGCTGCTCGGCGGGATCCTCGGGGGCGGAAATGATGAAACGTCCCTGGGCAACCTGCTGGGTGGCAGAGGCCGCGCGCTGGGCGACATCATCGGTGGGCTCCTCGGCGGCAAAAAGTAACCCGGCACATTCAGTCGGCCGGACCGGACAACGAAAGGCACAGCATGTCAGACACGCTCGGTGAAGGACAGCGGCTGCAGCGAGGGGAATCCTTGGTCTCCAACAACGGGGCCTACACCTTGACCCTGCAAGAAGACGGCAACCTGGTGCTCGCCGCTGACGGCACGCCGGTATGGGCCACCGCGACCGAGGGCCAGGACGTGGTGCGCGCCGAGCTGCAGACTGATGGCAACTTCGTCCTCTACACGCCGGAGCGGCCGGTCTGGCACAGCGACACCGTGGGCAGCAAGAGCGTCAGGCTGGTGCTCCAGGATGACCGCAACCTGGTGCTCTACGCGGCCGACGGCCCGGCCTGGGCCACCGGGACGCAGACCGACACGCCGCCAGCCGAACTGCAGAAATCTGTTGGCGCCCCGGAGGTGACCGGCGCGGCGCAGGCGGCGCAGCCCGTCGGGGAAGCGGCGCCGGAGCCGATCGCGGAGGCGGTCGCCGACGAGCCTGCTGAGCCCGCTCCCAACACGTACACTGTGGTCTCCGGCGACACCTTGTGGGGCATCGCCGAACGCTTCTACGGTGACGGGAACAAGTACCAGGTGTTGGTCGACGCCAATGCGATTCCCAATCCCGACCTGATCCATCCCGGCCAGGTCCTCACGATTCCGTGATCCACTCCTTGATAGCCGTTCACCTGCGGTTTTAGGCGCCTACACGCCGCTACGCGGCGGTTCTTAGAATTGACCGGTGACCGCGCGCGCCCGCTCCGACGCCGACCAGCTGCCCAAGTCGTGGGACCCGGGTGCGATGGAGGGCCCCATCTACCAGAAATGGCTGGATGCCGGTTACTTCACCGCGGACCCCACCAGTAGCAGGCCCGCCTACTCGATCGTGCTGCCGCCGCCGAATGTGACCGGCAGTCTGCATATGGGCCACGCACTGGAACACACCATGATGGACGCCCTGACCCGCCGAAAACGGATGCAGGGCTACGAGGTGCTGTGGCAGCCAGGTACCGACCATGCCGGTATCGCCACCCAGAGCGTGGTGGAAAAGCAGCTGGCTGTCGAGGGCAAGACCAAAGAGGACTTCGGCCGTGAGCTGTTCGTCGACAAGGTCTGGGACTGGAAGCGGGAGTCGGGCGGGGCGATCGGTGGCCAGATGCGCCGGCTCGGCGACGGGGTGGACTGGAGCCGCGACCGCTTCACCATGGACGAGGGGCTGTCGCGGGCGGTGCGGACGATCTTCAAGAGGCTCTACGACACCGGGCTGATCTATCAGGCCGAGCGGCTGGTCAACTGGTCGCCGGTGCTTCAGACGGCGATCTCGGATCTGGAGGTCAACTACCTCGACGTCGAAGGCGAGCTGGTCTCGTTCCGGTACGGCTCGCTGGACGACTCGCAACCACACATCGTGGTCGCCACCACACGCGTGGAGACGATGCTCGGCGACACCGCCATCGCGGTCCATCCCGACGACGATCGCTACCGCGACCTGGTCGGAACCAGCCTGCCGCACCCGTTTGTCGACCGGGACCTGATCATCGTTGCCGACGAGCATGTGGACCCCGAATTCGGCACCGGCGCGGTCAAAGTCACGCCCGCACATGACCCCAACGACTTCGAGATCGGAATGCGGCACAGCCTGCCGATGCCCTCGATCATGGACGCCAAGGGCCGGATCGCCGGCACCGGAACACAATTCGACGGCATGGACCGATTCGAAGCACGGGTCGCGGTGCGCGAGGCGTTGGCCGCCCAAGGCCGCGTCGTCGAGGAGAAACGCCCTTACCTGCACAGCGTGGGACATTCCGAGCGCAGCGGGGAGCCGATCGAACCGCGGCTGTCGTTGCAGTGGTGGGTCCGGGTGGAGTCGTTGGCCAAGGCCGCCGGCGACGCGGTGCGCAACGGCGACACCGTGATTCACCCTGCCAGCCTGGAACCGCGCTGGTTCACCTGGGTCGACGACATGCACGACTGGTGCATCTCGCGACAGCTGTGGTGGGGTCATCGCATCCCGATCTGGTACGGGCCCGACGGCGAAAAGGTGTGTGTCGGACCGGACGAAACACCTCCGGAGGGCTGGGAGCAGGACCCGGACGTGCTGGACACCTGGTTCTCCTCCGCGCTGTGGCCGTTCTCCACTCTGGGCTGGCCCGAAAAGACGCCGGAGCTGGAAAAGTTCTATCCGACAAGCGTTCTGGTCACCGGTTACGACATCATGTTCTTCTGGGTGGCGCGGATGATGATGTTCGGCACCTTCGTCGGCGGCGACGACGCCATCACGCTCGACGGCCGCCGCGGCCCCCAAGTGCCGTTCACCGACGTGTTCCTGCACGGGCTGATTCGTGACGAGTTCGGCCGCAAGATGAGTAAGTCCAAGGGCAACGTCATCGACCCGCTGGAGTGGATGGATACGTTCGGTGCCGATGCGTTGCGGTTCACGCTGGCCCGTGGAGCCAGCCCCGGTGGCGACTTGGCGATCGGCGAGGATGCCGTCCGCGCGTCGCGCAACTTCAGCACCAAGCTGTTCAACGCGACGCGCTACGCACTGCTCAACGGCGCCACCAAGCCCTCCGAGGCGCCTTTGCCGGTGCCGGCCGAGCTGACCGATGCCGACCGCTGGATCCTGGGAAGACTGGAAGAGGTTCGAGCCGAAGTCGATTCGGCCTTCGACAGCTACGAGTTCAGCCGTGCCTGCGAAGCGTTGTATCACTTCGCCTGGGACGAGTTCTGCGACTGGTATGTCGAACTGGCAAAAACCCAACTGGCCGAAGGACTCTCGCATACCACAGCGGTACTGGCAGCGGCGTTGGACACGCTGCTTCGGCTGCTGCACCCGGTGATCCCGTTCATCACCGAGGTGCTCTGGCAGGCTTTGACCCGGGAAGAGTCACTGGTGATCGCCGACTGGCCGCGGCCCTCCGGGATCACTGTGGATCCCGTTGCTGCGCAGCGCATCAGCGATATGCAGAAGCTGGTGACCGAGATCCGGCGATTCCGCAGCGATCAGGGTCTGGCCGACCGGCAAAAAGTACCGGCCCGGCTGGCCGGTATCGACGAGTCGGACCTGAACACTCAGGTTGCCGCCGTGACATCGCTGGCATGGCTCACCGCTGCGGGTCCCGATTTCCGCCCGTCGGTGTCATTGGAGGTTCGGCTGAGCCGGGCAAGGGTCGTCGTCGAACTCGACACCTCCGGCACGATCGACGTGGCCGCTGAACGCCGCCGGCTGGAAAAGGACTTGGCCGCCGCGCAAAAGGAGCTGTCAGCAACCGGCGCCAAATTGGCGAACGCGGATTTCTTGGCCAAGGCGCCCGAAGCTGTTGTCGACAAGATCCGCGACCGTCAGCGGCTGGCGCAGGAGGAAACCGACCGCATCTCGGCCAGGCTGGCTGCGCTGCAATGAGTTTCGAGTCGACAGACCGGCCATCCACCGGCATGGCTCCCACGCCGGACGAGATTGCGTCGCTGCTGCAGGTCGAGCACCTGCTGGACCAGCGCTGGCCGGAGACTCGCATCGAGCCGAGCCTGACAAGGATCAGTGCGCTGCTGGACCTGCTGGGCTCACCGCAACTCAGCTATCCCTCGATTCACATCGCCGGTACCAACGGCAAGACGTCGGTGGCGCGGATGGTCGATGCATTGGTCACCGCGTTGCATCAACGCACCGGCCGCACCACCAGCCCGCACCTGCAGTCGGTGGTCGAACGGATCTCGATCGACGGAAAGCCGATCAGCCCGGCACAGTACGTGGCGACGTACCGAGAAATCGAGCCGTTCGTGCAGATGATCGATGAGCAGTCCCAGAATGCCGGCGGGCCGGCGATGAGCAAGTTCGAGGTGCTCACCGCGATGGCGTTCGCCGCGTTCGCCGACGCACCCGTCGACGTCGCGGTGATCGAGGTGGGTATGGGTGGACGATGGGACGCCACCAACGTCATCAATGCGCCGGTGGCGGTGATCACCCCGATCAGCAAGGACCATGTCGACTACCTCGGGCACGACATCGCCGGGATCGCAGGGGAGAAGGCGGGCATCATCCATCGAGCCGCCGAGGGCTCGCCCGACACGGTCGCGGTCATCGCGCGTCAGCGCCCGGAAGCGATGGAGGTGCTGCTGGGCCAGGCGGTCCGCTCCGACGCCGCGGTCGCCCGGGAGGATTCGGAGTTCGCCGTCTTGGGCCGGCAGGTCGCCGTCGGCGGTCAGCTGCTGCAACTGCAAGGCCTGGGCGGGGTGTACTCCGACATCTACCTGCCGCTGCATGGTGAACACCAGGCGCACAACGCGGTGGTGGCGCTGGCCGCCGTCGAGGCATTCTTCGGCGCGGGCGCCCAGCGCCAGCTCGACGTCGAGGCGGTGCGGACGGGATTCGCCGCGGCCACCAGCCCGGGCCGCCTGGAACGGTTGCGCAGCGCACCTGCCGTGTTCATCGACGCCGCCCACAATCCCGCCGGGGCGGCTGCGTTGGCCCGGACGCTGGCCGGCGAGTTCGACTTCCAGACGTTGGTCGGGGTGGTCAGTGTGCTGGCCGACAAGGACGTCGACGGCATTCTGCAAGCGGTGGAGCCGGTGTTCGACTCGGTTGTGGTGACTCACAACGGGTCGCCGCGCGCGCTGGATGTCGAGTCGCTGGCCGCGGCGGCCCGGGAGCGGTTCGGGCCCGATCGGGTGCTGTCCGCCGCGAACCTGAGCGATGCCATCGACACGGCAACCGCGCTGGTCGACGAGGCGGCCGCAGCGGGAGCCGACGTGGGCTCGTTCTCCGGTTCCGGGATCGTCGTCACCGGATCGGTCGTCACCGCCGGGGCCGCCCGCAGTCTGTTTGGACGTGACCCAGAATGACCGGCCAGCCGCACGAGCCGGCAGACACACCACGGGCGGACCCGTGGAAGAGCTTCGGCGCGGTCATGGCCGCGACACTGCTGCTCGAGGCGATCGTGGTGCTGCTGGCCATCCCGGTGGTGGGTGCGGTGGGCGGCGGGCTGAGGCCGGCGTCGCTCGCTTATCTGGTCGGGCTGGCGGCCGCATTGATCCTGCTTGCCGGGCTGCAGCGCAGACCGTGGGCGATCTGGGTGAACCTCGGCGTGCAGCTGGTGCTGCTCGCCGGATTCGCCGTGTACCCGGGCGTCGGCTTCATCGGCGTGCTGTTCACCGGGGTATGGGTGCTGATCGCGTACTTCCGGGCCGAGGTCCGGCGGCGGGAGCGCGGGGGAGCGTCGCCGCCAGGCTGAGCCGGGCCTGCCGTGCGAGTTCAGCATCGGCCATCTACTCTTAGCCACCGTGACTGAACGGACCCTCGTGCTGATCAAGCCGGACGGTGTGCAACGCCAACTGATCGGCGAGATCATCGGCCGCATCGAGCGCAAAGGCCTGACCATCGCGGCGCTGGAGCTCAGGACCGTCACCGACGAGCTGGCCGGCCGTCATTACGCCGAACACGAAGACAAGCCGTTCTTCGGGTCGTTGCTCGAGTTCATCACGTCGGGTCCGGTGGTGGCGGCCATCGTAGAAGGGCCGCGAGCGGTCGCAGCGTTTCGCCAGCTCGCCGGCGGCACCGACCCGGTGGACACGGCCACGCCCGGCACCATCCGCGGCGACTTCGGCCTGGAAACCCAGTTCAACCTGGTGCACGGCTCCGATTCGGCCGAGTCGGCGCAGCGCGAGATCGCGCTCTGGTTTCCCGGCGCCTAGCGCCGGACGCGTGCTTGCGAGCCGGATTCACCGGTGTACGGCTCAGACGAGGGTGATCCGGCCCAGTGATATGGGATACTGACTGCGGGTGAACGTCGCCGGACCGGCGTCCAACACCCGAATGAAGACTTCGGCAAGCGCGACCATCGCCATCCGATGGGGCGCGGCGTGTCAAGCCGTCATTCAGCACGGCGCCGAGTGTGCTCGCCCGAGCGGCTCGGAGCAAGACCATCACAAGCCCGGGAGAAGTGACCCGGGCACATAGCGGAGCCCTCGCGTGGCCGCGTCGAAACGACGCGCCCGGGGGCTTGAGGAGAATACGTGGTAGACGGTGCCCCATCTTCAGACCCAAAAGAGCCGACACAGCGTGAGGACCTGCCGGACCGCCTGAGAGTCCATTCGCTGGCACGAACGCTGGGGACCAGCAGCAGGCGGGTGCTCGATGCCCTCAATGCGCTGGACGGTCGAATCCGCAGCGCACATTCCAGCGTGGACCGGGTCGACGCGGTCCGGGTGCGCGACCTGCTGGCCGAAACGCCCGCCGAAGAACCCGCCAACCACGCCAAACCAGAAGAAAGCCCTGAACGCGGTGTCGCCGGGACGGCTGTTGCACCGGAGGAAGAAGCTGACGAAGCGCCGGAACCCGAATCCCGGCTGCTGCTGGAAACGCAGGAAACGGTGCAGGTCGTCGAGACGTGGGTGGAGCGACCGCATTACCTGCCGCTGTTCGTCGCGCCGCAGCCGATTCCCGAGGCGATCGATGAGGACGACAGCACGGACGACGAGGCGGCCGACGATTCCGACGATGACGACGAACTGGAGCAGATCGACCGGCCGAGCGGTCGGCGGCGTCGGCGCGGCCGTCGTGGCCGTGGCCGGGGACGCGGTGAGCAGGGTGGATCCGACGGGCCCGGCGAAGATGACGGCGACGAAGCCGACCGGAAGGCGGTTGGGGACTCTGCCCGTTCCGAGGACTCCGAGAGTGACGATTCAGCGGACTCCGACGACACCGACGCCGGCGACGATGACGACGGTTCAGCAGAGGGCGCCAGCCGTCGCCGCCGCCGCCGTAGACGGCGCAAGTCGGGTTCCGCAGAGGACGGCGACGAGGGCCCGGCGCCCGACGATCCGCCCAACACCGTCGTGCACGAACGCGCGCCCCGCAACGGCGGCTCCGGGGACGACGAATCCGGCGGCAACGAGATCAAGGGCATCGACGGCTCGACCCGGCTGGAAGCCAAACGGCAACGCCGCCGGGACGGCCGCGACGCCGGGCGGCGCCGTCCACCGGTACTGACCGAGGCCGAATTCCTGGCCAGACGCGAGGCCGTCGAGCGAGTCATGGTGGTGCGTGACCGGGTCCGCACCGAGCCGCCGCACCCAGGCACGCGCTACACCCAAATCGCGGTGCTCGAAGACGGCATCGTCGTCGAGCACTTCGTGACGTCCGCGGCTTCGGCTTCCCTGGTGGGCAACATCTACCTGGGCATCGTGCAGAACGTGTTGCCGTCGATGGAGGCGGCCTTCGTCGACATCGGTCGCGGCCGCAACGGTGTGCTCTACGCCGGTGAAGTCAACTGGGACGCAGCCGGACTGGGCGGGGCCGACCGCAAGATCGAACAGGCCCTCAAACCCGGCGACTACGTCGTCGTCCAGGTCAGCAAGGACCCGGTAGGCCACAAGGGCGCACGGCTGACCACGCAGGTGTCGCTGGCCGGCCGCTATCTGGTCTACGTGCCGGGCGCGTCGTCGACCGGGATCAGCCGCAAGTTGCCCGACACCGAACGCCAGCGGCTCAAGGAGATCTTGCGCGAGGTGGTGCCGTCCGACGCGGGAGTGATCATCCGCACCGCGTCCGAGGGGGTCAAAGAGGGCGACATCCGTGCCGACGTCGCCCGGCTGCAGGAGCGCTGGCAGCAGATCGAAGCCAAGGCCGCCGAGGTCAAGCAAAAGGCGGCCGGCGCTGCGGTGGCGCTCTACGAAGAACCGGATGTGCTGGTCAAGGTCATCCGCGACTTGTTCAACGAGGACTTCGCTGGGCTCATCGTTTCCGGCGACGAGGCCTGGACCACGATCAACGACTACGTGAATTCCGTTGCGCCCGACCTGGTTTCGAAATTGACCAAGTACGAGTCGGCCGAGCTTGCTGAGGGTCAGACCCGCCCCGATGTCTTTGCGGTGCATCGTATCGACGAGCAGCTGACCAAGGCGATGGACCGCAAGGTGTGGCTGCCCTCGGGCGGGACATTGGTGATCGACCGGACCGAGGCCATGACGGTGATCGACGTCAACACCGGCAAATTCACCGGCTCCGGGGGCAATCTCGAGCAGACCGTCACCAAGAACAACCTGGAGGCGGCCGAGGAAATCGTGCGTCAGCTGCGGCTGCGTGACATCGGCGGCATTGTGGTCATCGACTTCATCGACATGGTGCTGGAATCCAACCGCGACCTGGTGCTACGCCGGCTGACCGAGGCGCTGGCCCGCGACCGCACCCGTCACCAGGTGTCCGAGGTGACCTCGCTGGGCTTGGTCCAGCTGACCCGCAAACGCTTGGGGACCGGCCTGATCGAGGCCTTCTCGTCGTCGTGTCCCCAGTGCAGTGGTCGCGGGATCCTGCTGCATGCCGATCCGGTGGATGCGGCGCCGGCGACCGGGCGAAAGTCGGAGGCCGGAGGCCGGCGGAATAGGCGCTCGAAGAAGAGCCGCGCCGAAGAGCCCGGTGAGAAAGGGATCGTGGCCAAGGTCCCCGCTCACGCCCCCGGCGAGCATCCGATGTTCAAAGCGATGGCCGCCGGCTCGTCTCTGGGACCGGATCGCGGGGACGGCGAACCCGAGGAGTCCGGCGAGGAACTCGCGGCTGCGGTCGTCGAAGAGACCGCGGGAGGGGTGTCCGGCGACATAGCTGACCTGGAAGACAACGGCGACTCCGACGACATCGAAGACTTCGAGGACACCGACGAAGATGCCGACGAGGACACCGACGAGGACACCGACGAGGACGAAGAACTCGACGACGAGGAACTCGACGACGAGGAACTCGATGACGACGAGCTCGATGACGACGACCTGGATGACGATCTCGACGTCGACGATTCCGACACCGACGATGAGGACATCGATTCCGAACCCGGGGACAGCGCCGACGGCCCGCATGGCCCCGTCGGGGTGGCCTCGTTGCCGGAACGGCCGCGCCGGCGACGGGCGGCGGGCAGGCCCGCAGGTCCGCCGATCCATGTGGACTAAACACCACAACCGCTGCGCCGGTTTGACCCTGTAGCCGCTGGTCACGTAACCTGGGTCAGTTGTCGGCAGGCTGCCAGCCTACGACGGCGATCCGGTCCAGTCGCGCCTGCGGTGGCGCTGTGTGCCGAATCGCGAACCAGACCCGCACGCGTAAGCCACCGCTGACGCGTGCCCGCAAGAGTAAGCACGACAACGAGCAGAGGTGCACCCACGATGGCGACCTACGCAATCGTCAAGACCGGCGGCAAGCAATACAAGGTTGCCGTCGGAGACGTGGTCAAGGTCGAAAAGCTCGAATCCGACCCCGGCGCCAAGGTGTCGCTGCCGGTCGCCTTGGTCGTCGACGGTGCCACCGTCACCACCGATGCCAAGGCCCTGGCCAAGGTCGCGGTGACGGGCGAGGTCCTCGAGCACGTCAAGGGTCCCAAGATCCGGATCCACAAGTTCAAGAACAAGACCGGCTACCACAAGCGGCAGGGCCACCGTCAGCAGCTGACGGTCCTGAAAGTCACCGGCATCAAGTAGCGGAGGCGACAAGAATGGCACACAAGAAGGGCGCTTCCAGCTCGCGCAACGGTCGGGACTCGGCCGCGCAGCGGTTGGGTGTCAAGCGGTTCGGCGGCCAGGTCGTCCAGGCCGGTGAGATCCTCGTTCGTCAGCGTGGCACCAAATTTCATCCCGGCGTCAACGTCGGTCGCGGCGGGGATGACACGCTGTTCGCCAAGGCGGGCGGGGCGGTCGAGTTCGGCATCAAGCGTGGGCGCAAGACCGTCAACATCGTGCCGCAGTCCTAAGCCCTTCGCGCGCGTAACGCAGAGGCGGTCCGACGGGCTTTTTTCCGCGGCGGCGTTACATTCGAAGGATTGGTAGCCGATGCCTCGGTTCGTCGATCGAGTCGTCGTGCACGTGCGGGCGGGTTCGGGTGGTAACGGCTGCGCCTCGGTTCATCGGGAGAAATTCAAGCCGCTGGGCGGTCCCGACGGCGGCAACGGCGGTCGCGGCGGCAGCATCGTCTTCGTAGTAGATCCGCAGGTGCACACCCTGCTCGACTTCCATTTCCATCCCCACATCACCGCGCCGTCGGGCAAACCCGGGATGGGCAGCAACCGCGACGGCGCCGCGGGCACCGACCTGGAGGTCAAGGTGCCCGACGGCACCGTGGTGCTGGACGAAAACGGACGGTTGCTGGCCGATCTGGTCGGCGCCGGCACCCGCTTTGCGGCCGCCGCCGGTGGCCGCGGCGGGTTGGGCAACGCCGCGCTGGCCTCGCGTGCCCGCAAAGCCCCGGGGTTCGCCTTGCTCGGCGAACCCGGACAATCGCGGGATCTCACCCTGGAACTCAAGACCGTTGCCGACGTCGGGCTCATCGGATTCCCGTCGGCCGGGAAGTCGTCGCTGGTGTCGGTCATTTCGGCGGCCAAACCCAAGATCGCCGACTACCCGTTTACCACCCTGGTGCCCAACCTCGGGGTGGTCTCGGCGGGCGAACACGCATACACCGTCGCCGACGTGCCCGGCTTGATCCCGGGCGCTGCCCAGGGCCGCGGCCTGGGCCTGGACTTTCTGCGGCACATCGAGCGCTGCGCGGTGCTGGTGCATGTCGTGGACTGCGCGACCAACGAGCCGGGCCGCGACCCGATCTCCGACATCGACGCGCTGGAGGCCGAACTCGCGGCCTACACACCGACGCTGCGAGGCGATGCGGTGCTGGACGATCTCACCGAGCGGCCCCGGGCGGTGGTGCTCAACAAGATCGACGTCCCCGAGGCCCGTGAGCTCGCCGAGTTCGTTCGCGACGAGATCGCCCAACGCGGCTGGCCGGTGTTCCTGGTGTCCACAGTCACCCGGGAGAACCTGCAGCCGTTGATCTTCGGGCTGTGGCACATGGTGGCGCGATACCACGCCGCATGGCCTCAGGTGGTGCCGCGACGGCCGGTGATTCGCCCGGTGCCCATCGACGACAGTGGTTTCGACGTGCAGCCCGACGGCCACGGCGGCTTCGTGGTGACCGGTGCCCGGCCCGAGCGCTGGATCGGCCAGACCGACTTCGACAACGACGAGGCGGTCGGCTATCTCGCGGACCGCTTGGCGCGCCTGGGTGTCGAGGACGAGTTGCTGCGGCTGTGCGCCCAGCCTGGGTGCGCGGTGACGATCGGTGACATGACTTTCGACTGGGAGCCGCAAACTCCCGCGGGCGGTCACGTCGCGATGTCGGGCCGGGGCACCGATGCGCGCCTGGAGCGCAGCGACCGGGTCGGCGCCGCCGAACGCAAGGCGGCCCGCCGGCAGCGACGTGAACGCGGTGAAAGCTGATGGTCAGTCCGCACCGGGAAGTCATCCGGACCGCACGCAGCCTCGTCGTCAAGGTGGGGACGACAGCGCTGACCACGCCGTCGGGGATGTTCGACGCCGGCCGGCTGGCCGAGCTCGCCGATGCAATCGAGGCGCGGATGAAGGCGGGCACTGACGTCGTCATCGTGTCTTCGGGCGCGATCGCCGCGGGCCTCGAGCCACTCGGATTATCCTGCCGCCCAAGGGATTTGGCGACCAAACAGGCCGCCGCCAGCGTTGGGCAGGTGGCGCTGGTGAACTCGTGGAGCACCGCGTTCGCCCGGTACGGCCGCACGGTGGGCCAGGTGCTGTTGACCGCCCACGACATCTCGATGCGGGTCCAGCACACCAACGCCCAGCGCACTCTGGACCGGCTGCGGGCGCTGCACGCGGTGGCGATCGTCAACGAGAACGACACGGTGGCCACCAACGAGATCCGCTTCGGCGACAACGATCGACTGTCGGCGCTGGTGGCTCACCTGGTGGGCGCGGAGGCGCTGGTGCTGCTCTCCGACATCGACGGGCTTTACGACACCGATCCCCGAAAACACCGGGGGGCCCGGTTTATCCCCGAAGTGGCCGGCCTCGCGGATCTCGACGGCGTTGTCGCCGGGCGCAGCAGTCATCTGGGTACCGGCGGAATGGCGTCCAAGGTGTCGTCGGCGTTGCTGGCCGCGGACGCGGGGGTGCCGGTGCTGCTGGCTCCCGCGGCAGACGCGGCGACGGCGCTCACCGATGCGTCGGTGGGTACGGTCTTCGCACCGCGGCCCGGGCGCATGTCGGCGCGGCGGTTCTGGGTACGGTATGCCGCCGAGGCCGCGGGTTGGCTGACGCTCGACGCGGGTGCCGTGCATGCCGTCGTGCGGCAACGGCGGTCGCTGCTGCCGGCCGGCATCACCGCGGTGTCGGGCAAGTTTTTCGCCGGTGACGTCGTCGAACTCCGTGGACCCGACGCGACCACGGTGGCCCGCGGTGTGGTCGCCTACGACGCGGCCGAGCTGGCCGCGATGATGGGCCGGTCCACCTCGGAGTTGCCCGGTGAATTGCGCCGGCCCGCGGTGCATGCCGACGACCTGGTGCCCGAGTAACCTCAGGTAGCCGACGCGGTTTTGAGATACAGTGCGCCCCAGACTATTTCGGTCAGCGTGGTGGCCAGCTCGGTGTCGAACTCCGGTGGTTTGCCCGGCAGGCTCTGCTGACAGACCCGCTCGACCATCCAGGTCAGCGCATCGGCGGTGGTGGCCGCGGGCAGTTCGGCACGGATGGAGCCGTCGGCCTGGCCGTCCTCGATGACACGGGCCAGGCGCTCGGAGATGGCGGTCAGCAGATCCCGATAGGTGTGTGCCGCCATCGGGTCGTAGCCGGCCATCTCGCTGAGCGCGACAAGCAGTGGTTGATGACGGCGAAAGCTGGAGATGATGCCCGCCATGGCGGCGCGGACATCCTCGGAATTGTGTCGCCAGGCCACCTCCCACCACTGTGCGGCACGGTGCGCCAGGTCGTCGAAAACCTGGCCGGCCAACCGGCGAAGCAGGTGGCCTTTGTCGTCGAAATAGATGTAGAAGCTGGCGCGGGAGATGCCGGCCGCGGTCGCCAGCCGATCCACGCTGAGCTCGGTGAAGCTCGCGCCCTCGGTCATCAGCTGTTCGGTGGCGTCCAACAGCCGGCGTTCCATCTGCTCTCGTCGCTGCCGGCGGGTGGCCTGGGTGTTGCGAGTAACCGATGGCATGTCTCGTTCTGCGCCTCCCTTCGGCTTCGGGCGAGCATAACCGTGAATTCGACATCTTGACTAGACACTATGTCTAATCCTATGGTCGGGGGCGTGGCTGCCGGTATCCGTGCCTACGACCCAATCGATCTGTCCTCGCGTAAGTTCTGGGCCTTGACCGCGGCCGAGCGGGAACGCTCGTTCGCGGTGCTGCGGTCCGAGCGTCCGGTGAGCTGGCACCGACCGGTCGACGACGCCTTGCTCCAGGATCCCGACGACCCTGGTTTCTGGGCGGTCACCCGGCGCTCCGACATCGTCACGGTCAGTCGTGCCAACGAGGTGTTCCTGTCAGGCAAGGGCGTGCTCTTCGAAAACGTGCCCGTCGAACTGCTGGAAGGATCGCAGTCGTTCCTGGCGATGGACCCGCCGCGACACACCAAGCTGCGCAAGCTGGTCAGCGCGGCGTTCACGCCGCGGCAGGTGCGCCGCATCGAGGACTCGATCAAGACCAACGCCAAGGCCATCGTCGAAGAGCTGCGGTCGGCCGGCAGCGGTGTCGATTTCGTCGAGCACTGCGCCAAGGAACTGCCCATGCGCACCTTGTCGGACATGGTCGGGATTCCCGAATCGGAACGTGAGCGGGTGGCGCATGCCGCCGACGCCTTGGTCTCCTGGGCCGACTCGGTCTACCTCGACGGGCGCAACCCGCTGCAAGTGCTGTTCGAGAACCAGGCCTATCTGCATCAGCTTGCCGCCGAGCTGGCTGCCGAGCGGCGCGACCACCCCGGCGATGACCTGTTCAGCGGCCTGGTGAACGCCGAAGTGGACGGCGACCGGCTCTCCGATGCCGATGTGGCGGCGTTCTTCGTGTTGCTTGCGGTGGCCGGCAATGACACCACTCGCCAAGCCACCAGCCACACGCTGCGCGCGCTCACCGACTTTCCTGCCCAAAAGGCATGGCTAGTAATGGATTTTGACAATCGGATCGGCACGGCGGTCGAGGAGTTCATCCGGTGGGCCACCCCGGTGATGACGTTTCGTCGCACGGCCGCAAAAGATTTCGAGCTGGCCGGCCAGACCATCGCCGCGGGCGAGAAGGTGGTGATGTTCTATGCGTCGGGCAACCGGGACCAGGACGCGTTCGAGTATCCAGAGCGCTTCGAGCTGAGCCGCAGTCCCAACCCGCACGTGGGCTTCGGGGGTGGCGGTGTGCACTTTTGCCTGGGCGCCCATGTGGCCCGAGCGCAGCTGCGCGCCATTTTCGGTGAGCTGTTGCGGCAATTGCCCGACATCCAGGCGGGCGATCCGGCCTACGTGCCGGGCAACTTCGTGCATGCTATCCGCACCATGTCCTGCACCTTCTGATGGGCGGCTCTAATGGGCCGCGGCGCTGGCCAGCTCAGCGGCCAACAGGGTCAGCGTCTCCGAGCAGCCGCCGTCGACCTTGACTGCGGCCAAGCCGTCGCCGCGGGTAGGTCCCCGGTTGACGATGGCGATGGGGATCGCGAGGGCGGCGGCGCGGCGCACGAATCGGTAGCCGGAGTACACCGTCAGCGACGAGCCGGCGACGAGCAGCGCCTCGGCCTGATTAACCAGCGAATAAGCTTGGGCTACAAGGTCTTTAGGCACGTTTTCGCCGAAGTAGACGATGTCGGGCTTGAGCATGCCGGCACAGCCCGGGCAATCGAGATAGCGGAAGGAATCGGTGTCGGCGGCCGAGGCGATGACGGCGTCCGCGTCGGGAGCCACCGCTAGTCCGCCGACCGCCGCGGCGCGCTCGATGAACCCGGGGTTGAGCGCCTCCAGCTGCTCGGCCAGCGCGGCCCGGCTGATGGTGTAACCGCAACTCAGGCAGACCACCTGTGCATAGGTGCCGTGCAGGTTGACCACGTTGCGGCTGCCGGCCTTGGCATGCAGCAGATCGACGTTCTGGGTGATCACGCCCGTCACCACCCCGGTCCGCTCCAACGTGGCCAGTGCCCGGTGGCCGGGGTTGGGTGCGGTGTCGTCCATGTGCCGCCAGCCGACGTGGTTGCGGGCCCAGTATCGCCGGCGAAACGCCGGATCCGAGGTGAACTGGCCGATGGTCATGGGATTGCTCGGCGGTGAGTCGGGTCCCCGGTAATCGGGTATGCCCGAGTCGGTGGAAATCCCCGCGCCCGTGAGCACCGCGACCCGGCGGCCGGCCAGCAGCGCGACGAGTTCGGGGGTTTGCACGTAGCCGAGCCTAGGCATCGCCGGCTACCCCGTCACCCGATCCAGATGGCGATACCGCGACAATGGAGGGCAATGAGCTTCTATTCCGCATACCGGCACGGGTTCGTGCGCGTCGCCGCGTGCACGCACCACACCACGATCGGCGATCCCGCGGCCAATGCCGCCTCGGTACTGGGCCTGGCGCGCCAGTGTCACGACGACGGCGTCGCCCTGGCGGTGTTCCCCGAGCTGACGTTGTCCGGCTATTCGATCGAGGACATCCTGCTGCAGGACGCCCTGCTCGACGCGGTCGAGGACGCGCTGCTGGACGTGGTGGCGCAGTCCGCCGACCTGCTGCCGGTCCTAGTGGTGGGTGCGCCGCTGCGGTATCGGCACCGCATCTACAACACCGCGGTCGTCGTGCATCGCGGCGCCGTGCTGGGTGTGGTTCCGAAGTCCTATCTGCCCACCTATCGGGAGTTCTACGAGAGCCGGCAGGTCGCGGCCGGCGACGACGAGCGTGGCAGCCTGCGGATCTGCGGATCGGACGTGCCGTTTGGCCCCGATCTGCTTTTCACCGCGTCGGACCTGCCCGGCTTCGTCCTGCATGTGGAGATCTGTGAGGACATGTTCGTCCCGGTACCGCCCAGCGCCGAGGCGGCTCTGGCGGGAGCGACCGTGTTGGCCAACCTGTCCGGCAGCCCGATCACGATCGGGCGCGCCGAGGACCGCTGCTTGCTGGCCCGCTCGGCGTCGGCGCGCTGCCTGGCCGCCTACGTCTACGCTGCCGCCGGAGAAGGGGAGTCGACGACGGACCTGGCGTGGGACGGCCAGACGATGATCTGGGAGAACGGGGTGCTGCTGGCGCAATCCGAGCGTTTCCCGAAGGGCGAGCGCCGTTCGGTGGCCGACGTCGACACCGAACTGCTCCGATCGGAGCGATTGCGGATGGGCACTTTCGACGACAACCGGCGTCACCACCGGGTGGCAGTGGAGTCGTTGCGGCGCATCGAGTTCCGGGTCGATCCGCCCACCGGCGACATCGGGTTGCGGCGGACCGTGGAGCGGTTCCCGTTCGTGCCGGCCGATCCGCAACGGCTGCAACAGGATTGCTACGAGGCCTACAACATCCAGGTGTCCGGTCTCGAGCAGCGGCTGCGGGCGCTGAACTACCCGAAGGTGGTGATCGGCGTCTCCGGGGGGCTGGATTCCACGCACGCCCTGATCGTCGCCGCCCGTGCCATGGATCGCGAGGAACGCCCGCGCAGTGACATTCTGGCGTTCACCCTGCCCGGCTTCGCCACCGGTGAGCGCACCAAGAGCAACGCGGTCAAGCTGGCGCGGGCGCTGGGGGCCACGTTCGAGGAAATCGACATCCGTGACACCGCTGCGCTGATGCTCAACGAGATGGGTCATCCGTTCGCGCGCGGTGAAAAGCTCTACGACGTCACCTTCGAGAACGTGCAGGCCGGCCTGCGCACCGATTACCTGTTCCGCATTGCCAACCAGCGCGGCGGAATCGTGCTGGGCACCGGGGACCTGTCCGAGCTGGGCCTGGGCTGGTCGACATACGGTGTCGGCGACCAGATGTCGCACTACAACGTCAATGCCGGGGTGCCCAAGACGCTGATCCAGCACCTGATCCGCTGGGTCATCTCGTCGGGCGAATTCGACGAGCAGGTGTGCGAGGTGCTGCAGTCGGTGCTCGACACCCAGATCACTCCCGAACTGGTGCCTTCCGGCGAAGAGGAGGAGCTGCAGAGCAGCGAGGCAAAGGTTGGACCTTTTGCGTTGCAGGATTTCTCGTTATTCCACGTGCTGCGCTTCGGGTTCCGGCCGTCGAAGATCGCGTTCCTGGCCTGGCATGCGTGGCGTGACTCCGAGCGCGGCAGTTGGCCGCCCGGCTTCCCGCACGACAAGCGGCCGTCCTACTCGCTGTCCGAGATCCGGCACTGGCTACAGGTTTTCGTCGAGCGGTTTTATTCCTTCAGCCAGTTCAAACGTTCGGCATTGCCCAACGGGCCCAAGGTGTCGCACGGGGGAGCGTTGTCCCCGCGCGGGGATTGGCGCGCCCCGTCGGACATGCCGGCGCGAACCTGGCTCGACCAGATCGAGCAGGAAGTACCGCACGACTGAACACGACTCATTCGGCAATAGGGTGAGTCGTTGCGTGGGATCTGTGGCAGGAAAGTCTGGTAGCCGGCGGGACGGCTCCAGAGTGCCTGTGTGGCCTGATTTTTCAGAACTCAAGGACGGGCGCACGGCTGCAGCCGATTGTTCGCCCGCGGCAAGCGTCAGATCGACGTAGTACACATAGCTGGGCGTTTCGGCGCAGACTGCATCGCGCTGACACCGGAATTTCCTGGTCGGCCTGTGTCCAGACACGATCGAGGAGGCCCGCGCCGCAACCGAATCCAGGGTCAACCGGGTCGGGTATAACTACGACCCGTGCCTTGCCCGCCCACACGGCCCTTTCTCCGTAACCATGAATCACCACACATACCGAAACATCTTTTGATTGAATTAGATCCCGGTAATCCCTTGTGTCACTGTGGTTTCAGTGGTCACAACGCGACGATTCTTGTCGGTAGCTCTTCGTAACATGTCAGGCATGGGTTCGAGCAGTCGTGAAGACATTGTCGAGGTCTTCAACGCGCTGGATTCAGATCTGGATCGTTTGTGCGAGTTGTCTTTTGACGTGCTCACCACCCCGGAACGGTTGCGGGCCTTGGAGCGCCTGGAGCGCGTGGCACGACGGCTGCGGACACCCCAACACGCGCTGATCAATCAGCTCGGCGCGCAGGCCGGCGAGGAAGAACTGGGCACCAAACTGCGTTCGGCGCTGGCCGACCGGCTGCGCATCACCAAGGCCGAGGCGGGCCGGCGCATCGACGAAGCAGCTGATCTTGGTCAACGGCGGGCGCTGACCGGTGAGCCGTTGGCGCCGCAGTTGACCGCGACCGCGGCCGCTCAACGCGACGGGCTCGTCGGTGACGGGCATGTGCGGGTGATCCGCAGCTTCTTCGCCCACCTGCCCGCCGAGGTAGACCTGGGTACCCGGGAAGCCGCCGAAGCCGACCTGGCCCGCAAAGCCTGCCAGTATCGCCCCGACGAGTTGGCCACATACGCCCAGCGGATCATGGACTGGCTCAACCCCGACGGGGAATTTCGCGACCAGGAGCGGGCCCGCAAGCGCGGGATCATGCTGGGCAAGCAGGAATTCGACGGGATGTCGCGCATCAGCGGCATGCTGACCCCGGAGTTGCGCGCGGCCGTGGAGGCCGTGTTGGCCAAGCTGGCCGCCCCCGGTGCCTGCAACCCCGACGACCAGACCCCCGTCATTGACGAAACACCCGACGAGGATGCGGTGCGCCGTGACACGCGCAGTCAAGCGCAACGCAACCATGACGGCTTCCTCGCCGGACTGCGTGCGCTGTTGGCGTCGGGGGAGTTGGGCCAACACAACGGGCTTCCGGTGTCGATCGTGGTGACCACCACCCTCCAAGACCTCGAGGCCGCCGCCGGGAAGGGCCTGACCGGCGGCGGCACGCTGTTGCCGATCAGCGATGTGATTCGCCTGGCCAGCCACGCGCACCACTATTTGGCCATTTTTGATCGCGGCAAGGCCCTGGCGCTGTATCACACCAAACGGCTGGCTTCCCCGGGGCAGCGAATCATGTTGTACGCCAGGGATCGTGGATGCACGAAACCGGGCTGTGATGCGCCTGCCTATCACAGCCAAGTCCACCACGTCCAAGGCTGGGCCACGACCCGCCGCACCGACATCGATCAGCTGACCCTGGCCTGCGGAGTCGACAACCGACTCGTCGAAAAAGGCTGGATCACCCGCAAAAACGCCCACGGCGACACCGAATGGATACCCCCGGCCCATCTAGATCGCGGACAACCCCGGACCAACCCCTACCACCACCCCGGAAGATTCCTACGCGACAGCGACGACGAACCGGTTTGACGCGTTAAACCTTATGGCAAAGCAGCAGATAACCCTGTGCGGCCAACCGTGGTAGGACACCGCCGCTGTCGATGATGTCGAGGATCAACGCCGGCAGGGTGGGCGCCGTTCCGCAGGCGCCGGTGGTGTCGTTGCGCCAGCTGCCCTCGGCGAGATCAAACGTTGCCTGATCGCCTTCGGCAAAGATGGTGGTGGCATGGGGCACGGTCATCGCGGGCAGTCCGGCATTGACCGCATTGCGGAAGAACAGGGAGTTGAATTCCTCGGCGACCAGCCCAGCGATGCCAAGCTCGACGAACAGCGCCGCGACCGGGCGCGACGATCCGACGCCGAAGTTCTTGCCGGCCACCAGGATATCGCCCGGCGACACCTCGTCGGTCCACCCGGGACGGAGCTGATAGAAGACATGCCGAGCCGCCTCGGGCCGATCCATCTTCATGGCAAAAGCGGGGTACATGGCGTCGGTGTTGAGGTCGTCGCCGAAAAGCCACACCCTGCCGCTGAAAGTGAGTGTCATGCTCCCAAACTCCTCGGGTCGGTGATGTAACCGGTGACTGCCGAAGCGGCGACGGTCGCCGGTGAGGCCATGAAGATGCGCGCCTCGGTGCTGCCCATCCGCCCGGTGAAGTTGCGGGTGCTCGAGGTGATGCATACTTCGCCGGGACCGACCAGTCCCATGTGGTAGCCGAAGCAGGCGCCGCAGGTGGAATTGGTGACGACGGCGCCGGCGTCGGCGATGTCCTGTAAGTAGCCCAGCCGCATGGCCTTCCGGTACACCGCTTGGGACGCGGGTGTGACCAGCAGCCGCACGCCCGGTGCGATGCTCCGGCCGCGCAGCACCCGTGCGGCCATTTCGAGGTCTTCGAGCTGGCCGTTGGCGCAGGATCCGATGAACGCCTGGTCGACCTCCTGTTTGCCTAATTGCGAAACGGGCAGCCCATTGCGGCTGACGGTACCCGGAAGAGCCACATACGGTTCGAGCGTGGCCAGCTCGACGGGCCGGATGTCGTGGTACCCGGCGTCGTGATCCGGTGCCGCAGCACGGTATCCACCGATGCCGCGCGCGGTCAGGTGGCCGGTCAACACGTCGTCGGCTTCGAAAATGGCAAAATCAGCGGATAACTCGGCCCCTTGGGTGGCGATCGTGCGCCGATCGTGTATCGGGATACTGGCCAGGCCGCTGCCGCCGTATTCCAGATTCCGGTTGACGGCATCACCGTAGCGGTTGGCGATGTGCAGGAAGATGTCCTTGCCGCTGACGGTGTCCGGTTTGACGCCGTAGAACTCGTAGCGGATGGTCGGTGCGATCTGGTACCAGGTCTGGCCGGTGCACATGATCGAGTACACCTCGTCGGTCCCCAGGCCGCGGGCCGCGGTGCTGTAGGCTCCGGCGGCGCAGGTGTGGGAATCGCTACACGCCAGTACTTCTCCCGGTCGGGCCAGTCCGTTCTCGGCGATAACCTGATGGCTGATGCCATGCCTGCCGACGTCATAGAAGCGCCGGATACCGAAGTCGGCGACGAACTTCCGGGCTTGTTGACCGCCGGCGGCGTCTCGGACCGTCGGTGCCGGTACGGCGTGGTCCATCACCACCGCTAGTTTCTCGGGGTCATGAATCCGGTTGGGCTGTACCCATTCTCGCGCGAACTGGAGATCGATCAACACGGTCATGTCGACATCGACGACGACGGTGTCGCCGGGCGACACCGTGCTTTGACCGGTCTTGCGGGCGAAGATCTTCTCGATGATGGTCATGCCCATGCGCTGGCCTCGGCGGGCGCGTACCTGGCTTCGATTTCCGACCACTCCGCCAGACCGACCAGGTTGAAGAATTCGGCGGGGGTGCCGGTCCGGTGGGCCGTGGGGTCGGTCCGGTTGAGTTCGCACAGGGCCGCCAGCATGGCGGCCGTCCCGCGTCGCACCAGCTGACCCGGATGTATGGCCACGGCGTAACCCAATTCCTGCAACCGCGTCATCGGCACCTGCGGAGTCAGGCCGCCGATGACCAGATTGATCAATAGCGGGGCCTCGACTTCGAGGGCGATACGCTCGATTTCACCGATGTCCTGTGGAGCTTCGACGAAGACGATGTCGGCGCCTGCGGCGGCGTAGCGGTTGGCACGTTCGATGGCGGCATCCAGGCCCAGCGGGGCCCGCGCGTCGGTGCGCGCCACGATCAGCAGGCCGTCGTCGGAGCGGGTGTCGAGCGCGGCCGCCAGCGTCTGCTCGAACACCGCGGCGTCCACGACCCGTTTGTCCGGCAGATGGCCGCATCGCTTGGGAAATGCCTGGTCTTCCAACTGGATCGCGGCCACACCGGCGTTGTCGTAGGAGCGGACGGTACGCACCACGTTCTTGGGGGCGCCGTAGCCGGTGTCGGCGTCGGCGATGAGCGGGATGTCGCCCAGGACGCCGGCGACCATCCGCGCCCGCTCGGCCATTTCCGACGCGGTGACCAGGCCGATGTCGGGTAGGCCGAAACCGGAGGCGGCTACCCCGGATCCGGTCAGATACGCCGCGACGTGACCGGTGCGTTTGGTCAAGTGCGCCGAAATCCCATCGAAAACCCCTGGGGCGACCACGAGTTCGTGGGTGTCCAGGAGGGCTCGCAGTCGGCGGCGGGCCGGTGTCGTTGGCATGGCTGTCGGTCCTCTCTGTGGCAGGTTGTTATATACATATAACAACCTGGGTCGGGGGGCAACCGCAGAGATGTGAAAGCATGGACACCGTGCAGCAGGCGAGCGGCAAAACCGCACCCGTGTCGGCCAGCGCCGGCGTACCGCTGCACCGGCAGCTCTTCCTGGTGCTGCACGACGAGATCGAGCGTGGCGTGCTCGCCCCCGGGGATGCGCTACCCACCGAACAGGCGTTGTGTGAGCAATTCGCAGTTTCCCGGATCACCGTGCGGCGCGCCCTGGCCGACTTGGCCGAGCAGGGCTATATCCAGCGCAGGCACGGTGTGGGTTCCTTTGTGCGCGAAGAGGTTCCAGCGGACCGGTCAGCGCCGGGCCGCTCGTATCTGGAGGGGTTGCGGCAGACCCAGTTCGAAACCGAAGCCGAGATCATCGAACTCGGCGTGCGGCGCCCGCCGCGGGCGGTGGCCCAAGTGCTGCAGACGACCGGCGAGCTGCTGCACGTGGTGCGGGTACGGCGGCAACGCCGCACCGGCGAGCCGCTGATCGTCAGCGATGTCTGGTTGCCGGCCGCACTGGCCGGCACGCTGACCGCATCCGCGCTGCGCAAGGCGCCGCTGTACGAACTGGTGAAACGAACCGGGGCGGTCGTGGACCGGGTGCAGCATGAGATCACCGCCGAGATCGCCGGTCCCCGCAATGCGCAGCTTCTCGAGACCGCGATAGGCGCCGCGCTGCTGCGGATCAACCGGCTCATCTTCGCGACGGCCATGCCGTACTACTACCAGTCGGTGCTGTTGTCGCCGAGCCGCAGCCGTGTGCTGCTGACGCAGTCCTCCGATGAACTCGAGGCCGCCGACGGTCTGGCGATCGCCCACGACGTGCCCGGCGAGCCCTAGCGGATCAGCGCCGCCTCGATCGCATCGGCGGGCGGCGCACAATCTCCGGCGCCCGCCACCGTGGTCGCCAGTGCCCCTGCCGCGCAGGCCCGTCGCAACGCGCGCAGTCGTTGGGCCGGCGAAGCCGGGTCCGGTGGCCAATGGGCAGCCAGGACCCCGGCGAATACGTCACCGGCTCCGGTGGTGTCCACCGCGGTCACTGCGGGGGCGGCCACGTCCAGTTCGCCGTCGACGCCGACGTAGCGGGCGCCGCGCGCACCGCGGGTGACCACGAGGTGGGCCGGCGGCCAACGCCATTGCTGGGCTTCGGACTCGTTGGCGATCACGACGTCGGCCACCGTCGCCAAGTCGGGTCCGGCGCTGTGCAGCCGGGCGGCCGGGGAGGCATTGACCATGACGACCGCCCCGGCCGACCGGGCCTGCCGGGCCGCGGCCACCGCCGCGTGCGGCGGAATCTCCAACTGGGTCAGCAACACGTCGCAGTCGCCGACCGCCGCGGGCGGCAGCTTCAGCTGCCCGTTCGCGCCGGGAGCCACCACGATGATGTTCTCGGCGCCGGTGTCGACCACAATGATCGCCGTCCCGCTCGGGCCGGGCACCCGCACCATTCCTTCAATGCCGACACCGTTGGCCAGCAGGTGGTCCCGCAGCTGGTCGGCAGCCGCGTCGTCGCCCACAGCGCCGACGAACTGGACGTGCGCACCCGCGCGTGCGGCGGCAACCGCCTGATTGCCGCCCTTGCCCCCGGGCGCACAGTTCAGTGCCGACGCCAGCACCGTCTCGCCCGGGTGCGGCAGCGTGGTGACCGCGAACGTCAGATCCATGTTCAGGCTGCCCACCACACAGACTCGTCGCGCCGTCATTGTGCCGACGTTAACAACGCTTGGCCCTGGTCATCACATTGTCGGCAAACACCGTTTACCCGCGCGTGTCGGCGCTAGTGTGCGAGGTGATTCGGTGTGTCACAGGAAGGAAGCCGGTGATATCGGGCGAGGCAACAGATTCCGTGCCGGAGGCATCCGCCGCCCCGGTCCGCAAGCGCAGGATCCCCAAGAGCCTGAGGAGTGGGGGGCGCCGCCGGCCGCGTTTCCGGGCAAGCATCCAGTCCAAGCTCATGGTGCTGCTGTTGCTGTCGAGCATCGTGTCGGTGGCCGCGGTCGTCATCGTCGGGTATCAAACCGGCCGTGCCTCACTGCAGACAGCAGCTTATGAGCGGTTGACCGAATTGCGCGAATCGCAGAAGCGGGCAATCGATACGCTGTTTGCCGACCTGACGAATTCGTTGGTCATCTATGCGCGGGGATTGACGGTGGTGCAGGCGGTCGCGCAGTTCACCACCGGGTTTGACCAATTGGCCGACGCGACCATCAACCCGGCCCAGCAGCAGGCCATTGTCAACTACTACAACAACCAGCTCATCAAACCGGTGGAGCGAACGACGGGCGAAAAGCTCGATATCACCGCGCTGCTGCCGACCTCGCCCGCCCAGAAGTATCTGCAGGCCTACTACACCGCGCCGTTCACGTCGGATCAGGACTCGATGCGGTTCGACGACGCCGGCGACGGCAGCGCATGGTCGGCCGCCAACGCGCGATTCAACGGCTACTTCCGCGAAATCGTCACCCGCTTCGATTACGACGATGCGGTATTGCTGGACACCCGCGGCAATATCGTCTACAGCCTGAGCAAGGATCCCGACCTGGGCACCAACATCCTGACCGGGCCCTACCGAGAATCCAACCTGCGTGATGCCTACCTTAAAGCGCTGGGCGCCAACGCCGTTGACTTCACCTGGATCACCGACTTCAAGCCGTATCAGCCGCAACTGGACGTGCCGACGGCGTGGCTGGTGGCACCGGTTCAGGCCGACGGGAGAACCGAAGGGGTGATCGCGCTACCGCTGCCGATCGCCAAGATCAACCGGATCATGACTGCCAACCAGCAGTGGCAGGCTGCGGGCATGGGCCGGGGCACGGAGACGTACCTCGCGGGCCCGGACAGCCTCATGCGTTCTGATTCGCGGCTCTTTGTGCAGGACCCCGATGAATACCGGCGACAATCGGTGGCCGCAGGCACTCCGCTCGACGTGGTGAACCGCGCGATCCAACTCGGTGGCACGACGCTGCTACAACCCGTTGCAAGCGCGGGCTTGCGTGCCGCCCAACGCGGCCAGACCGGAACCATCACCGCCACCGACTACACGGATAACAAGGAGCTGGAGGCCTACGCGCCGCTAGATGTGCCCAATTCCGACCTGCACTGGTCGATTCTGGCAACACGCGACAACTCCGAGGCATTCGCCGCGGTTGCCGCCTTCAGCAAGGCGCTGGTGTTGGTCACCGTGGCCATCATTCTCGGTATCTGTGTCGCCTCGATGCTGATCGCCCAGGCGATGGTGCGGCCGGTCCGGCGGCTGGAAGCCGGTACCCAGAAGATCAGCGCCGGCGACTACGACGTCACCATTCCGGTCACGACTCGTGACGAAATCGGTGATCTCACAGCGGCTTTCAATGCGATGAGCCGAAACCTGGAAATCAAGGAGGGCTTGCTCAACGAGCAGCGCAGAGAAAACGACCGGCTGCTGCTGTCGATGATGCCCGAGCCGGTGGTACAGCGCTATCGCGAGGGGGAGCAGACGATCGCCCAGGAGCACCAAGACGTCACCGTGATCTTTGCCGACGTCCTGGGGCTGGACGAGATTTCCAAGGACCTGTCGGGCAACGAGCTGGTCGGAATCGTCGACGACTTGTTCCGGCAGTTCGACTCGGCCGCGGAATCCCATGGGGTCGAACGGATTCGCACATTGCACAACGGCTACCTGGCCAGCTGCGGGGTGACCACGCCGCGGCTGGACAATGTCGCTCGGACCATCGACTTCGCCCTGGAAATGCGGCGCATCGTCGACCGGTTCAACCGCCAAACCGGCCACGAACTTCGGCTGCGGGCCGGCATCAACACCGGCAACGTCATCAGCGGGCTCGTCGGCCGATCCAGTGTCGTCTACGACATGTGGGGCGCAGCGGTGAGCCTGGCCTACCAAACACACAGCGGCTCACCGCAACCCGGCATCTACGTCACCGCACCGGTGTACGAGGCGATGAGAGATGTGCGACAGTTCACCCCGGCGGGCACCATCTCCGTCGGCGGCGTGGACCAGCCGATCTACCGATTGTCGGAGCGATCATGAATGTTTTCAGTGCACCGTGGTTCTACTGGGCCGTCGCCATCGCCATCGGATTGCCGGCCGGGCTGATCATCCTCACGGAGTTGCACAACACACTGGTGCGCCGCAAGAGCCACCTGGCCAGGCAGGTGAACCTGCTGCGTAACTATCTGCTGCCGCTCGGTGCCCTGCTGCTGCTCCTGGTGAAGGCGTCCCAGATCCGGGCCGAAGACGGCATGGTGCGAATCCTGACCACCCTGTTCGGCTTCTTGGTGCTGGTCATGCTGTTGTCGGCGCTCAACGCCACGGTATTCCAATCAGCGCCCGAAGACAGCTGGCGCAAGCGACTGCCGACCATCTTCCTCGATGTGGCCCGGTTTGCGCTGATCGGCGTCGGCCTGGCGATGATCCTGTCCTACGTCTGGGGAGTCCGGGTCGGGGGCATATTCACCGCGCTGGGGGTAACCTCGGTCGTCATCGGCCTGATGCTGCAGAACTCCGTGGGCCAGATCGTGTCGGGACTGTTCATGCTGTTCGAGCAGCCGTTCCGGATCGACGATTGGCTCGACACGCCCACTGCGCGGGGCCGAGTCGTGGAGGTGAACTGGCGCGCGGTCCACATCGAGACCGGAACCGGCTTACGGATCACCCCGAACTCGATGCTGGCAACCACGTCGTTCACGAACTTGTCCCGCCCGGGTGGCTCGCACAAGTGCACGATCACCACGAAATTCGCCGTCGCCGACGCGCCGAACCAGGTGTGTGCGATGCTGACCCGGATAGCCGGTGGGCTACCGCAACTCAAGCCCGGAACCATTCCGGAAACCGTCGCACTGGGCGGCGGCGAGTACCGAACCACGGTCCGGCTGAGATCACCCGCCGACGACGGTGCCGCACAGGCGACGTTCTTGCCGTGGGTCTGGTACGCCGCCCGACGAGAAGACCTTCACCTTGACGAGTCCGACGACGAATTCTCGACGACCGAACGCGTGTGGGACGCGTTGCGCACCGTGGTGGGCCCGGAGTTGCGGCTGGGCCTGACCGAGCAGCAGTCACTGGTTCCCTACGCGAGGGTGGTGCGCTACGGCGCCGACGAGATCGTGCAGCACGCGGGCGTCGTCCCCAAGGGGATGGCCTTCATCATCGCCGGCAGCGTTCGCCTGACCGCGACGGCCGAGGACGGTTCGGTTGTCCCGATCGGCACGCTCAACGAGGGCGCGTTCTTGGGGGTAACCGCGCTGACCCGGCAACCCAACCCTGCCGGTGCGGTGGCACTGGAGGAGATGACCGCGCTCGAGATCGACCGCGAACACCTCGAGCACGTGGTCATGAACAAGCCGCTGTTGCTGCAAGAGCTGGGCCGGCTCATCGATGAACGGCAAAGCAAGGCGCAGCGGGTGACTCGGCGTGAGCGGGTGGGTTGAGCTATCGCCCTTTGAGGGTGCCGTTTGGCGCCCCCTAAGGAATGAAACTGCTGCCCGAAGCGTGTATAGGTGCCATTTTCCCGCCGTTCAGCTGTGAGCGGCGGTGTCTTCGCTGCTGGCGCCGGTGGCGTCGGCAGCGCCGAGAGCGTTCTGAAGCCGATCGAGCGGATTGTTGCCGGCTCCGGTGCCGAGGCGGTGCGATGGGGCAGACCCGTTGCCGGACACCGGGATGCGGTCCGGGCTGACGTCATTGATGACGTCGGGACCGCCGTTTGATCCGTCGCCGCCGGGACCGAAAACTGGCCCGTTGCCGCCGGGCCCGGGCGGCGGTGGCGGCGGTGTCGGCGTCGACGTGGCACCGGGTGGCGGTGGCGCCGGCAGTGACGTGGATGTCAGTGAGGTTGGCGGTGGCTGGGGGTTGGCGGTTTGCGGTGGAGGCGGCGGGGGACTCGGCGGGAGGTGCAGCGCTTTGATCTTGTCGGTCAGCCGTGCCGCGGCGTCGTTACGGATGCGACGGCGGTCGGGGTTGGGGTCGGTGTTGTCTTGGAAGCAGTGCGGCGGTGCGCCGGAAATGAGTTGCAGTGCACTGTTGTAGCGTTGCTCGGCGCGGGAAATGTCGGCACTGCGAGCCGCCAGGTCGCCTTGGGTCTCGCGAACCAGCTCCAAGTTGACGCGGGCCGGGCAGGAGCCGGCGTTGCTGCTGCGGTCGAAGACATCGGTGAAGTATCTTTCGGCGTCATCGAGTCGGCCTTCGAGGACGGCGAGATCACCGGCGATATACGCCGCTTGGCCGGGCTCGATGATATTCAGCGTGCTCAGCGTGGCGACATCGGCGCGGAGCGCGTCGATGTCGTGACGAGCAAAATCCGATACGGCCGCATCGCCGGTCAGCATGGTCGAGATGACCTTTCCGATTGCCAGCAGCGCCACCAGCGCGATCGGTGAGGAGTAGGCGACCAGGCGTCGGCGCAGCCGCAACCGGGACGGCCCGCACTGCCACCACCACGCCGCGCGTTGCCAGGTGCGACGCACGGCGGTTCGGGGGTCACGTTGCAGCATCGGGCCTCGCTCGGTGCGGTATGCGGTTGCGGCGGAATTCGCGCAGTGTCAAAAAGATTTCCCCCAGCGTCAGTACGACGGCCAGACCGGTGAACAACCAATACAATTCAGTGCGCTCCACCGTGGCCGACGCGATCACTGGCGAGTCGGTTGATCGGAAGCCAGTCAAGTCGACGGCGGGCACGACGGGGGTGATGGGGCCGTTGTCTCGGTGAAAATACGGCATGCCCAGCTGACCGGCGACCGCTTTGAGAGCGCCTTCGTTGAGGCCCGAGTGCGCGGCCCGGTCGGTTTGCTTGTCCCACATGTAGACGCGGTCGCCGTTGACGTAGGCCTGCGGGATGGGTCCGCCGGCAGCGGTTCCATAGCCCAGCACGGCGCCACCGGCGATCGTTGCGTGCGGTATATCAAAGTCGCCTTGGGCAGCTCGTGAGCCGCCGGCGCCCTCGCCGAAATAGAACACGAGGTTTTTCGAGTCGAGGTATTGCTGGCCGGCTTCGGCCAGCTTGGTCCGCAGCAGGTCGTCAGCGGCTGCCACGTTGACCTGAAACATCGCATCCTGGGGGACCTCGGTGTAAGTCGACAGCCCTTTGACGAACGGTTTGAGGCTCCAGACATCGTCGGACAGCGGCCAGTCCAGGCTGGCCTTGGCCGAAAAGCTGATGACCTCGAAGCGGGCGCGCGGATATTGGTCGATCAGCGCCAGGATGTCGCTGCGGATGCCCGACATGCGTGACTTGGCGTCGGAGTAGTCCTCGACGCGTCCGTCCACTGACCGGTCGACGACGAAGAACACATTGGCATTGGCCGAGGAGCCACTGGCTGGCGTGGTGTCGGCTCGCCCATGCGGGTCGCCCTGCGGAAGGCCGGGGCGGGCCGCGGCAAGGACCAGCAGCAGCCCGGCTGCGGTGAGCGCACCCCAGCGCAGCACCACCCGCAGGTAACGGCCGGTGCCGGTCCGGACCAGCACCCGGTAGAGGGCGGCCATGCGGATGGTGATGAGCGCGACGGCGACGACGACCAGCACGCCGGCGGACACGATCGGCTGAAATGTCATCGCCGCAGCACCGCCAACGAGATGAACAACAGTCCCGCTACTGCCAGCGAGCAAAGTAGCGGCACGTTAGGGTAATCCCACGAACGATTGGTGATGATTGTGCCGCTTGGCAACACGACATTGGGGGGATTGGCGCGGATCTTGTCCAGCAATGCAGCCAGGGTGGGGTCGGTACCGGCGGGATTGGCACCGGCCGTGCCCGCCGGGTTGTAGACGCTGTAGCGGCCGCCGGTGGCGTTGGCAATCGCAGCCAGCGCCTGATTGGACTGCTCGGGTGACTTGACCACGTCAGCGCGGGCGATGACGTTGATCTGCACACCCGCGGCGGTGGCCATGTCCTTCACTTGCTGATCAGAAAACAACGCCGGACGGGTTTCCGCTGCCGCGCGGAAGCTGCTGTACCCCAAGTAGATCAGCGAACGCCGGCGGGTGCTCTTGTCCTCGAAAGACGGAAACCCGGTCATACACAAGGCCAAGACGTCTTGCACACTGCGCGCATAGTCGGCATAACTGACTTCTCGGGAGAAGCCGTTGATACCCGCGCGTAGTTCCTCGGCCTGGGGCCCGGGCAGCTCTTTGGTGGTCTCCAGTTGGTGCTGAAGGCCCGCCATGCCGGCGTAGCGGCTGAACTGGGCACGAGCGTAGTCGTAATCGCGGGTCAACGGCACGACACGCAGCGTCGGCGAGGTCATACCGATGCGTTGGGTGTCGTATGTTTTGACCTGCCGGGCGAAGTATGCCAAGAGTCCGGCGGTGGTGGGGTCGGTGACCGGCTCGCCCACGCACACCATGATGTCTTCTGGGTGCACCGACTCGAAATTGCGGCTGGCCGAGGAGAACCCGACCGGTCGGGAGGTGGTCACCAGTGCTGTGGCGAACACCGCAAGCAGCAGTACGAGCGTGATCAGCATTGACCAGAATTGAATGCGCGCCACACGAGCGTATTCGGGCATCCCCGTGAGCCGGTCGACGTGGGCCAGTGGCCGTAGCACCTTGGTGAGTTTGGCCATCGGCGCCAGCAGTGCCGCGACGACCACCGCGGCCAGTGTGCAGGCGCCGACGACAAAAACGACCCACCATCTCAGCTCCACGTGCGGATCACCTCCGTCGCTGCACGAATCACGCCGTGCATGTCTATGCTTTCGGTTGCGAACCGGGCGTCATTGAGGGCAGCGAATACCGGTGTAGCCGAGGCCAGTTGGCCATGCTTGGCGATGTCGTCGATGTGCATGTATTGCACCCCTGCGCCGGTGGACAGGCACAGGAAGCCGCGCAGCGCGCGGCTGATTGCTGCGGCGGCCTGACCGTCTGACAGCTGACCGGCTCCATACTGGCCGCCGATAGTGGTGATCGTTCGGGCGAAGCGCCGACGCAGCAGATAGGAATGCACGCTGCGGATGACCGGGACACGACGCAGCCGCGCGGCGGGCAGGGTCCACACATACACCCCGGCGTAGTAGCAGATGACGACGCCGGCGCACGCACCGGCCACAAGCCACCACCAGCCGGAGTACCCGGTGGGCCCGCCGAGGTAGCGCAGCAGGTCACCCGGCATGCTGGAACGCCTCGGTCAGTGCGACGATCTTGGCGCGTATTTCGGCGCTGCCGCCGATGCGGGTGAATTGCACTCCCCGGGTTGTCAGGAACTCGTCCAGTCCAGCGACCCGAGCGGCTTCGCGGCGACGATAGGCGTCGACGATGCGGGGCCCCAGAGTGGCGCCGTTGAGGACATAACCCCCGGTAGCCACGTCGTAACCGTCACGTTCGCCCTCGGCGGATCCCACGGCGGGCATGTCGGAGACCATCGCCCACATCAGGTCGTGACGCCCGGACAGCTGTTGCAGCGCGACGGCGAGCCGGCGATCAGCGTCGGGTTCATCAGAGATCACGATGATCAGCATGCGGCGGCGATAACCCGTTGCCACGTAGGTTAATTGGGTAACGATGTCACTGGTGGCGGGCTGGCTGCAGGTGTGGGTGTAGAAGCGGTGCAGCAGGCTCTCGATGTGGGTTTCGCCGCGGCGCGCCCGAATGTTGGCGCTGCCGCGGGAATCCCCGTACACGATGCCCAGCTCGTCGGAACGGCCCAGCGTGATCAACCCGATCGCGCCGATCACGTGCAGCGCGACGTCGCGTTTGACCTCGCCGCTGGGTGCCAGCGCGGTCATGTTCCGGCCGGTGTCGGCGATCAGCAGGATCTTGTGGTGCCTTTCGGAGACATAGCGTTTGATCAGTACCGACCCGGAGCGCGCGGAGGCTTTCCAGTCGATGTCGCGGATGTCGTCGCCGGCCACATAGGGGCGCAGGTCGTCGAATTCCAGGCTGCGGGTATGCAGCAACGCGTAACGACCTCCGTCGAGAAGGCCACGAGTGTCGGTACCGAAATACAATTTGGCCCGATTGAGGTGCTTGCCCATGATGTGTGCTCAGGGCACCCGCACCGCTTGCAGGATTGCGTCGACCGCGACTTGCGGGGTGATTTTTGCGCTGCTGGCTTCGAAGCCCAGAATTAACCGATGTCCCAACACCCGATGGGCCAGATGCTGAATGTCTTCCGGCCGCACGTGGTTCCGGCCACGCAGCAGTGCCAGCGCGCGGGCGCTTTCGCAGAACGCAATGGTAGCCCGCGGCGAGGCGCCGTATTCGATCACTCGGGCCAGCTGCGGCGGTAAGAACTGCGACGGGTTGCGACTGACGGCAACCAGTTGGCTTGCGTAGTGCATCAAGGCGGGGTCCATGTGGATGCCGCGCACCACCGCTTGTAGCCGGCGCACATCGTCCCGTCCGATCGCCGGATCGATCGGACGGTCTTTGTCGTAGATACCGGCGTCGCGGCGGACCATGACCTCCACTTCTTCCTGCGCAGTCGGATAGTGCACGATGTCTTTGAGCATGAAGCGGTCGGTCTGGGCCTCTGATAGCGGATAGGTGCCCTCCTGGTCCACCGGGTTTTGGGTGGCGATCACCAGGAACGGCTGCGGTATCGGGTAGACCGTTCCGGCGATGGTGGTCTGGCGTTCCTCCATCGCCTCGAGCATCGCGCTTTGAGTCTTGGCGCTCGAGCGGTTGATCTCATCGAGCAGTACGATGTTGGCATGCACCGGACCCAGCTGGGTGGCGAACGAGTTTGTTTCCGCTTCGTACACCTGGGTACCGAGAATATCGCTGGGTAACAGGTCCGGCGTGCATTGAATGCGTTGGAACCGGCCGTGGATCGATTCGGCGATGACCCTGGCGGCCGTCGTTTTGGCAAGTCCCGGAACGCTTTCGATCAACACATGACCGCCGGCGAGCAGCCCGATCAACAGCGACTCACGCAGGTTATCCTGCCCAACCACCTTGATGCTGAACGCATGTGACAGCGCGGCGATGCTGCGCTGGGCGGCGTCGACGTCGTGATGGTTGGGTTGCACTCGCATTGCGGTCATCGCGGCCTTCCACACGTCAAGAACGGGGTATCGGGGCTCATCGAAAATTGAGTTCCGGCGGTGTCTTGGCCAGATCGGCGGTGCCCGAAAGGAATTGGCTTGCCTCGCCCTGCTTGGTGGCGCCGCCGGTGGTCCTGACCGCTATCGGCTCTTTGACCTCGCCGAAAAACATCAGCGCCAACCGATAGGGATCGAAGCTGTCGAATTTGACTGCGCTGATATCCGCGGGCCCCCACGCGGCGGTGCCGTCGGCCAAGCCGTAGGGATCCACACTCATCGGGCAGCCGGGTGGGGCCAGCAGGTTGGACTTCTGACAGTTGGCCATCGCCGCGGCGAGCTGGTCCCGCGCCGCGTCGCGGCCCTTATCCGACAGCACGAAGGTCGGCTGTATCCAGGTTTCGCTGATCAGCGAAACCTGGTCCAGCAAAATTGGTTTCGCCGTCACCGTGATGTACGGGTTGGTCGTGCCGACGTCGATCCAGCCGGGAAACACATACACCGTGGAGTCACCGACGGGCGTACCGAAGAATGTCACCGTCTTGCCGGCAGCATCCCTGTCGCCGGCGAGTCCGGGCTTGACCTTGATCGCCGCCGAAGGGAGTTTCCAGCTACCGTGGTCCTTTTTCATCGACAGGGTGGTGTCGGAAACCTTGTCCCCGAAGTTAACCACCACATGCACCTGACCGAAGCCGACCGCGGCACCGGCCCCCGTCGAGTCATCGCTGAGGATCCTGATATTGCTGATCGGCCATTGCGCGATCTGCTTCTTGAGGATCTCCTCGGTGAGTAGTTCTTTGGTGGCCGGCTGGTCAGCGCCGTAGGACAGAGCCGCCTCGGCATCCCCGCGGGCCAGTGCCTGCAGATAACCTTTGACCGCATCGCCGGCCGACCCGCCGCGGCCCGGGCCACCTCGGCCGGCCAGGGTGATGACCAAGACAATGGCCACCACCACGAGCACGGCGCCGCCAGCACCCAGCGTCACCCATAACGGCTTACGGTTCTTGCGTGGTCCCGGTGCCGGTGGCCAGCCCGGCGGTTGCCCCAACAACGGCGGCCCGATGGGCGCCGGTGCACCCGGATGGGGCTGCCACTCGGTGCCGGCGGGAGGTTGCTGGCTGACCCAACCGCTCTGCGGTGGCGCTTGCTGCGGCTGCCACGGCCCCGCTGCGGGCGGTTGTTGGGGCGCCCATTGACCCGATGGCGGGGGCTGCGGTCGCCAGCGATCTGCGCCCGGATCGATGGGATCCGATCGACCCACCGGATTGGGGCCATCGAACCGCCCACCCGACCAATCAGTCAAAGTAACAACCTCCAACTAGGAGCACTGACCGTTCAGTGCGAAACCCTGACGGCCGGGCGCATTGCGCGCGCCCGCGCCACAAACCATCCCGACGCATCGGCACTCGGATCCCACGAACAACGCCCGATCCAGCTCGTGGGTCGGTCCGGGCTTGCCCAGATTGCGACCGGCCGCCCCTGGGCAGCTGCTGCCATCACCGGCATGTCGAACAGGGTCTTTGGCCTGGCCGGTTCCGAAAAGCCCCTTCCCGCTGCTGGTGTGAGGCCCTCACCAGCCACTTAGCCTCAATTCAACGATGGGCTTTCTGCCTCTCTCGATCGTGAAAATGAACGCCTTCAGTAAACCGGAACCGCCCTATCATGCAACTCAGCCGATTCGGCCACTCGGAGACAACAGTGACAACAGTGCAACCGGCGCCAACCACCGATTCGGAGCCTTTGGCACCACCGATTCGGCAGCTGGCATCGGCATAGCCAGGCCGGGCCTTAGCGTAAGCGTCGTGCCCCAGGCCGAAAACCCGGGCGCGGGTGCAGTGTTGAGCCGCACCGGTGACCAAACTCACCGAACAGCCGAAGGAGCGTTTCCGGTGCGCCAATGGCCTCAAGGCAACCTTCGACAGTTGTGGCGCTTTAGTCTCGAGCCAACTGTCGTCGCTACCTGGCTCACGCCAGCATCGAGTCGATCGCGGAGCGCGAGACCAATGCCTGGACGGGGCCGGCGGACTCGGGCAGCAGCTCACCCGGGTTGAAGAAAAAGGTCACCCCGTCATTGGTGATCGCGAAATTCTGGTAATTCGCCGGATCCAAACCGGCTGTGGGCGCTACCTGCTGTCCGGTCTGCTTTTGCAGTGCAGTTTGCACGATGGGGAAAACGGTCGGCAGCGGGTCGGTCTTGGGCTGCCACAGCGTGTCGTAGGTGATCGGCTTGCGATATCCCTGATCCCAGTTGAACGCCTTGTACTTCGTCGTCGGCTGCCCGCTGCCGACGTTCTGAACGACCTTGAGTACCAAGGACTGGGTGCCGCGAGGCGGTATCGCCGATTCGTAGTTGGTCGAGGTGATCTCCAACTGGTAGGGCGCATCGCGGGGCGCAGACGACTTGGCGACGTTGAGGAAGTCGTCTCGGGTCTGGGCGACGTAGCTTTGCAGTGATTTCTGGTCGGGGTAGTTGCTCGGCAGGCTGATATTGACGGTGTATGCCGGGTCCGACATCTGGATCTGGCATACCTGGCCGCTAGTGGTGCCCTTCAGCTCGTCGCAGTAGGTCTTGGGCGCGGCCGCGGCGATTGCGGGACTGCCGAGCGCTACGACGGCCAGGACAACCAGGGGCACTTTGATTCGCATACGAGGTTCCCTCCGAGGCAAAGTTGCGGCACCGGGGTGACGGACCAGCGTCCGGCCACGGTGACGACCGAGTCGTCGACCAACCGGGCCATCGACCAACCGGGCCATCGACCAACCGGGCCATCGACCAACATAGGCCAACATAGGCCAACACGGCGCCCCGCCATGTCTGAGGTGCGGCGGCCGGGGCGGCATGTTTCGGCCAAACCCGTTTTTCGTCGCATTTTCGCGTTAGTCTGCTGCGTGATCTGCCGGTCTTGCCGCCGTAAGCGAAAGGAAGCCGAGTGACGTCGGGGCAGCCAACGGAACCGGTATCCCAAGGAGAGCCCGCCCCAACCGGGAATCGAGGGCGGCGGCTACTGCGGTTGTTCCGGATGGGCATCCAATCGAAGTTGTTGGTGACGCTGTTGCTGTGCAGCATCATGTCGGTGGCGGTCGTCGGCCTCACCGGTTATGTGACCGGGCGCAACGCGTTACAGCAAGTGGCAACGGAGCGGTTGCTCGAGTTGCGGGAGTCGCACAAGCGGCAGCTGGAGGGGCTTTTCGGCGAGTTCACCAATTCCCTGGAGGTGTATAGCAGCGGTTTCAGTGCCGTCCAGGCGATCGAGGCGTTCACCGACGGCTTCAACCAGTTGTCCAACGCCACGATCAGCCCGGCCCAGCAGGAGTCGATCGTCAATTACTACAGCACTGCGGTGGTCAAACCGATCAGTCAGCTGACCGGAGACGATGTCGACGTCAATGCGCTGCTGCCGACCTCCAACTCGCAGAAGTACCTTCAGGCCAACTACACCGCACAGTGCGCGTCGGCGAGCGAATCGGTGTTGTGTGGCGACGCCGGTGACGGCAGCGCGTGGTCGGCAGCCAATGCCCGCTACAACGACTTCTTCCGCGGGATCGTCACTCGCTTCGACTATCGTGACGCGTTGTTGCTCGATCTTCACGGCAATGTCGTCTACACCGTGAGCAAAGGCCCTGACCTGGGCACCAACATCTTCACCGGGCCCTATCGGGAAACGGTCTTGCGGGACGCGTACCGGAAAGCGTTGCGCTCCAACAACGTTGACTTCGTATGGATCACCGATTTCCAGCAGTATCAACCGCAGCTGGACGCCCCCACCGCATGGGTGGTGTCGCCGATTGGGATGGCCGGCAAGATCGAAGGCGTTATGGCGTTGCCGTTGCCGATCTCGAAGATCAACGACATCATGAACGCGCACAAGCACTGGGAAGCCGTCGGTATGGGCCGCTCGACCGAGACCTACCTGGTGGGCCCGGACAACTTGATGCGTTCCGATTCACGGCTGTTTCTGCAGGACCGAGACAAGTATCGACGGGAGGCGGTGGCGGGCGGCACTCCAGGCGACGTGGTGGACAGCGCGATCCGGCTGGGAACCACCGTTCTGGTGCAGCCGGTTCCCAGCGCGGGGGTTCGGTACGCCCAACGCGGCCAGACCGGCGTCACGAAAGACACCGACTACCTCGGCAATCGGGAGCTGCAGGCGTACGCGCCGGTCGATGTGCCGAACTCCGATCTGCACTGGTCGATCTTGGCCACCCGGGACGACTGGGATGCCTATCAGCGGCTGTCCACGTTCGGCAAGACTCTGGTGCTAGCGGTCGCGGGGATCACCCTGGCGATCTGCGTGGTATCGATGCTGCTTGCCAAGCTGCTGGTGCGCCCGATCCGGCGGCTGGAGGCCGGCACCGAGAGGATCAGCGCCGGCGACTACGAGGTGACCGTTCCGGTGCGGTCACGCGACGAGCTCGGTGATCTCACTGCGGCTTTCAACGAGATGAGCCGCAACCTCAAGATCAAAGAGGAGCTGCTCAACGAGCAGCGCAAGGAAAACGATCGCTTGCTGCTGTCATTGATGCCCGAACCGGTCGTGCAGCGGTATCGCGAGGGCGTGCAGACCGTCGCACAGGAACACCAGGACGTCGCCGTGATCTTCGCCGACATGGTCGGGCTCGACGACATGTCCGACGACCTGTCCGGAGACGAACTGGTCGCGGTCGTCAACGAACTCTTCCGGCAGTTCGACTCTGCGGCCGAAGCGCTCGGCGTGGAGCGGATTCGAACGTTCCACAACGGCTACCTGGCCAGTTGCGGTGCCACCACCCCGCGGCTGGACAACATCCACCGAAGCGTCGACTTCGCCATCGAGATCCAGCGCATCATCGACAGATTCAACAGCCGGTCACGACACAAGCTCCGGCTGCGGGTCGGAATCAATACCGGCAAGGTCATCAGTGGCTTGGTCGGTCGCGCCAGCCTCGCTTACGACATGTGGGGTGCCGCGGTAAGCCTGGCCTACCAAATGCACAGCGGCTCACCGCAACCCGGCATCTATGTCACTTCACAGGTACACGACGCGATGCGCGACATCTGGAAGTTCGCGCCGGCCGGAACCATCTCGGTCGGCGGTACCGAGCAGCAAATCTGGCGGTTGGTGGAACGCCAATGAACATCTTCAGCGCCTCGTGGTTCTACTGGGCCGTCTCGGTCGCGCTGGGACTGCCCGTGCTGATCGTCATTCTCACCGAGGTGCAGCACACGTTGCGCCGCAGGGGAAGTCATCTCGCCAGGCAGATCAGCCTGCTCCGCAACTACTTGCTGCCGCTGGGCGCGCTGCTGCTGCTCATCGTGAATTCGGAGGGCGTCCCGGCCCACGACAATGCCGTCCGTATTCTCACCACGGTATTCGGTTTCCTGGTGCTGGTGCTGCTGTTATCCGGGCTCAATGCGACCGTCTTCGCCGCAGCTCCGCAAGGTTCCTGGCGCAAGCGGCTACCGGTGATCTTCCTGGACGTGGCTCGGTTCGTGCTCATCGGAGCCGGGCTGGCGGTGATCCTCTCCTATGTCTGGGGTGTGCGGATCGGCGGACTGTTCACCGCCGTGGGTGTGACATCGGTCGTCATCGGCCTGATGTTGCAGAACTCCGTCGGCCAGATCGTGTCCGGCCTGTTCATGTTGTTCGAGCAGCCCTTTCAGATCGACGACTGGCTCGACACCGCCACCGCGCGGGGACGAATCGTCGAGGTGAACTGGCGCGCCGTCCACATCGACACCGGCAGTGGCTTGCGGATCACGCCGAACTCCGTGCTGGCCAGCACACCGTTCACCAATCTGAGCCGGCCGGCGGGCGGCTACCAACTGGCGATCAAGACCACATTTTCCGACGCAGACTCGCCCGACCGGGTTTGTGCCATGCTGACGCGGATTGCCGCCGAGCTGCCGCAGCTCTACAGCGGTTTCGTCCCCACCTCCGAACCGGTCGGCGGCGCCGAGTACTGCACCACCATCGGCTTGCGGTCACCGGCTGACGAAAACGCCGCTCGAGCGACATTTCTGCGGTGGATCTGGTATGCCGCACGCCGGGAAAACCTGCACCTCGACGGTGCCGACGACGACTTCTCGACAACCGAGCGCTTGCTAGAAGCCCTGAAAGCGGTTGTGGGACCGGCATTGCGGCTCAGCGACGCCGACCAGCAGTCGTTGCTGTCGCACGCGAGGATACTGCGATACGGTGCCGGCGAACTCGTGCAGTGCGCGGGCGAGGTGCCCGCAGAGATGATGTTCGTCGCCACCGGGCGAGTGCGGCTGACCGCGACGGCCGACGACGGATCGGTGGTGCCGATCACCACCTTGGAAGAAGGCGGCTTCCTGGGTCTGACCGCGCTGACCCGGCAGCCCAATCTCTCCAACGCCTACGCGATCGACGAGGTGACCACGGTGGAGATCGGTCGCGAGCACGTCGAGCATCTCGTGATGCGTCAGCCGTTGCTGCTGCAGGACTTCGGCCACATCCTCGAAGAGCGGCAAAGCCAGGTGCGCCAGAGTCTGCATCGGGAATGGCTCAACTGAGGAACTGCTGCCGAGCACCGAGGTGCGCGCCGGCGCCCATTGCGGTGGCCTTCACCCGAGCGGATGCGCTTCTCCCTCGAACACCGTGCCCCAGACGCCGACGTCCTTGAGGCCTTCCGCGCCAACGTGATACGGGTTTTCGTGGAGCACCGCGAAATCGGCTTTCTTGCCGGCGCGAATGGAGCCGATCTCGTCTTCTTTGCGCAGGATCCAGGCGGCGTCGATGGTGATCGCCTTCAGCGCGGTGTGCACGCTCACCCGCTCCTGCGGACAGTTCAGATTGCCGTTGATCGTCACCCGGTTGGCCGCCACCCAGGCCAGGGTGAGCGGTGACAACGGCGCCATCGGACAGTCGGAGTGCACGGTGAACGGCACACCCATGCGCTCCAGCATCCCCATGCGCACCATCTGCGTTCCGCGGTCCGGGCCCAGCCATTGCTCGCTGAAGACGTCGCTGAGCATGTACAGGTAGTAGGCGTTGCAGGAGACCAGCATGCCGATCTCGTTCATTTGCCGGCACTGGTCCTCGCTGTTGAAGGCATAGTGTTCCAGCGTCGCGCGGTGGCCGAAGCGGGGTTTGACGTCCTGCAGCCTCCGAACGAGGTCGATGTAGAACCGGGAGCTGAGGTCGCCGTTGATATGGGCGTGCAGCTGGTAGCCGGCCTTCCAGAACGGCTCGGCGTAGCTGTACAACTGATCCGGCGAGGCCATCCATACGCCGGTGTGCCCGTCCAGATACCCGGGGAAGTCGCACTGGGACAGCCCGCTGAAAATGGCGCCATCGACCTGCAGCTTGAAATGGCGATCGAACATCACCCGCCGGCTGTTGTGGGTTGCCCATTCTTCGGCCGCATGGAGCGCTTCTTCTGGCGGGATGCCGCGCGGGATGAAGTCAGCCGTGGTGGGCGTGAGAATGATGCGGCACGGCGCCTCCATCGATTCGGCGGTGTCGCGGATGAGCTTGGTCTCGCCGACCGGATCACCGAAGATACCGACTCCCATGTCCAGGCACGTGGTCACGCCGCCCATATGCACCATTTCCAGGAAGTTCTGCATCCCCCTGCGGTAGCCGGCCGGATCGAAGTGCAGTTTGCCGAAGGGCGTGTTCATGAGGCTCTGGGCGGCGTTTTCCCAGAACCGACCTTGTGCCCAGTCGGCCTCGGGATGGTCCTTGAACTGTTCTTCGGCCACCCCGGTCCAGTTGAGCGCCGCGTCGTTGAGCAGGAGTTCATGAAATGAGCGATGCCACAAGATGATCGGCTTGTCGCGGTAGCGCTGGGTCAGGTCGGCCCTCGTCAGGTGTCCGTGCCACAGCGGATGGTAGCCCCACGAGACGAACGGCACCGTCCAGTCCTGGTGGGCCGCAACCAGTTTGTCGAGCGCGGCCAGGTAGGACTCCGGAGTTCTCGCGCCGGGGAACTTGCCGGTCGGAAGCGTCCAGTCGTCGGGGGCCAGGAACGGATACTGCGTCAGCACGGCGGGCAAGGACGGATGAACGTGCGGATCGATGAAGCCGGGCATCAAGACCTTGTCCTTCATCCGGTCATCGACGTCGTACTCATAGCGGTCCAGCCACGGCTGCAGCGTGTCCATGGTGCCGACGGCCACGATCTTGCCGCCACCCACGGCCACTGCCGTCGCCGTGGGCATCGCCTCGCACATGGTGATGATCTCGCGCGCCGGAAAGACGGTGAGTTTGCCGAATTCTTGGTGCGTGAGCTTCCGGGCGGACTCGTCGCCGGCAGCGGATCCGTCACAAGGCATCCACGTCTTCCCTTCTTCCGTCTTTCTTCCGTTCGCCGGTTTTCCATTCGCGGGGCTCCCACCGACGCTCACACAATGTATGTGGCTGGATGCCGCTGCATGTCGCTGGGCGCAGCTCGCGGCAGGTTCTCCCAACCAGAACCGGGCCGCGCCCGGTCGGCTAACGCCCGTTACCCTGGGATGATGAGTGTGCAAGCACCATCGCAGCCTGATTTGCGTCAAGAGGTGCACAACGCCGCACGCCGGGCCCGGGTGGCCGCGCGGCTGCTGGCCTCGACGCCGACGGTCGTCAAAGACCGCGCGTTGCATGCCGCCGCCGATGAGATCTTGTCGCGCGCCGACCAGATACTGGCCGCCAATGCCGAAGACCTCAACGCGGCGCGACACGCCGGCACGCCCAGCGCGATGCTCGACCGGCTGGCACTCAATCCGCAACGCATCGACGGCATCGCCGCGGGTCTGCGGCAGGTCGCCGGGCTGCCCGACCCGGTCGGTGAGGTGCTGCGCGGCTACACCCTGCCCAACGGGCTGCAGCTGCGCCAGCAACGCGTCCCGCTCGGCGTGGTCGGGATGATCTACGAGGGCCGGCCCAACGTCACCGTCGACGCCTTCGGCCTCACGCTCAAGTCGGGCAACGCCGCTTTGCTGCGCGGCAGCTCCTCGGCGGCGCGGTCCAACGAAGCCCTGGTCACGGTGTTGCGCACGGCGCTGGTCGGTCAGGATCTGCCGGCCGACGCGGTACAGCTGCTGTCGGCCGCCGACCGGTCCACCGTGACCCACCTGATCCAGGCTCGCGGCCTGGTCGACGTGGCCATTCCGCGCGGGGGAGCGGGCCTGATCGAGGCCGTGGTGCGCGATGCGCAGGTGCCCACCATCGAGACCGGGGTGGGCAACTGCCATGTCTACGTCCACGAAGCCGCCGACCTCGACGTGGCCGAACGGGTGCTGCTGAACTCCAAGACCCGCCGGCCCAGCGTCTGCAACGCCGCCGAGACGCTGCTGGTCGACGCGGCGATTGCCGATCACGCGATGCCCCGGCTACTGGCGGTGCTGCAGGACGCCGGCGTCACCGTTCACCTCTGTGCTGATGAGAAAGCCGACGACGACAACCTGCGCCGGGAATACCTGGCGATGGAGATCGCGGTGGCCGTGGTCGACGGTGTCGACGCGGCGATCGCTCACATCAACGAGTACGGCACCGGGCACACCGAAGCCATCGTGACCACCAATCTTGCTGCGGCTCAACGGTTCACCGAACGGGTCGATGCGGCCGCGGTCATGGTCAACGCGTCGACGGCGTTCACCGACGGTGAGCAGTTCGGCTTCGGAGCCGAGATCGGCATCTCCACCCAGAAACTGCATGCCCGCGGCCCGATGGGACTGCCGGAACTGACCTCGACCAAGTGGATCGTGTGGGGAGACGGCCATACTCGTCCGGCCTAGCCGGCCCTGTTAAGGAGAACTGATTGTGACGGTACCCGCTCGGTCCACGCCACTATTCGCCGATATCGCCGACGTCTCGCGGCGGCTGGCCGAGACCGGCTACCTGCCCGACACCGCCACCTCGACCGCCGTCTTCCTCGCCGACCGGCTGGGCAAGCCGCTGCTGGTGGAAGGCCCGGCCGGCGTCGGCAAAACCGAACTCGCCCGCGCCGTCGCCCAGGCCACCGGGTCCGGACTGGTCCGGCTGCAGTGCTACGAGGGCGTCGACGAGGCCCGGGCCCTCTACGAGTGGAACCACGCCAAGCAGATCCTGCGCATCCAGGCCGGCTCGGGCGACTGGCAGACCACAAAAGACGACGTGTTCAGCGAGGAGTTCCTGCTGCAGCGGCCGTTGCTGACGGCGATCCGGCGCACCGACCCGACGGTGCTGCTGATCGACGAAACCGACAAAGCCGACATCGAAATCGAAGGACTGCTGCTGGAGGTGCTCTCCGATTTCGCGGTGACCGTTCCCGAGCTGGGCACGCTCACCGCGGAGCGGGCGCCGTTCGTGGTATTGACCTCCAACGCGACCCGGGAGCTGTCCGAGGCGCTCAAGCGTCGTTGCCTGTTCCTGCACATCGACTTTCCGAGCCCCGAACTGGAACGCCGGATCCTGTTGTCACGGGTTCCCGAACTGCCCGAGCACCTGGCCGAGGAGCTGGTGCGCATCATCGGGGTGCTGCGCGGCATGCAGCTCAAGAAGGTGCCGTCGATCGCCGAGACCATCGACTGGGGCCGCACGGTGCTGGCGCTGGGCCTGGACACCATCGACGACGCCGTGGTCGCCGCCACGCTCGGCGTCGTGCTCAAACACCAATCCGACCAGCAGCGCGCGGCCGGCGAGCTGCGGCTCAACTGAAGGGGCCGCACCGATGGCCACCCGACGTATCCGACCCACCCGCCCGCTGGCCCCGCACGGGCTGCCCGGCCATCTGGTTGGGTTCGTGGAAGCGCTTCGCGCCGTGGGGATTTCGGTGGGTCCGTCCGAAACGGTGGACGCCGGGCGGGTGATGGCCACCCTGGGTCTGGGCGATCGTGAGGTGTTGCGGGAAGGCATCGCGTGCGCGGTGCTGCGCCGGCCCGATCACCGCGAAACCTACGACGCGATGTTCGACCTGTGGTTTCCCGCCGCACTGGGTGCGCGCGCGGCCGTCACCGCGGAAGACGTCGACGAGGACGATTCCCTGCCACCCGACGACGTCGAGGCGATGCGGCAGATGCTGCTGGATCTGCTCACCGACAACCCCGACCTGGCCGACATGGACGAGCGGTTGGTGGCGATGATCGCGCGCATTGTCGAGGTCTACGGCAAGTACAGCTCCAGCCGCGGCCCGTCGTTCTCGTCGTATCAGGCGCTCAAAGCGATGGCGCTGGACGAACTGGAGGGCAAGCTGCTGGCCGGGCTGCTGGCCCCGTACGGCGACGCGCCCACCCCCACCCAGGAGCAGATCGCCAAAGCGCTTGCGGCGCAAAGGATCACGCAATTACGTAAGATGGTCGACGCCGAGACCAAACGCCGCACCGCCGAACAACTGGGCCGCGACCACGTCCAGATGTACGGCATCCCGCAGCTTTCCGAAAACGTCGAGTTCCTGCGGGCTTCCGGTGAGCAACTTCGCCAGATGCGCCGGGTGGTGGCCCCGCTGGCCCGAACGCTGGCCACTCGGCTGGCGGCGCGCCGGCGCCGGGCCCGCGCCGGATCGATCGACCTGCGAAAGACGCTGCGCAAATCGATGTCCACCGGCGGCGTCCCGATCGACGTGGTGCTGCGCAAACCGCGCCCGGCACGCCCGGAACTGGTTGTCCTGTGCGACGTTTCCGGGTCCGTCGCCGGGTTCAGCCACTTCACGCTGTTGCTGGTCCATGCGCTGCGCCAACAGTTTTCCCGCGTTCGGGTGTTCGCCTTCATCGACACCACCGACGAAGTGACCCACATGTTCGGCCCGGAAGCCGATCTGGCCGTGGCGATTCAGCGGATCACCCGGGAAGCCGGTGTGTACAACCGCGACGGTCATTCCGACTATGGCAACGCGTTCGTGTCCTTCATGCAGGCTTTTCCGAGCGTGCTGTCGCCGCGCAGCTCACTGCTGGTACTCGGCGACGGCCGCACCAACTACCGCAACCCGGCAGTGGACGTGCTGGCCGACATGGTCACCGCGAGCCGGCACGCGCACTGGCTCAACCCCGAGCCCAAACACCTGTGGGGCAGCGGCGACTCGGCAGTGCCGCGCTACCAGGACGTGATCACGATGCACGAATGCCGTTCGGCCAAACAGCTGGCCGAGGTGATCGACCGGCTGTTGCCGGTGTGACGGGATCTAGCGCGTTTTCCGGAAGACCAGCCAGCGCATCGTGATCGGGCTTGTCTCCCGCTCGACGGGGAACACGTCGAGGCCGCTGACCCAGTCGGCGTACCAGCTGGTGGGCGGCCAGGCGCCCGGGGGCAGGTGCGCCTTCTCGTAGTCGTAGACCGAGTCGTCGCCGACGAGCTCGAGCGGAAGCCCGGCCGCGGCAGCCGACATCTCCGGTCGGGTGAAGATGCTCGTGTACACCTGTTGCCCGAACTCCCGGGTGGCCTCGTCGAGTATGTAGTCCGGGTGTGTCAGGAAGGTGTTGAACACCAAGCGTCCGCCGGGAACCAGGCAATGCGCCGCCAGTTCGAACAGGCCGCGCAACTGCTGTGCCGTCCGGAAATCAGATACCACCTCGGAGAGCACGATCAACTGGTAGTCGCGCCGCAGCTCGTCCATGCTCGAGAAGACGTCGCGCACGATGACCCGCACGTCGAGGGATTCCCGTTCGGCGTCGCAGCGGATGATGTCGGCGAACTTCGGAGTCATCTCCACCACGTCGACCGGGTGCCCGCGCCGCGCCAGCGCCAGGGCGTTCCGGCCGGTGCCTGCCCCGATCTCCAGCACCCGATGCGTGCGTGGTTCGGCCGCTTCATTGGACAGGGCCCACACCCGCGCATCGGGTTCGGTGCCGAAAAGTGGGGGCTCGCGGGTGCTGATCCAGCTCTCGTATTCTTGCGCCACGGTCCGCCAATGGGCCCGCACTTGGTAGTGCAAGGTCGGGCCGATGGGAGCGTTGAACGAGATGATGATGTTCGAGCGATGCGACGCCCCGTACGCCTCGGCCAATTGGGCCTCGAGGACCTTTCTGACATGGGCAAGTTCGTCGTCGGAAAACCGCCGGCCCACCGTGGCAAAAAGCTTGGCGCACATCGTCACGTATTCGTCGATCATGCCCGGAACGGCGGGCAGCGTGATCTCGCCGGTGACCTGGGAGCGGGTGTAGAACCGCCGGGTCATGGACTCCTTCAGCAGTGATGTGGGCTGGTCCGGGCTGGGCGCCAAATTGTCCACAGACACCTTTTACACGACCTAGCGCGCGGTTACACCGGCATTGAAGCAATGGCTTGGGCCGGCTTAGGCCCGGTTTCCGGCGAACTGGTGTCGACCAACGAATGGCTGGCGGATCGCGGCGCTCAGGCCAGCAACTCGATGTTCAGCTCCGGGCGGGTCGTCGCGCCGCGCCCCGGTGTGGGGAGATGGAGACCGCGTGCTGTGCGGTTGGGTCGGTGGCTGACGGCGCCGAGTGTGCATTGACGGGGCCGAGTGTGCGTCAGGGGCGGCCGAATCGTGGACGTGCCCGCCCTACATACACAGTCAAAGCCGTCACTGCACACTCGATACGGTGGCATGGCCGCCGATTCGGTGAGCACCTGACGCATCTCCCGAAAGCCTGCCATTACGAGCGGTTTGAGTTTCAAGCTGACCTATCGGCGTGCCGAAAACAGAGCCAAGATGTGCCGAAAACAGAGCCCGGCATCCGGGGCTGCGCAAGAGGACATCGTTGACCAGCAGCATTCGTGGTCAGGTCAACCAGGAATTTCCGAGTGAGGCGCGGAGACGTCCGGCGCCCGCCGATTCCGGCGTGCCAGGGCCAGCCGATGCTCTTCGGCCGCCGCACCGCTCAGCGCATCGTCGACGATGCCGGCCAGCTGAACCGCGTCACCGGATCCGCGAAAGGTCGAAGTAAGCTGGCACATCGTGCAAAAGCACCGTCGCAGGCTGGGAGTGATGGGTGGGACGTTCGATCCCATCCACCACGGCCACTTGGTGGCCGGCAGCGAGGTGGCCGACCGGTTCGACCTGGACGAAGTGGTGTTCGTGCCCAGCGGCCAGCCCTGGCAGAAGGGCGGCGACGTTTCCGCCGCCGAGGACCGCTATCTGATGACGGTGATCGCGACCGCGTCCAATCCCCGCTTTTCGGTGAGCCGGGTCGACATCGACCGCGGCGGCCCCACCTACACCAAGGACACGTTGCGCGATCTGCACGACCTGGACCCGGAGGCGCAGCTGTACTTCATCACCGGCGCCGACGCGCTGGCGTCGATTCTGTCGTGGCACCGCTGGGAGGAGCTGTTCGAGCTGGCGCGGTTCGTCGGTGTCAGCCGGCCCGGCTACGACCTGCGCCACGACCATGTCACCGCCGCCCTGGCCGGATTATCCGAGGATGCTTTGACCCTGGTCGAGATCCCGGCGCTGGCCATCTCGTCCACCGACTGCCGTCAGCGGGCCGCGGAATCACGGCCATTGTGGTACCTGATGCCCGACGGCGTCGTGCAGTACGTCTCCAAGCGCCGCCTCTACGGCAAACCCGAGGAGCCCGCGAACCCCACGGGCTCCAGCCTGACCGCGGGGAACAGCGCATGACCGCCACTCGGGAAGCCATCGACATGGCGACCGTGGCCGCCGGTGCGGCCGCAGCCAAGCTCGCCGACGACGTCGTGGTCATCGACGTCTCCGGGCAATTGGTCATCACGGACTGTTTCGTCATTGCCTCGGCGTCCAACGAACGGCAGGTCAACGCGATCGTCGACGAAGTCGAGGAGAAGATGCGCCGGGCGGGTTACCGGCCGGCGCGGCGCGAGGGCGCCCGGGAAGGCCGCTGGACGTTGCTGGATTACCGCGACATCGTCGTGCATGTCCAGCACCAGGACGACCGCGACTTCTACGCCCTGGACCGGCTGTGGAGCGACTGCCCGGTGGTGCCGGTCGACTTGGCGCCGACCTCCGAGGATCTGCAATGAGGGTGCGGCGGCTGGTGATGCTGCGTCACGGGCAGACCGATTTCAACCTCGGCAGCCGGATGCAGGGCCACCTGGACACCCACCTGACCGACCTGGGCCGAGCCCAGGCGGTCGCCGCCGCCGAAGCGCTGGGCAAGATGCAGCCGCTGCTGATCGTGTCGTCGGATCTGCGGCGCGCCTACGACACGGCGATGACGCTGGGAGAACGGACCGGATTGCCGGTCCGGGTTGACCGCCGGTTGCGCGAAACTCACATCAGCGACTGGCAGGGCATGACCCACGCCGAGATCGACGACGAAGCACCCGGTGCGCGGCTGGCGTGGCGGGAGGATGCGGCGTCGGCACCGCACGGCGGGGAAAGCAGGATTGACGTCGCCGCCCGAAGTCTGCCGGTGGTCACCGAACTGGTGTACGGCGAACCCGGATGGGGTGACCCCCAACAACCGGATCGACCGGTGGTGCTGGTGACCCACGGGGGGCTCATCGCCGCGCTGACCGCCGCGCTGCTGCAGCTGCCGGTAGCCCACTGGCCCGCCCTGGGTGGTATGGGCAATGCCAGTTGGACGCAACTCAGCGGACATTCGACCGGTGCCGACGGCCACATCCGCTGGCGCCTCGATGTGTGGAATGCCTCGGCTCAGGTTGTCGGCGATGTCGTCTGAGGCTCGGCCGGTGCTGCTGGTCTTCGCCGACTCGCTGGCCTATTACGGGCCCACCGGCGGCCTACCCGCCGACGACCCACGAATCTGGCCCAATATCGTTGCAGCCCAACTTGATTGGGATCTAGAATTGATCGGCCGCATCGGCTGGACGTGCCGGGACGTATGGTGGGCGGCGACCCAGGACCCGCGGTCGTGGGCGGCGCTGCCCCGGGCGGGAGCGGTGGTCTTCGCCACCAGCGGGATGGATTCGCTGCCGTCGGTGCTGCCGACCGCGCTGCGGGAACTCATCCGGTACGTCCGCCCGCCCTGGTTACGGCGGTGGGCGCGCGACGGCTACGCCTGGGCGCAGCCCCGGTTTTCGCCGGTGGCCCGGTCCGCGCTACCCCCGCATCTGACCGTCGAATACCTCGAACAGACCCGCGGCGCAATAGATTTCAACCGGCCCGGTATCCCGGTGGTGGCCTCCCTGCCGTCGGTGCACATCGCCGAGACCTACCGCAGGGCGCACCACGGTCGGGCGGCTACCGCGGCGGCCATCGCCGAATGGGCGCAGGGCCACGACATTCCCCTGGTGGATCTCAAAGCCGCCGTCGCCGAGCACATTATGAGTGGGCGAGGCAATCCGGACGGCATTCACTGGAACTTCGAAGCCCATCAGGCAGTCGCGGAACTGATGCTCAAGGCGCTGGCCGAAGCCGGGGTGCCGAACGAGAAACCGCGCGGCTGAGCCATGTCTGTCGTGGTGGTGACGGATACGTCGGCGAGCCTGCCGGCCGACCTGCGCGACACCTGGGCGATACGCGAAGTGCCGCTGCACATCCTGCTCGACGGCGCCGACCTGCGCGACGGTGTCGATGAGATACCCGCCGACATCTACCAGCGCCACGCCACCACCGCCGCGGCCACCCCGGCCGAGCTGGATGCCGCCTACCGGCAGGCGCTGGCCGACAGCGACGGAGATGGGGTGGTGGCGGTACATATTTCGTCGGGACTGTCGGGAACCTGCCGCGCCGCCGAGCTGACCGCGGCCGGCCTCGGCCCGGCCGTGCGGGTCATCGACTCGAAGTCGGCGGCGATGGGCACCGGATTCGCCGTGCTGGCTGCCGCGCGTGCCGCGGCCGCCGGCAATGACCTGGATGCCGTTGCTCGCGCCGCACAGGAAGCGGTGCGGCGCACGCAGGCGTTCGTCGTCGTACACCGGCTGGACAACCTGCGCCGCAGCGGACGGATCGGTGGCGCCAAGGCATGGCTGGGTACCGCGTTGGCGCTCAAGCCGATACTTCGCGTCGACGACGGGAAACTTGTTCTGGCCCAACGTGTTCGCACTGTCAAACACGCGATGGCGGCGATGATCGACCGGGTGTGCGAGGTGGCTGGCGAAGGCCCTGTTGCTGTTGCGGTGCATCACGTCGCCAACTCCGGCGGCGCCGGAGAAGTGGCGGCGGAGCTGGCCCGGCGGCTCCCGACGGGTGAACCGGCAATCGTGACCGAGTTGGGGCCGGTGCTGGCGGTACACGTGGGCGCCGGGGCGGTCGCGGTCTGCCTGCGCGTTGACGATTAGCGCTGAAGCGGTCAGGCCAGTCGGTCAAAGACCGTCGTTCCTATCGGGCTGGGATCGTTCCAGATATAGATCGGCCCGACTGAGAAGGGGTAGTTCCCGGTATTGAACGGATTGCCCGAGGACACAACCGTTGGGGAATTGGCCGCAGTGACCGTCTGCGTGTAGAGGGGCACACCGTTGATCGTGGAGACCGTGATGGTGGTGCCCTCGGGAAGGTGATTGCCGACCGTCAGGCTAGGCACCAACGATTGTGGGACGGTTCCGCCCACGCCGCCGGAATCGATGTATGCGGGAACGGTCTGCGGCAATCCGTTGTTGATCTGTACCTGAACCATGGTTCCCGGTGCTCCATTGAGCTGGACGATGGGCGGCAGCGAATTTGGGCCGAACTCCAGCAAACCGCGAGGCATATTGATCAGCACACCCTGATTCATGCCGACCGGCAAAGCCGCATTTGTGGGCGTCGAGAACGGAAACATGTTGTTGGGACCCACGCCCAGATAGGCGGGTAACAACGAAGGGTCGATGGGGTGGCTTGGCGTACCCAGATATGCGGAGGTGGCGACCGCAACGGTGGTCGACGGGCTGACAATTCCGTTCCCGAAATTCACGGTCGTTTGATATGTCTGGTACCCGACGAACAGGCGACCGACTTCGCTAAGGCCGTAGCTGACCGAGCCCGTCCCGGTAGGCGCGCCAAGAGCCGCCACATTGACGTATTGCGGTGGAACCACAAGTCCAGTGGAGCCGGAATCGACGATGACGGGCATCCTTGGTCCGCCGCCTACCGAGATGTTGAGCAGCGGATTGCCGTATTGATCGACATAGATGAGCGTTTGGTTCGGCGACAGAAGAGTACTGATGCCTGCGGTGCCGGTGTATCCCCACAGCAACCCGGCGCGGCCGCCGAGCCCGCCAACGCCACCGGGTCCACTGGCCCCGCCTGTGCCGCCGTCGCCGATCAGAACCGCGGGCCCGCCAACACCACCGGGAGCTCCACCGTAAACGCTGTTGCCGCCGGTGCCGCCGGTACCGATCAGACCCGCGGCCCCGCCGGCACCGCCAGCCACTCCAGCGCGAGTGCTGGTGCCACCGGTACCGCCGTTGCCGTACAACCAGCCGCCGGGTTTGCCGACCGTCCCCACGCCTTGAGCGTTGGTGTACCCGTTGGCGCCGTCGCCGATCAGCGGGCGCCCGGTCAGCTCGAGGACGGGCTCATTGACCGCATTGACTACGCTCGTCGCGAGCCGGGTGATGTTGGCGGCCTCGGCGGCCGCATAGGCATTCACTCCGGCCACCATTGTGCGGGTGAATTGGTCGTAAGATGCCGCGACCTGTGCGGCCAGCGCCTGATACTGACGCCCGTACTCGGCAAACAGCGTGGCCATCACTGTCGAGACCTCATCGGCGCCGGCAGCCAGCAGCCCGGTCGTCGGCACGGCGGCGGCGGTGTGTGCGGCGCTGATTGCTGAGGCGATCCGGGTCAGGTCTGTCGTCGCGGCCGCCGCCACCTCGGGCGCTACGCTCACGAACGACATCTCATACCTCCTGTCCGCCAGCACTTGCGCCGTCGCCAGATGAGGATCTGCATCGGCGATGAAGCAGCGATGAAGTTATTCTGATATCCCCACCGTGGCTTGTACACCGCTGGATCGAGGACTTGGGGCTTGGCTGCACCCGGAGGGAACCAAACTACCTGCTGGAGTTATTGATCCAACGCCGTCGCCGGGCAAGCTCGATGACCGCACGCCTTGAAAAATCAAGTACCCGAACATGTCTCGATGCCCTCAGACACGCTGGGCATTGTGACCGCGCGGGTGGACCACCTGCGGCCACCAGAACCAGCGGCCCAGCAGCGTGGCGATCGACGGCATCAGCAGGGTGCGCACGATCAACGTGTCGAGCAGCAGACCGATACAGACGGTCGACCCGAACTGGCCGAGCACCCGCAATTCGCTGCCCAGCATGGCGGCCATGGTGAAGGCGAACACCAGACCCGCGGCCGTCACCACCCCGCCGGTGCCGGCCATGGAGCGGATGGTTCCGGTCTTGAGTCCGGCATGGATCTCTTCCCGGAAACGGGAGACCAACAGCAGGTTGTAGTCGGAGCCCACGGCCAGCAGGATGATAACCGACAGCGCCGCCACGATCCAGTGGATTTTGATGCCGAACAGGTCCTGCCAAATCAGCACCGACAACCCGAAGGACGCGGCGATCGAGCTGGCCGCGGTGCCGACGATGACCAGCGCGGCGACCACGCTTCGGGTCAGCAACAGCATGATCATGAAGATCAGCGTCAGTGCCGACACCACCGCGATCATCAGGTCGTATTTTTCGCCGTCGGCCATGTCCTTGAACGTCGCGGCGGTTCCGCCGAGATACACCTTGGCATCCGAGAGCGACGATTGCTTGAGTCCCTCCTGGGCCGCGGTGCGCTCGGCGTCGACGCGCGAGATTCCCTCCGGGGTCATCGGATCGCCCTGGTGGGTGATGAAGAAGCGCGCCGACTTACCGTCCGGCGACAGGAACATCCGAAGCCCCGTCTGAAAGTCCGGGTTGTCGAACGCTTCGGGCGGCAGGTAGAAGAAGTCGTCGTTCTTGGAGGCGTCGAAACTCTGCCCCATGACGATGGCGGTGTTGCTCAGCTCGTCCATCTGGTCGAGCATCGCCGAGAAGGTGGCCTGCATGGTCAACGTCAGGGCCTTGGTGGTCTTCATGGTGTCGATCATCGGTGGGATCAGCACCAGCATCTCGTGGGTGGCGGTGGCGGTGCGCTGGATGTCTGCGGTCAGTTCGTCGAATTGCCCGGCCAGCTGGTCGAAGCCGTCCAGCGAGTCGAACAGCGACCGTATCGACCAGCAGATGGGAATGTCGTAGCAGTGCTTCTCCCAGTAGAAGTAGCTTCGTATCGGACGCCAGAAGTCGTCGAAATCGGCGATGTGGTCCCGTAATCGGTTGGTGATGTCCGCTGTTTCGGCGGTGGTCCGGGCGCTGTCGTCGGCGGCGCTGGAAAGTTCTTGGGTCACCTGGTACATGCGCTGCATCGTGTCGATCATGAACTGCATTTCGTCGGCCATCTTGGTGATGTCGGCCATGCGGTCCTTCAGGAACGCCATGTTCTGCATGGTCGTCTGGCTTTGCATGCTGTTCTGAAATGGTATGGAGCTGTGCTGAATTGGGATGCCCAGCGGTCTGGTGATGTCCTGGATCATGGCGATACCGACAACCCGGATGACGTTCTTGGCCACCTTGTCCAAGACCAGCATGTCGGCGGTATTGCGCATGTCGTGATCGGCCTCGATCATCAGCATGTCCGGATTCATCCGGGCCTGCGAAAAATGCCGGTCGGCGGCGGCTTGCCCGAGGTTGGAGGGGGCTGCGGCCGGCAGGTAGTAGCGGTCGTTGTAGCTGGTCTTGAACGTCGGCAGCGCGACCATGCCCACCAGCACGATCGCCCCGCTGACCGCCAAAATCGGTGCGGGCCAACGCACCACGGCCGTACCGACGCGCCGCCACAGCCTGCCTTTCCCGGCCGCCCGCCGGGACTCGAACAGGTGGAACCGGCTGCCGACGAAAACCACCGCGGGACCCAGCGTCACCCCGGCCAACACCACCACGAGCATGCCGATCGCCACGGGCGCGCCCATGGTGTTGAACCAGGGCAGCCGCGCAAAGCTCAGGCAGTAGGTTGCCCCGGCTATGGTCAGTCCCGAGCCCAGCACCACCGGGACCACTCCGCGAAAGGTGGTGTAGTAGGCGGTTTCTCGGTCCTCACCGGCCCGTAGCGCCTCCTGGTAGCGGCCGACCAGGAAGATCCCGTAGTCGGTGCCGGCGGCGATCGCCAGCATGGTGAGGATGTTGGCGGCAAACGTCGTGAGCCCGAAAACGTTGTGATAGCCCAGCACCGCGACCACCCCGCGCGAGGAAGCCAGCGCAATGCCGGTCATGAACAACTGGACCAGCGTGGTGACGACGGAGCGGTAGGCCAGCAGCAGCATGATGGCGATGGCGCCGAGGGTGAACAGCGTGATCTTGGCCAGGCTGGCGTTACCGATGATGTGCATGTCGTCGCTGAGCGCGGCGGGACCGGTGACGTAGGCCCGCACCCCGGGCGGCGGCTGGTTGCGGTCGATCACCTTGCGGACGGCCTCGACGGATTCATTGGCCAGCGTGGTGCCCTGGTTGCCGGCGAGGTTCAGCATGACGTAGGCGCCCCTGGCGTCGGCGCTCTGCGCGCCGGCGGCGGTGAGCCGGTCTCCCCAGAAATCCTGGATGTGCTGGACGTGCGTGCGGTCCTGGCGCAGCTGGCGAATCAAGTTGTCGTAGTAGTGGTGCGCGTCGTCGCCCAGGGGTTGCTGACCTTCCAGGACGATCATCACCGTGCTGTTGGAATCGAACTCCCGGAAGTTGTGCCCCAACAGCATCATCGCCTTCATCGACGGGGCGTCCAACGGCGTCATCGGCGCGGAATGTTCCTCGCTGACGACTTCCAGTCGCGGCACGGCGACGTTGACGATGACGGTCAGCACCACCCAGGCCAGGATGATCGGCGCCGCGAAGATACGGATGGTGTGGGGGATGACGGGCCGGTGCGGGTGGCGGGTGCCCGGGCCGCTCCGGGTGGTTTCGGGGTCTTGGGTGCTGGCCGGGCTGGTGGCGGTGTCGTCGAGGTGTTTCATGCGGATTTCACCAAGCAGAAGGTCTGCGGGTTGACGCCATCGGACTTCTTCTCTTGCCGGACCACGCCGTCCACCGTGATACGGCAGCCGATTCGGCTGCCGTCGCCTTGCGCCATGATGTTGGCGCTCACCGAGGGCAGCGTCGTCGAGACCGTCACCGACCACGGCAGCGGAGCGGCGTCGACCTGGTGGGTGTTGGCTTCCGCGTCCCAGTAGTTGATGTTCGCGGTGCTCCCGGGCGGACCGAAGACCTCATAGATGACGACCTTGGGGTTGAATTGCACGATCTCGATCCCGCCGCCGGAGTTCGCGTTGAGGTCCTGGGAACCGAAGATCCGGTGCAGCCGCATCACCACCAAACCCGAAACCGCGAGCACGATCACCAGGACCAGCGGTATCCAAAGGTGCCTGGTCACGCGGGTAATGCGAATCGTTCTCACTTGAGCGCCTTCCGCTCACCTCCAAAGGTCGCCGCGGCCCACCCGAGTGAGCCAGGCCCGGTGCAGACAGAACCTTTGCTTGGCTAAGCACCTTACTCTTAGTGCACGTGACCGTTCCTCGGGGGTGCCGGCGGATGCCCGCGTTCGGCGCTAGCGCGCCACCCGGCCGGTGACGGGCGGCAGATCGGCAAGCGTGACGATCCCGGGTTTGGCGGCCACCACCGCCGGAACCGCGTTGGTGACCGGCATCGCGGTGTAGATCATGCCCAGGCCCATGAAACCCGGCTCGGTCCAATCCTTCGGCGGCAGGCAGTGCAGCACGGTGCGCATGTTGGGCAGCCCGAAGACCTGGATGACGTGGCCGTGCTCCAGCGGTTTGGGCGGCACCACGTGGTTGCCCATGGTCCAGTTGAATCCCACGCTGACGACGTTGCGGTCGCCCTGCCAGCCGCGGTGGTAACCATAGACGCTGCCGACGGTGCCGGCGGGGATCGTCATGAACCCCAGATCGGTATCCGCGGTGGCCGCCGTGAACGTCACGTCGAACGTCATCCGGTCCAGCTTCGCCCCGATCGCATCGGCCATCATGGCCGCCGATTCGGCAAAGACCTCGCTTTCGGAGCGCACACTCTCGGCCAAGCCGGCGGTGTCGGGATCCCGCGAAAAACCCATGGCCGTCTGCGTTTCCGCCGACTCGTAGGTCGAACAGTCCACCGATTCGGTGATGCGGATTTCGTCGACGCGCTCGCACGCGGCACTGAGCACCATGCCGACCATGTTGGTCATGCCGGGATGTGCGCCGCTGCCGAAGATCGTCGAGCCGCCGCGCTCGCAGGCAGCGATGATGCGCTCGCGGTCCTGCGGTGTCTGCTTGCCGCCGGTGATCCAGGCCGCGCTGGTGCACACGTTGACACCGGATTCCAGCAAGCGCACCAGTTCATCGATTTTGGGCCACAACGGGTTATAGCAACATGCGTCGGCGCCCAGCGCCAGCAGCGCGTCGACGTCGTCGGTGGCCTGCACTCCGGTCTGCTCGGGCCAGCCCGCCAGGTCGGCGGCGTCGACACCGAGCTTTTCCGGGCCGTGCGCGTACACGCCCACCAATTCCATGTCGGGCCGGTCGATGATGGCGTGCAGCGATCGGCGCCCGATGTTTCCGGTGGTCCACTGGATCACCCGCAGCGGGCGCTCTGTGCTCATCGAAGGCTCCTTTGCCGGTTGCGGTGGGACCCATTATTGCTGCGATATTCAGATGCGCGGGAGCGCGGGTATGTGCCAGAGTCGGTTTCGTGACCGTCGCCGTGCCAAACGCTTTACCGACATCCCTGACACTTCGTAGCCCGACGGAGGACGACTGGGCGTCGATGTACTTCCTGGCGGCCGCCAGCTTTCCGGACTTCATGGGTCCTCGTCCGGCCAACACCTGGCGCAGTCTGATACCCGCTGATGGTGCAGTGGTGAGTTGCGACGGTCGTGACGTCGTGAGCATGGCGCTATATCTCGACCTGCGGTTGACGGTGCCCGGCGGCGCGGTGCTTCCAGCGGCCGGCCTCAGTTTCGTTGCGGTCGCCCCCACCCACCGGCGACGTGGACTACTGCGCCTGATGTGCGCCGAATTGCATCGTCGGATCACCGTATCCGAGTATCCGGTGGCGGCGTTGTATGCCAGTGAGGGCGGCATCTACGGCCGGTTCGGCTATGGGCCTGCCACCGTACTGCAGGAGCTGACCCTCGACCGGCGTTTCGCCCGTTTCCACCTCGACGCGCCCGATGGCGGAAGGGTCCGGTTGGTTAACCCCGCCGAGCATCGCGACGAGTTCGCTGCAATCTACGAGCGCTGGCGCCAACAGGTGCCCGGCGGGCTGGTCCGTCCTGACGTGCTTTGGGAAGACGCGCTGGGTGAATGCACGAATTCACCACGCGGTGACGCAAAATTGTTTGCCTTCCTGCACACCGACGGCTATGCGTTGTATCGGGTGGACGCCACGGATCAGAAGTTGGCGCGTGTCGAGGAGCTGCGGGCCGTAACCACCGACGCGCATATCTCCTTATGGCGTGCGCTGCTCGGGCTTGACTCGATGGAGCGAGTCAGAGTTGTCACCCATCCGGACGACCCGCTGCCGTTCCTGCTCACCGATACGCGACTGGCCAGCCCGACATTTCGCCAAGACGGTCTGTGGCTGCGAATCATGGATATCCCGGCCGCGCTCGAGGCGCGTGGCTATTGTGCCGACCTCGCCGCGGTGATCGGCGTATCGGATGGGGGTCGATACCGACTGCAGATCCGGGACGGACATGCCAGCTGTAGCCCGACCGATGCGTCGGCGGACGTCGTGCTGGGTCGTGACGTGCTGGGCAGTCTGTACCTCGGGGTACACCGCGCGTCCACGTTGGCCGCGGCGAACCGGTTGCGCGCCAAAGACTCTGGCTTGGTGAGTCGGCTCGATGCGGCGTTTGCCAGCGACGTCCCCGCGCAGACGGCGTTCGAGTTCTGAAGGACCCGCCAGAGCTACTTACTACAGTCTGGCAAGCTCGTAGTCGGCCGATGTTTCCGGTGGTCCACTGGATTACCCGCAGTGAACGGTCTGTGCTCATCGAAGGCTCCGTTGCCGCTGCGATGGGACCCGTTATTGCCGCGATGGTTCCGGACATGTCAGTCACGGGCGGCCTCAGTTGCGCGGCCAGGCAGCGACCCTGACATTCCTATGGCCCCATGATGGCCAGGCCCCAGTCGAGGTGACCGTGCCATACCGTTGCGATGCGACCGCCCTGGACGGCCGGTTTCGGGTCGGAGATCGGGCCCCCGGCGGCGCGAATTGTGCTCACGGTGGCATCCAGGTCGGGGGAGCGCAATGCCAGCCCGATCAGCGCCGGCTCCGCACCGCTGGCCACCACCTCGATGAATGCCTCACCAACGCGGTAGAACGCCATTTCGGGGCCTGCGGGCCCGCGCGGATGAAAGCGCCGGCGCGGCGCGGTGCCCAATGTGGCTGTGAGAGCGGTGATTCCGGTGTCCAAGTCGGGTACCGTATACACGACGTGGTCGACCTGGGTCACCCCACACGGGTGCACCGCACCGGTCATCGCCGACCGGACCATCGTCGGTACCCCGAGAATCGCTGCGTCGTCGTGGGTTTCGTCGAAACCCCAGGACCGCTCGTCGGTGAGTGCACAACACACCCGGCCGATCCGGATCTGGCGGTCGTCGACGGTGAATCCGAGCGTGATCCATGCCTGCTCATCTCCGGGCACGCCGAGCCAGGTCAGCGTGGCCATGTCATACGGCGGTTCGGCCACACGTGTTGGCGGCTGGCTTAAAGCCGGACAAGGTCGTAGTCGGCGATGTGGTCGATGAGGACGTGCAGGTGGTCCTGGCTGGAACCCAGCGTGTGCTCGACCGCGGTGAGCCGGGCCGCGTAGTGTCCGACCGGATATTCCGCGGTCATGCCAATGCCGCCGTGTAGCTGAATCGACTCCTGCGCGATGTGCCGCGCGGACCGGCCCACCTGCAGCTTGGCCCGGGATGCGATCAGCGGGTCGAGGCTGCCGTCGGCGATCGACATCGCGGCGTAGAGATCCATACTGCGGGCCATCTCCAGCGACACGTACATATCGGCAGCACGCTGGGTCAGCGCCTGGAATTTGTTGAGCGTGACGCCGAATTGCTTGCGGGTCTTGAGGTAATCGGTGGTCAGGCGCAGCGCTTCGGACATCGCGCCGACCCCTTCGGAGCATAATGCCGACTGGATCCGAATGATGGCGTCACGGATCGCCGATGACGCGTCTTCAGGGGCCTCGCCCAGAGGTTCACCGGGCGTCTGGTCCAGGTCGACCTGAGCGCCCCGGTGGGCGTCGAATGTCGGGTACGGGTGCCGGGTGACAGCCTCACTGTCGACCAGGAACAAGCCGACGCCACCGTCGGGCAGCGCGGCGCTGACCACCAGCGTGTCGGCGCAGTCGCCCGCCAGCACCGGATTTTTACGTCCGCTGAGTAGCCACGAATCTCCTTGGCGCACAGCGCGAGTCGAGATATCGGCGGATGGTGTCCGGTGGCCGGGCTCTGAGTGCGCGAACGCCAGCAACAGCTGCCCGGCGGCGACATCGTCGAGCAGCTGTAGCTGTGCGTCGTTGCCGAGCTCGGCGATGAGCGCTCCGGGTGCCAGCGCGGCATGCACCACGGGTTCGGGCGCCAGGCGCCGCCCGACTTCGGTCATCACGACCATGATCTCGATCTGCCCGGACTCGGCCGGGTCGAATCCGAGGCTCAAGATCCCGGTGTCGGCGAGTTGACTCCACACCTCGCGGCTCCACCCGAGATCGGTGCCGATGACCTTGTTGCGGCTCTCCGCGTCGTAACTGCGGGACAGTAGGTCGCGGGTGGTGTCGCGTAGCAGCGTCTGCTCGTCGCTCAGCTGAAAATCCATGACTGCCTCATAATCCCAGAATGGTGGACGCGATGATGTTGCGCTGCACTTCGTTACTGCCGCCGTAGATGGACGTCTTGCGGTAGTTCAGGTAGCGGGGCGCGCTGGTTTGTGCCCATGGCGGCGAAGCGATCTCGTCGCCGTGGGAGCCGTCTGACGGTAGCGCATCGGGACCGGCCACCTCGACCAGTAATTCGGTGGCGATCTGCTGCAGTTGGCTGCCGCGGAGCTTGAGCACCGACGACGCCGGGTTCGGCTTACCGTCTGCGGAGTCCGACACCACCCGGGCCTGGGTGAGTTCCAGTGCCAGCAGCTCATTTTCGGCTTCGGCCAGTCGCGCTGCGAACAGCGGATCGTGCAGCAGGCCCGTCTGCGTGGCATGCTTTTTCACCTCGGCCAGGCGCACCTTGGTGCGGCCCACCCCGGCGATTCCGGTGCGCTCATTGCCCAACAGGAACTTTGCGTAGGTCCAGCCCTGATTCTCTTGCCCGACAAGCTGATCGGCGGGCACCCGGACGTCGGAGAGAAACACCTCGTTGACCTCGTGACCGCCGTCGATCGTCTTGATCGGCCGCAGCGTGATGCCGGGGGTGGCCATGTCGATGAGCAGAAACGAGATGCCGGCCTGGCGTTTGGGCGCTTGCGGGTCGGTGCGCACCAGGCAGAAAATCCAGTCCGCGTACTGGCCCAGCGTCGTCCACGTCTTCTGCCCGTTGACCACGTAACTGTCGCCGTCGCGGACCGCGGTGGTGCGCAGCGAGGCGAGGTCGGAACCGGCCTCGGGCTCGGAGAAGCCCTGGCACCACCAGATGTCGATGCTGGCCGTCGGCGGCAGGAACCGCTGCTTGATCTCCTGGGAGCCGAACTCGGCGATCACCGGCCCCACCATCTTGGTGTTGAAGTTCAGCGGCTCCGGCACACACGCCAGTTGCATCTCGTCGGCCCAAATCTGGTGCTGGGTTGGCGTCCAGTCCTTACCGCCCCATTCGACCGGCCAATTCGGTACCGCCAGCCCGTGATCGTTGAGGATCTTCTGGCAGGAGACGATGTCGTCTTTGCTCAGCGAGTCGCCGCGGCGCACCCGGTCACGAATGTCTTGCGGGATCTGCGTGGTGTAGAAGCTGCGAAGGTCGTCGCGGAAGGCGGCTTCGTCGGTCGTCAGCGCCAGCTTCATCGGTCCTCCTGTGTCGGGTGACCACCGGCACGGGCGCCCTGTGCAGCTGGAACCCATCCGCCTGGCCTCCGGCAGTCCTGCCCTGCACGTTAGGCGCCCGGCGGCGTGCAACGTCCACCGGGTCGTGCAACATCGGTCAGCCTCGCCGCCGAAGGCGGCGCCGGCGGGGACGGCCCCGATTGCCAACGGCCGCCGGACCGCACGTGCTCGTTCGGCGGCGTTGATCACGGCAACGTCACCGATACACAGCCCGGGTTTCATCCACAGACGGGCGCCGCGACACCGTGGTAGGGAATCGTGCTGGCCGTCGGGGCACCTACCGTCGGCATCATGCGAACTGAACTGCCTGCCGAGCGCTTGCATCGCCGGCTTGGTGCCGACCCGGATTGCCGGCCGGCCGCCAACCCGGTTGCCGTCGAAGCCGAGGGCGCCGATGAGGGCCCGGACGACGACCCGAACTCGCTCTTGCCGCGCTGGCTTCCGGCGACTCCCGGCAGCCGGGGATGGCTGGCCAAGGTGCGCGCAGATCCGGGACGTTCCGGTGCCATCGCGTTGGCGTTGGTCGCGGCCCTTGCGGTACTGGTCACGGTGTTCACGTTGCTGCGCGACCGGCATGCTCCGGTGATGTCGGCCAAACTTCCGGCGGTGGAACGGGTTTCAGGGCCGTCGGGAAGTGGTCCGAGACCGTCGGCGACCCCGGGACAGCCGCCTGCCCCGGACCGGCCGGTGGTGGTCAGCGTCGTCGGCCTGGTGCACGCCCCGGGTCTGGTCACGTTGGTGCCGGGGGCACGGATCGCCGACGCGCTGCAGGCCGCCGGCGGCGCGGTCGACGGTGCGGACACCATCGGCCTGAACATGGCTCGCCAGCTGGTCGACGGGGAGCAGATCGTGGTCGGGCTGGCGCCGGTCCCTGGGCAGCCGATCACGCTGCGCAGCTCGATCGGCGCGGGCACCCCAGCGCCGGGACCGGCCACCTCCGGCGCTCCTCATCCGGGCACCCAGCCGGGCTCCAAGCCGCCCGAGGTGCTCGATCTGAACACTGCGACCGTGGAACAGCTGGACACGCTACCCGGCGTCGGCCCGGTCACCGCCGCTGCGATCGTCGCGTGGCGGCAGGCCAACGGCAGGTTCACCAGCGTCGACCAGCTTGCCGACGTCGACGGCATCGGCCCGGCGCGGCTGGACAAACTGCGGTCCCTGGTCCGTGTCTGACGCCGGTGCACCTGCTTACCGGGCCGGGCGACCCCGCTGCCGGCGCCGCCGCGCGACTGGATGTGCGCCTGGTCCCGGCCGCCCTGACCAGTTGGATGGTGACCGCGGCGGGGATCGGTTGGCCGGTCGGCCGGGCGTGCGGAACCTGTTGCCTGGTGCTGGCTATCGGCTCGGCTGCGCTGTGGTGGCATGCCGCGCGCCGGCTGAGCTGCCCGCCACGAGTGGGCGCCATCAGCGCGGCCCTGGTGGCGATCGGTGTGGTGGGCGCCGGTTACGGGTTCGCCGTGGCGATACGAGCCGATTCGGTCGCGCGCCACCCCATCAGCGCCGCGTTCGGAACGTCGGTCCCGGTGACGGTCACGCCCAGCGAAAGCGTCCTGTCGCTGGGGGGCGGCCGATTGATGTTCCGGGGGACCATCCAGCGGCTGCAGGACGACGAAATATCCGGCCGGGTGGTTGTTTTCGCGCGCGCATCGGAATACGGCGAGCTGATGGCGGGCCAGCCGGTACGGTTCACCGCCCACATCACCCGGCCGACGCGCCGGGACCTGACGGTCGCGGTGCTCAACGCGGTGGACCGGCCCCGAACCGGGTGCGCGGGTTGTGCCGGTGCGGTGCACCGGGCGGCGCATGCCGTTCGCGGCCGGTTTACCGCGGCGGTTCGGGAGGTGTTGCCCGGCGATCAGGCCGCGATGCTGCCGGCGCTGGTGCTCGGTGACACCTCGGCCGTCAGCTCCGGAATCAGCCGCGAGTTCCGCGCGGCGGGGTTGACGCATCTGACGGCGGTGTCGGGTGCCAACGTCACGATCGTGTGTGCGGCGGTGCTGTTTTCGGCACGACTGGTCGGACTGCGCGCGGCCGTCGGGCTGGCCGGGGGCGCACTGGCGGCGTTCGTCGTCGTGGTGCAGCCAACGGCCAGCGTGTTGCGGGCGGCCCTGATGGGTGCGATAGGGCTAGCGGGGATGCTGACTTCGCGGCGGCGGCAGGCGATTCCGGCGCTGTCGGCCACCGTGCTGGTGCTGATGGCCACGGCACCGCAGCTGGCCGTCGATATGGGTTTCGCGCTGTCGGTGGTGGCGACGGCCGCGCTGGTCGTCGTCGCTCCGCTATGGTCGCGCCGCTTGGTCGCGCGCGGATTGCCCAAACCGCTGGCGGATGCGCTGGCCGTCGCCGCTGCCGCGCAGCTGGCGACGGCTCCGCTGGTCGCCGCGATCTCCGGCCGATTCAGTCTGGTTGCGGTGGTCGCCAACCTCGCGGTGGCAGCGGTGATCGCACCCATCACCGTGCTGGGTAGCGCGGCAGCCGCCCTGGCCGTCCTATGGCCGACCGGGGCGCAGCTGCTGATCCGCTTCACTGGGCCGGAGGTGTGGTGGGTGTTACGGGTGGCGCATTGGGCGGCCGGTGTGCCGGCGGCGACGGTCCCGGTACCCGACGGTCTGGCCGGCGCGCTTGTCGTCGGCGGGGTCACCGTGTCGGTGGTTGCGCTATGGCGATTCCGGTGGTTTCGCCTGGCGACGAGTTCGGCGCTGGTGGCCGCCCTGGGATGCCTGCTGGCGTGGTCACTGGCGGGATTGGTCGGCCCGTCGTGACACCATCGTGGGGTGACAGAACTTTCGCCGTTGCACTTGGTCCTGGGTGACGAAGAACTGCTGGTCGAAAGGGCGGTTGCGGAGATACTGCGGTCGGCGCGGCAACGGGCGGGCGCCGGCCCCGGCGCCGGCCCGGGCGCTGATGACGTGCCGATCAACCGCCTACGGGCCGGCGATGTCAGCACCTACGAGCTCGCCGAGTTGCTGAGCCCGTCGTTGTTCGCCGACGAGCGGATCGTCGTGCTGGAGGCCGCCGCCGAGGCCGGCAAGGATGCCGTCGCGATGATCATGTCGACCGCTGCCGACCTGCCGCAGGGCACTGTGCTGGTGGTGGTGCACTCCGGCGGCGGGCGGGCCAAAGCCCTGGCCGGCCAACTGCAGTCGCTGGGCGCACAGGTGCATCCGTGCGCGCGGATCACGAAGCTCAGCGAACGTGTCGACTTCGTTCGCGGCGAATTTCGCTGCCTGCGCGTCAAGGTCGACGACGAGACCGCGACGGCCTTGCTCGACGCGGTCGGCTCCGATCTGCGCGAACTCGCCGCAGCCTGCTCGCAGCTGGTCGCCGACACCGGTGGTCACGTCGACGTGGCGGCGGTGCGCCGCTATCACAGCGGCAAGGCCGAAGTGAAGGGATTCGACATCGCCGACAAGGCTGTGACCGGCGATGTCGCGGGAGCCGCCGAAGCGCTGCGCTGGGCCATGATGCGTGGCGAGCCGCTGGTGGTGCTGGCCGATGCGCTGGCCGAAGCCGTGCACACGATCGGTCGAGTGGGACCGTTGTCCGGCGACCCGTACCGTCTGGCTGCGCAACTGGGCATGCCGCCATGGCGGGTGCAGAAAGCGCAGAAACAGGCCCGGCGCTGGTCACGCGACAAGGTGGCAACCGCGATGCGGCTGGTCGCCGAGCTCAACGCCAACGTCAAGGGCGCCGTCGCCGACGCCGACTATGCGCTGGAATCTGCGGTCAGGAAGGTGGCCGAGTTGGTCGCCGACCGTAGCCGAACGTAATTGAGACGACTCAGCCGAGCTTGTGGAGGGTCCGCGCCAGGGCCGACTTCTTGTTGGCCGCCTGATTCTTGTGGATCACACCTTTGCTGGCAGCTTTGTCCAGCTTGCGGTTGGTCGACACCAGGAGCTGCGCGGCCTTCTCTTTGTCACCGGAGTGCGCGGCCTCGCGGAATGCCCGCACAGCGGTACGCAGCGACGACTTCACCGACTTGTTGCGCAGTCGGGCGCGTTCGTTCGTCCGGTTGCGCTTTTGCTGCGACTTGATGTTGGCCACGCGTTGATTCCTTATGTCGATTCGGGGATTGCTCGGGCGCCCCTGTCGCCCGACAACGACTGCTCAGGTTAGCAGTCGGTTACGTTTTCGCCCAAAAGAGCAGTCCCTGGCCTGCTGAAACGCCCAAGTGAGGCACCATGACACGGGTGAGTCTCTCTGACGCGACCGAAGCGAGCAGCCGGCGAGCACCGGGCCGTTCGGAGCGCATCTTCGACGGCTACCGCAAGTCGGCTGCCTCGGATAACTCGGATAACTCGGATAACTCGGATCACTATGCCACGGCCTTCGACGAGATGTTCGACGCGCAGGGCAACGTCCGTGGCCCCTACAAGGGCATCTACGCCGAGCTGGCGCCCACCGACGCGTCGGAGCTCAAAGCGCGAGCGGACGCGCTGCGCCGGGCGTTCATCGATCAGGGCATCACCTTTTCGCTGTCGGGTCAGGAGCGGCCCTTCCCGCTCGACCTGGTGCCCCGGGTGATCTCGGCGGCCGAGTGGGCGCGGCTGGAGCGCGGCATCATCCAGCGGGTCAAGGCCCTCGAGATGTATCTCGACGACATCTATGGTGACCAGGAAATCCTGCGCGACGGCGTGATCCCGCGCCGGCTGGTGACCTCCTGTGAGCACTTCCATCGCGAGGCGGTGGGGATCGTTCCGCCCAACGGGGTGCGCATCCATGTGGCCGGCATCGACGTGATCCGCGACGATCGCGGCGACTTCCGGGTGCTGGAGGACAACCTGCGCTCGCCGTCGGGAGTGTCCTACGTCCTGGAGAACCGGCGCACCATGGCGCGGGTCTTTCCGAACCTGTTCGCCACTCACCGGGTCCGTGCGGTCGACGACTATCCCGCGCACCTGCTGCGGGCGCTGCGCAACTCGGCGGCCACCAACGAGGCCGATCCCACGGTGGTGGTCCTGACGCCCGGGGTCTACAACTCGGCCTACTTCGAGCATTCGCTGCTGGCCCGCCAGATGGGTGTGGAGTTGGTCGAAGGTCGCGACCTGTTCTGCCGCGACAACCAGGTGTACATGCGCACCACCGAGGGGGAGCGCCAGGTCGACGTCATCTACCGGCGCATCGACGACGTATACCTGGACCCACTGCAGTTCCGCGCCGACTCGGTGCTCGGGGTGGCGGGTCTGGTCAACGCCGCACGCGCCGGCAATGTCGTCATCTCCAGTTCGATCGGCAACGGTGTCGCCGACGACAAGCTGGTCTACACCTACGTGCCCACCATGATCGAGTACTACCTGCGTGAGAAGCCGCTGCTGGCCAATGTGGAGACGTATCGGTGCTGGCTGGCTGACGAGCGCGAGGAAGTTCTGGACCGCATCGGCGAGTTGGTGCTCAAACCGGTCGAGGGCTCCGGCGGCTACGGCATCGTCTTCGGCCCGCAGGCCTCCGAGAAAGAGCTGGCCGCCGTCGGCAAGAAGATTCGCGACAATCCCCGCAGCTGGATCGCCCAGCCGATGATGGAGTTGTCCACGGTGCCAACCCGGGTGGCGGGCTCACTGGCGCCACGTTATGTCGACCTGAGGCCGTTCGCGGTCAACGACGGCAACGACGTCTGGGTGCTGCCGGGCGGGCTGACCCGCGTTGCGCTGGTGGAGGGCTCGTGGGTGGTCAACTCCAGCCAGGGCGGCGGGTCCAAGGACACCTGGGTGCTGGCGCCGCGCGCTGCGGCGGTCGATCGTGAGCTGGGCGGCGCCCAGGTGGTGCGGTCGCTGCCCCGGGCGGTGCCCGAGCCACCGCAGACCGAGCCGTCCCGCAACGAACAATCCCAGCAGCAGAAAGCGACCGACTGATGCTCGCCCGCAACGCCGAAGCGCTGTACTGGATCGGTCGCTACGTCGAGCGCGCTGACGACACGGCGCGCATCCTGGATGTCGCGGTGCACCAACTGCTCGAAGACTCCAGCGTCGACCCCGACCAGGCGTCCCGGCTGTTGCTGCGGGTGCTCGGCATCGAGCCCCCCGACCACGAACTCGACCTGTGGTCGCTGACGGACTTGGTGGCTTTCAGCACCAGCGCCCAGGGCGGCTCGTCGATCGTCGGTGCGATCTCGGCGGCGCGCGAGAACGCGAAGTCGGCGCGAGAAGTCACCTCCATCGAGATCTGGGAGTGCCTCAACACCACCTACAACGCTCTGCCGGAACGCGAGCGAGCTGCCAAACGCCTTGGGCCACATGAATTCCTGTCGTTCATCGAAGGCCGCGCGGCAATGTTCGCCGGGCTTGCCGACTCGACGCTCTCCCGCGACGACGGATACCGGTTCTTGTTGCTGGGCCGCGCCATCGAGCGGGTCGACATGACCGTGCGCCTGCTGTTGTCGCGGGTGGGAGACAGCGCATCGTCCCCGGCGTGGGTGACCCTGCTGCGCTCGGCCGGCGCGCACGACACCTATCTGCGTACCTACCGCGGGGTGCTGGACGCGGCCCGGGTGGTCGAGTTCATGATGCTCGACCGGTTGTTTCCGCGCTCGGTGTACTACTCGCTGCGGTTGGCCGAACACAACCTCGACGAATTGCTGCACAATCCGCAGAGCCGGATCGGGGCCACCACCGAAGCGCAACGGCTGCTCGGCCAGGCCCGCAGTGAACTCGAGTTCGTGCAGCCTGGTGTCTTGCTCGAATCCCTCGACAACAGGTTGGCCGGCCTGCAACGAACATGCCGGGACGTCGGAGAAGCGTTGGCGCTGCAGTACTTTCACGTATCACCGTGGGTGGCCTGGACCGACGCGGGTCGGCGTGGCCAACTGCTCGGCCGGCAAGGGGAATCCTGATGTGGCGGATGCGAGTGGTACACACCACAGGGTACGCATACCAGTCGCCGGTCACGGCGTCCTACAACGAGGCCCGGCTGACACCGCGCTCCAACACCCGCCAAAACGTCATCCTCAACCGGGTCGAAACCGTCCCGGCCACCCGGTCCTACCGCTACATCGACTATTGGGGCACCGCGGTGACAGCGTTCGACCTGCATGCACCGCACACGCAGCTGACGGTCACCTCGTCGTCGGTTGTCGAAACCGAGCGCCCTGAGCCGCCGACGGCCAAGACCAGTTGGGAGGAGTTGCACTCGGTACCCGTGATCGACCGGTTCGACGAGGTGTTGCGCCCCACCTGGTACACCCCGACCAGCAAACGCATCGCCGCCGTGGGCCGGCGGATCACCAAGTATCACGATCCCGCTGAAGCCGTCATGGCCGCATCCCGTTGGGCGCGAAGCGAATTGGAGTACCTTCCGGGCACCACCGGCGTCTATTCGACGGGACTGGACGCACTGGAACAGGGCCGCGGCGTCTGCCAGGACTTTGTCCACGTGACGCTGATCGTGTTGCGCAGCATGGGAATTCCCGGACGCTATGTATCCGGCTACCTGCATCCCGATCGCGACGCCGTGGCCGGCAAAACCGTGGCCGGGCGCAGCCACGCCTGGGTTCAGGCCTGGACGGGCGCGTGGTGGAACTACGATCCCACCCACGACACCGAAATCACCGAGCAGTACATCAGCGTCGGTGTCGGCCGTGATTACAGCGACGTGTCTCCGCTGAAGGGCATCTACTCCGGACTGGGCGCAACCGACCTCGACGTCGACGTCGAGATCACCCGGTTGGCTTAACCGTCCGGACCGGGATTTCCCGCCCAGCCGATTACCCCGGCAGTGCCACCACCCCCGCCCTTGCCGGGCGGGCCGGCGCCGAAACCGTGCCCGCCGGCGCCGCCGTTGCCGCCGTTGCCGATGAAGAAGGCATCGCCGCCGTTCCCGCCCTGGCCACCGGCCATGCTGTTGATGTTGCCGGCACCGCCGGCTCCGCCGTCGCCGGCGCTGCCGATCACCCAGGCGCCCGCCCCGCCCTGACCCCCGTAGCCGCCGCCGGAGCCACCGTGTCCGCCCACCCCGCCGAGGCCAAAGAGCACGGCGGCGCCGCCGGTCCCGCCGGCGCCGCCGGAGGGGAACAGGGCATAGTTGCCGGTGCCGCCGTTGCCGCCGGCGCCGCCGAACCCGAAGATCGTCGCCGCCCGGCCGCCGTCCCCGCCCTGGCCGCCGAACACGGTGCCGCCATCGCCGCCCACGCCGCCGGCTCCGCCGCTGCCGATCGAGTAGCCGGCGGAACCGCCGTTCCCGGCGGCTCCGCCGGTGGCGCCGCCGTTGCCGCCGCCACCGCCGATGCCGCCGTTGCCGAAAAGCGCTCCGCCACTGCCGCCGTCGCCGCCCAGCCCGCCTTGGCCACTGAGGTTGAAAGTGTTGTCGCCGCCCTGGCCGCCGGTCCCGCCGCTGCCGAACAGCCAGGCATCGCCGCCGAACCCGCCCATGCCGCCGATGGTGGTGGCAGCCACCCCGGCGCCGCCGTTTCCCCCCGCCCCACCGTTGCCGTAGAACAGGCCGCCCAAACCGCCGTTGCCGCCGCTGCCCGCGAACCCGGTGCCGACGGCCGCGCCGCCGGTGCCCCCGGCGCCGCCGCCGCCGATAAGGAAGGCGTTGCCACCCAGCCCGCCGCTGCCTCCCGTGCCGCCGGTGCCGCCGGTGCCGCCGTTTCCGATGAGGCCGGCGGCCCCGCCGTTACCGCCGGCGACTCCGGGCAGCGTGCTGTCGCCGCCCCGGCCGCCGTTGCCGTAGAGCAGTCCGCCCGGCCCGCCGGGCTGCCCTATGCCGCCGACGGTCCCGCCGTTGGCGCCGTTGCCGATCCACGGGCGGCCAAACAGCGCCAGGGCGGGTGCGTTGATCAGGTCGAGCAGGTTCTGGGCGCTGGCGGCCTCGGCACCGGCGTAGGCCGCTCCGCCGGCGGACAGGGCCTGCACCAGCTGGTCGTGAAACGCCGCCATCTGGGCGCTGATGCCCTGATAGCCCTGGGCCTGCGCCCCGAAGAACGCCGCGACGGCCGCGGACACCTGGTCGGCGGCGGCCGCCGGCACTCCGGCCGTCACGGCCGCTGCGTTCACGTTGGCCTGGCCGATCGTCGAACCAATTCCGGCCAGCTCGGTGGCCGCCGCAGCGATCGCCGCCGGACCTGCGATCACATACGACATGCCGCACCTCTGAGATCGAGCGAGATCAAGAGCAGTGGTCGGGGACTGGATCCTATCGCGATGTGAGCCCAATTCCGTGCATTACGGGCACGCTATTGCCGCGGGTGCACCTCGACTCGGTGCAGATCGTCGCCGAGCTCGATCGCTCCGCTGAACTCGGTCGCGGCCAAAGCCCGCCACTGCTCCTCCTGGCCTGCCACCAGGGCCGGCACGTAGTGCGTCATCACCAGGGTTCCCACCCCGGCTCGCTGGGCGGTCGCGGCGGCCTCCTGCACCGACGAGTGGTAGTCGCAGACGTCTTTAACCCGCTGCTGCGGGACATGCGCCAGGATGTCCTTTCGAATAACGGTGTGTACCAAGGCGTCTGCGCCCGCGGCCAGCTCGTCCAGGCCGGCGCAGGGCACGGTGTCGCCGGCCAGCACCACCGCCGCACCGCCGGATTCGATGCGGAAACCGATGGTCGGTGCCACCGGCCGGTGATCGGTGGGAGCCACCCGGATCGTCACACCCTCGCGGTCCCACACCGTGCCATCGGTGCACTCATGGACCTCGACCGGCGGCGGTGCGTCGAGATCGGCGTGGTGAGCGATGCGGTAGCCGATGTCGTGCCCGAATGCCTGCAGCGTCGCCGCCACCACCTCCGCGGTGCCCGGCGGGCCGATGATCTGCAGCGGCGGGGGAGCAGGGGCGAAGTTGGTGACCCAATTGGTGATGATCACGTCGCCGAGTTCGGCGATGTGGTCGCTGTGCAGATGGGTGAGCAACAAGGCCGACAAGCCGGCCGCGCCCACGCCGACAGCGGCCGCGCGTTGCAGGACACCGCGTCCACAGTCGATCAAGAACACGTGCCCGTCGGCCCGCACCAAGGTGGCCGGCCCGGCGCGGTTCGGGTCGGGAATGGGGCTGCCGGTGCCCAACAAGGTGATCTCGATCATGGCCACATCCTTACCAGCCTGGGCCGTGTGCGGCGGCGCAACCCGGCGATTCGCCCGGCGGGCCACCGTCGTGTTGGGGTGGCGGCTTTCCCGCCGCGCAAGTTAGCCGTAGCCTGGTGTGAATCGGGTCACTACCGGCGGGAGGCCTCAATGCGGATCGCGGACGTCTTGCGGAACAAGGGGGCGGCGGTGGTGACGATCAATCCCGACGCGACAGTGCGGGAACTGCTTGCCGGTCTGGCTGAGCAGAACATCGGCGCGATGGTGGTGGTCGGCGCGGAAGGGGTAGTCGGCATTGTGTCGGAACGCGACGTGGTACGCCAGTTGCACACCCACGGCGCCAGCGTGTTGTCTCGTCCGGTCTCCAAGATCATGACCAGCGATGTCGCCACCTGCACGAAATCGGACACGGTGGACAGCCTCAGCGTGCTGATGACCAACAACCGGGTGCGCCACGTACCGGTGCTGGACGGGAAGAAGCTGATCGGCATCGTCAGCATCGGTGATGTGGTGAAAACCCGGATGCAAGAACTCGAGGCCGAACAGCAGCAGCTGCAGTCCTACATCACCCAGGGTTAGCCGGGCCGGCCTCACGCCGACTTCGGCCAGCGGAACGCCACGGCGAAAAATCGCGTGGAATTTCGCCGTGGCGTTACGGTCGCGAGAGTGGCTGGCCCTAACGCCAGGAGTATTCGGTGCGCAACCGGGCGGCGACCACATCGAAGATCTCGCGCGGCAGAATCGCCCCTTCCCGGCGGATGCTCTCCTCCGGCACGTCGAGCACCCGGTCCAGTCGGACCCAGCTCTGCCTACCCTCGTAATCCCAGTCCCCCGAACCGATTCCGACCCAGTCACGATCGGCGGCGCGGTCTTCCCGGCTGGACAGCATGAGCCCCAGCAACACATCGCGGTTGCGGCCGACGACGAGCACCGGCCGGTCCTTGCCGCGGGTCGGGTCGTCTTCGTAGACCACCCACGTCCACACGATTTCCCCGGGGCCGGCCCGGCCATCGAGGTCGGGGGCGTAGACGAGCCTGCGGGCCCGCTGTGCGGTGGGAAAGCTGGTGCTGGTCACCGGGCGGCCTGCGGCGATCTCCTGGGGTGGCGGCGGCAGGCCCATCGCCATGATGTTCGCGGTGATCTTTACCGCACGCTGAAGTTCCTGCAGTACGGTTTGCGAGTTCTGTAGTTGACGCACCACCTTGGGAGCCTCGTTGAACACCAGGTTCCCTAAATTCTCGGTGAAGCGCTGGAACGTCTTCCACTGTGACTTCCGGGCGGACGCCATGTTGGCAGCATAGCCGCGCCGGAGCGCGCGATTGTGTCTCGGAGCGCCCGGCTGGATACCCTGGACATACCCACGAACCGCCCAGCTGGCTGGCTCAAGACCGTCCACCAGGAGAACTCCCATCAGCAGTTTCGCCGACAAGACCTTCACGCCGCCGGCACAGATTCGCAACTTCTGCATCATCGCTCACATCGACCACGGCAAGTCGACGCTGGCCGACCGGATGCTGCAGTTGACCGGGGTGGTCGACGAGCGTTCGATGCGAGCGCAATACCTGGACCGGATGGACATCGAGCGGGAACGCGGCATCACCATCAAGGCCCAGAACGTGCGGCTGCCCTGGCAGGTGGCCGACCAAGACTACGTGCTGCACCTGATCGACACGCCCGGCCACGTCGACTTCACCTACGAGGTGTCGCGGGCGCTCGAAGCCTGCGAGGGTGCGGTGTTGCTGGTCGACGCCGCGCAGGGCATCGAGGCACAGACATTGGCCAACCTGTATCTGGCATTGGACCGCGACCTGCACATCATTCCGGTGCTGAACAAGATCGACCTGCCGGCCGCCGACCCGGACCGGTACGCGGGCGAGATCGCCCACATCATCGGCTGCGAGCCGCACGACGTCCTGCGGGTGTCCGGCAAGACCGGCGAGGGCGTAGCAGCACTGCTCGATGAGGTGGTCCGGCAGGTGCCGCCCCCGCGGGGCGACACCGACGCACCCACTCGCGCAATGATCTTCGATTCCGTCTACGACATCTACCGCGGTGTGGTGACCTACGTCCGGGTGGTCGACGGCAAGATCACCCCACGCGAACGCATCGCCATGATGTCCACCGGTGCCACCCATGAGCTGCTCGAGGTCGGCATCGTCTCGCCCGAACCCAAGCCCTGCGACGGCCTCGGTGTGGGCGAGGTCGGCTACCTGATCACCGGTGTCAAGGACGTTCGCCAGTCCAAGGTCGGCGACACCGTGACGACGGTCCGCAACGGCGCCAAAGCAGCGCTGACCGGCTACCGCGAGCCCAAGCCGATGGTCTACTCGGGGCTGTATCCCGTCGACGGTTCGGATTACCCCAATTTGCGCGAAGCCCTGGACAAGCTGCGGCTCAACGATGCGGCCCTGACCTATGAGCCGGAAACCTCGGTGGCGCTGGGCTTCGGGTTCCGGTGCGGCTTCCTCGGTTTGCTGCACATGGAGATCACCCGCGAGCGTCTGGAGCGCGAGTTCGATCTGGATCTGATCTCCACGTCACCCAACGTCGTCTACCGGGTGCTCACAGAGGATGGCTCAGAAATCGTCGTCACCAATCCGTCGGATTGGCCGGAGGGCAAAATCCGTACCGTCTACGAGCCGGTAGTGAAGACCACCATCATTGCGCCCAGCGAGTTCATCGGCACCATCATGGAACTGTGCCAGTCGCGCCGGGGTGAGCTGGGCGGCATGGATTACCTCTCGCCCGAACGAGTTGAGCTGCGCTACACAATGCCGTTGGGGGAGATCATCTTCGACTTCTTCGACGCACTGAAGTCGCGCACCCGCGGCTATGCCAGCCTCGACTACGAGGAGGCCGGGGAACAGGAAGCGCAACTGGTCAAAGTCGACATCCTGCTGCAGGGCGAGACCGTAGACGCGTTCAGCGCGATCGTGCACAAGGATTCGGCGTTCGCCTACGGCAACAAGATGACCACCAAGCTCAAGGAGCTGATCCCGCGCCAGCAGTTCGAGGTGCCCGTCCAGGCTGCCATCGGGTCGAAAATCATTGCGCGCGAGAATATTCGCGCGATTCGCAAGGATGTGCTGTCGAAGTGCTACGGCGGTGACATCACCCGGAAACGAAAACTGCTGGAGAAGCAGAAGGAAGGCAAGAAGCGGATGAAAACCATTGGGCGGGTTGACGTGCCGCAGGAGGCCTTCGTGGCGGCGTTGTCCACCGACACCGCGGGAGACAAGGGCAAGAAGTGACAAACCGCTGGTGCTCTGTGGCCGCCGCGTTGTTGGCCGTGGTGCTCTCGAGCGGGTGCACCGCAAAGACCGGCGGCAAAGCTGGACCGGCGCCGAACATGGCGCCGCACGCGCTCACGGGCCCAGCTATCAACCAGGCCATGATTGACAGCGCCGCTCTGGCGAAGTTGCTGAACCAGCCGTTCCAGACCGCTCCGAAATACCCGGAGTTCGGCGGCAGCGACAAGTTGGGAAGCGCTTGGGAATCGGCACTGCCCGCCGACTGCCTAGGTGTCGTCCACATGATGCAGCAGGGTCCTTATCGCCCCGCGCCGATACAAAACATCGCCAGCGAAATGTGGGCCCACAACGGTGCTTCGGTGAAGGTCGACGATGTTTATGAAGGTATCGTCGCGTTACCGACGGCAGTAGACGCCAACGGGTTGTTCGCCAAGTTCGCCGCGCAGTGGAAGAAGTGCGATGGCACCACGCTGACGATGCCAACCTCCACGGTGTACGGCCAAGCTGCCATCTCCGACGTACGCGTCATGGATTCGGTTGTCGCGGCAACCATCTCACTGGGGTCCGGCCCGCACTCAATTTTGGCGACCATCCCGCAAGCCCGGGCCCTTGGCGTCCGGGGAAATTGCTTGGTTGAGGTCATGGTCAGCTTCGTTCCAACCGCCTACCCATCCGATGAGGGGACCGGCGACCTCAACACCAGCGCCATCGACATCGCGCACACGATGATGGACAAAGTCACCGCGCTGAGCTGACTCCGATCTCGGCACGAGCAGACGCAGAATCTTAGGAATTCCGTTGGAATCGTGCGATTCTGCGTCTGCTCGCCGCGGAAACTGGCCGCGAACTACATGGGCGCGAACTACATGGGCGCGTTGGCCGGCTGGAACATCCCCGAGCCGTCGGCTTCTTCCTCGGCGCGGATCACATGGACCACCGCGTTGATCAGCGCCAGGTGGGTGAACGCCTGCGGGAAGTTGCCCAGCTGACGCCCGGTGCGCGGCTCGATCTCCTCGGCGTAGAGGTGCAACGGGCTGGCGTAGGACAGCAGCTTCTCGCACAGCCGTTTGGCCCGCGCCACTTCGCCGATCTCGACCAGCGCTGACACCAGCCAGAACGAGCAGATGGTGAACGTGCCTTCCTCCCCGGACAGGCCGTCGTCGGTCTCGTGCACCCGATACCGCAGCACCAGGCCTTCCTCGGTCAGTTCGTCGGCGATGGCCAGCACGGTGTTACGCACCCGCGGGTCGTCGGGCGGCAGGAACCGGGTCAGCACCGCCAGCAGCAGCGACGCGTCCAGGGCGTCGCTGCCGTAGCGCTGGGTCAGCACGCCGCGGGAGTCTACGCCGTGCTCGAGGATGTCCGCCTTGATCTCCTCGGCGATCCGGCGCCATTGCTGGGCATAGCTTTTTTCGCCCTGCCGCGCGGCCAGCTTGGCGCCGCGATCCAGCGCCACCCAGCACATCACCTTCGACGAGGTGAAGTGCTGCGGTTCCCCGCGCACTTCCCAGATGCCGCGGTCGGGTTCGCGCCAGTGCTTGATCGCTTCCTCGACCTGGCGCTTGAGCACCGGCCACAACGTCTCCGGGACCTGCTCACGAGACTTGCAGTGCAGGTAGAACGAGTCCAGAATCGAGCCCCAGATGTCATGCTGCTGCTGGTTGTAGGCGCCGTTGCCGATCCGGACCGGACGCGCGTGGTCGTAGCCGGACAGGTGGTGCAGCTCCTCTTCGACCAGGCTGCGCTCGCCGCCCACGCCGTACATCACCTGCAGCGGATGGCGCTCGTTGTTGTTGGCGCCGGACACGTCGGCGATGAAGGCGAAGAAGTCGTCGGCTTCGCGGTCCAGTCCCAGGGTGTAGAGCCCCCACAGCGCGAACGTCGAGTCGCGGACCCAGGCGTAGCGGTAATCCCAGTTGCGTTCGCCGTGCGGTGTTTCCGGCAGTGACGTGGTGCTGGCGGCCAGCAGCGCGCCGGTGGGCGAGTACGTCAACCCTTTCAGAGTGAGTGCGCTGCGCTGCAGGTACGCCCGCCACGGGTGGTCGGGGAAGTTGCCGATGTTGATCCACTGCCGCCAGCACTCGGTCGTTTGCCACATCTTCTCGGCGGCCTCTTCGTAGGTTTGCGGCGCCGGGTGCTTGGTCCAGCTCAGGGCGACGAACACGTCGTCGCCCTCCTTCATCCGGGTGCGGGCGCGGGCTTCGCGGCCCTCCAGCCCGATCCGCAGATTGGTGGTCAGCTGCAGCGTCGGGTGGGCGTCGGGTTGCTGGCTGGCCCGGGCGATCGCCTCACTGTACGCGTTGGCCGAGTATTCCCAGGTGGCGCCCAGACGGTGGTAGTCGAACGCCGGCTCGCAACTCATCATCAGCTCGACCGTGCCGCTGACGCAGCGCACCGTGCGCAGCAGGATGTGCTCGGCGTCCCAGTCCATCGGGGTGCGCCGGTGGGTGCGCGATCGTCGCTCGATGTCGTGCCACGGCCCCATCACCAACGCGTCGCGCACGATCAGCCAGCCGGTGTGGGTCTGCCACGTGGTCTCCATGATCAGGCTGCCGGGCAGATAGCGGCGTGCCGAGGGCACCGAAACGCCGTAAGGACCCAGCCGGAAATGGCCCGCGCTGCGGTCCAGGATCGCGCCGAACACGCTCGGGGAGTCCGGCCGGGGCACACACATCCACTCCACCGATCCCGCCGGCGAGATCAGGCAGGTCGTCTCCCAGTCGGACAGGAAGGCGTAATCGGCAATGGGTGGAAACGGATTGCGCAGCGATGAGCTGGACGTGAAAATGCCCTTCGCGTCGGACTTGACGGACGGGACGGGTGCTGCCTGGAACGCTGGAATGTCGGTGACGTGAGAGACCTGGGCGGCTTCAGCGACCTCGGCGGCCTCGTCTGCGGGTTCGGCGTGCAGGACCATGCGGTCATCATCAACTGTCGACCTACTTCGCGTCCACCACTTCGGCTGCCCTGTTATCCAGGTGCCGCGATTTAGCCGCCGCGCCGCGCGTAGTCGGGCGCGTGCTCGGGTAGCGGACCGATCGCGACCAGATAGGCGAGCACCCGCCGCAGCGGCCGTGACCTTCCCACCAGCTGGACCGCCCGCGACGGCGCCGGGTCGGCGTCGGTCATTGCGACCGCGACCACGCGGGCATGGATGGCCCGTTGGAGCGCTTGCAGAAACGCGGTTGGTGCCCAGCGGCGCGTCTGTACCCGCGCCAGCCGGCGGGTCGACACCCGCCCGGCGCGCAGCGGTCCGGCCAGGATGCGCGCGGCGGCAACCGCGTCGGCTACTGCCAGATTGATTCCGATGCCCCCGACGGGCGACATCGCGTGTGCGGCGTCGCCGATGCACAGTACTCCGTCGGAATACCAGCGCCGCAGCCGATTCAGTTGCACATCAAGCAGTTTCACGTCGTCGAACGAACTCAATGTGTCGATGCGGTCGGCGAGCCAGGGCACCGTGCGCACCAGCGTGCGGTGCAGAGCCCCAATGCCCTGTGAGCGCATTGTGGTATCGCTTCCCTTCGGGATGATGTGAGCGATCTGGTAGTAGTCACCCCGGTCGATGGTGATCGTGCCGTGCCCGGCGTTGAAGACGCCGGCAAGCCCGCTCGGATCGTCGGCCCGGCGGGGCAACCGAAGCCACCACACGTCCATCGGCGCGCCGAAGGCTCGAGGTCGCAGGCCCAGGGCCGAACGCACTGTTGACCCCCGGCCGTCGCAGGCCACGGTCAGTTCGGCTCGCATGTGCTTGGTTTCGCCGGACGGGTCACGGTATTCGACACCGAGGACCCGTCGGCCGTCGTCGCCGCGTAGCAGCCCGGTCACCTCGGTGCTGCGCAGCAACCGAAAAGTGGGCTCCGCCTGCGCGGCAGTGGCCAGCAACTCCAGCAGATCCCACTGCGGCACCAAAGCGATGTGCTGATGGGGGCCGGGCAGGCGGGTCAGGTCCACCTCGACCGGTCGGCCCTGCAATTCCATCCGGATGGTGTCGATGAGGCGATGTGGGATCCGGGCGAACCGCGATCCCAGCCCCAGTTCGTCGAGCAGCCGCAAGGTGCTGGCATGCACCGTGTCGCCGCGGAAGTCGCGCAGGAAGTCGGCGTGCTTTTCCATCACCGTGACGTCGACGCCGGCGCGGGCCAACAACAAACCGAGCATCATGCCTGCCGGCCCACCGCCGGCGACCAGACACGTGGTTTTGTCCGACTGCTGGAGCACGCCTGATCTTAGGCGGATCGTGGCACATTGGCTTCGACTGCCGTGCCGAATAGGGTGTGTTCAGTGAACGGATTCCTGAATTGGTGGGACGGCGTCGAGCTGTGGCTTTCCGGTCTTCCGTTCGCGCTGCAGGCCTTGGCTGTGATGCCGGTGGTGCTGGGCCTCGCATACATCGCCGCGGCGGTGCTCGATACCCTGCTCGGCAAGGGCATCAAAGTGATGCGGCGAATCCGCCACTCCGACGAAGCACCCGAGTAAGCCGATGCCGCGGTCGCACGTCACGCTGGTCCTGGTCGCGCTTGTGGTGCTGGTGATCGCCATGTGGTTGCTGACGCGGTGAGGGCGGCGTGCTCGCCCTGGGACTGCGGCCGATTCTGTTAGGCTTCCCGGCATGCACGCGGTAGCCGGTCACCCGGGGCGCTCTGATGGCGCGCCCGGCTGTGTGGTTGCGGCTGTGGCGATCTGCGCCGCCGTCGACGTGCACTGTTGTCGCTGACTCCCCCGTGCGCGGTCTGGCGTGGAGTTGGTGAAGTTCTCCGGTTAGTGACCGATCGCCTTTCCGCAGCTACGGGACCGACGCGTACCACTCCCGCACCCCGGAAGGCCACCAATGCCACAGACGCGGAAGACCCCGTGGCGGCATGCCGTTGCCCGCCCGGTGGCGCTCACGCTGGTCGTCGGTGTCCTCGCGGCGTGTCACGGTGGTCCCAGCGACGTCGTCGGCGGCGGCGGGCCCGCCGGCGCGCATTCCAGCATCACCCTGGTCGCTTACTCCGCCCCGGAACCCGGCTGGCGCGCGGTGATCCCGGCGTTCAACGCCTCCGAGGAAGGCAAGGACGTGCAGGTGATCACGTCGTACGGGGCCTCCGGGGACCAGTCCCGCGGTGTCGTCGACGGCAAGCCGGCCGATCTGGTGAACTTCTCGGTCGAACCGGACATCACCCGCTTGGTCAAGGCCGGCAAGGTTTCCAAGGACTGGAATGCCGACGCCACCAAGGGCATTCCCTTTGGTTCGGTGGTGACGCTGGTGGTGCGCGCCGGCAATCCCAAGAACATCAAGGATTGGGACGACCTGTTGCGGCCCGGCGTGGAGGTGATCACGCCCAGCCCGCTGAGTTCGGGTTCGGCCCGGTGGAACTTGCTGGCTCCGTATGCGGTCAAAAGTGAGGGCGGCCGGAACAACCAGGCGGGGATCGACTACGTCAGCACCCTGGTGCGCGAACACGTCAAATTGCGTCCGGGATCGGGACGGGAAGCCACCGATGTCTTTGTCCAGGGCAGCGGCGATGTGCTGATCAGCTACGAGAACGAGGCCATCGCCACCGAACGGCAGGGCAAGGCGGTCCAGCACATCACCCCGTCACAGACGTTCAAGATCGAAAACCCGCTCGCGGTGGTCACCAGCGGTTCCCACCTTGCCGCCGCGACGGCATTCAAGAACTTCCAGTACACCGCGGCGGCACAGAAACTGTGGGCGCAGTCCGGTTTCCGGCCCGTCGATCCCGCGGTGGCCGCCGACTTTCACGAGCAGTTCCCGGTGCCGGTGAAACTGTGGACAATCGCCGACCTGGGCGGCTGGGACATCGTGGATCCGAAGTTGTTCGACAAGGGCACCGGCAGCATCACCATGATCTATATGCAGGCCACCGGATGACCGCGCCGACCCCGCCGGTTTCGGAGCCGGTTTCGGAGCCGGTTTCACCCGTCGTCGGGGTCGCTGCGGCCACCGGCGACAGCGCACCAGATCTCCGCGGCCGGTGCGGCGACACTTCGCTTCGGGTCGGAGTGTCGGTGGTGTGGTTGTCGATCATCGTGCTGCTGCCGTTGGCCGCCATCGCCTGGCAAGCGTCCGGCCGCGGCTGGCAGGCCTTTTGGCTGTCGGTCACGTCGCGCGCCGCGCTGGACTCGCTGCGGGTGACGCTCAGCATTTCCGCGGCGGTCACTGTCGTCAACACGGTGTTCGGCCTGCTGATCGCCTGGGTGCTGGTGCGCGACGATTTCGTCGGCAAACGGCTGGTCGATGCGATCATCGATCTGCCCTTCGCGCTGCCCACCATCGTGGCCAGCCTGGTGATGCTGGCCCTTTACGGCCCCACCAGTCCGGTGGGTCTTCATCTGCAACACACCGCGTGGGGGGTGGGCGTGGCGCTGGCGTTTGTCACCTTGCCGTTCGTGGTGCGCGCAGTTCAGCCGGTGCTGCTGGAAGTCGATCGTGAGGCCGAGGAGGCGGCGGCGTCGCTGGGCGCGTCCGGCCCCAAGATCTTCACCTCCGTGGTGTTGCCTTCGCTGATGCCGGCGTTGCTATCCGGTGCGGGCCTTGCGTTTTCGCGGGCCATCGGTGAATACGGCTCGGTCGTGCTGATCGGTGGCGCGGTGCCGGGCAAGACCGAGGTGTCGTCGCAATGGATCCGCACCTTGATCGAGAACGACGACCGCACCGGCGCAGCCGCGATATCCATTGTGCTGCTGACGATTTCTTTTGTGGTGTTGGTGCTGCTGCGTGTCGCCGGTACGCGTGCGGCCCGGCGGGAGGAGATTGTTGCATGACGCCCTCGCCCGCCGTCCGTTACCTGGTGCGATGCATCGCGCTCGGGTATGTCACCGTGCTGCTGGTGGTTCCGGTGGCGGTGATTCTCTGGCGGACCTTCGAACCCGGCCTCGGCCAGTTCTATGCCTGGATCAGCACGCCGGCGGCGATATCGGCACTGAATCTGTCGCTGCTGGTGGTGGGTATCGTGGTGCCATTGAACGTGCTGTTCGGGATCCCGGCGGCATTAATGCTCGCCCGCAGTCGATTTCGGGGTAAGGGTGTACTACAGGCGATCATCGACCTGCCGTTCGCGGTCTCACCGGTAATCGTGGGTGTGGCGTTGATCCTGCTGTGGGGATCCGCCGGTGCGCTGGGCTTCGTCGAGAAGGACTTGGGGTTGAAGATCATCTTCGGCCTGCCCGGCATTGTCCTCGCCAGCATGTTCGTCACGCTGCCATTCGTGGTGCGCGAAGTCGAACCGGTGTTGCACGAGTTGGGCACCGACCAGGAGCAGGCGGCCGCGACATTGGGTTCCGGTTGGTGGCAGACATTTTGGCGGATCACGCTGCCGTCCATCCGGTGGGGCCTGACCTACGGCATCGTATTGACCGTTGCCCGCACGCTCGGCGAATATGGTGCGGTCCTGATCGTGTCGTCGAACCTTCCGGGCACGTCCCAAACGCTGACGTTGCTGGTCTCGGACCGCTACAACCGTGGCGCCGAGTACGGGGCCTACGCGCTGTCGACCCTGCTGATGGCCGTCGCGGTGGTGGTGTTGATCGTCCAGGTGGCACTGGACGCCCGCCGGGCACGAGCGGCCGGCCAGGCCTGACGAGGAGACGCCGAGATGACCACAGCCATGACTGAGGGCCGCAACGGCTACGCCATCGTCGTGCGCAACGCCGCCAAGCGCTATGGCGACTTCGTTGCCCTGGACCACGTGGACTTCGTGGTTCCCGCCGGTTCGCTGACGGCGTTGCTGGGCCCCAGCGGCTCCGGAAAATCGACGCTGTTGCGCACCATCGCCGGTCTTGACCGACCGGACGCCGGCTCCGTCACGATCAACGGGCGCGACGTGACCGGGGTGCCGCCGCAGCGGCGGGGCATCGGATTCGTCTTTCAGCACTACGCCGCCTTCAAGCACCTGACGGTTCGCGACAACGTCGCCTACGGGTTGAAGATCCGCAAGCGGCCCAGGGCCGAGGTCAGGGAGAAGGTCGACCACCTACTGGAGGTGGTGGGCCTGAGCGGATTTCACGGCCGTTATCCCCATCAGCTTTCCGGCGGTCAGCGTCAGCGGATGGCACTGGCCCGCGCGCTTGCCGTCGACCCGGAGGTGTTGCTGCTCGACGAACCGTTCGGTGCCCTGGACGCCAAGGTCCGTGAGGACCTTCGCAGCTGGCTGCGGCGCCTGCACGACGAGGTGCACGTCACCACGGTGCTGGTCACCCATGACCAGGCCGAGGCCCTGGATGTGGCCGATCGGATCGCCGTGCTCAACGAGGGCCGTATCGAACAGGTCGGATCGCCGACCGACGTCTACGACGCCCCGGCGAACGCGTTCGTCATGTCCTTCCTGGGGGCGGTTTCCATGCTCAACGGCGCCTTGGTCCGCCCGCATGACATCCGAGTCGGCCGGACACCGGAGATGGCCGTTGCCGCCGCCGACGGTACCGCGGAGTCCACCGGTGTCGCCCGTGCCACCGTGAACCGGGTGGTGGTGCTGGGCTTCGAGGTTCGGGTCGAGTTGACCAGTGCGGCAACCGGAGGCGCTTTCACCGCCCAGATCACCCGTGGTGACGCCGAGGCACTGGCCCTACGGGAGGGCGACACCGTCTATGTGCGCGCCACCCGGGTGCCGCCCATTCCCCACGACATCACGGGTCCAGGCGATGACGGAGTCGGCGGGGCCGACACGGATCAGGCCACGCTGACGTCGGTGTGATCCCGGTTACTCCGGCCCACCGACGTTCCCACATCGCCCGCCAGTCTCGTTCCTCGTCGTGCTTGTCGTGGTGCAGTTCACCCGACGGCGGGGTGAGGTGAATCCCGGGATCGGGCAAAGCGAAAAAGTCGCCACTGCCCATGGCGGAGTGGCGTGCACCGGTGTCGATGTAGCAGTACCCGCGACCGGACAGAGTGGCACTGTCGTCGGTCTGGCCCAGGTAGTTCAGCACATTGGTGGCGGCGGCTGCTGCGCCGTTCTTCGCGAAGATCGCCGCTTTCGGCAGGGGCTTACCCCACGGGCAGGTGATCGCCGTGATGTCACCGACCGCCCATATCCCCGAATATGGTGTCTGCATGGTGACGGAGTCGACCGCGATCCACCCCGGTTGACCGAGGGTGATCGCGGGCTGATGCGGCGGAATGAACACCAGCAGATCGAAATCGACGCTCTGGCCATCCTGGAAATGTATTGTCCGGCCGTCTGGATCGATGCGTTCGACGGTCTGTTCGCAATAGACGTCGATGCCTTCGCGATTCAGCAGGCGGACGAGTTCGGGACCGGCGTAAGGACCCGCCGAAGGCATCGGTTGCTGCTCCGGGGTATATATCGCGACCTGAGTCGCGGCGCGGGTTCCTTTCTCACGCAACAAGTCCGCCGCCAAGAGCGCCCCCTCGTAAGGGGCAACCGGGCATCGGTAGGGCTGCGAGGTGATCAGGAACACCAGCTTGCCTCCGGCGAATGCCGACAGCGCGCGGTGTGCGGACGCAGCCGCTGCTGTGGCGTAATAGTGGACGGCCGAGCCGCTGTCGACCGCTTCCGGCAATCCGGGAATCATCTCGATAGCGATGCGTGATCCGGCTGCGAGGACGAGTGCGTCATAACCAATTTCGGAGTTGTCGGCCAATGTGACGGTCTTGGCATCGGGATCCACACCGGTGACCCTGGCGGTGATGGTGGTGATCCCGGACAACGCTTCAGCGGTGGGGCGGATCGGGATGCTGTCCTCGTCGCGCCATCCCCGCATGACCCACGGCAAGGTGAATCCAAGGAAGTGCGAAAAGTCTTCATCGATGATGGTGATGTCCAGATCCGTTACCGGCGTTGCGGATCGGCGGATCTCGTTGATCACGCTGAGTCCGCCGATCCCGGCGCCGACGATGACCAGTTTCTTGCTCACTGTTAATGCCTTTCATTCCCAGAAACAGTGGATAGTGGGTTTGCTCAGGTGGCGTCATTACGCGCTCGCCGACCAGTGGTGTCGATCCGGATGGGCGGATGGCGTGGCTGAGATCCTGCCCAGCCGTTGGTCAGCGGCCGGTGACGCACCGAAGCCCCGTCGAGAGGGTGCGAATCGTTGTTCGGGTGAAGCTCCCTTCCGCGGGTGAACCTCACGATCGAGGTCGGTTTTTCTAGCTGAAAACGTCTGTAGCCCGATACTTTCGGTTGCGTGGCTGTGGATTCGAGCGGCGGCTGGCGGCTCGGCGGCATCCTCGGATCGAGGCGACCGCTCGTAGTCTTCGGAATGTCATATGTAGTTGACTATAGAAATAGTAGAAGCCAGAAAGTGATACTGTCAACCATAGTTGCCTAACTCGGCCAGGCGATTGTTCGGAACTGCCGGTCTAACCACGCGGCCGTCGGCCGGCACTCGCGCGCAGTTCCGCCCATCACGGCGGCTGGCGGTGCTCGGACATGTCCGGAGGTGCTCACCCGGGGTCGGTCGCGGCCCGGTAGCGACTAATGCAAGTGCAGGGCAAGCCCCAGTGCCACCATCACGAACAGCAGCACCAGCAGCGCGACGGCGACGAGGCCGACGACCGCCGCAGGGGTGACTCTTCGCCGGGGCCGGGGTTGGGGCTCCGACAGTCCCGAAGTTTGCGCCGAGTCCGGCGGCGTGAAGCCGGGCATGACAGCTCCGCCGGGTTCGAGGGCCGGGGTTCTCGCTGGATCGGGATCGGGGGGCAGAGCGGTCATGGGTTTGTGGCCTCCCTCGCGGCTCGGGCATGGTAACTGGCAACCAGGTCACGGGTGGGTACCCGGTCGAAGTGATGTCACACGGGCCATGCGGTACCCGGTGAGCCGCGGGTTGGCGGCAAGGGCGGGCGTCATTGGCGCCCTACCGCTCGACTCGTCTGCGGTGGCGTGTGGCATCGACGTCGGCTTGGGCCCGGTTGCTGTAGATGGCAACCCACCGCCAACCGTGGGAAACCTCACACCCTCTGCCGCCACGGCCGAAAGATCCAGCGCCTCATCGGATTGCCCCGCTGCCGACGCCTTCATGAATCTCCGTCATTCCCAAGGTGATCCGGGCCAGAACCACGACGGCCGCGGTGCAACAGGGGAGTTGCAGAACCGATGTATTCGCCGTCGGAATTCGCCGGCGACCGGTTTCCCAGCCACAGCACCGGGCCCCGGGCGATCTAATTAGATGTACTATCGATTGGTCGGATCTGCGGCGTAACGCGTCGCCATGCCGCGTCAACAGATGCCAACGGCAACGCCGCCGGTTGGGTCCGCAACATAAGGAGTGATCGATGAACGGGATAGTGGCTTCGGCTGTCCGCAGCACAGTGACGACCATTGCAGTGGCTGCGGCGCTTGTCGTAATGCCCGTGGCGGGTGCGACGGTTCCGGCGAACGCCATGCCCGGATCGGGTAGCACGTTCGCCTCGCCGGTTCTGCTCGACGATCCCAACCCAGGCGATCCGTCCGACGGGGACGCTCCCACCGGCCCAAATGATCCGCGATGCGTCCAGATGCCGTTGTCCCCGATATGCCACGGTGGCCCGTATTATCAGGGTCCCCCCACCGGCCCCGACGATCCGCAGTGCGCCCGGATGCCCGGCGATGGGGTGTGTGCCGGGGGTCCGTATGCTCCCAAGCCCCTGGAGCCCGTGGCCCCACCGATCGTCGCCGCCCCACCGCCGGAGGCCCCGCGCGTCGACGCGCCACAGCTGCCCGAGGCCCCGCACATCGACGCACCACAGATGCCCGAGATGCACTTCCCGTCGGAACCCGGTCACATTTAGCGGGCAATGTTGCGGGCCGCGATGGCCCAGGGGCGGCCCCGGCACTGACGCAGACCGGCAAGTGCCCCCACTGTCGGCCGGTGGGACACCGAATCCTGTTGAGCGCCAGCGTATTCAGCGTAGCAATCAGACTCCGGCGGGCTGGCGGCTGAACTCGAGCCTCGACCGGCATTGGTCGATTCCAGTCCTACGGCGAGCTGCTGTCTGCAGCGTTGCCCGGCGTCAGGCGGCGATGCGTTCGGCCGCCGCCCGATCGAAGCGATCCAGGACCGTCTCGGCAACCAGACGGTGTGCACCCAAAGGCGCTGTGATCGGAATGCCGGCGCGATCCGCGTAGCTGTGCATCCGGTCGGTCAGCACGCCCGGCGCGAGAAACCACGACGCGATCGCCAGCCGGCGGGCGCCGCGGGCGAGCAACGCGTCGACGGCGACGGGCAGCGAAGCGGGCGCGGTGGCGAAGGCGGTCGTGGCCCCGGCCCATCGGGTGCCGGCGGCCAGCTTCGACGCTACCGCCGCGGTGCGGGCGTTGGCCGACGCGCTCGACGATCCTATTGCCACCACCAGCACACCGAGGGCGTCATCGCGGCGCGAAGTTCCGAGCTCCGCCAGCCGCTGGTGCAACACCGTCACCAACCGGTCGTCCTCGCCGAGCACACCGGCCTGCCGGACCGTGTTGGTGCGCCGTGAGGCAGCCGAGCCGGCGATCTGGCGGGGGATGTCGACGCCGGCGTGGTACGCGTCGGCCAGCAGCAGGGGAGTGACGATGGCGTCGGCGGGACACTCCCGGAGCACCTCGGCCAGGCTTGGCGGATTGTGTTCGCAGAACGCTACCTGTACGTCAAGGCCCCGCCGCAGGCGAGCCAGGCGGTCCGCCACTGCCCGCGCATTGGCCGCCGACCGGGGATCCGCGCTGCCGTGCGCGGTCAGGACGAGTGTCGTCACGATGCGTGCAGCCCGCATTCGGTCTTGGCCAGTCCTTGCCAGCGGCCGCTGCGCGGGTCGGCGCCGTCGATCGGCTTGGCGGTGCATGGGGCACAGCCGATTGACGGATAGCCTTCGTACACAAGGGGATTGACCAGTACGTCGTGTTCGGTGATGTAGTCCTGCAGGTCTTGATCGGTCCATGCAGCCAGCGGATTGACCTTCACCAGTTTGAACGCTTCGTCGAAGCTGATCAGCGGGGCGTTGGCACGCGTCGGTGCCTCGACCCGGCGCAGTCCGGTCACCCAGGCCGAATAGCCCCGAAGGGTCTTGCTCAGCGGGACGACTTTACGCAGCCGGCAGCACTCGCTCGGGTCGCGGGCGAACAGGTCCTTGCCCAGCAATTCGTCTTGTTCGCCGACCGTGTGCTCGGGCCTGACGTTGAGCACCCGGACGTCGTAGACGGACTCGATCGCATCGCGGGTGCCGATGGTCTCCGCGAAGTGGTAGCCGGTGTCCAGGAAAATCACCGGCACGCCCGGCCGCACCTTGGCGGACAGATCGACCAGCACGGCGTCGGCCATATTGGAAGCGACCACATAGTTGCAGGTCGCCCATCCGCGCGGTCCGTTGACGCCGCCGAAGGTTTCATCGGTCCACCGCAGCAGTTCGGTGGCGCTGGCGCCGTCGAGTTCGGCTGCAGCGCGGGCCGCCAACTCCCGCAGCTCCGGTTCGGTCGGTTTGGTTGTGGAGGAGGTCATCGCAGGTCGTCCTCCTCGGCCCGAATCGCCCACTGGGCGAAGCGTTCGCCGTCGGCCCGATGTTTGATGAAGTTGCGCACCACCCGCTCGATGTAGTCGCCCAGCTCGTCGCTGGTGACCTTGTGCTGACGCAGTTTGCGGCCGAAACCACTGTCCAGGCCGAGGCTTCCGCCCAGGTGCACCTGGAAGCCCTCCACCGAGCCGCCATGACCGTCGTCGACCATCTGCCCTTTGAACCCGATGTCGGCGACTTGGATTCGCGCACACGAGTTCGGGCAACCGTTGATGTTGACCGTGACCGGTACGTCAAGCGCTGAGTTGATGTCTTCCAGCCGGCGCTCCAGTTCGGGCGCCAATGACTGTGCACGGACCCGGGTTTCGGCGAAGGACAGTTTACAGAACTCAATTCCGCTGCACGCCATCAGATTACGGCGCCAGCGCGACGGACTGGACTGCAGACCCAGCGCCTCCAGGCCGGCGACCGTGGCGTCGAGCAAGGCGTCGGGTATGTCGAGGATGACCAGCTTCTGATACGGCGTGAACCGGATCCGGTCCGACCCGGCTCGCTCGGCCAGCTCCGCCACCGCCGACAATATGGTGCCGGATACCCGTCCGGCGATGGGCGCGACTCCGACGGCGTTGCGGCCGTTCTTGAGCCGTTGCACCCCGACGTGGTCGATCGGATGCTTGATCGGCTCGGGGGCCGGACCGTCGATGAGGGGACGCTTGAGGTATTCGCTTTCGAGCACCTGCCGGAATTTCTCGATACCCCAGTCCTTGATCAGGAACTTGAGTCGCGCCTTGGAGCGCAGCCTTCGGTAGCCGTAGTCACGGAACACCGACGTCACCGCCGCCCACACTTCGGGCACCTCTTCCAGGGGTACCCAGGCACCGACCCGCTGGGCCAGCATCGGGTTGGTGGACAGCCCGCCGCCGACCCAAAGGTCCAGTCCCGGCCCGTGTTCGGGATGGTTGACGCCGACGAACGCGACATCGTTGATTTCGTGCGCGACGTCCTGCAGGCCCGAGATGGCGGTCTTGTACTTGCGCGGTAAGTCGGCGAAGTCGGGCTTGCCGATGTAGCGGCGCACGATTTCATCGATCGCCCAGGTCGGGTCGAGCACCTCGTCCAGTGATTCACCAGCCAGCGGAGAACCCAGGATGACCCGGGGGCAGTCGCCGCATGCCTCGGCCGTCTGTAGCCCCACCGCGTCCAGCCGCCGCCAGATTTCGGGGACGTTTTCCACGTCAATCCAGTGGTATTGGAGGTTCTCCCGATCGGAGATGTCGGCGGTGTCCCGGGCGAATTCGATCGAAATCTGGCCGAGCGTGCGCAGCGCCGCCGCCGAGATCGCGCCGCCGTCGCAGCGAACCCGCATCATGAAGTACTTGGCCTCGAGCTTCTCGATGTTCTCGTCGCCGGTCCAGGAGCCGTCGTAGCCCTGTTCACGTTGGGTGTACAGGCCCCACCACCGGAACCGGCCGCGCAGGTCGTCCTTGTCGATACTGTCGAATCCGCCTTGGGCGTAGCTGTTTTCGATACGTTGCCGGACGTCGAGCGGGTTGCCGGCCTTCTTCATCTCCTCATTGGCGTTGAGCGGCTCGTGATTGCCCAGCGCCCATTGGCCCTCATTGCGGGGCTTGGCGGGACGGGTTGTGGTCATTGGGCCGTTCTCCTTCGCGAACAGTGCCGACCTTGGCGCGCGGAAACCACCGATGCTTACGGGGAGGCGCAGATCCGGTGGCCAGCTGAAGTGCAGGTGGGCTGGGTCTACGACATCAAGACCGACAGCAACAGCTGCAGACGCGCTTGAGGTCGATGTGCCGACGCATTACCAGCGCAAGACGCGGGGTCGAATGGGCGACGGTCACGCCGACATTCTGCCATGGCCCATAGCCGGCCGCGCGACCAGGTCCGATTTGTTCTCACCGTGAGCAAAACACAGGTTCAATCCCGGCCGATCGGGGGAGGCGCGTGGTTGCTGGTGCCCTCGTCGCGAGGTCGACCCGGTGATCGCCACCAAAACGTTATTTGGCTGCGATAGAAACTATTGCACTAAGAAAATATTGTCGCCTTCGTTTCCGGATTAGGGGCTCCTAGCTCCTGACCCACCGATGATCCGTCGTAGCTAGCAGCGTGACAGGGGAAGCCTTAGGTGAACAATGTGGTCTAGCAAGTGGTCTGGGTCCAAATATGGTGCCCGTCGGGCCGATACGTTCGCCGGCCAGGGTTCAGCGGCAACGCCGGGTGCCCACGACGGCGTATCGGCGGTGAGAGCCAGCCGGTATGGCGATGCGGCCGGTGCCGCAGGTTCGGCCAGGCCCAACCATCGTTGGCTTGACGTGGTTGCGGTGGCCGTCGTTGCGGCGTTGGGTGGGCTGGTTTTCGGCGGTTGGGTGCTGTTTCAGCAGCACCAGAAGGATGACGCTGCCATGGAGGCGCTCGGCGCGGCCCAGAACTACGTCCTCAAGCTGACCAACCTTGATTCGGAAACAGTCGACGCCCGTTTCGCCGACATCATGGACGGCTCGACCGGTGAATTCAACGACTCATACCGCAAATCCAGTCAGCAGTTCCGCCAGGAGCTGGTTGAACGCCAGGTTCATACGCGCGGCTCGGTGGTGGCGGCCGCAGTGAAGTCGGCTACGCCGGACAAGGTTGTCGTCTTGATGTTCGTCGACGAGTCGATAAGTAACCGAGACAGTTCGCGGTCTCAACTGGACCACGTCCGCATCAAGATGACGATGGTGAAGCTCAACGGTCGTTGGATGGCAAGAAAGGTACAGCTGTTATGAGTTTCGGGACACCGGCGACGTGCGCGGGCCGCAGCGCAGGCGCGGTTGCACGGAGGGTCACCGCCGTGGCGGCCGCCGCGGGTGCCGTGTGGATCTTGGGGCCCGCCGTGTCGCCGGGCAGCTCGCATGCCGATAGCGTCAATTGGGAAGCCATCGCGCAATGTGAGTCCGGCGGCAATTGGGCGGCCGACACCGGCAACGGTTTTTACGGTGGTTTGCAGATCAGCCAGCCGACGTGGGAGGGCAACGGGGGAGCCGGCTTGCCGTCGGCCACCAGCCCCGACGGGCAGATCGAAGTGGGCGAGAGAATCATGACGACTCAGGGGCCGGGCGCATGGCCACGATGCAGCTCATGTAGCCGTGGTGATGGGCCGGTAGGTTCCCTGACGCACATCCTGACGGCGCTGATGGCGTCAAGCGGCGGTTGTCCGGGTAACACCGACGACTGAGCGGTGTTCGTGGGGCGGTTTCCAAATTGGCCGAACCCCTGCGTCGGGTTGCTCGCGCAGTCAATAATCGCTCGTACCGGACGCTCAGCGGCGGACAGCGATGGTGCCGTCGGGTGGCTAACTCGTGACGAGCCCTCGGGAGGTATGGGTGTCGTTTGTCACGACGTTGCCCGAGATTGTGGACGCGGCGGCAACAGATTTCGCAAGGATCGGTTCGGCGCTCGATGCGGCGGCCCAGACCGCGGCCGCCCCCACCACGTCGGTGTTGAGCGCCGGTTCCGATGAGGTGTCGGCGGGCATTGCAGCCGTGTTCGCAGCACATGGGCGGGCATATCAGGCGCTTGCTGCCCAAGCGTCGGCATTTCATGACCAGATTGTCCAGAATCTCGCCGCGAGTGCGGGCTCCTATGCCAGCGCCGAGGCCGCCAATGCCGCACAGGGCTTGCTGAATGCGATCAACGCACCCGCCTTGGCGGTGCTGGGGCGCCCGTTGATCGGCAACGGCGCCGACGGAGCCCCCGGGACCGGGGCAAATGGCGGGCCCGGCGGCGTCTTGATCGGAAATGGCGGTGCGGGTGGCTCTGGCGGAACCGGCCAAAACGGCGGTAATGGCGGGCCCGCCGGGTTATTCGGCAACGGTGGCGCGGGCGGTAACGGTGGACTGGGTGTGACCACAAACGGTGGCAAGGGCGGGTCCGGCGGTGCCGGCGGGTTGTTTGGCTCCGGGGGCGCGGGCGGAAACGGCGGGCTCTCAATAATTTTCGACGGCGGCGCGGGCGGCGCGGGCGGTACTGCGGGACTTTTCGGCGGCGGCGGTGCCGGCGGCTCCGGCGGATTCTCCGGACAGGCCAACGGCGGCGGCGGCGGTGCTGGCGGCTCCGGAGGATTTCTGGGTGCCGGTGGTGTCGGCGGGGCAGGTGGTTTCGGAGGACTCAGTGGTGGGCAGGGCGGGGGCGGCGGTAACGCCGGGTTGCTCGGCGGGCTCGGCGGGCCCGGCGGCGATGGTGGCACAGGTCAAACCGTCAACGGTGGTGATGGTGGAGCCGGCGGGTCCCGCGGGCTGGTCGGCATCGGTGGCGACGGCGGTGTGGGCGGAGCCGGCGTGGGCAAAGCCGGGATCGGCGGCGCGGGCGGCAGTGCCGGCGTCCTGGGCGGGGTTGGTGGAGCCGGCGGAGCCGGCGGATTTGGAGATGGTGGCGGCAACGGCGGTGCCGGCGGGATGGGCGGGGCCGGGGGCCTGGTCGGCATCGGCGGCCACGGCGGAGTCGGCGGATTAGCGAGCGGCCCAACCGCCGGCGCGGGTGGAGCTGGCGGAGCCGGAGGCATCCTGGTCGGTGCCGGGGGCGCAGGTGGCGCGGGTGGAGGTGGCGGAGTCAACAACCCCCTCGGCTCCGGCGGCGGTGGCGGAGCCGGCGGCAAGGCTGGGCTATTCGGTATCGGTGGGATCGGCGGAATCGGCGGTCAGGGCTCACTCGACGGCGGCGCCGGCGGGTCGGGCGGAAACGGTGGCGCAGTAGGGGGCTTTGGCGGCGCCGGCGGCGCCGGCGGATTCGGCAACGCCGGTGGCGCCGGCGGGGCCGGTGGAGCCGGTGGACTGTTCGGCAATGGGGGCGCCGGCGGAGCCGGCGGGATTTCGCTGGCCAGCACGCCGACCTCCGGCGCAGCGGGTGGAGCCGGCGGCAATGGCGGCACACTCATCGGCTCCGGCGGAGCCGGCGGACAGGGTGGATTCACCTCGGTGGGCACCGGCGGCATCGGCGGTTTCGGCGGTAAGGCCGGGTTGATCGGCAACGGCGGCGCCGGTGGTGCCGGTGGTCAGGGCGCACCGGGCGCGACTGGGGGCGACGGCGGCCGCGGTGGCGACGCCGTCGTGATCGGCAACGGCGGCAACGGTGGTAACGGCGGCCTGGGCCCACCCAACGGTAACGGGGGCCTGGGCGGCACTGGCGGGTCGTTGCTGGGCCAGCCCGGTCTGACGGGCACCGGGTAGGCGGCGCGGCACACCGGCACGCCGTGCGAAGATTTGGCATGACTCTTCGCGAGCGACCGGTGGAGCTACCTGGGATGCTGCGCAGTCCCGGACAGCCGTTCGGGTTGTACGTGCATGTCCCCTTCTGCGTGACCCGCTGCGGATATTGCGACTTCAACACCTACACCCCGGCCGAGCTGGGCGGCGTCAATCCCGACGCCTGGCTGCTGGCACTGCGCACCGAACTCGAGTTGGCGGCAGCACGGCTCGACGCACCCACGCTGAACACGGTATTCGTGGGCGGCGGGACACCGTCGCTGCTGGGCGGTGAGCGACTGGCGACGTTGCTTCGCATGGTCCGCGACTGTTTTTCGCTGGAGCCCGATGCCGAGATCACGACCGAGGCCAATCCCGAGTCCACCTGGCCGGAGTTCTTCGACGCGATCCGGGCCGCCGGATATACGCGGGTATCGCTGGGCATGCAATCGGTAGCGCCGCGGGTGCTGGCCACCCTGGACCGCGTCCACTCGCCCGGGCGGGCCGCGGCCGCCGCGCGCGAGGCGATGGATGCAGGCTTCGAACACGTCAACCTCGACCTGATCTACGGCACCCCCGGAGAGTCCGACGACGATCTGCTGCGTTCGGTGGACGCCGCGATCCACGCCGGTGTCGACCACGTGTCGGCCTACGCCCTGGTCGTCGAGGAGGGAACGGCGCTGGCCCGGCGCGTCCGGCGCGGTGAGCTCACAGTCCCGGACGACGACGTGCTCGCCCGCCGCTACGGGTTGGCCGACGTGGCGCTGAGCGCGGCCGGCCTGTCGTGGTACGAGGTGTCCAACTGGGCCCGGCCGGGCGGCGAGTGCCGGCACAACCTCGGGTACTGGGGCGGCGGTCAATGGTGGGGCGCCGGACCCGGTGCGCACGGTTACGTCGGCGCGACCCGATGGTGGAATGTCAAACATCCCAACGCATACGCGGAGCTGCTGGCGGGTGCGACGCTGCCGGTGGCGGGCTTCGAGCAGCTCGGCGCGGACACGCGCCACACCGAAGACGTGCTGCTGAAAATCCGGTTGCGTCAGGGATTGCCGATGAGTCGGCTCGATTCCGCCGAACGCGAGCGTGCCGAAGGGGTGCTGGCCGACGGGTTGCTGGCAACCGAGGGTGATCGGTTGGTCCTGACGGACCGGGGGCGATTGCTGGCCGACGCCGTGGTGCGCACGCTGCTGGGGTGATCCGCGGTCACGCGGTGGTATGGAACCACTGCCCGACCATGCGGGCGACCTCGATATAGAGCGGGATCCCGATCGTGACGTTGTAGGAGAACGTCAAACCCAGTGATGCGGCTAGCGGCAACGTCGGACTAGCCTCGGGGATCGCGAGTCGCTGCACCGCCGGAACGGCGATGTAGGACGCCGCACCGCACAGTACCGCGAACAACACGTAGGTGCCCGGCTTGAAGTCGCTATTGGTCAGGTAGGCGTAGCTGTGGGCGACCAGGATTCCCAGCGTCGCGAAGAGGTTCGGCGCCAACAGGCCGAAGAAGATGAACCCCCGACCCGCCGTCCTCAGGTCCTTGAGCTTGCGGGATGCCGTCATGCCCATCTCGAGCAGGAAAAGCGCCAGTACGCCCTGGAAGGCCGTGACGAAGAAGGTGTCGTCGTCGTGGACGACTTTCTCTCCTTGCAGTCCGCTGATGAGTCCGATGACGATGCCGCCCAGCAGCAGGCACAGACCAGGGTTGAGGAAGACTTCTTGCAGCAGCTCACGCGAGAACAGGGATGCCTTGCGGCTGCCATCCCCGGCGTCCTCCCAATCCGGGTGCTCCTGCCTTTCCAGCGAGAGCTCCAACTCCTGCTCGATTCCGCGGTCGTTGGTGGCCTCGAGGGTTTCCCCGCGGGCCGGCCGCGCCGCGGTTCCCGGCCCGAGTGAGAATTTGGCCGGGGGGGTATAACCCGGCTCGTCGGGCATGTACCCGGCCTCGTCCATTCCCCGGTGCCGCAGGCGTGCCACCAGGTAGAGCGCCACCAGGCAGCCGGGAATCTCCATGACAGCCAACATCACCGGCATGTAGGCGTTGAAGGCGATGCCGACGCTGGTAAGCACCGCGACGCAGGTGGCGAAGGTCCCCGCGGAATCCGACCCGTAGTAGCCGGCGACGGTCGCTCGGTCGACTCGCCGCATCGAACTCAGGCGGCTTAGCAGCAGATAAGCCAGACCGCCGATGAGAAAGTTCAGCACAAAGCCGACGACCATGAATCCGACGATCGTGCCGACGCTGGACGCTTTGATCTTGGCGAGTTCTTCACCGCCATGCCAGCCGATGGCCAGCAGCAGGTACATTGTGAGGCCCTGGTAGATCACGTAGGGGAACTCGAACCGTACCTTGAGGATCGGGATCAAGAACCCGAAGTAGAAAAACAGCAGCAGTGGTTTGAAAAGGTTGTGGGTGAAATTCTGCCAGAACTCGTGCAGCATTGGCGCCTCCCATGCTTCGTGCCGCGATCCAGGAAGCAACCACCTTCAGCGGAGCGACCGGGAACACCCCAAGACAACGCTGAGAATTTAGCGAGGCTGCGGCCGGACCGCTACTCGCAACGCGCGCAAAATACCTGGGTTCGCGGTATTTTCAGGCACCCGGCCACCCCCGGTACTGCCGTGTGGCAGTCCGCGGTGCCAATTGTGCTGGCAGTGCGCTGTCAGCGCGCTAACGGCGTGAGTTCAATGTGAATCAGCTGCCAATCTGCTGTGAAATCCGGCTCGGGTCGTCAGCGCGCGGAAGAAATCAGTGACGGCCGGACGCCGATGTCCCGCTTGCGGTGGGTCACCGTCCGCCACGCAATGGGCGAGTAGTGCGTCGTGGTCTCCTCGAAGCCGTCGACCTTGCATACCGTAAGCACGCCGGTGTCCTGGTTGATCGAGAGCTCCTCGCTTTCACCATGGACTTCTTCGCCGTCCGCGAGATGGATCACGAACATGTGCTGGTCCCTCCTCGTGCTTGCCTGCGGGTGGGCATACGACTGTCGCCGGCGGACACACGGCCGGTTAGGCAGTGATGCTAGGAGAGTCGCGCGCACAGCAATCTGTCGTTATGTGGCCGACAAGTAAACGATTGGTAAACGTTTGGTGTTTTCTGTGTCGGGCGTGAGCGTTGGCGAGCCGCCGGGAACGACCGCCACGTGGCGGCAGCCTGCGGAGGAAGACGGAAGCCTGGCCCGGCCGGGTGGCGTCACTCCGGCCCGATGATGCCATAAGGGAGGTCCCCACAGCGATTGACTCACGGTGAGCCCTGGTACGGATGGCATCTCCGCGGCAAGGTAGCGAAAGGCATTTAGTAGGTTAGGCTACATTTACCAATGCTGTGGAGGGGAGCATCGCGATCAGTACTGCCAGTACCGCTGAAGTGTCGATTCCGATGCCGGCCCACCTTGAGCCGGCTGATCTTGCGGCCGAGTTGGCCGCCGCCCTCTGCGGGACGCCCGGCGAGCAGTACCTGCTCTACGAATACGACGGGCACTGGGTCCTGGCCTTGGGCGTGCAGGCGATGGTGGAGCTGGACAGCGATGAGCTGCGCGTGATCCACAACGGCACCAGCCGCCGGCAAGCCTGGTCGGGGCGGCCGGCGCCGGTACTGGGCGAAGCCATCGACCGGCTGCTGTTGCAGACCGACCAAGTCTTCGGCTGGATCGCCTTCGAATTCGGTATCTACCGATACGGGCTGGCGCAGCGGCTGGCGCCCCGCACGCCGTTGGCCCGGGTATTTTGTCCCGGTAGCCGAATCGTGATGACCAGGACCGAGATTTGCTTCATCGGGGCCGTGGCGCACCACCGCCAGGCGGTGCACCGGTTGCTGCGCGACGGGATAGGCGGCGCGCCGCGGTCCCGCGCCGTCGACTTGGCCGCCGACCCGTCCGGCTACCGCGACCGGGTGGCCACGGCCCGCCGCGAGATCTTGGCCGGCCGGTATCGCAAGGTGATCCTATCCCGTTGTGTCGACGTGCCTTTCGAGCTTGACTTCCCGTCGACCTATCGACTGGCGCGTCGGCACAACACTCCGGTGCGATCGTTCATGTTGCAGCTTGGCGGAATTCGGGCGCTTGGCTTTAGCCCCGAACTTGTCATGTCCGTTCAGCCCGACGGCGCCGTGGTCACCGAGCCACTGGCCGGAACCCGTGCGCTGGGCCGGGGCATCGCAGACGACCTGCAGGCTCGCCGCGACCTGGAGTCCAACGCCAAAGAGATTGTTGAGCACGCTATTTCGGTGCGCACGTCATTTCGGGAGATTGCCCAGATCGCGAAACCGGGAACCGCGGCCGTAACCGATTTCATGACGGTGCGCGAGCGCGGGAGTGTGCAACACCTCGGCTCAACGATCAGTGCGCGCCTAGACCCAGCGAGCGATCGGATGGATGCTCTGGAAGCACTTTTTCCTGCCGTGACGGCGTCAGGAATTCCCAAAGCAGCCGGGGTCGAAGCCATCTTGCGTCTCGACGAAGGTCCGCGGGGATTGTATTCGGGTTCGGTCGTCATGTTCTCCGCAGACGGCGGCCTCGATGCCGCGCTGACGTTGCGGGCGGCCTACGAACGGGACGGGCGCACGTGGCTGCAAGCCGGCGCCGGGATCATCGAGGCCTCGCAACCCGAGCGGGAATTCGAAGAGACCTGCGAGAAGCTTTCTGCGTTGGCGCCGTACCTGGTTGAACGTCGGTAGCCGGCGCCGGAGTCCGGTTCGACCGGACGGATCCACCTGCGCGGTGATCAGCAGCACATCTTCACAGGGACTTTCGGCCCTAGCGGACCGTGAGGCGGCCGGGGACGCTTCGAATCAAGCGATCAGTTCGACTGCTGTTCGGGCCGAAGAAGAAAGCGGGGTCGCTGCGGCGTGTACGCGCTCAAGCCGTGGTCGGTGCGAGAATTCCCCTATGTCACAGTGCTTTCCGGCCCACGGGTGTCGGCTTCGCAAGGCGAGTACGTGGCGCGTTCGGTGGGGCGGGTGCTGGCCCATCACGAGATCACCGGAGGTGCTCGGGTTCGCCTGAAAACCGGAGCCTGTGGCCGCGGGCCAATGGTCATGCAGGTGAACCTGCGGGGCCTGCGGGTGGGCGAACTTCCGGCGCGGGTGCTCGCGGTCACGAGTGGCGTCGACGACCTGACACCGGCGTTGCTGCGGCTGGATCGCCATATCGTGCGGATGTACGAGCAGTGGCGACCTCGTCCCTGGCCCGATCCGACCCGTCGGCTGATGACCATAGCCGGCGAGGCCGTCGTGGTGCGGCGCAAATCGGTCGTGCTGCAGCGCACGACGCCGCTGGAGGCAGTGGCGGTGATGGATGCCATGGACTACGACGCGCACTTGTTCACCGACGTCGAGACGGGCGAGGACGCGGTGGTGTACCGGGCCGGCCCGTCGGGACTGCGACTGGCTCGGCAGCGGCATGTGTATCCGCCGGGATGGGCATGGTCGTCGAGTGCGTCCGGACCGGCGGTACCGCTGATCGTGAACTCCCGGCAGACGGCGTGTCTCACCGAAGACGCAGCAGTGCACCGTGCCCGTGAGCACCGGCTTCACCTGCTGTTTTTCACCGACCCGGCAACCGGACGCGGCAATCTGCTCTACCCGCGCTACGACGGCAACCTCGGATTGATCACTCCGCTCCCGCGTGTCTGACTTGCATGTAACCGAGGTTCACAGATATATTCACTGTTACTGCACGGCACACATAGCTGGGAGACGTCTTATGCCGAAGGAAATGACCAACCTACAGCTACTCCATGAGCTTGAGCCTGAGGTGGAGAAGCTGCTCAACCGCCACCTGTCGATGTTCAAGGAGTGGAACCCGCACGACTACATTCCGTGGTCGGACGGCAAGAATTTCTATGCCCTCGACGGGCAGGCATGGGAGCCTGGACAGAGCCAGCTCACCGATGTGGCCCAGGTGGCGATGGTGCAGAATCTGTTGACGGAGGACAACTTACCGTCGTACCACCGCGAGATCGCGATGAACTTCAGCATGGATGGTCCGTGGGGGCAGTGGGTCAACCGATGGACCGCCGAAGAGAACCGGCACAGCACCGCGCTGCGCGACTACCTGGTGGTAACCCGGGCTGTCGACCCGGTCGAGCTGGAGAAGCTGCGTATGGAGCAAATGACTCGGGGCTTCAGCCCGGGCCAGAACCACCAGGGTGATATGTTTGCTGAGAGTGTGTTCGACTCGGTGATGTATGTCTCGTTCCAAGAATTGGCGACCCGCGTCTCCCACCGCAACACCGGTAAGGCCAGCAACGACCCGATCGCAGAGCAGTTGATGGCCCGGGTGTCGCACGACGAGAACCTGCACATGATCTTCTACCGGGACGTCAGCGCGGCCGGACTCGACATTGCGCCCAACCAGGCGATCAAGTCGGTGCACCGGATTCTGCGGAACTTCAAGATGCCCGGCTTCACGGTGCCGGAGTTCCGCCGCAAGGCCGTGATCATCGCCGTCGGCGGCGTCTATGACCCGCGGATCCACCTTGACGAGGTGGTCATGCCGGTGTTGCGGAAGTGGCAGATTTTCGAGCGCGAAGACTTCACCGGCGAGGGAGCGTGGATGCGCGACGACCTCGCCGTGCTGATCAAGGAACTCGAGGAGGCTTGCGAGAAGTTCGAGGACTCCAAGCAGCGTTACCTTGAGCGCGAGGCTCGCAGGGCCGAGAAGATCACCGCCGATCGCGTGCTCAAGACCGAAGGGACGTTGACGCTGAGCAGGCGGTGAGCGCACGTCGGCTGCTCACCGCGTCTGCTGCCGCCCCGGCGCCGCCTCGATGTCCGATGACCGGTCGAGGTAGTCCGATAGAACGCGGCTGACCAGCGATTCGATGGTCGATTCGATCGAGGACGCCAATGTGGCGGTGACGGTCGCGACGGCCTGGGCGCGGAAGCGGACCAGCATGGTGATCAGCTCCGCGAACTCGGCGTCCCCGGGCAGAGCCTCGCCCGGCTTGATCCGGTCCACGACGTGTTCGGCACCGGCGCGTACCAGCAACCCGCTGATCTCGTCCACCTTGGGCACGATCTGCTCGTGCAGGTCGATCAGCTTGTCCATGCTGACGCCGTAGCCGCGCATCTCGTTGAACGCCTCGATGAGCTTGGGCCGGGTGACGGTGGCCTGGGTATCGGCGACCCGGATCACCTGCAGTGCGACCAACCGCTGGAACGCGCCGACGTCGCCGACCAGGCGCCGGGCTTCGGCCAGCGGCATCGTCTGTGGTTTCTCGGTGGTCCAGGTGCCGACGATGGCGGTCTCCAGACCGAGCACGTCACCGAGGTTCCGGCCCTCCTCCCATGCGCTGAGCATCTCCCGAACGTGCGCGATGGTGTACCCGCGCTCGAGCATCGAAGTGATCAGCCGCAGCCGGGTCAGATGAGTGTCGTTGAACAGCGCGATACGCCCGACGCGCAATGGCGGAGGCAGCAGGCCGCGGTCGCGGTAGACCCGGATGTTGCGGGTGGTAGTGCCGGCCAGGCGCGCCAGGTCGTCTATCCGGTACTCACCCGACGCGGTGCCACCGCTGGGCTGCCGGACGGCTGCGTCGAACAGCTGTGCCACCGCGGCCTCAATGAACTCACGGGAGTGGCGCCGGACCCGATCGGGCGCACGCCGCAGGTTGTGCAGCACGCTGGCGATGGTGCCGGGCTCTGGTCTCGACTGTCGGTCGGTTGCCATGTCAAATACTGTGCCTCAAGCCGACGAGCCGGCCGGCGTGCGCGTAGCTGCTGCCATCGCGTGATAGTCCTCATACCGGAAATCGCGCATCTGGCTTAAATATTGGGTGGCAAAACCGGGGTACATGGAGCCGTTGAAACCGTCTTTGGTGAGATACCAACTACGGCAACCAGACATCCACGTGGTCTTGGCAAGCCGGCGCTGAAGGCGTTCGTTGTGCCGGCGCTGGACGTCCTCGCGCACATCAAGACAGCGCAGGTCGTTATCGAGAATCGTGGTGATGCCGCGTACCGCATAGTCGAGTTGGCCTTCAATGAAAACCAGCAACGAATTGTGGCCCGGCCCGGAGTTGGGTCCGGTCATGAAGAACAGGTTGGGGTACCCGTGGACGTTGATGCTCTTGTAAGCCTGTGCACCGCAGGACCATTCGTCGGCCAGTGAGCGGCCGCCCACCCCGCTAACGGGAAACGGCGGTCCGGTGAGGTGGACGTCGTAGCCGGTGGCGAACACGATGCAGTCCAGGTGGTGCTCGATACCGTCACTGGTTCGGATGCCCACGGGGCTCAACGTGGCGATGGGCCAGTCGATCAGTTTGCAGTTGTCACGTTGCAGCGCGGGGTAATAGTCGCTGGAGATCAGCATGCGCTTGCAGCCCGGGCGGAAATCCGGGGTGAGCTGGCGGCGCAACCATGGGTCTTTGACTCGGGCGCGCAGGTGAGCTTGACCCAGCGATGCCACGAGCGATGTCAGCGGGGTGTTCCACACCAGGGCCGTGGCGCTGGCTTCGTGGGCCCAGAACAGCGCCTGTCGTGCAAGCTGTTGGGCAACAGGGACTTTAGTGAACAACGCCTGCATGGTCGGTGGTGTGGCGACATCCAACCGCGGTAAAACCCAGCACGGGGTTCGCTGGAATACCTTGACGAAGGCGGCTTTTTTCACCAGTTCGGGAATGATCTGGACGGCGCTGGCGCCGGTGCCGATGACGGCCACTCGCTTGCCGGCAAAGTTGTAGTCCTGGTCCCAGCGGGCGCTGTGGATCGTGTGCCCTTGGTAGCTGTCCAGACCCCGGATGTCGGGAAAGCTGACGTCGGACAGCGGGCCGGAAGCCAATATGACGGTACGGGCACCAAACCGGTGGCCGCTCTTGGTGATTGCCGTCCAGACGCCGGCGTCCTCGTCGAATGTCAGTGCGGTGACTTCCTGGCCGAAGCGGATACGTCCGCGGATATCGAACCGGTCTGTCATGTCCTCGATATGCCGATAGATCTCCGGCGCGGGGGAGTAGCTGCGCGACCACGTCGGGTTCTTGGCGAACGAGAACGAGTACAGCACTGAGGGAATATCGCAGCTGGCGCCCGGATACGTGGTGTCGCGCCAGGTTCCGCCGACGCGATCGCTGCGCTCGACGATGACGACGTCGTCGACGCCCGCTTGGGCCAGTCGGATCGCGGCTCCAAGACCGGCAAAGCCGGCTCCGACAATGAGCGTCGCATAGGTGTGGTCGGATGCCATGATCACGCGGCCGGGTTGTGGGTGAGTTCTTTGAACCAGCTGGGAACGGGCTTCAGGAGCGGCCTGGGGTAGCGATCCGACAGCCACACCATGGAATTGGCGAACAGATGATAGGGATGACGCGGGTTGACCACCATCGCGGCGTGCCGCTTGAGCACCTTATACGCCGGAACCCGGGGCGTTTTCGCGCTCCGCTCTCCCAGCTGCTTGAAGCGCTTGACCGCGTTGTACAACCGCTCCGGTTCCATGCCCATGCCCGCCATCTCGTTGCGTACCCGATTGAGCAGGGGTATGTACATGAGCGCGCCGATGATCAGGCCCGGCGAGGCGACGTTGCCGACGAACTCGATAGCCAGTCGGCGCGCTGTCGCGTGACCGATCATCTCGAGCACCTCGAAATCGACTGCTATGTGCCGTGACTCGTCATTGTTGATCTTCTCGAAGACCTGGTGGCACACCGGGTCCTCGACGCTGTCCAGCAGGAATTTCAGCAGGGCGCCGTCAAGCGCTACCTCGAGCATCGGGATGACGGTGCCCAGCACTGACAGCGGCATGCCGTCGGCGTAGGTGTCGAGCCATTCGATGGCCAACCGGATGTTGACGTTGGGCTTGGGCAATTCGCCGTCGTCGAGCATTCCCCAGCGCTTCATCAGGGCCAGCTCCGCGTTGGCGTGGCGCTGCTCTTCGGCGTGGAAATACCGGTAGATCTCGGCAATGGTGAGGTCGGGCGCCTTCTTGGCCAGCGCTGCAAATCCACGGGCGCCGATGTTTTCGATCCAGCACAAATCGGCCATGAACGCCTTGAGTTTGGGCCGAAATTCGGCACTGATGGTGTCGGCGCCGGGTGCGTCCCAATCGATGTCGGCAAGCGCCCACTGGCGGTCCTTGATTTTGGCGAGCATGGTTTCCATGTCAATGGCCACCGGAGGCTCCTTCCGTCCGGACAACGGGTATTCAGGGCATGGTTTTCCGCGAGATCAGACCGACCGCACGGGTATATGTGCCCGGTGCCAGGCGTTTGACGTTCCAGCCGAGCTTGGCATCGAGTTGGGGCATGCAGTACAGATCACCCCGGTCATGGGCATCCAGGCAGACGCGTGCGACCTTGGCAGCCGAAAACCCGGTCCAGCGCATCAGTTTGGCGGCAAGCTCACTGGATTCCTCGCTGATGCGGCCGGATTCGACGATGCTGGTCTTGACGAAAGTCGGACACAAAACCGTGACTTTGACTGCAGTCCCCGATAATTCGGCTGCCAGCGTCTCCGACAGCGAAAGTACGCCGGCCTTGCTGACGTTGTAAGGTGCCATGCCGGCGGCCGCGGCGAACGCGGCGGCGGAGGCGACGTTGATGATGCCGCGTGGGGTTCGCGACGGCTCGGCATGGCGCAGGATGGGAGTGAACACATGGCAGCCGTGGATGGGTCCCCACAGGTTGATCCCCAGCACCCATTGCCAATCATCAAGGGGCACCTCGCCGACGGGGGCGCCGCCGGCACCGACTCCGGCATTGTTGATCACCAGCGTGGGCGGCGCGCCGAACCAGGATTGCGACTGCTCGGCCAAGGAATAGACCTCCTCGACCCGAGACACGTCGCAGCGGACCGCGATGGCTCGCGCGCCCCGTTCGATCAGCGTGTCAACGGTTCGCTGGGCGGCGGCCTCGTCGATGTCACTACAGACCACCGCGCCGCCGCGGCGGCCGAGCTCCAAAGCGAATGCCGCCCCGATTCCGCTGCCGGCACCGGTCACGACGGCCGAGGCGCCGTGGGTGGTGGCTTTCGACCTACCCAGCAGCTTGTCCAGCGGCCCCAGCATCTCAGACGGCCTCGGCATCAGCGTTGTCCAGCAACGAGTTTGCAATGAATTGCGAGGCGTATGCCATGGCCTTGGCTGCTTCGGGAGCCATCCGCGGCAGCGCCTGGAAAACGTGCATCTGATCGGGCCACACCTGCAACTCACAACTGCCGCCGGCGGCGCGAATGTCAGCGGCGAGTCGACGCGCGTCGGCCTCCAGTATCTCGGCCTCCCCGGCCTGGATCAGCGTATTCGGCAGAACGGGTCCGCCGGCAACGTCGAGTCTGATGCGGTGATGGCTGGGGTCGACGCCGGCGTGATAAAGGCCGACGACGCGCGCTGCGGCGGCGGCCCGGACGGCTGGATCGGGCCGTAGCTGCTCACGCTCGGCCGACAGCGCGAACGTGAGGTCGATCAGCGGTGAGAACAGCACCAGCGACGCCGGCGGTCTAGCGGCGACGTCGGGCTGCAGCAACATGTCGACCGACAGATGTCCTCCGGCCGAATCGGCAACGATCACAACGCGTTCCGGCGGCAATCCAGATGCTCCCGGTAGCCAGTCCCAGCCGGCACGCACGTCGTCGGCGGCGGTGGGGAACCGGTAACGCGGCGCCAGGCGGTAGTCGACGCAGAACACCGGCAGTCCGGTCAGCGACGACAGCCACGACGTCAGCCGCCGGTGTGTCCGGGGTGAGCACATCGTGTAGCCGCTGCCGTGCACGTAGTAGATGGCACCGGTCGACCAACGCGTCGTCGGCGTGTGGGGCCCGACTACCCATTCGCCGCGGACCCGGCGACCGTCTGGCAACACGGAATCGACGTATTCGACCCGGGTACCGGCCAACGAGGGCCCGAACGTTCCCATGAGTCGGGTGATGAGCTGACGCGTCAGCCACATCCCCCAGGCGCGCTCCGGCGGTATCGCGCCGGTGATCGTCGGCATGATCACCGTGCTTACTGCTACCGCAGTGCGGGACCGCAATGACCCGCGAGCCGGAACGACGTCCGTCATGAATCGCAGTCAATACCAAATGGTGACATTAGTCAATGGCAGCTTTGAATGTGCGACGCCCGCCTCGTCGGGAACCGTGGAGCTATCGCCGCGCGAGAGCCTGGCGCGCGATGGCGTTCTTGTCGATCTTGCCGACCGGCGTGGTGGGCAGTGATGTCAGCGGCAACAACAGGTCGGGCCGGGCGTGGGTAGCCACGCCGCGCTCGTCGAGGTAGCCGTTCAGTTCGGCAAGGGTGACTGGCTGGCCGACGAAAACAACTGCAGCACAGATTGTTTCGCCTAGAATCGGATTCGGCAGCGGAATTGCCGCAGCTGACCAGATCCCCGGGTGGCTGAGCAGATGCTCTTCGAGGTCGCGGGCGGAAATGGTTTCGCCGGCACGGCAGATGACGTCTTTGACCCGCCCGGTGACCACCAGGTAGCCGTCCTGGCGAAGGCGGACCAGGTCCCCGCTGCGATAGAAGCCGTCGGGATCGAAGCAGAGTTCGTTGACATCTGCGGCCCGAAAATAGCCGTTGATCGTGTATGGGCCCCGGGTCAATAGTTCGCCTTCACAACCGGGAGGCACCGGTACTCCGTCGGCGTCGACAATGCGGAGTTCATCGGCGGCGCCCAACGGTCGCCCCTGGGTGTGCTCGACCACTTCCGCAGGATCGTGGAGCCGGGTGAAGTTCACCAGTCCCTCCGCCATCCCGAACACCTGCTGCAGGCCCGGGGTCAACGCCGCCCGAACCGCGCGGGCATCCTCAGGCTCCAGCTTGGACCCGCCAACTTGCAGGAGCCGCAGCGTCTTTGGAGTCACCGGCTCCCAATGGCAGGCTTGGGCCCACAATTTGGCCAGGGCCGGCACCAAGGCCGTCACGGTAACGCCGTGACGCTCGATCGTGGCGAACGCGGCTTCCGGGCTGGGATCGGTGCCGAACACGACGGTGCCGCCGGCACTGAGCGTCCCGAGAATGCCGGGGCATGCCAACGCGAAGTTGTGGGCGGCCGGCAGGGCCACCAGATAGACGTCATCGCAGGTCAGTCCGCACAGCTCGGCACTGGCGGTGGCGTTGTAGACGTAATCGTCATGGGTGCGTGGGATGAGCTTCGGGGTGCCCGTGGTGCCCCCCGACACCAGCAGCAAGGCCGGTGCGGTGGTGTCGGCCGCGAATTCGGGTGGCTGGCCGCCGGGCAATGCCGACCACGACAGGAAAGGACCGCCATTCCCGTCGATGATGACGTGGCGCAGCTGCGGGTGCGCCGCCACCAACTGTTGGGCAAGCACGCGGTAGTCGAATCCGCCCGCCGTCTCGGCGAGGACGAGGCCGACCGCGCCACTGACCTCGACGAAGTGGTTGAGTTCGGCGAACCGGTGCCCGGGCAGGCACATCACTGGAATGGCCCCGGCACGCAGCAGGCCGAACAGCGCCACGGCGAACTGGCGCGTATTCGGCAACTGCAGCAACACCCGGTCGGTGGGCGCAATACCGAGACCGGCTATGCCCGCGGCGGCTCGGTCCGCGAGTCCGTCGAGTTCGGAGTAGGTATGGCTGCCGGCGTCATCGACCACAGCAACGCGGTCCGGCCATGTCGACGCGGCCCGCCGTAACAGCGCATCAACTGTGTGACCGCTCCAGTACCCGCCTTCCCGGTATCTCGCTGCCCGTTCTGGAGGAAAGGGGACGAATCCCGACAGCGACGCCGGTTGCGGCGGCTGGACAGAAGTAACTGGCACGTAATGCCCCCTGGGTCGAACGTGTCCTGCCCCTCGGACGTAGGGTAGCCTAACACGAAGTTAGGGCAGCCTGAGCTAAGCAGTGGAGGTGGTGTGGTGGGCCGCGCATCACTCGGCGGCGTGCAGGCGGACTCGGAATGCCACGACCGTCCCCACCGTTCAGCGCGGTCGTCGGGTCCACGATGAACACGATGCTCGCGGTTGTCGGGGCAGGCGCGAAGGCGGTGGCGGTGGCTGCGAAGGCCGCGACGCTGCGGGACATGGGCATTGAGGTGGGCGACGTCGTCGCCGTCGAACGCGCCGGCGTGGCGGCCAATTGGCGGGCCGGGGGCGGCTGGACGGACGGCCGGCAGCGGCTGGGCACAAGCCCGGAAAAGGACGTCGGCTTCCCGTATCGGTCGGCGCTGGTTCCAGGGCGCAATGCCGAACTCGACGAACGAATGATGCGGTTTAGCTGGCAGTCATATCTGGTCGCTACGGACCAACTTGTCGGCTGGATCGACCGGGGCAGGCCGGCTCCGACACACGATACCTGGGCCGAGTATCTGCGTTGGGTCGCCGACCGAGTGGCAATGAAAGTTGTTCGCGGTGAAGTAGTTCAGATTTCGGCCAACGAATCGCATTGGGTACTGCACACCCGTGAGTCGAGCTTGTCGGCCGAGACGCTGATGGTTACCGGTCCGGGTCAGCCGGAACGGTCCATGCTTTCCGGTGCTCCGGGACTGTTGTCGATCGCGCAGTTCTGGGAGCGAGCCGGGCGACACGAGCGCATTGTTGCGGAAAATGTCGCGGTCATCGGCGGTGGAGAGACCGCGGCGTCGGTTCTCAACGAGCTGTTCCATCACCGGGTGTCGGCGATCACGGCGATTTCCCCGCAAGCAACCCTCTTCACCCGGGGGGAGGGTTTCTTCGAGAACTCGCTGTTTTCCGACCCCACCGGGTGGAACAGCCTCAGCCGAGCCGAACGGCGGGACTGTATTGCCCGCACCGACCGCGGGGTCTTTTCTGCGCGGGTTCAGGAGGCGCTACTGGCCGACGAGAGGATCCGCCATTTGCGCGGGCGCGTTGGTGGCGTGGTCGAAAACGACGGCCGAATTTGGATCACGCTCTGCACCGACAACTGCGGTGAACCGCGCGAGACCCTTCATCGCTTCGATCTCGTCATCGACGGATCCGGTGCAGATCCGCTGTGGTTTATGCCGCTATTGAGCCGGGCCGCTGTCGATCTGCTGGAGCTCGAAGTTGGCGAGCCGTTGACATGTGCGCGGCTGGAGGAGGCCATCGGGTATGACTTGGCTGTCGTCGGAGTCGCCCCGAAACTGTTCTTGCCCAATCTATCCGGTGTAAATGAGGGTCCGGGATTTCCCAACTTGAGCTGCCTGGGGCTGCTGTCCGACCGGGTGCTGGGCGCCGAGATGGGCGTCGAGGACCGACCGATTGGAAGAAGCGGTGAGTACCAGTCCGTTCGATGACGACAACGGCACGTTCTACCTCGTGGGTAACGACGAGGAACAGCACAGTCTGTGGCACCCGCGCGAATTGCTTTTCGTACGTTGACGAGAACCGGACTGACGTGCGCGCGAAGAATTTGCGCGAGGTAATGACCCCACAACAGATTCAGCCGAGATTCGCTCGGCAGCCATGTTCACTGTGCGCCAAGCTGCGCCAAAATGTCGGCAACGGAGGCCCCGCCGAGAAGATCCGAGACCTCTAGGTCGTGATTTAACTCAGTCTGGACACGTCGCCGTAACTCCAGTGCCTGCAAAGAATCCAGGCCGATCGCGACCATGGGGACGGTGACGTCAATTGTCTCGGCGCGGTCCACACCAGTGACCTCGGCCAAAAGGTGTATCAACTGCCGTGGCAGTTCGGTCCGCTCTGCGGAAGCCCCCGTTTCGACGAGCGGTGGACTCAGCTGCGACACCAACGGACCATATCCCAACATTTCCAGCACCGGCCGCGCACGATCGAAGTCGAATGCCGCGACGACGACGTTGTGACGAAACGACGCCAGTCCCATCGTGATCGCATCGCCGGAAGACATGGGCAGGACACCGATCCGGGACAACCGTGCCCTACCGGCGGCATCGAGATCATGATGTACCCATTGGCCCCACTGCACAGAAACGCAGTCCAGACCCTGGGCACGGAACCGGTGCGCCATGGCGTCGAGCATTCGATTGGCTGCCGCATACAGGACCTGGCCACGACCACCGATCGTCGCCGCCGCCGAAGAGCACAGAACCACGCGACAGTTGTCCGTCCGGGGGAAGGCTTGCAGTATTCGGGAAATGCCGACAACCTTGGCGCGCAACGCCTGATTCGCCTTCTCGGCGGTGATGTCTGCATACTCGATGACCGCATAGGCGTCGACGGCGGCATGGATGATCAGATCCGTGGGTGCGTCCCGATTTGCGGAGGCCAATTGTGACACTGCCGCTGGATCGCCTACGTCGCAGCTGGTGACCCGGATTTGGGCCGGGGTGGCCGAACGAATCTGTTGCAATCGAGCTGCGACCGCAGCAGTCTCCCCGGATCTGCTCACCAGGGTGATTCGTCGCGCGCCGTGGTGGGCGAAATGATCGCAGAATTCGAGCCCGAGGTTTCCGGTCCCACCGATGATGAGCGCATGTTCGGGAGGCGCGGTACCAGAGTCGGCGTCGCGGGTCTCATTTTCGACGAGCCGCTTAGCGTAGAGGCCGCCGTTGCGGAATGCGAGCTCCGGTTCTTCGGGGGTATGGACCGCCGCGAGGATCGCGTCCGCCGATTCTGCTGTCGTCAGCCCGGCCGGTAGATCGAGATGCCGGAACCTCACGTCCAGATGTTCGGCGCCGATGCAGCGAAAGCCTGCGCTTGCTGCCGCGTGCACGGGATCGGGCGGTACATCATCGGCGACGACCGCCTCACCGGCGACCGTCACCAGCCAGCAGTCGCTGACCCCGTCGCTGAGTGCCGGCCACCATGTGCGATTGCCGAAGAACGTCGCGACCTCGGCTGCGGCCGCCCTGTCGCCCAGCGCCGGCGATTGCGGAATAAGGATCACCTGGGCGTCGAGATGGCCTTGGGCAACCGTATTTTCGCCGCCAATCAGGCATGCGGCGGCGCCGAGTTCTCCGGCCGCCATACAGACCGCGGAGACCAGGTCCGCGCAGCATCCAGTGTGATCAGCGATTGCAATGGCACGTGGTGGTAACAGCGAGCGCTGCGACAACCGTACCCAGTCCTCGGCGAGACGTCGCGCCGGCGTGGTCTTGGGAATCGGGCCTTGTCCCTCGGCCACGGCCACCGATGCGGTAGAAGGGGTTTGGCGGGCATGGCGCGCCTGGACGTCCTCGTATGGCAGCCACAGCCGGGTCTGGTGCATGCAAGTATTGGGAAAATCCAACAACGGCAGGGAGATCGGTCCGCCCGACGAGGTGCCCAGACAATCCCACGAGTAGTCCAGGTCATCCAGAGCCAGCTGCGCGAGGTTGCGGGTGAACTGGTCGAGACCTGCTGCCGCTCGGTCTGTGGTGCCGACCACCATCCTCGGGCGGTCATCCGACTGCGTGGCGAGATTCTCGTGAATCGCCAATTGGAGCGTCGGGTGTTCGGCCAGTTCGACGAACGTATCGACGTCGCGCTGCACCGCGGCCGCGATCGCCTTGTCGAATCGAACGGTATTGCGCAGGTTCCAGAACCAATATTGGTCGATCGGCAGGTCCGGTGTCATGGGGCCACCGAGGGTGGCGCCAAGGCAGTCGATCTCCGTGTCGAGGAACTTCGGATTCTGCAATTGGCGTTGCATGGCGACGCGCACCTTGGCGCCAAGCTCGTTGATCAAGCTGGTGTGCGCCGGGTAGTGCACCCGAATGATCCGCGCAAAGGTGCCGCGCTGGGTGAACGTGTCGACGATGCCCTGCACCATTTCTCGATCACCCGAAATGCCCACCATGGCAGGAGAATTGACCACTGACAGCTGCGCCCACCCCGGGCTACGCGCCAGTATCTCCTCACAGGTGTCGCGGCCGGCGGCGACGACTGCCATCGCGTAGTCACCGGAAGCGAACTGGTCGGCTGCTTGTGCGCGTATCCCGACGACCCGGACGGCATCTTCCAACGTCATCGCGCCGGATACGTACGCCGCGGCGATTTCGCCTTGGCTGTGGCCGATGGTGACGTTGGGCACAATGCCGAATGATCGCCACAAGGCGGCCAGCCCGGCCATGTGCGTGAACAAGGCCGGCTGGACGACACCGGCGCGGTCTCCGGCCGAAAAGCCTTCGTCGAGAAGGTAATCCAAGGGGGAGTCACTGAACTGTGTCGCGAAGGCCGCGGCGCAGCGATCCGCCTCGGCACGGAATGCCGGCATCGATTCATAGAGCAGCCGCCCCATCCCAGGTCGTTGGCTTCCCTGCCCGGGGAAAACGTATGCACGGCGGCGGATGGTCGCGGGTGTGTTTGTCCGTACCAACAAAGGATGTTCGCGGTCACTGACGACCGCCTGTAGGGCCTCGACAAGATCGCCGCGATCGGCAACCATGGCCAGGGCCCGGTGTCGACGTGCGGTCCGTGTCCGAAACAACATTCCGGCGATCGCCTGTGGTGCGACGTCGGGATGATCTGCCGCATAGGAAAGCAGGGCGGCGGCCTCGTGGCGCAACAAGTCGGGAGTGTCCGACGACAGCAGGACGGGTACGGTGCCGTTCGGAAGCCGGTAGGTCAGCGGTGTCACGTTGTCACACCCCGCTATTCACCGGCATCGCGATGATCGCATGCGCATTGGCGCCTCCGGCGCCGAACGAGGACACGGCGCCGTAGCGGACGCCATCTATGGGTTCCCACTGATGCAGTTTTGTCGCCAATCGCAGGCCCGTCATATCCCAGTCCAACTTCTTGGTCGGGTTGTCCGAAAAGAGAGTCGGCGGAATCTGACCGTGCGCGCCGGCGAGCAGCAGCTTGATGAGGCCGAGTATTCCGGAGGCTGCCTGCGCATGTCCGGCATTCGACTTCACCGAGCCCACCAGCGCCTCGGAGCCCAATGCGCCGTAGGTTCGGAAAAGAGCCAGCAATTCCACCGGGTCACCCGCTGGAGTCGCGGTGCCGTGTCCCTCGATCATTCCCACATCGACAGGGTCGATTCCCGCCGCAGCGATCGTCTTGCGCATCAGTTGCTCTTGCGCGCGCACGCGAGGAATGAGTATCGGCTTTCCTTTGCCGTTGTGGTTGGTGCGAACGGCCAGGATGCGTCCGAAGATCCGATGTCCCAATTTCCGCGCCCGAGACTCACGTTCGACGAGAACCATCCCGGCGCCTTCGCCCCAAACAGTACCGGTAGCGTCGTCGGAGTACGCGCGGCAATGCCCGTCATCGGAAAGAGCATGAAGGCGTGCAAACTCGTAGAAAGCGGCCGGCGAACCCATCACACACACCGCGCCGGCTAGCGCCCATTCGCACTCGCCCGTCTGAACCGAGGTAGCAGCCAGTTGCAGTGCGGTGAGCGACGATGCACACGCCGAATCTATGGCCATTGATGGACCGATCAGGCCAAGGCAGTGCGAGATCCGTCCAGCGCCACCGAGCTGGCCCATACCGACAAGCCGGTGTCCACTGTAGGCGTCGACCGTAGCCACCCGGGGGCCGTACTCCGTCTGCGACATGCCGACGAAACAGCCGACGTCTGCGCCCTCGAGCCTGCCGGGGTTAATTCCGGCATTTTCCAAGGTCTTCCACGCCACTCGCAGCACCACTCGTTGCTGTGGGTGCATCGCGATGGCTTCCCGATGGGTGACGCCAAAGCAGGTAGGGTCGAATGTGCCGGCGCCGTCGAGGAATCCGCCGGCGTCGCACACATGCCCCCAGCCATCGAGCCGGGATAACGACTGCAGTTCATCGAGGGGCCAGCCGCGATCGCGCGGAAAGGGGGCGATCAACTCCCTGGCTTCGGTCAGCGCCGACCACCAGGCGCTGGGTGTATCGATTCCCCCGGGGGCCTCGACAGCCATGCCGGAAATGACGATGGGATCGATGGAGGCGTCGTTGTTCACGCGGTCTGCTCACATCGCGCGCTCGACACCAACAGCTCCGCGACAGCGCCGATGTGTGACTTCAGGTAAAAGTGCCCGCCGTCGAACATCGTGACCCTGGCGGTGTCGGTGTGTCTGCCCCACCCGTAGAGATCGCCCAGCGTGATGAACGGGTCCTGATCACCGCCCATGGCGTGAACCGGGGTCGCTATCTTGACATCTTCAGCGCAGCAGTACGCGTCAAAGGCGTTGTAGTCGGCTTTGATCACGGGCAGTGCCATTCTCATGAGGTCGCGGTTCGCGAACACGTCGGTATCGGTTCCCTCGAGCGCTGCCAGATGGTCGAGGATCTCCTCGTCGTCCTTGGGGTGTGGTGGTTTGGCCGCGACTCGGGAAGGTGCAACCGCGGCGGACACGTGGAGGTGCCGCACGTCGATTCCGCTGGTTTCGGCGATCCGGACAAACTCGAAAGCCACCAGCGCCCCCATGCTATGACCAAATACGACGATCGGAATCCCGCGGTGGTGTTCTGTCGTCGAAAACTCGGCGAATGCCCCGGCAGCGATGTCGGGAAGCGAGTCCAAGGGGGCTTCGGCTGCCCGATCCTGACGTCCCGGGTATTGGAACACGATGACCGTGAACGTCGTGCTGAGCACTTTCGAGAAGTCGCGATAGGCCGATGCGCCGGACCCGGCATGCGGAAAGACAAGCAGCGGAAGGCTGTTGGCCGAATCCGGCCGATGGAATTGCCTCATCCATCCCACTGTGCGCGGCATGCACCACTACCCCTTCGCTTACGGTCGCTGCGCGACAGCCGCAAGAGCCATGCAACTTAGCGAAGGCTAACATAATCTTCGGGCGCACTGGGGTGGGCCTGGCTAGGGCGTGTCTCCCGAATGTTTGGCGCAGTTGCCTGGCGGGCTGTCCACCGCTACCGCTCGCGGACCATCAGGGCAGCGCGCTTGTCCGGCAGATCGAGGTCGGTGATGCGCCGGAACCCGGCACGCTCAAACGCCCGCACCGACCGCGTGTTGTCGACGTCGGGTTCGGCCACCACTCGGGTGGCGCGCGGATCCGCATCCAGCTGCCACGTGCAGACCGCACGCAGCAGGTCGACGGCCAGGCGCTGGCCGCGGCATTCGGCCGGGCCTAGGAGCAAGTGCACGCCGGCATCGTGGTCGCGGGCGGCGTAGTACTGGGCCAGCGGGTCCAGATCGGCGCGGTAGAGCTCCCAGTAGCTCATCGGGACGCCGTTGAGCACGCCCAGGTACGGGGTCGAGTGGGTACTGCGGTGCTGTTGGCGCAGGTAGGAGGCGATTCGGACCCGCGGCCACGGCTTCCCCCAGAAGCGGGCCACCTCGGGATCGTTCATCCAGCAATACACCAGGTCAAGGTCGCGGCTGGGGATGAGCCGACGCAACCAGAACTCTCCGGAGAACCGATGATGGTCCAGCGCGGCGCGGCGTTCCCGCAGGTCGAGCGTGTTCACCGCATACCTCCCGACCGAAGGACCCGCACAATTCGCATGAACGTATCGGACGCAGGGTTGATCCGGTCCCGTAGCCGCTATAGCCGCAACAGCCATCAAACTTAGCGAAGGCTAACATAAGCCCCTGGGCGGGGGATGCCGCTCAGAGCGGACGCCATTTGCATGGCCGGTGGAGAGAGGTTCATTGGTGCGTGTGGTGTCGTTGCAGGTCAAGAGCCGCGGATAGCAGGAGTAGACGAGGCATGGCAGACGATGTGAAGACGATGCAGGAACGGCGCCGGGAACTGCTGCGCCGGCGTATTGCCGAAAGCGGTGTGGCGGCGCGGGAGTCGGCCGGTGCGGCGCGCATCTGCGCGGGTGAACGCTACCGGCTATCCGGCGGCCAGCGCCGGATGTGGTTTCTGCAGGCCATGGACCCCGCCGACGTGACGTTGAACATCTGCGTTGCCTATCGACTGACCGGTGCGGTGGACCAGGCGCGCTTGCGGGCGGCTTTCGCCGATGTTGTTGCGCGCCATGCTATTTTGCGCACCACATATGCGGTGGATAGCGAGGGGGAGCCCTATCAAGTTTTCTCCGACGATGTCGAGATCAATTGGCGAGCCGACGATGTGACCGCTCTTGCGCAAGAGGAACGCGAGCGGCAGATCGAAGACTTGGCCCGGCAGGAGTTCGGCCGGCCATTCGACCTGACGAACGAGCTGCCGCTCCGGATCACCCTGATACGCACCGGTGCGGACGAATTCGTGCTGCTTTTGGTTGTCCACCACGTCTGTTGGGATGACGACTCCTGGGCCGTGTTCTTCGCCGATCTGAGCGCTGTCTACAACCGTCGCCAACTGAGCGGCCCTGCGCCACAGTTCATTACCGTCGAAGTGCTCGAGGCCGCGGCGGAACCTACCGTTGCTGATGTGGGCTATTGGGCGGACACGTTGCGCCCGGCACCCGAACCGGTGGAGCTTCCCGGTGCGGCCGCGCCACACCCGTCCCGGCGGGCTGCCCGTCGCATTCGGGCGGTGCCCGTCGACCTGTTCTGCCGAGTCGAGGAATTTGCCCGAAAACGCTCCGCCTCACCGTTTATGGTGTTGCTGGCGGTCTTTGGGGTGTTGGTGCGGCGTTATACCGGCGCAACAGATTTCCTCGTCTCCGTTCCGGTCACCGATCGCAGGGCGAAAGCCGAGGGTGCCATCGGGTATTTCGGCAACACGCTGTTGCTGCGGATCGCCGCGCGATCAGACGATACGTTCACTTCGTTCGTCGACGCGGTGCGCGAAACCTGTCTCGCCGGCTTCGCCCATCAGTCCGTCGGCATCGACCGTGTGGTCCGCGAAGCAAACCCAGAGCGGATGGGGCACGACGGCATGGACCGGCTGGTTCGACTGGGTTTCAGTATGCGTAAGAGCGCCGGTGGATTGGTGTTGGACGGCATCAGTGTGCGACAACTCGGACTTGGCGCGGTCGCCGCCCATCTTCCACTTGCCCTGGCGGTTGTACTCGACGTGGAAGGCGTGTTCATCGAGTCTGAGTATCAAACCGATGTGCTCAGTTCTGCAGTCGTCGACCAGATGCTGGCTCATTACCTACGGCTGTTGGACAACGCGCTACGTGAGCCCGGGCGGCGCGTCGCGAGTCTCGAGCTGCTCGGCGCTGGCGAGCGGGATGCCGTCCTGGCAAAGTCGCACGGCACACTGGTCGACACACCCGCTACCACGATGGTCGCCGTCTTGGAAGCACGCCCGGTCGCAGCCCCCGACGCGGTCGCGCTGATTTCCGGCGAGGCACAACTGAGCTATGCCGAACTGCACCGGCGTGCCAATCGCTTGGCGCGCTGGCTGGTCCGGCAGGGAGTGGGTCCCGACGACATCATCGGCTTGCGCATGGCCACGTCGATCGAGTTCATCGTGGCCGTGCTGGCGGTCCTGAAGGCCGGTGCAGCTTACCTGCCGATCGACCCGGCGTACCCGGCTGAGCGCATTGAATACCTGGTCACCGACGCCCGCCCACAGATGGTCATGTGTCGCCAGGAATTCGACGCCGCCGGGTGGGCCGCCGCCGAGATGTCGGACGTCGAGCTGACCGATGCCGACCGGCGGCACGCGTTGCGTCCCGAACACTTGGCCTACGTCATCTACACGTCCGGCTCCACCGGCAAACCCAAGGGCGTGGCGGTCTCGCATCATGCGATCGCCGACCACGTCACCGGTTTCATAGCCGAATGGAGCATGACCGTCGAGGACCGGTTGCTGCAATCGTCGTCGGTGAGCTTCGATGCTTCGCTGCTCGACATCTTCGTTACGCTGTCGGTTGGCGCGGCGCTGGTTGTACCCAAGCCCGGGGCTTTCGGTGACCTTGGCTACGTTGCTGATCTGATCACCCGCCACCGCGTCACCGTGCTGCACATGGTGCCGTCCATGTTAAGCACCCTGCTGATGCTGCCGCACGTCAAGCAGTGGCAGGCGTTGCGTCACGTGCCGGTGGGAGGCGAAGCGCTTCCCGGTGAGGTCGCCGACAAATTCGCCCGCTACTTCGACGCGGAGTTACGTAATCACTACGGCCCGACCGAGGCGGTTGTCTGCTCGACGCACATCCTGGTCGAAGGGTCGTACGGCGCGCGTGTGGTGCCCATTGGTGTGCCGAACCGCAATGTCTACGCCTACGTACTTGACGCAGAGTTGCAGCCGGTGCCGGCGGAGGTGATCGGTGAGCTGTATCTCGGGGGTGTTCAGTTGGCACGCGGGTATCTGGGGCGTCCCGGCCTGACCGCGCAGCGGTTTGTCGCCGACCCGTTCAACCCCGGCATGCGGTTGTATCGGACTGGGGATTTAGTGCGCCGCAACATCTCTGGATGCCTGGAATTCATCGGCCGAGCCGACGAGCAGGTCAAGGTTCGTGGCTACCGTATCGAATTGGCAGAGGTTGAGTCCGTGATCGCGACACATCCGGCGGTGCGGCACTGCCTGGTTGTTGCGGAAGAATCCGAGGCCGGGCCCATGCTTGCCGCATACCTGGTCCCAGCGGCTGATTGCGACCAGGTGGCTGTTGACGAGATCCGCGCACATACTGCCTCGGTGCTGCCGGAATACATGGTGCCCAGTGCATTTGCGGTGATCCCCGACATACCGCTGACTGTCAGCGGCAAATTGGATAAGCGGGCACTGCCCGCACCAACGCCTATCGCGGTGCGCCGCTACCGCGAGCCGGCGACGCGGACCGAGCGACGAATGTGCGAGATCTTCGCCCGGCTGTTCGGCTGGGAGCGAGTCGGCGCTGAGGACTCGTTCTTCGGGCTGGGCGGTCATTCACTGCTAGCGGCCCGGCTCGTCGTACAGATCCGTGCCGAGTTCGGTGTCGAGCTTACCGTCCGCGCCGTGTTCGATACCCCGACCCCGGCTGGACTGGCGGCCGCGCTGGTAGAGCAGTTCCGTGCCGAGTTCGAGATCGACCTGGACGCGCTGGATGTCGAGGACGCGTCCGATGACGCTTCCCGTGACCCTCAGTCCGGGCCACAATCTCTTCGCCCAGAGTTCGTCGAATCGGTTCGGCCGGAACGGCTCCCACTGTCGCACTCCCAGCTCGCCGTGTGGTTCCAATATCGGATCAATGGCCCGCGTGACGGCTTCAACATGCCATTTGCGCTTCGCTTCGACGGTCCGCTGGACCCCGTCGCTCTTGCCAAGGCGCTTAACGATGTCGTGGCCCGACATGAGGCGCTGCGCACCAACTTCGCTGAGCACGAAGGCGTTCCGTATCAGATCGTGCACCCCAGCCTGGATCTGGAACTGGCTATCCGGACGATCGACGCGGGCCACCTCGACGAGGCGATGGGGCAGCTGCGCCGGCAGGTGTTTACCCTGGAATCCGGGCCGCTGGTCAGGGTGACCCTGTTTGCGCTGGGCCCTGATACGCACGTGCTGTTCTTGATCGTGCATCACATCGTTAGCGATCATGCATCGCTGGGTGTCGTCTTTGACGATCTGGTCGCTGCGTATCGCGCCCGGCTTCAAGGAGTCGAGCCGCAGCGGGCCGCGCTGCCCGTCCAATTCGCGGATTACGCATTGTGGCAACGAAATGCGCTGGGGTCCGGGTGGGGACACGCTGAGCTGTCGTACTGGCGTGATGCATTGGCTGGCTTGCCGGACGAGATTTCGATAACGCCTGATCGCTCGCGTCCGCCCGTGCTCGGAAAGCGCGGGGAGGTGGTGAGTTTCACGGTTTCCGCAGCGCGCCGGGCGGCCCTTATACAGCTTGCCGAGGAAAATGGCGTGACCGAGTTCATGGTCTATCAGGCCGTCCTCGCAGTGTTGCTGCACAAACTCGGTGGCGGCACCGACATCGCAGTCGGCAGCCCGGTGGCGTGCCGGGTCGATCCGATCACAGAGAATCTGATCGGCCTGTTCGCCAACGTGGTGGTGCTGCGCAACGACTTGTCTGGCGATCCAAGTCCGCGCGCCATGCTCGCCCGCAGCCGCGAGACAGTGCTCGATGCGTTCGCACACCAGGAACTTCCTATCGAACGGTTGGTCGAGGCGCTCAACCCGCCGCGTTCGCTGTCCCGAAACCCGCTATTTCAGAGCATGATCCATTTTCGTGGCGAGGATTGGGCGCTAGTAGCACGCGATCTCACCAGGACGGGCGAAACCACCGTCGTTCCCGTTCCGATTGACTTCGAGGTTTCGTTACTGGATTTGGACGTTGGGATGAGCGTGACACCGCAGGGAGAACTGCACGTGCGGGTTGTTGCCAATGCCGATCTATACCAACCTGCGACCGTCGCACTCATTGCCGATGCTCTCAACGCCGCGCTCGATGCGTTCGCGATGACACCGGACCGTCCGGTGTCCACGCTGGAGTTGCTGCCCGCGGCTGACTTGGAGAAGCTGCTCGCTCCGCCAAGCCCGCCCGTCGCTATTCCGTCGGAGCCGGTCTCCGGCGGCTCGGGGGAAACCGAGCGGGTCTTGGTCGCCTTGCTGGAGGAGTTGCTCGACATCACCGGCGTCGACCGCGATGACAACTTCTTCGCCTTGGGCGGTGACAGCATCATTTCCATCAAATGGGCGGCGCAGGCCACCGCGCAGGGCGTGGCCTTTACCCCGGCAATGGTGTTCGAGCACATGACCATCGCCGAGCTCGCCGCGGCAATTGATGCGGCCACCGCACAGCCGGCCGCCGAGGCCGATTCGGCGCCAGAGCAGGAATACACGCCGACGAGTGCATCGGGCCTGAGTCGGGAGGCGTTGGCCGAGCTGACCGCATCCTGGCTCAAGGAGTCGTGAACGCCGTCATGACCGCAGCTCCACAGCAGATCGAAGACGTTCTCGCCCTCAGCCCTCTGCAGGAAGGGTTGTTCGCCTTATACCGAATGGCCGGGGACAGCATCGATCTTTACACCATGCAGTTCGTGATAGATATCGACGGACCGGTCGACATCGAGCTGCTTCGCCGCAGCGCTCAAGCCATGTTGGACCGGCATGCGAACCTGCGCGCCGCCTTCTGGGATCGCGATTTACCCAAACCGGTGCAGATCGTGCCCGCCCACGCCGAGCTGCCGTGGTCCGAAAGGCTGGCGCTGCCAACGGAATTCGATGCTATCGGACGATCGGAGCGGCGCCGGCCGTTTGATCTGCGTCGTGGGCCGGCATTGCGCGTTGTTCTGCTCACCGTCCCCGGTGAGACCAGGCGCCGGATGATTTTCACCGCGCATCACATTCTGGTGGACGGTTGGTCGCTTGCCGTGTTCTTCACCGAAATGCTCGCCGTGTATCGCGCGGCGGGATCGGTCGATGGGCTGCCAACCGCGCGCCCCTACCGTGACTACATCGTATGGCTCGCCCAGCAGGACAGGGCGGCTGCGATCGCCCAGTGGACCGCGTATCTGAAGGGCGTATCGGGACCGCTCATGGTCGCCGACGGCACAATCGCTGCGGGTGATGGCGTGCCGGAGAAGACGAAACTGCTGTTACCTGCGTCCGATACGGCACGTTTGCGAGAGTGGGCCGGCCGCAACGGCCTCACGCTCAATACCGCAGTGCTTTTCGCCTGGGCTGTGGTGCTCGGTAGGCTCACCGACCGTCGCGATGTTGTCTTCGGCACGATCGTCTCCGGCCGACCCGAAGATTTGCCCGGCGTCGAGACCATGGTCGGATTGTTCATCAACGCCGTGCCGGTTGTGCACCAGATGAGCAGCAGCGAGTCGGTGGTGAAGCAATGCGCCGGGTTGCAGCGCGAGTCATCGGCGATGCGTGACGTCGGTTATCTGAGCCTGTCGGAAATCCAGCGTGAAAATGGTCACGGAACCCTGTTTGACTGCCTATTCGTGTTCGAGAATGCACCGATTGAGGACGCCATCCGCACCGTTAGCACACCCGACGGCATCCGCTTTTCTCCGGTAGAGATGGAAAGTCTGACGCACTACCCGTTGACTGTGGTCTCGCACCGCAGCGGCGACGAGCTGGTGGTGCTGGTCGAGCTGATTCGTGAAGCGCTGCCGCATCTTCCGGCCCGCGAGATCGGTGAGCGCCTGCTTGCCGTGCTGCGACAACTGCCCGATATTGGCGACGACACGCCAGACGCGCTGGATATTCTCACCGCGGCGGAGCGTGCAGAGTTCGATGATCTTGCGGCACGGTCGGCTCCGTCACCGCATACGACGCTGTGGCAGATGTTTGAGTGGCAGGTCCGCGCCACACCGGATGCCGTCGCCCTGACCGCCGGCGGTGGTGAGCGTTATACCTATGCCGAATTGCACGCTGAGGCGAGCCGGCTGGCGGGGGAGCTGGCCGAACAGGGCGTAGGTCCGGAAGCGGTCGTTGCGCTGGTGCTGTCGCGCTCGACCAGATCCCTCGTCGCCATCCTGGCCGTGCTCGCCGCCGGCGGCGCCTATCTGCCCGTCGATGTGACGCTTCCTGAACTTCGTATCGAATCTATGTTCCGCCAAGCAAATCCGGTGTTTGCAATCACCGAGGCCGGTTATGGAAAGCTAGTCGGCGCAAGGGTTCCCACGTTGGTTCTCGACGATCCCCGCGTGGCCGAGCGCATTTCGCGACGTGCTGCCGCCGCGCCGTTGGTTCGCCGTCATCCGGAACACTGCGCCTACGTCATCTTCACGTCTGGCTCGACCGGTGAACCCAAGGGGGTCATTGGCACCAATGCCGCATTACTCAGTTATTTCGCCGACCACCGCGAGCGGGTCTACCGGGAGGCCGCACGGCGTCTACGCCGCCGGCTGCGGATCGCGCACGCCTGGTCGTTAAGCTTCGACGCCTCGTGGCAGCCTATGGTTGGCCTGCTGGACGGTCATGGGATTCATCTGTTCGACGCCGACGAGATACGCGATGCGGATCGGCTGGTGAAAGGTATCGCCACTTACCGGATCGACATGATCGACACTACTCCGTCGATGTTTGTGCAGCTGCGTGCTGCCGGATTGTTGGATCACAACCTTTCGGTATTGGCCCTGGGCGGCGAAGCGATCAATGCGGCACTCTGGGGGCAGTTGCGCGCGCTGTCGGCGGCCCCGGCCTACAACGCGGTCTACAACTGCTATGGGCCCACCGAAATGACGGTCGAGGCGGTGGTGGCCTCGGTCCACGACTACCAGACACCGACAATCGGCACGGCGAACGCTGGAACCTTCGGGTACGTCTTGGATTCCGCGTTGCGGATAGTGCCCACCGGCGTGGTAGGTGAGCTTTACCTGTCGGGCGCGCAGCTGGCCCGCGGCTATGCCGGCAGAACAGCACTGACCGCCGCTCGCTTCGTGGCCGATCCGCTGCGCCCTGGACAGCGCATGTACCGCACTGGTGACTTGGTCCGTCGCTTACCTCATGGCGGCTACACCTATGTGGGACGCAGCGATACCCAAATCAAAATCCGCGGCTACCGCGTCGAGATTGGCGAGATCGAGGCCGCCCTGCGTAGCCAGCCTGGGGTACACGACGCGGCCGTCTCCGTTGTACGCCGTGATGGCGGCACCAGCCTGGTGGGATTCGTTGTGTGGCAAGCGAATGCGCACGCTGACCTGGCGCGCCTGCGTGCTGCGCTCACCGAACACCTGCCCGCGTACATGCTCCCGGTCCGGATCATGGCATTACCTTGGCTGCCGGTGAATGACAACGGCAAGCTGGATAACCATGCTTTGGACCGGCTGGCCGAGACCGCCGTCCGGCACGTCACAGGCGGTGGCGCGGAGTCGGCGTCCACCGCCACCGAGCGGTCGCTGTGCACAGTATTCGAAGAGCAATTCAACGGCATGGTGCCGCACATCGACGACGACTTCTTCTCGCTCGGATTAGACAGCATTGTGGCGATCTCGTTGGTCCACAAGGCTCGACGCCGGGGCCTCGCATTGAATCCGCGGATGGTGTTCACCGCTGCGACAATTCGCCAACTCGCGGCCACGATCGACGGAGCGGCCGGTTCGGGTCCGTGCGTTGAGAGTGCCAAATACGGTGAGGTGCTGCCACTGCCGATAGTGTCGTGCCTTTACGAGTATGGCAACTATCGTCGCTTCACGCACACCATCCTGCTTCGATTGCCCTGCGAGATCGAGCGTTCCTCGATTGAGCTGATGCTGCAGTTGTTGCTCGATGGGCATGACACCCTGCGATCGATTCTGGCCGACACGCCCGACGGGCCGCGTCTGGTGACTCGTGAACCTGGCGTGGTCCGCGCCGCCGACCTACTTTCCCGCGGGGAGCTGACGAAATCGACTGATACCGAACTGAACTCGGCTATAAGATATGAGGCGCGGCGAGTGATCGACGAGATTGATCCCCGCGCGGGAGCGATGGTACGTGCGGTTTGGCTGTCTGGCGTGGACCAACAGGTGCTGCTCCTCACCGTGCACCACTTGGCGGTGGATGTGGTGTCCTGGCACATCATGTTGGGTGATATCGCCGAGGCGTGGCGTTCGTTGACTTTGGGCGCAACGCCGAAGGCGCTGCCAGAGTTCACTTCGTACCGCCACTGGTCGGAGCTGATGTGGAAACGAACGGCTACACCGGAGGTGCGGAACCAACGCGAATACTGGGTCGCGCAGGTCCGCGGGCCCGATCCCGCGTTGGGTGCACGACATCCAGACCCCAGCCGGGATACCTGGTCCACGTTGCGGATCACCCCGACCGAAACGGCGGTTCAGGCCACTGAGCGGGTGCTGGCCGCAGTCACCAGAGAGGAGGGAATGCGCGAATTCTTGCTGGCCGCGATCGCGATTGCCGTCGCGAGCTGGCGTGGTGTTCACGCGCAGGACCCGTCTTCCGGCGTGCTCATCGCTCTGGAGAGCCATGGGCGTGCTGATGCCACTCTCGACACCGACACTACGAACACCGTCGGTTGGTTTACCAGCGCGTTTCCGGTGCGGCTCGGAACTGGTGCTGCGGCTGTCGATATCAAGCAGGCCGAGGCGGATCCGCAGGCCGCCCGGGCGGTACTCGATTCGGTAACCACCTACCTCACGGGTATCCCATATGGTGGTTTGGATTACGGTCTGCTTCGTTATGTTGACCACATCCCCGAATTGCAGGAGGCCCCCGACCCGCAAATCATGTTCAATTACATGGGTCGGCTGGACCTCAGCGGCGTCACGGATCAACCTTGGTCACCACTGACCTGGCCTCACATTGAATTTTTACCGGTCGATCCCGAGCCAGATCTGCCACTGCGCTTTGCCCTGCACATCAGCGCATTTGTACGTTCTACGCCCGACGGCCCGCAACTGACCGCGAACTGGCTGTGGAGTGATGCTCTATTCACACCCTCAGATATCGACCGTTTGATGCAGTTCTGGCAACGTGGCATCGCCGTGCTTGCCGCTGGTATGACAGAGAACGGAGCGGAATGAAGCCGGTGCGGGGGATGGACGGCGCAGTGGACCGGATCAGCAGGGACGCCATCAGGGCGACGGTTGCTGCTCAGCTCGGATGCGCGGCCGCAGACGTGGCCGACCACGACAATCTCATTCAGCTGGGCCTGAACTCGATCCGTATGATGGCGCTGGCCGGCGGCTGGCGTCAACGTGGTGCCAACGTAACTTTCGCCCAACTTGCCGCCAGCCCCACGATCGATTCGTGGCACGCTCTGCTCACCGCGGATGAGATGGGAACGGCGGCAGAGCCAGGCGCAGCTCAGCTCCCCGTGCCGGCGGCCGAAGAAACTCCATTCCCCTTGGCCCCCATGCAACACGCGTACTGGGTCGGCCGCTCCGATGAACAGGAGCTCGGCGGTGTCGCGGCCCATCTCTACGTCGAATTCGACGGTGCGGGAATAGATCCAGGACGCCTGGAAAGGGCGGTGTCCGACCTCGTCGCGAGACATCCAATGCTTCGCACCCGATTCCTCCCGGACGGGACTCAGCAAACGATGCCAAGGCCGGGCGGGCCGGTGTTCGGCGTTGTCGATCTGCGTGGGCACAGCCCCGATAAGCTCCAATCAACACTGGCCGAGCTGCGCCACGGTAAGACTCACCAGCGCCTGGGAATTGAAGACGGTCAGGTCATCGATATCACGCTGACCCGGTACGACCAGGACCGTACCCGGCTGCATCTGGACGTCGACATGCTGGCCTGTGACGCGATGAGCTATCGCGTTGTGGTATCGGATCTGGCCGAATTGTACTGGGGAACAACGATTCCGGCCCCGGGTTACAGTTACCGGCGTTATCGCACCGAACGCCACGAGGACCGCGCCGTGCGAGAGCGAGACCGACACTGGTGGCAGCAGCGGTTGCCCGAGATGCCTGGTGCGCCGGAACTGCCGACCGTCCCGATCGGCAACCGCACCGCCTCGCATCGCACTATCCGTTACGACCACTGGTTGGCGCCGGAAGCAAAGCAGCGACTGATAGCCGGCGCCCATGCTCGTGGGATAACCCCGGCCATGGCGTTGGCGGCGGTCTTCGCCGATACCATCGGCGGTTGGTCTGCGCAGAGTAAGTTTATGCTGAACGTTCCGCTATTTCAGCGTGAACCGGTGCACCCGGACATCGACCGTGTGGTCGGAGACTTCACTTCCTCGATCATGCTCGAGGTCGACGTCACCGAAAACATGTCGGTCGCCCAGCGGGCCTGCGCGATTCAACGCAGTATGTACGAAAGTGGTTCACACGCCGCCTATTCCGGACTTGAGGTGTTACGCGATCTGAGCAGATACCGGGATAAGCTGGTGCTGGCGCCGGTGGTCTTCACCAGTGCACTCGATCTCGGTGAGCTGTTTACCGACAAGGTCGTCGAGACCTTCGGTGAGCCGGTGTGGATCATTTCGCAGGGGCCTCAGGTGTTGCTGGACGCCCAGGTCACCGAGGTACGCGGCGGGTTGCTGCTCAACTGGGACGTAAGCGAGTCTGCCTTCCCACCCGGTCTGGTCGGCACCATGTTCGCCAACTTTACCGAAGCGGTCGAACGGCTCGCTGCAGGCGATGCCGGCTGGGACGCTGAGGCCCCGGTCCGGTTGCCCCCCGCGCAGGCACAGTTGCGTGCGGTGATCAACGCGACCGACGGTCCGGTGAGCGGCAGGTGTCTGCATCAAGGGTTCTTCGAGCATGCGGCGGCGAACCCGGACGCGCCGGCGGTAGTCTGGGGCGTGGGCGAGCTAGGCGGCGCATGGAGTTACCGAGAACTCGCGGAACACGCCCTTGCCGTCGCAGGAGCACTGCACGCCCTCGATGTACGACCCGGCGATGCGGTCGCCGTCCAATTACCAAAGGGGCGCGATCAAGTCCTGGCCGTGCTCGGGGTACTCGCCGCCGGGGCCACGTATGTGCCGATCGGATTCGACCAGCCGGATGCGCGGCGCGCCAAGATCCTTCAGACCGGTGATGTCGTTGCGGCGCTGACGGTCGAAGGGGCGGATGTCGGTGCACCGATTCCGTGTTTATCCATCGATGCGGCACGCAGTTTTCTGGAACCGCTTTTGGAGCCGGCTTTTCCTGATACCGGCGAGATCGCGTACGTACTGTTCACGTCGGGTTCGACCGGGCTGCCCAAAGGCGTCGAGGTACCGCACAGCGCGGCGATGAACACGATCGACGCCGTGAACGAGTGGTTCGGGGTCGGCACCAACGATCGAGCGCTTGCGTTGTCCGCCCTCGAGTTCGATCTCTCGGTCTACGACATCTTCGGTATGTTCTCGGCGGGTGGGGCACTGGTAGTGGTCGATGCCGGGCAACAGCACGTGGCGACAACATGGGTGGAATTGATTCGCCGCCAAAGGGTTTCGATTCTCAACTGTGTGCCGAGCCTGCTCGACATGATTCTGGAGCTAGGCGGGGATCGGCTGGGTGATTCGTTGCGTGCCGTCATTCTCGGTGGTGACTGGGTGGGCGCTGATCTGCCCCGCCGGCTAGCCAAGCAGATCCCGGGATGCCGGTTCGCTGGCCTCGGCGGTGCGACCGAGACTTCGATCCACCACACGATGTGCGAAGTGGTCGGCGAACCACCGGCGCACTGGGCGACGGTGCCGTTCGGCATCCCGCTACGCAATGTACGGTGCCGAATCGTGGCGCCGTCGGGTCGCGACTGCCCGGACTGGGTTGCCGGTGAATTGTGGGTCGGCGGCGCAAATGTCGCTGCGGGCTACCGCAATGACGTGCAACGGACCGCAGATCGTTTCGTCGAGCATGGTGGTATTCGCTGGTACAAGACGGGTGACATCGCCAGGTACTGGCCCGACGGCACCATTGAGTTCCTGGGCAGGGCAGACAATCAAGTGCAGATTCGCGGGTATCGGGTCGAGCTTGGCGAGGTGGAGAGTGCGCTTCGTACCGTGCCCGGCGTGCGCCATGCCGTCGCGGCTGTCGTCGGTACCAGCGCGCCCACGCTGATCGCTGCTATCGCGGGCGATCCGGGCGAGGTCGGCGATGTCACGGCGGCAGTCGTAAATCTATTACCCGGCTACATGATTCCCCGTCGCACCGTATTCTTCGAGCAGATTCCGCTGACCGCGAACGGCAAGCTGGACCGCCGCGCCGTGGCCGCGCTGCTGGAACCCGGAGCCACAGATCATGAGGACGGTGCTGCACGTAACGATGTGGAGGCCGCGCTCGCTGGCATTGTCGCCGAGGTGTTGGGTGTGGATTCGGTTGGTGTGCAGGACGATTTCTTGGCCCTCGGTGGCGATTCGGTGTTGGCCACCACGGTCGTTGCGCGGGTACGCGACTGGCTGGACATCGATCATGCCTTGGTCTCGGACTTGTTCGCCACCCGAACGGTGACCGGATTCGCCGAACGGCTCGGTGCCCGGGAGGCTCAGCGTGGCACGCCGGAACGACTGCCGATTATCGCCCGCCACTACCTCGAGGTCGCCGCATTGACCGATGCGGAAGTCCTCGCCGAGGGCTAGCCTAAGTGGTCTGGCGCGGAATTTCGGTGACGTATTCGTTGGGTCCGTTATGCGGCGGGTGTGAGGGCGGCGCCTTTGTGGGCGGCGATGCGCTCGGGTAGGGCGTTCAGATCGTCTTTGGTGAACTTCCATTCGAACGGTGTGGCGATCTGTTCGTAGTACTGCTGGAAGTCGAGCAGTCGGGCCTGGACCTCGTCGAGTGTGTGGAAGTCGTTGGGTGAGAGGACTTTACGTTGTACGACGGAGAAGTAGATCTCCACTTGATTGAGCCAGGACGCGTGCACGGGCAGGTGGATCAGGTGCAGTTTCGGCCAGCGATGCTGGAGCCGCTCGATGCTGGCCTGTCCGCGGTGAGAGGAGCCGTTGTCGACGACCCAGAACACTCGACGCGCGGTGGCGTAGGGCTCAGTGGTCATGACCTGGTCGACCAGCCGGTCGAAGGGGTCGATGCCGGTGGTGGCTTCGCAGCGGCCGAATACTCTGGCGCGGTGCACGTCCCAGGCTGCCAGGTAGGCCAGGGAGCCGCCGCGGAAGTACTCCGCCTCGACACGCGCCGGCTGGCTGGGTGCCGGGGGTGTGGTGGGGTGCTTGCGAATGCGGGCCTGGATGGAGGTCTTCTCGTCGGCGGAGATGACGTACTCATCGGGGCGCAGCGGCGTGTCATCGAAGCGGTGGGCGTAGAGGTCGAGCACCCGGCCCGCCTTGGGTCCGAAGTCGGGGTCGCGGGGAAAGATCCAGGAGCGGTGCTGCCAGGGTTTGATCGCATCGGCGCTGAGCCAGCGCCAGATCGTGGTGCCCGAGATCGAGGCGGCGATACCTTGCTCGACGGCCGCGCGGGCCAGGTCGGGGCAATGCCAGCGGGCCAGTGGCGTGCCGGTGTTGGCCGGCAGTTCGCAGGCCAGCGCCTTGATCGCGACCACCACGTCAGGGGGAAAAATTCGGGGGTCGTCCTCCCCGGGGCAAATCGGTCAGCCCGGCGAGGCGTTCGTCAAAGAATCGTTTACGCCACTTCGACACCACCTGCCGGGGCGTGTCCAGGCGTGCGGCGATCTCGTCGTTGCCCATCCCCTGGGCGGCGTAGAGCACGATCCTGGCCCGCACGACATCCGAATACGGTGACGTATATCTTCGTGCCCGCGCCTTCAGCTCGGTGCGCTCGGCATCGGTGAGAGTCAGGCGATACGGACCGGTTCGTGGCATGTTGGTCCCTTCGTCGAGAGAACCATGCCACGTAACCGTACGGAAGTGTGGGACCTGAATTACGTCACTGTAATTATGTCAGCGACCACTAAGCTTAACCCACGCGCAGGTGGCCAACTGCCCGATGCCGGCGGGGTTGATTGCGGGGTTGACATCAAAAGAGGACTCCTCCAACCGTTTTGGTCGTGGAAAGCTGGGATGTCACGGATGCGGCGTTTGGCGCGGCCGCGGGCTCGGTCGTCGCATTCGGCGATCACCAGATCCGACAGAAACCCCAGATAGGACAGTTGCTCGGGCTCGGCAGCGGCGGCGATCTCGGCGAATCGGTCACGGATGGTCGGCAGGCGCAGCATGCGGCGGCCCTGCTCGATCGCTGCGCCGGCTGCGTGTGCGGTGACACTGCGCCGCCGGGTCATGAGGTTTCCCGCCCCAGCAGCGTGTCGTATTTCTCCACCGAGGGCAGCGGACGCTCATCGGCAGGCACTGCCGCGCTGCGATGCTTGGCCAGCACCACGACACGACCACCCCGGTGGGCATCGTGGAGGCCGCTCGCCGCGCCGCGACGGTCGGCGGCCTTGCGGGCTTCCAGGGCCACCACATCGGGGCTGGTGGACCCGACCGAGAGCGCGCCGCTGATGCCGGCCAGCACGTCGGCGCGGTAGAGGTGGCGGTGCAGCAGCAGCACCTCCACGAGCACCCGGGTGCCGCCGGCGTCACCGTGGGCTTGGCGGGTGGCGTCCAAAACGTCTGGTGCTCAGCAGTGAAGGCCTTCGATGCGCGGGCCTGCGCCAGCGCGGTCGCCCCGGGCAGCGCGCCGGGCTTGCGCAGCAGGATTTCCAGATAGTGGTCCAAATCAAGGACTTTGGCGCCCTTACCGACCGCGCGCTGATGTCGGGCCACCACCGTGTTGCGGTCATAGACGATCACCGCCGAGGCCGATAGCTTCACCCGCACGCGATGCCCGATGAACCGGACCGGTACGGAATATTGATTGCAGCGCGCTATCACCTGGGCGTCGCGGTCCACTCGAGGCGTCAAAGGCAGTGCGGTGTCGAATGATTCAGTCGGTAACGGGCGCAGCAGTGTCTTCTCGAACGCCCAGTCCTGGCTGAGATGGCGCGGTTGCCGACACGGCGGGCATCGTCGGCGTCATCGGTGGCCTCGAGCGGCGTGTTGAGTTCCTCAATGGAGTCCACCACCGGCATGGGCACGCAATGATTGCGGCGAAACCGCCCGCCCTCGCCCTCCACGCCGCCTCTCTCGTGGCTGCCCTCATGGCCGGGCTGGCAATACCAGGACTCATACCCGTAGTGACTGCGAAACGCGATCCAGCGCTCGTTCTCCTGCCGGGAGCGCCCGAACAACACCTGCTTGACCGCGCTGTTGAGGTTGTCATAGCGCACCTTGTCCACCGGTACCCGACCCAGGCGCTCGAACCCATACACGTGTCCCTCCAGGAACGCCTCCTGGCCCTGGGTCAAAACGCCCGGTGCGCCGCGCGTGCCGAGTACGACAACCGCATGGTGAACAACGCGGTCTTAGCCTTCACCCCGCCAAGCACCACCCACAGGTCATGAAAGTCGACCTCCGCCTCGGCCCCCGGCTCATGGGTCTGCGGCACGTATCCTTGCTCCAGCGGTTTGCCCGCCTCGGCCAGGATTTGGGGGCGGCGCTTGCGGACATAATCGCGCACCGTCGAATACGACAATCCCACCGCGTCATGCTCGTCCACCCGCCGCGCCAAAACCATTCGCGCCGTGTGGCGTTGCTTCTTCGGCGCATCCAGAGCACTACGCAGCATCTCATCGATCGCCGTCTTGAACGGATCCAACCGTGGCGCGACCCGTTGCGGCGTCTTGCGCGCCGGCCGGATCGCCGACTCCAACGCTTGGCGCACCGTGCGCCGATGCACACCATGCCTGTCGGCCAGCGCCCGAATCGACAATCCCTCCACCCGGTGATCACGGCGAATCGCCGCAAACTGCTCCACCCCTGACCTCACCCTCCAAGCCCTCACCTTCGTGACCAGCGATCCGGGCCATCCGGATGCTGCTCACGGTGAGGTGGGGCCAGTTCAAGCCGTCCCAACCGTCACGGCGTGTCGCAGAGGTGGGGCCAAATCAGACCGTCACAACGACACCCCGCCACCCCCGCAGGCGGGGGCCACCTCAAGCCGGGCGGATTCCAGTCAACGTCGCAACACCGAAGACTTTTCGGAGGTTGCGATGGGAGCGGAGCGGAAGCAGCGGAAGGCCCGGGGACGTGGGCGCCCAAGTGGCGGAATGCTGGTCGAGGAGCGGGAGTGGTTCGGCCGGCTGATCGCCCAAGGCATCAGCAACTCTGAGGCGTGCCGGATCGTCGGTGTCGACCGCAAGACGGGGACACGCTGGCGCTATGGGCGCACAGTGGTCAACAAGGCCGGCGATTCGGTGCACTATCCAGCGGTGAGTGACGCGCAACCCGATCCGCATCCCCGATACTTGTCGCTGAACGAGCGGACGATGATCGCTGACTTGCACCGTGAGGGTGTCAGTGTCCGCGGCATCGCCGATCAGCTGGGCCGGGCGGCCTCGACGATCTCACGGGAGCTGCGCCGCGGCGGCGATGACCAGGGACGTTATCTACCTGCTACCGCGCTGCGGCTTGCCGTCGGACGGCGATCGCGATCATCATGTACCCGCCGGGTGGAGCGTGACGAGGAACTCTGCGGTGTTGTTTCTGATCTGCTGGCCAAGAGATGGAGTCCTGAACAGATCGCCCACGAGTTGGTGATCCGGTTCCCCGACCAACCCGAGCGGCAGCTGTGCACCGAATCGATCTATCAGGCGATCTACGACCCGCGGGTCGAGTTAACCCGTCCAGCCAGGTGCCGACGCCGGCGCCGCCGCCGGCAGCTGCAGGGATTGCAGCGTGCTGGCCGGATCGCCAACATGACGATGATCGCTGATCGACCTGCCGAGGTCGACGACCGGGTGCAGGTCGGGCAATGGGAAGGGGACAGCATCATGGGGGCCGGGAACCGTTCTGCGATAGGAACTCTCGTCGAACGTGTCACCCGCTTTGTGATCCTGATCCACGTGTCCACCGGGCGCCCGAGCGCAGAAGCGATGCGTGACGGCGTCGTCGCCGCGCTGGGTGCTCTGGCACCGGATCTTCGACGAACGCTGACCTGGGATCAGGGCAAGGAACTTTCCTACCACCAGCAAATCACCGCGGCCACCGGCACGGACGTGTTCTTCTGCGACGCGCACTCACCATGGTAACGCGGCTCCAACGAGAACACCAACGGCCTACTGCGCGACTACTTCCCCAAAGGCACTGACCTGGAACACATCTCATCGGAGGAATTGCAGCGGGTCGCCGACGAAATCAACGACCGGCCACGCAAGACTCTCGGCTGGGCCCGGCCAGCTGATCTGATCAGCAGCGCTGCTGCGGTGAAGACCGCATAAGAGGTCACAGCAGCCCCCCGCTCTGGCCCGGGGAGCGTTCACCACGTCAACCCCGGTGGCCCGTTCGACGAACGCCGCGCGGGCCGAAGGCCCGCACGGATGTTTACCCCCCATACCCGGCCGGCAACGTTTGGTCATGTCATGTGGGCATTGCTCTGCCCCGCAACGACACTCAGCCCCAAAAGATAGCTGTGGGATCGCGATCGACCTCGGCCAACAAATCCTCGATAACAGAAGTGGGTGACACCCCGTCATAGGCGTGGAAGCGCACATTACGGTCACGCCAGTACAGCGACCACACCCCGGTGGTCTTCGTGTAACGCAGCCGCGCGATGGGGACGCGGGTCCACTCCGTCCCCACATCCGTCCGCCACAGCGAGCGGCACTCCACGATCGTCAGATGACGCTCAGCAACGTCAGCCTCGACGCGCACCTCGTCACGAACATGCTCAGGCACCCTGGCCCGGCACCACCGCTGCACCCGCGCGACATCCGTCTCCGGCAGACCCGACACTCCACTAGCGTCACAGCTGTCCGTTGCGACGTTGACTGGAATCTGCCCTGTCACGGCCAGCCAGAGAGGGCATTCCTGCTCGTCTCCGCCGATACACCCCAGGCGGAGGTTGTCCCGGGCGTCGTAGAACTTGAGGTGGCGGTCCCCCGCTTGAGACCTGCCGTGTGGTAGGTGTCGGGCGTTCCGCCAAGAACACCAACTGCAAGGGGACCACCACCGTGAAGAAGACTAACCAGAATTTGGCCGTGGACGCGACGGCGCCCGCGATCCCAGAACACGTCAGTGTGGCGATGGCCGAGATCGCCGAGAACATGCAGGAGGGCCTGCTGGCTTTGGCCGTGGGCGCCGGTCTGCAGGTGATGCAGATGCTGATGGAGGCCGACGTGACAGCGTTGGCTGGGCCGAAGGGCCGCCATGATGCGGCGCGGACAGCGGTGCGCCACGGCCGTGAACGCGGCTCGGTGACCCTGGGTGGTCGCCGGGTGCCGGTGACCCGCCCACGGGTGCGGGCCGCCGACGGGGCGGGCGAACTGCCGGTCGCCTCGTATGAGTTGTTCAGTTCGACGGAGATTCTGGGCAAGATGGCGATGGAGAAGATGCTCGCCGGGCTCTCGACCCGCCGTTACCCGGTCGGGCTGGAGCCGGTCGGGCAGCAGGTCACCGAAACATCCTCGGCGACAAGCAAGTCAGCGGTCTCCCGCAGGTTCGTCGCGATGACCGAGACCGCGCTGGCCGAGCTGCTCGCCGCGGATCTGTCGGGGCTGGATCTGGTGGCGTTGATGATCGATGGGGTGCACTTCGCCGAATCGTGCTGTGTGGTGGCCCTGGGTATCGGCATCGACGGGGTCAAGCATCCGTTGGCGTTGGTGGAGGGCTCCACGGAGAACGCGACCCTGGTTACCGGCCTGCTGGTGGACTTGCGGGAACGGGGCCTGGACGTGACCCGGCCGATGCTGGTCGGCCTGGACGGGTCCAAGGCGCTGCGCAAGGCGGTAGTCGACGTGCTCGACCATCCGGTCATCCAACGTTGTCAGCTCCATAAGATCAGGAATGTGAAAGACCATCTGCCGCAACGGCTTCGCAGCACCGCCGGCCGCAGGATGACCGACGCCTACCACGCCGACTCGGCGCTGGAGGCCGAGGCGGCCCTGCTGGCCCTGGCCGCCGAACTCGACCGTACCCACCCGGGCGCGGCGGCCAGCCTGCGCGAGGGCCTCGATGAGACGCTCACGGTGCTACGCCTCGGCGTGCCGCCCACGCTGGCGCGGACACTACGCTCGACGAACTGCATCGAATCGATGATCTCGGTGTGCCGCGAGCACGCCGGGAACGTCAAACGCTGGCGCGACGGGCAGATGGCGCTGCGCTGGTGCGCGGCTGGGATGGTCGAGGCCGGCAAGCAGTTCCGTCGCGTCAACGGTCACCTGCACCTGCCGGCACTACGGACCGCGCTCGAACATGAAGCCGCCAAACATGTCGGACCCGTCGCGCACAATGATCAGGTGAGCGCAGCCTGATGCTCACCGGACCGCCACCGAAGTTCCACGGGACTCGGGACATCCTCCCCCAGGCGTCAATAGGTCACGTAGCCATCGTCGATTGATATTTTGCCAGCCGGCCGGTGTTAATTAGATGAAAAATGCACAATTCGAAGCCGTGACGGCTGAGTAGACCGGTGTTACAGCCGTCGCCCGCACATGTCGGCTGTCAACTGATCTTCGCAGGTAGACACCAAGGTTCCAGAGGTACGTCGTTCGTTGTTCGGTGACTGTTGTGTTAAAACAATCGCACCGCCGGCGCGCGGCCGTCAGTGCGAAGTTTGACACCCTCCTGACCGGTCCTACGCTTGGTGAATCACCCGATCTGGGTTGCACATTTCGAGCTTGGAAAGGGGGCGTGATGGTGGATTTGCCCACCAGCAGGGAGGCGGCTGCGGACGCCCTGCTAAGGCTGGGCAGATACTTTCATCGCGGCGAGATCTCCGCTGACCAGCGGACCCTGCACAAGGTGGGCGGCCGATCCGCGGACGATTTCTACCGTGACCGCTGGGCACATGACAAGGTGGTGCGCTCGACGCACGGCGTTAACTGCACCGGGTCGTGTTCGTGGAAGATCTATGTCAAAGACGGTGTGATCACGTGGGAGTCGCAGCAGACAGACTATCCGTCGGTTGGGGCCAGCAAGCCGGAGTACGAACCGCGTGGTTGTCCTCGCGGCGCCTCATTCTCCTGGTACACGTATTCGCCTGCGCGCGTGCGGTATCCGTACGTGCGCAGCATACTGCTGCAATATTACCGCGAGGCGAAGGAGCGGTTGAACGACCCGGTGCTCGCATGGGCAGACATCGTGGACGACCCGGTGAAGTCTGCGCGCTACAAGCAGGCACGCGGCAAGGGCGGGTTTGTACGCGCGGAGTGGTGGGAGGCCGCGGAGCTCGCAGCGGCCGCGCACGTGTACACAATCAAGAAGTACGGCCCAGACCGGGTATCCGGCTTCTCACCCATTCCGGCGATGTCCATGGTCAGTCATGCCGTTGGTGCGCGGTTCATTTCGTTGATAGGCGGCTCGATGCTGTCGTTCTACGACTGGTATGCCGACCTTCCGGTGGCGTCACCTCAGGTGTTCGGTGACCAGACTGATGTGCCGGAGTCGGCCGATTGGTTCGACGCCAGCTACCTGATCATGTGGGGCTCCAATGTCCCTGTCACACGAACGCCGGATGCACACTTCATGACTGAGGCTCGCTATCGTGGCCAGAAGGTGGTCGTGGTCTCACCTGACTATGCAGACAACACCAAGTTCGCTGACGAGTGGTTACCGGCGCGGCCGGGAACCGATGGAGCGCTGGCGATGTCGATGGGGCACGTGATCCTCAAGGAGTTCTTCGTCGACCGACCGACGCCTTATTTCACCGACTACGTGAAGAAGTTCACCGACTTGCCGTTCCTGGTGACGCTTGCCGAGTGCGATGGCGGGTTTGTGCCGGGAAAGTTTCTCACTGCAGCCGATCTTGGCGATACCGCCGAGGGCGCGGAATTCAAGACTGTAGTGCTTGACGCCGACGCCAATCCCAGGGTGCCGAATGGCTCGCTGGGGTATCGGTTCACCGCGTCGGGGGAGGGAAACTGGAACCTCGACCTGCACGGCATGGACCCGCTAATCACGCTGTGCGAAGTGGATAGCGATGCGGCCACTGTCCTGCTTCCGCGATTCGACGGCGACAGTCCGGGCGTGCTGGTGCGTGGCGTTCCAACAAGGCTCGTTGCCGGGCAACGAGTTACGACCGTGTTCGATCTGTTGCTCGCGCAGTATGGCGTGCATCGTGAGGGACTGCCCGGCACGTGGCCGACGGGTTACGGCGACGCGGCCGAGCCCTACACCCCGGCGTGGCAGGAGTCGATCACCGGGGTCCCGGCCAGGGCGGCCGAACGGGTAGCGCGCGAATTCGCCTCCAACGCAGAGCGTTCCGAGGGCCGGTCGATGATTCTGATGGGTGCTGGGACCAACCACTGGTTTCATTCCGACCAGATCTATCGCTCGTTTCTCACGCTGATCATGTTGACCGGCTGCCAGGGGGTCAACGGCGGCGGGTGGGCGCACTATGTCGGTCAGGAGAAGTGCCGTCCGGTGACGGGTTGGTCCACATTGGCTTTCGGGCTCGATTGGCAGCGACCGCCGCGGCAGATGCAGGGCACGGTGTTCTGGTATCTGGCGACCGATCAGTGGCGATACGACCGGTTCACCGCGGAGGTGATGACCTCGCCGCTGGCCGATGGCCGGTTCGCTGGCCGCACCGCAGCGGACAACATCGCGTTGGCCAGCCGGCTGGGTTGGATGCCAAGCTATCCGACGTTCAATCGGAACCCGCTGGATCTGGCCGACGAGGCGATGCAGCTAGGAAAGGACCCGTCGCAGCACATTGTGGACGGGTTGACGTCAGGGCACCTTCGGTTCGCCTGCGAGGATCCTGATGCGCCGGAGAACTTTCCGCGCTGTTTGACGGTGTGGCGGGCGAACCTTCTGGGCTCATCGGCGAAGGGCAACGAGTACTTCCTCAAGCACCTGCTCGGCACCGATTCCAACGTCGCCGCCAGCGATCAGGACGGCGTACGGCCACAAGAGGTTCGCTGGCGTGACGAGGCACCGATTGGAAAGCTGGATCTGTTGCTGTCGTTGGACTTCCGCAACACGAGCACCACGCTGTTCTCCGACATCGTGCTCCCAGCCGCGACGTGGTATGAGAAGCATGATCTGTCCAGCACCGACATGCACCCGTTCGTGCACGCGTTCTCCCCGGCGATATCACCGCCATGGGAGACCAAGACCGATTTCGAGGCATTTCACCGGATCGCGCGCGGGTTCTCCTGGCTTGCCGAGAAGCATCTCGGTAAGCGCAAGGACATCGTTGCGGTGCCGCTCCAGCACGACAGTGCCGACGCCACCGCACAGCCGGGTGGTCGCGTTATGGATTGGAAAGCCGGTGAGTGCGAACCTATTCCGGGCAAGACCATGCCGCGACTGGTGGTGGTCGAACGGGACTATCCAGCGGTCGCAGAAAAGTTGGCGGCGCTAGGCCCGATGGTGGAAACCGTCGGGCTCACAGTCAAGGGCGTAACCACTCACCCGGAGGCGGAGGTCGAATACCTGCGCGGCGTTAACGGAGCTGTGGTCAGCGGGGTCGCGGCCGGACGGCCGTCGCTGGCCAAAGACACGTATGCCGCCGAGGCGATCCTCGCCCTGTCGGGAACGACCAACGGGCGCCTGGCCGTCGAGGGCTTCAAAGCACTGCAGCGTCGTACTGGCATCGAACTCGCCGACCTGGCGAAGGAGAACGAGGGCAAGCGAATCAGCTTCGCCGACACACAGTCCCGGCCAGTAGCTGTCAACACGTCACCGGAGTGGTCCGGTTCGGAGTCAGGCGGTCGCCGCTACTCGCCCTTCACCATCAACACCGAACGCCTCAAACCCTGGCACACGCTAACCGGTCGCCAGCACTTCTACCTGGACCACGATTGGATGAGCGAACTTGGCGAGCAGCTGCCGATCTTCCGGCCTCCGCTGGACATGACCGCGCTATTCGACGAGCCCGTTGTGGGTAATGCGGCCGGCGACTCCATCACCGTGCGGTACCTGACGCCGCACTCCAAGTGGTCGATCCATTCGTCTTATCAGGACAACCTGCACATGCTCACACTGTCCCGTGGCGGGCAGGCTGTATGGATGTCGGACGTGGACGCGGAAAAGATCGGCGTCAAGGACAACGATTGGATCGAAGCCACCAACCGCAACGGCGTGGTGAACGCGAGGGCCATCGTCAGCCACCGGATACCCGAAGGCGTGGTGTTTATGTATCACGCGCAGGACAAGGCGGTAGACGTGCCACGCACCGAGAAGACGGGAAAGCGTGGTGGCATCCACAACGCTCTGACCCGGGTGATGATCAAGCCGTCGCACCTGATAGGCGGGTACGCACAGCAGTCTTTCGCGCTGAACTACCACGGCCCCACCGGAAACCAGCGCGATGAAGTCACAACCATTCGTCGGCGCTCGCAGGAAGTGACGTACTGACATGCGCGTGATGGCACAACTCGCGATGGTGATGAACCTCGACAAATGCATCGGATGCCATACCTGCAGCGTCACCTGCAAGCAGGCGTGGACCAACCGCGGCGGCATGGAGTATGCCTGGTTCAACAACGTCGAAACCCGGCCCGGACAAGGGTATCCGCGTCAGTACCAGGACCAGGACCGGTGGCGGGGCGGCTGGACGCTGAACAAGCGGGGCCGGCTAACCCTCAAGTCGGGCTCGCGGATCAAGCGGCTACTCAACATTTTCGCCAACCCGGACCTGCCCACGCTGGCCGACTACTACGAACCGTGGACGTACGACTACGAGAACCTGCTGGCGTCCCCGGCGATGGATACCACGCCTGTGGCGCGGCCCAAGTCGCTGATCACCGGACAGGACACCAAGGTGACCTGGGGTGCCAACTGGGACGACGACCTCGGCGGCGGACCCGAACAGGTCGGCCGGGATCCATTGCTGGCTAAGGTGTCCGACAAGGTCAAGCTCGAGTTCGAGCAGACCTTCATGTTCTACCTGCCACGAATCTGCGAGCACTGCCTCAATCCATCGTGCGCGGCGTCCTGCCCCTCAGGCGCGATTTACAAGCGCAGCGAGGACGGCATCGTCCTGGTCGACCAGGACCGGTGCCGGGGCTGGCGACAATGCGTCACCGGCTGCCCCTACAAGAAAATCTACTTCAACCACAAGACCGGCAAAGCCGAAAAGTGCACGTTTTGCTACCCACGCGTCGAGGTCGGCATCCCAACGGTGTGTTCGGAGACCTGCGTGGGTCGGTTGCGCTACATCGGCGTACTGCTCTACGACGCCGACGCTGTGCAGGCTGCAGCGTCGGTGGAGCACGAGAAGGACCTCTACCCCGCGCAACTTGCCGTGTTCCTGAACCCGCACGACCCGCGGGTGGTCGCCGAAGCGGAGCGGGCCGGTATTTCTGGTGAATGGATTGAGGCTGCCCAGATTTCGCCGGTGTACCGGCTTATCGTCGACTATCAAGTCGCGCTGCCACTGCACCCGGAGTACCGCACGATGCCGATGGTTTGGTATGTGCCGCCGCTATCTCCGGTCGTCGACGTGCTCACGGAAACCGGCCACGACGGGGAGAACCCGAACAACCTGTTCGGCGCGATCGACACGCTGCGCATCCCGGTCGAGTATCTGGCGGAGCTGTTTACCGCAGGTGATGTCGGGCCGGTTCGCGCTGCACTGCAACGGCTTGCGGCGATGCGCTCCTATATGCGCGCCGCCAATTTGGGAGAAGACTTCGACGAGACGATTCCGGCGTCGGTGCGGCTGCGCGGCAACGAGATTGAAGCGATGTACCGGCTGCTCGCGATCGCCAAATACTCCGAACGCTACGTGATCCCCAGCAGCGCGGGCTCGGAGGCACATCGACTCGACGCGCTCGCGACCGGCTGCAGCCTCGACGGTGACGGCGGGCCGGGTATGACGGCGTTCGATGCGATGGTCGACAAGTTCCACCTCACCGACACCAATGGCGCTGCACCGGAAGACAAGTCGTCCAGGGTCAACCTGCTGAACTGGGACGGCAAGAGCACGCATGGGTTGGTACCGGCGAAATGAAGCTGCTCGCGCTAAGCCGGCGCCCCGCGCAGGCAATTGACTTATCCGAACGGGATCGGCGGCTGGTGTGGCGTGTTGCGGCCCTATTGCTGGACTACCCGAGCGAGCAGACGGTCGAATTGACCGCGCAATTGATCGCGGCCGCAATGCAATTGCCGTCGGCGATCCACGCGGGACTACTCGAATTCTTGTACCACTTCCGTGGAGCCAATCTGCTGCAGCTACAGGCGAACTACGTCGAAACGTTCGACATGAGACGCCGCGCGAGCTTGCACCTGACGTACTACGCCTACGGTGACACCCGCAAGCGCGGCATGGCGTTGTTGCGGTTCAAGCACGCGTACCGACAAGCCGCCACGGGGATCGGCGACGGCGAGCTGCCCGATTATCTGCCGCTGGTGCTCGAGTTCGCCGCCATGATCGACCAGGTGCAGGGCGAGCGGCTGCTGGTTGAGCACGTCCCCGTGCTCGAGCTGCTGCGCCTGTCCTTGCAGGACAGCGGATCGGTCTACGCCGGCCTGCTGACCGCGATCCTGGCCACCCTGCCGCCCATCAGCACGGCCGACCGGCGCCGGATCGCCGAGCTGGCCGCGCAGGGTCCACCCGACGAAGAAGTCGGCCTGGAGCCGTTCGCGATGGATCCGCTCACCGCCGGTGGCCGCCGATGAACAGCGCGCTCTGGATGACCATGCCGTACATCGCGTTCACCTCGTTCGTCCTCGGCCACGTCTGGCGTTATCGCACCGATCAGTTCGGTTGGACCACTAGGTCATCGCAGATCTACGAGTGCCGGCTGCTGCGGATGGGCAGCCCGTTGTTCCACTTCGGGCTCCTCGGTGTGTTCGGTGGTCACGTGGTTGGTCTGCTGGTCCCCGAGTCATGGACATCGGCGGTGGGAATCTCCGAGTACGTCTACCATTTGATGTCGGTGACCTTGGGCTCGCTGGCCGGATTTGCCGTCGTCACGGGTTTGGGCATCCTGCTGTATCGGCGTATCACAGTTCCGGCGGTGCGCAGGGTGACGACCCGTAACGACAAACTGATGTACCTGCTGCTGGTGGCCGCGCTGCTCACCGGAATGGTTAATACGCTGACCAACGTCGTCGCCACCTACAACTATCGCGACACGGTGTCGCCGTGGTTCCGCAGCCTCTTCTCGCTGCACCCCGCACCGGAACTGATGGCCAGTGCTCCGCCGACGTTCCAAGTTCACGCCGTGATCGTGCTTGCGTTGCTTGGTATCTGGCCCTACACCCGGCTGGTGCATATGTTCAGCGCGCCGGTCGGGTATCTGCTGCGCCCGCACGTGATCTACCGCAGCCCAGATCTGAAGCGGCCGGGCAGCCACCGCTACTCCAAGGCATGGGTCGCGCCCGAGGCGCCGCCCGTGCGCAGCAAATGGGTGTGATCGCATGTGGCGCAATGGATGCAATCCGCTGGTACCTCACCGCTGCCGGCGGAAGCGATGTGAGCAGGTTGTGACGAGCAAGTCACGTCGCGCAGTATTGCTGCAATAACTCTTTCGTAGCGTTGGCATGTGCCGATCACAACGACTGTTCGCAAACACCACATCGACGGCTGGGATCCCGAGGACGTCGACGCTTGGCGCAACGGGGGCGCAAAGATCGCCCGGCGCAACCTGATCTGGTCGATCGTCGCCGAGCACGTCGGCTTCTCGGTCTGGTCGATCTGGTCGGTCATGGTGCTGTTTATGCCGCAGAACATCTATCATATCGACGCCGCCGACAAATTCGTCCTGGTCGCGGTGCCGACACTGGTCGGGGCGTTCCTGCGGGTGCCATACACGTTCGCCGTCGGGAAGTTCGGCGGTCGCAACTGGACCGTCTTTTCCGCCACGGTGCTGCTGGTACCGACGCTGCTGACGCTCTACTACATCGCGCACCCCGGCATGTCCTATACCACGTTCATGATCGTCGCGGCGATCGCAGGCTTCGGCGGGGGCAACTTCGCGTCGTCCATGACCAACATCAACGCGTTCTACCCGCAGCGGCTCAAGGGCTGGGCGCTGGGCCTGAATGCCGGCGGCGGCAACATCGGGGTCGCCGTAATCCAGATCGCGGGTTTGCTGGTGATCGCCGCCGCGGGCAACCGCTCGCCGCACTGGGTGTGCGCGATCTATTTGGTGTTGATCGCGATCGCCGCCGTAGGCGCTGCGCTGTTCATGGACAACCTGACCAACCAGCACACCGACGTCCGCTCGTTGGTCCAGGTGATGGCCCATCGCGATTCATGGCTGATCGCGCTGCTCTACATCGGCACGTTCGGGTCGTTTATCGGCTTCAGCTTCGCATTCGGCCAGGTTCTGCAGATCAACTTTCTCGCCGAGCTGAGCCATGGCGGGCCCGTGACGGCCGCCATGACCGCCAATGCCTCGCTGCACGCGGCGCAGGTCGCCTTCATCGGCCCCCTGCTGGGATCGCTGACACGACCCATCGGCGGTCGGCTATCTGACCGATTCGGCGGCGGCGAGATGACGCTCTATACGTTCGCGGCGATGATTGCGGCGACCGGCTGGCTCACGGTTGCCAGCGAGCTCACCGATGCGAGCCACCGCGCTCCCACGGGAGGCTCCATGGCCGCTTACATTGTTGGGTTCGTGGCGCTGTTCATCTTGTCGGGGATCGGCAACGGGTCGGTGTACAAGATGATCCCGTCGATCTTCGACGCCAAGTCGCGAAGCCTCGATCATTTGAGCCCCGCCGAAAAGGCTGTCTGGTCACGACGCATGTCGGGCGCCTTGATCGGGATAGCCGGAGCCATCGGCGCACTCGGCGGAGTCGGCATCAACGTCGTGCTGCGGGCGTCCTACCTGTCCGCGGCGAAGTCGGCGACGATGGCGTTTTGGGTGTTCCTCGGCTTTTACGTGCTGTGCGCGGCCATCACCTGGGTCTCCTACGTGCGCAGGCCCACCAGGGCATCCACCCCGAACGCGGCGGGAACTGAACTGGCCCCCGAAATGGTCTGTTCCACGGCGTGATGGCCAGCGCGAAGACCGTCGTAGTAGTGGGCCACGGCATGGTGGGCCACCGGTTCGTCGAGGCGTTACGCGACCGTGACCGCGACAACCAGTGGCGCGTTACCGTGCTGTGTGAGGAACCCACGCCGGCCTACGACCGGGTGGCGCTGTCCTCGTACGTCAGCAACTGGGACCGCGAGGCGCTTGCGCTGGCCGGAAACGACTACACCGGTGACAGTTTGGTCGAGCTGCGGGTGGGCGAACGGGCGACGGTGATCGACCGCGACAGCCGCATGGTCACCACCTCGGCGGGCGCCCGCATCGGCTACGACGCGCTGGTGCTGGCCACCGGCTCGTACCCGTTCGTCCCGCCGATTCCGGGTAACAATCTGGATCGCTGCTTCGTTTACCGCACGCTGGATGATCTCGACGCGATCCGGGCGGTCGCCGAGCCGGGGGCGGCGGGGGTGGTGGTCGGTGGCGGTCTGCTCGGTCTGGAGGCCGCCAACGCACTTCGCCTGCTCGGTATGACGCCGCACATCGTGGAATTCGCGCCCCGTCTGATGCCGCTGCAGGTCGATGAAGGAGGCGGCGCGGTGCTGGCCAGTCTGGTCACCAGGCTGGGGCTGACCGTGCACACCGGGGTGTCGACCTCCGCTATCGACGATGCCGGCAACGGTTTGCGGGTGACGCTGTCGGATGGCGAGACGATCGACGCCGCGGTGCTGGTGTTCTCCGCCGGGGTGCGACCACGCGACGAGCTGGCCCGCGCCTGCGGCCTGGGAATCGGCGAACGCGGCGGAGTGCTCACCGACATCAGCTGCGCCACCACAGATCCGCGCATCTATGCGATTGGCGAGGTGGCCGCGATCGAGGGCCGCTGCTACGGGCTGGTGGCTCCCGGCAATGCGACCGCCGAGGTGGTGGCCGACCGCCTGCTCGGCGGCGCCGCCGAATTTCCGGGTGCTGACCTGTCCACCAAGCTCAAGCTGCTCGGCGTCGACGTGGCCAGTTTCGGTGATGCACATGCCCACACCGCCGGCGCGCTGGAGGTCGTGCTCAACGACGCCACCAAGGCCACCTATGCCAAGCTCGTCGTCTCCGATGACGCGTCAACACTTTTGGGAGGAATCCTCGTCGGCGACGCCACCGCATACGGCACCCTGCGGCCGCTGGTCGGCCGCCCGCTGCCAGCCGATCCCGCGTCGCTGATCTCCCCGGCAGGTGCGGCAGTCGGCCTTGGCGCACTGCCCGACGACGCGCAGATCTGCTCGTGCAATGCTGTCAGCAAGGGTGCGATCCGCACGGCCATCGCAACCGGCGCATGCGACATTCCGGCCATTAAGGGCACCACGGCGGCTGGAACATCTTGCGGCAGTTGTGTTCCCATGCTCAAGCGGCTGTTGGAAGCCGAGGGTGTTGAGCAGTCGAAGGCCCTGTGCGAGCACTTCACCCAGTCTCGGGCCGAGCTGTTTCAGGTCGTGCAGGTCACCGGTATCCGCACCTTCTCCGGGCTGATCGGCGAATACGGCACCGGCACCGGCTGCGACATCTGCAAGCCCGCGGTGGCATCGATCCTCGCGTCGACCTCCAACGACCACATCCTGGACGGGGAAGCCGCCTCGCTGCAGGACACCAACGACCACTTCCTGGCCAACTTGCAGAAAAACGGCACGTATTCGGTGGTGCCGCGGTTGCCGGGCGGCGAAATCAGCCCGGAGAAGCTGATCGCGATCGCAGAGGTGGCCCGCGATTTCGGCCTCTACACCAAGATCACCGGCGGCCAACGCATTGACATGTTCGGCGCCCGCGTCGAGCAGCTGCCGCTGATCTGGAAGCGGCTGATCGACGCCGGCATGGAATCCGGCCACGCCTATGGCAAGGCGCTTCGGACCGTGAAGAGCTGTGTCGGCTCGACCTGGTGCCGCTATGGGGTGCAGGACTCGGTAGCGATGGCCGTCGATTTAGAGCTGCGCTACCGGGGACTGCGCTCACCGCACAAAATCAAGATGGGTGTTTCGGGCTGCCAACGCGAATGCGCCGAGGCCCGCGCCAAGGACGTCGGTGTCATCGCGACCGAGAAAGGTTGGAACCTTTACGTCGGCGGCAACGGCGGCGCCACTCCGAAACACGCGCAACTGCTGGCCAGCAACCTGGATGCTGAGACCCTCGTGCACTACATCGACCGTTATCTGATGTTCTACGTGCGTACCGCCGATCGTCTGCAGCGCACCGCGGTATGGCAGGAAACCATCGAGGGTGGCCTCGATCATATCCGCGCCGTGGTGTGCGACGACTCGCTGGGCATCGCCGCCGAGCTGGAGGCGGCGATGGAGCGCCACGTCGCGGGGTATTCCGATGAGTGGGCCGGCGTGCTTGCTGACCAGAAGAAGCTCTCGCGGTTCGTGTCGTTCGTCAACGCTTCCGACGAGCCCGACCCCACTATTGCGTTTGACGAGACCGGCCCACGCAAGGTGCCGGTGCTGCTTGGGATGCCGGGCATGGTCAACACGGCAGAAAACGGCAGTTAATAGCGGCGAAACGCAGGTGCCGTAACAAGGCGAGAGAGGAGTTGACACCGTGACCGTTGTCGCAGAGGTACGAACTGAACCGGGCGTGAAGCGCTGGACCCGCGCGTGCCGGGTGGACAGGCTGCTGCCTGGACGCGGTGTGGCCGTGCTGTTGCCGGGCCGCGACCAGGCAGCCCTTTTCTTGCTTCCCGGCGGGAAACTGGCGGCAATCGGCAACGTAGACCCGTTCGGCCGGGCAGCGGTGATGTCGCGCGGCATCACCGGCGACCGGCATGGCGAACCGACAGTGGCCTCACCGCTTCTCAAACACGTCTTTTCGCTGGTTGACGGGCGCTGTCTCGACGACCCGTCACATGCGCTGCCGGTCTTCGAGGTCCGGGTGATCGATGGATTCGTCGAACTCGCCGCCACGTGAACCATTAGCGGGCTTCACGATCGGTGTAACCGCGGCGCGCCGGTCAGAGGAGCTGATCACAATGCTGGAACGCCGCGGCGCGACCGTCGTACATGCGCCGGCGATCCGCATCGTCCCGCTGGTCGACGACATCGAACTACGCCGAGTCACGTCGTTGCTGATCGAGCGGCCACCCGACGTCGTCGTGGTCACCACCGGCATCGGTTTTCGCGGCTGGGTCGAGGCGGCGCACGGCTGGGACGTGGCTGACCAATTGATTGCGGCGTTGGGGTCGACCCGCATCCTGGCGCGCGGCCCCAAGGCCCGCGGCGCGGTGCGCCAGGCCGGTCTGTGCGAGGAGTGGAGCCCGCTCTCGGAATCGTCGGCCGAGGTGCTGGGGCGGTTGGCGGATGATGGCGTCGAGCATCTGCGCATCGCGGTGCAGCTACACGGCGCCGCCAGCCAGTGGGAGCCCAGCACTGACATCTGTGATGCGCTGACAATGGCGGGCGCGCAGGTCATTAAGGTCCGCGTGTACCGCTGGGAGCCGCCCGACGATTCCCGCCGCATGGACCACCTTATTGCCATGATCGTTAACGCCGAGCTCGACGCGGTCAGCTTCACGAGCGCCCCGGCGGTGGCCTCATTGCTGCAGCGGGCGGAGGCCCTGGGTGTACTGGACGAATTGGTCGCCGCGCTGCCCGGCAAGGTCGCAGCGATGTGCGTCGGGCCGGTGACTGCCGCCCCGCTGCGACGCCTGGGAATCCGCGCCAGCTATCCCGAACATTACCGCCTCGGCGCGCTTGTCCGGCTAATGACCGACGAACTACCCCGCCGTGGAAGGCATTTCAGTGCTGGTGGTCATCTGGTCGGTGTCCGTAGCGGCGGGGTTACAGTCGACGGGCGAGTCCGGACAATCCCCCCGGCGAGCATGGCTCTGCTGCGGCGGCTGATGGAAACCCCCGGCGCGGTGGTGTCGCGGGAAGAACTGCTGACCCGGCTGCCCGTCGGCGGTGACACCCATGCAGTGGAAACGGCAATGACGCGACTACGGTCAGCGTTGGGCACCCCGCGCGTGATCCAGACCGTAGTCAAACGCGGCTACCGACTGTCCATCGACTGAGCCGAACGCTGACCCGTGCCCCACGGCTTCGCCGGGTACCCCGAAAGGTCTACGGCCTAAGAGAATCCGGAAGTTGTAAGCACTGTCTGCGGGCGGGTCGCTGCCGCACTGACGGCCGACGCAGACTCGTCGGCTAGATCCAAACTTAACGCACGAGTCTGCATCCAGGGCGTCCAAACTGCGTCCAGGGCCGCGGTATCGCGACTCGTCGCCCTCAGCGCAGAATGAAAACCTGACCCGGGGTCGGGCAACGCCGGACCCCGTGAACCGTTACTGACTCGCGCTCCTAGCTTTCGGCAGGCGAGCCGATGATGATACTGCCGACGTTGCACTCTTGGAGCTCGTCGACTCCGGTGGCCGCGACGAAAGCGGCGGTGTCCCCGAAGCCTTGCGCGCAGGCACCTAAGCCCATCGCTGTCGCGACAAGATAAATCGTCTGCATAAGGACGCCAACATCCTTGAGAATCGCCGCGTAGGCGACCTGTTCGTAGGTCCACATGATGCGGCCGGAACGGGCGGCGATAACGAGGAGCACCTGCGGCTCGGCACCTTGGCTTAGGGTCGCCGCAGCCGGCTTTATCAGTTGGGACACGGCTTTTGAATCCGCGGGTGCCACCGGGCGCAGCACATGGTCGAAGGAGTCGTAGTGATACATGCCGGGCTCGAGTCCGGCGACATGTCGCACCACCGGGTAAAGCTCGAGTTCATAGAGACCTCCACCGGAAGGGTATGGCCGCGACAGCAGTTCTTCGTCGTCGTCGACCGGTAGCGTGCGTCGCGTCCGGGCGGTGCGGTACAGCAACTCGCCGAGTTGTTCGATGGTGACCGGGTCGGTGTCATCGAATGTCCTTGTCGAAACCCGGTCTTCGAGGACGGCGGCCAGGGGCGGATCCTGTGTCCGGGTCGCCGTCAAATCGGGAACGAGAAGAGGGATCGGCAGGCCCGGATAGTTCGCCCTGCGCGCGGGCGGCTGGGGGAATCGGCCTTTTGCCCATCTGGTCGGCCCGAAATGGTCCCAGGTGATGGTGCGCTCACCAAGAGTGCTGCGTCGGTGAAACCACAGATCCGGTGCGCTCCAACTACGGGTCTCGAATCTGCTGTCCTCGTCGCCAGCCGCGACGAGCATGCCGCACCAGCGTAGGTCCTGGACGAACTGCGAGGTGACCGCAGTCGCCGTATTGTGGCCGTCTGCTCGAGGCGCATCGAGTAGGGCGAGCAGCCGGGCATCATGGATGCGCACGTCGCACCACGCCAGCGGATGCTCGAGGACGAAACCGTCTGCGTCCCGGTGCAGTACGGCGAACTTCGACAGCGCGAGGGATCCCGTCGGCGGCGGTTCCGGCTGGGCCGGGGGTCGTCCGACCGGCAGTATGGAGTAGAGGTCTTTTCCATTGTCGCGCACCGTAATTGCGAGCCAGCCGTTCGCCATGAGTTGATCGATCAGAGCGCCCACAACGGATTCGTCTGCTGCCGTAGAGACCTTCGAAATCGACGCCGGCCCTCCGTTGAGGGATTTCAATGCCTGTAGTTGAGCCGAGGATAATCGGGTCAGCTTCTCGCTGAGCGGTGGATTCAGCAGCACAGCTCCAGCAGGCGTGGTCAAGCAGGTGACGCCGGAACGGAACGCGAACGTTGTCTGGCCGGGATAGCCGAGCGCGCGCAAGTCGCCTCCCCTTCCGTTCCTCCAGTGAAATTCGCCGTGCCAAGCCCATCAGCGTAAGTCAGCGGTGTGTCAATCAACAACGACGCATCCTGACTCGCAACCGAATCGGTCGGTAGGTCTATCCTCAGGGGGCGGGCACGTAGTACAACGTGGCGCAAAACCAAACGGCATTGGCACCTGGCACAATTACCATCAAACAACTGCCATCAAACGCGCAAGTCGAGGGGGAACATTGACCATGAAGTCAGTCGCTACGGCTGCGGCAGTGGTCGCCGCAATCGGCGCTGCCGCCGCGGGTGTGACGTCCATAGCATCCGAGAGTTCGGCGGTAAACCAGGTGCTGCCGGTGGTCTTCGGGGCGCCCATGCCACAGGACCCGGCCCCCGCCGCAAACCTGCCGACCGCCGCTCAATTGACCAGCCTGCTCAATAGCCTTGCCGATCCCAGCGTCTCGTTCACCAACAAGAGCGATTTGGTCGAGGGCGGCATCGGCGGGACCGAAGCGCGGCTGGCCGACCATGAGCTGAAGAAGGCTGCCAAGAACGGGGACCTGCCGTTGTCGTTCACGGTGTCCAACATCCAGTCGGCCGACGCCGGGACTGCCACGGCCGACGTTGCCGTCTCCGGCCCCAAGCTGACGTCGCCGGTCACGCAGAACGTCACGTTCGTCAACCAGGGCAGCTGGATGCTGTCGCGCAGCTCGGCCATGGAACTGCTGCAGGCCGCGGGACACTAACCCGTCCTAGCTGGTTCAGCGCGCCCAGATCGAGCTTGGCGATGCGCTGCGGATCGGCCAGCACGTCGATCGCGGCGATCCTTCCCTTGCGCACCAGGAAGCCCATGACCGCGGCGGGGCGGCCGGCGACGAAGACGACCACGCCGGCCGCGCCGTTGACGGTCGCGGGCCGCACCTCGCGTTCGGGTGACGCATAGCTGCGGGCCAGTGCGGCCACGGCCGAGGCTCCGTGCGCCGAGCGGACGGCTCCGGGTCCCAGGTCGCCGCGTAACACGACGCCGGGGTCGAGCAACGACACCAGCCGGTCGAAGTCACCGCTGCGTCCCGCCGCGAAGAAGGCGTCGACGAGCCGGCGCTGCGCAGCGATGCCGCGGTCGGGAACGGCCTCGGCTCGCTCGATGCGTCGCCGCGCCCGACTGGCCAGTTTGCGAGCAGCCTCCGGCGAGCGCTCGACGATGGACGCGATCTGCTCGAACGGGACGGCGAACACGTCGTGCAGCACGGCCAGCCGCTCCGCCGGGCGCAGCGTATTCAGCACGACGAACAGCGCCAGACCCACCGCGTCGGCCAGCATCGCCCGGTGCTCCGGGTTGAATTTCCCGACCGGGTCCACGATCGGATCCGGCAGCCGCTCGACCAGCTCCTCGCGGCCCTGATCGCGGCGGTCGCGCAGCATGTTCAGGCAGATCCGCGCCACCACGGTGGTCAGCCACGCGTCGAGGTTGGCGATACCGCCGGCCCGATCCGTGCTGGCGTCGAGTCGCAGCCACGCTTCCTGAACGGCGTCCTCCGCGTCGTCCGCCGAGCCCAGCATTCGGTAGGCCAGCGCGCCCAGCTGCGGCCGGGCCGCCTCGAAACGCGCGGTCAGCGCCGGGTCGGCCGTCATCGTGCCGTGGTGTGGGGCAGCGCGCACACCCGGTTGCTCGACAAACCCGAAGCCCCGATGCCCAGCGCGATATTGAACCGGGCACGCAGATTGCCCAGGGTGACGATGTGGGTGAGCGCGACGAGTTGAGCCGTGTCCAAGTGCGCGCGTAACGCCTCGAACAGCTCGTCGCTGACCTCGACCGGGGTACGGCTGATCGCCGTGGCGTACCGCAGCACCAGCTTGTCGACGTCGGAGAAGCAGGTGGCCCGCTCGAAGTCGGCCAGCGCCAGCAGTTCCTGGTCGCCGAGCGCGAGGCCGCGGGCGATCTGTGAGCCCAGGTCGATGCAGTATGCACAGCCCACCGTCGTCGCCGCCGTCAATTCGGCCAGGGCCGTATCCGGGGACTGAGCATATCCAGTTTCGATTCGGCCTGCTCGAGCCTGCCGTAGGCGCTGAGCAATCTGGGAATATGGGCGTACATCCGCAGTGGTTCCAGCATGGCGGCTGTTTGCAGTCCGGTCAGCTTCGCCAGCTTGCGCCTGGTGGAGAAGAAGGCGATTTTGGCGGCCGGGCCGGCGTCGCGATCACAGACCCCGATAAGGCGAGACATGGTGGGTTCCTCACGGATTGGTGGTCTTTCTTAGATCGAACACCTGGCGGCAGCAGAATGTGACCGGCCGATCCGCATCCGGCGAGCAGCGAACCAGTCGGTCGAAGCTAGTTCTGGCGACCCGGCTGCATGTCCATGTCGAATACCCGCGCATGCAGCACCGTCCGGTTACGCAGCGCCGCTCGCACCGCCCGGTGCAAGCCGTCCTCGAGATACGTCACCCCGCGCCACTTCACGGCGTGCGGGAAGAGGTCGCCGTAGAACGTGGAATCCTCCGACAGCAATCGGTCCAATGCGAGCACCGTGGTCGTGGTGACCAACTCGTCGAGGCGTATCTGTTGCGGCGGAATCTGCGACCAATCCCGATAGGTCAAGCCATGGTCGGGATATGGCTTGCCCTCCCGCACACCCTTGAAAATCATTGGCGGATCGTCGCTGACGCGCCGTGGTAGCCGCACATGACCATGCCGAACAGGCTAGCCGCAAACGCGCCGCGGACGCAGAGCTCCACCAAATCTGCCGAATGGGCCGGCCGGCACCGTCCTGGTGACGCGGTGCTATTCCACAGCTGGACGTTCAGATACTTCCGAGACCGTAAAATGAACCCGGCCGACCGGGCGTGAAGGAGGTGACAGTCGATGGGAAGCGCGGACGAGCGCCGCTTCGAGGTACTGCGTGCCATTGTCGCCGACTTCGTCGCCACCCAGGAACCGATCGGCTCGAAATCCCTGGTAGAGCGCCACAACCTGGGGGTGTCCAGCGCCACGATCCGCAACGACATGGCGGTGCTGGAAGCCGAGGGATACATCACCCAGCCGCACACCAGTTCCGGGCGGGTGCCCACGGAAAAGGGATACCGGGAGTTCGTCGACCGCCTCGACGACGTGAAGCCACTGTCGAAGGCGGAGCGGCGGGCGATTCAAAGCTTCTTGGCCTCCGGTGTCGATCTCGACGACGTGCTACGCCGGGCGGTACGGCTACTGGCCCAACTGACCCGGCAAGTCGCGGTGGTGCAGTACCCGACGTTGTCGAGCTCGACCGTTCGCCACCTGGAAGTCATCGCGCTGACCCCGGCGCGGCTGTTGATGGTGGTGATCACCGACTCCGGCCGGGTGGACCAGCGCATCGTGGAACTCGGCGACGTCATCGACGACCACCAACTGTCCAAGCTGCGCGAGCTGCTGGGGCAGGCGCTGGAAGGCAAGAAGCTCTCGGCGGCCTCGGTCGCGGTGGCCGACCTTGCCGGCCAATTGCGCGGTGCCGGCGGTTTGGGCGACGCGGTCGGCCGCTCGGCGACGGTGTTGCTGGAGTCGTTGGTGGAACACACCGAGGAGCGCCTGCTCATGGGCGGCACCGCAAATCTGACCCGCAACGCCGCGGACTTCGGTGGGTCGCTGCGCTCCATCCTGGAAGCGCTCGAGGAGCAGGTGGTGGTGCTGCGGCTGTTGGCGGCACAGCAGGAAGCGGGCAAGGTGACGGTGCGCATCGGCCATGAGACGGAAGTGGAGCAGATGGTCGGGACCTCGATGGTGAGCACCGCCTACGGCTCCAACGACACCGTCTACGGCGGCATGGGTGTGCTGGGGCCGACCCGGATGGACTACCCGGGAACTATCGCCAGTGTCGCCGCGGTTGCCATGTATATCGGCGAAGTGCTGGGTGCTCGATGATCGCGCACCCGCTGCAGAGGTTGTTGACAGCCGCGTAGGGCGGCACAGGAAGGTCAATCGTGGCACGCGATTACTACGGGCTGCTCGGCGTCAGCAAGGGCGCCAGCGACACAGAGATCAAACGCGCATATCGCAAGCTGGCCCGCGAACTGCATCCCGATGTCAATCCCGACGAGGCGGCGCAGGCGAAGTTCAAAGAGATCAGCGTCGCCTACGAAGTGTTGAGCGACCCCGAAAAACGCCGGATCGTCGACTTGGGCGGGGATCCGCTGGAAAGCGCCGGCGCGTCGGGCGCCGGGTTCGCCGGCTTCGGCGGGCTGGGCGACGTCTTCGAGGCGTTCTTCGGTGGCGGCTTCGGCGGCGGTTCGGCGTCGCGGGGCCCGATCGGCCGTGTTCGCCCGGGTTCGGACTCGCTGCTGCGCATGCGGCTGGATCTCGAGGAATGCGCGACCGGTGTCACCAAGCAGGTCACCGTCGATACCGCGGTGCTGTGTGACCGCTGCCAGGGCAAGGGCACCAACGGCGATTCCGCGCCGGTGCCCTGCGACACCTGCGGTGGCCGCGGCGAGGTGCAGACCGTCCAGCGTTCGTTGCTCGGGCAGATGCTGACGTCGCGCCCGTGCCCCACCTGCCGAGGTGTCGGGGTGGTCATTCCCGACCCCTGCCATCAGTGCATGGGCGACGGCCGGGTGCGGGCGCGCCGCGAGATCACCGTCAAGATTCCCGCCGGTGTCGGCGACGGCATGCGGGTGCGCCTGGCCGCCCAGGGCGAGGTCGGGCCCGGGGGAGGGCCGGCGGGCGACCTGTACGTCGAGGTCCACGAACAGGCCCATGACATCTTCGCGCGCGAGGGCGACGACCTGCATTGCACGGTGTCGGTGCCGATGGCCGACGCGGCGCTGGGCGTCACCGTACCCCTGGACGCCATCCTGGACGGCCATAGCGAGATCGTCATTCCGCCGGGGAGCCAACCAGGTGCGGTCATTACGCTGCGGGGTCGCGGGATGCCGCACCTGCGCTCCAACACTCGCGGAGACCTGCACGTCCACGTCGAGGTGGTGGTCCCCACCCGGCTGGACCACCACGACGCCGAGCTGTTGCGCGAGTTCAAGAACCGCCGAAGCCGCGACGTGGCCGAGGTACGGTCGGCGCACGCCGCCGGCGGCGGGCTGTTCAGCCGGCTGCGCGAAACCTTCACCGGGCGCTAGCCGGTTGGCGGCGCGCACATGGCGGCGATGCTGTTCTACGTCGACGCGTTGCCCGACACCGGCGCGTTGGCCGTGGTGGACGGAGACGAAGGTTTTCACGCCGCCACCGTGCGGCGGATCCGTCCCGGCGAGGAGGTAGTGCTCGGCGACGGCGGGGGCGACCTGGCCCGCTGCCGGGTCGAGCGGGCCGGACGCGACGGCCTGGCTACCCGGGTGCTGGAGCGTTGGCGCGCCGTGCCGACACGGCCGGCGGTGACGGTGGTGCAGGCGCTGCCCAAGTCCGAGCGCTCCGAACTGGCGATCGAGCTGGCCACCGAGGCCGGCGCCGACGCGTTCGTGGCATGGCAGGCGGCGCGCTGCGTGGCGAGCTGGAACGGTTCGCGCGTCGACAAGGGTCTGCGCCGGTGGCGAGCGGTCGCCCGCTCGGCTGCACGGCAATCACGGCGGGCCTATATCCCGGCGGTCGACGGCCCGCTGTCCACGGCCGCGTTGACCGTGCGGGTCCGTGACGAGGTGGCCCGCGGTGCGATGGTGCTGGCGCTACATGAGTCGGCGATCGATCGGCTTGCCGATAGCGCTGTGGCGCAAGCGGATTCACTGCTGCTCCTGGTTGGCCCCGAAGGTGGCATCGCGCCGGCGGAGATCGACGCGCTGACCGGCGCCGGAGCCGTCGCGGTCCGGCTGGGTCCGACGGTGTTGCGGACGTCGACCGCGGCCGCGGTGGCGCTGGGCGCGCTCGGGGTGCTGACCCCGAGGTGGGACTAAGGCATCTCCGGCGATTCGACACTCGCGTGACCGTTGTGACCAGTCACAGTCTGGCTCGGGTTGTGGACGGGACCACACACCAGCTCCCTCAGCAGACGGCGAAATGGCGAAGCGATTTTCCCACACCACCGTTGCCGGCGTGGGACTCTCGGGTGCAAAAGGAGCGTGCCCCATGACCGATATCGCCCGCGACCTGGGTGCGATTTTCGACGAACACGTCGCTCACGAGTTCGTCGCGAAGGATCTCGCCGCGACCATGGCGACGATGACCGCCGATCCCTACGTCAACCATGTGCCCACCATGATGGGCGGCGTCGGCGCCGCCGGGGTGGCCGAGTTCTACGGCCAGTACTTCATCGGGCACTGGCCCGAAGACACCAGGATCATCCCGGTCTGTCGTACCGTCGGCAGCGATCGCGTCGTCGACGAGATGATCATGTCGTTCACGCACGACATTGCGATGCCGACCTTTCTGCCCAACGTGGCGCCCACCGGCCGCGCGGTGATGCTGCCCGTTGTCGTCGTGATGGGATTCGAGGTGGACCCGGATTCCGGGGAGCCGAAAGTCGCCTACGAACGGATCTACTGGGATCAGGCCTCGCTGCTGGTGCAGGTCGGACTGCTGCACGAGGACCTGCTGCCGGTCACCGGCGTGGCCCAAGCGCACAAGGTCCTGGACAAGGACCTGCCGGCAAACACGCTGCTACGCCCCGTTTGAACCGGCGGCGCGCCAGGATTTTTGACCCGACGTAGGGGGATCACTGGGCACCGCGGGTGTGTATTCCCCCGGCTAGTGGGCATACCTGAACCATGGGCCTTGCAACCAGACTGGTGTCGACCCCCGCCTGGAGAGTCTTCGCCAAGTACTACTACCCATTCATCACCCGCCACGGCGCCGACGACGTGGCGTTGCTGAATCTTGGCTACGAGGAAGACCCGCCGATGGCCATCCCGCTGTCGGAGTCGGACGAGCCGGACCGGTATTGCATTCAGCTCTACCACCGCACGGCCACCCAGGCCGATATCGCCGGAAAGCAGGTGCTGGAGGTGAGCTGCGGCCACGGCGGCGGAGCCTCCTACCTGATGCGCACCCTGTGCCCGGCCTCCTACACCGGCCTGGACCTCAACCCGGCGGGCATCGAGGTTTGCCGCACAACCCACCGGGTGCCGGGGCTGGACTTCGTCCAGGGGGACGCCCAGAACCTGCCATTCCCCGACAATTCCTTCGATGTCATCATCAATATCGAAGCCTCGCACTGCTATCCGTCGTTGCCCCGATTTCTCGCCGAAGTTGCCCGGGTGCTGCGCCCGGGCGGTCATCTGCTCTACGCCGACGTCCGGCACAGCGACCACGTCGCCGAGTGGGAGGCCGAGCTGGCCGACGCGCCGCTGCGGATGCGTTCCAAAGAGATCATCAGCGAGCAGGTCGTGCGGGGGCTCGAAAAGAGCCTGCCGCGCTCGCAGAACATGTTCACCCGGCGTACCCCGGCAATGCTTCGTGGCCTGGTCCGCGACGCCGTAGCCACGTCGAACTCCAAGATCTGTCGCGGGCTGCAGAACGGCGAGAGCTCGTATCGGATGTACTGCTTCGAAAACGAGTGAGTCGTCCCATCTTTCGATACCCGTGCCGGCGCCACGCGCCGGCGACTCAACACTGACTCAACACTGTGGAGATGAATCCAATGACAGCGGCGACAGCGGCGGCCCAACGAGACGTCTATTGGTTGACCCGTAACCCGGTCGGTTGTGCGCGGCAGGCGCTGCGATCGCGGCGAGGCTCTCAAGGATTCAGGGGCCCTCGAGCCGTGCCGCGCCCGCCCGGCCCGCGCGGGCGCCCCTTCGTCGGCGTGCTTCCCGAACTGAAGTCCGACCCGTTCGGATACCTACAGCAGCTGGGGAATACCTACGGCGACGTCTACCGGCTGCCGTTGCCGCTGTACGACGTGGTGGTCCTGAATCATCCCGACCACGTGCGCCACGTCATGAGCCACCGCGACGGCGAGTACAGCCTGATCGGCCCCGCCGCGGGCGCGGCGAGGAGGGTGCTGGGCGCGTCCATGCAGATGATGGAGGGCCCCGAATTCCGTCGCCGACGCAAGCCGCTGACACCGATGATGGGTCGCCAACAGCTGAGCCGGGTCGCCGCCACCGTCGCCGACGAATTCGCCAACCGCCTGACCAGATGGGAGCGGTTCGCGCAGACCGGCGAACCGATCGATCTGCAGCACGAGATCAACGGCGTGGTGATTCCGGCGTTCATGCGAGCGATGTTCACCATGGGGCTCTGCGATGCCGAGCTGCATCGGCTCGACGTCGACGTCCGCACCCTGATGCAGAGCGCATCGTCGCCGCTGCTGCTCGGTGCCCCGCCGCGGGTGTTGCCGGGCGACGGGAACCCCGTGCAAGCCTGGTTGCGGATGCGGCGCTGGGTGAAGCGGCGGGTCGAGGAACGGCTGGCCGACTCCCGCTCCTACGACGACCTGCTGCAGATACTTCTTGACGCGCGCTATGAGGACGGCACGCCCATCAGCCGGCGCGATGTGATCACCGAAGCGATCATGCTGATCGGCGGCGGTTATGAAACCGTGGTCGCCGCACTGGCCTGGACGCTGGCGCTGCTTCCGCAGAATCCGCAGGCGCAGCAGCGACTCTACGACGAGGTCGACGCACTCAACGGAGCCCTGCCCTCCTACGCCGACCTGGACAGGCTGGAGTGGGCGAAGGCGTGTTTCGACGAGGGCCAGCGTCTGCAGGGCCTGCTGCTGCAGCCGCGGTTCGCCATGATCGACGACGTCATCGGTGGCTACCGGATCCGCCGCGGCACCCTGATCGGCTTGCCGATCTACGCCCTGCAGCGTGATCCACGCTGGTGGGGCCCCGACGCCGACTGCTATGAGCCGATCCGGTTCCACGACAAGGACATCGTCGCTGCCCGGCCCAACCTGGCCTTCATGCCCTTCGGCGCCGGGCCGCACCGCTGTTTCGGTGCGGCCATGGGTTACCTGGAGGCCCAATTCTTTCTCGCCCAGCTTCATCAACGGTTCCGGATACAGATCCCCGCCGGCTGGGCTCCCGAACACGACCCTGCGCTGCCGTGGCCGGTCAAAGGTGGCGTGCCGGCCGTCGTCACCAAGGTGCCGGTATCCGCCGAACGGATCTAGCGCCCGGGCGCCGAGACCGCCCCCAGGGTTCGTGGGCGTCGGTTTCGGGGCGGCTTTTCCCGCGGACCAGGCCCGCTGGGCGCACCCGGCGGTAGACTTGACTACCGGCTGTCGCCGCCCGCGAACACAGAAAGTAGGCATCAGAAACCACGTGACGCCCCGCGAAACCAAGGCTGCTGACGCATTATCGGCCTCATCTCAGGTTCGCAGCAGCATCGATGTTCCGCCTGATTTGGTCGTGGGCTTACTCGGATCGGCAGACGAGAACCTGCGCGCGCTGGAACGCACCCTGACCGCCGGCCTGCATGTGCGTGGCAACTCGGTGACCCTTTCCGGCGAACCGGCCGATGTCGCGCTGGCCGAACGTGCGATTTCGGAGTTGGTGGCGATTGTGGCCCGGGGACAGTCGTTGACTCCGGAGGTGGTGCGCCACAGCGTTGCCATGTTGCTCGGCGCGGGCAACGAGTCACCGGCAGAGGTGCTCACCCTTGACATCTTGTCGCGCCGCGGCAAGACGATCCGGCCCAAGACGCTCAACCAGAAGCGCTATGTCGACGCAATCGATGCCAACACCATCGTGTTCGGGATCGGCCCGGCCGGCACCGGGAAAACCTATCTGGCGATGGCCAAGGCGGTTCATGCATTGCAGACCAAGCAGGTCACCCGCATCATCTTGACCCGTCCGGCGGTGGAAGCCGGTGAGCGCCTTGGCTTTCTGCCCGGCACGCTGAGCGAGAAGATCGACCCGTACCTGCGGCCGCTGTATGACGCGCTGTACGACATGATGGATCCCGAGCTGATCCCGAAGCTGATGACCGCCGGGGTTATCGAGGTTGCGCCGCTGGCGTATATGCGCGGCCGCACCTTGAACGACGCCTTCATCGTCCTCGACGAGGCGCAAAACACCACGGCCGAGCAGATGAAAATGTTCCTCACCCGATTAGGGTTCGGGTCGAAAGTCGTCGTCACCGGAGACGTCACCCAGATCGACCTGGCGGGTGGCGCCAAGTCCGGGCTGCGGGCGGCGGTCGACATCCTCGAGGACATCGACGACATTCACATCGCGGAGCTGACCAGCGTGGACGTGGTGCGCCACCGACTGGTCTCGGAGATCGTCGAAGCCTACGCCCGCTCCGAGGAGCCCGGCTCCGGGATGAACCGGGCGGCTCGGCGGGCCTCCGGCGCCCGTGGTCGTCGATGATTGAGCACGTGAGAATCTCATGAGCATCGAAGTATCCAACGAGTCGGGCGTCGACGTCTCCGAAGCCGAGCTGGTCAGCGTCGCACGATTTGTCATCGAGAAGATGGACGTCAACCCGGGCGCGGAGTTGTCGATGGTGTTGCTGGACACCGCCGCGATGGCCGACCTGCACATGCGCTGGATGGATCTGCCCGGGCCGACAGACGTGATGAGCTTTCCGATGGACGAGCTGGAGCCCGGGGGGCGTCCCGACGCGCCCGAGCCCGGCCCGGCGATGCTCGGCGATATCGTGCTGTGCCCGGAATTCGCGGCGGAGCAGGCGGCCGCGGCGGGACACAGCCTCGGACATGAGCTGGCGCTGTTGACAATCCACGGCGTGCTGCATCTGCTCGGCTACGACCACGGTGAGCCGGACGAGGAGAGGGAGATGTTCGCCTTGCAGGAGCGGTTGCTGGAAGAGTGGGTGGCCGCCCAGGTCGAGGCTTACCATCACGACCGCCAGCATGAACGAGACCGCCGGCTGTTGGACAAGTCCAGGTACTTCGACGAGTCGTGACCGGTCTTGCTCAGCTGCTCGGTGCGATCGTGTTGATCGGACTGGGCGGAATATTCGCGGCGCTGGATGCTGCCTTCAGCACGGTGTCGCTGGCCCGCGTACAGGAGCTGGTGCGCGAGGCCCGGCCGGGAGCGGTGGCACTGCTCAAGGTGATGGTGGAACGGCCGCGCTACATCAATTTGGTGGTGCTGCTGCGGATTGTGTGTGAGATCACCGCCACCGCGTTCCTGGTGGTGTTTTTTCGGCACAACCTGAATCTCAACGGCGGGTTGTTCGTGGCCGCGGCCGTCATGGTGGTGACCAGCTTCGTCGTTATCGGTGTGGGTCCGCGTACGCTCGGCCGCCAGCATGCCTATTCCATCGCGCTGGCCACAGCCGTTCCGTTGCAGGTGATTTCATGGCTGTTGATGCCGATCAGCCGGTTGCTGGTGCTGCTGGGCAACGCGCTCACCCCGGGCCGTGGATTTCGCAACGGGCCGTTCGCCTCCGAGGTCGAACTGCGCGAAGTCGTCGACCTGGCTCAGCAGCGCGGCGTGGTTGCCGCCGACGAACGCAAGATGATCGAGTCGGTCTTTGAACTCGGCGACACCCCCGCCCGCGAGGTGATGGTGCCGCGCACCGAGATGATCTGGATCGAGGGGGACAAGTCACCGGCTCAAGCGATGAACCTGGCCGTGCGCAGCGGCCATTCCCGCATTCCGGTGATCGGCGAGAACGTCGACGACATTCTCGGCGTGGTATACCTGAAAGACCTTGTCCGCCAGACCTTCTTCTCGCCAGGCAGCGGTCGGGAAAGCACTGTGGCGGACGTTATGCGCCCAGCGGTGTTCGTGCCGGACTCCAAGCCGCTGGACGCGTTGCTGCGGGAGATGCAGCGCGACCGCAACCACATGGCGCTCCTGGTCGACGAATACGGCGCCATCGCCGGCCTGGTCAGCATCGAAGACGTGCTGGAGGAAATCGTGGGCGAGATCGCCGATGAGTACGACGAGGCCGAGACGGCGCCGGTAGAAGACCTGGGCGACAAACGATTTCGTGTGTCGGCGCGGCTGCCGATCGAGGATGTGGGCGAGTTGTACGGCTTGGAATTCGACGGCGATCTCGACGTCGACACCGTAGGCGGTTTGCTGGCATTGGAATTGGGCCGCGTTCCACTACCCGGTGCCGAGGTGGTATCCCATGGCCTGCGCCTGCAGGCTGAGGGGGGCCGCGACCATCGGGGCCGGATGCGGATCGGCACCGTATTGGTGAGTCCCGTAGAGCTGGGCGAAACCGTAGCAACCGACGGCCCCGGGCACCGTCCAGATGAAGGCGATTCCGATGGCTGAGCCGGCGGACCCTGAGGACGCCAAGCTGGTGGTGCTGGCGCGGGCGGCCATGGTGCGGGCCGAGGCCGACAGCGGAGCAGCGGTACGCGACCGCGACGGGCGCACCTACGTGGGCGTACCGGTGAACTTGTCGGCGCTACGGCTGACCGGATTGCAGGCTGCGGTGGCTGCTGCCGTATCCAGCGGGGCGACCGGTCTGGCGGCTGCCGCGCTGGTCGCCGGATCCGTCGCCGACCCGGGAATCGCGGCCTTACGCGAGCTGTCGCCGATGGCGGTGGTGATCGTCACCGACAGCACCGGAACGCCGTTATGACGGCTGAATTCCGTTCCGGCTTCGTCTGTTTGGTCGGCCGGCCGAACACCGGAAAGTCAACGCTGACCAATGCGCTGGTGGGTAGCAAAGTCGCGATCACGTCGATGCGGCCGCAGACCACTCGGCACACCATCCGCGGGATCGTGCATCGAGAGAACTTCCAGATGATCCTGGTCGACACGCCCGGCCTGCACCGCCCGCGGACGCTGCTGGGCAAGCGGCTCAACGACCTGGTCCGGGCCACCTACGCCGAGGTCGACGTGATCGGATTGTGCATCCCGGCCGACGAAGCGATCGGCCCAGGCGACCGGTGGATCCTCGAGCAGATTCGCTCCGTCGCCCCCGGCGCGACGCCGCAGAAGCTCGTCGTCATCGTCACCAAGATCGACAAACTGCCCAAGGAGCGGGTGGCGGCGCAGCTGGTGGCGGTCGGCGAGCTGATGGAAAACCTGCCCGGCTCAACCGAAATCGTCCCGGTGTCGGCCGTGACCGGCGCGCAGGTCGACGTGCTGGTCGACGTGCTGGCCGGGGCGTTGCCACCCGGCCCGGCGTACTACCCCGACGGCGAGCTGACCGACGAACCCGAAGAGGTCCTGATGGCGGAGTTCATCCGCGAGGCCGCCCTGGAGGGTGTCCATGACGAACTGCCTCATTCGCTGGCCGTGGTTATCGACGACGTCAGCCCCCGCGAGGGACGGGACGACCTGATCGACGTGCACGCCGTGTTGTACGTCGAGCGGGACAGCCAGAAGGGGATTGTCATCGGCAAGGGCGGCGCCCGGCTACGACACGTTGGCACCGCGGCCCGCGGTCAGATCGAGAAGCTACTGGGGACCAAGGTCTATCTCGACCTGCGCGTCAAGGTGGCAAAGAACTGGCAGCGCGACCCCAAACAACTTGGCCGACTGGGATTTTGAACGGCGAGCAGCCGGTTCGTCACGGTTTTCTCGCGCCTGATTGGGAAGCCGCCCATCTCTCAAGCAGGTCATGCCTGTACCCCGACCACCGCGATGCTGTGGCAATTACCCGGCGGCGCGATCGGCCAACGTCATATCGCGCGTTACGTTGAGCGCCCGGGTCGGTGCTGCTAACGCTGTGGCGCCCGGACGCTGTCGGGGCCAGGAGTGTCGGTGCCCTCGTCCCACCAGACCGCCGGCTGCTTGGCTGCCCAGCCGCTGACGGCTTCCAACTCAGCGGCCAGCGAGATCAGCATGCCTTCGCTGTTGGCCGGTCCCATGAGTTGAACACCGATCGGCAGGCCCTCGACGGTGAACCCCGCGGGCACGTTGATCGCCGGCCAGCCCAGCAGGTTCCACGGCCAGGTGTAGGGGCACGCCGCGATCATGGCGCGGTCGGTGGCCAGCCCGCCCATCTGGTCGAACGCGCGGGCCGGCGGCGGGGGCTGTGCGGTAGTCGGTGCCAGTACCACGTCGACGATGTCGAAGATCGAGCCCACTCGCCGCTGTGCGGCGGCTTCGTGGCGGCGCGCGCTGCGCAGGATGGCCTGGGAAAGTATGTGTCCGGTGCGCAGATTGGACACTGTGCGGGGGTCCAGCGTGACGCCGTCGCCCAGCCGCTGCGCCCACTCCCACAATCCGGCGGTGGACCGGGCAAGAAAGTCCCACGACATCTGCACGCTGTAGTCGGGGTTGCCGCGTACCACGGTATGGCCGAGCAGCTGAAGCTGTTCGCCCACCTGACGCGTCGCGGCCAGGATCTCCGGATGCAACTTTGCGCGAAAACCGTTGAAAGGAGGCCGGGTTGACAGGGCGATCTTCAGCGGACCGGGGGCGATGCCGACGTAGTCGGATGCGGTCACCGGCGGTGGCCGGTGCAGGTCGCCCTCGACGTTGCCCGCCGCCGCATCCAGCACCAGGGCCGCGTCGGCTACCGTGCGGGCCAGCACGCCGTTGACCGTGATGCCGTTGAACGCCTCCGGCAGCGGCCAGGTGGAGATGCGGCCGCGCTGCGGCTTGATGCCCACCAGGTGGGTCCACGCCGCGGGAACCCGGATGCTGCCGGCCCCGTCGGAGCCAATTGCCGCGGTGACCAGGCCCGCGGCCACCGCGGCCGCGCTGCCGCCCGACGACCCGCCCGGTGTATGCCGGCGCGCCCACGGGTTGCGGGTGTGTCCGAACCCGGGCCCGCTGGTGAATGGCCACTGGCCCAGCTCACAGGTGTTGGTCTTGCCGACGATCACCGCCCCGGCCGCCTTGAGCCGCCGGACGACCTCCGAATCCGCGGTAGCGGGAGCGACATACCCCTCGGTGCCGTAGGCGGTGGGTACTCCAGCAACGTCGACATCGTCTTTGACCGCGATCGGGATGCCCAGCAGCGGCCCGGTGTCGCCGGCCGCCCGTCGCCGGTCTGCCGCGGCCGCGTCGGCCAGCGCCGACTCGGTCAGGACCACCCGGAATGCATTCAACGTCGATTGGCTCGCCTGGATCTCGCGCAGCGACCGGGCTACCAGCTCGGCGGACGTCACCGAGCCGTTGGCCAGCTGATACACAAGATCGGTCAAGGTGGGCAAGCGCTGGTTACCGGCCCCGGAAGCGGACCCGGAAGCGGACCCAGAAGCGCCAACCACGGGGTACGAGACTATCGGCGCGGATACCCGCGATGTCGCGGCGGGGTGCGAAACTATGGGGATGCGGCTATATCGAGACCGGGCTGTTGTGCTGCGCCAGCACAAGCTCGGCGAAGCCGACCGGATCGTCACCCTGCTGACCCGCGACCACGGGCTGGTTCGTGCGGTGGCCAAAGGGGTACGTCGTACCCGCAGCAAATTCGGTGCCCGGCTGGAGCCGTTCGCGCACATCGATGCGCAACTGCACCCCGGCCGCAACCTCGACATCGTCACCCAGGTCGTCTCCATCGATGCCTTCGCCACCGACATCGTCAACGACTACGGCCGGTACACCTGCGGCTGCGCGATGCTGGAAACCGCCGAACGCCTTGCCGGTGAAGAGCGGGCGCCCGCCCCGGCCCTGCACCGGCTCACGGTGGGCGCGTTGCGGGCGGTCGCCGACGGACGTCGTCCTCGCGACCTGCTGTTGGACGCCTATCTGCTGCGTGCCATGGGTATCGCCGGCTGGGCGCCGGCGCTGACCGAGTGCGCTCGCTGCGCCACACCCGGGCCGCATCGTGCGTTTCACATCGCGGCGGGGGGCAGTGTCTGCGCGCACTGCCGTCCCGCCGGTGCGACGACACCGCCGCTGGGCGTGCTGGAGTTGATGTCCGCCCTACACGACGGCGATTGGGCGGCCGCCGAGCAGGCCCCGCAATCGCATCGCGGCTATGTCAGCGGGTTGGTGGCCGCGCACTTGCAATGGCACTTGGAACGTCAGCTCAAGACGTTGCCGCTGGTGGAGCGGACCTATCGGATCGATCACACCGTTGCCGAGCGTCGCGCCGCGCTGATCAGACAGGTAGGTGAGTGTGGCTAACAAGGCCGAACGAACGCTGACGTCCACCGACTTCCCACAGCTACCCCCCGCACCGGACGACTATCCGACTTTCCCCGACACCTCGACGTGGCCGGTTGTCTTCCCGGCATTGCCGCCGTCGCCCGACGGCGGCCCGCGCCGGCCGCCGCAGCACATCTCGAAGGCGGCTGCGCCCCGAATTCCGGCCGACCGGTTGCCCAATCATGTCGCCATCGTGATGGACGGCAACGGCCGGTGGGCCACCCAGCGTGGCCTGCGTCGCACCGAGGGGCACAAGATGGGCGAAGCGGTGGTGATCGACATCGCCTGCGGCGCAATCGAACTCGGAATCAAATGGCTCAGCCTCTATGCCTTCTCCACCGAAAATTGGAAGCGTTCGGCCGAGGAGGTCCGCTTCCTGATGGGTTTCAACCGCGATGTGGTGCGACGACGCCGGGAGAATCTCAAGGAGATGGGTGTGCGGATCCGGTGGGTGGGTTCGCGGCCGCGGCTGTGGCGCAGCGTCATCAACGAACTGGCGGTGGCCGAGCAGATGACGAAGTACAACGACGTCATCACCATCAATTACTGCGTCAACTACGGCGGGCGCACCGAAATCGCCGACGCCACAAGACAAATCGCGCGCGAGGTGGCCGCCGGCCGGTTGAACCCGGAGCGGATCACCGAGTCCACCATCGCCCGTCATCTGCAGCGCCCCGACATCCCCGATGTCGACCTGTTCCTGCGGACCTCGGGGGAGCAGCGGTCCAGCAATTTCATGCTGTGGCAGGCCGCTTACGCCGAGTACATATTCCAGGACAAGTTGTGGCCCGACTATGACCGCCGCGATTTGTGGGCGGCCTGCGAGGAGTACGCTTCCCGCAATCGACGGTTCGGGAGCGCCTAGTGCCCTCACTGCAGCAGCGTCTGGCATCGATTCTGCGCGACGTCCTTTCCGTCGAGCAGGAACCCGACGGCGCGTTGACGGTCCGCCACAACGGCACGTTCGCTTCGTTACGGGTGGTGAGCATCGCCGAGGGCCTCGAGTTGGTGTCGCTCACCCAGATACTGGCCTGGGACCTGCCGCTGACCAGGAAGATTCGCGATCGGGCGGCCAAGCAGGCGCGTGACGTCAATTTCGGCGCAGTCACCGTGCTGGAGAAGGGCCCCGGCAACGGTACGGCCAAGGGTGCGGCCAAGACAGCGTCCAAAACCGGGGATGTCATGCTGCGGTACAACTTTCCCGGCGCCGGGCTGGGTGACGACGCGCTGCGCACCTTGATCCTGCTGGTGCTCGATTCCGGTGCCCGGATACGTGACGCGCTGATCGCCGGGGCTCCCTGACGCCGATTTCGACGGCGGCGCGGAAAAGTTCGAGCGGTACTGTCGATACCCACCAAATACACATGCTCAGCGAAGCGCGCGGCGTCCTACGCTGGGGGAATGCGCGACCCTGAAGTGATCGACCCCAGCTACGCCTGTTGGTCGCAGTGCGGGGCGCGGGCGGGCCGCCGCGGTCGATCGGCCCGGTCGATGAGCTCTTGGACGAGCGTGCGCGGCAGGCCGGGCGAATGACACGCATGTAATTGGTGTTTGATTTAGGGCACCGGGTGATGCACGCTGAGAGCGCGGTTGTCGAAGTGGTTCTGGCTGGCACCGGACACACCGATAAGCGACAGAGGCCCCGTCTCACCCGAGGCGGGGCCTCATCATGCTTGGAGCGCGACACGCCCGGCGCGAGATGAGCATCACCGCCGAACCTGGACGGTATCTTTCTGGCAGCCAGCCAGTTGCAATACCACTACGACGGGAGAGGTCGCATGTCGAGCAGCCACACCTACGCCGCGCATATGGAGTCGCTCACTGTCCGAGACTCTATGCAGTAAGCGAACTTTCGGGCTGAGCCATAGTCTGCTCGCCGCCTCCCGCATACCCCGCCGCAAATTGCGCGGGCGCGGTCCCTCGGTCGCCGGCCACCAACACCTTGGGCATCCAACTTGGTCCCGCGGGTCCACCGTGACCGCGCGGATTCCTATGCGTGCGTTGGCTTTTCGGCCAAGTACAAAAGGGTTGAGTGAGCATTGCCGTGCCCACCCAACCCCTGGGCCACTACATGACCGTCCTTGCAGACACGAATGTAGAGCCCAAACTTCAGCTCCGTGAAATGAAACCCGAAAGTTAGGAGCCCTCGTGGCTATTCGCATTACCGCCATCCGCCTCTCGGGTGGCACCGATCATCCGCACATCACCCGTCTCTGGTGGGTCAACCCCGCCACCAACGAGACGGGTAACAACACGCGGGCCGAGATCGTCTCATGGATCGAGAACGAGAACGGCAAGGCTTACGTGGAAGACAGCGGCGGGCACCGCGTCAACGTGAAGGTTGTGACCCCCGCGTACGGCCCGATGTACCTCCGTACCTAACGCGGACGGGCGCTGGACCAACAACCTGCTGTCCCTGCCGCAGCGGTAACACGACGCAGCGGGATGGGCTCCGGCGCTCGCCGGGGCACATCCCGCTCTTACCTATGAATCGACGTGCCGGGCGGAGAGTGCGCAGGTGAGGCTTTGTCGCCTCTTGTCGCGTCTGCGGCACCCCGGCGCACATTCGAGTGCAGATTTCGGATAGAGCGGGTTTCAGCTTTGCATCCATCGCGACGCGCTCTCGCAGAGGATCTGGGCAGATCGGGAGCTTCGACAGCGGCCAACTTTGAATGCCCCATAAAGCGCGGAAAAGTTCGAGCGGTGCTGTCGATGACGGTGGGGCAGCGCTCCGAATGTCAGGACCGGCAGGCTGCGCAGTTGCCGAAGATTTCGATGGTGTGGCTGACGTCGGAAAACCCATGCCGGGCAGCCACTTCCGCGGCCCAGGCCTCCACTTCGTGGTCGGCCACTTCGATGGTGGAGCCGCAACTGCGGCACACCAGATGGTGGTGATGATGTTCCGAGCACCGGCGGTAGACCGACTCACCGGTGTCGGTGCGCAGCGTGTCGACCATTCCCGCGGCGGCCATCGACTGCAGGGTGCGATAGACGGTGGTCAGGCCGATGTTTTCGCCCCGGCGGCGCAGTTCGTCGTGCAATTCCTGTGCCGAGCGGAAATCATCGATCGTCTCCAGCAGCGTCGAGATCGCCGCGCGCTGGCGGGTGGACCGGACACTGGTTCCGGTCACGGCGACTCCTCACTGGCGTGGGCGACCGCGTCGACGACGATATGTGCGAGGTGATGATCGGCGAGCCGGTACAGCACTTCACGACCCGACCGCTCTCCGGTGACGACGCCAGCCGCCTTGAGGATCTTCAAGTGCTGGCTGACCAGCGGTTGCGGTACACCCAACGCGTCCACCAATTCATGCACACAGCGTTGCGATTCGCGCAATTGCAACACGATGGCGATGCGTACCGGTGCGGCCAGCGCACGCAGCAACTCGCCGGCGGCGTCGAGAATTTCCCGGGGCGGGGGCGCGGGGGAGGCGGGATGTCCCGAAGAGCTGCCGGCGCCATGCTCATGATGACCGACCAGGTCGTCGACGGCGACAGGCGTAGCGGGGGACGTCGCCATATCTGAACCACCTCGAAACGTACCGGCATCGGGACCGCTCGTCCCGAAACAGCTCGCGGACACCTGCGGCTGTCCTCCACTGTCACATGCGTGATGGTGCATGTCAAAGAGCCGCCGGCCGATCGCTACCATGACTGAGGTTTCCTGCGCAGTGATTGCCCGCTGCATGCAGTTGCCCGATCCGGGAAGGGAGTGCGGTACCGCGTGGCGTCTGTCATCGACACTGTGGTGAACCTGGCCAAACGGCGCGGCTTCGTCTATCCGTCTGGTGAAATCTACGGCGGTACCAAGTCGGCGTGGGACTACGGTCCGCTGGGGGTGGAACTCAAGGAGAACATCAAACGGCAGTGGTGGCGGTCGGTGGTCACCGGCCGCGACGACGTCGTGGGAATCGATTCGTCGATCATCTTGCCGCGTGAGGTATGGGTTGCCTCGGGCCATGTGGAGGTCTTCCACGACCCGCTGGTCGAGTCGCTCATCACGCACAAGCGCTACCGGGCCGACCATTTGATCGAAGCCTACGAAGCCAAGCACGGCCATCCGCCGCCCAACGGGCTGGCCGATATTCGCGACCCGGACACCGGCGAGCCCGGCCAGTGGACCGAGCCGCGCGAATTCAACATGATGCTCAAGACCTACCTCGGACCCATCGAGACCGAGGAGGGGTTGCACTATCTGCGCCCGGAAACCGCACAGGGCATCTTCATCAACTTTGCCAACGTTGTGACGACGTCCCGCAAGAAGCCACCGTTCGGCATCGGCCAGATCGGTAAGAGTTTCCGCAACGAGATCACCCCCGGCAATTTCATCTTCCGGACTCGCGAGTTCGAGCAGATGGAGATGGAGTTCTTCGTCGAGCCGTCGACGGCCAAGGAATGGCACCAGTATTGGATCGACACCCGGCTGCAGTGGTACGTCGACCTGGGCATCGATCCGCAGAACCTGCGCTTGTGGGAGCACCCCAAGGAGAAGCTGTCGCACTACTCCGACCGCACCGTCGACATCGAGTACAAGTTCGGCTTCCTCGGCAATCCCTGGGGTGAGCTGGAAGGTGTCGCCAACCGCACCGACTTCGACTTGTCGACGCATTCAAAGCATTCCGGTACCGACCTGAACTTCTATGACCAGGTCAACGACACTCGGTATACGCCGTATGTCATCGAGCCGGCAGCGGGCCTGACCCGGTCGTTCATGGCGTTCTTGATCGACGCGTACAGCGAGGACGAGGCCCCGAATGCCAAGGGCGCGATGGAGAAGCGGACGGTACTGCGACTGGATCCTCGGCTGGCCCCGGTCAAGGCCGCGGTGCTGCCACTGTCCCGCCATGCGGACTTGAGCCCCAAGGCCCGCGATCTCGCCGCCGAATTGCGCAGCTGCTGGAACATCGACTTCGACGATGCGGGTGCCATCGGGCGTCGCTACCGGCGCCAGGACGAGATCGGGACTCCATTCTGTGTAACAGTCGACTTCGACTCGCTCGAGGACAACGCCGTCACCGTCCGTGAGCGCGATGCCATGACCCAAGAACGGCTAGCGATCGACAAGGTCGCCGATTATCTGGCGGTCCGGCTCAAGGGCTGCGGTTAGCGGGACCCGGATTTCACCGCGCAGACCGTTTGCTGCGGGGCAGCGGCGCCCGCGGCGTACCCGTGCGGCTTCGACCGAGCGACGAACACGGTTCACATTCCGGACCGGCGATCTTTTTCTGGTGGTTGGGTGGTCGACACGGGTGGGTGGTGGGGGTAAATGCGCGGATTTGGTGGGGGGTGTGGCCTAGGGTCGCTGCCAGGAGCGGTGGTTGCTGGCCAGGTGTGGGGTGGTGGCCGGTGGCCGGTGCTGTGGTGGTTGCGGTAACGCCTGCGGGTGGTGTTGAGAATATTCCGTTGAAGGAGGGGCGGGTTGATGAATTTTTCGGTGTTGCCGCCGGAGATTAATTCGTTGCGGATGTTTTCTGGTGCGGGTTCGGGGCCGATGTTGGCGGCGGCGGCGGCGTGGGCGGGGTTGGCTGATGAGTTGGGGTCGGCGGCGGCGGCGTTTGGTTCGGTGACTTCGGGTTTGGCGGGGGGGCCGGGTTCGGCGTGGCAGGGTCCGGCGGCGTCGGCGATGGTGGCGGTGGCGGCTCCGTATTCGGGGTGGTTGAGTGCGGCGGCGGCGCGGGCTGCGGGTGCGGCTGCGCAGGCGCAGGCGGTGGTGGGGGCGTTTGAGGCGGCGCGGGCGGCGGTGGTTCATCCGTTGGCGGTGGCGGCTAATCGCAATGTGTTTGTGCAGTTGGTGATGTCGAATCTGTTTGGTCAGAATGCGCCGGCGATTGCGGCTGCCGAGGGTGTGTATGAGGAGATGTGGGCCGCCGATGTGGCGGCCATGGTGGGTTATCACGGTGGGGTCTCGGCGGCGGCTGCTCAGCTGGCGTCGTGGTCGGGTTCGGTGGCGGGGCTGCCCGGGTTGTCGGGTCTGGTCGGTGGCGCGACGGGGACCGGCGCGGCGGCGGCCGGCGCACCGTCAGCGCTCGCCGCACAGGCGACTGCCGGCCCGGCGGCGGTTTCGCAATGGCTTGACGACTTCGTCTTCAACCTGGGTTTCGGCAACATCGGCTCGTTCAACCTGGGTAGCGGCAACATCGGTGGGGTCAACCTCGGCAGCGGCAATATCGGCGACACCAACATTGGCAGCGGGAACTACGGCAGCGAGAACTGGGGCGGTGGCAATACCGGGACCGCCAATAGCGGCAGCGGAAACATCGGGGACTACAACTTCGGCAGCGGAAACTTCGGCAGCGGCAACCTGGGCAGCGGCAACATCGGCAGCCTCAACCTGGGCAGCGGAAACTTCGGCACCATCAATATCGGTGGCGGAAACCTGGCCGACGTGTCCCTGGGCAGCGGAAACACCGGCGACTTCAACCTCGGCAGCGGGAATCTCGGTGGTGGCAACATCGGATTCGGAAACCTCGGTACCGGCAATATCGGGTTCGGCAACAAGGGTAACGACAACATCGGGTTCGGGCTCACCGGTAACGGTCAAATCGGCTTCGGCGCGTTGAACTCCGGCAGCAACAATATCGGTTTGTTCAACTCGGGCAACAACAACATCGGCTTCTTCAACTCCGGTAACAATAACATCGGCTGGATAAACTCGGGCAACGGGAATACCGGTTTCGGTAACGCTGGCGACTTCAATACCGGCTTCTGGAACGCGGGTAGCTCAAATACCGGCTTCGGCAGTGCAGGTAGCGCCAACTTCGGTATTTTTGACGCGGGAAACGGAAACTTCGGCAGCTTCAACGTGGGCACCCATAACACCGGCTTCGGAAATTCTGGTGCGGGAAATACCGGCTTTATGAACGCGGGCAATTCGAACACCGGTGCCTGGAACGCGGGTAATGTCAACACCGGCTTTTTCAATGGCGGCGACACCAATACCGGCGGATTCAATGGCGGCAATCTCAATACCGGCTTCGCCAGCGCGGTGGACCAGCCGGTCTTGAATTCCGGATTCGATAACCAAGGCGCCGGAAACTCAGGCTTTGGTAACAGTGATCCTAACGGTACTGTCAACTCTGGATTCTTCAACACGGGCATCGGTAATTCAGGAATCTCGAATGCGGGGCCCGCGCTGATCCCCGGCTTCAATTCCGGTTTCGGCAATATCGGTACCAACAATGCCGGATTTGTCAACTCGGGTAATACCCTGTCAGGTATCTCGAATTCCGGTGACGACAGCTCGGGCGTCGTTAATTCCGGCGATCAGAACTCCGGCGGATTCAATTCGGGTTCAGGGATTTCCGGGTTTTTCCGGTAGCTGCCGAGTCTGGGCTGGCTTCAGCGGATTTGTGCGCGCCGCCATGGGCGGCGGCCGCGGCGAACCCCTTTCCCGGTGGTCCCCGCGGTCCCGGTGGTCCTCGTGGTGGTTGGGTGGTCGACACGGGTGGGTGGTGGGGGTAAATGCGCGGGTTTGGTGGGGGGTGTGGCCTAGGGTCGCTGCCAGGAGCGGTGGTTGCTGGCCAGGTGTGGGGTGGTGGCCGGTGGCCGGTGCTGTGGTGGTTGCGGTAACGCCTGCGGGTGGTGTTGAGAATATTCCGTTGAAGGAGGGGCGGGTTGATGAATTTTTCGGTGTTGCCGCCGGAGATTAATTCGTTGCGGATGTTTTCTGGTGCGGGTTCGGGGCCGATGTTGGCGGCGGCGGCGGCGTGGGCGGGGTTGGCTGATGAGTTGGGGTCGGCGGCGGCGGCGTTTGGTTCGGTGACTTCGGGTTTGGCGGGGGGGCCGGGTTCGGCGTGGCAGGGTCCGGCGGCGTCGGCGATGGTGGCGGTGGCGGCTCCGTATTCGGGGTGGTTGAGTGCGGCGGCGGCGCGGGCTGCGGGTGCGGCTGCGCAGGCGCAGGCGGTGGTGGGGGCGTTTGAGGCGGCGCGGGCGGCGGTGGTTCATCCGTTGGCGGTGGCGGCTAATCGCAATGTGTTTGTGCAGTTGGTGATGTCGAATCTGTTTGGTCAGAATGCGCCGGCGATTGCGGCTGCCGAGGGTGTGTATGAGGAGATGTGGGCCGCCGATGTGGCGGCCATGGTGGGTTATCACGGTGGGGTCTCGGCGGCGGCTGCTCAGCTGGCGTCGTGGTCGGGTTCGGTGGCGGGGCTGCCCGGGTTGTCGGGTCTGGTCGGTGGCGCGACGGGGACCGGCGCGGCGGCGGCCGGCGCACCGTCGTCGGCGCAGGCGGCCAGCGTCGTCCCGGCACCTCTTCAGGGCATCAACTTCGGTTTCGGCAACATCGGCTCCCTCAACCTGGGTAGCGGCAACATCGGTGACACGAACATCGGCAGCGGCAACGTCGGCTCGTTCAACCTGGGCAGCGGCAATATCGGCAGCACCAACATCGGTAGTGGCAACCGGGGTGACATCAACCTCGGCAGCGGCAACGCCGGCAACTTCAACTTTGGCAGCGGAAACTTCGGCAGCCAGAACCTGGGCAGCGGCAATATCGGCAGCACCAATCTGGGTGGCGGTAATATCGGCAACACCAACGTGGGAAGTGGCAATATCGGCGACACTAATTTCGGCAACGGTAATGGCGGTAACTTCAACTTCGGCAGCGGAAATTCCGGGAGTAACAACGTCGGCTTCGGCAATACCGGCAATGGGAATTTCGGCTTCGGCAACACCGGGAACAACAATATCGGCATCGGGCTCACCGGCAACGGTCAAATTGGCTTCGGCGCGTTGAACTCCGGCAGCAACAATATCGGTTTGTTCAACTCAGGCAGCGGCAACGTGGGCTTTTTCAACTCGGGTACCGGCAACGTGGGCTTCGGTAATTCTGGCGTGGGGAACACGGGCTTCGGAAACGCGGGCAGTGTCAACACCGGGTTCTGGAACGGCGGCAGCACAAACACCGGTGCCGTAAATGCCGGGGCCGGCAACTTCGGCTTCTACGATTCCGGAAACTTCAATGCGGGCAGCTTCAATGCCGGCAACTCGAACACCAGCTTCGGCAATTCGGGCAACGTCAACACCGGCTTTTTCAACGCGGGCGACATCAACTCCGGGTTCGGGAACGCGGGCGACGTCAATACCGGCTTCGCCAACGCGGGCAACACCAACACTGGAGGCTTCAACGGTGGCGCACTCAACACCGGGTTCTTCAGCGCTACGGCCCACCCCGGCCCTAACTCCGGTTTCTTCAATGTCGGCACCGGTAACTCGGGCTTTGGTCAGAACGACCCAAATGGTACCGGTAACTCGGGTATTCAAAATTCGGGATTCGGCAACTCGGGCTACGTCAACACCAGTACCACGAGCATCTTCGGCGGCAACTCTGGCGCGCTCGACACCGGCTACGGGAACGCGGGTTTCTATAATGCGGCTGTCCAGAACGCGGGCATCGCCATCGCGGGGGTCATGACTTCGGGCATCCTGAACTCCGGGACGGGAAGCTCGGGACTGTTGGTCTTCGGCAACGGGCTTTCGGGCTTCTTCAAGAACCTTTTCTAGCGGCGCCCGAACGCCAATTTTCCGATGGTAGGCCTGTCGATGGGTATTGGAGGGTATGGGGTCTCCGGCAATGGCCGGGTGCTGACCGTGCGGACCTCAAACCGCCGGACGACACATCCGGCGTAGCAGCTGGTCGCCACAGGCTGACCAGGCGGTTCTTGGCATACGCTTCGCAGTTGGCCGCGTCGGTGCGCATGAACGAACAGGCCCCGGCAGCCGACGGTCGGGCATTACCTTCCCGTCGTGGTGGCGATAGGGAAATCACTTGGCGAACCAATCAAGCGGATCATTGTTTGTCCACGTCATTGACATGAGACAGGCATGGCCGCCTGGCCCCGCCGAGATAGTTCCGAGATCTTGCCCGCTGGTGGACCGGCTCTTATCCAATATTTATGAATAACTCGGCGAATCTGGAGTTTTTCGCTGTGGGTTGGCTTACGATCCGCCCGTGGGTTGGTGAGTGTTCGGGCCCGGTCGGTTGTCGGTGCCGTTGGTGCGGCTGGTTGGTTTGGGGTTGGAATGATTCCTGAGTTTGCGTGGTTGCCGCCGGAGATCAATTCGACGCGGATTTTTGCTGGTGCTGGGGCGGGGCCGTTGTTTGCGGCGGCGTCGGCGTGGGAGGCGTTGGCTGCGGAGTTGGCGGGGTCGGCGTCGGCGTTTGATGCGGTGATTGCGGGGTTGACGGGTGGGCCGTGGGCGGGTCCGGCGTCGGTGTCGATGGCGGCGGCGGCGGCGCGGTATGTGGGGTGGTTGAGCGCGGCGGCGGCGCAGGCGGAGACGGCGGCGGCGTCGGCGGTGGCGGCGGCGACGGCGTTTGAGTCGGCGGTGGCGGCGACGGTGCATCCGGCGGCGGTGGCGGCGAATCGGGTGTTGTTGGGGGCGTTGGTGGCGACCAATTTCTTGGGTCAGAACACGCCGGCGATTGCGGCCACTGAGTTCGATTATGTGGAGATGTGGGCTCAGGACGTGGGGGCGATGGTGGGCTATGACGCGGGGGCGGGGGCGGCGGCTGCGGAGTTGATGCCCTTTGGTGTGCCGCCGTTGGATTTGGCGGGGTTGGCCTCGCAGCTGGGTGCGCAGGCGGCGGGGTTGGCGACGACGGCGACGGCGGCGGTGTCGCCGGCGTTGCAGGGTGCGCTGGCGGGGGTTCCGGGGGTGGTGGCGGGGGTGCAGTCGTTGGCCTCGTCGCTGCCGTTGTCGTCGGTGATGCAGGTGGCGCAGGTTGCGGGGTATCCAGCGAGCATGTTGATTTCGCCGTTGATGCAGTTGGCTAACACGGGCAATGCGGGTACGGCGGGGTTGGCGGGGGCGACGGCGGCGGGTCTGGCTGATGCGCCGAAGTTTGTCGGTGATGTCAATCCGATGAAGGGCCTCGGCGGCGGCGCGGGGGTGGGTGCCGGTATCGGCGCGGACTTGGGTAAGGCGCGGTTGGTGGGGGCGATGTCGGTGCCGCCGACGTGGGAGGGGTCGATGCCCAAGGGGTTGTCGTCGGCGGCGATGGCGGGGTTGGGTGGTTTGCCCAATGCGGCGGAGTTGGCGCAGGCCGCGGGGACCGGTAGTGGGATGGGGATGATGCCGATGCCGATGGGGATGGGTGGTGCCGGGGCGGGGATGCCCGGCGGGATGATGGGTCGCGGGGGGGCTAATCCTCATGTGGTGCAGGCGCGCCCGAGTGTGATCCCGCGCACCGGCGTCGGGTAGGGCCGGGACTTCCGCGGCGGGGCCTGCCAGGAGTTGATCACCGCGTCGGGCCGCAACACCCAGGTGATCTACGAACGAGCCAACGCCCACTCCCAAACCGACTCCGCCGGCTGCTCCAGCCGGACCTGACCAACACCGAGCCGGCCTCACCAGCCAGCTCTACAGGGCGCGGGTAACACCAACCAACCAGTGTTACCCGCGCCCTCACCATGTCAGCATCCTGTCAGCCGCTTGGTCGCAATCCAGCGCTTCGGTAGGACGTAACTCACGGAGATCACCGAATGCCCCTGCGGTTTCAGCGTTTGGCGAATCTGGAGTTTTTCGCTGTGGGTTGGCTTACGATCCGCCGATGGGTTGGTGAGTGTTCGGGTTCGGTTGGTTGTCGGTGCCGTTGGTGCGGCTGGTTGGTTTGGGGTTGGAATGGTTCCTGAGTTTGCGTGGTTGCCGCCGGAGATCAATTCGGCGCGGATTTTTGCTGGTGCTGGGGCGGGGCCGTTGTTTGCGGCGGCGTCGGCGTGGGAGGCGTTGGCTGCGGAGTTGGCGGGGTCGGCGTTGTCGTTTGATGCGGTGATTGCGGGGTTGACGGGTGGGCCGTGGGCGGGTCCGGCGTCGGTGTCGATGGCGGCGGCGGCGGCGCCGTATGTGGGGTGGTTGAGCGCGGCGGCGGCGCAGGCGGAGACGGCGGCGGCGTCGGCGGTGGCGGCGGCGACGGCGTTTGAGTCGGCGGTGGCGGCGACGGTGCATCCGGCGGCGGTGGCGGCGAATCGGGTGTTGTTGGGGGCGTTGGTGGCGACCAATTTCTTGGGTCAGAACACGCCGGCGATTGCGGCCACTGAGTTCGATTATGTGGAGATGTGGGCTCAGGACGTGGGGGCGATGGTGGGCTATGACGCGGGGGCGGGGGCGGCGGCTGCGGAGTTGATGCCGTTTGGTGTGCCGCCGTTGGATTTGGCGGGGTTGGCCTCGCAGCTGGGTGGGCAGCTGGGTGCGCAGGCGGCGGGGTTGGCGGCGACGGCGACGGCGGCGGTGTCGCCGGCGTTGCAGGGTGCGCTGGCGGGGGTTCCGGGGGTGGTGGCGGGGGCGCAGTCGTTGGCCTCGTCGCTGCCGTTGTCGTCGGTGATGCAGGTGGCGCAGGTTGCGGCGCAGCCCGCCAGCATGATGCTCGGGCCGCTGATGCAGTTGGGCAGCACGGCCAATGCGGGTACCGCGGGGTTGGCCGGGGCAACGGCGTGGGAGGGTCTGGCTGATGCGCCGAAGTTTGTCGGTGATGTCAATCCGATGAAGGGCCTCGGCGGCGGCGCGGGGGTGGGTGCCGGTATCGGCGCGGACTTGGGTAAGGCGCGGTTGGTGGGGGCGATGTCGGTGCCGCCGACGTGGGAGGGGTCGATGCCCAAGGGGTTGTCGAGTGCGGCGATGGCGGGGCTGGGCGGGGTGCCCACGGCGGCGGAGCTGGCGGCGGCTGCCGGCGGGGCCGGCACCGGCGGAATGCCGATGATGCCGATGCCGATGGGTGCCGGTGGTGCCGGGGCGGGGATGCCCGGCGGGATGATGGGTCGCGGGGGGGCTAATCCTCATGTGGTGCAGGCGCGCCCGAGTGTGATCCCGCGCACCGGGATCGGGTAGGGCCGGGACTTCCGCGGCGGGGCCTGCCAGGAGTTGATCACCGCGTCGGGCCGCAACACCCAGGTGATCTACGAACGAGCCAACGCCCACTCCCAAACCGACTCCGCCGGCTGCTCCAGCCGGACCTGACCAACACCGAGCCGGCCTCACCAGCCAGCTCTACAGGGCGCGGGTAACACCAACCAACCAGTGTTACCCGCGCCCTCACCATGTCAGTCGAAGCGATCCGCGGTCTCGGCGCCGGACGCGATGTGTGACGAGGTGAGGGCACCGGCGCCGGCAGCCGCAATCAGAGCGGGCGCTTATACGCGGCCCATCCCCCTGGTCATCAGGAATGCCCCCAGCAGGGCAATGACGACGGCGAAGATCTGGTGCCGCCGAGCCTTGACCCGGCGCTGCAGCACCGACATGATCTGGCCGGTCTTAGCCGGCGCCGCCAGCTGGCTGGCGAGTGGGAACTCGACGAATGCCAGCGCCACAAGGGTGTAAACCCCCGCCGCTGTGACCTGGGTGGCCACCGCAGCTCCCGAGGCCAAAATCGCAGTGAGAGCCACCAGGAACCGGAGATCCGCCAACATCCCGACCCCGAGGACGAACGCCACCCGCAGCGGTCGGGCCTGCAACGCGAACTGGGCGCGCGTCGACAACCTCGAGATCGTCATGGACGTCCGGACCTGCAACTGTGATGGATTGGCGCCTGTCATCCCCAGCCGTATCCGCTGGCCTGGGGAGAGGCTAATCGCCAGCGCGGCGACGAGCAGCGCCGTGACACCCATCGCGATCTGAATGTGTCTGGCGGTGGAACTGGCGGTGGCAACTTCCACCCGGTGCAGGACGTCGAGCGCGAATCCTCGTAGTCCGAAGAGCACACCCGAAGCCAGACCAACGCTGGTGACAATGCCGCCGAGCCAAAATGCAACGAGCTGGCCGACGGCACGAGGTCGTGACGACAGGAGAACGCCGATCCCGATCCGCACCGGGTCGGCCGTCGCGACGAGCGCCAACACGAGCACCGTACCCCACATGGCAACGGACGCTACAACGACGACGACGATCACGAAACCCCGGTCGAGACAATGGTTTTCCGATCACGACCGGTTACTCGCGCTACGACATCATTCCTGGCCTCAGATTAAGACCGACGGCGCCCAATGCCATTCGTTTGAAAAGTCGAAGAACGGGCGTTGACCTCGAATAATCGGGGCAGTTGCCGGCGCCGCGCCAAGCCGAGAAATAGCACTATGAGGGATCGATTAGGAATGTGAGATTCGATAAATTTTTGTCGTGACGCACTTTAATCCGATGGGTATTGGCACGTTGGTCGCAATGGGTCGCGGCGGCACGGCGTACCGTCTTCTTCGATAACAGGGCAACCGGTCGGTGCGCTTCGGGGGGTCGCCGCCGCGTGAGCACCGCTCCCAGCCGGGGCTTAACCAGACCTCGGCCGTTCGCCCGGTTCTGGTGGCTTCGACAACGCCGGCCAACAGACCCGGAACTCCGTACCCACCAGTACACCGCGACCGGCCAATACCGATCCCCCGGAAACCGATTCCAGCGCGTTTGCTGCAGGTGAAAGTAGGCCTGCGACACGCCGGTCGGCCTGCCGCGATCCATCGGCTTCGTAACTATACCGTGAGCTGAACTGTGCGCAGGGAGGCGAATTACGTGACGGAAAACCCCTTCCGGGGCATGTCACGCCGGGAGTTTCTTGCAAAGCTCACCGGCGCCGGCGCTGCGGCGTTGCTGATGGACTTTGCCGGCCCGGTGATCGAAAAGGCCTATGGTGCGGGCCCGTGCTCGGGGCATTTGACCGACATCGAGCACATCGTGTTGTTGATGCAGGAGAACCGGTCATTCGATCACTACTTCGGCACGCTTTCGAGCACCCGAGGTTTCAACGACCCGTCGCCGGCATACCAGCAAAAGGGTTGGAACCCGATGACGCAGGCGCTCGACCCCGCGGGAATCACCATTCCATTCCGGCTCGATACCACCCGTGGCCCCATTCTGGACGGCGAGTGCGTCAATGATCCCGACCACGCCTGGATCGCCATGCACACCTCCTGGAATAACGGCGGCAACGACAACTGGCTTCCGGCGCAGTCGGCGACGCGCACCGGACCTTATGTCCCGATGGTCATGGGTTATTACACCCGCCAGGACATCCCGATCCACCATCTGCTGGCGGATACCTTCACCATTTGCGACGGCTACCACTGTTCACTGCTCGGTGGCACGCTGCCTAATCGGCTGTATTGGATGAGCGCCACCATCGATCCGGCCGGCACCAATGGGGGACCGCAGTTGGTGGAGCCCGGCTTCCTGCCCGAGCAGCAGTACAGCTGGCGCATCATGCCGGAGAACCTCGAGGACGCCGGCATCAGTTGGAAGGTGTACCAAAGCAAAGATGCTGGACGGTTTATCAACACTCCGATCAGCAATAACGGGCTAGTACAGGCTTTCCAGCAGTCGGCAAACCCGAGGTCGAACCTGGCTCGGTTCGGCATTGCACCGACCTACCCGTTGGACTTCGCGGCTGACGTCAAAGGCAACCGGCTGCCGCAGGTTTCCTGGCTAATTCCACCGTTCATCCAGTCGGAGCATCCCGCATTGCCGGTGGCGCTGGGTGCCGTGGCGATGGTCAATGCGCTGCGCATCCTGCTTTCCAACCCGGCGGTGTGGGAGAAAACCGCCTTGATCATCAGCTATGACGAAAACGGCGGTTTCTTCGACCACGTGACGCCGCCGACGTCACCACCGGGTACGCCAGGTGAGTACGTTACGGTGCCCGACATCAACGCTGTGGCCGGGTCCGGCGGTATCCGGGGCCCGATCGGCCTGGGCTTTCGGGTGCCCTGCCTGGTCATTTCGCCGTTCAGTCGCGGTGGGTTGATGGTCCATGACGTTTTCGACCACACCTCGCAGTTGAAATTGATTCGCGCCAGGTTCGGTGTGCCCATTCCCAATTTGACCGCATGGCGCGATGGCGTCGTGGGCGACATGACCTCCGCGTTCAACTTCGCGACACCGCCGAATCCGACCAGACCCAACTTGAGCCATCCGCTCCTGGCCGCGGTGCCAAAACTGCCGCAATGCATCCCCAACGTCGTATTGGGAACGACGGACGGCACGCTGCCGGCTATTCCTTACCGGGTGCCTTATCCCCAAATGATGCCCACCCAGGAAAGCAGCCCCACCCGCGGGATTCCCAGCGGGCTTTGCTGATCGGCCGGGAAGCCGCCGTTACGGCTTTCGGTGACGGCGGCGGATTTGCGCTCCGGGATCGAAATGATTAGCACTGGCTTGTGTATCGGGTCCGACACGCCGATGGGCTTATCAGGATTGATCGGCGGCGCGACTATACCGTGATCGGGAATGTGAGTAGCGGCCGTCAAGGAGGGCGTGTGGGGAGCGAGCACCCAGTCGACGGAATGACCCGTCGACAATTTTTCGCTAAAGCCGCTGCCGCCACCACCGCCGGCGCTCTCACCTCATTAGCCGCTCCGATTATCGAAAAGGCCTATGGAGCCGGGCCCTGCTCGGGGCATTTGACCGATATCGAGCACATCGTGTTGTTGATGCAGGAGAACCGGTCATTCGATCACTACTTTGGCACATTATCGGGCACTCGGGGTTTCAACGATCCGTCACCGGCATTCGCGCAGAAGGGCTGGAACCCGGCAACGCAGGCGGTCGATCCGGCCGGCACCACCATTCCGTTTCGATTCGACACCACCCGGGGGCCGCTGCTTGACGGCGAATGCGTCAACGATCCCGATCACGGCTGGATCGCGATGCATAACTCATGGAACGGCGGCGCCAACGACGGCTGGCTGCCGGCGCAGGCCGCGTCCAGCCCGCTGCAGGGCAACGTCCCGGTGACGATGGGTTATTACACTCGCCGGGATCTCCCGATCCACTACCTGCTTGCGGACACATTCACAGTTTGCGACGGCTACTACTGCTCGCTGCTGGGCGGGACCACGCCCAATCGGCTGTATTGGATGAGCGCCTGGATCGACCCGGACGGCACCAACGGTGGTCCGATTCTGATCGAACCAAACATCCAACCGCAGCAAAAACTCAGCTGGCGGATCATGCCGCAGAACCTCGAAGACGCCGCCGTCAGTTGGAAGGTCTACCAGAACAAATTTCTAGGTCCCCTCAACAATACGGTTGTGGGCTACAACGGACTGATCAACGATTTTCAGCAGGCCGCAGATCCGCGATCCAATCTGGCCCGGTACGGCATCGCCCCTACGTATCCCTTGGACTTCGCCGCTGACGTCAAGAACAATGCGCTGCCCAAAGTTTCCTGGGTGCTGCCGGGATTCTTGCTATCCGAACATCCCGCATTACCCGTTTCCATCGGTGCTGTCGGAATCGTCGACGTGCTGCGGATTTTGCTGTCGAATCCGGCGGTGTGGGAAAAGACCGCGGTGATCGTCAATTACGACGAAAACGGAGGGTTCTTCGATCACGTGACGCCGCCGACGCCGCCACCGGGTACCCCCGGGGAGTACGTCACCGTCCCCGATATCAACGCGGTGCCGGGTTCGGGCGGTATTCGTGGGCCCATCGGTTTGGGTTTCCGCACCCCATGCATCGTCATTTCGCCCTACAGTCGCGGTCCGCTGATGGTCCACGACACGTTCGACCACACATCGACGCTGAAATTGATCAGTGCGCGGTTTGGAGTGCCCGTTCCCAACCTCACCGCCTGGAGAAACGGCGTGGTCGGTGATATGACTTCGACGTTCAATTTCGCGGTCCCGCCGAACCCGTCGAAACCCAATCTGGATCACCCGTTGCTGAAGTCAGTCCCCAAACTGCCGCAGTGCGTTCCCAACGCGGTATTGGGAACGACGACCAAGACATCAATTCCGTATCGGGTGCCATTTCCACAGATGATGCCCACCCAGGAAACGTCACCGACCCGCGGAATTCCCAGCGGTATCTGCTGAATCGGGCTGGCCAAGTCACCGGATGCCATGGCTGCGGTTCGCCGGTGCCGATCCGTTTCTGCTGGCTGAGGGGATACGGCGGGGAGGCGCCTCCCCGCGCCGGAATGCACGCAACGTGGCACAACAACTTTCCGCACCGAGGCCTTTTCCCTAGCGGGTCGCGGCTGCGCCGAATATGCCGGTGCCAGAAACGAGCCCGCACGAGCATTCCCGACGGGCCGGTTATGTCGATGCGGCCGATTCAAGGTTGAACCGGACACCGCGGACTGCCATCGGAGCGATTGAATACGCCAGGACACGCCGGTTTGCGTTTCGCACCCTACTTCCCTCACGCCTATACGGTCAACTCAAACATTGATAAAGGAGTGCCGGTGGGCGGCGGTGCATTTGCTGGAATGTCGCGTCGAGAATTCCTGGCCAAGGCCACCGGCGTCGGGGCGGCAGCTTTTCTCAAGGACTGGGCCGCCCCGGTGATCGAGAAGGCTTATGCGGCCGGCCCGTGTTCGGGACACCTGACCGACATCGAACACATCGTGTTGTGCCTGCAGGAAAATAGGTCATTCGACCATTACTTCGGCACGCTCTCCAGCGTGGACGGATTCGACACCCCGACGCCGCTGTTCGCCCAGAAGGGCTGGAATCCGCAGACGCAAGCTGTTGACCCCGCCGGCATAACCTTGCCGTATCGCATCGATACGACCAGGGGCCCCAACGGGGTTGGCGAATGCGTCAACGACCCCGATCACCAGTGGATCGCGGCGCATTTGTCGTGGAATGGCGGAGCCAACGACGGCTGGCTTGCGGCGCAAGCCAGAACCCGGTCGGCCGCCAATACGCCCGTGGTGATGGGCTACTACGCGCGCCCCGACATACCGATCCACTACCTGCTGGCCGACACGTTCACCGTCTGCGACCACTACCACTCTTCGCTTCTCGGCGGGACGATGCCCAACCGGCTCTACTGGATCAGTGGCACCGTCAACCCTGATGGCGACCAGGGCGGACCACAGATAGTCGAGCCGTCCATTCAACCGAAACTGACATTCAGTTGGCGCATCATGCCTCAGAACCTCAGCGACGCCGGTATCAGTTGGAAGGTCTACAACAGCAAGCTGCTCGGCGGGCTCAACGACACGTCGCTGAGCCGCAACGGCTATGTGGGCAGTTTCAAGGCGGCGGGAGATCCGCGGTCGGATCTGGCGCGATACGGGATTGCGCCGACGTATCCCGCGGACTTCGTCCTCGACGTCATCAACAACAGGCTGCCGCAAGTCTCCTGGGTTGTGCCGCTGACCGTCGACTCCGAGCATCCGTCCTTCCCGATCGCCGTGGGTGCTGTCACGATCGTCAACCTGATCCGGACGTTGCTTCGCAATCCAGCCGTATGGGAAAAGACCGCGCTGATCATCGCTTACGACGAACACGGTGGATTTTTCGACCACGTCACGCCACCGACGGCGCCGCCGGGCACACCCGGCGAATGGATTCCCAACAGCGTCGACATCAACAAGGTCGACGGCTCGGGCGGTATCCGGGGTCCGATCGGTCTGGGGTACCGGGTGCCATGTTTCGTTATCTCTCCCTACAGTCGAGGCGGGCTGATGGTTCACCACCAGTTCGACCACACGTCGCAGCTGCAACTCATCGGTAAGCGTTTCGGGGTTCCGGTCCCCAACCTGACCCCCTGGCGGGCCAGCGTGACCGGTGATATGACGTCGGCATTCAATTTCGCCACCCCGCCCGACCCGTCGCGACCCAACTTGGACCACCCGGCTCGGCAACTGCCGAAGGTTGCCAACTGTGTGCCCAACGTGGTCCTGGGGTTTCTCAACGAAGGGCTTCCCTATCGGGTGCCCTATCCGCAGACGATGCCGGTCCAGGAATCGGGGCCGGTCCGCGGAATTCCCAGCGGCATTTGCTAGCCATCGAATGCCTTTTGAATGCATCTCTAAACCACACTTGCGCTGCAAGCCGGTGCAGTGCAGGGTTGTTTCCCGATGCGCGGATCGACCGACAGCCTTGGCCGTTGCGCGCGGCGATGCCCGCACCCAAGCCGCCCGACGTGGGTCCGCAGCGCCCCTGCTCGGGCTGGCATGCAGAGAAATCGGAGAAATAGGCATATTGGCCGCGGGATTGCCATACGATGCAAAGTGCCCGATGGTTTGTGGTTGCCATTGAGGGTTGGTTTTCTGGAATCGGCACTGGAAGGGGACAGCGTGCTTTTGCCTCTTGGTCCGCCCTTGCCGCCCGATGCCGTGTCGGCGAAGCGCGGCGAGTCGGGGATGCTTGGCGGGTTATCGGTTCCGCTCAGCTGGGGTACGGCCGTTCCACCGGATGACTATGACCACTGGGCCAAAGAGGATGAAGCTGCCGAGGTTGCCGTCGTGCCCGGTGCGGTGGATCCCGAGCCCGCCGAATCCAGCGCCGACGAGTGGGACGAGTGGGCGGAGTGGAACGAGTGGGAGGCAGCCAATGCCGAACCTCGGTTCGAGGTGCCGCGTAGCAGCAGGGTCGTACCGCATTCTCCGGCGGCCGGTTGAGAGAAAGGGGTGACTGTCGTTCTTCATGACCGATTGGTGACTTCGGTATCACCGCGGTCGGCACTACTAGGAGTCAATCTGCACAAATAACTCCCGACTAAGAGCCCAGTTGACTATATAAGCCCAGTTGACAAGGAGACAGGCAACATGGCAACACGCTTTATGACCGACCCGCACGCGATGCGTGCGATGGCGGGCCGCTTCGAGGTGCACGCTCAGACGGTTGAGGACGAGGCCCGCCGGATGTGGGCGTCCTCGCAGAACATCTCCGGCGCGGGCTGGAGCGGTCTGGCCGAGGCCACCTCGCTGGACACCATGGGTCAGATGAACCAGGCCTTCCGCAACATTGTGAACATGCTGCACGGCGTGCGTGACGGCCTGATCCGTGACGCCAACAACTACGAGCAGCAAGAGCAGGCCTCCCAGCAGATCCTCAGCAGCTAGCCCCGGCCCGACAGCTTCGATACAGGAGGACAAGACCAATGACTATCAATTACCAGTTCGGCGATGTCGACGCCCACGGCGCCACGATCCGTGCCCAGGCGGCGTCGCTCGAGGCCGAGCACCAGGCCATCGTTCGCGATGTGCTGGCCGCCGGCGACTTCTGGGGCGGCGCCGGTTCGGTGGCCTGCCAGGAGTTCATCACCCAGTTGGGTCGCAACTTCCAGGTGATCTACGAGCAGGCCAACGCCCACGGCCAGAAGGTCCAGGCCGCCGGCAGCAACATGGCACAGACCGACAGCGCCGTCGGCTCCAGCTGGGCCTAACTTCTGCCGGACGGAGAGGTTTGCGTTTCCGGCGGCGCGTTGCAGTCGGTACGCCCGCCTCCACGATTGATTGCGCACGCCTACGCACGGGTTGTCAGAACTTCGTGCGTAGGCGTTCGCACTTTTTGTGCCGTGACTCGCGGGTCCAGCCCTAGTCCGGGCCTGGACGGCCCTAAAATCGCCCGCCGCCACCCATGAACCCGCCGCCGGACGAGCCGCCGGACGAGCTGGAAGAACCACCGAACGACGTCGGGCTCCAGCCGCCGAAACCGCCCCGCAGGCCCCCACTGAGCAGGTTCCCGATGATGATGCCGCCGAGGATCGCTCCCGCATTGTCGCCGCCCTGCTGGGTGTAGGCACGCTGAGCCGCTTGCACGTCGGCGTTGGCCAGCGCCTGGGCGTTGGCTGCCAGCGACGATGCCGCATTGGCGTGACCGACCGCTTCGGTGATGTTGGTCGAACGTTTGTCACGCGCGGCGTGTAGCTGACGTTTCGCTTCAGCCAGCCGGGTCCGTGCTTCGGGCCCGATACTGCCGCGACGAGTATCGATATAGTCCGACACCGCGCGCACCCGCGACTCCGCGGTGAACAACGCCTGCTCGAAGGAGCGGTTGAGTCGCTCGGCGTTGGCCTGCTCCTGGGCCACAGTGGTCAAGAGCCGATCCAGATCCGCGCCGGCCTTGCTCACCCGGGCAAAAGTGCCGAGCGGATCGGAGACGCCCGCGCCCCCAGTGTCGCGGGACTCTTCGAGGGCTTGTGCGGCTGCATCGCGCGCGGCGACGAGTTCGCGGGTGTGCGCCGACGTGTTGCCCGGCATCTTCTGCAGTTGCTCGTCGGCTTGCTTGATGCCCGCCTCCACATCAGCCAGGACCGACGGCAGCTCGGCGACGGCGTGCCGGATGTCGCCGGCCGCGTTGTCTACCGCGTCGAGTAGTGAACGGGCTTGTCCGAGCGCGGATTCAGCGGCGCGAACGGCGTCCACCAAGCCGGACTGCCGGCCGCTGACGGCTTGAGCGGACAGCTCACGGGCCATGCCGATGTTGCGGTCGGCGAACACCAGTCGTTCCTGGGCGGCGGTGACGTTGGCAGCCACGGAAGTCAGCGCCGTGTCGCCGAATTCGTGGTGCAAGTCGGCCAGCCGCTGCTGGCTGGGGCCATGCGGGTGGTGAGTTCGACGTACTGCTGGGTCAGCATGTCCAACCGGGACGGGGCATTGATCACCAAGTCGCGCAGCTGTTCGAAGGCCTCCGTCTGCGCCTCCAATTCGCGGTCGGCGGTGGCCGCCGACACGATGACCCGGGTCAAAAGCTCGCGCCGTTGCGCCGGTGTCTCGGGAGCGCTGTCGTCAAGCTGTTGGCGCACGCTGAACGCCTGGGCCAGAGCCGCTTTGGCGTTGTCCACGGCCCGGGTGAACGGCGCGGTGCGCTCTTGGCCGAACTCGTCGATCGCCAGTGCGAGCTCGTTGGAGCTGGTGCGCACCGCATTGTCGACAGCGACCACCATCGACCGGGACAAGTCGTCGAGGATATCCAGCGGCACGGCGGCCAGTGCCCGCTGATCGGTGGGGTCCACGCGTCGTGCCGCGGCCAACGCGTCAGCGCGCCGCCGGCGGGCCCGGTAACGCATCACCACCAGCAGGATCACCACCGCAACGACGATGACGCCCAGCGCCACCAGCAATATCACCTTTCCCGACGAACTGGGTGACTTATTGAGTCCGTTGGCCGCCGCAACAGCGGCACCGCCCCAATCGCCGCTGCGTAGCGCGGGTTCGATCTGGTTTCGGCGAAGGTCTTCGACCTGGCCGGCGCTGACATCTGGCACGGTGGACGGCACCAGGAAGACATAGGACCGGGCGACGGTGGCGACGGCCAGCAGGGCGTCATAGCTCCCCAGTTCGCTGCTCCGGAAAGTGCTCTGTCCCCAATTCATCGCGCTCTGGCCGGAGAAGTTGTCAACATAGACCACCCACAGCCGGATATGGCGATCGGCGTAGAGCTCGTTGATGGCCGATGTGACCTCGGCGCGATCAGAACCGGTCAGCACGCCGGCGTTGTCGGTCACATAGCCCGGTAGCCGAAACGGCGGTTGCGCGGCTGTGGGGGGCGCCAGCAGCATGCCTCCGGCGAGGCCCACAGTGACGATCGTCAGAACCACGCCGAGCAGGCGAGCGATGCGCATACGGCTAATCTAGCCCGGCCAAAAGGCCGGTCCGACGGAAGCGCGGTGCGGTTGCGGCCGCATTGCGGGATGGGGCCGCAACGACACCACCGGCAGCGGCCTGCCTGGCAGACTGTCGGTCGGTGACCACGAATCAGCAAGACCCCTATGGCGACCTCGACCGCCAGCGGCGGGTAGTCGAAGCGCCGAAGTCGGCGGGTCTGCCGGGCACGGAGGGGCAGCACCGCACCGACTTCGCCCGGGACCGCGCCCGGGTGTTGCACAGCGCCGCGCTGCGCCGCCTCGCCGACAAGACCCAGGTCGTCGGACCGCGGGAAGGTGACACCCCGCGCACCCGGTTGACTCATTCGCTGGAAGTGGCGCAGATCGGTCGGGGGATGGCGATCGGATTGGGTTGCGACCCGGACCTGGTCGAGCTGGCCGGTTTGGCCCATGACATCGGGCACCCGCCTTACGGGCACAACGGTGAGCGGGCACTCGACGACGTCGCGGCCTGCTGCGGCGGCTTCGAGGGCAACGCCCAGAACTTCCGCATTCTGACCAGCCTTGAGCCGAAAGTTCTTGATAGCCAAGGGCTTAGCGCGGGACTGAACCTGACCCGCGCAGCGTTGGACGCGGTCACCAAATACCCGTGGACGCGCGGTGACGGGCGCCGCAAGTTCGGCTTTTACGAGGAAGATCAGCAGCCGGCGGCCTGGGTGCGCGCCGGTGCACCGGCTGATCGGCCATGCCTGGAAGCACAGGTGATGGACTGGGCCGACGATGTCGCGTATTCGGTGCACGATGTCGAGGACGGCGTCGTCTCCGAACGCATCGACTTGCGGGTGCTCGCCGACCACGACGACGCGGCCGCGCTGGCCAGGCTGGGCCAGAGCGAATTCCCCCGGGTCGGTGCCGACGAGTTGATGGCGGCCGCCCGCCGGCTGTCAGCGCTACCGGTGGTAGCGGCGGTGGGCAAGTACGACGCCACGTTGGCGGCGTCGGTCGCCCTGAAGCGATTGACCAGCGAACTGGTGGGGCGGTTTGCTTCGGCGGCTATCGCCACCACCCGTGCCGTGGCCGGGTCCGGGCCGTTGAGCCGTTACCAGGCCGACTTACAGGTCCCCGACCTGGTGCGGGCCGAGGTTGCGGTGCTGAAAATCCTGGCGCTGCAGTTCATCATGTCCGACCCACGGCATCTGCAAGCCCAGGCTCGCCAGCGGGAACGCATCCACCGGGTGGCGCAGTGGCTGTCCTCCGGTGCGCCGCGGACGCTCGACCCGGTCTTTGCCGCGACGTACCACACCGCGGCCGACGATGCCGCCCGGATGCGGGTCATCGTCGATCAGATCGCCTCCTACACCGAGGGGCGGCTGGAACGCATCGACGCTGGTCAATTCCCGGGCCGGACCACGGTTTTGCACTGAGCCCTAAGATGAGCGGATGTCGAGTCCGGCTGGGCGCTCCAGGATTTCCGACCGCGACATTGCGGCCATCCGCGACGGCGCCCGCATCGAGGACGTGGTCGGCGACTACGTGCAGCTGCGGCGCGCCGGGGCGGACTCGCTGCGCGGCCTGTGCCCGTTTCACAACGAGAAGTCACCGTCGTTTCATGTGCGGCCCAACCACGGTCACTTCCACTGCTTCGGCTGCGGTGAAGGTGGCGACGTCTATGCATTCATCCAAAAGATCGAGCACGTCAGCTTCGTGGAGGCGGTCGAATTGCTGGCCGACCGGATCGGCTACACCATCAGCTACACCGGCGCGGCCACCAGCGTGCAGCGCGACCGGGGCAGTCGCAGCAGGCTCCTCGCGGCCAACGCCGCCGCGGCCGAGTTCTATGCGGCTGCTCTGGAATCCGACGAGGCCGCACCGGCCCGCCACTACCTGACCCAGCGCAACTTCGATGCCGAGGCGGCGCGTCGTTTCGGCTGCGGGTTCGCGCCGTCGGGCTGGGACTCTCTGACAAAGCATCTGCAGCGCAAGGGTTTTGAGTTCAAGGAGCTGGAAGCGGCGGGACTGTCCCGGCAGGGCCGGCACGGTCCCATGGACCGGTTTCATCGGCGGTTGCTGTGGCCCATCCGGTCGTCGGCCGGCGAGGTGGTCGGTTTCGGGGCGCGGCGCCTGTTCGACGACGACCCGATGGAAGCCAAGTACGTCAATACCCCGGAGACGTTGCTGTACAAGAAGTCGGCGGTGATGTTCGGCATCGACCTGGCCAAACGCGACATAGCCAAGGGACATCAGGCGGTGGTCGTCGAGGGCTACACCGACGTGATGGCCATGCATCTGGCCGGGGTCACCACCGCGGTCGCGTCCTGCGGCACCGCATTCGGCGACGAGCACCTGGCCATGCTGCGCAGGCTGATGATGGACGACAGCTTCTTCCGCGGCGAGCTGATCTATGTTTTCGACGGCGACGCCGCCGGCCGCGCCGCCGCACTGAAGGCCCTCGACGGCGAACAGAACCTGGCGGGTCAGTCGTTTGTAGCGGTCGCGCCGGACGGCATGGATCCTTGCGACCTGCGGCTGGCTTCGGGAGACGCGGCGTTGCGGGACCTGGTGGCACGGCGAACTCCGTTGTTCGAGTTCGCAATTCGGTCCGCGCTCGCCGAGACGGACCTGAACAGCGCCGAGGGCAGGGTGGCTGCGTTGCGTCGGTGCGTGCCGATGGTGGGCCAGATCAAAGACCCGATGCTGCGCGACGAGTACGCCCGGCAGTTGGCCGGCTGGGTCGGTTGGGATGACGTCGCCCAGGTCGTCGACCGGGTGCGCGGTCAGGCCAGAACCGCAAAAACGCCGGGTAGGGGTGGTCCCGGATCGTCCGGATCAAAGGCGCCCCGGCGGGCGACGCAGCAGCCCCCTGATGCGCCTTCGACCGAACCCGCCGCCGCTCGTCCCGACCCCCGCGACCCGACACTGTGGCCGCAGCGTGAGGCGCTCAAGTCGGCCCTGCAGTATCCGGCGCTGGCCGGACCGGTTTTCGACACCCTGACCGTCGAGAGCTTCACCCACCCCGGATACTCGGCCGTGCGTGCGGCCATCGAGGCCGCGGGAGGGACATCGGCCGGGGTCACCGGGGCGCAGTGGATGGACATGGTGTCCCGGCAGACCACGTCGCCGTTGACCACCGGCCTGATCAACGAGCTGGCGGTTGAGGCGATTGCGGTCGACGACGACAAGCTGCCGCGCTATATCGGCGGAGTGCTGGCCCGCCTACAGGAGGTGTGGATGGGCCGGCAGATCGCCGAAGTCAAGTCCAAGCTGCAGCGTATGTCGCCGATCGAACAGGGCGACGAGTATCACGCGCTGTTCGGCGATCTGGTGGCCATGGAGGCCTACCGGCGCAGCCTACTGGAGCAGGCCAGCGGCAACGACCTGACCGCGTGAGGATGATACGGCGTCGGCGCGCTATTTCGCCTGGCGCTCGACAACCCGTTCGATCCGCTCGGCCCGCTCGATGATGGCCGTCTGCTCGTCGATCTCGGTCACCGTCACAAAGCCCGAGTCGGGGGAGATTCGATTGGCGATCTTACGGCGGCCCCCCTCGATCATCGACCTGGCCACGGGACTCCCGGTCAGCGCGCGGTAGGTGCCGGCGATCTGCTCATAGCGGCGACGGCCGGCCTTCGCCCCCAACACGTACCCAATCCCCAACACGGCGACATACCCGATCAAAGCGGTCCCTCCGACTATCAGCGCGGTTCGTTCTATCCTGCCTCATCCGCCCGAGTGCGGGCGTGCCAATCCTGCGAGGCGAGTTCCCACCGACGGGGCTCGGCAGTCTGGCTGATCCCGCAAGTTGGCGCGGGTATGCCAGTACGCTAGAGTCGTCCCGCGATCCGCGACAACCTTGGCGCGGACGCGACGGTCCCCTGTAGCTCAACTGGCAGAGCATTCGGCTGTTAACCGAAGGGTTGAAGGTTCGAGTCCTTCCGGGGGAGCTCGGTCTGCACCGGCCTTATCGCCCGCCGCCGGCTCGTTGGCGGCCTGCTCGGTATCGCTCAGCCATGCGGCGCTTTGGCCATCGGTGTTCGGCGGAGTCGGGCGACCAACGGGTAAAGCTGACAACCCAGGCAGATGCCGAAGGCGGCGTTCAGGAAACAGGCGAATAGCGCGAACGAGGTCGCGACCACGCCCAGCACCGGGACCGCCACGGCGAAGCCGACGATTCCGATGACCGTGAAAACAAGTCCGACCAGCTGGGCGAACTTCAGCGGTGGCACCGGTTCCCGCTGTGTCACCGGTCCCAGCCGGGGCGCTACCAGCTTGGCGAACAGCAGGCCGTAGGGACTGTTGCGCGGACCGCGCAGCGCGCTGATGGCGAAGACGATCGCCTGGGCGACCAGTATCACCGCCGCCGCCTTGGTGCTGAACACCGAGACGATCAAGGCCACGACGAGGACCGTCGTGGTGATCCACGCGGCAAACCGCGGACCGCGGACGTCCACTTGTCCAGGATTACTCGGCATCAAGACCACTCCTTTTACCAAAGGTCTCAGGTGAGCAGGGGCTGCAACGCTGCCCGCAGATCGGCCGCCTTCGGCACCCCCGCGGTGCGGTACAGCTGCCGCCCGTCCGCGTCGAAAATGAACGTGGTGGGTAGCGACAGCACGGCCATCCGCTGTGCGGCCACCGGATTGGTGTCGATGTCGATCTCGACGTGTGCCACATCGGGCAATCCGGCGCACACCTCGTCGACCACACGGCGCACCACTGCGCACGGACCGCACCACGCGGCGCTGAAGTGCACGACGGTGGGACCGGTGTCGGACAGGCCGAGATCGGAGGCGTCCTGGTGAACTGCGGAGCCGGTTTCCCGCAGCACGCCGGACCGTCGATTGACCGTCCAACCGATCGCCGTCGCACCTGTCAACGCTGCGATGAGCGCCATCGAAGCGATTGCGATCGAGCTCATCGGCTCGCCATGCCTTTCATAGTAGTCATAGTCGTCATAGTCGGGTCTTCCTCAGATAGATCAGATGGAGAAATCTTCGCCATGCCATACACCGGCCTCGGGCGGTCGGATCACCCGTCCGGCCGGCGGGTGGTGGTCGGCTGCGGCCTCCAGCCTGGCCACCCGGCTGAGCAGCGACTGGAGGCTGACCCCCACCAAGTCGGGCAACACCGAGTCGTCGTGTCTGGACGAACCGTTACGGCTGATGACCTGCCCGGGGACGCCGACCACCACTGCGGCGGACGGAACCTCTTTGACCACAACGGAATTGGCGCCGATCCGGCTGCCGTCGCCGATCTTGATCGGGCCCAGGATCTTGGCCCCGGCCCCGATGATCACCCGGTCACCGACCGTGGGGTGGCGCTTACCGATATCGGTTCCGGTGCCGCCGAGCGTGACGCCGTGGTAGAGCGTGACGTCGTCACCCACTTCGGCGGTTTCACCGATGACCACGCCGGTCGCGTGATCGATGAACAGGCCCGAGCCCAGCACGGCGCCGGGATGGATGTCGACACCGGTCAGGATGCGGGTGAGTTCCGCCAACGCCCGGGCGGCCAACCGCGCGCCGCGCAGCCATAGCCAGTGGCTGATCCGGTGGCCCCACACCGCGTGGACACCCGGATAGCAGAAAACGACCTCCAATGCGGTCGGCCGGGCCGGGTCGCGCTGCCTGGCCACCCGGATGTCGCGCCGAATCTGCGCCAGCATGGCTAATCGCTCAGATCCGCGAACAACGGCGTGCTCAGGTAACGCTCGCCGAAGTCGGGAAGTACGACGACCACGAGTTTGCCGGCGTTCTCCGGCCGACGGGCCACTTCCACCGCGGCCCACGCGGCCGCGCCCGAGGAGATGCCGACGAGCAGACCTTCCTCCTTGGCCAGCCGGCGGGCCAGGTTGAACGCGTCGTCGTTGGCCACGGTGATGACCTCGTCGACCAAGCCCATGTCGAGCACCGCCGGGAGGAACCCGGCACCGATGCCCTGGATTGGGTGTGGTCCCTTCTGACCCCCGGACAGCACCGGCGACGCGGCCGGTTCCACGGCCACGAACTGCGCCGACGGCCTGCGTTCCTTGATGACCTGCGCGACACCGGTGATCGTGCCGCCGGTGCCGATGCCCGACACGAAGATGTCGACCTTGCCGTCGGTGTCCTTCCACACCTCCTCCGCAGTGGTCACGGCGTGGACCGCGGGGTTGGCCGGATTTTCGAATTGCTGCGGGATGAAATACCGCTCGTCGGTCTTGGCCAGTTCTTCGGCCTTGGCGATGGCGCCTGCCATGCCGTCGGCGCCGGGGGTGAGCACGAGCTCGGCGCCGTAAGCGCGCAGCAGCATGCGTCGCTCGATGCTCATGGTGTCGGGCATGGTGAGCACGCACTTGTAGCCGCGCGCGGCGGCCACCATCGCCAGCGCGATACCGGTGTTCCCACTGGTCGGCTCCACGATGACGGTGTCCGGCTTGATCAGGCCCGCTTTCTCGGCGGCGTCGATCATGGCTACCCCGATGCGGTCCTTCACACTTCCCGCCGGATTGAAGGATTCCAGCTTGGCCACCACGTCGGCCACTGCGCCGTCGGTGACCCGTCGCAGCCGGACCAGCGGCGTGCCCCCGATCAGTTGGGTGATGTTTTCGGCGATGGTCATTGGCGGTCTCCAGCGATGTCGGCGCGCGCCTCCGCGGCCTGCCAGTTGATGTCGAACTCGATTGTCACGTGCACGGGTGTCGTCAGCGCAACCGGCGTGAGCCGCTGAGTCGTACTCTCCAACGCCACTCCGGTCAGCACCCGTCCACCCAGGTGGTGGTGGGTAGTCGTGGCAGTCAGTGTCGTCGCCGTGGTGCCGGGTGCTCGGCGCAGGTAGAAGTCCGCACCGGGTTGAACGGTTCCGGTGACGGCACGCCCGTCGGCGTCGACCAGCTCGTGCCCGTCAGGCACGCTGAACGTCAACGGAATTCGGATCCGGAACGGCCCCACGAGTTCCGAGTCGACAGCGGCGGCGGTGTCGAGGAGGTGCGGATCGCCGTCGTCCCGCAAGGCCGTGTATGCCCCCGCGAGCAGATAGTTGTAGAGATGCACCACTCGATCGGCGTTGCGATAGTGGCTGGAACCGGTCAGCCAGAAGTCGACGTGGTCGATCACCGGCGTGGTGTCGGAGGTGGCGACCAGCCGGTAGCAGCGGTAGCCGTGCGCGCCGTATCCGTGGCTGGCGGTCGACAAGGTGCTGCCGACGCCGAGGGTGCGCTGGTAGCGTCCTCGGCCGGCATCGGTGGTCAGTTGGGATCCGGAGATGTCTTGCCAGACAAGGCCATCCGTCGACTTTTGCAGCTTCACCGCCACGGGGGTGTCGGACGCCGTCCACAGCGAATAGCCGCCCAGCTGTGGCCGCCCGTCGAATTCGAAGGTGAGCACCGGTCCCGGTCCGCGGCGCACCGCGAGGGGGGCATTGAGCGGGCGGGTGTCCAGCGTCATGCCGTTGGTGAAGTACCAGATCGCCGCCTGCGTTGCGGCGATGGCTTCGTGTTCGCTGATGTTGGCCGGCCCCAGCGGATACCCGGCGGCGCGGAGCCGTCGGCTCAGCTCGGCGATCGGGCACATCGGGAAAGAGTTGCGCAGGATCCAGTCCACCTCGGCTTCGCAGTCGCGGGTGCGCAGATGTGGCAGGGCGGACCAGGTGCCCAGGCGGTAGGGCGACGGCTGGTGTGGTGCGACGCCGGTGAAATCCAGCGAGTAGGCCTGCACGTTCGGGTTCAACCTGATCAGGTCGGTGCGGGCGGTGGTGCCGTCGGCGAACACGATCCGGTCGACGGTGTGTGAGTAGGTCCCGCCTCGGTAGCGGGTCATCCGGGTCAACTCGGTGGCCGGTCGTACCCGGATGCGCCGACGGGTCGCCACCGGGGCCGGCGCGCGGTGCGGGATGGACAAGACAGTCATAGGGGTCGTTGCTCTTCCTGAAGACTTTGGGTCGCGCGCGTCATCAAGGTGTGAAGCGCCGCAGCGCGACGATTGCTGAACGGTCAGAAGACGTCAGGAATCAACAGCAGCAACAACAACAGTCCGCGGCGATGCAGCGCGTAAGGACAAAGCGCAGCGGTACGGCCTGTTGCATGGCATCCATTATAAGGCATGCCGCATATCAGCTGTTCGGCTCAGCGATGATGTAACGCTTTGCCCGGGCGACCGCGTCGAATACGCTCTCAGCGCACGTCTGGGCGCGGCCGACGATGATTGCGCCCGACCTCCAGGCCCGGTGCCTGCGCAGGGATCGATCATGCACGGAAGGGACAACGATGAGTTCGCCGCAAAACGAGTCTCAGGCACTGGGTGATCTTGCTGCCAGGCAGCTTGCCAACGCCACCAAGACGGTCCCGCAGCTGTCGACGATCACGCCCCGCTGGTTGCTGCATCTGCTCAGCTGGGTGCCGGTGGAAGCGGGTATCTATCGGGTGAACCGGGTGATCAACCCCGAACGGGTGGCGATCAAGGCCGAAGCGGGCGCCGGAACGGACGGGCCGCTGCCGGAGACCTACGTCGACTATGAGACCAGCCCGCGGGAGTACACGCTGCGAACCATCTCCACGCTGCTCGATATCCACACCCGAGTGTCCGACCTTTACTCGAGCCCGCACGACCAGATCGCGCAGCAGTTGCGGCTGACCATCGAAACCATCAAGGAGCGCCAGGAGTTCGAACTGGTCAACAGCCCCGAATACGGATTGCTTGCCCAGGCGACACCCGGGCAGACCATCCGGACGCTGGCCGGAGCGCCCACGCCGGACGATCTGGACGCGCTGATCACCAAGGTCTGGAAGACGCCCAGCTTTTTCCTGACCCACCCCCAGGGGATTGCGGCGTTCGGCCGTGAGGCCACCTACCGTGGCGTGCCGCCGCCAGTGGTGAGCCTGTTCGGCGCGCAGTTCATCACCTGGCGCGGCATCCCGCTGATTCCCTCCGACAAGGTGCCGGTTGTCGACGGCAAGACCAAGTTCATCCTGGTGCGCACCGGCGAAGAACGCCAGGGCGTGGTAGGCCTGTTCCAGCCCGGGCTGGTGGGGGAGCAGGCGCCGGGGCTGTCGGTGCGGTTCACCGGCATCAACCAATCGGCGATCGCGACCTACCTGGTGACCCTCTACACGTCCTTGGCCGTGCTCACCGACGATGCGCTTGCCGTGCTCGACGACGTGGCGGTGGACCAGTTCCATGAGTACAAGTGAGTACCCGGCGCCAGACGCCGCAGGTGAGGCGCCGATCAGCGCCGCGGAGCTGGCCGCATTTGCCGGTCAGCTCTACGCCGCCGGCATTCGGCCGGGCTTCGACAGCCCGCCGCAGGCGGCTCCGGTGGCCCCGCGCGGCAACATGCCCGACACGACGGCCGCAGCAGCGGCCGGGCGGGCAGCTGCCGGCGCGTTCGACGTGGCGCCGGCTGCGGTTCCGTCCGTCGGCGTAGCCGACATCTACCTTCCGGCGCCGACGTCACCGGAGCCCGAGGGGCCGCCGCAGACGGCACCGGTGGCTCTGCGCGGAAGCGTTCCGGATACGACGGCGGCGCCGGCGGCATCCACGGCAGCTGCCGGCCTGGCGGATCGGTATCCACCGGGTGCCGGCGGGCTGACGGCGTTCGCGGTACCGAGTTCAGGCATCGTGCCGACGGTTCCGGGGGTGCTGGCCGGCGCGGCGCCCCACGTTCCGATCGCTCCGCACGATTCGATGCCGGTTCCGCGGCCCGAATGGCCGCGTGCGGCGCCGTCGGTCGGCGACCTCGGTTGGTCCGACACGGTGCCGGCCCGCCGCGATACGCCGCTCGGTGACGAGCGCAACTACGCCTTCCTCACCCCCTTGCTCACCGAGGCCGACTCGGTGCCCAAGCCGGCCGACGATCACCGGGCGATCGATGTCTTCGACGTCGAGGCCGTGCGTGCCGACTTTCCGATTCTTCGGGAGACGGTCAACGGCAAGCCGTTGATCTGGTTCGACAACGCGGCCACCACCCAAAAGCCGCAAGTGGTCATCGACCGGCTCGCGCACTTCTACGCCCACGAAAACTCCAACATCCACCGTGCCGCGCACGAGCTGGCCGCCCGGGCCACCGATGCCTACGAAGAGGCGCGCGACACCGTCCGTCGATTCATCGGCGCCGCCCGCGACGAAGAGATCATCTTCGTCCGCGGCACCACCGAGGCCATCAATCTGGTGGCCTACGCATGGGGTGGAAAGCATCTGCGCCCGGGTGACGAGATCGTCATCACCCATTTGGAGCATCACGCCAATATCGTTCCGTGGCAACTTATTTCCCAGCAGACCGGTGCCGTGCTGAAGGTGGCCCCGGTTGATGAAGCCGGCAATCTGCTGTTGTCGGAGTTCGAGGCGCTGCTGGGTCCGAAGACCAAACTCGTTGCGGCAACTCATGTCTCGAATGCCCTCGGTACCGTGACGCCGGTACACCAGATTGTCGAGCTCGGACACCGCTACGGCGCCCGGGTGCTGATCGACGGTGCCCAGTCGATTCCGCACCTGCCGATCGACGTTGCCGAGCTCGGAGCTGACTTCTTCGCGTTCTCCGGGCACAAGGTCTACGGCCCCACCGGAATCGGTGTGCTCTACGGGCGCGAGGACGTTCTCGCCGAGACACCGCCGTGGCAGGGGGGCGGCAACATGATCACCGACGTCACGATGGAGCGCTCGCTGTATCAGGAGCCGCCGAGCAAGTTCGAAGCCGGCACCGGCAACATCGCCGATGCGGTGGGTCTCGGCGAGGCGTTGCGTTACGTCGAGCGGGTGGGTGTCGAGCGCATCGCCGCCTACGAGCATGCGCTGTTGCGGTACGCGACCCCGCGGCTGGCCGATGTGCCCGGTGTCCGCCTGGTGGGCACCGCGACCGAGAAGGCCAGTGTGCTGTCGTTCGTGCTGGCCGGCCATGAGCCGCTCGAGGTCGGCAAGGCGCTCAACGCCGAGGGCATCGCGGTGCGTGCCGGACATCACTGCGCCCAGCCGATTCTGCGTCGCTACGGCTTGGAGGCCACGGTTCGCCCGTCGTTCGCCTTCTACAACACCTTCGACGAGGTCGACGTGTTCGTCAGCGCGGTACGCCGTATCGCCGAGGGCGGCATGAACGCCGGCTGAGCGGGATTACGTCCGCATTCAGTCGTAGACCGGCAGCCACATGGTCTCGACGATGGCTCGTGCGACGTCGTCATGGGCCTTGGTGGCGACGCCGTCGTCGACTGCGGCGTGATAGACGGCCTCGGCGACCGTCGCCGAAATCCCGCGGAGGTCCTGAACGTCGGGCAACAGCGAATCCCCGGGCTGGGTCGGATTAGCCCGGCGCGCAAGGGCTTTGGCCGCCGCGCGGAGCATACCCTGAGTCAGCAACCGGGCTCCGGCCACGATGACGCCCAGACCGATGCCCGGAAAAACCAGCACGTTGTTGGCCTGGCCGATGGTATAGGTGGTGCCGTCGGATTCCACGGGCCCGACCGGGGTGCCGGTGGCAACCAGAGCCTTGCCGTGCGACCATGTCAGGACGTCGGCCGGCATGGCCTCCATCCGCGAGGTCGGATTGGACAGCGGGAAGATCATCGGGCGTTCGCACGATGCCGTCATCGCTTCGACGACCTCCTGGGAGAACGCGCCGGAGACCGTCGAGGCGCCGAGCAACACGGTCGGGGAGGCCAGCTTGATCGCGTCGACCAGGCCGATCCGTGCCGCGGGCTGGACGCCCAGCCGGTTTCGGTTTTTCGCATACGGCAGCTGGAATTCCCGCAGACCCTCCATGTCGTCGAACAGCAGCCCCTGCTTGTCGATGGCCCAGATCTGCGACGTCGCCTGCTCGACGGTGGCGCCGTCGGCCACCATGGCGTCCCGGATCTGGTCGGCGACACCCATGCCCGCGGTGCCGGCCCCGAAGACGATCACCTTCTGGTCGCGGACCCCGACGCCGGTGACGTGCGATCCCCCGTCGATGGCGGCCACCACCACCGCGCCGGTGCCTTGCACGTCGTCGTTGAACACGCAGTACTGCGCACCGTAGGTTTGCAGGATCATCCGCGCGTTGGCCGGCCCGAAGTCCTCGAAGTGCAGCATCGCCCGCGGAAACATCCGGTGGGCGGTCTCGATGTAGCGCTTGATGAACTCGTCGTATTCGGCGCCACTGCGCCGGGCGTGCCGGTTGCCCAGGTAGAACGGGTCCTGCAACAGTTGCTCGTTGTCGGTGCCGACGTCGAGCGACACCGCCAGGCAGCGGCGGGGATCGATGCCGCCACCGGCGGTGTAGAGCGCCAGTTTGCCCACCGCGATCTGGATGCCGCCGACGCCCCAGTCGCCGATGCCCAGGATGGCTTCGGCGTCGGTGCACACGATCAGGTCGACGTCGTCGGGTCCGAGGCCCAGGGTTTCGAATGCGGCCGCGACATCGTCGGGTTCGTCGATGCTGAGGAACAGCCCGCGCTGCCCACGGTATTCATCCGAGAACCGTTGGATCGCTTCCCCGACCGTGGGCGTGTACACCACCGGCATCAGTTCGGGCAGATGGTCGATCAGCACCTTGTAGTAGAGCAGTTCGTGGCGGTAATGCAGCTGTTCCAGCAGCAGGTTACGGCCCAGATCGGTGGCCAGGCTCTGCAATTGATGCCACACCCGGTCGGCCTGCTGGTCCAGGGCGAGTACCGCGGACGGAAGGCGACCGACGAGCCCAAGCTGTCGCCGCTGCTCGTGGGTGAAGCCGACCCCGCGATTGAGGCTCGGCGTGGACAGTGCGGCCGGAAACCGGGGCACGCGGGCATCGCTCATCACCATCTCCGTCCGTGACCTGATGCGTCAAGTCACGGTAACGCCGGGGACGTGAGCGCACCGTGAAGAGCCCCAAGAGGAACAGATCGGGTCAGTAGACGTCGCGGTGGTAGCGCTTGGCCGCGCTCAGCGACTGCACGTAGGCGTTGGCCGCTTCGGGCTCGAGGTGTCCGTGCTCGGCGGCGATGTCACACAGCGTGCGGTCGACATCTTTAGCCATCGGGTCGGCGTTGCCGCACACGTACAGTTGCGCGCCGTCCTGCAGCCATCGCCACAGCTGCGCTCCGCGCCGGCGCATCAGGTGCTGCACGTAGACCTTCTCGTGCTGATCGCGCGAGAATGCCAGGTCGAGTTCGGTGAGGAAGCCGTCGGCGTGCATCGCCTGGATTTCCTCACGGTAGTAGAAGTCTGTGGCGGCGTGCTGCTCGCCGAAGAACAGCCAGTTCGGCCCGGTGTGGCCGAGCGCGCGCCGCTCCTGCAGGAAAGCCCGGAAGGGCGCGATACCGGTTCCCGGACCGATCATGATCATGGGTGTGTGCGGGTCACTGGGGGGCCGGAAACTGCTGGATTTCTTTACATAGACCGCGATCTCGTCGCTAGGGGAGCGGTCGGCCAGATAGGTCGAGCACACCCCGCGCCGCGGCACGCCCTGGAAGTTGTACCGGACCGGCGACACGGTCAGATGCACTTCCCCCGGATGCTGTTTGGGGCTGGACGATATCGAATACAGCCGCGGCTGAAGCGGTTTGAGTACAGCTAGCCACTCGTCGGCGGTTGCGGTGACCGGCGCCTGAGCCAGCAGGTCGACTGACTGCCGGCCCCAGGACCAATCGGCAAGCGCGGCTTTGTTTTCCGGGCGCATCAGGTCGGCGAGCTGGCCGGCAACGTCGCAGTCCGCGGTGCGCTGCTGGACGAAGCGCAGCAGGGCGGGGCTGATGTGCGCGATCTCGAGCCGATCGGTCAATGCCGCACGCAGCGACATCGACCCGTGATTGGCGACATCGACTTCGGTGTGGCCATTCAGTCCGGTCACCGTCAGCCATTCGTCGACCAGCCGGCTGTCGTTGCGGGGCCACACCCCCAGCGCGTCGCCGGCTTCGTAGCTGACCGCTTGCTCGGGTGCGTGAAAAACCAACTGCCGCACGTTTTTTCCTGAACGCGGTTTACTGAGCGTGGTGTTGCGGACCACGTTGGTGATCAATGGGTTCTTTTTCGTGAACGCCCGTGGTGTTGGGGTAGCCGTCGGCGACGCCTGAAGCGTTGTGGCCGTGGTCGACACCGTGCCGCGCAGCTCGTGCAGAACCCGGCTCAGCCAGTCGGCGGCAGGATCCTCGTAGTCGGGTTCGCAGTCGACGCGGTCGATGATGCGGGCCGCTCCCAGTTCGGCCAGGCGCTGGTCCAGCGCCCGCCCGTGACCGCAGAAGTTGCCATAGTTGGAATCGCCCAGCGCCAGGACGGCGTAGCGGGTGCCGGCCAGCTGCGGCGCGGTTTCAGCCGACAGCGCCCGCCAGAAAGCTGCGCCGTTGTCCGGTGGCTCGCCGTCCCCGGTGGTGCTGGTGATCAGCAGCAGCTGCTGAGCCGTCGGCAGCTGCGACACCGGGAACTCGTCCATGCCGTGCAATGCGACCGGCAGCCGGGCCGCACGCAGTTGCGCCGCGACGTCAGCGGCGAGTTCTTCGGCCGTCCCGGTTTGCGACGCCCACAACACCACGATCGGGGCGGTTGCCGCAGTGGGCTTTTGGCGGTCGCCGTCGGCACCGTGGGGCCGCATGACCGGCACCGGTTGCGGCATCTCGGCGCGCGCGAACATTCCCGCGAGTAGGCCGGTCAGCCACAGCCGGGTGGGCGTGTCGAAGGGAGCGCTGACCGGCACGGTGGGCACCCCGGCCATGCGCCGACCGGTTTCGGTGCGCAGCCCCGCCAGCAAACCGGCAAGGTAGGAACGAGCGAACGGACCGAACTGGGGCATCGGTTCGGTTGCCACTCCGAGGAATTCGGCGAGCGCGTCGATGTCGGCCACAGCGAGGCGCGGGGTGTCGGTGAGCAACTCCGGTTCGGGTGCGTCGGCCCCGCTGGGTTCGTCTGCCGAACGTGGCCACGCCGCGGTTTGGGCGACTTTGGTCAAGGTGACCGCACACGCCTTGTATTCCGGTTGCCGTGATATCGGGTCGACGGCGTCGTTGGTGACCGCATTGATCGAGAGGTACTCGCCGAAGACGTCGTTCCAGTGGAAGGGAGCAAAACAGTTGCCGGGCCGCACCCGGTCGGTGACCAGGGCGGGCAACACCGCGCGACCGCGACGTGACGCTATCTCGACGTCGTCGCCGTCGCAGACGTGCAGTTGTGCGGCGTCATCGGGATGGATCTCGACAAACGGTCCCGGGTTGAGTTTGTTGAGTTTGGCCACCTTTCCGGTCTTGGTCAGTGTGTGCCACTGGTGCGGCAGGCGCCCGGTGTTGAGCAGGAACGGGTAGTCACCGTCGGGCATCTCCTCGGGCAGCAGATGGGGACGGGCGAAGAACACCGCACGCCCACTGGCGGTCGGGAACGCCAACCGCGGCACCGTCCCGTCGTCGCGAACCAACAGGGTCTGGCTGACCCCGTCGTTGCGGTAGCGGATCGGGCTGCGGCCATCGCTTTCGGGTGGGCAGGGCCACTGCAACGGTGTCTGCCGCAACCTGTCGTAGCTGACCCCGCGCAGGTCGTATCCGGTCGCCGGGTTCGAGAACCGCTTGATCTCTTCGAACACCTCCGCGGCGGATTGGTAGCTGAACGACTCCGAATAGCCCATCTCGCAAGCGATCCGGGCGATGATCTGCCAGTCCGGCAGTGCCTGCCCGACCGGCTCGACGGCCTTCTGGAACAACGTCAGGGTCCGCTCGGAATTGACCATCACCCCCTCGGACTCGGCCCACAGGGCCGCGGGCAGCAACACGGTCGCGTACTCGTTGGTCTCGGTCTCGGCGAACGCATCCTGGCTGATCACCAATTCGGCCTTCTCCAGCCCGGCCAGCACAGTCTTCCGATTAGCCACGGTGGCTACGGGATTGGTGCACATGATCCAGCATGCCTTGATGTCGCCGGCGGCCATCCGGGAGAACATATCGACCACACCGGCGCTGACTTCGGTGCGCAGCGACCCGTGGGCAATGCCCCATTGCTGCTCCACGAATTCGCGGTCGGCGGCCGAGAGCACCGAGCGCTGTCCCGGCAGACCCGGCCCCATATAACCCATTTCGCGTCCACCCATGGCGTTGGGCTGCCCGGTGAGGGAGAAGGGGCCGTTGCCCGGCTTGCAGATGGCGCCGGTGGCCAGATGCAGGTTGCACAGCGCGTTGGTGTTCCAGGTGCCGTGGGTGCTCTGGTTGAGTCCCATTGTCCAGCAGCTCATCCAGTTGGTGGCTTCGCCGATCCAGCGCGCTGCGGTGCGGATGTCTTCGACAGGAAGACCGGTGATTTCGCTGACCTTGTCGGGTGGGAACTGCTCGAGAAAGCTCGGCATCACCTCCCAGCCCTCGGTGAACTCGGCGATGAAATGCGGGTCCGTGTGGCCGTTTTCGACGATCAGCTGCAGTAAGCCGTTGAGCAGCGCCAGGTCGGTGCCGGGAGCGATCTGCAGGAACAGGTCCGCCTTGTCGGCGGTCGCGGTGCGGCGCGGGTCGACGACGATCAATTTGGCGCCGGCCTGGACGCGTTCCATCATCCGCAGGAACAGGATTGGGTGGCAGTCGGCCATGTTGGCGCCGATGACCAGAAACAGATCGGCCTGATCGAAGTCCTGATACGAGCCGGGCGGTCCGTCGGCGCCCAACGACAGATTGTATCCCGAACTGGCCCCCGCCATGCACAGCCGCGAATTGGCCTCGATCTGGTTGGTGCCGATGAACCCTTTGGTCAGCTTGTTGGCCAGGTACTGGGCCTCGATCGACATCTGTCCCGATACGTACACCGCGACGGCGTCGGGGCCGTGCTCGTCGATGATGTCGCGTAACCGCTTGGCGCATTGGGTGATGGCGTCGTCGATGCCGACCGGCTCGAGGGGCTCTCCACGGTCATTGCGCAGGCATGCCGACTCCAGCCGTCCCGGCGCGGCGAGCAGGTCTGCCGTCGTGGCCCCCTTGGTGCACAACCGCCCAAAGTTGGCCGGATGGGAGGTGCGGCCAATTGACTTGGCAATGTGGCGCTTTCCGGTTTCCGCGTCCGTTGTGACCTGCAGCACAATGCCGCAGCCCACGCCGCAATAGGCGCACATAGTCTCCACGGCGTCCTTACCGGGCGCCATGAGTTCCCTGGACACGCCTACTTCCTTTCTCACAGCCGCTGCTTACACACCGCTGTGCAACGGGGTATTCGCCAAATCCTGCGACAGGGATGTTTCGGTACGGGATGTGCGACGTTTCGGCCGTTTTACGGTCTTCTCGCACCGGGTTAAACGTGCCGGTGCGTTGCTGGAAACCGGTGAGCCCGTCGATCGGGCCCTCAGGCCGACCCGCTCATCCCAGGTCGTCATCGACCGGTGTTCTCGAGGCCAGATTACCCGCGACTGACCTGCGGTGACGCCCCTCGCGCCGCCACACCCGCAGTTGTGACGAAACGTGGGGAAGATTCACAGTTTTCGCCCAGCTCTCGGCGTTCGTCCCGGACGGGATCTGAGGAGATCCCAAGAGGTTCGCCTACAGAGATTTACCTGGTACTGCACAGATTTCGCTAAGCTCGCCAGGTGGTGCGTAGGCGGCCGACTCTGATTCGTCTGTGCCTGGGTGTGATGCTCGGGATCGCCGGAATTGCCGGGGCTGCGGGTTGCGCCGGGAAATCGCCGACACCGCCGCCTCCGCCGCCGGATACCTGCAAGCAGTCCGACGGCCCGGCAGCCGAGACGGTGCGACAGTCCATAGCCGCTGTTCCGATCGAGGTGCCTGGCTCCAGCTGGGTGGAAATCGCGCGGGGACACACCAGGAAATGCCGGCTGTACTGGGTGCAGATCATCCCTACCATCGCCTCGGAGTCGACTCCGCAACAATTGCTGTTCTTCGACCGCAACACCCCGTTGGGGTCGCCGACCCCCGATCCGAAGCCCTACATCACGGTGCTGCCTCCTGGTGATGACACCGTGACGGTCCAGTACCGGTGGCGAGTCGGCGGTGATCCCGAATGCTGTCCCAGCGGTATGGGCACGGTTCGATTTCAGATAGGTCTCGACGGCAAGCTGAAGGCACTGGGCCCGATACCGCACCCGTAGCGGCCTGTAGCGACCCAATAGCGACCCAATAGCGACCCAATAGCGACCAATAGCGACCAATAGCATTGGCCCACAGTTGGTTACGCCGACGTAGCCAACCGGTCACGGTAGGCGCCTACAGGACTTGTTCAGCTGTTCTTCAGCAGATTCAGGCTGCCCACAACGTGCCGCGCGACTGCAAGTTTGGCACTCTGGGAGTTCGTGGTTGTTTCCCGGCGGGAAGCAACGTGGCCGGGGCTAAGGAGAGTGATGGAACAGCAGATGCTGCTGCAACGTGAGGAGCCGCTGAGCAATTCCGGCCACGCTCAGCACAATTCGGATACTTCAGCAAGGCGCAGGACTGGCTCGCGGCATATTTCGCATTGGGACGCCGAGGATGTCGCGGCATGGGAAGCCGGCAACAAGGTCATTGCCCGGCGCAATCTGTTCTGGTCGGTGGTCACCGTGCATCTGGGCTACTCCGTGTGGACGCTGTGGCCGGTACTGGTGTTGTTCATGCCCCAGAGCGTCTACGGTTTTTCCGCCGGCGACAAATTCATGCTCGACACCGTCGCAACCCTGGTCGGGGCGTGTACGCGGCTGCCGTACTCGCTGGCCACGACGATCTTCGGCGGCCGCAACTGGGCGATTTTCTCGGTGACCGCGCTGCTGGTCCCCACCATCGGCACGCTGGTGCTGTTGACTCATCCGGGGCTGCCGTTGTGGCCGTATCTGGTGTGCGCGGCGCTGACCGGGCTGGGCGGCGGTAACTTCGCGGCGTCGATGAGCAACGCCAACGCGTTTTACCCGCATCGGCTGAAAGGCTCGGCGCTCGGCATTGCCGGCGGCGTGGGAAATCTCGGGGTGCCGACCATCCAGTTGGTCGGGCTGCTGATCATCGCCGTGTTCGGGGACGGAAAGCCGTACCTGGTGTGTGGGCTCTACGCGGTGCTGCTGGCCGGCGGGGCCATCGGTGTGGCGCTGTTCATGAACAACGTCGAGCAACACCGGGTGAAGGCCAACCGGCTGCGCCCGATCATCTCCGCTGTCCTTGCCATTCGCGACACCTGGCTGCTGGCACTGCTCTACCTCGGCACCTTCGGCTCGTTCATCGGGTTTTCGTTCGCATTCGGGCAGGTGCTGCAGACCAACTTCGTGGCAGCCGGTCAAAGCACCGCGCAGGCGGCGTTGCACGCCGCCGAATTGGCTTTCCTGGGACCGCTGCTGGCCGCGCTGGCCCGCGTCTACGGCGGCCGGCTGGCCGACCGGCTCGGCGGCAGCCGTCTCACCCTGGTGGTCTTTGTCGCTATGACGCTGGTTGCCGGGCTGCTGATCGGCGCCGGCAGCCTGGAAGACCGGCACAGCGGCCCCATGCGGGGAGCCAGCATGGCCGGCTACTTCGTCTGCTTCATTGCGTTGTTCATCCTGTCCGGGTTGGGCAACGGGTCCGTGTACAAGATGATTCCGACGATTTTCGAGGCATGCAGCCGCGAGCTGCATCTCGGCTCGGATCTCGGCGAAGCCGAGCGCCGGGACTGGTCGAGGCTGATCTCCGGGGTGGCCATCGGGCTGGTGGCGTCCTTGGGTGCGTTCGGAGGGGTCGGAATCAACCTGGCGCTGCGCGAGTCCTACGTGGCCACCGGGGCCGCGACCGACGCGTTCTGGATCTTCATGGCGTTCTACGCCGGTGCGGCCGCCCTGACGTGGAAGGTCTACGTTCGCCGGCCGGTGGGGTACATTCCGGCTCTGCAGCCGGCCGCCGTCGAGCTCGTGGCGCAGCCGGCCGCCGTCGAGCTGATGGGTCGCTGAGCTAGTCGGGCAGGTTCTCCGGATGCAACATCTCGGCGTAGCGCAACGGTTCGGGGATCCCGAAGCCGTCCACCAACGTCTTGGCGTGGGGGCGTAGCACCCGGCACCGGTCGTTGATGCCGCGGGTGACCGCCTTGGCTCGTTCCGTCGACAGGAACCGGTGTTCGATGTACCAGGCCTTGTCGTCCTCGATCACCGACAAGGCGTACAAGTCGCACACCGCCTCGAGCACTTCGCGGGCCTCGCGGTCCGGGCAGGATTCGATCCCGGCGACGAATGCCTCCAGCACCACCCGGTCGATGTGTGCCTGCGCGGCGTGCAGCACGTGATCCTGAACCGCGTTGAAGGCGTCGAACGCCGACATCTCGTTGGATTTGCTCTGCAGCCGCCGCGCCACCGAGGACAGCAGATACTCCTCACGGTCCTCGAACATCTTGACCTGGGTGCCGCGGTTGAACAGGCTGCCCTCTTCCTCGTTGTCCTGGCGGGCGTCCACGACCGTCTGAATGATGGTCTCGGCCGCGGTGCGTTTCAGCACCCGCTGACCGACGGTGTTGGCGGCGAAGCGCACCCATTCCACCGGGCTCATGCTGCGGATGTCGTCGGCGTAGGCGGTCAGCAGCTCCTTGGCGACCAGCTGGGTCAGCACGTGGTTGTCACCCTCGAACGTGGTGAACACGTCGGTGTCCGCACGCAGTGCGATCAGCCGGTTCTCGGCCATGTAACCGGCTCCGCCGCAGGCCTCCCGGGCCTCCTGGATGGCGCGGCTGGCGTGCCAGGTGTTGGCGGCCTTCAACCCCGCGGCCCGGGCTTCCAGCTCACGCTGCTCCTCGGCGTCCGGGTCGTCTGCGGTTTGCATGTCATGGCACCTGGACACCAGCTCGTTCTGGGCGAACTGCAGCGCATACGACCGCGCGATCAGTGGGAACAACCGCCGCTGGTGGACCAGGTAGTCCATGATCAGAACTTCGTTGTTGTCGTCGTCGGGTGCGCCGAATTGCCTGCGCTGCAACGCATATCGGGTGGCTATATCCAACGCGACGCGTGCCGCCGCGGCCGCGCTGCCGCCGACCGTCACCCGGCCGCGGATCAGCGTGCCGATCATGGTGAAGAAACGGCGGCTGGCGTTTTCGATCGGCGAGCTGTAGGTGCCGTCCGGTGCGACGTCGCCGTACTTGTTCAGCAGATTCACCCGCGGAATACGGACGTGATCGAACATGATTCGGCCGTTGTCGACGCCGGGCAGGCCACCTTTGTAGAGGCAGTCCGACGTCGTCACGCCCGGCAGGTCGTTGCCCTCGTCGTCACGGATCGGGACCAGGAAGCAGTGCACCCCGTGGTTGACCTGCTCGCCGTTTCCGGTGGTGATCAGTTGCGCGAAAACCGCTGCCAGGCGCGCGGTTTCGGCCGCCCCGCCGATGTAGTCCTTGCGCGCCGTCGGGGTGGGGGAGTCGATGACGAACTCTTCGGTCTCGGCGTCGTAGGTGGCGGTGGTCTCCAACGACTGCACGTCGCTGCCGTGCCCGGTCTCGGTCATCGCGAAGCAGCCGCGGATGCCGAGGTTGATGATCTTGGGCACGTACTCCTCGTGATGGCGCTGGGTGCCCAGGTTCTCGACGGCACCGCCGAACAGGCCCCACTGCACTCCGGCCTTGACCATCAGGGACAGATCCGACATGGCCAGCATCTCGATCATCGTGATCGCCGCGCCCACGTTGCCGGTGCCGCCATGCTCCTTGCGAAAGCTGTCTTCGGCGGCGCCCGCGGCGGCCAACAACTGCATCTGCTCGGCCACCTTGGCGCGGGCGATGACGGTGTTGGGTGTGTAGTGCGGGCGGAAGATCTCCAGGTTCAGCTTCTTGCGCATGTCGTTTTTCACGTCGCGGAAGCGCCCGTCGAGGGCGTTGCGCAGATGTTCGGCAGTGTCGGCAGTGTTGGTCATGTCCGGCGCCATACCCGAACCGTAACCCCGTCAACCACAGTGTGGGCCAACAGACGACATCGGTGTCCGAATACGGAAGGCACATATGTCGTTTCGCCCCTGTGGGTTTAGATAGCGCCATGGCGAATCCTGAACCCGGGTCACGGCCGGGCGAATCGGGTCAATCCGGCGAACCGGCCTTCGACGTCGGGCACTCGCACTCCGACGTCAGCGGCGGCTGGTTGCGGGCGGCGGCCTTCGGCGCGATGGACGGCCTGGTCAGCAACACCAGCCTGATCGCCGGTGTGGCCGCGGCCGAAAGTGTCCACGCCACCATCGTCAGCGGTATCGCCGGGCTGCTGGCCGGCGCGTTCTCCATGGCTTTGGGCGAATACACGTCGGTGACCACGGCCAACGAGCAGATCGACTCCGAAGTCCATCTCGAGCGTCGGGCCCTGCGCTCGCGTCCGCACGACGAACGGGCCGAATTGGTTGCGATGTTGCGGGAGCTGGGTATGAGCGCGGAAACCGCGGAGATCGCCACCGACGAAATTCACCGCGACGAGAACCAAGCGGTCAACTTTCACCTGGTGCGCGAGATCGGCGTCGATCCGGCCGCCAAGCCGTCGGCGCGGGTGGCAGCCGGGTCGTCGTTCGCGATGTTCGCCATCGGGGCGCTGCTGCCGCTGATCCCCTACCTGCTCGGCTTCGGGTCGTTGGTTGCCGGGCTGGCATGTGGCGGGGCCGGGCTGCTGGTCGCCGGCGGCCTGACCTCCCGGTTCACCGGCAAAGCGGTGTGGTGGGCGGCGTCGCGGCAACTGATCTTCGGCGCCGCCGCCGTGGCAGCCACCTATCTGGTGGGATTGCTGATCGCGGCCGTGCTGTGAGCGGCCCGCGACGTCACGATCGGGCGGTCATGCCGTGACCGGGCGGACGTAGCCGGAACAACACGAAACCGGCCCACAACGCACCCATGATGGCCAGCATGGCCATGTCGAAGGCCCACCAGCCGGTGTAGTGCGTCCACACCCCGTTATGGGCCGCCAGCGGGTCGACCCGCCGCAGATCAACGGTGGAGGCCGCTGCGGCGAAGCCCCAGTGGGCCGGAATCAGCCAGGCGACCTGGTCGAAACCCCAGGTGCCCACCAGGGGCAGCAGCCCGCCGCCGAAGAGCGCGGACGCCAGGATCACCGGCACCGCCAGCGGCAGCACCTCCCGCTTCGACCTGCCCAGCGTGGACAGCGCCAGGCCGACGATCATCGAGACGACGGCCGTGGCTGCCACGCTCACGTAGAGCTCCACAGTGGCATTGCGCAGTAGCACCGCCTCATGGACGGGCGGACCTTTGCCGGCGACGACGATGGCGGTGAGGATGGCGGCCTGGATCGCCGCGACCAGGCCGAACACCGTGAGCTTGGCGACAAGGTAGGCCGGCGTCGACAACCCGACAGACTGCTCGCGCCGCAAGATCTGCCGCTCGCCGACGAGATCGCCAATCGTCAACAGGATGCCCATCAGCACCGCGGCGAGGTTCATCGCGGCCAGGATTTCGGTCGCCTCGTGCGGGTTGGGCGCCGACCGGCCAGCGCGGTCGAACCCGGAATCTCCGGGAATCAGCAGCGTCAAGCCGCCCAACACAAACGGCAGCAGCAACAGGCAGAGCAAGGACACCCGCCTGGCGACGAACAGGCGGACCTGACGACGAATCGCCAGCCCGAGCTGCTGGTCGGCAGTGAGCTCGGCGGGCGGCCGCCCGGGAGCCGCCACCGCGGGCGGTGCCGGCCGTAGTGATCCAGATGCCTGCTGGCGGTTCAGGAACGCCTGATGCGCACCGCCGGGATCGGCGTCGACCTGCGCGAAAACCTCGGACCAGTCGGTGGTGCCCATCGCCGGTTCCAGCTGCACCGGCGGCCCGGCGAAAGCCAAGGTGCCGGCCGGGGTGAGCAGCAACACCTGGTCGCACAAGTTCAGGTGAGCAAGCGACGTCGTCGCCACCGCGACGACGCAGCCGAGGTCGGCCTGTCGGCGCAGCATCGCCATGACGTGGCTTTCCTGCGCCGGATCCAGCCCGGCGTTCGGTTCGTCGACCACCAGCAGCGACGGCCGGGAGACCAGTTCGGCAGCCATCGACGCGCACCGGCGCATTTCGGGCGCAAGTTTGGCCACCCGGGTGTTGCGATGCGGCGTCAGTTCGAGTTCGTCGAGAACATGGTCCACCACCCGGTCGCGGGTCTCGGGAGTGGTATCGGGCGGTAGCCGCAGCTCGGCGGCGTAACCCAGGGCCTTGCCGACGGTGAGGCAGCCGGGTACCGCATCGTGGCGCGGCACTGCCCCGATGCGCGATCTCGTCCAGTCGGGCTCGGCCTGCACGTCGTGGCCGTCCACGGTCAGCACTCCCGAACCGAGCGGCCGCAGGCCCGCAAGCAGCTCGATCAAGGCGGTGGTGCGGTTTTCCGACGGCCCGACGACCGCGATCAACGTTCCCGGCCGTGCGGTGAACGAGATGTCAGAAAGCAGTTCGCGCCCGTCGACGGTCAGTCCCAATCGATATGCCGCCACGCCGACCGTGCGCGCGCCGGGTGTCAGCGGCAGCCGGCTGGTTGTCGGCCCCTCCTCCGCGGATCCGGCGTCGGGTCCCGCCGCGAGCAGCTTCCGGGTGGCACCGGTCATCCGCTCGAACAGACCGCGTCCCCCGGGCTGCTCAGCCGCCTGCACGGGCTGCTCACCCGCCGGCGCGGGCTGGTCAGCCGGTGGCGGGTGCCCGGCCTCCGGCGCGGGCGGCGTTTCCTGTGGTGTCAATCGGATGGGCTTGGTAGCCCTGCCGAACGTCGGGGCCGCGGGGATTCGCTGGGTCGCCGACTCTGCGACGATGCGCTGCGCCGCCGCCTGGGCGGGTTCTGGGCGGGTGATCGACGTGGCCGGCATCCGCTGCGTGGCCTGCTCGGTCGGTTTCCCGGGTTTGCGCCACTGACCGGTAGGCGGCGGGGTCGGCCGGTGCGCCTGCGGCGGATCGGCCGATGCCGTCGGCGCTCCCGCGGGCGCGGCGAGCTGGAAGGTAAGCCGGGGTCCCCGGCGGGGGTCGCCGATGGCGATCGTCTGGCCGTCGCGGATGTCGACTGCCGACAGCCGGGTGCCGTCGACGAAAATGCCGTTGCCGCTGCCGTCCATGGCCACCCAATGCGTGCCCTGGAACCGCAGCACCACATCCGGGGCGGGGCGGCCGCCAGGACCGGGGTGGTGCAGGCGGATGTCGCAGTGCTCGCCGGACCCCGCCAGCACGTCACGGCCCGGGGCAAAGACGTACCGCATCGATCCGAACCAGACGGTCAACGGCGGGGCGTTCGGTATCAAGATGCGGCCGCCACCTTTCGTCACCGAATGTCGTCACCGCAGCGACGATCGATATTGACTGAGTACCCGGCGGGCGGGTCTATCTATCCAGGATGCACCGCGACGGTCACAATGTGTTGCGGCCCGGGGTGGCCGCCGCGTTGTCGAGCAGCCGGCGCAGCACCTCGACGGCCTCAGCCAACACCTGCCGGTCCGCCGGTCCGAGTCGGGCCAGTTGCGGTTCGATCGCGGCAGCACGGTCGGCCCGCACGGCGGCCAGCGTGCGCTGCCCTTCCGATGTGATCCGAATGCGGACCGCGCGGGCATCGCCGGGGTCGACCGTCCGGGTCACCAGACCGGCCTCTTCGAGGCGTCGTACCTGTGTGGTCATCGTGGGTTGGGAACAGTGATCGACCGCGGCGAGGTCGCCGATGCGTGCTTCGCCCTTGGCTTCGATGGTTGCCAGCAGCCGGGCCTGCGCCGACGGCAACGGCATCTGGATGCGTTGGGTCGCCAGCCGGTTGAGTCGCGCGACCACACCCAGCAAATCGGCGCCGAGACCCTGATGGGGCACCACTGCCCCGGCTTGGTCGGTGGCGGCGGATGAACTCATGGCCCCATCGTTGCATAGCTTTGCTATGTGACACCAATCGTGGGCGCTGGCAAGCCAATCCGACGGGCGGCTGTGTGCTGCCGCCGCATGCGGCTTCACCTGGCAGAATCGGTGAGGTGACTGTGCCGGCCCCCGTTGCTTCGCGACATCGGCGACATCGACGCGGGCGGCTGCAACCGGTGGAACTGGCCCAGGCATCGGTGATGGCCGCGCTGTGCGCGGTGACCGCCATCATCTCGGTCATCGTTCCGTTCGCCGCGGGACTGGCGCTGCTGGGCACCGTGCCCACCGGGCTGCTGGCCTACCGCTTCCGGCTGCGCGTGCTGATTGCCGCGACAGTTGCCGCCGGGGTGATCGCCTTCCTGATCGCCGGAATGGGCGGCTTCATGGGCGTGGTCCACAGCGCCTACATCGGCGGGCTGACCGGAATCGTCAAACGCCGGGGGCGGGGCACGCCGACGGTCATTGTGTCGTCACTGATCGCCGGGTTGGCCTTCGGCGCGGCGATGGTCGCGATGCTGGCGGCTCTGAGCCGGCTGCGGCACCTGATTTTCGATGTGATGACCGCAAACGTCGAGGGTCTTGCGTCTTTTATGACCCGGATCCATCTGCAGGGCGCTGCCGCCGACCTGCAGCGATACTTCGCCGACGGTTTGCAGTACTGGCCGTGGGTGCTGCTGGGCTACTTCACGCTCGGGATCGTGATCGTGTCGCTGATCGGTTGGTGGGCACTGTCGCGGCTGCTGGAGCGGATGCGCGGAATTCCCGACGTGCACCAACTGGACGCTCCGGCCGGTGATTCAACGGACCCGATAGGACCGGTTCCGGTGCGATTGGACAATGTGCGGTTCCGCTATCCCGGTGCCGCCCAAGACGCGTTGCGTCAGGTCAGCCTGGCTGTGCGGGTCGGTGAACACGTGGCGATCACCGGCGCCAATGGTTCCGGCAAGACCACGTTGATGCTGGTACTCGCGGGCCGGCAGCCGACGTCGGGCACAGTAGAGCGTCCGGGCGCGGTGGGTCTGGGCAAGCTGCGCGGCACGGCAGTGGTTTTGCAGCATCCGGAAAGCCAAGTGCTGGGCACCCGCGTCGCCGACGACGTGGTGTGGGGCCTGCCGCCGGGCACCAGGATCGACGTCGCCCGGTTGCTCACCGAAGTCGGCCTGGACGGACTGGCCGAACGTGACACCGGCAGCCTGTCCGGTGGTGAGTTGCAGCGGCTAGCGCTGGCGGCGGCGTTGGCCAGAGAACCGGCGCTGCTGATCGCCGACGAGGTCACCACGATGGTGGACCAGCAGGGCCGCGATGCGCTGCTGGGCGTGTTGTCCGGCCTGACGAAACATCACCGCACTGCTCTGGTACACATCACGCACTACAACAATGAGGCCGATTCGGCCGACCGCACGATCAACCTCAGCGACTCTCCCGACAACGCCGACATGGTCGAGACGGCAGATGTTCCGGCGCCGGCCGTCGCGGTGGGTGGCCTGGGGCACAAACCGGCGCTCGAACTGATCGGCGTCGGACACGAATACGCCACGGGCACACCGTGGGCCAAGACCGCGTTGCGGGATATCAGCTTCGTCGTGGAACAGGGCGACGGGGTGCTGATCCACGGCGGCAACGGCTCTGGCAAGTCCACGCTGGCGTGGATCATGGCTGGACTGACGGTTCCCACCACCGGCGTTTGCCTGCTCGATGGCCGGCCCACCCACGAGCAGGTCGGTGCGGTGGCGTTGTCATTCCAGGCGGCCCGGCTGCAGCTGATGCGCAGCCGGGTCGACCTGGAAGTCGCCTCCGCGGCGGGCTTTTCGCCCCGCGATCACGACCGGGTGGCCGCGGCGCTCAGTGTCGTCGGGCTGGATCCCACGCTGGCCGGGCGCAGTATCGATCAGCTCAGCGGTGGCCAGATGCGCCGGGTGGTGCTGGCCGGGCTGCTGGCATGTTCACCTCGGGCGTTGATTCTCGACGAGCCGCTGGCGGGTTTGGATGCCGCCAGCCAACGCGGTTTGCTGCGACTGCTGGAAGACCTGCGCCGCGAGCAGGGTCTGACGGTGGTGGTCATTTCTCATGACTTCGCCGGGATGGAAGAGCTTTGCCCCCGAACCCTGTATCTGCGCAACGGCGCCATGGAACCGGCGTCGACGAGCGCCGCGGGCGGGACGGGGAGCATGTCATGACGCTGTCGGCAACCGCCGCCTCCGACGCCGACGGACGCGGCGCCCGTCGCCCCACCCGACCGGTTGTCCTGCTGGTTCCGGTACCGGGCACCTCGGTCATCCACGACTTATGGGCCGGCACGAAACTGCTGGTGGTCTTTGGCATTTCCGTGCTGCTGACGTTCTATCCGGGCTGGGTGACGATCGGGCTGATGGCGGCGCTGGTGCTCACGGCGGCCAGGCTCGCGCACATCCCGCGCGGTGCGGTGCCGTCGGTACCTCGCTGGTTATGGGTGGTACTGGCGATCGGCGGCATTACGGCCGCGCTGGCCGGCGGCGCCCCGTCGATCGCGGTGGCCGGAGTGGAGCTCGAACTGGGTGGAGCGTTGAACTTCCTGCGGATCACCGCGCTGTCGATCGTGCTGCTGGCGTTGGGTGCGATGGTTTCCTGGACCACCAACGTCGCCGAAATCGGGCCTGCGCTGGCGAGTTTGGGCCGGCCGCTGCGACTGCTGCGGATCCCGGTCGACGAGTGGGCGGTCACCCTGGCGCTGGCGCTGCGCGCTTTCCCGATGCTGATCGACGAATTCCAGGTGCTCTACGCCGCCCGCCGGCTGCGGCCCAAACGGATACCGCGCAGTCGCAAGGCCCGGCGGCAGCGGCGCACTACCGAAGTGATCGACCTACTCGCGGCTGCCATCACCGTGACGTTGCGACGCGCAGACGAGATGGGCGATGCCATCACCGCCCGTGGCGGCACCGGGCAGCTGTCGGCGTACCCGGCGCGACCCAAACTCACCGACTGGACGGCCCTGATGATCACCGCCGTCACCGGCGGCGCAGCGGTGGCGATCGAGACGCTGCTGCGGGTCACCTGAGCGGCGGTTCGACGCCGATCGGCCCGGCCATTCAGCGGTTCGCTGCCGGAGTGCGGCACGCCGGGTTCATAATCAGCCTGGTCCAGCACCAGGAGGGCACTTGCCGGCAACTTCGGCCAGTCTGAGAGAGCAGATGCTGCGGCGCCGCCCGGTGGTCGGTGCCGCGGTCGCTGCGGGGGTCGACGGAGGCCTCAAGCGCAGCATCGGCACCTTTCAGCTGACCATGTTCGGGGTCGGATCGACGATCGGCACCGGGATCTTCTTCGTGCTGTCCGAGGCAGTGCCTCAGGCAGGCCCGGGCGTGATCGTCTCGTTCGTCATCGCCGGTATCGCCGCCGGACTTGCGGCCATCTGCTACGCCGAATTGGCGTCGGCGGTACCGGTTTCGGGTTCGTCGTATTCGTATGCCTACGCCACCCTGGGCGAGGGGGTGGCAATCTGCGTGGCAGCCTGCCTGCTGCTGGAATACGGCGTGGCCACCGCCGCTGTCGCGGTCGGCTGGAGCGGTTACGTCAACAAGCTGCTGCACAACGTGTTTGGATTCCATTTGCCCAGCGCGTTGTCGGTGGCGCCGTGGGATCCGCAACCCGGCGAACCACACGGATACGTGAACCTTCCGGCTGTCATCCTCATCGGGCTGTGCGCGTTGCTGCTGATCCGTGGTGCCAGTGAGTCGGCGAAGGTCAACGCGGTCATGGTGCTGATCAAGCTGGGTGTGCTGGGCATGTTCGTGGTCCTTGCGTTGACGGCCTGCAGCACCGATCACTTCAGGCACTTCGCCCCGTTCGGTGTTGCCGGAATCGGCGCGGCGGCCGGCACCATCTTTTTCTCGTTCATCGGCCTGGACGCTGTGTCCACCGCCGGTGAGGAAGTGAACAACCCGCAGCACAGTGTGCCGCGGGCATTGATGGCGGCGCTGGCTGTCGTCACCGGCGTCTACGTGCTTGTCGCATTTGCCGCGTTGGGCACCCAGCCATGGCAGCTTTTCGCAGGCCAGGAACAGGCCGGGCTGGCCACGATTATGGACAATGTCACCCACGGCACCTGGGCCAGCACCATTCTGGCCGCCGGCGCGGTGATCTCGATTTTCACCGTCACGCTGGTCACGTTGTACGGCCAGACCCGCATCCTGTTCGCGATGGGACGGGACGGGCTGCTGCCGGCACGGTTCGCCGCGGTGAATCCGCGCACCCAGACTCCGGTGAGCAACACCGTGATCGTCGCGGTCGCCGCGTCGATCCTGGCCGCTGTGGTACCGCTGGACCGCTTGGCGGACATGGTGTCCATCGGTACGCTCACCGCGTTCATCGTGGTGTCGGTCGGGGTGATCATCCTGCGCGTGCGTGCACCCGAGCTGCCGCGGGGGTTTTGGGTCCCCGGTTACCCGGTGACACCGGTCCTGTCGGTGCTGGCCTGCGGCTACCTGCTCTACAGCCTGCACTGGTACACCTGGATTGCGTTCACCGCCTGGGTGGCGGCGGCGCTGCTGTTCTACCTCTTCTGGGGGCGCCACCACAGCGCGCTCAACAACCCTGCGCTGCTTGCGGATCCACCTGCGGAGGAGCTGTGAGCGTCGTCGTGGGGTATCTGGCCGGCCGGGTTGGTGTGTCGGCCCTGCAGCTGGGCGTCCGGTTGGCGCGGACGCTGAACACGTCGCTGACGGTGGCGACTATCGTGCCGAAGCCGTGGCTGCCGGCATCGCTGTCGCAACCGGATTATGCGCAGTGGGCCGATGAGCTGGCCACCGACTCGGCGACGGAGGCGCAGCGTTACGTTCGCGCCGTGGCCGACGGGGTCGAGGTCAGCTATCTGCATCGCGAACACCGGTCGGTGTCGGGCGGATTGATCGAGGTGATCGAGGAAGTCGACGCCGAGATGCTGGTGCTGGGCTCATTCCCGAGTGGGCGACGGGCGCGGGTATTGATCGGCTCGACCGCCGATTGGCTGCTGCATTCGTCACCGGTGCCGGTGGCGATCAGCCCTCGCCAGTACGACTCCCAGACCGGCCGGCTGACCAGGCTCACCTGTGGGTATTCTGCGGCGCCGGACTCGATCGAGGTGGTGCAGCGGTGCTCGGAGCTGGCCCGGCGCTACGGCGTGCCGTTGCGGGTGATCACCTTTGCGGTCCGCGGCCGGACGATGTATCCACCCGAGGTGGGCCTGCACGCCGAGTCATGGGTGCTGGAGGCATGGGCGGCGCAGGCCCAAGGAATGCTGGAAAGGCTCAAGACCGACGGAGTAGTCGGCAAAGATGTTGTACTGCAAGTGATTACCGGAAATGGATGGCAACACGCGCTGGAGCACACCGACTGGCAGGACGGTGAGATATTGGCATTGGGCACCTCACCGCGCGGCGATATCGCCCGAGTCTTTCTCGGTTCCCGCAGCGGCAAGATCATCCGTCACAGCCCGGTACCGGTGTTGGTGCTGCCCGGCTAGGACGGTGCTGATCTACGCTGTGCGTGGTCCTGGACCAAGCGATCACGTCGTTAACGTGGACCCCAAGTCGAGTCGGTGCGCCGATTTGCCCGGCTCACTCGGAGGTTCATGGTGACATGCCGATACCCCACCTTCGCTCAAACCTCTTGAGATGGCGGGCGTTTGGGGGATGTCTCCCGTGTTCGCCGAGTCGGCTGCCATACCGCCGCATCGAGTGTGCAGTGACGGCTTTGACCGTGTATGGAGGGCGGGAACCGCCGCGATCGGCCGCCCTGACGGCACACTCGACGCCGTCAGCGCACAGTCGACGCCGTCAGCGCACAGTCGACGCCGCAAGCGCACACTCGACGCCGTCAGCGCGCAGCGGGCGCCGTCAGCGACCGACCCAACCGCGCCAGCACGGGATTTCCATCTCCCAACACCGGAGCGCAGCCCCACGACCGCTTTGAGCGAGGAGCCCTGGGGTGCAACGAATTTGTCGCCACCAGATGGGCAAAACGAGACATCCCCGCATGTCCGGCTGTCAGCGCTGTGCGGCGGCGTTGGCCGCGGCCTGCGCCTGCCTCAGGATTGTCGCTACATCGCCGCGGCCAAGGAACATTTCGTCGAAATAGGGCTTGAGGGCGTCGTTGCCGGCAGCGAATCCGGAACCACCGGGGGCCGGGATTCGCGGTCCGTTCAGCACCGCGAAAAACGGGGTGACGTCGACCCCCTTGGCTTTCCAGTAGGCGAAGTAAACCGGCTGGGCCGACAGCACCGCCGGGATGGCCGCTCCTTCGCGGCCCAGGTAGGTGTTGCCGTCGCTGCTGCCCATCCAGGCCAGTACCCGGCGCACCGCGTCGGGATGCTTGGTGGCCGAATTACCGGCCGCGGCAATGCCGTTTGTGACGCTCACCCGACCCACCGGCCCGATCGGCAGCATCGCGACACCCCAGCGGAAGGTGGCGTCGCGAGCGACCGGCGCCAGGCTGTAGGTGCCGGACTGAAACAGCGCCATGCGGCCGGCCAGGAACTGGTTGCGGGAGAAATCACCGTTGTCGTTGGTGTCGGAGGCGGGCGGCGCGACGTGGTCGTCGTTGATCAGGCCGACCAGATAACGGAAAGCCTCGATGGCGGGCGGATTGTCGAAGGCGAACTCGTTGCCGCGCTGGAATACCCCGCCGGCCGAGCCGATGTAGTTCAGGTAAATGCCCTGCGGGTCGTTGGCGGCGTTGTAGCCCCACTGGCGGACCCGTCGGGCCTCGAAACCCGTTGTGCCGGCGACATGTCCGTCGGCGTCGACGGTGAGCCGGGCCAATAGTGGGCGCAATGTGTCGTCGGGGCCGGGACTCCAGCGCACCCGGTCCAGCTCGGCCGCCTCGACACCGGCCGCCGCCAGCAGGTCGGCGTTGTAGAACACCGCGACTCCGGCGTCGGTCAGCTGCGGCACTGCCCACAGCACACCGTTACGGGTGAACTGGTCGACCACCGACGGCTCCCAGTCGCCCGGATCGAGGGCTGGGTCGATCTTCATCAACCGGCCGCTGTCGGCATAGGCGGCGAGGTGGGCGTTGGACAGCCAGAAGATGTCGTCGCCGCTGCCCCCGGCCACGTCGGTGCGCAGGGTGTCGAAGTAGTTCGAATACGACACGAGATTCGTGCGGACTTCGATGCCGGGATATGTGCGGGTGAACGCTTCGAACGAGCGCTGATAGGCCGATGCGATCGGCTCGGCCCACAGCCGGACGGTGACGATGATCCTGCCGGCGGCCGGTTCGCCGGCACGGTCCAGCACCACCGCCGTAACCCCGAGAAGCGCCGCGATCGACGTGAGCGCGGCGGCGACCAATGTGGAAAAGCGGGGTCGCGTCATGGTTTGCGTCCAGATGGCCGTGACGGTCGTGGATCGGCCGTTGAGCCTGCCGCCAGGACGACAGCCCTGACGGCAATATCGGTGCAATGACGCGTCATTTGAGCCCCGAGACGAGGATCGACGAGACGATATGCCGCTGAGCCGCGACGAACAGCACGATCAGCGGAACGATTGCGACCGTCGTGGCCGCCATCACCAGCGTCCACTGGGCGTTGAACCGGGACTGCAGGTCGGCCGTGGCCACCGTCAACACCCGCCACTTGTGGCCGCTGGTGATCACCAGCGGCCACATGAAGTTGTTCCACTGAGAGACCACGGTGATCAGCGTCAGGGCGGCCAGGACCGGACGGCTGGACGGAATCACCACGTGCACCAGCACATCCAGGGTGTTGGCGCCGTCCAGGAAAGCGGCGTTGATCAAATCGTTCGGGATGATGCGAAAGTGCTCGCGCAGCAAGAAGATCGCATACGGCGATCCGAACATGAACGGCAGCACCAGTGCCCAGAACGTGTTGCGCAGGCCCAGCTGGGCCATCATCAGATACAGCGGCACCACCGTGACCGTCGCCGGCACCATCAACGTCGCGATGTAGACCCAGAACAACACGTCTCGTCCGGGGAACTCCAACCGGGCGAATGCGTAGCCGGCCAGCACCGAAAACGTCATCTGTCCCAGCAGGATCACCGCCGTCATCAGCGCGGTCACCACCGCCGCGCGGCCGAAGCCCCCGCCGGCCAGATCGGCGTAATTCGACAGCGTCGGCGGGCGCGGCAACTGCAGCGGTGTGCCCGTCGCGAACTGGTGGGCGGAGGTGAACGACGTGAGCAGCCCAAGCAAGAAGGGCAGCAACGTGATCAGCGCGCCGAGGATCAGGCCGGCGTAGATCACGGCGTTGGCCGCCGCGCCTGATGGTCCGGCTCCTCTTCGGGCCGTGCCGGCCCGCATCGTCGCCGAACGGCGGCTAGATGAGGTCATAACTGATCCGTCGCCTGAAGTACAGGTGCTGAACGAAGGTGACGCCGACGAGAATGACGAACAGCACCACGGCCATCACCGACGCCCGCCCGATGGCCGCCGAACCGAATGCCTCGGAATAGATCTGGTGAGCCACCAGGTCGGTGCTGCCTTCGGGCCCGCCGCCGGTCAGCGCGTAAACGATATCGAAAATCTGTGCGGCGCCGACGATTCCGGTGACCAGCACGAAGAAGGTCGTCGGCCGTAGCATCGGCAGGGTGATCCGCCAGAACCGCTGCCAGGCAGTCGCGCCGTCGGTGCGCGCGGCCGCGTGGATGTCGTCCGGGATGGCCAGCAAGCCCGCCAGGAACGACAACGAGACATAGCCCACGTTGGTCCAGACGACGACGGCGGCCACCAAGGGCAGGGCCAGGTCGGGGTTGCTGAGCCATTCGACGCGGCGGCCCAGCACGGCGCTGACGGCGCCATCGGTGGGCGCCAGGATCCAGCGCCACATCACCGCGATCGCCAGTGGGGCGCAGACCCACGGCAGTACGTAGAGCGTGCGGAAAAAATTGGTGCCCGGAAGCTGGCGGGCCAGCATCATCGCGGCCAGCAACCCGAGCACCGTCTGCGCCGGAACCACGATCGCCACGAAAACGGCGGTGACCACCAGGGAGCCGCCGAAGCCGGAGTCCGCCAGCACCGACCGCCAGTTGGCCAGCCCGACGAAGCGCAGCGGGCCCAGCAGATCCCACCGGTACAGGCTCAGCCAGACGACCACCAGGATGGGCAGCAACAGAAAGGCGAGCACGCCGAACAGGCTGGGCGCCAGCAGGGCATACGCCAGCGCGGTGGGTCGACGTCGTGTGGCGCGCATGGGTGTATTAAAGCGTGGTCGATACGGTGGAGTCGTGACACCGAAGCGCGGGATCGATTCCGACTTCCTGGACCTGCCGCGCCACGCGTTGGCCGACGCCGCGTTGTCAGCGGCCACCGCCGCCGGGGCCAGCCATGCCGACCTGCGGATTCATCGAACCAGCACCGAGATCATCCAGCTGCGCGACGGCGAGCTCGAGACCGCAATCGCCAGTCACGACGTGGGCTTCGCGGTGCGGGTGATCGTCGACGGCACGTGGGGCTTCGCCTCGCACGCCGAGCTGGCGCCGTCGGTGGCCGCCGACACCGCGCGCCGCGCGGTGCAGGTGGCCACCACGCTGGCCACGCTGAACACCGACCGCGTCGAGCTGGCGCCCGAGCCGGTGTACGCCGACGTCAGCTGGGTGTCGGATTACCAGATCGACCCGTTCGGCGTGCCCGCACCCGAGAAGATCGCCGTGCTGCAGGACTACTCCGGCCGATTGTTAAGCGCCGACGGCGTCGATCATGCGTTAGCCAGTCTGAATGCGGTCAAGGAGCAGACCTTCTACGCCGACACTTTCGGGTCGTCGATCACCCAGCAGCGGGTGCGGTTGTTCCCGTCGCTGGAGGCGGTCACCGTCGATGCGGCGGCGGGCACCTTCGATTCGATGCGCACCCTGGCGCCGCCGACGGCCCGGGGCTGGGAGATGGTCGCCGGCGACGAGATCTGGAACTGGACCGACGAACTGGCTCAGCTACCGTCGTTGCTAGCCGAGAAACTCAAGGCGCCCAGCGTGACCGCAGGCCCCACCGACCTGGTGATCGACCCGACCAACCTATGGCTGACCATCCACGAATCCATCGGCCACGCAACCGAATACGATCGTGCCATCGGCTACGAGGCGGCCTACGCCGGAACCTCGTTCGCCACACCGGACAAACTCGGTACCCTGCGCTACGGCTCACCGGTGATGAACGTGACGGCCGACCGCACCGTCGAATTCGGTCTGGCCAGTATCGGTTACGACGACGAAGGCGTGGCCACGCAGAGCTGGGATCTGGTGCGCGACGGAGTGTTCGTCGGCTATCAGCTCGACCGGGTGTTCGCGCTGCGGCTCGGCAAGGAGCGCTCCAACGGCTGCTCGTATGCCGACTCACCCCATCACGTGCCGATCCAGCGGATGCCCAATGTTTCGTTGCAGCCCGGGCCCGAGGATCTCAGCACCGCCGATCTCATCGGCCGGGTGGCGGACGGCATCTATATCGTCGGCGACAAATCATGGTCAATTGACATGCAGCGCTACAACTTCCAGTTCACCGGTCAGCGATTCTTCCGCATCCGCGACGGCCGTCTGGACGGTCAGTTGCGCGATGTCGCCTATCAGGCCACCACCACCGACTTCTGGAATTCCATGGAGGCCGTGGGCGGCCCATCGACCTGGCGGCTATGTGGCGCGATCAACTGTGGCAAGGCCCAGCCGAGCCAGATCGCGGCCGTCAGCCACGGCTGTCCGTCGGCGTTGTTCCGCGGCGTCAACGTGCTCAACACCCGTACCGAAGGCGGCCGATGATCACTGCGCAGCATGTCGTCAACATCGTCTTGACGGAAGCGGCACAGCGTGGCCGCGCCGACGAGACCATGGTGCTCGTCGTCGACCGAACCGAGGCGACGTTGCGGTGGGCGAGCAATTCCATGACCACCAACGGGCTTTCGACCAGCCGCAACGTGACCGTTATTTCGATTGTCCGCCAAGGTGATAACGCGTTCGTCGGCGCGGTGGAGTCCGGTGAGGTCGACCCATCGGTGTTGCCCGGGCTGGTGGCCGCGTCGCAGGACGCGGCCCGTTCTGCCCCCGAAGCCGGTGACGTCGCACCCCTGCTGGCCGATGCCGGGATTCCCGTCGACTGGGACGCGCCGGTTTCCCGCACCGGTGTCGAGGCATTCGCCGATGTCGCGGCTTCGCTGAGCCGCGAGTTCGGGGGTAGCGACCGGCTGTACGGCTATGCGCACCACAGCCTTTCGACGATATTCCTGGCGTCGTCGACCGGTTTGCGGCGGCGCTACACGCAACCGGCCGGCGCGGTGGAGATCAACGTCAAACGCGGCGACGCCAGTGCCTGGGCGGGCGTGGGGGCTCCCGATTTCGCCGGTGTGCCCATCGATGTGCTGCTCGATCAGCTGTCGACCCGGCTGGGGTGGGCGCAACGCCGGGTTGAGCTTCCCTCGGGACGTTACGAGACGATCATGCCGCCGTCGACGGTGGCCGACATGATGCTGTACCTGTCGTGGTCGATGGCCGGCCGCGGGGCACAGGAGGGCCGCACCGCGCTGTCTGCCCCCGGCGGCGGGACCAGGGTAGGGGAGCGGCTCACCGAACTGCCGCTGACACTGTTCTCCGACCCGATGGCGCCGGGCCTGGCGTGCAGGCCGTTCGTCGCGGTGAGCAACTCGTCGGAGACGGTGTCGGTGTTCGACAACGGCATGGACGTCGGCCATGTGGACTGGATCCGCGATGGGGTGATCAACGCGTTGGCCTATCCGCGGGCCACGGCCGCCAAGTACGACGCCCCGGTTGCCGTGGCGGCCGAGAACCTGCTGATGACGGGCGGTTCGGCTGGTCTGGCGGAGATGATCGCGGCCACCGAGCGCGGTCTGCTGCTGACCACGTTGTGGTACATCCGCGAGGTCGACCCGACCACGATGTTGCTCACCGGGCTGACCCGCGACGGGGTCTACCTCATCGAAGACGGCACGGTGACGGCCGCGGTCAACAACTTCCGGTTCAACGAAAGCCCGCTGGACCTGCTGCGACGCGCCACCGAGGCCGGTGTCAGCGAGGTCACGCTGCCCCGGGAATGGGCGAATTGGGCCACCCGGGCGGCGATGCCGTCGCTGCGGATACCGGACTTCCACATGTCGTCGGTCAGCCAGGCGCAATAGCCGATTGCCGGGACGTAGGGCACGCCCTAGCGTGTGAAAGATGGCGGCGGAGGCACCGGTTGGTGACGGCCTGGCCCGGTTGATTGCGTGGTCCCCGGGCGACGGGCGGATGGCGAGCCTGGTCCGGCGACTATGTGCCCGGACGTTGTCGCTGCCCGCCGTGCCTTCCGAGGTGGCCGTCGATGAGCCGGCGTCGGAGGCAGAACGTGCCGTTGCCGAGTTCGCCGAACAATTCAGCGTCGACGTGTCGCAGATCAGCGCCGAGCAGCGATCGGGTTTGCTTGAGCAGTTGGGGGACAATGCGTTTGGGGCTGTCGTATCGATCTTCATCGCCGACTTCGTGCCGCGGGTGCGCGCGGGTCTGGAAGCTCTGGGCGCCGGCTCGCAGTACCTGGGATGGGTGCGGCAGCCGGTCAGGTGGAACCACGCGGCGACCGAGGGGCCCGGCGTTTTGTTCAACGACTTGTTGCCCGCCGTGGCCCGGATGCGCGCACTCGATCCCGTCACCTCCGAGCTGGTCCGGCTACGGGGCGCGGCTGCGCACAACTGCCGGCTATGCAGGTCGCTGCGTGAGGGCACCGCCCTGGATGCCGGTGGTTCGGACACGCTGTACGACGAGATCGAGCGCTTCGAGACCTCGGTTCTGCTAGCAGATCGCGCAAAAGCCGCCCTGCGGTATACGGATGCGTTAATTTGGACGCCTGCGCACCTCGCCGCCGACGTCGCCGCCGAGGTGCGCTCAAGGTTCGCCGACGCGGAGGCCATCGAGCTGACCTTTGACATCATGCGTAACGCCAGCAACAAGATTGCCGTGTCGCTGGGCGCTGACGCGCCGAGGGTGAAGCAGGGCACTGAGCGGTACCTGATCGGGGCCGACGGTCAGACGGTGTTCGGCTGACCGATGAGCACCGGAAGCATGGTCCGGGCGATATTGGCCATCGCGGTGGGGGTGACGTCGGCGTGCGGGCTGGCGGGGTGTTTCGGCGCGGGTGGCAAGACCGCCCGGCCGACGGTGCCGGTTCATGACCGCGAGGAATCACGACTGCCGCCGATATATCCCGGAACGACGGTGTCCATCCCGCCGTCGACTACGCCGGTGGGTCCGGCGAACACCATCCCGGGCGACGGCACTTACCGGGTCGGGGTGGACATCCGGCCCGGAACATACCGGTCGCAAGGCAGCAACGCCTGTTATTGGGAACGGCTCAGGGGGCTCGGCGGAACCGTCGACGACATCATCGCCAACGGCGCTGGAACCGCGCCCCAGGTCGTGCAGATTGCGCCGACGGACGTCGCGTTCAAGACGCAGCGCTGCCCGGCGTGGACGCTGGATTCCGGCGCTACTGCCCCCTCGACGACTTCGACGACTTCGACGACGCCGGTGACGGTGCCCGAGGGTGCCCACGCATGTCCGACCACGGCCGGGCCCGCCGGCGGGTTGAGCCGGTCCGCGGTCGGATCGTCGGCGACATCCTGCCAGTTCGCCGAACAGGTTCGGCTTGCATACGGAGCCAGCGGACCAGCCGGCCCGGCACCTCGGCAGGTCACCGCCGTCAGCCCGGTGACCGGTCAGTCTTACACCATGACCTGCTCAGCCGACGGGGGATTGGTGGTGTGCCGCGGCGGCGACGACGCCGTCGTCTACCTGTACTGATGCGACAACGGTCGCAACGCCAGGAGATCTGTTCGGCGGTCTTTATCCACGAAAACGCCTGCGTCCGTTGGGCTTTGCGGTGGCCAGACCCAGCCGTCGAAATCCGTGACATTACCACGGACGCCGGCCGTTCCGAGTAAGGTGCGTGGATGACCGACTATGAACCGACCAAGGAGTCGCTCGCGACGCATCCGGTGCCCGAGTGGTTCGAGAACGCAAAGTTCGGGATCTTCATCCACTGGGGTTTGTACTCGGTGCCCGGCTGGGCTCCGCTCGAGGCCGACACCCAGGAGCTGATGGCCACCAAGGGACCCGCGTATTGGCTGAAATACAACCCGTATGCCGAGTGGTATCAGAACACCATCGGAATCCCGGGCAGCCCGTCACAGCGGCACCACGTCGAAACCTATGGCCCCGACTTCACGTACGACGACTTCAAGCCGATATTCAACAAAGCGGTGAAGCAATTCGATCCCGACTCCTGGGCCGCATTCTTCGAGCAAGCGAACGCGCGCTACGTGGTGCTCACCACCAAACACCATGACGGGTTTACGATGTGGCCCAGCCGGCACCCCAACCCGCACAAGGAATCCTGGCATGCCGACCGCGACCTGGTCGGCGACCTGACCAGCGCGGTCCGCGACCGCGGCATAAAAATGGGTCTGTACTACTCGGGTGGGTTCGACTGGACGTTCGACCCGACGATCATCACCGACCTCCCGGGACTGGCGAGCTCACTCGTCCAGACCGACGAGTACGCGCAATACGCGGACAACCACATTCGTGAGCTCGTTAACCGCTACCAGCCGTCAGTGCTGTGGAACGATATCGGCTACCCGCCCCAGTCCAAACTCGCTGAGCTGTTCGCGCATTACTACAACCAGGTGCCCGACGGAGTCATCAACGACCGCTGGGCCCAGCTTCAGCTGCCGAAAGTCCCCGGTGTCGAACCCCTGGTCATGGGAGGTCTCGGGCTGGCCGGTGTCCTGTGGAGGTTCCTGCCCGACCGGGTACGGGTGCTGGACTTCCCGACCGGTTTCCACTACGACTTCCGCACCCCGGAATACGCCCAATACGACGAGATCAAACCCTACAAATGGGAATCGACCCGCGGCGTGGGGAACTCATTTGGCAACAACCGCCAAGAGGGTCCCGACGAGATGCTCACCCTCACCGATCTGGCCCGCAGCTTCGCCGACCTGGTCAGCAAGAACGGCAATCTGCTGCTTGGCATCGGACCCTACCCCGACGGGACGATCCCGGAGCTGCAAGCGCAGCTGCTCGCCGATTTCGGCGCATGGCTCGACGTGACCGGCGAAGCCTACTTCGACACCCGCCCCTGGACGATCCCCCAAGCCACCGCCACCGACGGCACCCCGCTGCGCTTCACCCAGACGGATGACGCCCTGTACGTGACGTTTCTCCAGGCCCCGGGGGAACGCCGCGTCGGGCTGCACCGCCTATTGGGGGCCTCGGAGACCACCGTCCAGTTGCTTGGTGGCGGCACACTGCAACACGAATGCGCCGGCGATCGCATCAACGTCACGTTCCCCGACGCGTTGGACGTCTGGCCGGCCTACGCGCTCAAGGTCACACCACCGCCCACCCTCGCGAACTGACACCAACAGCACACCTGAGGCGTCGGACGCGGCCGGCGCTATTCATGTTGGCGAGCCGGCCGGCCGGCGGCTGGAACACAGACACCGCGGCTGGCACCACCCATAAGTACTGGCACTGTAGGAGATTTGGGCGTTGACTTGGATATATCAGGGGTCGGATCGGGCTTCCGTGCATTGGCAGGTTTAGCAATGAAAGCCACTCGAATGGGCTCGACTGGTCGAGTCCGATCACGGTTGGCTGCCGTATCTGCGGCCGCGCTGCTGGGCCAAATCGGGCTGCCGCCGCCGCCTGCATCGGCGGACTGCGTCTTGAGCGCGCAGGATCAGCACTACATCGCACTGCTGGCACACCGGCAGATCGGCGCGGCTTCCGGGAACACCGACTGTGACGTGGCAGCACAGGGCCGGCAAATCGCCAATGACGTTCGCGTGGCAGACAACCCACCATTGCGGGCGTCGACCATCGCCGATGACGTGTACTATCGGACGAACTTGACCGTTGAGCAGGCTGCGTTCGAGGTCGCGGCAGCGATCTACGTCTACGCACCGGATATGGTCTGGGTTGTCAAAGACACAGCGTTGTGATCGCCGCCGGATCGCGGTCTACGTGCCCAAGGAGACGTCCAGATGATCACCAAAGCGCTGATCAGTGCCATTATCGCCGTCGGTGCCGCGATAGGGGTGGCCGCACCGGCCATGGCTGATGAGCCAATTGCGCCCGTGACGACCTGTAACTGTGACCAACCCGTCGACAAGCCTGCTGCCCCCAGCCCGCAGCAGATGAACCAGAGCATCCGGGAGGCCCTCGCCAGCCTGGAAGCCGGCGAAGTTTGATCCGAAGGGTGGGCCGGACCGCTTAACCGCCACATCCCGATTTCTTCAGAAAACCTTGACGCTCAACACTTTTCGAGCGGCTACCTCAGGTGATCCGCTGCTTGCCGAGCGGCGGCGGTGACGCGCTCGCAGGTGCTTGTCGAGCGCGTCGACAGCGAGCAGGATCGGCATCGAGCTGAGCGCGACGACCCAGCCCCACAGGGGCGGGTTCCACTGGCCGAGCAACCTGGCGACCGGCGGCACCCACAACTCGACCAACGACAAGGTCAGACCGATGAGCGCCGCCGGCACCAGGAGCCGGTTGCTGGTCCAGCCCAGCGCCCCGGGCCAACGCGACGAGGACCGGCAGGCGAAGACGTTCGCCGTCTGGGCGAAGACCACCGTGATGAATGCCGCGCCGGATGCGGCCGCCAAGGCGTGCCCGGTGGGGAACGGGTCGGCCGGACGCCAGCCCAGCGCCAGCATGGACACCAGGAAGGCGGCCAGGGACAGGACTGCCTCGAGTGGCCCCAGCAGTCCGAAGGCTCGGCGCAGCACGGTGTGGTTCATCAACCGGCCACGCACCGGGGGACCTTCGAGCAGGTGCTGCGCCGGCGGCTCGGCCCCCAGCGCGACCGCCGACAAGGTGTCGGTGCCGATGTCGAGCGCGATGATCTGCAAGACCCCGAGTGCCAGCGGGAACAGGCCGCCCGAGAGTGCCCAGACGAGAAACGGCGCCAGCTCGGCGACGTTGTCGGTCAGGTGGTAGGTCAGGAACCGGCGGATGTTGACGAATGTCGCGCGCCCCTGCTCGATACCGGCCACGATGCCGGTGAAGGAGTCGTCGAGTAGCACCAGGTCGGCGGCCTCGCGGGCGACGTCGGTGCCGGATTCGCCCATCGCCACGCCGATGTCGGCCTCGTGCAGCGCCGGGGCGTCGTTCACTCCGTCTCCCGTCATCGCCACCACGTGGCCCCGGGAGCGCACCGCACGGGCGATCCGAAGTTTGTCCTCCGGGGAGACCCGGGCGATCACCACCCCGTCGCGGTCGAGCAAAGCGGCCAAATGCTGCTCGTCGTCGGGCAGGTCCGCCCCCGAGAGCACCGGCGAGTTGGGGAAGCGCAGCCCCACCTGGTCGGCGATGGCGGTGGCGGTGGCCGGATGGTCGCCGGTCACCATCGCCACCTTCACACCGGCCCGCCGGCAGGCCTGCAGCGACTCGGAGACCTCGTCACGCGGCGGATCCTGCAGTGCCACCAGGCCCACCAGGCGGGCGCCCTGATCGCAGTCCTCTTGGCTGCGCGGCGTGCGACCGTTGCGCGGGCTGGCGGCGACGGCGAGCACCCGCAGCCCACGGTCGGTGAGGGCATCGACTGCCCGGTGGGCCCCCGGGTCGTCACCGCAGAGCGGAAGCACCGTGTCGGGTGCCCCCTTGACGATGATCTCGTCGGCCAACACCACGGCCATCCGGCGCAGCCGGGGGTCGAAGGGGAACCGCAACTCAGCCGTCATGGTGCGACGGTCCGCGTCCGTGTCGAAGCCCAGCCGCCGGGCCAGGGTGTCCAGGGCCGCTTCCATGGGGTCGCCGTGCGCGCGCCAATTACCTTGGGCCTCTTCGGCGTATCCGGTGGAACAGCGCTCGGCGGCCAGGGCGAGCTCGCGGACGGGGTTTTCTGCGGTAGGGGAGGACCAGGCCAGTGTGGCCGTCGGCCCGTAGCCGGCGCCGTCGACGGTCAACGAGCCCGCGGGTGTCCACGCATCCACGACGGTCATCTGGTTGCGGGTGAGGGTGCCGGTCTTGTCGGTACAGATGAACGTCGTCGAGCCGAGCGTCTCGACGGCCTCGAGGTTGCGGACCAGGATCTGGCGTTTGGCCATCTGCTCGGAGCCCCAGGCCAGCGACAGCGTCACCGTCGGCAGCAGCGCCTCGGGGACCAGGGCGACGGTGACCCCGATCGCAAACACGAAGGCCTGCTCGACGGGGTTGCCCACGAGCATCGAGATCAGCAGGAAGACCACGCCGACGCTGACCGCGATGGCCGCGGTGAGGCGGACCACGCCACGCAGGCCGCGGGTCAGGGGCGTGTCGGGTTTGGTTGTCGACGTTGTCAGCCGGGCGATGCCGGCCAGCCGTGTGTGCTGGCCGATCGCGGTGACCCGGGCACACGTATCGCCCTCGACGACAAAGGTTCCGGCGAACAGCGCGTCGCCCTCGGCCACGGCGCCCGCCACGCTCTCGCCGGTCAGCATGGAGGAGTCGACCAGCAACCGGTTCTCGGCGAGCACCACGGCGTCGGCGGGCACCCGGTCGCCGCTTTCCAGCAGAAGGATGTCGTCGACCACCACGTCCTCGGCGGCGACGACCTGCCGGCGTCCGTCGCGCCACACCGTGATGCGCGTCGGCAGCATCTGTTGCAGCCGGTCGGCGGCGCGGTCGGCCCGTGCTTGCTGAATCATGGCGAAGACGCCGTTGAGCACGATCACGGCGATGATGGCGATGCTTAGTTGGGGGAGCTTGGCAATGAAGGCGAGCAACGCCGCCGCCCAGAGCAACAGGGCGAAGAAGTGAGTCAGCTCGCCGAGCAGGCGACGGATTACCGACGGCCGCCGGGCCGCGGGGAGCCGGTTGGCGCCGTCCTTGGTTCGGCGTGCGGTGGCCTCGGCCGTCGTCAGCCCAGGTGGCAGGACATCGGCCATGGCCCTCCTCTCGGCTGCGTGTCGTACCTTGTCGGGTGGGGCGTTTTGGTTCGGGTCTTGACGCAACGCTAACCGCGGATGGTGGTTCGCGCGTAGCTCGCTGGCAACAGCCGAAATGCTATCGACGGGGCGGTCCCACGTGCGCGCTCAGCCGGCCGCACGGCGTCCGGCTGCTGCCGCGTTGGTCTACCCTTTCGTAGGTTCGATTGTCTTGGACGAAGCGTCGTGCGAGCCGTCGGTACTACACAGGCGTTGTGACAGAAGGCGGAAGATAGAAGCAGAAAGTTCCCTTGCGGGGCGGTAGCTCAGTTGGTTAGAGCCGCGGACTCATAATCCGTTGGTCGCGGGTTCGAGCCCCGCCCGCCCCACTTCAGAGGTCGCCCGCTGCCCGGCGAAGTGGGCCCGGTGGGCCATTGTGGTTCGATCCTCGGCCGGTTGCTTGCGATGGGCGCTCCACCTTGCAGCCGGGGGCGCAGCGGCCGGTTCGATCCGTGGTCAAAAGGCCGCCGCGAAGTGCAACGTGTTCGTCCTCCCGCGGGGTGTGCGTCGCCCCTTCATCAAGGCCGCTGCCTGGGACCCCAGCGCCATCATCGACGTTGTGTTTTTTGTGGTTAGTTTCTACCTTGGACCTATGCCCACCGACACTTTCCTGCGCACTGGCGAGGTCGCCAGCCGACTTGGCGTGTCCCGGCAGCACGTTGTCGACCTTTGCAACCAGGGCAAGCTGCCGCACATCATGGTCGGCGCGCACAGGCGGATTCCTGAGCAGGCCGTCATGTCAAAGTTCGTGAACACGCGCGACCCGCGCAGCGATGGCAAGCAGCAGTCCTTGTGGCTGCACGCAGCGTTGATCCCAAAGTTGGTGCACACCCCTGATGCGGTTCTCGGAATTGCGCGACGCAACCTGGACAAGCAGCGGGAGCGTGGATCTGCTCGTAGCACGGCCTACATTCGCGAATGGGAGTCCATTCTGGATGCGGGGGTCGGACGGGTGATCGAGGCGTTTTTGGACCCGTCAGATCATGGGGCGACCTTGCGATCCTGCACGCCATTCACGGGCGTGCTGAGTCAGGACGAGGTGCGGACCATCAAGAAGGCGTACCGCGAATTGCGGGATTCGGCGCAAGTGGTGTGAGGCGGACGACCGGGCGACGCCAACGAGCCCAGCCGCCCCGGTAATCGGTCATCCCGGCGAGCGCCCCTGGTAGGTGCCGTCGACGTACCTGCGCCACAGGACATCCCGACACCAAGCTGTAGCAGCGAAAAGCAGGCCTGCATGTCGGCCAGTGTGCAAATCGGCATTTACGGGGATCCCGGCGTCGATCGGGCGCGGGCGTTTCCGTTCTCACGCGTTCAGCGCTGGCCCCCGCCGGCGTGAGCCGGTACGGAGATGGACCCACAGCACCAGGACCCCTGCCAGCACGATCCCAGCCAGGTTCACCCCGAGTTGTACCGCGGACTGTCGGGCGACCTGCCAGTCGCCCACGGTGGCGGCGACCACCGCGAATCCGGCGGCTGGGACCGTGGTCACCGAAATGAACACCCCGACCAGCGCGGAGGATTTCGCGGACACCAGCGATAGCATCCCGGCTGCGCCGGCGAACAGTGCGACCACGAACGACAGCGGACCGACCTGAAAGATGAAGTCCACCTGTTCGAGCTGTCGGGTGTTGCCCAGCTTGATCCAGCCCACGGCCTCACCGCCGAGCACGCCGATCGCCGTGACCAACATCGCCAACGGGAAACCGACGACCAGCGCCAGCGCCGCCCGCCGGGCGAGGTAGCCGCGCCGCCGCACGAAAGCGACCGCGAGCGCGGCAAGCGGCCCGAACTCCGGGCCCACCACCATCGCGCCGACAACCGTGACCGGGGAATCCGTCACGACCCCGACCGCCGCGATGAGACAGGCCAGCGTCAGAAACGTCAGGTAGGTGGCGTTGAGCGTGGACTCTTCCCGGGTTCGCTCGGCCAATTCGTCCCAGATCACCGCGTCGGCGGGATCGCCGTCGGCCTCTTTCTCGGCGCGGTATGCCGCCGTGGACACCACCGTGTCGACCACGTCGAGGGTGATCGCTCCCCGCCGTTTGAGCCCGAGTGCCTTGAGCTCGTCGATGACGTCGTTGGCGCATTCGCGCGCGATGTCGGCGGTGATCTCGTCGCCCCGCGGATCTAGTGCCGCATCCCGGTGCACGACGATGTGGGTCACCCCCACCTCGCGGCGAAGGACCTGGAGCACCGAATCGCTCGACTCAGTCGGCGAAATCACCCGCAGATGAAGCATTTACGCACAGTAGCGGCAGCCGTCGGTCCGGGTTCGGGTCCGCGTGGACAACCGTTGCAAGTGAGCAGCCGGCCCGTCCACGGATCAGGGCTAGGTTACCCGTATGCGCATGGTCCGCCTCATCGGTGCCGTCCTCGTGACGATCCTTGCGGGGTTACTGCCGGCAACACCCGCTGGGGCGCTCCCGCCGTCCAAGCTCACCGATCACATCACCGACAACACCGGCGCGTTGACCGATTCCGGCCGGGCGGCGGTCAGTTCGGCAATCGACCGGCTTTACCGCGACCGGCGCATCCAGCTGTGGGTGGTCTACGTCGACAACTTCTCCCGGTTCAAACCCGACAACTGGGCCGAGCGAACCCGCATCGCCAGTGCGATGGGCGACCAGGACGCGCTGCTGGCGGTGGCCACGAACACCAAGTTGTATGTTCTCGCCCTGCCGCCGAAGATGCAGGTGCTCACCGCAGACGAGCTGAACAGCTTGCGCAGCAACAATATTGAACCGGCGGTGACCGCCAGGGACTGGAGCGGTGCCGCGGTCGCTGCGGCCGAAGGATTGAACAAGGCGCCGAACTCCGCGAAATGGGCGTGGCAGCCGATCGCGATCGCGGTGGCCCTGGTCGTCCTAGTCGTCCTAGTCGTCCTAGTCGTCGTAGTCGTCGTAGTCGTAGCCCTGGTGGTTGTGGTGCTCTATCGCAGGCGCCACCGGCGGCTGGACCGCGGTGATGTCCACGCGAACATTGAAGTACCCGAGCAAAACTTGGTGCAGGCGCTGGCCCGGGCGGACGCCAGATTGCGCCAAATTTCCGACTACGTCGCACGGCATCGCGCAAGCATCGGCGCTGAGGCCCGGACCCGACTCGAAGAGGCGAAACGGCATCTGGCAGCGGCGCACGGCAAGGAGGCAACCAACGAGTCCGAGGCCATTGCGTATGCCAACCGGGCTTCGGCGCTGGCCGCTGAGGCGCAAACACTGGCAAATGCCGACGTGCTGGGACACCGCTGATCCAACGGCCGAGTTTCGGCGAGGCCTAACCGCCAACGTTGACAGTGTAATAGTAACAGTGTCAGTATTGAGACATGACCGAACAGGCGTCCTGGACGCTGGACGAGCTGGTGCGACGGGTCGCCGTCAGCCTGGCCGATCCCGCGTATCCGGGAGCCCCCAACGGGCGGGTCCGGGAGCTACCCGACCGGCGGGCGGTGCGGTGGTATACGACGGCCGGACTCGTGGACCCGCCGGCCAGGCAGGGCCGCACCGCGGTCTACCGCCCCCGGCACCTGCTACAGCTTGTCGCCGTCAAACGCCTTCAGGCGCAGGGCTATTCGCTCGCCGAGATCCAGGGCGAACTGGCCGGAGCGACGGACGAAACACTGCGAAAGGTCGCCGCCGTCCCCGACGCTGTCATCGCCGAGCCGGAGCCTGCATCCGTCGAGCTGCCGGCACCCGCGCGCCGGAGCCGCTTCTGGGCCGCCCCGCCCACACCTGCGCCGGCTACCGAACCAGCGGCTCACGGCGCTGACACTGTCACCACATTGGCGGCCGTTCACCTACCCGGCGGGGCACTGTTGGTACTGCCGGGCGCACCCGACGAAGACGACATCGACGCGATCCACACCGCCGCTCGGCCACTGCTCGAACTACTGGCCGAACGTGACTTGCTGTCCGGCCCGCCCCTCAATGAACGGAGCCCATCATGACCGTCCGCATCACGTCGATGACCGACGCAGAGCATGGCGCGGCCACCGCAGACGCCGGGGCTCGGTCGGGCACGCTGCATTCCGACCGGGGCAGTCTGCCGCTGGAGCGCGTCGACGTGCGCGTCGAGATCGCCGGGCTCACCAGTGAGGTCGAGTTGACCCAGGATTTCGTCAACACCTTCGACGTGCCGCTGGAAGCCACCTACGTGTTCCCACTGCCGGATCGAGCCGCGGTCACCCGAATGCGGATGACCGTGGACGGGCGGGTGGTCGAGGCCGAGCTCCTGGAGCGTGAAGCTGCCCGCCGGGCCTACGACGACATCATCGTGTCGGATCGGCGCGCAGCCATCGTCGAAGAGGAGCGGCCGGACGTCTTCACCATGCGGGTTGGCAACATATTGCCCGCCGAACGAGTCAGTGTCGCGCTCACGCTGGTCAACCCGCTGGCTTACCAGGACGGTGCGGCCACGTTTCGCTTCCCGTTGGTGGTCGCGCCGCGCTACATCCCCGGCGCCCCGCTGCCGGATAGCGCGGTCGGCGACGGCTACGCCGCTGACACCGACGCAGTCCCCGACGCCTCGCGCATCACCCCGCCGGTGCTGCTGCCCGGCTTCCCGCACCCCGTTCTAGCGACCATCGACGTCGGCATTGACCCCGCCGGCCTCACATTGTCGGAGGTGCGGTCCAACCTGCCCGCGGAGTCGACCGATGACGGCCGCATCACGGTGCAGCCGGGCGAGCGTGCCAACCAGGATTTCGTCCTGCGGCTGCGCTACGGCGCCGAAGACCTCACCGATTCCCTCGTGCTGGTACCCGATGCCGACGGTGACGAGGGCACCTATCAGCTCACCGTGCTGCCGCCGGCATCGGGCGCGCCGCCGCGTCCCCGCGACGTGGTGTTGCTGCTGGACCGCTCCCGCAGCATGGCCGGTTGGAAGGTGGCGGCCGCGCGCCGGACCGCGGCCCGCATCGTCGACACGCTCGACAGCGCAGACCGGTTCGCCGTGCTCACATTTGGCGATCTCATCGAGCGTCCCGCGGGTCTGCCCGACGGTCTGGTCGACGCCAGTGACCGGCACCGGTACCGGGCCATCGAGCACCTCGCCCGTGTCGACGCCCGTGGCGACACCGAGTTGCTCGCACCGCTGCGGCAGGGGCTGGCCCTGTTGCGTGGTTCGCAGGGGCGTGACGCCGTGCTCGTCGTCGTGACCGACGGGCAGGTCGGTAACGAGGACCAGTTGCTCCGCGAGCTGTCGCACGAACTGCAGCAGGTGCGGGTGTATGCGGTCGGCATCGACCAGGCCCTCAACGGCGGCTTCCTGGACCGCCTGGTCGGACTCGGCGCGGGCCATTGCGAGCTGGTGGAAAGCGAGGACCGCCTCGACGAGGCAATGCAGGCCCTGCAACGTCGTATCGGCGCGCCACTCGCACATTCGCTGACGCTGCATGCCCAGGGGCTGAACATCATCGCGGACAGCGCAAGCCCGGTTCGGCTACCCGATCTGCTTCCGGGAGTGCCGCTGGTGGTGACCGGGCGGTACCGGGGAAACGCGACCGGCACACTGACCCTGCGTGGCACCACCGGCGAAGGCGGGGACTGGTCAGCGACAGTCGCCGGACAGCGTCGCGAGGCGCCGGCCGTCACCGCTGGGTGGGCGCGGGCCCACCTACGCGACCTCGAGGACCGCTACGTCGCGGCTGCCACCGAGGAGTTGGAAAAGCGGATCGTCGACACCTCGCTGCGGTTCACAGTGCTGTGCAGGTTCACCGGCTACGTCGTCGCTTGTGACCATCGGGACAGTTCGGACCCCCGGGTGGCCGCCAAGGGTGAAGTGCAGCATCGGGTGATGCAACCCGTCGAGGCGCCGGCCGGATGGGAGCGGTGGCCGGCCCGGGACGACGCCGGTATTTCTCACCAGGGCGCGCCGCGGTCTGCAGGCTCCGCCGACGCGGCGGGCGCCCGGGTGGCAACGCCGGCGGCTGCGGCACCGTCCGCCACTACGTCGTCGGTCGCCGCGCGAACGATCAAGCTGCGCAACGCAATTGCGGTGGCCATCGCCGGCGTCGTGCTGGTCGGTCTCGGCTGGGCGTGGTCGCTCACCCGCGACGGGTTGCCCGTCACCGCGCGCGACTCGGGAGTGGCCGGCAAGCCTTCCGCAACAGCGGATGCAACCGTTCCGGGGACCAAGGGCGGCATCGCCGAAAACACGGTGGCCGCACCAGAGGCGCCGCCACCGCCGCACACCCCGCCGGACGGCACCTACAAGCGCGACATCGTCACCACCGGTTCGCTGCAGATGGTCGTCGCGGAGCCCGCCCAGCTGGCCGACCGGCTGGTCTTGACGGTCACCGATGCCGGCGGGCGAGTGGACTCGCGGTCGGAGCGGTCCGGCACCTCGTCGCGGTCCGGGTCGCCGGTGGTCAATCTGGTGGTCCGCGTTCCTGCCGACAAGCTCGACGCGGTGCTGGCCGACGTCAAGAAGCTCGGGGCCGTCACGTCGATCTCGATCAACCACGCTGACGTCACGTCGCAGCGCGTCGACCTCGATGCCCGCATCGAGGCCTTACAGACCTCGGTCAATCGACTCTTGGAACTGATGCGCCGCGCCGACAACACCGCTGACCTGCTGGCCGCGGAGTCGTCGCTGACCCAACGACAGGCCGAGTTGGACTCGCTGCGGGCTCAGCGCGCAACGCTTGGCGACCAGATTTCCTACGCGACGATCAATGTCAACCTCTCCGCCGAACCGACCGTGAACCGGGTTGGCTTCCTCGGTGCACTCGACCGCGGCTGGCACTCGGTGCTCTCGGCTGCCTACGGCATCATGTTGACGGCCGGGTTCCTGTTGCCGTGGTTGCCGGTGCTGGCCGTGCTGGTGTTGGCGGTCGTCGTGGTGCTGCGTCGGTGGTCGTTCCCGCGAGCATCCAGTGCGGCCGGCAGCCCGACAACTAGCCCGTGACCACCCTCACCCCTTGATCGACCCGGTGCGTTTCACCTTGGTAGTGGCGATGCATACCACGTCGCGGTCACCCTGGTTCCAGGTCGCCTCCGTGGGATACAGCACATAACTTTCGAAGTCCTCGCTGTCTGCGGCATTGGGCGCATAAGCGGCGAACGCCGACAAGCACCTCTCCCGATAGTCGCTCTCCAGGGTGGACTGGCCGGGGAAACTACGTGCAGTGACCCGCAATTGCGCATACACCTCGCCCTCGTGTGGTTTGGCGCACGACACCTTCGGAAGCGTGGCGACCCGCGCATTGTCACCCGGGATCGACTCGATGCAATCGCCGACGGCGAGGCTGGTTGCGCGCACCGAACCGTCGTTGGTTACGACGGCAGCGATGATCGCGACCCCGAAGAGTAACGTCCACAGCGCGGACAGCACCAGACCGGCGATTGCCATGCCGCGCCCGCCCTGACCCCGAGTCTTGATCTGTTTGAGCGCGATGATGCCGAAGATGACACTTAGCAGGACACCGCCGAGAACCCCGAAGATCAGCGAAGCGATCGCAAAGCCGTTGGTGCCCCGGGGCGGCGGAGGCGGCGCATAGGGCTGGCCGTACTGACCGGGCTGCTGCGGGTAGCCGCCGGGGTAGCCGGGTTGTTGTGGATAAGGGCCCGGCCCCGGTGGCGGTGCAGGCGGCGGATATGGCGGCGGCTGAAACGTCATGAGGGCAACCGTAATACCACGTGAGCCGCCAACGGGGGGCGTCGACAATATCGGCACTGTTGGACAGCCGATCGGGTTCGGCGCTGTCGCCGGGCGCGTGGCCTCCCTCGGAAGACCTGCCGCGCGTCAGGGGTGCAACCCTGCCACCCCCCAGCGTTCGTTATACTATCTAAGTATCCGCGGTCCGAGAACGAGAGAGCAGGCATATGCCACGCACCGACAACGACACCTGGGACTTGGCAACCAGCGTGGGGGCGACGGCCACGATGGTGGCGGCAGCCCGGGCGATAGCCACCAAGGCCCCGGCCCCCTTGATCGAGGACCGGTTTGCCGAACCACTGGTCCGTGCCGTCGGCGTGGACTTCTTCACCCGGTGGGCCACCGGCGACCTTGTCGCTGCCGACGTCGACGACGACGAGTCCGTTTGGAAGCTCGAGCACATGCCCGATGCGATGGCCGCACGGACTCGCTTCTTCGACTCGTTCTTCCGCGACGCGACGCAGGCCGGGATCCGTCAGGCCGTGATCCTGGCATCCGGTCTGGATGCGCGCGCCTACCGGTTGGCGTGGCCGGCCGATATGACGGTGTTCGAGATCGACCAGCCGCAGGTGATCGGGTTCAAGACCGCCACCCTGGCCCGGCTGGGAGCCGCCCCGGCGGCCGATTTGCGCCCGGTGGCCGTCGATCTGCGCCACGATTGGCCGAAAGCCTTGCTGCACGCAGGTTTTGACAGAAGCCGGCCGACCGCGTGGATCGCCGAGGGGCTCTTCGGTTACCTGCCGCCGGCTGCTCAGGATCGCTTGCTGGACAACGTCACTGCGCTCAGCGCCGACGGCAGCCGGCTGGGCTGCGAGGCGGTCCCGGACATGTCGCGGCTGGACGTCGACAAAGCCCGGGAGATGATGCGCCGAGCCACCGCTAAGCCTGAATCCACCGATGTACTTGGTGTGACGGTTTGCGACCGGATTGAGTTGAGGCCGCTGGGTGGTGGCGCGTTTGAGCTGCTGGCCTCTTCTGCCAGCTTGTCCAGTTGGGATTGGCCCCTGAAGTAGGGCGGTTTGGTCAGGGCGGGCGGTGACGGAGCGCGGTTTTCTTTCAGGCGGCCAGCGCTGGTGGTCCGCGGTGGGTGGCGTGAAAGGCGTTGAGCCAGTGTTGTTCCCAGGGCCAGTCGCGGGGTAGGTGCCAGGTGATCGTGTCACGTCCGGCGCGGGCGGGGCGGGCGGCGACGTTAATCAGTTGGGTGCGGATGGTGGCACCGCGGGCCAGGGCGTGTTCGGGTGAGGCCAACACACCCAGGGCGCGGGTGAGCGCGTGGGCGGTGGCGGCCAGGGCCAGCCAGGCGGCATTGGCATTGAACTTGCCCGAAGGTAGATGGGCGAGTGGCCCGGCGAACAGGTCGGCGAAGACCTGTTCGATGATGGCGTGGGCGCGGTGTTGGGATTCGGCCTGCACGAGTTGAAACGGGCTGTTGGTGAATACCGCGTGATAGCGGTGGGCGGCAAACAGCTCGCCCTGGCCGTGGCCGGCGGGGCTTTTGGCCAGATCGCGCACCCGGCGCACGATCAACCGCCCCTCGGTGGCATGCGCTGGGGTGGAGGTGAACGCGGTGTAGGGGACTTCGGCGATCTCGGCGTCGGAGATCCATTGCCCGGCCTGCTCGTCGAACACCGCGTTGGGATAGGCGATGGCGGTCCAGGCGTCCTCGTCGATGGCGGCGATGGCACGGCGGATCTTGGGATCCATGCGCACGGTGACCGAAAAATGTGCCCCATTGCGGCGGCAGGCGGCCACGAACGCCCCGTTGTAGAAGGCCGAGTCGACGCGCACCACGATCAGCCCGGTAATCCCGGCGGCGCGGGCAGTGCTGATCGCCTCGGCCACTAGCGATGCCGCCCCGCGTGCGGAGGCGGCGTTGCCGCCGCGCAGCCGGGTGGTGGTGATCACCGGGGCGGCGATCGGGGTACTCACGGTGGCGATCAGCGCGTTAAGCCCGCGCACCGTCAGCGATTTGGACGCGATCTTGGCATGCCCGAACGCCGCGCCCTGCTTGTCCGGCCCGAATACCCGCTTCTGCGTCGAGTCGACATCGATGAATGCCAGCTGATCGGCGCCGGGCAGCAGCGGGGTGCGCGCGGCCAGCTCGGCCAGCACCATGCGGTGCGCCGCTCCTAGTTGACGCACGTGGCCGTGGGTGAACGCGCGCAGAAACGACCCCAGCGTGGAAGGGGCGCGGATCCCGCCGAAGGTGTCCGGCAGCGCGCCGTGGCGCAACAGGTCCATGCCGTCGATATCGTCGGCGCCGGCGATCATCCCCGCGATCAGCGAGCCGACCTTCACACCTGCGTTGGCGCCCACCTCGGCGTTGAGCCGAACATGCTGGGCGACAAGCTCTTCCAGCCCCACCAGCTGGGCCAGCCGCATCACCGGCACCAGCCCGGCATGCGACACGAGATTCGGGTCATCGAAGCTGGCGTGCGTCTTGGCCGCGGCATGTAACAATTGCACTTACGAGGTGCCCTTTCCTCGGGACGGATTGAAGCTTCACCAACTCCGATCTTCCCAGGTCAAAGGGCACTTCTGCTGTTACGACACACTCAAGGCGCCAATTGCATCGGTGCATTCAGGCTAAGTGGCGCGAACACGGTTTCGACCTCGAGTTCGCCGATCTGGGCTACGAGGGCGAGCGCAACGACGTCGGCGGCTATCTGGACCAGCTGGGCTGGCGCTCCGCCGCTACCCGAATGAGTCGGTTGTTGGCCGACAGCGGTCTTGCGGCGATCCCCCAAACCAACGACTCGGTGTCGATGGCCGACACCATCTACTACAGCTCCGTGCTGGGCGTATGACGCAAGCGCGTCGCCGCGGGCTCAACGGCGTCGTCACCCGGATGTGGAGCCTGCTGGCCCCAGCCTACGACCTGCCGGTGTTGCAGCAGTGGGTGTACCGTCCGCCGCACGACGAGGTGATTGCGCATCTGCGCGGCCACGGATCCCGCAAGATCGCTGATATCGCCTGCGGCACAGGAATTCTCAGCGACCGGATCCAGCGCGAACTGAATCCCGACGAGATCTACGGCGTCGACATGTCCGACGGCATGCTCAACCAGGCGCGCGCCAGATCCAACCGAGTGCAGTGGATGCGTGGTCCTGCCGAGCAACTGCCCTTCGACGATGGCGCACTCGACGCCGTGGTGACGACCTCGGCGTTTCACTTCTTCGATCAGCCGGTGGCGTTGCGGGAATTCCATCGGGTACTGGCGCCCGGCGGGCTGGTGGCCGTGGCGGCCCTGAGCGCACGCCAACCGCTGCTGCAGGCACTCTCGGCCGGCAGGTGGAAGCCACAGCACAATGCCTCGCCGGCCGAGGTGCGGGCACTGTTCGAAGACGCCGGGTTCGTCGTGAGCGATCAGCACCGGGTCCGGCGGCCGGTCTGGACGAAGATCGTGTCAGACCTGATCACCGTCGGCACCAAGCGCTGACGGGTGAGCACGTAGCGACGGCTCTTGCGGGCGGTACCCGACAACCCCGAAGACGTTGTCCACCACGCGCTAACTCCGCGCGCATCTTCTCGGCGAACAAGCCGACTGCCGGTAACGGCCGCAGCATGACGGTGATCTCGTCGATCAAGCCGTCGGGCCTAGCCTGACTTGATAGCGGCGCGGAATGCGTGCATGGCGATCTCCTTTACAGGGGCAGTGTCCGGCCCACGGCGACCGTGACGGCGGCGACGAGGATCAGTGCGGTCAACGCGACGTTGCGCGGCTAGAGTCCACAGAAACCCGGTGCCGGGCTGATCAGGCACACCGGCGGCTACCCCTCCGGTGCCACCGTGTCGTCCGTTGGCAACGGCCGCGCCCAGGCCGCCGTCGTTGCTGGTTCGGTCAGTCTTCCGCGGGCTGGGTGACAGCCATGGGCACCGTCCAGGTCCACGCCGTCTCGCCCGTTTCCGGCGTGGTCATCTCCAGTCGCGCACCGCGCGCGGCAAGCTGCTGGGGGAGTAGGGCCGTCGGGTCGGTGGCCGCCGTCGGACTTGGGGCTGTTCTGGATTTTTCGATCACGGTGACCACCAGGTCGGTCTCACAGGTGGCCTGCAAGATGATCTCGTCGGCGATTGCATGCCGCAGAATCGCCGTGACCAGCTGCTGGACCGCGTCGTAGAGCCCGCTTGTGATGGCTCTGTCGATGGTGTCCAGCGGGCCGGTGAAGAAAACCTGGAATCTGGCGTCCAGAGCTTCGGCCACTTCGCCGAGCAGATCCGACATGCGCAGCCGAAAGTTGGTCTCGTCGCCGGTCGGTATGTCGAGTTCGTTGATGGTGTTGCGGACCTCGTTGATGACGGCGTCGAGTTCGCTGACCGACTCGCCGATGCGTTCGGCGACGGCCGGTACTCGGGCCAGCGGCAAGACTGCGCTGAGTTGCAGACTGATCAGAAACAACCGCTGAGTCACCGAGCGATGCAGTTCCAGTGCGATGCGTTCGCGCTCGGCCGCCACTCGTAAGGTCCGTGCCTGCGCTTCGGCGAGGCGCAGATTCACCAGGTTGTCCACCCGCGCCCGAAGCTCGCCCAGCTGGAATGGCTTGGACAGGTAGTCGTTGGCGCCGGCTTGTAGCAATGCCAGCCTGGATTGGTCGTCGGCGCGGGCGGTGAGGATCAGCACCGGTGTGTTGGCCAGCACCGGGTCGGCGCGGACCTGGTGCAGCAGTTCGTCGCCGCTGAGCTGCGGCATCATGATGTCGCACACGATCAGGTCCGGGCGGTGCGCACGCGCCAGCTCCAGTCCGGACCGCCCGTCGAACGCCGCCTTGACCCGATAGCGCGGCGACAGTGATTGGCACACAAAGGTATTGAGGTCGACATTGTCTTCGATCACCACGATGACAGGTTTGGAGTCTGCGATGTCCGGTTCACCCTGGACTGACGTTGTCGAGATCGCGGTGATTTCGGCTATCGCGCCGGCGGGATCCGGGCTGGAGCGCTCTTCGCCGCGGGGACTGGCCGGCTGCACCGGCAGACCCGCCGGCGCGAGCCGTGGAAGGTCGACGATGACCAGCGCTCCGCCTTCACGGGCGTCGCTGATGGTGACACTGCCCCGGTGCAATCCCACCAGGTCGCGGACAATGCTCAGTCCTAACCCGGTGCCACCGACCGCCCGCGTGGGACCGCCCTCGACCTGGTGGAACCTTTCGAAGACCGCCGCGCGCTGCTCGTGTGGAATTCCCGGACCGCTGTCGGCGACCTCGATAATGACTCGATGGTCGGGATCCGTCGAGACCGAACAACGCACTGTGCCACTGGGCCGGGTGAATTTAAAAGCATTGGACAACAAATTCACCAATATCTGGTGCAAGTGCTCGGGGTCGAGTTCCGCCGTAACAGGCTGGTCTGCGTTGACGCTGAATTCGATGTCACGGTCTACGGCAAGCGATTCGAACAGGGAGGCACCCAGGCGCACATGCTCGGCGACGTCCACGTGCGCGTAATTGGGTTGGACGGCACCGGCTTCCAGCCGAGAGGCATCCAGCAGGTTGTTGACGTGCCGTTGCAGCAACCGGGCGTTGCGGACGATCAGCTCGAGATCGGCACGTGACGGCTCCTGCGGTTCGGTCGATTCCAGCAGCCTGCGGGCGGGCTCCAAGATTAGCATCAGCGGGGTCCGCAGTTCGTGGCTGACGTTGGCGAAGAACTGGCTTTTCAGGTCGTCGAGTTCCTTGGCACGCGCGTAGAGATCGGCCAGTTCGGCGTTGGCCTCCTTGAGCTTTCGGCTTGCCTCGGCCACCTCGTAGGCGCGGGCGAAGACCTCCTGCTCCATCTGCTGGGTGGTGGCGCGCAGCGCGGCGGTCTCCTGCTGCTGTGCCGCGTCGGATGCTTGCAGGCGGACGAACTCGGTGACGTCCTCGACCCGATGAATGACATAGCGCAACTTGCCGGCCGAGTCCAATACCGGTGAGTTGGCGGGGCTCCAGAAGCGTTCCTCGAAGTCCCCGTCCGGGCGCCGAACATCGTAACGCTGCACCGGCATCGCGTCGGGGACGCGATCGCGCACCACCCGTTCCAGCGACACCCGCAGGTTGCGGACTCCTTCGGCATTGGGGTCATCGGGGTTGTCCGGAAAGATCTCGAAGATGACGTGTCCCAGAATCCGCGTTCGTTCGGTCATCGTCGCCTGCAGGTAAGCGTCGGTGACGGCGACGATCCTCAAGTCAGGGTCCAGTACCAAGAACAAGCCCGGAGCCGACTCGAACAACAGCCGGAAGTCGACAGCCTCAGTCAAACGCGCACCTACGTTCTCGCATCGCGTTAACGCTACTATCGCGCCACGCCGCCTATCGGCCAAACCGAAGCGGCGATCCAACCGTAGCCCGGTCGATGGGCAGCGGCGGAAGATCCGGATGCAGCGGTGCCGCCGACCGTGCACGTAGGCTCCCGCCATGCATATCGACGCGATGACGTTTCCCGAGCCCTTAGGCAAGGTCGGTGACGTGGCCCGGCAGGCCCGGGCGGCCGGATTCTCCGGTCTGGTGTTCACCGAGGCGGGCCGCACCGCCTATCTCGGTGCCGCCGTGGCCTCGCAGGCGGCTCCCGGCCTCGAGTTGTCCACCGGCGTCGCGGTGGCCTTTCCCCGAAGCCCCTTCGTCACGGCGGCCACCGCGTGGGAGCTTCAGGACGCAACCGGCGGCAGATTTCGCCTGGGTCTGGGCACACAGGTGCGCCGTCACGTCGTGCACCGCTACGGGACGGCTTTCGACCGGCCCGGGCCGCGGTTGCGCGACTACGTGCTGGCCGTCAAGGCGTGTTTCTCCGCTTTCCGCACCGGGACGCTCGATCACCACGGCGAGTTCTATGACCTCGACTTCATCACGCCGCAGTGGAGCCCGGGCCCCATCGACGTCCCCGATCCCAAAGTCGATGTCTCGGCGGTAAATCCATGGATGCTGCGGATGGCGGGGGAAGTGGCCGACGGCGTACACGTCCATCCGATTGGCGAGCCTGGCTACATCGCCCGGCACGTTGTGCCCAACGTGTCCCTGGGCGCGGCAAGAGCGGGGCGCGCACCGTCGGACATCGCGTTGATCGTGCCCGTGCTGACGATCGTCGGCGACAGCGACGAAGAACGTGACAAGGAACGAGAAGCCGTGCGAGCCAGCATCGCCTTCTACGCCAGCACACCCAACTACGCGTTCATCTTGGACGAGGCGGGATTCGAGGGCACGACCGCCCGGATACGGGAGAAACAGAAGGCCGGTGACTTCGCCGGCATGGCGGGCCAGATCACCGATGAGCACATTGCCGTCTTCGCCACGGAGTCGACCTGGGACGGGTTGGCGGACGCGCTGGCCGACAAGTACGCCGCGATCACCGGCCGCCTCGTCTTCTACAACGCCCGAGGCGATCGGGAGCGCTTCGAGCGGTACGGCGAGGTAGCCCGCCGCATACGGCGGTGATGCGATCTCGGTGACCGTTGCCGACGCGGCGGGCCGCCTACTGGGGCGGTGACCCCCAGCCAACGGCCGGCTGGCGGCTCGCTAAATTCGAGACGCGATCTCGTCGGAAGGAATGTCATGAACGCACATGTCGAGCAGCTGGAGTTTCAGGCGGAGGCCCGGCAACTGCTGGATCTGATGGTCCATTCGGTGTACTCCAACAAGGATTCATTCCTGCGAGAGTTGATCTCGAATGCTTCCGATGCGCTGGACAAGCTGCGGATCGAAGCCCTGCGCAACAAGGATCTCGACCCCAACACCATTGACACCTCCGATCTGCACATCCAGCTCGAGGTGGACAAAGGTGCAAGAACTCTGACCGTTCGCGACAACGGCATCGGTATGACGCGCGCCGAGGTCGTGGACCTGATCGGGACGCTTGCCAAGTCGGGCACCGCCGAGCTCCGACAGCAACTCAGGGAGGCCAAGAACCTCAAGAACGACGCCGCCTCCGAGGAACTGATCGGTCAATTCGGCATCGGCTTCTACTCGTCCTTCATGGTGGCCGACAAAGTCGAGCTGCTGACCCGCAAGGCCGGCGAGAGCGAAGCCACCCGGTGGGAATCCAGCGGCGACGGCACTTACACCATCGAATCCGTCGACGCATCAACTGCCGGGGTTGGGCAGGGAACGTCGGTCACGCTGCACCTCAAGCCCGAAGACGCCGAGAACGACCTGTTCGACTACACCTCGGAGTGGAAGATCAGGAGCCTGGTCAAGAAGTACTCCGACTTCATCGCCTGGCCCATCCGGATGGAGGTCGAGAAGCGCACCCCACCCGCCCCCGACGACGAAGGTGGCGAAGAGACGGTCAGCGTCGAAACCGAGACCCTCAACTCCATGAAGGCGCTATGGGCCAGGCCCAAAGAAGAGGTCTCCGCCGAGGAGTACCAGGAGTTCTACAAGCACATCGCACACGCCTGGGACGACCCGCTCGAAGTCATCGCGATGAAGGCCGAGGGTACCTTCGAATATCAAGCCCTGCTGTTCATCCCCAAGCACGCCCCGTTCGACCTGTTCAACCGGGATGCCAGCTTCGGAATCCAGCTCTACGTCAAGCGCGTGTTCATCATGGGCGACTGCGACCAGCTCATGCCCGAATACCTGCGCTTCGTCAAGGGTGTGGTCGACGCACAGGACATGTCGCTCAACGTGTCCAGGGAACTCCTGCAGCAGGATCGCCAGATCAAGGCCATCCGTCGCCGCCTGACCAAGAAGGTCCTGGCCACCATCAAGGACCTGCAGGGCGAGCGCCCGGAGGACTATCGCACCTTCTGGACCCAATTCGGCAAGGTCGTCAAGGAGGGCCTGCTGTCGGACTTCGACAACCGGGAAACCCTGCTGCAGATTTCGTCCTTCGCCTCGACTCACAGCGAGGAGGAGGCCACCACGCTGGCCGAGTACGTGTCGCGCATGAAGGAGGGCCAGGAGCAGATCTTCTACGCCACCGGGGAGTCGCGTCAGCAGATCCTGAGGTCCCCGCATCTCGAGGCGTTCCAAGCCAAGGGCTACGAGGTGCTGCTGCTCACCGACCCGGTCGACGAAGTGTGGGTCGGGGTGGTCAGCGAGTTCGACGGCAAGCCGCTGCAGTCGGTCGCCAAAGGCGAGGTGGACCTCGACTCGGCGGAGGACCAGAGCGAGGCGGAGCGCGAGGAGCAGCAGAAGGAGTTCGCCGACCTGCTCACCTGGCTGAAGGAGACCTTGAGCGAGCACGTCAAGGAAGTGCGGTTGTCGACACGGCTGACCGAGTCGCCGGCCTGCCTGATCACCGACGCCTTCGGGATCACCCCGGCGCTGGCCCGCATCTACCGGGCTTCGGGGCAGGAAGTGCCGGTCGGCAAGCGGATCTTGGAACTCAACCCCAATCACCCGCTGGTGACCGGCTTGCGTCAAGCGCACCAAGACCGCAGTGACGATCCCTCCTTACCGGAGACTGCGGAATTACTCTACGGCACAGCGCTTTTGGCCGAAGGCGGGACACCAGAGGATCCGGCGCGGTTTGCGGAGCTGCTGGCCGGCCGGCTGACCCGCACGATTTAGCCGTACACCGCTTTATCGGCGGAGCTTCTCACGGACCGTGTCGGTGAGGAACTGCCTCATCGACGTTGGACGAAATGCCTTGGCCGCCTTGGTGAGTGCCTCACGGGATTCCGCGCTGAGCTCGAGATCGGCTGCGGCGACGTTGAACTCGAGCTGTTCGACGCTGGATGCCCCGGGGATCGCGACCACTCCCGGCAGGCTGATCAGCCACGCCAGCGCCACCTGGGCCGGCTTGGCGTCGACCTCTGCGGCAACATCGCGAAGCGTCTGCAGCAGCGGCTCGATCCGGCGCAGATTCTCGCTGCTGAACAGTTGGTTGACGGCACGCACGCCGCCCGGCCGGTTGTCCACGCCGTACTTGCCGCCCAGCAGGCCCTGTGCCAGCGGGCTGTAGGCGATGACGACGCGGTTCTCCCGCTCGGCGAACGGAACCAGGTCGTCGAGCGCGCCCGGGTGCGCCAGGGAGAAATGCACCTGGTTGCTGATGACCGGGCGGCCGAGCGCGGCGTCGGCCTTTCGCCATCGGGCCAGCGAGTAGTTGGACACACCGGCCGCGCCGATCTTGCCTCCGTCGAGAAGCTCGCGCATTCCGGGCATGATCACCGAATCGGGGACCACCGGATTGGGCTGGTGAACCTGGTAGAGCGGGATGCGGTCGAGCTGCAGCCGCCGGGCGCTGGCCTGCGCGCGCTGCTTGATGACGGCGGGAAACGGAGCGATCGGCAAGATCTTGCTGGCCACCGCGACCTTGTCGCGCTGGTCGCCGAGTGCCTCGCCGAGGATCCGTTCGCTTCTGCCGAAGCCGTAGACCTCGGCGGTGTCGAACAGCGTGACACCCAGCTCGAGGGCGCGCTGCACGATGTCGCGGGCCGCGCCGGAGGCGTAACGGTCCCCGTATCCCCATTCGCGGGAACCGAACTGCCAGGTGCCCAGCCCGATGCGGCTGACTTTTCCTATTCCGTCGACGTCGAGATATTTCATATTTCACACCGTACTGAGGTCCGCACGTTCGATTAGCCACCGATCGATTCGACGAACGGCGTGAGCAGACGCGCCATGCCCCTCGCGGCTTCGTCGGCGTCGGCCGGGGGCAGCGCGAGAAAGCTCAGTGCGGCCCGGACCACAGCCTGCCCCATCACTGTCGCGTCGTATTCGTCGGCGTTAACCCAGCTGTGTTGGAAGGTCCGCGACAGCTGGCTCGAGGCATGGTCGACCAGGAACTGGCTCTCGACCGTGATCAACCGGAGAATGTCGTTGGGAGCATCCTCGGTTCGCAACACCTGCACAAGGGGATCGTGGTCGACGCGGTCGAAGAAGTCGCGAAAGACCGTCCGCATGGCACCGTAGCCGTCGCCGTGGTGTTCGTCGATGGCCGTTCGCATGCCGGTGACGATGGTGTCCGTCAGTCGAAGGGCATAGCTACGCGCCAGGCCGCGTCGTGACTGGAACTCGTTGTAGATGGTGCCCCTGCTGACGCCGGCCGCCGATGCCACGTCGGCCATCGTGATCGACGACCACTTCCGCTGGAGCAGCAAGCCGTGCAGCGCGTCGAGCACCCCGTTGTGCATCAGGCTCAAAGCGGTGCTCTGATACGGGTTGCGGTTTCGCGACGGCTCGGTGTCGACCATGTGGCTGAGATTAGTGTGCACGGACGGTGCTTTCGGCGTCGTGCCCGCGGGGCCGGCGTCGGTACCCGCGGGCGGACCCCGGGCATGGACCGGCGGCCATCACCGGGTTCCGTAGCGGGCCAGGACTTTGTCGCGCTTGCGCGGATCGATGTTCACCTTGGTGATGTCACCGCCGTAGTGCTCGATTACGCGGTGGTCCATCACCTTTCGCCACAGCGGGGGAAGATAGGTCAGAGTGATCAGGGTGGCGTACCCGCTGGGCAGGTTGGGGGCACCGGCCATGCTGCGCAGCGTCTGATAGCGGCGCAGGGGATTGGCGTGATGATCGCTGTGCCGCTGCAGGTGGTAGAGAAAGATGTTGGTGACGATGTGATCGGAGTTCCAGCTGTGCATCGGCGCGCATCGTTCGTAGCGTCCGGAAGCGTTTCGTTGCCGCAGTAGACCGTAATGTTCGAGGTAGTTGACCGATTCCAGCAGCGACGCGCCGTAGAACGCCTGGATGATCAGGAACGGCAGCACCTGCCACCCGAAGGCGGCGGTCAGCCCGCCGAACAGGACGATCGACATGACCCAGGCGTTCAGCACGTCGTTGCGCAGGCTCCAGGTGGGCTCGTTGATCCGCTGCATGCGGGTCTTTTCCAGATCCCAGGCCGACTTGAGTGAGCCGAACATGCTGCGCGGCAGGAACATCCAAAAGCTTTCCGCGAATCGCGCGCTGGCCGGATCCTCCGGGGTGGCCACCCGCACATGATGGCCGCGGTTGTGCTCGATGTAGAAGTGTCCGTACAGCGTCTGGGCGAGGGTGATCTTGGACAGCCATCGCTCGAGGTTCTCGCGCTTGTGCCCCATCTCGTGGGCGGTGTTGATGCCTACTCCGCCGACGACGCCGATGGTCAGCGTCACGCCGATCTTGGAGATCAGGCCCAGGCCGCCGCTGATCCCGAGCCAGCTCAGGTCGTCGGCCGTCCACAGGTAGCACGCCAGCACCAGGCTGACCATCTGGAAGGGAATGAACGCGTAAGTGCAGTAACGGTAGTACTTGTCGTTCTCGAGTCGCTCCATCACCTCGTCGGGCGGGTTTTGGCCGTCGGGGCCGAAGAACAGGTCCAGGATGGGCAACAACACGTAAAGCAACAGTGGCCCGACCCACCACAACACCGGCGTGGCGGCGTTCCAGCCGAGTTTGCCGAACACCCAGGCAAGCGCCACGCTCACCGGCAACGCCGTGGGCAGGACGAGTCCTACCAGCCACAGGTGTCGCTTGCGGTCCCGCCATCGTTCGACCGGAGACTCTATTACTGCTCCTATTGCGGTAGTCCCCATGGTGTTTCCCTTCTGGACTAGGTCACCGCCGGGGCGGCGGGTCGACCTGATGAACATATCAAATGATTTGTTCAATTGGTAGATAAATCAGGAAATTTGTTCAACCGCGGTGGCCGACGACTCTGGGCTCCGCGGTGCGCGCTGACATCCCATACGCTGCGCCAGCGCCGTGCGCTGCGAAATCGCTTCGTCCACAAGGTGTTTGGTATGCAACTGGCATCGACCGAAGTCGACGAGGATAACGCGGGCCGGGTTTGGCCGCGGCACCGACGGGGTATCAACTGCGCCATGACCAGCGCCCCCTTCCTCGCCGCCCCGCCGACCCTCGAAGTCTGGCCTGGCCGGGCCTACCCGCTGGGCGCGACATACGACGGGGCTGGCACCAATTTCGCACTGTTCAGCGAGGTCGCCGAGAAGGTCGAGCTGTGCCTGTTCGACGCCGACGGCATCGAGACCCGGATCACCATGCCGGAGGTCGACGCCTTCGTCTGGCACGCCTACCTGCCGACCATCGAACCCGGCCAGCGCTACGGGTATCGGGTCCACGGTCCCTACGACCCCCGCGCCGGCCACCGGTGCAACCCGAGCAAATTGCTGCTGGACCCGTATTCCAAGGCCATCGACGGCATTTTCGACTGGAACCAATCGCTGTTCGGCTACGCCTTCGGTGACCCGGAGAGCCGCAACGACGACGACTCGGCGGCCAGTATGCCCAAGGCCGTGGTGATCAACCCCTACTTCGACTGGGGCACCGACCGCCCGCCCAACCACCACTACGCCGACACCGTCATCTACGAGGCTCACGTCAAAGGCCTGACGCAAACCCACCCGGACGTCCCGGAGCACCTACGCGGCACCTACGCCGCGGTGGCCCACCCGGCGGTCATCGAGCACCTCACCGGCATCGGTGTCACCGCCATCGAGCTGATGCCGGTGCACCACTTCGCCAACGACTCCACCCTGGTCGAGAAGGGGCTCTCGAATTACTGGGGCTACAACACCATCTCGTTCTTTGCGCCCGACCCGAAGTACTCCAGCGCCACGTCGGCAGGCGGCCAGGTGCAGGAGTTCAAGGCGATGGTGCGCACCCTGCACGAGGCGGGAATCGAGGTCATCCTCGACGTGGTCTACAACCACACCGCCGAGGGCAACCACCTGGGCCCGACGCTGTCCATGCGCGGAATCGACAACGCCGCCTACTACCGGCTGGTCGACGACGACAAGCGCTACTACATGGACCACACCGGCACGGGCAACAGCCTCAACGTCGGGCATCCGCACTCGCTGCAGCTGATCATGGATTCGTTGCGGTACTGGGTGACCGAGATGCACGTGGACGGCTTCCGGTTCGACCTGGCCGCGACGCTGGCCCGGGAGTTCTACGAAGTTGACCGGCTAGCAACGTTTTTCGAACTTGTGCAGCAGGATCCGACGGTCAGCCAGGTCAAACTCATCGCCGAGCCCTGGGATGTCGGGCCGGGCGGCTACCAGGTGGGCAATTTTCCGCCGCAATGGACGGAGTGGAACGGGAAGTTCCGCGACACCGTCCGCGACTTCTGGCGCGGTGAGCCCGCCACGCTCGACGAGTTCGCCTACCGGCTGTCCGGATCGGCCGATCTCTACGAGCACACCGCGCGCCGGCCGGTCGCCTCGATCAACTTCGTCACCGCCCACGACGGGTTCACGCTGCGCGACCTGGTGTCCTTCAACGACAAGCACAACGAGGCCAACGGCGAGGACAACAACGACGGCGAAAGCCACAACCGGTCATGGAACTGCGGCGCCGAGGGACCGACGGACGACCCGGGCGTTAACGAGTTGCGCGCCCGCCAGCAGCGCAACTTCCTCACCACCTTGCTGCTGTCCCAAGGCGTGCCGATGATCTGCCACGGTGACGAACTCGGACGCACCCAGAACGGGAACAACAACGGCTACTGCCAGGACAACGAAATCACCTGGATAAATTGGGCGCAAGCCGACGCCGGGCTGCTGGATTTCACCCGCGCGGTGTCGGCACTGCGCGCCAGCCACCCGGTGTTTCGCAGGCGCCGGTTTTTTTCCGGCAAGCCGGTGGGCCGTCGCGGCGAGGACGGTCTGCCCGACATCGCCTGGTTTGCCGCCGACGGATCGGAGATGACCGACGAGGACTGGGGCGCAAGCTTCGCGAAATCCATCGCGGTGTTCCTCAACGGCCACGGCATTCCCGACCGCGACCTACGGGGTCAGCGGGTGCTCGACGACTCGTTTATCCTGTGCTTCAACGCCCACTACGAGCCGATCGAATTCAGCTTGCCACCAGCAAGATTCGGCGAGAAGTGGCGCACCGTGATCTACACCGGTGCCCGAAAGCTGGCGCCCTGCGACGAATTGCCCGCCTCGGCAAGGCTCACCGTCGATGCGCGCAGCACGGTGGTGCTGCAAGCCGCCAGCGAATCGCAGAGCCAGTCCGATATCGCCGGCATTGCCGGTCGGTAGCGCTTCGGCCAGGTGAGAGACCAGCCATCTCGCCGAGACTGTAGTTTTGCAGGCCGGTACTCGTACTTTGTCTGCAATAACACAGTTTCGGCGACCCGATAAACGCTGTGGCTCTGGCGGGTCCCGTCGCACATGGTCAACACTTGGGGAAGGGAGGCGGCTATGTCGAAAACGGTGGTCATCGGCGCCTCGAGCGGCTTGGGGCGCTGCATCGGTATCGGACTTGCGCAGCGCGGCGACGACGTCGCGCTGCTCGCGCGGCGGCTCGAGCGCACCCAGGACGCTGCCAACGAAGCTGGCCCCGGTGCCATCGCCCTGAAATGCGACGTCACCGACGAGGCGTCGTGCCGATCGGCCATCGCCGCGGCCGCCGAGGCGCTCGGCGGAATCGACAACCTCGTCTACGCTCCGGCCATCAGCCCACTGGTCCGCTTGGTCGATACCGATGCCGACACCTGGCGGCGAGTCTTCGACACCAACGTCATTGGCGCGGCGGTGGCGACGGCGGCAGCGGTGCCACACTTGGCCGCCGCCTCGGGCAAGGCGGTCTACTTGTCCTCCGACACGGGCGGTTACACACCGCCGTGGCCCGGTCTCGGCGCGTACGGGGTCAGCAAGGCGGCCCTGGAGAGGCTGGTCGAGGCGTGGCGGGCCGAGCACCCCGAAATCGGGTTTACCTGCCTCATCGTGGGCGAGTGCGCCGGCGGCGAGGGCGATGCGCGGACCGGCATGAACATCGGCTGGGACAGCGATCTAGCCAGGAAGGCCTATCCACTGTGGCTGTCCGCAGGCGCCATGCCGGGCAAGTTGATGCCGGTCGAGGACCTGGTCAATGTGGTGCACACCATCCTGTGCACCCACGCGGCAACGTCGATGCCGGTCGTGGTTGCCAGGGGTGGATCGGCTGCCGGCGGACCGGTTCTCGACGCTGGTGAGGGTTAGGGGAGCCGACCACGCGCAGCGCGAGGTAACGCCAGCGCTTGAATCCAAGAGCGCGATTTGCGCCGTGGCATACGCTCGGCGAAAAATCGCCGTGGCGTCACCCGGTGATCAGGCTCCAGAGGCCGGCCGCCCCCGCTCCCAGTGCCGCGCGGGTGACTTGTTCGTCCCAGTGGTGGACCGAACCGAACTCCGAGCGCCACGCCAGTGCCGCGCGGGTGTACTCGTGCAGGCGGTGTTCACGCGTGGTACCCATCGCGCCATGGACCTGATGGGCGTTGCGCACCACGACCGAACAGGCCTGGCCCGCACACGAACGTGCCACGGCGACAAGGAAATCAAGGTTCGGCGCCGCCCAGTCGCTGCGCACCGCCGCGGTGAGTGCGGCCTCCGTGGCGGCTCGGGCGAGGGCGGCCTCGGCGGCGATGTCGGCGATCAGGTGCTGGATCGCCTGGAATTTCGACAGCGGTCGACCGAACTGGACCCGTGATGTCGCATGCTCGATGGACAGCTGCACACTCCGGTCCAGTGCCGCACATACCTGGATCGCCCGCACCAGTGCGGACTTGCGCGACAGCGTCGCCACCACCGGCGCGGCGATCCGAACCCCGCGCAGCACGGCGGGATCCGCCGATACCGTGTCGCGCGGTTCACCGATCAGGTTGGTACCAGCGGTGATAACGAGCGATTCTGCCGCCAGGTCGGCCACCTGGTATTCGGAGCCGGCTTGCCAGATCACCACGATCCGCTCGGCGCCGCTGGCCCAGGGCACGTCGTCGGCCACGCCCCGGTCGTCGAGCAGACACACCGTTCGCACCGCGCTGTCGGCGGGCATCCGGTTGGCCTGCAACAGCCAGCAGGCCAACAAATCATGCTCGGCCAACGGAATTCGCACCGCATGGCGCACCGCCGCGGCAAGCAGCTCGGCTGCTTCGTACCATCCGGCCCCGCTGCCGCCGGACTCTTCGGAGCCGGTCAGCCGCACCAGGCCGAGATCATCGAGCCGTGTCCACAGCTCGGTGTCACGCGCCACGCCCCCAGGATGGGTGTCACGATAGCCGGCGAAGACGGCGTCCATCATCTCGGCCAGGGCGGGGTCGACTCCGGTCGTCATCGCAGCCCCAGCCCCCGCGCGATGACGCCCCGCAACACCTCGTTGGTGCCGCCCCGCAGCGTGAAACCCGGACGCTGGTCGACCGCCTGCGACACCAGCCCGCCGTGGTGCGAATCGCCACCGGCGTGCCGGTCGGCGAAGTCGGCGATGTCGCCTTCGGCGGTGGTGCCGAGCACCTTGACCACCGCCGCGGGGACGTCGGCCCGTTCGCGGCGCTGCAGCGCCCCGGCCACCGCGGCCGACATCTGATGCAGACCGGCCACCCGCGCCACCAGCCGGCCCAGGTTAGCATCGTGCGAAAGGCGTTGTGCTGCCATGCTTTCAGTGGCCGACGCCAGCAGCACGAAGGTCGACAGGAAGCGTTCGGGCCCGCTGCGCTCGAAGCTCAGCTCGGAGGTCACCTGCTGCCAACCGTTGCCGATTTCGCCGAACACCATGTCGTCGGGAACGAACGCCGCGTCGAGGATGACTTCGTTGAAGTGGTGGTCGCCGTTCATCGAGACGATCGGCCGGATATCGACGCCGGGCCCGCGCAGGTCGACGATGAACTGACTGAGCCCGGCATGCCGATCGGCAGGATCGACCGGTGCGGTGCGGGCGAGCACGATGAACGCGTGCGCGAGGTGGGCGCCCGACGTCCAGACCTTGGTACCCGACAACGACCAGCCATCCTCGACGCGCTCGGCCCGGGTGCGCACACTGGCCAAATCCGAGCCGGAGTCCGGTTCACTCATGCCGATGCCGAAAAAGCACTCGCCGCGCACGATCCGCGGCAGGAAATACGACTTCTGCTCGTGGGTGCCGTATTTCAGCAGCGACGGCACGATTTGGCGGTCCGCGATCCAGTGCGCAGCGACCGGAGCACCGGCTGCCAGGAGTTCTTCGGTGACGACGAACCGCTCCACAAACGAGCGTCCGTGGCCGCCATATTCGACCGGCACCGTCATGCCCAGCCAGCCGCGCGCCGCGAGCGCCGCGGTGAAGTTCTCGTCCCACTGTGTCAGCCAGGCATCGACGGAGGGGGTGAACGCTCCGGTGGCCAGCTGGTCGGCGAGAAACGCGCGAACCTCGGCGCGCAAGGCGTCGGTCGCCGAGGGGTCGACGACGGCGGGCGGCACCAACCTGGGCGGTGCCATCAGCGCGTCTTCCACTTGGCGATGCGGTGCTGGTGCTCGGGGTCGCGATGCGCCAGCGGTTGCATGGCCGCGGCCAGTCCCAGCGTCGACTCGAGTGAGCCGGTCCGGGATTCCTGCAGCAGCCGCTTGGCCATCCGCAACGCGTGGGCCGGATTCTTGCTGATGCGTTCGGCCAGCGCGTGCGCCTCGGTGAGCAGTTCGTCGTGCGGCACCACGTGGCTGACCATGCCCCACTGCAGGGCGGTTGCGGCGTCCACGCGGTCGCCGGTGAACGTCATCTCCGCGGCGCGTTCGTAGCCGACGGTCCGCTGCAGAAACCAGGTGCCGCCGTCGCCGGGGATCAGGCCGAGCTGGACGAAGCTTTCGGCGAACCAGGCGCGCTCCGACGCGACCCGGATGTCGCACATCATCGCCAGGTCGCAGCCGGCGCCGATGGCCGGCCCGTTGATCGCACCGATCAACGGAACCTCGAGGCGGGTCAAAGCCCGTGGGACCCGCTGGATGCCGTCGATATAGGCGTGCCGCTGGTCGAGTGCGTCAAGCCCGAACATCCCGTCGCGGTTGGCCATCTCCTTGACGTTGCCGCCCGCGGAGAAGATCTTGCCCGTCCCGGTCAGAATGACCACGCAGACACTGGTGTCGGCGTTGGCGTCGTCGACGGCGGTCTCGAATTCGGTGATGAAATCCTTGCCGGTGATCGCGTTGCCGACGTCGGGCAGGTTGATCGTCCAGATCCGGATCGGTCCGTTGCTGGCAATGTCCAAGACGGTGCTCATGACGGAAACTGTAAGGACTCGGTCTTGCGCCAACCCGCTCGCGGTGCCCGAATAAAACTGGCGGCTTTCGCCGATGCCACGCGGTGCTGGCTTCAGCGCGGAGGAGGAACCATGCCCGACGTCGCGAAGTACGGCCCGTGGGCGGTGATCGCCGGTGGTTCGGAGGGCGTAGGAGCCGAATTCGCCAAGCAGTTGGCCGGTGACGGGCTGAACCTGGTGCTGATCGCGCGCAAGCCGGGACCGCTGGCCGACACCGCGGACAGGTGTCGGGAGTTCGGTGTGCAGGTTCGTACGATTGCCGTGGATCTCCTTGATCCCGAATCGATTTGGCGGATCAGCGCGGATACGGCCGAGCTGGAGGTTGGCCTGCTGATCTACAACGCCGGTGCCAACACCTGCCGGCAGAAGTTCCTCGACGCCGACCTCGACGACGTCGCTCGAGTCATCGACCTCAACGTGGCCCGGATGCTGGAACTGGTACATCACTTCGGGCGGTCGATGCGGGCCCGCCGCCGCGGCGGCATCCTGCTGGTCGGTTCGACCGCGGGCACGTACGGTTCGATGCGGCAGTCGGTGTATACCGGCGTCAAGGCGTTCAGCCGGCTGTTCGCCGAGAGCCTGTGGCTGGAGCTGCGCGACTACGGGGTTGACGTCCTGGAACTGGTGTTGGGGGTCACACGCACGCCGGCCATGGTGCGAGCCGGGCTGAACTTCGACGTGCCGGGGATCTCGGTTGCCGAACCCGCCGATGTGGCGCGCGAGGGGCTGGAGAACCTGGCACACGGCCCGGTGTTCATCGCCGGCGACAACGCATCGGCGGTGCAGCGCGGCAGTGGACCCGATCGTGCCGCGATAGTCCTCGGCGGCCACCGGCTGATGCAGAAACTCATCGGTGCCTCGCGGCGAGATGTGTGAGGAGACCGACGCTGAGATCGTCAGCTGCCCGGCCCGATGACGAAGCAGCGGCCGGTGCTGCTGTCCAGAAACACTTCTGCCACCGCAGATTGGTTGATGGTCGCAAACTCGAAGCGGTGCACTTGTTGTCCCGCTTGGATATCGGCTTCCTGGGATTCCGTGGTGCCGTCCTTCTTGCGCACTACCGCGGTGACCTTGTCGGGTTTCGACATGTTGTGCGGCTCATGGAAATACCACACCTCGATGCCGGCCCCGGACGACGTCGCCTGCCAGCCGTCGGAGTAGAAACATGCGGGATTGCCTTCGGCGTCCGGCGGCGGCGGTGGACAGATCGACAACCCCACACACGGTGCGGTGGTGGTGGGAGGTGACGCAGTGGTACCGGGTTGAGTGGTGCTCGCAGTGGTCGTGCTGACCGTCGTCGAGGTCGAACGCGAAGCCGACGCGCGTGGCGGCGTCTGCTGCTGCGACGCGCATGCCGCTATCCCCGGCCAACTCAGCGCGAGGACGACCAGCAACCTGATTATCGGCATCGGATTCCTTCGGTGCTCGTCCCGTGGCCGGGTAGGCGGCTAGACCTGTCGGCGCGTGATTGTACGCACCACCCGGCTTGACCAGGTGTCGTTCGACGCTTGTGGATCACGAATGCGTCGACGCCGGCCCGGCCAAGCCCGGTGTCCAAGGACCCGGGGAGCCGGGCATTACGGCGCTAGCAGGGCCAACGCCGAGCTGGTGAACTCGACTGCGGATTCGTTCAGCTGTATCGGGCCCCGCTGTGGTGGACGTCGAAAGTATCGGTCAACGATAGGATTTTCGAGGTGGTTGGCGATACGGCAGCTGGGGGCGGCCGGTGGTTGCCGCGTGTTCGCCGACTGACCCAACCGGCGCTGGTGGTGTCGACCGTCGGTCTGTTGGCCGCCGGTGGGATCGCCTGGTTGCTCGGTGCGCGCGACCTGGCCGACGGCTGCTGGATTGCGGGTACGGTGGTGGCCGTTGCGCCGGCCTCGGTCTGGGTATTGGCCGCATTGCGCCGGGGCCGGATCGGTGTCGACGTCATCGCGGTGTTGTCGCTGATCGGCACCCTGCTGGTGGGCGAATACGTGGCCGGCGCATTGATCGCGGTGATGCTGGCAACTGGTCGCGCCCTCGATGCGGCCGCCGAGCGCCGCGCGTCGCGCGATTTGCGGGCGCTGCTCGAACGTGCGCCCCGGTTCGCCCGCCGACGTGCCGGTACGCAGGTGAGCCTGGTTCCGTTGGCGGAGGTGGCCGTCGACGACATTGTCCTCGTCGGCCCGGGTGAGGTGGTTCCCGTGGACGGGCGCATCGTCGACATGGTGGCCGTCCTGGACGAGTCCGCGCTGACCGGTGAGCCGCTGCAGGTCGAACGGGGGATCGGGGAAGCGGTCCGTAGCGGTGTGGTCAACGCCGGCAGCGCTTTTGAGCTGCGCGCGACCGCAACCGCCGACGAGAGCACCTACGCCGGAATTGTGCGGATGGCGCAACAGGCGGGCGCGGACAATGCGCCGATCGTGCGGTTGGCCGACCGCTACGCGGCGTGGTTCCTGCCGTTGTCGCTGCTGCTGGCCGCGGCGGCCTGGCTGGCGAGCGGGTCGGCCGTCCGCGCCGTGGCGGTTCTGGTGGTGGCAACCCCCTGTCCGCTGCTGCTGGCCGCGCCGGTGGCGATCGTCTCCGGACTGTCCCGGGCCTCCCGGGCGGGGGTGGTGATCCGCAGCGGCGTCGCGTTGGAAAACCTCGGGCACGCAACGACTTTGGTGATGGACAAAACCGGCACGCTGACCATGGGACGTCCTGCCGTGGTTGACGTGGTGGCCGCCCCCGGCCGGGACGCCACCGAGACGCTGCGGCTGGCCGCCTCGGTGGACCAGCTTTCCCCGCACGTCCTGGCCGAGGCCATCGTCACCGACGCGCTCAGCCGGGGTCTGGGTTTGTCACTTCCGACCGATGTCGTCGAAGAGCCGGGCCGCGGTGTCACCGCCAACGTCGACGGGCATCGGGTCACGGTCGGCAAGTCGGCCGCCGACGCCCTGACCGGCGCCTGGGTGCGAGCCGCGGTCAACCGGGCCCGGTTGGACAGCGCGGCGATCGCCTGGGTCTGCGTCGACGGTGACCTGGCCGGGGCGGTGTTGCTGCGCGACCCGTTGCGCCGGCAGGCGCCGCGCACGGTGCGCCGATTGCGCGATGCCGGGCTGACCCGGCTGATCCTGCTCACCGGCGACCGGGCCGAACCCACGCGCGAGGTCGCCACGATTCTGGGCCTGGACGAGGTCTACGCCGACCAGAGCCCGGCCGACAAGTTCGCCGCCGTGCGCGCCGAATCCGAACAGGAGGTGACTGTGATGGTCGGCGACGGCGTCAACGACGCCCCCGCGCTGGCGGCGGCCACGGTCGGGGTGGCGATGGGCGCCCGGGGAGCCACCGCGTCTTCGGAGGCCGCCGACATCGTCTTGACCACCGATCGGCTCGACCGGCTCGCCGATGCGATGGATATCGCGCGCTGGTCCCGGCGGATCGCCGTGCAGAGCGCAGTCGTGGGCATGAGCCTGTCGCTGCTGGCCATGGCGATCGCGGCGCTGGGCTGGCTGCCGCCCGCGGCCGGTGCATTGTTGCAAGAGGGTATCGATATCGCGGTGATCGGCAACGCGCTGCGGGCGTTGCGCGGTAACCCGCACACCGAGCTGCACTTGGCCGCGGGTACCGAGCGGCTGCTGCACCGCTTCGCTGACGAACACGACCAGCTGCGTGACACCATCGCGCTGCTGCGCACCGCCGCCAACCGGGTGGTCGCCGGACCCGATGCCGCGGCGCTGGCGTCGTTGACCGCGGCGCATACTTTGCTGACTGAGCGGATCCTGCCGCACGAACAGGCCGAGGAGGCCCAGCTTTACCCGGCGCTGGCGCGTCCGCTGGGCAGCGGTGAAGCCACAGCCACCATGAGCCGCACCCATGCCGAAATCCAGCGGCTTTCCGATCGGATCGCGACCCACCTGGCGTTGGCGCAGTCGGCCGGGGCAATCCAGCACGATCAACTCGATGACCTGCTGGCCTGCCTGTACGGCCTGTATGCGTTGTTGCGCTTGCACTTCGTGCAGGAAGAGGAAAGCTACTTCACCCTCGCCGAGGACGACTCCGCGACCGGTCTGCCGCCGCGGCCCGCCGGCGCGCAACCGCGCAAATCCTGAATCACGGTTGTCCGGCGTGCTGCCGAGGGGACGTTCGCCGATTCGGCAATGGCACAAAGTCCTTCGCTGCAAGGACGCCGTGCCCTCGTCCGGCCTATGTGATTGCGCAATCGTTGATACGACGACTCCGACGACCGAAGGGAGTAACGACCATGACAGCGCATTTCCCAGATGCCGGCACGGTCCGCACGGTGCTGACGCTGGCCTCTCGGGCGCCATCTGTGCACAACACGCAGCCGTGGCGGTGGCGGGTGGGCGAGGCGTCTCTGCATCTCTACGCCGACGCCAGCCTGCAGCTGCCCAGCACCGACCCGGAGGGGCGCGACCTGATCCTGAGTTGCGGTGCGGCATTGAACCACTGTGTCATCGGCCTGGCCGCGACGGGCTGGCAAGCCAAAGTGTGTAGGCTGCCCAACCCGGCAGACCCGAGTCACCTTGCCTCGATCGAAGTGTCTCGTCAGAACGCCGATCAGTTGGATATCATGCTGGCCGCGGCGATACCGCGGCGGCGAACCGATCGGCGGCACTACAGTTTTTGGCCGGTTCCGGTCAGCGACATTGCGTTGATGGCTGCGCGAGCGGCCCGCAATGGGGTGACGCTACACCAGGTCGACGCCATGGACAAGCTGAATGCCGTTGTGGCGAAATCGGTTTGGGACCACGCATCCGATGCCGACTATCTCGCCGAGCTCACCGCATGGAGTGGCCGGCACGCCTCGGCGGTCGGCGTTCCCGCCCGCAATACGCCCATACCTGACCCCGCGGCGGCGCTACCCAGCCGGCGTTTCGCCGGCCCGACGCTGGCCATGCCGTCGGATGTCTCGCCCGCCGACGACAATGCGGTGATGCTGGCCCTGGGGACGCGCACTGACGACCGGCTGGCTCGGCTACGCGCCGGTGAGGCAACCAGCGTCGTGCTGCTGACCGCGACGGCGATGGGACTGGCCAGTTGCCCGGTCACCGAACCGCTGGAAATCGCCGAAACACGTGCGGCGGTTCGTGCCGATGTCTTCGGCGATAGCCAGTATCCGCAGATGCTGCTACGGGTGGGCTGGGCGCCCATCAATGCCGATCCGTTGCCGTCGACGCCGCGACGCCCCCTCTCGGAGATCGTCGAGTGGATTGCCGACGGCGAGAAATCCGTCAACGGATAGGCGTCCGATAACCAAGGCCCGCAAGAAGTTTCAGGAAGTTGTGATGGAGACGTTCACGATAGACCCGCGCTGTTGGCGGCTCGCCCGGCTGGTCGGTCGCAATCCGCTGCTTCGGCGCACCGACCGTCTCGAAGCCCTGCTGCTGCTGGTCGCGCTGATCGCGTCGCTTTTTTTGATACCTGCCGCCGCCGTCGCGGGCGTCGAGGTCTTCGACGCCCGGGATCGCCAGTACGCCGCGCAGGCACAGGCACGGCAGCCGGTCACGGCCACGGTCACCGGTGCTACCCACAACCCGAACTCTGAAGGGATCGTCGTGCACGTGCGCTGGCCGGTGGGGGCCGGCGAGCGCACCGGCTCGTTCCGGCACAGTGCCCCGCTCAATGTGGGGCAGCGCGTCGAAATCTGGGTGGACCGGGACGGCAATCTTGTCAGCCCCCCGACACCGAGGTGGCATGCGGGTGTGGACGCGGCCGTCACCTCGGTGCTGATCGTGCTGACGTGCGCCGTCGCGATGGTGTCACTGGTCGCCTCGGTCCGCTCCCGGCTCGACCGGGCACGCGATGCCGCGTGGGAGCGGGAAATCAGGTGCCTGCAGGACGACGGTGGCCGGACGAATCGGTATTGACCACATGCGCCGGGACAAGATTCAGATGCTGCAGCCCTCGCCAGCGCTCGTGAAATAGGCTGATGACGTGTCGATGACCAGACATGGGGAAGACTCCGATGCTGCTTTGCTGGACACCGCCGGGTTGCGCCGCCTGGTTGAGGTACTGATCCGGCGGGACTACCGCGTCATTGGCCCGACGTTGCGTGACAACGCGATTGTGCTCGCCGAACTCGAGTCGGCGGATGATCTTCCGCGCGGCTGGGGCGTCGACGTGGCGCCGGGGCACTATCGGGTGCGCCGGCGCGGCGACGACGCGCTGTTCGGACATTCGGCGGGGCCGCAGTCGTGGAAACAGTTCCTGCACCCGCCGCGGCAGCGGTTGTGGGCCGGCACCCGGGACGGGTTCGGCGCCATCGATTCCGAGGATGTTCCGCGGTATGCGTTCCTCGGGGTGCGCGGCTGCGATCTGGCCGCGATCGCGACCCTCGACCGGGTGCTGGGCGGTGCGGCCTATGCCGACAGCAGCTTCGTCGGCCGCCGGCGGCAGGCTTTCGTCGTCGCGGTGAATTGCACCGAACCGGGCGGGTTGTGTTTCTGTGCCTCGATGGGCACCGGACCCGCGGTCGGCCCCGGTTACGACTTGGCGTTGACCGAGCGCGTCGGCGCCGACGGCGTGACCTACCTGGTGGATGTGGGCAGCCAAGACGGCGCCGACGTGCTCGCCGCGGTGCCGCACCGGCCGGCCGGTGGCGACGAAATCGATTGCGCGCGTGCCGATGTCGAGGCTGCGTCGCACCGGATGGGACGGCAGATGCCGGACACGGATCTGCGTGAGCTACTCGTCAGGTCACGCGAGTCGCCGCAGTGGGAAGAGGTGGCCAGCCGCTGCCTGACCTGTGGCAACTGCACGATGGTGTGCCCGACCTGCTACTGCACCAGCACCGAAGACGTCACCGACCTGACCGGTGAGCACGCCGAACGCTGGCAGCACTGGGCGTCCTGCTACGAATTCGACTTCACCTATGTCCACGGCGGCGGCAGCGTGCGCCGCTCCGGCGCGTCGCGGTACCGGCACTGGCTCACCCACAAACTGGGTACCTGGCACGACCAGTTCGACATGTCGGGCTGCGTCGGCTGCGGACGATGCATTGCCTGGTGTCCCACCGGCATCGACATCACCGAGGAAATGAACAAGATGGACCGCGATGACCGACCGGGCTGACCGAGCTGACCGGGTGACCAGCGCCGCGCCATCATCTGCGATGGCGCCGGTCCCGTACCGGGTGCGCAGCCGCGTGGTGGAAAGCCCGGATGCGGCAACGTTGTGTCTGGAGCCGCTCGATGCGGTGCTTCCCGCGCCGCAGCCCGGCGAATTCATGATGCTCTACGCCTTCGGCGTCGGCGAAGCGGCGATATCCATCAGCGGTGATCCCACCGTCACCGACGGCTCGATCACCCACACCATCCGGGCGGTCGGGGCGGTCAGCCGTGCCCTGCACGACGCGCAGCCGGGCACTCTTGTCGGCGTGCGCGGGCCATTCGGCACCACCTGGGGACTCGACGAGGCGGCCGGACGGGATTTGGTGATGGTGGCCGGCGGCGTGGGACTGTGCCCGCTGCGCCCGGCAATCCTCGGCGCGTTGGCCAACCGCGCCCGCTACGGCAGGCTGATGCTGGTCGTGGGTGCCCGCTCCAGGGCCGACTTTCTGTTCGTCGCACAACTGGAAAAGTGGGCGCAAGACCCGCACATCGAACTCCACCTGACCGTCGACGTTCCCGTCCAGGACTGGCACGGTGAGGTCGGCCTGGTGACCGAGCCGGTGCGCCGGCTCACGCTGCGGCCCGACCGCACCACCGCGTTCCTGTGCGGGCCGGAGCCCATGCTCCGGTTCGGCGCGGACGCCCTTCTCTCCAAAGGTGTTGCAGCCCAGGATATTCGGGTATCACTGGAGCGGAACATGCAGTGCGGTGTCGGCTGGTGCGGCCACTGCCAGTTGGGCCCATTGCTGGTGTGCCGCGACGGCCCGGTCGTCGGCTACGACGTGGCCGGCCCACTACTACGGGTCAAGGAGCTGTAAATGAGCCCCAGTCTTGCGGTGTGGAAGTTCGCCTCGTGCGACGGGTGCCAGCTGACCTTGCTCGACTGCGAGGACGAGCTGCTCACCCTGGCCGACCAGGTGACGATCGCGACCTTCGCCGAGGCCTCCAGCGCGATGGTCGGCGGGCCGTACGACATATCGCTGGTCGAGGGTTCCGTCACCACTCGCCACGACGCGCAGCGCATCCGGGAGATCCGGGACCAGTCGAAGATATTGGTCACCATCGGTGCCTGCGCGACGGCCGGGGGCGTGCAGGCGCTGCGCAACTTCGCCGACGTCGCGGAGTTCACCTCGCTGGTCTATGCGAACCCGGAATACATTGACACGCTTGCGACTTCGACACCTGCGGCCGCGCATGTCAAGGTCGACTACCAGCTTCACGGCTGCCCGATCGACCGCGGACAGCTCTTGGACACCCTCGCGGCGCTGCTGGTCGGGCGCAAGCCGCGGCTGCCGGCCAAGACGGTGTGCACCGAATGCAAACTGCGTGGTACGACGTGTGTCGTTGTCGCCGAAGGCATTCCGTGTCTGGGACCGGTCACCCATGCCGGTTGCGGCGCGTTGTGTCCCAGCCATCACCGGGGCTGCTACGGCTGTTTCGGTCCGTCGGCGGTGCCGCAAACCGCCACGCTGATCCCGCTGTTGCGCCGCGACGGAATGTCCGACGGGGATGTCGACCGGGTGTTCTCGACGTTCAACGTCACCGCGTTCGCCGCCGAACGGAGCAAGCAGTGACCACCGACAACCGGACACTCAGCGTCGGCACCCTGACCCGCGTCGAAGGGGAGGGGGCGCTGCACGTCACCCTGAAGGACGGCGCGCTGGACAGCGTGCAGCTCAACATCTATGAGCCGCCAAGGTTTTTCGAGGCATTTCTGCGGGGGCGGGCCTATACCGAGCCGCCGGACCTGACCGCACGGATCTGCGGCATTTGTCCGGTTGCCTATCAGGTCAGCGCCTGCAACGCGATCGAACAGGCCTGCGGCGTCGAGGTGGATCCCGAACTCGTGGCACTGCGCCGGCTGTTGTACTGCGGCGAATGGATCCACAGCCACGTCCTGCATGTCTACCTGCTGCACGCGCCGGACTTCCTCGGCTGTCCGGACGTAATCGCCCTGGCCCGCGACCAGCGCGCGGCGGTCGAGCGCGGGCTGCGGTTGAAGAAGGCCGGCAACAAGCTGATGGACTTCATCGGCGGACGGTCGATACACCCCATCAATGTGCGTCTGGGCGGGTTCTACTCGGTGCCCGACCGGTCGCAGCTGGCGCCGCTGGCCGAGCTGTTGCGCCGGGCGCTCGACGACGCGTTGGCGACGGTGGAGTGGGTGTCCGGGTTTGACTTTCCCGACCTCGAACTCGACCACGAGATGCTGGCGTTGAGCCAGCCGGGGCGCTACCCGATCGAGAACGGCAGCATCGCCCGCAGCGCCGGCCCGTTTTTCGCCGTGGCCGAGTTCACCGAGCACGTGCACGAGTCGCAGGTTCCGCATTCGACTGCGCTGCATGCCGCCCTTGACGGCGGCCGCTACCTGACCGGGCCGATGGCGCGGTATTGCCTCAATTCGTCGGCGCTGTCGCCGGTCGCCGCCGAGGCCGCCGGGGCCGCCGGGCTCTCCGGCGAGTGCCGAAACCCGTTCCGCAGCATTGTTGTTCGTGCCGTCGAGGTGGTCTACGCGATCGAGGAGGCGTTGCGCATCATCGACGGATACCAGCGGCCGTCACGGCCATTCGTGGAGGTCCCGGTCCGTGCGGGCGTCGGTCATGGCGTCAGTGAGGCGCCCCGCGGCCTGCTGTACCACCGATACGAAATCGACGACGACGGGCTGATTTCGGCGGCGACGATCATTCCGCCCACCTCGCAGAACCAGGCGGCCATCGAGAGCGACCTGGCTCGTGTCGTTTCGGCAAACCTCGCTCTCGCCGATGCCGAGTTGACCACACTGTGCGAACGGGTGATCCGCAACTACGACCCGTGCATCTCCTGCTCGGCGCACTTCCTGACGCTGACGGTGCAACGCGAATGACCGCGGGCCCGGTTGTCGTCATCGGGCTGGGCAATCGCTACCGCCGCGATGACGGCGTGGGCATTGTCGCCGCCGCCGCGCTCGACGAACTGGGGTTGCCCGATATCCGGGTGGTGACCGACATTGTGGAGCCCATGGGTCTCGTCGAGGCGTGGTCGGGCGCCCGCCTGGCCGTCGTGATCGATGCCGCGGTCAGCTTCCCGTCGACGCCCGGCAGGGTAACCCGTTGTGCGCTTGGCGATCTGGTCACCGCAACGGACGGGGTGAGTTCGCATCGCGTCGACGTCGCCGCCGCATACGCACTGGGGCAGGCCCTTGCCCGGGTGCCCGACAGGCTGGAGGTGGTCTCCGTCGAAGCGGCCGATACCGGTCATGGCGTGGGTTTGACACCGCAGGTGGCAGCTGCCGTACCGGCGGCGGTCAGCATGGCGGTGGATCTGGCCGCGGAGGTAGTCCCGGTTGCTGCCCGGCGAGACCGCGACTGGTCACATCAGGGATACGAGTAGGCGAGGGTGTCTGACAACGGCTTCCAGGTCGCTTCCGGGACGCTGTGTCGACTCGGTCATCCCGTAGGTCATCTGTTTGGCGATCGGATGCTTGCGCGAAGCCAAAAGGCTGCTCGTCTTCGATGTCCGCGGGCGCGGGCCTGGGTGTGCACGCATAGCCGGGCGTCTGTCTTCGGGACGGGGGCACGCATTGTCGCTCAAACTTCTTGTAATGGCAGGTGTTCGGGGGAATCACGTGCTCACAGGGTCGACTGCAATGCCGCCGTGTCGAGTGTGCGGTGACGGCTTCGATTGTGCGTGTACGGCGGGAATATCGCGATTGGCCCGCCCTGAGCGCACGTTCGACGCCACCAGTGCACGCTTGACGCCATGAACGCACAGTCGACGCCGTGAACGCACGCTCGACGCCGTGAACCAAAACTGAATGCCCTGGCTATCCCGTATCCGGCGAATCGGCGGAAGTGGAGTGTGGCTGCATCCCGGCCCACACCGCCTCGAATTCGGAAAGCAGTGTTGACATCTGCGGTGCACGCGCCATTACCGCTGCGCCGACGATCGCAAGAAACGGGCCGAGCACGCGGGCGAACATGCGTGTCCGTGGCCGCAATCGGGAAGAGTTCATGGCGACACCTCAATCGGGCGGTCAGATGTTGCGCCCCTAGGGGTGTGTCAGCATCGGCAGGAGCTCAACGGCAGGCGCAGCGCGCAACGGCTCCACATGCCGAGCTCACTGGAGCGGCTCTGACGGGCTCGGCCGATCGAACCGGAACCGCCGTCCGGTCACCAGGTCCGGAAGTATCCGCACATAGTGCTTTTTCTCGGTTGCGATCCAGGTCAAGAGCTGGGCGCGGTCGGCCTCCTCGATCTCCTCGTCGCTACGAAGCGAGCGCGCCCTGCCCTGGATGATCACGCTCCAGCCTTCGACGGCGGTGTGATCGTCGACTTCGAACAGCACCTGGTTGTTCATCGCGGCGCTGACCAGCTTGGTGCCTTCCGCGGTGCGGAACAGAATGGTGCGGCGCTGGACGACGAAGTTCACCGGGAAGATCTGCGGACGGCCGTCCACGCTGGTGACCAGCCGCCCCAAGGTCACGCTTTTCAGCAGTTCCCAGCATTCGCTCACGGGGAGGATGGTGATCACTTCTCCGGTTCCCGACATCAGCCAACCCCTCTCATCTGATACCTGACAGGCATGATGCTATTGGAGTCGGCTCCGTATCCGCGCCAGCTGGCCACCCCCGTAGCAGGACTGGGTTGGCAGAAGCGACGCCCGGGGCAGTTCAATCCACGGCAGCGGTGTACGGAATTGCGCTGATACGCGGTAAATCGCCAACTCGATAGCCCTGGCTGAGTGCCGCGGGCTGCTTCCAGTGCGAATGACCAGGAAACGATACTATCATATAGCGCCATGGACATGCTCTTCCTCATTAGGTGTCCCGGCCCGAGAGACCTCGACCATGAAACCAAGGTCAAACCGGAGCGGTTCATCGCCGACGGCGCCGCCAACAAGCGGATGTATCGTCAGCATCACCTGTGGCCAGATTCGCCCCGGAAGGATCTCGATCCTGATGTTGCAGCGCTCGGATCACTGTCGCCACAACAAGTCAACGCCGTTCTGAGACTCCGGTTGCCGGATCTCGGCGAGCCCTGCTCGGCGCACCATCTCACGAGGTGGGCTCTGCGATGAGTCCCCGGGTTATCGATCCGCCCCGGCACGCAACCTTGTGGAGGCTGAGTAAGAATGTGAAGACACCACGCCTGCTGGCGCTTCGGCAGGGGTGGGTGCTCTTTGGCCGCTTTATCTCACCGAGTCTGAGCGTCGGAGAGAAACTCACCACGGTCGGAGCGCCGGTGGTGTTCATGGTGGGCTTCTATATCCCGTTCGCCAAACCGTGGAACCAGTTCGTCGGCGGCTCTGGAGTAGCCAGCAGCATCGGGCAATACATCACGCCATTGGTCGCATTGCAAGCCATCGCTTTTGCGGCAATCGGATCGGGCTTCCGAGCGGCCACTGATGCCTTGCGAGGCATCAATCGACGGTTCGCCACGATGCCAATTTCCCCGTTGACACCGGTGCTTGCTCGCGTGTCCGTCGCTCTTTACCGATGCTGCTGGGGCCTGTCGGTATCACTGATTAGTGGTTACGTGGTCGGATTCCGGTTTCATCGCGGACCCCTTTATATCGTCGGCTTTTGCGTATTGGTGCTCGTGATCGGGGTTTTGCTGGCGCTAGCTGCTGATTTGCTGGGCACCGCTACCAAAAACCCCGACGCGATGGTGCCTCTCCTGTCCCTGCCGATCTTGATCTTCGGACTGTTGTCCGTCGGTCTCATGCCTATCCGGCTGTTTCCTCGATGGATTCACCCATTCGTGCGTAATCAACCCATCTCTCAGTTTGTCGAGGCATTGCGCGCTCTGGCGGGCGATACCACTAAGAAAGTCTTACCGGTTACATGGCCTGTCATGGCGCCGACGTTGGCGTGGATTCTCGGCTGCCTGGTGGTTTTGGTGCCGATCGCGGTCATTGTCTTATCCAAGCGGCGATGATCGTGATGGCAATTCAGCCATCCACTTGGCGGGCAATTGAATGCTAATGAGTAGCATTATCGCAACGATCGTAACGTCACGTTATCGATTGTGTTCACGCCAAGTTGGCGCCATTCGTGGCTGGGAGCAGTGCCCGTGCGCTCAGCATCAATCGAACGATGTTGAGTACCGCAAACAGGAGCGTATATTGTAAGAGTTTCTGGTTCTTTTATCTGGTAATTATTTTGGGTTGTCAGCGGGGTTCGACAGTGAAATTTCTTAACGGCGCGGATGCGCTCATGCTCTATAGTGAGAAGCCCAACGTCCATATCCACACGCTCAAAGTCGCGATCATAAAGTTGGACGACGACTGTCGGAATTTTGATATCGAGTCGTTCCGTTGGGCGATCCGCAATCGGCTGTACAAGCTTGAGCCGTTGCGCTACCAGCTGGTCAACGTACCGTTCAAGTTGCACCACCCGATATGGCGCGAGCACTGCGACGTCGACCTCGACTACCACATCCGGCCATGGCGCCTGCCCAGCCCGGCTGGTCGCCGCGAGCTACACGAGGCGATCGGAGAAATCGCCACTACCCCCCTTGATCGCCGACGCCCACTGTGGGAAATGTACGTCGTCAGCGGCCTGTCCGACGGCCGCATCGCAGTGGTCACCAAGATTCATCATGCACTTGTCGACGGAGTCGCCGCCGCGAACCTGTTCGCCCGCAGCATGGACCCGCAGCCCGGGCCGGTAGCCCGTCCGTACCTGCCCGACCCCGCTCCCCGGAAGTGGCAGGTGATGAGGTTGGCGCTCGCGGACCACCTGCACCAGGCTGGTCGAATCCCGGGCACAATTCGCCACACGGCGCAGAGTCTGGCCCGGATGCGCCGCAGCTCGCGCGAGCTTTCGGCGGCGGTACCGCGGTCGGCGGCGCCACCGCGGACCTTCATCAACCACCTCCTGGCCGGCCCGCAGCGCAGGTTCGCCAGTGTCAGCCTGGCGTTGGCCGACGTCAAACGGACCGCCCGGCATCTCGGGGTTACCATCAACGACTTGGTATTAGCGATGTCGGCGGGTGCACTGCGATCGTTGCTCTTGCGCTACGACGGAAAGGCCGACCCGCTGCTGGCGCTCATTCCGGTGAGCTGGGATTTATCGGCAGATCGGATTTCTGGGAATTGCGCTGACGCGTTGTCCGTTGTGCTGCCCGTTGACCTTCAAGACCCGCTAGAGCGGGTGCAACGCTGCCACGAAAACGCCATTTTGAGTAAGGAGCGTCACCGGCTCAGGGGGCCCAGGCTCCTCAGCCGCTGGTTGGACTGTGCGCTGCCCGTAGCTGTGGAATCTGGCCTACGGCTGGCGTCCAGCCGCAGAGCGGTAAGCAAAATGCCCAATGTGACAATCGCCAATGTTGATGGGGCCTTCCAGCGGTATGGCCGGGTTGGCGGCGCGCTGGTCACCGAAATATATTCAGTGGGGCATTTGCCCCCGTGGAGTGGACTCAACGTGACCGTGTGGAGTTATGTCGATCAGCTCAATATCGCGGTACTGACCGACGGCGCAACTGTTGACGACCCGCACGAGGTGACGGCGGCCATGAACACAGAGTTCGCCGAAATCCGCAGGAATGCGGGCCTTTCGAGCTGTTGACGGTGGCTTCACCATTATGGCAAGCCATTCTCGTACGCCATTCCGGTGCCGATCTGATCAGTCACTTAAGGCGCGGCGGGTGTGTAGACCAGTTCGTCAGTCGGCCCCGCAAAGCGGCGGGCGGGCTCCCCGTTCAAGCCGTTGTGGTCGCGTGCTTGTCGACGTAGTTCACCACGTCGGTGAGGGTGCGAAGGGACGCGTAGTCCGACTCGGGAATGTCGACGTGCATCCGTTTGTGGATCCCGAGAAGGAAGTTCAGCCAGTCCATGGAATCGAGGTCGACTTGATCGCGCAGCAGCACGTCGTCGCGAATGTCGTCGGCGTCGACTTCGGGTGCGATGGTGGTCAATACGGACAGCACCGCGTCACGGGTGTTCTGTTGGGTCGTCATGTGTGCATCACTTTTCCAAGAGGTCGGGTTGTTGGAGGAGTTCATTGATGGCGCTCAGGAACAGGGCGCCGCGGTGGCCGTCGCTGGCCCGGTGGTCGGCGGCGAGGGTGCCCTGCACGGCGGTGACGACGCGAATGCCGCCGTCGATGACGCAGACCCGCTGGGTCGGCTTGCCGAAGCCGACGATGGCGACCTGCGGTGGGTAAATCACGCCGAAGACCGTGTCGACGCCCTGGTCGCCGAGGTTGGTCACCGTGATGGTCGGGTCCGACATCTCCGAGCTCCGCAACGAAAAGGAACGTGCCCGCGCCACCAGGTCGGTGAGGTCGCCCATCAACTCGTCGAGCTTCTTGTCGGGAACGTCGTGGATGGCCGGCGCGACCAGCCCCCCGCCGCGCAACGAAATCCCTACGCCGACATGAACACCCGTCGCGGGCTGGAACCCGTCGTCGCGCCAGAAACCGTTGAACTCGCCGTAGCGTTGGGCGGCGAGGCCGACAGCCTTCAACAGCAACACGGCCGGCAGCACCCGCTCGGTGATTGATCGCTCGGCGTTTCGCGCGGTCAGCCAGGTCAGCGACTTTTCCATGATGATTTCGTCGGCAAGGTAGTAGTGCGGAATCTCGCGCTTGGACCGGCTCATCGCCGCCGCGATGGATTTCCGCATCAGCGCGGCGCGGTCGGCCGCGCTCGGTTTGGTGGCGATCGTGGCCGCCGGCTTTTCGGCCGGCTTGGCCGCCGCCGCATGCTCGACGTCGTTGATGGTGACCGCTCCCTGCGGACCGGTGCCGGTGACGGTGTCGAGATCGACCTGTAGCGACTGCGCCAGTCGGCGGGCGGCGGGGGAGACCCAGCGGCGATGCGGCGGCGGCCCCGGCGGGGTCACCGGCGCCACGCCGGCACCCGACGGTACCGACACCGGCGCCGCAGCGGCCGCAATCGGGGGCCGGGCCCGCTTGCGCGGTTGTTTGGTCGGTCGCTCACCCGGTTCCAGCAACGTGGCCAACGGGGTTCCCACTTCGACGGTTTCGCCCACCGGCACCAGCAATTCGTTGACGGTGCCCTCCTGCCAGCACTCGATTTCCACTGCGGCCTTGGTGGTTTCGATGATGGCCACGATCTGCCCGCGGGTCACTGTGTCGCCGGGTTTGACCAGCCATTCATTCAGGGTGCCCTCGTCCATGTCGGAGCCGAGTGCGGGCATGGTGAACTCGATCATGATTGGTCACCGAACATGTCGTGCACGGCGGCGACGATCTTGGCGGGCTGCGGCAACGCCGCCTCCTCCAAGTGTTTGGCATAGGGAATGGGAACCTCTGCGCTGCACACCCGGGCCACCGGTGCATCGAGGTCGTAGAACGCCCCCTCCATGATCTGCGCCGAGATTTCTCCGGCCAAACTGCCGCTGCGCCACGCTTCGTCGATCACCACCGCGCGATGTGTCTTGCGGACCGACTCCAGGATGGTGTCGGTGTCCAGCGGTCGCAGCACCCGCAGATCGATGACTTCGCAGTCGATTCCGGCCAGCGACAGCTCGTTGGCCGCGTCGAGCGCCTTGCCCAGGCAGCCGCCGTAGGCGATCAGCGTCACGTCGGCGCCGCTGCGGCGCACCGCTGCCCGGCAGATATCGGTCGGCTTGAGCGCGTCGACATCGGCCGAGGTGTTGTAGAGCTGAACATGCTCGAAGATGATCACCGGGTCGGGGTCGGCCAAGGCGGGGGCCAGCATGCCGTAGGCATCTTCGATGGTCGCCGGAGCCACCACCTTGATGCCCGGAATGTGGGCGTACCACGGCTCGAGGCTGTGCGAGTGTTGCGCGGCGAGTTGACGTCCGGCCCCGGTCGCCATCCGGACGACGATCGGCACCGAGAACTGCCCACCGGACATGTGCCGCAGCGCCGCAGCGGTATTGACGATCTGGTCCAGCGCCAGCAGGCTGAAGTTCACCGTCATGACTTCGACTATCGGGCGTAATCCGTTGAGCGCCGCGCCGATTCCGATGCCGACTAAACCCAGTTCGGACAGCGGGGTGTCGCGCACCCGTTCCGGGCCGAATTCCTCCAGCAGACCCTTGGAGGCGGCGTACGTTCCGCCGTAGCGTCCGACGTCTTCGCCCATCAGTACGACGTGCGGGTCGTTGCTCAAGGCGTCGCGGATGCCGTCGTGAACCGCGGTTCGGTAGCTGGTCTTCATCGCGCCGGCTCCCAAGTCGATTCGTCGGTCGCGGTGCCGTCCCCGACCGGCGTCAGCACATCCCGCGCGAGATCGGCCGGGTCTTCCCAGGTCCCGGCTTCGGCGTAGGCCACCGCCGCCTCGATCTCGGCGGCCGCCGAATCCTCGATCTCGCGCACGTCGTCGTCGGTGAGCGTGCCGCTGTCCAGGCACTGTTGGGTGAACAGCCGGATCGGGTCACGCTCGCGCCACCGCTGGACTTCGGCCTTGTCGCGGTACAGTTCCGGGTCGAACATCGAATGCGCGCGGAACCGGTAGGTACGGAACTCGATGAAGAACGGGCCGCCGGTATTGCGGACGTGGTCGACACCCTGTTGGGTGGCGTTGAGGCACGCCTCGACGTCCATCCCGTCCACGGCCAGCGTCGGGACCTTGTACGACGCCGCCTTGACGGTGAGGTCGGTCTGGGACTGCGCCCGGTCCAATGCGGTCCCCATGGCGTAGAGGTTGTTCTCGCACAGGAACAACACCGGCAGGTTCCACAGCGCCGCCATGTTCAACGACTCGTGAAACGCGCCTTCGGCGACCGCGCCGTCGCCGAAATAGCATGCTGTCACGCGGTTTCGCTTCAGCATCGCGTCGGCGAGCGCGACACCCACCGCCAGCGGCAGGCCGCCGGCCACAATCGCGTTGCCACCGTAGAACCGCCTGGACTTGTCGAACAGGTGCATCGACCCGCCGCGGCCGCGCGAGCAGCCCTCCTGCTTGCCGAACATCTCGGCCATGATCGAGGTCATCGGGAGGCCGCGCAGCAGCGCGTGCGCATGCTCGCGATAGGTCGCCACCACCGCGTCGTCTTCGGCAAGGGCGCGCAGGGAACCCGCGGCCACGGCCTCCTCGCCGACGTAGAGATGCAGGAACCCCCGAATCTTGGCCGCGCTGTAGAGTTCTGCGCATTTTTCTTCCATCCGGCGCACCCGGACCATATCCGCCAGCAGTTCCTGCGCCAGCTTCGTATCGGTCACTGCGACACCTCCTGGGGCTGCTGTTGCTGAGGAGCGGTCAAGTTCTCCACGGTGGAGGTGTCACCTTCGGGCAGCCCGAGCTCGCGAGCCTTCAGCAGCCGCCGCATGATCTTGCCGCTGCTGGTGTGCGGCAACGCATCGACGAACTGAATCTCCTTGGGCGCCACGGCAGCTCCGAGCCGCTTGCGGGCGTGTCCCAACAGCTGCAGCCGCAGGTCGTCGTCGGCGACGAAACCGTCCTTGAGGGTGACAAAGGCTTTGATGACTGCCCCGACGGTCGGATCCGGCTTGCCGATGACGGCCGCCTCGGCCACCGCCGGATGGTCGGTCAGCGCGCTTTCCACCTCGAACGGCCCGATCAGATGGCCGGCGGATTTGATGACGTCGTCCTTGCGGCCGACGAACCAGAAGTAGCCGTCGGCATCCTTCTTCGCCAGATCGCCGGTGAGATAAAGCCCGTCACTGAAGCACTTTCGATAGCGGTCCTCGGCGTGCAGATAACCGCGGAACATCGACGGCCAGCCCGGCTTGAGGGCCAGCTCACCCTCCACGTCGGGCTCCTCGATCACCGACGTGCTGCCGTCGTCGTTCTGGCGCACGATGTAGGCGTCCACGCCGGGCAACGGCCGACCCATCGAGCCGGGCTTGATGTCGAACGCCGGCGTATTGGCGATCATGATCCCGCCGGTCTCGGTCTGCCACCAATTGTCGTGAATCGGCAAGCCCAGCACCCGTTTTCCCCACCAGACCGCCTCGGGATTGAGTGGTTCGCCCACACTGGCGATGAAACGCAGCTGCGGGAACCGGTAATGCGCCGGTAGTTCGGATCCGGCCTTGATCAACATCCTGATGCCGGTCGGTGCCGTGTACCAGACCGACACGCTTTGGTCCTGCAGTATCCGGTACCACCGCTCGGCGTCGAACTCCGCTTCGTCGACGACGGAAGTCACCCCGTGCAGCAGGGGGCTGATGATGCCGTACGACGTTCCGGTGACCCACCCGGGATCGGCCGTGCACCAGTAGATGTCGTCGGGATGAAGGTCGAGCGCGTAGCGGCCGGTGACATAGTGCATCGCGACGGCACCGTGAACGTGGATGGCGCCCTTGGGGGTGCCGGTGGTGCCGCTGGTGAAGTGCAGCAGTGCCGGGTCCTCGGCGGTGGTGGGTTCGACCGGCGTGTTCTCCTCGGCTGCGTTCATCCAATCCCAGAAGTTGAGCGTTCCCGGTAGCTGCTCGCCCGTCTTGTCGTCGTCGACGACGAGCACGTGTCGTACCGAGGTCAACCGGTCGCGAATCTTGGCGATCTTGCGCTGGTAGATCGCCTTCGTGGTGACCAGCACGTCGGCTTGCCCGATCTCGACTCTGGTGGCGATCGGCTCTGGCCCGAAAGCCGAGAACAACGGCGAAACGATGCTGCCGTTGCGAAGTGCACCCAGCATCGTGAGGTAGAGCTCGGGGATCCGGCCCATGATCGTGAACACGCGGTAGCCCTTGTTGATGCCCAGCGCGCGCAACACGCCGGTGAATCGCGCCGCGAGTCGGCTGAGCTCCGCATAACTCAGATCCCGCGTGGATATCGCGCCGTCCCAGCTCTTGTCGGTGACGAACCGCAATGCGGTGTGTGTGGCGGCCGGGCCGGTCGCGTCTTGGACGTGTCTGTCCAGGGCGGCGTAGCCGATGTTGCAGCTGTCCTCGCCAATGCCCCCGCCCATACCCTCACACAGCGCCGGCACATCCGACCACCTGAACTGGGCACGCGCCCGCTCGTAGTCGGTGAGATTGGGCGGGACGCGGTAGTCGTGGGGCGTCTTGTGAATGACATCCATCAATCGTCCTAACGATTCGACACGGCCTACACCCAGCGCGAAGCCGTGGCCTCTTCATCGGTTTCATCGTTTTCCCGGGCCTGGCCACCCGATAGAGAAGAAAGTCATCAAGTCCACTGCCGGTTGTCCTTCGACTCGGAACTCAGCCGCCGTCCAGCTCCTTCAAGGCCCAATGGGCCACCGCGCCGGGGACCAAGGACTCTGGCGCCGAATCCCGGCTGCGACGAAAGTCGATATCAGATCACAAGGCAGGTGAATGCGATGACCCAAGCGATGGTCGACACCACGGTAATCACGAAGGCCGTGGAGTTGGCGTGCCATGCTCCTTCACTACACAACAGCCAGCCGTGGCGGTGGTTCGCGGGCGGTACGGCCGTCGATTTGTTCCTCGATCCGCGCCGCCTGGTGACCTCGGCGGACAGCTCGGGTCGCGAAGCGGTGATCAGTTGCGGTGCCCTACTCGATCACTTTCAGGTCGCCATGGCCGCCGCCGGGTGGGACGCAGCCGTCGACCTTTTTCCCAACCCCAACGATCTGGACCACCTGGCCTCGATCGACTTCGCCCCGATGGACTATGTCACCCAACCCCGGCGTGACCGGGCCGGCGCGATATTGCGTCGCCGAACCGACCGGCGTCCGTTCCGGGCGCCCAGCGAATGGGCGTCATTGGAATCCGTGCTGCGCAGCTCGTTCGAAAACGACGGGATCGAGCTTGCGGTATTGGCCGACGACGCGCGGCCTCGACTCGCCGAGGCGTCGCGGCTCACCGAGGCGCTGCGCCGCTACGACGACTCATACCATCATGAATTAGCGTGGTGGACAGCGGCTTCCAGGGAATCGGAAGGGATACCCGAAAGCGCGCTGGCGTCCGGGTCGGCGGCTCGGGCGGTGGCTGTGAATCGCCGGTTTCCTGCCGACTGGCACAGCGAGCGCAGTTCGGCCAGCAGGCCCGATCAAGCCAGAATCGTGGTGCTGTCGACGCCCGGGGACACCCGCGCCGACGCCCTCGATTGCGGCCGGGCGCTGTCGGCCGTCCTGCTCGAGTGCACCCTTGCCGGATTGGCGACCTGCCCGGTCACCCACCTGACCGAGATAGCAGCCAGCCGCGCCATCGTCGGCGATCTCACCGGCAGCCCGGCGGTACCTCAGGTGTTGATCCGGATCGGCGTGGCACCCTCCGGCGAGGTTCCGCCGCCCACACCGCGGCGACCGTTGCGCGACGTGCTGGAGTTTCGCCGCTGAACCATGGCGATCGGGCCCCGCCGGTCAGGCCGCACCGATTACCGATCACAGGTGACTTCCGGCCCTATGCGCCGGCCGAAAAGCGCCGAATCATTGGGCCAACCCGGCGAATCGACGAAAGCCGCGTGCACACACAAAGAAAACACAAAGGAAATCGGTATGGGTTCTCCGTTGGGAAACGCTCCGCTATTGACAGATTCCGATCTCGATGCGCTGGCGGTGCAGTTCCTCGACTCGGCGTATGCCGACCACCACAAATATTCCGAGTGGCCGCTGGATCGGCGGATCGAGGGTTTTCTGCTTCGCCGGGGACTTGTCCGTCTCGCCGAAGACGGTGACGCATATGGCCTGATCCTGGACCGCGTCATGGCCTACCTGGGGGCAGCCCATCGTCGAGGTCCCGGCACCGGCGGCAGAGCCGACGAACGGCCCCGCCGGCCCGGGACTTCGGTCCCTATCGTCGGCCGGGATTGACTGGTCGGATAGAAATCGCCACTACGAAGAGTCGAAAATCAAGGAGATAATCATGACTTCTTTCTCCGTGCAGCGCCGGCCCAGGTCACTGTTCCCGGACTTTTCCGAACTGCTCGCCGGCTTTCCGTCGTTTGCCGGCCCGCGTCTCGCGGCCGAAAGCCGGCTGATGCCGCTCGAGGACGAATTGAAGGAAGGCCGCTACGAGGTGCGCGCCGAAATCCCGGGTGTCGACCCGGCCACGGACATCGACATCACCGTGCACGACGGGCGGCTGACCATCAAGGCCGAACGAACCGAGAAGAAAGAATTCGATGGCCGGTCGGAATTCTCCTACGGCTCGTTCGTTCGGACCGTCGCGTTGCCGGCCGGCGCCGACGAAGACAGCATCGAGGCCACCTACGACAAGGGCATCCTCACCGTCTCCGTTGCCGTGTCGGACGCCAAGCCCGCCGAGCGCCGGATTCCGATCCAGCGCGCCAACTGACTGAGCGCCATGACCAGTTCAGCGAAGACCACCCGGCACGCGCCGCGGCGGGTATTCCGTGACCGCGGCGAGGCCGGCCGGGTGCTGGCAAGTCTGTTGAGTGCCTATCGCGACCACGGGGACGTGATCGTGTTGGGCCTGGCGCGGGGTGGCATACCCGTCGCCTGGGAGGTGGCGGCGGCGTTGCACGCTCCGCTGGACGCCTTCATCGTCCGTAAGCTCGGCGTTCCCGGCCACGAAGAGTTTGCCCTGGGCGCGCTGGCAAGCGGTGGCCGCGTCGTCGTCAACGACGATGTGGTGCGGGGGTTGCGGATCACGCCGCAGCAACTGCGCGACATCGCCGAGCGCGAAGGCCGCGAGTTGGTCCGCCGCGAGGCCATGTATCGCGCGGGCCGCCCGCCGCTCGACGTCGCCGGCAAGACGGTGATCCTGGTCGACGATGGGTTGGCCACCGGCGCAAGCATGTTCGCGGCGGTGCAGGCGTTGCGCGAAGCCGAGCCCGAACAGATCGTGATTGCGGTGCCGGCGGCCCCGGAATCCACCTGCCGGGAGTTCGCCGGCATCGTCGACGACGTCGTATGCGCCTCCATGCCCACCCCGTTTCTGGCGGTCGGCGAATCGTTCTGGGACTTTCGCCAGGTCACCGACGAGGAGGTCCGCCGGCTGTTGGCCACCCCGACCTCGGGCATCTCGGTGATCCGACCCGCGGCGCCGACAGTCGCCGAGGTGATCAACAGCGTGGCCATCGACGCTCCCGGCGGTGTTCCACCGCCGGAAACCCTGGAAGAGCTCATCGGCGACGCGCCGATCGTGTTGATCGGCGAAAGCTCGCACGGCACCCACGAGTTCTACGCGGCCCGGGCCGCCATCACGAAATGGCTGATCGAGGAGAAGGGCTTCTGCGCGGTTGCCGCGGAGGCGGACTGGCCCGACGCCTACCGGGTGAATCGGTATGTGCGCGGCCTGGGCGAGGACCGCAGCGCCGCAGCAGCGTTGAGCGGTTTCGAGCGCTTTCCGGCCTGGATGTGGCGCAACGTCGTGGTCCGCGACTTTGTCGACTGGCTGCGCGCACGCAACCAGCGGCACCAATCGAATGGTCGACGGCAAGCCGGTTTCTACGGCCTGGACCTCTACAGCCTGCACCGCTCGACGCACGAAGTGATCAGCTTTCTCGACAAGGTCGACCCTACCGCGGCGGCACGGGCACGCGCCCGTTACGCCTGCTTTGACCACACCTCCGCCGACGACGGTCAGGCCTACGGGTATGCGGCGGCATTTGGCGCCGGTCCCTCGTGTGAACGTCAAGCCATCGAGCAATTGGTCGACCTGCAGCGCCACCTGCTCAGCTATGCGCGCAGGGACGGGCTGCTCGCCGAGGACGAAGCGTTCTACGCCCAACAAAATGCGCAGACCGTACGCAACGCGGAGGTGTACTACCGCGCGATGTTCAGCGGACGGGTCACCTCCTGGAATTTGCGCGATCAGCACATGGCCCAGACCCTGGACGCGCTGCTGAAGCACCTCGACCGCCACGACAATGTCCCGCCGGCCCGAATAGTGGTGTGGGCACACAATTCTCACGTCGGAGACGCCCGGGCCACCGAAGTATGGGCCGACGGACAGCTCACCCTCGGTCAACTTGTTCGGCAACGATACGGTGACGAGTCGCGTCTGATCGGGCTGTGCACCTATTCCGGCACGGTGACCGCTGCCAGCGAATGGGGCGGAGTCGCCGAACGCAAGGTGGTTCGACCCGCACTCAACGGAAGCATCGAGCAACTACTTCACGAGACCGGACGCAACGCCTTCCTGGTGTCACCGCAGATAACCCCGGAAGCCGCGGACCCGCTCAGCGTCGTGCGGCTGGGACGTGCCATCGGGGTGATCTACCTGCCTTCGACGGAGCGGCAAAGCCACTACTTCCACGTCCGCCCCGCCGATCAGTTCGACGCGATGATCCACATCGACAAGACCCGCGCGCTCGAACCTCTCGAGACCACCAGTTTGTGGATCGCCGGCGAGACACCGGAAACCTACCCGAGTGGCCTGTAGCCGCCGGTCCCAGCGGAGTCAACGGACATGAAACGGAGATGACCAAGCCGGCCCACCCAGTCGCGACCGGACCTCGAATCGTCACGTTGACCATGAATCCGGCGCTCGATATCACCACCAGCGTCGACGTCGTCCGGCCGACCGAAAAGCTGCGCTGCTCGGCGACCCGCTACGACCCGGGCGGCGGCGGGATCAACGTCGCCCGGATCGCCCAGGTCCTCGGCGGGTCGGTGTTTGCGGTGTTTCCCGCGGGTGGGTCGCATGGCGGGCTTCTGGTGCGGCTGCTCAGCGAGGAGGGGTTGCCGTGCGCACACATCCCGATCGCCGCGTCGACCCGGGAAAGCTTCACCGTCAACGAGACCAGTACCGCCCGGCAGTACCGGTTCGTGCTTCCGGGACCTCAACTGACATCGGCAGACCAACAGCGATGTCTTCAGGAACTGCGGTTTGCCGCGCGCTCCGCCGACTTCGTGGTGGCCAGCGGCAGTCTGCCGCCAGGGGTACCCGCCGATTACTATCAGCGGGTTGCCGATGTCTGCCGCCAGCTCGGTGCCAGGGTCGTGTTGGACACCTCCGGAGGCGGCCTGCGGCACATCTCCCGCGGGGTCTTCCTGCTCAAGGCAAGCGTGCGAGAACTCCAGGAGTGCGCCGGACGCGAGTTGGTCACCGAGTCCGCGCAATTCGGCGCCGCGCACGAGCTGATCGACCGCGGCCTTGCGCAAGCCGTGGTGGTGTCGCTGGGATCGCACGGCGCGCTGCTGGCCACACGCGACACCAGTGAGCGGTTTTCGGCGGTTCCGATGGGACACGGAAGCGGCGTCGGGGCCGGCGACGCCATGGTTGCCGCCATCACGGTGGGCCTGTGCCGCGGCTGGTCGCTGGCCGAGTCGGTTCGGTTGGGGATTGCGGCGGGCGCGGCAATGCTGCTGACACCCGGTACGGCGGCATGTGAGCGCGCGGACGTGGAGAGGTTGTTCGAACAGGTTGGCCAGCCCTCCGAAGTCACCGAAGTCACCGACGTGTCCGCCTCCGCGATGTGACCGTGAGGGTTCGACGTCGGATTCTCGGCGGAACCCGCCGGGGACGAACGACATTCCAGGTAAGGCCGAACGGCCCCTGCCCACGGAGCCGATTTCGCAATAGCCTGACATTGAGCGGGTCGAAGTAGTCAGGAGCCCACATGTCGCAGCCGGACCCGAAGTCAGTGGTCGTGGCCGTCAACGGCTCACAAGCCGCGGTCAACGCTGCCAAGTGGGCGATCGAAGAGGCAAGGGGCCGACAGCTGCCGCTCCGCCTGGTATATGTCATTCCCGCCCCTGATGTGCCGGGCGAGTCGGTGCAGAACTCCGAGTGGGAGCTCGAGCGCGCCGAGCGGGCGCTGTATCAGGCGGACGGGGCCATCCAGGGCGAAGGACGACCGGTCGAGACCGAAACCGCAATCCGATCCGGCGATCCGGCACAGGTGTTGATCGGTGAATCGCAGGAGGCCGCCCTGATCTGCGTCGGCACCGCGCGGCGGGGCAGGGCGGCCGATGGGTTGTTGGGTCCGACCGCCGCCGCGTTGGTCACGGGCGCCCACTGCCCGGTCGCGATAGTGCGGACCAATCCCGACGGCTCGCCCACCAAGCTGGGCGTGATCGCCGTCGTCCTCAACGACGAAGCCGACAACGACGAAGTCGTGCACCAGGCGATGGAGGAGGGGCGGCGCCGACATGCCACGGTGCGCCAGATCGATCGCCGGCTCAACAGCTGGGTCCGCCGCTATCCGGACGTGCCCGTCCAAATCGTTGCCGCGGGTACCGGCGCGAAGGGCGCCGAGCGCCACGGCAGCGCGATCGACCTGGCCGTTGTCGGCCAGACCGACGCCGAGCAGCTCCCGGAACTGGCTACCCCCAATTGCCATCCGATTCTGGGCTATCCCGACTGCTCGATCCTGGTGGTTCGGCGCTGACATCGGGCGGGAGAGCACGCCGCGCATTTCGGCCAGTTGCGAGCACGACATACCCACCGATTTTCTTGCGGCGCCAACCGGTTCATCGCCCGACCCGGTGAGTGGAAAACCCGTCGGCCACGTCGTCTTCGACGGCGGCAGGTGGCGCCGCGACGCCGGGTGACGGGTACGGGCCGGATCGCGTCCAGGGTCGGGATGCAAGACGCGCAGGGCGTACGAGGGACACGAAAGAGATGCCAACCGACATCGCCGTCCAATATGGGCCCAATATCGGCAATAGTGGCAATAGTGGGGAATAGTTGGGAGTTGGCGCGGTCAGCTGAAAGGACTCGCAATGGTTAAGGTTTTCTTGGTCGATGACCATGAAGTAGTCCGCCGCGGATTGACCGATCTGCTCGCCTCCGACCCTGACCTCGAGATCGTCGGCGAAGCGGGTTCGGTATCGGAGGCAATGGCGAAGATCCCGGCGCTGAAGCCGGATGTCGCCGTGCTCGACGTGCGCCTGCCCGACGGCAACGGCATCGAATTGTGTCGTGACCTGCTGTCCGATCAGCCCGAATTGCGGTGTCTGATGCTGACGTCGTTCACCTCCGATGAAGCGATGCTGGAGGCGATTCTGGCCGGCGCCAGCGGCTTCGTCGTCAAAGACATCAAGGGTATGGAGCTGGCCCGGGCGATCAAAGACGTCGGCGCCGGCAAGTCGCTGCTGGACAACAGGGCGGCCGCCGCGCTGATGGCAAAGCTGCGGGGCGGGGCTGAGCATCACGACCCGTTGTCCGGATTGACCGAGCAGGAGCGGACGCTGCTGGGACATCTCAGCGAGGGATTGACCAACCGGCAGATAGCCGCCCGGATGTTTCTGGCCGAGAAGACGGTGAAGAACTACGTGTCGCGCTTGCTTTCCAAACTCGGTATGGAGCGGCGAACCCAGGCAGCCGTGTTCGCCTCGAGGCTGGGCCAAGGATCTGCGCCGCCAACGCCCGGCAACTGACGCGTCCGGCCAAGACCCCGGCCGGAATTATTTTGCCGGTCAGCGCCGCCGGCGAATCATGGGCTCCGGGGGTAATGGCTACTTGGCCGCGGGGTCGTTAAGCTGGTCAGCGACATCCGATTGTCGCCCGGATAGCGCCGGCTGTCGTAAGCCGGGGGCGTGGAAGGTTTCGAGTCAGGTGGCTAGTGACCAAAGCGGCTCACCATTTGCGGGGTTGGGTCAGCCAGGACTAGTGGACAGGATGCACGCGCAGCTCGACGAATTGTTGGCGGCCCGTGACCAAATGGAGCAATTGCTGCGCGTGATCGTCGAGATCGGGTCGGATCTCGACCTCGACGGAACTCTGCGGCGGATCGTCGCCGCGGCCAGGGAGTTGACCGCCGCCCCCTACGGCGCCCTGGCCGTCCGTGATCTCGAGGGAACGTTGCTCTCGTTCATCCACGAGGGGATAGACGCCGAGATGGCGCGACGGATCGGGCATCTGCCGGTCGGCAAAGGGGTGCTGGGCGTCTCGCTCGTCGAAACGCCGGCGTTGCGCCTGGATGACCTGACCGCACACCCGGCCGCCTGCGGGTTCCCCGAGCACCATCCGCCGATGCGCGCTTTTCTCGGCGTGCCGATCATGATCCGCGGAACGGTATTCGGCCACCTCTACCTCACCCATGTCGGCCCCGGCCGGGTCTTCTCCGAATCCGACGAGTTCGCGGCTCGCGCGCTGGCGTTCGCGGCCGGGGTCGCCATCGACAACGCGCGGGTATTCGAGCGCGAGCGCACTGCGGTGAAGTGGATGGAGGCCAGCCGCGAGATCACGACCGCACTGTTGACCAGCGCCGAGCCGCAGCGGCGTCCGTTGCGGTTGATCGCGGAAAAGGCTTGTGTACTAACCGATGCCGAACAGGCGATTGTGCTGATTCCGCTCGATGCCGACCAGCCGCCCGAGGAGATCGACACGTTGGTTGTTTCCGCCGCGGTGGGGCGGCATGCCGCTGAGGTCGTCGGCCAGCGGGTCCCGGTGGACGGCTCGACCACGGGTACCGTTTTCCGGTCCGGCCAACCGCTGATCACCGAGGCGTTCAACCACAGGATTCCCGCGTTCACTGATGTCGCGCAGCGTTCCGCGATTCTGATGCCACTTCGCGCCCACGACCACGTCGCCGGGGTGATCGCCATTGCCCGCGGCGCCGACAAGCCGCCTTTCGACGCCAGCTATCTGGATTTGGTGCGCGATTTCGCGACCCATGCCACGATCGCACTGATGCTCGCCTCCGGCCGTGAGGATGCGCGGCAGCTGACCATCCTGGCCGAGCGCGAGCGCATCGCTCACGACCTGCACGACCACGTCATCCAGCGGCTGTTCGCCGCGGGGATGGATCTGCAGGGCACGCTTGCCCGGGCGCGCTCACCGGAGGTGATCGGCCGGCTCGGCCGCACGTTGGATGATCTGCAGACCATCATCGAGGAGATCCGCACCGCCATTTTCCAGCTGAAGGCTCCGCTGGAGCGCGACGGCGGCTTTCGGCACCGCATTCAGGCAGTGGTCGCCGACCTGACCGAGCATCGCGACATCGTCACTACCGTGCACATCGATGGTCCGATGGCCGCCGTCGGCGGCGAACTGGCCGACCACGCCGAAGCGGTCACCACCGAGGCCGTCAGCAACGCCCTGCGCCACTCGGGCGCTACCGAGCTGACCATCGAGGTCGGCGTGGCCGACATGTTCAGCCTTGACATCGTCGACAACGGGTGTGGCCCGCCCGCCGGCATTTCGCGCCGCAGCGGCCTGGCCAATATGCAGCACCGGGCCGAACAACTCGGCGGCAGCTGCGAGATCAGCAGGGCATCCGACGGCGGCACCCGGGTCCACTGGACGGCTCCGCTGGGTGACTGCTGACGACGGCTGCTCGGCGGGTGGCGTTGTCGCCGTCACGGTCGGCCCGCCGCTGTGGCGGCGCCGTCAGTTCGGCACTACGAGCACCGAATGCCCATCGCGGCGTGGCACGTGGAATGTCACCGGGCCGACCATCCGCGCGACGTCGTCGGCGTCGTCGCTGCCCACGACGGCCAATTGGATCGGTTCCTCGGTCCTGCTGAGAAATTCGGCGACCCCATGCCGAGCGGCTGCCGGTTGGACGTGGAGGTCTCGATACTGACAAACCCAGCGGTCGAGCCGACGATTCAGCTGCTCGTAGCGAATCTCACCCACACCCCATCGCCAGACACCCATCGCCAGGATCGGCGCCCCGCGAAGGTGCGCCTCCCGGAAGCCCTGTTCGAGCACCGCGTCGTTCGCCGGTGAATCCTCGACGACAACAGCGATCCAGGCCGAATCCGGCACGGCGTCGTTATGGCCGCTGCGGATGACCGCGGTCGGGCACCGGGCCTTTCGCGCCACCGCCTCGGCGGTCGAGCCCAGCAGTTTGCGGGCGACCCGCCCGATCCCCACCGACCCCACGCAAACCATGGCCGCCGAACGTGATTCGTCGATCAAGGTGCCGCCGGGTGATCCGTGGACGATCTCGGTCTCGACTTTGACGGCCTCGTCCATGGCGTGCAGCGCGGCCGCGGCGCCGTGGAGGGCCATTTCGGCGTATTCGACGTCCAGACTTTCGTCGCCGGCGGGCATATCGGCGCCGCGGGGGGTCGCATGGATCAACCGCAGCGGGATGTCGCGGCTGATCGCTTCGGTAACCGCCCACTTGGCGGCGTTGATCGCGGCGTCCGACCCGTCGATACCCACCACGATTCGTGATTGCGGATGATTCATCGCATCCTCCCGATCAGACGGCCCGCCCACAGACCAGCGAACCCGTCACTTCGCGAGGTTATTGCGCATCGCCGGTTGCCGGCAGGGTCGTTCGACCCCTGCTCGCGAGGCGTTGGTCCCCGGTGGGTAGCGAAGGTCTGACGGCCACGCGGTTGGTGACTTAAGCCCCACGACCGGTGCCGGCGCGGGCACTAGCGTTTTGGTTGGCTGAGCGAGAAGGGAATGTCTACAACCATGAAACGTCTGGGCATCGTCGTAGGCGTCGACGGATCGGCCGCGTCGAATGCGGCAGTGTCGTGGGCAGCACAGGACGCCACGCTGCGCCATCTTCCACTGACCTTGGTGCACATGGTGAATGCGGCCGTGCCGATGTGGCCCGAGATGCCGATGGCGATGGGCATGGCCGCGTGGCAGGAGGAAGACGGTCGCCAGGTCCTCGAACAGGCGGTCAAGATCGCTGAGGAGGCTGTGCAGGCCCACCGGGAGATCACCATCCACAGCGAGCTGAGATGGTCGCCTCCGGTGCCCACGCTGGTAGAGCTGTCCGCCGAAGCAGAGTTGGTGGTGGTGGGCAGTTACGGGCGCGGAGCGGTCGCCCGGGCGGTCCTGGGCTCGGTCGGTTCGGCGCTATTGCGCCGCGCGAACTGTCCGGTCGCCGTCGTCCGCGACCCGGACCCGGCCGCCGCCGATCCTGCGCATCGTGCTCAGCTGCAGCAAGCCCCCGTCGTGGTCGGAATCGATGGCTCGCCGGTCTCGGAGCTGGCGACGGCCATTGCGTTCGACGAGGCGTCGCGCCGCGGTGTGGAGTTGAAGGCGGTGCATGCCTGGAGCGACCTGGAAGTGGTCGACCTGCCGGGTTTGGACTGGGCGACCGTCAAGGCCGAAGCGGAGCAGACCGTGGCCGAACGCCTGGCCGGCTGGCAGGAGCGTTATCCCGACGTCACGGTCCATCGGCTCGTCGTGTGCGATCGGCCGGCGCGCGAGCTGATCGACCAAGCGCAAAGCGCCCAACTCGTCGTGCTGGGCAGCCACGGCCGAGGGGGATTCACCGGAATGCTGCTGGGTTCAGTCAGCAATGCGGTGGTTCACTCGGTTCGGACACCGGTGATCGTGGCTCGTCCGTCCTGAGCCGTCCTGGCCACAGCGCCGAGATGTCCGCGTCAATCGGCAACGAGCGCATGGGAGGCCGTGATCAACGCCGACAGAGATACTGCCGACGCAGCGACGACCGCTGGGGTGCTCTACGTCGATGTGCACGAAACCCACACCGGTGTCGTGGTGCTCGCCGGCGACCGGGCCTACAAGGCGAAGAAGCCGGTGTTGACCGACTTCCTGGATTTCCGGACACCCGAGCAACGCGAACGCGCGTGTCTGCGCGAAGTCCAGTTGAACAGCCGGCTGTCTGCCGACAGTTATCTCGGCATCGCGCATCTCTCCGACCCTGCCGGAGGTCCCGCCGAACCGGTCGTGGTGATGCGGCGTTACCGCGACAGCGACCGGTTGGCGTGGCTGGCCAAGCACGGCGGGTGCGAGACGTCGGTTCGGGGGTTACTGGACACCATCGCCGCAGTGCTGGCCCGCTTTCACGAGCATGCTGAGCGAAGTCCACTGATCGACGCCCAGGGCGAGGTCGGCGCGATCAATCGACGCTGGACTGATAACCTGACCGAACTTCACCGCTATGCGGGTGCGGTGTTCTCCGACGAGTCGATCGGGCGGATCGAGCAGCTGGTTGCCGAATTCGTCTGCGGCCGTGACGTTCTGTTCAACCGCCGGATCGCGGAAGGCTGCATTGTCGACGGCCACGGCGATCTGCTTGCCGACGACATCTTCTGCGTCGCCGACGGACCGGCCCTGCTCGATTGTCTCGAGTTCGACGACCAACTTCGTTACGTCGACCGTATCGACGATGCAGCCTTCCTGGCCATGGATTTGGAGTTCTTGGGCCGCAACGACCTTGGCGAATACTTTCTCGAACGCTACCTGGTTCATTGCGGCGATACCGCGCCGAAGCCGCTGCATGACTTCTACATCGCCTATCGCGCGGTAGTGCGGGCCAAGGTCGACTGTGTCCGGCTGTCGCAGGGCAAGTCGTCGGCCGCGGCCGACGCTGCCCGGCACCTGGCCATAGCCACCCGGCATCTGCGCCAAGGCGCGGTTCGGCTGGCGCTGGTCGGCGGCAACCCGGGCACCGGAAAATCCACCGTGGCCCGCGCATTGGCGGAACGCGTTGGGGCTCAAGTCATCTCCACCGACGACGTGCGCCGGCAGCTGCGTGAGTGGGGCGCCATCGCGGGAGAGTCCGGCGTGTTGGATGCCGGGCTGTACAGCCCCCGAAACGTCACGGCCGTCTACGAGGTAGCCCTGCGCCGAGCGCGTCTGAGTCTGGCGAATGGGCGGCCGGTGATCCTCGACGGGACCTGGCGCGATCCGCAGCTGCGCGCCCAAGCGTATCGCCTTGCCGCCGAAGCACATTCGCCGCTGGTGGAACTGCTGTGCACGGTCCCGGTCGACACGGCAGCCGACCGAGTCAGGACCAGGCAAGCGGGCAATTCCGATGCGACGCCGCAGATTGCCGCGACCCTGGCCGCTCAGCACAACGGCTGGGACACCGCGCATCCGGTCGACACCTCCCGTCCGCTCGAGTTCTCGGTTCGGGAAGCCCACGACGTCTGGCTCGGTGCCACCGGAGCCGGCGCGCCGCAATAGCACCGCGGTCGTCGGATTCGCTCCCGGCGGCCGCGAGCCGAGCCCAAGGCCCCTCTCGTCGAGGACCAACGGCCCTGTCCGCCCGCGGCGCAAGTTCCTAGCGTTGACCACACAGGCGAAAGGTGATGCTCATGACGGCGGCGACGGGGCCCGATGGACCCGATGCGGTGGTGATCCGCGAAGCGGTGATGTTGGCATGTCATGCCCCGTCGTTGCACAACAGCCAGCCATGGCGATGGATTGCGGAGGGTCCCACGTTGCACCTGTGGGCCGACACCAGCCGGTCGATGCCGGCTACCGACCACACCGGCCGGGAACTGTTGTTGAGCTGCGGCGCGGTGCTGGATCACCTGCGTGTCGCCATGTCGGTGGCCGGCTGGGACACGACCACCGAACGGTTTCCCGATCCTGTCAACCAGGATCACCTCGCAACATTGCGATTTCGTCGCGCCGAAACCGTCACGGCAGAGCAGCAGCGGCGGGCGCAGGCCATCCTGCGACGCCGCACCGACCGATTGCCGTTCGACCCGCCCGGCCGGTGGACCGCGGCGGAGTCCGTGCTGCGCCGCGTGGTCGCGCCCTATCACGTCCACCTGGGCGTGGTGGCCGACGACCAGCGTCCGGCCCTGGCCGAGGCGTCCCGGCTCACCGAGATGCTGCGCCGTTACGACACCACATATCTATCCGAATTACGTTGGTGGACATCGCCGTTCACGGAAGACCCCAGTCACGCGCCGGAAGGCGCGCTGGTGTCCACCGCCGAAGCGGCTCGAGTCGACATCGCGCGGGCGTTTCCACCGGCCGGCGGCGGGCACCGTCGTCCGGGCATCGATCATGACCAGTCCAAAATCGTGGTGTTGTCCACCGACAGCGATGAGCCGTTGGACGTGTTGCGCTGCGGCGAGGCGATGTCGGCCGTGCTGCTCGAGTGCACCATGGCGAGCATGGCCACGTGCACGCTGACGCATATGACCGAAATGACGATGAGCCGCAACATCATCGCCGAGATCACCGGGACCGCGGGCCGGCCGCAGCTACTCATCCGAGTCGGCCGATCACCGGCCAACGACCAGCACGTCGAGCGCACCGCGCGGCGGCCCGTGACCGAAGTACTCGAATTCCGGCGTTGACCTGCGCCGGCGGGAAGGAGGTCCAGCTCATGACGCGGCACTGGCTGGTAATGGAGACGGCGAACGGACCGCAAGCGCCGTTCGTCACCCGGGTCGCCGGCGCCGGCCGGCATCTGCCCGAAACACACCTCACCACAGACGAATTGATGGCGACCACACGTCATCACACCCATATCGACCTAGAACGGCTGACCGGAATACGGGAGCGCCGGGTCTCGGTGGGGGATGAGGATTCCTACTCCCTGGCCACGTCCGCGGCACTGAACGCACTGGCCGCCGCGCGGCAGGACCCGGCGTCGCTGGACGTGGTGATCAACTGCAGCATCACCAAGTTCCGCGGCGGCCTCACCCAATGGCTGGAACCGACCATGAGCAGCGCTGTTGCCCGTGCCATCGGGGCTGCGCGGGCGATGACGTTCGACGTGTCCAATGCGTGCGCCGGAATGCTGACCGGGGTAACGATTCTGAACAACTGGATCCGGCAGGGCGTGGTCGAGCGGGGACTGGTCGTCAGTGGCGAGTACATTTCCCAGCTCAGCCATAACGCCGCGCGCCATATTCGCAACATCATGAGCAAGGAGCTGGCCTCGTTGACCCTCGGCGATGCCGGTGCGGCTCTGCTGCTGGAGCGCGCACCCGTCGGCTCGGCGGGAATCGCCCTGGCCGGGTTCACCACCGTCGCCGACTACAGCCGGCTGTGTCTGGCCTACCCGCGCGGACACGACCCGGGCGCGCGGATGTTCACCAATTCCCGCGCCATCCACCAGGCCGCGATGGAAAACACGCCGCTGCTGTTGCAGGAAGTCCTTGATACGGCCGGCATTTCGATTCACGACATCGACCACGTGATCACCCATCAGACGTCGGCGCGGGCAATCCGCAAGGGCATGGCCCGAATGTCGCAGTCGTTCGGCGACAAGCCCCGCCATGACGCGGTGATCACCGTGGACCGGTACGGCAACACGGCGTCGACCACCCACACGGTGGCCCTGGTCGAGGAACTCGAGGCCGGACACATCGCACCCGGAGAACGGATCGCGCTGATCGCCCTGGCTTCGGGGCTGGAAATAGGAATCGTCTTACTGACCCTGGATGAGGACATGGTGAGCCGGTATGGGCACAGTCATTGACCGAGTCGACCTCACACACCCGGGCCTGCTGCATCGGCACAGCGCGCTGCACCTGGCCGTGGCCGCGGCCAAGGATTGCCTGCAGCGAGCGGGATGCGATCCCGGCGAGCTGGATCTCGTGGTCAACGCGGGGATATATCGCGACCGGAATCTGGGCGAACCCGCGCTGGCAGCGCTGATCCAGGACGACATCGGGGCCAACCCCGAAGACCCGCATGCCGGTGGTCACGGCACGTTCTCCTTCGACATCGCCAACGGCGCCTGCGGTGTGTTGACCGCGCTGCAGATCGTCGACGGTTTTCTGCGGACCCACAGCATCAATCGCGCGCTGATCGTGGCCAGCGACGCCGATCCCGGGCACGGGATGAGCGAGCACTTCCCGTTCTCGGCCGCCGGAGCCGCGTTGTTGTGCGGCTGGACCAACGACGACTACGGTCTGAGCCGCGTCTCGTGGGCGAACCTGGATGACGGGGCAACTGACGAGACATTCCGTGCCACCGTCGGTTTCGCCGACGCCCGTAATGTTCTCCGGTTCAGCGAGTCGGCCGACATCGATGACCAGTTCGCCGCCGCGGCGGCCCAGGCGGTGGCGGCCTGCCTGGCGGCGCATTCCGTGCGGCTGTCGGCCATCGACATGATCGTCGTCGCTCCGGCACGGCAGGGGTTCCGTGCGGCGCTGGGCAACCGGCTCGGGGTGCCGGCCGACCTGATCCGCGTGGCGGACGACGAGCACATGCATACGGCGGCGCTGGCCGCAGCCTTCCAGGGGCAGGTGGAGAGCCTGCCCGCGGGCACCCAGGTGCTGTTCGTCGCCGCGGGTGCCGGCGTGACCGCCGGCGCGGCGCTGTATCGTCAGCCGCCCCGCGTCGTCGGGTGAATATGTAGACCCGGCGTCTCGGGCAGTGCCACGATACCGAGGTGGACGTCAGTCGAACCGTCGCCGCGGACGCGTCCTGCCGATCGTGTGGCAGCGCGGTGGCCGCCACCGCGAAGTTCTGCAGCGAATGCGGTGAGCCACTGATCCGCAGCGCCCGGTCAGCGGAGTACAAGCAAGTCACCGTCTTGTTCGCCGACGTCGTCCGCTCGATGGACATCGCTGCCTTGCTGGGCGCGGAGCGGCTGCGCGAGATCATGGCCGAGGTGTTCACACGCTCGGCGACCGCGGTGCAGCGTTACGGCGGCACGGTCGACAAGTTCACCGGCGACGGCATCATGGCGGTATTCGGGGCGCCGGCTGCACTCGAAGATCACGCGTTGCGAGCCTGTCTGGCGGCGGTGGCCATTCAACGCGAAATCCAGCCGCTTGCCGGCGATATCGAACGCGATGACGGGGTGGCGTTGCGGTTGCGGGTCGGGCTCAATTCGGGCCAGGTGATCGCCGGTGAAATCGGTTCCGGCCCAGCGGGTTACACAGCGATCGGCGAACAGGTGGGGATGGCGCAGCGCATGGAATCCGCCGCCCCTCCCGGCGGTGTGATGATCAGCGAATCGACCGCACGCCTGGTCGAAAATGCCGCTGTCCTGGGTGATTCCGAGCTGGTGCAGATCAAGGGCACCGACGTGCCGGTGCCGGCGCACCGGCTGCTGGCCGTGGGCGACGGGCGCACCCAACGTCGGCGACGGGAGCCGACGCTGGTGGGCCGGACCTGGGAGCTGAGCACCCTGACCGGAATCCTGGACCAGGCCGTCGGCGGCCACGGCTGCGTGGCCGGAGTGGTGGGACCGCCCGGCATCGGCAAGAGCCGGACCGTCGGCGAGGCGACACGGCTGGCGGCTGACCGTGGCGTCGAGATCTTCGCCACCTACTGCGAATCCCACACCCGTGACGTCCCTTTCCACGTGGTGGCCCGGCTACTTCGAGCGGTGTTCGGTACCAGCGACAGCGCAGCCGACGCGGCCCGGGGCGCCGTGCGCGCTCGCGTGCCGGCCGCCAACCCGGAGGACCTGCTGCTGCTCAACGATCTGCTCGGAATCGGCGATCCCGCAACGGCATTGCCTCCCATCCCGCCCGATGCGCGGCGGCGCCGATTGACAGCGCTGCTCAACGCAACCGCGCTGGCCCGCACCCCGCCGGCGGTGTACGTGATCGAGGACGCGCACTGGATCGACGAGGCCAGCGACGGCATGCTGGCCGAATTCGCCACGGTGGTTCCCCAAACCCGCTCGCTGGTCCTGGTGACCTATCGCCCCGAGTATCGAGGGCCGTTGTCGCACCCGCCGGGTGGTCAAAAGATCGCCCTTGCGCCGTTGAACGCAGACCAGACCCGCGCACTTGCCGGCGAGTTGCTGGGCAGCCACCCCTCGGTGGCCGGTCTGAGCCTGCAGATCATCGAGCAAGCGCTCGGGAACCCGTTTTTCGTCGAGGAGATCGTCAGAGACCTGGCCGGGCGGGGCGTGCTCGACGGCGACCGGGGCCGCTACGTCTGCCGGCGGGAATCGGCTGCCATCAGTTTGCCCGGCACCCTGCAGGCCACCATCGCCGCCCGCATCGACCGCCTGCCGGCCACCGCCAAATCGGTGCTGTACGCCGGGGCCGTTATCGGGGCCCGCTTCACCCCAGGCGTGCTCAACACCGTGATGGGCGCCACCGACACCGTGCCGGCTGACCTTTCCGACCTGCTGCAACTCGAACTCATCGACCAGGTGCGGTTCACCCCGGACGTCGAGTACGCGTTTCGGCATCCGCTGGTTCGCGCGGTGGCCTACGAGTCGCAGCTGAAGACCGAGCGCACCGAAATCCACCGCCGGGTAGCCGCCGTCATCGAACAACACGATCCCGGCTCGGCAGACCAGAACGCCGCGCTCATCGCCGAGCACCTGGAAGCGGCCGGAGATCTGGTCGAGGCATTCGACTGGCACCTGCGCGCCGGCGCCTGGTCGCGACACCGTGATCTCGCATCGGCCCGAACCAGCTGGCAGCGCGCGCGAACTGTCGCCGACGGCCTGCCCACCAACGATCCGGCCCGGGTGAGGTTGCAGATCCAGTCGCAAACTCTGTTGTGCGCCACCGCGTTTCTCGCCGCGCGCAATGCCGCCGATACCGGCTTCGAGGAACTGCGCGAACTGTGCACGGCGGCCGGCGACGAGATTTCGCTGGCGATCGGTATGTCCGGGATCATCATGGCGCTCGCGGTCAACGGCCGTGCTCGCGATGCGGCACAGCTGGCCGGCGAGTTCACCGAGCTGGTCGAATCGATCGCAGATCCGACGCTCACCGTCGCTCTGTTCTATGCGGGGTGCTACGCGAAACTGGAGGCCGGCGAGGTCCGGGAGGCGTGGCGCATGGCGCAGCGAGCCGTCGATCAGGCCGCCGGAGATCCGACGAAAGGTAGTCTTATCTTCGGTTCACCGCTGGCAATGGCAACGGGCCTCAAGGGTTTCGTCGGAATCTGCCTGGGAATGCCGGGCTGGCAAGCCAATTGCGACGCGGCCATCGTCATGGCGGCCTCGATCGATCCCACGATCCACGTCATGACCGTCATGTGGAAACACGTCTTGGCAATTCCGTTCGGCGCCTTGGCTGCCGACACGACCGCCTTGGCGGCCACCGCCGAGGCACTACGCATTGCCGAGCAGACCGGCGACGAGCTGGTTCTGGGGTTCGCCCGACTCGCGCACGGCGTGACGCAAATCCATCATGGCGGCGCCCACCGCGACGACGGCCTCGCGCTGCTGGTCAAGGCGCGGCAGTCAGCGGCGAGGCAGCGTTTCGTCAGCTTGGCGATCGCCGTCGTCGACCCCGAGATCGCCAGACACAAAGTGCGGCAGGGAGATCTCGACGGCGCCATCGAACTGGCGCGTTCGGCCGTCGACGACAGCTTCGCCTCCGGTGAGATGATATGGCGCTGGCTGGCCGTCACCGCTATGGTTGAATCCCTGCTTGCTCGTGGCACCGGCGCCGACCTCAAGGAAGCCCAATCCGTGATCGACCGGTTGGCCGCGGTACCCACCGATCCCGGCTTTGTTCTTCACGAACTGCCACTGCTGCGGCTGCGCGGTTTGGTCGCCCTGGCGCACGGCGACGCGGCCCGCCATGACGAATTCATGGCGAGTCTTCGGGCCAGGGCCGCTGCGCTGGGCTTCGAACCTCTGGCTGCCGCAGCCACTTCGGCTCATTCCTGAGGCGCCGGCAGACACGGCCGCCGGTGTGGGAGCTAACTGTTACGGCTGAGTTTGAGTGCGGTGGTGATCATCGGAACCTGCAACGGCAGCCGCGCCAGCGCCATGATCCGCATCGGCCAGGGCTTGTCCCACCACAGCCGGACCATGTTGAGATTGCCCGGAAAGACCGCCACGAACAGCCCCGCGGCCGCCAGCGCGGCCACTCGCCGGGTGCGTCGCGGCAGCAACAGCGCTGCGATGACCAACTCGGCGACACCCGATACGTGGGTGTAGAGCCGCGGGTTTCCGGGCAGTTCGGCGGGGATGATGTCGTCGAAAGGTTTGGGCGCCACGAAGTGGATGGTGCCCACGCCGATCAGGAGCGCGGCGATCCGATACGCCGCGATCTGGTTACGGTCATGCCGTGCACCCGCAGGCTCGGTCACCGATGACATCGAATTGTGCCCGGGGCTCATCGCGTAGCCTGCTGCCAGGAAATGATGCGTTCGGCAAGCTCCGGTCCGCTGTCCTCCTGGATGAAGTGGTTGGCGTTGATTCGGGCATGCGGCTGGCCCGCCGCGCCCGGGATGTGGTTGATCAACGGACGGTCGGCTCGTCCCAGGATCGGGTCGCGTTTTCCGAAGATGGCAAGGAAGGGTTTCTCCCACCGGCCAAGTGCGTCCCAGGCGGCGCGGTTGGCCGCAATGGCGGGGTCGCCGGCCGAGGTCGGTACCAACTGGGGAAAAGCGCGGGCGCCCGCTTGGTACCGCTTGTCGGGGAACGGAGCGTCGTAGCCGGCCCGTACCTCGGCCGGGACCTTGTGTACGGTGCCGGTGTCGACGATGCGGCCGGCGGGCAGCACGGGGGAGTAGCGCGCGAAAGCCCGCCAGATGTAGAACGCGGGCGGGGTGCGCCGCTGCGCGGTGGGAAGGAAGCCGTTAGCCACCACCAGCGCCGCTATCCGGGCGTCCCGTTCCGCGGCGATGCGCAGGCCGATCAGCGATCCCCAGTCTTGTACGAAGAGCGTGACGTCGTGCAGATCGAGATTCTCGAACCACGACGTCACCCATTCCACATGACGCAGGTAGGTGTAATCCTCGATGCGCGTTGGTTTATCGGAGCGGCCGAAGCCGATCAGGTCGGGTGCCAGGACCCGGTTGCCGGCCTCGGTGAGCGGCGGGATCATCGTCCGGTACAGGTAGCTCCAGGTGGGCTCGCCGTGGAGCAGCACGATCGGCGGCCCGTCGGTGGGACCCTCGTCGAGGTAGTGCATGCGCAACGCCTGGGTGTCGGTTGCCACCACATCGACGTAGTGCGGTGCGAACGGGTAGCCGACCAGGTTTTGGAACCGGGCATCCGGTGTTCTCAGGACATCCATCAGTCAGCTCCTTCGGGATGGCACGGCGAGCTAGTCTGCTACGGCAAGCCTGCCATGCCGCCGCGCCGGGGAGGTGGGCCGGCCGGTCCAGCCGGCCCACTGCGACAGCCGAACCGCCCATCCCAAAGCACCGAAACATCGTGCCGCAGTTGGTATCTCACGGTCTACAGCCAAGCCGGCGACGGGATGGCGCCGGCACCGCGGAGCCGACAACTGCTTGGGCGCGGGACGCGACGTTCATCCGACCATGGTGCCGGTGGTTCGCGGCCGCTTGCCGGGCGGAATTTCTGCTGCGTCTAGCATGTGCGGGAGTACGAAGCCGCGGCCAGGCAGGAGATCTCATGGTCGAGATTCACGTGGAGCGGACCATCGCTGCGCCGATGGAAAAGGTCTTCGACTGGCTGGCCGACCCGCACGCGTTGGCCGCCGCCCCGTTGGTGCTCCGGGCCGGTTACACCAAGGACTCGTCCCCGCCGGGTCCGGGCGCGGTGCGTGAAGTGGTGGCGCTCGGCACGTGGTTTCGCGAGCAGATCACGGCCTTTGATCGGCCGCACAGCTACACGTACCTCATCCTGCGCTCATTTCCGCCGTTCAATCACGAGGGGGGCACTCTGACGTTCACTCCCGCGGGCAACGGCACCCATGTCGATTGGCTGACCACCTACACCCATCCGGCCCGAGCCGGCGGCAACCTGCTGGCCGCGATCACCCGCCCGCTGTTGCGCTCCAGCTTCCCGGCGATCCTTGCCGCCTGCGCGACGACGCTCGAAAGCTAGCGGTGCCGAAGAATCGGCTCGCGGTCGTGGGCCACCGAAGTCGGGAGTGGACCGGCCGTGGTCCATGCTGAACGTGCGCGCGCGCGGACGTTCGTCGTGACGGGTGCGGCCTCGGGCATCGGCCGGGCGACCGCGCGTCGCCTGCTGGACGAAGGTGGCTCGGTCGTCGGCGCCGACCTCGTCGCCCCGCACGAGGACCTCGGCCCGCGATTCACGTTCGTGGCGGCCGACGTGACCGACGAAGCCGCCGTCGCCACCGTCACGGATGCCGTGCCCGGCCGCCTGGACGGGGTCGTTCACTGCGCCGGCGTCGCCGGCGGCGGCCCGGTCCACCTGCTGCCCCGGACCGAGTGGGACCGGGTGATCGGGATCAACCTCACCGCGACGTTCCTGGTGGCCAAGGCCGCACTGGCCAGGATGATCGAGCAACCCCGCGTCGACGGCGAGCGTGGCTCGATCGTCACCCTGGCCAGCATCGAAGGTCTGGAAGGCACCGCCGGCGGTAGCTCTTACAACGCCGCCAAGGGTGGTGTCGTGTTGTTGACCAAGAATATTGCGCTCGACTACGGGCCGAGCGGCATCCGCGCCAACGCCATCTGCCCGGGCTTCATCGCCACGTCGATGACCGAAAGCGTCTTCGGTATGCCGGGCATGGAGGGCCCGCAAGCCGCGATCATCGCCGAGCATGCCCTGCGGCGGCTGGGCCGCCCGGAGGAGGTCGCGGCCATGGCCGCCTTTCTGGTGTCGCCGGAAGCATCCTTCGTCACGGGTCAGGCCATTGCCGTCGACGGCGGCTACACGGCCGGACGCGACCATGGCGTTGTCCGGCTTTTCGGCTTTCCCGAGTGAGACGAGTGATAGGAACCCCGATGACGTCGATAGCCGAAGCGAGCGGGCGGGTCGTCGCCTTGGCCCGCGGGATGCGCGATCTGGTGCGGGCCGAGGCCGCCGAGTCCGAGCGGAATCGCACGCTGACCGATCCGATCGTCGATGAGATGTGGGCTACCGGGCTGATGTCGGCGTTCAGTCCCGTCGCCGCCGGCGGGGTCGAGCCGCCGTTGGCCGACACGATCGAGATGTGGATCGAAATGGCTTGGCAGGATGGGTCTTTCGGCTGGATCGGGATTGCGAACCTGCCGTCGCGGTTCGCCGCCGCAACCTACCTGCCCGACGACGGCTTCGCCGAGGTGTTCAGCGCGCACGACAACCATGTCACGATGGGCGGCCAGTTCTTCCCCAACGGCCAGGGGACCGCCGTCGACGGCGGCTACCGGTTGAGCGGATCGTGGAGCTTCGGCTCGGGCATCGGCCATTCGCAGTACATCGCCGCAGGGTTTTTCCCGATGGACAACGGCGAGATGCGCTGGATCAGCGAAGGCATCCCCGACATGCGGGTGGCCGTGGTTCCGCGCGACGACATCCAGTTCAACGACGGATGGTACGTGCAGGGGCTCAAGGGAACCGGGTCTTATGACTACAGTGCCCAGGATGTGTTTGTGCCGCACAGCCGGACCTTTCCGCTGTTCACCCGCGAGCCGTATCGGGGGAGCTCGCCGGCCACTCGCATGGGCCTGATGCCCGTCACCGCCGCCGGTCACGCATCGTGGGCACTCGGAGTCGCCAAGAGCATGCTCGACGACGTCGCCGACCTGGCGGCCACGAAGTACCGGATGAGCGACATGGCGCCATTGGCCAGTCGCCCGACCTTCCAGAAAGGGCTTGCGCACCACGTCGCGGCATGGCGGGCCGCGCGCCTGCTCGTACTCGACGCGTTCACCACCGCCGAAGCCGCGGTCGCCGCCGGTGACGACCTGACCCCGATGTTGCGAGCGGACCTGCGCGCGGCCGCGGTCTACGCCACCGATACGGCACGAAGCTGCGCGGAGTGGGCGCACCTGGTCGCCGGAACGAGCTCGATCCGCGAAGGCAGTCGTCTCGAGCGCGCGTTCCGTGACATGTACACCGGGACTCAGCATGCCTTCATCAGCGAGAAGGTGGCCATCGATTGCGCCCAGGTGTGGCTGGGCATCATCGAGGACCAGTTCGGCCTCTGAAATCCGCTTTGTGTCCGCTTTGCCATCGCGATCCAACTCGCCGGGACGGCGAGCAGCCGATCCGCGGTGCGGTAATTTGGCAAAGATTGCCAACCCACCCGGAAAAGCGGTTCGCCATGGATGACCACGCTCTTGCCGCATGGCTGGCCACCGAGGCCGGGCAGCTCTTGCTCCAAGTTCGGCAGGAATTCGCCGACGCTGCGACGAGCGAGCGAAAAGCGAAGGGGGACAAGCGATCTCATGATTTCTTGATACAAGCACTGGCCATGCGGCGTCCCGCCGATGCGGTGCTGTCCGAGGAGGGCGTCGACGACCCGGCGCGGTTGCGCTCGGCGCGGGTGTGGATCATCGATCCGCTCGACGGTACCCGTGAGTTCTCCGAACTCGGACGTGAGGATTGGGCGGTTCACGTCGCGCTGTGGCAGACCGATGAGCTTGTTGCCGGTGCGGTGGCGCTGCCGGCGCAGGGCGTCACCCTGGCGACACCGCACGTTCAGCCGCCGCCCGCCGCATCCGGCCGACCACGCATCGTGGTGTCGCGCACCCGTGCGCCCGCTATCGCGCTGGCTGTGCGCGACGCGTTGCACGGCACACTGGTCGAAATGGGCTCGGCCGGCGCCAAGGTGGCAGCGGTGGTGCAGGGCTCGGCCGATGTGTACGTTCACGCCGGAGGCCAATACGAATGGGACTCCGCGGCGCCGGTCGCGGTGGCCCGGTCCGCCGGTTTGCATGCCTCCCGTATCGACGGATCCCCCCTGGCGTACAACCGGGCGGATCCGAAGCTCCCGGACCTGGTGGTATGCCGCCGGGAGCTGGCCGACGCCGTATTGGCCGCCACCGGCGTCGCGGGCCGACGGATCAATACCGGCGATACGGAAAGCCGAATTGTGTAAAGCACGAAAGCTGTTGTGCGTCGCCGCCGAATGACTTTCGCGAGCGTCTTCCGCCGATCGGGGGACAGGCGATTCATCCCGGCGCTGACCGCTCAGGCGACAGACATTTCCGCGTCGTGACGTCATTGTTATGCGTAGTCGTTCGCGCTGTCGCTTGGGGCCGCTCGCGATTGACGAGCAGACCCAGCGCCTCACGGATTCCGACAAAGGAGAACACTACATGCCGAGCGACCTTATTCTCGGCTCTGCGGTCACCGGCGCAAAGTTCACTCCGCGTAATCACGCCGCCACGGGAAATTCATTCATCGATCTGGTGTCACGCGGACGGACGATCAAATCCGACACCGGCCAACTCGTCGCCGAGGGCGCCGGGTTATTTGATATCGGGGTTCGCTATTACCATTACCACGCGCGAAATCCTCAAACGCAAGAGCAAAGCACCTCCAACGCGCTGTATGCAGCGGTGAGTCATGAGATCCAGGACCGGTTTCCGGGGATGCTGATCAGCTTCGGCGCCAGCCGCAACGGCGTCGAGGTCAAAGAGGCGATCAAGCGTCACGGCGAATGGGAGCGCATCAGTCAGTCCGCACTACCGCTACACCTGGGCGGCGCCCACTTTGTCACCGGTCAGGCCGCGGTGGAGCTGCAAATAATCCTTGACCTGGAGCGTCGCGGCGTCGATATCGGTATCGCGGCCGCATCGCACCCCGAATTCGGCCGCGCCGTCCGTCACTATGTCCCGTCGAAGAAAGACAACGAGACTGCGCTTGACGTTCACTCCACGACCGGCGGCAGCTCCTACGGAAGCACGTCACCGCATACGCAATTCCAGGTTTATCGGAAGGCGGTCGACGCGCGTCGCCGACTGCACCTGCTACACGAAGTGGAATGGGTTCAGCTGGACCGCAGCTATGCAATGACGCGTTTCGCGGCAGAGCACCCGCTGATCCGCCTCGGCTCCGAAGGCCAGCTCAATATCACATTGCTATTCGGGTTTTCCCCGCGCTTCCCTTTTCCGGATTCTTACGAAGACTTCCGTCGTGCGGTATCGCTGGCCAAGTCCCTTGAATTTGATCTTTCCGGAAAGCGCGTCCGCACCGTAACGGTCTCCGTCGGCGCCGCGGTGCTGCCTCAGCACGCAACCGCGCACATCAAGAACCTGGAGTTCGGCGAACGCAAAGGGCAACTCGCGGGCCCGCTGGAGCGGCTGGCCTGCTACGCGGCTCAAGCCGACAGCAACGTCGACGTGATCCGGTCCGGGATGGAGGACACCCCCTACATCGTCACACCCGACGGCGAGGTCACCTTGACAGACAACCTGGGCCTTGCGCACCAAGTCAAAGCGATGATCGACAGTTGCGGCTCGGGCGTGCTCACCGACCGTGCCGCGGTCAGGTCCCGGATGGGCTTCGGCGAGTTGTCGAAGCTCGTCGAGCCACCGACAGCCGCGCTCGCCGCATGGTGACCACTCGCCACCGTGGTATGGCGGTCGCCGTCTGCACGTTGGCGACCTTCATCGTCAACGTCGACAACACCGCGTATCAGGTCTCATTGACTCAGATCCGCGACAGCCTGCCGGCCACCTTCACGCAGGGCCAGTGGATTCTCAACGGTTACATTCTGACGCTGGCGGCTCTGGAAGTAGTCGCCGGCGCCCTCGGCGACCGATTCAACAAGCGCAGCCTGCTGGTAACCGGACTGGCCATCTACGTCACCGGCTCGATCCTCACGGCGTTGTCTCCCAACGCATTTGCGATGATCGCCGCCCGCGTGCTGGCCGGCATCGGGGCCTCGATTCTGGTGCCGGTCGGTTTGGCCATGGTTCGGGTACTTGCCAGGGACTCACGAGAACTGGCGCGCTTCACCGGCGGGTGGGGGGCAGTGGTGGGCCTCGGGATGGCCACCGGGCCGCTCGCCGGGGGCTTTGTCTCCGGGAACCTGGGGTGGCGAATGCTGCCGTTGGCCACGGCCGTGCTGGCAACGGTGTTCGCGGTGCTGGCGATCGTCTTCCTCCCGTCGACTCCGCCGCAGCATTGCCCGCGACACGACTGGAACGGGATCGTTCTTCTGGGCGTGGCGATGTTCGGCTTGATCGGTTTGCTCATCGCGGTGGGGGAGCCGAGCGATGTCACCCAGTTCGGCCTGCTGATCCTGGTGACGTTCCTCGGCGGATACCTGGTGATCAGGCGGCAGCGGAGCGGCTTGTTCCCGATACCCGAACAGGCCTGCCGGTCGCCGAGGTTCCGCGCGGCGATGTATGTGGCGATCAGCAATTACTTCTGCGTGGGTGGCGCAATCTTTCTGCTGGCCAGCGTATTCTTCCAGGCGCGCCAACACCTGTCGGTGATCGTCGCGGGTGTAAGCCTCGTACCGCTTGCGTTCGGGTACGCGATCGGCGCGCGAATATCACCGATGATCATCGGGCGATGGGGGGTGTTTCGAGCCGTCGTCGCGGCCGGGTTGCTCATGCTCGCCGCGAGTTCGTCCATCGCGGCGCTGATTGCCATGTCGTCCGGCGTCACGACCGTCAGTGTGGTCGCAATGGTGCTTGGCGCCGGAATGGGTATGGCCAACACTCCGACCAATGTTTTGGCCATGTCCGAGCTTCCCGTCGACTATGCCGGCACCAGCGGAGCCTTTGCCTCGGTGGCGCGTCAGTTGGGCCAAGCGATGGGCATTGCCGTCTGCGGGGCGGCGTATTCGCTGTCGGCTGCCGCGCCCGGGCCGGCGAGTTTGCCGTGGATCGCGGTCGTCACCGCCGCCGCGATCATCACGTTGACGGGAATGGTATTCCTGACTCGGCATTCCAGCAGCACTGTCTCAGGAGGTCACCATCACCGGGGCATTTTCGACTCGATCGGCCGGGGACCCGTCGCCAACGCTGGCGCTCAATGACTCGGTAGCCCAACTCCGCAGGTCGGGGGCGGCCGTCATTTCCTTCGGCGCCGGTGCCCCTACCATCCCGCCGCCGGACACGACGTTCGACGCGCTGGCCGCGTTCGACGTCAAGAACGCGTCGGGCTACGGCAGTAGCCGCGGTGAGCCTGCGCTCCTGACGGCGTTAAGTGACTGGTATGCAGCCGAATTCGGCCGTCCGACCACTGCGGCACATCATGTCGTCACCAATGGCGCCAAGCAGGCGATCATGATCGCGCTGCTGGCGCTGTGCGATGTGGGTGACGAAATAGCCATTCCGGCTCCTTACTGGCCGAGTTACCTTGATATCGCCCGCCTTTCGGGCCTGACGACAAGAGTGCTGCCGTACCTGTCCGGGACGCCCGATATCGGCGAGTGGATCGATCATGTAGGCGATCGGACCAAGGTGATCGTGTACTCCAGCCCGTCCAATCCGACCGGGTCGGTATTGCCGGCAACGGACGTCCGGGTCCTCAGCGAATGGGCCAAGGAGACGGGTCGCTGGCTGATAGCCGACGAGATATACCAGTTTCAATACTATGCGGAGGACGGCCCCGCTCCGTCGGTCCTGCGCTTGCCCGAAGAGGAATCCGAACACGTCGTCCATATCTCCAGCGCATCCAAGACATTCGCGCTGATGGGCCATCGGGTTGGCTGGATCACCGCGCACCCCAGCGTGATTGACCGGTGTTCGGCAATCGCGTCGAATATGGCCGGCAATGTGAACACGGCCGGGCAGGCGTTGGTGACCCGCGCCTTGTCAACACCCCGCGACGAGTTGGCGCAGCGATCGGCACAACTCAAACGCCAGCGTGATGTCCTCTGCGCCGCCCTGCGTGATTGCGTCCCGTGGCTGCGCTGGACGACGCCCGACGGTGGCCTGTTCGTATGGTGCGAGCTGGCCGACCACCTTTCCGGTCGTTGGGACGGCGACACCGTGGCGGCCGCCCTGCTGTCGGACCAACACGTTGCCGTCGTGCCGGGGTCAGCCTTCGGCCATCGTGACGCGGTGCGCCTGTCGTTCACCGAGTCGCCCGACAAGATCGTCGAAGGAGTGCAGCGGATCAAGCAGTGGGGCGAAGCTCGGCTCTGATTCGGTGTAACGTGCGCTGCCAACGGTTTCGGGCCGGCTGTATCGGCAGCCGTTAGTGCTTCTTGTCCGCGGCGAAGAGTTTGACCATGAGGCCGGATGCCACGCTGCCGGCCATGATCAGCGTGATACCCACCGCGAAATCCACCGAGTCGGTGACCAGGCCCGCGATCCCGGTGACCACGACGAACGTGGGCAGCCACTCGACGAGCCCGATGGTCGACGGCAACCGGGCCGGTTCTCCGTTGGCCAGGTCGAATTTGGCCGAGGCGTAATCCGGGTAGAACTCGGTGACCGCCACTGCAAAGAAGATGGCCGCCAGCTGCAGGATCCAGCCCGTCCAGAAGTTGCTGGGTTCGTGAAAGGCATAGTCGCCGACAAAGCCGACCGCTGCCGTGAACGTGAACGCGCCTGCCCACACTGCGGTGATCACCGCATTGATTCGCATAAACAGGGGGCTGTCCCAATACTCTTGTGGCGTCGTGTCTTTGGCGTAGGCCATGGTGAACGGCTTGCGGATCAGCAGGGTGAGCCAGGCGAAACCGGCCAGGGAAATGTTGGTCAGCTCGCCGGACCACAGTTCGAGCCAACGGATCACGTTGTCGGTTGCGGCCAATCCGATGACGGCCAGCGCCGCGAAGAACAGCGCACCGAAGGCCTCCAGCGTGTGAACCTTGATGCCCCGGATGAGACCGGCAACCATGACGAGCAACGAGAACCCCAGCGCGGCTACCACCGCTTCCTCGAAGCGGCCCGGTCCGGACAGGATTGACAACAGCGCCCACGGTGCGATTCCGGCGAAGGGCGACTTCAGAAACGAGTCGATCACGCCTGCCCGGCGGTTTGCCTCCGGCCGGCCCTTCGACTGCTGAGCGTCGTTGTCGCTACCGGAAGGGGCCGGCAGGTCAGGGCGGGCGGTGTGGCTCATCTGCAACTCCTCGCGGTATCGACCGTCCAATTATGACATGTGAATAGTGGCATGTCGTTAGTGACATGTCAATGATGGATGGTTAAAATGGTCTGGTGAGCCTGCGACATGCCGCGTTGGGGTTGCTTTCCCAGGAGCCGGGTAGTGGATATGACCTGCTGAAACGGTTCAAGTTGTCGATGGACAACGTCTGGCCGGCTACCCAGAGCCAGCTCTACGGCGAACTCAACAAGCTCGCTGCCGCCGGGCTGATCAAGGCGTCCGACACGGGGCCGCGGGGGCGCAAAGAGTACGCGATCACCGATGCGGGCAGGGCGGAGCTCAATCGCTGGATCACTTCTCCGCAGGAGGATCCGCCCATTCGCAACGCTGCGTTGCTGCGGGTGTTTCTGCTCGGCCACCTGCCCCCCGGCCAGGCGCGTAAGTACTTGGAATCACTGTTGTCGCTGGCCGAGGAGGAGCACGCGCACTACGAGCAGATCCGCGACGCCTACGACTGGTCCGACGATGACGACAGCTTCTTTGCCCGCGCCGTTCTCGAGCAGGGATTACGCTGGACTCGCCACGAGATCGAGTGGGCCACCTGGGTCATCGAGCGCCTGGATCGGCGGGGTATTCGACGTAGCGACTAACGTGGATCGTTCACGCGATGAAGCAGATGCATTGGGCTCGAACGGTGTTCAGGCCCGCGTCCAGGCAGTGGCTTTGGCCGTTGGCCTCAGTTGGGTTGGTAAATCACGTTTTCTCTAGTGGCAGAAGGACTTTCCGTTGCCTACCCGTTGACGTCAACGGCTGCTGAAATATCTGCGTTGGTGGCACGTCAGTGCGGGGTCGTGTCAAGATCGCCGACGATGCCGACGTGTTCTCTGAAGTCCTACCACTACCCGGCGGAGCATTGGATCCATCGTCACCATGGGGCTGGGCTCGCGGGCGTCCGGGCTCGCGATGGCGTTCAAGTTGACCGAGGCCATTGAGGCACGCTGGCGCGCCGTGAACGCGCCGCACCTGGTCGCCCTCGTTCGGGCCGGAGCCGTGTTCGAGAAGGGCAAACTCATAGAAAGAGCGGTCGTTTCGTCAACTACGAAGGAGGCCGCCTGACGCTCGCCCATCCACAAGTCTTGACAATATCTCCAGTCAAGGTGCCCGCCGGTACAGCGGGTGGCTGTTCGCCATGAGTGAACACGTGAAATCGGTTGTTCGGCAATCACTTTCTGACCGGTTCTTGTCGGTGGCGGCCGATAGATTGCACGTATGGGCTCGCGCGGTGTCGTGGATCGGGAGACAGTTACGGCGGTCTTTGATGCACTCGACGCCGCGGTGGATAGGTTGGTGGGTCTGGACTTCGATGGGTTGACGACTCCGGAGTGGTTGGCGCTGCTTGGGCGCTGTGAAAAGGTGCGCCGGCGGCTGCCGGTGGCTGAGCATCAGCTGATCAACCACCTGGCCCGCCAGGCCAGCGCCGAAGAACTGGGCGGCAAGCTGTCGCATGCGATCGCCGATTGGACGCTGACCAGCCGGGCTGAGGCCACTCGGCGCATCAACGCCGCCGCCGATCTGGGGCCGCGGCGCGGATTGACCGGTCAGCCGATTCCCCCGGCGCTGGCCGCCACCGCCGCCGCCCAACGCGACGGCGCGATCGGCGCCGAGCACATCGCGGTGATCCGACGGTTTTGCCGGCAGCTGCCGGGCTGGGTGGACCAAGCCACCCGCGAGCGCGCCGAAGCCCAGCTGGCCCGCCAAGGCGGCCAGTTTCGCCCCGAACAGTTAGCGGGGTTGGCCGACACCCTCGCTGATTGTCTCAATCCCGACGGCACCTACCGCGACGAGGATCGGGCGCGGCGGCGCGCTCTGATGTTGGGCAGCCAGCAAGCCGATGGCATGTCGGAGCTGCGTGGGCTGATCACCCCCGAGCTGCGCGCCACCCTGGAAGCGGTGCTGGCCAAGCTGGCCACCCCGGGCATGTGCAACCCCGAATCTGAAAGCCCTTGTGTCGAGGGCAGTCCCAGTCAAGACGCCATCGACACCGACACCCGCTCAGCGGCCCAACGAAACCACGACGGGCTGCTGGCCGGGCTGCGCGGCCTGCTGGCGTCGGGGGAGTTGGGTCAGCACAACGGCCTACCCGCGACGATCATCGTGTCGACCACACTGGCCGAACTGGAAGCCGCCGCCGGACAAGGACTCACCGGCGCCGGCACCCTGCTGCCGATGAGTGATGTGATTCGGCTGGCCCGCCACGCCCGGCATTATCTCGCGGTTTTCGACGGCGGTAAGGCGTTGGCGCTGTATCACAGCAAACGGCTGGCCTCACCGGGGCAGCGAATCGTGTTGTATGGCAAGGAGCGCGGGTGCAGCGCGCCGGGTTGTGACGTCAAGGGCTACTTCTGCGAGGTCCACCACGTCATCCCCTACGCCCAATCCCCGAGCACCGACGTCAACCAACTCACCTTCGCCTGCGGCGGCCACCACCCGTTAGCCGACAAAGGCTGGAGCACCCGCAAAAACACCCACGGCGACACCGAATGGACACCCCCACCACATCTCGACCGCGGCCAACCCCGCACCAACACCATGCATCACCCCGAGAAACTGCTCCGCGACGGAGACGACGACGACGAAACGGAGTAGCCCGGTCAGCCCAGAGCTAACCTGTCCGCCAGCGCCCGGCCCATTCGCGATACGGCTTCGATCAGGATGGCTTGGCTGGCCGCGAAATTGATGCGCACATGCCCGTCCCCGCCCGTTCCGAAGACGTGGCCGGAACTCAGCGCCACGCGGGCGTGGTCCCGGAACCACCTGGCCGGACCCGACAGGTCCGACACCACCGCAAGGCCGTCGGCGGCTCGTTCGTCGAAACCGAGTGCGCGACAATCCAGCCAGGCCAGGTAAGTGCCTTGCGGCCAAAGGTATTTCACCCCGGGAAGGTGTTGCTCGACCAGATCACCCAATAACGTTCGGTTGGTCTCCAGGCCCTGCAGCACGGCGTCGAGCCAATCGCCGCCACTGCGAAATGCTTCGGTATGCGAGATGACACCGAGGTGGCTTGGCCCGTGACTGACTTCCTCGGGCATGCGGCGAAGATCGGTGCCTGCTTCGGCACCGGCGATGGCCACAGCGGCTTTGATCCCGCAGAGATTCCATGCTTTCGAGGCAGACATCAAGCTGAATGCGTTCTCGGCACCGGGCACGCTCAGGTACGGCGTGAATCGCGCTCCGCTCATGACGAGCGGAGCATGAATCTCGTCGGATACCACCCGCACGCCGAACCGGCGTGCGAGTTGGGCGATCTCGCTCAGTTCGTCGACGGTGTGCACAGCGCCGGTAGGGTTGTGGGGATTGCACAACAGGTAGGCGACGTTCCCGCCGGAGCCACCGGCGCGCGCGAACGCCCTCTCCAACGTGTCCACATCGATCCGGCCGTCAATACCCAGCGGCGCTTCGATCAGCTGCCGGCCGTCATGGGACACGAATGCGTAGAACGGTGCGTAGACCGGCGAATTGACGATGACCGTGTCACCGCGCTCGGTGACCAACCGTAGTAGCTCGACAACACCGAGCATGACGTCGGGCACGATCGCGGTGCGGCCGACCTCCAGATCGTGCCAATCCCAACGTTGCGAGGCGTATTCGGCCACCGCTTCGGCATAGGCGGTGCCGTGGGGATATCCGGTGTCGCCGCGGTCGACGGCGCTGTGGATGGCGGCGGCCACCGTCGGCGCAAGATTGACATCCATCTCCGCGACCCACAGCGGCAGGACATCGGCCGGGTAAGCACGCCATTTCATGCTGGTGCGGCTCTGCAATTGCTCGAGCGTCAGCTCCTCGAACGGATTCGTCACTGTTGCAGATTACGGCGCACCGGTGCGGAGTCGCCGAGCGGCAAACGCGTGCACGGGGATGGTCAACGGCAAATCCACCGAACTGAGCAGGCCCGGCTCCGCGGCGATGACATAGGGGACGGCGTTGACCACGCGCATTGCCGTGGCGACCATCGCGCCGGCCCCCGAGGTCATTCCCGCGATACCGGCTCGATGCGGGTCCCGCAGCGTTGCCGCCATGGTGCAGTCGATGTCGGGGTCCCCGGTGATCACGATGCGATACGACAGGTCACCCACACCGGTTGGCCAGTGGGGCGCGACGTCGTGCGCGAGCCGGGTGACGTGTTCGATGACGATGACTTCGCGGTCCTCGGCCACGCCGATCGCCTGCATGCGTATCGCCCCGCATGTTCCGGCCGCGACGGTACCCATCGCCACCTCCAGCGTCCGGTTGGTGATGGCACGATCGAATCTCTCACGGATTTCCTGCAATTGGATGCCGAGCGCATCGGCGATCAATCGGATCTGTCCCTGCCATTCGCCGGCTATCGCGCCGGGAATGGCGACCCAGGGTTGGTAGTCGAGCGACTGCCCGAATCCCAGCCCGTTGATCATGATGTCGGCGACGCCGTAGTCGTCATACAGGCCGATCTCTAGGGCGTGGATCTTCTCGATGGTCGACGACTGGGTGGACAGCACCAACGGCAGGTAATCGGCGACGAAGCCCGGTTCGATGCCCGAGGCATACAGCGACACCCGGCCTCGCCCGGCCGCGGCGGCGAGTTGGTCACGCCACCCGGTGGGCTGGTAGGCATGCGGGTTGACCAGCCGCGTCGTACTGGTCGTGGCGATGTTGATTCCCGCTTCGAGCAGCTTCACGTAGTCGGGGATCGCGAGCGCGTCGCGTTCGGGGCCGGCGGCCGCATAGACCACGCATTCGGGCTCGAGGGCAATCAGTGCGTCCGCGTCATCGGTGGCGGCAAGACCTATCGGCTCCCCGTTGGCGAGCTCGCCGGCGTCCTTGCCGACCTTTTCGGGCGAATGTACCCACACACCAACAAGTTCCAGGTTCGGGCGGCGCTGGATGGCGCGGATGGCGATCGACCCAATGCCACCCGTCGCCCACACCACCACGCGGTGCGACATCGTTTCTCCTTTGTTGTGGCTCTGCGGTCCTGATGCGCAGCAGACTCAACCTCGGCGACGGCATTCCGGGCCGAAGCAGCCGTAGCCAGCCAACCCACGTCGAGTGCCTGATGTGAAGTTCGGGTACCAGGTCGGCCATCGTTGGCCCCTTCGGCCGCGGTGACGCACAATACCGAATATTTGATCCGCAAGTTAACAGTGCCGGGTCGACAGGTCAAGCTCCAGCAGCTCAACGCCCGGCTTCGCCCTCGAGTGCGGTGAACAAAAGTTAGGTTATGGCTTGTAGGTGTGACGGCCGAAACCGACTCGCGCTCTTCTGCGAGCCTCGTCTCGGCACTGCTGACCCGTCCCGGCGAACTCGCCGCCGTGTCAGCCGATGGCGCCCGAGCCGTTAGTCGCCCTGGTCGACCAGAACCGCTCCCTCGGGCCGGTTCCCCAGCGTCTGCAGCCCGATGTCCTCGCCGCCGGCGATGACGCGCACGATCTCGGCCAATTCCGTGGGCGCGTCACATTGCAGATAATGGTCGGCGCCGGGTATCACCCAGTAGCGGCTGCGCCCGGGCTGGTTTTTCAGATACGCCTGCCAGACATGGTTGGCGACGCGCAGCGGCGCCACGTTGTCGTGCAGTCCCCACACCAGCGTGGTGTTGAGAGATATCGTGGAAAGCTGTTCAAGCCAGCGGGTTTCGTCGGCCGCCCGCTCATGAAGGTACTGAATGGTGTCGGGCAGCACCGAAATCCCGTCGTTGTGGGCAAAGCACTTCGCCAGCGCGGCGATCTCCGGGTCGTCCAGCGTCCGCCGCGGGATGAAGGTGCTGGCTCCCAGGCCGGCCGCCAGCAGCTCGGGCGTCGTCGCGGCGGCAGTGGCCCGCCCCGTCGCGCCGTCGAGCAGCGCCGTCTGGAACGTGGTGAGGTTCGACAGCGGCAGGTAGATGTTGGCGTTGGTGATGATCACGTCGAGCGGTAGCGCCGCTGGGTCTTCGCCGGCCAGCATGCCCAGCGCGATCATGCCCACGCTGCTGCCGCGGTCGTGGGTGAGCATCCGGAACTCGGTCAGCTGCCACACCCGCCTGATGGCGTGAACGAGCAGCCGGGCGTCGTCGTACAACGAATAGACGTAGGGCGCCGACGGTTTGTCGGACAGGCCGTAGCCCGGGAAGTCGAGCACGAAGATGTCGAACTCCGAGCCCAGCTCACCCGCCAGCCCGAAGTAGTCGATGCTAGACGTCGGGAAGCCATGGACCAGCACCAGCGCCGGCGCCCCGGGCGTGCCGCTGCGGCGGGTGAACACCGACACTTCGGCGTCGTTATTCGCCGTGGTGGTCGACCGCCAGCGCAATTGGGTACCGGTGCTGTGCCATTCGGTGAAGATGTCCACGGGTGGGGTTCCTTCCAGTCCTTTCAGACTTAGGCGAAGGTCGCAATCGCCAGCAATAGCGGCAGCTGGTTCGAACGACGTTCGGGTGCCTGCAGTCGCTCTGGCCCGAAGAACGAGCCGCTGAGGTAGTTGTCGGCGTTCCACACCGAGGTGGTGCTCACCTGACCTTGGTAGCTGAAGTTGTCCAGCACATAGGGCACGGCGTCGGCTTCCAGCAGCGACGGACCGCTCATCAGCTGGAAGTGCAGATGCGGGGCGTTGGAGTTGCCGGTGTTGCCCAGCTTGGCGATCTGTTGGCCCTTTGTGACCTTGTCACCGGGTTTGACCAGCAACGAGCCCTTGATGAGGTGCGCGTAGAGCGCGTACACGCCGTCGCCGAGGTCCATCACGATGTGGTTGCCGTCGATGGTGTCGATTGTCATCTTGGCGGCCAGGGCAGGATCGGAGGCCGGCAGGATGCCCGGTACGTTGGCCTCGACAGTGTCGAGTGTAGAGGCCACGGTGCCGTCGGCCACCGCGTAGACGGGAACTCCGTAAGAGACGTAACTCTCGTTCTTGGTTTGGTCTCCAGTGTAGAAATTGCCCTGGTCGTCCATGTGCATCCAGTCGATCGCGAAACGCTGGCTGTTGTTCAGCTTCATGTCGACCGGCATGATGGCGTCGCGGTGCGCCCAGCCCGGATCACAGCAGCCGTTGAAGGCGACCCAATTGTTGCCCCGCAGTGGCGGGCTGATCACCCGCGGGGTGCCGGCCGAGATATCGAACGGAGCACCCAGGGTGTCCAGCGGGCCGGGTTCGTTGCTCACCGCCGGCTTGGTCACCCCGGTGCCATGCAGATGCAGCATGACCGCCTTCGGGAATTGCGCCGACGTGTCAAGCGTGAAGTCCAGCAACAGCGTCCGTGACGTTTGCGGTGCGATGCCGAAATCGGGGGAGGGCTGTTGGGTGAGCTGCCGTAAGCGGTTGCAGTTTCCATAGTTACAGGCGGGGTCGACCAACTGCGGGCCGGCGAACGTGGCGAGCACCTTCTTGGGATCCTGGGCGTCGACCACGTCGACTGCAGTGAGGCTGGCCGGCCCCCCGGTGGCATTGGTGATCTGCACGTCGAAGGCCAAGTGATACTTGCCGTCACTGCCGGGGAAGGGAAATGTCGGGCGGCTGATCGGCGCGACGGTCAGCGGGGTAAAGGCGTCGGGCACCGTCACACCCGCGAGCGGGTTGGTTCTGGCCGGGGTGGTCGAGGTGCCGCCGCCAGTTTGCCCACTCGACGAGCACGCGGCGACGAACAGGATCAACCAGAAGGTGGCCAACGATTTCCAGAGCGGACGGCGTGCGGGGTCAGGTGCCATCGGGTGGGTCTCCTTGGTCGGGGCCGGGTCCCGTGAGCTTAGTCTTCGGCTCTGCTATTCCGGCCGACGACATGCACGCGCAGGCTTACCATGCTGGTCATGATCACTACCCGGATAATCGGTGTTGGCGAATATCAGATCAGCTCCGAGGAAGCCGGCGTCATCAATGCGCGGTATGTCTCTTCTGGTTCGGTTCGGTCGAGCAGCGGGATCGGTTCGGGACGGGCCAGGGGCGATACGTCCAATGGCTTCCCCGGCGATTACCGTGTGCAATACTTCGACGCTGCAGGCGAATTGACCGGGGATCTCGACTTGCGGATCCAGCGGGCCGGAGCGTCCTATCGGTTGACCTGGCGACACCGCTCGCAGAATGTCGGTCTGCCGGCGGCGGTCGGCGAGGTGGTCTTCGAAGGCATCGGCTTTCCGAATGGAGAGCGATCCATGGCCATTGCCTATTGGATGGCGGAAAGAGTGTCGGCGGCAATTGAAGGCCGGCCGCTGCTCTGACACGAATCCACCCGGGAGGCACGTTGAGACACAGGTTGTTGTTACTCGCCGTCGCTGTGGCGCTGGCCGTAACGGCCTGCGGCGAAACATCTCACCCGCGCCTGTGGGGAGCGTTCACCGAACGCGGCTTGGCCAACGTCCCGATGAAACCCGGCGTCAACGTGCGCGTCTTCAACGACGTGAACTTGGACGCGCACGGCTACATCAAGTACGACAAGTCGAACGGACACCTGACGCTGCAGCCGGGCACGTATCGCATCGATGGCTGGTCGCTGACCTCGTTCGGTTTCAAGCTGACGCCCGAGCAGCAGGCGGCCGCCTATTCGGCTCCGGGTTATGCGTTCTTATGGAATGTCGACCAGAAAAAGATGGAGATCCTGGGTTCGCTTCAAGATCCCCGCTATTCGCACCAGAGCATCATCAACGGCGTGCTCACGCTACGCAAGACGACGAATTACTTCGTCGGCCATCAGAACGGCGACAAGGTCGACGGGATAAGCCTGCAGCTCTACGATCCCAACATCAAAATGCCCGATGGACAGGTCTCGACCAACCACGCGTTCGCGCAGCTGGTCGTCGAGCGGTTGTAGCGCCGCCGGCCCGTTCGCTCACTCGGCGACAGCGAAATCGACACCAGTGCGGAAAACTTCGAGTGGCCGTCGCGCGGCCGTTGATCTCGGCGAAAGCCATGGCGGGCCGAACAGCCAAAATTTTGTGTCCCGGCATAACGACACGGAATCGTTGGCGAAAAACATCGATAACGCATAGCCAGCGTTGCGTCATGTGGCGCCAAAATCTAAGCCACACCACCCATGAGACAGCGTGTCCTGGCAGCCGCGACCGACGAAGTTCCGCCGGGGATAGGGGGATCGTGCTCGAGCGGTTCCGGGCTGCGGGTGCGGTGTTGGCCGCCTTGTCGCTGGGCGCAGCAGCGGTCTCGTCGAACACCAGGGCCGACGCCGGCGGCTTCGCGACGGTGAGCCCATGCCAACAGCGCACGCTGATCCTGTCGGCCTTTCCCGCAGAAGCCGACGCGGTGTTGGCGCACACCACGCTTGACCCCAACCCGGTTGTCGTCGCCCACCATCGGCACTTCTACCTCGGGGCGATCGCCGGAAAGAGGGTGATAGTGGCGATGACCGGCATAGGGCTGGTCAACGCCACCCGCACCACGGAGATCGCCCTCGATCGTTTCACCTGCTCGTCCGGCATTTCCGTTGGCGCAGTGGTGTTTTCGGGTGTCGCCGGTGGCGCCGGACGCACCGCGATAGGAGACGTGGCCATCCCGGCGCGCTGGACCCTGGACAACGGCGCGACATTTCAGGACGTCGACCCCGGGATGCTGGCCGCGGCCCAGACACTGGCCGTCAACCTGGGCAACGTCAACAATCTCGGCAACCCTGCCTGCCTGTGCAAGCACATGCCCACGGTGCCATTGATCAACCTGGGGCGACAGACGCAACTCCTCGTCGGCGGCGACGGCTCCAGCAGCGACAACAACAACGGCCAGGCGTTTCCCTGTATCCCCAACGGCGGCGACGTCTTTGGTTGCCAGCCATGCTCGGCGCCGGACCGCTCACTTCTTTACACCGGCAACTTTCTGCACGCGTTGTTGCCGTTCCTGGCCCACGGCTTGCTGAGCAACCTGAAGGTACCGGTGCACAACCCGGCCTTCGACGCTGTGGACCAGGAGACCGCCGCGGCGCAAGCGGTCGCCAACGCGCGTGGCATACCGTTTCTGGGCATCCGCGGCATGTCCGATGGCCCCGGTGACCCGCTGAACCTGCCCGGCTTTCCGTTCCAGTTCTTTCTCTACAAGCAGATCGCGGCCGAAAACGCCGCACTGGTGGCCCAGGCGTTTCTGCAGAACTGGGCCGGCGCCTGATGCTCAGGGGCTTCCGGCGCCCCGACCAACGGGACGAGTCGGGTCCGTACACCACTCGGACCACGATCCGGGATACAGCGCCGCCTCACGACCCATCGCGGCGAGCGCGGCTACGATGACGGCCGCGGTGATACCGGATCCGCAGTAGGCGCCCACCGGGCCGTCGCGATTGATGCCGCGGCCGGACAACAGCCGGGTAAGCGCGTCCTCATCGAGAAACGTTCCGTCGCAAGCTAGGACGGCAGCGCTGGGAAGGTTTATCGCGCCGGGGATGTGACCGGCAACCGGGTCGACCGGCTCGACATCGCCGCGAAAGCGCTCCGGTGCCCGTGCGTCCAGCAGCGGCACCGCGCCTGACCCGGATTGCTGCGCAGTCAAGGTGGGCCGGCGCCCGGCAGCCAGATCATCATGGCGCACAAGCACATTCCCGGCGAGAGGCGTCACCGCGCCGGTCTCCAACGGCTGTTCGGCTGAGCGCCATGCGGCCAGGCCACCGTCGAGGATGCGGACGTTCTGGATCCCGGCTGCAGTGAGCAGCCACCACGCTCGCGCCGAACCGGCCCGGTTCCAGTCGTCGTACGCCACGACCAGGCCGTCCTGCCGAATTCCCCAGCGGCGCGCGGCCACCTGAAGACTGCGCCCCGAGGGTAGTGGGTGACGGCCGCGGCCGACGACGGTGTGGTCGCTGAGTTCGTCTTCCAGCGAGACGTAGACCGCCCCGGGTAGGTGGCCCCGCAGATAGGCCGAATGCCCGTCGGGTTCGTCGAGTCGCCACCGCACATCGAGTAAGGTGACGGGCTCGCCGGACCGGATTCGGCTGGCGAGCTCGGCGACAGTGATCAGCACCTGATCTCTAGCGTTCACCCGGTTCACCTCGTTGTCGCTCCTGGTTGCGGAACGGGCGCCGTCGAAGGCGACAACGAGCCTAGCGCCCGCCCGGACGATTCAGGCCGCGTTACCGGCAACCAATGGCGCGAGCCGCGATCGGTCGAAAAAGACTTCGTCGTGCACGACCTTTCCGTCGCGGAGAAAGACGATATCGACACCGTGGATGTCGAGATGAGTATGCCCGGCGCGGAGCCGGAAGGTGGCGTCCCATGTCACCGCGGCGCCCTCGGCGCCGTCGAAAACAAACACCTCCCGGGCCGACCAAGTCATCTCCCAGAGATCGAAAAGCTTTGAGAGGTAACGGCGTAGCGCGTCCCGACGCTCGATGGCGGCCGCACCGATGTTGGGATCGCGATAGACGAAGGGTTCGGTGTACCACGCCACGACCTCTTCAACATCGTGGCGGTTCCATGCGCCCAGAAAGGCCTCGGATTGACGGAGCCACTCGGCTGTGTCCATGACCGCCTCCTGCGGATCGAGCCATAACAATTTTAGAAAAATCGTTCTAAAAGTCAAGGGCGGCGAAGTCTGGTCAAGCACAATGGGTTAGGTGGGCAGGCCGCGACGACACGACACCGAAGCAATGCTCGACGCCGCGCGCTCGATCGCGTTGGAGCGCGGGGCACGCGCCGTCACCGTCGATGCGATCGCCGCACTGAGCGGTGCTTCGGTGGGTTCGCTCTACAACCGCTTCGGCTCCCGCGACAAGATTCTGACCGCGGCATGGCAACGGGCACTCGAGCGCTTCCAGGCACCGTTCCTGGACCAGTTGCGCCGGGACAATATCAATGACGCGGCGGTTGGTGCCGCGCGGTGGATCATGGAGTTCGCCCGCAACCAGCCCGAAGATGCGCGACTGCTCGCCGCGTTTCGCCCCGCCGATGTGCTTACCGATCCCAATGCCCCTGCGGCACGGCATCTTGCCGGCGGCAACGCCGCCATTCGCGATGCCCTGCGCAGACTTGCCGAGCGCACCGGCGGGGACGAACGGGCCCGCGAACTGCTGTCACTGGCCGTCATCGATATCGCCGGCGGCGCAATTCGCCGCCGTTTGCTCACTGGTGCACCGATTTCTGCGGCGTTCGAAGCCGACGTCCTGGCCGCTGTCGTCGCCGTCCTTGACCGCATTGCGCTCAGATGAACAGGGCCGGTTTGCTGGATTGGTCCGCGACCGGGCGCGCCGGGCGATACCTTGGTGACACCGGCGAAAGTAGGTGAACCAGATCGGTGGCGCGGGGGTTTCGCAATAACGTGACGATGTGGCTTGCGGCAGCTGTCGCGTCGGCGGTCGCGACGGCGGGCCCGGCTGCAGCGGTGCCCAACACGCAATGCGCGCTGGCCACACCGGTCCAGGAGGTGCCCAGTGTGTCGGAGCTGCCGCCGGCGCTGCTCAAACTCCTGCCACCGATCGCGGACATCGGTGCGCCTTTCAACAAGACGGACGCGGTCACCGATCCGTCACTGCCGTTTCGGCGACTGATTCGTGCCGGCAATCGCGGCACCGACTGGTTTGTCTGGTACGAACACGGCGGCCTTACCTACTTCTGGCAGGCGGTGGTCGTGCGCGTCGTATCTGGCTCCGCAACAACGACATTGGCGAACGCCGGAGCCATTTCCGACACATTGTGCAGCTTCACCGACGGGGTGTTCGGCGGCACCGTTCCACCCTATCCACAAGGCACCTGGGCCGAGGCTGCTTACTGATGCGTTTCGATGTCGACGCAATGTGGCGCGGCACGGCGTTCCCACCGTGACGGGGGTGCCGCTGCGCCACCCGGGAACGCAGGAATCGCCCACGGGGACACCGGTGCCCCGCTAATATCCGGCGTGGCCGCGCGATGCGGCAAATTCCGACGGAGAGGGACACCTCATGGGACTCGTCATCGGCGTCCTCGTGGCAATCGTGGCAGTCGTCATTGTGCTGCTGGTCATGGTGATCGCCGGCTACAACGGTCTCGTTCGGGCCCGCAACGCCTACAAGAATGCGTTCGCGCAGATCGACGTCCAGATGCGCCGCCGCTTCGACCTGATCCCCAACCTGGTCGAAACGGCCAGGGCGTACATGGCCCACGAGCGCCAAACGCTGGAGGCCGTGGTGAATGCCCGCAACATGGCAATGGCGGGTCTATCCGCCGCACAGGCGAACCCGGGGGATCCCGCTGCGATGCAACAACTCTCGGCTGGGCAGCAGCGGCTGGACGGCGCGTTGGGCCGGCTCATCGCGGTCGCCGAGAGCTACCCTGACCTCAAGGCCAATCAGACCATGATGCAACTTTCGGAGGAGTTGACCTCGACCGAGAACAAGGTTGCGTTCTCCCGGCAGGCCTACAACGACGCGGTGATGAGCTACAACAACCGCCGCGAAACGTTCCCGGGCAACATCTACGCGGGCATGTTCGGCTTCACCGCTGCTGCGCTGCTCGAGCTTCCGCCGGATCGCCCGGAGATGCGGGAAGCGCCGCGGGTCCAGTTCTGACGCTTCGATCGGCGTGAACTTCTTCGACCACCAGCGCGCGGCCCGGAGTAGCACGCTCAAGCTGGTGTTCCTGTTCATCGTCGCCGTGGTGGCGATGGTCGCCTTCATCGACGCCGCCGCGGCGGTCGCGATGACGTATCGAAGGGCCGACCCTTCAGCGGTGTTCGACGTCGTCGTCGGCGTTACGGCCGTGACGCTGCTGATCATCGCCGGCGGCATGATTACCAAGACGGTCGCGCTACGCCAGGGCGGGGCGGCCGTTGCCGCCTCGGTCGGGGCCGTCCAGGTCGACCCGACGAGCTCTGACCCGCAGTTGCGCCGACTCGTCAACATCGTCGAGGAAATGTCGCTGGCATCCGGGGTGCCGGCTCCGCGCCTGTTCGTCCTGCCGGAGGAACCCGGCATCAATGCGTTTGCGGCCGGTTTTACCCCGGCCGACGCGGCGATTACGGTCACCAGCGGTGCACTGTCCCAGCTCAATCGCGACGAGCTGCAAGGTGTGATCGCCCACGAGTTCAGCCACATCCTCAACGGCGACATGCGGTTGAACATCAGGCTGATCGGACTGTTGAACGGGATCCTGCTGATTGGCCTGACCGGTTTGCGGGTCCTGCAGTTTGGCGGCGGCCGCGGCGGCGGTTCCAAGAACGGCGCGCCGATCTGGATGATCGCGCTCGCGATGATGGTGCTCGGCTTCATCGGGGTGTTCTTCGCCAACATCATCAAGGCGGCGGTGTCCCGCCAGCGCGAGTGGCTGGCCGACGCGTCCGCGGTGCAGTTCACCCGTCAGACCGACGGACTCGTCGGGGCGCTGAAGAAGATCGCGGGCATCGCGTCCGGGTCGGCGCTGCGCGACGCCCGCAGCGCCACCGAAGTCAGCCATATGTTGTTCGGCGAGGGCAGACGGTCGTTTCGCGCGTGGTACGCGACGCATCCGCCCCTGGCCGACCGGATCAAGGCGCTCGACCCCAGCTTCGACCCGCGTGAGGTGGACGCGCTGAAGCAGCGCTACGGACAACGGTTGCCCGACGGGCTCGCCGAGGACGCGATGGCCGGATTCACCCCGACCGGCACTGCCTCCGCTGTCGGCGCGGCTGTTCAGCCCGCCGCGACGGTAGCGGGGCCGTTCGGGGCGGGTCGGCGTGGCATCAGTCCCGAGCAGGTGGCCGATCGCGCCGGCACGCTCACCCGGGCCGACCTGCAGCACGGCTCGGCGCTGCACGCCACGATTCCCCCAGACGCTCGTCGGCTGGCCACCCAGCCGAGCACCGCCGCGGCCGCGATCATCGCGTTGCTGCTGGCCCGTCCCGGCGATCCGCTGCATGCTCGCCAGCTCGCCTCGGTAGCGCAGCGGCTAGGGCACCGGGAGGCGCAGGCAGCCGCCGCGCTGGTGAACACGATGACGGTGTTGCCCGCCGAGCTACGGCTGCCGTTGGTCGACCTGGCTATCCCGCAGCTCGCCGCCCATCCGCCCGCCTTCCGGGAAGCGCTATTAGGGGTGCTCAACGAACTCGCCGTCGCGGACGGCTCGGTGTCGATGTTCGAGTACTGCGTGACGCGGCTGGTCTGGAGCTACCTGCAGGACGCGGCCAATCCGCACCGCCGAAGCAAGGTCGGGCATGGCTCGCTCGACCGGGTGCGGCCGACGGTGACGACGCTGCTCGCGACGCTCGCGGTCGCCGGCGCCGGCGACCAGGAGTCGGCTCGGCGGGCCTACGATGGCGCGCTGCGCCGGTTGTACCCCGATGCCGCTGCGCCACCGCCGCGGCAAGTGGCATGGCAGCAGGCGCTCGACCAAGGCTGGGCCGGACTGGACGGCCTGGCGCCGAAGGCCAAGCAGGCACTCGTGGAAGCGATGGCCGTGGCGGTGACCGCCGACGGCACCGTGACGACCGCAGAGGCCGAGATGCTGCGGGCGGCATGTGCATTGATGCACGTGCCGTTGCCCGCGTTGCTCACCTGAGCGGCCCTGCGAAATTGTGCCGGTGTTCGCGTCGCCGCGCCGAGGCGGACGAGTGGGTCTTTATTCCGTCTTCCAGATGACGAATGCTGGCACTATCGACCCCGTGGCCCAAGATGAATGGTGGTGGGTGCCGAGACCCCCGGACAACGGCGAGGTGCCAAGTGGGTCGGCTTATCCCGCAGCGCAGGACAAGTCAACACTGGGGACAGTTGATGGCGTTCGAGGAGCAGATCATCGCATGGGTGACCGGCGATGGTGAGCAGCGGCCGTCGACGATCACCACGATTCAGACGTTGCTGGAACCGCCGGGGGTGCATAGTTCCGTATCAGACGTTGAACCGATTCGCCAGCGAGCGTTGTGGATCCGGATGCAAGGGCACCACGGTGCGGGTCGCTGAGGGTCATACCGCTTGCTCCCCGACCGCCGGTCGACGGACGGCTCCACCGCAATCAGAAACTGCCTACAAAACTGCGTTACTGAGTTCAGCCCCCCGGCGACCGGCCACGAATTCGGCGATATTATCGAACGTAATGTCGGCAATATTGCCGAGGGCTTCCCAGGTCAGGAACGCCTGGTGGCTGGTGATGAGAACGTTGCCGAAACCAATAAGGCGTGCAAGTACGTCGTCGGTCATGACCTCCGCGGAAAAATCCTCGAAAAAATAGGCCTCCTCTTCCTCGTACACGTCGAGACCGGCGGCGCCGACAATGCCGGATTTCAGGCCTTCGATGAGCGCGACCGAGTCGACGAGCGCGCCGCGACTGGTATTGATGAGGATGACGCCGCGCTTCATGCGCGCGATGGTCTCGGCGTTGATGAGGTGGTGTGTACCGGCCGTGAGTGGCGCGTGGAGGCTGATCACGTCGGCCTGTGATAGCAGGTTCGGCAGCGGGACGTACTCGATCCCGTTCGCTGCGGCGAACTGCGCGTCTACGAAGGGGTCGTGGGCGAGCACACGCATCCCGAACCCGCGGAGAATTCTGATCAGGCACTTGCCGACTCTGCCCGTGCCGACAACGCCGGCGCACTTGCCGTGGAGGTCGGTGCCCACAAGACCGTTGAGCGAGAAGTTCCCCTCCCGCACGCGGACGTAGGCTCGGTGTGTCTTGCGGTTGAGGGTGAGCAGCAGCGCGGCGGCGTGTTCGGCGACGGCGTGGGGCGAATATGCCGGCACGTGCACTACGCCGACCCCCAGGCGGCCCGCGGCTTTGATGTCCACGTTGTTGTAACCGGCGCAACGCATGGCAATGAGGCGCACACCCGAATCGCGCAGCGCCTCGATAACCGCGGCGTCCAGCCGATCGTTGACAAAGGGGCAGACGACATCACTGCCGGCGGCTAGGCCAACGGTGTCGGAAGTCAGGCGGGTCTCGAGGAAATGCAGAGCGTAGTTGCGCCAATTGTGATCGCGGAAGCAGGCCTCGATGTACGGCTTGCTGTCGAAAAAAGCTATCTTCGGGCGGATGTCTACGCTATGGGAGCCCAACGACGGGGCAACCGACCTTGCACGGCGCAGGTCGCGGCTCATCACGACCAGGTGCGGTAGTTTCTTCAGCGGTAATCGATACTCGCCTGGAGATTCAACTGAAAGCAATTATTTGATTAACCCTTCTCCTCACAAAGGATAGCCACGAGACCGCCAATCTTTGCGGCCAACCTGTTCGCCGACTGAATGCAGATGTCGCCTAACGCGTATCCCTAAATACAAAGAATCTTGCGCTGGGGCTTTCAGGCGCATGATCAAATTTTGCCGAAACGCCGGCCGAAGTCAATTCAAACTGTCGATGGAATAATAATGACAGTTTATATCTAAGCTAAGGCGTGCTCAGTTGACTGTTTAATCCTGATTTAGTGAGCCGCTCTGCCAGGTGTCCTGATGTTCGCGTCGTCACGGCCAGGCTTCCCAGGTGATCATGGTCCGCATCGGCCCGGCGAACACCGGCCGCACCGCTGCCAAGCGCCACCGTTGTTCGACCACCGGCGCCAGGGCGTCCGTCGTCGCCAGCGGGTCGTCGTCGAGGTAGACGACGGTGATGTACTGCGGGTCGGTCCGCCATCCGCGGGGCATCGGATCCCATGCGGTGGTCGAGCCGAATGTCCAGGCTCCCGCCACGCCGGGGACGGCCAGCAGCGCCGGATAGTGTTCGCAATGCAGCCATTCCAGCCATCGATCGGAGCGGCCGTCAAAGGATTCCTCGATGATCAGCAGCACTCCCCGGTGCGGCCGGAACGGCACCACCTCGTGGGAAACGAGCGCGCGCGGGGCGGCTTGCCACTGCAACAGCCGCAGGCCCGCCACTTCCAACAACGGTCGCATGACCGGCATCCGGCCGCTGTCCCGCAACGCCCGGCCCAGCGCCACGAAGTCGTCGAATGTCTGCCGAACGGGGTCACCGACGAGATAGTGCACGGCATTGGCGATCTCGCCGAGCGGGCCGCGGCTTGCCAACCGGTGATCGAGGTAATCGCCGTCAGCGATCCAGCGCAGCCCGTGCACGATGCCCGGCAGTTGATATTGCTCGGGCAGGTGATCGAGCAAGTGCCATCGCAGATAACCGCCGTCGTCGTCGGGCGGCGCGGCTGCGGTGAGGCTGAAAATGCCTGCCCTGACCCGGTTCACGAGGCGGCCAATTCGGCGAGCGACTGCAGGTTCTCCAGGCAGTGCGTTAGGCAGCTGTGGACGAACGTGGCGGCGATGGTCGTGGCCCCGTGCTCGGACATCTCGGCGAGCACGGCGCGGGTCCATTGCGGTTCGCCGATCGGGTCCAGCGGCGCCGGGGGCGTGAGCACCACTTCGAAACCCGGCCGGATTTCGAAACGGTTCAGCCACTCTCGGGCTTGGCGCAGGCTCACGTTGAAGGGGACCCAGCCATCGGCCAGCGTCGCGGCTCGCCGCAGTGACCGCAGGGTGCGTCCGCCGACCCAGATGGGGACGTGCGGCTGGACCGCGCACGGGTCGACGACCATGCCGTCGAAGGAATAGAACTCGCCATGGTAGGCGGGCTCGGGCACCGACAGTGCCGAGCGCAACGCTCGCAACGCGTCGTCGGCCCGTGCTCCGCGATCAGCAAACGGAGCGCCGACGAGGTGGAATTCCGCTTCGAGGCTGCCGACGCCCACACCAAGGATGAGCCTGCCGCCGCTGACCGCGTCCAAAGTGCCGTAGCGCTTGGCGATTTCGAGCGGATGGTGATAGCCGAGCACCAGCACGTTGGTGGCCAGCCGAATGCGCCGGGTGCGCGCCGCCAGGTAGCCCAAGGTGGCCAACGGATCCCAATAGCGGGTCCCGCGGCGCCGCTTCTCGGCTTTGGGCAAGGCTATGTGCTCGCTGCAGGTCAGGTGGTGGTAGCCGAGCCGGTCCGCGGCTTCGGCGATCTGTGCCAGGTCTTCGACGGTGGCGTGCCTTTCCCAGTCGGCGCTGACCCCGGGCAGCATGGTCACCACCGGCGTGGCAATCGACAGCTTTGCGGCGACGGCGCTCATCGCGCTAAATTCTAACAGTGCTCGAATTATTTCGAACGCCGCTCGAATAGGCGCGTTCAATGACCTCCGCACAACGGCGGGCCTACGGCGAACTCGACCGCGCTCGGGTGGTGGCGTGTCTGCACAACCTGGCCCGGCGGGTGGGCGTGCAGCAGGTGACGATGCGTGAGCTCGCCGCCGAGCTCGGCGCCGCGGTCCCGTCGGTGTATTACCACGTCCCGGGCAAGCAGGCCGCCCTGGATCTGCTCGCCGAATCCGTTCTGACCGATATCCCCGAACCCGAAGCCGGGCCCTGGGACACCCGGCTCACCGAGCTTTACTGTGCCGCACGCGAAGTGATGCTCGACGTCCGCGGCATCGCCGGCGTCCTGCAAACCAGTGGCGGCGGGGAACGCGCCCGGCGCCTGGACAAACTGAGCCGCGCCCTTCTCGCCGAAGCCGGACTCGCCAAAAGCGGTGCTGCCGCAGCACATTCGGTGCTGTACACCTATCTGCTGGGTTCGATCAGCCTGGAGGAGTCCCGCGGCAAGCGCCAGCCCGCATCGCGGTTCCGGGCCGGACTCGACGTCGTCATCGCCGGTATCAAGGCATGCGCGGAGCACCGATGAGCATTCCGAAGCTCAGGTCGCTGATTGTCGAAAATCACGACAGCGCTTCCGGTCGGGACGCCGCCGCCGTGCTGAACCCGGACACTTATCTCGCCGGTGCTCCGTTCGAGGCGTTGCGCCGGTTACGGGCCCACGCGCCGGTGTATCCGGTGCAACTTTCCGGACTGCCCAGAACGTGGTTGCTGACCCGGCACTCCGATGTGCGACTGGTCAGTCGCGACACCGAGACGTTCACCAGCAGCAAGGGCAACACCCTGCTGGAGGTTGAGGCGGCGCCGACCTCGGCGATGCTGCCGGGAATCGACCCGCCGCGACATGTCCACTACCGCAAGCTGATCAACCAGGGCTTCACCGCCCGCAATGTGCTGCGCCTGGAACCGCGAATGCGCCAAGTTGCCCGCGACATCGTCGCCAACATCGATGGCAAAGGCGAATTCGACGCCGTCACAGACATTTCCGCGGAAATATCGCTGCAGGTGATCGCCGAGGTACTGGGCGTGCCGGCCGCGGACCGGATGGACGTCTTCCGCTGGAGCAACGCGATCGGAAGCCTGGGCATCGAAGACCCCGACTACGCTCCCACACCCGAGGCGCTCGGGCTGGCGGCCGCCGAAATGTTCGCCTACTGCGGAGAATTGGTCGAACACCGGCGAAAGCACGGCCTCACCGACGACATCCTGTCCGCTCTGCTCGCCGCCGAGGTCGACGGCGAGCAGCTCAACCGCGACCAGCTCAACGAATTCTTCCTGCTGCTGGCGATTGCCGGCAACGAGACCACCCGCAACACCCTCAGCCACGGCATCCTGGCGTTGTCCGAGCATCCGGACCAGCAGGCGCTGCTGGCCCGCCAGCCCACCGCGGCCAAGTTCGCCGTCGAGGAACTGCTGCGCTGGGCCACCCCGGTGATGCACTTCCGCCGCACCGTCACGCGCGACGTCGAGATCCGCGGCCAGCACATCCGGGCCGGCGACTGGGTGCTGATGCACTACCTGTCGGCCAACCGCGACGAGGACGTGTTCGAGCGGGCTGCCGAGTTCGATATCACCCGCGGGCGCTCCGGCCCGGGGCCCGACCATGTCGCGTTCGGCGGCGGGGGAGTGCACTTCTGCCTGGGTGCTCAGCTGGCCCGGCTGGAACTGCGGGTCATGCTGGAAGAGTTGTATCCACGTGTGCCCGGCCTCGTCGTCACCGGGTCGCCCGACCGGCTGCGGTCTTCGTTCTTCCACGGGATCAAACGGCTGCCGTGTGCGGTGGGTTGAGAAGCCGGCCGCTCGACTCGGGAAGCAGTCGCCGCCACCAGGGATCGACGTCAATCGGCGTCGGCCGGGTCGAGCAGCTGCACTTCCTCGAGATCCATCTCCGCCTGCAACTCACGCAGCACGATGTCATCGATCAGGTTCTTGTTGCGCAGCGCGGTGACGGCCTGCCGCTGATATTGCAGAACGCCGAGTCGGACCCGCCGAACCAGATCGCAGTGTGCCACCAGATCGCTCGTCGCGGAGTCGGCGCCGTTGGCCCCGACGAGTTCGGCGCGTTCTTCGTAATCATGCCGCAGGCGTTGCACGATCTCGGTGCCCGCCCCGAGCGCGTCGGCGACGGCCGGCAAGGCTTCCAGGGCGGCCTCGGCGCTGCGAGTTCGGGCCAAATGCAGTTCGTCGGCACGAGTGACGTCGTCCGGCATTCGGGCCCAGCGGACCACCGCGGGCAGTGAGCTGCCCTGGACCAGCACCGTCACCAGAATGACGATCGACACGACAAAGATGATCAGGTTGCGGTCGGGGAACGGTGCGCGGCTTGCAGTCGTCGTCGGGACCGCGAGTGCTGCCGCAAGCGAGACCGCGCCGCGAAATCCCGCCCAGCTGGTCACGCAGCGGTGGCGGAAGCCGACGTAGCGGTGGGGTTTGCGCAAGGCCCGGTCTACCGCGCGTCCCAGCAGGGTGGTCAGCTCGACCCACACGATTCGGGTCGCCACGACCACCCCCGCGACGACCAGCGCCAGGACGGTGGCGCGTCGCAGTCCGCCGTCGACGTCGGAGATATGGTCGATCGCACCGGGGATCTGGACCCCGACGAAGACCCACAACGAGCCGTTGATGAGGAAAGTCGAGATGTCCCAGAATGCGAAGGACTGCAGGCGGGAACGCGCCCGAATCACCCGCGGGCCGGTGTAGGCGAGTACCAGCGCTGACACCATGACCGCGACGACGCCGCTGCAATGCAACTGTTGGGCGAGCAGGAACGCCGCGAACGGCGTCATCATGCTCAGTGCAGCTTCCTCGAGTGGTGCGTCAATCCTGCGGCGCAGCGTCGTTACCAGTCCCCCGACCAACAGCCCCGCGACGATCCCGCCCAGATAGGAGGTGACAAAACGGCCGACCAGGGCCGCCGGCCCGATCCCCGGCGCACCTTGGGCGACGGCCACGGTCATGGCGAACAGGACCAGCGCCGTGCCGTCGTTGATGAGGCTCTCGCCTTTCAAGACGGTGAGCGTGCGCCGCGGCAATTTTTTGGCCAGGCCGGCCACCGCGGCGGCGTCGGTGGGAGACAGCACCGCACCCAGCACCGCCGCAGCATGTGACTCCATGCCGAACGCCCGTGCGGTCCATGACACGGCTACCGCGGTGGCAATCACCAGACCGACGCTGAACATGATGATGACGCGTAAGTTCCAGCGGATTTCACGGAAGCTGGTGTTCAGGCTTTCCCAGTAGAGGATCGCCGGCAGGAATAGCAGCAGCACGATTTCGCCGTCGATCTCGACGCTTCCGAACTCGGGGATGAGACCCAGCAGCGCACCCAGCAGGATGAGCAAGACCGGCGGGCCCACCCGGTAGCGCCGACCCAGAATGGTTCCGGCAACCACCGTGGCGACGAGCGTGACGATAACGACAAGACCGAACACCAGCCCATCTTCGCCTACGGGCTCAGCGATCCCGCGGCCACATGGCCCGAACTACGAGCAGTCGCAGCAGTCTCCGCAGTCGCAGCAGTCTCCGCAGTCGCAACAGCAGTCTTCGTCGCAGCAGCAGTCACAGCAACATGCGTCGGTGCAGGTGTTCCAGCATCCCTGTTTGGGACTTTGCTCCGGATTGGGCGGTAGCTCACCCGGATCGCCCGGGTAGGGGCCGGCGCCCATCGCCTGGGCGCCGAAGGTGATCCCGTCCTGCTCGCCATGCGGTGTCCCGCCGCGCGCGGTGTAGCCGGCCCGGTTGAAGGTGCGCGATATCGCGCGGCGCACCTCGCGGGTCAGCAACCGCCGCGCCAGTCGTCCGTCGGTGAAGTCGACGTCGGCCAATGCCAGTTCGATGCCCAGCGCCGCGTCGTCGCACAGGATGCGGGCCGCCGCGACGGATGTTCCCGTGGCCGCCAACGGGTTCCACTTTCCGTGGGCTGCGTCGTCGTGGCAATCTTCGACCGCGTCGAGGACATGCGCGATCCGCCCGAACAGCCGACCGACCTCACGCAGCGGCTCCTGGTTGTCCGGTCGGCCGGCCAACACCGCGGTATGGGCGAAGGCCGCGGCTACCGCGGTCTCGGTGGGCTCGGTCACCAGCAGTAGCGAGCCGCCCGGGCCCGCGCGACCGACCATGGCCTCGAGCTCGGTCTGCCGGTCGATCGCGGCGACCAGCACGCCGGTGTCGAACCCAAGGGAGTGTCCGGCATCGCTGCCTTGGCGCACCCAGCGATCGGCGATGCGGCGCGCCGCCACCCGCACCGGGGCCACACCGACCACGCCGTCACGGTCGTCGACGTGATCGCGCACCCGGGCAGCGGCCAGCGCCAGCGACACCACGGCGGCCAATCGCACGCACTCACCGGTCGCCACGTCCGCACGCCGCATCCCGCGCAATGGACAGGGCCCGGCGGTCCGTCGCGTTGGTCGCGCGTCGGACTGTGCCTCGACCAGCAACGAGACCACCAAGCCGTCGTAGTTGGTGGCGATCCGCGCGGCCTGGCCGTAGTCGTCGCGAAGGGCCAGGCACAGCCCGCATAACTGCGCTCGCCATACTGCTGTGAGTTCGCCACCGAGCCGGTGACGGCACGGCCGGATGATGCCAAACACGCGTTGAAGCTACCGGACTAAGGCCGGACTCGCGCCGGGAAACGCCGCGACGCCGAGCGCGGGAAACGCGAGAGCGGGGATTCGCCGGGACGCCTCACTCGCCGGGCGAGCAAAGGTCCTTGCCGGCCAACGCGATCCCGATCAGGCGACTATGCTGCAAACCCTGATTGAAGGGCGGTGTTGATGAAGATCAGGCTCATGGTGACCGTCGGCATGGTTGTCTTGTCGGTGGTGTTGGGTTGCATCGGCTGTGCCAGCAAGGCTCGGCCACCGGCGACCAAAACCATTGACGTGTCGATGGATGACGTGTTGAAGCAAAGCGCGATCGAACGCGATGTCACCATGTCGGTCGGTGACACGCTGCAGGTGACGCTGGGGTCGAATTACACCACCCCGTTCCGATGGGCGGAAGACATGAAGATCGGTGACGCCACGGTCCTCAAGCAGGTCGATCACCGCTATGTGCGGCCAGACACCGACATGATGGGCGCGCCCGGCACCGAGGTGTGGACGTTCACGGCACTCAAGCCCGGCACCACCACCATCACCACCGGCTACGCCAGCTTCGTGGGCGGCGACAACGCGCCGACGTGTACCTTCACCGGGAAAGTGACTGTGCAATAGCGTGTGGCGCACGAGCTGGGTTGACTCGTGCGACGTCGAGACCAACACCAGTGCCGAAACATTCGACCGAGTGGACGTCGCGCTGATGTCGGTCTCGGCGAATGTCGCTCACGCGGGGTGTTCGGTCGTGGTCGGCGGCGTTGTCACCGGCGGGGTCGAGGGCTTGGTTGTTAACGGCGGGGTCGAGGGTTTGGTCGTCACCGGTGGTGTTGTCACTGGCGGGGTCGAGGGCTTGGTCGTCACCGGAGTGGTTGCATTCGGAATGCATCGTTCTGGATTGTGGCCGCAGTGATATCCCGGAGGACATTCGACGCAGACATACGTCGGCGACGGCGGTGTCCCCCCGCCTGGCAGGTCGTCACAGATACCGTCGCCGTTCAAGTCCACGCACGGGAGTTTCTTTTCTCCTGACGGTACGAGCCAGTCTTTACCGACATACTGCACCCAGATCGGCGGGGTAACGCTTGAGCCGAAGATGGCGCTGGTCCTGGTGCTTTTCGTGGTATGGGGTGTGCCCCGGTATACCGAGTATCTGATCCACGGCCCGGTATTGCCTGCCACCGCCGGATCGGATTCTTTATCGAGGTAATCCGGGGCCGCAATTGCGATGTGCCCATATTCGGTGCGGCCCGGAATGCTATGCGATGACGCCACAACAAACTGACCCTGATTTGCCAGGTCCGTGACCTCGGACCCGGGATTGATACCGACGCCGACGAGCTTCCAACCGCTTCTGTCCGGATTCTTGACCGCTTGCGCGAGGAACTCGTTCATCTTGTCGGCATTACGCAGCTTTTCGTCGTAGACCCCGTCATAGTAACGATCTCTGAAATAGGGAATGTCCAGGATTGCTCCGAGGGCGCCCAGATACCAATTGCATGCCTGTAGCGAATAGGGGGCCCACGGCTTTTCGGAGGCAGCCGACAGAGCGTCCACGAACCCTTGCCGCATCAACTTGTTGGCGAGGTCGATGGCGTCCTGATATGGGATTTTCCGGTTTTGCTCCCATGACACGACGACATAACATGCCGCCGGTGGGTGGGCGCCGTGCATATCGTCCTCGCACTGGCGGGCAGCATCCAGCAATCGGCCCGCGTGCTTTCTATCCGCGGCCGGGCCCCGTTCCGCATCCGGCGCACCCTTTGTGGGCTCGCAGGCAGCTCCATTTCCACAATTATTTGGTTGACGACTGCAGGCAACGGGTATCACCGTGCCGAACACCATCAATGTCACGCCCATGAGCACCACGGACCAGCGCAGCTTCATGCCCTGGCTCCGCAGAAAAGCGGCTTGGCGCCCCAGAAAACCCTTCATATAAAATCCCCCTCGCATTTATCCGCGCGCCGGCCTATCGCAACACTGCACCAAAAAACCTGGCACCTGCTAGGGCCTTTGGGCCTCATCGGCCGATTACCTAAGAAATTGTGGCCGGCGATATCAGGTAATCGCGCAGGCACGGCTTTCGGTCCGGCACGCTCGCGCTAGGCTACGCAGCAACGTCAACTCGCGACGCGCCGTCGAAAGGTCCAGGGTGATGAGCACTGTCGTAGATTTCCACTTTGACCCCATGTGCCCGTTCGCCTACCAGACCTCGATCTGGATCCGTGACGTCCGTGCGCAGTTGGGCATCGCCGTCAACTGGCGGTTCTTCAGCCTCGAGGAGATCAACCGGGTAGCGGGCAAGAAACACCCGTGGGAGCGCGACTGGTCCTATGGCTGGTCGTTGATGCGCATCGGCGCGCTGCTGCGCCGCACCGATATGTCCTTGCTGGACAAGTGGTACGCCGCGATCGGCCATGAATTGCACACGCTTGGCGGCAAACCGCACGACCCCGCCGTTGCGCGGCGCCTGCTGGGCGAGATCGGCGCCGACGAGGCGGTTCTCGATGCGGCCCTTGCCGATCCGACCACTCACGACGAGATCCGTGCCGAACACCAGCGGGTCGTCGACGCCGGCGGATACGGCGTGCCGACGCTGTTCATCGAGGGTCAATGCCTGTTCGGGCCGGTGCTGGTGGACCCGCCGACCGGGCCCGACGCCCTCACACTGTGGAACGTGGTCACCGGTATGGCCGAATTGCCGCATGTCTACGAGCTGCAGCGGCCGAAGTCGCCGGCCGACGCCGAGCTTATCGCCCAAAGCCTGCGGCCTTACCTCGACGGGCGCGATTGGGTCAGCATCAACCGCGGTGAAGTCGTCGATGTCGATCGCCTTGCCGGACGCACGTCACACCATGGCGATGGGTGAGATTTTGACGCCAATCGCCAAGGCACCGGCCAGTTCTCGGCTGACGTCGTAGTCGAAGACCACATGGCCGCTGAGTACGTCGACGTCGCGTTTGGCCCGTTGCAGCGGGTTGCTCAGAAAGTGCGCACCGGCGCCCGACGCCTCGAGCAGGGCGGTGATCACCGCGCGTGATTCCCGCACGATGTGCGCGGCGGCCAGGCGGGCATCGGCGCGGACCGGACGCGCTACCCGCTCTCCTGCAGTCAGGATCTGCTCGATTCCCTCGACGGTGCCGGCCAGCAGCCCGTGCAGTGCACGCAGCCGGACACGGGCCTCGGCCAGTCGGGCCTGAGCAGCCGGCCTGTCTTTCTGCCGGCCGCCGTCGTAGGCCAGGACGCGTTCGTGGAGTCGCTCGGCGAAGATGGCGGTGACGCGCTCGGCCGCACCCAGGGCGGGCATCGCGGCGACCAGCGCCAGCGCGGGTACCAGTGGCCAGCGGTAGACGGCCGCGTCGTACAGCTGCGCACCCGGCGCGGTGCCGGCGTAGATGTCACTGACCTTGATCAATCGGTGCTCGGGAACGAAGACATCCTCGATGACCACGTCGTTGGAGCCGGTGGCACGCATCCCGTCGGTTTGCCAGACATCGACAATCCGGATGTCGTCGGCGGGCACCATAGCAAGTGCGGGGTAAATCGCGTTGTCGGGACCGCAGAGCGCGCCGACGATCGTCCAGTTGCCGTCCATCACACCGGTGGCCCACGACCAGCGACCGGACAGCCGAACGCCCCCGTCGACCGCAACCCCCCGCCCGGTGGGCGCCAACGGTGCCGAAGCCAGAAACGGGCGGGAACCGAACCCCTCGCTTTGCGCCCGCTCGTCGAACAGGGCCAGCATCCAGTTGTGCAACGTGTAGAACGCCGCGGTCCAGGCGGTAGAGGCGCAGCCGTGTGCCATCCGGCGCACGGGATCGAAGATTGCCGCGAATCCGGCTTGCTGACCGCCGTACCGCGTCGGCTTCAGCAGATCGAAGAATCCCGACTCGACCAGCTCAATAACCGTGGCGGCAGGTAACCGGCGAAGGTCCTCGGCCTCTTGTGCACGCTGGCCCAGTCGATCCACGAATGCGTCGGTGACGCCGGCGGTCATGTGCTGACCATACTGTCTCGGGCGGGCACGACCGGCTCGGATGGGCGCCGCTACCCCGTCGGCCTGCTGCCGATTTCCAGACCCGTCAGCTCGGAGGTGCCGTCGAAGACCACCCGGCCGAACTTGCGCACCACGCAATGCAGCCGGCCGGCAAGATGCTCGAAGTCGGTGTCGACGTTGCGCCGCTCCGCGGGCAGTGGCACCGGTAGGACGTGCGGATCACGGCCGGCGGCGGCACCGTCCAGCCAGATCTGGTACAGCGGCGTGAACGCCCGGATACGCCAGTGGCCGTCGCCGACCTGTGATCGCACCAGCGCCGGGGGCGTCATCCGGATCACCTCGTCACCGAGGCGCACCACCACTCCGGTGACGTCCTGGCGGATGGGGCCCAGCTGAAGAAGTCCGCCCGAGAATGCGACGGAGACGTCCGCGCCGTCGAAATCGTGTGCCTGGCCCCACCACCAGCGCTCGGGAAAGCCCGCGCCCCAGTTCCGTTCGGCATAGAGCCGGCCGTCGTTGAACGTCCAAGTTCCGTCACCGAATTCGACTGTGCCGCTTGCCTTCCCGCCCAGGCGGTAGGGATGCCAGTATTGGTTCAGGAACGGGATCGAGGAGAAAACCCCGCCGCCCCCGAAAACCTTGGGCCATTGGAACAAATCAGTGAATCGCAGATTCAGATGGATGTCGTCGAGGTCGATCCGTAGCCCGTCGGTGGCGGCTGCGAAACTGCCTGCCGGGTCGGTCCCGGCGTGGACCGTGAACGGCGAGGATTCCGCTTCGGCGCCGTCCAAGGCTGCCGACCGCACGATGCCGCCGGGATGCAGCGCGACCGCCACGGTGGCCCAGTCTCCGTCCGGGTGCCGGTTGACGCTGCACAGCCCGACCACGACGCGATCCGAGGCGCTGTCGGTGAGGCGCCAGAACCAGCCCTCCATTTCGCAGCCATGAGAGGGCAGCGGATCGCCGAAGGGCAGGTCGGCGCCGGTGCTGCGATAGGCATCGACCAGTCGCTTGGCGATCCCCTCGGCGGCCCAGCGCAGGTATGCGGCGGTCATCGGTGCCGCGTCGCGTAGATCTCGGCCAGGAACTGCTCGACGGCGATCGCCGCGTGCGCTGCCCGGGCCGACCCGAAGATGTCGAAGGCGTGCTGGGTAAGCGGCAGTTCGGCGTACACCACGGGTTGGGTGCTGACGTCGCGAAGCGCGGTGACGAACCCGCGTGCCTGCTCGACGGGCACCAGCGAGTCGTTGCGGCCGTGCAGCACGAAGAAGGGCGGAGCCTCAGCCGAAACATAGTTGATCGGAGACGCGGTGACAAACGGCTCCAGGTTGGTGGCGGGGCGTTGTTTGAGAACGGATTTCACGAGCAGCGCCGGCATCATCGGATGCATCGCGTCGTCGAAGCGGGTGAAGTCGTAGACACCGTAGAACGGCACCGCCGCGTGGACGCGGGTATCGGCGTCTTCGAATCCCGGTTGGAATTGCGGATCGTTGGGTGTCAGCGCTGCCAGCGACGACAGGTGACCGCCGGCCGAGCCGCCGGTGATGGCGATGAAGTCGGCGTCGCCGCCGTACTCGGCGATGTGTGCCTTGACCCAGGCGAGGGCACGCTTGACGTCGACGATGTGATCGGGCCACGTGTTGCGCGGGCTGTGCCGGTAGTTGATCGCCACGCAGACCCAGCCCAATTCGGCGAGGTGGCTCATCAAGGGGTGGGCCTGTCCGCGTTTGTTTCCGGTCGTCCAGGCGCCGCCGGGGATCTGAAACAGCACCGGCGCCTTGCCGGAGCGATCGAGATCCGGACGTCGCCAGATATCGAGATAATTGGCCCGGCCGTACTCGCCGTAGCTGATGTCGCCGTCGTGGGCGTAGTCGCGGTAGATCCGCAGCATGCGCAGCGGTCCGGGAGTCTTGGCGGTGCCACCGCCGGACGGGCGGCGCCACAGGCCGTCCGAGTCGGTGCGGCGACCGGTCCCCAAGCCGCTGTCCAACGCCGCGGCAAGCGGCGCATCGGCTCGATGGCCTGAGCGACTGAAGTTGAGCAGACCGAATGCCGAGATGGCAGCGACCAGCCAGGAGAGCGCCCGCACCGGCCGGGTCAGGCGCCGGGCGGTCAACGCCAGTCCGCCTACCTGGCTGGCCAGTGTCGGCAACGGGAACTCGGTGACCACCAAACCGAAAATCCATGACCACAGCGACGCGAAACCGTTGCGCGCCAGGGGTTTATATGCGTTGAGCGTGGAGGCGGCAGTCACCGCCGTCACTATCACAGCGCCGATTTGTCGGAGGATGTGGATGACCTGAGCTCTGCCCATGTGGCCACCTTACTTAGCTCCCCTTCTGACCCGCTTGTCAGGCCGACCCTGACGTCCTAACCTTGTCAGGATAAACCTGACAGAATGGAATGGCGATGAGTCCGCAAACTACGGCAACCGCGCAGATCTGGTGCTCTTTCTGCGGCAAGTCGAACACCGAGGTGGGCAAGCTCGTGGCGGGTCCGGGAGTGCACATCTGCGACGAGTGCGTTGCGGTAGCCGAGGCGATTATGGCCAGGTATCGCGACCAGCCCGCCGAGCTTCGCTTGCCGGTGTGGGAGTCCATGAGCGACAAGCAGATGCTCGGCCATATTCCGCGCATGGCAGTGGTGGCGCGGCAAGTCGAGACCGATCTGCGTTCTTGGGTGGCCGAGCTTCGCCGCCGTGGCGTGACGTGGTCGAGAATTGGTGCGGCTCTTGGTATCACTCGGCAGTCCGCATGGGAACGATTCTCCGGAGAACAGTAGGTCCGCCGCTGCCGGGTGGGCGTACCATCGGTTCCAGCTCAGCACCTATGCGCGCCCGGGAAAGGCATGAGCGACATCGACAACTGGGACCGCAGTTTGACCGAGCACGTCATCACGCTGACCCGGCCGATCGTCAAGCGGTATTTCCGTTCAGAGGTACGTGGTCTGGACAATATCCCGCCCGGCGCGTCCCTGGTGGTCTCGAACCATTCCGGCGGCCTGGTTTCGGTCGACCTGTCGGTGTTTGCTGTGGGCTATTACGACAAGTACGGCTACGATCGCCCGCTGTACGCGCTGGGCTTTGACACCCTGTTCGCCGGGCCGGCCGGCGAGTTCTTCAAGCGCACCGGAGTGGTCCGCGCAACGCGCGACAACGCCGCCAAGGCATTGGCCGCGGGTGCGGTCGTGCTGGTATTCCCCGGCGGTGACTTCGACGTCTATCGGCCCACCCTGCGGGAGAACGTCATCGACTTCGGCGGCCGAACCGGCTACGTGACCACCGCCGTCGCGGCAAAGGCGCCGATCGTGCCCGCCGTCTCCATCGGCGGCCAGGAAGGCCAGTTCTTCCTGACCCGGGGCCGGCGGCTGGCCCGCGCGCTGGGACTTGCCAAGTGGGAGCGCAAACTGTTCCGGACGAACATCCTGCCGGTGACCTTCGGCTTCCCGTTCGGGCTCAGCATTGTCGCGCCGGTCAACATGCCGCTGCCTACCAAGATCGTCACCGAGGTGCTGCCTCCCGTCGACGTCGCTGAGCAATTCGGCGACGCTCCTGACGTCAAAGAAGTCGATGCGCACGTACGCCAGGTGATGCAGAAGGGGCTGGACAAGCTGGCAGCCAACCGCCGCTTCCCGATACTTGGCTGACGACCGCCAGAAAGCGAAGCGGGACAACCGCTTTCACGTCGGTGCCATCGACAGCCAACTCGGCGGCGGTCATTTACGAAGATTCGTCGCCGGGCAGGAGCAGGACGAGTGCCGACGCATCCTGTGGATCTTCTGGTCTTCTGACGGCGTCTACGGCGCCCCACGCATCCTGGCCGACCTGCGCGCCGACGGTGAGCAGGTGACACGGAAAACCTTGGCGGCCTTGCTGTGCACCGGGCACAAGGCCTAGTTCGTCGGCCCTCAACCCCCAAACTCGCCCAGCGCTCACCCGTGCCGAACGCCGGCCGAGCCGTAGCTACTTCGGGCTAGCGTGTGCGTTGGAACGACGCCGGGTCCACCATCCCGGACTGCGCCAGCGCGTCGTCGATGAACCGCTGTACCGGCCGGGAGCGGAAGAAACCGGTGTGACCGCCTTGGTACCAATGGATCTCCGGTTTGCCCCAGTGCTCCCAGAGCCGGGTGACTTGGTCGTGCGGATCCACCAACCGGTCAGCGATGCCGGCGTAGATGAAGCGGCCTTGCACCGGCACGCGGGGAGTCAGCGCCAACGGCGAGATCATCCGGCCTATGGGCTGGGCCGACCTCATCGTCTGACGCAGGTGACGTTGACCGCTGAGGCCGGCATGACGGCCAACCAGTTCCACCAAATCGACGGCTGGTACCCCTAAAATCGCACCCGTCAACCCGTCATCGAGGCTGGCAACCAGCGAACTGATCAGACCTCCCAGGGAGATGCCGTTAAGGCCGACCATCGAGTCGGGCTGTTGTGCGCGGATCCACGACAACAAGCGGCGGATGTCCCACACTGCCTGGGCGACGCCGTGAACCGCGTCCATCACATCCGCGCCGGGGAACACGGCGCCGTTCGGCCGACCGCGTGCCCGTGGGCCGTGCAGGGGAAGGACGGGAAGTACGACGTTGAGATCGAGGTTGCGATACAGATACCAGGCGTGAAACAGCATCAGGTCGAGCCCGGCCCGCCCCATCTCGGCCCCGTGCACACACACCAGCCACGGCCGCGGCCGGCGGTGTCGCAACATCAAGGCGTACTCGCGGTTGTTACCCGAATAGCTCAGCCATCGGTCACGGCCGGGTTCGCCGGGATGCGGTTCGTAGCCGCTGTCGAACGAGAGGCGCTGGTAGCTGCGCCCCATGCGGTCCACCCGCTTGACCGCGACGTCGGCCAACGCGGGGGGTGCCGCGAAGAATCCCTCCGGGTGGTCCAACCAGCCCCGGTGGCCGTAGAAGTCGAGTCCCGCAAGCACTTCACGATCGATCCGTTCCCGAGTGGGTGCGGCGGGGGTGGACCGCAGCATGCCGAAGCCGGTCAGCAAGATTTCGTCGCGGAACGCCTGCGCGGCGAGCGTGATGGTGGGCCGGGCCACCGGCATTTCATCGGGCCGGCGGTCCAGATAGGTGCCCCAGGATCGGGCGTAGAAGCCGCTGGTGCGGGTGATCGGGCCCAGCACCTGTCGCAGCGGATTGGCGCCGTTGCGGCGCCGCTCTGTCTGGTCGATGTCCGGCATCTCGTCTGTAACCTTGCTCGATGCGGTCTGGCTTTTCGGTCAGCCTAAGCTCAAGGGTACGGTAACCCTGCAGCGCAGGGCGTTTCGCATGAAGTGACGCGCTGGGCCGGCTTTATGTCGCCTCAGCCTTACGTGGCAGCTCCACGACCGCGGCGGGGTCGTTCTCGGTCATCCCGACTTTCGACGCGCCCCCGGGCGAACCGAGCTCGGCAAAGAAGTCGGCGTTGATCTGCTGGTACTCGCTCCACTCGCCGGGAAGGTCGTCTTCGTAGTAAATCGACTCCACCGGACACACCGGTTCGCAAGCGCCGCAGTCGACACACTCGTCGGGGTGGATGTAAAGCATCCGGGCGCCCTCGTAGATGCAATCGACGGGGCATTCCTCGATGCAGGCCTTGTCCTTGATATCAACGCAGGGTTCGGCAATCACGTATGCCACAATCATTCTCCTTTCTGACAGCCGCCGATGTGGAGCAACTCCGGCACGCTCGCAACCTTGACCCGCGGCCGGTTCTGCGCGGCACCGGCTTCCCGCTCGAAGCGGTCGATCAGCTGCCAGTGCGCGGCGCTGACCAGTTGTGGCTGCCGCGAGGCCAGCCACTGGGCGAGTTGGTCGGCACGATCCTCGGCGGGGGTGGCGGTGCCTGGGCCGGCGGCCAGGTCCGCGAGCAGGGTGTCGACGGTGTCCTGGGCGTCCTTCTTGTTGGTACCGATCACCCCGCTCGGTCCGCGCTTGATCCAGCCGACGACGTATTCGTTGCGGCTGCCCGTTATCCGGCCGTCGGTGTGGGGGATGGTGGCGCTCTTGGTGTCGAACGGCAGCCCGGGTGTGGGTATACCGCGGTAGCCCACCGATCGCACCACCAGCTGCGCGGGCAGCTCTTCCCGGGCGCCGGTGTCCTTGGCCACCATTCGGCCGCCGGCGTCACTGACCAGCTCGTTGCTGCCGAGCACGATACTTTCCACCTTGTCGTTCCCGTTGATTTCGATGGGAGACGTCAAGAACCGCAACACGATCCGGCGGTGTCCGGACCGGGGCGCGCGGGCGGCGTAGTCGCGCAGCACCTTGATGTTCTGTTTGGCGACTTTGCCGGCGGAGGCCAGATCGTCGTCGCTGATGCCCTCCAGCTGGGTGGGGTCGACGACAACGTCGACGCCCTCGAGTTCTCCGAGTTCGCGTAATTCCAGGGTGGTGAACGCGCTCTGCAGAGGGCCGCGGCGACCGATGATCACCACTTCCTCGATGTGGCAGGCGCGCAACGCCGTCAATGCATGGTCGGCGATGTCGGTGACCGCAAGTACGTCGGGATCGGTCACCAGGATGCGGGCGACGTCGACCGCGACGTTGCCGTTGCCCACCACGACGGCGCGGTGGCCCGATAGATCGGGGGACATCTGCTCGAAGTGTGGGTGCGCGTTGTACCAGCCGACAAAATCGACCGCGGCGACGCTGCCCGGCAGCTGTTCGCCGGGAATGCCCAGGGGCCGGTCGGATTGGGCGCCGACGGCGTAGATCACCGCGTCGTAGCGCTCGGCGAGTTCTGCGGCCTGGACATGCTGGCCGACCGTGACATTGCCGAAAAACCGGAATCGGGGGTCTTGCGCGGTTTTCTCGAACTGCTGGCTGACCGATTTGATCTTGGGGTGATCGGGTGCCACCCCGGAGCGCACCAAACCCCATGGCGTGGGCAGCATTTCCAGCATGTCGATCGCGACCTCGAGCCCTTCGCCGGCGTCGGCGGCTTTCAGCAGCGACGCCGCGGCGAAGAATCCCGACGGACCGGAACCCACAATCGCTACGTGATATGGACGGGTCATGAATCTCATGGTTGTCGTCCGCGCCGGGCCGGGGTAGACGTGTCGATGTTGTGTTGTCACAAACAATGGTTGTGTCGCCGTTTTCGTGGTTTCATCAACCATGCCGCTCAGTTCCCGCATGCCCGAACTCGCCTCGTTCGAGATCTTTCTGGCGATCGCGCAGACCGGCAGCCTCGGCGGTGCCGCCCGCGAACTCGGCTTGACCCAACAAGCCGTGTCGAAACGGCTCGCGGCGATGGAAGCCCAGGTCGGCGTGACGCTGGCCGCCCGAACCACCCGCGGCTCACAACTCACCCCGGCCGGGGTGGTCGTCGCCGAGTGGGCTGCGCGCTTACTTGACGTCGCGAGCGAGGTCGATGCCGGTCTGGGTGCCCTGCGCAAGGAGGGGCGCGAGCGGATCAAAGTGGTGGCCAGCCAGACGATCGCCGAACAGCTGATGCCGCACTGGCTGCTGTCGTTACAGGACGCGGCCAGGCGGCGCGGCGACAGCGCCCCCCAGGTGATCCTGACGGCCACCAACAGCGAGCACGCCATCGCCGCGGTTCGTGGCGGCACCGCTGATCTCGGATTCGTCGAAAACCCCGGGCCGCCAAGAGGGTTGGGTAGCTGTGTGGTGGGCCATGACGAGCTGGTGATCGTGGTGCCGCCAGGGCACAGGTGGACTCGGCGAGCGCACCCGGTGAGCGCCGGTGAACTCGCGCAAACACCCTTGGTTACTCGCGAACCCCGTTCGGGCATCCGCGATTCGCTGACGGTGGCGCTGCGTCAGGTGCTAGGCGACGATGTGCGCCAAGCGCCGCCGGTGCTCGAATTGTCCTCCGCCGCAGCCATGCGCGCCGCGGTGCTGGCCGGTGCCGGGCCGGCGGCGATGAGCCGGCTGGCGGTTGCCGACGACCTCGCGGTCGGCCGACTGAGCGCCGTTCCGGTGCCCGATTTGGACCTGCGGCGCCAGTTTCGGGCCATCTGGGTTGGCGGGCGCACCCCGCCTGCTGGGGCCATCCGGGAGCTGCTCAGCCATATCCGCTCCGGCTAGGAACGCGGCTAGGCCGCGGCGTGGTGGGCCAGCGCCTGGTCGTAGCGGTCGAGGAGCGTCTCGGCCACCAGCCGGTGCGCGCCCAGCGGTTGCGCCATCGGAATACCGTTGTCGCGCGCGTAGTTCCACACCTTGTCGGTGATCAGACCCGGCGCCAGGAACCACGGTGCGATGACGAGGCGGCGGGCGCCGTGGCGCCGCAACCCCGCGACCGCGTCGGCCACCGACGGTTGTGGCCGGGTGGCAAAGGCGATGGTGGCCCCGGCCCAGCGGGTGCCGGCGGCCAGCGTGGCGGCCACCTGGGCGGTGCGTGCATTCGCTGCGGTGTTCGATGAGCCGATCGCGACCACCACCACACCCAGGTCCCGGTCCAGCGGCGAAACATCGAGTTCTGCCAGGCGTTCGCGCAGTACCGATATCAAGCGATCGTCCTCACCGAGCACGTCGGCCTGACGGACGCCGTGCGCACCGGCGCGCGCAATCTGGGTGGGGATGTCGCGGCGTGCGTGGTAGGCGCTGGCCAGCAGCAGGGGAGTGACGACGGCCGGGCGGCCGTTGGGCAATCCGGTGAGCACGTCGACGAAGCTGGGCCCGGCCAGTTCCAAGAAGGCCGGCCGCACGTCGAGTTCCGGCCGGATGCCGGTGAGCTGGGCTGCGACCGCTCGGGCGTTGGCCGCCGATCGCGGATCTTTGCTGCCGTGCGCGGTGAGGATCAACGTGCTCATGAGGCGTGCAACCCGCATTCGGTCTTGGCCAGCCCCTGCCAGCGCCCACTGCGCGGGTCGGCCCCGGCGACCGGTTTGGTGGTGCACGGGGCGCAGCCGATCGACGGGTAGCCCTCGTCGACGAGCGGGTTGACCAGCACGTTGTTCTGCTGGACGTAGGTCTCCACGTCCTCGTCGGTCCAGGTGGCCAGCGGGTTGACCTTCACCAGTCCGAACGCCTCGTCGAAGCTGATCAGCGGGGCGTTGGCGCGGGTGGGCGCCTCCACCCGGCGGATGCCGGTGACCCAGGCCGAGTAGCCTCGCAGCGCCTTGGTCAGCGGGAGGACCTTGCGCAGCCGGCAGCACTCCGTGGGATTGCTGGCGAACAGGTCCTTACCGAGCAGCTCGTCTTGCTCGGCCACCGTGTGTTCCGGGGTGACGTTGAGAACCCGGATGTCATAGACGGATTCGACCGCATCCCGGGTGCCGAGGGTTTCGGCGAAGTGATAGCCGGTATCGAGGAAGATCACCGGCACGCCCGGGCGCACTTTGGAGGCCAGGTCGACCAACACGGCTTCTTGCATGTTGGAGGCGACCACGTAGTTGCAGGTGGCCCAGCCCCGGGGGCCGTTGACGCCGCCGAAGTGGGCGTCGGTCCAACGCAACAGGTCGGTGGCGCTGGCACCGTCCAGCTCGTCGGCACCACGGGCAGCCAATTCACGTAGCTGCGCCTCGGTATAACTCATCTCGTCGTCCTCCGCTCGTTTCGGGTGGACTTATCGAAGGTCGGCCTCCTCGGCCCGCAGTGCCCAGGTTGCGAACCGTTCGCCGTCGTGGCGTTGCTTGACGAAGTTGCGGACCACCCGATCGATGTAGTCGCCCAGTTCGTCGCTGGTGACCTTGTGCTGGCGCAGTTTCCGGCCGAATCCGCTGTCTTCGCCGAGGCCGCCGCCGAGGTGGACCTGGAACCCCTCGACCGGTTTGCCGTCCCCGTCGTCGACCATTTGGCCCTTGAAACCGATATCAGCGACCTGAATTCGGGCGCACGAGTTGGGGCATCCGTTGACGTTGATGGTGATCGGCACGTCCAGATTGGTATTGATTTCGGCCAGACGGCTTTCCAGCTCCGGCACCAAAGACTGTGCCCTGACCCGGGTTTCGGCAAACGACAGCTTGCAGAACTCGATGCCGGTGCAGGCCATCATATTCTTGCGCCACGACGACGGCCGCGACGGCAAACCGATGGCATCCAGACCGGCTACCAGTTCATCGACCTTGTCGTCGGCGACGTCGAGGATGACCAGTTTCTGGTAGGGGGTGAACCGGGCGCGTTCCGAACCGGCCCTTTCCATGAGGTCGGCCACCTTGCACAGGATGGTTCCCGATACCCGGCCCGCGATGGGGGCCACACCGACGGCGTTGAGCCCATTCTTGAGCCGCTGCACTCCGACGTGGTCGATCGGGTGCTTGACCGGCTCGGGGGCCGGACCGTCGATCAACCGCCGCTGCAGATACTCGGTTTCCAGGACCTCGCGGAATTTGGCCACACCCCAGTCCTTGACCAGGAACTTCAACCGGGCCTTGGCGCGCAGCCGCCGGTAGCCGTAGTCACGGAACAGCTTGGTGACCGCTTCCCAGACGTCGGGAACCTCGTCGAGCGGAACCCACACGCCGACTCGTTGGGCCAGCATCGGGTTGGTCGACAGGCCGCCGCCGACCCACAGGTCCATCCCCGGGCCGTGCTCAGGATGGTTGACGCCGATGAAGGCGACGTCGTGGGTTTCGTGGGAGACGTCCTGCAGGCCCGAGATCGCGCTCTTGTACTTACGCGGCAGATTGGCGTACTCGGGATTGTTCATGAACCGCCGCAGGATTTCGTCGATCGCCGGTGAGGGGTCGAGGATTTCGTCGACTGAGTCGCCGGCCAGCGGCGAACCGTGGATAGCGCGCGGGCAGTCGCCGCAGGCTTCGGTGGTGGTCAGACCGACCGACGCCAGCCGGTCCCAGATCTCGGGCACGTCTTCGATTCGGATCCAATGGAATTGGACGTTCTCCCGGTCTCCGATGTCGGCGGTGTCACGGGCGAAGTCGGTCGAGACTTGGCCCAGGGTGCGCACCGTGGCGGCCGACATCGGCTTGCCGTCGGAGCGCACCCGCATCATGAAGTATTTGGCCTCGATGGTGTCGGTGTTTTCCTCACCGGTCCAGGTGCCGTCGTAACCCTGTTCACGTTGGGTGTAGAGGCCCATCCAACGGAAGCGGCCACGAAGGTCGGACTTTTCGATGCTGTCGAAACCTTGCTTGGCATAGACGTTCAGGATTCGGTCGCGGACGTTCAGCGGTGCGTCCTCTTGCTTGAACTGTTCCGCGTCGTTGAGCGGCTCACGCTGTCCAAGTGCCCACTGGCCTTCGTTACGAGTCTTGGCGGGACGGGCTGCTGTGGTCATCTGGCATACTCCTTCGCGAACATTGGCGATCCGGATCGCCGTTGCGCGCAGCGCTTTGGCGGTTGTTTCCCTTTCGGCGGGAGTCGACGGTGGGCGGCCACCGGACCGGCCTGCGACATCAGCGATGATGTTGGTCAGCGACAGGTACCCGAAGGTACTTCACCGGACCCACGGGTCATGACATCGATGTTGCGCTGTTGGTTGTTGCGCCGGTAGGGACCTTGATGTTGTGAGGTCACATCGTTTGGTTGTGAGCGCCGCGAGCCTTGGCCGGGGTGTGCGCGCGGTATCTGAGTCGGCGGCTGCGCGTTTGCGGGCTGGAAGTCGAGTGGGCCGGCGCCGCCGAGGTGGTTCGGGTGCGCTCGGGCGATCCTGCCGCACGGCTCAGCGGCCCGCCCGGAGAGCTGCTGTTGTATGTGTTCGGGCGCCAAGCGGCGGCACACGTCGACGTTTGCGGACCGCCGGAGGCCGTTGCGGCGTTGCAGCGCACTCACTTCGGTATGTGAGTCGGACACCCGTCGTACTTGCGGTTTGGCGCTTGTAGCGCCAAAATGGCGCCATGCCCAGTGTGCAGATCAAGGACGTTCCGGAGGACACCCACCGAGTCCTGCGTCAGCGAGCGGCACGCGCACATCAATCCCTACAGGAATACCTCCGAAGTCGACTCATCGCCGACGCGAATCAACCCACGCTGGATGAGGTGTTCGACCGAATCACCACACGTCGCGGCGGCCGCGTGTCTTTCAGAGCCGCCGTCGATGACGTTCGGGCTGATCGTGATCGTCGTTGATGCGAGCGTGCTGGCCGTAGCGCTGGGCGACGACGGGTCGGACGGCCGGCTCGCGCGGGAACGTTTGGCGCACGAGACGTTGGTTGCTCCGGAACTCATCGACCTCGAGGTGGTCTCGGTGTGGCGCCGCCACGTCGCGGCAAGACGGATGCCGGCTCGAAGGGCCGCGTGCGCGGTGGCGGACCTGACCGATCTGCCGCTGCGTCGGTCCTCACATCAGCCATTGCTCCACCGGGTGTGGGAATTGCGGCATGTCCTGACGGCCTACGATGCCGCCTACGTTGCGCTGGCCGAGGCTCTCGACGTCGTACTTGTCACCGCAGATGCACGCCTTTCCCGTGCTTTTGGCTCCTATTGCGAGATCGAGGTCGTCGGCGAAATCAGCGATTGCTGAGGGCGGTCGCGGGATATCGCTGGTCTGCTTGAGACCAGACCCGCCACGGAAATGGACGATGGCGGGACGGTGTTGATCTGGTTGCCGCGCTCACCGGAGTCCGGCCGAGCGGATACGCGATTTGCCCGGCTCGCTCGGATTCATGGTGACCACGAATGCGGCTGGTCAACAAGATCGTCTTGCGCAGCCTTGGATGCCTGGCTCTGCTTTCGGCACGCCGATACCGCACCTTCGCTCAAACCGCTTGTGATGGAGGGCGTTCGGGGGATGTCGCACGTGCTCACCGAATCGGCTGTCCTGCCGCCTTATCGAGTGTGCAGTGACGGCTTTGACTGTGCATGTAGGGCGGAAACCGGCCTGATCGGCCGCCCTGACGGCGCACTCGGCGCCGTCAGCGCACAGTCGGCGCCGTCAGCGCACAGTCGGCGCCGTCAGCGCACAGTCGGCGCCGTCAGCGCACAGTCGGCGCCGTCAACGCACAGTCGGCGCCGTCAACGCACACTCGATGCCTTCAGCCACGCACCCGACCGCACCAGCCCGATTTCCATCTCCCACGCCGGGGGCGCAGCCCAAGGACCGCCCGTTAGCGATAAGCTCAGGCACGCAACGGAATTGTCGCTAACAGGCGGGCACTTTCAGTGAATCAACGCGCACCCCGACTCCGAGTAACTCGAGTGACTGATGCGACCACACCGGCCGTCGGACCGAGCCGGTAGCGGTTGAGGCATCCGCCTCAATTTTCGGATCGTGATCGTTGGCGAGGCACGCATTCTGCGACCTGATCACCGAGCGCTGCATGTCCATGCCGCGAGAGTTAGGAATATGACGCCCATGGCCGCATCGAGGCTACTACCCACATTGCGGCAATAACATGTCGGCGCACACGTAGCACGTTCACGTGCGTCAGGAACTGCGGTTCTGCACTTCGGCCGACGGTGTGCGGATCGCGTACGCCACCAGCGGACACGGCCCCGCAGTGGTCAAGGCCGGACATTGGATGACCCACCTCGAACATGACTGGACGTCGAAGGTCGGGCGCCACTGGGTGCAATTCCTCAGCGAACAGCACTCCCTGGTCCGCTACGACGAACGCGGCTGCGGGCTATTCCGACCGGGACTACCCGAGCCTGACGCTGGAGAACTGGGTGGAGGACCTCGAGGCCGTCGTCGATGCTGCCGGGGTGGACCGTTTCACCCTGCTGGGTGCCAGCGGGGGTGGTCCGGTCGCGATCTGCTATGCGGCTCGTCATCCGGGTCGGGTGACCGGTCTGGTGCTCTACGGCACCTACGCACTGGGCCGGGTCGCCTTCATCCCGACACCGCAGGCACGCGAGGAAGCCGAACTGCTCATCGGGCTGACCCGGGTGGGCTGGGGCAAACCGAACCCGGCGTTTCGGCGACTGCTCACGACGTTGTTCCTGCCGGGCGGCTCGGACGCGCAGATGGCGTGGTTCGACGAGTTGCAGCGATCATCGTGTTCGGGTGAGCACGCGGCACGCTCCCGCGCGGTCCGCTACGGCGTGGACGTCAGCGAATTGGCGCGGACCATCACGGTCCCGACCCTGGTGCTGCATGGCCGCGACGACGCGGTGGTCGCCTTCGACGAGGGCCGCAAGCTCGCGTCCTTGATACCGGGCGCCACGTTCGTGCCACTCGACAGCGCCAATCACATCCTGCTCGAGGACGAGCCGGCGTGGAGCGTTCCGCGCACAGTTGCGTGGCTCCTTCCTGCAGGCCGCTGCGCGCCGCCGCTCGACGGTGCCCTGCTCACCGACCGCGAGATCGAGGTCCTGCGCTTTATTGCGCAGGGCCGCGACTACGAATCCATTTCGGCGGCAATGTATTTGAGCGTTCAGACGGTGGAGCGGCACCTGTCGAACTGCTGCGCCGAGCTCGGTGTCGCGGGGAAGTCGGCGCGGGCGGCTGCGGCTGCCCGACTGGCGGCGCTGAACCTGTAGCGATGCGGCGGTGGTTGATCCTGGTCGCCGGCTTCACCCGTTTTTGAGGTGCGCGTTGACAATTGGCGTGACCCGCGCAATGAGTTCGTCGGCTGGTGTGGACGCGATCGGCTCCACCCGCAGAACGTGGCGCAGGTAGGCGATCCCCAGTAGGTGGGCCATCGCCAGGTCGATCCGCAGTTTGGCATCCGACCCCTGCAACGGCTTGGCCAGCTGCGGGTACAGCTGGCCCTGAATGAATTGCCGCACCAGGGCGGTGGATTCCTCGTGGGTGGCCGCGCCCCGCAGGATCGCCAGCAGCGGGGCGCGGGAATCCGGGTGCTCCCATGCCTCGAAGAACACCCGGGTCAGCCGCGCGCCGATGTCGCCGCGATCGCCACTGACGACGCGCGCGCTGATCTCGTCCGACTCGAACGGCCAGCCCACGGTGGACCGGAACAGCTCGGCCTTGCTGCCGAAATAGTGCCGGATCAGGGCCGGGTCAACGCCGGCGGCGGTCGCAATGTCGCGGACCGACGTCTTTTCATATCCAGAGTCGGCGAACAACCGACGAGCGGTCGTGACGATCGCGTTGCGGGTGTCGGGATTACCGGGGCGTCGTCCAATCGGGCGCATAGTTCCGAAATTCTACAGTCGTTGACTTCTGTGTCCGCGAGCGTTAGCCTAAACATATAAATTCCACAAGTGAGGAGTTTAAAATGCCGGCACCACGATGGGTTGCCCAAGCCAACAAGTTGGGACTCAATCGCGTCACCAAGTACGTCGCCACCTGGGCGCCGGGATGGGGGGTCGTCATCCACCGCGGTCGCACATCTGGCCGCGTCTTTCGCACACCGCTGTGGGTCTTCCGCCGCGACAACGAATTTGTCGTCGCACTGACCTACGGCCCCGGCACCGACTGGGTGCGTAATGTGCTCGCCGCGGGCGGCTGCGAACTGCAGACCAGGCGGCGGCACTACCAGCTCGGCGCCCCGACACTATTTCGTGACGAGATGGCGAACGGCATGCCGCCGTTCATCCGCTTCATGCTCCGCAGGGTGATCAAGGCGCCGGAATTCCTCAAGCTCGACGTGGTGCGCGAGCTGGTACCAGCAGGCTGATCCCGGCCGAATTCCGTTGTGGCGGCTTGGGAAAGGGGGAGCAGAGTGACGGTGGAGTTACCGAGCAGTCCGCTTGGTGAGGTGGATCCGCAGTTCGAGAGACTCGCACTGGACGTGGGGGCGGCTACGTTCTCGCTGCCCGGGACGAGCGCACGGGAGAAGCTCATGCAGAACCTGGCCATGGATATCTGCCGTCCGACCCTGGGGCTGGCGTTCCGGATGCACGTCACCGCGGCCACCATGCACGGTCTGAGCTACGCCGACCTGTTGGCCGCGATCCGGTTTGTCGCCCCGTATTCGGGTTATCCGGCGGTCGCCGACGCACTTGCCCGGCTGCAGCAGGTCGCCACCGAGATCGGCATGGACACCAGTGATCTCGACGAATTGCCGGCACCCGCTGTCGTGGACGCCGCGGTAGGACACCTCGACACCGGCGACGAATGGACCACCGAATTCATTGATCGGCAGTTGTCGCGGGCGTGGTCGGAGGACCGGCTCAGCATGCGAGAGCGCGCCATCATGGCGCTGACTTCCGATGTCGCCCTGCAGGCTCTCGGCGAGTCTTTCCGCCGGCACGTCGAACTCGCGCTCGATGCCGGTCTCGGCAAGGACGGCGTTCGTGACGCGGTGCGCTTCTGCGCCGAGCACGGCATCGCGCGGGCCGCGGCAGCGCTGCGCGAGCTCGACAATGTGCTGTCGACATAGTGGGTTCAATCGCCCCTCGCCAGGGAATTGTCGGCGTGTCTCCGGATTCGGCACCCGCTGCTATCGGCGTAGTGGACCTTTGCCTCTAGCCACGCGGCAGCATCAGCGACTTGGCTCACCTTGTAAGAACGGCATCGTCTGCGAGGTTGCGTCTAGCCACCGAACTCAACAGCGGCGCGCATTGGGCTTGACCGCATTCGATCGATTATCGGGCTAGGTGACGATGGAGCAATTGAGCGGTTTGGACGCCGCGTTCGTGTACTTCGAAGCTGCCGGCGGGGCGCACGTCAGCTCGTTCGCGATCTACGACCCGTCGACGGCTCCGGGCGGCACTGTCAGCTTCGACGATGTCGCCGCGCATATCGGCTCCCGGCTTGGCGCGGACCGCGCTTTTCGCTCGGCGCTGGCTCGGGTCCCCTTCGATCTGGATCACCCGTACTGGGTGCGCGACAAGAACTTCGAGCTGAGCCGGCACCTGCACCACCTGACCTTGCCCCGCCCCGGTGACTGGCGGGAGCTCTGTGAGCTGGTGTCACAACTGCATGCTCGACGCATGGATCTGAGCCGGCCTCCCTGGGAGTGCTACTTCATCGACGGGCTCGGCAAGATCGAGGGATTCCCGGACGATGCCTTCGTGGTGTGCTTCAAGATGCATCATTCGGCGGTCGACGGCATCACGGGCATGGGCATCGTCGGCGCGCTGCATGACCCCACCCCGGAAACCCGGCCAGCGCCGGCGGACGAGTGGAGCCCGGAGCGGCGCCCGTCGCCGCTGAATCTGCTCGTCCGCGCCGCGGTCAGCTATGCCCGACGACCGCCCCGACTGCTGTCTGCGGCCAGACACGGCGTTCCCGTCCTGGCTCGGCTGCCCGCAGCGATGACCCGATTGAGGTCGACAGGTCAGGTGGAGCAAGGACTTTTCGGCGGCGTGCCCCACACCCGGTTCAACGACCGCACCGATGGCCGTCGCAATTTCGACGGACGAGCCTACGACCTGGCCGCAATCCGGGCCGCACGCACGCAGGTGCCGGCAGCCACGGTCAACGACGTCGTGCTTGCGGGCATCGGGGGCGCGCTGCGCCGCTATCTGCTGGACAAGGGGGAGTTGCCCGAATCGTCGCTCGTCACGGTCATCGCGATGCAGGAGCACGTCAAGGGACGGCGCGGGGCGAATCAGCTTGCAGTGGCCCGTGCATCGCTCGGCACGAACATCGCCGACCCGGTATCCCGGCTGCGGGCCGTGCACGAGTCCAGCGCCCGCTCGAAGGCCTTCATCGAGGCGGTGGGTCCGCGCTCTTTCGTCGAGTACGCCGAGTTCTTGCCGGGCTCCCTGCTAGTCCCGGCGATCCGTCTCGCAAGGGCGGCACACCTCGGGCAGTACTGGGACACGTCGTGGGTCGCCAACACGTACGTGACCACCATGCGCGGTTCGCAGTCCCCGATCTACCTTGTCGGTGCTCGGATGATCGCGAGCTATGGTTTCACCCCATTCTCGCAACGAAACGGGTTGATGCACAGCGCGGTCAGCTATTGCGGACGCATGCTCGTCAGCATCAACGGCTGCCCGGCCGTGCTGCCGGATATCGAGCACTACGGCGAGTGCATGGACGCGTCGTTCGCTGAACTACTGCCGCGTGCAGATCTCGGCACCGGGTCGAGACCGAAACCAGCCCCCGCGCCCGCCCATCACCGGTAGCCTATCCGGCTATTGCGGCGAGAGCCGCTATGGCTCTCGATTCTGTTCTCGTCATGGGCGCATTCGGCATCGTGGGCAGTTCGCCCGCTTCTCAATGTTTGTTGTCGCCGGATCTGCTCTCCGAGATGCGCGCCACCTCGCGGTTGGCAGTGCTAACCCGCATCGGCCGAGGCGCCGTCATCGTTGGCGTGTGTCCGGAGTTGCGATCACGACATCCATGACAAGCCCCAATCGATGCACGCGCGAGTGATGCTCGACATTCCAGCCGTGTTCCAGCAGAGCGGTCACGCTGACGAGACGACACCCGCCCAAAACCTTTGGCGCAAACCGCCATAGCCTCATCCAAGTTCGCGAGATGGCTCGTTCGGCCAGCCGATCTCCGTGGCCCAGGCTGGCTATGCAGAGCCGGCCGTTGGGTGCGAGGATCCGCCGCAGATCGTCGAGCACGGTCCGGGCGTAGGCTTCGTCGAGCAGATCGAACACAAACGTAGACAGCACTCGGTCCGCGCACCCGTCATCGGCGGGTAGCGGCAGCGAGCCGTCGACAAGCACTATTCGGGCCTGCTTGGCCCTGGCGGCGACTCGACGGGTGGCCAAGCTGACCATCACCGGGCTGACGTCGACGCCGAGGTAGTTGACCGTAGGCGGCAGCGACGCCAGCAGACGCGCGGCTAACCGACCAGTGCCGCAACCGAACTCAAAAATCGTCTGGTCCCCGGCGAGGGCGGCATTTGCCACGAGCCGGTTTATTGTCGTGTCCTCATAGAAGGCCTGCCAGTCCTGGACGCGACCGATCCGGTCGTAGAGCGAACGGGCCTCGCCCACCGTGAGCGCCACGCGTTGTCCTCCCTGATCGCCAGCAAACGGGTGCGGAAATGGTAGCGCCGGTGTCGACCGGCCCGGGCCTCGCGCTACCGTCGGGATCAACCAGCGAGTTATCGCCGCCGTGATGCCCACGGGTTGGGTGAGGCTACGACAGCGAATAGCCATGCGTGGCAACATAAGTCACCTGGGTCATGAAAACACCGCCCGGCGCCTAGACCCAGGATCGGGACGCGGCTACCAAATCAGAGGCCGACTTGAACGCTGAACTGAGCCAAATCGCCGCCCAACGAGCGGCCCCTGTGCGGTCAAACCAACAGTGCCACACCACTTTGAGTTAGCGTCGGAATGGTGAAGGGGACGCCTGGCTAATCCAGTTGTGATGTATAATATGGTGTATGCGTCGCACCAACATCTACCTTGACGAGCAGCAGACCGCGAGCCTCGACCGGTTAGCGAAACAGCAAGGTGTGTCGCGGGCCGAACTTATCCGCCAGCTGCTCGAGCGCGCTCTGGCCAGCGCTGACGACAACCTGGCGTCGGATCTGAAAGCGATCGACGATTCCTTCGGTACGCTTCGAGACGTTGACTTGCCGGGGCGTTTTCCTGGCTATCGGGAGGAGCACCTCGCCCGAGTGTGGCGCGGGACGTCGTGATCCTGGTCGACTCCGATGTGCTGATCGCGCACTTGCGAGGTGTGGCCGTCGCCCGCGACTGGCTTCTCAATGTTCGGAGTCGCGGACCCCTGACAATGAGCGTGGTATCGATCGCGGAGCTGATCGGCGGTATGCGGACTGTCGAGCGGCGCGAAGTGTGGCGCCTGCTTGCATCATTTCGTGTCGAGCCGGTGACTGAGATCATTGCTCGCCGCGCTGGAGACATGATGCGCCGATATCGGCGCAGCCACAACGGTATCGGACTCGGCGACTATCTCATCGGTGCAACGGCGGACGTGCGGGGCCTAGAACTGGCGACGCTGAATGTGCGGCATTTCCCCATGTTCGAGCATTTGCAGCCGCCGTTTGCCATCACGGACGGGCAGCCGCCGGGGGAGTGACTCAATGGACCGCTCGCCTCGACGGCAGGAGTTCTTTCCGAATCACGTTGTCAATGCCAGTCGGCAAGCGGTGGCAATGTCTGCTACCGCGCCCTCGGTCCCCACGGCGCCTCACCAGCCCCACCCGGGGTAGCCCGCGCGCATCGGCTGGGCGCATGATTCTCGGATACGAAGCGCGGGCACCCCGGGCTTGCGGTCGATCGTTCGCGGAGGTGCAAGGTGGCAGAGCGGCGCCGGCTCGGCATCCAGGACTCCCTGTGGCTGGAGATGGACCGGCCGAACAACCTGATGGTCGTCGACACGGTGGTCTGGACGACCGACCCGCTCGACTGGAGTCGGGTGCGCCGAGTTATCGAGGAGAGGCTCACGACCCGCTATCCCGTGTTCCGCAGCCTGGCGGTCAAGGACCGCGACGGCTCGTGGTGGTGGGAGGTCGACGACGAGTTCGACTTCGAGCGGCATGTCACGGTTGTGGACCTGAAGGATCCCGACGACCGCCGCGAACTGCAGGTGCTGGTCGCAAGCCACCGCACCGAAATGCTCGACCGCAACCGGCCACTCTGGCAAGGGATTTGGGTGAACCGCTACCGGGATGGCAGCGCTATCATCATGCGGACGCACCATGCCGTCGCCGACGGGATGCGCATGGTCGAACTGGCGATGAGCCTTTTCGACGCGTCTCCCACCGGAGGTCCGATCCGCGGCCCCGGGGTCATGCAGCACGGGGCGCGGCCGCACCCGCCGGGGCAGCCGATGCGGCAACGACTGCGCACGGCAGCGGGCCGGGCGGCCGCTACGGCGCAGCGCGCGAGGTCGCTGATCGAAGAGACGGTGAGCGACCCGGGCGGACGGGCGACGGACGTGGCTGCCGGCATGATCGGGGCGGCTGCCGCAGCGCCTCGTATCCTTAGTCGTGCCACCGGTTTCGGTCGTTTGGCGTTGCAGAACCCGGTGGGGGCCGGCCACACGATCACCACCTCGGCGCGGGCGGCGGCGTCCGACGTCGTCGAGTCCGTCGGCGCCATGATGCGGGCGACGCTGCCCGGCAGTGGCACGCTGGTCGACGTGTTCTCCGCCGCACCTGGTGACCTGGACATCCTGCGCAAGCTGCTGCTCGGCACTCGCAACGACCCGACGATCTGGACGGGTACCGCGGGCCAAGACAAAGCGGTGGCGTGGTCAGAGCCCATTCCGCTGGCCAAAGTCAAGGCCGTGGCCAGGGCGAACAACTGCACGGTCAACGACGTGCTGGTGACCAGCGCGGCCGGAACATTGCACGACTACCTGCAGGCCCACCACGCCCGCTGCTCGGCGGTGACCTTCATGATTCCGGTCAACCTCAAACCCGTCGACGTGACGCTGCCTGACAATCTCGGTAACGAGTTCGCCCTCGTACAACTCGAACTGCCCACCGATGAGGCCGATCCCCTCCGGGTCCTGGCCGTAGCCAAGAACCGGATGAACCGGATCAAGCACGGCCACGAGGCGGCCGTGGCGTTTCGCCTGCAGGAGACCATCGCCGGATTCAATCGGCAGCTGTATGAAGCATCGGTGGACTTGTTCACCAACCGCACGATCGGCACCTTCACCAACGTTCCTGGCCCGCCGATGCCGGTGTACCTGGCCGGTAGCAAGGTGGCGGGCATCGTCGGGTGGGCACCGGTATCGGGTAATCAGCCCATGAGCTTCACGATTTCCACCTACAACGGCAACGTGGTGGTGGGCATCGCCTGCGACAAAACCCTGGTGCCCGATCATGAAACGATCGTCGACGGGTTTGCCGGGGCTTTTGAGCGGTTGCTGGCGGCGAGCCCCGGGGTTGCCTGATGACGGGACGGCTCGCTTATGTTTCGTCGGCGTTGCGATGCGCGAAGGTCGCGATGATCGCCTCTCGGGGCGAGCGCCAGGTCACCCCGAGTTCGGCCAGGGTGCGCGAGTCGTCGGTGGGTATCGCCGCGGTGAGCAGTTGTGCGGCTTCGAAACTGAATCCGGCGCCCAGCGGCAGCACCGCGCCGATGACGTCGGCGATCCTCCCGACGGCCCGAAACATACGGCTGGACAGAGGGATTCGTCTGATATGGCGCCCGCAGCCGGCCTCGAGCGCACTGATCATCTCGTCGAAGCTCAGCATCACACCGCCGCACAGGTAGCGTTTCGGGCCGCGGCCCGGACTCATCGACGCCACGTGTACGTCGGCGATGTCTCGCACGTCGATCATCATCATCCCGGCGTTGCGCAATCGCGGTGCCACACCCGTGCGGACGATCGTGGCCCAGCCCTGCTCGGTGATTCCGGGGTTCGTCATGTAGGCCCGGCCGACGACGCTGGACGGATAGGTCAACACGATGGGCGCACCCTCGTCTTGCAGCCGCCGGGCAACTCGATCGGCGTAGCCCTTTGTCTTGGCGTAGGCAGATCTGCCCGCCGCAGTCGGAGTGTCCGGTCCGATCACCGGTCCCGGCGGCGGGAAGAGGGCGCTGTAGCTGTTGAGGGAGACGATCGGGTCCAGCCCACGCTCATGCGCCTGACGCAGCACCGCCTCGGTGGCATACGCGTTGACTTCCCACATCAACTTCTCGCGCCGGTTGTCGGTGCCGACGACGCCGGCCCCGTGCAGCACGGTTTCGGCGTCGTCGACGAGCCGCGCAACGGTATCGGGCTCTCGCACGTCGCCGCGATGCACGGTGATCGCCCCGAATTCCGAAAACTTATGTAGCAGTGGGGGATTGTCCCAGCCGGGCTCGGCGAGGAGCCGTACCTGGTGGCCGGCCGTCAACAGTCCACGGACGATGTGCGCGCCGAGATATCCGGTGCCACCGGTGACTGCGATCTGCACGAATTGGTGACTCTACCGGTGTGCATCAGAGGTCGGGAGGTGCGCCCGGCGCCTGGCCGTGCGCGCCTAGCGGCTGACGCGGAAGCGCTTGTGACTCGACGTCGCTCCGGACACCATCTGGACCCGGCTCCTGGGCACTCCCAGGTGGGTGGCCAGTAACCGCGCGACCGCGTCGTTGGCCTTGCCGTCCACAGCCGGCTCGCGCACGTAGATCGTCAACCCACCGTCAGGACCGATTTCGACCAGCGGCCCCTTGCGGCTGCCCGGCTTGGCCTTGACCATGAGGATGTCGGTCATGCTTGGTGAGGTTACTCCTGTCTACTTCACTCCTTCGCTGCCGCGGGTCCGGCCGTTGTCGCACAACATGTTCGCGGTCGTTGGACAGGATCGGCGTCCTAACGCATTTCGGCGTTCACCGGAGCCGGCTTCGCGTGCCCGTGCGCGCGCCGGTTGACCGCATCTCAATGCGCCATCTCAAGGTTTTGCATCGAGTGTTCGGGGCGATGCACCGGTCGTGGATTGTCGACTCCGGTTCGTCTTCCCGAAAGTTGTGGTCCGCCTGACCAGGCTCACATTCGGGCTCTTCGGCTCCAAGGCAATAACGGCCGTTGGCGCCGCGGTCGCTGTCCCGTCCACAAGCGTCCGCCCCACGCAGCCGCCTCCGCCAAGGTGACCTTGAGGACATAGCATCTTCCCTCCCGCCAGGAACGCGCGCCCAGCGCGCCGGGATGCTCATCTCACGATGCCCGGGACGGTATTCATTGCCTCAAATGCTGGATGCCCGCGTCAGCTGATTCGTCGCATCGATTGCTAGCGGCTTCTTTGGATGGGGCTTTGCGGTTAGCACTCGCAGGCGAAGCCATCGTTGTCACGGTCCTGCCTCGGGCAGTAGGCCGGATCGTCGCTGGGGATGTTGCATCTGCCGTGCGCGTGCGCGTCGGTGCAGTTCTTGTAGACGCAGCTGCCGGTTGAGCTCACCTCCGTGCAATTCGCGTCGGCAGGCTCGGTCTGCGCGACCGGGGCAGCGCCGAGGGCGATACCCCAAGCCGCGGCGGTGATTGCTACGCATACCAGCAATTCACGAACCATCGTCGATCCGCTCCTCGTTGAGGATGCCCACCCTGTGGGACGGAGCCTACGCCGCGTTTGCTGATCGCACAATCAACGGCACTCCAAAACTATTGCCGGCAAATGCATTCGAGTCCGATACTGACGACTCAAGTCCGAGCAATTCGCATAGCCAGCTGCGCAGGCTGCACTGAGTTGAGGCTCCCTCAGTTGCGACGCACCCGCGCCAACAGGTATTTGCCCCGCCGCTCCCGACACGAATCGTGGACGCGACCTCCGTCTGTTCGGTAAGCACCGAGGAAGGCGTGGTCGGCGCGATAGCAGCTGTGGCTGTCAGCGGACCACGACGCTAGGAGCGAGTCGCCCGAGCAAGCCCGTCATCCCCCCAAAGCCGACGCAAAGATCCCGGGCAGCGCGGTGGGCTTGCCGTCCACCAGGAATTTGACCAGTCGACGGATCGTCGTCTCCGCGGTCTTGTTGGTCACGAAAAAGACGGGCTTGGGCGATATCGTCAACTCGCCTCCGAGGATGGCGCGCGGTGACGGCCGGAATGGGATCTCGGCGATGGCCTTCTGCGGGTGCTGCAGCAAGAAGGCGTTGTGCACCACCCCGGTGCCGCTGCCGATGTCTTGCGGAGTGTGCCCGGGGAACGCACCCCAGGGCGTGTATCCCAGCAAGAAATTCATCGCCGACCACACGTTGACCCCGATGTCGCCGTAGCGCAGGCCGGAAATCGCGTCATCGAAGGCCGCTGCGTTCGTCTTTCGCGTCTTGGGGTCAATGATGATCGTCGCGCCTAGGGTGCCCGGCAGAATGTCGTTGGCGAAATCGACGGCGTTGCACATGAATTCGCGCGCCGTCTTGCCGGGAAGCCGCACGATTCCCAGGGCGCCGGCGAACACCTCGTCACGCAGGATGCTGGCACCGCTGTGCGGGTCGACATCGGAGATGAGCACCCGGCTCTTGTCGCCGCTGAGGACCTCCGCGCCGCGCATCCCCTCGCACGCCTGCTCGGTCTTCTCTTGCGAGCGGGGGTAGTACGTGCGGCGAGGCTCGACCTCACGCATGACGGCGCGAATTTCGGCGATGAGCTGGTCGGTCAGCTCCCAATCTTCCGAAACGAGCATGACCTGGGTCGCGATGCAGTTGTGGCCGGCGTTGTTGAGCTTGCTGGATGCGATGTGTTCGGCCTGGAACCTGAGGTCGGCGTCGCTCCAGTCGCCCGGGACGACGATCACCGGGCTGAGTCCGCCAAGCTCGGCCGAGATCGGCTTGTCCAGTAACGGGGTGTTGTTGGCCTTACGAGTCGCCGCCTCGGCATCGCTGCCCCACACGATCGCGTCGTAGGTTGCCGCCGAACCGGTCATGTGAATGGAGTCGACCTTCGGATGATGAGCCAGGTAGCTGCCGACGTCGGCGCCGCCATAGACGAAGCGCAGCCAGCCACGCGAGACGAAGTCATTGAAGATCTTCTCGTAGAACGGGCCGAGGTAGTCGTTGACGGGGTTCATCTTCACGACGCAGACGTTCCCCTGGGCGAACAACTGGTCGAGGATGTCGAGCGTCGTAATGGTTCCCACGTTGCCGGCGCCGAGGACCGATGCGACGCCCGGGTGGTCGTAGCCGGCACCGCGGTACATGCGGGCGGCGTCCTTGCGCGTTTGCTCAGCACTGACGCCCGGCTCGATCCAGACCTGCGCCTTGTAGCCGTTGAGCAGCAACCGGTCGTAGACGGTGACCGGGAAGACGTCGACGACGACCTGTCCGTCGGGCCTGGTGTGCACCGCGTCGGCCTTGATCGGCTCCTGCCCGGCAAGTATCCGCCTGAGCACCAGGGCGTGCGAGTTGACGCCCTGGATGAAGGCCCATACACCGGTCAGCCAGTCTTCGGCGACCCAACTGGAGGTCGAGGCGATGCCTTTCGCCCTGTCGGCCGCGGCCACCATCTCCGGGGCGAAATTGAGGATCTTGCGCGGCAACGCTCCCAGCAGTGCCACCTTGGCTTCGAGGGACAGGGCGACCCAGCTGGCCGCATTAGCGTGCAGAGCGTCAAGCGCCGTGTCGAGTGTTGTCGTATCGAGTGATGCTTGTGTGGTCATGGGGCCGTCCTATCTTGCTGTGGCGACGGTGCGCGCCGCCTCGGCGGCTTTCCGCATCGCTGCCTGTAGCGTGCGCCGTTCGCCACGCGGTCGAAAGGGGTCAAAGGTCCTGACATCGAGCCTCGAACTGGATGCGGTAGCTGGGCTGACGTCGGTGCGGGTGCGACGAGCCACATCGGCCCGGACTTCACGCCATCAAATCGCCCATCTTCTGCAGCATTTCGACCACGTCGCCGGGCAGCGTGGTCGGCTCCTTGCCGACGGCGTAGCAACCCAGGATGATCTCGGCCGAGCGGTCGATGATCTCGACCATGTCGGCGGCGCGGCGCAGACTGCGGCCGGCGACCAGTATCCCGTGGTTCTGCATGAGCACCGCCCAGCCGTCCCGGATGGCCTCGGCCACGGCATGTGCCAGCTCGTCGGTTCCCGGCATGATGAACGGCACCCGCGGGATGTCACCGAAGAACGCCGCCTCGGTCGACACCGGCAGAAACGGCAGCCCGGTATTGACAAGCATGGTGGCGTGCGGTGCGTGGGCATGCACCACCGCCTGCGCGTCGGGACGGGCACGGTACACCAGGCAGTGCATCATTCGTTCGCTCGACGGTGAGGGAGCGCCGGGATCAAGCACGTGCCCGTCTAGGTCCAGGCGCACCAGGATTTCGGGCCGCAGGTCCCCCTTGAACATTTGGCTGGGCGTGATCCACAGCTGGTCGGTTCCAGGGATGCGCACGCTGACGTTACCGCCGGTGGCGGTGATGAGTTCGGCGGTGTAGAGCTCGTGCACGGTCTGCAGCAGGGTGTCCCGGAGATCTCCCGCGGATCCGGTTGGTGTCGGCAATGCGGTGGCGGGTGCGGCGGACGGCACGGCTGCGGTGGCGTCGGGGATGGTGGCCAGATCGCCCGGATCACCGGCTTCCTCGCGGGCCTCCTGGTAGAGCCGGGCCAGATCGTCCTGCATGTTCTGCAACGTCATCGCCTTGGCTGTGTCGCCGCTGAACGAGAGTCGCCCGCCCATAGCCGCTTGCATGGGATTGACGCGCCCGGTGAACATCCCGTCGAGGATCTCGGCGCGCATGCGTAATTCGACGTCGGCGGGCGTAGCGGGATCGCCGAGGTCGGCGGTGATCGCGCCGCCCTGTAGTTGCAGGAAGAACGCCAGCTCCAGGTCGGTGAGCGTGAAGTGCAGCGTGACGGATTTGCCTGCGGCAAAAGCGCTTAGCGCCTCATCGTGGGTGATCCGGTCGACAAAGCCTTTCAGGATGCGCCGCATGCCGTCGCGCATTTCGGGCGGCACCTCGGCGCCCGGCGCCAATGTCGTTGCGGGGGGCGCTGGTTCAGGCTGCGCAGCGGCCGCGCCCCGGTCGAGCTGCAGGTCCGACACCGCGGGCCCGGGTTGGCGGGCCAACTGTTCGAGGACTCCGGGTTCCGGTGTCGGGCGCGGTGCGGTCCAGTCGAAGCTACGCAGGGTTTCGGGGTTGAGGACGTGCAGCGGCGCCTCGCCGACGAGCAGTCGGCGCAGGTCTGCGCCGATCATCCGCCCTTGGTGCGCCGCCACGTCGATGGTGTTGCCGCCGACGTGCGGCGTCGCGATCACATTGTCGAGGGCCAGCAGCGGGTGATCCGACCCCGGGGGCTCGACGCTGAAGACGTCGAGCGCGGCGCCGCCGAGGTGTCCGTTGCGCAGCGCGTCGGCCAGGGCAGCCTCGTCGACGAGCGCCGCGCGCGCCGTGTTGACCAGGCAAGCGCCCGGCCGCATGCGGGCCAGTGCTGCGGCGCCGATCATTCCGCGTGACTGTTCGCTCACCGCGGCGTGCAGGCTGACGAAGTCGCTGCTGTCCAGCAGCTCATTCAACGTCGCCGGCCCGGCATCGGCCAGCACGATCTGCTCGGCATCGACATACGGGTCGAACACCAGGACGTGGGCGTCGAAGGCGCGCAGGCGTCGGGTGACAGCACGGCCCACCGCGCCGAAGCCGACCAGACCGATTGTCTTGTGCCACAGTTCGTGACCTTGCAGGCTGGTGAACGCCTGACCCATCCGGCCCATGTCGCCGGCGGCGACCCCCGGCTGATGAAGGAACGCCGACGCCGTGGGCAGCCGGCGGGCCAGCATCAGCAGGAACGCGACGGTGAGGTCGGCGACGGCGTCGGCGTTGCGTCCCGGGGCGTAGAGGACTGGAATCTCGAACGCGGTGCACGCCACGAGGTCGACGTTGACCGCGTTGCCCCGGCACGCGGCCACGACCCTCAGATCGGGCAGTTGCCGGATCGCATCGGCGTCCACCACGTCCACTTCGGTGATGAACACGTGCACCCCGGCCAGCGCCTCGACCAGGCTCGGCCCGGTCAGCAGCCGCATTGCGGTGCGAAAGCTCGCGTATTCGGTGTCGCCGAGCGCGCGCAGCGCCGCCAGTCCGTCGTCGTCCATGTCCGCGGTGACCATGATGCGCGGCCGCAGCGCCGGTCGCGACCGCGCAGCCGTAGCGCTCATCGCCTTGAGCGCCGACGGCAGGATCAGTTGCGACGCAAGCGTTTCGGCGTCGGCTCCCGCGGCCCGCAGCTGTTGCCAGCCGCCGTAGAGCTGGTGGTAGGCGCGTGTCCGCTCGCCGTCCGGCAGCACCGTGCGGGCCTGGCCGTGGAATCGCTGGGCGCCTTCGACCAGATCGGCGAAGACTCCGACGGCGACGCCGGCGCACAGCGCCGCGCCGAGCGCGGTGGATTCCGGTGTGGCGCCCACTTCGACGGGCATGCCGAGGACGTCGCTGAGTACCTGCGCGAATACCGCGCTGCGCGACATGCCGCCGGCGAGGCTGAACGCGGAGGGGCTGGTGTGTGTTGCCGCGACGTCACGGAACTGCTCGAGGTTGGCGCGCACCGCATACGCCATGCCGTCGACCACGGCACGCTCCAGGTGGCGCCGCCGTTGCGGATCATGGGCGGTGCTGAGGTGCGACAGCGTGATAGTGCCGGTGGGCAGCCGCAATTCCCGCGCGTTCATCACGCCGGTGCCAAGGGTGGACAGAATGCCGGCCGCACCCGGCTCAGACAACCCCGCTTCGGCTAGGAAGTGGGCCACCGGATGCTCGGCGTCCGGGTGCAGGATGCGTGCGAACCAGTCGAGCGCTTCACCCATCGCTCCGGCGTTGCTCTCCAACACCCAGCGGTCCGCCAGCACGTGGCAACCGGTCCACAGCCGCTCGTCGGGATCGACAACCGGTCGGTCGAGCACCAGCTGGACGGGAACCGTGGTGCCACCAATCGCCCCCACCTGTCCCGGCGCTACCGCGCCGACGCCCAGCATGGCGCACTGGGTATCGGCGCCGGCGACCGCGACCGGAGTCCCGGCGCGTAGCCCGAACAACTCCGCCGCCGTGGGCGTGACTGTGCCTAGCCGGGTACCCGCGGGGCGCAACGGCGGTAGCAGGCGACGCGGAATGCTCAATTCGTCGGCAAGGTCGACCGACCAATCACGTTGCGCCACGTCGAACAACAGGGTGGGGCTGGATTGCGACGGCTCGCTGCCGGACTCGCCGCACAGCCGGTAGGCGATCCAATCGCTGAGCGTGAGCACCATCGTGGCGCGCGCCCACGCGTCCGGATTCGTCTTTGCCAACCAGCGCAGTCGCGCCGCGGTGGCAAGCGGGCTCGGCCATTGCCCGGTGCGGACATAAAGCGCGCTGCCGTACTCGCTCGCCAGCTGAAACGCCTCGCCGGCCGCGCGTGCGTCGCGGTTGGGCGTGGCCAACAAGGCGTTGCCGTCTTCGTCGAGTACCAACGTGGTGTGCCGCATGCTTGTCGCCGCCACACCCAACACCTGATCCGGCGTTGCGCCCGCCTTGTCCAGCGCCGCGCGGGCGGCCTCGGCGAGGGTTGCCCAGATCAGGTCTAAGTCGAGATCGGTGCCCAGTCCGCCGGTTTCGGGCGCCGCCGGGTGGGTCCATGACCGGAAGATGCGGGTAAACGCGCCGCCTGCGATGTCAACGAGCAGACAATGCCCGCCGCTGCCGCCGGCATCGAGCGCCATCAGATAGCTGGGGTTCATCATGGCCTCACGGAATTTCGGGCGTCATCTGCTTGATTCGACCACTGCGTGCTCGATCGCCAGTAGAGTCCGAAGTCCTTGCGTCGACCGGTGCCGGCGACCGAGTTCGCGCATCCAGGTGTCCACGTTTTCTGCTCAATGCGGCGCTCGCGTCGCGGAACACGATGTCACGCTTTGCGTGCGGCCAGATGGCCCATCGACAAAGCACTGCACTGCGAGGAGCCTCGAATGAAACCTTCGAAGTTGCTCCTCAGAAGATGACTCGGAGGGTGGTCGCCAATACAGATGAGGCGATGACGAGTGGGCGACGAGCACTCGCCACTGGGTGCGCTGATGCGGCCACTTCGCCTCCGGATTGAGGATTCACTTGCTGCGCCGAAGCAGTGCACGGGCGCAGTCAAAGTGTGGCTCACAAAACAATATAACCAAGTGAAATGGAGTGCGCCGAATATGACTAGCATGCTTATGCCCGGACATGCTGAAATCTACAATGCGCTTCCGAACGTCGAGGACGCCGACAAAGAGCGGCAATCACGAACAGAGTTTGACAACTTCCTGGACGATTTCGCTGAGATATTGGTTGAGGCCGAGCTCTATAAAGTTGGGCTCGATGAGATAGCCGGCCCGCTACTGCTGCACAGTCATTTCCCGGTCAGCGGTGACACGGCAATTGTCGAGAGGCCAGCGGTGCTGGATGACGGTCGTCCCGCACTCGTGGCACGGCCCGAAGCCGTGATCCCTGAGGCAGTTGCGGTTCGGTGGAAGTGGCAACCCGAAACGGCGCAATTCCATCCATTGGAGTATTGCACCGATCCCGTAGCGGTTTCATCCGCCCAAAAACTCAGCCAGAATCCCGATTTTCTCAGCGCGGTGGGGCAGCTACTTGAATCATACGGTCTTCACGACGTCATCGGTCTCACCGTATTGCCTCGAAGTCTCGAAGTCAAAGAAGCGGGTTTGGTCTATTTCGAACGCTCCGCCGATGACCTGAGTGTCACAACGGTTGAGGCTTCGTCGTTGCCGGGGATCATAACAGCATGGGCCGCGACCATAACCAATGAGGGCGTACGAATTCGACCGCAAACCAGGTGCGATCTCACCACGAGATTTTGCGGGTCATGCAAGTGCCTCCGGACTACCTGCGTATCGGATCCAGATTAGGGGTCGCGGTAGGTAATTTCGGAATCAACACCTGCTTCTTCAAGAAGGCGGGCCGAAGTCCCTACGCCCAGGTGAATGCGGCGTGACTCAGCTCTTCAGTATGTACTCGCTTGTCATCGTGGTGCGGATGCGGTGCAAATCCAAGAATGAAGTCACGCTGCGCAACATCTTGATGATATTCAACACCAGTTTGAACGGGTTCCTGCCGGCTCCGTAGAAGAGGAAGTAGTTGGTGACGTGCCTGGTTGACGGCCATGCTTCCTCAACAATGCCCTCGTAGCTCGGCGCATCCGGTGTAACCGCCCTGATCACCAGGTTGCGCACATAGCGGGCTCTGGGCTGCATTGCTTCGGAGACCGGCGACTGCGTTCCGTGCCAGCGCCGAATCCATTCCGCGCGGGAAAGTCGCTTGGGCCGTTCCATCAAAGTCACTGCGACAATGCCGGGGGAACGTTTGCCGTCCGGCCAATTTCTCGGAGCAGAATGGCGATTACCGCCGTATTCGGTGTACATCGACTCGTCAACCAGATAACCGGCGAACCGGAAGCCTGCTTTTCGGAAGATCTCATCGAACGATGCATGTTCGCCGGCATCGTCCAGCCAGATGGCAACCTCAGCACACATCCGCTCTCCAGCGTAAAAGGGTGCGGGTGACCGTATGTTCGCATCCTGGTCAACGATATACATGCTGAGCTTGAGAGCTCCGGTCTGCAGCAGTTTGGGCGCGACGGCGGTCAGCAAATTTTGCTGGCGGTGACTACGACGCTGGCGGTCCGAGTCCCAGAGTATGTACACCAATTTGTCCATAGCCGTTAGTTCAGCGTCACCCGCCTGTCGCCATACATCTTCTCGGTGGAATTCCCCATGATGCTTATCCGACGTTTCCGCGATGCGAACCGCTCCAACAACGTCTGCGAGGCGCGGTAGGCGCCTCCGGGAATGAGCAGCGGACTACTGCCCAGAGCAGTGATGGCGTCGTGGGCGACCTTGTCCACCGTCAACGGCTTAGGAGCGAAAAATCTCAGACTCGCCGGGTTGCTGGAGGTGTAGTTAGGTGTCTCGATGGCGCCCGCGCAACAGGCCATGACGTCGACCCCGTGCGGCTTCAGTTCGTACCACAATCCCTCGGCCAGAACGATGTTGAAGGCTTTGGTGGCACCGTAACTCGCCAGCCAGGGAGCGCCCTGCATGCCGGAAAGCGACGTCATCAATATGATCCCGCCTCGCTTCCGCGCGCTCATCTGCTGTCCGAAGTGATGTGCCAGCATCAGCGGACCGCGGCAATTTACGTCAATAGCCCGCAGATGACTCTCGACAGAATGGCCGAGGAAAGGACCGATCAGCATGTAAGCGGTGTCGTATACCAGTAATCCGATGTCGAGATGGTTTGTCTCTCTGATAATCGTTTCCATCATGTCCGGGGCGGCCAGATCCATCGAAATGGTCTGCACCGATACACCGTATTTGTCTTCGAGTTCGGTGGACCGCGACTCCAGTGGACCGGACCTGCGTGCAATCAACACCAGGTTCAAGCCTCTTTGTGCCAGCTCAGCGGCAAAAGCCGCACCCAGCCCTACCGACGCGCCGGCAATGAGCGCCCACGGCCCATATCGTCTTTTGAAGCCATCCGATTCACTGCCCATCACCGCTCCCTCGACCGGGTCTCGGTGCTGAATTCTAGTTGTGATTACGCATAATGGTCAAGGACGGTCTTTTTCCCGGGCGCGGCCGCCTCGAAATAAATTCGCGTCATCCACGCCGTTGTTACGCCCCAGATGAATTGAAATTGAACTTGACATTTCGCACCACCTGGCAATACGCTAACGACCGGGCCGGAGTCGGGTCTCTCTATACCACGCCATACCAGGCCGCAAATGCCGGCAAAACGCCGACAATATTTTTGGGCAGGCATCATGAAGACACTCGTTACGGGAAGCACCGGGCTGGTCGGAAGCGCACTCGTCGAATGTCTCCTGGCCAGGGGTCACGAGGTTCGTGCGCTAGCCCGAAAGACATCCGATCTTACTCATCTCCGGGCCACTCAGGCGGAGGTCGTCGTCGGCGACATTACCGACTACGAAACCTTGCCGCCGATCGTTCAAGGCATCGAAACGGTTTTTCACGCGGCGGCAAAGGTCACTCCGGGGTGGGGGAGATGGGACGAGTTCGAGAAAACGACGGTGCACGGTACGGAGAATATGCTGAGAGCCAGCGCTGCGGCCGGGGTCCGACGTTTTCTTCATGTCAGTTCGTGCGCGGTATACGGCGATGCCTGCCAAGAAGGTGATATTCCGGTCGACGAATCAACCCCGACAATAGTGCAGAAGACACCATTGACCTACTACGACTACGCAAAGCTGCTCGCGGAGCGGGCCTGCTGGAAATACCATCGACAGGGCAAAATCCAGGTCTCGATGATCAGGATAGGCACGGCGTATGGCCCGCGTGACAAGCTTTTCTGTGATCGGGTCTACAACCAGACCTCTTTTCCCGTCATGATCTGGCCGGGCCGGGCGAATCCGCGATACTCGATTGTTTATGTATACGACGTCGCTGAATTGGCTATCCTGGCGGCTACCAACGACAAGGCGGTCGGACAGGTGTACAACGTCGCCGGGAGACCCGTAAGGCTAAAGCAGTTCACCGAGGCCATGATCGAAGCGCGCGGAATACGGCGGCATTGGATAACCATGCCCTACGCCATGGCCTGGCTGTGGTGTTATGCGATAGAAACCATCGCTAAGTTGCGGCGCTCCGAGGAAATGCCGTACCTGACACTGGCAACTCTGCGCAACCTGTACACCGAGAATTATCTTGACGGCACCAAGGCCAGGAAAGAACTCGGATGGCAGCCCACCACGTCACTGCGGGAAGGCACCCGACAATATGTTCTGTGGCGGCGCGCCAACGAAGAGTGATGAAATAGATCGCCTGCGGCCGTACCGTGATGACCGCAGGCGTCGGCGGCCCGCCGGCTTATGACGTCGAAGGCCAGTCGGCTACGAATTCACACGCGATGCCGTTGTGGTTGAGGTCGAGATCGGCGCGGTAGTGCGGGTCGCTCCGCGGGATATTGACCATACCCTGGCTGGCCACGCACTGTGACGAGTCAGACCCTGCATTAGCCAGCGGAGCTGCACCGATCCCGGCTGCCGCGATAGCCGCGCCGACCAGAAGTGTCCGTATCATAGGTCGTCCTAACTTTGAATGAGTTGAACTTGATTTCTTCATAACGCGATGCCAAGCGATTTTGTTCCGCTGGAAGGCAACGTGTGGGGCGGATTTGGTGGTAGTTCGCAGCGTCCGAGTTTTTGGCCCGCGAGATATTTCGACGGGTCGCAAAATTGCTGTCGGCTTCTTTCACAAATATGTTGGAGGTGCCGCAAAAAACAAGATGTCTTGACACCCGATTTCCAGTTCGACGGGGCCGCGAATCTGCGAGCAGCGCATCGTCGCGTTCTGGTTGACCGGCGTCAACCGATGATCGGAAAACGGCGCTTGGCGGCGAACTCGTCGAGTCCCGTTTGCATTACCTGCCGCACGTACGCGTCGACCTCCGCGGCGTCGGGATGCGCGCCGAATTGCGCGGCGATGTGGATCGGCGCCAGCACTTGGATGACGATCTTGGTGGGCAGCGGCAGGTTGACCGGCACCACAATGCTCAGCCCGAACGGGAAGCCGAACGTGATGGGCAGGACCTTGGAATGCGGCAGCTGGTCCAGCCGAAGGGCGCACGCCAGCCGGGTGCCGCGCGACAGAAACAGCTGGTTCTCTTGCGCGCCAACGGAAACCATCGGAACGATGGGAACCGCGGCGTCGATGGCCGTGCGGGCGTAGCCGATGCGGCCACCGAGTCGATGGTGTTGCGGGACCAGGTGGGCCGGTACGCGTCGTAGTCACCACCCGGGAAGTCGATGACCACGGCTCCGGCCCGCAGCGCTTCGGCGGCGTTGGCGCGGGTGGCGCGGACATACCCCAAGCGGCGCAACGAATCGGCGGTCGGGCCGACCAGCATGATGTCATGGGTCAGGGTGTAGATGGGCCGGGTGTAGCCGAACTCGCCGTAATAGTCGACCGCGAACACCACCTCGTCCATCGGGAGAAAGCCGCCGGAATGATTCGACACCACCAGCACCCCTCCGGGCGGTAACAACTCCAGACCGTGCACTTCCGATCGGTAATACCGCTTGACGATCGGCCGGGCCACCCGCATTGCCCGCTTCGTGAGGCCGGGATCCCACCCGGCGATTTCACTGTCGTTCACTGCCATTCCTTAGCCGAGGGTGCCGGGAGGGTGCTGATCTAGGTGCGGCGTTGAGCGGAGCGCGAGGCTGCGGCAGTCACGTCGCTGACAGGTTGGAATAACGCGCACCCCGCCCCGGGGTGTCGGCAGTCACGTCGCTGACCAGGACCGACATCGCCCAATAGCAAACGGCTCGACAACGGGCTAGTCAGCCAAGTTGACGATGTCCGGTCCGGGCGTCTTCGCATACAGCTTGTCGATCTCGGCGGAATACTTCTCGGCGATCGGCCTGCGCTTGAGCTTCATCGTCGGGGTCAGTTCGTCGCCGCCCGGTTCCCACGGGGTCCCGACGATGACGAACCGCTTGATCTGCTCGACGCGGGAAAGCTTTGAGTTCCCCTCGCGGACGGCGGCGGCAAGCATCTCGCTGGCCTCGGGGCGTTGCGCGAAGGCGGCGGCCGAGTGGTCGGCCATGCCGAGCGCGGCGGCCTGGGCGGCGGCAGCCTCGCTCTCGAGGACAATGAGCGCTGTCACGTAAGGCCGGGCATCACCGATGGCTACCACCTGGTCGATCAACGGAGACGTCTCCTGGATGGCCATCTCGATGTTGGTGGGGGAGAGGTTCTTTCCGGATTCGTTGACGATCAGCTCTTTCTTGCGGTCGACGATCGTGACGAAGCCACGTTCGTCGATGGTGCCGATGTCGCCGGTATGCAACCAGCCGTCGGCGTCGATCGCTTCGGCGGTCTTCTCGGGCTGCTTTCGGTAGCCGCGCATCACGATCGGTCCACGGATGAGCAGTTCGTCGTCGTCTGCCAGCGAGATCTCGACGTTGCGCAACGCCCTTCCGACCGAGCCGACCTTGTTCGCGTCGGGCCGGTTGGAGGTGGCGCCGCCCACACACTCCGACTCGCCCCACACTTCGTAGACGGGAATGCCCAGGCCCCAGAAGAATTCGATCGTTTCGACCGGGATGGCGGCGGCCCCGGTCACTCCCCAGCGCAAGTGGTCCAGGCCGAGCGCGGCGCGCACCTTGGCCAGCACCAGACGGTCGGCGATCTTGTGGCGCAGGGCAAGTGACGGGGACACGGATTTGCCGGCCAGCATCTGGCTGGCGGCGCGTACGCCGGTGTCGATGGCCCACAGCGCCAACCGCCGCTTGAGCCCGGTCGCCTCCGTGTCGAGCTTCGTCTCGATCCCGACCTTGATCTTGTGCCACACCCGCGGCACCCCGAGCCACACCGTGGGACGAGCATCCGGCAGGGCCTGCGCGATCGCCCTGGGGTCGGCGACGTCGGTCATCGGCACCCCCAGGACCATGTTGGCGTAGTGCCCGGTCACCCGGTCGGCGATGTGTGCATGCGGCAGGTATGAGGTGATCCGATCGTCTGGGCGCAGGTCGAGGAGGTCGACGATGGCCGCGAACTCGGCCATGACATTGGCGTGGGTAAGCTCGACGCCCTTGGGCGGGCCGGTGGTCCCCGATGTGTAGATCAGTGTTGCGACATCGTCCGGCCGTACCGACCGCCACACCGAATCGAAGTCGAAATCGGCTTTGTCTCCTAGCGATTCGATATCTGCGAGGGTGTGGCAGCCGTCGATATCGGCGTCGACGGCCACCAGGTGCGCGAGGTCGGCGCCAGCCGCCCTGATAGCGGGCAGAAAGTCTTTTTCGGTGAAGACGACCGCGTTCTCGGCATTGGTGAACAAGTACCGGATCTGGTCCGGCGCCGAGGTGTTGTAGATCGAGAACGGGATCGCGCCCAGGTGCATAGCGGCAGTGTCGGCCAAATGAAACTCCGGGCGGTTGCGCAGCATGAGACCGACTGTGTGCCCGTGTTGGACGCCGAGTGCGGCCAGTCCGGAGGCGATCCTCCGTACCCGATCGGCGTACTGGCGCCAGGTCAGGACCACGGCGTCGCCGGTCGTGCGGATGGCCACCGCGTCCGGCTTGAGGGCTGCGGTCTGCTGAAAGGCCTGTGGCAGCGTGGATACCAATGCGCCGCTCGGGTGCCGAACCACCGTTGGATCGCCGTTGGTCATGTCCTGTCCGCTCCTTCGACCACGAGACTCACGGGAGTCGCCTATCGCTTCCGAATACCCACGGCGAATCTCCGCTTACGTCGGTTATCGCGGAGTCTTTCTCGTTTCTTGCGCCGGGAGTAGAGTCGTTCGTCCTCATCGCGGACGCCACGGAGGAGCCGCGCTGGCTAGGCGTCCTCGACGCAGACGACGAATCCGGCTCCGATCAGCGCCTCCAACACCTCCTCGCGGTGTGCTGCACCGCGGGTTTCGAGGGTAAGCCGAACCTCGACTTCATCCAGCGCCAGTTTGCGTGCGGTACGGACGTGCACCACGTCAAGCACGCTGGCACCGGTCGCGCTGACCACGGCGAGCAGCCTGCTGAGCCCACCGGGGCGGTCCGGGATGGTCACTTTGATCGCGAGGTAGCGGCCGGCTGCGCGCAGGCCGTGGGTGACCACGTGGGTCAGCACCAGCGGGTCGATGTTGCCTCCGGACAAGACCGCGCAAACGGGGCCGGTCGCGTCGGGTTCGGGCGCCGACGTCATCACCGCTGCCACGGCTGCCGCCCCGGCCGGTTCGACGATGAGTTTCACCCGCTCTATGCACAGCAACAGCGCGCGCGACAGTGCCTCTTCGCTGACCGTCTGAATCGAGTTGACGAATGCCCGGACATGGGCGAAAGGAATTGCCCCGGGTGCGGCGACGGCGATGCCGTCGGCCATCGTCGACATCGACTCCAAGCGCACCGGATGCTTGGCCGCCAGCGACGCCGGCCAGGCCGCCGCATTCGCGGCCTGCACGCCGATGACCCGGACGTGCGGCGCCAGAAAGTGCGCCGCAGTGGCGATTCCGGCTACCAGGCCGCCGCCGCCGGTAGGCACCACGATGGTGGCGACATCGGGGATCTGCTGCAGGATCTCCAGCCCGACGGTGGCCTGGCCGGCGATGACGTCGGGGTGATCGAACGGGTGGATCAACACCGCGTCGTGCTGCTCCGCGTACTCGCGCGCCGCCACCAGCGCGTCATCGATCGTGTCGCCGATCAGGTGAACGTGTGCGCCATAAGCCTTGGTGGCCGCCAGCTTCGGGAGCGCGACGGTGACCGGCATGAACACCGTCGACGCGATCCCGAGTTCGGTCGCGGCCCAAGCGACGCCCTGCGCATGGTTACCGGCGCTGGCCGCCACCACACCACGAGCCCGGTCCTCGACGTTGAGATTGGCGATCCGGTTGTAAGCTCCACGCGCCTTGAACGACCCAGTGCGCTGCAGGTTCTCGCATTTGAGCCACACCTGTCGGCTCATGCAGTCGGAGAGTATCCGCGACGCGACGACCGGGGTCGGCCGCACCACCGGCTTCAGCAGCTCCGCCGCCGCATTGATCTGGTCGAGGGTCAGCAGCTCCACGGCGCGACTCGCAGCTCGGCCAGCCGGCGCTGGATCATGATGTCATCGGCATTCATCGGTGGCCTTCGTCGTCTTCGGGAACAGGCCAAGGCTAGAGCGTGTCGCTCGCGTTACGACTTCGGGTGGGAGTAACCCGGCCGTGCAAGCTGGTCCGACGCTGTCGGGGTCGGCGACTCAACCATGCGAATCGCCTCTCACGACCGCTGCTGCGACGGCGGAGCTGCTGCGCCGAACGACGGTGGCGCGGCGGCCTCCGCAGCGCCCCAGACCATAGTGGGGGTTGCGGAGAGCGAGAACGTCACGTCGCCGCCGGTACGGATGAACGACTCCGGAAGAAATGTCTGATCGGTGGCCCGGCCGTCGACGCTGAGGCCGTTGATGTACTTCAGGCCGTTGTGTCCGGACGCGCCCGGGGCGAAGATCCGGATGGTCTTGCCGCCCGGAATCGATACCTGAGCGCGATCGAACAGCGGTGTGTTCACGGTGAGGACCGGCGTTCCCGGGGTGCTGGGGAACAGGCCGAGTGCGGCCCAGACATACCAGCTGGATTGCGCGCCGAGGTCGTCGTTGCCCGGCTCGCCATCGGGTCTGGGGCCGAATAGTTCGCTGCGCACCCGGTTGACCGCCTCCTGGGTCTTCCACGGTTGACCGACGTAGTTGTACAGCCACGGCACCCCGAAGTCCGGCTCGTTGCCGGCCCACATAAACGGCCTGTTGGGGCCCGCATTGAGTTCAGTCAGGAAGCGGTCGAGCCGGTCGGCCGCGGCCTGGCGGCCGCCGAGAGCGGCCACCAGGCCCGCGACATTGTGCGGCACCAACCACAGGTATTGCTCGGCGTTGCCCTCGTCGTACCCTTCCTGGCCGAAGCCCCGGAGAGGCTCCACGAAGCCGGGCCCGAGGGGGAACGTGCCGTCGGCGTTGCGGGGCGAGAGGTAACCGGTGGCCGGATTGAACAGGTTCTGCCAGTACTGCGCCCGGTTCTGGAACTCGGCAGCGGTCGCGGTGTCGCCGAGCGCATCGGCGAACCGGGAGATGGCGAAGTCGTCGACCGACCACTCCAGCGTGATCGAGGCGCCGACGATGTTGTGGTCGGCTCGGAACTCGTCGGTCTGGGGTGCGTAGCCGCGCTCCAGGTAGGTGGCAATTCCGGGTCGCTCCACGTAGCCGCCCCGACCGACACCGCCCTGGGTGGCTCCGCTGACCATGTAGCGCAGCGCCGTCTTGACGTCGAAGTCTCTGGCCCCGAAGGTGTAGAGGTTCACGATGAGCGGCACCACGTTGTCTCCGGTCATCTCGCCGGTCGCGGAATTGGCCAGGGCCCAACGGGGAAGCGATCCGCTTTGCTCGGCGTCGTTCACCAGCGATTGGGCCATGTCGCCGGCCTGTGCCGGGAACAGCAGTGCTTGCAGGGCCGCCAAGCACCGATAGGTGTCCCAGTCGGAGAAGTTGGCGTACTGGGTGTGCCCCCGGGCCACGGTGTGGATCTTGCCGTCGAAGCCGATATAGCGGCCGTCGGCGTCGTTGAACGTGTTGGGGTGCAACAGGGTTCGATACAGGGAGGTATAGAAGGTTTGCAGGTCGGCGCTATCGGTGCCGGCCACCGTGATGCGGGCCAGCGCGGCGTTCCACTGCGCTAATGCGGCGGCGCGCACCTCGTCGAAACTCCGTCCGCCCTCGGCCGCGAGGTTGGCCCGCGCCCCGTCGACACTGACGTAGGAAATCGCGGTCCGCGCCTCGAGTGTCGAGCCGGTCGGGAACTCCACGTACCCCCCGCTGTGGATCGAATCCGCGCTGCCGGCACCGGGATAGACCGCATCGCCGTCCCAGGTGCCATACGAGGTGAACGGCCGGCTGAACTTCATGGCGAAGTACACCGTGTAGGTGTTGTTCTTGCCGCAGAATCCACCGGTCGTCGCAGATCCGGTGATCGTGGTGTGGTCCTGGCCGATCTGGATGGTCGCGGCGTCGTTACCCCCCAGCGACCCGCCGGAACGCACGTGGAACAGCGCAGGCTGACTGTTGGCCGGGTAGCTGAACCTGCCGACACCGGTGCGCGTGGTGGCGGTCAGTTCCGCGGTCACCCCGGTGACGGGGAAGCGCACCGTGTAGTAGCCGGGCACGCCCACCTCGGTGCCGTCGTGGGCGATCTCCTCCCAATCGTCCCAGGGCCGCGGGCCGATCGGGGTGGTGGTCGGCAGCATCGAAATATCGCCGAACGCAGCGCAGCCCACCGAGGCGTGGGTCATGCTGAATCCGGTCGAGCGCTCGTTGTCGTGGTCGTAGCCGGCATAGGTGTCAGTGGTGTCCGGCGAGTACTGCACCATGCCGAACGGCACCGTGGCCCCGGGGAAGTTGTTGATTTCACCCACCGTTTCGCCACCCGTCCCGGTGCCGATGAGCGTGTCGACGTGGCTGATGGGGTTCACGACGAACGCGGGTTGATCGGCGTGCGCCGCCGGTGGCGCACCGCTCAGCATCACGCCGACAAGCGCCGCTACCAGCGCGGCCAGCGGCCTACCTGAGCGCATCGCTGACTACCCTCTCGACGTCTCGAGATGGATCGATGGACCGGACGGCAGCGGCGCATGGTCGATGAGTCGTTGCGGCGGCCGCGAGCCCAACAAGGTGTGGCCGCTCACGTTATATCGGCCGGGAACAGAATACCGGGGTTGAGGATCCCCGCCGGGTCGAAGCTCTGTTTGATTCGGTGCATCAGCGCGATCTTGGCCGGGTCTTCGAGCTGCAGGAAGTACGGAGTCTTGGCGTGACCCAGGCCGTGCTCGCCGGAGATCGCGCCGCCCAATTCCATTGCCAGTGCCAAGATGTCGGTCATCAGCTGCTTCTTCTTCGCCGGCTCCTTACAGATGATGGCCAGGTGCACATTGCCGTCGCCGGCGTGGCCGCAACCGATCGCGGCGCCGCCCGCGGCCGCCGCCTGAGCGCGTGCGGCGCTGAGGAACTTCGGCATCGACGCGCGCGGCACGACGGTGTCGATGATGTCGTCGGCACCCGCGGCTTTTGCCGCCCAAAACGCCTTCTCGCGCGCCTCGATCAGCTTGCGCGCCGAGCTTCCTTCCAGTACGTAGGCGTCGATGGCTCCCATTTCGGCCAGCATCTCGCCGGCCGTCTCGACATCCTCGAGTAGCCGATCTGCGGTGCGATTCTCTACTGCCACAAGAAGATACGCTTGACAGCTGTCGCGGACCTGATCCGGAATGCCCAGCTCCAGGTTCTGGGTGTGCACGAGCGCGGCCATCGTCAGGTTGTCGATATATTCCAAGATGTACGGTGCCAGCCCGCTGGCGACGATCTTGGGCACCGCCGCCATGACTTGATCGAAGTCGGCGAACGGGGCCAGCACGCTGGCGCTGTGGTCCAGACGTGGATGCAGCTTGACGATCACCTCGGTGGCCAGGGCCAGGGTGCCTTCCGAGCCGACGATGAGCTGGGTCAGGTCGTAGCCGGAGGACACCTTGGCGATCTTGCCGCCGGTTCGGATGATCTCGCCGGTCGGCAGCACTGCCTGCAGCCCCAGCACGTTATGGCGGGCTATGCCGTACTTGACCGCGCGCATACCGCCGGCGTTCGTGCCGACGTTGCCGCCGACGCTCGACGACAGCTCACCTGGATGAACCATGTACCCCAGCCCGGAATCGACGGTCGCGGCGTCCAGTTCGGTCAGCGTCAGCCCGGGCTGGACGACGGCGACCTGGTTAGCGGTGTCTATCTCCAGTACCCGATTCATTCGTTCGAACGAGATCAGCAGGCCGTCCTCGCACGGCCGCGCGGCCCCCGACAAGCCGCACCCGGACCCGCGTGCCGTCACCGGGGTTCGATGGTCGGAGGCGGCCGTCAGCAGTCGCGAAACCTCTTCTGCGGTGGCCGGTTTGACGACGTAGGCCGGCCTCTGCGGCGGCTGCGTCAACTCCTCGTCGTGGGAATAGTCGTCGGGAATTGCGTCGCCGGTGAGCACATTGGCGCTCCCGACGATGTCCACCAGCCGCGCTGTGATGTCACTCATGGAAGGCCTCGTGTTTCTGCCGTGCCGGACAGCGATTCACTCTATAGCCGGCTGCGGCCGAAAATCTCAGTTGGTTCTCAGCCGCGCGGAGCATCCTGAGCGACGTGCAACCCTTCGCCGGGCTTCGCGGGTCGGCCCCGCCGCCTGACGGTGGCACGTGGGTGCCACCATCGGGGCCGGCAACCTCCCCGCCGCGACGGGGCCGCCTGGCGACCGGATTGCTCGTGCTGCATGGTGTCGAGTTGGTCATGCTGTTGCAGGCTGCGGGCATGGTCGGGCGTCTCGTGCGGGCGCAGCCGGGTCACGGGGCGGGTCTGGCAATGGTGCCGGTGCTGATGGCGGTGCTGATGGTGGGATGGCAGGCGGTGCCGCTGCTTCGCGGGCAGCGGTCGTTGAACCCGGCCGGATTGGCCGTGCAATCGGGGATAGTGATGACCTCGATCGCGGTGGCCACCCGCAACCTCGTCCCCGGGTTGATCGGGATCGCGCTGGCATGCGCGGTATTGGCCGGTTGGGGTCGACTCGCCAACTCCCGCCGCGTCGGCATCGGGCGCTACGCCGGCGCGGCGCCGCCGCAGGCCACCGCGACCGCGGCCCCGCAGCGAGCATCGGACGCCGGATTGGGTGGTGTCGTGCTGGCGGTGGTGACGGCGCTGGTGGTGTTGGCCGCGCTCAGTGTGCGCAGCGGCATCATTTTCGGGTTGGCGATTCTGGCGATCATCTTCATTCCGCTGGAGCGGCTGTTCGCGTTGCATCCCCGTCGAGTGTTGCGGCGCGGGTGGCGAACCGACGTGGTGCACTATCTGGTAAACGGAACCGCGCTGCGGCTTGGGCTGCTCGTCTCGGTGGTCGTAATCGGCGGAGTGCTAAGAGTTTTCGTGCCCGGGCCGGTGCGCTACTCGGTTTCCGCAAGTCCGGGCTGGGTGCAGCTGGTCGCGGGGGTTGGCGACCGCGATGGTTGGTGGCTACGCCGGGCACCGGGCGGCGCATGAAGTGCCACTGCTGTGGCGGTTCCACCGCGTGCATCACAGCATCCGGGAAATGGATTGGCTGGCAGCGAATCACCTTCACCCGCTTGATGAGACCTTCATCCGTTCGGTCGCGGTGCTGCCGCTGTACGCCCTGGGTTTCGGGAGGGTCAGCCTGGGGGCGTTCCTCGTCCTGATCACCTTGCAGGCGGTCTTCATCCACGCCAACGTCCGGGTGAACTTCGGCCCGCTGCGGTGGGTGATCGCCACGCCTCAGTACCACCATTGGCACCACGCCCGTGAACCGCAGGCCTACAACAGCAACTATGCCGGTGAACTCCCGGCGCTGGATGCGTTATTCGGGACCCTGTACCTGCCGGCCGACCGCTGGCCCGCGCAGTACGGCGTCGACGACAGCGAGCCCGCAGGCTATCTGCGTCAACTTGCCTGGCCGCTGCGCGCAGGTTGCGCGGTCGACGCGGCCCATCCTTGACGGCGTAACCGCCAAGGTTCCCGCTTCAGCCCGACTCCCGTTGGCGGGCAGGCGATTACCACGGGCGTTGGGTGCCCAGGAGCGGTGTGGGGGTAAAGACGACCGGCAGCTTGCCCAGTCCGGTCATGCTCGGGTTTCCCCGATACTGGTGCACGCCGTCGAGGTCGACCCGGTAGTCGGGGATGCGGTCGAGGACTGCCCTGACCATCACCTCGGCCATGAGGCGAGCCAGATGAGATCCGATGCAGCGGTGCGGTCCGAGGCCGAAGGCGAGGTGGCGGTTGGGGGTTCGGTCGAGGACGATCGCCTCCGGTCGGTCGAACTCGTGCTCGTCGTGGTTAGCGGCCAGCCAGCTGATGACGACGCGGTCGTTTCGCCGCAGCTGTTGGCCCCCGACGGTCACGTCGCGGGTGACGGTGCGGCTCAGTTGCTGGTTGACCGAAAAGTAGCGCAGGAATTCGTCGGTGGCAGTGCGGTAGAGGTCGGGCTTTTCGATGAGCTGGTGGCGCAGCTGCGGGTGGGTGCCCAGGTGCAGCAGCGTCAGCGCGGTCTGTGAGGTGGTGGTGTCGACGCCGCCGGCGATGAGGTTCCAGATGATGGTCAGCAGCTGTTCGTCGGACAGCCGCCGGCCGTCGAATTCGAACTGGATGAGAAAGCTGGTCAGGTCGTCGTGCGGGTCGGCCCGTCGGGTGGCGGCGAACTCCAGGACGTCGTGCATCATGGCGGGCGCGGCGGCCAGCGCGTTGGCGTACTCGGGACTGTCCTGCGGCACGGCCATGACGGAGTGGAAAAGGTTGGCATACAGGTGCCAATTGTCATACGGCAGACCCATCAATCTCATGGTCAAGATGGCCGGGACCGGGCTGGCGTAGTCGAGGACCAGGTCCATACGCCCGTCGGCGATGCGCTGGTCGAGAAACCAATGCGCCGATTGCTCCATGAACGGCCGCATCTTCTGCACGGCGCCCGGTGAGAAGAACGGCGCCAGCGCGTGACGTAACGCCTGATGGTAGGGGCCGTCGACCTCGCCGATGCCCAATGCCGGGTGACCTTCGGGACGGGGCACCCCCATCTCGCCCTGATAGTCGATGCCGTCGGGCGCGTTCGGTTGGTACTTGTGGGCGAAGGTATCGCCGTCCCGGGCGGCCTGGCTGACCGCGTCGTAGCTGGTGAGAAACCAGAATCCGCCGTAGTTTTGGTTCCACGCCACCGGGCAGGTCCGTCGGAGTTCGGCGTTGACGGCCAATTCGTTGAGGTTGAACTCGTCGGAATGATGGTCGAAATCGACTATCGCGTCTGGGCTGACGCCGGGGCGGGTGACCATCGAAAAGCCTTTCCTCGCAAGTTCGTTGTTGCCTCGTCGGCTTATTAGGCTATCTTTGCATTATTACGCATTTGAGGATGCGGAGGTAGCGACATCGAGGATTGGTCGGCGGGAGCCACCATCGGCGGAGTGGCGATCCCGGGCACGCCCGACCTGGCCCGGATGCGACGGCAGCGATATGCGCGGTTGCAGGCCGAAATTGCGGCCGGCGGTCTTGACGGGCTGGTGTTGCTGGGCTCCAGTGCGGTGACGTATGCGACCGGTGCTGCGATGCCGGCCGTCGCCGGTGACCGGGCCGCGCTGTTCCGCGCGCTGGCGGTCGTGGTTGCCGGGGAGTCGGCGCCGCACCTGTACACCGTGTTCGACGACGGCGTGCCGGCAGAGGTGCAGCTGCATGGGCCGTTGTTCCCGGATCTCGACGACGCGATGGCAGGGCTCGCCGCGGCGCTGGGCGAGCACTTCGTTCCCGGCGCTCGGGTAGGTGTCGATCATCTTTCTCATCCGATGCTGCGCTGCGTTACCGGCATCGATTGGGTGGATGCGTCCGGGGTCCTGGGCGCGGCCAAGCTGGTGAAGACCGGTGATGAGATTGCCTGTATCAGGCAGGCGCAGCGGCTCAACGAGCTGGCAATGGTCGATGCGATGCGCCTGTTGCGACCCGGTGTCCGGCAGACCGATTTGAGTGCGGTGTTTCTTCGCCGAGTGTTCGAGCTAGGTGCGTCGGCGGGCGGGATCGATCCGATCTGGCAGGTGATGGCCCCGAGTCGCGAACAGGGACCGTGGACGCTGCACGGGGATCTGGCCTACCCGACCGTCACCACCGACCGGTTCCTGCGCCATGGCGATGTCATCTGGGTGGACGCCGGCGTCATGTGGCAGGGGTACGCGTCCGACTACGGCCGCACCTGGATTGTGGGCACCGGCCCGAATGCCAGGCAGCTCGGACAGTTTCGTCGTTGGCGGGCGGTCGTCGACGCGTGTCTGGAGGTCCTTGGGCCGGGGTTGTCCGGCTTGCGGCTGGGCGAGGTTGCCATCGAGGCCAACGACGGTGTCCGGCCGTGGATCGAGCATTTCTATCTCGCTCACGGCGTGGGCACCGATAGCGCCGAGATGCCCTTGATCGGAACGGATTTCGGCGCGGATTTCGACGCGCAGCTGGTTATGCGGCCGGGCATGGTCGTGGTGTTGGAGCCGGTGATCTGGGAGGACGGTGCTGCCGGTTATCGCTCCGAAGACATTGTGGCCGTGACCGATACCGGATGGATCAAGCTCAGCGGCGCCACCTACGACCCTTATGGGTTTGCCGCATGAGCCCCGTTCCGCGGGATCGTGGGGTGCGCATCGGAATGATGAGCCTCGAGGACGACGCACGGGTCGACTTCGGCTGGCTGCGGGCTCAGCGCCGCGAAAAAGTCTTCTCCGCCATGGAAACCCACGATGTGGACACACTACTGCTTGGCGGTGCCGGCAACGTGCACTACGTGTCCGGGGCGCGGCTCCTCGGCCGCGCCGGGGTGCTGCCGTTCGCGCCGGCAGCGGTGGTGGTGCGGTCGACCGCGCGGGTGCACCTGCTGTCGACCTGGGACGAGGGGGTACCGCCGGAGATCACGCGTCAGGACCTGTATGGGTTGAGCTGGAATCCGGCCAATCTGATGGAATCGTTGGCTTCGATTCCCGGCGTGAGTCGGTCGCGCCGGGTGGGTATCGATGGAGTGACACCGATGTTTGCCGGTTTGATTTCTCAGCTGACCGGCTCAGCCGAACCGGTCGATGCCGATTCGATACTGGCGGCCGCGCGCCGGATCAAGATGGCCGAGGAGATCACCTGTCTCGAAGTGGCGGCGGCCATTTCGGAGTCGGCGTTAGGCGCCATGGAAGACGCTTTGCGGCCTGGCATTACCGAGCGTGACCTGCTCGGGGTGTACTACCAGCAGGTGGCGCGGCTGGGCGCGCCGACCGCGCCGTCGGAGAGTGTTTGCTTTGCGACGCCTTCGCGTGGGCCGGTGTGGTTTCGGCATCTGGCGTCGGAGCGTCCTATCGGGGACGGCGAGCTGGTGGTGCTGGCGCCGGGCGCGTTGTACGCCGGGTATGAGGCCGGCGTGGCACGTACCCGAGTGGCGGGGGAGTCGGCTCCGGCAGGGCGGGCGGATCTGGCGTCGCGGTGTGCCGTCGGCATGGACGCGCTACTGGCCGCCTGCCGAGCGGGCAACACCGGGGCTGGCCTGTATCGAGCGTGGGAGGACGCCGGTAATCGGGAGTCGCCGGTGCCGTTGGCTCACGGGCTGGGGCTGGGTGCTGAACCGCCGGTCATCGGTTTGGGGCGTGGCTGCGACGTCATGCTCGAGGAGGGCATGGTGCTGAGCGTGCAGTCGTGGGTCGCCGCGGAAGGCGTCGGGGGTTGCCTGGAGCGGGCCACCGTCGTCATCGAGGGCGGGGGAGCATCGACACTGACCCGCTATGGAAGGTTGTAATGTCTGGTAGCCGAGCCGTTTTCAACCATGTCGGGTTGTGCGTCAGCGATCGCCGGCGGTCCCGCAGCTTCTATGAAGGCCTGCTCGGGTTCGAGTTCTGGTGGGAACTCGATACGCCCGACGAAGGCACCGACCGGCTTCTGCAGCTACCGAAGCCGATCGGACTGCACGCGACGTATCTGGTGCGCGATGGGTTGGTGCTGGAGCTTCTCGACTACGCGGGGCGCGGGGTCCACGCCGGAGCACACCGAGTCATGGACCAGGTGGGGCTTACCCATATCTCGTTTTCCGTGCCTGACCTTCCTCACGTGGTGGCCAGCGCCGAGAGCCTCGGCGGATCGGTGGTGGACGGGTCGGTGTCGGAGCAATCGGCGATGATTCGCGATCCGGATGGCCAACTGCTCGAACTGTTGTCGGATCAGTGGCTGGCGGTGCTGCCGCCCCGTCGGCAGTGAAAATCCGTGGGGCAAAGCCTGTTCCGTCGATGCAATGTCCCGGGGCCGCCGGTCAGCGGCGTGCGGATAGGTCCAGGACGAAGTCGCGCAGGGCTACGCCGATGGCCTCCGGTGAGTCCTCTTGGATGAAGTGCCGGCCAGCCACCTTGATTTCCCGCTGGTTGCGCCAGGTACGGGCGAATTCCAGTTCGCTGCCGCCTTCCTGGAGGATGGTGCCAGGGTCTGCGACGATGAGCAGTTTCGGGATGTCGCTGTGAGACAGGAAATCTGAGTACTCCAGCACCAGCCTGTGGACATCGGCCGGCTCACCCTCGATCGGGATCTCGCGACCCCACAGCAGCGTAGGAATACGGCTGTACGGCGTGGGATAGGGCTCGCGGTAGGTGGCCATTTCCTCGGTGCTCAGTTGGCGCAGTACGCCGCCGGGCAGCACCTGCTCCACGAAAGCGTTCCGGTCCAATGCCATCTGCTCTCCCCGCTCGGAGCGTAGCGCGCGGAAGAACGGCTCGAGGTCGGTGAATCCTGCCCAGGGCCGTGGCTGGACAAGGGCCTCCATGTAGGCGATGCCGGCAATCTGTTCGGGATAGCGCAGCGCCCGGTAGAACCCCAGCGCCGAGCCCCAGTCGTGGACCACCAGCACCACGCGCTCGGCAACCCCGACGTTCTCGAACCACGCATCGAGGTACCTGGCGTGGTCGGCGAACCGATAGGAGAAGGTTGGCGATTTCGCAGAGGTCCCCATCCCTATCAGGTCCGGGGCCAGGCATCGAGCAAGATCGCTGACGTGCGACATGACGTTTCGCCACAAGTAGGAGGAGGTTGGGTTTCCGTGGAGGAAGACGATCGGATCGCCCTCTCCGGCGTCGACGTAGCTCATCACGCTGTTGAGCACGCCGACCCGCTTCTTCGGCCCGGTGATCGGTGGCAATGGATTCACAACTGCTCCCTGAAGCCGGTGATATCCGCGCGCCGGATCGTCGGCCAACGATCATGTCCCACCGCCGGTTCGGGCCGGCTGCACAATGGGAGGGCATGGCTGTGCACGATCAGGTTCACGGTTTCCTCCTGTGACATCGGTTGCAGTGTAGGCATGCGGCGCAGGTTCGGGCGGTCGATAGCGCCCGGGAGAAGTCGGCGGTGCTGCATCGGTCGACCAATATCGTCGAAGTGCCACCTCGGATGCGGCGCTGTGACGCAGAATTGCGAAGCACAACGCGTCGGCAACAAGGAGTGGATCGTGACGGACCGGATCCAAGCGCCGAAAGTCATCGAAGATTCGGGCGACCCGGTCGGGTTGACGCTGTACGTCGTCACCTCGACGGCGGCACGCGGTACAGATGCCGTGCAGCAACACCTCCAGGATCACTTCGCCTACCTGCGCGAGTTGGAAGACCGCGGAGTGCTTTTCGCTGCGGGCCCACTATGGACCGACGACGGCGAATACTTCGAAGGCGACGGCATGCTGATCTACCGCGCGGGTTCGGTGAGCGAGGCTCAGGCGATTGCCGACGGCGATCCGATGCATGCCAGCGGCGCGCGGACCTATCGCATCAGACCGTGGTTGATCCATGACGGCAATATCGGCATCCGCGTATTTCTTTCCCAGTCGCGCCACGAGCTGCTATGAGCAGCCCTCTGGCTGGCGCGCGATGACTTACCCCGGTATTCACCCGTTTTGAACCTCACGCCCCAGAGCTTCTCTGGCGTAAGGTGCGCCTCGTGAGATCTTCGATAACGCGGATTGCGCTCAGCACCGGCGGCGGTGATGCGCCCGGGCTCAATGCCGTCATTCACGCGGCCACCCTGGCCGCGCGTAATCGCGACTGGGAAGTCGTCGGGATCCGCGACGGCCTCAACGGGTTGTTGTTGCCCGACGCCTATCCCGACGGCGGGTTGATAGAACTCACCCGCGACCGCGTCCGCGGCATCATCCACCAGGGCGGCACCATCATCGGTACCACCAATCGCGGCAACCCCACCGCCTATCCGGTGCAACAAAGCGACGGCACCTGGATCGAGATGGACCGCACCAAAGAACTGTTGGGCCGCTTCGAGGAACACGGAATCGATGCACTGATCCTGGTCGGCGGCGACGGATCGATGGCGATAGGCCAGCACTTGCACAACGCCGGACTTCGGCTGGTCGGGGTGCCCAAGACGATCGACAACGACCTGGACAAGACGACCTCGACATTCGGCTTCGACAGCGCCGTCGACTTCGCCTCGGAGTGCATCGACCGGCTGTTCACCACCGCGACATCGCACGGCCGCATCATCGTGGTGGAGGTGATGGGCCGCTACGCCGGCTGGATCGCCCTGAACGCCGGCATGGCGTCGGGAGTGCACGCGATCCTCATCCCGGAGATCCCATTCAGTCTCGACCCGGTGGCGGCGGTGATCCGGGACCGCGAACGGCACGGCGCGAAGTTCTCCATCGTCTGTGTCGCCGAGGGCGCCCGGCCGGTCGGCGGCGAGGTGTCGATCGTGGGCAAGTCGGTGGGGCAGGCGGAGCGTCTTGGCGGCATCGGCGCCAAAGTGGCCGCCGAGCTCGAACGGATGACCGGACGCGAGGCACGCACCGTGGTGCTCGGCCACTTGCTGCGGGGCGGCTCGCCGACCTCGTTCGACCGCTTGCTCGGTCTGCGCTTCGGCGCCGCGGCCGTGCGGGCTCTCGACGAGGGGCACAGCGGCGTCATGGTGGCGCTGAATCCGCCGACCGTCGATTACGTGCCACTCGCCGAGGCCACCCACCGGCAAAAGACGGTCCCGCTCGACTGCGACTCGATTCTGACCGCGCGGGATATGGGCATCAACTTCGGGGACGAAATGCCCACCCATAGCGCGATCGGTGGATGACCCGACGGCGATGTCCGTGTGACGATCTCATCGCAGCCACCGCCGAGATCGACGTCCGCCGAGATCGACGTCATCGTCTCTCGCACTTTTCCGCGGTGGTGTGGATTTCGGCGTGAGCCGATGCACGCGAATTCAGGGCCGCGACGCCACCTGCTGCTCCAGCTCGAGGATCTGCCGGGTGGTCTTGACCACCACATCGGGGTTGAGGCTGATCGAGTCGATACCGATGCGGACCAGGAACTCGGCCATGTCGGGGTAATCCGACGGCGCTTGCCCGCACAGCCCCGAGTGAATCCCGTTGCGGCGGCAGCCTTCCACGGCCAGGCGAATCATCTCCTTGACTCCCTCGTCGCGCTCGTCGTAGTCGAAGGCCACGATCTCGCTGTCGCGATCCACGCCGAGCGTGAGTTGAGTCAAATCGTTGGAGCCGATGGAGAAACCGTCGAAGCGCTTGGCGAACTCGTCGAGAAGGATGACGTTATTCGGGATCTCGCACATCGCATACACCTGCAGCCCGTTGCGGCCGCGCTGCAGCCCGTGTTCGGCCATCGTCGTTAGCACCAGGTCCGCCTCGGCGACGCGGCGGACGAAGGGCAGCATGATGACGACGTTGGTCAGGCCCATCTCCTCACGCACCCGTTGCATCGCACGGCACTCCAGCGCGAAGCCCTCGGCATAGGCCGGGTGCGCATAGCGTGACGCGCCGCGGAAGCCGATCATCGGGTTGCTCTCGGTCGGCTCGAAGCCGCTGCCGCCGATCAGGCTGGCGTATTCGTTGGTCTTGAAGTCCGACATCCGCACCACCACGGGCTTGGGCCAGAAGGCCGCCGCGATCGTGCCGATTCCCTCCGACAGCCGCTGGACGAAGAACTCGCTGCCGTCGGCGTAGCCGCGGGTGAGCCGCTCGATCGTCCGCCGTGCATCGGGGTCGTCGACCTTGTCCGGATGCAGCAGCGCCAGCGGGTGCACCTTGATGTATTCGCTGACGATGAACTCCATTCGGGCCAGCCCCACACCGTCGTTGGGCAAGAACGAGGTCTTGAAAGCCAGATCGGGGTTGCCGAGGTTGATCATGATCTGGGTGCGCGGCCGCGCCAGGTCGGCGACCTCGGTGCGGTCGACGTGGAAGCCCACCTCGCCGCGGTACACCCGCCCGGTGTCGCCCTCCACACACGACACGGTGACGACCTGGCCATCCGGGACGCTCGTGGTGGCATCGCCCGCACCGACCACCGCCGGGATGCCCAGCTCGCGCGCGATGATGGCCGCGTGGCAGGTTCGCCCGCCGCGGTTGGTGACGACGGCGGCCGCCGTCTTCATCACCGGCTCCCAGTCCGGCGTGGTGGTGTCGGCCACCAGCACCTGGCCGGGCCGGAAGGCCGACAGCTGCTCGAGGTTGTCGATCCGTTTCGCGACACCGGTGGCGACCTTCTCGCCGACCGAGCGGCCCTCGGTGAGGATCTCGCCTTTACCTTCCAGCACATAGGTTTCTATGGTCGTCAGGCTGCGTTGGGAGGCCGCCGTCTCGGGCCGGGCCTGCACGATGTAGAGCTTGCCGTCCAGACCGTCTTTGGCCCACTCGATATCCATCGGGCGCCGGTAATGTCCCTCGATGGTGCAGGCGTAGCCGGCGAGCTCCAGAACGTCCTCGTCGGTGATGCAGAACCGGGCACGGTCGGCCTTGGGGGTGGGGATGTTGCGGGTGGTGTGCTTGGTGCCGCCCTCGACGAAGATCATTTTCACCGCCTTGTCGCCGACCAGGCGGCGCAGCACGGCACGATGGCCGGCCTGGTAGGTCGGCTTGTGGACGTAGAACTCGTCGGGGTCGACGGCACCCTGGACCACGTTCTCGCCCAGGCCGTAGGCGCCGGTGATGAAAACGACGTCGTTGAACCCGGATTCGGTGTCGATGGTGAACATCACCCCCGAGGAGGCCAGATCGGAGCGCACCATCTTCATCACGCCGATCGACAGCGACACCTTGAACTGGTCGAAGCCCTGGTCGATGCGATAGTGGATGGCCCGGTCGGTGAACAGGCTGGCGAAACAGCGGCGGCAGGCGTCGAGCAGACTCTCCGACCCGGTGATGTTGAGGAAGGTTTCCTGCTGGCCGGCGAAGCTGGCCGTCGGCAGGTCCTCGGCGGTCGCCGAGCTGCGCACCGCCAGGCTGACCTCCTCGCCGTACTCCTCCTGCAGCGTGCGGTAGGCGGCCACGATCTCGGCCGCCAGGTCGTCGGGAAGCCCGGCGCCGTAGACGATTTCCCGGGCGCGTTTACCTTTGCGCGCCAGTGCGGTGACGTCGTCGGGGTCGAGGTCGTCGAGCTCGGCGTGCAGCGCGTCCCAGGCGCCGGCGCTGTCCAGCATGTGTTTGTAGGCCTGGGCGGTGATGGCGAACCCGTGCGGGACGCGGATACCCTGCTCGGACAGCTTCTGGTACATCTCGCCGAGCGAGGCGTTCTTGCCGCCGACGAGCGGCACGTCCTCGATGCCGAATTCTTCGAAGTAGCGAATGTAGGTAAACGTGCTCATGGTGCCTTCCTCCGTGTGTTCAATAGGATTCGTACAGTCCGTAATTGGCTTTTCGCAGCGCCCAGACGTAGTCGGCGCGCTCGCGGGAAGCGGAGTCCTCGGCGCTGGGGGCCGCCAGCAGCCCGCGTACCTCATCGAGGGTCTGAAAGCCCTTGCGGCTCATCCAGTCCGAAAGTCCCCGCAACAGCACGCCCGCGTACTCGGGACCGTGGCGCAGCAACGCCGACGCCGACTGCACCACGTCTGCCCCGGCGAGCAGGTACTTGGCCACATCCGCGGCGTGCTCGACCCCCGTGCTGGCGGCCAGCGAGGCGCGTATCCGCCCGCGCAGCAACGCGATCCAGGTCAGCGGCAAGCGCGTGTCCGTCGGCGTCGACAGCGTGATCGTGCGCACGGTGCTCAGCGTCTCGGGGTCGATGTCGGGTTGCAGAAACCGGTTGAACAACACCAGCCCGTCGGCACCTGCGGCGTCGAGGCGGTGCACCATGTCGGCGGTCGCGCTGAAATAGGGGCTGAGCTTGACGGCCACCGGCACGGTGGTCGCGCTTTTGACCGCGGCCAGCACGTCGAGATGACGCCGTTCCACGGCACTGCAGTCGACACCGGTATCGCCGGGAAGGTAGTAGATATTCACCTCGATCGCAGCCGCACCGGCGTCCTGCATCCGCCCGGCGTAGCGTGCCCAGCTGCCGGGGGTCGACGCGTTCAGGCTGGCGATGACCGGGATGTCGACGGTGGCCGCAGCGCGCTCGACCAGACGCAGATACCGCTGGCCGCCACCGCTCTCGCCGCTGTGCGGGGGGAAGTAGCTCAGCGACTCGGCGTAGCTTTCGCTGCCCTGGGAGGCCATCCGCTGGTTGTGCTCGGCTTCACGGCGCAGTTGTTCTTCGAACAGCGAGTACAGCACCACCGCCGCCACACCGGCGTCGGCGAGCCGCCGGACACCGTCGACGGTGTGGCTCAGTGGGGATGCCGAGGCCAGCAGCGGGTTGCGCAGGCTCAGCCCGAGGTAGCGGGTAGACAGGTCCATCAGCGCTCCCGTCGCGCGTCGGAGGGAAATCGGTGCGGCGCTTGGCACGCCATGTCCTCGTAGACCTCCCAGCGTTGGTCGATGGACTCCTGGGCAAGCGCGAGCAGCCGTTCGGCCTCCTCGGGATCGGAGTTGGCCAGGCTGCGGTAGCGCAGCTCACGATTGCGAAAGTCGGCCAGCGATACCCGAGGGCGGTGGGAATCCAGCAGAAACGGCGGTCTGCCGCTGGCGCGTAGCACGGGGTTGAAGCGGATCAACGGCCAGTGCCCGCTGGCGACCGCGCGGTATTGCTGCTTCAGGCCATACCGCAGCTCGAAGCCGTGAGCGATGCAGTGGCTGTAGGCGATCACCAGCGACGGCCCGTCGTAGGCCTCGGCTTCCCGCAACGCCAGCAACGTCTGCTGCGGGTCGGCGCCCATCGCGACGCGCGCCACGTAGACGTTGCCGTACGAAATGGCCTGCAGCGCCAAGTCTTTGCGCGGAACGGTCTTGCCGCCGGCGGCGAACTTGGCCACCGCGCCCAGCGGCGTGCTCTTCGACATCTGCCCGCCGGTGTTGGAATACACCTCGGTGTCGAGCACCAGCACATTGACGTTGTGCCCGCTGGCCAGTACGTGGTCGAGCCCGCCGGCGCCGATGTCGTAGGCCCAGCCGTCGCCGCCGACGATCCACACGCTGCGGCGGATGAGATGGTCTAGCACACTGCGCAATTCGTCTGCAATGCCGGGCGGCAGCCGATCCAGCCGGCTGGCTAGCTCGGTGATCCGCTGGCGTTGGGCGTGCAACTCTGATTCCCGCCGTTGCGGGGCGGCCAGGATGGCGTCGACGAGGTCGGCGCCCAGGCGGTCGCGCTGTTCGGTCAGCCGCTGGCGGGCCTGATGCAGGTGGGTATCGGCCGCCAGGCGCATGCCCAGACCGAATTCGGCGTTGTCTTCGAACAGCGAATTGGACCAGGCGGGGCCCCGGCCCGCGGCGTTGGTGGTCCAGGGTGTGGTGGGCAGGTTGCCGCCGTAGATCGACGAGCATCCGGTGGCATTGGCGATCATCAACCGGTCGCCGAACAGCTGGGACAGCAGTTTGAGGTAGGGCGTTTCACCGCATCCCGCGCAGGCGCCGGGGAATTCGAACAGCGGCTGCAGGAACTGTGCGCCGCGCACCGTGCCGAAGTCGACCATCGAGCGGTTTGGCACCGGCAGGGTTTCGAAGAACGCGATGTTCTGGCGTGCCTCGGCAACCAGCGGTTCGCGCGGCGCCAGGTTGATCGCCTTGGTGATCGGCGTCCCGGGAACCACGGCCGGGCAGGCTTGCACACACAGGTTGCATCCCGTGCAGTCCTCGGCATACACCTGCAGCGTGTAGCGGGTATCGGGCAGGCCGACGGTATTCAGCGGTGCCGACCGGAAGGAGGCGGGCGCGTCGTGCAGGCGGTCCTGCTGGTAGAACGTGGTCCGGATGACGCTGTGCGGGCACACGAATGCGCAGTTGCCGCACTGGATGCAGGTGTCGGGATCCCACACCGCGACCAGGTCGGAGATATTGCGTTTCTCGTAGGCCGCGGTACCGCTGGGATAGCTGCCGTCGACCGGAAGCGCGCTGACCGGTAACGCGTCGCCGCGCCCGGCAATCATCTCCGCGGTCACCCTTCGCACGAAATCCGGGGCATCAGGAGGCACCGGCGGGTCGAGTCCACGGGTGGAGGTGGCGTTGTCGGGCACCTGCACCTGGTGCAGGCCGGCGAGGGCTCGATCGACGGCGTCGAGTTCGCGACCGACCACGTCCGCACCTTGCCCGGCATAGGTTTTGGCGACGCTGTCTTTGATCTCGGCGATCGCGGTCTGCACCGGCAGCACACCGGCGATCGCGAAAAAGCAGGTCTGCAGCACAATATTGATCCGGCCGGCCAGCCCCACCTCACGCGCGATGGCTGCGGCGTCGACGACGTAAAGCCGGATGTGTTTGTCGATGATCTGCTGCTGCACCGGGCCGGGCAGGCTATCCCACACCCGCTCGGGCGTCCGGGAGCTGTTGAGCAACAGCGCCGCACCCTGGGCAGCGTGGCCCAGCACGTCGACCTTGTTCAGCAACCGTTGGTGGTGGCAGCCGACAAAAGCCGCGCGCTGCACCAGATATGGCGCTTTGATGGGTTCCGGCCCGAAGCGTAAATGCGAAACAGTTTGCGATCCGGACTTTTTCGAGTCATAGACGAAGTAGCCCTGGGCGTAGACGTGGTCCTGGGCGCCGAGGATCTTGATGGTGTTCTTGTTGGCGCCGACGGTGCCGTCGGAGCCGATGCCGAAGAACACGGCACTGGTGATTGCGGGGGAGTCGATGTCGAATCCCGGGTCGTAGCCGATGCTGGTGCCGCTGACGTCGTCGTCGATACCCACGGTGAAACGGGTGCGCGGCCGCTCGCGGGCCAGCTCCTCGAAAACGCCGGCGACCATGCCGGGGGTGAATTCCTTCGACGACAGGCCGTAGCGTCCGCCGCACACCAGCGGCAGCGACGATCGTTCGCCGCGGCTGTGGGCCTCGGCCAGGGTGGCGACGACGTCCAAATACAGCGGCTCGCCGTGGGACCCGGGCTCCTTGGTGCGGTCCAGCACCGCGACGGCGCGGACCGAGGGTGGCAGCGCTGTCAGGACCGCTTGCGCCGGGAACGGTCGGTACAAACGGATCTGCACCACCCCGACCCGCTCGCCGCGCGCATTGAGAACGGCCACGGTTTCGGCCGCGGTCTGGGCGCCCGAACCCATCAGCACCACGACCCGCTCGGCCTGCGGGTGCCCGGTGTAGTCGACGATGTGTAGCGGGCGTCCGGTGCGCTGGGCGAGCTCGTCCATGAGGTCCTCGACCACCTCCGGCACCCGGGCGTAAAACGGGTTGACGGTTTCGCGGGCCTGAAAGTAGGTGTCGGGATTTTGCGCGGTGCCGCGCACGAACGGCCGTTCGGGAGACAAAGCACGGTCGCGGTGGGCCAGGACCAATGCCTGCGGGACCAGGGACCGTAGGTCGTCGTCGGTGAGCGCCTCGACGGTGTTGAGCTCGTGCGAGGTGCGAAAGCCGTCGAAAAAATGCACGAACGGCACCCGGGTGCGCAGGGCGGCCGCCTGCGCGACCAGGGCCAGGTCGTGGGCCTCCTGCACCGACGCCGACGACAGCAGTGCAAAGCCGGTCTGGCGCACCGCCATCACGTCCTGGTGGTCACCGAAAATCGAAAGGCCCTGGGCGGCAAGGGATCGCGCGGCAACATGGAGCACCGCCGAGGTGAGCTCGCCGGCGATCTTGTACATGTTCGGGATCATCAATAACAGGCCTTGCGACGAGGTGAACGTCGTCGCCAGCGCTCCGCCCTGCAGGGCGCCGTGCAGGGCGCCGGCCGCCCCGCCCTCGCTTTGCATCTCCACCACCGTCGGCACGGCGCCCCACACGTTCGGCCGGCGCCGGTTCGACCACGCGTCGGCCAGCTCGGCCATGGGCGAGGACGGCGTGATCGGGTAGATGCAGCACACTTCGTTGAGCCGGTAGGCCACCGATGCCACCGCCTCGTTGCCATCCACCGTGATGCGTGTCATCGCGGCTCCGGCATCATCTCGATGGCGTGCACCGGACACTGCTCGTAGCAGGTGGCGCAACCGGTACACCGGTGGTAGTCGAAGCGGTAGCGGTGACCGCGGCCCAGCTTGATCACCGCGTCCTCCGGGCAGGCGCCCAGACAGCCGTCGCACTCGAAGCAGTTACCGCACGACAGGCAGCGGCCGGCCTCGAACGTCGCAGCCCGCGCCGAGAGGCCGCCGATGACTTCGTCGAACCCGGTAATCCGTTGTGCCGGAGCAAGTTCAGGCTGCCGACGCTGGCCGGCGTCGCCGAAGTACCACAGGTGCAGCGCGTCGAAGCCGGCGACCGGATGCTTTGCCGGGCGCTGAGCGGAGGCGCCGCGCAGCCACGCGTCGATGTAGTGGGCGGCCTTCTTGCCATGTCCGACACCGACGGTCACGGTGCGTTCGCACGGCACCATGTCGCCGCCGGCGAACACCCCAGGGCAACCGGTCATCAGCGTCGGTGAGACCCGCACGCTGCCGTCGCGGTCGAACTCGACTCCGGGAAGGCTGCGCATGAACGCCGATTCGGTTTCCTGCCCGAGCGCCATGATGACCGAGTCGGCGGCCAGGGTCTCGAATCTCCCGGTCGGGCGGGGACGTCCGGATTCGTCGAGCTCCATCAGCTCAACCCGGAGCTCGGTGTGGTCGAAGGCGGTGATGGTGCGCAGCCAATTGATCCGCACGCCTTCGCGTTCGGCTTCGTGGACTTCGTGTTCGTGAGCGGGCATCTGGGCCGCGGTGCGCCGGTAGATGATCACGGTGTCCTCGGCGCCGAGGCGGCGGGCGACACGGGCGGCGTCCATGGCGGTGTCGCCGCCACCGTACACGGCCACGCGGTGGCCGAGGTCGGGTTTCTCGCCGGCGGCGACCGCACGCAGGAACGACACCGCGTCGATCATGGGGCCCGCGTCCCGAGCCGGGATGTCGACGCGCTTGGCCAGATGCGCGCCCACCGCGACGAATGCCGCATCGAAGTTCCCGGCTTGACGCTCAGCGGCGAGGTCGTCGACGCGATGCCCGCAGACCAGCTGCACGCCCAGCGCGGCGATACGTTCGATTTCGGCATCCAGCACGTCGCGGGGCAGCCGATAGCTCGGGATGCCGTAACGCATCATCCCGCCCGGCTCCGCGCCGGCGTCGCGAACTTCAACGTGGTGGCCCAGGCGAGCCAGGTGATAGGCGGCAGACAGCCCGCTGGGACCGGCACCCACGACGAGCACTCGCTTGCCGGTTGGCTGCGGTGCGGGCCCGAACCGCCAGCCTTGGTCGCGTGCGGTGTCGCCGAGGAACCGCTCCACCGCGTGCACCGAGACCGCGGCATCGAGTCGTGCTCTGTTGCAGACGGATTCGCACGGGTGATAGCAGACCCGGCCGTGGACGGCCGCGAACGGGTTGTCGGCGACGAGTTGGCGCCACGCCTGCTCGTGGCGTCCGGCCCGGGCAAGGGCCAGCCAGGCCTGGATGTTCTCCCCGGCCGGGCATCCGGCGTTGCACGGCGGCAGCAGGTCGACGTACACCGGGCGGCGGTCACGCATCGGCCCCGCGCGGTGCTGCCCGTGCAGCAGGTCGGGCAGGGCTGTGAGGTCGCCGCGGGGCACGAACTCATCGGCGTCACCGGACGTCATGGTGCTGACGATAGGACTCGTTGTGCGGCTGTGCTGCTTTCGTTTGGCCCTCAAGGTGAGGACTTCCGACTCTGATCGGAGAGCGCGCAACGGCGGACAGTAGCGGGATGGAGCATTTGACCGCCCTGGATGCCGCTTTTCTCGAGGTCGAAGACTCCGATCCACATGTGAGCCTGGCGATCGGCGGTTTGTCGATCATCGAAGGGCCTGTCCCGGCATTCGAAGAGTTCGTCTCGGGTCTGGTCGAGCGGGCTTCGGTGATTCCGCGGTTCAGGCAGATCCTGCGGACGCACCCGCTGGATCTCGGTCCACCCGAGTGGGTGGATGACCCACATTTCGACATTTCGCGGCACCTGCATCGCCTCGCCTTGCCGCACCCCGGCGGGGACGCCGAACTGTTCGAAATGATCGCCACCGTGATGGAGCGCCGGCTTGACCGCGAGCGCCCGCTATGGGACTGCTTCATGATCGAGGGGCTCAGCGATGACCGCTGGGCGGTGCTGACCAAGCTGCACCACTGCATGGCCGACGGCATCGCGACCGCGCAGATGTTGGCGCGGTTCAACGACGGTGGCAGTAACGGGGGCGGCAGCGACTCTTTCGCCACCGATATCCGGGCCGCGAAGGAACCCGATCGGCATGGGCTTGGCCTGCCGAAGATCAGCCTCAACCCGTTGAGCTGGGTGAGCGGGATGGTGCGCAGTACATTGGGCGCCGCGAGCGTCGTCGAGCATGTCGCGGTGGGCGCGGCCGAACTGGCGGGCAGTCTGCTCAGTCCGGCGCCGGATTCGTCGTTGCACGGACGGGTCACCGCGATGCGGCGCTACCATGCGGCCCGGGTCCGGTTGGCTGACGTGCGCGAAGTTGCCCAGGCGTTTGGTGTGACGCTCAACGACGTTGCGCTGGCGGCGATCACCGACAGCTACCGCAGGCTGATGCTTGCGCGGGGGGAACACCCCGGCCGCGACTCGCTGCGCACCCTTGTCCCGGTGTCGGTGCGCGGAGCGAACCAGTTCAACCGGGCCGACAATCAGGTCTCGGCGATGCTGCCGTTGCTGCCGGTCGATGAGCCGGACCCGGTGCAGCAGCTGCGGCTAGTGCACAGCCGACTCACCCGGGCGAAAGGCAGCGGTCAACGCGAAGGCGGCAACGCCGTGGTTTCGGCGGCCAAGAACATCCCATTTGTGTTCTCGGCGTGGACGATTCGGTTGCTCAGCCACCTGCCGCAGCGGGCGGTGGTGGGGTTGGCGACCAACGTTCCCGGCCCGCGACGCGAACAGAAGCTGATGGGGCGGCGGGTGCTGGAAATGCTGCCGATCCCGCCGATCGCTTTGCAGTTGCGCACCGGCGTGGCGATGGTCAGCTACGCCGACAATTTCGTCTTCGGCATCATGGCGGACTACGACACCGCGCCCGATATCGAGGCGTTGGCGGCAGGCATCGAGGACGGGGTGACGCGGCTTCTCGAGATCAGCCGGGCGCGCCGGGGCAAGCGAGGGTCCAAGCCGCGCGCTGCCGGGTGACTGATGTGAGCTGCGCGGCTGCGAAGGCCTGCGAAAGCCCTCGGGTGGCGGGCAAGAAACTTAGCTGATATAACATCTAGCATGTCAAAACAATTGCATGCGGTCGAAGGTGTCAGCGACGGGGGGCAGCGCGCGCTCACTATCATTCGCCCGCTGGTAAACCTGTTGCTGCGCACCCCTTTCGGGGGCTCGGCGGGTAAGCATTTCATGGTGTTGAGCTTCACCGGGCGCAAGACTGGTCGTCAGTATTCGATACCGATAAGCGCCCATTGGTCGGACGACGGTCTTTTCGTCCTCACCCGTATGCGATGGAAGAACAACTTTCGCGACGGTGCCACGGCCGAGATCCACCACGACGGCATGCCGATGACCATGCGTGGCGAACTCATCGAAGATCGCGCGACCGTCGCCGAGATGGTGCACCGCTGCGCCGAGTCCTATGGGTTGCGGCGCGCGCAACTGATCATCGGGTTGAAGTTCCGCGACAAGCGCATACCCACCCTTGAAGAGTTTGCCGAGGCGGCCGAACGCCTGAATTGGGCCGTGGTCCGGTTTACGCCGGCCGACTAGCTGCGGCAATCGCGGGCTGTCGAATCCGAGGTGCCGGCCGAGTGTGCGGTGTTGTAATCGCCTTATGTGGCAACGAGTTTCGCCGACCCGGGTGTGGCTGAGACGTTAGCGTGCCGGCTTCAGGAAGATGCGCGGCTCGGTCGCGTGGACCGTGTTGCCGCGGCGTCCTTCAGCTCCTGGTAGGCCTGCAGCGTCAGGCGGGCGAGGCGCGTGGGGTCGTCGATCGCCGCAGCGTTGGCGATGAAGCCGAAATCCATACTGTCGTGGTAGGACGCCATGGTGACATTGAGCCCGATCGAGGCGGCGAGCGCCGAGACCGGGTAGATGCCCAGCAGGCGGGCTCCGTTGAGGTACCGGGTTTCCTTGACGCCTGCGACGTTGGAGATGACGAGATTGCATGCCGGATGGCCGATGCGATCCAGATGTGTGGACGCGCCAAGGCCCGCCAGCGCGACGAGTCCGACCGCGTAGGTCATCGCGGCCTCCTTGGACATGGCGGCGAGTTCCTTCTTGGCGGTGGCGACCGAATCCACCACCTCGCGGATGCGTTCCGGCATGCTCGCTCGCGGCTCGCCGAGTCGCACGAACATCGCCGACACCCGGGTGCCGATCGCGGTGTCGTCATCGCTCCGCAGCGACACCGGGCACATCGCGATGAACGGGTGCCCGAACGCGCGGTCGGTCTCGCGCAGGTAAGCATGCAGACCGCCGTCGATGACGCTGGCCGCGACGTCGTTGAGGGTGGCGCCGAAGTGGTGGCCGACCGCACGCATTTCGGCGAGCGGCAACGTGAGTGTGGCGAATCGCCGCCCCATTTCGAGTGGAGCGTTGGTGGGAGCATGCTGCGCCACGAACGGCAGGTTGCCCTCGAGATGCGAGCCGAGCAGACCGGCGAGCACCTTACGTAACGCACCGACCGCGACCTGGTTGAGTGCCACGAGTTCGGTGACTGCGCCTCGAATCGAACCGGCAACCTTGTGGTTGAGTCCAGTCGACGAGTGCGGTTGCGCTGCCGGCGCGCCCAGCGCGAACGCGGGCTCAAGGATGGGGGAGCGATCGGAGGTACTCAGGCCTGCGTAGAGCCGCTTCAGGCCCGATTCGCCGTCGATGATCGAGTGATGAGTCTTGGTGTAGATCGCGAACATCTCATCCGGTAGTCCATCGATCACCCAGCAGCGGAATAGCGGCCGGTGCCGGTCGAGTTGCGGCTCGTGCAAATCGGCAACCAGGCGCAGGAGGTCGTCGTAGCAGGCGCCGGCAGGAAGCGACAGGTGTCCGATGTGGTAGTGCGGATCCCAGGCCGAAACTTCCCTGAAATGGGGCGCACCGCGAACCAGAAGTTCGGGCACATAGTTGAACGGCGGTGCCGGAGAGTACTCCCGATAGGTCTGCACCAGCTCGGCCACGGGGTCGCGACCGGCAGGCTTTTTGAACAGCAGCATGGCGCCGACGTGCGTGGTGCCGGCCGGCGACTCCAGCAACAGCCATGAAAGATCCAGTGGCGGAATCGGTTTGGTCATCGTGTGGCTCCCATCCGGAAGCCTTGCCGGTTAAGCGCTATCGGGGCGAGGCTCGTACGGAAATGCTCTCTGGCGAAGCGCGCAGCCGGCCAGGGCACAAGGACCCCGCTGTGGCAGTCGTAAGTCCCTGCGGCAAGGTCAACCAGGACTTTCAACAAACTGTCATTCAATCTGCAGTGATAATCCGGATCTGTCTCATACCTTGGCTGTAATCACTCGGCAAATGCTCTGTGGTGCCGTTTGTGAACGCAGCAACAAATTTGCTCGCCTGATCACTCTCAGTGAGTCATCGTGTACGGATTCCCGCCTGCAATAAGCGTAGGAATAGGGTGCTCTCCCCGGCTGTCACGAGGCCTGGGGCGCTCGACGAAAAACACACGCCATAATGCAATTATATTGGTGAGTCAGATTTCGGAACCGCCTGCAACTGCCAACATCGCGCTCATTGTTGGGAGCGATATTGTCAGTCATCTCGTCAGCGTCGAAATCACTTGGCGAACAATAGACTACGGCGGACGGTGCACATTACTGTTTACTCGCGCACGGATCCGCAAGACAGCCCCTCCTCAGCTGCAGCGCTTGTTATTCCTCGAGTATGAACTCCTCCAACGGTGGCCTACCGACACTTGCGGCGTCACCCATCCCCCGCCTCGACCCGGCCGCTTCTCAACACGATCAATGGCTGGCGGACCTGCGCCGGCGAAGCCATCGATGCCTACGAGCTTGTTGATGTCAACGGTATCCAGAGCCACGAACTGCTCGACCGCATCCGACCGGACATCACGGTATCGGTGCGTTGTTGCCAGAAGTTCAGCACGGCAACAATCGCCGTGCTTTTCCAGTCGGCCGTGCCGGTCATTCCTCAACCTGCACCCCGGTCGCCTGCCGTCATGTCGTGGCGTCAATCCTTTTGCATGGTCGATGTTGAACCAGGAGGACTATGCGGCGTGGACCCTTCACCACGTCGACGTCGAGTTCGACACCGGCGCGATCGTCGACTGCGTCGGGGTCCCGTTGCGTGACTGATGTCTTTGCCGAAGGGTCGAAATGGTTTGATAGCCCAGTGCTCACTGAGCACTGGGCTATTCGGGTTGAGCGATTCTAACGGCCTGGCGTGGGAGAAGGCGCGGGTGAAGGTTGCGCGTGGTTGGGCACACCGTGGCCGCCGTTCGGAATTTCCATCACCATCGCGGGATATTCGCGCTGATGGTGATGGGAGCCGCCGGCATGTTCGCTATAGACAGCCATCCCAAAGCCAGCAAAGAATATTGCGGCAACGACCACTAGGGTCCCGACGACAACGGTTACCCACGCCGCGGCTTTGAAAATCTTTGGGGTCTCCGATTTTTGCGAGACCATTGTCGGTGCAGGAGCTACGGTGTCAGATACTTCATTGACGGGAGTCTTGGATGTTTCAATCACGTAGAGATTTTAATCGTGTTATCTGAATGTGGACTGTTCATTCCCGGACAAATGCCTGTGAGCTGATGTAAGTCAATAACTTTTGGCTATTGGTTGATCGAGGAGATCGATGAGTATATTAACCGAAACTTCTGCTGAAAGATGGCCATGACGATTATTCCGATCGCAGATTCGATTGATATCAAACTACCGCCATCAAAGCGCGGCCTAAGCAGTTCGACCGACTCGGTCCTCAGCAAAACGAATTACAGCAGTTCGGGAAGTCGTTTCCGATCAATGCCGGCAATTTTAGATCAACCAGCATGAAAAAGCCGGGACCGCTACACCCCAACCGCCGCCGCCGGCTGCGGATGCCAGGTGGCCGGCAACATGGGCAGCTGCGCGCCATCACCGAACTCGGCACCACGTACGGTGGCCAAACCGCCAGCTTGCACGCCGGCCCCTTGTTCGGCGGTGCCCGCAAATCCTAATGGCCCGGCACCCTGGTGGCCAGCCGTCACCGACACCAACTGTGACTGGGGCACCACCGCCGAAATACCCGCCACCGGCTCCACCGCAGCGACTTCGGCGGCCGCCACCGGGGTTGCCGCAGCCATAGCCGTCAATGGAGCGGTCGCAGTGGCCAGGCCCACACCCGGGACGCCGGCCATCTGGGGAGCGACACCGCCAGCCAACATCCCGGCTAACAGGGGAGAGACACCCAAGACATTCCCGATCACCCACTCGAGCAGGATCTCTACGACACCGAAGTACCCGTAGGCCAAGAAGTACGCGACCAGCAAGCAATTTATACCAAACTGGATGAATAGGGGAGCATCTTCGATTAATTGGAGCACCAGCCCAATTACATTAAGAGTCAAGACATCTAACGCCAGCCAAAGCACCGCGAATCCGAGCGGAATGAGTTCCGACAGCAATGTTGGAAGTACTTCCCATAGCAGCCGGCCTACATAGTCCAGAAGCTCGGTGATTTGTTGCCATGGGAAGGGTGTGAGGGTGGTTTGGGCGGTGGTGGTGGCGATGGTGCTGCCGGGTTTGATGATGAGGGGTGCGGGGGTGGTGTGGGGGGTGGTGGCCAGTGCGGTGGCCGAGAGTGCTTCGTAGGCGCTCATGGTGGTGGCGGCTTGGATCCACATGCGCAGGTAGTCGGCTTCGTTGAGGGCGATGGGGATGGTGTTGATGCCGAAGAAGTTGGTGGCCAGCAAGACTGCGTGGGTGGTGTGGTTGGCGGCCAGTTCGCCCAGGGTCGGCATTGCCGCGAGGGCGCTGAGGTAGGCCGTTGCGGCGCTGTGGTGGACGGTGGCGGTGGCGGCGCTGTCGGCGCTGGCTTGGGTCAGCCAGGCCAGATACGGCGCGTAGGCGGCCGCGCAGATCTCGGCGCTCATGCCGTGCCAGCTAACAGCTTCCATCCCGGCCAGCGCGGTGCTGAGTTCTTCGGCGACGGCGGCGTATTCGGCGCTAAGCGACGACCATTGGGTGGCGGCTGCGATCAGCGGGGCGGGCCCGGGTCCGGCGCTGAGCAGCGCGGAGTGCACCTCCGGGGGTGAGGCCATCCAGACCGGTGCGCTCATGCTCCGCCGCCGGCCAGGCCGTAGGTCAGTGCTGCTGCGCTATCGCCGGCGGCGTAGCTGATCCCGGCGGCACCCAGGCCGACTCCGGAGCGGGTCAGCTCTTCGACTCCCTCGGTGGCCACGCCCACGTGCTCGATACCGCATGCGCTTAAGCCGGCCGCGGTGCCCACCGAGACCGGATCGGCCGCCGGTGCCACCACCGCTGAAATCATCGGTGCGGCAGCGGCATGCGCGGCCGCCAGCCGAGCGCTCAACGCCTCGACCGCGGCGGCCGCGCCCGCCAAGCCCTCAGGAACCACCCACAACGTCACCGTCACAACCCCTTGCTGCGAAAGTCAGGCACTGCCCGTTCCATGGAAGACAATGCACCATTGCAATAGTCTCATACCGCATGGTTTTTCGAGCGTCCGGCCAAGCGATTGACAACCGGCTGACCACCGTCGACGCGTTGCCTTCTCAGGGGTTCACCCTCCCCATTTGGCGGCTTCGGCGATGTCGCGCGCGTTCATCGCCAACGTGTTGGACTCGTGAGTGGAGGCCATCGAGTGGTAGGCGCGCACCAGGTCTTGCATGGCGTCATTCCATTGGGCCTGCCAACCCTGATAAGTCATTCCGGTGTCACCCTGCCATGCATTGGACAGCGCGGATTGTTCGCTAGCGATGTCGGCACCCAGGCCCTGAAGCGTTCCCGCGTATCCCGACATATCCCCGGCGTGACCCAACATCGCCGCGTAGTTGTACATAATTTGTGACATCACAAATTCCTTTCAAGAATGAGTAGTGGTGACCGACTCAGAATCCGGTGTAGCTTGACGCCGCGGCAGCGTCGGCGGCCACGTAAGTCCCGGCAGCATCGCCCAGATTGGCCTGCGCGATGTCTAGCAGGGCGTTGACCTTGCCTGCGGCCTCGACGAACCTCGCGTGCGCGGCCTGAAACGCCGCGGCCGACTCACCCTGATGAAACGCTTGCGCCGACATCGCCGATTGCTCGGCCGAACCGATGGTGTGACGCATCAGCCCGGCCTTGGCGGCAAACGCCGACTGCGACGCCACCAACTGCGGAATGTGGGCATCCAACAAGCTCACAACATATCTCCTGTCTACTCGATCTTGTTAAATTCTTGCGACCATGTGGGCGCGATACATCACAGAGCAGCCAGGACTAATCCGCTATCAGCGGCTGTCCCAACCGGATCCGGGTGCCAGGTGGCCGGCAACATGGGCAGCTGCGCGCCGTCACCGAACTCGGCACCTCGCACGGTGGCCAACCCGCCAGCGTGCACACCAGCACCCTGCTCAACCGTGCCAGCAAACCCCAAGGTGCCAACACCCTGAGGCCCCGCCGACACCGCCGACACCAGCTGCGCCTGCGACGCCAACGCCGGCATACCGGCTAGCGGCTCCACCGCAGCGACTTGAGTGGCCGCCAGCGGAGCGCCGGCAGCTACACCCATCAAAGGAGCGGCCGCGCTCGAAGCGACAGCGGAACTTGGCGACGCCAATGCCGCAGCTGCTGAGGGCGCCAACGCTGGACCAATCAAAGTCAAGTTTCCGATGATCCAGTCAATCACGATCCCGATGACATGTAGGGGAGCAACAATAGGTAATAGCACACCCGAGATTCCGAACACCGGAATCGCGATCAACCAAAACGTAGCTGCAAAAGCAAGATCATACGCAAGAGTGGCATTACCTGCCCACAATGCTATCGCAGCGGCGACAAAAAGGAATGGCACAACCCAGACGGTGAGAAGAAAACCCCAGAATCCGACAATGAGGATAATCTCGGTCAGGATAGCTCGGGCAATATATTCGAGGATCTCCCACAAGGGGAAGGGTGTGAGGGTGGTTTGGGCGGTGGTGGTGGCGATGGTGCTGCCGGGTTTGATGATGAGGGGTGCGGGGGTGGTGTGGGGGGTGGTGGCCAGTGCGGTGGCCGAGAGTGCTTCGTAGGCGCTCATGGTGGTGGCGGCTTGGATCCACATGCGCAGGTAGTCGGCTTCGTTGAGGGCGATGGGGATGGTGTTGATGCCGAAGAAGTTGGTGGCCAGCAAGACTGCGTGGGTGGTGTGGTTGGCGGCCAGTTCGCCCAGGGTCGGCATTGCCGCGAGGGCGCTGAGGTAGGCCGTTGCGGCGCTGTGGTGGACGGTGGCGGTGGCGGCGCTGTCGGCGCTGGCTTGGGTGAGCCAGGCCAGATACGGCGCGTAGGCGGCCGCGCAGATCTCGGCGCTCATGCCGTGCCAGCTAACAGCTTCCATCCCGGCCAGCGCGGTGCTGAGTTCTTCGGCGACGGCGGCGTATTCGGCGCTAAGCGACCACCATTGGGTGGCGGCGGTGAGCAGCGAGGCGGGTCCGGGGCCGGCGCTGAGGAGTGCTGAGTGCACTTCTGGTGGGCTGGCCATCCAGATGGGTGCGCTCATATTGCACCGCCTGTTAGGCCGTAGGTCAGTGCTGCTGCGCTATCGCCGGCGGCGTAGCTGGCCCCGGCGGTGCCGAGGCCGACTCCGGAGCGGGTCAGTTCTTCGACTCCTTGGGTGGCCAGGCCCAGGTGTTCGATACCGCCGGCGCTAAAGCCTGCTGCGGTGCTCAACGAGACCGGGTCGGCCGCCGGTGGTATTACCGCGGAAATCGCTGGTGTGGCAGCGGCATGCGCGGCCGCTAGCCGAGCGCTCAACGCCTCGACGGCGCTAGCCGCACCCGCCAACCCTTCAGGAACCACCCACAACATCACCAACACAACCCTTTCCATGAATGTCAGCTGGTGGACGCCTTATCGGCGAACACGCAGCACCGGAAATTCTGATACCGCGGGGTTTTCGAGCGTCTGGCCGAGGTGATTTGACGATCGGTGCACCGCGTCGGACGCGTTGTTTTGTTGCGGGTTTAGGCTCCCCATTTGGCGGCTTCGGCGATGTCGCGGGCGTTCATCGCTAGGGTGTTGGACTCGTGGGTGGAGGCCATGGAGTGGTAGGCGCGCACCAGGTCTTGCATGGCGTCATTCCACTGGGCTTGCCAGCCCTGATAGGTCATTCCGGTGTCGCCCTGCCAGGCGTTGGACAGTGCGGATTGTTCGCTTGCGATGTCGGCGCCCAGGCCTTGCAGGGTTCCGGCGTATCCCGACATGTCTCCGGCGTGGCCGAGCATCGCCGCGTAGTTGTACATGATTTGTGACATCAGAAATTTCCTTTCAGGAATGGGCAGTGGTGGTCGGCTCAGAATCCGGTGTAGCTTGACGCTGCGGCCGCGTCGGCAGCCACGTAAGTGCCGGCGGCGTCACCGAGATTGGCCTGCGCGATGTCTAGCAGGGCGTTGACCTTGCTGGCGGCCTCGACGAACCGTGCGTGCGCGGCCTGAAACGCCGCGGCGGACTCGCCCTGATGAAACGCTTGTGCTGACATCGCCGATTGCTCGGCCGAACCGATGGTGTGACGCATCAGCCCGGCTTTGGCGGTAAATGCGGTCTGCGACGCTACCAACTGCGGAATGTGGGCATCCAACAAGCTCACAACATGTCTCCTGTCAATTCGGTGTTGTTAAATTCGTGCGGCCCTTGTGGCCGCGATACGTCACAGAGCACTCAGGGCTAATCTGCTATCAGCAGCTGTCCCAACCAGATCCGGGTGCCAAGTGGCCGGCAACATCGGCACCTGCGTGTCGTGGCCGAACTCGACATCTCCAACGGTGGTTAATCCGCCAGGCTGCACAGCACCGTGTTCGACCGTGCCGGCAAACCCCAAAGCGCCGGCACCCTGAGACCCCGCCGACACCGCCGATACCAACTGCGCCTGCGAAACCACCGCCGACACACCCGAAGCCGGCGCCACCGCACCAACTTCCATACCCGCCAACGGAGCAACCGCAGCCAAGCCCATGGCGGGAGCGGCAGCCATTGACGCTGCAGGCACACCGATTGCCGTCGGTACCGCGGTCGCTACGCCCGGGACGAAGCCTGAGCTAAGCGCAGATAACCCGCCCGCAGTTGCGACGATCGAGCCCATGAAAAACCCAGACAGATTGCCGATGATTTGTACCACGATTTCGACGATGGGGGCGACCACGACATAGATAGGAAGAAGTGGCGACGCGACAATTCCCAAAGCTGCTGCGATTAGCAGAAGTCCATCTACTACTAGGCCGATAGCACCGATTTCGGCTGTGAGAGCTGATCCAGTCAGCAGACCGACGATCGCTATCAACCCGAAAATCGGTAATGTGATCAAAGCGAGGATGGCTGTTCCGATGAGAATGGGAATCAATATAAAAAGTGCGGCTATGCTGAGTATAAAAGCGATGATGATCCTGGGTATCAGCGTCAATATTTCCAAAAGAATGGTCGTCCATGGAGTGGATGACAATATTTGGGCGGCGGTGGTGGTGGTGAGGGTGCTGCCGGGTTTGATGATGAGGGGTGCGGGGGTGGTGTGGGGGGTGGTGGCCAGTGCGGTGGCCGAGAGTGCTTCGTAGGCGCTCATGGTGGTGGCGGCTTGGATCCACATGCGCACGTAGTCGGTTTCGTTGAGGGCGATGGGGATGGTGTTGATGCCGAAGAAGTTGGTGGCCAGCAGGATTGCGTGGGTGGTGTGGTTGGCGGCCAGTTCGCCCAGGGTGGGCATGGCGGCCAGGGCGCTGAGGTAGGCGGTTGCGGCGCTGTGGTGGACGGTGGCGGTGGCGGCGCTGTCGGTGCTGGCTTGGGTTAGCCAGGCCAGATACGGTGCGTAGGCGGCTGCGCAGATCTCGGCGCTGGGGCCGTGCCAGGCAAGGGTGTGGGTTGCGGCTAGTACGGTGCTGAGTTCTTCGGCGACGGCGGCGTATTCGGCGCTGAGGGTGGACCATTGGGTGGCGGCGGTGAGCAGCGGGGCGGGCCCGGGTCCGGCGCTGAGCAGCGCGGAGTGCACCTCCGGGGGTGAGGCCATCCAGACCGGTGCGCTCATGCTCCGCCGCCGGCCAGGCCGTAGGTCAGTGCGGCTGCGCTATCGCCGGCGGCGTAGCTGATCCCGGCGGCACCCAGGCCGACTCCGGAGCGGGTCAGCTCTTCGACTCCCTCGGTGGCCACGCCCACGTGCTCGATACCGCATGCGCTTAAGCCGGCCGCGGTGCCCACCGAGACCGGATCGGCCGCCGGTGCCACCACCGCTGAAATCATCGGTGCGCCAGCGGCATGCGCGGCCGCCAGCCGAGCGCTCAACGCCTCGACCGCGGCGGCCGCGCCCGCCAAGCCCTCAGGAACCACCCACAACGTCACCGTCACAACCCCTTTCGATGGATCTCCCGCGGCGAAACTGCCCGGCTCGACGCTTCGCCGAATCATACGTCTGTATTGAATCCAATACATTGGTACTGGCTACAGTTGCACAAATCAACTGTGTGTGTCAACCCCCGGTTTCGGTTCGGCTGCCAGACTGCGGCGGCGTGGCGGTACGTGTGCCCGACGAGCGTCGCAGCCGGGCGCTGCGGCCAACCATCATCAAACGCAGTCGCGTGGTTGTGTCCGTACGCGCCTCAGGGCATCTCCGGCTGGGCCGGGGCAAAACCCTGCCCTGCCTACTTCTGCCGAAGCGCCACAATCTGGTCATTGCGGCCGCCGACGTAGACAGTGCCCATGTTGTCGACCGCCAAACCCCAGGGATTGTCGAGGCCGGTGAAGTGCAGCTCGACTTGCGTCGACGAGCCTGGCGGGAGTTTGAGTATCCGGCCGTTGCCTTTGTTGGTGACGTAGACCGCGCCCTCACTGTCCACGGTGACACCGCCGGGTTGCTTGAGTCCGGTAAAGGGCAGTGTGACTTGGGTTTTCGCGCCGGCCGGCAACGCCAGGACCCGATTGTTGCCGCCGTCGGCGACGATCACTGTTCCGCTGCCGTCCACCACCAAACCGGTTGGATCGCTTAGGCCGGTGAAGGGCAGAACGAACTGTGCGTTCGAACCGGCGTACAGTGCGACCACTCGGTTCTTCGCCGTGTCGGTGACATAGACGGTGCGGCTGCTGTCCACCGACAACCCGGTCGGATTGCTTAGATCCGTAAAGGGAAGGGTGACTTGGGTTTTCGAGCCGGCAGGAAGTACCACGACCCGCCTGTTGCCGGCGTCGTTGACGTAGACGGTGCCGCTGTTGTCGGCTGTCACACCGGTCGGATAGCTGAGGCCGTCGAAAGGCAGTACGACCGGAGTGGTCGATCCCGCGAACAATGCCAGTATCCGATTGTGCAGGGTGTCACCGACATAGACCGTGCCCCCACTGTCGACCGACAGGCCATGCGGGTCCCGAAGGCCGGTGAAAGGCAGCACCACCTGCTGAAACTCGGTGCGTTCTGGACTCAGCTTGCTGACCGTGACCATGGCCGCAACAGCGACAGCCACCGTGAGCAGGGCCGCGGCCGAGATGGCGACGGCCTTGCGGCGCCACCATGGCCGCGACGGTGACCGTGTCACCTCCGCCGGCGGGCCGGCAGCGAGTTGTTGCCCTGGGACCGAGAGCGCCTCTGCCAGCTGCCGCGGCATCGTCGGCGGGGCCGGGAGATTCTGCCGTGGCGAGCGTGGTTGGCCACGAGTGTCGGGGTGGGCGTGCGCACCGACGGGGTGGGGAGTTGGCGGCGGTGTCCGAACGGACGGCTGCAGCGGGGGCGCGGTCAGGGCGTCATGGGCGGCTCTGGCCAATTCGACCGCGGTCTCGTAGCGGTCGTCGGGATTCTTGGCCATCCCTTTGGCGATGACCATGTCCAACTTCACCGGCAGCCCGGGAATGGTGCTCGACGGCCGCGGCGGCGGCGCCTCGAGGTGGCTGGTGATCTGTTCCTCGATGTCACCGGGGAAGGGGCGCTGCGCGGTCAAGCACTCATAGAGCACACAAGCCAACGAGTAGATATCCGAACGGGCATCGATCTGCGCGGTGCTGAGCCGTTCCGGGGCCATGTAATGGCAGGTTCCGATCACATCACCGACTGTTGTCAAGCCCAGTTCGCCCGCCGCGCGCGCGATTCCGAAATCGATCAGATAGGCGAAGTCGTCGGCGTCGAGCAAAATGTTTGACGGCTTGACGTCTCGGTGCAACAGCCCATCCCGGTGCGCTGCGTGCAGCGCCTTGGCAACCTGCTCGATGATGCGCACCGCCCGCATCGGCGGCAGCGGCCCGTGGCTGAGCACCGACTGTAGGTCGCGGCCCTCGATCAACCGCATGTCCACGAACAGCCGTCCGTTGATCTCCCCGTAGGTGTGGATCGGGATGAGATGTGGGTTGCTCAATCGTGCGGCGGCATGAGCTTCGCGACGGAACCGCTGCTGGAACACCTCGTCGTCGGAAATCTCGGCGGGCAGGATCTTGACCGCGACGACCCTGTCGGTGACGGTGTCATAGGCCCGCCACACTTCGCCCATGCCGCCGCGGCCCAGCAACTCGACCAGGCGGTACCTCCCGAACGAAGTTCCCTCCAACGAGCCCTCCCAGCAACCGCCAGCAACTGGCCAGACCATACGCGGCACCGGCAACAGTTGCAGGCATTTCAACGCGCCACGGCGCTCCCTATCCGGTGTCCGGGGTGTGGACCAGCCACCACGAAACTACCGGTTTGCTGCGCCGGGGGCCGTCGTACGCGGGGCCTCGCGAGCAGACACAGAGTCGCACGGCGCGGACCCCGCGCGTGCGACTCTGTGTCTGCTCGCGCACCGGGCCGCGCTCAACCGCGTTGTGCATACCCGATCGCCTCCTCGGTGGAAAGTCGAGCGCCCTCCGCCCAGAAGGCATCGAAATCGCTTTGCCCCAACGCCTCTCGAATGCAAGCGACAGCAGCGTCATACCCCGCTTGATACATCGTGAAGCGGGGATGGCCCATGCGCTGCCGGATCGCCTCCGCCGCGCCCAGCAGACGCGCCGCGTACGGATGGTTGCCGTCGCTGACAGCAAGGCGGGCAAGGCATTCCAGCGTGTCGTCCACTCGCAGATACCCCTGGGTGCGGGCGGCGATCGTGAGGGCGTCGTGGGCATCGCGCGCGGCCTGTTCCGGCTCGTCCTGTGCCAGCGCGACAAACGCCCGCGCCAGCAGCGCCATCAGCCGGTACCAGCCCGGCACCACCGCCACCATCTCGTCGGCCAGCCGTCGGGCGGCGGTCAGTTCACCGCATGCCAACAAGGCCTCGGGCAGCGGGGCAACGCTCCTGGTGAACACCTCGCGCAGCGGATTGGTCTGCTCCAGGGCCGTCTCGGCCGCTTTCCTGGCTGCCGCGGCGTCACCGCGGGCCAAGGCGGCGTTGGCGAACACCGAGTACACCGCGTCGGCGAAATACCCGCCCATCATGGTTGCCGCCGCCAGCGCGGACTGCGCTGCGGCCAGGGCAGCGTCGGCCTGGCCGTGGAATGAGAGCACTTCGCTGAGGCTGACGTAACTGAATACCGCCATGGTGAGGTCACCGGTCGCCTCGACCTCCTCGATCACACCGCGAACCATCTCCGCGGCCCCGGCGAGGTCTCCCCGAATCATCAATGCGGTGCTCATCCAGGCTCGGCAGTTTCGCGAGAAGAATCGGTCGCCCAGCGCGTCGGCGAGGTCACGTCCTTGTTCGCCGGCCGCAATCGCGGGGATGGGTTCACCGGCCAACACTGCTGCGGTCGCTTGATAGCTGAAGATTTGGCACAGGCTTCGCCGATCACCGCTCGCCCGGACCAGATCGACCGCCTCGTCGAAGTAGGGCCAGCGCAACCCGGGGTCGTAGAGGGCAAGCATCCCGCACGCGATCAGGGCGCGGGCGATCAGCCCGGGATCGTCAAGCTCACGAGCGACGGCCAGCGCCTCCTGTGCTCGCCCCAGCTCCGCTGGAATGCCGACCCAGCTGGCGAGGATGCTGTACTGTGCCACCGATCCAGCCCAGACCGCTGGCGCTATTGCCGAGCGATCCGCGTCGGCAAAGATGGCCGACAGACCGGCCAGCGCCTCTTTGACGCGCCCGCCTCGTAACCACAAGGGCCGCAACGACAAAATGAGCTGTAGGGCGGCGTCCGGGTCGCCGGTTGTCCGACTCCAGGTGAATGCCGCTCGCAGATTGTCGATTTCGGTTTGCGCCCAATGCAGCAGCCGCTCGTCGGCCCAGTGGCCATGTGCCTCCAATTGGGCGGCCATACCCGTGTAGTAATCGCGGTGGCGGGTGCGCACCTGGTCGGTCTCGGCGGACTCGTCGAGCTTCTCCAGCGCGTACTGGCGCACGGTTTCCAGCAACCGGTATCGCATCCCGTCGCCGGTGTCGTCGGCGACCACCAATGACTTGTCGACCAACAGGCTTAGTTGATCAAGCAGCTGGTAGCTTTCGACTTCGCTGCCGGCGGCGACGGCTTGGGCGGCATCGAGATCGAATCCGCCGGCGAACACCGCCAACCGGCGAAACAGCACCCGCTCGGGCTCGGTCAACAGCGCATGCGACCAGTCCACCGAGGCCCGCAGCGTCTGCTGGCGTCGCACCGCGGTGCGCGCGCCGCCGGTGAGCAACCGGAACCGGTCATGCAGGCCGTCGACGATCTGCTGCAACGACAGCGCCCGGATACGGGCTGCCGCAAGCTCGATCGCCAGCGGCATGCCGTCCAGGCGGCGGCAGATTTCTTCGACCAGCGCGATATTTTCGTTGTCGACACCGAACTCGGGGCGGGCGTGGCGGGCGCGGTCGGTGAACAGCGCGACGGCCTCGTCGGTCACGGACAGCGACGGCACTCGCCAGCTCAGTTCGCCGGGCACCCCCAGCGGCTCGCGGCTGGTGGCTAGGATCGTCAGCCGTGGGCAGGCCGCGAGCAGCGTGACGACCAGGCTATCGCACGCGTCGAGCAGATGTTCGCAATTATCAAGCAGCAGAAGGGCTTTGCGCTCGCCGAGGAATCGGATCAGCAAGTCCATGGTGGAGCGGCCCGGTTGGTCGGGCAGACCCAGCGCGCGCGCAACGGTCACCGGTGTGACGTCGGGGTCGGTGATGGGAGCCAGGTCTATGTACCACAGCCCTTCGCCGAACTCGGTGCCGAGTTGGTTGGCGACCTGCACCGCAAGGCGGGTCTTGCCGGCGCCACCGGCCCCGGTCAATGTCACCAGCCGCTCGCTGGCGACCAGACGGCGCAACTCCGCCATTTCGGCCTGGCGCCCGACGAAGCTCGTCAACTGCGCCGGAAGGTTAGGCGCAGCGATATTGCGGACGCGAAGTGGCGGGAATTCGTTGCGCAGGTCGGGATGGCACAGCTGGACGACGCGCTCCGGGCGCGGCAGGTCCCGCAACGGGTGGCTGCCCAGATCGGCCAGCCACACCCCCTCGGGGAGCCGATCGACAACCAGCGGCTGGGTCGCCCCGGACAACACGGTTTGGCCGCCATGGGCCAGATCGCGCAGCCGCGCGGTGCGGTTGATGGTGGGGCCGGCGTAGTTGGATTCGTCGCGTAGCTGAATCTCGCCGGTGTGGATCCCGATGCGCAGCCGGATCGGGGCCAGCGGCGCGCGCTGCAGCTCGAGCGCGCAGGCCACCGCGTCGCTGGCGCGGGCAAATGCGGCCACGAAGCTGTCCCCCTCGCCCTGCTCGAGGGGGCGCACCCCGTCGTGGGCGGCGATGGCCTTGTTGACGGTGGTGTTGAGCCGGGCCAGCGCCGCGGTCATGTTCTCGGGCTGGGTCTCCCACAGCCGCGTCGAGCCCTCGACATCAGCCAGCAGCAGCGTCACCGTTCCCGTCGGCAGCAACTCGCTCACGCCCAACTCATCCCAGGTCAGCGGCGGAATCTCCGCACGTCGGCTCATGGTATCCAGCGCCCGGGGACCGACGGCAAAGAACTCGCGCAGTAGCGACCGCGCAGCAAGAGTGTCCGAGCGGCGGCAGTTGGGTCGGACGTGTCCTCGGCGATACCCGGGGTCGTGGGCCACTTGCGGAGAAGGAAAAGATATTTCCTTATCGAGATTCAAAGTCTTAGGCCTAGCTGCCAGACGTCGTCGCGACCGCACCGGCCGGCGCGACACTTGGCGCCGTTATCAGGGCAAACGCCGAAATTCGCATAGCTCGTCAAAGCACCCCTGCGACGCTGCGGTAACGCGCTTTGATTGGCGGCCCGCCGGCCTTTGGTTTGCGGCCAGGCTGCATGATGAACCCATGGTGAAAGCGATCATTTTCGACGTGCAAGGGACGGCGACGGATTTCCATTCGACTGTCTGTGAGGAAGCTCAGCGGATCAGCGCCGGCCGACACCCCGGCGTTGACTGGGCCGAGGTAGTCACCCGCTGGCGTGCGGGTTACTTCACCACGTTGAAGGCCGCACCGAGCGAGCATGGCAAGTGGATCTCGGTGTCCTCGGTGTATCGGCGCTCCCTCGACACGGTCCTCGACGAATCCGGAATCACCGATTTCTCCGCTGCCGAGCGCGATGAACTCACCTTGGCCTGGCAGCGTCTGAGGCCGTGGCCGGACACGGTGGCCGGACTGACCCGGCTGAAACGCGACTACACGTTAGCCACCCTGTCGAACGCCGACGTCAGTGCGGTGATCAACATTTCCAAACGGGCGGGTTTGCCGTGGGATGCGATTTTCGCCGCGGAGATGGTGGGGGCGTTCAAACCTGATCCGGCCGTCTACCACATGGCCGCGACCTACCTCGGACTCGAACCCGCCGAGATCATGATGGTGGCAAGCCACAAGTACGACATCCGTGCCGCGGCCGAACTCGGGTTCCGCACCGCCTTTGTCGCCCGCCCGCTGGAATTCGGTCCCGGCGGTGACGCCGACGTGGCTTACGAGGACGAGTTCGACATCAACGCCGCCGATTTCCTCGACCTTGCCGATCAGCTCGGTTGCTGACCGGTTTCGTCGAAAGACGTTTCGGTACAACGGAATTGCGCCAAGATACCACTACAGCAATTGGGCAAGCGCGGTCACGACCATGAGCACCAGCACCGCTGACCCGACGATGTAGACCTGGCGGCGCGCAGTGATTCGCGCGGGTCGGGGGCGGCTCAGCGTTCGTTGCCGCTGCCAAGCGATCGCGTAGCCGCACGAGGCCGCAAGGGCGGCCAGGCCGGCCGGGATCAACCCCAGCGCGCCGTGATCGCCGTGCAGATTCTTAAGTGTGAGCAACACGCCGTTGACCAGCAATGCGAACGACGTCCTGGTCCAGGCCAGCGTCGTCCGTTCCGCCTGCAGGCCGCGATCCGATGTCCCGCCGGTCGCCGCCGGCTGGCTCAACCCCGGACCGCCTTCACGATCACCAAGCCGAGCGCCACGATCCCGACCACGGCCAGACCCACCGCCAGGTACGCGGGCGTGGGATGACGGGGCAGGGGCCGGCCGCGGCGCATGGCACGATCGGCCTGCCGCCAGCGCAGCAGGCCCATCCCGCTGGTGAGGATTGCCAGCGCCGCGAGCGCCACCCCCAGCATCCGGCGGGCGCCGGGGATTGCCAGCTCCGGGACGAGTTGCACCAGGGCGACCGCTGCGGCGAGCAGTCCCAGGGCGGTGCGCTGCCAAGCCAGGAACGTCCGCTCGTTGGCCAGGGTGAACCGGTAGTCGGGTTCGGTCTCCGCGGGGCCGTCAGCGCCCTGCGTGCCGGCGGGCGTGTGGTTATCGGCCACGGGGCAACTCCCAGAAAGTCGGGGACAGGCGCTTCGACGTCGACCGAGTGTAGCCAGGGCTCGCGCCCTGGCGCGGTGGAATGCTCTGGCGCGAAAACGACTCCCATCCGATGCTCACCCGGTCCGATCGTTGTTGCGTCTGCGTCGACACGGTCACGCCTCACATTTAGTCGGCCTAAGCACCTGACCAGCGGTTTCGGGTCCGTGTTGGTTTGCCGAACTGGCCACCCATCGGCTGGCCCGCCGCTACTCTGTCACTGTTCGGAGCTAGCTCTGCCTATGTAGGCGCCTATATAGGCCGGTATCGGAGGGCTATGACGAGTTCCGAAGTGGCGGCGCCGCACAGCGGCTGTCCAATGGCGCGCGGCTTACCCGGGACCGCGCACGACCCGGTTTATTTTGACGTTCGCGCGGCGTTATTTCGATGCCCTGCACGGCTATTTCGGCAGCGGCACTGGTAATCCGTCGCAGGTGTGGCAGGCTGCCTTCGAGACGAACGACAGCGATGAGCCGATCATGTTGCAGCACATGCTCACCGGGATGAACGCGCACGACACCTTCGATCTGGGCATCACCGCCGCCGAAACCGCCGGTGATTCCTTGGAGCCGCTGCGAAACGACTTCGACGCGGTCAATGACATTCTGGTGAGTCAGGCCAACGTCATAGCCGACGCCACGGAACAGATTTCGCCGGGCTTTGCCCGCTACCGCAGGCAGTTGACCGGCGACGACATCGGCCTACTCACTGCAGAACTGCGGCAATCTCGGGACATGGCATGGACATTCGCGCAGCAGCTGCTGGCCGAGCCGGAAAGCAACCGCTCCAAAGTCATCGACGATCACGATACGATTTTTGCGTGGTGGATCAGACGCCACCTGAACCCGCCACCGCCGTTGTCGGAATGGGTCGAGGTCATTGCGCGGGAGGAAAGCCGCGATACGGCCCACAACATCGGTGTCCTCGACCAGACCGCGTCGAGACCGCGTCAGTGACGCGCGGATCCGGTCAGAAGCTGACCGTTTGGTGCTTGCAGTAGGCAGATGACGGTGCTGGGAGTGGGGTTGGCCCCGGTTCTGTCTTGGTTGGAGTCGATCAGATAGGTCACCGAATATGCGCCGCTGTCTACGGATTGCCCGGTGTAAGACCCGATTCCGGCGGCACATTCGCGGTTCGCGACGGTGCCGATGGCGTTGTCGACCGCCACCGGCGCCCGCAGATACACCTCGGCCAAATGCGGTGTCGCACAGTCGACCACGGTGACAGTGATCCGGCTGAGGTCGGCCGGGGGCAGGTCGGCCACGCACTCGCCGACCTGCAGGGCGATCCATTTCTCGGTGCGTGGGCCTGCCGGGGTCGGTGGTGTGCTGGCGCGCACGGCCACCGTTGTCGGCTTACTGCCGGCCGGGCTGGTGCCGGCCCGGACGCTGTTGGTGGCACAGCCCGCCAACAGTGCGGCCGCCGACAGTACGGCCGCCGACAGTCCGCACAGCGGGTGATGGATTCTTTGCCTCATCGCAGCGGGATTCTCAGCATCGGGGACCTCGGTGCGAAAGCGTACTCGCCTAAGTCCGGGCATCGACGAAGGCCGGCGGCGTGGTGTTGGTCAATGCGGGGTCCGGTTGCTCCGACGACATCGTCAGCAAGCCACGCAGGCAGCGTGCCGCCACTAGCCAGTTCGCCGGCTTCTTCAGATCCAAGCCGCCGACCAGCTGCTTGACCATTGTCACCGTGTCGAAGTAAATACGTTCGCAGACAAGTGTTTCGGTGTCGTCGAAGACGAAGTACGCGGTCATGCGGACCCGGAACCGGCTTCCGGTGGGCGGGATCGTGCCGAGGTAGCCGCGGTGGGTTCCCATCAGCCAGAACTCGACGATCACCGCATCGGCGCTGTGGCGCAAGGCGATGATTTCGTGGTCCTGGTCCGGGAACGCCGTCCGGGTGTAGCCGTAGTAACCGCGTACCGCCTGGTCGCCGTCGTGGACGGTCATTTGCGGGATCAGCTCGTAGCGGGGATGCGGGAACGTCGCCAGCACGGCGTCCCAGTCGTGGCGGACCTCGTCGTGGAAGTGGTCGAGCACCAGCTTCTGCCGGGCGGCCAGCACGTCGGCGGCGGGTAATGCGGGAATGGCCATGCTTGAGAGTAAACGCTGCGGTCGGCGTCATCGAGTGGTGGCATCCGCCGGTGCCGCCGCAGCGGGTCGCCCACCCTCCGAGAGGTTTTCACGGCACAATGATCGCCGTGCGGCTGTCTTCCCCACCGGCTCTCTCGGACGCGCTGAACGTCATGCGGCCGTCGGCCCGGTTGCGCGGACAGGCGGGAGCGCTCGAGGGCTACCTCGACGAGGGGGACAGTGTGCTCGACGTCGGGTGCGGGACCGGCTATCTGTCGGCGTATCTGCATGAGATGTACGGAGTGAACGCCAGCGGCGTCGACGTGCAGGACTCGCGCCGGACCCAGATCCCGTTCCGCCTGTTCGACGGCACCTCAATTCCTGTTCAAGGCAAGTCATTTGACCATGCGTTGCTCAGTGAGGTGCTGCATCACAGCCATGATCCCCTGGCGCTGATCAAGGAGTGCTACCGGGTCGCGCGGCGCAGCATCATTGTGTTCGAGGACATGCCGCAGGGCCGCAGCGGCAAGTTGATCCTCCGTGCGCACGTGGAAGCGTTCGCCCGCTACTATCGCTACCCATTCCGCCCGGCCAACGTCGATGCGTATCGCCGTGCGCTGGAGTGGTTGGGCGACAACGCATCCTGCGTCGCACGGATCCCGCAGCCGCCGGAATGGCTGCGTGTATACCCGCGGGTGCTGTTGGTATATGCGCTTAGGCCACCGTCAGCGTCTCGGTCATCATGACTTCGCTGGCGGCCCGCTCACCGGAGCGAATCGCGCCATCGATCCAGCCGCACATGGTGGCCGATGTCTCGGTGCCCGCCCAGTGAATGCGCCCGCACGGCCTGCGTAGTGCATGCCCGAACTGGGTGAGCACACCCGGGGGTGCGTGGCTGATCATCCCGCCCCCGGAATAACGCTCACGGTTCCAGTTCTGCTCCACGTAGTCCACCGGCCTGCCGGCCTTGGCGCCGAACCGGTCCACCAGGGTGTCGAGCACCGCCTGGCGGCGCCCGGCCGCGTCAAGACGCTCGTATTGCCGAGCGGTGGGGCCCTCGATGACCACCACCAGCACGCCGGGGCCGCCGGTGTCGGGGCAGCCGTCGATGGTGAGCGTCGCCAGCGATCCCGGCGCAGCGCTTTGGCCGGAGAGGCCGCAGGCACGCCAGAAGGGCTCGTCGTAGACGATCGAGACCTTGACGATCGCACCGCTGGGCATCCGCTGATGCAGAAACGACCGATCGGTGGGAAGCATTGGCTCATAGACGATTTGGCTGGCGATGGCCAACGGCACCGCGACGATGACCCGACCGGCCCGCACCGTTAGACCGTCCGCTTGCACGGTGGCGCCGTCGGAGTCCTGGCTGATGGACCGCACCGGCCGGGACAACTTGATCGCGTCATCCAGCTCGGCGGCCATCGGCCGGTAGATGGCACCCATACCTCCCACTGGCCGGGAGTCTTGCGAGCCGCCCTCGCCACCCAGTACGAAACCGGGCCCACCGCCTGATGCCATCTGATAGAGAACGAACAGCATGGAGACCTCGGAAGCGTCCGAGGTATAGGTGCCGGCGATGGCGGTTTCCAGCAGGTCGTGGGCCGCCTTGGACATGACGTTGGTGCGCAGCCACTGGGCCAGCGTCATGCGATCCCACTTGGCGGCCTTGTTGGCTTCCCATGGGGCCTCGAGCGGGATCGTCTTGCACATCTGGCCGATTTCGAACATGGCCGCGCCAAGATTCAACGAGGCCCACGGGCTCATGGTCCACGGGACAGTGCCCTGGTAGCGATGCTGCTTGCCGTCGACCACCATCATGGCTTCGCCGCCGGTGTACTGTTTGAAGGCCGAGACCCCGAATTCGTGCATCAGCGCATAGATTCGGTCCTGGGTCGGCCCGATCCAGGCACCGCCCTTGTCGATCCAGGATCCGTCGTCACGCTCGACGGTGAAGGTGCGGCCGCCAACCCGGTCGCGCGCCTCCAGCAACGTGACGGAACGACCGGCCTGTTTGAGCCGAAGCGCGGCCGTCAAGCCAGCGAATCCGGCGCCCACCACACAGACGTCAACGTCGGGCATCTCATTGATTCCAGGCCACCGGCAGGCATTTGATGCCGTGAATGAACTGCGACAGCAACCGGGCCGGCTCCTCGGTCACGACGACGTCGGGCATTTGCCGGCGCAGTTCGTCGAATACCACCCGGATCTCGCGGCGAGCCAGGTTGGCCCCCAGGCAGAAATGCGCGCCGCCACCGCCGAAGCCCAAGTGTGGGTTGGGGTCGCGCGCCACGTCGAACCGCCACGGATCGGCAAATTTCGACTCATCCCGGTTGGCCGAGCAATACCACAGTGAGACCTTGTCGCCGGCGGCCATCTTGGCGCCTCTGAGTTCGACGTCCTCGCTCAGGGTGCGGCGCATGTAGACCACCGGAGAGGCCCAGCGCACGATCTCCTCGACCGCGGTATGCGCCAGCGCGTCGTAGTTGGACCACCACCTTTGTCGTTCCTCCGGATAGCGCGACAGCGCCAGCACGCCGTGGCTGATCGCGTTGCGGGTGGTCTCGTTGCCGGCCACCACCAGCAGGATGAAGAACATCGCGATCTCCGACGACGACAGCCGCTCGCCGTCGACCTCGGCTTCCACCAGACTCGTCGTCAGATCGTTGTGATGGTTGACGCGGCGGTCATCGGCCAGTGCGGTGGCATAGGCGCCGATGTCCATCGAAACGTGAAGAAACTCTTCGAAATCGGTCGTCAGATCCGGGTCGCCGAACCCGAGAATCACATTGGTCCAATGGAATATCCGATGGTGGTCCTCTTCGGGAATCCCCATCATGTCGCAGATGATCTGCAACGGCAGCGGCCCGGCCAGCTCGCTGACCAGGTCGGCTTGGCCGTCGGGATGGTTGGTGATCATCGCCGCGACCAGTCGCTGCGCACGGTCGCGCACCGACGCCTCGATGCGGGCCACCACCTTGGGTGTGAACGCCCTGCTGACGATGGAGCGCAGCCGCTGGTGCCGGGGATCGTCGAGCACGATCATCGAGCCGAAGTACTCCGCCAATTCCGGCGTCTGGTCGTTGATCGTGATGTTGGGGGAGGAATGGAAGACCTCCGGATGGCGGCTGGCGAAGAAGATGTCGTCGTGGCGGGTCAGTGCCCAATGCCCGGCGCCACCGGTGAATCCCGGCAGTTCGAGCGCCGGCCAGAACGAGACCGGAGCTTCCCGTCGCAAGGTGGCGAAGGCGCCGTCGCGAAAGTCGTCGTCGCGGCCCCAGAATTCCAGCGAACCCAGATCGATGTCGGAGAGTGGAACCTCCGGTGGCGGCGTCCCGTTCACCCGGGGCACCAGGCCGGCATTGCGGTCAGTCTTGAGGTCCACCGTGCTCCTCCTTTGTCCCGCTTCGTCGGTGAAGGGTGACATTGGCGAGCTTAAACCGCCGGCGGTCGAGTTAGTGACCCGGCAATGTCAATGCGTGCAGACCGTGTGCCCCGGCGCGCCCGTCGCCGTCTGCTGTGTCACCACGTTGCCGTCGAGCAGAATTCTGCAGGTGATGCTGCCCGGCCCCTGCGCGCTGAGCACGAACACCTGAGCCCCGAAGGCGGTGAACTGCGTCGACCATGGCAAACCCACATTGACCGCACGCTTCTGACCGGTGTCGGTTTGGTACGAGATGTACTCGGCGACACCGCTGCCACTCACCTCGTAGCGGACCTGCGGTAGCTGAGGAAGTGGATCCGCGTTCGCCAGACCACACGTGGCTGTGAAGCCGATGCCGAGAGCGCACACCGTCGCGGGTCCGCTCAGGCGTTTGAGGTGACGTAGCTTGGCTGCCGATCGACTGGTCATGGTTGTCCATCGTGTCACCACTTAGGACGGCATGTAAGGGGTTTGGGTCCGCTTTGGCGCCGCAACGCGCGGTAACCCGATGGTGAACATGCTGAGCAGCGCAACCAACTGGATTGCGACCACCACCACGACCACCGTGCCGGTGGAGATTTCGTACAGCCAGCCGACGAGGGCGCCACCGGCCGCGCTTGCCGCGCCCAGTCCGGCCGCGAACACGCCGTAGGCGCTGGCTCGCCGCGGGGCGGTGACCATGTCGGCGACCACCGCCCGCAGCGTGGATTCCTGGATCCCCACGGCCGCACCCCACAACAGCGCGCCCACTACTACCATCGCGGTGTTGCCGCTGAAGGCGAACAAGACCACCATGATCGACAGAAGCGGCAGTGCCGCAAGGCTTTTCCCACCGAACCGGTCGTAGCTGTAGCCGGAAGCCAGAGCGGCCAGCGCATCCGCGGCCATCGCGGCCGCGTAGACCACCGGCACCGTGGCAGCGCTCAGCACGCCGTGGGTGACCATGTGAAACGACAACAACCCGAACGTGGCGAAGCCGGACATGGTGACCGCGGTGAATCCGCAATAAAGCCAGAACCGTGGCGGCAACGCCCAGAACCGTTGCGCTGCAACACCATCGGGTGATGCTGCGGGAGCCGCTGGATCTTCGTAGGAGTCCGGATGCGGCACTCGGACCCGCAGCCACAGCAGCAGCGCCAGCGCCGCCGCACCCGGCAGCGCCAGCACCCCGAGCGCGGGAGCGTAGTCGTTGCCGGTGACGGCGAGCACCCCGGCCACGGTCAGCGGGCCGATCACCGCCCCCACCTGGTCGAGCGCCTCGTGCACCGCAAAGCCGCGGCCGCGACCCGTGACACTGGCGGCGTGCGACAGCAACGTGTCCTTGGCGGGACTGCGCACCGCCTTGCCGACACGCTCGCCGATCACCAAGCTGCAGGCGACCCACAACGCGCCCGCGACTCCCAGCAGCGGAACCGTGATCAGCGTCAGCGCGTAGCCGGCAACCGTCCACGCCCAGAATCGTCGGGTTCGATCTGCCAGGGGACCCGACACCAACCGCAGCGCCAACGCGGCGGCCTCGCCGATGCCGGTCACCACGCCGACCACCAGTCCGGTCGCACCCAGGGACGCCAGCAGCGGACCGGTGATCGACCGCGCGCCCTCGTAGACGAAGTCGGCGAGCAGGCTGACCACGCCGAACACCGCCACGAAGCGCCACGCACTCAACGCTGGCCGGCTTCGCACCGCTCCGATGCTAGAGGTGTGCCAGCTTTGTCCTGGCCTTGCCCAAGCCTTGTCCCGGCTTGCGGCTTCGCGTCGCTTAGGGTGAAGCCGGGAGGTGGCAGTTGATGTCGCAACGGGACGCGAAGCGAGTAGTCGTCTGGGGCACCGGCTTCGTCGGCAAGATGGTGATCGCCGAAATCGTCAAGCATCCGCTGTTCGAGCTGGTGGGGGTCGGTGTCAGCAATCCAGGCAAGGTCGGGCGCGACGTAGCCGAGGTCTGCGGGCTGCCCGAGCCGGTGGGCATCGTCGCCACCGACGACGTCGACGCCCTGATCGCGCTCAAGCCTGACGCATTGGTGCACTACGGACCGACCGCGATGCGCGCCGACGCCAACGTCGCACTGATCACCCGGTTCCTGCGGGCCGGCATCGACGTGTGCTCGACCGCGATGACACCGTGGATCTGGCCGACAATGCACCTGAACCCGCCGCAGTGGATCCAGCCCATCACCGAGGCGTGCGAGCTGGGGCAGTCCTCCTGTTTCACCACCGGCATCGACCCGGGATTCGCCAACGACCTGTTCCCCATGACGTTGATGGGACTGTGTTCGGAGGTACGGCGGGTACGGGCCGCCGAGCTGCTGGATTACACCAACTACGAAGGCGACTACGAGAAGGAAATGGGAATCGGGCGGGAACCCGAATTCAGCCCGATCCTGGAAAACCGCGACGTATTAATTTTCGCGTGGGGCGCCACCGTCCCGATGATCGCCCACGCTGCCGGGATCATGCTCGACGAGATCACCACCACCTGGGACAAGTGGGTGACGCCCACCGAGCGCCAGTCGGTGAAGGGCGTCATCAAGCCCGGCCAGGTCGCCGCCGTCCGCTTCACCATCAACGGCATCTACCGTGGCGAGACGCGCATTCAACTCGAGCACGTCAACCGCATCGGTCGCGACGCCGCACCCGACTGGCCCTCAGGTCACGACGACGACGTCTACCGGGTGGACATCGACGGAACCCCCAGCATCTTCCAGGAAACCGCGTTCCGGTTCACCGACGGCTCGGGCCGCGATGCGGCCACCGCCGGGTGCCTGGCGACCGGGATGCGGGCGCTCAATGCCGTCCCGGCCGTCAACGACCTGTCTCCGGGCTGGGTGACCGCGCTGGACCTGCCCCTGATTCCCGGCGCTGGCACCATCCGCTGAGCCATGTCGTTATACAGCTCGCGCATAGCCGGCGCAAAGAACGGCTATAGGTGTAGACGGCACAATTTCGGGTAGGCGGGCGCGGGGGCGCGCAGCCGGACGGGGACTAACCATGGCAGAAGGACCACGGCCCGCACTGGGTCTGTCGATCGGTGCCACCAACCTGGCGGCGGTGACCGCCGACCACGCGATCACCCGCAAGCCGGTGCTGACTTTGTATCGACAGCGCCCGCCCGAGGTGGGACTGCCGTCGGAAAACTCGAGACTGGATCAGCCCGGCCTGGTCATGAGCGACTTCGTGGACCGGGTGGGGGACCCGGTCGGCATCGTCGCGGCCGACGGCTCGATTCACCGCAGCGAGGCTCTGGTGGTCGACAGTCTGCGTGCTCTGGCCTACACCGCCACCGGTGGGCGGGCCCTGCCCGACGATGTCGCGCTGACCTATCCCGCCCACTGGGGGACGGCCGCGGTCGACGCGTTGGGTGCCGCGCTGAGCCGGGTGCCGGAATGGTCGCACGACGCCCCGCCAATCCTGATCCCCGACGCGGCGGCCGCGCTGTTCGCGATGCGGGCCAACCCCGGCATACCAGCCCGCGGCATCGTCGCGGTCTGTGACTTCGGCGGCAGCGGAACCAGCATCACGCTGGTCGATGCGACCGGCGACTATCAGCCGGTCGCCGCGACGGTCCGGCATCGAGACTTCTCCGGTGATCTGATCGACCAGGCGCTACTGACCTACGTACTGTCGGAGATGCCGGCCACCGGTTCTTTCGACCCGTCGGGGACCGCGGCCATCGGCTCGTTGAACCGGCTGCGGATCGAATGCCGCAATGCCAAGCAGCGGCTCTCCCAGAGCACGGTGACCACCCTGGCCGACGAGTTGCCGGGGATGCATGGCGAAATCCGGCTCACCCGAAACGAGCTTGACGAGACGATTCGCGAGGCGTTGGCTGGTGTCGCCGCGGCTGTGGAACAGACGTTGGCGCGCAACGGAATTCACCCGGCGGACCTGGTCGCGATCATTTCCGTCGGTGGTGGTGCCAACATCGCGTCGGTCACCACGACGCTGTCGGGGCGATTTGGCGTTCCGGTGGTCACGGCGCCGCGCCCGCAACTGACCGCCGCTATCGGCGCGGCGTTGCGGGCGGCCCGAGGGCCCGCCGACACCAGTGCGACGGTGTTGACGTCGGCCCCGCCGGTCGCCGCGACGGCACTGGCGCCGCCGCTTGCCTCGCTGGCACCGGGTGGCGCGGATGCGCCCGCGTCGGCATTGCAGCCCGCGCTGGCCTGGTCGGAAGCCGACGATGATTCCCGCGTCTTGCCGGTGCCCGGCGGCGACTACGCCGATGCCGGCGGTTCCGGCTACACCTCCGCCCGGCCGCAGCTGGCGTTCGACCATGACACGCCCACGGAGTCGAAGCCTGAGCCGCCGGTCATCCCGTGGTATCGCCTGCCGGCCGTGATCATCGTCAGCACGGTCGTCGCAGTGCTGCTGGTCGGCACCGCGGTGGCGATCGCGCTGGGCTCTAGCGACAAGCCTGCGACACGGTCGCCAGGGGTGAGCCCGGCCCCGACTACTTCCGAGCCGGCCCCGGCGCCGCCGGCCGAGGGGAGCCCGGAGCCGGCGCCGCCACCGCCCGGCACCCAAGAACCGGCGCCGCAAGCGCCGCCGCCAGCGCCGCCGTCGACCCAGGCACCCCCTCCTACCGCCGAAACGACACCACCGCCCCCGACGACAACCCCACCGCCGGAAAGTACGGCGCCCCCAACGACGGCGCCCCCTACGACCACTCGGCCGCCCGCAACAACCCAGCCGCCCGCAACAACCCAGCCGCCCGCAACGACCCAGCCGCCGGCCACCACGCAGGCACCGCCGACCCAGCAAGCGCCGGCGGTGCCGCAGATCCCGCCGATTCCGGCCATCCCGCAGATCCCCGGCATCGGTTTCCCGCAGATACCCCCGGTTCCCGGGCTCTAGACCTGGTCCTCCCGCGCCGGGTAGCGCGCTAGTTCGTCTTAGCCCCCCGCGGCTGTCTCATCCCGGGCGGCCTTGAGAACTTCCTCGTTGTAGGCCTTGTCCCTGTCCAGATTCTCCGCGACCTTCCTGTCTTCGTCTGTTTCCTCGTTGTCTGCCTTGGCTTTTGCCGCCGGCGAATCCTTGTCGTCGGCGTATCGAGGATGACCGTTTTCGTCGAGCCAGTCCCCCACCGCCGTACCGGTAATGGTCCTGCCGGAGCCGGGCAACACCAGCGTCGGCCGGTCCTCATAGGCCGTCATCATTTCGGCTGCGGTTTCTTTGGCTTCGTCGCTGGGTTCCGGTACTTCGGAGGTATTCGGTTTCCCGCCGTCGCTGCTGCTGCCGGCCTGGTGCCGGTGGTCGCTGCGGCCGGCGGCCTGCTCGTCGTGCGCAGTCATGCCCGTGCCCCTTTGCTGTTGCCGTTTGTGACCGACCCCTCAATTCCGGTTACCCAATGCAGCGCTGGATCGAAACGCCTGCCGGTACGCAGGTCGTCGTCCCTACACGGCAGCCGCACACACGACACGCACGCCGCGATAGCGGTCGCAGTGGCTGCAGTCGCGATGAACACAACCACCGAGCCCGGTCCGGGTAAACGCCGCAGCGGGCACCGACACGCCCGCCCCCGTCTTGGCGATCAGCGAATCACCCTGCGCGCCAGCCCTTCTGGCTGCGTCCTCGGCGACTGGCAGTAGGCTGCGCTATCCGCCGGTTCCGGCAGGATCACTACCCCGCCGGTTCCGGCGGCCTATCAGGCCGGCGTCGGATAGCTGACCCCCGTGAGACGCTCGGAAACCTCCCAGAGACGTCGGCAGTCAGCGTCGTTGCGGGCCCGGGCGGGCACCTTGGCCTCCGTCACGCCACCGCCGGCTGCCTCGTAAAAGCCCCGGGGGCCGTAGAACACGCCGCCCTCAGCCTGCGGAGTGGTGGCCGCATACAGCGCGGGCAGTATCCCCTCGTCGATCTCCTGCCAAAAGAATGGAGTCAATCGCCACGACGCCTGGTACAGCCGCTGCATCAGCGCCGGCTTTTCCCGGCCGTGCGAAGGTCCGCTGATCTGCAGGTTGGTCTTGGTCAACCCGGGGTGCGCGGCATTGGACATGATCCCCCAGCCGGCCTCGCGGCTGCGGCGGTCCAGTTCGCGGGCGAACATCAGCACTGCCAACTTCGACTGTCCGTAGGCCGCCATGGGGGCGTAGGACTTTTCGAACTGCAAGTCGTCGAAGTGGATACGACCGCGCCGTGCCGCCAAGCTGCTCAGCGAGACCACCCGCGCGGCCGGCGCCGCGCGCAACAGCGGCAGCAGATGGGCGGTCAGCGCGAAGTGACCGAGATGGTTACTGCCGAACTGCAATTCGAAGCCGTCGGCGGTGGTGTCGCGTTCGGGTGGGGTCATGACGCCGGCGTTGGTGATCAGAATGTCGATCGGGCGGCCTTCGGAGTTCAACTGCTCACCCAACGCGGCGACGGCGGCCAGCGACGACAGGTCGAGTGCCTTGATGGTCAGCTTGGCGTCGGGAACCGCGGTGCGGATCTGGTCGATCGCCGCCTCACCCTTGGCGCGGTTGCGGATTGCCATCACCACATCGGCGCCGGACGCCGACAGTCGTCGGGCCAGCCCGAACCCGAGACCGCTGTTGGCGCCGGTGACGACGGCGAGCTTGCCGGACAGATCGGGCACCGTGGCGATCAGATCGTTAGCCATGCGTTTCACTCCTTTTCCGGTGGCGCCTGTCTAGTGTCCTCTTTTCCTCGCCGTCGCAGAATCCGACCGGCATGCTGAACACCATGGCCCTCCATTCGGGAACGTGCCGGCGACGCGTCCCCGGATGGGCGGTGGCGTTGGTCCTCGGCGCGCTACCGGCGCTGGCTTTCCCGGCGCCATCGTGGTGGTGGCTGGCGTGGTTCGCGGTGGTGCCGCTGCTGCTGGTGGTGCGGGCCGCGGCCACATCGTGGGACGGCGCCGTGCGGGCCTGCTGGGGTGTCGGCGGGTTTGTGTTGACCACTCAATACTGGCTGGCGACCAGCACCGGCCCGCTGTTGGTGGTGTACGCCATCGGACTCGGGGGCCTGTGGCTGCCGTGGGGATGGATCGTCCACCGGCTGTTGTCGGCGCCGGTGACCGCCGGCCGCGTGGCTGCCGCGGTCGTGATGCTGCCCAGCGCGTGGGTGGCGGCCGAAGCGGTGCGGGCATGGCCCCCGTTGGGCGGTCCGTGGGCGCTGTTGGGGGCATCGCAATGGAATCAGCCCGTCACACTGGCGTCGGCGTCCGTGGGCGGAGTGTGGCTGACGAGCTTTCTGGTGGTCGCTGCCAACGCCGCCATCGCCGTCGCGATCGTGCACCACGGGCCGATGCGGATGGTCGCACTGGGGTGTGCGGCGGCGTGCGCGGCACTGGGGCCGGCGTGGTACCTGCTGGGCCCGGCGCCCGCCTCCGGTCCGACCGTGCGAGTCGCGCTCGTACAGCCCGGCGATATCGACGATGCGACCGCCCGCGAAGCGGCCAGTGAGGCGATCACGGCCACCCTCGTAGGCCAGCGCCTGGACTTGGTGGTCTGGGGCGAAAGCAGCGTGGGGCAGGATCTCACCAGACATCCCGAGGTGCTGGCCCGCCTGGCGGAGTTGTCCCGACGGGTGGGCGCCGAGCTGCTTGTCAACGTCGATGCGGCAGCGCCGGGTGGGGGCATCTACAAGTCGTCGGTACTCGTGGGTGCAGGCGGAGTGCTCGGCAGTTACCACAAGACCCGTCTGGTGCCGTTCGGCGAATATGTGCCGCTGCGGCCGCTGGTCGGCTGGGTCACCCGCCACAGCAAGGCCGCCGCCGAAGACCGGAGGCGGGGAGCCGGGCCGGTGGTGCTGTCTGCCGGTGGTCTCGATATCGGACCGCTGGTCAGCTATGAGACCACGTTTTCCGATCTGGCGCGGCGCGAAGCGCTGCTGGGGGCCGAGTTGCTGGTGTACCAGAGTTCCACCTCCACTTTTCAAGGCAGTTGGGCGCAGCTGCAATTGGCCGCGCAACCCGCGGTGCGTGCGGTCGAGGCGGGCCGCCCAGCGGTGCATGCCGGGTTGTCCGGCGACAGTTCGGCCTTCGACGTCCGAGGGCACCGGCTGGCGTGGTGCCCGTCGGATTTCCGGGGCGCCGTGGTGGTCAGCGTTCCGTTGGGCTCGAGCACCACGCCGTACCAACGGTTGGGGGATTGGGTGCCGGTGACGGCGTTTGTGGTGCTTGGCGGTGCGGTGGTCGTCGCGATGCTTCGCGCCCGTCGGCGTGACAAACTGCGTGGATGAACAGCAGACGGGTCGCCAAGATTTCGCTGGCATTGGCCATCGCGATGCTGGTGGTATCGGTGGCCGGCTTCATCACCACGTCGGTGGTCAACGCATTTTTTCTGGACAAGTACAACGCCTACGGTGAAGTGCCCGTCCCCGGCTCGGGCAGCATCCATCTGCCGGCGGGGGAAGTCACCGTCAGCCTGCACACCGTCGTCATCGGCGGCACCAACGGCACCGGCCTGCCCGTCCCGCCGTTGGGCATCTCCATCGACCCGCCCGAGGGTGTGCCACAACCACGTCTCACCGAAAGTATGGGCAGCACAACGACGGTCAACAACGACGCGCATGTGCGGGTATGGATTGTCCAGGTTCCGGCCGAAGGCACCTATCGCGTGACCACCGAGGGGCAGGTCGGCGGATACATCAATCCGCGACTGGCTTTCGGTCATCAGAGTTCTTACGGCTATCTGGTGTGGGTATTCGTCGCCGTCTTCGTCGTCGGCCTGGCGGACCTGGCGTTGTCGGTGATGTGGCTGAGCCGCAGCCGGCCCAAGGTGGTGTCGCCGGCCGGGTGGTCGGTGCCCGTCGAACCCAGCGACGAGGGTGTCAAGCTTGAGCGCCTCAAAACGATTGCCGCGTTGCGTGATTCAGGTGCGCTGACCGAAAGCGAGTTCGAGTCTGAGAAGCGCCGGATTCTGGAGGGGCACTAACCGGCCTTCAGTGACCCCGGGCGACCCATTCTTCGTAGTGGACGATCTCATCGCCGACGGTGGTGCTGTCGCCGTGGCCGGTGTGCACGACGGTGTCGGCGGGCAACCTCCCGAGCCGTTCGGAGATCGACCGCAGAATCGTGGGGAAGTCGGAGAACGAGCGTCCGGTTGCCCCGGGTCCGCCGGAGAAGAGGGTGTCACCGCTGAACACCACGCCGGGGCCGAGGTCCGGGGCATACCAGCACACCGATCCCGGTGAATGGCCCGGGGTATGCAGGGCACGCAACTCCATCCCGGCCACCCGCACCGTATCTTCGTCAGCGATGGGACGAAAGTGTTTGTCCGGGTGCGTCATTCGCCACAATACGTCGTCGCCGGGGTGCAGTAGCACGGGCGCGTCCAGGGTCTCACCGAGTTGGGGGGCGACCGTCACGTGGTCGTTGTGGCCATGCGTGCACACCACCGCTACCACGTTGCGGCCCCTGACCGCCTCGATGATCGGCACCGCGTCATGGGCGGCGTCGAAAACCACGACCTCGGAGTCGTCGCCGACCAGCCAGATGTTGTTGTCGACTTCCCAACTGCCGCCGTCGAGTTCGAAAGTTCCATGGGTGACCACGCGCTCGATCGTCACAACATCACCACCGAGCGCAGCACCTTGCCGCCGTGCATCTTGTGGAATGCCTCCTCGACATCGCCGAGCCCGATGCGTTCGGAGACGAACTTGTCCAGCGGAAGCCGGCCCTGCTGATAGAGGTCGATCAGGGTGGGGAAGTCGCGTTCGGGCAGGCAGTCGCCGTACCACGAGGACTTCAACGCTCCGCCGTGAGAAAAGAAGTCCAGCAGCGGCATGCCCAGACGCATTTCGGGCGTGGGCACACCCACCAGTACGACGGTTCCGGCCAGGTCGCGGGCATAGAAGGCCTGCTTCCAGGTTTCGGGCCGGCCGACGGCGTCGATCACCACGTTGGCGCCGAAGCCGTCGGTGAGGTCTTGGATGGTTGCGACGACGTCGGATTCGCTGGCGTTGACGGTGTGGGTGGCGCCGAATTCGCGGGCCCATTGCAGCTTGGTGTCGTCGGTGTCAACCGCGATGATCTTTTTGGCACCGACTAGCGCGGCACCGGCGATCGCGGCGTCGCCCACACCGCCGCAGCCGATCACCGCCACGCTGTCATCGCGGGTCACACCGCCCGTGTTGATCGCCGCACCGATGCCGGCCATCACTCCGCAACCCAGCAGACCGGCCACGGCCGGGTCGGCTGCCGGATCGACCTTGGTGCATTGACCCGCGTGTACCAGCGTCTTGTCGGCGAACGCGCCGATGCCCAACGCGGGGGTGAGCTCGGTGCCGTCGGTCAGCGTCATCTTCTGTTCGGCGTTGAAGGTGTCGAAACAGTAGTGCGGCCGGCCCCGTTTGCACGCCCGGCACTGACCGCAGACAGCACGCCAGTTCAGGATCACGAAGTCGCCCGGTTCGACCGTGGTTACCCCAGGGCCGACCGCTTCGACCGTGCCCGCGGCCTCGTGGCCCAGCAGGAACGGGTATTCGTCGTTGATGCCGCCGTCGCGGTAGGTCAGATCGGTGTGGCACACGCCGCAGGCGCTGAGGTCGACGACAACCTCCCCGAGCCCGGGCTCCGGGACGACGATGTCCACCAATTCGACGGGCTCACCCTTTTTTCGTGAAATCACGCCGCGCACTGTCTGACTCATGGGCTCAAACCTATAGCTCGACGTTATGAGCCTCACCGAGACCGCGCTCAGCGCGTCGATTCTGCGGTGAGTGCGTCCATTTCGGCGGCGTGCTCACGCTGAACGCAGACTCAGCGCCTCACCAGCCCGGTGTAGCGTCGCTGACCATGACGGCAACCGACACCGGCCCCGAAACCGGCCCCGAAACCAGCCCCGAAACCAGTGAGGAATTTGGCAACCGGATTGTTGCCGCCATCGACGGCGCCGGTTTGGCGATTCTGCTCAGCGTCGGCCATCAGACCGGGCTGCTGGACACGATGGCCGAGCTGCCGCCGTCGACCAGCGCCCAGATCGCCGAGGCGGCGGGCCTGAACGAGCGCTATGTCCGGGAATGGCTGGGCGGGGTGACCGCCGCGCAGGTCGTCGACTACCACCCCGAGAAGGGCACCTACGCGCTGCCCGCCCATCGGGCGGCAGCCCTTACCCGAGCCGCCGGACCCAACAACCTGGCCCGCGTCACGCAGTTCATCTCATTGCTCGGCGAAGTCGAGCAAAAGGTCATCGACTGCTTCCGGGCCGGCGGCGGCGTGCCCTACAGTGACTACCCGCGCTTCCACACCCTGATGGCCGAGATGAGCGGTGAGGTGTTCGACGCCACCCTCGTCGACGTGGTATTGCCCATGGTCGACGGCCTGCCGGAGCGTCTGCGCGCCGGTGCCGAGGTGGCCGATTTCGGTTGCGGCAGTGGGCATGCGGTCAATTTGATGGCGCAGGCCTTCCCGCACAGCCGGTTCACCGGCATCGACTTCTCGGACGCCGCCGTCGCGGCGGGTGCGGCGGAAGCGGCTCGACTTGGCTTGAACAACGCCGCGTTCGAGCGGCACGACCTGGCGCACCTCGACGAGGTCACCGAAAAAGCAGCCGCCTACGACGTGATCACCGCCTTCGACACCATCCACGACCAAGCGCAACCGGCGCGGGTGCTGGCGAACATCCATCGAGCGCTGCGACCCGGTGGTGTGCTGCTGATGGTTGACATCAAGGCGTCGAGCCGGCTCGAGGACAACATCGGTGTTCCGCTGAGCACCTATCTGTACACCACGTCGATGATGCACTGCATGACGGTGTCGCTGGCGCTGGACGGCGTGGGGCTGGGGACGGTGTGGGGCCGGCAGGTGGCCACCTCGATGCTTGCCGCCGCCGGGTTCGTTGATGTGCAAGTCCGCGAAATCGAGTCAGATCCGCTGAACAACTACTACATCGCCAGGAAGTGAAGCGCCCGACTCCATGGCCGCTCTGAACGCTCTTGACGACTGGCCGGTCCCCGCGGCTGCCGCCGCGATAGTTGGACCCGACGGTGTGCTGGCCACCCACGGCGATACCGCACAGGCTTTCCCGCTGGCGTCGGTGACCAAGCCACTGGTGGCGCGTGCCGCGCAAGTCGCCGTCGAGGAAGGTGTCGTCGACCTGGACACCCCGGCCGGACCCCCCGGCTCCACGATCCGCCACCTGCTCGCGCACGCATCAGGGTTGGCGATGCATTCGGCGAAACCGCTCGCTCGTCCCGGCGCCCGGCGGATGTATTCCAACTACGGCTTCACCGTGTTGGCCGAGGCGGTGCAGCGGGAATCCGGCATCGAGTTCGCCGGCTACCTGACCGAGGCGGTGTTCGAGCCATTGGGCATGGCCGCCACCCGGCTCGATGGCGGCACGGGCGCGGCCGGATTCGGCGCCACGTCGACCGTCGCCGACTTGGCGCTCTTCGCCGGTGATCTGCTGCGCCCGCAGACCGTGTCCGGACCGATGCACGGCGAGGCGATCACCGTGCAGTTCCCAGGCCTGGACGGGGTGCTGCCCGGATACGGCGTCCAGCGTCCCAATGACTGGGGGCTGGGCTTTGAGCTCAGGGATGCCAAGTCGCCGCACTGGACGGGTACCCGCAACTCGCCGCGAACATATGGCCATTTCGGTCAGGCGGGCGGGTTTGTCTGGGCCGATCCCGACGCGGACCTGGCGCTGGTGGTCCTCACGGATCGTGATTTCGGCGAGTGGGCTTTGGATCTGTGGCCTGCGGTTTCGGACTCGGTTTTGACCCAGTACAGCTAATCCGGACTGCACACTAGCGCAACACCGGTCCCACAGGGCACAATAGACACGCAAGACAACAATAATTTCAGGCAGGTATCTCGCTCTGCTGGTTCGCCAGGTCGTTGGGGAAGACGTCCCTCGTGAACCGAAGGAGCAAGAGATGCGTGCGTCGAATCAGTTCGCCGACGTGACGACCGGCGTGGTGTACATCCACGCCTCGCCCGCGGCGGTATGCCCGCATGTCGAGTGGGCGTTGTCGTCGACCCTGCAGGCCAAGGCGAATCTGGTCTGGACGCCACAGCCGGCGATGCCCGGGCAATTGCGTGCGGTCACCAACTGGGTGGGGCCGGTGGGCACCGGGGCCCGGCTGGCCAATGCGTTGCGCTCGTGGTCGGTGTTGCGGTTCGAGGTCACCGAAGATCCCAGCCCGGGCGTTGATGGGCAGCGATTCAGCCACACCCCGCAGCTGGGCTTGTGGAGCGGTGCCATGAGCGCCAACGGCGACATCATGGTGGGAGAGATGCGGCTGCGGACGTTGATGGCGCAGGGCGCTGACACCCTTGCCGCCGGGCTGGATTCGGTGCTCGGAACGGCGTGGGACGAGGCGCTCGAGGTGTACCGAGACGGTGGCGACGCGGGTGAGGTCGCGTGGTTGAGCCGCGGGGTCGGTTAGCTACTTCGACCTGAAAGAGTTGCGCCGGCGTTGAGGGGTTGAACCCCTTCTGAGGCAGGGGATTGCGCGATGAAGATTCGAACAAAATCCGGGATGCTTCACGACACCGCTAGCCGTCAGGGCGCCACGACAACTTCGACGGTGCTTGCGCCCGGGTCTGCCACGATGGTCAACAAGGTAGCGCCGGCTGCCGAAGTGACTTGTCCGCCTTTGACATTCACCTGATAGCCGTTCGGATACTCGATGGCGGGCACTGAGATGACTGTCTGCTCGCCGGAGACGAAACTTCCGTGGTAGTCGGCTCGCTCAGTCGAATAGGACAGTTGGAACTTGCCTACGCGGAATGCCCAGAACTTGGGTGTGCCGCCGACCACTCGGGGGTACGGTTCGGCGAGCACTGCGAGTTTGGCTGTGTTGACGTTATCGCCGGTCGGCGGGAGTGCCGGATTGTAGACCAGCGCCTGCGCATCGGATGCCGTGCTCGTCGGATCATTGCCGGTGTACGCCCACTCCAACCAACCCATGTTCTGCAGGTCCGCTTGCGGTATCACCTCGGTGATGTTCTGCAGGTTAGTGGTGGCGCCAAACTCCGTCATCAGTTGCGGGATCTGGAAGAACTTTGCGTAGATTGTTCCGTTGGTTTGCGTGATCGCGTCCAAGACCGGGCACTCGACATCTACATGCACCGTATTCTCGGTGGCGCAGTAGTCGTGAAACGCGAAGGCGGTGTGTGGGTCGATCACTCTGCCGAGGTCCGTGTGGATTCCGGCGGCGAAGAGCTTGATACGGCTGGAAGAAGACCAACCTGGTTGGGTCGACCGCCCGGATTATCGAAGCGATCTTTTTGTAGAAGTTCGTCGACTTGTGGTCCTGGACCGGGCAGCCCAAGACCGGGTTCAAGCACCCTTCTCACACGAATCCCGGAAACGGCTCGTTAAACGCCTCGTAGCCGTTACTGCGGCGTTGTTGCGGAAGTACTCCGCGACATGCGCCCAGGCGCGTGCAAAGTGGTCTTCTACTCCGATCCCGTCCGGCGCCGGCGCGTCTCGCCAGAACGCGGCATATGCATTTTCCAGCGCTGGTTGAGGAAATAGTTGTTGGGAAAACCGAATTGGTGGTTGGGCAGCCTGGTTTCCGGCACCGCGCACGCCGGGGCGCCCTCACCTCGAAAAATCTCGTTGTACATATCCTGGCGCATATCGAGCAGGCTGACGATGCCGTGCGCCGCCAGCGTCTGCACGGTCTGCGCGATCGAGGCGAGGTAAGTGTCGTCATAGGTGAGCGGTTGGAGTTCGACGGCCGTCCAGAAGACACCCAACCGCACCGCGTTGAAACCGCTGGCGGCAAGGAAAGCCGTGTCGTCGTCGCCGAATCCGTCGGCGGACGGCTCGTACCGTGGGAATTTGTATAGCTGGTTGAGACCGTACAACACGACGAATCGCCCGCTGGCGTCGGTTATCCACGTGTTGGTGCCGCCCAGTGGCAGCATCGGCCCGGGAGGCATCGTCGCGGCGGCTTGTGGGGCAGTGCGCCACGATGCATCTGTCGTCAGGGCCAAAATGAGCAGACCGGCTGCGACCAAACGGGTAACGTGGCGATGCGGGTTCTGCGGTCGCTGTCCAAACGTGTGGTCGTGGGGCGTCGTTGTGTGGGTAGATGAATTCCTGGATCGAGGCGGTCAGTTCGAGAACCGCGGCAATGAAATACCAACGGCCGCAACGAGTTATCGGTTAGTACGGGTAACCAGCGTTCCGCCCGGTCGGGCCATGACGAGGCTGGCGTGAACCACAGGCGGACGCCACAGCCGCCATTGTCCTTGTGCTCCAATTCGTCTCGCCCTCGGCGCCATTCCTCGGTCGGCGTCACGGCCTCCTGGATGGTTGGGATCGACGGCTTTCGGCCTCGGCCCCCACTGGCCTGCCCTCGCAGTCGACGTTGGCTTGGCCGGAGCTGTGGTCCGGGGAAAGGGTGCCTGGTGCGCGCACTGCCCCGATCGAATGATTGACCTCTCGATCCCGCAACTCAACCGCAGATACGTTTCCGTCGGGGCTGGATGATCGCTCGATCCGCGGATCGAAGAACGGCGTAAAGGGGCGAAGAATACCTGATCATCGACGCCCACGGACCAGCCGGAGATCAAGACCGGGCGACCATGAAATTTCGGCCCTTATAGCGTCGCACACTAAGGCGCTATTCAGTGCTCAAACGAAAACCGGCTTATACCGTACAGATATCTCTCATCAGATGCTAATAAAAAGCCATTATAAATCTATAACCTAAAATTATTGAGTTCATCGATTTCAGCGCGCGGCGCTGGTACGTACCCGCCACCGTTCCCCCGACTTGACAACGTTCCGTTGACCGGGGCTCCTGCGTAGTGATGATCGACGGACGATATGCCTATGCGGCGTAAGCAATGGGGCGTGGCGGCGGGGCCGTTACCGCCTTTTCGGTCGGTCTGATGTGTCCCGCTCACCGGTCCACTTCGAGTTGACACGGTCGGCCCTCCGTGCCGTAAACTGCCGCGAGTATGTTGCGACTTTTGGCCGAACTAGCGAGTCAATGCCACACGTTTATCAGAACAGTCCGGACTTCAGATCCTTCTCGAGAAGGTCCGTTTACTTACGCTGTCTGGCCGAAGCTCATTCACATGTTCAGATCTGACTTGAAATCAGCCGTATGGATTCAGCAAGCCAAAGAAGGGTCAAAACACAAATGAAGTCGTACCTTACTCGCCTTGGCGCCGCGACGTTGGGCTGTGCTGCGGTGATTGTGTCTTCTGCTGCGGTTGCCAGCGCTGACCCGCCGGACCCGCACAAGCCAAACATGACGATGGGCTACTGCCCGGGCGGGCGTTGGGGTTTTGGCGAGTTAGCTGTGTGCGACGGCGAGAAGTATCCCGACGGGTCGTTCTGGCACCAGTGGATGCGAACCTATATGACCGGGCCGCAGTGGTACTACGACTGCGTCAGCGGCGACGAGCCGCTGCCGGGTCCGCCACCGCCCGGTGGTTGCGACGGCGCGATTCCGCCCGATCAGCCTGATGCGCCTGCCAGCTGACCGCTGCCGGTGGTGATCGCGGCCTGACCTGAGGGCTAGCGGGAGGTCCCCGGGCTGGATCGGGTTGGCTCCGAAGCCCGCCACCCAGTAGCTATCGCTAGATAACACTGTCCGGCTCGAACGCCGGCTTGGCCGATACCGGCATATCGACATTTCCTTTGCAGGCGCCGCTGGTGATGTCGGTGTGGAACACGCCGGTGAGGATTCCATACGCTCCGGGTGTATATACCGCAATGGATGTGGCCGGGTCGTATTCGATCGTCCTGTCGGGCAGCAGGCAGTCCCATTTCCAGGTCGTCTCTCGCACCCATTGGGAGCCGTTCCAGGTGTATTCGATTGGGCGCTGGATGAACTCGTTCTTGGCCGGCGGCCCATCGGTCACCGTCGCGATACAGACACCCGCCGCGCAGCTGGACCTGAAGGAGTATTTCGCCCGGTGGGCGTATTCCGGTGCACCGGCTGCGATGCTGGTGCCGGTTTTCGCGTTGGCCCCGAACGTCACGACGTATTGTCCGTTCCAGCTCGGACCGTCGTCGGCTGCCGCCTGGGGAGCTTCCGACGTCACGACACAACACCACGACGCAGCAGCCAAGGTGACGAGCGCGGTCTGGCGAAGTCCGGACATCTTCCCTCCCTGATCGGGTTTGGAAAAGATGTCGGGTTCCGTGACCGAGTCGTTACACCGCTGAGGGATTGGGGCGCAGCAGCTGTAGCGCGGCCGGAACCGCGGAGATCTCGGCGGGCAGCGGACACGCGAAGTCGCCGTCGGCGTACACGTTGATGCCGGGGCACTCGACGTCGACGGTCTTGGCCCGTGCGGTGGTCACCTCGTCCAGTTCGACGTGAGTGCCCTTCATGGCGGTGGGGAAGAAACGGATTAACCTTGTCCGTGATCCCGACGCCACCATGGTGATGTCGAGCAGACCGTCGGAATGATCGGCGTTGGGGCAGATCAGCAGCCCGCCGCCGTAGCTGCGGGTATTGCCGAAGGCGGCGAGCGTGAGGTCGGTCTCGATCTCCCGGGCACCGTCGAGGATCAATCGGAACGGCAACGTCCGCAGCTGCGACAGCTCGGCGAGCATCGCGATGTAGTAGCGCATGCGCCCATGCGGCCACCGCATCCGATTGGCTCGATCGGTTACCAGCGAATCGAATCCGGTTGCCGCCACGGTGCCGAACCATTTATCGACCCCCGCGCGGTCGCGGATCCGGCCCAGGTCAATGGTTTCCGTCCAGCCGTCGACGACGATGTCCGCGGCGGCTTCGGGATCCTTGGTGGGAATCCCGAATTCGCGGGCGTGATCATTGCCGGTGCCCGCCGGGATAATACCCAGCGGAACATCGGTGCCCGCCAACACCTGCAGCGCATTGGAGATAACACCGTCGCCGCCGGTGACGACGACGGCGTCGGTGCCCTTCTCGAGTGCAGCCGAAACGAGATAACGCGCGTCTTGCGCGTCGTCGCCGATGATTTCGACGACTTCCACACCGCGATGATGCAGCCGGGCAATCGCGATTTGTGCGGCCCGGACCGCGGCGCCGTGCCCCGAGACAGGATTGGTCAGCGCGGTCACCTTGCCGATCTCGCGCCGGCGCGGTTGCCGGGAGACAGGGTTCTCGGCAGTCACGGAATCAGCTTGCCGGGATTGAGAATTCCGGCCGGATCCAGGGTCGCCTTGATCGCGCGCAGCAACTGCACACCCAGATCGCCAACCTCCTCACCCATCCAGGGGCGGTGGTCGGCGCCAATCGAGTGGTGGTGGGTGATGGTGCCGCCGTTGGCCATGATCGCGTCCGACGCCGCCTTCTTGGCTGTCATCCACTGCTCGATCGGATTGCCTCGCTGCCCCGCGACGACGGTGAAGTACAGCGACGCCCCGGTCGGGTACACGTGCGACACATGGCACATCACCAGCGCCGGGGTACCCGATTCCGCCAGTGACGTGGTCAGCGCCTCGGTGACTGCGGCTTTCAATGTCGCGATGTTGGACCAGTCGGTGGCGGTCTCCAGCGTCTCGCAAAGTGCGCCGGCCGCCAGCAGCGAGTCGCGCAGGTAGGGCGCGGCGTACCGGCCGCGCTCCCATGCCTGCGCCGGCCCCTCACCCAGTGACGTTCCGCCGTTGGCCGCCAGCAACGCGCGCGTCTCGGCGTGCCGGCTTTCGGCGTGTTCCTTGGTGCCCTCGAAAAGGGTGAGGCCCAAACAGCCGCCGGTGATTTGGCTTTCGCCGATCGATTCGGTGGTGGCGAGGTTCACGCCGGTCTCGGCCTCATCGGAGAGGCGGACGACGGTGGGTCCGGTTCCGGTTTGGGTGATGGCACGCAGCGCCTCGACGCCGGTAGTGAAGTCGGGGAACGACCAGGCCTCGTAGCGCGTCGTTTCCGGTATCCGGTGTACCCGCAGTCGCACCTTGGTGATGACGCCGAAGGCACCCTCCGAGCCGATCGCAAGTTGGCGCAGGTCCGGACCCGCCGCCGATGCCGCTACCCGGCCCAGATCCAGCACACCCACCGGGGTGATCATCCGCAGCCCGAGAATCATGTCGTTGAACCGGCCATAGCCGGCCGAATCCTGGCCGGAGGAACGGGTTGCCGCGAAACCACCGATGGTGGCGAATAGGAAGCTTTGCGGAAAGTGCCCGAGCGAGAAGCCGTGCTCGCCGAGCAGGCGTTCGGCCTCGGGGCCGGTGACGCCGGCGCCCAATTCCGCTATGCCCGATACCTCGTCGAGAAAGTGAAGTTGGTTGAAGCGTCGCAAATCCAGCGAGATCACCGCGCCGAACTTGCCGCGGTCGGGATCGAGCCCGCCGACGACGTTGGTGCCGCCTCCGAAGGGGACAACGGCGATGCCGTGGTCGGAGCAATACCGCAGGATCGTGGCGACAGTGCCGTCATCACCGGGCAGCAACACCGCGTCGGGAGCATCCTGAGGACCAGTGTCCTTGCGCCGCAGCATGTCTGGGGTAGATTTGCCGCCTGCGTGCAGCAACCGGTCGCGATCGGTGGCACGGAAGTATTCGGCGCCGACGATTTCGGCCAGCGCATCCCGGTCGGCCTGCGACAACGTGGACGGGCGCAGTGTCACCTGATCGGGATCCAGTTCGGCTTCATCCGAATCGCCAAGGCCGACAACCTGTTTCAGCAGAGCACGGACGCTGTCGGAGAGCGGCTTCGCAGCGGCGGGATCTCCCCACGCGTTCCATTTCATGGGCGGAAGGAGTTCCTCGAGATGTGTCATGCGTTACAGTATTACATATGCTGTCAACGAGTAATGCTCCCGAAAACATCGGGGCCCGCATACTTGCGGCGACCGCGAGCTGTGTCCGCGATTACGGTGTTGACAAGGTGGCTCTCGCCGAGATCGCACGACGCGCGGGCGTCAGTCGCCCGACCGTTTACCGCCGGTGGCCGGACACCCGGTCGATCATAGCGGCATTGCTGACCAGCCACATCACCGACGTGCTCAACGAATTGCCCCTCGATGGCGACGACCGTGAAGCCGTGGTGCGACAAGTCGTCGCGGTGGCTGATCGGCTGCGGCGCGACGACTTGATCAAGGCGCTGATGCACTCGGACCTGGCCAGGGTTTACATCACCGAGCGCCTGGGCACCAGCCAGCAGTTCCTGATCGAAGGGCTCGCGGCGCGGCTCAAACTGGCACAACGATCGGGCAGCGTCCGCGCCGGCGACCCCCGTCAACTCGCGACCATGGTGCTGCTCATCGCCCAGTCGACGATCCAGTCCGTCGACATCGTCAATCCGATCCTCGGTTCCCAAGCACTGGCTGCCGAACTCACCTACTCACTGAACGGATACCTGGCCTGATGCCCAATTCGACCGCTCTGAACGCCGCGCGCCGCACTGCCGAACTGACCGCTCTCGCCGAGGGCGAAGCGCTGGATGTGCTCGTCATCGGTGGCGGCATCACCGGTGTCGGGATCGCGTTGGACGCCGCGTCCCGAGGCCTGCGGGTGGCGCTGGCCGAAAAGCACGACCTCGCGTTCGGCACCAGCCGGTGGAGTTCCAAACTGGTGCACGGCGGGTTGCGCTACCTGGCGAGCGGCAACGTGGGCATTGCCCGGCGCAGCGCGATCGAACGCGGAATCCTGATGACCCGCAACGCCCCTCATTTGGTGCATGCGATGCCGCAGCTGGTCCCGCTGCTGCCGTCGATGGGTCACGTCAAACGCGCGCTGGTGCGCACCGGGTTCCTGGCCGGCGACGCGTTACGCATGCTGGCCGGCACGCCGTCCTCGACGCTGCCCCGATCGCGCACAATCCCGGCGCAGCGCGTGGTCGAGATGGCGCCGACCGTGCGACGTGACGGCCTTGCCGGCGGCTTTCTGGCTTACGACGGACAATTGATCGACGACGCCCGACTGGTAGTGGCGGTCGCGCGCACCGCGGCCCAGCACGGCGCCCGGATCCTGACTTATGTTGGCGCATCGAACGTGACGGGCACTTCGGCGCGGTTGACCGACCAGCGCACTGGCCAAACCTTCGATGTGTCCGCCCGCGCCGTCATCAACGCCGCGGGCGTGTGGGGCGGCCAGATCGACCCTTCGCTGAAGTTACGTCCCAGCCGTGGAACGCATCTCGTATTCGACGCCGATGCCTTCGGGAATCCGACTGCGGCGCTGACTATTCCGATTCCCGGTGAGCTCAACCGCTTTGTGTTCGCCATGCCCGAGCAGCTGGGCCGGGTTTACCTGGGGTTGACCGACGAAGATGCTCCCGGACCGATTCCGGATGTGCCAGAACCATCTTCGGAAGAAATCATGTTCCTGCTGGACACAGTCAACACCGCACTGACGACCAAACTGCAGACCACCGATGTCATCGGTGCCTATGCCGGGCTCCGGCCACTGATCGACACCGGCGAGGGCCGTACCGCTGACGTTTCCCGCGACCACGTGGTCATCGAGTCCCCGTCGGGGGTGATCAGCGTGGTCGGCGGCAAGCTGACCGAATACCGGTATATGGCCGAGGATGTGCTGAACCGCGCGATCAGCCTGCGGCAGTTGCGCGCCGGTGATTGCCGGACTCGCAACCTGCCGTTGATCGGTGCGCCGGCGAACCCCGGGCCTTGCCCGCAGGGACCGGCGGCCGGCTTGCCCCAGTCATTGGTGGCGCGTTACGGCGCCGAAGCAGCCAATGTCATCACCACCGCCACCTGCGAGCGTCCCACCGAACCGGTCGCCGACGGCATCGACGTAACCCGGGCCGAGTTCGAGTACGCAGTGACCCATGAGGGTGCACTGGATGTCGACGACATCCTGGATCGCCGAACCCGAATCGGCCTGGTGCCCCGCGATCGTGAGCGGGTTGTCGCCGTCGCCGAGGAGTTCCTCGCGGGGGCCGCACCCGGTTAGCGGAACTGAGTAGTGTCGGCAGAATGGTTCACATGCCATGGCAGTTGAGCGTGCGGGCAACGACCCGCTGAAGCGAGCGTCGCGCCCGCGGCGCAGTCCCGGGCGTCTCGACCGGTCGTTGGACGCGGTCATCCTCGAGGCGACGCTGGCGGGTGTGGCCGAAGCCGGCTACGACCAAGTGAGCATGGACGACATCGCGTCCCGCGCCCGGGTCGGCAAGGCGGCGATATACCGGCGCCGGCGCTACTGGCCCAACACGGTGTTGCTTCGCTGCTCGTCGACAAGCGCGACGAAGTCTTCAGCTATCCCAAGGCCCGCAATCTCAGCTTCCGCAGTGTGGAGATCCTGCGCGGCGTCGGAGTGGGCGACCGGGTGCACGCGGCTGCCGAGCATGTTTCGACCATGGTGGTGAAGCCGACGCTCAACAGCGCCGAAGAGCGACCGGCAATGGACATCGACGCACTCTTCGCGGGCCTGGACACGCTGAGCCCCGAACCGGCCGCGCAGTATTGCCCACAGAGCAAATCTGAACCGATCTTGTTGGGTGCGACCCGCGCCCATGGCGGCGAAGTTCGCTACGGGACGAAGTTCGTCTCGTTCGACATGGACGAGGCCGGCGTCACCGCGACCATCGCCGACCGGAAATCGGGAAAGCGCGAGACGGTACGTGCCGACTACCTGATCGCCGCCGACGGCGTGCACAGCCCGTTCCGCAAGGCGCTCTCGATTACCACATCCGGTTACGGGGCGCTGCCGATCTATGTCGTCTTCATCTACTTCCGGGCGCCGTGGCGGCATTTCGTCTCAGACCTGAACGACGGGGACGCGGTGCAGGTCACCAACCCGGAAGCACCGGGAATATTCTTGGCGGTCACCGACGACATCGGCATGTTCACCACCACCTAATTTCCCGCCAAAGGTGAAACGGCACAACAGTTTACGCTGCAGCATTGCCGTGATCTACTGGCCATGGCCATCGGTGAACCTCTCGACGCGCAGATTATCGAAGTCGCGTCGTGGCAACCTTACGAACAGGTGGCCGACCAGTTCTGTTGTGGTCGTGCAATTCTGGTCGGCGATTCGGCGCACACGATGCCGCCGTTCAAGGTCGGGGGAGCCAACTGCGCAATCCAGAGCGCACACAATCTGGCCTGGAAGCTGGCTGCCGTCCTGCAGGAGACCGCCGGTCCGGGGCTGTTGGCCACCTATCACGCCGAGCGTCACCCGGTCGGCCGATTCGCGGCCCGCCAGTCGCTCACCGGCCCGACCGTCACCATGCTCGAGTTGAACGAGGACCGACCCCGGTTGCCCGCCGGCGAAGAGTGCTCGATGTTCCAGTTGCTGATCGGTTATCGGTATCACTCGGCGGCGGTAGTGACGGACCAGCCGGCGATGGACCCGGACGAGGTGCAGCAGGTGGACGAATTATGTGGGCAACCCGGCACCCGGGTACCGCATCTGTGGATAACGCAAGGCGGACAGCGCACTTCGACCCTGGATCTGCTCGGCCCCGGATTCACCCTGCTCACCGGCGACGAGCGCTGGCGCGGTGCTACGGCTGCGGCGTCGCAGGCCCTCGGTGTGCCGATCGCGACGCGATGCCTCCGCGACGAGGCGTGGTTCGCGGTGACCGGTCTCGCGCCGGAAGGAGCGCTGTTGGTACGCCCGGACGATATTGTCGGCTTGCGGTGCAGGGAGCTTCCGGACGACCCCATTGGCATTCTGCGCCAAGCACTGTCGAGGATCCTATGCCGCTGACGAGCAGACATACAATCGCGTTCCGCCGGCCTTTGGCGTGCGATTCTGCGACTGCTCGCCAGCGTTAGATAGCCATGCGCGTGCGGTCCAGGTGGCTCGCGATTCGCTGGGCGAGGCGGTGGGGCTCCTGTCTCACGTCGCTGGCGACAATCGGGATAATCGTCCACCCGAGTTCCTGGATCTTGGCCCACCTTGATTTGTCACGCAGCATCTCGTTGCGCCCGGCATGCCACTCAACACTTTCGTACTCGGCCGCCAGACGCCTGTCAGGCCAAGCGAAGTCGAGTCGCCACAGCTCGCCGCCGCGGCCGTAGATCGGATATTGCAGTTCCGGGAGCGGCAACCGGTGGTCGATGATGACGAGCCTAACTTCGCTCTCCATAGCCGATTCCGCTCGGGGGTCGGCAAGTGGCAACAGTTCGCGCACCGCGACGACTCCCCGGCGACCTCGCTGCTCGATAACGGCACTTTCAATCTCGGAGCGAGTGCACCGCATTGATCGCAGTGCGGCGTCAAGAGTGGCCAAAGCTCGGGGACGGCGCAGCTGTCGTGCGACCTCGACGGCCGTCCACGCCGGGGCGGTTGCCGGACGGCCTGACACCCGCTGCAGCCGGGCGCCGGTGCGCTGGTGAACCATCAAACCGACAGTGGGCCGCATCCGTACGCCGGGGTCGAGCACATGAATCGCTGTGGTGTTCTCCGTGTCGAACCCGTATAGCGTGGCCGCAGTGCCCAGGCAAGCCACGGCCCGTTGTCCCATGAAGACGTCAAGTGCGGCCAAGCGCCCCAGTAGATCTGGCGTCCGGGCTGAGTAGACCCCGTACCACACGCGAACGAGGCCACCGTTCTTGACCTGGACGTCGAGCTGTTGTCGGGTCATGACCGTCAGCAGTTGGGCGGTGGTGGCGAACCCGCCGGCCTTTTCCAACAGCGCTAGCGCTCCAAGGTGCACCGGGACAGCATGCGAGGAGTGGCTGGCCTGGGCCAGTCACGCTGGGGACAATCGCTGCGAGCAGTCGCAGAATCGCAGTGCGCGGGTCGCGCGCATGCGATTCTGCGACTGCTCGCGCTCAGGAACTACAGCGGAATGTTCTTGTGTCGCCCGCGCCGTGCCGGTGCCTGGGCCAGCGCCTCGGTGAGCTTGCTGCGGGTGTGCGCCGGGTCGATTTTCTCGTCGACCACGCCGATGTCGATGGCACTGTCCACGCCGCCGGCAATCCGCTCGTGCTCGGCCGCCAGTTCGTCGTGCAGCGCTTCGCGTTCGTGCTCGGCCGCCGCGGCCAGCTTCTTCTTGTGCAGGATGCCGACGGCCGCCTTGGCACCCATCACCGCGACTTCGGCGTCCGGCCAGGCGAACACCTTGGTGGCATTCAGCGAGCGAGAGTTCATCGCAATGTAGGCACCGCCGTAGGTCTTTCGGGTGACCAGGGTGACACGCGGAACGGTGCACTCGCCGAACGCGTGCAGCAGCTTTGCGCCGCGACGTACCACGCCGCCCCACTCCTGGTCGACACCCGGCAGATAGCCGGGCACATCGACCACCACGACCAGCGGAATCCCGAACGCATCGCAGAGCCGCACGAAACGTGCTGCCTTCTCGGCGCTTTCGGAGTTCAGGCAGCCGCCCAGTCGCAGCGGATTGTTGGCCAGCACCCCGACCGTGCGCCCGGACAGCCGGCCCAACCCGACCACCATCGACGGCGCCCAATTGGCCTGGAACTCGTCGAACGGCGTTTCGCCGTCGAGGATTGCGGTCACGATTGGACGCACGTCATAGGCCCGCCGAGGAGATTCGGGCAGCAGCGCGTGGATATCGGTGTCGCCGGCCTCGGCCTTGGTCCGGTCGAAATGACCTTGTTGGCAGAACAATCCGACTAGCCGGCGGCCCCGCTCGTAGGCGTCGAGCTCGTCGTCGGCGACGATGTGGCACACCCCGGACTTCTTGTGGTGGGTCTCCGGACCGCCGAGGGAGGCCATGTCCACGTCCTCACCGGTGACGCTGCGCACCACGTCGGGCCCGGTGACGAACACCCGGCTTTCCGGTGCCATCACGATGACGTCGGTCAATGCCGGACCGTAAGCGGCGCCGCCGGCGGCGAAACCGACGACCACCGAGATCTGCGGTATGTAGCCCGACGCGCGGATCATGGCCTCGAACACCGTGCCGACCGCGTGCAGCGCCCGCACCCCTTCGGCCAACCGGGCGCCACCGGAGTGCCAGATGCCCACGATCGGGCTCTGCTCCTCGATGGCGGTGTCGTAGGCGTTGACGATGTGTGCGCAGCCTTCGGTGCCCATGGCGCCACCCATCACGGTGCCGTCGGTGCAGAACGCGATGGTGCGCACGCCGTTCACGGTGCCCGAAGCGGCCAGTACGCCAGAGCGGTCACGCTCGTGCAGCAGCTCCACGCTGCCGTCGTCGAAGAAGGTGCTCAGTCGCAGCAGCGGATCGCGGGGGTCGAGCGACTCGCCGACCGCCTCGGGGGCCATGATCGTCATCGCAGGTCTCCTGTTGCTCCGGGGGTGGCTTGGGGTTCAGTACCGCCCGAAAGCGATGGCCACGTTGTGGCCGCCGAATCCGAACGAGTTGTTGATCGCATACCGGTAGTTGCCCGGCCGCGGCTTACCCGCCACCACGTCCAAGTCGATCTCTGGATCGAGGTTTTCCAGGTTCAGTGTCGGGGGAACGACCTGGTCCCGCAACGCGAGCACGGTCAGGATCGATTCCACCGCGCCAACCGCACCCACTGAGTGGCCGAGGGCAGATTTCGGGGCATACACCGCGGGCTTGTTGCTGCCCAAGGCATTGTTGATGGCCCGGCCCTCGGCAACGTCACCCACCTGAGTGCCGGTGGCGTGGGCGTTGACGTGATCGATATCACGGGGAGTCAGTCCCGCGAGCTGAACCGCCCGCGTGATCGCGTGTCCGGCGCGTTGCCCGTTGGGATCCGGTGCCACCATGTGGAAGCCGTCCGAAGTAATGCTGGCCCCCATGATCCGGGCCAGGATGTTGGCACCGCGGGCTTTGGCATGCTCTTCGGTCTCGATCACCATCAGCGCACCGGCTTCGCCGAACACGAAGCCGTCGCGGTCTTTGTCGAATGGGCGACAGGCACCGGCAGGGTCGTCGTTTTTGGTGGACATCACAATGCGCATATTGGCGAACCCGGCGATAGGCACGGCCTCGATCCTTGTTTCCACGCCACCGCAGATTGCCATGTCGGCTTCACCGAGCACGATCTGCTGCCACGCTCGGGCGATGCCTTCCGAACCGGACGCACACGCCGATACCGGCGTCATGACGCCGGCCTTGGCATGGCGTTCCAGCCCCACCGCAGCCGCGGCACCGTTGGGCATGTACTTTTGCACGGCCAGCGGGGAGATCGCTCGGAATCCGCGCACGCGCATTTCGTCGTACCCGAAGACGAGCTCTTCGGCCGAGCCCAATCCGGTGCCGATGGACACCGCCAACCGGTTGGTGTCCACATCGGGTGATCCGGCGTTCTCCCACACCCGGCGTCCGATGACGGTGGACATCCGCTGCAGGTACGCCGTCCGACGCAGCTCGACCCGCGTCAGCTCATGGTCGAATTCCTCCAGCAGGTGCCCGCCGATACGAACAGGAAGGTCGAACTCCTCGACGAACGGGTCGTCAAGGGTCCGGATACCGCTCTGCCCGTCCAGCAACAACTTCCACGTGGTCTCCGCGTCCGTTGCCAATGCGGTTGTCATGGCGACGCCGGTGACCACTACGTTCGGGAGCGTTTTCCCGGTAACCAGCTCTGTCATGAGTGTTACGAACGTTCCTTTCGTATTTGTCCGGCGGTTCCTCGGGCCGTTTGCGGCCCGCATCGTCGCCAGACGCCGTGCTCAGTAGCGCCCGAAGGCGAGCGCCACGTTATGACCGCCGAAACCGAACGAGTTGTTGATGGCATAGCGGAATTCGCCGTAGCGAGGTTCGCCCGCGACAACATCAAGGTCGATTTCAGGATCAGGGGTCTCGTAGTTGAGGGTGGGCGGGATGACACCGTCCCGCAGTGTCAGCACGGTAAGTACCGCCTCCAGCGCCCCGACTGCGCCAATGGAGTGACCTAAGGCCGATTTCGGCGCGTACACCGCGGCCTGCTCACAACCGGCGACCCGGATGGCGTTGGCCTCGGCCGCGTCGCCGATCGGTGTCGCCGTGCCGTGCGCGTTGACGTGGTCGATGTCCTTGGGGGACAAGCCCGCCAGCTCCAGCGACCGGGTCATCGCCCGGCCGGCACGAATGCCGTCCGCCGCGGGCGCCACCATGTGGAAGGCGTCCGAGGTGATACCGGCACCCATCAACCGAGCCAGCGGCTTGGCGCCGCGAGCCTTGGCGTGCTCCTCGGTCTCGAGCAGCATCAGCGCACCGGCCTCGCCGAACACGAAACCGTCCCGGTCCTTGTCGAACGGCCGCGAGGCACGCTCGGGCTGGTCGTTGCGGGTCGACATGGCCCGCATCATCGAGAACGCCGCGATGGGCAGTGCCTCGATGGGACCCTCGACACCGCCGCAGACGGCGACGTCGGCGTCGCCCATGACGATCTGACGCCACGCGTGGGCAATGGCCTCCGAGCCCGACGAACAGGCCGAGACCGGGGTCATCACGCCGGCGCGGGCGCCGAGCTGCAGACCCACGACCGCGGCGGCGCCGTTGGGCATGATCATCTGAACCGCGAGCGGCGACACCTTGCGGGGCCCGCCCTCGTTCATCAGGTCATAGCTCTCGATCACCCGCTCGGCTCCACCGAGGCCGGTTCCGACCACGACGGTGAACCGGTCTGGATCGACCTGCGGGCTGCCCGCGGACTCCCAGAGGTGTCCGCTGAGCAGCTTGGCCATCCGCTGGACGTACGACATGCGCCGCATGTCGAGGCGGCCCATGTGGTTGTCGACCGGGTCCTTGAGGTGGCCACCGATCTTGACCGGTAGGTCCCACTTGGTGACGAATTCGTCTTCAAGGACGCGAATGCCGCTCTCGCCGGCCAACAGACCCTTCCACGTGCTCTCGATGTCCGGCGAGATCGACGTCGTCGCTGTGACGGCGGTCACCACGACGTCCTTGAAAGGAGCGCCGCGGTAACCGCCATTAGCAGTGGAAGGCTTGGTCACTTGCTCTCTGCTTCCAGCCTCGCCTTGACGTTGGCAACAGCCTCGGGGTTCTCCGACTCGAGCTTGGCGCGCAGCGCCTCGGCAGCCTCGGGGTTCTCTTCCTCGAGCTTCTGGATGTAGGCGACGACGTCACCGACGGTACGCAGACCGGCCAGGTCCTCGTCGGGGATCTTCACACCGTACTTGTCCTCGGTCTGCACGGCGATCTCCACCATCGACAGCGAGTCGATGTCCAGGTCGTCGACGAACGACTTCTCCGGGGTGACCTCGGAGGGCTCGATACCGGTGACCTCTTCGATGATCTCGGCGATACCGGCGATGATTTCTTCCTGACTGACGGCCACAGTTAGCTTCCCTTCGTAATATGTTGTGGGCAAATCGGTTTGACGTACTTTTATTTGGTTCTGGACGAATCCTGCGGTTACAGGTTTGCCAACTCGTCCAGATCTGCGGGTGACTTGACGGCGCGCGTCGCAACCCCCCGAAGTTCGCGTTTGGCGATGCCGGTGAGCGTGCCCGCGGGGGGGAACTCCACGATCGCCGTGACTGGGCTCTCTGCGTGGTCACGCAGATAAGTGGTGCACAGGTCCCAGCGCACCGGCTGGGTGAGCTGGGAGACGAGGGCCTCCATCGCCGCGTCCGCGGAAGTGACCGGCTTTCCGTCGCGGTTGGACAACAGCGTGGTGGTGGGCTCGGCGGTCGCGATGCCGGCCGCTGCGGCCGCGTAGGCCTCCAGGGCGGGGGCCATGAACTGGGTGTGAAACGCTCCGGCGACGCCGAGCGCACGCACCCGGGCCTTGGCCGGCGGGTCCTCGGTCAGCTTTTCCAGGGCGGTCAGCCGGCCGGCGGCGACGATCTGGCCGGCGGCGTTGCGGTTGGCCGGTACCAGGTCGAGCTGCTCGAGGCGACTCAGCACCTCGGCCTCGTCGCCACCGAGCACCGCGGACATCCCGGTCGGCTCGGCGGCGCACGCCTTGGCCATCTCGGCGCCGCGGGTCGCGGCCAGTGCGACGGCGTCGTCGGCGGCCATCACCCCGGCGATGGCGTAGGCCGCGATCTCGCCGACCGAGTGGCCGGCCACGACGAACTCCTGGCCCACCAGCAGACCCCTCTGTGTCAGCTCCTGGTAAGCCAGCAAGGTGGCCGCAACGATCAACGGCTGAGCGATCGCCGTGTCGGTGATCTCCTCGGTCGACGCGGTGGTGCCCAGGCGGGCCAGGTCCAGGCCGCTGGCCTGCGACCACGAGGCGATCCGGTCCGCCGCGCCTGGCAATTCCAGCCACGGCGACAGCATTCCCTCGGTCTGGGAGCCCTGTCCGGGCGCAAGCAACGCAATCACGTGTCTAAGAGAACACTGTGGAAACGGTTTTGCGCCGTGTAACAGATTATGAACCTCGTCTTAGGTTTTTGTGGAGACCCTACAAAACAGCCGCGTAAGCTACATGTTTGAGATCGAGCCGCGACCTGTGCCCTGAATCACTATATGTCCTGATTCGGCCGCCGGCGGCTTCTCAGGCCCCTTCTGCACCCCGCCTGAGCGGGAGCGGAACCGCTGCCATGGCATTGTTGGCCACGCCGGAGTGCGGTGCCGGATAGTTCAGCTGACCCACCGTCGCGGCCACCCGCAGGACATAGGCATCGCGGGGCTGGGTGGGATCACGCCCGGTGAAATCGGTGATCCGCTTGAGCCGGTACCGGATGGTGTTTGGATGAACGAACAACTTCCTGGCACACGCCTCAATCGCGCCGCCACAATCCAGATACGCGTCCAGCGTCTCGATGAGCGTCGGGCCGGCGTCGGCCAGTGGCCGCATCACGTCGGTATGCAACGCCACGATCGCCGAGGCGTCACCCATCAGGGCGCGTTCCGGCAGCAATTCACGTGCCAGCACCGGCCGCGGCGCGCCGCGCCAGCCGGCGACCGCGTTCATTCCCGAAATCGCCTCGCTCGCACTGTGATAGGCCGCGGTGAGCATGGGAGCGGTCGGCCCGATGACCACCGGCCCGGCGGAGAACGCCTCCAGCAGGTCCTTGAGGAATTTATCGGTGGGCGACAAGTGGCCGGACACAATGGCCACCAGCCAGGTGCCGTGCACGTCGGTGAGCGCTGCGCGGCCGTGGCGGGCGGCGATGTCGCGGACGTCCTGGCTGGCGCGCTTGCTGCCGTCCTCGTTATTCGAGCCGTCGCGCCCCGGCGCCGGGGCGCCCACCACCACCGTTGCCGGCGCGGTGGTGTCCCAGTTCAGTGCGGCCGCCCGGGACAGCAGCTCCGGGCCGGTGTCGCCGCGTACCACCGCGTCGACCACGCTGGCTTCCATCCGGCTGTCCCAGGTGCCGCGCGCCTCGGCGGCGTCGGCGTAGGCGGAGGCGGCGGTGAAGGCCAGGTCCCGGCTGTACTTCAGGATGCCCACGGTCAGCGCGGTCAACTGCTCCTCGGAGCGGGCCAGCAGCGGCACCACTTCTTCGAAGAACTCCATGGTGACCCGCACCATGTCGACGGTGTGACGCAACGCGATTCGTCGGGTCAGGTCCTGGGGCACCAATTCGAATGCCTGTGCGGTATAGCTCACGTCGCTGTGCGGGTCCTGCATCCACTCGACGAAGTTGACCACGGCCGTCTGCACCACCAGCGCGACGCTGGCCCGCTGGGACGCCTCCAGATCGGCGAAGAACGGCAGCCGCTCCTGCATCGCCGAAACCGCCTCGGTGGCCAGCCGGCCCGAATACTGTTTCAACCGTCGCAACAGCGAATCGGGCACGGTGTCCAGCAGTTCGAGCGGCGACCTCGACGACGCAAGCCGCGCCAATGGTGAAAACTGGGGTGAAAACTGGTTGTCGCTCACCCCTAAAAGCTACGCCTGTTTTCTGGCACTTCCCGCCAAAGCGCGTGACGGGTTCTTAGTGTCGTCTTATTCAGCGCTCGCGCTATGTCCGCTATGTCCGCTATGTCCGTTATGTCCGTTATGTCCGTTATGTCCGTTATGACCGTTATGTCCGCTATGTCGCCGTGCCGGCGTCGGCATCCTGCTTCGCTGCCGCCTGCACGTTGTCGATCTGGTACTGACGGGCCGCCGCCACCGACACCGAAGGGTCGATTTCCCCGTCGCGGGCCAGCGCCTCCAGCACCGCGACGACGGTCGACTCGGCGTCGGTGTTGAAGTAGCGCCGTGCCGCGGGGCGGGTGTCAGAGAAGCCGAACCCGTCGGTGCCCAGCGTCACGTAGGTGCCCGGCACCCAGGGGCGGATCTGCTCGGGGACCGCACGCATCCAGTCCGACACCGCCACCACCGGGCCGGCGGTATCGGCGAGCGCCTTGGTGACGTACGCCTCGCCCGCCGGCTGGCCGGGATTGCGCAGCCGTTGCTTCTCGACGGACACCCCGTCGCGGTTCAGCTCACTCCAACTGGTCACCGACCACACGTCGGCGGCCACGTCCCACTCGGCGGCCAGCAGCTCGGCCGCCCGCAGCGCGTCGGGCATCGACACCCCCGAGGCCAGGATCTGCGCCTTGCTGGAGCGTTGCTCGGTGGCCGCGCGGTACCGGTAGATACCACGCAGCACGCCCTCGGGATCGAAGTTCTCCGGCTCGGGCGGCTGGACGTAGGGCTCGTTGTAGACGGTGATGTAGAAGAACACGTTCTCCGGGTTCTGCCCGAACATGCGCGCCAGTCCGCTTTCCACGATGTAGGCGATCTCGTAGGCGAACGCCGGGTCGTAGGAGACCACCGCCGGGTTCGTGGCGGCCAGCAGCAGCGAGTGGCCGTCGGCGTGTTGCAGCCCTTCGCCCGTCAGCGTGGTGCGGCCCGCGGTGGCGCCGAGCAGGAACCCGCGCGCCATCTGGTCGCCCGCGGCCCACAAACCGTCGCCGGTGCGCTGGAAACCGAACATCGAATAGAAGATGTAGACCGGGATCATCGGCTCGTTGTGCGTCGCATACGACGTGCCGGCCGCGATGAACGAGCCTACCGCCCCGGCTTCGTTGATGCCCTCGTGCAGGATGTGGCCGTCGTGGCTTTCCCGGTAGGCCAGCATGAGTTCGGCGTCGACCGCGGTGTAGAGCTGGCCGAGGCGGTTGTAGATCTTCAAGGACGGGAACCAGGAGTCCATCCCGAAGGTGCGGGCCTCGTCGGGAATGATAGGGACGATGCGCGGGCCAACCTCCTTGTCCCGCAACACTTCCTTGAACGTGCGCACCGTCGCCATGGTGGTGGCGACCTCTTGGTTTCCGGATCCCTTCTTCAGGGCGGCATAGATATTGCGGCCGGGAAGCTTCAGCGCCTTGGTCTTGGTCCGGCGTTCGGGCACGAAGCCGCCGAGGGTGCGGCGCCGGTCGAGCATGTACCGGATTTCCGGGGCGTCCAGGCCGGGGTGGTAGTACGGCGGAAGGTAGGGGTCTTCGTCCAGCTGAGCGTCGCTGACCGGGATCCGCATGGCGTCCCGGAAATACTTGAGGTCTTCCAGCGCAAGCTTTTTCATCTGGTGGGTGGCGTTGCGGCCCTGGAAGTGCGCGCCCAGCGAATAGCCCTTGATGGTCTTGGCCAGGATCACCGTCGGCTGCCCCTTGTGGTCGACGGCGGCGCGGTAGGCGGCATAGACCTTGCGGTAGTCGTGGCCGCCACGCTTGAGGTTCCAGATCTCGGAATCGCTCATGTGTTCCACCAGCGCCTTGGTACGCGGGTCCCGGCCGAAGAAGTGGTCGCGCACGTAGGCGCCGTCGTTGGCCTTGTAGGTCTGGTAATCACCGTCGGGGGTGACATTCATCAGGTTGACCAGCGCGCCGTCCTTGTCAGCGTGCAGCAGGGCGTCCCATTCGCGGCCCCACACCACCTTGATCACGTTCCAGCCGGCTCCGCGGAAAAACGACTCCAGCTCCTGGATGATCTTGCCGTTGCCGCGTACCGGGCCGTCGAGGCGCTGCAGGTTGCAGTTGATGACGAAGGTCAGGTTGTCCAGGCCTTCCAGCGCCCCGATGTGGGCCAGCCCGCGGCTTTCGGGCTCGTCCATCTCGCCGTCGCCCAAGAAGCACCACACGTGCTGTTCGGAGGTGTCCTTGATGCCCCGGTCATGCAGGTAGTGGTTGAACCGCGCCTGGTAGATGGCGTTGAGCGGGCCCAGGCCCATCGACACCGTCGGGAACTCCCAGAAGTCGGGCATCAGCCGTGGGTGCGGGTAGGACGGCAACCCGCCGCCGGGGTGGCTGTGCTCTTGGCGGAAGCCGTCCAGTTGGTCGGCGGTCAACCGGCCTTCGAGGAAGGCGCGCGCGTAGATCCCGGGGGAGGCGTGGCCCTGGATGAAGATCTGGTCCCCGCCGCCGGGATGCGACTTGCCGCGGAAGAAATGGTTGAAGCCGACCTCGTAGAGGGCTGCCGAGGACGCGTAGGTCGAGATGTGACCACCCACGCCCACCCCGGGCCGTTGCGCGCGATGCACCATGATCGCCGCGTTCCATCTGATCCAGGTCCGGTAGCGGCGCTCGACGTCCTCGTCGCCGGGGAACCACGGCTCCAGCTCGGTCGGGATGGTGTTGACGTAGTCCGTCGACGTCAACGACGGGATGGCCACCCGCTGTTCGCCGGCGCGTTCCAGCAGCCGCAACATCAGGTAGCGCGCCCGCGACGGGCCGGAATGCTCCAGCATCTCGTCGAAGGACTCCAGCCATTCCGAGGTCTCTTCGGGATCGATGTCGGGCAGATAGGACGCCACGCCTTCGCGAATAACCCGAACGCGGTCGGGTTCGCTTGCGCTGCTTGGGGTTTTGGCCAAATCGTGGCGGGCGAACTCGGTGGTCACGCGCTACTCCTGGAGTCGGCGGGTGTGCTGCTTGGGACGCGTCGGCGGTCCGTCCCCCTATCGTGCCGCACCGACGTCGCGGGCGGATAGCCGCCGCCCGATCGGGGTTGCGGGATCGCGGCCGCCGGAGCCTCGGCGCCGGCCGGAGTCGGAGCGTCGCGGATAGTTGATGCCCCGACCCGGTAACGTCACTAGCCGTGCTCATCGGATGGCGTGCCGTCGCTCGTCGGCACGCGGGGGTTGTGACCAGTCTGAATGCCAGGCGAGTCGCCCAGCTCTGCGGTTGCATTGCGGTGCTGCTGATGGCAATCCTGGGGTGTACCAGCGTCACCGAGGGCACCGCGACTCCCGACACCAAGGTTGCTCCGGCCTACCGGTCGTCGGTGTCGGTGTCGCTGTCGGCCTCGTCGGCGACATCCAGTATCCGCGAATCCCAGCGCCAGCAGTCGCTGACGACCAAGGCGATCCGCAGCTCCTGTGAGACCCTGGCAACCACCAGCAAGGACGCTATCGACAAGGTGAATGCCTTTGTCTCGGCGTTCAACGCCGGCCGCAGCACCGGGCCGGCGGAGGGCCCGGCCATCGAAGCGCTCAACAACAGCGCCTCATCGGTGACGGGCAGTCTCAGCGACGCGCTGTCCAGGGAGATGCGCGACGCGCTCAACGCCTATGCCGATGCGGCGCTGGCGGTGGCGAATGCCATCGGCACCCACGCGCCGACCGGCGAATTCAACCGGCGAGTCGATCAGCTCAACGACACCAAGACCAAGGCGCTGAAAATGTGCATGGCCTCCTATTGAGGCGGCGTTATTGGCTCGATGGCGTTTGTGCGACGATAGTGCCCATCACGCGTCGTGTGGCTGAACAAAGGGAGGTTCCACGGTGGTCGCGGCGGATCACGCCCCGAGCTACGCTCGCAAACTGGGCATCCAACGAGACCAAGTCGTCCAGGAGTGGGGCTGGGACGAAGATGCCGACGACGACATCCGCGCGGCAGTCGAGGAAGCCTGCGGCAGCGAGCTGCTGGATGAAGACACCGACGAGGTCGTGGACGTCGTGCTGCTGTGGTGGCGCGACGGCGACGGCGACCTGGTGGACACCCTGATGGATGCGATCAGCCCGCTCGCCGAGGACGGCGTGATCTGGGTGCTGACCCCCAAGACCGGCCGGCCCGGCCATGTGCTGCCCGCCGACATCGCCGAGGCGGCGCCCACCGCGGGGCTGATGCCGACCTCGTCGGTCAACCTCGGTGACTGGAGCGCCAGCCGGCTGGTCCAGCCGAAGTCACGCGCCGGGAAGCGCTGATGCTCGACGTCGGGGCCACCGCTCCGGACTTCACGCTGCGCGACCAGAATCAACAACCCGTCACCCTCAGCGACTACCGAAGGCTTCCTGGCGCGAAGAACGTGCTGTTGGTGTTCTTCCCGCTGGCCTTCACCGGGATCTGTCAGGGCGAGCTGGACCAACTGCGTGACCACCTGCCTGAGTTCGAGAACGATGACAGTGCGGCACTTGCCATTTCGGTGGGCCCACCGCCGACGCACAAGATCTGGGCGACGCAGAGCGGGTTCACCTTTCCGGTGCTGTCCGATTTCTGGCCGCACGGTGGGGTCAGCCAGGCCTACGGCGTGTTCAACGACCAGGCCGGCGTCTCCAACCGCGGTACCTTCGTCATCGACCGGTCGGGGATCATCCGGTTCGCCGAGATGAAACAGCCGGGTGAGGCCCGCGATCAGCGGCTGTGGACGGATGCGCTGGCGGCCTTGCGAGCCTGAAGGTTTGGGCGGTTGGGCCGCGGGCGGGTAGCCTGCTGCGGACCCCCCGGGTTTCAAGGGCGCGTAGCTCAGTGGTAGAGCTCTGGTTTTACACACCAGCGGTCGGCGGTTCGATACCGTCCGCGCCCACCAGTGGATGCGGGTTACCGATACCCGGGGCGCCACCCGATCCGCCATTGGTGCGGTCAATTCAGCCTCGGCGTTTGTAGCGGTTCTGGGCGTACTCCTGCACCCATTGACGACTTGAGCGCCACTGCCCGTCGGAGCCTTTGGTGGCTTGCAGCGCACCGCGGTTAGCGGCTACGCGCAGCGCCGTGGCGTTGAGCTCGTCGGTCGCGAGCGCGGCCAGTGGGACCAAGCGCGCCGGCCCGGCAACTGCCGGCACGATGAATTTGTAGAGGTTCTCCATGATCGCCCGCGCGATGAACTCGCCTAGTGCGCCGTAGTCGCCGCCGTCGGCGCGCTGTAGCGCTCGCAAATATCTGCGGCGGTCGCTTTTGTAGATGATGGCCGGCGGATACCCCAGGCGCACCAGAATGAGGTTGAGCACCAGCCGTCCGGTACGTCCGTTGCCGTCGAGGAACGGGTGGATCGCCTCGAAGTCGCGGTGAACCTTGGCGATCCGTTCCGGGAAGTTCAGGGAACGCGCCTCGATGTCGTTGGCTTCATCGAGCCATGAGGCCATTTCGGCGTCGATGAGTGGCCAGGTAACGGGCTTCATTCCGCCATGAAATGCTTCAATTTCATGTTGGCGGAATGCGCCCGGGCCTTCGGCCGGCGACGCGCTGGGATCAGGGTCGACGGCCCACACTAGGGCCATGACCTGCTGATGGATGTGGCACACGTCTTGCATGGTGATATGGCGCTCAGGGTCGTAGCTGGTCGGCTGGATGCCTTCGCGATAGACCCAATCAGCGGCATTGGCGTAGCCCTTGACCTCCATGTATTCGCGGAGTCGCTTCGCGCCGACGGCGCGGCCCTCGTCGAGTAGCTTCTGGACTTCGCTGATGACCAGGGTGTTGCCTTCGATGGCTGTCGAGTGATGCGCCTCGGCTGTCCAGATGTCTTTCCAGATGCCTGCGGCTTCTAGCGGGCTCGGCAGGCCGCCAAGCCGGTTCCATAGTTCGGATATCAGGGTGTCGAGTCGGTTGTAGACCTCGGATCGCGCCGGTCGACCCCTTGTGGCCACAGTGCTCCTTGACCCTCTCTTTGGTTGCTCTGAATTCATACGGAGCATCGATTTACAAAGTATAGTACGAAATTTCTGTTGTGAACTGGGGAAACGTACAGATTTCGTACTGTACGCTTTGTTTCCTGTTAGCGTATATATTTGCCGGACCGAGGGTCAGCCTGGCGCTGCGATGACGAGATTCGCCTGCGACGCTGCGATGGTGGTGCTGCTACTGATGGTGGTGCTGGTGCTGCAAGCCTGGGTCGGTTGACACACCAGCGGTCGGCGGTTCGATCCCGTCCGCGCTCACCGGCTGCGCGAGCGCAGCGCCGCGGCGACAATCCAAGCCGGTCGCGCCGCGGCGTCATACCCGCCGCGTTGTCGGTGACGAGCGGGTATGGCAAGGTCGTGGACGTGGGTGAGCTATCTGGTTCTCAGAGCGACGGTGCGGGACGGCAGAAGTCGAGACCGCCGGTGCGGCCGCTGTCATCGGATCAGCAGCCGGCGACCAAGGCGGACCTGTATGCCGCGGTGGACGCGATGCGCGCCGACATGCGCGAACTGCTCGAGCAGATCAGCACACTGATCAAAGAAGCCAACAAGAAATAGTCTTGCGGCGTGAGGCCGTTTCGCATCGACGTCTCTGACGACGTCCTGGATGATCTGCAGTCCCGTCTGGCGCGCACCCGCTGGCCCGAAGCCGAGTGTGTGGACGACTGGAGCCAGGGCATTCCACTGGAGTACACCCGCGATTTGGCCACCTACTGGGCCAACGACTACGACTGGCGGGCACGCGAAGCGGCGCTGAACCGCTTCGACCAGTTCGTCACCGAAATCGACGGACTCGATATCCATTTCATCCATCAACGGTCACCACATGACGACGCCTTCCCGTTGGTGATCACGCATGGCTGGCCGGGCTCGATCGTGGAGTTCCACAAGGTGATCGAGCCACTGACCAATCCCACCGCCCATGGCAGCCGCGCCGAAGACGCCTTCCATGTCGTCTGCCCGTCGCTTCCCGGCTACGGCTTCTCCGGCAAGCCGAGCCACCCGGGCTGGGGGGTAGAGAAGATCGCTCAGGCCTGGGAAACGCTCCTGCAGCGCCTCGGCTACCAGCGCTACGGAGCCCAGGGTGGCGATTGGGGAGCGGCTGTCACCACCCAGATCGGCCGCAACGCCGGCCTTTCCGGCGGCCACTGCGCGGCCATCCACCTGAACATGCCGATCGCCTGGCCCACGACCGACGAGCCCACCGACGACGAGCGGCAGGCGCTGCAGGACCTGGCCCAGCACCGCAAGTGGGGCACCGGCTATTCCAAGCAACAATCAACCCGGCCCCAGACCCTGGGTTACGGCCTGGTGGATTCACCGGTGGGACAACTTGCCTGGATCGTCGAGAAGTTCTGGGCGTGGATGGACTGCGACGGTAACCCCGAGAACGTGCTCACGCGCGATGAGCTGCTGGACAACGTGATGATGTACTGGGTGACCGGCACGGCAGCATCCTCGGCCCGGCTGTACTGGGAAAGCATGAAGAGCTTCCGGCCGGGCGGCCGGGTCGAACTGCCGACCGGCGTCGCGTCGTTTCCGAAGGAGATCCTGCGGGCGTCGCGGCGGTGGTGCGAGCCCAACTACAACATCACCCACTGGACGACCATGCCGCGCGGCGGGCACTTCGCCGCATTCGAACAACCCGATCTGTTCGTCGAGGACGTCCGCAGGTTTTTCGCGACAGTGCGGTGACGTTCCGCCTCACACTCGGAGCGCCGAGCACCACGTGGCACGCTACTGGGCATGCATGTGATCAAGGGTCTGCGGGATCCGGCCGCCAGTTTCCCGTTGGCGCACCGGTTCGACGACCGGGCGGAGCGGAGCCGGGCCAATCGTGCTGTGGCGCTGAGTGCTGTGGGATTGGCGCTGACGGGACTGATCGAACTCGCGATTGCGATGGTGTCCGGGTCGGTGGCGTTGCTCGGCGACGCCCTGCACAATCTGTCCGATGTCTCGACGAGCCTGGTGGTCTTCGTCGGATTCCGCAGCTCGCAGAAGTCGGCGAGCCAGCGTTACCCGTACGGCCTGGAGCGGGCCGAGGATCTCGCCGGTATCGGGGTGGCACTGGTGATCTGGGCCAGTGCCGCGGTAGCCGGTGTGGAAAGTGTGGACAAGCTGCTGCGCCACGGGACCACCCAGCACGTGGGCTGGGGCATCGCCGCGGCGGCGGTCGGCATCGCCGGCAATCAGCTGGTGGCCCGCTACAAGCTCGTCGTCGGCCGCCGAATCCAGTCGTCGACCATGATTGCCGACGCCAAGCATTCCTGGCTGGACGCGCTGTCGTCGGCGGGCGCGCTGCTGGGTCTGTGCGGGGTCGCCGCGGGCTGGGGATGGGCCGACGGCGTTGCCGGCATCGCGGTGACGGGATTCATCTGCCATGTCGGTTGGGAGGTGACCTCAGACATCGGCCACCGGTTGCTCGACGGGGTGGATCCGGCTGTCATCGCCACCGCGGAGGCGGTCGCCGCCGCCACACCGGGGGTCAGCCACGCCCACGCACGCGCCCGCTGGACCGGGCGCACGCTGCGTGTGGAAGTGGAGGGCTGGCTTGATCCGGCCACCTCGGTGGCCGAGGCCGACGCGACCGGCCGCCTGGTGGCCGAACGGCTGTCCGCGAAGCTACCCGAGATGCGCAGCTTCGTCTGGGCGGCGCGTAGCGCGCAGCCGGTCTGAGACGGCGGTATGCGACGAGGTTCTCACCCGCTGGAAGGTTAGCCCTCCTAAAAATGGGCACATTCCCGGCATGTCGATCGAACCGTCACCCCGCGATATCGATGCTGCGGGGGCTGGCCTGCCTAAACTGCCAGTCGAGCCGGGTTGGTACGGCCATGCTCGCGAGATGTGGTGGATGCTGGCGGCGCAACTGGTCGTCGTCCTCGCGCTGATTGCCGTCTTGGTGATGTAGCCGCCCGGGCGACGATTGTTACCCAGCACACAGGTTGGTCCGGCCGGAAGCGGGCACCCGTGCACAGGTGAGCAGTCAACCTTCACCTCCGCCTCCCGACCCGCCCAACCTGTCACCGAAAGGCAAGTGGGGAGTTGCGCCGTCGACGAGTCCCCAAGTGATGCGCCCCGGGCGCCGTGCAAAGTCTGCTCCGCTGCTCTGGTGGGTATTGGCCGCGCTGGTTGTGGTGGTGATCGTGCTGGCCATCGTGCTGACGGTCTAGCGGCCCGGCCGCCACGAAGCGGACGTATGAGACGCTGCCGAGGTGGTTGCGTCGCGGCAGGCCCGGATCGCCGGTGTCTTGGTGGGTTACCTGGCCGACCTCGCCCTGGGCGATCCGAAGCGGGGTCATCCGGTCGCGGTGTTCGGGCAGCTGGCCGCAAAGTTGGAGCAGACCAGCTATCGCGACAGCAGGCTCGCCGGGATGACGCACGTTGGGGCGTTGGTCGGTGCCGTGTGCCTGCTGGGCGCGGTGCTGCAGCGGGGTCCGGGCAGGGTGCGGTCGCTTGCGGCCACGGCGACGGCCACCTGGGTGTCATTGGGTGGGATGTCGTTGGCTCGCACCGGCCGGGCGATGACTGAGATGCTGGAGCGCGGCGATCTTGAGGCGGCGCGACGGCTGCTGCCGTCGCTGTGCGGGCGCGATCCGGCCGGGCTGGACCTGCCCGGCTTGACCCGCGCGGCGCTGGAGTCGGTGGCCGAAAACACCTCCGATGCCCAGGTGGCGCCGCTGCTGTGGGCGGCGATCGGCGGCGCACCCGCGGTACTGGGATACCGCGCGGTCAACACGCTGGATTCGATGGTCGGCTACCGCTCGCCGCGGTATCTCCGATTCGGTTGGGCCGCAGCACGATTGGATGATGTAGCCAACTATGCCGGGGCGCGCGTGACCGCGACGCTGGTGGTGCTGTGCGCGCCGCTGGCCGGCGGATCGCCGTTGGGCGCCCTGCGGGCCTGGCGTCGCGACGCCGTGCGCCATCCCAGCCCCAACGCGGGCGTTGTAGAGGCGGCGTTCGCCGGGGCGCTGGGCGTGCGGCTCGGCGGGCCGACCCGGTACCCCCACGGGCTGCAGATCCGGCCCACCCTCGGCGACGGCCGCCAGCCCACGCTCGCCGATCTGCGCCGGGCGGTGCAGCTGTCGCAGGTGGTGCAGGCCGGTGCGGCGTTGGGCGTTGGGTTGATGCTCTACCGCCGGCGGCCGTAGCGGTCGGCAAGTTTCTTCTCGACCGTCATCGGCTCGTCCGCCGGCGGCCGCTCGCGCCGTTCGCGGCGGCGCGCCCGCAGCTCGGCGTAGGCGAAATAGCCCAGTCCGATCGGCGCCAGGATGCCGAAGGTAATCCACTGGATGCCGTAGGACAGAAACGGTCCGGCATCCAGATGCGGTATCCCGATCAGGCCGAGTCCGCCGGGCTGGTCCTCGACCAACTGCAGATAGGATCCGGCCAGCGGAACTCCGGTCAATGCCGACACCTGTGCCGTGCTGATCGAATATACCTGCGGGAAACCGTCTCTGGTGAACGGCTCCTTGCCCACAGCCGTCGGTTCGGAATCGCGCAGTCGCGCCGTGATGGTCACGGTCTGCGCCGGCGGGCGGGGGATCGGCGGCACGTGTGAGCCGGGCTCGGGCCGCACGTAACCCCGGTCGACGAGCACCGTCGGCCCGTCGTCGACGGCGAATGGCGCCAGCACCTCGAACGCCTGCTCGCCGTCGACCACCCGCAGCCGAGCCAGCACCTGCGCGTCCGGCAGATAGCGCCCCGTCGCCGTCACCCTGCGCCACTGCGCGCCCTGAGCTGATGAATCTTGTTGTGGCAGAAGAGTTTTCAGCGGCACAGGCGGCGTGTGCAGGGAATAGTCGATCTGGCGGTTCTCGCGGGAGGTCCTGGTGTTCTTGCCCAGCTGCCACGGGGCGAGCACCGTAAAGCACAGGTACGTGAACGCGATGACCACCAGGATCAGCGCTATCCATCCCGGCCGCAGCAGGAACGTCAGGCTTGGAATCCGTCTGGGCATCACGGGGATCCGTTCTGCGCCAGCCGCTCGTCCACCCAGTCATGCAGGCCGGGCAGCGCGGCCTCGATGACGGCGAAGACCTGCTCGAATTCGTCGTGGCCGCCGTAGTAGGGATCGTCGACGTCGAGGGCGCGGGCATTCGACCGCGGGTCGAACGAGCGCAGCATGCGCAGCCTCGCATCTTCGACACCGAGCTGGCGCAGCAGCCGAGCGTGGTTGCGGCCCAAGGCAATCACCAGGTCTGCCGCCAGATGCCCGGCATCGATCTGCGCGGCGCGGTGCTCGGTGGGGTAGCCGTGGGCGCGCAGCACCCGCCGGGCCCGCTCGTCGACCCCGTTGCCGATATGCCAGTCGCCGGTGCCGGCACTGGTCACCCGCACGACATCTCCTAAGCCGCGCTCCCTGAGTTGGTGGGCGAACATCTTCTCGGCCATCGGCGAACGGCAGATGTTGCCGGTGCAGACGAAGGTGACGTGCAAGGTTGGCGGATCAGACACCCAGCGCCTCCCGCAGCTCGTCGATGGTGCGGGCGTGCCTGACGAGGGTGGCGTCCGTGTCGTGGCCGAAATCGTCCTGCCCGTAGCCCCAACCGACCACCACGGTGTCGATGCCGTGCGCTGCCGCGCCCTCGACGTCATGATTGCGGTCGCCGACCATGAGGACCCGCTCGGGCAGCGGTCGCAGCTGGGTGAGCGCGTGGCCGAGCACCTCGGTCTTGCTGCTCCGGGAGCCGTCGCCACCGGCTCCGGCGATGACCTCGAAATGTTGCTCCAGCCCGAAGTGCGCCAGAATGCGCCGCGCCGTTGGCTCGAGCTTGCAAGTGGCCACCGCCAGCCGGACCCCCGCGGCGGTTAGATCGCCCAGCAGCGGCGCTATCCCGTCGAACACGGTGTTCATCGCCCAGCCGCGGGCGCCGTATTCGGCCCGGAAAGCCGCGATCGCGTCGTCGACACGATCGCCGAGTTCCATCGCGCGAAAGGTGTCGTCCATCGGCGGGCCGACGATCCAGGCGGCCAGGTCGCCATCGGGAACGGCGGCGCCGATGTGGTCGAGCGCATGACGGAAGCTGGCCACGATCCCGTGTGCCGAATCGGTCAGGGTCCCGTCGAGGTCGAAGATCACCAGCTGCGGCGACCCGTCGGAGACGGTGGTAGGGCGGTGCGCGGCGCCGCGGTCGGGCGAATCGGTCACGATCGAACTTGTCACGCCTTCCATTGTCGGTGATGCGGCGGGGTGTCCGGCACCGACCGGCGTTAACGCCAGTCGGCGGACCGGACCGGCGCAGACCCGGCTTGGCCCGCTTCCACCCTGGCCAGCCAGGATCGCGACTGCCGGCCGGGACCCGACCGCGTCACGCTCGCCGGGGGCGGTGCTCCGGATGCCTGGGGAGTCCACCGGCGCACTAGTGTTTCACTGGTGGCGGACCTGGATCACAGCGCGTCGATTTGCCTCGCCGCGGCGCGCTATCACGGTGATCAGGACGTGGCGCCCGACATGCTGGATTTCGCCGTCAATGTCCGTGACACCCGCCCGCCGCAGTGGCTTGTCGACGTTCTGGCGGCCCGGCTGACTGATCTGGCGCGCTATCCCAGCGTGGACGAGGTGCGCCGGGCGCAACAGGCGGTAGCCGCACGGCACGGCCGAACCCGCCACGAAGTGCTGCCCCTGGCCGGGGCGGCGGAGGGTTTCGCGTTGTTGCCCAACCTGGCTCCGGCGCGCGCAGCGATCATCGCGCCCGCGTTCACCGAGCCGGCGGTGACGCTGAGCGCCGCCGGAATCCCGGTGGACCACGTTGTCCTCGAGCCGCCGTTCGGCCTGGCCGGTGCGGCGTTGCCCGAGGCGGCCGACCTCGTGGTGGTAGGTAACCCGACCAACCCGACCTCGGTGTTGCACACCCGCGAGGAGTTGCTGGCGTTGCGGCGACCGGGACGAATCCTGGTCGTCGACGAAGCGTTCGCCGATTCGGTTCCCGGGGAGCCGGAGTCGCTGGCCGGCGACTGCCTGCCTGATGTGCTGGTACTGCGCAGCCTGACCAAGACGTGGTCGCTGGCCGGTCTGCGGGTGGGGTATGCCCTCGGCGCGCCGGACGTGCTGGCCCGGCTGACCGCGCGGCGCGCGCACTGGCCGGTGGGCACCCTGCAACTGGCGGCCATCGCGGCGTGCTGTGCGCCCGAAGCGGTGGCCGAGGCCGCCGCCAGTGCCGAGCGGTTCGTGGCACTGCGCGCGGCGATGGTGGCCGGCCTGAAATCGGTGGGTGCCACGGTGGTCGACGGTTGCGCACCGTTTGTGCTGTTCGGCATGCCGGATGCCGAGCGAATACGAAACGACTTGCACCACAAGAGAATTGCGGTTCGCCGCTGCGATACGTTCGTCGGCCTGGGCGACCGGTATCTGCGCGCGGCGGTGCGCGCGGAGTGGCCGCGGCTGGTTCAGGCCATCGGTTGCTGGCACAGCGGGAGGCGCCAATGAGTGTGCGGTTGGCTGACGTCATCGAGGTGCTGGACCAGGCGTATCCGCCGCGGCTTGCCGAGTCGTGGGATTCGGTCGGCCTGGTCTGCGGCGATCCGGTCGACGTGGTGGATACGGTGACCGTCGCGGTGGACGCGACGCCGGCGGTCGTCGACGACGTTCCCGACGGGGGCCTGTTGCTGGCCCATCATCCGTTGCTGTTGCGCGGGGTCGATACCGTGGCTGCCTGTACACCCAAGGGTGCGCTCGTGCACCGCTTGATCCGGTCGGGCAAGTCGCTGTTCACCGCGCACACCAATGCCGACTCGGCGTCACCGGGGGTCTCCGACGCGCTGGCGCAGGCGCTGGGGCTGACCGTCGAAGGAGTGCTTGACTCGTTGCCCGGGGTGGCCGATCAGGACAAGTGGGTCATCTACGTGCCGCGCGAGTCCGCGGATGCGGTGCGGGCGGCGGTGTTTGACGCCGGTGCCGGACATATCGGTGACTACTCGCACTGCAGCTGGAGCGTGACCGGTAGCGGACAGTTCCTCGCGCTGGAGGGGGCATCGCCTGCAATTGGCGCCGTCGGCACCGTCGAACATGTGGCCGAGGATCGGGTGGAGGTGGTCGCACCCGCGCGGGCGCGGACCGCGGTGCTGGCGGCGATGCGGGCCGCGCACCCCTACGAGGAACCGGCATTCGACATCTTCACGCTGGTGCCGCCGCCGGCCGGCGTCGGGTTGGGGCGGATTGGCACGCTGCCCCAGCCGGAACCGCTTCGCGACTTCGTCTCCCGGGTCTGCGCGGCGCTGCCCGCGACGTCCTGGGGAGTGCGTGCCGCCGGTGATCCCGGCCTGCCGGTTTCGCGGGTGGCGGTCTGCGGTGGCGCCGGGGACTCGTTGCTGGGCGCTGCGGCCGCAGCGGAGGTGCAGGCCTATGTCACCGCCGACCTGCGGCACCACCCCGCCGACGAGCACTGCCGGTCCTCGCCCGTGGCCCTGATCGACCTCGCACACTGGTCCAGCGAATTCCCTTGGTGCGGCCAAGCCGCCGGCGTGCTGCGGTCACATTTCGGCGGGTCGCTGGCGGTGCGGGTGTCCACCATCCGCACCGATCCGTGGAATATGGCGACAAGACCTGGAGACCGGACATGAAAGCCGAAGCGGCACAGCAACGTTCGCTATTGGAATTGGCGAAGCTGGATGCCGAGCTATCGCGGATCGCGCATCGGTCCACGCATCTGCCCCAGCGAGAGGCCTACGAGCGGGTGCAGATCGAGCGCGACGCCGCCGGCGACCGGCTGGCCGCCGTGCGAATCGCCGTGGAGGACTTGGACGCCCAGGTGTCGCGATTCGAGGCAGAAATCGATGCGGTGCGCAAGCGTGAGGAGCGGGACCGGTCGCTGCTCACGTCCGGCGCCACGGACGCCAAACAACTGTCGGACCTGCAGCACGAACTGGAAACGCTGCAACGTCGTCAGGCCAGCCTGGAAGATTCCCTGCTGGAGGTGATGGAGCGCCGCGAGGAACTGCAGGCCCGGCAGGTCGCCGAGTCGGCGGCATTGGAGAAGTTGCACACCGAGCTGGACGGCGCCCGGCAAGCCCTGGACGCCGCGCTGGCCGAACTCGAGCAGTCCCGCCGGGAACGCTCGTCGCGGCGCGAGGAACTCAGCGTCTCGTTGAATCCCGACCTAGTTGCCCTCTACGAGCGGCAGCGGGCCGGGGGAGGGCCGGGTGCCGGACCGTTGCAGGGTCATCGATGTGGGGCCTGCCGGATCGAGATCGGCCGCGGCGAGTTGGCCCGGATCTCGGCGGCCGCTGACGACGATGTGTTGCGGTGTCCGGAATGTGGCGCAATCCTATTGCGGGTCAAGGGTTTTGAGCAGTGAAAGTCATCATCGAAGCCGACGGCGGGTCGCGGGGCAACCCCGGGCCGGCCGGATACGGCGCGGTGGTGTGGACCATGGACCGCTCGACCGTGCTGGCGGAGTCCAAGCAGGCGATCGGTCGGGCCACCAACAACGTCGCTGAATACCGCGGGTTGATCGCCGGCCTGGACGACGCGGTGAAGCTGGGCGCCACCGAGGCAACGGTGCTGATGGACTCCAAGCTGGTGGTGGAGCAGATGTGCGGGCGCTGGAAGGTCAAGCACCCGGACCTGGTGGAACTGCATGCACAGGCTCAGGCGCTGGCACGGCACTTCCGCCGGATCAGTTACGGGTGGGTGCCGCGGTCGCGGAATGCGTATGCCGATCGGTTGGCCAACGAAGCGATGGATGCCGCGGTTCGCACCAATCGCCGTGGGCAGAACACCACCGTGCCGGTGGTGGCCGTTGCCGACCCGCCGCACAAGCTTGCGACCAAGTCCCCGACAGCTCCCGGATGGACGGGCCGACGCGGCGCGGCCACCCGGCTGCTGTTGTTGCGGCATGGGCAGACCGAGCTGTCGGTGCAGCGCCGCTATTCGGGGCGGGGCAACCCGGCGTTGAACGAAGTGGGATGGCGGCAGGCCGGGCTGGCCGCCCGCTATCTTGCGCAACGCGGCGGGATTGCGGCGGTGGTGTCCTCGCCGCTGCAGCGGGCCTATGACACGGCGACGACGGCGGCCCGGGCCCTGGGTCTGGAGGTGACCATCGACGACGACCTCGTCGAGACCGACTTCGGCGCATGGGAGGGAATGACTTTCGCGGAGGCTGCCGATCGCGATCCCGAGCTGCACCGCCGCTGGCTGCGTGACACCGGCGTCACGCCCCCGGGTGGAGAAAGTTTCGACGACGTGCTGCTGCGGGTTCGGCGTGGGCGTGACCGGATCATCGCCGGGCACGAGGGCGCCACGGTCCTGGTGGTCTCTCACGTCACGCCGATCAAGATGTTGTTGCGGATGGCCTTGGACGTCGGCCCTAACGTCTTGTACCGCTTGCACCTCGATTTGGCGTCGCTGAGCATCGCCGAGTTCTACGCCGACGGAGCGTCGTCGGTGCGGCTGGTGAACCAGACGGGTTACCTGTAGCTCGCCGACTATGCGCGCCGAGCGTGTATTCAGTGCGAATTTGCCCGCGATCTTTCGCACTACGTGCACGTTCGAGAAGGGCTAGCGGTGGACTCTGGGGCGCCGACAAGGCGCCGTGAGGGAGGCGGGCGTCAGGCCGGCGCCGGGGCGAACTCGACCGGCAGTGCGGCGGGCGAGCGGAAGGCGACCCCCACCACATGCGGGGTCGGTGCGCTCGCGTCCAGCCGAAGCCCTGGCAGTCGGTCCAGCAGTGCGTTGATCGCCACCGCGGTCTCCATGCGCGCCAGGTGCATGCCGAGGCATAGATGCGGGCCGCCGCCGAATGTCAGGTGCGCGATGTTTTTACGGGTGGGATCGAAGCAGTCCGGGTTCGGGTAGCGCGCCGGGTCCCGATTGGCAGCCGCGACGCTGACGCTGACGTTGGTTCCCGCCGGAATCGTGATCCCACCGAGCTCGCAGTCGCGGACCGCCGCCCGCACCACCGTGGTGATCGGCGGCTCCCAGCGCAACGCCTCCTCGATGGCACCGCGCACCATGCCGCGATCGGCCTGCAGCGTGTCCATCAGCTCCGGTTCGGTGAGCAGCGCGACCAGCAGGTTGCCCGAGGCCCGGTAGGTCGTCTCGACGCCGGCGGGCAGGATCAGCAGCAGGAACGCGAAGATCTCGTCGTCGGTCAGCCGTGCGCCGTCGACCTCGGACTCCGCGAGCGTGCTGATCAGGTCGTCCTGCGGGTTGCGTCGCCGCGCGGCGAGGATTTCGGTGAAGTAGGCCTTCAGCGATCTCGACGCGGCCAGCCCGCACTCCCAGTCGTAGACCACATTGAGCAGCTCGATCGACAGCCGCTGGAAGCGCGGGTAGTCCTGTCGCGGCAGGCCCATGATCCGCGCGATCACCTGGACTGGAAACGCGAAGGTGAAATCGCGGGCCAGCTCGGCGTGCCCGCGCGGCGCGAACCTGTCGATGAGCTCCTGGACCACCACCTCCACCAGCTCGGCGCGCCACCGTTCCAGCAGCGCCGACCGGAACGACGGTGACACCAGCGCCCGGCTGGCCCGATGCTCGGCTCCCTCGAGTTCCAGCAGGGTGCGGCCCATGACCGGGCCCATGATGTGCTCGTAGATCGACGAGGAGAAGGTGTCCGGGTGCGTCAGCACCGTCTGGCACTCGTCGTAGCCGAGCACCGTCACCCCGAAATCGCCGATCTGCCCGGCCTTGACCTCGGTGAAGGGGTTTCCGAGCATCACCCGGTGTCGCGCGCGTGCCTCGCGCAGCCGCTCGTGCACGTTTTCGACCTGCATGAGCAGCCCGCCCTGCAGCTCGGTCGGGTCGAAGTCGTGGGTTGCCACCTCAGCCATGAGCCGACACCGTCTCGGTATCACGCCCGGACCGCAGCACGGTGCCGGGCAGCGCGCCGGTGGCGACGCCGTCGCGGCACACCTCGACCCCACCGACCAGCACCGAGCTGATCCCCCGGGCGTCGGCGACCAACCGGGGCGCGCCCGCCGGCAGGTCGTAGCGAGTGCGTTCGGGGCCGTGGCCGACGGTCGCCGGGTCGAAGAGCACCAGGTCGGCGTGCCAGCCCGGCGCGATTCGGCCACGCTGCGTCAGCCCGTAGAACCGGGCCGGCACGTCGGTGATCAAGCGCACGGCTTCCTCCAGCGTCACCACCCGGTGCTCGCGCACGCCCTTGCCCAGCAGCGACGTCGTGTAGATCGCGCCGCACATCATGTCCAGGTGGGCGCCGGCATCCGAGCCGCCGATCACCGCACCCGGGTGGCGCCACACCTGCGCGCGCGCCCGCCAGTCGGCCGCGTCGTCCCCGGTCAGCGGCGGGGAGAGTCCGGTGCGCAGCTCGTCGGCGATCACGATGTCCAACAGTGTGTCGAACGGCTCGCCACCGCGGGCGGCGGCGACCTCGCCGACGCTGCGCCCGGTCGCGTCGGCGTTCTCCGGCGCGAACGTCTCGACGATGACCAGCCGGTCCCATTGCGCGAGGCCGCGCAGCATGCCCGCCTCCTTGGAGGCGGCGCCCTCGGCGAGCCGGCGACGCACCGCGGGGGCGGCGAGCGCGGCCAGGCGTTGCGGCACCGGCAGGTGCATGGTGTCGCGCCAGCCGGGCAGCCCGTCGAGCACGAAACCGGACAGGAATGAAAGCCGGATCTTCATGCCGTGCGGCAAGGTCAGTGCCACCACCCGGCCCCCGTGTTCGGCGGCGACATCGTAGGCGCGCAACTGATTTTCGTGCCCCGCCGGGTTTGCCGCCGAAACACCCAGCAGGTTCCAGTTCAGCGGCCGGGCGGCGGCGACGGACATGTCGGTGAGCAGCGCGATGTCGTCATCGGTGAAGCCGGACAGGCAGCCGGGGATGATGGCCTCCAGCGTCGTGCCCGGGTGGTCGCGCACGCCGGAGGCCAGCGCCACCAGTTCGTCTCGCGAGGCGCTGCGGGACGGCACCGGTTGGCCGGAAGCGTCGTTGTGGGTGGGCGACTGCGAGGTCGACAGCCCGAGCGCGCCGGCGTTCAGCGCGTCGTGCAGCAGCCCGACCATCGTGTCGATCTGTGCCGCGGCGGACTGGCCGCCGACCGCGTCGTTACCCATCGCCGCCAGCCGCAGCGCCGAATGACCAACCAGGAACCCGGCATTGACGGCGATGCGGCCCTCGAGGCGGTCGAGCCAGTCGCCGAACGATGCCCAGCCCCAGTCCAGGCCGGCGCGCAGCGCGTCCAACGGCATCCCCTCGACCCGCGCCAGCATGCGGGTGAGGTAGTCGTGCTGGTCGGCCGCGGCGGGCGCCAGCGTGAAGCCGCAGTTGCCGCCGAAGATCGTGGTCACCCCGTGCTGCACCGACGGGCTGGCGGTCGGGTCCCAGAACAGCTGCGCATCGTAGTGAGTGTGCAGGTCGACGAATCCCGGTGCTAACGTGAGTCCTTGGGCGTCAACGGTTTTCGCCGCTGAATCGTCGTTTTCTCCCACGGTGACGATCCGCCCGTCACGGACGCCGACGTCGCCGTGGCGGGCGGGCGCGCCGGTGCCGTCGACGATCTCGGCGTCACGGATCAACAGGTCGAGCATGGGCCCCTCCTACGCCTTTCTATCCGGTGGCCGCGAGCCACCGTTCGTCCGGCAGCGGGTGACGAAACAGCTGTGCGGCGTTGCGGTGGGTGATCTTGGCCGCGTCCTCCGCCGAGAGGCCGGCGACGTTGCGCGCCACGACCTGTTGGGTGTCGGGCCAGGTCGAATCGGCGTGCGGATAGTCGCTTTCGACGAGGATGCGGTCGGCCCCGATCGCGTCCAGCGCACCGAACGCGTGCGGATCGTCGATCGAGCAGAACCAGAAGGTACGGCGCAGCACCTCGCTGGGCAGCAGGTCACTTTTCCACGAGCCGCCCTCGTGGCCCGAAGCGGAGTGCGCCAGAACGTAATCGGCGCGGTCGCCGAGCATGGCCGCCCAGCCCAGGCCGCCCTCGGCCAGCGTGATGTTCAGCCGCGGGAAGCGCACCGGGATGCCCGACCACAGCATGTCCGCGCAGGCGACCAGGCCGTTGACCGGGAACAGTGTGGTGATGGTCTCGAACGGGGTGTCGAAGGCGGGGATCGGCGCCCACTGCGCCGACCCGGTGTGCAGGCACACCACCGTGTCGGTCTCCTCGCAGGCGGCGAAGAACGGATCCCAGACCCCGGTGTGCAAGCTGGGCAGGCCGCATTGCGCGGGCAGCTCGGGGAAGCTGACCGCCTTGAACCCGCGGTCGGCGTTGCGGCGGATCTCCTCCGGTGCCAGCTGTGGGTCGGCGAGCCACGGCAGCTGCAGCGGGATGATCCGCTGCGGGTAGGGCCCGGCCCACACCTCGAGGTGCCAGTCGTTCCAGGCGCGCAGCACGGCCAGCCCTAGCTCCAGATCGTCGCTCTTCCAGAACACGGTGCCCGCGAACCCGGCGATCAGCGACGGGAAGTTCAGCGACGCCCAGATGCCGGCCAGGTCCATGTCGGCGATGCGGGCGTCGATATCCCAACAGCCGCGGCGCATTTCGTCGAACCGGGCGGCTTCCATGCTCCATTCCTCGCGCGGCCGGCCGATCACCGCGTTGAGCCCGATGTTCGGGTATTCCCGGCCCTCGTAGCGCCACACCTGGCGCCCGTCGTCGGTCTCGACGACCGTCGGGGCGCGGTCGGCCAGCAAGGTGGGCAGCCGCCCGACGAACATGCCGGGCGGCTCGATGACATGGTCGTCGACCGAGATCACGACGTGCTGTCGCTGCCGGGGATCGGGGTCTGGCAGCAGCGCCATACTTGATGACTATCGTCGGTTTTCCGGCGGTGTCAATGCCTTTTACCGCTATCTATGCAATGAATATAAGGTTGCCTTGTCAGGACAGTCGCGTGATCCCCGGGTAGGCGTCGAAGCCGCGGTCGAAGCTCATGAGGCAGTGATGTGCTGCCGGGCCATGATGCCTAACCCACCAGGTACATCGGGATGGTGGCGTCGACGAAGATGACCGTGTTGCGTCCGGCGGCTCCGGATAACCTGCGTTCGGTCTCTTCGAGCATCTGCTCGATGTCGGGTGCAGGAAACTCGTGACGCACGGGTTCGGGACGAACTGTGTCGCAACATTAGTGCGCAGTCCAAGCGCCCAGCCGGCCGCACGCCTCGATTGCCTGCGGCATGACGTCACCGGCCACCCGCCGGGGTGGCCAGAATCTTGAAAAGCATGTTGTTCACATTTGTGAGTGCTCGTACGTCGACGTGGTCGTGGAATGGGGCGAGCCGCGCCTTCCGTAAATTCGTGATGAATCCCGGCGCAGCCCAGATGTCGTCTCCGATGGGCACCCCGAAGCCGGCGGCGGGTTCCCCGGTGAATACGGGTACCACGATAATCGTTGGTTCAGAGGCGATTTCGTTGTAGAACGTCGACGACAGGACCAGGACGCTGCGCCCGTCATCGAGGAGCCAGACATCCCCACGGCATGGGCTCATGGCCGCGGTAGCGCCTCAAGGTTTTGCTCAGCCCCCGCTTCCGCGAAGGAGACAGCGCCGGGTTTTTTCGACATCCACTGGCCGGCATACCGTTTGACCAGGTCGTATTGGTCGTCAGACAGCCGCAGTGTGATCGTCGTTGCCATGGCTGGAAGATAGCGCGATTTGCTAGCACTGCAGGTGCGCAACCGGCGAGGCGCGCAGCCGGATCGATTGGTTCCCGGACCCGCCACGCCAACGATGAAAGTAAGAAACTCAGCCGTGCGGGGTAACGGTTCGGGCACGTTCCGGTCATGGCCCGACACGTCATGCGCTACAGCGGTTCCCGGTACTCGACAATGCCGGACATGACGCAATCGCCGGAGCCCGACGTTGGCTCGTGAATTCTCGCGTCAGATGTTTCTGCGGGGTGCCGCCGGGGCATGGGCCGGCGGCGCGATTCTAGGCCCGGCCCGGGCCAGCGCCGAGCCCGCTGCCTCCGGTTTGGACGGTCTGGCGGCGGCAGTCGGTGGACGGGTGGTACGCCCGGACGACCCCCAATTCGCAGCGGCCAAACAGGTTTTCAATACGAACTACAACGGCTCGACACCGGCGGTGATCGTCACTCCGACATCGGCGGCCGACGTGCAGAAGGCGATGACCTTCGCCGCCGCACACAATCTCAAGGTTGCTGCGCGCGGTGGCGGACACTCCTATACCGGGGTGTCCACGGCCGACGGTGTGATGGTGCTCGACCTACGCCAGCTGCCCGGGGGAGTCAACTACGACGCCGCTACCGGGCAGGTCACGGTGCCGCCCGCGACGGGTTTGTACGCCGTGCACGAGGCGCTGGCCGAGGTCGGCCGCGGCATCCCGACGGGTACCTGCCCGACAGTCGGTGCCGCGGGACACGCGCTGGGCGGCGGCCTGGGCGCCAATTCCCGCCACGCGGGTCTGCTGTGTGACCAATTGACTTCGGCGTCGGTGGTGTTGCCCAATGGCCAGGCGGTCACCGCGTCAGCAACCAGCAATCCCGACCTGTTCTGGGCGCTGCGCGGCGGCGGTGGCGGCAACTTCGGGGTGACGACTTCGCTGACCTTTGCCACCTTCGCCACCAAAGACGTCGACGTGGTGAACCTCAATTTCCCACCGCAGTCGTTCGCGCAGGTCCTGGTCGGTTGGCAGAACTGGCTGCGTACCGCCGACCGAAACAGCTGGGCGCTGGCCGACAGCACCACCGATGCGCTTGGTACGCATTGCCGTATCCTCGCGACCTGTCCGGCCGGGTCCGGTGGCGCCGTGGCGAACGCCATCACGTCAGCCGTCGGCGCACAACCGACCGGTACCGAGAACCACACCTTCAATTACCTGGACCTGGTGCGGTATCTGGCCGTCAACAACCTGAACCCGTCACCGCTTGGGTATGTCGGCGGATCCGATGTCTTTCCCACCGTCAACCCGGCCGTCGCTGCGGGGATAGCCGCGGCGGTCGACGCCTTTCCCCGCGACGCGGGCCGCATGTTGGCGATCATGCATGCCCTCGACGGCACTCTCGCCAGCGTGGCGCCGGGGGCCACCCCCTTTCCGTGGCGGCGGCACGGCGCGCTGGTGCAGTGGTACGTCGAAAACGCCGGTTCCCCGGCGGCGGCGACCAGCTGGCTCAACACCGCACACCAAGCGGTGCAACGGTATTCGGTCGGCGGCTATGTGAACTATCTTGAGGCAGGCCAGCCACCGTCGCGGTATTTCGGCCCGAATTTGGCCCGGCTGAGTGCGGTACGGCAGAAGTACGATCCCAGCCGGGTCATGTTCTCCGGGATGAATTTGTAGCCGACCAGTCTGCGTCGGCCGTCGCGGGCGGACCATGGTCGCCGAAACCACATGCGGTTGCGTTGTGTCGGTCCTGGTGCCACTTAGGCGGATCGGACAGAGCTGGGGCCTCGGATCTCTGCAATCCCCTGTGTCACTGTGGTTTCAGTGGTCACAGGACGGCGATTGTTGTCGGTGGGTGTTCGTAACATGTCAGGCATGGGTGCGGGCAGTCGTGAAGACATCGTCGGGGTCTTCAAAGCGCTGGATGCGGATCTGGAGCGTTGTGCGAGTTGTCTTTTGACGTGCTGACCACCTCCGAACGGTTGCGCGCTCTGGAGCGCCGGGAGTGCGTGGCACGGCGCCTGCGGACACCCCAACACGCGCTGATCAATCAGCTCGGCGCGCAGGCCGGCGAGGAAGAGCTGGGCGGCAAGCTGCGTTCGGCGCTGGCCGGTCGGTTGCGTATCACCAAGGCCGAGGCCGGGCGGCGCATCGATGAAGCGGCTGATCTGGGGCCGCGGCGGGCGCTGACCGGTGAGCCGGTGGCGCCGCAGTTGTCCGCGACCGCGGCCGCCCGACGAGACGGCCTGATCGGGGACACCCATGTGCGAGTGATCCGCGGTTTCTTCGCCCACCTGCCCGCCGAGGTGGACCTGGCCACCCGGCAGGCCGCCGAAGCCGATCTGGCCGGCAAGGCCAGCAGCTATCGCCCCGACGAGTTGGCCAAATACGCCCAGCGGATCATGGACTGGCTCAACCCCGACGGCGAGTTACGCGAGCAGGAGCGGGCCCGCAAGCGCGGCATCACGATCGGCAAGCAGGAATACGACGGCATGTCGCGCATCAGCGGCTACCTGACCCCGGAGGCGCGGGCCAGCTTCGAACCGGTGTTGGCCAAACTGGCGGCCCCCGGCGCCTGCAACCCCGACGACCCAACACCGGTCATCGACACCACGCCCGATGCGGACGCGGTGCGCCGCGACACCCGCAGCCAAGCCCAACGCAATCACGACGCCCTGCTGGCCGGACTGCGCGGCCTGCTGTGCAGCGGGGACCTGGGCCGCCACAACGGCCTGCCGGTGTCGATCGTGGTCACCACCACGCTGAAGGACTTACAGGCCGCCGCCGGCAAGGCCCACATCGGCGGCGGTTCGCTGCTGCCCATGTCGGATCTGATCCGCCTGGCCAGCCACGCCCATCATTTATCTGGCGATCTTCGACCACGGCAAGCCCTTGGCGCTGTATCACACCAAACGCCTAGCTTCTCCCGCACAGCGAATCATGTGGTACGCAAGCGATCGCGGGTGCACCAAGCCGGGATGTGATGCCCCCGCCTACCACAGCCAAGTCCACCACGTCCGCGGCTGGGCCACCACCGGGCGCACCGACATCGATGACCTCACCCTGGGCTGCGGTATCGACAACCGACTCGCCGAAAATGGCTGGCGCACCCGCAAGAACGCCTACGGCGACACCGAATGGATACCGCCGGCGCACCTCGATCGCGGACAGCCCCGCACCAACCCCTACCACCACCCCGAACGATTCCTCTACGACCGCGACGACGACCAACCCGTTTGACGCGCAGAGGCTTTTATCCGTCCACGTCGCAATCGTTGATACCCAAACTCACTGCGGGTCGTAGCATCCCAGTATGAGAAGGACTTTCGTCGTGACGTTCGCGATCGGGTTGCTGGTCGCGCTGTTCGGTGTGATCTGGGCGCTGCAGGGATTCGGTGTGCTTGGGGGTAGCCCGATGAGCAGCACCGCGACCTGGTCCATCATCGGTCCGATCACCGCGCTGATCGGCATTGTCATCGCGGTGTTCAGTTGGCGGAAACTGTCGGCTAGACCACGGTGAAGGCCACCGTGTGCCACCCGGTGGCGCCGTCCGGCACGGGATCGGCCTGATCCGCGGTTTGGACAGCTCCGGTGTTGTCGGTGGCGCGCACGGTGATGGTGTGTTTCCCAGGGTTTTTCGCCTGCCAGGGAAAGCTCCACAACCGCCACGTCGCGTTGGAATAGCTCGCGCCTTGGTGCGCGGGCTGCCATGCGCCGTCGTTGATGCGGACCTCCACGGCCCGCACGCCACGAATCTGGGCCCACGCGACACCGCCGAACACCACGGGTCCCTGAGGCACCCGCTGACCACTTTTCGGCACGTCGATCCGCGACTCGGTCTTGATGGGCGCCCGCGCCGCCCAGCCGTGCCGCGTCCAGTACGCCTTGGCTCTGTCGAAGCGGGTCAGCTCCATGTCGACGACCCATTTGGTGGCCGACACATACCCGTAGAGGCCAGGTACCACCAGCCGCGCCGGGTAGCCATGCTCGATCGGCAGCGGCTGACCATTGAGGCCGACCGCCAGTAGCGCGGCGCGGCCATCGGTAAGCGCCGCCACCGGCGTGCCGGCGGTGAACCCGTCGATAGAGGTTGAGAGCACCATGTCGGCGTCGGCGTGCACACCGGCCGCGGCCAGCAGATCGGCCAACCGGTATCCGGTCCAGATGCCCGTCGAAATCAGTTTGCCTCCAACGGGATTCGACACACATGTCAGTGTCGTCACCGTCTCGACGACGTCGAAGCGGGCGAGGTCGGCGAAGCTGTAAGTGGTTTCGCGGTCCACCATGCCGTGGATGTGCAGCCGCCAGTCGCCGTGGCTGAGTTGGGGAACGCTCAGCGCGGTGTCCACCCGGTAGAAGTCGGCGCTCGCGGTGACAAAGTTCGGTAGCGCAACGCCATTCGGTTGCACATCGGCAGGTATGGGCGGCGCCGGTGTTCGCGGTCGGGGGAGCGCGAAGCTGTTGCGGTCGGCGGCCACCGAGTGCACCAACCGCGTGATGACCGCACCCACCACGCCAGTGACTACTCCGAATCCGAGGAATCCGAATACGACCAAGCTGCGCCGGCCGGCATCGGGCTGGTCCGGTTTTTCCGGGCCGGGCCCGAACCGACGGGCGAGCAAGCGCAGGGTCGCCACGCCGCAGGCGGCGCCGGCGACGGTGGGGATCGTGTCCAGTGCTGACGTACCTTGCCGAGACAGCACCGCGACGCAGCCGAGGACGCCCGCCGCGGCGATCACCGCGCTGCCCAGCGGTCGGCGCTGCGTCTCGAGGGTCCCGGCAATTGCGGCGATCGTGGCGATCACCACGAGCACGACGACGGCCAGGAAGAGTTTGTCCAGAGCGCCCAGGGTCGCAATCGCCCACTCTTTGACCGGCCCCGGCGTCAGGTCGACGACCGTCGAACCGATCGCGGTACGCGCATCGGCTCGTGCACCGAACGGGATGCCCACCAGCTGGGCCACTCCAAGCGAGACGGCCGCGGTGGCGACGCCGGCGATCATCCGCTCACTGGACGGGGCGACAGCCATCGAATTACTGTACTCGCGTAGCCCTGAACGACCGTAAACACCTTGGCGTACAGGTGAACCGGTGACACGGGAATACTGCCGTCGAGCTGCGGCCCGGTACTGGCGGTGACAACAGCAGCAAACCGGACTGTCCGCGGCATATCCTTTGAGGGTCCTTCGGGGACCACTGCGAATGCTGGGGCCGGGATAAGCGGAGAGTCGGATGACGACCATGACGGCATGCCGAACGTGTGGCACCGAGCCTTTGGCCAATGCCCGCTTTTGCCACAATTGCGGCTCACCGGTCGACGACACCGCTGCCCGCGCCGTGTTCGGCGCGCCGGCGGCGTTGGAGGATCACGCTGTTCGTGCCTGCCCGGCCGCCCCGGGGCTGGTCACAGAACGTGATCGAGGTGATCGCGACGGCGCCCTACCGCGACTGCGTGCAGCCGGCGACGAGCTGTTTCAGCGCGAAAGCTAGGGCATTTCGGTACGGCTACCGGCGCTTTGGTGGAGACACTGTTGGCCGGCGCCCCACCAGGCGACCCGGGCGACCTATCAGAAGCCGCCGAAGCCGTCGACAGGTTGGCGGCCGCGCCGAGCGACAGCGGTTTGAAATCGCGTGAAATCAACCTGCTGCGGTTGCGTGCACTGCTGGCGCGGGCGTGGGGTGATCGGGTTCGCTTCCGCGACCTGCGGGATCGCTACCGCGACCTGGCGACATCACTGGGCTTCGAAGGGCATATCGCGTGGGCCAAGGCTCTCAAACCGCCGCGTGACCGCTATCGCTGAGCCCCAAATCCATAGTCTCCCAAGCGCTTCGGTTAGCGCGGCACCGGGTGCCGGACGAATGCTCGAGCCTGAGTGAACGCGCGGATCCCCTCGATGCCGAATTCGCGGCCAATGCCCGACTGGCCGCAGCCGCCGAACGGCAGCCGCGGGTCCTGGGCGGCCAGGCCGTGGCAGTTGACGCTGACCGTGCCCGCCACCAGCTGCGACGCCACCCGGTCCGCGAGCGCATCGTCGCCCGTCCACACCGACGCGGTCAGACCGAACTCGGTTGCGTTGGCTGCGGTTACCGCGTCGTCGAGGTCGTCGTAACCGAAGATCGGCAACACCGGGCCGAACTGCTCCTGGGTGGCCAGCGCCGAGTCGGGGACCAGATCGGTGACCACGGTCGGCAGTACGAAGTATCCCGCCGCGTCGGCATCGGCCTCGCGGATCCGTCCCGCGGTCCGCACCGACGCGCCGCGCGCCTCGGCGTCGCCGACGAGCGCGGTCACCCGGTTGCGCCCCGCCGCGGTGTGCAGCGGGCCCAGCGTCGTCTCCTCGGCGAGGCCGTCGCCGACCACCTCCCGCTCGCAGCGGGCCAGCACCGCCTCGGCCAGCTCACCCGCACGGTCCACCGGAGCGTAGAGCCGCTTGATCGCCATACAGACCTGACCGCCGGTGGTATAGGTCGCCGTCACCAGCCGCTCCACCAGCTCGTCGCTGACCGCGAGGTCGGGGGCGATGATCGCCGCGTCGTTGCCGCCCAGCTCCAGCAACACCGGAGTCAGCCGCACCGCCGCTGCGGCCATGACCGCGCGGCCGGTGGCCACGCCGCCGGTCAGTGAGATGAGGTCGATGCCGGGGTGGGTGACCAAAGCCTGGGCAAGATCACTGCCCGGGCCCGCGAGCACGTTCACCACGCCCGGCGGCAGCGCCGCGGCCAGTGCCCCTGCGAGTTCCAGCGCCGCGAGCGGACACGTCGGCGGCACCTTGACGACGGCGGTGTTACCCGCCGTCAGGGCCGACGTCAGTTTCGTCATCGTCAGCGCCAGTGGCCAGTTGAACGGCAGCACCAGCGCGGCCACGCCGAACGGCTCCCGCTGCAGGCGCGGGTACGCCGACCGCGGGTCGAGTTGCTCCGGTGCCAGCGCCGCCGCGGCCATCGACCCGATCAGCGCCGCCAGGCCCGGGCCGGTGCTGATCTCAAAGTTGGCCTCACCGAGGACTTTTCCGTGTTCACGGGTGTACAGCCGCGCGCCGTCCCGCGCGGCCAGCTGTTGTGCGGCCGTGGTCGCCGCGGACGTGAGCGCGGCGACCCGCTCGGCGACGCCGAGCGCTCGCCACGCCGGCGCTGCCCGCCGCGCCGCCGACACCGCGGCGTCGAGCTGGGCCCGGTCTGCGGCGGGCGCGTGGCCGACGATCTCGGCCGGCCGGGCCGGATTGTGTACCGGGTAAGTCCCCGCGGCGCCCGGCTGCGGTTCCCCGCCGATCGTCAAGACCGGCCCCTCGCCGGCAACGTGGCTGTCGTGCGTGATCACCGTTGATCGCGTCTCGCTCATCTTGGGCCGCTCTCCTTACCTGACGCCCGAGGCAACCTTGACCCGGTGCGGTTATCTCGCCATCGTAAGTCGCTATGACACCGATCACAGGTTCCCTCCCATGAGGGCGGTGGTGCTGCGCGAGGCCGGGCGGCCGACGCAGGTGGAGGAACTCGCGCTGCGGCGGATCGGCGACCACGAAGTGCGGGTGCGACTTCAGGCCAGCGGTGTGTGCCACACCGACCTGTCGGTGTGCGACGGCTCCATGCCGGCGCTGCTGCCCTGCACGCTGGGTCATGAGGGCGCCGGGATCGTCACCGAGGTGGGCGACGCCGTCACCACCGTCAGCCCGGGCGACCATGTGGTGCTGACGTGGAACGTGCCCTGCCGGCGCTGCCCGCACTGTCTGCGCGGCGAAACCCAACTGTGCTCACACGGCCTCCAGCACGCCTTCGGCGGGCCGTATGCCGAAAGTCCGACCGGCCCGGTGTGGCCGGAGATGGGCGCCGGGACGCTGGCCGAAGAGACCCTGCTGCCGGCCGCCGCCGTCGTGCCGGTCGACCGATCACTGCCCCTGGACCACGCCGCGCTGCTCGGTTGTGGGGTCACCACCGGAGTCGGAGCGGTGCTGCGCACCGCAGCGGTCCGCCCCGGGGACAGTGTGCTGGTCATCGGGTGCGGCGGGGTGGGCCTGGCCGCGATCCAGGGAGCCCGGCTGGCCGGGGCGGCGCGGATCATCGCTGCCGACCGCAACGCTGCCCAACTTCCGGCCGCAACCGCCAGCGGCGCGACCGACACGGTCGACGTCGGTCAGGCCGACCTCGTCGGCGCAGTCCGCGACCTTACCGGCGGCTCCGGCGTCGACCACGGGATCGAGGTTGTCGGCAAGCCGGCGACGATTCGCGCCGCCTTCGACGCCACCCGGCGCGGCGGAGCCGTCACGCTGGTGGGTGCCGCCGGGTTCACCGAATCGGTGACGTTGCCCGCACTGATGCTGATGGCCGACGGCAAGAAGATCCAAGGAAGCGTCTACGGCGCCAGCGACCCGGCCCGTGATATCCCGGTGCTCGCCGAGCTAGCACTGCGCGGCCGGCTCGACATCGAGGCGCTGGTGACCCGACGCATCGGCATCGACGACGTCGAAGCGGCCTTTGCCGACATGACCGCCGGGCGAGGCGCACGCAGCGTGGTCTGCTTCGGCCCGCCAAGCTGATTCGGAACGGACTCGACTCGGATGCCGGCCAGCGGGTAAATTCCGGCCGCCGTGAACGACCACGAGCAGCGCCGCGACGGCCGCAACACATCCGCTCCCACGATATTCTGAGTGTATCGTCAATATTGAGGTATTGAGGCAAAAGCCGTATCGGCGTGGGACGAGGAGAAGCTGCGTGGACGATTCCGACAGGCCGGCCAACCGTCAGGAACGTCGAAAGCAACGCACCCGAGCCGCCCTGATCAAAGCCGCACAACGATTCATCGCCGCCGGCAAGGTCAACGTCCCGGTGCAGGACATCAGCCACGCCGCCGACGTCGGCGTCGGGTCGTTCTACAACCACTTCGACAGCAAGGAAGAACTGTTTCAGGCGGCGGTCAACGAGGTGCTCGACGCGCACGGGGCGTTGTTGGACGCCATCACAGATGCGTCCGAGGATCCCGCGGAGACCTTCGCGCGCAGCTTCCGGCTGACCGGCCGAATGTTTCGCCGGCGCCCGGAGGAGAGCGGCGTCGTGCTCTCCCACGGGCTGGAATTGATTACCTCGGACCGTGGCCTGGCGCCGCGCAGCAAGAGGGATATCGCCGCGGCCGCGGCGGCCGGCCGGTTCGACGTGGAAGACCCGGAACTGGCGATGGCGGTTGCCGCCGGCGCGCTGTTGGGACTCGGTCAACTGTTGTGCGATCAGCCCGAGCGCGACGCCGCCCAAGCCACCGACGAAGTCGCCGAAAACCTACTGCGGCTGTTCGGCATGCCCGCCGACGAGGCGCATCGGCTTTGCCTGCGGCCGTTGCCCTTTCTGGACGACGGCGCGAGCCCGGTGGTCTGAGCGGCAGGCGGTCGCATCCGGGAAGCGGCCCGGCACCATCCCGGCGTGCCGCTGCTTACCGGCGGGCCACGCGGTCGCAGAATTCGGTGAGCACGCCAACCGTCGCCCGAGGCGCCTCGAATGGCCAGAAGTGACCGGTGTCGAACAGGTGCACGTCGCTGCCCGGCGGCAGCATCGCCAAAAGCTCTGGCTCGCCGTAGAACTCGCGTGGCTGCAGTGGATCATGAGCGCCCTGCAGCAGCAGCACCGGAGCCGCCCAGGCCCGGATGAGCCGGGTCCGCCGATCCACCCACTCCTGCCGAAACGACGACGAGTGGAAGTAGCGGGGTACCGCGGTGGCGATCCCCGGGTGGCTGAACTCCTCGATGGTGCGGATCAGGTCTTCGCGGGCCACGGGCCGCTCGGTGAGCCACGTATAGACGGTCGTCACGAACCGTCGGGCCTCGCGCAGCATCGCCGGCGCCTCCGCCGACTGCATCAGCTGTTCCTGGGGATGCAGTCGCGGGTGCAGATGCCAAAGATGTTGCTGGCCACGACCGTATCCCCGCACCCGTGCACCCATTGCCGCGACCAGGTGATCACCGACCGGGCTGCCGCGGTCATGGGTGATCAGGATGAATTCGCCGATACCGAGTTCATCGAGGAGCGCGCCGAGCTGCGCCGCGACGCCGGCCTGCCGGTAATCACCGCTGCGCTTGTCGGATTGGCCGTAACCCTTGAGATCCACGGCCAGGCAGTGATAGCGCCGGGCGAGGCCTTCCAGCGCATAGTGCCACTGCCACCAGGAGTCGGGCAGCCCATGCAGGAAAACCACCGTGGGGTCCGAACGGGCGCCGCATTCCACGAAGTGCCATCTGACGGTTTCGCTGTCGCCCGGTGCGTCGACGAACCGGTGCGCGGCCGTTACGGCGCCGAGGTGCTCGACGTCACCGTCGCGGTGAGCCCGGGCAGACGTGTCGGGCAACCCGGCCACGATCTCCTCGGCGGACCGAGCGGCGTGCGCCAGCCCGCCGTCGAGGTTTTCCATCACGCGTTGCGGCGGTTCGGTGTAGGACAAGTCAACCGGTGCTGTCATTGTTGTCGCTTTCGTGAAGACGGCACAGGCGTGTCCGCCGGGCCGATCGGGGCCGACATCAATTGTGTTGCCGTGCTGGCGCGGTCGACTTGGCCGACTTCGCAAGGCTTGGCAGCTGGCCCCGCACGAGCGGCAGCCACCACGACGGGCTCGGCGGCGCCGGCAGGCGCCGCGCCTTGCGGTGCCGTCCGCGTCGCGGCAGCGGGAACACCAGCAGCAGAACGAGTGTCAGACCGGTGATGACGGCGCCTGCGGTGAAGGCGTGCGACAGGCCGGTGACGAAGGCATCGCGGACAGCGTCGTTGACGCTGGGGCCCAGCGTGCCCAGTTGCGGGTCGGCGGCGACGTGCATGCCCGCCGCGGGTGATTCGCGGATGGTGCCGGCCGCTTGCGTCGGCACCGCCGCCGGCAGCCTGAGGTGGTTGCGGTAACCGGCGCTGAACAGCGAGCCCAGCAGCGCGATGCCCAGCGCAGCGCCCAGTTCGCGAGTGACGTCGTTCATCGCCGAGGCGACGCCTTGTTTGTCCGGCGGCAGCGAGTCCACGATGGTGTTGGTCGCCGGGGTGGCCGACAATGCCAGGCCACCGCTGAAGACCAGCATGCCGATCAGCAGATCGGTGTAGGTAGAGGCGGTGCCGAGGCGGGCCAGCAGGGCGAAGCCGGCAACCATGCACGCCAGCCCAGCGGCGATTACCAGCCGATTGCCAAGGCGTTCACCCAGTTTCGGTGCGATCGCGGAAACAGGAAGGACGACCGCGGCCATCGGCAGCATCGCCAGGGAAGATTTCAAAGGCCCATAGCCGAGCATCAGCTGGAGGTATTGCAGCCCGACGTAGAAGAAGCCGAAGGTGCCCAGGAATTGGATGATCAGCGCCGCCGTTCCGGAACTGAAGCCGCCATCGGCGAACAGGCGCGGATCCAGCATCGGGCGCGCGACGCGCAGCTCGTGGACGACGAACAGGGTCATCGCCGACACCGCCGCGACGAAAGCGACAACCACCGTGGAATGGGTCCAGCCATGGTCGGCGCCTTCGATGATGCCGTACACCAGCGCACCGATCCCGATCGCGCTCAAACCGGCCCCGGGGAAGTCGGGCGCGGGTTCCTCCGCGCTCTTGGTGCTGGGCACCAGCGCCACCGTGACCAGCAGCGACACCGCGGCCATTGCGGCGGTGCCGATGAAGGTGGAACGCCATGAGTAGTGCTCGAGCAACAGGCCACTGATCAGCAGCCCCATAATCGATCCCGCACTGGCGAATCCGGCCCAGATGCCGACGGCGCGGCCTTTATGGTCGGGATGCACGACCGCAGTGATCGTCGACAGCGTGCTCGGCATGATCAGCGCCGCGCCGATACCCATGATCACCCGGGCGATGATGATCGTGTGGGGTGAGCCGGCGGCGGCTGCCAGCACGTTGGCCAGCCCGAACAGCACGGTGCCGCCGATCAGGGTGCGCCGCCGGCCGAAGTCATCACCGATCGCTCCCGCCGGCAGCACCAGCGCCGCCAGCGCCACCGTGTAGGCGTCGGCGATCCAGGTCAGATCGGTCGCGCTGGCCCCTTGGTCCAACGCGATGTCGGGCAGCGCCACGTTGACGCCGGCGACCGCCGACATGACCACCACCAACGCGCCGCAGCACGCCAGCACGACACCACGCGGATCGTTGCGCATCGTCATCTCCTCTCGTATTCGGCGCTATCGCCGTTGCCGGGCAACACAAATCGGGGCACCGCAGCGCAGAGGCCGGCCAGTCGGCGCCCGGCACGCAACACGGTGCGGTCGGGCCGGATGACGGCCGCCGTCACCGCGCCGCGCTGCAGCCAGTGAGCAAGTTCGCTGCCCGGCGCCGCGTCGATTACCACGGCCCCGCGGCGACGGAGTTGTTCGCGCTGACCAGAATTGGGTGTCTCGGTGGTGATGAGCGCGAAGCCTCGTCCCAGCACCGCGTCGAGTCGTTCACCCGTAGGAAGAATTGCGTTGGGGCACAACGCTCCTGCGCGCCGCCAGCCGCCAAACGTCTTGTGCACCAAGGCGCTGCGGTGCAATGCCGGTGTTCGGCTGTTGGTTAACCGTGACCGCATCCCGGGGACGAAATGCAGCCGAGGCACCACGGCGCCGCGCACAGCGTTGCCGAACCTGCCGCCGGCCGTCATGGACCAACCCACAGTCAAGGCGAGTCCGATCATGGCGCGGGCGTGCGGCTTTCGCTCCTGCTCGTAGGTGTCGAGAACGGTGGCGGGAAGGTTCCCGGTCAGCACGCCGGCCAGCTTCCAGGCCAGGTTCGCCGCATCACGGATGCCGGCGCCCATGCCCTGGCCGATGAACGGCGGTGTCAGATGAGCGGCGTCGCCGAGCAGAAAGACGTTCCCCTGGCGCCAGGTGTCGGCCACGGCTGCCCGAAACGTGTATTCGGCCACCCGCACCACGGACAGCTCATCGGCCGGCACTCCGTTGACCCACGGGGCAAGCAGTGGATACAGGCTCGTCATCGTGGCGAAGCCGGCTGCTGTTTCGTTGTCCCGCAGCTGAAATTCCCAGCGGTAGCGGCTTTCACCGATACGCATGTAGGTGGCCGCCCGGTAGGGGTCGCAGACTTGGTACACCCCGTCCCACCGGTCGATCGCGGAGTCGGTCGCCACATCGACGACCAGCCAGCGCTGCTCGAACCGGAGGCTACGCAGCACGCCACCGATCGAGGAGCGCACGACGCTGTTGGCGCCGTCGCAACCCAGGACGTAACCGGTGTCGACGACGTGCTGCTCGCCGCTGACCCGATCGGTGTATCTGAGGCGCACCCGGCCGGGCTCCCGCTGGCTGACCTCGGTGACTTCGGCGTTGCCGCGAAACGCAACACGGCTGTGCTTCTTGAGGTTTGCCCGCAGGAGTTCTTCCAGCTCGGGCTGGTCGAACATGTTGGCTTGCGCGCAGCCGTGCGCGCTGTGGGCCGGATCTCGGTGAAACTGAGCCAGTGTCCGCAGATCCGGGTCGACCAGCCGCAGCCCCAGGGCCGGGCGCGAGATCGCGGCGAACTCGTCACCGATGCCCAGCCAGGTGATGATCCGCCTGATCTCGTCGTCCAGGTGTACCGCCCGCGGTTGCGGATAGACACTTTCCCACCTGTCCAGCAGCAGGGAGGGCATGCCGTATTGGGCCAGCAGGGTGGCCGCGGTGACGCCGGTCGGCCCGGCGCCGACGATGACGACTGGCACGGATCCGGGCGGAGTGATCACTTGTACCGCACCACCGTGCGTTGGGCGCCAAGGTCGATCGCGCCGTCGTCGGTGCCGACGGTGGCCTCGACGACGTCGCCGTCGTGCAGGTACTTGGCGTTGCGGAGCTGGCTCTTGAAGAAGGCTTTCCACTTGACCGCGGGCGGCAATAGCGAACTGACGATCTGGACGGGTTTCGCCGGAGCGCTGAGCGCAGTGCCCACCGGGGTCCCGGTCAGCACGAGATCTCCGGGCTGCAGATGCTGAAACCGCGCCAACCCCTGTAGGGCTTGCAGTGGCGAGTAGATCATGTCGCCGGCCACCCGCATGTCCTGGCGCAGTTCGCCGTTGACCCGCAGCCGCAGCCGCAGCTCGCCCAAGCGCCCCAGCTCGCCGGCATCCAGCAGCACCAGCGCGGGGCCGACCGGGGTGAACGTCGGATACGACTTTGCTTCGTAGAACTGTGTTTTAGGGAGCTGGATGTCGCGCGCCGACACGTCGTTGGTCACCACCAGGCCGGCGACATAGTCGGTCCAGTTGGCGGCGGTGACGGTGGCGCCGACGGGCAACTCCCGTCCGATGACCAACCCGATCTCGACCTCGTAATCCAAGAACCGGACGTGCCCGGGTTTGACGATGTCGTCGAACGGGCCGCTGATCGAACCCGACGCCTTTCGGAAGAAGGTCAGCGGCGTCGAATTCGGGTCCATACCGGAGTCTTTGACGTGTGAGGCGAAGTTGGTCATCTGCGCCACCACCCGGCAGGGCGTCGTCACCGGCGACATGAGTCGCAGGCCGTCCATCGGTATCACCTCACCGCCGGTCGCTGCGGCGTCGATGGCGGCGCGGTCGGCCAACAACTCGCCGGTGCTTACCGCGGCGGTATCGACTTTGCGTGCGCCGTCGGCCGTTTGCACCCACCAGGCGTCTGCGGTGCGAAGGATGGTGACGCTCATGAGTTGGCCGCTTTGATCAGGCCCATCAGGCGGCGGGAATCGAATTCGTTGTCGGCGCGCAAGCCGCGGAGCATCGACAGCGCTTCTCGCGGTAGGGATTTGAGGTCGGCACCGAGGAAGTCTTTGGTCGCGCGCGGGCCCCATTGGGCAAGGCCCGAAGCCGCGAACGGCGCCCAGCCGGGTTCGAGCGTGCAGTCGAACATGTCTCCGTCGGTGAAGTGCTCGACGAGCAGCCCGTCCGGGTCGCGCCAGTAGTCGAAGAGCTGGCTGCCCTGGATGTGGCGGCCGATTCCCCACGACCGGCGATACCCGCAGTCGGACAGGTATTGCCCGCCGGCGGCCAACGAATCCAGGTCGCAGACCTGATAGGCCGAATGCACATAGCGATTGGCCGGACCCAACGCGAGCGCCAGGGTGTGGTGGTCGGTGGGGGCCAGGCCGCGATCGCAGCGGATGAAGCTCATGGTCGGGCCCCGCTCGCGTTGACCCGGGTAGTACAGGAAGTCGCTGACGATCATGCCCAGCGTGTCGAGGTACCAGTTGAGTGTCTGCAGGTAGGTGGTGGTCTGCAGGACCAGGTGCCCGAGCCGTTGCACGGTGGCTGGTCGCCGCGGCGGCCGTTGGGTGGCGTTGATGCGCTGCACTTCGTGTCCGGCGTTGAAGGTGTGCGGCGGCTGCGACGGCAGCGGTTCCAACTGGTGGGTCCCCGCCACCACACGGACCGTGAGCCCGCCCGGATCGGTCAGGTTGACGGAGATGCCGCCGAGCGCCTGGGGCAGTCGTTGGAGGTTCCGTCCGGTTGCGTCGGACAGTCGCAGCAGGTCGTCTTTGTCCTGGGTGGTGAATGCCGCGCCGACCAGTCGGGACCGGTGGCCGCGCCGGATGAGGATGCACGGCGATCCCGCGTCGGCCCCACGCAGCTGCAACTCGTCGGGGGTGCGCGCGGAGACGGCGAAGCCGAACGCCTGGGCGAACGCCCCGGCGCGGTCCAGGTCGGGCTTCTCGAACTCCAGCCAGGCGATGTCGTGAACCTTGATCACCGGGTTGCGCGAGCGTCCGGGATGCTCTTCGGCGCGAGCGCCATGCCCGCTGTGCAAGTTGTTGTGGGCGGCCAGATCGTACGTCACCAGGCATCCTCCAGAATTAGGAAACTGACGATATCTTCAGTCAAGAAGCTATCATCAGTCAAGAGGTTCTGAAGAAAAATTCAAAACTGTGGTGACCGCGGTGGATCGCCCCACCGTTGCAGGGTCGGCCACGCTCGACGGACCGCACGCGCGCGGTCGGCTGAACCCGGCGGTTTCAGGCGGCGTCGTGAAAGATCAGCCCCAACGCGTAGCGTTCTCCCGAATGCACGACCGAGATACCGTGCCGTACCGGTGCGGCCGACCACCCGCGAGCCGACGGCACCGGGCGGTCCCGAGTGGTGAATGCGTACCCATACCCTTGCGGCAATTGCGTTGCGGTGCCCCGGGATTGGGCTCGGAGCCGCTGCTCGACCAGGAGGAACTCGCCGCCGGCGTAATCGGTGGCGGGGTCGCTGAGATTGATCACCACCTGAAGCGGAAACACCAAGTCGCCGTAGAGGTCACGGTGCAGGGCGTTCCAATCCCCAGTGCGATATCGCAACAGCAGCGCGGTGGGCTTGGTCTGGCCGGCGGCATGGCACATCTGTAGCCATTCGTCCAAGGTGTCCGGCCAGGGGCTGTCTCGGCCCAGTTTGGCCCACCAGTCCCGGGCGATGGTCAGCAGCCGCGGATACAAAGCGTGCTTGAGCTGCTCGAGCGGCTCCGGGTAGGGCCGTCGAAAGTAGCGGTATTCGCCGGTGCCATAGCGGTGGCGCTCCATGTCGACGGTCTTGCGGAACAGGTCGTCCTGGGTGTAGAGCCTGCGGAGGCGCGCCGCCTCGGTGGCCGTGAGCAGCCTGGGTAGCAAAGCGCCGCCGTGGGCGTTGATCTGTGTGGCGATGGCGTCCCAGTCGCCGGAGTCGGCGCGGGTATGCCACGGGGTCGACGACATCGCTCCGCACCTCCTGTCGCATGCTGCAGCGGCAGACAATAGAGAAACGATATTGAATCGCGGCGGCCAAACGCACGCTGGCCTTGGAATATGCACAGGAGGTACGGTGTTGGTCGCGGACGAGTTGGCCGGGCGGCCGCGGCTCGAGTTGGTTCGCAAGGGCCAGCGCCGAGTCGAGGAAAGTCCGGACTTCACAGAGCAGGGTGATTGCTAACGGCAATCCGAGGTGACTCGCGGGAAAGTGCCACAGAAAACAAACCGCCATCCTCGCGGTGGTAAGGGTGAAACGGTGCGGTAAGAGCGCACCAGCATCCCGGGTGACCGGGGTGGCTAGGCAAACCCCACCCGAAGCAAGGCCAAGAAGGCTGCACGAAGGTGCGGCCGCGCAGACGCTCGAGGGTTGCTCGCCCGAGTCTGCGGGTAGGCCGCTCGAGGCACCCGGTGACGGTGTGTCCAGATGGATGGTCGCCGCCGTGCCGCCGTTGGTTCAGCCGCGGCGGCAGGGAACAGAATCCGGCTTACAGGCCAACTCGCCCGCGCTCGCACTCCACCGGGATGTGCCTCGCGCGGCTCACGGTCGTGCTTTGCGCACCGCTTTGTCGAGTTTGCGCAGCGCCGCACCGAGCTGTGCCCGGCAGCTTTCGGCAAGATCGTTTTCCTGCTGATAGAGCAGGCCGTAGGTGAAGGTGTCCTCGCCCGCGGCATGGGCGGCTTCGGTCTGCTCGAGAAGATGTTCCCGGCTGACGACGCTGTCTTGATGATCTCCGAGCAACGTCTGGACAGCCTTCGCCTGCTGGGCCACCCTGTTGGCTCCGGTAGCCGCCGCGGTATAGCGTAATCGCTTGGCGCGCTTGCGGATTCGATGCAATGCCGCGTCGGGGTGCATTACCGCGGCCGCACCTGCCTCGGCCTGGTCCGCCGGGGCGGCTGTGGCGTGGGCGGCCCGCGCCGCCTTGGCGGCCTTCGCGGCTTTCTTGACGCGGCGGTAGGCCGCGTCGATGTTTGGCGGGGTCGCCGGCTCGGGCCCCGGTCCGAGGATGGTGGTCACGGGGTATTCGGCCACCATCGCGTCGAGAGCGTCCAATAGGCGGAAGTATCGCTTCGAGCGCATCGCGATCAGCGACCGTCGCAATCCCGTCTGATATCGCCGACGGGCGCCCTCGACGAGCCGTTCGCGTACGGGCCCGCGCACCAACGCCGGGTCCAGCCCGTCCAGTTGCTTCTGATAGCGCTCGGCGAGCACCTCGGCGTCACGCGCCACCCCCAAGACACCGGCGAGCTCACGCAGTTCGTCGAGAACCCACGCGCCGTCGGCCAATCCGAACGAATCCGGGGCCTCGCGCAACAGGCTGCGAATCTTGCGGGTGGTCACCCGCATCTGGTGCACGGAGTCGTCGACGTCGGCGCGCACCGCACGATCCCACGTCAGCAGCTCTTCCACATGCTGGGCCACCGCCCGGTGGACCGGATCCACCGGCGCCGGCTCGCGCGCCGACCGTGACGTCCGGCCCAGCACGCGGGCCAGCTTGGAGCCGTGCCCGGCGGGGGCGGCCCCGGCGTCGAGCAACCGGTTGCTCAGTCTGTTGAGCAGCTCGTGACCGGCGGCCCCCGTCGCGTCGATGAGCTCGAGTTCCCACTCCCGCCACTGTTGTTCGGCGGGCCCGGCATCGGAGCCGTCGGCCGGTCCAGCCGACCATGCGGTGACGTGGTCGTTGCAGAATTCGGCCAATGCGGCGCCATCGGCGCCGTACAGAAACTGGCTTTCCCGCTGAGTGGTGATCCGTGCGACCGGCTCGACGGGGCGGTCCCGGACGATCGCCAGCACCACGTCCAGCAACTCGGCCGGCACGGCGTCCCCGGCCGTGATCGGCGCGTGGACTTCGGTTCGGGCGTCCGGCCCGGCCGGCAACTTCAGGTGCCACCCGGCGTCGGGGCCACCGGTTCGCCGTCGCAGGGTGATCCGGTTACGGGCCAAGTCCTGCGCCGGCGTGTCGAAGTACACCGCGTCGAGTTCGTGGGGCGGCTTCTTGTCCACCCGGGCCACGGCCGCAATTCCGTCAAACGACGGCGACACCGTCGACTCGACGACGTCGAACTTGCGCTCGACCTCCAGCTTGCGCGCCATCTTCGGCGCAGGTACGGGCATTTCGCCTCCGGTGACAGCGCGTCGCCGCGGTCGTACATCGTGGATAGGCCTCATAGAGAGTGCCACACCCGGGGTTGGCCGCCCGGCCCAGGCTCGGGTCACACGGCGTACGGCATGTTGGTCGGTGCGTGTCGCCGGAACCACTTATCGTTTGCGGTGCGGGCCACCGCTGCGGCTTGGCTGTGAGAGGCCGATCGGATCCCCTCCGGATCCCCTGACGAAGGAGTTGTCGATGTTGTTCTTGGGTTGTGCCCCGTCCCGGGTGGTCGCCGGCGGGTTGGGTGCCGGTGCGATCAGCGCCGCGATGCTGTTGGGCGGCATCGGGCCGGCCTGGGCCGATCCGGGCGACCCCGCACCGCCACCGCCGAATTGCACGGCAGCCGACCTGGCCGGGGTGTCCGCGGGGGTGGCGGCGGCGACCTCCGCTTATCTGTTCACCCATCCGGACGTCAACGATTACTTCACCAGCCTCAAGGGTCAGCCCCGCGAGGATATCCGTGACCAGCTGCAGCAGTACATGGATGCCAACCCGGCGGTTCATGCCGACCTACAGGGCATTCGCCAGCCGTTGACCGACTTCCGGAATCGGTGTCAGTGACAACCTGGAAGATCGAGAAGACCTAGAAGCAGTGCTCCTCGGCGGGGAAGATCCCGCCGGCCACCTCGTCGGCGTATTGCCTTGCGGCGCGGCGTAATTCGCCTGCAATGTCGGCGTAGCGCTTGACGAAGCGGGCGGCTTTGCCACCGCTGAGACCGGCCATGTCCTGCCAGACCAGGACCTGGCCGTCGCAGTTGGGTCCGGCGCCTATCCCGACCGTCGGAATGGTCAGCTTGCCGGTGATCTGGGTGGCCAGCTCAGCCGGCACCATCTCCATCACCACCGCGAAAGCTCCGGCTTCGGCGACGGCGATCGCATCCGCCACGGTCTGCTCGGCGGCATCACCGCGGCCCTGCACCCGGAACCCGCCCAGTGTGTTCACGCTTTGCGGGGTGAAGCCGATGTGAGCCATCACCGGGATCCCCGCCGCGGTCAGGCAGGCGATCTGCTCGGCCACCCGCTCGCCGCCTTCCAGCTTGACCGCGTGCGCGCCGCCCTCCTTCATGAACCGGGTGGCCGCGGCCAGCGCGGCGCTGGGTCCGGCCTCGTAGCTGCCGAATGGCAGGTCGGCGACGACCAATGCGTGCGGGGCACCCCGCGCGACGCCGCGGACCAGCGGAATCAGCTCGTCGACCGAGATCGGCACCGTGGTGTCGTAGCCGTAGACGACGTTGGCGGCCGAATCGCCGATCAGCAGGACCGGGATGCCGGCGTCGTCGAAGACCCTCGCGGTCGAGTAGTCGTAGGCCGTGAGCATGGCCCACTTGTGGCCTTCGGCCTTCCATTTCTGCAGGTGGTGGGTGCGGACCTTGGTTCGTGGCGCGGCCGGGTCGGCGGGTGTCGACGGGCTGGCGCCGTAGATATTCTGCTCAGACATCATTGTCCCTAGGTGTTGGTCGGGTCGATCCTCGTGGCCCAGCAGGGGGTCCCCGGGTTCGTCTGACACTCACAGTCTGCCATCTCTTCGGCCTAGATACACTGTGGGACCCCGTGAATCGGCTTACCATCGGCGGATGCAGCGGCTCAGTGGCCTCGACGCCAGCTTCTTGTACCTGGAAACCTCGTCCCAGCCGATGCACGTGTGCTCGATCATGGACCTGGACACCTCGACGATGCCGGGCGGCTACACCTTTGACCGGCTGCGCGAGGCATTGTCGCTTCGCGTCAAAGCACTGCCGGAGTTCCGGGAGAAGCTCGCCAGCAGCCCGTTGAACCTCGACCATCCGGTCTGGGTGGACGACGACGACTTCCACATCGATCGCCATGTGCACCGCATCGGTTTACCGTCACCGGGCGGCCGGGCGGAACTCTCGGAGATCTGCGGACATATCGCGTCGCTGCCCTTGGATCGCCGGCGACCGCTGTGGGAGATGTGGGTCGTCGAAGGCGTGGCAGGTACCGATTGCCATCACCGGGGCCGCATCGGGATCATGACCAAGGTGCACCACGCCGCCGTGGACGGGGTGACCGGAGCCAACCTGATGTCGCAGCTGTGTACCACCGAAGCCGATGCGCCCGCGCCGGATCCGGTGGACGGAGTCGGTGGTGGCACCGGCTGGCAGATAGCCGCCGGCGGCCTGGTCAGGTTTGCCGCCCGGCCGCTACAGCTGGCCAACGTGATGCCGCAGACGGTGTCCTCGGTGGTCTCCACGGTGTTGCGGGCCCGCGACGGCCTGACCATGGCACGCCCATTCGCCGCGCCGCGTACCGTGTTCAACGCCAGCATCAGCGGTCGCCGCAACATCGCCTACGCCGAACTGGATCTCGAGGACATCAAGACGGTGAAGAACCACTTCGGCGTCAAGGTGAACGATCTGGTGATGGCACTGGTTTCCGGGGTACTTCGGCAGTATCTCGCCGAACGCAACGCCCTGCCCGACTCGTCGCTGGTGGCGTCGGTGCCCGTTTCGGTGCACGGCAAGTCCGATCGTCCCGGCCGTAACCAGGTTTCGGCGATGTTCTCCAGCCTGCACACCGAAATCGCCGACCCGGTGGAGCGTCTGCGGGCCATCGCCCAAGCGAATTCGGCTGCGAAGGGCCATAGTTCGGCTATCGGCGCGACGCTGTTGCAGGATTGGTCACAGTTCGCCGCGCCGGCCGTTTTCGGGGTGGCGATGCGCGTCTACGCCAGGACCCGGCTGACCGAGAGTCTGCCGGTGCACAACCTGGTGGTCTCCAACGTACCGGGGCCGCAGGTTCCGTTGTACCTACTGGGTTGCCAGGTCAAGTCGATGTACCCGTTGGGGCCGATCTTTCACGGCTCCGGTCTCAACATCACGGTCATGTCGCTCAACGGCAAGCTGGACATCGGTCTCGTCTCGTGTCCGGAACTGCTGCCGGACTTGTGGGAAATGGCCGACGAGTTTGCTATTGCCATGGAAGAACTGCTGGCGGCCGTCGGGTGATTCGACCCACGACGCTCATTGGCCAGCATCTTCGGCCGGCTCTGGCACCATAGGTTGCCATGTGCCTGTTTCGCCGCGAAAAGTTCGCGCGCATGTTGCTGATCTGGACCGTGATCGCCACCGTGGCGTTGGTTCTCACGGGCTGCATCCGCGTCGTCGGCGGGCGCGCTCGCATGGCCGAGCCGAAGCTGGGACAGCCGGTGCAGTGGACGCCGTGCCGCAGCTCCAATCCGGCGGTGAAGATTCCCGGCGGCGCGCTGTGCGGCAAGCTCGCCGTGCCGGTCGACTACGGCCATCCCGACGGTGACGTCGCGGCCCTGGCCCTGATTCGCTTCCCGGCGACGGGGGACAAGATCGGTTCGCTGGTCATCAATCCCGGTGGTCCGGGTGAATCGGGTATCGAGGCCGCGCTCGGCGTTTTCCAGTCGTTGCCGAAGCGGGTCCATGAACGGTTCGACCTCGTCGGGTTCGACCCGCGTGGCGTGGCGTCCTCGCGTCCCGCACTGTGGTGCAACTCCGACGCCGACAACGACCGGCTGCGGGCGGAGCCGCAGGTCGACTACAGCCCGGCGGGTGTGGCACGCATTGAAGAGGAAACCAGGCAATTCGTCAGCCGCTGTGTCGCCAAGATGGGCAAGAAGTTCCTGGCGAACGTCGGGACGGTCAATGTCGCCAAGGACCTCGATGCCATCCGCGCGGCACTGGGCGACGACAAACTGACCTACCTCGGCTACTCGTACGGCACCCGGATCGGCTCCGCCTACGCCGAGGCCTACCCCCAGCGGGTGCGGGCGATGATCCTCGACGGCGCGGTCGACCCCAATGCGGATCCCATCGAGGCGGATCTGCGTCAGGCCAAGGGATTTCAGGACGCCTTCAACGACTACGCCGCCGACTGCGCCAAGGACGGTAGCTGCCCGTTGGGCAACGACCCGGCCAAGGCCGTCGACGTCTACCACAGCCTGGTCGACCCGCTGGTCGACCCCAACAACCTGCAGGTGAGCAGGCCGGCGCGCACCAACGACCCGCGGGGACTCAGCTACAGCGACGCGATCGTGGGCACCATCATGGCGCTGTACTCGCCGAATCTGTGGAGTCACCTGACCGACGGCCTTTCGGAGCTGGCCGACCACCGCGGGGATACCCTGCTCGCGCTGGCCGACATGTACATGCGCCGCGACTCGCACGGTCATTACACCAACGCCACCGACGCGCGCGTGGCCATCAATTGCGTTGACCAGCCGCCGATTACCGACCGCGCCAAGATCATCGACGAGGACCGCCGCTCCCGCGAGCTCGCGCCGTTCATGAGCTACGGCAAGTTCACCGGCGACGCGCCACTTGGCACCTGCGCATTCTGGCCGGTGCCGCCGACCAGCAAGCCGCACGTCGTCTACGCACCGGACCTGGTGCCGACGGTCGTGGTGTCGACAACCCATGACCCGGCGACTCCTTATAAAGCCGGAGTTGACCTGGCAAACCAGCTGCACGGCTCGCTGCTGACCTTCAACGGAACCCAGCACACCGTGGTCTTCCAGGGCGACAGCTGCATCGACGACTACGTCACGGCCTACCTGATCGGCGGGACCACCCCGCCGAGCGGCGCGAAATGCTGACGCCGGCGGCGCAACCCGGCGACTAAGTGGTCACCCACGCAAGTTCGCCGAGGGTGGGCATCGCGCTGGCGTCGATCTCGACAGGTGTCGGGCGAACGCCGGCCTCCTAACAGAACAGATCGACCCCCGACGAATTTGCGAGTGCGACCACTGAGCCTGAATCCACCGATGTACTTGGTGTGACGGTTTGCGACCGGATTGAGTTGAGGCCGCTGGGTGGTGGCGCGTTTGAGCTGCTGGCCTCTTCTGCCAGCTTGTCCAGTTGGGATTGGCCCCTGAAGTAGGGCGGTTTGGTCAGGGCGGGCGGTGACGGAGCGCGGTTTTCTTTCAGGCGGCCAGCGCTGGTGGTCCGCGGTGGGTGGCGTGAAAGGCGTTGAGCCAGTGTTGTTCCCAGGGCCAGTCGCGGGGTAGGTGCCAGGTGATCGTGTCACGTCCGGCGCGGGCGGGGCGGGCGGCGACGTTAATCAGTTGGGTGCGGATGGTGGCACCGCGGGCCAGGGCGTGTTCGGGTGAGGCCAACACACCCAGGGCGCGGGTGAGCGCGTGGGCGGTGGCGGCCAGGGCCAGCCAGGCGGCATTGGCATTGAACTTGCCCGAAGGTAGATGGGCGAGTGGCCCGGCGAACAGGTCGGCGAAGACCTGTTCGATGATGGCGTGGGCGCGGTGTTGGGATTCGGCCTGCACGAGTTGAAACGGGCTGTTGGTGAATACCGCGTGATAGCGGTGGGCGGCAAACAGCTCGCCCTGGCCGTGGCCGGCGGGGCTTTTGGCCAGATCGCGCACCCGGCGCACGATCAACCGCCCCTCGGTGGCATGCGCTGGGGTGGAGGTGAACGCGGTGTAGGGGACTTCGGCGATCTCGGCGTCGGAGATCCATTGCCCGGCCTGCTCGTCGAACACCGCGTTGGGATAGGCGATGGCGGTCCAGGCGTCCTCGTCGATGGCGGCGATGGCACGGCGGATCTTGGGATCCATGCGCACGGTGACCGAAAAATGTGCCCCATTGCGGCGGCAGGCGGCCACGAACGCCCCGTTGTAGAAGGCCGAGTCGACGCGCACCACGATCAGCCCGGTAATCCCGGCGGCGCGGGCAGTGCTGATCGCCTCGGCCACTAGCGATGCCGCCCCGCGTGCGGAGGCGGCGTTGCCGCCGCGCAGCCGGGTGGTGGTGATCACCGGGGCGGCGATCGGGGTACTCACGGTGGCGATCAGCGCGTTAAGCCCGCGCACCGTCAGCGATTTGGACGCGATCTTGGCATGCCCGAACGCCGCGCCCTGCTTGTCCGGCCCGAATACCCGCTTCTGCGTCGAGTCGACATCGATGAATGCCAGCTGATCGGCGCCGGGCAGCAGCGGGGTGCGCGCGGCCAGCTCGGCCAGCACCATGCGGTGCGCCGCTCCTAGTTGACGCACGTGGCCGTGGGTGAACGCGCGCAGAAACGACCCCAGCGTGGAAGGGGCGCGGATCCCGCCGAAGGTGTCCGGCAGCGCGCCGTGGCGCAACAGGTCCATGCCGTCGATATCGTCGGCGCCGGCGATCATCCCCGCGATCAGCGAGCCGACCTTCACACCTGCGTTGGCGCCCACCTCGGCGTTGAGCCGAACATGCTGGGCGACAAGCTCTTCCAGCCCCACCAGCTGGGCCAGCCGCATCACCGGCACCAGCCCGGCATGCGACACGAGATTCGGGTCATCGAAGCTGGCGTGCGTCTTGGCCGCGGCATGTAACAATTGCACTTACGAGGTGCCCTTTCCTCGGGACGGATTGAAGCTTCACCAACTCCGATCTTCCCAGGTCAAAGGGCACTTCTGCTGTTACGACACACTCAAGGCGCCAATTGCATCGGTGCATTCAGGCTAAGTCGCCGCGGAATCAAGGGACGTTTGGCCCTAGGACGCGACGGTGGCATGCCGGAATACTTGGGCGGCTTGTCCGATGCTGTTCCGACGCTGCTCCGATGCTGCTCCGATCATGAGACCCCCTGGAGTCAACCCATGACCACTGAAGCGCCGCCCGCCCACGACCTTCAGGCCCGCCGGCCGTTTCCGGCCCGGGTCGGGCCGAAGGGCAACTTGATCTACAAGATCATCACCACCACCGACCACAAGATGATCGGCATCATGTACATGGTCGCCTGTTACATCTTCTTTTTCATCGGCGGCCTGATGGCCTTGCTGATCCGCGGTGAACTCGCCGCACCCGGGCTGCAATTCCTGTCCAACGAGCAGTACAACCAGTTGTTCACCATGCACGGCACGGCGATGTTGCTGTTCTACGCCACCCCGGTCGTGTTCGGGTTCGCCAACCTGGTGCTGCCGCTGCAGATCGGCGCGCCTGACGTGGCCTTCCCGCGGCTCAACGCGCTGTCGTTCTGGTTGTTCATCTTCGGCGCGCTGATCGCGCTCAGCGGCTTCATCGTGCCGGGCGGTCCGGCCGACTTCGGCTGGACGGCCTACACTCCGCTGTCGAACGCGATCCACAGCCCGGGACCCGGCGGCGACCTGTGGATCCTGGGCCTGGGTGTCGGCGGCCTGGGCACCATCCTGGGCGGGGTCAACATGCTCACCACCGTGGTCTGCATGCGCGCGCCGGGCATGACGATGTTCCGGATGCCGATCTTCACCTGGAACATCATGGTCACCAGCGTGCTGGTGCTGATGATTTTCCCGCTGTTGACCGCCGCGCTGTTCGGCCTGGCCGCCGACCGCCACCTCGGTGCCCACATCTATGACGCCGCCAATGGCGGGGTGATCCTGTTCCAGCACCTGTTCTGGTTCTTCGGACACCCCGAGGTGTACGTGATCGCGCTGCCGTTCTTCGGCATCGTCTCCGAAGTGATCCCGGTGTTTGCCCGCAAACCGATTTTCGGCTACACCACGCTGGTCTACGCGACCCTGTCCATCGCGGCGCTGTCGGTGGCGGTGTGGGCCCATCACATGTTCGTCACCGGGGCGGTGCTGCTGCCGTTCTTCTCCTTCATGACGTTTCTGATCGCGGTGCCGACCGGCCTGAAGTTCTTCAACTGGATCGGCACCATGTGGAAGGGCCAGTTGACGTTCGAGACGCCGATGCTGTTCTCGTTCGGGTTCCTGGTCACCTTCCTGGCCGGCGGCCTGACCGGGGTGATGCTGGCCAGCCCGCCGCTGGACTTCCACGTCAGCGACAGCTATTTCGTGGTGGCGCACTTCCACTACACGCTGTTCGGCACCATCGTGTTCGCCACCTACGCCGGCGTCTACTTCTGGTTCCCGAAGATGACCGGACGTCTGCTCGATGAGCGGCTGGGCAAGCTGCACTTTTGGCTCACGTTCATCGGGTTCCACACCACGTTCCTGGTCCAGCACTGGCTGGGCAATGCGGGGATGCCGCGCCGCTACGCGGATTACCTGCCCACCGACGGCTACCAAACGCTGAACGTGGTCTCCACTGTGGGGGCATTCATCCTCGGGGTCTCGGTGCTGCCGTTCGCATGGAACGTTTTCAGGAGTTGGCGCTTCGGCGAACTGGTGCTGGTCGACGACCCCTGGGGTCACGGCAATTCACTGGAATGGGCCACCAGCTGCCCGCCGCCGCGGCACAACTTCACCGAGCTGCCCCGAATCCGCTCGGAGCGGCCGGCGTTCGAGCTGCACTACCCGCACATGGTGAAGCGCATGCGCGCCGAGGCCCACGTCGGCCGGCACGAAGAAGTAGCGGAAGCCCAGAGCGTCGGCGCCGACTGAGGCCCGCCGCGGACCCACCGCGCGCCACGCCGTGCGAGATCAAGGCGTGACACCTTCGTGTCGCGGCGGGTATCCGTGGGTGAGACGATGCTGGCCATGTCGCGTCTGAGACCGTTCAGCTCGGCGCTGCTGTCAGTGGGACTCGTGCTCGGCGGTCAACTGGCGTCGGCCCGCGCGACTCCCGAGGCCGACACCGGTCAGACTCAGAGCCCGGTAACGCCCGCGGCCGCGGCGCAGCAACAGAATTGGGGTTCGTGCTCCGCGTTCGTACCCGACACCCGGGATATCCCGACGGCACGCTGCACGACCGTGGCGGTCCCGGTCGACTACGACCACCCCGGCACGGCGCAAGCCGAGTTGGCGGTCATCCGGGTTCCCGCGACCGGGCAGCGGATCGGGTCGCTGCTGTTCAACCCCGGCGGGCCGGGCGCGTCCGCGGTCGACATGGTTGCCGTGATGGCGCCCGAACTCAAAGACACCGACATCGCCCGCCACTTCGACCTGGTGGGTTTCGACCCCAGAGGAGTCGGCCACTCGACACCGGCCCTGCGGTGCCGCACCGACGCCGAGTTCGACGCCTACCGGCGCGACCCGATGGTCGACTACAGCCAGGCCGGGGTGGCCCACATCGAGCAGCTGTACCGGGAGCTGGCACAGCACTGTGTCGACCGGATGGGGCCCGGGTTCCTGGCCAACGTCGGGACCGCGTCGGCGGCGCGCGATATGGACGGGATTCGTCAGGCCCTCGGTGATGACCAGATCAACTACCTCGGCTACAGCTACGGCACCGAGTTGGGCACCGCCTACGTCGAGCGGTTCGGCGCCCACGTCCGGGCCATGGTGCTCGACGGCGCGATCGACCCGACCATCGGTCCGATCGAGGAAAATGCCAAGCAACTGGCCGGATTTCAGACCGCTTTCAACGACTATGCCGCGGATTGCGCCCGCTCGACGGCCTGCCCGCTGGGCACCGACCCGGCCCAGTGGGTCAACCGCTACCACGCGCTGGTCGACCCGCTGGTAGCCAAGCCGGGCAAGACCTCGGATCCGCGGGGCCTGAGCTACGCCGACGCCACCACGGGCACCATCAACGCGCTCTACACTCCGCAGCATTGGAAGTACTTGACCAGCGGCCTGCTGGGGCTGCAGCGCGGCACCGACGCCGGCGACCTGCTGGCCCTTGCCGACGACTACAACGGCCGCGACCGCGAGGGCCACTACGACAACGACCAGGACGCGTTCAACGCGATCCGCTGTGTCGACGCGCCGGCGCCGACGGATGCCGCGTCCTGGGTGTCGGCCGATCAGCAGTTCCGCCAGGCCGCGCCGTTCCTCAGCTACGGGCTGTTCACCGGCTTCGCGCCGCGAGATCTGTGTGCGCTGTGGCCGGTACCGGCGACCTCAACACCACACGCCGCGTCACCTGCCGGTCCGGGCAAGGTCGTGGTGGTCTCCACCACCCACGACCCGGCCACCCCCTATCAGGCCGGGGTAGACCTGGCCCGGCAGCTGGGCGCGGCGCTGATCACCTACGACGGGACCCAGCACACTGCGGTGTTCGACGGCAACGACTGCGTAGACACCGCGGTGGTGCGCTACCTCGTCGATTTGACGTTGCCGCCGACGAATCTTCGCTGCGGGTCTTGAGCCGGCTTCGCAACGTGTCTGGCCGGGCATTGGTAACACGGTATTAACAGAGCTTGCATAGTGTTCCAGTTATGGATCGGCAGAAGGAATTCGTCCTGCGCACGCTCGAAGAACGCGACATCCGCTTTGTTCGGCTCTGGTTCACCGACGTGCTCGGCTTCCTCAAGTCGGTCGCCATCGCCCCTGCTGAACTCGAAGGCGCCTTCGAGGAGGGTATCGGCTTCGACGGGTCCTCGATCGAGGGCTTCGCCCGGGTATCGGAATCCGACACCGTGGCCAACCCGGATCCGTCGACCTTCCAGGTGCTGCCGTGGACGACCGGCTCCGGGCACCACCACTCGGCGCGGATCTTCTGCGACATCACCATGCCGGACGGCTCACCGTCGTGGGCCGACCCGCGGCATGTGCTGCGCCGGCAGCTGACCAAGGCCAACGAGCTCGGCTTTTCCTGCTACGTCCATCCCGAAATCGAATTCTTTCTGCTCAAACCCGGCGCCGAAGACGGGTCGGAGCCCATTCCGATCGACAACGCGGGGTACTTCGACCAGGCGGTGCACGAATCGGCCTCCAAGTTCCGCCGGCATGCGATCGAGGCTCTGGAGTTCATGGGCATCTCGGTGGAGTTCAGCCACCACGAAGGCGGGCCCGGCCAGCAGGAGATCGATCTGCGGTTCGCCGACGCGTTGTCGATGGCCGACAACGTGATGACCTTTCGTTACGTCATCAAGGAAGTGGCGCTGGAAGAGGGTGTGCGCGCGACGTTCATGCCCAAGCCGTTCGGGCAGCACCCCGGTTCGGCGATGCACACCCACATGAGTCTTTTCGAGGGTGACGTCAACGCCTTCCACAGCCCCGACGATCCGCTGCAGCTGTCGGACGTGGGCAAGTCGTTCATCGCCGGAATTCTCGAGCACGCTTCCGAGATCAGCGCGGTCACCAACCAATGGGTCAACTCCTACAAGCGGCTGGTCCAGGGCGGTGAGGCGCCCACTGCCGCCTCGTGGGGTGCGGCCAACCGTTCCGCGCTGGTGCGGGTGCCCATGTATACGCCGCACAAGACGTCCTCGCGACGCGTCGAGGTACGCAGCCCGGACTCGGCGTGCAATCCCTACCTGGCGTTCGCCGTGCTGCTGGCCGCTGGATTGCGTGGGGTGGAGAAGGGTTACGCGCTGGGCCCGCAGGCCGAGGACAACGTGTGGGACCTGACCCCCGAGGAGCGCCGCACCATGGGCTACCGCGAGTTGCCGTCCAGTCTGGACAGTGCGCTGCGCGCCATGGAGGCTTCCGAGCTCGTCGCGGAGGCGTTGGGGGAGCATGTTTTTGACTTTTTCCTGCGCAACAAGCGCCGAGAATGGGCTAACTACCGCAGCCACGTCACGCCCTACGAACTGCGCACCTACCTGTCGCTCTAGCCCAACGCGGCCGCTCGCGCCGCTACCGCGCCGGCTTGCGCTACCGTCGAGGTCGTGACGAAGCCCGCGACGCAGCGACCCAAGCTGCCCAGCGTCGGCCGTCTCGGGCTGGTCGACCCGCAGGCTGGCGCCCGGCTGACCCAGCTGGGTTGGACCGACGAAGACGACCAGGCCCACGTCGACCTGCTGTGGTCGCTGTCGCGGGCCCCGGACGCCGACGCCGCACTGCGAGCGCTGGTGCGGTTGGCCGAAAACCCCGACACTGGATGGGAAGAGCTGAACGCGGCTCTGCGCACCGAACGCAGCTTGCGCGGACGGCTGTTCGCGGTGCTGGGTTCCTCGCTGGCGCTGGGGGACCATGTGGTCGCGCACCCGCGGTCCTGGAAGCTGCTGAGCGGCAAGATCACCCTGCCCTCGCGCGACCGGATGCAGCAGTCATTCCTCGCGTGTGTCGAGGGTTCGTCGGATGCGCCGGGCTCGGTGGGACACCGGTTGCGCGCCCTGTACCGCGACCACCTGCTGGTGCTGGCGGCGCTGGATGTGGCCGCGACCGTCGAAGACGAGCCGGTGTTGCCGTTCACCGTGGTGGCTGCCCACCTGGCCGACATCGCCGACGCGGCGCTGGCCGCGGCGCTGCGGGTGGCCGAGAAGACGGTGTGTGGTGACCGCGCTGCGCCGCGGCTGGCCGTCATTGCGATGGGCAAATGTGGTGCGCGCGAACTGAATTACGTCAGCGATGTCGACGTCATCTTCGTCGGCGAGCGTGCCGACCCGGTCACCACCCGCGTCGCCGGCGAGATGATGCGGGTCGCGTCGTCGGCGTTCTTCCAGGTTGACGCCGGGCTGCGGCCGGAGGGCCGCAGCGGGGAGCTGGTGCGCACTGTCGAATCGCACCTCGCCTACTACCAGCGCTGGGCAAAGACCTGGGAGTTCCAGGCACTAATGAAGGCCCGCGCGGCGGTTGGCGACACCGAACTCGGCAAGCGTTACCTGGAAGCGCTGATGCCGATGGTGTGGACCGCCTGCGAGCGTGCGGATTTCGTGGCCGAGGTGCAGGCCATGCGCCGCCGGGTGGAGCAGCTGGTACCGGCCGACATCCGCGGCCGCGAGCTCAAGCTCGGCAGCGGCGGGCTGCGCGACGTCGAGTTCGCCGCGCAGCTGCTGCAGCTCGTGCACGGCCGTAGCGACGACTCATTGCATGTTGCTTCCACCATCGACGCGCTCTCGGCGTTGGGCGACGGCGGCTACATCGGGCGCGAGGACGCGGCCAACATGATCGCCTCCTACGAGTTCCTGCGGCTCCTCGAACATCGGCTGCAGCTGCAGCGGCTCAAGCGCACTCACCTGCTGCCCCCGGCCGACGACGACGAGGCGGTGCGCTGGCTGGCGCGTGCGGCCCACATTCGGCCCGACGGACGACACGATGCCGCTGGGGTATTGCGCGAGGAGCTCAAGCACCAGAACGTGCGGGTGTCCCGGTTGCACGCCAAGCTCTTCTATCAGCCGCTGCTGGAATCGATCGGCCCGGCCGGGCTGGAGATCGCGGGCCGCGGCATGACGTCCGAAGCCGCCGAGCGGCAGCTGGCGGCACTGGGCTACGAGGGGCCGCAGACCGCGTTGAAACATATGTCGGCGCTGGTCAACCTGAGCGGTCGCCGCGGTCGGGTGCAGTCGGTGCTGTTGCCCCGGCTGCTGGACTGGCTGTCGTATGCGCCGGACCCCGACCGCGGGCTCCTGGCCTACCGGAGACTCAGCGAGGCGCTGGCCACGCAGAGTTGGTACCTGGCCACGCTGCGCGACAAGCCGACCGTGGGTAAGCGGCTGATGCATGTGCTGGGCACCTCTGCGTACGTGCCGGACCTGTTGATGCGCGCGCCCGAGGTGATTCAGAACTACACCGACAGCCCGACCGGGCCCAAGCTGCTCGAGACCGAACCCGTCGCGGTGGCCCGGGCGCTGATCGCCTCGGCCGGGCGCTATGCCGACCCGGCGCGCGCCATCGCCGTCGCCCGCACCCTGCGCCGCCGGGAACTGGCCCGCATCGGTTCGGCAGACCTGCTGGGGATGCTCGAGGTCACCGACGTGTGCCAGGCGCTCACCTCGGTGTGGTTAGCGGTGCTGCAGTCCGCGCTGGATGCGATCATCCGGGCCAACCTGCCCGAGGACGGCCACGCCCCAGCGGCCATCGCCGTCATCGGCATGGGCAGGCTGGGCGGTTCGGAACTGGGCTACGGCTCGGATGCCGACGTGATGTTCGTGTGCGAGCCGGCCGACGGTTTCAATGACGCTCAGGCCGTCAAATGGTCGACGTCGGTGGCCGAGCAGGTGCGAACGCAGTTGGGCACACCCAGCGTCGACCCGCCACTGGAGGTCGACGCCAACCTGCGTCCCGAGGGCCGCAACGGACCGCTGGTCCGCACGCTGGCCTCGTATGAGGCCTACTACGCGCAGTGGGCGCGGCCGTGGGAAATCCAGGCGCTGCTGCGGGCCCATTCGGTGGCCGGCGACGCCGAACTGGGCCAGCGGTTCCTGCTGATGGCGGACCGGACGCGATATCCGCCCGACGGCGTGTCCGCCGAGGCGGTGCGCGAGATCCGCCGGATCAAGGTGCGTATCGAGTCCGAGCGGCTGCCCCGCGGGGCCGACCCCAACACCCACACCAAGCTGGGCCGCGGCGGACTGACCGACATCGAGTGGACGGTGCAGCTGCTGCAGCTGCGGCATGCCCACGAGGTGCCGGCGCTGCACAACACCTCGACGCTGGAATCCCTGGACGCGATCGCCGCGGCCGGGCTGGTCCCCGACGACGAGGTCGACCTGCTACGCCAGGCCTGGCTGACCGCCACCCGGGCCCGCAACGCGTTGGTGCTGGTCCGCGGCAAGCCCACCGACCAGCTGCCCGGACCAGGACGTCAGCTCAACGCCGTCGCGGTGGCCGCGGGCTGGCACAACGACGATGGCGGGGAGTTCCTGGACAACTATCTGCGGGTGACGCGGCGCGCAAAAGCGGTGGTGCGCAAGGTGTTCGGAAGTTAGGGGGAGGACGGTTGGAGTTGGACGCCACGTTCGAGGTGTTGAGCGAAGCCGAGCACAATCGCGTCACCGCGACGTATGCGCCGCTGGCCGCGGCGGTTCGCGACCTCATCGACGCCACCATCCGGACCGAGGCCGACGACGACGTCATCCTTCAGGCGCGCACCGCGATCGAAGCGGTGACGCGGTCATTGCGCAGTCAACGAACCCGCCCCTCGGGCATCAGTTACCGGGTCGACGGGCGCCCCGTCCCATTGGGCAACGCCGCAGTGGGCCAATGTAACCCGATCGCCCCGCCGCTGGTTGTCCACCATGACCCGGATGCCCGGGACGGGCGCTGCTTCAGCGAGTTCGTGCTGGGCACGGCCTACGAGGGGCCGCCTGGGCTGGCGCATGGCGGTGTGTCCGCCCTGGTGCTGGACCACATGCTGGGCGAGGCGGCCAGCCGGGGGCTGACCCAGCCGCTGTTCACCGGCACCATCACGGTGAAGTACCTGCGCGGCACACCGCTCGGGCCGGTTCGTTCCGAAGCCTGGATCGACCGCACGGCGGGGATCAAAACCTTTGCGCGCGGCTTCATTTCGGACAAGGCGGGAGTCACCGTGGAGGCCGAAGGCATCTTCATCAAGCCGGCGTGGGCGCGAGAAGGCGAATGAAGTTCTATATCAGCAGCGCCTTCCTGCAGACCGCGGAGATCGTCGAGATCGCCAAGGCCGCCGACGATCTGGGCTACGACGGCATCGGTATCCCGGACCACGTCGTCAACCTGGAAACCCTGACCACCCCGTACCCCTACACCAAAGACGGACAGCGGCGCTGGCCACCGTTCACCGACTGGCCCGATCCCTGGGTACTCGTCGGTGCGCTCGCGCAGGTCACACGACGGCTGAAGTTCGTCACCACGGTGTACATTCCCGCCATGCGGAACCCCTACGCGGCGGCCAAAGCCATTGGCACCGCAGCATTCTTGGCTTCGGGCCGGGTGGAGCTGGGCATCGGGGTGGGCTGGTGCGAAGAGGAGTTCACCCTGATGGGCGAGCAGTTCGCGGCCCGCGGCAAACGCACCGACGAAATGCTGGAGTTGATGCGGGAGCTGTGGAAGCCGGGCTGGACGGAATTCGACGGCCGGTTCTACCGGACTCCGCGGCTGGAAATGCAGCCGACGCCGCCGCCGATACCGGTGTATGCCGGCGGGCTCAGTGACATCGCGTTGCGCCGTGCGGCCCGCTATGACGGCTGGATCGGGGACCTGATCAAGACCGACCGCGCGATCGAAGCGGCCGGCCGGCTACGCGAGTTGCGCGTCGAAAATGGCCTGCCGCTACACGATTTCACCATCCTGACGCCACTCACCGATGCTTTTGCCGCCGCCGACTATCGGCGGGCCGAGGAGGCGGGCATCACCGGGATCCTCACCATGCCGTGGATGTTTTACGCCGGGCCGGATGCCGGTCTGGCGGAAAAGGTGGACGCCATGCGGCGTTTCCGCAAAGACCTGGCATTGGACGGCTAAGACCGGCTAAGGTGGCGCTGCCATCTGCCACATTGCCGTCTCGACGGGGCGGTACCCGGTTTGCCCGGCTTGCAGCGACAAGCATAGGAGCGTGACTCTCAGCGCGGCGCCGACAACGCGAGGCGTTGCCGTACGGCGCGCCAGGCATGACTGCGGCGTTGCCGCACAATCGGTTTGGCGTCGTGACGCACTGCGCGACACCTAACCAGCTGCGATGTCACGCCGAAAACCCGTGCACTGGCTTATGTTTCGGCGCGAGGCGCGAATACAGACAGCCCGCTTGGCGATCGATGAGATGATCGCCAAGCGGGCTGCTGTACCCGGGGCTAAACGTCTCTAAACGTCGTAATACAGCGCGAACTCGTATGGGTGCGGCCGGACGTTGACCGGCTCGATCTCGTTCTCGCGCTTGAAGCTGATCCACGTTTCGATCAGGTCAGGCGTGAAAACGCCGCCCTCGGTGAGGTATTCGTGGTCAGCCTCCAGCCGGTCGATCACCGCGGACAGCTGGGTGGGCGCCTGCGGGATGTTCGCGGCCTCCTCCGGCGGCAGTTCGTAGAGGTCTTTGTCCACCGGAGCCTGCGGCTCGATCTTGTTTCTGATGCCATCCAGGCCCGCCATCAGCATGGCCGAGAACGCCAGATAGGGGTTGCCGGATGAGTCGGGGCAACGGAACTCCAGCCGCTTGGCCTTCGGGTTGCTGCCCGTGATGGGAATACGGACGCATGCACTCCGATTCCGCTGGCTGTACACCAGGTTGATCGGGGCCTCGTAACCGGGAACCAGCCGCTTGTAGGAGTTCACCGTCGGGTTGGTGAACGCCAGCAGCGACGGTGCATGGTGCAGCAGACCGCCGATGTAGTGGCGCGCGGTGTCCGACAGACCGGCGTACCCGGTCTCGTCGTACATCAGCGGGCTGCCGTCCTTCCACAGCGACTGGTGGGTGTGCATGCCGGAACCGTTGTCACCGAACAGCGGCTTGGGCATGAACGTGACTGTCTTGCCCGCCTGCCACGCGGTGTTCTTGACGATGTACTTGTACAGCTGCAAGTCGTCGGCGGCGTGCAGCAGCGTGTTGAACCTGTAGTTGATCTCGGCCTGCCCGCCGGTGCCCACCTCGTGATGGCCCTTCTCCAGGCTGAAGCCGGCGTTGATCAGATTGCGCAGCATCGTGTCGCGCAGGTCGACGTAGTGGTCGACCGGCGCCACCGGGAAGTAGCCGCCCTTCGGGCGGACCTTGTAGCCGCGGTTGGGGCTGCCGTCGGCCTCGTTGGGTGCGCCGGTGTTCCACCACCCTGCGATCGCGTCCACTTCGTAGAAGGAGCCATTGGTGCGCGAATCGAAGCTCACCGAGTCGAAGATGTAGAACTCGGCCTCGGCACCGAAATAGGCGGTGTCGGCGATGCCGGTGCTGATCAAGTAGTTCTCGGCCTTGCGGGCGACGTTGCGGGGGTCGCGCGAATACGGCTCGAGGGTGAACGGGTCGTGCACGAAGAAGTTGAGGTTCAGCGTCTTGGCCGCCCGGAACGCGTCGATGCGCGCCGTTACCGGGTCGGGTAGCAGCAGCATGTCTGATTCGTGAATCGACTGGAACCCGCGGATCGACGAGCCGTCGAAAGCCAAGCCGTCTTCGAACACGCTCTCGTCGAAGAACGAAACCGGAATTGTGAAGTGCTGCATGGTGCCGGGCAGGTCACAAAACCGGACGTCGACAAACTCGACGCCCTCGTCCTTGACAATTTTGAAGACGTCGTCGGGCGTCTTATCCGTCACAGAGTGCTCCTTTACTAGGTGATTCGCGGCCGACGGTATGGAGGTGTTGTTGCCCGCCAGTCAACCCCGTGTTGCGCAGACGTTACGTGACCATACGCCCGCCAACAGTCCGCGGTTGGTGGCCGGGTCCTATTGTGGGGCCATGGCCCGCAAGATCGTAACCGGTCAACCGATCGGGTTGTCCGGTCCGTCCCGCGGCCGGCCCGGTGTGATGCGGAGCCAGCCGATCGGACCGGGCCGATGACGGCGGAATCTACCGGATATCCCGGCAAGACGCGCGGTTTTCCGCGGACCGGGCCGGGTTCGCTGGCGCCGATGGGGCGCCGGCTCGGCGCGCTGTGCATCGACTGGCTGGTGGCTTACGGACTGGCCCTGCTGGGCCTGGGTGTCGGCGCCTGGTCCCAGGCCATGCTGTCGTCGATGGTGCTGGTCATCTGGCTGCTGCTGGGTGTCATTGCGGTGCGCCTGTTCGGATTTACCCCGGGCCAGTTGCTACTGGGTCTGGTGGTCGTGACGGTGGATGGCCGGCTGCCCGTGGGGGTCGGCCGGTTGGTGGCGCGGGGCCTGCTGATCGCGCTGGTGATCCCACCGCTGTTCACCGACTCGGACGGACGGGGGTTGCACGACCGGCTGACCGGCACGGCCGTGGTGCGGCGCTGACAGTTGAGTTGCGGGTTTCCTCCTCGTGCGGCCTCGTGTGGCCTCGTGCGGCCGCGCCGTACGCATCGTCGCCGCGCTGATAACGCCCGGGTGTTCTGGGGCTACTTGCCGCTGTGTGCGGCTATTTGCGGCGCACGGTGCGCTGGACGCCGCGCACCTTGCCGGCGTTGGGTAACGGGCCCTTCGGCAGGGCGCCGGTACCGGCGCGGGAACCCAGGGCGGCCAGACGCGATTCCAGGGTGTCCATCTGCTTGACGGTGATGTTGGCCGGAAGTTTGGTGAGGTGGCGGTCCAACTTGGCCAGCGGCACCTCGCCGTCGCCGTTGCCGATGACGATGTCGTAGATCGGCACATCGCCGACCAGGCGAGCGGTGCGCTTCTTCTCTTGGGCCAGCAGTGGTTTGACGCGGCCCGCCGATCCCTCGCCGACCAGGATGACACCCGGCCGGCCGATCACCCGATGCACCGCGTCAAAGTGTCCGGTGGTGGCCACCCCCGGGGTGACCCGCCACTTGCCCCGCAGGTTGTCCAGCACCCAGGCCGCGGCGCCGGTTTGACCTTCGGCTTGCCGGTAGATGCTGCGCTGGGCGCGGCGGCCAAAGATGATGAACGCCACCAGCGCGCCCAGCAGCACGCCGAAGATGATCAGCGTGATCATGGTCAAGCCGCCGGCCCACACCCCGACGCCCACCGAGACGCCGACGATCAGCACGAACGCGCCGATCATGTACGGCAGCAGGCGCTTGTCCTCTTTGCGCTGGATGTTGAACGCCTGCCACAGCTGAGTGCGGCGCTGCCGGGCGGCGGCCTTGCGGGCAGCACTCGCCGCGGCTTTGGCGGCCTTGTTCTCAGCGGCGTTTCGGGGTTTTGCCATAGTCCTCAAGGATACGTACGCTGCGGCTAACCGGAGTCCGAGGTTGGCGAGCGCCGGGCCTGCCGGTAGAGGCGGCCCGCCCGGTACGACGAACGCACCAACGGCCCGGACAGCACCCCGGCGAAGCCCAGCCCCTCGGCGTACTGCGCGTACTCGACGAACTCGTCGGGCTTGACCCACCGCTCGACCGGGTGGTGGCGCGGCGACGGTCGCAGATATTGGGTGATGGTGACGATGTCGCAACCGGCGCCATGCAGATCGGCCAGGGCGGCGCGCACCTCGTCGGGGGTTTCACCCAGACCGAGGATGAGGTTGCTCTTGGTCACCAGGCCGGCGTCGCGGGCCGCGGTGAGCACATCCAGGCTGCGCCGGTAGGTGAACGCGGGCCGGATCCGCTTGAAGATGCGGGGCACCGTTTCGACATTGTGCGCCAACACCTCCGGGCATGACTCGAAGACCTCCGCTAGCCGGCTGGGCTCGCCGTTGAAGTCGGGGATCAACAGTTCGACGCCGGTGTGCGGATTGAGCTCCTTGATCGCCCGCACGGTTTGCGCATACAGCCAGGCACCGCCGTCGGGCAGGTCGTCGCGGGCCACCCCGGTGACGGTGGCGTAGCGCAGTCCCATCGTGTGCACGCTCTCGGCGACCCGTCGCGGCTCGTCACGATCCAGGGTGGCGGGCTTACCGGTGTCGATCTGGCAGAAGTCGCAACGGCGGGTGCACTGGTCGCCGCCGATCAGGAAGGTGGCTTCCCGGTCCTCCCAGCATTCGAAGATGTTGGGGCAGCCGGCCTCTTCGCAGACGGTGTGTAGGCCTTCGCGCCGGACCAGGCTTTTCAGCTCGGTGTATTCCGGGCCCATGCGCGCCCGGATCCGGATCCACGGCGGTTTGCGTTCGATCGGGGTTTGCGCGTTGCGCACCTCCAGGCGCAGCAGGCGCCGGCCCTCGGGTGCGACAGTCACATCGCTGATGCTACGCGTGCGCCGGCAGGCTCCGCCCGGCCACGATGCCTGTGGGGGTACCGCCCGGTTGCGGGGGAGTGGGGGTGTCATCTGCCTGCGGGGGCACGTGGTCACTGACCGGCAGGACGCCATCCAGGGCGTCGCACACCGCGTCGGCGACGGCGGAGCGGACCTCGGCCACAGTCACCCTGCGTCCCAACTCGACGGACAGCGACGTGACCCCGGCGTCGCTGATTCCGCAGGGCACGATGGCGGTGAACGCACCCAGGTCGCAGTCACAGTTGAGCGCGAACCCGTGCAGCGTCGTCGCGCGCGACACCCGCACGCCGATGGCGGCGACCTTGCGTGCCGGGCGTCCCGCGGCGGCCGGCAGCCATACCCCGGACCGGCCGTCCACCCGGATGGTCTGCAGGCCCAGGTCGCCGCACACCTTGATCAGCGATTCCTCAAGGCGCCGAACGTAATTCACCACATCCAGCGGTTCGGCCAGGCCGATGACCGGGTAGCCGACCAGCTGCCCTGGGCCGTGCCAGGTGATCTTGCCGCCGCGGTCGGTGTCGATGACGGGGGTGCCGTCGGTGTCGTTCATGGGCCGTTCGTGCGGTTCGGTGCGGCGCCCCGCGGTGTAGACGGCCGGGTGCTCCAGCAGCAGCAGCGTGTCCGGTCCGCCGGCGACCCGGATGTCGGCGAGCTTGCGCTGCAACTGCCAGGCGTCGTGGTAGTCGATGGTGCCAAGCTGACGGACGTCGATCTCGGCCCCGCTCGACCGGGTTGAACCAGCCACGGTAACGAGGCTACCCGAGACCACCGCAGCGGGATCGTGCTCGCGCTGAGGCGACGCGAGCGGAACCGCCGGTTGGATGCCGGGAAAAAGCGCTGTGCCGAGCTAATGTGCGTGCAATGAGCTTCATCGAAACCGTTGTCCGCGTGGGCATGGCGATCGACGGCCTGGGCGTCGCGGTGATCATCATCGGCGCTGTGGGCGCTATCGTGCTGTTCCTGTGCCGAGCGCCGCGCAACGCCGCCCAGGCCTACCGAGAGTTTCGCGTACAGCTCGGGCGCTCCATCCTGGTCGGCTTGGAGCTTCTGGTGGCCGGTGACATCATCAAGACGATTGCCCTGAAACCCAACGCACAAAGTGTCGCCGCCCTGGCCGGCATCGTTGCCATTCGGACCTTCTTGAGCTTCTCGCTCACTGTGGAAATGACCGGACGGTGGCCCTGGCAGCAGAACAAGACGACGGACTCGGCCACGCCAGGCGAGCTCGCCGCGGAGGCTTAGTTATAGTTAGTTAGCCTTATTAGCTTAGTCAGCCGGCCCGTTCGAGCCCAAAAACCTCCGTTACCCCGCAACTGCGCATCCGTCGGCGTATTAGTGAAGCGATGAAAGTCGGATTGCTGGTGGCGCCGATGCACCCGTTCGAGTCGTACCGGGCGATGATCGGCCTCGCCGAGGACGCCAACGCCGACTCCGCGTGGATCCCCGACCATCTGCTCGGGTGCGCGCATCCCGCGCTGTGGCCCGACATGGCTTTGGCGTCGCTGTCGCCGGACGCAGACGCATGGTATGACCCGTTCGCCTGTATCGCGGTGATCGGCCGGGAATCGAATCTTTCGATGGGGGTGTGCGTCACCGACCCGATCCGCCGCCGGGCAGCCGATGTCGCACGGACGACGCTGACCTTACATCAGTTGTGCCGCAATGGATTCAGCTTGGGTGTGGGGGCGGGAGAGGCCGAGAACCTGGTGCCGTTCGGCTACGATTTCTCGGCTCCGGTAACCGAACTGGAGACGTTTCTGGGCGAGCTGCGGGCACTGCTGGATCGCGGCATGACGGCGTCGGGGTCATGCGGCCGGATCGGTCTGCCGTTGCGGCGCGACGGCCTGGGCTCACCGAAGGTATGGGTGGCCGGTCACGGTCCGCGCATGTTGCGGCTCACCGGCGAGTACGGCGATGGCTGGGTTCCGGCGTGGCCGATGAGCCCGTCGAGCTACGGCGACAGACGCGACGCGGTGGCTAAGTACGCCGCTCGGGCCGGGCGGGCGATGCCGGAGTGTGCGTTGCACGTCGCGGTGATCGTCGGTGAGTCCCGGGACTATGTCGCTGAACTCATGGAACGCGATCCTCTCGGTAAACTCGGCGCATTGATGTGCTCGGCTGAGCTGTGGAGCAAGCATGGACTCAGCCATCCGGCCGGTGACCGATGCCGCGGACTGGTGGACCTGATCTATCACGACCTCGATCCGGAACTGCTTCGCGACATTGCCCCGACCATCCCGTTCGAGCTCGTCGAGGAGTTCATGTTCGTCGGGAACGCCACCGAAATCGCGGCTAGGGTCAGTGGCTACGTCGACAACGGCCTGGAACACGTCATCGTGGGCAACGCCACCGGAACCGTCGGCGGGATCGACGAGATCAACGCCAACGCAGGGCAATTGCTGACCTTGGTGGCCGCTCTTCGTGAGCTGTAGGCGCCTCCGCCGTCCCGGCGAGGCAGCTGGCTGGCGCCTACCGCCCGCCGCCGGCCAGCAGCTGGTGGCAGTCGACCGAGCGCATCTCCATCATCAGCGCCATGTTCTGCTGCGGGTCCACCGGCGCATCGATGACGTGCACTCCGCCTGCCGCTGCGGCCTGGTCGAGGATCGCGCGGAACTTGGCGGGATCGTCGAGGCGATGGCCGGTGGCTCCGTAGCCGTGGGCATACGCGACAAAATCCGGGTTGCCGAAGTCCACGCCGTACCGTTGGTAGCCGTCGAGCATTTGCTTCTGAGCGATCATGGCCAGGCTGGCGTCGTTGAACACCACGACGATCAGATCCAGCCCGAGGCGGACGGCGGTTTCCAGGTCCTGGTTGTTCATCGCGAATCCGCCGTCGCCGGTGAGCACCACGACCTTACGTTCGGGGTGAACGAGTTTGGCCGCGATGGCCGCCGGCAGGCTGATCCCCATGGAGCCCAGCGCATGATCGATCAGCATCGTGTTGGGTTGGCGGGCATTGAAGTTGCGTGTGGCCCACATCATGTGGATGCCGTTGTCGAGCGAGAGGATGTCCTCGTCGGCCATGAACTCGCGCAGGGTGGCGATGAGATATCCCTGCTTGGCGGGCGGCGAGGCGTCGGCGGCTGAGCGTTTGATGCTGTCCTGCATGGCTTTTCCGAGACGGCGGAAGCCGTCGTGATCCCACGCCGGATTAGGGGTGAGTTGCGCGGTCAGGCGACGCAGCGCGTCCGCCATGTCGCCGACCACCTGTGCCTGCGGGAAATAAGAGTTGTCGCCTTGGGCGGCAAAGGGATTGAGGTGGATGACGGTGCGCCCGTCATCGGGCGCCATGAACAGGGTCGGCTTCTCCATGACGTCATGACCGACGTTGAGGAGAACGTCGGCCGCCTGGATGGCGCAGTTCGGGTAATCGCCGGGCATGATCGAACAGCCGAGGTAGTTCGGGTCGTCCTCGTTGGCCACGCCCTTGCCCATCATGGTCGCCACGAAGGGGATTTGGGTCTGGGCGATCAACTCCCGCACCGCCGCCGCGACCGCCGGCCGGTTGGCGCGGGTGCCGCCGCCCACCATGATCAGCGGCCGGCTCGCGTTCTGGATCAGCTGCGCTGCGGTGTCGATGCTGTCCTGCGTCGCCACCGGAATGTCGCTGTGCCGGCACGAAACCAGCGGCCCGAGTTCGGTCTCGCGTGCCACGTCTTCGGGCAGTTCCAGATGCGCGGGCCCCTGACGTTCGCCCAATGCCGACATCATCGCCTGTCGCAGCAGCGATCCGGCCATCTGTCCGGACGGGATCTTGGCCGCGAACTTGGTGATGGGACGCAGCACATCGACCACGTCGACCAGTTGGTATTGCCCCATGCGGTTGTCGCGCGCCGCTTTTTGGCCGGTGATGACCAGCATCGGCATGGCCGCCAGATACGCGTGGGCGACCGGGGTGGTCAGGTTCATCGCGCCCGCGCCCAGAGTCGACATGGCAACGGCGAGCCTGCCGGTCAGGCGACCGAAGGCCGCGGCCGCGAAACCCGCGGCCTGTTCGTGGCGGAACAGGACGAACTTGATCCGCCCGTCCTTGCGGAGCGCCTCCAGGAAGTGCAGGTTCTCATCGCCTGGAATGCCGAAAACATACTCGACGCCTTCGGCCACCAGCGCCTCGACAATCTGCTCGCTGGTATTCGACGGCGGCATCAGAGCTCACCGCTGCCGTGGCGCAGCACCGCTTCCGGATCCTCGGATTTCAGGCCCTCCTTCAGCTGGTCCATTTTCTGCATCACCTGGCGCGCCTTGGTCAGCATCGCCTCGGCCTCGGCACCGGGGATGACCACGGCCGTCGACCCCTTGGCGAAGATCACGTCGCCGGGCACCACGGTGACCCCGCCGACCGCCACCGGAACATCGGCCAGATAGGGCTGAACCTCGTTGCCGCCGGCGCGCACCGTCTCGCCGTGGCAGTACGTCGCGAAGTTGTAGGTGTTCAGTTCCTCGAAGTCGCGCAGCATTCCGTCGGCGAGAATGCCTGCCATGCCGAGGTTTTGCACCCGGCTGAGCTTGGTGCCACCCCCAAGCGACGTGTGCTGGTACCCGTTGGACGCCATCACCAGGACAGCACCCTTGGCCTCGTGTTCGGCGACGGCACGGTAGATGGCCGGCCCGAGGCTGTGCTTCTGCGGATCCATCAGGTCCTTGCGCACCGGCAGAAAGGAGATGGTCACCGCCGGGCCGACGAGGACCCGATCCGGGTCGGGGCTGTGCAGTTCGATGATGTGCGCACGATGTTGATACGTCATCATCATCGCGTCGACGACGTCGGCGACGCCGAGACCAGCTACCAGTTCCCTGAGTTGCATGACTTCGTCCAATCCCTTCTGTTAGCGCTCATTGTCGGTCTCACAAGGCAGCAAGCGAAGTAGCAGACTCACCACCGGGAGCATCCGTGCCATCGCGTTCGGCACCAGGTTCTCCAATGAATCCCTGATGGCCGTAGCGGTTTCGGCGTCGGGTAGGCCGGTGTTCCCCAGCGCGCCGCTGACTGCGTGCCCGCGTCGTCTGCCGTCGGCAAGCACCGCGTCGACGGCGCCCAGCAGCGAGCCGTTGTCGTGCAGGGGTTGCAATGCGGTGTAGTAGAGCACCAGCATGCCCGGCCAATGAGCAAGGTTTCGGGGCAGGCTGACCTGTAGGTTTCGCGCGGGGCCGCGGGCTCCGATCAGATTCACAATGCGCACCATTTCCGCGACATGCGGCGGCATCTCGTCCAGGCTCATCAACAGCGCACATGCGGCCGGCGGTGGCCGGCGGGGGGGCTGCTGAATCCACGGGCACGCGGGCGGGGTCAGGCCGTGCAGCCGGGCCCGGACGGCGCAGAACCCCACCAGGTTGAGCGGATTGCCGGTGTCATACCCGGAAAGTGTTGTGCGGATGACATTTTGGTCATCGGCTCCGATTCCGACGGATTGCAGCGCGGCAGCGCTGAGTTGCGGTACCGGCGGCAACTCTTGCCCCTGGCGCAGCGCGTCGGCTTCCCAGTACACCGCGCCGTTGGCGTAAAGGGGTTTCATGGTTTCCCACGTCCAGCGCAACGCACCGGGGATCGAGGCGAGATTACGCCAGATCAGGTTGACAAAGGTCATCCCGAGCGTTTGGCGGATGTCGGCATAGAGGTCCGTGATTTCCCCGGTGGCCGCGGCCTCGCTGATACTGGGAACCGGATCTCCGGATGACCGCATGACGATGGCTTTCAGGCTGAATCCATCGCCGGCTCAGTCTGGCATGTTTGCGCGCATATGCTCGATCGCGAGCTTCATGGCCGCTTCCTTGACTTTGTTGCGCGCCATCATCTTTGCGTTGTGTTTGGCGATGCTGATGGTGTAGGGGTTCTCCCGCAACAGCTTTGCCGCAAAGAGCAGGTTGAGCGCGGTCAGCTCGGCGTTGCGGCGCACGTACGGCGACAACTCGCCGCCGGCCTCGATGTAGCTGGCTCCGGGTCCGGCGTCGCCGACCCAATACACATCGGTATTGGGCGGGACTGTCGCGCCGAAGTGCAGGAGGTTGGCGAAAGTGTTGGCCACGCAATCATGGCTGCCGTCCTCGTTTCCGGTGACCACGATGCCCGCCACCGACCCGTACAGCGGGAACTGTCCGGTCCGCTCGCACATTACCGTCTTGGTGGTGCCGTCGAGCCGTTCGATCACCCGCTGGATCACCGATGACCGCACGCCCATCCAGATCGGCATTGCGGGCACGATGATGTTGCAGCGCTTGACTTTTTCCAGGATCGCCGGCCACTCGTCCCCGTCGCCCTCGTCGTTCATCACCCCGGGCTTCACGTTGTAGTCGACGACCCGGACGATTTCGGTTTCGATGTCGGGCTCGTGAGCGCGCAGACGCTCGATCAGCAGATTGCACAGCGCCTCGGTATTCGATACCTCCGGCGCATTTTTCAGGGTGCAGTTCAGAAAGAGCGCGTAAAGCGGCCCTTCCTTTTTCAGGTCGTGGAATACCGACGTCGCCACGCGTTTCTCCATTTGTTGACCGCTGGTGGAATTTTGATGAGACCGCAAGCGAAGAGTACACGAATGTACGCGTATCGGAAGGGGATACGCCGGGCAAAAAGCAGCTGAGTGCTAAGCGTGGTCGCGCCGCGCGGTGGCGTAGCGCAGCGCTTCGCCAATTGTGTTGTGGTGGAACTGAAAACCGGTTTGTTCCAGCGCAGCCGGGATGGCGCGCTGACCGCTGAGCAGCGCTTCGTCAGCGAACTCGCCGAGCGCGGCGCGTACCGCGAAGCCGGGCAGCATCAACGGGGTGGGGCGGTTCAGTGCCCGGCCGAGGGCGGTGGTGAACTCGGCGTTGGTCACCGGCGCGGGCCCGGTCATGTTCACCGGTCCGGACAAGTCCGGGTTGGAGATGGCGAACAGCAGCGCCCGCACTTCGTCCTCGAGGCTGATCCACGACATGTATTGACGGCCGCTTCCCAGCCGCGCCCCCAGGCCCACGGAGAATGCCGGCCGCATCGGACGCAGCGCGCCTCCGGCCGGAGCCAGCACCAGCCCGGTGCGGGCCAATACCACACGAGTGCCCGCGTACTGGGCCGGCAGTGTGGCGGCTTCCCAGTCCACGCATAGCTGGGCCAGGAAACCCGTTCCGGCTGAGTCGTTTTCGTCCACAACGCGGTTCCGGGTGTCTCCGTAGTAACCCACCGCGCTGGCGTTGATCAGGGTGCCGACACCGGCGTCGGCGACGGCGGCGGACAACACCTCGGTGGGCGTGAGCCGACTGTCGCGCAGGCTCTGTTTGAAGGCACCCGACCACCGGCGCCGGCCGATGTTGACGCCGCACAGGTTGACCACGGCGTCGACGCCGGCGAGTACGTCGGGATCGAACTCGCCGCTGTCGGGATTCCAGTGCAACTCGTCCGAACTCGCCGGTGTCCGGCGCACGATGCGAAGGACCGTGTGGTCGGCGGCGCGAAGCGCGGCGGCCAAAGCCGAGCCGATCAAGCCGGACGAACCCGCTATCGCGACAACAGTCTCGGGCACCGTTTCATCTAGCCTTTCTCGGCCCTTCTTGACGGCCCATCAAAGACCCAGGTCTGCTTCGAATGCTCCCTCTTCGAGGCGGTGCTTGATGGTGCTGAGGAAACGTCCCGCATCCGCGCCGTCGATGAGGCGATGGTCGTAGGTCAGCGGCAGATAGCACACGGAGCGCACGCCGATCGATTCGTTGCCGAAGGAATCGACGATCACCCTGGGCCGTTTGACGATCGCTCCGGTACCCAACATGGCGGCCTGCGGCGGCACCAATATCGGAGTGTCGAACAAGGCGCCCTGGCTACCGATGTTGGTGATGGTGAAGGTGCCGCCGGACAATTCGTCGGGCTTCAAGTTGCCTGACCGCGCGCGGGCGGCGATGTCGGCAATCGCGCGGGCCAGCCCGGCCAGCGACAAGTCGCCGGCGTTGTGGATCACCGGGGACAGCAGACCCTGCTCGGTGTCGACGGCGAACCCGAGGTGCTCGGCGTCGTAGTAGGTGATCTCCTTGGTCTGCTCGTTGTAGCTGGCGTTGATGTTGGGATGAATCTTGAGGGCGTCGATGACCGCTCGGGCGAAGAACGGCAGGAAGGTCAGATTCACCCCCTCCCGTTCGGCGAACGCCGCTTTGGCCCTGGCGCGCAGCGTCACGATCTTCGTCATGTCGACTTCGTGGGTCTGTGTGAGCTGCGCAGTCGCCTGCAAGGACTCGCGAGTCTTGTTGGCGGTGATCTGGCGGATCCGGCTGGCCTTCTGCGTGGTGCCGCGCAGATGCGCCAATGCGGGCGCCGGGGCGGGCGGGGCGGCGGCTTGGGCAGCCGGCGCAGGGGCTGGAGCCGGCGCCGGCCCGGCTGGTTTCTTCTGTTCTGCCGCGGCCAGCACGTCCTGCTTGCGGATCCGGCCGCCGACGCCGGTGCCGGTGACCTCGGCGAGGTCGATGTTGTGCTGTGAGGCCAGCTTTCGCACCAACGGTGTGACGTACGGGGTGCCTTCCGCTCCGCCTTGGGGCGCGGGCTGAGATGGTGGCGCTTCGGCCTTCGGCGCGGGCGCGGTGGCGGGTTCCGGCCTGGGTTCCGGCTTGGGTTCGGGAGCGGGCCTGGCGGGCTCCGGCTTGGATTCAGGCTTGGGCTGGGGCTTGGGTTCAGGCTCGGCTTCGGGTGCGGGGGCCGGCTTGGGTGCGGCCGGCGCGGCGGCTTGGGAGCCGGTGCCGATCCGCGCCAACTCGCCGCCGACCTGGACGACGTCGTCCTCGTCGGCGGTGATGCTGACCAGAACGCCGGCCACCGGTGACGGGATCTCGGTGTCGACTTTGTCGGTGGAGACCTCCACCAGCGGGTCGTCGACTCCGACCGAATCCCCGATTTTCTTCAGCCAGCGGGTCACGGTGCCTTCGGTGACCGATTCGCCGAGTTCGGGCATCAAGACCGGTGTGGTGTCGCCGGCGGAAGCCGACGGCTGGGCGGGTTCTGATACCGCCCGGGGTTCCGGTTCGGTCTCGGGCGCCGGTTGGGCCTGCGGCGCCGGCTCGGCCCTACCGGAACCCGAGGCCTCCGGCTCTGGTTGGGCGGGCTTCTGGTCGCCGCCGCTTTCCGACGTGTCGCCGATGATGGCCAGTTCGCCGCCGACTTCAACCGTGTCGTCCTCCTGGGCGATGATCCTGGTCAGCACGCCGGCGGCCGGCGAAGGGATTTCGGTGTCGACCTTGTCGGTAGACACCTCGACGAGGGGCTCGTCGATCTCGACCGTGTCGCCTTCCTGCTTGAGCCAGCGGGTGACGGTTCCCTCGGTGACGCTCTCACCGAGTGCCGGCATCTGGACTGAGAAGGCCATCTCTGTTGACTCCTCGATCGGTCGTCGGTCGGCGCAAGCCGACCTCTGGCTTACCACACAGTCGTACACCGGGTGCGGAACCCAAGTAGATGTCGAAACCTATCCTGTCACTGCCGCGCGGCCGCCACGCATTCAGGGCGCGGCGCCTTCCGGCAGCAACGGCGACCGTGCGGCGCTTGCTACGGTGTGGCCACTGGTAGGCGAAGCAAGTCCCAGGTGAGGCGGAGGTCCGATGCCGGCAGCACAACAGGCACCCCAGCGGTTCGTCGACAGCGCCGACGGCGTTCGTATCGCGGTCTACGAAGAAGGCAACCCCGACGGTCCGGCGGTGGTGCTGGTGCACGGCTTTCCCGACTCGCACGTGTTGTGGGACGGCGTGGTTTCGCGGCTGGCGCAGCGTTTCCGGGTGATCCGCTACGACAACCGCGGGGTCGGCCTGTCGTCAGCGCCGAAACCCGTCTCCGCCTACACCATGGCTTGTTTCGCCGACGACTTCGCCGCAGTTGTCGACGAGCTGAGCCCGGGCCGGCCGGTCCACGTCATGGGCCACGACTGGGGCTCGGTGGGCATCTGGGAGTATCTGACCCGCCCCGGCGCCAGCGACCGCGTCGCCTCGTTCACCTCGGTATCCGGCCCGAGCCAGGATCAGTTGGTCAACTACCTGTTGGGCGGGCTGCGCCGGCCATGGCGGCCGCGACGGTTTGTCCGGTCGCTCACCCAGGCGCTGCGGTTGAGCTACATGGCATTGTTCTCGGTGCCGGTCCTGGCGCCGCTGTTTGTGCGGATGGCGCTTTCGCTCGCGGCGGTTCGGCGCAACATGGTCGACAACATCCCTGCCGAGCAGATCCACCACTCCGACAACCTGCCCAGCGACGCCGCTCGTTCGGTGAAGACCTACCCCGCCAACTACTTTCGGTCGTTCTCCCGGCAGCGCCGCAGTCGTGGCATCACCGTCATCGGCGTGCCCGTGCAACTCATCGTCAACACCCAGGACCCGTATGTGCGGCCCTACGGCTACGACGAGACCGCACGCTGGGTGCCGCGACTGTGGCGACGCGACATCAAAGCCGGCCACTTTTCCCCGATGTCGCACCCGCAGGTGATGGCGGCCGCGGTGCACGACATTGCCGATCTTGTCGAAGGCAACCCGCCCAGCCGCGCGCTGCTGCGGGCACAGGTCGGCCGGCCGCGCAAGCACTTCGGTGACATCCTGGTGGCCGTCACCGGGGCCGGAAGCGGAATCGGCCGCGAAACCGCACTCGCGTTTGTCCGCGAGGGTGCCGAGGTGGTGATCAGTGACATCGACGAGGCCACGGTGAAAGACACGGCCGCAGAGATCGCCGCACGCGGTGGCGCCGCCCATCCGTACGTGCTCGACGTGTCCGACGCCGAGGCGGTCGAGGCGTTCGCCGAGCAGGTCAGCTCCGAACACGGCGTTCCCGACATCGTCATCAACAACGCCGGCATCGGCCAGGCGGGCGGCTTCCTGGACACCCCCGCCGAACAGTTCGACCGGGTGCTCGCGGTCAATCTCGGCGGCGTGGTCAACGGTTGCCGTTCCTTTGGCCGTCGTCTGGTCGAGCGCGGCACCGGCGGTCACATCGTCAACGTGTCGTCGATGGCCGCCTACGCGCCGCTGCAGTCACTCAGTGCCTACTGCACCTCCAAGGCGGCGACGTTCATGTTCTCCGACTGCTTGCGGGCCGAACTCGACGCCGCCGGCGTCGGACTCACGACCATCTGTCCCGGCGTCATCGACACCAACATCATCGCGGCCACCCGCTTCGATGCGCCCGACGGCAATGCCGAGCAGGTCGAAGACCGGCGCGGGCAACTCGGCAAGATGTTTGCGCTACGCCACTACGGGCCGGACAAGGTTGCTCACGCGATCGTGTCCGCGGTCAAGAAGAACAAGCCCATCCGGCCGGTAGCTCCGGAAGCCTACGCGCTGTACGGCCTCTCGCGGGTGCTGCCCCAGGCGCTACGCAGTACCGCACGCATGCGGGTCATCTGACGTCTCCCAGGCTGGTGTCGGCGGTCTCGGAGGCCTGGGTCCGTCGCACCAACAGCGCGCCGCCTATCCCGACGACCCCGATGACCACCAGCGGGATGGTCCACATGCGCCGGCTCGATACCGCCGATTCACATTGAGCCACGAAGTCGGTGTGCGGGATGACCTGGTTGAGGATCGGGATGTTGGCGCCGTTGCTGTCGTTGGCGTTTCGCGCCGCGGACAGGTCGGTGGCGAACCCGTTTCCGCAGGAAATCGAACCGCCGTTGCTGTTGGACACCGACACCGGCACCAGCAGACCGATGACACCGGCCACCAACAGCACGGCACTCACCGCAATGATCAACCGTCGCAGAGTCACAATTCGGCCTTCCTCGAAGTTTCCGGTCGCTTCCAGTCGCTTCCGGTGGCCAAGGTGGGTTAGCCGCTGCGTCGTGCCGCTAAACCTGCGGTGTTTGCTCGCCGGCCTGCGCGGTATTGCGCATTGGTTCCCGGCGCGGCGGGTACCCGCTCGGATTACCCCGGCGCGAAAGAAGGACCACTCATGACCGTGATGCGAGAACTGATCGCTGCCCGCGACGTGGCGGCGTCGTGCCAGGACGTCTGGAGCGTGCTGGCCAACGGATGGACCTACAGCCAGTGGGTGGTGGGCAACAGCCGCACTCGCGCGGTCGACCCGCACTGGCCGCAGCCGGGTTCGGCAATCCGGCACTCGATAGGGGTCTGGCCGTTGGTGATCGACGATCAGACGGTGGTCGAGAGTTGTGCGCCCGGCCGGGAAATCGTCTTGCACGCCGGTCTGGGCTGGTTGGGTGCCGCCCGGATCACCATGCGGCTGCAGGGCATCCCAACCGGGTGCCAGGTGGAGATGATCGAGTTGCCGGTGCAGGGGCCCATGCGGGTGATCCCGGATCGGCTGGCTCTGGCGGCCATTTATCCGCGCAACCGCGAATGCCTGTTGCGGCTGGCGGCCATGGCGGAACGCTTCGAGCCCAGTCAGGTCACGTAGTCATGGCCCAGGCTTCCGACGCGGTTGACGCCGTCGTTATCGGCGCCGGACATCACGGGCTGGTTGCCGCGTCGATGCTGGCCGACGCCGGGTGGGACGTGCTGGTCCTGGAGGCCCAGCCCGAGCCGGGCGGCGCGGTGCGCAGCGCCGAACTGACACCTGGCTACATCACCGACCTGTTCAGCTCCTTCTATCCCATGACGGCTGCGTCGCCGGCCATCGCCGCGCTGCAGCTGGAAGACCACGGACTGCAATGGTCACATGCGCCCGCGGTAGTTGGTCATCCGCGCAGTGCGACCGATGACGACCCGCCCGTCCTCTACCGCGACCCGGCCCGCACCGCGGCGGACTTCGAGCGCCGCCACCATGGCGACGGCGAAAACTGGTGGCGGGTGGTGAGATTGTGGGAACGAATCAAGCGACCGCTGCTGGACGCGATGTTGTCGCCGTTTCCGCCGGTGCTTCCAACGATCCGGCTGCTGGTCAAGCTCGGTGCCGCCGACGGCGTTCGGCTCGCGCATCTGCTGGCGCAGCCCGCCAACACCATGGTGGATCGGATGTTTTTCGGTGAGGCGCCGCGAGTGTTGTTGCTGGGCAACGCAATGCACGCTGACGTGCCGCTGGATGCGCCGGGCAGCGGCGCATTGGGGTTTCTGATGACGATGCTGGGTCAGGACTGCGGCTGGCCGGTGCCAGTCGGCGGTTCCGGTCAGTTGACCGCGGCTCTGGTGAACCGCGCTTCGTCGGCGGGCGCGCGAATTGAGTGCAATCAGAACGTCGCTCGGATCAATGTCCGCGGTGGCCGCGCGGTGTCGGTGACCACCAGCGGTGGGCGAACGGTTCGGGCGCGACGGTCGGTGGTCGCCGATGTGGCGGCGCCGCGACTGTTCTGCGACATGTTGCCAGCCGAGGCGGTCCCGGACGGCTTGCTGCGCGAGCTCGAGCACTACGTCTGGGATCCGCCGGTGGTCAAGGTCAACTATGCGCTCAACGGTCCCATCCCGTGGCGGGCGGAAAGTTTGCGGCAGCCGGGCACCGTCCATCTCGGGGCCGACGGGGACGGGCTGGTGCGCTGGATGGCCGACCTGAACACCCGGGTGGTGCCCGAGCATCCCTTCATGCTGCTGGGCCAAACCACCACCGCCGACCCGACCAGATCACCTGTCGGTACCGAAAGTGTTTGGGCCTATTCGCATCTGCCGCGCACCGTGGCTGACGACGCTGCGGCGGAGCAACTGGCCACATCGATCGACCACGTCATCGAAGCGCATGCTCCCGGGTTCGGGGCGCGGGTGCTCGACCGGTTCGTGCAACGTCCGTCGGATCTGGAAGCCAGTGACGCCAACCTGCATCTCGGTGCGCTCAACGGCGGCACCGCTCAGTTACCGCAGATGCTGATATTTCGTCCCGCTCCGGGACTGGGTCGCGCCGAAACCCCAATCGAGGGACTGTATTTGGGTAGCGCGTCGGCTACTCCGGGTGGCTCCGTGCACGGCGCCTGCGGGCGGAACGCCGCGCAGGCCGCGCTGGCGGCCGCCGGCCTGACCGGCTGGCCGCGGCGCAAGCTGAGCCGCGCGGTGATCTCGCTGCTGACCAAGTAGCCGGCCGGCGGTTTTCTAGCCGTTTTCGCAGATGTCCTCGAGCGCCGCGACCATGGTCCGGGTCGGCACGCCGGTGGCACCCTTGGGCGTGTAGCCCCACGCGCTGCCGGTGTTGTAGGCGGGGGCGGCCACGTCGATATGCGCCCAGTCCACCGAGTCGGCGACGAATTCCCGCAGGAACACGCCGGCCACCAGCATGCCGGCGAAACGTTGACCACTGACGTTGGCCAGGTCGGCCACCGTGGATTTCAGGTCCTCTTTGAGCTCATCCGGCAGCGGCATGGGCCAGCCGTTTTCGCCGACCCGCCGCGAGATCGCGGCGACGCGATCGCGGAACGCGTCGCTGCCCATCACGCCGGGGATACGCGCGCCCAGCGCCACCGTCTGCGCACCGGTCAACGTCGACGTCTCGATCAGATAGTCCGGGTTGTCCTCGCAAGCCCGAACGATCGCGTCGGCCAGGATCAGCCGGCCCTCGGCGTCGGTGTTGAGCACCTCGACCGTCGTTCCGCCGTATTGGGTCAGCACGTCGCCGGGGCGCTGCGCCGTCGCCGAGGGCATGTTCTCGGCGATCGGCACCGTGGCGATCACGTCGATCGGCAACTGCAGCCGCGCGGCCAGCGTCACCGTGGCGATCACCGCGGCGGCCCCGGCCATGTCCGAGGTCATGTGGTGCATCGACGCGGCCGGCTTGATCGAGATCCCACCGGTGTCGAAGGTGATTCCCTTACCGACCAGCGCGACCTTCTTGACCCGCTTCGCATTCTTGGCCAGCCGCGATCCCCGATAGACCAGCCGCACCAGGCGCGGCGGCCGCGACGAGCCCTGGCCGACACCGATCACACCGCCGTAACCGGCCTTCTGCAGCGCCTTCTCATCGAGCACCTCGACCTCGAGTCCGGCCGCCTCGCCCAAAGCCTTTGCGCGCCTAGCTAACTCGGCGGGGTAGAGGTGGCTCGGCGGCGTGTTCACCAAGTCGCGGGCGGTGGCAACCGCGGTCGCCACCGCCGCGGCGTGGGCGCTGTGCTTCTTGGCGTCCTTGGCCGTGCTCAGCACCGTGATCTTGTGCAGCCCTTCGTCTTTGGGCGCGGTCTTGGCGCTGCGGAAAGCGGTGAACCGGTAGCTGCCCAGGATCAGCCCCTCGACGGTGGCCGAGCAGACGCCCTCGCCGGGCAACTCGGCCAGCGTGGTGATCACCGCCTGCGCGCTGCCCAGCGACCGCGCGGCCACCCCGGCGGCCCGGCGAATGGTGTCCGGCGGCCAGTCCGAACGCGGCTTGCCCAGGCCGACCGTCAACACACTGCCCACCGGCAGCGACGGCACGACCAGCCGGTGCACCTGTTCGGCGGCGCCCGTGGCCTGCAGTGCGCGCAGGCCGGCCTCGATCTCGGCGACCGCGTGGGCGCTCAGAAACGGCTCGGCGACGGCCACCAGCGCCCCTGGAGTCTCGTCGTCACCGGCCGAGACGACCGGCACGATCAGTACTGCAGAACCCGCACCGCGTTTCGGCGGTGAGGTGGCAACGTTGACGGCGGGGCTGTGGTAACCCGGTTCGGTGGTCACGCGCAATTACCCTACGGGACTTGGCCCGTCGGCGTCGCGGGCCTGCAGTTCGAAGGCCGTCACCGGGGCGTCAAAACCCTTCAGCGTCAGCGGGCCGTGCGGGGTCGCGGGCCAATCCGGCAATTTCTCATGGAGATCGCTCGCGGCCAGGATTTGTCCCGGTGCCGCGACGGCCACGAGTCGCGCGGCGAGGTTGACCGGGCTGCCGAAGTAGTCGCCGTTGATGGCCAAGACGGTGCCGTAAGCAAGCCCGGCACGCACCTGCAGGTCGGCCTCGCGCGCCCGCGGATGGTCGACTAGATCAACCGCCGCCTGCACCAACCGCTCGGGTGTCGGGCTCACCCACATGACCGCGTCGCCGATGAACTTCACCAGCCGGCCACCGTCGGCATGCACCACGTCGGCGACGGTGGCGCCGAACTCGGTGAGTAGATCCTGCAGCTGCGCAGGTGTGAGCGTCTGGGTCAGCGCGGTGAAGCTGGACAGATCCGCAAAGCCGATGCCACAAGTGATGCTCGCCGACGTGTCCTGAACGACACCTTCGAAATACGTGCGGGCACTGGTCAGATGATGCCGGTGAACGACGTCGATCAAGCTCCCGATCCGGGGGACGAACTCGGCGATGGCCCGGTACGCCTGGGCGGTGGCGAGCTCGTCATGGGTGTGGGTCATCTGGATGTCCGGCATGCCGGCACGGATCATCGTCGACTCGGCTTCGGCGAGCCGGGCCATCGCGGTGCCGACCACCCGCAAAAGTCCGTACGCCCCGTCCTGACCTACGACCGCTTTCAGCGCCACCCAGGTCGCCAGCGCCTCGACGTCGGCCTGGCTCAACGCCGGAACATCGGGACCGGCGACGGTAAGACCGAGCAGGGCCCAGACGCGGGCGACCTCCTCGGCGGACAACCCGAGTTCTTCGGCCGCCGACTGCACGGTATGGATGGGAGGCCCCGACCATTGCAAGACATCACCGGCAAGGCCGAATAGCCGGCCGCGGCGCTCGGCTTCGGCCATCTCGTCGACGGTGAAGCCCAGTCCGTCCAGGTACTTGATCAGGTCGGCGCGCCCGCGTGGATCAGCGATTCCGGCAGCTTCCAGCGCTTCGACGTCGAGGGAGTCGGGAGAGTCGAGGGAGTCGGACACCTACCCAAGTGTGCCAGCCGCCGACGCCGATTAGGGTGAGTCGTCGTGACCGATGAGCTGCAGCATGGACCCCTGGAAGATCGCCACCGCGCATTGGGTGCCAGTTTCGCCGAATTCGGCGGCTGGCTGATGCCGGTGTCGTATGCCGGGACCGTCGGCGAGCACCATGCCACCCGCACTGCCGTCGGCCTGTTCGACGTCAGCCACCTCGGCAAGACGCTGGTCCGGGGACCGGGTGCGGCGGAGTTCGTCAACTCCGCGCTGACCAACGACTTGCATCGCATCGGCCCCGGTAAGGCGCAATACACGTTGTGCTGCAACGAATCCGGCGGCGTCATCGATGACCTGATCGCCTACTACGTCGACGACGACGAGATCTTCCTGGTACCCAACGCCGCCAACACCGCAGCGGTGGTCGGCGCATTGCAGGCCGCCGCCCCGGGTGAGCTGACGATCACCGACCTGCATCGCTCCTATGCGGTCTTAGCGGTGCAGGGCCCGCGCTCCACCGATGTGCTCACCGCACTGGGCCTGCCGACCGACATGGATTACATGGGCTACGCGGATTCGGCGTATTCGGGAGTTCCGGTGCGGGTATGCCGCACCGGCTACACCGGTGAGCACGGCTACGAACTGCTGCCGCCCTGGGAGGCTGCCGGCGTGGTGTTCGACGCGCTCGCGGCGGCGGTCACCGACGCCGGCGGCCAGCCCGCCGGTCTGGGCGCTCGCGACACACTGCGCACCGAGATGGGTTATCCGCTGCACGGGCATGAACTTTCGCGCGACATTTCGCCGTTGCAGGCCCGCTGCGGCTGGGCGATCGGCTGGAAAAAGGATGCGTTCTTCGGCCGCGACGCGCTGCTGGCGGAGAAGGCAGCGGGGCCGCGGCGGTTGCTGTGGGGACTGCGGATGGTCGGGCGCGGCGTCTTGCGCCCGGGTCTGACGGTGCTGGTCGGGGATAGGGCGGTCGGGGTTACCACCTCGGGAACGTTTTCACCCACGCTGCAGGCCGGCATCGCGCTGGCGCTGATCGATAGCGATGCGGAAGTGGTCGACGGTGGGCAGGTCACCGTCGAGCTTCGCGGCCGCACGGTCGACTGCGCTGTGGTGCGCCCGCCGTTCGTCGAGGCGAAAACGCGTTAGCGACCCACTCGCGTGCGGAAAACCCTTCCTACACCGATAGAATCGGCGCCATGACCAGCGGGTCCCTACAGTTCACGGTTACGCGCGCGGCGAATCCGGCAAGCGATGCCCAGCGCGTAGCGATCCTGCAGGACCCCGGTTTCGGCACGTTTCACACCGACCACATGGTCTCGATCGACTACACCGAGGGCACGGGCTGGCACAACGCGCGGGTCATCGGCTATGGCCCGATCGAGCTGGACCCGTCGGCGATCGTGCTGCATTACGCGCAAGAGGTCTTCGAAGGCCTCAAGGCCTACCGCTGGACGGACGGCTCGATCGTGTCGTTTCGGGCCGAGGCCAACGCCGCAAGATTGCGGTCCTCGGCCCGGCGGCTGGCGATCCCGGAATTGCCCGACGAGCTGTTCATCGAATCACTGTGTCAGCTCATCGCCGTCGACAACGCCTGGGTACCGCAGGCCGGCGGTGAAGAAGCGTTGTATCTGAGGCCGTTCATCATCGCCACCGAGCCCGGCCTGGGAGTGCGGCCGGCCAAGGAATACCGCTACCTGCTGATCGGCTCACCAGCAGGCGCGTACTTCAAGGGTGGCGTCAATCCCGTCAGCGTCTGGGTGTCAACGGAATACGTGCGAGCCAGCCCCGGTGGCACGGGCGCGGCCAAGTGCGGCGGCAACTACGCCGCCTCGCTGCTGGCCCAGGCCGAAGCCGTCGACAACGGATGCGACCAGGTGGTGTGGCTGGACGCCGTCGAACGCCGCTACGTCGAAGAAATGGGCGGGATGAACATCTTCTTCGTGTTCGGCAGCGGCGGATCGGCCAGGCTGGTCACCCCGGAGCTGTCCGGCTCGCTGCTGCCCGGCATCACGCGGGATTCGTTGCTGCACTTGGCGATTGATGCCGGTGTCACCGTCGAGGAGCGCAAGATCGATATGGCCGAGTGGCAGAAGAAGGCCGCCGTCGGCGAGATCACCGAGGTGTTCGCTTGCGGTACCGCCGCCGTGATCACCCCGGTCTCGCGGGTGAAATGCGGCGACGTCGAGTTCACCATCGCCGACGGCCAGCCCGGTGAGCTGACCATGGCGTTGCGTGACACGTTGACCGGAATCCAGCGGGGCACCTTCGCCGACACCCACGGGTGGATGTCGCGGTTGGGCTAACTGGCTGCCGCGGCTGCGGCGGCGGCCGGCCGAACCGGCTCGGATTGCCAGCTGCGCGCGGCCCGTACGGTCGGCCGGCGGCGGACGGAGCCGTCACAGTCGGTGAGAAGGACCAGCCTTGGTACGCGGGTCTGCGGTCGCGATGATCGATCGTGCGCCCGGTCGTCCATTGGCCCGGGTGCCCGGACGGCTGCGAAAGCGGCAACCAGGGACAGCGCCAGCACAACGACGACCGGCCAGACGGTGGCGTGTTTTTGGGCGATCATGCCGAGGACACCGCCCACCAGGGTGAACGTGATCGCGAGCAACGTCGCCCCGAAGCCGATCAGCGTCGCGCGGTGCTGCTCGGCGGCGAACACGCTGATCCAGGAAACCGACGCGGCGGATACGGGCTGGGCGGCCAGCGTCGCCAACAGGAAAACCGTGCCGTACGCCCACAGGTGGTACCACTGGCCGGACAACTCCGCCACGATGCACACCAGGGCTGCGGTCGTGCTGCACAGTGCGCTGCCCAGCAGCATGCCGCGCACTCCGAACCGGCGGTAGACCTTGCGCCAGAACGCCGAACCGACGACCAGTCCGACGCTGGACAGGACCACCAGCACATGCAAGCTACCCATCTTCTTTGCGGCGCGCAGGCTGTAGAAGGTGGTTCCCAGGCAGATCGGGGCGAACAGCAGATACGTCATCGCGTACTGGCGAAACCACGGCTGGGCCTGGGCGACCGCGAAACCCTGTCGATAGATTTCCCGAAGCGGCGGGCGGGCGGTGGTGGACGCGGACCGCATGGGACCCACGAGCAGCGCAGCGACACTGGAAGCGATCAGAGCCAGGGCACCCAGCCACAGCAGATCACGGTAGTGGGCTATTTGATCACCGCTGGCCAGCATGGGCGCGATCAGCAGCATGACGCCGGTGGCCAGCGTCGATCCCGCGGCACCTTGAGTCAGGAACAGTTCGCCGCGGCGTCGTGCGGGCAACTTGCTGGAGACCATGTCGGTATAGGCGACAGTCGCCACCGCGATGACAACTCCGGCGGCGGCTGTGGTCAGCAGAAACACCGCCGCGGCGTAGACGCCGGTCCATGGGATTACCGCATCCCAGATCAGCAGCGCGGCCACCGTCGCCGCGGTCGCCGCCAGCAGCACGTGGCGCATCCGGCCGGCTCGCTGCAGGATCGCCGGCGACGCCGAATTTCCCATGATCAAGCCGATGCTGTACGCCGGAAACAGCATCCCGGCCGCCCAGGTGATGCCCTGATGTGCGCAGATGAAGGGCAGCACCACGGCGCTGTTGCTGAGTTGCATTCCGGTGGTGTAGAAAGTGCCCTGGGTCACCAATCGCCCGAACGGGCTGGTCCGCGCCGAAGCGGCAGCGACCGGCCTGGTCGACGGTGATAGCGGCATGTCTGAAGAGGTTAGGGCTGCTAAGCGGCCGAGACAATCCTCCGATCGGCCACAATCAGGGGAAACGCTTGTCCCCCGATTGGGGGAACGGCGGTGTCGCGACAGACTAGAAGCGGGCCAGTGCCGCCAGCATAAGTGCGCTGACCGTCGTCGTGAGTTCAATGGCCGCGCCGATCACGTCACCGGTGACGCCGCCGAACCGGCGCCTGCAGTGCGCGACCAGGGCGGCCCCGCACACCACCGCAACCAGTACCGCAACCGGTCCCTGCCAGGGCCGGGGACCCGCCGGCAGCGAAGCCGCCAGCAGCACCGCCAGCCAGGCCGCGACCACGGCCGCAGGCTGGGTACCGGCGACCTGCGCACCCAGGGTGCTGCCCTCGGCCGCCGGTACCGACCGGCGACAGGCCAGCACCGCGGTGATCCGGCCGGCGAACACCGCCACGATGACGCCGGCTACGCCCAGCATCGCGAAGGCCAGCCCCTGCAGCGTGATGACCAGGACCACGGCGGCCACCCCGAACGGCCCCGAAGACCCGTCGCGCATCACGGCCAGCGCGCGCTGCGGCGGGCCGTAGCAGCCCAGACCGTCGGCCGTATCGGCAACGCCGTCGATGTGCAGGCCGCGGGTTGCCGCCAGCAACACCGTCACTGCCAGCAACCCGGACAACGGGCTGGACGGCCCGAAGACCACAGCGCCGGCCCAGGTGACAGTGGCGGCCAGGCCACCCAGCGCCGCGCCGACCACCGGTAGCGCCGTCATCGAGCCGCGTCCCATCGGAGCGGCCCGCGAGCTCGGCATGCGCACCACCGTGCCGAAGGCGAAAGCTGTTGCCAGGTAACGGATCACGGCCAGGCCGGGCCGATACCGGAGGTTCGGGGACCGGACACACCGGCCTCGGTGAAGGTAGCCATCGACGACAGCGCGGCCACTGCGGCGCGCAGCACCGACAGCGCAAGCGTGGCGCCGGTGCCCTCGCCCAACCGCATCCGCAGGTCCAGAATCGGATCCAGCTGCAGCGCCGTCAGGGCCAGCTGGTGGCCCGGTTCGGTGGACCGGTGACCGGCCTGCCACCACTGCCGGGCGCCGGGCGCCAGGCGTTCGGCGACCAGAGCTGCGGCCGTCACCGCCATGCCGTCGAGCAACAGCGGAGTCCGCCGGACCGCGGCCTGCGCGCAAAATCCCGCCATCGCCGCCAGATCCGCGCCACCGCAGCAGCGCAGCAGCCCCACCGGGTCGGGCAGCACCGGCCGCGCCCGGAACAGCGCATCACGCACCGCGGCCGTCTTGCGGGCCCAGCCGGCATCGTCGATCCCGGTCCCGAACCCGACCACCGCGACCGGTTCGGTGTCGGTCAGCGCCGCCACCAGGACTGCCGATGCGGTGGTGTTCCCGATTCCCATGTCGCCGGCGATGAGCAGATCGGCGCCGGCATCGACCTCCTCGTCGGCGATCTGCTGGCCGGACGCGATGGCGCGGGCCGTCTCGTCGGCGGTCAATGCGTCTTCAGTGCTGATATCACCGCTGCCGCGGCGCACCTTGTACGCGCCGATCCGCTCCGACACCGCATCGGAATCCACAGCCAGGTCCGCCACCCGCACCGTCGCACCGGCCACGTCAGCCAACGCGTTGATCGCCGCCCCGCCGGCGTCGATATTGGCGACCATCTGGTCGGTGACTTCCGGCGGGTACGCCGACACCCCCGACCTGGCGACGCCGTGGTCACCGGCGAAAACGACCACCCGGGCGCGCTGGAACTGCCGCGGCGGACAGTGGCCCTGGCAGGAGGCCACCCAGACCGACAGGTCCTCGAGGCGGCCCAGCGCTCCCCGCGGCTTGGTCAGGACGTCCTGTCGGGCTCGCGCGGCGGCTTCGGCATCCGGGTCGGGCGGCGATATCGGCGCGAATCCGATCATGTGCGTGACGGCATGATCGGGACGGCCTGCCCGGGCACCACCAGCATCGCCTGATCGCAGATCGCTGCCATTCGCTGGTTGAGGCTGCCCAGCTCGTCGGCGAAGCGGCGCCCGGATGCGGTTGCCGAAACGACGGTCAGCCCGACTTCAGGGCTGACGAGTACCGGCGTCGACTCGAAGGTGCTGACCGCGTCGACCAGGTCGTGGGCGGGACCGGCCCCGGATCCGCTGTCCCAGGCCCGATGATGGTCCGGGGCGGCGGTCAGCCAGGCGCTGGGGTCGCCGACGAGCCTCGCGGTGTCCCGTGGCCGCCGCAACCGGGTGATGATGCCGTCAGTTTCGACGGTCGACCAGTGCCCAGGCCGGCGTTCGCGATGCTTGGCGACCCGTTGCGCCCACTCCTGCGCCCAGGCTGGGTCGGACTCGGCGACCGGCGCCAGGTAGCGGACCGGGTGGCCGGGTGCCAGTGAATCCGGGATGGTGCGCTCCGCCCAGCGGGACTTGCCCGACCTGATCCCGCCGAGAACCGGTGTGCGCATGAGTGGTCAGCCAGCTTTCCGGCGCTAACCGATGCTGGCTCCGCGCTCCACCTGGGGGCGCGGCGCCCGCATCCGGCGCATCTGTGACGCCCGGCCGGCAGCGTAAAGGCCGAGTTTCCAACGGCTTTCGGTGTTGCTCGGGAACTTCGCGTCGACCAGCCTGCTCACCTTGCGACCCAACAGGATCCCGTCGATGGTCATCAGGGCCATCAGCACCAGCATCGCGGGCGACATGTAGAGCTGCAGCTGCGGGACGGCGAACATCACGAACAGCAAAGCCAGCGCCGAGGGCATGAACAGGCCCAGCAGGCTAAAACGCCGGGCATCGACCACATCGCGGACATAACGGCGTATCGGGCCCTGGTCGCGCGGCAGCAGATAGGCCTCCTCCCCGGCCATCATTCGTTCGCGGCGTTCGCTCATCCGGGCCCGGCTGGCAGTGCGTTCGGCCCGGCGTTCGGCGCGGCTCAGTTTCGGGCCGGCCAGCGACTTGCGCCGGGCACGCGCCTCGGCGGCCGTCATCGGCGCCGGGACGACTGGGCCCTTCTTTGCGCTGCGCCTTGCCTCGCTGCGCTTGGGCGTCGGCCGGCCCTTAGGTCCGGTTGCTCGGGACCCGCGAGAAGTTGCGGGCTCGGCCGGGGAACGGGTCTGCGCCCCCTGGCTGTCCTCAGCCTTCGCCGATACCTCGGCGCCTTCTTCGTGGCCCTTCTTTCGGCCCAGCAGCTTCACAGTCGACAGGTTACTGTGCGCGCGGGCAGTGCCGGGGAATTGTGCTGCTGTTACCCAGCGCCAGCATCCGTGTTAGCCCTACTCTTGCTTGTAATGGACGGCAGGTCTGCTTCGGATGCCGCTGCCGATGCCCTCGGGCCCGGCCGGATCCAGCTGCCCGCGATGCGGGTACTGGTGGCCCCGGACTGCTACGGCGACAGCCTGTCGGCGGTGGATGCCGCCGCGGTGATCGCCACCGGCTGGACCCGCTCCCGGCCGAACGACACGTTCATCGTGGCTCCGCAGTCCGACGGCGGGCCCGGTTTTATCGAAGTGCTGCAAAGCCGCTTCGGGGAGTCGCGGCTGCTGCGGGTGTCCGGGCCGCTGGATACCGCCGTGGACGCCGCATGGATGTTCGATCAGGCCTCGGCAACCGCCTACCTGGAGTGTGCGCAGGCCTGCGGCCTGTCCCTGCTCGGTGGTCCGCCGACGACCGAGACCGCGTTGACCGCGCACAGCAGGGGAGTGGGCCAGCTCATCGCTGCCGCAGTCGCGGCCGGGGCGCGCCGCATTGTGGTCGGGCTGGGCGGTAGCGCGTGCACGGACGGTGGGTACGGCATGATCACCGAACTCGGCGGCCTGGACGCCGCCCGGCGACGACTCGCCGGAGTCGAGCTGATCGCCGCCTCCGACGTGGAATACCCGCTGGTGGGACCATGGGGCGCGGCCAGGGTGTTCGCGCCGCAGAAGGGCGCGGACGCGGCCACCGTCGCCGCACTGGAGGCCCGTCTCGAGGCATGGGCGGTGGAACTGGACGCGGCCGCCGGGCGGGCGGTGAGCGCCGAGCCCGGTGCGGGTGCCGCCGGCGGCATCGGCGCGGGTCTGCTCGCGCTCGGCGGCCGATGCGAGTCCGGTGCCGCGATCATCGCCGAACACACCAACTTGGCCGACGACCTGGCCGAAGCGCAGCTGATCATCACCGGTGAGGGCAAGTTCGACGAGCAGTCGCTGCACGGCAAGGTCGTCGGCGAGATCGCGGCCGCGGCCCGTCCGCTGGGCATTCCGGTGATAGTGCTGGCCGGGCAAGTGGTCCTGGATAAATCGACGATCCGATCGTCGGGGATCATGTCGGCCTTGTCCATCGCCGACTATGCGGGTTCGGTGCGGTTGGCACTGGCCGATGCGGCCAATCAGCTGATGGGTTTGGCGTCGGAAGTCGCCGCGCGACTCGGGAATCCCCGGCCTGCGGGGTACCGTTAGTAGCAGTGGGTTTTTCCCGACGGCCCGGGCTGACACGCCAGCCGGCGAGCCCACCTAACGATGAGGCATGTAGGAGAAGCAATGACGGTGCAGAACGAGCCGACCGCCAAGACTCATGGTGTGATCCTGACCGAGGCCGCTGCCGCCAAGGCGAAGTCCCTGCTCGATCAGGAGGGGCGTGACGACCTGTCGCTGCGGATTGCGGTGCAGCCGGGAGGCTGCGCCGGCCTGCGTTACAACCTGTTCTTCGACGACCGGACGCTTGACGGCGACCTGAGGGCGGAGTTCGGCGGCGTGACGTTGACGGTCGACCGGATGAGTGCGCCGTATGTGGAAGGCGCATCGATCGATTTCGTGGACACTATCGAGAAGCAGGGCTTCACGATCGACAACCCCAACGCAACCGGGTCCTGCGCGTGTGGGGATTCCTTCAACTGACCTGACCGAAGTGGGTCTACCGGGCCGGGATCATCCCGGCCCGGTCAATATTGCCCGGCTGTGCGCAGCACGTAGGAGCAGACCAGTATCTGCCCGCGCTGGAAGAGCAGCTGCGCGATGCCCTGCATCTGCCCCTTCGGCGGGCCGCCGGTGGCAGGTGTTACCTGCATGGTGAACAGCACCTGGGCCTGGTATTGCGACCAGTACACGATTTTGTCGATCGACGTCACGTCGGCCTGGGAGAACTGCTTGCGGAAGGCGTCACTGCTCAACTTGGCCAGGGCCTGATCCGACCGCCGGTCCTTGACCCCGTCATAGATCCCGCACAGCGCGTTGCGCACAATGACGTCGACATCGCGGTGCTGGAGTGCCTTGAGGTAGCCCTGAATCGCCGTTTTGGCCGATGTTTCCGTGAAGGTGCCCCCGGTGTTGGCCCCGTTGGTGCGAACCCCGTACACGATTGCCGCCGTCAACGCACCGACCAAGGCGAGGGCCAGCAGCGTGCCGATCAGCAGCCGCTTCGGCCGTCGCCTTCGATAGGAGCCCGGCATGCCGGGATAACCCGCCGCCGGGGCGGGGGGAAAGCCGGGTTGCCGGTCGGCCGCTTCATGGGGGTATTCAAGAGGCTCATCGGGCCCGGTCTGCGGGTACGGTCGCACCTCTCGGGCTCCTTCGGTGCCGACGGCAGGGTTCGGCGGGTGCTGACCGGCCATCGTGGTTCTCCTACGGTGGTGGACGAAACGACATGTGGGCTTGCCGCCCGGCAGCGGATTCCGGCAATCAGGTGAGTTCCCTAGGGCAGGCTAGCGCAACACCGGCCGTCGGCTGTCGACGCGACGGGGCGGGCCGCGGCGCCGATAATTGTGAGAGGCTAGACGACCTTACGGATCAAGGACGGAGATTTTGTGACGATTGCGGTAACCGGTTCGATTGCAACCGACCATCTGATGCGGTTTCCAGGCCGATTTTCCGAGCAACTGCTGCCCGAACACCTGCACAAGGTGTCGCTCAGCTTCTTAGTCGACGACCTGGTGGTGCACCGCGGCGGCGTGGCCGGAAATATGGCCTTCGCCATCGGCGTGCTGGGTGGCGACGTGGCGCTGGTCGGCGCGGCCGGCGCCGACTTCTCCGATTACCGCGACTGGCTCAAAGCCCACGGTGTCAACTGTGATCACGTCCTGATCTCCGAGACTGCGCACACGGCACGGTTCACGTGTACCACCGATGTGGACATGGCCCAGATCGCGTCGTTCTATCCGGGGGCCATGTCCGAGGCCCGCACCATCAAGCTCGCCGACGTGGTGTCGGCGATCGGCACGCCGGAGCTGGTCATCATCGGCGCCAACGACCCCGAGGCGATGTTCTTGCACACCGAGGAATGCCGCAAGCTGGGGCTGGCCTTCGCCGCTGATCCCTCCCAGCAGCTGGCTCGGCTGTCCGGCGAGGAAATCCGCCAGCTCATCGGCGGCGCCACCTACCTGTTCACCAACGACTACGAATGGGACCTGCTCTTGTCGAAGACCGGTTGGTCGGAGGCCGAGGTGATGGCCCAGATCGATCTGCGGGTGACCACGCTGGGCCCCAAGGGCGTGGATGTGGTGGACCCGGACGGCACCACCGTCCACGTCGGAGTGGTCCCCGAAACCAGCCAGACCGACCCGACCGGGGTCGGCGACGCCTTTCGCGCCGGTTTCCTGATGGGGCGAAGCGCCGGGTTGGCCCTGGAGCGGTCCGCGCAACTGGGTTCGCTGGTCGCGGTGTTGGTGCTGGAATCAACCGGCACCCAACAGTGGCGGTGGGATCACCAGGCCGCGGCGTCCCGGCTGGCCGGTGCCTACGGCGACGAGGCCGCCGCCGAGATCACCGCGGTGCTGGCCTAGCCCCGCGAGCAGTTGTCCGGGGGGCTAGGCCAGCCCCGCGGTGGGGGATGAAAATTGGTGCCGGCCGTTCGGCTGGGTAAGTGGTTGTTTGGCGGGCTGGTGGGGTCGAGGCGTGGGGGTGTTTCGGTGGACCCCGTTGCGTCTGTGGTGCCGGTGAGCACGGCGAGCAGCTTGGGAGCGGAGAGTGCCCCGGTGGTTGTGCGGGGGCGGTGGATTGTTGCCTGTGCGCACGTGAGTGAGACTCCTGTTTGTTTGACTCTCTCCGAAACGCGCTCCACGACAATAACTCTGGGTGAAGGAGTGCCACTATGGAGGTGATACGTCCGCGGTGTGTGGGTATCGATGTCTCGACGAAGGACGCCACGGCGTGTATCCGGGTTCAGGGGCAGGGTCGGCGTGCCACGTCGACGACGGTGAGCACGTGGGGCTCGACCACCGCCGAGATCTTGGCGGTGGTCGAGCATCGGATCGCCGAGCAGGTCAGCTGCGTGGTGATCGAATCCACCTCGGAGTATGTGCGACATGAGGGTGCATGAGTGAAGCAGGAGGCACCGTTTGGAGGTTCGGCTGATGCCGTAGGTGTAGTACTCGGGCCAGTGCGTGAGGGCCTGTCTTCGCCTCGGCGTGCTCTGCGGGTGACTGCGGGGTGCGAAGCCCGGGGTAGAAGCCGAAGCGGTTCGCGTTCCATCCGTGGACCGTGGGCGAGGAGAAGACCGGCGGGAAGCGAACGCGCTTCCCGGCTGCGGGGCGGCATCCAGTCGTCGTGCGGTGATGGGTGAACGCGAGTGAACCCCTGATGACGCCTTGTGAAGGTGACCCCCGCCGATGGGATGTGTCAGCGGGGCCGTAGGGACCCGCTGGAAGCGGCGGGTGTCGGCCAGAGGATAGTCGCTGGTCGGGAGCGCATCACCGTCCCCGGGGTAAAGGGGGCACCCTGCCCGGTCGAATCTTGTTCATGCGCAACATGACAACCCTGTTGGGGTCCGGTGAATTCTGCCGGTAGGCCGACCGTGGGGAAGGTGCAACTCCCCGGCAGGCGCTGGATGACCCAAGAAGCCGATGCCGACACACCGAAAGGCAACGGGAAACCGGCAACCGCACGATTTGGCTCCTCCGCCAGATGGTAGCCGCATAACCGGTCGGATACGGGCGTGCTGCCCGGCCCGAAAGGGAGCTGACGTGGGTCGGGTGAGCCTGTGAAGACCAGATGATCGGAGACTCCAGAACCGATGGGCAAGTTGGACACCGTGACGGTGAACGGACCTGAGGACGAGATCATCGACTGGGACGCCGTGGATTGGCGCCAAGTCGAAGACGACGTACGGAGGCTGCGGCGACGAATCTTCACGGCGATGCAGGCGGGGGACCTCAAGCGGGTCCGTAATCTGCAGAAGCTGATGCTGGGTTCCCACGCAAACGCTCTGCTGAGTGTGCGGCGGGTCACCGAGCTCAACGCTGGCCGCAAGACGGCCGGGGTCGACGGCAGGGTCGTGCTCGCGGGATGGGAAAAGGCCGAGATGGCCACCTGGCTGCAGCGCGACACCAACGCGTGGAGACCTCGACCGGTCAAGCGGGTGTTCATTCCGAAGAGCAACGGAAAACGGCGCGGCCTCGGGATTCCCGTGATCGCCGATCGGGCGCTGCAAGCGCTCACGGTCAACGCGCTAGAACCCGAGTGGGAGGCCCGGTTCGAGTCCCGATCGTATGGGTTTCGGCCAGGCCGTAGCTGTCAGGACGCAATGCAGGCGATCTTCGTGACCGCTCGCGGTGCGACCTGCAAACGCGTGTGGGCGCTAGACGCCGATTTGGCCGCCGCGTTCGACCGCATCGATCATGCCCATCTTCTCGCACAGCTCGGCTCGTTCCCCGCGCGGGAATGATCGCGGCCTGGCTACGCGCGGGGGTGATCGATCAAGGTCGGTTCGCACCGACCGAGGACGGCAGCCCACAAGGCGGGGTGATCAGCCCGTTGCTGATCGTTGCCCTGCACGGAATGGAACAGGCCGCCGGAGTCCGCTATATCCGCACCGGCACCAACGCCGAAACGGCGCGGCCGGGCTCCCCAGTTTTGATCAGATACGCCGATGATCTGCTGGCCCTGTGCCACTCGCGGGAACACGCCCAACAGGTCAAGGCGCGGCTCACGGAGTGGCTGCGACCTCGGGGTCTGGTCTTCAACGAGGACAAGACCCGTATCGTGCACCTCGAGGACGGGGTGGATTTTCTGGGGTTCAACATCCGCCGCTACCGCAACAGGCTGCTGATCAAACCCAGCAAGGCGGCCGTGAAACGGATCCGGGCACGGCTGACCACCGAGATGCGAGCACTGCGGGGCCACAACGCCCAGATGGTGCTCATCCGGCTCAACCCGATCATTCGGGGGTGGTCGGCCTACTACCGGCACTGCGTGTCGGCCCGGGTGTTCAATGCGCTGGACAATCACGTGTGGAAGCTCACCGACAAGTGGGCCAGATTCACCCATCCGCACAAGGGACGGCGCTGGATCGTGTCCCGTTACTTCGGCGCGTTCCACCCGTCCCGGCGCGACCGCTGGGTATTCGGTGACCGCGACACGGCGCCTACCTGGTCAAGTTCGCCTGGACGGCGATCACCCGGCACACCCTGGTCAAGGGCTGGGCGTCCCCGGACGACCCTGCCTTGACCGACTACTGGGCGACCCGGCGCCGCCGCGGGAGACCCCCGCTGGGCCGGGCCCGGTCGAGACTGATCCGCATGCAGCGCGGACGCTGCCCGCTTTGCGGCCAGCTACTGCTGCACGCTGAGGTCGAGCCGCAACACCCCGACGAGTGGGAGCAGTGGATCACTGCCACCGCCAAGGCGATCCGCCACCAGGCGATCATCGTCGATTCGGGGCCAGAGTCATTGGGTTATACCGCGTTCCGTCTCATTCACACACACTGCCGAGGCCGTCACCCAGACCGCATCGGCGTGTACCGTGCCGCCGGAGCCGATTCGGGTGTTGCGTGATCTGACCCGGGCGCGCACCACCATCACCCGAGCGCGCACCAAAGAAATCCAGCGGCTGGAAAAGCCGCTCGAAGATGCCGGGATCAAACTGTCGGCGGTGGCCTCCAACATCGTCGGGGTCTCGGGGCGGGCGATGCTGGAGGCGTTGATCGGCGGGCAGCGTGATCCGGTGGTGCTCGCCGATCTGGCCAAACAGCGGCTCGCATTTTCGAGTGAGAAGATCCCCGCATCGACCGAGGCGTTGCGCGGGCCGTTTAGCGACCATCACGCGTTTATGGCTCGGCTGTATTTGGATCGCATCGACGCCCACGGCGCCGACATCGCCCGCCTTGAGGAGCGCATCGAGGAGGCGATCAAACCCTTTCAACCCGCCCGGGAATTGCTGATGAGTATCCCAGGCTTTTCCCACATCGTCGCCGATGTGTTTATCGCCGAGACCGGCGCGGACATGAGCGTGTTTCCCACCGCTGCCCATTTGGCGTCGTGGGCCGCGGTGGTGCCCGGCTGCAACGAATCGGCGGGCCGGCTCAAATCGGCCACCACCCGCCCCGGCAACCGCCACCTCAAAGCCGCTCTCGGGGTGGCCGCGCTGTCGGCAGCGCGTTCCAAAGACACCTACTACAACGCCCGCTACCGCCGCATCGCCGGCACCCACCGGCCCGCCACATCCCACCGCCGCAAAGCTCGCAGCCCGTCGGTGCCCGCCCTGATCGCCGTGGTCGCTGTCGAACACAGCATGCTCATTGACGCCTGGAACATGGTGGTCAACGGCGCCTTCTACCACGACCCCGGCGCCGACTACTCCACCCGACACCACCCTGGGCAAACCAAAGCAAAAGCCATCAAACAACTGCAGGCCCTTGGCTACACAGTCACTCTCGAACCCCTCACCCACGCCGCCCAACACCGGGGGCCCGCCACTCACCCGCTTCGGGTCACCGCATTTTCGAGTAAGACACAATAGCCCCCGAAAACCACGGTTTTCGGGGGCTATTGGGTCTGCTGGCCGTCATAACTGGACCGGATACTGCGGCTCTCCGATCTGCGGCACCACGCTGCGCTCGACAAAGATCGCGTGCCACAGCATGAAGATCAGCACGGTCCACAGCCGGCGGCTGTGATCGCTGGCGCCGGTCCGGTGCTCATCGAGCATCCGGCGGACGGCGCCCAGGTCGATGAGATCCCCGGCGTCCGACGAGGCCACCGTCTGGTAGGCCCACTCCAGTAGCTCGCCGGCGCGTAACCAGTGCCGGATCGGCACCGGAAACCCCAGCTTGGGCCGGTGCAGCACGTGTGCCGGAACGATGGGCTCAAGCGCGCGGCGCAGCGCATATTTGGTGGTGGTGCGGGTGATCTTGGCCTGCAGCGGTACCCGGGAGGCCACCGCGAACACCTCGGGGTCCAGGAACGGCACCCGCAGCTCGAGCGAATTGGCCATCGTCATCTTGTCGGCCTTGACCAGGATGTCGCCGCGCAGCCAGGTGAACAGGTCGATGTGCTGCATGCGGGCCACCGGATCCCAACCGGCCGACTGCGCGTACACCGGCGCCGTGACGTCGGTATGGGTCCAGTTCTCGCGGAAGCCGGGCAACACGTCGCACAGCTGTGCGTCGGAAAAGCTGCGGGCATTGCCGTAGTAGCGCTCCTCGAGCGTCAACGAGCCGCGGTGCAGCAGGCTCTTGCCGCGCATGCCCTCCGGCAGCGGTTTGGAGGCTTTCCCCATCGACCGCCGCAGCCGCCGCGGCAGGTAGTCGAACGGTTTCAGCGACAGCGGTTCGCGGTAGATCGTGTAGCCGCCGAACAGTTCGTCGGCGCCTTCCCCGGACAGCACCACCTTGACGTACTTGCGGGCCTCCCGGGCGACGAAGAACAGCGGGACCAGCGCCGGATCGGCCACCGGTTCGTCGAGATACCAGACGATTTCGGGCAGGGCGGCCACAAACTCGTCCGCGCTGACCACCTTGGCGACGTGGCGCGCGCCGATCGCCTCGGCGGAGGCCACGGCCACGTCGAGCTCGGAAAAACCCTCCCGCTCGAAACCGGTGGTGAAGGTGATCAGCCGCGGGTTGTGCCGGATGGCCAGGGCGGCGATGGCCGTGGAGTCGATACCCCCGGACAGAAACGAGCCGACGGTGACGTCGGCGCGCATGTGCTTGGCCACCGAGTCCTCCAGCACCGCCGTGATCTCGTCGTAGCGCGCCTGCTCGGTGTCGGGCGTGATCGGGGTGGCGGCGAAACGCGGCACGAAGTAGCGGGTGATCTCCGGCTCGCGCCCGGGCCGAATCCAGGCATAACACCCTGATTCGAGCCGTCGCACCCCGCGGTGCAGCGTCTCGGGCTCCGGCACGTACTGCAGCACGACGTAGTGCTGCAGCGCCCGGCGGTCGATTTCGGTGTCGAATTCGAGCAAGTCGACGAGGTCCAGCAGGCACTTCTTCTCGCTGGCCACCGCGGTGCCGCCGGCGCCGGTCGCCAGGAACAGCGGCTTGATGCCGAACGGGTCGCGGGCGCAGAACAATTCGCGGGTGACGGTGTCCCACAGCGCGAAGGCGAACATGCCGCGCAGCCGCTTGAGCACGCCGGTGCCCCAGTGGTGGTAGCCGGCGACGATCGTCTCGCCGTCGCCGTCGGTCACGAATACGGCGCCGTGCCGGGCGCGGAGTTCGTCGCGCAGCTCCAGGTAGTTGTAGATCTCGCCGTTGAACACCAGCACGTAGCGCTGTGGCTCCTCCGGCGGCCCCCACCGCAGCGGCTGATGGGAATGGGCGATGTCGATAATGGACAGCCGGTTGAACCCGAAGATCACCGATCCGTCGGCGTCCGGGTCGACCCAGGTGCCCGGCTCGTCGGGGCCACGGTGGCGCATCAGGTGCGACGCGCGGGCGATCGCGCTGTCGGCCTCCGTGACGCTACGGGCAGCAGCGTCGGACCCCTGGGTCTCGGCAGCGCCAGCCGGGGCCGCGACGAAGGCCAGCAGTCCGCACACGGCGCCCCAGTATGCCGCACGAGGCGCTGCTGCCCGGGCGCGGCCGGCGGGTAATGGTGATCGAGACCGGATCTCGCGCTCGTCGGTTCACGATGTGGAGTTCCGAAAGGGGTTGTATCGAGCTCCTGGTCACCACCGCGGGCGGGCTACGCACCGTCTCACTCGATCCGGCGGTGCCGCCACCGCGGGCCAGGGTAGCGGCACCGCCGGTCGTTTTGGCACGCATCGTCGCCACCGCGGGCGGCGTGGTCTACGCTGCGTAGTATTCGAATCCGAGTTAGCCGACGATTCCCGCCGGAAGCGGCGCCTAACCCGAGTCGGCCCAGCTTGTGCTACAGGAGGCGCAACGTGACACTTCGCGAGCCAGGTCGTTCGCATTGCTTGTCGCAGGGCAATTCTGAGATCCGTTCCGGCGGTCGGCGGCGCGGAGCGCGCGGGGTCACCCCACGCCGACGGCTGGCGGCACTGGCCGGGGCCCTCGGCGCGCTGGCTGTCACCCTGAGCGGTTGCAGCTGGTCGGAAGCGCTAGGCCTCGGTTGGCCCGAGGGCGTCACCCCGGAAGCCCATGTCAACCGGGAGTTGTGGGTCGGTGCGGTGATCGCCTCCCTGGTGGTCGGGGTCATCGTGTGGGGTCTGATCTTCTGGACGGCAGTCTTTCACCGAAAGAAGCGAAGCGACGCCGACTTTCCTCGACAGTTCGGCTACAACATGCCCCTTGAGCTGGTGCTGACAGTCACGCCGTTCCTCATCATTTCGGTGCTGTTCTACTTCACCGTTGTCGTGCAGGAGAAGATGCTGCACACCACCAACGACCCAGAAGTCGTGGTCGACGTCACGGCTTTTCAATGGAACTGGAAGTTCGGCTATCAGCGGGTCGACTTCCACGACCACACCTTGACCTACGATGGCGCCGACGAGGCCCGCAAGCACGCCGTTGAATCCAAGCCGGAAGGCAAGGACGCCCATGGTGAAGAGCTCGTCGGACCGGTTGCCGGCCGTAACACCGAGGACCGCAGCTATCTCAATTTCGACAAGATCGAGACGCTGGGCACCACGAACGAAATTCCGGTCCTGGTCTTGCCGGCCGGCAAGCGCATCGAATTCCAGCTGAACTCGGCCGACGTGGTCCATTCCTTCTGGGTGCCCGAGTTCTTGTTCAAGCGTGACGTGATGCCCAATCCGGCTGCGAATAATTCGGTCAACATTTTCCAGATCGAGCAGATCACCAAGACCGGAGCGTTCGTCGGTCACTGCGCCGAAATGTGCGGCACCTACCACGCCATGATGAACTTCGAAGTTCGCGTGGTGGCCCCCAACGACTTCAAGGCCTATTTACAGCAACGTATCGACGGCAAGACCAACGCCGAAGCCCTGCAGGCGATCAACCAGCCGCCCCTCGCCGTGACCACCCATCCGTTCGACGCCCGCCGCGGTCAATTGGCCCCGAGCCAAGGTTAGGACACTGCAGAATGCATATCGAAGCCAGGCTTTTCGAGTTCGTCGCCGCGTTCTTCGTATTGTGTGCGGTGCTCTACGGTGTGCTGACTTCGATGTTCGCCACCGGTGGGGTCGAGTGGGCCGGCACAACTGCGCTGGCGCTGACAGGCGGTATGGCGTTGATCGTGGCCACGTTCTTCCGATTTGTGGCCCGCCGGCTGGACACCCGGCCCGAGGACTACGAGGGTGCCGAAATTAGCGATGGCGCAGGAGAATTGGGGTTCTTCAGCCCGCACAGCTGGTGGCCGATCCTGGTTGCGTTGTCCGGTTCGGTGGCGGCGACGGGCGTAGCGCTATGGCTGCCCTGGCTCATCGTTGCCGGCGTGGTATTCGTCCTGGCCTCGGCGGCCGGACTGGTCTTCGAGTACTACGTCGGACCCGAGAAGCACTGATCAAAGCCGGAAAGGTCACAATCAGGGCATCAGTTGATCGGCGGCCAGTTAGCCGCGACTTCTGTGCCCTGCCCGGTTGGGTAGGGTTTGCGATACACAGTGAAATTCCACCGAGCGCACGCGCACACATGCAGCCGCGGAGCCCAGCGCTCTGGTGAGGCAGTTTGGACAGGGTAGGCAAACATGAGCGGGCCGAATCCGCCGGGACGGGAACCTGAGGAACCCGATTCCGCCGGCGATTCCAGCGCCGAACTGGAAGCCTTGAGCGACACCGGTGATGAGCTGACAGCTGGTGCCGAGGGCGGAGCACTGAAACCGCTTGACGATAGTGGCCACTTCGACGCGGCATATCCCACGGGGGAGACCGAAGCCTACTCGCGTGCGTACTCGGCGCCAGAGTCCGAGCAATTCATCAGCGGGCCGTATCTGCCGGCCGATCTCAGTCTTTACGACTACGACAATTACGACGACGCATCGGATGCCGACGACGAACATGGCGCTCCGCGCTGGCCATGGGTGGTCGGCGTGGCGGCCATACTGGCCGCCATCGCCCTGGTGGTTTCGGTATCGCTGCTCGTCACCCGCGCCGGATCCCAAAGACTGGCCAACCCGGCCACGACGTCCTCGTCGGCGCCCCCGGTACAGGACGAGATAACGACAACCACGCCGCCGCCACCACCGCCACCGCCGCCACCACCACCGCCCACCACCGAGATCCCGACAGCGACGGAGACGCAGACCGTGACCGTGACGCCTCCGCCCCCGCCACCACCGGCGACGGCCCCGCCTCCGGCGACGACGACGGCGGCGGCGCCTCCGCCCACGACCACCACCACGCCGGCTGGTCCCCGACAAGTCACTTATTCGGTTACCGGCACCAAGGCACCGGGTGACATCATCTCGGTCACCTATGTCGACGCTTCAGGGCGCCGGCGGACGCAGCACAACGTGTACATTCCATGGTCGATGACCGTCACACCGATCTCACAATCTGATGTGGGCTCGGTGGAGGCGTCCAGCCTTTTCCGGGTCAGCAAACTCAACTGCTCTATCACCACGAGCGACGGGACGGTGCTGTCATCGAACAACAACGACGCACCGCAAACGAGCTGCTGATGCTCGGGAGATACTCCGCATACCGGCGCGGGCCGGACGGCATCGTGGCTCCAGCGGTCGTTGACCGCATCCTGATCGGCGCGTGTGCGGCGGTCTGGCTGGTGCTTGTCGGCATCAGCGTCGCCGCAGCGGTCGCGCTGGCCGACCTCGGACGGGGCTTTCACAAGGTGGCGAGGGACTCGGACACCACCTGGGTGTTGTACGCCGTCATCATCATCTCCGCGTTGATCATTGCGGGGGCGATTCCGGTGCTGTTGCGGGCTCGCCGCATGTCGGGGGCCGAGTCGGTGGCGAGGCCGGTGCCGCCACGTGCGCTTGGCAGACCGCCGGCCGGGCCGGGGAAACCCGCGGTGCGTACGGTCGGCGGCTCGACCCGCCGAGATCAAGTCCGGGCATTCGAGGCGGCCGCCGAGCGATCCGGGGAAGCAGTGGATCGGATCTGGTTGCGCGGAACCGTCTCGCTGACTGGTGCCATCGGCACCGCCTTGATCGGTGTGGCATTGGCAACGTATCTGATGGCCGTCGGTCACGACGGCGCATCATGGGTCAGCTACGGGGCGGCGGCGGTTATCACCGCAGGAATGCCGGCGATCGAGTGGTACCACGTTCGGCAGCTGCGCCGCGCAGTCGCCGAGCGATAACCCGATCCGGCAACCGGCAATCGCCTGGTCTCGCTTGACCGGACATCCTCACGAGGCACGCCCACAGCCACCCGGGTAGCCGGTTCGGCGTGGCGCAGTTAGCGGGGCCGCGGATCCGCGGCAAGTGCGCACCTGCGGCTGGCTGCTGCGGGTAGCTCCGGAGTCCAGGCTGGTCGACGGCCCGAGCCGGAACGGTGTCGGCGCAGGGGCTGTCCCTGGCGCGCCGGCTGTCTCGTCCCTAGTGCTGGCCGTGCTCGTCGTTGGGCGAGCCGGCGATGCTGTCCTGGTATTCGCGTAGCGCGGTCAGCGCACGTTGTTCGGCGGCATGACCGGCCTCCCGCAGTGCCGCGTCCTCTGACGCCGGATCGGCGGCCAGGAAGCTGCCAATACCAGGCGCACCGGCCGAGCCCAGCTTGTTCATTCGCTTGGGAACGGCAGCGCCCTGGTACTCCAGCGGTAGCGGATGACCGTGGTCGTCGACCGGGCCGAGCGGCTGGTGCAGCTCGATGTAGGCCCCATGCGGCAGGCGCTTGATGATGCCGGTCTCGACGCCGTGTTCGAGCACCGCACGGTCGCTGCGCTGCAGGCCGATGGACCACCGGTAGCTGATGAAGTACACGAACGGTGGGAGCACCACCATGCCGATACGGCCAATCCAGGTCGTCGCGTTGAGCGAGATGTGGAACTTGAACGCGATGATGTCGTTCATGGCGGCCAGTGTGAGCACCATGTAGAAGGCGATCGCCATCGCGCCGACCGCGGTCCGCACCGGGGCGTCCCGTGGCCGCTGCAGCAGGTTGTGATGCGCGTAATCGCCGGTAAACCGCTTCTCCAGGAATGGGTAGACGATCAGCAGCACAAAGATCAGGCCCATAATCAGCGCCACCCACACCGCCGCGGGAATGGTGTGGTGCCAGAAGTAGAACTCCCACGGCGGCCAGATACGAGCCAGCCCCTCGGTCCACATCATGTAGAAGTCCGGCTGCGAGCCGGCCGACACCTGAGAGGGCTTATAGGGGCCCAGGTTCCAGATCGGGTTGATCTGCAGCAGGCCGCCCATCAGGCCCAGAACGCCGACGATCGCGGCGAAAAATGCGCCGGACTTGAACGCGAACACCGGCATGACGCGCACGCCGATGACGTTGTGCTCGGTCCGGCCGGGGCCGGGGAACTGGGTGTGCTTCTGGAACCACACCAACGCCAGATGCATACCGATCAGCGCCAGGATGATTCCCGGCAGCAGCAGAATGTGCAGCGCATAGAGCCTGGGAATCAGGATTGTGCCCGGGAAATCACCCCCGAACAGCGCCCAGTGCAACCAGGTCCCGATGATCGGCATGCCCAGCGTGATCGAGGAGAGCGCGGCGCGCAGGCCGATACCTGACAGCAGGTCGTCGGGCAGCGAGTAGCCGAAGTAGCCCTCGAACATAGACAGGATCAGCAGCAGCGAGCCGATGACCCAGTTGGCCTCGCGGGGCCGCCGGAACGCGCCGGTGAAGAAAATGCGGGCCAGGTGCACCATGATCGCCGCGGAGAACATCAACGCGGCCCAGTGGTGGATCTGGCGGACAAACAGTCCGCCTCGGACTTCGAACGAGATGTCCAGTGCCGTTTCATAGGCGCGCGACATCTCGACGCCGCGCAATGGTTGATAGACGCCGTTGTAGGTGACCTCGGTCATCGACGGGTCAAAGAACAGCGTCAGGTACACGCCGGTGATCAGCAGGACGATGAAGCTGTACAGCGCGATCTCGCCGAGCAGGAACGACCAGTGGGTCGGGAAGACCTTGTTCAGCTGTCGGCGCAGCGCGGCCGAAGGGTGATACCGGGTGTCGACGTCCTCGGCTTGGCGAGCCAGAACGTCACCGATTTTCGGAGGACGGAGTTTCGGACTCATGATGTTGTGCGCTCCCAGAATGCCGGTCCGACGGGCTCGACGAAATCGCCGTTGGCGACGAAATATCCGTTGGAGTCGATAGTGATGGGCAGTTGCGCCAACGCGCGGGCCGCCGGGCCGAATATCGGCTTGGCGAAGTGCAGCGCGTCGAACTGCGACTGATGACACGGACACAGGATTCGGTAGGTCTGCTGTTCGTACAGCGATGCCGGGCAACCCAAGTGCGAGCAGACCTTGGTGTAGGCGAAGAACTCGCCGAAGTTGAAGCTCTCCTGGCCTTGACGTTTCACCATTTTGCCCAAATCGCTTGGCTTGACGCGGATGAGCATCACCGGATTGCGAATGCCCATCGCGATGGCCTGCAACTTCTCGTGCGATTCCACGGTGGTGCCATCACCATCGGATTCCCGCCACGGGAAGACCGTCTCCATGCCGCCGGCGTCCATATCCTCGGGGCGCATTTTGATAAACGGTGGCCCGTCGTGCAAACCGGTGGCCCGCGCCAGATAGATCGTCTCTCCTTTGTAGCGCGGGGTCCAGCCCGACGTCCACAGCTCGGCCTTCATGCCCTCGGCCGTGGGGACGACCGGCTTCCACGGATTCTTGATGAGGCCGCCGGCAAACGCAACCAGAGTGCCGAGCCCGAACGCGCCCAATCCCATGCCCAAGGACAGCCCGACGAGCTTGCGGCGCCGGATGGTCGAGCTCTCGAAGGCGTCGGTCAGATTGGCCACCACCGTCTTGCGGTCGATCTCGCGAGACGCGCCGTCGTGCCGGTCCTGGATCGTAATCTCTTCCGGGATAAAGCGTTTCTGGAACAGCACCGCCCCGATTGCGATCGCCAGGATGGACAGCCCGAAAGTCAGCCCGTACAGCGGGGTGGCAAGGGAGTACAGGAAGCTTCCCGACTCTCCCTTGGCTTTGTACTGCCACGGCCAGAAGAGGAAAACCAACAGCAGGGCGAGTCCGAATGCACCGCCCAGCAAAAGCCAGACCGCCACTCCACGCTCGGCACGTTTCTCGGCCTTGGTGCCCTCGACCGGCCAGCGGGGTTCCTTGTAGGCGATCTGGACGCCGTCGAGCTTGCCGCCCAGGTCGAGCAGTTCCTGCTGCGACATCGCAGCCAGCGCAGCCTCGTCCGGCTCATGGGCCGCGCCGGTGCCCTTGTCGGTGTCAGAGCCGGTGTCCGAACCGATATCGGTTTTGGCGTCGCCGGTCACGGGAGAGCCGTCGCTCATGATCGCGCCCCAATCCACAGTGCCAGCCCGATGGCGGCGACCATGCCGATGATCCATATCGCCATGCCTTCGGGCGCGGGTCCGAATCCGCCAAGTCCGTAGCCACCCGGCGACCGCTCCTCGGCGACGGTCCGCACGTAGGCGATGATGTCCTTCTTTGCTTCGAAGGACAGCTGGCGGTCGTCGAACTTCGGCATGTTCTGCGGCCCGGTCAGCATCGCGGTGAGGATTTGCTGCTCATTGGCGGGTCCCAGGTCGGGCGCGTACTTTCCCGACGACAACGCGCCGCCCTTGCCGGTGAAGTTGTGGCAGGAGGCGCAGTTGAGGCGAAACAGGTCGCCGCCGCGCCCCAGGTCGTCTCCCCGCAGGGATTTGGTGGCGATGCTGCCGTCGGGGTTGCGGACCACGGTGGGCCCGCCCCCGTTGGCTTGCACGTAGGCACCGAGCGCGTCGATCTGGGCCTCGTCGAAGATCGGCTCCTTGCGCTGCGCCTGAGCCTCACCCCGCATGGCGGGCATCCGGCCCGTCGAGACCTGGAAATAGACGGCCGCCTCGCCGACGCCGATCAGGCTGGGCCCGTGGTCGGGTACGCCCTGCAGGTTGGCGCCGTGGCAGGACACGCACGACGTGTCGAACAACTGCTTGCCGGTGCGCAGCAGCGCTGAGGACGACTCGTCAGCGACGGCCACCTGCGGGGTAGGTGTCAGCACGGCCGCCAGGCCACCGGCGACGGTCAGCGCTATCAGCAGTAGCAGCCCGCCCGACAACCGCCGGTGGAGACATCTCCGCGAGCGACTGTTCCGCTGCGCGCTGCCACCGGATCGGGTGAATCCCAGTCTTTTCAACTGAGCACTCCTATTCATGCCTGTTCGGGGTTCATGCCTGTTCGGGGGGCCGGCTCATCGGATGAAATAGATCACCGTGAACAGCGCGATCCACACGATGTCGACGAAATGCCAGTAGTAGGAGACGACGATGCTGGCGGTGGCCTGCGCCGGGGTGAACTTGCTCATCCCGGTCCGGACCAGCAAGAAGATGAAGGCGATCAAGCCACCGGTCACGTGTAAGCCGTGGAACCCGGTCGCCAGGTAGAACACGCTGCCGTAGGCGCTGCCCGGGATGGTCGTCCCGTGGGTCGCCAGGTGGTAGTACTCGTAGGCCTGACCAAGGATGAAGAACAGGCCCATCATGAAGGTGATCACATACCAGCGGCGCAGGCCGAACACGTCGCCGCGCTCGGCGGCGAACACCCCCATCTGGCAGGTGAACGACGACGCGATCAACACCAGCGTCACCGGCACCGCCTGATAGAGATTGAGCTCGGTCGGCGGCGGCGGCCACTTCCCGCCGGACTGAGCGCGCGCAGTGAAGTACATAGCGAACAGGCCAGCAAAGAACATCAACTCACTGGAAAGCCACACTATGGTGCCGACACTGACCATGTTCGGTCTGTTCAGCGAATGCACGCGCGACGTGATGGCAGTACCCGAGGTCCCTACAGCACTCGTCACATCCGCAAGTATGACGCTTTGTAGTTGTCGAACTCTACCCGGGTCACAAATTCGTTTTCCGCGCGTCGTTTCACAGCCGCGTGCCGCCCCGTACCCCGGCGTTGCCGGCCGCGCGTTGGGCGGTGGCCGGCCGGCATGCGACCATCGGCGCGTGGCTCGGTCAGGTGAAGGATCCCCCTTTGGTCGGCCCCCGGCGGCGTCGGCGTCGGTGTCGGCTTCGGGGACCTCTTGGCCACAGGTTCTGGGTCGCTTGACGGGCCGGACCAACTTGGCGCGGGGTCAGGCGGCCTGGGCCATGGATCAGATCATGACCGGCGCCGCACGGCCGGCACAGATCGCCGCGTTCGCGGTGGCGTTGACGATGAAGGTGCCCACCGCGGACGAAGTTGCCGAATTGGCCGGCGTGATGCTCGACCACGCGCGCCCGATGCCGGCCCACGCCGTTCCGGAGGACGCCGTCGATGTCGTCGGTACCGGTGGCGACGGGATCAATACGGTCAACCTGTCCACGATGGCGGCCATCGTGGTGGCCGCCGCCGGTGTGCCGGTGGTCAAACACGGCAACCGAGCGGCATCGTCGTTGTCCGGGGGGGCCGACACCCTGGAAGCGTTGGGGGTGCGCATCGACCTGGACGCCGATCAGGTGGTGCGCAGCCTCGAGGAAGTCGGGATCGGCTTTTGCTTCGCGCCGCAATTCCATCCGTCTTACCGGCACGCCTCGGTGGTGCGCCGCGAGATCGGCGTGCCCACGGTGTTCAATCTGCTTGGGCCGCTAACGAATCCGGCCCGGCCGCGGGCCGGGTTGATCGGCTGCGCGTTCGCTGACCTCGCCGAGGTGATGGCCGGGGTGTTTGCCACCCGCCGGTCCAGCGTGCTGGTGGTGCACGGCGACGACGGGCTCGACGAGTTGACCACGACGACCACCAGCACGATCTGGCGGGTGCAGGCGGGCACCGTCGACAAACTGACTTTCGATCCCGCGGGATTTGGCTTCGCACGAGCCGAGCTCGACGAGCTGCTGGGCGGCGACGCGCAAGCCAACGCGGCTGAAGCCCGCGCTGTACTGGGCGGGGCCCGGGGCCCGATCCGGGATGCGGTGGTGCTCAACGCCGCCGGCGCGATCGTCGCCCATGCCGGGCTATCCAGCCGGGCTGAATGGCTGCCCGCGTGGGAGGACGGCTTGCAGCGGGCCAGCGCGGCGATCGACAGCGGCGCGGCCGAACAGTTGCTCGCGCGATGGGTGCGGTTCAGCCAGCAGCTCTGAGCTGCCGGCCCGGCGGTGCGGCGGGTCCTGGTGAGGGGAGAGTCGCCCCGTCGGGCCGGGTGCCTGCTCGACGGCCAGCCGCGCCGAACGGGCCGATGCCGCCCACGCCGCCCATGCGCCGGCGCAGCGCAACGGTGTGGCCCAGCCCGCGGTTTCGGCGGCGCCCCCGGCATCCGGAATTCCGGTGACCTGCACGATGCGCACCCCCGGAGCCGCGAGCCAGCGGGCGATGAGCGCGGTCTCCTCCACCAGCGCACCGCCGAGCGGCGCCGCGGCCGGCATGATCGCCTGGGCACCGGTTTGCAGGGCGTCGACCACCGGCATCGGTGGCACCCCGCGCCGGGCGGTACCGGCGGCAGCCAGTTGGCCGTGGCGGATGACAGCAAACTGGTAGCCACCACCGCCGTCCGGCGCCGCGGCGATCAATTCGGGCAGCGCGGCCAGCGCCCGCAACCGCTGACCACGCCACAGCGTCTCGATCGCGGTGGCGATATGGTCGCGTAGCCGCGCCGCGCTCTCGTAACGATGTCGCTCGGCCAGGGCGGTGACCTGGTGGGTCGCGGCGGCCAGCGCGGTGTTGTCGCGTCCGTCGATCAAATCCGTCGCGCGCTGCACGGCGTCGGCGTATTGCTCGGCGGTCAGGTTGCGCGCGGCGGGGCACGGGGACACCTCCACCTCGGGGCAGGCCGGGCCGTGCAGGGCCGACCGCGCCAGCCGCTTGGTGCAGGTTCGGATCCCGGTGAAGCCCGCCACCAGGGTGGCCGTCTCGGCTGCGTCGGCCCGGGACCGGTACGGGCCGATGACCCGGCCGTGCCGGGGAGCGCGAACGACGGCCAGGCGCGGGAACGCTTCCTCGGTAAGGACCACCCACCACCAACGGAGGGGAAACTTCGATCGGCGGTTGTACGGGGGCGCATGTGCGGCCAGCATTCGAAGCTCACGCACGCCGGCTTCGAGTGGGTGCGCGCACTCGACGTGGTCCACCCCGGTGGCCAGGTTGACCATTTCCTTGATCCGGCCGCGAGGATCGGCGCCGTTGAAGTATTGGCTGACCCTGCGGCGCAGGTCGACCGCGGTGCCGACGTAGAGCACCTCGCCCGACGGCCCCCGGAACACATAGATTCCCGGCCGGTGTGGCAGGCCGTCGGCCAGCACCCGTTTGCGGCGCTGCGCCGGGGTCACGTTGGGCAGATACGAACGCAGGTCGGCAAAGGTGTGCACGCCCTGGTTGCCCACCCGCTCTATCAGGGCATGCAAGACGTCGACGGTGGCACGGGCATCGTCGAGGGCGCGGTGGGTGGGTTGGGTGACAACCGAGAACAGCCGCGCCAGTTCGGCCAGCCGCACACTGGGGGCTTCCTCTCGGCTCAGCACCCGCCGCGCCAGGCGGACCGTGCACAGGATCTTAGGCCGCGGCCAGGTGATGTCGCATCGCCGCGCGGCGGCCCGCAGGAACCCGATATCGAACCCCGCGTTGTGGGCGACCAAGACCGAGTTGCCGGTGAACTCGAAAAACATCGGCATGACGGCGCCGATGACTGGGGCGTCATGCACCATGGCCGTAGTGATCCCGGTCAGCTGCACGATCTGGGGCGGGATGCTGCGCTGCGGGTCCACCAGCGTGGCGAACTCGCCGAGGACGGTCCCACCGCGCACCTTGACCGCCCCGATCTCGGTGATGGCGTCCGGCGGGGCCGCTTCGGTGCCCGTGGCGCGGCCACCGGTGGTCTCCAAGTCGACCACCACGAAGGTGGTCTCCCGTAGCGGCAGCTCATCGGCCGGAGCGCCCGCCGGGTCGATACCGGCAAATGCGAGCGGGTCGAGCCCGGCGAGACTCAGTTGAGTTCCGCCGCTCGCACCCATGGCGGTGACGTTAGGCAGCGGCACCGACAGCCGACGGTTCCCACGCCGGGCACGGGTCGGCAGCGCTCGATCCGCAGCAGCGCGGAGTTGTCGGTGCCGGCGGTTAGCCTTCGGCGCAGCCCCAATTGCGATCGAACGTTTTACCGAAAGGACCGGGATTGATGGCATGGAACAGCGGTGGCGAATGCACCGGCGGCGCGGCCGAACAGGGGGAGGTGGTTATCGACTGTGATGAGTGTGCGGTGCGGGGACGCGCCTGCCGCGATTGTGTGGTGAGTGTGTTGCTCGGGGTGCCCGATACGTTGTTGCACGACGAGCGAGCGGCCCTCGAGGCACTCGCCGATGCCGGGTTGGCTCCGAGATTGCGTCTCGTCCCGATCCGGCGTGGCCGAGGGCCGGGTGCTGCGTCGGGTGTTGCCTGATCGAGCCTGTATGGTGGTGTGGCGCAAAGACGCGCTCTCTCACAAGAAAATGACAGAAATCTTGCCATTTTCTTAACTCCCCCCTTTGGACAAAAGCCGAGACCATTTCGTAACCTGTTTGAGACCTAAACCAGCTCGACGGCGCCAGGCCGATGGCAGTTTAAGGAAGCAAATCTTGAGGCTCGACTGTAGGCATTCGATCGCGCGCGTCATCAAGCGGTCCGCAGTCGGTTCGTTGGCGAGCTTCACCGTGTTGTCCGGCATCCTGGCCGCGACTGCGATGGCCGACCCCGCCGACGACGCGCTGGCAAAACTCAACGAGCTATCGCGGCAGGCCGAACAGACCACCGAGGCGATGCACAGCGCAGAACTCGACCTGAACGCGAAGCTTGCGGCGCAGCAGGCCGCGGAAAGGAAGCTCGCCGACGACCAGGCCGCGCTGGCCGCCGCGAAAGCGCGCCTGGCCACCTTTCAGACCGCCGTCAACAAGGTTGCGGCCGCCACCTACATGGGTGGCCGCACCAACGGCTTGGATGCGATCTTGACGGCGGAATCGCCGCAGCTGCTGATCGACGGTCTCTCGGTGCAGCGGGTGATGGCGCGTCAAATGTCCATGCAGATGGCCGGTTTCCGGGCCGCCGGAGAACAGGCTGCCAAGGCTGAGCAGGCTTCTGCCAAGTCGGCTGCCGACGCCAAGTCCGCCGCCGAACAAGCCGCGGCGGTGCGAGCCAATCTACAGCACAAACAGAGCCAGCTGCAGGTGCAGATCGCCGTCGTGAAGTCGCAATACCAGGCCCTGACGCCGGAGCAGCGCACCGCGCTCGCCGACCCGGGACCAATCTCAGCGCGAGTACCGGACGTTCTCGGGCCGCCACCTGAAGGACTGCCACCGGGTGCTCCGCCCGAGGGCGTGCCGGCTCCCGGCGAGGCGCCGGCTCCCGGCGTAGTGTCCGATATACCTTTCATGGCTCCTGGCGGTGGCGGCGATCGGGCGACCGTGGTGCAGGCGGCCTTGACCCAGATCGGCACTCCGTACGCATGGGGTGGCGCCGCGCCCGGCGGTTTCGACTGCTCCGGACTGGTCATGTGGGCATTCCAGCAAGCCGGGATCGCACTGCCGCACTCCAGCCAGGCGCTGGCCCATGGTGGCCAGCCGGTGGCGCTGTCGGACCTGCAGCCCGGTGACGTGCTGACCTTTTATTCCGATGCCTCACATGCCGGCATCTACATCGGCGACGGTCTGATGGTCCACTCGTCCACCTTCGGCCAACCGGTGCGGGTAGTGCCGATGACCTCCTCGGGTCCGATCTACGACGCCCGTCGCTACTGACGACCTCGTGGCGTGGCTTCGCCGCCGGCCCCGGTGGCTGTCGATCACGCTGGCCCTCGTCTTCGTGGCCGAGCTCGTCGCGGCAGCCGCTCTGCCTGCTCCTGCGGTACACGACGGCTCGGCAGCACCGCCGGCGGCGCGAGTCGACGACGCCGGCCTCACCCCGGTGGTCGTCGGCGGCCGCACCGTCCGGCTGATCGGCCTCGGCGGCGCGGATAATGAGCGTCTGCTATCTCGTGTCGCGGCTAACCTTGGTCCCGCGATCGACGCGGTCGCAGCCTTCTGGGGCACCGAATGGCCGCACGAGATCTCGGTGGTGGTGGCCGGCTCCGATGACCAGTTCCGCACTGCCGCAGGCGGCGGGCCGACGTCGCAGTGGGCCGATATCGCGGCGGTAACCGTCGTCGAGTACGTCGATACCGCCCGCCGGACCGCCGCCGGCCAACGGATCGTCTTCGCCCCGGGTGCGGTCCGCATGAGTCCGTCTGCGTTGCGAATTGTGTTGACCCATGAGCTTTTTCACTACGCGGCGCGTATCGACACCGCGCGCGATGCGCCGCGCTGGCTGACCGAGGGGGTGGCCGATTTCGTCGCCAGGCCGGCGTCCAGGCCACCCGTCGATACGCCAGCCCGGGCGCTACCGTCCGATAACGACCTGGACACCGCGGGACCGCAGCGGGCGCTGGCATATGACCGGGCGTGGTGGTTTGCCAGGTTCGTCGCGGAGACCTACGGGACCACCGCGTTGCGCGGGCTGTACCTGGCCGCGTGCGGTGCCGGACATCCGGACTTCGAAACCGCCGCGCGCACCGTACTGGAGACCGACCCTGCCGGGCTGCTCGCCCGCTGGCAGGGATGGCTGGCCGATTAGCCTGACGCAGGTGAGCCGGGTCCTGCTGGTAACCAACGACTTTCCGCCCAGACGCGGCGGCATTCAGTCTTACCTGGGGGAGTTCGTCGGCCGGCTGGTCGAAACCGGATCGCACTCGGTGACGGTATATGCACCGCAATGGAAGGGGGCGCAGGCATACGACCACGCGGCTTGTGCAGCCGGCTATCGCGTGGTGCGTCATCCCGGCACGTTGATGCTGCCCGTCCCGGCCGTCGACAGCCGCATGCGCCGAATGATCGCCGAGTACGACATCGATACCGTCTGGTTCGGGGCGGCCGCCCCGTTGGCGCTGCTGGCGTCCCGTGCGCGCCGGGCCGGTGCCACCCGGATAGTGGCCAGCACGCACGGCCATGAAGTGGGGTGGTCGATGCTTCCGGTCGCGCGGTCGGTGTTGCGCCGAATCGGGGACGGCGCTGACGTGGTGACCTTCGTCAGTCGCTACACCCAAGCCCGGTTCGCGCCCGCCTTCGGACCCGGCGCCGCGCTGGAATACCTGCCGCCCGGGGTAGACAGCGACCGGTTCCGGCCGGACCCGGCCGCGCGCGCCGAACTGCGTAAGCGCTACCGGCTGGACGAGCGGCCCGTGGTGGTGTGCGTGTCCCGGCTGGTGCCGCGCAAAGGCCAGGACATGCTGATCAAGGCGCTACCGGCGATCCGCCGGCGCGTCGACGGGGCCGCGCTGGTGATCGTCGGGGGCGGCCCTTACCTGCAGGCGCTGCGCAAGCTGGCCAGGGACTGCCAGGTGGCCGACCATGTGACGTTCACCGGAGGCGTGCCGGGCGACGAACTACCGGCGCATCATGCGTTAGCCGACGTGTTCGCGATGCCGTGCCGCACCCGCGGTGCCGGACTGGATGTCGAGGGTCTGGGGATCGTGTTTCTCGAGGCTTCGGCCAGCGGCGTTCCGGTAATCGCCGGCGAATCCGGCGGAGCGCCGGAAACCGTGCAGCACAACAAGACTGGGTTGGTCGTCGACGGTACCTCGGTGGACAAGGTGGCCGACGCCGTCGCCGACTTGCTGACCGATCGCGACCGTGCCGCCGCCATGGGCGCTGCCGGCCGGGAATGGGTAACGGCCAACTGGCGCTGGGACACACTGGCGATCCGGCTGGCCGGCCTGCTCGGTGCCTAAGGGTGGCGAGCAGACGCGAAAGCCCCCGTTCCACCCGCGGAATGGGGGCTTTCGCGTCTGCTGGCGCCACTAGCCCGTGTAGATCGCCTCGATCTCGTCGGCAAACTTCTCGGCTACCACCTTGCGCTTGACCTTCATCGTCGGTGTCAGCTCGCCGGTGTCCTCGGTGAAGTCCACACCCAGAACGCGGAACTTGCGGATCGACTCCGCATGCGACACAGCCAGATTGGCCTGTTTGACGGCCGCATCGAGGTCGGCCACCAGGTCCGGATCGGTGGCCAAATCGCCCACCGACGCGTCGGCGGGCTTGCTGTTGCGCTGCTTCCAGCCGACGAACGCCTCCGGGTCGATGGTGATCAGTGCGCCGATGAACGGCTTGGCATCTCCGACCACCACTGCCTGACTGATCAGCGGGTGTGCCCGCAGCTGGTCCTCCAACACGGCGGGGGCGACGTTCTTACCGCCCGCGGTGACGATGAGTTCCTTCTTGCGGCCGGTGATGCTCAAGAAGCCGTCCTCGTCGAGCGCGCCCAGATCACCGGTGCGGAACCACCCGTCAGTAAAGGCTGCCTCGGTGGCCTGCTCGTTGCGCCAATAGCCGCTGAACACCACACCGCCGCGTACCAACAGCTCCTGGTCGTCGGCTATGCGTAAGCTGTTGCCGGGCACCAGCTTTCCGACCGTCCCGATCTTGAGGGCACCCACCTGGTTGACGGTGATCGCCGCGCTGGTCTCGGTCAGGCCGTAACCCTCGTAGATGGTCAATCCCACGCCGCGGTAGAAGTGGCCCAGCCGCGCGCCCAGCGGGGCTCCGCCCGAGACCGCCGCATGGCAGTCGCCCCCGAGCGCCGCGCGCAACGTGCAGTAGACCAGACGATCGAACAGGGCGTGCCTGACGCGCAGCAGCAGCCCTGGGCGGCCGCTATCGAAGGCTCGACTCCAATCGACCGCGGTCTGCGCGGCGCGTTTGAAGATCGCTCCCTTGCCGTCGTTGACGGCATTTCGCTCGGCGGTGTTGTACACCTTCTCGAAAACCCGGGGCACCGAGACCACCACCGTGGGCTTGAACACCGCGAACAGCGGCAGCAGATTCTTGATATCGCTGGTGAACCCCACGGTCACTTTGCTGGCGAACGCCGACAGCGTCAGCGACCGGGCCAGCACGTGTGCGAGCGGCAAGAACACCAGGAGCCGCTGTCCCTGGCGCAACAGCGTGGGCAGGCATTCGCGGGTGCCGCGGATCTCGTGCAGCAGGTTGGAATGGGTGAGCTGACAGCCTTTGGGCCGCCCGGTGGTGCCCGACGTATAGATGAGCGTCGCCGCGTCGTCGGCCCGTAGGGCCTTGAGGCGCGCGGTCAGCTCCGCCGGGTCAACCGACGCGCTTTCCTCTTCGAGCTGGTCGAGCGCCTTGCGGCCGGGGCCGTCGATAGGCAACACCCGGCGCAATGCGGGCAGGTCACCGCTGAGCTCGGTAACCATCGCGGCATGCGCGTCGGTTTCGGCGAACGCCAGTACGGCTTCCGAATTCTGCAGGACCCAGCGGACCTGCGCGGCCGACGACGTCTCGTAGATCGGCACCGTGACCGCACCCACCGCCAGGATGGCCAGGTCCAGGATCGCCCACTCGTAGCGGGTGGCCGAAAAGACCGACACCCGATCACCGGCCTGTACCCCGAGCGCGATCAAACCCAATGCCGCAGCACGAATCTGATGGGCCGCCTCGGCGCAGGTCACGTCGGTCCAGACGCCGTCGACAAGGCGTTGGTAGATGACGCACCCCGGATCGTCGCGCTCGTGCTCGAAGACCATGGCCGCGACGTTGTCGCGCTCGCCGACCGAAAAGCCGGCAGGGACACTGTACTGACGCACCTTGTTGACCTCGCTCCAACTGATGTTTTTGCGGGTAGATCCCCTCGCGCCAGCCTAGCCGGGCATTAGGGGAAGCCAGGTGATTGCTGGTCTGGTGGCTTTTCGGACCGAGCCGAGCGCCGTTGGCCGTCGCTACCCGGGGTATGTGAAGCTGTGGCTATGAACAGCATCCAGATCGCGGACCAGACGTATGTCGCCGCGGATGGCGCACGGGTGGGAGCTGCAATTGCCGACCCGTCGAAGTGGCGCCGGTGGTGGCCTGATCTGCGGCTGGAGGTCACCGAGGACCGCGCCGACAAGGGCATGAGGTGGGCGGTTACCGGGGCCCTGACCGGCACCATGGAAATCTGGCTGGAACCGTCGATGGATGGGGTGGTGCTGCACTACTTCCTGCACGCCGAACCGACCGCGGCGGCCGCCTGGCAACTGGCCCGGATGAATCTGGCCAAAATCACCCACCGCCGCCGGGTGGCAGCGAAGAAAATGGCGTTCGAGGTCAAAACCACATTGGAACAAGCACGCCCTGTCGGGGTTTCTCCGGTAGTTTAACCGGGTCGAGTGGGCTCGAGTGGGGCTCAAGCTGGGCATCGGGAGTAGCGTTTGTGCCGAATGGCGGATATTCCCGAGGAATCGACGCGCAGTGCGAGGAGACGGGAAAGGGATTTGCCAGGTGGCGGACAAGACGAGGCAGACGATCTACATCGACGCGGCTCCAGGCGAGGTGATGAAGGCGATCGCCGACATCGAGGCCTACCCGGAATGGATTTCGGAGTACAAGGAAGTCGAGGTCCTGGAGGCTGACGACGAGGGATACCCGCAACGGGCCCGGATGTTGATGGACGCAACCATCTTCAGGGACACCTTGATCATGGCCTACCAGTGGCCGGCGGACCGCCAGTCGCTGAGCTGGACTCTGGAATCGAGCTCCCTGCTGAAGTCTCTCGAAGGTTCATATATCTTGGAGCCCAACGGTTCTGGAACTGACGTGACCTATGAGCTCGCCGTCGACCTCGCCGTCCCGATGATCGGGATGCTCAAGCGCAAAGCCGAACGCAGGTTGATCGACGGCGCGTTGAAGGATCTGAAGAAACGAGTCGAGGCTGAGTGAGTCCAGTGAATTCCGGGCGTCAGCCCCGGCCCGGATCAGTCTCTTCGTCGGTAAAGGCGGAGTAGGAAAGTCCACACTGGCGGCCGCCACCGCGGTTTGCGATGCCGGTGCTGGACAGCGAGTACTGCTGGTATCCACCGATCAGGCGCACTCGCTGGGTGATGTGCTGGGCATCTCGGTGCCGCCGACCGGCCGGGGCGAGCCGGTCCGCGTTCTCGCCGATCTCGAAACCGGGCGATCCGGGTCCGACGGCGGTTTCCTCGACGCCATCGCGCTGGACACCCTGGCGCTGCTCGAGGACCGGTGGCGAGACGTCGTCGACGCCCTGGACCGGCGATTCCCCGGTTCCGAGCTGAGTAGCGTTGCGCCAGAGGAACTCTCGGCGTTGCCCGGGATTCAGGAGGTGCTCGGGCTGCACGCCGTCGGCGAGCTTGCCGCCAGCGGACGTTGGGATCGCGTCGTCGTCGACTGCGCATCGACCGCGGATGCGCTGCGAATGTTGACGCTCCCGGCGACCTTCGGGCTATACGTGGAGCGCGCGTGGCCGCGGCATCGCAGGCTCGCCATCGACGACAACCGATCTGCCGCACTGGTGGAGTTGCTGGAGCGCACCAGCGCCAGCGTGGACCGGCTCAGCGCCTTGCTGACCGACGGTGACCTGGTCGGCGCCCATCTGGTGCTGACCCCGGAGCGGGTGGTAGCCGCCGAGGCAGCCCGCACGCTGGGTTCATTGGCGCTGATGGGGATGCGCGTCGAAGAGCTGCTGGTCAATCAGGTCCTGGTCCGCGACGAGACCTACGAGTACCGCAGCCTTCCCGACCACCCGGCCTTCTACTGGTATGCCGAACGCATCTCCGAGCAACGCGCCGTCCTGGAAGAACTCGACGCCACCATCGGTGACCTGGCGCTGGTGCTGGTTCCGCACCTGTCCGGCGAGCCGATCGGCCCGAAGGCGCTGGGCGCGCTGCTCGACAGTGCCCGCCGTCGCCGAGGCTCGGCGCCGCCGGGCCCGCTGCGCCCTATTGTGGACCTGGAATCCGGGTCGGGGCTTGAGTCGGTATATCGTCTGCGGCTAGCGTTGCCCCAGCTCGATCCCGGTTCGCTGGCGCTGGGCCGCGCAGACGACGACCTGATCATCAGTGCCGGCGGGGTGCGGCGCAGAGTTCGGTTGGCGTCCGTACTGCGCAGATGCACGGTGCTGGACGCGCAGCTGCGGGGCAGCGAGCTGACCGTTCGATTTCGACCCAATCCGGAGGTGTGGCCGACGTGACCGGGGTTCATACCGAGGTTGGTCCCGAACTGCGCAGACTCGCGCAGGCAATCCTGGATGCGATCGACCCCGCGATGCGCGCCGCGGCCGCGATGGCGTCCGGGTCGGCCGGCGGCAAAGCGGCCGCCAAGTGCCAACAGGTGTGGTGTCCGGTATGTGCGCTGGCGGCGGTGGTCGGTGGCGAGCAACACCCGTTGCTGACGGTGATCGCCAACCACAGTGTCGCTTTGCTCAACGTGATTCGCGCCATAGTCGACGACATTGATCGATCGGCGAAACCGCCGCCGGAGGATCCGCCCGGCGGCGGCCTCACCAGCGAGACACCGCCGGAGAACGGGTCCGTGGACCCCGGTGCGAAAACGCGCTACCAGCCCATCCCGGTGAGTTTGCAGGAGTGAGGCGCCGCCCGGCGAAGGTGGTCGCAGCCACGGCAGATGGGTACAGTTGGCCCAGACATTGTTCCGGTGCGGGCGAGAGGGAGGGCCATGTGGTACTACCTTTTCAAGTACGTTTTCATGGGCCCGCTGTTTATTTTGCTCGGCCGGCCGAAAATTGAAGGTGCGGAAAACATTCCGAGTTCCGGGCCGGCGATCCTCGCCAGTAACCACCTTGCCGTGGCGGACAGCTTCTACCTTCCGTTGGTAGTCCGCCGCCGGATCACGTTTCTGGCAAAGGCCGAGTACTTCACCGGCACCGGGCTCAAAGGCTGGATCAACCGCTGGTTCTACAGCGTCTCCGGGCAGGTGCCCATCGACCGCACCAACGCCGACGCCGCACAGGCCGCCTTGGAAACCGCGGAGGGCTTGCTGCGCCGGGGGAAGCTGCTGGGTATGTACCCCGAAGGCACCCGGTCGCCCGACGGTCGCCTCTACAAGGGGAAGACCGGCTTGGCGCGGCTGGCGCTGCACACCGGGGTTCCGGTGATTCCGGTGGCGATGATCGGCACCAACGTCGTCAACCCGCCGGGCAAGAAGATGTTGCGGTTCGGCCGGGTGACCGTTCGTTTCGGCAAGCCGATGGACTTCACCCGGTTCGAGGGACTGGCCGGCAACCACTTCATCGAGCGGGCCGTCACCGACGAGGTGATGTACGAGCTGATGGGGCTTTCCGGTCAGGAGTACGTCGATATCTACGCAGCCAGCGTCAAAGGCGGCAGCAACGGTGCCGGGGCTCATCCCGGTCCGCACGACGCCGCCCGGATCCCCGAGACCGCTGCCGGCTGATCAGGCCGCGGCCGTCGACACCGGGGTCCGCCCGGGCTCGGGCGAGCGCTCCGTCGTCAGCCGGGTCGTCACGGTGAGGCCGGCAGCGACGATGACCGCCAGCGCCCACCACACGTAGGACATCCCGGCGAGTTGACGCCACCACTCCGCGGTGGCCTCCCGGTGCTTGGGCAGCAGATCGATCGGCGTCCACCTCATCAGCGCCACCCCGACGGCGGTGACCACGGCCAGCGCCGCATTTCGCCGTCGCCAGGCCAGCACCCCGGTCACCAGAACCGCCGGCAGCATCCACACCCAGTGGTGGGACCACGAAACCGGTGAAACCACCAGCCCGAACAACGCCACGCAAATCACGGCCAGGGCCGGTTCGTCGGTCCGCAGCACCCTGCGCATCGCCCATACCGTCCCAACCAGCACCACCAGGGACAGGACCACCCACAGCAGGAAGCTTTCGTACTCGCCGATCGGCAGCCGGGCCAGCGCACCCGCAATGTTCTGGTCGGTGTTCAACGAAGCCGAACCGATCCGATCGGTGTGGTGCAGGGTATGGGTCCAGTACTCGCGGGAATCACCCCACGCCAGGGCGAAGCCGGCCAGCGTCGCGGCCGCAAAGGACGCCAGGGCGGTCAGCGCCGCCCGGCCGTCCCGGCGCAGCAGGAAGTAGAGCAGAAACACCGCCGGGGTCAGCTTCAGTGCGATGCCCAAGCCGAGCAGCAGCCCGCGCGGCCACGGGGTGCGGCGCGGGAAACAATCGAGGATCACCAACGTCATCAGCACGGCGTTGATCTGGCCGAAGGCGAAGTTGGAACTCAGCGGCTCCAGCCAGATCGACGCGGGCGCGACGATGATCACCGCCAACCACAGCCGGCGCACCCAGGCCGGGCCGGGCAGCAGCCTCGAGGTGGGCCAGACGTTCAGGCCGGTCAGCACCACAACGGTCGAGACGACGAGCACCACCAGTGTCACCAGGGTGATCGCGACGCTGGCGGCCGGCATCTTCAGCCAGGCGAACGGACTGAACACCACAGCGGCCAGGGGAGGGTAGGTGAACGGCAGGTCCAGCCCGATGGGTGTGTGGAACTTCACGTCGCCGGTGTACAGCGGGCGCCCATCCAACCAGGCCTGAGCGCCCATCTGATAGATGTCGATATCGATGCGGTAGGGGATGCGTCCGAACAACCGCCAGGCCACGTAGCCCAGCGCACCGGCGGCCACCAGCCAGAGCAGGCACCATAACGAGGCCCGCCCGAGTCGACTGCCCACCCCGGGCGACCGCCATGTACTCATGTCAGAGACAGCCTAATCGTTGCGAGACGGCCGCCTACCGCCACAGCGGCGCTTTGGCCGCGCCGGCGTCCGCAGGCGTATTTTTTGTGGAGTGCTCCAATGGCTGCAGCATGACATCATCGACCGTGGCCGACTGCCCCTCCTGTGCTGCCTGGTCGCCTTCATCCTGACCTTCTTTGTGACGCGCACCTTCGCCCGCATCATCCGTCGCCGCCCCGGCGACGCGCCACCGCCCAGCTGGTGGCAGCCCCGCAATATCTACATCGGGTCCGTACACGTCCACCACGTGGCCTTCGGTGTTCTGGTGGTGATGGTCTCCGGGCTGGCGCTGGTAACGCTATCCGTCGACGGACGCGCACCCGAGTTCGCGGTGTCGGCGACATTTTTCGGAATCGGCGCGGCACTGGTGCTCGACGAGTACGCGCTGATCCTGCACCTGTCCGACGTCTACTGGGAGGAAGACGGACGCACCTCGGTGGACGCGGTCTTCGCCGCCGTAGCCGTGGCGGGGCTGTTGACCCTGGGATTCCATCCGCTGATGTTTGTCCTGGCGATCTGGTCGGACACCAATTCCGTGATGCTGCATGCCGCGCTGGTCGGCGGCGTGGTGCTGACGCTGCCGCTGGCGGTGGTGGTCCTGTTCAAGGGCAAGGTGTGGACGGGGCTGCTCGGCATGTTCATGGTGGTGCTGCTGATCGTCGGCGCGATTCGGTTGTCGCGTCCGCATGCCCCGTGGGCACGATGGCGATACAGCGCCCGGCCGGACAAGATGCGCCGTGCCCTGCAGCGTGAACGCACCTTGCGCCGCCCCGTGGTACGGGCCAAGCTGTGGCTGCAATGTGCGATCGCCGGAACCCCGCGACGGCCCGACGAGCACGCCGTGGACGCCCGGTTGGACCTCGACATCCATCCGGCGCCACCGCCGAAGGCTGCCGAACGCCTGCTGACCGCGCGATAGCCTGCCCGGATAAACTGCGATGTGCGGTACTTCTATGACACCGAATTCATCGAAGACGGCCGCACCATCGATTTGATCTCCATCGGGGTGGTGTCCGAGGACGGCCGCGAGTACTACGCCGTCTCCACCGAGTTCGACCCGCAGCGCGCCGGCAGCTGGGTTCGCTCCCATGTCCTGCCGAAGCTGCCGTCGCCGGATTCGCAGGTGTGGCGCTCGCGCCGGCAGATCCGCCGCGACCTGGAGAAGTTCCTGGGTGTGGACGGCGACGACCCGATCGAGCTGTGGGCCTGGGTGGGCGCCTACGACCACGTCGCCCTGTGTCAGTTGTGGGGTCCGATGCCGGAGCTGCCAACGGCGATACCTCGCTTCACCCGGGAACTGCGGCAACTATGGGAGGACCGCGGATGCCCGCGCCTGCCGGCGCGGTCGCGTGATGCCCACGACGCGCTGGTCGATGCGCGCGACCAGTTGCGACGATTCCGGATCATCACCTCGGTCGGCCATGCCGCCCCCCGTCCGGCACGCGGCGGGGGCAGGCCCAGCGGCTCCCGGGTACGGGCAGCCAGCCGGCCAGACCGGCGACCAGACCCGGCGGGCGGACGGGATTGACGCCGACGTTCGCCCTGATCAGCGCAAGCCTCAACCCGGTTACCATGTACCGATGAACTGGACCGTCGATATTCCGATCGACCAGCTGCCGCCGTTGCCGCCGCTGCCCGCCGAGTTGCGCACCCGGCTGGACGCCGCGCTGGCCAAGCCCGCCGCACAACAGCCCAGTTGGCCCGCGGACCAGGCGTTGGCGATGCGCACGGTGCTCGAAAGCGTTCCGCCGGTGACGGTGCCATCCGAGATCGTCCGCCTTCAGGAACAGCTGGCACAGGTCGCCAAGGGCGAGGCATTCCTCTTGCAGGGCGGAGACTGCGCGGAGACGTTTGTCGACAACACCGAACCCCACATCCGCGGCAACATCCGCGCGCTGCTGCAGATGGCCGTGGTGCTGACGTACGGCGCCAGCATGCCGGTGGTGAAGGTGGCCCGCATCGCCGGTCAGTACGCCAAACCGCGGTCGGCCGATATCGATGCGCTGGGCTTGAAGTCTTATCGCGGCGACATGATCAACGGCTTCGCGCCGGACGCAGCGGTGCGCGAGCACGACCCGTCGCGGCTGGTGCGGGCCTACGCCAACGCCAGTGCGGCGATGAACCTGGTACGAGCGTTGACGTCGTCGGGCCTGGCGTCGCTGCACCTGGTCCACGACTGGAACCGGGAATTCGTCCGGACCTCGCCGGCCGGCGCTCGTTATGAGGCGCTGGCCACCGAGATCGATCGGGGCCTGCGGTTCATGAGCGCCTGCGGGGTGGCCGACCGCAATCTGCAGACCGCCGAGATCTATGCCAGCCATGAGGCATTGGTGCTCGACTACGAGCGGGCCATGCTGCGCCTGTCCGAAGGCGCCGATGGCGAGGCGCAATTGTACGACCTGTCGGCGCACACCGTGTGGATCGGCGAGCGAACCCGCCAACTCGACGGCGCGCACATCGCGTTCGCCGAGGTGATCGCCAACCCGATCGGGGTCAAGATCGGCCCCACGATGACACCCGAGCTGGCGGTGGAGTATGTCGAGCGCCTCGACCCGCACAACAAACCGGGCCGGCTGACGCTGGTCAGCAGGCTGGGCAACAACAAGGTCCGTGACCTGCTGCCGCGGATCATCGAGAAAGTGCAGGCCACCGGTCACCAGGTGATCTGGCAGTGTGACCCGATGCACGGCAACACCCATGAGTCCTCCACCGGGTACAAGACCCGTCACTTCGACCGCATCGTCGATGAAGTGCAGGGCTTTTTCGAGGTGCATCGCGCCCTCGGCACCCACCCCGGCGGCATCCATGTCGAGATCACCGGTGAAGACGTCACCGAGTGTCTCGGTGGCGCACAAGACATTTCGGAGACCGACCTGGCCGGCCGCTACGAGACCGCGTGTGATCCGCGGCTCAACACCCAGCAATCGCTGGAACTGGCCTTCCTGGTGGCCGAGATGCTGCGCGACTAAGTCGGCGAGCAGACGCAAAAGCCCCCAAAACGCAACGGTTTTGGGGGCTTTTGCGTCTCCCCACCATACCGCTAAAGCAGTCCGCTCAGATTGCTGCCGATCGTCCAAGCCGCGGTCGCGACCAGCCCGGTGATCGCGAGCACCACCGCCACCCAGATCAGCACCACGCGGCGGGAATGCTGTCGCGCCCAGACGAATTCGTCCATCGAGATGCCGGCGAATTGCCCTGACACCGGCTGGTATTCGTATTCTTCCGGTTCGGCATCCGGCCGGGCCGCAGATACCGGCTCGGCCCAGCTCCCCGGTTCTCGGGTCAGTTCGCGAGTCGGGTGGCGAACCGGTGGCCGCGGCTGCTGCCGGCTATGATGCAGCACGGCCGACCGGTGCTGGGCCGAATTGTGCGGCGCGGGCACCCGAAAGTCCGGAAGTGCCAGCTCCTCGGCGATGGACTCGAGATCGGCGCCCATTTCGATGGCGTCGGCGTACCTCTTGGCAGGGTCACGGGCGGTCGCGCAGGCCACAAATTCGTCGAATTGCGTTGGCACACCATCGATTACAGAGCTAGGTAGCGGCACGTCGCGGTCCAGCCGTTGATAGGCGATCGACAATGCCGAGTCGCCGCTGAATGGCGTCTGCGCGGTCAGCAACTCGTAGGTGAGAATTCCGGCCGAGTAGACATCGCTGCGGGGGCCGGCCTGGCCGTCGCGGACCTGCTCGGGAGACAAATACGCCGCGGTGCCCAAAATGATGCTGGCCGAAGTGATTCCAGCGGCGGCGACGGCCCGGACCAATCCGAAATCGGCGATCTTGACCTCGCCGTCATCGGAGATCAACACGTTTTCGGGCTTGACGTCGCGGTGCACCAGGCCGGCCCGATGCGCGGCGGCCAGCCCGCCCAGCACCGGACGCAGTACGGCGACCACCGCATGTGGGGGCATCGGTCCTCGTTCGGCCAGCAGTTCGCGCAGCGTGCCGCCTTCGACGAGTTCCATCACCAGAAATGGGTGCCGGGCATCCAGCCCCTGGTCATAGACCGCAACCAGGCCGTGATTCTTTAACCGGGCGACCGTGCGCGCCTCGAGTTGGAAGCGGGTGAGGAACTGTTTGTCGCCCGCATAGCGGGAGTCCATCACCTTCAGGGCGACGGGGCGGTCCAGCCGGACGTCAAGACCGCGGTAGACCGTCGAGGTCCCGCCGCTGGCGATCTTGGCCTGGACCAGGTAGCGGCCGTCCAGCAGCGTGCTGTCCAACGGATCCGGGGTGCCGGCTTCGGCTCGGTGACGATGCGGGCCGGCACGGCCCGAGGTGGGGGTACCTCCCGCTTGCGGGGGAGAGCCGGGCACTTCAGCTTCAGCCACGGGGCCATCGTAGGTGGCGGCGCGAATCGGATGAGACAACGTGCACCAAGCTCTACACTTGCGCCGTGGGCAGCATTCCGGCCGGCGATGATGTTCTGGATCCCAACGAGCCAACCTACGACCTGCCCCGGGTCGCCGAACTTCTCGGTGTGTCGATCAGCAAGGTGCACCAGCAGCTGCGCGAAGGTCACCTGGTCGCGGTGCGGCGCGCCGGCGGCGTAGTGGTGCCGCAAGTGTTCTTCACGAAATCCGGCCAGGTGGTCAAGAGCCTGCCGGGACTGTTGACAATCCTGCACGACGGCGGCTATCGCGATACCGAGATCGTGCGCTGGCTGTTCACCCCCGACCCGTCGCTGATCATTACCCGCGATGGCTCACGCGATGTCGTGAACAATGCGCGCCCGGTCGATGCGCTCCACGCCCACCAGGCGCGCGAAGTCGTGCGTCGCGCCCAGGCTATGGCCTATTGAGGCCTATTGAGGCCTATTGAGGCCTATTGAGGCCTATTGAGGCCTATTGAGGCCTATTGAGGCCTATTGAGGCCTATTGACGGCTTATTGAGGGCCTATTGACGGCTTATTGACGGCTTATTGAGGGCTTATCGAGCGGGTTCCGTTGCGTCCCTTGGGGCAGCCGGCTCCGGCACCCGGTACAACGAATACCAGGCCAGCAGCGCGAACGCGGTCGCAAACCCGACGTGCAGCCAGGAATACATGCCGTGTGAACCGTCGGGTTTGAAGATCACCATGACCCAGGTCGAGAACCCGGCGATAGCCGCGACAGCCGGCCGTGACTGGGCCAGTGGGGCCACTATCGCCAGTGGCCAGGAGTAGTACCACGGCAGGGCGGCGGGGACGAACAACACCACGATCAGCATCGACCACGCGATGCCGGCCAGCACCGCCCGGTCGTCGCGCCGGAACCGCCACCACAACAGCGGCAGCGACACCGCGATGATCAGAATTCCGATGAACCTGGTTACCCGCAGCAAGGTGTAGAAGTCGATGGTGAAGAAGTTGCTGCCCAGGGCGTGGATCAGGTTCGCCGCTCCCGTCGGCACAGTCAACCAGTTGATGATCTTCACCGAGCCCGCCAGCGCCGTGAGCCACCCCACTCCGACGCCGGCCACCGCGGACAGCACCGCGAACACCGCCACGAATATCAGCAGCGACGCTGCGGCGGCTGCCAGGAACGCGTGAATCGGCCGGTACCCCCGGCCATCGCGCAGATGCCGCATCCATACCCAGAACAGGAACGGCAGCGCCAGCCCGGCCGTGGCTTTGACCGCGATCGCCACCGTGATCAGCGTGATGCCCGCGACATGGCGACGCTGCATGGTGAGCGCGATGCCGGCGGCCATCAGGCCGACCATCAGCATCTCGTTGTGCACTCCACCCATCAGATGGATGAGCACCAGTGGGTTGAGCACGCAGGTCCACAGCGCGGTGGCGCCGTCGGCGCCGAGGTGACGTGCCAGGCGCGGGGCCGCCCAAATCAACAGCGCCAGCCCGGGCAGCATGCACAAGCGCAACAGCATGGTCCCGGCGACCACGTTGTTGCCGACGATAATCGTCACGAGCTTGGCCACCAGAATGAACGCCGGACCGTAGGGGGCGGTGGTGATCGTCCAGATCGGGCTCACGTCGTCCAGCAACGCATTCGGGTTACCCACCGGCCCTACCGCATAGGGATCCAGGCCGTCGCGCAACAGTGCGCCCTGGGCCAGGTAGGAATAGGTGTCGCGGCTGAAGACCGGCACCGACAGCAGCAGTGGCGCCAGCCAGAATGCGGTGGTGGCACGCATGGTGAACTCGGTTGCTTCGCCGGTGAGGACTTGTCGGCCCAGCCACAGCCACGCGATCAGCATCACGCCCACGCCCAACCACAACACGATCGACGACACCACCAGCCCGTGGCCGAAGCGCAGCCACGACATGTGAATCGTCTCCAGCAGCGGGTCATGCTGGCGGGTGCTGCCGGCTCCCAACCCTCCCGCGGTGATCAGCACAGCCCCCAGGAAACCCAGCCAGGCGGGTTTGGCCTGCGGGGTGCCGGCGAATGCACGAAATCGTGAAATACGTTGGCTCACTGACATTTTCGTCGCGGAATCAGCTTCCGGCGGGGGCGTCGCACTGGTCATCGGTTCAGGCCGACCGGTCGGTTGCCGTCCGGGCCAACTGCGACAATCCGGCCTTGGCGCGTGCGTTGATGGGTGCGGACGCGAGTGTTGCCAGCGCCCGTTGGGTGAGTTCGGTGATCCGATTCTCGGCCGCTGCCACAGCGCCGACCCCCGCGATAACCTCACGCAGCTCGCGCACCTGCACGTCGGTCAGCTCGGTGCCGATCGAGCTACGCAACAGGCTGGCGGCCCGAGGGTCCGACTTCTCCGCGAGCTCGGCTGCCTCGGCTATCAGCACCGTGCGTTTTCCCGACCTCAGGTCGTCGCCGGACGGCTTGCCGGTCACCGCAGGGTCTCCGAACACGCCCAGCACGTCGTCGCGCAGCTGAAACGCCACCCCGAGGTCCGTCCCGAACTGATGAAACGCGGCCGCGACGTCGGGCCTGTCTGCGGCGGCGGCAAGCCCGAGTTGCAGCGGTCGCGACACCGTGTAGCAGGCGGTTTTGAAGGTGGCGACCGTCATCGCCGAGTCGATCGAGTTCGCGGCGCTGGCCTCGGCGACGATGTCGAGGTATTGCCCGCCCAGCACCTCGGTGCGGATGCCGGACCATACCCGCCGCACCCGGCGCGCAGCGTCGGGCGGCAGGCTGGTCTGGCCCACCTCGGAGACGATGTCGTCGGCCCAGGCCTGTGCCACGTCGCCGAGCAGTATCGCCGCCGAGATGCCGAACTGGTGCGCCGGGCCGAGCCAGTTGCGCTCCCGGTGCAGCGCGGCGAAATGCACATGGGCCGTCGGCCGGCCGCGCCGGGTCGAAGAGGCGTCGATCACGTCGTCGTGTATCAATGCCCAGGCGTGCAACAGTTCGAGGGCAGAAAACAAGCGCAGTACCTCGGGGCCGGGTTCCTCGGTTTCCACGGCGTGCCAGCCCCAGTATGCGAAGACCGGCCTGAGCCGTTTGCCCCCGCGCAGCGCAAAGTCTTCCAGCCAGGCCGTCAAGAGGTCGTAGTCGCTCCCGATATAGGCCGCCTCGCGGCGACGGTCGTGCAGATACCGTCGTAGCTGGTCGGTGATGGCGCCGCCCAAGTCGGTTGCCGATGCTTCGACGCTCAGCGCGGCGCCCCTTTCTGCTCGGCACATCCCTGGCCCGACAGTCTATTCGGCCCGGGCGCGGTGGGCGGGCATTGGCTCCCACGGGCGGCCATATGCCCTCTCAGCTAGCCATTCCGCCCCTATGCTGTCGTGGTGGCCCTCTGTTGTGGCCGGTGTGGGGGTGCGCGCGGCGTGGCGCGATTTGAGCAGTAGTCGTCTGAGGAAGAGGTGCCGTGTGACGCTCAACACCATCGCTCTCGAGCTGGTGCCGCCCAACGTCGACGGGGGCCGGGAGCGCGCACTGGAAGACGCGCACAAAGTGCAGCGGTACTCCGCCGAGTCCGGTCTTGACTGCCGAATCCGGCACGTGATGATCCCCGGGATGATCGCCGAGGACGACGATCGGCCGGTCCCGATGCAGCCCAAGCTCGACGTCCTAGATTTCTGGTCGATCATCAGACCGGAGTTGCCGTCGATCAGCGGCCTGTGCACGCAGGTCACCGCCTTCATGGACGAGTCGTCGTTGCGTGGGAGGCTCGCCGAGCTGTGTGCTGCCGGGATGGAGGGTGTCGTGTTCGTCGGGGTGCCGCGCACGATGAACGACGGCGAAGGCTCCGGCGTCGCACCGACCGACGCGTTGTCGATCTATCGGGAGCTGGTGGCCAACCGTGGTGTGATCGTGATTCCCACCCGAGACGGCGAGCAGGGTCGGCTCGATTTCAAATGCAATCAGGGCGCGACCTATGGCATGACGCAGCTGTTGTATTCCGACGCGATCGTCGGGTTTCTGACCAAGTTCGCCGAGGCCACCGACCACCGACCCGAGATCCTGCTGTCGTTCGGTTTCGTCCCCAAGGTCGAGGCTCGCGTCGGCTTGATCAACTGGTTGATCCAGGACCCCGGCAACGCGGCCGTGGCCGAGGAGCAGGAATTCGTCCAGAAGCTGGCCGGCAGCGAACCCGCCCAGAAGCGCCGGTTGATGGTCGACCTCTACCAACGCGTGCTCGATGGAGTCGTGGACCTCGGCTTTCCGCTGAGCATCCATTTCGAGGCAACCTACGGCCTTTCCGCGCCGGCTTTCGAGACCTTCGCCGAGATGCTGGATTACTGGTCGCCCGACAAGCAGGGCTAACCGGGACTAACCGAGCCCGGTAAGCGACCTGATCCGGTTACTTCGGCGGCTGGTCGCCCGCGGCCGTGAACCGGGGGGAGCGGTCCCGGCTGACCCAGGCCAGCAGTGCAACCACGCCCGCGGCCAGCAACGACCCGATTCCCAGCCAGATGCCGGCCGCGGTGAATGACCGGGTGTTGGGATCGGTATAGCGGGCCTGAGCGTTCATGGTGCTCACCACGCCCGGCTTGAGCTTCCATTGCACCACCTCGGGCTCGATGCGGTCACCGTTGGTGGAGGTCACGGTTCCGGGAAAGGCGACGGTCAGCTCGACGTCGGCATCGGCGTCGGTGAGTGAGGTCAGATCCACCCGGCCCTCCAGAATCACCAGGTTGCCGTTTCGCCGCAGCGATAGGTTCACCCCGGCCGCGTCGGAGTTCATGTTGGCCAGCTGCGGCAACTCGGCGAACGTCAAATCGGAAAACACCGCCTGCGACCCCACGTAGCCGTCGCTGTCGTAGTTGGAGACAGCCACTTTCTGGCTGAATGCCAGGTTGTTGCTGTCGAGTTGAGGGCCGGCGTCCTTGTTGTTCTTGGGCTTTGCCGCGGCGATGATCTCGCCGGACACCAGGTCGTCGGGTGAGATGGTGATCGACGCCCGGACGCGCAGGCATCCGGTGGCCAGGGGCACCAGCATCAACAGCATCGCGATGGCCAGCATGCGACGCCGTCGGGTCCCGGCCACGTGAGATTTGCGGGCTGAGAGCGAGGGAGAGCTGGCGCGCACCAGGTCATCGTGCCAGACCCGGTGTGCCGCTTGGGCAAGCCGTCCGCAGTCGGTCGGGCCTACAGCGGTAGCGCGCGGCCCAGGACCGCGAACGCGCGGGGGTCGCCGGCGAAGTAGTAGCCGCGGATGATGTCGGTGAAGCCCAGCCGCCGGTACAACCGCCACGCCCGGTTGGCCTCGCCATTGGTCTCCGGAGTGGACAGTAGGACGTGGTCCTCCTGCCGACCGGCGAGTAGCCGGCGGACCAGTGCCTCGCCGACGCCATGGCCCTGGGCGCGCGGCTGGATATGTAATTCCGTCAACTCGAAATAGCTACTCATCACCCGGGAGATCGCCTGCGGCGGAAAACCACTGCGCTGCAGCCCGAGGACCACTTGCTGCTGCCACCACTGCCCGGGGGCGCCGGGGTAGCCGTAGGCGACGCCCACCATCGGTGCGTTGCTCAGATCGCCAGCCGCCGACGCCCGGCTGTCGGGGTCGGCTCCCACGATTCCGGACGGATCGGACCCGCCCGGGTCCGCAACGTCGACGGCGGCGACGGCCTTCCAGCCCGGCCGGCGGATGTGCTCCAGCCACATGGCGGCGCGCTGGTTCTCGGTGCCTCTGGGGTAGCGCATCGCGTCGACATAGACGGTCAGGGCCTCCCTGAGGCGGCGCTCCATCTCGCTCGGGGCCAGATCGATGAGGAATATCGCCAACTGCCCTCCTCGCGGTGATCCGGTGCGGTGCCTAAGCACCAGTATCGGACCACCGCCGTCGCGGTTGGCCGAGCGGTCGAGATGCGCACCGGTATGAAGCGATAGGGAGCGACGCGGAGTTTGTGACCGGTTGCACCCCATGGGGTGTCGGGCGCATTCGTGCGACGGGGTGCGGCCGGGATAGAATCGCCGGCGAATCAGTGGTACGGCTGGGATTGACCTCGTATCATCTGAGTTAGTTGCCCCCACAACGGGCATCCGCGTTGCTACCGGTAGTTACGTGACAGTCTGTCGGCAAGGAGGGACGAATGCCACTCTCCGATCATGAGCAGCGGATGCTTGAGCAGATCGAGAGCGCGCTCTACGCCGAAGACCCTAAATTCGCGTCGAGTGTCCGTGGTGGGGGCTTCCGCGCACCCACGGCACGGCGGCGCTTGCAGGGTGCGGCGTTGTTCGTCATCGGCCTGGCCATGCTGGTTTCCGGGGTGGCATTAAAGGCCACGATGATCGGAAGCTTCCCGATCCTCAGTGTCTTCGGTTTTGTGGTGATGTTCGGCGGCGTGGTGTATGCCATCACCGGTCCGCGGTTGCCGGGTCGGCTGGATCACTCTCGGCAAGCGTCCGGCGGGTCGCGCCAGCGTCGCAGTAAGGGCGCCGGAGGCTCATTCACCAGCCGGATGGAGGATCGGTTCCGGCGCCGCTTCGACGAGTAGGCGAACGAAAGTAGACCTGACGGGGCAGCCATCTGGCTGTCCCGTTTTTCGTGCGCACCCGATATCTCGCACCGAAGCCGCCGTTCCCGGGCGTCGGGGAATCCACCCCGAAACCCCAGTCGTGAACTATTGATCTGGTTGTGCCCCACTGCGCCCCACTTGACGCTCCGTTTTCAATCACTGGCCTCTGAAATGCGGTTTTAGCATGACCAGTGAGCTGGATGCCGGGGCGCAGGGTGATCTAGAGGTGACCTGACGCCGCAGATTCTTGCGGAAATGCCGTGGCGACACCCCATCAATGGGGCGAAGTGGGGGATTGTGGGGTATGGTGGCTGAAGTGTTTGGGTGAGCGAGCAGCTCTAGGTGGGAGGTGGCCTAGTGTTTCTCGGCACCTACACGCCCAAACTCGACGACAAGGGGCGGCTGACGCTGCCGGCAAAGTTTCGCGACGCGTTGGCAGGGGGGTTGATGGTCACCAAGAGCCAAGATCACAGCCTCGCCGTGTACCCGAGAGCGGAGTTCGAGCAGCTGGCGCGCCGGGCGAGCAAGGCGCCGCGAAGCAACCCCGAAGCACGGGCGTTCCTGCGCAATCTTGCCGCCGGCACCGACGAGCAGCACCCCGACGGCCAGGGCCGGATCACGCTATCCGCCGACCATCGCCGCTACGCGGGTCTTTCCAAGGACTGCGTGGTGATCGGCGCGGTCGACTACCTCGAGATCTGGGACGCCCGAGCTTGGCACGACTACCAGCAACTCCATGAAGAGAACTTCTCCGCGGCCAGCGATGAAGCACTCGGCGACATCTTCTGAGGTGCGTGTCCGTGCACCGTGGTCTCTGCCCGAACCGACCCTGGCGTACTTCCCCGACGCCAGGTTCGCGACTTCGGACAGGGACCTCGGTGCAGGGACGCCACTGTGGCCAGACTGGTGGACAGACCGGTATTGCCCCACCCGGGGAGGTGTCACGGTGGCTGATGGCCCAAGGGATTTCGGTCATGTTCCCGTCCTGGCGCGCCGCTGTGTCGAGCTGCTCGCTCCGGCGCTGACGCGGCACCACCCAGACGGTTCCGGGGCGATTCTCGTCGACGCGACCCTCGGCGCGGGCGGGCACGCGGAACGCTTTCTGCGCAACTTGCCGGGCCTGCGGCTCATCGGGCTGGATCGCGACCCGCGCGCCCTGGACATTGCCCGGGATCGGTTGGCGCCCTTCACCGAGCGGATCACACTGATACGCACCCGCTACGACGGCCTCGCGCCGGCACTGGCCGAGTTAGGTTATGGCGCAGTCGAATCGGTCGACGGGGCGCTGTTCGATCTGGGCGTCTCGTCCATGCAACTCGACCGCGCCGAGCGCGGCTTCGCCTATGCCAAGGATGCTCCGCTGGACATGCGGATGGACCCGGACACACCGCTGACCGCGGCCGACATCGTCAACACCTACGACGAGGCCGCGCTGGCCGATATCTTGCAGCGCTACGGTGAGGAGCGGTTTGCGCGCCGCATCGCCGGGCTTATCGTCCGGCAGCGCGCCCATACGCCGTTCACGTCGACCTCCGAGCTGGTTGCCGTTGTCTACCAGGCGATTCCGGCTGCGGCCCGGCGCACCGGCGGGCATCCGGCCAAACGCACCTTCCAGGCTCTGCGCATCGCGGTCAACGAAGAGCTGGACTCGCTGCGTGGCGCCGTTCCCGCTGCGATGGCCGCACTCCGCGTTGGCGGACGCATCGTGGTGATGGCCTACCAGTCGCTGGAGGACCGGATCGTCAAGCGGGTGTTCGCCGACGCGGTCGCCTCCAGAACGCCGATCGGGCTTCCGGTCGAGCTTCCCGGCCACGGACCGCGGTTCCGGTCGCTGACCCACGGCGCCGAACGCGCGGATGCGGTCGAAGTGGAACGCAATCCACGCAGCGCCGCGGTGCGGCTGCGGGCGTTGCAACGCATTGACCATGAGGCGGAACCGCAGCACGCGACCGGGAAGGGCGATTCATGACGGCGAAGCGCGAAGCTCGGGCGCCGGGGAACCGCCGCGGTAGCGATCGTCGCGGCGAAGGCGATCGTACGGCTGCTTCCAACCGGCACACGGCAGCCGACTCGGCGTCGCGTCGCTCCCGGGCGGGAAAGACCACGGCGCCGCACCGCGAGGCGCGGATGCCGAAGTCGGGACCGCAGACCAGTCCGATGCCCCGGCCCGTCGACCGTCCGGCCCGGCCCAAGAACACCAGTCAGGCCAAAGCTCGGGCCAAGGCCCGAAAAGCCAAGTCGCCCAAAGTAGTACGTCCTAAACTGAGCGAGCGGTTGGCCGTCCGGCTGGCATCGATCGACCTGCGCCCCCAGACCTTGCTGAGCAAGGTCCCGTTTGTGGTTTTGGTGATCGGGTCCCTCGGCGTCGGGTTGGCGCTCACTTTGTGGCTGTCGACCGATGCCGCCGAGCGTTCGTATCAGCTAAGCCACGCCCGGGAGCGGACGCGGATATTGCAGCAGCAAAAGGAGGCGCTGGAACGCGATGTTCGTGAGGCCGGGTCGGCGCCGGCACTGGCAGAGGCGGCCCGCAAGCAAGGCATGATTCCGACCAGGGACACCGCCCACTTGGTTCAGGCGCCCGACGGCAATTGGGTGGTGGTGGGAACCCCCAAGCCTGCTGACGGTGTTCCGCCGCCCCCGCTGAACACGAAACTGCCGGAAGAAGGTCCGCCGCAGCCTCCGAAACCGCCGGTGGTTCCCCCGGAGGTTCCGGTTCGGGTCCTGCCGGGTCCCGGTGACCCGGCACCGCCTGCCCGGTCCGGCCCGCAGTTGCTGCCTCGCACTCCCGACGGCGCGTCGACGCTGGGTGCCGACAGCAACCACCTGCCGGGCCAGGCGCCGGCGGTGCCGGGACAGACTGCGGTGCCGGGACAGGCGCCGGGCATGCCGGGACAGCTCCCGCCGCAGCTTCAATTGCCGGCACCCGTCGGCTCGGCGCCCGCCGCGCCGGTGCAGCTGCCCGGTCAAGTGCCGGCCCCGGTACCAGTCGAGGTACCGGTACCACTGCAATCGGGCACCGCGCCGCCGGTGCTCGGCGTACCGCCGGCTCCTGCTGCCCCCATGACCCCGGTAGCTCCGGCAGCGCCCGCGCCCCCGATCACGGTGCACGCACCGCAGCCGATCCCACCACCGGTGCCGTCCAACGGCGAACAGTTCGTCCCGGTGGCTCCCACGGTGCCGGCGGCGCCGGGGGGGGCGCGGTGAGCCGCGGCGGGCGCATTCGCCCGGCGCCATCGACGGGTGGTGCGTGCAAACGGCAGCAAGCCGTCGATGCACGGCAGTCGAAGCGGTCGAAGAAGTCAAGCGAGCGCCGGGTCGACGAGCCCCCGGCTCCCAAGCGGCTCCGGAAAGCCAAGGAAGCCAATAAAACCCGCGTCGCGGTGCGCGCGGAAACAGCCCCACCCGGCCGGCCGGCGGGGCAACGGCGGACCCGTCAGGCAGTGGAAGTGGCGACCCGCGGTGCGTCGTTTGTCTTCCGGCATCGGGCCGGCAACGCGGTGATTTTCGCGTTGACGATGGTCGCCGCGACCCAGCTGTTCTACCTGCAGGTGTCCAATGCCGCGGACCTGCGTGCGCAGGCGGCCGGCCAGCTCAAGGTCACCGACGTCGAACCGGCGGTTCGCGGTGCCATCGTCGACCGGCACAACGACCGGCTCGCGTTCACCATCCAGGCGCGTGCGTTGACCTTCCAGCCCAAGAGGGTTCGCCAACAACTGGAGGAGGCCAAGAAGAAGTCCCCCGCCGCCCCGGACCCGCAGCAGCGGCTCAAGGACATCGCCCGGGAGATCGCGGGCAAGCTGAACAACAAGCCCGACGCCGCAACGCTGCTGAAGAAGCTGCAGAGCAATGATGCGTTCGTGTACCTGGCACGTGCGGTCGATCCCGCTATCGCCAGCGCCGTCTCCGAGAAGTATCCCGAGGTGGGCTCCGAGCGGCAGGACCTGCGCCAGTACCCCGGCGGATCGCTGGCCGCCAACATCGTGGGCGGGATCGATTGGGATGGCCATGGTCTGCTGGGTCTGGAGGACTCCATGGATGCCGTGCTGGCCGGAACCGACGGCTCGGTCACCTACGACCGCGGATCGGACGGCGTGGTCATCCCCGGCAGCTACCGCAACCGGCACAAGGCGGTTCACGGTTCCACCGTCCAGCTCACGCTCGACAACGACATCCAGTTCTATGTGCAACAGCAGGTGCAGCAGGCCAGGAACCTGTCCGGGGCCCACAACGTGTCAGCCGTGGTATTGGATGCCAAGACCGGCGAGGTGCTCGCCATGGCCAACGACAACACCTTCGACCCGTCCCAGGACATCGGGCGCCAGGGCGACAAGCAGTTGGGCAACCCGGCCGTGTCGTCACCCTTCGAACCGGGATCGGTGAACAAGGTGATCACCGCGTCGTCGGTCATTGAGTACGGGCTGTCCAACCCCGACGAGGTGCTGCAGGTGCCCGGCACGATCGAGATGGGCGGGGTCAGCGTGCACGACGCCTGGGAGCACGGCGTGATGCCCTACACCACGACCGGCGTGTTCGGTAAGTCGTCGAATGTTGGCACGCTGATGCTGGCGCAGCGGGTGGGCCCGGAGCGCTTCTACGACATGGTCCGCAAGTTCGGGCTGGGTCAGCGCACCGGGGTGGGGCTGCCCGGTGAGAGCGCCGGGCTGGTGCCGCCCATCGACCAGTGGTCGGGCAGCACCTTCTCGAATCTGCCCATTGGCCAAGGTCTTTCGATGACCTTGCTGCAGATGGCGGACATGTATCAGGCTATCGCCAACGACGGGGTGCGGATACCTCCTCGGATCATCAAGGCGACCATCGCAGCCGACGGCACCCGCACCGAGGAACCGCGTCCCGACGGCGTCCGCGTGGTGTCGGCGCAGACGGCCCAGACCGTACGCCAGATGTTGCGCGCCGTCGTACAGCAGGACCCGATGGGCTACCAGCAGGGCACCGGCCCGGCGGCGGCGGTGCCCGGTTACCAGATGGCCGGCAAGACCGGGACCGCACAGCAGATCAACCCCGCCTGCGGCTGCTACTTCGACAACGTCTACTGGATCACCTTTGCCGGGATGGCCACTGTCGACAGTCCGCGATATGTGATCGGGTTGATGATGGACAACCCGGAGCGCAACGCCGACGGTAGCCCGGGCCACTCGGCGGCCCCGCTGTTCCACAACATCGCCGGCTGGCTGATGCAACGCGAAAACGTGCCGCTGTCACCCGACCCGGGGCCGCCGCTGGTCTTGCAGGCCACCTGAGGCCACCCGCGTCCGCCCAAAGCGCCCGACGGGGTGCACGGGTCGGGATACGATCCGCTTGCTGACCCGTGGGGAGGTACCCGATGTCATTGGTCGTCACGATCCCTTCGCAGCTGGCCGCCGCAGCAACGGAGTTGACGGGCATCGGGTCCACCGTCACCGCGGCGAGTGCGGCTGCGGCGGCGCCCACGACGAATGTGCTGGCCGCGGCCGCCGACGAGATCTCCACCGCCCTTGCGGCCTTGTTCGGTGCTCATGGCGATGGTTTCCAGGCCCTCAGCGCGCGGGCGGCGGTCTTTCACGACCAGTTCGTGCTCGCCCTGAACGCGGCTGCCAGCTCATATGCCGGTGTCGAGGCGATCGGCGCGGCAGCGCTGCAGTCGCCGATCGCGGGCCTGTTGGATGTGGTCAACGCTCCCACCCTGGCTCTGTTGGGGCGGCCATTGATCGGCGACGGGGCAAACGGGGCTTCGGGGCGAGACGGGGGGGCCGGCGGTTTGCTCTTCGGCAATGGGGGCAACGGCGGCCCGGGGAACGGCAGCCACCCCGCCGGCGGCAACGGCGGCGCTGCCGGACTGATCGGCAACGGCGGAGCCGGCGGCGCTGGCGCCAACACCGGCGCCGGCGGCCGGGGCGGCGACGGCGGATGGTTGTTCGGCAGTGGCGGTGTCGGCGGCGCGGGCGGGGCGGGTACCTCGAACGGGGTGGCCGGTGCCGGCGGCGCTGGCGGCAACGCCTGGCTGTGGGGTCATGGCGGTGCCGGTGGCAACGGTGGCAGTGCCGGTCTCGGCGTGCCCACCGCGGGCGCGGCCGGTGGTAACGGCGGGCATGGGGGCTTCGTGAGCGGAAACGGCGGTGCCGGTGGCGACGGCGGGTCGAGCGGAAGGTCGTTCACCGCGGGCGCCACCGGTGGTGCCGGCGGTGCCGGCGGTGCCGCCGGTTGGTTGTTCGGCACCGGAGGTGCCGGCGGTGACGGCGGTAACGGCGGCGACGGCGGCAACGGCACCGTCGCCGGCGGGCAGGGCGGGGCCGGTGCCGGCGGCGGCCGCGGTGGGCTCTTGTGGGGCAGCGGCGGCACTGGCGGGGCGGGTGGAAACGGCGCCGAGGGCTCGGTGGGCGGGATCGGCGGCGTGGGCGGCACCGGCGGGGACGCCGGGCTGATCGGCAATGGGGCGGCGGGTGGGGCCGGCGGGACCGGCGGCCTGAGCGCGATTACGGGGGTCCGCGCGGGCGGCGGTGGCGGCGGCAACGGCGGCAATGCCCTGCTGTGGGGCACCGGCGGTGCCGGTGGCCGGGGCGGTGCGGGCGTCCCGGCCGGCGCCGACGGGACCAGCGGGCGCGGCGGGCTGCTCTAGAGCGCGCTCGGCCGGCACCGCTGATCCAAAGGCCCATCGGCCGGAACTTGTGGTGCGGTCGAGGGGTTCCGGAGGGTTGGTGTACGGCAATGGGAGGCCGGGGGGCATCCGCGGGTGCCGGATCCGGCGGCTGTGGGATGCCCGCCGGGCGCTGCTGATCCCGGGTGCGTCACCGCGGCCGCACCGGCTGGTATCACCGCAGATCGAAGCGAGCCGGGCGGCTGCGGCCGTCCAGCGCAGGCGCGGCTCCACATGGTGAGCGGGTGCGTCTAGGTAGGGTGTCAACGCCGACCATGGCGATCTCTCAACATCTGCGGTCGGACGGAGGTGGTGCCAATGGCGGAATCGATGCCCACTGGGCTACGCCCTCGTGCCGTCGCAGGGGTGAAGCTGGCTGTGCTGGCGGCACAGACCGGCGCGGTACCAGACGGCACCGCGGATTACCCCGAAACCTTCCGGGATGTGCAAGTCACCGGCGTGACACTGCGTGCCCAGGACGTCCGGCCCGGTGACCTGTTCGCCGCCTTGCCTGGCTCGACCACACACGGCGCCCGTCATGCCGTCGATGCCATCGAGCGGGGGGCGGTCGCGGTGCTCACAGACGCCGACGGGGTCGCCGCGATGGGTGCCCATGCGGCGAGCGTGCCGGTCTTGGTGCATCCGGCGCCGCGCAGCGTGCTCGGGGGGCTGGCCGCCACCGTGTACGGTCGCCCGTCCGAGCGGCTCACGGTCGTCGGCATCACCGGGACGTCCGGCAAGACCACCACCACCTATCTGGTGGACGCCGGTTTACGGGCCGGCGGTCGGGTCGCCGGGCTGATCGGCACCATCGGCATCCGCATCGACGGCGCCGACATCCCGAGTGCGCTCACGACACCGGAGGCGCCCGCCTTACAGGCGATGCTTGCGGAAATGTCAGAACGCGGCGTGGACACCGTGGTCATGGAGGTGTCCAGCCATGCGCTGGCGCTGGGCCGGGTGGACGGTACCCGCTTTGCCGTCGGCGGCTTCACCAACTTGTCGCGTGACCATCTGGACTTCCACCCCACCATGGAGGACTACTTCGAGGCCAAGGCGCTGCTGTTCGACCCGGCCTCGGCGCTGCGCGCCGACACCGTCGTGGTGTGTGTCGATGACGACGCCGGGCGCGCGATTGCCGAGCGGGCCGAGACCGCGATCACCGTGAGTGCGCGCGATCGGGCCGCGCACTGGTGCGCCGTCGACGTGGTGCCGATGGGCGCCGCCGGACAGGAATTCACCGCCGTTGACCCGTCCGGCATCCAGCACCGGGTGCGCATCGGCTTGCCGGGCAGCTACAACGTCGCCAATTGCCTTCTCGCACTGGCGATTTTGGACAGTATCGGGGTCTCGCCGGAACAGGCTGCGCCGGGACTGCGGCAGGCCCGGGTCCCCGGACGCCTGGAACAGGTGGACCGCGGTCAGGACTTCCTGGCTCTCGTCGACTACGCGCACAAGCCCGGGGCCTTGCGGGCGGTGTTGACTACGCTGGCGAGCCCGGACCGTCGGCTGGCGGTGGTGTTCGGCGCCGGTGGCGAGCGTGACCCGGGAAAGCGCGCCCCGATGGGTGCCGTCGCCGCGGAGCTGGCCGACCTGGTCGTCGTCACCGACGACAACCCACGCGGTGAGGATCCCGCGGCGATCCGCCGGGAGATCCTGGCCGGGGCCGCGGGAGCCGGCAGTACTGCCGAGGTGGTCGAGGTCGCTGACCGAAGGGACGCGATCCGGCACGCGGTCGCCTGGGCCGGCCCCGGGGACGTGGTCCTCGTCGCCGGCAAGGGCCATGAAACCGGCCAGCGCGGCGCCGGGGAGGTCCGCCCGTTCGATGACCGGGTGGAACTGGCCGAGGCGTTGGCCGCGCGCAGGGCCGGCGGGCTTCCCGGATCCGGGCAGACACGCCCATGATCGACCTGACCGTGGCTCAGATCGCCGACATCGTCGGCGGCACCCTGGCCGATATCTCGCCGCAGGACGCCGCACAACGTCGCGTCACCGGGACCGTCGAGTTCGACTCCCGCGCGATCGGCCCCGGCGGATTGTTCCTGGCGCTGCCGGGCGCACATGTTGACGGACACGACTATGCGGAGTCGGCGATAGCGGCCGGGGCGGTCGCCGTGCTGGCCGCTCGGCCGGTCGGTGTTCCGGCCATCGTGGTGGCGCCGGTGCGGTCCGCGGTCGAGGGCGCGCTGGCCGGAGTGCTCGAGCACGACGCCGACGGGTCGGGCGCAGCTGTCCTGGCCGCGCTGGCGAAACTGGCCAAGGCGGTGGCCGCGGAACTGGTCGCCGGCGGGCTGACCATCATCGGGATCACTGGTTCGTCGGGCAAGACGTCGACCAAGGACCTGGTGGCCGCGGTGCTGCAGCCGTTGGGTGAGGTGGTTGCCCCGCCCGGATCCTTCAACAACGAGCTGGGTCATCCCTGGACCGTGCTGCGCGCCGGCCGCGACACCGACTACTTGATTCTGGAGATGTCGGCCCGCCACCCCGGCAACATCGCGGCGCTGGCCGAGATCGCGACCCCGACCGTCGGGGTGGTGCTCAACGTCGGAACCGCGCACCTGGGCGAATTCGGCTCCCGTGAGGCCATAGCACGAACGAAATCGGAACTGCCGCAAGCTGTTCCGCGATCCGGGGTGGTCATTCTCAATGTCGACGACCCGGCCGTGGCGGCGATGGCCGAGGTGACCGCGGCCCGCGTGGTGCGGGTCAGCCGCGGCAGCACTGGCGATGTATGGGCCGGGCCGGTGTCGCTGGACGAGCTGGCCAGGCCGCAGTTCACCGTGCACGCCGGTGCCACCCAGGCTGAAGTCCGGCTGGGCGTCTACGGCGACCATCACGTCAGCAATGCGTTGTGCGCGGCCGCCGTCGCGCTGGAATGCGGTGCCACCCTCGATCAGGTGGCAACCGCGCTTGGCGGCGCGGGTCCGGTGTCGCGCCATCGGATGCAGGTGACCACCCGCGCGGACGGGGTGACGGTCATCGACGACGCCTATAACGCGAACCCTGACTCCATGCGGGCCGGTCTGCAGGCGCTGGCCTGGATCGCCCACGGCGGCTCCGGCACCGGGTCCGACCGCTCCGACAAACGGCGCAGTTGGGCGGTGTTGGGGGAGATGGCTGAACTCGGCGCGGACGCCGTAGCCGAGCATGACCGCGTCGGCCGGCTCGCGGTGCGTTTAGATGTGTCTCGACTCGTCGTCGTGGGAACCGGGAGGTCGGTGAGCGCCATGCACCACGCTGCGGTGCTGGAAGGAGCGTGGGGCTCGTGGGGAGCCGGGGCTGATAGAGGGGCGGTCAACGTCGCCGACGCCGATGCCGCGCTGGAACTGTTGCGCGCCGAAGTCCAACCCGGGGATGTGATCCTGATCAAGGCATCGAACTCGGCAGGCCTGGGAGCGCTGGCCGACGCGTTGGTCTCAGACGGCGCCGACGGCGCAGCTGGGGGCGCCGACAACGGCGGGAGCGCACGCCCATGAGACAAATCCTGATCGCCGTCGCCATCGCGCTGGCGGTTTCCATCCTGCTCACCCCGGCGCTGATCCGGCTGTTCACCAAACAGGGTTTCGGTCACCACACCCGCGACGATGGCCCACCCAGCCACCACAGCAAACGCGGCACGCCGTCGATGGGCGGCGTGGCGATTCTGGCCGGCATTTGGGCGGGCTACTTCGGCACCCACCTCGCCGGTCTGGCGGTCGACGGCGAAGGCATCTCTGCGTCGGGTTTGCTGGTGCTGGGCCTGGCCACCGCGCTGGGCGGGGTCGGATTCCTCGACGACATGATCAAGATCCGCAGGTCACGCAACCTCGGGCTGAACAAGACCGCCAAGACCGTCGGGCAGATCACCTCCGCCGTGCTGTTCGCCGTGCTGGTGCTGCAATTCCGCAATCCGGCCGGCCTCACGCCGGGCAGCGCGCAGCTGTCCTACGTGCGCGAGATCGCCACGGTCACGCTGATTCCAGTGCTGTTCGTGCTGTTTTGTGTGGTCGTCGTCAGCGCCTGGTCGAACGCGGTCAACTTCACCGACGGCCTGGACGGGCTGGCCGCCGGCTGCATGGCGATGGTCACCGGTGCCTACGTGCTGATCACCTTCTGGCAATACCGCAACGCATGCGTCACCGCGCCCGGGTTGGGCTGCTATAACGTGCGCGACCCGCTGGATCTGGCGCTCATCGCCGCCGCGACCGCCGGCGCCTGCATCGGCTTTTTGTGGTGGAACGCGGCGCCCGCGAAGATCTTCATGGGCGACACCGGTTCCCTGGCATTGGGCGGTGTCATCGCCGGGCTCTCGGTCACCAGCCGCACCGAGCTGCTGGCAGTGGTGCTGGGCTCGCTGTTCGTTGCCGAGATCACCTCGGTGGTGCTGCAGATTCTGACGTTCCGCACGACCGGGCGCCGGGTATTCCGGATGGCGCCCTTCCACCACCATTTTGAGTTGGTCGGCTGGGCAGAAACCACGGTGATCATCCGTTTCTGGCTGCTCACCGCCATCAGCTGTGGTTTGGGTGTGGCCTTGTTCTACGGTGAATATCTGGCTGCGATCGGTGCCTGACGTGCTTGCCCCCCTGGCGCCGGGCGCGCCGGTGCTGATCGCCGGTGGCCGGGTGACCGGGCGCGCCGTGCTGGCGGCGCTGACCCGCTTCGGGGCGGCGCCCACGGTCTGCGACGACGATCCGGCGATGCTGCAGCCTTATTCCGACGGCGGTGTGGCGACGGTCGAGCCGTCGGTCGCGGCATCGCAAATCGCCGAGTATGCATTGGTGGTCACCAGCCCCGGGTTCCAACCGACGACGCCCGTGCTGGCCGCGGCCGCCGCCGCGGGCGTGCCGATCTGGGGTGACGTGGAGCTGGCCTGGCGGCTGGATGCGGCGGGCCGCTATGGGCCGCCGCGCCGCTGGCTGGTGGTGACCGGCACCAACGGCAAGACCACCACGACCTCGATGCTGCACGCCATGCTGATCACCGCCGGCCGCCGTAGCGCGCTGTGCGGAAACATCGGCAGCCCGGTGTTGGAGGTGCTTGACCAGCCGGCCGACGTGCTGGCCGTCGAGTTGTCGAGTTTCCAGCTGTACTGGGCGCCGTCGCTGCGGCCCGAGGCCGGTGTGGTGCTCAACATCGCCGAAGATCACCTGGACTGGCACGGCACGATGGCGGCCTACACCGAAGCCAAAGCTCGGGTGCTGACCGGCCGGGTGGCAGTGGTGGGACTCGATGACGCCCGAGCCGCGGCACTGCTGGACACCGTGCCCGCGCCGGTGCGGGCCGGTTTCCGGCTCGGTGAGCCCGCCGCCGGGGAGCTGGGCGTGCGCGACGGCCACCTGGTTGACCGCGCTTTCGCCGCCGACCTGCCGCTGCTGCCGGTCGCCTGCATCCCGGTACCGGGCCCGGTCGGGGTGCTCGACGCACTGGCTGCGGCCGCGCTGGCCCGCTCCGTCGGGGTGTCCGCCGCGGCGATCGCGGACGCGATCGCGTCGTTTCAGGTCGGCCGGCACCGCTCGGAAGTGGTGGCGGTCGTCGACGGCGTTACCTATGTCGACGACTCCAAGGCCACCAATCCGCACGCCGCGCAGGCATCGGTGCTGGCCTACCCGCGGGTGGTCTGGCTGGCCGGTGGGCTGCTCAAGGGCGCATCCGTGGATGCCGAGGTGGCGAGCATGGCATCGAGGCTGGTCGGCGCGGTGCTCTTCGGCCGAGACCGGGCAGCGGTTGCCGAGGCGTTATCACGACACGCGCCGGATGTCCCCGTCGTCCAGGTTGTGACAGGCGAGGATGCTGATATGGCTGTGGCTTCTGATGCTTATGTGACAAAAGTTGACGATTCCGTCAAACCGCTCGGCGCGCGCGTGATGACCGCCGCGGTGGCCGCGGCCAAAGAGATGGCCAAACCCGGTGACACGGTGCTACTGGCGCCGGCCGGCGCGTCGTTTGACCAGTTCAACGGTTACGCCGACCGGGGCGACGCGTTCGCGGCCGCGGTACGCGCCGCGGTCCGGTAGCCGAGCGTGCGCAGCGCATTCACCCGGCTGAAGCGCCGGGGCAACGCCGGCAATGCCGACAATGCCGAGCCGGCCGAGCCGGAGGAGACGGCCCAGGCTGACGAGCAGGTCGACGCTGCGGCTTCGCCCGACAAGCAGCCGGGCGCGCAGACCGGCGAGAAGTCCCGCGAGAAGTCGGGCGAGAAGTCCGGCGACAAATCCCGGGCAAAGCCCGAGGATGCCGGCCCGCGCACCCGGTTCGGCGTTTGGCTGGGCCGGCCCATGACCTCGTTTCACCTGATCATCGCCGTCGCGGCGCTGCTCACCACGCTGGGCCTGATCATGGTGCTCTCGGCCTCCGGCGTGCGGTCCTATGACGACGACGGGTCGGCATGGGTGATCTTCGGCAAGCAGGTTTTGTGGACCATCGTCGGTCTCGCCGGCTGCTACGTCGGGTTACGCATGTCGGTGCAGTTCCTTCGCCGCGTCGCCTTCTCCGCCTTCGCGTTCACCATCGTGTTGTTGGTGCTGGTGCTGATTCCGGGAATCGGCAAAGAAGCCAACGGTTCCCGCGGCTGGTTCGTGGTGGCGGGCTTTTCGATGCAGCCGTCGGAGCTGACCAAGATGGCGTTCGCGGTCTGGGGTGCGCATCTGCTGGCGGCCCGGCGGATGGAGCACGCGTCGCTGCGGGAAATGCTGATTCCGCTGGTGCCGGCCGCGGTCGTGGCGCTGGCCTTGATCGTGGCCCAGCCCGACCTGGGACAGACGGTGTCGATGGGCATCATCCTGCTCGGGCTGCTGTGGTATGCGGGGTTGCCGCTGCGCGTTTTCGCCAGCTCACTGGCAGCGGTCGTCATCTCTGCGGCGATCCTGGCGATGACCGCGGGTTACCGATCCGACCGGGTGCGGTCGTGGCTCGATCCCGACAACGACCCGATGGACTCGGGCTACCAGGCCCGGCAGGCCAAGTTCGCGCTGGCTCACGGTGGAATCTTCGGCGACGGCCTGGGCCAGGGTGTGGCCAAGTGGAACTATCTGCCCAACGCCCACAACGACTTCATCTTCGCGATCATCGGGGAGGAGCTCGGCTTCATCGGCGCGCTCGGGCTGCTGGGACTGTTCGGGCTGTTCGCCTATACCGGCATGCGGATCGCTCGCCGGTCGGCCGACCCGTTTCTGCGGCTGTTGACCGCCACCGTCACGTTGTGGGTGCTGGGACAGGCGTTCATCAACATCGGTTACGTGATCGGGCTGCTGCCGGTCACCGGGCTGCAGCTGCCGCTGATCTCGGCCGGTGGCACCTCGACGGCCACCACCTTGTCGATGATCGGCGTCATCGCCAACGCGGCGCGGCATGAACCCGAGGCGGTGGCCGCGCTGCGCGCGGGTCGCGACGATACAGTGAACCGACTGCTGCGGCTACCGCTACCCAAGCCCTACATGCCGACCCGCCTCGAGGCGTTTCGCGACCGCAAGCGCGCGCACCCGCAGCCGGCCAAACAGCCGGCTGGCCGGAAGACGCCCAAGGCGATTCGCAAGGCGGGCGAGCCACCGCGGCCGGCGTTGCCGCGCCGTGCCGATCGGCCGGTTCGCCGGTCCGCGGGTACCGCGCGCGCGCCGGGGCGGGGGCACCACCCGCTTGCGGGGGAGCATCATAGAGCGGGTCAGCGCTACGCCGGCCAGCGTCAGGCAGGTCGGGTTCGGGCATTGGAAGGTCAGCGTTACGGGTGAACGACTCGGTCAGGGAGCCGGCCGGTGGGCAGAGGGTGACCGACTACGGTCCTTCGCTGTCGATCGTGCTCGCCGGCGGCGGCACCGCCGGCCATGTGGAGCCCGCGATGGCCGTCGCCGATGCACTCAGCGCTCTGCAGCCGAATGTCCGGATCACCGCGTTGGGCACCCCCCGCGGGCTGGAGACGACGTTGGTGCCCGCGCGCGGCTATCACCTGGAGCTGATCACTCCGGTGCCGTTGCCGCGCAAACCCAGTGGTGACCTGGCCCGGCTGCCGCCGCGGGTGTGGCGTGCCGTCGCGGAGACCCGGGCGGTGCTCGACGCGGTCGACGCCGACGTCGTGGTCGGTTTCGGTGGGTATGTCGCGCTGCCCGCCTATCTGGCCGCGCGGGGTATCCCCGGCATGCGCGGGCGCGGCCGCCGTGTCCCGGTGGTGATCCACGAGGCCAACGCCAGGGCCGGGTTGGCCAACCGGGTGGGTGCCCGCAGCGCCGACCGGGTGCTGTCGGCGGTGCCGGATTGCGGGCTGCGCCGCGCCGAGGTGGTCGGGGTTCCGGTCCGGCAGGCCATCACCGGCCTGGACCGCGCGGCGCTGCGCGCCGAGGCCCGGGCGCATTTCGGCTTCGCCGACGACGCCCGGGTGCTGCTGGTGTTCGGCGGTTCGCAGGGCGCGGTCTCACTCAACCGGGCGGTGTCAGCGGCCGCGGCCGACCTGGCCGCCGCGGGTGTTTCCGTCTTGCATGCCCCCGGCCCCAAGAACGTCTTGGAGCTGCGCACGCCCGGCGCCGGTGACCCGCCCTATGTCGCGGTGCCCTATCTGGACCGGATGGATCTGGCCTACGCCGCCGCCGACCTGGTTATCTGCCGCTCCGGGGCGATGACGGTCGCCGAGGTGTCCGCCGTCGGGCTGCCCGCCATCTATGTGCCGCTGCCGATCGGCAACGGCGAGCAGCGGCTCAATGCGCTGCCGGTGGTCAACGCCGGCGGCGGCATGGTGGTCGCCGACGCCGACCTCACCCCGGCCCTGGTGGCTCGCGAAGTCGCCGGGCTGCTTACCGATCCGCCCCGGCTGGCGGCGATGACGGCCGCCGCCGCGCAGGTGGGACACCGTGATGCGGCCCGGCAGGTGGCGCAGGCGGCGCTGGACATCGCACGGCGGGCTCGCTCCGGGAGCGCCTCCGGGAGAGCCAAGTGAACACCAAGCAGTTGCCGCCCGAACTGCAGCGGGTCCACATGGTCGGCATCGGCGGGGCTGGGATGTCGGGCATTGCCCGCATCCTGCTGGACCGCGGCGGCCTGGTGTCGGGCTCGGACGCCAAGGAGTCACGCGGTCTGCACGCGTTGCGGGCGCGCGGCGCGCTGATCCGGATCGGGCACGACGCGGCGTCGCTGGACCTGCTGCCCGGTGGCGTCACCGCCGTCATCACCACTCGCGCCGCCATCCCCAAGACCAATCCCGAACTGGTCGAAGCCCGGCGCCGCGGCATCCCGGTATTGCTGCGACCGGTCGTGCTGGCCAAGCTGATGGCCGGTCGCACCACGCTGATGGTCACCGGAACGCACGGCAAGACCACCACGACGTCAATGCTGATCGTCGCGCTGCAGCACTGCGGGCGCGACCCCTCGTTCGCGGTGGGCGGCGAACTGGGCGAGGCCGGCACCAACGCCCATCACGGCAGCGGAGACTGCTTTGTCGCCGAAGCCGACGAAAGCGACGGTTCGCTGCTGGAGTACACGCCCAACGTCGCCGTGGTCACCAACATCGAGTCCGACCACCTGGACTTCTACGGCAGCACCGAGGCTTATGTGGGGGTGTTCGACGCGTTCGTGGAGCGCCTGGCGCCCGGTGGCGCGCTGGTGGTGTGCACCGACGACCCGGGCGCGGCCGCACTGGCCCGGCGCTCCGCTGAGCTGGGAATCCGGGTGCTGCGCTACGGGTCGGCCGAAACCGCCGGCGCGCCGTTGGCCGCGACACTGCTGTCCTGGGAGCAGCGGGGCACCGAAGCGGTGGCGCATGTCCGGTTGGCCGGCGAACGGCACCCGCGGGTGATGCGGCTCGCACTGCCCGGACGGCACATGGCGCTCAACGCGCTGGGTGCACTGCTGGCGGCGATCGAGGTGGACGCCGCGATCGACGAGGTGCTCGAGGGCCTGGCCGGATTCGAGGGAGTACGCCGTCGATTCGAGCTGGTCGGCACGGTGGGATCGATACGGGTGTTCGACGATTATGCCCACCACCCGACCGAGATCGGCGCCACGCTGGCGGCCGTGCGCTCGGTCGTCCAGCACGGGGGCACCGGTCGGCTGCTGGTCGTCTTCCAGCCGCATTTGTACTCGCGCACCAAGGCTTTCGCCGTCGAGTTCGGTCGCGCCCTCAGTGCCGCCGACGCGGTGTTCGTGCTCGACGTCTACGGCGCCCGCGAACAACCGCTCGCCGGCGTCAGCGGAGCCAGCGTCGCCGAGCATGTGAGCGTACCGGTGCGCTACCTTCAGGATTTCTCGGCGGTGGCCGGCGAGGTTGCCGCCGCAGCGGGCCCCGGTGACGTCATCGTCACCATGGGCGCCGGAGACGTCACCCTGCTGGGTCCGGAGATCGTGTCCACCCTGCGGGTACACGCCAACCGCGGTGCGCCCGGCCGGCCGGGAGTTCTGCAGTGACCCAACCCGACGAGGGCAGCCCGGTCGACGCCAGCCCGATCGACGTCGTCGCCGGCGTCTCGGCAGACGTCGGTGCCGAAGCGGTCACCGAGCCACTCACCACCGAGGCGCCGGGCGCGCAGCAGTCGGCAGCCGACGACGAATTCGAGGGCCCGCGCCGCCGGGCCCGGCGCGAACGTGCCGAGCGCCGTGCCGCCCAGGCTCGCGCCGTCGCCATCGAGCAAGCCCGCCGCGAGGCCAAACGACGGGCCCGCGGGCACGTCGTCAAAGAGCCCAAACCCGTTGCGCGCGGCGTTGTTCAGGGATTGAAGATGCTGCTGGCCACCGTGGTGTTACTCGTCGTCGGGGTGGGGCTGGCGCTGATCCTGTATTTCACGCCCGCGATGTCGGCGCGCAACATCGTCGTCGTCGGGGTGGGCGCGGTGACCCGCGAGGAGGTTCTCGACGCCGCCCAGGTGCGCCCAGGTACGCCGCTGCTGCAGATCAATACCAGTCAGGTCGCCGACCGGGTGGCGGCGATCCGGCGCGTGGCCAGCGCCCGGGTACAGCGGCAGTACCCGTCGGCGTTGCGGATCACCATCGTGGAGCGGGTCCCGTTGGTGGTCAAGGACTTCCCCGACGGGCCGCACCTGTTCGACCGCGACGGCGTGGATTTCGCGACCGGTCCGCCGCCACCGGCACTGCCGTATATCGATGTGGACAATCCGGGCCCGACGGATCCCGCCACCTTGGCAGCGTTGCAGGTGCTGACCGCGCTGCGTCCCGAAGTCGCAGGCCAGGTGGGCAGGATCGCGGCGCCCTCGGTGTCCTCGATCACCCTCACGCTGGCCGACGGGCGAGTGGTGATCTGGGGGACCACCGACCGTGCCGAGGAGAAGGCCGAGAAGCTGGCGGCGTTGTTGACTCAGCCCGGGCGGACCTATGACGTGTCCAGCCCGGACCTGCCGACCGTGAAATGACGTGGGGCTCAGCGAGCCGGCCCACAAAAAATTTGCGGGTGACGCGTCGGCGCGCCTGCACCGTTAGCACCCGTCGTACCCATACGGTTCTGGTTACGCGGAGGTACTTGACATAACTCTAAATCTATGGTTGAGGTTGAGAGTTTTGCAAGCAGACACACCGCAGGAGGAACCGAGTTTCCCTTCAGGGAGGAAGACGAATGATGACCCCCCCGCATAACTACCTGGCCGTCATCAAAGTCGTGGGCATCGGCGGCGGCGGCGTCAACGCCGTCAACCGGATGATCGAGCAGGGACTCAAGGGCGTGGAGTTCATCGCGATCAACACCGATGCGCAGGCGTTGTTGATGAGCGATGCCGACGTCAAGCTCGACGTGGGCCGCGACTCGACCCGTGGGCTGGGCGCCGGCGCCGACCCGGAGGTGGGACGTAAGGCCGCCGAGGACGCCAAGGACGAGATCGAGGAGCTGCTCCGCGGCGCCGACATGGTCTTCGTCACCGCCGGTGAGGGCGGCGGCACCGGAACCGGTGGGGCACCCGTCGTGGCCAGCATCGCCCGCAAACTTGGGGCGTTGACCGTCGGCGTGGTCACCCGGCCGTTCTCCTTCGAGGGCAAGCGGCGCAGCAACCAGGCCGAAAACGGCATCTCGGCACTGCGGGAAAGCTGCGACACCCTGATCGTCATCCCCAACGACCGGCTGCTGCAGATGGGCGACGCCGCGGTGTCGCTGATGGACGCCTTCCGCAGCGCCGACGAGGTGCTGCTCAACGGCGTGCAGGGGATCACCGACCTGATCACCACGCCGGGTCTGATCAACGTCGACTTCGCCGACGTCAAGGGAATCATGTCCGGCGCCGGCACCGCGCTGATGGGCATCGGCTCGGCCCGCGGTGAGGGCCGGTCGCTGAAGGCCGCCGAGATTGCCATCAACTCGCCGCTGCTGGAAGCCTCGATGGAGGGCGCGCAGGGCGTGCTGATGTCCATCGCGGGCGGCAGCGACCTGGGCCTGTTCGAAATCAACGAGGCGGCCTCGCTGGTGCAGGACGCCGCTCACCCCGACGCCAACATCATCTTCGGCACCGTCATCGACGACTCACTCGGCGACGAGGTACGGGTAACGGTGATCGCAGCGGGCTTCGAGGCCGGCGGTGCCAGCCGCAAGCCTCCCGGGGTGGCCGAGACGGGCGGCGCACACCGCATCGAGTCGGCCCGGGCCGGCAAGCTCACCTCCACGCTGTTCGAGCCGGTCGACGCCGTCAGCGTGCCACTGCACACCAACGGCGCGACCCTGAGCATCGGCGGCGATGACGACGACGTCGATGTGCCGCCCTTCATGCGCCGCTGAGGATCTCGATTTGCTTGCCAGTGCGCGACAAACCGGCTGCGGCGCGACATTGGTGCAACCTGGCGGGCAACGGGTTTCGGATACTGGGAAGGTGAGCGTTCGCATCCGCCGGGTGATCACCACCCGGGCGGGCGGTGTGTCCAAGGCACCGTTCGACACCTTCAACCTCGGCGACCATGTCGGTGACGACCCGGCCGCGGTGGCGGCCAACCGGGCCCGGCTGGCCGCCGCCATCGGGCTGCCCGGCGAGCGGGTGGTGTGGATGAATCAGGTCCACGGTGACCGGATCGCGATGGTCGACGGGCCGCAGAGCGCCGCCGTCGGCGGCAGGGTGGGCACCGACGGATTGGTGACCGGCACCCGCGGACTGGCGCTGGCGGTGTTGTCGGCCGACTGCGTGCCGGTGTTGCTGGCCGATGCGCGTGCCGGTGTCATCGCGGCGGTTCATGCCGGCCGGGTTGGTGCACAGCACGGGGTGGTGGCCCGAGCGGTGGAGGCGATGCTCGACCTGGGTGCCCGGGCCGGCGACATTTCGGCGCTGTTGGGCCCGGCGGCCAGTGGCCGCAATTACGAAGTGCCCGCCGGCATGGCCGACGAGGTCGAGGCGGCGTTGCCGGGCAGCCGCACCACCACGTCGGCCGGAACGCCCGCACTCGATCTTCGCGCCGGAATCGCTTGCCAGCTAAGAGGTTTGGGCATTACGTCGATCGACGTCGACCCCCGGTGCACGGTGGCCGACCCGACGTTGTTCAGCCATCGACGCGGCGCCCCCACCGGGCGGCTGGCGTCGGTGGTGTGGATGGAATGACCGCGATGGTGGTGGACCTTTCGGAGCAGGCAGACCGTCAATCGGAATTGACGCACGCGTTGGCCGCGGTGCGGTCCCGGCTCGCGGCCGCGGCCGAGGCGGCCGGTCGTAATGTCGGCGAAATTGAACTTCTGCCAATTACCAAATTCTTTCCAGCAACCGATGTTGTGATTTTGTGCCGATTGGGTTGCCGCGCCGTTGGTGAATCTCGCGAACAGGAAGCTGCGGCCAAGGCGGTCGAAGTGGCTCGGCTGTTGGCGGCACCGCCAAGGGCCGGGCATGGCAGCATCGGCTGGCACATGGTGGGACGAATCCAGCGCAACAAAGTGCGTTCGCTGGCGCGGTGGGCGCACACGGCTCATTCGGTCGACAGCCCGCGGTTGGTGACGGCGCTGGATCGCGCCGTCACCGCGGCGCTGGCCGAGCGCCGTCGCGACCATCCGTTGCGGGTTTACGTCCAGGTGAGCCTCGACGGCGACGTGTCACGCGGCGGTGTGGACATCACCGCGCCCGGAGCGGTGGATCGGATCTGCGCGCAAGTGGATGAGGCACCGGGCCTGGAACTGGTCGGTTTGATGGGCATCCCACCCCTGGACTGGGATCCGGACGAGGCGTTTGACCGGCTGCAATCCGAGCACAACAGGGTGCGCGAGTCGTTCCCCGGGGCGGTCGGGCTGTCCGCCGGCATGTCAGCTGATTTCGAAACTGCCGTCAAACATGGTTCGACGTGTGTGCGTGTCGGTACCGCGCTATTGGGTCCGCGGCGGTTACGGTCACCGTGAATAGTCACTGTAGTCACACCTTCATCACAGACAACAGGTAACCCAGGGCTAGAAGGGGTCAAGCGATGAGCACACTGCACAAGGTCAAGGCCTACTTCGGTATGGCTCCGATGGAGGAATACGACGACGAGTATTACGACGACCGCGCGCCCTCACGCGGTTATTCGCGGCCCCGATTCGAAGACGATTACGGCCGTTATGAAGGACGCGACTACGAGGATCCCCGCGACCCCCGCGACCCCCGTCGCGACCCGCGTGGCGACTTGCGCGGCGAGCCGGCCGACTATCCGCCGCCCAGCAGCTATCGCGGCGGGTACCCCGACGAACCGCGATTCCCGCCCCGTGAGTTCGACCGTCCCGACATGGCACGGCCGCGCTTCGGCTCATGGCTGCGCAACTCCACTCGCGGCGCGCTGGCGATGGACCCGCGCCGGATGGCGATGATGTTCGAAGACGGCCACCCACTGTCCAAGATCACCACGCTGCGGCCCAAGGACTACGGCGAGGCGCGCACTATCGGTGAGCGGTTCCGCGACGGCACGCCCGTCATCATGGACCTGGTGTCGATGGACAACGCCGACGCCAAACGGCTCGTCGACTTCGCGGCGGGTTTGGCCTTCGCGTTGCGCGGCTCGTTCGACAAAGTCGCCACGAAGGTGTTCCTGTTGTCACCCGCGGACGTCGACGTGACCCCGGAGGAGCGTCGCCGGATCGCCGAAACCGGTTTCTACGCTTACCAATAGCCGCATCTGGCGATGCGCAGCCCGGTGGGTGGCAGCTGAGCCCGCCGGGCTGGTTGCGGCCCGGCCCGGCCGCCGGCGATCGCACCACATGTGTGTCCGTCGGCCGAGTCGGTAGGCTTGCGCTTGCCGGCCTCACGGACGGCACATTCACATCCTCGTCGGTAAGGTCGGGCTCTCGTTGGTGCTGTTTTTTCAGATCCTTGGGTTTGCGCTGTTCATCTTCTGGCTGCTGCTGATCGCGCGGGTCGTCGTCGAGTTCATCCGCTCGTTCAGCCGCGACTGGCGCCCGACCGGGCTGACGGTGGTGATCCTCGAGATCATCATGTCGATCACGGATCCACCGGTGAAGCTGCTGCGCCGGCTGATCCCGCAACTCACCATCGGCGCGGTGCGCTTCGACCTGTCCATCATGGTGCTGCTGCTGGTGGCGTTCATCGGAATGCAGCTGGCGTTCGGCGCTGCGGCCTGAGCCGTGCACTCATTGCCCGGACATAGTTGGGCGACGGTTCGGCCACGATTCGGCGACAAGTTTCGGCACGGGATTTTCAAATCTAAGAAATGTGATTTATTTGCCTCAGAGATTGAAATTGGCCCTTATTTATTAGTCCAATCGGCAACCGCCGAGTCTGGTGTGACAGGATGGACGGTAGTTGCACGACGGCTACCACTCCGTTCTACACTTTCCAGATCGTTTGACCGTCCAGGAACTCGAGGGGACAAACAATGCCGCTTACACCTGCCGATGTCCACAATGTGGCGTTCAGTAAGCCGCCTATCGGCAAGCGCGGGTACAACGAAGACGAGGTTGACGCCTTCCTTGACCTGGTGGAAAACGAACTGACCCGGCTCATCGAAGAGAATTCCGACCTGCGCCAGCGGATCGCCGAGCTGGATGCCGAGCTGGCCTCCGGCGGCGCCGGTGCCGGCGTGACCGCCGCGCCCACGCAGGCCATCCCGGTCTACGAACCCGAACCCGAGCCGGTCAGGCCCGCTCCGACGGGAACCAACGAGGAGCAAGCCCTCAAGGCGGCCCGGGTGCTGAGCCTGGCCCAAGACACCGCCGACCGCCTCACCGCCACCGCCAAGGCCGAGTCGGACAAGATGCTGGCCGATGCTCGCGCCAACGCTGAGCAGATCGTCAGCGAGGCCCGGCACACCGCCGAGACCACCGTCGCCGACGCCCGGCAGCGCGCCGACGCAATGCTTGCCGATGCCCAGGCCCGGTCCGAGGCCCAGCTGCGGCAGGCCCAGGAGAAGGCCGACGCCCTGCAGGCCGACGCCGAACGCAAGCATTCCGAGATCATGGGGACCATCAACCAGCAGCGCACCGTGCTGGAAGGCCGCCTCGAGCAGCTGCGCACGTTCGAGCGCGAGTACCGCACCCGTCTCAAGACCTACCTGGAGTCCCAGCTCGAAGAGCTCGGTCAGCGTGGATCGGCGGCTCCGGTCGATTCCAGCGCCGATGCCGGCGGTTTCGACCAGTTCAACCGGGGTAACAACTAGCTCGACACGGGCCGCACACTCGCCGGGCGGCACGGCCGGTGCTGCAAGCTTGGTACGTTTAGTTGCTGCTCGCCGGCTGGAGGATGACCCATGCTGATCATTGCCCTGGTATTGGCCCTGATTGGGCTCGTTGCGCTGGTGTTCGCGGTGGTCACCAGCAACGTGCTGGTGGCGTGGGTGTGTATCGGCGCCAGCGTGCTGGGCGTGATCCTGCTGATCGTCGACGCCATCAGGGAACGTCAGCACCGGGACGCGGGCGGCCAAGACCGCGATGAGGCCGACGAAGAACCCGAAGACCAGGAGGCGGTCGACTACCCGGATGACGAGGCTGGCGTCGATGAGTCGTTCGACGATGCCGAGGGGGAGGTGGCCGAGGAATCAGAGGAATCGGCGGTATCGGCCGACCGTGGCGGTGACGACAGCACCCGCTGAGCGCGGCTTGCCGGCAACCCGTCGCCCGGGTCCGGACAGTCCCGCATCATGTGAAGTCGACGGGAGCTATTAACTTCATTTAGCCACATAAGTGAGGTTAGGCTGAAGCAATGACGTCACTTCGCCCCATCACCTACGAGGACGTACGTTGGGCACCACAGGGGATGCGGTACGCGAGCGCCGCGCTGCTGAAGTACGGCACCTACCACCCTGCTGTGCCGGCCAACATTGCCGAGCTGGTCCTGGAACTGCCGCCGTCCGTGCTCGCAGAAGCCGAATCCGCCAGCAACGAGATCACGCGCTTCGACGCTGAACTCGGAGGCGAAATCGCACCGTTTGCCGCCGTGTTGCTGCGGTCAGAGTCCGCCGCAAGCTCGCAGATCGAGAACCTGACCGCATCAGCCCGCGCTATCGCCGAGGCAGAGCTGCCCGGTGGCAAGGCCAAGCGCAACGCCGAGATGATCGTCGCCAACACCGCTGCGATGCAAGCAGCGGTCGCCCTGTCCGGCACCGTTGACGCCGACGCCATCCTGGCGATGCACCGCGCGTTGATGGCCAACGAGCCACGCCATACGCCAGGCGAATTCCGCACCGAGCCAGTGTGGATCGGCGGTGGCTCCACCCCCATCGGTGCGACATTCGTCGGCCCGCGCCGCGAGCTGGTCCCCGGCGCGATTGACGACTTGATCGCCTTCGCGCAGCGCGCCGACGTTCCCGCGCTGCCGCAGATCGCGGTGGCCCATGCACAGTTCGAGACCATTCACCCCTTCACCGACGGAAACGGCCGCACGGGCCGTGCGCTGGTGCAAGCCCTGCTGCGCAACAAAGGCCTGACCCGCCAGGTGACGGTGCCGGTCTCGGCTGGGCTGCTGGCCGACACGGACGCATACTTCGTCGCGCTGACTACCTACCGCGACGGTGCCGCCGCGCCGATTGTCGAGCGCTTCTCACAGGCCAGCATCCTGGCTATCGCCAACGGGCGTCAACTGGTCAGCGACCTTCGCGATATCCGGGAGGCATGGAACGACGTGATCACCGCGCGGTCCGACTCGGCGGTGTGGAAGGTCGCTGACTTGTTGGCCCGCCGCCCGGTCGTCAACGCTGCGCTACTCGCGCAGGAGCTGGGCATCGAGTCCACCAACGCTCACCGCTACCTCAACCCGCTCACCGAGGCGGGAATCCTCGTCGAGACGACCAGCGGGCCCCGCAACCGCGTGTGGCGTTCTCCTGAAGTGCTTGCCGCGCTCGACGCGTTCGCCGAACGGGCCGGACGGCGAGGCTGACGCCGTGCGAAAAGTCCATGGGCGTTGCGAGATAACACCATTTCCCGGGATGTCACGCATTTTCGCCCTCCGCGCGAGGCTTTGAACAGTTTGTCGGCCTGTTCGTGTGCATGCTGCGGCCACTACGGACGGCGGCATGCCTTAATGCGTTGGCCAGGAAGGTCATTCCGCCTCGACCGGACCCATGATGAGCACGTCCGTAGGCATACTCGACAACCGCGCCCAGGTGTGCGCGGGCCTGGGTCTTCGTCTTGAGTACGATCTCCATCAGCGACGAGACAAGGTGACGGCCGACTTGAGTCGTGTTGCCGGTGTTGTGTGCGAGGGGACTTGGCCATCTGCGACACGGGTCCTGACCTGGCGAATCGGGGTTGTTCCACGCTGATGTCGAGCGGTTGGATCAGGCGTCGAGTTGGGCGGGGGCGACTCGGCATCCGGTGGCTTGGGCTCCGGTGTGCAGGCGCCGATCCCAAACGGCGACTATCAGGCCGGGGTCGCCGACTGCCAACGCGCTGGCCAGGTGAACAGCGTCGGCTCCGCGCAGGGCATGGGCTCGGGCGAGGCGGCCGGCGTGCTGTTCAACCTTCATGGTGAGTTCGACTGGGCGGGTGGCGGCCCAGAAGTCCTCCCAGTCACGCTCGGTTCTGGCGAGCTCGGATTCGGTCAGGTCGTGATTGCGGGTCGCTGCGGCGAGTGCGGCGCGGACTTCGGGATAGGCCAGGCGGCTGGACAATGCGGCATCGCAGCCATCCCATAGCGCGGAAGCCAGCGAGCTCCCTTTCTCGGTGGTGAGAAGTTTGACGAAGGCGCTGGCGTCGAAGTAGACGAGCGACACCGGTCAGCGCCGCTGGTCGCTGACCCGGTCAGACACCGGCCGCCGCGGTCGGGGCCCGGACCGACCCGCAGCGACGGGCCGCTGCCCGGTGGCCTTGCCAATCACGCCTTCGGCCGTGAGACGCTCCAAGGTGCCTGCGCTGTCCAGCGCAGCGAGTCGCGCGACCGGAATCCCGCGGTCGGTGATGACGACCTCAACACCAGCCCGAGCTCGATCGAGCCAATCGCTGAGGTGCGCGCGCAACTCGGTCACGGATACATCCACACCGTGAACTGTACACTCATTGACCCGTGATTTGTACATGTCACTACTGAGGTGCGCCAACGAGGACCTGAGAGATTGACCTGCGCAAGCCGGAGGTGAGGTGGCAACGGGCAGGTACACCGATTCGTCCGCGGTGCTGGCGACGCCGAGACGGCCGATGTCATGGTGGCTGGTCGCCTTCCGTCTAAGCTGCATCCGAAGGCGTTGCGGCGGAAGGTGTTTGCCGCCCCAGTGGGACTTTGGTGCAGCTGGCGTTCGTGGTCAGCTATATGGCGACGGCAGCACCTCCGTGTGCACCCGCGACACGCCCACCCGACCCGGGCCGCGCGCCCCGTAGCTAACAGCCGCCCCGCAAGACTCACCGGCTGAAAGAGACGCGAGCCCGCTGAATGCGTCATGCTCTTCCGCGGTCGTCGTGTGCTCGCTTTGCACGAGCACCGCGGTGACACCCCACGGCATAGCGCCGCAATGGGATATTCGCCGTTCACCGTACGACAGATTGAGGATATCAACGCGATGCCCAAACGATGCCAGCAAATGCAGAAATCCCGCTCTGATCGAGTGCATAGCGGGTTTCCATGATTGTAGCTAACAAATTGTGTCCGAGGGGGGACTTGAACCCCCACGCCCATTAGTAGGGCACTAGCACCTCAAGCTAGCGCGTCTGCCATTCCGCCACTCGGACAAAACCACTCGCATGAGTTGGCAGCTAAGGCTATCCGATCGGCTCGCCTCAGCCCAACCGGGCTCGCGCCTTCGGCCGGAGGATCCGGATGGGCGGGGCACTCAGAAGCGGCCCGGAGTGCCCGAGAGTGGTAGGAAAGGTGACTGTGACAAGTGCGGGCGATGACGTTGCCGAGGTTGTCAGCAGGTTGATCCGGTTCGACACCACCAACACCGGGGACCCGGAAACCACCAAAGGCGAGGCCGAGTGCGCGCGCTGGGTGGCCGAACAGCTCGCCGAGGCCGGCTACCAGCCGGAATACGTGGAGTCCGGTGCGCCCGGCCGCGGCAACGTGTTCGCCCGGCTGGCCGGCCCCAAAGGCCACGCCGGTTCCCGGGGCGCGTTGCTCATCCACGGGCATCTGGACGTGGTGCCGGCCGAACCGGCCGATTGGAGTGTGCACCCGTTTTCCGGTGCGATCGAAGACGGTTATGTGTGGGGCCGCGGCGCGGTCGACATGAAGGACATGATCGGCATGATGATCGTGGTCGCCCGGCATTTCCGGCGCGCCGGCATCGTGCCGCCGCGGGACCTGGTCTTCGCGTTCGTGGCCGACGAGGAGCACGGCGGCAAGTATGGTGCGCAATGGCTGGTGGACAACCGCCCCGATCTGTTCGACGGTGTCAGCGAGGCGATCGGTGAAGTCGGCGGGTTTTCGTTGACCGTGCCGGGCCGCGACGGCGGTGACCGCCGCCTGTATCTGATCGAGACGGCCGAGAAGGGCATCCAATGGATGCGCCTGACGGCACGCGGCCGCGCCGGGCACGGCTCGATGGTGCACGACCACAACGCGGTCACCGCCGTCGCCGAAGCCGTCGCCCGGCTGGGCCGGCACCAATTCCCGCTGGTGTGCACCGACACCGTGGCCGAGTTCCTGGCCGCCGTCAGCGAGGAGACCGGCCTCACCTTCGACACCGATTCGCCGGACCTGGACGGGGCGATCGACAAACTCGGCCCGATGGCCCGCATGCTCAAGGCGGTCCTGCACGACACCGCCAACCCCACCATGCTCAAGGCCGGGTACAAGGCCAACGTCGTCCCCGCGACCGCGGAGGCGGTGGTGGACTGCCGGGTACTGCCCGGCCGGCAGGCGGCGTTCGAAGCCGAGGTGGACGAGCTGATCGGGCCGGACGTCACCCGGGAGTGGATCCGGGACCTGCCGTCGTATCAGACCAGCTTCGACGGCGATCTGGTCGATGCCATGAACGCCGCGGTGCTGGCCGTCGATCCCGACGGCCGGATAGTGCCTTACATGCTGTCCGGCGGTACGGACGCAAAGGCCTTCGCGCGCTTGGGGATTCGTTGCTTCGGTTTCAGCCCGCTGCGGTTGCCGCCCGATCTGGACTTCACCTCGTTGTTCCACGGTGTCGATGAGCGGGTACCCGTGGATGCGCTGAAGTTCGGCACCGAGGTGCTGACACACTTCCTGACCCACTGCTGATCCTGACCCACTGCTGATGTTGAGTGAGCCGACAACCCGGAAGGACCGAGCATGACAACACCACCCGACCCGTATGCCGCACTCCCAGAGCTGGCTTCTTTCAGCCTGACCTCGGCCTCGGTGACCAACGGCCAGCCACTGCGCACCGCACAGGTCAGCGGGATCATGGGCGCGGGCGGACAGGACGCCAGCCCGCAACTGAGCTGGTCGGGCTTTCCGCCGGAGACGCGCAGCTTCGCGGTCACCGTCTATGACCCCGACGCCCCGACGCTGTCCGGGTTCTGGCACTGGGCGGTGGCCAACCTGCCGGCCGAGGTGACCGAACTGCCCGAAGACGCCGGCGACGGCCGAGAGCTGCCCGGCGGCGCACTGACGCTGGTCAACGACGCCGGTATGCGCCGCTATGTCGGCGCCGCGCCGCCGCCCGGACACGGTGTGCACCGCTACTACGTGGCGGTGCACGCGGTGGACGTCGAGGAACTGGACTTGAGCGAAGACGCCAGCCCGGCGTTTCTCGGTTTCAATCTGTTCCAGCACGCGATCGCACGGGCGGTCATCTACGGCACCTACCAACAGACCTGAGAACAAACGCAGGGACGTCGCAGTCCGCCGCCGCCCTCGGCTCCGAATGACAGATGTGCCCCCACATCGTCGCGCCGCGCGTGCCTGTGTTCTCGTGCTGCCGGGTGGCAAGGTCCGCAGCGACGACGCATCCAGGTGGTGGCAGCCGGCCAACCTGAGGATGATGTTCCTCACCCGGGCATTGCGGCGTCGGCTGGGGCGCGACGTGCAGGTGCGACGCGTTCAGTACCGCCGGCGCGGCTGGAACAGTCCGCGTCTGGATGCCGTTCGCGACGGCTTGGCGGCGCTCGACGATGTGCGACAGCGGCTTGCACCCCAACACGTGGTGTTGGTGGGCCATTCGATGGGCGGCCGCGTTGCCGCGCAGCTGTCCGGTCGAGGTGACGTCGGGGCAGTGGTGGCGCTGGCGCCGTGGTGGATTGACGGTGACGGGGACGTGATCCCTGCGCGGACCCGGCTCCTGGTCCTGCACGGCACCGCCGACACGTGGACCGACCCGCGCAGTTCGCGTACTCAGGCCGCTCGAGCCCGCCGCCGCGGGGTAAATGCCCAGTGGGTGGGAATCCACGGGGCAGGCCATTACATGGTGCGCCGTTGGAGTGAGTGGCACTGGCGCACAACAGATTTCGTTGTTGACTATCTGTCGGACGGGCGGCGCTACAGCCCGGGCAAGCATCACGGGAAATAGCAGGGGCTACCCGGAGGCTGAGCCTTCATGACCAGATCGACCAGCTTGACAATGGCCATGCTCAGCATCGCTTGCACCTCCGGCTGCTGATCCGGAGGCAGATTACGGGTGTCCCGGTCCACGACGGTGACCTGCTGCTGTAACTGGGCTATGCGCTGCTGACGCTGCTGCGGCGTGAGGCTGTCCCAGCTATCGTCCAGGTCGGAGATTTGCTGCCGCAGATCTTGCACCTCCGACCTGGGGTCGGATTCCAGCCGGGGGGCCGGCTGCAGCAGCTGGACGCCGCTCACCTGTGGTGCCGCCGTTACCTCGCCGTGCGCCGGGCTTGCTGTCAGCAGCATGCCGGCCACCAGGCCGGCTGCCGCGATCACTGTGATTTTCATGAATGTTCGTTTCTGTCGGCTCGGCATCGCTGTTGCGGGGAATAACACTTCAGCGGCGTTGCTACCGATCCCAACTTTCAACGAACTTCAACGCATGCCGTCGGACCCGGCAGGTTGGACGGCGCGGTGAATCCTGTTGTGCCCAAGTTGCGCACGTCGAGCTGAGTGGTAACACGGCTTCGCGGACGTGCCGCGCAGTTGCACCTGCGTAACCCGTGTCGGGAAATCGTCGCGCCTGCTTGTCACGGGAGCAACAATGTTGAGGTGCCCGTCCGGCACTCGGCCGGGACGAATAGCTTTGCCGAGAGCGCTTGGAGCACCGCATGGCAGATTCCGCTGACCGAGTCACCGTCGTAGTAGCCGACGATCACCCGGTAATGCGTCAAGGGGTCGTGCGCGCCCTCAAGTCCAGCGGGCGAGTGGAAGTCGTCGCCCAGGTGGCCGACGGCCGCGCGGCGCTGGATGTCATCCGGCGACTGCGGCCTGCGGTCGCACTTCTCGACTACAAGATGCCCGAGCTGGATGGTCTCGAGGTCACCCACGCGATAGCCCGCGACAGGTTGCCCACGCGCGTGGTGCTGCTGAGCGCGTTTGATGACAGTCCCGTCGTCTACAAGGCTCTGGCCGAGGGCGCCTCGGGATTCTTGACCAAGGAATCCGACAGCGACGAGATCGTGAACGCCGTGATCAGATGCGCCGAAGGCGCCTCATACCTGCCGGCCGGGATAGCCGGCGGGCTGGCTGGTGAGGTGAAACGGCGGGGCAGGGGAGCGACGACCTTGCTGACCGAGCGTGAGGCCCAGGTGATCACGATGATGGCCGACGGGCTCTCGGTTCCGCAGATCGCGTCGCGACTTCACTTGGCGCGCAGCACGATCAAGACGCACGTGCACAGCCTTTACGAGAAACTTGGAGTTTCTGATCGGGGAGCGGCCGTCGCCGAGGCGATGCGGCGTCGATTGCTCGAATAGCCGTCGGCGTCGGGGCCCGCGGCATGGGCGGGGCCTTGGCGGTCGGGTCGCTGCGGGAAGCGCGTCGACTAAGCGTGACGGCTTCGGTTGGCGTTCAACACCGTTGAGACTCCCAATCGGTCCCGTGCGGCACCGTCACCGAGCCGCTGGTCGCCGCCGGGCGCCGAAGCGGCAGCTCCACGCGCAGGTGCGCGCCGACGGGTTCCTCGAGGATGGTCAGACTGCCGCCGGCGGCTTGGACCCGCGCCCGGTGCGAGGCAAGGCCGATGTGTCCCTGGGCGAGACGACGCGCTGCGGCGTCACCGGTTATCCCGATTCCGTCATCGGCCACGTCGATGCGGGCGACCTCGCCGTCGACCGTCAGTTTCACCGTCGCCGAGCCGGCCTGCGAATGACGGGCCACGTTGGACACCAACTCGCGGATCACCCCGAACAGGATCGGGTCGATCGCATTCGGCTCGGGGTAATCGATGTCGGCCGTGATCGCCATGCCCGAGCGGGCCGCGGTGACGGCGACGAGTTTCTCCACCGCGGCCGCCAGGCCGACTTGGTCGAGTAGAGCCGGGTGTAGCTCAAAGGTCGCCTCGCGCAGCAGCCGGGAAGCATCCTGCAGGCTGGCCAGTGCCTGTTCGAGGGGTGCATCCGGGGACCGCTTGAGGAATCCGGCGATGTCGCGGCGGGCCGCGAGCACGTCTTGCAAGGGTCCGTCATGGATGAACTCCGATATCTGCCGCCGCTCGGCCTGCGAGGCGTTCATGGTCTCGGCGAGTAGCTCTTCGCGCGAGGTCGTGAGTTCGGCCAGTTCGTCGATGTTGCGCAACCGGAAAATCACCACCAACAAGGCTGTGCCGCAAATGAATCCGTAGACCAGCACTATCACCGCGGTCTCCCACGGGCCAATCCGGCGCATGATCACGGGGTCTTGAAGAACCGATGCGGTAAAGACCGCGAAGGTACAGGCCAGTACGACACCGGCGCGCCGCAGCGACAACTCGACAGCCACCATGCGCGGCAGCAGCGCCATCACCAACAGCGGAATAAATCCGCCGGGTGAGAGCAGTTTGAAACCGAACACCGCGGCGACGTCGGTCAGCGCGAGGGTCAACAGGGCGCGGTCGTCGTTGAGCAGCTGACTCGTGCCGGCATAGGTCAGCAGCAGCGCGCCGATGGTCACGATGGCATAGACGCCCAGCAGCACGGCCTGCTCGGGCAATCGAGCCGGATCGGTGACAGTCGGCATTGCGCTGAACATGATGACGGCGACGCCGACGCGAAGTATGGACCCGCCCTGCAATGAGCGCAACCGTTGTTTGCGCAGGACCTGCTCGATATCCGTGCTGTTCATCGGTGACCTGGGCTTAATCGTTGGGATCGTTGGGGCCGTTCGCGTTTTACCTTATTGCCGGATACTGCCGATCGGATAGCGTCCATCCCGCGAATGCACCGGATGACCGGATGCGTGCCGACTACTCCGCCGAGGCGGCACCACGAATCGTCGATGGCCCGCCGGCACAGCCCTGCCCGACCGCCGTTACGGCACGAAGACGTCGTTGAAGACTCCCGAGAGGTTGGTGCCAACGTTTCCGATACCGGAGTCGAAGGCGGCCTGTGTCAGATCCAGGGTGCTCGTGTTGAAAAAGCCCGACATGGTGTTGCCCAGGTTCGCGAAGCCCGATTCCAGCCCGCCGTAGTTGAGGTAGCCCGAGTTTCCGGTTCCGCCGGCGTTGCCCAGGCCCGACGAGTCCGCGACAGCGTTTGCCAGCCCCGACACCGACCCGGGTGCGGAATTGAAGAGGCCCGAGGCGCCGCCCCCGCCGGAGTTGAAGAAGCCCGACGACGGGTCGGTGGTCGAATTGAAGAATCCCGGGCTCTGCTGGTAGGCGAATCCGAAGGTGTAGGGACCTAGGGTTCCGCTGCCCGGCAGATCAAATGTCTGGGTGATGGTTTCGTCTACCGGGGTTGCCGCGAGCAAAGTGTACGGACCGAGTGCCCAGCCGCCGACGCTGTCGTCGTACAAGGTTGTTGTGATGGTGGTGCAGTACCCCAGGAAGCAGATGGTCTGCTGTAGTTGGACCTTTATGGGGATGCTGGAAATGTGGAACAATTCCTGGTTAATTTCATTGACGTTGCCGCTGATCGGTATCTCGATGGGGGCATTCACGTCGTAGTGCCAGGGGATTTCGGGAATGGTCGAGGAGTAAGAAATGGTAATCAGGCCCTGATAATCGCCCCGCCACCAGAAGCCGTTGCTGTAGTTGCCCGAAATGAACGCGCCGGTGTCGACGTTGCCCGAGTTCGCAATGCCCGTGTTGGAGTTGCCGGTGTTGGCCAGGCCGGTGTTGTAGCTACCCGGGTTGAACAGGCCGGTGTTGGCGTTGCCCGGGTTGAAGCTGCCGGTGTTGGTGGCGCCGGTGTTGTAGCTGCCGGTGTTGTAGCTGCCCGCGTTGGCGATGCCGGTGTTGGCCAGGCCGGAGTTGAACCAGCCGGTGTTGGTGCTGCCCGTGTTACCGATGCCGGTGTTGTAGTTGCCGGAGTTGCCGATGCCCCAGTTGCCGGTGCCGGAGTTGGCGATGCCGACGTTGTCGGTGCCGGAGTTGAACAGGCCGATGTTGCCGTTGCCGGAGTTCAGGGCGCCGAACCCGGTCTTGCCGTCGCCGGTGAGGCCGATGCCGATGTTGCCGTTGCCGGTGTTGCCGAAGCCGATGTTGGCGTCGCCGGTGTTGCCGGCGCCGATGTTGTGGTTGCCGGTGTTGGCGAGGCCGACGTTGTGGACGGCGGCCGTCAGCGCGGGGCCGGTGTTGGCGAACCCGATATTGGCGCTGCCGATATTGCCGCTACCGAAATTGGTGCTGCCGAGGTTGCCGCTGCCGACGTTGAGGTCGCCGATATTTCCGCTGCCCAGGTTGACGTTGCCGATGTTGGCGCTGCCCAGGTTGACGTCGCCGACGTTTGCAAAGCCCACGTTCCCGGCGCCAATGTTTGCCAGACCCGCGTTGAAGGCCGTCGCGGTGGGGCCGTCGCGAAGCACGCCGGCGAGGTCGGTGCCGATGCTCGCGATACCGGAGACATTGGCCGGCGACGTCAGGCCCACGGTGCCGGTGTTGTACAGACCCGAGATGGTGTTGCCGAAGTTGGCCAGGCCCGACTGCAGTGATCCGTAGTTGAGGTAGCCCGAGTTTCCCGCGATTACGGACGAGACGTTCCACACGCCTGAATTGTTGGCGCCGAAGTTGGCGAAGCCCGATGCGCTGCCGGCTCCGGCGTTGAAGAAGCCCGACGACGGGCTGGTGGTCGCATTGCCGAATCCGGGCGCCGCCGCGATGTCGATGATCGGGATGTTGATGGGGCCCAGACCGCCGGTGCCACTGATGTTTATCACCGTCGAGCCGTCGGGGTTACCCACGTTGAGTGCCACCGTCGGTTGGTCGCCGAAGCTAATGACGATGGGGTCTCCGGTCTGCGCGCCATAGACACTGACGGGGCCGATGGAGCCGATGACTTTGCCGCCGATGCCGTCGTCCAAGCCGCTGAACGAGACCTTGGGAATGGTGACGGCATTGATCTCGATGTCGGTGATGCTGACGGTGATCGGTATGTCGACGGGGATCTCGACATTGAAGAATGCGGGGATCTCGGGAACGGTGATCGCGTAGTAAGCACCGATCAGGCCCTGGCTGTCGCCGCGCCACCATAAGCCGTTGTCCATGTTGCCGGTGTTGAAGGCGCCGGTGTCGATGTTGCCGGTGTTGGCGAGGCCGGTGTTGTAGCTGCCGAGGTTGAACAGGCCGGTGTTGGTGTTGCCGGGGTTGAAGCTGCCGGTGTTGGTGGCGCCGGTGTTGTAGCTGCCGGTGTTGTAGCTGCCGATGTTGGCGATGCCGGTGTTGGCCAGCCCGGCGTTGAACCAGCCGGTGTTGGTGTTGCCGGCGTTGGCCAGGCCGGTGTTGTGGTTGCCGGAGTTGGCGATGCCCCAGTTGCCGGTGCCGGAGTTGGCGATGCCGATGTTGTCGGTGCCGGAGTTGAACAGGCCGATGTTGCCGTTGCCGGAGTTCAGCGCGCCGACCCCGGTCTGGCCGTTACCGGTGAGCCCGATGCCGATGTTGCCGTTGCCGGTGTTGCCGAGGCCGATGTTGCCGTCGCCGGTGTTGCCGGCGCCGACGTTGTGGCTGCCGGTGTTGCCGAGACCGACGTTGCCGTCACCGGTGTGGGCGAAGCCGATATTGCCGCTGCCGATATTGCCGCTACCGAAGTTGGTGCTGCCGAGGTTGCCGCTGCCGAGGTTGAGGTCGCCGATATTCCCGCTGCCCAGGTTGTACTCCCCGGTATTGCCGAAGCCCACGTTGAGTTGGCCGGCGTTTGCCAGGCCCAGGTTGAGGACGCGTCCGGCCGGGATGGTGCTGTTGTGGAACACGCCGGCCAGGTTGGTGCCGATGTTCGCCAAGCCGGAGAGGTTGCCCGGTGCTGTGAGCCCTAGGGTGCTGGTGTTGTAGATGCCCGAGACGGTGTTGCCGACGTTGGCCAGGCCCGATTCCAGGGAGCCGACGTTGCGGTAACCCGAGACGCCCGAGTCGGCGAGGTTGCGGAAGCCCGAACTGTCGGCGCCGGCGTTGCCGAAGCCCGATGCGCTGCCGGTGCCGGAGTTGAAGAACCCCGACGACGGGCTGGCTGTCGAATTTCCGAAACCCGGGGCCGCCGGGATGTCGATGAACGTGATGTCGATGGGGCCCAGGCCGCTGGTGATGGTGATGGGTATCGACGTATCGGGTCCGCCGATGAGGGCGTCGACCGCGAGCCCATTACCGCTGAGGGCCGGAATGGATATGGTGTCGAAGGTGATGCTGAGGTAGGACGAGCCCAGGACGCTGACGGTAACCGGTTGAATGGCGAACGGGTTGACGAGAATATTGCCGGCATCCAGATTGATCGGGATATTGATCGGAATTGCTATACCCATGTTCAGGACCGGGAATTCGGGGATATAAATTCCGGCGTGGAAGCCGTATAGGCCCTGGTAGTCGCCGCGCCAGAAAAAGCCATTGCTGTAATTGCCGGCGATGAAGGCGCCGGTGTCGACATTACCCGTGTTGGCCAGGCCGGTGTTGTAGTCGCCCGTGTTGGCCACGCCGGTGTTGTAGCCGCCGGTGTTCGCCAGGCCGGTGTTGGTGTTGCCGGTGTTGTAGCTGCCCGTGTTGTAGCTGCCGGGGTTGGCGATACCCGTGTTGGTGCTGCCGGTGTTGTAGACGCCGGTGTTGTAGGCGCCGGCGTTGGCGATGCCGGTGTTGCCGGTGCCCGGATTCCACAGACCGGTGTTGTGGTCGCCGGCGTTCTCGACGCCGGTGTTGGCGGTGCCGGGATTCCCGATGCCGATGTTGCCGGTGCCGGAGTTTCCGATGCCGATGTTTCCGTTTCCGGAGTTGAACAGCCCGACATTTCCGGTGCCGGAATTAAACAAGCCGATGTTGTCGCTGCCCGAGTTCAGCGTGCCGATCCCGACTTTGCCGTTGCCGGACAGCCCGATGCCGATGTTGTTGCTGCCGGTGTTGGCAAAGCCGATATTGAAGTCGCCGGTGTTCGCGAAGCCGGTATTGCCGTCGCCCGCGTTCGTCACCCCCAGGTTGTGATCGCCCACGTTGGCTGGGCCCACGTTGTCGTCGCCCAGATTTGCGGAGCCGAAATTGTGCAGGCCATGGCTACCGAAGCCGACGTTGAAGCTGCCGATGTTTGCGCCGCCGACGTTGTGGTCGCCGACGTTTCCGCTACCGACGTTGAGATCGCCGACGTTGCCGCTGCCCACATTGAGGCTGCCGTCGTTGGCGACGCCCAGGTTGGAGATAGCGAAGTTGCCGAAGAAACCCGCGAGGTCGGAGCCGACATTGGCGACGCCGGAGACATTGGACGGCGTCCCGAGGTCCACCGTGCTGGTATTGAGCAGACCCGACACGGTGTTGCCGAAGTTCGCCATGCCCGAGACCAGGTCGCCGACATTCTTGTAGCCCGAGATACCCGCGCTGCCGGAGGCGTTGAAGAGGCCGGAGTTGTTGGGGCCGACGTTGGCGAACCCCGACGAGCTGCCGGTACCGGAGTTGAAGAAGCCCGACGACGGGATGGTGGTCGAGTTCCCGAAGCCCGGGGCCGCTGGAATGTCGATGACCGGGATCGCGATGGGGCCGATGCCGCCGCTGCCGGTGATGTCGATCGCGGTGGTCGGACCGCTGATGGTGGCATTGACCGGCGGCAGCGAGATGACGATATCCGAGACCGTGAGGGGACCAATGCTGATGGCCTGGGTGGTTCCGGAATCCAGCACGGTGATATCGGCGGTGTACTTGGGAATGGTGAAACCCTCGATGGTCAGGAGGCCGAACGTCGCGCTGATCGGAATATCGATGGGGATTTGCACGCCAAGGTTCACCGGAATGGCGGTGTCCGGTATATAGATCGTGTAGTTGTAGCCGACCAGGCCCTGGTAATCGCCCCGCCAGAGAATGCCGTTGTCGTAACTTCCGGAATTGAAGAAGCCGGTGTCGACGTTGCCCGAGTTGGCCAATCCCGTGTTATAGCTGCCGGTGTTCGAGTAGCCCGTGTTGTAGGAGCCCGGGTTGAAGCCGGCGGTGTTGAAGCTGCCGGCGTTGAAGCTGCCGGTGTTGTAGTCGCCCGTGTTGCCGATGCCCGAGTTGACGTTGCCCGCGTTCCAGAGCCCGGTATTGACCATTCCAGCGTTAGCCAGGCCCGTGTTGGTGCTGCCGCTGTTGCGGATGCCCCAGTTCCCGGTGCCGGAGTTTGCGATGCCGACGTTGCCGGTGCCGGAGTTGAACAGGCCGACATTGTCGGTGCCGGAGTTGAACAAGCCGGTGTTGCCGCTGCCCGAGTTGAGCGCGCCGATCCCGACTTTGCCGTTGCCGGTGAGCCCGATGCCGATGTTGTTGCTGCCGGTGTTGGCAAGGCCGATATTGTCGTCACCGGTGTTGGCAAAACCGGTATTGGCGGTGCCCGCGTTTGCGAAACCGCGGTTGTCGTCGCCGAAGTTTGCCGGGCCGATGTTGTCGTTGCCGAGGTTTGCCGAGCCGACGTTATGCAGTCCATGGCTGCCGAGGCCGACGTTGAAGCTGCCGATGTTTGCGCCTCCGAAGTTGTGGCTGCCGACGTTGGCGCTGCCGACGTTGTAGTCGCCGACGTTTCCGCTGCCGACGTTGTAGTCGCCGACGTTGCCGAATCCCACGTTCAACGTGCCGGTATTGCCCAGCCCCACGTTGAACGTCGTCATCCCGGCCGTGCTGTCGCGGTAGAGCCCGGCGAGGTTGGTACCGATATTGGCGAAGCCCGAGACGTCAGCCGGCGTCGCGAGGTCCAGGGTGCTCGTGTTCAGGAATCCCGACACGGTGTTGCCCAGGTTCGCCATGCCCGAGACCAGGTCGCCGACGTTCTTGTAGCCCGAGCTCCCCGAGGAGGCGTTCAGCAAACCCGAGTTGTTGGCGCCGAAGTTGGCGAAGCCCGATGCGGTGCCGGTGCCGGCATTGAAGAACCCCGACGACGGGCTGGTTGTCGAGTTTCCGAATCCCGGGGCGCCACCGATATCGATGATCGTCCAATCGGCGGGACCCAGGCTGGCGAACGCGGGGATCACGATCGCAGTCGAACCGTCAGACCTGCCGATCTGAATTGCCGGCGTGGGGCCGGTAGCCGAAATCGGCGGAATGGTCAGCGAATTGACCGTGCCCTGCAACACCGGGATGGGACCGAGTGTGACGGTGGTACCGAACGGGATGTCCTCGATCGTTATCCCGTGGTAGACGGTGGTGGTGAAGCTCGCCTTGATGGGGACATCGATCGGAATGGTTGCGACGACGTTCAACGGGATTTCGGGAATATGGATCGCGTAGTGCAAGCCGATCAGGCCCTGGCTGTCGCCGCGCCACCATAAGCCGTTGTCCATGTTGCCGGTGTTGAAGGCGCCGGTGTCGATGTTGCCGGTGTTGGCGAGGCCGGTGTTGTAGCTGCCGAGGTTGAACAGGCCGGTGTTGGTGTTGCCGGGGTTGAAGCTGCCGGTGTTGGTGGCGCCGGTGTTGTAGCTGCCGGTGTTGTAGCTGCCGATGTTGGCGATGCCGGTGTTGGCCAGCCCGGTGTTGAACCAGCCGGTGTTGGTGTTGCCGGCGTTGGCCAGGCCGGTGTTGTGGTTGCCGGAGTTGGCGATGCCCCAGTTGCCGGTGCCGGAGTTGGCGATGCCGATGTTGTCGGTGCCGGAGTTGAACAGGCCGATGTTGCCGTTGCCGGAGTTCAGCGCGCCGACCCCGGTCTGGCCGTTACCGGTGAGCCCGATGCCGATGTTGCCGTTGCCGGTGTTGCCGAGGCCGATGTTGGCGTCGCCGGTGTTGCCGGCGCCGATGTTGTGGCTGCCGGTGTTGGCGAGGCCGACGTCGTGGACCGCCGCGGTCAGCGAGGGACCGGTGTTGGCGAACCCGATATTGTCGCTGCCGATATTGCCGCTACCGAGGTTGGTGTTGCCGAGGTTGCCGCTGCCGAGGTTGAGGTCGCCGAGGTTGCCGCTGCCCAGGTTGTAGTCCCCGGTATTGCCGAAGCCGACGTTCAACGCGCCGATGTTTGCCAGGCCCGCGTTGAACACCGTCCCGGTCGCGCTGTCGCGCAGCCCACCGGCCAGGTTGGTGCCGATGTTGGCGTAGCCGGAGAGGTTGCCCGGTGCTGTGAGCCCTTGGGTGCTGGTGTTGTAGGCGCCCGAGATGGCATTGCCCCAATTGGACAGGCCCGATTCCAGGGAGCCGACATTGCGGTAACCCGAGACGCCCCCGCTGCCGACGGACAGGTTGCGGAAGCCCGAATTGTTGGCGCCGGCGTTGCCGAAGCCCGATGCGCTGCCGGTGCCGGAGTTGAAGAACCCCGACGATGGGCTGGCTGTCGAATTTCCGAAACCCGGGGCGGCCGGGATGTCGATGATCTGGATCGTCCCGCCCTGTAAGGCGCCGATGACCGTGGCATCGATGGATGTAGCCGGGCCGCCGATGTCGATGGTCACCGTGGGACCGGTGACCGTCGATGACGAGATGGTGACCGGTCCCAGATAGAAGTCGCCGTCGAGGAAGTATGTCTTGGGATAGGTGTAGCCCGGGATGGTGTATTCCTGACCGCCGACCACCATTGTTTGATTGATGGGATTGGCGGACTCGACGTCGATGGGGACGGTGGGAATATCGATGGCCAGATGGGCGCTGATCTGGCCCTGGTTGTCGCCGGTCACGAATAAGCCGTTACTGTAGTTTCCGGTGTTGAATGCGCCGGTGTCGACATTTCCCGGGTTGAAGTACCCCGTGTCGAAATTGCCAGGGTTGAATCCGCCCGTATTGTGCTGGCCGGTGTTATAGCTGCCGGTATTGGTGCTGCCCGCGTTGACGAAGCCGGTGTTATAGCTGCCCGCGTTGCTCAGACCCGTGTTGGTGCTGCCCGCGTTGGCGACGCCGGTGTTGAAGGTGCCGGTGTTGTCGATTCCGGTATTTCCGGTGCCGGTGTTCCCGATGCCCCAGTTTCCGGTGCCCGAGTTTCCGATGCCGATGTTGCCGGTGCCGGAGTTCAACAAGCCGACGTTACCGGTGCCGGAGTTGAACAAGCCAAGGTTGCCGCCGCCCGAGTTCAGTGCACCGAACCCGACTTCGCCGTTGCCGGACAGCCCGATGCCGATGTTGTTGTTTCCGGTGTTGGCAAAACCGACGTTGAAGTCGCCGGTGTTGGCGAAGCCAACATTGGAGTTGCCGGCGTTCCAGAAGCCCCGATTGTGGGTGCCGACGTTTCCCGGGCCGATGTTGTAGTCGCCCAGATTTCCGGAGCCGAAGTTGTCGATACCGATGCTTGCGAAGCCGAGGTTGCCGTCGCCAATGTTGCCGCTGCCGATGTTGGTGCTGCCGATGTTGCCGCCGCCGAGGTTGGTGTTGCCGATATTTCCCCGGCCGATATTGCTGTTGCCGACGTTGCCGCTGCCGAAGTTGGAGTCGCCGATGTTGGCGTTGCCGATGTTGGCGCCCCCGTGGTTGGCGAAGCCGAGGTTCAGCGACGACGGGCCGCCGCGCAAGCCCGACAGGTCACTGCCGGTGTTGAGGACACCGGAGACAACGGCCGGCACGGCGACATTCAACAGGCTTTCGTTGAACGCGCCCGAGACAGTGTTGCCCGAGTTCACCAGGCCCGATTCCAGCGCGCCGGCGTTGTGGTAGCCCGAGATTCCGACGTCCGATGCGTTGAAGAAGCCCGAATTGTTGACACCGGAATTGGCGAAACCCGATGCACTACCGGACCCGATGTTGAAAAAACCCGACGACGGCATGTCGGTGGAGTTGCCGAAACCCGGAGCCATCAGGCCCTGATAATCTCCTCGCCACAACAGGCCGTTGCTGTAATTACCCGAGATCAATGCGCCGGTGTCGACGTTGCCGGTATTTGCTACGCCGGTGTTGTAGTCGCCCCTGTTCAGCAAGCCGGTGTTGTAGCTGCCGCCGTTGAAGGCGCCCGTGTTGGTGCTGCCCGGGTTGTAGCTACCCGTGTTGTAGTTGCCCGCGTTCGCGATACCGGTATTGGCCACACCCGAGTTGAACAAGCCGGTGTTTGCTTCACCCGAGTTGCCGATGCCGGTGTTGTAGCTGTTGCCCGAGTTGCCAACGCCCCAGTTTCCGGTTCCCGAGTTCCCTATGCCGACGTTTCCGGTGCCCGAGTTGAACAGGCCGACATTGCCGGTGCCCGAGTTCAGGCCGCCGAGACCGGTCCCGCCGTCGCCGGTCAGCCCGATACCGATGTTTCCGTCACCGGTGTTGCCGAAGCCGATGTTTTCGTTACCCGTGTTGCCGAAGCCGATGTTGGTGCTGCCCGTATTGCCCCACCCGATGTTGCGGCTGGCCGCGGTCAGCGAGGGGCCGGTGTTGCCGAACCCGAGGTTCGTGTTGCCGACATTTCCGCTGCCGATATTGGTGCTGCCGATGTTCGCAGAACCGATATTGAAGCTGCCGATGTTGCCATTGCCGACGTTTCCGCTGCCCACATTGGCGAATCCCAGGTTCAAGCCTGCCCTACCGAGCGGGTCGACGACGGTCTGGGCGGGGTTGGCCGAGCTCGTACCGGCTAACCCCGCACCGGACCCTGGTCCGGGCAGGCCCGCCAGCGCCTGCAGTGTCGGGGGGAATGGGGTCAACACCGCGGCGACCGCCGACGCCTCGGCGTGGTAGCCGAACATTGCGGCCACATCCTGGGCCCACATCTGCTCATACTCGGCCTCGACAGCGGCGATCGCCGGGGCGTTGTGGCCCAACACGTTCCAGGCCACCAGCCGTAGCAGCCGGGCCCTGTTGAGCGAGATGATCGCCGGATGCACCGTTGCCGCTCGCGCAGCCTCGAACGCGGCTGCCGCTAACCGGGCTTGGGCGGCTGCCTGCTCGGCCTGCACTGTCACCGCGTTCAACCAGCCCACATAGGTTGCGGCCGCGTCGGCCATCGCCGCCGAGGCCGGGCCCTGCCACGACGAACCGGCCAGCCCGGAGGTCAGCGATGCGAACGCGACTGCGGACGAGCTCAGCTCGGCGGCTAACCCCTGCCAGGCCGCCGCCGTCGCCAGCATCGGCGCCGACCCCGCGCCGGCAAACATCCGCGCCGAATTGTGCTCCGGCGGCAACCCCGCGAAATCCATCACATCTCCCTAAGCCGAAGCAGATGGCGGTGCCGCACCGGCGGGCGGTCCGCCGGTATCTCTGCGGGCCGGTGGTGTCTCGGCCGAGATTGCTCAGCGACGCCAGGCGGTATCACCGCAATTCATAGTGAAATTCGAGCAATCCGCAACCGGCCTCCAGCTCGATTCCCTCCCGGGGCGGTGTTGACCGCGGAGCCGGGTCCGGATACGTCATGTTCATGAAACATACAGCGCCACATCATGTTTCGATGCCCGGCGTGGTCTCGTCGGAACTCCCGCCGGGAGTCGACGGCTGCGTTGTCCTCCCCCAATAGGGGGAGAAATTTTCAACCCTCGAATCCGCCTTTTGGCCGAGGGCACTGCGGCCTGAATGGGGCGATGGTGATGGGTGGAGTACTGGCTCGGTAGCCAAAGGCGCTCGGACAAAGGGGATCGACGTGATGTCGTTCGTGGTGGCTAGCCCGGAGGTAGTGGCCGCGGCAGCGGCTGATGTCGTACGGATCGGTTCGGCGCTGCGTTCAGCAAATGCGGCGGCAGCGACTCCGACGATCGCGGTGTCGGCCCCGGGTGCCGATGAGGTCTCGGCGGCGGTGGCGTCGCTGTTTTCCAGTCATGGCCAGGCCTATCAGAGTCTGAGCGCTCGCATGACGGCGTATCACGACCAGTTCGTGCGGACCCTTAGGTCGAGTGCGGATGCCTATGCCGGTGCCGAAGCCGCTAATGTGTCGCCTTTGCAAACCGCGGGGCAGGGTCTGCTCACCGTGATCAATGCGCCCACCGAGGCGTTGGTGGGGCGCCCGTTGGTCGGTAACGGCGCCGATGGGGCCAGTGGGCCGGTGGGGCAGCCGGGCCAGGCGGGCGGGATCTTGTACGGCGACGGCGGAAATGGCGGCAATAGCAGCGCTCCCGGAGCGGCGGGGGGCGCCGGCGGGTCGGCCGGGCTGATCGGCCACGGCGGCGCGGGCGGTGCCGGCGGGGTCGGCGGGGCCGGCGGGACGGGCGGTCGTGGCGGGTGGTTGGTCGGTTCGGGCGGTGCCGGCGGACTCGGCGGTGCGGGCGGCGGTTACGGCGGCCACGGCGGCTACGCCCCGCTGGTCGGAAACGGCGGCCAAGGCGGCGCCGGCGGGAGCGACGCCGGCGGGTACGGCGGCCACGGCGGTACCGGGGGTCGCGGCGGCGTGGTGTTCGGTTCCGGCGGGTCGGGCGGCGCCGGTGGGGCTGGCGGCGTGGCTGGTGGCGCCGGCGGCGATGGGGGGAACGCGGCGTTGATCGGTCTCGGCGGTGCCGGTGGTGCCGGGGGCGACGGTGCGGGCGGTGCGGCCGGGGTGTCCGGTGGCGCGGGGGGTGCCGGCGGCACCGGTGGAAACGGTGGTGTGTTCGGCTTCGGCGGCCATGGCGGTGCCGGCGGCGATGGCGGCGCCGGTGGCGCGGGCGAGGCGGCTCTCGCGGGTCAGCAGGGCGGCATGGGCGCCACCGGTGGTGCCGCCGGTGCGGGCGGAGCCGGGGGTCGCGCGATCATCGGACTCGCCGGCGACGGTGGCCACGGCGGTTCCGGCGGTGCCGGCGGCATCGGCGGGACGGGCGGCAACCCCGTGACCCTGGGCGCCCAAGGCGGGCAGGGCGGCACCGGGGGTACCGGCGGGGCGGCCGGCGCCGGTGGCGCGGCCGGAGGATTTGGCGGCAACGCGGGCAGCGCGGGCCGAGGCGGTGTCGGTGGCCAGGGTGGCACCGGCGGCACCGGAGGCGCCGGCCAAGCCGGCACCAGTGACCCGAGCGCGCCCACCGCGGGCCTGCAGGGTGGTCAAGGTGGCGATGGCGGTGCCGGCGGCGCCGGCGGTGCGGGCGTTGGCGGGGCCGGCGGCGGCGCCGGTGGGCAGGGCGGCGTTGGCGGGCAGGGCGGTTACGGCGGCAGCGGCGGCGCCAACACCGGAAGCGGCGCCGGCAGCGGCGCCGCGGGTGGACAGGGCGGTACCGGCGGTGCCGCCGGGGCCGGTGGCTCCGGGACCGATGGCGGGGCGGCCGGCGCGATTGGCGTCGGTGGACAAGGCGGCATCGGCGGCACCGGTGGGAGCGGGGCCAGCGGCCTAGCCGGCACCTCCGGCGTCTCGCCGACCGCCGGTGGCCAGGGCAGCCAAGGCGGCGACGGTGGCCAAGGCGGCGCCGGCGGCGCCGGTATCGGCGGGGTCGGGGGCGGGGCCGGCGGTCAGGGCGGCGTTGGCGGGCAGGGCGGCGTCGGCGGCACCGGCGGCGCCAATACCGGCAACAGCGGCGGCAGCGGGGCTGATGGCGGCCAGGGCGGCATCGGTGGCGCGGCCGGGGCAGCCGGTTCGGGAACCGACGGCGGGGCGGCCGGCGTGGCCGGCACCGGCGGGCAGGGCGGCGCCGGTGGTACCGGCGGGGCCGGCGGCACCGGCGCAACCGCCGCGACACGGTCCGACACCGGCTCCGCCGGCGGTCAGGGCGGCACCGGTGGTGCCGGCGGCCAGGGCGGCGCGGGTAACGGAGGCATCAACGGCTCCGGCGGAGCCGGTGGCGACGGCGGCCGCGGGGGCCAGGGCGGCACCGGTTACGCCGACGACGGAACCAACAGCGCCACCGCCGGCGGGACGGGCGGTACCGGTGGCACGGGCGGGACCGGCGGTGCGGTCGGCACGGGTGGCGCTGGCGGGAGCGCCGGCGCGGCCGGTGCCGGCGGCGACGGCGGCCGGGGTGGTCAGGGCGGCGTCAGCACCACCTTCGGCGACACCGCCGGTCAAGGGGGCCAGGGCGGTCAAGGAGGCCAAGGTGGCCAGGGCGCGCTCGGTCCGGCGTCGGGCATCGGCCACGCCGGCGGCCAGGGCGGCCAGGGCGGCCAAGGCGGCCAGGGCGGTAACGCCGCCAACGGCGCCAACAACGGCGCCGGCGGCCGGGGCGGTGACGGCGGCGCCGGCGGCACCGGCGGGTCGGGCTACAACGACGACGGCGCCAACAACGCAGGCACCGGCGGCACCGGCGGGACAGGGGGACAAGGCGGTGCCGGCGGCACGACGGGCACCGGCGGCTTCCCGGGACAGAATGTCGGCCAGGGCGGCCAAGGCGGTGCCGGCGGCCAAGGGGGCCAGGGAGGGGCCACCACCATCATTGGTCACGCCGCCGGCGACGGCGGGCAGGGCGGACAGGGTGGCCAAGGCGGCAACGGGGCCAATGGTGTGCGGCCCAACGTCGCCAACACCGGCGGCCTAGGCGGTCAAGGCGGGGCCGGCGGCCAGGGCGGCGACGGCGGCAGCGCCGTCGCCGGAGCGACCAATGGCAGCGGCGGACACGGCGGTCAGGGCGGTCGCGGCGGCACCGGAGGCGCCGGCTACAACGACGACGGTGGTTACAACGCGACCGACGGCGGTGCCGGAGGTACTGGAGGCCAAGGCGGCGCCGGGGGTGCCGCGGGGACGGGCGGCACCGGTGGCGCGGCGGGCGCCGCGGGCACCGGTGGCACCGGCGGCACCGGCGGTGATGGCGGCGCCGGCAAGGCAGCCAGAGCCAGCGCGTCGCCCTTCGAGGGTGGCTGGGGCGCGGCGGGCGGCGCCGGTGGACAAGGCGGTGCCGGGGGCGCGGGCGTGGGCGGAGTCGGCGGTGGCCAAGGCGGGCAGGGCGGCGTCGGTGGACACGGTGGCGCCGGCGGCGCCGGCGGCAACAACACCGGAACCAGCAGCGGCACCGGCGGTGCGGGCGGTCAAGGTGGTACCGGTGGCGCCGCGGGTGCCGGCGGCGCCGGCACCGACGGCGGCGCGGCCGGCGCGAACGGCACCGCCGGGGACGGCGGGGATGGGGGCGCTGGCGGCAAGGGTAGCGCCGGTCAAGCCGGCACCTCCGGCGCTTCGCCTACCGACGGCAGTCCGGGTGGCCAAGGCGGCGCCGGTGGTCAGGGCGGTACCGGCGGTGCAGGTATCGGTGGTGTCGGTGGTGGTGATGGTGGTCGGGGCGGCGCCGGCGGCCAAGGGGGCGTCGGCGGTGCCGGCGGCACCAACACCGGAACCAGCGGCGGCAACGGCGCCAACGGCGGCCAGGGCGGCTTCGGCGGGGCCGCCGGCGCGGGCGGCTCTGCCACCGATGGCGGCGCCACGGGCGCGAACGGTGCCGGCGGCAACGGCGGAGCGGGCGGGGCGGGCGGCAACGGCGGTGTTGGCCAGGCCGGCACCTCCGGCGCTTCGCCTACCGCCGGTGGCCAGGGCGGTACCGGCGGCAAAGGCGGCAAAGGCGGTGACGGCGGTGCGGGCATCGGCGGGGTCGGCGGCGGCCAAGGTGCCCAGGGCGGCGCCGGCGGCCAAGGGGGCGTCGGTGGCGCCGGCGGCGCCAACACCGGGACCAGCGGCGGTGACGGCGCCGACGGCGGCAAGGGCGGAACCGGAGGCCTCTCCGGCAGCGGTGGCTCGGGGACCGACGCTGGTCTGAACGGTGCGGACGGTGTCGGCGGCAAGGGCGGCACCGGCGGCACCGGCGGCAACGGCGGCACTGGTCAAGCCGGCACATCGGGCAGTGTTCCGACCGCCGGCGAGACGGGCGGCAGGGGCGGCGCCGGCGGCCAGGGCGGCGACGGCGGTGCGGCTCCCGGCAACGTCTTGGGCGGCCAAGGTGGTCAAGGTGGCGTCGGCGGCCAAGGCGGCGCCGGCGGCACCGGCGGCACGAACACCGGAGCCAGCGGTGGCTACGGGGCCGACGGTGGTCAAGGCGGTGCAGGCGGCGCCGCGGGCGCCGGCGGCGCTGGGAGCGGTAACGGCGCGAACGGGGCGATCGGCACCGGCGGCAAGGGCGGCACCGGCGGCGCCGGCGGCAGCGGCGGCACCGGTCAAGCCGGCACGTCCGGCAGCGTTCCGACCGCGGGTGGCCAGGGCGGTGGCGGCGGCGCCGGCGGCCAAGGCGGTGCCGGCGGTGCGGGTATCGGTGGCGTCGGCGGTGGTAAAGGGGGCCAGGGCGGGGTCGGTGGCACCGGCGGCACCGGTGGCGCCGGCGGCACGAACACCGGTACCGGGATCGACGCAGCGGGTGCCAACGGCGGCAAAGGCGGCACCGGCGGAGCCGCCGGAGCTGCCGGCTCCGGAACCGATGGCGGGGCGGCCGGGGCGATCGGCACCGGCGGCAAAGGCGGCGCCGGCGGCACCGGCGGTAACGGGGGCATCGGCCAAGCCGGCAGCTCCGGAACCACCCCGACCGCCGGCGGTCAGGGCGGCCGTGGCGGCGCCGGCGGCCAGGGCGGTGACGGCGGTGCGGGCATCGGGGGAGTCGGCGGCGGTCAAGGAGGCCAGGGCGGCATCGGCGGCCAAGGCGGCACCGGCGGGGCAGGCGGCAACAACACCGGAACGGGGATCAACGCCGCCGGCGCCGACGGCGGCAAGGGCGGCACGGGTGGCGTCGCCGGAGCTGCCGGTTCCGGAACCGACGGCGGCGCCGCCGGCGCGGTCGGCACCGGCGGCAAAGGCGGAACCGGCGGGGCGGGCGGCAACGGCGGCGTTGGCCAGGCCGGCACGTCCAGCCCCTCGCCGACCGCCGGTGGCCAGGGCGCCGCCGGCGGCCGGGGCGGTCAGGGCGGTGACGGCGGCGCGGGCATCATCGGCGGCATCGGCGGCGGCCAAGGCGGCACCGGGGGCGCCGGTGGCCAGGGCGGCACCGGGGGGCCCGGCGGCAACAACACCAGCAGCAGCACCGCTAACGGAGCAGCCGGTGGTCGGGGCGGCAGCGGCGGAGCCGCCGGAACCGGAGGGGTCGGCGGAGACGGCGGCGGCACCGGCGGCATCGGCGGGCAAGGCGGGGCCGGCGGCACCGGCGGCACCGGCGGCTCCGGCAGCGTCAGCGGCACCGGCGGTAGTGGCGGTGCCGGCGGCACCGCGGGCGCCGGCGGGGTCGGCGGTGCCGGCGCCTCCAACGGCATCGGCAACGCCGGCACCGGCGGCACCGGTGGGACGGGCGGCAGTGGCGGCACCGGCGGCCACGGCGGGTTCGGAAACGGCACCAAGAACAGCGCGGGCGCCGGCGGCAAAGGCGGCGACGCGGCTATCGGCGGCATCGGCGGCGTCGGCGGCAATGCAGTGTTCGGCGTCGGCGGTACCGGCGGCACCGGCGGCACCGGCGGCAATGGTGGCACCGGCGGTGACGGCGGTGGCGGGTTCGGAAGCGTCGGCACCAGTGGCGGCGGCGGAAGCGCGGGCGCGGCGCCGCTGGGTTCCACGGGCGGCGCGGGTGGCGGTGGCGGCTCCGCCGGCACCGGCGGCGCCGGTGCTCCCGCCGGATCACCCTTCTGATCACCACTGGCGGGTGGCCGGGCCATCGCTGTTTGCAGCGCTCGGGCTACCGGGCCTAACCGGGCGGTTTCCCGGCGTTCCGAGCAGCCGAGCCCACGGCGTCAGCCAGCGAGGCAAACCCGCCATCATGCAGCCGGCGGGCGATGCCGTCGTGAATGTGCTTGGCCCACAAGCCGCCGCCGTAGATGAACCCGGTATAGCCCTGCAGCAGTGTCGCGCCGGCAGTGATGCGTTCCCATGCGTCGTCGACGGTCTCGATACCGCCCACGCTGATCAACACCAGGCGATCACCGACCCGGTGTTGAAGCCGCCGCAACACCTCGACAGCGCGGCCTGCCACCGGCGGTCCGGAAATGCCGCCGGCACCCAGCTCGTCGACCCCGGGGGTCGCCAGGCCGTCTCGCGAGACCGTGGTGTTGGTCGCGACGATCCCGGCAAGACCCAACTCGACCGCGAGGTCGGCGATGTCGTCGATGTCGGAGTCGGAGAGATCCGGCGCGATCTTGACCAGCACCGGGGTCGAGGTTTCGGCCAGCACGGCGGCCAGGATGGGCCGCAGCGACGCCACCGCCTGCAAGTCCCGCAGCCCGGGCGTATTCGGCGAACTGACGTTGACCACCAGGTAGGCGGCCAGCGGGCCGACCAGCCGGGCACTGGCCCGGTAATCCTCGACCGCGTCGCCGGCCGGCGTCGTTTTGCTCTTGCCGATGTTGACCCCGATCGGGACCCGGGGTCGGTGCCCGGTGAGCCGGATCGCGAGCGCCCCGGCACCGTGGTTGTTGAACCCCATCCGGTTGAGCAGGGCGCGGTCGGCGGGCAGCCGGAACATCCGCGGGGGCGGGTTCCCGGGCTGCGGATGCGCGGTGACGGTGCCGACCTCGGCATAGCCGAATCCCAACGCACCCCAGGCGTCCAGCCCGGTGCCGTCCTTGTCGAACCCCGCGGCCAACCCCAGCGGCCCGGGAAAGCGCACCCCGAACACCGTGCTCGCCAGCACCGGATCCGTCGGCCCCAGCCATCGGCTCAGCATCCGGCGCGCCGGCGCAACGGCGGTGACCGCACGCAGCACGGCGAAGACGAATGTGTGGGCACGCTCGGGCGGCAGGAGGAACAACAGCCGCCGCACCAGGCCGTACATCCAGCCCTGGCGCCGCTCACCGACCGTCACGGTTCCGGCTGGTCGGACGACGCTTCTTCCAGACGAGACTTCTTGCGGCGCAACAACACCCGCCTGCTGCCGTCGGTGTAGAGCCGCACCCGCGTCAGCTCCCAGCCGCGGTACTCGGCCTCGATGGACAACCGGGTGGACGCGCTGAGCCTGGTCACTTCCGGCGGCAGGCGCAGCGGCGCCCACTCATATTCGTCCGACATGTCGGTATCCCAGCCCGCGGGCAACCGGCTCCACCTCGGCGCGGGCCAGCCCTTCACGCAATACCCGCCGCATGCTCGATGACCTGGACCCCGCCACCCGACCCCGACACCACGTACAAGGTGCCCGACGCGTCGTCGAAGGCCAGCGAGTTGGGTTGCTGCACGGTTGGGTAACGCACCTTTTCCACGGGTATTCCGGTGGACAGATCGTAACCAATGACGACGTTGGATGCGGTTTGGGATACCCAGGCCAACTCGCGGGAGCCGACCAGCCCATACGGGGCCTGCGGCACGGGGTAGGCCTGGCGCAGGATCAGCGGATCGACCCCGTACACCAGCAGTTGGCCGCCGCGAGTGTCGGCGACCAGTACCCGGCCCAGCGGATCGGCGGCCAGCGTAGTGGCGCCCTCTCCGGCGCGCAGCGCCTGCCGGGCGCGGCCGTCGGCCCCGACCGTCGTCACCGACGTCTGCCCGCGATCCAAAACAACAGCGGTATTTCCCTGTGTCACAAGGGAATCGACGCGAGCAAAGATCTTGATGCGGTTGGCTACGGCGGCGACGCCTGTGGACACGTCGGAGGCCAGGATGTAGACGGCGCCGTCGGCGCTGCCCAGCACCAGCTTGCCGTCGGCGCGCCGCGCGATCGCGGTGAACTCGGTGCCCGCGGCGTCGGCGACGCTGACCTGCGTGATGCGGCCGGCGGACAGGTCGACCACGAAGTACCCCCCCCGGGTGGCCAGGTAGGCGATGCCGTGGCCGTCGCAGGTCAACGCCGTCGCGGGCCCGGGCAGCGTGATCGCCTGGGGCGGAGTCTGCGCATCGTCGAACACGGTGATGCCCGATGGCGCTGACTGATCGGCGCCCGCGGTAAGAACCGCCAGCCGACGCGCGCCGTTGTCGTACAGCGCCGTCTGCGGATGGCCGCTGAACGGCCGAACCACCCCCGCCGGGGCCTGGGAAACCGGCGGAGACACGGCAGGCTGCGCAGGCTGAATCGTGGGCGGCGCGGTTTGCAGCGGATTCGACGAACAAGCCGTCACCAATGTCAGCAAAGCGGCAGCGGCCCAAAGGCGGCGTTGAGCTGCTTGCTTAGTAGCTGTCAGCAACTATCCGTCCTCCGAACGTCGAGCATGGGTCCCACAACTCAAGGAATTTCGACTATCCAAGTCGCGTCCGATCTCGCCATGTTGCCCACGAAAAGTGGTACTGGAGAGGTATTGTCGCGGCATGACCGTCACCGCTGACCGGCATGTCGCGAACAAACAGTTTGCTATCGAAGACATGTCGACGGGCATCTTCGCCAGCGGCTATGGACAGGTCGGCGACGGACGTAGTTTTTCCTTCCACATCGAACACCGGTCACTTGTCGTCGAAATCTACCGGCCGCGCCTGACCGCGCCGGTCCCGCAGGCCGAAGACGTCGTCGCGCGGTCGGTCCGCAGTCTGGTCGACATCGATGTCACCGACGAGCGCAGCCTGGCCGCCGCGGTGCGTGACTCCGTCGCCCAAGCCGCGCCCGTTTCGCGCTAGTCGCACCCGATACCCGTGTGCCGTACCGGGTACGGTCGTCGTCGTGTCTGCGGTTGCGGCGATGTCCTGGTGGCAAGTCATTTCATTGGCGGTGGTGCAGGGTTTGACCGAGTTCCTGCCGGTGTCTTCCTCGGGGCATCTGGCGATCATGTCGCGGATCTTCTTCAGCGACGACGCCGGCGCCTCGTTCACCGCGGTCACCCAGTTGGGCACCGAAGCCGCCGTCCTGGTGTACTTCGCGCGCGATATCGTGCGGATTCTGCGGGCCTGGGTAGACGGTCTGGTGGTGAAGTCGCATCGCAACGCCGACTATCGCCTGGGCTGGTACGTCATCATCGGGACCATCCCGATCTGCATCCTGGGATTGTTCTTCAAAGACGAGATCCGCTCGGGGGTGCGCAACCTGTGGGTGGTGGCGACAGCCATGGTGGTGTTCTCGGGGGTGATCGCGCTCGCCGAATACCTGGGTCGCCAGCGCCGTCACGTGGAGCAGCTGAACTGGCGCGATGCCGTGGTGGTCGGCATCGCGCAAACCCTGGCGTTGGTCCCCGGCGTCTCGCGGTCCGGGTCGACCATCAGTGCGGGCCTGTTTTTGGGGCTCGATCGCGAGTTGGCCGCCCGATTCGGCTTTCTGCTGGCCATCCCCGCGGTGTTCGCCTCCGGGCTGTTCTCGTTACCGGACGCCTTCCACCCGGTGACCGAAGGGATGAGCGCCACCGGGCCGCAGCTGCTGGTGGCCACCCTGATCGCGTTCGTGGTCGGCCTTTCCGCGGTGGCGTGGTTCCTGCATTTCCTGTTGCGGCACAACATGTATTGGTTCGTGGGTTATCGGGTCTTGGCCGGCGCGGCAGTGCTTGTGTTGCTGGCAACCGGGACGGTGGCCGCGACATGACCGTCATCCTGGTGCGCCACGGTCGTTCCACCTCGAACACAGCCGGCATCCTGGCCGGGCGGTCCGAGGGCGTCGACCTTGACGACAAGGGGCGAGAGCAGGCGGCGGCCCTGATCGACCGGCTCGGTGACTTGGCGGTCCGGGCGGTGGTGTCATCTCCGATGCTGCGGTGCCGCAGCACCGTCGAACCGCTGGCTGATGCGCTGTGTCTGGAGCCGCTCATCGATGACCGGCTCGCCGAGGTCGACTACGGCGAATGGACTGGCCGCAAGATCGGCGACCTGACCAACGAGCCGTTGTGGCGGGTTGTTCAGGCACATCCCAGTGCGGCGGTGTTTCCGGGCGGCGAGGGGCTGGCGCAGGTGCAGGCCCGCGCGGTGGCCGCGGTTCGCGAGCACGACCGGCGGCTGGCCCTGGAATACGGGGGAGAGCACGGTGGCGACGTGTTATGGCTGGCCTGCACCCATGGCGACGTCATCAAGGCGGTGATCGCGGACGCCTACGGAATGCATCTGGACAGCTTTCAACGGATCACCGCCGATCCCGCGTCGGCGAGTGTGGTCCGCTATACCGAATTACGACCCTTCGTGCTGCACGTCAACCACACCGGGGCGCGGCTGTCGGCGGGGCTGCGTGCGGCGCCCCCGCCCAAGGAGGACCTTGGCAACGAGCAGACCGCGGAGTCGGACGGTCAGGTGCCATCCGGCGATGCGGTCATCGGCGGCTCCGCCGATTAGCACGATCGGCCCCCGCCGGCCCGGTCGATCCAGGGGCGTCCGCACGGTATTTTGGAGATGCCATGGCGCGCGCTATTCACGTATTCCGCACACCCGACCGCTTCGTCGCCGGGACCGTTGGCCAGCCCGGAAATCGCACGTTCTACATCCAGGCGGCTCATGACGACCGGGTGGTCTCGGTGGTGCTGGAGAAGCAGCAAGTCGCGGTGCTGGCCGAGCGCATCGGCGCGCTGCTGCTGGAAGTGAACCGCCGCTTCGGTACGCCGGTGCCCCCGGAGCCCGCCGAGGTCGAGGATCTGAATCCGTTGATCATGCCGGTGGACGCCGAGTTTCGAGTCGGGACCATGGGACTGGGCTGGGATTCCGAAGCCCAGACGGTGGTCGTGGAGCTGTTGGCCGTCACCGACGCGGAGTTCGACGCCTCGGTGGTGCTCGACGACACCGACGAGGGTCCCGACGCCGTACGGGTGTTCTTGACGCCTGAGTCGGCACGGCAGTTCGCTACCAGGTCCAACCGCGTCATCTCGGCGGGCCGTCCGCCGTGCCCGCTGTGTCAGGAGCCTTTGGATCCGCAGGGACATATCTGTGCACGGACCAACGGGTACCGGCGCGACCTGTTGTTCAGGTCTGACGATGAACCCGGGCAATGACGCATGTGAGGTGTTGCGCGACGGCGAATTGACGGTCCTGGGTCGCATTCGCTCGGCGAGCAACGCGACGTTTCTGTGTGAGGCGACGCTGGGCGACAGTACCGTCCATTGCGTCTACAAGCCGGTGTCGGGTGAGCAGCCGCTGTGGGATTTTCCCGACGGGACGTTGGCCGGTCGCGAACTCAGCGCCTATCTCGTGTCGGCGTGGTTGGGCTGGAACATCGTGCCCTACACCGTAATTCGCGATGGACCGGCGGGGCCGGGCATGTTGCAGCTGTGGGTGCGGCAACCCGGTGATTCGTTAGACGCCGATGCGCGTCCCGGGCCCGATTTGGTGGACCTGTTTCCGACGGGCAAGCCGCGGCCGGGCTATCTGCCCGTGCTGCGCGCCTACGACTACGCCGGCGACGAGGTCGTCCTGATGCACGCCGACGACGACCAGTTGCGGCGGATGGCGGTGTTCGATGTCCTGGTCAATAACGCCGACCGTAAGGGTGGCCACATCTTGTGCGGGATCGACGGCCGGGTGTATGGCGTCGACCATGGCGTGTGCATGCATGTGCAGGACAAGCTGCGCACGGTGTTGTGGGGGTGGGCGGGCAAGCCGATCGACGACCAGACGCTCGAGGCGGTGGCCAGGCTCGCCGAAGCCCTTGCCGGACCGTTGGACGATGCGCTGAGGGGCCACGTCACCAGCGCCGAGATCGCGGCGCTGCGCCGGCGGGCGCATGCCCTGCTGGACAGTCCGGTGATGCCCGGACCTAACCGTCATCGTCCGATTCCGTGGCCGGCGTTCTAGGGCATGCGATTGGCCATTGCCTATTCGGTGATACTGATCCGATGAGTCCGGCCGCCGATGACCAGCGTGCCGACCTGACAGACGCCGCACTGGCCGCTGACCTCGCCGCGGAAGCGGGTGAGCTCTTGCTCGCCGTGCGGGAGGAGGTCGGTTTCGACTACCCTTGGGCGCTCGGTGATGCCGGTGATGCCCGGGCGAACTCACTGCTGCTGCGCCGCTTACGCGAGGAGAGGCCACGTGATGCGGTGCTCAGCGAGGAAGCTCACGACGATTTGGCCCGGCTGAAATCCGACCGGGTGTGGATCATCGACCCACTGGACGGTACGCGCGAGTTCTCGACGCGAGGCCGCGATGACTGGGCGGTTCATGTCGCTTTGTGGCAGCGCACGACAAACGGCAGACCGCAGATCACCGACGCGGCGGTTTCATTACCGGCCCGCGGAAACGTCGTGTACCGCAGTGATACCGTGACCTGCGACGCGGCGCCCGCCGGTATTCCGGATGTCATCAGGGTCGCCGTCAGCGCCACCAGGCCGCCTGCGATCCTGCACTACATCCGGCAGACGGTGGACGTCGAATTGGTGCGGATCGGCTCAGCGGGAGCCAAGGCAATGGCCGTGATCGACGGCAACGCGGACGCCTACTTGCACGCCGGTGGCCAATGGGAATGGGATTCGGCGGCGCCGGCCGGAGTGGTGCTCGCCGCGGGAATGCACGCATCACGGTTGGACGGCTCGCCGTTGCAGTACAACCAACTCGATCCCTACTTGCCCGACTTGTTGATGTGTCGCAAGGAGCTGGCACCCGTTCTGCTTGGTGCTATCCGGCGCGCGTGGTGGTACGGCGCCCGGTAGTCGTCGAGTGTGGTCCGGTGGCGTCGAGTGTGGTCCGGTGGCGTCGAGTGTGGTCCGGTGGCGTCGAGTGTGGTCCGGTGGCGTCGAGTGTGCTGTGGTGGCGTCGAGTGTGGCCCGGTGGCGTCGAGTGTGGTCCGGTGGCGTCGAGTGTGCGCGCAGGGCGGCTGACGCGCCGTTCAAGCGCCGTAGCTGCACTATCAAAGCCCTACATTCACACTCGATGCGCCCCGCTACGCGGGCCGCTCGGAACGCTGGGGTCGCCGGGCTCGACCCGATCGCCCGGCTCCTCAACGCCCCGCTACGCTGGGGTCGCCGGGCTCGACCCGATCGCCCGGCTCCTCAACGCCCCGCTACGCAGGCCGTATCGTCGCCGGGCTCGACCCGATCGCCCGGCTCCTCAACGCCCCGCTACGCAGGCCGTATCGTCGCCGGGCTTAAAGTCGAGGGCATGCGGTCGTGGTCTTCTGCCCCGGTTCCGAACCTGCCGGGACGCGGGCCGGAGCTGCGACTATTCGACACCGCCGACCGTCAGGTGCGCCCCGTGACGCCTGGAACCAAGGCGACCATGTACGTCTGCGGGATCACCCCCTACGACGCCACGCATCTGGGACACGCCGCCACCTATCTTGCGTTCGACCTGATACATCGGCTGTGGCTGGACCTCGGCCACGACGTGCATTACGTACAGAACGTCACCGACGTCGACGATCCGTTATTCGAGCGCGCCGAGCGCGACGGCGTCGACTGGCGCGAACTCGCCGAGCGCGAGGTCAAGCTGTTCCGCGCCGACATGCAGGCGCTGCGGGTGCTGCCGCCCCACGACTACGTCGCCGCCACCGAGGCAGTCGCGGAAATGGTCGAGCTCATCGAAAAGATGTTGGCGTCCGGAGCCGCCTACACAGTCGACCCGGAAATAGGGGAGTATCCCGACATCTACTACCGGGCCGACGCCACCGTGCAGTTCGGCTACGAATCCGGTGGTGACCGCGACACGATGCTCACCCTGTTCGAGCAGCGCGGCGGCGACCCGGCCAGGCCCGGCAAGAACGACCAACTCGACGCCCTACTGTGGCGCGCCGCGCGCGTCAGCGAACCCAGTTGGCCGTCGCCGTTCGGGCCCGGCCGACCCGGCTGGCATGTCGAATGCGCCGCTATCGCCCTCAGTCGTGTCGGCAGCGGGCTCGACATCCAGGGTGGCGGCAGCGACCTGATTTTTCCGCACCACGAGTTCACCGCCGCGCACGCCGAATGTGTCACCGGTGAGCGGCGATTCGCGAGGCATTATGTGCACGCCGGGATGATCGGCTGGGACGGGCACAAGATGTCCAAGAGCCGCGGCAACCTGGTGCTGGTGTCGACGCTGCGCGCCCAGGGCGTCGAACCGGCGGCGGTGCGGCTGGGTCTACTGGCCGGGCATTACCGGGCAGACCGCTTCTGGACGCAACAGGTGCTCGACGAGGCCGCAGGCCGGCTGCAACGCTGGCGCACCGCCACCGCACTACCCGCCGGTCCGGATGCCGGCGACGTTATCGCAAGGGTGCGCCGCTACCTGGCCGACGACCTCGACACACCCAAAGCCATTGCGGCACTGGATGGTTGGGCTACTGATGCGCTCGAATACGGCGGCCACGACGAGAGCGCGCCGAAGTTGGTGGCAACCACGGTCGATGCCCTGTTAGGGGTGGACCTGTAGACCCGCAATGGTACGTTTCGGCCATGACATCGGTGCAGGACAAGGTCGTCTTCATCACTGGCGGTGCTCGCGGAATCGGGGCCGAGGTCGCTCGTCGACTGCATAACAAGGGCGCCAAACTGGTGCTCAGCGACGTCGGCACAGCAGAGCTGGCCAGCATCGCTGCCGAACTGGGCGGCGACGGGCGCCTGCTGACCGTCGTGGCCGACGTGCGCGATCTGTCCGCGATGCAGGCTGCAGCCGACCAGGCGGTCGAAAAGTTCGGTGGCATCGACGTCGTCATCGCCAACGCGGGCATTGCCAGCTACGGCTCCGTGCTCCAGGTTGATCCGGAGGCGTTCAGGCGGGTATTGGACGTCAACGTGCTCGGCGTCTTTCACACCGTGCGGGCCACCTTGCCGGCGGTGATCGAGCGCCGCGGCTACGTGCTGATCGTCTCGTCGCTGGCGGCGTACGCGGCGTCTCCCGGGCTGGCGCCCTACAACGCGTCCAAGGCCGCCGTAGAGATATTCGCCAACGCGCTTCGATTGGAGGTCGCCCACCACGGCGTCGAGGTCGGCTCGGCACACATGTCCTGGATCGACACGCCCCTGGTCCGCGACGCCAAGTCCGACCTGTCGGCGTTCACCGAACTGATAGCCAGATTGCCCTGGCCGCTGAACCAGACGACGTCGGTCGAAAAGTGCGCGGTGGCGTTCGTCGAGGGCATCGAGGCCCGCAAGACGCGTGTCTTCTGCCCGAAATGGGTGGGCCTGCTCCGCTGGCTCAAGCCGGTGCTGTCGACGTCGGTCGGGGAACGTCCGATCCGCAAGACCGCCGCCGAGTTGTTGCCCCGCATGGATGCCGAAGTGGCTGCGCTCGGTCGGTCCACCAGCGCCTACAACCAAGTGCTGGAGCAGAAATAGCCGACTGGGCGCTTCTGACGCTGGTGACGCAGTGAAAGTTGCCATCTGCGGCGCCGGAATCGCCGGGCTCACCATGGCCGAGCGGTTGTCGGCGCTCGGTGCCGAGGTGGTGCTGCTGGAAAGGTCATCCACTCCTCGGTCGCAGGACTGCATGATCGACTTTTTCGGTCCCGGCTATGAGGCCGCCGAAGCCATCGGTGTCCTGCCAGCGATCCAAGAAGTCTCCTATCACGTCGGCACAGCAAGCCTGTTCGACCAGGATGGTCGCCGACAAGCCCCGCTGCCCGACGAGCGCACGGTCACCGTCCTGGATGGTCGGCTATGCCGGGTAACGCGGAGCAGCTTGGAAAATGCGTTGCGCGACAACCTGCCTCGGGACGTGCAACTGCGCTTCGGGGTGCAGGTGTCGCAGGTGTCATCCGGTGACGACGGCGTGCTGGTGACCCTCGACGAGGGCGAGCAGCTGGAAGCCGATTTCCTGGTCGGCGCTGACGGGATTCACTCGACCGTGCGGTCCCTGGTATTCGGCGTCGAGTCGCAGTTTCTGCGCTACCTCGGATTCCATCTCGCCGCCTTCGTTTGCGATGCCCACGACCTCACCGATGCGCGCGGCGAGCATTACGTGCTGACCGACGCCGTGGACCGTCAGGTGAGCGTGCACGCCCTGCGGGACGGTCGGACGGCGGTGGTGGCGGTGTTTCGCGCGGCCGACCCCGAGTTGCCAGGTGATAGCCGCGCCGTCCTGCGGGACGTCCTCGGGGGCATCGGCTGGTCGGTTCCGGAGGTGCTGGACCGATGCCCGCCGGCAGAGGACATCTATTTCGACCAGGTAGCGCAGGTCGAGATGACGTGCTGGCATAAGAACCGGGTAGTCCTGCTCGGCGATGCCTGCTCGGCGGTTTCGCAGCTCACCGGACAGGGTCCGTCGATGGCCGTCGGGGGCGCCTATGTGCTGGCCGAACAGCTGCGCCGAACATCGTCGGTAGAGCGGGCGTTCTCTTTCTATGAGCGGCTGTGGCGTCCGGTCGTGCAGGCGAAACAGGAAGCCGGCCGCGATACGGTCGACTGGCTCCTGCCGGGATCACCGTCGAAGCTGTGGATCCGCCGCACGGCGCTGCGGCTGGCGTGGCTTCCCATGGTCAGCCGGCGCATCAACGCACGGTTGATCGGCGAGCCACCCGCCGTGATCGCGATGCTGCGCAACGGGTCGCCGGCAGATCCCGCCGATCCGCGACTCGTTTAGCGCCCAAATCCCGGTCGTCGGCGGCGCAGATAGCGCTCGAACTCGGCGGCCAGCGCGTCGCCGTCGATCGTGCCCAGAACGTCGTTGACGTCGACCGCGGCGTCGCCGTGCTGTTCCAGCGACTGCACATACTCGGCCAGCTCGTCGTCTTCGGCGGCCATCGCGCTGATCTCCTGCTCCCAGGCTTCGGCTTGGGTCGGCAAGTCGCCCAGCGGCACCTCGACGTCGAGCACGTCTTCGACCCGGCGCAGCAGCGCCACCGTGGCTTTCGGGTTCGGCGGGTGCGACACGTAGTGCGGCACCGCCGCCCAGAACGTCACCGCCGGGATACCGGCTGCCACGCACGCATACTGAAACACCCCGGCGATGCCGGTCGGCCCTTCGTAGCGGGTTTCCTGCAGCCCGAAGATCTGCGCCGATTCGGGGGAGTAGGCCGCGCCCGAGACCGGCACGGGGCGAGTGTGCGGGGTATCGGCCAGCAGCGCTCCGAGGATGACGACGGTGTCCACATTGAGCTTGTCGACGATGGCTAGCAGCTCGGCGCAGAAGGTGCGCCAGCGCATGTTCGGCTCCACCCCGTGCATCAAGACGACGTCGCGGTCACTACCTGGTGGGCGGCAGTGCGAGATGCGCATGGCCGGCCACTCCAATTCCCGGGTGACCCCGTCGACCTGACGGATGACCGGGCGGTTCACCTGGTAGTCGTAGTAGGCCTCGTCGTCGATCTCCACGATGGGACGCGAATCCCAGATGTCGGCCAGGTGCGAGACGGCGTCGCTGGCCGCGTCACCGGCGTCGTTCCAGCCCTCGAACGCCGCCACGACGACGGTGTTGTGCAGTTCGGGCAGCAGTTGGCCGCCGTCGGGCTCAGCATCCGGCAGAGTCACACGATCAGCGTACGGCCTGCATCTGACCTGTCAGAGCGCTGTCAACAACTGAGGCGAATCCATAGGCCGACTATCCTTGCCATGTGACTGCCGCGAACAAACCCCGCTACGACACTGATCTCCTTGACGTTCTGGCGCAGCGCGTGGTGGTCGGCGATGGCGCGATGGGCACCCAGCTGCAGGCCGCCGATCTCACGCTGGATGACTTCCGCGGCCTGGAGGGCTGCAACGAGATCCTCAACGAAACCCGCCCTGACGTGCTGGAATCTATCCACCGCAACTATTTCGAGGCCGGCGCGGACGCGGTGGAAACCAACACCTTCGGCTGCAACCTGTCCAACCTGGGCGACTACGACATCGCCGACAAGATTCGCGACCTGTCGGAAAAGGGCACCGCGATCGCCCGCCGGGTCGCCGACGAGCTATCCACCCCCGACCGTGAGCGCTACGTGCTGGGGTCGATGGGTCCCGGCACCAAGCTGCCCACCCTGGGGCACACCGAATACGCGGTGATCCGCGACGCCTACACCGAGGCTGCACTGGGCATGCTTGACGGCGGGGCCGACGCGATCCTGGTGGAGACCTGCCAGGACCTGCTGCAGCTGAAGGCCGCGGTGCTGGGCTCGCGGCGGGCGATGAAGCAGGCCGGCCGCCACATTCCGGTGATCGCCCACGTCACCGTGGAAACCACCGGCACCATGCTGCTGGGCAGTGAGATCGGTGCGGCGCTGACCGCCGTCGAGCCGCTGGGTGTGGACATGATCGGCTTGAACTGCGCGACGGGTCCCGCCGAGATGAGCGAGCACCTGCGGTATCTGTCGCGGCAGGCCCGCATACCGGTGTCGGTGATGCCCAACGCCGGCCTGCCGGTGCTGGGCGCCAAGGGCGCGGAGTATCCATTGCGGCCCGACGAGCTGGCCGAAGCGCTGGCCGGCTTCATCGCCGAGTTCGGGCTGTCGCTGGTCGGTGGCTGCTGTGGGACCACGCCGGACCACATCCGCGCGGTGGCCGCGGCCGTCCCGGACGTCGAGCGCCCGCAGCGTCAGGTGAGCTACGAGCCGGCGGTGTCGTCGCTGTACAGCGCCGTCCCGTTCGCCCAGGACGCCTCGGTCCTGGTGATCGGCGAGCGCACCAACGCCAACGGCTCCAAGGGTTTTCGTGAGGCGATGATCGCCGAGGACTACCAGAAATGCCTGGACATCGCCAAGGACCAGACCCGCGACGGCGCGCATCTGCTGGACCTGTGCGTCGACTACGTCGGCCGTGACGGCGTCGCCGACATGAAGGCCCTGGCCAGCCGGCTGGCCACGTCGTCGACGTTGCCGATCATGCTGGACTCCACCGAAACCCCGGTGCTGCAAGCCGGTTTGGAGCACCTCGGCGGCCGCTGCGCCATCAACTCGGTGAACTACGAGGACGGTGACGGCCCGGAATCGCGCTTTGCCAAGACCATGGAGCTGGTCGCCGAACACGGCGCGGCCGTCGTCGCGCTGACCATCGACGAAGAGGGCCAGGCGCGCACCGCCGAGAAGAAGGTCGAAATCGCCGAGCGGCTGATCAACGACATCACCACCAACTGGGGTGTGGACGAATCGTCGATTCTCATCGACACGTTGACCTTCACCATCGCCACCGGTCAGGAGGAGTCTCGCAAAGACGGCGTCGAAACCATCGAGGCCATCCGGGAACTCAAGAAACGCCACCCGGACGTGCAGACCACGCTGGGGCTGTCCAACATCTCTTTCGGCCTCAATCCTGCTGCGCGCCAAGTGCTGAACTCGGTGTTCCTGCACGAATGTCAGGAGGCCGGCTTGGATTCGGCGATCGTGCATGCCTCGAAGATCCTGCCGATGAACCGGATCCCCGAGGAACAACGCACGGTGGCGCTCGATCTGGTCTATGACCGCCGCCGCGACGGCTACGACCCGCTGCAGGAGCTGATGCGCCTCTTCGAAGGTGTGTCGGCGGCGTCGTCGAAGGAATCGCGCGCGGCCGAACTAGCCAAGCTGCCGCTGTTCGAGCGGCTGGCGCAACGCATCGTCGACGGCGAGCGCAACGGCCTGGAAGCCGATCTCGACGAGGCGATGACCCAGAAACCGCCGCTGGAGATCATCAACGAGAACCTGCTGGCCGGCATGAAGACGGTCGGTGAGCTGTTCGGCTCGGGCCAGATGCAGCTGCCGTTCGTGCTGCAGTCGGCCGAGGTGATGAAGACCGCCGTCGCTTATCTCGAACCGCACATGGAGAAATCCGATGACGACTCGGGTAAGGGTCGCATCGTCCTGGCCACCGTCAAGGGCGACGTGCACGACATCGGCAAGAACCTGGTCGACATCATCTTGAGCAACAACGGCTACGAGGTGGTCAACATCGGCATCAAGCAGCCGATCGCCACCATTCTCGAAGTGGCCGAGGACAAGAGCGCCGACGTGGTGGGAATGTCGGGGCTGCTGGTGAAATCCACGGTGGTGATGAAGGAGAACCTCGAGGAGATGAACTCCCGCGGCGTCGCCGAAAAATTCCCGGTGCTGCTCGGGGGTGCCGCGCTGACCCGCAGCTATGTCGAAAACGACCTCGCCGACATCTACGAAGGCGAAGTGCACTATGCGCGTGACGCTTTCGAGGGCCTCAAGCTGATGGACACCATCATGAGCGCCAAGCGAGGCGAAGCGGCGGACGTCGACAGTCCGGAAGCCATCCAAGCCCGTAAGAAGGAAGCCGAGCGCAAGGCTCGCCACGAACGCTCCAAACGCATTGCCGCACAACGTAAAGCCGCTGAGGATCCGGTCGAAATTCCGGAGCGCTCCGATGTCGCCGCCGATATCGAGGTGCCCGCCCCGCCCTTCTGGGGTTCGCGGATCGTCAAGGGCCTGGCTGTCGCCGACTACACCGGCATGCTCGACGAGCGCGCATTGTTCCTGGGCCAGTGGGGATTACGCGGAACACGTGGCGGTCCCAATAGTGAAGGCCCGTCGTATGAAGACCTCGTCGAGACCGAAGGGCGGCCGCGGCTGCGCTACTGGCTGGACCGGTTGTCCACCGACGGCATCCTGGCGCACGCCGCCGTGGTGTACGGCTACTTCCCGGCCGTGTCCGAGGCCGACGACGTCGTGGTGCTCACCGAGCCCGCACCCGACGCCGAGGAACGTTACCGCTTCAGGTTCCCGCGCCAGCAGCGCGGCCGGTTCTTGTGCATCGCCGATTTCGTCCGGTCGCGGGAGTTGGCTCGCGAGCGGGGCGAGGTGGACGTGCTGCCGTTCCAGCTGGTGACCATGGGTAAGCCGATCGCCGACTTCGCCAACGAGTTGTTCGCCGCCGACTCCTACCGCGACTATCTCGAAGTCCACGGTATCGGCGTGCAGCTCACCGAAGCGCTGGCCGAGTACTGGCACCGGCGTATCCGGGAGGAGCTCAGGTACTCGGCCGACCGGACGATGGCCGCCGAGGACCCCGACGCCGTCGAGGACTACTTCAAACTGGGTTACCGGGGTGCCCGGTTCGCCTTCGGTTACGGGGCATGCCCGGACCTTGAGGACCGCGCCAAGATGATGCAACTGCTCGAGCCCGACCGCATCGGAGTGACGTTGTCCGAGGAGTTGCAGCTGCATCCCGAGCAGTCGACCGACGCGTTCGTCCTGCACCATCCCGAGGCCAAGTACTTCAACGTCTGACTCGGCCACCGGCAACGGCGGACCGACTATCGCGGATTTCTTCGCCGCAGTTGGTCGCGACCGATCTGATATCAGTTCGATGACACGCTGTCTGTCCGCCGATCGGGGGACAGTCGAATTCCGCATACCGGTGGATACCGACCATCCTTGTTAATCGAAACAATCCTCTAAGTTCACCAGGATTTTTCCGGCGCGAAATCGAAACGGCCGGTTTGGCAATGGGTGGTAGCGGCGGTGCGGGTGGCTGAGGGGCTTGAAGTGGCGTTGTGTTCGGCGCGGTGGACCGGCCGCGGTGACGGGATCTGTGGCGCGGTTTTGCTGGGCCCGCCAGGGTTGAGCCCGGGTGGCCGCGGCCGGGATCGCCCGGCAGCGAGCGCTGACACGACGAAGTTGTGCCAGTGAGCGCGCCGGTATGGATGGCGTTCCCGCCGGAAGTGCATTCGGCGCTGCTGAGCGCCGGACCCGGACCTGCGTCCTTGATTGCCGCGGCCCAGGCGTGGTCATCGTTGAGGGCCGAGTACGGCACGGTGGCAGACGAACTGACCGCGGTGATGGCGGCGCTGCAGGCCGAGGCGTGGCGGGGTCCTGCCGCGCAATGTTGTAGCGCCGCCTATGTGCCCTATCTGGCGTGGGTGATGCAGGTGAGTGCCGAGTGCGCTCAGGTCGCTGCTGTCCATGAGGTCGCGGCGTCGGCGTACCAGGCAGCATTGGCGGCAATGCCGACACTGGGCGAGCTGGCTGCCAACCACGCCACGCATGCGGTGTTGTTGGCAACCAACTTCTTTGGTGTCAACGCGATACCGATTGCGTTCAATGAGGCCGACTATGCGCGAATGTGGATACAGGCCGCCACCACCATGAATGTCTACGAGGCGATTTCTTCACCGGCGCATGCTTCGACACCGCACACCCCACGCGCGCCGGTCATCATCAAACCTGGCGCCAGCCTCGTGACCGCCATTCAAACAACCATCACACCATTTCCGATTTGGCAGATTCTCCAAATATGGATCGATGCTGTCGTGGGGGTGTTGCATTACATCAAAGAATCGTTGGTGGCTACTATTCTTGCATGGCTGTTCATTCCTTTATGTGTTCTGCTCGCGGTGATTGCGCTATTAACCGGGCATGTCGCTATGGCCGAACAATTTCTTGGCTTCATAGTGAATTTGGCGATTTTTCCTTTCGAGTTCTTCCTCGAGGCCGGATGGATTTGCGTCGTGGGTCTGGCCGATATTTGCAAATTAGTGATTGCGTGGTTCTTGGGGAATCTAGGATTTGTCGGCGGTCCGGGCTTGGTGACTCAGTTGGCGACGACGACGGCGCTGTCCGGCGGTGCCGCTCTGGGCGTCGGCGCGTTGAAGGGCACGGCGGTGGCGCTGGAGCTGGCGCCGGCGTCGTTTGCCGCTACGGCTGTTGGTGCCGACGGGTCGCTTGCCACTGCTGGCAGCGTGGTTTCGCCCGCTGAGTTGGGCGGGGCCGTGGGCTTTGCCGGAACCATCACCAACGGGACCGTCCCGCAGGCCGGGGGGCTGACCACGCTCAGTGGCCACACGTGTTGTGACGGTGTGCCCGTGCCCATGTTGCCAAGCGGTTGGGCGCAGACCGTGTGCGGCGATGACTCCACCGGTTGGGTGCGTGGCTGAAAGTTGCTCTTGGCCGGGCCAACAACGTGCGGGTTTTGGCCTTTAGCGTCCACTTGACCGTGGCACACCCGAAAGAGCAGCGCGCCAACGACATTCGCGCAGCTACTGCTTGGTGAGCGCGATCTTCATCTGCGCCTGGTAGTCCTCGACGTGCTCGCCGCTGACGTCGACGATCACGCGGTGGATTCGGCCGTCGAACTCGAACGGCGGGTCGTAGTCGGGGGTTACCGACGAGCCGGTGTTGGCGCCGACCAGCATGGCTCCGCCCTGGGCCAGCCGCAGCGGCGTGGTTACCGGAAATTCGCCGCGGCCGACCGCAGAGCCGTCGACGAACAGCGTCACGTCGCCAGGAGTTCCGCTGCCGTTCTTGAGGTCCACCGGACCTGTCGGGGTGAATTCCACGCTGAGGAAGTGCCGCCCCGGCGGGATGCGTTGCGCCGAGCGAATCGTGAAGATCTCCTTGGCCACATAGTTGTGCGCATAACAGAGCTGACCGTCCTTGACGTACAAGGTGATTCCTCCGTCATTGCCGCCCATGGACAACAGGACGCCCGACGATTCCTCGGTGAGTTCAACCTCGGCGTTGATCGAGTACGGCCGGTTGAGAATCTTCGGTGCGGCGGCCGCGGGAATAGCCTGGGTGCCCGGATACAGCACGTATCGAGTGCGGTTCGCGGCGGCAATCTGCGGACGTTCCACGAAAGCGCGGGCCAGGCCGCGGCTGTCGATGGGCAACACGTTGTATCTTCCCGCTTCGCTGTACCAGAGCGTGATCATCGCGATCAGCCGCGCACGCTCCTGCCCGGCCAGGTTGGTGGTCTCGGCGGGATCCTGGGCGACGTGGTAGAGCTCCCACCCGCATTCATCGAGCTGACTGAGCATCTCCGCGGTGATCACGTCGCCGAACTTGTGGGCGGATTCGGCGAACGACGTTCCCGGCCAAGGACATACGGCGCGCCACCCGTCGTGGTAGAGCGAGCGGTGGCCCAGCATCTCGAAGTACTGGGTGAGATGGCGGGTGGGGGCGGCGGCGTCGTCGAAGGTGTGCGCGAAGCTGACCCCTTCGATCGGCGACTGGGTGACACCGCCGATCGATGTCGGTGGGTCAAGGCGCAGGGCATCGAGCACCGTCGGGACCATGTCGATCAGATGGGTGTACTGGGATCGCACCTCGCCCCGCGCGGCGATGCCGCGCGGCCAGGTGACGATCAACGGGTCGCTCGAGCCGCCGCGGTAGGTCTCGCGCTTCCACCGCCGAAACGGGGTGTTGCCGGCGTGCGTCCAGCCCCACGGGAAGTGGTTGAACACCGTGGGGCCGCCGATCTCGTCGATGCGGGCCAGCCCCTCCTCGACGGTGTCGGCGACGTTGTTGAAGAAGCGGACCTCGGTGACCGAGCCGGTGGGGCCGCCTTCGGCGCTGGCCCCGTTGTCAGAGACCAGCATGATCACCGTGTTGTCGTACTCGTGCAGGTCTTTGAGGAACTGCACGAGTTCGCCGATGTAGTGGTCGGTGTGCTCGAGGAAACCGGCGAACACCTCCATCATGCGGGCGTAGAGCCGGCGTTCGTCGGCCGGCAGCGTCTCCCAGTCCGCGACATCGGGATCGGGTGCAGACAGCTCGGCCGTTGCCGGCAAGAGCCCGAGTTCCTGCTGTCGCGTGAACACCTGCTGGCGGTAGGCCTCCCAGCCGGCGTCGAACTTCCCGGCGTAGCGGTCGGCCCACTGTTTGGGCACATGGTGGGGTGAGTGCGTCGCGCCGGGGGCGAAGTAGAGGAAGAAGGGCTTGTCCGGGGCGACCTGCTTGGCGTCGGCAATCATTGCCTTGGCCTTGTTCACCAGATCGGGCGTGAGGTGATAGCCCTGCTCCGGGGTGGCCTCGGGTTCGGTTTGGGAGTTGTCTCGCACCAGATCCGGGTAGTACTGGTGGGTGTCGCCGCCCAGGAAGCCGTAGTAACGCTCGAACCCGCGTCCCAGCGGCCACCGGTCGTAGGGCCCAGCCGCGGTCATCGTTTCCTCCGGCGCCAGATGCCACTTACCGACGCAGTAGGTGTTGTAACCCTGGGCCCGCAGAATTTCGGAGAGGAAGCCGTTCTCGAACGGTATGTAGCCGTCGGAGCCGGGGAATCCGGTCGACCCGTTGGTCAGACACGCCAGGTGGTTGGAGTGGTGGTTACGGCCGTTGAGGATGCAGGACCGCGACGGCGAGCACAGGGCGGTGGTGTGCATGTTGGAATACCGCAGGCCGTCGGCGGCCAACGCGTCGATGTTCGGTGTCGAGATCGGACTGCCGAAGCAGCCCAGGTGCCCGTATCCGGTGTCGTCGAGCACGATGAACACCACATTCGGCGCGCCTTCGGCAGGCCGCTTGAAAGCCGGCCAGGCCGGCGTCGACTCATCAGCGGTGCGGCCGATCACACCGGGAAACGTTGTACCGGTCTGATATTCGGTGATTGCCATGGCTTTGTCCTCGCTTCGGCTATCGGTGTCGGGCCGGGTTGAGTTGGTTCAACAACTCGTCGACGTCGATGCCGAAACTGCGCATCCGCGGCGGGAATTCGTGCAGCGTCGCCAGGAACCGCATCACTTGCAGGGCGGCGGGGCCGTAGAGCCAGGCATGGTTCTCCTGCCATTCGTCGAATCCCCGCGCCTTGTGGAAACGCTCGAACGGGTCGAGCTTGAGGTTGGTGATCAATGGGGTGGTCAGCTTCTGCTGGATGCCGTTAAACCACCGGTCCTGGGTCTTGAGCAGTACTTTCCAGTCGCCGTAACGTAATCCGTGCAGCGATGTCTCGGTGAAGTAGTAGAACTCCATGCGTTTGGATTTGCCGCGGCCGGTGAGCAGGTCGGTCTGGTCCACTCCGTCGAGGTGCACGCGGTACTCGTGTCCGCCGATGGTGGCGCCCTTCTTGAGTGAGTCCGCGAGATCCGGCTGGCCCAGCATCGACATGATGGTAGGAATCCAGTCCTCCATTGCCATGAACTCCCCGGTGGCGACACCGGCCGGGATCACACCGGGCCAGCGCACCAGCGCCGGAACCCGGAACGCGCCTTCGTAGCCGCCGACGCCCTTCTCCCGCGCGAAGGGATGGTTGCCACCGTCGGGCCAGCTGTTGCAGGCGGCTCCGTTGTCCGTCGACCACATCACCAGGGTGTTGTCGGCGATGCCGAGTTCGTCGAGCAGATCGAGCAGTTCGCCCACGTGATCGTCGAGTTCCATCATCCCGTCGGCATAGACGCCGTAGCCGCTCTTGCCGTCGTACTCCGGTGCCAGGTTGGTGCGGTAGTGCATCCGGGTCGAGTTGTGCCACACGAAGAACGGTGTTTCGGCGGCCGTCGCGTCTCGGATGAATCGCTTTGTCTCGGTGAGGAATTCACGGTCGAGGGTGCGTTGTCGCTCACGGCCGTACGGTCCGGTGTCTTCGATACGCTGGGTCCCGTCGGGATTGGCCCAGCAGTGCAACGCACCGCGCTGACCGAAGCCGAATTTCTTCACGATTTCCGGATTGGTCGGGAAGTCGTACTGTTCGGCGTACTCGCCGGCGTTGAGGTGATACAGGATCCCGAAGAACTCGTCGAAACCGTGCATGGTCGGCAAGTGCTCGTCACGATCGCCGAGGTGGTTCTTGCCGAACTGTCCGGTCGTGTAGCCCAACGGTTTGAGCATCTCGGCCAGTGTCGGATCTTCCTTCTGCAGACCGATATCCGACCCCGGGAGACCGACCGTGGACAAACCCACCCGGATCGGGTACTGCCCGGTGATGAAGGCGGCCCGGCCAGCCGTGCAGGACGCCTGCGCGTAGTGGTCCATGAAGATCATGCCCTGGTTGGCGATCCGGTCGATGTTGGGCGTTGAGCCGCCCATCATCCCGCGGTGGTAGGCGGAGATATTCCACATCCCGACGTCGTCGCCCCAGATCACCAGAATGTTGGGACGTGCGGCTGCGTCTACCATTTCGGATGCCATATCGAACCTCTCCAGCGATGCTAAGTCCGTAAGTGCTCCGGATTTGGTTGATTTCGCAGGTCAGTGGATGGTCGGTGGGTATGCATGGGCAGCGTACTGGTCCGGGGTGCGGTAGCCCAGAGCACGCCGGGCTATAGCCCGGGCCGTGCTGTCCGGCTCAAACCGCTGCAGCGCTTGCGAAATCACATCGTGGCCACCACCACCGGATCCAACCGATCATCGACGCGAGATTGATCGCGTTGCACCATTGCCGCGGCATCAGCGTTCACCTGTGACACAGTCGGGGTGCCGTTCAGTCGGTGGTACGGCGGTTGTCGATCTGTCCTACGAGTGCTGCGAAGGCGTCGTGCACGGCGGCTGGTTGTTCGATCCAGGGAAAATGGCCCGCGCCGGCGATGACGCGCCAGGTTGTGTTTGGGGTGTGGAATCGCTTGTCCTGCCACAACGTTTGGGTCACGATGCGGTCTGCCGAGCCGCTCACGATGAGTGTGGGCAGCGTTCTTGGCCACCAGGCTGATCGGTAGCCGTGATCGAAATTGGCCCCCGACCATTGCGCAGCCCGGCTGTTATAGGGCAGTCGCGCCAGGATAGCTGTCCCGCGGGCAACGGTGTGGGCGGCGAAGTTCCACGGCGCAGATTCGACAGCAACGCGGCGAAGGTGGTCGTTGCTGGGATCGGATAGGTAACGGGTGGTGGCGTGTTCGACGCCGGGTAACCGATTGTTACGTGTCATTTGCTCGAACACCGGTATCCACGATGCGTCAGGGGCGGTGCTGATGAGCACCAGACCTGCCAAACATCCATCCAATGCCGGGACTGAGAGCAGGTACTCGCCTCCGGTGGAATGTCCTACAAAAACAGGATGTGCAACGGCGTGGGCGGCTTCAAGCAGAACCTGAGGCCATAGGCCGTAGGGCTCGGCGGGTGCTCCCGGAGCGTTGATGTTGGAGCCATCACCAGGCAGGTCGACCATCCACGAGCAGCCGGGTACATCGACTGTGTCGACCAGTTCATGCAGGCTCTCCGAACCGATTCCTGGTCCACCGGGAAGAAACAGCCAGTTCAAATGCCCCGCACAACTGGCTCGTCGGCGCAACCGCACCCCAGACGTTGTCCACTGAATATCTCGGAGCACTATCGGACCCTGCTCAGCGTTGACGACGGTCTTCGAACCAACTCTTGCGGTCAGGCCAGAACGTGAAGCCAGAACGTGAAGCCAGAACGTGGAGATAGTGCCAGGACGGTTGCTGTTAGGGCAACTCCTTGACCTGGCGGTCGTGGCCTGCCCTATTGGGCGAACAGGTACTGCATGTGGGCTCACCCGGATGGCGCCGGCGGCTTCGCCGTGCACACCCCCAGCGGCCGCCGACGAGGAGCGCGACGAAACCGCCGTGACTTCGCTCGCCGGCGCATGGAACAATCGCTGGCCGTGAAGACCTTCGAGGATCTGTTCGCCGAACTCGGCGATCGTGCCCGCACCCGGCCCGCCGGCAGCGCTACCGTAGCCGCGCTGGACGCCGGGGTGCATTGGCTGGGCAAGAAGATCCTGGAGGAAGCCGGCGAGGTGTGGCTGGCCGCCGAGCACGAAACCAACGACGCCTTGGCCGAGGAGATCAGCCAATTGCTGTATTGGACGCAGGTGCTGATGATCTCCCGCGGGCTGGGCCTCGACGACGTCTACCGGAAACTGTGAGCATGTTACGCGTGGCCGTTCCCAACAAGGGTGCGTTGAGCGAACCGGCCACCGAGATCCTGGCCGAGGCCGGCTACCGGCGCCGTACCGACCCCAAAGACCTGACCGTCATCGACCCGGCCAACAACGTCGAGTTCTTCTTCCTGCGGCCCAAAGACATAGCCATCTACGTGGGTTCGGGGCAGCTCGACTTCGGGATCACCGGCCGCGACCTGGTCTGCGATTCCGACGCGCCGGTACGGGAACGATTGGCCCTGGGGTTCGGGTCGTCGAGTTTTCGCTACGCCGGTCCCGCCGAGCGGGATTGGACGACGGCTGACTTGGCCGGAAAGCGGATCGCCACCGCGTATCCAAATCTCGTCCGAAAAGACTTGGCTGCCAAGGGTATTGAAGCAACCGTCATCCGGCTCGACGGCGCCGTGGAGATCTCGGTGCAACTCGGCGTGGCCGACGCCATCGCCGACGTGGTGGGCTCCGGTCGCACCCTGAGCCTGCACAATCTGGTGGCGTTCGGTGAGCCGCTGTGTGATTCGGAGGCGGTGCTCATCGAAGGCGCCGACCGCGACGGCGCCGAGCACAGCGAGGCGCGCGATCAGTTGGTCGCCCGGGTACAGGGTGTGGTGTTCGGTCAGCAGTACCTGATGCTGGACTACGACTGTCCGCGCGCAGTGCTGGACCGGGCCACCGCGATCACGCCCGGACTGGAGTCGCCGACGATTGCTCCGCTTGCCGACCCGGACTGGGTCGCAGTCCGTGCGCTGGCGCCGCGCCGCGGCGTCAACGGCGTCATGGACGAGCTTGCCGCCATCGGGGCCAAAGCGATTCTGGCCTCCGATATCAGGTTCTGCCGATTCTGATCGCGGTAACACCCGGTAGGACGGTTGCTGTGTTAGCGTCCGCGGTGGACTGATTGCCCGTGGTCATCCATGGGCGGTCTCCGTATCGTCGCCAGGCTGTTCTTCTGTCCCCGGAAGGGATCGCTGTGACGCACGTACTCGTCCTCGTCTTGGCTTTGTTGATCGGTGTGGTCGCCGGGTTGCGATCGGTGACCGCTCCCGCGGCAGTCTCCTGGGCCGCTTTCCTCGGCTGGATCAACCTCAACGGCACCTGGGCATCGTGGGTGGGCAACATCGTGACGGTGGTGACCCTCAGTGTTCTTGCGGTCGCCGAACTGGTCAACGACAAGCTCCCCAAGACACCGCCGCGTACCGCCGCGCCGGTGTTTGCGGTGCGGATCATCCTGGGCGGGTTTGCCGGCGCGGTGATCGGCACTGCCTGGGGTTACAAGTTCGGCGGACTCGGTGCCGGGGTTGTCGGAGCGGTGCTGGGCACGTTGGGCGGCTATCACGCGCGCCGACGATTGGTGGCCGCCGGCGGCGGCCGTGACCTGCCGATCGCACTGCTCGAGGATTCGGTGGCCGTCTTGGGCGGATTCGCCATCGTGGCATCGGCGGCCGCGCTATGACGCGGCGATTCGACTCGATCATCGTCGGCGCCGGCCAGGCCGGTCCGCCACTGGCGGGCCGGCTGACCGCTGCGGGTGAGCAGGTCGCCGTCGTGGAGCGCAAGCTGATCGGCGGCACCTGCGTCAACAACGGCTGCATCCCGACCAAAACGCTGGTGGCCAGTGCCCACGCGGCCCACGTGGCCCGTCGCGGCGCCGAATACGGGATCGGCACCGGACCGGTCAGCGTGGACATGGCCAAAGTCAAGGCACGCAAGGACGCCGTCATGCTCAACGACCGCAAGGGCGTCGAGGACTGGCTGGAAAGCATGGACGGCTGCACCGTAATCCGCGACCACGCCCGGTTCGAGGATCCGCACACCTTGCGGGTCGGTGATGAGCTGCTGCACGCCGACCGGTTCTTCCTCAATGTCGGTGGCCGGGCGGTCGCGCCCAGCATCCCCGGGCTTTCCGACGTCGACTACCTCACCAACGTCTCCATCCTCGAACTCGACACGCTGCCGCAGCATCTCGTGATCGTCGGCGGCAGCTACATCGCGCTCGAGTTCGCCCAGATGTATCGCCGCTTCGGAGCCCAGGTCACCGTCGTGGAGCGCGGCCCACGGCTGGCGTCCAGGGAGGACGAGGATGTCTCGGCGAGCATTAGAGAGATCCTCGAAGCCGAGGGAATCGGTGTCGTCGTCAACGCTGATGACGTGCGAATTGCAAAGAACAGCAACGGCTTCGAGCTGACACCGAGTGCTGGTGCCACGCCGCTTCACGGTAGCCACCTGCTGATGGCAGTGGGACGGCAACCCAACACCGACGACCTGGGTCTTGAAGCGGCCGGTGTGCAGACCGACGCGCGCGGCTACATCACCGTCGACGATCAGCTCAAGACCAATGTCGACCACATCTGGGCGCTGGGTGACTGTAATGGCAAGGGCGCCTTCACCCATACGTCGTACAACGATTTCGAGATCGTGGCCGCCAACCTGCTCGATGACGACCCGCGTCGGGTCAGCGACCGCATCCTCACCTACGCCCTCTATATTGATCCGCCGCTGGGGCGCGCCGGAATGACCGTCGCTCAGGTTCGCGCGTCGGGCCGCAAGGCGCTGGTCGGCAAGCTACCGATGACCAAGGTCGGCAGAGCCGTGGAAAAGGGTGAGACGCAGGGGTTTATGAAGATCGTGGTGGATGCCGACACCCACGAGATCCTCGGCGCGGCCATCCTCGGCGTCGGTGGCGACGAGGTCATTCATGCCATTTTGGACGTCATGTCCGCCAAAGCGCCCTACACCACGCTGTCGCGCACGATGCACATCCATCCCACGGTCAGCGAGCTCGTTCCCACGATGCTGCAGGAGATGGAGCCGCTCGGCTAGCGGCGGGTCGCCACCATCGGATCAGCTGGGCACCGGCGCTGGACGAGGAGCGTCTGGGCCGAGGTGCCGAGGAAGCCGGTCTTGTCGTAGACCTCAGCGGTGGTCACACCCACGCCGTCGGGGCCGACCGATGCGCGAGCGCGCAGCGCGAAATCGTCACCGGCTGGAAGTCGATGCAGGTGCACCACGGTGTCGGTGTTCATGAAAACGAACCGATTCGGGTCCAGGACCGCACCGACACCGTTGGCGCAGTCCACCACGGCCGCAAGCCGCTGCAGCGCCGTAGTGGGGTCGGTGTCGACGATGTGAGCCGTTGGGGTGAACCAGGACACGGCGCCCGATTGCCCGTCGGACTGTTGGGGGCGCCAGTTGATCGCATCGAAATAGCCGCCGGCGTCGGCGAAGACGGCCGGAAGGGCCTCGGCGGATGCTTCCACCACCGGCGGATACCGCTCTGATGCGACGTCGGCGGTGTCACTGACCGCCATCAGCCATGCCGTCACCCGGGCCACCGCCCGGGTGGATCCGTCCGCGCGATCGGCGCGCAGCTCGGCGACCGTCAGGCAGACCCGCGACCCCGGGCGTTCTACCCAGGCCCTGGCCCGCACCGGGGCCACCGGGATCGCTCCGAGAATGTCGAGGCCCAGCCTGCCGATCCGCAGCCCCGAGTCCGCGGACAACTCTTCGATCAGCTTGGTCAGAAGCGCCAACGGGGGTGAGCCATGCTGGATTTCGGGATTCCAGTTGCTTCGCGTGTAGTCGCTGGAGTCGAAGACCTGGTATTCACCGTCGCCGCCGAGGCGACGGTAGAAGCAACCGTTCATGCCGCCGGTTCGCTCGGGCGCGAAACGGTATCGGCGCTCGGATGATTCGGCCAACCGGGGTATCGCGGCGGCGTTCCGCCGAAGGCCGGGCAATGCGCCTGGTGCGGACACCAATCGCACAGCCGGGACGGATTCGGACGGAAATCTCCTGACTTGCCCGCGGATTGGATCGCACGCCAGATCGCCATCAACGTCTTCTCGAAACGCAGCAGCTCGTCACGGTCCGGCGAGTAGTCCAGCACCTGGCCGTCGGCCAGGTAGATCAGGCGCAGCCGGGCGGGCAGCACGCCACGCGACCGAAACAGCGCCACCCCGTAGAACTTCATCTGGAACAGTGCCTTGAACTCGGCCAGCGCTCGTGCGGCCGGCGGCGCCTTACCCGTCTTGTAGTCGACCACCCGCAACTCGCCGGTGGCGGCGACGTCGATCCGGTCGATATAGCCGCGCAACAGCGTGCCGTCGGCCAGCTCCACCTCCACGCGGTGCTCGCAACATTGCGGGTCGAACCGTGTCGGGTCCTCCAGCCGGTAGTACCCCGACAGCAAGGCGCGTGCCTCGTCGAGCAGTTCCTGTGGTCGCAGGCCACCGGCCAGGTCGGGCTCGCCGGCGATCACCTGCTCCCAGGCCGACTCGACCAGCGACCGCGCGGTCTCCGGGACGCGCTGCACCGCGGGCAGTGCGTAGAGCTGTTCGAGTGCGGCGTGCACGACCGATCCGCGTAGCTGTGGCGCCGATGGGGCCTCGGGTAGCCGGTCGATCGCCCGGAACCGGTACAGCAGCGGGCATTGCTTGAAGTCGGCCGCGCGCGACGGTGACAGCGCCGGCCGGATCCCCAGATCCGCGCGGGGTGTTAGCTGGTCCGTCATGCTCGCAGCCTAAGACCGGGCGCTGACAACCCCGGACATCGGTGACGGCGAGTCGGCTGGCACGCTAGACGGCGTGCCAGCAACCGGTCCCTTCACCGCCGGCGAACGCGTTCAGCTGACCGACGCCAAGGGCCGCCACTACACGATGGTGCTCACCGCGGGCAACGAGTTCCACACCCACCGCGGATCGATCGCTCACGATGCGGTGATCGGGCTGCAGCAGGGCAGCGTGGTCAAATCCAGCAACGGTGCCCCGTTTCTGGTGCTGCGTCCGCTGCTGGTCGACTACGTGATGTCGATGCCGCGTGGGCCACAGGTGATCTACCCCAAAGACGCCGCGCAGATCGTCCATGAGGGCGACATCTTTCCGGGCGCCCGGGTGCTCGAAGCCGGCGCCGGGTCCGGCGCGCTGACCCTGTCGTTGTTGCGGGCGGTCGGGCCCGAGGGTCGGGTGATCTCCTACGAGCAGCGCGCCGACCATGCCGAGCACGCCTGTCGCAACGTGACGAATTTCTATGGTGGGGCTCCGCAGAACTGGCGCCTGATCGTCGGCGACGTCGCCGACTCCGACCTGCCCGACGGCTCGCTCGACCGGGCCGTGCTGGACATGCTGGCGCCCTGGGAGGTGCTGGACGCGGTGTCGCGGCTGGTGTCGGCCGGCGGGGTGCTGGTGATCTACGTGGCCACCGTCACCCAACTTTCGACGGTCGTGGAGGCGCTGCGGGCCCAACAACTTTGGACCGAACCACGATCGTGGGAGACGCTGCAGCGCGGCTGGAACGTCGTCGGGCTGGCCGTGCGGCCGCAACATTCGATGCGCGGCCACACCGCATTCCTGGTGGCCGCACGCCGACTGGCTCCCGGAGCCGTCGCGCCGGCACCGCTTGGCCGCAAGCGCCCGGGACGTGACGGTTAGTCTCGCCAGTCGTCGTGCTAATCGTCACTGCGGTGCAGACCCCGGCGCACCGACAGCAACTCCAACTCGGGGTGTGCGGCGACCAACCGTTCGGCCGCGTCGAGGACGTCGACGGCGTGACTGCGGTCGCCTGACACCGTGGCCACTCCGATGCCGGCGCGACGGTAGAGATCTCGCGAGCCCGTCTCGGCGGCGGACACGCTGAACTTGCGCTGCAGTTCGGCGACAACGGGACGAACCACCGACCGCTTTTGTTTCAGTGACCGCACGTCGCCCAGCAGCACGTCGAATTCGAGCCAGCCGATCCACATCTGCGCGCTCAGCCGGACGGCGCCGGCGACGGCGGGTTGGGTTCCGGTGCCGGGACTGGGTTGGGTTCCGGTGCCGGGGCGGGGTTTGGTTCCGGGGCCGGCGCGGGGCCGGGAGCCGGCGACGAGGCTCGAGAACTGCTGAGGGCCAACAGCATCTCCGCGGTTCGCCGCGATAGCTGCCAACCACCCTGGGTGGGTTTGAATTCCATCGGGAAGGTGAATTCGTGATCGTCGGGTTTGGCCGTGGTGACGACGATGGTGGCCGTCACGTTGGTCGGGTCCACGTCCGACGACGTGATGTTGCTCGCCGCGAAACTCAGTGGCAGGTAGCCGCCGTCTCGGGCAGCGGTGGTGAACCGGTCCAGGGCGGCGGCCGTCTGCGGAGTTGCGTCCTCGACGAGGCTTGTCTTGGCGGCTCCGGCGACCGCCGGGTCGGCTAGCCGGGACAACACCTCGACCAAGGCCTCGGGGGAAGGCAGGGAGGCGGCCGGCCTCGGCGCCACCGGGGTGGACGTGGCGGGGGGTACCGACGGGACAGAAGACCTCGCGGACTCGTGCCGCGAACATCCCGAGAGCTGCGCCGCCACGATGGCGACGACGCTCACGGCGATGCAGGCTCTGCGGAGGTGGCGATGCATCCAGCGGCTGGCCCGGCTATCGGCGGTACACGGCGGGTCGCGTTGAGGAGACCGACACTGCAACCGATGTCACACTGTCGGCTGCGGCACCGCTGCGGGCGCCGGCCGCACTGGCTGTGGCGAGGGATTTCACGGTCGCGGCGCTCCTTTCGATCGGGCCGAGTGGAAGCCGAGATTACCAGCGCGAAACAATTTGTTATTTCCGGCGGCATTTGGTTCCGCACATGAACTGGCGATGGCCGGTAGCGTTGAGGTATCCGCCGCACCGCTCCCGGTGCGGGAAAGGAGGGCAACATGGCTGAATCAGAGCGTTCTGAAGCATTCGGGACACCCCGCGATATGCCCCTGCCCAGCACCGATGCTGCCGAACTGGAACAGTTGCGGCGTGAAGCCGCGCTACTGCGCGAGCAACTGGAGAACGCGCTCGCGCACCAGAACCCGTCGCGACCCGCCCGCGATGTGCATCAGCTCGAAGCCCGTATCGACTCTCTTGCCGCGCGCAATTCGAAATTAATGGAAACTCTTAAAGAAGCCCGCCAGCAATTGCTGGCGCTGCGTGAGGAGGTCGACCGGCTGGGGCAGCCGCCCAGCGGCTACGGCGTGCTGCTGGCCACCCACGACGACGACACCGTCGACGTCTTCACATCGGGTCGCAAGATGCGCCTGACATGCTCTCCGAACATCGATGCCAACTCCCTCAAGAAGGGCCAAACGGTCCGGCTCAACGAAGCGTTGACCGTCGTCGAGGCGGGCAGGTTCGAATCGGTAGGCGAGATTTCGACGTTGCGTGAGATCCTCGCCGATGGTCACCGGGCACTGGTGGTCGGCCACGCCGACGAGGAACGCATCGTGTGGCTGGCCGAACCGTTGGTCGCCGAGGACCTGCCCGACGGAATTCCCGACGCTCTCAACGACGACACCCGGCCGCGCAAGCTGCGGCCCGGCGACTCGCTGCTGGTCGACACCAAAGCGGGATACGCCTTCGAGCGCATTCCCAAGGCCGAGGTCGAGGACCTGGTGCTGGAAGAGGTGCCGGACGTCAGCTACGAGGACATCGGCGGCTTGACTCGCCAGATCGAGCAGATCCGCGATGCGGTGGAACTACCCTTCCTACACAAGGAGTTGTACCGCGAGTACGCGCTGCGCCCGCCCAAGGGTGTGTTGCTGTACGGCCCGCCCGGCTGCGGTAAGACCTTGATCGCCAAGGCGGTGGCCAACTCGCTGGCCAAGAAGATGGCCGAGGTTCGCGGTGACGACGCCCGCGAGGCCAAGTCCTACTTCCTCAACATCAAGGGCCCCGAGTTGCTGAACAAGTTCGTCGGCGAGACCGAGCGCCACATCCGGCTGATCTTCCAGCGGGCCCGGGAGAAGGCCTCCGAAGGCACGCCGGTGATCGTGTTCTTCGATGAGATGGATTCGATCTTCCGCACCCGCGGTACCGGTGTGTCCTCTGATGTCGAGACGACGGTGGTTCCGCAGCTGCTGAGCGAGATCGACGGGGTGGAAGGGCTGGAGAACGTCATCGTGATCGGCGCCTCCAACCGGGAGGACATGATCGACCCGGCGATCCTGCGGCCCGGACGCCTGGACGTGAAGATCAAGATCGAGCGTCCGGATGCCGAAGCGGCGCAAGACATCTTCTCGAAGTACCTGACCGAGGCGCTGCCGCTGCACGCCGACGACCTCGCCGAGTTCGGCGGCGACCGCACCGTCTGCATCAAGGCGATGATCGAGAAAGTCGTCGAGCGGATGTACGCCGAGATCGACGACAACCGGTTCCTGGAGGTCACCTACGCCAACGGTGACAAGGAAGTCATGTACTTCAAGGACTTCAACTCCGGGGCGATGATCCAAAACGTTGTCGACCGGGCCAAGAAGAACGCGATCAAGTCGGTGCTCGAGACGGGCCAACCGGGGCTGCGGATCCAGCATTTGCTCGACTCGATCGTCGACGAGTTCGCCGAGAACGAGGACCTGCCCAACACCACCAACCCCGATGACTGGGCGCGGATTTCGGGCAAGAAGGGCGAGCGGATCGTCTACATCCGCACCCTGGTCACCGGCAAGTCGTCGAGCGCCAGCCGCGCCATCGACACCGAGTCGAACCTGGGCCAGTACCTGTAACGGTTCAGGCCATCACCAGCGAATAGCTGTTGGCGAGGTCGTCCTGCAGGACGCGGGCGGCGCGGGCGGTGGTGTCGATCCGCAGCTCGTCGGTAAGCCTGCGCGGCTGATAGGCCCACCCGCTGGGCAGGTTCAGCCGGTCCGCCAGCTTGGCCAGGTCGGCTCGGGACAGGGTGGGGTCGACCACCTGACTCCACGTCTGCATGACCCAGCGCTGCCCTTCGGGGTCGCGCAATTCGTAGATCTCTTCGCCGGCGTTGAAGATGAAGACGGTATTACGGCTGACCTGGTTGACGGTATACGGCGCCGGGTTCATCGACGACAACAAGACCGTGGCCTGCCGGAGCATCTCGATCCCGCCGAAGCTCTTGATCACCGGCGGACCCTGGGGCGCTTTTTCGATGGCGTTCATCAGCCAGTAGCGCGGACCGTTGAGCAACGCGGCCGCGGCACCGTGTTCGGTAGCGATCGCCTTCGGGTCGAGTGCCGACCATAGCTCGGCGGGACAGTCGTTGAGCGGGAAGCTGTTGTAGACGGTCGCTTGCGGACCTGCCTCGCCCGGGGTGACCAGAAGTACTTCGCCGTAACGCTTCCCGGACAGGTCGGCCGGTGGTTCCGGTCCGACTGCTCCGTCTTCGGTGATGGACATCAGGCGAAGTTAATCACTGTGGTCAGCGGCGTCAACACGAGGGGAGTAGCCGGTGATGCTGGCGTGATACCGGTTGCGGGCGATCAGGGTGGCATGCAGATCGTCGATCAGCGGGTCGACGAAGGTGGTGCGGTATTCGGCGTCGTCGACCGCGCGAGCGCTGATGTACATGAAGGTCAGCGCGCCCAGGAACAGGCACATGTGGATCAGCGAATCGGGCACCGGAAACGTCAGTCCCAACACGGTCGAGCTGCTGGGCGCGCCGCGGGTCCATTCGTCGAGCAGCGCCGAACTCAGCACGATCAGCCCGAGCATCACGTAGATCACTGCGGTCAGCAGTGCCACCACCATGATCTGCACCAGCTGCGAGACGGCCAGCACGAAGACCATGTTGACGCGTTCGGCCCTGGTCAGCGGGGGGCTGCCCGCAGAATCGGGCAGCGTCGCAAACGGTGTGAGCGCCAGCCGTTCACAGTCTCTGGGCAGCGCTGCGGGTGACTGCAGCATGGGCCGGACCCGCTCCCTGGTGGTGGAGACGACGAATGCGGCGGCGATGCTGAGCAGAAACGCAATGGCCAGTCCGAGTCGCTCGGCGCCGATCGTCGCGGCCATGAGCCAGACGTTGCCGTTGAAGAACACCAACGTGGTCAGCAGGACGACCGGCAGCGCCCGCACTGCCAGGGCGCCGATCGTCGCAAACTGCGAGACGGTGATACGCAACGCCCATCCGACTACCGACCCGACACCACTGGCGGTCAGAAGCAACACCAGTGCCGTGAAGATCGCTGCATCCGGAAGGCGCGACAGGTCCGTTTCGACGACGATCACGACGCCCACGACGCTAACCGCTACGGTGGCTGCGATCGCACGCTTGCGGCTGTCCGAAATCCGGGACACCCGCCAGCCGACCCCCACAATCAGAACGGGGGCTAGTGCGATGAGCGTGAGAAGCACCCACTCTTGGGGTGTGGGGTTGTCGTCGATGACGACATCTTCGCCGTGGGTGATGAGCATGACCGGCAGAGTCCAACAGTGCAATGCTGCGTAGCCCGCCAGCGTGGGCGCCGACCGCGACCACAGCCGTCGCAATCGGGACCGCTTGGTCAGCACAGTCGGTAACCCGCGCTGCAAGAACCAGCTTTCAGCCGCGGTAGTCGCCCGCAGCGGGCGTGCCGGCGTCCGGCGCGGGGAGAGTTTCATGCCGGCTCACCCTAGTCCTCAAATAAGCGAGCCGGAGCCGTCGCGCCGGGTGCGGTGGCGACGAGCATCCACCGAGGCCTAATTCAGCCGGCTGCAGATCAGTCTCTCGGTCTCGTTTCCGTCGATCACGCCGTCGCTCCGCTTGTGCATGTAGTCAAAGACTGTCGATTCGGCGACCTCGACGGTCTGGCCCGCATGCAGGTCCAGGCTGCTGGCCGGTTCGTTGACGAGGAACCCGGTAATCGCGTCATCGGTCCAGCTCGAGACCTCGACCCACATCCACTCCCGTACTCCGTCCGCGGCGTCGAACGGGGCCTTCAGTAGCAGGAATCCACCGGGTGCCAGCCCGTTGTTGAATAGCGCGCGCAACGCCGGCAGCTTGCTTCTGGCCCGTTGGCTGGCGGCGTTGAGTGCATCGTCATGCATCATCGGGACGACCGGTGACCCGGCGCCGAATACCGCGGCCAGCACCGCATGCCGCCGAGCGTGAACATCCTCGCCGGACCCGCGATCAAAGGTGGGTTCGAGGAGCCGGTTATCGGGATCACCGGCTTCGGGCGTCCCGACCTTCAGGGTGAGCGGCGCATTCCCGCTACCAGCGGAACCAATACGGCGGCCGTCGAGATCAAACTCTCCGCGACGTTCGACGACCGATCCGTCGGTGATCGCCTGACAGAACGCACTGACCAGATCCCCGACCTGCTAGCTGGCCGACCGCGGCAGCTGGTTCACCACGACGTCGGGCAGTCCGAATTTCGCCATGCCCAGCGTGACCACCCGCATGTGGCCGTCGGTCTGGTAGGCGTGAATCACGGTGTGGTCGCTGATCTCCGGCGTCGGATCGGCCCATCGGTCGATGCGCAGTTCGGTCCATGCCGCGGGGGTGAAAACTTCCCGTGTCTCGTTATCCCAGATGAGGCCCGCCGGTGCCGGCCGCCAGTTCAGCGGTTAGCCGCAGCGCCGTATGCAGGCGGCTCAGAGCCTGCTCCCTGGGGTAGCCGAAGTTGAGGATCAGTGCGGCCTGGGTGGCTTGCAGCGCCGCCGTCTGCTGCGGGCTTACCCCGCGACCGAACAGTTGCACAAAATCGGGACTCGGGGGTGGACAGTCGTGGTGCGGAGCGACGGAGATCCAGGCGTTCACGGTGGGTTCTTTTTCGTCTCCGCTGAGATAATCAGCGTGGTGGAATTCGCTGAATTCGCTGGCCAGCAGCGTATCCAAGGTGGCGGCCAGATCAGCCGCGATCGAGGGAAAGGCCACACTTATGCCCTATCAGCTACTTCGACCTGAAAAACCCGCGTGTGTGGTGAGCGGCTGTGTCGGGTGGTTCCCGGTTTGGGGCATGAATGTGGCTTGGGCGCTGTCGATCAGGCGGCGAGGGCGCTGATCTTGACCAGGTTGTGGGCCAAGACGCCGCGCCCGGTCCAGATGCGGGCTCCCTCGGTGGTGTCGATGCGGATGCGGTCCCAGCCGTAGCCACGCTTGAGGGTGATGCGGCCTTCGCTTCCGGTGCGCCACTTGATTGTTCGTCGGAACGCGGGCCGGTGCTCTTGGGCTCGCCGAGCCTGGGAGGGTTTGCCTTTGCGGGGAATCACCACGTTCTTCACACCCAGGTCGGCCAGCTCGCGATCGACGGCGGCTTCCCCGTAGCCGCGGTCGGCGGTGACGGTGCCCGGTGTGCGCCCCGCGCGTGTGGTGACCCGTTTCACCGCGGGCGCCAGTTGCGGGGCGTCGGGCGGATTGCCCTGCTCGACAGTGTGATCGAGCACGATCCCGTCACCGTTGTCGACGACCTGGGCTTTATAGCCGAACTCAACCGGTTTGCCCAGGCAGCCCTTGGCGATCGGGCGGGCATCGCCGTCGTGCAGGCTGACCCGCCGGGTCGCCCCGTCGGGGGTATGCCCGGCGATGCGCAGCCGGGTCTGCGCCACGATCTGTCGGGTCGCATCCAGCAGTTTGGCCAGGTCGTTGACCGCGCGCACCAGCCGGCCGCGCCGCCGGCCCGCCGCCGCGTCGTGCTCACCGCGGGCGGCCAGTTCGGCGGCCTTGGCCTTGGCCCGGCGCACCGCCCGCTTGGCGTTGACCAGCAGCCGCTGGGCCTCGCGTGCTGCGGTGTCGGCCAGCTCGGCCAACTCACCGGTGCAGCTCAGCACCGCGGCCTTGGCCTCGTCGCGGCCCAGCGCGACGCGGGAGCGCAGTTTCGAGGCGATCGCGTGCGCGCGCTTACCCGCCGCGCGCGAGCGGTCCCGCAGCCGGGTTCCCACCGCGCCGCCAGCGGCCTGGATCCGCTTACCGGTCGCCGCGATCCGCCGTACCGCCTTGCCCAGCAGACTCGAGTCGGTGGGAGAGGAGACATTCGCCGGCACCACCGTGGTATCCACCCGTAGCCGGTCGGTGCGCAGCAGTTTGGCCTGCACCGCCTGGCCAACAGCGTCTCGTTGAGCCCATCGATCGCGGCGCTGCCGCACCGGGTGGTCAACTTCATCAATGTCGTCGGGTGCGCGGCACCAACCCGTCCAGCGGGATCCGGCAGAACACCCGCCAGGTGATCGAGTCCGACACCTCCCGGCACAGCGACTCATAACCCAGCCGGTAGCGGAACTTCAAAAACATCAACCGCAGATAGGTCTTCATCGGCGTCGACGGCCGACCCATCCGCGGGTCGAAGAACGCCACGGACGGGGCGAAGAACGCCGCGTCGTCCAACAACGCGTCCACCCGCGCCAACTCCTCGGGCAGCCGCCGCACCTGCTCGGGCAGGATCGATTCCCACAACGAGCACTGATCCACCTACAGTACGAAACACGATGGCCCCAATCCCTTCTCGCATAAGGGCTTGAGGCCATCTTCCCAGCTCAGTAGCGTGAACCCGCGATTCAGCGCGCCCACTTTTTCAGATCGAAGTAGCTATGCTAATCTGCTCGGCTTGGAGCGGCCCCGCGGGAATCAAGTCAGCGCCGGGCTGTGCGTCCTGAAATGGGTCGGGGTTCACAGCGGGTCCCCGCACCTCGTCCGGCGGCGGCTCAGCGCCTCGGGAACCAGCAAAGGCCACAGCCGTTTTGGCGTCAACGCGGACACTCCGAAGTTTGGGGTGCACATGGTCGGGGCGGGTCGGGGCGACCGTACCAATCGGCAACTGTATGCGCCAGTCGATCAATGCGAGCGCTCGCGATCGACTCGCCGCAGGGGGCTGGCCAGCAGAATGTCGCCAGCCCGCCGTTGGCCCCGATTGCCCGCCTCGCCCCCTTGCCGCTTCGCGGCTGGGAGGTTTCCCCACAACGGCCCGCTACGTGGGCCGCATCGTCGCACGGCCTAGACATCCCAGGGTCGTAGGTTGTCAAGCGGCCTGGTCGCTGGGGGCGGTTTGGCGTCGGCATCCATCAGGTGAATATCGTGATGGGCTTGGGCCCCATCATCTCCAACGAAGATCAGTGCGATCGCCTCCCCAAATCGATGTGGTCGAACCCCTTCGAGCCCCAGGACACCCGGCGGCACCCCAATGGATCAGTGCTCAACAGGCACGACACCCCATCAGCGCTCTAGGCGACCTCACCGACCGGCCGGGGACACAATCTAGACTTAGGAATCAACAAACACTCCAGGCTCGAACAGTGCTCACCGGCCGGAAGCTCAAGATCAGCGTCCCCGGTCAACCAATTACTCATCGAAGGCTCGCTGGTCGACTCCCATTAGGCTCTAAAGCATGCAACGGATTATCGGCACGGAGGTCGAGTACGGCATCTCATCGCCGTCGGACCCGACCGCCAACCCGATTCTCACTTCGACGCAGGCGGTGCTGGCCTATGCCGCTGCCGCGGGTATTCAGCGCGCCAAACGCACCCGCTGGGACTACGAGGTCGAATCGCCGCTGCGGGACGCCCGGGGCTTCGACCTGAGCCGCTCGGCCGGGCCGCCGCCCGTGGTCGACGCGGACGAGGTGGGGGCGGCCAACATGATCTTGACCAACGGGGCGCGGCTCTACGTCGACCACGCGCACCCCGAATACTCTGCACCTGAGTGCACCGACCCGCTCGACGCGGTGATCTGGGACAAAGCCGGTGAACGGGTGATGGAGGCGGCCGCGAGGCACGTGGCCAGCGTCCCCGGCGCCGCGAAACTGCAGCTCTACAAGAACAACGTGGACGGCAAAGGCGCGTCCTACGGGGCGCACGAGAACTATTTGATGTCTCGTCAGACGCCGTTCTCGGCCATTATCGCCGGGCTGACGCCATTTCTGGTGTCCCGCCAGGTGGTGACCGGCTCCGGCCGGGTCGGTATCGGGCCCTCCGGCGACGAACCGGGATTCCAGCTGTCGCAGCGCGCCGACTACATCGAGGTCGAGGTGGGGCTGGAGACCACACTGAAACGCGGCATCATCAACACTCGCGACGAACCGCACGCTGATGCTGACCGGTACCGGCGGCTGCACGTCATCATCGGTGATGCCAACCTTGCCGAAACGTCGACCTACCTCAAGCTCGGTGCCACGGCATTGGTGCTCGACCTGATCGAAGAGGGTATCGATCTGGCCGATCTGGCGTTGGCCCGGCCGGTGCACGCGGTCCATGCGATCAGCCGCGACCCGTCACTGCGGGCCACGGTGGCCCTGGTGGATGGCCGCGAAATGACCGGCCTTGCGCTGCAACGGGCGTATCTGGATCGGGTGGCCAAGCTGGTCGACAGCCGCGACCCCGACCCGCGAGCATCCGACATCGTGGAAACCTGGACGCACGTGCTCGACCTGCTCGAGCGCGATCCGATGGAATGTGCCGCGTTGCTGGACTGGCCGGCCAAGCTGCGGCTGCTCGACGGTTTCCGGCACCGGGAGAATCTGAGCTGGTCAGCGCCCCGGTTGCATCTGGTCGACCTGCAGTATTCCGATGTCCGGCTGGACAAGGGCCTGTACAACCGCTTGGTGGCCCGCGGTTCGATGAAACGGCTGGTCAGCGAACACCAGGTGCTCGAGGCGGTGGATAACCCGCCCACCGACACCCGGGCCTACTTCCGCGGCGAATGCCTGCGCAGGTTCGGCGCCGATATCGCCGCCGCCAGCTGGGACTCGGTCATTTTCGACCTCGGCGGTGACTCGCTGGTGCGCATACCCACGCTCGAGCCGCTGCGGGGCAGCAAAGCCCACGTCGGCGCGCTGCTGGAGTCCGTGGACAGCGCCGCCGAACTGGTGGAACAACTCACCAGCTGAGATCCGTTGGCCCGGCGGGGAGCGTAAGCCCGGAAACGTCGTCGCTGACCGGTACTGTTAGGGAAAGACCAGCGGGCGTGCGGTACGGCGCCCGCGGCCTGTAAGCAGGCCAGGACGAGAGCAGGAGGCGGCGATGGCTCAGGAGCAGACCAAACATGGCGGTGGCGGCGGAGACGACGACGACTTCGCCGGCAGCACTGCCGCGGGCCAGGAGCGTCGCGAAAAGCTGGCCGAGGAAACCGACGATCTGCTCGATGAGATTGACGACGTGCTCGAGGAGAACGCCGAAGACTTCGTCCGCGCGTACGTCCAAAAGGGCGGACAGTGACCTGGCCGTTGCCTGATCGCTTGTCCCCTAAATCGGCACTTTCCGGATCCGCTGTAGACCTCTCCTCCTTCGCTGACTTCTTGCGCCGCCAGGCGCCGGAATTGTTGCCGGCAAGTGTCAACGGCGGTGTGTACTCGGGCACCGTCGGCGGGCAGTTGCCGCACGGCACCACCATCGTCGCGTTGAAGTACCCCGGCGGCGTCATGATCGCCGGGGACCGGCGCTCGACCCAGGGCAACATGATCGCCGGGCGCGACGTGAAAAAGGTGTATATCACCGACGACTACACCGCCACCGGTATCGCCGGCACCGCAGCCGTCGCCGTCGAGTTCGCCCGCCTGTACGCCGTCGAACTCGAGCACTACGAGAAGTTGGAAGGGGTGCCGCTGACGTTTGCCGGCAAGGTCAACCGGCTCGCGATCATGGTGCGGGGCAACCTCGCGGCAGCGATGCAAGGACTGGTGGCGCTGCCGTTGCTGGCGGGTTACGACATTCATGCCCCCGACCCGCAGACCGCGGGGCGCATCGTCTCGTTCGACGCCGCCGGCGGCTGGAACATCGAGGAAGAGGGTTACCAGGCGGTGGGCTCGGGATCGATCTTCGCCAAGTCGTCGATGAAGAAGCTGTATTCGCAAGTCACCGACGCCGATTCCGCGTTGCGGGTGGCTGTGGAGGCGCTCTACGACGCCGCCGACGACGACTCGGCCACCGGCGGCCCGGATCTGGTTCGCGGAATTTATCCCACCGCGGTCACCATCGGCGTCGACGGGGCGGTCGACGTCGCGGAAAGCCGCATCGCCGAGCTGGCCCGCGAAGTCATCGGAAGTCGTTCGCGCGCTGATACTTTCGGGCCCGACGGCGGTGCGAAGTGAGCTTTCCCTATTTCATTTCGCCTGAGCAGGCGATGCGCGAGCGCAGCGAGCTCGCACGCAAGGGCATCGCTCGGGGCCGCAGCGTGGTGGCGCTGGCCTACTCGGGCGGCGTGTTGTTCGTCGCGGAAAACCCGTCGCGGTCACTGCAGAAAATCAGTGAACTCTACGACCGGGTGGGCTTTGCCGCCGCGGGTAAATTCAACGAATTCGACAATCTGCGCCGCAGCGGGATCACGTTTGCTGACACCCGCGGCTACGCCTATGACCGTCGCGATGTCACGGGACGCCAGCTGGCCAATGCATACGCGCAGACGCTGGGCACCATCTTCACCGAGCAAGCCAAACCCTACGAGGTCGAGCTGTGCGTGGCCGAGGTCGCCCATTACGGCGAGACCAAGCCGCCCGAGCTATACCGGATCACTTACGACGGGTCGATCGCCGACGAGCCGCATTTCGTAGTGATGGGCGGCACCACCGAGCCGATCGCCAACGCGCTCAAGGAGTCCTACGCCGAGAACGCGGATCTGCCCGACGCGCTGCGGATTGCGGTGGAGGCGCTGCGGACGAGCAGCGCCGACACCTCGGGAAACGGTCAGCCCGCCCTCGGGGTGGCCAACTTGGAAGTCGCCATTCTCGACGCCAATCGGCCACGGCGGGCGTTTCGTCGGATCACCGGTGCCCAGCTGGGAACACTGCTGCAGAAGGCGACATCCCAGGAAGCCGAAGACGCCGAAGACGCCGAAGGCTCCCAAGAGTCCGACGAGCCCAAGGACTCCGACGAGCCCAAAGACTCGAAAGCCGACGGCAAATCGTCAGACTAAGACAGCGTGAGACCCTAGCCGCGCAGGGGGCGCTGCCTCGGCTTTGCGGTATGACGCACGTCTTTTCAGGGTTCTGGCTCGGCTGTCGCGGCGGCATCGAGGTCTTCTTGGATCGCCTTGTCGGGGTACACGATCCGCAGCGCCGGTTGACAGAAGATCGTGGTGGCCAAGGCCATGACCACCATGATGGTGAACATGTCGGTGTCGAAAATGCCGACCTCTTTGCCGACCGATAGGACCACGAGTTCGGTCAGCCCGCGGGTGTTCATCAGAACGGCAATTGCGGCGCTGTGCTGGACGGTCATTCGCTGCAGGCGTGCACCGGCGAAGGTGCCGCCAAGTTTTCCGATGCCAGCCGCGGTGAGCACCAACAGCGATTGCATTGCCAGGTCGAGTCGGGTGAAGTTACGCAGATCTACGTTGAAACCCGCGATGACAAAGAAGACAGGCAACAGCACCAGCGAATTGACGGTGCCAAGTCGGTCGAGGATCGCTCTTCTGAAATGTTGTGCACCCTGTCTGGGCATGATCGCTCCGAAAAGGAACGCTCCGAAGATCTCGTGGATACCAATTCTCGCCGTGATGAACGCCGACAGCAGGACGCCGCCGGCGACGACGACCAGCATGCAAACGGTGCGGCCGCCTGTCTTCTTGTGCCACTTGACGATTTGCGCGAGAAGTGGTCGCACCACGCCCAGCATCAAGGCGGCAAACAGCGCGGATAACAGGAGGGTCCTTACCACCTTCAGGACACCGTCGCCCTTGACGACGGCATACACGTATGCCAGCAGTGTCCATGCGAGCACGTCGTCAACGGCGGCCGCCGAAAGTGCCAGAACTCCGACCCTGGTCCGATATACCTTGCGTTCGGCGATAATCCGAGCGAGGACCGGGAATGCGGTGATCGACATGGCGATGCCCATGAACAGCATCAAGGTTGACAAGGGCACCTGCTTGCCGTCGACGATGTTGTGCCGCGGATGCAGGACCAGCGTCACCAGCAAACCCAGCGCAAAGGGCACCGCGAAAGACAGTACCGAGATGCTGGCGACAGCACGCCGACGTCCACGGATCAGCGTGAAATCCAATTCCAGGCCAACCATGAATACGAACAAGACCAGTCCGAGCTCGGCCAACATCCCGAGGTAAGGCATCGCCTCGGCGGGAAAGAGGCGAGTTTCCAGGTGACCCGGTAACAGGCCGAGCAGACTGGGTCCCAGCGCAATCCCCGCAATCACTTCGCCGATCACGGCCGGTTGCCCGAACCTCGTTGCGACTTTTCCGAACAAACGGGCAGTGACGACGATGACGACGACATCGACGATAGTCAGGAACACAAGCGAAAACGTGCGATCCATAGCATCCACCTGCTCATGTGGCGGCCGCCTCGGGCCTGGATGGAAACAGCCGCCCAGCATCTTCGTCGCAAGCCCGACGACAATGTCTCACGGCGAGCGCGTCGACTCACCTCCAATCCGTGTCTTCGAGGTGCGCCGGTCGGCGGGCGTCGGTTCCTGGCCAGGGCTCGAAACCCGCGCCGCTTCGTCTACCTGCGGTTCCCGATAAATTTCGCCCCTCGCGGAACAGGATGTTAGCGACTAACGTGACGGGAGGTCGGAACGTTGTCTCCGATCAGCGCTTGGGCAGGCCGACCAGCCGGCCAGTGACCGCGGTTTGAACGCCGCCCGTCGTCGATGCTTCGGTGAGGGGTATCGGATGCAGGGACCCGGGTTCGGTTCGCCAAGCGATTCGTTGGGGGAGCCGATCGACGTCCACGAATTGCTGACGAAGGCCCGAGAAACCCTGGCGCGACAGCGCGAGACGATCGAAAGACTCAGGGCCGGTCGCCGCGAACCCGTTGCTGTGCTCGGCATGGGATTGCGATTGCCCGCCGGCATCGAAACGGCCTCACAGCTGTGGTCGTTTCTGCGGGCCGGCGGTGATGCGATCACGCCCATCGACGACGACGGCTGGAATGTCACTCTCGATCGCGACGGTGCCGGGCGGCGCGACGACACATCCCCGCAGTGTGCCGCGCTCATTGCCGATCACGATGCATTCGACCCGGGATACTTTTCCATCTCGCCGAAGGAAGCCGCGGGAATGGACCCGCAGCAACGCATGATCCTCGAAGTCACCGACCGGGCATTCGCGGACGCCGGGGTGTCGATCCGTTGCGCGGCGCGTGAACGAACTGGGGCGTTCGTCAGCACGAGCAGCGACGACTATCTCCTGCAAAGCGCCGATCCGTGTCGGCGTGAGCTTTTCGATGCTTACACCGGGACCGGCACGGCTCGCGCCGTTGCGGCCGGCCGGCTGGGCCATGTCTTCGGACTTACCGGGCCGATACTGCACGTCGACACCGCGTGCTCGTCATCGCTGGTGGCTTTGCACTTGGCTTGCCGCAGCCTGCACGACCGCGAGTGCACTTTGGCGGTGGTCGCCGCCGCCAACCTCATCGCCGCCCCGCAAAACCTGTTGTTGCGCAAGGCGTTAGATGCGGTGGCGCCTCGCGGCAGGAGCAGACCGTTTGCCGAAGACGCCGAGGGCTTCGGGCAGGGCGAAGGGGCGTTGGCATTCGTGCTGCAGCCGCTGTCGGCCGCGTTGGCGGCCGGGAGACGGCCACGCGCGATTATCCGGGGCTCGGCGGTCAACCACAACGGCCGCGGCGCCGGCCTGACGGTGCCGCGCAGCACTGCGCAACGCGAAGTCATGCGTGAGGCATTGAGCTCGGCGGGCGTCGACCCCGACGACGTCGATTTGGTGGAGGCCCACGGCACCGGCACCCGGCTGGGAGATCCCATCGAGCTTGCCGGCCTGGCCGAGGTGTACGGGTCGACCGGCACGGTTCAGCTTGGCTCGGTCAAGTCGAATTTCGGGCACCTGGAGGCTGCCGCGGGCCTGCTCTCGGTGGCAAAAGTCGTGCTGTGCATGGACAACGACGAAATTCCGCCCACCCTGCATGCGGCCCGGTTGAACCCGGAAGTGCCCTGGGACACCATGCGATTCGCGGTTACCACCCGGCCTACCGCCTGGCCTCGCCGGCAGCGTGGACGGCTGGCTGCGATCAGCTCGTTCGGGATGGCCGGCACCAATGCCCACGTGACCCTCGCGGATGCGCCGGAAAGTGTTCCACCGCAACATTTTCCACGTCCGGTGCAGGTATTGCTGGTTTCGGGTCGCAGCGACGCGGCGCTGCATGACCTGGTTGCCGCCTACGCTGAGCTGCTCGATTGCGGTGCGGCCGAAGCGTTCCCCGACGTCTGCGCCAGCTCGGCGGTCGGTCGGGACCACCATCGATTTCGGCTCGTCGTCGTCGCGCCGGATGCCCAGACGGCACTGGGCGCGCTCAGGTCCTGGCAGTCGGCGCAACCGTCGGAGTTGGTGGCCGCCACCGACGCCGACGCGCCCAATCGGATCGTCCTGGTTCGTGACGATGCCGATGCTGCCACAGTCGATGCCGCACTCGCGAATCTGCTGCTGGGCCAGCAGTGGGTGGCGTGCACCGCACCGGCAGCTGCCCGCCAGGACGGGGTCCGTGTCGAATTCACGGCGGCGTCCCGCTGCGCAGCCGAATGCGACTGGACCAGCGCGCAACTCGATGACGAGCAGCGGTTGGCCATCGCACTGCACCTCGCCGGTGCCCACGTCGACTGGTCACGGGTCTATCCCGCCGCGACCTTCACGCCGGTGTCGCTTCCCGCGCATCCTTTCTACCGCAGACGACTCTGGATCACGCGGCCGCCGAAACCGCTTGACCGCAATAGCGCAATCAACGAAAGGACAGCCACGATGGCGGATCTCTCGCCTGCCGGTGTACGCCCGCCGCAGTGCAGCGCAGCGGTAACCGCGGTGGCGGCTGTCATCACGGGCTGGATCGCCGAGCTACTCGGCATGCAGCCAGATGAGGTGGAGCCGCGCCGCCCACTGCTGGAGCAGGGCGCGGACTCGATGGTCCTGGTAGAGGTGGTGAGCCGGGTCGATACGACCTTCGGGGTGGTGTTGGTGCTGCGCCAGCTTTTCGAGGAATTGCTCACCGTCGCGGCGATCACCGATTACGTCACGCAACACGGCGGCAAGGCGCCGTCTTCGGCTGACGATCGCGGCGACTACCTCGCCACGCTGACCGACACCTACACCCGCATGACCGCGCGTTCGATCGCCGAATATCGCTCCTACCTCCCGGTGATGTGCAATAACCGGCGTAGCGCCTCCGACGTACGGCCCGAGACGGCGGCTTTCGCAGCGCCGCTCCGGGTGGTCTCCTCCCGGGGCGCGCACCTCACCGATGTGGACGGCAACGACTACGTCGATATCGCAATGGGCTTCGGCGTCAACTTATTCGGTCATCAAGCGCCGTTCATCGTCGACGCCGTGCGCGAACAACTCGCCACCGGGATGCAGTTGGGCCCAGAATCGGCCGTTGCCGGCGAAGTCGCCGCGTTGCTGGCCGAACTCACCGGTCAGGACCGAGTGTTGTTCTGCAACAGCGGAACCGAGGCTGTGATGACCATGATGCGGCTGGCCCGTGCACACAACGGCCGCAATACGATCGCGGTGTTCCGCAACGCCTATCACGGTCACTTCGACTCGACTCTGGTCAACCCGACCGGAATCAACGACGTCTCGGCCGCCCCGATGGCCATCGGCATACCGCCGGGCCTGGTTCATGACGTGATCGTGCTGCCCTATGCCGACAACCGGGCACTCGCCGAGATCCGCAGCCGCGGCTCGAATCTGGCCGCGGTGCTGGTCGAACCCGTGCAGAATCGCCGCCCCGACCTGCATCCCGGCGACTTCCTCCGGGAGCTCCGTGACATCACCAGGTCGCACGACGTGCTCCTGGCCTTCGACGAGGTGCTCACCGGTTTTCGCATCCACCCCGGCGGCGCGGCAGCACATTTCGGCGTCGCGCCCGATATCGTCAGCTACGCCAAGGTCGTCGGCGGCGGTATGCCTATCGGGGTGGTGGCCGGCCGGGCCGACGTGATGAATCGCGTCGACGGCGGAGCCACCCGCCCGGGGCCACCGGTCACCTACACCGCCGGCACCTTCTGCCGCCACCCGCTGGCGATGGCCGCCGCACGTGCCGTGCTGGGCAAGCTCCGCGACGACGGACTACGGCTCACCGGCCGCCTCAATGAGCGCACCGACGAGCTGCGTGCCGAACTGAACGCACGATTCAGCGATCTGGGCGTTCCGTTCGCGATGCACAACTTCGGCTCCTTTTTCCGTTTCTCCATCAACGGCAACCTGAGCTTTGCCTACCAACCGGTGGAGATGGACTACTTCAACGCCGCGATGCTGACCAAAGGCGTGTACATCGCCGAAGGAGGCACCTGCTTTCTCTCCACCGCACACAGCGATGCTGATATCGAACGGGTAATCGCCGCGGCCGGCAGCGCGACCCGCGAGTTGCGCGATGTCGGCCTGCTCAACCGGGCGGCCGCAGACATTCCGGCGGCAACTAAACGAGCCGAACGGTTCGTCGAGACCACTGCGCCGGCCGCGGCCGGCGGTGTGGCTGAGACCCGCACAGTCCCAAGGGCACCCGAACCCCACACGCCGCAGGTGCGGATCTCCGGCGGGTCGCCGGCCCCGCTGCTCAGCCTCTCCTTCTTCGGCGACTACCCACGCAACACGCCCGGCATGTTCGACGTGATCCGCAACGCGGCCGCGGCGGCCGACGGGCGCCTCGCCACGTTGTGGATCCCCGAGCGCCACTTCCACTCCTTCGGCGGCCTGTCGCCCAACCCGTCGGTCTTAGGGGCGTTCCTCGCCGGGATCACCACCCAGATCCGGATCCACGCCGGCAGCGTCGTGCTCCCGCTGCACGACCCGATCCGGGTCGCCGAGGAGTGGGCGATGATCGACAACCTGTCCGATGGCCGGATAGGGGTTGCCTTCGCGTCCGGTTGGCAGCGCAACGACTTCATCCTCGCCCGCGAGCCGTTCGACCGGCGCCGGGAAGTGATGTGGCGGGACATCGACACCGTGCAGCGACTGTGGCGCGGCGTTCCAATCACGTTCCGGCGCAACGGTATCGAGGCCGAGGTCAGCCTGTATCCGCAGCCCCGGCAAGCCGACCTGCCGACCTGGATCGCGGCACTGGGCTCCCCGGAAACCTTCCGCACGGCGGGAGAACGCGGCCTGTCGATTCTGACCAACCTGGTCGGCCAGAGCGCCGAGCAGCTCACGTCGAACATTGCGCTCTACCGGGATGCGCGGCGCAGCGCCGGCATCGCCGGGCCCGGACACGTCACCGCCCTGGTCCACACGCTGGTCACCTCGGACGACTCGGCGGCCCGCCTGGCCCGCGGCCCGCTGCACCGCTATCTCGGGTCGTCGGTCGACCTGTTCAGCGCGGTCACCGGCAGCCGCGAACACCACGCTTTCGAACGGCTCACCGACAGCGAACGAACCTACCTGCTCGATAGGGCGGTCGATCGTTTCCTGCAGGACAACGCGATCATCGGCGATCTCGACCATGCGCTTGACGTCACCCGCCGGATCACCGGTCTGGGGGTTGACGAGATCGCGTGTTTCGTCGACTTCGGCGTCGCCGCAGACGATCTGCTGGGCGGTGTGGACCAACTGGTGCGGCTACGCGATCGGCTGCAGACCGCCCCGCGACCCCCGGCGCCACAGCCCGCGAAGGTGTCGGCTCGCACCGAGCGGGCGCGGGCGACCGCAGACCTGAGCCGCACCTTTGACCCCGACGAGATCACGCTGGCGGTGAAGGCGGCCGTCGCCGCCGAGCCGCGGCTGCAGAAGCTCGTCGAACCGGCCGGTCCGCCCACCGTGCACCTGGTCGACCTGTCCCTGCTGGATGACGCCGAACAGGACGAGCAAACGGCCCAGTTGTGGGACTGCGCCGAGGATTTCGCCGCGCGCGATTGCGGCGAAGTGCTCATGATTCGCCGGTCCGGCGGACGGACCCAGCTGATGGCGAGGCTGCCGGGGACCGCATCCTCCCGGGACGCCGAGCGACTGCTGGACGCGGTGGTGTCGGCGCTGCGCTCGTCCGGGACCGACGATGTGGGCGGTGTGGAAGCGGAACTCGCGGCCACGCCCAACGAGCAACTGATGTGGTGGGCCTGTGAGTCCGACTCCGATACGGCCCGAGCATGCCATGTCCGGACCTCGCTGGAGGTCGCGGAACGGCTTGACATCGACGCCCTGCAAGAGGCCGTGATCGCCGTGGCGGGGCGCCACCAGGCGCTGCGCGCGACATTCGGCGCCGAGGGCGAGACGCTGCTGGTGCACCGCGAACTGGTGCCCGTCGTACACGTCGTCGATTTCACCGCGCTGTCCGACGCCGATCGAGACGAGGAGCTGGCGCGCTGGTACGCCGAAGACGCGGAGCAGCTCATCGACGTGGCTGTGGGACCGTTGTGGCGGATCGCTGTGCTGCGCCTCGCCGAGCGGCAATGCCGAATTGTGTTGACTGCCCACCACATCGTCTTCGACGGCGTCTCGGAGCGGATAGTCCTCGACGAGCTCGCCGCCGTATATCGCGGTGCCGCCGCGGAGTTGCCGGCGCCCGTCGACTTCGCCGCTTGGCGTCGCGAACACGCCGGGCGGGCAACGGAAGCCGATCGCCAATTCTGGCGCACGAGGCTGGCGGGCACCGAGGCCACTCGTACCGCGCAGCTGGCCGCTGGCCCGGGAGGGCGGCTGCGGACCACGCTGCCGGCCGAGACCGTGGCCGCGCTGCAGCGCGTCGCCGCCGACATGGGCTGCACCCGATACGTCGCCCTGCTGGCCTGTTACGTCATGCACCAGGTCCGGTCGCGCGGCGGCGCGGACGCGGTGATCGTCGGCGTCTCGACCGATCCGCGCGATGCCGCGGCCCGGCACGGACTGATCGGCTACCTGTCGAACTTGTTGCCACTGCGGCTGCAACTGGATCCCCAGGCTCATGTCGCCACGGCGTTGCCGGTTGTTCGTGCCGCGTTGTTGGACGCCTACCAGCACCAGCAGCTGCCGTTCGCCGAGATCCTCTCGGAATCGCCCGGGACACATGTGTCCACCTGCTTCAACTGGGACCACGTGGGCCAACCGCGGTTCGGATCGGCCGGCGCGCGTGCCCTGCCGGACCCGGCGAGCCACGTGCGCTTCGGATTGAGCCTCAACGTGGTGGAAACCGATGACCCCCAGCTGATCTTGGAATGGGACTACACCAGCGACTGCTATGACGCTGACGGAATTGCCCGGGTGGCACAGAGTTTCGCCGACATCGTCGCCGAATTGGTCAGCGACGACGAGTTCGTCACCGGGGAGACCGTCCATGGGCGGTTCGCGGCACGGGCCGCCGACTCTCCCGCGACGGTGGCCGCTTACGACGGAACGTCGAGCGTCACCTTTGCCGAACTGGATGCGTGCTCGGACCGGATCGCCGCCGGCCTGCTGTCCGCCGACCTGCCGGGCGGCGCTGTCGTCACCATCGTCGGATCGCTGTGCGTGCCAATGGTCGCGGCGATGCTCGGCGTCCTCAAGGCCGGCGCGGCCTTCAGCGTTGCCGCGGCCTCGACGTCCGAAGCCGCAGTTGTGACACACATGCGGGCGTGCGGTTCCCAATTGGTCATCCATACCGCGGCAGCGCGCGGCACGCAGCGGCCGGATCGACACCATGATGTGGCGACCCTTGCCGAATCGACGTCAACCGTGCGGTTGCCGGTAATCCCTGCCGGGCAAGCGGCCTACGTCGTCATGACCTCCGGATCCATCGGCGAGCCCAAGCCGGTCGTCGTCACGCATGCCAACTTGTTGAGCTATCTCGACGCTCTGGCGCAGCGGGTGGACATGACCGGGCAACGTTGCCTGGTTGTGGGTTCACCGGCATACGACCTCTGTTACAGCACGCTGTGGTCCGCGCTGACGCGTGGGGGCACCCTGCTGCTGGCCGATGAAGACGCCTGCGCCGACGCCGAGACCCTGGTGGAGCTGACGTCACGACATCCGGCCGACGTACTCAAAATCGCCCCGACTCATCTGGATGCGTTGTTGAGCACGGGTTTCGATGCGTTCCTTCCGCAGGCGCAGCTCATCTTCGGTGGCGAGCCGCTGCGGTGGCCGGCGGTGCGCCGCGTGCGGGCGGCCCGCGGCGAGGTGACCATCTGGAACCATTACGGCCCAACGGAAACCACGGTGGGCGCTACCATGTACCGGATCGGTGACCCGGATCCGTTCGAGTCGCGTGCGACCGTGCCGATCGGCGCTGCGCTCAACGGACCGGTGCGGGTTGACGGCGGCGAATTGCTGGTCGGCGGCCCCGGGGTAGCCAAGGGCTATCTTGGCTTGCCCGCGGAAACCGCTGCGCGCTTCGTGTGGCGTTCCGAGCCGGACGGGGCCCGGACCCGTTGGTATCGCACCGGGGATGTGGTCGCCGAGGTTGCCGACGGATGTTTCGAGTTCGTCGGACGTCTTGACGACCAAGTCAAGGTCCGCGGTCACCGGGTTGAACTGGGCGCGGTGGACACGGCCCTACGGGCGGTGGCCGGGGTGCGGGCGGCCGCGGCCTGCGTGCTGGGCGACGGCGAAAACGCCTGTCTGGCTGCAGGTGTGGTGCTGGACGCAGCCACCTCACCGCAGGACGTGCGTTCCGAGTTGGCAACCACCGCGCCCAGCCACGTGATACCCACGACGCTGGTGGCGATGCAACGGCTGCCGCGTGCGGGATCGGGCAAGCTGGACCGGACCGCGTTGGCCGCCGCGATCAGTGCTGCCTCACCAGAGCGGCCGGCGGGCAACCAAACCGGTGCTTATCCGACCGATCCGCTCGACGCGATGACCAAGATCTGGCGAGACGTGCTGGAAAGGGACGTGGTTAGCCCAACCGACGACTTGTTCGACCTCGGTGGTCATTCTCTGCACGCGATCAAGATCGCGGCCCGGATACGCAAAGTGTTCGGCCGGCGGGTGCGCATCCGGGACGTGTTCGATTCGCAGACTCCGCAAGCGTTGCTTACGCATATCACCGAACTACCGGAAGCCGCTCGGTTGTCCTAAGGAGAGACGGTTATGAGCACCTCAGCGACGGCAGTCCCGGCCGCCGTGCTGCGCGCGTTTCCCGCGCTGGCGCGCCAACTCGATGCGAGCCCGGTGCCGGCGAAGGTCTTGTTCGTCCACGACGACTTCATTGTCCGAGCCGGACCCACACGGTACAGCCGAGAGGTCTTCAGCGACCCCACCGCGGCATGGCGCACGTTCTGCGCCAACAATTTCCGAGCCGACGACCCGTCGCCACCGGAAGCGGCCAGCCTGCCGTTGCACGAATGGAACACCGAATTCAGCTGGCGGCCAATCGAAGGACCGTCACGGCTGCTCGATGACGCCCAGCGCCGACAATACAACGACGACGGTTACTGCGTGCTGCCCGACGTGGTGCCGCCGGACGTCGTTGAGACGCTGATAGCCGAGGTGGACCGGTTGGAACGCATCGGCGAGCAACGACTGCGCGGAATGCAGGAGGGACGCGCCTTCATCGCACGCGCCGACGAGATCACCTTTACCACCCACATCGTTCGCAATTCACCGTTCACGCGACGTTTCTATACATCAAAGCTGTTCTGCGACTTAGTCTTCGACATCATTGGCCCGGACGTGCGGTTGTATTGGGACCAGGCGGTGTACAAGAAGCCGTTCTCGCCCCTGCCGTTCCCCTGGCATCAGGACAACGGGTACACCTTCGTCGAGCCGCAGCAGTACCTGACGTGTTGGGTGGCACTCAGCGACAGCGACGAGTCCAACGGTGGCCTGCAGATGGTGCCCGGCGTGCACACCCTCGGCACCATCGCCCACCGGCGTACGCCGCTCGGATATGTGTGCTATGACGAGACACCTGCCACCGCACAGTCATTGACGACGAAAGCCGGAACGATTGTGTGCATGAGCGGCACCACGCCGCATCAGACCGGACCCAACTCGACCGGGGATATCCGCCGCGCGCTGGTGGCGCAGTTCGTTCCCGAAGGCGCTGTCGCGATCACCAGGGAAGCCGACGGAAACATCGTGCGACTGCCGACCAACGACCCGATCCGCCAGTTCCCGATCATCGCCGCAGGTGCCAGTGTTGGCTGACGAGGACACCGCGACGGCGTTGTCCCCGTATCGATTCGGAGAATCGGCAGCCGGTATCGAGGCGGCGACGCTCATCGAACTGGCCGATACCGCGCGACGGGTCGTCGCGCTGTCGTTGGCTTTGCCGTCGCGGCTCGCGAACGCGGGCACGCTGGCCGAGGTCTTGCCCGAGGTCGACGAGGACTGGCTGGGCTTCGTGCTCGAGCCGCCCGACGGGCTGGACGGATGCCTGTCCAGACCCGACCTCATCTACTCCGACAGCCGGTTTCGCTGCATCGACGTCAATGCGGCCCACGCGGGCGGCTGGCTGGTCCATGTGTGCTGGGCCCAGCACCGCGGCTGGTCACCGGCGATTGCCGACCCGCTTGTCGCCGTGTGCGACATGGTGTACGCCTGTGCCCGGGAGTCGGGCGTGGTGAACGCGGGGGAATCCGTTGGCCTGGTGGTGGTCCGCGCGCCGGGCTCGGCGGAGTTCACCGAATCGGTCCGCCACGCCTGTCTTCCGGCGTGGCGCGCGGCGGCGGCCCGGGCGGGCGTCGCACCCGGCGGGTTCCACTTCGCCGGCTACGCCGACCTCGACGTTGGCCCGGACGGAATTTACTGTGCGGGGGAGCGCGTGCACGCCCTGCTGGAGGGTGACGTGCTCGACGGAGCGCCCCGGATGCGATGCGTCGCCGCGGCCAAGCGGGGGCTCGTCTCGTTGCATAGCGGCCCGATTGCCGCTGTCGTCAACGACCGCAGGTTGCTCGCCGAACTGAGTCGGCAAGCCGACGAGGCGCTACCGCTGTTGACGCCCGCGGAGCGCCGGCTGGTCTGCGACACCGTCGCGTGGACCCGAATCATCCGGCCGGGCACTACCCGCTGGCATGGGCAGTGGGTGGATCTTCCCGGCCTGGCCGTCTCGCGGCAGCCCGACATGGTTCTCAAGCAGGCCACGTCTGACGGCGGCAAGCAGGTTTATCTGGGTCGCTACACCCCGCCCGCGGCGTGGCGCGGCATCATCGAAAATGCCTGCGACACCGGGGATTGGGTGATCCAAGAGTATCTGCCGCCACAGTATCCACCCGGCGTGCCGGGGGCCGACGCCGACATCGATCCGATCTGGAGCGCCTTTGTTCTGGACGGACGTTACGCGGGCGGGCTGGTCCGGCTGCTGGACGCCGACGACTACCCTGACATCGCCGCCGCCACCAGCATGGCCGACAGCCGAAACGGTGACGACAACGTTCGGCTGGCGCCCATCGCCACGAACTTCGAGCTGAAGGAGGCTAAGTGAGCATCGGCAGCCTGGGATCGGACCTGCGGGCCGATATCGCCCGGATACTCGCTGACTCCCCAGATGCGTTGGACTGCACAGTTATTGAGCGCAGCACTGAGGCGGGTGAGCGACGCCTGGTCGCCTACGTGGTGCCGGCGCGACCGGTGACCAGCCGCGGGATCCGGGACGCGATCACCGCCGCCGCGGCGCCGGCGCAGGTCGACGTGGTGCTGGTCTCGAGCGTGCCCCGCACCGCCGACGGTGAGGCAGACATCGCGAGCCTGGCGATGCTGCCGGTGCTCGACGAAACGACGCTCGCCCGAACCGGAGCCGCGATTACCGGCCGTGGCGCGGCTCCCGCGGTGACCGTGGCCTTCGCACCGGCGTCCGCGGATGGGTATGCCGGCGCAATCGGCACGGCCCGGCGGCCAGCGCAGGAACCAATCGGCGACCAACCGGCGGCGCCTTCCATCCTCAGTGGCGGGGAGGCCCGCAGCGGCGGCCCGGCGACGCTGGGTGAACTGCTCGTTTCGGCGGCCGCCGAATGCCCGCATCGTGACGCGCTACGCCTGCTCAGCCGGGATGGGCGACCCACCGTGGCCGGTTATGACGAGCTTCTCGGCGAGGCTCAGCGGGTGTGCGGCGGCCTGCAACAACGCGGGTTGCGACCCGGGGACCGCGTTGTGCTGGCCTGCGGTGAACCCACCGGGTTTGTGCCCGGCTTCTGGGGTGCGGTGTTGGCCGGGCTGATCGTTGTCCCATCGCCGCTGCCGGACACCGTTGAGCCGCAAGCCGCAATACGTGCCCTGCAGACCGTCATGTCGTCGGCCGCGGCGGCTGTGGTGGTGACCGACCTGACCACGGCGCGAAACACGCCGGGCTTTGCCAACATTGATGAGTTGTGCGCGGCCCCGCCCGGCTCGGTGGTGACCCGATCGCCCGACGACCTGGTGCTTGGATTGCCCACCAGCGGCAGTACCGGCACGCCCAAAATTGTCGGTCAGACGCACCGCGCGGTCCTGTCCAACGCCGCATCGGCCTGCGCCCACAACGGATTCAGCGCCGCGGAAATCTCACTGAACTGGTTCCCGCTCGACCACGTCGGTGGGCTGGTCATGTTCCACATCCGAGACGTCTGGTTGCGTTGCCGGCAAGTGCAGGTGCCCACCGAGGTGGTCCTGCGTGAGCCGCTGACCTGGCTGGAACTGGTTGACCGGTATCGGGTCACGGTCACCTGGGCGCCCAACTTCGCCTACCAGCTGGTGACGGCGCGGCTGCAAGCGTTGCCGCCCGACGAGCGGCCCGCATGGGATTTGTCTTGTCTGGCATTCATTCTCAACGGCGGCGAACCCGTCGTCGCCGATCAATGCCTGGACTTCCTGACCGCCCTCGCCCCCTACGGCCTGCCGGCCGGGGCGATGCACCCGGCCTGGGGGATGTCGGAAACGTGTTCGGGGGTGGTGTATTCGGCCGGCTTCGCCCCGGGGGTGGTCGATCGGTCGAGCGCGCACGTGCCGGTGGGGCAACCGATTCCGGGGTGCACGGTACGGGTGGTCGACGACGCCGGAGCGGTGCGGCCGCACGGCGAACCAGGGCAGCTGCAGGTTCGGGGGCCGATGATCACCGCCGGCTACCTCGACGACGACGCGGCCACCGCGGCGGCGGTGGATCCCGACGGGTGGTTGCACACCGGAGATCGCGCGGTGATCGGACCCGCGGGCCTGACCATCATCGGCAGGGACAAAGACGTCATCATCGTCGGCGGCCGCAACATCACCGCGAGCGAGGTCGAGGCCGTCGTCGACACGGTCTGCGGGGTCGACCCGACGTGGAGCGTCGCCTTCGGTGTCCGTGAGATCGGCGCCGGGACCGAACAGATCGCGGTCGTTTTCGTGCCGCTGCCCGGGCACCCCGCGGCGGAGGTGGCCGAACGGGTGCGTCGTGCGGTGCTGCGGGAGTTCCACGTCAGCCCCGACCCCATCCGTTCCGTTACCCGAAATGACGTGGCCAAGACGTCGATCGGCAAACCGAAACGGGCACTGATTCGCCAGCGGCTGTTCGGTTGGGCGCCGGGCTTAGGCACCCGTCCTCCGGTGGTCGAGGTGTTGTGCACACCCACCCTCGAATCAGCGCCCCGCGGCCCGGCCCTGCCGGTGTTGTTGCTGGGGGACCGCGGGGAGTTCACCGCCGCGCTGGCCCAGGCATTGCAGAATCGCGGACCTGCGTTGAGCGCCAGCACTTTCGATCCCGCGGATGCCCAGGACCGCAGGCGTATCCGGTCGCTGCTCGCCGGCGGCGCCGAGCATGTGGTCTATGTGCCACCCGCGGGACCGCCGACACCCGACGACGTGGCCGTTCGGTGCGGCGATCTGGCCACCGTGCTGCACGTCATGGACCAAAGCGGGTCGCGACCGTCGCGGCTGTCGGTGGTAACCCCGGCGGGCTGCGGCTATGGCCAGGCACTGGCGGCATTTGCGCACAGCGCCGGCCGGGACCTGCCCTGGCTGTCGGTCCGGGTCATCGGCTCAGCGGTCTCACCCGAAGCGGTAGCCGACGAGTTGTCCCGGCCGGAACCGGCCGAGGTGGACCTTGGGCTGCCGGTCCGGCGGATCCTGACCACCGCGCCAGCGCCCAACCCGGGGACCGCTGAATCGGCAATCCGGGCTGGCGGGCGCTACCTCGTCACCGGCGGCCTGGGCGGTGTCGGCCGGCACGTCTGCGAATACCTGCTCCGCCAATTCGGCGCGCGCCTGCTTGTTGTGGGGACATCGGAGCTGGACTGCGCCCAGCCCGCCGGGCCGCGCGGGGGCAACCTGCTCGCGCTCCGCGAGCTGGGCCGCGAGATGGGAGACGTGACCTATCTCGCGGTCGATGTCGCCGACGCCGTGGCCATGCGCGCTGCTGTCGAGGTATTCGAGCAGCAGGACGGCGGGCCCATCGACGGGGTGTTCGCGCTGGCCGGCGAGCTGGTGCCACGGTCAGCGGTGCAGCTGTCGGCGGCCGACATCGACGACATGCTCTACGCCAAGGGCCGTGGCGCCATCGCCGTCGAGGGGCTCCTGGCCGAGCGCCACCGCGCGATCGAGGTCTATTTCACCTCGGTGCATAGCCTCATCGGTGCGCCGGAACTGGCCGCCTACGCGGCCGCCAACCGGTTCCAGGACGCCCTCGCCGCCCGTCACCGGGACCGGGGCAGACGTGCCTGGTCGATCGCATGGAGCCGGTGGGCCGGTCCCGGTATGAGCCAGGACGTCGCCGGCGGTGACCTGGCGGCCGAGATGGGGCTGGCCACCATCGACCCGGCGGCGGGGATCGATGCGCTCGATGCCGTCCTGCGTTCCCGGCCGGGCTGGTACGCGGTGGGGTTGGATACCGGTAATCGGCGCCTGGCGCATTTGGCCGGAGGCCTGCGGCCGCTGGAACGGATCGAGGTCCGGATAGCGGGGCCCGCAACGGATCTCGTGCCGGCGATCACCGACGCTTTCGGGGTCCCGGTCGCGGTGCACATGCTGGGACAGGAACCGGCCGGCCCGCCGGTACAGGCACCGGCCGCCGCGGGTGATCGGGACTCGACCATGGCAGTGCTCGCCGGCATCTGGGCTGAGATGCTCAAGCTGACCGACGTGTCGGCAGAGGATGACTTTTTCGAACTGGGCGGGCATTCGTTATTGGTGCCGCGGTTGCAGGAGCGGGTCCAGCAGTTGCTGGGTGTGGCGTTGCCCGCGGTCGCGGTGTTCGAGTACCCGACGCTGCGGGAACTGGCCCAGGTGATCGAGGACCGCGGCGCCTGCGAGGTCAGCAGCGCGGACCAGAGCCCGCCACCAGTCGATGATCCGCGCGCAAACCTGCGCCGGCGCGCGTCGTTGCGCGAGGCGTCCGGGACGAGCTGATGAGCGAGTTCGACGTCGCCGTGATCGGGCTGAGCTGCCGGTTCCCCGGTGCAGCTGACCCGGACTCGTTCTGGCGCAACATGGTTGCCGGGGTCTGCTCGATTCGCCGGCACTCGCGCGCTGAGCTGCTACGCCACGGTGTTCCGCCGAGATTGGTTGACGCGCCGGAGTATGTGCCCGTCGATGGGTTCCTCGAGGACGCCGATGCCTTCGACGCGACGTTTTTCGGCGTCAGCGATCGGGAGGCGACGCTGACCGATCCGCAGCACCGGCTGTTCCTCGAATGTGCCTGGGCGGCAATGGAAGACGCCGGGTATTCGCCGCAATCACCGGCGGCCGTCGTCGGTTGTTTCGCCGCCGCCGGGATGAGCCTGTATGCGGGCGCCAGAATGTCGTCATACCTCACCGAGGCGGTGCTCGCCGACACCGACCTCGTGGAAGGCAGCGCCGTGCCGTTGATTTCGGTGGCAAACCGGGGCGACTACCTGGCCACCCGGGTCGCTTTTCAGCTGGGCCTGCGCGGGCCGGCGATCAACGTGCAGACCGCGTGTTCGAGCGCGCTGGTCGCGACCCACTTGGCGATCCAGAGTCTGTTGTCGGGCGAATGCGATATGGCGCTCGCCGGGGCCGCCGCGGTGCACGTCCCGCTTGCCTGCGGCTACCTACACCAAAGCGGCGGGATTCTGTCGCCGAGCGGCCGCTGCCTACCGTTTGACGCGGATGCTGACGGCACCGTGGGTGGCAATGGTGTCGGGGTGGTGGTGCTCAAGCGGTGCGCGGATGCCGTCGCCGATGGCGACCCCATCCGGGCGGTCATCACCGGATCGGCGATCAACAACGATGGCCGCGACAAGTCGAGCTTTGCCGCACCCGGCATGCGGGGCCAACGCGAGGTGATCGCCGCGGCCCACGCGCTGTCTGGGCACAGCCCGCAGACCGTCGGCCTGGCAGAGACCCACGGAACCGGTACCCGGCTCGGCGATCCCATCGAGATCCGTTCCCTGCGTGCGGTATTGGACGCCGACGATAGCAACGGTTGCGCCATCGGGGCGGTCAAGGCCAACATCGGGCATCTGGACACCGCGGCGGGCGTGGCCGGTCTGATCAAGGCGGTGCTGGCCGTGCAGCACGGCGTCATCCCTCCGGTAGCGGGCTTTCGCAGGCTCAACCCGGAGATCGATCTGGCCGGCAGCCGGCTCTATGTGCCGACCGTGGCCGCGCCGTGGCCCGGACCGGAGGGGGCCCGCCGACGTGCCGCCGTCAGCTCATTCGGCGCCGGCGGAACCAACGCGCACCTCGTGGTCGAACAGGCACCGGTTGCAACGGCACGCCAACCCGGCGTGAGCGGTCGGTACCTGATCGCCGTCTCGGCCCGCGACGGCGAGGCCCTGCGTGACTGCGCGCTGCGGTTGGCCGACCGGCTGCGCGGCACCGAAGACGTCGATCTGGCCGACGTCTCGCTGACCAGCCTGGCCGGCCGTGCGCCGCTTCGCGCGAACCTGTCGGTGGTGGCCGCCACCACCGCAGAGGCCGCCGACCGCCTGACCGTCGCGGCCGAATCCGTCGACGGCGCAATGCATGTGACGCCCGCCGCGGCAGGCCCGGTGATATTGCTGTTCCCGGGACAGGGGGGCGAGGGCTGGTCGGTGCTACAGCGGTGGCTGGACGTTGACGAGGATTTCCGGCGCGCGTTCGACGCGCTTCATCGGCAGGCCCGCCGCCGCCTTGACGCCGACCTCGCCGAGATCATCGCCGGCAGCGACGACCCGCGGCGGCGACAGGCCGCCCACCTTCAACCGGCCTTGGTGGCCGCCGCGATCGCGCTGGCCCAGACGCTGATCACCGCGGGCGTGCGGCCCGCCCTGGTGCTCGGGCACAGCCTCGGCGAGCTGGCTGCCGCCGCGATCGCCGGGGTGTTCCCTCCGGTCGAGGCGGTGGTGTTGGCCGGGGTGCGGGGCCGACTGATGGACCAGCGGTGCGCGGGCGGCACGATGGCGGTAGCGGCCACCGACGCTCGGCGCGCCGCTGCCGCCATCGATGCGGCCGGCGCCGCCGATGTCGCAGTGGCAGTGATCAATTCCGAGCACAGCGTCGTGTTGTCCGGGCCGGAAAGCCAGCTGGCCGCCGTGAGCGAGGTACTGCGCTCACGCGACGTGAGGCTCACACCGCTGGGCACCACGCACGCCTTCCACAGCCCGATGATGGAGTCGATCGTCGCCGATGTGGCTGCTGCGGCCGCGATGGCCAACCCGCGCCCGCCCGACATTCCGATGCTTTCGAGCGTGACCGCGCACACCGGTGACCAGGTCGCCGACCCCGCGTATTGGGGTCGCCAGGTGCGCGACCCGGTGTTGTTCGGTGACGCGGTGCGGGCCTCGGTCATCCCCACCGGCGCCGTGTTCGTCGACCTCTCGGCCTCCGGCGTTCTTGCGGAAGTCGTCGCTGTCAACCGTCCGGCGCTGGCAGATCATCTGATCCGGCTGGAGCGTCACGACCAGGCTCCGCCCACCGGGCGCCTCCTGCTCGGGCTGCGTGACCGAGGCATTCCGATTGACTGGTCGGGCACCGCACTGCACCGGCGCGCGCGCCGGATTGCCCTGCCCGCCTACCCATTCCGGCGAACCACCTACTGGCCACGCCAACACGCGGCCGGCCCCGTCCCGGTGCTCCGTCCGGTCCGGCTTGCCACGGTGGTGTGGACGCCACTGGACGCCGGCACGTCAACCGTCGACGGTAGGCGTCCGGTGGTGCTGGCACCCTGTGCCGCCGCATCGGCGGTGGACGCGGTGCGGAGCCGATTGCCCGGCTGCCGGACGGTGCCGGACTGGGACGAACTGCTGCGGACAGACCCGGCACGGGCAACCCAGGTGCTGGAGAACGCACTGCAGTCGGCCGACGGGATCGTCGACCTTACCGCGCTCGGCGGCGTCGACGCGACGGACGCGACAGACCCGGCGCAGGAATGGATCTCGCTGCGGTCTGCGATGGCCGTGGCCGCAGCCAGCAATCAAGTGCCCGTCGTGAGCGTCACCGTCGGGGGTGCCGGCGTGCCGGGATCGGCGCTCGACCGCCCCGATCAAGCGGCCGTCTGGGGCTTCGTCCGGTCTGCGCGTGCCGAGTCACCCGGCTCCGGCTGGCGACTGGTGGACTGTGACAGCACTGTTGACACGCAGACGCTGAGCGCGGAGATCCTCCGCACCGATCACTCGGAGATCGCCCTGCGAAACACGCTGCGGCTTGCCCCGCTCCTGATCGACGCGCCCGACACCTCCGGCGAGGCATCAGTCGTCGGACTCACCGGACTCACCGGCCCGCGGGATACCGTCGTGATCGGGGGTGGCACCGGCGGCATCGCCGCCCGGATGATCGAGCGGTGCGCCCGCAACGGCGCGCGGAAAGTGGTGCTGGTCGCGCGCCACCCACCCGGTCAACCCGCGACCGGCCCACCCGGCTGCGTCGTCGAGTTCGCCCGGGCGGATGTGGCGGTGCCTGCCGACGTGGAGCGCCTGAGCCAGTCGCTACCCCAGGGGTCGGTGTCGCTGGTGATCGCCGCACCCGGGGTGCTTCGCGACGCGATCGCCTCCCGGGTGACAGAATCCGACCTGCGCGCGGTGCTGGCACCCAAGGTGCTGGGCACCGCACTGCTGGCGCGGCTGGCTGCCGAGCAAGGCTGCCCGATGTTGGTGATGTCGTCGCTGGCGTCGCTGTTGGGTTCGCCGGGACAGGCCGCGTACGCCGCCGCCAACGCGGCGCTGGAATCGATGAGCCGGGCAGCCGGACCGACGGTAACCGCCGTTGCCTGGGGGCCGTGGCACCAGGTGGGGATGAGCCGCGACCTCGACCCCCGCTCGGGGCCGCGGGCCCTGCCGGCAGACCAGTGGCTCGACGCGCTGGATCGGGTACCGATGGACGGGGGCATCCGCTACGCATTTCCTGATCCCGTTGTCGCAGATGGCGATTCCGGGGTGGTGCTGAGGCCGGAGGCGTTGGCCACGCAGGTCTGGGCCGAGCCAGGGGATCACGACGCGGCTGCTCGCAGCGACCAGTGGCGGGCCGCCGTAGCGGGCGGAGAAATCACCGGGTTCGTTTGCCGAGCGGTCTCGGCACTGCTGCGCCGCGACTGGGTGGCCGTTGATGCTCCGTTGGTAGATCTCGGCTTGGACTCGCTGGCGGGCCTTCGGCTGCGACGAGATCTGATGGCCGCGACGGGAATCGACCTGCCGCAGACCCTGATCTACGACTATCCCCATTGCGCTGCGCTGGCCGCCCATCTGGCCGCCCATCTGGCCGCCGTGACGGCGCCAGGCGACGGTCCGGCGCCGCACTTCAGCGCCATCGGCTCCATCGGCTCCACCGCGGAGCTGGGCGCCGAATTGAAGCGGGAGCTCGCACGATCGCTGGAAGCTCTTTAGTGAATCGGAAAGGATTCTCAATGAGTGGTGTAGCCAACCTGATCGAGGACCCGGACCTGCGCGCGTTCGAGGAGAACGGCGTCATCGGGCCTTTCAGGCTCTACTCGCCCGACGAGGCGAAAGCGATGTTGCGGCGCATTCGTATCGGCAACCAGGACCGCAGCCACGTCCTGTTTGACAACGAAGTCAACTACGACCGTCATTTCGACATCCCCGAGCTGGCACAACATATCGGGCATCCGACAATCGTCGAGAAGGTCGGCAAAATTCTGGGGCCGGATCTGCTCGCCTGGCGCACCGAGTTCTTTCCGAAGTTTCCGGGCACGCCGGGCACCGAGTGGCATCAAGTCCGCAACTATCAATACGCCACCGGCACCGCGATGCTGCAGCACAGCACCCAATCCGACGACCTGCCGCTCGATATCACCGTGTGGACCACCTTCACCGAAGCCACCAGGGAAAACGGCTGCATGAAATTCCTGCCCGGGTCACATCGCACCCTCTACTACGACGAAAGCAAGTCGATCACCATGGGCCGCGGCGGCCAGTACAGCTCCGTTAATGCCATGGAGGACAGCGGATCGTTCTTCGGCTACGACTTCAAAGAATTTCGCGTCGACCCCGAGTGGGTACCACCCGAGGAGGAAGCGCTGGCCATGGAAATGCAAGCAGGGCAGTGCGTGATCTTCACGGCCAGGTGTGTGCACGCCTCCTATCCGAACACCACCCAAAGGTCCACCCGGTTCGCGATCGCGTCGCGATACGTGCCGACGGAAGTCAAGGTCTATCCCGGTTGGCCCTCGTTCGAAGCCCACGGCGGGTACTTCGATCTCACCCACTACGGTGCCGTCCTGGTAGCCGGCCAGGACACATACGGCCACAACAAGATTCGTAGCACCGACAACAGAGGCCGGCCATTTCCGCACCACACCGTGGCCGCGGCGGCGAGGTGACTCGTGGCCGGTTACCAACGGCAGGCCGCCGGCTTCGGCCTGCTCTGTTACGGACCTGCGGACACCGCGGATCCGCAGCGCTCACTGCTGGCCTTCCCGCACGGCGGGGGCAGCCCGCACTCGTTTGCCAGGCTTAGTGCCGAGCTCGCTCCGGGCTACCGCGTCACCGCCGTCGATCCGCCCGGACGACCACGCTCGGGGGGCCCCGTCCTGCGCGAGCTTGGCGATCTGGTCCAGTTCTACCTCGAGCACCTGCCGGAGCATCTGCTCGGCGGGGTGCTGATCGGTCACAGCGTCGGCGCTTACGTAGCGTCGGCGCTGGCTGCGCGCCTGGAACGGGAGGGCCGGCCGGCGCGGGCCGTCGTCATGTCGGCGGTGGTGCCGCCGGCCTATCTCGACCCGACCCGGCCGCTGTCGAAAATGACTGACGCGCAACGGCTTGGCTGGTGCCGCGCGCTAGGGACCTTCCCGGCCGCCGATAAGGACAGCGGCGCCTTGTTCACCCTGTTCGCCGACGCCATCCGAGCGGATTGCGAGGTGTTCGAGTCCGCGATGGGAGTGTCGCTGGACCATACGACGCCGTTGCTGGTGCTCGCCGGTGACGCGGACCCGGCGTGTCCGGTCCCGCAGGTAGCCCACTGGCCGGACACGCACCCGCAGGCGGTGATCCGGACGCTGCCCGGCGGTGGACACATGCTCCCGCAAGATGCCGCGCCCAGGTACGCGGCGGAAGTGGCCGGCTTCCTGCGCCGCCGTAACGGCTCCGTACCGATGCGGCGAGTCAGCGGGCACCGGCGGTCCTGGCGCCGGGAGGATATGTGGTTGCGCGGCCGGGAAGGCCGCCGATGCCTGCCGGTCGTGGTGCCCCGAGGCCGTGACGCGCCGGCGGCGCTGGCCGAGGTTCTCGTCGAAAACGACTGTCTGACAACACTGATGGCCGAACATGGGGCGCTACTTGCCCGCGGGTGGAACGTGATCGACGCGGACGGGCTGCAGGCGATCGCAAGGCGGGCGGGCATTGAGCCGACACCGTATACCGGCGGGAATTCGCCCCGGACCGCGTTGGGAAACGGAATCTATACGTCGACCGAGTATCCACCCGAGGCAACGATCAGCCCGCACAACGAAATGTCGTATTCGGACCGCTGGCCCAAGCGGCTGTACTTCTGCTGTGTGCGGCCCGCGGCCCAGGGCGGTGAAACGCTGCTCGCCGACGGCCGCGCCCTGGTTGTGCACCCCCGGCTGCAGGAAGCTGTCGATTGCATGCGGCGCAAGGGGATTCGATACCTGCGCACCATGCACAGCGGGTCGGGGCCGGGCAGGTCATGGCAGCAGACCTTCGAGACCGCCGACCGGGAGAAGGTGGCCGGTTTGTTGCGAGATTCGGGTGCGACGGCGACGTGGCTGCCCGGCGGAGCGCTGCGTATCGTCGAGTGCCGGCCGGCATTCATCCGTGATCCGGACTCGGACCGACAGGTGTGGTTCAACCAGGCCGAACAGTGGCATTATTCCGCTCTTCCGGTCGAGATTCGCAACCTGTTGCTCGATGAGTTCGGCGAAGAGGGGCTGCCGCACAATGCGTCCTACGGCGACGGCGAGCCGATACCGGAACGCCATCTCGACGCCATTCGCCATGTCCTGGAAGCCATTTCAGTGGCCCACTCGTGGCGTCACGGTGATGTTCTGGTGGTGGACAACGTGACGACGCTGCACGGCCGAGCGCCCTACCGTGGCGAGCGGCGCGTTCTTGTCGCGATGACTGACCCGGTGGCGCGCGAGTGAGCGTGCCTGATTGGCTCATCGGGCTACGTGACGCTCGCAGTCCCCTGGGAGCCGATTTTGCACCGCTGGTCTTCCAGGCTTCCGGCATTGATCCGGACATGCTGGTTGCGCGGCTGCCCGTCCTGGCGTCGCGGCACGAAGCGTTACGACTGGTGTGGCCCGACTTGTCCGTGGATTCGCCCGAAGCCGTGGTGGACGCCGTTCTTGGGGTCGATACCCATGGCGGGGACATCAGCAGCGTCGCCGCGGCGCTGGCGCTGACTGGGTACCGGTGCGCGGGAAAACCGTTGTGGCGGGTGCGATTGGTCGCAACGGTCCAGCCGCCGCAGCAGTATGTGGTCGTGGGCCTGGACCGATTGATCACCGACCCGTGGTCATTGCATGTGCTCGCCCAGGAGCTCTGCTTGTTGTGCCAAGCCGGTCCGCTGCCGGACTTGGGCCGGTTACCGGCGCAATTCGGCACGGTGCTGGCTGATCGGGCCGGTGGGTCGGATGATTCCGACGCGAGGACCGAGCGGCTGTACTGGCGGCGACAGCTTGCCGGTGCGAATTTTGGCGCCGATCCGCGGGTGTCGCGCACCGCGGTGACGGCGGCACGAATACGCCGGGTGCCGCTGACGCCCGACGACGAACAAGCCATGGTTGCGCTTGCTTCGGCGTACCGGACCACGCTGCTGGCGCCGGTTGTTGCGGCGGTACACATGGTCTGGCGGCGCCAGGTCGACGCGGCCGAAACTGTGCTTTTGACCGAGGTCGGCTACCGCGACACCCAGGAACTGGACGGTGCGGTGGCGCCCCTGATGGAGCCGCGTCCGATGCGAATGGTGTCGGATGTACATGCGGGGCAGCGTATTTCGCGGGCCCGCGATGCACTTCTCGACGTCTTGGACAACAGCTGTGTGCCGCTGGCCACCGATCCCGCGCCGATGCAGCTGTTTTTCGATCACCCCGACCGGATGACGGTGCTGGCCGAGTTTGATACCCCCAACCGGCCCGCGGTGTCCGATTCAGCGCTCAATCTGCTTGACCAGCCGAGCATCTGGGCGCTCGGCCCACCGCGCGCGGACGTGCACGTGATGGTCCGGGGCGAGCATCAGGCGCCGTCGGTATATCTGGCCGATAACCCGCTTGCGGTAACCGATCAATTCGCCGATGAGTTCGCCTACGGACTGGTTTCGGCGCTGCGCGAGATGAAGTCCGACATCGACGCCTGAGCATTCGCTGCTACGCCGGGCACGCCGCGGGCAGCGAAACGCGGAACACCCGGTGTGCACCCACCGTGCGGCGGTGCGTCGCTCCGGCCCGCTCGGCCAGGCAGCGACCGGCGGCGCCTCGCGAGACCAAAGCGGCGGCGCCGAAGGCTCCCGCCAGCACCGGCCATCCGATCAGTCCGACTGGCATCAACACGGCCATCACGGCAGGACCGATGACCTGTTGACCGGTGTAGGCGAGGCTGAAGGCGCCGAGGTAGCGGCTCAGGGCCGCCGCGGGTGACAGTTCTGCGGACAGCTCGTAGGCGGCCACGTTGTGGAGGTTCTCGGCGACCGAGAGCAGGATGACCGCCGTCAACACCGCCACGACCGCAATGGCGGTGGGCGCGGCCTGGCCGATGGCCAAGAAGCCACAGCAGGCTATCAACAGCAGACCCGCAAGTCCCAGTAGGCGATTCGCGGCCGCAGCCCCGTCGGCGAATCGCGCCACGTAGACCTGCAGCACCGCGGTCAGCACCGTGTTGACCGCCATAAAGACAGGCACCCACCCCGCGGACACCGCGGTGTGTTTGATGACCCAAATCGGCAGTAGCACGATGAGCACGCTGTCGTGCAGCCACAAGATGCCATTGCCGATCGTGAAAACCACAAACCACCTGTCGCGGAACGGGGACCGCTGGCACGCCGCGGCGCCGGTTGCCGGACCGGGCGTCGTAATCCTGGGCGCTACCACGGCCTCTGTCCGCGAAGCCGTCGACCACACCATGGCGGCCGCCACGAGGAAAGAGACCCCGTTGGCAACAAAGAGGACGGTGAACACCGACGTCGCAGCGGTGGCGAAGGCGCCCGCGGCGAGCAGGAAGCCCGCGGTGAGGCCCACGTTGCGCACGCCGCGGATAGCGGCCATTGTCCGAGTGCTGTCCTGGTTGCCGATCAACGCCCGGACCACCGACTGCTGCAGCGGGGTGCTCGCCCGGTCGGCGGCGGTGAGGACGACGGTGAGTACCAGAAAACCCTTGAAGTCGGAAACGCCTGCATAGCAGCAGTAGCCGAGACCACGCAGCACCAGTAGGCCGATGTAGAGCCTTCCGGGCCCCAGTCGGTCCGCCAGGCGGCCCAATGGCACCGGGGCGAACAAGGCGAGGATTCCGGCCGCGGTGCTGGCAAAGGCGACTTGGGCCGCTCCGAGTTTGACGATGCCGACGAAGTACAGCGTGAAGGAGGCGAAGAACAGCCCGGTGCCCAGCGAATCGATACCCGCACTGATCGCCAGTTTGCGACCTGCCGCGCCGCCGGGCAGCAGCATCGCACCCAGCCGGCGAATTCCTGCGTGCGTCGCCGGGCGACTGGAGAATTCCCTGCGGTTGGTGCCAGCCATTGGTGTTGGTGCTCTCTTCCAAGGCCGCGATCGCGGCGCGAGTACGTCGACCAGCACAGCTTCGCCGCAGGCGCTACGTGAATCCTTGGCGAATTCTGGAAACGCAATAGGCGCTAGGAGCAGCCAGCTCGAGACGTTGCAGGCGACGCACCATCGAGCGATCTGGTTTCGCCCGGATCGGGTGTAGGTTGAATATCTCGCAGGAGCCGAGTGCAGGGATATATCGCGATGCGTGTCCGCCGGTACGTCAGCGTGGAAAACACTTGTGGCCCTAAATCGGTCACGCGTTATCTGCACCCTCGTCGCCGCACCCTTGGTGCCTGGCCTGGTCATCCGCATGGGCACGGCCGCTGACGGCGTCCAACCATTGGTGGCTGCGACGCGGCCGAAGCCGGTGCCGTTGTCCTATGCGCAACGTCGGTTGTGGTTCATTGACCAACTGGAAGGGCCGTCCCCGATCTACAACATGGCGGTGGGGCTGAGGTTGTGTGGACCGCTGGACACCGAGGCGCTGCGCGCGGCGGTCACCGATGTAGCGGGCCGCCACCAATCGCTGCGCACCGTCTTTCCGGTCACCGACGGTATCCCCGAGCAGCGCGTCATCGATGCCACCGCCGCCGACGCGGGCTGGCAGGTCACCGACGCCACGACGTGGTCGGCAGCCCGGCAGCAGCAGGCCATTGCCGCGCTGGTTGGCTACCGGTTCCATCTGGGCAGCCAAATCCCGCTGCGGACAGAGCTTTTCAGCGTCGGCACCGAAGAACACGTGCTGGTCATCGTGATGCACCACATCGCCGCCGACCGGTGGTCGCTCAGGCCGCTGCTGCGCGATCTGGCCACCGCGTACGCTGCCCGCCGCGCCGGAGGGGTCCCCGGCTGGGATGAGTTGGCACTGCACTACGCCGATTACAGCCTGTGGCAGCGTGCCCAGCTGGGCGACCCAAACGACCCCGCCAGCACCATCTCCGCCGGGCTGGCGTATTGGCAGCAAACCCTGGCCGGCCTGCCGGAACGGCTGGAGCTGGCCACCGACCGGCCCTACCCGCAAGTGGCCGGGCACGAGGGTGCCAGCATCGGCGTCGGCTGGCCGGTGGCATTGCACCGCAGGGTCTCGTGGCTGGCCCGCGAGCATCGCGCCACCAGCTTCATGGTCATTGCGGCCGGCGCGGTTGCATTGCTGGCCGGCCTCACCGGCAGCACCGATATCGCCGTGGGCATTCCCATTGCCGGGCGCACCGACGCCGCGCTCGAGGAGATGGTCGGGCTGTTCGTCAACACGGTGGTGTTGCGCGTCAGCCTGGCCGGTGACCCCAATCTCACCGAGCTGATCACCCGGGTCCGGGAGACCAGCCTGGACGCCTACGACCATCAAGAAGTGCCTTTCGAGGTGGTCGTCGAACGGCTCAACCCCACCCGCAGCCTCACCCATCACCCGCTGATCCAAGTCATGTTGGCCTGGCAAAGCCCGGCCCCAGTCGACGAATTGATGTTGCCCGGGCTGCATGTCAGTTCCGTACCTGCCGATACCCACGCCGCCCACCTTGACCTGACCCTCACCTTCGGCGACCGCTTCGCCCCCAGTGGTGCGCACGCCGGCGTCGACGGCGAAATCACCTACCGTACTGATGTTTTCGATGCGGCCAGCATGGAGAGGTTACGCGACCGGCTGGGACGGCTGCTGACCGCGATGACCGACGATCCGAGCGCGCCGCTGTCGTCGATCGACGTGCTCGACGCCGGCGAACACGCTCATCTCGATGAAATCGGCAACCGCGCAGCGCTGACAAAAACCGTTGCGCCGGAATCGATTCCGGCGCTGTTCGGCGCCCAGGTCGCTCGCACACCGCAGGCGGTGGCGCTGATCGGCGTGGACCGTACGCTGAGCTACGCTCAACTGGAACGGGCAGCGAACCGGCTGGCGCACGCGTTGATCGATGCCGGGGTGGGCCCCGGCGCGGTCGTGGCGCTGCTGCTGGCGCGCTCCATCCCGGCCACCGTCGCCATCCTCGCGGTGCTCAAGACCGGGGCGGCCTACCTACCCGTCGATACCCAACACCCAAGCGCCCGCATCGGTTTCATGCTCAACGACGCGACCCCCAAAGCCGCGATCACCACCACCGACCTCGCCCCGTTACTCGTTGCCGCCGGAGCCGCGCCCGATCTGGTAGTCATCGACGTCGACGATCCCCGAATCGACACCTATCCCGGCAGCGCGCCGCCGACCCCCGGCGCCGACCACATCGCCTACATCATGTACACCTCGGGTACTACCGGCACCCCCAAAGGTGTTGCGATCACCCACCGCAATGTCACCCAACTCTTCGACGTACTGCCGCCGTTCACCGCCACCGCCGGAAAGGCCGGCGCCCAATGCCATTCGTATTCGTTCGACTTCTCGGTGTGGGAGATGTGGGGAGCGCTCCTGCACGGTGGTCGACTGGTGGTGGTGCCGGATGCGGTGGCGCGCTCCGCGCCGGATTTGCATGCGCTGCTGGTGCGGGAACACGTCGATGTGCTGACTCAAACGCCCTCTGCCATAGGGATGTTGACCCGGCGTGGGCTGGAGTCCGCGGCGGTGGTGCTGCTCGGCGAGGTGTGTCCCGTCGAATTGGTGGATCGCTGGGCGCCCGGTCGGATGATGATCAACACCTACGGCCCGACTGAGGCGACTGTCTGGGTGTCCACGAGTGCACCGCTGGTCGCCGATGCGGCGCCGCCGCCGATCGGTTCGCCGGTGCCGGGTGCGGCGTTGTTCGTGTTGGACGGCTGGCTGCGTCCGGTGCCCGTGGGTGTGGTGGGGGAGCTGTACGTGGCCGGTGCCGGGGTGGGCTGCGGGTATTGGCGCCGGCCCGCGTTGACCGCGGCCCGGTTTGTGGCATGCCCCTATGGGGTCGGGCAGCGGATGTATCGCACCGGGGACTTGGTGCGCTGGCGCGCCGATGGGCAGCTGGACTATCTAGGTCGCGCTGACGAGCAGGTGAAAATCCGTGGTTACCGCATCGAGTTGGGTGAGGTGAGCACCGCGCTGTCCGAGGCCGCCGGGGGGCGGCAGGCGGTGGTGATCGCGCGTGAGGACCGTCCCGGTGACCGGCGGCTGGTCGGGTACGTAGCCGGGGAGGTGCAGGCGGATCAGCTCCGCGCGCGGCTGGCCGAGCGGCTGCCTGACTATATGGTGCCCGCGGCGGTGGTGAGCGTGGCGGCGCTGCCGCTGACGGTCAACGGCAAACTCGACAAACGTGCCCTGCCGGCTCCCGACTACACCGACACAACCCGCTACCGCGCCCCGAGCACCGCGGTCGAGGGAACCCTCGCCGGCATCTACGCGCAGGTGCTGGGCCTACCACGGGTGGGCATCGACGAATCCTTCTTCGATCTGGGCGGCAACTCGCTCCTGGCCATGCGGGTGGTCGCCGGAGTGCGCAGATCCTTGAACGTCGACCTCACGGTTCGCAGCCTGTTCGACACGCCGTCGGTGGCGAGCCTGAGCCAACAGCTGCGCCAACCGACGCGTTCACCGGAGGTGACCCCGGTGGAGGTGCTGCGGCACGGTGTCGGGGTTCCGCTGTTCTGCATTCATACGGCCGTGGGGTTGAGTTGGCCATATCACGCCCTGGGTGCTTACTTGGACTGCCCCATTGTTGGCATTCAGCAGGTTCCAGACGATGGACCCGGGCCCGAGTCGATTCGCGGCATGGCGCAGGCCTATGCCGACACTGTCCAGTCGTTGTATCCCGGCGGGCCATATCACCTGCTCGGCTGGTCGTTCGGGGGGCTTGTGGTGCATGAGCTTGCCGTCGAGCTTCGCCGGCGAGGCTGCGTCGTCGCGCGGCTCATCGTTCTCGATGCGACTCCGCGCGCCGACGAAGTGACTGACGACATCACCGCCGCGGTGCGGGAAGGTGAAATCTTGAAATATGTGCTGCGCGCAAATGGGATTGAGCTGCCGGCAGATGATCGTGAACCCTTTACCTATCAGCAGGCAGAGGAATTAATCCAAGAACGACAGCACGCCTATTTCGGGCTCCCGTCCGCCCAGCTGCTGCAGATTCTGGTGACGAACAGCATCGCCAATGAACGGCATCGGTCCAGGCATCGGCCGACGGTCTTTGACGGCGACCTGGTCATATTCGCGGCTACCGGGAGCGGAAATGGTTCGACGCTGCTCGAGGATTGGCGGCCGTATGTCGGCGGCCATATCGTCGAGTACGCCGTCGACTCCACACACAACGAAATGTTGAATGCCGAATCGCTCCAGTTATTTGGCGCACAACTGAAGGCTGCACTAGTCGACGGCCGGGTATTGGGGCGTTAGCGGCCGGGGATTGATTGTTTACGTTTTTGGGTTTCACGTTCCGTCCGCGCGGGATGCGGGCCAAAGACGGACACACCTTTGTCTCGTTTTTACCCGCGATCAGCAGGGACGCCTTGACGAAGATCGGCCGGCAGGTGCGGTCCTGGCGACTGCACCACCGCACCGGGCGATCCTTCGCTGGCCTTGCACGCTGGATCAACCCCATCGTGCGGGGCTGGATGAACTACTACGGCGCCTTCTTCCGGTCGGCGCTGCATCCTCTCCTGGCGCGCATCAACACCTACCTGATGGGTTGGGTCCGCAACAAATATCGGCGGTATCGGAGCCGCGGTGCATTCCAGCAGGCCTGGCAGCGGGTCACCACGCGGTACCCGCGTTTCCTCGCGCACTGGCAATGGACCACCACCGTCCCCGCCGTCTGGTGATCAAGATGACAAGAGCCGGATGAATCGAGAGGTTCACGTCCGGATCTGTGGGAGCCGGAGGGTGCAATCCCCTCCGGCCACCCGACCTTCGAGTGTGCGCCGACGGCTTCGAGAGTGCGCCTGTGGCGAGCTCACGGCCCTTCTGCCGCCATGGTTACACGCTGGGAACCCTCAGCGCACAGTCGACGCCCTCAGCGCACAGTCGACGCCCTGGACGCACGCTCGACACCGTGGACGCACGCTCGACACCCTGGACGCCTCTGCCACGTCCGCCGACGCCCCGGACGCCTCCGCTGTGCCCGCCGCGAGCTTCGAATGTGCACCGACGTCGTCAAGTGTGCGCCCGTGGCGAGTTCACGGCCCGTCGACCGCCGCGGCCAAACCCGGGGTACCACGCACGCCGGTCAACCAGCGGGGCGTTCCCGGATATTCGAGGTACCGCCGATGCGTGGCAAATCCGATGGGCGACAAATCCATTGCGCGCCTTAAGTTGTCGCTCAAAGGCGGGCAACTCGGATACCAACTCCCTCCTCAATAGGTGCGACACCCATGACTGCCGCGCAACCGGCGCGCCGTGAACGCCCCGAGACGCCCCTCACAGCAACACCGTCCTAATCCCCGCTATCGGGGCCTGCCCAGCCAGGCGGTGCCGCGCACCGGTCAGACTGGGTCGGCCGACCACGGCGCGGCTTGCTCACCGCCGAGTCACGACAACCAGTACCCTCGATTACGTGCAGCGACGAATCATGGGCATCGAGACCGAGTTCGGTGTCACCTGCACCTTCCACGGCCATCGTCGGCTCAGCCCCGACGAGGTCGCGCGCTACCTGTTCCGCCGGGTGGTGTCCTGGGGGCGCAGCTCCAACGTTTTCCTGCGCAACGGCGCACGCCTCTACCTCGACGTGGGCAGTCATCCCGAATACGCCACCGCCGAATGCGACAGCCTGGTGCAGCTGGTCACGCACGACCGGGCCGGTGAATGGGTGCTCGAGGACCTGCTCATCGACGCCGAACAGCGCCTTGCCGACGAGGGCATCGGCGGGGACATCTACCTGTTCAAGAACAACACCGATTCGGCGGGCAACTCCTACGGTTGCCATGAGAACTACCTGATTGTGCGGGCCGGCGAGTTCTCCCGCATCTCCGACGTGCTGCTGCCTTTCCTGGTCACCCGCCAGCTGATCTGCGGGGCCGGCAAGGTGCTGCAGACGCCCAAGGCCGCGACGTTCTGCCTGTCCCAGCGTGCCGAGCACATCTGGGAGGGGGTATCCAGCGCCACCACCCGATCACGTCCGATCATCAACACCCGCGACGAGCCGCACGCCGACGCCGAGAAGTACCGGCGGCTGCATGTCATCGTCGGCGACTCCAACATGTGTGAGACGACCACCATGCTCAAGGTGGGCACCGCCGCGCTGGTCCTGGAAATGATCGAAGCCGGGGTGGCCTTCCGTGATTTTTCGCTGGACAACCCGATCCGCGCCATCCGCGAGGTCAGCCACGACGTCACCGGTCGCCGGCCGGTGCGGCTGGCCGGGGGACGCCAGGCCAGCGCGCTGGACATCCAGCGCGAGTATCACGCCCGCGCCGTCGACCATCTGCAGAACCGGGAACCCAACCCGCAGATCGAGCAGGTCGTCGACCTGTGGGGGCGCCAGCTCGACGCGGTCGAGAGCCAAGATTTCGCCAAGGTGGACACCGAGATCGACTGGGTGATCAAACGGAAGCTGTTCCAGCGCTACCAGGACCGCTACAACATGGAGTTGTCCGACCCGAAGATCGCCCAGCTGGACCTGGCCTACCACGACATCAAGCGGGGGCGCGGCGTCTTCGACCTGCTGCAGCGCAAGGGCCTGGCGGCACGCGTCACCACCGACGAGGAGATCGCCGACGCCGTCGACCACCCGCCGCAGACCACGCGCGCCCGGCTGCGCGGTGAGTTCATCAGCGCCGCGCAGGCCGCCGGCCGCGATTTCACCGTCGACTGGGTACATCTCAAACTCAACGACCAGGCGCAGCGCACCGTGCTGTGCAAGGACCCGTTCCGTTCGGTGGACGAGCGGGTCAAACGGCTGATCGCCAGCATGTGACTCGCGGCTCACCGGTTGCGGGTGGTCGAACCGCAACTGTGATAGCGCATGTGCCACCACGATTGAGAAGCACTCCCGCCCTCCAACGCGACATTGATGTGGCAGCTGTGACTATTGAGACGGCACGGCTAATGCAGGCGACGGGTGGGGGCATCTAACCTGGTGTAAATGGCGACCTCGAAAGTCGAACGGCTGGTCAATCTCGTCATCGCGCTGCTGTCTACTCGCGGCTACATCACCGCCGAGAAGATCCGCGCCACCGTGGCGGGATATGCCGATAGCCCGACCGCCGAGGCGTTCTCCCGGATGTTCGAGCGCGACAAGAACGAACTGCGCGACCTCGGCATCCCGCTGGAGGTCGGCAAGGTGTCGAATCTGGACCCCACGGAGGGCTACCGCATCAACCGTGACGCCTATGCGCTGCCACCCGTCGACCTGAACCCGGACGAGGCGACCGCCGTTGCCGTCGCCACCCAACTGTGGGAGTCGCCGGAACTGATCACCGCGACCCAGGGCGCGTTGCTCAAGCTGCGGGCCGCTGGAGTAGACGTCGACCCCCTGGACACCGGGGCGCCGGTGACCATCGCCTCGCCGGCCGGGCTGACCGGGCTGCGCGGATCCGAACACGTGCTGGGAATCCTGTTGTCCGCCATCCACTCTCGGCAGGCGGTGCAGTTCCCGCATCGGTCGTCGCGGGCCGAGCCGTACACCACCCGCACCGTCGAGCCGTGGGGCGTGGTCACCGAGAGGGGCCGCTGGTATCTCGTCGGCCACGACCGCGACCGCGACGCCACCCGCGTTTTCCGGCTGTCGCGGATCGGTGGGGAGATCACCCCGATCGGCCCGGCCGGCGCGATCACCGTGCCCGACGACGTCGATCTGCGCGGCATCGTGGCCGCGAAGGTCACCGAGGCGCCAACCGGTGTGCAGGCCACGGTCTGGGTCGCCGACGGCCGGGCCACCGCGCTGCGCCGAGCCGGGCGACCCGTCGGTCCCCGGAGACTGGCCGGTCGCGACGGCGACGTCATCGAACTCGACATCGGATCCAGTGACCGGTTGGCGCGCGAGATCGCCGGCTACGGAGCCGACGCGATCGTCTTGGAGCCGGCCGCCCTGCGCGACGACGTGCTGGCCCGATTGCGTGCTTACGCCGAGGCAGCGCTATGACGGCCGTGTCCGCCCGGCTGGTGCGGCTGCTCAACATGGTGCCGTACTTCCAGGCCAACCCGCGGATCACCCGCGCGGAAGCCGCCGCAGACCTCGGGGTGTCGGCCAAGCAGCTCGAGGAGGATCTCAACCAGCTGTGGATGTGCGGACTGCCCGGCTATTACCCGGGAGACCTCATCGACTTCGAGTTCTCCGGGGACACCATCGAGGTGACGTTCTCGGCGGGCATTGACCGCCCGTTGAAACTGACGTCTCCGGAGGCCACCGGGCTGCTGGTGGCCCTGCGCGCGCTCGCCGACATCCCGGGCGTCGTCGATCCGCGGGCGGCCCGCAGCGCGATCGCCAAGATCTCGGCGGCGGCCGGCGCGGCCGGCCCCGACAGCACGGTTTCGGCCGCCGACCAACCCGCGCCGGCCGAGCACGCGGCCGCGGCGACGGTGCGCGCAGCGGTGCGCGACAAACGGGCGCTGACCATTGACTACTACTCGGCGTCGCACGACACCCTCACCACCCGGACCGTCGATCCCATCCGGGTGCTGCTGATCGGCGGCCACAGCTACTTGGAGGCCTGGTCGCGCGAGGCCGAAGGGGTTCGGCTGTTCCGGTTCGACCGGATCGTCGACGCCTCCGAGCTGGACGAGCCGGCCGCACCGCCGGAACCAGCGCTGCAGGCGCCGCCGGACACGGCGCTGTTCGACGCGGATCCGTCGCTGCCGTCGGCAACGCTGCGGGTGGCGGCCTCGGCGTCGTGGATGCTGGAGTACTACCCGATACGGGAGCTGCATGAGCTGCCCGACGGGTCCTGTGAGGTGGCCATGACCTACGCCTCGGAGGAGTGGATGACTCGTCTCATGCTGGGCTTCGGCTCCGATGTGCAGGTGCTGGCGCCGGAATCGCTCGCCCGGCGCGTGCGGGCGGCCGCGGAGGCCGCAGTGCAGGCCTATCGGGCCGCTGTGCACCAGTGACGGCGCGGCCGGGCGGCTTGGCAGCTCTGCTGCGGTAACATCGGGTCAACGTCTGGAGGTAATCAAAGTGGGCAGTCTTAGTCCGTGGCACTGGGCGATCCTCGCCGTCGTGGTGATCGTGCTGTTCGGCGCCAAGAAGCTCCCCGATGCGGCGCGGTCGTTGGGCAAGTCGATGCGCATCTTCAAGTCCGAGATCCGGGAAATGCAGAGCGAAACCAAAAACCAGCCGCCCGCCCTCGACACCAACCCGGCCAGCCCGATGCCGGTGCAGTCGCAACGAGTCGAGCCGCCGGCGAGCACTGAGCCGGGTCACACCGAGGCGCGGCCGGCTTAGCCCGGCACCACCGTCTCGGTGCCCAAGCGTCACTGATCGAACGTGGGGAATGGTTTCCGGGCCTCAGCGCGTGCCGCCACTGTTCTTAAACGGCTGAACCCCCGTAGCAGGCGCAGCCGCGTCAATCCTGACGCAACGATGTCGCTGGTCGATCATCTGACCGAGCTGCGGACCCGGCTGCTGATCTCGCTGGCGGCCATCCTGATCACCACGATTTTCGGGTTCATCTGGTATTCGCATTCGGTGTTCGGGCTGCAGAGCCTGGGCGAGTGGCTGCGCCATCCCTATTGCTCGTTGCCGCAGTCGGCGCGGGCCGATATCAGCGCCGACGGGCAATGCCGGCTGCTGGCCACCGCGCCGTTCGACCAGTTCATGTTGCGGCTCAAAGTGGGGATGACGGCCGGCGTCGTGCTGGCCTGTCCGGTCTGGTTCTACGAGCTGTGGGCATTCATCACGCCGGGGCTGTACAAGAAAGAGCGCCGCTTCGCGGTGGCGTTCGTGATCCCGGCGGCGGTGCTGTTCGTGGCCGGTGCGGTGCTGGCGTATCTGGTGCTGTCCAAGGCGCTGGGCTTTCTGTTGACCGTCGGTAGCGACGTTCAGGTGACCGCACTGTCGGGCGACCGGTACTTCGGCTTCCTGATCAACCTGCTGGTGGTGTTCGGGGTCAGCTTCGAATTTCCTCTGCTGATCGTGATGCTCAACATGACGGGCATGCTGACCTATGAACGGCTCAAGTCCTGGCGGCGCGGCCTGATCTTCACCATGTTCGTGTTCGCCGCGGTGTTCACGCCCGGATCCGACCCCTTCTCGATGACCGCCCTCGGGGTGGCACTGACCGTGCTGCTCGAGCTGGCCATCCAGATCGCCCGGCTGCACGACAAGCGGAAAGCCAAGCGGGAGGCGCTGATTCCCGATGATGAAGCGTCGGCCATCGATTCCCCCGAGCCGGTACCGGCGCCCTCGGTCATCGGCGGATCACATGACGACGTCACGTAGGGACCGCATCAGGGCGGTGGTGTGACAGATCTGCCCGAGCTGGCGCGGTTCACTGCCGAGCTGCCGTTCGCCCTCGACGACTTTCAGCGGCGCGCCTGTGCCGCCCTGGAATGTGGCCACGGTGTTCTGGTCTGCGCGCCCACCGGCGCGGGCAAGACGGTGGTCGGCGAGTTCGCCGTACACCTGGCCCTGGCGGCCGGGGGCAAATGCTTCTACACCACACCGCTGAAGGCCCTGAGCAACCAGAAGCACACCGACCTGACGGCGCGCTACGGCCGCGACCAAATCGGACTGCTGACCGGAGATCTCTCCGTCAACGCCAACGCGCCCGTGGTGGTGATGACCACCGAGGTGCTGCGCAACATGCTCTACGCCGATTCTCCTGCGCTGCAAGGCCTTTCCCATGTGGTGATGGACGAGGTGCATTTCCTGGCCGACCGGATGCGCGGGCCGGTGTGGGAGGAGGTCATCCTGCAACTGCCCGACGAGGTGCGGGTGGTAAGCCTGTCGGCGACGGTCAGCAACGCCGAAGAGTTCGGCGGCTGGATGCAGACCGTGCGGGGCGACACGACCGTCGTCGTCGACGAGCACCGGCCGGTGCCGCTGTGGCAGCACATCTTGGTGGGCAAGCGCCTGTTCGACCTGTTCGACTATGACACCGACGCACAGCAGCCGCGGGTCAACCCGGACTTGGTGCGCCACATCGCGCATCGCCGTGAGGCCGACCGGATGTCGGACTGGCAGCCGCGGCGGCAGGGGGGACGAGGAGGCCCGGGACGGCCGCGCTTCCACCGTCCGCTGCCGCGGCCGGAGGTGATCGCGAAGCTCGACTCCGAGGGGTTGTTGCCGGCGATCACGTTCGTGTTCTCCCGGGCCGGGTGCGACGCCGCCGTCCAGCAGTGCCTACGCTCGCCGCTGCGGCTCACCGGCGAGGACGAGCGCGCCCGGATTGCCGAGGTGATCGACCACCGCTGCGGCGATCTGGCCGACGCCGACCTGGCCGTACTCGGCTACTACGAGTGGCGCGAGGGCTTGCTGCGCGGTCTGGCCGCCCACCATGCCGGGATGCTGCCGGCATTCCGGCACACCGTCGAGGAGCTTTTCGCCGCCGGCCTGATCAAGGCGGTGTTCGCCACCGAAACGTTGGCGCTGGGCATCAACATGCCGGCCCGCACCGTGGTGCTCGAGCGGCTGGTGAAGTTCAACGGTGAGCAGCATCTGCCGCTGACGCCGGGGGAGTACACGCAGCTGACCGGCCGGGCCGGCCGGCGCGGTATCGATGTCGAGGGTCACGCGGTGGTGATCTGGCATCCCTCCGACAACACCAGCGAGCCCGCCGAGGTTGCCGGCCTGGCCTCCACCCGGACCTTCCCGCTGCGCAGCTCGTTTGTCCCGTCGTACAACATGACGATCAACCTGGTACACCGGATGGGTCCGGAGCAGGCGCACCGGCTGCTGGAGCAGTCATTCGCCCAATACCAGGCCGACCGATCCGTCGTCGGACTGGTCCGCGGCATCGAACGCGGCAAACGATTGCTCGACGAGATCGCCGCCGAACTCGGTGGTCCGAACGCGCCGATCCTCAACTATGCGCGGCTTCGCGCCCAGGTGTCGGAGCTGGAGCGTTCGCAGGCCCGCGCGTCCCGGTTGCAGCGCCGCCAGGAAGCCAACGATGCGCTGGCGGCGCTGCGCAAGGGAGACATCATCACCATCACGCACGGCCGGCGCGGCGGGCTGGCGGTGGTGTTGGAGTCCGCCCGCGACAGCGCCGACCCGCGGCCGCTGGTGCTGACCGAAAACCGGTGGGCCGGGCGCATTTCGTCGGCCGACTATTCGGGTGGGGTGCCGCCGGTCGGATCGATGGCACTGCCCAAGCGCATCGAATACCGCCAGCCGCGGGTGCGCCGGGATCTGGCGTCGGCGCTAAGATCGGCCGCCGCGGGCCTGCCCGCGCCGGCTGATCGCCGCGGCAAGAAACGCGCGCGTCATGACCCGGATCTGGAGTCGCTGCGCCAACAACTGCGCCGCCATCCCTGCCACCACGCTGCCGATGTCGAGGTTCAGGTTCGCCAGGCGGAGCGCTACCTGCGCATCGAACGCGACAACGCGCAGCTGCAGAGCAAGGTTGCCGCGGCCACCAACTCGTTGGCCCGCACCTTCGACCGGATCGTCGGCCTGCTGACCGAGCGGCAGTTCATCCATGGACCGCCGACCGATCCCGAGGTCACCGACGACGGCCGGTTGCTGGCTCGCATCTACAGCGAAAGCGACCTGTTGGTGGCCGAGTGCCTGCGCACCGGCGCCTGGGCGGGCTTGAAGCCGCCGGAGTTGGCGGCGGTGGTTTCGGCGGTGCTCTACGAATCGCGCGGTGGTGAAGAGCCGTCCGGTGTGGAGGCACCCACACCGGGGTTGCGCCAGGCGCTCAGGCAGACCGCGAGGCTGTCGGCGCAGTTGCGCGCCGACGAGCAGACGCACCGGATCAGCCAGAGTCGGGAACCCGACGACGGCTTCGTCACCGTCATCTATCGTTGGGCGCGCACCGGTGATCTTGCGGCCGCATTGGCTGCCGCTGATGTCAGCGGCACCGGATCCCCTTTGTCGGCAGGCGATTTCGTGCGCTGGTGCCGGCAAGTGCTCGATCTGCTGGACCAGGTGCGTAACGCCGCCCCGGACCCCGAGGTGCGCGCTGCGGCAAAGCGCGCCATCAACGACATCCGGCGCGGCGTCGTCGCAGTTGACGCCGGGTAGGCTGGCCCGGAGCTACGGTTATGTCCGGAATGTGACCGCAGGAGGACCAGGAGAAACGATGAGCGGACCGCAGGGATCAGACCCGAGGCAGTCGTGGCAGCCGCCGGGGCAGGGCGATCATTCCTCGGACCCGACCATGGCCGGGTCACCGTGGCAGCAGCAGCCAACTCAGGACGCGACGTGGCAGGCTCCGGCCTACACGCCCGCGGAGTATCCGCAGTATCAGCAGCCGGTGGACCCGGCGTATCCGCAGCAGTATCCGCAGTCCGCCCCCGCCTACGGGCAGCCCGATTTCGGTTCGCAGCCCACCCAATTCGGGGCACCTCCGCAGTTCGGCCAGCCCGGGCAGTACGGTCAGGCGGCCCCGCCCGGCCAATACGGCCAGCCGCCACAGTACGGCCAGCCCGGCCAGTACGGGGCGCCGGGCCAGCCCGGCCAATACGGTCAGCCCGGTCAATATCCCGGGCAATACGCTCCCTACGACCAGTCGGCTAAGAGCTCCAAGCGTTCGATGGCGATCATCGGCGGTGTCGTCGGCGTGATCGCCGTGCTGGTCATCGGCGTCGTCTTGGTGCTCGGTTTCTGGCAGCCCGGGTTCTTTGTCACCACCAAACTAGATGTGAACAAGGCGAACGCCGGCGTCCAGCAGATCCTGACCGACGAGACCAACGGCTACGGCGCCAAGAACGTCAAGGACGTCAAGTGCAACAACGGGGCTAACCCGACCGTCAAGAAGGGCGCCACCTTCGACTGCACCGTCAGCATCGACGGCGCGTCCAAGCACGTGACGGTGACGTTCCAGGACAACAAGGGCACCTATGAGGTCGGCCGGCCGCAGTAGCGGTCACGATGCTGTCATGGTGGCAGTGCGTCCAGTGCCTTCTGTAGCCGGGTGATCGATGACCCGACGCCGTAGCGAGTCGCCAGTTCGGCAGTGCGCGCCGGGTCGGCGGCGACCAGCGGTAGGGCATCGGTGGGCGTCGAAAGCTGCACCGGGGAGTCGGTGGCCACTCGCACCACCGAACCGGCGACCTCGATGTAGTCCGATGCGCCAAGCACTTTCGCTCGCAAACTCTTGGCCATCCCCGACCTGGGGTCGTGAGCGGCGGCCATGATCTGATCCAGCGAGCCGTGCGCGGCCAGCAGGGCGGCTGCCGTCTTCTCGCCGACGCCGGGTACCCCGGGCAGCCCGTCGGAGGGATCGCCGCGCAGCAACGCCAGTTCGGCGTAGGCCGATCCGGCCCGATCCGCCGGCAAGCCGTACCGTTCGGCCACCTCGGCGGGCCCGAACAGGGTGGCTTTGGACAGCCCGCGCCCGAGGTAGAGCACCCGAACCGGCACCGGATCGTCGGCCACCACCTGCAGTAGGTCGCGGTCGCCGCTGACGACGACCACCGGATCGGTGCGTTCCTGCGCCGTCAGGGTGCCGATCACGTCGTCGGCCTCGAAGCCCGGTGCGCCGGCCGTCGGGATCCCGTATGCCTCAAGAAGTTCCATGATCATGTCAACCTGTGGGGTGAGGTCGTCGGGCACCTCCTCGATGTCGGGCCGGCCTTCGGGCTCGGTTACGGCGACGCGGTGTGCCTTGTAGGACGGGATGAGGTCCACCCGGAACTGTGGCCGCCAGTCCAGATCCAGGCACACCACCAGCCGGCCGGGCCGCTGCTGGGTGATCACCACCGCCATCGAGTCGATGAACCCGCGCACGGCGTTGACCGGCCGGCCGTCAGGGGCGGTGATCGACGACGGCACGCCGAAGAACGAGCGAAACCACATGCTGGCGCCGTCCAGCAGCAGCAGCAGGGGAGCGGGCATGTGGGCAATCCTGCCAGGCCCGCCGGGCGCGGTTAGCCTGGCTGCCATGAACTCTCGCCGATTCGACTCCGAAGTGTACGCGCGACGGTTGGCTGCGGCGGCCGCCAGGACCGCCGGCGCCGGTCTGGCCGGCCTGGTGATCACCCCGGGCTACGACCTGCGCTACCTCATCGGTTCGCGCGCGGAGACGTTCGAGCGGCTCACCGCGCTGGTGTTGCCGGCCTCGGGTGAGCCGACTCTCGTCGTGCCGCGGCTGGAGCAGGCCAGCTTCACGGAGTCTGCCGATGCTCTGGGGCTGGGCGTGCGGACCTGGGTCGACGGGGATGATCCCTACCGATTGGTGAGCGCCGCGTTGGGCGGCGGCCCGGCGCCGACGGGAGTCAGTGATTCCATGCCGGCTTTGCATCTGCTGCCGCTGGCCGCTGCGTTGGACATGCTGCCGGTGTTGGCCACCGATGTGCTGCGCGAGCTGCGAATGATCAAGGAGGAAGCCGAGATTGACGTGCTGCACGAGGCGGGTGCGGCCATCGACCGGGTGCATGCCCGAGTGCCGGAGTTGCTGGTGCCGGGCCGTACCGAGGCCGACGTCGCCGCCGATATTGCCGAAGCGATTGTCGCCGAAGGGCATTCGGAGGTGGCGTTCGTCATCGTCGGCTCCGGCCCGCATGGTGCCGACCCGCATCACCGGTTTTCGGACCGCGCACTGCAGGCGGGCGACATCGTCGTCGTCGACATCGGGGGGACCGTCGAGCCCGGATACCACTCCGACTGCACCCGTACCTACAGCATCGGCGAACCCGATCTAGTTGTGGCGCAGCACTATTCGGTTCTGCAGCGGGCGCAGCGCGCCGCGTTTGAGGCCGTGCGCCCCGGTGTAACCGCCGCCCAGGTCGACGCCGCGGCCCGTTGCGTGCTGGCCGAGGCTGGTTTGGCCGACTATTTCGTGCACCGCACCGGGCACGGCATCGGGCTGTGCGTGCACGAAGAGCCCTACATCGTGGCCGGCAATGACGTGGCGCTGGCTGCGGGCATGGCGTTTTCCATCGAGCCGGGGATCTACTTCCCGGGCCGGTGGGGGGCCCGCATCGAGGACATCGTGGTGGTAACCGGGGACGGTGCCCTGTCGGTCAACCACCGGCCGCACGAGCTGACGGTGGTGCCGGTTTGATGTCGGCGGTGCCGGGTAGGTTGGCGTCGTGTCGCTGTTGGATCTGACTCTGCTTCCGTTGCGTATCGCCCGCCACGTCGCCGATGTGGTGGTCCGCCCCGCGTCGCCGGCGCCTCCTGCCGAATTGGTCGTGGTCGACGGGATGCCGGAGGGGGTGCCGCCGGCCGCGCGCAAACCCGAGCCGAAGCTGCCGGTGCCGTCGGGATGGCCGTTCGGCGAGGAGTTCCCGCGTACCTGCGGGGCGGCTCGGGTGGCCGGCGGGGCGTTGTTCTGGACCGACTTTCTCTACGACGACCACGGTGCGACGGGTCTGCCGGTCGGAGATCTGAAAGTCCAGGCGCCGCCGCGGGGCACCTACGTCTATCCGGCCGGGCCCGCGGCCGGCAACGGCGCCGACATCTTCCGCGTCGCGATCGGGCTCACCGAGACCCACACCTGGTGGCGCGTCGACTGGAACACGCTGGTGGACGCGACCGTGCCGATCGCGCTGTTCACCTTCGACACCGACCGGGGCCGGGCCGCCTCGGCCGACTGGCCGGCCGGGGCGGGGGTGCGTTCGGCAGGCATCGACATGGCCCTGCTGGTGTCGGGCCGCAGCGCCCGGCTGATCGACCTGACCACACAGGTTGCCACGCCCGTCGAGCACAGCGTCGACCTGCCGGCGCGGTCGTTTCTGGCGCAGGTGCCGCGGTCGGCGCTGGAGCCCACCGGCACCTGGACGGTTCGGCTGGCCGCGGGACTGGCCAACGCCGCAGGCGACGGGTTCGCCGACGTGCCCGCCGAGCGCGGCGCGCTGCCCGGTCAGCCCAACGTCTACAACGTCGCCTTCCGTACCCATGACCAGGAGAAGCCGCATCTGAACTTCTGGTCCGACGCGGCCCAGGCCGCCGCGCTGACCAGCGGCGACATCTCCGAGTTCGCGGTGGCGGTGCAGTGGGACCGGCTGGCGGCCCGTGAGACCGCTGCCGAACCGGTGATCACCGGACCGTCGACCCGCTGGTACGTGTCCTCGGTGGAGCTGGGTCAGGGTGTTGCCGATGGCACTGTTCTGGACACCGATCCGCAGTTTCTGGGTCGGGTGCAGCCGTATTCGGTGTGTCTGCCGTCGACGTATGCGCCCGGGCAGGCGCTACCGCTGACGCTGTTGCTGCACTCGCTGGCGCTGGGGCAAACGCAGTTCGCCGCGATTGACCCGCGCCTGCTGCACGAGGTGTGCGAGACTCGCGGCTCGGTGGTGGTCACGCCGCTGGGCCGGGGCCCGTCGACGTGGTACTTCGACGCCGGCGAACTCGACGTGTGGGAAGTGTGGGCGCGGGTGGCCGAGCAGTTGGGCACCGATCCCAACCGCACGGTCATCTCGGGATATTCGATGGGCGGTTATGCCGCCTACAAGCTGGGGCTGACGTACCCGGAGGTGTTCGCCCAGGCCGTGGTGCTAGCCGGGCCGCCGACATGTGGGGTGCGGCTGCTGCCCAACGTCGACATTCCGGCCGACTTGAACCTCGATTCGCATTGTGCCCGTGAGGGCGACACCTGGGAGCTGCTGGGAAACGCTCGCTGGTTGCCGTTCGTCATCGCCCACGGGTTGCTCGACGAGTTGGTTCCGTTCGCCTCGGCCGCCGAGCAGGTGCTGGAACTGGACCGGCTGGGTTATCGCTACCGGTTTACCGTCTATCCGCTCGAGGATCACATCGCCTGGGTACTACAGGACAAGTTCGACGATCCGATCGCGCACATGGGAACCGGTCTGCGCCAAGCGGATCCGGGTCACATCACGTTTGCGTGGTATCCGCAATTGGTGCGTGCGGACCTCGGTATCGGGCCGCACCAGGTGTGGTGGTTGTCGGAGCTGATCGCCGATCCCGCCGTGACTGCCCGGCGCGGCGCTACCGCGGAGGTCGATGCCCGCTCGTATGCGCGGCCGGACCCGATGCACAGCATTCGCCGGCACCGCGGCTTTGTCCCGCACTTCGACCCGACACCGGGGCTCTACACCGAATTGGATTGGCGGGTGGACGGTCCGGCTCCGGTGCTGCCGTATCTGACGTTGCGGCTCACCGGAGTCGCCAGCCTGACGGTCGATGTCGAGCGGGCCGGGCTGGCGTCGTTGCCGTCGTCGACGATAGCGGTGGCCACCGACACCGCGGTGCAGCTCACCCTTGGCGGTTTGGCTGACGGCGTGCAGGTGCGCCTGGATGGTCAGGCGGCCGGGTCGACGGTGGCGATACCTGCTGGGCGGCACCAGATTTCGTTGGTGCGAACGGGATAATGAGCGCGGCGGCAGCTAGCCGCAGCTTCACTGGCCGCGAAGCTGGTCTTTGATGCTGAACCCGTTGCTGTCAGTGCGGTGGTTATTCATATTGCGGCATTCGCCGGAAAGCTCGATCGCCCCATCGGCGCCGAGAAATGGACTTACGCCGATAGTTGCCATGACACCATCTTTGTGAATCACCGTTCCGAACACGTGCTGTCCCGGCGGGCCGGACGACCAACAGTGAGCCACCATCGTCGCCGCAACTTGCTCGAAGTAGCTGCTGTGGTCGATGCCAAGCGGAACGATGAAGGTCATGTCGACCCGACCACGGTAGGGTGGATCGCCCTGATCGTTGCAGGACTCCCAGCTGAACTCCTGAAACATCTTGCAGCCCTGCTATTTTTGCGATCTGCTTGGCCGGCTCGATCACCTGGGCCATGGCCTGCTCGTCAGAGAGCGGATGCTCGGGGCGATCAGCATCGTACGCAAACGGATACATCAGTGAACAACCTCCCAACAGGAAAACCATTGTCAGCGCTGCGGCCGCAAGCCGCAGTAGGCCTGCCCGCCGACAGTTACTTGAACTCGTGGTCATTGGTGACGGAGTCCCCTGTCCGGTCCCATTCGCGGTCGACGGTGACGGGTGTGGTGATCTCGACGTGCGGTAGCGGAATCGTTCCAAACGGGGTATGTATCTCGGTCGGTGTGGTATCCGCTTGTTTGGCTCTGTGGGCGGGCACATGTTGAGCGTCACTCAGGATGACGATGACGGCGTCATTGGGATTGAAGTGATCACGTTAAGGAGGACGGCCCGCTGGGCATGTTGAGCGGGGCCGTTGTGGGCGTGTTGACGGCGTTGTCGCCGGGCTGACGCGGTGGTGGTCGGGTTGAGGCGGACTGGGTTCAATCCGTGGCGGTTTCGGTGATGGCGATGCGTGCTGCCTTTTCGTCGACGATGCTGTGGTCGGCGGCGAACGCGGCGGTCAGTGCGTGTAGGGCCAGGTTGTTGACCGCGCGGGGGTGACCGCGCGAGGCGTTGTGGATCAGCCCGATGGCGTCTTCGGAGAACAGGGTGTCGGCTCGTCCGGAGATTTTGCAGTGGTGGCGAATGTAGTCAGCGGTGTCGGCGCCGTTCATCCCGGCGATGTGATATCGGACGGCGATGCGCTGATCCAGCGCGGCGAGCACGCCCAGCCGCAGCCGCTGGCGCAGACCGGGTTGGCCGATCAAGACGACCGCGAAGGGCGATCCGGAGTCCATGTCGTGGTTGGTCAACAGTCGGATCGCTTCGAGCTGATGGTTGTCCAAGAGGTGGGCTTCGTCGACGACCAGGACGGGGTTTCGGCCCCGTTCGGCGTGTTCGGTGGCAAGGGCTTCAGCGGCTTGTGGCGTGAGGGCGGAGCGGTGGAAGGCCGGGGTGTGCCCGAGGGTGGCCACGATGTGTGTGAGCATGCCGCGCACTCCGACGGTGGGGTTGGCCAGGTAGATGAACACGTGGCGGGACGGATCCAGGCTGGCGGCGCTCGCCCGCACGGCTACGGTCTTGCCTGCGCCGACAGCGCAGGCGACAGACTGCAACAGCTTCGCGCGGTGCTGCCGTGCGAGATCACGGTAACTGATCGCGCGCACCCATTGTACGGGGAACAGTTGCGAGCGTTGTCATTTCGTCGACGACAGGGCGTGCTGAGGCTGGTGGTCGTGCTGCCGGACGGCACGCCGGGCATGGTGGCGGCCGACGCGACGGATGTCTTCGGTAGCGACGCCGCCGTGTTGGCGGGGTTGGCGACGACGTTGTCGGTCGAGGGGGTTCGACGGTTGCGGTCCCGGCTGGCGCGTGACACGGGCGTGTCGTCGTGACCGGGTCCGACCAGTTACGGCCGGGATGGGCAAGGCTCACCTCACTGGATCCGCGCCAACGAGACCAGGAGGTGAGCCGTGCGAGGAGTCAGGATAGCGGCCGCGGTGCAACTGCGGCTGCCGTGGGAGCAGGAGCGTGTCGCCGGGAGCTGGGAGCAGCTGCCGGAACCCACACGGGCGCAAGTGTTGTCGCTGCTGGCCCGGATGATCGCCAGGGGTGTGCTGGCCGAGGACGGCAGCGATGGCTGAGCTGACCAAGATCCGGGCAACGCACCTGCAACGACAGGCGTGGGTGTATGTGCGGCAATCGACGATGACGCAGGTGCGGGAAAACACCGAAAGCCTCAACCGGCAATACGAACTCGCGCAGCGAGCGCAGCACTTGGGGTGGCCAGCTGACCGGGTACGGGTGGTCGATGACGACCTGGGTTGTTCGGGCGCGGATGCGAACGCACGCAACGGGTTTCAGGAATTGGTCGCCGCGGTCGGGTTGGGGCAGGTCGGCCTGGTGCTGGGCATCGAAGTGTCTCGGTTGGCGCGCTGCAACGCAGACTGGTATCACCTGCTGGATCTGTGCGCGATGACCGACACCCTGATCGCCGACGCGGACGGGATGTATCACCCCGGTGACTACAACGACCGGCTCGTGCTTGGGTTGAAGGGCACGATGAGCGAGGCTGAGCTGCACGTGCTGCGGTCGCGGCTCAATGCCGGGCTGCGGCACAAGGCCGCGCGGGGCGAGCTGCGCCAACTGCTGCCGGTGGGGCTGGACTATGACCAGGACGACCGGGTGGTGCTCAGCCGGGATGAGGCGGTCCGCGCCGCGATCACGGCGGTGTTCGACCGGTTCGACGAGCTGGGTTCGGCGCGTCAGGTGGTGCTGTCGCTGCGTGCGGATGGCCTGCGGCTGCCGCGCCGGTCCGCCGGCGCGCGGGTCATCCGCTGGGCCGAGGCGACCTACCCGGCGGTCCACGATTTTTTGACCAACCCCGCCTATGGTGGGGCGTACGTGTTCGGGCGAACGAAGGTGAGTCGGCGTCTGGACGAGGCCGGCCGCATCGTGGTCCGCGATCAGGAATTGCCGCGTGAGCAGTGGGAGGTGACCATCCCGGATCATCATCCCGGCTATGTGTCCTGGCAGACCTATCTGGCCAACCAGGATCGGTTGCGCGCCAACGTGCACCCGCCCAAAGGGCAGGGCGGCGGGGCGGTGCGTGAGGGCCGCGCCTTGCTGCAGGGGCTGGTGGTGTGCGGCAAGTGCGGGCGGCGGATGCTGGTCGGCTACTCCGGCCCCGATGGCCGAGTCCCACGGTATCTGTGCGCGCAGGGACTGCGGTTGTACGGCTCGGCGCGCAGCTGCCAGAGTCTGAGCGGACGCCGCCTGGACGCCGCCGTGGTCGAGGAGATGTTCACCGTGTTGCAGCCGGCCGCGTTGGCGGCCACCGCCGCCGCACTGGCCGAGGCCGAGGATCAGCATGCCCGGCGGGTGCGCGCGTTCGAGCTGGGCGTCGAGCGGGCCCGTTACGAGGCCCAGCGAGCCCGCCGCCAGTTCGACGCGGTCGAGCCGGAGAACCGGTTGGTCGCCCGCAGCCTGGAACGCGACTGGGAAGTACGGCTGGGCACGCTACGTCAAGCCGAGGCCGACCTGGCCGCGCAGCAGTCCCGGCGGCCGGCGGTGCTCACCGAGGAAGAGGTGGCCTGGCTATCCCACGCGGGTGCTGACCTGCGGGCGGTGTTCGACGCCGACACCACCACCATCCGAGAACGAAAGCAGTTGCTGCGGTTGCTGATCGGTGAGGTCGTCATCAACGTCGACCGCGACGCTGGTCAGGCCGCGATCCGGATCCGGTGGGAAGGCAGCGCTCATACCGATATCACCGTCGCGTTGCCGCGCCGCGGCGTGGACAGCGCGATCCGCACCGAGGCCGACACGCTGGAGCGTATTCGACGGCTGGCCGCCCACTACGACGACGCGACGATCGCGCGCCTGCTTGCCCGGCAAGGCGTGATCACCGCGACCGGGTTGCCGTTCACCCGCGACCGGGTCGGCAGCCTGCGCCGCAAACACCGGATCGCCGGTCCCAGCGAACCTGTCGGACCCATCGACGAGGATGTGCACATGGTCAGCATCGCCGAAGCCCAGACGCTGCTGGGCACCTCCCGAGCCACCCTCTACCGGTGGCTGGCCAGCGGGTTCATCCGCGGCGAGCAGCACGGCCCCGGCGGCCCGTGGCGAATCCGCATCGACGCCGAGCTGCAAGCCAAGATCACCCCGGACGCGCCCGAGGGATGGGTTGGGCTCGAAGCTGCTGCCCGCCGACTCGGCGTTGCCAAACAGACTGTCCTGGACCGGATTCAACGCGGCGAGCTCAACGCGGTGCATGTCAACCGCGGCCAACGCAAGGGCCTGGCCATCCAACTGCCACCACCGGAAGATGCTTTGTTCGCTGCAACGCCATGAAACGCCGAGGCCAGCGTGTCGCATCCGGTCCAGAGCACCCGGTCGCACCATCTGCGTGACCATGAAAACCCATAACAACGCAGCATCCGGCCCGAATCTGGACCGGATGAGACAACCAGGGAAAGGAAATTAGTAGTGAGAACCCGGCTCGACCTCGCCGGTGATCACCCCGATCGCGTGCTGGTCCACACACCAGCTGATGCGGGCGACCGCCTCACCGTGGCCGCTATGGCGGTGCAGCATGCTCGGTGCCAGGTCACGCCCGAACGGCATCCGGGTGAATCCCCAATGTGATTGCAGCCGTTGGATACTCATGCCGACATTTCTCCTTGTGAGTCGATGTTGTTTTCGATGTCATCGATGGATAGCTGGCCGGGGATTTCGCTGTCATCGCCGTAAAGGGCGTGGTATCCGATGCGTTCGTCGTGTCGTAGCTGCTCCTCGTGGGTGGCCGCGGTCAACGACAAGTAGTCGATCCCGGTCGCTGCCGGCGGCTCGGGTTCGGGTGTCTCGGGTTTGGCTTTCGGGTGGGTGTGACGGGAGATCTTGTGCGGCAGGGCTTTCCCATAGGACTTGTCGTGGTAGCGGACCTCGATGGTTTCCAGGTCAAATGGGCAAAACACCAGCTCTACCCGACGTCCGACCAGCGCTGGATCGACCTGGTAGGTGTTGGTGTGCAGCGACACGGTGGCGGTCTTGGTGACCACGCGGTATTCCGACCACAAAAACGCCTCGGTCAGCTCGTCAGCGCTGGGCATGGCCGGGACGCGGCCAACCCGGTCCCAGCCGGCCTGCCAGCGCGCCAGCGGTGCTTGTCCGGTTTCGGTATGGGTACGGCGGTGATATTCGGTTTCTACCCAGGCCATAAACAACCGGTTGAGCTCCAACAACGCGGTGGCGTCATCGACGCCGGCGGCGACGAGGTCCTCGCTGGTGGTGTCGGTGACCTCGACGAGGAACTGTTGGCGCACGCTACGAAACCAGCGTTCTATCTTTCCCCGTCCTTGAGGACGACCTGGTTGAGAATGAACCAGGCGCACACCGAGTTTCGCGCAGGCCCGCAGCAGCCACGCATCGACGAAGGCGCTGCCGTTGTCGACGCAATGCCGATATCGGCATTGCGTCGATTATGCCGACCTCACGATTATGCCGACGTTTCTGGGTAGCTGCTGGTCAGCGACGTGAGAAGGGTTGAACTGTCGGCATAATCAGGACTGATATCTCCTTCGACGGGTTTCTGACGAAGGAGGATGTGATGGGCAAGCCGGTCAGCAAGGTCACCGACGTTCGGTTCGAGGGTCCGCTCGCGCCGTTCGCGGATGGCTTTCGGGATAAGTTGCGGCAGTTGGGATATACGCAGTTGTCGGCGGTGCACCAGCTGCGGCTGTTGGCGCACTTGAGTCGCTGGCTGGACGAGCACGGCTGGTCGGGCCGGGATCTGACCGAAGGATGTGTCGTCGAGTACCTGGCCTCACGCCGCGCGACTGGTTATACGCTTCACCGCGGCCGGCGTGCGATGGTGCCGCTGCTCGACTTCCTTGTCGCGCAACATGTCACGCCGATCGCGCCGCCGCCACGTCCGCCGTCGAATGGGGTCGAGGCTCTGCTGGGCGGGTTCGAGCGTTACCTCGCGTCGGAGCGGGTGTTGTCGCGGTCCACGATCACGGCGTACATCGCTCGCGGTCGGCGGTTCCTGGTCGACTACACCATCGACGGCAAGGTGAGTGCGCTAAGCCTGAATCCGTGGATCGGCTGGTGGTTTGATCGGCGTGTGAACAGCGAAAATGCCTTCTGGCCTGGGATAATACGAGTGCTGAAGTCGTCTTTTTCCAGTGTTCAGGAAGGCATTTTCGGTGCATTCATCGTATACGTTCACTCTCGGGTCGGCGGTGTTTGACGAGCCGAATCTGGTGTCGGCCGCGGGTTTGGTTCCGGTGCTGGAATTGGCTGAGCAGACCGGGCTTTCGGAATTGATCGGTGAGCATGTGGATCTGCCGTCGACACGGGTGGCCTCCGGTGCGGTCAACCCGGTCGGGAAGCTGACCTCGATCATCGCCGGGATGATGTGCGGCGCGGACTGCATCGACGACGTCGACGTGTTGCGTGCCGGCGGCACGCCACGGGTGTTCAACGAGGTGTATGCGCCCTCGACATTGGGGATCTTCTTGCGCGAGTTCACTTTCGGGCATGCCAACCAGCTCGCGGCCGTGGCTCGCGCGCATCTGGTGGCGCTCGCGCAGCGGGTGCCGCTGTTGCCCGGCATCGAAGAGCGCGCCTTTTTGGACATCGACTCGCTGCTGCGTCCGGTCTACGGGCGCCATAAGCAGGGTGCTTCGTTCGGGCACGCCAAGATCGCCAGCCGTGCGCTGCTGCGGTTGGGTCTGTCGCCGCAGATCACCACGATCTCGACCGCGCAGGCCCCACCGGTGATCGCCGAGGCGCGGCTGCGCAGCGGTAAGGCCGGCTCCGGCCGCGCCGCGGCCTGGCAGGTCAAACAAGCCATCACCACCGCCCGCGGGTGCGGGGCCGGCAAGATCATGCTGCGCGGCGACACCGCGTTCGGCAATAAAAAGGTGATCGGCGCCTGCATCGCCGAAGGCGTCGAGTTCTCCCTGTCGATGACCCGAAATCGGGCCATTACCACCGCGGTCGAGGGCATCGACGAGGCCGCCTACACCCCGGTGCACTACCCGGGCGCGGTCGAAGACCCTGACACCGGGGCGCTGATCTCCGATGCCGAGGTCGCCGAAACTCCCTACACCCTACGGCTGGGGCGGGGCAAGAAGATCACGGCCCGACTGGTAGTGCGCCGGGTCAAAGACGCCCGCTACCCGGATGCGTTGTTTCCGGTGTGGCGCTATCACCCATTTCTGACCAACTCCGAGCTGCCCACTGCCGAGGCCGACATCACCCACCGCCGCCACGCCATCATCGAGACCACCTTCGCCGACCTGATCGATGGCCCACTGGCTCGGATCCCTTCAGGGCTGTTCGCCGCGAACTGCGCCTGGTTGGCCTGCGCGGTGATCGCCCATAACCTGCTGCGCGCCACCGGGACCCTCGCCGGCGGTCACCACATCGTGGCCCGCGGTGCCACCCTGCGCCGCGACCTGGTCAACGTGCCCGCCCGCTTCGCCGCACCGGCCCGCAAACCGATGCTGCACCTACCCGTCCACTGGCCCCGACAAGTCGAGTGGAAAGCCCTGTGGGACAGCGTCATCGGCTACCCGACTGCGCAACCCCGCGCCGCTTGACCAAGCGGCCAGCCCCTGTCCACCCCGCCATCCAGGCCCGACCCGAGGAACCCCTAAAGGAAAAGCTGGTGCAGGCCAGCGGATCACATACACGCCAAAGTGTCCACGCCCCAGCGCCACTCGCCCGAACCCGCCGATGACCACCCGAAATCATCGATCCACGGATTCAGGCTAAGGGCGGCGGATGTGACCCACGCGATCACCGCCGAGGCCGGGCGGGTGTCGGTGGGTGGGGTGCAGTACTACGTGGCCGCGGTAAGAGCGCTGCTGCGGTATTGCCATCTGCAGGGCCTCGTCGATGCGGACCTCTCGGCGGCGGCGTTGGCCGCGACCGGTCGCCGGATGTCACTGCTGCCCCGAGGAATCGGCGACCACGACGCGCCAGCGCTGCTGCACGCGTGCGATCGGCGCCGCCCGATCGGCCGCCGCGACTACGCGGTGCTGGTGGTGCTGTTGCGGCTGGGACTACGCGCCGGTGAGGTCGCCCGGTTGCGGCTCGACGACATCGATTGGCGGGCAGGTGTACTGGTCGTCCACGGCAAGGGCGGCCGAATGGATCGGATGCCGCTACCGTCCGACGTCGGCGCCGCGGTTACCGGCTATCTGCAACGCGGACGACCATCCACCGACCTGCGGGAGGTGTTCGTCACCGCCATCGCCCCGATTCATCCGCTCACCCGTGAAGCCGTCGGCGGCATCGTGCGCCGCGCGTGCGTGCGCGCTGGTGTGAGTCCGGTTGGGCCGCATCGGCTTCGGCACACGGCCGCGGTGCGGATGGTGCGGGCCGGGGTTCCGCTGCCGCACATCGGTCAGGCGCTGCGCCATCAGGGCCTGACCACCACCGCGGTCTACAGCCGCGTCGACATCGCCGCGCTGCGGATGCTGGCGCGGCCCTGGCCGATCGGAGACCCACGATGACCGCCGAGCTGCGCGCCCATCTCGACGACTACTTGCGGCTGCGGCGAGGGCTGGGATTCGCGCTGGCCGGCGACGGCCAGGTGTTGGCCCAATTCCTCGACTTCCTGCGCCAGCGGGCGTCGACATCGATCACGACCGAGGCTGCGATCGCGTTCGCGCGACTGCCGCGCAATGTCGACCCGGTCAACTGGTCGCACCGACTCGGCGCGATCCGCGGATTCGCCCGCTACCTGGCCACGATCGACCCGGCAACCGAAATCCCACCCACCAAGGTATTCCCCGGACAGGGCAAGCGGCCCACACCCTACATCTACACCGATGCAGAAATACAACGGATCCTGCACGCCGCCAACGACCTTCGCCCCGAGATGCGTGCCGCGACCCTACACACCCTACTGGGGCTGCTTGCAGTGACCGGCCTGCGGATCGGGGAAACACTGCCGCTGCGCCGTACCGACGTGGACCTGCGGGCGGGCGTGCTCACCGTCGCTGGCCGCAAGGCCGGCCACCCCCGCCTCATACCGCTGCACCCCAGCGCCGTCGAACAGCTGCGCCGCTACGCCCGCCGCCGCGACCGCCGGATACCGCCGCCGCGACGATCGGAGACGTTCTTTGTGGCCACCACCGGCGCCGCGCTGCGATACTCGTCGGTGCATGAGGCGTTCATCGAGATCACCACGACGATCGGACTACGCACCGCCACGGTCCGGCCCCGCGCACATGATCTTCGGCATGCCTTCACCGTGAGCTGCCTGCTGGACTGGTACCGATCCGGCGTCGACGTCGCGGCAATGATGCCGGTGCTGTCCACCTACCTCGGACACGTCAACCCGGCCAGCACCTACTGGTATTTGACGGCCACGCCCGAGTTGATGGGCCTTGCCGCGCAACGGCTGCAGGCGAGCAGACCCGGAGGCCGGCGATGACCGCGCTCGCCCCGATCCTGCAGGCCTACTTCACCGACCGGCTCATCGGGCAACTCCAGGCCAGCCCGAACACCATCGCCGGCTACCGCGACACGTTCCGGCTGCTGCTCGGCTATACCGCAACCCGCACCGCCAAACCGCCCAGCCAGCTCGACCTCGCCGATCTGGACGCGCCCTCGGTCGCCGGGTTCCTCGACCACCTCGAACACGATCGTGGCAACAGCGTGCGCACCCGCAACACCCGGTTGGCGGCCATCCACTCACTGTTCGGCTACGCCGCACTGCGCCATCCCGAACACGCCGCCTCGATCCAACGCGTGCTGGCGGTCCCGCCGAAACGCTTCCAACGCAACCTGATCACCTACCTCACCAACGAGGAGGCTGACGCGCTGCTGGCCGCCTGCGACCCCGACACCTGGGCCGGACGACGCGACCACGCGATGCTGGCGCTCACCTTGCAGACCGGGCTGCGGATCTCCGAACTGACCGCGTTGTCAGTCGCCGACCTGCAGCTCGGCCGCGGCGCGCACGTACACTGCATCGGCAAGGGCCGCAAACAGCGAAACACACCACTACTGCCCGACACCGTGGAAGTGCTGCGGGGCTGGCTCGCCGAACGTCGCGGCGCCCCCGACGACCCATTGTTCCCCACCAGCACCGGCAGATCGCTCAGCCGCGATGCGGTCGAGCGCCGAATCACGCTCTACACCAACCGCGCCCGCGGATCGTGTCCGTCGCTGCGCAGCAAGCGGGTCACCGCCCACACCCTGCGGCACTCCGCGGCCATGGCCCTGCTGCTCGCTGGTGTCGACATCACCGTCATCGCCTTGTGGCTTGGTCACGAACAGACTGCCACCGCCGAACTCTACCTGCACGCCGACATGACCCTGAAGGAACGCGCAATCGCCGCCACCGCACCCACCCACACCAAGCCCGGGCGATACCAGCCGCCCGATCCGATCCTCGCGTTCCTCGAAGGCCTCTGATTATGCCGATACCCCGCGACTGAACCCCCTGCACCACAACCGATCCCACTCAATATCGGCATAATCGTGAGGTCGGCATAATCGACGTAAATCCCGGCGGGAACACCGCGTGCGGCCAGCGCCGGGCGCAACGCCGCGGCCAGCCGCACCGTGTCTTCAGCGAAGCCGAACCGGTAGCCGACGGCCAGCCGCGAGTGATCGTCAAGGAAGGCAAACAGGTAAGTTTTGCGGTCACCGACCCGCGGCCCGTGCAGGGCGTCGCCGACCCAAATCTGGTTGGGGTCGGTGGCCTCGAACCGGCCGAACACCGCCGGGGCCTCACCAGCATTCGGGCCCGTCAACTCCAGTCGGTGGAAATGACGCAACAGGGTCGACTCAGAGGGCGTCCACCCGGTCGCGGTGCGCAGGATGCGGGCCACCTGCGCCACGGTGCGGGCCGGATTCTCCCGCTTGAGCGAGGCTGCCAGCTCCAGCACCTGGGCGTCGGTGCGCGCGGCCAGCCGCCGCGGCGCAGGTACCAGCGCCTCAAACCCGCCGCCGCGGTAGCGGCGGATCCAGCGGTCCAGCGTCTCGCGCGAGACCCGGGTCTGGTTTCCGAACGGGTCGGTGTGGGTAGCGGCGGCGATCTCGCGCACCAGCTTGCCGCGCTGCTTGGTCGATAGCCCCTCATCCAGGGCCGGACAGATCAGCTGATAGCGGAACAACCCGATCGCTTGGGCTCGCTCGCGGCGCTTGTGTTCCTCCAACGACACTTCGTGGTTCTCCTCTGCAATCCAAGGCCCGCCCGAACCGTCGTCGAGCAGCGCCTTGGCGAGGATCACCGATCACCCGGTGCCGGCGTCAGGGGCGATTCGTGTTGCCCAAGCTCAGCGCCGTGGTGGCGACCATGCCGGTGCCAGCAGCCGACCGGCGCTGACCGCGACCACCACCTGCTGCGGCGTCACCATGTCGACCAACCCGGCCGCACCGAAACGGAACCGCAGCGCCGCAGTCGCGGCTGTTACCGCGGCCACCAGGTCACGCCACGCACAACCCGTCGCATCCGGGATCGCCACGTCCACCCCGGCCGCGACCGCCACACCCACAAAGCAGACTCGAAGCGCTTCAAGCCGTGACCCTGCGCGGCGCAGCCAGCCCCGTACTGTCGCCGCCGGTATCTGCAGGCCGGCGCCGATCCGGCGATGCCCCGCGCCGGTAGCGCGGGCGGTCACCACAGCCCAAATCCGTTCCGCCGCATAGGCTCTACGTAACAACACCGTCACCGGCAACAACACATGGGTGACCGCGCAGGATCGACAACGCCCACGCCGCGGCCGCAGCGGATCACCGATTCCATCGATCTGGCGGACACGGGCATACCCCCACTTACCCAACACACCATCACGGCACGTCGGGCATCCGATCCCCCCAACTGCCAACCGCGACTCGACGCGGACAGGATCAGCCTCTACCGTCACCATCAGTGCCTCCAAGCACTACAGCGCGGCACCCCGCAAGCCAGCCAAGACTTTGGCGGGGTGCCGCGCACCCATCAGTTCCTCGTCACACTGATGGTGCACACGAACCAGATCAACCCCGCCAGCACACCGGCCGCCGCATCGGCAACCTCAATGACGAATGCCTACCCAGTGGTCGTCATCCCAAGAGACGGCCAACAGGCACATTCGTTCACCAGATAAGTAGCCGTCACGGCCGATAGGACTTTCGGCCATTTTGCGCAGGGCCTCGCTTTGCGAATTATGTTGGAGCAGGGGACTGCAGTGTCATTTTCGGTGGGCTTATGCTCCCAGTAACTGATCGGTCACGTCGTACCATTTTCCGTCGTGGCGGTGATCGTCAATATTGCGGCACTCACCGGAAAGCTCAACCGAGCCGGCCTTAATTGTCCCGCCGCTCTTCCCGATGATCGCCATGACACCGTCAGCATGGATTACCCTGCCAAAAAATCGCATTCCCGGAGGCGGACCTTCTGACCATCCCTGCGCCACCATGGCCGCGGCGATCTGCCCAAAGTAGGTATTGCTATCGGTACCAGCGGGTATATCAAATGAAATGTCCGCTCGGCCTCGGTAGGGCGGATCGCCCTGGTCGTTACACGATTCCCAGCCGAAGACTGCTGATACGTTCTGTAAATTAGCGGTTCTTGAGATTTGCTTAGCCGGATTTACCACCTGCGCCTTAGTCTGCTCGTCGGAAAGCGGCTGAGCGGGATGGTCCGGGTCGTGCAAGAATGGAAACATACTTGAGCATCCTCCTAATACAAGGACTACCGCGAGGAGCGCGGTGATTCGGCGAACCTTCATTTCGAATGCAACTGGTCTTCGATCGTGCACTAGTTTTGCCAACCATCTTCTAAGCCAAAGACAGCGGCGTTCACTCATTTCTGGCTGTACCACCCATTGCCGGAATCGCCTACTTGAACTCATGGTCATTGGTTAGGGAGTCTCCAGGCCGGTCCCATTCGGGGTCGACATTAACAGGTGTGATGATCTCGACGTGCGGTAGCGAAACGGTTCCAAAAGGGGTATGCATCTGGGTCGGGGTAGAGATTCGTTCTTCGGCTCGGGGTGGGGCTAGCATTCATTCAGTACGAGATGCGTTGGTGTCGTTCAGACTTCATCCTCCACGTAGCTGGTCGCTGTTATTGAGCCAGCGGNCGTGACGATGGTCGCGCATGTTGCGACACTCGCCGGGAAAGTTCGACATCGCCATCCGCGCCGAGAAAGGGGCTCACCCCGATGATTGCCATGACGCCATCTGTGTGGATCGCCGTTCCGAACGGGCGCAGCCCAGGTGGGGGGCCGGCCAACCAGCCATGCGCCACCATCGTTGCGGCCACTTGCTCAAAGTAGGCGATGCGATCCATGCCGGCGGGGACGTTAAACTTGACGTTTACGCGGCCACGGTAGGGCGGATCGCCCTGGTCATTGCAGGACTCCCACCCAAATTCTCCCGAGACATCCTGTAGTCCAGCTACTTTGGCGATCTGCTTCGCTGGCTCGATCACCTGGGCCATGGCCTGCTCGTCGGATAGCGGATGCTCGGGGGCGATCAGCATCGTGCGCAAACGGATACATCAGTGAACAACCTCCCAACAGGAAGATCGCGGTGGTCGAGCCTGCCAGGCGTACTCGCCACCGCCGGAATCCATCGTTCGAGCTCATGGTTTCGTTGGTGTGTTGTCGATGCGGTAAAGCCGTTGCGGGCACGGGTTTTATCCCGCATTCAGCTGGTCTTTGATGCTGACCGCGTTGCTGTCAGTACGGTGGTTGTTCATGTTGCGGCACTCGCCGAAAAGGTCGATAGCCCCGCCTTCTCGCCATCCGGGGATTATTCCGATGACTGCTGTGACGCCGTCTTTGTGGATCTGACCGCGCTCACTGAAATTCCCCACTGACGCTCATCGAAATTCCCCATCCGTGTGGCTCCGCCGAGAAGGGCGGGCCTCCTTCGATGCTGCTGGTGTCTGAAGCCTGCAGCGCTGCCGAAGGAGGCCCGCTTTCTCATGCTCACATGGGAGGACGATGTGGAAGTACATGCCCTACGCAAACGTGGTTGGACGATCTCGGCGATCGCCCGCCATACCGGGTTTGATCGCAAGACGGTCCGCAAGTACGTGGACGGGGACGGCACGCCCGGGGTGCGTGCCCGACCGAGTCCGGATCCGTTCGATCCGTTCGTCGACTACGTCACCGCGAGGCTGACCGAGGACCCGCATCTGTGGGCCCGCGCCCTCTACGACGAGTTGGAGGAGCTCGGCTTCGGGTTGTCGTATCAGAGCCTGACCCGCAACATCCGCCGACGGGGACTGCGTCCGGCGTGTCAGGCGTGTCGCACGGCGACCGAACGTCCCAACGCGGTGATCCCGCACGCCCCGGGCCACGAAACCCAATGGGACTGGCTGGAATTGCCAGATCCACCTGCATCGTGGGGGTGGGGTAAGACCGCGCATCTGTTGGTCGGCTCGCTCGCTCATTCGGGGAAGTGGCGAGCGGCACTGTCTGCGCTGGAGGATCAGCCGCACTTGGTCGCCGCGATCGACCACGTGGTGCGCGGCATTGGTGGCGTGAGCCGGGTATGGCGCTTTGATCGGATGGCTACCGTCTGTGATCCTGGTTCTGGGCGGGTGACGGCGTCGTTCGCGGGGGTGGCCAAACACTATGGCGTGGCAGTGGCGATCTGCCCGCCGCGGCGCGGCAATCGCAAGGGTGTGGTCGAGAAGGTCAACCACACTGCCGCACAACGCTGGTGGCGCACCCTGGCTGATGACCTGACCCCAGAGCAGGCCCAAGTCAGTGTGGACCGCTTCGCCGCGGTGCGTGGGGACACCCGGCTGCGCGCGACCGCTGACGGGCGGTCCTCGGTGGCCACCGTTGCCCAGGCTGAGCCGTTGGCACTGGTCCCGGCGCTGCCCTATCCGGTGATCATCTCCCAGACCCGCACGGCCTCGCGCCAAGCGTTGGTGTCCTACCGCGGTAACCGCTACTCGGTGCCACCGGAGTTGGCCGCCGCCCAGGTGGTAGTCAGCCATCCCGTCGGCGCACAGTGCTGCGACATCGCCACCACCAGCGGCATCGTCGTTGCCCGACACCGCCTGGCCGCCGACGGCCTCGGGGTGATGGTCCGTGACAGCGGCCATGTCATCGCACTGGATACGGCCGCCATGACGACCGCCACGACGGGGCGCCCGCATCGCCGCAAGGAACGCATCCCGCCCGGGCCGGCGGCCAGATCCGCCGCCGCACAACTGCTGGCCGGGCATGACACCGACCCATCAGTCAGCGAATCCTCCACTGCATCAAATGAATCCACAGTCATCGACCTGTCCGTCTATGAGCGGGCAGCCCAGAAAAGGACCTTGAAATGACCGCTACCCCACGTACGCCGAAGACCAGCCGGGCCGCGAGTACCGAGTCGCCGGCTCAGTCGGCCAGTCGCTATCAGCAGCTGCGCTCGCATCTGGCCGAACTCAAACTGCACGCTGCCGCTGAAGCCCTGCCCGCCGTCCTGGATCAAGCCACCGTTGAGGGCTTGTCGTTGACCGTGGCGCTAGAGCGGCTGTTGGCCGTCGAGGTCGATGCGAGCACCGCCCGACGGTTGGCTGGGCGGCTGCGCTTTGCCTGCCTGCCCACCCCGGCCACGCTGGCCGACTTCGATGTTGATGCCGCCGCCGGCATCGACCGCAAGCTGATCAATGAACTGGGGACCTGCCGCTACCTCGAATCGGCTACCAACATTTTGCTTATTGGTCCGCCAGGTACGGGAAAGACGCATCTGTCCGTCGGATTAGCCAGGGCGGCAGCGTACTCGGGGTATCGGACCTATTTCACTACCGCCGCGGATCTGGCCGCCCGCTGTCATCGTGCAGCCATTGAAGGCCGTTGGGCCACCACCATGCGGTTCTTCGCTGGGCCGACGCTGCTCGTCATTGATGAACTTGGGTATTTGCCGCTGCCCGCCGAGGCCGCTTCAGCGTTGTTTCAGGTTGTCTCCCAACGATATTTGAAATCCAGCATCGTGATCACCACCAACCGCGGCGTTGGGGCCTGGGGCGAAATCCTCGGCGACACCACCGTGGCTGCAGCCATGCTCGACCGCCTCCTACACCGCTCCGTGGTCATCAACCTCGACGGCGAGTCCTACCGACTACGCGACCACCAAGCGGCCGCACAAACCCTCCGCAGAGCCGCCACCGGCACCCAACCAACTACACTGAGCCCTGCTCACAGGTGAGGAATTTCGGCGAGCACACCTGAGGATTTTCGATGAGCGCGATCAGATCGTTGTGCCGAACAGGTGCTGACCCGGCGGCGCGCCGGACGACCAACCATGGGCCACCATCTTTGCGGCGATTTGCTCGAAATAGGCCTGCTGGTCGACCCCTGCGGGTACGCTGAGTGAGACGCCTACTCGGCCCCCGTAAGTTGGGTCACCTTGATCGTTGCAGGACTCCCAGCCAAAGCCGCCTGAAACGTCTCGCAAGTCGGCGATTTTGACGATCTGTTTGGCCGGATCGATTACCTGTGCCATGGCCTGCTCGTTAAAGAGAGGGCGTTCGCGCTGGTCAGTATCGTGCGCGGACGGATACCTCAGCCAACAACCTCCCAACAGGAAAACCGCGCCGGTCGACGCTGCTAAGCCTAGCCGCCAGCGCCGGATTCGATCACTCGGTCTCGTGATTCGTTGGTGAATTGTCGATGCTGTAAACCCTTGCGCGCACCGGCTTATCTCGCATTCAGCTGGTCTTTGATGCTGAAGCCGTTGCTGTCAGAGCGGTGGTTGTTCATATTGCGGCATTCGCCGGAAAGCTCGATAGCCCCGTCGGCGCCGAGAAATGGACTTACGCCAATAGTTGCCATGACACCATCGTTGTGGATCGCCGTTCCGAACAAGTGCTGTCCTGAGGGTGCTCCAGATGACCAACCGTGGGCCACCATCGTCGCCGCGACTTGCTCGAAGTAGGCGCTGTGATCGATGCCGGGGGGAACGTTGAAGGTCATGTCGACCCGACCACGGTAGGGTGGGTCGCCCTGGTCGTTGCAGGACTCCCAGCTGAATCCTCCTGAAACATCCTGTAGTCCAGCTACTTTCGCAATCTGTTTGGCCGGCTCGATCACCTGCGCCATGGCCTGCTCGTCGGAGAGCGGATGCTCGGGGTGATCAGCATCGTGCGCAAACGGATACATCGGAGAACAACCTCCCAACAGGAAAACCATTGTCAGCGCTACTGCCGCAAGCCGGAGCAGGCCTGACCGGCGGAAGTTACTTGAAATCATGGTCATTAGTGACAGAATCTCCCGGCCGGTCCCATTCGGGGTCGACAGTGGCAGGCGTGGTGACCTCAACGTGCGGTAGCGGAATGGTCCCGAACGGGGTACGTATTTGAGTCGGGCTGGAGATCCGTTCTTCGGCTCGATGGGGGGCCAGCATTCCCTCTCGCGCGAGGTGGTCACCATGGCCGACAGTGATTTCGGTGATATTGTGCAGCGCCTCGCTGCCCTTGTTGTAGTAGTGCGAATGGTCGTTGAACCAGGGGGTCACGTTGTGCGTGCCGGCGACTTCGGCGCGGAAGCGCACCGACCCGAAACCGTCGTGAGCGGGATCGGTGCCCAGTCCCGCTAATGGCCCGAGAGGGGCGCCGAGTGCGTCGTTGACCCAATTGGGCACCGCGCTTCCTGATTCGCCGATCCAGCTGATCGCGTCGGTGGAGGCGGCACCTACATAGACTTGCCCGCCGTTGAGGTGAAAATCAGCGGCGCTGTGCGCAAGATCGGTTCCCGGGCAGCCGATCAACACGGCGTCGTTGGCGCGCATGCCGCTGTTGGCGAACGCATCGGCGACTGTGGTCGATCCGTAGGAGTGCCCGATGACGGTGACGTGCGACGGAGTGCCACCTTCGTGGGTAACTGCTAGGCCGTTGACGTCGGCGGCCAGCACCGCACCACCCTGGCGCGCCATCCACGGAGTGCCGACCTGTTGCAGCTTGGTCGGGTCGGTGACAGCCGCTTCGGGATTTTGGAAGTCGAACGCGGGAGCGTCATAGCCCATCCAGCCGATCACTGTGGTGGAGTGGGTGGGGTCCGCTTTGGCCGACTGGTCGTAGAGATTGATGGCGTCATTGTGCCCGTCGTACAACCAGCCTCCTTTCACGCTGCTGTTAGTGCCGGGCACGATGACGGAGGTGTTTTGTGCCCTGTCGGGGTTGCCGATGGCGATCGCTGCCCTGCCCTTGCCGTTATAGGCCAGCGGATCGTAGGCCCATAGCATCACGGGCCGCGGGTGATCTGGGTCATTCCCCTTGTCGTGGTTGAGGCCCTCATTAGTCTTTACCGCGTTCTGATACCGGGTGATATCTGCGGCGGTGAGGCCGTACTTGCCGGGGTTGCTGAACACATCGTTGTCCCGATTGTTGAGCGCGTTATCCCGAAGGCTCCCTGGCGATAGTCCATGCTGTCCGGCGGCATCTTCGACGCGGCGGAGGTCGTCGTTCATCACCGCGACGTTGACCTGATCGCGTACCTCGGCCGGAATGCCATTGAGGTTGCCCAACTCCTGCGGGTGCTGATCGACCAATAGGCGTCGTTGCTCGTCGCTGAGGGAATCCCACCAGCGCTTGACCAGCTCGGGGTTGGTGTCAGGTGGTGGGATCAAGAGTTCGTCGGCTACTTCTATCTCTGCCGGGTCGACGCCGTCGGCGCGCAGATTGCCGAGCCTGCTTTGCAGGATCGCCGAATAGCTGTCGCGAATGTGGTTGAGCTGGACCAGCACTGCCCGCGTTTCGGCAACGGCGTCGTCGCACAGCGCATTGGCCTCATCTTGATCATCGTTGGCGAGGGCCTCACCGATCTCGCAGTCGATATCCTCAAGGTCCTGCTCGAGCGCCGAGATATACCAGCCGGCGGACCGTTGCGCCTCAGCCAGGGCGGCCGCGATGTTCTCTAAATCGACAGCAATCTTCGGCAGTTGCGCAGCCTGGAGCTTCAGCGACGTGGTTACGCGTTGCACTTCAGCGGAGTCGTTGATTGGGTGATCGCCGTTCTCCCGGTTCCAGGCCCATTCGAAACGCTGGCCGCGCCTGATTGAATGCTGCGTCGGCCTCGGCCGTCGAGACACCCGCGTCATGGAAAGCTCTGGCTAGATCGGAAATCTGAGCCGGGCGACCCCGCTTGGAGGCTCCTGTTGACCGTCCACGGATCGCCGCCGGCTTCGGCAATCAGGAGGGCGATGCTTATGTAGCGGAGTTCCATTGGATCACCGGATGTATTGCGGCCCAACGTTTCTCGTTCTGCAGCCTATTCTTCCGCGGCGGCTGGCGCGCTATTGTCCAGTTGCGCGTCGGGCGGATGACGCTGCCGGTGTCGACCAACATCACGAACTCATCCTAGCCAGCTGTGCGGATGCAATGCTTGCAGTGCATCGGCCGCGGCTTGTCACACCACATCGAGCAGGCGCCGGCACCCTTGCGGCGGCGCGGATCTCGGCAACAATCGCTGATGCCATTGCCGGGTGCTCCGCTCGCGCGTGCTCTTGTTTCGATAGCGCTGAATTCCTGGGGGTACTGGTCGACCAACAGGGCGTCGCTGCAAATTGCTGGGCGGATCCCGCCAACGCTTGGACTGGTCCTGGCGTCGGGATCAAGAGTTCGTCTGGTCGGTCCCCGTGGGCCCAGTTCACGGCGACCGATGACCTCGGGTGAGTTGCCGACCCGCGCCACATCATTAGACTTCCCGAGGATGGAGACCGGTGAGCTGCGTGTCGATGTCTATCAGCTCAGAGCCTCGGCGAGCCAGTGGCGTGAGCTCAGCACTAGGTTCAGCGTCCTGGCATCACCGACACCGGGGCGGCCGTGTCAACCCACGACCGCGGCGGTGGGCGGCGCTCATACGGCGGTCGGCCTCGCCGCAGAAGTCTTGACCAACCGGACCCAGGCGACGACCGGTGCGGTGGAGACTGGTGCCGTGGGGTATGGCAGCAACGAAGTGACGGCGGCGGGGGAGATGGCGGCCGTCCGACCGCGGATGGTGTAGATGCTTCCGACCCTGTCGCAGCTTCAGGGCCTGGGATACCGAGCATCTCATCGATGCGGCCCACTACTGGTCCAGGACAGCCGACCTGTGGGAGGACGTGTTGCTGCAGATGCGCAACCAATCTCACACCATTGTCTGGGACGGCGCTGGCGGCGAGGCGCTGCGAGCGCGAACCGGCGGTGATTTGGTGATCGTCACCGCCAAGGCCGACCAGCTGCGTCAGGCCGCGGTCATCGAGCGTGAGGGCGCCGGAACCATCGGCGCCGCCCAACGGCGGGTCATCTATGCCGTCCAAGAAGCCAACGACGCCGGCTTCAACGTCGGCGAAGACCTCTCTGTCGCCGATACCCGAACCAGCCGCAGCACCGCAGAACAGGCATCTCGTCAGGCACAAGTACAAGCTTTCGCCGCCGACATCCGCCAACGCGCCACCCAGCTCGTCGGGGTCGAACACGAAGCAGGCGCCAAGATCACCGCTGCGACGGCAGGAATTGCCACCACTAGCTTTCCGGAGACCCCCCACGACCACGAACCTCACATCCAGGCCGTCGACCACACCTGGAAACAAGGCCCACCTCCGCCGGAGCAGCCGATGTCGCGTGAGCAAGCTGCCGCTGGGTTGAAGGATGTCAACAAGAGGATATGGGAGCACAACCATATCTATAAGCCATTTATTGAATCGCTCCCCCCCAGCGATCCACGAAGATCTGATTTTCACGTCGAAACCCAATTACTTAACGCCGAAAAGCAACAATACCTAGACGTCTTACCGCAGCAGCACCCGCCCACGAATGTAATCGGCCCGGGCGGAGTCAACCTGCCCGGCGTTCCGCCTGGAGTTATCTCAGACACCCCGGCGAAATCTGGACAAGGTTGGATCTATTCGATAACGCCAAATCAACCAGGCATTGATCCACGCGTCGTATCGATCCGAGTGATGGAACCAACAGCCCAGTACCCCCACGGATATTTGAATTACCTCAATATTATGAGTCAAGAAGTGGACCTGTTTACTGGTCGGACGATGTTATCTTCAGATCCCTTTGCGCATATACCCGTGCCAAACTGATGATAGGATCTTTCATATGAACGCTTATTCGATTCGCGAACTTTATGAGTTCGCGCCGGAGGTCATGCTGACTACAGTTTCTAACCTGACTTCGGTCACTTTTCCGGTTTGGGGTTGGCGCGACGCTTGGACCTGCTGTTTTGTGGTCGTTGGGGCCGGAATGTGTGCACTAACGGATGGGTTCGTAGGGTGCCGGAGTGGCCTATATGCGGACGGTGAGGACCAAGTCGGGGGCGACAGCGGTGCAGATTGTGTGGTCGTCGCGGCGCGGTGCACGCTCGATCGAGCATGTGGGTTCGGCTCATGACGCGGTGGAATTGCAAGCACTCAAGACGGCGGCCGTACGGCGGCTTACTGTCCGTGGCCATGAAAAAGTACCCACTGGTGGCCAAGTCGAGGTATCCGTTTTTGGCCAGATAAAAGTATCCACCCCGTGTTCGTCGTGTCGATCAGGAACTGCGGGCCCCGATGGTGACGGTGAAGGCGCCAACCACTCAGCGCCACCACCGGGGAGTTCCATTGAAATCTGCGAAGGACCGAATGGACATCATTTCCGCCTACCAACAGCTCGGGTCGTATAGGGCTGCCGCCGAGCACTGCGGCACCACCCACCGCACCGTCAAGAAGATCGTGGACAAGTTCGAGGCCGACCAGGCCGGCGTCCCGCCACCACCGCGGGCCGAACGGGCCCACAACTACGACGCGGTCGCCGATCTGGTCGCCGAACGCGTGGAGAAATCGAAGGGTCGGATCTCGGCCAAGCGGCTGCTCCCGAAGGCCCGTGCGGCGGGCTACACGGGTTCTGATCGTAACTTCCGCCGCCTCGTCGCGGAGGCGAAAGCGTTGTGGCGCAGCACCAATCACCGAGGCCGTCGTCCAGCCGTGTGGGAACCCGGTGAGTACCTGGTCATCGACTGGGCTCAAGTCGGACCGGGGTTGTTCCTGTTCTGTGCGGTGCTGGCGTTCTCGAGGTGGCGCTTCGTGCGCTTCGCCACCAACGAGCGTGCCTCGACCACGTTGGCATTGATCGCCGAAGCCCTGGCCGCCGCGGGTGGGGTCCCGGCGCGGGTGCTGGCCGACCGGATGGCCTGCCTCAAGGGCGGGGTCGTGGCCAACGTCGTCGTCCCGACTCCGGACTACGTCCGGCTGGCCGGTCACTACGGCTTCGCTCCCGATTTCTGTCATGCGAGTGACCCGCAGTCCAAGGGCATCGTGGAGAACCTGTGCGGCTACGCCCAGGACGATCTTGCCGTCCCGCTGTTGACCGAGGCCGCCGTCACCGGAACACCGGTCGATCTGCGTATCGCCAATGCCGCGGCGGAGGTGTGGTGCGCGGAAGTGAACGCCGCGACCCATTCGGAGATCTGCGCGGTTCCCGATGAACGGTTGATCGTCGAACATGAACTGCTGCAACCACTCCCATCCCTGCGACTGCAGATCGGGGCACCATCGGTGCTGCGCAAGGTCGACCGCCTGTCCTGCATCCGGTACGGGTCGGCGCGCTACTCGGTGCCGATGCGGTTGATCGGCACCACGGTGGCCGTGGTCGTCGACCACGGCGCCATCTGTCTGCTGGAGCCCGGCACCGGGGTGATCGTGGCCGAACACGAACTCGTCGCACCCGGCGGCACCTCGATCCTCGATGAGCACTACGACGGACCCCGGCTAGCACCCAGTCGCGGCCCGCGCCCGAAGACCATGGTCGAGAAGCAGTTCTGCGACCTCGGCGCCGATGCGCAGGCGTTCCTGGTCGGCGCCGCGGCGATCGGCAACACCCGGCTGGCCTCGGAGTTGGAGATCCTGCTCGCCCTCGGCGCGGCCCACGGCACCGACGCCCTGGTCTCCGCGCTGCACCGGGCGGTGGCGTTCCGCCGGTTCCGAGCCGCCGACGTGCGTTCCATCCTGGCCGCGGGCACCGGGGCGCCGCAGCCCCGACCCGCTGGCGACGTGCTCATCCTCGACCTGCCCGTGGCCCCGACCCGCTCCCTGGACGCCTACAGGATCACCCCCGCCGTGGCCGATGGCGAGGTGATCCCATGAGCAGGACGCCACCCATCACCGACGCTGAACCCGTTGCACCGAAATCGATTCCACCCCTCGCCGCCGATCTGGATGCCGGGTTGCGACGGTTGAAACTGGCCGCGGTGCGGCGCACCGCACCCGAAGTCCTGATCACCGCCAAGACCCAACGCTGGACTCCCGAGGAGGTTCTGCGCACGCTGGTCGAGACCGAACTGGCGGCCCGCGACGCCTCGAACGTCGTCAACCGCCTCAAAGCCGCGGCGTTCCCCGTGCCCAAGACGTTGGAGAGCTTCGACGTGGCCGCCTCCTCCATCCCGCCGAAGACCTTCGACTACCTGTCGAGTCTGGAATGGATTCGCGCGCAACAGAATCTGGCGATCATCGGCCCCGCCGGCACCGGCAAGTCCCACACCCTGATCGGGTTGGGAACCGCCGCGATCCACGCCGGACACAAGGTCCGCTATTTCACCGCCGCCGACCTCGTCGAAACCCTCTACCGCGGCCTGGCCGACAACACCGTCGGCAAGATCATCGAATCGCTGCTGCGGGTCGACCTGATCATCCTCGACGAACTCGGGTTCGCCCCCCTCGACGACACCGGCACCCAGTTGCTGTTCCGGCTCGTCGCCGGCGCCTACGAACGCCGCTCGCTGGCCATCGGATCGCACTGGCCCTTCGAGCAGTGGGGCCGCTTCCTGCCCGAACAGACCACCGCGGTCAGCATCCTCGACCGCCTCCTGCACCACGCCACCGTCGTCATCACCGACGGTGACTCCTACCGCATGAAAGACGCCAAACACCGGAAGGAGACGCCCACACCAACCTAGGAACTACCGCACGGGGTGGATACTTCTATCTGGCCACCAGCGGATACTTCAACCTGGCCATTGACACTTACTGGAGGTCAGCAGACCCTCGACCTTGATGTCGGTGACACCGAAATATCCGGTGCCTCTTTGGAAATCGTCTCTTCGCGGATGGCGTTTTTGTGGGACAGCTTGTGCGCTGCGTATGTCCGGCTTGGCTTCGATCGGGCCGCTGGAGCCGATGAGGTGTTCCGGGATCTGGTGCTGGCCCGGATCATCGAGCCGACCAGTAAGGCCGACTCGCTGCGGGTACTGGCCGAGACCGGTATCGCCACGGTGTCCTACCGCACCCTGACCCGGCACCTGCCGCGGTTCGCCACAGCGGCTTTCGGCCGGGCGTTGTCCAAGGCGTGCGCGGTTCAGGCGGCGTTGGGGCCGGCGTCGTTGGTGCTCTACGACGTCTCGACGCTGTACTTCGAGACCGATAAGGCCGACGGATTCCGCGAGCCCGGATTCTCCAAAGAACGTCGGCTCGAACCGCAGATCACCATCGGCCTGCTCACCGATGCGACTGGATTTCCATTGGCAGTACACGCATTTGAAGGCGACAAGGGTGAAACCAAGACGATGCTGCCCGTCATCAACGCCTTCAAGAAGGCCCACCAACTCACCGATGTCACAGTGGTCGCTGATGCCGGCATGATCTCCGAGGACAACCAGAAAGCGATCTACGCCGCCGGGCTGACCTTCATCCTCGGCTCCAGGATCCCGTTCCTGCCCGGCGTCATACGCGAATGGCGCGACAAGCATCCCGGCGAGGACATCCCTGACGGGCACATCTTCACCCAGGCCTGGCCGGCCAGCAGCAAGGAGAAGGCCCGCGGGATCCCCGACCGGGTCATCTTCTACCAGTACCGTGCTGACCGGGCCCGGCGCACCCTGCGTGGTATCGATGAGCAGGTAGCCAAAGCCCAGGCCGCCGTCGACGGGAAGGCCCCCCTCAAACGCAACCGGTTCATCACCGTGACCGGCGAGAACCGGTCGGTGAACCGGGAGTTAGAAGCCAAAGCCCGCGAGTTGGCCGGGATCAAGGGCTACACCACCAACCTGACCGGCCAGACCGCAGACTTCGTCATCGATGCGTATCACCAGTTGTGGCGGATCGAGAAGGCGTTCCGGATGTCCAAGCACGACCTGGCCGCCCGCCCGATCTACCACCACAAACGCGAGTCCATCGAGGCCCACCTAAACATCGTGTTCGCCGCGCTCGCAGTCAGCCACTGGATCGAACACCAAACCGGTTGGAGTATCCGGCAATTCGTGCGCACCACACGCCGATACCGCACCGTGGACATCCGAGCCGGCCAACACACCCTCACCGCCGCCGATCCACTGCCCGCCGACCTACGCGACGCCCTCGCCCAAATCAGCGGAGCCGACCTACGCACTAAATGACCGAAGTCAGGTCCAGGCCGTCGACCACACCTGGAAACAAGGCCCACCTCCGCCGGAGCAGCCGATGTCGCGTGAGCAAGCTGCCGCTGGGTTGAAGGATGTCAACAAGAGGATATGGGAGCACAACCATATCTATAAGCCATTTATTGAATCGCTCCCCCCCAGCGATCCACGAAGATCTGATTTTCACGTCGAAACCCAATTACTTAACGCCGAAAAGCAACAATACCTAGACGTCTTACCGCAGCAGCACCCGCCCACGAATGTAATCGGCCCGGGCGGAGTCAACCTGCCCGGCGTTCCGCCTGGAGTTATCTCAGACACCCCGGCGAAATCTGGACAAGGTTGGATCTATTCGATAACGCCAAATCAACCAGGCATTGATCCACGCGTCGTATCGATCCGAGTGATGGAACCAACAGCCCAGTACCCCCACGGATATTTGAATTACCTCAATATTATGAGTCAAGAAGTGGACCTGTTTACTGGTCGGACGATGTTATCTTCAGATCCCTTTGCGCATATACCCGTGCCAAACTGATGATAGGATCTTTCATATGAACGCTTATTCGATTCGCGAACTTTATGAGTTCGCGCCGGAGGTCATGCTGACTACAGTTTCTAAGGCGAACCCATTAACCGAGCAGGGCGCTCTAAATGAAGCCGAGTTTATCGATATGCGCCTTTCGCCGCAGCGCTCGCGCGCCGGAATTATCTTCGATATCCGATGGAGCGGTTTCGAGGATTCAAATACTGCTCTCGTCGTGCTAACGGGTGTCGGGAAGGTCGACTGGTCGAACGATGCCAGTCGCCAGTATCCGTGGTACTCCACACGAGGCTATTGGACACCGACAACGTCTAATATCCCTCCGCTGATCGCACCGAATGGTGGCGACATATGGGCAAGAGACGCGGATCGTCCCGGAACAGTTGCTGATCCAAGGGCGATGCCCGCCATTGAAAAATTGACCGAGTATGTCTTGAACTTCGATTGGTTGTCCATGTCGGGACTAACCGCTCGGATCTACATCGGACACGTCGATGGCCTAGACGGCGCGCCGCCGGACATGATGGAGTTGTCCGATGCAGAAATAATCGCCGGATTTCCCCAGTGGGAATCAGTGATGGAGGTGCGCGAGCAGTACACGTATTCGCCATGAACGAGAGGCTCGTACGGCCAGACCCGATGGCTGCCGCCCTCTGACGAAAGTCTCACGAATCGCCAACATGAGCCAAGGCAATCCGACCGTGCCCGGCGGTGGACAGAAGGGGGTGATCACCATGTATCCCCTGGCAGGGGGTAGTGGAGTAGTAGAAATTGGGCCGAACTGGACCTGGACACCACCGTGGGTGAACAACTATGTCCCCATCAACTGATCCGGCAGAAGGGCAGCGACAGTTCGCCTCCGATGTGCTGCAAAAGTTGTTGCGGTACATCGTGATTAAGAACGCTGACAATGCCGGGAGAGAAGCGCCGGGGTACTACGTGTTCTTGGTTTCCCATGCGTGGACCGAAGGTCCCATGATGTACCTGGTGTACCAGGCGCCACCGTCAGAAATTGCTTGGGGCCTCGTCCGTGACACCAGGAAGTCCCTCATAGATCCTGGGCCGTGGACCGACTTTGATGATCCGGCGTTGTATTACTACCTCCTCGACCTTGAAGAGGGCTGGTCGGGTCCGGTTTGCGTTGAGCCGCAGGATGATCTAGACACCATCCACTGGCGAGGCGATCAAACCGAAGGCCTCCCCGAGCGTGTGTCAGACATTCCCAACGAGTATCGGCATGCGCCGCCGGAAATACGGCGCAATGAAGCCTCGCCGGCAGTCAATGAACCCCGGCGCTACGCAAATCCGCTGTAGGCGTGTCGACACCGGCGCTGTCGGCGCTCTACTCCAAACTGGCCCGACCGGTGTCTGAGGCCTAAACGGTGGTGCTGAGCGCTTCCAGTGCGCCGAGTGCGTCGGCGGCGGCTCTCTGTACCGCCTTAAGCTGGCTGCCGATACCCGGCCCGTCGCCGCGAATTTCGGCAACCACCGCCGCTGCCATTGCACGGCGTTCGGCTCGCGCGTACGCCTGTTCAATGGCGATGGCCGTACTCGCCTGCGCCACAACGTTATCCAGATCTATAAGTAGCACGTCGAGATCGTGCATCTCCCTGCCGGTGTTGGTTTTCGAGCGGCGGGCCTGCCATAGCGCAACCAGGCGCTGATAGACGGGCTCACGGGCCGCCTGCACACCGTCGCGCAGCGGGCCATAACTGAGTTGCTCGCCCGGCTGTCGATCCAGCAGGTAGCGCACCGCGATCATCAGCTCACCGGCGGCGCGAAAATCGGTCGACGCCTCTCCGCGTAATCGCCGTGCGACGTCTGCGCGGATCACCTCGATCGGCCCGCTTGGATCAACATCCTCCGCCACCACCGTGCCGCGCGCCGAGACGCGGATCGCCTCGGTGACCGCTCGGTGCACCGCGTTGCGTCGTGCCACGACAACCGTTGTGTCGCCACATATTTCAGCGATGACCGCGGCCGCCATCGCGTGCTGCTCGGCCAACGCGTAGGTCCGCTCGACCGCTGCTGCGGCGATGGCCGCCAACAACACATTCAGTACGTCACGTAGCAGTGCCCGCACGTCGCGTTGACCAGCGAGCCACTGTTCCCGTCGTGCTTCGAGCACCTCACGGCGGGCATGCCAGAGCCGCGTCAGGTGTCCATACAGCTCGGCGCGGGCCGTCTTCAGGGCCTCGTACAGCACGCCTTGCGCGATAGTGGCCGGCCGCGGCTCTATGTCGAGCGCAATAACGGTGTGTAGCAACTCGAATGCCGCGCGCTCGTCCGCGAACACTTCGCCGCCGCGCAACTGGCGTTCGATCTCTGAACAAATCACATCGAACGCCGACAGCGGATCCTCAGTCACCGTCTGTCTTCTCGTCGGACCCGGTGCGCCCGGGGTCCTTATAGTCGGGCAGCAGGATCCGTCGCGTGGATCGGGTGACGACGGGCGGTTTGTCGTCACTTGTCTTCACCGGAACACTGGGCGGGGCCGTTAGGCGGCCCTTGACCGGTTGACCATTGGGCACGCCCGGGGCTGTTACTCGCTTTTCCACCGGCTTGTCCTTACTGCCCCCTTGGCCGCCTGCGCCCATCGCGCCCGGGGGCATCATTGGCATCCCGGTTGCGCCCATCGGCGTCGACGTAGGCGGCGTGCCACCGGGAGGTGTCGCTGCAACGGACTTTGCCGCTGAGCCAGCAGGAGTGGTCGGCGGTGACGACGTCGGCACGGGTGGTGGTCCCAGGTAGCCGGTGGGCGTAGTGCCACCGCCGATGCCGGAGCCGAGCTCGCCGCCAGCGCCGCCTCCGCCGCCGCCAAGACCCGATCCGTCTTCGAGGTTGTCCACCAGCCGTGCCCCGTCTGCCGCCTCCAGACCCTCAGCACCGTGGGCCTGCTGGAAAGCGCTCATCAATGGCTGCATTGCGCCCTGTCCGGCTTGCATGGCCTGTTGCGGAAGTTGGGTGAGCGGGCCCAAGATCCCGCCGACCGCCCCCCCGATCGCGCCTGTAATGCCCGACACTGCCTGTTGGATCATCTGGGTGGCCTGCTGAGCTCCGCCCTGAGCGCCAACGCCCTGGAACTGCTGCGCCGCGTCGGCCTCATTGGCCGGAAACTTGCGCGCGGCGTCGGCCGCGTGCCCTCGGCGATCGGCATCGTCGGCCGCGATGTCGGTGTTGGTGGTTCCGAGATCGGCGTTGGTGGACAGGCCAAATCCCGTCACGCCAACGTCCATATACCCTGTCCCACCAGCATGCACCGGACCGGGAGCCAACGGCGTCGGCGCCGGTGCATCGGCGGCCCCCCCATAAATGCCGGGATATGCCTTGAATCCGGTCATGTGCATCTCCTCGTTGACGTGGTGGCTAGTGCCCAGGCGAGGTGATAGTTCGCCCCCGTTTGGTCTCCATCAATCAGAGCACCAATCGCCGCTAAAAGCATCCAGTCGACCACCGAAGCTATGTCGTGGTCGGGGTATGCGGTCAGTACTGATTGGCGGATTTCTGTGGTCTTGTCGCGTATTAGTTCGGCTTCGTTGTCGGGGACGCCGTATTTGCGGACGGCGGCGATGGCGACTGCTTGGGCGACGCGGGGTAGTCCGTCTTGGCGGCGGACGTGGTCGATCAGGGTTGGCCCGAGTTCGTCGATGGTGGGTGCGCTGCGTGCGGTGCGGTCGCCGCTGAGCGCGGGGGCGTCGGGTCCGGCTTCGCTGACGTAGCCATGGGGGTGGTGTACGGCTGCGACCGTGACGGCGCCGAGCAGGTCTTCAACCGTGGCGTCGCGGCGCCGGGTGGCCGGTTCGAGCAGGGTCAGATGAGCAGGCAGCCGAACATGCGGGGGGATCCAACCGCCTGCGAGGTCGGTGACCAGCAGGGTGGTACGCGCGTCGTCGCGTAGCCCGGCAGCCCAGGAGAGGGCCGGCTCTTGGCGGGCCACCGCATCGACGATGCGCCGCAAGCGCTGCTGTTCAGCTGTTCGCCGGCCGGTGTCGCCAGCGGCGGCGCCCGCGGCTGCGGCTACCGTGGCGCCGGCTAGTGGTGAGGAAGCGCTGGCTGGTTGGCCTTGGGCCGCGGTTTGGCTGGTGGATTTGGCTACCGGTGATACGAGTGAGCTGCCGGCCGAGGGTGATGATGAGACGGAGGCCGCCACGGCCGCACCCGAGACGGGTCCTGTCGGCGTCGCCGGTGCAACCGGTGGGGTGATGACGGGTGGACGCAAATCAGCGCCGTATGCGGGCAAGGGTCCGGCCGGCGTGGCACTGACCGGTGCGACGGGTGCGGGGGCTTGGCCACTGGTCATCACCGGTGCCACCGACGTCATGGTGGTATCAGCGGGTGGCGATACCACCGGGGCCGGGCTGGCAGCCGCTGCTGCGTCGGGAACATGCTGCACAACCGGTGCGCTGGCCGGGATTGTCGGGGTGCCCGCCATAGGTGGGGCAGTAAACGGTGTTGCCGGTGAAAGTGGTTGGGTGGCCGCATGCAGCGCACCCTCCGATAGGGATTGGGTACCCGCGGCCGCCGGCGCGCCAGTCATCATGCCTGTCGTGAACGACTGGCTCAACGACTGCGGTGACAGCGGGGCGGTTGCGGCCGCTGGTGATGCTGGCGCTGAAACGCCTGGCACCGACGGGCCACCGATAGCGGGGACACCCGGAGGCGGCGAGGGGGTGATGGTATTCGTTGGTGGGACTGCTGGAGCCATTTGAGCACCCGCGAATGGCACCGTTCGAGCGGGTGTTTTGGGTGAGCTGCCACTCGCTGGCGGGGCCACTGACCCTATTTGAGCACCATTGAATGGCGCGATTTCGGGCGATGCTTTCGAGGCTTCTTCACCCGCAGGCGTTGCAGGTGCCAATTGCCCACCGCTGAATGCTGCTGCAGACGGCGCTGTCGACGGCGACTGCAAGTCTTCGGCGGTGATTGGCCGCGATGGTGGGGGGCCGTCGAGGTTCACGCCGTGTTCGCGCAGCCATGTGCGGGCATCACCACCGATGGTTACGTCAAGCACCCGCTGGGTCGCATCGACAAGGTTGGACATCGCAATTCCTGCCGCATTGGCCGCGGTTGCATTCTTGGTCGCGATGACCGCATTCACTGCGGCAACTTTTGATTCTGTTGACCCCTGACCGGAAATGATCTGGTCGATCTCCTCGTTGCCCGACTTCGCAATTTCTTTCAGTCGGTCACGCAAATGATTCACCGCATCCGCGACACGATCACTCTGTTCACTTTTAACCTGGCATTGGTGAGCAATCGTCGTCAGACGTTGCTCGCCGCGCCAATACCGATCCAACAAATCCTCAGCAGTACGACCCTGATTAACTCCCAAATGCGTCCGCCTGTCGTGCAGATCGCTGGCCTCGTTGCGTTTGACCGCCCCTGCATTGCTCCAATAGGTGACCGCAGATGTCACCGCATCCGGTCGTCCGCACCACCACGGACCCACCAATACTGCCGACCACTTGCCCGGCGGAAGATCAGCCGGCACCGCACAAGGCCTTCATACGTGCGTCCTTCGCGATTACATCATCGATCAAAGCCTGGCCCGCTGGATCGTCTCGACTGGTGAAGCTACCCACAGCGTTAGCGTTGGTATAAGACTCAGCGAGTGCGAGCGCGGCGGCGCGCTCGGCGGGTGCAAGCGCCGGAGCTGCACGTATTGCCTGTTCCAACATGACCGCGCCGTTAACGGTCGCAGCGACTGCGAGCGGTTGGTTGTCGCCACTGGTGTGTATCTGCACTTCCCGCGCCGCCAGTTTGTACACGTCACATAACTTCTGGTGCGCGGCGGCGGTTTCGGCGGGGGTGTATATCGGCGATGCTGTCGTCGCCGGTGCTGCGGCTGGGCTGCTGGATGGAGGGCGCGTCAAAGCCACGATCAAAGCCGCAGCGCTCAGCACTATGGCCACAATGCCGATGCCCGCCACGGCTACTAACGGCCAGGTGCGTGAGCGTGGTGCGAGCTGAACGGGGTGGGGCGGTGTCCACTGCGGTGCGGGCGGCTGGTTAGTCGTCACCTCAGTAAGGTTATTCGCGTTGTCGCGCTTGCGCACTCCACTGCGTATCGGCAGCGTCCGGTGTCGATGATCGCTGCGGCCATACCCCCCCCCCCGCGCCGTATCCAGGCTGGCCTGGGCGGACTCTCACCCGACGAATACGAGGAGGTTTACTACACCGAACACGACCAACAACCACCGGCTACCCTCCAGAGGATGTCCCGAGTCCCGTGGAACTTCGGTGGCGGTCCGGTGAGCATCAGGCTGCGCTCACCTGATCATTGTGCGCGACGGGTCCGACATGTTTGGCGGCTTCATGTTCGAGCGCGGTCCGTAGTGCCGGCAGGTGCAGGTGACCGTTGACGCGACGGAACTGCTTGCCGGCCTCGACCATCCCAGCCGCGCACCAGCGCAGCGCCATCTGCCCGTCGCGCCAGCGTTTGACGTTCCCGGCGTGCTCGCGGCACACCGAGATCATCGATTCGATGCTGTTCGTCGAGCGTAGTGTCCGCGCCAGCGTGGGCGGCACGCCGAGGCGTAGCACCGTGAGCGTCTCATCGAGGCCCTCGCGCAGGCTGGCCGCCGCGCCCGGGTGGGTACGGTCGAGTTCGGCGGCCAGGGCCAGCAGGGCCGCCTCGGCCTCCAGCGCCGAGTCGGCGTGGTAGGCGTCGGTCATCCTGCGGCCGGCGGTGCTGCGAAGCCGTTGCGGCAGATGGTCTTTCACATTCCTGATCTTATGGAGCTGACAACGTTGGATGACCGGATGGTCGAGCACGTCGACTACCGCCTTGCGCAGCGCCTTGGACCCGTCCAGGCCGACCAGCATCGGCCGGGTCACGTCCAGGCCCCGTTCCCGCAAGTCCACCAGCAGGCCGGTAACCAGGGTCGCGTTCTCCGTGGAGCCCTCCACCAACGCCAACGGATGCTTGACCCCGTCGATGCCGATACCCAGGGCCACCACACAGCACGATTCGGCGAAGTGCACCCCATCGATCATCAACGCCACCAGATCCAGCCCCGACAGATCCGCGGCGAGCAGCTCGGCCAGCGCGGTCTCGGTCATCGCGACGAACCTGCGGGAGACCGCTGACTTGCTTGTCGCCGAGGATGTTTCGGTGACCTGCTGCCCGACCGGCTCCAGCCCGACCGGGTAACGGCGGGTCGAGAGCCCGGCGAGCATCTTCTCCATCGCCATCTTGCCCAGAATCTCCGTCGAACTGAACAACTCATACGAGGCGACCGGCAGTTCGCCCGCCCCGTCGGCGGCCCGCACCCGTGGGCGGGTCACCGGCACCCGGCGACCACCCAGGGTCACCGAGCCGCGTTCACGGCCGTGGCGCACCGCTGTCCGCGCCGCATCATGGCGGCCCTTCGGCCCAGCCAACGCTGTCACGTCGGCCTCCATCAGCATCTGCATCACCTGCAGACCGGCGCCCACGGCCAAAGCCAGCAGGCCCTCCTGCATGTTCTCGGCGATCTCGGCCATCGCCACACTGACGTGTTCTGGGATCGCGGGCGCCGTCGCGTCCACGGCCAAATTCTGGTTAGTCTTCTTCACGGTGGTGGTCCCCTTGCAGTTGGTGTTCTTGGCGGAACGCCCGACACCTACCACACGGCAGGTCTCAAGCGGGGGACCGCCACCTCAAGTTCTACGACGCCCGGGACAACCTCACCCTCCAACTCGAGGGCGCCAATCCCAGGTAGCAAAGTCTCCGGGAAACCGGGGGAACTTCATTCATGCGTGCGTCCTTGGCATTGACCTCGTTGACCACCGCCTGCCATTCGGGATCGTCACGACGCAAAGAGCTAGCTCTGGCATTGGCACTCGTGTATGCCTCGGCGAGTGTCAGGGCGGCGACGCGGTCGGTGGACGCGAGCGCCGGGGTGCCGTTCACCGCTTGCTCAAGCATCACCGCTCCGTTGATTGTGGAAATTCCTGCGAGCGCCGAGTCGCCGCTATGTGTATCTATCTGGACCGAACGCGCCGCCAGCTTGTACACCTCACACAACTTCTGGTGCGCGGCGGCGACTTCAGCGGCTGTGGAGGTCGGCGGGGCGGACGTTGCCGGGCGTGCCGTTGTTCCGCTCGTAGTAGGGCGAGTCAATGCCACGATCAAGGCCGCCGCGCCCAGCGTAATGGCGATGGCCAAGCCCACAGCGTGCCAAACGCGTGAGCCTGTCCCGGGCTGTCTGGGGTGGGTTTGCGTCCATTGGCCCGTCGTGGGCGGGAGGGTCGTCACCTGAGTGACGTTATTCCTGCTGCTGCCTGCGCGCACTCCAGCGCCTACCGGATCGCGGCGACATCGAGGACAGCCAGGGCCGCCAAAACATCGCCGGATGGGCGAGACGGACAAGCTCCCTACGTGGGTTCTCAGGCGTGAATGGCGACACCCCCTGCAGTAGGGCAGAATTCGCGCGTGGCTCCCTCGGCGGTTCATCTCGATGCGATGTTCACCGCCGGTAGCCCGGCAGCTGCTGAAGGAGTCGCTACCGTGGTCGGCGCCACACGGTAGAGCCACTAAGTTTGTCACCGAATTGGATAACCCGGCGACACCATGCTGTGGCGAAATAGTGAATTGACCCGCGATTCGGCTGCCGATACCTTGTCGTCCGACTCATACCGATCGCGACGACAACGCGCGAGCGCTGCGTCCGAAGGAGACTGTGGCGTTATCGATCTCGACGACGGCAAGGAGTGACGATGTGCACGACGGAAGCGCAGGAAGAGGCCTCAAGGCGGTGCCGATCAATCGTTGTGGAGCCCCTCGAGGCTGGGGATTTCTCGCCATACCGCTGGGCCATGACTTCGCTCCGCGCGGTCAGCTCGCCACAGGCGCAAAAGGTAAGCGGGTCGCGAGCCTCTCACGAGCCTTCTGTTCTCGGAACCCGGCGACTGTACGCCACAGGACTGACACGACGCAATGAGCACAGCGTAGCGAGACGTCAAGCGGTGCAATGCAACTGCGTCATATAAGCATCCCGCGGCTGATCGTCGAGGTCGGCGGCGATCCGTGGGCGATCAACCAGAGTCTGCAGGCTGGACGTCCGGCGCGGATATCTGAGCTGGCCCAGGCCTTCCACAATGCTGGCCGATGCACCGCCGAGGCCTGCGCTGCATTCGACGATGCTCTTCGCCGATTTGAGGCGTCCTGGAACCGGGAGAACGGTGATCATCCGATCAACGACTCTGTCGAAGTTCAGCGCGTGGCGAACTCCCTGGGACTTCAGGCCGCGCAACTGCCCAAGATCGGTTTGGACTTGGCGAACATCGCAGCCGCGCTGGCCGAGGCACAACGGTTGGCGGGGAAGCAGATTGCTGCCTTGGAGGCCCAGCTGCAAGAGATCGACAACGAACTGGGCGATGCGCTGGAAATCGAGAACAACGTCAGCCTTACAGCGGCCGACAAGTCCGCAGTCGATGCTCTCATTTCCACTCTCGAAGATGACGCCATCACAGACACCAAAGTCGCTCTACAAAAGCTGACATCCATCCGTTCTGGCTACTCAGATGACTTGCAAAGCTCGCTGAGCACTTTGAACAACGATGGCTGCGACCCGACGATGATCGAGGCTTTCGACGCGCCAGCAACGCCAACCAAGGGCGGACCAGAAGCCGACCGACGCCAGAACGAAATCGCCGCTTTTGCAAAGATTTTCGGTAGGCCACCGACCTCCGCGGCAGACTGGCAAACGGCGGCGGCGCTCGATCCGCATAGTTATGACCCGAAGAACGGCGGCGTGCCCCCGAACATCGTGGTTGGACGCATCAAGCCGGTGCCCGGACAAGGTGTGGTGCGGACTAACCTTTTCATTCCTGGTCGCGCTGTTTGGGCTCCGCAACTCGACTGGCAGCCGATTCACGACAATCTCGGCGACAACCGTGGCTTTTCATCTACCGCGGGGCCGGAGGCATCGCGGGTGTCAATCTATGTCGACTATGAGAACGGCATCATCGTCGCGCGCCAGAACCCGTCAGTTGACGCAAAAACGGGCCAGATCCGGGCGGGAACGCCGACAATCTCAGCCGTCCAGAAGAGCGACGGTGGTGTTTTGGTGAAATATAGTGCTGCCGACCCGTTTTCACCCGGCGGGGAAGGCTTAGCCAAGGCGACGTCGTTCGATGTGAATGGCACGATCGCCATCCAGCCGACGCCCGGTGGTCCCCATGTTGGTGGCACCGTGACGAACTTCCCGGCGATCGAGATCTACAACGATCGGTCGGGGTCGACGACGGCACCGCTCGTGCAGTCATGGCCCCTCGTAGTTGACAACGCATTGGGGCCTGCTGCTGGTCTCTGGTGGCACAGATCAATTGGTGACCAAGTGCTGGAACTGCGATTCAACGATCAGTACCCTGCCTTGACGGTCCCATCCCACCCGCAACCCGGACACGGGCCCGCGCCGGTGCCCATCGGTCCGCCGCTTGTTGCTACGCCCCCGGGCACATACCCTCTCGGGCCCGTCGACCATCCGCCGGAAATCGGCCTGCATGATCCGGTTGTTATGCTGCCACCACTATTGCCGAGATAGAAAAGGGTCCCGACAGTTTATATGAAAGAGCCGATCGACTGGATACGTGCCACATTTACCGGAGCAATCGCTGGCGGATTTCTGTGGGCTATCATGCTGAAAGCTATATCTATCGCGACGCACGAACATTTTGCTGCAGGAGATTTTTATAGATTTGTCTCTTGGGTGTCCCTCATCCTTATCGTTACGGGCGTGGCCCTGTACTTCGGCGCTAAGGGTGCCGCATGGCGCGGCACTGCAATCGGAATCATTCTCGCGCCGCTGACAGGGTGGTCGATCCTGCTCTTCGTCAACCTCCTCTTAGGCTTCCCCTCTTGGAGGATGCACTGATATGACCGCGTCCTCTGGCTATGAAAGCCCGTTCGACTATGCCCGAAATCGGCCCGTCCCCCTCCTTGCGGGCATGTTTGTTGGCATCTTGTCGACGCTGCTTACTTTCGGATTCTTCTGGTTTTTTGCACCCATATTTCCTCTTTTTCTTTGCGGACTCACGATGGCCTTCAAACGCACAAAGGCATTTTCGGTGGGCGCATTTGCGGCATTTTTCGGCGTCTTTACGTTTGTGGGTCTATTCGCGATCCTGTATTTTATTTAAAATTCGAATTGGGTACCTATCGAACGAATAATGGCGCGTCACGGCACATCGGGGCCAGGGTACAAATCTCCTTCGCAGTTAGTATTTCGGTCCAGCGTCACGCCAACGGATGCTGGCCTGAGCCAGAAGAGGAGCCGTCGTTCATGTACAGGAACCACCCTCACCGGAAGGTGACGCTGCGCCGCAGCAGGGTCAACGACATCCTTGGCCAAGTGAACCCGAACTTGGTCCGCGATACGGCCTATGGGCTGGGGTCGTACGTCAAAAACATCGCCGGGACATCGGAGGATTGCTGGGATTCAGCTGACCGCTTGACGACTTCGCCGAAAGCATGTGTGGCGCACCCCCGGTGCGGGGTCGGCCGCATCGCCGGCCCTACGATCGGCATCCTGGGCCACAACCTGGAAAACGCCATCCTTGGACCAACACCGACTGCGCCGACCGAAAATCCGATACAGCCCATGTCTTTGGGTATGGCCGACCAAGAGATCCTCAACGCCATGCTCGGAACAGGACACACAGTCGCCGGACTGCCGCCCGGTTACATCGTCTATGACCACGACCACCCCAATGGTCGAATCGCGACGCCGGAAGAACTGGGTGTTACGGCCGGTCAATACAACAGCGTGATTGGTCCCGCTTTGTCGCAGTCGCTGGAACCCAGGCCGCCCAGCGAGCGCTTCTCCCCGGATGTGGGGTTGGTCAGCCGCTACGACGATATTGTTGGTGTTCCGCACCCCGATCAGGGCAGGAAGTGATGCGAATCCGTCCCGAGTTGCGAACAATCGCAGCGTTGTTGACAGTTGGTGTGCTGTTGGTCGGCGGATGCGGTTCGGGTGGGCGCTCGGCTCAAGGTTCGACCAGTACGTCTGCGGCGCCGCCGGCGGGCTGGCCTGCGGCGCTGGACAATTTCACCATGGTGTGGACGGCTGAACCCGGTATCGACGTGACCGCGTGGCCTGCGGTGGTGGTGCGCGCCTACACCGAGTCGTTCACGCTGGCCTCCGCCATGCGCGATGACAAGTATCTGTATCCGGGATTTCGGCAGTCGGTTGATCCCAACAGGTCCATCGACGATCCGATCGGCACACAGTTTTTGTGGCCACAGACCGACGGTCGGCCGGACCCGCCGTGGTTGGGCACGCAGCAGGACCATATCTTGGCTGTGACAACCTCTGGTCGTGACGTCACAGTCATTGTCTGCGAATACATGTTCGGCGCTGCCGAACAATCTGACCAAGGATGGGTCCGCCCGCATGTTGCAAGGCCGTCCCCGTATACAGGTATCGCGGCGATGCGGATCACCATGACCGCTCCTGCCAAGCCGGGGCCGCCGCTGCCCGCCCAGCAGGGGCCGGCGCGCGCGCCGTCGGTCGATGTTTTCGTCGGTTGGCGGATCACCAGCCACCAGGGCGGGTATTTCGCCCGATCTGGAATCGGGTCGGAGTGGCCGGATGTTGTCGAAAACGAAGATACCTGTGTCGCGAAGGCACCCCCCCACCGCGACTTGGTACCCGGGCAGGAATATGTCCGGTCGTTCTTCCCGACCCTGCCGGCGTCTCCTGGTTGGCCCTCGCCAAGCGCGAACGCATGAGAAAGGCAAGCGCCGCAGCGTTATTGGTAGCGGCGTCGATCATCCTGACCGTGTGCTTGGCACCCGTCGGGTGTGGGTCGAATGTCGGCGAGAAGGCTTCGGGCACAACGTCGTCGAGTGCTAAGTCCTCTGCATCATTTGCCCCGCCCCCGCCGTCGATCAACGCGCCGACCTTGACGTCGGGACCGGTGACTGCGCTGCAACCGGGCTCGCCAATTATGGTTGGTGACGAAGCCGCCACCGTCGTGTGCAAAGCCGGTTTTTATATCGACTACCCCGACGCGAGCCATGGCGGGCAGCGGCTGCCCGGCTTCATTACTGCCGCGCAATGCGCGAAAGGTGCTGCGGATGGACCGGTGTCGGTGATGAAGGCAGGCGCCACTGGTCAAGCGCCGAGCCGAATCAAGGTCGGAAACATTACCTACGTCGCGCCCGGCGATGTACAACCAGCGGTTGCCGACGAGCCTTGGACGATCCCGACTTCGCCCCTCGCGGTGTTCAGTTCCGGTCAATCAGACTGGGCGATTCCTGTGGACGTCAAGATCAACGACCAGATGCCGACAGGCGCAACCGTTCAAGCGACACAGCCAGTTGAACAGCGCAAGGCGCCTGCGAAGTGGAGCAACGTCGACGGAGTCGTCGTAACGGGGCACGTACTCGACCCGGCTTCCACGCCCGAACTGAAGAACCTGCCCGCTGGCGTGGCTCGCGTCGTGGTGGCTGCAGACGACACCACCAAGCCCATCGAACAGTGGGTGCTCGGCTCTCCGGTCACAGTTGACCTCGGTGGCGCTGTCTACAACCTCGGCGTGATCACCGTTGTAGATGAGACAAGGCACTGGATCGTGGTCGACCTCATCAATCCGCTTCTCGTCCAACAAGATGCGCGCCTGATCACGACAATGTAAGCGCCTGATAGTTCCGGTTCTCCATCCACGGGTCAGTTCTTCGCTGACAACGCGGCCGCACCGTGAAAACGGTTATGGCTCTGTGTAATTCAGGGCATGTTGGCGCGTTGGTGGGTGTGCCGCTGTGGAGCAGCCTGCGCCAGCCCGACCGCGGAAGCCGTACACGCCCGCAGCAGCAATTTCGGCGGCGAACCGGTGAGTTGTCAGCAGCACCGCGTCGGACGCCGCACGGCACTCAGTTCACCGCCTTACGACTCACGGCGATCAAGACGTGACACTGTTGGGGCGGTGGTGAATTGACCGGCATGGCACCTTTCGATAATCCCGCGCGACGATGGTCGATGACTTTGCTACAGCCCAGGCCGCAGGCCAGGACGCGATCGGCCGCTACATGACGTCCGGTGGGCCAGTGCTGGTTCGCGCTGGGTGAACCACGCCGAAATCCCCCGGACGTCGAAGGCGGGTGAATGGCGACAACCCTTGCCATAGGGCAAAATCCCGGCGTGGCTCCGTTGGCGGTTGATCCCGAGGCGATGTTCGTCGCGGGCAGCTCGGTGGCCGCTGTGGGTGAGGCCCTCGTGGCCGCGTTGGGCGCGCTGACGGCAGGTTTCGGAGCCAACACTGGTCAGGATGCGGCCGGCGACATGTTCGGGTTGGCGTATCAGGAGGCGGCGAAGTCGCTGGTAAAGGCTGCCGCGGCGGCGATCAACGCGTGCCGTCATAACGGCGCCAGGATTCAACTGTCCGCGACGAATTATTCCAGGGCTGAAGCGGCGTCCACGTTGGGTGGTGGCCGTGGTGTGTTGCCGGCGCCGCACGATCCGGAGCAGTTTTCGGCTCCTGGTCCACCGGGCACATTGGGTGCAGGTCCACCTCCGCCGATGCTGTGGCGGGTCGTGGAGCTGTTTGTCGGTGATTTGTGGCCCAACGGGGATGTCGCGGGATTGCATGCGGCCGCGGGGTGTTGGCGGGGTTTTGCTGCGGCGCTCGGCGGTGCGGAGCAGGGGCTCAACGGTCCGAAGGCGGTGATCGCCGGACAAGAGATTCCAGAAGGTCCTCTGATCCAGCCGGTCTTGTCCGAGGTGGACGCCACAATGGCAAGCCTGGGCAAGCAGTGTGAACAGTTGGCCGCCACCCTCGACAATTTCGCCGACGAGGTGGCCCACGCGCAAAACGCCATTCGAGACCTCTTGCACCGGTTGGGGTCGGCGTCAGGGTTGTGGCATGAGGTGGTGTCGATTTTCGACGGCGATGGGCTGCAAGAGGTCAAAGAGATCGCCGAGGACATCAAGGCCGTGCTGCACAACCTTGGTCGTGAAGCGCAGGCCAAGGAGCAGGCGATGCAGCGCGGAATGGGGGTCGCTGACGGTTTGGTGCGCGGGATGGAGCGTTATGTGCGCGGTGAGCTCACGCATTTTCTGGGTACCGAAGTCGGCAATCCGCTGGCAACGGTGTTCGATTTCTTCACCAACGTCACCGAGGGTGTCTACAAGGCGGCATTCTCAACGGTCGTCGAGATGGACCAGCTCAGTCCACGACACTTTCTCACCGATCCCAAGGGTGCGGCGGCCGCTTGGGAGGGGCTGGATGTGACGGCGGTGCGTTCCCTTCCGGCATACGCACTGCTGGACCCGGACGGTGCCGCGCAGACCTGGAAAGGATTGCTGCGCCTCGAGGATTGGAGCAGGGACCGGCCGGGATTGGGGTTGGGAGAGAACCTCTTTGACCTTGGGACGTCTTTCCTCAAGGTTGGCGAGGCCCGGCGTTTCGGCATGGGCGAGCGTGCTGCGGAGGGAGGCGTCGCCGGGGAAGAAGGTGGCGGCGGTACGCGTGTCGGAGCGCCAGGTGGTGGCGGGCAGTTGGGTGAAATCACCCACTCCGGTGAGGCGCTGACTACCCAGCTGGAGGGTCTCGGCGGCGATCTGCCCAAGGCCGATCCGAAGACGAGCGGCGAACCCGCAGCTTTGCCGACAGGAGAGTCACCGCGGCCACCGGTTGAGGCTCCGCGTCCTGCGGATTCCGCGCCCAGCACGGCCCCGGCCGAGTCTCGCTCTGCCCCAACGGGATCGTCGACCTCGCAGCCGGCTCCGGGTCGGCCGGTCGGTCCTTCGGAGCCGATAGCCTCGCCGGGGCCGGGCCCGCATGCTGCGCCTGCTGTTCCGGAGGGGCAACTGACGTCGGGGGGAGCGCAGGTAGTTGATGTCATGTCGCCTCGGGTGCCGGTTTCACCCGGTGGATCTCCCGTAAAGCCGGCACCCTCCGCTGCACATTCCGTTGTCACGCCGACGCCCTCGCCCGCAGCGGAATTCACGGTCCCGGCCGGTCGTCCGGTTGATCTCACCGGGGCGCATGGTGGGGAAGGCGTCGCACCGGGTGGGCATCCGTCCGAACCGCCGCCGACGCATGGTGTTGCGCATGGCCACGGTCCGGCCACCAATGGGTACTCACCCGGGCCAGCACGCGACGACACGCCGCATGGTCCCGGCGCAACCCCGGGTTCAAATGGGGACGACGCGTCGTGGGGAGAATTGAGCGCCGAGCACCGCGATGAAATCACAGCGATGCCGAAGGGCACTCGACCTGACCCGTCGGAATACCTGTCGCCGGAATACATTGAGAGTCAGCTTGAGAAATTCGACGAGGGCGCCACTCGGTTCATGCCCAAAAGCAACCTCATCAAGTACGGAATTGCCCAGCGAGACGGCACGTCATTCGTAATGCCCAAGAACGAAGCTGATGCAATGATTGAAGCATCACGAGGTGACCTGCGCGCAATGGAGAATGAACTTGGCCTGCCGCAGGGCTTTCTCGATTCGAATACAATCGTCCGAATCGATATAGCGGATCCCAAGGCGTTCAATCTGCGGATTCCGTCTGGTAATGAAGCGGGCGCCAACGAGCAATGGATTCCCGGAGGGCGCCTGCCTAACGGTGCGGCTGAGGCGGTTGTAGACAGTGGCGACATACCGCCGGACGACTATACTGTGACAAACGTCTTTGAGTAGAAAAGAGATACGGTGAAATTCGACGACACCTATTTTTCGCGAGATGACAGGTATTCAATCGGTATCGAAACATCGTCGGGCCGTTACTATGCGTCGATACCGGTAAGTAACGGAATTGTCGACTATGAGGAATATTACGAGCTGACGCAGGACCAATATCGTGAGTTCTTGCGCGACAGGAGAGCGGCAATTGAATTCATCGAAGCTTGTCGTCGCCGTGAACACGACGACCTGCTCCTGCAGAAGCCGGGCACGAACCGAGGCACGCCCGTGTAGCCTAGCTATGGCGCATGATCCGCGCGTTGAATCGATCCGAGTCATGAAACTCGCAGCCCAGTAACCTCACGGATATTTGAATAATGCCAATATCGCGGGTCAAGAAGCGGACCCGCTTACCGGCTAGAGCGGTGTCGACTTACCAGCGACTTTGCGCACATAGCTCGGTAAAATTGACGGTAGCATCTTTCATATGCACGCGCATTCGATTCGTGAACTTTATGAGTTCGCGCCGGAGGAGACGCTGACTACATCTTCTAAGGCGGATCTGCTAATCAAGCAGGGTGCTCTAAATGAAGCGGAGTATATTGATATGGGCGATTTTCCCATCCCTAAGGGCGCGGGCTGGGTGGTACTTCACGGTCCCGCCAAATTCGCGTTTGGGCAATCGGGGGGAGGAGAGCGGTGGGTACTCATCGACCGAGATTCCGACGTCGTTGTGTCGATCGAAGACCGCGTTGATGCCCGAACGCTGAACCCAATTAGACAGGAATCAGCTACAATTATGTATAACGAAGCGCGTGAAACTGCACTATAGAGGAACGGCTGTGCTAAACATAAATGACAACTCGGGTGTCATCGAATTACTGGACCGATACGAGAAGTGGAGGCGTATTTTTAGCTATTCCGGAAAGGCGCCCCCAGACATTCCGGCCAGCGAAGGTGGGCGTCTTTACTTCCGTCGTAGCTACCCTCATCCTGATTGGTCGGCCTACATGCTTGAGAGGAACCCGGATGACGATTATTGCGTACTGCATGCGTCCACTGAAAGACGTCAAACTGCTATCGAATCTTCGGAAGGAAGATTTTCCCGCATCCAAGATGCGGGCAAATTTATCATCTATAAGACAGTGACTTCATTAATGATTTCATGCTGGACGGATCCGCTGAGTTGGAAATGGTACGGCGCGGGTCTTGATCCGCGGGTTGACGCCCAGATCGAAAGTGACCGGGTGGTCAAGTATGTCCTTCGGAGCGACCCGGATGCATATTGCATCATGTCGCTCGGCGATATGCCGTATAGCCACATCCTGCCCCTTTCCTACGATGACTTGGACGCTCTACTTCTTGAAGACTTTCCGGAGAGCGTCACATCGCAACTTGCGGCGGAATCCCGCTGAAGGATCCCTGTCGGTGGTTACGGCCGGAAGCAAGCTGCCGAGCCTGGCCTGCGCTGGGGCCTGACAAGAGCGCACTAAGGATGCCACTGGCTAATCTTTCTCCTAATGGCGGTGCCGCACCCGGAATAGGGGTGGCCTATACCGACCTGTCGTGTTACTTGAGAGATTATGGTTCCTAGACTCGACCGCATCCGCAATGATAACGGCACATACTCGGCTATCATAGTTGGAGTATCGAGGTCTCGGAGGTCGCGCCGGGAGTTGCTCTACCGGGTGGATTGATACAGATCCGAGTATTCGATGATGATGGCGTAGTACGACGTGCAACGGAACTGGCCAAAATAGGAGTATTGCGCGAATGATAAACGGTGTGGATCTGACGTCGGATTTACAGGCGTGGTGTCGACGGGCTCGCTTAGACATGGTCCAGGGGTCGCAAACCAAAGATGGCCGGACAGTAATTTGGGGCAATGCCGGCGAGGTGCGATACTATATCTACAATATCGAAGGTTGGTATGTGATTACGTGTTCAGATCGCATGGGTCCGGAGGCCTATGACTTCGCAGCAACGTCGATGCACGTTATAGAAAGGTACCTCTATGGAGTCTTTGGAGGATCAGTTAGGAATAGTGCGGGGCTTCCGTACATACGTGCACCATTCTCCCGCAAAGAATTGCGGCCGGGATATAGCATTGGAAAAACAGAATTTTTGTGGACGTAAACGGCATACCCTCATTAATGACACAGGAAAGGTCGTCGCAGTTGCGGCGGTGGACAGAGTGGTCGAATTATCGCACCATTTGGATGCAACTATGGAAGCCATTAAGCATTCTTATCTTGCCATTGACGGCAAGCCGCTCTTTACTCTAAGGCCCGAAACCATGAAGCAACTGACAACGGATACTATTAATCCGAATCAATATGATGCGGACTCAACTCAGTGGCGCCGTCGAGTTGCCTATTGATAGCCGCAGCCCCACAGGTTTGATACGAAAACATGAGTGCAGCACCACAATTGACTCGCAAACGGAAATTTAGGATATCTGTCAGGCGACGCCATCTGAGGCTGTCGTCATACACGGTTGAGGTACTCTGCTAGCAATGCGCGGGAGGCGCACATCGCGTGCTATTATTGCAGTTTGTCAAAACACGCCATGAGGACAGAAAATATTTCGCCATATTGGTGATTTGCGAACGGCCAGAGTTTGGAAGCGATAGCCGATCAAAGGTTGAACCGTAGCGGCGCCATTGTCTAGTAATAGGGAGTTACATGGAAGTTCCAGCTGATGGAGAAGGCTCTCCGGACACCGCCAGCCTACAGGAGCTGGCCAGTCGTTATGAACTGTGGCGGAGTCGTTGGGTTTCCGCAACCGGTCAGGAATCGTCAAGGGGTGCGGCCGAATTGTCGGATGGGACCCTATGGTTTCGGGATGGGTACCCATACCCTGACTGGTTCGCTCAAGCGATCGAACATTCTGATATTTGGCTATCTGGTCTTGAATGTGACCACAGAGCGAAGGAAATCTCCACATGGGACTTGTAAATGCGGTTTTCTCGTGCCTTGAAGACGCGGGAAAATATGTACTCGCATTCGTTGGTGACATGCTGCGCCTGGAACGTGGCCTTGAGCCGCTGTACCGTCGATGGCGGCAGTGCGGAATAGGCAGTGCTTTGGAAAGAAGCCATGCAGACCAGCGGGTAGTTGACTTCATTGCGGACCATAATGATGTTTCGCGCGATGTGATAAGAAAATTCACGCACAAGTATTCGGTTCAACGACACCCGAACCGCTGCGCGCACCTCTCTAGTTCAGACGAGCCGATGAGTCGAGTACTCACGATGTCATATGACGAGCTTGACAGCATGCTCATCTATGGTCTTTCCGGCATAAAATAATGCTGTGGTAGGCCGTTTCTGTCCGCATTTCGCCAGCTGTATCGATTACGATAGCTGTCAAGGAGTATTGAGGTAATGACAGCCCCGGTGGACCTCTCGCTCGACCTGTATAACTGGATTCGGTCAGCGGGTTTGGATATGACTCAGGGCTCACAGACGGACGATGGCCGTACGGTTATTTGGAATAAAGGTGGTGAAGTACGTTACTTTGTGAGCTATGCCGATGGCTATTCTACAATGACGTCATCTAATCGTATGGCGCCGGAGCGTTTTCATCTCAGTAGCTCGACGATGCCCATACTTGAAAAGTACCTATACGGTCGTTTCGGGAACTCGATCCGAAAGCAGAACGGTTTAGGCTGGGTCCGCAAGCCGTGTGCTATTGATGAACTCCAGCAAGCGTATACTATCGGTAAAGTAACTTTTTATGGTCGCGAACGTGATGCGTTAATTGATGAATCCGGAGCTGTGCTTGCAATCGGCGAGATAGATCGGTTGGTTGAATTGTCGCATTATCTAGACGCTCCGGTCTCCGCGATAAAGGATTCGTTCTTCAATCCGCTGGGCAAGCCACTATTTTCGCCATTGGGGGAGCGGTAGACGTCGTAGTTTAACGCTTTATTGCTGATCGAGATGAGGTCGCGGGGGGCCATGTGTGCCAGTGCTCAGCCCAGAAGCCGGGTACGGTGAGGGCTGTTTCCGACGCAGACGGAAGCCAAGTTTTACGGCAGGCAATTCGACCGGATTGGGAACGTTCCGACGCAGACGGAAGCCAAGTTTTACGGCAGGCAATTCGACCGGATTGGGAACGTGGACGGGCAGTATCTGACGATCATGGTAGACGGCGCGCCGGCATCCTGGGAGGCGCGAGCACTGCACGTCAATAACTTACGTGAGCCGTATAACGCATATGAATTCGATCATCTCCCTGCCGGCTGGCATGTCGAAGGGCTAGGAGTCGATACAGGTCCGGATATTCGACAGCGAAGGTAGGGCGCTCAGCGTGGAAGAACTACTTGACCTTGGTATATTGCGATGAACACGCACATAGAAATCCCGGCAAGGCTCGAGGAATGGGGAAATATTGCTGGATATACCCTGACTCCTGGATCCCGCAGTGAAGATGGACGCGCAATATTCTGGGCATCGTTGGGTGAAATTCGACTCTTTATTGGCTGGAATGACCGCGGCTGGTTTGTCGTCAAGGACTCTGACCGCATGGGTCCGGAACACTTCATCTTGGCTGCCCCGTCGATGGATACTATTGAAAAGTACTTTTTTGGCAGATTCTGTCAGGCTATTAGACGGAAGCGTGAATTGCCGCGTTTAAGAATTCCGGTCTTGAGGGAGCAGCTAGCCCCTAACTTCCATATCGATATCCGGGACTTTGAAGGGGTTGATCGGCTGACTTTGATCTCTTCCGATGGTGCCGCGGTCGCTGTTAGCAGTTCTGATTCAGTGACTGGTACGGCGGAACTTGTCAAATTGTCATTCTTTTTGAATGTGTCAATTGATGAGATCGTCGCATCCTGCTTGGATCAGAATGGAAAGCCGTTGTTTCGGGAACGATAGCCGAGCACTAGCTTGAGTTCTGCTGCCCCTGCGTGGTCATCGTGGTCTTGGACAGGGGCGAAATGAAATTAGGCAGGGTTGGTGCTTGTCGGCAGCACCGGGTATTTCCGTCAAGCAGGCGCATTACCCAGCAGGTGCTCGACTTGTTCACGAACCCCCACCCCCAAACCGCAATTACAACACCTCGACAACATCCCTAGAAATCCGCAGGCCGCCGTGCCAAAGTAGCCCGCATGCCCGGCACCCGATGGCTGCACAGAGCGGTCGTCGTTGGCGTCACCAGCCTGGCGGTCATCACGGCCGCGCCGGTAACCGCCGACCCCTCGGAGCAAATCTCGCCCACCGCACCCTGTGACGCCATCAGCCCCATCGCGATCCCGTGCGTGGCGCTCAACAAGTTCGCCGACGCCGTCGCCGCGGAATGTCGCCGCGTCGGCATCGCGGACACACACTGCGCACTCCCGCTGGCCCATAAAGTGACCCAGGCGGCGCGCGACGCCTATCTGCAGTCATGGGTGCACCGTACGGCGCAATTCCAGTACGCCCTGGCGGACCCATTGCCGATCAGTCAAGCTCAGTGGCTGGGCACCCACAATTCGTTCAACAGCCTCAGCGACTCGTTCACGCTCTCACACGCCGACTCGAATCAGCAGCTGTCGCTGGCCCAGCAGTTGGACATCGACGTCCGTGGCCTCGAACTCGACTTGCATTACCTCCCCAGGCTGGAGCTTCTGGGTAAGCGGGAAGTCACGGTCTGCCACGGGCTCGCACCCAACAACGGCAACCTGGGCTGCACCAACGAGCCGCCGTTGACCGCAGTGCTTCCACAGATCAAAAACTGGCTCAACACACCTGGGCACACCGACGAAGTCATCCTGCTCTACCTCGAAGACGAACTGCAGGACGCAACGGCATACTCATCGGCACTGGACACACTCGAAGACACCCTCCGCCGTCCGGACGGACAAAGCTTGATCTACCACCCCGACCCGGCCGGCCGCGCCACCAACGGCTGTGTCCCGCTGCCGCTGCAGACGTCACGCAATGACGTCCGCGCCGCGGGCGCGCAAGTCGTGCTCGTCAGTTCCTGCATACCGAACTGGTCGGCCGACGTCTTCACCTGGAAGGGCCCGGAGGTGGAGAGCGGCTCGACGTCGGGCTACCAGCCGTACCCCACCTGCGACGCCACCTATGGCAGCGAGGTGTACGCCACAAAGCTCGTCCGCTACTACGAGGACTCCACGTTGGTGTCGGCCCTGACCAAGCCAACCCGCCCACCCGCGGACCCGGCGGCGCTGACACCGTCGAAGGTGCAGGCGATGACCGACTGCGGTGTCAACCTGTTCGGCTTCGACCAGTTGCTCCCCGAAGATGGGCGCATCCAGGCCACGTTGTGGAGCTGGGCCCCCGACGAGCCGCGCACGACCGCCGGAAGCTGCACCCTCCAAGCGCCCACCGGCCGCTGGGTGGCCGCGCCGTGCGACGCCCCGCACCCCGCGGCCTGCCGCAACGCCGCGGGCACCTGGACGCTGACGCCAAATCGGGTGAGCTTCGACCAGGCGCCGTTAGCCTGTGCGGCCGTCAATGCCGACTTCGCCCTCCCGCGAACCGGAAACCAGAACGCCCAGGTGCATGCCGCAGCCGCGCCCGCCGGCGGCGCCTGGCTGCGCTACCCGCTCGCCGCGGCTACCCCACCCGGTCAAGCAAGGACGACGACCCCAGCACCCGCTCCACAAGAACTTCGATGACCACCCGCCGCGGATTGGCCCGCGGGGTCCGGTAGCGCTGGGCGTAGCGCAATTCGGCGTCTCGCACAGCGTCGATGTCCCGGTTGACCGAGGCCTTGCCTTCCAGCGACAGCCAGCGGGCGCCGTCCACCTGACTCAACACCGCGATGCCGCCGCGTTCGGCATTGACGGCCTTCTGAGAACCGCCGGTGGTGATCACGCGAGCAATATGCGTGGTGGGATCGAACGTGAAACCCACGGCCACCACGTGCGGCGAATTGTCGGCCCGCAGCGTGGTCAGCATGGCCAGATGGCGTTCGGTGAGAAACGCCATCGCGTCGTCGGTGAGCCGTGTCGTGGTCTTCGCCATCGCCACCCACGCTAGCGCAGGTGATAATCGCAGCCGTGAACGACACGGGCGCAGCTCCGGTGGTAATTTTCGGCGGCCGCAGCGAGATCGGCATCGAACTCGCGCGCCGCCTGGCTCCCGGCGCTCCGGTGATATTGGCCGCCAGAGACGCCGACCGGCTCACCGAGCACGTCGCCGCCATCAAGGCGGCCGGGGCAACAGCCGTCCACACCAGGGAATTCGACGCCGACGACCTGGCCACGCACGGCCCGCTGATCGCCGCGATCACCGACGAGCACGGACCCATCGGCGTCGCGGTGCTGGCCTTCGGCATCCTGGGGGAGCAGGCCCGGGCCGAAACCGACGCCGAGCATGCGATCGCCATTGTGCACACCGATTACGTCGCCCAGGTCAGCCTGCTCACCCAGCTGGCCGCCACGATGCGACCGGCCGGCAAGGGATCGCTGGTGGTGTTCTCCTCGGTGGCCGGGGTGCGAGTGCGTCGGGCCAACTATGTCTACGGGTCGGCCAAGGCGGGCTTGGACGGCTTTGCCAGCGGTTTGGCCGACGCGCTGCACGGCAGCGGCGTACGGTTGCTGATCGTGCGGCCGGGGTTCGTGATCGGACGCATGACGGCGGGCATGACGCCCGCGCCGCTGGCCAGCACCCCGGCGCAAGTGGCCGAGGCCACCGCACGTGCCCTGGCCAAGGGCCGGCGCATCGTCTGGGTCCCGTGGGCGTTGCGCCCGATGTTCTTCGCCATGAGGCTGCTGCCGCAGTTCGTGTGGCGCCGGATGCCGCGATGATCATCGTTGTCGGCATCGGCGCCGACGGCATGCCCGGCCTCTCGAACGCCGCAAGACAAGAATTGCAAAGGGCCACAATTATTTACGGTTCACAGCGGCAGCTCGACCTGCTCGACGGCACGGTCACCACTGCCAGACGCGAATGGCCGTCACCGATGCTGCCGGCCCTGCAGGGCCTGCCGGCCGATAGACCGGACATTCATGTCGTAGCCAGCGGCGACCCGCTGCTGCACGGCATCGGCGGCACCCTGATCCGGTTGTTCGGCACCGCCAGGGTCACCGTGTTGCCGCACGTGTCGGCGGTGACACTGGCATGCGCCCGAATGGGCTGGAACGTCCACGAAACCGAGGTGATCAGCCTGGTCACCGCACCGCCGCACACCGCGATACGCCGCGGCGGTCGGGCGATTGTCCTTTCGAAAGACCGAACCACCCCCAAGGCGCTGGCCATGCTGCTCAACGAAAACGGCCGTGGCGACTCGGAATTCAGCGTGCTCGAACAGCTCGACGGGCCACATGAACGCCGCCGCCACGGCTCCGCGCGACGGTGGGCCACCGAAACCGGAAGCGACACAGATGATCTCAACGTGATCGCCATCCGCTACCTTCCCGACGAGCGCGCCTCATCATTGCCCGACGACGCGTTCGCCCACGACGGTCAGATCACCAAACACGGCATCCGGGCGGTTACCCTGGCCGCACTCGCGCCCCGGCCGGGACAGCGGTTATGGGACGTCGGCGCGGGCTCGGGCAGCATCGCCGTCGAGTGGTGCCGCAGCGCGCCGGGCTGCACCGCGGTGGCGTTCGAACGCGACGAACGGCGCCGGCGCAACATCGAGCAGAACGCCACCGCCTTCGGCGTCGACATCGACGTGCGTGCCGAAGCGCCCGACCAGTTCGAGGGCGCGACGAAACCGGCGGCCATTTTCATCGGTGGCGGCCTGACCCAGCCCGGCGTCCTGGACGCCTGCCTGGCCAACCTGCCGGCCAACGGCCACCTGGTGGCCAACGCGGTCACCGTCGAGTCGGAATCCCTACTGGTGCAGGCATATTCGCAATACGGCGGCGAGCTCCGACGCTTCCAGCACTACCACGGCGAGCCGCTGGGCGGCTTTACCGGCTGGCACCCGCAGCGGCCGGTGACGCAATGGACGGTGACCAAGGTGACCAAGGTGACCAAGGTGACCAAGCCGTGACGGTCTACTTCATCGGAGCCGGACCGGGTGCCGCGGATCTGATCACCGTCCGCGGTCAGCGTCTCCTCGAACGCTGCCCGGTGTGTCTGTACGCGGGCTCCATCATGCCGAAAGACCTGCTCGCGCACTGCCCGCCGGACGCGAAGATTGTCGACACCGGGCCGCTGACGCTCGAACAGATCGTGGCCGAACTCGCCGCCGCCGACGCGGCCGGCCACGACGTGGCCCGGCTGCACTCGGGTGATCCGTCGCTGTACAGCGCGCTCGCCGAACAATGCCGCCGCCTGGACGCGCTGGGCATCGGCTACGAAATCGTGCCGGGGGTACCGGCTTTCGCGGCTGCCGCCGCCGCTCTGAAACGTGAGCTCACCGTCCCGGGAGTGGCCCAGACGGTGACGCTGAGCCGAATCGCGACCCTGTCCACACCGATGCCGCCCGGCGAAGACCTGGCCACCCTGGCCAAGTCCGGCGCCACCCTGGTCTTACACCTGGCCGCCGCGCAGATCGACGCCATCGTTCCGCAGCTGCTATCCGGCGGCTACCGCCCCGAAACGCCCACCGCCGTCGTCGCTTTCGCAAGCTGGTCACAGCAGTGTGTGCTGCGCGGCACGCTGGCCGGCATCGCCGCACAGATGCACGACGCGGGCATCACCAAAACCGCCGTCATCATCGTCGGCGACGTGCTGGCCGCTGACGGCTTCACCGACAGCTACCTGTACTCGACCGCACGCCGGGAGGCGCATTGACGCGACTGCTACTGCTCGGCGGCACCGCCGAGGGACGCGCGCTGGCCGCAAGCCTGCACCCGCACGTCGACATCGTCAGCTCGCTCGCCGGCCGGGTGCCCGACCCCGCGTTGCCGGTCGGCCCGGTGCGAATCGGCGGGTTCGGTGGCGTCGACGGCCTGCGGCGCTGGCTGGTTGACGAACACATCGACGCCGTGGTCGATGCCACCCACCCGTTCGCGGCGACCATCACCGCGCACGCCGCGCAGGTCTGCGGTGAACTCAACAAGCCCTATCTGATGCTGGCCCGGCCGCCGTGGGATCCGGGCGACGCGATCGTCGTAGCGTCGGATACCCAGGCTGCCGAAGCCGTTGAACACCAACACTTTCAGCGTGTCTTCCTGACCACGGGCCGCTCGGGTGTCAAGGCATTCGCCGAAAGTGCCGCGTGGTTTTTGATCCGCGCGGTCACCGCACCCGACGACACCGTGTTGCCGCGTCGTCACCAGGTGGTGCTGTCCCGCGGCCCATATCGTTACGACGCTGAAGTCCAGCTCCTTGGACAACATCACATCGACGCGCTGGTCACCAAGAACAGCGGCGGCGACATGACCAGGGCCAAGCTGGATGCCGCTGCGGCACTTGACATTCCGGTAGTGATGGTGGCGCGCCCACCGCTTCCCGCAGGCATCGCGACCGTCGGCACCGTGGCGGAAGCCGCCGCCTGGGTCGCCGGACTGAACTAACCGGTCAGTTCGTCGCGTTCGGTATCGGCCAGCAGCGCATCGCGCGCCCGAGCGACTCGGGACCGGATGGTGCCGACCGGGCAGCCGCACACCGCCGCGGCATCGGCATAGGACAACCCGAGCAACTGCGTGAGCAACAGCGCCTCTCGCTGGTCGGCGGTGAGTTGGGCGATCATCGTGGTCACTTCGACGAGCTCCTCGAAACCGCGAGCGTGAGCGTGGCCGTCGAGCAGACGCTCGGGATCGGCGCCGGGTGCGCTCCGGGGCCGTGACCGCAGATAGCGGATGTGATCGGCGACCACACGCCGTGCGATCGAAAGCAACCAGGTGCGGGCGCTGGAGCGCCCAGAGAACCGGTGAATGGCGCCGATCGCGCGCAGGAAGGTTTCCTGGGTCAGATCATCGGCGCTGCCCGCATCCGACAGGTAGGTCACGAACCGCCACACATCTTGCTGCGTGGCTTTGATGAACGCCTCAAGCGCGCGCGCGTTGCCGGTGGCAGCCGCCAAGGCCAGTTCGGTGACGGCCTCGTCGTCGGTTGCCGCGGTCATGGGCATCCACCTTAAACGGCATCGCTCGCCGTGCGTACGACCGGCTGTCGTAGAACGGTTCATCGGCCGCAGATGCCCGTGGCGCCGACCGTGAGCGACAGCCGGTGGCCTCACAGCTGGCGCAAACTCGGCCTCGGTCGGCTGTGACGTCCGGGCCCCGGTGCGGTCTCGCGCCACCAGCAACGCGAACACCGTACCCACAAGCACGGGCACGTGGCTGGCAATGCGTGCCGCCGTCACCTCACCGTGCCAGGCGTCCACCGCCACGTAACCCAACAGCGCCAACGAGTAGGCACCCGCAATGGCGGCCACACCCAGCGCGGCGCTACTCCACACGGCGGCCACGATCATGGCCAGTCCCAGCGCCAGCAACCAGGCGGTGGACTCGTGCAGCAAGTGCTCGCCGTGCATCATCGCGTCGGGCTGGTGGCGAGGCATGATGCCGAAATCGATGCCGCTGATCTGCGCAGCCGCGATCGCAATCTGGAACACGCCCACCGTCATCAGGCACCACTGCCAGTGACGCGGGCCTACACTATGCAGCCACCGGCGATAGCGCGGCGTGGGCGCAACGCCGGCGCTGACCAGGATTCGTCCGGCCAGGTCCGGTCCGCGGCGGGCGTCGACGGCGGCGAATCGGCGAGTCTGTGCCGCCGCACCGATGAGCCAGGCGCGGCAGCGGCGGCACGATTCCAGATGGGCATCGACCTGCTGGGCCAGCATCTGCGGACGCTCACCGTCCAGTCGCGCCGATAGCTCCTCACGGGCAACGTCACACCGCATGCCTGCATCGTTGCGCATGGCCGCTTCGGACGCAAAGACGCAAAACGAAGGCCCCGGTCGGCGTGACGCCCACGGCGCGCCGCACGCAACCGTGACAGACTTTCGCGATGCGCACAGCACGCCCGCTCTTGGCAGCGGTAACTCGTCGCGACCTGCTGTTGGCGATGGCCACGTTTGCTCCGCTCGCCGGATGTGCCCGCAGCGGCGGCGGTGCTCACCCGGCCTCGACCGCGACGTCACCGGCACCGGATCTGCAGAGTCGCTTCGCCGAACTCGAACACCGATATGCGGCCCGGCTGGGCGTATACGTGCCGGCAACCGGCACGACGGCGGCAATCGCCTACCGCGCCGACGAGCGGTTCGCCTTCTGCTCCACCTTCAAGGCGCTGCTCGTCGCGGCGGTGCTGCACCAGCACCCGCTCAGCCACTTGGACAAGGTGGTCACCTACACCAGCGCCGACATCCGGTCGATCTCGCCGATCACCCAGCAGCATGTCGCCACCGGGATGAGCATCGGCGAACTCTGCGACGCCGCAATCCGTTACAGCGACGGCACCGCCGCCAACCTGTTGCTGGCCGAGGTCGGCGGGACCTCGGGGTTCACCGGCTACCTGCGCGGCCTGGGCGACTCGGTGAGTCGCTTGGACCAGGAGGAACCGGAGCTTAACCGCGACCCTCCCGGCGACGAGCGAGACACCACCACCGCGCACGCGATCGCGCTGGACTATCAGCAGGTCGTTCTCGGGGAAGCGTTGCCACCCGACAAGCGCGCGATGCTGACCGACTGGATGGCACGCAACACCACGGGCGCCAACCGGATCAGGGCCGGCTTTCCCGCCGACTGGAAGGTCATCGACAAAACCGGTTCAGGTGACTACGGCCGGGCCAACGATGTGGCAGTGGTGTGGTCGCCCGCCGGCGTGTCTCACGTGGTGGCGATCCTGTCCGATCGCGCCCCCGGCGGGTATGACGCCGAATGGAGCGAGGCGCTGATCGCGGATGCGGCCAGGTGCGTCGCCCAGCTGCTCGCGTAATTGCCTGGCGAATATCGCTCGTCCGCACCGTTTCCGCGGATGGCATCACCACCGTGATGAGGGGGCTCGGAGTTTAATCACCGGAAACGAGGTAACCAGCGCCGACGGCGCGTTCGAAGCGCTGCCGCCAGGGCCCCAAAAATACCATAGGGGGTATGGTATAAAGGTGATCAGGCAACCGCAGTTCGTGTGCCCAACGACCACCGCCGCCCGGGTCCAACGGCCCTAGTCCACGCGGCGGCCAGGGCGTGGACTACGTACCGACCGGCATGGCGATGAGCGGAGGGGAACTTCAGTGCTCACCTTTCTCAAGCGAGGTTGGATACCGCTTGTTGTCGTCATCGCGCTTGCCGCCGGAGGCATAGCCGTGGACAGGCTCCGCGGCGTTTTCGGCTCCGACCCGATCTTTACCTGGACGGGCAGCAACTCTGGCGTGATCGAGTCGATCAACACCAAACACGTGACCTATGAGGTTTTCGGGCCCGCCGGCACTGCCGGAAGCGTGAGCTATCTGAACAAGGAGACCCAGCCCGAACAAGCGAACTTCACCAGCCTGCCCTGGACGTACACGATGACGACGACGCTACCGGCCGTGATCGCCAACGTTGTGGCGCAGGGCAATAGCGACAGCATCGGGTGCCGCATCACCGTCAACGGCGTCGTCAAGGACGAACAATCGTCCAGCGGACACCACGCCCAGACGTTCTGTTTGGTGAAGGCCGCATGAAAGCCCACGACGACACCCGCCCGAGATTCATGCGGGCGGTCCGCACGTTCGCCGTGCCGATCATTCTCGCCTGGCTCCTGCTGACCATCGCCGTGAACGTTCTGGTGCCGTGGATCGAATTCGTCGCGAGATCACACGCGGTGACCATGTCGCCGCAAGATGCACCGGCGATGATCGCCGCCAAACACATGGGCAAGACGTTCCAGGAATTCGATTCCGATAGCATCGTCATGCTTGTCCTGGAAAGCGATAAACCGCTCGGCAACGAAGCGCATCGCTATTACGACGGCCTGGTGAAAAAGCTGCAGGCCGACCACAAACACGTGCAGCATCTGCAGGACTTGTGGGGAGACCCCGTCACCGCCGCCGGTGCTCAGAGCAGCGATGGCAAAGCCGCATATGCGCAGATCAATACGGCCGGCGACCAGGGCAGCACGCTGGGCAACGAGTCCGTCGACGCCGTTCGCAAGATCGTCGACGAGTCGCACCCGCCCGCAGGAATCAAGGCCTACGTCACCGGTCCGGCAGCGCTCACCACCGACATGAACGAGGCCGCCGACAAAAGCATGTTCAAGATGATGGGCGTGACGGGCTTGGTCATCATGATCATGCTCGCGATTGTCTATCGCTCCGTCAGCACCGTGCTGCTGGTGCTCTTTATGGTCTTCCTCGAGATGCTGACGGCTAGGGGAGTCATTGCGATTCTCGGTTACAACGACCTGCTGGGTTTTTCGACGTTCGTGGTCGCCATGCTGTCGTCCCTGGCCATTGCGGCGGGAACGGATTACGCGATATTTCTCATCGGACGTTATCAGGAGGCGCGTCAGGCCGGTGAAGACCGGGAGACGGCCTATTACACGATGTTTCGCGGAACCTATCACGTCATTTTGGGCTCGGGGTTGACGATTGCCGGGGCGAGTTTCTGTCTGCATTTCGCGCGACTCGCTTATTTCAGGGCGCTGGGCATTCCGTCCGCGCTGGGACTGCTGATCGTGATCGCGGGAGCGCTGACGGTGGCGCCGGCCGTCGTCGCCGTGGCCAGCCGGTTCGGTCTGCTCGATCCCAAGCGGATGATCAAGACGCGGGGGTGGCGGCGGATCGGCACCGCAACCGTCCGCTGGCCGGGTCCGATCTTCGTGGCCTCGCTGCTCATCGCGTTGGTGGGCATGCTCGTGGTGCCGGGCATGAAGATCAGCTACAACGATCGCTACTACATACCTCCCCACCTGCCGTCGAACGTCGGATTCGCCGCGGCAGAGCGTCATTTCAGCCCTTCCAGAATGAATCCCGACATTCTCATGGTCGAGGCCGACCACGACATGCGGAATTCCAGCGACATGATCATCCTGGACCGTATCGCCAAGAACATCTTCCGTACGCCCGGTATCGAGCGAATACAAAGCATTACCAGGCCGCTGGGGAGTCCGATCGAGCACACGTCGATCCCTTTTCAAATCAGTATGCAGGCCATTCCGATCCAAGAGAATCTGCAATTCATGAGGGACCGGATGGCCGATATGCTCAAGATGAGCGACGACCTTGGCGTCATGGTCGGCTCGATGGAACGGATGTACGGCTTGCTCGGGCAGCTGAGCAACACGACTCATCGCATGGTCGGCGACATGAACGACATGAAGGCCACGCTGGACGAGATGCGAGACCACTTAGCGGACTTCGACGATTTCGCGCGGCCGCTGCGCGGTTATTTGTATTGGGAGCAGCACTGCTTCAACATTCCCGTGTGCTGGGCGGCGAAGTCGGTATTCGAGGCGATCGACGGCGTGGACAAGTTCAGCGAGAACATGCACACGCTGCTCAAGGACATGAACAATGTCGACGCGTTACTGCCCCGCATGCTCGCCGAGTTCCCGCCGATTATCGATGTCGCGCGATCCATGCAGGAAACGCTGCTGACCTTGCACAGCAGCTTCGAAGGCCTGGTCGGCCAAATGTCTCGGATGACCGACACCGCGAGCGCGATGGGCCAGGCCTTCGACTCCTCGAAGTCCGACGACTATTTCTATCTGCCGCCGGAAGCGTTCGACAATCCCGACTTCCAACGCGGTCTGAAGCTCTTCCTGTCCCCGGACGGTAAGGCCGCGCGGTTCATCATCACCCATGACGCGGACCCGGCAACTCCCAAAGGGATTGCCGGCGTCAAGCCGGAACTCAACGCTGCGCACGAAGCCGTGAAGGGCACACCGCTGACCAACGCCAAGTTCTATCTGACCGGCACGGCGGCGGTGTACAACGATATCCAGACCGGCTCGAAATACGACCTCATGATCGTCGGAATCGCTGCTCTGACACTGATATTCGTGGTCATGGTGATCATCACCCGGGCCTTGGTCGCCTCGCTGGTGATCGTCGGCACGGTCTTGCTCTCGCTGGGCGCGGCCTTCGGGCTGTCCGTACTGGTGTGGCAACACATCTTCGGCCTGGAGCTGAACTGGATCGCGCCGGTGTTCGGGTTGATCATCCTGTTGGCCGTCGGATCCGACTACAACCTGCTGCTCGTCTCGCGATTTCAGGAGGAAATCGGCGCCGGGCTGAGGACCGGCATCATCCGGTCGATGGGCGAAACGGGCGGGGTCGTCACCGCCGCGGGCCTGGTGTTCGCCTTCACCATGATGTCGATGGTCGCCAGTGACCTGCGCTCCATCGGCCAGGCCGGCAGCACCATCGGTCTGGGCCTGTTGTTCGACACCTTGGTCGTGCGCTCACTGATGACGCCATCGATCGCGGCCCTGCTCGGGCGCTGGTTCTGGTGGCCGCAACGGGTGCGCACGCGTCCGGCCAGCTACATGCTGCGGCCGTTCGGCCCGCGCCGTCTGGTTCGTTCCCTGCTGTTAGGCGAGCCCGCAGACGCGGCGACCCCTAAACCGCTCGTGGGCGCTGATCACGCCAACCCGCCAAGCGGGGCAGTAGGCGATCGGACCGCGCCGTAGTTGGTCATCGAGACCGCAGTCACTGCGCCCGCCATCGGCGTGTCGGGCACCTGACCGCAGTGTCGCGGGCCAGGGCGAGCCGACGGCGCCGCGCCCTTAACGGATTTCAGGTCGGGTAGCGCCGCGGCGTGAATACCCGGTCACCGGAATCGGATGAGTGCCACTGGGTTTGGGACGAGCCGATGATCAGCAGGCAGCGCATGTCGATATCGGCGGGGTTCAGGTCAGCCAGTCGTACCACCCGAACATCTTCCTCAGGGCCCGACACGTCGCGGCCGACCACCACCGGCGTGCCCGGCTCACGATGCTCGAGCAGCAAGTCCCGCATCGCGCCGACCTGCCAGATGCGCGTCTTAGAGGCGGGGTTGTAGATGGCCAGCACCAGATCGGCGGCGGCCGCGGCGGTAAGGCGGGCGGCGATCACCTCCCACGGCTTGAGCCGGTCGGACAGCGAGATCACCGCATAGTCGTGGCCCAGCGGAGCCCCGACCCGGCTGGCCACCGCCTGGGCGGCGGTCATCGCCGGAATCACCCGGATCTGCACATCGGGCCACTGCTTCGCCTCTTCCAGCACGGCGGTGGCCATGGCGAACACGCCCGGATCGCCCGACGACACCACCGCCACGGCGTGTCCCTGTTCGGCCAGCGAGCAGGCCAGCCGGGCGCGGGCGGGCTCGTCGGTATTGTCGCTAGGGTGGCACCGTTGCCCGTCACGCACCGGAACGCGGTTCAGGTAGCCGCGGTAGCCGATCAGGTCGGTCGCCATGGCCAGTTCGCGGCGGCTCTGCGGCGTCATCCAGTCGATGCCGCCGGGGCCCAGGCCCACCACCGACACCGAACCGACGACTGATGCGCGCCGCCGGCCTCCGGGCAGCATCGCCAGCGAGAAATACGGCACGCTGGCCTCATCGACGTCGGCGGCCGGCAGCACCCGTTGCCCCGCGGTGCTGGCCCGCTCCACGTAAAACGCGTCGTCAAGTTGGCCGGTCGCCGAAAGTGCTTCCCGCACAGTGTGATACGAACGGCCGAGCTTGAGCACGACGGCGGCGTCGGCGTCGGCGAGCCGGCGGGTCAATTCGGCAACCGGCAACGTCCCCGGCAGCACCGACAACACCTCGTCGCCGGCCACCAGTGGGGTCGCGATGGCCGCCGAGGCGGCGCTCACCGATGTCACCCCCGGAACGATCACGGCATTGAACCGCCGAGTCAGCCGGGTGTGCAAATGCATGTACGAGCTGTAGAACAGCGGGTCTCCCTCGGCGAGCAGCGCCACGTTGCGTCCGGCGTTGAGGTGGGCGGCGATGCGTGCGGTGGCCTGCACATAGAAGTCCTCCAGCGCGCCGGCATAACCGCCGGGATGCCCGGTGGTCTCGGTGGTCACCGGATACACCAGGTGCTCTTCGATCTGTCCCGCTCGCAGATACGGCTCGGCGATACCACGGGCGATGCTGCGGCCATGGCGGGCGCTGTGATACGCCACTACATCCGCCTCGCCGATCACCCGTGCGGCCTTGACCGTCACCAACTCCGGGTCGCCGGGCCCGAGCCCAACCCCCCACAACGTGCCGCGGCGCGTCATTCGCTCTCGGTGGCTATCGCGTTGACGGCCGCGGCGGCCATGGCGCTGCCGCCGCGGCGGCCTCGTACCACCAGATACGACATGCCGCGTGGTCGCTCGATGAGCTCCTGTTTGGACTGGGCCGAACCGACAAAGCCGACCGGCCCGCCCAGCACCGCCACCGGCGCCGCGACCCCGTCGTCGACCAATTCCAGCAACCGGAACAGAGCAGTGGGCGCGTTGCCGATTGCCATGACGGCGCCGGCCATCCGGTCGGCCCATAGCTCCACACCGGCCGCCGAGCGGGTGGTTTGCCGACGTGCGGCCAGCTCGGCCGCCCCCGGATCCGCAACCAGGGACACCACCTGGTTGTTAGCGGGCAGCCGCGCGGTGGTGATCCCGGCGGCCACCATCGAGGAATCGCACAGCACCGGCGCGCCATCCCGCAGGGCGGCACGGACCCGGGCCACCACGTCGCCGGTGTAGGCCACGTGTTCGGCGACGTCGACTTGCCCGCAGGTGTGGATCAACCGGACTACCACGCGCGCCACGTCGGAGGGGAATCGGTCCAGGTCGGCTTCGGCGTGGATGGTCGCGAACGACCGACGGTAGATCTCGGCCGCGTCGCGGATGTAGTCGAGCACTCGCTCACCCTAAGACGTCATGGTTTCGAAGCGCTCGGTATCCGTCCCCGGTGGCGACCAGCACCTCACCGGTCAGCGGGCTGCCGCAAGCCCGTTCGCAGCCGACGAAATGCCGGTGCACGACGGTGTCCGCGTCCAGGGCATCGGCCGCGTCGGCCCGGACGTCGGCGACCGAGCGCGCACAGCCGGGGCTGCCGGTGCACGCGCTGACCCGAAGCCACGGCGAGTTCTCGTCGAACACCAGGCCCAGCGGCGCCAGCACCCGCAGCACGGTGTCGGCAACGGCTTCGTCGAGATCGCAGAACAGCAAGGATCGCCACGGCGTGACCACCAGCGGGGCCTCGATCGCGGCCACGTACTCGGCGACCCGGGCGGGCAATACCCCCAGCGGGACGGCGGCGCCCACCGTGACGCGGCCGTCGTCCTGGGCTATCCAGCCCACCGGCGGGGTAGTGACGGGCGGGAAGGCTGCACCCGGTCGCGTGCCGGGCAGCAGGGCGTCGAGGTCAGCTAATTCCGTGATGCGCCAATATTTTCCGCGGATCTCGGTGAACCGCCGCGCCATTCGGACCAGCGTTGCGGTGACATCGCTGACCCGCATCCCGGTGTCCCGGCCGGCCAGCGTCAGGGCGCAGCCGTCGTCATAGACGTGGACACCGACGTCGGCAGCAAGACCCGAGACGTCGCCGCGGCCGTCGTCGAGACTGAACCAGAACCGGCCGCCCAGGCCGGCGAGCCGAGGCTCGGCGCAGATCGCGGCGTCCAGCTCGTCGACCCAGTCCCGGACGTCGGTGTTTCCACCCGCTCGCCCCGATAGTGGTGAGGCGACGATATTGCGGACCCGTTCATGCGTCGCCGACGGCAACAGGCCCGCCTCGGCGATCGCCGAGGCGACCGTTGCCACCTCGGTGATGCCGCGCAACTGCACATTGCCGCGCGATGTCAGCTCCAGCGTTCCCGAGCCGAAACGGGTTGATGCCTCGGCCAGCACGCCCAATTGCGCCGCGGCAATGCGGCCACCGGGCAGCCGAACTCGCACCAACGCACCGTCGGCGGCCTGGTGCACCTGCAGCGCGCCCGGGCACGCATCGGTGTCGCGGGCTCGGGCCATGGGCTCACGCTACGTGATCCGTGCCGGACCAATTTGGCGTGCTAGCGCAGGTGCTATCGCGTTGGGGATTCATGGATAGCCGCCCAGACAGCTGCCCATGTGACTGATGTGGTTTGAATCCGAACCATTCGGGCACACCCGGATCTGTGCGGACGGTGGAGTACGCCCCGGGGCGCCGGGCCGACGTTTTCGGCCATGCGGCCCACCCGACGATCCTGCTGTGGCACGGAATGCAGACCGATGCCCGTGCCGCCGTCCGGCCGCTCGCCGGATTGCTGGCCGGTCACGGTGCCGCCGTCGTGGCGCCGGACTGGAATTCCCATGCCGACGATGGCGGGCGCGCGGATCTGCTGGGCTCGCTGGAATACACCCGGAAACGTGTCGGTGGTGCTGACATTGTGCTCGTCGGGTGGTCGTTAGGGGGCGCGGCCGCGGCGGCCCTCACCCTCGATGCCGAGCACTTCAATGTTGTTCTGGCACATACTGTTTGCTTAGCCGGTTCCTTCACAGCCCCGGATCCGATTTCGGGCCGGCTCGTCGTCGGCCGGTTGTCCGCCGACCACGTCGGTACGCCATTCACGTTGTTGCACGGCCTGGCAGATGATGCGGTGCCGGTGGGCGTCAGCCGGGACTTCGCCGCCTCCCTCGAACGGATCGGCTGGCCGGTGGAGCTGGTGGAATTGGCGGCCGATCACGGCTCGATCGCCGGCGCCGGCTACGACCCGGTGGCCGATCGCTACCAGCCGGCAACGGGCGGCGCACCGCTATCGGTGGCCGCCGCGGTGGCGGCTCGGGTCGCCTCGATAGTGGCCCGCTGAGCCATCACGAGGTGGCGGCCGGCCCGCGACATGCATAGCGCGGGAAGGGGTTCCTCGACACCGCGAAATTCGAGTAGCCGCCTACTCTAGTGCCCCACTCGAACCCGATCGGCGTAGCGTGCAGGTCAGCGAAGGGTCGGGTGGTCGGCATGACTCAGCAACGTCCGGTGAAGGTGGCGATCATCGGTGCCGGAATGTCAGGCATGTGCATGGCGATCAAGCTGCAGGAAGCGGGCATCGACTCCTTCACCATCTTCGAAAAAGCCGACGACGTCGGTGGCACCTGGCGCGACAACACCTATCCCGGGCTGACGTGCGACGTGCCGTCGCGCTACTACTCCTATTCCTTCCGGCCCAACCCCAACTGGTCGCGCTGGCTGCCGCCGGGTGCGGAGATACAGGCGTATTTCCGCCAGGTCGCCGACGAACGGGCCATCCGCCCCCACATCCGGTTCGGCACCGACGTGACCAGTGCGCGATACGACGATGGGCAGTGGCGGGTCACCACCGCCACCGGTGTGGAAGCGTTCGACGTCCTGGTCACCGCGACCGGATTTTTGCGGGTGCCCCGATACCCGGATATCCCCGGCCGCGACACGTTCGCCGGGCCGTCGTTCCATTCGTCGCGCTGGGATCACTGCGTCTCGTTGCCGGACAAGCGGATCGGGCTGATAGGCACCGGCTCGACGGGTGCCCAGATCACCTCGGAGCTGGGCGGTAAGGTGCGCGGGCTGAAGGTCTTTCAGCGCACCGCACAGTGGATCGCCCCCGTGCCCAATCCTCGCTACTCGGCGTTGACCAAGGCAACGCTGCGCCGCTGGCCAAAGCTGAACGAATTGCCCTACCGCTTCTGGGGCTGGTACGTGAGCGGGTTCTTCGGTCGCGCGCCGATCCGCCCGGGCTTCGCCCGCGACCTGGCCACCCACCTGTGTCGATGGAACTTGCGGCTTTCGGTACCCGACCCGCAGTTGCGGGCCAAGCTCACTCCGACGTATCAGCCGATGTGCAAGCGGTTGGTTATCTCGGGCCGCTTCTACCGGTCCGTGCAGCAGCCCGGGGTCGAGGTGATCATCGACCCGATTGACCACATCGAGCCCCGCGGCGTCGTCACCGCCGAAGGCACGCTGCACGAGTTGGACCTATTGGTCTATGCCACCGGCTTTGACGCGCGGGCCTACGTGCGACCGATGGAAGTGATCGGTGCGGGCGGGCTCACCTTGGACGAGGCCTGGGCCGACGGCCCGATGGCCTACCGGTCGGTCGCGGTGCCCGGTTTCCCGAACATGTTCATGTTGATGGGCCCGCATTCGCCGATCGGAAATCAGTCACTGGTACCCGTCGCCGAGGACCAGGCCGACTACGCGATGTGGTGGATCGAGCAGCTTCGCGCCGGCCGCCTCAGCGCCGCCGCACCGACCGAAGCCGCCACCAAGCACTACAACGAAGACATGAAAGCCGCGATGCCGCAGACGGTTTGGGTTACCGGCTGCAGCAGTTGGTACTTGGGCAAGGACGGCCTGCCGGAGCTGTTCCCGTGGACACCGGAGACTCACCGCGAGCTGTTGCGGCAGCCGCGACTTGCCGATTTCGACGTGCGCACCGCCTGATCGGAAACACCGGGCCCGGGAGCTCTTGGTCGGACCTAGAACCACCCGCTGGCGCCGGCATTGCCGGCGTTGCCGGCCGTGCCGAAGACAGCCCTGGCCGCCGGCCCCCCTGGCCGCGCCGGCCCCACCGGTCCCGCCGCGGCCGCCGTTGCCGATCAGTCCTGCCGCACCGCCGGCGCCGCCGGGGGCGGTCGAGCTTGCCGGTTGGGAATAACCACCGCCGCCGTTGCCGAACAGCAAGCCACCGGCCCCGCCGTTGGGGTTGGTTGCGGTCCCGGTAGCGCCGTCACCGATCAACGGGCGCCCCAGTAATGCGTTGGTCGGTGCATTGATAACACCCAGAAGGTTTTGAACCACGGCTTCCAACGGCGACGCGTTGGCCGCTTCGGCGGTGGCATACGAGGCGCTCGCGGCACTCAACGCCTCGACAAACTGGGCGTGAAACGCGTTCGCTTGGCGGCTGAGCACCTGATAGGCCCGCGCGTGGTTGGCGAACAGCGCGGTGATGGCTGCTGATCTCATCGGCAGCGGCGGGCACCATGGTTGTGATGGGGGCCGCTGCCGCTGTGTTGGCTTCGGTCAGCGCCGAGCCGATGGCGGACAGATCCGTTGCCGCTGATGCCAGTAACTCGGAAAAACGCCGTCAGATATGACATCGCTATCCTCCTGCCACGTCGTAGACCCATCGGCGAATTGACGGAACGCGAATGACGAGTGTCCCGAGAGTACGCCGGTTGCGGCCCGCGTTCTGGCTGTTCCGGCATTTTCCTCCCGGCCCAGTCGAGCTGGGGGAGCCGCGTACCCCGGTCGTGCTCCACCGCCGTCGTATCGACCGAGCGCGGGCCCGAGCACGGGCTGGGTCAATGATCAAGATCCGGGTGCGACCCGACGGTCGTGACCAGCCGCGCGCGGACGACGCAGTCGGTAACAGCGCCGCTACCGGTAGCACGAACGGGATGCAACTGTTTAGCGGTAGGAGGCAGGTAATGCCTTGCGCCGCAACAACGTCAGCAGCACGGATCACGCCGCCCAGCGCCTCAGCGGCGGCCTTGCGGCGGAACCGGCGGTTCAGGCGGAAAACTGTTGGGCCAAGCCGGTTTACCTGGGGAAGGGCGGGACCGTTATCGAATAGCTCAATGACCGATATGGCGAGATCGGCCAGCGGCACCCACTGGTCTTCCGCCAACACCCAGACATCCAACCGGCTTAGCCGACCCACAACGGGACGGTCCCACGGCATTGCGGTACGAATGGTGGGTGGCCGAGCCGACCGTCCTGCTGTTGTCGACGTCCGACACCGACCTGATCAGCGCGCGCTCCAGCGGCAAGAACTATCGGTGGGCCAACCCGTCGCGGCTGTCGGACCACGAGCTGCCCGGGTTGCTGGCCGGTGTCTCGATCGTGGTGGTACGGATACTGGGTGGCTACCGCGCCTGGCAGAGCGGCATCGACGCGGTGATCGCCAGCGGTGCGCCGGCCGTGCTGGTCAGCGGTGAGCAGGCCGCCGACGCCGAGTTGACCGACCTGTCCACGGTTGCGGCCGGCACGGCAGTGCAGGCGCACATCTATCTGGCCCACGGCGGAGTGGACAACCTGCGGCAGCTGTACGCCTTTCTGTCGGACACGGTGCTGATGACGGGCTACGGGTTCACACCCCCCGTTGTCACCCCGACCTGGGGTGAATTGGCGCGCGCTGACGCCTCCAAGATCGACGGCCCGACGATCGCGGTGCTGTACTACCGCGCGCAACACCTGGCCGGAAACACCGGATATGTCGAGGCGCTGTGCCGGGCGATCGAAGACGCCGGTGGCCGGGCGCTGCCGGTCTTTTGCGCGTCGCTGCGCACCGCCGAGCAGGCGCTACTGGACAGGCTGAAAGACGCCGACGCCATGGTGGTCACCGTGCTGGCCGCCGGGGGAGTCAAGCCCGCCACCGCCTCAGCCGGCGGCGACGATGACAGCTGGAGCGTCGAACACCTTGCCGCACTGGATATCCCGATCCTGCAGGGGCTCTGCTTGACCAGCCCGCGGGACCAGTGGCGTGACAACAACGACGGGATGAGCCCCCTCGACGTCGCCAGCCAGGTGGCTGTGCCCGAGTTCGACGGCCGCATCATCACAGTCCCGTTCTCGTTCAAGGAGATTGACGACGACGGACTGATCTCCTACGTCGCAGATCCCGAGCGCTGCGCGCGAGTCGCCGGGCTGGCCGTCCGGCACGCGCGGCTGAGGTACGTGGCTCCCGCCGACAAGCGGGTGGCCCTGGTGTTCTCCGCCTACCCGACCAAACACGCCCGCATCGGTAACGCGGTCGGCCTGGACACCCCGGCCAGCGCGGTCACCTTGCTGCAGGCGATGCGCGAGCACGGTTATCAGGTGGGCGAGCTGCCGGGCGTCCCCGAAGATGGACCAGGCGACGGAGATGCCCTGATCCACGCGCTCATCGAGCGCGGCGGCCAAGACCCTGACTGGCTCACCGAGGGCCAGCTGGCCGGCAACCCGATTCGGTTGTCCGCCAAGGACTATCGGGATTGGTTCGCCACCCTGCCGGCCGAACTGGCCGACACCGTGACCCGGCATTGGGGGCCGCCGCCGGGGGAGTTGTTCGTCGACCGCGCCAATGATCCCGACGGCGAAATCGTCATTGCCGGTATACGATCCGGCAATCTCATGCTGATGGTGCAGCCGCCGCGCGGCTTCGGAGACAACCCCGTCGCGATCTACCACGACCCGGATTTGCCGCCCAGCCACCACTATCTGGCCGCCTACCGCTGGCTGGACTCAGGCTTTCCAGAAGGCTTCAACGCGCACGCCGTGGTACACCTGGGCAAACACGGAAACCTGGAGTGGCTTCCGGGAAAGACATCAGGTATGTCGGCGTCCTGCGGATCCGACGCCGCGCTGGGCAACCTGCCGCTGATCTACCCGTTCCTGGTCAACGATCCCGGCGAGGGCACCCAGGCGAAAAGGCGCGCGCACGCCGTTCTCGTCGACCACCTGATCCCACCCATGGCCCGCGCCGAAACGTACGGTGACATCGCGCGTTTGGAGCAACTGCTCGACGAGCATGCCACCGTGGCCGCACTGGATCCGGGCAAGCTGCCGGCCATTCGCCAGCAGATCTGGACGCTGATCCGGGCCGCCAAGATGGACCACGATCTTGGGCTGACCGTGCGGCCGCCGGAAGACTCGTTCGACGACATGCTGTTGCACGTCGACGGCTGGCTGTGTGAGATCAAGGACGTCCAGATCCGCGACGGCCTGCACATCCTTGGGCAACAGCCGGCAGGCGAACAGGAACTCGACCTGGTGCTGGCCATCCTGCGGGCTCGCCAGCTGTTCGGCGGCGCGCAGGCGATCCCCGGCCTGCGACAGGCGCTCGGGCTGGCCGACGACGGCACCGACGAACGCACCTCGGTCGACCGGGCCGAGGCCGCTGCCCGGAAGCTTGTGGCCGCGCTGCAAGCCACCGGCTGGGACCCGGCCGCCGCGAACCATCTCACGGACAACGCCGAGGTCGCGGCGGTACTACGGTTCGCCGCTACCGAAGTGGTGCCGCGCCTGGCCGGCACCGCTTCCGAAATCGAGCAGGTGTTGCGGGCATTGGACGGCCGCTTCATCCCGGCCGGCCCGTCGGGGTCACCGCTGCGCGGTCTGATCAACGTGTTGCCCACCGGTCGCAACTTCTACTCCGTCGATCCCAAGGCCGTGCCGTCCCGGCTGGCCTGGGAAGCCGGTGTGGCCCTAGCTGATTCGCTGCTGGCCCGTTACCGCGACGACCATGGCCGGTGGCCGCAATCGGTGGGCCTGTCGGTGTGGGGCACCTCGGCGATGCGCACCGCCGGCGACGACATCGCCGAAGTGCTCGCCCTGCTGGGTGTTCGGCCGGTCTGGGACGAAGCGTCGCGGCGCGTGGTGGATCTCACCGCTATTCCGCTGGCCGAGCTGGGACGGCCCCGCATCGACGTGACGGTACGCATCTCCGGGTTCTTCCGAGACGCCTTCCCGCACGTGGTGACGATGCTCGACGACGCGGTCCGGTTGGTCGCCGACCTCGACGAGCCCGTCGACGCCAACTTTGTGCGCGCCCACGCCCAGGCCGACCTCGCCCAGCACGGCGACCAACGTCGCTCCACCACAAGGATTTTCGGCTCCAAGCCGGGAACGTATGGTGCCGGGATGCTGCAGCTGATCGACAGCCGCAATTGGCGCGACGACGCGGACTTGGCCCAGGTGTACACCGCCTGGGGCGGCTTCGCCTATGGGCGCGACCTCGACGGCCGGGAAGCCGTCGACGACATGAACCGCCAGTACCGGCGGATCGCGGTGGCCGCCAAGAACACCGACACCCGCGAACACGACATCGCCGATTCCGACGACTATTTCCAATACCACGGCGGCATGGTGGCCACCGTGCGCGCGCTGACCGGCCAAGCGCCGGCCGCCTACATCGGTGACAACACCCGGCCGGACGCCATCCGCACCCGCACGCTGTCGGAGGAGACCGCCCGGGTGTTTCGGGCCAGGGTGGTCAACCCCCGGTGGATGGCCGCCATGCGCCGCCATGGCTACAAGGGCGCCTTCGAGATGGCGGCCACCGTGGACTACTTATTCGGCTACGACGCCACCGCCGGGGTGATGGCCGACTGGATGTACGAGGAACTCACCGAGCGCTACGTGCTCGATCCGGAGAACCGGAAGTTCATGGCGGAATCCAATCCGTGGGCGCTGCACGGCATGGCCGAACGCCTGCTGGAGGCGGCCGGACGTGGCATGTGGGCCCAGCCGCAACCGGATACTCTCGACGGGTTACGCCAGGTCTTGCTGGAAACCGAAGGCGATTTGGAGGGCTGAGCCATCCGATGACGACACGCCTTGTCTGCGTTACCATGGCTGCCGCCCTGGCCTTTGGTGTCCTTGGATCGAAGCCCGTACCGGCATGGGCCGTCCCGGCCGACGATCCCGTCTCGCCGTCGGTCCCGGCGACAGGTGCGCACTGGGAAATGGGCTGCCCGGAACCCCTGACCGAACTGGTAGACCGTACGTGTTTCGAGCCGTACCCGTGGGTGCTGGGCTCGGCGCAGATGAGCCTGGTCGGCGAGGGCACCCCGTCGCAGGGACTGCCCATGCGCAACATTCTGGCGGTCGTGACGGGTGCGAAAGTTGCTGTCGCGCTGACCGTCCGGGATTACAGCGGAGCGGATAGGTCGGTCCAGGTTCAGCCCGGCTCGACCCGGGGTTTCTCCGGTGACGTGATCGTCGACGTCAGACAGGATCGCGTGGTTCCGTGAACATGGGGCAAGAGCTCCGCCAGCAGACGCGGAATCGCATCCGAATGACCATTCGGGTGCGACACTGCGTCTGCTCAGCGCTAGGTTGACACCGTGACGCCCACCTTCGCCGACCTTGCCAAAGCGCGATACATCCTGCTCACCACCTTCACCAAGGACGGCCGGCCGAAGCCGACGCCGATCTGGGCCGCCTTGGACAAGGACCGCGGTGACCGGCTGCTGGTCATCACCGAGAAAAAGGCGTGGAAGGTCAAGCGGATCCGCAATACCCCGCGAGTAGAGCTGGCCATCTGCGACGTGCGTGGGCGTCCCAAGAGCGAGGCCGTCGAGGGCACCGCGGCCATCCTTGACGACTCGCAGACGGGCACCGTCTATGACGCGATCGGCAAGCGGTACGGCATTGTCGGCAAGGTCTTCAACTTCGTCAGCAAGCTACGCGGCGGCATGGAAAACAACGTCGGCCTGGAACTCAAGGTGAACTGTGGTTCCTGAGGTTTTGGCGGCGGTGTCGGATGGGTTTATGGGGGTGTGACTGCTGCGGTGTGGCTGGGTTCGCCGCCGGAGGTGCATTCGGCGTTGTTGTGTGCGGGTCCGGGGCCGGTGTCGTTGGTGGCGGCTGCTGCGGGATGGTCGTCGATGAGTGCGCAGTATGCGTCGGTGGCTGACGAGCTGAGCGTGGTGGTGGCGAGGATGGGGGTTGGGGCGTGGCAGGGGCCCAGCGCTGAGCTTTGTGGTGGGTGCTCATATGCCGTATGTGGCGTGGTTGATGCAGGCCAGTGCCGAGAGTGCCGCGGCGGCGGCCCATGACAGTGCCGCGGCGGCTTATGTCAGTGCGTTGGCGGCGATGCCGACGTTGGGTGAGTTGGCTGCCAATCATGCCGCCCATGCGGTGTTGGTGGCGACGAATTTCTTTGGGATCAATACCATCCCGATCGCGCTGAACGAGGCCGATTATGTGCGGATGTGGATTCAGGCGGCGACCACGATGGGCGTCTATGAGGCGGTCGCTGCGGCGGCGTTGGCCTCGGTTCCACACATTCCGCCGGCACCGCTGATTGTCAAACCCGGCGTCGGCGCGGCCATCGACCCGGCCGCCACCACCGCCCAAGCCCTCGCCTCAACCCGTGGGTGCAGATTCTATTCGAACTTGTATTGCTGGTGCCAAAAATGATATTAGAGTTCTTGTTGGCCCTATTGCTCGATATAGCTTTTATCCCAGTAGTTGTCGGCCTAATATTTCTTCAGCTCTTTATTATTGCGCTTCCGGTGGGCGCTATCGCATATCTGTTCTTAACCTTGGAATTTGGAACGACTTTCACTTTTGTATATTATTTGGCACTTCCTCAAGTTGCGATTGCGGTCGAGTTTCTTGCAATCGGGATTCTCCTCGCGCTCCCCGTCTTGTTGCCTGTCGGCGCGATCGTCGATGTGGTCACGCAGATTATTGGCAATTTGTTTGGACTTGCGGCGGGATCGTTGGCTGGGGCCGGAGCTTTGATCGGCGGTGCTGCCCCCGGTCTGGGCGCTACAGCTGGGGCTGCTGCCGCGCCGATCGCGGGTGTGGCGGGTGCGCCGGTGGCAGCGGTGGCGGTCGAGAGCGTGACGGCGTCGCCGTTGGGCGTTGCTGGCGTAGATCCGCGCGCGCAGCTGGTTTCGACGGTGACCGTTGACGGGGCTGCGGGGCAGTGGCCAATGCCGGCTTCCGAGCGGGGCGCCGGCACCATAGGGTTTGCCGGCGCTGCACACACGGAGGGCCTGGTCGAACCCGGCGGTTTGATGACTTTAGGCGATGAATTCGGCACCGGCATCCGGGTGCCGATGCCGCCCGCGAGCTGGCGCGTACCCGTGCTGGACGCGGCAACTGCCGGGACGGTGCTCTGCTGACGAGACGCCGGCCGGCAAAGGTGCGTTTCCGCGGCACCGGACGGAACAATCGATATCAGTTCCAACGATGTGACTGTGAAAGCTCCTGGGCGATATGTTCGGCGTTCTGCGGCCTTCGATTCATGCATTCTGGTGCGCGGGGTAGCGATTTATCGACGATCTCAGCCATAGCGACCGCCCCGCTCTGATCGCCGACGTTTACGTCGGGCCGATGTGTTTCCCGAACTTGGTGGCCGGGAAAGTGCGGACGCGACCGTTGCTAGACGGGCAGCCGGTGGCTTAAGTGCTGCGAGTCAGGTGCTCGCCGAAGAACGCGAACACCCGGCGCCACGCATCCTCGGTCGCGGCTTCGTTGTAGCCGAATCCCGCGATCCGAATCAGCTGCTGGCCGGGAAGTTTGTTGGCGAAGCTGTGCCCGGCGCCGGGGTAGACCTTGATGTCGGCGGTGATCCCCTTGTCCTGGGTCACGGTGCGCAGGCGGTTGGCCGCGCCCACACCGAGCGGGTCGCGGCCACCGAAACTCGCCACAATCGGGCACGCCCCGTCGAGAGTCTCGCTGAGATGGCGGGGCAGTGGTGTGCCGTAAAACGGCGCCGAGGCGCCAAAGCCCCTGGGCGACAAAACGAGCGCGAACCCGCCACCCATGCAGAAGCCCGCGATGCCCACCCGGCCGGAACATTCGGCCATGCCCAGCAGGTGATCACGGGCAGCCAAAATGTCGTCGAGGGCGCGGCCTCGTCTGGTCAGCAACTCGCGAAAGACTCGGGTGATGCAGCGGGCGCGGCCGCCCCGGGCGTACATATTCGGCGTCAGCGCCAGGTAGCCCGCCTCCGCGATCCGCCGGGAAGTCGCCTCATTATCGGGGGCGTAGCCGATCGCATCGTGCACCACCACCACGCCCGGCCATGGGCCCTCTCCGACGGGAAGGCTCAGCAGCGCGTCGATCGGACCGGCCGGGGTGTCGATGTCAATCGTGGTCATAGCGTCATCTAACTGCAGCCGTGACGCGACCGCGCGCGGAACTCGGGCGTGGCCCGCAGACGTTGGCTTCACATGCTAGGTCGGCTGCTTCTCATTTACGCCGTCGTCGAGCTCATGGCCTTCATCGGATTGGCGGCGGTCATCGGCTTCGGCTGGGCCCTGGTGGTGCTGTTGGCCACCTTCGTTCTGGGGTTGGTGCTTTGGGCTCCGATGGGCGGGTGGCAGCTCGGGCGGCACTTCATGCAGTGGCGGTCCGGCGTGCAGGAACCGCGCAGCGCGCTGAGCGACGGCGCGCTCGTCGCCCTGGCCACCGGTTTGGTCCTGGTTCCCGGGCTGGTCAGCACCGCTGTGGGGTTGTTGCTCCTGGCGCCGCCGATTCGGACGGCCGCCGGCCCGGGGCTGACCGCGATCGCACTGCGCGGGATCCTGCGGCGCGTGCCGTTGACGGCGACCGCGGCCGCGGGCATGGCCGGCGCGTTCACCCGCCGCGAGCAACCCGACCAGCGCGACTTCATTGATGGGGAGGTCATCGACGTCATCGACGGGGAACCACCGACCTTGCCGCAAGCCCGCATTCCCGATCAAGGCCCGATCCGGACCTAGGTCAGAGCTAGGTCAGACCAAGGTGTTGGACTTCCCACGTAATTTTGCGGTGTGACGCAGATTCCCTCCAAGCTCCTGGTCAACGGCCGGATCTATAGCCCGACCCACCCCGACGCCACCGCCATGGTGGTGCGCGGCGACACCGTGGCATGGCTGGGCAGCGACGATGTCGCGCACGACCAGTTCCCGGATGTCGAAGTGCAGGACCTCGACGGCGCATTCGTCGCGCCGGGATTCGTCGACAGCCACATCCACCTGAGCGCGACCGGTCTGACGCTCAGCGGACTGGACTTACGCTCCGCGACCTCACGCGCGCAATGCCTGCGTATGGTTGGCGACTACGCCGCGGCAAACCCCGGCCGGCTGATCTGGGGACACGGCTGGGACGAGTCGGCCTGGCCCGAAAAAGCCGCGCCCAGCACCGCGGACCTGGACGCCGTGCTCGACGGCCGGCCCGCTTACCTGGCCCGGGTCGACGTGCATTCGGCGCTGGCCTCGTCGGCGTTGCGGCGGCTGGTCCCCCAACTGCCGGCCGCCGCGGGTTTCGCCGCACAGCAGCCGTTGACCGGCGACGCGCACCACCTGGCCCGAGCCGCGGCCCGCGACTTGCTGACCGACGCGCAGCTGGCCGAAGCCCGGACCGCGGCGCTGCAGGCGCTGGCCGCCTCGGGAGTCGTTGCCGTGCACGAATGCGCCGGTCCCGAGATCGGCGGGCTGGACGACTGGCTGGCGCTGCGCGCTCTGCAGCACGGCGTCGAAGTGACCGGCTACTGGGGCGAGGCAGTGACCACACCGACTCAGGCGCGGGCACTGATGGAGCAGACCGGCGCCCGCGGGTTGGCCGGTGACCTGTTCATCGACGGCGCTCTCGGCTCGCGCACGGCCTGGCTGCACCACCCTTACGCGGACGCGCCCGGTTGCACCGGAACCTGCCACCTCGACCCCGACGCCGTCGAAGCGCACCTGCGGGCATGCACCGAGGCCGCGGTGACGGCCGGTTTCCACGTCATCGGTGATGCCGCGGTGTCGGCGGTTGTCGGCGCACTCGAACGGGTCGTGGACGAGCTCGGCGTGGTCGCGGTCGCTCGCTGCGGACACCGTCTGGAGCATGTGGAGATGGTCACCGCCGAGCAGGCCGCCAAGTTGGGGTCGTGGGGGGTCATTGCCAGCGTGCAGCCCAATTTCGACGCCCTCTGGGGCGGCGTCGACGGCATGTACGCCCAGCGCCTCGGCCCGGATCGAGGTGGCCGGCTCAACCCGCTTGCGCTGTTAGCATCCCAAGGCGTGCCCCTCGCCCTTGGTTCCGACGCGCCTGTAACCGGCTTCGACCCGTGGGCGAGTGTGCGGGCGGCGGTCAATCACCGCACGGCAGGCAGCGCCGTGTCGGCGCGGGCGGCGTTCGCTGCGGCAACCCGCGGAGGTTGGCGGGCCGGCGGTGTCCGCGACGGGCAGTCCGGCACCTTGGTGCCGGGCGCGCCGGCCTCGTACGCCGTGTGGGACGTCGACGTCCTGGACGTCAATGCGCCGCGCGACGCCGTTCAGCGTTGGTCTACCGACCCGCGGTCCCGGGTGCCGGCGCTGCCGCGGCTGGGTCCGCGGGATGTTTTGCCGCGCTGCCGTCAAACCGTGCATCGGGGTGCGGTCATCTATGGCTAGGGGATGGCCCGGCCGCAAGGCGCCGAACCTCGATCGCGGCGAGATCGATCCGGCGGTTGAGGTGCCTGACGCCGACATGCCCGCCAATCCCGCCGATGCGCCAGACTCCTCGCACGACGCCGGCGCTTCGACCGCGACCACTCGGCTCAGTGCCGCCGCCCGTCGGCGCATGTCGGTGATGGGCACCGAGGCGGCGACGCGGCTACCGCGGCTGTGGGCCGCAGTCCGGCCGCGTCTGCCGCGCCTGCTGGTCTGTGTCGGGGCCGGCTTGTTGCTGTATGCCAGCTTCCCGCCGATTAACTGGTGGTGGGCGGCCATCGTCGCGGTGGCGCTGCTGACCTGGGTGCTGACGCACCGGGCAACTACGCCGGTAGGCGGGCTGGGCTACGGCTTCCTGTTCGGTCTGGCGTTCTACGTGCCGTTGTTGCCATGGATCGGCTCGCTGGTGGGACCGATGCCCTGGCTGGTGTTGGCGACGCTGTCCGCGCTGTTCCCGGGTCTTTTCGGGTTATTGGCCGTCGTAGTACGGGGGCTGCCCGGCTGGCCGATCTGGTTTGCGGTGCTGTGGGCGGCGCAGGAGTGGCTGAAGTCGATCATGCCGTTCGGTGGCTTTCCCTGGGGATCGGTGGCTTTCGGTCAGGCCGAGGGTCCGCTGCTGCCGTTGGTTCAGCTGGGAGGTGTCGCGCTGCTGTCCGCAGGGATCGTGCTGGTGGGCTGCAGTTTGACCGCAATCGCGCTGGAAATCGAGAAGTGGTGGCGGACCGGCGGCAAGACCGGGTCGGCCGAAACGGCCGCGCCGCCGGCGGTGGTGTTGCCCGGCGCGTGCATCTGCCTGGTGTTGTTCGCCGCTGTCATCGTGTGGCCGCAGGTGCGCCACGCCGGCGCGGGAGCGGACGGCGAACCGGCAGTCACCGTCGCGGTTGTTCAGGGCAATGTGCCGCGTTTGGGTCTGGATTTCAATGCGCAGCGGCGAGCGGTCCTGGACAACCACGTGCAGGAGACCCTGCGACTGGCCGAGGATGTCCGTGCGGGCAGCGCCCCGCGACCGCAATTCGTCGTCTGGCCCGAGGATTCGTCGGACATCGATCCGTTCGTCAACCCCGACGCTGCCCAGCAGATATCCCAGGCGGCGGCGGCGATCGGCGCGCCGATCCTGGTCGGTACCGTGCTCGACGCGCCGGGCCGACTGCAAGGGGACCCGGCATTCACCAACACGGTGATCGTCTGGAACCCCGGCACCGGACCCGCCGACCGCCACGACAAGGAAATCGTGCAGCCATTCGGCGAGTACCTGCCCATGCCGTGGCTTTTCCGCCACCTTTCCGGATACGCCAGCCGCGCCGGTAATTTCGTGCCCGGCACCAGTTCCGGGGTGGTGCGCATCGCCGGTGTGCCGGTCGGGGTGTCCACCTGCTGGGAGGTGATCTTCGATCGGGCCCCGCGAAAGGCGGTGCTCGATGGCGCGCAGCTGCTGACGGTGCCCAGCAACAATGCCACCTTCAACCAGACGATGAGTGAGCAGCAGCTGGCATTCGGCAAGGTCCGGGCCGTCGAGCACGACCGCTACGTCGTGGTCGCCGGTACCACCGGCATCAGCGCGGTGATCGCCCCGGACGGCGCAGAACTGGTCCGTACCGACTTCTTCGAGCCCGCCTATCTGGACACCCAGGTGCGGCTGAAGACCAGGCTGACGCCGGCAACTCGCTGGGCTCCGCTAGTGCAGTGGATTCTGGTCGGGGCGGCGGGCACGATCATTCTGGTCGCGATACGGCACAATGGGTGGTTCCCGCGGCTAAGACGTCCCAGGCGTCGGTTGTCCGGGCACCCGCGTGGCGCTGGCGAGTCCGACGGACCCCCGGACGACGGCGACGACTCGGAAGCGGCGCTCCGGAACGAATCCGGGGGCGGCCCGCAGACCGCGCAAGACACTCCGCCCGACGCGGGCGGCCACCACGAGTTCGGGCGACCTGAAGGAGCTACATGACCAGCGGCCAACCTGCGGCCGAGGTGCCGGGCAATCGTCTCGGCCAGCGTGTCCTGGTGATCATTCCGACGTACAACGAGCGGGAGAACCTGCCGCTGATACATCGGCGGGTCAAGGAAGCCTGCCCCGACGTACACGTGCTGATCATCGACGACAACAGCCCTGACGGCACCGGTGAACTCGCCGACGAGCTGGCGCAGGCCGACCCGGGCTGTACCCATGTTTTGCACCGCACCGTCAAGAATGGTCTGGGGGCGGCCTACCTGGAAGGGTTCGCCTGGGGCCTCAGCCGGGAGTACGCGGTGCTTGTCGAAATGGACGCCGACGGCAGCCACGCGCCCGAACAGCTGCACCGACTGCTGGACGCCGTCGGCGCGGGGGCCGATCTGGCCATCGGTTCACGCTACGTGCCCGGGGGGACGGTGCGTAACTGGCCGTGGCGGCGCCTGGCGCTGTCCAAGACGGCCAACACCTATTCGCGGCTCGCATTGGGGGTCGGGGTCCATGACATCACCGCCGGCTATCGCGCTTACCGCCGCGAAGTGCTCGAGACGATCGATCTCGACAGCGTCGACTCCAAGGGCTATTGCTTCCAGATAGAAATGACCTGGCGCACCGTGAACAGCGGGTTCGTCGTCGTCGAAGTTCCGATCACCTTCACCGAACGCGAGATCGGCGTGTCAAAGATGAGCGGATCCAACATTCGCGAGGCGCTTTTCAAAGTCACCCGATGGGGTATTGAGGGCAGACGTGACCGCGGTCGAGCCGGCCGTGCACACGACCGCTCTCAACCGGCCGGATAGCGTCCGGATCAGCCGCGCCGACGCGACCGGATTATTTCGAGGCGTTCCTTGAGCAGCTCTTCGAGCTCTTCGACGGAGCGACGCTCCAGCAGCATGTCCCAGTGCGTGCGCGGGGGCTTGACCTTTTTCGGTTCGGGCAGGTCGCCCTCGATCAGGGTGCCTTCCATGCCGTTGCGGCACAGCCAGGTGCCGGGGATCTCGGCGTCGTCGGCGAACGGAACCTCGAACTCCTCGCCGTTCTCGGTGCGGTACCGCGCGATCTGCCGCGGCGCCAGGTCGTGATTGCGGTCGGTCTCGTAGCTCACGGCTCCCAGACGACTGCCTCTCAAGACACGATCAGCCATCGACGCTACTCCTCTGGACTCGTTGAGCTGGTTGGCTCCGGATGGTGATTCTCTCCGCTTTAGCGAACGTCGCCGACGGCTGCGTAGTTCCCGGGCTGGTGCTCAGCGCGCGACGCGACCATTCGCGAACATTGATGATACCGGGATCAGGGACCCGAGCGGACTAAAGTCGGCAGGCGTGAGCCCGGCCCGACGTCAACGTGCCCGTCCCCAGCCATGCCGCTGGTGTGGACGTGACGTGACTGATGCCGGAATGGGCCGCCGCCGCCAATACTGCCGGCAGTCGTGCCGGCAGCGGGCCTATGAGCAGCGAGCCATGATGACCCGGGGTGACGCCGGGGCCGCAGCGGCCCTGCCCGCCGACGCGGTGGTGTTGACGGCCGACGAAGCGGCCGACCTGTCGGATCGCATCTACCAGGTGCGGTGCGCAGCGGAGGATGTCGCCATCGCGCTCGACGAGGGTGCCGGCGCGGCCGAATTGCGTGAGCTGTGCGACGGGCTGCTCCGGGCGGCCAGGGCCGCCGACGGCTGGCGCAGGGTGGGTGTCTAGCCGTTAGGGCACCGGCGAACCGGGTAAAGTCGCGCCATGGACGGCGGGCTCGGTGTACCCAGGTATGCAAGCGGCCGCGGTTGCTCGCCCAGAATGGCTTCCAAGGCTTCCAGGGCACCCGGCCCGCCCGCGCATACCTGGGAGTATCGGACGTTTTGAAATCCTGCCGCAGTTGGCGATACTCACCAGCGACATTCTTCGGTCGGAACGCAGCACGACGCCGGTCGAAAAAGCGACGCTGGTCGGCGAAACGGCGAGGCCGATTCGTGCAACGACTTCCGTGATTCGGCGATAATGCCGCACCCGGTCGGCGACGACCAGGGGTGAGGCGAGGGTTAGGCGAGGTTAGTAATGGTTGATCAACTCCAGCATGCAACCGAAGCACTGCGGAAAGCGTTGGTCCAGGTTGAACGCCTGAAGCGGACCAACCGCGCGTTGCTGGAGCGGTCGAGCGAGCCGATCGCGATCGTCGGGATGTCGTGCCGCTTCCCCGGCGGGGTCGACACCCCGGAGGCCCTGTGGCAGATGGTCGCCGACGGCCGCGACGTGATGTCCGAGTTCCCCACGGACCGCGGCTGGGACCTGGCCGGCCTGTTCGACCCGGATCCCGACACACCCCATAAGTCGTATGCGAGCACCGGCGGCTTCGTCGACGGCGTCGCCGATTTCGATCCGGCGTTTTTCGGCATTGCCCCCAGCGAAGCGCTGGCGATGGACCCGCAGCACCGGATGCTGCTGGAGCTGTCGTGGGAGGCGCTGGAGCGAGCCGGGATCGATCCGACCCGGTTGCGCGGCAGTGCCACCGGCGTCTTCGCCGGGCTCATCGTCCAGGGCTACGGCATGTTCGCCGAGGAGATCGAGGGCTACCGGTTGACCGGCATGACCTCCAGCGTCGCCTCCGGCCGGGTGTCGTATGTGCTGGGGTTGGAGGGCCCGGCGGTGTCGGTGGATACGGCGTGTTCGTCGTCGTTGGTGGCGTTGCATATGGCGGTGCAGTCGCTGCGTTCGGGTGAGTGTGACCTGGCGCTGGCCGGCGGCGCCACCGTCAACGCCACCCCGACGGTCTTCGTGGAATTCAGCCGGCACCGGGGGCTGGCGCCGGACGGGCGCTGCAAGGCCTACGCGGGCGCGGCCGACGGCGTCGGCTGGTCCGAGGGCGGCGCCATCTTGGTGGTGGAGCGGCTCTCGGATGCGCGGCGGTTGGGGCATCCGGTGCTGGCGGTGGTGCGTGGTTGTGCGGTGAATCAGGATGGGGCGTCGAATGGGTTGACCGCGCCCAATGGTCCGTCGCAGCAGCGGGTGGTGCGGGCGGCGTTGGCTAATGCGGGGTTGTCTGCGGCGGATGTGGATGTGGTCGAGGGTCATGGGACCGGGACCACGTTGGGGGATCCGATTGAGGCGCAGGCGTTGTTGGCGACCTATGGGCAGGGGCGTGGTGAGCCGCTGTGGTTGGGGTCGATCAAGTCGAATATGGGTCACACGCAGGCCGCGGCGGGGGTTGCCGGGGTGATCAAGATGGTGTTGGCGATGCGCCATGAGGTGTTGCCGGCGACGTTGCATGTCGATGAGCCGTCTCCGCATGTGGATTGGTCGGCGGGGGCGGTGTCGTTGTTGACCGAGGCGCGGTCGTGGTCGGCTGATGGGCATGTCAGGCGGGCGGGGGTGTCGTCGTTCGGGATCAGTGGCACCAATGCGCATGTGATTATCGAGGCGGTGCCGGCTCAGCAGTCCCGGGAGGTCGGGCCGCGGCCGGTGGTGGTGCCGTGGGTGGTGTCGGCGAAGTCGGATGCGGCGTTGGGTGCGCAGGCGGCGCGGTTGGCCGGGTATCTGCGGGCCCATGACGGGCTGGATGTGGCCGATGTGGGGTGGACGTTGGCGGGGCGCTCGACGTTTGAGCATCGCGCGGTGGTGGTCGGCGGGGATCGGGACCGGTTGCTGGCCGGGCTGGACGAGCTGGCCGGCGGGGAGGCGGTGTCGGTGGTTCGGGGCACCGCGGTGCCGGCGGGCAAGACGGTGTTCGTCTTCCCCGGCCAAGGCTCCCAGTGGGTCGGCATGGGCATCGAATTGCTTGACACTGCACCGGTATTCGCACAGCAGATTGCGGAGTGCGACGAGGCGTTCGCCGAATTCGTCGACTGGTCGCTGACCGACGTGCTGCGCGGTGCTCCGGGCGCCCCCGGCCTCGACCGGGTGGACGTGGTGCAGCCGGTGCTGTTTGCGGTGATGGTGTCACTTGCTGAGTTGTGGAAGTCGATCGGCGTGCGTCCGGACGCCGTGATCGGTCATTCCCAGGGCGAAATCGCCGCCGCGTATGTTGCCGGCGCGTTGTCGCTGCGCGACGCCGCCAAGGTGGTCACACTGCGCAGCACGTTGCTGACCGGGCTCGCCGGTCCGGGCGGCATGGTGTTACTGGCGTGCGGCGTCGAACAGGCGCAGGAGTTGTTGGCGCCCTTCGGAACTCGAATCAGCATCGCAGCGGTCAACGGCCGCTCGGCTGTCGTGGTGTCGGGTGAGGTGGCTGCGCTGGAGGAGCTGATCGAGGTTTGCGCGGACCGTGAGCTGCGCACCCGTCGGATCGAGGTGGACTATGCCTCGCACTCGGCGGATGTCGAAGCCATCCGGGACCAGCTCACCGACGCCCTTGCGGGTCTCGAGCCGCGTTCCTCGCGGACCGTCTTCTTCTCGTCGGTGACCGGAAGCCGGGTGGACACAGCAGGTTTGGACGCCGACTACTGGTACCGCAATATCCGCCAGACCGTGCAGTTCGACCAGGCGGTGCGCAGCGCATGCGAACACGGGTACCGGACATTCATCGAGTCCAGCCCGCACCCTGCGCTGATCGCCGGTATCGAGGACACCGCCAACCACTGCATGGCTGACTCCGAACCCGTCGTCGTCCCCACCCTCGGCCGCGAGGACGGCGGGCTCGACAGGTTCCTGTTGTCGGCCGCCTCCGCCTTCGTCGCGGGTGTGCATGTGGATTGGCGTGGCGTACTTGACGGGGCCGGTTTCGTCGAGCTGCCGACGTATGCCTTTGAGAAGCGCCGGTTTTGGCTCTCGGGCGAGGGCATGGGGGCCGACGCATCCGGTTTGGGATTGACAGCGGGTCAACACGCATTGCTGGGCGCCGTGGTGGAACTGCCGGCATCTGGTGGTGTGGTTTTGACGGGCCGGTTGTCCGTCAGCTCCCAGGCCTGGTTGGCCGATCATGCCGTGTCGGGCGCCGTGGTGTTCCCCGGCACCGGTGTCGTCGAATTGGCGATCCGCGCCGGCGACGAAGTCGGTTGCCCCGTGGTCGACGAGCTCACCCTGCGGACGCCGTTGCTGCTTCCGGCTTCAGGATCGGTCGCTGTGCAGGTGGTGGTCGGCGCCGCAGCGGAGTCTTCCGAGCGCAGCGTCTCCGTCTATTCGCGCGCCGACGTCGACGCCGGTTCGGTGTGGGTGTGCCACGCCGAGGGGACGTTGCGTACTGGGACCGTCGAGCCCGCGGCCGACCTGTCGGTGTGGCCGCCCGCAGGTGCCGCCGCCGTGGATGTGTCCGACGGCTATCAGCGGCTGGCGGAATACGGCTACGGGTATGGTCCGGCGTTTCGCGGGTTGACCGCGATGTGGGCCCGCGGTGACGAGCTGTTCGCCGAGGTGAGGTTGCCGGAGGCGGCCGGCGGCGTGGCCGGGTTCGGGGTGCACCCCGCGCTACTGGACGCGGCGTTGCACACCGCGGTGATAGCGAATCCAGAGGCCGAGCTGGTTCTGCCGTTCTCCTGGCAAGGGGTTTCGTTGCACGCCACCGGGGCAGCGGCGGTGCGGGTACGGATCGCGCCGGCCGGACCGTCGGCGGTGTCGGTCGAGCTTGCCGACGACCTCGGCTTGCCGGTGCTGTCGGTCGCCGCGATGGTGGCCCGACCGGTCAGCGAGCAGCAACTGCGGGCCGTGTTGTCCGGCGCGGGTGCCGACCGACTATTCGAGGTCGTCTGGTCACCGGCGACCGCCGCGAGCGCCGATGCACCCGCGTGCTACGACGTCTTCGAATGTGTTGTCGCTGTTGACGATCCGGTGGCCGCGACCCACGAAAGCGCCGGCCGGGCGCTGGCAGCCGTGCAATCGTGGCTGGCCGATCATGACTCCGGAGTGCTGGTGGTCGCCACCCGGGGTGCCGTGGCGCTGCCGGGTGAGGACGTCACCGACCTGGCGGGGGCCGCGGTGTGGGGATTGGTGCGGTCGGCGCAAACCGAAAACCCCGGTCGGCTGGTCCTGGTGGATTCCGATGTGCCGCTTGGTGATTCGGCGGTAACAACAGCATTGGCGGTCGGCGAACCGCAGGTGCTGCTGCGCAACGGACAGGCCTACACCCCGCGGGTGCACGCCAGCCGCGACGTTGACGGCATCCTGGTGCCGCCGTCCGGCGGGCCGTGGCGGCTGGGTCTGAGCAGTGCGGGCACGTTCGAGAACCTGCGGCTGGAGCCGGTTCCCAACGCCGGCGCGCCGTTGGGCCCGGGCCAGGTTCGGGTGGCCCTGCGCGCCATCGCCGCCAACTTCCGCGACATCATGATCACCCTGGGCATGTTCACCCACGATGCCTTGATCGGCGGCGAGGGCGCCGGCGTCGTCGTCGAGGTCGGCCCGGGAGCGACCGAATTCGCCGTCGGCGACTCGGTGTACGGTTTCTTCCCCGACGGCAGCGGCACGCTGGTGGCCGGCGACGTGCGGCTATTGCTGCCGATGCCCGCCGACTGGTCATACGCCGAAGCCGCCGCCATCTCGGCCGTCTTCACCACCGCGTACTACGCCTTCGTCCACCTGGCCGACGTCCAACCGGGTCAGCGGGTGCTCGTGCACGCCGCCACCGGCGGGGTCGGCATGGCGGCCGTACAGCTGGCCCGGCATCTGGGTCTGGAGGTGTACGCCACCGCCAGCAAGGGCAAGTGGGACACCTTGCGCGCCATGGGCTTTGACGACGACCACATCTCCGACTCGCGCAGCCTGGAATTCGAGGACAAATTCCGCGCGGTCACCGGCGGCCGCGGCATGGATGTCGTATTGGACTCGCTGGCCGGTGAATTCGTCGACGCGTCGCTGCGCCTGCTGGGGCCCGGCGGGGTGTTCCTCGAGATGGGCAAGACCGACATCCGCGACCCCGGCGTGATCGCGCAGGAATATCCGGGCGTGCGCTACCGCGCCTTCGACCTCTTCGAGCCCGGCCGTCCCCGCATGCACCAGTACCTGCTCGAACTGGCCGCATTGTTCGACGCCGGGGTGCTGCGGCCGTTGCCGGTGACGACGTTCGATATCCGGCGGGCGCCGGCGGCCTTGCGGTACCTCAGTCAGGCGCGCCATACCGGCAAGGTCGTCATGACCATGCCGGACGCGTGGGCTGCCGGCACCGTCGTGATCACCGGCGGAACCGGCATGGCGGGCTCGGTCTTGGCGCGTCACATAGTGACTCGCCATGGGGTCCGTCATCTGGTGTTGCTCAGCCGGCGCGGTGCCGATGCCCCCGGGGCCGCGGAGTTGGTCACCGAGTTGGCTGCCGCCGGCGCGCAGGTGGAGGTGGTGGCACGTGATGCCGCCGATCGTGCCGCGCTGGCCGAGGTGATCGCCGACATCCCGGCGCAGCACCCGTTGTCCGCCGTGATCCATGCGGCCGGTGTGCTTGACGACGCGGTGATTACGTCGTTGACACCGGCGCGCCTCGATGCCGTACTGCGGGCCAAGGTCGATGCGGCGTGGAATTTACACGAGCTGACCCGCGACCTGGATGTGGCTGCGTTCGTGATGTTTTCGTCGATGGCCGGGCTGGTGGGGTCGTCGGGTCAGGCCAACTATGCGGCGGCCAACACCTTCCTGGACGGGTTGGCCGCGCACCGGCGGGCCCACGGCTTGCCGGCGATGTCGCTGGGGTGGGGCCTGTGGGAGCAGACCAGCGACATGACCGGCGGACTGGGCGCCGCTGACCGTGCCCGGCTGGGTCGCGAAGGTGTGCTGGCGCTGTCCTCGGATGAGGCGATGGAATTGTTCGACACCGCGCTGATCGTCGACCAGCCGTTACTGGCGCTCGCCCGTATCGACCTGAGCGCGCTGCGGGCCCACGCGGTGGCGGTGCCGCCGATGTTGAGCGATCTGGTCAACGCGCCGACCAGACGCCAGGTCGACGACGCGCTGGCTGCCGCCAAGTCGAAATCGGCGCTGGCGCATCGCCTGCACGGCCTGCCCGAAGCCGAACAGCACGCCGTGGTGCTGGATTTGGTGCGGTCCCACATCGCCACGGTCCTGGGCAACATCGCACCCGAGGCCGTCGATGCCGACAAGGCGTTCCAGGAATTGGGCTTCGACTCACTGACCGCGGTCGAAATGCGCAACCGGCTCAAATCTGCTACCGGCCTTACCCTTTCACCCACGCTCATCTTCGACTACCCGACCCCCAACGGCCTGGCCGGCTACATTCGCAGCGAACTTGCCGGTGTTCCGCAGGAGATCAAGCACGTATCGGCGGTGCGCGCAGCGGGTGACGACCCGATTGCCATCGTGGGCATGGCATGTCGTTACCCCGGTGGGATCGAGTCACCAGATGACCTGTGGGACATGCTGGTTCAGGGCCGTGACGTGCTGTCCGAATTCCCCGACGACCGGGGCTGGGACGTCGCAGGGCTGTTCAACCCGGATCCTGACACGCCCGGCGCCTGCTACACCCGCACCGGCGGTTTCGTGGAGCGGGTCGGCGACTTCGATCCGGCGTTTTTCGGCGTCGGCCCCAGTGAGGCCCTGGCGATGGACCCGCAGCAACGCATGTTCCTGGAGTTGTCCTGGGAAGCCTTGGAGCGAGCCGGAATCGAGCCCGGCAGCCTGCGCGGTAGCGCCACCGGCGTCTTCGCCGGAGTCATGACCCAGGGCTATGGCATGTTCGCGGCCGAACCGGTGGAAGGCTTCCGGCTGACCGGCCAGCTGTCGAGTGTGGCCTCCGGCCGGGTGGCCTATGTGCTGGGGTTGGAGGGCCCGGCGGTGTCGGTGGATACGGCGTGTTCGTCGTCGTTGGTGGCGTTGCATATGGCGGTGCAGTCGCTGCGTTCGGGTGAGTGTGACCTGGCGCTGGCCGGCGGGGTGACCATCAACGCCACGCCCGACATCTTCGTGGAATTCAGTCGCTGGCGCGGATTGTCACCGGACGGGCGCTGCAAAGCATTCGCCGGCGCGGCCGACGGCACCGGCTTCTCCGAGGGCGGGGGAATGTTGGTGGTGGAGCGGCTCTCGGATGCGCGGCGGTTGGGGCATCCGGTGCTGGCGGTGGTGCGTGGTTGTGCGGTGAATCAGGATGGGGCGTCGAATGGGTTGACCGCGCCCAATGGTCCGTCGCAGCAGCGGGTGGTGCGGGCGGCGTTGGCTAATGCGGGGTTGTCTGCGGCGGATGTGGATGTGGTCGAGGGTCATGGGACCGGGACCACGTTGGGGGATCCGATTGAGGCGCAGGCGTTGTTGGCGACCTATGGGCAGGGGCGTGGTGAGCCGCTGTGGTTGGGGTCGATCAAGTCGAATATGGGTCACACGCAGGCCGCGGCGGGGGTTGCCGGGGTGATCAAGATGGTGTTGGCGATGCGCCATGAGGTGTTGCCGGCGACGTTGCATGTCGATGAGCCGTCTCCGCATGTGGATTGGTCGGCGGGGGCGGTGTCGTTGTTGACCGAGGCGCGGTCGTGGTCGGCTGATGGGCATGTCAGGCGGGCGGGGGTGTCGTCGTTCGGGATCAGTGGCACCAATGCGCATGTGATTATCGAGGCGGTGCCGGCTCAGCAGTCCCGGGAGGTCGGGCCGCGGCCGGTGGTGGTGCCGTGGGTGGTGTCGGCGAAGTCGGATGCGGCGTTGGGTGCGCAGGCGGCGCGGTTGGCCGGGTATCTGCGGGCCCATGACGGGCTGGATGTGGCCGATGTGGGGTGGACGTTGGCGGGGCGCTCGACGTTTGAGCATCGCGCGGTGGTGGTCGGCGGGGATCGGGACCGGTTGCTGGCCGGGCTGGACGAGCTGGCCGGCGGGGAGGCGGTGTCGGTGGTTCGGGGCACCGCGGTGCCGGCGGGCAAGACGGTGTTCGTCTTCCCCGGCCAAGGCTCCCAATTACTGGGCATGGGAATGGGATTGCATGCCGGATATCCGGTGTTCGCCGAGGCGTTCAACACCGTCGTCGCCGAACTGGACCGTCACCTGCTGCGCCCGCTGCGCGAAGTCATCTGGGGCCACGACGAGAACCTCTTGAACACAACGGAGTTCGCGCAGCCGGCGCTGTTCGCGGTGGAAGTCGCGCTGTACCGGCTGCTGGAATCCTGGGAAATGCGCCCGGACTTCGTGATGGGCCACTCGGTCGGTGAAATCTCGGCGGCACACGTCGCCGGTGTCCTGTCGCTGGAAAACGCCGCGGTTCTGGTCGCCGCCCGCGGCCGGTTCATGCAGGCCCTGCCGCCCGGCGGAGCGATGGTCGCGGTGCAGGCCACCGAAGCAGAAGTTGCGCCGCTGCTGGGCGCTGACGTCAGCGTCGCCGCCGTCAACGGCCCTGCCTCCGTGGTGATTTCCGGCGCCGAAGATGCGGTACTCGCGGTCGCCGACCGGTTGCGCGCTGACGGCCGACGGGTACATCGCCTGGCCGTTTCGCACGCCTTCCACTCGCCGCTGATGGACCCGATGATCGACGAATTCGGCGCCGTGGCAAGCGGCCTGGCCATCGGACAACCTGCGATTCCGGTGATCTCCAATGTCACCGGTGCGCCGGCCGCCGACGACTTCGGCTCTCCGGCCTACTGGAAGCGTCACATTCGGGAAGCGGTCCGGTTCGCCGACAGCGTCCGATTCGCCCAATCGGCCGGTGCCACCCGCTTCTTCGAAGTCGGGCCGGGCAGCGGCCTCACCGCGTCGATCGAAGAATCGCTGCCCGGTACCGGGATCCTCACGATCTCCGCGCTGCGCAAGGATCGGCCCGAGCCGGCGACTTTGGTCAACGCCGTGGCTCAAGCGTTCGTCGCCGGTGTCAGCGTGGATTGGCGCACCGTGGTGGGGCAGGCGAACTTCGTCGAGTTGCCGACGTACGCGTTCCAGCGGCGGCGGTTCTGGCTGTCCGGTGACGGCGTTGCGGCCGACGCCACCGATCTGGGCCTAGAGGCCAGCGAGCATGCGCTGCTCGGCGCGGTGGTGGAGTTGCCGACCTCCGGCGGCGTCGTGCTGACCGGGCGGTTATCGCTGCGCGCGCAGGGCTGGTTGGCCGATCATGCCGTCGGCGGCGTGGTGATCTTCCCGGGAGCGGGCTTCGTCGAGTTGGCGATTCGTGCCGGCGACGAAGTGGGCTGCGGAGTGGTCGAGGAGTTGACCCTCGCCGCGCCATTGGTGTTGCCTGCCGGGACATCGGTTGCGGTTGAGGTGATTGTGGGCGGTGCGGACGAGTCCGGCGCTCGTGCGGTGTCGGTGTACTCCCGTGCGGAGGCCGGCGCCGGCTGGGTGTTGCATGCCGAGGGCATGCTGACGAACGGGTCCTTTGCTCCGACAACCGATTTGGCGACGTGGCCACCCGTGGGCGCGGTACCGGTGGAGGTCGCCGACGGGTACGAGCGGTTGGCCGAGCGCGGCTACGGCTACGGCCCGGCGTTCCGCGGGCTGACCGCGATGTGGCGACGCGGCGATGAAGTGTTCGCCGAGGTCGCCTTACCCGCCGACGCCGGGGTGTCGGTCGCGGGCTTCGGAGTTCATCCGGTGATGCTGGATGCGGCGTTGCACGCAGTAATTCTGGCCTCCGACGGCGCCGACGATTTCGGCGTTGCCGAGGGCTCGGTGCTCGTTCCGTTCTCCTGGCAAGGCGTGTCGCTGCATGCTGGCGGCGCGTCGGCGGTTCGGGCGCGCATCGCGCCGGTGGGGCCGTCCAGGGTGTCGATCGAGCTGGCCGACGGGCTCGGATTGCCGGTGCTGTCGGTCGCGTCGATGCTGGCGCGGCCCGTCACCGATCAGCAGCTACGAGCCGCGGTATCCGGGTCGGGTCCCGACCGGCTGTTCCAGGTGGACTGGTCGGCCCAGCCGTCGGCCGCCCTGCAACCGGTGCCCGTAGTGGCCTGGGGAACAACGGCGGACAGCGACTCGTCCACGGTGGTCTTCGAATCCGTGCCGGTGGCCGGTGACGCGGTGGCGGGTGTCTACACCGCCACGAATTCGGTGCTCGACGTGCTGCAGTCCTGGCTCGCCCGCGACGGCGCAGGGGTATTGGTGGTGACGACGCGCGGTGCTGTCGCGCTGCCCGGCGAAGACGTCACCGACCTGGCTGGCGCGGCGATCTGGGGCCTGGTGCGCTCGGCGCAGACGGAGCATCCCGGACGTATCGTGCTGGTCGATACCGATGCGGCCCTGGATGAATCGGCCCTTGCGGCGGTATTGGCCGCCGGCGAGCCGCAGGTGTTGTGGCGTGGTGGGCAGGTGTACATTGCCCGCGTCCACGGCAGCCGCACGGTCGGTGCTCTGTTGGTTCCCCCGGGCGACGGGCCGTGGCGGTTGGGCATGAGCGCGGCCGGCACGTTCGAAAACCTGCGGTTGGAGCCGATTCCCGACGCCGACGCTCCGCTGCAGTCCGGACACGTCCGGGTGCGGTTGTCGGCCATCGCAGCTAATTTCCGGGACGTCATGATCGCACTGGGGCTCTACCCCGACCCCGAGGCGGTGATGGGTGTCGAGGCGTCCGGTGTTGTCCTCGAAACCGGCTCAGACGATGGGGGTTTCACCGTCGGCGACCGAGTCATGGGCTTGTTCCCCGAAGGCACCGGGACGATCGCCACCACCGACCGCAGGCTGTTGGTCAAGGTCCCGGCGGGCTGGTCGCACACCGCGGCGGCCACCACGTCGGTGGTGTTCGCCACCGCCTATTACGCGCTGCGCGATTTGGCGTCCGTGCAGCCGGGGCAACGCATCCTGGTGCACGCCGCCACCGGCGGTGTCGGTATGGCGGCGGTACAGCTGGCCCGGCATTGGGGTCTCGAGGTATTCGCCACCGCCAGCAAGGGCAAGTGGGACACGTTGCGGGCCATGGGCTTTGACGACGACCACATCTCCGACTCGCGCAGCCTGGACTTCGAGGACAAGTTCCGCTCCGCTACCGGTGGGCGCGGCGTGGACGTGGTCTTGGACTCGCTGGCCGGTGATTTCGTGGATGCGTCGCTGCGTCTGGTGGCCCCGGGCGGAGCGTTTTTGGAGATGGGCAAGACCGACATCCGCGAACCCGAAGTGATCGCGCAGCGTTACCCGGGAGTGCGCTACCGAGCTTTCGACCTCTTCGAGGCCGGACCGGACCGCATTGCGCAGATTCTTGCCGAGCTGGCCGCGCTGTTCGACGACGAGGTGCTGCGGCCGTTGCCGGTCACGACGTTCGACGTGCGTCGCGCGCCGGCGGCGTTGCGGTACCTGAGCCAGGCACGCCACGTCGGCAAGGTGGTGATGACCATGCCGGACGCGTGGGCGGCCGGCACGGTGCTGATCACCGGCGGGACCGGCATGGCCGGCTCGGCGTTGGCACGCCACGTCGTGACTCGTCACGGGGTCCGTCAACTGGTCCTGGTCAGCCGGCGCGGCCCGGACGCACCCGGGGCCGAGGAATTGGTGGCCGAATTGGGTGCGGCCGGCGCACAGGTGCATGTGGTCGCTTGTGATGCCGCCGATCGGGCCGCGTTGGCAAAGGTGATTGCCGATATCCCGGTCCAGCACCCGCTGTCGGCCGTGATCCACACCGCCGGCGCGCTCGATGACGCCGTGGTGACCTCGCTGACACCGGAGCGGATGGAACCGGTGCTACGGGCCAAGGTCGACGCGGCGTGGAATCTGCACGAGCTGACCTGCGATCTGGATGTGTCGGCCTTCGTGATGTTTTCGTCGATGGCCGGGCTGGTGGGGTCGTCGGGTCAGGCCAACTACGCGGCCGCCAACTCGTTCCTGGACGGGCTGGCCGTCCACCGGCGGGCGCACGGACTGCCGGCAATCTCGCTGGGTTGGGGTCTGTGGAATCAGGCCAGTGTCATGACCGGCGGATTGGCGAGCGTCGACTTCAAGCGGTTCGCCCGCGACGGCATCGTGGCGATGTCCTCGGAGGAGGCACTGGGATTGCTCGACACCGCCATGATCGTCGACGAACCGTTCATGTTGCCCGCCCACATCGACTTTGCCGCGTTGCGGGTCAAGTTCGATAGCGGCACGCTGCCACCGATGTTCGTCGACCTGATCAACGCGCCGACGCGGCGCCAGGTCGACGACTCACTGGCCGCGGCCAAGTCGAAATCCGCGCTGCTGCAACGCCTGGATGGCTTGCCCGAAGACGAGCAGCACGCGGTCCTGCTGGACCTGGTGCGGTCTAACATCGCGACCGTGCTGGGTAATTCCAGCCCGGAAGCCATTGACCCGGACCGGGCGTTCCAGGAGTTGGGCTTCGATTCGCTGACCGCGGTCGAAATGCGCAACAGGCTCAAATCCGCGACCGGTCTGGCGCTTTCGCCCACGCTCATTTTCGATTACCCCAACTCCGCTGCGCTGGCCGGCTACATGCACCGCGAACTTCTGGGCTCGGCGCCGCAGCAGGCCCCGGTCACCGCCCCCGGTGAAGCCGAACTGCAGCGCGTGGTGGCGTCCATCCCGATCAAGCGCCTTCGACAGGCGGGAGTGCTGGACCTGCTGCTGGCCTTGGCCCAGGAAACCGAGGTGAACGGTCAGGCGGCAACGTCGGCAGCGACCACCGAAAAAGACATTGCCGACATGGACCTCGACGACCTGGTCAACGTCGCATTCATGGACGACGACGAATAGCCATGCGCGAACCGGCGACGATGCAGTGGGGGCGAACAGCTCGATGAAAGTCGCGATCACCGGGGCCGGCGGAGTACTCGGGCGGGGCCTTACCGCCAGATTGCTCAGCCAAGGCCACCAGGTTGTCGGTATCGCCCGCCATCGACCCGCGAGCTGGCCCAGCGCAGCCGATTTCGTTACAGCAGACATCCGGGATGCGGCCGCGGTCAGGCGCGCGATCACCGGCGCCGACGTCGTAGCGCACTGCGCATGGGCCAGGAGCCCCGGGCCCGACAGCCCCCTCAGCCACCAGGTCAATATCGACGGCACGCGCAACATCTTGGAAGCGATGAGCATGTCGGGAACCGCGCGCATCGTCTTCGCCAGCTCCGCCCACGTCTACCGGGCTGGGGAACCACCAGTCGCCGAGAACGCCGAAGTCGCACCGAGTTCCATGGAGGGCCGGCACAAAGCCTGGGTTGAGCAGATGCTGGCGGAGTCCGGAGCCCAATGGGTCGCCGTGCGTTCGGCACTGATAGTCGGCCGCAGCGTCGACAATTGGGTGCGGCGGGTGTGGGCCCTGCCGGCGTTCCCCGACTTGTCGGCCGATTCCGTCGTGCAGGTTGTCCACGTCGACGACGTGCTGCGCCTGCTGATCCGGGCCATCCTGGGTACCGACAGTGGTGCGGTGAACCTGGCCAATGCGGGTCAGCCGACTTTTCGCCAGATCGCCGCCGCACTGGGCCGCCCAGTTCTGCCGATTACCTCCGCAGTGCTGCAGCGTGTCCCATCCTTCGCCGAACTCGAACTGCTGCAAGGCGTTCCGACGATGGACACATCGCGGCTGCACGACGAGTGGGGATTCCGAGCGGCGTGGACGGCCGAGGAGGCCGTCCAAGATTTCGTCCTGGCGGTGCGGGGCCGGGTCTCCGTGGGCAGCCGGGTGTTCGCCCTGCCTTGGCGGCTGGCCACGATCCAGGACCTTCCGGCCCTCGACACCCCGGCCGAGGATGGAGTTGTTCCCAGACTGGCTGGGCCCGAAGGCGTTAACGGCGAGTTCGACACCCCGATCGATCCGCGGTTTCCGACGTTCCTGGCCACCAACTTATCCGAGGCGCTGCCCGGTCCGTTCTCGCCGTCGTCGGCGTCGGTCACCGTACGCGGACTGCGTGCCGGCGGGGTGGGCATTGCCGAACGGCTTCGGCCCGGTGGGGTGATCCAACGCGAAATCGCGATGCGCACGGTGGCGGTGTTCGCCCACAGACTGTACGGGGCCATCACCTCGGCATATTTCATGGCCGAGACCGTGCCGTTCGCCAAACCTGCGATGATCGTCAGCAACAGCGGATTCTTCGGTCCCAGCATGGCGGCGCTTCCCATCTTCGGGGAGGAGCGCCCGCCGTCGGAATCACGCCGCGGCCGCAGGCTGTTGCGCACCATCCGCAACATCGGGGTTTTCGGCGTCAACCTGGTCGGATTGAGCGCCGGCTCGCCGCGTGACACCAGCGACTATCTCGATGACGTCGACCGTCTGGAACATCTGACCCGCGACATTTCGCAGCTGGACGACCGCCGGCTGCTGAGCTTGATCTTGCTGGCACGGGACCACGTGGTTCACGGCTGGGTCTTGGCCTCGGGGTCATTCATGCTGTGTGCCGCCTTCAACGTGTTGTTGCGTGCTCTGTGCGGCCGAGACACCGCGCCGGCGGCCGGGCCGCAATTGGTCAGCGCGCGTCCGGTGGAAGCCGTGCAGCGGCTGGTGGCGGCGGCCGGGCGGGATCCCGCCGTGATGCGAGTGCTCGACGAGCCTGGGGAGCGCCTGGAAAAGCTGGCGGTGGCGGCGCCGCAGTTTCACGCCCTTGTGCGGCAAGAGCTTTCGCTGATCGGCCATCGCGGTCCTGCCGAGGTCGAAATGCTGTCAGCCAGCTACGCCGACAATCCGGAACTGCTGGTCCGGATGGTTGCCAAGGCATTGAGCGCCCCGCCCGCACCGGAGCCCCGGCATCCGGTAATCCCGTTGCGAGCCAAGGCCATTGCGCTGCTCGCGGCGCGTCAGCTACGGGATCGGGAAGTCCGCCGCGACAGGATGGTCCGCGCGATTTGGGTGCTGCGCGCTCTGCTGCGTGAGTATGGGCGCCGGCTGGTCGCGGCCGGTGTCGTGGAATCCCCCGACGACGTGTTCTATCTGCTGGTCGACGAGCTCGACGCGTTGCCCGATGATGTCACCGCGCTGGTGGCCCGGCGGCGGGCCGAACAACGCAGGCTGACCGCCGTCGTGCCGCCCACCGTGTTCAGCGGGAGCTGGGAACCATCGACCGGGTCGTCGGCCGCATTGGGAGCGGGGGACACGTTGCGTGGAGTCGGCGTTTGCGGTGGCCGGGTCCGCGGCCGGGTGCGGATCGTGCGTCCGGAAACCATCGACGACCTGCTGCCGGGCGAGATCCTGGTGGCCGAGGTCACCGATGTCGGCTATACCGCCGCCTTCTGTTACGCCGCGGCAGTGGTCACCGAACTCGGCGGCCCGATGTCCCACGCGGCCGTCGTGGCCCGTGAGTTCGGCTTCCCTTGTGTGGTCGACGTCCAGGGCGCGACGCGATTCCTGCAGCCCGGTGCGCTCATCGAGGTCGACGGCGCCACGGGGGAGATTCACGTGCTCGAGTTGGCTTCCGGGGGGTTGCCGAGCGACTGAAATCACCTGCGTCACAGTGGTTTCAGGCGTCCCAGTGCCGGAAGTTTGTCGGCGCCCTGAAGTAGCATTCGAACATGGGTTCGGATCGCGAGCCGGTGGTGGCGGTGCTCGACCGGCTCGACGATGCGATCGATGACTTGACTGAGTTGTCGTTTGAGGCGTTGACGACTCCGGAGCGGTTGCGCGTGCTCGAGAGGCTCGAACGGGCGGCGCGCCGGTTACCGGCAGCCCAGCATGCCCTGATCAACCAGATCGGTGAACAGGCCAGCGAGGAGGAGCTGGGCGGCAAACTGCCGGCGGCGTTGGCCGGCCGGTTGCGGATCACGCGGGCCGAGGCGGGCCGGCGGGTGGCGGAGGCTGCCGAGCTCGGTGCGCGCCGTGCATTGACCGGCGAGCCGTTGGCGCCGCAGCTCAGCGCCACCGCTGCCGCTCAGCGCGATGGCCATATCGGCGAGGGCCACGTCCGGGTGATCCGCGACTTCTTTCGTCACCTGCCCGCCGAGGTGGACTTCGCGACACGGGAGAAAGCCGAAGCTCATCTGGCCCGGCTGGCCACCCAGTTCGGACCCGAGCAACTGGCCAAGCTGGCTCAGCGGCTCATGGACTGCCTCAACCCGGACGGCAACTACACCGATGAGGACAGGGCGCGGCGGCGTGGGCTGACACTGGGCAGGCAAGGCCTTGACGGAATGTCGCGCCTTAGCGGCTGGTTGGCTCCGGAGGCGCGCGCGACGCTGGAGGCGGTGCTGGCCAAACTGGCCGCTCCGGGCATGTGCAATCCGCAGGACGAGAGTCCGGTGGTCGATGGCCCGCCTGCCGAAGAGGTGGCACGGCGCGACACCCGCAGCACCTCCCAGCGCAATCATGACGGTCTCAACGCTGCCTTGCGTGCGCTGTTGGCCAGCGGGAATCTGGGTCGGCACAACGGCTTACCGGCCAGCATCATCGTGTCCACCACGCTCAAAGACCTCGAATCGGCATCCGGTAAGGGACTGACCGGCGGTGGCAGCCTGTTGCCGATGTCAGATGTGATCCGTCTGGCCCGTCACGCGAATCATTACCTGGCGATCTTCGACGACGGCAAAGCCCTGGCGCTGTATCACAGTAAGCGCCTGGCGTCACCGGGACAGCGAATTGTCTTGTACGCGAAGGATCGTGGCTGCACGGCGCCGGGCTGTGACGTGCCCGGGTATCGCTGCGAGGTCCATCATGTGCGGGAGTGGGCCACCACCGGTCGCACCGACATCGACCAACTCACCCTGGCCTGCGGACCCGACCACAAACTTCTCGACAAGGGTTGGATCACGCGGAAACGTGCCAACGGCGACACCGAGTGGCTGCCGCCGCCGCATCTTGATTACGGGCAGCCACGAACCAGTAGTTTCCACCACCCAGAGAAGGTACTCACCGACGATGACGACGGGCTCTAGGGTGGGTTGCCTCGTTGGCCCCCGAAACCGGTCAGGCCGGTGGACTTGCCGCTGCCGGCTAGGGCGTGTCTCCCGAATTAATAGGTGTTGACCGGCGACGATTTGCTGATGACGCGGATGGGTGTGATTTCTGATGAGTTTTGGGTGGCTGTCGAATCGCTGATGCCATCGGATGAGGGCAAGCGGGGCGGCAGGTTCGGTGATCACCGGTTGATACTGGAAGGGATCGCATGGCGATTTCGCACTGGCAGCCCCTGGCGGGACCTGCTGGCCGATTTCGGGCCGTGGCAAACGGTGTGGAAGCGCCATCATCGATGGTCTTTGGACGGCACCTACGACGCGATGTTCGCTCAGGTTAGGGCGGTATTCGGGCTCGGCGCCGCGGTGGTCGCCGACGTCGAGAAGCTACTGTCGGTGGATTCGACAAACGTTCGGGCACATCAACATTGCGCGGGCGCACGGTCTGACACGCTGGCAAAAGGGGGCTCTGTCGAATTACAAGAAATCTGCCGATGAGCCCGACGATCATGCGATCGGCCGCTCGCGCGGCGGGCTCACTACGAAAATTCACGCTCTGACCGATCAGCGGCAAGCCCCGGTGGCGGTCCGCTTGACTGCCGGACAGGCCGGAGACAACCCTCAGTTGGTGCGGCTGCTCGACGACTACGCCGCAGCCGGCAAGGGAAAGGACGTGTCGGGCCGCAACTTCCGATTGCTCGCCGATAAGGCCTATTCACATCCGAGCACGCGTGCTGAATTGCGTTCCAGGAGAGTCAAACACACAATTCCTGAACGCAAAGACCAGATCGCTCGACGTAAGGCCAAAGGATCAGCAGGCGGTCGCCCGCCCGCATTCGACGCCGCCCTCTACGGGCTGCGCAACACCGTCGAGCGAGGCTTCAACCGGCTCAAGCAGTGGCGCGGCGTCGCAACCCGCTATGACAAATACGCCCTCACCTACCTCGGCGGCGTCCTACTGGCCTGCGCAGTCATCCATGCCCGCGTAGCGGCCACAGAATCGGGAGACACACCCTAGTCGGGCGAAGTGGTTTGGTCAGCTGCGAGCAGGGAGCCGAATACGCTGGCGGCGACGTCGATCGCGTCGGCCTGGCCGAGGATGGCACCACGAAGCTCGGGATGGCTGTCACGGTGTGCTTGCGCGTCCTGCGCGTTGGTGTGGAACGTAATCGACTCGCATGCAGTGTCGGCCAGGGTTCCGCAGCAATCGGTTCTGCTGATGACCACGACGGCGGACTCTGGTTGCCATATCCAGTCGCTACCGTGGCGTCGAATCTGTATCCGCGCTTGGCTGACGGGATCGGCGGAGTAGATGACGCCGTCGCTTCCGGTCATCAGCGGGATGCCCAGCGCGTCGATGGCGCACATCGCTGCGACCGGAGGGTGCCCGGTCAGGTGGACGGTATGCGTGGTGGGCCTACCCGAGAAGGGGTAGGCGACCTCGATGTGTCCGTCAGCCGCGGTGTGCACCAGGTCGTCGGATTCCAGTCGGTGCAACGCGTCGTCGAGCTCGACGCCCAGCGCATTGGCTGTCCTGCGTAAGTCGTCACGGTGACATCGGCCGTGATCGAGGAAGCAGCGCAGTACGGCTCGGTGTAGTTCCCGGATTGTCGGCGGGAGCTGCTGGGCGGCGGTGGCCGGCGACTCGGGTGCATTCGCGAACTGGTCGGGCATCAAGATTCCGTTGTCCTGGGCGCGTGGGCCCGCAGTGCGTCGAAAACCCGGGACGGCGTGGGCAAGTCGAGTCTGCACGAATTGCCGATAGGTGGTCCGGCCTCGGGACGCATCACGTCGACGCCGTCGACAAGCACCGTCGGCGAGGGATGGCTACCGACGCGGTCGATTATCGGCACGTCGATGCCCAACGAAGTCAGGCATTCGGTGATCGTCGCCTTGGCTGCGGCGGCATTGGGGCATCCCGGCGAGGTGAGCAGTTCAATCCGCATCATGGTTCAGTTCGCAGCGGATGACGTTGTGGTGGCCGCTATTTCGATATCTTGCAAGATCGGGCAATCACGCTTGGAACGGGGCCGATCGCAGGTATCCACTAGGCGGACCAGCGCATCACGCATGCCCTCGAGTTGTTCGATGCGCTGCTGCAGCTCGCCGATCCGACTGCGAGCCATCGCCCTCGCCTCGTCGCACGAGTCGGGACCACCCTTGGCCAGACGCAAGAGATCCTCGATGTCATCGAGAGTGAATCCAAGCTGCTGTGCACGCTTGACGAACCGCACGACCCGTACCGCCTCAGGCGTGTACGCCCGGTATCCCGAGCGGGTCCGCCGGGGTTCCGGGAGCAAACCGCGTCGCTCGTAGTAGCGCAGCGTTTGAACGTTGACCTGAGCCTGCGTGGCGACCTCGCTGGTTCTCACCGCTCAAGCATGAACCCTGTACCCAACTACCGAGTCAAGCCGACAACGACGCTCGCATGGCCATGGGCACCGGTCGCGCCGGCATCACCCGGCGACCGAGGGCGACTCGATCCGGATCCCTGAGTACCGCGGTCGTTGCGGTGTCGGCCCAGAACTGCTGCGAGCCACGGATATGCCGTAGTCAACAGCTGAAGGCCGTACCCACTCCATCCGGGGGCGGCACCGACCGCAGGCAACCAAACGGCTCGACGCCGCCGGCGCTGAGCCGCACCGCGGACTGGTGGGCGTAGTTCACGCAGAACAGCCCGGCTTGATCGGCACGACAGCGGTAATCGCCGAACGACAATGAGTCCCCGTTCGCCAACTCGGGTCCGTTGCCGTTGACGAACGGACCCGGATCGCCACGGGCAGCTCCGACCTGCGCTGTCGTCCCTTCGAAGTCGACCCAGCCGGGTTTCCATTCGCCGTAGGCGGTAGCCGGAGGGGGCGGAGGATTGGACAGGCTGACCAGACAGATCAGCGCGCTGCCAGTGTGCTTGGAGTCGGTCAGACACGACGCTTTGCCGGACTGGGCGGCAAACGCGATGTCGTCGCCCAGGTCGGTGGTGACACCGTCGCGGCTCACGCTGTGATAGTGCGCGGGGTCGGCGGGTCGGCCTGCTGCTATCCAGGCGACTACAGCCGAGATCGGGGCACCGGCCGCCGGTGCCGACGACGCGGCCGACGGTGGCGCCGTCCCGGCTGTCGGTGTGCTCGTCAGCGACGACGCCGACGACCCCGCCGGCGTCGGCGTGCTGGTCGGCGACTGCTCCGGGCGGCTGCCGATGTCGTGCGAGCACCCGGCAACCAGCAATGGCACTGCGACCAGCACGGCGATCCGCATCGATTCAGGCTAGCGGCCTCGGCGTGGCTAAAGGTGCTGCCCATCGGGTGTGCCCCGAGAATCCGCTAACGTCGGGTTATGCACGAGCGCACCGTCCGCGCACGAACAGCCACCGGCATCGTCGAAGGCTTCACCCGCGACGGCGTGCACCGCTGGCGATCCATCCCCTACGCCAGGCCGCCGGTGGGGCCGTTGCGATTCCGGGCGCCGCAGCCGGCGCAGCCCTGGTCCGGTGTACGGCACTGCCACGGGTTCACCAACTGCGCGCCCCAGCAACGTCGCTACACGATGCTCGGCGTGGGCAGGTATCAGCCGATGAGCGAGGACTGCCTGACCCTCAACGTCGTCACACCCGAAGCCCCCGTGTCCGAACCGCTACCCGTCATGGTGTTCATCCATGGCGGCGGCTACATCCTGGGCAGCTCGGCCACCCCGATATACGACGGCGCCGCGCTGGCCAGGCGCGGCTGCGTCTACGTGTCGGTCAACTACCGGTTGGGTGCGCTGGGCTGTCTGGACCTGTCGTCGCTGTCGACAGCCGACACCACCTTCGACGGCAACTTGTACCTGCGCGACTTGGTGCTGGCGTTGCAGTGGGTCCGCGACAACATCGCCCAATTCGGTGGTGACCCCGACAACGTCACCATTTTCGGGGAAAGCGCCGGCGCTCACATCACCGCTACATTGCTGGCCGTGCCGGCCGCGAAAGAACTTTTTGCACAGGCGATTTCGGAAAGTCCGGCGGCGGGAATGGTGCGTCCCCGCGAGACGGCCGCCGAGTTCGCGGCACGCTTTGCCGATCTGCTGGGCGCCCGCCCGCGCGATGCCGCCAGCGCGCTCATGCGGGCGACCCCGGCTCAACTGGTGCAAGCCCAGCACCGCCTGATCGAGCAAGGCATGCAGAACCGGTTGGGCGCCTTCCCCATTGGGCCCACCTTCGGCGACGACTGCCTGCCCTTCGAACCCGTCGAGGCGATGCGGTCCGGGCAATCCCACCAGGTGCCATTGATCGTGGGCACCAACGCCGAAGAGGGTCGGTTGTTCACCCGCTTCCTCAAGATGCTGCCGACCAACAAGGCGATGATCGACGAACTGCTGGCCGACACGGAACCGGCTACCCGGGAACGCATTACCGCGGCCTACCCGGATTACCCCAAGCCGTCGGCATGCATTCAACTCGGCGGGGATTTCGCGTTCAACGCGGCCGCCTGGCAGATCGCCGAGGCGCACGGCGCGCATGCCCCTACCTATCTCTACCGCTACGACTACGCCCCGCGGACCCTGCGCTGGTCCGGTTTCGGTGCCACGCACGCGACCGAACTGCTCGCCGTCTTCGACATCTACCGGACCACGTTCGGCGCACTGCTGACCGCTGCCGCCGACCGGAGACATGCGCTGCGGGTCAGCGACGAAGTCATAAGCCGCTGGCGGTCTTTCAGCCAGACCGGTGTGCCGGGCGACGACTGGCCGGCCTATACGCACACCGAGCGAGCCGTGCTGGTGATCGACCGCAAGTGTCGCGTCGAGTTCGATCCGCACCAGCACCGCCGGCTGGTCTGGGACGGCTTTTCGCTGGTGCGGTGAACGAGATGGATCCCGACAACGAGCGCGTCATCGAAAGACCGGACGATCTCACCGCGTCGTGGCTGACGGCGGCGATCGGTGCCGGCACCGTCACCGATTTCACCGTCGAGCGTATCGGTACCGGCCAGATGAGCGAGTGCTACCGCGTCGTGCCGACGTATGCAGCGGCTGCCGGCCCGCAGTCGGTGGTGCTGAAGGTCGCGGCCACCGATCCGATGAGCCGGCAAACCGGCCAGACGCTGGGCCTCTACCAGCGTGAGGTCCGGTTCTACCGCGACATCGCGCCACGCCTCGACGGGCCGGTCGCCCCCTGTTATCACGCGGCGGTCGACGCCTCGACCGGCGCGTTCGACCTGCTGCTCGGTGACGCCGGGCCCGCTGTCGTCGGCGACGAGATCGTTGGCGCCACAACGCAACAAGCTCGGCTGGCGGTCAGGGAGCTGGGACGGCTGCACGGGCCGCTGCTCGGTGACGCGGCGCTGGCCGAAGCGCCGTGGCTGCACCGTGACGCCCCATTGAACCAAGCGATGATCGCTTCGCTGTACGCCGCCTTCGTCGAGCGCTATGGCGACCAGATCACTGCCGACTGCCGTGCAGTCTGTGACCGGCTGGTGGCCGCGTTCGACGGCTACCAGGAGGCTGTCCGAGGCGGAATCCAGGGGCTCGTCCACGGCGACTACCGCTTGGACAACCTGCTTTTCGGGGCAGCCGGAGCCGACCGGGCGTTGACCGTGGTCGACTGGCAGACGGTCTCCTGGGGTCCGGCGATGACCGATCTGGCGTACTTCCTGGGCTGTGCGCTGCCGACGCAAGATCGCCGGACACACTACGACGACCTGCTGCGGACCTATCACCAGGCGCTGGGGTCCGAACCGCCGATCGGCCTGGCCGAGGTCGCCGAAGGTGTCCGCGGGCAAAGCTTTTTCGGCGTCATGATGGCGATCGTCTCGTCGATGCTGGTGGAGCGCACCGAGCGGGGCGACCGGCTGTTCATGACGATGCTGCAGCGCCATTGCGACCACGTGCTGGACACCGACGCCCTGGCGACACTGCCGGCCGCTGCGCGACCGGAGCCGCTGCGGCCGTCGGACGACGACGAACTGGCCCACGCACCGACCGACGAACCACTGTGGAGTGAGAGCTGGTACGCCGACTTCGTCGACGCGCCACAGGGATTGGGCGGCTGGTTCCGTCTGGGCCGGATAGCGAATCAGCAGACCGCGTGGGTGCACGCGCTGCTGTGCGGGCCCGGCGTACCGACCGTGGCCGTCGTCGATGTCGACGTTCCGCTGCCCGACGACCCGTGGGCGGTGCGCACCGAGGCCATCGAGCTGGGTCACGTCGTCAGCGCACCGCTGCAGACCTATCGTGTCGACCTGCGGGCGCGCGGGCACGCATACGCCGACCCCGCGGAGTTGTTGCGCGGTGAGCCCGGAGATCCGGTCGAGGTAACCATGCACCTCGTCTGGACCACCGACGGCAGCCCCTACCAATATCGCGTGACGTCACGCTACGAAATCCCTTGCACCGTTTCGGGTTCCGTTACCGTCGACGGGACCGACTACCGTTTCGACTCCGTTCCCGGACAACGCGACCACTCCTGGGGCGTGCGCGATTGGTGGAGCATGGACTGGATGTGGAGTGCCGTGCACCTCGATGACGGCACCCACCTGCATGGCGTCCGGATCCAAATCCCGGGCGCACCGGCCTTCAGTGTCGGCTACGTTCAAGATGCTGACGGGCAGCTCACCGAGCTGCAGACGGTGAGCATCCAGGATAGGTTCGGCCCCAACGGTTTACCGCTGCACGCGACCCTGACCTTCGATCCCGGTGAGCTCACCGCGGACGTCGAGGTACGCGCGCACGCGCCGGTGCGGCTGTTGGCCGTCGACGGGCGGGTCAGCCAATTCCCGCGCGCCTGGGTCGCCGGCAGTACCGCCGACGGCCGCAGCGGCGTCGGCTGGCTGGAATGGAATCGCAACCAGCCGTGACCACAGCGCGCGCACCGATGCGTTGTCCCATTGTGGTGATGGGTGTTTCGGGGTCCGGCAAGTCGACGGTGGGCGCTGCCTTCGCCCAGCGGCTGGGGGTGGCGTTCCTGGACGCCGACACGCTGCATCCACCGGCGAACATCGCCAAGATGGCCGCCGGCCAACCCCTCGACGACCAAGACCGCTACCCATGGCTGCGACGGGTGGGGGAGTGGCTGGCCGCCCACCGCGACGGTGGGGTGGCCAGCTGTTCGGCGCTCAAACGCAGCTACCGCGATCAACTGCGAGCCCATTGTCCCGAGCTGGAATTTCTGCATCTGAGCGGCTCCGCGGATGTGATCGCGCGCCGGTTGGCCAACCGGGCCGCGCATTTCATGCCGGTTGAGCTCCTGCGATCGCAACTGGACACGCTGGAACCGCTCGGCGGCGACGAGTCAGGCGTGGTCGTCGACGTGCACCAGGACGTCGATGCGATCGTCGACAACTTCCTGGCTAGCGCCGAACGCGCCGGCCCCGGCCCTTGACCTGCTCGCGTGCGGTGTCGGCCACGTGGCCGCCGCGGGCCGTCGCCGCGTCGGCGAGGTGCAAACCTTGATGACGCACGGTCTCGGCGAGTTCCAGGCCGCGCAACCGGGCTTTGCTGGCCAGCTTTTCACCCCGGGCGCGCGCCGCCTCGGCCAGTGGCCCGCCCTTTTCGGCCGCGGTGCCGGCCAGGTGGCGACCGCGCTCCAGCGCGGCCTCGGCGTAGGGTGCCCCGCGTTCGGCGGCTGTCTCGGCCAGCTCCTTGCCACGCTCGGCTCCGGCCTTGAGGCCGTGCACGATCTTGTCACCGAGCTCGGAGCCCAACAGCGTGTCGTCGGATCCCGGCAGCGTCGAGGACACCGCCTCCGAGATCCGGCTCGCCGCGCGCCGGCCGCGCCACGCCAACGACGGCTTGCCCGCGGTGTCCGCCGAGGCGATGATCAGCCCGCCCAGCAGGCTCAGGTCGGTCAGGAATTCGCGCCGCTTCTGCGCCTTGAGCGCCGGATCGGGTTCACTCCAAAACAGATGGGCGCCAAGGTTTCCCGGTATCACGGTCAGCGCCAGCGCCGCCGAGGCGAGGCGGGGCAGTCGGCCGGTGGCCAGCAGCACCCCACCCCCGATCTGGACGGCCGCGTTGATCTGAGCGAACGTCTCGGCGTTCGACGGAATGCTGCTGCCGACTGGATCTGGCAGTGTTCGCAATCCGCTCACGGTGGGCTGGGCGGCTTCGGCCGCGGGCTTGGGGTTGAGCAGCGACTCCACGCCTTGGCCGATGAACGCCGCTGACAACATGGGTCGGGCGATTCTGCGAATCAACATGGGCGGGGTATTCCCCGGTCTGCGCGCCGGCAAACCGGCCCGGTCGCCGGAGCCCGCGGCGGCCCGCAACCGTTGGGATTAGGGTGGACATCGTGCGAGCGCTGATCATCGTCGACCTGCAGAACGATTTCTGCGAAGGCGGCTCGGTGCCGGTGGCGGGCGCCGATCGACTGGCCCGGGTGATCAACGACTACCTGGCCGGCCGGCCCGGTTACCGCCACGTGGTGGCCACCGAGGATTTCCACATCGATCCCGGCGACCACTTCTCCGACCAGCCGGATTATTCCTCGTCGTGGCCTGCGCATTGCCGCGCCGGAAGCCGCGGCGCCGACTTCCATCCCGAACTCGACACCGGCCACCTCGAGGCAGTTTTCCGCAAGGGTGCCTACGGCGCCGCCTACAGCGGGGCCGAGGGCGTCGACGAGCACGGCACCATGCTGCCGGACTGGCTGCGGCAACGGGGGATCGACGAGGTCGACGTGGTCGGCGTCGCCACCGATCATTGCGTACGGCGCACCGCCGAGGACTTGGACCGCGCCGGCTTCTCGACCCGGGTGTTGGTCGACCTGACCGCAGGAGCGTCGGCCGAAACCACCAACGAGGCGTTGACACAGCTGCGCACCACCGGCATCGCGCTGGTCCGGAGCCGCTGATGGCGCTGCCGGATCGCGGCGATCTGCTGGCCGCAGTCGAGCGGTCGCCGCGGGCCGCCGCAGCTCACGACCGCGCCGGCTGGGTAGGCCTGTTCACCAGCGACGGCCGGGTCCAAGACCCGGTGGGCTCGCAGCCGCACGTGGGCCACGAGCAGATCGGCCGGTTCTTTGACACTTTCATCGGTCCGCGAGATATCAAGTTCCACCGCGACCTCGACATCGTCTCCGGCTCGGTCGTCCTGCGCGACGTCGAACTCGAGGTGGCAATGGCACCAGCGGTGACGATGTTCGTTCCCGCCTTTTTGCGCTACGATCTGCGAAAGGTCAACGGTGACTGGAAGATTGCCGTTCTCCGGGCGTACTGGGACTTGCCGGCGATGATGCTGCAGTTCCTGCGGAGCGGATCGTCGGCGATATCGCCGGCGCTGAAGCTGTCGCAGGGGCTGTTGGGTAATCAGGGCCTGCGAGGCACCGCCGGCTTCCTGACCGGATTTCGCCGGGCGGGCGCGCGTCGCAAGACGCTGGTGACGACATTTCTCGACGCGGTGGGGCGCGGCGACACCTATGACGCTGAACGTGCGCTGTCGCCCACTGCGGCAATGACTTTGGGCGATGACGATGTACTGGACCTGACCGAACTACGCCAACAGCTCCGTCGGGTCAACTGGACGAAGATCAACGGTGCCGGATCAACGGTGACGGTGTCGCTGGCATCCGATCATGGGCGCGGGATCATGTTCGCCGAATTGCCGTGGCGCGGCAACCTGATCAACCGGATCCGGTATTTCCCCGCCTGATTCGGTGGGCACGGTAGCGGTCACAGATCGCTGCGCACGGTGTGCGCCGCGGCGACCGACATCTGGGCGACCTCCTCGATGAGGTCGTCTCGGGACACGGTGAGCCTTCCGTCGAGCCAGCTGGTGACGGCCTTGGCGGTGCCGGCCACGATCACCAAGGTGGCGAGGCGCAGGCGATGGTACTGGCTCTGGTCGCTGCCGGTGCCGGCGAGCAGCAGCTGGGTGAGTAGCTCGGCGAGTTCGTGCTCGGCCCCCCCGACGGTGTCTTTGAGCAGCTCGCTGCCGATCAGCTCGGTGAACAACCGCGCCTTGCGGGGATCATCGGTCAGCACGGTGATCACCCGCCGGATGCCGATCCGCGCACGATCTATCAGCTCAGTGGCGGAATCTGTCATCGAATCGAGGACGCCGCTGCTGATTTCGGCGAGCAGACCCTGCGCCAGGGTCACGAAAAGCTCGTCGCGGGTCCGAAAGCTCTCATAGAAGTACCGCTTCGAAAGGCCGGCCTGCCGACTGACCGCCTCGATGGTCGTTGCCGCCATCCCAACGGTGCCGGCGACTTCCAGGCACCCCTCGAGCAACTGATTTCGGCGCAGGTCGCGTCGTTCCTCTGCGCTGACGCCGCGAAATGGCCTCACGACGCGGATCACGAAGTCATCTTGGCACAGCATCGTGCCGCCTATGCTTCTCGGGCGGATCCTTTTGGATTAGTGACTTTCGGCCCTACGGCCCATACATGACACCTGTCAATATTGTCGGAACCGTTCAGTTCCTACTTTGTGGCAGGGGACCCGATGCCGAGCCTTCCCACCATGCCGCGGGTTACCCTTTTCCGTCCGAGGAAGTCCAATCCGGTTGTCCTGCCGCGGCCCGACGGTCCGTCGCGGCGGTGGGGGCAATCCCAGACGACGTCGGTGCGACGCCCCGTTCGGGTTGTCGAGGTCATCCGCGAGACCGACGATGCGGTGACGCTGGTGCTGGAGGTCACCGACGGGCGCCCGGTCGAGTTCCGCGCCGGGCAGTACCTGACGCACTGCTTCGACGTCGACGGCGGGACCGTCAAGCGGGCATACTCGATCTGCGCCGCCGAGGGTGATCGGCTGGCCTGCACCGTCAAGGCGATCGACGGCGGCGTTGTGTCGGGCTTGGTGCACCGCAAGGTCGCTGCCGGATACGAATACACAGTGCTCGGACCATCGGGTGACTTCGTCCTTCCTGACAATGACGACGCTGACGCCGCGCCGCTGGCGTTCCTGGCCGCCGGCAGCGGCATCACGCCGGTGATCGGCATGATCGAAACCGCACTGCGACAGTCGCCCGAACGCGAGATCTCGCTGGTGTACGCGTCGCGTCGGCAAAGCGAGATCATCTTCGCGCGGCGACTGTCGGCATTGGCCGCCAGCTATCCGCGGCTGCGGGTGGTGCACGTGCTCTCACAACCGGCGTCGGCATGGCCGGGAGAGACCGGACGGCTCACCGGCGCGCGTGCTGCCGAGCTATTGGCGGCGGGCCCGGATACACAGGTATTTCTTTGCGGTCCAACGGAATTGATGGACGCAACCACCGCTGCGCTGACGAGCGGCGGCGTCGACGCCGATCGCATCCATCGAGAACGGTTCTATGCGGCGCCCCAACACACCCGCACGCTGCCGACCCAACCGCACGCTGTGGAGTTTCGCGCTACCGGCCGCACGGTCACCCAGCAGCCAGGCGAGACGATTCTGGAGGCAGGTCTGCGCACCGGATTGAAGCTCGACTTCAGCTGCACCGTCGGCGGCTGCGCCGCATGCAAACTCAAAGTGATCAGCGGCGCGGTGGCCGTCGACGAACCGAACTGTTTGAGCGACCAGGAACGATCCGATGGCTACATCCTCAGCTGCTCGGCGTACGCCCAAGAAAGCGTCGTCCTCGACGCGTGACCCCAGGAGGTTGGAGATGACTTCGACAGTGAAGACTTCGGTGGAATCGATGGTGCGCGGGCTGCCCATCAAGGCGCAGAACAAGATTCACAAGACCCTCGACAGTGTGGGGTTGATGCTTTCGGTGCAGAACCCGAAGGTCGCCGTATCCATGGCGCCTTCGGCGGTGCGGGGACTGGTGCTGGGCAAAGGCAAGCGTGGCGATCATGTGGATATGCCGGCCCACCACAGTGCGCATTTCCGGCTCAACTACCACAGCGACTTCACCGAGATGTACGAGCTGTACCGTCGCGCGGTATCCAAGCAATGGGACGGTGAGGCCGACCTGCCGTGGGAACTCGACGTCACCCCCGACAATCCCGACGCGCAAATCCTGCCGCGCAGCTTCGTGCCGTTCACCGAAATCGAGGGATTCGGCGTGCGGCTGACGGCGCTGGAGGAGCGCAAGCTGACCTGGGACATCGCGGCGTGGCTGCTCAGCCAGTTCATGCACGGTGAACAAGGCGCGCTGTTCGCTTCGGCTCAGGTGACCGAGTGTGTGCACTGGACTGACGCGAAGCTCTACGGAGCAACCCAGGTCATGGACGAGGGCCGGCACCTCGAGGTGTTCCTGCGCTATCTCGACACCAAGCTCGAGAAGATCTACACCATCAACGACAACCTGTTCGTCCTCATCGACGAGCTGATGACCGACGGCCGTTGGGATTTCAAATTCCTCGGCATGCAGATCATGATCGAGGGCCTGGCGCTGGGCGCCTTCACCACCATTTACCAGCAGACGCGCGAGCCGCTGCTCAAACAGTTGCTCAAGATGGTGATCCAGGACGAAGCCCGCCATGTGCACTACGGCGTGCTGGCCCTGCGCGACCACATCACCCAGAACATCTCGGAGAAGGAACGCCGCGAGCGCGAAGACTGGGTCTATGAGGTGGCGCTGCTGATGCGTAACCGGTTCCTGATGCACGAGGTGTACGAAGAGTGGTTCTCCCACAAGGTGCCGCTGAAGGTCTGGGACCAACAGATGCTGGACTCGCCCAGCATGGTCAAATTCCGCAGCATCATGTTCGAGCGGCTCATACCCAACCTCGAATACATCGGGCTGATGAGCGACCGGATCAAAACCCACTACGAAAAGTCCGGGCTCACCCAATATCTGGGCGGCAAGAACGCCACCCAGCTCACCGAGGACGACCTCACCGTCGACGCGGGTCACGGCTACGACCACGACGACATGCCCGCCGAATTGCAGGAGTTGGCCGCGGGAACCTCGGCCTGAAGCCTGGTGGCGCAGATCGCTGCCGTGATCCGGTGCTGACCCGCCGGACCGGAAATCCACCCACGCATCGTCATCCCGGGAAGACCGCAGAAGTATCGGTGCCCATGACATACAGTCGGCACCGGAGGCCAGGCCCAGAACCGGGAGCAGCATGTTCGACAAGCCGTTCGCACGGCGGCGCCTGTTGCGGACAGCGGGAGCACTCGCCGCGGCACCGCTGGCATCGTGGGCGGCCGGCTGCGCCTCCGACGACGACGCCCTGACCTTCTTCTTCGCCGCCAACCCCGATGAAGCCGACGCCCGGATGCGCATCATCGAGGAGTTCTGCCGCCGCCACCCCGACATCAGGGTGCGGGCGTTGCTGTCCGGGCCGGGACCCCTGCAGCAGATATCGACGTTTTGCGCGGGCGGGAAGTGTCCCGACGTGCTGATGGCGTGGGAGTTGAGCTACGCCGGGCTGGCCGACCGGGGTGTGCTCCTGGACCTGAACACCATGTTGGCCCGGGATCCCGGTTTTGCCGCCGAGCTGTCTTCAGACGGCATCGGGCCACTGTATGAGACGTTCACCTATAACGGCGGCCAATTCGCCTTTCCGGAGCAATGGTCGGGAAATTACCTGTACTACAACACGCGGCTTTTCGCCGAGGCCGGCATTCGGCCACCGCCCACGAGTTGGGAGCAGCCGTGGAGTTTTGCCGAATTCCTCGACGCGGCTCGCGCACTCACCAAGCACGATGCCGCGGGACGGGTCAAGCAGTGGGGGTTTGTCGACACCTTTGTCCCGACGATCTCCGCGGGACTGTTCGCCGTGAACAACGGCGTGCCGTGGTCCTCGCCGAGAATGAACCCGTCGCATCTCAACTTGGACAATGCCGCCTTCATCGAAGCCGTCCAGTTCTACGCCGACCTGACCAACAAGCACCAGGTGGCGCCCACCGCATCCGAGCTGCAGTCGACGGCCACGCCGGAGTTGTTCTCCCGGGGCAAGGCGGCGATGGCGCTGGGCGGCCACTGGCGCTACCAGACTTTCGACCGCGCCGACGGCTTGGATTTCAATGTGACCGCGCTGCCCCTGGGCCCACGGGGGCATGCGCCCTGCTCCAACATCGGAGCCACCGGATTGGCCGTCGCGGCCAGTTGTCAGCGCCGAGAGCAGGCGTGGGAGTTCGTCAAGTTCGCAACCGGACCCGTGGGTCAGGCGTTGATCGGCGAAACCAACCTTTTCGTGCCGGTCGTGTGGTCTGCGATCAACTCGGCCGGATTCGCCAAAGCACACAGTAGGGTTGACAATCTCGCCGTACTCACCGGAGGACCGAGCCATTCCCAGGGCCTGCCTATCACCCCGGCGTGGCCGAAGGTCTACGCCCTGATGGAACGGACCTTCGGACCGGTATTGCGCGGATCCCGCCCGGCGACATCGCTGACCGGGCTGTCGCGAGCCGTCGACGAGGTGCTGCGCAGTCCGTGACATCGATCGACACACCCGAGCCGGGCACCGCGAAGCGCCACAAGAGGCCGAGCCTCTGGCGCCGACGGCCGTGGGCCGGCCGCCTGTTCGTTGCACCGAACCTGGCTGCCGTCGTGGTGTTCATGCTGTTCCCGCTCGGGTTCTCGCTGTACATGAGCTTTCAGAGCTGGGACCTGTTCACTCCGCCAAAGTTTGTGGGCCTGCGGAATTTCCGCGACCTGGTCACCGTTGACCCGCTGTTTCTCATCGCGGTGCGCAACACGGCGATCTTCACTGTCGGGACGGTGGCCCCAACCGTTCTCATCAGCCTCGCCATCGCCGGCGTGCTGAACCGGAAAGTCAAGGGCATCGGTATCTTTCGGACGATCACGTTCTTACCGCTGGCTATTTCGTCGGTCGTGATGGCGGTGATCTGGCAATTCGTCTTCGATACCAACAACGGATTACTCAACATCATGTTGGGCTGGGTCGGCATCGGCCCGATCCCATGGCTGATCGAACCCAGGTGGGCCATGGCCTCGTTGTGCCTGGTCAGTGTGTGGCGAAGCGTGCCGTTTGCCACCGTCGTGCTGCTGGCCGCGATGCAGGGGGTTCCCGAAACCGTCTACGAAGCAGCCAAAATCGACGGTGCCGGCGAGATACGGCAGTTCGTATCGATCACGGTGCCGTTGATCCGCGGCGCGATGTCGTTCGTCGTGGTCATCTCGATCATCCACGCATTCCAGGCTTTCGATCTGGTCTACGTTCTCACCGGCGCGAACGGAGGACCGGAAACCGGAACCTACGTCTTGGGCATCATGCTCTTCCAAAACGCCTTTGGATTCCTGGAATTCGGTTACGCCTCGGCGCTGGCCTGGGTGATGTTCGCCGTCTTGCTGGTATTGACCGTACTTCAGCTGCGCCTCACACGGCGCCGCGCGTGGGAGGTTTCCCGTGGGCTCGGCTGATCGAGTGGTCATGCGCAACGTTGTTCGCTCCCTGGCCCTGTACACCGCGCTGATCGCGATCGCCTGGTGTGCCCTGTTCCCGATCATGTGGGCCCTGTCGGGGTCGTTGAAGAGGGAAGGCGAGGTGAGCCAACCGAAGTTGGTCCCCGACCATCCGCAGTGGTCCAACTACGGCGAAGTATTCGCGCTGATGCCGTTCTGGCGAATGTTCTTCAACACGGTGCTGTATGCCGGCTGCGTCACCGCCGGTCAGGTGTTCTTCTGCTCGCTCGCCGGATACGCCTTCGCGCGACTGCATTTTCGCGGCCGCGACACCTTGTTCGTGATGTACCTGGGCACTCTCATGGTGCCGCTGACGGTCACCGTGATCCCGCAGTTCATTCTCATGCGGACCGTGGGGTGGGTGGACACCCCGTGGGCGATGATCGTGCCGGGCTTGTTCGGTAGCGCCTTCGGCACCTACCTGATGCGGCAGTTCTTCCGCACTCTCCCGGCCGATCTCGAAGAGGCGGCGATTCTGGACGGCTGCTCTCCCTGGCAGATCTACTGGCGGATCCTGTTGCCGCATGCCAGGCCGGCGGTGATGGTGCTGGCGGTGCTCACCTGGGTCAACGTGTGGAACGATTTTCTCTGGCCGCTGCTGATGATCCAGCGCAACAGCCTGGCCACGCTGACGCTGGGCCTGGTGCGGCTACGCGGCGAATACGTGGCGCGCTGGCCGGTTTTCATGGCGACGTCGATGCTGATCCTGCTGCCGTTGGTGCTCGTCTACGCGGTGGCGCAGCGCTCGTTTATCCGCGGTATCGCCGCGACCGGGCTCGGCGGCTAGCCGTATGGCCACGGTGAGTTTCGAGGAGGCGACCCGGCGGTACCCCGGCGCAGACCGGCCCGCACTGGACCGTCTGGATCTCGTCGTCGGCGACGGTGAGTTCGTCGTACTGGTGGGACCGTCCGGATGCGGCAAGACCACCTCCCTGCGGCTGGTGGCCGGATTGGAGAAACTGGATTCGGGCCGGATCCTGATCGGCGACCGTGACGTCACCAACGTCGATCCCAAGCAACGCGATGTCGCGATGGTGTTCCAGAACTATGCCCTCTACCCGCACATGACCGTGGCGCAGAACATGGGATTCGCGTTGAAGGTCGCCAAGACGCCGAAGACCGAGATCCGCGAAAGAGTGCTGGCAGCTGCGAAAGTGCTTGGCTTGCAACCATACCTGGACCGCAAACCCAAGGACCTCTCCGGCGGACAGCGCCAGCGGGTGGCAATGGGGCGCGCCATTGTGCGCCGTCCGCAGGTGTTCCTGATGGACGAGCCGTTGTCCAACCTCGACGCCAAACTGCGGGTGCAAACCCGCAATCAGATCGCCGCATTACAACGTCAACTCGGTACCACGACGGTCTACGTCACCCATGATCAGGTGGAGGCCATGACGATGGGCGACCGGGTCGCGGTGCTGTGCGACGGGGTTTTGCAACAGTGCGCGGCGCCGCGGGAACTCTATCGCAACCCGGACAACGTATTCGTCGCCGGATTCATCGGGTCCCCGGCGATGAATTTGTTCACCCTGCCGATCGCCGATTCCGCAGTGACGCTGGGCGATTGGCCTATGGCTATACCACGCGAGATAGCCACCGCGGCAGCGGAGATTGTTGTCGGCATTCGTCCCGAACATTTCGTGGTGGGCAACGTGGGCGTCGAAATCGAGGTCGACGTGGTGGAGGAGCTCGGAGCCGACGCCTATCTGTACGGCCGGATCAGCGGGGCCGGTCAGCTCTCCGGTCAGGCGATCGTCGCCCGCACGGACGGCCGTCAGCCGCCCGAGCGTGGCAGCCGGGTGCGTCTGCACCCCCAACCCAGTCAACTGCACTTCTTCGGAGCCGACGGCCGTCGGATTGCCTGACATCGGTGTGCCGCATACCGGTAACCACCGATGATGCGGCTATGGTGACGCCGGTGAGCACCAAACATGTCGATCTGGTGTGCGAAGGCGGCGGGGTCCGGGGGATTGGACTGGTCGGTGCGGTGGACGCGCTGGACGCGGCCGGCTACAGGTTTCCCCGTGTCGCAGGGACCAGCGCCGGTGCGATCGTCGCGTCACTGGTCGCCGCGCTGCAGGTTGCCGGGGAACCGCTGACACGTCTTTCCGAGATCATGCGCAGCATCGACTACTCGAAGTTCCTCGACCGCAGTCTTATCGGACGTGTGCCGTTGATCGGCGGGGTGCTCTCGCTGCTGACGTCGGATGGCGTCTATCAGGGAACCCATCTGGAACAGCTGCTCACCGGTTTGCTGGCCGACCTGGGCGTGCGCACTTTCGCCGATGTGCGTACCGGCGACGAGCCGGAACAATTCGCCTGGTCGCTGGTGGTCACCGCCAGTGACCTGTCGCGGCGGCGGTTGGTTCGCATCCCATGGGATCTGGACTCCTACGGCATTGACCCGGACGACTTTTCGGTCGCGCGCGCGGTCCATGCCTCCTCGGCGATTCCGTTCGTGTTCGAGCCGGTTCGGGTTGCCGGCGCGACGTGGGTTGACGGAGCATTGCTGTCGAACTTTCCGGTGGGGCTGTTCGACCGGTCCGACGGTGGGCCGGAGTGGCCGACCTTCGGGATCCGGCTGTCGTCGCGTCCGGGCATTCCGCCCACGCATCCGGTTCACGGGCCGGTGTCGTTGGGAATCGCCGCCGTTGAGACGTTAGTCAGCAACCAGGACAACGCCTACATCGACGACCCGTGCACCGTTCGGCGCACGATCTTCGTCCCGGCCGATGAGATCAGCCCGATCGACTTCGATATCACCGCCGAACAACGCGAGGCCCTGTACCAACGCGGGTTACAAGCCGGTCAAGAGTTTCTGCAGACCTGGAACTACCACGACTACATCGCGGCGTGCGGCGGCCCCGCCACCCCATTGGTCTAAGCCTTCGGTCTATGCGCTCCGGGCCACCCGCCGGCCGAAAGGCGGCCTCGGCAGCGCCGGCCAGTTGCTTAGCTTAGGGATCGCGCAGTAATTAGGTAGGTGTTGTCGGGCGTGTCGCGGTGTGGTCGGCGATGAGCGTGTAGTTCCAGTCGCCGTGGAACTGGTGACGGTGCGGTTGGGTGGCTTCGAGGGCGGCGATTTGCTTGTCGGTAGTCTTGATGCCCGGGTCGTAGGTGGTGGTGTCGAGGACCGCGTTTACGGTCAGTCCGGTGGATGTGGTTGTTGCCCTGAGGGTTTCGATGACCACCTCGTGGGATTCCAGGGGGCGTCCGCGCCAGTTGCGGCTGATCGCGGAGAACAGCCGGTGTTCGATCTTGTTCCATTTGGAGGTGCCCGGCGGCAGGTGGCAGACGGTGATGTCGAGTCCGGCCTCGGTGGCCAAGGCGGCGAGTTCGGTTTTCCACAGCCGCAGCCTGGATCCGTTGGAGCCACCGGAGTCGGCGGTGATCAGCAGCTTGTCTGATCCGGGATAGCCGAGGGCACCCATCGTGGTCCACCAGCGGCGGATCGATTCCACAGCGAACCGGCCGGTGTCGGCGTCGGTGCCGACATTGACCCAGCCGGTGTTGGCGCCGATGTCGTAGACCCCGTAGGGAGCCACCTTGCCCAGCGCCTTGTCGGCGAAGTCGTTACCCTCACCGCGCCGCGGTGAGCAGGCGGAGATGGCAGGTAGCCAACAAACTGCAGACCCTCGCAACTCAGAGCCGGCTTACCCGACCGGAGGTATCAAGGGCGGACGGCATGCGTTAGAGATCGGATCCCACCACCAGCCGTTGTCGCATGCGAGCGGTTGCGGCCCAACGCCTAAGGGTCGGCATATGTTGGCCGTGGGATCCCACCATTGGCCCGCATCACACGCGAGTGGCTGCGGCCCAACCCCCAGGGGTCGGCATATGTTGGCCGTGGGATCCCACCATTGGCCCGCGTCACACGGCAGAGCTGCAGGCGCATCTGCCGGTCGGCACAGGTTCGCCTTTGTATCCCACCATTCGCCGTCGGCGCACTGTGCCGAACTCACCGCCGGTGAAACCGTCGTCCCGATCGCCATCGGCGCTAACATCATCGCGGCGACGGAGACCAGACGGCAAACGAGCATTCGCATGGCACACCCCCTGAGTGTCGTCACAGTTGTTCAGGTTCAGCTTAGACACGGTGGACTCCGCGTTCGATCAGTCGGGATCATGCCGTCGACCAACGCGATCATGCCGCCGGAACCGGCTGTCCGCCCGCGCGGTTGGAGGTGACTGCCGGTCAACTCAACCAGCTTCGGTGGGCTCCGCGCAGCGAATTGCTCGACGCTATCTCGTTGGCCCGCGCGAACCGACTCTTGGTAGACCCGACGCGTGCCCGCGGCACGATCGCAGACCAGCCCGGCTGCCTTGAGCACGTTGAGGTGTTGTGACACCGCCGGCCGGCTGACGGGCAGGTCGCGAGCTAGTTCACCCACGGCCGACGGACCATAAGCAAGACGTTCCATGATGGCCCACCGAGTCCCGTCGGCCAGAGCCTGCCAAGCTTGTGCGCATCAAAGCCACTCCGAGACAGGCATTTTCGCTGGACAGCCACGGCGCGCCGCAACCGCGTCCGGCGAGCGACCGCCTAGTATCGCCGCGTGGTGGATCGTTATGGCAGCGACGTCTTGTCCGGGGGACTGCGGCGCACGCCGCGATCGGTTGAGCATCCGGTCGAGATCGGCATGGTGGTCGAGGACGCCCAAACCGGCTATGTCGGCGCCGTGGTCCGAGTCGAATACGGCCGCGTCGACCTCGAAGACCGCCACGGTAAGACCCGCGGTTTCCCGCTCGGGCCGGGTTACCTCATCGACGGTCGACCGGTAATCCTCACTGCGCCGCGCCGCCCGGCGCCGGTCACGCCGAAGCGAACGGCATCCGGGTCGGTCGCGGTCCCCGGCGCCCGCGCTCGGGTTGCCCGTGCCAGCCGGATCTACGTCGAGGGCCGTCACGACGCCGAACTCATCGCACAGGTCTGGGGGGAGGACCTGCGCATCGAAGGCGTTGTGGTGGAGCACCTCGGCGGCGTCGACGACCTGGTGCGCATCGTCGCCGATTTCCGGCCCGGGCCGCGCTGTCGACTCGGCGTTCTTGTGGACCACCTAGTCCCCGGGTCGAAAGAGGCTCGCATTGCCGACGCGGTGCGTCAGGGGCCGGCTGGCTCGGACACCCTGGTCGTCGGTCACCCTTATGTCGACATCTGGCAGGCCGTCAAACCGCACCGGCTCGGCCTCAAGGTGTGGCCGAGCGTACCCCGGCACATCGAGTGGAAGCACGGAGTCTGTCAGGCACTGGGCTGGCCGCACGCCGACCAGGCGGACATTGCCACGGCGTGGCGGCGAATCCGTTCGACGGTCCGCGACTGGAATGATCTGGAGCCCGCGCTGATCAGCCGGGTCGAAGAACTCATCGACTTCGTTACCCAGCCTGCCGCCTAGCCGCCCGGGCGACCCGCTGGCCGCAGGAAAAGGGCGGGCCGCAATGTTTCGCCCAGGTGAGCTTTGTGTCGATCGTGTAAAAGACTGCCGATCGTCGTCACGTCGGCGCGTCTGCCGAGCACTAAAGCTTGACGCCGAAAACTATTCGCTTGGAAAGAAACGGAGGACTCGACATGACCGACGTGCTTGTGATCGATGCCGAAGGCCTGGACCGACTGTCGTGCAGCGCCAAGACCGACCCCAGCACCGGCAAGAAGACGCTGAAAGCCAAGACGGTGTGTGAAAGCGGCTTTCGCAACATGACCTACGTGCGCGACCTGGCGCCCATGCTGGTCGGCGAACCCCCCGCGCTGCTGGGTGACGACTCGGCGCCCAACCCCTCGGAGACGACTTTGGCGGCCCTGGGATCGTGCATCTCGGTGGGCCTGCTGGCCAACGCCACCCACCGTGGCGTGACCCTGACCAAGATCGAGGTCGAGATGGAAGGTGACATCGACATCTCCGCCGTGTGGGGCGTCGGCGACACCCCGGCAGGCAAGATCCTCGGCTTCACCGCGGTGCGCTGCCGCGTCACCCTGGCCGGAGATGCCGACGACGAGACGTTGCGGGAGATCCACGACAACGCGATCGCCTGGTCGCCCGTGGTGAACACGTTCCGCCGCCCGGCCACCGTCGACTCGACCCTGACCATCGACTAGGCATCGTGACGTGACGTACAACGCGACCAGGCTAAAGCTCGCCGAGGCCATCAAGCTGGCCCGGATGGCAAAGGGATTGAGCTGGACCAAGATCGCCGACGCGATCGGCAAGGACCGGGTGTGGACGGTAGCGGCGCTCCTCGGCCAGCACCCGCTGTCGGCTGACGATGCCGCGACAGTCGTAGCACTGCTCGACCTCGACGACGACGCGGTCGCCGCTCTGCAGTTGACGCCCTACCGGGGATCCGACGAATCGGCGTCGGCGGATCCGACGATCTACCGGTTCCGTGAGGCGCTGTCGCTCTATGGGCCCGCACTCAAGGAGCTGATTGCCGAGGAGTTCGGCGACGGGATTATGAGCGCCATCAACTTCCGGATGAGTGTGCAGCGTCGTCCGGATCCGCAAGGTGATCGGGTGATTGTGACCTTCGACGGCAAGTTTCTCGACTACACATGGAACAACACGGAACAGGAGGTCATGTCGTGACCGCGACCATTGACGCCGCGATCGACTTGCTCGATTCGGAGCTGCTGGCAGAGATCCGCGCGTACGCCGGGGTGCTGGACTGCGGAGACGACACCGCCCGCCGCAGCTTTCCGGGCCTGGGGACAGTCGGACTGCTCGGGCTCGGCGCTCCCGGCAATATCGACGGACGGCTGCCACAGATGGCCCAGGTGATCCGAATGATCTCCGGCGAGTGCATGAGCACCGGGTTCTGCGTGTGGGCCAACCGAATGGCGATCGAGTACTTACTCACCGCCGCAACGGAATACAGCATGGTCGCGGTCCAGCCGCTGCTGGCCGGCACCGCGCTGGGCATCACCGGAATGGCGGCAGCCTTCAAAGACGCGGCCGGCTGCGGCAGCCTCGAGCTCACCGCCGCAGCCGTCCCGGGCGGCTACCAGCTGAGCGGGTCGATCAGATGGGCCAGCAACCTGTACCACGACTCGGTCTTGGTGACCGCGGCGCGCACCGAACGTGGCGACAAATTGATCGTGGCGGTGCCGTTGAGCACACCGGGTATCACCATCGGTGACCACTTCGAACTCTTGGCGATGGGCAGCACGGCCTCGTCGTATCTGGAGTTGACCGATGTGTACGTCGGCGATGAGCAGGTGCTGTCCGCCGACTTCGACGGGTTTCTCGACGCGGTCCGCCCCGCCTTCCTGGTACTGCAGTCGGCAATGTGCCTCGGGCTGGCCAAGACCACACTGACGCAATGCAGGATCGGTCTCACCGGAGTGAATTCGGTGTTCGCCCCCGACGTCGACCTGATCGCCGGAAAGCTCGCGCTGGCCGAGACCACCTTGGCCAGCGTGGCCGCGTCGGTCGGCGGCGGGCAACCGCCGAGCAAGAAGGAGTTGCTCTCGCTACGCCTCAGCGCGGCCGAAATCGCCAGTGCCAGCGCCGCGCTCGAGATTCGTACGGCCGGCGGCAAGGGATATGCCAGCAGGACGCCGGCGAGCCGCCGATACCGGGAAGCCGCATTCCTGCCCGTGCAGTCGCCGTCGGAGGCGCAGCTGCGGTGGGAACTGGGGGGATGCCGTTGAGTGACCGCTCGGGTCGACGATGACCCCGGTCGCGGTCCCACCCGGATCCGCATCCGAGCACACGGTCGGCGGAGTTCCGCTGGCCGGCTTGGTGCGCGACTATCACCGCCAAATGGTGAGTTTTGCTTGCACAATGGTGAACTCGCCGACGGTGGCCGAAGAAGCGGTACAAGAAGCATGGGTTCAGGTGATGCAGTCGTCGGCCTCTTTCGAGGGCCGCTCGTTGGTGGCCACCTGGTTGTTCGGGATCGTCAAGAACACCGCGTCGCGGCACCGGCGCCGCGAGTCCCGGATCCGCGAACATGAGGTGCTGGCCACCGACGATGCCGACCCGCTGTCGGACCGGATGCACCCGGCCGGCCACCCCGACGCCGGGCACTGGAGCGTGCCGCCGTCGCGGCGGTTCCTCCCCGAGGACCGAACCGTTGCAAGGGAACTCGTCGAGCAGGTGCGCGCTGCGCTGGATACGCTGCCGCCGCGGCAGCGACAGCTGGTAATCCTGCGCGACCTGGTCGGTACCTCCGCCGAAGAGGCGTCCGAGATTCTCGAGCTGTCCGCCGAGGCGCAACGTGCCCTGCTCTACCGTGCCCGGGCAAACCTCCGAAATGAACTGGAAAAGCGGTACCAACGATGACCGTCTACGACAACACGGTCCCCGCCGTCGACTGCGTTGATTTCGTCCGACTCGTCGACGACCTGGTGGACTCGGACCCGCAGGACTGGGGAGCGATCGTGGCCAAACACATCGACGAGTGCCCGCCATGCCTGGTGTATCTGCAGCAAATGCTGGACCTCAAAGTTCTGCTCAATCATGTATTCGACGGGGAAAAGCTCAGCGACGAGCACATCGCGGGGGTTATCAAGACGATCAACACCCTCAGGAAAGGCCAAGAATGACGAACGCCAGTGCACACTCGTCGCAACCGGATCGCCGCCCGGACCAGGTTTGGACACTGGGGGGCCCGGTTGACGCCACATCGATGCGAAACGCTATGGGCGCCTTTCCCTCCGGCGTCACCGTTCTGACCACCCGACTGGGCGACCGATCGGTCGGCATGACCATCAGCTCGTTTGCCTCGGTGTCCCTGGACCCGCCGCTGTTGCTGCAGTGTGTGGCGCGCAGCGCGGGCAGCCTGCCGGCGTTCCGCATCGGCAGCTCCGTGGCCGTCAACGTGTTGGCGAACGACCAGGCGAGCCTGGCGCGCCGCTTCGCCAGCAAGGTCGACGACCGCTTCGAGGGAGTCGCATTCGACACCGATGACTGCGGTTGTCCAGTTCTTGTCGGCGCGGCCGCCTCGGTAAGCGGCTTCATCGACCGGATCTACGACGCGGGCGACCACGTCATCCTGCTCATCCGCGCCTGCGCCGTGCGCCGCGCCGGCGGGCTGCCGCTGCTCTACTACTCGGGACGGATGCACGATTGGGCAGACACCGTCCACCCGGTGGCTTCTTAAGCGACGCAACACTTTCCATACTTACCGATAGGCGCACCATGTCCCAGCTTGCCCTGGGCCCAGATCTCGTGGGCCCGTTGTCCGATGATCGCCGGGCCGGTGATCCGTTCGAACCACTCGGTGTCCCGGCCATGGTGACCCGAATAGCGGACATGGCACTCGAGAAATCCGCCCATCCATGGGCTTTCCTGATCCGCTCACTGGTCGGCGGGTCGATGGTGGGTTTCGGCGCGTTGTTGTCGTTGGTCGTCAGCACCGGGGTCGGCACGCCTGGTATCGCCAGCCTGCTGATGGGCCTGGCGTTCGGCATGTCTTTTGTTCTCATCCTCGTGTCAGGGGCATCACTGATCACCGCCGACATGGCAGCCGGCTTCTTCGCGGTGTTGCAGGGACGCATGCGCATCAGCTGCTATCTACAGCTGCTGCTTATCGGACTGAGCGGCAATATCGTTGGTGCACTGGTGTTCGTCGCCGTCTGCGCCGCGGCCGGGGGTCCGTATCTGGGTGCCTTCGCCACGCGTGCGGCAGTCGTCGGCGCCCAGAAAGCCGGCCAGCCCTTGTGGACCGCCTTCCTGCTGGCGGTGCTGTGCACCTGGTTCCTGCAAACCGCCATGTGCATGTATTACAAGGCGCGCAGCGACGTCGCGCGGATGGGCTTCGCGTTCTACGGGCCCTTCGCATTCGTGATCGGCAGCGATCAGCACGTCGTGGCCAATGTCGGGTTCCTGGGACTGCCGTTGCTGCTCAATGCGTTTCACCCGGATGCCCCACACTGCGGGATCAGCTGGGGTTGGGGGACTCACGGCTTGGTCACCAATATCTGCGTTACCAGCCTCGGCAATCTGGTCGGCGGCACGGTTTTTGTGGCGCTGCCGTTTTACGTCATCGCGCGGCTTCAGCCGCGGGAGCCGTAGCCGGCGCGCCTTTAGAGGATGTGTACGGCTTGCGCCAAGGGCCAGTGCCGTGTGCCCCCGGTTTGGTAGCTCACGTGCTGACCTTCATGAACGCCGCCGGCAGGCCAATCAACGATCTCGGAGGAGTCGATGAAGACGTCGCGATCACCGTCTGCGGGGTGGACGAATCCGAATCCGCGCTCGTCATCGAACCAGTGGATAACGCCATACGACACGGTCGCCATCGAATCCAGCATCGCTTCGACGTTGTAGCTATTGATGACGGGCATTGTGACAGCCTTCCCCTCGTTACTGTCGGTGGACTCCGACATGCCAGACCGTATCCATCGAGCGGGAATCGGCGTAGGGTCCTTCGACTCTGATTTCGTGAGCTGTTCGGCCCACCGGTGAGCTGATTGGGATCAACCGCGTCAAAGTGAGGTCCATGGTCTCTGCTGAACCGGGCGGGCGTCGTATACGGTCAGGTCGAGACTCGCGCCGCCAAGGTTGTGCTGACGTGAGGATCCGGTGCCGGCGCTGGCCGGGTACCCATGGGGCTGCCGCAAGGAGGGTGAAATGTCCAGGGACACAACGCAGTACGGAATTCTGGTGGGCGTTGACGGCTCGGCGCAGTCCGACGCGGCGGTGGCCTGGGCCGCCTGCGAGGCCAGCTCGCGCCAGATGCCCGTCACATTGATGCACGGTGTCGCCCCCGTCGTTGTCGGTTGGCCGGTGGGCCAGCTCTACACGGAAATGCCCGAGTGGCAGAAAGACGAAGCGCGAACCGTGATCGAGCGGGCGCGCCGGGCGCTGGACGAGAGCCTGGGAGAATCCCGCCCGCCGGACGTCCGCACCGAGGTGGTCTATTCCAACATCGTGCCGGCGCTGATCGAGGCCTCCAGGGACGCCTGGATGACCGTCGTCGGCAGTCAGGGAATGGGCGCGCTGGGCCGAGCATTGCTGGGATCGGTGAGTTCGGCGCTGTTGCACCATGCGCATTGCCCGGTAGCGGTCATTCATTCCGACGACGGTATGGCTCCGGACACCAGCGCGCCGGTGCTGGTGGGCATCGACGGATCACCGGCCTCGGAAGCCGCGACGGCCTTGGCATTCGACGAAGCCTCCCGTCGTGGCGTAGATCTGGTCGCGTTGCACGCGTGGAGTGACGTCGGCGTTTTCCCCATCCTCGGGATGGACTGGCGCGATCGCGAGAGTCAGGGAGAGGAAGTTCTCGCCGAGCGGCTCGCAGGTTGGCAAGAGCAGTACCCTGACGTCCACGTTCAGCGGTCCCTGGTCTGTGACAAGCCTGCGCACTGGCTGCTCGAGGGTGCCCAGCACGCGCAATTGGTAGTGGTCGGAAGCCGCGGCCGCGGGGGATTTCCCGGCATGCTCCTCGGCTCGGTCGGCTCTGCCGTGGCCCACTCGGCGAAAATCCCGGTCATCGTCGTGCGTCCCGCCTGATTGCCGGCCGCCGTGTACGAACCACACGAAACAGAGGTCTTTGGTCCCTGCTGGTCAGGCCGTTCGGAAGACGCCACAGCGGTATGTGTTTTGTAGCTTGGCGTTATGACTTGGGTGATCGGCCGGCACTGCGCCGGTGCGCCGGGCGGGGCCACCACGGTAGGCCGACTCGGCGTCGACACACCATTGGTCGCAGCTTTGCCGACACACGTCAGGTAATCGGAGGAGCAACGAAATGTCGATTTTGGAAAAGCGTCTCGGCGTTGTCGTCGGAGCCGACGGCTCACCCGCCTCGAATGCCGCGGTATGTTGGGCGGCCCGCGACGCGGCGATGCGCAACGTTCAGCTGACCATCGTCCATGTGGTGAGCACCGATGTGGCGACCTGGCCGCCGATGCCTTACCCGGATACCTGGGCGGTGTGGCAGGAAGACGAGGGGCGCAAGATTCTGGCCGCTGCGCACAAGATCGCCGACGAGTCGGTCACGGGGGAGCGAAAGCTCACCGTGAAGAGTGAGATCGTGTTTTCCACGCCGGTACCCACCATGGTCGAAATGTCGGCCGAGGCGGAGATGATCGTCGTCGGCAGCTCCGGCCGCGGCGCGTTGGCCCGGGTCTTGCTGGGTTCTGTCAGTTCGAGTCTGGTGAGACGTGCCCGGTGTCCGGTCGCGATCGTCCGTGACGAAGATCCTTTGATGCCGGATCCGTTGCACGCCCCGGTGTTGCTCGGGATCGACGGGTCACCGGCGTCGGAGGCCGCGGTGGCGGTGGCGTTCGACGAAGCATCCCGCCGCGGGGTTGAGCTGATCGCGCTGCATGCATGGAGCGATCTCGAGGTGGTCGAGCTGCCGGGACTGAACTGGACCGCGGTGGAAGCCGAAGCCCAGGTCCTGCTTGCCGAGAGGTTGGCGGGCTGGCAGGAGCGCTATCCCGATGTGACGGTGCGCCGGGTGGTCGTATGCGACCGCCCGGCACGGCAGCTCATCGAACGGTCGCAAACCGCTCAGCTCGTGGTGGTCGGAAGTCACGGCCGCGGTGGCGTCACCGGCGTCCTCCTGGGCTCGGTGAGCAACGCGGTGGTGCACGCCGTGCGGATGCCCCTGATCGTGGCGCGGTCGTCCTAGCAGGCGCCGGGACGACCGCCGGCATGTAGGCGATGGACCAGCGCAATTTCACGGTCCAGCCATCTGCCTTTGCGGGACTCGGTGGTTGCCTCGGCGGCCGGTTCGCGTACTCCGCGCAGCCTCATGCAGTCGTGTCGTGCGGTAATGACACTCATGGCCCCGGAAGGGTTGAGCTTGCGCATGATCCCGGCGGTCGCCTGGTGCCCGATGCGCTCCTGAACCTGCAGTCGCGCGGCGTAACCGTGGACCAGCCGGGCAAGCTTGGACAGGCCCACGATGCGCTGCCCGGGATGGGGGCGGTAGGCGATGGTGGCAGTCCCCGAGAACGGCAACAGATGGTGCGCGCAGGTGGAAGCGAACGAGATGCCGTGCAGGACAATCAGCCCGGGGTCGTCCGGAGCGGGAAAATCGGTGTCAAGGTGGTCCTCGGGCACCTCGTTGTATCCCCACAGCATCTCCCGCCAAGCGCGGGCGACCCGCGCAGGTGTCTCGGCGGTGTGCTCGCCCTCGTCCACGCCGAGGGCGGAAAGAAGCTGCCGTACGGCTCCCTCGACGGCCATGTCGGCGTTGTTGTCCCACCACGCCGGCGAATCCGTCGTCTGGTAACCGATGTCTGCGGGGTAGGCCGCGGCCCCGTGCGCCACCTCGTCGTTGGTCATCGCCCAGCCGCTCGAGCAGAACGGCGGCATCTGATAACGGGCCTGGCGCGGCGCCGAGGGGATAGCCGTCATGCCGCCCATCCGATAGCGGGCTCAGCGCTGACTGCGATGCTGGTCATTATCGATTCCCGTCTGGCGGCTGACCCGTGCCCAACCTTTACGGTGCGCCCTTGCTGCTCGCGGTGTGGAGCAGGAGCGGGTCCGACGCGGACACCGCTCCGCCAGTTACCATGCCCTCGCCTTGCGGCGATGTCTGTCGGCTGACCGGCCCCTGCTCGGATGAATCTCATGTCCCCCGATCGAGGGAGACGTCACGCTTCCTGGTCTGTCCCGCGGCGTGGCGATGCGCGGTCAGGAGTAATCGGTCCAGCTCTGCGGACGGCGAAAATGGTCGGTTGGCATCGCGGAAATCTCGACAGGTTTTGTTCCGCCGGTAGCCGCAGCTTGACGTTGGTCTCGTGCGACACCAATTTCAGCAGGTTGAAAGCCGTTTCCTGCGGGCTCGAGTGCACCCGGCTTACCCGGAACTTCGAATTGCCAGTCGCGTCGAGTCATCGGTTGTGGGACATGACGTCTGGTGGAGGCGCGACGAGTCCGGGCCGACGAGGCCGGCGGCGGTCGCCGCGCCATCCACCCCCGGTCAGGCTTCGATCCCCTCGGGTTGCGCGTCAGCCTCGTCGATGGCCTTGTGGCCATTGCCGCGGGCGACCGAGATCTTGCGCGGCTTGGCCCGTTCGGCCACCGGGATCACCAGTCTCAGGACGCCTTCCTGGTAGCACGCCTCGATCCGGTCCGTGTCGAGGTTTTCGCCGAGCACCAGCTGGCGGCTGAACACTCCGCGCGGCCGCTCGCTGGCCAGCATTTCCCGATTCGGATCGACGCTGGGCCGTTCTGCGCGCACGGTGACCACGTTGCGCTCGATATCGATGTCGAGGGAGTTGGCGTCGATGCCGGGAAGGTCGAACTCGACGACGAATTTTTCGCCGTCCCGCCACGCATCCATGGGCATCACCGCTGGCCGGGCGGCCGTGCCCAGCACCTGCTGGGCGAAGCGGTCCAGATCACGGAACGGGTCGGTGCGCATCAGCATGGTGGTCACCTCTCACTCCAATCTGCTGGTCCAATAGGGTTGCACATCTATGGCCATCACCATAGATTTTTTATACCAGTATCGACATTGCAATGCAAGTGTGATAGAGAGGTTTTCTATGCGAGTAGCAGTCGAGGAGATGAGCTATGGCTGACCGTCCCGGCGAAACCGGCGCGCCGGCGCCTGACCATGGCGTGTACGGCATCTCAGTGGCCGCCGAGCTCTCCGGCATCGCGGTGCAGTCGCTACGGCTGTACGAACGCTACGGATTGTTGACCCCCTCTCGTAGTGACGGTGGAACACGGCGCTACAGCGCCGACGACTTGGCCCGGCTGCAGCGGATCAGCGCTCTGGTTGACGCCGGAATCAATCTGGCCGGAATTGCGCGTATCCTCAGTCTCGAAGACGACAATGCGGCACTGGCTGCTGCGAACGACGACTTGCAGGCGACCAACCGCTCCCTGCGCAACGCCGCGAAAGCGACCCCACGATCGACCCGAGCCACCCGAGTTGCCGCCGGCGGAGAAGCCTGACGGCCGGTCTCGGGCCGGATTGCGTGCCCTCGAAGCGGGTATCCCGAGTGGGGACGCTCGTCGATGAAGGAATTCCGGTGTCAGAACGTACCGAGGTCGGCGCCGACGCCGTCGGCCGCAGCGGGTTTCGGCCATGACTGCAGCATCTGCCGCGGGGGCGGGGCGCTACTTACCCGACGAACGTGAATTGACCCTTTTGGAGGACGCCGCCAGCAGTTGTCGGGGTTGCGCGCTGTACGCCGACGCCACCCGCACCGTCTTCGGTCACGGCACGTGTGACGCGCCGCTGATGTTGGTCGGGGAACAGCCGGGCGATCGCGAGGACCAGGAGGGACTTCCGTTCGTCGGCCCGGCCGGCCGACTGTTGCAGCGGGCTCTCGACGATGCCGGCATCGACCCGGGATTGACCTACCAGACCAATGCCGTCAAGCACTTCAAGTTCCGCAGGCAGGGCAAGCGGCGCATACATCAGAAACCCTCTCGAACCGAAGTCGTGGCCTGCCGGCCCTGGCTGATCGCCGAAATCGAGGCAGTACAGCCACAATTGATCGTGTGCCTGGGTGCGACGGCCGCACAATCCTTGCTGGGTGGCGCGTTTCGCGTGACCGCACATCGTGGTGAACGGGTGCGCCTGTCCGCGACGTTGCGGGTCGCGGTCAACCCCGAACCACTGGTGACGGCAACCGTTCACCCGTCGGCGGTGCTGCGGGATCGCAGTGACCGCCGCGGCGAGGCCTACACACTGTTCGTCGAGGACCTCAAGAGGGCCCGAGCCGGCATGGACTTGCCCACCTGGCGCTGATCGGGCCGTCAACCGCCGGGGTGCCGACGCAGCCGGGCACTGCCGCGGGTTGCATGCGCTAGCCGCCATGTTTCGGCACAACCCACGCGGGTAGTCGGCCAGAAGGCGATCGGGGCGCGCCGCGACTCGCCGCGGCCGCCGCCAGTTTCCACCGGAACCCCATGAAGGGAGGCGCTGATGAGGCTGCAGAACCACGAACACCACGAGGTCATCACCGACGCGGGCATCGCAGCGCAGGCTGGCGATCACAACCGTGGCCGTCGCACCCTGGTGAACTGGGTGCTGGCGTTGCTGACGGTGCCCGCGGCAGCAGTCGTCATGGTATTCGCCATCGGCGCGGCGATGAGCATGGCTGCGTGCAGCGGCGATCAGTGCCCAGACCTGGGCCCGAACGGTCTGGTGTTCGGAGTGGTGCTGTATGGCGCTCCGGTTGTGGCTGCTTCAACGCTTGTCGCCTCCTTCTTCACGGCTTCCCGGCGGCGTGGCTTTGTCGTTCCGTTATGCGCGCTGGCCCTGCTGGTCGTCGACATCGCAGTCACGGCCATCCTGTTCAGCAGTTGAGTCGGTCGATGGCCTTGTCCGACAGCGAAATCCCTGGGGACGCTTCCGGTTCCGCGGCGCGGCCGGCGGTATTGTTCGACGTCGACGGTACCCTGGTGGACTCCAACTACCTGCATATCGACGCCTGGCTCCGTGCGTTCGCCACGGCGGGAATCGACGTCGAGACATGGCGCATCCACCGGTCCATCGGGATGGACGGCTCGACGCTGGTGAAATCGCTGTCGGGCAACGCGCCCAAGGACATTCAGCAACGCCTGAAGGATTTGCACTCGCGGTACTACAAAGAAGCGTCACACTTACTGCGACCCCTGCCGGGCGCACGCGCCCTGCTGCACCGCGTGGCAAGCCTCGGCCTTAACGTGGTGCTTGCCACCTCGGCCCCAGAAGACGAATTGGCGCTCCTGCGTAAGGTACTCGACAGTGACGACGTCGTTGCTGAAGTCACGTCGGCCGGGGACGTCGACACCGCAAAACCCAAGCCCGACATCATCCACGTGGCGCTGCGCCGAGCGGGCGTCGACAACACCCGGGCCGTCTTCGTCGGCGACGCGGTGTGGGATGCCGAAGCATGTGCCCGCGCCGATGTGCCGAGCATCGGGCTGCTCAGCGGCGGCGTGTCTGGCGGGGAACTCGAAAGTGCCGGGGCAGTGATGGTTTTCGAGAATGCCGCAGACTTACTTGACCATCTCGCGCAGACCCCGATCGCGCGTCTGGCGCGCTGACGGTCGGCAGTGTTACGGCAAGAGAGTGGGCCCGGTCCGAAATCGGACCGGGCCCACTCTCTTTCAAGCTACTGATTGGCTTCCTGACGCTTTTCAGAAGCCTCGGCGCTGCCGCGGGCAGCTTCGGCCTCGGCTTCTTTCTTGGCCGCGTCGCGCTGGGCGTCGGCCTTATCCTGCTGGGCCTGCCCCTCTCGCTTCATGTCGTCGCGTCCGGTCACGGCTCCAAAGACTTCCTTGGCCTTGCCTTTAGCACCCTCGACGACGCCCTCGACGCCCTCTTGGGGGCCACTCTTCTCCGCCATGAATTCCTCCCTATCGGTTACTATTCACATGGCGACCTCGCGCTCGCTCGATTGCGCTCAGCCAGCGCTCAGTCAAAATATCCCTGCACTGCAAGGGTTTCCGAATAGTCGCGGCCTCAAACATGTGGCCTGAGTCACCGGCGCGGTGCGCTCGCTGAGCCGAGAGGGCGGGAACCAACTGCGCGATACGACAGGCCGTTCGATGACTGCCCGAGCGGCAGAACCGTCACGTCTTCTGCTCGGCAACCGATCTGGCCGCGCACCAGCTAGCTCAGCTCCAAGCATGCCACGCACCGCCGCGCCCGGTCGCCGTGTCAGGTCAAGCGAACTCGTCAGCCGCCATGACGCCATCGCAATCCGGCCGGGACGGGCGCCGTCAGCCGCGACGGCAGCGACCTGCGCCCTTATCGCCTGCTGGTTTCCCGGTGCGGCAAGAACTCCTGCGCCTTGATCTTGACGCCTTCCTTGATGATGCCGAACGCATTTTCGTCACCGCGCAGCACGGCGCTGGCCGCGCTTTTCATCTGATCGAACGTGGCGTGTGGCGGCACCGGCGGGATGTCCGCGTCACAGTGCACATCCAGCACGGTCGGCCGGTCGGCCTGTAGCGCCTGATCCCAGGCCGACGCGATTTGATCGGGAGCGGTCAGCGTCGCCGAGCCCAAGCCCAGGCTGGCGGCAAACCCGGCATAGTCGACATCGGGAAGAGTTTGCGACTCAGCGAATTTCGGAGCCCCGGCCATGGCGCGCATTTCCCAGGTCACCTGGTTCAAGTCGTTGTTGTGCAACACCGCCACGACCAGCCGCGGGTCCGCCCACTGCTTCCAATAGTGCGCGATCGTGATCAACTCGGCCATACCGTTCATCTGCATCGCGCCGTCACCGGCGAAGACAATCACCGGACGGTCCGGATGGGCGAACTTCCCGCCGATGCCGTAGGGAACTCCGGGCCCCATGGTGGCGAGATTGCCCGACAGCGAGCCGCGGATGCCGTCGCGGAATTTCAGTTGGCGGGCATACCAATTCGCTGACGATCCCGAATCGGCGGTGATAATCGCATTGTCGGGCAGTTTGGGTGACAGGTCGGCGAACAGCCGCATGGGGTTGATCGGCTTGGCCGCCACCTGGGCCTCCATGGCCATGGTCTCCCACCAGCGTGCCACGTTCCGTTCGATCGTCTCCCGCCAGGATCGGTCGGATTTGCGTTGCAGCAGTGGCAATAACGCGCGCACTGTGGCAGCGGCATCGCCGACCAGGTTCACCTCGTTCGGGTATCGCATTCCGATCACCGTGGGGTCGATATCGATCTGCACGCCGCGAGCCCCACCGAACGGTGGCAGGAACTGCGTGTAGGGGAAGCTCGACCCGATGGTCAGCAAGGTGTCGCAGTCGCGCATCATCTCGTAGCTTGGCCGCGTACCCAACAAGCCGATAGCGCCGGTCACGAAGGGCAATTCGTCGGATAGCACATCTTTGCCCAGCAACGCCTTGGCGACTCCGGCGCCGAGCACGTCGGCGAGCGCGACGATCTCCCGGGCGGCGTTGCGTGCCCCGCATCCGATCAGCATCGCGACCCGTTCACCGGCGTTGAGCACGTCGGCGGCCCGTTGCAGACCGTCGCGTGCCGGCTCCACTCCTGGCCGTTGAAACCCGAGACTGGACGGAACCATCTTGAATTCGTGGGCGGGCGGGGAGTACTTGAGCTCTTGTACGTCGGACGGGATGATCAGCGCGGTCGGCGCCCGCCTGGTCAACGCGGTGCGGATGGCCCGGTCCAAGACGTTGGGCAGTTGTTCGGGCACGGTGACCATCTGGACGTAGTCGCTGGCAACGTCCTTATACAGACTCAACAGGTCAACTTCCTGCTGGTAGGAGCCCCCCATTGCGCTGCGGTTGGTTTGTCCGACGATCGCCACCACCGGCACCCGGTCGAGTTTGGCGTCGTAGAGACCGTTGAGCAGATGGATCGCGCCCGGGCCCGAGGTCGCCGCGCAGACCCCAAGCCGGTTACTGAACTTTGCGTAGCCCACGGCCTCGAAGGCGGCCATTTCCTCGTGTCGCGCCTGGACGAACATCGGCTTGTTGCCGGCCCGGCCCCACGCTGCAAGGAGCCCGTTGATTCCGTCGCCGGGATAAGCAAACACATGTTCCACGCCCCAGTCGCGGAGTCGCTCCAGCAGAAAGTCACTCACTTCGGTCGCCGCCATTGCACACCTCTCTCCGTTGCCACGCTTACCGGACAGGGGTTACCCATTCATGGGCCTGACTAGACGGCCTAATGGGCAGGTGACGGTCCATGCGCCCAGACGAGTGGCAGGAGCGCCCGCGCTACCTGCCATGCCATCGGTCGACTGGGTCCGCTCTCACGAGCCCCCGGGATCGCGGACATGGGCGACGATCGTCGGAGAACCGGGCCGCGCGGGTTCCCCGGCGGCGGCAAATCAGTCCTTGGTAAGGCCGCTGGTTGTTGATCCGGAGCGGGCCAGGCGGTTCGCCCCCGCCCGCATTTCTGACGATATCCTCATAATCGAGTCATACTGCCATAGTGATGACTTCTAGCGACGGCCACGCCGAACCGCCGAACCGTCTGGAGCGACGCAAACAGCGCACCAGGACAGCGCTGGTCAAGGCCGCGCAGCGGCTAATCGCCGAAGGAAAGTTCAACGCGCCGGTGCTTGAGATCACCCAGGCAGCCGACGTCGGCATGGGCTCGTTCTACAACCACTTCGACAGCAAGGAGCAGCTGTTCGCGGCGGCGGTAGCTGACGTGCTTGACACCCACGGGGCGTTGCTGGACCGGCTCACCGCATCGATCGACGACCCTGCCGAAACGTTTGCTGTCAGTTTCCGGCTGACCGGCAGGCTGTTTCGTCAGCGAGAACTGGAGACTGACATCCTGTTGGCCACCGGAACCGACCTGCTGTCATCCGATCACGGGCTGGCCCCCCGTGCCCTGCGCGACATCAAGGCCGCCGCCGACGCCGGACGGTTTCGGGTGGGGGACCCCGAACTGGCGTTAGCGACGGCCGGGGGTGCGTTGCTGGGGCTGGGCGCCTTGTTGCGCACGGATCCGCATCGTGACGATGCGTTGGCTGCCGACATGGTCACCGAGAGGTTGTTGCGTCTGTTCGGACTCGATGCCCAGGAGGCGCGCACCATTTGCCAACGCCCGCTTCCTGCCCTCGATGGCCGGGCGGAATCGGGTTCGGTTGCCTGACACTCGGGTGCCGGTTTGGGTGCCGGCAGGGGCGGGTAACCGGTGCCGTCGCCGCGTCAGCGATGACCAACCGCGTTGTCTCGCGGCCGGTTTCGCGTGTCAGTGGACCACAAAGTAGTGCATCCGGGGCACTGGAGGTGCAGTTCTGTGGCGCGGTTGCTCAGCAGGTACTGCCAGTGGGTTCCGCAGTTGCGGCTGCTGCGGCATTCGGAGCATGCGTTGCGGCCCCAGTTGCAATTCGGGCAGGGTAGCCAGGCGCGCCGGCAAGCGTCGGCGTGTGGATCGATGGGCAACATGGGCGCGGTCAGCCTTCCTCTGTCGAGCGATTAGTTAGGATAGGCTTCCCATGCCCGAATCCGTCAAACGAGAGAGTTCCGGCACGGTTTCCGCCAGCTTCTGCCCGACCGACCTCGCGAGAGGGTCTACCGCGACCGGCGGGACTCGCGAAGCTCGTGCTGAACCGGGCCGCCGAAGGGGTTCAGCGTCTTTTGGCGACCGTTTTGCGTGCGACTATGACCGGCACATGGCTCAGTAGCACCACGGCGGCGCTGACCGAACCGAACAACATCCCCGCGAATCCGCCGCTCCCGCGACTGCCGACCACTACGAGTTGGGCCGACTTGGACATACCCACAATTTCAGGCGCCGCATCGTTGCGTGCGATCGTTCGGCGAACAACGACATCGGGGTAGTGTTCGCCCCAACCGGCCAGGCGTTCGGCGACGATCTTGTCCTCATGCGTCCTCAGTTCCGGCCAGCCGGGACCCGGCAAACTGACGATGGGATCCAACACGCCCGGAGCTTTCCACGCGTGCACGGCCACCAGGTCCACTTTGCGACGAGAGGCAGCATCGAACGCGATGGCGATCGCCACTTCCGACTCCGGTGAACCGTCGATGCCCACCAGCACCGGGGCTCGCTGGGAATCGGCGGCCATTGGGACGTCGTCATGGATGACTGCCACCGGGCACCGCGCGTCATGGATGAGCCCCGAACTCACCGAACCCAAGTGCCGGCCCCGCAACGAGCCTGCGCCGCGGCAACCAGCCACCACCAAATGGGCATCTTCGGACAGCCTGGTCAACGTTGGAACGGTGGTCCCGCTGGCTATTTCGCGATAGATCTGGGTTAGTCCGCGTTCGCAGCTTTCCTCGGCGATCTTTAGCGCCTCGTCGAGCAGTTGCTGTCCGGCGTCAATCCGGCTGCGGGTCCGCCCTGCGGCTACCGACGAGGCCAGCCGCGTTCCGGCCGCGGCCGGGAGAACATGAGCCAAGGTCAGCGGAACATTGCGCAACTCGGCGTCGCGGGCGGCCCATCGGACCGCCGCTTGGGAGCCCGGCGAGCCGTCGACGCCGACGACGATTCCCCGATGGCTGTCGATCTTGGACATGCGTTTCCTCATTCCTTTGTGCTTGGACGCTATTGGTTCAGCGGCAATACGGAACGAGGCATTGGTCCCTTGTCGATGGGCCTTCAGACCTCTGATAACTCTGAACGCAGCGTCGAGGTTGGCGCCGAGCTCAATTGGGCCCCGCGGCGGTATCGACTGACCGCCGGGTGGCCTTTGCGGGCCGGCACGCCACGAGTGTCAGCCCGAGCGCGAAAACCAGCGCGGTCATCCACGGATATTTCCCCGACGGAGCAAATCCGGCCGCGGCGACCACCCACAGGAAGGCAGCTGCCATCATGACACCCACCAGCACCACCGGTTCGGCCCAACGCTGCGGCAGCGGTATCCGGATGGTCGGCAGCGGTGCCGCGAAGAATCGCCGGAGCCACCACAACAACGCCATCTGCACGGCTGTCACCAGGCTCAAGACAACCTCCCACTCCAGCCGGGCCAGCCACCACGCCGCCGTCCCCTGGGCCGGTTGCGGCAGCAGCCCGGCCGGGTAGGCGACGACCGCGACGATCACCACTGGCGCCATGTGCCACAGGTAGAGCGCCATCACATTGCTGTTGGCCGCCGACAACAGCCGCTGCAATCGGCGGGAACCAAGCACGCGGTTGAGCGCGGGTGCGACGGCCACCGCAATGCCGGCCTGTACGCAGGCGAACGCCAGCATCGCCGCCGAGGGCGGCATGCTGTTCTGTACCGCTTGGCCGGGAACCCCGATCATGCTGACCGGATAGGGGCCGACCCAGATGAGCAGGGCCAGCGCGACTGCCGATCCGCCGGCTAGCACCACCGGTCGATGGCCGCTCAATAGCCCTGCCTGCCAACAGATCCCCAGCTGGTAGAGCAGGCCCCAGCACAACAGGTAGTTCATGCCACCGAGAGAGGTCATATGACCGGCCAACGCAGCGGCGTCTACCGCTACCAGCGCAACTGCCAGTACCGCCGGCACCATGAGCCCCCACCGTCGATGTGCGGCTATCGCAACAGGCGTCAGCGATACCACCACCAAATACACCGCGAGGAACCACAGGTGCATCGCCACCGCCCAACCCGCATATTCCAGCACCGAGGCGGGCAGGCCGGAGACCTGCAGCGCCACCACGACTGCCGACATCAGCCCCACGTACACCGCGGTGGGTCCGAGTACTCGCGCCACCCGATGCCGAATCCAGTCCTGCCGCGACACACCGCCGTCACCGTAACGATGTGTCCATGACACGGCGCCGGCATAGCCGGCCACCAGGAAGAAAACCGGCACCGCCTGAAAAGGCCACGTCAGCCACTGCGTCCAGGGCTGGTCGACAAGCGGGTTCTGTCGGCCGAACTGTCCGTCGTGATACGTCACCGACCCGGCCAGCCAGTGGCCCAGGACGATGAGGACCACGCCCGACACCCGGTAATAGTCAACCGCCAGATCGCGGGCAGGCCGACCGGTGCCTGCGTGGTCCATCAGATCGGGGGAAGCTCAGCGACCTGCACTAGCGCGAGGGTACTCGGCGGCACCCTCACAATCGCGCGGACGCTGCTTCGAGGCTTCGGCGGCCGACACGATCCAGCACCGGTCAAAGCTTGCGGACCAAAGCCGCTGCGCGGACGTCGTCACCCACCACGAAGTGCATGCGGATACGGCCGTCGCGCTGGTTGGAACGAATGGTGACGGCTTCGCCGTACTTGATCGGGCTGCGGTACTCGAGCACGACGCGATGTGGAGCGGAGGTCAGCTCTGCGCCGGCCGGCAGCTGGCCGAGTACGTCGACTATGCCGTGCCAGTAGATGGTGTTGTTGACGTGCTCGAAAGGATCAATATCGGTGCGGCGCAGTGGAAATGGTGTATCGGTGCCGTCGGTTACCGGCTCGGTGAGCCAGGGGCGCCACCTGAGCCGGTGGTTGTCGGTGGTACTGCCGAAGCGGGCGATGCATTCATCGGTGAGCCGCGACGGCGTCAGGGTGTCCTTGTTCACACAAATCCAGAAACCCTCGGTTTCGATCCGTCCGCCGGCCGAGCCGTCAAGCCGGACGCGCATGGTGCACCATCGGGTGGAAAGCGCTGCGCACCAACGGCGGAAGGTGATGTCGCTGGGTAGCTCGATCGGCTCGACGACGTCGATGACCGTGCGTAACACGATCCAGTGCGGATGGACTTCGGCCAGCTGGGCATCGGCCAAATGCTCGGCGCCGGCTTCCTGGATATAGCGGGCTACTCCATCCAGACGCAACCGCTGGTGCTCGTCGATGTCGGTGGTGGCCAGGCGCCAGCTTGTCCGGTAGACGTATCCCGAGCCGGGGACCTCCACCAGCGGTGCGTCGACGTCAGTGTGCTGCAGCACGCCCACTCCTCAACGTTGCCGCGCCATCGCCGCCGTGGTCGCTCAGTAACTTTTCCAGTCGCTCGCTGGCAGCATTCAACCTCGACTGGAACATCGACACCACCCGCTCACGTACCCGCGGCTTGTGCGACAACGGCGGCAGCAACTCGGCGAGAAGATTCAACCGTGCCGAACCGAGCCAGTCGGTAAGCTCGGCGTCGGCGAGCCAGCGCTGAAAATTTCGCAGATCGGAATGCGTCAGCCGTAACCAGTCCAGGTCGGAGTCCGGATGTGGAATCGGCACGCAGAGTTCGTTTTTCACCGCGTCGTCGGGGTAGGCAAGTTCGACGTGCGCGGTGAACGCCGCGCTGAACACCTGTTGACAGCCCCGCACCGCCTGCAGGGTGAGGTGGTCGCCGTCGAAAACCGGTGTGGCCGGCCGCTGCGGGGCTCCGTCGGCGGTGCAGTCGATGTAGAGGGTCGAAGGACCAGAGGGGATTGAACCGCCGTCGAGCACCACTTCCGTGGCCTCGATGCGTTGGACATGGCCCATCCTGACGATGTCGTCGATGCGGCGCAATTGGTCGAATTCGGGTTGTGACACGGTCGCGCACCGATACATGGTCGGTCGCACCGCGGGGTCGAGCCGCAGCAACGTTCCGGCCGCCTCGAGCCGGTCGAACAGGTCCTGGATCGATGTCGCGTTGCCGATGGCCTCGAGCGTGGCGCCGTAGCTGTCCCGAAACTTCTTGATGAACGTCGGTCCCGGCTGCAGCGTTGCGCGGTCGATCAACCAGGCGTCGCGGGGCATGATCCAGGTCAGCTTCTCGGGGGTGACGCCGTTTCGCAGCAACCATAGACAGACGTCCATTCCCGTTTTGCCGGCACCGATGATCACGTATCGGTCGCGCGCGCGGAATCTCGGCAGGTCGTTGGGCGCAATGCAGTCGACGCCGGGTGCCACCGGGTACGGTGCCGGCCGCATCGACGGCACGAGGGCTTGCAGGTAGGTGGCGTCGACGATGCGCCGACGGACCCGCACCGGGTACTCCGCGCCGCCGAGCGTCCGGAATCGGCTGTCGCCGAGGTACTCGCTCATGGGAAAGTAGGTAACCCGCCCGCTGGGCAGGAATTGCTGTTGCATCACGGCGTCGAAGTAGGCGCAGATTTCGCCGACGGAGGCGAGTTCGTTGAGTCCCTGGTTCCAGCCGACGGCGTCAATCGTGTTGTTGCCCAAGGCTCTTGAGTTGACGCCGTAATACGCCGACGGTTGGTGCAGCCGCACGAATGGGTAGGCGGTGGTCCAATGTCCGCCCGGTTGATGGGCCCGGTCGACGATCACCACGGTCGCCTCGGACTCGGCGAGAAGCGTATCGGTGAACGCCATCCCCATTGCCCCGGCGCCCACCACCAGGTAGTCGGCGTCGATGGCCGTCGTTGGCCCTTGTGTTGGCCCGTTCATAGGCCCTCCTTCGACCTTTGGGAGCTGCACGACCAGTCGCCGGCGGGAAGCGAGCCAGTCGTCGCTGTGGCGGAGCGGTCTCTGTTGCTGCAACGGAGCCGAATGGAGTCTAAGCCCCGTACCGCGACCGATCGGCGATCGGCCGAAAGCGGTGTGAGCGCCGGCGGTGTCCCGTCGATGTCGGGCTGCCCCGTATCGGTTATCCGGGTATCGACGAAACATGCCGCGGTGTATGACGGTCTGGGATGTACTGGCGAAGAGGTGTCATCGTCCCGGAGTGGAAGCTGCTGTCTGAGATCAGCGAAAGGAACGAGCCGTGACACGTGGGCCCAGCTGGGCGAGCCGAACCATGCCCGCAATGCTTCGTGTCACGGGGCGGACCCGCCAGTACACCACCGCAGCCGATGCCCGCAAACACATCACGGCCCGCGCATTGCGTCCGTCGGCGTACGGACCGCCGGCGCGGCTGCGTTCCGATGTGACTGTGGAGGTCGCTCGTCGATCCGGCTGGCCCATTTATGCCGTGGTGCCCAAGAACGACGCGTACACGCACACCGTCGTCTACCTCCATGGCGGTGCGTGGGTCAACGAAATCAACTCACACCACTGGCGATTGGTGACCCACATCGCCGCCGGGGCGCGCGTGAAAGTTGTCGTACCGATCTATCCGTTGATTCCGTTTGGTACGGCGGCCGCTGTGGTGCCCGTGGTCGCTCAATTGGCGGCTGAGAAGATCTCGCCCGAGCACGGCGTGTGCTTGGCCGGCGACTCTGCGGGCGGTCAAATCGCCTTATCGGCGGCGTTGTTGCTGCGTGACGAGCATGGCGTGGTGCTGCCCCAGACGGTGTTGATCTCACCGGCCCTGGACATTTCGTTGAGCAACCCGATGATTGACTCGGTCGAGTTGACCGATCCTTGGCTGGCGCGCGAAGCGCTGTCGGTGTTCGGGGAGTGTTGGCGCGGCGACCTCGTCGCGTTCGATCCGCGCGTCAGTCCGCTTGCGGCGGATCTGACCGGTCTTGGCCCGCTGACTGTTTTCAGCGGAACGCGCGACATCCTCAACCCCGACGCGCGCGCGCTGGTCCAGAAGGCCACCGCGGCCGGCGTGGACGTTGACTATCACGAGCGACGTGGTTTGCTGCATGTCTACCCGCTGATGCCGATCCCGGAAGGCCGTGCCGCGCGGGAAGTTATCGTCGAGCGTCTGCGCGCGCACTGATGCGTTCCGCTTGATGTCTGCCACGCTCTGAGTCTCAGAAGCCTTGGGTCACAATCTTATTGGATATGCAGAGCCGCTTGGCGCCGCGTCTGCCTTCGGCACCGTTGCAACCGTCGTCTGGCTCAGCGACTCAGGACCACGTTGAGTAGTTGGGTGAGCCAGGCGCGCGCGGCGGTCTGGTCGCTGTCGAGCAGCAGCTGGATGCTGACGCCGTCGTATACCGCGACGATTGCCCGGGCCGTGTCGGCGACGGTGTTGAGGGACTGGTTGAATTCGATGCCGCTGGCAATCAACCGCTCTTCGATCACCTTGCGCAATTGCGCGCGGTGGCGCTCCCAGCGGTGGGCGAGATCGGGATAGCGGGCGGCGTGCAGCAGAAAATCGATCTTGATGAGCAGCCAGTCGCGTTCAAACAGCAGGGTGTCCACGATGCGTTCGACGACGCTGGGCAGGTCGGTGACGGGTTCGCTGCCTTCCATCGCGGCGCGAACCTGTTCGGCGGTGCGGGCTGCCCATTGGTCGTAGAGGAGGAAGAACAGTTCCTCGAGGCTGTCGAATTGGGAGTAGAACGCGCCTCGGGTGTATCCGGCGGCCTCGCACACGTCCTCGATGGTCACGTGTCCGTATCCCTTGTCGGCGAACACCCGGAATGCCGCCTCGATGAGGCGGCCGCGGGTCTCGGCGCGGCGTTTGGTGACCCGCACGGGCTTGTCGCTGGTGGTCGTTGACGGCATCGGTACTCGCCTCCGAATTGGTGGTGTAAACCGATACATTGCCACATCGGATATGTGACGAGCCATTTCGACGCGGTGGGCGCGCCAGCGTCACTCTGAAACCCGGAGCTGCACATGGGTAACTGTGCATCGGTCACCACCGAGGCCATGGGCGTGTACCGAGACACCCGACACGCCAACCGGTTCCGATCTTCCGGCGCCGTCTCCGCGGTTGCGGCATCGCATTCCGCGCACGGCGTCGTCGTTACGTCTCGTTCGGCGCGACCTTGCCATCAAGACGGATTGAGGCGGCCGCCCTCAGACCCGGAGCTACGTGTTGAGGTGCAGGGGGCCGATGCCGATGAGGTGGTCGCCGTTGAGGGCGATGCCGATGTTGTGGTTGCCGGTGTTGAACAGGCCTTGGTTGTAGGTGCCGTGGTTGGCGATGCCCAGGGTTTGCAGCAGGCTTAGGGGTAGGCCGCTGTTGGCGGTGCCGGTGTTGGCGATGCCGAGGTTGAGGGTGCCGGTGTTGGCCAGGCCGACGTTTTGTTGGCCAAAGTTGTAGGCGCCGAGGTTGTCGATGCCGGTGTTGGCCAGGCCGACGCCGCCGAAGGTGGTGATGGGGTCGGTGGGGGTGAAGTGGGGGCTGAGGTTGGCGATGCCGACGTTGAGGGTGCCGTCGTTGAAAAAGCCGATGTTGCCTTGGCCGGTGTTGCCGTAGCCGAAGTTGGGCAGGGTGGTCGCGGCGGCGGCGGGGAGGGCGGTGTCGCTGATGTGCAGGGGGCCGATGCCGATGAGGTGGTCGCCGTTGAGGGCGATGCCGATGTTGTGGTTGCCGGTGTTGAACAGGCCTTGGTTGTAGGTGCCGTGGTTGGCGATGCCCAGGGTTTGCAGCAGGCTTAGGGGTAGGCCGCTGTTGGCGGTGCCGGTGTTGGCGATGCCGAGGTTGAGGGTGCCGGTGTTGGCCAGGCCGACGTTTTGTTGGCCAAAGTTGTAGGCGCCGAGGTTGTCGATGCCGGTGTTGGCCAGGCCGACGCCGCCGAAGGTGGTGATGGGGTCGGTGGGGGTGAAGTGGGGGCTGAGGTTGGCGATGCCGACGTTGAGGGTGCCGTCGTTGAAAAAGCCGATGTTGCCTTGGCCGGTGTTGCCGTAGCCGAAGTTGGGCAGGGTGGTCGCGGCGGCGGCGGGGAGGGCGGTGTCGCTGATGTGCAGGGGGCCGATGCCGATGAGGTGGTCGCCGTTGAGGGCGATGCCGATGTTGTGGTTGCCGGTGTTGAACAGGCCTTGGTTGTAGGTGCCGTGGTTGGCGATGCCCAGGGTTTGCAGCAGGCTTAGGGGTAGGCCGCTGTTGGCGGTGCCGGTGTTGGCGATGCCGAGGTTGAGGGTGCCGGTGTTGGCCAGGCCGACGTTTTGTTGGCCAAAGTTGTAGGCGCCGAGGTTGTCGATGCCGGTGTTGGCCAGGCCGACGCCGCCGAAGGTGGTGATGGGGTCGGTGGGGGTGAAGTGGGGGCTGAGGTTGGCGATGCCGACGTTGAGGGTGCCGTCGTTGAAAAAGCCGATGTTGCCTTGGCCGGTGTTGCCGTAGCCGAAGTTGGGCAGATTCTGTAGCGCTTGCGCGGGTGAGACCAACTGTGCAACAGCCGCCGCCGCTCCCGCGTGATAGTCGACCATCGCGGTCACGTCCTGAGCCCACATCTCCTCGTAGATGCTCTCGGCCGCCGCGATTGCCGGCGCGTTCTGACCAAACAGATTTGACAGCACCAGGGACACGAAGTCAGAACGATTGGCCGCTACCGCCACCGGGTGGACCGTGGCTGCTAGCGCCGACTCAAACGCGCCCGCGACGGCTTGGGCCTGCGCGCCGGCCCCCACGGCTTGGGACGCCGCTGTTCTCAACCAGCCTGCATACGGCGCGGCAGCGGCCAGCATCGCCGTGGACGCCGGACCCTGCCATGCCTCGGTCGCCAGGCCTGACGTCATCGAGGAAAACGACTCTGCTGCCGAATCGAGCTCGGATGCCAACGTCTTCCAGGCGGCAGCAGCCTCCAACATTGGCGTCGAGCCGGCGCCCGAGAACATCCGCGCGGAATTGATCTCTGGTGGCAGCACTGAGAAGTTCATTGCCCACTTACCTTCCTCGCCCGATCTCAGCCCCCCGATGAGGCTGTGATCACCACGATACATTTCCACATCAGATCTGGGGCCATATTCGATACAATGTCAAATACGATGCACAGACATATACGATGTGCTAGCGTAGCGAGATTTTGGGACGCCTCCCGATGACCGCCACGTCGGCACCGCCGTGGCGCGGTCAAAGTCGTTCGGCCACACGGCCTGGCGAGCGAGAGCGGTTTCCTTCGGCGATCTTGCGAGCTGGGACGCGCACGTGCCCGCAGATCAGCGTCGAGTTGCCATTGCTTGTATCCGCACGAGCCTGCTACCGCCGGTGACTTCACACGGCAGCCACTCTGTGATGAAATTGCCCTGTGGCGCTTGGGTTTTGGGCGTCGTGCTTCCAGACATAGCGTCTTGTTGGCCGATTAGCCGGTGGGTGGAACGTGGGCAGTTAGCATCGACGGATGCCATCTGATCCAGTCGATTTTTGCCGACGGTGGGCTGCCGCGTGGAATGCCCGGGATCTCGATGCCGTTCTTGCGTTCTTCCACGAAGACATCACGTTCACCTCGCCATTCGCCGCGGAGTGGCTGCCCGAAAGCGGCGGTGTCATCCGCGGCAAGCACCTGTTGCGCGAATACTGGTCCATAGGGCTTGCGCGTCTGCCCGACCTGCGTTTCGAGGTGGAAGCCGTTTATGTAGGAGTCGAGACGATCGTCGTCAACTACCGAAACCAGCGCGGCCGGCTCGCCAACGAAGTGTTGATTTTCCGCGGGGACCTTGTCCTAGAAGGCCATGCGACCTACGTGTATCCGGAAAGCCAACGGCCACAGCGACGTTAGCCGAGGCGGAGTCGTGAGATGGAATCCGGGGCATATTCCGCCACGGTGACGTAATGTGCGCTCGCCAATAGGCGGCGTAGTGGAGCGGTTGCGGTTGCGGTTCGAAGATCTGTCGGAGGATGTCGACGAAAGTCGTGATAGCACAACCGAACAGGTGGGAAACCTACAGCGAAGATCCCTGCGACTATCAATACGACCGCGCTGGGACGACGACGCCGCCGCGCAGGGTTGGCGGTGCCCAAAGCCCCGACCTGTTCATCGAGCGCTGAGCGGCGTTAGCCATTGGAGGGTTCGGGCAAGCGTCGAGCCCATAGCTAGCATCAAACGAATCGCCCGGCGTCACAGGTATTCTGGCTGATTTGTGAGACTGCACGAACATCCGCAACGGATCAAGGGGGAAAGTGCAATGAGGTTGTCCGGCTTTCAGGCGTTGAGCTTCGACTGCTATGGAACGCTTATCGACTGGGAGAAGGGCATCTCCGCCGTGCTGGGGCCATGGGCGCGCAGCCATCGTAGAGACGTCGACGACGAACGATTGCTGACCATATACGGCCAGCACGAGACGCGGTTCGAGGTGCAGAATCCAACCGCCCCGTACCCCGACGTCGTGGCGCGAACCATGATGGCGGTCGGGCAAGATCTCGGCGTGCCGGTAAACCGGGCAGAGGCGGCGCAACTGGCGGCGTCGGTGCCCGACTGGCCGGCATTCCCCGACTCCCAGGTGGCGCTGGCATCGTTGGCCGAACACTACGAGTTGATCGTCTTATCCAACGTTGACCGCGTGTCCTTTGCGGGCAGCAATCAGCGCCTCGGTGTGTCGTTCACCGACATCATCACCGCAGAAGATGTCGGCTCATACAAACCGTCGGCGCGGAACTTCGAAGCGCTGCTCGCCTGCGCCGCTCGACGCGGCATCGGCAGCGACAAGGTGCTACACGTTGCGCAGAGCCTGTTCCATGACCATGTTCCGGCTAAAGCCGCCGGGCTGGCAACAGTCTGGATCAACCGCCGCCACGACCGGCCCGGTTGGGGCGCCACCCCCGCCCCCGACACCTCGGTCAGGCCGGACTGGGAGTTCCCGTCGATGCTGGCCTTTGCCGAAGCCTGTTTCCAAGATCGTGGTGCCCGCTGACGCAGCGGTCGAGCCACGCGCGACGTCAAAGACACCCGTCCAGGTCGTATAAGGCTAACTCCGACAATATATTTCAACACCGTGTGTAGGGGAGCGGCAAATTGGGGCTCTCGATAGATGATCTAAGTAGTCAGGCGGTGGCGGACGGTAGGATAATTGGTAGTATGACTATATGCCCAAAGAGAAGATCTCCGTCACTGTCGACGCGGCCGTGCTGGCGGACGCTGACGCTGACGCCAAGGCTGCCGGACTGAATCGATCAGAGATGATCGAGCGGGCGCTGCGCAACGAACATCTGCGTCGCGCACTGCACACATACACAACCCGTACAGCGCCGGCGTTGAATATCGACTCCTACGCCGAGCAGGTATATGGGGCAAACCGGGCTGCGGGCTTGTGATCGCGCCTGGCGACATCGCGCCGCGCCAAGACAGCAGCCGCGAACTCTACGTGGCGGTGCTCTCCAACGCGATCCACCTCGCCGCCAACACCGGCCGTGTCATCATCTGCCCCTTCATCCCCGGCCGAATCCCGGAGGGCGCGATGGCGATGGTTGTCCCCATCGATCAGCCCGAAGGCACCCTTCTTCCCGAACTCGTTCAATGGTTACCGAGTTCAGCGCTCGGTGAACCGATCGGCGCGGTAGGCGCAACCGCCCTCGGCGAGGCGGCATCGATTGTGGCTGCGCTGATCTCATAGTCCCGAACTTGCACGGCACGCTCGGCATACTGTGACGGATCGATTTGACGAGGGCGCGCCGCAGAACGTCGATTACCCTGCAGCGCAGCGCAATTCGTCACGGTGACATATTGCCCGTTACGGCAGGGCGTCGGATGCGCTCCAGGACGCAAGCGTAGTGGGCAACTCGCGCCACATCGATGGCACCGATCGGATAAGACGCGTCGCATCAATGCGCCCCTTTGTTCACAAGTGAATTCGTCACCGTGACGTATCGCGCGCCCTGGCGGGGAGGGGGCCGGAAGGGTTGGGCGACACATCCGACTGGCACAGCGCTGTGGGACTGGCCAGCGGCTTTGTGGGTCCTCAGCTTTGCGTGGACGGGCCACCGTCGTCCTGGATGATTGGAATTCGAACAGGTTGTTGAAGTGTGCAGTCGAAGATGTCACAGACGTGCGAGCACTCTCACTACATGGACTCACAGCTGCGATCTGCCGATAAGCGACATTATGTCAGGTTAAAGTCCTGCATATTGCAACCGCTATCGCCGCTGGCAAGCTCGCTGTGCTCGACGGCGATGATGACGCTGGAATGCAGGCAGCCGTGCGACGTCGCCGTCGAAGATGTCGTCGTGCGCAGCGTAGTCAGCGATGCTGATTCGCAACACCAGGACAAAGCGCAGCGCTTGGTCAATGGCCCGCATCTGGTCTGGCGGACCATTCCCTGGCGAGATGACAGCACCATGCGCAGCCGCGCATCAACACAACACGACGCATCTCGGCGAAGCTGAGGGTCATTTGAACAGCAATGTCGTCTTCTGGTGTCAAGCGCCGCGATATGCTCCCAGCGTGTCAGCAAGGACGATCGTCATTACCGGTGCCAGCGACGGCATTGGCGCTGCGGCGGCACGCCGGCTAAGTCACAACGACGAAAACGTCGTCGTTGTTGGCCGGAGCCGAAGCAAGACTACCGCGGTGGCCGCGGAATTAGGCGCGGACTATTTCGTGGCAGACTTCGCTGATCTTTGGCAGGTTCGAGCCCTGGCAGACAAAATTCGTTCGCAGTACCCGCGTATCGACGTACTGGTCAACAATGCGGGTGGAATGACCAACAAACCCTACCTGACGGCTGACGGCTACGAGATAACTTATCAGGTCAACTACTTGGCGCCATTTCTACTCACTACGCAGCTTTTGGATTTATTGGTCGAGTCCCGGGCCAGTGTAATCAATACGTCCAGCGGGGCGCATAAATGGGTTCGTAATATCGCCATTGCCGACTTCGAGAACACCCTGCGGCGCCGTCCCATCGTCGCCTATGCCATCTCGAAGCTGGCAAACATCTTGTTCACCAGGGAATTACATCGACGCTACCATCCTGACGGGCTCTCGGTTGCAGCGGTACACCCTGGTGTGGTCGCCACCAATTTCAGCCGGGCTTCGGGTTCACAGGTTTTTGCGCTCTTGGAAAAGCTGTCGCTTCCCCGACTGTTTGCGACCGCAGAGCAGGGAGCCGCGCCGCTGGCCTGGCTCGCGTCAAGTACACCCGGAATCGATTGGCAGCCAGGCGAATATTACGCGAAGAGCGAGATCGCGAAAGCCAGCCGCACGGCCTGTGACCGGCACCTTGCCAGCGACTTGTGGGATCGGACTCTGGCAACGATAGGCCACCTATAACAGTATTTCTCCATGTCCGCCGGCGCAGATTGCCGAAGACCTGTGCGATGTTCGCAGAACCCGATGTCACCGATTTGTGACCAGGTGGTGAATCTATCGGCGGTGTCGAATTCTTGACAATCCTGGATCAGCCATTCCGCCGCTGCCGTATATGCAGGTGTGCTCCCGACGGCCCACCTGCGACGGCATCAGATTTGGTTCCGGAGTCAGCCTGTTCAGCGTGCGCAGCACTGATTTCACCGCATAGGGTTATCTCGATGTCGGGACCAACCCGAGACTGGTGTCGTGCGCACACCGACTGTTGCGGCAATATGAAGGGCTCCGCGGCGAGCGGAATCCTGGCCGGGCTCCCCTCGCCCCGGCAGGCGTCGCTGCCAAGGGAATTCAACAGATCTCGACACCGCCGATATCCAACGAAACACTGCGTATTGCGTCAGGCGCGTCACCGCCTTCGGGGTGGCGGCAGGACACGCAGATAACCACGTCGGTTATCGGAGGTATGCCCTTTTGGCGCCGCTCTGGTCTGGCGAGCTAACGGCACATGAAGCTGATCGGCGGGCATACCCTTCTGCACAGGTACCCGGGCGCTACCGAACCCGAGTTTGGGTGCTCAGTCGAGTCCGAAATTCTCGGTCTCCGGGAGATTTGCGCTGTTCAGGGCAACACTCGGCGGCAGTGGGATCGGCACATCTGTTCACTGAGCCTATGCGGCATGGCCGCACTGTCGGAGCCGTCGAGCCTCAGTGCTCCGCCGCCTTGTCAATGGACAGCTGAAACTGCCCATGGGCGGACATGAGAACTGCTCGTAGGTGGCCAATAAGAACTGCCCAGTGGCGGACACGAATCTGCCCATGACGGTGGGTCCGCCACCGGTAGCGTGTGTCAGGTCAGGGGTTTGACTCCTTTCCCGTGCAGGGCTTGGGCCAGGCGCACGGAGTCTCCGCTGGTTTGGCACAGGTGCGCATGGTGCAGGAGTCGGTCGACGGTCGCGGTGGCCAATGTTTTGGGCATCAGCTCGTCGAAGCCGCTCGGGTGCAGATTGGACGAGATCGCCACCGACCTGCGCTCATAGGCTGCTTCGACAATGCGGTAAAGCCCTTCTGCGGCATCCGCGCCGACCGGGAGTAGCCCGACGTCATCAATGACGACGAGCTCAGCGCGCACGATCTTGGCCACGGCCTTTCCGAGGGAATCGTCAGCGCGGTGCGCCCGCACGAGCACCCCGATCTGCTCGAGGGTGAACCACGCCACCGGCATACCGGCCTCAATGACTTTCTGCCCCAGGGCTTCGAGGAAGAACGTCTTACCGGTGCCGGCGGGCCCGCAGACCACCAGATTTTCACGACGACCCACCCATTCCAGGGTCTGTAGCGCGTGTTGGGTAGGCAGCGGGATCGAGGATGCGGCCGGGTCCCACGCGTCGAAGGTCTTCCCAGTGGGGAAGCCGGCGGCTTTGCGGCGGGAGGCCAGCATGGAGCGGGCGCGGCCGGCGGATTCTTCGGCCAACAGTGCTTTGATGACTTCGGTGGGATCCCAGCGTTGCGCGCGGGCGGTGGCCAGCACGTCGGCGGCGATCGCCCGGGCGTGCGGCAACCGCAGCCCACGCATCAAGGTTTCGACGTCGGCGGGCAGCGCCGCGGTGGTGGTGGTGTTCATGCGATACCTGCCTCAGGGGCATCGATGATGTTGGCGCCGAACAGGTTCCACCCGCTGGTGCCTTGCGCCAGTGAGGTGTCCTCACCGGCGCCGCGACGGGTCAGGTCTAGGCCCTTGGCGGCAAGGATGGAATCCAAGTCGCCGGTGGCGAAGCGGCCATGCACGGCCGCATGACCCAAGGCCCAGTCGACATCCGCGCGACCGGCCAACGCGGAGAGTTCGACGGCGTGGGCCATTTTCTGCAGGATGCGTTCGGTGCCGACGGCGGCCGCTTCTTTGAGCCACACCGCCGCACCGGGACCCAGCGCCAAGAATGTCTGCTCGGAGACGGTGCGGGCCCGGACGCGGTAATCGCCGGGAATCCTGTCGCGGTGCCCGGGGAAGTGACTGTCGTTGATGGCGGGGCTGCCCGGGGTGGCGCGGTGGTGTCGCGCCACCTCCACCGGGCCTGCGTCATCGAGAGCACAGATGACGACCTCGCCGGTGTGGTCGTGGTGTCGGATCCACACGGTGTGCCCCAATAGTGTTGCCGGTAGCGAGTATTGGCAGTGTTCGAAGGTGACCATGGGGGTGTTGTCGGGGACTCGGCGGGTCACTCCGAGAGCGGCGGTGTGGGGTAGGTCGGGTACCGCGTGCAGGGCGGGGCGTTCCTGGCTGAGCATCTCGACTGGTCGACGGCCGGTGGTGCGGTGCACGCGGGCATTGATGTCGGTGACGAACTGCGCGCATGCTGTTTCGACGTCGGCGAAACTGTCGTACTCGGGTAGCAGGTTGGTATCGGTGGGCACGATGTCGGCTTTGGCGAGTTTCACCGCGTTCTCCACGCCACCTTTGGACGCCGGGTCGGCGGGTTCACAAGTCAATACCGAGATGCCGTAGTAGCGCCCGAAGGTCACCGCCAGGCGGTTGCGGACCGGGACCCCAGCGATGTGTCCGGTGGTGACGGTTTTCTCGTTGTCGGTCAGCAGGTAGGTCGGCGCACCGCCCACGATCCGAAAGATTCGGTCCAGTCCGGCGAAGACACTGGGCGCGGTGCGGTCCCGCAACGCGATCACCACCCGGTATCGGCTCCACGCCAACCACGCCACCAACAGCACGATCCGCCGGCCGGCCACCATCGGGCCGTCGGCAAAGTCGTACTGCAGCCACAGTCCGGGCTCGGTGATCCAGGGCCGGTGCACCCGCGTATTGCCCAGTCGCCATTGCGATTTGACTTCAGCCAACGCACGTCGGGTCGTGCGGTCAGTGCCGGTATATCCCAACGCCACCAACTTTTCGTGGGCTTTGTCGCCGCGGATCTTTCCCTTCGAATCACAGACCCAGCCCTCCAGGACGTCGCGCCAATCATCGATCATCCGGGCTCGCCGAACCGCCGGCGGCAGACCAGCGTCGCGGTCGTCGACCGCTTTCTTCACGGTGTGGTGCGAGCACCCGCACAGCTCTGCAGCGGCGCGGTAGGAGCCGGTCAGGTCGTAGGCATTGAGTATTTCCATGAGTTCTCCGTCAGACTTCAAGTAGGTCTCTCCTGCGGGTTTCGATTCGACTAGGCATCGACATCGAAACCACAGGAGAGGCCGCCACGGCGCTGACGCGCCGGGCGGGATCAGGTAGGTCTGGGCAGATTCATGGCCGCCTGCGGGCACTTTCGTGTCCGCCGGTGGGCAGTTCTTATTGGCCGCGAACGGGCATTTCCATGTCCGCCAGTGGGCATTTTTTCATGTCCGCCGACACCGCCTCTAGCTGCATGGATATTGCCCGTTGAGCAGGCAATTCGACGGTGGCGAGTAGGAACCGCTCAGCACGCCTCTGAGACCACCTGTGGCTGAACCACCGGGCGCTATGACGCGATTCCAGTTCGCGGGGGTGAGAACATAGTGCGTGCCAGATTGGGTGACGGTGCTGTTCCACGTGTGCAAGACGGATTGTCCCACCGGCATGTCGAATTCAAGCTTCCAATCGGCAAGCGGCACCATGCTCGAGTTGGTGATGGTGAAGCGAGCGATGAAACCGGTCTGCCATGTATGTTCGACCGACAACGTCGCCGTCGCCGCAGCCGCATGAGCTACGGGGGTGATGGCGAGTCCGAGGATGGCAACTATCAGTGCCGACATGGATACGTGAAGCGCTGTGCGCCAGCGCTTCACGTAATTCTTCAGTCCGGCCATAGAAGCCAACATTAAAACCAAACAGGCGATATCGCCCTCGTATCGAGAGCAAGCTGCAGTAACTTTGCCCAACCGAAACCGTCATGAAATTTTCGTCTCGATCCACCTGAAACATGTATCGGCCCGGCCGAACGCGAACGTGCGGACGGGAAAGCCAGAACGTCAGCCGCATCGAGGGAGCGGAGTCGTTCAGTCGCCGGCAAACGAGCGGTCTCCCCCACCATCCCTAGGGCGGGTCGGCCGGTATCGCAGTATCGACCTCGCACGCCGTAGCGCCGCTCACGGTTCCACGGTGACCTCATGAGCGGGAATACGACGGAATCGAAGATGGCGGGTTACCAGGACTGCCCGGAGCGCCGGTCGAACACGTCCACTTGGCCTTGCTCTTACACGGTGATGATGCGCAGGGCGCTGTGAATGCCCCGGAAGTCGTTCTCGTTGCGGGTCATTAGCGGAATCCCGAGAGCGACGGCGACCGCGGCGATCAGTATGTCGAATCGGCGCGGCTTCGGATCTCGGCCGACCGCACGAACATTCGCGCACAAAGCCCCGTAGATGCGTGCGGCACCCGCGTCGAACGGTATTGGCTCGAATGTATCGGCGATCCAGTGGTATCGCTGCTCGCGCGCGGCGCTAAGCAGCGGATCCTCGGTATGCAGGCCATACGACAGTTCGGCAAGTGTGATTGTGCTGACCGCGGCCGCATCAGCATGAGCAGCTACCGCGTCGGCCGGATAGTCGATCACCACGGACGTATCCAGCAGCACGCGTTCATGAACCGTGATCACCGGGTGCTGCCCCAGGGCTCGGCGTCGCTGTCGTCCACCGTGGCGTCGAGCCGACGTAGTTCGGCGGCGAAGCGTTCAACGTCCCAGTCCGGAAGCCGCCTGAGGCCGGCTGCGACCTCTGCCACCGGCACGAATCGTCGGCGTCGATCTGCCGCGGCCCGGTCATGGGGCACCAGGTCAGCCACCGGGATTCCATTCCTGGTGACCGTGAAGCGCTCTCCTCCCTCGACGCGGCGCATAATCGCCCCGCTGTCGTTTCGGAGTTCCCGCTGACTGATCGTGGTCCCCATAACGACAAGTGTAGCGACACAAGTGCTACGCAATGTAGCACTTGTGTCGCTGCTGTGCGTAATGGCTCACCGCCGCACCGCCACCAACTCTTCAGGAACCAGCAGCAACGTCACAACCGCAAACCCGTTCCGAGACCATGGGTCCGGGGGTGCGACTCGTCATTGGATCAACGGATTGCGGCGGCAGAGACAGTCGCGACCTATTACGCGCTCACTGACGTTCAAAATAATGCTCTGCGGCCGAAGAACTGTTCAGCGCCGAGCCCCCCGCGGTCTCGGTACGATTCCTGCGACTGCATTAGAAGGAGGTCCGATGTGCAGAACCCCCGGGCGACAAACGATGACCTGACCGCCAAGGCCAGGATCCGAAACGCGGCGTTGGATCTGTACGCGCAGTACGGCGAGGACCGGGTGTCGCTGCGCGCGATCGCGGCCGAGGCCGGGGTGACGCTGGGACTGGTCCAGCATCACTTCAAGACCAAGGCCGGGCTTCGCCAGGCCGTCGATGAGCTCGTCGCGGACTATTTCTGGCAAGCGGTCGCCGAAGTAGACAATCAGGCCGGCCCCGCGGAGGCGGCAACCGCTCGGCGGGAGGCGGTCCAGCGCATGCTGGCCGAAAACCCCCCGGTGCTCAATTACATCCGCCGTGAGGCGTTCGAATTAGAGAAGAATGAGCGGATACCGCTGCTCGACGTCTTGATCGATAACGTCCGTCGTGAGGTCGCGGAACTGCGTGCAAGCGGAGTGGCCTCCACCGGACGTCACGAATCAAAGCAGGCGATCGCCGTGCTGGTGCGGCTCATGGGCGAGCTGTTTCTGCAGCCGTTGGTCGATGCAGCATGGCAGCGGCTCCCCCACAGTGATGACGACCCGACGCCGCGAGTGTCCGTGACAATCAAGGATTACTGATCTCGCTGTCCCGACATCCTCGATGTGCGACGAAGACTTCCAACGCGTTTCATTAAGCGGTGGCACTGTGATCGCCGCTCGCGAGCGCTTCGACCACATCGAAATCGTATGCGCCGGCGTCGGTTCCGATTCCGGTGGCGACATGCGCTGCGGTAGCGCATCCGAGGCGAGCCGCACCTCTGAGGTCGCGCCCGAGCGTGCGCCCGAGTATGAATCCGGCCGAGAACGCGTCACCGCAACCGGTGGTGTCGACCACATCAATGGCAAACGCGGGCACTTCGACGGTTTCGTCATGGGAGACGATCAGTGCGCCTTTGCTGCCCTGGGTCACCGCCACACAGCCGGGGCCTGCGGCAAGCAGACAACGTGCGCCGGCTAAGACGTCAGCCGCGCCGGTGAGACCGAGCACCTGTTCGTCGTTGGGTAACAGATAGTCAGTGTGCGCCAGGACGTCGGCGATCCACTGCAGCAGCCCGGGGTCCCCCGCCGCGAGAATGTCCACAGAGGTGCTGAGCCCGTTGCTCTTTGCATACTGCAGCAGCTCGCCGGCCGCCGGACCCCCGAGAAACTCGGGACCGCCCAGGTGCAGGTGCGACGACCGGATCACCTCGTCCAGGTTGAGGTCTTCGAGCCGAAGCATGGCATTGGCGCCCACGCAATGCCAGGCCGGGCGGTCACCATTTGGGCGCACCGGGATGACCGACGCCGAGGTCTGGGCCGCCGTGGTCCGAACCAGGCCACCGACATCGACCCCTTCACGGCACAGCATCGCCAGCAGGGCGTCGCCCATCGCGTCGGCGCCGATCGCGCCAAAGGAATGGACTGCGGCCCCGAGCCGGCTCAGAACGACGGCCGTACCGCCCGCTGTGCCTGCGGGGGAAATCTTGATCGTCGGAACGAGCTGGCCCTGCGAGCCCTCCGGAATGGACGTGATGCCGAGGACGTGGGTGTCGAGGACGTGCACACCGACGACAGCGATCTCGACTCGGGTCATCGGGCGGTCCGCCTTTTCCATGTCCGGCACCGATGAGGCGATGGCGGCCGTCTTCGCCAGGGCAACAAGACCACGCGGTCACTCTATGACGGGGCCGGTGGGACGGCATCGCATCCTGGGTCGGCCGTGTTGAATTGTGGTCATGACAGCGCACCAAGAGCCCTTGACCATGCCACTCGAAGAGGCGATGCGCACTCAGCGTGCCATCCGTCGGCTCAAGAGCGATCCGGTCGATGACAGCCTCGTGCTCCATCTACTCGAGCTGGCGATGAAGGCGCCAACCGGTTCCAACGCGCAGAATTGGGAGTTCATCGTGGTCAAGGATCGCGAAATAGTCGCAAAGCTGGGCCGTTTGAACCGCAGAGCCATGAACCTCGTCAGTCCGATGTACAAGCGTTCCTTCGAACGCCGCGGTGACGAGAAGATGCTTCGGCTGCAAAAGGCCGTGCAATGGCAGGCCGACCATTTCGAGGAGATCCCCGTCGTCGTCGTCGCGTGCCTCAGGGGCGTCATTCCACCCTGGCCGACGGTCGCGACGAGCAGCGCTTATGGTTCCATTTTTCCCGCGGTGCAGAACCTGCTGCTGGCCGCACGTGCGGCGGGGCTGGGTGCGGCATTGATCACCGTGCCGCTGTGGAGCACGCTACTGGCGCGGCGGGCATTGGGGCTGCCATGGAATGTCACCCCGTGCGCGGTAATCCCTCTTGGCTGGCCGATCGGCAAGTACGGTCCCACGACGCGCCGGCCAGTCGGAGAAGTCGTCTCCCTCGACAGATACGGCAATCGGGCATTTCGGTAGGCCGCCTGCCGCCAGTGCCGGCCGTGCGACGGCACAGATTCGGCGGCCCATGTTGGGAGAAGCGCGACAGATGACCATCGCTCCTCTGAAAGTACCGTGACCGAGTTCGTCAAGCGCCATGCTGGCGCGCCCGCCGGCTACTTCGCCTGGGAAGCCGCAGGGCTGCAATGGCTTTCAAGTGTCGACGGCGGCGTGCCGTGCGCCACGGTCGTATCAGTCGACGCAACGAGCCTGACCCTGCGGCGGCTTGATTCGGTGACACCGAGCCCTGAAGCGGCATACACGTTCGGCAGCCGGCTTGCCGTCACCCACGACGCGGGTGCACCGGCGTTCGGCGCAGGGCCCGACGGGTGGGACGGACCGGGGTTCTTTGGGCCGTTGTCGCAGCTGTTGCCGATGTCGCTACGGCGGCACCAACGCTGGGGCGAATTCTATGCCGAGGAGCGGCTGGCCCCGATGGCCGATCTGGCAGCCGCGCGCCTGGACGCGTCGACCCGGGGCCTGATCGACGGTGTCGTCAGGCGTTGCCGTGCAGGTGATTTCGACGACGACGACCAGCCCGCTCGGCTGCACGGGGATTTGTGGAGCGGCAATCTCGTGTGGACGCCCACCGGGGCGGTGCTGATCGACCCGGCAGCGCACGCCGGCCACCGCGAGACCGATCTGGCGATGCTGGCGCTGTTCGGCTGCCCGCACTACGACGCTATTCTTGCCGGATACCAACGGGTGCGATCGCTGAAACCCGGGTGGCGCAACCGAATCGGGCTACACCAGCTCTTCCCGCTACTGGCGCACGTTGTCCTGTTCGGCGGCGGGTACGCACGACAGACGCATGCCGCCGCCCGCGCCGCGTTGGCCCCCTGACGTTCCTGGTCACATTGCGAAATCAGTTGTCGGGAGCCCAGGCAACCGTTGCGGAATCGGCCGGGTTCCTAGGCCAACCCGTTAACCCCGGTTGCGCCGAACAACAGCCCTCCGGTGCCGCCGGCACCGGGAACGCCGGGGGGAACACCAGGCCCGGCGTTGCCGCCGCTGCCGCCGTTTCCGACCAACTGGGCGTTGCCGCCGTTGCCGCCGTTGCCGCCCTTGCCGACCGGGCCCCCGCCGCTGCCGCTCCCGCCGCCGGCGCCGCCGGTGCCTCCGCCACCGAACAGACCCGCGTTGCCGCCGGTTCCGCCGTCGCCGCCGTTGCGCTGGAAGGAGTTTCCGCCGTCGCCGCCGTCGCCGCCGTTGCCGATCACCAGGGCGCCGGTGCCACCGGCGCCGCCCTTGCCCGCGGTGATCCCACCGATCCCGCCTTCTCCCCCGGCTCCGCCGACGCCGATCAGCAAGCCGGCGTTGCCGCCCGCACCTCCGGCGCCCGCACTTTGGTTGCCGGTGCCGCCGGCTCCGCCGGCCCCGCCGTTACCGAAGAACAAGCCCGCCTTGCCGCCGGCCGCGCCGGCCCCGCCAACGCCGACCATGCCTAACCCGTCTCCACCGTTTCCGCCGACTCCGCCATTGCCGACCAGCCCACCCGCGGCACCGATCCCGCCTTTACCGGCGGTGGCGCCGGCGCCGCCGCCGCCACCGGTGCCGCCGTTGCCGATCAGGGCGGCGGCCGTACCGCCCGCGCCGCCGGTCCCGCCGGTGGTGAGGCCGCCGCCGCCCGCCCCGCCGTCCGCCCCGCTACCGAACAGCATGCCGGCGTTGCCGCCGGCCCCGCCGTCCCCGCCGGCACCGGTCAGACCTACGCCGCCGGTGCCGCCGTGGCCCCCATTGCCGAACAGCAGGCCGCCGGTTCCGCCGGTGCCGCCGGTTCCGCCGTTGACGTTGCCCGCTGCGCCGCTCCCGCCGGCACCGCCGGCGCCGCCCACCAAGCCGCCGGCACCCCCGGTTCCACCGGCGCCGCCGCTTCCGACGTCGCCGGCCCCGCCCGAACCGCCGGCGCCGCCGGTCCCGAACAGCGCGCCACCGGTTCCGCCGACTCCGCCGGCCCCGCCGAGACCGTTACCGCTGGACCCGCCGGCCCCTCCGGCGCCGCCGGTGCCGAACAGCAGGCCGCCGGTCCCGCCCGCCCCGCCCGCGCCGCCGAGGTTGTTGCCGGAGGCGAGCCCGCCGGCTCCGCCACGGCCGCCGTTGCCCAACAGCAGGCCGCCGGCTCCGCCGGCCCCGCCGTTACCGCCCGTGCCGACGACTATCCCGCCGTTTCCGCCCGCCCCGCCGGCGCCGCCGTTGCCGATCAACCCGGCGGCCCCGCCGTTGCCGCCGTTGTGGTTGGTTGCCCCCGACCCGCCGGCTCCGCCGTTGCCGTACAACAGGCCGCCGGGCGCGCCGTTGGCCCCGGTTCCCGGGGCCCCGTTGGCGCCGTTGCCGATGAGTGGGCGACCCAGCACGGCCAGGGTCGGCGCGTTGATCACATTGAGCAGGTCCTGCTCCACGGCTTGCAGAGGCGAGACATTGGCGGCCTGGGCGCCGACGTAGGAGCCCGCTGACCCCGGCAATGCTTGCACGAACTGGTCGTGCAGCACGGCCATCTTGGTACTGAGCGCTTGGTAGTCCTGACCGTGCGAAGTGAACACTGCCGCGATGGCCGCTGACACTTCGTCGGCACCCGCGGCCAGTACCGCCGTCGTCGGCCCCGCTACCGCCGCGTTCGCAGCGCTCAACGCCGAGCTCATCGTGGCCAAATCCGCTGCCGCAGCAGCGATCATCTCCGGCGCAGCGATCACAAACGGCATTGCCATCTCCTCACCCGCCGAACTCGATGACTCAGTGGTGCAGCGGCCATATGGGTGCCTGCGCTGCGGCAATTGCGGTGGTGCAATTGGATTCGACATCAGCAACCTGCCGCCTGTTGCGGGCAAGGCTGATCACCGACCTCTCGGCTTAGCGCGAGCGTAATTTCGCTTCAGTCGCGCGGTTAGACTTTCAGCCAGCTTTCAGCTGGCCCACAGCTAATGCTCGGGATGGCGGAAACCAGTCTCGGCCGGCTGATGAATGCCTTCCGGGGCCGAGACACGATCGGGGCGTCGGACGGCGGTATCGACGTACCGGCGCTCCCGGCACCCTCCAACGGCGAAATCGTCGGTGCGCCAACCATTGTCGTCCCCGATGTCCGACGACGGACCTCACACCGGATTTCGCGCCGACCTGACCCACCCAACCCGACCCAAGCCGACCTAACCCGACTTAAGCCGACCTGAGCCGGGAAGCCGGAATGGGCCCGGGGTCGTTGAATCCGTGGTCGAATCCGAATGCCGCCGGGCGCCAGCATGCGCGCGTTGCCGACGCTGTGGCCACGCGGTGAGGTAAACCCATGTCAGCGTTGGGCTCCCAGGAGTAGCGTGATGCCGGCCGCAGTGAAACCCGAATGCACCACACCAGGAGTGACGATTGGTCGCCACAATCGAGGCGGAGCCGGTTGAGCGGCCGACGACCGCGGACCCTATCCGCGCAAATCCCGGACGAGCCCGCCCGCGCACGAGTGATGCCACTTCGGGTCCGAACCCGCCGAGGGCGGTCAGGCCCCCAAGCGACCAATGCCTCGGTGCCCCAACGCCGAACAACAACATGATGGGCGTAACGACATGATCTCGATCACCGTGGCAGAACTGGCAGACCTGCTGGTGGAGACCGGCGAACGACACCATCAGGCTTACGCCGACACCGACGGTGCCGACCCCGAGTGGGCCTTGTGGTACAGCGGTTACCTGCAGGCGCGGCTGTGGGACCGCGCCGGGCGGTTGCCGTCCCGGAGCCAGCTTGTCGGGCTTCTCCAATCCGCCGAGCGGCGTTACGGCGGCGCTGAAGGCTGGCCGGCGCGATACGCGGGCCACCTACTGGCCGGGCTCGACGTGAGTGGACCGTCCAGCGACGTGTTTCCCGCCGTGATTGCCGACGACATCGGTTGGCTGACCAGGGAGCAGATGGTCGAGGTGGACCGCGTGATGATGCAGGACTTGCGTATCGACCTGATTCAGATGATGGAGAACGCCGGTCACCGGCTGGCCCGTTTGGTGCTCGCCCTGGCCGCGCCCGACCGGGTTGCTGTGGTCGCGGGTTCCGGCGGCAATGGGGGCGGCGGTCTGGTAGCGGCGCGGCATCTCGCCAATGCAGGCGTCGATGTCGTGGTGACGCTGGGCGGTCCAGCAGACCAGCTGAACCCGGTGCCGGCACACCAGTTCGACATTCTGCGACGGATGAAGGTGGCGACCAGCGACACCGTCGTCGATGCCGACCTCACCGTGGACGCGCTGATCGGCTATTCCCTGCGCGGCGCACCACGGGGGCGCGCCGCCGAACTGATCGCCGCGATGACGTCCGCCAGTTCGGTGGTCGCGTTGGACACGCCTAGCGGACTTGACGTCACATCGGGAGAGGCGCCCGGAGATGTCATCAGCGCCGAGGCAACACTGACGTTGGCGTTGCCCAAGATCGGTATGCGCAATGCACCGCAGGTCGGTGCTCTCTACCTCGCCGATATCTCGGTGCCCCGGTCGGTCACCGCCGCACTCGGTCCGCAACCACCCGACTTTTCCGCCTCGCCGATCCTGCGGGTGGTCTGACGCCGTAGCCACCACTACCAAGCCAGTGTTCGGCGCGCGTTCAGAGCCACCTGAGGGCTTTCACGAAATGTTCTGTACCGCTTGCTGATTTGTGTGTCCGACGCGGCAAGATCAGCTGGGCCGAACCTGTTCCTCGCGGATGGGCGAGGTCGGTATATTCCAGCGGAGGTCGATATTGATCGGCGCGAAGATTGCTGTTTACCGGCAAACCGGCTGCATTCGTTTTAGTTTGTTCTTCAAGAGATTTCATGAACGGTGCGGTTGCTCTTGTGTAGCGACGCGGTCTACCGGAGACCGCACATGTTCAGCCGACCGATGACCAGACATGAAAGTGCTGAGCTCAGATGCCGAACCTGGAAGTTCCGTTTCAGCCGCTCCGCAACTCGTTGTACACGTCACTGGAGCTGATGAGCGGCTTCGAACCGCACCGCCCACTCAGCTTCGCCGAGACATTGGATTTCCGCTCGTACCGGTACTTCACTGCCAACGGCGGCGCATGCCCCACCGATCCCTACGCAGGGATGATGCAGGCGCTGCACGACCACTCGATCATGCGTGCCCTCACAGTGTTTTTCCACAGCGTCAAGTCACCCACGGTGGCCATCATGGGTGGCCACGACGAGACTCGCACGACCCCGAACTATGCAAATGTGGCACGCCTCGCGCGGACACTGACCCAGTGCGGCTGCCTGGTCGCCAGCGGCGGCGGGCCCGGCGCCATGGAAGCCACCCACTTGGGCGCAATGCTCGCCAACACGTCGGACCAAGACGTGACCGAGGCACTGAAACACTTACAGAACCAGCCGACGTTGCCCGAGAGTGCGGCGGTGGTCTCCTGTACCGGCGAGATCGATACCGGGATCGTGCGCCAGCTACACGATTGGGCCGCGCCCGCCTACGAGATAGCCCAAACATTCGCCGACACCGGGGGGCGCAGCATCGCGGTTCCCACCTGGTACTACGGCAACGAACCAATGTCACCGCTGGCTACGGACGTCGCCAAGTATTTCCAGAACAGCATCCGCGAAGACATCCTGCTTTCCCTGGCGGCCAACGGGATCATCTACACCCGCGGCGCGGCGGGCACCATCCAGGAAGTGTTTCAGAACGCCGCCCAGAACTATTACCCGAGAAATGCGGTGGCGTTCTCCCCGATGATCTTCCTCGGCCGGGAGTTCTGGACCGAGAAGCTCCCCGTGTTGCCGGTTTTGCGGGCCCTGTTCGTCGGCGGCAAGAAGCTGACACCTGAGGACTTTGACCAACTGGTGCGCATCGTCGACACCCCCGACGAGGCGGTCGACGCATTGCTGCAGCAACGCCCGTCACCCACGAAGATGATGGACCGCATGGAAGCCGTCGGCTTCGGACCCCTCATGAAGGCCACCCGGCCACTGACCTGAGCGCGTTCGGGGCCCGAGTGCGGTATCCCGGGACAATCCTGGCTGGTCGGGCCGGAAAGTTCTGTCAGACAGGCTGATTCGATTCTTGCGAGGTCAATAGGCGCACAAAGCCGACGGGGGTGGCGAAGCCCTTGAGCATGACCGTCTCGTGCCGCTGGGGCACGTCGGCCACAATTTCCCGTACCGCCGGATCGTCGGCGACGGCGTGTGACAACACGATGTCGCCACCGGCACTCTGGCCCTGCAGGCGTGCGGCCATGTTCACCGTGGAGCCGAAGTAGTCCAGGCGGCCGTTCAACGTCACGACAACGCTGGGACCGGCATGCACGCCCACCTTCAGCACAAGGTCGCGGCTTACGGTCGCCGACGCGGCTATCCCCGCTTGCATGGCCAGCGCCGCGCGGACCGCTTGCGCCGGATCGGTGAATGAGGCCATGACCGCGTCACCGATCGTCTTGACCACCGCACCGTCATGCTCGCGCACGATCGCGGCCAGCAGCGTGAAGTGCTCGCGCACCAGGTTGTAGGCGGTGGCATCGCCGACCCGTTCGTACAGGGCCGTCGAGCCCCGCAGGTCGGTGAAGAGCAACGCGACCTGGCTGATCCCCGCATCGTCGCCCGGGCGCAGTGTCGCCTCGGCGAACAGATCGCGAAAAGCCTGCAGCGAGATCACTTCTGGCGCTGTTAGCGTCTCAAGAGCCCAGGTTCGGTCCTCGATCAACGCGGCCAGCTCAAAGCCGGCATCGTTGACAAAGGTCACGCGTCCCGGCGCGTTATCCCCATCCGCGACGTCCAGCACTTCCACGCCCGAGGCGGTGATACGCAGGCCGGGAAACGCGCCGGACCGGTACTCGATGTCGACGAAATCGCCCGGATGCAACGTACGTAACCGATACGAGCCCGCGGCCAGGTCGACGGCCACATCGCGCCGCTCCCCCGCAGCCAGCAGAACCTGCACGACGACATGTTGGGTCTCCATCGGCCCGGACAGGCAGAAACGGCCGACGGGCAAGGGGCGCACCGTGGGTGCCGGTGCGAACGTCAGCTCGACGTTGCGCTCGAAGTCGCGGTCGTAGTCGATGTTGCACGACGAACAGTGCGCGCCGTGCGGCAGCTCCGACAGGGTGGCAACGCTGACCTTGGCTCCGCGGCAGTTGGGGCAGAGCAACTCCCATTTCATGCTGAGCAGTCCCGCTTTCACGGCCGCCAGACAGGTCTCGGTCGCGGCGCGGGCCGGCACGCCGAGGGTGCTCGCCAGTACCTTGGGCCGAAGACGGGTGAGGTCGGTGGTCATCCCGTGCAGCACCAGTTCGGCGAGCCGCGCGCCCAGCCCGTTACCGTAGGGGCCGCGATCCAGGTCTTGCGCCATGGCCGTGGCCCGCTCCCGGGCACCGGGAGGCAGCGTGGGCTCCGGCACCACGAACGGTGTGATGCGGTCGGGCGGATGATTGCCGTGCGCAAACCCGACCGCCTCCACGACGCGTTTTCCCACCGCTTCGCCCGCCTGGGTGGCAAGCCGCGCGCCGAACAGGCGGCCGACCAATCCCAGTGGCTCCCATTCGAGTGAGTAGGTGACGCGCGAGCCCCCGTTACCGTCGGACTCGAGATCGAAGACCGGGCCGAAGCGACGGAATGGCCCCTTGGTAAACACCCGCGATTGGCGAAAGTGCCGACCCGAGATCCATTCGTACGGCTTTTCCTCCCACTCCAGCGAGAAGCCCGCCACCCTGCCTCGCCCGCGGCGCCGGACCGTGCCGTTGGCTTGCGGGGTCTCTTCGAGCGTGTAGGGCGGCAGCCCGAGCGCCTCGTTGAACCTGTCGGTGTCGGCCAGCACCGGCCACAACTGATCCGGCGGCAGGTCGAATGTCCAGGTCCACGTACGACGCATCGACCGGAACTCTAGACCGCTGACGGACGGTATGCGAGGTGCCACGACGCGCCAGGCGTTGAATCACCCTGGGATTCGATGACAGCCGGGCCTATTGGATTGTGGCCTGGGATAGCGCGGTCCGCTTGGTAACGTGGAACATCGCTGCGACCGGGTGGGGGCGCTGTGTGCCATTGGCGAAAAGGCACCCTCGACGCAAACTCGTCGTGGGCTCTCATCGAGCGGCTATGCGGCGGTGAGGGGAACGAAGCTCCGCAATTTTCCGCTGACCGGGTGACGGTCGAGCCGGTCGACGCGGTGCACGGTCACATCGGCTTCACGCAGACCGCCGTCGAAAAGTGCCTGGCGCAGGCGATCAGCGAGACCACTGAGGCGGCACTCGTCGGCTGTGACAGCGAATACGTTGATGCCGCATCGGGTTTGGCGCACCTGATAGTCGACGACCTCGGGCGTCCTGACTAGCACTGAACGGATCACGATGGGATGGACATCGACCGTGTCGTAGTGCAGCACGTCGTCGCTGCGCCCGTGCACGCGCGCCTGTAGATAGCCGTGTTCGGCGGCATCGGGCTGTTGGACGAAGGCGTCGGTGAGCTCATAGCGGATCAACGGCTGGGTCAGGTTGTACAGATTGGTGACAAGCACTTTCGCTGATGCCGCACCCCGTGCCACTGGCTGGTTGTGGGCGTCGACCAACTCGACGATGCACATATCGGTGCTGAACACCAGGACGTCATCGTCGGGTCCGGTTCGGCCCACGAGTCCTTCCGTGGATCCAAAGCCGTCAACAACCGGCACGCCGAATGCTGCACGGACGGCCGAGCGCATCTCGGGCAGCAGCGTTTCGCTCGTGGAACTCACCTGTGCCGGGGTGATCTGTAAGCGCCCGGCGCGGGCTTCTGCGGCCAGCCGTACCAGCATCGAGGCATATCCACTGAGCATCGGCGGCTGCAACACGTTGAGCCGGCCGACAATCTCGCCCAGTGGCAAAGTCGCTGGTACCAGGTGGGGATCGAACGGGCGAATCCGCACCACAGGTCAGCGCGCTCACCATGCCCGTGGCATGCACCGGCGATGCCGCGGCGACGAAAGCGATCCGAGGTCGCTCATCGAGCGTGTCCGACGCCAGCGGGGTTCCGATCGGCTGGCGGGCCACCGCGGCCGCAAAGGAAGTCACCGCGGTTCGGTCCAGGACAAACACCCCTCGCTGGCCGGAACAGCCACCGGAAGCCAGCGCGATGTAGTCGTCCAGGAGCGGCACCGGGGCAGCGGTGGTCGCCAGTGCCGACTCGACATGGGTGCGCCGCAGGCGGCGGTCGGTGAAGACGTCGTCGAGCGAGTCCATCATCTGTGTCTTGGTCATCACCGGCAACGCTGACAGGTCAGCAGGGTCGATGCCGGCGAGATCGATCCCCGCCAGGCAGCGGCGATGAAACGGCGAGCACTCGGCCGCCTGCATTAACAGTGTCTGCAGACGCTCACGCTGTTCTCGCTGGATCCGCTCGGCGCTCCAGGTCAGGCGGGCAAGCTGCTCAACTGCACCGTCTCGCATCGCGGTCAAAACGTCCTCACGAAAACGCTCCCAGCCCGGGCCGGCGGTCATCCGCGACGTCCTTTCTCGGCGGAGGTCACAGCCATGTCCAACAGCCCGAGCGCTCGCAACACGAGCTGCTCCACGTCGCTATCGGGCAGTGCATCTGGGTTGGCGGGCCTCTCGAGCGCGATACCGACGGCGCCGGCCTGCATAAGCTCAGCCATCGACCGCACCGGCACTGGAGGCTCGAGACCGATTGGCTGGTAAAGACTTTCCAGCACTGATGCGATACCGGCGACGGTGCGTGCATGAGCCTCGGCATGGCGCCGGTTGAGTTCGGCATCCCGCATCGCGATCGCGCGGAACTCAGCCAAGAGGTGCGGCCACCCCGGCTCGGCAGCAGCATCCTCTCGGGCCACCCGCATCAGCGCCCGCAGACCGTCCGCGCCCGCCAAATCTGGAGCGGCCCGCAGATTCTGCGATGCCCGATCCTCGATCCGACGCTCAAGCAAGGCGAAAAACATGTCCGCCGCGTCGAACGCGTGTGCCTGCTAAGAAGCCCGTCGGCGCTCAACGGGTCAACGCCCCACGTCCACGTGGGCGCCATAAGATCCCGTTTGGCTTGCCAGCCAATTGATTACGCATTCTGTTGGCTACTCCTGCTCGTGGCAAGTCGGACCTGACTCGGCTCGGCTTCGCGCTGATCTGGGGTCACAACGGCGCCGCTCTGACGACCTGGATCACGAGCCGCGCTGCCGCGATGCTGCGGTTTTGAAACGATCGGTCGTGCTCGCGATACTGCAACAACGACAGGGCGTAGGCTCCCCGATGCCGGGTCACATCGCATGTCAGGAGTGCACTATGAAGTCGGATGCGGGATCTGGGGAAGACGCCCGTTATGGGGATTACGCCCATCGGCTACGCGAGTTCACCGCATTCGACAACTTCTCCGATGCCGAGCTGGAGCTGCTCGCCCGAGTAGCCCATCACACCTCGACGTCCAAGCCGTGGCCGATGATTCATGAGCAGACTCCGGCGGATGCCTGCTACATCCTGCTCAGCGGGGAGGCGCGGGTATACGTGGGCCGGGATCCCGTTGCCGTGTTGGGGCCGGGTGAGGTGATCGGCGAATCTGTGCTCCGCCGTGGGAAACTGCGGTCTGCGACAGTAACAACAGCCGGTCCGGCCGAGGTGCTGCGTATCGAGCGTGATGATCTCGCGAGATTGCTGGACGTGATTCCCGCACTGCGTGAAACCATGGACGCAACTGTGGCGCGACATGCGCCGACGGTCGCTGTCCAGCCGGCCAAGCCAAAGCCGACGCGGGCCAAGGTAAACGCCTCGGCACCGGCGGATCTGGTCGACCGGTTCGAGCAGGCCGCCAGCAGCGCCGGTGTGACCGTCGCGGCCGCGCTGGAGGATGCGCTCATGCAGTGGATCGAACGAAACGGCGCCGCGCAATCCTGAGGATGGTTGGCCTCGATCTTGTCACTGGCCGCTAAAGGTCGAGGCAGTCGCGGCACGAGGTGGCCCGAACCAGGCGGTAAGGGCCGCACGCAGCCCGAAATCGGATCGAACCGCCACCCAGGCAACGTGACCGTCGGGCCGAAGCAATATCGCACTCGGCGCTGTGACCGCACCGAGCACCGGAAGCTCTAATTCGCCAACGTATTTCGCGTCGATCAGCATGACCCGATCGGCCCACGCAGCGATGTCGAAGCCGGCGGGCTCGGACAAGTTGAGCAGCACCGGTCGGGCACGATGCAACAGGGTGACTACCCGCGTCGGGCCGTCCGTGGTGACTACGTCGAGATCGGGCATGCGGCGCCCGAGCAGCGGATGTCCGTCCCCGAACGCGTGTGGATGCCCAGGCCCGACATCATCGCGGCGAATCGCTTGCGTGGCTCGTCCATGCCGACGAGCTCGGAAACGGTGTCGCGCAAGGCCTTGGTGCGGTCATCTGGACGGCGCAGCAGCGCAATTTGCGCCATGCTGTTGCGCAGCACACGAGCAGCGACCGGGTGCCGCTCGGCATGGTAGCTGTCCAGGAGAGTTTCGGGTGATATCTGGTTTATTACCTGACCCAGCTTCCATCCCAGGTTGACCGCGTCCTGCACACCGGTGTTGAGGCCCTGCCCGCCAACCGGGTGATGCACATGCGCGGCATCACCGGCCAGCAGGACCCGGCCGCTGCGGTAGGCCGCGGCCTGCCGCGCCATATCGGTGAACCTGGAAATCCATGCGGCCCTGCGGATCCCGTAATCCGTTCCTGTTGCCCCCAACTCCTGCCGCAATTTCGTTCCCCCAATTGCGGAGTCTTGGCCTCCGGCCAGTGATTTTGCGGCATGACCCGGGTCTTGCCGCAAGCCCCCGGGTGCCCTCTATGGTGAGAGTGGGAATGATCGGCACGTTCCTCCAAGGTCAGCAACCGCCGCGCACCGCCTCGATCGCGCGGTAGATCCGCTGCTCGCTGACGGCCCGCGGCGTGCCGAGCTGCTGGGCCCACAGGCTGACTCGCAGCTCCTCGATCTGACGCGTGATGTCATGGACGTCGGCGGCCGCGGCGGATGCCGGCGGCAGCTGCTGCAGCAGTTGGTGGTAGCTGTCTTGCACGGCGTGCACCCGCTGCATCCGCTGCCGGTCGGCCTCGACCGCGTACGGCAGCCGCTCGAGGCGCCGGCGGATTGCGGTCAGGTAGCGGGTCAAGTCGGTGAGATGCGCGCGTCCGGTGGTGGTGACGAACCCGGGTGGCAACAGTCGGTCCAGCTGGGCGCGTACGTCGGCCGTCGCCTCGGCCTGTGCGGGAGTCGGCGTGGCCGCCAACAAAAGCCGCACTTCCCGCGCCGCGGACAACGCCTTCTCGACACTGCTCACGATCTCGATGGTCGTCGGTACGAGCTTCGCCGCCACCCGATCGCGCAGCGTGGTGAACTCCTCGCGCGTCCACACCGGCGCCGCCACCAGCGCGTCCGTCGCCGCGTCGGCGCAGTCGTCGAGCAGCGCGGACAGGGACCCGTCCGGGTTCGCGCCGAGCATCAGACGCGTCCGCGGATCCAGTTGCCGTTCAATGGCTTTGAGAGGTGCGGTCACGCTCAGTCGTAGCAACCGCCGGGTGCCCGGACCCATCGCATATTCCTGCTCGGCCGGCGTGGCGAACACGCGCAGGTCAACGGCGCCGCCCGCGTCGACAAACGCCGGAAACCCTCGCACGGTGCGCCCGTCGACCGCACGCTCGACGACCCGCGGCAGCGCGGGCAGATCGTCGGGCCAGGTGCGCAACCCGGTTCGTTCCATCTCCCCCGCGACCGCATGCGCGACGGCCTCCCGGGCAGGCGTGGCCAGCCGCTCCTGCAGCGAACGCAGATCCTTGCCGCGGGCGACCTCGGTGCCGTCCCGGGACTCGACGGCGAACGTCACTCGCAGATGGGGCGGCAGCGTCTCCAGGTCGAATGCGTCGATCGGCACCAAAACACCGGCGCGACAGCGTAATTCACGCTGCAACGCCATCAGCAGCGACTCCTGTCCCGGATCGATCCCGGCCAGCACGGCCCGGGCAGCATCGGGAGCGGGAACGAAATTGCGGCGCAAGTCTTTCGGCAGCGAACGGATGAGCGCGGTAACCAGCTCCTCCCGCAATGCCGGCACCTGCCAAGCGAACTCGTCGCCACCCAACCGCGTCAGCACGTCGATCGGGACGTGCACCGTGACACCGTCGTCGTCGGCACCGGGCTCGAACCGGTATGTCAGCGGCAGCGCGACATCGCCCGTCTGCCATACGTCCGGCCGATCGGCACCGGCGGTATCCTCGGCGCGCAGCAGGTCGTCGCGACGGAACGTCAGCAGGTCCGGTGTCTTGCGCCGCTGCGTCTTCCACCACGCGTCGAAGTGGCGTGCCGAGACGACGCCGGCGGGGATGCGGGCGTCGTAGAGCGCGTAGACATCGTCGTCACCGACCAGCAGGTCGCGGCGACGGGCCCGCTCCTCGAGGTCCTCGAGCTCGGCCCGCAACCGCGCATTGTCGCGGAAGAACTGATGGCGCGGCTGCCAGTCGCCCTGCACCAGCGCATGCCGGATGAACAATTCCCGCGCCACCTGTGGCTCAACGCGGGCATATCCGACGCGGCGGCGGGCCACCAGCGGCAGGCCGTAGAGCGTCACCCGCTCGTATGCCAGCACCTCGCCGCGCTTGCCGTCCCAGTGCGGTTCGCTGTAGGTGCGCTGTACCAGGTCGCCGGCGACCCGCTCCACCACGTCCGGCTGGATACGCGCGGCGGTCCGCCCGTACAGCCGGCTTGTCTCCACCAGCTCCGCCACCACGACCCAGCGCGGCGGCCGCTTGGCGAGCGCCGAGCCGGGCGCCAGAACGAACCGCGAGTTGCGCGCACCCAGATACTCGCGGGCCTCCTCGCGGCGCATCCCCACATGCGAGAGCAACCCGGCCAGCAGCGCCGCGTGGATGCGGGCCGGGTCGGACTCGTCGGTCTCGACCCCGGACTCAGTCACGCCGAGGTCGCGCGCAATGCTGCGGAGCTGCCCGACGAGGTCCTGCCACTCGCGGATGCGCAGGTAGTGCAGGAATTCATCACGGCACATCCGCCGAAACGCGTTGCCCGACAATTCCCTCCGCTGCTCACGCAGATAGCGCCAGAGGTTGAGGTAGGACATGAAGTCGGAGTGCTCGTCGGTGAACCGGGCATGCCGCTGGCGGGCAGCCTCCTCGCGGTCGGCCGGGCGCTCCCGCGGATCGGGAATCGTCAAGGCCGCGGCCAGCACCAGCACCTCACGCACGCATCCCTCGGTCTGGGCCTGCAGAATCATCCGCCCCAGCCTCGGGTCCACCGGCAGCCGCGCCAGGCGGCGGCCCAGGTCGGTGATCGCGCCGTCGCGGTCGAACGCGCCGAGCTCCTGCAGCAGTTGCACACCGTCGCGGATGCTGCGCCGGTCGGGCGGGTCGAGGAACGGGAACATCTCGACATAACCGGGTGGCGCACCGAGCTGCAGCGCCGCCATCTGCAGTAGCACCGCGGCGAGGTTGGTCCGCAGTATCTCGGGATCGGTGTAGCGCGGGCGAGCCGCGAAGTCCTCCTCGGAGTACAGGCGGATGCACACGCCGGGGGCGAGTCGACCGCACCGCCCGGCTCGTTGCGCGGCAGACGCCTGTGAGATCGGTTCGATCGGCAACCGCTGCACCTTCAGCCGGCGGCTGTAACGCGAAATGCGGGCGTTGCCGGGGTCGACGACGTAGCGAATACCCGGCACCGTCAGTGACGTCTCGGCCACGTTGGTCGCCAGCACCACGCGGCGTCCGGTATGGGGCGCGAACACCTTCTGTTGTTCGGCGGTGGGCAGCCGAGCATACAGCGGCAGCACCTCGGCATTTCTCAAACCAGTCAAAGCCTCTGCGGTGTCACGTATTTCGCGCTCACCGGAGAGGAACACCAGGACATCGCCGGGCGGTTCGGCCTCGAGTTCGTCGATCGCGTCGACGATTGCCTCGATTTCGTCGCGGGTTTCGGTGCGCACGATTTCGTGGTCGGGGTCGTCGGGGTCATCCTCGGGGCCCAGCGAGACGGCGACTTCCAATGGCCGGTAGCGGATTTCCACCGGGTAGCTGCGCCCGGACACCTCGACGATCGGGACGCTGGGCCCGCCGTCGGCTCCGGCGAAATGCGCCGCGAACCGGTGCGGCTCGATCGTCGCCGACGTGATGATCACCTTGAGGTCGGGGCGCCGCGGCAGCAGCTCACGCAGGTAGCCGAGCAGGAAGTCGATGTTGAGGCTGCGCTCGTGGGCCTCGTCGAGGATCAGGGCGTCGTAGCGCAGCAGGCGGCGGTCACGCTGGATCTCGGCGAGCAGGATGCCGTCGGTCATCAGCTTGACCAGCGTGCGGTCGCTGACCTGATCGGTGAACCGGACGGTGTAGCCGACCACATCACCGAGCGGGGTGTGCAACTCGTCGGCGATGCGTTGCGCGACGGTGCGCGCGGCCAAGCGTCGCGGCTGGGTGTGTCCGATGATTCCACGGACGCCGCGGCCGAGCTCGAGGCAGATCTTGGGCAGCTGGGTGGTCTTTCCCGAACCGGTTTCGCCGGCAACGACGACCACCTGATGCGTGCGCACCGCGTCGGCGATCTCCTCCCGTCGCTCGCTGATCGGCAGCTCAGGATAGGTGATCGTGGGGACAGCGGCGTGCCGCGCGGCCACCAGAGCTTCGGCCGCCGCGATCTGGTCGCTGAGCTGTTGCAGCTTGTCGGACCTGGCACCGCGGAGATTCTTCAGGCGCCGGCCGAGGCGCGCCGCGTCGCGGATGGTCAGACCGTCGAGTCGGCTGCGTAACTCCGCCCTAGACGTTTCGATGGACGGCTCGGACACTCCGGCCAGGATAGGCGCCATCCGGCTGCCGCGGCGACACACTTCAGGTGGCCAACCGGCCGTCCGGTACCGCCGGGATGTGACGGAATATCAACCGTATGCTTCGCGGCGTTACCAACCGCGCACGGCAGGGTATGGGGTGCCCAGGACCTCGCACCGACGGCGGGCCAACAGGAAGATCTGACCTCAACGGAAGCGCTCATGACTGAATTCGATAGCGAGCACCTGGACCACTCTCAGAAGCTGGAGAACCTCGTCGACCGGCTCGATGAGAAGGTCGCGGACGAACGCGAAGCAGAAGGTGTTCCGGGCAAACCCAGCGACCGGGAACGTGCTGCTGCCGATGGCTCGGAGGACGAGCCGCCGGATTAGCCGGCGCCGCGCGTATCGGCACCGGCCTGCAGTTGTGCTGCGATGCGCCATGTTGGGCCGGTGACGCACGGCGACAATTCCGGTGGCCGGCAGTTGCCTTCCCGCCGGCGCGCGGTGATATTTCGGCTGCCGGCAGATTTGTGCACCGAACAGGTGTCCCCCGATTGGCGGACATGGTATTCATCCAACGTGTCGGTCGATCGGCGGACAGACCGCCTTGGGGAGTAACGGAAAGATGAGAATATATCCCTACCGCCTGGCATGGCTGAGATAGCGCGTTGCCAAGAAGTGACGATGTTGTTGGCTGAGAACGGTTTTGAGACATCACCGCCAGTGAGGGTCCGGCTGCCCGGTTTGCCTGGGAGGCCCGCATCGTGGCGATCGGACGTCAGCGGGTGCTCGCTGCTGGTTGATGGTGTGGGTCGGGTGGTGGCGTGACGGTTTTGTTGGTCAATCCTGCCGGGGTTCGTGGCAACGGGCGATCCTATGTCGGCGAGCAGAAACTCGGCGATCCGTGGGTGTATTCGTCGATGCCGATGGAGCATTTGGGGATGATGTCGATCAAGGCGTACGCCAAGAGGCGTGGGCTTGAGGTCGTGACGGTCAATGGTTTGGTGGCCGGGCATGAGGGTGTGGAGCAGACGTGGCAGGCGATGCAGGCCGCGGTGGCGGTCTCGGGTGTGCCGCGGTTGGTGGGGTTTTCGTGTATCGACACTTTTGCCGAGGTGTTGTGGTTGGCTCGGCGGGCGCGTCAGTGCTGGGAGGGTGTGCAGATCGCGTTGGGCAATGTGATTGCCACGCTGAACTATGAGCGCATTCTGGGTGAGTATGACTGCTTTGATTTTGTGGTGGTCGGTGATGGGGAGGTGGCGTTTACCGAGTTGGCCTTGGCGGTGGTCAATGGTGCTGGGGTAGAGGGTATTGCGGGGCTGGCGCGCCGTGACGAGCAGGGCCGGATCGTGTGCTCGCCGTCGGGGTTGGTTGATCTGGACGAATTGCCGTGGCCGGCTCGTGAGGAGTTGCCGACGGTGCTCGGCGATGGTTTTGCTGCGTCGGTGTTTACCACCCGGGGTTGTCCGTATCGGTGCACGTTTTGCGGGACGGGGGCGGTGTCGGCGATGTTGGGCCGCACCAGTTATCGGGTTAAGTCGGTGGATGCGGTTGTTGACGAGATCGGTTATTTGGTCTCGGATTTCGATGTCAAGTTTTTGTCGATTACCGATGATTTGTTTGTGTCCAAGCATCCTGGTTCGCAGCAGCGTGCGGTCGAGTTTGCCTCGGCGATGATTGGCCGGGGTATCGATGTCAACTTCATGATCGATATCCGGTTGGATTCGGTGGTCGACCTCAAGGTGTTCAAGCAGTTGTACCGGGCGGGTTTGCGGCGGGTGTTTGTCGGGTTGGAGACCGGTTCCTACGATCAGCTGCGCGCTTACCGCAAGCAGATCCTCAACCGTGGCCAAGACGCCGCCGACACCATCAACGCGTTGCAGCAGTTGGGAATTGACGTGATCCCCGGGACCATCATGTTTCACCCCACGGTGCGTCCCGAGGAGCTACGTGAAACCGCCCGCCTGCTGCGGGCAACCAAATATACCCAGCCTTTCAAGTTCATGGGCCGGATCACGCCGTATCCGGGAACGCCGTTGTACCAGGCGTATTCGGCGGCAGGCTATCTGAGTGCGGAATGGCCGCTGGGCCAATGGGACTTCGTCGACCCGCACGCCGCCCGGGTCTACGCCGATGTCGTTGCCCGCATCGCCCCCGACGAGAACATCAGCTTCGACGAGGCCGAAGCGTTCTTCCTGGCCCGCCTCGACGAATGGGAAAACGCCAGTGCACCCCAAATCGCTGGAACGGCAGGCCCGGACATCGGCGCGGCTGCCACCCGGATCGACCGCAGCGCGTCCAAGGCCCCCTGCTTGCCGACTGGACATTCGGTCCGAACCGAGCATTCTTCGCTTCAGCTCGTTCAAAACTGAAGGTTGTCCCGGCTTGCCGACCGTCTTGGGGGCGCCGGCGGTATAGACGGTATGGCTGTCGGCCCCACCCCGCCGGCACCTTGCTCGTCAGCGATATGTCAGCATGTGCGGATGACTGCACGCAGCCTTGCTCGCATCGTTGGTGTCGTGGTTGTGACGGCGTGGGCGATGGTGAGTGCAGCCGTCGTCAGCCCCGCCGCTCAGGCCGACCCATGCTCCGACGTCGCGGTGGTGTTCGCTCGGGGCACCCATCAGGCGCCTGGTCTCGGGGACGTCGGCCAGGCATTCGTCGACTCACTCGGCTCGCAGGCGGGTGGGCGTTCCGTCGGGGTCTACGCGGTGAATTACCCCGCCAGCGACGACTATCACGCGAGCGCGTCAATCGGTTCCGACGATGCGAGTGCTCACATCCAGGACACCGTCGCGAGTTGCCCGAATTCGAAGATCGTGCTTGGCGGCTATTCTCAGGGCGCGGGCGTAATCGATTTGGCATCCTCGGCGATGCCGCCCTCGGTGGCCGATCATGTGGTCGCGGTGGCCCTCTTCGGCGAGCCGTCCAGCGGGTTTTCGAGCATGTTGTGGGGCGGCCAGCCGTTGCCGACCATCAACCCGCTGTACGGCTCCAAGGTCATCAGTATGTGCGCCGCCGACGATCCGATATGCACCGGCGGCGGAAACATCATGGCGCACGTTTCCTACATCCAGTCCGGGATGACAACGCAGGCCGCCACATTCGCCGCCAGCAAGCTGGGCCAGGGCACCGAACGCGCGTAGCAGCACGCCCTTGCACGCCCGGTCGGTGCCGCGTTTCACGCCGGCTTAGTGAAAGACCGTCGTCCCCACGCCGGACGGGCTGTACGAGATGTACACCGGTTTCTTGTCGAAGGGCACATACCCGGTGTTCATCAGGCCACTGGAAATGACCCGGGGGCCGTTCCCGTTCACGATGTACTCGTACAGACGCGTCGAACCGTCGTTGGTGTAGACCTCAATGCGAGTTCCGTTCGGCACGTCCCCGGACACCTGGCCGGTGCCGAGTACGGACGCCGGCATGGTGCCCAGCACCCCGCCGGAATCGACGATCATCGGAACGTGTTGCAGGGACCCGGCGTTGATCTTGAGACCCAGCGTGGCGATCGGTGACCCGGTCACCGAGACTCCTGCGCCCAGCGGATCGGGGCCGAACCGCATGGTGCCCTCGGGGATGTTGATGAGCACACCCTGATTGAGGTCGCCCGGCAGCGCCTGGTTCGGAATGCTGGGACCGGGGCCGGTCGCATTGGGTCCGATGCCCAACACGCCGTTGACACCTGCGGGCGCGAAATACCCGGAGAATGTTTGGGGGAATGACAGCAGGACGACGTTGACGTTGGTCGGCGGGGTGGCGATGCCGTTCCCGAAATCGACCGGCGCATGGTAGGTGGCATAGAGGTAGGTCAGCCCGCCGCTGTAACCGCTGAGTCCGAAACTGGTCGGCAAGCCCATGCGGAACAGGCCGAATATTCCCCCTACTTCGTTGGGCGTGACGACAAGGCCGGCGGATCCGGTGTCAACCAGTATGGGCACGTTCGGTCCGCCGTTGACGGACATGAATACCACCGGCTCGGTGACCGCGTGCATGGTCAGCGGCACGGTTCGGCCGTCCAGGCCCGGCCCGCTGATCCCGGCGTTGCCCCACAACAAGCCGCCGCGCCCACCGGCGCCGCCGGTGCCGAGCATTCCGCCGTTGCCGAGACCGCCGGCGCCACCGCCGCCGCCCCAACCGAACAGGCCCGCAGGCCCGCCGACGCCACCGGTCCCGCCAATGCCAAGCGACCCGCCGCCGGCTCCGCCGGGCCCGCCGTAGCCCCACAGCCAGCCACCGTTACCGCCGGCCCCACCGGGTGCGCCGGTTCCGCCGGTACCCCCGGCACCGCCATTGCCGATCAGCCCGGCCGGGCCACCGGCGCCGCCGGGTACTCCCGACGCGGTTTGCGAATAACCGTTGCCGCCGTTGCCGAGCAACAGCCCGCCGGCCGCGCCGTTCGGACTCGACCCCGTCCCGGTTGCGCCATCCCCGATCAGCGGGCGACCCAACAGCGCCAGGGTGGGTGCATTCACCGCGCCCAGCAGATCGAGTTGTGCCGTCTGCAGCAGCGACACGGCCTGGGCTTCTCCGGCCTGATACGACCCGGCCGACGAGTTCAGCGCCGCCACGAACTGCTGGTAAAAGGTGTTGGCCTGGGTGCTGAGCGCCTGGTATTCCTGACCGAACCCGGCGAACAGGGTGGCCACCGCCGCCGACACCTCGTCAATGCCGGCGGCCGCAAGCACAGTTGTCGGTCCGGCAGCCGCCGCGTTCGCCGCATTCAGCGCCGAGTTGAGGCTCTCCAGATCCGCTGCCGCCGACGCCACGATCTCGGGAGCCACCACCAGAAGTGACACGCCGCTCCCTCCGCGTCAATCGCCCACCCGTGTGTGCACTAAGCGTATCCAGGTCCTGGCTGGGGATATGCGTTTTCGGCACAGCGGCCCGATATCGCGTCATGAATCGGCCCGGGGCACTTCGTGTCACCTTGCTGGCCTCAGGCGATCGGCGTGGCCGTCGCCCAGTACGAAATTGCCGGTGGCCGGCAGGTAGTGTCTGCGCGGGTTGATGAGAAGGGTTCACTCGGAGTCAGGCCAAGGGGCCCACCAGCGTTCGGCGTCGGACGATGGGGTCTGTGCATCACCGCTCTAGCCGGCCCGAGCAACGGCGCACGGCCCGCCACGACACCTACATCTGACCTACCCCGCCGGCGCCCTATCGGTGGTGCGCCCGGGCTGTCGTCCTGGGCCGCGCGCCGGAACGGCGTCAATGACGTGTAGACAAACGGCCGGCTAAGTGTGGCCGGACCCGCCGGCGGCAAGGCTGCAGGATTCGATCAAAGCCGGCCCATAGGTAGCCGCACCGCACTCGCATTGCCAACAGATGTGCCGGCCGCAGGAACATCGGATGGTGGCCACGATCATGTGCCCGGGCAACAGCCAGTGGCCACGCCCGCAGCGCCGGGGCGGTCGGTCCGCCCAGTGCGCTGCCGAGCGATGCACCAACTCGCCGACGTCAACACTCACCGCAACACACTCGCATCCGCTTGCGGACCATTCCAGGGTGGGCGCCGAATCGTTATGCTTCGTTTTCCGCTCTTAGCCGTGTCGTTGCATCCGAAATGGTGCCGCGTGCTCCCCGCCCGCTTTGGCCACGTGTCGCCAGAGTCGGCGCGAAATGCTATTTCTGCAAGGTGAACTGGTTGACGTCGATGTAGCCGGTGCGAAACGCCTTGGCGCAGCCGGTCAGGTACGTCATGTAGCGCTCGTAGACCTCTTCGGACTGGATCGCGATGGCCTCGTCCTGGTGCGCCTGTAGCGCCGCGGCCCACAGGTCCAGGGTCCGCGCGTAGTGCTGTTGCAGTGACTGGCGTCGGGTCAGGGTGAAGCCCGACTTTGCCGAGCGCTCCGCCACCATGTCGATCGAGGGCAACCGGCCGCCCGGGAAGATCTCGGTGACAATGAACTTGACGAAGCGGATGATGTCGATCGAGATGGGCAGACCCTGCTCGCTGAGCTGCTCTCGGGTCAAGCCGGTGATGGTGTGCAGCAGCATCACGCCGTCGGCGGGCAGAACCCGGTGTGCCATGGCGAAGAAGTCGTCGTAGCGGTCGTGGCCGAAGTGCTCGAAGGCGCCGATGGACACGATCCGGTCGACGGGCTCGTCGAACTGTTCCCAGCCCTTCAGTAGCACCGTCCTAGTGCGCGGGGTGTCGAGTTCGTCGAAGCTCTTCTGGACGTGGGCGGCCTGGTTCTTCGACAGGGTCAGGCCGATGACGTTGACGTCGTACTTTTCGATGGCCCGGCGCATGGTGGCGCCCCAGCCGCAGCCGACGTCGAGCAGCGTCATCCCGGGTTGCAGGCCCAGCTTGCCCAGCGCCAGGTCGATCTTGGCGATCTGGGCCTGTTCCAGGGTCATGTCGTCGCGCTCGAAGTAGGCGCAGCTGTAGGTCTGGGTCGGGTCCAGGAACAGCCGGAAGAACTCGTCGGACAAGTCGTAGTGCGCCTGTACCTTGTCGAAATGCGGTCTCAGCTTCTGAGCCATGATCGTGTGCCTTTCTGGCCCCCCTGAGGCCCCCGCGGGGTGGCGTGCACCGGTCTGCAGCCTCTCCCCGTGTGATCCATCAAACCAGCCGGCGGGCCATCCGCCCGTTCGTACCCCGGCCCGTCGGGTGCACCCGACCGGGGCCGGGGCGCAAACACAGGTGGACTCCCGGTGTGGTTGGCTGGACTTTCGTGGCGAGTAATCGCGTGAGCCTGTGGACCGAGGACAACGCATGAGCGACAACGCCGAGCGATTTGCCGTCAGCCGTACCATCGCCGCGACGCCGGCCGAGATTTTCGCCGTGCTGGCCGAGCCGGCACGCCATCGGGGCACCCAGCCCGGCGACTGGGTCCGCGACGCGATAGACACCGCACCGATCACCGGCAGCGGTCAAGTGTTCGCGATGAATATGTACCTGACTCAAGCCGGGGGCGATTACGTCACCTACAACCTGGTCAATGTCTTCGACCGGGACCGGGCCATCGGCTGGATGCCGGGCCAGCTCGACTCCGCCGGAAACCACGTTGCCGGCGGTTGGTGGTGGCGCTACGACCTCGTGCCCAACGGCGAGCACACCGACGTGACCCTGACCTACGACTGGAGTGCCACCCCACAGAGTTTCCGCGACCAGGTCGGCGGGATGCCTCCCTTCGCGGAGGACTACCTGGCCGCGTCACTGGAGAGCTTGGAGGGCCTGGTCTCCAGTTGAGCGGCGATTCGCGATCGCGGCTCAACTGCTTGCGCCGCAATGCTATTGAACTCATGAGCCGATGAGTCGAGGCGAACGACGCCCGATGGTCCGACCTGTCGCAGCCGACGAAGATGGTCCCCGACGGGTCCGCCAAATCCCGCCCCTAGAAGTCTTGACTGGTTCAAGAAAAGGGGTCATAGTGGCGAAGTGGCGTCAACGGCGCACTACACACAAAAGCTGCGAATGGCCGACCTGCGTGTCACCCGGCCCCGGCTTGCCGTACTCGAAGCCGTAGACGCCAACCCACACGCCGACACCGAGACCATCTTCTCGGCGGTTCGGACCGGCCTGCCCGAGGTATCCCGCCAGGCGGTGTACGACGTGCTCAATGCGCTCACCTCGGTAGGTCTGATCCGTCGGATCCAGCCGTCGGGTTCGGTCGCCCGCTACGAGTCCCGGGTGGGCGACAACCACCACCACGTCGTCTGCCGCTCGTGTGGAGTCATCGCCGATATCGACTGTGCGGTCGGGGATGCCCCGTGCCTGACCCCCGCGGACGACGGCAACGTTCTTGATGGCTTCGTTCTCGACGAGGCCGAAGTCATCTACTGGGGTCTGTGCCCCGACTGCTCGACCGCAGTACCTCGATCACAGCCGTGATCGCAGCCCGTTTCACCCACACCCGGAAGGAATGCTGTGTCATCCGATACATCCGAAAGCCGCCCGCCGCACCCGGATACGAACACGGCGAGCACCAGTGAGAGCGAAAACCCGGCGATCCCGTCGCCCAAGCCCAAGACCCATGCACCGCTGACGAACCGGGACTGGTGGCCCGACCAGATCGACGTGTCGATGCTGCATCCGAACCCCCCGGCGGCCAGCCCGCTGGGCGCGGACTTCGACTACGCCAGCGAGTTCGCCAAACTCGACGTCGACGCGCTCAAGGCAGACCTTGTCGAGGTGATGACCACCTCGCAGGACTGGTGGCCCGCCGACTACGGCCACTACGGCGGCCTGTTCATCCGGATGAGCTGGCACGCCGCGGGCACCTACCGCATTCACGACGGCCGCGGGGGCGGTGGCCAGGGCCTGCAGCGGTTCGCCCCGCTCAACAGCTGGCCGGACAACGCGAGCCTGGACAAGGCCCGCCGGCTGCTGTGGCCGGTCAAGAAAAAGCACGGGAACAAGATCTCCTGGGCGGACCTGATCATCTTCGCCGGCAACGTCGCCCTGGAATCGATGGGATTCAAGACCTTCGGCTTCGGCTTCGGCCGCGAAGACGTCTGGGAGCCCGAAGAAATCCTCTGGGGCGAGGAGGACGAATGGTTGGGCACCGACAAGCGCTACTCGGGCGAACGTAACCTTGCCCAGCCCTACGGCGCCACCACGATGGGCCTGATCTACGTCAACCCCGAAGGGCCCGAGGGCAAGCCGGATCCGATCGCCGCGGCGATCGACATCCGCGAGACGTTCGGCCGGATGGCCATGAACGACGAGGAGACGGCTGCCCTGATCGTGGGTGGGCACAGCTTCGGCAAGACCCACGGGCGCGGCGATCCCGAGCTGGTCGGTCCCGAGCCGGAGGCCGCCCCGATCGAGCAACAGGGGCTGGGCTGGAAGAGCTCCTACGGCAGCGGCAAGGGCAAGGACGCCATGACCAGCGGCCTGGAGGTCGTCTGGACACCCACCCCGACCAAGTGGGACAACAGCTTCCTGGCGACCCTGTACGGCTACGAGTGGGAGCTGACCAAGAGCCCCGCCGGAGCCTGGCAGTTCACCGCCAAAGACGGCGCCGGCGCCGGCGTGATCCCGGACCCGTTCGGCGGACCGGGCCGCGCCCCGACCATGCTGGTCACCGACATCTCGTTGCGCGAGTCGCCGATCTACCGCGACATCACCCGGCGTTGGCTGGATCACCCCGAGGAGCTGCAAGAGGCATTCGCCAAGGCGTGGTACAAGCTGCTGCACCGCGACATGGGGCCGATCAGCCGCTACCTGGGTCCGTGGGTGGCCGAGCCGCAGCTGTGGCAGGACCCGGTTCCGGCCGTCGACCACGAGCTGGTCGACGACCAGGACGTTGCGGCGCTGAAGAGCAAGGTGCTCGAGTCCGGCTTGTCGGTTCCGCAGCTGGTCAAGACGGCATGGTCGGCCGCGGGTGGCTTCCGCCGTACCGACAAGCGGGGCGGCGCCAACGGGGGCCGGTTGCGCCTCGAGCCGCAGAAGAGTTGGGAGGCCAACGAGCCCGCGGAATTGCAGAAGGTGCTGCCCGTGCTGGAGCGCATCCAGCAGGAGTTCAACGGATCAGCATCCGGCGGCAAGAAGATCTCGCTGGCCGACCTGATCGTGCTGGCCGGGTCCGCGGCGGTGGAGAAGGCGGCCAAGGACGCCGGCTATGAGATCTCGGTGCATTTCGCTCCCGGGCGTACCGACGCCTCGCAGGAGAACACCGACGTGGAGTCGTTCGCGGTGCTGGAACCACGGGCCGACGGGTTCCGCAACTACGTGCGTCCCGGTGAGAAAGCTCCGCTCGAGCACCTGCTGGTCGAGCGGGCATACCTGCTGGGGGTGACCGCTCCGGAGATGACGGTGCTGGTCGGTGGGTTGCGTGCCCTCGGCGCCAACCACGGTGGCAGCACGCACGGTGTATTCACCGACCGGCCGGGCGCGTTGACCAACGACTTCTTCGTCAACCTGCTCGACATGGGTACGGAGTGGAAGGCGTCGGAGGCCGCGGAGAACGTCTACGAGGGTCATGACCGGGCCACGGGCGCTCTGAAGTGGACCGCGACCGCCAATGACCTCGTGTTCGGGTCGAATTCGGTGCTGCGCGCACTGGCCGAGGTTTACGCCCAGGACGACAACGCGGGCAAGTTCGTCGAGGACTTCGTCGCGGCCTGGGTCAAGGTGATGAACAACGACCGGTTCGATCTCGTCTAATCCGCCGACGTGACCAAGCGACACCCCGCGAACCGCCGGTTCGCGGGGTGTCGTTTTCGCTCAACCCGCGGCGGCAGTGACCACGATCGAATCCCCGCCGGTGTGCCAGGCCGTCGTGAAGGTGGTCACGGCGACCTGCTCGTCGGCGTGGTCGGCGCCGGGGTCGTTGAGGTGGACGATCTCGTTTTTGGTGTCGATCCCGGTGACGACGAGGAAGTGGTCGGCCGTGCTGCGCTGATCGCCGCTGTTCCAGATGGCCGCGGAATTGACCCAGGCGATGATCTTGCGGTTATCGGTGAGGTACTGCTGCAGGGCGGGCAGCCCGGTCTCATCGGGGTGCGTGGAATCGGTCATCACGGATGTGATGCCGTAGTGCGCGAGCAGTACGATCGTGTCCCCCAGCTCGATGCCCCCGGTGCCGTTGGCGTGGCTCGGGTCGTTGGCGGGGGCATAGATGGGCCCCGGGTTGGTCTGCGAAGGAGTGCTTTCCGCCAGCGCGATCATCTCTTGCTCGGTCGGCGCGTGCCCGGTGATCTGACCGACCACATCGGCGACCGAAACCAGCCCGCAGTTGTCCTCGAGCGACTGCTGCTGCCAGTACCTGGCGGCCGCCACGGGGTCGCCGTACATGCCGGCGACGGTGGTCGGGGACGCCGTGACCGGGAGATTGGTGGACGTGGTGTCGGCGATGACCGTCGACAGCGTCGTCGACGGCTCCGGCGGCGCAGGGTGGCCACACGCCGAGGCGATGGAAATACCGGCCACGACCAACGCGGCTCGCACCGCATTGCGCGCGGCGGCTGCGATCCGGACGTCGGGCATGGTGCTGATTATCGATCACGGTCTGGCTGCGGTTGTGATTTCGCCTCTTTGACCAGATCCGCCGCGGCGCGGCCGGCTTCTTGGGCCTTGCGATAACGCTCTTCGGCGCGGCTCAGCTCGCGCTCTGCGGTCCGAAGATCAGCCAGCGCCTCGTCACGTCGTCACGCAGCGCCGACGACGGGCTTTTCACGTCGGCTGCCTCGAAAGCGGTGCGAGCCAGGTCGGTGATCAGCCGGTGTTGCGCGGTGGACAGGTCGCGGATACGGTCGCCGTCCATCCCGGTGTGCGCGTCGCGCAGGCCGTCACCGATGTCGGCCAGCTGCCGAGCGACATTCCCGTGCGTGAGCACCAGCCGGTTGACAATCCATGCCGCCGTCGTAGGCTTGCGCGCCGCGGAGATCCGTTTCGCGGCGGCGGCATCGCCGCGCTGCCTGGCCTCCGCCACCAACCTGGTGCGTTCTGCGGTGAAAGCGTCCGGCGCCACCGCGTACAGGGTGTCGAGTTCGTCGTCGGCCATAACGTCATGATCTCTCGCAGTGGCGCCACACTGGTTTCAGACCACCCGCCCACGGGTTACCTCATACCCGAGCTGCCGAGCGCCCGACATCAACTTCGGGCCAGCACAGAAAAACCGGGGACCACAACGTCAATGACGTCCACAGACAGCGCTGAGCTCGTTCGGCGGATACTGGGCATCAGCGGGCCGCGCCGTTTCCTGCTGGCCGTATTCGTCGTCGTCGGGGTGGTCGGTGCGATTCGGATCGTCGGGTTGCCGGGTTGCCCGGACTGCGGTAGGTCCGGGGCCGCGGCGGAGGCGTCTGGATCCGCACACGTGACGATCACCCCCGGACCCGACGCCCATGATGTCGACCCGGTTGCGAACGTGGTGGTGAAAGCCGATGTGGGAACGCTGACCGAGGTCCGCATGGTCAATGACCACGGCACACCGGTGCCGGGCATCATGACCCCGGACAACACCGTGTGGAGACCCACCGTGCCCCTGGGCTACGGACGCACCTACACCCTGACGGTGTCCAGCCGTGGACCCAACGGTATTGCCGCGCAACACGTGTCGTCGTTTTCCACGCTGCGGCCGTCCAACCAGACCAAGGTCTCTCTGACCACCACCTCGCAGGCCCGGCTGCGCGAGGCCGGCACTTACGGCGCCGGAACGGTGATCGTCGCCCGCTTCGACGAACAGATCGCTGACCGCGCCGCCGCCGAGCGACAGCTGGCGGTGACGACCGAACCCGCGGTCGCCGGCTCCTGGTTCTGGGTCGACGACCAGAACGCCCACTGGCGACCCGAGCATTACTACGCGCCGGGCACCACCGTCACCGTCGAGGCAAAGATCTACGGAATCGCCTTGGGCAACGGCGTATTCGGGCAAGAAGACAACCGGGTGTCATTTCGCATCGGCAACGCGCACATCGCTATTGCCGACGACGCCACCAAGCTGGTCAGCGTGTTCGACAACGGCGCCCTGGTCCGCACCATGCCCACCTCCATGGGGATGGGCGGCACCGAAACGGTGGCCGGGCGCACCCTGTCCTTCTGGACGCCCCCCGGCATCTACACCGTGCTCGACAAGGGCAACCCGGTGGTGATGGACTCGTCGACCTTCGGGCTGCCCACGAATTCCCGCCTCGGATATCGCGAGAACATCAACTACGCCACCCGCATCAGCACCGACGGCATCTATCTGCATCAGCTTGACGCGACGGTGTGGGCTCAGGGCCACACCGATACCTCGCACGGATGCCTGAACCTCAACGCCGACAACGCGAAATGGTTCTACAACTTCTCCGTGCCCGGCGACGTGGTCGAGGTCCGCAACAGCGGCGGACCGCCGTTGCAGCTGGCACAGAACGGCGACTGGACCCTGAGTTGGGACCAGTGGCGCAAGGGCAGCGCCTTGAATGGCGGCGGTCACTAATTTCCGGCGAACCACGCGGTGGCCACCGCGCGAGTCTGCGGCGGCGGGAGGTGCTCACCCGGTGTGCCCAGCCGGCCCACCCTGACCGTCCACACCGGCGCCGAGCGGTCGACGCAGGTCCCGGCGCCCTGACTGGGGAGCCACAAAACCGCGAGGTTCGCGTCGGGCGCGCCACAACCGTAGACCCCGACGTACCCGTCGTCACGGCCCCCCCAAGCGCCGCCGTTGCGTAGCAGGCAATGGGTGCCGTCGTCGAGAGCCAGCGCGAACGGGTCGGGTGTGGCGATCGGGTGCACCAGTGGGAGCGGGCCGCCGTAGGTCACCCGATGCAGCCGCTTGTCCCACGGATTATCAACGCACAGAAGCGATTCCGGTGTCGATGGCCAGCAGGTTCCGGCATTGGCCGCGCTTGGCGAGCAATAGTAGATGTTGTCGGCCACCGCCGACGGCGACGGTGTCGTGCAGTTGTCGACGGCGGTGACATTGCCCTGGGCAGGGGCTTCTCGGTAACCATTGACCGGCTGGCCGTCGGATCCGACCGCCACCGCGGTGATCACCCGGGTCGCTGCCGGATCGGCGAGCGCCGGCCCGCCGACCGGCAAGCCGCCGAGCGCCACCGCCACGATCGGCACCGCGACCACGCGAAGCACGACGTCCACGGGATCAAGCCTCCCCCACCGCGTCGAGCATGTGAAGGCCGGGGACGCATCACGTTTCGGCCGTTGAGATGTCGCGGCTGGGCAGCCGCCTGCCCAACACCGGGGAACAGCGCTAACGTCGGAGACGGGGCGGGTTCATCTATCTACCAGCGAGGTCACCGATATGGCGAACCAAGACACGGCGCAGGCAGCTTTCGACAATTGTCTGCAACTGTGGACGACCGGCACGACCGCGGGGCGCCGCGCTCCGGTATTGCGCCGCCCCGACGAGGTCGGATTGGACTACCAGGACGTTTTCTTCCCGTCGATGGACGGCGTTTCTCTCGAAGGCTGGTTCATACCGGCCGAGTCGGACCGGCTGCAGCCGGTTTCCGGCCGCTACATCGTCGAGGAATTCGTGAAGAGCATCGGCATGGCGGACGGCTACCGCAAATTCGACGACGCGGTGCACCAACGTACCGGATTCCATCTGGCCGAGCAGTCACCGCTCGAACACGTGCGCGCCGTGGCCGTGCCGACGCTGGTGGCCCAGGTGCACGACGACACGATGACGCGGCCCCAGGATGTGCAGGACATCTACGACGCGATTCCCGTCGCTGAGAAGCGGTTGTACTGGATAGAGGGCACCGAACGCCGGTTCGACGGCTACAACTTCTTCGGAGTGCATCCCGAGGTCCCCATCGAATGGTTCGACAAACACGTCAACTGAACTTCCACGATGGGTGACGCCGAAAGTCGCAGCGGCTCAGCAGGATTGACAAGCCTGGATGCCTGCGGTCGGTGAGTCGCACGCGTCGGCGGAGGTGGCGAACAAGGACCAACACGATCAGGCTGACCGCGATGTTGGCCAGCGCGGCCCGCCGTCGTCGTTTGCCCCGCGGTGAACGTGCCGCACCGGCGCGGCGGCCGAAGCAGTAACCGACGCCCAGTGCTATCGCCAGCGCAGCGATAGTTGGCAGCGCTGTCATGAATCGAGCATCAGTCGCCGCTGTCGCGGGCAGATCACGTGCGGGATACGCCTTGGCCACTACTCGAGACGTAGTCCTCGTCAAACGCCGCCGTTGTGCCGGCCATGCCGGCTGGCCGGGCGGTGCTGCTGGCCACGGCGTCGAGTGTGCGTCCAGGGCATCGAAGGCGCGCTGAGGGTTCCCAGTGCGTGGGTTCACGTCGCCCCACAGCTGCGGGCCTTCGGAGGCCGGCATGTTCCACTCGTCGGCGTGGCGGGCGATGAGACGCAGCATCTTTGGCCCGTACCCGCCATCACGATTGGCGGGCGCGGGAACTGAAGGGGCTTGGGCTCGCATCGCGCTTATCCGCTCATGCGCGGCCAAACCCGGCGGTCGGCGTCAAGCCGGCCAACGGCTGGGCCGGAATGGCTACCATCTTCGTGTGCGCGCTCCGCTTGCCGTGAAGTCGGTTGAACAATTGTTGGTGGCTGCTGCAGTCTCTGCCGCGCTGGCGATCGCCGCGGCCGTGGTGCCGCCCGGCGCGCCGGGCGCCCCGCGGCGGGCCAGTGCGGCAAGTTGCCCGCAGGTGGAAGTCGTCTTCGCGCGCGGCAGATTAGAGTCGCCTGGGCCCGGCGTGATCGGCAATGCGTTCATCAGCACTCTCGCCTCCAAGGTTGGCGGTAGGAGCATGGGCAGCTATGCCGTCAAATACCCGGCCGACACCGAGGTCGACGTCGGCGCCAACGACATGAGCCGCCATGTTCAGTACATGATCAATGCCTGCCCGGCCACCCGGCTGGTGCTCGGCGGCTACTCCCTCGGGGCCGCGGTCACCGACGTGGTGCTTGCGGTGCCGATGTCCGCATTTGGGTTCGACAGCCCGCTGCCCCCCGGTGCCGACGAGCACATCGCCGCCGTCGCGTTGTTCGGCAACGGAAGTCAGTGGGTGGGTCCGATCACCAACTTCAGCCCGGTCTACAACGACAGGACCATCGAGCTGTGCCACGGCTCCGACCCCGTCTGCAACCCGGCCGACCCGAACACGTGGAAGCAGAACTGGCCGCAACATAACCCCAGCGCCTACATCCAGGCAGGCATGGTAAACCAGGCAGCGGACTTCGTCGCCGGCAAGCTCTAGAGGGTTGGATATCGGGCGACTCGTCACGCACTACGTCCGCTGGTTCTGCCGGGTGCACGCCGGCGTGCACCCGGTGTCGTCGTCGCTGGCCGTGGTTGCTCCTCGTCCGGGTCGCGCCGGCGGCGAGCGGTCGGGTCCGCGACGACATCGAGGACCTGCTCGGCACCGACGCCGAGCATGCGCGCTGGGCGCTGGACGAACTGCTCGCCGACCCGCCCGATGTCATCCGGGCCGAGCGCGAGGGTGTCGTCGGTGCTGTCGCGGTCGGACGCTGCGTTTCGGCCATCCCTACGCGGTGGTGGCGGTGACCGGTGCGCGTCGGCGCGGTGATCCGTGGGCGGGTGTGCCGGTGTTCGCCGCCTGGGTGTGAGAACCCGCCGACGTCGCGTCGCCCGGCTAGCGGGCAGTCATTTGGGCTGCCGCCATTCGCTGATTTTGCGGCCCAGCGAATCGGCCGCGCTCGTGGCGGCGCGCCCGACACCGTCGACGAAGCCGCCAAGGCCGTCGCGGATGCCCTTGATCAGCGGGTCGTCAGATTGGTCGAATCCGTCGCGGTAGTGCCGGGCAGCCTGGCCCAGGTCGTCGGTGAGCGAGGACTTGTCGTCGTCGGCTCGGCGCGGATAGTCGCCGGACATCACCTTGCCGTAGCCGCCGGTGTCCACCCATTTGTTCAGGGCGGCGGCGCGCAGCACCGAGAACGGGTGTGTCTGCAGTTCCAGGTTCAGCAGCTTGAGCAGCCCGTCGCGCATGTCTCCGGACCGTTCGTACTCCCGCGCTTGGGCCAGGAAGGCCTCTGAATCCAGCTTGTCCAACCGGCTACCGCCGGCGAGCTTCATCTCGACCCGAATCGCGTTGTCCAAGTCCTGGCTGCACAGCAGCCCGGCCCGGTCACCGGACAGCTCGGATTTGCGTTGCCACTCCAGCAGAGCGGCGGTGATGGCGCGCAACGCCCAGCCGCCTACCGGCACAATGCCGAACGACCGTGCCAACCGCATCAGATGCATCATCATCGTGCGGTACACCGCGTGCCCGGACAGCGCGTGGCCCAGCTCGTGACCCACTACGAATCGAAGTTCGTCGTGGGTCATCAAGTCGTAGAGCCCGGAAGTGATCACGATGAACGGCTGTTCCATCCCGATCGTGTACGCGTTCACGATCGGCGATTGCACGACGTACAGCTCGGGCTTGGCCGGCGCGTCCAGAACGTGGGCGCATTCGTCCAGCAGGGCGTCGAGGTCAGCGAATTGACGCGGCCCGACGCGGGCGGCGCTGGCCAGGTAGAGCAGCCGGTGTTGACGCTCGCGCAGCATTCCGGAGAGGAGTTTCAGGATCTGGTCGAAGCCCTTGAGGCGGCGCAGCGCCGATAACGCGGTCCGGTCGGCGGGATGCTCCCAGGCGCGCGAGCTGATGCCGGGGAAGGTGGTGCGGGTGGTGGCGGGTGTCTGAGACATGGCGCTCCCCTCGGTGTTCCGTATCAGGATACGGAGGCCGGCGCGGGGCGCCATTCACCTGAATATGCCCAGGCTTTAGGCCAGCTTTAGGCCGGTGCGTCGGCGCTGACCCATCCTGGGGTGGCGGGCACACCGGCTCCGACATCGTGCCCTCTTGCTGCTGCGCGTTGACGACCTAGATATGCGGGATGACGACGCATCTCTTCGAGGAGTTGACTTTCTCGCCGCTGGGCCGCAATCCAAGCCGGGTGTGACTCCAGACTGATCACCGTTGCCCCTGATGCCTTCGCCACGATTGCCCGCTCCTCTCATCCCACCGACTCAGGTTCACACGGCGCTGTGCAACGTAAAGTTAGGATTCTTAGCAAACCTGTGATCAAACCGTGTCTTTAGATAAGAATTAGCCATGAATTTCCGGCGGCACCCGGTGTTCCCGCAGGTCCGGCGCCGGCGGCGGCCCGCCGGTCGGTCGCTAAACGACGTCGCTGCATTGCCGGTGGATCCGAAAACCGGCAGTTGATGATGCGCGGTGCCCGGTCCTTTGGCGAATTGTTATCGGCCGCAGCGGAAATCCGCGGAGACGTTAATGTGTGTAGTTGGTGGATTCACTGCGTGAGCAGGGCCACCGCACTCCATGGTCTACGCCCCGGGTGACGTGGATCGGGCTGGGGAAACCATGCGACTGTGCGCATGGATTTGGGTAACCGGTGAAATCGAATTGCGGCCGCAAACAGTGATTCCGATTCGGTTACTCGCCACCCGAGGCTTTCAAAGAAGGCCAGCTCATTATCGGGCGCGAAGATGAAGGGCGCATTCTCCAGCATGCCGGCCATCCTGTTGTTCATCATCTTCTTCAGACCCGGACCGGCGAAATCGAGCATCCACCACCCGACTTCGGGTCGGCGTATCGCTTCCGAAAGCGCAACGACGTCCTGCTCGTCGAGATACATCAACAGGCCCTCGGTCAGGACCAGCGCATTGGCGGCGCCGTCCAGGGCCTCGGTAAAGAACGCCTCGCGAGCAAGCGGGTCGGCCAGGTCAACGGCGCTGCGGGTCAATTGGCATCGCGGCGTCTGGTCGGCCAGCAATTCGGTTTTTTCGGCGAGCAACTGCGGCAAATCAGCTTCGATCCACCGCAATCGAGAGGGCAGATTCAGCCGATACGGTCGAGTGTCCAGACCGGCGGCCAGGTTGAGCACTCGGTCACAGCCGTCCGCGATTGCCCTGGCAAGGGTGTCGTCGATGATTTTGGTGCGCGCGACCAGCCACCAACCATTGCGAAGTGTCCACGGCGCGTGCCGGACGATCGCGCGGCCACGCTGACCGGCCAGACGCTGGGCAAGCGGGTCGCTGAACAATGCGTCGGGCCGGGCCGATTCGGTGGCCCGATGCAGGGCCGTCAACCTGGCCGTGTCGGAAACATGCGTGATGACGTGCCCGTCGCCGGACTCAGAGCCTGACATAGAGGCGTTATAGCATCCCCGTCGAAGTCTGCCGCGGTTCGCAAGCAAATAGGATTTCGCGCATCTGCCGCGGCGCTGATGTGTCGGGTACGGTGCGCTCATGCCCGATCGCAACCGCCGATTTCTGCTCCGTGAACGACCGACCGGACGCATCGGCGCGGATACCTTCGAACTCAGCGAAGCGCCGGTCCCCGAAATCGCCGACGGGGAGGCGCTGGTCCGCGTCGACTGGATATCGCTCGATCCGACGAACCGCGCCTGGATCAACGACATCCCCTCCTATCTGCCGCCGGTCGGTATCGGCGAGGTCATGCGTGCGGGCGGGCTCGGTGAGGTCATCGCGTCGAAAAATCCCAGATACCCGGTCGGTCGGACGGTGCAGGGTCTTGTCGGCTGGCAGGAATACGCGGTGGTCTCCGACGCCATGCCGTTGCTGCCGGTCGACGTCGCCGAGGGCGTCTCCCCCAGCGCCTACCTGGGCGCGCTCGGGATGACCGGGCTCACGGCGTGGATCGGGATCCGTGACATCGGCAAGCCGCGGCCTGGGGAGACGGTGGTGGTGTCGGCGGCGGCCGGAGCGGTCGGCTCGGTTGCCGGCCAGCTCGCCAAAGCCGATGGGGCACGCGTCGTCGGGATCGCCGGCGGCCCGGAAAAGTGTGCCCTGCTGACCGAACAGCTCGGCTTCGACGCCGCTGTCGACCACCGAGCCGACGATTGGCCGGCGCAACTGGCCGCCGCGACTCCCCACGGCATCGACGTCGACTTCGAAAACGTCGGCGGCGACATCATGGACGCGATCTTCGCGCGCCTCAACATTGGCGCCCGGATCGCGTTGTGCGGCCTGATCTCGGGATACAACTCGGCCGAGCCGCCACCGGGACCGCGCGCATTCGGCAATCTGCTCGTCCGGCGCGCGACCCTGCAGGGCTTCATCATCCTCGACCACCTGCACCGCGCGCCCGAGGCGATCGCGGAGATCTCCGACCTGATCGCCCAGGGCAAGCTCACGCCGCTGGAAACCGTCGTGACGGGCTTCGAGCAACTGCCCACGGCGATCAACATGCTGTTCGACGGCAAGAATGTCGGCAAGCTCGTGGTCAAGGTGTCCGGGTAGCCCCGCCGATCACGCTTTAGCGCGGTACGCCTTGTCTCGGGCTGCTATCGTCCCTGGCTAATGCCTGAGATGGATCGTCGTCGCATGATGCTCATGGCGGGTTTCGGTGTGTTTGGCGCGCTGGGGGTGGGGATTCCCGTTCCCGAGGCGCATGCCGGCCCGTCCAGGCCCGACGTGCCGGCGGGACGAACGCCCATGCCCGCGGCGCCGGCACCCAACGGTCAGTCGAGCAACTACGTATTCCACGACGAATTCGACGGCCCCGCCGGTTCGGCACCCGACTCGTCGAAGTGGACGATCGCCCGGGCGCGCGAGCAGATGAAGGACCCGACGTACTGGGAGCGGCCCGAGAACGTCGGGCAGTACCGCGACGATCGCCAGAATGTGTTCCTCGACGGGCACTCCAACCTGGTCATCCGGGCCGCAAAAGACGGCGGCACGTACTACTCGGGCAAGCTGCAGAGCCCGTGGCGCGGCGGCATCGGCCACACGTGGGAGGCTCGCGTCAAACTCGACTGCTTGACCGCCGGATGCTGGCCGGCGTGGTGGCTGTCCAACGAAGACCGCGGCGAAATCGACATCCTCGAGTGGTATGGCAACGGCAGCTGGCCCTCGGCCACCACGGTCCATGCCAAATCGAATGGCTCCGAATGGAAGACGCACAACATCGCGCTGGACAGCGGATGGCACACGTGGCGATGCCAATGGGATGAGACCGGCATGCGGTTTTGGCAAGACTACGTCGACGGCGCGCAGCCGTACTTCACGGTGGCGGCGCACTCCCTGCCGGACTGGCCGTTCAACGACCCCGGCTACACCGTGTCTCCGGTGGTGAACCTCGCGGTCGCCGGCTCCGGCGGCGGGGATCCGGGGCCAGGGATCTATCCCGCCCAGATGCTCGTCGACTGGGTGCGGGTCTGGTAGTCACAACGTCGCGACGACAAGGACTTTCGACAGGTCCCGGGGATCCACCCGTACCGGCACGTCGGCGCCGACTGCGATGTGCGGGGCCGTCGCCAGCTCCAGCGCGATGCACCGCGTCGCTCGGTACGAATCACGTTCTGGCAGTTGCACATCCAGTTTCAGCTCGTGCCGGGATACCGGCGCTGTGGTCGCGACGTACTAGCGGATGCCGACGATTGTGGCGACAACCCGCCAGGCCGTCGCGCAGCAGCCGATCCCGGTCGGCGCCCAGCTCGTTGAGTTCGGCGAACGCGTGCGTTGTCCGCTGCTGGTCAGGAGCGTGACTCGTTGACCCGCAGCGGCTTTCCTCGCTCGACGCAACCAGTTCATGCCCGGCGGGGTACGGCGCGACGCGGTGGTCGTCGATCGGGTCGGCTGGAACCCGGAGCCGGCGCAGGCCGGAACACAGTACCGTTGCCGCATGTTTCGCATGACGGTCCAGGACGTGTTCTTCATCCGCGGTCGCGGGATCGTGGCCACCGGCCGCGTGGAATACGGGCAGTTACGCGTCGGTGACCAGGTGCGGATCAACGACGGGCCCGGGGTGCGGGTCGACGCCATCGAGGCGTTCCGCAAGAAGCTGGATATGGCGACTGCCGGTGACAACGTGGGCCTGCTCTTCAAGAAGCTCAGCAACCGCGACCTGGCCGCCGGGGACGTGATCACCTCGGCGGGTGTGTTTCTGGCCTAGCGCCAGGCCTTCCCGGCGGTGTTCCGCCGCCCGCCCGCGTCCGGTCCGGCGGCCGGGACGCGTTGTTGGGATCGGTAGCGGCCTCACGGCTCTGTACTTGTCGTACTTGTCCCAACGACGACGCCACCGAGGCGGCGCCTGACGCGAAAGGAAGAGCACATGAACATCATTCCCGCCGGCATCGAAGAAAAGATCAACCGTGTCGATCGCCAACCAAGCCTGGCGATCGGCATCAGCCTCGGCCTGCTGGCGGCGTGGTCCTTCTACCGGGTGATCTGGCTGCTGTACCTCTCGATGACGTTCGGCTGGTTTATGGGCTCGGTAGCTTTCCAGTTCGTGCTGTGGACGGTGACCGGCGCCCTCGCGGCGATCGCGGCCACCGGCTTCCTTACCCGCTACTTCAAGGGACCCGGCGCTGACCATTGATGGCTCGCGGCGGAACCGTGCCGAACCCGAACCGGGTTCGGCACGGTTCCGTCTGTAGGCAGGTCAGCGGTTGGAGATTCGGCTCAGCGTGCTGTCGAAGAGGGCATCGAAGGGTTGCTGGTGCCCCGTGCTGGCCGTGCCGCTCAGAATGAGTCCCGATGTGCGCGCGTAGGAGTAGTAATCGGTCCGGGCGGCGTCCGGCTCCCCGCCAATGGTTGCGGTGATCGAGTACCGGAACCGCTGCGGTCCGTGGGAAGAGTGCGAATCCTCGAGGATGCGCACCTCATAGGAGCCGACGGCGGCGCTGCTGAAGCGCAGACACCGTGATACCAGGCCGGTGAACGCGTCGAATCCGGTGGGGTCGAATTCGCGGCCGACCATGAGCCGGATGTCTCGACGGTCGGCGACCTCTGGCGGATCGGCGGGGTCGTGCCCGAACACCTCGGCCGCATCGAAAGCGCCGGTCGAGGCGACCCCCACCACCGCGAAGCATTCGACGGGACTGAAGCCCAGGCCTTCGTCGGACACGTGGTATCTGAAGTACCCGAACGTATCGGACAGTTCTTTGACATCGCTGACGGTCCACGAGGCAGGAAAGTCGCTCGGTTTGGGCAGCAGGTCCGCCAATTGTTGGTCGCTCAACGAGGCCAGCTTCGGTGCGAGTGAGCCCGGGGCCGCGGGATTGCTATGCGGCAACGCGCTGAGCACCCCGGGTGCGGTGATCACGATGGCGGCCGCTGCCAGCACGCACAGCGCGGCCGCGATCACCCATGGCCGTCGCGAGAGTCGGTTCATAGCGCGCGTAGCCGTTGCAGCGTTTGGCCGGCGAGCTTGTGCACCAGATCGAGCTCGGGACCCTCCATATAGACGGTGCATTCGAGTAGTACGCCGCGTACCGCGTAATAGGTGACGTGGTAGGTCGACGACGGGTCGCGGCTACCGATCGTGGTGAACGTTCTGGTGACTGTGACGGCGGCATCGGCACCGGCGGCCGAGCGCGCTCCCACCTGAGTGGTGACGGTCCGATGGTTTTTGACCCGGCCATCAAAGAAATAGTTGGTGACGCGATAGGAGCCGCAACGGCCCAGCCAGTCCAGGTAGTTCGCGATCCGTGCCGCCGCGTCCGGAACGACCCAGATCGCGAAGCGGGCATTGGGTCCGTGCTCGCGGCCTTCGCCGGTCGCGGCGAAATCGGCCGCCGCCGCGTCCTGCACGAATAGTTGGGCGTAACGGTCGACCTGGACGTATGCGGCCAACGCACCCCCGGCATGGTCCAGGATCTTGGGAATGTCGCCGCAGCTGCCCGGTTCGTAGGCCGCTGCCGGGTCCTGATGAGGCGCCGTACCCAACGCGCCCGGATCTGGTGTCGCAGCTCGCCGCAACCGCCCCGTCACCGAATATCCCCAGTCGGACGGGAAGTCGGCGGCGGCGGGCAACGCCGTCGCCAGGTCCCAGTCGGTTCGCGATGCCAGATTCGCCTGGGCGGTATCCGGGCGCGGAGCCGTCACCAACAAGGCCGCACCGCACGCGCCCAGCACGGAAAGAGCGCCGGCCCCTACCACTCGGGGCCATGGTTGGCTGCGCGAGGTAGCGGGTCCTGCAGCCTGGGATCCCATTCGCGACTCCTCCCGCGGGCCGGCCGGTGCGACGTCCGCATCGCCACCGGGGTCGCCGGCGTAACACTATCGCGGCAGCCCAGCCGTCAACCCGATCGACACAGTGCTCCGTTTCGGCAAAACGGCCGCTACGGGGTCGTGGTCGACGTGGGGTCGATACCCCGATGTCGCGTCAGTCGCAGGCCGAAGGCAGGCCGGGACCGCCGGACTAACTCGCGAAACCTATTCCGTTGGGCCGCATGGGTTCTCCGGCTGAGCCTGCGGCCGCGGTGGGGTTTCGGTGCTCACCGGATGCATCACCGGTCAAGTGCTCGGCGTCAACGGCGAAACGGTGATGTGACGAACTCGAACGTGTGCCGCGAGCGTCGACGGCTGCAGTTCGCCGGTCCTCGGGGCGGACACCGGTCCGCCAGGACGGCGCTTGGGCGTTTTGCTACCGTCAGGCGTGGACCAGCTCCGGGTGAAATCTGGCCACCATCCGACGTAATCCCTCGCGCCAGTCGACTGTGGTTGCGCTGCCGATGAGTTCGCGCATCCGGGTCAGGTCGACGGGATTCCCGCGCAGCGCCCGATCGCTCTCGGTGAACATCGGCACCTTGCCGATCAGGGTGCCCAGGTAGGCGCACCATTCCTGGATGCTGACCATCTGGTCACCGGCCCAATTGACCGTGGTCGCCGGAATCGATGCCACTGCAAGCAGTTTGGGGATAGTGGCGATGATGTCATCCTGATGTATCGGGTTGTAGCGTGCCGGTTCGCCGGGCGGAACCGGGATCGGAATGCCGGCGAGCATCATCTCCATGTGGAAGTACGGCCACCCGCCGGTGTCCCCGTACGGCACGTTGAGGCGGGCGATGGTGGTGGGTACTTCCAGGATCCGTGCCGTCGACCGGGCGACCGCCTCACCGGCGATCTTGGAGATCGAATACGTGGGGAACAGAAACCGGTGGTTGTCGCCGAGGGCCGCACGCTCGGTGCGCGGCTGGTCGTCCGGCGGATCGTAGACGGCCGCTGATGAGCAGTGCAGGAACGCCTTGGCACCGCGGCACCAGGCCATCAACAGACCAACCGACTCCGCGTTGGCGCTCAGGTCCTTGTCCCAGTTACCGCTTTTGGCCACCGCAAAGTTGAGGACGTAGTCGAAATCGGATGGGATCGCGGCGAAGTCGCCGGCGGCCAGGTTGACCGATTGGCAGCGAACACCGGCCTCCTCGAGGCCGGTACGCGCGGCGGCGTCGGTGAAGCGGGCGATGCCCCAGACTTCGTTGTCGGCCGCCAGAGCCCGGGCGACGGGCGTGGCGACCTGGCCGGTGACACCGGTAATCAGGATTTTCGAGTCGGCCATGACCGCGATAGTAAGCGGTTTGGCACCTTGCAGGATCCGATCGTTCGGCCGGCGGCGCGTACGTCGCCCGGGTCCCAAGAGTTTGTCGAGGATTCGGTGAGCGGTTGCCGCCAGCCTCGTCCGACCACATCACGGTCGTCACAGCCGCCCGTCAGAAAGAAATGGTCATAGTTCACCCGAATAATGCCCATGCCCTGCCGGATGCGTGCGCTCACGTCGGCAGGCGGCCATGCGATGGCCCTGGCCGCGGACTGCTCCGTCCGTGGCTGGTGACCGGCCGATTCGAGCCCGCGGCTGGCCATCCGGTTGGGACGTTCACGGTGACGTCCTGGTACGTGTCGGCCAACGTCGAGAACCGACTCCGTATGCTCAAGCGACAGGCGCTTTCGATGTACGTCGATGAGCGACTCGCAGAACCTCGTTATTGCGGCGCATTGGCTTGCGAGGAAAAGGCTTTCATCTTCGTCGAGGCGGTAGCTGCTCCATCGTGCTGAACGCCGGGCGCCGCCGGCAACCCCGGTCACGTCCGGGAAGGCATGAGACCCGCAGACTTTCGCGCATTCTGCTCATCGGCGCGGTAAGGTCCCCTCATGGCGTACCGGGGTCGTATCGACTTGCGGCTCGCCAGCCGGGTTCTGCTGCTGCAACTCGTGCTCGTGACGCTGACGTTGGTCGTCGCCTTCGCGTTGTTCGCCCAGTTCAATCGGCACCGCTTGGACCTCCAGTACGGTGTTCACGCGTTGGACATCGCGCGCGTGGTGGCGTCGTCCCCGACAGTGCTCACCAACATCTCGCGCTACGACCAGATCCCGTTGACCCCGAGCCCCGCGCTGGTCGACGAGCTGGCGACCGGACCGCTGCAAAGCGTTGCCTCACGAGTCGAGCAACGCACCCATGTGCTGTTCGTGGTCATCGCCAACAACCAGGGCATCCGGCTCGCGCATCCGCGTCGCGACGAGTTGGGTGGTCGGGTCAGTACCGATCCCGCCGAGGCGCTGGCCGGTCACGAACAAGTAGTACACCAGTCCGGCACCCTTGGGCGGTCGATCGTCGCGAAAGTGCCGGTGGTGGAACCCGGTTCAAACCGGGTGCTGGGAATGGTGAGCGTCGGCATCTCCACCAAGGCATTCGATGAACAGTTCTCCAAGAATCTGAGGGTGCTGGCCCCGTTGGGAGGTGCGGCGCTGCTGATCGGTGTGGCCGGGTCGGTGGCGCTGGCCCGCCGCTGGCGCGGGCTGACACTGGGTCTGCGGCCGACCGAGATGGCCGAGCTGGTCCGCACTCAGGCGGCCGTGCTGCATGGCATCGGGGAGGGCGTCCTGGCGGCCGACGAAACCGGAAACATCACCTTCGTCAACGACGAGGCGTGCCGATTGCTCGAGATCGGTAACGACGTGGGCCGCCGCATTGACGAGATCGGGCTGACCCCACGCGTTCTCGACGTGTTCACCGCGGCCGAGGCCGCTCCCACGCTGGCCACGGTCGGCCAACGGATCGTCGTGGCCTCGGCGCGAAAGGTGTCCCGCGACGGGCGCGAGCTGGGAACGGTATTGGTGGTGCGCGACCGGACCGATGTCGAGTCGCTGACCCGCCAACTCGATGCGGTGCAAGTGATGAGCACCGCGCTGCGCGCGCAACGCCATGAGTTCGCCAATCGCCTACACCTGCTGAACGGGCTGTTGCACACCGGCCATGTCGAGCAGGGATTGCAGTATCTGGAGGAGCTGCTCGGGTCGGGGCCGCTGGCATCGGCGGTACCCGGTATCGACACCATCCGCGACACCCATCTGCAGGCGTTTTTGGCGGCCAAGGCCGCGGCCGCCCGCGAGGCCGGGGTCACGTTGCGGATCGGCGAGAACACCTGGATTACCGGCCGGCTCGAGTTGCCCGTCGACGTCACCACCGTGGTGGGCAACTTGCCGGACAATGCCATCGACGCCGCCCGCGTGAGCCGGAACGCTCCCAGGGAAGTGGAAATCGAGCTGCTGCAAGAGGGTTCGACGTTGCATGTCACGGTCGCCGACAGTGGCGACGGCGTGGCACCCGAATTCGTCGAGCAGCTGTTCACCGAGGGCACCACGACCAAGCAGGACTCCGGAATACCGGGCGGGCGAGGTATCGGGCTTGCGTTGTCACGTCAGATCAGTCGTTCCCTGGGCGGCGATCTTTGGCTGTCGAGCCGGGGCGACCCGGCATCACCGCTGCGAGGCGCAGAGTTCATCGCCCGGCTGCCGGGCGTGCTGGCCGAGGAGGGGCAATGGGTGGGTCAGACCTGACCGTGCTGGTGGTTGACGACGACTTCCGCGTCGCCAACATGCATGCCGGAGTCGTTGCCGCGATGCCGGGTTTCGCGGTGGCCGGCACCGCCAACACCGTCGCGGCCGCGCGCGAGGCGCCTGCCGTCGACCTGGCGCTGGTAGACGTATACCTGCCCGACGGCTCCGGAATCGATTTCGTTCGCGAACTGCGTTCCGACAGCATGATTTTGACGGCGGCGACCGAAGCCGAGACCGTTCGCGCAGCCATGGCCGCGGGCGCGTTGGGCTACCTTGTCAAACCGTTCTCGACCACCGAGCTTGCCGCCCGGCTGTCCGGCTACGCCCGCTACCGGAAGATCCTGGCCAGCGCCAACCTCAGTGCCCGCGACGTCGACGCGGCACTGGATGCGCTTCGCCCCCGCCTAGCCCCCGCCCAGTCCTCGGCAACCGCGGCCTCCCCCACCAAACAGCTTGTGCTGCAGGCATTGAAGAAGTCACAGACGCCCATGTCGGCTGCCGAAGTATCCGCGGCCATCGGCATATCCAGAGCCACCGCACAACGGTATCTGGCGGCAATGGCCTCCAGCGGCGACGTGAGCGTTGGGCTGCGCTACGGCGCCACGGGCCGGCCCGAGCAAGAGTTCGCGGCGATCGTCGCGCGCTGAGCGGGTGGGTGCGACGCCACGGTGACCAATCGCTTGACCAGTCCCTTGGGCAGCGCCGGCACCAGCGGCATGAGTGCCCACCGCGCACTGGACTCGTCGCCGGTGGCGGATACCGCGTGAGCGTGCGCGTGCATCCCATTCGTCAGCGTCCACAAAAACCGTCGTCATCCGGCAGGGCCGCCGGCTGGTCCGCTCCTGCCGGGATTGCCGTCGGCTTCCGCGACGCCGGCGGCGGGGTCAGGCGGGCAGAACCGGCAGGGGCAGCTTCGGTCCACGCGAATCGGGCCGCGGCGGTGATGGCACGCCCGACGCCGGGCATATCGCGCATGGTTTGGCTGGCGTCGGCGCGAAACGCCCGCCACCGCGGCCGCGAGCCGGCGGCGGGCCAACCGATCGCGCGGCCGCGCCCGCTGACGGCGTCCGCCAGGGCTTCGCACAGACCCAGGCCGTCGGCGAGGCAAGGTGCGATGACCAGGATGATCATGGAATCGGCGCAGCCCGTCGAAGTCGAGCGCGCGGTTGCCTACCCAGGCGCACTGCACCAGGCCGGTGGCCCCTGTTGCCTGCTCGCCGAGGGACATGGCTTGGTCGGCCAGGTCAATGACATTGTTGATTTTCCCCGGGACCCGGTATGGGCGCGGTGAGCCGGTCACCCGACGGCCATTCTTTGACGCTGCTGGATGCAACCATGACTTTATTCCTGTCTGATTTCGGGTCTGATTCGGAAATTACTTGGTCACCGGAAAATCGGGTCCACCAAGAAATGGCCGATGGTGATTACGCCGACAATCGACCGGCCCGCGTGCTCACCACGCCAGCCACGGGTTGGTGATCGGAAAGAGGGCCAACAGCAGGCTCTCGGCGGCGGCTTCATCGACCTCGGTGTAGGACTGGGCGACTTGCCTGAACGCCGCACCGGTTCGCATCAGCTCTTCCTGTGCTGCCTGGTTCAGTGCCAGCATCGAGGCCGCTTGGGTGTGGAAGGCCGCTACCGCCTGCGCGGAGACTTCATCCGCCCCGGCGGGAGCGAGGCCGGTCACCGAGATCGCCGCCGTGGCGCCGGCCTGCAGGGACCGGGTGCCCAGATCGGCCACCTGGCTACCGATGTCGGCCACCACCGGATCAAATGACATGGGCTGCATTGACGTACTCCTCGTCTGCTCGTGTCGAAGCCGTTTGCCCGGTGCGAATGTGGCAGATCGGCAATTCGAGAATGGATATTCAATCCGCGCCAATTAACTTCGCGTGCTGATCGCGAATATCTTCGGCGCTTGTTAGACCGAATTTAAGACGTCGCTGCTCATGTGTCGCGCTTGTGGGCGATACCCGGCATAAGTGACGATTTCCAGCTTTTGCGCATTATGCTCAAACCCGATGCCGGCAGCCGGAGCCCGGTGATTGCGCCGCGCGGTAGCACAAGCGGCGTGGTGCGCTGCGTCACAATTGGCCCCAGGGATTCCGGCAACGTCCCCAATGGCGCCGCCGCTAACCCGTCCTGAAAAGAAAGTGGCTGGCTAGGGCTCCACGAGGCCGTAGAATTGAACAATCGTGCAGCGCAGCTGTACCGGAGTTTGCGGCGGCAGCCGCGCCACGGGCCCCGCTGATCGTTGAATTGCTAGGTGGTCACGACCACGGTCCTGTCCGCGCACAAATACATAGGAGCAGCAGGCAAATGGACACCATGTCACACGACCCGTCGGCAGGCGATATTGGTTCGCAGTTGGTCGACATTGGCAACCAGGGCATAGGCGCGGGCAGCACAGCGGCGATGACGGTGCTGACCGGACTGATCCCAGCCGGCGCTGAAGAGGTCTCGGCGCAGGCGGTGATGGCGTTTGCGCAGGAGGCTGCCTCGATGTTGGCGTCCAACGTAGCGGCTCAAGAAGAGCTGATGCGGACCGGCTCGGCGTTGACCAACATCGCCCGGATGTACGGTGACGCCGACGACAGCGCCGCCGACGCCCTGGCCTTCCGTGGTGCGGCGATATCCCACTCGGCCGCCGGTGGCTCCGGCGCAACGCTTGGCCCGGGACTCATGGGCCCCGGCGCAGTTCAGGCAGCGGCTGAATCGGTGGCGCGCACCCCGCTTATGTCGCAGATGGTGGAAGCGTCATCCTCGCCGATGGCGTCGACCGTCGCCAATGCCGGATCATCTGCGATGAGTGGCGCAGCCCCGCTCAGCAGCGGAATGGGCGGCGGCGCACCGGCCGGCGGTGCCTCCAAAGCAGGACTGACGTCAGCTACCGGACCCGCGGATCAGGACGAACGCGAACGCGACGAGCAGCCCGACGCGCAATCCGGTGAACGCCTGGCCTGACAGACCTCCCCGTCCGGCAGTTGTCCGCTAGCTGAACCGTGCATCCACGGTGAGCGCACGACCGCCTGCATGCGGTAGTGAACAGCCGAACATCACGGTTCTGTCTGCGGCGCACCGCCGAACCGCGGCCCGCATCTCCTACGCTTGCGCTGTCCCGTGGTAGCGCAGGAAGCGAAAGAGAGGGCGTAGTGACCAACCCGGACATGGCCACCATCTTGCGGGAGATGAAAATCCCGGAGCGGATGACCGGCAGCCAGGCGCTGCGCGACTTCTTGCTCATCTACATCGATGACCAGGAGTCGCTGGCGAACAACCCGGAACGACTCAAGCAGTTGAACGGCCTGCTCATTCTTTCGCACCTGGAGGTGGTCAACGCTCTTGGGTCGCTGGAATCGGCAGCCGCTGAGCAGCACGTGGAGAGGTTCCGGAAAGAGATCAACCGAAAATACCGGAAACGCTGGTGGTTCTAGCCAGGATCTCGCATCGTACGGTGAGGTGTGCGTTGGATCGTCGACGGTATGAACGTGATCGGGAGTCGCCCCGACGGTTGGTGGAAGGACCGTCACGGCGCCATGGTCGCGCTGGTGGACAAGCTGGACCGGTGGGCCGCTGACGAGCGTGGCCGGCACGGTAACGCGGTGACCGTGGTGTTCGAGCGACCACCGTCCAGGCCTATCCGCTCCTCGGCGGTCGAGGTGGCGTATGCGCCCAAAGCGGCTGCCAACTCGGCTGACGACGAGATCGTCCGGCTGGTGCAAGCCGACGCCCAACCGGATGCGATTGCAGTAGTGACGTCGGACAAGGCGTTGACCGACCGGGTCCGGCAGTTAGGCGCCACCGTCTACCCGGCGGAACGTTTTCGTAGCCTCATCGACCCGTCCGTGACCGGACAGGCTTAACGCGCGCCGCAACCGATCCGGCCAGCCGGTAGTGGGGCGTCGGGGCGTCAGCCGCTGACCGCCGCGAGCGCGGCATCGTAATCGGGCTCTTGCCCGATTTCCGGGACCAGCTGGGTGTAGGCGACGTTGCCGTCGCCGCCGATCACCACGATGGCTCGGGCAAAGAGCCCGGCCATGGGGCCGTCGGCGATGGTGACGCCGTAGTCCTCACCGAAGCTGTCCCGAAACGCCGAGGCTGTCGTGACGTTCTCGATCCCCTCGGCACCGCAGAATCGCTTCAGCGCGAACGGCAGGTCTTTCGACACGCACACCACCGTCGAGCCGGTTGCGGCGACACGCTCGTTGAAGGTCCGCACGCTGGCCGCGCACACCGGCGTATCGATCGACGGAAAGATATTCAGCACGACGGCCTTGCCGCGGAACTGGTCGCTGCCCACGGCGCCGAGATCGGCGCCGGTCAACGTGAACGCGGGGGCCGAAGTTCCGACAGCGGGCAGTTCGCCGACAGTGTTGATCGCATTTCCGTGCAGGGTTATCTGTGCCATCGGCACAGTCTGCCAAGGTCGGGATCGCGGCTTGTGAGCAGGTCCGCCACGGACTTATGTCCTAATTCGTGGGGTATAGGGCATAGACGCCATGCAGTTGTCTGGCCAACATTGAGTCCATGGCCCGCACTGTGCTGATCGTCGGCTTCTCCGGGGTGCAGGCGCTTGACGTGGTGGGACCGTTCGAGGTCTTCGCCGGCGCATCGCTGCTGACCCGGGGCGGCTACGACGTCACCCTGGTCTCCCCCGGCGGGCACCCGGTGACCACCGCAACCGGCCTAGCCCTGATGACCGAGCCGCTGCCGGATCCGAGCGCACCCGTGCACACCGTGGTGCTGCCCGGCGGTGCCGGGGTTGATACCGCACGCGACAACCTCGAGTTGATGGAGTGGATCGCAGCGGTTGCGCGCACTGCCGGCCGCCTCGTCACCGTCTGCACGGGCGCGTTCTTGGCGGCGCAGGTGGGATTGCTCGACGGTCGGCGTGCCACCACGCACTGGGCCTTCGCCGACCGGTTGGCCCGCGAATTTCCCGCCGTCGAGGTGGATCGCGACCCGATCTTCATCCGCAGCTCCGAGACGATATGGACCGCCGCGGGGGTGACGGCGGGGATCGACCTCGCGCTGTCGCTGGTGGAGGATGATCACGGCACCGAAGTCGCCCAGACCGTCGCCCGCTGGCTGGTGCTGTATCTGCGCCGCCCCGGCGGTCAGACACAGTTCGCGGCTCCGGTCTGGCTGCCGCGGGCCAAACGGCCCACGATCCGCCAGGTCCAGGAGGCCATCGAAGCAGAACCGGGCGGCGCCCACCGGGTCGACGACCTGGCGCGCCGCGCGGCGATGAGCCCACGTCATTTCACCCGGGTGTTCACCGATGAGGTCGGTGAGGCGCCGGGCCAATACGTCGAACGCGTCCGCACCGAAGCCGCGCGCCGGCAGCTGGAACAGACCGACGACACCGTCGTGGCCATCGCCGCCCGCTGCGGGTTCGGCACCGCAGAAACGTTGCGGCGCGACTTCATTCGTCGTGTCGGCATCTCGCCCGACCAGTACCGCAAAACCTTTGCCTAACACACTGAGGAGAACATCGATGACCCAAATCGCGATCGTCACCTATCCGGGATTCACGGCGCTGGACATGATCGGCCCCTACGAGGTGCTGCGAAACCTTCCGCAGACCGAGGTGAGGTTCGTCTGGCATGAATCCGGACCGATCACCGCGGATTCCGGCGTGCTGGTGCTCGGGGCCACCCACACGTTGGCCGAAACACCCACGCCCGATGTCATTCTCGTGCCGGGCGGGCCGTCGACCCCGGTGCATGCGCGCGACGGGAAACTGTTGGACTGGCTGCGCCGGGCTCACCGGACTGCCAGCTGGACGACGTCGGTGTGTTCCGGCTCGGTGATCCTGGCAGCCGCCGGGCTGCTCAAGGATCGACGCGCGACGTCGCACTGGCTGACCATTCCCGCGCTGAAGGCATTTGGTGCCATCCCCGTCGCCGACGAGCGGATCGTGCGCCAGGACAACGTCGTTACCAGCGCGGGTGTGTCCGCGGGGCTCGACCTGGCGCTATGGCTGGCCGGGGAAATCGGCGGCGAAGGTCGCGCCAAGGCGATCCAGTTGGCAATCGAGTACGACCCACAGCCGCCGTTCGACTCCGGCCACATGTCGAAGGCATCGGCCACCACCAAGGCCGCGGCAACGGCTCTGCTGTCCAAAGACAGCATCACACCGGCAAACTTGACGGCCACGACGATGCTCGCCTGGGCGCAGGCGCTGGCGGCGGTTCGGTCACGGCGACGCAAGCGGCAGCCCGTGGGCCTGTAGGGATAACGCCTATACTTCGAAAAGCGTTACCGTGGTTAAGTTTTGGGCTGTAGGATGTGGTCGGTGGCAAGCCGGCCGCCCGCCTGCAGCCAGGCGCCGACCACCCGTGGCGCATCACGGTCGGGGTTGTAGATATCTTCTTCGCTGCAGAACAGGCCGCCGCCGGCGTAGCGCAGCCGCGTCCAGTTCGGGAACCAGAACGGCTCGCCGTTCGGATCGGTCGGGTGGTCGAGCAGATTCCTGACCTCGAGGACGACCGCGTCGTTGTCCTCGTCATAGGCGGTCCAGTTCGAGGGAAACCGCATGTGCGGAAACGGGGCCATCGCGGCAACGATCCAGTCCCGCACCGCCTCGCGCCCGCGAAAGACACCGTAGTGGTGTTCGATGTAGACAACGTCCTCGGTGAACAGGTCGGCGAATGGTCGCCAGTCACTCGACTCCGAGCACCCCTCCACGACGCTGGTGTAGTGCCGGACGGCTTGTTCGATCTCGGTTTTTGGGAACTTGCCCATACCGGACACACTAGAGCCTGCGTCGGTTGGCGGTCACGTCTGGAGGGGATGACGAATGAGCGTGGTGGACTTATTCGGCCTGGCCGCCGAGGAACTCACGGCGGCCGGCGGCACGGCGCTACTCCTCTGCTGCGATGAGCCCCGGTTACATTCTCACCGAACTGGTCGAACCCCGCGCCGAATACCACCGGCTGTGGGAGCCAAGAATTCCGCTCGGCGGCCTGGGCCGTCCGGACGAACTCACCGGCCTCTACCCCTACTTGGCCAGCGCGGCATCGAGTTAGATGGCGGGCTCCGATATCGTGATCGACGGTGGATATACCTGCCCCTGAGGCGAGCTTCGGTTGCGCGGTATGCGGCAACATGGCGGGACGGGTCCGACTGGCCGGACCAGCCGAACCGCTCGGTGACAAATCCCGGCCGGCCCTTGAGGCGTTGGCCGAGTTGGATGCGCTAGTGCGCCCGCAAGGCCAAGCCCGCGTCGTGGTGGAGACCTTCTTCGGCGTGGCCAGTCAGCCCGTCTCGGCCGACCGCGTCGACGCCGTGGCACAAGCGATCACCGGCGCGGACGCGTCCGCGCTGTATCGCGTCGGCTACGCTTACGCGCCCTTCCACTGTCCCGAGTGCGCGACGTCCTACTGCGGAGAGCATTGGGACTGGCGGGAATTCGACGACGACCCGTTCAGCGGCGTCGAAGGCGACTGCCCTCGCGGGCATTTCCACGTACTGGCCTATTGAACCTCACCCAGCGAGGCAGCGACGCCCGAAACGCGTTCGCATACCTGGCGAATACAGCGCACGCAAACGTGGGCCGGCGGGTCGCACCCCGCTGGCGTCGCGCAGTTCGTCATCCAATTCGACGATCTCCGCGGCGTGCAATGGCCAGGTGTCATGTTCATTCGGTATCCACCACGTGCGGCCGCCCCGGCGAGTGTGGGCGCCCCAGCGGGCGGTCAGCCAGATCTCCAGTGGCGTCGGTTCAACCACGTCACCGATGTCGACGGTGAGCCGGCTACGCAGCCCGGGTTGCGGCCAACGGCGCACACTGTCATACGTGATCCGGTTGCCGGAGTGCGTCATTCGCATCCTGGCCCACGTGTAGGGGACGCCGAGACCGATGCGGGTGACGGGCACTACCGCCAGCCGCGTCGTTTCCAGCGATCGAAAGAGAACACCGTGGCGACCGGCATTGTCGACGGAGTAGAGGCGGATGTTGGTTTCCTGAAAGCTGCCGAAATAGGGCAGCGGGAGTGCGGTGCCGAGTTTGGTGCTCGTCAAGAAGAACGGGACCAACCCCACATAGGTTAGGCCCTCCGTCATCCCATCGGCGAAAACGTCGGGTCGGGTCCCGGGTGGATATAGCTGCGCGACGCTGTGAGCCAGCACCGGCCAATGGACGAAGGTCAGATCGGTCCAGAGCTGGTCGAAAGTGACCGGACCGCTCAGTGGCGGGGCGTTGACCGGGTATCCCGCCAGGGCCGAATTGTCGTCTGGCGCTTGCGGCGACGGCGCGGGGGTGGCTGTCATTCGATCATCGTGGCACGCGGGCCGAACGGTGGGACGGATTCGCGAAGGCTCACCAGCGGGGCCGGCGCCGTCAATTCAGATCGGGAGCCGACGGTTTAGGAGCCGTCGATAATCCATTTCCGCGCTTCGTCGGTCTGCGCGGCGGGAAAGTGACGAATCGTTGCCGCCACGAAGTGCGACGTCAGATGCTCGGCGACATCTCCAAGATGAGAGTCGGTGACCACCGCGACTTTTTTCACGTGCTTGTGGTGATCCCGGACGAATCGGAAGTGGGTGACCATCGCCCCGAAGCTGTCCCAGCCGGGAAACCCGGGAGCCTCGATGATCAGCCCGGCCAGGTCGCCCGACGCCTCGATATGGGGGTCAACCGCCTTCGCGAGTTTGTCGAAGTCGTCGCTGTCGAGCGCGGATTTGGGTCGCACCAGCAGGATGGAGTGGTCGGTGTCCAAGTCGTATTCGATCATGTGTTACTCCTACCAGTAATACTTGCGCGAAGGTGGAACGAGATCGTCGAAGGCCGAATCATTGCCGTGGCGCCAGCGCCCGAGCGCGGCGTGGACGGCTAAGCGGTCACGATGCCGCTGATTGCGGTTCTCCTGACGATGCTGTGGCCCGGCATGGCACATCGAGCAGGAGCAGACGTTGGTGCCGGTGTAGTGAAGGCCCCAGTGACACTTGGTCGCTGGAAACCAGCTCTCCCACTTCGCGGGGGGACGCTCAGGAAGATCGCAGACAGCGTGAGCGGATGCATGCTGCGCTTCGGCAGCGAGATCGCCCCGGGCGAGTTGAACCCAGAACGGAGCATGGGCGTCGGTGCGGGACAAGGCGGAGCCTCCGGGGACTATGGCCCCTGCCCGCTACCCTCGGATGAGGACGGACAGGGGCTAAGGTGTCTCCACCGAGTCCCGGGCCCTGCGATATACCGTGCTCACGGACCCAAAGCTATCACCGACAGTAAACGGAAAAGGCACGCATGCCGGACCTTTGGGACGCGCTGTCGCGACACCGAGTGCTGAGTCCTGGACGTCGGGCGTCCCTACCCTAGGCGTCATAATTGCGGTTGGGTTGCTCGAACCACAGAAGTCCGCCTGGCTCCTCGGAACCAACGGCGTGACCCATCCCCCATAGCCAGTGGTCGTCTTCGTACCGCTCCATATGTGGCGGGAAGTCAACCTTGGGGAACGGGTTGCAGTCCACGCCGTCCCCTCGATGCGCAGCGGCACGGCCTAAGCAGAACGGGCAATCATCGTGGTCGTCGAAGTTCTCCAACGCCCGCTGGGTGATCCGCACCTTCCGGCCGTCGGGTAGGCGAAACTCCTCCTCGTCTTCCATACCAGCAATGCTCACACCGGATACCGACAGCTCAGGTTGGCGGGTGTCTGCTCTTAACACGATTGAACGGTTCCGAGTTCTTGCTGGCGACGTCCATGATCGCCTTTGCCGCAAGTCGTGGATAAGAGCCCAAATTCCCCTCTATGTTGGCCGGTATGGCTATTTCACGGTGTCGTAAAGGGGGCTCGTTGGTCGCCGCGGTCGCGGTGTTGATCGGAGTCGGGGTGGCACCGGCCGGACGCGGCGGTGCCGATCCGGAGTGTGCCAACGGGCAACCCGACGCCGCCCCTGCAGGCAAAGGTCAGCAGGTGATCGTCGACTACTTCACGGCAATCAACAACCACGACTACCGCACCGCATGGGGATACCTCGGTGGGCCGGTCCGTGCCATGTACGGCGCCGGGCTGACGACGTTCTCGTCGATCATGGGCGAGCACGTGAAGTGCGTACGAGTCACCAACATCGCCGTGGCCAGGAGTAGCGACCCGGACATCTCGGCGTCGCTCGGAATCCAGTGGTATCGGGTGACTTTCGATGCCGAGTACCTCACGCCGTTCGAGGCCGGTGCGGGCACCCTGCCGCCGTTCTACAAGACGCACGCCGACCCCCATGAGGGAGCGCCACCGCCGCTGATCATCAACCAGGGCACCAGCCCCTGAGTCTTCGGGCAGGCCCGCCGTCGACGTCGCGGAATATACCCCTACCGGTATTTGTTGGGACGGGTTGGACCACCGAAAGGACCGCGATGACCCTCACCGACACTCCCACCGCCGCCATGCCCCGGATTGGCGAACCGGCACCGGCTTTTTCCGCCGTCACCACCCAGGGGCCCATCAACTTCCCCGCCGACTACGCCGGCAAATGGGTGATCTTCTTCTCCCACCCAGCAGATTTCACGCCGGTGTGCACCAGCGAGTTCATGACGTTCGCGTCGATGCAGCAGGAGTTCGCGGCCTATAACACCGAGCTGGTCGGCTTGTCCGTGGACTCGCTGTACAGCCACATCGCCTGGTTACGAACCGTCAAGGACAAGATCACCTTCCGCGGTATGCACGACGTGGAGGTCGGCTTCCCGCTCGTCGAGGATGTCTCGATGCAGGTCGCGCAGAAGTACGGGATGATCATGCCGGGCGAGGACGCCACGAAGGCAGTGCGCGCGGTCTTCATCATCGACCCCGGGGGGATAGTCCGCGCGATCATCTATTACCCGCTGAGCCTCGGACGCAATTTCGACGAGCTGTTGCGAGCGGTCAAGGCCCTGCAGACGGCCGATCGCTTCGATGTCGCGACGCCGGCCGATTGGCGACCCGGTGATCGGGTAATCGTGCCGCCGGCAGGTTCGTGCGGCACCGCCAAGGAGCGAATGGACGGTCACGTCGCGGGCGTCGAGTGCAACGACTGGTTCTTCTGCACCAAGGAGCTCAGCGCCGACGACGTCGAGTCCGCTATCCGAGTCGACGGCCCTGGCTGACTCGCCGGCTGCCGACGCGCCCAATCGGTACCTTCCCACGCGGCGGCGCACCTGCCGGGAGGTCCCGGATGACGACCCGGCCGACTTCGGCTGTCCAGTGCCGGATCAGCGCGGGACCACATCCAGACTGGGGCTGAAGATGTTTCGCGTCGGCAAGGCGGCAAGCTGACGACGGTGGAGCACCGTTTCCGGACGCGTTGCCGGCGTCACCGGGCGCCGTGGCAGGCTGTGCGTCGTGACCATGGCAGAAGCGGCGAAGCTCGCCTTCCAGATAAGCCTGTTCGTCGTGATCCTGGGCTACGGGTTGACCGCGCGGTTCGCCGACGTGGGCTACCTGGCGCAACGCCCGGGACTGCTGGCGCGATCCCTGCTGGCCGTTCTCGTCGTTGCACCCGCGGTGGCGGTGCTGCTGGTCCAGATGATGGATCTGCGGCCGGAGGTTGCCATTGCGCTGGTGACGTTGGCGATCTCACCGTTGCCGCCGTTGTTGCCCCGCCGCGGGGAAAAGGCCGGCGGGCAGGTCCAATTCGGGCTGGGCCTGGTCATCGTGTTGGCGGTGCTCGCCGTTCCCGTGCTCGCCGTCGCCGCGACCTTGCTGGGCAACGTATTCGGGCATCAGTACGTGGTCAGCCCGTGGGCGATCGGCAAGCTGATGCTGGTGTCGGTGTTGGCGCCGCTCGTCGCCGGAATGACGATCGGGGCGGTCTGGCCGGCGGCGGCCAAGCGTATCGCGGGTCCCATCGAGAGCGCCCAACGCTGGGTGCTGCCGGTGGCGATGATCGTGCTGTTGGTCACCGCGGCGCCGCGGATGTGGAAGCTCATGAGCGGTTCCACCCTGGTAGCCCTGGCGGTGTTCGTTGTGGCCGCGTTGCTCGCCGGGCATGTGCTGGGCGGGCCCGATCGCCAGTTTTCGGCGGTGGTGGCTTTCGCGAGCAGTTGCCGCCACCCGGCGACCGCGCTCACCATCGCGTCGGCGAATTTTCCCGACACCGACGAACGCGGGGCGGTTGCGCTCTACGGCCTGATCACTGCCGGTGTCGGCCTGATCTACACCCGCTGGATACGTCAGCGGGAAGCCGCGACACCCGGCTGACCTGCCGGACTTGCCCGGTTAGAGAATTCCCAAGCCGTGCAAGGCTTTCCACCCGAACCAGAGTCCGAAAACCGTCCCGACCACAACCATGATGGGCCGGTCGTTTGCCTGCAGCCAGCGCAGGATCCGGTCCAGCAGGGTGCGCGACTGGGCGGGGAATACCGCAGCCATCGCGATGATGAGCAGATTGGCGCTCATAGCCAGCAGCACGAACGCGATGTAGGAGGCGATATTGGCAGCCCGCGGCAAACCCGCGCCGCCGATCACGCTGATCGCCGCCAGGGTGAACACCCACGCCTTGACCGAGACCGTGATGACACCCGCCCCGATGAAGAAGGCCTTGGTGGGTGTCGCCGACATGAGCATGCTCATCCACTTCGGTGGCGGCGCCTCGGGATCGTCGTCGCTCAGCAGCTCGCGCGCGGCGGTGACCAGAAACAGCAGGGCCACTACCAACAGGACCGTCGACATAATCCAGTGGTGCGGGTGACTTGTGTCGGCCTTGCGGGCTCCCCAATGCAAGATGGTGCCGAAAATGAGGCCCTGCAATAGGCGGGTGCCGATATGCCCGGCGACCCAGGCGCCGGCCGTCCGCAGATGCGATGGCGTGCCCAGCAACATGATCGTGATCGCGATCTCGATCGGTTCCAGGACGCCGCCGAGAATCAGCGGGATAAGGCTGCTCCACATGGCGGTCACCGGCTGAGGATAGCGAGCCGTCGCCCCGTCTCGGCTACTGCGAGGTCAGCGCGGCGCGCATCTCGGCTTCGGCGATCGCGGCGGCGAGATCGGCCGGATGCGGGTCGACGGTGGCGTCGATGCGATCGATCCGGCCCGTGAACCGGAAGTCATGCCCGTACGGTGCCACCGGAGACCCGGTATCGACGCCGACGTCCAGCGTTTCGCCGCTCATCGAGAACCGGAAGGGTACCGTGCGCTCGAGGCGGCCGCTGACCACGGCGGCGCCGTCGACCAGCAGCGTCACCGATGCGCCCTTGCCCAGTCCCCCGCCGTCGTAATCGAACGAAAGCCCAAGGTTCACAGGGCCTTCGGGCAGTGGACCGGGTGCGGTGACGGTGGTGAGTTCGTGGCCCAGATAGTTGTAGGCAAAGCTTGGCACGCCGTCTTGCAGATAAAGGCTCCACCCGGCCATCGCCCCGCCGACGGAGATGACCACCCCCTGAGCGCCGCCGGGCGAGACGTGCAACTGTGCCCGCAGCGTGAACGACGTGCTGGTGTAGCTCAGCGTCACGGGTTCGGGGATGCGTACCTGGCCCGGGTAGTAGGTGACCGAGGTGCGATCACCGAGCAGGCTTGGCCGGTTGACCGGCAGCGCCCGCGCCAGCGTGGCATCACTGAGCGGGTAGACGTCGTACTTGCGTGCTTCGGCGTCGAAAACGGCTTGCAGCTCGGTGAGCTTGTCCGGGTACTGCTCGGCCAGGTCGACACCCTGGCTGAAGTCGTCGGCGAGATGGTAGAGCTCCCAGCGCTCGGCCTCGCCGAACGGAATGTTGCGCTGGGCACGGATCCAGGGCAGTCGACCATGGAAGCAGCACGCCATCCAACCTTCGTGGTAGACGGCGCGATTGCCGAAAATCTCGAAATACTGCGTAGTTCGGTGGCTTTCGGCGTCGGCGTCGGCGAACGAGTACCGCATGCTGACGCCTTCGAGCGGCTTCTGCTCGACGCCGTTGACGCGTTCGGGCATCTCGATGCCGGTGACTTCCAGGATGGTGGGGACGATGTCGATGACGTGGTGAAACTGGCTGCGCTGCTCTCCCGCGTCGGCGATGCCGCGCGGCCAGGAGATGGCCAATCCGTTGCGGGTGCCGCCGAAATGCGATGCCACCTGCTTCATCCACTGGAACGGCGCGTCGAGCGCCCAGGCCCAGCCGACGTTGTAGTGGTTTTCGCAGCGGGCCGTGCCGAAGTCGGCCATGTGGTCAAGGAGCCATTCGGGGTCTTCGGGCAGCCCGTTTTGAAACGCTGGCGAGCTCCAGGCACCGTGCAGGGTCCCTTCAGCCGACGCGCCGTTGTCGCCGCACACATAGATGAACAGTGTGTCGTCCCATTGCCCCAATTCGTCGATGGCGTCGACGACCCGTCCGATCTGGGCGTCGGTGTGGGCGAGGAACCCGGCGTAGACCTCCATCAGGCGCTGCGCGACCGGCTTGTACCGATCGTCGTAGTCCGCCCAGGCGGGTATCTGCTCGGGCCGCGGAGTCAGCCGGGTGCCGGGAGGGATGATGCCCATGTCGATCTGGCGGGCATATGTCTTCTCCCGCAATGCATCCCAGCCGTCGTCGAACTGGCCGGCGAACCGGTCCGACCACTCCGGCCACACGTGGTGCGGGCTGTGCGTCGCCCCGGGCGCGAAATAAAGGAAGAACGGTTTGTCGGGCGCGGAGGTTTTCTGCCGGCGGATCCACTCGATCGCCTTATCGGCCAGGTCCTCGCTGAGGTGATAGTCGTCGCGTCCCAGATACGGCTCGACGGGGGTGGTCTGGTCGTAAAGCGCCGGCTCGTACTGCGACGTATCGCCGCCCAGAAAGCCGTAGAAGCGCTCAAAACCGAGGCCGGTGGGCCAGCGGTCGAACGGGCCGGCGGGGCCGATCTCCCAGGTGGGGGTGAAGTGCGCCTTGCCGATCAGCGCGGTGCTGTAGCCGTTCATCTGCAGGATCTGTGCAACGGTCGCGGTGCTCTGTGGCAGCACGCTGTCGTAGCCGGGGAATCCGTAGGCGATCTCGCAGATGGTGCCCATGTGGGCGCTGTGGTGGTTGCGTCCGGTCAGCAGCGCGGCGCGCGTCGGGGAGCACAGCGCGGTGGTGTGGAATTGGTTGTAGCGCAAGCCCGCTCCGGCAATGCGTTCGAGAGTGGGTGTGGGAACCGGTCCGCCGAACGTGGATGCGGCGCCGAACCCGACGTCGTCGAGCAATACCACCACGACGTTGGGAGCACCCGCGGGTGGATACGTGATCGTCGGCGTGACCGGGGTGGACCCGGCCAAAGTCGGGTTGATGACGCCGGTGAATGGTTCAGTGCCGCGTGGTAGGTCAACCACTATGCCTCCGTTGGTCGTCGGGTGGAGCCTTCTGGATACCGATCCGTCCGGTGTGTTCGGCTTCGCATCGCTCACCGGGCCACTACACCGTAGTGGCTGGAGGTTATGCGGCTCTAGGCAGTCGACGAAGGGTGTAATGACCCGATCTAGACGGCTGCGCTGCAGCGCTTGGTTGCGTCGCGAACACCGGAAGAACGTTCGATGTAGGTAGAGCTTGCCGATGTGCTGCTGTGCAGGAGTTGAAGGATTGTCGGCCGTTCGGAGTCGCCCTTGCTGGGTGGCTTCAAACCGTCACATGCTGCGGATCGGCGATGTGATCGGCGATCAATCCCATTGTGCACCGCTGTATCCCATCGTGATGCCTAGGATCCGCAAGCCATGCTGCCGGGACCCCCTCCCGACGTCTGGTGATCAAGATCCGTCTTGTGATCGGTGTGGTGGCCGCGGGTCGGGATGGCGTTGGGGTGATGAGATCGGTTGTCGGACCGCTGCGTTGGTTTGCGGTGGGCACCGGCGAATCCAGTGCGTTGTTCGCTGTGGGTGAACATGTGAAATCGGTTGTTCGGCAGTCACTTTCTGCCCGGGTTTGTGTCAGAGGCCGCCGATAGGTTGGGTGTCATGGCGGAGCGCGAAGCGATCACGGCGGCCTTCGACGGGTTGGATGCCGCGCTGGATGTGGTGGTGGGTCTGGACTTTGACGCGTTGACCACGTTGGAGTGGTTGGCGTTGCTGGAGCGCTGCGAAAAAGTGCGCCGGCGCCTACCCGTACCCGAGCACCAGCTGATCAACCACCTGGCCCGCCAAGCCAGCGCCGAAGAGCTGGGCGGCAAACTGTCGCATGCGATCGCCGAGTGGACACTGACCAGCCGCGCCGAGGCCACCCGGCGCATCAACGCCGCCGCCGATCTGGGGCCACGGCGCGGGCTCACCGGTGAACCGATCGCCCCGGCGCTGGCCGCCACCGCCGCCGCCCAACGCGACGCCAAGATCGGCGCCGAACACATCACCGTGATCCGCCGGTTTTGCCGGCAGCTGCCCGGCTGGGTCGACCAGCCCACCCGCGAGCGCGCCGAAGCCCAACTGGCCCGCCAAGCCAGCCAGTTTCGCCCCGAACAACTCGCCGAGCTGGCCGCCACCCTCGCCGACTGCCTCAACCCCGACGGCACCTACACCGATCAGGATCGGGCGCGGCGGCGCGCTCTGACGTTGGGCAGCCAACACGCCGACGGCATGTCGGAGCTGCGGGGACTGATCACCCCCGAACTACGCGCCACCCTGGAAGCGGTGCTGGCCAAACTGGCCGCCCCGGGCATGTGCAACCCCGAATCTGAAAGCCCATGTGTCGAGGGCACCCCCAGCCAAGACGCCATCGACGCCGACACCCGCTCGGGCGCCCAGCGCCACCATGACGGGCTGCTTGCCGGGCTGCGCACCCTGCTGGCCTCCGGAAACCTGGGCCAACACAATGGGCTGCCCGCCTCGATCATCGTGTCCACCACGCTCAAGGATTTGGAGTCGGCCGCCGGCGCCGCACTGACCGGCGGGGGCACCATCGTGCCGATGTCGGATGTGATCCGCCTGGCTCGCCATGCCCACCACTATTTGGCGGTTTTCGACCAAGGCAAAGCGTTGGCGCTGTATCACACCAAGCGGCTGGCTTCCCCGGGGCAGTGAATCATGTTGTACGCCAAGGAACGTGGCTGCACCGCCCCAGGCTGCGACGTCAAAGGCTACTACGGTGAAGTCCACCACGTGATCCCCTACGCCCAATCGCCCACCACCGACATCAACCAACTCACCTTCGCCTGCGGACCCCACCACAAACTCCTCGACAACGGCTGGACCACCCGCAAAAACACCCACGGCGACACCGAATGGCTCCCCCCACCCCACCAAGACCGCGGCCAACCCCGCACCAACACCATGCATCACCCCGAAAAACTGCTCCGCCACGGAGACGACGACGACGAACCCCCATAGCCGGCACCACATCCCACACATACCTGTCCCTGGTGGATGACGTTGCAACACAACGCCATACGTGCTCAGGTCACCGCACGAGGCAACTAGCGGCCATTCGTGGATACGGGACGTTGTCGGCCTCGTCGTGTGCACACGACGTGGAGTTCCGGGGCGTAGTCACCGCCTGCTTTCGCATGCACCAGCGACAACGGCGGCTATCGCACAGTCTGGCCCAACCTCATGGCTCAGAAGTGTTGCGCAACAAGGATTTCCATGGGTTGACGCTGCCAGGTCCGACTCTCGGAGGAGCTAGTGCGCTCCCAATACGCCGCTGAGATATTGGGCACGACAGGCCCGGCGAGCCAGCTTGCCGCTGGTGGTGCGCGGAATGGCCCCGGCGGGGAGGAAACGCACGTCGGCGGGCGACAGACCATGGCGTTCGGCAACCGCGGCCCGGATCGCCTCGATCGCCGGTTGCGGGTCGGCGTGGCTGGTGCCCGCCGCACGTTCGGCAATGATCACCAACCGGGGACGGGTGTCGTCCGCATCGTCCGCATCCGGCAGCTCGTTGGCCGGCGCCGCGAAAGCCGTCACATATCCGCGCCGGACGATGGGCGATGCCGCCGCGACGGTGGCTTCGATGTCCTGCGGATAATGGTCGTGGCCGTCGATGGTGATGAGATCGGCGATCCGCCCCGTGACGTACAGTTCACCGTCGAGGTAGACGCCCAGGTCTGAAGTCCGCAGCCAATTCCCTTCGAGCGCAGCGCCGTTGGCGCGGCTGTGTTCACCGAGCTGCGCTTGCAGCCTGGCGCCGAAGGTGTGGCGCGTTTCGTCCGGCCGCCCCCAGTAGCCGCGGCCGACGTTGTCGCCCTGCAGCCAGATTTCGCCGACTTGACCATCCGGCAGCTCGGCGCCGGTTTCGGGGTTGACGATCACCGCCCACAGACTGCGAGCGACGTGACCGCACGACACCTGCACGACGGCGTTGGGGTGATCCGCCGCGACGGGGACCGCACGACCGCAGCCCAGTTGTTCCCGGTCGAGGTAGACCACTGTCGTTTCGGCGGCGTGGTCGATGGTCGCGACGAGCAGCGTCGCCTCGGCGATGCCGTAGGAGGGCTTGAACGCCGTCCGCGGTAGTCCGTAGGGCGCGAACGCTTTGTTGAATGTCGTGATCGCCTCGATGCTGACCGGTTCGGATCCGATGATCAGCACGACGTTGCGCAGGTCGATATCCTCGCCCGCGGCGGGCAGGCCGCGCTGGGCGGTCCACTCGTAGGCGAAGTTCGGCGCCGCGGTGACCACCCGGCCGGTCCGCGACCCCGCGGCCAGCGCATGGATCCACCGCTGCGGCCGACGCACGAACGCGGTCGGCGACATCAGGGTTGAGTGCCCGCCGTACACCGCTGGGAAGCCGATCATGGACAGGCCCATGTCGTGGTAGAGCGGCAACCAGCTGACGCCGTGAGTGTTGCGGTTGAGCAGGTCGATCGACAGGATCATCTGCACCAGGTTGGTGCCGACGGCGCGGTGAGTGATCTCGATGCCGACGGGCGGCCGTGTCGAGCCCGAGGTGTACTGAAGGTGGGACACGGCGTCGATGTCCAGCTCGACCGGACTGAACTGCTCCCCTGCCGAATCCGGGATCTGATCGATGATGATGACGTGGGGCTTTCGCAGGTGCGGCCGGCCGGCCAGAAAGCCCTCCACGGCGGCCTTCGCTGTCGCCGTCGTCAGAACGACCGTGGGCTCCGAGTCGCGAAGTGCGGTATCGAGACGTTCGGCGTGGCCGGGCAATTCCGGGGCAAACAGTGGCACCGCGATAGTTCCGGCCTTGATCGCCGCGTAGAAACCCGCAACGTAGCCGATGCCCTGCGGCGCCAGGACCGCGACCCGGTCGCCGTTGCCGGCGAGTTGTTGGATCTGCGCACCGATGGCCGCCAATCGCACCCCCAACTGCGCCCAGGTCACCTCAAGGGCCTGACCTTCAGCGGAACGGGTGTAGTCCAGATAGCGATACGCGATGGCGTCGCCGACATTGGCGATATTGCGTTGGATGAGGGAGATCAGGGTGGTGCCGGGCGGCAAGGCGATACTGCCGTCGGCTGCCAGGCAGTCATCGATCTCCAGCAGGCCTTCTGGAGCCCGGGAGCCCTGCGGGGAACCGTCGTTCATACGCGGCAGTCTATGCACCGGCGCACGGCTGACACGGCAAGCAGCGGTGGCCTCGGCCACCGATCGGGTGGCTCGATGGAACTCGCCGCGGCAACCGGTCCACTAGAGTCCGTGCGGAACCCGCTCGCCGATCGCGTAAGCCAGGAGTAGCCATGGACCCAGTCGACCAGCGCGCCCGGGCCGTCACCCGCGACGAGGCGCTGAGCCGCGTGCTGGCATATCGCGAGCGCGGCCGGTCCCGGCCGACGGTGGTGCGCGTATCCCTGGCCGTGCTCGCCGGCGCGTTGCTCATCGCCTCCATCCCGCTGATCGTGCTGCTTCCCGAGCTGGGCATCCCGGCCCTGCTGGTCGCGTTTCGGCTGCTCGCGGTCGAAGCTGATTGGGCCGCACGTGCCTATGCGTGGACCGACTGGCGCTTCACGCAGGCGCGTGCGTGGTTGCACCGTCAGTCCGGGTTTGTGCAGACAGCCGTGATAGGCGGATTGCTGCTGGCGGCCGCCGCTCTGGTGTGGCTGGTGGTCGACGAGTTGGTCTAGGCAGGTCTGGGCAAGGTCTAGGCAAGGGTGACCCAATGACGACGGAACGGGACCAACAGACCGGGCGGCGCGGCGTGTTGCAGCCCCTCACCGCGCTGTGCGTTCGGTATGTCGAACGCCTCATGCCGGATCCGTATTTGTTCGCGGTCATCCTGACCGTCCTGGTGGTCCCGCTGGTGGCGCTGCTGGTCGACGGCGCGACGCCGGCCGGCGTGCTCAAGGCGTGGTACGCCGGCGTGTGGGGATCGCAGAACATCTTCACCTTTGCCTTCCAGATGGTACTGATCCTGGTGACGGGCTATACGCTCGCCGAGGCGCCGATTCTCAAGCGGGCCATCATCGGGGTGGCGAGCAAGCCGACGAACCAGGTGGGGGCGGCTCTGCTGTGTTTCGGTGTCAGCGCCGTCCTTTCGTTGCTGAACTGGGGGCTCGGTCTGGTCGCGGGGGCGCTGGTCGCCCGCCAGGTTGCCAAACGGCTTGCGGGCGCCCATTTCGGTTATCTCGTCGCCGCGGCGTTCATGGGCTTCATCGTCTGGACGCAGGGGCTGTCGTCGTCGATTGCGCTGGCGAACACCGATGTCAGCAGTCCGATCAACGTGATACACAAGCTGACCGGCATGGTGGTGCCGCTGAAGCTGACGATTTTCCAGCCCTACAGCTGGGTGGCCGTGATCGTGGTGCTGGTGCTGCTCGCGCTCGCGATCCGGCGGATGGAGCCGGCGCAGCCCCTCGAGCCCGACCCGGCCGTTTTCGAGGACGAGGAGCCCGTCTGGGCCCCGCCCGCGGGCAAGCGCACGTTTGCCGAGTGGCTGGAAAACTTGTGGATTCTCAACGTTGCCGTCTTCGCCGCCGGGATCACCTACTTCTGGCTGAGCGGGTTTGCGTTGAACATCTCGTCGATGGTCATGCTGTTCACCGTCACCGGTGCGTTGCTGCACCGCACACCGATCCGGTTCATCCGAGCGTTTTCCGGTGCGGCGAGGGTGTCTGGCCCGCTGCTGTTGCAGTACCCGCTGTACGGCGGGATCGTCGGTCTGCTGGGCTATGTACCGGCTGGATCGGGCAAGCCGCTGCAGACGGTGCTCGCGGCGGCCCTGGTGACCGGCGCCGGCCAATACACCCTGCCGTTCTTGACCTTTCTCGGTTCGATCGTCATCTCGCTGTTCGTGCCGTCCGGCGGCGGGCACTGGGCCGTGCAGGGGCCCGTCGCGGTTGACTCGGCGCTTGCGATCGGCCAGCACTCACCGGCCTACCTTGGGCTGATCTCGATGTCCGTCGCCGTCGGCGAAGCGGTCGCGAATATGATCCAGCCGTTTTGGCTGCTGCCGCTGCTGGCCATCGCGAAGCTCAATGTCCGCCAGGTGATGGGGTTTACCGTCGTGGCCTTCCTGATCGGTTCGGCGGTGTTCGGCGCTGCGCTGCTGATTGCGCCCTATGTGCTCTGACGACACGACCGGCTACCCGGTCGACGAGATCAGCGCCCGGCTGGCTCGCCGACTCGTGGACAGTCAGTTCCCGCACTGGTCGTCACTTGCCCTCACGCCCGTGGCCCGCCAAGGTGTCGACAACCGCACCTTCCGGCTCGGCGAGGAGCTGTCGATCCGGTTGCCCACTGGTGATCGGTATGCCGAACAGGTCGCCAAAGAACAGCATTGGCTGCCCCGGCTGGCGCCGCGGCTGCCGCTGCCCATACCCCAACCCGTCGCGATGGGCAGACCCGCATTTCACTATCCCTATCCCTGGTCGGTATACCGTTGGCTCGACGGCGCCACCGCGGAAGAGGCGGTCACCGACTGGGGCCCGATCGGGTATGCGCTGGGCCACTTCCTGCGCGCACTGCACCACATCGATCCCGGCGACGGTCCAGAACCCGGGCCGCACAACTTCTTTCGCGGCGCACCCGTATCGGTGTACGCCGAGGAAACCGGCGCCGCCATCGACGAGCTCGGTGGTGAAATCGACGTCGCCGGCGCGCAAGCGGTGTGGGCCGTCGCCATCGGCAGCACCCGCGCTGGCGAACCGTGCTGGTTTCACGGCGATATGGCCGCCGACAACCTGCTGACGCGGCGTGGACGCCTCACCGCGGTCATCGACTTCGGGCTCTGCGGTGTGGGAGACCCCGCGTGTGACACCGTCCTGGCCTGGACCCACCTCGACGCGGGCAGCCGAACGATATTTCGCCGCGCGCTGGACATCGACGCCGCAACCTGGGCCCGCGGCCGCGGGTGGGCGTTGTGGAAGGCCCTGATTAGTTTGCGCAGCCACCTCGAAGCCGACGACCCGCACGCCGCAGCGGTTGTCCGGGCCATCATCAACGGTGTCATCGCCGACCACGACGCTGACCGATAACGACGGCCGCCGGTACGACGAGGCTGCCCGACGTTGTGTGCCAACAGTTTTGACTGCTACCCCTTGCCAAACGCCGCCGGCTGGCATAGGCCTGAACAATGACATCGAACGAATCGCAGCAACCGAACCGCCCCGACAGCAGTGCGTTCGGCCCGGTGATCGGCGGACTCGGCCCGCGGCTGCGCGCCGAGTTCGAGCAGTTGCACCGGTCGGAGCGCACCATCCTTGCGGCGCTGGCCAAACCGGAGGTCGCCCGGCAGTTCGCCACCGACCCGCTGGCCACACTGGCGGCGCTGAAAATCGACGTCCCGCCGATCATCAAACAGCGACTCAAGGCGGCGTCGCTGACCGGCGACGCCCCGGACCTGCACCGGCCACGGGCGTTCCGGTTGCCGAACGGACAGGTGATCACCGCCAACGTCAACATCCGATTCACCGGCTAGGCCACTGGTGGCCAGATAAGGAGGGCGTGATGTCGGGGGAACAGACACACGGCTACGACCTCGTCGTCGAATTCGCCGAACAGGCCTATCAGCAGCTACTGAGCGTCGTCTTCGACACCGGCGGCTTTCTGCTGGGCACCATCCTGGGGGGCCTCGGCATCCATCTCGACCCGGCCACGCCTTTTTCGGTGACGGTCTCCTTCGACCGGCCGGGTGGCCTCCCGCCCGGCGCGACCGACGTCGTCGACATCCATGTACTGCTCGGCGACGCCGGCACAGTCGGGGCGCTGCGCATCGTCGCCAGCGTTGACGTGGACACCAGCACCAACGGAATCGATCTGGTGCGAATCGATCTCGAACAGAAGCTGTGGCTCACCGAGATCGCGGTGGCGGGGTTCCCGATCCCCGGCCTCGACGGACTGTTCGCCGCCTTCCTGCGGAACAACGTCAAACTGATCCCGCTGGTGCCGTTCCCCGTCGACCACGCCACCAGCACCACGACCGCAATGAAGAACGCCGACGTGCACATCGTCGACGACACCTCCCCGGCCGACAAAGACGCGTCGGCGTTCCTGGTCACGTTCGGCGGTGGCAGCCCCGGCGACAAGTCGGCGTTTACCCAGAACTTCATCACCGGGGGCGGCAACGGGGGGATCGTCGCGTCGATGGGCTGGATCTGCCGGGTCATCAGCCCGATGATCGACAGCGCGCTGAACCTTGGCGGCGCGTTCACCAACTGCACGCTGACCCGCACCGTGCGCATCGACGAGGACAACGAGGTGGATCTGACCGGGTTGTCGATCACCGCGGGTGACGACGGCGCCTTGCACGTTCAGGTCAAGATCACCAAGTCGGGCTTCTGCTATGCGGCCACCGGCACCGTCGGGGCGAAGATCACCATCGCCGTCGCCGGCGGCCAACTCGTCGTGCAGGTCCAGGCGGACGATCCCAACGTCGACGTCGACATCCCCTGGTACTGCTGGGTGGCGGGGGCGGTGATCGGCGCACTGCTCGGGGCGCTGCTCCCCTCCGTGATCTATGTGATCGTCGGCGCGGTGCTGGTCCCGCTCATCATGTACATCGCTGAAGAGGTGATCGAGGGCACCATCAACAGCGTCGCCGCACACATCACCGACGCGCTGAACCAGCTGCTGGTCCCGGTCAACATCCCCGCGGTGGGCTTCAACATCGTGTTCAGCGACGCGCACATCGACGACGTGCAGATCGGATGCCGCATCCGGCCCATCGACACCGCCCCGGTGCGCGCAGCCGGCACCGTCGTCGTGCCCAACGGTTCGTCGTTCGACCTCGACAGCGGCCGAGTCGGCGTCCGCGACATGCCCAGCGGCGACCTCACCGTGCTCGGCGGTGCGTTCGACCGGACGGTGCGGGCGGTATGCGGTGCCCGCTGGGCCCGAACGGGCCTGCGCGACTTCGACGGCCTGTACCGCGCGGCCGTCTACGGCTACGCCTACGACGCTCCCAACCCGATACCCCTCGCCGACCTGGCGACCGTTGACCCCTTCGGGCTGCTGTTCGGCAACCCGTTTAGGGAATCGCTGCGCATCTACGGCGTGCGCACCAACGAAGGCAGGTGGGCGGCCGTCCAAGCCGTCGACGTGACCCTCGACCACATCCGGTTCCGCTACATCACCTGGGAGAAAGCGCTCGCCTCGGTTCAGATTGTCGGCGGATTCACCTGTCCGCCGAGCGTTTTCGGCACGTTCGGCGAGGTCGCCAAGCCGGGCGCGGCGGTTTTCGCGCCCTCGCCGGCATTGCGCGCCAGCGCAGTCGGGACGCAGCGTGATCCCTGCAACCAGTTGCGTGCGGCGCTGGATGCCGTGGCCGCCGCTCCCCCGGCGGTCAAGGGCGCCGACACCGTGAACGACGCCATTCGCGCGCTACCTCTCATCGATCGGCGCATCGGCACATTCGCCGGAACCGTGGTGCGGCCGATGCGTCCGCAGGGCCGATTCGACGCCATCGCAACGGGTTTCGGTCCGGGGCTGGAGGCGAAGTGGCAACTCGACGGCACCGCGCTCGGGGCGGCCAGCGGGCAGGTAGACCTGGGCGGCGGCGCGATCGCGCACTACCGGCTCACCGGAACCACCCTGTTGCTGACCGTGCAGGCCGGCAAGCCCGTCGAGATGCTGCTATCGGTGACCGTCGTCGACGAAGAGGCGCACGTGGCCTCGGCCGAACGGTGTGTGCACTACGAGCCGCGATGCGTCAGCCGCGGCCGCCTGACACCGACATGGAGCGACTACCGCACGGCCTGGGCGACGAACTTCGGCGTCGTCGAGGTCCCGGCACCGCACCCGGTCATCGGCTGACGAGCCGCTATGACGCGGGCTCTTGCTCGTCGGCCTCCCGGTAGGGCGCACCCAGATGGGGCACCTCGAGCGGCCCGGCGCGACGCGCGGCCGAGATGGCGCTGCTCAGCAGCGGCGCCAGCCCGGCGAACGATCCGACATCGAACAGCAACAGCGTCAGCAGACGGTTGTGCACGTAGCCGAACGAGCTGCCGGTGTCCGGGTCGGCCCAGCCAAGGGTTCCGCCCAGACCGATGTGGCCGTATCCGGGCAGCAGTCCCGGCACCGGCGACGACTGGTAGCCGTGGTGATAGCTGAACGGTATCCCCAGGTTCAGATCCGGTGTCAGATTGGGCTTTCCGCGCAGTTGGCTGACCAACTCAGAGGACAGCAGCCGGGTCCCGTCAATGACGCCGTCGTTGGCGATCGCGCCGTACACCTTGGCCAGCCCACGCGCGGTGACCACGCCATTGACCGCCGGAAGCTCGCCGTCGAGAAACGGCATATCGCCCTGCAGCATCGACATGATGCCCGGGAAGTAGATCGAACCGAGCAACCCGGAAAACGACAGCCCGGCGACCTTCGGCGCAACGAAGTCGAGCACCGGCGTGGGGATATTCGCCTGCGGTAACAGCGTCTGCGCCGCCGTGGTGGGCGAATCGGCCGGCGGACGGCCCAGATGCAGACCGTCGATGTCGAGCGGGAGGGCGAGCTCTTCACGGAACAGCTCCCGCATGCCCTTGCCGGTCACCGCCCGGGCCAGACCGGACAGCAACCATCCGTAGGTCACCGCGTGATACGCCATCTTTTTGTGGGTGTGGTCCAGCGGCGCCGCGGCCAGCTTCTCCTCCATCAGGAGGTGGTCCAGCACTTCCTTCTTGCCCACCCCCTTGAGGTGTGACAACCCGGCCCGATGCCGCAGCACGTCGCTGACCGTGACTTCGGACTTGCCGTTCGCCCCGAATTCCGGCCAGTATTCGGCGACCGGCACGTCATAGGACAGCAGCCCACGGTCGACCAGGCGGTGGATTACCGTCGCGGCCAACCCCTTGGTCGCCGAAAACACCATGGCCCCGGTGTCGGCCGTCCATGGCACTTTGCCACGCCGATCCGACCAACCGGTCCAGACGTCCACGACCTGCACACCGTCGATGTAGACCGCCAGCGCTCCGCCGCCGAACATCCGTCCGGGAAACAGCGCGTTAAACGCCCGGATGAGTCCGGCGAAACGGGAATCGCAGGCACCTTTCACGCCGGACGGCAGGCCATTGTCGGTGGTCAAGACGGACGGTTTCGCCATAACTGAATGATTATGCCTACCGCGCGCGGCGCTTGGGAATGACGCATCGGGTTGAAATGGTGATTGCCTCGAAGCTACATCCAGAGACGCCCCAGTGCGTCGGCCATGGTTTCGGGGTCCTGCTTTTCGGTGTTGCAGCTGACGGCCACCGCGGTCCGGCGGTCGCTGCTGATACGGAACTCGGTAATGAACCCCGCCCAGCTGCCGCTGTGTTCGAGCGTGCCGTCGGCGCGCGAAAAGATGCCTGCGCCGTAGCGGTCGCCGCCGCCGGGCTCGGTTTCCACCGCCCCGGCCAGCTGCTCGTCGAGCAGTTTGGGGCCACCCACCGTGCCGGTTCGGTAGTTGTCCGCCCATCGCACGAGTTGGCTGGGCGTGGTCTGGATGGCCCCATCACCGATCTGCTCCCATGGCGAGTCCAGCACCCGGAACTGGGAACCGTTGTCGCCCTTGTCATACGACACGGCCTTTTCGGGAATCTTGCCGACCGGATCGACCACCATGGCCAGCCCGAGCGGTTGGAAGACCTCGGTGCTCAGGAATTCCGGCAGCGGATGGCCCGACACCCGCCGGACTATCTCACCCAGCAGCAGGTAGTTGGAGTTGGAGTACTCGAAGTGGGCGCCCGGGCGAAATCCCAGCTCCGGCGCCGCGGCCAACGCTTGCAGCGCTTGAGCCTGGGTGGTCCGGTCGGTTGATTGATATCCCTGTTCTTCGAGCAGTCCGATGTAGTCGGGTATGCCGCTGGTTTGGTGCATCAGTTCGGCCACCGTCACGGTGGCGGCCCAGTCCGGCAGGTCGGGAACGTACTGGGCCAGCGGGTCGCCCAGGGCTAGCCGCCCCGCATTGACCAGCAACAGGATCGCGGTAGCGGTGAACTGCTTGGACACTGACCCGATGTCGAAAACGGTGTCGGCGGTGATCTTGGTGCCGTTCGCCAGGTCCGCGATACCCCGAACTCCCGTCCAGACCACTTTCCCCTCCACGCCCACCGCAGCCGAGCAACCCGGCTCCTCGGCGTTGACGGCGCCGTCCAACACGGCCTGACTGCGGACCCTGACGCCGGAGTTGGCGGCGCCGGTCGCGGTGGTGGTGGTCGAGGAGCTGACGGCGGTGTGCTGGCCAGCGCACCCACCGAGCAGCAACGCGACCGCCAACAGGGGCCCCCACCTGTGTCGCTTGCCGGCACGACCTGCCCGGGCGTGGCCGGGCTTGGCCGGAATCGCGGTCGCGGAAGGAGACAGCGACACCTCAGCTTGAGCGTTCATGCCGCGCAACACGGTCGCCATATCCCCTTCGTCGTCATCACCGACCCGACCGCTCGGATCGTGTCATCGGATGGAATCCGTTGTTCGCCGGGCTGCGCGGTGCCGCGGGCAAAATCACGGTGCCGCGGACCGGGTAAATCGGTTTGGTTGCTTGGGCTTTCAAGCGTCTGATCGGAAGAGGCGGCCCACCAGGGATCGGTTCGGGTCGGCTTCGCGCTCGGCGAGCATCAGTTCGATGCCCTTCTCGATCGCGGCGGCCGCACGCTCGCGCACCTTACGGGCAGCGTTGTCGTCGGCTTCGTGTCCGGCGAACTCGGTGGTGTCGATCGGTTCGCCGAACCAGTAGTACTGCCGCTCGGGTCGCGGTACCGGGGTCAGCCCCACGCCGCGAACCAGCGGTGGGCCGTCGGGCGTGCCGAGCAGCTTGGCAGCCAGAAACTGGCTCGGCGCCAGCAGGGGGGAATCGGTGTCGAGCACGATATCGATGCCGTGTTCGGCTCCCACCGAAGCGAACGGCACAATCGGATACCCGTGCTGAATTGCCAACCGCGCGAACCCGAGTCGGTTCTTCCAGACCAACTTGTACTGCTCGTTCTTGCGCTTGTTGACCTCACGGGCGCCGCCGGGAAACACCATGACCAGTTCGCCGCGGCGCATCAGTTCCGAGGCAATCTCGCGGGTGCCTTCGACGACTCCCATCCGCGTCAGCATGTCGCGCCACCCCGGAACCTTGAAGTGGGCGTGGTCGCCGAGGGATCGGACCAATCTGCCGCGCTCCCAGAGCTCTGCGGCCAGCAACGGCGCGTCGACCAAGCCGAGCGTGTTGTGGTTACCCACCAGCAATGCACGTTCGGTCGGCACATTCTCGATGCCATAGACCTTGGGCTTGATCAGTATTCGCAGCGGCTTCATCAGGCGTAACGCCGCGTCGACGTCAGCTTGGGACAGCGCGGCTGGAACTGAGACAGTTTCGGCGTTCGGCACATCGTGAGTATGCCCCGGCGCCGCCGCCGCGGCATTGTTTTCGCTGCCCCGCGACTGCCCGAGGCGCTCCGCAGGCGGTGTCGCGGTAGGGTACCCGTCAGCCAGGTCAGTTTTGTCGGGGCGGGAGTCGGATATGCCGGGACGGAAGTTCTCCTTCGAAGTCACCAAGTCCAGTAGCGCGCCGGCCGCGACACTGTTCCGGCTCGTGACCGACGGTGGGCGATGGTCAGAGTGGGCCAAACCCATCGTCCTGCAATCAAGTTGGGCGCGCCAAGGTGATCCGGCGCCCGGCGGGATCGGAGCCGTCCGCAAGGTCGGCATGTGGCCGGTGCTGGTGCAGGAGGAGACCGTCGAGTACGAGCAGGATCGCCGTCACGCCTACCGGCTGATCGCGCCCCGGACACCGGCCAAGGACTACCACGCGGAGGTCGTCCTCACGCCGAATGCGTCGGGCGGCACCGATATCCGCTGGAGCGGCTCGTTTACCGAGGGCATCCGCGGAACCGGACCGGCGATGCGGGCGGCACTGGGCGGCGCGGTCAAGTTCTTCGCCGGCCGGCTGGTGAAGGCAGGCGAACGCGAGTCCGGTACCGCACCGTAGCATTGTGGGCTTGGCTCAACGACTTTCGGGTCGCGCGGTCGAACTGACCTCATCGTGATACTTCTTGGTCATGTGCTCGATGGCCTGCAGCTGGGTGCGTGCGAGGTCGTCACGCACCTCGCCGGCGCGCGCGGCGGCGTCGAGGGTCGGTTGCGCCTGCCCTTGAAAGTGCGGCATTACTTCGGCGGCAAACAATTCGGCGGAGCGCTTGGTCGCCGCCGGGTTGGCCCACTCGTGACCCATTTGCAGCATGCAGCCGAATCCGCCGGACTGATCCCACAACCGCTGCACCTGCGCCCGCGCCCGATCGGGGGTGCCGATCACACCGGCCCCATTTTCATTGATCATGTCGATCATTTCGTCGAGCCGGTCTCCCGACATGGTCATCTGCGGGAAAGCGGCAATCTTCTGGAAATAGCGGAACCAGGGCTCGATACCGAATTTCACGTCGGCACGGGCCTGCTCATCGGTCTCGGCGAGGTGGAAGGGACCCACCAGCGTCCAGTCCTTGCGGTCCACCCGAGTGCCGAACGCTGCGGCGCGTTCCTCGACGATGCCCCAGTGATACGACAGCGCATTGAAACCCTCGATGGTCAGCGTCGCACCGATGGACAACAGCCCGACGCCGTACTTGCCGGCCAGCCGCGCGCCGGTCGGTGACGCGACCGCGGCGACCGCCAGCGGGATGCCGCCCTCGGAATACGGCGCGAGCTGCAACTTGGCGTCGAAGAGTTGGTGCGTGGCGGTTTTGGCGGTCACGGTCTCCCCCGCCAGCAGCCGGACGACGATGTCGAGGTTGGTTTCCAGAAGCTCCCGGGTGTCGGTGGGCGTCAACCCGATCATGGACGAATCCGTGGGCAGCGAACCCGGACCCATACCACCGATCACCCGGCCACGGGTGAGGTGATCCAGCAGCATCAACCGGTCGGCGACCCACAGTGGGTTGTGGTAGGCGAGTGAGATGACCCCGGTGCCGAGTCGGATCCGTTTGGTTCGTTCTGCGGCGGCGGCAATGAAGATTTCGGGCGAGCTGATGATCTCGCTGCCCGCCGAGTGATGCTCGCCGATCCATGCTTCATCGAAGCCCAGGGCGTCGAGATGTTCGACGAATTCGAGGTCGCGTTGCAAGGCCAGCGTCGGGTTGGTGCCCGCGCGGTGGAACGGGGCGATGAAATATCCGAACCTGAGCTTGGCCATGTCGATGCTCCCTTGCGATCCGCCTGAAGCGAACCTTAACCGTTGCCGACCGGTCTCAGGCCGCGACGGGAGTCAACGACGGCGCGCCATCACGGGTAGCCACCGCAGATGTTGCCGATGCAACCGCCACCGCCGCCCGGTCCGCCGCCGCCTCCGCCGACACCGGGAATGGTGCCGCCCCCACCGCCCGGTCCGCCGCCGCCGGTGGGTCCGCCCGGGATGCTGCCGCCACCGCCGCCCGGTCCGCCGCCGCCGGTGGGTCCGCCGGGGATGCCGCCACCACCGCCGGGAACGCCGCTGCCGGACGGCCCACCCGGTGCCGGGGACGTTTCCGACGGAGGCAGGCTGGATGGGGCGGTCGTTGTCGTTGTCGACGGCGTCGTGCTGCTGGTGGGTCCCTTGTTGCCGCCGCCACCGCAGGCCACAGCCATGACCAGCATGGCGCCGCCACCGAAAACCGCGAATGCTGTCCTGGCTGGTCTTGTCATCAGCTTCTCACTTTCGGTTCAAGGCTTTCGGTTCAAGGCATGCGCCGCATACCCCCAGTTGCCCCGGCGTAAACCGCAGGTCGGGTTGGTCTGGCCGCGTGATAGATCGCGGAAGGTCTTATTCCCTGCCTTCCCGACATCGCCCGCGGCTCCGCGCAATCTGGCCGCTGGCATCGCCTCAGCTAGTTGTTTCATAACTGGAAAGCTGTGATAACCGGATCGATTCCGGGCTCAAGTTGGCCCTTTCTGCTTGAGGATGTCCCGAGTCCCGTGGAACTTCGGTGGCGGTCCGGTGAGCATCAGGCTGCGCTCACCTGATCATTGTGCGCGACGGGTCCGACATGTTTGGCGGCTTCATGTTCGAGCGCGGTCCGTAGTGCCGGCAGGTGCAGGTGACCGTTGACGCGACGGAACTGCTTGCCGGCCTCGACCATCCCAGCCGCGCACCAGCGCAGCGCCATCTGCCCGTCGCGCCAGCGTTTGACGTTCCCGGCGTGCTCGCGGCACACCGAGATCATCGATTCGATGCAGTTCGTCGAGCGTAGTGTCCGCGCCAGCGTGGGCGGCACGCCGAGGCGTAGCACCGTGAGCGTCTCATCGAGGCCCTCGCGCAGGCTGGCCGCCGCGCCCGGGTGGGTACGGTCGAGTTCGGCGGCCAGGGCCAGCAGGGCCGCCTCGGCCTCCAGCGCCGAGTCGGCGTGGTAGGCGTCGGTCATCCTGCGGCCGGCGGTGCTGCGAAGCCGTTGCGGCAGATGGTCTTTCACATTCCTGATCTTATGGAGCTGACAACGTTGGATGACCGGATGGTCGAGCACGTCGACTACCGCCTTGCGCAGCGCCTTGGACCCGTCCAGGCCGACCAGCATCGGCCGGGTCACGTCCAGGCCCCGTTCCCGCAAGTCCACCAGCAGGCCGGTAACCAGGGTCGCGTTCTCCGTGGAGCCCTCCACCAACGCCAACGGATGCTTGACCCCGTCGATGCCGATACCCAGGGCCACCACACAGCACGATTCGGCGAAGTGCACCCCATCGATCATCAACGCCACCAGATCCAGCCCCGACAGATCCGCGGCGAGCAGCTCGGCCAGCGCGGTCTCGGTCATCGCGACGAACCTGCGGGAGACCGCTGACTTGCTTGTCGCCGAGGATGTTTCGGTGACCTGCTGCCCGACCGGCTCCAGCCCGACCGGGTAACGGCGGGTCGAGAGCCCGGCGAGCATCTTCTCCATCGCCATCTTGCCCAGAATCTCCGTCGAACTGAACAACTCATACGAGGCGACCGGCAGTTCGCCCGCCCCGTCGGCGGCCCGCACCCGTGGGCGGGTCACCGGCACCCGGCGACCACCCAGGGTCACCGAGCCGCGTTCACGGCCGTGGCGCACCGCTGTCCGCGCCGCATCATGGCGGCCCTTCGGCCCAGCCAACGCTGTCACGTCGGCCTCCATCAGCATCTGCATCACCTGCAGACCGGCGCCCACGGCCAAAGCCAGCAGGCCCTCCTGCATGTTCTCGGCGATCTCGGCCATCGCCACACTGACGTGTTCTGGGATCGCGGGCGCCGTCGCGTCCACGGCCAAATTCTGGTTAGCCTCGGGCTTTCACACTGAGTGATCTTGATTGCGTGTGTTGAACGAAGAAAGGTGCTCTGAGCTGGGATAATTTGGCTTGCTGAAGGACCAGATCATCGCAAGAATCGGAGCACCAATCTGGTGGGCAAGTCTAGGTCGTGTTACCCGTCGTTGGCGTTGGATGGTCGTGCAACCGGTGTCGTGTCGCATGCTGGTGCGGTTGTGCTGCTGCGTGCCGCCGAGCGGGTGAGGCTGACCGGGGCGTTGTCGGGCGCGTTGGCGCCGTGGCGTAAACCGCTGGCCAGCCACGACCCCGGCAAGATCGTGCTCGATGTGGCTATCGCGCTGGCGCTCGGTGGGGACTGCCTGGCTGATGTCGGCCTGCTGCGCGCCGAACCCGGGGTGTTCGGTACGGTCGCATCCGATCCCACCGTGTCGAGGTTGATCACTTCGTTGGCCGCAGATGCCCCGAAAGCGTTGGCGGCCATCGGCTCTGCGCGGGCCGCCGCACGTGCCGCGGCGTGGGCGGCTGCTGGACAGGCCTCGCCGGGTCATGGGATCGATGCCGATCACCCGTTGATCATCGATTTGGATGCGACCCTGGTCACCGCGCACTCGGAGAAGGAGAAAGCCGCACCAACATTCAAGCGTGGCTTTGGGTTTCACCCGTTGTGTGCGTTCGTCGATCACGGCAGTGCGGGAACGGGGGAGTCGCTGGCGATCTTGCTGCGGGCCGGCAATGCCGGCTCTAACACCGCCGCCGACCACAAAACGGTCCTCGCGTGCGCGCTGGAGCAATTGCCCTTTCAGGTCGGCTATCGGGTCGGCAAGAAAGTTCTGGTGCGCACCGACGCCGCCGGGGCCACCCACGAATTCCTCAACTACCTGAGCGCGCGCCGGCTGTCCTACTCGCTGGGATTTGCCCTCACCGAGACGATGGCCACCGGCATCGACGCGATTCCCCAGACGGCGTGGACCCCGGCCTACGACGCTGATGGGCAGGTCCGTGACGGGGCGTGGGTCACCGAGGCAACCGGGGTCGTTGACCTGTCGGACTGGCCCGCGGGGATGCGGCTGATCGTGCGCAAAGAACGCCCTCATCCGGGCGCCCAGCTACGTTTCACCGACCGCGACGGGTTACGGCTGACCGCGTTCGTCACCAACACCACCCGTGGGCAGCTGCCCGATCTCGAACTGCGCCATCGCCGCCGCGCCCGCTGCGAAGACCGCATCCGGGTCGCCAAAGACACCGGCCTGGCCAACCTCCCCCTGCACGGATTCGACCAAAACCGGATCTGGTGCGCATTGGTGCAGCTGGCCATGGAGCTGACCGCCTGGTGCCAAATGCTGGCCTTCGAGGAGCACCCGGCGCGGCGCTGGGAACCCAAACGACTACGGCTGCGGCTGTTTTCGATCGCCGGCCGCCTGGCCCGCCACGCCCGCCGAACCCGGCTGCGCCTCGCCGCGCACGCACCCTGGGCCGACGTGTTGACCACCGCGTTGGCCCGCCTGCAACCCGGCTGACCAACTACCCAACCGTCCCCACGACCCCAAGAAAGGACCACCCGGGCCCAAGGAACCCCGCAGAAGCCGCTGACCCGGGCCCACCACCGCACCCCCCAACCGAAAATCAAGATCCAAAACCACAATCCGACCCGATCAGGCCACCACGTCAACCCCACGAAACATCCGGGTTAGTCTTCTTCACGGTGGTGGTCCCCTTGCAGTTGGTGTTCTTGGCGGAACGCCCGACACCTACCACACGGCAGGTCTCAAGCGGGGGACCGCCACCTCAAGTTCTACGACGCCCGGGACAACCTCTTTCTGCTTTCCGCACAGATCTTCTGATGTCAGCGCTCTTGTCTCAGGGCCGTCGTCAGCGCCTGGGTCACAGGTATGCGGGGATAATGTCGAGGTTGAATGTCCGATTAGCCGGCTAGCCCTGCGTCGCGGCCGCATCGGACCAATTCGGTTGGCCGCCAGTCGATTTTGTGCTGGCGACAACTACTTTTTGCTTGACATTGACCACTCAACACCCCGCCTAGCGCGGACGATGTAAAGAAGTTAGGCGTTATTTCACAAATGTCATCACATTTCTATAACAGTCCCATACCGTTTTGATTAACCGGATAGGTCGTCCTGTCTCGCCGCGTAGCTTGTGCACAACGCACGGCTTCTTGGCGACCGGTCTTAGAGCTCGAGTGCGCTTCACCGGGAAGGGTCGAAGCGATGAATTTTTCAGTGCTGCCACCGGAGATCAACTCGACGTTGATATACGCCGGTGCAGGTTCGGAAGCGATGTCGGCAGCCGCGGTGGCCTGGAACGAGTTAGCTGACGAATTAGCCTTGGCGGCAACCTCTTTCGGATCGGTGACCGCTGGGCTGGTCGGTGGATCGTGGCAGGGCCGCGCGGCGGTTGCGATGACAGCGGCGACGGCTCCTTACGCTGGCTGGCTTACCGAGGTGGCGGCGCAGGCCCAGCAGACGGCCGCGCAAGCCCTAGCCATGGTGGCCGAGTTCGAGGCCGTCCGTTCGGCGATGGTGCAGCCAGTCCTGGTGGCAGCCAACCGGAATCAGGTGATTTCGCTGGTGATCTCCAACCTGTTTGGGCAAAACGCTCCGGCCATCGCTGCGGTGGAAGCCGCTTACGAGGAGATGTGGGCCGTCGATGTGTCGGCCATGTCGGCCTACCATGCCGGGGCTTCGGCCGCCGTCTCGGCGTTGACTCCCTTCGCGCAGATTGTCCAGGGCATGGCGGGGCTGCCAGCTCAGCTGGTCGCAGCCCCGGCGGCCATCGCGACGGCCGCACAAGCGGCCGTCTCGAGTATCCCGAGCGTGATGAGCAACTTCAGCCTGGGCTTTGCAAATGCCGGTTTCGGTAACGTTGGCAATGCGAACCGCGGCAATTTCAACCTGGGCAATGCAAATCTCGGCAGCACCAATTTCGGTAGTGCGAACCTCGGCAACCTCAATTTCGGCAGCGCAAACCTGGGCAGCTCCAACTTCGGCTTCGGCAACCTCGGTAGCAATAACATCGGTTTCGGAAACGTGGGTCCGGGTGTGACCGCAGCCCTGAGCAACTTGGGTTTCGGCAATACCGGCAGCAACAACATTGGCTTCGGAAATACGGGTAACGGCAACATCGGCTTCGGCAACACCGGCAATGGCAATATCGGCATCGGGCTGGATGGGAACAACCTGCGGGGGTTCGGCGGGCTGAACTCTGGCGCTGGCAATATCGGTTTGTTCAACTCGGGCACCGGGAATATCGGCATCGGAAACTCGGGTACCGGAAACTTCGGTATCGGAAACTCCGGCAACAGTTACAACACCGGCATCGGTAACTCGGGCGAGGCAAACACGGGATTCTTCAACGTCGGCATCGCCAACACCGGCTTCGGCAACACAGGCAACTACAACACGGGCAGCTTCAACCTGGGCAGCTTCAACACGGGTAACTTCAACCCCGGCAGTTCCAACACCGGCTCGTTCAACCCCGGTGACCTCAACACTGGTTGGGCAAACACGGGCAACGTCAACACCGGCGCACTCATCTCGGGCAACTACAGCAACGGCTTCTTATGGAGAGGCGATTACCAGGGCTGGCTCGGTGTTTCCGGCACAATCACTATTCCCCCAGCCGCACTGGACCTCGACGGTACCGGCCTCCTCGGCCCGATCACCGTGCCGCCTATCCGTATTCCGCCGATCAATTTGGGGCTTAACAGTAACGGGGCTATTGTCGGTCCGATTACTGTTCCGCCGATTCATATTCCGCCGATCAATTTGGGGCTTAACAGTAATGGGGCTATTGTCGGTCCGATTACTGTTCCGCCGATTCATATTCCGCCGATCAATTTGGGGCTTAACAGTAATGGGGCTATTGTCGGTCCGATAGCTGTTCCGCCGATTCATATTCCGCCGATCAACTTGGGGCTTAACAGTAATGGGGCTATTGTCGGTCCGATAGCTGTTCCGCCGATTCATATTCCGCCAATCAGCTTGGGTCTCAACAGTTCCGGCGCTATCGTCGGGCCGATCAATATCCAACCAATCAGCATCAATCCGATTGGCTTATCGCTATCGAGCAACCCGCTAGTCATCCCGATTACGATTCCCCAGTCTCCCTTTACATTCGGCATCTTTCCCTTGCCGCCCGCCCCAGGTACCATCGGCCCCTCCGCGGTCGATCTGACGGTAGGCGGCATCACGGTGACCGGTACCATCGGTGGCATCACCACACCAACCGTCAATATTTCGGGTATCCCTTTGGGTATCAATGTGGGTGGTGTTGTTGGTGATCCGGTGAATGGCATCACGCTGTTCCCGGGTGGTTATACGCTTCCTGGGATTCCGTTGGGTATCAATGTGGGTGGTGTTGTTGGTGATCCGGTGAATGGCATCACGCTGTTCCCGGGTGGTTATACGCTTCCTGGGATTCCGTTGGGTATCAATGTGGGTGGTGTTGTTGGTGATCCGGTGAATGGCATCACGCTGTTCCCGGGTGGTTATACGCTTCCTGGGATTCCGTTGGGTATCAATGTGGGTGGTGTTGTTGGTGATCCGGTGAATGGCATCACGCTGTTCCCGGGTGGTTATACGCTTCCTGGGATTCCGTTGGGTATCAATGTGGGTGGTGTTGTTGGTGATCCGGTGAATGGCATCACGCTGTTCCCGAACGGCTACACTCTGCCCCAGATCCCGTTGAGCCTTCATGTATCCGGTCCCGTCGGCCCGATCAATATTCCGGTCGATATCGGAGGAGGGCCGGGTTTCGGAAATTCGACCAGCACCCCGTCATCGGGCTTTTTCAACAGCGGTCCCGGTAGCGCCTCGGGTATCGGCAATATCGGGTCGGGAGCTTCGGGCTTCTGGAATCTTGCTCAGAGCTTGGGGAACTCGGGCTACTTTAATGTCGGGCCGTTGACATCGGGTGTCTTCAACTTCGGCAACACCGTCTCAGGCGTCTATAACACAAGCACGCTTGGCTTGGCGACAGCGGCCTTTAGCTCGGGCGTCGGCAACACCGGCAGCCAGCTCGCGGGCATCTTGCGCGACGGCGTGGCAGGGACAACCTTCAACTTTGGCTTCGCCAACCATGGCAGCCTCAACGTGGGTGGCGCAAACGTCGGTGACTACAACCTCGGCAGCGGAAACGTCGGCAACTACAACTTTGGTTCAGGCAACGCTGGCGGCAGCAACTTCGGCTTCGGCAATGTCGGCGGCAGTAACTTCGGCTTCGGGAACTTTGGCAGTAACAACTTCGGGTTTGCAAACACCGGTCCGGGGTTAACGGCAGCCCTGCACAACGTCGGCTTTGGCAACGTTGGCAGCAATAACGTCGGCTTCGGCAACTTCGGTAACGACAACCTCGGCTTCGGCAACACAGGTAACGGAAACATCGGTATCGGGCTGACCGGCAACAACCAGCTAGGGCTTGGCGGGCTGAACTCGGGCAGCGGAAACATCGGCTTCGGCAACTCTGGTACCGGAAACATTGGTTTCTTCAACTCGGGCACCGGAAACTTCGGCGTAGGGAATTCCGGCAACTACAACACCGGGCTGGGCAACGCGGGCAACGCCAACACTGGCTTCTTCAATGTCGGCAGCGTCAACACCGGGGTTGCCAACACGGGCAGTTACAACACGGGCAATTTCAACACCGGCAGCATCAACACGGGCGACTTGAATCCGGGAAACACAAATACCGGCTACTTGAACCCGGGTGATTTGAATACCGGCTGGAGCAACACCGGCGATGTCAACACCGGTGCCTTGATATCCGGCAACTTTAGCGATGGCTTGTTGTGGCGGGGCGACTTCCAGGGCTTGCCGGGCTTCTCGGGCACAATCACTATTCCCCCAATCCCACTAGGCGTCCATGTGACCGGCGGTGTAGGCCCTATTATTGTGCCTGACATTAATGTACCCGCAATTCCGCTTGGTATTAATGCCATCGGCACAGTGGGCGCGATCTCTGTGCCTAGTGTCCCCATTCCTACGATTCCGCTGGGTATTAATGCGGGGGGTACGGTGGGCGCGATCTCTGTGCCTGGTGTCCCCATTCCTACGATTCCGCTGGGTATTAATGCGGGGGGTACGGTGGGCGCGATCTCTGTGCCTGGTGTCCCTATTCCTACGATTCCGCTGGGTATTAATGCGGGGGGTACGGTGGGCGCGATCTCTGTGCCTGGTGTCCCTATTCCTACGATTCCGCTGGGTATTAATGCGGGGGGTACGGTCGGCGGGATCAGCGTGGGTAGTATCACTGTTCCCGGAATACCTGTGACAGTCGGCGTGACGGTGCCAGTCGATGTCACTATTCGAGCGGTTCCATATAGCGTCGCTCTGGTCGTTTCGGGCACCATCGGCCCCATCACACTAAGTCACTTCGACATTGGCCCCACGTTGACTGGCGGCACGGGCCCAATCGTCGTCAACGGTGTCAATATTCCTCAGTTCGGTTTCAGCATCCCGTTGAGCGGCCAGCTTAATGGGTTCACGATTCCTGGGTTCGATATTGGGCAGTTCGGTTTCAGCATCCCGTTGAGCGGCCAGGTTAATGGGTTCACGATTCCTGGGTTCGATATTGGGCAGTTCGGTTTGAATATTCCGTTGAGCGGCCAGGTTAATGGGTTCACGATTCCTGGGTTCGATATTGGGCAGTTCGGTTTGAATATTCCGTTGAGCGGCCAGGTTAATGGGTTCACGATTCCTGGGTTCGATATTGGGCAGTTCGGTTTGAATATTCCGTTGAGCGGCCAAGTCGGTGGGTTCACCATCCCTGGTATCACCATTGGTGGCTTCCCCCTGAACGTCGATCTGAACGGTGGATTAGGACCGATCAGTATCCCGATTAATATCGGAGGCACCCCGGGTTTCGGAAACGTTACCACGAACCCGTCGTCGGGTTTCTTCAACAATGGCGACGGAAACGTATCGGGAATCGCAAACGTGGGGTCCGTTATTTCAGGCTTTTGGAACCAGGTCCCGGATTCATTGCCCGGCATAATTTCGGGTTACTACAACGTCGGGCACCTGGAATCGGGCATGTGGAATCTCGGCAACACCATCTCGGGTCTGTACAACACCAGCCCGGTTGGCACTCTTACGTCGGCCTTCAACTCCGGCGTCAAGAACGTCGGGCAACAGCTCGCGGGCTTCTTCCGCACGGGCACTGGGCCGTAATAACTGGTCAGGGCCGGCCAGCCCGACAATGGTGCCGCCAGGACCGACGCCTACCCCTCCTTGGTGATCAACTGCCGCAGCGCCACCCGGTCGGCCGTCAACAGCTCCTCGATGCGCGGCTTGTTCACCTCGGCCACGATGATCTCGCCGACGTCCTGGTTGACCTCGCTGAAGATGCCGTGCGACTTCATCTTTGAGGTCTGGTACTGGTTGTCCTCGGTCGGCGTGACGTAGTAGACGGCGTCGGCCTTGAACCGGTGGACCAGCCAGAGGTGGATCAACGTCATCAGCCGCTTCTGCCGCAGCTTCTGGGCGAACGTGTTCTGGTCACGCACCGTGAGGATGCTGCGGCCGTGCCGGTCCTTGATGGGGTCGAAGACGACGTTGGCCAGCTGCTCGCCGTCGTTGCCGTAGATCCCGAGCTCGAGCACATCCGAGCCGGCGCGGCGGGGCCGCAATTGCACCCGCAGCTTCTCACCGAGCTGATAGTGCTCGCTCCACAGGGCCAGCCATTCCTCCAGCAGCTTCTTGGGCACCTCGGTCTGGACCAGGTGCTGATGCTGTGTGGAGCCCTTGCCCATCGCCTTGGTGGTGGCCGTCCGGCCAGACGAGGCGGCCAGTGCGGCGTCGCTGCGTGGCCCGCCGACCAGGGTCTGCGGGGTGCGGTAGGGCGACTCGACCAGGCGCATCTTGCGCTGCAGGCGGGCCAGCGCAAGCATGCCGTCCTGCTGCAGCGAGGTGGCGAACTCCTCGGCTGCAACGCCGTCGATTTGATGCCCGCCGTAGGTGATGAAGTTGAAGACGAATCCCATCTTGCCGAGCTCAACGGGGAACTGCTTCATCTCCTCGTCGGTCATACCGGTGGTGTCCCAGTTGAACGATGGCGAAAGGTTGTAGGCCAGCATTTGGTCGGGGTACTCGGCATGGATCGCCTCGGCGAATTGGCGGGCATCGGCCAGATCGGCGGTCTTGGTTTCCATCCAGAGGATGTCGGCAAACGGTGCGGCCGCCAGCGATTTGGCAATCGCATACGGAATGCCGCCACGAACCTGGTAGTAGCCCTCCGGGGTCTTTGCCAGCTCGCAGTCCCACCCCGGGTCGGCGCCCAACTCCTTGGCCTTTGTCCGTGCGGCGTAGAGCGAGGCGCGACGGGCGAACGCCCGCCATTCCTCGGGACTCATGCCCACGGATTCGCCTTCACTCTCACCGAACGCGAGGACGTCGGCCACGGCTTCGCCGTACGTCATCAGCCCGGCGTCGTCCTCCCAGGCGGCCACGAACCGCGACTCCACCTGGTCGAAGAGGTCGTCGATCGACGTCATGCCATTTTCCCGCCAGGTGTTGACGGCATCGGTGATCACGCCCATGATGCCTTGACGCTCGAGCCAGGCGCTGGCCGTCGCGTACTCACCCTCGGGCAGCGCGTAGAGAAGGTGGCCGTTCAATTCTTTGACGCCCAGCTCGTAGAAGCGCCGCAGCATCGCCAGGAAGCACGCTTTGTACGAGGGAATGTTGAGGTTGGTTGCGCCGAGGAGGAACGGCTGGTCGCGTTCGTCGGCCCGGCTGTCGATCAGGTTGGCTGCCTCGGCGTCGGTGCGCGCGACGATGATGCCGGGCACCCCCATGACATCGAGCTGGAATCGGGCGGCGTTGAGTCGCTTGATCTGTTCGTCCGACGGCACCAGAACCTTGCCGCCCTGGTGACCACACTTCTTGGTGCCGGGGCGCTGGTCCTCGATGTGGTACCCCGGCACGCCGACCTCGACGAAGCGGCGGATCAGGTTGCGGACGTGCGGATCACCGCCGTGGCCGGTGTCGGCGTCGGCGATGATGAACGGCCGGAAGTCGTAGACCGGGGCCGCAGCGCGCTGCTGTTCGGTCATGTTCAGCCGCAGATACTCCTGGTTGCGGTCGGCGGTCAGCAGTGCGCGCACCAGGACGGCGGCGTCGTCGGGCACCTGGCTCAGCGGATAGCTGGCCAGGTCGGGGCCGGGATCTTCGGTGGTGGAACCCTTGGCTGAAGTGGCCCACCCGCCGAGGTAGATCGCCTCGATGCCCATACGCTTCATGCTCACCGCTTGCCCCGGCGAATAGGGGCCGAAAGTGGTGACGCTCTTGTGTTCGGCGAAAAGCTCGCGCAGGCGCTCGTAGAAAGCCGCCGCCGCGGTGCGAGCCACGGTGTAATCGACCGGGATTGTGCCGCGCTGTTCTACGACTTGCCGGGCAGTGTAGAGCCGGATGATGCCGGCGAAGCGGGCGCTGTCGAAGTATCGCTGCGTCTCGGCTGTCTCTTTGTCGAAGTCTTGCTCGAATGGTGTACGGACCGCAGTGTCCGTTTCGGCGATAGCCATGGGCTTGCGCTCCTTTGTGCGCCCGATTCCGCTGACGCAGAGAGTGTATCCCTGGATTGGGCGGTTAATTCACGGGCTGACCGGGTGGTTGTCCACCCGGTCCGACAGGCGGCGGTGAGGCCGCGCGGACGGTGGTCGCCACACCCGGGAGCGCGAGGTCAGTGTGGCTCGCGGCGCCCCGGCTCGTTCAACCAGTCCCGCTGGCGCCGGACGAACTCCGCGTCGACGACACTGCCGTGGCCGGGGACGTAGACGGCGTCGGGTCCGCCGAGTGCCAGGAGCCGATCGAGCGTCGCAGGCCAGGCCGCGACATCGGAATCGGCGTCGATCAGCGGATCGGCGGACTCCTCGATGAGGTCGCCGGTGAAGACCACGACCGGTTCGCCGCCGGCGGCTGCACCCGGGACCACTACCACCAGGTCGGCGGTGGTGTGTCCGGTGCCCGGGTGGGTGACCGTGACAGAGCGGCCGCCGAGATCGATTACCGCGTCGTAGATACCCCGCCGAGGTGGCCGCAAGGCGGCGATCGCGCGGTCGATCTGCACCACGTCGGCGCCGTATTGCAGTGCATGGGCGCGTAGCTGATCGGTCGCCGACGACAGATAGTCGACAACCTCGGGAGCGGCGTATATCTGGGCGCCGGCGAAGCCTGCTGATCCCAGCACGTGGTCAAAGTGCTTGTGTGTCAAGACAATATGTGTTACCCGGCAATGGGCGATCTGGCTGACGTCGGCCTGGATCGCGGCCGCTTCAGCCAGCGTGGTGCCGGCGTCGATCAGCAGTGCCGTGCCGCGGCCCACCACCAGGCCGACCGTGACGTCGCAAAACGGCAGTCGGCAGCGATACACGCTCGCGGTCAGCTGTTCCCAGCGGTAGTGCACAGCTAGCACGATAGGCCGCGAAGCCCGGCCGCCGTCCCAGCCAGTCCGGCTTGGTACCAGGCGACAAACGGATTGCCGGCGTGTTCAATCACAGGGGACTCCCGCTTGCGGGGTTGCGGCAAGGCCGGGTGCTGCGATTCGACGAGCCGATTCGGAGGAACACAATGCGTGCAGTCGTTATCACCAAGCATGGTGACCCATCGGTGCTGCAGGTGCAGCAGCGGCCGGACCCGCCGCCACCCGGTCCGGGCCAGCTGCGGATTGCCGTTCGCGCCGCCGGTGTGAACTTCGCCGACCACCTCGCCCGGGTCGGCCTGTACCCGGATGCACCGAAGCTTCCGGCGGTGGTGGGCTACGAGGTAGCCGGGACGGTCGAGGCCGTCGGCGAAGGTGTCGACCAAAACCGGGTCGGCGAACGTGTCCTGGCCGGAACACGATTCGGTGGCTATGCCGAAATAGTGAATGTGGCCGCGACCGATTCGGTGGTGCTTCCCGAGGCGTTGAGTTTCGAGCAGGGTGCCGCGGTTCCGGTGAACTATGCGACCGCGTGGGCGGCACTGCACGGCTACGGGTCGTTGCGTGCCGGCGAGCGGGTGTTGGTTCATGCGGCCGCGGGTGGCGTGGGCATCGCGGTGATTCAATTCGCCAAGGCTGCCGGCGCCGAAGTGCACGGCACCGCCTCGCCGGGAAAGCACCAGAAGCTGGCCGAGTTGGGCGTGGATCGTGCCATCGACTACCGCCGCGAGGGCTGGTGGAAGGGCCTGGGGCGGTATGACCTCGTGCTCGACGCACTCGGCGGCACCTCGCTGCGGCGGTCCTACGATCTGCTGCGCCCCGGGGGAAGGCTGGTCGGATACGGGATTTCGAACATGCAGCACGGCGAGAAGCGCTCGTTGCGCCGGGTGGCTCCGCATGCGTTGTCGATGCTGCGCGGCTTCAATCTGATGAAGCAACTCGAGGACTCGAAAACCGTGATCGGTCTCAACATGCTGCGGTTGTGGGACGACCGTGGCACCCTCGAACCCTGGATCACGCCGCTGCGCGAGGCTCTTGACGAGGGTACGGCCCGGCCGATCGTTCATGCGACTGTGCCGTTCGCGGAAGCGCCGGCAGCGCACCGGATTCTGGCGGCACGGGAGAACATCGGCAAGGTTGTCCTGATCCCCTGAGGACTGGAACGCCGGATGGCGGTGCGTTGCCAGGGTCGTCGTCACAGTCGACGATTTCGGTTGTTTGAGCCGGCGCGGTGTTGGTTATGTTTTTTCCCATGGCCGTCACCGAGTCCCGCGAGCTCATCATCGAGGCGACGCCCAAGGAAATCCTGGACGTATTGTTCGACCTCGAATCGTTGCCGGAGTGGTCCTCGATCCATCGAAAGGTCGAAATCCTGGAGCGCGACAATCAAGGCCGTCCAACCAAATCTCGACAAGAGGTCAAGATCGTCGGCGTCGGCGATGAGCAAGTGCTGGACTACTCGGTTCACGACGACGGCGTGAGCTGGACCTTGGCCAGCGCCAAACAACAACGCGGGCAGCAGGGCCGTTACACGCTGACCCCGGACGGCGATTCCACCCGGGTTCGGTTCGATCTCACCGTGGACCTGCTGGTGCCGTTGCCGGGATTCCTGGTCCGTCGAGGTGCCAAAGGCGTGATGGACACTGCTACCCGAGGCCTTCGTGACCGGGTGTTGGCGGTCAAGGGGCGCGCCGGCTAAGGCGCGGCGGGGGCGCACGGTTGATCGTCGATCGGCGGCATCCGGCGGGTGAAACCGCTTTATTCCGCGGTCGCTGAGCGCGACACTGTCCATATGAAACTCGTAGCGGCGCATCTACTTAAGTCCGTCGCCCCGGCTTTCACGGGGCTCGCTCTGGTGCTGGCATTGGTTGGCTACGGCGGCGGCGGCAACACTCGAACGCCTTCGTCGGTGCCGACCCTGCTGACGGCAGGCATGACGAAGGCGGCACCCGCCGGCGGGCCATTGACGATCAGCAGTCCCGCGTTCGCCGACGGCGCGCCCATCCCCGTGCACTACACCTGCAAAGGGGCCAACGTCGCGCCGCCGCTGAGCTGGTCTGCGCCGTTGGGGGCAGCGTTAGTTGTCGATGATCCGGACGCGGTCGGGGGAAACTACGTCCACTGGATCGTGATCGGAATTCCTCCCGGAGCCGGCAGCTCCGCGGATGGTCAGACTCCTGCTGGAGGCACCAGCCTGCCGAACTCGGGTGGCCAGGCCGCATACAGCGGGCCCTGCCCGCCGCCGGGCACCGGGACTCACCACTACCGTTTCACGCTGTACCAGCTTCCGGCCACGCTGCAGCTTCCCCCAGGATTGGTCGGGTTGCAGGCGGCTGAGGCGATAACGCGAGCCACCACGGCGCAGGCCCAACTCACCGGAACGTTCGGAGGCTGACCGATCCCGTCGGTTACCGGTCGTCCAGTGCCTGATAGGCGGCGTTGTAACCGGGAATGAAGGTGATGCCGGGACCGCCATCGCATCCGGCGCAGCCGAGATACAGACCGTCGATCGGAATCGGGAAGTCGCGAAATCCTCTGGGTCCCAGACGGTTAGGGCCCATCAAATCGGGGTGCAGCAGCCCGTGCCAGAAAGCGGCGGCGGGGGTGCCGAACATTCGTTTGCATATGTGCGGCGCGCAGATGATCTGGCGGATCACAATGTCTTCGCAGTTCGGGGTGAGCGGGTGATCTTGTCGATAACACGTTGAGCCATCTCATTTTTGAGGTGGCCGTGTTGGTTGCGGTGGGCTTCGACCGGAAAGCCGTAGGCGAACGCGCTCGCGGCGTGCTTACCGGGCGGCGCGAGGCCGGAGTCGTGCACCGACGGTATCTGCAACCCCATCGACGGATTGTCCGGCACGGCGCTCCACCAACGTCACCGAGGTGCCCTGCATGTCAGACACACAGGCGATATCACGGGCGATAACGCTTCAATGAATCGCCTCATGGTCAGCGGCCCCGATCCGTGACGAATGCTTCGGCGCCCCAAGAGCGCTGCCGCAGCGCGTAAGTCGCCCAGCAAACCCATCAGACGTCGCTGTGCCGGATTCGGCCACTGCGGGCCGCGGCGCAGTTGATCGCACGGTGGAATCGTTGTTGTGACGGGCAGGCGTGGACGTGCGTGCTCCCCTACGGCGCGAGCCTGATAACGCCCGGTGGCGAGGGGCGTGCCGGCGACGGCTGCACCGGACCGCCGCCGCCACCACTACCACCACTACCACCACTGCCACCACTGCCACCATTGCCGCCACCGCCGCTGCCACCGGGGCCGGCTCCGGGCTGAGGAACATCAGCCGGAAGCTCCACCTCTTGCAGAGGTGGCGGCGGCTCTTGTGGTGGCGGCGGTTCTTGTGGTGGCGGCGGTTCTTGTGGTGGCGCCGGCGATCGCTTTGATGGCGGCGGTGTCGCGATCGGCGCGGGCGGTGTCACGATGTGCGCGGTCGGCGGCGGTGGTGCCGGAGTTTGCGGCGGGCTCGGTAGCTGGGGATCCCCCTCGGGAACGGATGCGATCAGCGAAGCCAGCATCGTGCCAAGAGCGTTACCGGCCGACCGGTTTCCGTGGCGATCCTCCATGACAGCACTGCGATCCATCAACGGCAGGCGCGTTGTAGCGATGCCGGTCGGTTCGTGCCACGTCGCCGGCATGGTGGTCACGTCCAACGCCGGCAGCGTCAGTACCTCGCATCCCACATCGACTGCATCTCGGTTGTACGTGGCGATCCAGCGGGTCGGTTCATTCGATTGCGGCGCGGGAGTAGCTGTGATGGAAGCGATCTTGCCCCGGTCGTACGGACAGTAGATCTCCACCGCCGCGGTGACGAATCGGGTCATGGTGGACGTGACGCGCCTGGGCGGGTATTGGCGCAAGGTCGGGTCCATGTTGTACGCGTCGTTGCGCAGCCCGTCGACTACTTCGTCCACCGGCATGCCGCCATCGAGTTTGCGACAAACTTTGTGGGCTGCGGCGATCACGCGGGGCACATTTGAGAGGACAGGGATTTCTTTCTTCTCGAGCAGCGCCAGAAACTGGTCGTCCTGGTTCGGGTCGGCCGCTGCTGCGCCGCCCCGGAGAATTGCTGTGCCGGTTACCACCACGACGGCGCTAACCAAGGCGCCGACGTGACTAGTGATGCCGCTGAACATGGCAGGGGCTTCCATTCCGCTAGAGGCGTCACTTGGCGGGCTTTGGATCGCGATTTACGCCGCACGAGTGGCTGTCTGGTCAGGTTTCCCGGGATACCTCCGTATCTTTTTGTCCGCATTCGCAGCATGCCACACACATACCCCACCTGGGTAGGGGCGAAAGACCCTTTAGCTTGGGCCGGGCCGCAGGTCGCCTGCCCAAGCCGATATGAGCGGGCGCGCTTCGCCGCCGTTAGCCTGTAACGGGTGGCATTCGGCGGCGAAGCAGCAGCCGGACGGTGCGGCCGCTGATGGTCTCGGTCACCCAAAACGGCGAAGAGGACTGCTCTTTCGCCCGCGGCCGGGCACGTTACTCACCCGAGAGCTCGAAGGAGTGTGGCAATGTCGCTGACCACCCGCCTGACCGAATTCTTCGGGATCGAACATCCGATACTGCTCGCGCCGATGGCCCTGGTTTCTGGGGGCAGGCTCGCGGCGGCGGTGACCGCGGCCGGGGGTCTGGGCCTCGTCGGCGGCGGCTACGGCGAGGCCGATTGGCTGCAAGCCCAGATCGACGAAACCGACGGTGCGCGAGTCGGATACGGGTTCATCACCTGGAGCCTGGCAGGTAATCCCGGGCTGCTCGACAACGCTTTGGCGCAGCAACCCGCGACCATCATGCTGTCGTTCGGTGATCTGACGCGGTTCGCCGGGCGCATTCGCGGCGCCGGAGTTCCGCTGACCGCTCAGGTGCACACTCTGCACCAGGCGCGCCTTGCCGTGGCAGCCGGCGCGCAGATCATCGTCGCCCAGGGCGGCGAGGCGGGCGGGCACGGAACGGGCGCCCGGTCGACGTTCACACTGGTGCCCGACGTCGTCGACCTCGTGGCGCAACGCTCGCCGGAAACGCTGGTGGTGGCCGCAGGCGGCGTCGCCGACGGTCGTGGACTGGCGGCCGCGCTGGCGCTCGGGGCCGACGGCGTGCTCGTCGGCACCCGGTTCTGGGCGGCGACCGAGGCGCTGGTGTCACCGCGAGCCCAGCAGCGAGGTATCGACGCCGGCGGTGACGACACAGTGCGCACCAGAGTCTATGACATTGTGCGGCAGCGTGATTGGCCTGACGAATACGACGCCCGGATGGTCGGCAATGCCTTGACAGCGAGGTGGCGCGGCCACGAGGCCGCATTGTCGGCCCGGTTGCCGGAGGTGCTCAGCGAATTCGAAAGGGCGACTGCGGCAGAGGATTTCGACGTCATCACGGTACTCGTCGGCGAGGCGATAGGACTTATCCACGACGTTCGCCCCGCCGCTGAGATCGTGCATCACATGGTCCGCGCGGCCGCACGAATCCTGAATCAGTAAAGCGGCGACCACGCCGATGTTCGCAGCAGCCGGCTCTGCCACTGGTCGCGGTGTTTCAGCGCCTCGTACATGTAGCTGCCCGGCCCTCGGTGCTCCGGCGGAGCGTCGTTGGTCAGCAGCTGCACCAGCGCCGCATAGTTGTTGGAATCGTCAACCTTTTGCCACAGCATCGCCTCTCGGTGCCGGTGGCTGCCATGTGCGACCTGGAAGCAGGCCTGGATGTCGAGTATCCGCATGCCGGCTGGGGCCTTCGACAGCGGCCGGTAGTAGATCTCGTCCCAGGAGCGGATGCAGTCGTCCAGCGGCGCGTAGGGCCAGCCGGTGTCCTCCATGAACAGGCTCAACGGATGGGTCGCACCGTCGGTGGGGACCGCCGCCAGGTCCACCGTCTGCAGCGGGGACCAATCGACCGGCAGCAAGATCTTGCCCGTCGCGTCGTACCGGAGATTGTCGAGCTCGCGCATCCAGGGCCGAAGGTCGCCCTGCTGGGCGCGACGTACCAGTCGCTCCCAGGCAGCGCCGTCGGTAATCGCGGTGATGGTGACGACGGTGTAGGAGGCCCCCGAACCGTGCGCGTGATTGGTGTACCAGAGCAGCCGAGCGTCGTCGTCGTGGGCCAGTGTGGGCATCCAGCCTTCCCGGTAGGCGGTCTCGAAACTCGTCCTGCCGCGCGCCGACCACCTGGTGGGTTTCATGCAGAAACAGCATCCGAACTCCCGTTCACCCTCCAGCTCAATCCTCGCCCGAGATCAGCGCGGCCAGCTGACGGCGATTGACTTTGCCGGTCGCGCTGTACGGGATGGCCTCGATGATCGCCAACTTCTCGGGCAGCTTGAAATACGCGATCAGATCGCGACAATGCGATCGCAGCTCGTCCAGCGTCACCGGACTGCGGACCACCACCGCAGCCCCCACCCGCTGGCCCATCTCCGCGTCGGCGATTCCGGCGACGGCGACGTCGGTCACCGCCGGGTGGGAACGCAGCGCCTCCTCCACTTCGATCGGCCCGAACTTCTCTCCCCCGCGGTTGATGGTGTCCTTCACCCGGCCGGTCGGGTAGAGGTAGCCGTCGGCATCCACGCGGCCGAGGTCGCCGGTGCGCAGCCACCCGTCGGTGACACTCTGGGCCGTCTTGACCCACAACTCGCCGACTGTTGCCGGCGCGACGTCCGCGCCCGTGGCGGGGTCGACCACCCGCACCTCGACTCCGGGCAGCGGACGGCCGACGGATCCCGCCCGCGCCGGGTCGTGATGATCCTCGGGCAGCAGCGTCGTATAGGCGCCGAGTGTCTCGGTCTGACCGAACACGTTGGCGAAAGCCACATGAGGGAGTGCCGCCATCGCCCGGCGCACCAACGCGATGGGCGCGGCGGCGGCTCCGTAGGCGATGGCGACCAGCGAGGTGAGATCGGTGCAGGCGAAGTCGGGATGGTCGAGAATGCGCTGCAGCATCGTCGGCACCAAGAAGGTGGCGGTAACACGGTGCTGCGACACCAGACGCAACCACTCACCGGCGTCAAAACGTGTTTGCACCACCGAAGTGTTGCCCGAGTACAGGCTGCCCAGCATGCCGAGAGCACCGCCGACATGGAAGAAGGGAACGCACATCATCCTTACCGACGGTGTCGCGTCCGCCCGAAACGGTGGCGACATCCGTTGGATCCGCGTCGTGAGCTGCCGGCCGGTGATGCCGACCGCTTTGGGGAGTCCCGTTGTGCCGCTGGTGAACAAGATCAAGGCCTCGCGGTCGTCGACGTCGTGAGTCGGCAACGCCGCCACGGCGCGGTGTTCGTCGACGAGGTCTGTCACCACCGTCAGCGCGCCGGCGTCGCGGACCCGGTCTGCGTAGGCAGCCCCCGCAACCGCCACCGGCGAGCAGCCGGCGTTTTCCAGCAGCACCCGCAGCTCTGCGGGAGTCAGCGCCGGGTTCATCAACGCCGCTGCGGCGCCGATCCGCGCCGCCCCGAGCACGGTCGCGATCGACAACAGGCTTCCGCCGTCGACGACGGCGACGCGCTCGCCGGGTCCAACCCCATGGACGGCGAGGCCGGCGGCGCACTGCCGGACCGCCGCACCGAGGTCGCCATAATTGATGTAGCGCTCACCGATGATGAGCGCCGCCCGGTCGGCAGTGCCGGCCGCCGGCGCGTCGATGATGGTGCCGATGTTCATCTGCGGCCTAATACAGGGGTGACCACGCGCAGGTGCGCAGCAACCGGCTGGTCCACTGGTCGCGCAGGTCCAGGGCGTCGTACAGCCAGGTGCCCGGGGCGCGGTGTTCGGGCGGAATATGGGTCCGGAGCAGTTCCAGCAGGGCCTCCGGCCGCCGGATGCGCTGCATCAAGATCACCTCCCGCCGCAGGTGGCTGCCCAACGCGGGCTGGAAAGCGGCCTGGATGGTCAGCATCGACTGCGGCCGCTCCAGGCTGCGGGCATATACCGCGCCGCTGCGGTCGATGTACTCCTCGAACTTCTCCTGATAGGGCCACATGGTGTCTTCCAGGTAGAGGGTCAGCTCGTGCTCGCGCCCATCGGACGGCACCTCCGCGAAGGACACGTCCTGCAGCGGCGACTACGGCAGCGCCACCAGCAGTTTGGCTTCGACGTCGTGACGAAGCTCGTCTAGTTCGCGCATCCACTTCTGCAGATCGCCTTTCTGCACCCGCCGCGCAAGGCGTTCCCATCCCGCACCGTCTTCGACGGCGGTGATGGTGACGACGGTGTATGCCGGGCCGCTGCCATGTGCGTGATCGGCATACCAGAGCAGGCGGGCGTCGTCGCCGGCGGCGAGCATCGGCATCCGGCCGTCGCGAAACGCGATCTCGAAATCATCCTCTGCGCGCCCGCGTACCTTGTGTACCTCGTGCATGAACAGCACGCCGAGACCTCCCACGCGGCGCCGCCCGGTCAACGCCCTCGTCCACGGACGCTAATCCCGAGGGTCCGGCCTGTCCACGTCGGGGTTGGCCGAGGCCGCATCGGATGCCAGCTAGGACACCGGCCGCGAACGGGAGCGGCATGTCCGTATCCCGCTGTGCCCGTTCGTGTTTGAGGAACCCCGGCCGCAATCGCCCGCCACGCCACCGCCGAGGGCCGGATGCGGCCGATTGGCGAAGTGGCATCGAGCCTGCGCTCACCGCTTGAATCCAAGGCGCGTATGGCGTCTATGGCCGCAGAATCGATGTCCTGGACGCAGGCTCGACACGGTGGCCGCAGGATCGATGCCAGGGCCGCAGAACCGAGGCCGTAAGCAGCAAGACTCGATGTTCAACGACCCAGTGGGCGTTCGGCGAGCCAGCAGGCGGCCACCGCCCGCGGTTCGGCCCCGCCCCGCCACATGGGCGCACACCCGGCCCGGAACTGCGAAGCACATCTGGACAGTCGAGCCGAGAATCTGGTTTGCTCCGATCGGTAGTCGTATTCACCCGGCAGGAGTTCGCGCATGACCCGACTTGACGTGCCGGACGGTCCCGGCGGCGAAGCCGCGATGATCTGGACGCTGCGTCCCGAGCTCGGTGGCATGGTCGAGCGGATGATCCGCGACGCCTACCAGCAGAGCATCGTGGCGGCCGACGAGCGCGAGCTGGCCAGGATGCGTATCGCGCAGATCAACGACTGCGTCGCGTGCTCGGGTTTTCGTGCGCCGTCACTGCTGGACGCCGGCCCGAAAGCCCCGGCGCCCGAGCTCTACGACCACGTCGCGGATTACGCCGGCTACCCGGGCTACACGCCACGCCAACGCCTTGCCATCGAGTTCGCCGAGCGCTTCGCCACCGACCACGCGTCGCTTGACGACGCATTCTTCGGGCGGCTGCGAGCAGCGTTCTCCGATGCGGAAATCCTCGATCTGACGCTGTGCGTCGCGGTGTTTCTGGGCCTGGGACGTTCGCTGACAGTGCTCGGGGTCGACCACTCCTGCGCGATCGACATCTAGGACACAAATGGACTTCACGTGGACCTAGCCTCGGTCGACGAGCTGCTCACCACCACGCGGTCGGTGCGCCGACGCCTCGATCTGACCCGGCCTGTCGGCCGTGAGGTGATTCTCGAGTGCCTGCGGCTGGCCACCCAGGCGCCCACCGCCAGCAATGCCCAGGATTGGCGCTGGCTAGTGATCACCGACGCCGACAAGCGCGCCGCGATCGCCGACATCTACCGCAGCGTCGGCGCCGAGTATCTCGCCAGGGTTGCGGCCACCGCGTCCGATCCGCAGACCCAGCGGGTGTATCGCAGCGCGCTCGGCCTGACCGAGACGCTGGCCCGGGTTCCGGTGCATGTCATTCCCTGTCTGCAGCAGCGCATCGACGAAAGTAACCGGCTGGTCGCCGCGTCGGCCTGGGCGTCGATCATCCCGGCCGGCTGGAGCTTCCTGCTTGCGCTGCGGTCCCGCGGATTGGGATCGGTGTGGACGACGATGCATCTGGCGAAGGAGAAAGAGGTAGCCGGGGTGCTCGGTGTCCCGGATACGGTCACCCAGGCTGCGCTGTTCCCGGTGGCCTACACCGTCGGCACCGACTTCCGTCCGGCCGCGCGGCCGCCCGTGGAGACCATCACGTATTGGGATACCTGGGAACAGCCTATTGGAGAAAGCTGATGCAGTCCTACACCGTGCGATTTCACGTCGACGCGCCCCCGAGCAAGGTGTGGCGGGTGCTGCATCCGCCCGCGCCGCCGAATTCTCCGCGGCCGCGGGTGCTCCGGTGGCCGACGGGCAGCATGGAAATTTTGCATGAGGGAGACGAGGCCGGCGAAGGTCTGGTCCGCACCTGCATTTTCGAGGTGCCCAAGTACCTGCTGTCCGGTGGCAAGGGGCGGTCGTTCGAGACCGTCACGGAGGCAAAGATCAACGAGCTGTCACGATATGTGGCCGTCGGCGCGCCGCTGTGGTCGCGCGCCGAGGGCTATCACCAACTCGACAAACAGCCCGACGGCAGCACCACACTGACGTTCCACGAGACCTATCACGCCTATAACCCATTGTTGCGCTTCTTCCTCGAACGCCCAGTGCACGCGGCAATTTCGCGCGACAACCTCAAGACCTACGAGCATGCGCTGGGTTACGCCGGGCGGGTCACCCGACTGGACCCGTGATTTGGCTTCCGGCCCCGGGAACTGCTGCGTTAACTTCGGACTCACACGAAGGTGGTGATCAACGCCAAGACGGCGATGCACCAGGCCAGGACGGCAATCAGCACACAGAGGGATCCAACCGCCGCGAGCCGGTCACTGCGGTCGGCGTTTTCGTCCAGCATGACGGCGAAACTACTGGGCATTCGCCGGAATACGTCCGGCCACGCCACCCGCGAGGCGGCCCTCTTGATACCGGTGGGGTCTTCGTCGGCGCGGCGGCGTGGCGCCACCGCGGTGCCGTTCGTGACAAGCACAAAGCCCACGGCAAACGACGCCACACTCGCCACAATGAGCAGCACGGCAAGCCACAGCATCATGTCCTCCCCTCTCTCGACCCCGTCACCTGTGTCGTCGACTCCAGTTGCGTTGCGGCCCACCATGGTCCCGCTAGGCGCCCGCAGTCATGGTGGATACCCCAACCCCCGTTCACGGAAACGACGATCGCCGGTCGTGCCCTGGTCTTGCGCGCGATTCCACACGCGCCACGTGGTCGGTCCTCACCGTTGCGAGTGATTCGTACCGTGACGGCGGTTCGAAATTGGCTGTCCGCCCCGGTAGGCTGCTGAGCTATGAGTTCGAAGGCGCCAGCTGCCGGATTTCTCGCCGGGGGGCTGATCCTCGCGGGCTGGGCCGGGTCCGCTGGTGTGGCGGCTGCCGACCCGCAGCCGGCACCGCCTCCCGCGCCCAAGACGACCATCGATCACGACGGCACCTATACGGTGGGCGCCGACATCGCGCCGGGCACCTACAGCTCTGCCGGGCCTGTGGGTAACGGCACCTGCTACTGGAAGCGGTTAGGCAATCCCGACGGCGCCCTGCTCGACAATGCCCTGAGCAAGAAGCCGCAGGTAGTGCAGATCCAGCCGACCGACAAGGCATTCAGGACATCCGGTTGCCAGCCCTGGCAGATCACCGGCGAGGGCACTGCGCCGGCGGAAGTTCCGGGGCCTGCGGCAGGCGCCCAGCTGCAAACCGATCTGGCGATCCTCAATGGGCTGCTCGGCCCGACCGGCGAACGGGTGCCACAGTCCTGACGGCGGGGTGACGCTGCTGTGGCTGACCGTGTGCAACAGGTCGTCGTCATCGGTGCTGGCGTCAGCGGATTGACCTCAGCGCTATGCCTGGCCGAAGCGGGATGGCCGGTGCACGTCTGGACCGCAGCGATGCCGCAGGACACGACCTCGGCGGTGGCCGGGGCCGTGTGGGGCCCGGTATTCACCGAACCTGTCGCCAAGACGCTGGCTTGGACGGCGGAATCACTGCACGTGTTCGGCGAACTCGCCAAGGACCCCGCCACCGGAGTTCGCATGGCACCGGCCCTGACTGTCGGTGACGTACCCGTGGGCGCGGCGCTGCCGCCGCAGGTCGCGTTGATCCCCGACCTACGGCCGGCCGATCCGGCCGAACTACCCGAGGGCTTTCCGGCGGGGTTTTGCTCCACGCTGCCCATGATCGACATGCCCCAATACCTTGACTACCTGACCAAGCGGTTGGCCGCGGCCGGCTGCGGGATCGAGATCCGTCCGGTGCGGTCGCTGGCCGATGCCGCCGACGCCGCACCGATCGTGGTGAACTGCGCCGGTCTCGGCGCCGCAGAGCTGACCGGCGACGACACGATGCGGCCGCTGTTCGGCCAGCACGTTGTCATGACCAATCCCGGTCTGGAGCAGATATTTCTGGAACGCAACGACGCCCCGGAATGGGTCTGCTACTTCCCCCACCCGCGGCGCGTGGTCTGCGGCGGCATCAGCATCGCCGACCGCTGGGACACGACTGCGGACCCCGCGGTGACCGAAAGGATCCTGCAGCGCTGCCGGCGGATCGAGCCGCGGCTTGGCCAGGCCGCGGTGATCGAGACGATCGCGGGGCTGCGTCCCGACCGTCCATCGGTGCGGGTGGAATCCGAGGCGCTCGGCCGGGCGCGGTGTATTCACAACTACGGTCACAGCGCCAACGGAGTAACGCTGTCGTGGGGATGTGCGCGCGACGTGGCGCGCCTCGTCGGCGCGCAATGAGTGTCAGGCCGGCGGCGCCAGCGCGTTCTCGACCGAGGTGTACATCGGCAGCAGGCGACGCAGGCCGCACGCGGCGATGGTGCGGGCCACGATCGGCTGGTTGCTGACCAGCCGCAGGTTCACGCCACGACGGCGGCACCGCACCGATTCCTGCGCCAGCACGGCGTACGCGCACGACCCCATGAACTCGAGGTCTCTGACGTCGATGACGAACGGACCCGGCGCGATGGCAATGGCGGCGCTGCGGGTCACCAACCGTTGCCAGACTGTCTCGTTGCTGGCATCGATGTCGCCGCCGACGTGGACCACTACAGCCGAGCCGGTAGATTCGGTGACTGCCCGTAGACCGCTTTGCGCGTCACCTAGTTGCAAACTCAGCCGCGTGCTCGCGGGACCGGAGGATGCTCCGAGCGCGACAGTGTCCATCTTGTGCAACGTCCCGTCCGTCGTGTGGTGCTAAGTGCTGCCGTCCTGGCTGCGGGAAGGCGCGCGGGTGATCGTCGTGGCTAGGAGTGCCCTGTTTTCACAGTGGTAGTAAGCATATGTGTAACAGATCCTGAAATAGAAGGATGTCCAATACCAAATTTTGCGCAATTCATGGCGGCGGGCACGTTCTTGGCTGTGCGAGCCACCGGGCGCGGCGACATCACTACTATCTGGATCACGCTTGTATCCGGATCAAGCTTGCTACTGCTAGGAGAAACCGGCCAATAACGCGGTGAGCATCGATTACACGCTGCATGACCACCTCGACCACATTGTCACCATCACAATCAACCGGCCCGAGGCGCGCAACTCTCTGGACATGGCGCATTTCCGCGACCTCGCCCACGCCTGGGCCGCCTTTCGCGATGACGCCGATGCCTGGGTCGCCGTCGTCACCGGCGTTGGGCACGACTTCTGTACCGGAGCCGACCTCAAGAAGTTCATCCCCGAGCTGACCGGTGATCGTCCCCGGCCCGAAGGATGGAACAAGGACGACGCCATCCATGCCGTGTTGCATCGGTTCCCGCTCTACAAGCCGGTTGTCGCAGCGGTGAACGGCACGTGTGTCGCGGGCGGCTTCGAAATGCTGGGCTTGACCGACATCCGAGTGGCGGTGCCCGAGGCGAGATTCGCGGTGATGGAGCCCAACCGCGGACTCTTCGCGGGCGGCGGCAGTACCGTGCGACTGCCGCGCCAGATCCCCTACGCGTTAGCGATGGAACTGCTGCTGACCGCCGACCTGGTGGACGCGCAGCGCGCGCTGGCCATGGGGCTGATCAACCGCGTGGTTGCGGCCGACCGGCTGATGGATACCGCCTATGACTACGCCGCGCGTATCGCCGCCAACGCTCCGCTTGCGGTATCGGCAACAAAGCAATCCGCCGTCGAAGGCCTGGCACTTGACCTGGAGTCGGCATACGACAACGAGACCCGGCACAGCGACCGCATCTTCGAGACCGAGGACGCCAAAGAGGGGCCGCGCGCCTTTGCCGAGAAGCGACCGCCGCGATGGCGGGCGCGCTGACGGGTCAGCTAACTGCGGCTGCGCGCGGCGCGGCGAGTCAGCAGCGACAATAGCCAACTCACGATCGACAACAGGATCGCCGCCCAGATTGCGCTCCACCAAAAATGGTCGATCTGTAGACCCCAGTGGGTGGTGTCCTTGGTGATCTGGGCGGTGATCCACAGCATGAACGCATTGATCACGATATGAAAAAGACCGAGGGTGAGGATGTACAGCGGGATCGACAGGAATTGCACGATCGGCTTGATGATCGCATTAACCAATCCGAAGATCACCGCGACGACGAAGATGATGACGACCCGCTGCAGCGTCGTATCACCGCCGACAAAGCGCACCCCCGAAACGCACAGGGTGACCACCCACAACGCAAACCCCGTCAACGCCGCACGAACCAGAAAAGGGCCCATACGCCGATCCTGCCATCAATTCAGCGCATAGAAGCGCTGGGCGTTGCGGCCGCCGATCTTTTCCCGCGACTCTTCGCTGATGTCGGACCGGGTGCGCAGATGCTTTGTGCTCTCCGGCCATTCGCCGTCCCAGTGCGGGTAGTCGCTGGCGAACATGATGAACTCGTCGCCGAGTACGTCGACCACACCCGGCAGAATCGGCTCCTCGGGCTCGCAGGTCACCCAGATGTTGCCGGCCCGCCAGTAGTCGTGCGGGTCGCGGCGCCAGCCGCCCTCGATCCAGTCGCCGCGCTTCTCGTAGTGCTCATGTAAGCGGTCGATGAAGAACGGAACCCAGCCGGCACCCGCCTCGAGGAAGGCGACCCGCAATCGCGGATGGCGTTCGAAGACGCCGCCGGAAACCAGCGCGGTCATCGCGGTCATCTGGTCGAACGGAAAGCTGATGCAGTGCACCTGGATGTAGTTGGTGAAGCGGTCCACCCCGATCTTGGGTAGGTGGATACCCGGGGCGCCGTGGATCCCGAGCGGCATCTCCAGCTCAACGGCGGCGGCGTAGAACGGGTCGAGGTCAGGATGGTCGAGGTTGCGCGTCTTGAGTGCCGGCGGAACCAGGGTGGCGACCAGTCCCAGGTCTTTGGCCTCGGCCATGATGTCGATGGCCACCTGCCCGTGTTCGATCGGGGTCACGGCGACGCCGCGTAGCCGGCCCTTGGACGGCGCGCAGAAATCGGCGATCCACTTGTTGTACAGACGCGCGAAACCCGCTGCGAAATCGGGGTTTTCCAAGCTGGGCACGCACAGCCCCAGGCTGGGATACAGCACCATCGTGTCGAGGTGATCGCGGTCGGCGTCACCCAGGACACCCTCGGCGGTCGCGGTGTGGATGTCGCCTGCCGTGGTGATCCCGTGCTGGGGTGGGCAACCCGCGCCGGGTCCCGTGTCCTCCGGGTAATTGCGGCCTTCGATCCGCAGCCCTGGTCGTCCGTCGCTGCTGAGTTGCACGTATTCCGGCCAGCGCTTGAGTGCTTCGATGGCCAATGACGGGTTTTCGGCGACGTGTCCGTCGGCATCGATGATTCGCATGTTCCCGAAGTTACTCGCGCGCTTGCCATACCCCAAGGTTCGCGGAATCGCACCCGTGCTGCACGATGCTGACGTGACAACACCGGGGCTGACCGTCGACCAGCGAAACTCGTTCATTGCGGCGTTCCTGGGCTGGACAATGGACGCCTTCGACTACTTCATCGTGGTGCTGGTCTATGCCGACATCGCAAAAACCTTCCACCACACCAAGACTGAAGTTGCATTCGTCACGACCGCCACCCTGGCCATGCGCCCGGTGGGTGCGCTGCTGTTCGGGCTGTGGGCCGACCGCGTCGGCCGGCGCATTCCGCTCATGGTCGACGTGATGTTGTATTCGGTGGTCGGATTCCTGTGCGCCTTCGCGCCGAACTTCACCGTACTGGTGATCCTGCGCCTGCTGTATGGCATCGGGATGGGCGGCGAGTGGGGGCTGGGTGCTGCGTTGGCCATGGAGAAGGTTCCGGTCGGTCGGCGTGGGTTCTTCTCCGGGCTGCTGCAGGAGGGCTACGCGTTCGGCTATCTGCTGGCCACCCTGGCCTGCCTGCTGGTGGTGAACTGGCTGGGTCTGTCGTGGCGCTGGCTGTTCGGTCTTTCCATCATCCCGGCGCTGATCAGCCTGATCATCCGCTACCGGGTGAAGGAGTCTGAGGTGTGGGAAGCCGCGCAGGACCGGATGCGGCTCACCAAAACCCGAATTCGCGACGTGCTGGGCAACGCCGCGATCATCCGCCGGTTCTTTTATCTGGTGTTGTTGATGACCGCCTTCAACTGGATGAGCCACGGCACCCAGGACGTCTACCCGACCTTCTTGACCGCGACCGCCGACCAGGGGGCGGGGCTGTCGACCGTGACCGCCCGCTGGATCGCGGTCGTCTACAACGTCGGCGCCATCATCGGCGGGCTGGTGTTCGGCACGCTGTCGCAGCGATTCGGCCGCCGCTACACGATTGCGTTCTGCGCGGTGTTGGGGTTGCCGATCGCGCCGCTGTTCGCCTACTCCCGCACCGCGGCGATGTTGTGCCTTGGTTCCTTCCTCATGCAGGTCTGTGTGCAGGGCGCCTGGGGGGTGATTCCCGCGCACCTGACCGAGATGTCGCCGGACGCCATTCGCGGTCTGTATCCCGGTGTGACGTACCAGCTCGGTAACCTGCTGGCGGCACTGAACCTGCCCATTCAGGAACACCTGGCCGCGTCGCACGGGTATCCCTTTGCGCTGGCGGCGACGATCGTACCGGTGCTGACCATGGTTGCGATCCTGGCCATGGTCGGCAAGGACGCCACCGGTGTCCGCTTCGGTACTGCCGAAAGTGCCCTTCTGCCAACGCAAGTCGCGTAGTCTACGGGGCGCTCAAGGTGCGCCGCAGCAGGTGCATGGCCACTGTCGTCGAGCGCTCGCGGATATCGGACCGGTTTCCGGGTAGCCGCAGCGTGCGGGTAACCGTGCGGCCATCGTCGAGTAGCACGGTGAAGCACACCGTTCCCACCGGCTTTTCCTGCGTTCCCCCGCCGGGTCCGGCGATCCCGGTGATCGCGACAGCGGTGTCGGCGCCGAAGCGTTGCAGCGCACCCGCCGCCATCGCCCGGGCCACCGGTTCGGACACCGCGCCGTGCGTCTGGATCAGTGCGGGGTCGACGCCGAGTAGTTCTGTTTTCGCGCCGTTGGAATAGGCGACCACGCCACCGGCCACGTAGTCCGAGGAACCGGGATGGTCGGTCAGCCGTGCCGAAAACAGCCCGGCGGTGCAGGATTCCGCGGTGGCTATCCGGCGGCCGGCCAGCATCCGGGCGACCACATCGTCGACCTGGGAACCGTCTTCGGAATAGATCTGCTGGCCGTGCTTGTCCCGCAGCAGCACGGTCAGTTGCCCGTACACGTCGGCGTCGGGCGGCTCGTAGCGGGTGACCATTTCGATCTCGCCGCGTCGCAGGCAGGTGGTGATCTCGAGCCGGTCGTAGCCGGGGATGGATGCCTGGGCGGCCCGCAGGGTCTCGGCAAGGCCGGATTCGGGCAGGCCGAACATCCGGATCGTGTCTTGCCGGTAGACGGTTCGGCCGGCGATCGCCTCTTGCGCGGCGGGTGTATGAATGGCCTTGTGCCACATAGGTTGTAGCTCGCGCGGCGGTCCGGGCAGTACGATCACCGCCGGCTTTCCGGGCACGACGACACCTGGTGCAGTGCCCACCGGGTCAAGTACCTGCGCGCCGGCCGGGATCATGGCCTGCTTGCGGTTGGCGGCCCGGACGGCCTCGAAGTCGCCCGGGTTGAAGTGGGCCATGAGCTTCTTGAGGATGTTGGCGATGGTGTTCTCGACCTCGGTGTCCAGCATCAGCTCGCGGCCACAGAACCGGGCCACCACTTCGACCGTCATGTCGTCGGCCGTCGGCCCCAGGCCGCCGCTGGTGACGATCAGGTCCACGCCCTGGTCGGCCAGGAAGCGCAGTTGCGCCTCGATGTCGGCGGAGCGGTCGCCGCAGATGGTGATGTGAGCCAGTTCGACCCCCAGCTCCAGCAGCCGATCGGCGATCCAGGGGCCATTGCGGTCTTGCACTCGTCCGGTGAGGACTTCGGTTCCGGTAACGACGATGCCCGCGCGTGCGCTCACCGGAATGAGCCTACGTACCGGAGATCGCGGTGTTGAAAGTACGTCGGTGCCAACCGGTTACCAACTACGCGACAATGTGGCCGATCCGCTGCCCGCCCCAGAGTCGGACGCAGGCGTCCGGCGGGGTGCTAGTTGCCCGGTCGGCCTGGTTCGCCGGGTTGGCCCGGCTGCCCGGGTTGGCCCGGCTGCCCGCCCGCGCCGGGGGCGCCACCGGGGCCGCCCGCCCCGCCCTGACCGGGCTGACCGCCGGGGCCTGGTGCTCCGCCCATGCCGCCGTCACCGCCCCGACCGCCTTGGCCACCCGGGCCGCCGTGGCCACCCGGCCCGCCGGCACCGCCGCGGCCACCTTGTCCGCCTCGACCTCCGGCGCCACCTCTCCCCCCGGCTCCGCCGGCAACGCCTTGGCCGCCTGCCCCGCCCGGACCGCCCGGCTGGCCGGGTTCACCGGGCTGGCCGGGTTCACCGGGCTGGCCGGGCTGGCCGGGCGAACCCTCCGAGGGCGTATCGGCGTTCATGCGCGTAGGGCCGGTGCTGGGATAGGACGAAGAGCCATTTGTCTGCCTTTCCGCAACGCGCCTGGTTTCTACGCTCGAGTCAAACTACTCGACCTAGCTGACGGTTCGCCATGACTTGCGGGGCAACTGCGGCCGGTCGCAGACGGGGCGCATCCGTCGACCCCCGAAGGAACTCATACCGTACGCACAACACACTCCGAGATTTCAGGTTTCGGTGGAAATTTCATGGGCGCGCCGTCGCGCATATGCCGCGCGGGATTTGTGACGTTGCCGACCGGCGGCCCGACAAGGTTGTCGACGCGGCCGGTCCGCGCAGCTGGGCTGATACGCATCGTGCGTTGCCTGCATACCGGTGCCGTCATCGCAGCCCTTTCGACCGGATCTGCTCGTGGCGCTCGGTGGGTGATTGCCGGTGCGCGGCGCGCGAGAATGTGTGAATGATCGACTTAGAGGTACTTCAGGCCGACGTAACCAAGCTCGAACTCGACGCGATCACCAACGCGGCCAACACCCAGCTTCGCCACGCCGGTGGCGTCGCCGCGGCGATAGCGCGCGCCGGCGGACCGGAAGTGCAGCGCGAATCAAACGAGAAGGCGCCCCTAAGGCTTGGGGAAGCGGTCGAAACCACCGCGGGCATGATGCCGGCGCGCTACGTCATCCACGCGGCGACGATGGAACTCGGCGGCCCGACCTCAGCCGAGATCATCAGCCGCGCCACCGCATCGACCCTGCGCAAGGCCGACGAGCTGGGCTGCCGTTCGCTGGCCCTGGTGGCATTCGGCACCGGCGTAGGCGGATTCCCGGTTGACGAGGCGGCACGACTGATGGTCGACACGGTTCGTCGGCACCACGCGGCTTCCCTCGAGCGCATTGTGTTCGCGGTCCACGGCGACGCCGCCGAGCGCGCATTCACCGCGGCCGTGCAGACTCAAGGTGACAGATAGCGTTCCACGGACGCGACTTTTCGGGTCATCGCATCGACCGCCCCCTGACGCCAATCCGCTTTGATCACCGTGCTCACCCGTGGCGCACGAGCGGCCACCGCCTCCACCGCGCGCTGCACTACCGCCATCACTTCTTCCCAGGTATCTCCCTCGATCACGGTGAACATCGAATCCGTCTCGTTGGGCAGGCCGGAATCACGGACCACCCGAACCGCTTCGGCCACAATCTCGCCGACAGCCTCGCCCACGCCCAGTGGAGTGACGGAAAACGCGACCAGCACCGACATACGACGAGACTACCCAGCGCGTTCGCGGTCAAAGCCGTCCTGGCAGCATCGAACTCCATGCGGATTCTGGTCCAGCGGGTCTCATCGGCGGCGGTGGTAGTCGACGGCAAGGTCGTCGGCGTCATCCGGCCGGAGCCGCAGGGCCTGCTGGCATTCGTCGGCGTCACCCACGCCGACGATCCCGACAAGGCGCAGCGGCTCGCCGAAAAGCTTTGGACCTTAAGGATTCTCAGCGACGAGAAGTCCGCTTGCGACGTCGACGCACCGATCTTGGTGGTCAGCCAGTTCACCCTCTATGCGGATACGGCCAAAGGCCGGCGGCCCTCCTGGAACGCCGCCGCACCGGCCGCTGTGGCCGAGCCGCTGGTGGCGGTGTTCGCCGAAGCGTTGCGAGGCCTTGGCGCACACGTGCAAACCGGGGTCTTCGGCGCGCACATGCACGTGGATTTGGTCAATGACGGCCCAGTGACGGTAATGCTGGAGCTGTGACACGAGAGGACGGCCCGTGACAACACCTGAATTCGGATCGCTTCGCTCCGACGACGACCAGTGGGACATCGTCAGTAGCGTGGGTTACACCGCGTTGCTGGTGGCGGGATGGCGCGCGCTGCATGCCGTCGGCCCACACCCGCTGGTCCACGACGAATACGCCAAACAGTGCGTCGACGCGTCCGGGGACCCCTATTTGAGCGAGCTGCTTGCCAACCCGGTAACCTCCGGCGACCAGACGGCCTTCCCCCGCCTCTATGGCGTGCAGACCCGATTCTTCGACGACTTCTTCCGCTCGGCCGCCGACGCGGGACTCCGTCAGGCGGTGATCGTCGCCGCCGGCCTGGACTCACGCAGCTACCGGCTTGAGTGGCCATCCGGGACAACAGTTTTCGAGATCGACCTGCCCAAGGTCCTGGAATTCAAAGCGCGCGTCCTGGCCCAGCGAGACGCCGAGCCCAAAGCCCACCGAACCGAGGTAGCCGCCGACCTGCGCACCGACTGGCCGAAACAGCTGAAAACGGCCGGCTTCGATCCGCGACAGCCCAGCGCCTGGTCGATGGAAGGCCTGTTGATGTATCTGACCGGTGAAGCCCAAGACGCGCTGTTCGCAAGGATCGACGAACTGTCGGCACCCGGCAGTCGAGTGGCCGTGGGCGCCCTGGGCACACGCCTTGACCACCAGCAGCTCGCCGCTCTGGAAGCGACCCACCCCGGGGTCAATCTGTCTGGGAACGTAGACTTCTCGGCTCTCAGCTATGACGACAAGACCAACCCGGCAGAATGGCTGGCCGACCGCGGGTGGGTCGTCGGACCCGTCCGCAACACCCTCGAGTTGCAGGCCGGTTACGGAATGACGCCCCCGGAGGTGGACGTGCAGATCGACAGTTTTATGCACTCCCAATACATCACGGCTACTAAGGGGTGAGCAGGACCTTCACGTCGTCGCCCGACCGGGACCCCGCTATCGCGTAGCCCTTGGCCGCCTCGTCCAACGGCAGCGCCGTGGTGAAGATGCCGTCGACTTCGAGGCGGCCCGACCGAAGCAGCGGGATCAACTCCGCCCAGGTGCGCTGCACCGGCGCAATCGTCAGTCGCAGCGTGATGCTGCGCAACAGGCAAGCCAGGGCCGGAAGCGGGAACGGCCGCAGATCATGGACCCCGACGACCGAGACGGTGCCGCCGGGCCGCACCGCGGTCAGCGCGTCGGTGATGGACGCGTCGGTGCCGACGGCGTCGATCACCGCGTCCGCGCCACGGCCACCGGTGGCGGCAAGAACGGTCTCCGCCGCCGGCGAGTCGACGGGTGTGGCGCCACATCCCGCGGCGCGGCGCAAGCGTCCTTCGACTCGGTCTACAGCGAAAACCGTTGCCGCGCCATGGAGGAATGCGGAGCGCACCGCGCATAGCCCCACCGCGCCCAGGCCGATGACCGCTACCGTGCCGCCGAACGGTATGTCGGCCCGGCGGGCGGCCGCCCAACCCGTGGCGAGATTGTCGGTGAGCAGCAGCGCCTGTTCGGTGGTGATCCCGCCGGGAACCCTGAGCACCTGGAAGTCGGCGGCAGGTACTGCCAGCAGGTCGGCCTGCGCGCCGCCCAGCGCGCCGGAGCCGAAAATCTGTGGGCCCAAACGACACATCGCCGGGTCGCCGGTAGCGCACCCCTCGCAGCCGCCGCAGCCGGCCACCGAGGACACCAGGACCTGGTCACCAACCGTGACGGAACGCACCTGCGGTCCGGCTTCGACGACGGTGCCGACCGCTTCGTGACCGAGGGCGACCGGTTCGGCCAGTGGATAGTCGCCGTCGTAGAAGTGCAGATCGGAACCGCAGATACCGGCGGCGCTCACGGCGACGATGACGCCGTCGGGTCCGGTAAGCGTCGGGTCCGGACGTGTATCGACGCGGATTCTTCCCGGCCCGTCGATGACTACCGTGCGCATGTCGGGGTGCTCACTTTCTTTGTCGCAGAATGAATTGAGACCAGTCCGGTTCTCGCACCGCCGCCCAGTACTCGCTGAGCCGCCACGGGCTGACGGTATGGATTTCCCCGTCGGCGTTTTTGAAGTAAGAGTGTTTGACGTCCGGATGTGACCACACCATCTGCTGTATTTCGGCCTGCGTACGCTGATGCCAGTCAGCGGCGGCTCGAGCCGTCGGCTCCATCGAATGTACGTCGGCGGCAATCAGGTGTTGCAGACACAGATTGATGTAGCGCATCTGGAGTTCGGACTGGAAGATCAGGCTACCGCCATGGGCCAGATGAGTGCCGGGCCCGTAGATGAGGAACAGGTTGGGAAACTCCGGAACCGTGATGCCAAGATAGGCATAAGGTCGGCTGCCCCAGCTGTCGCGCAGGTCAATCCCGTTGCGGCCGAGGATTTTCAGCGGCCACAGCACGTCGGTGTGACGAAACCCGGTCGCGTAGATGATGACGTCGACGGGGTATGGCTGACCGTCTTGGGTGACGATGCCGCCGGGTGTGATTCGCCGGATCGGCGTGCGCACCAGTTCGACGTTGTCCCGTTGCAAGGTCTGCAGCCAGCTGCCGTTGTCTTGCAGTGTCCGCTTACCGGTGGCGGGATAGTCGGGCATCACCTTCGCCAACAGCTCATGGTCGTCGCCGACTTGGCTGGTAATCCACTGGCTGAACATCATCCGCGCCGCGGCGTTCATCTCGCTGACGGCATAGTCCTGATCGGGGTAATCCGGGTCGGCACGCGCCGCGTCGAGTCCCTTATCGGCTCCCGGCCACAGCAGCAGGAACCGATACCACCTGCCATAAAACGGTAGGTGCCGCATCGCCCAGCGGACCCCGTCGCCGACGCAATCGTGGTACATCGGGTTGGGAAACATCCATTGCGCGGTGCGCTGGAAGACGGTGAGACGCTCGACGTCGCCCGCGATCGCCGGCGCGATCTGGAAGCCGCTGGCGCCCGCCCCGACCAGCGCGACCCGTTTGCCGGTCACGTCGACGGAGTGGTCCCAGGCCGCGGAGTGAAACGACGGTCCGGCGAACGTGCCGGCACCATCGAATGGCGGGATATGCGGTCGGTTCAGCTGACCGACCGCGGTGATGACGGCCCGCGCGTTCACGGTGGTCTGGCCGTCGGGCGACCGCAACGAAACCGTCCACATGCCGTCGTCGTCGCGCCACTCGGCGGCCAGGACCTCGGTGTCCCAGCGCACCTGGCCGGACACGCCGTACTTGTCCATCACCTGGGTGAAATAGTCTCGCAGCTCCCACTGTTCGGCGAAGAAATGTGTCCAGTCATTGTTGGGTTCGAAGCTATAGCAATAGAAATGGTTCGCCACGTCCACACGGGCTCCGGGATAGGTGTTCTCCCACCATGTTCCGCCGGGGCCGGCGTTCTTCTCGATGATGGTGAAAGGAATGTTTGCCTGTTTCAACCGGATTCCAGCCAGAATGCCGGATTCGCCGCAGCCGATGACGACGACCGGCAGCTGGGCGGCGCGCTCGGACGGGATGGGGGCGGGCCGGCGTGGATCGACCCCGTCGAGGTCCATCTCTTCCAGTACCAGGGGCAGGTAGTCGTCGGCAACGTGTTCGCAGGCCGCCCAATCCATCATTTTTCGGATCAGGTCGATGCTCAGCGGCTCGGGTTCGGGGCAGCCGCGGTCACGATACTGCGAGATCACCGCCAAGGCTTCGGCGCGGGCGCGGGCCTTGTCCTCCTCGGACATAAACCCCTGGACTTCGTTGAGGAAGAGCCCCATCGGCTTGAAGTCACGAATAAAACGGCAGTCGCCGGTGATGTGCACCAGCGACAGCAACAGTGTCGGGATGCTGACGTCCTCGAGCGCGGACGCGATCTCCGGGGTCGAGGTGGTGAAGGGCAGGCCGGCGTACCCGCTGCGCATCGAAGCCGATCCTTTCGTACGATCCAATTACGATACCGAGCGTTTCGTAATTGTCCGGCATCACGCTACCCCGACGCCCGGTAGCCGATCAAGGGGATCTCGCGGCGCTATGGCGCGTTCGAGCAAGCAGTTACTCGCAGCGAGGGTCGGGAGCATCGGGCAGGGTGCCCTCGATTTCGCGAACGGGCTACGGTGTCACCCCGCGCTGGAGTGACGAGTCCACGCCAAATGTACTGAAGCGACCTATTCGGGCTGATACTTCCGACCCTCGGACTCGATACTGAGCACCACGAGGAATTCTGATACGGCCAAATGGCCAAGGGATCGGCGACCCGATCGACGAGGCCCGAAAGCGGGTATGCCTCTGCGGATTGAGGCAACGAATCGGCCGCGGGGGCATTGGCGGCTTTGGCGCAAGTGGCGCAACAATTGCGAGCACCCGGGACCCTCGATACGCTGTGCCGCGATGGACGCTGAGTACACCGTGCGCGCGGAAGCCGCGAATATGCGGAGTTTCGCGGAATCGTCGTGTGCTGCTGCGTCCGAAGGATGTGGGCCCATCGGACCGCCCGGACCGGACGACGCAAGGTCGTTGACGCTGCCGCCGGGTTTGCCGATTTCGCGGACGTCGATCGGGAACGTCGGTGTCGCTTGTCAGATCAACGCGACGGGGTCCGCGCGGGGTTTGCGCGAGGTCGGCCATGGTTGAGCCGTTCGCGGCCGATCCGGCCCCAATGGTCGACGCGGTCGAGCGGACGGCTGAGTTCGGGTGTTATGCCGAAAGTGTGCTTGCCGAAATAGACCAGCTGTTCGGCACGCCGGGTGAGGCGTGGACGACGGAAAGTGCGGCGCGCTGCCCGACAACCGCCGGCTCGGGCAGCGAGGGCCGTCTCCGACACAGAGATGGCCTGAGCAAGGACGGGACACCACATGAATTCTGCAATTCAACCGATGGTCTCATAGTCGATGGCAACTTCTATCTGCCGGGCAGTTTGCCGTCATACGACGAGCTGGTGGAATTGACAAAGACGGATCCTGATGCGGCCTACTATTGGTCGGGTCTTGACGCGCGGGGAGTGAGCGTCGGGCCGGACGGTTCGAGAATCGCCGAACGGCTGGCGGGTGAGGCGAACGGCACCACGCTGAAAATGCTGCTGGAACGAAATGGGATGCAGCCAATTCCGGGATGGAATAAGTGTGACCCGGAACTGGTCCGGTTTTGGCACGACGCGGCCAGGGCATACGCCGATAACTGTAGTGGGACGGTAACCGCGGTGGTGGGATGTGATGTGCGCCCCGACAACATCTGGCAGACAGTCGAGGTCCCCCGGCTGACAGATAATCTGAACGTAGCCAAGATCATTCAGATTGACCCGGACTCTCGTCTGACAACCGTGATATTCGAACGGTATGTCGAGGAGTGTTCATGGCAGGGCCAGGCGGAAGTTGTCGAACCAGGCCGGGCGGTCCACTTCGTCGAAACACCATCCGCACAGCAATGACGGGGAACGTCGGCAACTCTCGCGCAGGCTCGCATGGCTGAGATTGCGCTGCCAAGAAGCGCGTGGGTGGCTGGCGTCGCGGCGGCCGGGAGCGAACGGGTGCTCGTCGGTGTGGGTCGGGTGGTGGCGTGACGGTTTTGTTGGTCAATCCTGCCGGGGTTCGTGGCAACGGGCGATCCTATGTCGGCGCACAAAAACTTTGGGGTCCGTGGGTGTATTCGTCGATGCCGATGGAGCATTTGGGGATGATGTCGATCAAGGCGTACGCCAAGAGGCGTGGGCTTGAGGTCGTGACGGTCAATGGTTTGGTGGCCGGGCATGAGGGTGTGGAGCAGACGTGGCAGGCGATGCAGGCCGCGGTGGCGGTCTCGGGTGTGCCGCGGTTGGTGGGGTTTTCGTGTATCGACACTTTTGCCGAGGTGTTGTGGTTGGCTCGGCGGGCGCGTCAGTGCTGGGAGGGTGTGCAGATCGCGTTGGGCAATGTGATTGCCACGCTGAACTATGAGCGCATTCTGGGTGAGTATGACTGCTTTGATTTTGTGGTGGTCGGTGATGGGGAGGTGGCGTTTACCGAGTTGGCCTTGGCGGTGGTCAATGGTGCTGGGGTAGAGGGTATTGCGGGGCTGGCGCGCCGTGACGAGCAGGGCCGGATCGTGTGCTCGCCGTCGGGGTTGGTTGATCTGGACGAATTGCCGTGGCCGGCTCGTGAGGAGTTGCCGACGGTGCTCGGCGATGGTTTTGCTGCGTCGGTGTTTACCACCCGGGGTTGTCCGTATCGGTGCACGTTTTGCGGGACGGGGGCGGTGTCGGCGATGTTGGGCCGCACCAGTTATCGGGTTAAGTCGGTGGATGCGGTTGTTGACGAGATCGGTTATTTGGTCTCGGATTTCGATGTCAAGTTTTTGTCGATTACCGATGATTTGTTTGTGTCCAAGCATCCTGGTTCGCAGCAGCGTGCGGTCGAGTTTGCCTCGGCGATGATTGGCCGGGGTATCGATGTCAACTTCATGATCGATATCCGGTTGGATTCGGTGGTCGACCTCGAGGTGTTCAAGCAGTTGTACCGGGCGGGTTTGCGGCGGGTGTTTGTCGGGTTGGAGACCGGTTCCTACGATCAGCTGCGCGCTTACCGCAAGCAGATCCTCAACCGTGGCCAAGACGCCGCCGACACCATCAACGCGTTGCAGCAGTTGGGAATTGACGTGATCCCCGGGACCATCATGTTTCACCCCACGGTGCGTCCCGAGGAGCTACGTGAAACCGCCCGCCTGCTGCGGGCAACCAAATACCGGCATCCCTTCAAGTTCCTCAGCAAGATCACGCCGTATCCGGGAACGCCGTTGTACCAGGCGTATTCGGCGGCAGGCTATCTGAGTGCGGAATGGCCGCTGGGCCAATGGGACTTCGTCGACCCGCACGCCGCCCGGGTCTACGCCGATGTCGTTGCCCGCATCGCCCCCGACGAGAACATCAGCTTCGACGAGGCCGAAGCGTTCTTCCTGGCCCGCCTCGACAAATGGGACAACGCCACCGCCCTCAACGCCGGGTGACGGCCCGCTACTGCTTGTGCGAAACGTCGGCGACCACGCCGCCGTCTATGACGAACTCGGCGGCGGTGGCATATGACGACTCGTCGCTGGCCAGGAACAGCACGAACGTCGACACGTCCTCGGGTTCTCCGGGGCGTCCGAGCGGGATGTGGAGCATGTCCTGGGGCAGTTTTGCGGTCATCGGGGTGCGGATAAGTCCCGGGTGGATGGAGTTAACCCGAATGTTGTTGGGCGCCAACTCCAATGCTGCGGACTTGGTCAGGCCACGCACTGCCCACTTCGACGTCACATACCCGTGCACCCATGCCGCTCCGCGCAGGCCCTCGATGGATGAGACGTTGATGATCGAGCCGCCGCCGGCAGCGATCATCGGGTCGATAACAGCCTGGATGCCCAACAGGGTGCCGGTGACATTGACGTCGAGGATCTGTTGCCACTTGGTCAGGTCGAAAGTCTTGAGCGGACCGTAGTTGATGATCCCGGCGTTGTTGACAAGGACGTCGAGCTTCTCGAACTCCCCCACCGCCGTTTCGACGGCCGCCGTCCACTGCCCCGGTTGGGTCACGTCCAGATGCACGTAGCGTGCCGCGGGGCCCAAGTCGCCGGCCAGTGCCCGGCCTTGCTCATCGAGAATGTCACCGATCACCACCTTGGCGCCCTCGGTGACGAGCAACCGGGCATGGGAGGCCCCCATCCCGCGAGCACCACCGCTGATCAGTGCAACCTTGTTGTCCACCCGGCCCATGACGGGCCAGGCTACTCCCGGCACATCGCGGTACGAGAAGCTGTTCGACTACGTCGCAACCGGGCACGCGAAATAATGATTGGCGTAATGGCCGGCGCCGGTTGCCAATGGGAGGTGAATGAGCGTCGTGGCCCCGTTACTCACGGCCTGCGGCGGGTTCTTGTTTGCTGTCTTGTGGATGGACTTGATTTTCGACGTCCAGGTTCTGCGGTACCGACGACCGAGCGCCCAACTACCCGAGCCGGTGCTGGCATCCATCGCCGGCTATTACCATCGCGCGACGACCACATCGCGTCCGATGAGTCGATTGATCGCGCTGGTGATGGTGATCTTGTTGAGCGGACTGGGGTTCGAGGCCGTGCGCGGTCCCGAGCCCGGTTGGTTGTTGGCGGCCTCGGCCGTTCTCGCCGGTATCCCGGTCGGGCTGGCTGCCGTGCACACGGTTCCCTGCGCGGTTCGACTTGGAAAGCGCGTCGATAGCCCTGTCGAACAGACCCGCCTCGCGCGAGCCATCTGCCGGGATCACCTCGTCTGCGTCGGTTGCATGCTGGTGTTCCTGCTCCTGTGGTTGGCATACAGCATCGCCTCCTGGAAGGGCCCCCGCTGAAGGGCCCTAGTCGCCACGTGCGCCACCTTGCTGGCCGCGTCGGCAACACCCGTACTAAACTAGAACACGTTTCAATTCGGCGAGGGGCCCAGGAGCAGGCATGCATACCGCCATATGTGACCAACTTGGCATCGAGTTTCCGATCTTCGCATTCACCCACTGCCGCGATGTGGTTGTCGCTGTCAGCAAAGCCGGCGGGTTCGGCGTCCTCGGCGCCGTCGGCTTCACTCCCGAGCAACTGGAGATCGAACTGACCTGGATCGACGAGCACATCGGCGACCATCCCTACGGCGTCGACATCGTCATTCCCAACAAGTACGAGGGCATGGACTCGCACCTGTCCGCCGGGGAACTGGCCGAGACGTTGCGCAAGATGGTGCCCCAGGAGCATCTGGATTTTGCCAAGAAGATCCTCGCTGATCATGGTGTGCCGGTCGAGGACGGCGACGAGGAAAGCTTGCAGCTGCTTGGCTGGACCGAGGCGACGGCCACCCCTCAGGTCGAGGTGGCGCTGCAGCACCCGAAGGTGGCAATGATCGCCAACGCCCTGGGCACCCCGCCGGTCGACATGATCAACCACATTCACGACGCGGGACGCAAGGTTGCCGCGTTGTGCGGCTCGCCCTCACAGGCCCGAAAGCATGCCGATGCCGGCGTCGACGTCATCATCGCCCAGGGTGGGGAGGCCGGCGGGCACTGCGGTGAGGTCGGCTCGATCGTGTTGTGGCCGCAGGTGGTCAAGGAGGTCGCGCCGTTACCGGTCCTGGCGGCCGGCGGCATCGGCACCGGTCAACAAATCGCGGCAGCCTTGGCCCTGGGTGCCCAGGGGGCCTGGACCGGCTCGCAGTGGCTGATGGTCGAGGAGGCCGCTAACACCCCGGTTCAGCAAGCGGCCTACGCCAAGGCGACCAGTCGTGACACCGTGCGCAGCCGGTCGTTCACCGGTAAGCCTGCCCGCATGCTCCGCAACGACTGGACCGAGGCCTGGGAGCAGCCGGACAGCCCGAAGCCGCTCGGCATGCCGTTGCAGTACATGGTGTCCGGCATGGCGGTGCGAGCCACCAACAAGTATCCGAACGAGAGCGTCGACGTCGCGTTCAATCCCATCGGGCAGGTCGTCGGTCAGTTCACCAAGGTCGAGAAGACCGCTACCGTCATCCAGCGGTGGGTGCAGGAGTACCTCGAGGCAACGAACCGGCTCGACGAGCTCAACGCCGCCGCGACCGTCTGAGACGCCCTGAGACGCCCAAGCACCGGCTAATCCTCGGCTAATCCAGGTCGTCGTCCTTGCCGGTGAATACCTCTTTAACCCTGTCGACCGCGTGAGTGGCGATGTCGATCGAGCTCTGCACGATGCCGCTGGCGCCCCCGGCGATGTCGCCGCGGATGATGTCGCCGGCGTTTTCGACGATGTCCGACGCCTTCTCGACGGCGTTGGTCGCGATGTCCTTGGCTGCGTCGACTGCATCTTTGGGATTGATGGCCATCGGAGGCTCCTAATTCGTTGACGGGATGCTTGCTACGACTGTAGACCCCACAAGGGGCATCAGTTCCCAGGTCAGTAGTCGACCAGCGTGCGCCAGTAGTGCTCCGGAATTTCGTCGCCGGACTGCAATACGCGTGCCAGCCCGACTGCCATCGCGATGCCGAGCAGTCCCAGCCATAACCCCGCCAGCGCGATGATCCACCACAGGACCGCGGTGACCGCTGGCCACGGTGACACCAGGGCGAGCACCGGTGCAAAGAAGAAACCGGTCCCGACGTACCACGCCGAGCCCGCCCGATCCGACGCGAGGACCAGCCGCAACCATCGTGGCATCGGAGACTCAGCTGGCTGGCGGTCGGTCGTCATCGCACTAGATCAACCGATCATCCTTCGGGCGGGAAGAACCCGGCCCCGGTGAACCACCCGGCTTGCCATCCCTGCGCCCCCAGACACAACATCGGCAGGCCGTCCGGCGTCTGCGCCGCCGCCTGCGGACCCGGGCAGGGGGCACCCGCCTGCTGCACCCCGTACAGCGGGTAGGAGATCACCCAGTAACCGGTGGTGGCTGCCGGGAACTGGTTCGGTGGCGGGAAATGACAGGCTTCGGCCTGTCCGCTGGTGCCGCGGCCAAAGATGAAGCGCTCGTAATTGTCACACGGCGCTCCCAACGAGGCGTCATAGTTCATCCCGGGCACATCACCTTCGTAACGCCCGTTGTCGGCGCCGGCGACCGGTGCCAGGCCGATCGCGGCCCCGGCGATCGCGGCGGTGGTCAGCAGTTCCCGAATCATGTCGACCCCTTCATGCCCTGCAGCACCGGCTAATGTCACCACAGCATAACGACTGTGGCGTAGCCCACAACAGCCGCCGCGACCCACGCGACCTTGTCGATGCAGGGCAGGTGACCAGGGAATTCCTCACGAGCCGCTGATCGTGGGCGAACCACCACACTGGCGCCGATAGTCAGCCGGCATCCGTCGCTCATGCCAGCCCGCTCCCCCGCCCGCCGGACGCTTGCCCGACCGGTCGGCATCACAACTCACCGGGAACGACGCGGTAGCCCGACCGGACGCATCCGCGGCTGTAGACCAGGGCCGGCTGAACACGTTGCAGTTCGGCCCTCGCCACGTTGCATCAATGCTTCCCATCTCAGGTGGAGCAATGGATTATTGGCAGTAGACGACCACTAGCAGAGTTCATATTGAGGAGTGGGCCTTGTCAACAGCCAAGTCAGCGGCCAAACCAGCAGCCAAGCCGGTACCCAACCTGCCCCCCGGGTTCGACTTCACCGACCCAGACATCTATGCCGAGCGCCTGCCGGTGGCAGAACTGGCCGAGATGCGCCGATGCGCGCCGATCTGGTGGAACGAGCAGCCGATCGGCTGCGGCGGCTTCGATGACGGCGGCTATTGGGTGGTGACCAAACACAAAGACGTCAAAGAGATCTCGCGCCGCAGTGACGTCTTCTCCAGCCTGCAAAAGACTGCGCTGCCACGCTACAAAGACGGCACGGTCGCCGAGCAGATCGAGCGAGGCAAGTTCGTCCTGCTCAACATGGACGACCCACAGCACACCCGGCTGCGCAAGATCATCTCCCGCGGCTTCACGCCGGGGGCCGTCGAGCGGCTGCGCGACGAGCTCAACGAGCGCGCCCGGCGCATCGTCGAGGCCGCGGCGGCGCAGGGTTCCGGCGACTTTGTCGAGCAGGTGTCCTGCGAACTGCCGTTACAGGCCATCGCCGGGTTGCTCGGCGTGCCCCAGGAAGACCGGATGAAGCTTTTCCACTGGTCGAACCAGATGGTGGGCGACCAGGATCCCGAGTTCGCCAGCAATGACGCCATCACCGCCTCGGTCGAACTGATCATGTACGCCATGCAAATGGCGGCTGACCGGGCCAAAAACCCGGGGCCGGACATCGTCACCAAGCTCGTCGAGGCCGACATCGACGGCCACAAGCTCTCCGAGGACGAGTTCGGCTTCTTTGTCATTCTGCTGGCCGTTGCCGGTAATGAGACAACCCGCAACTCCATCACCCAGGGCATGATGGCGTTCACCGACTTTCCCGACCAGTGGGAGTTGTACAAGCGGGAGCGTCCCGCCACCACGGCCGACGAGATCGTGCGGTGGGCCACCCCGGTCACCTCGTTCCAGCGGACCGCGCTGCAGGACTACGAACTGTCCGGGGTGCGGATCAAGAAGGGTCAGCGGGTGGTGATGTTCTACCGCTCAGCCAATTTCGACGAAGAGGTGTTCGACGACCCGTTCACCTTCAACATCCTGCGCAGTCCCAATCCGCACGTGGGGTTCGGCGGCACCGGCGCGCACTACTGCATCGGGGCCAACCTGGCTCGGATGACCATCGACTTGATGTTCAATGCGATCGCCGACGCCGTGCCCGACTTGGCGTCGACTGGCAAACCCGAACGGCTGCGATCGGGCTGGCTGAACGGAATCAAGCACTGGCAGGTCGACTATCACAGCACCGCGTCGACGAAATGCCCTGTCGCACATTGACTCGAGGAGATGCCCTTTTCGCATGCGGCGGACGGTTACGCGGCGATGGAGCAGGGACGGACACGCTATCGCACTGTCCTCACCATGTGAATACGGCGCCGACTTGATATGTACGTCTATTTGTCAAATAGGCAAGGTGAAGCGGCGGCCGCGACCGTCGTCGTGGCCGCCGGTTGGTTGACCGGATAGTTCCTCGATGGTGTCGAGGGTGTCGTATCGACGCGTGTGAGGTCTAATAGAGTCGTGACGTGAGCGACACGGTGTGGACGCTGGACCCATCCGGCGGTGAGTTGATCGTTCTTACCGGTGTCGCGGGGCGAGCCGCCCGAATGGGCCATCGGCTCACCATCGCTATGACTCGCTGGCAGGCCACGGTGAGCTGGGTGGCTGATGAACCCGCCACCGCAGAGCTTGCCGTGGAAGTGGATTCGCTGGAGGTGCTGCGCGGCGAGGGTGGTGTCAAGAGCCTGTCCGGGCCGGAGAAGGCCCTGGTCCGGGCAAATGCGCTGAAGTCGCTCAACGCCGGTCGCTTTCCGGGTATCCGGTACAGCGCATCAGAGATTGACAAGACCGAGGACGGTTACCGCCTCACCGGACAGCTGCAGATCCGGGGCAAGTCGCGTCAGCACGTGATCGACCTGCGCGCCGAGGATCTTGGTGACTCCTGGGCGATGTCTGCCGAATCGACGGTTCGCCAGTCCGACTACGGGGTGAAGCCCTATTCGCTATTGATGGGCTCGTTGCAGGTCGCCGACGAGGTGACCGTTTCTTTTCGCGCGGTTCGGCCCAAGAACGGTTGACACTCCGATGCGGGGTTGGCGCTGCAGCCAGCGTCCGCCGTCAGACCCGCACCGGCGACAAAACCATCCGATCGTCGATTCGGCAGTTCGACTACTCCGGCGGCTCCATGCCGGTGTCGCCGTAGGTGCCGGGAATGTGCTTGAGCACCCGGGTCAACAGCGGCGATCCATCGCTCGGACTCGGTTGCGACGCAACATCGTTCGGCTGCTCGGTGATGGTGTCGGTAAGCTCTTCACCGGAAGTGAGCTGGATGGGCTCCCGCTCTGTCGCGGGCTCCGGATGAGGAGTGGGCAGCTGGGCACTCGCGGGCACCGAAGCTGCTGTCGCAACTGCCTCAGCGATTTCCGCTGTCGATGTGGGTACGGAGCGCAGTGCCGTTTCGGAGTGCCTGTCCGGAGTCAGTTGCAGGCCAACTGCCAGCGACACCGAAGCCACGAAGGTAACCGCAGCCGCCGCCAAAGTGGTTGCAGCTCCGGTATATTGGCGTGACCGCTTGGACACGGCGATGGCCTCACCGGTGTCTGCCACCAGTCGCTCGTCGGTGAACTCGGTGGTTCGGGCCGCCGCCTGCGCCGTGCCTCGCGCGATTGTCACCTGCGCCATGGTCTGTGCGAAAACCGGTACCGGCAGCGCGGTTTCGAGTTGCCAGGAAAAGTCGCTGATGTCAAGGTCGGAACCCACCACCACCACGGCGGCCGGACGCCACGCACTGCGGTCGAACATTCCGGTCAGCCACGAGGTCAGCCCGTCATAACCACCACGGACATGTTTGATTGCTGTTTGCGTCTTTCCGTCGCGGGTGTCAACCATGACGACGGTTGCCCATTCGTGCTCGAGGATGCACACCGCGGTCTGTTCGTATCCGATGACCGGTGCGACCGCCTCGGCCAGCGTCTCGACGGCATCGAGCAGCCGAACCGGTACCACGTTGTCGAATCCGGCGTCGGTCAAGGCCTCGACCAGTAACGCGGCTTGGGCGGAAGCTTCGTCGTTCCACGTCACGCCGACGACACGTAAACGGTGGCCGGCCTCGGCTGCCAATTCCCCCGCACGAATGACTTCCGCCGCCGCCTGTTCCGCGGCATGGACGATGCCCACTCCGCGGCCACCGCGCAGCTGCATTTCGTGATGATGCAGGATGGTGCCTTCTGCGCCGTGCCCTTCAGCCAGGACCCAACCCAGTGCGGTCGGCGTCACTGACAGCCCAAGTACCGTCTCCAAAATTTCGCACCTCAATCGTTCCCGAATCGTTCCCGGTTCGTCAGGCGCCTCGAGCCAACGCCGTCGCACCCGCATACACCGAGGGACCTGGTGTGCTGGTGCCTGAGCGCCGGAACGGACCGGATAGCCCGGAAGATCCCGGAGGATCGTTGTCTCCATCGGCTTGCCTGACAGAGACTACGCGGTCGGCGTAAGTTCGGCTTCGCCGGAGGGCAAACCGCCAGGTGACTCACATGAAATGGACATGGCGCTCGGACCGCCGGACGCCGTCGCAGACTTGCACCGGATGCACCGGCGCCGGGCTTTCCGGTCGTCTGGGCACAGGCCCGGGGTAAACCCGCGAAACGTTGCTCGAGCTACTTCCGGCGTGTCGAGGTCCGACGTGCCGCATCGGTTAACTATTCTTTCTACCGCTCCCCGCCTGCCGCCTTCTGCCCTGCTCCGGGTGCCTAGCACTCGTTTGCGCTCTCGGATTTTCCGGACCGCAACGGGGCAACGGGGGAAGCGGTGAGTCCGTCGCCGGCTCGCATAGCACAGTTGCTGTGTCGGCGGGGGTAACCGATATCGAAATGGAATGACTTCGCGTCCCGATCGACATTTGCCCTACTCACACGGTAAGTTCTGCCGGGAGCACGCGAGCACATACGGACAAGGGGCAGGGTATGACAGACGTGAGCGGGAAGATTCGGGCGTGGGGCCGACGCCTTCTGGTCGGCGCGGCCGCTGCTGCGGCCCTTCCTGGCCTGGTCGGACTCGCCGGCGGAGCGGCGACCGCGGGAGCGTTCTCCCGGCCCGGCCTGCCGGTGGAGTACCTCCAGGTGCCGTCGGCTGCGATGGGTCGCAGCATCAAGGTTCAATTCCAAAGCGGCGGGGATAACTCGCCGGCGGTGTACCTGCTCGACGGTCTCCGCGCTCAAGACGACTACAACGGCTGGGACATCAACACCCCGGCCTTCGAGTGGTACTACCAATCGGGCCTGTCGGTCATCATGCCGGTAGGCGGACAGTCCAGTTTCTACAGTGACTGGTACAGCCCGGCCTGCGGCAAGGCCGGCTGCACGACCTACAAGTGGGAAACCTTCGTCACCAGCGAGCTGCCGCAATGGCTGTCCGCGAACCGGAGTGTCAAGCCCACCGGAAGCGCCGCGGTCGGCATCTCGATGGCCGGCTCCTCGGCCCTGATCCTGGCGGTCTACCACCCGCAGCAGTTCATCTACGCGGGTTCACTGTCGGCCCTGATGGACCCCTCCCAGGGCATGGGGCCGTCCCTGATCGGCCTGGCGATGGGTGACGCCGGCGGTTACAAGGCCTCCGATATGTGGGGACCCTCAAGTGACCCGGCCTGGCAGCGTAACGACCCGTCGCTGCACATTCCCGAGCTGGTCGCCAACAACACCCGCCTGTGGATCTACTGCGGCAACGGCACCCCGTCCGAGTTGGGCGGTGCCAATGTTCCGGCCGAATTCCTGGAGAACTTCGTTCGCAGCAGCAACCTGAAATTCCAGGACGCTTACAACGCCGCGGGCGGCCACAACGCCGTGTTCAATTTGGACGCCAACGGCACGCACAGCTGGGAGTACTGGGGCGCGCAGCTCAACGCTATGAAGGGTGACCTGCAGGCCAGCCTCGGCGCCCGCTGATCGCGCAACGCTTAAGCTACTGGGCTTGACGGCACGACGCCGTCAAGCCCAGTAGTGTGTTCGGCACCTTGACGGCTGGTCCGGTGCGTACAACCAGCCGGTCTACCTGCCCGCACCGAACTGGCTGGTGATGTCGACCCAAGCGGTGCCGTCGCGGCGGTGATCATTGATGTTGCGGCACTGACCGTACAGCCGCAGGACGCCCGCGCCGACTTCGTCACGGTGACGGTAGATGATCACCGTGACGTCGTCGTGGGACAGAGTCCGGCCGAACACCTGGTCGTTGGGCGGCAGCCCCTCGGTCCAGCCGTGGCTGACCAGCGCCGCCATGACGTCGCGAAAGTACCGGTCGGCAGGTGTCTCGGCGGGCAGCGCGAAGGTCAGGTAGACCGTCCCTTGATAGGGCGGATCGTCGCGGTTCTTGCACGACATCAAGAGGTACCCGGCGGTGGTCGTCCGAAGTCCTGCGATCTCGACGATCTGTTTTGCCTTGTCGACAACCTGGGCCTCGGTCGCGGCGTCGTCGAGGGGGCGGACGGGGTGCTCGAGAGAGTTGGCGGACGAAGCACGATCGCGATTCGCCACCAGCAGGACAGCCCCACCGAGCAACAAACACGTCACCAGCGCAGCGGCGAGTACGGCCCGAATCCCTCGGGCCCGCAACCAATCTGCGCTAGCAGCCGCGTGCCGAACCATCAGCCGACTGGTCACCTCCGGAGATGCCGGCGATCAGGCCGCCGATACACGACGGACAACTGACCGGCGAGACGGACCGCGCGACGGTCCAGGTCGGCTCACGAACGGGTGCGGCTTCAGCGGCCACCCCGACATCGTCGACTGTCATATGCCGCGATGCAAGAACTTCCGGACCGAGCCTGCGGGTCTTCCGCAAACGAAACCTGAGTCAACAGCCAATCTCAGCAACATCCATCCGGGGGCGGCCAACCCGGCGGCCGGGTCGCGGGCTGCAGGCCTGACCACCCCATCGGCCGACCCGCGAGCGGTCGGCGTCAGGGCCGGTGCCCGAGGTGCCCAAAACTAAGACTTTGTCTCAGATTGTGGCCTCGCGAAGTTTGCTGGAGTCGTCGGCATGCGCCTGCCGAATCGCCAGCGCGCCCGACGAGTCAACGCGGGCTCCCCGCTTGGACAGTCGTTGTCAACGGGTGATCCGAGGCCACAGCGTGACCCGTACACCCAGACCCGCCGGTGGTTTGATTCGCCCGGCCGGACGTCGTTTGCGCAAATCACAATGCGGCGGCTAACCAATTTCATAAGTTTTTCTAGGCGGTAACGCTTTAGCCACGGCCGCCGAAATGCCGGACATGACACGCATCGCAAAGCCCCTCATCAAGTCCGCCACGGCCGCAGCACTCGTCGCAGCTTCGATGTCACTATCCACCGGCATCGCCCACGCCGACGTCATGAACTGGGACGCTGTGGCGCAGTGCGAGTCGGGTGGCAACTGGACCGCCAACACCGGCAACGGCGCCTATGGCGGACTCCAGTTCAAGCAAGCCACGTGGGACGAGTACGGCGGCGTCGGTAACCCCGCGACCGCCTCTAAGCAGCAACAAATCGCCGTGGCCAACAGAGTTCTAGCCGGCCAGGGACCCGCCGCGTGGCCGAAGTGCGCCAGTGCCGGCGGTCTGCCGCCCGTGCCCGTGGTGTTGCCCAAGCCGGTACGGCAGCTGCAACAGACGGTGACTGAGATCATCTCGCTATTCACACCGCATCAGTGAATATCGGTGTTTCCGTTCCCAGCGTTACAGGGACGTGATTGGATCATGCTATGGAGGGTTCGGCAACGGTTCACATGGCGGCCCCGGCGGAAAAGATCTGGGACTTAATCGCCGATATTCGCAACACCGGACGGTTTTCACCCGAAACGTTCGAGGCCGAGTGGCTCGACGGTGCGACCGGCCCAGCACTCGGCGCCCGATTCCGCGGACACGTCCGGCGCAACGAGATCGGTCCCGTCTACTGGACGGTGTGCAAGGTGACGGCGTGTGAGCGCCCTCGTGAGTTCGGGTTTGCTGTGATGGCCGGCGGTAGATCGGTCAACAATTGGCACTACCGGCTCGCCCCGGCGGGCGATGGCACCGATGTCACCGAGTCGTTCCGGCTCACCCCTTCGGTGTTAACGACCGTGTATTACTGGGCGTTCGGTGGCTGGTTGCGCAAGCGCCGCAACATCCGGGACATGACCAAGACGCTGCACCGTATCAAAGATGTCGTCGAAGCCGACTGAGGGCGGGCTCTACCGGATCGTATGAAGTCGATATTCATCACCGGCGCCGGTAGTGGAATGGGCCGTGAAGGGGCAAGGCTCTTCCACGCCAAGGGCTGGCGCGTCGGTGCGGTGGATCGCGACGACGCCGGTCTGGCAACCCTGAGCGGCGAGCTCGGCGCCGGGTTGTGGACACGAGTGGTCGACGTGACCGACAAGGCCGCGCTCGACTCGGCGCTCGCCGACTTTTGCGCCGGCAACACCGGCGGCGCGCTCGACATGATGTGGAACAACGCCGGCATCGGCGAAGGCGGGTGGTTCGAGGACGTACCGTATGACGTCGCGATGCGGGTCGTCGATATCAACTTCAAGGCGGTGCTGACCGGGGCTTACGGCGCGCTGCCCTACCTGAAGAAGATCCCCGGCAGCCTGATGTTCTCGACGTCCTCGTCTTCGGCCACGTATGGCATGCCGAGACTTGCCGTCTACTCGGCTACCAAGCACGCGGTCAAAGGGTTGACCGAGGCGCTCAGCGTGGAGTGGCAGCGGCATGGTGTGCGGGTGGCCGACGTGTTACCCGGTCTGATCGACACCGCGATTCTCACCTCGACGCGCCAGCATTCCGAGGAGGGCGCGCCTACGCTTTCGGCGCAGCAGATCCGTGCCGCCGCTCCCAAGAAGGGCATGTTCCGGCTGATGCCCGCGACCAGCGTCGCCGAGGCGGCCTGGCGAGCCTACCAGCACCCCACCAGATTGCATTGGTATGTGCCCCAAAGCATCCGGTGGATCGACCGGCTCAAGGGGGTTAGTCCGGAATTCGTCCGGCGTCTCATCATCAAAGCCCTGCCCAGGCTGCAGCCGGGGCAGCAGTAAAGTTTCGTGCACAAGGCTCGGGCCCGCAATGTCCACAACGTCCACAAGGCCCACAAGGCCCACAAGGCCCACAACGGAGGTGGCTGGTGCGAAGCCGGTTGGTAAGGGTGGCAGTGATTGCCGTGGTCGTGGTCGCGGGCCTTTCCGGGTGCGCCGAGGCGCAGACAGTACCCCGCAAGGCCGCACATCTGACAATCGATGGATATACACGCACCACGCGTCCGGCCGCATGCAGCCAGGAGCAGACCTACCGGACTATCGACATCCGTGACCGCGACGGACACGTCCAGGCCGTGGTGTTGGTCAGCGGTGAACGGGTGATCCCACAATGGGTCAAGATCCGCAACGTCGACGGGTTCAACGGCAGCTTCTGGGAAGGCGGGGTGGGCCAGGCCCATGCCGACCTGTCCCGCGGCACCTACACCATCACCGGCAGCGCCTACGGCATCGGCAACAGCAACCCCAACAAGGTCGTGACCACGGACTTCAAGATCGTCGCCGACTGTTGAAACGTCACGCGCGTCCCGACCCGACGGGCTTAGCTTAGGCTGGGTCGCAAAGCGCCCTGGCCCGCAACGGGATGGAGGAGCGGTGAAGGACCGACTGCACTGGCTGGCGTTGCACGGGCTGATCCGCGGCATGGCCGACGTCGGCGTTCGACGAGGTGAACTACAGGCCCGGCTGATCGCCGACCCGGCCGTTGCCGCTAACCCGGTGCCGTTCTACGACGAGCTGCGCCGCCACGGCCGCTTGGTGCGGACCCGAGTCAACTGCCTGACCGTCGACCATCAGCTCGGCCACGACATCTTGCGCTCCGACGACTTCCAGGTCATCTCCCTCGGCGAGAACCTGCCGGCAGCGCTGCGATGGCTGGAGCGCCGTACCCGTGATAATCAGCTGCACCCGCTGCGCCCGCCGTCGCTGCTGGCGGTAGAGCCGCCCGATCACACCCGCTATCGCAAGACGGTGTCGGCGGTGTTCACCGCGCGGGCCGTTGCCGCACTGCGTGATCGGGTCGAGCAGACCGCCATCAGTCTGTTGGATCAGCTTGCCGCCCAACCCGGTGTGGTCGACGTCGTCGGCCGGTATTGTTCCCAGCTGCCGATCGCGGTGATCAGCGAAATCTTAGGGGTGCCGGCCCACGACCGCCGACGGGTCCTGGAATTCGGCGAACTGGCCGCGCCCAGCCTGGATATCGGCGTGCCCTACCGGCAATACCAGCGCGTGCAGCGCGGTGTGAAAGGGTTCAACGCCTGGCTCGTATCGCATCTCGAACAGCTGCGACGAGCCCCCGGCGACGACCTGATGAGCCAGCTGATCCGCACGGCCGAAAGTGGGGACCCGGAAACGCATCTCGACGACGACGAGCTACATGCGGTCGCGGGGCTGGTGTTGGTCGCCGGCTTTGAAACCACAGTCAACCTGTTGGGCAACGGAATTCGGATGTTGCTGGACATGCCCGAGCATCTGGACACCCTGCGCCAGCGTCCTGAGCTGTGGCCGAACGCGGTCGAAGAGATCTTACGGTTGGATTCGCCGGTCCAACTCACCGCGCGGGTGGCCCGCACCGACGTCGAGATGGCCGGCGTGCCGGTCAGACGCGGTGAAATGGTGCTGATTTGTCTGGCGGGGGCCAACCGCGATCCGTCGGTGTTCCCCGACCCGGATCATTTCGACATCGAACGTCCCAATGCGGGCAAGCATCTCGCGTTCTCCACCGGCCGTCACTTCTGCCTTGGCGCCGCGCTTGCCCGCGCCGAGGGCGAAGTCGGGCTGCGCACGTTCTTCGAGCGCTTCCCCGAAGTGCGGGCCGCCGGCGCCGGAAGCAGGCGCGACACCCGAGTGTTACGGGGCTGGTCGACGTTGCCGGTCACCTTGGGGCCGGCCCGCACGCTCGCCGCTCAGTAGCGCTGCGGCTGAGGTGATCAGAGCCGACCGTGCGGCACGACGCGGGGTGGTTGCGGATGTCGATCGGCACAATCTCGGTGCCGCGGCCTGCCTACCGGTGTTGAGGGCTCCCGCCACCGAGTTCTCGACAACGCAGCCATAGTGATTGGTCGCTAAGTGGGTGGCCAGGCCCTGGCGGGTACGGCGATTGGCGGCAAACAGACCAGCGGCGGCAGCACGCACCGGCTTTGACGGTTTTCACAGCTAGCTGAGGTAGCAATCCCGCCTCATCTTGTACCGTCTTGCCACGGTGGGACTTGGGAGCACTGGCAGAACTCGACGATGGCAGTCGACCATCGCAATCGTCGCCGCGCTGAGCCTTTTCGTTGCCCTGATCGCAGGGTCCTCGTTGCGTCCCCGGTTCTCTCCGGCTACATTGCCGGAGCCTGTGACGTGGGGGTTTGTTGGCGTTGGCGTCGTGGTCTGCTGCGTCAGAGCTTCGGCCGGGTGTCGTGTACCGGGCTGCATCCGCGGCCGCTGCGGTTAACCGAGATACCTTGTCCCAGCTCTGCGTCGTTCGCTGCTGATAGGTCAGTGCCGGCCCGTCGCACCATCAGGCTCGGCTTTAAGAGGTCAACGCGCGCAACGATTTACGCCAGCGCTGAGGTTTTCGATGCGCGAAGGCAATCACAAGGATCCTGCCTGATTATTTGCCTGCAGCGGTAGTGGGCCAAGCCGTTCGACGGGACAACACGACACTCGACGTCGGTCTATTTCCCCGCATCAATGTCTTGGAGAAAAGTCATGCTTGCAAGCGCCACTCAACCCGCCCGACCCGCCGCACGGCAGGTGAGACAGCAATGAGTTTCGAAGTGCGGCGACCGGAAATCAATTCCGGGCGAATCCACTCGGGATGCAGCCTTGGCGAAAGCCAGCCGCGCCCGTTCCACCTGCCCCGGCTGGAGCATTCCACGCTACCAATGGCCGCTGACCGGGGTGTCGGATGGAAGACGTTACGGGACGCCGGACCAGTGGTATTCATGAACGGCGCTTACTACCTGACCCGTCGCGAAGACGTGCTGGCAGCGCTGGGCGAGCCAAATCTTTTCTCCGCACATTTGGCGCTTCAGCCCCCAGGCAACCCGGTGCCGGTACTGCCTTCGGCATTCGACCCCCCCGAGCACACCCGCTACCGCAAGATTCTGCAACCATACTTCAGCCCGCACACGTTGGGTAAATACCGGCCCGTGCTGCAGCTCCACGCCGCTGAAATGATCGGTGTCCTCTCCCGTCGAAACGAGTGTGAGGCCATGGCAGATTTCGCGCGCCTCTACCCGTATCAGGTATTCATGGACCTCTACGGGCTGCCGTTGGAGGACCGGGATCAAGTGATCGGGTGGAAGGACGCCTTTGTGGCCGACAAGTCCGGCGGTCATGAGCTATTGGCGTATTTCACCGACGCCATCCGACAGCGTCGGCGAGACCCGGGTTCTGACATGTTGTCGCAAGTGATGGCCGGTCCGGGCGACCTCAGTGACCTAGAGCTGCTCGGGATGACTCAACTGCTGATTGTGTCCGGTCTGGACACGGTGGCCGCGGCGCTCGGTTTCTCGCTGTTCGAATTGGCGCGCCGACCGCAACTGCGCAGACAGCTCGACGAAAAACCCGAGCAGATCAAGGTTTTCATTGAAGAGATCGTCCGGCTTGAGCCGTCGGCGCCGTTGGCGGCCCGGGTTACCACCGATTTCGTCAACGTGGGTGGCATGACGCTTCCCCCGGGAACGCCGGTGCGGTTGTGCACAGCCGCGATCAACCGGGACGGTAGCGACGCGATCTCCACCGATGACCTGGTCATGGACGGAAAGGTACACCGCCATTGGGGATTTGGAGGCGGACCACACCGCTGCTTAGGTTCCCACCTGGCACGAACAGAATTGACCATCGTTGTCGGTGAGTGGCTCAAACAGATCCCGGACTTCGAACTGCCACGGGGCTACACCCCCTACATCAAATTCCCGTCGAAGTCCTTTGCGCTCAAGTCGCTACCGCTGAGCTGGGGCCGACGGTCATCTTCTGACCCACGCGGCTTAACGCCGGCGGCAGCTAGCCACAGGAGGATTGCCCGCTCGATGGCCGGGTCAGCGGATAATCGGTTGGCTGGTACCGGTGGTGCGCCTGAAGGTTCCGGCGCCGGCGTGGCGCTTGGATAGTCGGTAGGACCCAGTGTCGAAATCTGATGCGCGGGCGCTGTGGTGCGGACTCGCGACGGGTTGACACCAGCGCCGATACCACGTGTCATTGGCCGTTATGACAGATGTTTCTGCGACCGCGGCCGGCGATGTGGTGTTGGGGCTGTGGCGGGCCCTGGCCCGGCGGGATTGGGATGGCGTCAAGACGATTCTGTGCCCGGACTGCCTCTACGTCGACATGCCGGTGCCCGCGCTGTCTGCGCGTGGTCCCGACGACATCGTTACGCGACTGAAGCTCGGACTGGAGCCGCTCGCCGACTACCAAAACCATGACGGGCTGCTGCTGTCCGATGGATCAGATGTAATGTACGAGCATTCCGAGACCTGGACCTTCGCCACCGGTGAACAAGGGCTGCTGCGGTTCGTCAGCGTCCACAAGGTGGTCGATGGCAAGATCGCCGTCTGGAAGGACTATTGGGACTTCAACAGCCTGGTCAGCTTCGCGCCGCCGAACCATTTTGAGAACCTTGCAAATGCGGACACCAGCTGGGTATTTGATGCCACTGCGTTAGTTTGACACGGCCCGCTCTATGTTTAGTGATGGTGATCCGGCCAACACCTCCTCGTCGGAGTCGTTGATCGGCACAGTGTCGCCGAAGTCGGCCGGTCCGGCGAACTCCATGCCAACGAGGCTCATTTCGCAGTCCGCCTCGCTCTTGAGCCGCACCGCAGTAGCGCGCAAACCCGCTGGGGAGAACGCATTCCGCTCAATCGGGGTAGTGTGGGTCTGCGGCGGCCAGTCGATGACGCGTTCGACGAATACCTCGCCCGGTTCGGGATCGAAATGCTTGTGCAACAGCCACACACCAAACCGCTGCCAGGCATCAGCCGCGACCAGATAGGCGCCGAGATCGCTCAGACGGTCCCGGTCATCGCCAGTCAAGATACCGACGTCGGTGCCGTCCATGTCGGCTAATTCCGTGTAATCCTCGACTCGATGATCCTGCAAAGAAAGCATGACACTTCTCCTACCGCTCCTGCAGATTGACGGCCCCGAAAAGGGTGCACAAACCAAACCGTAACAACCGAGGCGCATATATTTCACGGTGCAGCGGCTTACGAATGCCGACGCCGGTTGGATCTTTGACGCGACCGGCTTCGTCTGATTTTCGCCGTTACGAATTAACCTGCGCTACAACGCGACACAGCACAGCACCGGCCAGAACCGGTGATCGTGGGGGTGCTGTTCAGGCTCGGCTGGGTAAGGTCACCCGGCAAGCCTGACCGATGTCCAGGGTCCGCAACACCCGCCCCATTCCCACCCATAGCGCGCAGGACAAGGCCAAGTCGGCGAGCAATTCGTCGGAGAAGTGTTCGCCGCAGCGGCTCCAGAAATCATCGTCGTCACGCAGCACGGTGTGCTCGGTGGCGAAACGGTACGCGAACTCGGCTGCCAGCCGCTCCTGTTCGCTGTAGCCCGGCCAGGTGCGCCATTCGGCCGCGTGGGCGTAGAGGTCCTCGTCGACCCCGGCGGCAGGCCCGTCGGCATCGCGGGTGTTGGCGCAGACAGTGCACTCGTTGTTGTCGGCAATCACCGCGCGCGCAAGCTCGCGGGTGCGCATCGGCAACCGGTTGCTGGTGTAGACCGCCCGGCTGAAGGCGGCCAGCGCCCCGCCGAGCTCAGGGGATTTTGTAATCCAGCGGGCCACGTCGTCGTCGGCAAAAGCTCCGATTCGGCTCATGGCGCGATGGTACGCCCCGGGCGGCGCGCTGTCGGTCAATGCAGGCGCGGTATTGCGCCGGTGGGGTTGGGGGCTACCGCACGGGTAGCCCCAGTCGGCGCGTCGCCGGACCAGTCACGGCCCCAATCACGCTGCGCGAGAACACGATACGCAATATGTCGGAGAGCCGTTTCCGCTTCGCGGCGATCCGGCCGGCGTTCGAAGCCGGGCGCTCTGGCCAGTTTGTCCGCGATCCAGTTCAACAGCAGCGAGTACACGTATTCGACTTGGTGAACCCCCGCGCCGGTCAGCGACATCTGATCGCCGTCGCGCTCGACATATCCCGTGGCAACCATTCGGCTGAAGGTGGGCTCCAAGACCTCGAAGGGCAACCCCAGGTGGTTACCGATGTCGGTGATCCGGGCCGCTCCGAAGAACTGCTGATAGCGGTTGATGCGCAGCAATCCCCAAAGACCGGCGACGTCGAGCCGGCAATCGGGGCGCATGGCGATGCTGCGCAGTCGCATACCGGGATCGCCGCGCACAACATGCGACCGATCGTGTTCTCCAACAGCTTCTCCGGCGTCTCGGTGGTCGGCATCCCGAATCCGTCGCCCACATCGAGCGCGATGTTGTGGATATCGCGTAACGGCACTTCGCGCAGGAACAGCGCCAGGACGAAAGCAACGGCGGCAATCGTTGCCGCCCAAAGAAACACCTGGCCCAGTGATTCGGCGTAGGCCCGCACGGCCGGTGCCGCCACAGTGAGAGGCTGCCGGTGCAGGGCTTCCGGGGAACTGACCGACTCCGCCGACAACCCACTGCGTGCCAGCGCCGGGCCCAATCTGTCCCGCAGGAAGTTCACGAACAGCGAGCCGAAGACCGCCGCACCGAACGAGCCGCCGATGGTGCGGAAAACGTCACACCCGACGTCGCCACACCCAGATCCTCGAAATCGGAGGTGCTTTGCACGACGAAGACCAGTACCTGCATGGAAAGGCCGATACCGGCGCCCAGCACCAGCAGGTACAGCGACTGCACCACGGCGGGGGTTGTTGCATCCATGCGCGACATCAGCACAAACGCGACCGCCATCAGCGCCGTACCGGTCACCGGGAATACCTTGTACCGGCCGGTGCGGCCGACCACGACACCACTGCCGGTGGAGTGACCAGCATCCCGACCACCATCGGCAGCGTGCGCAGGCCCGAGGTGGTGGCCGAGACACCGTCCACATACTGCATATAGGTGGGCAGAAAGGTCATCGCGCCCAGCATCGCCAACCTCACGACAGAAGCCAGCACGCAGCACAGAGTGAACACCGGACTGCGAAACAGCCGCGGCGGCAGGACCGGTTCCCGGGCTCGGCTTTCCACCTAGACGAAAACGCCCAGCGCGGCAGCGGCCAACGTGAAAAGCCCGACAATGGGGACCGACACCCACGGGTACACGGTGCCGCCACAGCTCGTCGCCAGGGTCAGTGCGGCAGCACCCACGCCGACGGCGACGATCCCGGCATACTCGATAGCCGGTTTGGCGCCGGCGGTCAGCGCAGGGATCGCCGCCGCCGCGACGAGGATGACGACCACCGAGATCGGGACGTTGATCCAAAAGGCCCACCGCCAGGTCAGGTAGTCGGTGAAATAACCGCCCAGCAGTGGTCCGACGACCGTGGTGACGCCGAAGACCGCGCCCAAGATGCCCTGGTAACGTCCCCGTTCCCGCAGCGGAACGACCTCCCCGATCAACGCGGTGGCAGTCACCGTGATCGCGCCGCCTCCGACGCCCTGCAGCGCCCGCGCTGCCACCAGCATGGCCATCGACTGCGCGAGTCCGCACAATATCGACCCGACGACGAAAAACACCACCGCCGCTTGAAAAACGCGCTTGCGACCGACCAGGTCGCCCAGCTTGCCGACGAGCGCGGTGACGATGGTCGACGCCAGCAGGTAGCTTGTGACCATCCACGATTGATGCCCGGCATCCCCCAGGTGGGCGACGATGGTCGCCAGTGCGGTGGCGACGATGGTCTGGTCCAACGCCGCCAGCAGCATTCCGAGTACGACCGCCAGGAAAACAAAGTTGCGCCGTTGCGTGCTGATCAGCGTGCCGCCGGATCCGGTATCCGTAACAACAGCTGTCGCGGTTGTCATGCCTGTCTTTACCGTCGGCGTCGGATGCCGGCCCGGCGAAGCGTACGCCTGACACCGCGCACCGCCGAGCACCCGGTTTGGGCAGCGGCGGGAGGGGCGCGGGTGGTCAATTCTCGGGATGCCCAGGATAGCCACCGGTCAATCGTGGCGGAGTCCGAACTGCCGGGCCGGAAGTGGCCAGAATGCGCTAAGAACCTGCGGTGACTGCGCGGGTCCTACTTGGCAGCAGCGAGGGTGCCCGCCGGCGCCAACTCGTCGTCCAGGTCTGCGTACCAATCGCGCTGAACCAGCACCCCGTCGGTGAGTCGTTGTAGAGCGGCGTCGAATTCCTGGTGGTCGGGCTGCTGCTCGACGCCGGGCGCTACGGCCAAGTGGTCGACAAGCCACTTCCGGAGCAGGCCCGAGAGGGCTTCGACCCGGCCGAGCCCGGCGGCGGTCAGCGACAGGACGTCGCCGTCGCGTGACGCGTAGCCGGTCTGGACCAGCCGGTCGAAGACCGGTTCCAGCACCTGATGAGGCAGGTGCAGGTGTTTGGCAATGTCGGTGAGCCTCGCGGTCTCGAAGAACCGTCCGTATTGATAGATCCGCAGTACACCCCACAGCCCGGCGACGTCGAGCTCCGAATCCTGGTACGCCGCAGCAAGATTCGGCAGCCGCACCTCGGAAGCTTCGTGCAGCAGATGGGTGACCGCAATTTCCAGCACGTCCTCCGGAGTTTTCGTTCTGGGCACGGCGAAGCCGTCTCCGAGGCAGGCCGGGCTGTCGTGGATATCGGCTAGCGGAACCTCTCGCAGGAACAACGCGAGGATGAAGCCGGCCAAGGCTACCACGGCCGCGCACAGAAATACCTGGTTGAGCGACTCGGCATAGGCTCGCACGATCGGTGAGGCAACGTAGTGCGGCAGGCGGTGTAAGACGGCCGGGGAGTGCGCGGCCTCGATGGGCGCGCCGCTGGTGACCAGCGCGGGACCTATCCGCCGGCCCAGGAAGGTTGCGAACAGCGCGCCGAATATCGCGGCACCAAACGAGGCGCCGACCACACGGAAGAAGGTCACGCCCGAGGTGGCGACGCCGAGGTCCTCAAAGCGGGAAGTGTTCTGCACGATGAGAATGAGCACCTGCATCGACAAGCCGATCCCGGCACCCAGAAGCACCAGGTACAGCGACTGCACCAGCCACGGCGTCGACTCGTCCATCCGGGACAGCAGCAGGAAAGCGATGGACATCAGCGCCGTCCCCGCGACCGGGAAAATCTTGTACCGGCCCGTCCGGCCGACCATGATGCCCGCACCCAGCGAGGTGGTCAGCAGGCCGACCACCATCGGCAACGTCCGCAGACCCGAGACGGTCGCCGAGGCGCCCTCGACGTAGCGCAGATACATCGGCACGAAGGTCAGCGCACCCAGCATCGCAAACCCGACCATCAAGGACAGCACGGAGCACACGGCGAACACCTGATTGCGAAACAGGCGGGGCGGGAGGATACCCGCAGCGGCTCGGCTCTCGACCCACACGAAGGCGCCCAGCGCCACCGTGGCGCCGACGAACAGCCCCATGATCGGCGTCGAGCCCCACGCGTAGGTGCTTCCACCCAGGCTGGTGGCCATAATCAAGGCCGTCGTGGCCAGCGCAATGACCATGATCCCGAGGTAGTCGATAGCCGGTTTGGGGCGGCGGGGCAACGCGGGAATGGCCGTAGCGGCCACTGCGAAGACCACGATCGAGATCGGCAGGTTGATCCAAAATGCCCAACGCCAGTTCAGATAGTCGGTGCAAAAGCCGCCCAGCAGCGGGCCCGCGACCGTGGTCACCCCGAACACGGCGCCCAAAATGCCCTGGTAGCGGCCGCGATCCCGCAGTGGGAAGGCCTCGCCGACCAAAGCGGCCGCCGTCACCGAAATCGCACCGGCGCCCACGCCCTGCACAGCCCGCGAAATCGCCAGCATGGTCATCGTTTCCGCTACCCCGCACAGCACGGAGCCGAGCAGGAAGACCAGGACCGAGCCCTGCAGCACCCGCTTGCGACCGAGCAAATCGCCCAGCTTGCCGGCCACCACGACAACGATGGTGCCGCCCAGCAGGTAGCTGGTGATGGCCCACGATTGGTGAACAGAGGCCCCCAGCTCGTCGACGATCGTCGGCAACGCGGGCACGACGATGGTCTGGTCCATCGCCGCGACCAGCACCCCGAGCACCAGCGCCATGAAGATGACATTGCGCCGTGCCGGGCTGATCGATAGGCAGGGAGTTCGAGTATCCGCAGCAGCAGTCCGGGATGCCGTCGGGCTCGTCATATCTGCCTCCCGTCGGAGTTCGAGCCCGTGCGCGATACCCAGGAGTGCTGCCCGCGGAATCTCGATCGGATATCAGGTCGGTGGCCGAGAGACGCACTGCGCCGAGTACAGCGCCTCTCCGAGTTTCTCCATCAGTTCCAGCTGCGTCTGCAGGTAGTCGAGATGTAGTTCCTCATCGGCCACAATTTGTTCTAGCAGCTGCGCACTGGTGGTGTCCTGCTTTTCGCGGCACATGATGATTCCGGGCTTGAGGCGATTCAGTACTTCGATTTCGATCGCGATATCGCTTTCGAATTGTTCCCGCAGTGTCTGGCCCACCCGTAACGAGCCGATGCGCTGGTAGTTCGGCAACCCGTCGAGCAGTAGTATCCGATCGGTGATCGCCTCGGCATGCCGCATTTCGTCGAACGACTCGGCGCGGGTTTTGGCCGCCAGTTCGGTAAAGCCCCAGTTTTCCTGCATCTTGGAGTGCAGAAAGTATTGATTGATAGCGGTCAGCTCGCTGGTCAATTGTTCGTTGAGCAGACGCAAGACATCCGGATCACCTTGCATGATCACTCCTACGGTGTGAAGGCTGGCATCATTTACCGCAGCAGATGGGCTGGGCTGGAGCACCATCATGGCGGGTTCTAGCAGCACCTTCGGGTGCCGCGTTTCAATCTAGTGCAGCAAGTGGGCCCGGGCGCAGTCTTTGTTGTGACGTCGGCGCGTCACGCACAGCCCGGGCGGGACCAAGCCAAACGGGCTTAGGTTAGACTGCACTAACCTACTTAGGTTAGACTCTACTAACATGCGGACCGTTCGTTCGGTGGCTCCCGTGGCCACTCCGATTACGGAGGATGTCATGAGCGAGCATCGGGTGGGAGTTTGCTGATGTACGTGTGTCTCTGTGTTGGAGCTACCAACCAGACCGTGTGCGAGGCCGTCGCCCGTGGTGCGGCGACGTCCAAGGAAGTTGCCGCGGCCTGCGGCGCGGGCAGTGATTGTGGACGTTGCCGCCGTACGTTGCGGGCGATTATCGCCGCGGCTACTCAACCGGCTGCGGTCTGAGGTCGCGCCCGGGTCGGGCAATGCCTTGTCTACGCCCGCCGCTTGGTGAAATCGGCCAACGCCGTGGTGTTGGCCTGCGCGCCCATCAACTCGGCGAAATGGGCGTTCTCCCGGGCGCTGGCGGCCGCTATCTCGGGGCGGATCGGTTCGACGATGGTGTGCTTAACCGCCATCAGGCTCGAAAGCGGCCGGGCCGCAAGGATTTCGGCATGCCGGCGGGCCTCGGGAAGCAGCGCCTCCGGTTCGCAGACACGCCAGACCAGCCCCATCCGCAAGGCCTCCTCGGCGTCCACCCATTCCGAAGACATCAGGAGCCAGGCTGCGTTCTGCCGGCCCACCAGCTGCGGCAGCAGATACGACGACGCCGCTTCGGGTGCCACACCGAGGCTGGTAAACGGGCATTTCAGGCGCGCCGTCGAGGACATGAACGCCAGGTCGGCGTAACCGAGAATGGTGGTGCCTATCCCCACGCCGACGCCGTTGACCGCGCAGATCAGCGGTTTGGGGAAACTGGCGAGCGATTCGATGAGCCCCCGGAAGCCGTATCGTCCGCCTTGGAAGCCGGGGTCGGTGATGCGTGCCTGCATCTCGGCGAGATCGGTGCCGGCGCTGAAGCCGCGACCCGAGCCGGTCAGCAAGACCACGGACACCCCTGGATCCTGGGCCGCGTCCAACAGGGCCTGCGCGGTGGCGTCGTAGAGGGCTTCGTTGAAGGCGTTGAGCGCCTCGGGCCGGTTCAGGGTGAGCGTGCGTACCCGGTTGTGGTCATCGATCAGCAGCGTCACGGCGGCAGCCTAACCGTTGCCGTATACGCGGGTCGGTTCGATCAACACCACGGCACGGCGCTCCGCGGCCATGACCCGGTCGTACTCGTCCCAGTCGTCGTGGGTGCCACCCGCCGCGATGAAGACGTCGCGAAGCAGCAGCCGCAGCTGCTCCCCGTCGCTCAGCCACGGCTGGGAGTCCTCGGGTCCGACGAGTTCGGCGCGGCCCTCGACGGTTGCCCACCGCCAGCCGTTGCGGAAGGTGACGGCCAGTTGCGGCCGGGCCCGCAGGTTGGTGAGCTTGACCTTGCCATACGTCGTGAAGCCCAGGACGGATCCGCCACCGGCGGGATGCGTCAACAGACCGACATTGACCAGCGATGCCTGCACGGTGCCGGTTGCGCGAACGGTGGAGACCACCGCCAAGCCTTTGTCGGCGGCGGCCAGGGCCACCGCATCGCTGAGTGTCGTCATGAGCGGTCCTCACATTTCGAACGGTGTGGTGAACACGTAACGGCTGGTGGGCACCGTGTCGATGTTCTGGTTGGCGCCGAATGCGGTTGTGCTGGCCACCATTCGGCTTATCCGGTGCTGCAGTTCGGCGTCGTCGTGGGCCCCGAAGAACGCCTTGAGGTCGGTGATGGCTTCGGCCGGGAACAGCTCCTCGACGATGCCGGAGATTGCAGGCGCCCCGGGAGTGAGGGTGCGCACCACCCAGTTCTGGGTATAGCCGAAGGTGGCCTGCGCTTCGATGGCCACTGACGTGTGGTCGCGCTGCCAGCGGGTCAGCCAGGTCGCCTCGTCCATCCCGGGAGGCTGCCGCAACAACGCGATATTTGCCAAACCTGGTGTGCGAGAACCTGGTTCGGCGTCCGGCGCGGCCATCGGAACCGATTCGGTCACCAGGTATGCGCCGAGTTGCGCGCATTCCCGGTGGAGCAGCTGCAGGGCCGACGCCAGCTGATCGCCATAGCACTGCTGTGTCCACATGCTCACCACCGCGGCCACCGGTGGCTGCAAGGTGGTCAGGGTCATGAGGGATGTACGCACCGCGCTGTCGCGGACATTGACCGAAAGTCCGGGAAGGCCCAGATCCACCAGCGCGTCAGCGACCGGCCCGCGTTGGCGAGCACACCAGTCGTCGTCCGGCTCGTCGCGCATCAGGACGGCGATCACCTTCTCCATAGGCCGAACTTACCTTCGCCGCCACCGGCTCAGGGCTGACCGCCCGCGCGGTGCTTGACCAGGCGCACCGGTTGTTCCGCGGCGACGACTTCCCCGATGATCCGGGCAAGCCGCCGATACGACTCATCGCGACCACTCGACGAGCGGTATGCCAGGCCGATTCGTCGACCCGGGCGGGGCGCGCAAAAGTGCGCGAGCCCGACGCGGCTGCGTGCGGCCTCGACGGTCACCGCGCTCTGCGGTATCAGCGTGACCCCCAATCCGGCTGCCACGCATTGGGCGGCGGTGGCCAACGACGCTGCCCGCGTATCGGCGAGTTCGGCGCCGCCGCCGGCTTCTTGGCAGAGGTCCAGGGCCTGATCGCGCAGGCAATGGCCCTCGTCCAGCAACAGCAGGGGCAACTTCGCCAGCACCGCGGCCGGTACCCGACGCTTGCCGGCAAGTGGGTGTCCAGGAGGTAGCGCCAATACGAAGTCCTCCTCATATATGGGGATCTGCGTAACGCCGCCGGAATCGACGGGTAGCGCGATCATGGCCACATCCAGCGCGCCAGCACGCAAGCCCGCCAGCAGGCGTTGGGTCTGATCTTCGATCACTTGCGCGGTCAGCGCCGGGAGTCGGCGGGTAAGTCCGGCCAGCACCGTCGGCAGCACGTAGGGCGCCACCGTGGGAATCATTCCCAACCGGATGCCGCCGTGTAGCGGATCGGACACTCCCCCGGCGGCGGTGCTGAAGGCCTCCGCCGCCTCGACCACAGCCTGCGCGAGCGGTAGCAGTTGCATACCCTCGGCCGTCAAGAAGACCCGACGTGTCGAACGCTCGACGAGGTGGGTGTCGAGCCCGGCCTCCAGTGCGGCCAGCGCCTGCGATAACGTCGATTGGCTTACGCCTAAAGTGGTTGCGGCACTGCTGAAATGCTGCTTCTTCGCGACAGCGACGAAGGCCCGCAGCCCGGCAAGGGTCGGCTGATAACTCTTATCGGCCATATCGATTAGTATAGTGTGATATATCACCTTTACTTTCGAGCCGGTTTCGCGGCATTATTGGTGTCGAGACAGCTAATCTTGACTAAATCCAGATTAAGGAGCGGATGTGTCCTTGCTGACAATCGGCGACCAGTTCCCCGCCTACCAGCTCACCGCGTTGATCGGCGGCGATCTGTCGAAGGTCGACGCCAAGCGGCCTGGCGACTACTTCACCACCATTACCAACGAGGACCACCTGGGCAAGTGGCGGGTGGTGTTCTTCTGGCCCAAGGACTTCACCTTCGTGTGCCCGACCGAGATCGCGGCGTTCGGCAAGCTCAACGACGAGTTCGAGGACCGCGACACGCAGATTCTCGGAGTCTCGATCGATAGCGAGTTCGTCCACTTCCAGTGGCGCGCCCAGCATGAGGACCTGAAGAAGCTCCCCTTCCCGATGCTTTCCGACATCAAGCGCGAGCTCTGCCTGGCCACCGGCGTGCTCAACGAGGAGGGTGTCGCCGACCGGGTGACCTTCATTGTCGACCCGAACAACGAAATCCAATTCGTCTCGGCCACAGCCGGTTCCGTCGGGCGCAACGTCGACGAGGTGCTGCGGGTACTGGACGCTCTGCAATCCGACGAGTTGTGTGCCTGCAACTGGCGCAAGGGCGACCCGACGATCGACGCCGGCGAGCTGCTCAAAGCTTCGGCGTGACGGTCGGAGCAGAACAGATGAGCGTCGAGGATCTGAAGTCCGCGCTGCCCGAGTTCGCCAAGGACCTCAAGCTGAACCTGGGCTCGATCACGCGCAGCACCGAGCTGAACCAGGAGCAGTTGTGGGGCACCCTGCTTGCCAGCGCCGCGGCCACGCGAAACACCCAGGTGCTGGCCGAAATTGGGGCCGAAGCGGCAGACAACCTGTCCGAGCCGGCATACCAGGCGGCGCTGGCAGCGGCATCGGTCATGGCCATGAACAATGTGTTCTATCGTGGCCGCGGCTTTCTCGACGGCCAGTACGACGACCTGCGGCCCGGATTGCGGATGAACGTCATCGGCAATCCGGGCGTGGACAAGGCCCACTTCGAGCTGTGGTGCTTCGCCGTCTCGTCGATCAACGGTTGCTCGTACTGCGTGGTCGCCCACGAGCACACGTTGCGGGCAGCGGGCGTGGGCCGGGAGGCGGTGCTCGAGGCCTTGAAGGCCGCGGCAATCGTTGCCGGTGTGGCACAAGCGGTTACCGCCGCCCAGACATTGGCTGCCGTTGGCTGACCGCCCTCTCTAGGAAATCTTCAAGCGCGCCAGCGTCGCCGGATCCTGCTGCCCGCCGTAATACCGGGTGATCAGCGCGACGAAATCCGCGTTGTCGGCGGTGGCGCGGGCGAACAGCGTCATCGACGAGCGCAGCTTGAGATCATCGGGCCAACCGAAGATCGCTTCGATGGAGCGGCCCTGTGCCTGGTTGACCAGCTGCGTGCACTCATGCAGGCGCGGCCCGAGCAGGTCATGGTCCAGATACGCGCGTGCTTCGGCTATGGACGTGATGCCGTAGTAGTCCGCCATGGGGCTGCGGCCCAGTCCTCGCAGTTGCGGGAAGACGAACCACATCCAGTGAGTTCGCTTGCGGCCCGACCGTAGCTCCGCGAGCACGCGGCGGTAGACCGGAGCCTGCGCGTCGGCGAAACGCTTCAAGTCGAAGGGGTCGGATGGTCTTGTCATACGACCACGGTTGCACACTGGTTGGATGGCGCGGCTATGCATCGGTTCCTGCGGGTAATGGCGGTCCGGCGACGGGTGCCCAAGGTTGGCGACCTGGCACCGCTGATTCAGCTGAGAAGGCCTCGATTCGGCCGCAAGCGGCGTCTGGATGCCGCGCAGACCATCGAGGATCTGCGGCGCATCGCCAAGCGCCGAACCCCCAGGGCGGCGTTCGACTACACCGATGGCGCCGCCGAGGACGAGCTGTCGATCCGGCGAGCCCGACAGGCGTTCCGCGACATCGAGTTTCACCCCACGATCTTGCGTGACGTCACCACGGTGTGCCCGGGTTGGGACGTCCTCGGCCAGCCGGTGGCGTTGCCGTTCGGGATAGCGCCGACCGGGTTCACCCGATTGATGCAGACCGAAGGGGAGATCGCCGGTGCGCGGGCGGCAGCCGCGGCGGGGATTCCGTTCGCCGTGTCCACCCTGGCCACCTGCGCCCTCGAGGATGTGGTGGCCGCGGTTCCCCAGGGCCGCAAGTGGTTTCAGCTCTACATGTGGCGTGACCGGGATCGGTCGATGGCGTTGGTCAAGCGCGCGGCGGGCGCGGGATTCGACACCCTGCTGGTCACCGTCGACGTTCCGGTGGCCGGCGCCCGGTTGCGTGATGTCCGCAACGGCATGACGATCCCCCCGGCGCTCACGCTGCGCACGGTCCTGGACGCACTGGGACACCCGCGCTGGTGGTTCGACCTGTTGACCACCGAACCGCTGGCGTTCGCGTCGCTGGATCGCTGGTCGGGCACCGTCGGTGAGTACCTGAACACCATGTTCGATCCCAGCGTCACGTTCGAGGATCTGGCCTGGATCAAGGCCCAATGGCCGGGAAGACTCGTCGTCAAGGGGATTCAGACGCTCGACGATGCGCGTGCCGTGGTGGAATGCGGGGCCGACGGCATCGTCTTGTCCAATCACGGTGGCCGGCAATTGGATCGGGCGCCCGTTCCGTTCCACCTGCTGCCGACGGTGGCCCGCGAACTCGGCAAGCACACCGAGATCCTGATGGATACCGGCATCATGTCGGGCGGCGATATCGTCGCGGCGATCGCGCTGGGAGCGCGGTGCACGTTGGTCGGCCGGGCCTATCTTTACGGGTTGATGGCCGGTGGCGAGGCGGGCGTCGCACGCGCCATCGAGATCCTGGCAAGTGGTGTGATCCGGACCATGCGGCTGCTGGGTGTGACCTCCTTGGCGGAGCTTTCGCCCAGGCACGTGACGCAATTGCAGCGGTTGGCGCCCCGTCCAACTGCGTGACGCTCGCCCAAGGCGCCGAGACTGCCGCAATTCCGGTTCACGGGCTGTGCCCGAGACCTCGAGCGCGACCATGGCGGCAATTTCGTTGCGGCACCGCCGGCAACTGCGGCCAGGAAACACCCCCCGACCGGCTGAGTTAGGCGCAACAAGGACGACGGCACCGGGTCTTGCGATGATTGTCGGGCCCGCGTCGAGGCCGCCGATCTCCCCGAGAAGGTGCGTGCAGCGGCGCTGCGCGAAGCCGGCGTGGACCGGTCGCCGCGCCGGGCTGTGTTCGCGGCCGGCGATCCTGCACAATCACACCCATGGCTCAATTGCGAGACGTCAAACGTCAGGTGGTCCATCGCTTTCAACGGCTGATAGCCAACCCCTTGGGTCGGCAGTTGCCGCTGACCATGCTCGAAACCATCGGCCGCAAAACAGGGCAACCGCGCCGCACCGCCGTCGGCGGCAAGGTCATCGGCAACCAGTTCTGGATGGTGTCCGAACACGGCGAACATTCGGATTACGTCTACAACATCAAGGCCAACCCGGCTGTCCGGGTGCGCATCGGCGGCCAGTGGCGTACCGGGACCGCGTATCTGCTGCCGGATGACGACCCGCGGCAGCGGCTGCGTGACCTGCCCCGGGTCAACAGTGCGGCCGTGCGCGCTATCGGGAGCGACCTGCTGACCATCCGGGTCGACCTGGATTGACCGCGGATGGCCTACGACATCGACCTCGTCGAACGGATTCGCGAGTTGCTGGCGTCGCAGTCCGGCGTGGAAGAAAAGCGGATGTTCGGCGGGCTTGCCTTCCTGATCGATGGGCACCTGGCCGTGGCCGTCAGCGGTCAGGGCGGACTTCTGGTCCGGGTGCCGCCGGCGGACACCGACAAGCTGCTCGGTGGTGCCCACGTCAGCCCCATGGTAATGGCCGGCCGGCAAACGCGCGGATGGTTACGCGTCGCCGCGGAAGGGGTGAAAACCAAACGGCAGCTTCGCAGTTGGGTCACGCGCAGCGTGACCTGGGTGCACAGCCCGCCGGCTAAATGACCACCCGGTTTGCGGCCGGCAAATGCGGGTACGCCGCCCGAATGGACAAGCCCGAGCCGCGGGTGAAACGACTGCTCAAGGTCGCCGGTACCAGTTACGCTGCCGAGGCCGGCATTCGCATCGACGACAAGCCGATGCCGCTGTTTCAACTGCTGGTGCTGTGCATGCTGGCCAGCAAGCCGATCGACGCCACCATCGCCATGCGCGCCGCGCGGGAACTGTTCAAGGCGGGCCTGCGCACCCCCACAGCGGTGCTGGAATCCCGGCGACAGACCATGATCGATGCGTTCGGCCGTGCCCACTATGTGCGCTATGACGAAAGTTCGGCCACCCGGCTTACCGAAATGGCCGAGCGAGTCCGCGACGAATTCCGCGGCGACCTGCGCGAGATGGCGCGCCGCAGCGACCACGACCCGTCGAAGGTCAAACGAGTCCTCAAGCAGTTCAAAGGGATTGGCGACACTGGTGCCGATATTTTCTTGCGCGAGGTGCAGGATGTGTGGACCTGGGCGCGGCCGTATTTCGACGACCGGGCCACCGCCGCGGCCAAAGAGCTGGGCCTGCCCACCGATCCGGAAGAGCTTTCGGCGCTGGCCGCCGGCGCCAACGCCCGGCTGGCCGCGGCGCTGGTCCGCGCCTCCCTGGACGACGACGTGCGCCGCCAGGTGACCGGTTGAGCACCACATGACGGTACGGATCGGCACATCGGGCTGGTCGTATGACCACTGGTCCGACGTGCTGTATCCGCCCGGGCTGGCGTCTGTCCGGCGATTATCCTGCTACGCGCAGACGTTCGACACCGTCGAACTGAACACCAGCTTCTACCGCTGGCCCAGGGATTCGACGTTCGCGGGCTGGCGAGCCCAGTTGCCGGACGGGTTCACCATGTCGGTCAAGGCACATCGCGGTCTGACCCACTACCGCCGGCTGGTGTCGCCCGAACCCTGGATCGAGCGGTTCGAACGCTGCTGGCAGCTGCTGGGTGATCGTCACGGCGTGCTGCTGGTGCAGCTGCATCCCGAGCAGCGACGCGACGACGCTCGCCTCGATTCCTTCCTGCGCAGCGTTCCGGCGTCGATCCGGGTGGCCGTCGAGCTGCGCCACCCGTCGTGGAACGACCCGGCGGTATATGCGGTGCTGGAAACCCATCGCGCCGCCTACGTGGTGATGAGCGGCGGCGGCCTCGCGTGTATCCCGCGGGCCACCACCGACCTGGTGTACGTCCGGATGCACGGTCCCGATCGGGACGCGATGTACGCGGGTTCGTACTCGCCCGACGACCTGCGCCGCTGGGCCGACCGCATCACCGACTGGGACGTTGAGGGCCGCGACGTGTGGATGTACTTCAACAACGACCTGGGTGGCCACGCGGTCCGTAACGCGCTGTCATTGCGGGAGCTGCTGAGGTAAGTAGGCTGGGGGCATGGCCAGTTCGACAACATTCGTCATCGTCGGCGGCGGGCTTGCCGGCGCTAAAGCGGCAGAAGCCTTGCGCAACAGCGGTTTTGACGGCACGGTTACCCTCTTTGCCGAAGAGGGACACCTGCCCTACGAGCGTCCCCCGCTGTCCAAGGAATTCCTGGCGGGCAAGAAGTCGCTCGACGAGTTCACCGTTCAGAACTCGGACTGGTATCGCGACCATGATGTCGACCTGCGGCTGGGCGCGCGGGTGTCGTCGTTGGATCCCGACGCTCACACCGTCGGGCTTCCCGACGACACCACCGTGCACTACGACAAGCTGCTGCTGGCGACCGGATCGGCGTCGCGTCGCTTGTCGATTCCAGGCGCCGACGCCGCCGGCGTGCATTACCTGCGCACGTTCGAGGATGCGTCAGCACTGAATTCCGCGCTGGCAGAGGGCTCTTCGCTCGCGGTCGTGGGCGCGGGCTGGATCGGTCTGGAGGTGGCCGCCAGCGCTCGTCAGCGCAACGTCGATGTCACCGTGGTGGAGGCGGCCGGCCAGCCGCTGTCGGCCGCGCTGGGCGACACCGTCGGCAAGGTGTTTGCCGACCTGCATCGCGATCATGGGGTGGACTTGCGGCTGGAAGCGCGGGTGGCCGAGATCACGACGGAGGGCGGTCGGGCCAGCGGGCTCGAGCTGGGCGACGGGTCCTTCATTACCGCCGACGCCGTGCTGGTGGCCGTCGGCGCGAAACCCAACGTCGAACTGGCCCAACAGGCCGGGTTGGCGATGGCTGACGGCGGTGTGCTGGTCGATGCGTCGCTGCGCACCAGCGATCCCGATATCTACGCCGTCGGTGACATCGCCGCCGCGGAGCACCCGCTGCTGGGCACCCGGATCCGCACCGAGCACTGGGCCAACGCACTCAAACAACCCGCGGTGGCAGTCGCCGGAATGCTCGGCACCCCGGGCGAATACGCCGAGCTGCCCTACTTCTTCACCGATCAGTACGACCTCGGGATGGAGTACGCCGGCCACGCGTCCGGCGCCGAGCGGGTGGTGTTCCGCGGCGACGTCGCCGGCCGCGAGTTCGTCGCGTTCTGGCTCGACGGCGACAACCGGGTACTGGCCGGGATGAACGTCAACATCTGGGACGTGCTCGACGACGTCAAAGCCCTGATCCGCTCGAAAGCCCCGGTCGACGCCGGCAGGCTGGCTGATCCCGCATCGCCGTTGGCCGAATTGCGGGTCGGCTCTTAGCGCTCTTAACGCTCTTGGTCTGGGGGCTTCCAGGTGTGGTCGATGACGTCGGGCGGCGGCTGAGCTTGCAACCGCTCGCGCTCGGTGCGTCGGCGTTTGACCCGTAGCCGGGCGTCGGCCGGCATGGTGACCAGCTCGTCGCAGGTCAGGTAGTACACGTCGTCGACGGTGTCGATCAGGTCTGCCGCGACCCGCCGAGATCCTAACTCGCGCAGCGTCATCCGGAGTTCATGGGTGAACCGGATGGTGGTGTCGTGAGCCAACTCTCGCGAACTGCGAGCACTGGCCGCCAACCGCTGAGCAAACGTCGCCGGTGGCGCCGGCTCGGCGGGCGCCGTAGCGGCTTGCGCAGCGAGGGTCAACAGTAGCGACGGGTCGTCGCCGAACGCCGGGTTGGCCAGCTCCGCTTCCCCCGAGCCGCGGTGCCCCAGCTGGGCAACGGCCGCGTCGAGGGCCGCAGCGGCCGACGGCGACAGCGCCCGGATGCTGTCGACGTTGCCTTCGCGGGCCAGGGCGCACAGCGGTGCATCGGCGCGCAGGATATCCGTCAGCTCACTGCTCACCGCTGCGACCCGGCCGCTCTCCATGATCACCCTGATCCCGGACACGCTGGATCTCGCGTGTGTGTGCTCCAGCGTCGCCGCGGTGATGCCGGTGTCGATGACCCATAGCGCCGTGAGGATCCAGCCCTGGTGAATCCGATCACGCAACAAGCGAACCCGTACTTCCAGACTGGCGTCCGGGAGTTCGCTCAGCTGGCCGGCATCGACGTGCTCTGCCGACGCCGCGGCGACATAGGCCTGAGTGTCAGCCCGCAGGTGACGCAACAGTGACAGCGACCGAGCCGTCACGACCACCTTGGCGACCGACCCGAGTGCTCCGCCGGCCAACTGGGGTCGCCCAAACGGCAGCAGGCCCGTGGGCGGTTGCTGGTCCCCCAGCGCACGGCGGGTGATGGCCTGCTCGTCCCAGCCCGGCAGCTGGCTGGCGGCGACGATGTTGGCCGACACGCCGACATAGGGGCGATGACCGAATACCGCGATGGCCCTGCTCTCCCACTCCTGGGCAACCACGTCGCCAAGTGCCAGGATTCGACCCATCGCCCGACCTGCGGCACGCAGTCCGCCCATCTGGACGTCCAGCGTCATCGGGGTCAGCGGTCCGGGCAGCGCTTCGGCGAGACCGGTTGCGCTGAATACCGGAAACCGCGGATCGATCCGGTCGTCGAATTCACCCTCGAGCCCGTCGGGCCCCGCCGAGTTCACTGTCGCGCCGTAACGGGGAAACGACTGCGGGACCGGCTCGACCGGCAGCGCGAGTTGGCCTGACCCGATGGTCGCGCCACCACGATCCAGCCGCCGGCCCACCAGCCCGCGACCGGTATCGACGATCGCCTCGGTCGCCTGCCACCCGTACTGAAATTTCCAATCTTCTCGGGCCGCAGCGGTGTCCATCTGCGGAATCAGGTCAGCCCAGCGGCGAATCCCGTGGGTTCGCTGGCGTGGGTCGGCCGATTGCAGCAGCCGCCACGCGGTGACCAGGTTCGCGGCGTCCGGCGTGGCCAGGTCGACGACACCGTTGCGGTCGGTGTTCAGCGCCAATACCAGGAAGCGAACCAGGTCATCGAGGTGCAGCACCCGTATCGGCTGCGCCGAGACTCTACTGCGCAGCAGAGTGGCCACCGTCCGGCAGACCATCCAGTCGAGGTGTCGACCGACCGGCGGCGCTATGCGAATCACCAAGTTCGGCGCCCAACAACTGGACACCAAGGCCTCGGCCTGCTGATACAGATCGGGTGACCCAGCGGCCTGGGACACGAACAGCAGCCGCGCACCTGCACGGGAGGCCGCATTGCTCACATGCGCCAGGCCGTTGAGGCCGGCCGCGCCCGGTGCGCTGGTGTCCACCGGGGCCAGATGAATCACCGCGTCCGCTTCGGCGGCTAACTCCAGCAACACGGGGTCGTGCAGCGACGCGCAAACAAAGTCGACACCGGCATCCAGGGACGGGTGTCGGTGCGGGGCGATGCCGCTGACCGTATGTCCGGCGGCGATCAGCTGGCGTGCTACCAGTCGCCCGACCGCGCCGGCAGCATCGGTAACCAGGACGTGCACCCTGCCCACCTTCCCCAACGTCTTGTCATGACAATAGGCACGCCGACCCTACTTGCGCGACAAATTGAGTCCGGACCGTGACCCCGGAGGGCCGTTCTATATCGTCGCGGCCGTTTACCGCAACGTCGCGCTGCCGTCGGCGGCGATGGCAACCTTGGCCCCGGCAATGTCTCCGGTGTCTTGGTGCACCGTCGCTTCTGCCGTATCGGGATCGGTGATCACCCCCAAACTTCGTGCCCCGTCGGGCGTGCGTACGGCCACAAAGGTCTTCTCGGGCCGGCCCTCCCTGGTGAACGGTGTGGTCCATGCCTCGACCGTTCCGATTCCCTCCCACTTGACCAAACCCGCCGTCGTGGGCTCGCGGTCCACGACCGGCTGCACATCTTCCCAACGAAATTCCGCGGGCGGCTCGGTGCTGTACACGCCGAAGCTGTGTTTGGTCAGGTAACCGCCGTTTGCGGTGATCAGGCCGCGGCTGCCGGGGTTGGCCACCAGCACTTCGGCCATCGTGGCGATGGAGTGGGTGACGTAATTGCTCCACGGGCCGCCGGCGAAGGTCAGGCCGCCGGTGACCGTCAGCGGGCGGGCGGGATCGTCGGTCGCCAGGCCGAGTTCGGCCGCGGCAACCTGCACGGCAGAGGGAAAGCACGAGTACAGGTCGACGTAGTCGACATCGTCGGTGGCCAGGCCGGCCAGCTCCAGCACACGCGTACCGCCGATCCGGATCGCCGGCGACCGGTACAGCTCAGCCCGCTCGGCGATCGCGGGTGTGTCGTGGGCGTCGGTACCCGCATGCGGGTAAACCCAGCGGTCGCTGGGAACCTGCAGGCGGGTGGCATGCTCGACCGACGTCAGGATCAGTGCCGCGCCCTGGTCAACCATGTTGTTGGAGTTCATCAACTTGGTGTAGGGCCAGCTGATCATCCGGTTCTGCGGGCCGGGTCGGCAAATCTCCTCCGCGGTCATCGGGGTGCGGATCCAGGCGTAGGGATTGTCGACCGCGACGGCGTTGAAGCGCGCCCACAGCTGACCGACCCGCCGCCGGTGATCCTCCATCGACTCGCCGTTGGCGATGCGCAGCGCCTGCTCGAACAGCGGGTAGACGTAGGCGGGCCGGTCCAGCTTGATCCTGAGCTCGGCCTCCCCCGCCATCGGAACGTCGTCACCGGCGATTTCAGGCAGCGGAACGGATTCGTCCTGTCGCGTCCACACCAGCCGGCTGCCCTGAGACTTCAGCCCGGTCCTGGTACGCCAGGTTTCGGCGCCGCCGATCAGCACCACATCGGCGCGACCCTGCTGGATGTCCAAGCATGCCTGGCTGACCAGCGACTGTGGCGTGTTGCCGCCGACACTGCCGTAGCTCGTGGTGAAGCTGCCGGCGCCGAGGCGCTCACCGAGCAGCTGCCCCGGGTTTCGGTAGTGCGCCGACAGCATGTGCACCACGCGGATCGAGTCGACGGCCGCCAACACCTGAGAATCGGCGGCTTGCCGGGCCGCTGCGACCATCAAGTCGACCGGTTCGACCGACGGCCTGGCCGGGTCGATCTCGTCGCGATGGTTGACCTGACCGTAGCCGATCAGCACCGGTGTCCTGGGATCAACGGGCATGCCTCGAACCTAGCGCCGAACTTCGGCGCGCCGCACACCAGCGTCGCGTTCGCGGATCCTTACCGGCCGGCCGGCGCGAACAGCACGCCCTCGGCGATCAGCCGCTCGATCTCGTCCGGGCTCATCCCGAGCAGCTCGTGGCAGACGGCACGAGTGTCCTGCCCCGCCTGGGGCGCCGGCCGCCGCGGTGAATGCGGGATATGGCGAAACGGCGCCGGACCGGTCTCTGCCGGCAGCGGACGTGAAATCAGCGGATGCGCCATGGTCGCGAACAGCTGTCGCTCGGCCAGCTGAGGATCCTCGAGCAGGTCCGGCGGGCGGTTCATCGGACCCGCAGCGACGCCGGCCGACTGCAGTAATTGGGCAGCCTGCAACGGGGTGCGAGCGCTCGTCCACGCCGACATCACCGCCGACAATTCGGCGCAGTTGGCCCGGCGAGCCTCGGCCGTCGCGAAGCGCGGGTCCTCGGCCAATTCCGGCTTACCGAAAACAGATGTAGCACAACGCCATTCGTCATCTGTGCAGATCGAGATGACGCACCACTCGTCGTCACCGGCGCAGGGGCAGATCGCGTGCACGCTGATGTCGTCGCGGATTTCGGCGGCGCCGGCGGCCCGTGCGGCTTCCGTCACGAACAGCGTGTCGAGTTGATTGACGACGACTTCGGCCTGAGAGACGTGGACGTGGGCGCCGGCTCCGGTCCGATCGCGGTGGATCAGCGCGGCCAGGGCCAGGATCGCGACGACGCGTCCCACCACGTGATCGGGGAAGATGGTCGTCGCGTCGTAGAAAGGGTGCCGGGCGCCGTCCTTCGGGGCTTCCCCGGACGTCCACACGCTGGTGACGCCGGTGGTCGCGCGCACCAACGGGCCATAACCCAGCCGGCGGCTCCACGGGCCCCGGTTGCCGAACGCGCTGCTGCCGGCGAGCACGATCCGAGGGTTGAGACCGCGCAGCTTGTCGTAGTTGAACCCCAGTGAGGTCAGCGTTCCCGGCTTGAAGTTGGCGAAGACGGCGTCGGCCTCGGCCACCAGGCGGCCGAAGATTTCCTTGCCCTCGCTGCTGCGCAGGTCTACCCCGAACGCGCGCTGATTGCGGTGGGTCCAGGCGAACGACTCGCTCATTGCCTCGCCGACGCGGGCCTGTCGCAGCCCGTCGGGGTAGTCGGCGCTTTCGACTTTGATGACCTCCGCGCCTAAGTCGCCGAACAGGCGGCTCAGCTCACCGCCGGCGACGATGATGCCGAGATCGAGAATGCGCAGCCCCTCGAAGGGGTAGCCACCAACCCGGCCGGCGGGCGGGGGTACCGGCGCCGGGTCGGCCGGCCAGCGCGGTTCGTGCTGGCCGGCGGCGGGCGCGGGGGTGCGAAAGCCGGCGCGCCGCTCGTTGACCGTGAAATATCCGGTCGGCACCTGGGCGTGCACACCGGGAACCAGCTCGGCATCGGTGATCGCCCCCACCGCCTGGAAATGTTCGGAGGCCAGGATCCGTGACGGTGTCAGCACCGCTGCGATCGGCACTCCATGTGCCTGCCCAGCGGCCACCAGCTCTTTCATGGTCTGGCCGGCGAACAGCGCCGCCACCAGCACACTGATCTGAGGCCACGCGGCAAACCGGGCGCCGATCACGTCGTACTTGGGATCCTGAAAGTCTTGCGGCTCCCCCAGCCAGCGGCGCAGGGCGCGCCACTGCCGCGGCGCCATCACGCACAACCGCACGTAGCCGTCCTGGCACGGATAGATCGGGTAGGCGTCCTGGTTCTTGGGGCGTCCGCGCCACCGTGTGCTGCCGCGGATTCCGGCCGCGACCTGCCCGTGCGCCCCGAACGCCGGGTCCAGCGCCATGACCACCGCGTCGAACCGCGAGAAGTCGATGTAATCGCCGGTGCCACAACGCAATCTGTCGTAATAGGCGACCAGCAGCGCCCAGGCCGCCTGGACGGCGGCGGTCGCCGAAGCGATGTAGTCCGGCGGTAACACCGGCGTGCCGGTGGTGGGGCCGGACCGCGACAGCGAGCCCGACATGGAATACAACACCGGATCGGTGGCACGCCACCAGGATCGTGGCCCCGAGGTACCGAACTCGCTGAACGACAACACAACCAGGTGCGGGTGACGATCGGCCAGTTCGGCACACGTTGTCCCGTAGGCGGACGCCGCTCCCGGGAGACCGCTGTCGACCACGATGTCGGCGGTGGCGGCGAGGTGGCGGAAACGCCGGCGATCGTGCTCGTCGCGCGGGTTCAGCACCGCGCTGCGTTTGTTGGCGTTGTGTACGGCGAACGGGATGCTGGTGCCGGCCAACGTCGGCGGGACGCCGCGTCCCGGGCTGCCGCCGGGAGCTTCCACCTTCAGGACGTCGGCACCCAGATCGGCCAGCAACCGGGTGACCGTGTCAGCGCTACCACCGGACAGGTCCAAGACGCGCACGGCATCGAGCAACCCGTCGGCCATGCGCACACCGTACCCGCCGGTCCGCCCGCCCGGCGCCTCATCCCGGCCGTCCAACGTGTGGCGCCCTGTCCAGGGGCTGCCAGCTGACGCCGTCGGCCTCCTACGACTGCAGCGCCAAGTTCGGTTGGCGCAAAGACACTTTCGGAGCTTCCTCGCAGCTGACTCGGGAGAAACCTCTCAGCCAACGGCGATAGGGAAACCATCAACGAGACCGGTGGGCGTCGATGGCGCACCTGGTCGCGGCTGCGTAGCTGTGGGGACGGGTCACAGCGTGCGGGAACTCGAAGCCGGGCTGCCCCGGATCAGACCGGCGTGCATTGGTAGCGCAGTTGTTCTACCGTCGTGGCCCCGAAGACCTCGGTGCGCCGTGTGCCGTCGAACTGCCACCCATCGCGCTCGTAGAACCGCCGGGCGCGGACATTGCCGTCCAGCACCCACAACGAAGCGTGCCTGACCCCGACTCGACGCAGCCGATCACGGGCAGCGGCCATCAGCAAACGGCCGACCCCGCTACCCATCCAGGCGGGATCCACGTAGATTGCCAGCAGCTCACCGGAATTCGGCAAGTCGTAGTCCCGGCACAGTCCCGTGGTGGCCAAGCCGCAGATGGCAGCACCGTCGACGGCCACCACGGTGGCCGGCAGCCGGAGGCCCATGCGGCCGAACGTGTATCTGCGCGCCCACACCTCCGGCCGCAGACCGTCGAGATATTCCTGGTCGATGAGTCCCGGGTAGGCGCACTGCCACGACCGGACGTGAACCCGAGCCACCGCTTCGGCGTCCTCCGGGACGGCCGTGCGCACCTGCGTCACCGTTGCAGTATCGGCGTGGTTGTTGCGAAGCCCGCGGCCGGGTGGTGTGCTTACCAGATTGCCTAGTTGACACCCGTCAAGCCCCGGAGAGGACGAACATGGCACACACGGCATCCCTCGGTGTCAAGGTGCGAGGCAAGGTCATCGTCATCACCGGCGGCGCACGAGGCATCGGGTTGGCGACGGCAACCGTCCTACACAGGTTGGGCGCCCGGGTTGCGATCGGCGACATCGACGAGGCGAAGGTCAAGGAGTCCGGTGCCGACCTCGGGCTGGACGTCTACGGCAAACTCGATGTCACCGACCGAGAGTCGTTTTCGGACTTTCTCGACCGGGTCGAGCGCCAACTCGGCCCGATCGACGTGCTGGTCAACAACGCCGGCATCATGCCAGTCGGCCGGATTATCGACGAGCGGGACTCGGTCACCCGCCGCATCTTGGACATCAACGTCTACGGGGTCATCCTGGGCAGCAAGTTGGCCGTTGAGCGGATGGTCCCACGCGGGCGTGGGCAGGTCATCAACGTCGCCTCGCTTGCCGGCGAGCTCTATGCGGTGGGGCTGGCCACCTACTGCGCCAGTAAACACGCGGTGGTCGCGTTCACCGATTCGGCCAGACTCGAATACCGCTCGGCCGGCGTGAAGTTCTCCATGGTGTCTCCCACATTCGTCAACACCGAACTGACCGCCGGCACCCACGGGGTCAAGGGGTTCAAGAACGCGGAGGCGGCCGACATCGCCGACGCGATCGTGCGGCTGGTGGCGCGCCCCAAGCCACGGGTGCGGGTCACCCGGGCGGCCGGCGCGATGGTCGTCGCGCAGAAGTTCATGCCGCGGCCGCTGGCCGAGGGACTGAACCGCATCTTGGGCGGCGAACACGTCTTCACCGACGACGTCGACGTCGCCGAGCGCAAAGCCTACGAGGCCCGCGCTCGTGGACAGGACTGACCGGCTTCAGCTGGCAGTTCACCGAGGGCGCGCACAATCGGCCCGGTGAGCCCTGAAACCCCAACAGCCGCGACCCTTTCCGACGACGAACTGGCCCGCATCGACGCGTATTGGCGTGCCGCCAACTACCTATCAGTCGGCCAGATCTACCTGCTGGACAACCCGCTGCTGGCCGAGCCGCTGTCAGCCGAGGACGTCAAACCCCGGCTGCTGGGACATTGGGGCACCACGCCGGGGCTCAACCTCGTCTATGCCCACCTGAACCGGGTAATCCGTAACCGCGACGCCAACGTCATCTACGTCGCCGGCCCGGGGCACGGCGGCCCCGGCTTGGTCGCCAACGCCTACCTCGAAGGCACCTACAGCGAGGTGTACACGGGCATTGAGGAAGACACCGACGGATTGCGGCGGCTGTTTCGGCAGTTCTCCTCCCCCGGCGGCATCCCCAGCCATGTCGCGGCCCAGACCCCCGGGTCCATCCATGAGGGGGGCGAACTCGGGTATGCGATGGTGCATGCCTTCGGCGCGGCTTTCGACAACCCCGATCTGGTGGTCGCCTGCGTGGTCGGTGATGGCGAAGCCGAAACCGGACCGTTGGCCGCCAGCTGGCATTCCAACAAATTCCTCAACCCCGCGATCGACGGCGCGGTGTTGCCGATCTTGCACCTCAACGGATACAAAATCGCCAATCCGACTGTGCTGGCCCGCATTCCGCATGACGAGCTCGATTCGTTGTTGCGGGGCTACGGATACCGGCCGATCACGGTTTCCGGGGACGACCCGCTCAAGGTGCACCGGCAGCTGGCAGCTGCGCTCGACGACGCATTCGACGACATCGCGGCCATCCAGCACGCCGCCCGCACCGGCGCGACTTCCGGTCGGCCAGTGTGGCCGATGATCGTGCTGCGCACCCCCAAGGGCTGGACCGGGCCGAAGGTGGTCGACGGCAAAAAGGTCGAGGGCACCTGGCGCTCGCATCAGGTTCCGCTCGCCGATACCCACGACAGCGCCGAACGTCGCAGCCAGCTTGACGAGTGGCTGCGCAGCTACCGGCCTGAGGAGTTGTTCGACGCCCAGGGCCGGCTGCGGGCGGAGTTGCGGGCGCTGGCGCCCACCGGGGACCGGCGGATGAGCGCCAACCCGCACGCCAACGGCGGGCTGCTGCTGCGGGACCTGGATCTGCCCGACTTCCGCGACTACGCGGTTCCGGTGGCACGTCCGGCCTGCGAAATCCACGAGGCCACCCGGGTGCTCGGTACGTATCTGCGAGACGTGATCCGACGCAATCCGGATCGGTTCCGACTGATGGGTCCCGACGAAACCGCCTCAAACCGGCTCGGCGCAGTGTTCGAGGCCACCGGCCGCACGTGGCTGTCCGAGACCACCGCCGAAGACGACCATCTGGCCGCGGACGGCCGGGTGATGGAGGTGCTTTCCGAGCATCTGTGTCAAGGCTGGTTGGAGGGCTATCTGCTGACCGGCCGTCACGGCATGTTCGACTGCTACGAGGCCTTCGTGCACATTGTCGACTCGATGTTCAACCAGCACACGAAATGGCTGTCGACCAGCCGGGAACTGCCATGGCGGCGACCGATCGCGTCGCTGAACTACCTGCTGAGCTCCCATGTGTGGCGCCAGGACCACAACGGCGCATCGCATCAAGATCCCGGGTTCATCGACCTGGTGGCCAACAAGCGTCCCGAGGTGGTACGGGTCTATCTGCCCCCGGACGCCAACACCTTGCTGTCGGTCGCCGACCACTGCCTGCGCAGCCGTGACTATGTCAACGTCATTGTCGCCGGCAAACAACCAGCGCTGTCCTATCTCACGATGGACGAGGCCGTCGCGCACTGCACTCGCGGGCTCGGCATCTGGCAGTGGGCAAGCACGGCGACCGGTGAGCCCGACGTGGTGCTTGCCTGCGCGGGAGACATCCCGACGCTCGAGACGCTGGCTGCCGCCGACATTCTCCGGCGGGAATTGCCCGAGTTGGGCGTGCGGGTGGTCAACGTCGTCGACATCATGCGGCTGCAACCGGAGTCCGAGCATCCACATGGTTTGCCGGACAAGGAATTTGATGCATTGTTCACGCGCGACAAGCCGGTCATCTTCGCCTACCACGGTTATCCGTGGTTGATCCACCGGCTCGCGTATCGCCGCGTCAATCATCCACGTATTCATGTGCGCGGGTTCAAAGAGCGGGGTACCACCACGACACCGTTCGACATGGTGATGCTCAACGACCTGGATCGCTTCCATCTGGTCATGGATGTCATCGACCGCGTGGACGGGCTGGCCGGTCGAGCCGCCGTGCTGCGCCAGCGCATGGCCGATGCTCGGCTCGGGGCGCGGCAGTACACCCGTGAGCACGGCGAGGACGACCCCCGGATCGCCGGATGGGCCTGGGAGTCGAGCGGGCGGAACGAACGCAGTGAGTGACGGGAAAGAGACGACCCATCCCGCTCAGTGGCGCGGGTCAGTCGCTGAAGAGTTCCGGCCGCAGGAGCAGCTGCGGCAACGCCTGGGCGAGCCATTTCTGGTAGCGATCCGGTGACCAACCCATGTCGGCGGTGAGCATCGAATAGGTTTGCGGCAACGTCATTGTCGCCATCACGTCGGCGGCTTGCTTCTTGGAGAGGCCACGGCGCAGGGCGGTTCGCCAATACTTCTCGATCGCCGCAGCGCAATCGGAACGCAGCGCGAGGATCAGACTGGTGCGCAGCTGCTGTAGGGCGGGGTCGGCTGATGTCGCCTGCTCCATCACCCGGATCAGTGGCGCTACCCGCGCATTGATGGTGTGGATGAAATGGGCGACGGCGACAAATTGCTGAGGTTCCTGCGGGCTGGCCTCCTCGATAAGGCTCAGCACCCGGTCCACCACAGGGACATCTTCGTAGTCGCCGACGACGGCGACGTCGATCGCGCGGGCCAGCACACCGGCCTTGGAGCCGAATGTCGCGTAGATGGTCGGTGCTGACACCTCGGCCGCGGCGGCGATCTGGTCAATGGAGGTGGCGCCGAACCCCTGCTCGACGAACAGGCTGGCCGCCGCCTCAATCACTCTGCGCTGTCGGGCCTCGGCGTCGGCGCGGCGACGACTGCTGTCGTACTTGCGCCGCGGTGAGGGCCGGGAACTCGTTGACACCATTGCACCGAAAGTCCTTATAGTTAACTCTATTCAATAGAATGAACGCTATTGAATTATACGCTGGAGGTTGCGGTGGTATCCATACTTGACACCCGGGTCGCCTTGGACTGGTCCACCATTGGCGACCAGGCGGCCGCGTTCATCACTACGGAGTACGCCTCGCTGGACCGCGGCGGCGCGCCCATCACCTGGCCGGTCACGCCTTACGTGGGTGGAAACGGGCGCAGCGTCGATGTGACTACTGGCCTCACCTACCCGCTCAAGGCGGAGCGGGCCCGGCGCAATCCCAAAGTGTCGCTGTCATTTTCGCAACCACGGGGCTCCCGGCTCGTCGATCCGGCGACGTTCGTGATCCATGGCCGGGCCACCGTCCGCGACGCCGACCTGAGGGCCGATTCAGCTCGCTATCTGGCGGAAGTCGCCGCGCACCTACCGGAAGCCTTCGACAGCATCCCCACCGTGATGCTGCGCCGGATGGCGTGGTACTGGGCCCGCATCCGGATCGAAGTCACCCCGGTTCGGGTGCTGTGGTGGCGGGGCGGGGATCTTGATCAGCCGCCGCAACTGTGGGAGCCGCAGACCCTGCCCACGGTGGCGCCGTCGGATCCCGCACCGGTTGGACGCGGCGCCGGATCCTGGAACACCCGCGCGGCGGCGGACTGGAGGATGCGGATGCGCGGTGCACTCGACCGGCTGGGCCTGCCGGTGCTGACCAGCGTCACACCCGACGGCTGGCCGCTGCCGCTGCGCGTGCGGAACGCCGAGCAGATCCCCGGCGGCTTCCGGATGCGCCCGCCCGCCGGCATCGACATCGTCGACGGGCCGGCCTGCCTGACGTTCCACACCCACGGGCCCGCCTTCGAAAGCCAGGACAATGCGTGCTTGGGTGGGGCACTGCCGCAATGTCGGTGAACACATCGAATTCGACGTCGAGCGAGCGCTCAACGACTTCATCATTCCGGCCAATCCGCTGCGGCGCGCGGTGCACCTGATGTCGGCGAGTCGGCGACTGAAGCGGCGGCTGGACTCCGAGGCGCGGCGACGTGGGCAGCACGTTCCCCCGATTCGACGAACTCGGCTTCTATAAGAGCAAGCGAAGCTAGAAGGAAAGCCCGATGAGAGCCGTCGCTCAGCAGCGGATACCCGGATGATGGGCATCGTCCACAGTGCGCTGCGGCCCGACATCGCCCGGGCGCAGTTGGCGCTGACCCGGTGGCCCTACCCCGACCGCAGCCAGCGCGCGGCTGTCGCCGAGCACCTGGTGTGGATGACGAAGTTCCTGCACCGCCACCATCGCGTCGAAGATGAAGGCCTTTATCCCCTGGTGCGGCAACGAGTCTCACAGGCGGCAGGCCTTCTCGACGCAATGGACGCCGACCATCACGCACTGATTCCGGCGATCGAACAGCTCACCGATAGCGCCCGGCGCTATGCCGCGGACCCGTCGGTCCGTCTGGATCTGGCTACCGCGCTGAACGTGTAGGCCGCTGCGCTGCTGCCGCACTTGCAGCGCGAGGAACTCGAAATGATGCCGGTCGTGTCGGCGGCGCTGACGCAGGCCGAGCGGGATGCCATCGAACAGGTCCATGCCGTCAAGCCGCTGAAGCCAACCGAGCTTGCTTTCACCGCATTGTGGCTGTGCGATGACGCCAGCGATGAGGACCGTGCGATAGTCCGATCGCTGGTCCCCAAGCCGGTCGCGCGGGCGATCGAGATCTTTGCCACCCCTGGCTACCAGCGCTACGCATGGCGCCTTTGGCATCTGGCGCAGCACACTCGGCTGCGCCAGAAACTCAATGGACAACTCAGCGTCGATATTCCCGCCCCGATCGAGGCGGTGTGGCAACTGGTCGCCGATCCGCTTCGGGTTCCGGAGTGGAGCCACGAGTGTCGGCGGGTGCGATTTCTGGATGGCGCGACCTCGGCGGGACCCGGCCGGCGATTTCGTGGGACCAACCGCAGCGGCCGTTATCGATGGACGCGTAGCTGCACAATCTTCACCTACGACGAGCCCAGAGAGTTCGGCTACCTCACCTCAGGAGGTCCCGGCGATGCAACCGCCTGGCACTTCCGGTTGGAGCCCACCCCGGCGGGCACCCGGCTAATCCAGTCCTTCCAAGGCGTCTCGATGCCGCTATGGTTCTCGCGTTTGGTTGCACTGCTGATACCCGAGCACGACGACCGCACCGAGGCGCTGTGCGCTGACCTGGTGCGGTTGGCTGCGATTGCCGAAGCGGAGCACTGCGCGCCGTCGATCGGATGCGCCGGACTGGTCGGTCCATCGCTTCGGTCTTGACCAACCGTCAGGGCCCGAAACCAGACGACCGGGTGCAGTGTCTGCCCGCCACTAGCGCCGCAGCGCTAGCCTGTGCGGGTGGCGCATGTCGTGTCGGTGAACGTTGCCCGTGCCCGAGCAAACCCTGATCCCCGCGCATTGTCCAAGGTGACAGGCATCGACAAGGTGGCGGTAACCGAGCCGGTCATGGTCAGAGCGCCGGGCCCGATGCACGGTGGTATGGGCAGCGGGCTGGTCGGCGACATCATCGGCAATCAGAAATTCCATGGCGGCGACGACCAGGCCGTTTACGCGTATGCGCGAGAAGACCTGGACGGCTGGGAATCTCGACTCCAGCGCACGCTCAGCAGCGGAATATTCGGCGAGAATCTGACTACCGTGGGCATCGATGTGACCGGCGCACGGATCGGTGACCGATGGCACGTCGGCACGGACGGTTTGGTGCTGGAAGTATCCGCGCCCCGGACGCCATGCCGGACGTTTTCGGCATTCCTGGAATTGCGCCATTGGATCAACACCTTCACTCAAGCAGGGAAACCCGGGGCCTACTTGCGGGTGATATCGCCCGGAACAGTTCGGGCCGGTGACGCAATCACGATCGACCGCCGCTCCGATCATGACGTGACCATCGGTCTCGTCTTCCGCGCCCGAATGTCGGAACCTGAGCTGCTGCCCCAGCTATTGGTAGCCGACGCGCTCTCAGCCGAACTTCTGGCCTACGCGCGCCGCAGGCTGACGGCGAACGACGGGTGACCCGCGCTGCGGCCCCGAGCCAGTGGACGATTGCATCGACACTTGATGACACTTGATCGGGTCTGCGCTGCCGAAGAGAGCGGGCATTCGGCGGCGCGCGGGTAGACTCGCGACGATGCGTGACCCAGCCCCGGACCAAGCCGCCGCCAGCGCTCAGCACGACGCGCTGGCATTGTCGATGCCGAAACTTGAGCGGTTGCGGATCCACGTCGATATCGCCGTCGTCGTCGTGGTGCTGGTGCTGACCAACCTGGTGGCGCACTTCACCACACCGTGGGCCAGCATCGCGACCGTCCCGGCCGCCGCCGTCGGTCTGCTGATCCTCGTCCGATGGCGTGGGCTTGGCTGGACCGAATTGGGTCTGGGTCGACAGCACTGGAGATCCGGTTTGGGGTATGCGCTGGCTGCCGTGGCCGTGGTGGTGTCGGTGATCGCGGTCGGCGTGCTGGTGCCGGTGACTCGACCGATGTTCCTGAACAACCGCTACGCGACTGTCTCGGGCGCGCTGATCGCCTCGATGCTCGTCATCCCGCTGCAAACCGTCATTCCCGAGGAGCTGGCGTTCCGCGGTGTCCTGCACGGTGCGCTGAATCGTGCCTGGGGATTTCGGGGCGTCGCGATGGTGGGCTCGCTGCTCTTCGGCCTTTGGCATGTTGCCACGTCATTGGGACTGACCAGCACCAATGTCGGCTTCACGCGGCTGTTTGGCGGCGGGATCGCCGGGATGCTGGCCGGGGTGACGTTGGCGGTGTTGGCTACCGGCGCGGTGGGCTTCGTGTTCAGCTGGCTGCGCCGGCGTAGCGGCAGCCTGCTCGCGCCGATAGCCCTGCATTGGTCGCTGAACGGATTGGGCGCGCTGGCCGCCGCCGTAGTCTGGCACCTGACCACCTGAACCCGGTTAGATCAACAGGACGGCTGCACCCGCGATGCGCCCGGAGCTGAGGTCGCTGAGCGCGCGATCAGCTTGTCCCAACGGGTATTCCGGAGTGGTGACCTGGATGTGATGGTGCGCTGCGAAGTCGAGAAACGCGCGCGCGTCGGCCCGCGTGTTCGAAGTGACCGACCGGATCTGGCGCTCCTGGAATAGGTGCCGCTGGTAGTTCAGGGCCGGGATATCGCTGAGGTGGATGCCGGCGATCGCCAAGGTACCGCCTCGGTCCAGAGCCTCGCAGGCGGGCAGCACCAGGTCACCGACCGGCGCGAACAAGATCGCCGCGTCGAGCGGCACCGGGGGCGGGTCGGCGGCACCTTGGGCCGAGGCGGCGCCGAGTTCGAGCGCCAGCCGGCGCGCTTGCGCTCCGCGGGTCATCACGTGGACCTCGGCGCCCTGGGCCAGCGCGACCTGAGCGGTGATATGGGCGCTGCCGCCGAAGCCGTAAAGACCCAGCCGACCGCCGGGCGGCAGCTCCGCCCGCAACAGTGAGCGGTATCCGATGATGCCGGCACACAGTAGCGGCGCAAGCTCGCTGTCGCTGTAGCCGCTGGGCAGGTGGTGCGCGAAAGCCGCTGGAACCGTGGTGAATTCGGCGTATCCGCCGTCGGCGTCCCAGCCGGTGTAGCGCGACTTCGGACACAGATTCTCGTCGCCCCTAAGGCAGTACTTGCACACCCCGCAGGTGTGGCGTAACCACGCGATACCAACCCGGTCCCCGACCTGGAACTCGTCGCCGGCATCGGCGCTCACCTCGATGACCTCCCCTACCACCTCATGTCCGGGAGTCACCCGTTGGCGGTGCACGGGAAGATCGCCCTCGGCGACATGCAGATCGGTCCGGCAAACCCCGCACGTGTGCACCGCCACGAGCAGCTCACCCGGTCCCGGTCGCGGCATTTCGGTGCTGACCCGCTCGAGCGGGCTGCTGTCCAGCGGGCCGGGCCGGCGTATCTGCCAGGCCGTCATCGTCGGGGCGCTCGCCGCTGCGGACATCACCTCATCATGCCGCAATCCGGCACGGCCGCAACGGGTTAGCTGCTGTTAACGCTTTTGCACCATCCCGACTAGCCAGAGCAGGATCACCGAGCCGAGAATCGCGGTGAACAGGGTGAACCACCAGCCGCCGGCTGCCGTGTCGACGAAGAAGCTCAGCAGGAAGCCGCCGATCAGCGCTCCTACGACGCCGATGACGATGTTCATCAAGATCCCGGATCCTGACCCTTTGACAATCTTGCCCGCGATCCAGCCCGCGATCGCGCCGATGATGATGTAGCCGATCCAGCCGACGCTGGTCAGCGTCGTCGAACGGGCCAGAAACTCGGTTGCTGCCATGACACCCATCGGGATCTCCTTGTCATCACCGGCTCATCACCGGCTGATCACCGGCTGATCACTGGTCAGGCCCAACTCGACTGCTGGACCGTGATCTCGGTATACCCGGTTCGCGCGCCGATGGGAATGGTCGCCTCCGCGGCGCCCGGCCAAGCGGGGCGGATATGCGCTTCGCGACGGCCGGTTACGCCGGTTGTGTCCGCTGCGGTGTCGGCGTGAGGGTGGGCGTCACTCCCGCAGCCGGAGCCTGGACCGGAGCGGGGACGGGCGCCGGTGCAGGCGCGCCCGGTTGTGTCGCCGGCTCGCCCGGGGCCGGTTCCGGTGGCGGTGGTGTCCAGGGACGGATCGACTCGGCAAGAGCTTTAGCCGCGCCCTTGTCGACCGGGTTATTCGAGGTACCCAGCCACACCACAAACCAGCGCTGCGGAGGTCCGGCATTGGGCGTACTGCCGGCAGGTGTACCGATCACGCCGGTCCAGATCTGGCCGTTCGGCTTGGCCGGATCGCTGAATTTGACTTCGTAGTAGGACGCACTTCCGGACACCCCGTTGGCGTTGAGCGGAACCGTTTCCTGGTTGATTCGGGTGCCCGGGTACGGCATAAAGAACTCACCCATGTCCGACCCCAACCGCACCGCGGCCTTGGGATTGGTGGTTTCGGCACTGGCGTAGAGCCGTTGGTCGAGGCGGCCCAGCACGATACGCGTGTCGTTGGCCACCGGCGGTGCCTGCCCGGGCATGGGTGGCTCCCCGGTTGCCTTGCTGAGCAGCGCCGACCCGTAGTCGAGGTGAGAAGCGTCGGACTCGACCCAGCCCGGCGGCAGGATGAAGCTGAATCCGCCGACCGCATTAGTCATCCGGGCGGGTTCGGGTGCATTCGGGTCGGCAGCGGGTGGGGGCGGTGCGTTGGGGTCCGCCGGTGGCGGTGCGGCATTCGGATCCCCGCCCGGCTGTGCCGCAGGCGTGCTGGTGGTTCCCGGTGGCGGTGTCGCCGGAGCGGTCGCCGGTGCTGGTGCCGGTGCCGCCGCGGTGGTCGACGGTGGCGCGACCGCTGTCGTGGTGGCCGGCGCGGGCGCCGGCTCCGGGTCGGCGCCGGAGGTCGCCGGCAGCGCGATGGTGAGCGCGCCGGCACTGCTTACGGTGGCGATCGCCAGCGTTGCCCACAGTCCGTTGCGACGTCTCGTGTTGGAGTCCACCTGATGCATGGCGACGAACCTACCGTGTTGTTGCCGTGAAGCAAGGATGGCCTGCCGGTGTCGACGCTGTTCGTCTTTGGCGGCTGCGACAATGTCCTGGCGTGTGTGCCTATCGGTGAGGTGCCGGATGCAGCATCACTTCATGAGCCTTGATGCTGTACCACACCCGCGTTCCGGGGGTCAGCCGCAACTCTGCGGCGGCGTCGACGGTGATACTGGCGGCCAGGCCCGGGGCGCCATCGGGCTGATCGCGGCCACGGACCAGGACCGCGGATCCGCGAGTCTGCACCTCTGCCACGGTTACTTCGACCGTATTGCGGGGGCTACCGTGCGGCTGTTCGAGGTGTACCGCCACCGCCGACGGCGCGAACACGGCCACCACGTCGTGCCCGTGGGTGAGATCTTGGGCCGGGATCCCGTGCCAGCGAGCGCCGGCCGGTGTGTGTAGCGCGCCGTCAGCGCCCATGGCCCCGCTGACGAGGTTGATACCGGCAACGCGCGCCCCGAAGTGACTGCGGGGCGCGGCGAGCACATCGGCCACCGGACCGATTTCGGAGATCTGCCCGGACTCGAGCACCATCACCCGATCGGCCAGCGTCAGCACGTCCAACAGGTCATGGGTCACCAGGACGACAGCGCAGCCGGTGTCGGTGACCACGCTTTGCAGCACCGTGCGTATCGCCGCGGCGGCAGTCACATCCAAGCCGGTCAACGGCTCGTCGAGCAGCAGTACCTCGGGTTCGGCCGCAAGGGCACGGGCGATGGCGACCCGCTGCGCTTGACCACCGGATAGCTGTCGCGGCTTGCGGTCAGCAAACTGCGCGGCGTCCACTTCAGTCAACCAGCGCAGTGCGGCCGCCCGCCGCCGGGAACGACCGAACCGGAATGTCCCGCGACGGCTGAGCGGCCCGAACATCACGTTGGCGGCGACGCTCAGATGCGGAAACAGCAGCGGCTTCTGCAGGAGCAGCCCGACCCGGCGGTCGTGCGTCGCCACATCGATTCCGGCGGCGGTGTCTGTCAACACCCGGTCCCCGAGGCGCACCAGACCGGAATCGGGACGTATCAGCCCGGCAATGACATGAAGGGTGGTTGATTTGCCCGCACCGTTGGGACCGAGGATAGCCAGCACCTCGCCCGGCGACACCGAGAAATCCAGGTCCAGCCGGCGGCCGGTCATGGCGGCGCGAAGTTGCAACCCGCTCACGATCGGCCATCTCGCGTGAGGGCGGTGCTAGCTGCCGGGACACAGATTCGGCACTGCAAGCACCGTCCCCCACAGTTGCCAGGCATGGATCACACCGTAGGCGACGATTTCCCTGCCCCGGCAGCGCGGAGCGGCGCTCGCCGCGATGAGGGCAGCATCGGCCAGTCGCATGGGCCGTTGTCGCGAACTGCAGGCGGCCGCGCCGGGCCCGCCGCCCGCCCTCGCCCACATTGCCCTAGCGGCTGTGGTTGGTCGGGTGAGCACAGCGCTAGTGGCAATTTCGGCGGGATAAGGCCCGGCGATCCGGCTCAGTTGTAGAACGTCACGCAGCGGCCCACCGACGGGGCCGGGCGCTAATCGCCGGTGCGCACGAGTGTTTCATCAAAGTCGACATTCGTTGCGCAGGAGCCCGACTGCTGATGATGACCGTGACCGCTGAGCCGGGTGATCGGATCCTGCGTCGGTTGCGGCAGCGGATACTGCCCGGTGGTTTTCACATAGAGGCCGATGCAGCCCGGGAAGTTCCCGTCTTGTTCGAGGTCCAAGGTCCAGCTGCCGTCCTCGAATACCAGTGGTGTGTCGCTGGTTGGTGAGTAGAAGTAGCTCATGCATTGATCGCCGCTGCGCAGACAGCTGGTGGTGACGTCTTCGTCTGCCTGCTGTTGCGGGAGAGTGCTGCTGAAGTTTCGCGTGATGTGATAGCGGCCGTGCAGCGCTTCGGCGGGAGATACCACTCGTGCCGGCAGCGAGGCCGGGTCGGGAAGGCTGTTGACGTCGACGTCGCCGGTGCGGGTGAACGTCACGGTTCGCTTCTCGGCGCAGGAATTGCTGGCAGCACCGCGATATTCGACGGTGAAGGTGCCGCCGGGACCGGGCTGCAGAGTGAACGCTTCCCACATTCGTGAGGCCGAATCTCGGCACTTTACTGATCCGATCGTTACGGCCACCCAGCGACCGTCGACTTCGTCGAACACCATGGTCGACGCGAGCTTGATTTCGCCGTTGAGGCGTGATGCGGTGGCGACGCAGCCGGCGGACCGGCATACCGAGCGGGCGGCATAGGTGGCCGTCGTCTGCTTCGCGCCGTCAGCGGGGGCCTCGGCGAGTTTGGTGGCCGGACCGAACTGGACCCTCCCCCATGAACCGAGCCCGATACTCCGGGTCGTTCGTCAGATCCGCGGGCAGCACCTTGAGCGCATCCTCGCGCGGCAACCGCGGATGTTGTGCCAGATACACCTGGCCCATTCCGCCCCCGCCGAGCACGCGAAGAATCGTGTATCCCACGAACACCTCGCCGGCCTCAAGCGACATGGCCAAATCGCAGATAAGTCAACGAGGTTGAACCGCCGATTGGTGTCGGTCGCACGTGATGACGACCACGTTGCTCACCGGTATTCGCGCAACGGGCCGGCATATGGCGCTATTCGCCAGTGCGAGTGAATGTTTCGTCGAAATCCACATTGGCGGCGCAGGACCCGGTCTGTTCCTGATTACCGTGCCCGGTCAGTGTGGTAATGGGATCTTGTGGTGGGTGGGGCAGCGGATACTGTCCCGCTTTTTCAAGTGCATCGCGGTGTTTCGGCCCGGGCACACCAATGTCGGACTCGGTGTTCAGTGTCCAGTTGCCGTCACCGAATACCAGCGGTTCCACCGCACCCGACGGTGCGTGGAAGAAGCTCATGCACCGATCGCCGGTACGCAGACAGCGGGTGGTGACCGCATAGTCCGTCTGTTGCGTGATACCCCGGCCCCGGAAGGTCCGTTGTTCGCGTGGTAGCTGCCGCGCAGCGCCTCGGCCGGGGACACCACCCGCGGCGGCAAGGTGGCCGGGTCGGGAAGACTGTTGAGGTCGACGTCCCCGATGCGGGTGAACGTCACGGTGTGCTTGCCCACACAATCATTGCTGGTCATGGCGGCGAATTCGCCGGTGAAGCTGCCGCCGGGGCCCGGCTGCAGCGTGAACACCTCCCAGATCTCGGCGGGAGCTCCTTGGCACTTGTCGGAGCCGATGGCTACGCCCAGCCACTGCCCGTCGATCTGGTCGAGCACCATTGTCGGCGCGAACGTCGTTTCGCCGCCCAGATGCGACGCGGTTGCCACACACACCCCGCCGACCCGCACACCGAACGGACCGCGTAGCTGTCGCTAGACGGCGGGCCACTGGGGCCCGGACCATCGGCGAACGTCGTGCCCTTGCCGAAGTCGGCCCGCTAGACACCGGTGAACGGACCCGTGTTGGGTGCCGCGGACGGACGGGGTACCGGTCGTCCCATGGGACTCAGTGGCGGCCGGCTTGTCAGACCGGGTGAGTTTGACCGCCGCGAAAACACCTCCGGCGATCAGCAACAGGATGCTCACCAGGGCGCCCACCAAGAGACCCCGACGTTGACTCAATCGCTTGCGGTTGGTTGACGCGCGCGGATAGGCGGGCACGGTGCGGTCGATCGCCGGCTGGGTGTCTTGAGTGTCGGCCCGTAGCGGAATCTCATCGGCGTACGCGAAATCCGGGCTCAGTTGCCGCCTCAGTTGGGCGGCGAACTGCGCACAGCTGCCAAACCGGTCGGCAGGATTCTTGGCCATCGCTTTGGCGAACACCGAATCCAGTGCGGCCAATTCGGGGCGGTAAGCGCTGATCGGAGGCGGTGAGGCGCTGATGTGTTGGCTGATCACCACCGCCGGGTTGGCGTCGCTATACGGTGGCACGCCGGCCAAGAGGTTGAACGCGGTGCAGGCCAACGCATATTGATCGGCACGCCCGTCAACCGGATCGCCTTTCAGTTGCTCGGGCGCAATGTAGGCCATGGTGCCCACCGTGACGTCGGTCGCGGTCAGGCCCGTCGCGTCATCGACGCGCCGCGCAAGGCCGAAATCAGCAAGAAAAACCCGGCTCGCCTGTCCCCCATCGGGTTCGGTCAGCAAGATGTTTGCCGGTTTGACATCGCGGTGAAATAACCCGCGATGATGCGCATAGTCGAGCGCCGAGCGCCGAGCCGACCGCAGTGATGATCGGTGCCGCCGCATCGAGCGGCATTTCGCCCGGGTACTGCTGACGCAGCAATTGAGCAACATCGGTGCCCGCTACATATTCCATTGAGATCCACAGGCGGCCCTCACATTCACCGCGGTCATGAATCCTGACGATATTCCGATGATGCAAACTGGCGGCCAGGTCAGCCTCACGCTCAAATCGCGCGCGGTACTCGGGATCGCCGGTCAATTCTGCCGGCGGTATTTTCACCGCTTCCTCGCGCGGCAACCGCGGATGCGCCGCCACATACACTTGGCCCATTCCGCCCGTACCCAGCGCCCGCAGGAACGTGTATCCCGCGAAGACCTGACCCACCTCTACCGACATGGCCAAATCGTGGATCCCGTCACTAGGTGGCACACCCGATTCGGAATTGCCGGAATCGCTCGCATTCACCAAGTCCGGTCACGGTTGTTCAGGACTTTCCGGCCGTTTGTCCCGCCAGCCGTCGAGTGCCCAGACCCAGCACGACCAGTCCCGCCACCGCCACCAGAAGAAGCGACAATGCCACCGCGGCGTCCGGATCGTTCACCCGCTGCAGGTAGATCTCCAGCGGAAGGGTCCGGGTGACCCCCTCGCGGGAGCCGGCAAACGTCAACGTGGCCCCGAACTCCCCCAGCGACCGGGCGAACGCCAGCACCGCTCCCGACACCATGCCCGGCAGCACCAGCGGCAGCGTCACCCGCCACCAGATCGTGCTGGGTCGAGCCCCCAGTGTCGCCGCCACAACCTCGTAGTCGGCTCCCGCCGTGCGCGCCGCCCCTTCCAGCGATATCACCAGGAACGGCAGCGAGACGAAGGTCTGCGCCAGCACCACCGCCGTCGTGCTGAACGCGATGCTGATGCCAGCGGCCTCCAGATAGTGCCCGATCAGCCCGAGCCGGCCGAACGCGTAAAGCAGCGCGATGCCCCCCACCACCGGCGGCAGCACGAGCGGCAGCAGGATCAGCGGCCGCAGCAACCGCACCAGCCGCGCCCGGCTGCGGGCCAACACCAGCGCCATCGGCACCCCCAGCAGAACGCACAGCACGGTGCTCGCCGCTGCCGTTTTGAGGCTGAGTACCAGGGCGGTCCTGGACGAGGTGCTGGCGATCAGCGACCAGAAGTTGGGCCAATCGACCTTGAGGGCAATCGCAATCAGTGGTAGCACCACGAAGACCGCCCCCGCGGCGGCGGGGACGTACACCCAGCGGGGCAGATCGGCAGGCCGGCGCACAGCAGCTCGTCAGGGCTTGGCGAACCCCGACCGATCCAGGATCTGCCGCCCTGTCTTGGCCGTCACCAGGGCCACGAACTTCCGCGCCAGCTCAGGCTGGGGCGCCTTTCTCAGCACCACGATGGGATACACATTTACCGCGCCACTGGCCTCGGGAAACTTGACCGTGGCCACTTTGTCGCCGGCGTTCACTGCGTCGGTGGCATAGACCAGCCCGGCATCGGCCTGTCCGGTCGCGACCTTGTTGAGAACGTCGGTCACGCTGAGCTCTTCGCTGACCGGCCGCAGCTGGATTCCGGTGGCGTCCTCGATGCGCCGGGTAGCCGATCCACACGGAACCGGCTGCTGGCAGATCACCACGCCGAGTCCCGGCCCGGCCAGGTCGGCGAATGATCCGATCCGTTTCGGATTTCCCGGCGCGGTGACGATGACCAGCGTGTTGGAGGCAAAGTTGGCCGGATCTGCGGCCACCAAGCCGGCCTTGGCCACGGTGTCCATCTGGGCGGTATCCGCCGAGGCGAAGACGTCGGCAGTCGCGCCCTGGGTCAGTTGTGTCGCCAGCTCGGAGGAACCGGCGAAGTCGAAGTCGACTCCAGCGCCGGGGTTGTCTTTGCGGAACTGCTCACCGATCTGGGTGAACGCGGACTTCAGTGATGCCGCCGCGAACACCGCTATCGATCGCGAGTCCGGGGCCCGTTGTGCGTGCGAACTGCACGCCACCACGCTCCCGACCAGCCCCCAGATCAGCAGCCTCGATACCAAACCGCCCAGCATCCCGATCCGGCGCATTGATCAAACGTAGCAGCCGGGCCATCACCCACGGCCGGCCAAAAGCGCTCCCGAACAGGCCGCCACAGTTATGAAATTCGTCTGCGCGTCGCAGCTTCGCGGAGTTTCGCCGAATAGCTACTGTCCAGTAACATGTACCGGGATTGAGGCCATAACATGCCGAGGTCCCAGGCAAGGCTCCCGTGGCGGGCGAACTTCCAGGGTCTGGGTTCAATGGTGAACACGAGGAGGTCATGGCAGTGGAGGTGCTGGTCACCGGCGGCGACACGGATCTGGGGCGTACGGTTGCCGCGGGTTTTCGCGACGACGGTCACAAAGTGACGCTGGTCGGTGCCCGACGCGACGACCTGGAGGTTGTCGCCAAGGAACTCGAGGTGGACGCGATTGCTTGCGACACCACCAACCCGGCGAGCCTGACCGAGGTCCGCAGTTTATTCCCCCATCACCTGGACACCATCGTCAACGTGCCGGCGCAGTCCTGGGACGCCGGTGATCCGCGGACCTACTCGCTGTCGGATACCGCCGCGGCGTGGCGCAACGCGCTCGATGCGACGGTGCTCTCGGCGGTACTGACCGTGCAATGTGTGGGTGACCATCTGCGCTCCGGTGGTTCCATCATCGGCGTCGTGGCGGAAAACCCGTCCGCGGGCAGCGCCGACGCAGCGGTCAAAGCTGCGCTATCGAATTGGATCGCGGGGCAGGCCGAGGTTTACGGCACCCGCGGCATCACCATCAACGCTGTCGCGTGCGGCCGTAGCGTCCAGCCCGGATATGAGGGTCTTTCCCGCACACCGGCTCCGGTTGCAGCCGAGATCGCCCGGTTGGCGCTGTTTCTGACCACCCCCGCGGCACGCCACATCACCGGCCAGACACTGCACGTGAGCCACGGCGCGCTGGCGCACTTCGCCTGAGCCTGTTGGGTTACCCACGCCGATCGCTACGGTAGATGCCGTGGCTATCAGGCTCGGCTTTCAGATCCCCAACTTCTCCTACGGCACCGGCGTCGAAAAGCTGTTTCCGTCGGTCATCGCCCAAGCGCGCGAGGCCGAAGCTGCCGGCTACGACTCGCTTTTTCTGATGGACCACTTCTATCAGCTGCCCATGCTCGGGACGCCCGACCAGCCCATGTTGGAGGCGTACACCGCCCTGGGCGCGCTGGCCACCGCGACCGAGCGGCTGCAACTGGGCACCCTGGTGACCGGTAATACCTACCGCAACCCGGCCTTGCTGGCCAAGACCATCACCACACTGGACGTGGTCAGTGCCGGCCGGGCGATTCTCGGCATCGGCGCCGGCTGGTTTGAACTCGAGCACCGCCAGCTCGGATTCGAGTTCGGCACCGTCACCGACCGATTCGAGCGGCTCGAGGAGGCGCTGCAGATTCTGGACCCGATGATCAAAGGCGAGCGCCCGACCCTCTCGGGAAAGTGGTACACCACCGAATCGGCCATGGCCGAGCCGCGTTACCGGGACCGCATCCCGATCCTGGTCGGCGGCGGCGGGGAAAAGAAGACGTTCGCGATCGCCGCCCGCTATGCCGACCATCTCAACATCGTCGCGGCGCTTGACGAATTGCCCCGCAAGATGGATGCTGTCGCGGCTCGCTGCGAGGAAGCCGGTCGAGACCCCGCCACGCTGGAGACCAGTCTGATGCTGACCGTGGTGATCGACGAAAAGGCCAAGTCTGATCAGCTGCCCGCGGAGACCAGCCGACGCATGGTTATCGGCAGTCCGGCGCGAATCGCCGACCAGGTCCAGGCCAAGGTGCTCGACGCCGGCGTCGACGGGGTGATCATCAACCTCTCCGCCCACGGTTTTAGCCCCGGCTTGATCACCACCGCCGCCGAAACGCTGCGCCCGCTGCTCGGCCCATAGCCCTACAGGTGCGGGTGTGGTTGATTACACACGCACGCGCTTGGGTATTTGGGGGTCGGCTTGACTACCGTAGTAGCTAACTGCGGTTCACCGGTCAAGGAGACCCCTCAGGAGTAGCGGAACATGAGCACCCAGCCCGATCCCACAGCTGAAACACGTCGTCGGCATCGGGTCGTGATCATCGGATCTGGGTTCGGCGGCCTCAATGCGGCAAAGAAGCTCAAGCGTGCCGACGTCGACATCAAGTTGATTGCCCGTACCACTCACCACCTGTTTCAGCCGCTGCTCTATCAGGTTGCGACGGGCATCGTGTCCGAGGGTGACATCGCGCCGCCGACTCGGGTCGTGCTCCGCCGGCAGCGCAACGTCCAGGTGCTGCTGGGGGATGTCACTCATATCGATCTGGCCGGGCAATTCGTCGTGTCCGACTTACTCGGCCACACCTACGAAACCCCGTACGACAGCATGATCGTCGCCGCGGGGGCCGGCCAGTCCTACTTCGGCAACGACCACTTCGCCGAGTTCGCACCGGGCATGAAATCCATCGATGATGCGCTCGAGGTGCGGGGACGGATCTTGAGCGCGTTCGAACAGGCCGAACGGTCCCGCGATCCGGAACGACGGGCCAAGCTGCTGACGTTCACCGTCATCGGCGCCGGCCCCACCGGTGTCGAAATGGCCGGGCAGATCGCTGAATTGGCCAGCCACACGTTGAAGGGTTCGTTCCGGCACATCGATTCGACCAGGGCGCGGGTGATCCTGCTCGACGCCGCCCCGGCCGTGTTGCCGCCATTCGGCGAAAAGCTTGGTCGGCGCGCGGCCGCCCGGCTGGAAAAGATGGGGGTGGAGATCCAGCTGGGGGCCATGGTCACCGACGTCGACCGCAACGGCATCACCGTCAAAGACTCCGACGGCACCGTCCGGCGCATCGAGTCGCAGTGCAAGGTGTGGTCCGCCGGCGTCTCGGCCAGCGCGCTGGGCCGCGATCTCGCCGAGCAGTCGGAGGTCGAACTCGACCGCGCCGGCCGGGTCAAGGTGCTGCCGGATCTGACGATCCCCGGGCACCCGAACGTCTTCGTCATCGGCGATATGGCAGCGGTCGAGGGTGTGCCCGGGGTGGCGCAGGGCGCCATCCAGGGCGCCAAGTACGCGGCCGGCACGATCAAAGCCGAACTCGCCGGGGCCGACCCGACGCAGCGCGAACCCTTCCAGTACTTCGACAAGGGATCCATGGCCACGGTGTCGCGGTTTTCCGCGGTAGCCAAGGTCGGTCCGGTGGAGTTCAGCGGCCTCATCGCCTGGTTCGCCTGGCTGGTGTTGCACTTGGTCTACCTGGTTGGGTTCAAGACCAAGGTCAGTACGCTGCTGTCCTGGACTGTGACCTTCCTGAGCACTCGCCGAGGCCAGCTGACCATTACCGAACAGCAGGCGTTCGCGCGCACCCGGCTTGAGCAGCTGGCGGTCCTGGCGGCCGAGGCGCACCGGCCGGCGGCCCGTCGGGCAAGCTGACCGGTAACCGGTCACCCTGCCAGGTGCTCAGTGTCCCGCCGCCAGCCAACGTCAGGATGGTCGACGCACCGGGTATGTCGGCAGTGCATGGCACTGCGGGATAACGCAGTTCGTTGATAGTCGCCCGTGGTGCCGAAATGACGTCGTCGGCCAGCGATCCGGCGCCCAATTCCACCCGGTGTCGCAGCATCGGGTGGCCATCCCGGTCGGCGCGCAGCGAGCCTGTCCAAAACCCATCGCTTTCACCGTATCTACCGATCTGAACGCGTTCGCGGAAGCGGACCTCGCACCCGTCGTGCAGCCGCAGGGCAACGGTCGACAGGTGCCGGGCCGCGGCGGCGACGACCGTCGGCTCCAGGTCCACATCCAGCGTGCCAGTCACCTCGATATCCCAATGAGCTTGGGACACCGGTGTTTCGGCACCGGGTAATGCCACCGTGCCGGCTGCGCTGCGCAGCCGCAGCCGAGCACCCTGTTCGACGACCACCCGAATGTCGATGATGTCGCCACCGAGCGGGTTTGCGGCCGCCGACACCAGGTATACGGTGTCGGGCGCGGTGCAACGAGCCGTGATGCCACCGCGGGATTGGATGCGCGGCAACCGGTTCCGGGCTGCGACCAGCAGGACCTCAGAGTGCATCAGCCGCTGCCAGTTGGGCACGAACCCAGGCCAGCACCGCGGTGGCGGCCGGGTCCTCGGTCAACGACTGCAGCACCGTCGGCCGGCCGTCGCGAACCGCGTCGGCGTCGCGGGACATGACCTGCAGGTCGGCACCTACCAGCGGGGCCAGATCAGTCTTATTGACTACCAACAGATCCGAGTAGGTGACCCCCGGCCCGCCCTTGCGCGGCACCTTGTCGCCGCCGGCCACATCGACGACGAAGATCTGCACATCCACCAGGCCAGAAGAAAAGGTGGCCGTGAGGTTGTCGCCCCCGGACTCGACCAGGATCAGGTCGAGCGGGTCGTGAGCGGCGATCAAGTCGTCAATCGCATCCAGGTTGGCGGTGATGTCGTCCCGGATCGCGGTGTGCGGGCACCCGCCGGTCTGCACGGCCGCAATCCGGTCGTCGGGCAGCACCGCATGCTTGCGCAGGAAATCGGCGTCCTCGGTGGTGTAGATGTCGTTGGTCAGCACGGCCAGGGACAGCTCGTCGCGCAACTGCCGGCACAGCGCCGCCACGAGCGCGGTCTTGCCGGAGCCGACCGGACCGCCGATGCCGATGCGCAACGGCTCCCCCGGTTGACGGACCCGTCGTGGCCGCGGGTTGGGGGCGTGTGAGTGGGAATGTGTTGGCACGGTTTACCTTTCAGGAGGCGAACAAGGGTCGCTCGCGTTCGGCATGACGTTGCGCCAGCGTGTCGAGCAGCGGATCGGACAAGTCGGCCAGCCCGGCGGTGGCTTCGGCGGCGGTGTGTTCGCACAAGTGCGACAGCCGGAAGGTCAGGACTGCGACGTCGGCGGGATCCAGCGCCAGCAGTCGCTGGGCGGCGGTGGCCGAACCGGTCATGGTGGTGTAGACGATGTGCAGCGCACTGTGCTCAGGGGTCAGCCCGCTGACCGCCCCGATGCGGCCCGCCGCCACCGCCAGATGCGGCCGCAGGCCGAGGTCGTCCCAGCCGGCTTCTGGCCAGACCGCTCGGGCCAACCGAGCCAGCCCACGGCCCTGGCTGCGTGAGGCCTGCCTGGCCGCGGGAGCCGGTGTGCGGGCGTCGGTTTCGCGGTCGGCGTCCGCGGGCTCCAGCTCGCCCCGGTGCACCGCCGCCGCGATCGACGCCGTGACCAGTCCGTGGCTGCGGATCCGCCGGGTCAGGAATGCTCCCAGGGTGCCCAGATCGGTTACCAGGCCGCTGGTGATGGCCTCTTCGATACCACCGGAGTGCACATGAGCACCGGTGGGTAGCCGCGAGTCGGCCAGGGCGAGGAGCACTGCAAGCGAGGTCACCGGAGGGTCACTAAAGGCCACTAGAATAAGAAATACCGTTGCGCCATGGGAAGTTCCGTGGCCGGCTGCTCCTGCCACACCTGCCCGTCGATACGTACGGTGAAGGTGTCGGGATCGATTTCGATGCTGGGCAGCGCGTCGTTGAGGGGCAAGTCGGTCTTGCCGACGGCGCGGACATCGGCCACCGGAACCAGCCGCCGGTTGACGGCGAGTCGATCGGCCAATCCCGCATCGATCGATGCCGGCGCCACGAAGTGCACGGAAGTTGCCGTCGCCGCAGCCGGGGCGGCACCGAACATCGGTCGGGGCAGCACCGGTTGCGGCGTCGGTATCGAGGCGTTGGCGTCACCCATCGCGGCCCAGGCGATCGCGCCGCCCTTGAGTACCAGGTCCGGGCGAACCCCGAAAAATGCGGGCTCCCATAGCACCAGGTCGGCGAGCTTGCCCACCTCGATCGAGCCGACCTCGTGATCCATGCCGTGTGCGACGGCCGGACAGATGGTGTATTTGGCGACGTAGCGACGTGCCCGGTTGTTGTCGGCCGGGCCATCGCCGGGTAGCGCGCCCCGACGGCGCTTCATCACGTGGGCGGTCTGCCAGGTGCGCAGCACCACCTCGCCGATGCGGCCCATGGCCTGGGAGTCACTGCCGATCATCGAGATCGCCCCCATGTCGTGGAGCAGATCTTCGGCGGCCATGGTGGACGGGCGGATCCGGCTTTCGGCAAAGGCCAGATCTTCGGGTACCGAGGGGTTGAGGTGATGACAGACCATCAGCATGTCCAGATGCTCGTCGAGCGTGTTCACCGTGTGCGGACGAGTCGGATTGGTGGAACTGGGCAGCACATTTGGCTGCCCGGCCACTCTCATGATGTCGGGTGCGTGGCCGCCACCGGCGCCCTCGGTGTGGTACGTGTGGATCGAACGGCCGGCTATGGCGGCAATGGTGTTTTCGACGAATCCCATCTCGTTGAGGGTGTCGGTGTGCAGCGCCACCTGAACCCCGGCGGCATCGGCAACGGTTAGGCAGGTGTCGATGGCCGCGGGTGTGGATCCCCAGTCCTCGTGCAATTTGAAACCCGATGCGCCCCCACGCAATTGCTCCCACAACCCCTCGTGGCTGACGGTGTTTCCCTTGCCGAGCAGGGCAAAGTTCACCGGCCACGAATCCAGTGATTCCAGCATCCGGGCCAAATGCCATGCTCCGGGGGTGACGGTAGTGGCCTTGGTGCCTTCGGCCGGCCCGGTTCCGCCGCCGATGATGGTGGTGATGCCGGCGCCGAGCGCTACGGGTATCAGCTGCGGGCAGATCAAGTGCACGTGGCAGTCGATGGCGCCGGCGGTAAGGATGCGTCCGTTGCCGCCGATGACCTCGGTGGAGGGTCCGACGACCAGATCCGGATGGACACCCGACATGGTGTCGGGATTGCCTGCCTTGCCGATCGCGACGACGCGGCCGTCACGAATCCCGATGTCGGCCTTGATGATTCCCCAATAGTCGATAATCACTGCACCGGTGATGATGGTGTCGGGCGCGCCCTCGGCCCGGGTCGCGCGCCCCTGACCCATCGACTCGCGTAAGACCTTGCCGCCACCGAACACTGCCTCGTCGCCGGCCAGTTCCGGCCCACCGCAGCGGTCTTCGCTGATTTCGACCAGTACATCGGTGTCGGCCAGTCTGATCCGGTCACCGGTGGTAGGACCGTACAGTTGCGCGTAGCGCTCCCGGGTCAACCGCATCATGAAGGGTCGAGCCTTCCCGGCGGATCCAGTGTCAGCCCGTGGACCTCTCGCCGCCCGCGCAGCGGAACCAGTCGGACAGTCCGGGAAACGCCCGGCTCGAAGCGGACCGCGGTGGCCGCCGGGATGTCCAACCGGTAACCATGGGCCGCCGCGCGATCGAACGACAGCGCCGCATTGGCCTGCGGAAGATGGACGTGGCTGCCGACCTGTACCGGGCGGTCACCGGTGTTGACGACCTGCATCTCCAGCCGCTGCGCGCCCGCGTTGATGTCGATGTCGCCGGTGCCGTAAAGGATTTCGCCGGGAATCATGTGATCGGGTGATGGACGGTGACCAACTTGGTGCCGTCCGGGAATGTTGCTTCCACTTGCACGTCCTTGATCATCTCCGGTACTCCCTCCATCACGTCGTCGCGGCGTAGCACATCGCAGCCGCTCGCCATCAGTTCGGCAACGGTGCGGCCATCCCGCGCGCCTTCCAGGATGTGGTCGGTGATCACTGCGACGGCTTCGGGGTGATTGAGGCGCAAACCGCGGCCCCGACGGCGGCGGGCCAACTCGGCGGCGTAGGACAACAGAAGTCGCTCTTGCTCATGCGGCGTCAGACGCATGGCCTCCGATCCTGCCATGGGCCCAGCCGTGGTGCGCGGGGGAGCCACATTCACAGCTGTCTTTCAGCTTGAAGTCCGTCGCGGCGGCCGGCCGGGTAGGTACGGTGAAGTGCGGCGCGCCGAAAGGGCCGCCCGGACGAGCCGTACCCGGAGAGCGACAAGACGGTGAGTGCGGGAAATGTGGCGCGCCGGCACACTAAATCGGTCTACCTCGGGTTCCAGATGGTCGTGCTGGCGGCCCTGCGCGCCAGACTGAAGGGCTGGGCGCCGTCCGGCAAGTACCGGCTGGGCCGCTGGGGAATGCCCGTCAACATCGGCGCCCTGGTCTATGGCGTCGCGGCGATTGCCAACGTGTGCTGGCCGCGGACACCCGAGGCGCCCTGGTACGACAACTACGTCGTGCTGCTGATGTCGGGGGTGATCATCAGTCTCGGCATCCTGTACATGGTGTTCAGCCGGGCCTACGCCAACAGCGACGCCCCGCACGCTGACGGCGATTCCGCGGCCCGAGATCGATCGGGCAGTCACAGAGGGGCCGGCAATGCCCGGGGTGCGAAATCAATCGACGGTGAAACTCCGGACCGCGCTCGGTGTGCCGAGCAGTCACCCCAACCCGTCGACACCGCGGCGACGTTGGGGTCAGGAGTCTGGCGACGGCTCCAGATTCTGCAGCCGTACCTGACCCCGGGCCACCACCCGATCGGTCTCGTCGGTGATGACGACCAACCACAGCTGTTGACGCCGGCCGCGATGCAATGGTTCGGCGGCGCCGTACACCATCCCCGACGTGATGGCATGCAGAAAATCGGTGTTGTTGTTGACGCCGACCACGCCCCCACCGCCACGGGTACTGAGCCAGGTGAACGCCGCCACGCTGGCCATGCTCTCGATCATCGAGCAGTACACACCGCCGTGCACGATGCCCATCGGCTGCAACAGCTCGGGTTTGACCTTCAGCTGCGCGCGTGCGCCGTCAGGGCTGAGCTCGGTGAACTGCAGACCCAGTTGATGGTCGAACGGCGCGGTGAACGTCGGCGGGCTGACACCTGTGTCCGGGTCCGGGTCAGATGGCACGTTCATGTGTCTACACCATCGGTATTGGCCGGTTCCCGCAGGTCTGCCGGCGCCAGTGATCGCCCCGGGGCCGAACAGCGGGCGAGCCCCGCGCACACAGCACGGGGCTCGCCGATCGAGTAGACCGGGGGTCGCTGCAGCCCTCAGGACTCCGGCACGGTCATGTTGTGCTCGACCACACTTAGGATAGGCAAGGCTGCCCTAATTCTGCAAGCATCGAATGTAGAGAGTTGGCTAAGGGTTCGAAGGGTGTCGAACTCGCAGCCGGCGATTACCGATGACTCGGTGGCTTCGGGACCGGCTGGATACGACAGTCGGTAGTAAACCGGAGTACGCTGGGTGCAACGCTCAGGGAGAGAACGAACTATGGCCAAGCTGACGCGGTTGGGGGATCTGGAACGTGCAGTGATGGACCACCTGTGGTCCACGCCGGAGCCCCAGACCGTCCGCCAGGTCCACGCAGCGTTGTCGGCGCGACGTGACCTTGCCTACACCACCGTCATGACCGTGCTGCAACGGTTGGCGAAAAAGAACCTGGTCTCGCAAATCCGCGACGATCGGGCCCACCGCTACGCACCCGTGCACGGCCGCGACGAGTTGGTCGCCGGTCTGATGGTCGATGCGCTGGCCCAGGCCGAGGACTCCGGCAGCAGGCAGGCCGCCCTGGTGCACTTCGTCGAGCGTGTCGGTGCGGACGAGGCCGACGCACTTCGTCGCGCCCTTGCCGAATTGGAAGCGGCTCAGCGCATTCCCCCATCTGCTGGCGCTGCGGTGGAGGACTGAGAGAGACTAGCAGCGTGTCCGCGCTGGCCTTCACCATCCTCGCGGTGCTGTTGGCTGGCCCGACACCAGCCTTGTTGGCACGTGCGACGTGGCCGCTACGCGCCCCGCGCGCCGCGATGGTGCTATGGCAAGCGATAGCCCTGGCCGCAGCGCTTTCGGCGTTCAGCGCTGGCCTCGCCATCGCCAGCCGGCTGCTCATGCCCGGCGCTGATGGGCGGCCTACGGCCGGTGTCCTTGACGCCCGAATCCGGCTCGGCTGGCCGTTGTGGGCGGCATATATCACCGTCTTCGCGCTGACTGTGCTGGTCGGGATCCGGCTGATGGTTGCGATAGTGCGGGTGGCCGTCGCGACTCGGCGCCGTCGCGCCCATCACCGCATGGTCGTCGATCTCGTTGGAGTAGGGCACGGCGCCGCGCTGGCCGAGCCTTGCGCGCGAACCCGCGATCTGCGCGTGCTCAACGTCGCGCAACCGCTTGCCTATTGCCTGCCCGGCGTCCGCAGCCGGGTGGTGGTCAGCGAGGGAACGTTGACCACGCTCACCCACAAGGAAGTCGCTGCAATCCTCACCCACGAGCGGGCGCATCTGCGGGCCCGCCACGACCTGGTCCTGGAAGCATTCACCGCCGTACACGCGGCGTTTCCGCGGCTCGTCCGCAGCGCCAATGCGCTACGTGCCGTGCAGCTACTGGTCGAACTGCTCGCCGACGACGCCGCGGTGCGCGCCGCCGGGCGCGCGGCGCTGGCCCGGGCGCTGGTCGCCTGCGCCTCCTCCGCAGCGCCGTCGGGTGCCCTGGCCGCCGGAGGCCCCAGCACGGTGGTGCGGGTGCGGCGGCTGGCCGGGCGCGGCAACAGCCGGGCGCTGTCCGTGACCGCGTATCTGGCCGCGGCCGCGGTGCTGGTCGTGCCCACCGTCGCGCTGGCCGTCCCGTGGCTCACCGAGCTGCAGCGGCTGTTGGGCGTCTGACACAGGCCCAACCTTGCGAGACCGCGACGCCACTGTGCCACAGTGTGTCCGACCAGCCTTGCCGGACAGCTCCGGCAAGAGTTTGCAAACCTGACAGGCCCGACCGAAAGGCAGCACATGAGTTCCTCGGAATCGAGCACCGCCACCGCGCAGATCGGCGTCACCGGCCTGGCGGTGATGGGTTCGAACATCGCCCGCAACTTCGCCCGGCACGGCTACACCGTGGCGCTGCACAATCGGTCGATCGCCAAGACCGATGCGCTGCTGAAAGAGCACGGGTCCGAAGGCAAGTTCGTGCGCAGCGAAACGATTCCGGAGTTTCTGGCCGCGCTGCAAACCCCGCGCCGGGTGCTGATCATGGTCAAAGCCGGTGATCCCACCGACGCTGTGATCAACGAGCTCGCCGACGCCATGGAACCCGGCGACATCATCATCGACGGCGGCAATGCGCTCTACACCGACACTATTCGGCGGGAAAAGGCGATGCGGGAGCGCGGCCTGCACTTCGTCGGCGCCGGGATCTCCGGCGGCGAAGAGGGCGCGCTGCACGGGCCGTCGATCATGCCCGGCGGGCCCGTCGAGTCGTACGAATCGCTGGGCCCGCTGCTCGAGGAGATCTCGGCACACGTCGATGGGGTGCCGTGCTGTACCCATATCGGCCCTGACGGCTCCGGGCACTTCGTCAAGATGGTGCACAACGGCATCGAGTATTCCGACATGCAGCTGATCGGCGAGGCTTACCAGCTGTTGCGTGACGGGCTGGGCCTGAGCGCACCGCAGATCGCCGAGGTGTTCACCGAGTGGAACAAAGGCGACCTGGACAGCTATCTGGTCGAGATCACCGCCGAGGTGTTGCGGCACTACGACGCCAAGACCGGTAAACCGCTCGTCGACGTGATCCTCGACCGTGCCGAACAGAAAGGCACCGGGCGCTGGACGGTCAAGTCCGCCCTGGATCTGGGGGTGCCCGTGACCGGCATCGCGGAGGCGGTGTTCGCCCGTGCGCTATCGGGATCAGTGGAGCAGCGTACGGCGGCCCGCGGGCTGGCCTCCGGGCGGCTTGGCGACCAGCCCGCCGATCCCGACACGTTCACCGAGAACGTCCGCCGGGCCTTGTACGCCTCCAAGATCGTGGCCTACGCGCAGGGCTTCAACCAGATCCAGGCCGGCAGCACCGAATACGGCTGGAACATCTCACCCGGCGATCTGGCGACCATCTGGCGGGGCGGCTGCATCATCCGGGCCAAATTCCTCAACCGCATCAAGGAAGCGTTCGACGCCGAACCCAACCTGGCCAGCTTGCTCGTCGCCCCGTATTTCCGCAGCGCGGTTGAGTCGGCTATCGACAGTTGGCGGCGCGTGGTGTCCACAGCGGTGCAGCTGGGTATTCCCACGCCAGGGTTCTCGTCGGCCCTGTCGTACTACGACGCGCTGCGCACCGAGCGGCTGCCTGCCGCACTCACCCAGGCCCAGCGCGACTTCTTCGGCGCACACACCTACGGGCGGATCGACGGACCGGGCAAGTTCCACACCCTGTGGGGCGCAGACCGCCGCGAAGTGCCCGCTTAGCCGGGTGTAAGGACTCAACCAGAGGGCGAGCCATGAGGTTTCTGGACGGGCGCAGACCCGGATACGACCTGACGTACGACGACGTGTTCATCATGCCGAACCGCTCGGAGGTGGCGTCGCGGTTCGACGTGGATCTATCCACCGTCGATGGTTCGGGAACCACAATTCCCGTGGTTGTCGCCAACATGACGGCGGTTGCCGGGCGGCGGATGGCCGAGACCGTGGCTCGCCGCGGCGGCATCGTGATCCTGCCGCAGGACCTGCCCGTCCCGGCAGTGCAGCAGACCGTGCACTTCGTCAAGAGCCGTGACCTGGTGCTTGACACGCCGGTGACGCTGGCGCCCGACGATTCGGTATCCGACGCAATGGCGTTGATCCACAAGCGCGCGCACGGGGTCGCCGTGGTCGTCCTCGAGGGCCGCCCCATCGGTTTGGTCAGCGAATCGTCCTGCCTGGGCGTGGATCGCTTCACCCGGGTGCGCGACATCGCCGCATCGGACTTCGTGACCGCTCCGGCGGGCACCGAGCCGCGCAAGATCTTCGATCTGTTGGAGCACGCCCCCATCGATGTTGCGGTGCTCACCAGCGCCGACGGGACATTGGCGGGAGTGCTGACCCGCACCGGCGCGATCCGCGCCGGCATTTACACGCCCGCCACTGACGGCCAACGCCGACTACGGATCGGCGCGGCCCTCGGCATCACCGGCGACGTGGCCGCCAAGGTCCTTGCCCTCGCCGAAGCAGGTGTTGATGTGCTGGTGATCGACACCGCGCACGGACACCAGCTCAAAGCGCTTGATGCGATCAGGGCCGTATCGTCGCTGAAGCTGGGTGTGCCGCTGGCGGCGGGCAACGTGGTTTCGGCCGAGGGAACCCGCGAGCTGCTGGGCGCCGGAGCGAGCATCGTCAAGGTTGGCGTCGGCCCCGGCGCCATGTGCACGACTCGGATGATGACCGGCGTCGGCCGCCCGCAGTTCTCCGCCGTGGTCGAATGTGCCGCCGCGGCAAGGCAACTCGGTGGCCATGTGTGGGCCGACGGCGGAATCCGCCATCCGCGCGACGTCGCGCTGGCGCTGGCGGCCGGTGCGTCGAACGTGATGATCGGATCGTGGTTCGCCGGCACCTACGAGTCTCCGGGCGACCTGATGCGAGACCGCGAGGACCAGCCGTACAAGGAGAGCTACGGCATGGCATCCAAGCGGGCGGTGGTCGCCCGGACCACCACCGACAGCGCATTCGACCGCGCCCGAAAGGCCCTGTTCGATGAAGGTATCTCGACGTCGCGGATGGGGCTCGACCCTGATCGCGGCGGTGTCGAGGACCTGATCGACCACATCACCTCCGGCGTGCGAAGCACCTGCACCTATGTCGGCGCCGCCAACCTGGCGGAGTTGCATGAGCGTGCGGTAATCGGTGTTCAGTCGGCGGCCGGCTTCGCCGAAGGCCATCCGCTGCCCACCGGCTGGTGAGTGCGATCACCGGCGGCGGGGACTGATTCGTGCCGAACTGTTTCGCTACGATATGGACTTCCGTCTCGCAATGCAGCACCGCGGGATCGAGCGAAAGGGATGACGTGCCGCAGGCACCCGTCGGAGCCGTTGGCTTCGGGGGCAGGTCACGCCCGGCGTCGGCGCCGGCTGCGGCGACATCACGACCACCGGGCCGCCGATGATGTTCGTCGGCACCGCCGTCAGCATCGTCGCCATCTTGGCGCTGACCTTCGGCACCGCGGTGTTCGTCGCGGCGGAATTCTCGCTGACCGCATTGGACCGCAGCACCGTCGATGCGAACGCCCGCGGTGGCGGCACCCGCGACCGGTTCATCCAGCGCACGCATCGCCGGCTGTCATTCCAGCTGTCCGGTGCGCAGTTGGGTATCTCGATCACCACGCTGGTGACGGGTTACCTGACCGAACCCCTGGTAGCCGACCTCCCGCATCCGGCGCTGACCGCGGTCGGAATCTCGGACCGGATGTCCGACGCGGTCACGGCGTTTTTGGCGCTGGTGCTGGTGACGTCGCTGTCGATGGTGTTCGGCGAACTGGTCCCCAAGTACCTGGCGGTAGCCCGGCCGCTGCGCACCGCACGCGCCGTGGTGCTGCCTCAATGGTTGTTCTCGGTGCTGTTCACGCCGGCGATCCGGTTGACCAACGGAGCGGCGAACTGGATCATGCGTCAACTCGGGATCGAGCCGGCCGAGGAACTGCGCTCAGCGCGAACGCCGCAGGAGCTGGTGTCGCTGGTGCGCGCCTCGGCTCGCCGCGGCTCGCTCGACGACGCGACCGCATTGCTGATGCGCAGGTCCCTGCAGTTCGGTGCCCGGACAGCAGAGGAACTGATGACGCCGCGATCGAAGATCGTGGCGCTGCAGACCGATGACACCATCGCCGACATGGTCGCTGCCGTCGCGGCATCCGGTTTCTCGCGGTTCCCGATTGTCCGCGGTGACCTCGACGAAACGGTCGGCATCGTGCACGTCAAGCAGGCTTTCGAAGTCGCGTCTGCCGATCGCCCGCACACCCGGCTGACCACCGTCGCCCAGCCGGTTGCGGTGGTGCCGTCGACACTGGACGGCGATGCGGTGATGGCCGAGATTCGTGCCAATCCGTTGCAGACCGTGATGGTTGTCGACGAGTACGGCGGCACTGCGGGCATGGTCACCCTGGAGGACCTGATCGAAGAAATCGTCGGCGACGTCCGCGATGAACACGACGACGCGACACCCGATGTAATCGCGGCCGGTACCGGATGGCGGGTATCGGGTCTGCTTCGCATCGACGAGGTGGCGGTCGCCACCGGCTACCGCGCGCCGGAGGGCCCCTACGAGACGATCGGTGGGTTGGTCCTGCGAGAGCTCGGACACATCCCGGTGGCCGGCGAGTCGGTCGACCTTCCCGCGTTGGACGTCGACCGCCTGCCGGATGAGTCGGTGTGCTGGCGGGCCAGGGTGGTGCAGATGGACGGCCGCCGGATCGACCTGCTCGAACTGACCGAACTGCGGGGTCACACGGACGGGCACCATGAACACGGCGCAAGGCGGGGTGGGCGATGAACCCCGTGCTGGCCGTGGTGTTGGCGATCCTGCTGATCGGCGCCAACGCGTTTTTCGTCGGCGCGGAGTTCGCGCTGATCTCGGCCCGTCGTGACCGCTTGGAAGCGTTGGCCGAGCAGGGCCGGACGAGTGCGGTCACCGTCATCCGGGCCGGCGAACGGCTCCCCTCGATGCTGGCCGGTGCCCAGCTGGGCGTCACGGTGTCCTCGCTGCTGCTCGGACGCATCGGTGAGCCGGCGGTGGCCGAGTTGCTGCAGACGTCGTTCGGGCTGGCCGGAATGCATCCGCGGTTGCTGCACACGTTGTCCTTCGTGGTGGCGCTGGCCATTGTGGTGACGCTGCACGTGCTGCTCGGTGAGATGGTGCCGAAAAACATCGCGCTAGCCGGCCCGGAGCGGACGGCGATGTTGCTGGTCCCGATCTACCTGCCCTACGTGCGCGCCGCGCGTCCGGTCATCGTCTTGTACAACAAGGTCGCCAACGCGATACTGCGTGCGCTCGGGGTGGAGCCCAAAGATGAACTCGACATCACGGTTTCCACGGTGGAGCTTTCGGAGATGATCGCCGAATCGGTTTCTGAAGGTTTGCTGGACCCCGAGGAGCACACCAGGCTGACGCGCGCACTGCGGATCCGCACCCGGGTCGTCGCCGATGTCGCGGTTCCGGTGCCCGACATTCGGTCCGTGCCGGTGGCGGCGGTGGGATCGGGCCCAACGGTCGGCGCGGTCGAACAAGCGCTGGCGCAGACCGGCTTCTCGCGGTTCCCGGTGGTAGATCGCGGCGCGTTCATCGGGTACGTGCACATCAAGGACGTGTTGGCGCTGGGCGAAGACGCCCTCACCGTGATCAAGGCGGACATGGTGCGCCCGCTGCCGCAAGTTCCCACGGCGCTGCCGCTGGCCGATGCCTTGTCACGGATGCGTCGCAGCAACAGTCACCTGGCTTTGGTAACTTCCGACGGCGGCACCGTGGTCGGGATGGTGGCGCTCGAGGATCTGGTCGAAGACTTGGTCGGCACCATGCGCGACCAGCGAAACCACGACTGACCAGCCCGGTTGACCGGTACCGCTACATGGGCCCGGGACGATCGGCGGCCGAGGCGCCCATTGCGCTCAGGCAGCGCGAAAATGCGTTGCCAGAGCCCAGTCGGTGTGGCCAGCCGCCTACCGGCGGCCGGGCTTTGGGCGCGCCGTGACCTGCCCTTGCGGTTGGCCGGATAGGCTCGCCAGGCTGCCGATCGGTAGGCTGAGGGCCGTAGCCAGTGAGAAGCCAATGGGGACCAAGTACCGGCAAGTACCGCCGAGAACCGGCCAATTTTGGAGGAGAACCATGACAGACCGCGTGTCGGCGGCGAACCTGCGCGTCGCTCGAGTGCTCTACGACTTCGTGAACAACGAGGCCCTGCCCGGCACCGGACTGGACCCGGACAGCTTCTGGGCCGGCGTCGACAAAGTGGTCACCGACCTCACCCCGCAGAACCAGGAATTGCTCAAGATCAGAGACGAGCTGCAGGCCCAGATCGACAAGTGGCATCGGCACCGGGTGATCGAGCCGCTGGACCCCGAGGCTTACCGGCAATTCCTCACCGACATCGGATATCTGCTGCAAGAACCCGAGGATTTCACCATCACCACCTCAGGGGTTGACGACGAGATCACCACGACCGCCGGCCCGCAACTGGTGGTGCCCATACTCAACGCGCGCTTCGCGTTGAATGCGGCCAACGCTCGTTGGGGCTCGCTGTACGACGCGCTGTACGGCACCGACGTCATCCCGGAAAGCGACGGCGCCGAAAAGGGCACCAGCTACAACAAGGCTCGCGGCGACAAGGTGATCGCCTACGCACGCAAGTTCCTCGACGACAGCGTGGCGCTGTCCGGGGGCTCCTACGCCGATGCCACGGGCTTTACGGTGGAAGACGGCCGACTGGTGGTTTCCCTGGGTGACTCGTCGTCAGGACTGGCCGACCCCGGCCAGTTCGCCGGGTATACCGGCGCGGCCGAGGCTCCGACTTCGGTGCTGCTGGTCAACCACGGGTTGCATATCGAGATCCTGATCGACCCGGAGTCGCCGATTGGCGCCACCGACCGCGCGGGGGTCAAGGACGTGGTTCTGGAGTCGGCCGTGACCACGATCATGGACTTCGAGGATTCGGTGGCCGCCGTCGACGCGGACGACAAAGTGCTCGGGTACCGCAACTGGCTCGGCCTGAACAAGGGTGACCTGGCCGAGGAGGTCACCAAGGACGGTAAGACCTTCACCCGGGTACTCAACCAGGACCGCACCTACACCACACCCGACGGCGGCGAGCTGACCCTGCCCGGCCGCAGCCTGCTATTCGTCCGGAACGTCGGTCACCTGATGACCAACGACGCGATCGTTGTCAGCGACGGCAGTGGTGACGACAAAGAGGTGTTCGAAGGGATCATGGATGCCCTGCTCACCGGCCTGATCGCGATCCATGGGCTCAGGGCGGGCGAGGCTAACGGCCCCTTGACCAATAGCCGAACCGGCTCCATCTACATCGTCAAGCCCAAGATGCACGGGCCGGCCGAGGTGGCCTTCACCTGCGAGCTGTTCAGCCGAGTGGAAGACGTGCTGGGGTTGCCGCAAGGCACCATGAAGGTCGGCATCATGGACGAAGAACGCCGCACCACCGTGAACCTCAAGGCGTGTATCAAGGCAGCAGCCGATCGAGTCGTCTTCATCAACACCGGGTTTCTGGACCGCACCGGCGATGAGATTCACACGTCGATGGAAGCCGGTCCGATGATCCGCAAAGGTGCGATGAAGAACACCGCTTGGATCAAGGCCTACGAGGACGCCAACGTCGACATCGGGCTCGCCGCGGGCTTCACCGGCAAGGCTCAGATCGGCAAGGGCATGTGGGCGATGACCGAGCTGATGGCCGACATGGTCGAGCAGAAGATCGCCCAGCCCAAGGCCGGCGCCACCACCGCTTGGGTGCCTTCCCCGACGGCGGCCACCCTGCACGCGATGCACTACCACCAAGTGGATGTGTTCGCCGTGCAGAAGGAACTTCAGGGCAAGACCCGCACCACCATCGATCAGCTGCTGACCATTCCGCTGGCCAAGGAGCTGGCCTGGGCGCCCGAGGAGATCCGCGAGGAACTGGACAACAACTGCCAGTCCATCCTCGGCTACGTGGTGCGCTGGATCGACCAGGGCGTGGGCTGTTCGAAGGTGCCCGACATCCACAACGTGGCGCTCATGGAGGACCGCGCCACCCTGCGGATCTCCAGTCAGCTGCTGGCCAACTGGCTGCGACACGGCGTGATCACCAGCGAAGACGTGCGGGCCAGCCTGGAGCGGATGGCGCCACTGGTGGACAAGCAGAACGCCGGTGACCCCGCATACCACCCGATGGCGCCGGATTTCGATGACAGCATCGCGTTCTTGGCCGCTCAGGACCTGATCCTGTCCGGGGCGCAGCAGCCCAACGGTTACACCGAGCCGATCCTGCATCGCCGTCGTCGGGAACTCAAGGCGCGGCGCGGGTGACCATCAGGACCCACTGGAAACAGCCCCTGGCTTATCCCTGGTCGACGCTGGGCAATTTTCGACGGAGAGGACGCTGACACCACATGGGTAGGCACAGTTTGCCCGACCCTGAGGATTCCGCTGACGAACCGCCTGACGAATACGCCGCGGAGCAGCTAGACCGGGGCGATCAGTTTGCCGATCGGCCCGGTGGTGGCAGACATTCAGACGTCGGGTATCCCGGGTCTGCTGAGCCGTCGGCCGTCGAACCTCCCGGCGGCAGTGGCTACGCCGATCGGGCCTATTGGAGTGAAGGCGATCTTTCCGACGGGGCTCCATACGCCGGCGCGGATGACCATGCCGCCGATTATCCGGCCCGCGGCCCAGATGAATACCCCGACTTCGGTTCGGGCTTGGCAGGTGAGGAGTCGCCGGGTCCCGAATCGCAGGCAGCTCCCCCGCCACCACCATTCCGCGCCGCCGGCCATCGAGGCCTGGGCAACTGGCAGGGCGGCCACCGCAGCGCAGACGGATGGCGCGGGGTCAGCATCGGCGTGGTCGTGGCCCTCGTCGCGGTCGTGGTGGTGGTAGCCGGGGTGATTGTGTGGCGCTTCTTCGGTGACGCGTTGTACCACCGCTCCCGCACTGCCGCAGCGCGCTGTGTGGGCGGCAAGGACACCGTCGCCGTCATCGCCGACCCGACGATCGCCGAGCGGGTCAAGGAATTCGCCGACAGCTACAACGCGTCGGCTGGCCCGGTCGGGGACAAGTGCGTGACGGTGGCCGTCAAGGCCGCCGATTCCGACGCCGTCATCGCTGGTTTCATCGGTAGATGGCCATCCGAACTGGGCGGCCAGCCCGGACTGTGGATACCCGGCAGCTCCGTCTCTGCAGCGCGCCTGTCCGCGGCCACCGGTAAGCAGACCATCAGCGACAGCCGTTCACTGGCTACCTCACCAGTGCTGCTCGCTATCCGCCCCGAGCTGCAGCAGCCGCTGTCAAACCAGAACTGGGCAGCCCTACCGCAGCTGCAGGCCAACCCGAACTCGATGGCCGCGTTGAACCTGCCGTCCTGGGGTTCGCTGCGTCTGGCAATGCCCGTCGCCGGTAACGGGGATGCCGCATTCTTGGCCGGCGAGGCGATTGCGGCCGCATCGGCGCCGCCGGGAGCACCGCCGACCGCCGGAAGCGGCGCAGTTCGCACGTTGATGGCCGCCCAGCCCAAGCTGGCCGACGAGTCCTTGACCGAGGCGATGAACACGCTCGTCAAATCCGGCGACGCCGCGGCGGCGCCGGTGCACGCAGTGGTCACCACCGAGCAGCAGTTGTTCCAGCGTGCCCAGTCACTGTCGGACGCAAAGAAGATGTTGAGCTCCTGGCTGCCGCCCGGGCCGGTTGCGATCGCCGACTACCCGGCGGTACTGCTCAACGGCTCGTGGCTATCGCAGGAGCAGACCACGGCGGCCAGCGCCTTCGCCCGTTACCTGCAAAAGCCCGATCAACTCGCGAAGCTGGCCAAAGCCGGCTTCCGGGTCAACGGCGTCAAGCCGCCGAGCAGCCCGGTCATGAGTTTCGCGGCGCTGCCCGCCCCGCTGTCGATCGGTGACGACGGAATGCGCGCCACCCTGGCCGACACCATGGCCACACCGTCGATCGGCGTGGCCGCGACCATCATGCTCGACCAGTCGATGCCCACCGACGATGGCGGCAAGACGCGTCTGGCCAACGTTGTCGCGGCGCTTCAAAGCCGACTGAAGACGCTACCGCCAAGCGCGGTGATCGGCTTGTGGACATTCGACGGCCACGAGGGTCGCAGCGAGGTGCCGACGGGACCGCTGGCCGACTCCGTCAACGGCCAGCCCCGCTCAGCGGCACTGATCGCCGCGCTGGACAAGCAGTACTCGTCGAACGGCGGCGCGGTGTCGTTCACCACGCTGCGCATGATCTACCAGGAGGTGCAAGCCAACTTCCGTGCCGGTCAAGCCAATTCGATCCTGGTGATCACCGGGGGGCCGCACACCGACCAAACCCTCGACGGGCCGGGACTGCAGGACTTCATCCGCACCAGCGCCGACCCGGCCAAACCCGTCGCCGTCAACATCATCGATTTCGGCGCCGACGCGGACCGGTCAACCTGGGAAGCCGTCGCACAACTCAGCGGTGGCAGTTACCAGAACCTGGCGACGTCGGCCGGCCCCGACCTCGCGACCGCACTCAGCATCTTTCTAAGCTGAGTCCACCAGCAATGACAACGCCGCCCCGGCATACGCCCGGGGATCCTCCAGCTGCGGATAGTGGCCCAAGCCGGGCAGTTCGACGACGGCGGCACGCGGGCGCAGGTCCCGTAATCCGTTGAGCACGTTGGGCGTTGCCACCGGATCGGCAAGTCCCCAGACAAACCCCAGCGGTTTGGGCCAGTCGCGTACGGCACCGTGCCAGCGTGTCGCATACCGCACCCGCTCTTCGAGATAGCCGATCAGCAGGTGAGGTATCCGATGACCGTCGTGGTAGGACAATAGCTCCCACTGGGCCTCGGCTTCCCCGTCCGACAGCGGGTGCCCCGCGGAAAACAGTGTGCCAAAACTACGCCGGAAGCCGCCGCGGGTGACCAATCGGGCGGCGACGGGCCCCAGCGGGCCGCGCAGCACCTTCTGGATCGGCCGCAGACTGGCCCGCTCCAAGATCACGCTGCCGTTGCTCAGCACTGCGCGGCGCAGGTCGAACGGCAGGCGTCCGTCCAGGTCCCGGGCGAGCAGTTCGGTGGTCACCGACGTGCCCATGTCGTGCGCCAGCACCACCACCGGGCCGCTGGTGGTTCGGGCAACCACGGCCTGCACCAGGTCGGCCTGTTCCAGCAGGCTGTAGTGGTGCGGGCGAGGCTTGTCGGACAAACCGAAACCGAGGAAATCCATCGTCACCCAGGCCTGACCGGCCAGGTGCGGAATGACCTCCCGAAAGTCGAATGAACTGGACGGATAGCCGTGCAACAGCAACACGGTCGGCGCGTTGCCCGGCCCTGACCGTACGAACACCTTGCCCGCGGCGGTGTACAGCCAGCGACCGCCGTCACGCCAGGCTCGAACACTCGGTGATGTCACCCTTCCGACATACCATCGTGAACGACCAAAGGAGCGTAATGAGCCCGCAGTTCAACCCGGTTTTCACCCCGGATCCCCAGCTGTATCCGTTCCAGTCGCGCTGGTTCGAAAGCTCGCACGGGCGTATGCACTACGTCGACGAGGTAGACGGGCCACCGCTCCTGCTGTGCCACGGCAACCCGACCTGGAGCTTCCTGTACCGCAACATCATCGTGGCGCTGCGGGACCGGTTCCGTTGTATCGCACCGGATTATCTCGGTTTCGGCCTGTCGGAGCGCCCCGCGTCGTTCGGCTACCGGATCGATGACCACGCGCGGGTGGTCGGTGAATTCGTCGACCACCTCGGCCTCGACGGTTACCTTGCGATGGGTCAGGACTGGGGTGGTCCGATCGGCATGGCGGTATCCGTGGACCGCGCCGAGCGGGTCCGCGGAGTCGTGCTGGGCAACACGTGGTTCTGGCCGGCGGACACCCTGACGATGAAGATGTTCAGCAGGGTGATGTCCAGTCCCCCGCTGCAGTACGCGATTACGCAGCGCAATTTCTTTGTGGAGCGGTTGATTCCGGCCGGGACCGAGCACCGCCCCGGCCCTGCGGTGATGGAGCATTACCGGGCCGTGCAGGCCAGCCCCGCGGACCGGCCGGGAGTGGCGAGGATGCCCCGGGAAATACTGGCCGCCCACCCGTTACTGGCGCGGCTGGCCCGCGACGTGCCGATCAAACTCGGCGCCAAACCCGCACTGTTCGTTTGGGGTATGAAAGATTTCGCGTTCCGGCCCGGCCCATGCCTGCCACGGATGCGCGCCACATTCCCCGATCATGTCCTCGTCGAGTTGCCCAACGCCAAGCACTTCATTCAAGAAGACGCGCCGCAGGAGATCGCCGCCGCGATAATCGACCGTTTCGGCTCAGACCTCAGGCTCAGCTCGGGCTAGGCTAGGCAAACGCCTCCACCGGAGGACATGAGCAGACCAGGTTGCGGTCGCCGTAGGCGCCGTCGATGCGGCGCACCGGCGGCCAGACCTTGGGCCGGAACGTGGTGCCGAGCGGATAGGCGGCCTCTTCCCGGGTGTACGGATGGTCCCAGTCGGCCACCAGCAGGCACTCGGCGGTATGAGGGGCGCCCCGCAACGGATTGTCGTCCACGGGCCACTGGCCGGCCCCGACGCGGTCGATCTCGGCGCGGATGCCGATCATGGCTTCGCAGAATGCGTCGACCTCGGCCAGACTCTCACTCTCGGTCGGTTCCACCATCAGCGTTCCGGCCACCGGGAAGCTCATTGTCGGCGCGTGGAAACCATAGTCCGCCAACCGTTTTGCTACGTCGTCGACCGTGACTCCGGTTGCCTTGGTGATGCCGCGCAGGTCCAGGATGCATTCGTGGGCGACCATGCCGTTCTCGCCGGTGTAGAGCACCGGGAAATACTCGTCGAGGCGCCGAGCAATGTAGTTGGCCGACGCGATCGCGTTCAGCGATGCCGCCCGCAGGCCGCCGGCGCCCATCATCCGGATGTAGGCCCAGGTGATCGGCAGGATCGACGCCGAGCCATAGGGCGCCGACGACACCGGATGTCCCGGCGGCAATTCAGGTGCGAACGGGTGGCCCGGTAGGAACGGGGCCAGATGCGAGCGCACCGCGACAGGTCCCACTCCCGGGCCGCCGCCGCCGTGCGGAATGCAGAACGTCTTGTGCAGGTTCAGGTGGCTGACGTCGCCGCCGAACTTGCCGGGCCGGGCCAGGCCGACCAGCGCGTTGAGATTCGCCCCGTCGACATACACCTGGCCGCCGGCGTCGTGCACCGCCGCGCAGATGTCGGCGATGTCGTGTTCGTAGACGCCGTGCGTGGACGGGTAGGTGATCATCAGGGCCGACAATCGGTTCGCATGGTCGCTCACCTTGGCGCGCAGATCGTCGAGGTCGACGTCGCCAGCCCGACTAGCCTCGTCGTGGCACCGGACAACTACGACCTTCATTCCGGCCAGCGCGGCCGAGGCGGCGTTGGTACCGTGCGCGCTCGACGGGATCAGGCAGATGTCGCGGTGCGACTCGCCGCGGCTGGCGTGGTAGTCGTGGATCGCCAGCAGACCGGCGTACTCCCCCTGCGAGCCCGCGTTGGGCTGCAAGGAGACCGCGTCGTAGCCGGTGATCGCGACCAGCCAGCTTTCCAGGTCAGCGATGAGCCGACGTAACCCGGGTGTGTCCGACGCCGGTGCAAAGGGATGCTGGCGCCCGAACTCCGGCCAGGTGATCGACTCCATCTCCGTGGCGGCGTTGAGCTTCATCGTGCATGAGCCGAGCGGAATCATGCTGCGGTCCAAGGCGATATCTTTGTCCGCCAGTGTGCGTAGGTAGCGCATCATCGCGGTTTCGGTGTGGTATTGCGTGAACGCCGAGTGGGTCAGGAACTCCGAGGTGCGGTTGGCGATCCCCGCGCACACCGGCTCGGCAGGCTCGACCCCGAAGGCCTGCAGCACCGCGGCCACGTGCTCGTCGGTGGTGGTTTCGTCGCAGGCCACCGACACGTGGTCGGCGTCGACCCGCCACACGTTGATGCCGTTGGCCTTGGCCGCGGCCAACACCTGGTTGGCACGTCCGGGCACTCGAGCCAGCACGGTGTCGAAAAACCGGTCGTGCACCACCGCATCGCCGAGGGCAGCGGCGATGGTTTCGGCATGGGCATGCACCCGCCGCGCGATGGCGGTCAGCCCGCCGGCGCCGTGGTAGCTGGCGTACATCGCGGCCATCACCGCCAGCAGAACCTGCGCGGTGCAGATATTGCTGGTTGCCTTGTCGCGGCGGATGTGCTGCTCGCGGGTTTGCAGCGCCAGCCGATAGGCCGGATTACCGTCACCGTCGACGGACACCCCCACTAGGCGTCCGGGCAACTGCCGGGCATGCTTGGCGTGCACGGACAGATATCCCGCATGCGGACCGCCGAATCCCATTGGCACCCCGAACCGTTGGGTGGTTCCGAACGCGACGTCGGCGCCGATCTCACCAGGCGGGGTGATCAGCGTTAGCGCCAACAGGTCGGCGCCGATAGCCGCCAGCGCGCCACGGTCATGGGCCTGCTCCACCAGAGCGGTCCAGTCGGTGATCCGGCCACTGGCCCCGGGCAGCTGGGCGATAACGCCGAACAACTCCCCCGCCGGAAGACCATTGCGCAGATCGGCGGTGACGATCTCGATGCCCAACGGCTTGGCGCGGGTGGCCAATACGGCGGCGGTTTGAGTGAACACATCGACGTCGACGGCCAGCCGGTTCGACCGGCTGCGGGTGGCGCGGTGCATCAGCGTCATGGCTTCGGCGGCAGCGGTGCCCTCGTCGAGCATCGACGCGTTGGCGATCTCGAGGCCGGTGAGATCGGTGATCATCGTCTGGAAATTGAGCAGCGCTTCCAGGCGCCCCTGACTGATCTCGGGTTGGTAGGGCGTGTAGGCCGTATACCAGGCCGGATTCTCCATGATGTTGCGCAGCAGCACGGGAGGGGTGAACGTGTCGTAGTAGCCCTGCCCGATCATCGACACCGCGACGGTGTTGGCGTCGGCCAGCGCCCGCAGCTCGGCCAGCGCCTCGGCCTCGCTGGCGGCCGGCGGCAGCTGATCCAGGCCCGGTGCGGCACCGGCGTCGGTGAGGGTGTCGAGGATGCCGGCAGGAACCGCCTTGGCCGCCAAGTCGTCGAGCGTGTCGACACCGATGACCGCCAGCATCGTCGTGATGGCGTCGTGATCCAGCCCGATGTGGCGATTGGCGAACGTTGAATGGTCGGACACGGTGAACTCCTGAAGGGCAAGGGACTAGCGGCCCTCTCCCTCTGTCTTCACCCGTGCACCAGGCGCCTGAGAGATTCGGCGCCATGGCTGCGGGCGCCTTTCCCCATCGGCGGGTGAGGACCCCCGTGGGTCGTCACCGCTTTCCAGAGGCATCGTTGTCCGGCGCGGTCCGGGTGCCTGAGAGGTTGACGGAGAGGTGTTGCTCCTTCGGCGTCCGTAGCTGGCGGCCACGAAACTCTCCCGCGCGAGAGCGATGCGGAACCCAGTTTACTCGGCTCGCCGATCGCTGCCGCGACTGCGCATGCCCGGCCCGTGCTAGCCGATCTTGCGATCGCGCTGCTTGCGGCGCGAAGCCAGCTCGTCTTCCGGAGCGGCAATGGCTTCACCGCCGTCGGCGCGCTCACCGTGAAATTCGGCGATGACGCCGGTCAGCTCCCGCATCGCGCCCGAGACGGCGATACCGAACACACCCTGGCCGCCCTGGAGAAGGTCGACGACTTCCTCGGCGGAGGTGCATTCATACACCGTCGTGCCGTCGGAGAATAAGGTGATGTTGGCCAGGTCCTGGACACCACGCTGGCGCAGGTGGTCGACGGCAACCCGGATGTTGTGCAGCGAGATGCCGGTGTCAAGCAATCGCTTGACGATCTTGAGAACGAGAATGTCCTTGAACGAGTAGAGCCGCTGGCTTCCCGATCCCGCCGCACTGCGGATCGACGGGACAACCAGCGACGTGCGCGCCCAATAGTCGAGTTGGCGGTAGGTGATGCCGGCGATTTGACAGGCACTCGGTCCGCGGTAGCCGACCAGCTCATCGGGCACCGAATCGTCGGGAAACAGCCCCGGCTGAACGGGTTCGCTCGCGCCGCCATGAGCGCCATGGTCCGCGGTAGTCGCGTGGTCTGCAAGATCGAGCTGTTCTTGACGTGGCCGTTCGCTCACGGTGCTTCCTCTCGCCGATCGCGCTCTTGTCACTAGCTGCGTCATTGGCTGCCTTGGCAACCATGTTTGCTCAGGTCCGAGTGTTTGTGAGCATACGCTGTTGGGCTGTTTCGGTGCGCCAGTTGATTATCAAGTCGTCATCAAAGTATCGCTGTTGTCGGACCCGCTGGGCGCCATCCGCCAGGCGTGTCGAGCCCGCATCGCGTGAGATGAGACGCATCCGTGATGTAGCCGACTCAACCGCGAGGTGGTCGCTGCTGTGCATGCCGCCGGGTCAGGTCGCATTGCCCGACGGTCTCCGCCCCGGGCGTGGGTGTCGCCTGCCCGCCGTGAGTGGCCGGCCATGCCCACGGGTGCGCGCGTTGTCGACAAGCTAGGTGGCCTTGAAATCGTCGGGTGACACGCTGTCGAGGAATTCTTTGAACTTCTCAACCTCGTCCTCGCGGACCGCGCTGCTGGCTTCTTCGTCGCTCTCGTCGGGGATCAGCAGCCCGGCTTGGGCCAGCACGGCCTCCTCGACGTAGATCGGAACTCCGACGCGCAGCGCGATCGCCACCGAGTCGGAGGGACGAGCCGACACCTTGATATCGCGGTCGAAGATCAGATCCGCGTAAAACGTACCTTCGTGCAGGTCGACGATACGCACCTCTTTGAGCGAATGCCCAAGTGCAGCAATGACATCCCGGATCAGGTCATGCGTCAGCGGTCGGGGCGGCTCGACGCCTTGCTGCTCAAGCGCGATGGCGGCCGCCTCCGACTGACCGATCCAGATCGGCAAATAGCGATCACCGTCGGCCTCGCGCAGTAACAGCACCGGCTGGTTTTGCGGTTGCTCGACGCGAATGCCGACAACGCGAACTTCACCCATCTGTGTCTGCCCTCCGCCATGCCGCCGTTTCCGTTCAGCGCGGCGACGCGGTGAGTACACTCCTTGCCGCGTCGTCGAATACACGCTGTCGAGGAAAGTCTAATCCTCAGCGATGCAGAACGTCGCGTACCGCGGACTTGATCAACGAGGTGTGCAAAGTAATCGCAAGCGCGGCGACCTCTCGGGCTAAGTCGTCGGCACGGTCACGGGCTCCGGCCTTGTCCGCCTTGACCAACGGACCGGCGATCTGGGCGATCAGGTCGGACTGACGATCGGCCGCGGAGCGAAATGCGCGCAGGTGCCTCGGCTCCACACCGAAGTCGGCGAGTGCGCGCGCACATTGCAGGATGACGACCGCGTGTTCGTCGAAGAAGCCGCCCGGGCCGGTATTGATCACTCCGGCTTTCAAGAGAGCAGTCAGCAGGTCGTCGTCGACTCCGGAGCGGTGCAGGAGGTCTTCGCGGCTGAGTCGAATGCGGGTCGGCGACACCGCCGCTGCGTCGGACCTCGTGCCGGCGGTGCCGTCGTCGCTGACCGGGACCAATCGCGGTACGCCATAAGGGGATCCGAACGGTGGCAGCTCACCATCGGGCTGAGCGTCCAACTGCGCCCTGATCACCTTGAGCGGCAGGTAATGATCCCGCTGGGCGGTGAGGATGAACCGCAGCCGCGCACAGTCGTACGCGGTGAACCTCCGGTAGCCCGATGCGGCGCGCTGCGGCGTCACCAGCCCCTCGGCCTCCAGAAACCGAATCTTGGAGATCGTGACATCGGGAAAATCCGGTCGCAGCAGCTCCAAGACTGCGCCGATCGACATCCCGGCCAGGGCGGGGCTATCCGGTGCGCTCACCGGCCTCCGGCGCCCCCGTCGTCGTCACCTTGCTTGGGTCCGGTCAAGAAAACCAAGCGGAATTTGCCGATCTGAACCTCGTCGCCATTTGCCAGCACGGCCGAGTCCACCGGCTCACGGTTGACGTACGTGCCGTTTAGGCTTCCGACGTCGACGACGCTGAACTCGTTGCCTTCCAAACGGAATTCGGCGTGGCGACGACTCACCGTGACATCGTCGAGAAAGATGTCGCTGTCGGGATGCCGGCCGGCGGATGTAATGGGTTGATCGAGCAGAAAGCGCGACCCTGCATTGGGTCCCCGCTTGACGACCAGCAACGCCGAGCCCGCCGGAAGGCCTTCCACCCCGGATACCGCGCTCTCGGTTCCCGCCTGTGCTGGAGCGTCCAGTTCGCTGAGGAAATCGGCGCGGAAGACTGAGGTGGTCTCCACGGTGACTTCGTCAGATGTCTGGTCCTGCTCTCGTTCTGCGTCCATGTCCGTCACCCGCTGCTCCTCACTGGCCGCTGTGGCGTTGTTCGACCGGGCCGATCGGCCGGTGCCTCCCTCGGATTTACCGCCTGTATTGCCTTTACTGCTTCTGGTACTGCTACTCGTACTGCTTCAGGTGCCTGCCAACGGCGTCTGACGCTGATGTCTCGACCGTACCCCGGACGTGTCGGCCTCGGGGCGGCGACGTGCTCACCACTGCAGGATCGTAAGCCCCACACCGTGCCTTCTCCTAGGCCCTCTCGGAGGTCTTCTCGGAGGCCTTCTCTGAAGACTTCGCCGAGGCCCATAGCACGGTCGGAATGGTGGGCGCACCCGCCGGCACGGACCTTAGCAACTGTCATTCGGTTATGGTGCCGCGGTACGCCTCGGCGTCGAGCAGGGCCGCCAGGGCTGCTTCCACGGCGGCGGGGCTTTCGACCTGAAGGTCCAGCAGCCAGCCGTCGCCGTACGGGTCTGAGTTCACCAATTGTGGTGTGCCTTCCAGATCGCTGTTGACCGCAGCGACCTTGCCGGACACCGGCGCGTACAGGTCCGACACCGATTTCGTCGATTCCACCTCGCCGAAGGATTCCCCTGCGGTCACCTCATCGCCCACGGCCGGCAATTGAACGAAGACGACGTCGCCCAGCGCGGACTGCGCGAAATCGGTGATCCCGACCCGCACGGTGTCGTCCGCGGTGCGGCGAACCCACTCGTGTTCGGCGGTGTAGTGCAGATCGGGTGGGATATCGCTCACGGTAATCCTGTTCTGGTCGGGGCTCATTTGACGGGCTGAGCGTATTGGTGCGGTTTCGGTTGTCGCAAGGCGGTCACATCCACCCGGTCTGCCTGTTGCACCGACATCCGTCCGCCGACGCGTTTGATGCTGTCCACCGCACCACCGGGAATGTTCATCGCCGCGGCCAGCGTCGGTGGATCGCCAATCGCCAGAACCGAATAGGGCGGAGACAGCGCTTTGGCGTCGATGGTCAGCGCGCCCGGGGAACCGACCACCCAGGTGTCGACTCCGACCCGCACCGACTCGTGTGCGTCGCTGATCTGGATCGCTTCCGCTCCGGCGGCACGCAACTCGTTGACCACGTCGAGCATTGCGTCCGGAGCCACTCCGGGACCGGGATCTTCGATGCGCACGGTGACGCCGGGTCCGGTCGCGCCCACCACCCCCACCAGGATCGACAGCGCCGCCAGTCTGGCCTGTGCGCTTTCGATGGCGGCCTCGTCGTTGTTGCCGGAGGCCTGCAATGCGTTGAGGGTGTTCTGCAGGTCGGCCACCTCGGTGTTGAGGGTGGCCTCACGCTGCCGCAACGAATCGAGCAGCACCAACAGATCCGCGGGGCGAGCCGTGTCCAGCGAATCACCCGACTCGGTCTGGCGGACCTGAGTGACGATGGCCACCCCGAGCACGAGGCATAGCAAGATTGCCAATGCCCCGAACAGCATTCGGGAACGGCTACCTCGCAACATCGCGGACAGTCCCGTCCGACGCACCGGCCCGATCTCAGGGCGAGGACGGTCGGCGGGCAGTTCGTGACGGCCGCGCCGCGCCGCTTCGTGGGCGTAGCGCTCGGCTTTGGAGTGGCCGTGCCGGGTTGGTGCGCAGCGGCTTTCGTCGCCGGCGCTGTCCGGAGGGCCCTGGCTCACGCTGACCTCACCTCCGTCAGGCTCCGAACAGCCGTCGCCGCAGCGCGGCGGTATTGCCGAAGATGCGGATTCCCAGTACCACGATGATGGCCGTGGACAATTGCGTGCCAACGCCCAGTTGATCACCCACATAGACGATCAATGCGGCCACCAGGACGTTGAACACGAACGACACCACGAAGACCTTCGGATCGAAGATCCGCTCGAGGTAGGCGCGCAACCCGCCGAACACGGCGTCGAGCGCGGCGACCACTGCGATCGGCAGATACGGCTGAATCACCTCGGGCACGCTGGGGTGGAAAACTAATCCCAGCACGATGCCAAGGGCAAGGGCCGCGATACCGATCATGCCCGCCGCAGTCCCGTCCACGTCGCTCCCGGAGTAACCACTGTCACCAAAGTTCTTCTCACTAGGACCCAATCTGTTTGGCGAACGTGACGTCCCGGATAGCGCCGGCCGGCAGCGCCAGACCGTCGGAGGCGTTGACGCTGACGCCGACGCCATAGGAGACCTCCAGCAGCCGAAGGCGGTGCAGACCGGGACTACGGTCGAAGACATCTTGCATCGCATGCGGTGGTCCAACCGCGAGGATGGTGTAGGGGCTGCTGGTGGGATTGTTGTCGACGAGGATCGCTCCCCCGGCCTGGCGAATGGTCACATTCGGCCCGATCCGCGCGCCGTCGACCGAGATTGCCTCCGCGCCACTGGCCCACAAGGAGTTCACCACCAGCTGCAGGTCTCGGTCCAGGATGATTTGCTGGCTGCCGCTCACCCGCTGTTTGGAGGCATCGGAGAGATTCGGCCCCACTCCCGGATCGGTCACGGTCACAGTCAACCCCGGACCGATAACCGGCGTGCTGGCCGCCGCCAGGCTGAGGGCATCCAGACGGGCGAGCAGTCGCTGCCCCTCGGCGTCGTCGGCCAGCGCTAGCCGTTGCACGTCGTCGACCTTCGCCGAGAGCGCGCTGCGCTGCTGGGCCAACCTGGAAGCAGCGGCCTGGGTAGACCGCACGTTTGAGACAAGCAGCTGCTGGGCCGCGCGCACCCCGGGTGCAACGGACCGGGCCTGCGCCACGGCGGCCGCGAATACCGCTGCGACCACAGTCGCGGCCAATGCCTGCCACAGCCAGCCGAAAGCGCGGGCGCGACCATCTTTGGGCGCGGCGGAGCCGTCCCGTTTGGCGGCCGCCGCAGCGTAGCCGGGGTCGAGATGTACGGACAACAGCGCGCGAAGCAGCGACGGTACCGGGTTGTGCTTGGGCCGCGCCGCCGCATGCGCGCTGTAGCCGGCGTTCGGGTCATAACCGCCGAGCACTCGGTCAACGTCGGCCATGGCCGCTCGCTTTTCGCGCAACTGGTTGATACGCCCGGTGCTTGAGCTTGGGCATCCGCCGAACCACCATCGTCATCTGCACTACGTACAGCACAAACGCCCACAGGTACGCATACATACCCCAGATCAGAAATGCCCAGCCGCAGGCGCCGAGGAGGCGGCTCCATAACGCGTCCCACTGCCCCAAGAGCAGTATCGGAAAGCCGGCCATCAGGGCGAAAGTCGCCGCCTTGCCGATGTAGGTGACCGGCAGGGCGGACAGGCCTCGGCTCCACAGCAACGGCAGCGTGGCAGCCAGCGCGGCGTCACGCGCCAGCAGCGTGAGCACAAACCACCACGGCACGGTCCCGCTCAGCGCCAACACGATGGGGACGGTCACCATGTAGAGCCGGTCGACGGCCGGATCCAGCAGCACGCCCAGCCGCGACGACTGGTTCAGCAGCCGGGCGATCTTGCCGTCCGCCCAATCGGACACGCCGCTGAACATCAAGATCGCCACCGCCCAGCCATGGATGTGCGCAATCAGCATGACGTAGACGAACACCGGAATCAGCGCCAGGCGGATGACGCTCAGCACGTTAGGTACCGTCAGCACCCGACTGTGGGTGAGTACCGGCTCCATGAGCCGTGACCTTAGCCCGGCGACGATACGGTCCGTACGGCGGACCGGTGAGGAGCCGGGCGGTTAGGCCGGGCCCGGCGACGATACGGTCCGTACGGCGGACCGGTGAGGAGCCGGGCGGTTAGGCCGGGCCCGGCGACGATACGGTCCGTACGGCGGACCGGTGAGGAGCCGGGCGGTTAGGCCGGGCCCGGCGACGATACGGTCCGTACGGAGCACCGGTGGCATAGCCGCGAGCGTAACGCTGTGGCGATTTCCGGCACCGTTTTTCGCACTGGCGTTACATTCGGCGGGTCAAGTCTGACACTCAGCGGAACACGCCGGGCAGGCTCAGCGTGGACAGTGTGTCGTCAGACAGTGGGTTGTCGTTGACCATGTAGGTCCACGTCGACGTGGGCCGCGCCAGCTTGGACAGATCCAGCCCGGGCTCTTCTTCGAGAACATTGGCCGTTTCGAATGTTTGCTGTGCGGCCTCGATCGCATCTGCGGCCAGAGACGCGAACGCATCCACCGCCAACCGGTGGAACTCGTCGAGCGGGTTCTGCCGACCCAGCGCTCGCAGGTGGATGCTCTCCCGGATGTCGGCCAGATAAGCCAGGTGATCGGCCCAGCCGCGGTCCAGGTGGTACAGCATGATCAGCCGGCAGATCTTCTCGAGGCGCTCTTCGGACCCGTCGTCGGGCATCGCCTGAGCCAGCTCCTGGTACCTCTCGGGCGCCAGTTCGGCCAGTTCCTCACGCGCGGTCGCGGTGCGCAGCAAGGTGTTTCGTCGTTCGACGATGATGGCGCGTTGTTGCGCGATCAACTGGTTGTAGCGCCAGGTGTTCGCATGCACATCCAGCAACCGGCCCTCGGCGACGCGCTGGGCATGGTCGAGCAAACTCCCGGTCTTCGGACTGACGATTCGGCCATCCTCGTCGGTGTCCATCGGCAATTTGTTGGTGTCGAGGTTGGCCGCGACGACGTCGTCTTCCCAGCTCGAGAAGAACACCGACGACCCGGGGTCGCCCTGGCGCCCGGCCCGCCCGCGCAACTGGTTGTCCAGCCGCTGGGTGTGATGGCGGCCGGTGCCGACAACATGCAGGCCACCCAGTTCGGCGACCCGGTCGTGGTCGGCTTCGTCGGAGCCGCCAAGCCGAATGTCGGTGCCGCGTCCGGCCATCTGCGTCGACACGGTTACCGCACCGAATTTGCCGGCCTCGGCGATCACCTGCGCCTCCTCCGCGTCGTTTTTCGCGTTGAGCACGACCGCGGGGACGTCGCGTCGCAGCAGTCTTTCGTGCAGCTCCTCGGATTCGGCAACGTCGCGCGTGCCGACCAGCACCGGTTGCCCGGTCTCGTGCACTTCGGCGATGTGCGCGACGATCGCGTCGTTCTTGGCCGCCGCCGTGATGTACACCCGGTCGGTCTCGTCCTCGCGGATGTTCGGAGTATTCGGCGGTATCGGCGACACACCGAGTTTGTAGAACTGGCGCAGCTGCTCGCCGGCGGCCAGCGCGGTCCCCGTCATGCCGCACACGGTGGCGTAACGGTTGATCAGCGCCTGCACGGTGATGGTGTCGAGCACTTCACCGGTCTCGGTGGTCTCGATGCCCTCCTTGGCCTCGACGGCGGCCTGCAGCCCGTCGGGCCAGCGCTGCAGTTGGGCGATGCGCCCGCGCGAGGCGTTGATCAGGTAGACCGCACCATCTCGGACGATGTAGTGCACGTCGCGCTGCAGCAGCACATGCGCGTGCAAGGCGACGTTGACCTCGGTCAGCGTGGTGCCGACATGTTCCTCGGAGTACAGGTCGATGCCACCGAGTGCTTTCTCGACTTTGCGAGCGCCGGTCTCGGTCAGGTGGACGTTGCGGCTGTCGGAGTCGGTCTCATAGTCGGTGCCGGGGACCAACTCGGCAATCAGGCGGATGATTTCCAGCCGCGGCGTCTCCCGGTGGGTGGTGCCGGCCAGGACTAAGGGCACCAGCGCCTCGTCGACGAGCACGGAGTCGGCCTCGTCGATGAGGGCCACGTCCGGATTGGGCGATACCAGGTCTTCCACGTCGGTGACCAGCTGATCGCGCAGTACATCGAAACCGATCTCGTTGACCGAGGCATAGGTGACGTCGCAGCCGTATGCCGCCTTGCGGTCGTCGCTGGTCGACTCCGCGGTGATCCATCCGACCGTCAGCCCCAACGCCTCCAACAGCGGGCCCATCCACTCCGCGTCGCGGTGGGCCAGGTAGTCGTTGATGGTCACGACGTGGACATGCCGGCCGGCCAGTGCATAGCCAGCGGCCGCGATCGCGCCGGCAAGCGTCTTGCCCTCACCGGTCGCCATTTCGATCACGTCACCGGCAAGCATGCGCAGTGCACCCAGCAATTGCACGTCGAACGGGCGCAGGCCGGTCGCCCGCTCAGCTGCTTCCCGGGCGATGGCCAAGAACTGCGGGATGTCGGCGGAGTCGGCGAGATCGTCGAGGTTGAGCAGCCCGGCCGCGCGGCGCAGCTTTTCGTCGGTCAGGTCGGCGGCTTCTTCGTCGTACTCTGCCGAAGCGGTCACCTGGGTCAGGGACCGGTTTCGATTCTTTTCCGTACTGGCGCCGAGAAGTCGCCAAAATCGGCTGCTCAGGCGGCCAGGTTCAGCGCGTGTGGTCTTGGGCACACGTCAACGGTACGTGACCCTGTGACCGGTGCGGGCGGACGTGGTACCGGCGACACGCACCGCCTGGGCAGAGCGCAACCGAGCCCGTCAGGCCAGGTTCGATCGCCGCGGGTAGGCGACAGCGGGGTCGGTCAACACGTTGACGACCGACGGCAGACCGCTGGCGAAGGCTCGCTCCAGCGCCGGGCGAAGGTCCGCCGGCGCCGAGACCAGCTCTCCGTGCGCGCCCAGGGCGCGCGCCACCTCGTCGTAGCGGGTTCCCGGGCGCAGCTCGGCCACCACCGAGTAGCCGTACAACGCCTCCATCGGATGCTTTTCCAAACCCCAGATGCCGTTATTACCGACGACCGACACCACCGGCACATTGTGCCGAACCAGGGTGTCCCACTCCATGCCGCTGAATCCGAACGCGCCGTCACCTTGCAGCAACACCACTTGACGCTCCGGTCGGGCCAATTTCGCGGCCAAGGCGTAACCGGGCCCAGAACCCAGACAGCCGAAGGGACCGCTGTCCAGCCAGCAACCCGGCTGATAGCTGTCGATCACCCGCCCGGCGTAGGACCCGAAATCACCGGCGTCGATCACCACGATGGCATCGCGGTCCAGGAGCGGGGCCAACTCGGCGTACACCCGCATCGGATGCAGCGGGATCCGTTCCTCGGCAAGCTCGACTTTTTCCGCTTCGCGCGCCGCGGTCTCGGCGGCCCGGAGTTCGTCGATCCAGTCCCGGTGGTCGGTGCCGCCGGGTCCGGTCAGCGCGGACAGGATCGGGCTCAGATCCCCGTAGAGGCCGGCCGCTACGGCACGCGGATGACCGCGATCGGGTTCGGCGCGGTCGGCGACGACGAGCTGGGTCTGCGACCCGAAAACGCCGCCGAATCCCAGGCGGAAATCCATGGGCACACCGACGATCAGCGCAACATCGGCCTGCCCCAAGGCTCTTGACCGTGCCCGGGAAAAAGCCAGCGGGTGGTCGGCGGGCACAACGCCCCGGGCCATCCCATTCATCAGCACCGGAATCCGGCGTTCCTCGGCCAGACGCAGTAGCGCAGTCTCCGCGTGTCCCCACCAGACGTTGGTGCCTGCCATGATGACCGGACGTTGCGCCGCCCAGAGCAGGCCGGCGGCCCGGTCCAGGGCGTCACCGTCGGGGGTTGCGGTCGCGGGTCCGTCCGTCAGCGCGCCAGGACGACCGTCGTCGTCGGACATGGAAAACACGTGGTCCATCGGAAAATCTACGAAAGCCACCCCCGACGGCGCTCGAACCGCGGCCTGCAGGGCTTCGTCGACCAGCCTGCCCGCGTCACCGGCTGATTGAGCGGTGGCGGCAAAACGAGCCAGCGGCGCGACAAAAGGGACGTGGTCGATCTCTTGCAGGGAGCCCATCCCCCAGCGCAAGGCCGGCGCCCGGCCACCGAGCACCACGAGCGGCGACTGGTTTTGTTGGGCGGCCGCCATAGCGCTCATCCCGTTGGTCACGCCGGGACCCGCGGTCAGCGCGGCCACCCCGGGCACCCGTGTCACCTTGGACCAGCCCTCGGCGGCGAAGGCGGCACTTTGCTCATGACGGGTGTCGATCAGCCGGATGCCCTCGTCGCGGCAGCCGTCGTAGACGGAAAACAGGTGTCCGCCCGACAGTGTGAAAACCGTGTCGATACCGCTGGCTTTAAGCCGTCGCGCTATGAGCCGCCCCGCATGCATTGTCTGGGAGGGGGTGGCGCCGGCGCTCATATCCGTCATATTTCGAAAGCCTATCCGCATGGTTCCGGTACCTTCGCCGAAGGATTTCTGTTCAGCAGCCGCCTGAACACCTCGACCGTGAGGAGCATCTACCTTGGGCCCGAAGCCGTTTACGCCCTCCATCGACTGGTCTAGGGCAACCGTGGATTCGTTGTATTGGGTCGGCAAAGCCTGGGCGATCAGCGCTGTCTGCGTCCTGGTCGTGCTGGTGTTGCTGCGGTTTCTGACGCCCTGGGGGCGGCAGTACTGGCGGATCACCCGTGAGTACTTTGTCGGGCCCAAGAGCATTCCGGTGTGGCTGATGCTGGGTGTGCTGTTGTTTTCGGTCGTGTTGGCGGTGCGGCTGAATGTGCTGTTCAGCTACCAGGGCAACGACATGTACACGGCTCTGCAGAAAGCGTTCCAAGGGGCCGCCGCCGGTGATGAGGTGGTGAAACGCTCAGGCGTACATGGGTTTTGGATGTCGATCGGGGTTTTCAGCATCATGGCCGTGATACACGTGGTCCGGGTGATGGCCGACATCTATCTGACGCAGCGTTTCATCATCGCCTGGCGGGTGTGGCTGACCGACCACCTCACCAGAGACTGGCTCGACGGCAGGGCGTACTACCGGGATCTGTTTATCGACGAGACGATCGACAACCCGGACCAGCGCATCCAGCAAGACATCGACATCTTCACCGCCGGAGTGGGCGGCACCCCAAATGCACCCTCCAACGGCACCGGCAGCACGCTGCTTTTCGGGGCCGTGCAATCGATTATCTCGGTGATTTCCTTCACCGCGATTTTGTGGAACCTCTCCGGAACCCTGAACCTCTGGGGTGTCTCGTTCCCACGGGCGATGTTCTGGACCGTGCTGGTTTATGTGCTGGTTGCCACGGTCATTTCCTTCGTCATCGGACGTCCGCTGATCTGGCTCAGCTTCCGCAACGAAAAGCTCAATGCCGCTTTCCGGTACGCGCTGGTGCGGCTGCGAGATGCCGCCGAAGCCGTGGGGTTCTACCGCGGTGAGCGGGTTGAGGGCGCGCAATTACAGCAACGGTTCAGGCCGGTGATCGACAACTACCGTCGGTACGTTCGCCGCAGCATCGCCTTCAACGGATGGAACCTGTCGGTGAGTCAGACGATTGTTCCGCTGCCGTGGGTGATTCAGGCGCCTCGATTGTTCGCCGGACAAATCGAATTCGGCGACGTGAGCCAGACGGCCACCGCGTTCGGCAATATTCACGACTCGTTGTCGTTCTTTCGAAACAATTACGACGCCTTCGCGTCCTTCCGCGCGGCGATCATCCGTTTGTACGGGCTGGTTGACGCCAACGAGAAGGGTCGCGCGCTGCCTGCGGTGCTGACCCGGCCGAGTGACGACGAGTCCGTTGAGCTCAACGAGATCGAAGTTCGCACCCCCGCCGGCGATCGGCTGATCGATCCGCTCGACGTGCGGCTGGACCGCGGCGATTCGCTGGTGATTACCGGCCGTTCCGGGTCCGGCAAGACCTCGTTGCTGCGCAGCCTGGCAGAACTATGGCCCTTCGCGTCGGGAACGCTGCGCCGTCCGGACGGCGACAACGAAACGATGTTCTTGTCGCAGCTGCCGTATGTGCCGTTGGGCACCCTGCGGGACGTGGTGTGCTATCCCAATCCACCGTTCGTCATCCCAGACAACGTTGTGCGCGACACGCTGACCAAGGTGGCCCTCGCGCCGCTGTGCGACCGACTCGACGAAGAACGAGACTGGGCCAAGGTGCTCTCCCCCGGCGAACAACAACGCGTTGCCTTCGCCCGTATTTTGCTCACCAAACCCAAAGCCGTGTTCCTCGACGAAAGCACATCAGCGCTCGACACGGGCCTGGAATTCGCGCTGTACGAACTGCTGCGCAACGAGCTGCCGGATTGCATCATCGTCAGTGTCAGCCACCGGCCCGCGCTGGAGCGCCTGCACGACCAACAGCTCGAATTGCTGGGCGGCGGGCCATGGCGGCTGAGCCCGGTAACGAAGGAGCCGGTGCGGGTCTAGCGTGAATCCCGCGCCGATACTCGCCCACATGGCGACAGGACCGCTTGGGTGCCGCTCGCGAAATGCGTTGCGCCGGCTGGTGAAAGCGGTGACACGGCCTAGCGCGCCGTGCCCTGGGCGCAGCCTCGGCGCGCTGGCGACCGATCGCGATAGTCAGATCTGACTATCCGGGGGCCGATGCAAATGCGTCGTTGTGGTCATGACCCGAGGCCCCCGGGCCCGTAGCGTCGCGGCATCAGGCCTGGTAACTCAAGAGGAACAGGGGGATGGCGATCAGCCCTACGGCAGCGACCGTCGGATGACGCACCGGCGCAAGTGGTCACCGTCTGCGGGCCCGGCCGTAGCGGCCCGGTGTGGCAATTCGGGGACGCCCTCAACCTGGTGCAGGTGAACAGCACTGGCGGGCACCGACAGGCGCGCCGCGGCGGCGCGACACCGGACCGGCGGTCTCGACGTCGCCGGCCCTCGGTCAGCTCGTTGTCGTCATTGCTGGCAACGCGGGGTTGGGGAATACGAACGGCTGCGTCGGTGCCGGCGGCACCGGCGGACTGTTGGGCCTGAACGGGCTAAACGGGTTGCTGTAGCCGGGCCGCGTGCGCTCCGGCGCCCACACTCAACGCGCCTGCACGCCCCCGGCCCGCCGGGCCGCGTGCGCTCCGGCGCCCACACTCAACGCGCCTGCACGCCCCCGGCCCGCCGGGCCGCGTGCGCTCCGGCGCCCACACTCAACGCGCCTGCACGCCCCCGGCCCGCCGGGCCGCGTGCGCTCCGGCGCGGCGGCCGAAGAACGAGCCCTCGCCCAGCTGTGTGCCACTGGCGTAGCCCTTGCCATCCTGGGCGATGTTGGATGCACACGCTCCGGCCGCGTACAACCCGGGTATCACCGAGCCGTCTTGGCGCAGCACCTCGCCGTCCACCGACGTGGCCAGCCCACCGAGGGTGAAGCCGGCATACATCGCCTTACCCAGTGACATGTCGAACGCGCCCCACGGCCCTTTGTCTTGTGGCGCAAGGAATTCCGGCTGCTTGTGAAAGTCGGGATCTTCGCCGCGCGCGGCGTAGGTGTTGTAGCGGTCCAGGGTCGCCGCCAGGTTGCCTCGCGGAATGCCCAGCGCAGCTTCCATCTCGGCAACCGTTTCCCAGCCGTCGATCAACGGGACCAACGGCATCGTGGGACGTTCCAGGTGCGCCTCGTCGACGATCAGATACGCGGCGCTGTCCGGCTGGTCCATGATGAACCCCGCGGTCCGGGAGTGGTAGGAATCCTCGGCGACGAACCGCTGCCCGAGTTTGTTGACGATCACGCCGGTGAGCAGTATTGACGGCGGGTATGGCGGAGCCGTGATGAAAATCTGGTCCATGTGCTCGGTGGCACCGCCGGCCGAAACGCCCATCCGGATGCCCAGGCCGTCGTCATAGGTGTTGCCCAGCACGAACGGTTTCTCGGCCAGTTTCGGGGTGTACTTGGCCACCATGTCCGGGTTCATCACGAATCCCCCGGCGGCGATGATCACCGATTTGGCTTTGACCACCCCCATTTCGGAGAATCGCTTCCACATCACTCCGGTCACTGCCCCCAAGCCGTCCACAATGAGCTCGGTGGCTCCGGTCTCGTACCGGATTTGCACGCCCAAACTCGCCGCTCGCTTGAGTAGTAGATCGATCACGATGCTGGCGCCGCCGGTGTCGCCAGGCACAGGCACCTTATGGCCACGCGGTGCCGGCACCGCCATCTCGAAGAAGGGCCAGACCTTTTCGTTGCCGGTGAACATCAGCCCCTCGGTGTTGGGCTGGATCACCGCCTTGCCGGGAAAGTAGCTGCGCTCGAACTGAAAGCCCAGGTCTTCCAGCCAGTTGAAATGCTCCACACTGCCGTCGCAGTAAGCCCGGATCTTGGCGTGATCGGGCTGCCGCGACACCGCAACCAGGTACTTGTACATCTCGTCCGGCGAATCAAGATGTCCGGTCGCCTGCTGGACCGCGGTCCCGCCGCCCAGGTAGAAATGCCCGCCGGCAAGTGACGTGGTGCCGCCCGCCGCGGCGGCCCGCTCGAGCACCAGCACCCGCGCACCGGCCGCAGCCGCCGTCACCGCCGCACAGCCGCCGGCAATGCCGAAGCCGATCACCGCCACATCGACGTCGTCCGACCATGACGCCACCGAGTCCGCACTGACAGTCGCTGGTAGGTCGGTGCTCACCGTTGCTCCCGTTTGATGTAGTCGTAGAACGCCCTGATCTCCGGCGAGAAATACGCGATCTCCACAAACGGCACCCCGGCCCGCGGTGCCGCCAGGTAGGCGAACTGAATCCCGCCGGGCATCACGCCCCGCTGGACCACAGTGGCACCGTTCTCGGCCGCCTCAGCAAGTGCAGCCTCTAGCTGTTCCGGGCTCTCGGCTTCCATGCAGATGTGGTGCAGACCGGGACCGGAGTCACGCAGAAAATCACTATAGATATTCTCCCCGCGGACCGGGGAGATGAGTTCTAACTGCATGTCGCCCAGGTAGCTCAGCGAGATGCTCGCGACGAAGTCGGCGGGTTTGCCGTAGTAGCTGCACGCATCGGGAGCAAAGTGCACGTCGGGTATTCGTACCCACTTCCGGACACCCAATAGGCCCGTGAGCGCTGTTTCCGTGGCATCCAGGTCCGTGGTCACCCATGCGATCTGCGTCGGCGACGGAACGGGAAAGTTCATCGTCTCGCAGGATAGCTCAGCCTGGTGACACCAGAAAGAGCCCGCAGGAACTTTGCCGTCATCACCGGCAGCTGGCCCGAATGTGGCGGATGAACACGTTCTAATTCTTGGGGATTACCGCATCCTCAGTGCTCAGCCAAGACGTCGACCAACAGCCGTATCTGACTGTCGAAGACCTGACGCGGCTCGGTCACCGTGTCGGCACCGTACTGTCCGAACACTTCCAGGCTGATCGCACCCACCACACCAGACCACAGCAAGAAGCACTTGGCGACCAGTCGGTCATCGCCGGGAAAGTCGAATTCCCGGCGAAGCCGCTCGAAATCCGATGACATCGGCTGGGAGGCAACGTTATTCGTCAAGATGATGTCGCCGGTGGCAATCGCGGCTGCAATCGCGTCGAAGAACGCTCGGACGACGCGGGTGCCGACGCCGACGGTACGTTCCGGTGGCGCGTGATACCCGGGGACGGGGCTGCCGTACAGCAGCGCCCACTGCGCCGGGTGCGCGACGGCCCAGCTGCGGACGGCATGGGCGATGGCGATGACGTCGTCGCTCCATGAGTCGAGGCCGGCCTCGGCGCGAGCGCGGTCCACGGTGTCGGCCAGATCGGAGTATGCGTCGACAAGCAGCAACGTCAGGAGCTCGTCGCGGCTGGATACGTACCGATATACCGCTGACGAGACCATGCCCAGGTCGCGGGCGATCGCACGTAGCGATAGCCCGGCTGCGCCGTGATCCACCAGGTGGCGGCGGCCCAGCTCGACGATCTTGGCCTCGATCTGTTCCCTGGCCTCCTGGCGTTTGCCCACGCCGCAATTCTGACATGACCGAGATCACCGCTCTTGCTTTTGCTTCTGGGTTATGGCAGCGTAGCCAGTATCGAGAGCAGTGCTCTCGCAAGATTGCACACGGCTTGAGAGGCTCGAAAGGGACCGCCATGACCACCCGCTACCAAGCGCCCACTCCAACCGCTCGTGCCGCGAACACCGCTGTCCGTTGGCCGGCAGAACTCGGAATCAGCATCGCCGGCACCCAGGTGCTGCGCGTCCGGGGCCGCAAGACGGGCAAATTACGACCCGTGGTGGTCAACCTGCTGACCGTCGACGGCATGGACTACGTGGTGTCACCCCGCGGTGACACGCAATGGGCGCGCAATGTCAGAGCGGCAGGTGTCATCGACATGGGTCCGCGTTGGCGCGGCGAACGCGCGGTGATCAGCGAGGTGGCCGACGATGCCAAACCGGAAGTCCTGAGACGCTATCTGGCCAAGTGGTATTGGCAGGTCAAAGGGGATGCCGGAGGGTTGACTCCACAGTCCGGCGATGACGAGTTGCGCGCCGCGGCACCGTCGATCCCGGTGTTCGCCCTGGGCAAGGCCGGTTGCTAGCTGGCGGCGGGGACACCGAGGTCCTGGCGGAGCTGATCAGAGGCCGCTTGCCAGGAGACGGCGGCGGGATATTGCCCCCAAACGCTGTTGAAGATCCCGATCAGCTGTCCGGGCCCGTTGCCGATCAAATACACCGGTCCACCTGAATCGCCCTTCTGGCTGGCGACGCCGCCGGTCATGGTGAACCACCCGTTGTTGACACTGTCGACGGTTCCGCAGGTTTCCCCGGTGCTGATGCCGAAATGGCAAACCGCTTGGCCCGGTTGGGCGACCACGCCGGGCCGCGACGTCAACTGCCGTCCGCCCGGCAGGACATCGCTCACCCGGACGCCGTCGACCAGTGCAATCGCCTCGTAGTCATCGATCGACTGGTCGGTGGCCACAGTGGAACCGCTTGGGGTGTTGTCACGGAACGCCCGCAGGTGCCCGATGACGTTGTTGTCACGGTCGCTGACTGCTCCCTCGCCCCGGCAGTGACCCGCGCTGAAAGCCATGCGCAGCTTGGCGTCGACATACGCCAAAGTGCAGATGTGGATATCCTGGTGGATTTCCATGCCCGGGAACACCAGCGGCGGCTCCGCATCGGCGGTCGGACCCAGCTCGCACGCCAGCGCCGCGACAGTAGCCGATACTGCGAATGCGCGCAGAGCCAGGCGGCGCACCATGGACTCCATCCTTTCAGGGCCGGCATGCCGACCGGAATCTGAAATTACGGCGTACCCGACGGATTATTTTTCGTTATCGCCGTCGCCCGCGTTACCTTGCCGGGCGAGGCGCCGCTACCGCGACGAGGCGACAGCCACGGCGCCGTCGGCTGCGGTGGCAGCCATGCGCGGCTGCCAGCCCGGAGGGCCGAAGACGTAGCCGAGCCGATCACGCAGCCGCGTCGCTGATCGGCAGTCGCGCGCAATCGCGAGGTATTCGTAGGTCTGCAGTTTCCAGATGTTGAACGTGTTTAACTGCTTGGTCAGGCCGTAACGGGGCCGGAATACCTCGGCCTGGAAACTGCCGAACAGCCGATCCCAGATGATCAGGATGCCCCCGTAGTTCTTGTCCAGGTAGATCTGGTCCATCCCGTGGTGCACCCGGTGGTGCGACGGCGTGTTGAAAATGAACTCGAACCATCGCGGCAGCTTGTTGATCCGTTCGGTGTGCACCCAGAACTGGTAGATCAAGCTCACCGAGAAGGCGAAGAACACCATCCAGGGTGGTACACCTAAGAGCGGCAACGGCACCCACATGAGGATCTCGCCGCTGTTGTTCCACTTCTGGCGGAGCGCAGTGGCAAAGTTGAAGTATTCGCTGGAGTGGTGGGCTTGGTGGGTAGCCCAGATCAACCGGACTCGGTGGGCGATCCGGTGATAAGTGTAATAGAGCAGGTCAACGCCCACGATGGCAATCACCCAGGTGTACAACTGGCCCGCCGAAAGGTGCCACGGGGCAACATAGGCGTAGATTGCCGCGTAGCCCAGCAACGCTATGCCCTTCCACGCCGCCGTGGTGGCAATCGAAACCAGGCCCATCGAGATGCTTGTCAAGGAATCACGGGTGAGGTAGGCGCCGCTGGCCGGCCTGGGCCTTTCGCTGACGGCCGCCTCGATTCGTTCCAGTTTGCGGGCGGCTGTCCATTCGAGGGTCAAAAGGAAGAGAAAAAAAGGAATGGCGAACAACGCCGGGTCCCGCAACTCCGCGGGCAGCACGGACCAAAAGCCCGTCAAAGCACTCACGTTAGACAGACTACTGATCGTCCGGTCGGTGGCCCAAGGGTCGCTGGGCCCGCGGGCGGGAATGGATTCGGCTCGAGCTAGCCGATCGCCTTCGAGATCGCATCACGGGCGCGGTCGAGCAGCGACGCGAATGGTCCAACGGCAAAGTTCAACATTGCCGACTCCACGCCGGGGTGCGGCCTCGTCGGTGCGAGGGCCTCGGCCCTTTTCAATGCTCGACAGCAGCTTCTTGGCATCGTGCTCTTCTCGTAGTCGCGCATCCGCGATCTCATCACCGGCAGCCACCTCCCGACGGACGCGCGGATGAATGAGCATCTCCTCAGCGGTCTCGTGCACGGCCAAGAGTTGGCGCAAGTCGTGAAAGGCGGTCTCGCGCGCTTTGTGGTCCGACGCGTGCAGCACGTCGTCGAACATGTCGTTGATCAGATCGTGCTGAGCTTTGAGAAACTTGACCACTTCTTGTGGCGTCTCGACAAGCATTTCGGCCATGCGGGGCCACCTCCGGTGTGATGGGATTCGCGCTGTGGGCTGTGCGCGCATCTACTGGGCCGAATACCCGCAGCGAGAACGGCCGAAACGGTCGAGCGCTCGATCCTGATCAACGGAGGTTACCCGGGTGGATGCTCTCGACCGGCCGCTAAGCCAATGCGACGTTGGCCCGGATGCCTCAGGCGCTGACCGATTGACCCGCGTATTGGTGATCGGCTCCGGGTTCGCGGGGCTGTGGGCGGCACTGGGCGCTGCCCGACGACTCGATCAGCTCGCCGTCCCGGCGGGGACGGTGGAGATCACGGTGTTGAGCGACAAACCGTTCCACGACATCAGAGTGCGCAACTATGAAGCCGACCTGCGTGCCTGCCGCATCCCACTGGCCGACCTGCTTGATCCGGCCGGGGTTGTGCATGTCACCGCGAACGTGACCGGAATCGACGCGCCCGCACGCGAGGTCACGACGTCGAGTGGCCAGACCTGCCGCTACGACCGGTTGGTGCTCGCAGCGGGTAGTCGGCTGGTCAAGCCCGACGTACCGGGCCTGCGTGAGTTCGGATTCGATGTCGATACCTACGACGGCGCAATGCGGCTGCAGTGCCACCTCAAAAAGCTCGCCAACGGCCCTGCGACGGGCGCGGCGGCGACCGTGGTGGTAGTCGGCGCGGGACTGACCGGTATCGAGACAGCCTGTGAGATGCCGAGCCGGCTGAGGGCGTTGTTCGTCGGAAGTTCGGTGGCCCCCCGGGTGGTGCTGGTTGACCATAACCCGTTCGTCGGCTCCGATATGGGCGGCTCAGCGCGGCCGGTGATCGAGCAAGCCCTGGCGGACAACCGTGTTGAAACCAGGACCGCAGTGAGCGTGGCCGCAATCAGTGCGGCCGGCATATCACTGTCGTCGGGTGAGCACCTGGCCGCGGCCACCGTCGTGTGGTGCGCCGGCATGCGGGCCAATTCGCTTACCGGACAGCTACCGGCGACCCGCGATCGACTTGGTCGCGTGGGAGTCGACGACTATCTGCGAGTGGTGGGCGTACCGGCCGTATTCGCTGCCGGCGATGTAGCCGTTGCCGCGGTGGATGACGAGCACATGTCGGTGATGTCGTGTCAGCACGGACGGCCGATGGGCCGCTACGCCGGCTACAACGTGATCAGCGACCTGTTCGGCGAGCCGCTGTTGGCATTTCGAATCCCTTGGTATGTAACGGTTCTCGATTTAGGGCCGGCGGGCGCCGTGTACACCGAAGGGTGGGATCGCGAAGTGGTGTCGCGTGGTGCCGAGGCCAAGGCGACCAAACAGACGATCAACACCCGGCGCATCTACCCGCCGCTGACCCGCGACCGCGCCGACCTGTTGGCCGCCGCCGCGCCAGAATTGCAGGCCCAGCCCTGAGCGGTCCCCGCGTGGACGTCAGATCAGTCCGACGGCGACATCGGCAACATTGGATTGGTTTGTTCACCGGCATACCAGTGCACCGCGAAAATGCCCGGTTGCAAGGACAGTTCGGCCACCAACCGCTCCAGCTTGGCCGGTGTGTGGCCGTCCATCAACAGGTGAGCGGTCAAAGCGATGTTGTCGTCGGTGGCTGTGCCGGTGTGGATGCCACGCAGCGTGATGTCGTTTCGAGCCGTGTGTTGCACGATCTGAGCGCGCACATATTTCGCGGACTTGGGGCGGCAGAGCACCTGCAGCTGGTAGGGCCGCAGGCCTTCGTCTTCTTCGACGGTGTTGTCGTGATCGATCAGCCGCCCCAGCGGGCGGCCGAAAAGATGGATGGTGACGACGGTGGCGGTGGCGATCAACGCGAACACCAGGTGTCCGGAGGCGGCGAGCACACCGACTGCAGCCGAGCACCACAGGGTGGCAGCGGTGTTGAGGCCGCGTACGTTGAACCCCTCCCGCAGAATTACCCCGCCACCGAGAAACCCGATGCCCGACACCACATACGACGCGACCCGGGTTGGACTGCTGTCCTCGGTGGCGGCCGCATACAACACGAAAAGGGTCGCTCCGGTGGCCACCAGAGCATTGGTACGCAGCCCGGCCATGCGCGCCCGCCACTGCCGCTCGAGGCCGATCAGGGCCCCGCAGCCGACGCCGACGGCGAGCCGGAGCGTGAATTCGGCGATGCTGAGGTTCTGCACGGCACTGCGTTCCCTTCTGTCCCAGTGCGAGGGCGACGGCAGCTAAGCATATGACGGTTAACGACGGGTGGCGAGCTGGCGAACCGGTTGCATTGCGGCGCTGACCAACACGCGAAACATGCTGAACCTCAAGCGATTTGATCACGCGCAAGACCGCGTAACGGTCAGGCCACTTCGAGTTGCCGGAGTGGCATGGCCTGTGGCGGCCGGCCCCGCCGGCTCCTCGCCCAACCCTGGGTGTATCAGACGTGGCTCAGGTGTTGGGGGCAGTAGTATTTCGCGGAAATCACCGCGAACTGCGATGCAGCTTCCATATTGAATCCGGGATTGCGGACCTTCACTTCGTGGACCACTTCCAGTCCCGCTTCGCCGTTATCCAGGTATCCGCATACCGCCTGCGCGGATCCGATGGCTGCCGCCGGGCTGGGATAGGTGATGCCGGCTTGTTGCAGCGCAGCGAGGAAGCCCGCGTCGTCGGCGCCGCTCGGTTCCTGCGGATCGGCATGCGCAGGCGCCGCGACGCCGATCACGGCCGCCAGGGCCAGTAGCGCTAGCAGCTTTTTCATGGTTTACATTCCTCCGTCCCCGGCAGTCTTGCGGTTGCCCGGTCCTTAATTCGACTCCCGAACTGCCCTGTCCGGCAACGTTTCAACTCCGCCCCTTCGTGGCCCTGCCACCACGGCTGTCGAGCCACCGGGCCGCAACCGCGGCCAGTGCTGCAACCGCGGCGCGCTGCAGAATCGCCAATGCCGTTGCAGCGGTTGGCATCACGGTTGATCAAATGCATAGCTCTTGCCATGTGTCAGCCCAACTGTGAATCCGAGGGAACCACTTTGGGTTTGTCGCCTTTGGACAGGTGCACGGCGTGGATGCCCGGCTTCTTCGCCAGTTGCTCGAGCAGGCTGTCAAGGCCTTCGGGGTCGACGCTGTGATGCTGGACGCTTTCGGGCTTCTCCGATATCTGCGCGACCAGCCGCTGGAGTTTGTCCGGCGACGTGGCGTCCTTGAGGTCTTTGAGCGGGGTGATACGGCCGCGGACGCCGACGCCACTGACGGCGCTGGGAGCACCGGCACCGAGGGCGCTTCCGAGCATGCCCGCCAGCGCCGTCGAACTGAGTAGCCCTCCCTCGCCGAGGGCAGCTGCCGGCACGGCCTCCGGCCCGGCGGCCGATAATGCGGCGGCCACGGTCCTGATGGCGGGCGTGGCTGTCGCCCAGCTGGGTGGAACGCTCAAGGACCCGACGAGGGTGCCGCGCCCCCAATGCGCCGTCACGTCGCCCGATGTTGCGCCGGTCAGCCAGCCTCGGCCCCAGTGGGGCGCCAGCCCCAGCCCAGCGCCCAGCCCCTCTTTCGAGAGCGCGCCGAGTCCACCAGCCGCCGAGTGCGGGGCGAACTTCAGGAATTGCGATGCGGGGAAGTTGACCAGCAGCCCGATGCAGTTGAACGGCGTGGTAAAGCCCACGGGACCCCTCACAGCGAGGAACAGCCGCACATAATCCGCCGCTGCAGTCGGCCCGAAGATGCCGTTCACCAGGTCGTTCATGGCCTTTGTGTAGGCGGTGCTGAGGTCGGCACCCAGTTGCAGCAACCACGAAATCGGATCGGCCGAGGCCAGGACCGACTGCGCAGCGGTGCCGGCCGAGGTTCCGGCGGCTTGGCCCGCCGCAGCGGCTTGGCCCGCCAGTCCTGTCGCGTTGACGACTTGCGGCGGCTCGGTGAACGGTGTCAGCTGGCCGGCAGCCGCCGAGGAGCCGGCGTAGCCGTCCATCGCGACGGCGTCTTGGACCCACATCTGGCCGTATTGCGCCTCGGTGGCAGCGATCGCCGGGGTGTTCTGGCCGAAGATGTTGGTCGCCACCAGCGACGCCAGTTGACTGCGGTTGGCCGCGATCTCCACCGGCGGCACATGTGCTGCGAACGCCGTTTCGTAGGCGCCGGCCGCCGCGGCGGCCTGGGTGGCCGCGTGCGCGGCCTGGGCGGCGGTGCCTTGCAGCCAAGTCACATACGGCGCGGCCGCGGCCGCCATGGCCACCGCCGACGGACCGACCCACGGCCCGCTGGTCAGGCTGTCGATGACCGACGAGCACGCGGCAGCGGTGGATTGTAATTCGGCGGCCAGCGCGTCCCAGGCCGCCGCGGCGGCACGCATCGGGCCCGATCCGGGACCGGTGTACATGCGGCCCGAATTGATCTCCGGTGGAAGTGCTGCGTAGAACACGTCTCTACCCCTTACCTGGCCGGGTGCTTTGTGTGGCCCGAGTTGGGCTATGGCCCGTCGTAACGCCGATCATCACCGTCACCGCCGTCATTCGTCGAGCGCCGGGATCACGATGATGGTGGCGGTGGCGGGATCTGCCCCGGCGACAACGCCGCCCAATGAACTTGCCGTACCACTGCCTGCGGAGCCGAACGTGGTGGCAGCCAGGGCGCGGCCGGCCAGGCTCGACAGGGCCATCTGGCCGAATACCCCGGCCTCGCCGGAAAACGCCGCGGCCGGGGCGGCGGCCAAGTTGCTGGGCAGCAGCGAGGAGACCAGTCGCATCGCGGGGGCGGCTTGCGTCCAACCCTGTGGCACCGACATGCTGCCCACCAGGGCCGCCCGCCCCATCGCTCCGGTGACCGGCCCACCACCACCCGCGCTGCTGGACGTCAGGTTTGCGCCCAGCGAATCAGCGATCGGGGCCAGGGCCCCGGTGATGGGCTTGGAAGGGGCGAAAAAGGCCTGCAAACCCTGGCCATTCTGGGCGTAGGCGTAGACCTGTCCGAAGGACAGGAACGGGCCGCCCGGAATGGCGGCGAGCCCCTGCAGCGAATAAGGCCCGTTCAGGGTCGCCATGATGATGTTCCAGTTTTCGATATCGGTCACCAACCATGGCGGCAACGCCGGGAATAAGGATCCCGGTAAGGACGGCGCCGCCGTCGGTAACGACGTGGTCGAGGCCAGGCTTTGCAGCGCGTTGGGCACCGCGGCGATCAGCTGGGAAAGCTGTGTCGTGATGTCCGAGGCCGCAGCGGTGCCGGTTGCCGGTGCCACCGCGGCGGATTGGGCCGCCGCCGCGGACGGGTTTGTGGTCTGTGGCGGCTCGGTAAACGGCGTCAGCTGAGCGGCCGTGGCGGAGGAGCTGGCGTAGGCATACATCGCGGCCGCGTCTTGGGCCCACATTTCCAGGTACTCGGCCTCGGTGGCCGCGATCGCCGGTGTGTTCTGCCCGAAAATGTTGGTGGCGATCAACGTCATCAGCAGCGCTCGGTTGGCCGCGATCACCGGCGGCGGCACCGTCGCGGCAAAGGCCGTCTCGTAGGCGGCTGCAGCGACCGCCGCCTGGGCGGCAGCTTGCTCTGCTTGTGCCCCCGTGGTGTTGATCCACGCCAGATACGGCGCAGCCGCGGCCGCCATCGCGATCGACGACGGCCCCGTCCACGGTCCTACGGTCAGACTCTCGACGATCGACCGATACGAGGCGGCCACGGACTGTAACTCAGCAGCCAACTCATCCCATGCCGCGGCCGCTGCCAACATCGGACCAGCGCCCGCCCCGACGTACATCCGCCCCGAGTTGATCTCCGGCGGAAGCGCCCCAAAATCCGTCATTTGCTGCCTCCGGTCCTTCGCTGACCGCCATAGTAATCACGGCCGTGTAGTTCCGTACGTGGTTAGGTCAGCTCTTACGGAACTCATTCTTCATCCCGCCGACCGCTCCGTGATTGATTCCGCCTGCTTGACGTCTATCCAGGCTCTCCCGCTACGAATCATCTGCTCGTCGAGATGCGCCACCGGCGCGATTGTGACTGCCCCCTAGCCGACCATCTCCGTTATGCTGCCGAATAATTATTTGCATTGCGTTCCCGGCATGTAATCACGACGTTAAAAGTAACCGCCACTGCGTCGTTGATCGGCGGAAAACTCTCAGCTTAGCTATCACTTCGCCAGGACGGATCACGCGGTAACCCCTTCTAGCCATAGTGCTGGAGAAAAGCGAATTATGCGGTCCGATCGCGCTCCACGTGGCACAGATCAAACCGCGAGCAGAGCAAATCCGGCGATATTGTACGTGTGTCAGTCCACGCGATCGGCTGCCATTGCCGATGATAATCGATACGGTAACCTGTATCGCTATTACAGTTCCGCCCAAGCATGTCGGCCAGACAACCGAAACGCCGCAAATATTACATTATTTTCAGACATTCTTGGGGTAACCGGCGCCGTATTGCCTCCTGGGATTTGATCCTGCTGGCAAGGAGTCGATTGCTGGTTCGTCAGCTACAGCATCCCGAGACGGTCCCCGGTGAGTTTCGAGGACGGCTGTGGCTGACGGCACGGCGGTAGCCGGCGATCCGATTGCGGAGGCCCTGCTGACCAAGCGCCTGAGCGCCACACCACCCCGAAACGACTGCTGGCCGACGTCATGCCACTCACAAGAACTCCCAGGAGGCGAGCACGTCGCGCGCGACGCGGCGGGGCTCGGTCGCCGCGGCTACCTTCTGGGCCTGGATAGCGCGCCGGTGGACGTCGACGCCATCGACCTGATGAGTGATCGCCATGACGTGTGCTCCTTACCCCGAAAGGAAGCAGGGTACTCATGACCTGACTGAAAGGTGCCGCATTTGCCTGTCACTGACCTGAGTGAAGGCTGGAAAAATGCTGGGACCGGCCGGTCGGTTGCCGCGCCGCTCAGCCGCCTCCGCAATCATCCAGACCGCCTCTGCAGCACCAAAGGCAGGTGTGATCGCCGCGCAGCCAGGTCTTCGCGGCTAGCCCGCCGCGGGCGGTCGCGCGACGAAGGTGGGACGGAAGCCGTACTGGGGCACAGCCCGTCCGAAGGGATGACCGGCCATGTTGCCGAACGGCATACCGGGCATACCCGCCGCCACCGCCGGCGGAGGCGCAACCATCGGCGTGCCGCCCAATGCCGAACCCAGCGGGTTGTGCAGTGGCGAGGCGGCGGTCCACGCCGGCGGCACCGACAGCTTGCCGACAATCCCCGAGTTGCCCAAAGCGGCCGAGACCGCATTTCCCAAGCCACCGGTGGACGCGAGCGGCCCCGCCGCCAGCGCGTTGCCAGCTCCAGCCGCGGCCACACTCGCATCCTGAGCCGCATCGGCGGCCACTGCGCCGCCCAGCAGGCTGGCCATGAAGGGTCCAAACGTGCTTCCCGGGACGAAGAGCCCGGTCGAACTGATGGTGTTCCAGACATTCGCGTTGGGTCCCCAGACGTTCCACAAGGTCTGCCACCAAGCAGGTCCAGACCCGGTCAGCAGGTCCCAAATCACCTGTAGCCAGGATGTGCTGGTAGGTCCCGAAAGTCCTTGCAATGCACTAGGAACCATGGAAATCAGCCCGGACAGCGTGCTCGGCTGACTGCCGGCGGAGGTGCCGGCGGCCTCGGTGACCGCAGCCGCCTGGGCGGCCAGCCCGCTGGAGTTGGTTGACTGCTGAGGCTCGACGAACGGGCTCAGCTGTGTGGCGGCAGCCGAGGATCCGGCGTAGCCGTACATCGCCATGGCGTCTTGGGCCCACATTTCGCTGTACTGGGCCTCGGTGGCCGCGATGGCAGGGGTGTTCTGGCCGAGGATGTTTGTGGCGATCAGCGCCATCAGCTGGGTACGGTTGGCCGCAATCACCGGCGGAGGGACGGTCGCGGCGAAGGCGGCTTCGTAGGCTCCCGCGGCGGCCTCCGCCTGTATCGCGGTCTGTTCTGCCTGAACAGCGGTAGCGCTCAGCCACGCGACGTAGGGCGCGGCGGCGGCTGCCATCGATGCCGATGCAGGACCGTACCATTCTTCGCCGGTGAGCGCCGCGAGCACCGAGTGATAGGACAGTGCCGTCGCACGTAATTCCGCGGCCAGGCTATTCCAGGCCGCCGCCGCGGCAAGCATCGGGCCTGAGCCGGGTCCCGAATACATGCGAGCGGAATTGATTTCGGGCGGCAGCATGGCAAAGTCCAGGGCGACGGTCATCGCTGGCCTCTTTTCTCATCGGCTGGGATAGTGCTGGCGGCGCCGGTGGCCGCACCTAAGCCGGCGCCGGTACCCGAAGTCGCGGTAGGTGATCGATGGGCCGCCCGCACTGTGACGCCACCGCCAGCTCCGGACGCGGGCACTGAATTGTGTTGTGGTCCGGTCTGATTCGTCGCTTGCAGTATTTGTCCGCTGCAGGGCAATGGGCGGTTGCTCGTTGCGGGTGCGGTGTTCGCTTGGCACGGCCCGGGGGTCGTAGACAGCACAGCTGCACGGGTGATCGCAAACGACATCAAACTTCTCCTGGAGAAAAGACCCACCCCGGATCGAAGTTGCTTTCGCGCGCTCTGCGCCGCGTCTCCACAATGCGGAGCCGCGTAGCGAAGAGAATCGGGCGAACCCGTTTAGATTGCGAAAAGGGCGCCGAGGTCGGATCGGAACGAAATGCTCGTCGGACTCGGATACGGACTATCGCCGGGACTCATCTCGCTCTCACCTCCTCAGGGCCAGGGCACGCGGGGATGCCAGGCAGACTGCACCCGGGGTGAGAGCCCAGTGAACAACTGGGCGCGGCACCCCTCTCGTCAGAGCTTTGGCACCACACGGCGTATCCAGCTAGCCAAAGCCGGAAGCCACTTGGGCTCAACCCTTAAGCCGGGAAGAGCTGTCCTGACCCTGGGCGTCTTTCGACGTTCGAGGTCAGTGGCCTGTATCCGTGCAGACGCCTCACCTAGCGAGGTGCATGCAAGGGCAATCGTGGCACTTGTGGCGATGGGAGTCAACCCAACCCGCCGATAATGGCAATACCCGGTTGGTGGACAAGCGGTAACTATTCGTCGTATCAGGTGGCGGTATGGCAAATCACGCATATTGCGGTGGCCGGTCAAGCCGGCCGCACCGACGTCTGGTCGCAAACCGTCTGTGCGACACAGCATCCCGGAACATCCATGGGTGCGCCGGCGATGTCCTGGCGACAAGGCCGGCGATGACGAGTCGGACCAACCGTCCGGGCCATGATCCGGATCTTGTTGCGGGACACTGGCACAGGAGCCGCGTGGACCCGCCGGCACTGGCGGGTGCGTGCCGGCAAACTTCACCGCGAACATCGCCCTTGTCGTCAGCCCGCGGCCGGGGGCCGGGACATGATGGTCGGCCTGAACCCGTACCGGGGACCGCTGCCGAAGCTGTGTCCGTAAACACCCGGGGCGGGCATTCCCGGCACGCCAGGTGTGCCCGCTGCGGCGTCGGGAACAGTGGCGGTGCTGGTCCAACCGCCGCCGGGGGCGGCGGCACCGGCGTGGTTCACCACCTGGGTGGCAGCCGTCCAGCTCTCCGGCACGGACAATCGGCCGACGAACGCCGCCCGATTGAGCCCGGTCACGACGCTGCTCACACCCGTCGAGGCCGGCGCCGATGCCGGGGCCGACGCCGCCGCCAATGCGGGGAAGTTGAAATGGCCGCCGTCGGGTGGCGAGATAGCCGGCAGTCCGCCGGCCTGCAACGAGTTGAGGTCTGCCATGGCACCCGTGATCGCGGGCGTGATCAGGTCCGGGCTAACGTACCCGGCTGAGGTGAAGCCGTTGACCAGCGAGGAGTTGAGGAAGGTCCCGTAGGGGTTGCCGTCTCTGCCGTCCAGGAAATTCAGGATATCGGCGAGGATGCCGCCCGGCACCGGAGTTGCAGCTGCGGGATTCGCAGCTGCAACTCCGGACAGGGCCGATGCCGGTGACGCGAGTCCTTCGAGCGCGGACGGCACTACCGACATCAATTGCGGCAGCTCCGACTGTGTCAAAGTGCCTGCCGAACTGCCGGCTGCTTGAGCGACGGCCGAAGCCTGGCCGGCCGGCCCTGCTGGGTTGGTGGTCTGCGCCGGCTCGGTAAACGGTGTCAGCGTCGAGGCCGCCGCAGCGCCGGCAGCGTAGCCATACATCGCCGCGGCATCCTGCGCCCACATTTCGCCGTACTCGGCCTCGGTGGCCGCGATCGCGGGAGTGTTCTGGCCGAAGATGTTGGTGGCAACCAGGATCATCAACCGAGCACGGTTAGCCGCGACCATAGTCGGCGGCACCGTCATCGCGAACGCGGCCTCGAATGCACCCGCCGCCGTCGCCGCCTGGGCGGCAGTCTGCTCGGCCTGGACGCCGGTGATGCTCATCCACGACATATACGGGGCAACTGCAGCCGCCATCGATGCCGATGCGGGGCCCAGCCAGCCTTCGCCGGTCAGCTCCGAAATCACCGCGTCGTATGAGTTTGCTGTCGAACGCAGTTCCGCGGCCAGCCCGTCCCAGGCCGCCACAGCAGCCAGCAGCGGCGCCGAACCCGGACCGGAATACATGCGCAGCGAATTGACTTCTGGTGGAAGCGCTCCGAAATCCATCGTCCTCACCTCCCTTATCCGACTAGGGCTTCGGTGGCCGCGTCGGCGGCTTCGGTCGTGGTGTGGCAACCAACGTCCTTCGGCGTGGCGGCCCAGCGCGATTTCTGAACAGCGCCAGCGTGTACGACTGCTCGTTGCCCGTGGGCAGCGAATTGCATTGTGGTCAACGCGGTTACGTCGCCGGCCGCTGTGTGCAGCGAATCCGGTTGTTTCCTAAGCAAATACATTGGACTTCTCCTCTTGGGGATAGTCCAACCCGGCCACGGAGCCTCGCCGCTGTGGTGGTGTCGGGGTGTTACCGAGAGCACGTACGTGTGTTACGTAGCGCGCGCCGGGGTACTCGGCGCCAGCCGATTCAGACGGCGGACACAGCGCCGTGACCAGATCGGGATGAATCGGTCATAACTTTCATGGAGCACGCTATTGATCGGGTCCGTTCGGCCCACCTCCTGTCACGATCGGGGCACATCGGGGTGCCACGGTGGTAGCAATATCCCGGATGAAGTCACCTCGCGAAATTTGCCAGGAGCGCCACCCCGGTCGTCCGAGCTTTCAGCACCACACAGCGTATCCGGCCGCAGCCGCCCCGGAAGCCAGTTGGGCCTAACCCATAGGGGTAGCACCGGGAAAATCTCGAACCCCTTACCGGCGGTGTGGCTCAATGTCTTTTCCCGCGCGGAAACGCAAGCTCACACCGGGTACTCCCGTGCTTCAGTGGTACCGCGAGCATTAGGTCACCGTCGTGGTTCCACGGCGGGTGACTCAGCACCCAGGTCGAGGTTTCCCGCACGGGAATCCGGTTACGACGGCGGCGCGGTGCGCTAGCGTTCAAGTCGTAAGGTTAGCTGTTGCCGGCCAACGAGACAGCGGCTACGTCTCGGCTAAGTCGTCGTCTTCTTCTCCGCCACTGCTGCGCTGAGGCCTTCGGCAAGGTCCTCGCGGGTGAGCTCCTTGAATCGAAGCAGCTGGTCCTGGCTGAAATCCGTCAGATCGCTGTTCAGTACGGCATCCAGATCTGCGTCGTCCAGGCGGAAACTACGGTGATCGCGGGCCTTCTCGACGACATTGCGCACGAAACCTGCGTTGCCGAGCATGTCGATGCCTCGGATCAGATCGCCGTCCTCGGAGTAGGTCTGGTCGTTGTAGAACTTGGTGTACGACGGCAGTAACACCTGGGCTGCCGCGTCGGTGATGACGTCTTCATTCTCCTGACCCATCAACCGGGTCAGCGCGATCAATTCTTGCGGGGTATAGCTGAAGAACTCGATCACGGTCGAAAACCGCCGTCGCAGACCTTGATTCACTTCCAGCATCTTTTCCATCGCCTTGGCATAACCGGCGCCGAAGACCACAAGCTCGTCGCGGTGGTTCTCCATGTAAATCAGCAGGGTGTTAATGATCGCGTTGCCGTAGGGGTCGCCCTGGGAATAGCCACGCTCGTGCAGAGTGTGCATCTCGTCGAAAAAAACCGCACCGCCCAGCGCACCCTCGAGCATTTCTTCGGTGTTCTTCTCGGCATCGGCCATGTACCGGCCCAACAACTTGGTGCGACTGGTCTCCACCACCAGCGGCTTGCGCAATACCGTCAACCCGCAGAGCTGCTTGGTGAATGCCCTTGCCACCGAAGTCTTTCCAGTACCCGGCGGCCCCAGTAGCAAGGTGTGACGCGATGTCACCGGGACGGGAAGCCCCATCTTGGCCCGTGCCAAGTTCACCTTGGTCGTCGCCTTGATGAGTTTGATTTCCTTTTTGGCCTTTTCCATGCCGAGCATCGCATTCAGCTCGGCGTCCCCTTCCGCCAAATACTTCGCGGCCATCTCGGCATGGCGAGCAGCCTCCGTTTGGGCGCGGGTCGGCGCACTATCCGGATCCCACGGATCTTTGCGCGCCTCAATCGTTTCCGGATCGGTCAGTACCAGCCGGAAGTTGGGATTGTCCAGAGCCTCGCGGGCCGGGGTGAACTTGGGGTCGCGCGAATACACCCGGCGCAACAGTTCAACGGCTTCCTCCTCGCGGCCGACATGCCGCAAGCACATGCCCTGCGTGTAGAGCGCAATGTTGGCCGCACCCGGCACCCGGTCCCCTTCGATGGCTTCTTGCGCTCGCCGGAACGCCTCCTCGAAGACGCCCAGTGACGCCAGCGCGGTGGTGGCCATCGCCGCGCCGGCGGCCTTCAGTTCCGGGTGACGCCATGGCGTTGCCTCGGGAAACTGGTTCAGCACGTCGGGCCAGCGTTTGGTGCGGAAGTAGAGCACCCCCCGCACATAGCTGACCAGCTCGGTGTCGAAAGGATGGCGGGGGTCGGTGGCGTCGAGCAGTTCGGCCGCCTCCTGGTAACGCCTGTTCTCGGCGAGGACCGCAGCGTATGCGCATGCCAGCGAATCAACGCTGGTGACGGCCAGCCGCAGAAACAACCCGTCGGAGACCTCGGGACGGAACTGCAGGTCCGTTACGCCGAGACGGCGGGTCTCCCAACCGAATGTCCTGACCGCCGCCCAAGCGCCGGCGAGCACCTCGATGCTCTGGTCGCCGGCGAGGATCCGGGCCAGCCAGGCATCGCACATGCCGGGATCCAGTTTGGTGGCGGTGGTAAACATTTGTGCCGCCACTTGTGGGTTGTGGCTGGGCTGGAGACTATTGACCGAGATTCCAGAGGCGAGCAGACCGGCGACCAGGGCGTTGCGGGCATCTTCAGCGGTTGACTGCGGGCGAGTCATTGCCCTGCGGACGAGCTTGTCGCGTGCTCCTGTACTTGATCCACAGGCAGTTCAAGCTCGTCGTAATCACGCAGTTCGCGACCGGGCACGACCAGTCGGGAACGTTTTCCCGGCACCGGCAGGCTCGCGCGCACGGCCGCCAACTGGCGGCCGGTGAGGCGGTTGAGCCCCGGCGTGAGCTCCTTGGGCAGACGTGAATCGCTGTGATAGCGAACCCACGCCGACATCTGCGGCCGACCGGCCCGCATCGTCAGCCGTACCGTGATCACCGTGGTGCCCACTTCCGGCGTGTCCGGCAACCACAGGTGGTCCAACGTCTCGGAACTGATATCCGACGGCGTCACCCAGAAACTAGTGACGAACCCGTTGAAATACTTGAGACGACGCCAACCCGGCCGGCTCCAGGTTGGCTCCAAATCTGCCAACACCGCGCTGTCGACCTCGGCCAACTCATCAGCGGTCAGTGGCCGCGCCGCACAGGTTTGACCGTCCAGATCCTGAACCAGCCGCTCGGTGGCCGCAACCAACGTCGAGGCCAATGAATCGCGGGAGGCGACCGCGGCCACGTTGCGCTGCGGATCCATCCGCAGCACCAACCAGGTGCGGCGCCGGTTGGCGGCGGGTTTGTCCCCCACCACTCCCCACTCCTCAGGACCCCACTCGTCCAACGAAGCCGACGCTTTGGCGGCCTCGGCGACGCCGCGCACTTCCACCGACACGATGTCGATGCCATCGAGTTGGATGTCGAACTGTCGCAAGTTTTCAGCAACCGCGCCCACCGGCAAGACCGCCGAGTGCGAGGTCCGATGACGGTGTCGGCCCGGCTGGTCGCCCTCACCACCGTCGACCTCGATCACCGTGACCAACTGGCCCTGATATTCACGCACTCCGACGGTGTCACGTCCGAAGTTGCGCTGGTGATCGATGGCCGGTGTACACCCCGCGCCCAGGGCTGTACCCGGATCGGCAGACCAATCCCACACCCAGGTGGCGATACCCGAGGTCACGGTGATCCCGTGATAGGTGACGATCGACAACAGTGTCAGCACCACCGCAAGGCCCACCCCGACCCACCATGCGACGCGGTACTGGCCTTGCCACGAGTCCGGGCAATGGCTGGCGACCACGAGTATGACCACGTCAGCCAAGAACACCGTCGTCAACCGCGGCCACGACAAAGCCAGCCCAAACCTATGCTGAGCCTTCATCGCTGCTTCCGTGATCGTCGCATCAATGTCGCCGTACCGAACACCGCACCGCCTATCAGTAGTGCCCCGGTCAATCCCCCGGCAGCCACCCAAACCGGGACCATATTGCGTTCGGTGGGTGGTTTCGGCAGCGCCAGTGGCGCTGACAGTTGCTTCGGCGGCTGGACCGGCCCTTCTGGCACATCCCAGGTCAGGGCTGCCACCGGGTCCACCACACCGTAGCCGACCTGGTTGTCCACGCCGCGAGCGGGCGGCCTGGCGGTGCGAATCATTCGGTTCTTGACCTGGTAGGCCGACAATTCGGGGTACTTCGCGCGGACCAGGGCCACTACCCCGGACACGATCGCGGCGGAGAAACTGGTGCCAGCCGGAACCAGCAACGTGTTGTCCGGGCCGTCAATCGCGTTGATCAAGCCGTCGTCTCGAGGCGAGAGGCCGACGACGTCGGTCCCCGGTGCGGCAATCGAGACCCATGGCCCGGCGATGCTCATTTGACTCATCGGTTGACCATTGGCATCGACTGCGCCGACCGTCAGGACGTAGTCGCTGAACCACGACGGGGTCACCACCGTGGTGACCGCGTTCCAGTCACGGGGATCGCTGGGCTGCAACGGATCGAAAACCGGGTTCTGTTTGCAATCCTTCTTGCTGCTGTCACCGGCCGCGGCGACGATGACCGCGTTCTTGTCGACCGCCGCGTAGTGGACGGCCGCACCCAACACTCGTTGATCGATCACATTGCGGGCGCTCATGCACGTCACGTCGGAGATGTTGATCACCGAAGCACCCATATTGGCAGCATGCACGATCGCTCGCGCCATGGTCTGGACATTGTCGATCTTTTGCGCCGTCTGCGGATCTTCATCGCCGGTGTACGGGTCCTTGAGACCGAAGGCCTGACTCGATTGGCGGATGGAAATCAATTCGACATCCGGGGCGATTCCACTGAACGCGTCGGGCGGCGGCGCTGGTGAGGGCGGCGGGTCGAGCGGACGCGGACCGCTCGGATTGTCGATGCCGATCACCCGCCGGCCACCGGAGTAGCTCGGTATCGTCACCGTTCCACCGCCGTGGGTGCCGGCCGGGGCCTGACCCGGGGCCACCGGAGGCACCGGGCCCGGCGCCGGGGCGGCGCCCGGGGCCCCCTCCTCAGACGGCGGAGCCGGAACCACGGTGATCGTCTGGGTCTGCGGCGGCACCGGCGACAGCGTCACAGTCTGCGGTGGTGGCGGCTTCTCTGTGGTGGGGATGGTGACGGGCCGGCGCGGAACCGCCGGAGGCGGCGCCGCCCCACTGGCCGGAGCCGCGCCGATCATCGACGCCACGATGGTCCCGTGAGCATCGCAGTCCGACAAGCCGTCACCGCCGGCCATCACGTAGTCGCCGCCGGGAATCAGGTGCGGAAACCTGGGGTGCGGCGTCACTCCGGTGTCGATGACGGCGACTTTCACCCCCTCGCCCCGGCCGAACTGCCATGCCTCGGTGAGGTTCAGCATCTCCATGTACTTGGGTGGCAATCGGAAGTCGGTGCCGGGCAACGTTCCAACTTCGGTGCAGTAGGAGTTCTGCTTCATCGGGGCGACGGGTCCGGGCGGACCATCAGGTGGCAACGCTGCCGGGTCGATCGTCGGTGGCGAAATCGCATGCGCCGGCGGCAAACCAGCTAGCGCACCCGTGGCAAGCAGAATCGCGGCGACGGCCGCTGCTGGGCCACGACCACGCCGCAACCTGTGGTTACCGGTACCGGATCGCTGCATAGACATTCATCAACCACAATGCCAGCGGGAAGATCGGCATCAAGCAGAGGTATTCGATCCATTCCACGAACTTGCGGAACAGCGGGCTGTAGATGGTGTTGGGCACCACGGCCGCAGCTGTCAGACCCGCGGCGGGCAGCAGCACCAGGATCGCCGCGGCGATCGACACCGACAACGGCGAGGCCAACACCAGCGCATACCGGATAACCACCGCGGCGACGACGATCACGCCGGTGGCGGCCAGGGTGGTCGCCTGCCAGCGGTCGACGTACGAGCGTCCGCGCAACAGCAGGAACCCGGCGGTGAATCCGGCAAGTAACAGCGGCAGCCAGCGTTGCCCGGTGTGCGGATTGCACAGCGCGGTCAGACATACCACCATCAGGACGCCGAGCCCCACCAGTAGGCCGCTCAGGAATGACCGGGCGCGTTCGGCTTGCAGCACCACATCGCGTACCGACGCCGGCCCTTCGAGGGTCGCCGGACCACCACCGGACCTCACCACCGTGGTGGGCAGGTCGGGACGGGCCTCGAAGACCCACCGGCTGGTCGCGGACGGAAACACCGGCAACCGTATCCCGGCCAGCCGTCGCGACAGCGCGGGGGCTGCGTGATAGAGCAGGACGCTGGCCAGCACCGTGCTACTGAACAACGTCACCGCGCCGGCTGCGGCGACCATCCGGGCCAGACCCGCAAGCGTCGCCACCACGCTGATGGTGACGATCGCGGTGTAGATCCCAAGCCGGCGACCGGTGAATCGCAGCGCCAACGTGGCGGCTACTGACAGCACCCCGAAACCCAGCACCGCTTGCGGCGACCCGACCGGACCGGGAGGCGCAGCCGCGGCGGCCACTGCCAGTGGAGCAAGACCGCTCATCAGCATGATGTCGGCAACGCGCCGATCCGGGTCGGTCTTGGCGCGCATCAACAGCAGCAGCGACACCGCCAACACGAGTACAGCGACCACTGACGCGAAAATGGTGGTCAACCACGTGTTGTGGTGCCACCTCCACCACCCGAGCACTCCTGATGCCAGGACGACGCCGATGGCCACCATCGACGCCCCAACCTGTACGGCGACAACCGGGTCGATCGAGGCGAATCGCTTGCTGAGATTGGACGCAACCGCTGTGGAGATGTGCTCGATGACTTGCGACCGCTTCTCGGTATCCGGGATGAATCGGATCCACAGCCGGTCGCCGTCATAGACCTCCTGTTCGGTCAACGACTGCGTGGCCCGCAACGGCGAGCCATCGACCAGACACAACGCCCACCTGCCGCGGCCGGTCGCCTCCAGGGGAGGCTCGCCGAGCTCTCGGAGCCTACTGTTCACCACTTTCAACAGTGGTTCGGTCATCACCGAAACCGGGGCGTTGGCATCCAGTAGCACGCCAATCTGGACGCCGACACCGGCCATGATGCCGACGACGACAGATCGGGGCGACGAGACGCCCTCGATTTCGGTCTGTGGCGCATCAGCTACTGCGGTCATCGTCCTGTACCCCCTGCCGTGGCGAACGTAGTAGCCCATGACTTCAGCCGCGCCCGGGGCACCGTCGGTGTGCTCACCGAGGCGTCGCCCCGGCTGAGTTGCGGATCGACCAACTCCGAATTCATTTGCCTCGCCTCGCGACTAAATGGTTGTGGTTGACACTTGCTTTTCAATTTTGCAGCCGCTACCAGAGCAGTATGCCCGGTCCGCATCTGGCTCGCATTCTATGTTTGAAAGCGTTGTAACACTTCGTTTTTCGTAACAGTGTTGTTAAACCCTGCTGTGTGTTTTCCACTCGCCGTACGGCAGCGTATCCAACACGGTCTTCACCCCGACTTGCACCAATTGCGGGGTCGCCGGGCAGATAGCCAGCCACGCCTCCCCGGAACCCGCGGTTCGCGCCTGCTGGTAGAGCGCAATGCGCCCACCCGATCCGTCCTTAAGGGACAGCACCGAGGCGCTCGGACCCTTGGCATCGTCTCGGTACTGCCGTGCATAGACCGCGACCTCGGCCGCAGGATCTGATAAGGCCTGGCCCAGCGCGGCCACCGTGGAGGCGCTGATACCCATTCGCCGCAGATCCCCGCCGGAAAAGACGTTGAAGCCGGATTCCTGCCATGACTTGGTGGCCTCCAGCATCTCCTCCAAAGGCACATTGACCGCATTGATCGCAGCAGGGTCGGCGTGGTGAATCGATTCCAGCCCGTCTATCACCAGTGCGGCGATCGATGCGCTGTCGGTTACCGAGACATCGTCGACGGTGATGTCGTTGCCCACCCGCACAGCGGACACCCAGTGTTGGCCTCGGCGGGCCAGTACCACCCGGAACTCGTTGTCCGGAATGTCGCGCGAACCGGGCGGCTGGTTCTCGTCATCGACTACCCCGTACAGCAGCTTGCCCCGGGAGAGCAGGGCTACGACCTCGAGGTCGGGCGCGGCGAGCACCCTCATTCGGGCGGCCACCTGTTCGTTGACCGTGTCTCCGACGACAATGCCCTGCTCGCGCATGACCGCCATTCCGGGATGCTCATTCAGCCAGTCGTTGTTGTCAGTGGATACGTACGGCCGGCACCGCAGTTCGGGCGCAACGTGCCGGATATCCAGCAGCGCCTGGAGCATCCAGAAGCCGTCGACGTTGACGGTGATGTCGGTGCGCGTGCTCTGTTGATCCATGCCTAACCTCAGGGGTTTTCAGTTGTTGACTGCCGGTCAACTGCAGGACACGGCAGCACACCCGGTAGTTGGTGTGCTGCCGCGCCTGAAGTTCGGTTTTAGGCCCAGCTGGAGCCGACGGCGCTGTCGGTCTGCGCCATGTTGCTGCCGGCGGCCTGGACCTTCTGGCCGTGGGCGTTGGCCTGCTCGTAGATCACCTGGAAGTTGCGACCCAACTGGGTGATGAACTCCTGGCAGGCCACCGAACCGGCGCCGCCCCAGAAGTCGCCGGCAGCCAGCACATCGCGAACGATGGCCTGGTGCTCGGCCTCGAGCGACGCCGCCTGGGCACGAATCGTGGCGCCATGGGCGTCGACATCGCCGAACTGGTAATTGATGGTCATAGTGGTGTTCTCCTAACCAGTGAAAGCGTACGCAGCTGTGGCTTTGGGCGCTAGCTGCTGAGGATCTGCTGGGAGGCCTGCTCTTGCTGCTCGTAGTTGTTGGCGTCACGGATCAGGCCGTCACGCACGCCGTGCAGCATGTTCACAATGTTGCGGAAGGCCTGGTTCATCTGGCCCATGGTGTCCAGCGAGGTGGCCTCGGCCAGGCCGCTCCAGCCCGCGCCGGAGATGTTCTGCGAGGACGCCCACATCCGGCGGGCCTCGTCCTCAACCGTCTGAGCGTGCACCTCGAAGCGGCCCGCCATCGCACGCATCGCGTGCGGGTCGGTCATAAAGCGTGAAGTCACCTGAATTGCTCCTTAATTGCCTAGATCTAGATCATTTGTCGTCTGTTGTTTGCGGGTGCGATGACCGGCCAGCTACGCGTTCACGCAACCGCCGACCGGAGAACTATGGATGATCCCCCCTTTCCAGCCGCCGTCCGCAGGGAGTCACGGCACGGCGACACCGACATCGGGCTCCGACCGCAACATCGGAATCGATGAATGCGGCGTCCCGGTCCACAGACTCGGCCGCGTGACGCGTTCGCACAAAGGTCAACCCGCGAGAGGTCAGCGTCGAACTCACGTCCGTAGCCGCATCCCGCCCCCGGTCCACAGCTGCCAGCGTGGTCAGCCGGCAGCGGCGGCGTTGGCGGCCTCGGTGGCCGCATACGAACCGGAACTGGTCGCCAAGGTGTTAACGAACATCTCGTGAATCGCGGCCGCCTGGGCGCTGACGGCTTGGTACATCTGCGCGTGCGCGGCGAATTGAGCCGCGGTCAACGCCGACACCTCGTCGGCGGCCGCTGGCACGACCCCTGTCGTCGGGGCCGCCGCAGCGGCGTTCTGGGCGCTCATCGTGGTACCAATACCCTGCAGGCTTGACGCCGCAGCGGCCAGAGCTTCCGGCTGTGTGGTCACAAATGACATGCTGTTTTCCTCCCTCGATTGTCCCCGGCACCGCTCTACTGCAAGAGAGTAGATGACCGCGCGGCGCCAGTTTGCTTTCAACGACACCATTTAGCAAGTATTCACATGTTGGCACGGCAAATTCACCTGTGGTAACGACACAGTAACAGCGGGAAGGGCTGTTTGTCGTCCGCTCAGCAAACTCCCGCCCCAACCCTTGGGAAGCCAGGTGTCGACACCGGTCATAACCGGCAGACCAAGGCGTTCCAGGTGCCGCGCGGGTTGGGCGGATCAAACCTGCCGGGCTGATGACGCGTAGTCGTGCAAGCCCAGCGCGCACCGGGGGCCTGCTAGCGCGTTCCGGGTAGGCGATGCGGCGTCGGCGAAACACGGCACAACGTCGCTGTCAGCCGGCGAACGGTGGGCGGGCCATGACGGTGGGCCGGAAGCCGTAGCGCGGCCCGGCGCCCGCCGCAGCTCCGGCACCGGCACCGGCTAGTGGCATGCCACCGAGCAGATTTCCGGCTGCCGTGTCGGGTGCCGCGCTGACAGTGCTGATCGGCAACGGAGCCGCATGGCCAACCGTCGGGCCTATCCCGGCGATCGCGGCCGGCACTGACAGCTTCCCGACAGACGCCGCCTGGCCCATGCTTGCCGCTACCCCACTACCCCCGCCGCCCAGTAGTCCGCCCAATCCCGCTAAGCCGTTCGCGGCGGCGTTGCCGGCGGCCGACGAGGCGGCCGGCGCCAGGCCCTTGCTCAGGGACAGCAAGGTATTCGCCATACCGGTCGAGAAGTAGGGCAGGCCCTCGACGTTATAGGCGGGACCGGCGAAGTTTCTGAACGCGGTAATGAACCACTGTGGGTTCAACGTGCTGTTTCCGCCGATCCCGGTCAAGATCGAGCCGACGATCGAGTTCGGGTTGAAAGCTACCGATCCCAACGTCTCGCTGGTCGGAGTCAGCCCGACAAGAGCTGCGTTCGAGGGCGACGCGAGACTTGCCAGCTGGGTCTGCAAGCCGTTAATCAGATCCGACAACGTTTGCTGCGCCGAGCCGGCCGCAGTGCCGGTCGCTTGCGTGACCGCGCCGGACTGTAATGCCGCGGCGGCTGGGCTGGTCGTCTGCGGAGGGGAAGCGAATGGGGTGATCTTCGTAGCGGTCGCGGACGAGCCCGCATACTGGTACATGGCTGCGGCGTCTTGTGCCCACATTTCACCATATTGGGCCTCGAGCGCCGCGATGGCGTTGGTGTATTGACCGAACACGTTGGCAGCCAGCAGCTGGGCGAGCTCGGCCCGATTGAGCGCGACCAGCTGGGGAAGCACCGTCGCCGCATGGGCGGCCTCGTATGCCGCTGCCGCGGCGGTGGCCTTGTTTGCTGCCAGTTCAGCCTGTGTGGCGGCGTTGCTCATCCAGGCCACATAGGGCGCGATCGCCTCGGCCATCGATGCCGACGCCGGACCAAGCCACTCTTCGGTGGCTAGCCCGGTGATCACGGCTTCGTAGGCTGTGGCGGCTGCGTTCAGCTCGGCTGCCAACCCGTTCCACGCGGAAGCTGCGGCCGTCATCGGCCCCGACCCCGGACCGATGTACATCAGCGTGGAATTGATCTCTGGCGGTAACGCCCCAAAATCCATTTGTTTGACCCTTATCTGCTCGCGACTACGTTCGCCGCCTCGGTGGCCGCATACGAGGCGGCGCTGACACCCAAGGTCTTGACGAACATCTCGTGGATGGCTACCGCCTGCGCGGATGCGATCTGGTACATCTGGGCATGCGCGGCGAACTGTGCCGCGGTCAGCGCTGGCACCTCATCAGCTGCCGCTGGAACGGCCCCGGTTGTGAGGATCGCCGCGGCGGCGTTGTGAGCGTTCAGTGCCGGGCCGACGCCTTGTGGGGTGGCGGCAACAGCCGACAATGCTTGTGGCTGTGTCGTCACAAACGACATCAGTTTCCTCCTCGAATAACCCTGTGCCTCAACGGCTTCAGGGCACCCCATCCCGTGATCACGTTACTTGGCCGTGATGGCTCGGCATGGTTCCGATGCCAACTATTCATTCCTGGACCGCTACTGTTCACTGATTGCTATCGAGCATTAATCTGCAGTTGGTGTTTGCGTCAGCATCTATGCGGTTTGTGGCCTCCATTTGTGTTGCTCGGACTGGCTGAATCGGCATGCTCACGAGTTACCCGGCCGGCAGTGGGCGGGCGAGCACGTTGTGGCGGAAGCCGTATTTGTTGACGTAGCCGGGGGTGCGCCGGCCGGCGCCGGTCAGGGGTATTCCGCGCATTAATCCCGATGTTCCGGCGTTGGTCGCGGTGGCGTCGAGGGCGCTGATGGTTGCGGGTTCGCCGGACAATGGACTTACTTCTGAGGCCGTGATGGCCACCCAGGTCGGTGGGACCGACAACCGGCCGACGGTCCCGGCCTTGCCAAGACCGGCCGCCGGGGCACCCCAGGAACCACCCACGGCTCCCGGCGGCGCCAGCGCTCCACCAAGCGCGGGATTTGGCGCCGGGGCACCCGGTAACAGCCCACCGCCCCACGCGATCAGCGAATTGACCGACCCCAGTGCGAAATATGGGTAATTGGTGACCGAGTTCCAAATATTTGTCGAATTCCCGAACAGGGTGGCGAGCAGTCCCGTGGGTCCGACGACCCAGGGGGGAACCGCCAGTGACGAGGGGGTCAGTGAGAAACCCAGTTGGGTCAGTATCGCGTCGATGCCCGTGATCGGTGTGGATAGCGGCGACGTCAGGCTGCCCGGGAGCGCAGTCATCGACATGGTCGGAAGAACGGTCGGCGCGGAGTTGGCTGCCGATGCCGCCAGGGCCTGCCCGACCGCGGCGGCCTGCCCGGCCGCTGCGTCGGATTGGATGGTGGTCGGGGGCGGCTGGAACGGCGTCAACTGTGAAGCGGTCGCCGAGGAGGCGGCATAGCCATACATCGCGGCGGCGTCTTGGGCCCACATCTCGGCGTAGTGGGCCTCGGTGGCCGCGATAGCCGGCGTGTTCTGTCCGAAAAAGTTGGTTGCGATCAAGGTGAGCAACAACGCCCGGTTGGCCGCGATCACCGCAGGCGGCACCGTCATCGCGAAGGCGGCCTCATAGGCTGTCGCGGCTGCGCGGGCTTGCATGCCCGCTTGCTCGGCCTGCTCGGCGGTGGCGTTCAACCAGGCCACATACGGTGCGGCCGCGGCCAGCATCGATGCGGACGCCGGCCCTACCCACGGTGAGCTGGTCAGTTCGGTGATCACCGAGCCGTAGCCGGCCGCCGCCGTGCTCAATTCTGCGGCCAGCCCGTCCCAGCCCGCCGCGGCAGCCATCATCGGGCCCGATCCCGGGCCGGCATACATTCGTCCCGAATTGATCTCCGGCGGTAACGCCCCGAAGTCCAACAACCCACCCCTCCTTAGCCCCTGCTTGGCCGACCGCGATCGCGGCAGCCGAGCCGGTCGCGGCTACGCTGTCACCCTGATTGCGAACTCGCCACGGGCCAGCAGTGCTTACCCCACCCCTGCCCATACGCCTGCCCATACCGGGGGATGCATTGGCTGCCGATGGTCATCGGTGGCTCGCCCTCGCCGTCCGGTGAGTCAACTCGTTACCGGCAGTCATCGCGCAGCCGACACCGGATCCATCCGCGGCCGTTACGGCCGCCGCTTCCGTCGGTACGGCCTGCAACGGGATGCCCCCTCGACCCCGAAAAGTCCAAGATTTTAGCATCGCCAACCAGCAATTCGTTTGTTATGAACCTGTTGCACATAAAACACTTTAGGTTGCCGAACGGCGTCCCCCGGGCGCGGACGCCAACAATTCATTCCCCGCAAACCATTGTTAAGCTGTCGTTAAACCGCGAGTTCAGTTGCGCCCGGGTGACCTGCGCAAACAGGGGTCATGGGCGTTGGGAAACCAGAATTACCCACTAGACGTTGCGCGCCGCCACGTATGAGTTTCCTGAGCACACCCCGGTCGCGTACGGCTACGGACCTATGAATCTATGAAGTGTCTTGGACGCGGCGTGATCAGTCCTCATCGAGGATGAGCGCCATCTCGGGGCAGGAGGCGACACCATCGCGGGTCAACTGCTCGTCCTGAGGGCGCACGACGTGTTCGTCGAGGACCGAATATCCCGAGTCATCAATCGGGAACAGTTCCGGGGCCACCGCGTAGCACTGGGCGTGTCCCACACACCGCGACCGCTCCAGACGAATCCTCACGTGGTTCCCTCCCTGGGCTTCAGGCATCGCGTCGTAGAGCCGCCCGTGCCAGTCGAACAAACTTCCACGAGGCTAGCCGAGCACATTGTCATCGGCCAGGGCCGTGCTCATACCGTCGGATTGGTGCGTGTTTGCCACGCGTGCGATATTGGGCTGTGTCACCGGGGCCCGGCTGCCTCGAAGGCCGTGAAACGGGAAAGCCAACAGCAGAAGAGTCGAATGGATGAGTATTACCGAGGGCAGCCAGGCCGGCGCGTTTTACCTACCGCGGCTTGAGTATTCGACGTTGCCGATGGCCACCGACCGGGGCCTCGGATGGAAGACGTTGCGCGACGCGGGGCCAGTGGTGTTCATGAACGGCTGGTATTACCTCACCCGCCGCGAAGACGTGCTCGCGGCGTTACGCGATACCACGGCGTTCTCGTCGCGGGAAGCCTTTCGATCCCCGGGCAATCCCCTACCACTGGTACCCCTCGGCTTCGATCCGCCGGAGCACACCCGGTACCGCAGGATCCTGCAACCCTATTTCAGCCCGGCCGCCTTGGCTAAGGTGCGTCCGGCGCTGCTGGCCCACACCATCGCCATGATCGATGCCCTCGCCCCCCGGGGTGAGTGTGAGGCGATGGCCGACTTCGCGAATCTGTTTCCGTTTCAGCTGTTTCTGGTGCTCTACGGTCTGCCGGTGGCCGACCGTGACCGCCTGATTGCCTGGAAGGACGCTGTCATTGCCATGTCGGACCGGCCTTACCCGACCGAGGCCGACGCCGCCGCGACCCGTGAGCTGTTCGACTATCTCGCACAAGCGATCACCGAACGCAAACAGAACCCGGGCCCGGACGTCCTGTCGCAGGTGCTCATCGGCGATGATCCGCTGACCGAGATCGAGGTGCTGGGGCTCAGTCACCTGTTGATCCTCGCGGGATTGGACACCGTGACCGCGGCGGTGGGTTTTTGCCTGCTGGAACTGGCGCGCAGACCGGAGCTGCGCGCCATGCTTCGCGGCAACCCCAAGCAGATCCGGGTGTTCATCGAGGAGATCGTCCGGCTAGAGCCATCGGCCCCGGTGGCACCACGAATCACCACCCGGGTCGTCGAGGTCGGGGGTATGACGCTACCCGCGGGTTCCCCGGTGCGCCTGTGCATGGCCGCGGTGAACCGCGACGGCACCGACGCGATGTCCACCGACGAGCTGGTCATGGACGGAAAACTGCACCGCCACTGGGGTTTTGGGGGCGGTCCGCACCGCTGCCTGGGTTCTCACCTGGCGCGATTGGAGCTGACCCTGGTGGTCGGCGAATGGCTTGACAGAATTCCCGAATTCGAACTGGCTCCGGAATACACGCCCGAGATCCGTTTTCCGTCAAAGTCTTTCGCGCTCAAGACGCTACCGCTGCGTTGGAGCTGACTGAGCTCAGCCCTACGCAGCGCTGACGGTCTTACCTCCGCCACTCGGTGGCAGCGACCTGAACGAACACCCCGGTGTCCTCGGCCATCAGCAGGCCTCGGCCACGTGGCAGCGGACCCCCCTTCATCTTGCCGCGGATGAAGCCCTCGTCCGGATCGGCGTCCATCACCAGCAGTGGTGCATTGGCCTGGTGCAGCGCCCGCAACATCGGGTCGCTGCCTGCCGAAGACCAGCCACCGAAGGTCCGGGTGACGATCACGTGCAAGCCGACGTCGGCAGCCCGGTTGACGAACGGAACGACCTTGTGCAACGGGGAATCGAAGCCCGGCGGCAGCTGCTGGATGTCGTCGACGATCAAGAAGATCTCCGGCCCGCTCCACCACGACCGCGACAACAGTTCCTCGGCGGACAAACCCGGCGGCGGCTCACGGCCGGCCAGGGCCGCCGACAGCTCACCCATCATCGCGACGACACCGTCGAGGTTGTAGGCGAACTTCTCCACATAATCCGAACCCAGCGCCGTCAGCAGCTGACGGCGCGGGTCGACCAGCCATACCTGCGCGGAGGGCCGTCCGGGCGGAGGCGGCGGTGCGCTGCTGGCGCCCGGCGCGTAGAGCCGCCCGATTTCGGACATGATCGTGGCCAGCGTCGTCGTGCGCCCACATTCGCGCCGACCGGTCACCATCAGGTGCGAGTTCTCGGCAAAGTTGAGGTAGACCGGCTGCAGATCCAATTCCGATATCGCCCAGGCGATTCCGCCGACACCCACACCTTGACGGGTGTCGCGTGCGGCCAGCTCGCGCACCTGTTCCACGCCGAATCGCGCCGGCAGCCGGCGTACCGGCGGGGCTTGGGCGGTTGTCAGCCGGCTTACCGCCGCGACCACACTGTCGGACTCGAAGACGTTGTCGGGCGTACTGCCCAGCGCCGGCCGAGCCACCAGGGTGTGCAGACCCGCCTGCGGGTCGCTGTCCAACCGGACATAGTTGACCGCAACCATGCCGCGGCCGGGCTTGACGGGAACGTCCTTGGCGAAGCGGGAACGCACCAGCTTGGCGTCCTCCACCGCGGCCAATCGCAGTTCGACCCGGGAACCGAAACCGCTGCGCACCGGCGGCCGCAGCTCCGATTCGCGATCCGCGGTGACCACCACGTGCACCCCGAACGAGGGGCCCTGGTTGATGATCAGGTTGACCTGCTCGATCAGTACTTCGTTTTCTTCGGCCAGTGCCCGGTAGTTGTCGATCACCAGGTACACATCGCCGAACCCGTCGTTGGGTACCGGCCCGGCTTCTCCGCCGAACTTGCGCCGGCGGAACATCTCCATCGACGCGATGCCGTGTTCGAGGAAGCTCCGTTTGCGCTCGCGCACCAACGCCAGCAATTCGGCCACTGTCCGGCGCACACCATAGGGGTCGGTGGGACCGGCGACCTCGCCCACATGAGGGAAGCGCGCCACCGTTGTCAGTGCGGTGCTGCTGTACGCCAAGCAGTAGAACTGAACTTGCTCGGGAGTATGGGTCAGCGCCGCCGAGCAGATCAGCGTCTGCAGAGCGGTGGTCTTGCCCGAACCGCCCGCGCCAAGGATTAAGACGTTGGCACCGGGGCCCGAGGTGTCGACCGTCCACGGTGGCTGGTCGTGCTTGAAGGGGCGGTCGATAATCCCGATCGGGAACACCAGATTCCGCGCCGAACCGTAGTCCTTCTGCCACGGGTGGCCGAGGAATCGGTTGACCAGCTCATCGATGGCTACCGGAACGGTCAGCGGCGGCTGCCACAACCGGTAGGGCTCGAACTTGATCTTGCGCAGCTGATCGATGATCACCGTGCCGACCTTGGGGGTCCGCACGCCTTCCTCTTCCTCCTCGGCGTCGGCGCCCTCGCCCTCGATCACCTCGCCGTTGGCGTGCGCGACGACCGCCTCGATTTGCGGCCCGCCCACACTCACCTCCAGCGGCGTGAACGAGTTGGTGAATAGCTGCGGCCGGATGTAGTCGATGTTGTGCACCAGAACCGGCGCTTCGTCGCCGTCGATGGTGCCGCCCGGGGCGTAGTAGTCGCGCCACAGGAACTCGGCCTGGAAGCGGGTGATGTCCTCGAGGCTCCGGCGGAAATAACCCAGACCGGCCTGTGCCGGCAGGTTCACCGCATTCGGCACGCCGGCGGCCTGCGCCGCCCCGGCGGTACGCGCCTTCAGCACCAAGCGATAACCCATGTTCTCCATGAGCTTTTCGGCCCGGCTCTCGATGGTCTGTGACGCCATCATCAGGTGGATCCAATACGCACGGCCCTGCCGGCCGATCGAGTCCAGAACATCGACCGCGGTCGGCATGATCCGGAACCATTCGTAGAACTCGTCGATGACCACCACGAGCATCGGCAACGGCGGCATGTCCTGGCCTCGGGCCCGCATCCGGGTGCGCACCGAGTTGTACTCCTTGGCGTCGTCGACCCCGGCGTTGTCGCACACTGCTTTACGGCGGGCGATCTCGCCCCATAGCGCGTCCAGGAACCGTTCCATCAACGCCTGGTCTTCCTCCAGGTCGGTGATGATGCGCGACACGTGCGGCACCCCGGCGAACGGCTTGACCGCCGAACCACCCTTGAGGTCGGCCAAAACGAACTGCAGCTCCTCCGGTGGATGGCCGAGCATCAACGACTCGATCACGGTCCGCACCAGCGTCGACTTACCCGAACCGGTCGTCCCGGACATGACACCGTGCGGGCCGTCGCCGCCTTCGTCCAGCGACTTCATGTCCAAGAACAGCAGTTCGCCGTTGTCGGAGCGGATGCCGAACGGCGCCCGCAATCGCGACCGGCCCATCGTGTCGGTGCGGTTGCCCCACAGCGAGTCGAAGTCGATGCTGCCCGGTTCGTCAATTCCGTAGTAGGACAGGATGTCTCGGGCCCCGATGTGGGCCACCCGTTGACCGATCTCCTCGTAGGCCTCGGCGAGGCGCCACTGCGCCAACTTCTGGGAGAATTCTTCGGCCTCGGCGATGCTCATCTGGTCGCTCAGCGCGAAGAACCAGGCCTTGTCGTCGATCACCATCCAGGTATCGCGGTCGCGCGGCAGCGCCTCGATCACACCCTTCTCGTCGAATTCCAGCTTGCGCTCCGGGACATCGGTCCACATCGAAGAGCCGGTCAGATCGAAGAACGTCACCCCGTCCACGCCTTCGGCGCTGATCACGTACTCCCACTGCGGGTCGTCGACATCGGCGATGATCACGGTGTGCGGCGTCGGCGTCTGCGCCGACGAGCTGGCGTGCCGGGGCGTGAACGACCCACGTCCGGCGAACAATTCGGCTTGCTCGGCGGCGAACTCGCGGACCGAGCTGTAGACCATCCGCGCATTACCGGCCGCATCATGACGGCGTGAGTCACCGAAGTGCGGAAGCCACTTCACCCAGTCCCACTCGTCCAGATCGGAACTGACCACGATCAACTGCACATGGTCCGGTCCGTGGGAGAACGTCAGCTGGCAGATGATCGCCCGCATCAGGCCCAGCACCTGCTCACGGGTCCCGACGAGCGCATACCAGGGCTCAACCAGCAGCGAAACCATCTTGGGCAGGTTGTAGACGACGCTTTGATAGCGCCCGAACTCCTGAAGCGCCTTACCGGTCACCGGCTCGAGCTCGATGTCGGTCGGCATATTCTGCGGCTCGCCCCAGGTCACCTCCGGGCGCGTCATGCCCACGCCGACGCGCACCACGCCGAAGTTGAGGTCTTTGCCGTCGGGCTTGCGCTCCCACATCCGGGGCGACCCCACTGCTGCCGCCAGTGTGGTGGGCGCCGGGTGGAACCACCGGTAGTTGGAGTCCATGCTGTCGGCCGACTCCTGGGCCGTCTCGCGCAGCATGTCCAGCATCAACATGAACTGAGCGCGCATCGCGTCCAGCTTGGGACGGCTCATCTGCTGCTGGCCGCCGAATCGGCCGCCGAACATCATCATCATCATCCCGCCGACCATGAAGATCGGGAAGATGGCGCCGGCGCCGCCGAACACGCGTGACCCGCTGGCGAACGTCATCGCGACCATGCCGCCCAGCAGGCCGATCACGACGACGCCCACCACGATCAGCCACCAGGGCTTGCCCTCCGGCGGCGGAATGCTCAGCGGTGTCGGCAGGACGATGTTCTCCGGCTTGATCACCGGCGGCTTTTCCGCGGTCGGCCGGGCAAAACCACGTTTCACTTGGGTACCACCAATTCTGCGGGGGTCATGTCCATGGGTAAGGTGTCGTGTTCGACCAGCGCATCGGCTCGAGACAGCGTGGGCCCCTGCGGCAGCAGCCGCAGCGCCACCCACGGGGCCATGCTCGGGGCCAGGCTCAGACCCAACGCCTCGCGGGCTTCCTTGGTGTCCTCCACCCCGAACCGCGCGCCCGCGTCGGTGAGCCACCACAGCGATTCGGTGGTCTGAGCGGCGGGGTTGTTGCCGGTGACAGCGACGAAGTTGGCATAGTCGGGTCCGAAATAGACGTGGTCAGCTTCACGGCCGCTCATGTCGGCCTTCACCAGGTCAACCACCTTGTGCATTTCATGGGTCGCGACCGGGATGGTAGGCCCGGAGATCACCTTGACGCGGGCCCGGTTCTCACCCCTGGTCCGTTCCCACCACCAGCACGTCGACGGATTTTCCCGGATGTCCAGCACATTGAGCGGTTCATCCGGGTAGGCGGACAGATCTATCCTGTTGACCACCGGCATCTTGGCCAACGCCGAGGGTTCCACCGTCACCGGCTTGGTATTCCCCGGCCGTCCGGCGTTCTGCATGATCTGGGCCACCAAGGGCGGCAGGGTCTGCACGCCGTCGGCCAAGACCAGCGAATACTGTTGCGGCCCACTGATTTGCGGCGTGACGAGCACCGTGCCCACCGGACCGGGAGCACCGGGGAAAGTCGCCGGAGCACCCGCGTTGGGTACTTCGGGCACCAGCAGCTCGGGCCCCACCGGCAGGGCGTCGTAGAGCGCATGGCTCATCGGTCGGGCCTGACTGACCTGTTCCGGCGTCAACCCCAGCGGCAGCAGCACCGACCGGTTGGTGGCGTCGATGCGGGACCGGCGCCCCTCGCGGATGACCCACGCGTCTCCGCCATAGCTGAGCACCACGGCATCGGAACCCTTCAATACCCGCCGGTGGCTGCTGAGATCGGGAGTGCCGTCAATGACGGTGACGGAGACCCCTTGCGACGACCCGAGGCTCGACGAGGTGGACACGGTGTCACAGACCAGCCACGACGACGCCGGCGGACTCTTCGGGTAGAACTGATTCGGCGCGCCGGGGATGCCCACCAGCGGGCCGTGCGGTTGGCTGGCGATCTGGCTTCCCTTAACCAGATGCGGGTTGTCCGGCCGCCCGGTGATCAACCGTGCCGATGCCAAGTTCAGCGCAGGATACAACCGGTCCCCGACCCGGACGAAGAGCGCGCCGGAATCCCGGTCGGCGATGATCGGCGACTCGTTCAACTGGCCCGACGGGCTGATGAACGACCACAGCAACGCGCCCAGGCAGATCACCAGGGCCGCAGACACCGATGCCACCACCGCCAGCGTCTGCCGCCGGCCGGGTTCGATCTCCATGCGCACCCGCCAGCGGGTCAATGCCATCGCGGTTCGGCGCGCCAGGAACTGATAACCCGTTACCTGGGTCCGCGTGGACAATCCAAGGCCGTACCCCGACCCCCGCTGCCCGCGGCTCTCTTCAGCCACGCTAGATCACCTTCCGGTCTGTTCAGAACGCCTGGATATTGGCCCAAATATGTGGAGAAATGCTGACGACATCGATAACCGTAGGGCACCCGAAAGGACGGCGCCATACGGCCCTTACCGCACTAGATCCCCCAAGGATTCGTCGTGTCTTCATTGCATCGTAGCGACCAATCGCCGTCTCGGCGCGCGGAAATGTTGCGGCCGGTTTAACGTCTCTGAGCTGGGAAGTAAACGCGCGGTGCGGTGAGCCCGCGGCGAACCGGACAAGCCAGACCGCCCCGCCGTCCGCGCGCAGCGATGTTGGACGCAAGATGGGCGCCATGACTGAGCTCGCGCCGTCGTTGGTCGAACTTGCCCGCCGACTCGGTATCGCCACCGAATATCAGGACTGGACCGGCCACGACGTGCGTGTCTGCGCGGACACACTGGTGGCCGTGCTGGCCGCGTTCGGCGTTGCCGCGCGAACCGAGGAGGAGCGCAACGCGGCACTGACCGAACAACTCCGGTCGTACTGGGCCCGTTCGCTGCCGGCGACCATCGTGGCGCGCGCTGGTGCGGCGACGCGGTTCTGGGTGCACGTCACTCACGGTGCGCCCGCCGACGTGTGGTTGCGCCTCGAGGACGGCACGCTACGCGGCGGGGTGCAGCAGACCGACAACTTCACCCCGCCGTTCGAGCTGGACGGACGCTGGATCGGCGAAGCGAGCTTTGTGCTGCCCGCCGACCTACCGCTCGGGTATCACCGCGTGCAGCTGCGCTCCGGCGACGACGAGACCGGCACCGCGCTCATCGTCACGCCGGACTGGGTCGGGCTGCCGGAAAAGCTCGGCAATCGTCGGGCCTGGGGCCTGGCCACCCAGCTCTACAGCGTGCGGTCCCGACGGTCGTGGGGTATCGGCGATCTCACCGACCTGGCTGAACTGGCGCTGTGGTCGGCTTACCGGCACGGCGCCGACTATGTCCTGGTCAACCCGTTGCACGCGGCGGCACCCACAACACCCATGGAGCCGTCGCCGTACCTGCCGACCTCGCGGCGCTACTTCAACCCTCTCTACCTGAGGGTGGAGGCCATTCCGGAGTTCGCCGAGCTGGCCAAGCGCAGCCGAGTCCGGCAACTGCGCACCGAGGTGCAGCAGCGCTCGGACCGGTGCGACACCATCGACCGGGACAGCGCGTGGCGGGCCAAGCGCAAGGCTCTCGAGCTGATCCACCGGGTGCCGAGATCGGCAGGACGCGAGTTGGCCTATGCGGCGTTCCGGTCCCGGGAGGGCCGCGCCCTGGACGACTTCGCCACCTGGTGCGCGCTTGCCGAAAAGTACGGCGGTGACTGGCATCGATGGCCGAAGTCGCTGCAGCACCCCGATGCCCCCGGTGTTGCCCGTTTCGTCGACAAACACGCCGTCGCGGTCGATTTCCACCGGTGGCTGCAATGGCAGCTCGACGAACAGCTCGCCGCGGCGCAGTCCGGGGCCAGCCGGGCCGGAATGTCGTTGGGCATCATGCATGACCTCGCCGTGGGCGTCCACCCCGACGGTGCCGACGCATGGGCGCTACAGGACGTGCTGGCGTTGGGCGTGACCGCCGGCGCGCCACCGGATGAGTTCAATCAGCTTGGCCAGGACTGGTCTCAGCCGCCATGGCGACCCGACCGGCTCGATGAGCAGGAGTATCAACCGTTTCGCGCCCTCATCCGGGCTGTGCTGCGGCACGCGGGCGGAGTCCGGATCGACCACATCATCGGGCTGTTCCGGCTGTGGTGGATCCCAGCGGGAGCGGCGCCGACTCATGGCACGTATGTGCGATACGACCACGAGGCGATGATCGGCATCGTCGCGCTGGAAGCGCATCGGGCCGAGGCGGTCGTAGTCGGGGAGGATCTCGGCACCGTCGAACCGTGGGTGCGCGACTATCTATTCTTGCGCGGCCTGCTGGGCACCTCGATTCTCTGGTTCGAGCTGGATCGGGACGGAAATGGCGGTCCGCTGCCGGCCGAGCGCTGGCGCGAGTACTGCTTGTCGTCGGTCACCACCCACGACCTGCCGCCGACGGCCGGGTATCTGGCCGGCGACCACGTGCGGCTGCGCGAGTCTCTCGGTTTGTTGACCCGGCCGGTGGAAGCCGAACTCGAGGCGCATCGGGCCGATCAGGACGCCTGGATAGCGGAATTGCGTCGGGTCGGCCTGTTAGCGGACGGGGCCGAAGCCGACCCGCAGCAGACCCTGTTTGCCTTCTATCGATACCTCGGCCGAACGCCGTCACGCCTGTTGGGAGTGGCTTTGACCGACGCGGTCGGCGATCGGCGGACGCAGAATCAGCCAGGCACTACCGATGAGTACCCCAACTGGCGGGTTCCACTGACCGGTCCAGACGGCAAGCAGGTGCTGCTCGAGGACATCTTCACGGACGAGAGGGCAGCGACCTTGGCCGACGTGATGCGAGCCGTGACGGCTCCCGAGGTCACCTGAGAATCGTCCTGTTAGCGTCGGATGTCGTGACATCTCTGCGGTGCGTCTCCGGCCGTCGCGCGGCGGAAGTCCCGGTACGCCCTGCGGCTGATGCCGCTGATCCCCACGGGGCGCATCGATGACGGCCACGCCCTCGGTGGCGGTGGTCGCCCCGGTCGCCGACGGAGTCACCGCGGACCCGGACTGGATGACCTGCTTCGCGCTGCACCTCGAGGCTTGCAACTTCGAATCGATCATCGTCGCTGAGCACACCGTGCTGGTCACCCGGTACGACAGCGTGTATCCGTACGACCGTTCCGGGCGGGTTGGGCTGGCCGCGGACTGCCCGATTCCCGACCCGCTCGATCTGCTCGGGTTTCTGGCCGGCCGGACGAAGCGGCTCGGTTTGGCCACCGGAGTCTTGGTGCTGCCCAACCATCACCCCGTGGTGCTGGCCAAACGCGCTGCGACGATCGATGCCCTCTCCGGCGGCAGGCTGCGGCTGTGTGTGGGTGTGGGATGGCTCAAAGAGGAGCTCGAGGCCTGCGGGGCGGAGTTCGACAGCCGCGGCCGCAGGGCCGACGAACAGCTGGCTGTGCTGCGGACATTGTGGGCCGACCACCCGCACGGCGCTTCTCACCACGGCGAGTTCTTCAGCTTCGACAACGCCATGTGCTACCCCAAACCGGTTGGGCGGCTTCCGATTCACATCGGCGGGCACAGCCGGGCGGCCGCGCGCAGGGCCGGGCGCTTCGGCGATGGCTTCCAGCCACTCGGCGTGGCCGGACTGCGGCTCGCTGCACTGATCGCGCTGATGCGTGAGGAGGCGTCCTCGGCCGGCCGCGATCCGGTATCCCTGGAGGTCTCTTTGGGCCACCTGGTGACCAAGATCGACAGCGAACGCGCGGCCCGCCTGGTCGATGAGGGCGCCGACAGGATCGTGCTGGGCATGCCGCCGACCACCGATATCGAGCACGCCAAAGACATCGTGTCGGCGTGCGCGCAGCGTCTGGGATTGGTTTCTTGAGGTCTCGTGAGGTCTGATGACCCCTGCCGAGTCTCTTGCGCCGGCCGATCGGCTGGCACTCAGCGATCTGGTGCACCGGTATGCGGCCCACGTCGATGACAGCGAATTCGACGCTGCGGCCGACCTTTTCACTGTGGCAGCCGAGCTGACGACACCCGACCCCCCCGCCACACTGACACCGGTCCATTCGCACCGGGGCCGAATGGCCATCGCCACCGCCATAGCGGCCGTCGCCCAAACCATGCGTACCGAACACGCGATCGTCGGAGAGGTCTATGACCACGCCCCGGGCCCGGGTGTCGCGCGAGGGCGTATCACCTGCATCGCGCACCATTGGAGCCGGCGCGGCGATGACCTGGTCGACGTGGTCTGGCATCTGCGGTACGACGACGAGTACCAGCTGACCGATTCGGGCTGGCGAATCAGTAGCCGCGCCTTGACGATCCACGCCATTGAAAGCCGGCCGGTACGCCGATTGCTGCCGCGCGACCAACTGCCGCCGGCGTGAGCGGCTGCCGACTCCGCTTTCCACGCCACGGCAAGCGAAGTCGTTTGGCCATGCGACATTTCGGGAATTCCGAAGGTGCTGACCGGCCCCGGCGGTTTGCCGGCCCGGGGGACCTCAACCTGAAGGAGGCGTTCATGGGGGGCATCTCGCGCCATGCCATCCACCGACGTCCCTACGCCCACGACTCGGCGGAACGCATCAACGACGCCCAGCACGCGCCCGGTCTGGTTGTCGTCGCTGGCGGCGTGCTGGCTTTCGTGGTGTCCCTCGCCAATTTCGCACTCGGACAGGTAGGACTCGGCCTCGCGGCCGCCATCGGCGGACTGCTCTCGTTCGGCGCCGGTCTGGCTTGGCTTGCCATGGAGCGCAGGCGAGTTCGCGAAGCCGAACGGCAGCGGCCGTTGGGCCACTCCGAGCGGCCTGAGATGTAGGTGTGCCGGCTACTGCAAAGCTGCGAGGTTGTCCACCGAGTTCTGAATCTCGGGGCGCAGAACTCTGGCGACGAGCCGCCCAACCGGCCCGCCGAGCAGACCGCCTTTCAGGTCAGCCGTCAGATGGAAATCCGACCCCGGATGGTTGGCGGTGACAGTCACCGCGACAGCGATCCGGATTCCGCCCCGACCGCAGCCATGCAGCTGGATCGAGGTCGGCTCGTCGTGCTCGGTGACCGTCCAGTGAATGACGTTGCGAAAACCCTTCACCTTGATCAGTGACGAGACGCGGGAGCCCTCCTCGATCGTCGATGGCACCGCCCCGCGCCAGCCTCCGAATATCGTCATCCATTCGTCGAATCGGTGCAGGTCGGAGGCGATTTTCCAGGCAGACTCAGGGTCGACGTTGGATGACGTTGACACCTCCACACGCGCCATGTGTTAACCCGCTCCCTGGTTCGGCGGCCCTGCTCCCGACAGGCCGGAGCCGCGCCATACGTTCGGGGTTACATACCCAGGCACCGCGGCCCGATAAACTCCGAAAAACCCCGATAATCCGGGCTGTCTGCCGGCGAGCGCCGATTTCGCGCCGACCAATCCAGCCTGTTGCAGGCCCAATCCCGTTGCCGCAGAACCAGTGCCAACCCCGTTGCCCTCGCCGCCTTGCGGCTAAATTCCTTTCCAGGCGGTATCCAATTGGGTGGCTACATCGATGACCTGGGCGGCCTGCGACTGCGGTGAATCGATCTCCTCAGCGACGTACTGGGCGATGAACCGCCGGATCTCGCCGTCAACACCGGCCAGAATGCGCAGCACCTCCCCGCGAATCGATTTGGACGACACGTTGACGGTGATATCGGAGGGCCGCGGTTTGGCGACGTCGACGATCAGCAGCAGCGGCTCGGCAGCACGTGCGGTGGCGCGCAGCGCGATATCTCCGGCCACCTTGAACCGTTGCTTGTCGAGCCGGAGGTCCAGCAGCAGGTCGATCGATAGCGGAATGTGGATCACAAATGTGATGAGGTCACCGAGCTTTCGGGTCACACGCGGCTCGTTGATCTTGACATGCGCGCTGACCTTGGCGATCCCTCCCGGGCCTTGGGCGATCGGTTCCATGTCGAATTCGCTGCCGGCGATTTCGGCGAATGATGCCGCCACCCGCTCCGGTGTGACGGCAACCTCGAAGAATCTGCGGCCGAAGTCTTCGTAGGTGAGGTAGTCGTGATGTTGCATAGGTTTATACCGTCTCACGTCAACTGGCGTAACGGTCGCTGATCGGTTCGCGTCGCGCGAAATTTGACGTCATTCGACGTCAGATGTCCCAGCGGACCGGTCCCCACCGCGGCAGTGTGATCTGCGACATCTGCCGCGAGTTGTGAACAACCCCACAAGCGGCCGCTTCGATTCGATAAGTCGGGTGGCGGCCTGCCACGCTGGAAGTACCTGGAGGTGTTTGGAGTCTCATGTGCGCCCACGAAAATCCTGATCAGCGCTCGGTCGTAACCCGCATCGAGGGACTGCTGACCTGGCTCGGCGGCGGACACTGGGGTGAACTCGGTGAGCGTCACGAGCGGTCAACCCACGCCGTAGCAGGCGCTGTGGTGGCCTTCGGATCCGGGCTGGCCTGGCTCGTGGCGAGCTTGGCGGTGAGCGAATCGACGGCCTGGCCCACCTGGGCCGTCGTTGCCGTGACCTTGGTGTTCGCCCTACTGGTCGGCGCGGTGGTCCGCGGTACCGCCGGTGGACCAGGCCGGGGCCGGTCCGGCATCGCGGGACGCGCCGGGGTCGCTCTCGCCGTCGGCGTCGTGGTCGGCGAGCTCGCAGCGCTCGTTGCGTTTTCCGGTGCCATCGATCAGCGGCTCGACGAACGCGCACTGCGCAACGCCGACTCCGTGCCCGCTGTCGCGCAGGCGTCGGCGTCGCTGCAACAGTCCCGTGCTGCGCGGGCCGCGCTCGACAACGGGGTCGAACAGGCTCGGGGGCATCTGGACACGGCTCTGGTGGTCGCGCGCTGCGAATACCACCCCACACCGGGTTGCCCGCAGACCAGGATCACGGGCGTTCCCGGTCAAGGACCCGAAACACGAACGGCCAATGACCTTCTCGCCGATGCGCAGCGTGAATTGGACAATGCGTTGGCGGCTCGCGACCGCCAGGCACCCGACCTCGACGCCAGGGTGCGGCAGGACCAGGAGGCCCTCAACACGGCTCGCCACGCGGTGGTGGCCGACGCGGGTCGCGGGCTGGGCACTCGCTGGGTGGCAATGAACGACGTAACCCTCGCCAGCGCAGGCGCGTTGGTGCTGCGGGCGCTGCTGATCGCGTTCTTCGCGCTGGTGTATCTGCTGCCGCTGATCCTGCGGCTATGGCGTGGTGAGACGACACATGACCGCCACGCGGCCGCGCGCGCCGAGCGGGACCGCGCCGAACTCGAGGCCGAGACCGCCATCGCGATCAAACGTGCCGAAGTTCGCCGCGCCGCCGAAATCATGTGGGCCGAGCATCAACTGACCCAGACCCGCCTGGCGATCGAGGCACAGGCCGAAATCGACCGGGAACAGCAACGCCGTCGTGTCAGCGAAGCGCTGGAGCTTCCCGTGCGCGCGTCGTCGCAGCGTCATTTCGAGGCAGTCGAGCCAGTCGAGGAAGTAGAGGAAGACATGTATCTGCCTATCGCGGCCGAAGCAGAGGCCGCCAGCCGCGCCGTCGCCCAATTGCCGGCTGGAACAGCGGATCGCCTCGCTCAACCACCGGAACGGCTTCCGGCGCAGGTCGACTCAAGCGGGACAGTGGCAGCGGATGAGACTGAGCGCGGCGGCCCGCTGATTCCGTCGATTCCGGACGCCACCAAGGCTGCGGCGCGATGGATACGGCCGTTGATGCCCCCGTTCGTGGCGCGGGTGATCGACAACACCACTCAGCCACTGCGCACCGCACGTCAGGTGTTCGAAGAGGTCGAAGAAATCGCTTTTTCGTTCAAGCGCACCCGCAAGGTCACCGTCAACTCCGAAAGTTCCGACAGCCCCGACAGCTCCAACAGCAGACGTGACCAGCCGACGCCTCAATCCCCCGTTGCTGAGGCCCCGGCCGGCGTGAACCGTATCGAATCGTCACGTGGCGAGGCCGACACCGGCAGCTACGACGGAAACTATGAGGGACTGAGCCCCAACGAGCGATACCGGCCGTTGGAGCAATCTCCGCAAGATCTGTCCGGGTTGTCGATGGGATCGACCGGACGTGCGAATCGGCGTGGGCTGGTCGGGCGGGAGGGGCCGGCCGAGCTGAGTTCCCCCGATGGTCCGCGTCAGCTGCCCCCCGGTAAGTAACCCCGGTAGGTAACCGCGGTAAGTAACATGGTGCGACACACGCTGGCAGGCAGCATGCCGGGTCAGGTCGCATGGGATTCTGTTAGCGATGGTATCTCGGACGGCACCATGCTGACCGTGCCCAGCACGGCGTAACGACGGACAAGGACAGGATCTCGTGGGTCTCTTGACGGCAGCACAGGACACGTTCTCAAGGTGATATCCCGATCGCCGATCGCAATGCCGGCGGCCTCATGAAAGTCAGCCTTTTGCTGGCGGACGCAGCGCAGGCCGACCCCCAGTCGGGTAAGGTCCACGCCCTCGGGCTGGGCTGGCGACAATGCCAAACACCCACTCCCCCTTTCGCTTTGGTGCTTTTTTTGGACATCGACTGGGATGAGACCAACCGACAGCACAAGTTGACGTGCCAACTGCTGACCACCGATGGAGATCCGGTGGTAGTGACGGGGCCGCATGGCCCACAGCCCATGCTGTTCGAAGCCGCCGCCGAGGCAGGCCGGATGCCCGGATCGATCCACGGCACTTCGGTCCGGATGCCGCTTGCCCTCAGTATCCCGCCGGGAATTCCGTTGGAACCGGGACTCTACGAGTGGCGGGTGGAGGTGGAGGGCTTCGAGCAGGCCACGGCGGTCGAGGCTTTCATCGTGACCGGTGGAGGCCATTCGCCGATGTCCTTCGAGTAAGAGTCCTCATGGCAATGCACTGCCGCCGTGCGGCACGGCCAAGCCGCGTCCAATGCTGTCGAAGCTGCTATCTCACCGTCAACTCGAGGTGTTCAAGGCGGCGCACCAAAATGCTTGGCAACCATCGTCCGACGTCGGCGGCCTCGATGGGTGCGGTTCTGTCGAGCAGTAGCCGCAAGACGATCTGCGCCTCCAGACGTGCCAGCGCGGCACCCACGCAGAAGTGTGCGCCCTTCCCAAAACTGATGTGGCCCTTGCCTCCTGCGCGGTCAAGACGGAATTGCTCGGGTGACTCGAACTGGGCCGGATCGCGGTTGGCCGCGCCCCACAGCAGCAAGAGGTGCGAATCAGCCGGGAGTTCGACGCCGGCCAAGCTGGTATCTCTTCGCACGTGCCGGTAGTGGCCCCGGAATGGGGCCTCGTAGCGCAACGTCTCTTCGATGAACGCCGCGAGCAGCTCCGGTTTCTCTCGGACTTGTAGCTGGATATCGGGGCGGCTGGCGAGCATCCACGCCGCGCTGCCCAGCAACGAGGCCGTGGACTCTCCGCCGGCGGCGAACAAGGTGACCATCATGATTTGGGCGGTGAGCGTGTCGATTTCACCGGATGCGCAGGCGGTGACCAGCTCCCCGAGCAGGTTGCTCTGCGGGTTGGTGGCCGCCCAGCCGAATTGCTCGAAGATGTAGCCGCTGAGTTCCATTACGGCGACGCCCGCGGCGGCGAGTTGCTCTTGACTAACCAACCCTTCGAGGAGCTGAGTGGCAGCATATCCCCACTTCACCAGTTGAGCGACGTCGGCGTGGGGGACGCCGATGAGCTCAGCCACGACCATCATCGGCAGCCGGTTGGCCATGGCACCCATCCATTCGATGCGCCCCTCCCGCAAGCCGTCGGCCCAGAGCCGCTCTGCGGTCTCGGCGGCGAAGTGCTCGATTACGCGGATTCGCTTGGCCGCCAAGTGACGCACCAACAGCTTGCGGTGCACCGCGTGGGCAGGGTCGTCGGCGGTGGCGAGCACGTGGGTGGGACCGTCGAGCTGATCCATCTCGAACGGCTTGACCTTCCCCTCGGGGGTATACGTCAACGCGGCAGTCAAATTCGAGGAGAACTCTTCGGGGCGGCTGATGGCGTCGTGAACGGCATCCCAACCGCACACGGCGTAGAACGCCGAGTCGGCTATGCGGTGGACCGGACCGGCGGCGTGCATGCGCTCGTAGAGTGGGTACGGATTCTGCAGGGATTCGGCACCGAAGAGGGTGATGGCATCGGTGGCGGCTGTCACTTGACCAGAGTGACTGGCAGGTTGCCTAGCAGTCAACGAGGTGGCGACAAATTGAAATTGCCCGCCGGCGACGCTGCCACGGGCCGTCTCACCGCGTGAACCTGACCTGCGGGATACCGTGTGCTTGAGATCGTCGTCCGTTTCAGGCTGAGATCAGGCCGCGCAACGCAGCAAAGGAAATTCTCGCCGTTCACCGATATAGGTCAGAAAAAAATTGGGCAGCCTCAGAAGCTTGCCGCTTCGAGCAAGACGTCAGATCTCGATGGGCGGCCAAACCGTCGGGGTGTGCAAAGCCATCCAAGCCGCAGGCTGCTGGCGCGCCGTGCAGCTGCGATCTCAAGAGGTTGACCCAGCACCGGTCTGCAACCGGCGCCCAAGGACCGGTACAACGCAGCCGGCAAATTTTGGACCGCCGCGTTCACCAAGCACGAGCCGAGGATAGGGACCGCCATTTCGTAGCGCAGGACCACCCGCGCCTCAGTCTGTGCGGGTGGCAGGGGGCGCTATCGACGGCGCCACCACCGATCCCCGACGCGGTCGGGCCATCGGACTCACGGGAGTCCCGCCGGTGGCGCCGCCGCGTCGGAAACCGTTAACAGACCTAAAGTGGGAACCCCAAAACCGGGGCCTTCGTGCCCGTGGACCCTTTGCTGCCGATGACGCCGGCGCTGCCAGTGGCACCAACGCCTCCAGCCGGGCTGCCCGGCCCTCCGAGACCACCTGCTGCGCCGGCACCGCCACTCCCGCCCACGCCCCCGGCGCCGGGAGTCGCACCATAGAAGGCGGTGCCGCCGCTACCGCCCCTGCCGCCGACGCCGCCTGCGCCACCGCGGCCGCCCGCACCGCCAGGTGCGAAGGCGCCGCCGGGTCCAGCCGGGCCATTAGGGCCGGCTGGACCGCCAGCCCCGGCCGATCCGGCCGGACCACCCACTCCGCCGACTCCGCCTGCACCACTGGCACCGCCGTCGCCACCGGTACCGCCAGTCCCCGTGACCACGGCGCCGCCACCGATGCCGCCAGCGCCGCCGCTGCCACCGATGCCGCCTACACCACCGACGCCGCCAGCGCCAACGGCACCACCGCGACCGTATTGCCCGCCGTTGCCACCATTACCGCCGGCGCCACCAGGGCCGCCAAGGCCACCCGGCGCGCCAACGCCACCGTCGCCGCCGTCGCCCCCGTTTGAGCCGACCGAGCCGCCGAGTCCACCGTTGCCGCCATTGGCACCGGGAGCTCCTACGCCACCCGTGCCGCCAGGTCCACCGATGCCGCCGGCGCCACCATTGCCACCCATCGATCCACCGTGACCGCCATTGCCGCCGCGTCCACCCGGGCCACCGGCGCCGCCCACGCTGCTGGCTCCGCCGGCGTCACCACCGTGGCCGCCGTCGCCACCGGCAGCCCCGGGGCCGCCGGCACCGCCCCTGCCGCCGGCGGCGCCAATGCCACCGTCACCACCGTCACCGCCATTGCCGCCGCTGAGCCCGATCCCTGCGCCGCCGTTGCCGCCCGCGCCGCCCGGCGCACCTGCACCGCCATCGCCGCCATCACCGCCGTTGCCACCGCCACCCGTGCCGCCGGGGACAGAAGTCGAGCCCATTCCACCCGCGCCGCCGGCACCGCCGGGCTGCCCGGCGACCCCGTCGGCTCCAGCGCCGCCAGGTGTACCGGGGCTGCCGGAGCTACCTGCGGCTGCCGCAGGCTGGGTGACGCTCTGAATCGGGTTGACGCCGGCGGCGCCGGGCGCGCCGATGCCGCCGGCACCGCCCGCCCCGCCGTTACCCAGTGTCATTACGTTGCCCCCGTCACCACCGGCACCGCCGCCGATGCCGCCGCGCCCGCCCGCTCCGCCGTTGCCGAATGTCGCATCACCGCCTCTACCTCCGGGCTGGCCAGGCAAACCGTCACCGCCCCGGCCGCCGTTGCCCCCTAACCACCCGCCAGGCTTTCCGGGCTGGCCAAGACCACCGTCGGCGCCGTTGCCGACCAGCGGACGGCCAGTAAGCGCGAGAGATTGAGCGTTCGCCGCGGTGTTTACCGCTCTAACGGGGGCCAGCAGGTTTTGGGCCGCAGCGTTCACAGCGCTGAGCGGGTTGACCGCCGCCGCGGCGTTGGCGGACTCGGTGAGCTGATACCAGCCAGCGTTGCTGAGCAGAGTACGCACAAACTGCTCATGAAAAGCCGCGGCTTGAACGCTGAGCTGCTGATATGTCTGCGCGTGTCCGCTGAAAAAGGCCGTGGCCGCCGCTGACACCTCGTCCACAGCCGGGGCCAACACCCGCGTTGTGGCGGCCGCCGCCGCAGCATTAGCCTCCACCAACGTCGAACCGATCCCAGCCAAATTACGACCAGCCTCCGCCAAGAACTCCGGCCCCGCGATCACAAATGACATGTCACTTTCCCTCCACTACGCGGGATTTCACCGCAGCCATCACAAGATTCCGAACGCCGCACGTCGGTTGGCGCGCTGGGTTGTCGGGACTCCCCGGTTCCGCCGCTGCCACCGCCGCTTCCGTTCAGGTCGGTCATGTGCGTATTCATCCGTGCGCCAGCGCAGGACAGGCCGCGGCTTCCGGCAATCACCTAGAACCTGAGGAAGAAGCCGGAGCCCGCACTTCCGATACTTGCGATGCCGGAGAGCAGGCTAGGTAACGTCATGGGCAGGCTGCCCGTATTTGCCAGGCCCGACAGCGAACCACCGAGATTCACCAGTCCAGAGATGTTGGTGCCGACATTCTGGTAGCCGGAACCACCCAGGAGCACCGCAGGGTTCACATTAAACACACCGGAAAGGCTCAAGCCCCGGTTACCGAAGCCGGAGCTGCCCCCGGCGCCGGTGTTGAAGAACCCCGACGATGGTGCGGTGCTCGTGTTGCCGAAGCCCGGCGGCTGCGGGATGTCGAAGCCCGCAATCGTGGTGCCAGGCAGGGTGATGCTCGGGATCGTGAAACCGGGGAAAGTAAAGGCTGACAACTGCACGGGTGGGACGGTAAGGCCCGGGACGGTGAAGGCACCGAGTCGGATCGGGTCGAGGTTGAGTTCGGGAATGGCGAAGGTGCCCAATGTGATCGGTGGGATGTTGACGTCGGGCACGGTGATCGGCGGAAGACCGAACTGGTCCACCCCGATCGGATCGACAACGAACTGGCCGGTGGTCGCTCCCGGAATAGTAAAGGCGCCCAATGTGATCGGCGGGATATTGACGTCGGGCACGGTGATCGGCGGAAGACCGAACTGGTCCACCCCGATCGGATCGACAACGAACTGGCCGGTGGTCGCTCCCGGAATAGTAAAGACGCCCAATGTGATCGGCGGGATATTGACGTCGGGCACGGTGATCGGCGGAAGACCGAACTGGTCCACCCCGATCGGATCGATAGCGAACTGACCCGTGGACATCGCCGGAATAGTGAACCCATCCAACTTGACGGGGTCGATGTCAAGCCCCGGAATGGTGAAGGCACCCAACTTGATCGGCGGAATGTTGACGTCGGGCACGGTGATCGGCGGAAGACCGAACTGGTCCACCCCCACGGGGTCGATCGTGAACTGACCCGTAGACATCGCCGGAATAGTGAACCCATCCAACTTGACGGGGTCGATGTCAAGCCCCGGAATGGTGAAGGCACCCAACTTGATCGGCGGAATGTTGACGTCGGGCACGGTGATCGGCGGAAGACCGAACTGGTCCACCCCCACGGGGTCGATCGTGAACTGACCCGTAGACATCGCCGGAATAGTGAACCCATCCAACTTGACGGGGTCGATGTCAAGCCCCGGAATGGTGAAGGCACCCAACTTGATCGGCGGAATGTTGACGTCGGGCACGGTGATCGGCGGAAGACCGAACTGGTCCACCCCCACGGGGTCGATCGTGAACTGACCCGTGGACATCGCGGGTATGGTGAACGCACCCAGCGTGATGCGCGGGATATTGATGTCCGGCAGGGTGATCGGCGGAAGGCCGAATCCGTCGATCCCGAAGCGCGGTAACGTATACGACCGGATGGTGAGGGTGGGAAGATCGAATCCCGAGGATTCCAGTGAGATCAGGTTAAAGTACGCCTGGCCGTTGAACGGATCAATGATAGCTGTATTCGGGAGGTAGTTCACTCCCTTGAGAGCAAATACATTGGTGTCCCACTTTACCGCTAGACTGTAGATACCAAGACCGTTAAAACGAATCGTCGGTGTAGTAAATTCTGGCGAAACTATGTGGGGCGTCTGAAAGCCGCCTACGGTTATGCTGTCGACCTTGAAACCAGGTATCGATATCTGCGGCAACGTGATACCCGGCGAATCGATCGGGGGGGTTGTCAGCGACGGAATGACCAGCTTGGGTGTGCTGAAACCGCCGACGAGTGAGCTGTCCAACTTGAAGCCCGGGACGGTCAGGGCCGGCAGATCCAACCCCGGCACCGCGATCGGGGGCGTAGTGATCTTCGGCAAGTCAAGATCCGGCACGCCGATCGTCGGTGTCGTCAGCGACGGAATGACCAGCTTGGGCGTGCTGAAACCACCGACGAGTGAGCTGTCCAACTTGAAGCCCGGGACGGTCACGGCCGGCAGATCCAGTCCCGGCACGGCAATCGGAGGCGTGGTGATGTTGGGTAGGGCAAGGTCGGGCACCGCGATGGTGGGCGTCGTCAGCGCAGGAATGGCCAGCTTGGGTGTGGTAAAGCCGCCCAGGAGAGCGCTGTCCAGCGCGAAGCCCGGCACGGCCACGGCCGGCAGATCCAGCCCCGGCACACTGATCGGGGGCGTGGTGATGTTGGGCAGGTCGAGACCGGGCACGTTGACGGTGGGCGTGGTCAGCGGCGGAATGACCAGCTTGGGCGTGGTAAAGCCGCCCAGGAGGGCGCTGTCCAGCGTGAAGCCCGGCACGGCCACCGCCGGCAGGTCCAGCCCCGGCACGGCGATCGTCGGTGTCGTCAGCGGCGGAATGACCAGCTTGGGTGTGGTGAAGCCGCCCAGGAGGGCGCTGTCCAGCGTGAAGCCCGGCACGGCCACCGCCGGCAGGTCCAGCCCCGGCACGGCGATCGTCGGTGTGGTCAGCGGCGGAATGACCAGCTTGGGTGTGGTGAAGCCGCCCAGGAGGGCGCTGTCCAGCGTGAAGCCCGGCACGGCGACGGCCGGCAGGTCCAGCCCCGGCACGGTGATCGCGGGCACGATGACATTGGGCAGGTCGATAGCGGGTATCGACAAGTCGGGCGTAATAATGGTCGGCAGGTTCAAAGCCGGTATTGTCAGAGTGGGCATATTGAGCGGCGGCAACGTCAGATCGGGTGTGCCGATATTCACGTGCAGGCCGCCCTGACCAGTGCCTCTGAAACCGAAGCCGTTGTTCATGTCGCCGGTGTTGAAAAAACCCGTGTTGACGTTGCCCGCGTTGAAGAACCCGGTGTTCACATTCCCGGTGTTGTAGCTACCGGTGTTGGACGAGCCGGAGTTGAAATTGCCGGTATTGAAGTTCCCAGCGTTGAAATTTCCAGTATTGGCGTTGCCGACGTCAAATACTCCGGTATTGAAATTTCCTGGATTGAAAAAGCCCGTGTTGAAGCCACCGGAGTTACCGATGCCAAAGTTGCCGGGGCCGGCGTTGAAGAATCCCGTGTTTCCGTTGCCGGAGTTGCCGATGCCGACATTCCCGCTGCCCGAGTTGAAGAAACCGATGTTTCCGCTGCCCGAGTTGAACAAGCCGAGGTTGGCGGTGCCAGAGTTCGGCAATCCGATGCCGATCTGGCCGGTGCCTGTGAGGCCGATTCCGATATTGTTGGTGCCGGTGTTGCCGAAACCGTAATTGTTGTTGCCGGTGTTGCCCAGGCCCACGTTGTAGCTGCCGAGATTTCCCGGACCAAAGTTGTAGTTGCCCAGGTTGCCAACGCCGAAGTTGCTGGTACCCAGATTTCCCGCACCGAAATTGCCATTGCCGCGGTTTCCGCTGCCCAGGTTCCCGAGGCCGACATTCCCGTTGCCCAGATTGCCGCCGCCAAGGTTGCCGAAACCGATATCGAAAGGCAGTCGCGACTCAACGGCGGCCGCCGCGCCGCTCGATTGTCCCGCCAGGCCCGCCAGACGCTGCAGCGGCTCGGTGAACGGCGTCAGCGATGAGACCACCGCGGAAGCGCCTGCGTGATAGGCAGCCATTGCCGACACGTCCTGCGCCCACATCTCCTCGTATACGGCTTCCACGCCGGCGATTGCCGGAGCGTTCTGGCCGAACAGGTTCGACATCACCAGCGACACCAGGTCGGATCGGTTGGCGGCCACCATAATCGGTTGCACAATTGCCGCTCGGACGACGTCGAACTCGGCCACCAGCGCTTCGGCTTGTGTCGCCGCCTGCAGGGCCTGGGCCGCCGAAGTAGACAGCCATTCCGCATAGGGGCCTGCCACTGCGGCCATCGCTGCCGACGACGGCCCCAGCCATGAACTGCCGACCAACCCCGTGGCCACCGAACCGAAAGAGGCTGCCGCCGAGGTTAATTCGTCCGCCAGCCCGCCCCAGGCCGCCGCAGCCGCCAAGAACGGTTCCGCCCCGGCTCCGGCGAAGATCAGAGCCGAGTTGATCTCCGGCGGCATTACCGAAAAGTTCATTGCCCGACCTCTCTCATGCGCCAGCGAGTCAGTGACAAAACGAGACCATCCGCAAACCGGCTAACCCGGTCCGAACGTCGCCGAGCTGGTCTGTCAAGCGACACAAGTGACATCCCGCACCTCCGGCGACCCCGTAACGACACGTTGTTGAACCAGCGTGATGAGCGGAAACCCGCAGGTCAACGGCGTGACAACAAGTTGAAATGCGCGACCGGCAGGTATCGTCCGGGGTCGTCTCAAAGCGGATTGAGGACCTGCGACGATGGTGAGAGAAGATGCTATCTTCGTCTCACTCTTAGAAAAATGATCCAATGCTTCTCGGCGGGAAGGACACGCAAATCTCGTGCCTGTTGACGATTGGCTCATCGGCGGCGATCGGCGCGCTGCTGCTGCCGAACGGATCTACGACGCCGCGACCGACCTCATCGCTCACGATGGGCTCAACACCCTCGATATCGACAAGCTCGCTATCCGAGTCCACTGCTCACGGGCAACCATCTACCGCTACGTCGGCGGGAAGACCGAGATCCGTAACGCCGTCGTCAAACGGACCGCGGAACGCATCGTGGACTCGGTGCGCTCGGCCGTCGAGCCGCTGACCGGTTCCGAGCGACTTGTCGCCTCGATCCTTTTGACGCTGCAACAGATCCGAGCCGACCCACTGTGTCAGCTCATGGTCAGCTCGATCCGGGGCGGCACCAGAGAAGTTGCCTGGTTCGCCGAGTCGCCGCTCCTTGCCGACTTTGCTACCGAGCTAGCCGGGCTCGCCGGCGGTGATCCCCAGGCCCCGAAATGGGTGATTCGAGTGGTGCTGTCGCTGATGTACTGGCCGGCAGAAAACGAAGAAGCCGAACGCCGCCTGGTACAAACATTCGTCGCGCCGGCATTTGCCGGACAGTGAGCCTACTCGTCGCCGAAGCTTTCGTAGAGCTGGGGCATGAACGCCGCCAGGTGGTTCATCTCCTGGGCGCAATGCACCAGCAGGTTGCGGGCGGTGGCGACCGGATCGCCTAGGACCCGAGATGCTATGGGACGCACCGCCTTCGACGCCATACCGGGGGCATTGCGAACCTCGATGTGCGGGCCACCCATCCAAAACCGCGACCGCATCTCCGAGCCGACCGGTGTCGAGCGAATGTGATGGACGAACCATCCGACATCCACCGGGGCATCACCGGAGCCCAGCCGTGCACAAACGGCCACGCCGTCATCGGAATCTTCGGGCAGGCCCATGGACGGCGGTGCGATGAATTGTATTGCGGCGGTCAGCATCGTCGAACCGATGTATTCCTTGATCATCGACCAGCGGCCGATGTAACGCTGGGCACCGCGACGTCCGGCATCGTTCGAGCCATCCTTCCAGGCCGCGGAGAGATGCGCACGCGGATGCCACAGTTTGTACCGACGAGTGTCGCAACCGTGCCAGCCGAACCACCACGTCCACATCGCCGGGGTCACTTCCGGCATGTCGGTGCGGACTGATACCTGGAAGCTGCCGTCCTCGAGTACCCCGTAGCCGTTCTCCGTCTGGTGGTAGCCCTCGTCAGCTACGGTCGCCGCGTCACCGAACGCCAACAGCGCCATCCCGCCTTGCGGACCATGTTGAAGCGCTTCGACGACATGGTCCGGCAGCGCCGCCATTTCGGGTTTGAAGAACTTGCCGAACGGTGTGTCCGCGTCGCCGTCGCGATATCCGAGGTACAAGTCGCCGGTCATCAAATCCGTCCCATCCAACTGTTGAACAAACCATCGGGGTCATAGGTGGCCCGGGTCTTGTCTAGCCGGGCCATGGCTTCATCGGTGGCGAACCGGGCCGGGCGATCACCGAGGTTCTCGTCGGCAAGCTGAATGCCCGTGGCCAAGTGAGACATGGCGGCCATGTTGGATCGCGCCCAATCGCCGTACTTCTCATCGTCGGCGGCGTCCTTCCAGGAACCGTAGAGCGCCAGATAAATCTCGTCTTCCACGCTGTAGGCCATGTCCTGGCGGGCCGGGGATGGTCCCCAGTTCAGCCACAAGAAGTGCGACGGTGGCGGCGGCAAGGTGTCGAGGATGTTGCGAATCCCCGGCAACAGCTGGTCAGCCGATGCCGATGTCCACATGTTGTCTGCCGTGTACCGGTGGTCGCCGAGGTAGTGGGTCATCACCACGTCGTACCAGGCCGGCAGATCAGTTGGCACATAAGGGTTTTTGATCAGTGCCCGGTCGACGACCGGGCAGGTGTCGAACACCGAGAGCGCCTCCTTGGCCTCTTCCTCCGAGTCGGCGAACGCTGGCGACGCCAGCACTATGGCCGGAATCTCCAGACCCATCTCCGCGACGCTGCGTGTCGCGATGATCTGCATCTCCACGCGGCGGTCCACGTCGGCGCTGATGTTGCGGGCCCAGGTGTAGACCTCGTCGGCGACCTCGAAGGGGTAGACATACACGCTGGTGCCGCAGACGGCCGGCCGCGGGTAAAGCTTCAGGTAGAACGACGTGACCACACCGAAAAAGCCCGGACCGGCGCCGCGGGCAGCCCAGTACAGGTCGGCGTGATTGTCTTCGTCGCAATGGATCTGCTCGCCCTCCGCGGTTATGACGTCGAGGCCGATGACGCTCTCACAGGCCGGGCCGAGAATACGGCTGTTCCAGCCGTAGCCACCCTGCAGCAGATAACCGCCGAGGCAGACGCCCTTGCAGTGGCCACCGGGGAAGAACAAGTTTTGCGCCTCGAGGTCGGCCATGAGCAGGCTGCCGCCCTTGCCGGGACCGACGACCGCGGTTCGCTTTTCGGCGTCGATCGTCGCGTGATCGAGGCGGCTGACGTCGAGCAGGACGGCGCCGTCACGCAGATGGCTGGCTGCGAAGCTGTGCCCCCCGGAAACGATGCTGACCTTGTGGCCGTTGGCTTTGGCGTAGCGCAGCCCCGCGATGATGTCGTCCGCACCGGCGGCTTGCACGATTACCGCGGGATACCGTTCGGGCACTCGTTGATGCCACACAGAACCACGGCGGGCCGCTTCGTAGCCCTCGTCACCGCGGAAAAAGTGCCGACCGGCCGGTAGCGCGCTCATCAACTCTCCTTTGATCCGTATTTCGGTTCATCAAGATTCGCAATACGAACCACTATAGTGGAATGGTGCCGCGAACGGAACGAAATTCCCCGGCGACTCGCGATGAGGGTATCCAGGTGCTGCGTCGGGCCGCAGCCGCATTGGACGAGATCGCGGCCGCGCCCGGTCAGTTGCGCCTCGTCGACCTCAGTGAGCGCTTGGAGCTGGCCAAGTCGACCACGCGCCGGCTGCTGGTCGGTCTGGTCGAAGTCGGTTTGGCCAGCATCGATGACCGGGGCCACTTTTCTCTCGGCGAACGCTTACTGGGATTCGGCAACGCCACCGCAGCGCACATCGCTGCGGTGTTCCGGCCGACCATCGAGCGAGTGGCCGCAGCAACCGGCGGCGAAACTGTCGACCTGTCGATTCTGCGTGGCCACAAGATGTGGTTCGTCGACCAGATCGAGTCGTCACACCGACTCCGCGCCGTTTCGGCAATCGGTGTCCGATTCCCGCTGAACAGCACCGCCAACGGAAAGGCCGCCCTCGCGGTACTCGACGACGCGGCCGCCGAAACCGCCCTGGCCAAGTTCAGTCCTGAAGTCGCCGCAGCCCTGCGTCGTGCGATCGCTGAAATCCGAAGCAGTGGAATAGCGTTCGATCGTGACGAGCACACCCCGGGTATTTCCGCGGCCGCTATCGCCGGACGAGCCTTGGGCGACAACGTGGTCGCCATCTCGGTGCCCACGCCGACCGAGCGGTTTGCGGAAAAGGAACAGCGCATCGTTTCAGCACTGCGCAGCGCGGCCGATTCTCCGGTCTGGACACGCTGACCGGGTCAGCGCGTTGGCGCGGCTGACCGGGCAAACAATTGACCCCACTCGCGCCGAACCGCCGATTGGGCATCGGCGAATACCTGAGATGTTGCGCCGTCACCGGCGAGATGGACCAACGCCCATGCCATCGCGAACACCGACACCTTGTGGCGTTGTGCCGCGGTGTGCAGCTCGTCGAGTGCATTCTCGGAAGCGCACCGGCGCAGCCCGATGAGAATTCCCCGCGCGGTGTCGAGAATGCGACCAGCGTCCGGGCCACCCGAGATCTGGGTCGGCACCCAGTTCGCCGTCATGCTCTGCCAATCTCCTGTCGAGTCCTACCGATACCCACCACAAGTGCCTCGGCCCGGGGGCAGGTGGCTCGGGTGAGCCGCTCTGGCCACGGTGCCATGATTTGGGTATCGGCTTCCTTGTGCCAGGCTGCCGCCCACATTGGTATTCGCCCGTGATCACCTTGATACCGGCCCCGCGTCATCAACGACGACGGACCCCGGCATTGGTGACTGAGGACTCTGTGCCAGGTGCCGGCCGGCCTGAATAGTCGGCGACATGCTAGGGACGATTCTCGATGTCTTTCGGCTGCGCCAGTACTTCGACGTGCTAACGCGCGCACGCGAATTTTCGCTGGGGTTGCGCCAGGACGCCGGATTTCTGGCGGACGCCGCCTGGGCTGCGCTGCGTCTGCCCTCCACGGGTGCTCAGCACCACCAGCCGTTCCCGTCCGCGGCGCCTTACGTCACGAATATCGCTGAAGGGCAACGGATTGCGCTGGCCGCCACCGGCGGAAGCGGCGCGATGGCCTCGCTGGTAGGGGCCGCGCGGGCGCTGGAGGAAGCGGGTCTGCGTCCGTCCGTCTACTCGCTGTGCTCGGGCTCGGCGCTGTTCGGTTTTCCCCTTGCGGCCGGGATGAGCGCGGACGAGGTGGCGGCCTTCACTCTGGGGCTGCTTCCCCGCGACTATGTCGACCTGGATTGGGGCCGGCTGCTGCGGCTGGCGCTGGATGCCGGGCGCGGGTTTGCCGGCATCATTGCCGGCGATGTGATCGAGCAGACCTACCGGCGTCTGCTCGGCGACCTGACCCTGGGCGAACTGCCTGTTCCGGCCTACGCACCGATCTGGAATATCGAACAGAATCGAATCGAATTCATCGGTCCCGGTACGCATCCAGAGCTTACGGTAGCGCGCGCCGTACATATGGCCATCGCGTTGCCGTTGTTCATCCAGCCTGTCGAGTTCGACGGGTTCCACTGGTGCGACGGCGGCATCGTCGACATCTTCCCGGTTCGCCCCCTGCTCGACATCGAGCAGCCCTGCGAGGTGACGCTGGCGATCAACGGGTTCTATCCTCCGGGCTTTGCGGGCGAAGACGCCACGGGTTGGGAGTATCGCCGCGCCAGCATCTTGTACGTCGCGAGCCAGGTGCGCACCTGCCAGCAGATCGAACTCGCCCGCGAGAACCTGGCCCGGTTACGGGCGGCGTCGAGGTTGATCATGATCGAGCCTGTTTCGTACCAGACGGTGCGGGGACTCGGCTTCTATCGCCAATTTCTCAGCACCCGCGACTGGGCCGGCTTCATGCGGGCCGGGCGGGTGCAGGCACGCGGGGCGCTGACGGCAACCGAGGCGGCACCCGACCAGCCAGCGCCCACTGAGGCTTCCTGGCGCCGTGTCCGCCCCGCCACAGGTACGCTGCCAGTGGTACAGCTTGGCCGCTAGCACCTCTGGCTTACGCGACAATCTCTTCATCGGTCTTTCCGGCGCTGTCAGGTCGTCGGCGGGCCGCAGCTACGTACAAGGTCCTCGGCAGAATGCTTCTTGCGTTGCTTGACAACCGAGGGCCGCAGCCGAAATCATATCTTGGACTGGTTAGTGCATCCGCGTAGGGGCAGCGTATGAAAACCGAATTTTTTTCAGCAGAACGGTATAACTTGCTTCTCGATGTAAATTCTGCCGATCGAAGAGTCCGCAAAGACCAGAAATTGGCTGCACTCTTGGAGGAAGCTTGCGCCTGTTTTTTCGAATTCGGTGTCGACGAATACTACTCCGTAGACTTGCTCCACAAGCACAATAGTATCGATTCGGAACACATTATGCTCGAGGATGAAGAGATCTTGGATGATGGAACCCCAGCGCTCACCACGATGATGGCTACGCGTCCATCGAAAGATGACTCCTTTGCTCCAAGCACGTTCAAGTTGCAGGCTGGGAATCTCATCCCGCTAGAGTTCTCGCGAGATCCTGTCGTCAATTCTGCTATCGGAAGACTGCCCGAGCACATTGAATTCCTCTGCGCTTATCAACGTCTATTGACAAAATACGAGCTGAGCGAATTCATCGGGTTGGGTTTTGCGGGAAGACAATTCTACGACGGTTTACGCGCTGACCAGATCTTGGTTGAGGAGAGTGATCTGGAGCGGGTCGCGAATATTGTCACGATCAAGAATCGGGAATCCATAGAATATGACAAGACAATTTCGACGAGTTGGGCCTTCAAGCGTACGATCAAACGCTGCTATACAGCGACAGTTTGCGTAAAAGTCTGTGTTATCTACACTCCAGGTCATGCAATAGAGCATCGTAAGGGCACCCAGCACAGGCAGTATGAAGAGGCTTGAAAACCCGGACTGGTCATGACGGGTGCTGACCCAGGAAAATCCGCATCCGATGTGTGGCCAGCTAGACTCTATTACCATCAGAGAAGCGCGCTGCTCCACAACATAATTCGTCGCATCCATGACGCTGGGGCCACCTCGCTGCTCGATATCGGCGCCGGGTACCCCGCAATGGCTGTTCCACTATCAAAGCGTGTTCGGGCTTACTGTGCAATTGAACAGGATAACGAATGTGCTGCGGCGTTGCGGGACGTTGGGCTACAGGTGATTGAGGGAGTTTTTCCATTACCCATACACAGGACGTACGATTTCGTTCTATCGTGCCACTCGGTACCCGAGGGCTCGACTGCCTCATATCCCGCATTTCTCAATGCTGCATGGGAGAGTGTGAGTCAAAATGGACTGCTGCTTATCGTTACATTTAAAGGATCGCATGGAGCTGTTGGATATCTTGACCAAAAGCTCTTGGGTAGGACGGACACTGATAACTCACAATTCGATACATTAATCGAGTGCTGCAATCGTCTTGGCACGGTCGACGTGTATCCGGTGAACAGCTTCGTTGAGGCGACCTACGCGGACGCAATCGTCAAATTCCTTGGCCCATGGCTTACGGGCTCACAGGACACGCGCGATGCGTTTAAGAGTCGACTGCTTCGGATCGTAGAGCGCGAGTACAGGGTTCGAGACAACTTGTACGTTTTTCCCACTCAGCACCTCTTTATAGAGTGCAAACGTTAGCTCGGATCTTCGCAGGGTTGGTGTACTGGGCTGATCGGCTTGGGATTTGTTTGTGGACCTTGGATTTCGTCGGCGACCTAGCCGCACTGACCGTTCCAGTTACATCAGGTGCGCAGGCACGCCGCGTCACTTTCCGAGCACGTTACTAGCCTGCGAGCGCCAATACTTCGTCGAAGCCGGCGACCAGAGCGTCATGGAAGACGTCGTAGTCGGGGATCGCGGCGGTGTCGACGTCGATGCCCAGTGCGCAGGTGTCGACATAGGACAGCAGCGTGACGTTGACGGCCGAGCCGATCGTCGGGCCGAACGCGTATTGCCTGCGCACTGCCGCACCTCCGAGGAACACCGGCACCGGGATGCCGGGTACGTCGCTGGTCAGGAAATCAACGTGGCGCAGCACCGAGCCGATGTACCAGCGCGGCATCAGGTTGAGAACGCCGGCAATCACCTGGGTGTAGGGCAGCGACTTTTCCTGCCGCACCGCGCCGACGCGCTCGTGGATGGCCTTGATCCGTTTCGCCGGGTCAGCCTCACCGACGGGAATGTCGAACCGCATCAACGTGATTCGGTTTCCACCCATGTCATCGGTGTTCGTCCGCAGGCTGATCGGCATGGTCAGGTGCAAATCGCCAACCGCAACGCCGTGTTTTTCGTGATAGATGCGTAACCCGCCCGCCACCCCGGCGACAAACGCATCGTTGAGCGCGCCGCCACACCGATGCGCGGCGTCGCGCAATTGCAGCCGCGGCACCTCGTGCACCCCGAGGCGCCGGATCAGGCCCCGCTGCCTGATCAGCGGTGAACCGGTGCGGTTGAGCGGCCGGACCGTCCGGTACACCGACGCCGCGTTGGCCGCTGCCGACCGGAGCGTCGAGATGGGGCGCCGGACACCGCCGTACACCAGTTGCGGTACCTGCCGTGCCGTGCCGGTCACCACGTTGGCGAGCAACGTGGCGCTATAGCGCCACGAATCGCGGTACCCCTCCAGGCGGGACGGCTGGGGTACCTCCGGTGCGGCGGGCAGTGACTCCAGCTCGTAATGCTCTTCGGAAAGGTCGAATAGCCGCATCGCGATCTGGATGCCTCCGACACCGTCGGTGAGCGCATGGTGGAACTTGCAGATCACCGCCGCGGCGCCGTCGTGCAGGCCCTCGACCAGCGTCGCCTCCCAGAGGGCCCGGGCCCGGTCGAAATCCTGCATCGCGGCCACTCGGGCCAGTTCGAGCACATCGTCGAGGGTGCCCGCTCCCGAAACGGCCACCCGCCGCATGTGGTAGTCCAAGTCGAAGTCCGCGTCGTACTCCCATCGTGGCGGGGCGGGCGGCGGAGATTCCACCACCCGCTGGCGGAACATCGGTAGTTCCCGGCTGATCAGATCGAAGCGCTGGCGTATCTGGTCCCAGTCCGGGGATCGATCCAGCAGCACGACCGTGACCACTGTGGACCGCAGCCGTGGGTCGGTTTCCATCGCCCAGGTAAAGGCATCGCTGTTGCGCATGAATTCAGTCATAGTGGCTCCACGGACAAAGCTACGATGCCTGGTGGCCGCGGTCACTAGGATGTTGTCAGCCAAGGACTTTGGTCCCTACAAGTGGTGCCATTGGTCGCCCGTCAGGGGCCGAGGACCCGCCGGGTGTAGTCGTTGAGGAAGACCCTGTTGGGGTCGAGGCGATCGCGGACCGCCGCGAAGCGATCCCAAGCGGGATACCGATCGCGAAGCGTGCCGGCGCTCTGATAGTGGCGCTTACCCCAATGCGGACGGCCCGCATACTCGTCCATGATCTCTTCGACGGCGCGGAAGTAGGTTTCGAACTCCATGCCGGTGTACTGGTGAACGGCGATGTAGCAGGTGTCGCGGTCATGCGCGGTCGACAAGAACGCGTCGTCGGGGGCGCCGAAGCGGACCTCGAGCGGAAACATGATCGGCAGGTTGCGGCGGCGGACAAGGTCGATGATCCGCTGCACGCCCTCGCGCGCGTGCTCGCGCGGTATCGCGTATTCCATCTCGGTGAACTTGACGTTGCGTGCACTCGCGTAGACCTTCCAGCCGTGATCCTGGACGGTGGCCGGCGACATCAAGTTCGTCATGAGGCGGTTCAATGCCGGTGCGGCACTGGGGAATTGACGACCAGCGCGGCAGATCAGGCTCAGCGCCGCGTTTTCGGCGTAGTCGTTGATCCGGCGTTTCCACAGCGGCAGCGGCCTGGGCTCCTCGTCGCTGCGGCGCGTGGTGCGGGTCAGCGCCGTATCGCCGTAGGGGAACACGAAGAACTCGAAGTGGTCGTTGCCGTCCACCTGCTCGTCGAGTCGATCCAGCGTGTCGGCCAGCGGGCGCAGCGCGTCGTCGCGATGCAGCGTGAACAGCGGCACCACCCGCAGGGTCACCTGGGAGATCACGCCCAACGCGCCGATCGATACCCGTGCCGCCAGGTAGTCGTCACCCTCCGACAGGGTCACGACGTCGCCACTGGCGGTAACCAATCGCAGCGAAACGACCTGCGCCGACACGTTGGTGAAGCGCGCCCCGGTGCCGTGCGTGGCAGTCGCGGTCGCCCCGGTGATCGACTGCTTGTCGATGTCGCCCTGGTTCTCCAGGCCCAGCCCCCGCTCGGCCAGCTGCGCGAACAGCGGGTGCAGCCTGGCCCCGCCTTGCACCGTCGCCAGACCGGCCGCCACATCCACGTCGATGACCCGCTGCATGCCGCTCATGTCGACCATCACGCCGTCGGTGCAGGCGCAGTCGGTGAACGAATGCCCGGTGCCGACGGCGCGCACCCGTTCGCGGCGCTGTGCAGCCTTGACGACGACCTCCGCCAACTCGGCTTCGGAAGTGGGCCGGACAATCTGCGACGGCGCGCACAACTGCTCGCCGGCCCAGTTGCGCCACACGGTGCTCACCGGGCCAGCTCCCGCACCACGGATTCGGCCACCGTTGTCGCATGCATCACCGTTTCGTAGACGACGTTCTCCGGTGTATCGGACATCTGGTGGTAGTTCGACAGCGCCTTGTGGCGGTTGAAGGAAGAAAAGCAGGCGGTCGGGTAGCCCGCCCGACTCATGATCACGGCGTCGGTGCTGTTGCGCGATCGCAGCCCCCGCCGCAGCGGTGCGTCAGCGCGTTCGGCGGCTCGAACCACCAGATCCCGGAACGGCCGGTGGTAGTAGTCCTCCATGATCGTGGTGCCCTCACCCTCGAGCATGATGAGTTCAGGTGAGCCGACGGTGTCGAAGTTGAGGAAGTAGGTGTGGTCACGGTCCAGCTGAGGCTTGTGACGGGCGATGAAACCGTAGATGCCACCCTGCAATTGCTCCTCGGCGCCCAGCGACACCAGCAGCACCCGCACACCCTGCACTGGGCGATCACGTAGCCGCTCGGCCAGCGCGACGATCAGCGCCACGGCGGAAAGATTGTCGTTGGCTCCCGGCACGATCGGGCTGCGGGCGATGTCGGTGAACGCCGCCACCCCGATCGCGCTCATCGCGGCCCCGGCGAGCATCATCTTGCGGCTGCCCCGTAGCGCGCCGGCACCGGCCACCGCCGGCGCCAGGATCGACGGCCACCAGTTCGGCAGTGAGGTGTCGATGCGCTCGACGATCCCCGGGAATCGCTCGACGAAGAACCGCTGATAGCCGGGTTCGAAGAACTTGCCGCTGTGTGCGGCGTCGTGATGAGCGCACACCACGACCGTCCGCTGGCCGGTGGGGTCGCCGGCTTCGGCCACGACATTCCATGTCGTCCGGGGCTTTTGGAGTTTCTTGCGCACCACGCGTATCCCGTTGGAACAGTCGTCGGCGATCGCCAGCCCCGCGCCCAGCCCCGCCAGCCCGGCAAGTACCCGCAACCGTCGGCTGATCAGACCGGCGATCGCGGCGCCGACGCCAACCGCCGACAGCTTGGCGTGCAGCTGCGGGTAGCCGTCGTAGAACTGTTCGTCTTCGATCCGCGCATTCTGTGCACCGGCGGCTCTCAAGCGCTCGACGATCCAGGCGGCAGCCTCCTGCTCCCCCGCGTCGCCGGCACCGCGTTCGATCGGTGCCAGTGTCTCGATGACCTCACGCATCGTGGCCAATTCAGTCGGCAATGCGGTGATCGCAGTCATAGCAGCTCCTTGTCGCACGGCGGGTAGGCGAACCATTCCATCATCAGAGAAACGCGCGGCCCTCACCCCGGTAGGTCGGGACGGCGTCGAGGATCTGCGCGCCCCGAACCAGGTACAACCGATCGAACCGCTCACACAGCTCGCCGGCCTTGGTGTGCCGGAAATACACCTTGTCGCCGATCTTCAGGCGCCGGGCCGCTTGCCCGGACAAGGGCGTCTGAACCTCACCGGTGCCTTCCATCGGGTCGAGCTTGAGCCCGCTCGGCAGATAGGGGGTCGGCATGCGATCCTTGGCGCCCACTCCGCTGGCCAGATAGCCGCCCCCGAGCGCGGTCACGGTGTCGGCGCCAGGCCGGCGGCAGACCGGCAACGCGAAGATCGCGCCCGGCTGCAAGGCGAACGTCGAATACGAGTCGAACAGCGTCGGGGCGTAGAACCCGGAGCCGGCGGTGGCCTCGGTGATCGCCGGCTCCTGGGCGACCAGCTGAAGGTCGCCGGTACCGCCGGCGTTGACGATCTTGATGTCGGCGACGTCACGCACCAGCTCGACGGCGCGGGCGCGACGTTCCCGCAACTCCGCGAAGGACCGCCGCTGCATCCACCGCACGGCCGCGTTCTGGGCGGACTTGCCCGCCACGTTGTCGCCGAACCCGGCGATGTGGCCCTCGTAGGACATCAACGCCACCAGGGTCACCGACGGGCGGCGCGCGATCTCCACCGCGAGCGCTCGGGCCTGTTCCGGCGTGTGTAGCGGTGACCGTTTGGGCCCGATTTTCACTCGTCCGCCGGCTCGCCAGTAGCCGGCGTCGAGGTCCAGGCACAGCCGCACCGGGTGTGCGGTCGCGCTTTCGATCAGGTCGAGGTGCTCGACGCTGTCGACCATCACGATCGGCGCCCGTTCGGGGTCCGCGGCCGTCAGCTCGCCCAGCTTGGGCAGTGCCGCCCGATCGGTCGTTGGATAGGCGAGGAGCAGGTTGTCGAAGCCGTGCTCGGCCAGCCAGAGAGTCTCGGCCAGCGTGAAGGTCATCAGCCCGTCGAAGCGAACGTTGGAGTCAAGGATTTCGCGCTGTAAAGGCCTGCACCGCAACGACTTCGACGCCACTCGGATCGGCTTGTCACCCGCGCGGGACAGCAGCTGACCGGCATTGGCCCACATCGCGTCGAGGTCGACGAAGGCAAACGGCGCGTCCAGGGCGGCGAATGCCTGCTCGTAGCGTTGCAGCCGGCCGTGCGGGTCGAGCCTGACCGGCTCGTCGGCACGCTGCTCGCGACCCACCTCAGGCACGCCGCCACCTTACTGAACGCGGCGGACTCTGGCAGCAGATCGGTGATGTTCCGGCACGGCGGTGAACACGCCGAATGGTGTGCCCGCTGCGCCTTTTCGATTGTCTTCGATTGTCCGAGGCGGTCCCCGCCGAATTAGGCCGACCCGTTCGTCCCGTTTTGGCCGAAGAGGAATCCGCCGGCGCCGCCGTTGCCCCCGGCGGCCAAGCCGGTGCCGTTTCCGCCGTTGCCGCCGTTGCCGATGATTACCGCGCTGCCGCCGTTGCCGCCCGCGCCGACGCCGCCGGGTGCGCCGTTACCGCCGGCACCGCCGTTGCCGAAGAACACCGCACCCGATCCGCCGGAGCCGCCGGCACCCTGGCCGCCCGCGCCGCCGGTGCCGCCGGCACCGCCGTTGCCGAAGAAAAACGAACCGTTGCCGCCCTGACCGCCGCTGCCGACACTGGTGCCGCCACCGGCGCCGCCGTTGCCACCGGTACCGCCGTTGCCGAAGATCAGGCCGCCGTCGCCGCCGTCGCCGCCGCTGGCATACAGCGCCCCGTTGGTGCTGGTGGCCCCTCCATTGCCGCCGTTGCCGCCCGTCCCGAACAGATATCCGGAGCGACCGCCATTGCCGCCGATGCCGCCCACCGGCTGCGAGGTGACCGGCACCGCGGCCGTGGTTCCGGCGCCGATACCACCGCCGTTGCCGCCGACGCCGCCGATCCCGAGCAGCTGGGCATCGCCACCGGCGCCGCCGAAGCCACCCGAGCCGGCGAAGCCGGTGGTCACGCCGGCGCCACCATTGCCACCGAGCGCACCGTTGCCGCCGGATCCACCGTTGCCCAACAGCAGACCACCGGGGCTTCCGGTACCGCCGAGACCACCGATACCACCCTGGCCGCCCTGGGCGCCTCCCGTGCCACCGTCGCCCCCCAGCCCGCCGTCGCCGCCGACCGCGCCATTGCCGAACAGGCCGGTGGCGCCCCCGTTCCCACCGGACCCGCCATGGCCGCCGAAGCTGGCGAACAGTCCGTCGCCGGCCCCGCCCGCACCGCCGACGCCCCCGGCGCCCGGAGCGCCGTACAGCAGTCCGCTCTGTCCGCCGAGACCGCCCATGCCGCCGTAGCCACCCACGCTCTGGACCGTCGCGTTGCTGAGGCCGCCGGCCCCGCCGGTCCCGCCCGCGCCGCCGACGCCGAACAACGCCGCTGCCCCGCCGCCGGCACCCCCGGACCCGCCGACACCGCCCGCGGGGATGATGGTCGGCGAGGGGCCGATGGCCGGCGCGGCTCCCCCGATTCCGCCGTTTCCGCCCGCGCCGCCCAAGCCGTAGATCAGCCCGGCGCCACCACCGTTGCCGCCGTTGCCGCCGGTGGTGCCGACGCCACCGGCCAGTGGCGCAGGGCCGCCATTGCCGCCGGCGCCACCGGCACCGCCGTTGCCCCACAGCAAGCCGCCGTTGCCTCCGGCGCCGCCGTTGAACCCATTGAGACCGGCGGTGGTGGAGTTCCCCGCGGCTCCACCGGCGCCGCCGTTGCCCCACAAGCCGGCGTTGCCGCCGTTGCCGCCGCCCTGGTTGATGCCGCCGGACCCGCCGTTGCCGCCGTTGCCGATCAAGATCCCGCCATCACCGCCGCTCTGCCCGGTTCCGTTTATTCCATCGGCGCCGTTGCCGATCAGTGGACGTCCGAATAGCGCCTGGGTGGGCGCGTTGATCAGGTCGAGCAGGTCCTGCTGCAAGGATTGTGCAGCCGAGGCATTGGCGGCCTCGGCGAGGGAATACGAGTTCGCTCCCGCGGTGAGCAGCCGTACAAACTGCTCGTGGAATGCCGCGGCCTGGGTGCTGAGCAGCTGATAGGCCTGGGCATGCGCCCCGAACAGGGCAGCGATCGCGGCTGACACCTCGTCGGCACCGGCCGCCAGCACTGCCGTCGTTGGCGCGGCAGCCGCGAAGTTGGCCGCGCTTATCGACGAACCAACGCTCACCAGATCCGTTGCCGCCGCCGCCACCAGTTCTGGGGCCGCGATGAGATACGACATCAGGGACCTCCCACCACCTCACGGAAACCCGGCGGTCGCCCGGTCGCCATCAACCCTCGGCAAAGGGTATCGCCATCGGGTCAGCACACCCCGCATTTCCGGTAGACCTACCGATCGTTTCGCCGGATGGCCCCGAAGTGTTTCAGCGATCTCGCCGCTGCCGGGGGCCGGCGCCGCCGGACGGCAGGGACCGCCCTAAGAAGGTTTGGTCTCGGCGAATTCGCAGAATGCGGTGTAGGCCCGAGCGCCGTAGATGGTGGCCGGTCCGCCATGCATGAGGATGGTGACACCGATCGCCTCGGCGGCTTCCTCGGCGGTGGCACCGGCGCGGGCCGCGGCCTGGGCGTGGGAGGCGATGCAGCCGTCGCACCCCTGTACCACCCCGATCGCCATCGCCATGAGTTCCTTGACCTTACGGCTGAGGGCGCCGTCGGTGAGCGCGGCGCCGCTGAGGGCCGCAAATCCCTTGTAGACGTCCGGAATCTGGCTGCGAAGCGCTCGGTGTTGCGGCCGCAGCTCCTCGAGGACCTCGTGATGGTAGTGGTCTGACATCAGCCTCGTACCCCTTCGGGTGGTTGTGGGAACCTCAGGGTCGCAAGGGTACCGATTACGCCTGCGAGCGTTCGGCCGCCTTGTCCGAGCGTTGCAGCTCGTCGATGACGGCTTGGATCCGGCCGGTGACTTCATCGGCGATCGGGGCGAGCTTGGGTTCACCGGTGACATCAGCCAACAGCCGCGGGTTCATCGCTTCGACGACGGTGGTGCCGGCCTTTTCGGGGTCCGATCGCACCACCACATTGCAGGGCAGCAGAGTGCCGATCTGGCGGGTCGCCTCGATTGCACGGTGCGCCAGCGGCGGATTGCAGGCGCCCAGGATCAGGTAGTCCTCCATGTCTTCGTCGAGTTTGGCCTTCAGGGTTGCCTTCACGTCGATCTCGGTCAAGACGCCAAAGCCTTGCTGCGCCAGCGCCTCGCGGGTGCGCTTGACCGCCTCGTCGAAGCCGGTGTGCAAGGTGGCCGACAATGCAATATCCATCTCCACTATCTCCTCTATCTTTTCGGACATTCTCTTCGGATTCTTGTAGCAACCTCTGTTCAGGCCAGCGCCAGGAAAAGCTTTTCCAACTCGGCTTCACTCAGCGGCGCGGCACCGTCGGACTGGGCTCCGGTGATGCATTCCCGTAGTCCGGTGGCAACAATCTTGAACCCGGCCCGGTCGAGCGCCCGCGACACCGCGGCAAGCTGGGTAACAACCTCTTTGCAGTCGCGACCTTGCTCGATCATCGAAATCACGCCGGCAAGCTGCCCTTGGGCGCGCCGCAGCCGGTTCAGTACCGCAGCCATGCTGTCTTGATCACCAATCACGGTGGATCCTCCCGTCTCATCGGTCTTATTCACCATAGTACCCCGGGGGGTATGAATTGCCAGCTGCGGCACCTGGGAATATACCCCCACGGGTATCTGTTCTTAGCAGCAGTATCCCCGGATGGAAGGACCGACAATGGCCACCGTCAATCTAACCCACGACACATTCGAGAGCACGGTTACCAACAATCAGCTTGTGCTGGTTGACTTTTGGGCCGCCTACTGCCGTCCGTGCCAGGCGTTCGCCCCGATCTACGAAAAGTCCGCACGAGCCCATCCCGACGTCGTGCACGCCAAGGTCGATACCCAGGCCGAGCGCGAACTGGCCGCGGCGGCGGGCATCCGCTCAATTCCCACCATCATGGCGTTTCGTGACGGCGTGCTGGTCTACAGCCAGGCCGGCGCCCTGCCGCCTGCGGTGCTGGAGAACCTGATCGGCCAGATGAAATCGCTGGACATGGCTACGGTGCGCGCCAAGATCGCCGCACGCCAGGCAGCCGCTGCCCGGTAGCCGGCTGCTCGGTACCCGGCCCCTCTCACAGGATCGCGTTGAGATCCTTGGCCCGTGCGATGTCGTCCCAGTCCACGTCGATCTCGAGCAGAATCTCCTCGGTGTGCTGGCCATGCTCGGGGGCACGCGCGGGACCCGGCGGCATTTCGTTGAATTGAACCGGCGCGGCCACGATCCGGTACGGCTCGCCGTGGTCATCGCGGTTGGTCACCACGTACCCGTTGGGTTCGACCTGAGGATCGTTGAGCGTCTCCCGTGGCGTCGCCAGGGCTGCCCACACACCCGGTTCGTCCTCGAGAACCTTCTGCCAATGCGCGAGATCGTGGCCGGCGAAGGCAACGGCGAAGATCTGCGTTGCCTCGGCCGCGTTGGCAATGAGGTTGCGCGACGGCACGAACCGCTCGTCAGCGGCCAGCTCGGCAAGTCCCATCCGCCGGCAAAAGCCGGCCCAGTATTTGTCGGGTTGCAGGAACACCAGCTGAATCCACCTGCCGTCCCTGGTCTGGTACCGATTCACCAGCGGATTGATGGCCAACCCGGGCGGCGCCCCGGGAATGCCGTCGATATCGAAGAAGTCCGCCGCCGAAATCGACGGCGCGATGGCCCACATCGCCTGAGCCAGTAGTGACGAGTCGACGATGCACGGCTCTCCGGTGCGTTCGCGGTGAAACAACGCGGCACACACCCCACCGGCCAGCGTTGCCCCGCCCTGCAGGTCGCCGAACGCCGGCCCCTGCACAGCCGGCGTCTCGCTGCCGAACGGGGTGAGGGTGTAGGCCACCCCACCGCGCGCCAGGTAGGTGGCGGCATCGAAGCCACCGCGATCGCGATCCGGGCCGCGCACGCCCAGCCCCGTTCCTCTGGCGATGATGATCTTGGGATTGAAGGAGCGGATCTCCTCGACGGTCAGCCGGGCGCGCTCGAGGGCGCCGGGCAGCCAATTGGTCAGAAACACATCGGCACTGGCCAGCAGGCGGCCGAACAGCTCACGGCCGGTCTCGGATTTGATGTCCATCGCGATGCTGCGCTTGCCACGGTTACCCAACTCGAGGATGAAGTCGGCGTCGACCCGGGCCGCCTCACGAGTGAAACCACCCACCACCAATGCCCGGCCGGGATCACCCGCCGCGACACCCTCCACCTTGATCACGTCGGCGCCCCAATCCGACAGGACGGCACCGGCTGACGGTACGTAGGTCCACGACGCCAACTCGACAACCCGGACACCGCTGAGTACCCCTGCCATCGCAATCCCCTCGGCCGCCGCAGCTATTCCTTGCTATTTTAGATATTCTAGCTAGCGTAGCGGATGGCGATATCCCGGCTGCAGGCACGCGCGGTTCTTCGGAAGAGATGCGATGGGAACCACCAACGGTTCGACGCCGGCGTCGTTGGCCGCTGCCGCAGCCCGGCCGTGCTCGGTGCCAGCGCCGCGCGGGCAGCGAAAGGCTTTGACTCCCAATGTGGGTCGTCGGTGTAGGGACGCGGACAAGGGGCGGCGATGAGCCGGATAGCGGGCCGGGTAGCCGGCAAGGTGGCGGTGATCAGTGGCGCGGCGCGCGGGCAGGGCCGCTCGCATGCACGGTTGCTTGCCGCAGAGGGCGCCGACATCCTCGCGGTGGACTTGTGCGCCGATATCGAGACGAACGAGTATCCGCTGGCCCGGCCGGAGGACCTGGACGAGACGGCGCGTCTGGTGGAAAAAGAAGGCCGGCGGGTCATCACCGCGATCGCCGACGTCCGCGACCGCGCGGCCTTGTCGACGGCGATCGACAACGCGGTGTCCGAATTGGGCCGTCTCGACATCGTGGTCGCCAACGCCGGCATCTGCCCGCTCACCGCCGGCCTGCCGCCGCAGGCCTTCGCCGACGCCGTGGACGTGGACCTGGTGGGGGTGCTCAACCTGGTGCATGCCAGCCTCAAACACCTACGCGCCGGCGCGTCGATCATCGTCATCGGTTCCAATGCGGCATTCATGTCGTCGATGAACACCACCGGCATCGACGGCGGCCCCGGCGGAGCCGGCTATGCCTTCGCGAAAATCGCTGCGGCGCACTACGTCAACGACTTCGCCCGGACGCTGGCTCCGTTCTCCATCCGGATGAACGCGGTACACCCGACCAACGTCAACACCGACATGTTGCACAGCGCTCCCATGTACCGGGCCTTCCGGCCGGACCTGCCCAACCCCACTCGCGAGGACGCCGAACCGGTTTTCCCGGTGGTGCAAGCGATGCCGATTCCCTATGTCGAACCCGAGGACATCAGCGAGGCCGTGTTGTTTCTCGCCTCCGATGCGGCCCGCTATATCACCGGCCAGCAGCTGCGGGTGGACGGCGGCGGCTTCCTCAAGGTCAAGCCGTGGTCCGGCGGGTGATCGCGATGAGATCAATTCACCTGCGGCACATGGGACTTGGAGACACACCGTGACCCTCGACCGTTTCGGCGACTTCCGCCGCCGCCTCTATGAGCTGATGGTGCTGATGAAAACGGCCGATGACCGGCTGGCCAAGGGCATCAGCACCGGGGAGTTCATCTGCGTGTACTGGCCGTCGCGCGGCCAGGAAGCCATCGCCGCGGCGATGGGTGTGGTGTTGCGGACCGACGATCAGCTGGTGACGACCTACCGCGGGCTGCATGATCTGATCGGCAAGGGAGTGCCGCTGCAGGAGATCTTCGGGGAGATGCTGGGACGCACCGTCGGTGCCAGCCGCGGCAAGGGCGGCACCATGCATATCGCCAATCCGGCCGTAGGCGTGATGCTTTCGACCGGCATCGTCGGCGCCGGGCCGCCGGTGGCCGTCGGGCTGGCGCTGGCCGGCAAGCGCAAAGGGCTGGATCGCGTCACGGTGGTCAGCTTCGGCGACGGCGCCACCAACACCGGCTCCTTCCACGAGGCGGCCAACATGGCCGCGCTCTGGAACCTGCCCGTGGTATTCGTATGCCAGAACAACCGGTACGCGGAGATGACACCCACATCCGCCACGATGAAGCTTGAACATGTCGCGGAACGTGCCGCCGGCTACGGCATGCCGGCCGTCCGCGTCGACGGCAACGACCCGCTGGCGGTGAGGTCAGCACTTGACAAGGCGGTGGAGGCCGCCCGGGGCGGCGGCGGCCCCACCTTCATCGAGTGCGTGACGTTTCGCTTCCGCGGCCACTACTTCGGTGACCGGATGCCTTACATACCAAAGGACGAGCTGGCAGCGGCCATGGCCGCCGACCCGGTGCCGCGGTTCCGCAACCACCTCCTCGAAACCGGAATCTACGGCGAGAACGAGCTCAGCGGCATCGACCACGACGCGCTGCTGCAGGTGGATTCGGCGTTGCGCGCGGTCATGAGCGCCGGTGCGCCGTCCCTCGACGAACTCGAACGTGACGTATACGCAACGCCGCTCGGGTTTCCGGTGTGAGGCACGGCAGATGACCGAACAAGAGATGACGATGCGCGAGGCGCTCAACCTCGCACTCGATCAGGCGCTACAGGCCGACGACCGGGTGTTCCTGCTCGGCGAGGACATCGCCGATCCCGGCGCGTCCGGGCCCACCGCTGGCCTGTCGACAAAGTACGGCCACGACCGGGTCGTGGACGCCCCGATCTCGGAAGCCGCGATCGTGGGTGCGGCGATCGGCGCGGCGGTAGACGGGATGCTGCCGGTAGCCGAGATCATGATCATGGATTTCATCGGCATCGCCGCCGACCAGTTGATCAACCATGCCGCCAAGCTGCGCTTCATGACGGGCGGACGCACCACGGCGCCGATCACCGTACGGACCCAGGTATACGCCGGATTGGGCACCGGCGCCACGCATTCGCAGACGTTGGAGGCGTGGTTCATGCACATCCCCGGGATGAAGGTGATCGTGCCGTCCACCCCGCGGGATGGCAAGGGCCTGCTGACCGCCGCGATCTTCGACGAGGACCCGTGCCTGTTCGTCGAAACCATCCGCCTGCAAAGCAAACGCGGACCCGTCCCCGTCGACCCGGGTTTCTCGATCCCGTTGGGTCAGGCCGATATCAAGCGGACGGGCACCGACGTGAGCCTGATCGGCTACGGGCGCAGTGTGCACGACGCGCTCGCGGCCGCGGCCACCCTGCAGGAACAGGGGGTCAGCGCCGACGTCGTCGACCTGCGCACCCTGGTGCCGCTCGATGTCGAGACCGTCGTCGAATCCGTCCGTCGCACAAGACGAGCCGTCGTGGTGCACGACGCGGTGCAATTCGGCGGGCCCGGGGCGGAGATCGCCGCGATCCTGCAATCGCAACTGTTCGGCGAACTCGCGGCGCCCGTGGAGCGGGTCGGTGCGCGGTTCGTCCCCAACCCGGCCGCCGCCGCGCTGGAGGCGCAGGTGTATCCCTCGCCGGCACGAATCGTCACGGCCGCGCAGCGGACCCTGAACAGGACGGGAGTGCATGGCTGACTTCGTCATTCGCATCCCGCGCGTGTCGGTCGCGGTGTCCGAGGCCGAACTCGTCGAACTGCTCGTCGAAAGCGGCCAGCATGTCGAGGAGGGCACCCCGATCTACGTCGTCGCAACCGAGAAGGCCGAACAGGAAGTCGAGGCCGGCGCGTCCGGCACCGTGCAGTGGACCGCGGCCGCCGGTGGGACCTACGACATCGGCGTTCAGATCGGCGTCATCACCTCATAACCCAGGAGAAGGCATGGACCTCAAGGAAACTCGCGAACGCATCATCTACGAGAAGACCGGCGCGATAGCGCGGGTCACGCTGAACTGGCCCGAGAAGGCCAACGCCCAGGACCAGAAACTTGCCGAGGAGGTCGACGCCGCGCTGGCCGACGCGGACCGCGATTACGACATCAAGGTGCTGATCCTCAAGGCCAACGGCAAGGGTTTCTGCTCGGGACACGCGATCGGCAACAACGCGGTCGACTATCCGGCGTTCGTCGAGGGTGCAAAGGTGATGGGCACGCCGTGGAAGCCGCAGTCCGACTTGTTCGTCAAGCCGGTGCTCAATTTGTGGGAGTTCGCCAAACCGACGATTGCCCAGGTCCACGGCTACTGCGTGGGCGGGGGCACGCACTACGGGTTGACCACCGATATCGTCATCGCCGCCGAGGACGCCTACTTTCAGTACCCACCGCTGCAGGGCTTCGGCATGCCGTCGGGCGAATGCTCGATCGAACCCTGGGTGTTCATGAATTGGCGGCGGGCATCGTATTACCTGTACCTGAACGAAGTCATCGACGCGCAGAAGGCGTTGGCGGTGGGTCTGGTCAACGAGGTGGTCCCCCGCGATCAACTCGACGCCCGGGTGGAGGCGATCGCGCGGCACATCGCGCAGGCTCCGCTGACGACGCTGTTGGCGACCAAGGCCAACATCAAACGCGCCTGGGAGCTGATGGGCATGCGGGTGCACTGGCAAAGCTCCAATGACCTGGTGGCGCTGGCGTCGATCAGCGCCGACGTACAGGCTCTGGTGCAGCAGGTGCTGAAGGGCAAGATCAAGCCCGCCGAGATGGCGCGCCGCCAGGCGACCGCGGCGGAGTCGACCGACGGCGCTCCGGCCACATGACGTCGTGGCGAACCGACACCGATGAACCTGACCGACCACGCCAGTAGCGCAGCACCGGCACTTGTCGTGGGTGACGGGGCGGGCATCTCGTATGCGGAGTTGCATGCCCGCAGCCGCCGCGTCGCCGCGCTGCTGCACGAAGCGGGGTTCAGGCGCGGCGACGGTGTGGCCCTGCTGCTGTCGAATCGCCCGGAGTTTCTCGAAATCACCTGGGGCTGCCAGCTTTCCGGGCTCTACTACACGCCGGTGAACACCCACCTCACCTTGGACGAGGTGGCCTACATCGTCGACGATTGCGAGGCCCGGGCGGTGTTCCTCGACTCGGCTTTTGCCGACCTGGCGGGCAAGCTGGCCGACAGCAGCCGCGTCCCGGTCTGCGTCGGCGGGTCGATACCCGGCTGGCATTCCTACCTCGACGCGCTGGCCGGCGCCGGCGACGATTTCCCGGCGTCCGACGGCAGCGAGATGCTGTATTCGTCGGGCACCACCGGCCGGCCCAAGGCGGTGCGCCGCGGCCTGCCCACCGCCAACGGTTCCTGGGCTCAGGCGGTTCTGGAGATGGCGCTCACCCGGCGCTACGCCCTGCGCCCGGCCAGCGTGTACCTGTCCCCCGCGCCGCTCTATCACGCCGCCGGGGTGAACTATGCCATGGCGGTCCACCGCGTCGGGGCCACCGTCGTCCTCATGGGCAAGTTCGACGCCGAGACGGTACTGCGGCTGATCGAGACCCATCGGGTCACCCACGCCCAGTTCGTGCCGACGATGTTCGTGCGCATGCTCAAGCTGCCCGAGGAGGTGCGGCGCGCGTATGACGTTTCCAGCCTGCAGTGCGTGCTGCACGCGGCCGCGCCCTGCCCGGTCGACGTCAAGCACCGAATGATGGCCTGGTTCGGGCCGATCATCCACGAATACTATGGGGGCACAGAGGGATTCGCCGGAACCACGATCGGCCCGCGGGAGTGGCTCGCCCACCCGGGTTCGGTCGGCAAACCATTGAGCCCGGTCCATGTCCTCGGCGACGACGGAACCGAGCTTCCCGTCGGGCACTGCGGTGAACTCTTTTTCGAGGGCGGCCCGCAGTTCGAGTACTTCAAAGATCCGGTCAAGACCGCGTCGGTGCGCAACGACCGCGGTTGGCGCTCGCTGGGCGACATGGGTTATGTGGACGAGGACGGATACCTCTATCTCACCGACCGCTCGACGTTCATGGTTGTCTCCGGCGGGGTCAACATCTATCCGCAGGAGGCGGAGAACCTGTTGGTGATGCACCCCAAGCTCGTCGACGCCGCGGTGTTCGGCGTTCCCAACGATGAATACGGCGAGGAGGTCAAGGCCGTGGTGCAGCCGGTGGACGAGGTTGGGGCGGGACCCGAGCTGGAGGCCGAGCTGATCGACTACTGCCGAACGCACCTGGCCGGCTACAAGTGCCCGCGCAGCGTCGACTTCACCGCGAAGCTGCCCCGCGACCCCAACGGAAAGCTGTACAAAAGGCGCATCCGCGAACGGTATTGGCAAGGCCGCACGTCGCGAATCATGTGAGCGAGGGAAGCCAGATGGTGAACATTGAGGTGAACTGGACACCGCTGCCGGTGCCATGGGCGGTCCAGACCGCCGACCGGATCCCCAAGCAGCGCTACTACGACGCCGAGTTCTACGCGCTGGAGGCCGAGAAGTTCTGGCCACGCGTGTGGCAGATGGCCTGCCGGCTCGAAGAGATCCCCCAGCCGGGCGACTTCGTGGAGTACCAGATCCTCGACGAGTCGATCATCGTGGTGCGGGTGGATGCCGACAACGTGCGGGCCTATCACAACGCCTGCCGGCACCGCGGGGTAAAGCTGGTGGAGGGCAACGGATTCCGGCGCACCTTCGTGTGCCCCTTCCACGGCTGGTGCTGGGCCATCGACGGACGCAACACCTATGTGGCCCGGCCGGAGGTGTTCGGCGAGCACAACCTGTGCCCGCAGGATCTTCAGCTGGTGTCGGTCCGGTGCGAACTGTGGGGCGGGTGCGCGTGGATCAACCTCGACGACGCCGCACCCGCGTTGCGCGCCTGCCTGGAGCCTTTCGCCTCGATCTACGACGCCTGGAAGGTCGAGTCGCTGCGCACCGAGTGGTGGCTGTCGTGCCGGCTTCCGGTGAATTGGAAGCTGGCCACGGCGGCGTTCATGGAGGGCTATCACGTGCCGCAGACCCATCCGCAGCTGCTGCCGTCGGCGCAGGGCAACGGTACGTCCGCGCCGGGCACACGCCCGGTCATCGCCAGCAGCCTGTATTTTATGCGGACCCTCGGCGCGGGCATGGGCGGCATGACCCACGCCAACGACATCCGCATCGCCGAAGGCCTGCAGAACGTCGAGTTGCCGGACGATCCCGCCGAGGCGATGACTGCCTGGCGCGCCACGCTCAACGACGCCGTCGTCGCCTGGCATCGCGCCCGCGGATGCGATGTTCCCGACCTCAACGAGTTGGCGCGCCGCGGCATTGTCGACGCGATCGGGTTCGGCTTTCCGCATTACTTCCTGTTGCCGCAATACAGCAGCGCTTCCTCGTACCGGGTTCGTCCGCTGGGGCCGGAGGAGACGTTGTTCGAGATCTGGTCGCTCATCCGGATTCCGCCCGATCAGGTCACCGGCAAGCCCACCCCACCGGAACCGATGGCGCCCGATGACCCGAGCTGGCCGCCAATTCCCGCGCAGGACTTCTCCAACCTGCCGCGGCAGCAGAAAGGGCTGCGCTCCAAGGGTTTCGAGTACATGCGGTTGTCGAACCAGATCGAAGGGCTGATCTCGAACTTCGAGCGGGTCATCGACGGATTCCTGGCCGGGTTGCCCTACGACACGCTGCTGCCCGCGATTGCGCAGACCAACACCACCATCGACGTGCCGATCGCCGATTTGGGCCTCGCTGCGGGCGTTTCGGCGGCACAATGAGCGCGCGGTGGGACCGCTCGGTCGACCTGCTCATCGCAGGAAGCGGCGGGGGCGGCATGGTGGCGGGGCTGGCCGCACTCGACCGCGGGCTCGAGCCGCTCATCGTCGAGAAGCAGCACCTGGTCGGCGGCTCGACGGGTCTTTCCGGCGGTATCGTCTGGCTGCCGAACAACCCGCTGATGCGGGCCGACGGCATCGCCGACACCTACGAAGACGGTCTGGCCTACCTTGCCGACGTGGTCGGCGACATCGGCGCGGCGTCTTCGGCTGCCCGCCGGGAGACGTTCCTGTCAGCGGGCTACGAGATGCTCGATTTTCTTGTCCACAAAGGTGTTCGGCTGATCCGTTGCGCCGGCTGGAGCGACTACTACCCGAATCATCAGGGCGGCAACGCCGCCGGCCGTGCCGTCGAGGGAGTTCCGTTCGACGCTGCTGTCCTGGGGGCCTGGGGCGACAAGCTGCAGCCGCCGCTGGCCAAGAATTACGGCTACGTGGTGCTGACCAACGAGTTGCGCTCGCTGCAGTACTTCAACCGGTCGACACGTGCCTTCGCCGTAGCAGCCCGAGTGTTTCTGCGCACCCGCGCCGCCCGGGTCCGCGGCCGCCAAATCCTCACCAACGGAGCATCATTGATCGGCCAGATGCTCAAGGTGCTGCTTGACCTCAGCGATGGCCGGCCCACGTTGTGGACCAACGCCGCCATGGAGGACCTGATCGTCGAGGACGGCCGGGTGGTCGGGGCGCGCGTCATCCGCGACGGTATTCCGGTCGGTATCGAGGCGCGCAAGGGAGTCCTGTTGGCGGCCGGCGGCTTTGGCCACAACGCCGAGATGCGACGGCAATACAGTGGCGATCAGCCCAACGACGGTAAGTGGTCGATCGCCAATGCCGGCGACACCGGAGAGGTGCTGCGCGCCGCGGTGCGGTTGGGCGCGCAAACCGGCCTGCTGGACGAAGCGTGGTGGCTCCCTTCGGTGTTCATTGCCAACGGCGGTGCGGCGGCGGCGTCGCTGGGCTCGGGACGACAACGGCCGGGAGCCGTCTACGTCGACTTGGCCGGCCGGCGGTTCTGCAACGAGTCGAACTCCTACGTCGAAGTGGGCAAGGCGATGTACGCCGCCAAGGCGGTGCCGTGCTGGATGATCTTCGACCACGGCTACATCCGCCGGTACGTCACGGGCACCAACCCGCTCAACCGACGCCTGCCGCCCGAATTCATCGACAGCGGCGCCGTCAAGCGCGGTGACACCATCGGCGACCTGGCCCGCCAGATCGGTGTGCCCGTCGATGCGCTGACGCGAACGATTCAGCGGTTCAACCACTTTGCGGCCCAGGGCCTTGATCCCGACTTCGGCCGCGGTCAGTCGGCCTACAACACCTGCCTGGGCGATCCCGGATATCGGCCCAACGCCGCCCTCGGCCCGCTCAACCGCGCGCCCTACTACGCAACCAGAGTGTTTCCGGCGGACGTCGGCACCTGCGGAGGTGTGATCACCAACGAGCACGCCCAGGTTCTCGACGAGCACGACCGGGTGATCGAGGGCCTTTACGCCACCGGCAACACCACCGCGACGGTGATGGGACGAACGTATCCTGGGGCCGGAGCGAGCATTGCGAACTCGATGGTGTTCGGCTATGTTGCCGCCCGGCACGCCGCCGCCCGCTAGTTGGCTGCGCGAGCAGACAGAGAATCGCACGCCGAAGGCCCGCGCAATGCGATTCTGTGTCTGCTCGCGCTAGGAGTCGTCGCCGGCGACGAAATCGCGCGGCTTCATTCCGGACTGCATCAGCTCGGCCCGACGCGCCTGAACATCGGATGCGGCGCCGACCATGTTGGTCAGAATATGGCTGACCTGCAGGTGCACCCGCATTCCCATCAGTTCCCAGGCCCGCTTCACGTTGTTCTTCACCGCCATCAGCGTCGTGAGCGGGATCTGCGCGATCTTGCGCGCCATCTCCTCGACGGTGGCTTCCAGGTCCTCGCGGGGCACCACCCGGTTGAGCAGACCCCAGTCGAGGGCCTGTTGCGCCGACAGGGTCGGCGCCAGCAGCAGCCAGTCCATGGTGCGGTGCCAGTTCATCAGCAACCACGGCTCGATCATGGTGTGCCCGCCGGGCTCTCCCAGGCTTTGGGCAAGCGGCATCTGGAAATACGCGTCCTCGGAGGCGACGCAGAAGTCGGTCAACAGGCCCAGATAGATGCCGCCGCCCATGCAGTAGCCGTGGATCTGGGAGATCGTCGGCTTGGGGAACTCCCACAGGTACAGGGTGGGCCACAGGAACAGGTCGGCGGTGCCCTTGTACAGGTCCTCGAAGGTATTGCCGAAATCCGGGTAGGGGTTTTCGTCCGGATCCCAACGCGCCACGTGCCCGCCGCAGAAGCCCTTGCCGTTGGCCTTCAGAATGACGACTTTGATCTCTCTATCGCGGTCGGCCTCATGCAGGCAGGCATCGACTTCGGTGACCAGGACCGCATCCTTGGTGTTGGCCTTGTCGACCCGATTCAGGATGATCCGCGCGATCGGCGGTTCGCGTTCGTAGATGATCGCTTCGAGGACGCGCCGTTCCATGCTGGTGACAGTACCGGACGCGTGAACAGCCGAGCGCCGCCTACAGCGAACGGCTGATGATCTCTTTCATGATTTCGCTTGTGCCGCCGTAGATCTTGGTCACTCGTGCGGCCGCATAGGCGCGCGCGATGGGGTATTCCATCATGTAGCCGTAGCCGCCGAAGAACTGCAGGCACCGATCGACGATGTCGACCGCCTTGTCCGCGGCGATCAGCTTGGCCATCGACGCCGTGGCCGGGTCGTTGTTGCCGTCGATGTACTGCTGCACGCAGTGGTCGACGGTCGTCTTGATCGACAGCGTCTCGGCCTTGAGCTGCGCCAACTCAAACCTGCTGTGCTGGAACTTGATCAGCGGGCGCCCGAATGCCTCCCGCTGCCTGGTGTAGCGGATCGCCTCGAGCACCGCGCATTCGGCCAAACCGGCGCACTGCGAGGCGATGACCAGTCGCTCCCGGGCCAGCTGCTCCATCAGCTGGTAGAAGCCCAGCCCCTCGTTGTCGCCGAGCAGGTTTGCCGCCGGCACGCGCATGTCCGAGAAGAACAACTCCCGGGTGTCCTGGCCATGCTGGCCGATCTTTTCCAGGACCCGGCCACGCTCGAAGCCGTGCAGATTCTCGTCGGTCTCGGCGACGATCAGGGAAACCCCGGCCGCGCCGGCCGCCGGATCCGTCTTGGTGACGATGATCAGCAGATCACAGTGAGTTCCGTTGGAAATGAAGGTCTTCGAACCGTTGATCACATAGTGTGAGCCGTCGCGGACGGCGGTGGTGCGGATCCCCTGCAGGTCGGAGCCGGCGCCGGGCTCGGTCATCGCGATCGCCAGCACGGCGTCGCCGCTGATGACCCCGGGCAGCCAACGTTGCTTCTGTTCCTCAGTGCCGTAGGCGTTGAGGTAGTGCGCGGCGATCGGTGAGTGCACCGCCCACCCCGAGGAGGTATCGTGCGCCAGTGCCTGCTCTTCGGCGAAAACCGCGGAATAACCGAAATCGCCACCGGCGCCGCCGAACCGCTCGGGCAGGTCCAGCCCGAGCAACCCCGCGTCGCCCAGCTTGTTCCAATACTCACGATCGACCTGATGCTCGCGGGCCCAGCGTTCTTGGTTGGGGGTGGACTCCTTGAGCAGGAACTCGGCAGCGTACTTGCGCAGCTCGCGATGTTGATCGGTTTCCCAACTAGCCCGGTAGGCCGGGAAAAGCTCGGACATGGCTGCCCCCTGATGTTGCTCCGCGCAATATCGGTTCAGGTTCGCATAGTTTTCGATCGTTGGCGGTGGATTCGGCGAAAAGCACCGCCATGTTCCCCGGCCGCCGCCGGCGCCGTTGCCGCCGAGGACATCCGGACCGGGTTTGCCGAGGCCGTCGCCGCGGCACCACCTGGCACCCGAAAGTTGCGACTAGGGCGCTGATATCACTGCAGCACAAGAGATTGCGCAGTTGCGGCCCACCGAGCCTGACGGTTAGGCCCGTGCCAACAGCCAGGCCTGCCCCTGGCCTTCCCCAGCGGCAATCACGTCCAGTCCGGCAAATGCCGCCCGCAGCTGGCCCCGCCCGGCGCGGAAGGGACCCGCAGCCGCGCCGACCTCACTGAGCACGGCGATGGCCAGCAACCCGCCCGGTGCCAAGCGTGCGACGATCGGCCGGTCCAGGCGGGGATCCAGGAACTTATGGCAGACGATCACGTCGACGGGTGGCCCCGGCGGTAAACCCGCATCCAGGTCGACAACATCGAATCGACAGCGATCGGCGACCCCGCAATGCGCGGCCAAATCCCGTGCCTGGCCAATCGCTACCGGAGAGACGTCCACTCCCCACACCTCTAACCCTCGGTGTGCTAACCAGACCGCGCCCAGTCCCGGACCGCAGGCCAGATCGAACGCCTTTCCCGCGGTAGGGAATACGTCCGTGTGACCCACGAAGGCGCCGGGCGGTCCGACGGCGCCGGGCGCCGGCGCTCCCAGGTCGGTGTAGCGCTCGTCCCAGCGGCGGCGATCCTGCTCGGCCACAAGCTCTTACACCGGCCCGATGTCCAGATACCCTGGCGCACCGGCCATGCCGACGGTCCATACGGATCGCCAACCGCGAAAAAATACCGGCAAGGTTGTCGCACTCAGGAAAAGCATTGTGCCCCAGCATTTCCCAGGTAAGCGACGATGGCGTTGGTCAACCCTCGGCGGGCTTGGTCGAGGTCGGAGTAGGTGCCCAGCTGTCTTTCGGAGGTGATGCCGCGCATGGCTCCCGGGATGAACGTGGCTACCTCGCGTACCCGGTCAGGATCGACATCCAGATCCGCGAATGCCTTCTGGCAGGCCATCGCCCAGCTTTGGTGCCAGGACGCCAGCTCGGCAGCGGTTCGGGGATAGTGCCGCTCAAGTTCGGCGCGGTTGTTGGGCAGTGCTCGGCGAAGCGTCTCGATCGCCCGGGAATCGCTGGAGGTCAGCCCCTCGTACAAGGTGTCGATGATGACCGAGACCCGCTCGTGCAGCGGACCGCCGGAGATGGCATTCGACGGCAACTCGCCGCGTCGCTGCGCGGTGCGGTGCAGCACTGCGGCCCAGAACCCGTCGATATCGCCGAATTGGTACTTGACCGCGCCCCAGGTAGCGCCGCTGTCTTTGGCGATGCGATTGGCCGACGCGGCTGCGGGGTCTCCGGAGGCCAGCGACCGTATCGCGGCCTCGAGCATGCTCTCCCGCGTCGCCAGGCCCCGCTTGTTGGCACGCCGCCCCGCTACGCCCGCTTCAGCCATTCATGCGATGTTAGTGGCTGCGCTCATCGCGCGGCTAGCACCGCACGCCAGCGAATTCTTGCCGGCGCGACGCGCGCTGCGGCCATCGGTTTTGGGCACCGCGGGATTTCAAACACCTTGCCGTTGAGGCGATTTGGCCTTCGATGGCTCTCAGGTGCCAGGCTGCCGGGAGGTGGGCTGAGCCCCGGGATTCGCGACGTCCGTCGTCGACGCCACGGTCGATGCCGGGCCCCGGTTACCGGCCACAACCCGGGAGCGCGAACTGACCGCTCAGCGCCTATAGTCCTGCTCGGATCACGTAAACGGCTCTCGACCGGCCGAGAGTGCCGCGGTTGCCGCCTCCGTTCTGGCCCGGCAATGCGCAGCTGGCGGTCAGTGCCCGAAGGAGGAATGCAGGTGTCGGGTCTGCGAGAGCTTGCGTTGGGCAGTGCGCCCGTCTTCGGCGGTGTCATGCTCGCCGTTGCGGCCGGGCAATTCAAGGGCGCCGACTTTCGCGGCCAGCTCAAGCAGGACATGGACCTGCTCGACCGGCTCCCCGCCGACGCCCCGCAACGCGCCGATCTGGAACGCACGATCAACGAACGCATCGATGATCTGGTGGACGCCGCCGACCGGAGTCGCGCGCTGCGTAAAGCCGCAATGTCCTACCAGGGCAACTGGCGCGACATCGTGCTGCTGCTGTGCGCGCTGCTGTTCACGATCATCTGGTGGGAAGTCAACCACAGCCGCAGCAACTGGCTGCCGACGTTCATCCTGCTGATCGTGCTGTCGGTGGTGGCGGCCGCTTACACGGTGCGCGGCGCGGTGCGCAGCGCCACGTCACTGACACGCAAACGCCACGGCGGCCAGTCACACGAACCGGCTTCCGGGTGAGCACGGCAGCGCCGAACCTAACATCGGTAAGTTACGTATTTTTGCAATATAAAGGGTCGGCAGGCATTGCCCCGCTCCCGGCGCCGGTGCCACGCTATCTGCATGACAGAAACCGAGGGGTATGTCGACCAGGCGGTTACCGGCATCGCCGAACCACAACCCATGTACAAGGCACTGCGCGAGTCGACTCCGGTGTTCCGGGCGCCGCAGGCGGTGGTTCTGAGCCGGCTCGCCGACATCGAGATGGCGCTCAAACGCACCGACCTGTTCTCCTCCAACATGGATGCCGTCGATCTCGGCAACCTGCGGCCACTGATCCCGCTGCAAATCGACCCGCCCGAACACGCCAAGTACCGCCGTATCCTCGATCCGCTGTTCACGCCCCGGGAGATGGCTCGGCGTGAACCCCACGTCACCGCGCTGGTGAACGAGATGATCGACCGGTTCGCCGGCCGGGGTGAATGCGACTTTCATGCCGAGTTCGCGGTGCCGCTGCCGTGCACCGTCTTCCTGCAGCTGCTGGGCCTTCCCCTGGAAGACCTCGACAAATTCCTGGAGTGGAAGGACGGCGTGATCCGCCCCGCGGGTTCCACCGGCTACGACGACCGCCACGACGCTTCGGCGGCCGTAGCGCAACAGATCTACGAATACTTCGACCGCGCTATCGACGACCACATCGCCAACCCGCGCGACGACGTGCTGTCCGCGATGATCGCGGCCACGTTCAAAGGGCAGGTTGCCGGCCAACGGCTATCCCGCGAGGAACTGCTCGACATCTGCTTCCTTTTCCTGATCGCGGGCCTGGACACGGTCACCGACTCGCTCGACTGCTTCTTCGTCTACCTGGCCCGACACCCCGAGCATCGTTGTCAACTCATCGGGCAGCCCGACATCCTGCCGCATGCGGTCGAGGAGCTGTTGCGCTGGGAGACTCCGGTTCCCGGGGTCGCCCGGGTGGCCATGCAAGACGTCGAAGTGGGGGGCTGCCCGATCAGCAAGGGCGAACGGGTCAGCCCGTTGCTCGGCGCGGCCAACACCGACCCGGCGGAGTTCCCCGATCCCGACCTGGTGGACTTCAACCGCAACCCGAACCGGCACCGCGCTTTCGGCGGCGGCCCGCACCGGTGCCTCGGCTCCCACCTGGCGCGCATGGAGCTGCGGGTGGCGTTGCGCGAATTCCACCGCCGCATCCCGGATTACGACATCAAACCCGGCACCCGGCTGGTCTACACCGCCGCCCTGCGGTCGGTGGAAGCATTGCCCCTGACGTTCCCGGTCGCGCTATGACGCGCGTCTCGGTCGATCGTGATCGCTGCACCGGGCACGGACGCTGCTACACCCTGGCGCCGGATGTCTTCGACGCCGACGAGGTCGGACACTCCATCCTGCGGGTCGCGGAAGTCTCGGGCGAACTGGAGCGGCACGCGGTGATGGGCGCCGAAAACTGCCCGGAACGGGCGATCACACTGTCCTGTTGAACGCCAGCGTGGGTGGTTACTGAATCGCTTGCGGCACAAGAACATTACGACGAGAACCGGCCCCGCATGCCGTCGCCGCACGCCGCCACACGCGGGGATCGAACGACCGGCGCGGGAGCATCGGAGGCGGATATCACAGACGCTGGCGCTGGACTCGTCGTACGCTGACGCAAACCACAGAAGGGACACCTGCACATGCAACCAGGCTCGCTCGATCCGGTGGCCAGCGATCGTTTGTCGCACGCCGAAAAGTCGTTCACGTCCGACTTGTCGATCAACGAGTTCGCGCTGTTGCACGGCGCCGGGTTCGAACCCATCGAGCTGGTCATGGGTGTCTCGGTCTATCACGTCGGCTTCCAGTTCAGTGGCATGCGGCAGCAGCAGGAATTGGGCGTACTCACCGAGGCGACCTATCGGGCGCGCTGGAATGCGATGGCGCGCATGCAGGCCGAAGCCGATGCACTCAAGGCGGACGGGATCGTCGGTGTCCGGCTCAACTGGCGTCATCACGGTGAGGGCGGCGAGCATCTGGAGTTCATGGCGGTCGGCACGGCGGTGCGCTACACCGCCAAGCCCGGGGCATTTCGGCGTCCCAACGGGCAAGCATTCTCCAGCCACCTGTCCGGGCAGGACATGGTGACGCTGCTGCGATCGGGGTTCACCCCGGTCGCCTTCGTGATGGGAAACTGCGTGTTCCACATCGCCGTGCAGGGGTTCATGCAGACGCTGAAACAGATCGGCCGCAATATGGAGATGCCGCAGTGGACCCAGGGCAACTACCAAGCTCGAGAACTGGCGATGTCACGTATGCAAAGCGAAGCGGAACGAGACGGCGCAACCGGCGTCGTAGGGGTGCATTTCGCGATCTCCAACTATGCCTGGGGCCTGCACACGGTCGAGTACTACACGGCCGGAACCGCGGTACGCCGCACCGGCAGCGGGGAAACCATCACGCCGTCGTTCGTGTTGCCGATGGACAACTGATGACCCATTTCGACGCCGAGCAGGTGAGCCGGACCATCGGGGCCGCGCTCGCCGGCCCCGGTGGGGTCGCCTTGGTGGTCAACGTTTTCGCCAACCTTCCGGGGGTGATTCACACCGCCGCTCGGCGTGGCCTGTTCCGATCGAACCCGGAGCGAATCCAGATCGGTGATTGGCGTTATGAGGTTGCCCACGACGGTCGGCTGCTGGCCGCACACATGGTGAACGGCATCGTCATCGCCGAGGACATCCTGGCCGCCGACGCCGTTGGTCCGCACGTCTCGCGCGCACTGGGACAGATCGTCAGCCGGTACGGGCCGACGGTCATCCCGAACATCAACGCGGCGGTGGAGGTCCTGGGCACCAGTACCGGCTATCGGTACTGATCCGCCCGGGTCACCTAGCGGATCGGTTCTGATCAGCGAAATGCCGCTTCCGGCAATTCCGGAGTAGATAGGGTGCCCGGTCATGGGCGTCTTGCGGTTCCTTTGGCAACGCGTGCTGGCCTTCGACCGAATCGGCTCCCGTATTCCGCAGCTGATCCAGGTCTGGTTGCTGGAGCTGTTCTTCGTCATGCCATTGACCTTCTTCATCGGCAAAGTCATCGACATCCATGGCGCCTTCGGTGTGCCCGGGACCGGCGAGCGGCTCGACGCGACATTCTGGGGAGCCTTGGTTGTCGCCCTCGTCTTCGGGTTCTTGTTCGTGCGCTCCCTGGTGAAGCCGCGTATCGCCCAGGGTTCGTGGACGCCCACGGTGCACGCCGACATCGGAGCGTTCACCGGCTACGGCGGAAACCGAGCCTGGACGGTGACCTATCCCTTCCTGACCAGCCACCCCTCTTATGCACTGCTGCTGCTGCTGACCGCACCAATTCCCGCCGTGATGGTCGCGGCGACCGTCAACCAGGGCGACAGCACCTTCTACTTCCGGACGTGCGGGATTGTCGGGCTGATCATCCTTGCCTGCATGGCGCTGGCGCGAATATTGGCCTGGTACGTATTCCGTGTCGGCCGCCGCCGACTGGACGAGCAACTGCGGGGCCTGCCGATCTCGCCACGCCGGCTCGGCTGGGAAGTCGCCTGGAAACCCGTGCTGGTTCTGGTGGCGCTGATGTATGCGATCGTGTGCATCCCGCTCGGCGCCATGTGGCTGAAGGAGAAGCGCACCATCGCCGCCTTGCCTGTCGTCACCGTTGCCGACACGCAGTATCCCGGACAATATCGGCGCGTAACAGGCAAAGTGGCGTCCGCGCCCGTCTACTGGGCGCCGCAAGGCACCGGCCGCGGCGGCAACAACTACGCCGGCGCGGGGATTCTGGTGACGCTGCCGACCGGCGGTGAGGCGCTGCTGCTCGCCGACTCGATGGCGGTGCCGGATTTCAAGGGCATGATGGCCCGCGTCCACCACGGCGAACTCAGTGCGACCGGCAAAGTGATCGACGCCGTGACCGCGACCCAGCGCAAGTACTACGGATTCAGCGAAAACGCCTTTCCCGCGCCGTCGGCCGACGGGCGGGTCATGTTGCTGTTGTCAGAGCCCTGAGCCGATCGAGCCGCGCGATGAGAATCGTTTCGGCAGTAGCCGCAGCGGCAACGGCGGCCGAGATCCCGCCGCCGCGACAAGCGCACTGAACCGACGAAAGGGCGCACTGGAGGGAACCGTTCACGGCATGCCGGACCCGGTCGACATCGGCACCGGCGGGGTGACAGTCTCGGGACCGGGCGCCGGACGGCGCGAGCGGCGAGCTGAGCCGACAACGGCCGCCTCGCCGCGTCGGCGCCGAGCTACCGCACCACGCATGCGACGCTGGCCCAGGCGTTGTTGCCGTAGCCGCCCGGATTCCACAGGGACGCCGGCGATTGCGGCTGCAGCGTCCCGGTGTCGTCCCACGCGCGAGCGGTGATATGCAGCCCGCCGGGCTCGACGTCGACAGTCGATGACCACGGCCGCCATGACCATGTGCCGGGCGCCGGGTGCAGCTCGGCTTGGCGCCAGGTGTGCCCTTGGTCGAGCGATATGTCGATGCGCGCGACGCGGTGACCGTCGCCGGCGATGCCGTAGCCGCGGATTGTCAGCGCGCCGGCGGCGACGACGGCACCGTCGACGGGTTGCAGAATGTCGCAATTGAGCGCCAGCGTCGAGAGCGGAATGCCTTCTTCCGCAGCAGCGGTGGCGGGGTCGGCGTCGGGCGGCAGGATCCGGTAGTCATACGCCTGGAAGTAGTTCTCCGACGGGCCGGGTTGCACGGTAATCGCAGTGACCCACTTGACACTGCGGGCGCCGATGTATCCCGGCACCACCACCCGAACCGGGCCGCCGTGGGCAGGTGGCAACAATTCGGAGTTCATCTGCCACGCCAGCAGCACTTCCTGCGACATCGCCTTGCGCAACGGGATGGAACCGCCATAGGTCTGGACGGGCCGGGCCTCCGGGGCTATGTCGGGAGCATCGAAGGCGACGTGCAGCCCATCTTCGACGTGGGTCCGGGCCGCGCCGAGGATGTCGGCCAGGCGCGCGCCATACCACTGTGCCGTCGAGATCGCACCGTGCTGCCAGGGCTCCTTACCCGGGATCGCTCGCACGCGCAGCAACTCGGCGCGCCGATTACCCGCACACGCCAACGTCGCCACCACACTGTGGCGCGGGAAATCGTTGATCAGCCGGTCGTAGGTCAGCATCAGCGGTTTGTCGAGGCAACCGCTGACCGTCAGGCGCCACTGAGCGGGCGCGATACCGGGAATAGAGCCGTGATTGCGGGCATAGAACGCATCGATCGGGGTGATGTCGCTGCCGGCCAGCGCCGCGACCGGCGGCTCAGCGTTGTAGGGCAGCTGCGCATGCACGATCATGTCGTCTCGCTTGCCCCATGTCGCGGTGGCGTCGGCGGCCATAGTAGAGATCGTCCGCCATCACCGGCGACGGGTCTAGCGGCCGGGACCGGGCGGGCTCGAGAGCGCGGTCGCCGGACAGCTCGGCCTGCACAACACGGTCATCGGTGCGACGCCGACGGTAATTCGATTGGCAGCCAACGCTCGTCCCGGCATTTCGGCTCAGGGGCGCAAATCGGCATCGGGATGGCTCGGGTGTCGTACCGTTCTCACAGGTCTCACGAGGTTCAGCGAAAAGCCGGATGCGAGGTCACCGCATCGTGAGACGGGGCTGCTCCGAGGGAAGGGGTTCCACGCGATGAATAGACCGACGACCGCGCTCGCGACACTCGCCGCGATTTTCGTGACTGCCGGGTGTGGCGGGTCCACCAACAGCCAGGCCGCCGAAAATTCAACGTCGGGAAACCAATCGAGCCAAGCCTCGAACACCGCCACCACGACCGAGCCCGCCTCCTCGGGACGGATGAACCCCCGCTACGAAGACGCCGAAACACCGGAGGCACAACAAGGCCGCCAGCTCATGACGGACGCGAAACTGGTGGAGGCGGTGGCTCAGCAGGTCAACGACACTTTGAATCTGCCCCACGACGTGGGGGTTGTCGGCAAACAATGTGGTGAGCCCAACGATTATTGGGACCCCAATACCAACGAGATAACACTGTGCTACGAGGACATCCAGCAAAGCGAGCACCGGTTCGCCGACAGCGGCAATCCGGATCCGGTGGTCGCCGCGATCGATGCGACGACTTCCGGGTTCTATCACGAGCTCGGTCACGCCACCCTGGCCATCTACCAGCTCGCGTTCACCGGGCGCGAAGAGGATGTGGCCGACCAGCTCTCGGCGTTCATGCTGCTGGCTCCCGGAGCCGACGGAAAGCCCTACCCCAACGGTGTCCGGATTGCGACCAACACCGCCCAGGACTGGAAGTTGAGCGCCAAGGAGTCCGGCGACGCCAACGATCTCCCGTTCTGGGACGGGCACTCCATGGACATCACCCGCATGTACAACTGGGAGTGCTGGATCTACGGGTCCGACCCGGCGGCCAACGCCAACATGGTCGCCTCCGGCGACCTCCCGGAGGACCGGGCCGGCAATTGCGAGGAGGAGTTCCAGAACATGTCCAAGGCATGGCAGCAGATGCTGGGGCCGCACCTCAAAAAGCCCAGCTGATCCGAGCAGCCCGCCGCAAAACCCGGACCGATCGCGGCGAACCGGCGCAGCCGCCAGCCCGCCGGTCTTCCTGAGCAGCCGTCCTGAGCAGGAGTTCATGGACCGTTCAGGCATCGGTCGAGCGGACCTCACGGACCGCACATCAGCGAACGTTTTTCTCACGGTATGCGTGTCGTTCAGGTCGCCAACTTCTACGGACCTCGTTCCGGCGGGCTCCGGACTGCCGTCGACCGGTTGGGATCGGAATACTGCGCACGCGGCCATCAGGTATTTCTGATCGTTCCCGGTGCCCAGGCCACGCATACTCGGTTGCGTACCGGTGTCGTGCGAATCACCCTGCCGGCCAAGCTGATTCCATTCACCGGAGGCTACCGCGCGGTGCTGCCCGGGCCCGTGCGGGCGTTGCTGGAAACGCTGCGGCCCGACGCCCTGGAGGTCTCCGACCGGCTCACCCTGCGATCATTGGGCCGCTGGGGGCGCGACCGCGGCGTGACAACGGTCATGATCTCCCACGAACGCCTCGATCGCTTTGCCGGCCAGCTGCTTCCCCGACGCACGGCCCGGGCATTCGCAGACGTGGCGAACCGTCGAACCGCTGCCGACTACGACACCGTGGTGTGCACCACCGCGTTCGCGCGTGCGGAATTCGACCGCATCGGCGCGACGAATATCGCCACCGTCCCACTGGGTGTCGATCTGCAGACCTTCCACCCGCGGCGGCGCAGCTCCCTGGTGCGCCAACGTTTCGCCGAACCCACACAGATCCTGCTGGTCCACTGCGGCCGGCTGTCGGTCGAGAAGCGTGCAGATCGCAGCATCGATGCGGTCGCCGCATTGTGTGACGCCGGTGTCGACGCCCGGCTGGTAGTCGTCGGCGAGGGTCCGACGCGCGCCAGACTGCAACGTCAGGCCGCGGGTCTACCCGTCGAGTTCACCGGTTTCATCTCCGATCGGCGCGCCGTCGCCACCCTGCTGGCCTGCGCCGACGTGACCCTGGCACCCGGACCGCACGAGACTTTCGGGCTGGCCGCACTGGAATCAATGGCTTGCGGGACACCGGTTGTGGTATCGCGCACGTCGGCGCTGGCCGAGATCATCACCACAGACAGCGGTGCATCGGCCGACAACGACCCAGTCTCCATCGCAGCGGCGGTCTGCCGCGTCGTCAGCCGGCCCGAGCATGGCCGCCGCGCCTGCGCAAGACGGCGCGCCGAGGCCTTCACCTGGCAGCAAGCCGCGGCCGGCATGTTGATTGCACTAAGTGCCCGCGACGGTCAACGCGACGTTTCCCGTTGTGTGGACGAAGCGATCCGGCTTACGGACGCAGATTCGCCATTCACCGCATGAAGGTCAGGTGCACGGTAACCCGTGCGGGCCCCCGATCCAATGACCGGGCGGCGCCTGCCAGGGGCAGACTTGCTGAACCTGCCCCGGCGGGAACGGGTTTGCAATGCCTCGATCGTTGATATGCGGGCCCGGCGGAATCCACGGCTGCCCCGGGTCAGCCTGTGCAACAGCACCCCCGAATCCGAGCGCGGATGCTCCCAACGCTGCGGCGATTACGGCTTTCCCTGCGAACTTTTTCGCGATCATCGTGTCGTCCCTCCTTCAGTCGCCGTGTGCACTAAGTCAGCGACTACCTTGACGTTCATCCAGTAAGTATCCCAGAGACGGCGTTGTCAAACCTCGTCTCTGCTAACGGGCGCTTCGACGACGTCACGGTTTCCGGCCGTGCATCCAGGGTCAACCGCTGCTGTTGCCGGGCCCGCGGCGGGCGAATGCGGGGGCATGCTCGGGCCGCACCCCCACGCCGACAAAGTAGGCGGGCAGCATCGAGAGCCACGGCAATTTGTCCACGACCGCGAGTAATGCCGGCGGCGGGGTCGGGTCCTTGCCGCCAAGCAGTCGGCCGACCAGCATCCGGTGCAATACCCGTTGCACCGTTTGAGTCACCACGGTCGGAAGGAGGCGGCGGCGCCGCACGGCAGCCAGGTCGCGATCGGTAATCCGGTGTCGCAGAAGGGGTTCGGCCAATATGGTCGCCGCCGCGACGGCATCCTGCACCGCCAGGTTGATCCCGACACCGCCCAGCGGCGACATCGCGTGCGCGGCGTCACCGATGCACAGCAATCCATCGGTGTGCCAGCGCCGCAACCGGTTCACCTTCACGTCGAGGTGCTTGACATCGTCCATCGACGTCAGCGCCGCCGCCGACTCGGCCGCCTCGGGAACCAGCGCGGCGACGTCGCGGCCGAACGCCTCGATGCCCCGCTCCCGCAACGCTGCGTCGGCGCCCTTGGGCCCCAGGTAGGCGATCTGGAAGTACCCTTGGCGGGGAATCACCACGAGGGCCTTGCCCGGTCCGAATCGCGGCAGCAACGAGAACTGCGCGGTGTCCTCGTACGGCAGCTTGAACCACCACACGTCGAACTTCACCGGATAGTCGCGGGCCCTGAGCCCGGCCTGCTGGCGAGCCATCGACCAGCGACCATCGCACGCCACGGTTAGCTCCGCCCGCAACTCGCCGGGACCGTCGGGCCCCTGGTAGCGCACTCCGACCACCCGGCCTCCCTCGCACAGCAGCCCGGTGGCTTCGGTCTTCATGCGCAACGTGAAGGTCGGCTCGGCCTGAGCCGCCTCGGCGAGCAGGTTGAGCAGGTCCCACTGCGGCACCATTGCGATATACGGGTGGGGTTGTCGCAGTCGCTCGAAGTCGACGTAGGTCACCGAATGCCCGCCAGAATCGAGGGTGGCCTTGCGAACCTCGCTGAAGGGCAACGCCGCGAAACGCTCCCACAGTCCCAGCTCGTCGAGCAGCCGCAGGGTCGTCGGATGCACGGTGTCACCGCGGAAATCCCGTAGGAAGTCACCGTGCTTCTCCAGCAGGGTGACCTCGACACCAGCCCGGGCCAGGAGCAGGCCGAGGACCATGCCGGCTGGGCCGCCGCCGATAATCGCGCATGTGGTTGTCTCAGACATCAGCGCAAGCATAAGGTGCGCACGCGGCTTACCCGCGCTCAACGGAGCACCGGGCCTCGGTCTCGGACCACGCCACCGGTGTGTCCGCCGCCGACGGGATGGTGAGCGGTGCCGCATCGCCGGCCGGCTCACACGGGGTGCCCCACATGAACGGAGGACCACAGGCCATGACTGACACCATCCAAACGCTGTTACAAAAGCGCGCATCTGATTCGTCGGTCGCGGTGAAATACCATGACCTGCAATGGACTTGGCGCCAGTACCTGGCGGAGTCAGCCGCGCGCGCCGCGGCATTGATCGCCGCCGCCGATCCCGGCCGGCCGATGCACATCGGCGCTCTGCTGGGCAACACACCCGAGATGCTGGCCCAGATGGCCGCGGCCGCACTGGGCGGCTATGTGCTGTGCGGCCTGAACACCACCCGCCGCGGCGAGGCGCTGGCCGCCGACATCAGAAAGGCCGACTGCCAGATCGTGATGACCGACGCCGAACACCGCGACCTGCTACGCGGTTTGGACCTGGCCGGCACCCGGATTCTCGACAGCGCGACACCGCAGTGGGCCGAACTGGTCGCCGCCGCCGGTCCGTTGGTCCCGCATCGCATGGTCGACATGACGGACCCGTTCATGATGATCTTCACCTCCGGCACCAGCGGATGCCCCAAGGCGGTGCAGGTGTCGCAGCTGATGCCGATGTTCGCCGGGCGCAGCCTCACCGAGCGCTTCGCGCTCACCGAGCAGGACACCTGCTATGTGTCCATGCCGCTGTTTCACTCCAATGCGGTAGTCGCCGGATGGGCGCCCGCGGTGGTGTCCGGCGCCGCCATCGCGCCGGCCAAGTTCTCGGCCACTAGTTTTCTAGCCGACGTCCGCCGCTACCACGCCACCTACATGAACTATGTCGGCAAGCCGCTGGCGTACATTCTGGCCACTCCGGAGCGCGAGGACGACGCCGACAATCCGCTGCGGGTGGCGTTCGGCAACGAGGCCAACGAGAAGGACATCGAGGAGTTCGCGCGCCGCTTCGCGGTGCAGGTCGAAGACGGCTTCGGCTCGACCGAAAACGCGGTCATCGTGATCCGCGAACCCGGAACTCCGTCGGGCTCGATCGGCAAAGGTGCCCCCGGAGTCGCGGTGTACAACAGCGAGACCGTCACCGAGTGCCCCGTCGCACGCTTCGACGAGCACGGTGCCCTGCTCAACGCCGACGAGGCCGTGGGCGAATTGGTCAACACGACCGGATCGGGTTTCTTCAGCGGCTATTACAACGATCCCGACGCCAACGCCGAACGCATGCGCCATGGCATGTATTGGTCCGGTGACCTCGGTTACCGCGACGCGCAGGGCTGGATCTATCTGGCCGGCCGCACCGCCGACTGGATGAGGGTCGACGGCGAGAATCTGGCGGCCGCGCCGGTCGAGCGAATCCTGTTGCGCCACAATGCTATCAACCGTGTAGCGGTCTATGCGGTGCCGGACCAGCATGTCGGTGACCAGGTGATGGCCGCGGTCGTGCTGCACCGGGGCCGCGCCTTCGATCCCGGCTCGTTCGAGGCATTCCTGGATGCACAGCCCGACCTGTCCCCCAAGGCCAGGCCACGGTACGTCCGCATCGCCGCCGACCTGCCCAGCACCGCCACCCACAAGGTGCTCAAGCGCCAGTTGATCGGGGAAGGAATAACCGTCAGCGAGGGCGAGATGTTGTGGGTGCGCGAGCCACGCGGCACCGCGTACCGGATCGCGTTTCGCGGCGACGCCTCCTAGAACGCCGTCGAGCTGTTGGACGCGACAGTGACTGGCGCACCATCAGTCACACGAGTCACCGACTTCGGGGGTGCTCGTTGACTCACTAACAGTGCCCGGCTACGAGCGACACATACGTTGGGCACCTTGACACGCACAGGCGGGCTTCCGACTCGGCTCACATCCGCAACACGGGATCGCTGCAGTGCCACCTACGGATTCGGTCGGTGGTCCGCCGAAGGCTATGCACTAAACCTCGATCTAGGGCTGAATCGCGGGTGTCGAATTGCGGAAAATGCCCGTTGAACTCGGATGATTGTCTGTACGCCCCAACCCCGAAGGGGCTTGGACTTGACGGCGGCGAGCACGTCGGTCGTGGCGTTCGGTCCACGCCTTGCCGTTGTAGTAGACATCCCATGATGCAGCGACACTTTCGACAACCGATGTCGGACCCGCGTCAAGTCTGCTCGGGCGGCTTCTCGGGTGCCGACCAAATCCCGGACAGCGTCCTCGGCCGCACTCGGAATCCGCACCGCCACAACCTCGTCCAACCGCAACAACCGCGCCAAATTCGGTGCGTCACGCGCATCGGTTTACCCGATCACCCGCCAAGCGAAGCAGCTCGGATGACGCCGCGAGCGCGCAGCCCCGCCGCCGACAACGCCCGCCGCGCCCGGTACCCACGAGATTGCGTGAGCGAGGCCCCGGCCAGCAACTACTCCACTCCGCGAGGAGTCACCACATACGGTCTAAGGGCACGTAATCGGCACGGGAATCAAGCGTCCATCCGTGGGCCAGCACAACCCCGGCGGAAGGGGCGGCGGAGGTTGGTACCCCGAACCTGCGGGTTTCGGTGGCTGGTCATCACCGTCCCAGATCATGTTGGACACATTGCCCATCCTTGGATAGAGGTAGTAGTAGGTGTGACATACCGTCATGTCCCAGCCACGAAACGGGTCGGTCACGTGATTACCGGTCGCGGGCAAGGGATCCCCTGGGCACCACCGCTGCGGTGGGCCCCAACCGTTGTCGTCGGTGTGGAGGGGGCCGGGATGAAGCGGAATAGGACCGGGCTGGGCCTGGGCGGTACCTGCGGCCAGACCTAAGCTCTGGATTGGCCGTATCGAACGCGGTTCAGCCTCAATCCACGGATAAATAGGCGCCGTGGTGGGTGTGGGAATGGGAAAGTGTCCTCTGAGCTGCGATGATTGATGGTCTTCAGGAATTAACCAACCCATATCGAGGAAGTGGACTTCCAGTGCAAGTGTCCTACAGGTTCAGTATTCGATGATGGCAATCTTGTGTCATGTGTCGGATTGGTGCCGGTGACGACCCTAGCCGGGCAAACGGGCCTGTCGCGACTGCTCGACGAGAAGGTCGATATCGCCAAGCCGCGGATCAAAGTCGGGGTCGGCCAATCCCCTCGCCGAAGTTAGCGACCCTTGTCGCGGCGATGTGCGCGGGCGGACCCCGGTGCGCTATCCGACGCCCTGCAAGGTCGCGACACCGGCACCCCCGGCCGACATCCCATCCGGACGCTTCGGCGCCAACTCCGCCCGGGCGCTGCGCGCCGCCATCGCCCACAACCCGCTGCGCGCCGCCGGAGTCCTCGCCGACGCCCAACACGGCACGGCCCACAGAGCAACATTACAGCCGCCACTGGTCACCATCCCCGCCCTCCTGACCCGACCGCAACGCAAACCACTGCTGCACCTGCCCAGCCACGGGCCCAGGGAACCACCATGGCTTGCACTGTGGCACAACACAATCAGGTAGTCATCCACCGCTTCACCGACACCACCCGATCCGACGACCTGCAACCAACAGGAAAAGCCTGGCAGACCAGCGGAACAGTGATATCCCGGCCCACTAAATCAAGATCACACAGCACGGCGAGCAACACCTGTCGCTCAGACCCGGGCACTTTTAGTGAGTCAACGCGTGTCAACCGACGCACAGACAGATGTGACAGCCGTGATCGACACCGGTCTAAGCGGCGTGAAATACGGGAGCGTCAGGTCAGAGCCGACCTCGTGAAATTGCACTTGGACCCGCATGCCGATGGCCAGATCCGCCGGTGCCATCCCGACGACGTCGGTCAGCATCTGGTAGCCCTCGTCCAGCGTGACGATCGCCGGCGCATATGGCGGCTCGAACTCGGGTGTCGCCGGCCGGTAAACCACTGTCCAGCTGTATATTTCGCCGACCCCGGCACTGGGCATCCAGGCTAGATTCGCCGACAGACACTGCCGGCAGTGCTCGGCCGGCGGGAAATTGGCGGCGCCGCACCCCTGACAACGTTGATAGCGCAGCTCGCCTGCTCGGCATCCGTCCCAGAAAGGAGCGCTGAGCGGACTGCTCGGGTGCGGCACCGGCCCGGTCTGCGGCCGCAAAAGCTCGCCCGAACTCATCGCGGTTCGACTCCGAGAATCAGCACCGTGGTGAACAAGGCACCCGCTCCCCCGTTGCTGCACAACGCGATCCGTGCATCCGGAACTTGAAGCGCGCCGGCCTCGCCACGCAACTGCTGAACCGCCCGAATCGCGCGCTGCATCATTTGCGGATTCCTCCCGGCATGACTGAAGGACATGGTTCCGCCGTCGGTGGTGACCGGGTGGCTGCCGCCGATGGCGATGTGACCGTCAGCGACGAACGGTCCGCCTTCGCCCTGGCCGCAGAAGCCGAACGCCTCCAGCTGACGGATGATCTCGAACGAGAACGGATCGTAGAGTTCGAGCACGTCGACATCGTCGCGCCGCAGGCCCGCATGGCCGAAAGCACGCTCGGCCGCCCGGGCGCCCACCGCGCCGTTGACGTGGTCACCGCGCCGGCCCGCGAGGTCCCATGCGGGTGGATGCTGATACGACGGACCGTAATGATCTGCGCCACTTCCCAACACGTAGATCGGCTGTCTGGCGACTTGCACCTTGTCCAGGTTTGCCACCACCAGGGCGCAGCCTCCCTCGGAGGTGGTGGCGCAATCGAGCAGGTGAAAGGGCTCGGCGATCGGCCGTGACGCGGTGATGTCGTCGGGAGTGAACGGCCCGCGTTGGTAGTAAACGGCTTCCGGGTTTCGCGAGCCGTTGTTGCGGATGGTGGCCGCGACGATGGACAGCTGCTCGCGCGTCGTGCCATAGACGTGCATGTGGCGTCGGGCGATGAGCGCGAATTCTGCGGCGGTGAACATTCCCCACGGCGCTACGAACTCGTTCTCCGGTCTGGTCCATGGCGCCGTGGCCGCATGGTCGCGATACTCCCCCGCCTGGGCGGCGACGAGTACCACCACGTCGGCCATGCCGTGCTCGATTGCCGTGACGGCCTCGGTGATCATGCCGATCCCGAACCCCACCCCTTGCCAGGCGGGCCCGAGGCGGAGGTCGTAGGTCAGTGCCGTGGACAATGCGCCGGCACTGATCCCGTCCACGTCTTCGAGGTTGAGGCCGGCGTCGTCGAGGGCTCCCCGGATGGCCTTGACCGCCAGGCTGCGGGAGGTTTCGCCGTCCAGGCGGCGCCGCTGGCGGGTGTTGTGCACGCCGACGACGGCTGCGGTGCGGCGCTTGGTCGCGCTCACTGTCACTCCGTTCTGCTGCCGTGCGGGTGTGGCAGACGGCACGATGACGATCATGACTGATTCCAGCGCGACCCGAGTGGCCGTCTACTTCGACTTCGACAACATCGTGATCTCGCGCTATGACCAAGTACACGGACGCGGCACCTTCCAAAAGGACAAGGCCAAAGGTCTGGACCCGGAGCGGCTGCGGGCGGCGACGGTCGACCTGGGCGCGATCATGGATTTCGCGTCGTCGTTCGGCACCCTGGTGCTTACCCGCGCGTACGCGGATTGGTCGGCCCAGGTGAACGCCCGCTATCACGGCCAGCTGGTCGGACGCGCGGTCGATCTGGTGCAACTCTTCCCGGCAGCCGCATACGGCAAGAACGGCGCCGACATCCGTCTGGCCGTCGATGCGGTCGAGGACATGTTCCGGCTGCCCGACCTGACCCACGTGGTGATCGTCGGTGGCGATTCCGACTACATCGCACTCGCGCAGCGCTGCAAGCGGCTGGGCCGGTATGTCGTCGGCATCGGCGTGGCCGGCGCCAGCAGTCAGTCGCTGGCCGCCGCCTGCGACGAGTTCGTCACCTACGACACGCTACCCGGGATATCCACCACCGTCGTGGCGGCGCAGCCCAAGAAACAAGGACGCCATGCCAGCAGCGCGGAGCCGGACGAGGAGCCGACTGCACCCGACCCGCAGGCCGCGGCCACCAGCCTGCTGGAGCGGGCACTGCGGATCGGCCAGGAAAAGGACGACGCGGACTGGCAGCACAACTCCATGGTCAAGGCCCAGATGAAGCGGATGGACCCGTCGTTCAGCGAGAAGTCGCTGGGCTTCAAGTCGTTCAGCGACTTTCTGCGTTCCCGCGGCGACGTGGTCGATCTTGACGAAAGCAGCACCACGCGGATGGTGCGCCTGCACAGCGACGCCGGTTGATCGCCGAGCAGCCGCAAAAGCCCGCGACACGCCGGGCGTAACGGGGCTTTTGCGCCTGCTCGCGGGGGAAGGTGGCTACCCGGCCTTACCCGTCGAGTTCGCCGGCGATGCCGCGCTCGATGCTGGTCCGGGTGCCGCCCGGCAACACGATGAGGCCGTCGAGCTCGGTACGGGCCAAACCATATGCCCGCTGTCGTTCCTGCTGCGTCGCCGAGGGGTCGGCCGCGACCCGCAACAGGCTCTGGGCACGGGCCAGCCGTTGCCGTTCCTCGCGGGAGAAGTCGCTTCGGCCTTTGCGCGTGGCCTCCGCTTCGGCGGCATTGAACGCGGTCACATAGCTTTCGACGGCGTCGAGGTACTGCCGCGTGCCTTCCCGGTCGTCGACGAGATCTTCCGCCCGGACCGGCCGGTGGAAGTCGGCCGCCAGTTTGGCCTTGTGAAAGGCTGTCGTCAGCGGGTCTCGCATATCGGTCATGGCCGGGAAGTCGAGGAGCTTGGCGGCATCGAGCTCGTAGGCCAGCCAGCGAGCATCGGTGTGGTCATGCGCATCGAGAGCGCGTCGAATTGCCCGCCAGCGTGATGCGTGATTGCCGATGTCACCGGAGCCGGCCCCCGCAAGGTCAGCCGGGACGGGATCGCCGGGCGCCTCGCGTCGCTTGTTGACAGACGCGATCATCCGGATGCCGGCATAGATCACGCCGATCACCGGCGCGGCCAGAACCAGCAACTCGAGCAGCCGAAACAGCAGTCCCACCAGGCCAGGATGCCATCACCGGGGCGCTTGCTGAACCAGTTGGACCCGAGAGGTGATGCCCAGCTGGGCGTAGCTGTGAGTGAGGTGAGCTTGGACGGTTCGCGGCGACCACACCGGACCTGGAAAAGCGTTGTGGCAATGCGATATTCGGCGCTGCCTCCTCGGCGCACGCAGCGTCGAAGTCGTTGGCGCTCAGCGCCTCTCGCAATGGCCACGGACGCGTCATGGGTGGCGTGATGAACCTTGAACCACACCAAACTCATTGGCCGCCTTGAGCGCATGCGCCGCGTCGAACACCCGTGGGCGGCTCATGACGACGGCCAGCGCTGGCGGCGCGGATAGCGATATGGTTGCCCGTCGCCTCCGGCCCGACCAGCCGCGCCGCGCCGTTACCGCTTGTCGGTCTGACCAGCTGCGATCTCGTCCGCCGCCTTTGCCACGATTCCCCCGGCCAGCCGCGACGACATCTCGGGTGCGTTCGCCGCGAAACGGGCCAGCGCCCGCTGGCGCAGCGGGGCCACAGTGACCTCCGCGCGATTGCGCTCGATGGCCGTGACCACGGCCGCACCGACCTGTTCGGGCGTGCCGGTGCCGATCAGCGGCGGCATGGCGGCTCCCGAGTCGGCGAACATCCCGGCGCCGCCGATCGCCCCCGGGCTGACCACCGAGACCCCCAGCCCGACCGGCCGCAGGTCGTCGCGCAGGCACAGCGCGAAGCCCCGAAGACCGAATTTCGTTGCCGCATAGAGCGAAGCGCGCGGTGTGGGAGCCTTACCGGAGATCGATGAAAGGAAGACGAAGTGCCCGGACCCGCGCTCGGTGAACACCGGAATGAGTTCGCGCGTCAGCTGTACCGGCACCTCGAGGTTGACCCGCAGCGCACGGTCCACCTGCTCGGCCGTGAAGCTGTCGAGCTTCCCGGAGGCCGGCAGCGCGGCATTGGCGACCAGGACGTCGATCTCCCCCGCTTCGGCGAGCAAGGCAACGGCGGCGCCGGAATCAGACAGGTCGCTGACGACCGTTCGATGGTCGAGTCCGCTCAGCGAAGTCGCCAGCTTGTCCAGCTCCGCGGCTTTGCGGGAGCTCAGGATCAGTCGCGCGCCGCGGTCGGCCAGCGCCGCGGCGATCGCTCGTCCGAGGCCGCCGGTGGCACCGGTGAGCAGGACAGTCTTGCCGGTTAGTTCCATTCGCTCGACGCTAGTCGATCCGGCGGCTCAGTATTCGAAGCGGTTCAAGACGTCATAGTCGCCGAACGGCGTGGCGTGCAGCAGCCGGTACAAAAACCGCACCGGGGCCGCCTCGATGTGCTGGTAGCTGGCCAGCGCGGAGGTCTGTTCGCGGAAACGCAGCCTCGGGTTCCACCGTTCAATGTCTCGGACATCGCCGATGCCCCATTTGACGATGCCTTTCGTGAAGATCTTCGACAGCCGCGGCCCCAGCGGGGAGGTGGTGTCGAAAAGCATTTCACCGTGCTCGAATCGGTCGGTCAGGCGCGTGAGCAGCTGCCGGACATCGCCTTCGGCGAGGTACATCAGCAGGCCTTCGGCGACGACCAGCGCGGGACGTCCGGCCGGAATACGCTGCAGCCACCCGGGATCAGTCACCGACGAGCCGATCATGCGGTAGTTGTCCGCTTCGTCGTAGAGCCGGCGGCGCAGGTCGATGACACCCGGCTGGTCGAGATCGAACCACAGCGCCGACGCGGGCACCGCGAGGCGATATGGTCGGCTGTCCAGCCCGCAACCAAGATGCAGCACAACCACATCGGAGTGACGGCGAAGAAAATCCGCGCACCAGTCGTCGAACTGTTCGGCGCGCAGCACCACCAGATACTGATTGGTGGCCGGCAGCGAGGTGCGATGTATCCGTTTGAAGTCGTAGTCGATACGATCCACCGCTTCGGCGGCCGCCCGATCACCCAGGATGGGCTTGCGGGAACGACTGTCATAGGCCCGCAGATACAGGGTCACCAAGTTTGTCCATTCCACGGAACCCCAACCGACCGAACTGAAGTCGACTTTGGGAGGCGCCACGATTGCCCACCAATCTCCGGATCTGACCGGCCCAGGGTGCGGACGGTCCCGAGCGTACCGAAGCGGACTGCTCATCGGCGAGGGCCGTGGTCTACCCGGATGGATCGTGGAAGTATCAAGGAATGCCAAACCGACTGACCGGCAAAGTCGCACTCGTCAGCGGTGGCGCCCGCGGCATGGGCGCCTCGCACGTGCGGGCATTGGTGGCCGAGGGCGCCAACGTCGTCTTCGGCGACATCCTTGACGACGAGGGCAACGCCGTGGCGGCCGGAGTCGGCGACGCAGCCCACTACGTCCACCTCGATGTCACCGATCCCGCTCAGTGGGAGGCAGCAGTCGAGGCGGCCCTGAGCAGGTTCGGCAGGCTCGACATTCTGGTGAACAACGCCGGCATCCTCAACATCGGAACCATCGAAGACTATGCGCTGTCGGAATGGCAGCGGATTCTCGACGTCAACCTCACCGGGGTGTTCCTGGGCATTCGCGCCGTCGTCAAACCCATGAAAGCTGTCGGCCGCGGATCCATCATCAATGTCTCCTCCATCGAAGGGCTGGCCGGAACCATGGCCTCCCACGGCTACACCGCGACCAAGTTCGGGGTGCGAGGTTTGACCAAGTCGACGGCAGTGGAGCTCGGAGTCAGCGGAATCCGGGTGAACTCCATTCATCCCGGCCTCGTCAAGACGCCGATGACGCAGTGGGTGCCCGAGGACCTGTTCCAGACCGCGCTCGGCCGCGCCGCCGAACCGCAGGAGGTGTCCAACCTCGTCGTGTACCTGGCCAGCGACGAGTCGAGCTATTCCACCGGCTCGGAATTCGTCGTCGACGGCGGCACAGTGGCGGGCCTGGGCCACAAAGACTTCTCCGCCGTCGACGTTGCCCAGCAGCCTGACTGGGTCACGTAGACCGGCAGCCGGGCCGGCGTGGCACGCGCACCGGTACTAAGGCCACCTGATTTGAGGACTCAAGTCACTAGAACGAGCGGGCGGGGCCGGGTGAGATGGTGGCGTGACTACCCTTCCTTCTGCTGGATCGCTGCCGATTTCCACCGTCACGGGCGACCCGGTGGCGCGTGTCGTGGCCGACGCCACCGTGGCCGATGTCGCAAACGCGATGGTCGCCGACAACGTCGGGGCGATTGTCATCGGCGACGACGAACGGCCTGCAGCGCTGGTCAGTGAGCGCGACATCGTCAGGGTCGTGGCCGCCGGGAAAGACCCGAACGCGGTGCGGGCCCTCGACGTAGCCAGCACCAAGCTGGTGTGGTGCGACTCCGAGGCCACCGTCGACGAGGTGGCTAACCAGATGATGGAGCATTACATCCGCCATATTCTGGTGGAGCACGAGGGCGTTCCGGGCGGGATCGTTTCGGCTCGCGACCTGCTCGGCGTCTACTGCGCCGAGGCCGACTTGAAGCTGGACTAGCCGGCTCAGAATCCGTCCGGGTTCTGCTGAATGTGCACCGGCACCGGATGACGATACAGACGCGCGGCGTTTTGCCAGGTGACCTTGCGCACCACGTCCTCGGGCAGCCCACCGATCTGATCGTGAATCGTTTGCTGGGTGTGCGGCCACGTCGAATCACAGTGCGGATAGTCGGCTTCCAGCATGATGTTGTCGGCACCGATCCGGTCGTACTGGACGAATGACGACTTGTCCTCCACCGCACAGAACCAGAAGTTTCGGGTGAAAACCTCTGCCGGAGTATGGCTTTCACCCATAGCCTGCCAGGTGCCATACATCTGGTGATAGCTCAGCATGTGGTCGAGGCGATCCAACAGCCCTGCGACCCAGCCGATGCCGCCCTCCGACAAACAGATCTTGAGATCGGGGAACCTGCTGGGCAGACCCGAGTACAACCAGTCGACCGCAGCCGAAATGGCATAGGCGAAAAACAGCACACCCACGACATCGGACGGCGCGTCGTCGGTGGTGGACGGCGACGAACCCGACGACCCGATATGCAGATTCACCACGGTCCCGGTTTCGGCACACGCCGCCATCATCGGATCCCAATGGCCCGAGTGGATGCTCGGCAACCCCAGCATCGCCGGGTTCTCGGTGAACGTGACCGCGTGAAATCCACGCTCGGCGTTCTCACGGATCATCGCCGCGCCGAGTCCGGGATCCAGCAGCCACGGCAGCTGACAGGCAATGATCCGATCGGGATAGGAGCCCGCCCACACCTCCAGATGCCAGTCGTTCCACGCCCGCACCGATGCCAGCGCGAGGTCACGATCGTTGGTCACCTGCTGCAGCCGCTGGCCGGCGAATCCGGGCAAGAACGACGGGAAGTTCAGCGAGGCGTAGACGCCGTTGAGATTCATGTCTTTGATGCGCTCGTGGATATCCCATGCGCCCCTGCGCATCTCGTCGAAGCGCACCGGCTCGAAACCGTACTCGGCCACCGGTCGACCCACCACGGCGTTGAAGCCGACGTTGGGCAGCACCTGACCGTCGTAAACCCAGGTCTGGCCGCCATCGTCGGTGTCCACGACGCGCGGCGCCCGGTCGGCGAACCTGCGGGGCAGACGGCCGGTGAAGGTATCCGGCGGTTCGACGATGTGGTCGTCGACCGAGATCACCGTGTAGTGGCGTTGTGCCCGGGGCGGGTCGGGCAGCAACGTCACCGACCGGTCCGCGCCGGTCTTGGCGGTCGTGAAGTCCGGGTCCGTGGCCAGCTCATCAATCGACTTCATGGTCGTTCACCGCAGAACTTCTGGATCAGCCTTGATGGTCATCCGCGCGGCGCCGGCCCAGTACACGTCGGCGGCGCGTTCGATGAGCGAGCGTTGCATACCCGCCATGTCCGCCCAATTCATCTGCGCGGGTTCCTTTCCGGTGAGCATGATGTCGTAGGCCAGCTTGCATACCCGTTCGATCGAGGCGGCGCGGTAGACGGCTTCAGCCAGACTGCGGCCGGTTGCGATGACGCCGTGGTTGGCCAGGATCGTCAGGTTGGCGTCTCCGATGTGCGCCGCGAGATCCGCTGCGCGGGAGGCGCTGTCGACTTCACCGTGGTAGGTGTCGACCAGGCACAGGTCGTCGAGGAATAGCGAGCCGGTCTGATGCACCAGCTCGGGCAGCCTGCCCAGCGCGGCCAGTACGCACACGTAGTAGGGGTGGTTGTGAATGACCACCCTTGCGTCGTCCCGGACGCGGTGCAGTTCGGTATGGATGTGGATCGCCGGGGTGACATCCCACCGGCCGCGGACCACTCGCGCATCGGCGTCCACCACGCAGATATCCGACGCGGTGAGCTCCTGCCACCACAACCCCCACGGGTTGACCAACATGTCGGTGTTCCCGTCGGGTTGCCAGGTGATGTGTCCGGCCATGTTCTCGGCGAACCCGATCGCGGCGAGGTGGCGGAAGGCCACGGCCAGCGCCTGCTCGTCGGACAGCTCGACTCCGATCGGGGGCATCACGGCCGGCGCCCACACCTCCAAGCCGCCCGGGCGTGGCTCAGCAGCGTTCATTATCGACCTCCATCCTGGCGTGAATGTCTTCGCGGAGCGTGCTTTTGGCGACCTTGCCGCCCGAGGAACGAGGCAGCTCGTCGACCACGATCAGTCGCTCGGGCAGTAGCTCCTTGGAATAGCCCAAGCCCAGCAGATGATTCACCAGTTCGGCCAGCTCCAGGGTGTGCGAGCCGGTGAGTTCGGCATAAAGGCAGACCTTTTCACCGAACACCGGATCGGGCATCGAGACCGCGGCCGCCACCGCGATTGCCGGATGTGTCAGCACGGCGTCTTCGACCTGCGCCGCACTGATATTCTTGCCGCCGCGCACAATGAACTCGGAGATCCGGCCGGTGACAGTCAGGTACCCCTCGGCATCGATCTCGCAAAGGTCACCCATGCGCATCCACCCGTCGGTGGTGAACAGCGTGTCGTGGTCGGTGCCGTCCAGATAGCCAAGGCTGGTCGCCGGCCCCCGGCAGGCGGGCTGGCCGCGGCCCGTCGCGGTGACGTCGCGATCCCCGTCGAAAAGCCGGACCGACATCTCCGGCACCACCCGTCCAGCGGTCCGCAGCCGGCGTTGCCGCTCGTCATCGAGCGTGGTCCCGCTGAGCAGCCCGGTCTCGTTGGAGCCGTAGAACTGCAAAATCTTGGCTCCGGTGATTTCCTCGAAATCAGCGGCCGGCCGGTACGGCACCGCTTCGCCGCCGGTGAAAACGACACGCAGCGAGCTCAGATCGTACTTCCGGCACCCGGCGTCGGCCATCAGCATCGTCAACTGCGTGCTGACACAACACAACACCGTGACCCGGTGTTCGGCTATCGCCAGCGCCGCCGCACTTGTGGTGAACCGGTCCAGGATCACCGCGGTGGCGCCAAGATGGATCGGAGTCGTGTGACTGGTCCAGATCCCGAACCCGAACGGTGCCGCGATGACCGGCAGGAACACGTCGTCAGCGGTCAACAGCCCATGAGCGACGGCCTTCTGATGGAAGTAGTGCCAACGGTTTTGGGTATGCACCACACATTTGGGCCGTCCCGTGGTGCCGGAGGTGGAGTTGATCAGGAAGACGTCGTCGGGTCCGAGCCGGCAGTCGACGTCCAGCGTCCCGGGTTTGGTCTCGACGCTCAGCGCCGGCGCTCCCCCGCGCCGGCCGAGCACCAGCAACGGCACCGGGTATTCGGCGGCCACCCCCGCAGCAGCGTGGCTGCGCCGCCGGTCGCTGATCAGGATTTTCGGCCGGGTATCGCGCACAATCCGCACGACTTCGCGAGGACCGGCACGCGCGCCGAGCCCGACGACGACGGCCCCGCAGCGCTCGATCGCGACGAACAGCACATGGATGGCTGCCGAGTCACCGTGCCACACCGCCACCCGATCCCCCCGCACTACCCCGACACCCGCCAGTTGGTCGGCTAATATCGTTGCACCACAGTCGAATTCATTCCATGTCAGCGATCCGCCCGGGCGGTCGACATAGGCGTTCCGGTGGGGTGAGAGTTCGGCGTTTCGACGCGCCGCGTCAGACAGCGTGATGTCCGACCACCAACCGGCCGCATAGTAGCGGGCCGATTCTTCGGCGCTGAACGCCGCAGAACCCACGGTATCGAGCCCACCGGTACCCATCACCAAATGATAGGAAAGCGGCGTGGCGCGTCATCCGGAGCCGCACGACGCGAATCTGCCACGCGGCGGCGCTGCGCTACCCTCCCCTCAACACATCCCCCTCGAGCAAACCAGCGGGAGCGAGCGTGACGGAGATGCCCGACGGTGTCTCGGTCCGGCGAGCCGAGCCGGCGGACTACGCGAACGTCGCGCCGATGCACTGCCAGAGTTGGCGATTGTCACACCGGGGAATCGTGATCCCAGAGCTGCTCGACCTCTTCGATTGGCAGACCTGGGTCGATCGGGAATACCCGCTAGCGTTGAGCCGCGCCGGGTGGGCGATGTGGCTTGCCGAGTCGCACGGCCACGTCGTCGGAGTGTGCATCTTTGGGCCGGAGCCGGGAAACCCTGGCCACCTTCAGATCGACGCGCTGTATGTCGCCGCGGGACATGAACGCCGGGGCATCGGCAGCCTCTTGCTCGACCATGCGCTCAGCTCTGAGCCCTCGCATGACGCCGTCCTGTGGTGTGCCGAGATGAACCATCAGGCGCAGTGCTTCTACCAGAAAAAGGGCTTCCGGCGCGACGGACGATCCGTCCTGTTGACCCTGCTACCGGGTGTGCTGGCGGTACCCCAGATAGGTTTCACCCTGCATCGATCCACCGGCCAGGGCTGAGTCGCCCTACCGGTCACAATCAGCCGCGTGGCAGGCGGATCTTCCACCGCACGAAGCACAGGTAGGCAACGCTGATCACGGCCAGCATGCCCATGTCGAACCACCACGCGCCGGGCGTGTGATGCCAGTGCGAATCCTTGGGAGTCAGCGGGCCGGGCACCAACTTGATCAGGTCGACGGTGGACGCCGAGGCCGCAAATCCCCAGCGCGCCGGTGTGGCCCAAGACATCTGGTCGAGACCGGCACGCCCGGTGACCGGAATCATGCCGCCGGAGAACACCAGCTGCGACATGACCGCGACCACCAGCAGCGGCATGATCTGTTCATTGGATTTGGCGATAGCCGATAACGCCAGTCCGAGCATCGCCGAGGCGACGCAGGTCAACGCGACGTCGGCGAACAGCTCCAGACCCGGCTTGCCCAACGCCACCGCACCCTGCGTCGGGCCGCCCTTGCCGATCAGCACGATGATCGTGACGATCGCCGATTGGACCACCGCGAACACGGTGTACACACAGATCTTGGCGATCAAGTACGCGGTGGTGGACAGGCCGACCGCCTGTTCTCGCCGGAAAATGGGCCGCTCCCCGATGAGGTCACGGATGGTCAGTGCGGTTCCCATGAAGACGGCGCCGACATTGAGCAACACCAGGATCTGGCCAGGCTCGTTGGGGGCATTGCCCATCGGATTGGGGAAACCGAAGCCGACGTCACCGGGTACCGACATCGACAGTGAACCCATGATGAAGGGCAGCAACGCCAGAAAGACGAAATAGCCGCGGTCGGAGACGATCAACCGGATCTGCCGCCGGGCGATCGTGGAGAACTGCCGAAACAGGCTGGTGTGCGACGGATCGCCCAACTCGGCGGGTTGCTCGGCCGGCGGTGGTGGCGGCGGCGGGCCCGTGCGCGACAGATACCGGGCCTGGGCGCCGTCCGGGTCGTCGGCGACCGTGCTGAAGATGTCGGCCCAGTTGGTGGTGCCCATGGCCGGGCCGATCTGGTTGGGCGGCCCGCAGAACGCCGTCTTGCCGCCGGGGGCGAGCAGCAGCACCTGGTCGCAGACGTCGAGGTAGGTCAACGAATGGGTGACCACCAGCACCACCCGGCCGGCATCGGCCAACTGTCGCAGCATGGTCATGACCTGGCGGTCCAGCGCTGGGTCCAGGCCCGACGTCGGCTCGTCGAGGATCAGCAGCGACGGCCCGGTCAGCAGTTCCAGCGCTACCGAGGCTCGTTTACGTTGACCGCCCGACAGCTTGTCGACCCGGGTCTCGAGATGCTTGGACATCTCGAGTTCCTCGAGTACCCGGGCAACCACCTGTTCCCGGTCTTCCTTGGTGGTGTCGGGCGGTAACCGCAGCTCGGCGGCATACATCAGCGCTTGTTTGACGGTCAGCTGGCCATGCACCACGTCGTCTTGCGGGACCATGCCGATCCTGCTTCGCAGCGAGGCGTATTCGGCGTGCACGTTGTGGCCCTCGAACGCCACCGTGCCGCTTGTCGGATGCGTGTAGCCGGCCACTAACCGCGCGAAGGTCGACTTACCCGCCCCGGAGGGACCGATGACGGCAGTGAGCATTCCCGGGCGCGCGGTCAACGAAATGGTGTCCAGCAGCGTGTTGTTGTTCTCGATCGTCCACGTCACCCCGCGCACATCCAAACCGCCGGTGCGCGTCTCCAGCAACGTCTCTTCGCGGCGCGCCAGCGCGCCGCCGGCGAAAACCAGATCGATGTTGCCGATCGTGACCACGTCGCCGTCGTGCAGCAGCGCCGATTCGACGCGCACCCCGTTGACGAAAGTGCCGTTGATGCTGCGGTTGTCGCGGATCTCGGTGCCGCCGGGCGTCGGGACCAGGGTGGCGTGGTGGCGCGACGCCAGCACCTCGGGGATGACGATGTCGTTGTCGTCGGCCCGGCCGATCCGCAACGAGCCGGGCGGCAACTCCCCCGCGGCTTTGCCGGGCCGCAGGATCTTCATCATCGACGTCGCGATGTTGCCCGTTTCACCGCCGGGACGGACCGCTACCGGAGGCGGCGGACTCGCCGCGGGTGGGCGGTAAATCTGCGGTGCCGGCTGCGGCCCCGACTGCGGGCGGACCGGTTGAGCGCCGGTCGGGTAGTGCGGCGGCGGCCCCGACGGCGGCGCGTGCTGTGGCCCGCCGGGCGGTTGGGCGGGTATCCGGGTAGTCGGCGGTGGCTGCTGTGCCGCTTGTGGCTGCGGTGGCGGCTGGTGCGGCTGCCATTGGGCGCCGGTCTGCGGCGCAGCGTGCGCCGGCCAGGGTCCGCTCGGGATAGGGGGCACCGGCATCGCCGTCGTCGGTGGTGGACGTCCGACAGAACCTTGCTGGCGGCGACCGACCTCGAAGTCCAGTGCCGGACCATCGGGATTGCCGATGTTGATCCGCTGGCCGTCGTGGATGTCGACAACCGGTACGCGGCGGTTGTTGACATAGAGGCCGTTGAGGCTGCCGTTGTCGATGGCCATCCAGCGGCCCTGGTCGAAGCGCAGCAATAGGTGTACTCGCGAGATCAGCGGGTCCGCGACACGGACGTCGGCGCGTAGATCACGGCCGATAACGACATCGTGGCCTGCTGCGAAGGTGCGCTCAGCTCCGTTGTATCGCACGGTCAGCACTGGCGGCGCGACTGTTTGGGTCATCGGGACCAACTGTAACGGCAGCAGCGCCAACTGCAGAACAGGACGCGAATCAGTGTTCGTCGCGTGGAATCGGTTCGAACATCGTGCGCTGGGCCGAACGCCCAGGCGACGGAGAGATTGGTCAACGAGACCCGGCATCCGCCGTCGAATCCGGCGGCACGCAGGACGACCTGTGCCTGGTTGCATGAGAACGCGGATAAAATTCGTTGCCTAACGATTCCCACGCGATCGATTGGGAAAGCCGGGCAGGCGCCAGCCAGCAGCAAGGAGATCTCGATGCGTCCCTGTAAGCGGCCCGTGGCCGTGTTAGCGACAGCGGCACTGGCGTTCACCGCCGTGCCAGAAGTGGTCGCCATCATGGCGCCGTCCGCCCAAGCGAATGCGGATGTCTGCGTCAATGCCGGCCGACGAGTCTCGGTCAGCGGATGCACCGACATCGCCGACGCGGTAGCTCCCTACGTACCGCCGCCGTCGGAATACGCCCCGTTGCCGGAAGACTATCCGCCTCCCCCTCCCCCGGCGCCGAATGTCAACGTCTGCGCCAATGTCGGCCGGCGCATCAGCGTCAGCGGGTGTGTGTAGTCGCTGATTTGTGCATCGCTATCGGCGCCCAGTGGGTTGAGCCGGGGACGTCGCGTGTCTAAGGGCTATGGGTTCGCTGTGCATGTTGCCTCAGGTTGAGACTTTGCCGCAGCGTATTGCACACCCCGGCGGCAAGCCGGCCGATGCCACGGGCGCTTTGTCCCATCCCTCTGGCACTCGAGAGATCAATCAACCCTAGGCACGCGGGTCGTCAGCGCCAACACTATGCCGAGTCGCGGAAGTCATGACCAGACAAGAATTTTCGAGCGCGACTTGATTGCCGCACAGTGGTGCGCGGGTTATCGACACTAGGGACCCTTGGTCGCTAGGAGAAGTGTGCTTGATCCGCGGTGGTACCCAAGGCGGGGCCCGCTCCCGCGCCAGAGCATTCGCCGTACCGAGGCCGAATGCCCTTGTTGATGGCGCGGCGGCGTCTTGGGTCATAACGGGAGGTTCTTGATGATTGCCCACATCTGGATGGCGTTGCCGCCGGAGGTGCATTCGACGGCGTTGAGCAGCGGTCCCGGGCCCGGCCCATTGTTGGCTGCCGCGGACGCGTGGATGTCCCTGAGTACTGAATATGCCGACGCGGCAGACGAATTGACTGCTTTACTGGCCGATGTGCAGGCTGCGGACTGGCAGGGTCCAAGCGCCGATAGCTATGCCGCCGCGCACCTGCCGTACGTGGCATGGTTGACGAAGGCCGCCACCGACAGCCCGGATGCAGCGGCCCAGCATGAAACCGCGGCTGCGGCCTACAGCTCCGCGTTGGCGGCGATGCCGACCGTCGGTGAGCTGGCGGCCAACCACATCACTCACGCGGTGTTGATGGCGACGAGTTTCTTTGGGATCAAAGCAATCCCGATTGCGCTCAACGAGGCCGACTATGCGCGGATGTGGGTCCAGGCCGCGGTCACGATGAGTGTGTACGCTGCCGTCAGTGGTACGGCGTTGGTCGCGGCACCGCATACCCCGTCGGCCCCCGCCATCGTCAAACACCACGTCGGTCACGTTGGGAGCTTTCCTCCACCCCCCAAACCTCCCTGGTGGAACATAGTCTGGCAGCTGCTTGAACGCTGGCCCAAGTGCTGGACCAGGCGCTATGGCAGTTGGTCGGCGAGCTGGCCGGGTTCGGGGTTGACATGCTCTTCGACCCGCTTCAACTCCTGGTCGCGTACGTGGTCTTGCTTGCCGGCTATGTGCTTCAAATGGTGAAGATACTGAACCTTCTCATCAGCGACCTGCTGGTATTGCTGCTGGACCAAGTTCAGCTGGTACTCCTCTTTCTCGATATCACGCTGCTGTGGATGAAGGCGGTGGTCCAGGAGCCCGCTGTGTTCCTGGGGAAAGTGCTGGGAACGCTGTACTGGGCGGTCGACAACGCAGCTGCGGCGGTGGTGCAGGCGACACGCGAGCTGCTCGGCGGTGCCGCAATGGCGGCGGAAATGGTGGGGGTTTCACCGGCTGTGCCGCAAACCGGTGTTGCAACTCCCTTGTCGATGGGCGGGTTCGCCCCACCAGTCGCACTGTCGGCCGGTACCGCGCCGGCAACCGGCTCGGCCACGCATGCGGCCGCAGCGGCGAGCTCGGTGGTGGCGCACGCTGGCGCTCCCGGTTCTTCAGCCGGGTCGCAGATGCTGGCATCCGAATCGGGCGCCGAGATCTCAAGGTTTGCTGGGACCGCGCCTCATGGGGCCGTTCTGCGACCGGCCGGGTTCACGGTATTGAGCAGCGAGTTCGGAAGTGGCCTGGCGGTGCCGATGTTGCCGGGTACCTGGGATTCAAGCATGGGATGTGCGATGTCGAGCATCGCCAGCTGAGCACCGCCGCCGACAGCACTTGTGGCGAGCCCGTTCGAGATTGCGGAAACCGCCGTCCATGGGTAGTCGCGGTGATCAGGGCCAGCCGTTGCTGCGGCGAATCTCCTCGCGGCATTGACGGCGGGTCTGGCCCGTCTGCTGCATGCAGATGCGGATCGGCGATTCCTGCTCGGTGGGCAGCGGCGACTCGGTGGGTTCCGCGGTAGCGGTGATCGTCGGACTCGCGACCGTGCCCGGGGTGAGCGACCAGATGGTCGTGTTGGTGCCCTGCAGGGTCGAGCAGTAGGCGGTCGCCCCGGTCTTGGTGACGCCGGTACTGCCCTGCGGTGCGCAGACGGCGCCGATGACCACGACTGGAGCCGGGGCCGCCGAGGTAGTGGTTTCGGTCTGTGCCGCCGCGGTAGTCGACGGTGTGGTCGGCGGCGTCGTCGGGGTAGCGGAAGTCGCTGCCGCCGAAGTGGTGGTTGTCGCCGGCGAGCCGGACGTCGTTGCGGACACGGCGCGCTCGTCGTCGGCCCGCTGGAACTCGCGGAGCGCCACCGCGATCGCGATGACCAGCAGTATCGCCAGAACCGCAGGGATCAGCACGGCTGGTCGCTGCAGCGACCGTTTGGCCGGCGGCACGGGCACCGCGACCGGTCGGGCGAGAGTTTCGTCGGTATCGCCACCGCCGCCCAACCGATGGCCGAGTGCCCGGGCGAAGTCGATGCAGTGCTGATACCGGTCCTTGGGATCTTTGGCCAGTGCCTTGGCGAATACCGGGTCGAGGTCCGCGAGGGCAGGCAGCCGATCACCGATCGGCGGGGGTGACGCGCTGAGGTGCTGGCTGATCACCACGGCGGGGTTGGAGTGCTGGAACGGTGGGGTGCCGGTGAGCAGATGGAACGCCGTCGCTGCCAGGGCGTACTGGTCGGCCCGGCCGTCGAGGTCTTGACCCATCAGCTGTTCGGGCGCTGCGTAGGACACGGTGCCCACGGTCATATTGGTCGCTGTCAACCCGCTGGCTTCGCCCACCCAACCGGCGATCCCGAAGTCGGCCAACATGATTCGCCGATCTGCGGAGTCTGGCTTGGCGATGAGGATGTTGGCGGGCTTGACGTCGCGGTGCAGCAGCTTGTGTTCGTGGGCGTAGTCGAGCGCTTCGGCCACCGCAGTGATGATCGCGGTGACCTCGGGGCCCGGCATCCCGTCGGGATACCGCTCGCGCAGCAACCGTACGGCGTCCACACCGTCGACGTAGTCCATGTCGATCCACAACTGGCCGTCGGTTTCGCCCCGGTCGTGCACCGCGACAATATGCGGATGCCACAGTGAAGCCGCGGCGTCGGCTTCACGGTTGAAGCGTTCCCGGTACTCGGTGTCGGCGGACACCTCCGGCCGGAGTACCTTCAGGGCATCCTGGCGGGGCAGTCTCGGGTGCCGGGCCAGGTAGACCTCGCCCATCCCGCCGGAGCCCAGCTGTCGGACGATGGTGTAGCCGGCGAACGTCGAACCTTCGGCGAGCGGCATGGCGGCATCGTAGCTCGCCATGCCGTTGAGGGGTCGAGGAAGTGGGTGTCCGCCCAGGTCAGGACCTACCGGCTGTGATGATTCACACGAGTGCCGCGCCGCCCGGCTCCCGGTTTACCGCGTTTTCGACGCCAAGACGCCGGGTAACCCGGGTCCATGGGCAATAGCGACGATGTCTTTCCCGACGACGTGCCCGTCGCCGATGCCGTTGAACAACTGCAGCCGACCGGGGACTCTCCGTCGGACGACCTGTCCGGCGGATCTGACGGAGCCGACCCGCCCTGGTCTCAGCTCGACGACGTGCCGCTCGAGACGACGGCCTACGACTGGCAGGAGCAGCGGGAAACGGTGCTGATGGACGACGAGCTGGATGAACCGCTGCTCACGCTAAACGCTACCCGGCTGCCGCGGCGGGCTAAACGCTACCCGGCTGCCGCGGCGGGCTAAGCGCTACCCGGCTGCCGCGGCGGGCATGCGCGCAGTGACCTCTTTGACGAAGTCGCCGAGGTATCGAATGGCCCGCCGGCCTTCCGGCAAGATGTCTGCCGCCAGCGGGAAATCGTGAATTTGGCCGTCCCACAGGTGCAGATCACACCGGATTCCCGCGGCGGTGAGCCGTTTCGCCATGAGCTCAGCGTCGGCCAGCAACAGTTCGTCCGAACTCGCGTGGATGGCGACGGGCGGCAACGGGGATAGGTCGGCGTCCACCGGGGACTCGACCCGACGTGAGGATTTCGGCCGCTCGTGTGGAAGCTGCACCTGGCCCAGATACCGAGCGAACATCGACAGGGCCCCGCAGGTGAACATCGAACATCGACGTGCGTTGCGGTGGGCGAGCTTGCGGGCCGGATCGGGATCGGTGAAGGGCGAGACGGTGGCGATGCCGGCCGGCTTCGCGAGGCGGCTGCGGATCGCCGACAACGTCGTCATGAACGCCAGGTACCCGCCCGCCGAATCGCCCGCCACCACGACCTGCCCGCCGTCGAAGCCTTGATCCTGCAACCAGGCGAGGCCGCTCAACGCATCCTCGATCGCGTCGGTGATCTGGTGCGACGGCAGCTTGCGGTACCCGACGTTGAGCACACCGGCATCCGCGGCCCTCGACAACCGGCACACCAGAGAGCGGTGGGTGTTGAGCCCACAGGTGAGGAAGGCTCCGCCATGCAGGTAAAGAATTGCCCGTGTCGGGGAAACACCCGGCGCTCGAACCCATTCCGCAGCACAGTGGTCGAGGCGTACCGGGTCAATCCTGGCCGACGACCGAAAGCGCGGCAACAAACCCGCTAAGCCGTCGATGTAATCAAATGGCCAGCGCAGATTCGGTTGGATGGCCCAGGCACGCACCGCGTTCTTCACGATCAACCGGGTGGCAAGTGAGACGGCAATTGATTGCGGACTGTGGCGATGGTGAATTCGCCGGCCATCCGCCTTCCTCGCCCGTGCGTGCCGGGGATTCTTTATCGTGACCATTGCGATCAACTCCTCATGATGGCCAATGAATACCCTGGCCGGTCACCACCAAACTGAGGTACTTGCCTGTGCCACGAGTAGGATTCGTCACGTTTACTCGACAAACCACGGGGTATACCGCTATTGCAGTGTGTCGGGCGCTATGGGTACCAGTTGCTTGTGCCCCTGGTCGGTCAATAAATGTGCTTCCGCAAATTCGCAAGGGTCTTTCGGGTCCTTTTCGGGTCCTTTTCGGGTCCTTTTCGGGGTCTGGTTAACCGATCGGCACCGGAAGGCAGTTGAGCTTGAGCAGGCCCGCTATTCCGCTACCACCGGCAGCGGAACTGGCCGTCGAACGCGGCCGTATGATGAACCGACGCGGGGCAGGTTCGACCGTAGCCAGCGAAAAGGGCGCAAAGGAGGCCGTGTGCCGATATTCATGGTCGAGCGCACCTATGCCGAAAAGCTGGAACCCACCTTCGAGGTCGCCGATGGCATCAATCGGATCAATGCCGAGGAAGGTGTTCGTTGGCTGTATTCGTTCCTGTCGGCGGACAAACGAAAGACATATTGCCTCTACGAAGCACCCTCACCGGAGGCGATCCGAACCGCTGCTTCCCGGGCCGGTCTTCCGGCCGATGTCATCGTCGAGGTCAGCAAACGCGTCTTGCCGGACGGCGCGTCGACCGACATTTGATCGTCACCCCAGCAGTTGGTGGTCGGCGGCATACATCACCGCCTCCGTGCGATTGGCAGCCCCGGTCTTGATCAGAATGCTGCGAACATGGTTGGCGGCTGTGTTGGTACTGATGTAAAGCCGTTCTCCGATGGCCCGGTTGCTCAATCCCGCTGCCAGCAGCCGCAATACTTCGACCTCCCGGTCTGTCAGCCCATCCGGCCCCGTCATCAGCAACGAATCCACCAGGCCAAGAACCCGCACCTGACCGATCGGCCGGGCGATCGCACAGGCCCCGTCGGCCAGGCGCCGGGCATCCTCGGCTCGCCCGCGCGATGCGGCAAACAAGGCTTGGCGGGCCAGCGTCTCGCTCACATGGACGACCGAACCCATCCGCCGGTCCATCTCCAGCGCGGTGCCGAAAAGGCGCTCAGCCGCCTGATTGTCACCGCGCTGGGCCGCAATGCGGGCCAGATACCGGTCGGCGCTACCGAACAGCGCTACGAACTGGCCCGCCAACAGGTTCTTGCCGGCATAGCGGGCAACTAACGGGCGCAGTGCGTGCACCGCCTCCACCATGAACACCAGCTCCATCGGCCACTGAGCCTCGTCGGTGTGGTCGCCGAGATTGCGGTTGAGCAAGTGGTCCAGGGCACGGGCCATGCCGCGTTCGCAGTTGAGCTCGGTGTACAGCGCCAGCCGGCCGGGGACCCAGCGGCCGGCGAAGGTCTCGCTGCCGTCGACGAAGCCGGCGAATCTGTCCAGCCCGCCGGTTTCGCGGCGGATCATGAACATCTGTACTCCGTGCGAGCCTTCGGTTCCGTCAGCGCCAAACGAATTGCCGGTGCGCAACGCGATGTCGGCCCACCGTTTCGCACCGGGGAAGTCGCCGCGCAGAAATGCCAGTGCTTGCTCGACGCACGCGCTGATGAAACCGAAGAAGGGCTGGCCGCAGGCTTGTACCGATCGCTGCATGTCGGCGGCCGAAGCGGCCAGTGCCTCGGGAGGCTGAGCTGGTGCTCGCTGACGGGCGGACGATGACGGCCTCGGAATCCCAGCACCCCGACCTGTTCTGGGCATTGCGCGGCGGCGGCGGAAACTTCGGGGTGGCCACGTCGTTTACCTTCCGGTTGCATCCGGTACCCACCGTGATCTGCGGTCCCACCGCGTGGCCGGCATCGGCCACCGCCGACATCCTGAGCTGGTACCGGGACTTCCTGCCCGCCCAGGACGAAGATCTCTACGGGTTCTTCGCAGCCATGACCGTCCCGCCGGTGGCGCCGTTCTCCGAGGCTTTCCACCTGCACAAGGCGTATGCGGTGGTGTGGTGCTACACCGGCGACCCGGCCGCAGCCGAGGAGGTGTTCGCCCCGGTGCGCCAGATGGAGCCGGCCTTCGACGGTCTCGGCGCGGCACCCTATCCCGCGCTGCAGTCCACCTTCGACGCCCTGTATCCCAAAGGGCTGCAATGGTATTGGCGTGGCGACTTCTTCCGGACCATCGCCGACGGTGCCGTGCAGGCCCACGCCCGGTTCACCGAGGAGCTGCCGACCATGCACTCCACCATGCACCTCTACCCGGTCGACGGCGCGGTGCACCGGGTCGGCCAAACCGACACCGCCTGGGCGTACCGGGACGTCACCTTCTCCCAGGTGATTGCGGGGGTCGACCCCGACCCGGCCAACGCCGCGGCCCTGAAGCGCTGGACCGTGGACTACTGGGACGCCACGCACCCGTTCTCGGCGGGCGGCGCGTACGTCAACTTCATGATGGACGAGGGCCAAGACCGGGTCCGCGCGACATACGGTCCGAACTGTCGGCGCCTCAGCGAGGTCAAGGCGACATACGACCCGCACAACGTGTTCCACATCAACCAGAACATAGTGCCGGCGGGATGACCGGCACCGGATCCGTCACGTCCAGCCGAGGGCTTGCGGAACCATGTAAAGCCCGAAGGCGATGACAACCAGGCACAGCGTACGAGTGGTGTACTTACGTACCCCACTCATGCGCCATTGCTCGGGCAGCGCGCGGGCTTCCAGCACCAGCAGCAGCCCCAGCACGATGGGTAGCAGCAAGGCGTTCATCACTTCGACATCGACCGCCAGGTTGACCAGGTCGACGCTGCCCAGGACCAGTGCCGCACCGACGAGGTGGGCAAGAGCGTAGGTGGTGTAGAACTTGGCGGTGGCCCGAGTGGGCCGCTGGTTGAGGGTGTGCTGCCACCCGAAGACTTCCGACAGCCCCCAGGCACCGGCCAGCGAAGCGACGATCGCGGCGACCAGGGCCGCGCCGAGCATTCCCAAACCGAACAGCACGGTGCCGCCGAATTCGCCCAGATACGGCGTCAGGGCACCGGCGATCTGCCCGACGGTTTGCAGGGGAGCCGCCTCCTGATGGGTCCCGATGGTGGCCGCGACGGTCAGCACCACCGCGATCATGATCAGTTGGGTCAGCACCGCGCCGGTGGCGGTGTCGTAACGGGCCTGCCGGATCGTGGCCACCGACAGGTGTTTGTCGACCACCGCACCCTGTTGATAGAAGATCATCCAGGGCATGATGACCGCGCCGACATTGGCTGCGACCAGCAGCAGATAGGACGAATTGCCCAGCGGCATCGACGACAAGCCGGCCAGCAGCGCGTCCAGCTGCGGACGGGCCATCACCATGGCGACCAGAAATGCCAGCTCGGCCGCGCCGATCGCCAGGCCGATGCGCTCGACCCGCCGATAGCTGCCGGTCAGCGCCAACGCCAGCAGCATCGTGGTAGCGATCGGGATGCTGACCCAGCGCGAGACACCGAAGAGTTCGCCGACCCCGGCGACCCCGACGAATTCGGTCAGCAACGCCCCGATCGCCGAGGCGAACAGCGTGAACGCCGACAGCCATGCCCAACCGCGGCCGAATCGCTCTCTGATCAATGCACCGTGGCCCCGGCCCGTCACGATGCCCAGGCGCACGGTCATCTCCTGAACGACATAGAGGATCGGCATCAAAATCAGTTGCGGCAACACCATCCGATAGCCCCACTGGGCACCGGACTGGGCCGCGGTGATCAGCGAGCCCGCGTCGGTGTCGGCCAGCATCACCACCAGGCCCGGACCCCACACCGCCAGCAGTGCCCACCGCCGCCGTCGGGGGCTGCCCACCGATCTTGGCGACGAACGGTCCTCGGATGCCCCGCTAACCCCGGTCACGGCTCGACTGACCCCTAGATGTGACAGCAAACGTGATGCGCCATACCGGGTTCTTGTCGAAGCCAACACCGGCCTGCCGGTACTCCTTCGAAAGACTGCCAGCCAAGGCGGATGAACCACAACTCGCGCCGGTATCCCAAGATGGTTAAGCATGAACGACCTCACGCACGGCCGCCCGCTACTCGACGACCGGGTGGCGGTGGTGACCGGTGGCGGCGGCGGTATCGGCGCGGCGACCTCACGGTTGTTCGCCGAACACGGCGCCCGGGTGGTCGTCGCCGACATCGACCCCGACCTCGCCGAGCAAACCGTCGAAGAGATCGGTGACCCGGCCTTCGCGGTCGTCACCGATGTCCGCGACGCCGGCCAGGTCGGCGCGCTGGCGCGGACCGTGCTCGACCGCTACGGCCGAGTCGATGTGCTGGTCAACAACGTGGGCCACTGGCTGCGTCACCCCGGCGATTTCGTCGACACCGACCCGGAGCTGTGGAACGAGCTCTACCGGGTGAACCTGCACCACGTGCTGCTGGCCACACACGCGTTCCTGCCGGCGATGATCGATCGACGTGCCGGAGCGATCGTCAACGTGTCGTCCGTGGAGGGGTTGCGCGGTTATCCGGAGGATCCGGTGTACGCCGCCTTCAAGGCCGCCGTCATCCACTTCACCCGCAGCCTTGCCGTCCAGGTCGGACGCCACGGGGTCCGGGTCAACGCGATCGCGCCCGACGTGACGGAATCACTGCAGGTGCCCTATTCGCAGTGGTTGTCCGAGGACGAAAAAACCCAATGGCCGCAATGGGTTCCGGTGGGCCGGATGGGTCTCCCGCAAGACCAGGCGCGGGTGATCCTCTTCCTGGCCTCCGACCTGTCGGCGTTCGTCACCGGCCACACCATCCCGACCGACGGCGGCACCGGCGCGGCCGGCGGATGGTTCCGCTCGGCGCGCCGACCCGACCGGGAATGGACGAATCGCCCCATCGCCCCCTAGCTGTAATGGCCGGCACACGCGCCCCCCGGGGATTCCCGTTCGGTGAGAACGGGAAGACTGAGCAGGTGGTCGGGCCCGACGTGGAAGCGTTCGACAAGCTGGTGTCGCTGCTGGACTACCCGATTTTTATCGTCACTGCCGCGGTCGGCGGCGCTCAGGCCGGCTGCCTGGTGGGCTTCGCCAGTCAGGCCAGCATCCATCCCCCTCGTTTCCTGGTCGGACTGTCCGAGCAGAACCACACGTTCCGGGTGGCGGCCGGCGCCACCCATCTGGGGGTGCACCTGTTCGACCGTGAGCATCTCGATGTCGTCGAGCTTTTCGGCAGCCGCAGCGGCGACACGGTCAACAAGTTCGACCACTGCTTGTGGCATATCGGTCCGGCGCGGACACCCATCCCCGACGACGCGGCGACGTGGTTCGTCGGCAGGATTCTGGATCGGTTTCCGCTAGGCGACCATGTCGGGTATCTGCTGGAACCGGTGGACGGCAGCCCGCCGCACCAACTGGAGCAGTGGGTATCCTTCCGCGACGTTCGCGACCTGCCACCGGGCCACCAGGCCTAGATTGCGCGGTTCAGGCGCCCGGCAGGATATCCATGAAGGGCCGGATGCTGACGTGGAGGTTGCCCGGGCCCGCGGTCGCCTCGACGCCGTCGGCGACGGCGACGGCGAAATTGAGGAAGCCGTTGAAGGCTTTGGCTCCGGCTCCGATGCCGCCGACGATCGCGAGGTTGGCGCCCGCCAACCTGCCCGCTGCGTCGCCGGCCAGCGCGGTGTTGTTACCTCCCACGACGACCGCGATGTTGAGCAGTCCGGTGGCACCGGCGAGGACTCCGTGGTTGTTGTCACCGACCACGGTGGCGACGTTGAGGATGTTGGCCGGGCCGTTGCCGACGGCCTCGACGCCGTTGTTGCCGAAGCCGACGACGGTGGCGACGGTGCCGAGATCGGCAGCGCCCTGCCCGCGGGCCGCGACGTTGATGTTGGAGTCGCCGACGGCGGTGGCGATGCTGCCGATGTTGACCCCACCCCCGCTGGCCGCGACCGTATTGTGGTCGCCGATGGCGGTCGCCGCGATGGCGATGTTGCCGCCCACGCCACCGGCCTGGGCCGCCACGTTGGTGTTGCCGTCACCGATCGCGGTACCCAGGGTGGCGATATTGCCGCCGAGCCCCGATGCGGTGGCCGAGGCCCCGTTGTTGCCGCCGGCGGCGGTCGCCAAGGTGGCGATGTTCTCCACACCGGACGCCGAGGCAGTGGCCGAGTTGCCGCCACCGATGAACGCGGTGGCGACGGTAGCGGTATTGCCCACGCCGGTGGCGGTGGCCGAGACCGCGTTGCCGTCGGTGATCGTCGTCCCCAGGGTCGCGATATTGCCGCCGATACCCACCGCCCTGGCCACCGCGGCGGTGTTGTTGTTGCCGATCACGGTGGCCAGGGTGGCGATGTTGCCGCCCACCAGACCGCCGGCTTCGGTGACGCCGCCAGTGTTGTTGTCGCCGATCACGGTGCCCAGGGTGGCGATGTTCTCCACGCCGAAGGTGCTGACCTTCATCTCGTTGCCGCTGCCGATCACGGTGGCGACGGTGGGGATATTGCCCACGCCGGTGGCCGCGGCCGTGGCGATGTTGTTGTCGCCGAACGCATTGGCCAAGGTGGCGATGTTGGCGCCGATTCCCCCGGCCGCGGCGCTGACTTGGGTGTTGCCGTTGCCGATTGCGGTGGCGACGGTGGCGATGTTGCCGCCCGCGCCGGTCGCGCTGGCGGCGACCCCGTTGCTGTCGCCGCCCGAGGTCGCGAAGGTGGCGATGTTTTCCAGACCGAACACGGTGACTTCGGCGGAGCCCTTGTCGCCGATGGCGGTGGCAACGCTGGCGATGTTGCCGGAGCCGGTCGCACTGGCTGCGACCGTCGTGTTGCCGTCACCGATCACGGTGCCCAGGGTGGCGATGTTGCCGCCGATGCCCACTGCCTTGGCGCCCGTGGTGGTGTTACCGCTACCGAACACCGTGGCCAGGGTGGCGATATTGCCGCCGGCGCCGCCGGACTCGGCGGCTACCGTGCCGTTGCCGTCGCCCCACGAGGTCGCCACGGTCGCGATGTTCTCCAGGCCGAACGAGTTGGCAACCAGCCCGCTGTTGTTGCCGATACCGGTGGCGATGGTGGCGATATTGCCCAGCCCGGTGGCACTGACGTTGGCAGTGTTGTTGTCACCGATCACGTTGGACAGGGTGGCGATGTTACCGCCGCCTCCCCCGGCCGAGGCGCTGACCTGGCTGTTGCCGTCGCCGATCGCGGTGGCGATGGTGGCAATGTTGGCGCCGATGCCGGGTGCGCTGGCCGCAACCCCGTTGTTGTCGCCGATTGCGGTCGCGATGGTGAAGTCGTTCTCCGCGCCGAAAGTGTCGACCTTTGCGGTATTGCCGTTGCCGATGACGGTGGCGACGTTGGCGGTGTTGCCGATGCCGGTCGAGCTGACATCGATCTTGTTGTTGTCCCCGAACGCGCTGGCCAGGGTGGCAACATTGCCGCCACCGCCGCCGGCCGAGGCGCTGACCTGGCTGTTGCCGTCGCCGATCGCGGTGGCGATGGTGGCGATGTTGGCGCCGATGCCGGGTGCGCTGGCCGCAACCCCGTTGTTGTCGCCGATTGCGGTCGCGATGGTGAAGTCGTTCTCCACGCCGAAAGTGTCGACCTTTGCGGTATTGCCGTTGCCGATGACGGTGGCGACGTTGGCGGTGTTGCCCAGGCCGATCGAGCTGACATCCATCTTGTTGTTGTCGCCGAACGCGCTGGCCAGGGTGGCGATGTTGCCGCCACCCCCGCCGGCCGTGGCGCTGACCTGAGTGTTGCCCTGGCCGATGGCCGTCGCGAAGGTCGCGATGTTGGCGCCGACTCCGGGCGTGCTGGCTGAGACGTTGTTGTTGTCACCGTAGGAGGTGGCCACCGTGGCGATATTTTCCACCCCGAGAGCGCTGGCCGAAGAGGTGTTGTTGCTACTGAACAGCACGGTGGACACCGTGGCGATGTTGCCGGCGCCCAGTGCGCTCGCCGAAGCCGAGCTCTTGTCGCCGATCACGGTGGCCACCGAGGCGATATTGCCGCCTCCGGCGCCGGACACGGCACTGACCTGAGGGTTGTCGCTGCCGAGGGCGGTGGCGACGGTGGCGATATTGGCGCCAAGCCCCGGCGCGCCGGCAGCAATTCCGTTGTTGTCACCAATTGCGGTGGCCACCGTGGCGATATTTTCCACGCCGATCACATTGACGTCGGCGGTGTTGTTGTCCCCGATGACGGTGGCGACGCTGGCGATATTGGCCGCACCAAGGGCCTGGTTTGTGACGCTGTTGCCGTCGCCGAGTGCGGTGGCGACGGTCGCGATATTGCCGCCGCCGGGGCCGGCTATGGCGTTGACCTGGGTGTTGGCCTGGCCGAGAGCGGTAGCCACGGTGGCGATGTTGCCCCCGATGCCGGGCGCGGAGGCCGAGACATTGCTGCCGTCACCGAAGACGGTAGCCACGGTGGCGATGTTTTCCACCCCCAGCGCGCTGGCGTGGGAGGTGCTGTTGCTGCTGAACAACACGGTCGCTACATCGGCGATATTGCCGGCACCCAGTCCGCTGGCCGATGCAGAGTTGTTGCCCCCGAACAACACGGTGGCCACCGAGGCGATATTGCCGCCCCCGGCACCCGATTCGGCGGCAACCTGATTGTTGCCCTGGCCGATACCGATGGCGGTGGCGACGGTGGCGATATTGCCGCCGACGCCCAGCGAATTGGTAGCCGAGACCCCGTTGTTGTCACCGATCGAGGTGGCCACCGTGGCGATATTTTCCACGCCGAACGAGCTGGCCGAGATCGTGTTGTCGTTGCTGAACAACGCGGTGGACACGTTGGCGATATTGCCGGCGCCGAACGCGCTGGCCGTTACCTTGTTGCCGTTACCGAACGACGTCGCGACGGTGGCGATATTGCCGCCGGCCCCGCCGGCGTCGGCACTGACTTGACTGTTGTCGTTGCCGAATGCGGTGGCGACGTTGGCGATATTGCCGCCGACGCCCACGCCGCTGGCTCCGACCGCATTGTTGTTGCCGGCCGTCGTGGCCACCGTGGCGATGTTGTCCACGCCGATCGCTTTCGCGGTGGCCGAGTTGCCGTTGCCCAGCGCGGTTGCCACGTTGGCGATGTTGCCCACGCCGAGCGCGCTTGCCGCGACGTTCGGGCTGTTGTTGCCGAACGCGGTGGCCACGGTGGCGATGTTGCCGGTGCCATTGGCATCGGCGCTGACTGCGCTGTTGCCGCTGCCGCCCGCGGTGGCCACCGTCCCGATGTTCTCCGCACCGAACGAGGTGGCTTTGACCACATTGTTGTCGCCGAACAACGCGGTGGCCGCAGTGAGGGTGTGCGCACCGGTCGCACTGGCGGCAACCGTGTTGCCGTCCCCGACGAACGCGGTGGCGGCGGTGCCCAGATTGCCGCCCACGCCCGTCGCGGTGGCCGCGACGGAGTTGTTGTTGCCGAAGGCGCTGGCGAGAACGATCTCATTGAGGCCCGCGCCGCCCGCCTGGGCCAGGACCGTGTTGTTGCCGCTGCCGGCGACGGTGGCCACCACGGCGTTGTTCTCCACGCCGAACGCGTTGGCGGCGACCCCGGAATTGTTGCTGCCGAATACGGCCGACACGATGCCGGTGTTTTCCACACCGTTGACGACGGCCGAGACGTCGGTGTTGTTGTTGCCGAACACCGCCGCCACGGTGGCGTTGTTTTCCACACCGTTGGCGATGGCGGTGACCGTATTGTCGCTGCCGAACGCGGCGGCGACGGTGCCTATATTGACGGTGCCGATGGAGCTGGCTTTGACCGTGTTGTTGTTTCCGAACGCGAGGGCGCCGGTGCCGAGGTTGACTCCGCCGGTGGCGCTGGTTGAGCTGTTGCTGCCGAACGAGCCGGCGACGTTCAAGACGCCCCCGGTGGCCTCGGCGGTGCTGCCGCTACCGAAGGCAAGAGCGATATCGGTCACGCCGGCGTTGGCCGTGCTGTTGGCCCCGGAGGCGACTGCCAGTCCGCCAACGGTCGAGTTGGCGTTCGCGGTGCCGGACTGCACCAGCTGCAGCCCGAAGATGGAAATGCTGAAGTCCACGGCGGCCGGCAGCGCCAGCGCCTGCTGCAACGGCGCCAGCTGCGCCGCAGCCGCCGAGACACCGGCGTGGTAGGCCGACATCACGGCCACATCGGCGGCCCACATCTCCTCATACAGGCCCTCGGTCGCCGCTATCGCAGGCGTGTTCTGGCCGAACAGGTTCGAGATCACCAACGCCACCAGATCGTTGCGGTTGGCCACGACCATAGCCGGGTGGACGATCGCGGCCTGGGCGGCCTCGAACACCGCAGCAACCGAGCTGGCCTGCCCGGCCGTCCCCGCCGCGGCGGCCGCCGCCGCCCCCAACCAGCTCGCGTAGGGTGCCGCCGCGTCCACCATCGCCGCAGCGGCCGGGCCCTGCCACGCGCCGCGCGCCAGTCCCGCTGTGACCGAGGCGAACGACGACGCCGCGGCCTGCAATTCGTCGGCCAGACGGCCCCAGGCCGCCGCCGCCTCCAACATCGGTTGGGCCCCGGCGCCGGCATACATCCGTAGTGAGTTGATCTCCGGTGGCAACACGGAAAAGTTCATCGGATCCATCCGTTCCTACGTGACGGGCTTTGTGCCGGCCGCCTGACCGGGAAGACGGTCCCGGCTGTCCCTGACCGGCTGCCCGCGCCCAGTGCAGACCTCCGGGCGACCCACGTGGCACCGTCCCATCGCGCACCTTCCGCCACGAGAACCAGACCACCGACCGGTCATCGAATAGCTTGGCAGCAAAAACATATCTGGCTTCGACGCGCAGTATGTGCGTTTGCCCGAAATCCCATCATCGGTCCGAAAAATCCCGCGCGTCACGGCCGTCGCGACACCGGCAAAGAATCAGTTGTGCGGCGGTGGCGACGACGACAACGATTACGCTGCAACGACTTTCGAATTGGATCGAAAACATTCCGGCGGAATTGAGACCCGGAAATTATCCACTCCGAAGATGGGCAATGGCCGCTCCGGCGTCGCGGGCCACGCCACCACCAGGTGCTACCGCCGGTTGACGTCCTTCCGGGTGGGGAGAACCTGGGTTATCCCAGCGTGGTGTGCATCAACATCACGTTGTACGCCGACCACAGCGACAGGTTGAAGTACACGTCCTTGCCCGTCGACCACGGGTGCATCATCGGCGCGTAGATGCCGCCGGGCATCTGCCAGGACGACACGAGCATTTGCTCCGGGCTCCACGGCCCCTGAGGAGCCGGCGCGGTCCGTGCCACGACGTCGTTCATGCCATTGGTGTACATAACCAAATATTGCTTCAGATAAGTGTTGTATTGGGCGGACATTTCGCCCACCGGTCCCGGGATGACCGGCGTCGCCGCGTCCGGTTTGCCGGGTACCCAGGAATTCGAATCGCCGTTCCAGTATTGGTATTTGCTCAAGTCCGGTACGAACTGCTGGGGAACTCGCGCCACATACGCCGAGCCGCCGCGTCCCGGTGGGGTGCCGAACGAGTACAGGTAGCCGTCGTTGGACTTGACGAATGCCCCCATCTGGAAGTTCTCATTGCCGGGCACAAACCTGGCTCGTCCGCTGTCCGGCCCGGAGGCGCGGATGGTGCCGGGATAGACCCCCCAGTTCTGGCCGTTGTCCTTGGACACCGCAATGCCCGAGTAGTTGGTGGTCCATTCGCCGTCGCGGCCCCAATCCCGGATGGACATGAAGTTGATGTATTGGGTTCTTCCGATGGAGATTCCGGAGGTCGGAATGATTCCGGTCTCGTCAGGCGCCCACTTGATGCTGCTGATGATCTGTTTGGAGAAGCCCGGTTGGCGCACCGGTGAGCCGGAGTATCGGTTGGCCGCGTCGCCGGGCGCGACGTGGATTCCGTCGCCCAGATCACGGTCCTGACTACGGAACAGCGTGTTGTACCGCCACTGGTGTTCGTTGACCGCGCAATAGCCGAAGGTGTCGCCGAAAGCCATGAGCACCTGGTGGTTGGCGGGATCGCCGTTGTCCCAGATGATTCCGAGGTCGGTTCCGGAGATGCCGAATTGTTGGAGAGTCTTGTTGGGGCTGTCGGGTCCGGTTACCCACTCGGCAAGCGACGTCGTGGCACCCCCGAGCGCGGCGCCAGGATCGGGTGCCCCGGGCGGCGGTACCGCGGCCGGGGCAGGGGCGGGTGGCGGTGCCGCATTGGGCGCCAACTGGGTGGCATTGGGTGGCTGGTTACCCGGGTTGGGCGGAGCGGGCGGGGGGACCGCCGCCTGGTGTGGCGGAGTCGCCGCTTGCTGCTGTATCGGCGCGGACCGCGGCGCCGGATTGAGCAACCTCGACAGGGGCCCCAACCTGGGCAACGGCGCCCGGTCATTCGCGCCACGAGGCCTCGGGCCCCTTGTCATCGGTCCGAGCGTGGTGCCCCCCGGGTTGGTCACAATGGCGTTCGGCGGCGGCGGGGCGTTGGCGGCGTCCCCGCTGCACGGCACCGCCATTGCTGCCGGCGCCAGGCCCACCGCACTGATGAGTCCCAATGCGGCCGCCGACGCCACCGATACCGCCAGGACTCGATGAATCGCCGACATGTCACAACCTTCCAGGGGCACAAACGTCGGATTGACGTCCGCAGTTGGCTGATGTGACGATAGTGATTGATGTGGCCGTTGTGATCACTGATCCGCGATAGGTATGCGTCCGTGACCGTGTCGCAACGCAATTCGCATTGACCCTGCTCGCGAGGTCACGGGGTGGAAGCCTCGAAGAGCGCCGCAGCGGCGGATATCGCCGCCACCCAGAGAGGCGGGCGACGCGTGCCACGCAGGGCAGGGTCACGATGAGCGACAGTGAAAGCTGGCGGGCCGCCCAAGCCATTGACATCGTGGTGTTGGTGGCCTCGGCCGGGGGGCTGGCCGCGTTGTCGACGGTGTTACAGGGACTGCCCCATGACCTGCCGGCCGCGGTTGTGGTTCAGCAGCATCTCGGTGGTCAGGGCAGCATCCTGGCACAGCTGCTGCAGCGCCGCACCCAAGCCCGGGTCGAGTGGGCCGTATCCGGGCAGCGCATCGAGCCCGGGCAGGTGACGGTATGTCCCCCGCTGAAGCGCTTGGAGCTCTTCCCGGACGGCACGTGCGTGCTGCACGATGCCGGCGGCGCCCTCGATCTTCCGCATGACGCCTTGTTGACGGCGGTGGCCGATTCCTTCGGCGCCCGCGCGGTGGCGGTGGTGCTGAGCGGCTTCGGCCGCGACGGCGCAGTCGGCGTGGCGGCGGTGAAGGCGGCGGGCGGCATTGCCATCGCGCAGAGCGAGGACACCGCCGAGGCTCCGGCGATGCCCCGCGCGGCCGCCGAGGCCGGCGCCGACGTGGTGTTGCCGTTGCACGAGATCGCCGGAGTGATCGCCGACGTGGTATCCGGCGGGACACTTCCGTTGCCGCCGTCTGAGATCCAGGCGGCCGCGGCCCTGTTCGCCGGCCCCCGCGAAGTCTGCGCGCGGCTACGCGACATCGATTGGACCCGATCGGCATTGGGTCCGGTGCAGTCGTGGCCGACATCGCTGCGCACCATGCTGCGGATCGTGCTGGCCAGCCCGATGCCGATGATCATCATCTGGGGCCCCGACCGGATTCAGCTGTACAACGACCACTACCGGGCGCTGATGGGACCCCGCGGGGCTGGGTCAGCCCAACCGGGAGTGCTGGCCGGAAGTGTGGCATATCAACGGACCCGTCTTCGACCGGGTGTTCAGCGGTAAAAGTGTCGCATTGGAAGATGCGCTGTTTCCCCTCGTGCATGGGTCGGAACCGCCAGCGACATCACCGATCTCAAAGCCGCCGCCCAGAGCGCGCGAGGCGGCGCACCCGGTGCCGAGACGTAACGGCGATAGCGCCACATCGGACCGTGGCGCAGGCCTGCTCACCTCCCGAACCCCGCGTCCCGCAGCGCCCGGGCCATCGAGCCGGCCGGCGAGTTGGCCGGCTGACGGCCGAAGTTCTTGCCATGAGCCGAGTTTCGCCGCGCTGGTCGGCTCACCGGCTGGCGTTGCGGATCGTCGTTGAGGCGCAGGCTCAGTCCGATCCGCCGGCGTTCTACGTCGACATCGATGACCTTGACCCGTACCACCTGTCCGGACCGGACGACGTCGTGCGGGTCGGCAACAAAGCGCTCGGCCATCGCGGAGACATGCACCAGGCCATCCTGATGCACGCCGACATCGACGAAAGCGCCGAAGGCGGCCACGTTGGTCACCACCCCTTCCAAGACCATCCCGACCTTGAGGTCGGCCACCTTCTGCACGCCGGCGGCGAAAGTGGCCGTGGTGAAGGTCGGTCGCGGGTCGCGTCCGGGTTTCTCCAGCTCGGCGAGGATGTCGGTCACCGTGGGGATGCCGAAGCGGTCGTCGGCGAAGTCGGCGGGCCGCAGTGATCTCAAAGCAACTGCGTCACCGATGATTTCAGCCAGCGTGACACCCGCTCGGTCCAGAATGCGGCGGACGACGGGGTACGCCTCGGGATGGACACCGGACGCGTCCAGCGGGTCGTCACCGCCACGGATCCGCAGAAACCCGGCACACTGCTCAAATGCCTTGGGCCCCAAGCGAGGAACGTCCAGCAGCGCGCGGCGATTGGTGAACGGGCCCGTCTTGTCACGATGGGCGACGATCGCTTCGGCCAGGGACTCGGATATCCCCGACACCCGCGCCAGCAGCGGAACCGACGCCGTGTTCAGGTCAACGCCCACCGCGTTCACCGCGTCCTCCACCACAGCGTCGAGGCTGCGGGCCAGCACCGCCGGGGTCACGTCATGCTGGTACTGCCCCACCCCGATCGACTTCGGGTCGATCTTCACCAACTCGGCCAGCGGATCCTGCAGCCGCCGAGCTATCGACACCGCTCCGCGCAGCGTCACGTCGAGCCCGGGCAGCTCGTGCGCCGCATAGGCCGAGGCCGAATACACCGAGGCGCCGGCCTCGCTCACCATCGCTTTGGTGGGTGCGGGGGCTCCGGCACCGCGGATGTCGCTGATGAGTTCGGCTGCCAGCGTGTCGGTCTCACGTGAGGCCGTGCCGTTGCCGACGGCGATCAATTCGACGCCGTGCCGCGCCACCAGCGCGGCCAACGTCGCCTTGGCCACATCCCATTGCCGTTGCGGCTGATGCGGGTAGATCGCGCACGTGTCGAGCACCTTGCCGGTCGGGTCAACCACGGCAACCTTGACCCCCGTCCGGAACCCGGGATCCAGGCCGAGGGTCGTGCGCGCTCCGGCCGGAGCCGCAAGCAGCAGGTGAGTCAAGTTCGTGGCGAACACCGCGACGGCCTGCTGTTCGGCGCGTTGCCGCAGCCGGATACGGACATCCACGGCTGCCGACGGCATCAGCCTGGTGCGCCACGCTAACCTCACCGTCGCGGCCAGCCACGGCGCCGCGGCCGTCTGCGCCGACAGGTCCACGCCAAGGCTGGCGGCGACCATCGCTTCGTAACCGTCGTCCGCGCCGCCGTCGAAGGTCAGGGCAAGGACCTTTTCCTTCTCACCGCGCAACACGGCCAGCACCCGGTGCGACGGCATCGTCTGCAGCGACTCGGCGAACCCGAAGTAGTCGCGAAAATTCTGTGCGGCAGCGCTATTGGCGACATCTTCGGACCACGGCGCGCTACGAAGCGAGCCTTGCGCCCAGAACTTCTCCCGGACGGCGCCGACCAGCTCGGCGTCCTCGGCGGCTCGCTCGACCACGATGTGGCGGGCGCCGTCCAAGGCGGCAGCAACATCGGCGACGTCAGCGACATCAGCGCACACGAAGGCCGCCGCCGCGGCCTCCGGAACGAGGAAGGGGTCGGACAGCAGTCGATCGGCCAGCGGCTCGAGCCCTGCCTCGCGGGCGATCTGCGCCTTGGTCCGACGCTTCGGTTTGTAGGGCAGGTAGATGTCTTCGATGCGGGACTTGGTGTCGGCGCCCAGCAGCGCTGCCCTCAGCTGGTCGGTCAGCTTTCCCTGTTCCCGGATCGATGCCAGCACCGCGCCCGGCGTTCGTCGAGCTCCCGCAGATACTGCAGACGCTCGGCCAGGGTCCGCAGCTGCCCGTCGTCGAGACTGCCGGTGGCCTCCTTGCGGTACCGGGCGATGAACGGGACCGTCGCGCCGCCGTCGAGCAACCGGACCGTGGCGGCCACGTGGGCTTCCCCGACGGCCAGTTCCTCGGCGAGCCGGGCGGTAACGGATTTGATTGCGGTGCTTGGATTCACGCGCAGGAACCCTACCGAATTGTCCCGACACAGCTCGGGCAACCGGGCACGGCGCGTCGCTAGGCGCGCCCTCCCCGCCGAACCCTCAGGCCGACGGCGGGCGGCCCGGCCTGGTCGAGGCACGTGCGGGTGCGGTGCTGTACATGGCGGCCCACACCGAGCGCTCCAGGAAGCTGTCGGCGATGAACAGCATCTCGTCGCCGGCCCGGAGCACGTCGTCGGGCTGCGGAACTTTGACCGCGTCACCTCGCAGCACGGTGACCAAAGCGGTGTTGGCCGGTAGGTCAAGCTCGCACACTCGCCTCCCCACCAGCGGATTGTCTTCGGGCAGCGTCAGTTTCGTCAGCGCCGCCCGGCCCTCGCGCAACACCATCATCCGCACCAGGTGGCCGACGTCGATGGCACCCTCGACACCGGCGATCATGGCGCCCGGCGTCGAGACCGCCACATCGATGCCCCAGGCGCGGCCGAACAGCCACTCGTTGCGCAGGTCGTTGATCCGCGCCACCACCCGGGGCACCTCGAACTCGGTCTTGGCCAGCAGACCCATCACCAGATTTGCCTTGTCGTCTCCGGTGGCGGCGATCAGCACGTCGCACGTCTGCACCCCGGCCTCGTGCATCGTCGACAGTTCGCACGCGTCGGAGTGCAGCCAGTCCGCGGCGGGAACCGTGTGTGGTTCAAAGTTGTCCCGCTGCCGTTCGATCAGCAAGACCTTGTGGCCGCGATCCAGCAATTCCTGGGCGACCGACCGGCCGACCTTGCCCGCACCGGCAATTCCGATCCGCATTTTTCCCGTCGCCACCCAATCATCTTGTCTCATGGCCGCGGCACTTCCGGCTGTACGCCCGACAGCGGAGCCGACCCGTACTGATTTACTGGCAGCACGCCGCTTCGCGCGCCGAGCTACCGCCGCCGAGATCACATCTGGACGGAAACCAAATGAGCTTGCAGCAGCTGTATCTGGCTTTGTTGATCGGTGGCCTCGTGCTGCTGGCCAGCATTGTGGGCACCCGGTTGGCGACTCGGGTGGGATTTCCCAGCATGCTGCTCTTCCTGCTGGTCGGCGTCGCCGTCGGTGAGGACGGGCTGGGGTTGAAGTTCGACGACGTACAGCTGGCCAGAAACGTTGGTACCGCGGCGTTGGCCCTGATTCTCGTCGAAGGCGGATTGACCACCCGGTTCACCGACATCCGCACGGTGCTGGGACCCGCGGCAACATTGGCCACCGTCGGGGTACTCGTCAGCATGGCGGTTACCGCCGTTGGCGCACACCTGCTGCTGCGCGTCGACTGGCAGGTGGCCCTGTTGCTCGGAGCCATCGTCTCCTCGACCGACGCCGCAGCGGTGTTCTCGGTCCTGCGGGTGCTTCCGCTGCCGCGGCGGGTCGCCGGGCTGCTCGAGGCCGAATCCGGGTTCAACGATGCACCCGCTGTGATCCTGGTGTTGATGTTCAGTGCGGTGCCATTCGCCGTCGAGCCCGGGCGCGCGATCGCCGACCTGCTGTTCGAGCTCCTCACCGGCGCCGCGGTGGGGGTGGCTATCGGCTACCTGGGCGCCTTCGCACTGCGACGGATCGCGCTGCCCGCCTCCGGCCTGTACCCGATCGCGACCTTCGGGTTGGGTTTGGTGGCGTTCGCGGCCGCAGGGGCAAGCCACGCCAGCGGATTCATCGCCGCCTATCTGGCCTCGGTGGTGCTGGCCAACTCGGGACTGCCGCACCGGTCGGCAACCCGGTCGTTCGCCGAGGGGGTCGGCTGGCTGGCGCAGATCGGGCTGTTCGTGCTGCTCGGACTGCTGGTGGACCCCGGCGACGTGGCGCACGACGTGGTGGCCGCGATCGTCGTCGGACTGCTGTTGCTGCTGATTGCCCGGCCCCTGTCGGTGGTGGCATCGTTGGCGGCGTTCCGCATCCCGTGGCACGACCAGGTCTTCCTGTCGTGGGCGGGTCTGCGCGGCGCGGTGCCGATCGTGCTGGCCACCTTTCCGGTCGTCGCGGGCGTCCCGGACAGTTATCGCCTGCTCAACATCGTCTTCATGCTGGTCGTGGTATTCACCTTGGTGCAGGGCCCGAGCCTGCGCCCGATTGCGCATCGGCTGGGACTGATTTCCCGCGAAGCCACCCGCGAGATCCAGGTGGAAGCGGCGCCACTGGACGTGCTGGACGCGGAACTGCTGACCATGACCGTGCAGCCGCCGTCGCGCCTGCACAACGTCACCGTCCTGGAGCTGCGGCTGCCCGACCCGGCCGTGATCACCCTGATCATCCGTAACGGCCACACCTTCGTCCCGATGCCCGACACGCGGATCGAGCGCGGCGACGAACTACTGATCGTCACCACCAGCAAGACGCGGGCTGCAGCCGAGTCGCGACTTCGCGCGGTGAGCCGGCGGGGCAAGCTCGCCTACTGGTTCGACGAGTACGGCGAACCCGACTGACGCGCGGCCGGCGTCGGCCGCGACACCGGACCCGAGCTCGTCCGGGCAGCCAGCAAAGCCGCCAAGAAGCATCCCAGCGCTGTCCACCCCGCGATCCCGCCGAGCCCGTCCTTGGCCATCGCCACCAGCGCCACACCCGCCGTGACCACCAGTGCGCCGGCGGCCACCGCCCGGGCGCCGGTGGCGTTAGCCGGCCCGTCCCACCATGGCAGCCGTCGATGCTCGAGCGGCGCGAGCAGCCGAAACACCACGGCCATGACGAGGGCGAAGACGACGGCGCGCAGCGCCAGGCGAGCCCAGAACCCGAGCGCGTGCACGTCGTATGCGTCGAGGCCCGCGGCGTGCAGGGCAACGGCGGCAACCGCGATCGACGGGATGTGCCACAGGTAGAGCGTCATCGCTCCCCCGTTACCCACCGCGACGGCGTGCCAGACGCGCGGTCGGGCCGCCCACCGCCGGAGGGCGCCCGCGGCGACGACGAACGCGCACGACATCCACGTGCAGTGCAGCGCCAGCAACAACGTCGGCGGCGACACGTTGGACATCCGTTCGGCACCTGTCACCACCAAAGACACGTCGTACACCCCGACCAGAGCGAGGGTGAGCTGCGTGGTGAACGCGCCGACGGCCGTCGCGATCGCCGCGCGAGGGCCGATCAGCCCGCGCGCATAGCCGACACCGACGGCCACCGGGATCAGCCACACGATCACGAAGTTCGCCACGCCCGACTCGGCAGTGCCGACCGCGAACCGCATCTGGTCGACGACGGCGGCTGCCAACAGCAACGACCCGACCGCAACCGCCACCCCGCGACCCGTCCCCAGCCTGGTCAACGCCGGCACGAAGGCAAGCACCACGAGATAGACGCCGAGGAACCACAACAGTGCGACGCATTCGCTCCCGAGTGCCGCCGCGGATTCGGAGCCGACGGTCACACGCACCACGACCAGAGCGGCGATCCACGCGGCGAGGTACCAGAACACCGGACGGCACAGCCGCTGCGCCCGGGTGAACAACCAGGTGCCCCACGGCATGCCGCGGCGCCAGCCGTATGCGCCCGCGGCACCGCCGGCCAGGAAGAACAGCGGCATCACCTGAACCAGCCAGGTGATTGGGGTTAGCGCCGGCAGCTGGCCGAGCAAGTTGGCTATTCGGACACCATGGGAGTCGATGGTGGCCAGCAGCAGCGCGCAGTGACCGAACATCACGACGACCAGCGCGCCGAGGCGGGCGACGTCGACGGCGCGGTCGCGGTCAGCGGGCGTGTGGCGCGCGATGGCACGCGCACTGACAGAGGACTTCAACGTGGTCGCGGGCATGCGACCAGCATGGGCAGCCGCACGGCGCGGCGGATGAGTAGGACTACCCGTCCCAGGGTGTCAGGTGGCCCGCAGCCGAAATCCCTACTTCTGCAAGGTGAACTGGTTGACGTCGATATAGCCGTCGCGAAAAAGTTTGGCGCAGCCGGTCAGGTACTTCATGTAGCGCTCGTAGACCTCTTCGGACTGGATCGCGATGGCCTCGTCCTGGTGCGCCCGCAAAGCCTCGGCCCACAGGTCCAGGGTCCGCGCGTAATGCAGTCGCAGTGATTGGCGCCGAGTCAGGGTGAAGCCCGCCGTGGTGGACTGCTCCGCCACCATCTCGATGGTCGGCGGATGACCGCCCGGGAAGATCTCGGTCTGGATGAACTTCAGGAAGCGGGCCAACCACAAGGTGAGCGGCAGGCCGGCATCGACCATCTGCTGCATGGTCAGACCGGTGATGGTGTGCAGCAGCATGGCGCCGTCGGCGGGCAGCATCTGATATGCCCGCGCGAAGAAGTCCGCGTGACGGTCGTGGCCGAAGTGCTCGAAGGCGCCGATGGACACGATGCGGTCGACGGGCTCGTCGAACTGCTCCCAGCCCGCCAGCAACACCGTCCGGCTGCGCGGGCTGTCGAACTCGTCGAAGGTCTTCTGGACGTGGGCGGCCTGGTTTTTCGACAACGTCAGGCCGACGACGTTCACGTCGTACTTTTCGATGGCCCGGCGCATGGTGGCGCCCCAGCCGCAGCCGACGTCGAGCAGCGTCATGCCCGGCTGCAGGCCCAGCTTGCCCAGCGACAAGTCGATCTTGGCGAGCTGGGCCTCCTCCAGCGTCATGTCGTCACGCTCGAAGTAGGCGCAGCTGTAGGTCTGGGTCGGGTCCAGGAACAGCCGGAAGAAGTCGTCGGACAAATCGTAGTGCGCCTGCACGTCGTCGAAATGCGGCGTCAGCTGTCCAGCCATGGGTTGCTAGTGCCTTTCCGGCCCGGAGACCGATTTATGGTGCCCGCACGAATGCGCACCGACAATATCCCCCAAGGCGTGCCCGGGAAATGCTAGCCGATTCCGTGTCGCGTCGCTAATTCCAAGCGGACCACGTCATCCGGTCAGCCTGGTCAGCCAGCTCGAATTCTGCAGATCCACGGCCTTCTTGCCGTCCCACACGAATGGAGTCCCATTGGCGTTGAACGTGGCGAGGGTCTCACTGGCAGCGGCCGCCTTCGACTGGGCGGTGCCACGGTCACTTCCTGACTTGATGCAGCTGATCGCTGTGGTGTTGGCGCCCACGGTCTGGGCCAGATGTGCCAGTTCGGCGTCGGTGCGGTCGGAGGCGGCGCCTTCCTGGGGCTGGAAGTCGCTGCCGAACAAGGCGGAATAGAAATCGCTGTAGACCTTCGGATCATTTTGGGCCGCGACGCAGTATGAGGCCGCCACCGCACGCGTCGAGTAATTCTTGGTGTGCGATTGGTCGTCGAGGAAGTTGAGCAGGTGATAGCGCACCGCGAGCTTCTTATCGGCCACCGCGGTTTCAATGTCGCTCGCATACGACCTGATGAAAGCGCCGCAAGGCGGGCAGATCGGCTCGTTGAAAATGTCGATCGTTGTCGCGGCGGCGGAACTGCCGACAAAGACGCCGTCATTGAGCACCCGAAGCTCAACCGCGTCGGCCGGCTGCGGCGACGACGTAGGCCCCGGCCGCGGTGCCGACGACCGCCACGGCTGGGCGATAACGATGCCCAGACCGGCTGTTATGGCTACCACGAAGGCCACCGCAACGCCCACCCAAAGCCACGGCTTGCCGCCGCCGGCGGGCGGTACTGAAGGTGGCCCCGGCGGTTGGCCCCATGGCGGTGCCCCGGTGGTGCCGCTGTAACCCGTGGCCCATCCGGTAGCGCCGGCCCAGGACGGGGGCTGCGGTGCTGCGCCCGTCGGCACCGGCGACCCGGGCGCCGACGGCGGGGGCCACCCGGTGCGTGGTGACCCGGCGGGAGTCGGCGGCAGTGACCCGGCGGGAGTCGGCGGCGGTGCGAAAGCCGCGGGCGGCTGGCCGACGACCGCCGCCGGCAGTTGGGCCACCTGGCTGCGCTGCAAGATGTCGGTGGCCCGATCCTGGTCGGGGGTGGCCAGCGCCGCATAGGCGGCCGCGGACAGGTCGCCGCAGGTGGCATATCGGTCGGCCGGATCTTTGGCCATTCCGCGAGCGATCACCTCGTCGAAAGCGGCCGGGATCCCCGGTCGTGCGGCGCTGGGCCTGGGGATGGCCTGACTCAGGTGCGCACCCATGACGCTGAGCTGGTCGCCTCGATACGGCGGTGATCCAGTCAGGCACTCGTACAAGACGCAGGCCAAGGCGTAGATGTCGGCCCGATAGGTGACCTCGGTGTTGCCGAAACGCTCCGGCGCCATGTAGTAAAGGGTGCCCACCGTGCTGCCCAGCTGCGTCAGCTTCTCGTCGGTGGTGGCGCTGGCGATCCCGAAATCGACGAGGTAGGCGAAGTCGTCGCCGCTGACCAGAATGTTTTCCGGCTTCACGTCGCGATGGGTCACCCCGGCGGCGTGTGCGGCATCCAGGGCCGAGCCGATCTGGCGCACCACCGCCACGGCTCGCGGCGGGGTCAGCGGACCGTAGCGCTTCAAAATGGTGGCCAGATCCTTGCCGTCGATCAGGCGCATGTCCAGGTAGAGCTGCCCGTCGATTTCGCCGTAGTCGTGAATGGGCACGACATGCGGTTCGTGCAGCCGCCCCGCGGTGCGGGCTTCGCGCTGCATCCGGGTGCGGAAGACCGGGTCGCTGGACAGTGTCGGCGACATGAGCTTCAGCGCCACGACACGCTCGCGCACGGTGTCTTCGGCCTCATAGACATCGCCCATGGCGCCTCGACCTACCAGACGACGCAGTCGATACGGACCGAATTCCGAACCCTCCCGCGAATCCGCGGCCGAATCACCCATTCCGACTCCTCACCCGCCTTCCGCGCCCACCAACCGACGACCAGCGCCTACGCCTGGAGCCCATTGCCGGTGCCACAGAGCGGTACGCGGTGACGTGCAGGCATAAGGCTAACGGTTTGGCCCTCCGGGGGGCGCGACGAACACCGAGAATGCAAGCGGCGACAGCGAATCTATTCCGTGTCCACCCGCAGGTCGCTCAGCTGCATCGACACCAGCGTCGGGCCGGGCAGCGAACGATTGCCAGGGCCGATCGGGTAGACCCGCCGCCGCGTCTGGAAAACCAGCCCACCGGCGTGCGCGGGCTCGGTGCAGTAGTGCGCGGCCCGTGCCCAGTAGCCGACCACCTCGGCGACGTAGTCGTGTCGACGCAGCCGACCGCTGGCATCGAAATAGAAACTCTGCCGCGGCGAGTGGGTAGGGATGTGCGGCGGGAACGTCGCGTTCAGCCGCCGCCAGGTCTCCCCGCCCTGCTGCCAGGTCCCTGCCTCGTCGACCTCGACACCGGCGCGCGTCAGCAGGTAGGGCGTGGTCAGGTAATTCCACATGGCGTAGCCGGCGAAGTACACCGAATCCAGCGGATCCCACCGAAAGTTCCGGCGCAGGCCCGTGCGGCCGAAGAACATCGGCCGCGGGTTTGCCCGTGAGCTGAGGACGTGGCCGTCGTGACTCTCGATCCGCACCGCCCCGTTGTCGAAGACCCCGCGCTGCCCGTCAACCGGGAACGGGTCAATGACCGTGCGCGGTTCCTGGACGTCGACCGTGATGCGGTAGTCGGCAAACCGGTTGCCCGGGACGCGGGTACGGACCAGCAGCCCGCCGCTGCGTACCCGCCCATGAATTCTGACGGCGGATCGCCATGGCTGCAGCCCGCCGTGGGCTTCCAGCGCCTCATCCAGCAGGGTGCTCGTCATTGCCACATCCTCGGCGTCGATCGGTGCTCATCGAGGTAATCGAACACCAATCGCGGCGCGCGCACTGGCCGGTCGGCCCCGTCGGTGCGGGTCATGAGGGCTGGCCCTCGCGGGCATCCGCCGTTTGGTCGTCCTGCTCGGCGTCGGCCACGGTCAGCGGCAAGGCCAGCTCTTCGAGCGGACGCCGTTCGGCCGCGACACCAAGCCACAGTTCGACCAGACCGGCCGCGGCCATCACCGCCGCACCGATGAGGAACGACCAGAACACCTGGCTGCGCTGGCCGGAATTGATCAACTGGCCGAACAGCAACGGGCCGCTGATCCCGCCGATCGCGGTGCCGACGGCGTAGAAAAACGCGATTGCCAGCGCCCGGGTCTCCATCGGGAAGATCTCGCTCACGGTCAGATAAGCGGCGCTGGCCCCGGCCGAGGCCAGGAAGAACGCCACAGCCAGGACGACGATGAATGTCCAGACACCACCGGTGCGAGTCACGAACAGCACCGCAAGCACAACGGCCACGACCGCGGACCCGATGTATGAGAACGTGATCATGGGTTTGCGGCCGACGGTGTCGAACAGCCGCCCCAGCGCCAGGGGCCCGACGAAATTACTGAGCGCCCACACGATGAAGAACACCGGCACGTGCCCCGATGCGACCCCGTAGAAACCGCTCAGCAGCGTGCCGAGGTTGAACGTCACGCCGTTGTAGAGGAAAGCCTGGCCGATGAACAGCGCCAGCCCGAGTACCGCGCGCCGGGGGTAGCGCGTGAATGCCACCCTGGCGATCTCCCAGAACGAAATCGCATGGCGCTGACGCACTCGCAGTGGGCGCCCTTGCGGCTCGGGCAGCGGTTGGCCGGTGTCGCGCTCCACTTCCCCCTCGATTTCGCCGACGATCCGCTCGGCTTCGTGCTGGCGCCCGTGGATGAACAGCCAGCGGGGGCTTTCCGGAACGTTGCGCCGCACGAGCAGAACGAAGATCCCAAAGATGGCGCCGACGCCGAAGGCCAGGCGCCATCCGATGTTCGCCGGGAAGTGCGAGGTGTCCAACAGGAACAGGGCCCCGGCCGCGCCGGCAGCCGAGCCCAGCCAGTAGGTCCCGTTGATCACCAGGTCCACCCGGCCGCGTACCCGCGCCGGGATCAGCTCGTCGATCGCGGAATTGATGGCGGCGTATTCACCGCCTATGCCCGCGCCGGTGAAAAAGCGCGTCAGGAAGAAATACCACGGCGCAAACGCGAACGCGGTTGCGACGGTGGCGATCAAGTACACCGCGAGGGTCAGCAGAAACAGATTCCGCCGGCCGAACCGGTCCGTCAGGTGGCCGAAGAATAACGCCCCCAGGCAGGCCCCGGCAATGTAGAACGACGCCGCCAAGCCGATGTCGGCGGCGTTGAGCGCGATGCCGCTGCCGTGCTCGGTCAGGCGCGACGACACGTTGCCGACCATCGTGACTTCGAGTCCGTCGAGAATCCACACGCCGCCCAGCCCGACAACGACGCGCCAGTGGAACCGCCCCCAGGGCAGCCGGTCCAGCCGTGCCGGTACGTGGGTGGTGATGATTCCGGTTTGTGCGCTCGCACTCATGGCTGACTCCGTTCTGGGTGGGCAGCACCAAACACCGCCCGCGACACTAGCCAACTCATGGTCAATACCCGTACTCGACCTGTGTTCCGGTAGCTGTCAAGGTGTTTGAGACAGCGTCTCACTATGTGGACACTATTTTCGGTTGTGGGGCCGGTGGGTTGATCCATGCCGCGGTCGGTAGTTTCGGGGGCTCGAACTCTGCTGTCTCAACTAACCCTGCCAGAGAGGGTTCGTCGCTGAGCCGGCGATGCCCGAGGAGGCATACCTCAACCGAGTGGTTAGCTCCAGGAATGCAACGCGTGCCTGAGCTTGCCCGTCATCTCTACGACCGCTTCGAACCCGTCCATGCCGTGACGTACTTCGCGCCGGAGGCGCGTGCGGCCCTGACAACTCTCGGTTACCGGGGATTTTGGATGGGTTATTTCGCCGCTCGATCGGCCCCGCTGGGCCAGGTGCCACCCGAAGTCGTGACCGCGGTGTTCTACAACTTCGCCCACGCGCGGGTGACCAAGGCACTACCGACGGCATGGGAAATCGCCGGGCCGCCCCTTGCGTTGCGGGCCCGGGCAGCGTCGGCGGTGGCGGCGCTGCGGCGGTACGGCCTGCGCGACGACGACGAAAACGTCCGCACTGCAGCACGTTTGGCCGGTGACGCGGCGCGGCGGGCGCCGGTTGACGGTCGAGCATTGTTCGCGGCCAACCTCGCCCTGCCCTGGCCCCAAGATCCGGTTGCCGCGCTCTGGCATGCGACCACGTTGCTGCGCGAGCACCGCGGCGACGGTCATGTCGCGGTGCTGGTCGCTGCCGGTATCTCCGGGCGAGAGGCCAACGTGTTGCACTGCGCGGCGGACGCGGTGCCCCGCGACTACATCATGCAGACCCGCCACTACGACGACGCCGAATGGCGCGCCTGCGAGCAAAGCCTGATCGGCCGCGGTCTGCTCGACGCGGATGGATCGTTGACGTCCGCCGGACGCGATCTGAAGCAGCACATCGAGGACACCACCGACGCGCTGGCGCTGCACGCCTACGACGGTCTCGACGACGGCGAGCTGCAGGCGTTGCTTGATGCGCTGACCCCGATCGCCCGGACGGTGATCGACGGGGGTGACATGCCGGCGGTCACGCCGATGAGGCTGCGGCGCAATTTTTGACTGGCCTGGGTCGATCACCGTGGCCCGGCTGCTCAAAGCGGTTGCTGACGGGTCTCATCGGGTAATTCGACGGCCGGCTTGGTGTGGGCCTCCCCGAGCGCATGCTTCGAAGCGTGTTGTGATGAAACATCATTCGGACCAGCGGCCCGGGCGACGCGGATACCGTCAAAGACGCGGGCCGCCCTGCGGTTGATTCTGCTGGCCGAATAACACGCGGCGGCCGACCACCCGCCAGGTGGAATTGCCGGTTCGCGGCGATGCTGCTGCACACTGTGGCGTGCCGAACGCGCGGACGTGCTCGCTGAAGCCCAGCCGATCATGCAGGCGCGCCAACGGTTTGGGCGCCCACCAGTTCGATCGGCCGAGCACGTGCATGAACGCCGGCACGAGCAGCATCCGCACCAGCGTGGCGTCGACCAGCACCGCCACGGTCAACCCGAACCCGAACAACCACATGAACGAGACCCGCGCGGCCATCAATGCCGCAAAGGAGATCGCCATGATCAGCACCGCAGCGGTGATCACCCTGCCGGTATGGGCCACACCGAATGCGACACTCCGGTCGTTGGCGCCCCATCCGCGGTGTGATGTCAGCCAGTACTCCCGAGTCCGCGCCATGAGGAACACCTCGTAATCCATCGAGAGGCCGAATGCGGTGCAGAACACCAACACTGGCAGTTGCACGCCCAGGGTTGCCGGCGGCCGGTTCCGGGATGAGTTGGCAAGCAGGCCGGCCAGGTCGCCGGCAGCGCGGCGCCGCGGTGATCGGCGACCGCGGGATAGGGCCGGTCGGTCGGAAGTTGCAGGCGATCGGGCATGCCGGCCAGCGCATCTTCCCAAAACCGCACCTGGGCGGCCAGCGGACTTGCCTGGTCGGCCAGATCGCCGAGACTTTCCCGCTGCCACAACGCGTAATCGGCTTACTGCACCGGCAATTCGGCGCAACCCGGGGCGCGGCCCACGCATCGGCTCATATACGCCACACCCACATCAGCGGCCAGCACACCGATCGACCAGCCGTCCCCAGCGATGTGGTGCACCACAATCACCAGTGCATGTTCCTGCTCGGCAACTCTGAAAAGCTTTGCCCGCGAAGGGTTTCCGGTCCCCAGGTCGAAGGGGTAGTGAGTCGCGTCCACCATGGCCCCGGTCAGCCGGGCAGGCGGCCATCCCGCCGCATCGATGACCTCCCAGCCGAAATCGGCCTGTTCTGCAGGGAGAACCAGTTGCCGGGGTATGCCGTCGATTGTCGAAAACACCGTGCGCAGGCTTTCGTGGCGGCCCACCACATCGGCCACGGCCGCATTGAGCGCGGTGACATCAAGGTGGCCGGTCAGCCGCAGCGCCACCGCTCGGTTGTAGACCGGCAAGGAACCCTGCAGCTGGTCGATGAACCACAACCGGCGTTGCGCGAACGACAACGGAATCACCGCGGGCCGCTCAACAGCCACCAAAGGCCTAGGCCCACTTCTATTACCGCCGATACGTGATGCCAACGCGGCGATGGTCGCGGCGTTGAACAGCGCACCCACTTTGAGGTCGGCGTCCAGGGCCGCGTTGACCGCGACAATCGCGCGCATCGCCGACAGCGAGTCGCCGCCCAGGTCGAAAAACGACTCGTCGACGCCAACCCGTTCCGGCGCTACCCCGAAGAACCTGAACGAAGATGTCGACGAGGACCTTCTCGATCGCGCGGTAACTATCGCTGTCGTGGTATTCCGGCACCGGGAGCACCCGCCTGCCGACTTCACCGTCGGCCGTGAGCGGCAACGCCTCCAACACCACCACCGCAACCGGCACCATGTACGACGGCAGCCGCTCCGCCAGCTCCGCGCGTACCCCGGCCGGGTCCAGCGCGCCCGGGAACGATTCGGTGACATAACCGACCAGGTGCTCGTCACCGGGGTGCTGCTCACGGGCGATGACCACCGCCTGCTCGACCCCGGCCAGGTCAGCTGATGCCGCCCGAATCTGACCCAACTCGATGCGATAACCGCGGATCTCGACCTGCCCATCGGCCGACCTCCCACGCGGCTGCTCGTCAGGTTTCATCGGACCGTCGATCCCGAGCGGAATTTAGGCGTCAGAGCCGGCGTTGCGGGCGAGCCTGTCGCGCAGACTCTTCGGTCGTATGTCGGTCCAGTTCTGTTCCACGTAATCGAGGCACTCCGCCCGGGACGCCTCACCGAAAACGACACGCCATCCGGCCGGAATATCGGCGAACACCGGCCACAGACTGTGCTGCTCCTCGTCGTTGACCAAAACGAAAAAGCTGCCGTTATCGTCGTCGAACGGATTGATGCTCACTGGTTCTCCTCAGCGCCTGCACAAGGTCGGGTCAAGGGGCCAAACCGGCGAGCGCGGAACAGTCCGTATTGCGAAATATCGGCTCCAGACCCCGACCGGCGACGTCAACTTAGCACCTCTTCTTTCAATCTGGACGATCTCCGCGACTACCGATCCCACCATCGGAACGGCAGGGACGCCGTCGGCGCTTGCGCAGGTAGGAGCCGCGGCATCGGCGCAGTTGGACGCCTATCCGGCATTCGCCAGGGTCGGGTCATGCGGCCGGATATCCGCAGGTTGCAGCGCACCGATGGTGGCCCGTGCGCGAAGTCGCCGCAGAATTCCCGAGTTCGCCCGATCGTGGTTGCCAACGGCCAGACCCGCACTGACCGGCAGTCGCCGGGCTCAGGGATCCCGCGTTCGCGAGGGACCGGAAGTTGCCTGGTCAACCGGCCATTATCGGCGGATCCAGGGCAACATGTCGTCGACCGGTGTAAAGTACACGACTGCGTTGGCGGCGCCTTTCGCCCAGATGCGGCCAGTTGCACGGAGGTGCGCATGAACGCCCTGCATTTATCTGTGCCCGCCGCTTCGTCATCGCCTCTGCGATTTGCGCTTTTCGACTATGTCAGCGGTATGGAACGCCTCGTGCAGGCCGTCCAGGAATTGTCGTTGGCGCGCAGCCTGCCCGACATACAGCGAATTGTCCGGTCGTCGGCGCGGGAACTCCTCGGTTGTGACGGTGCCACGTTCGTGCTGCGCGAGCACGACATGTGTTATTACGCCGACGAAGACGCCATCGGTCCGCTGTGGAAGGGCAGCCGCTTCCCGGTCGAGGCCTGTATCAGCGGCTGGGCGATGCTCAACCGAGACGCGGCAGTAGTCCCGGATATCTACCGCGACCCCCGCATTCCACACACCATCTACCGCCCCACGTTCATCAAGAGCCTGGTGATGGTTCCGATCCGCAAGCTCGATCCGATCGGCGCGATCGGCAACTACTGGGCACAGCAGCACCGGCCTACCGAACAAGAGGTCTGCTTGCTTCAAGCCCTGGCGGATTCGACCTCGATCGCCATGGAGAACGTCCAGGTCTACGTCGAAATGGAACGGCGTGTACGCGACCGCACCGCGGCGCTGGAAAAGGGCCATGAGGAGATCCGCCGCCTGTCGGTGACCGACGAACTGACCGGGCTCAACAACCGCCGCGGTTTCTATCTGCTGGCCGACGCGGCGCTTGGCGCGGCGCGCCGCCAGGGTCGCGATTGCATGCTCGCGTTCCTGGACGTCGACGGACTCAAACGGGTCAACGATCAACTGGGCCACGACGTGGGCGACACACTGATCGCCGACGTGGCCCGCGTGCTGCGCACCGCACTGCCCGAGTCGGCCATCCTCGCCCGCATGGGCGGCGACGAATTCTGCGCCCTGGTCACTGATGTCGACTGTGATTCCGCGACGCTCAAGGCGCGGCTGGTAGCGGGATTTCGACATTTCAACGAGACCAGCCACCGGTCCTATCGCGTTTCTGCCAGCATCGGCGTGGTGCGGGCGCGCGCGGCTGACGTCAATGCCATCGACGAATTGCTCGCTCAGGCAGACGAATTGATGTATGCGGAAAAGAAAGCCAGCCCCAGCTCGCGGCTCGCCGACTGACGCCTGATCTGATCGCGGGCCACCGGCGGATACGGCAACGACCGGCCAATCCGCAGTGCGATACTCGCATGCACCACGACAGCTGGAATACCAATGAGGGAAGCCCCAACATGACCCATGCCAATCAGCCTGCTGCCCAATCGTCGACGACAGCATCGGCTGCCGGCGCAGCACCCTCCAGCGTCGAGGATGTCCGTACCGGCATGAGTTCCCACGCGCTGCTCCAGGCGATCGAGGACCACCTGCGCTACTCCCTCGGCCGCCCGGCCGCCTTCCTGCAGCCCAAGCACTACTACCGCGCTCTGGCGCTGGCCGTGCGTGACCGGATGCAGCAGCGGTGGATCGAGACCACCCAGACCTATCTCGACCTGTCCCGCAAGGTGGCCTGCTATCTGTCGGCGGAGTTCCTGCTCGGCCCGCACTTGGGCAACAACCTGCTCAACCTGCAGCTCGAGGACCAGGCCCGGGCGGCCTTGGCCGCGCTGGGCCAAGACCTCGACGAGGTGCTGGCCTGCGAGGAGGAGCCGGGCCTGGGCAACGGCGGACTGGGCCGGTTAGCGGCCTGCTACCTGGACTCGCTGGCCACCCTGGAGCGTCCCGCCATCGGTTATGGCATCCGCTACGAGTTCGGCATCTTCGACCAGGAAATCCACGACGGCTGGCAGGTGGAGAAGACCGACAACTGGCTGGCCGACGGCAATCCGTGGGAGATCGCCAAACCCGAACTGAGCTATCAGGTCGGCTGGGGCGGACACACCGAGTCCTACACCGACGAGCAGGGCAGGTACCGGGTGCGCTGGGTCCCGCAGCGCGCGGCCAAGGGCGTCTACTACGGCACGCCCATTCAGGGCTACGGCGTCAACACCTGCAACACCCTCACGCTATGGAGCGCCCGCGCCATCCAGTCGCTTGCCCTGGACGCCTTCAACGCCGGCGACTACTACCGCGCCGTGGATGACCAGGTGGTCTCCGAAACCCTCACCAAGGTGCTCTACCCCAATGATCAGCCGGAAGTCGGCAAGCAACTGCGGCTGGCCCAGCAGCACTTCTTCGTGTCTTGCTCGCTGCAGGACATGCTGCACCTGCTCGAAGACTTCGCCGGCCTGCCGGTCCGGGAGCTCTCGAACCGGGTCGCGATACAACTCAACGACACCCACCCCTCGATCGCCGTCGCCGAGCTGATGCGCCTGCTCGTCGACGAACGTGATCTCGACTGGGACGAGGCATGGCAGATCACCGTGGCATCATTGGCCTACACCAACCACACCCTGCTGCCCGAGGCCCTCGAAACCTGGCCGCTGTCAATGTTTCAGCGATTCCTGCCGCGGCACCTGGAAATCATCTATGAGATCAACCGCCGCTTCCTCGACGAGGTGCGCGCACGGTTCCCCGGTGACGAGGACCGCGTCCGGCGGATGTCGCTGATCGACGAGGGCGGCGAGCGGCGGATTCGCATGGCACACCTGGCGACCGTCGGCAGCCATGCCGTCAACGGTGTCGCGGCGCTGCACTCCGAGCTTCTGAAAACCACTGTGCTCAAAGACTTCTACGAGATGTGGCCGGAGCGGTTCAGCAACAAGACCAACGGGGTGACCCCGCGCCGCTTCGTCGCCCTGTCCAATCCCGGCCTGCGCCGACTGCTCGACGAGACACTCGGGGAAGGGTGGTTGCGTGACCTCGACAGGTTGCGCGAGCTGGCCCCGCTGGCGGGTGATCCCGCGCTGCAGCAGCGGTGGCGGGCCGTCAAGCGGGAGAACAAGGCGCGGCTGTCGGACTACGTACGAGCTAACACCGGTATCGCGGTGGATCCGGACTGGCTCTTCGACATCCAGGTCAAGCGCATTCACGAATACAAGCGTCAGCACCTCAACCTGCTGCACATCGTCACCGCCTACCACCGGCTCAAGCAGCGCCCGCATCTCGAAATAGCGCCGCGTGCATACATTTTCGGCGGCAAGGCGGCACCCGGTTACACCATGGCCAAACTCATGATCAAGCTGGTCAACTCCGTCGCGGAAACCGTCAACGCCGATCCGGACGTCAACGACCGCATGAAAGTAGCCTTCATTCCCAACTTCAACGTCCAGAACGCGCAGGTGATCTATCCCGCAGCAGATCTGTCCGAGCAGATCTCGACCGCCGGCAAGGAGGCATCGGGCACCGGGAACATGAAATTCATGATGAACGGGGCGCTGACCATCGGCACGCTCGACGGCGCCAACGTCGAGATCCGCGAACAGGTCGGTGCGGAGAACTTCTTTCTCTTCGGGCTGACGGTCCAAGAGGTGCAACGCGTGCTGCACGACGGCTATCGACCGGGCGACTATATCCGCGAAAACGAGGAGCTCGCGGCGGTTCTCGGCCTGATCGCCGACGGCCGGTTCTCGCGCGGCGACACCGCGGTGTTCGCCCCGCTGATCGCCAACCTGACCGACCACGATCCGTTTTTGGTCATCGCGGACTACGCCGACTATCTGCGCGCCCAGCAGCAGGTCGATACCACCTGGCGGGACACCGAAAGCTGGACTCGTAAGTCGATCCTCAACTCCGCGCACAGCGGGAAGTTCTCCTCGGACCGGGCCATCGCCGAGTACTGCGACGACATCTGGAACATCACGCCGGTGCCCATCGGATCCCCGAACGACTAACCGCGTGGGGACCCGTGCAAAAAAAGATCAAAAGGACTGCCACATGCGTCGCACACGCCACTAGAGTGCTGTGCGTGGGCACCGCCGTGTTAGCCAACGGGCGAGGCCGCTGGTTGGCAATCGCGGTCTCACTCGTCGTCTCTGCCGCCATGATCTACGCCCAAGCCACTGAGCGGCCGTGCTGCGTCCAGACCCCGGCAGCAACCCCGACGAGTACCGCAGCTGCGCCGCCCGGCACAGCACCCACCGCCAGTCCGGCGGAGGTGGACATGTTGGCGGCAGGCGCACCCGTCGCCGGCCAGGACTTCCAAATGGCATTACCTGTCGGCGTCGCATCCGAGCAGGGGCTGCAGATCAAGACCATCTGGGCGGCCCGTGCCATCAGCGTGCTCTTTCCCCAGATCAGCACCATCTACGGGTTTCGGCAGGATCCCCTGAAGTGGCATCCCAACGGGTTGGCGATCGACGTGATGATCCCCGATCATGGCTCCCCCGCCGGTATCGAGCTCGGAAACCAGATCGCCGGGTATGCCCTGGCAAACGCCAAACGTTGGGGCGTGCTCCATGTGATCTGGCGGCAGAAGCTCTACCCGGGCATCGGCGCCCCGAGCTGGACGGCCGACTACGGCTCCGAAACCCTCAACCACTACGACCACGTTCATATCGCCACCGACGGTGGCGGATACCCCACCGGGCAGGAAAAATACTTCATCGGATCCATGCGGCCCATGCACCCACAGTGATGCCAGTCTTGACCGCGACCAGTCCGTGCGGCCCGGGAGTTGCCTGCATATGCCCGCTATCACATGTGATAGCGGGCATATCTGCCAGAGGCCGTGCATGCGCAGGCTTCACACCTGCCGCCGCGCGAAGGGTTTGAAGCTTATCGCGCCAGGACAGCGGACACGTGGCGCCTCAGTCACCCAGCGTCCTCGGCGACCGGGTAGCCGACTGCATGCATTCCTGGTTGCCGGCCGCCATGATGTTCCGCGAGTTGGCGTGAGAAGCCCTGTGCCACTGATGCTTTCGGGAAGCCAATGGCGCGGTCTGCGGGTGGCCACTGTTTCGCCGAGCACGCCCCGCGGGTTAGGCCTGGCCAGGCTATGACACGGCCGGACCTGGAACAGCGCGTCACGCGAGCCGAGGTGGTGCTCGCGGAACGGCGATTCGTCAGCGCGATCGATGTGTTGGTCGGCCTGAACTGGCTTGTGCCATCGCAGCTCGACATCTGGCGGCAGGGTCGTGTGCCAGCCCCGGAGCAACTCATGCAGGTCAACCCGGCCAAGGTCGCGGCGGCGACGGCGGCGTTGCGGTCGTGGGCGCAGAACCGCGGACTCCATCCGTCGGAAACCGATTACACTGCCCGCATCCGGGACCGCCGCGACCTGCGGTTCAACGTCACCGCCGATGCCGCAATCGAGCGCCGTGCCGTAGCGGCGTCGGTCGGCCCCGGCTTCGCCGGGAGCCCGCGGCAGCGTCTACCTGAGGCCAGCGACACCACGGCACGCTCGGGCTGTGATTGCATTGCCACCGGGTGCCAATTCGGTTGTGCGATGCAATGCCCGGACCCGAGTCTGGTTAACGATCCTTGACCAGGTCCGCGAGAAAAGCCGGTAACCGGCCGGCGCCAAAGTCATAAAGCCGCGCCCAGCGCGGCTCGATCGAGATGCGCACCATCTGCTGATACGTCAACCGCACGTTGTGTTCGAACTCGGCAAGTTGGGCTTCGTCGATTGACCTCCTCGCTGCCGCGAGGTATTCGTCGGTGACGCCGTCGACGGTTTGCGGTGTGGCGAGGCCACGCACCAGCAGGGCCTTCGCCTCGTGTGGGGTGGAGCCGGTGTCGATCGTCAATGCAACTTGCGGACGCCGCGAAAGGGAGCCGACTTTCGGGGAGGTTGGTGCCGTGGAGACAACGATGCGTTCGCCGGTCCAGTAGAACCCGACCGGGATGACCCGCGGGAGGCCATCGTGTCCGTTGTAGGCGAGTCGGGCCAGGGAGCCGGAGAGCAGCTTCTGGGCTTCTGGGTGGCCAAGCTCCCGAGCCAACTCTTGCTTATTCATCACACCGACACTCCTACCCGGTCCGCCTTGGCCTGACACCCACGGGCACCCAGAAACATCAGCCGGTCGGGGTTGTCAGTGGTTGCGGGTTGAGTGGTCGGTAGTTGAGGTAAGGAGCGGGGCACTCTGGAAACGCATCGGGGTCGAAAGGCCCTTTACTGGAGAACGGGCGAGGCCGAACGTCATTGCCAACAAGCGCAAGCTCGGAGCACGTGATCTGGTGGCTGTTGCGATGGTCGATGATTTACCAGAATAAGAACCGAAACGGTAGGAGCTGATCGATCTGACAAGATTTATGGAGCACGATTGATGATTATGCGCAGGTCCTTGCTGAAAGCAGCAATTTTCCTACTGGCATTATTATTTCTGGCCGCCTCGGCTCCAATGTACACGCAATTCGGACAGCCAGTAAATATCGTGCCCAAACACTCATGGGAAAACAAAGACCTCTCGCCGGATGAGCGGGCCGATCTGGTCATCCAGCAGATGACGCTCGACGAAAAAATACAGTTGCTTCACGGCATGGGATGGCGCACTCTGCTTGACGGAACCACATCAGTTCCGGGTGTGCGTTCTCTGGGAGGCGCGGGTTTCATTCCCGGTATTGAGCGCTTGGGGATTCCGGACCTGCAGATGTCCGATGCCGCTGTTGGTGTTGCGCGTGGGGCCGCGCGTAGCCGCTATTCCACGGCGCTGCCTTCCGGCGTGGCTGAAGCCTCGAGCTGGGATCCGGAGATCGCATACGAATACGGTGATCTCATCGGCACCGAGCTTCGCGACCAGGGCTTCAACATGTCGTTGGGCGGCGGAGTCAATATTTCCCGCGAACCGCGTAATGGCCGCACCTTCGAATACAAGGGCGAGGATCCGATTCTCGCCGGCACCCTGGTGGGTGAGGAAATTAAGGGTCTACAGAATCAGCATGTGATCGGCAACATCAAGCACTATGCAGTCAACGACCAGGAGAATGGCCGTCACTTTGCCAACTCCATTATCGACAAGCGCTCGATGCAGGAGTCGGACTTGCTCGCGTTTCAGATCGGCATCCGTAATTCAGGCGTCGGCGCGGTCATGTGCTCCTACAACTTGATCAACGGCACGTATGCCTGCGAGAACGATTACCTCCTCCACCATGTCCTCGACGAGGCCTGGAGATTTAAAGGCTTCGTCGTTTCCGATTGGGGCGGAACGCACAGCACGGTGAACGCGGCCAGAGCCGGGCTTGACATTGAAATGCCGGGCAACGACTATTTCGGCGAACCACTAAAGAATGCGGTCCAGGGCGGAGAGGTTTCCCAGCACCAGCTGAACTCCATGGTGCACCGCGTCCTTCGCACTGAATTCGCCACCGGGGTCATCGACTATCCTGCGCATCCGAAGGTGGTCGACGTAATGCATGGCTTCAAGGTCGCGCAGCGGGTTGAGGAGGCTGGCGCAGTGCTTCTGAAGAATGCGGAGAACCAACTGCCACTGAACGCGTCCTCGATCAAATCCATCGCGGTCATTGGCGGCCATGCCGACGTTGGTGTCATCTCGGGCGGCGGTTCGGCGCAGGTCGATCCCGCCGGAGGCAATCCCGTTATTACGCCCGGTGTCGATAGCGGCGATATCATGGCGCTCCTACCCGAATGGGTTTATCACCGCTCGCCGCCATTAGACGCGGTTATCGAGCGTGCTCCTCAGGCAAGAGTCAAATACAATCCTGGAAACGATCCGGCCTCCGCAGCCGCGCTAGCAAAATCCTCCGAAGTTGCGATTGTCTTTGCTGTCCAGCATGAGTCGGAAGGTGCCGATCTCCCCAACCTCGCTCTCCCCAACAATCAGGACGCGCTGATTCAGGCCGTCGCTGCGGCCAATCCGCATACCATCGTGGTGCTTGAGACGGGAGGAGCAGTAACCATGCCCTGGCTGGATCAGGTGAGCGCCGTGCTTGAATCGTGGTATCCGGGCATACGTGGCGGACAGGCGATAGCCGCCATTCTTTTCGGCGATGTCAACCCGTCAGGCAAGTTGCCGATCACGTTCCCGAAAAGCGAGGCTGATATGCCACATCCGGACCCGACAACACGGCCGGCCGAGCCACTTACCGCCGCGCCAGGCTTACCCGACCCCAAGGTAGACACGAAAGTCTTCGATGTGAATTATGATGAAGGCCTGAAGGTCGGCTACAAATGGTATGACACGGAGAATAGGACGCCTCTGTTTCCGTTTGGATTTGGCCTGTCCTACACCGCCTTCTCTTACTCGGACCTGAACGTCACTCCCGGAGACGCGCTTGAGGTCACGGTCCGCGTGACCAATACCGGTAAGCGCGCCGGACAGGAGATAGCTGAAATCTACGCAGGTTTGCCAGAAGGTGCGCAGGAGCCTCCGCGCAGGCTGGTCGGCTGGCAAAGGGTCGCCCTCGAACCTGGTGAGTCGAAGACCGTCACGGTACATGTGGAACCGCTGTTTCTTTCCATCTACAACGTTGACCGCAACGCATTCCAGCTCGTCCCCGGAGAATATGCGATATGGGCAGGAAACTCTTCGCGCGACCTGCCTCTGGAAGTAGCCGTCACTCTTCAAGGCCGATAGATGCGGCTCAGGAGTTGTCCGTCCCCGGTGAGTGAATCCCCCTTGTTTTCGAGTCCTGTGGCCCCGGAGTGGGACCGGAAGCGACGATGAATCACCGCTCTGGCCGGAGCCCGGCAGAAGCCGCTGGCGGCGCCAGCGACCACAATTAGCTGCGGCGCCGCACGTTGCCCAGTACCGCGCAGATTGCTGACCACCTATCTCGCTATCGCCCCTTAACTTTGGCGACCATTTTGTCGGCTAACTGGCGACCTTCATTGGCGATGTGGTATCCGCAGCCATTGACGTTGACGTCGACGACCACATTGGACACCGCGCTCAGCGCACGCTGGCAGCCCCAGTTGTTACTGGCTCCTACCTGGGTCTCGTTCAGCGTGATACTCGGCGGCTCGCCGTTGAGACTCGCCAACGCCCATTTGACGGTCTCGCCGGCCCTGTTCGTGGTGCTGATCGTCTGGTTGGCGCAGTTCTTCCACTTCTCGGCCGAATTCTGCACGAACTCACCGGCCTTGTCGGCGGACGGAAAGGCCAGCGCGCCCGGCCGTCTCGCCTGCGGTCGACCTCGGCCTGGCGCACCCACTTGCGCAGCGTCTCCGCGCTCATCCCCAGTCGGCCAGAGATCTCCCGCATCGCCGCCCACTCCGTGGCGTAGTCATCGCGGTGTTCGCGAACCAATCGAACCGCCTTGGCTTTGGTGTTCTCGTCGTACTTGCTCGGCATCGTGCCCATCCTTCCCTCAGAAGAAGGTGTGCAAGAAACCCGGTACGGTTCAAGACAGATAACCTGCCACAGCTTCGGCGCGAACGCCGCATGGCTCGAAATCATCTTGACTGCAAACGATCTCGTTACCTGGGCGAAACTACTCGGGTTCCCCGACCAACCCGAGATCGCCCGCTGCGAGATCGCCACCTTCCGCTACCGGGTGCTGCACGTAGCCGCCCGCATCACCCGCGGCGCCCGACAACTGCGGCTGCGCATCGACGCCACCTGGCGGTGGGCTACAGCGATCACCACCGCCTGGCACCGCATCCGCGCAGCCTTCCCCTGACCCCCAACCAACCTGTCCCAACAACCACGAAAGACCCAAGGCCCTGGAACCTCGCCCAACCCGGCGACACCGGACAGGTAAACATGCCGCAAACCGAAAACAATTACCCCACAGCCAATCCAGCGATCAAACCGCCCCTCAACCCACCGGCATGCAAAATCGAGGCTAGCGCTGAATGTAAGTCAGTGCTCTGCCGGCAGTTCGGCTGGTGCAGTCAACAACGTACCGGATGTCTCGTTCACAAATCCGTTCGCGCTCAGTCGATGTCCGCTCAGCAAGGTAGCGTCGCGCGGCTTGACCGAACATCGTCATCGTCACGGTCGACTCGCGCAGTCGTAAGCGGCCCGTTGTCGAGGTCGGCTCCGACGGGGGCTGACGATATGCGTGCGCGAGCCCGCGGCCGACGTCAAGACCAACGGCGCCGTCGCCCGGCTAGTGGCGGTCCACCTTCAATTGCGCAGAGGCCGAGGCGAATCGGCGTCCGGAGCGGCGTCGCGCAAGAACAGCGCCTTCGCGTCAACCCCTGAGCCCACCGGCAACCCGGCGCGTGCCGACGCTGGTCTTGTCCGGCCACGCAACACACGATCCGCCACCAGCATTCCTGTGACGAGACATCGCGGATCAGCCCGGATATCCAACCCGGCAGCTATCCAACACCCAGGTTCTGAGCGACGTCGTCAGGGCGGCAAGCGGATTACCCGAGTCCTCACATCGCGGCACCGGCCGCCGCGTCCTAACTCGAGTAAAGCAATGGGACTCAGCCGTCCCGCACGGGTCAACGAGAGCTCGCGAAAGCACTGCACCGGCCGACGAAGTTCACCTGGCTCGACTGAGGTGCAGTTCCACCGGCCTGCATCACTTAACCTGGACAAACACTGCCGAAGCGAATTCAGCTCGGGCGAAACAACATTGGACGAGTGGCTGCGTCGATACGCCGGCCAGGACCGGCGCGGCAACACCGCCGCGGTATGGGTGATTACGGACGCCAACCACGCGGTTGTCTGCTACGCCAGTTTGTCGATGACCTCCGTCAACCGCGATGGTCGAGCACATCATGGCTACTGGGGCCGAACTGAACATCAAGGCTGCCTGCCGTGCCGTCGTCGTCACCGCTCTCAACGCCGAGGCGTTGCGCTGGTGGCAGCGGTTCGGATTCGAACCACTCGATGCCGACGATCAAGCCAAACTTAACCTCTACCTGCTGACCAAAGACATCGCCGAAACCCTGCCCACCCTGTAAGACTCCAGCCATGGACAGCGCAGTCGAGCTGCACCTTCGCCAACTGATCTTCGAAAGACTTGCCGACATCGTGGCCGAGAATGGCGTAGTCCGTCGGGCCGAACTCGAACAACTTCAAGTCCGAGACCAACACTGGCGAGTCATCGACCGAAACCGCGGCATCCGGAACCCCAGAGAACTCCTGGCCACGTTGTCAGTGATCTCCAACCCCAACGGACCGTACGCAGATATGCATGTAGGCGACTCTCGCTACGCTTACGACTACCTCCGGCACGGCAAGCTCCTCGATGCTGCCACATCATCGGCGACAACAAGCAACACGGCCTTCCGATAGTCCAGAACGGTCTGAGCCTCTGCAAAATCCACCACGCTGCTTTCGACACAAACCTGCTCGGAATCTCACCGGATTACGTCGTCCGCATCAACCGTGCCCTTATGGATGAAATCGATGGGCCGATGCTTCGGCACGGCCTCCAAGAAATGGACGGCCGACCCCTTACCCTTCCAGCGCGAGCCTCCGACCGGCCGGCGGCCGATCAACTGGCCGAACGATTCGACGAATTCCGCGCTGCACGATGACAGACCCGCGAAACAGCCATCCCCTACTTGACCAACGGACAAGTGCGGCGAGAACGGCACGTTGTGCACGAATGGTTGATCCCACACTCCCACGAGCTAAATCGCTGCTGAGGTATCAGCAATGGATCGCTCCAGCTCAAAGCCAATTTCACCAGTCGGGCTGACAGGATTTGAACCTGCGACCACTTGACCCCCAGTCAAGTGCGCTACCAAACTGCGCCACAGCCCGGTCGCCGGTGAGTCCGCCGGCGGCAGGTCGAAAGCCTACCGCAGACCAACCCCAAGCGTGGCCACCACCTAGGCAACCTGCGAACCGGCCTGCTCGGCACGCTTCCACACCAAAGACGAGTACACGGTCCGCCCGTCAGGCAGGGTCAGCTCCGACGACAGGGTCAGCTTGTCACCGTCGAGGTCGCTGTGCCGTAGATGAAACTGGCCCAGGTAGTTGGGCACCAGGGACAGCTTCGCCTCATGACGGAGATCACCCGTGGACTCGTCGACGAAGTACCGTCCGCTGTAGGCGAGATACCCCAGCGCCGCGGCCGCCGCCTGCTCGGTGGTGCCGCCGCTGGCCACCGGCCGGTCGTAGTCGGGCCGCCCGGACGACTGGATCTGCGCCGACATGTACCCGTCCGGGGTGTAGATGATCAAACCCTGCGCATCCGCACCGAGGGGGTATCGCACCGGGCCGTCGAGACTGTCCCGCTCGACGTAGGACACCAGCTCCCAGGCTCCAACCAGATTGTCACGCAATGCTTTTGCCATTTCCAATGCTCCTCACGATGCTTCGAACCAGCTGTTCACTTTCGCCACCCACGCCCGTAATGCTTGGGCCAGCTCTTCCTCGCGGCCGTAGAACCGCTGCGCCGGCACCGGCACGCTGACGGCCACCACCTGATCGGTCACGCCATGCAGCACCGTCCCGACCGCGCAAATGCCGTCGGTCTGCTCCTCGCGGTCGTAGGCGATGCCGTCGCGGCTGATCTGGGCAAGCTCCTCGCGCAACGCTGCTCGATCGGTGATGGTGTTGGCGGTCAGCGGCATCAGCCGACTGGGCAGCGCCTGCGCCTGCCGTTCCGGCGGCAGCGACGCCAGCAGCGCCTTGCCGTTGGCGCAGCAGTACAGCGGAAAGGACTCTCCCACCGCGCTCACCGCGCGCAACCGCCGCGGCGGAACCACCTGGTCGATGAAATCGGCACGATCCCCGTCCAGGATCGACAAGTCCACCGTCTCGTCGAGTTCCCGCGACAACTGCGTCAGGAATGGGTGCAGGTCGGCCACCACGCTGAGGCGCACGGTGCTGGCCATGCGCGCGATCTCCGGCCCCAGCCGGTAGGGTCCCCGCGCCCCGCGCGAGGCCACCAGACCCTCGTCCTCCAATGCGTTGAGGATCCGGCTCACGGTGGACCGGGCCATGCCGACCCGCTCCCCGATCTCGACTTGGCTGAGCCCGCCGGGGTGAGCTTGCAGCACCCGCAAGATCTCGGCCGCGCGGGCAATCACCTGGATGCCGCCGCTGCGGACGTCGCTGTCTTCGGCCCTGGCGCTCATCGTCGAACTCCGGGCAGGCGCAGCAATGCCTCGGCTTCTTCAACGGAGGCGACCGGCAAATCCAGGGCCTGGACAAGACGCATGGTGCGCGTCACCAGCGCCAGGGTGCTTGGCGCCAGCTCACCCTTACGCAAGTACAAGGTGTCCTCCAGGCCCACTCGCGCATTACCGCCCAGGGCCAAGCCCATCGCGGTCAATTCCAGGTTGGCCCGGCCGATCGCGATAACTTGCCAGATCGCATCGGGAGGAAGCCGGCGCACCATCGTTAGCAGGTTATCGGCGGTGGCAGCCATTCCGCCGCGCACCCCGAGGACGATGCTGAACTGCAAAGGTTCAGCCAGCAGGCCTTCTTCCCGCAATCGCAGGCAGGCCTCCAGATGCCCGGTGTCATAGATTTCCAGTTCGGGTTTGATATCCAGCTCGAGCATCCGTGCCGCCAATCGGCGGACGGCATCCGGCGGGTTGCGGAATTCGCCGGCACCGAAACTCATCGAGCACGGGTTGAGGGTTGCCATCCGCGGCCGCAGTTCGACCAGCTTTTCCCGCTCCTCGAACGGCACCGACAGTCCGACTCCCGTCGACAGCTGGATCAGGATCGGGCAACGCTCGCCGATCAGGTCGATGGCCCGCCGTGCGATAGCGAGATCTGCTGTCGGCCGTTCGTTTTCGTCACGCAGATGGATATGTGCCACCGCGGCTCCGACGCGGTAGGCCTGTTCGACCGCGGTTGCGATTTCTTCCGGCGTGGTCGGCAGCGCCGGGTTGTCGGCCTTGGTCGCGATCGGTCCGGTGGGTGCCACGGTGATGACGACGCTCACTCCCCTACCTCCTGCGGATGAGCGATGGCCACCAGTAGCACCGCCGCACGCCCGGAACGGTTTTCCAGCGACCGCACCTCGCCTTTGGCGAAATGCACACTGTCGAGCCGGCCCAAGACCGTTTCGGTTCCCTCGGCGGTGACGACCAGCTCGCCCTCGATCACCACATAGACGGTTTCCTCTCGGGCTACGGCCATTTCGGCGATCCCGCCCGGCCGGTAGGTGGACAGCCCCACCCAGAACCGTTCGGTGTGTCCGGCTTCGTGGCCCTGCAGCCGCACCGTGAGCACGTCACGGTGCAGCGCGGCAGTGTATTCCGTTGCCTGCGACACCCGGGTCACGTTCATCAGGCCCCCGTCTCGATGCGGTAGCTCCCGGTGGGGTCGACGATCGCCACCAACCGAACGATGCAGCCGTCGCCGCCCACCCAGCGCCAGGGGAAGGCGGCAAACGTGACGCGCTTGCCGGTGACCTTGTCCAGATCGCCGCCCACGTTTTCGAAACCGTAGATGCCCTTTGACAGGATCGCGCGGTGGCAGGGCTCCCACTCCGGGAAGTCGTCGAGTACCTTGCGACCCGTCTGCTCCTCGTATTCGCTCACCGCCCAAGGCAATAGGCCGCCTTGGGCTTCCGCGGGGCCGTGTGGTGCGATCGCAGTGGCCAGCGGATGGTCCAGGGCCTGGGTGTCGGTGCCGACCGCCTTGACGCCCTTGGCCGCAAACCACTCCCCCGCTTCCTTGTAGAAGCCCGGCGAGTAGGCGTAGTACTCGGCACTGTCGGCGTATTTGTGGTGCCAGCCGGTGTTGACGATGACGATGTCGCCGGGCCGGATTTCAGGGCTGGCCTGCTCGAGATCCTCGGCGGTCACCACTCCCCACTTGTTTTTCGGGATCGACACCACCACCCCGGTGCCGAAGAAGGCGCTCAGTGGAATCTCATCGAGGAACGGCGTTCCCTCCACCACGTGCGCCGGTGCATCGATGTGGGTGCCGGAATGCATGACGGTGGTGATCTTTTGCGTCAGCACCCGGCTCTTGGCCATGCCGTGCAGCCGTTCGATCTTGACGTCCTCGAAATACGGCCAGGCCGGCACCCCATGTCCCCACGGGTGCGACAGGTCGTAGAACTCCAGCTTGGACTCGGCATCACCGAGGGGCCACGTGACAGTCATGGCTAATTACTTCCTTTCGTGTTCCGGTCTTGTGCCAGTTGCGCATTGATGTGCTGGGCAAGTCGTGCCGCCGTGCGCTCCCGGGCGCCCGCGGGCCAGTCGAGGAAACCGTGTCCGGTGCGCGCTCCGAGTTGCCCGTCGGCAACCAGCCGGCGCAGCAGCGGGCTGGGATGCGGGTCGCTGTTGAGGCTGGGGATTACCGCATCGTGGATGGCCAGGGTGAGGTCGAGGCCGATGTAGTCGGCGTTTTCCAGCGGGCCCAGGGTGGCCAGCCGGAGTCCAATGGTGTTGTGCACCACCAGATCTACCGTCTCGGCGTCGCAGACGCCTTCAGCGACCAACGCCATCGCCTCACGCCACAGCGCATGCTGAAGCCGGTTGCCGATGAATCCGGGGACGTCGCGTGCGACCCGCACCGGCATCTTGCCGGCCTCGGTCAGCAGCGCCACGATGCGTTCCACCGTGTCCGGGGAGGTTCGATCGCTGGGCACCACCTCGACGACCGGAATGAGGTCGGGCGGATTCCAGAAGTGCGTACCGATGACTCGGCTGCCGTCGTCGACGCGCTCGGCGACGCCGCCGATCGGCAGGACGGACGTGTTGGTCGCCAGCACCGCATGTGGGGCCAGGTTCGCCAGGCGTTGGAAGAGTTCCTGTTTGACCGCCAGGTTTTCGACGATCGCCTCGACCACCAGATCGGTGTTGTGCACCGCCGCCGCCAGATCACCGGTGGCGGTGACCGATCCGCGTTCTGCGCCGGTCACTGCGGCGGCTTCCGCCGCTGCCGCTTCGAGGATTTCGGCGTTGGTGTCGGTGATCGCGACCTCGAGCCCCGTCGACGCCAGCACGCCGGCGATGCGCCGGCCCATCAAACCGGCGCCGACGACGGCGGCGCGAGAAAATCCGTGAGGCGTCAGCATGCGGTGTACCCCCCGTCCAGATACATCACCTGGCCGGTGTAGAAGCTTGACGCGTCGCTGAGCAGATAGATCAGTGCGCCGACGAAGTCTTCGGGTTCGGCAAAGCGGCGCAACGGGATCCGGGCGAACATCGCCTCGCGGGTGGCGCGTCCCTTCTCGTCGTCGGCGTACATCCACTCGGTCAGCTCGGACCGGAAAACAGTTGGCGCAAGGGCATTTACCCGGATTCCGTCAGCACCCCATTCGGACGCCAGGGATTTGGCCAGCAGATCGGTGCCCGCTTTCGACGGGCAGTAGGCGCTGTAGCCGGCGGGGTGACCGAGCGCTCCGCGGACCGATGAGACCAGCACGATGCTGCCGCCGTCGCCCTGCTCGAGCAGAACCCGCCCGGCCGCTTGGCAGACCAGCCAGGCGCCGCGCAGATTTGCATCCATCACCTTGTCGAAGTCCTCGACGGCCATCTCGGTGATCGGCGCGACGTGGTTCATGCCCGACGCCACCAGAACCCCGTCGAGGCGGCCGTGGTGGGCAATGGCCGCAGCCACCATGGCCTCAGCGTCGGCCGGAGTCTCGGGCCGACGCTCGACCATGACCGCGTTGTCGATGCCGGCGTCCTCAACCAACTCGGCCAGGCCGGCAGCGTTGCCGCCGGTCAGAGTCAGCCGCGCACCTGCATCCGCAAGCGCCCGAGCGGCGACGCTGCCCAGCGAACCCGTGGCGCCGGTGATCAATATGGACTTGTCTTGCACGCTGAACCGCGTCAAGCCCGGATTTGGCGCTTGCTGTGTCATCGTCACCATCTCTCACCGTTCTCCTGCAATGCAGGCGTATCGACCCGTTATGTGAGAGATGGTATGGGGGTAGCAAGCCGGACGTCAACCAACTACTCCTGTGATATAGGCCGCTATAGCCGTATCGCGGGATTTGAGCCGGATTGCTGACCGGATGGATCGCGGCGGTCAATAGAGCGCACGTTGCTCGACCCGCGCGATTACCGAGGGGCCGAATGGCTCGATACGGCGCCCCGGCGGCGGCTCGACAAAGACGCCGGTGAGCCAACTCAGCTGGCGTGCTGGGGATACGCTGGTTGTTTCGGCGGTCGATGATGACCGAGTGGGAGTACTGCGATGTCCTACCTGGTGGCGGTCCCAGAAATGTTGGCTTCGTCGGCGGGGGATGTGGCGAGTCTTGGCGCGGCGCTCAGCGCGGCAAACGCGGCAGCTGCGAAACCCACGAAGGCGATGCTGGCGGCGGGTGCGGACGAGGTGTCGGCGGCCATTGCGTCATTGTTTTCCAAAGAGGCCCAGGCCTATCAGGCGCTCAGCGCCCAGATGGAAGCGTTTCATCAGCAATTTGTCCAGGCGTTGAACGCCGGCGCGGGACTAAGGCTTTCGTGACGGCTGAGCCATGTTGTTCAGGCGAACCGAGGAACCCGGCATCGTTTCGCCGAAAGCCGTCGACCTGTCAAAGTACTCGACCCTCTACCGGCCCATCTGACACGCGGACTGATAACTCGTGCACCCGGGTGATCCGCCCGCGCGAACGCGCTCAGCGGCGCTTGGCGCCCCGCTTTTCGCGCACCCGCACGTTGATCCGGATCGGACTGCCCTCAAAGCCGAATGTCTCGCGCAGCCGCCGCTCCAGGAACCGCCGGTAACCGGCCTCCAGAAAACCTGTGGTGAACAGCACGAACGTCGGAGGCCGCGCGGTCGCCTGGGTGGCGAACAGGATGCGGGGTTGCCGGCCGCCGCGCACCGGGGGCGGCGTCGCGGCCACCACTTCCTTCAGCCAGGCGTTCAGCGGGCCGGTCGCTATCCTCGTGTCCCACGACTCCAGCGCGCTCTCCAGCGCCGGCACCAGCTTCTGCACCGCCCGACCCGTCTTGGCCGAGATGTTGACTCGCTGCGCCCAGCGCACCTGCACCAGTTCGCGGTCGATCTCCCGCTCCAGCAGCTCGCGCCGGTCCTCGTCGACCAGATCCCACTTGTTGAAGGCCAGCACCAGCGCCCGTCCGGCCTCGATGACCATCGACAGCACCCGCTGATCCTGTTCGGTCAGCGGCTGTGACGCGTCGACCAGCACGATCGCCACCTCGGCGGAATCGATGGCCGCGTGGGTGCGCACCGACGCATAGAACTCGTGTCCGCTGGCCTGGCCGACCTTGCGGCGCAGTCCCGCGGTGTCGACGAAACGCCATACCTTGCCGCCCATTTCGATGAGCGAATCCACCGGATCGACCGTCGTGCCCGCGACTTCGTGCACCACCGACCGCTGATCGCCGGCCAGCTTGTTCAGCAACGAGCTCTTGCCCACGTTGGGTTTGCCGACGAGCGCCACCCGCCGGGGACCGCCGGCCACCGGTGCCGCTTCAGACACCAAGGGCAGCGCGGCCAACACCTCGTCGAGCAGATCGGCCACACCGCGACCGTGCATAGCGCTGACCGGATGCGGCTCGCCAAGTCCCAGCGACCACAACGCGGCCGCGTCGGCTTCGCCCTTCTCGTTGTCAACCTTGTTGGCGGCCAGGAAGACTGGCTTACCCGAGCGGAGCAGGATGCGGGCGGCGGCCACGTCGGCAGTGGTGGCACCGACACCGGCATCGACCACCAGAACTACGGCATCGGCGGTGCGCATCGCCACCGACGCCTGCTCGGCCACCAGTTGCTGCAGACCTTTGGCGTCCGGCTCCCATCCACCGGTGTCCTGCACGACGAACCGGCGTCCACTCCACAGGGCGTCGTAGGACACGCGGTCACGCGTCACGCCCGGAACGTCTTGTACCACCGCCTCACGCCTGCCCAAGATCCGATTGACCAGAGTCGACTTGCCGACGTTGGGCCGGCCCACGATCGCCACGACCGGCGCGGGCGCCGACTGCGACAGCTCGGCCGAATCGGAATCGTCAAGCTCCCAGTCGCTTTCGTCGGACCAGGTGCCGTCGTGGGTCACCGCAGGGCTCCGCTATGCTGCGTCACCAACTCCAATAGGTGATCGACGACTTGGGCCTCGGTCATGTCGCTGGTGTCGACGACGATCGCATCAGCCGCCGCTCGCAACGGCGACACCGCGCGGGTGGAATCCAGATGGTCGCGCCGGCGCACGTCGGCCAGCACCGCGTCGTAATCGTCGACCAAACCGGCCGCGACATTTTGATCGTTGCGGCGCCGGGCCCGCGTTTCGGCCGACGCGGTCAGAAAAATTTTGACCGGGGCATCGGGGAACACCACGGTCCCGATGTCGCGGCCCTCCACGACGATGCGGTCCGGCCCCCCGGCCAAGGCACGTTGCAGTTCGACCAGCCGCTCACGCACCACCGGCACCGCTGACACCGCCGACACCGCCCGGGTGACGTCATCTCCCCGGATCTCCGCCGAAACATCTTCTCCGGAAAGGCAAAAGCTGCTCGCATCCGGGCTGTCGCCGACCGACAACTGCGCAGTCGATGCGCAGTCCCCGACCGCCTGGGCGTCTGCCGGATCGATTCCGGCGCGCAGTATCGCCAGCGTCACCATCCGGTACATCGCCCCGGTATCCAGAAAGCGTGCTCCCAGCCTACGAGCTAATCCCCTGGAAACAGATGACTTTCCAGTCCCAGCCGGACCGTCGATGGCGATAACCGTGCCCGCCACAGGCTGAGGACCGGCTTGGCTTGCGTCGCTCACAGGCCCACCGCTTTGTACAGCTGTCCGATCTCGTCACGACCCAACGCCCGCACGCTGCCCGGGCGCTGCTTTCCCAGTCTCACCGGGCCGATATCGGTGCGCACCAATGCCTCCACCGGAAATCCCGCCGCCGCCAGCAGCCGGCGCACAATTCGATTACGTCCTTCGTGCAGCGTCACCCGCACCAACGTCTTGCCCGGGATCGCGTCCACCACCGCGAAATCGTCGACCTTGGCCCGCCCGTCGTCCAATTCGATTCCCGCCCTGAGCTTTTTGCCCAGCCCCCGCGGCACCGTCCCGGCCACCGTGGCCAGATAGGTCTTGGGCACCTCGTGTGAGGGGTGCATCAACCGGTGCGCCAGCTCGCCGTCGTTGGTCAGCAGGATCAGTCCTTCGGTGTCGGCGTCCAGCCGCCCGACATGAAAAAGATTCTTGTTCCCCCGGACTTTCCGCTCGATCAGGTCGCCGATACACGGCCGGCCGCGGTCGTCGGCCATGGTCGAGTGCATCCCCCGAGGCTTGTTCAGCGCTAGGTAGACCAGCGACTCGTCGACCACCACCCGGGCCCCGTCGACCCGGATGACCGAGATGTCCGGGTCGACCCGGGTGCCCAGCTCGGTCACCAGCTTTCCGTCGACCTCGACGCGGCCGTCGATGATCATCTTTTCGGCAGCCCGCCGAGACGCAATTCCGGCCTGGGACAACACTTTTTGCAAACGAATGCCCGGTGACTGCTCAAGCTCAACCATCAGTCATTGTCCACGTCGAACGTCAACGTCTGGTCGGATGGCTGGCCGCCGGCGAGTTTGATGAAACGCGGCTCGCTTTCCAGAGAGGCGCTCAGGTCATCGATCGTGTCGACGTCGGGAAGCAGCGGCGCAAGATCGGGCAGCTCGGACAATGACGTCAAACCCAAGCGCTCCAAGAACAAGTCGCTGGTCGCGAACGTCACCGCACCGGTGTCCTCGTCGGTACCGACCTCGGTGATCAGGCCGCGCGCCAGCAGGGTACGCATCACGGCGTCCACATTGACCCCGCGAACCGCACTCACCCGCGCACGCGTCACCGGTTGACGGTAAGCTACGACCGCAAGGGTTTCCAGCGCGGCCCGGGTGAGCTTGGTCCGCGCTCCGTCCAGAAGCAGCTTCTCGACGTAGGGCGCGAATCGGGCCCGGGTATACAACCGCCAGCCGTCACCGCTGTGCCGCAAATCGATGCCGCTGTCGCGTTCGGTCAGTTCGTCGGCCATCAACCGCAGTTTCGCCGCGACCCGGTAGACCGGTTGTTCGGTGGCCGTGGCCAGCGCCTCGGCGGTCACCGGGGTGTCGACGACCAGCAGCAGTGCCTCTAACACCCGTCCGAGTTCGTCGGGATCCATCTCGGTGGGCTCAGCGATCTCCGGGATGCCCGATGACAAGGCATAGCCGAGATCTTGGTCGGGATCTGTGTCATCACTGGCGCCGGTCATCATTGGTCTTGCACTTCCACCAAGGCTTCGTTGGTCGGCCGTTCCCCGGTCCACGAAATCTGGAGCACCCCAAGGGGCTCCGACTGGTCGAATGCTACCGCCCGGGACCTATACAGTTCGAGCAGCGCCAGGAAGCGCCCCACCACCTCGATCGGCGCCCGACAGTCGGCGACCAGCTCAGAAAATGTGGCCCATTGGCCACCGCCCCGCGCTTGCAGCATTGCGAGTAGGTGTTTGGCCTGCTCGGCGACCGAGACGCTCTGCTCGTGCAGGTGTGCGGTCGCCACTTTGGGTGCCGGTCGCGGAGTCAGGGCGACCGCGGCGATCTCGGCGAAGCGTCCGGCGTCGACGCCCAGCATCACCTCGGGCAGCAGGCCGGCGAACCGGTCTTCCAATGACACCGCACGCGGGTAACTGCGCAACGCGGTGGCCTCCAGCTCGGCGAACATCTCCGCGACATGCTTGAACGCCCGGTATTGCAGCAGCCGGGCGAACAGCAGATCACGCACCTCGAGCAGGGCGAGATCCTCTTCGTCGTCGACCTGCCCGGCCGGCAGCAGCCGGGCCGCCTTGAGGTCGAGCAAGGTCGCGGCGACCACCAGAAATGCCGTGGTCTCCTCCAGGTCCAGCTGGGCGCCAATGGCTTTGGTATAGGCGATGAAGTCGTCGGTGACCTGATGCAAGGCCACTTCGGTGACATCGAGGCGGTGCGCGAAAATCAGCTGCAGCAGCAGGTCGAACGGCCCCTCGAAGTTGGTCAGCCGGACGTGAAAACCGTTCTGAGGTGCGGTGTCTGGGTTCGCGGTGTCGTTCACACGCCGAATCGGTCGATGAACTCGCGGGCCAGGGCTCGGTAGGCCACGGCACCGCCGGACTTCGGGGCCCAGGTCGTGATGGGTTCGCCCGCGACGGTGGTCTCGGGGAATCGAACCGTGCGGGTGATCACGGTATCGAACACTAGGTCACCGAACCGCTCGACGACGCGGGCCATCACCTCTCGGGCGTTGACGGTGCGCGGGTCGTAGCGGGTCAGCAGGATGCCGCTGATCTCCAGCTTGGGGTTCAGCCGGTCGCGCACCTTGTCGACCGTATCGGTCAGCAAGGCCAGGCCGCGCAGCGAGAAGAACTCGCATTCGGTCGGGATGACCACACCGTCCGCGCAGGCCAGCCCGTTGACGGTGAGCAGACCCAGCGACGGCTGGCAGTCGATGAGCACGTAGTCGTAGCGGTCCAGCACCGGATACAGCGCGCGACCCAGGGTCTGCTCCCGGCCCACCTCGTTGACCAGCTGGATCTCGGCGGCCGACAGGTCGATATTGCTGGGCACCAGATCCATGTCCTTGACCCGGGTGTGAATCAGCACGTCGTCGATCGACACGCGCGGCTCCACCAGCACGTTGTGGATGGTCTTTTCCAGCTCGTAATGCGGGACACCCAGGCCTGCGGACAACGCCCCCTGCGGGTCCATGTCCACCAGCAGGACTCGCCGGCCGTACTCGGCCAGCGCGGCACCCAGGTTGATGGTCGACGTGGTTTTCCCGACGCCGCCCTTCTGGTTGCACATCGCCACCACCTTGGCCGGCCCGTGTGAGGTTCGCGGCACCGGGTCAGGGATCGCCCGCGGCGGCCGTCCGGTCAGGCCGACTTCGATGCCGCTGTCGGGGTGGTCGGTCATACCCGGTCGCGGCTGAGGGTGACGGGCGTCAGGGTGGACATCGCAGGAAAGTCTAACGGCTTCCTCCGCCTGCGCCGGGAGACCCGCGGGCAACTATGGGAGCTATGCCGTCGTCGGCAGCAGCGGGACCGCGGCGCTGTGACATGCTTCTCCGGCAAGGCGCATTAATTGGGAGCTGCCATGGATGACACGAGCACCGGCCAACGTAGCCACACCGATCAACTCGACGCCCGGCTACTGCGGATTGCCGGCGTGTGTGTCCTGGGCTCGATGATGTCGATCGTGGACACGACGGTGGTCACCGTCGCGCAGCGCACCTTCGTCGCCACGTTCCACACCACTCAGGCCATGGTCGCCTGGACCATGACCGGCTACACCCTTGCTTTGGCGGCGGTGATCCCGCTGGCCGGTTGGGTAGCCGACCGGTTCGGCACCAAGCGACCCTTCATCGGTTCGCTGCTCGCGTTCACCTTCGGCTCGCTGCTGTGCGCGATGGCGCCGAACATCACCATGCTGGTCGCGTTCCGGGTGGTGCAGGGCCTCGGCGGCGGCATGCTGATGCCGCTGGTGCTGACCATCCTCGCCCGAGAGGCGGGCCCCCGCCGGCTCGGGCGGGTGCTGGCCATCTTGGGCATTCCGATGCTGCTCGGCCCCGTTTTCGGCCCGGTGCTGGGCGGTTGGCTGATCGACAGCTACGGGTGGGAATGGATCTTCTGGATCAATGTGCCAATCGGGCTGGTCACATTGCTGCTTGCGGCAATCGTCTTCCCGAGGGATCAGCCGACACCGTCAGAGTCATTCGACGTCCTCGGCATGCTGCTGCTGTCCCCCGGCCTGGCCACATTCCTGTACGGGGTGTCCGTTGTTCCCGCGCGCGGAACGGTGACCGACCGCCATGTGTGGATACCGGCCGCGCTCGGTCTGGCGCTGATCGTCGGGTTCGTCTTACATGCCAGCTACCGCGCCGAGCATCCGCTGATCGATCTGCGGTTGTTCACTAACCGCGTGGTCGCACTTGCCAACTCGGCGATGTTTCTGTTCGCCGTCTCCTTTTTCGGCGCCGGGCTGCTATTCCCCAGCTACTTCCAGGAGTTGCTGCACCAGACCCCGCTTGGGGCCGGGATGAGCATGGTCCCGAGGGGAATCGGCGCCATGGTGACCATGCCGCTGGCCGGATCCATGATGGACAAACGCGGACCAGGCAAGATCCTGCTGGTCGGCGTGACGCTGATCGCCGCGGGAATGGGCATCTTCGCCTACGGGGTGGCCAGACAAGCGGCGTACCTGCCGACACTGCTCATCGGATTGACGATCATGGGCCTGGGCATGGGTTTGACGATGATGCCGCTTTCCGCCGCCGCGGTGCAGACCCTGGCCCCGCATCACATCGCGCGGGGTTCGACGTTGATCAGCGTCAATCAGCAGGTGGCCGCCTCGGTGGGTACGGCACTGATGTCGGTGATCCTGACCGGTCAGTTCAACCGCAGCGCAAACATCTCCGCTGCCCACGCAACCGAGGTGCTGCGCGACAACGCCGCTCAGCGCGGGGTACCGCTTGACGAATCAGCCCTGCCGCCGGCGGCACGCGACCCCACTTTCCCGGTCGCTCTGGTGCACGACCTTGCCCACGCCTACGCAGTGGTGTTCGTGTTCGCGGCCGTGCTGGTCGGGCTCACCTTCGTTCCGGTGGCGTTTCTGCCGAAAAGTCAAGCAGCACAACGGGTTTAGGCGCGCAAGCTAGCTCACGTCAACGTCGAACTCGATGGGCAGCGTGACCGGGCCCGTCAGTGGCGTGAACGGTCGCCACGGCGCCGGGCCGGTGCGCCGCGGGTTGCGCAGTCGCTGGGTCATGACCGTCAGTCCCAACCCGAGCTCGGCCCTGGCCAGGTGCGCGCCGAGGCAATGGTGCACCCCGGCACCGAAAGCCAGCCTCGCGGAAGGATCGTCACGGGTAATGTCCAGGCGCTCCGGATCTTCGTATACGTCGGGGTCTCGGTTGGCCGCGGCGATGTTGACACTCAGCTGCGTGCCGGCCGGAACGACCACGCCGGCCAGTTCGACGTCCTCGACGGCTTGGCGGATGACAAAGAAAACCGCCGGAGTGTGCCGCACCAGCTCGGCCACGGCGGTTGGGGCCAGCTCGGGGTGCCGGCCGAGCAGTGCCCACTGCTCCGGGTGGTCGCAGAGCACCTGAACGGCGGCGGCCAGCTGGTTGCGGGTGGTGTCGGTGCCGGCCATCAGCATTGCCGATACCAACCTGCACAGCTCGTCGCGGTTGAGCCGGTCGCCGTCCTCCTCGGCGCGGATCAACTCCGAAATCAAGTCGTCGGTGAGGTTGTCGCGCCGCTGCACGACCATGTCGTCGACGTAGGCATCGAGCTGGTCGTAGGCATTCATGATGACGGCCTCGTTCCCGGCGGCGTTCCAGGTGAACATCTTGAAGATGTCGTCGGCCCAGTCGGAGAACAATTGCCAGTCCGTTGCGGGAGCGCCGAGCAAGGCGCAGATGACCGGAATCGGATAGCGCTGAGCGATATCGGTGACGACGTCGCACCGGCCAACCACTGTCAGCGGATCAACGAGCGAGGTGATCACTTCCGTGATCGTCGGCTCCAGCCGCACCGTCGAGCGTGGCGTGAACGCCTTGGAAACCAGCCGGCGCAGTCGGTTGTGTTCGGCACCGTCCAGACTCATGAGGTTGTTACGGAACCGTTCCCACAAGCGACCCGACGTGATCCCTTGGGCGGCAAGGAAAAGTCCCTTCGGCACGGTGAACCGGCTGTCGATCAGCACGCTTCGTACCAGTTCGTAGCTCAGGATTTCCGGACCTAATAGGCCCATGGCGATCGGGGCCTGTTCGCGTGCTTGCCGGATGAGGTGGTGCGCTTCCTCCGGACTGCGGGCGTCTCGATAGGCCAGCGACGGCAGGTCGGCTTCGAACACGCTCGGACACATGGACTCCCACACTAACGTCGCCGGCCACCAGGATCGAGCACCAGGTGTCGGGCGAGACGCATTTGTGGGTCAAGCCGCAGGTTCGGAATTACATTTCAATTTGCCCCTTCCTGGCTGACGCAACGCAACGCTTTACTCACCGGAATTGATTTGGGGCCCGAGATTAGGCGTGCGGTGATTTTATTCTCGTTCACCACCCCTAGCTGGGGTTTAACAAAGCGGCAATTGCAGCACGGCCCCCTGATCTCGACGACGGCCGATACAGACTAGGGCACTGTTTGCCGACATCGATGTCGCGACCGGGCCGCGTCAGTCCCAAGCGATGGGTGGTGCCGATGACCGTCAATTTCCCTGCCAACGAAGCTCACCACGTCGATGCCGCTCGGTGCCTCGCTGCGTTGCGCTCACGGGGGGCGCGCGATGGGGCATCGGCCATGGTGATCGGACGGTAGGGCGTGCCCGGCGTACAAAACTTTCCCGTTGCCCGCAGCCCGCTGGGGGCCGGCAACATCAGCCCATGTGCGCTATCCGACTTCGCGGCGTTGCCACCCGAGATCAATTCGGGGCGTATGTACAGCGGCCCGGGATCGGGGCCCCTGATGGCCGCCGCCGCGGCGTGGGACCGGTTGGCGGATGACCTGGAGACCGCGGCGACTGCCTACAGCTCGGCGGCCTTGGAGCTGGCCAGCCTGCGGTGGCGGGGCCAGGCAGCCGATGCGATGGTGGCCGCCGTTCTGCCGTTTGTCAGCTGGCTGAGTACCACAGCGGTGCGTGCCGAACAGGCCGCAATCCAGGCCAGCGCGGCCGCAGCCGCCTATGAGTTCGCGTTTGCGCTGACCGTGCCACCGCCGGTGATCGCGGCCAACAGGGCTTTGTTGACGGCACTCGTCTCGACCAACTGGTTCGGGCAAAACAGCCCGGCGATCGCGACCGCCGAAGCCCACTACGCCGAGATGTGGGTCCAAGACGCCACCGCCATGCACGAATACGCCGGCGCCGCGGCGATCGCCTCGGTATTGACGCCGTTCGCTCCGCCGCCGAACGTCGCCAACCTGTCCCCGGCCGCACTTCCCTGGAACACCTTGCTGCAGTACTGGACCACGATTCTGGACGCCTTGGCCATCTCGGAGGCTTTCGTTTACGACGCCGGCGGGCTCACCCTGAACTCCCTGCAGTTCGTGGGGGCGATGTTGTGGTCCAGCGCTTCCAACGTCGAAGTGCCGGCCGCGGCGGCCGGGGCGGCAGCCGGTGCTTCCAGCGCCGCTGCGGCGTGGAGCTTGTCGCAGGTGGGCGCCGGGCCGGTAGCGATCAGCGCAGGTCTGGCCGTCAAGATCGGACCGATGTCGGTGCCACCGGGGTGGACCCCGCCGCCCTCTTCCGCAGGCGCGAAGGTGCTGACGATACCGGCCCGCGGAGTTCGTGCCGGCGTCCGGGCCGGCGAATTGTCTGGCCTGCTGCAGAGTGTATCGCCGTCACGGTCGAGAGCGGCTGAGGACGGCGGCAATTTCGGCCGCCGATATGGATCACGAGTCCGGGTGATCTGTCGACCGCCGAACGCCGGATAGCCGGTTCAGTGATCGACCCGGCGGGCCGCGACAACGTAAGGAGCTCATAGCAAATGGATTTCGGGGCACTGCCACCGGAAGTCAACTCGGGGCGCTTGTACGCCGGCCCGGGTTCCGCGCCCATGGTGGCGACCGCATCGGCCTGGAACGGATTGGCTTCCGAGCTGAGTCTGACCGCTGACGGCTACGAAAGGGTGCTGACGACGCTGCACTCCGACGAATGGCTGGGCCCGGCATCGGCCTTGATGTTCCAAGCGGTCGCACCCTATCTGGCATGGATGCGAGCCGCCGCCGCGCAGGCCGAACAAGCTGCCAGCCAGGCGCGGGCGGCAGCGGCAGCCTTCGAGACGGCGTTTGCCTCAGTGGTCCCCCCGCCGCTCATCGCGGCCAACCGCGCGCAGCTGGCATCGCTCGTCGCGAAAAACGTCTACGGGCAATTCGGTGCCGCCATCGCAGCCCTGGAAGCTCAATACGCTGAGATGTGGGCCCAGGACAGCAGAGCGATGTACAGCTACGCGGCTTCCTCGGCCAGCGCCGCGAAGCTCACGCCATTTACCCCGCCGCCACACATCACCAGCCCGTCCGCGGTCGCTATGCAGTCCGCCACGGTTGCCCAGGCCGCTGCCACCGCGGCGGGCACGGCGCAGAGCACACTGTCCGGGCTGATCTCTGAGCTGCCGGGCACACTGATGAGCCTGGCGTCTCCTCTCGCGTCCGAGTTGGCGTCGGTCGGCGCCTCCTCGATTCCGGCGTGGCTGCAGTGGCTCGTCGACTGGTATTTGCCGATATCCCAGCTCATCTACAACACCGTGGGTCTGCCGTATTTCGCTATCGGTATCGGCAACAGCCTGATCACGTCGTGGCGGGCGCTGGGCTGGATCGGCCCGGAGGCCGCCGACGCGGCCGCGGGAGCGGCCTCGGCTGCCGCCGGCGCCGCCCCGGCTGCCGTCGGTGGCGCCGGGCCCATAGCCGCGGGACTGGGCAACGCATCCTCCGTCGGTAAGTTGTCGGTGCCTCCCGCGTGGACCGCCGTCGACCCGGGCGTGGGCCCGGCAGTAGCGGACGCTGCACCGCTGGCCAGCGACATCGTCAATCCGCCGGAGGTCGCCGCGCCGGGAAGCCTGTTGGGCGGAATGCCACTGGCCGGCCCGGGCGCTGCCGCTGCGGGCGCCGGTCCCAAGTACGGGTTGCGGGTCACCGTGATGTCCCGGCCGCCATTTGCGGGGTGACCGCCGCCGCTGTGGTGCACAATTCAACCCACCACGTGATGAGGACCCCACATGCCGCACCTGCAACGCAGGCTCGCCAACCGTCATATTCAGTTGATCGCCATCGGGGGTGCGATCGGCACCGGCCTGTTCATGGGGTCCGGACGCACGATCTCCCTCGCCGGTCCCGCGGTGCTGGTGGTGTACGCGATCATCGGGTTCTTCGTGTTTTTCGTCCTGCGGGCGATGGGTGAATTGCTGCTGTCGAACCTGAACTACAAATCGTTCGTCGATTTCACGGCTGACCTGTTGGGACCCGCCGCAGCTTTTTACCTGGGGTGGTCGTACTGGTTCGCCTGGGTCGTCACCGGCATCGCAGACCTCGTCGCGATCACCGGCTATGCCAGGTTCTGGTGGCCCGCCTCGCCGGTTTGGTTACCGTCGCTGCTCATCGTCGCCCTCATCCTCATGGTCAACTTGTTCAGCGTCGGCCATTTCGGCGAGATGGAATTCTGGCTGGCGTTGATCAAGGTCGTCGCGATAGTGAGCCTCATCGCGTTGGGCGCATTCCTGGTGGTGACCAACTTCGTCTCTCCGCAAGGTGATCGAGCGACGATCGAAAACCTTTGGAACGACGGCGGATTGTTCCCCCGGGGCTTTATGGGCGTGGCCAGCGGCTTCCAGATCGCGTTCTTTGCCTACATCGGTGTCGAACTCGTCGGCACCGCCGCCGGCGAAACGGCAAACCCACGCCGTACGCTTCCCCGCGCGATCAATGCCGTTCCGGTGCGGGTGGCGATCTTCTACGTCGGTGCTCTGGTGGCAATCCTGGGCGTGGTGCCCTGGCGGCGCTTCGCCAGCGGCCAATCCCCGTTCGTGACAATGTTCTCGCTGGCGGGCCTGGCCGCGGCAGCATCGGTCGTCAACTTCGTGGTGACCACCGCAGCGGCCTCCTCGGCGAATTCCGGCGTGTTTTCCACCGGCCGGATGTTGTTCGGCCTGGCCGACGAGGGCAGCGCACCAAGCGTCTTCCAACGCCTCAACCGGGGTGGCGTGCCCGCGTCGGCCATCATGTTCACGGCTCCGCTGCTGCTGACCTCCATCCCGCTGCTCTACGCGGGCGGGTCGGTCATCGGCGCCTTCACGCTGATCACCACCGTCGCCTCGCTGCTCTTCATGTTCGTATGGGCAACGATCGTCCTCAGCTACCTCGTGTACCGCCGACGGCATCCAGAGCGTCACGCCGACTCCGCCTACAAGATGCCCGGGGGCGTACGAATGTGTTGGGCGGTGCTGGCCTTCTTTGCATTCGTGATCTGGACCCTGACCACCAACCCCGAAACAGCGATCGCGTTGGCATCGGCCCCGCTGTGGTTCGCGGTCCTCACGCTGGGTTGGATCATCGTCCGGAGGCGAACCGCCAACGCCAGAGCGGTCCGCGTCGAGCCTTCAGTGTTGCCGTAGGCCGTGGGCGTCCAGCACCACGTCTCGCACCGCGGTGACCGGCAGGGGCGCAGCCTTATCCGGCAGCAGGTTTGGTGACGAGGTGATGATCAGCGGCGTGTCCTCGTCGGAGTCCGGCAGTCTGCCGTGCGTACCGCCGACATGCCTGCCGTGAAGAGCGATGACTCCCATGGTGTATCGAAGACCCAACGCCTTCTTGGCCAGTGCCGCGGCGGCCTTGGCTTTGACGGTCCGATCGTCGGGGTTCATCAGCAACTCGGCGGGGTCGTATCCGGGCTTGCGATGGATGTCCACGCACGGCGCGAACTCCGGTGCCCGGGCGTCGTCGAGCCAGTAGTAGTAGGTGAACCAGGCGCCCGGCTCGGCGACCGCCACCAGCTCACCTGCCCGCGGATGATCAATTGCCAAGCGCTGCTGTGCGTTTCGGTCCATCACCTGATCCACGCCGTCAAGCTCGGCGACCAGAGCGGCCACCCGGGCGATGTCGGACTCGTCGCGCACATAGATATGGGCGGCCTGATGGTCGGCGACGGCGAACGCCCGCGATGTCCACGGGTCCAGGTATTCCCGGCCCTGCTGGGTGTAGACACTCAGATACCCTTCCCGCCGGAGTTGACGGTTGATATCCACCGGGCGCTCAGCCGGTGCGATCCCGTACTCGGAGACGACGATGGTCGTCATGTCGTGCTCGGCGGCCGCGGCCAGCAGGGGCACCAGCGCCGCGTCGACGTCGGCGGCGGCGGTGATCGCCTGCGGTGAGTGCGGACCGTAGCGTTGAAAGTCGTAGTCCAGATGCGGGATATACGCGGTGAGCAGGGTGGGCGAATAACGTTGCAGGATCTCTATCGACGCAGCCACCAGCCAGCGCGACGACGTGATGTCGGCCGTCGGGCCCCAGTACTGAAAGAGCGGAAACACGCCCAGCTTGTCGGTCAGGATGTCGTGCAGATCCGACGGCACGACGTAGCAATCCGGCGATTTGCGTCCGTCTTGGTGATACACCGGCCGCGGCGTGACGATCACGTCGTTGCTCGCGTTCATCGCATACCACCAGCCGACGTTCGCCGAGGTGTATCCGTCGAAGCGACCGGCAGCGGTCTCCCAAACCTTCTCCCCCGCAACCAGCTTGTTGCTCTGCCGCCAGAGCAGCACCTCGCCCAGGTCACGGAAATACCAGCCGTTGCCGACGATTCCGTGCTGGTTGGGCATCAGGCCGGTGACCATCGACGACTGCACCGAGCAGGTGACCGCCGGAAACACCGGTGCCAGTTGTCGCATGGCGCCCTTGGCGGCAAGCGCGGCGAGATTCGGCATGTGCCGCAGCAGCGGTTGGGTGAGCCCGACGACGTTGACCAGCAGAACTCGTCGGGTCATGCCGCGTCCCGTTCGCGCAACAGGTCTTTCAGCCAACGGATTTCGGCCGCGATGTCCTCGGCCAGGCTGCCCATCCGCAGCGACGACGGAAGGACTTCCCAGGTGTAGGTTTCGATTTCGACGTCGATGGGCTCAGGCAGCGCCCCCGTGCTCAACATGCGCATGACATCGGCCAGCACCTGCGACGTGTTGCTCAACGGTGCCGGCGGAGCTAGGTGCAGCGGGACGTGGTAGTGCACCCGGGCGCTGCCGGTCCGCGGTGTCGACGGGTCCGCGAAGGACAGGTCGTCGCGGAACCACTGGCGCCCGTCGGCATCGACGCCGTTGACCTGATGCAGATACGGCGACCCCGCGAACTCGGCGAAGGCTTCGGTCACCCCGTCGGCGGCCAGGTCGTCGATCGCAATTGCGTTGGAGGCCTGGATCTTCACCACGTCGATGCCGATGTCGGCCAGACCGGCCACCACCTCGGCCGGGTTCTCACCCATCACGGCCAGGTGGCAGGTGTCCAGGCACAGTCCGATGTAGCGGGTATCGATGTTGCCGCGGCCGAACCAACCGATGGCGTCGCGGCATGATCCGATCACGCAGCCGGGCTCGGGCTCGACGGCCAACCTGATCCGATGCCCGGACTCCTGCTCGATGCGCCGCAGATCGTCGCTGAGCGCGGCCAGCGTCTGCCGGGCCCGGTCGTCGGCCGCCTCGTCCCATGGGTTGTTCCAGCCCAGCGGCAGTGTCGAGATGGTGCCGTGTTCGGTGCCGGCCAGCAGGTCACTGAGCACCTCGGCGCAGTGCCGGGTGTATGTGAGCCGCTCTGGCGTAGTCCAATCAGGTTGGTAGACTTTGTGTTTCACCGAAGCGCCGTGGAATACCCCGTAGGGAAAAGCGTTCATGGTCACCACGGCAAGCCCGTTGTCGGCCAGGATCGCGGCCAGCCGGGTGCGCGCTGCTCGATCAGTGGACAACCGGGCCATGGTGGCGGCCGGCAACCACAGGCCGACGCCGAGGCGTTCCAGTCCGGCGCGTTGCCGAGCCGGCGCGAACACCGACAGCAGTCGGTGCTCCAGCGCCTGCAGACTGTCGGCAGCGACGACATTGCTGCAGTAGGACAGCATCAGCGCTTTTCTCCGCGGTTGACGGTGTTGCCGGCGAAGGCCGCCTGCTGCCCTTCGCTCAACAGGCGAAGCTGCCCGCTTTGGCCGTAGAACTCGACCGGGTTGCGCCACAGCACCCGGTCGACGTCGTCTTCGCTGAACGAGGCCGCCAGCATCGCCTTCGCGGTCTTGACCGTCTTGAGCGGATCGGATCGTCCCCAATCGGCGGCCGAGTTGACGATGATCCGTTCGAGGCCGAAACGCTGCATCAAGACGACCATTCGCGCTTCGTCCATCTTGGTGTCCGGATAGATCGAGAAGCCCATCCAGCATCCGCTGTCTCGGGCCGGCTCAATGGTCACCTCGTTGAGGTGGTCCAGCAGCACCATCCCGGGATCGATTCCGACCCGCTTCACCAGCTCGATGCTGGCCAGCGTGCCCCCGAGCTTGTCCCGGTGCGGGGTGTGCACCAGCGCGGGCAGGCCGTATTCGGCGGCCATCTCCAATTGCGTGTGGAACACCGAGGTTTCCTCGGGTGTCATGGAGTCGTAGCCGATCTCACCGACGGCGACCACACCGCTCTTCGACAGATACCGCGGGATCTGCTCGAGCACGGCCCGGCAGCGGCTGTCGTTGGCCTCCTTGGGATTCAGCGCGATCGTGCAGTTGTGGGCGATACCGAACTGGGACGCTCGGTAACGCTCCCAGCCGATGAGACTGTCGAAGTAGTCGACGAACGATCCTGCGCAGGTGCGGGGCTGGCCCATCCAGAAGGCCGGCTCCACGACGGCACGCACGCCCGCGGCATACATCGCCTGGTAATCGTCGGTGGTCCGTGACGTCATGTGAATGTGCGGGTCGAAGATCCTCACTCCGGCACCTCCGTCATCGTGGCGGCCAGCTGCTGCAGCATCCTCACGTCGGCCGATACCGGCCGTCCGGCGGCAGTACGTTCGCTGATGTAATCGGTTGCCATCCGGCTCAATTCCGCATCGGCTCGGATGCGCAGGCCGGGTACGGCCCGTAACGGCACCTCCATGAAGATCAGCTTCATCACGCCATGACGCCAGGTGGGCTGGGCCAGGAACCGGGTTCCGAATCCACCGAGCGCCGCGCCGACCAGCCGCGGATCGTTGCACCGCAACGCATCCTCGGCCAGCGTCACGCCGGCCGCTGCGGTAACCGGTCCGAGGTTGCCGTCCAGCGCCGCCGTCTCCAGGCCGCGGAGCACGGCCAGGCGTTCGTCGCTATCCCCCCATTGGTACAGCCTTTCGACGAGCGGACCCGCTGTCTCGTCGGGAATTTCGGCTACCAGGGTGGTCAGCAGTTGTACTCGGGCCATGAGGGTCTCATCACCGGAGCCCTGCGACATTGCGCGCTCGGCTTTGGGGAAGACTTCCAGGATCTTGTCCGGGCCGCTACGGATCTCGGCCGCAGCGTTGTCGATCCACGAGCGCGCCGCGATCGGCAGCCTGGCGCGATTGATGGCGGACATGCTGCGCCGCAGCACATTCGGCGCGTCGTGGGAATGACGTGGCAGCTCGACCGAGGCAACCCCGCCGAAGCCGCTGGTCTGCAGGGCATCCATCACCGCCCCGAGATCGAGGTCGCCATGGCCGAACTCGAGGTGTTCATGCTTGAGCGGTGTCATGTCGTCGAGGTGGACGTTGACCAGTTTGTCGCCCAGGTCGGCGATGGCTGCGTGCGCGCCCGCCGGCTCGGTCATCACGCAGTGACCGACGTCGAGCGTGATGCCCAGTCGCGGCGGATCACCCAGTGCCCGGCACACGCCGCGGGCTTGTTCCACGGTCTCGACGAACATTCCGGGTTCGGGCTCGAATCCGAGCGTGACCGCCTTGCGGTCCGCATAGTCGACCACCTGCGCCAGCCTGCTGACGAGCAACTCCCGGGTGGTGTCGGGGTCGCTGTAGTCGACGGCGTAGCCGGACCACAGCGACACGCAGGTGGCCCCGAGGTCCGCGGCGATATCGATTGCCCGCCGAAGGAATTCGACGCGGGGTTCCGCGGCGATATCGACGAGCGCAGGTTTGTGCTTGACCTGCGGATCCAGCAGATAGCGCGCTCCCGTTTCGATCGCCACCTGCAATCCGTGAGCGTCCAGCAGCGCGCGCACGGCGCCCAGCTGCGCACCGAGATCGGAGTCGAAGGGCCGAACATGCGGGTAGCCGATGGTCAGCGCGACGGCGGTATACCCGTGATCGGCGATCAGCGCGAGCGCGTCGGCAAGCGGGTGGTCGGTCAAGCCATTCGTATTGTAGCCAACATGCATCAGGTCACCTCAGTGGGTTGGGGCGCAGAAACTTTGAGCCGCAATCCCATTGCGAGCCCGCACAAGGCCAGCATGGTGCGCGGCGCCCGGGCGGCCAGCATGGCCTGGACCGCGATCGTCGACGCGATGCCAGTGCGCACCGCGCTGCGCAGCACCGTGGCGGTCGGCTGTTGCCATGCCTTCCACAAGCCGGGCCCAAACGACCACGCGTACACCGCCGCGGCGGGTGCGGCGCGAAAACCCGGTGTGCACACCATCGCCGAGGCGGCCACCGACGCCGCCATGCCCCCGACGACGGCCGGCAGGCTGCGTTCTGAACCCGTGACCTCACTGCGGGACAGTACCGTGATCGCCGTGGTGTGCCCGCCGATCACCGAGGCCGGAACCAGCGCACGACGATAGTTGGGGCCGGCGCCGAGCATCACGTCGAGGAACCGGCAGCCGGCCATGACCAACGGCCCCGCGGCCGTGTCCTTGGCAACCAGGTCATAAGCCGCGACGCACAACGTGATTCGGCCCGCGGCGGCCAGGCCGTGGCGGCCGCCGGCCGCCGTTGCGGTCGCGAGTCCCGCCGCGGCCAGCGCGGCAGCGAAAGACACCGCCCTGCCGGCCGACACTTCACCGGACGGGATCGGCCGTTCCGGGCGTTCGATGGCGTCGCGCTCGCGGTCGGCCCAGTCGTTGAGCACCATGCCGCTCCAATACAGCAGCGCCGACGCCAGCGGGAGCGCCAGCCGGCGTCCGGTCAGCGGACGCCCAGCCCAGATGGCGCCCACCGCAGTGTCACCGAGCACGGTGAGCGCAGCAGGCGCCCGCATCAGGTCCAGGTACGCCTTGACCTTCACTGGTCGGCCGGAACCGGTGCCGCAAAGGACTTAGCCCACTGCACCAGCGCTTCGTATTGCGCCGCAAGTGAATGCGTCGACGAGCCCCACGGTTCCTTGAAGAAGAAGCCGAGTTGCCCGACGACGCCGTGCGCACCGCGCAGTCGGGCCATCGCCAGCAGGCGGGCCACGTCGAGAACCAACGGCGCGGCCAATGCGGAATCCGGTGCGGACCAGATGGTTTGCAGGGTGATCTGACCGCCCAGGAATCCGGTGGCGTGGATGTGGTCCCAGGCAACCTTGGTTTCCCCGAGGTCGGGCACGTAGTCGATATGCAGCGGAGCGTTGACGGCGCCGCCGAGCATCTGCTGGACGCCACGTTGCTTGCTGGCGAGCTTGGACTGCACAGCAACCGGGTCGGCAAGCGTGGCACCGTCACCGCCGCCTAGCAGATTGGTTCCCGCCCAAGAGTGTACGGTCATCGCGCGGCTGGCAAACATCGGCGCCAGGACGGTGCGCAGCAAAGTCTGGCCGGTCTTGGCGTCCTGGCCGCCGTAGAGAATTTCCGCGTCGTCGGCCAGGCTGCGCAACGCGGAAACGCCAATGCTGGGCGACGGGGTGAAGCAGGAGTAGGCAGCGCCATTGCGGATCGCCGCCAGGGCGGTCAGCGCGCTCGCCGGCAGCACCATACGGTCCTTCTCGCACAGCGCTGCCCGCAATATGTCCGGGTCGTGGTACTCGGGGCGGTCCGGCACCGGCGGCTGCGTCGATGCCACGTCGATGACCACGAAGACGTCAAGTGCGTTGCGCGAGATGAAAGAGCCCATGGCGTCGCTGAGCCGGTCGATCAGTTCGGCTTGGGTGCTGGCACCGACGGTCGACGGGTCCGGCGTGGCCACACAGGACGGGCCGACGATCTCGTCCTCGGTGGCCGCCAGGCGATCTGATACTGCAGCGACCACCCGGTGCGGCAGCAGTCCCGCTTCGACCAACGCCTCGGCGCGCTTGACCAATGGGACGGTCGACAGGTCTCGCCCGGCCACCACGAAATCGGCATATTTCGGCAATGGCACGCCGGCGAAGGCGGCGGTCGCCGTCACGCAGCCGGTCTCGGGGATCAGCCCGGCGCTGAGTGCATACAGACCCACGATCGACGTGGTCGCCACCGACCCCCGCGCGCCACTAAGCCACAGGCCGCAGCGCGGCCGCGCGGTCACCCGGGATGCGGTGTCGTAGCGGTCCATCGCGCCGTCCTTGCTCGCCGAACGCTGTAAAAGTCTGATGTATCGAGCATGACAAACTAGCTTTTCTAAGCAAAGGATGCTAACACCGCGCATTGGTCTCGGCTGATCAATGACTGTACGTATGCTGGCAACAATGAGCTTCAGAGCGCGCATAGCCCCGTTGCGGTGGTCGGTCTGGCGCATGGCGCCCGGGATCCGCAACCTCACCCGAACGGGTCAGATCGGTGACGGCCGCGAAGCAGCCGCCGTCGACTACGTACTCCGGCACGCTCGAGCCGGCGATATCGACGACGTGCTGGCCACCATCGACAAATTCGCCTATGAAAAGTCGATGCTGATCAATATCGGCGACGAGAAGGGGCCGATACTCGACGCCGCGGTGCGGCGGGCCAATCCCGCACTGGCGCTCGAGTTGGGCACCTACTGCGGCTACGGCGCACTGCGGATCGCCCGGGCGGCTCCGAACGCCAGGGTGTACTCGGTAGAGCTGGCCGAAGTCAACGCCGCCAACGCCAGGCAGATCTGGGCCCATGCCGGCGTCGCAGACCGGGTGACGTGTGTGGTGGGCACCATCGGCGACGGCGGACGCACCCTGGACAAGCTGTCTAATGAACACGGATTCGCTTCTGGCACTCTCGATTTCGTTTTCATCGACCACGACAAGAAGGTCTACCTGGACGACCTGCAGAGCATCTTGGAGCGCGACTGGCTGCATCCGGGTTCGATCGTGGTAGCCGACAACGTCCTGGTGCCGGGGGCGCCGAAGTACCGCGCCTACATGCGGCGTGAGCAAGGCAGGCGGTGGAACACCCGGGAGCACAAGGCCCACCTGGAGTACCAGACCCTGGTGCCCGACCTGGTGCTGGAATCGGAGTACCTGGGTTAGTCGCCGTGGTGGCGCCCTGGTCGCCACACCCGACTCCTGAGCCTCATCCGCACCACTTTGTCCACTGGGCAGGCGTGGCTGCGGGGTTCTGTCGGACTGGGTCGTTACGGTGCGGGCGTGCAGTCATTGATGTATCCCTCGATCGACCTCGACGACGCCGCATCGCATCTGGGCGCCGACACCTATCGCCGCGGCCTGGACTACGCGCGTGAAGGACGAGTGGTGCGTTGTTCATGGAACCCCGGCGACGACAGTCTCACCGGGAGCGTTCGCGGTAACCGGGGCCGCACCTACACCACCACCGCGCAACTGTCGATGGATGACGCCGATTCCTGGAACCTCGAGATCGGGTTGTGCACCTGCCCCGTGCAAGTGGACTGTAAACATGTGGCCGCGGTCCTCATCGCGGCCAGCGGGACCACCAAGACACGCTCGCAACGCCCATCGGCCGCGCAGCCGGTCCTGCCGGCCCCGGCGGCATGGCGCACGTCACTGGACTCGTTGTTCCCGACATCTTCGCCGGCCAGCACCGCCGGCACGCCGCTGGCGATCGAGCTGAACCTGTCGGCAAGCGGCTTGGACGCGCGGGTGGTGCGCCCGGGTAAGCGCGGTGGCTGGGTCGCCGCCGACCTGAGCTGGGGCCGCTTGTCCGCGCTTCGACACTACGGTTATCCCGACGCGCACCTCCACGCGCTACAAGAGTTCTATGCCGCCTACCGGGCGGGGGCTCCGAATCTGACTGGCTACTACAGCTATTCGTATACCTCGTATGGGGACGCGAAGACGATCTCGCTGCTGAAGTTCGAGTCAGCCCAGTTATGGCCACTCCTGGCCGAGCTGCGCCGAGTCGGCGTGCGGTTGGTGCAGGCACAGGACCACCACGACGTGCTGCCGCATGCCGCGGCGCGCCTGTCCTTGGACGTCGCCGCCGACGCGTCGGGCAACCTCACGGTCATGCCCTTGCTTGAAGTCGACGGGGCGGCGGCACAAGCGGCCGCGTTTATCGGGTCGTCGGGCCATGGCGTTGTCTGCACCGACGGCGGGCTGCGGCTGGCACGGATGGACCAGCCGGTCTCGGTGACGTTGCAGCGGATGACCCTTGGCCGTCAGATCCTGGCCATCCCCGCAGCTGAGGCGGCGCAGTTCACCGCCGAGTATTACCCGAAGCTGCGGCGGATCGCGGCCATCACGTCGTCGGACACCTCGTTCACGCCGCCGGCGATCACCGGGCCGATGTTGGTGCTGCGTGCCGACTATCGGGATGGACACGAGGTCGAGTTGACGCTGCAGTGGGCGTACCGGATGGGCGACAACGAGTTTCGCGTCAGTGTGGATACGTCCGGTGATCCAGGCTACCGCGACCCGGGCACGGAGGCCGGGCTTGCGCGCGGCATCGACGCCCCGCTGGAGCGGTTCGGGCTCCGCGCCTCCGACGGCAGACTGATTGCCCGAGCCCGATTGTGCGGCCTGGAGACCATGCGGTTCGCCACCGAACTCCAACCGCTGCTCACCGGGCTGTCCGACGTCGTGCTGGAGGTGACCGGCGACCCCGTCGACTATCGGGAGGCGGGCGAGTCCCTGGTCATCGGTGTGGCCACGGATGCGGTGCCCGGACAGACGGACTGGTTCGACCTGGACATCACGATCACCGTTGAGGGCAAGCAGATTCCGTTCGTCGGCGTGTTCACCGCGCTGGCCTCCGGCCAGTCACATGTGCTACTGGCCGACGGAGCCTACTTTGCGGTGGACAAGCCGGAGCTGGTGAAGCTGCGCCGGCTGATCGAGGAAGCCCGCGCGCTGACCGATGCCGACGAGGGACCGCCCCGGATCAGCCGGTTCCAGGCCGGGCTGTTCGACGAACTCGCGGCATTGGGAGTGGTCACCCAACAGGCCGACGAGTGGCGTCGGCAGGTTCGCGGACTGCGCGCGCTACAGGGAGTGGAGCCGGTGCCGGTGCCCAGCGGCTTGCGCGCCGAACTGCGGCCCTACCAGGCCGACGGGTTCTCGTGGCTGGCGACGCTTTACGCCCACGGGCTGGGCGGGATCCTCGCCGACGACATGGGCCTCGGCAAGACGGTCCAATCGCTTGCACTGATCTGCCATGTCCAACAAAAGGATCCGAGTCCGGCCCCGTTTTTGGTGGTGGCGCCCTCGAGTGTGGTTGCCAACTGGGCCGCGGAGGCCGCGCGGTTCGCACCGGAACTGTCGGTGGCTGCGATCAGCGATACTCTGCGCCGTGCCGGCATCGTCCTTGACGAGCTGGCCGCCGGCGCCAACATCGTCGTTACCTCGTATACCTTGTTCCGCCTCGACTTCGACGCCTACGCCGCCCAAAGCTGGTCCGGCCTCATCCTGGACGAAGCCCAGTACGTAAAGAACCGGCACGCCAAGACCTACCAGTGCGCGCGCCGGCTACCCGCCCCCATCAAGGTGGCAATCACGGGTACGCCGATGGAGAACAACGTGATGGAGCTGTGGTCGCTGCTATCGATCGCCGCCCCGGGATTGTTTCCCAGCCCGGCCAAGTTCGCCGACTACTACGCAAAACCCATCGAGAAGAGCGGCGACCCCGAGTTGCTGGCGCTGTTGCGCCGCCGGATCAAGCCGCTCGTCAAGCGTCGTACCAAGGAGCTGGTGGCCGCCGAGCTGCCCGCCAAGCAAGAGCAATTGCTCGATATCGAGCTGCCGCCCAGACACCGCTCGCTCTACGACAAGCGGCTGCAACGCGAACGCCAGAAAGTGCTCGGCTTGCTCGACGACATGCAGCGCAACCGATTCACGATCCTGAAATCTTTGACTGTGCTGCGCCAGATGGCCCTGCATCCCGGGCTTGTCGACCCTGCGCATCACGCGCAGGCCTGCGCGAAAATCGATGCGCTTGCTGAGCACCTGCGTGACGTCGCCGACGGCGGCCATCGCGCGCTGGTGTTCAGCCAGTTCACTCGCTTCCTTGGCCGGGTACGAGATCGCCTCGGCGCCGAGGGCATCGACTACTGCTACCTTGATGGGCGAACCCGCAACCGCCCCAAGGTGATTCAGCAGTTCAAAGAAGGGACTGCGCCGGTTTTCCTGATCAGTCTCAAGGCCGGCGGTTTCGGGTTGAACCTCACCGAGGCCGACTACTGCTTCCTGCTCGACCCGTGGTGGAATCCGGCCACCGAAACCCAGGCCATCGACCGCACCCACCGCATCGGCCAGAACCGTAATGTCATGGTGTACCGGCTCATTGCCCGCGACACCATCGAGGACAAGGTCATCGCGCTCAATGCGCGCAAAGCCAAGCTCTTTGCCAGCGTAATCGACGACGGCAACGCCTTCGCCTCCGCGCTGACGGCCGACGACATCCGCGGACTGCTCACCTGAAGTCTGGGCACTTGGCGATTATCCACAGTCAGAAGTTGGGCGCCATCTTGCTGTACCCGCGCGCCATGATCGATTGTATTTGCCACGAAAGGGTTTTCGTGCTGTTCTGGGCGGTTTTGATTGGCTAATGCACGTCCGCGTTCCATCGGTGAAACGAGGGAGGCGCACGCGGTGCGGCTCTAGGTTTAGGGGTTAACCCACCAACCTCAAACCGGAGGACGACCGCCCGGGGCGCGGTACACCCGCGACTTCGAGAGGCCCGAGGTCGACATGCTCTTGAACATGAGATCACCTGCTGCCAAGCAACGGTCACGCAGCCGTGCCGTGACCCCACCCCGAGGGCCGGATCAAGAGCGACTCACCACCGACACCCCACCAGCAGGCAACTCCAGCGGCACTGACCGCCGAAACCACCAAGTCGAAGAATCACACGACGACGTCATACACCACGTCCCTGGACTTGACCTCTGCGATGGTCCGAGTGGCCCGTGCAGGCCGGGAATACGTCACCAGAAGCTGGCATGAGAGTTTGCCCTGGACGTGGCATAATAGTGGCATGAATCGCATACGTCTGAGCACTACTGTCGACGCTGGGCTGTTGAGCAGTGCACGCGACGTGCGGGCAGGAATCACGGACGCAGCTCTCATCGATGAGGCTCTCGGGGCATTACTTGCTCGCCATCGATCGGCCGAGGTGGATGCGAGCTATGCGGCCTACGACAAGCACCCGCTTGATGAGCCAGACGAGTGGGGCGACCTTGCGTCGTGGCGGCGGGCTGCTGGAGAGTCGTGAGCGCACTTCCGGCACGCGGAGAGGTGTGGTGGTGTGAGATGGCCGAGATCGGGCGGCGTCCTGTCGTTGTGCTGTCGCGCGATGCGGCGATCCCTCGGCTTCGACGCGCACTCGTCGCACCGTGCACCACCACCATTCGGGGGCTGGCCAGCGAGGTTGTTCTTGAGCCGGGTTCCGACCCGATCCCGCGCCGTTCTGCGGTGAATCTGGATTCAGTCGAAAGTGTCTCTGTCGGGGTGTTGGTGAATCGGCTTGGCCGACTCGCCGACAACCGGATGCGCGCCATTTGCGCGGCCCTCGAGGTCGCGGTCGACTGCTCTGGATGACGCATCAGCAAACTTGTCGACCGTCCCGACACCGGGTCCACCGATCGGTGGACCCTCTGTAGGCCGGTTGGGGGATGGGCGTTGTCAGCTGCCGCATTTACGCTAATGCCCGGCTCCCCGGCGGCGAGGGCACAGCCTACCGGTGGCACCTTGCGGCATAGGGAAACCGATGAGCTGACGGCTCACCGCGCCAACGTTCGCCCCCACAATTTGCGAAGCATTTTTCTGTCTCAATGCCTTGCCAACTTCATCGACCGCCGTTGCTGCGGTTGGCCATCACCGAAAGGTCCACGACACATGACGAGACCCGCCCGCGATCCGGCACCTCAACCCAACGCCAACGCGATTGATTCTGGCTCGACTCACCTGCAGTCTCGGGGCGGCAAACCGTTGCGACGCAAAAGGTTTGCTACCGCGGTACTAGGACCTGACTTCGGTCATTTAGTGCGTAGGTCGGCTCCGCTGATTTGGGCGAGGGCGTCGCGTAGGTCGGCGGGCAGTGGATCGGCGGCGGTGAGGGTGTGTTGGCCGGCTCGGATGTCCACGGTGCGGTATCGGCGTGTGGTGCGCACGAATTGCCGGATACTCCAACCGGTTTGGTGTTCGATCCAGTGGCTGACTGCGAGCGCGGCGAACACGATGTTTAGGTGGGCCTCGATGGACTCGCGTTTGTGGTGGTAGATCGGGCGGGCGGCCAGGTCGTGCTTGGACATCCGGAACGCCTTCTCGATCCGCCACAACTGGTGATACGCATCGATGACGAAGTCTGCGGTCTGGCCGGTCAGGTTGGTGGTGTAGCCCTTGATCCCGGCCAACTCGCGGGCTTTGGCTTCTAACTCCCGGTTCACCGACCGGTTCTCGCCGGTCACGGTGATGAACCGGTTGCGTTTGAGGGGGGCCTTCCCGTCGACGGCGGCCTGGGCTTTGGCTACCTGCTCATCGATACCACGCAGGGTGCGCCGGGCCCGGTCAGCACGGTACTGGTAGAAGATGACCCGGTCGGGGATCCCGCGGGCCTTCTCCTTGCTGCTGGCCGGCCAGGCCTGGGTGAAGATGTGCCCGTCAGGGATGTCCTCGCCGGGATGCTTGTCGCGCCATTCGCGTATGACGCCGGGCAGGAACGGGATCCTGGAGCCGAGGATGAAGGTCAGCCCGGCGGCGTAGATCGCTTTCTGGTTGTCCTCGGAGATCATGCCGGCATCAGCGACCACTGTGACATCGGTGAGTTGGTGGGCCTTCTTGAAGGCGTTGATGACGGGCAGCATCGTCTTGGTTTCACCCTTGTCGCCTTCAAATGCGTGTACTGCCAATGGAAATCCAGTCGCATCGGTGAGCAGGCCGATGGTGATCTGCGGTTCGAGCCGACGTTCTTTGGAGAATCCGGGCTCGCGGAATCCGTCGGCCTTATCGGTCTCGAAGTACAGCGTCGAGACGTCGTAGAGCACCAACGACGCCGGCCCCAACGCCGCCTGAACCGCGCACGCCTTGGACAACGCCCGGCCGAAAGCCGCTGTGGCGAACCGCGGCAGGTGCCGGGTCAGGGTGCGGTAGGACACCGTGGCGATACCGGTCTCGGCCAGTACCCGCAGCGAGTCGGCCTTACTGGTCGGCTCGATGATCCGGGCCAGCACCAGATCCCGGAACACCTCATCGGCTCCAGCGGCCCGATCGAAGCCAAGCCGGACATACGCAGCGCACAAGCTGTCCCACAAAAACGCCATCCGCGAAGAGACGATTTCCAAAGAGGCACCGGATATTTCGGTGTCACCGACATCAAGGTCGAGGGTCTGCTGACCTCCAGTAAGTGTCAATGGCCAGGTTGAAGTATCCGCTGGTGGCCAGATAGAAGTATCCACCCCGTGCGGTAGTTCCTAGGTTGGTGTGGGCGTCTCCTTCCGGTGTTTGGCGTCTTTCATGCGGTAGGAGTCACCGTCGGTGATGACGACGGTGGCGTGGTGCAGGAGGCGGTCGAGGATGCTGACCGCGGTGGTCTGTTCGGGCAGGAAGCGGCCCCACTGCTCGAAGGGCCAGTGCGATCCGATGGCCAGCGAGCGGCGTTCGTAGGCGCCGGCGACGAGCCGGAACAGCAACTGGGTGCCGGTGTCGTCGAGGGGGGCGAACCCGAGTTCGTCGAGGATGATCAGGTCGACCCGCAGCAGCGATTCGATGATCTTGCCGACGGTGTTGTCGGCCAGGCCGCGGTAGAGGGTTTCGACGAGGTCGGCGGCGGTGAAATAGCGGACCTTGTGTCCGGCGTGGATCGCGGCGGTTCCCAACCCGATCAGGGTGTGGGACTTGCCGGTGCCGGCGGGGCCGATGATCGCCAGATTCTGTTGCGCGCGAATCCATTCCAGACTCGACAGGTAGTCGAAGGTCTTCGGCGGGATGGAGGAGGCGGCCACGTCGAAGCTCTCCAACGTCTTGGGCACGGGGAACGCCGCGGCTTTGAGGCGGTTGACGACGTTCGAGGCGTCGCGGGCCGCCAGTTCGGTCTCGACCAGCGTGCGCAGAACCTCCTCGGGAGTCCAGCGTTGGGTCTTGGCGGTGATCAGGACTTCGGGTGCGGTGCGCCGCACCGCGGCCAGTTTCAACCGTCGCAACCCGGCATCCAGATCGGCGGCGAGGGGTGGAATCGATTTCGGTGCAACGGGTTCAGCGTCGGTGATGGGTGGCGTCCTGCTCATGGGATCACCTCGCCATCGGCCACGGCGGGGGTGATCCTGTAGGCGTCCAGGGAGCGGGTCGGGGCCACGGGCAGGTCGAGGATGAGCACGTCGCCAGCGGGTCGGGGCTGCGGCGCCCCGGTGCCCGCGGCCAGGATGGAACGCACGTCGGCGGCTCGGAACCGGCGGAACGCCACCGCCCGGTGCAGCGCGGAGACCAGGGCGTCGGTGCCGTGGGCCGCGCCGAGGGCGAGCAGGATCTCCAACTCCGAGGCCAGCCGGGTGTTGCCGATCGCCGCGGCGCCGACCAGGAACGCCTGCGCATCGGCGCCGAGGTCGCAGAACTGCTTCTCGACCATGGTCTTCGGGCGCGGGCCGCGACTGGGTGCTAGCCGGGGTCCGTCGTAGTGCTCATCGAGGATCGAGGTGCCGCCGGGTGCGACGAGTTCGTGTTCGGCCACGATCACCCCGGTGCCGGGCTCCAGCAGACAGATGGCGCCGTGGTCGACGACCACGGCCACCGTGGTGCCGATCAACCGCATCGGCACCGAGTAGCGCGCCGACCCGTACCGGATGCAGGACAGGCGGTCGACCTTGCGCAGCACCGATGGTGCCCCGATCTGCAGTCGCAGGGATGGGAGTGGTTGCAGCAGTTCATGTTCGACGATCAACCGTTCATCGGGAACCGCGCAGATCTCCGAATGGGTCGCGGCGTTCACTTCCGCGCACCACACCTCCGCCGCGGCATTGGCGATACGCAGATCGACCGGTGTTCCGGTGACGGCGGCCTCGGTCAACAGCGGGACGGCAAGATCGTCCTGGGCGTAGCCGCACAGGTTCTCCACGATGCCCTTGGACTGCGGGTCACTCGCATGACAGAAATCGGGAGCGAAGCCGTAGTGACCGGCCAGCCGGACGTAGTCCGGAGTCGGGACGACGACGTTGGCCACGACCCCGCCCTTGAGGCAGGCCATCCGGTCGGCCAGCACCCGCGCCGGGACCCCACCCGCGGCGGCCAGGGCTTCGGCGATCAATGCCAACGTGGTCGAGGCACGCTCGTTGGTGGCGAAGCGCACGAAGCGCCACCTCGAGAACGCCAGCACCGCACAGAACAGGAACAACCCCGGTCCGACTTGAGCCCAGTCGATGACCAGGTACTCACCGGGTTCCCACACGGCTGGACGACGGCCTCGGTGATTGGTGCTGCGCCACAACGCTTTCGCCTCCGCGACGAGGCGGCGGAAGTTACGATCAGAACCCGTGTAGCCCGCCGCACGGGCCTTCGGGAGCAGCCGCTTGGCCGAGATCCGACCCTTCGATTTCTCCACGCGTTCGGCGACCAGATCGGCGACCGCGTCGTAGTTGTGGGCCCGTTCGGCCCGCGGTGGTGGCGGGACGCCGGCCTGGTCGGCCTCGAACTTGTCCACGATCTTCTTGACGGTGCGGTGGGTGGTGCCGCAGTGCTCGGCGGCAGCCCTATACGACCCGAGCTGTTGGTAGGCGGAAATGATGTCCATTCGGTCCTTCGCAGATTTCAATGGAACTCCCCGGTGGTGGCGCTGAGTGGTTGGCGCCTTCACCGTCACCATCGGGGCCCGCAGTTCCTGATCGACACGACGAACACGGGGTGGATACTTTTATCTGGCCAAAAACGGATACCTCGACTTGGCCACCAGTGGGTACTTTTTCATGGCCACGGACAGTAAGCCGCCGTACGGCCGCCGTCTTGAGTGCTTGCAATTCCACCGCGTCATGAGCCGAACCCACATGCTCGATCGAGCGTGCACCGCGCCGCGACGACCACACAATCTGCACCGCTGTCGCCCCCGACTTGGTCCTCACCGTCCGCATATAGGCCACTCCGGCACCCTACGAACCCATCCGTTAGTGCACACATTCCGGCCCCAACGACCACAAAACAGCAGGTCCAAGCGTCGCGCCAACCCCAAACCGGAAAAGTGACCGAAGTCAGGCCCCCACAATTTGCGAAGCATTTTTCTGTCTCAATGCCTTGCCAACTTCATCGACCGCCGTTGCTGCGGTTGGCCATCACCGAAAGGTCCACGACACATGACGAGACCCGCCCGCGATCCGGCACCTCAACCCAACGCCAACGCGATTGATTCTGGCTCGACTCACCTGCAGTCTCGGGGCGGCAAACCGTTGCGACGCAAAAGGTTTGCTACCGCGGTACTAGGAGCATTAGCGCTGACCAGTGGTGCTACGGCCATCGGCGACGCCAGCACCACCCCGCTGCTGGGTACCGGCGTCCGGTATATCGGTGTTGGCAGACTCGCCATCGCCCTGACCTCTCATGACGGCTTCAAACTCGACAGCTGTGACAACAAGGATGTCTTCGGCTCCTCCGGCTCAAGCAGCGAGGGCGGCGGCTCCGAGGGAAGCGGGGCCGGGGTGCAAATTTCGTCAGGAGGCTCCGACATCAGTGGCAATGACACTATGCGCGACTGGCCGGAGATAACGGGCACCTCTACTGCGACGATGCCGGTTACTTCTATAGACCCCATTGACAATGACGAGGATTGGGTAGTGGTGATAGATCCACAAGCGCAATATATCTCGAACATAAATGATCGGAGCGAAGCTGAATTTCAGAATACATTAGCTGAGAGAATGGCTGAGGTATACGGGCGAATTGAAGCGCGCCAAAATGGCAGTGTAGACCGAGTCGTGGCGATAGAGGAAGAACCGTCAGATAATCCGGCGCTAATGGATGAGGGCGAGGATGCATTTCAGCGAGCCTTAGCCTGAATGCACCGATGCAATTGGCGCCTTGAGTGTGTCGTAACAGCAGAAGTGCCCTTTGACCTGGGAAGATCGGAGTTGGTGAAGCTTCAATCCGTCCCGAGGAAAGGGCACCTCGTAAGTGCAATTGTTACATGCCGCGGCCAAGACGCACGCCAGCTTCGATGACCCGAATCTCGTGTCGCATGCCGGGCTGGTGCCGGTGATGCGGCTGGCCCAGCTGGTGGGGCTGGAAGAGCTTGTCGCCCAGCATGTTCGGCTCAACGCCGAGGTGGGCGCCAACGCAGGTGTGAAGGTCGGCTCGCTGATCGCGGGGATGATCGCCGGCGCCGACGATATCGACGGCATGGACCTGTTGCGCCACGGCGCGCTGCCGGACACCTTCGGCGGGATCCGCGCCCCTTCCACGCTGGGGTCGTTTCTGCGCGCGTTCACCCACGGCCACGTGCGTCAACTAGGAGCGGCGCACCGCATGGTGCTGGCCGAGCTGGCCGCGCGCACCCCGCTGCTGCCCGGCGCCGATCAGCTGGCATTCATCGATGTCGACTCGACGCAGAAGCGGGTATTCGGGCCGGACAAGCAGGGCGCGGCGTTCGGGCATGCCAAGATCGCGTCCAAATCGCTGACGGTGCGCGGGCTTAACGCGCTGATCGCCACCGTGAGTACCCCGATCGCCGCCCCGGTGATCACCACCACCCGGCTGCGCGGCGGCAACGCCGCCTCCGCACGCGGGGCGGCATCGCTAGTGGCCGAGGCGATCAGCACTGCCCGCGCCGCCGGGATTACCGGGCTGATCGTGGTGCGCGTCGACTCGGCCTTCTACAACGGGGCGTTCGTGGCCGCCTGCCGCCGCAATGGGGCACATTTTTCGGTCACCGTGCGCATGGATCCCAAGATCCGCCGTGCCATCGCCGCCATCGACGAGGACGCCTGGACCGCCATCGCCTATCCCAACGCGGTGTTCGACGAGCAGGCCGGGCAATGGATCTCCGACGCCGAGATCGCCGAAGTCCCCTACACCGCGTTCACCTCCACCCCAGCGCATGCCACCGAGGGGCGGTTGATCGTGCGCCGGGTGCGCGATCTGGCCAAAAGCCCCGCCGGCCACGGCCAGGGCGAGCTGTTTGCCGCCCACCGCTATCACGCGGTATTCACCAACAGCCCGTTTCAACTCGTGCAGGCCGAATCCCAACACCGCGCCCACGCCATCATCGAACAGGTCTTCGCCGACCTGTTCGCCGGGCCACTCGCCCATCTACCTTCGGGCAAGTTCAATGCCAATGCCGCCTGGCTGGCCCTGGCCGCCACCGCCCACGCGCTCACCCGCGCCCTGGGTGTGTTGGCCTCACCCGAACACGCCCTGGCCCGCGGTGCCACCATCCGCACCCAACTGATTAACGTCGCCGCCCGCCCCGCCCGCGCCGGACGTGACACGATCACCTGGCACCTACCCCGCGACTGGCCCTGGGAACAACACTGGCTCAACGCCTTTCACGCCACCCACCGCGGACCACCAGCGCTGGCCGCCTGAAAGAAAACCGCGCTCCGTCACCGCCCGCCCTGACCAAACCGCCCTACTTCAGGGGCCAATCCCAACTGGACAAGCTGGCAGAAGAGGCCAGCAGCTCAAACGCGCCACCACCCAGCGGCCTCAACTCAATCCGGTCGCAAACCGTCACACCAAGTACATCGGTGGATTCAGGCTTAGCCGAGAGGATGGCTGAGGTATACAGACGAATTGAAGCGCGCAAAAATGGCAATAACTAGTTTTGGTCAAGGCCCGACGAGAAGGCAAATTAGCGCATGTTCGACTAGACCTGTCATCGAATGAGTGAATCCGTGGTGTGTTGGGCTGCGGTTGCCCGGCGTCGCCTTCGTTACCGACGCTTACAAACGCCGGATCGGGGGAGGGTGGACTGCCGCATGGGCGTAGCGCGTCTCCGAAAACACCGCAGCAGTCTACGGCTGTCGACCTTGATTTTCGCCCGTCACGCGACGAGGCGAATCTCGAGTGTTCTTCGCGCACCCGCACAAACCATTGCGCCAACGCTTTTGGGGCCGGCGCGAACAGCGGTTGCCCGACGGCACCCGTCAAGTCGCCCGGGGGTGCGCTCCGGCCCACACCTCTCGCAATGCATGAACGGTGACCAGCGTATAGATCTGCGTCGTCGTCACCGAGGCATGACCCAACAATTCCTGCACCACCCGGACATCGGCGCCGCCCTCGAGCAGGTGGGTGGCAAACGAGTGCCGCAACATGTGCGGCGACACACCCGCGGTGATGCCGGCACGCTCGGCCGCATCCTGAAGCACCTGCCATGCGCTTTGCCGTGACAACCTGCCGCCGCGCACGTTGAGAAAGATGGCCGCCGTGCCGCGACCCCGGCGGGCCAGGTCGGGGCGCCCGCGCACCAGGTAGGCGTCCAGCGCGTGCACGGCCGGACGTCCCACCGGCACCAGCCGTTGTTTACCGCCCTTGCCGCGCAACAACACCGACCGGGCTTGCGTGTCGACGTCGTCGACGTCGAGACCCACGGCTTCGGAGATCCGCGACCCGGTGGAATACAGCAGCTCCAGCAGCGCCCGGTTGCGCAGGGTCAGCGGTCCGTCGGCCGGGTTGTCGCCGCCGGCGCCTTCCAGCAGGGCCAGCACCTGGTCGATCGTCAGACTCTTGGGCAGCCGCCGGCCCGGTGCCGGCGGGCGCACCGCGCGCGCCACATCAAGCTCGGCCAGGCCTTCGGCGGCCGCGAACCGATGCAACCCGCGCACCGCGATCAGCGCCCGGGCCGCTGACACCGCCGACAGCGCCGTCGCCCCCGATTCGGGATCGCCGCGCCGCAGGGCCATCAGAAAGTCGCTGACGTCGTCCTCGCCGACGGCGGCCAGGTCGGTGATTCCCCGGTCTTCGAGGTGCTTGGTGTAGCGGCGCAGGTCCCGCCGGTACGAGCTCAGGGTGTTGGCCGCCACGCCGCGTTCGATCGCCAGATGGTCAAGGTAGCCCTGCAGTTGTGTGTCCAGCGTCAGTGTCGTCACCGCGCGGTCTTTCGCGCCATGAAGGCCGTCGGCTTGTCGATCCAGGGGCTGTCCACCGGACGCGGTTGGGCCAGCCCACCGGTTACCGCCTGTGCGGCCAAAATCCCGGCCACCGCAATGGCATTGACGATTTCGCCGCTGAACACCTTGCGCGCGGCCTCCTCGAGGGGAAACCACTGCACCGTCATGTCGGCCTCTTCGTGGTGTGCCTCGGGTTGCGCCGCCTCGCTGAGCCCGGTCGCCAGATATACCCGCACCGATTCGTCGCTGAAGCCCGGCGTGGAGTCGAGGTCGACGAGCACCTGCCAGCTGGCGGCCTGCAAACCGGCCTCTTCCTGCAACTCGCGGGCGGCAGTGAGATGCGCCGGCTCCCCCGACGCATCGAGCAATCCGGCCGGCAGCTCCCACAGCCGCCGGCCGAACGGGTGGCGGTATTGATAGACCAAAGGGATGTTGCCGTCGTCGTCGACCGCGACGACACCGACCGCGCCGTAATGCTCGACGACTTCACGGACGGCGGTGGTGTCACCCGGCATTCGCACCCGGTCCCGGCGCAGTGCGAAAATCGCTCCGGTATGCAAGATTTCGGACGATATCGTCTCGAAGTCGTGTTCAGCCACGAGTCGCGGGTTCAGGTAGCGGCTGCGCGACGCCGTCTCGATGCTCGTTTCGCCGCTCGTTTCCGTTCGACACGGGCTCCGACATCTCGGGGATGTCGACGGGCAGCAGCTCGCCTCCCTTGTAGTCGATCGCGGCTCGGACGAATGCGACGAACAGCGGATGCGGGCGGGTGGGCCGGCTCTTCAACTCGGGGTGAGCCTGGGTGCCGACCAGGAAGGGGTGCTGGTCACGCGGGTATTCGACGAACTCGACCAAGCGACCGTCGGGTGAGGTCCCGGAAAACCGCAGGCCGCTTCGGGCGATCGGATCCCGGTAGGCATTGTTGACCTCGTAGCGGTGCCGGTGCCGCTCGGACACCTTCGTTGATTGATAGGCTTGCGCCACAATGGAATCCGGCTCCAGTACCGCGGGGTAGGCGCCCAGGCGCATGGTGCCGCCCAAATCCGCCTCGCCGGCCACGATGCGCTGCTGGTCGGCCATCGTGGAGATAACCGGATCTGGGGTGTCGGGTTCGAATTCGGCCGAATTGGCCTGGCTCAGACCGACCGAACGGGCGGCCTCGATCACGATGCACTGCAGGCCCAGGCATAGGCCCAACACCGGCAAGCCCCGAGCCCGGGCGTACGAGATTGCAGCGATCTTGCCCTCGATGCCGCGGATGCCGAACCCTCCTGGAATCAGCACCCCATGGACATCGCCCAGCGCCGCCGCGACACCGCCGTCGGTCTGGCAATCGTCGGAACCCACCCAGAGGATCTCGACCTTGGCCCGATGCTTGAACCCGCCGGCCCGCAACGCCTCGATCACCGACAGGTACGCGTCGGATAACTCAACGTACTTGCCCACCAAGGCGATTCGGACCGACTCGTGCGGTTCGTGCACCCTGCGCAACAAGTCGTCCCATTCGGTCCAGTCGACGTCGCGGAACGGCAGGTTGAGCCGGCGGACCACGAACGCGTCCAGTTCCTCGCGGTGCAACACCTTGGGGATGTCGTAGATCGAGGGCGCGTCCGGAGTGGAAATCACGCCGTCGATATCGACGTCACACATCAGGGCTATCTTGTTTTTCAGCGCTTCGGGGACATCGCGGTCGCAACGCAGGATCAGCGCGTCCGGAGTGATGCCGATGCTGCGCAGTGCGGCCACCGAGTGCTGCGTCGGCTTGGTCTTGAGCTCGCCCGACGGGGCCAGGTAAGGCACCAGCGACACGTGCAGAAAGAAGACGTTCTCCCGGCCCAGGTCGTGGCGCACCTGGCGCGCCGCCTCCAGAAACGGCTGCGACTCGATATCGCCCACGGTGCCGCCGATTTCGGTGATGACCACGTCCGGACGGCGTCCCTGCGCAGTGGGTTCGGCCATCGCCATGATGCGCCGTTTGATCTCGTCGGTGATATGAGGGATGACCTGGACGGTGTCACCGAGGTACTCGCCACGGCGTTCTTTGGCGATCACCGTCGAATACACTTGTCCCGTAGTGACATTCGCCGAGCCGGACAAGTCGCGATCAAGAAAACGCTCGTAGTGGCCGACGTCGAGATCGGTCTCGGCGCCATCCTCGGTGACAAAAACCTCGCCATGCTGGAACGGGTTCATGGTGCCCGGGTCGACGTTGAGGTACGGATCGAGTTTCTGCATCGTGACCTGCAACCCGCGGGCGGTCAGCAGCTGGCCGAGGCTACTCGCCGTTAATCCCTTGCCGAGGGAAGATGCGACCCCGCCGCTGACGAAGAGGTGCTTGGTGACAGTTTGCGGATGCTTGCGCAACTGGGCGACCTCCGTGAAGACGGGCAGGGCTTGCCTTTCTAGCCTGACCTAGCTGGGCCTGCCGACCCACGGAATCCCACCCTAACACCCGCGACGCCGGCTCGCGGCGAACACGCCCGACCGGTCCCACCGGGTGGCTAGCGGGGATTACCGGGGACTGATGGGCACTATTGGGGAACAGTCACCGAGCTAGCCCGGTGACCGGTGCCGTAGTGGGCCGGGTGACCGCCGTTGATCAAGTCGTGCAAGGCCAGGATCGCCGTGATGCGGCCGGGCGCGGCGTCGACGTCGTCGACGGTGCTGACGGTGGCGGCCATACCGGCATCGGCGCGGGTGACTGCGACGGCCGCGCTGCCGGTCGGCGAGCCATCCCGGCCGGCGAGCACGATGCCGGAACCGTGCGGCGCCAGCGCAGCGGCGAACCGCGCCACGCTGGCCCCCTGGTTGCCGGCATCTGCGGGCAGGCCCCCGCCGGTGATGACGATGCCCGCGTTCGCCACTGCGAAGTGGTCGGCGGGCTGATAGGTGATGAAGCCGGTCTCCCGCAGCGCCGCGAGCACGGTGTCGCGCTGGGCGTCGTCGACCGGGGGCGCCGGCGGGTTGGCCGGGTTGACGGGACTCAGCAGGGCGATCCCGAGCAGGTCACCGGCCTGGGAACCTTGGTCGACGAGCTTGGTGCTCAGCTGCGTACCGGCAGGCAGGATCGACGAGTTCACCACCGAGCGCAGCTTTTCCGCCGAGTTGGCTTCGACGAACTCCTGCGTCAGCGACACGGTGCCGGTGACCGAACCTCCGGCCTGTCCGACGATTTTCGACACCATGGCGACGTCGTCGTCGTTGGCATCCGGGGTCCGAAAGATCACCACCGCCTTGCCGGCCAACGCGTCGTGCACAATCCGCCCGAGCACCTGGTTATCGAAAGTATTTGCCGCGGCGAGCTTTTCGTTGAGTGCGTTGCGCTGGTCGGTGAGTCCAGTGATCTGGGCGGCCAGGTCCCGCTTTTCGTTACGCAAGCTGGACAGCAGCGTATCGGAGAAGAAGCCCGAACCGAGCACGACTCCGATCGCCAGCGCCAGGAAGACGGCAGCCAGCGAAATCGCATGTTGGCGTAACGAGATCATGAAGGCACCGTCCTCGAAGGGGTCAGGTCACCAGGTTCTGCACCCAGAGCGAGAAGCGGTTCCAGTAGTCGACGATCCAGTGCAGCACCACACCATCGGTGCGTGACACCCACAAGACGACGATGATGGCGATCAGCATCGTCAACGCCAACAGCGCAATGGCGCCAGCCGAAATGTGGTTGCGGTACAACGTCGCGACGGCCTTGGCGTCCACCAGCTTCTCCCCCACCCGCAGCCTGGTGAGGAAGGTCGACGGGTTGCTTTGCGCCCGCGTCCGGTCGAAGAACGTCTCGATGTTGGCGGTGTGGCCGGCGGTGACCAGCAATGCGGCACCATGGTGGTCGGCGAGCAGCAACGCCAGATCGATTGCCGATCCGGCGGCCGGGAACGTCATCGCCCCGACACCGAGGTCCTGGATCCGCTCCAGCCCGGGCGCGTGGCCGTCGGCGTCGGCGGGCAACACCACCTGGGCGCCGCACTTGAGCACCTCGGTGCTGATCTGGTCGGGGTCCCCGACGATCAGCTGCGGACGGTACCCGGCCTTACGCAGCACGTCCGCGCCGGTGCCGACACCGACCAGCACCGGCTGGTACTCCTTGATGAACGGTTTGAGGGCTTTCACGTCGTCGGCGGCCCTGGGCTCTTCGCCGACGACGACCACGTGCCGGCGGCGCATGTCGACGTCGATGTCGGGGATGCCGATTCCGTCGATCAGCAGCGGGCTCTCGCTCTTGATGAACTCGATCGTATTGCCGGCGAACGCCTCCAGGTGGGCGGCCAGCCCGCTCTTGGCCTCCCGCATCAGGTCGGCGATGTCGTGGTCGCTGCGCTCGGTACCGCGGACCAGCCGGCGGTCGCCCGAATACAGGCCGCCTTCGTACAACCGGATCTTCGAGCCGTCTTTGACCTTCTTGAAGACCTCGGGTCCGGTCTCGTCAATCAGGGTGACCCCGTTGTTGACCAATACCTCGGGCCCCAGGTTGGGGTAGCGCCCCGAAACCGACGACGATGCGTTGACGACGGCGGCGACGTCAGCTTCCACCAGTGCGTCCGCTGTGATGCGGTCCAGATCCAGGATGTCGAGGACCACGATGTCACCGGGGCAGACCCTGCGCAGCAGGCGGTCGATGTTCCGGTCGACGCGGGCGGTGCCGACCAGGCCTGGCCGGGCGGTGTTACGAGACAGAAGTGCTGACATCTTCATGGGGGCGATTCTGTCGGGGAAGCACGGCCGGGCCCGGGAGGCGCGCCGTAACATCAGCCCCATAAGTTATATGGAGTCACAACTGTCACACACGACGCCGCAGGGCGCCGAGTTGTTGGCCGATCGCGACCAAATGGCAACAAGACGTCCACGTTGGGGAGCTAGATCTCGTCGTTCTGCGCGGCGTCGAGCAGCTCACGGGCGTGGGCGCGGCCGCTGTCCGACTCACCCAGCCCGGCCAGCATCCTGGCCAGCTCAGCCACCCGCTCCTCGTCGTTCAGCCGACGTACCCCGCTGGCGCCGTCGCGTCCGGTGCCGTGCACCGTCAAATGCACGTCGGCATAGGCAGCCACCTGGGGCAGGTGGGTGACCACGATGACCTGGTGGGTTCGCGCCAGCTTCGCCAGGCGTCGCCCGATCTGGACGGCCGCCCTGCCGCCGACCCCGGCGTCGACTTCGTCGAACACCATCGTGGTGCCGACTGCCTGTTTTCCCGAAGTGGCCAGCACGACCTCGATCGCCAGCATCACCCGGGACAACTCGCCGCCGGATGCACTCTTGGCCAGCGGCAGCACGGTCATGGCGCGGTGCGCGGCGAAGCCGAACTCGACGTGGTCGATGCCGTCGGCACCGGCGCGGGCCGGCTCGCCCGACGGCAACGTCAACGCGACGGGATCGTCCTGCTCGGCCCGGTCGGTGGTCACGCCGATCGTGAACTCGGCGGCGGCCATTGCCAGGGCGGACAGCTCCGCCGTGACCTCGGTGGCCAACTTCTTGGCCGCTTTGCGCCGAATCTTGCTCAGATCGACTGCTGCTTGGGCTAATTCGCGCTCCAGTTGCTCGGCGCGGCGTTCCAGGGCCGCCAAGCCCTCTTCGGAGACGTCGAGTTGGCTCAGCCGGTCGCGGGAGTCCCGCGCCCACCGCAGCACCCCGTCGATATCGGCGGCGTACTTGCGCGTCAGGGTGCGCAGTTGGGCTTGGCGGGCCAGTTTGGCGTCCAGAGCGCTGGCATCGGCCGGCAGCTCGTCGACATAGTTGCCGAGTTCCCCGGCCGCATCGACAATCACCGTCAGCGCCTCGCCGATTTGTTCGGCCAGCGCCCGCAGCACGGCATCGTCGGTCGATTCCAGAGCCGCCCGGGCACGACCCAGACATTCGGTGGCACCGACGCCGAACGTGTCCTCAGGCGCGCCGGCCAACGCCGCGCGCGCCACCGACGCGGCTTCGCGCAGGGTATCCAGCTCGGAGAGCCGCACGATGTCAGCGACCAGCGCCTCGTCCTCGCCCGGCTGCGGGTCGACCGTGTCGATCTCGTGGAGGGCAAACTGCAACCGGTCGGCCTCCTGGGCCAGCTCGCGCGCCCGGTTACGCCGGTCAGACAGGTCCCGCCGCGCCGACAGCCACGCGTCACGCAACGTGCGATAGCGCTCGCACGCGGGGCCGCTAACCGCGAAGCGGTCCAGCGCGCCACGTTGTTCCTCCGGTCGCAACAACCGCAACTGGTCATTTTGGCCATGCAGGGCCAGTAGCTCGTTGGTGAAACCACTGAGCGACTTGGCGGGCACGCTGCGACCGCCGAGGTAAGCGCGCGACGGCCCGTTACCGCTGACCGAGCGCAACGCGATCACGCTGTCGTCCTCGTCGCGCTGCGCCCCGGAGGCGTCCAGGATCTCGTCGAGCCTGGCGACCGTGGCATCGTCGAGATCGGTTGTGACGAAACGGCCTTCGACAACGGCGCGATCGGCCCCGGACCGCACCCGGTTCGGGTCGGCCCGCGCACCGCCCAGCAACTGCAACCCGGTCACCACCATGGTCTTGCCGGTACCGGTCTCGCCGGTGAGCACGGTCAGGCCGCGATCGAACTCGGCGGTCGCAGTGCTGATGGCGCCCAGCGACTCGATTCGGATCTCGGTGAGCACCGGTTACTTCCCGCGCCAGCCGGTCACCGGCAACTGGAACTTGGTCACCAGGCGGTCGGTGAACGGCGCGCTGTCCAACCGTGCCCATCGCACCGGTGTCTCACAACGGGTCACCTCGAGTCGCCCCCCGGCGGGTATCAGCATTTCGCGGCGGCCGTCGCAGAACACCAGGGCGTCGTGACCGTCGGCCTCTATCTCGATCGCGATGTTGGCATCAGGACTGGTGACCATCGGCCGGCCGAACAACGCGTGAGCATTGTTGGGTACCACCAAGATCGCCTCGAGATCCGGCCACAGCACGGGGCCGCCCGCGGAGAACGCATAGGCGGTGGACCCCGTCGGCGTCGACACCAGCACCCCGTCGCAGCCGAAAGCCGACACCGGGCGGCCGTCGATTTCGATGACCACCCCCAGCACGCCCAGCCGGGGGCCCTTTTCCAGGCTCGCTTCGTTGAGCGCCCAGCCCTGGTCGATGACGCGGCCACCGTGGCGCACCGCGACATCGAGGGTCAGCCGGTCTTCCACTCGGTAGTCCCGTGCCACCACATGCTCGAGCACCAGGTCGATAGCCTCGGCCTCCGCTTCGGCCAGGAATCCGATGCGGCCCAGGTTGACACCCAGCACCGGAATGCTGGCGTTGCGGGCCAGCTCGGCTGCCCGCAGGAAGGTGCCGTCACCGCCGAGTACCAACACCAACTCGCAGCCATCGGCAGCGTGCGGGTCGGCATTGACCACCTCGATCTGGACGCCGCGGGCGCGCATGTCGTCGGGAGCCAGCCGCAGCGATCCGCGGTTGACCGCTTCGGCGGAAAGTACTCGCAGCCCAATATTGTTGTCGCCCAATACTTTCTCGACGCGGCGCGCGGTTTCGGTCGCCTCGTCGCGCCCGGTGTGGACCACCAGTAGGACGGTGCGTTCGGTGCTCTGCTGCGACGTCACTGCAGGCCCTCTTCGACCACCCGCTGCACCGCAGCCGCCAGTTGGTCACCCACCAGGGAGCGACTGGTCTGTGCGCGCAACCACAGGAAGTATTCGACGTTGCCCGCCGGCCCCGGCAGCGGGCTGGCGGCGACGCCGACGGTGTGCCAGCCCAGCTCGTCCGCACGCCGCGAGACAGCCACCACCGCGTGCGCGCGCAACTGCGGGTCCGAAACCACCCCGCCCGGACCGACCTGCCCCTTGCCCACCTCGAACTGTGGCTTCACCATGGGAACGATATCTGCGCCGGATGACGCACAGTCGATCAGCGCGGGCAACACCGTGCCCAGCGAGATGAAAGACAGGTCGGCCACGATCAGGTCGACGGGCCCGCCGATCGCCTCGGGCGACAAGTCACGCACATTGGTCCGCTCGATGACCACCACTCGCGGATCGCTACGCAGCGACCAGGCCAGCTGGCCGTAGCCGACATCGACGGCAATCACTTCGGCGGCACCGCGGTCCAGCAGCACCTCGGTGAACCCGCCGGTCGACGCGCCCGCATCCAGGCAGCGCCGGCCCTGGACGGGAATCGCGAAGGCCTCCAGCGCACCGATGAGTTTGTGAGCTCCCCGCGACACCCAGCCGCGGGCGCCGTCCGCCGCGACGGTCAACGCCGCGCTGACGGCCACGGCGGTGGCCGGCTTGACCACCGGCAGGCCGTCGATGCGCACCTTGCCGGCTTCGATCAATTCGGCAGCCTGGTGACGAGACCGGGCAAGACCGCGCCGCACCAGCTCGACGTCAACGCGGGCGCGCCGTGCCACCGTTGCCCTCAGCCCTTCTCCGCCGACTCCAGGGCCCGCAACAACACGTCGTGGGCCTCCGAGAGACGGCGCGCGATGTCCTCGAGCTCGGCAAGAGACGGCCCGTTTTCGGCGTCGGCGACATCGGGCAGTTGGGCTACCAGGGCTTCGATTTCCGAGCGAATCTGATCAGGGTCGATAGTCATTGCGCTCCCTACGCTAGTTGCCGCCTAGTCACCGTGCTCCAGGGACCAGCGACGCAATGCGTCGCGGGCCGCCTCGTCGCCGGCCCCGATACTGACTGGCCGTCCGTCCGGATGCGCGTCCCACACCGCGCTCGCGACGGCACGTACCACCGACAGGTCGTCCCCGTCCTGGTCACCGGTGGCGCTGACCGTCACCGTCGTATCGGCGACGTCGACTCGCCAGCCCGGCTGTGACCCTATCGCCAGCAGCTCGCCGTCCTGATGCAGGCAGCGCAGATCATGGCCTAGATAGGTGGGACGCTGCCGCGGTGGCGCAAACACCGCGTCTCGCGCGCTGTTGACGCCACTGAGCACCATCAGGCTCGGCAACCCGGCGGCGTGAGCGCCTTCGATGTCGGTGTCGAGCCGGTCGCCGATCACCAGCGGCGCGCGGCACCCGCCGCGGGCCACGGCGTCCGCCATCAATTGCGGACCCGGCTTGCCGGCCACGTGCGGCTTGGCACCGGTGGCCGTTCGCAGCGCCGCGACCAGTGACCCGTTGCCCGGCAGCAGGCCGCGTTCGGTGGGCAAGGTGGGGTCGACGTTGGCCGCCACCCACAGGGCGCCGGCGCGGATGGCCAGTGCGGCCTCGGCCAGTTCCGGCCAGCCGGTGGTCATCGAGAGGCCCTGAACGACGGCAACCGGTCCGTCGTCCCAGCGACGCACCGGACGCAGCCCCACCGTGGCGACCTCGGCGGCCAGCGCATCGGTGCCCACGATCAGCACCGGTGAACCTGGGGGGAGCTGATCGGCCAGCACCCGGGCGGCGCTCTGCGCGCTGGTGACGACGTCGCTGCCGGCGGCGTCGAATCCGAGTTCGCGCAGATGCGCCGCGACCTCGTCGGCGCTGCGCGACGCGTTGTTGGTGACGAACAGTTTGCGGCTGGTCACCTCCGCCAGCGATTGAACCGCGCCGTCGGTGGCCCGCCGGCCGCGAAATACCGTCCCGTCCAGGTCGATCAGCAGGCAATCATACTGCTGCGCAAGACTTTTCACCTGATGATCAACCCAGCTCGGCGACCCGGTCTTCGGCGTCGGTGACGCCTTCCAGGTCAGCGTCGGCGGCGCGCAGGAACCATCGCAGCGCCTCGTCGCGACGCCCGAGCGCCAACAGCGTCTCGGCGTAGGCGTAAAACAGTCGCGCCGCCGTCGAGCCGGTGCGGGCCGGGTCGATCTGGGGCGTCGACAACACGGTCAGCGCCTGCTCCAGCTGCCCGAGATCGGCACGCGCCCCGGCGGCGACAATGCGCAACTCGTCGGCGTCGTCGCCGCTGAGCTGGGTCGCCTCGGGTCCGCGCGCGAGTTCGATGGCCCGTAGCGGCCGGCCGAGACCGCGTTCGCAATCGGCGATCAGCGCCAGCAGCGGGGATCTGCTGCCCATCCGCCGCGCAGCACGCAATTCGGCCAGCGCCTGCGCCCAGTCGCCGCAGCGATAGGCGGCGATCCCGACGGCCTCGCGAACGACGGCGATCCGGCCGGAGCGGGCCCGGGCGGCACGCGCGTGGCTCAGGGCGGCTTCGGGATCCTCGTCGAGCAGCTCCCCGGCGGCCACCAGGTGCCGCGCCACCGCATCGGCGGTGGCCCGGTCCAGGGTGCTCAGCTCACGCCGGATCTCAGGCGCCAGCTGCTTGGCGTCCACGCCCGGCGGGATGGCCGGCCCGTCCCGGGGCTCGCGGGGTACCTCGGGAGATGCCGACCGCGGTTGAGCCGGGCGAGCCCGGCCCGGACCCGACCAGGGAACGTCATGCTTTCGCTGTGGACCACGCCGCGGTACACCACCCGATGCCGGTCGCGGCCGTCGCTCGCCGCTGCGGTCATGCCTGTCGTCGACCACTCGCTAGAGGTTACGGGCCGATCCGATCAGCTCACAATCGGTCTTCACCATCGGTCCTCACCATCGGTTTAAGCCAGGTCTAAGCCTGTAGCCGATTGGGCAACAGCGGGTAGAGCACCGCCGGGCAATACGTCGCGATCGCGACAATGGTGAACGCGGCTGCCGCATCGTGAGACATCCCGTTGTCTTCAGCCATTCTGGCGACGACCGAGTCGAACGTCCCGTCCGGCTGGACTGCCATCGGACACACCGACCGGCCGATCGCCATCGCCGCCGCCGGCTGCCCATATGAGATGCCGGCGTTGTTCAAGGCCGTCAGGAAGGCATTACCCATCATGTCGGCGTGCGTGGGTGCCGCCATGGTCGCGGACATGCCAAGCACCCCGGCAGCCAAGGCCAAGAGCCGAAGGGCCATCACCGGTGCCGTCATCTCCGCCTTCTCATCTGTCGATTCTTGGACACGTGCCACATAAATCGCTGAATACACTGCTGGGCGACGGTCACATTCACAACACGGTGCGGTAAAAGTTTGCCCACTAACCCGTTTCGCAGCCGATCTGCCTAGCAACGAACGTCTAAAGACAGCGATCTCAGGTGCGCATGTAAGCGCCGAGCGCCCTGTCCCCCAATCGGGGGACACGCGGACCCCGCCATTGGGGGACGCCAATTTTCCCCCGGCTAGTAGCCAGTTGTGGGATAGCAGCGGGGTGCGAAGCCTCGGAAGATTGGTCTCGAAGCGGAAACCGAAACATCACGAAGCCAACCGAAACAAGCCGAACCCAGAGCTGATCAGTCAGCCCCGAAACTTCGGCGGGGATCTCATCGCCTCCCACCCCCCAAGTCTGAGATCCCCGCCGAATCACCCGCCCAGCGGGGTCTCATCGCCGCCCCCCTCCCCCTCGCGATGAGATCCCGCTGGGATTTTCTTCTGCACCCGTCGCAATGTCCCGCCGTAAAGCCGGCAACTGAGTAGCGTGAAAAGTCATGTCGGAACTGTCCGGGCTCGGCACCCAGCAACTGACGAAAGCCGGCCCCGACTGGTCGCATTGGCCGCCACGCGTGCTTGGTCACGCCGACCCCACCACAATCGGATATCGGGCGGGCACTTGCCGGATCATCTCGCCCGATAAGACCTGGCAGGCAGTTCAGCCTGCGCTGGAACGGGCCGGGATCACCCGGGTCGCCGACCTGACCTGGCTGGACGATCTCGGAATTCCCACCGTCCAGGCCGTGCGGCCCGCCTCGCTGACCTTGTCGGTCAGTCAGGGCAAGGCCACCACCTACCGCGCCGCCCAGGTCTCGGCCGTCATGGAATCGCTGGAAAACTGGCATGTCGAGAGCATCAGCCCCGACCTGTTATCCAGGAGCACAACCGATCTCGCCCGCGAACTGACCTATGACCCGGCCGAGCTCAACCGGCCCGCCGGAAGCTTCTACCATCCCGGCGCCAAACTCGACTGGATGATCGCGACGACATTGCTGACCGGCCGGCGAACCTTCGTGCCGTGGCTGGCCACCGTCGTCAACGTGGCGGTCAGTGACTCCTGGGGACCGCCGATGTTCGGGATGGACACCACCGGATTGGCTTCCGGCAACAGTTACCACGAAGCCACCCTGCATGGGCTCTACGAGATCATGGAGCGCCATGGGATGGCCACGGCCGCGCCGGGATCGACCTTGTTCGAGGTGCCTCTGGACGACGTCGCCCGCTCGGGGTGCGCCGAACTGGTCGAGCTGATTCACCGGGCGGGAAGCGAACTTCGCGTTGCCCGGATCGACAGCTGGGATGGGTTCTACTGCTTCGCCGCCGAAATCACCTCGCCCATGACCGAGATTCCGTTCAGCGGCAGCGGACTTCACCATGACCCCAACGTGGCGCTGTCCCGGGCGATCACCGAGGCCGCGCAATCGCGCCTCACGGCCATCAGCGGGGCTCGCGAGGATCTCCCGTCGGCGATCTACCACAGGTTCGCCCGGGTGCACGCGTATGCCCCGACTCGTCGATCGATGCAGTCGATGCCCACCGCGCCGGCCACGTCTTGGCACGTCGACTACAGCAACTCGCTGACCGACCTGCTGGCCGTGGCGGCGACCGCCGTGACCGTCCGGTCGGGCATCGAGCCGCTCGCGGTCGTCTGCGACTTCGACGACGCCTGCGTCCCCGTGGTCAAGGTCATCGCCCCCGGACTGTCGGCTTCGATACATTCGCCGATGCGGACCCCCTTGCAGGAGCATCGATGACCACCAGCGCACGGGTCGTCGTCACCGCGGGCCCGACGATTGGCGCCGACGATATCCACGCCGTGGTGCCCAATGCCGAAGTGGTGGCGCCCATTGCGTTCGGTCAGGCTTTCGGATACGGGTTGCGGCCGGGCGACACGCTGCTCATCGTCGACGGACTGTTCTTCCAGCATGCGTCGGTGCGGCACAAGGAACTGCTGACCCTGCTCGACGACGGGGTGCGGGTGGTCGGTTCATCGAGCATGGGGGCGTTGCGCGCCGCGGAGCTGCACCCGTTCGGCATGGAAGGCTACGGCTGGGTCTTCGAGGGCTACCGCGACGGGCTGCTGGAGGCCGATGACGAAGTAGGGATGGTGCACGGCGACCCCGAAGACGGGTATCCGGTCTTTGTCGATGCCCTGGTCAACATTCGTCACACCGTCGCACGCGGCGTCGAATCGGGTTTGATATCAGCAACTTTGGCCGACCAATTGATCGAAATCGCACGCAGCACGCCGTTTACCCAACGTACCTGGAATCGATTGCTCGAGGCCGCCGGTGTCCCGGAAAGCCGTAGTCTGGCAACACAATTGAAGTCGCTGCGGGTGGACATCAAACACGCCGATGCGGTCCTGGCCCTGCGCCAGGTCGTCGGCGGTCAGGGCGGTGTCGCGGTCCGGCCCGGCCCACCCCCGACGGTGTGGTCGGAGCGGTGGCGGCAGCGGTGGGCGCCCGCGACCCCGGTACCCATCACGACCGACAGCGGCGCCGAGTCGACGGTCGGTGTCGGTGACCTTGACGTCCTTTCGTTGCTGAGCGTGTGCGCGAGCGATCGTTGGGCATACGTTCCCGCGCTGGAGCAGGTCGCCGCCTGGCACTGGAGTGCCACGCACCCCGACGACGGCGGCAGCGTGCGCGAGCGGGCCGCTCGGGCCGCCGCGGAGATAGCGGCCGACAGCTACGAACGCTCGCTGGAGACCGTAGCCCACCACTATGCGCAGGCCACCGGCATCATCGGCGAGTCCGGCTTTCCCGAACACGTCAGGGCACACTGGCTGTCCGCCGAGGAGAATGAGAGGCTGCGCGACGATCCGGTCGCGGTCTCGGCTCGACTGACCACCCGCACCCTCTTTTTTGCCCGGTCGCTACCGGCCATCCGGCACTTCCTCGAACTGCTACGGGAAGATCCCCGGCTGCCCGAATGGCGGGCCATGGTCGCACGTGCGTTGGCGCGCCGGGACGAATTAGCCCGCCAGAAGCCACATTTGAACCTGCGCCGCCCGGATCCCGGACAGCTCAAGCGTCTTTTCGCCCACCACTGGGGCACCGAGGTGGACCGCATCGAGCTGGCGCAACGTGGCCTGATGACCGAAGACGCCTTCTACACCGCCGCCACCCTGTTCGCGGTGGCGGCAGCCGACGACCAGCTGCCCTCGATCGAAGTCGGCGCGCTGGGCCGCGGCCCCATCACGGGCACCATGTAGCGTTTTGTCGCCAAGTACGTCGGATGATCCTGGTACGCAGCCATATCAATGCCCGGGTGAGCTTATCCGGTTCCTCGCGTGGCTGCTGCACGCAGCGCCGGATCGTCGTTAATTGCCCGTTGCCAATGGGGCTCCAGTTGCTTGGGTTTGCCGGGCGCGTAGGCGGTTGGTGCGGCCTCGGGGCTTTGTTGGCAGCGAGGTTCTTGGTGTGCTGCGGGATTGGTGGGCGCGGCCTAGGATCGGCTGGTGTTTGTCCGCTCGGGATGCGAGTCGGAGGTCATGGCTGATGCTGTTTGCGATGGAGCCAGCTGCGGGGGGCTTCAGCGGTGAAGCCACAGGAGTCTCGGATGTTTGCGACGCCAGGCGGTGGCCGGCGCGATGGCGGTGGCTGGTGAGGCGATACGCGCGGTGGCCCGGATCCGGTAGCGGTTAGGGGTTGTGGTGATGCACCCGTGGCCGGCGTTTCCACCTGAGGCCAACTACACAACGTTGGCCTCGGGGTCTGGTCCGGCATCGACGCTGGCCTATGCCGAAACGTTGAGCGCTCAGGCGGCGAACTTGCAGGCGGTGGTGACGGCGTCCGCAGCCACCGGGGCGGCCACTTATGGCACCAATTGGCGAGGGGTGGGAGCGACGGCGTCGGCGGTCGCCCAGAGTGCGCTGGACACTCAGCATGAGTTGCTGGCGGCGGCGCTGCTGGAGAAGGCGGCGCACGTGGCGGCGGCGGCCGGTGCGCATCAGACGGCTTTGGCGTCGATGGTCACCGCAGGAGGCGGGGGCCAATCGCAGGGATGAGGCCGTGGCACAGCAGATTAACCCGTTGGTGTGGGGGGCGTTGACCCCGCAGATCGTAGCGTTGAATCTGGCGTATTACGGGCAGATGTGGCCGCGTAATGCGGCTGCGGGGGCGGCCTATGGGGCGGCGTTGCGCGAGGCGGCGGCCGCGATCATGGTTCCGTTTCCGCCGGCGGTGGCGGGAGGGTCACCAGCAGCCGCGGTGGTGGGGTTGGCCGACACCGGGGCGATCAACGCGACCGGAGCAACCCTGCAGGCCAGCGAGCAAGCCGCCCACACGGTGCTCACCCCCGCGACAGCCGCGCCGCAGGCCGGTGTCGCCGCACTGACGGGTGTCGTCCCCCTAGCCGGCCCGGTCTCAGCGTCGGCCTCCCCGAATGCGGCCTCGGCGGCGGCCACGCCCGCCGGGGCTTCGACGCTATCCCGGGCGCCGCAGCCTCCTGGGGATGTTCGCCCAGGTCGCACCCGCCGAAGGAATCGCCGGCCCAGCCATCCAGGGACCAGGTTCTGCGCAGCTCAGTGAGGCGATGCAGAGCCGCGCTGGCACCCTCTCCCCGCCAACCGGATCGGGTCCGGGAACCGGTGGTGCGGTCGGCGGTTATCCGGCTACAGGCTTAACCAGCTACATTCGGCCTACCGGTGATGGGTTCACCTCGCCGGCCGTGCGGCAACCCGGCAGCGGCGCACCCGCTGGCATGCTCACCACCGCTACGCTGCACAGTCCCGTCACCACCGCGCCCAACCCGACGGTGCAGCCGCTGGCCTACGTCCACCCACAACCACCACGACCCGGCGGCGCGCCGTCACCAGCGCCCCCGCTCGACCCCGGCGACACCGCCCACACCCTCAACTGCCCACCCCCACCCCAACCTCCAACACCAGCTGCCCCGCAATGCGACCCGCCAGGGCTCACCACTGGAAGCGGTGATGTCAGCGGTCACGTATTTCCCCAGGTTTGAGGGGTTGTCCGTCACGTAATTCCCCACTCCGGCTGTCACGTAATTCCCCACCCTGGGCGGTGTGTCTGCCCGGTGTGGGCCTCGCACACAGGTTCGCTCTTGATCCGTCGGCTGACGGATGGAAGGGCGCTGATGGCGAGGAGAAGTATCTTGATGCTCGATTTGGTCGAGTTGTTCACCCACTGGCACGCGGGCCGCTCCCAGGTCCAGTTGTCGGCGTCGTTGGGTATCGATCGGAAGACCGTCCGCAAATATTTGGCTCCGGCGATCGCCGATGGCCTCGAGCCTGGTGGCGAGCCGCTGTCGGCTGATCAGTGGGCGGAGTTGATCGGCGGGTGGTTCCCGGGACTGGGCGATCCGGCAGCGCGGTCCTTGACGTGGCCGCTGATCGCGCCGCACTGCGATCGGATCAAGGCGTGGCTGGATGCCGATGTCACGGTGGCCACCGTCGCCCAGCGGTTGCGCGACGAGCATGAGGTGGCGGCGTCGGAGTCGTCGGTGCGGCGTTGGATCGCAACGCATTTCGCTGAGGAGGTGGCCCGCGAGAGGGTTACCGTGCCACGCGGGTCGGTGGATCCCGGTAGTGAGGCGCAGATCGATTATGGCCGGCTGGGCATGTGGACCGACCCGGCCACGGCCAAGCGGGTGGCGGTGTGGGCGTTCGTGATGGTGCTGTCGTGCTCGCGTCATCTGTTCGTGCGCCCGGTGATCCGGATGGATCAAACCGCGTGGTGCGCTTGCCATGTCGCGGCGTTCGAGTTCTTCTGCGGGGTGCCGGCGCGGTTGGTGTGTGACAACCTTAAGACCGGGGTGGACAAACCCGACCTCTACGATCCGCAGATCAACCGCTCCTACGCCGAGTTGGCCACCCACTACGGCACGCTGGTCGACCCGGCGCGGGCGTTCAAACCCAAAGACAAACCCCGGGTGGAACGACCCATGAGCTACGTGCGCGATTCATTCTGGAAAGGCCGCGAGTTCGCCTCGCTGACCGGGATGCAGGCCGACGCGGTGCGCTGGAGCCGTGAGGTCGCCGGCGGCCGGCGCTGCCGCGCCTTGGAGGGCGCCGCGCCATTGCGAGTGTTTGAGGCCATCGAAGCAGACGCGTTGATCGCGTTGCCGCCCAGAGCGTTTGAACTCACCAGCTGGTCGATCGGCGCCGTCGGGGTGGATGCGCATCTTAAGGTCGGCAAGGCGCTCTACAGCGTCCCGTGGCGGTTGATCGGACAGCGCTTGCACGCCCGCACCGCCGGGGATGTGGTGCAGATCTTCGCCGGTGCCGATGTGGTGGCCACCCATGTGCGCCGCCCGTCCGGGCGCTCCACTGACTTCACCCACTACCCGCCGGAGAAGATCGCATTCCACATGCGCACCCCGACCTGGTGTCGGCACACCGCCGAACTGGTCGGCCCGGCCTGCGAGGCGGTGATCGCCGAATTCATGGCCGACAACGCCATCCATCACCTGCGCTCAGCCCAAGGGGTGCTGGGGCTGCGCGACAAACACGGTTGTGAGCGGCTGGAAGCCGCCTGCGCCCGCGCCATCGAGGTCGGCGACCCGTCCTATCGCACCATCAAGGGCATCCTGATCGCCGGCACCGAACACAGCACCAACGAGCAAGTCACCGGCGCGGGCGGCGCGGCCGGGGCGTTTCTGCGCGGACCCGAACAGTTCGGCACCCAGCTCGCCTAACAATCGGCGAATTATTCATCTCTGCAACACAATCCACTCCCAAGGAGCCCACCCGTGTCCATCTGCGACCCAGCGTTGCGAAATGCGCTGCGCACCCTGAAACTGTCCGGCATGCTCGATACCCTCGACGCCAGGCTGGCCCAAACCCGCGACGGCGGGCTCGGCCACCTCGAATTTCTGCAAGCCCTGTGCGAGGACGAGATCGCCCGCCGCGAATCCGCCGCCCTGAGGCGACGATTGCGCCGCGCCAAGTTCGAAGAACAAGCCACCTTCGAAGACTTCGACTTCACCGCCAACCCGAAACTGCCCGGCGCCATGCTGCGCGATCTGGCCGCGCTGCGCTGGCTCGACGCCGGCGAGTCGGTCATCCTCTACGGCCCGGTCGGCGTCGGGAAAACCCATGTGGCACAAGCACTTGGGCATCACGTCGCCCGTCGGGGCGGCGACGTCCGGTTCGTCAAGTGCGCCCGCATGCTCGCCGACCTGGCCGGTGGCCACGCCGATCGCACCATCGGTCAGCGCATGCGCGAATACACCAGGCCGTTGGTATTGATCATCGATGACTTCGCGATGCGTGAACACACCACCACCCAGTCCGACGATCTCTACGATCTGGTCTCCGATCGGGCAATCGCTGGCAAACCCTTGATCCTGACCAGCAACCGCGCCCCCAAGGACTGGTATCCGCTGTTCCCCAACCCCGTCGTGGCCGAATCACTGCTCGACCGGCTGATCAACACCAGCCACCAAGTCCTCATGGACGGACCCAGCTATCGGCCCCGGAAACGACCCGGCCGCTCCACCAACTAGACACCGCCCCCCACGGGCCGGTAAGACCTACACCGAGGCCCGCACCTGGGGAATTACGTGACGCCAGCCCCTGGGGAATTACGCGACGGACGACAGTGATCCTCGCGGCGCCGGGTCCCCCGGCGCCCAGACGCTGGGTTCTGGAGCCGGCCCAGCACCCCAAACACCACCCGTGCTGCCACCACTTGCGCCGCAACCACCGATTCCACCGCCACCGTCTCCGCCGCCGGGCACACCACCGCTGGGGCAGCACCCCATTCCGCCCTGGGCCAGCCCACCGCCCCCGCCGTCGCTGCAAGCGACGCGAGACGCCTACAACAAGTTGACAAGCGACATCGACCACCACAATCTCAATCCGCCCAACCCCTCCGATTGGAACGCGGTTCAGGTTTATAACCAAGAAGCCTGGTACTACAACAGCTTGAAGGCCCAACTCGAACGCCAATTAGATGCGGCCAACGCCCAATACCCGCCCGCCAACGACGCCAAACGCGCCGACATCCCATACTGGACACAACCCGCACCACAACAACCCCGTACGCCCGGCGCCCAACCACAACCGGGCACGCCCCCAAGCCCAAGCATTGCCGAGCGGGCTAAGAAAATTGGTGAGGAAGTAAAGACGGTTCCGAAGGGTTCCGGGCAGCTCCAGGCCTTGGCGGACAAGGTAACTTCCCTGCACCTTGACCAGGAACAAGCTGCCGAGGCAACCGAGATTGCCGCTCAGACAGCGTTCGGTGAAACTGGAGGAATTGCCAACCTCCCCGATGGAACAAAGGTCATATTACCAAAATACCTACCTCAGAAGGTCGCAATGATGGTGCACCCTGACGGATCGGTAACAGCGTTCAACGGCGACCTTACAGAATTCTTGCCCTATCTTAGTCATTGACAGGAGACACGATGAATACAACCTCGTTTGCTGCAATAACTGATTTTGAGGTCTACCTGCTCATGACGACGAAGCTAAGAATGATCAAGGAAGAAGCCAGATTCTTACATGCTAAACTAGCCGAATTCGGGCTATCCGTTAGCGACGCGGAAAGTACGCATAAGCGGGTCAGCGAGACTCTTGGTGACAAAGCCTCCTACTTTCAGAATATGAAGAAGCTACTGGGCGTTGCGGACAGCGGTGTTGCATCACTGGAATACAGCAGCGTGTTGTGGCCAGGATTTGACTTCAAAGCCAGCGCAAGTGAAGAAGGCGTGCTTGAGTCGGCGCGATATTGGCACATGGGGCGCGATTCGCGCAGCGTCGAATCCCCAATCGGGCTGCCGACTTGGAGTGTGGATATCACCGAGTTTGCAGAACATTTTGGTCCCTTGACCGGCGGTCAGAAATGGTCGCTGTTTGACAAGCTTCTCCCCGGCCATGAGGAGTACGAGTTTCAATGGGATGGGGAGCGATACGGTGCGGCATTCAGCTGGGGCCTGTTTCTCTGGGTAACGAAATTGTGGCCCGAAGATTGAGGCATTCGAGGATTCCGTAAGAGTAGCAACAGGCTGTGGAGGCAACCGATATTGCCGCAAAAGCAGCTTTTGGTGATACCGGGGGAATCGCCAACCTCCCCGATGGAACAAAGGTAGTACTGCCGGTGGCACTACCTCAGCGAGTGGCAATGATGGTACATCCCGACGGATCGGTCACAGTCTTCAAAGGTGACCTTAACCAATTTTTACCCTACCTAGGTAATTGAACGGATAAGTGGTGAATACAGCCTCGGTTGCCGCAATCGTCGAGTTCGAAGTGTACCTGCTCATGACGATGAAGATAAGAATGGTCAACAAAAAAGCCTCGGTACTAGAGGCCAAACTAGCTGAATACGGGCTCTCGGTGAGCGACGCGGAGCGCATACATGCCCAGGTGACCGAAACTCTTGGCGCCGAGACGTCGCGATTTGAAACCTTGAAGAAGCTCCTGGGGGCGGATCAGGACTCCACGTCACTGACATATAGCAGCGTATTGTGGCCTGAATTCGACTTCAAAGCCACCGGCAAAGATGGACTGCTTGTGTCGGCGCGATATTGGCACGTTAGAGGTCATTCGCCAACAGTCAATTTGCCAACTGAGCTGCCCGCATGGAGCATGGACATAACAGAGTTCACAAAATATTTTGGCCCCATGACAGACGGCGACCAATGGTCCCTGTTCGATAAACTCCTCCCCGGACATGAGGAGTACGAATTCGAATGGCAGGGAACACGTTACGGTGCCGCATTTAGTTGGGGTTTATTCTTATTCGCGGCAGAGTTCTGGGAGTAGGCTAGGCAGTTGCGAGCTTCTCATAAAGCCGTAAAGTATCGTAACCTGACTTTTATCACTTCGGCTATCTCGATCTGACTGTAGGGCTTTGTCCAAGCCGTCAGACCGGCCTCGCTGACCTTGTCAGTCAGCCAGGGTAAGGTAAGGCGGCCAACTACCGCGCGGCCCAAGTCTCTGCCGTGATGGAATCGCTCGAGAGCTGGCACGCCGAGAACGTCACGCCGGATCTGTCGAATGCAGCCGCAACCGAACTCGCAACGAGTCTGACCTACGCCCCTGAACAGCTGCGCCGTCCGGTCGGCAGCTTCTACCACGCCGACGCCAAGGTGGACTGGTTGATCGCGACCACGCTGTTGACGGGCCGTCAGACCTGGGTACCGTGGCCGGCCGTCTTGGTCAATATCGAGATCCGGGATGCATGGGGCCCGCCGACATTTTCGATGAACACCAACGGATTGGCTTCGGGCAATAGCTATCACGAGGCCGCCCTGCACGGGCTGTACGAGGTCATGGAACGCCACAGTCTGGCTCAGGCCGAACCCGGGTCGACGCTATTTGCGGTGCCCCTCGACGATGTCGCCAGCTCCGACTGCGCCGCGTTGGTCGACATGATTCAGCGGGCCGGAAGCGAACTGCACATCGCGCGGATCGACACCTGGGACGGGTATTACTGCTTCACCGCCGAACTGACTTCATCAATGACGGAGGTACCGTTCGCCGGCCATGGCCTGCATCACGACCCCAACGTGGCGTTGTCGCGTGCGATTACCGAAGCCGCACAATCGCGCCTCACCGCCATCAGCGGAGCCCGCGAGGATCTGCCGTTGGTGATCTATCACCGATTCGCCCGAATGCACACCTATGCTCCGCTGCGGGGATCGACACGACAGCTGCCCACTGCGGAGCCGAACCCGTGGGACGTCCCCGACGTTAGCTCACTCGACGACCTTCTGGCGTCGGCGGCAACCGCTGTGGCGGCCGAGGCCGGCACCGAGCCGGTTGCTGTGGTGTGCGATTTCGACGACGCGTGCATTCCGGTCGTGAAAGTCATCGCCCCAGGCCTGATGACGTCGCACGCTTCGCCAATGCGCACCCCCCTCGACGAGTCGGCGTAGTGGTCAGCCGACCCGTTCGACGCCGGCGATATTCCGCTTGCCGCGGCGCAGCACCAACCAGCGGCCGTGCAGGAAATCCGATGGCCGCGGTGCCCATTCGTCGGATTCGACGCGAATGTTGTTGACCGACACCCCGCCTTCGCCGATGGTGCGCCGCGCGGCCTTCCTCCCGTCGGCAAGGCCGGTGGCCACCAACAGGTCGACGATCCCGTCCGGACTTCCCGGTTTCAGTTCGGCGACGGTGGTTTCGCGGAGCGCGGCGGACAGCGTCGGCTCGTCGAGCCGGCCCAGCTCGCCCTGGCCGAACAGCGCCCGGCTGGCGTGCTCGACGGCTGCGGTGGCTGCTTCGCCGTGTACCAGCGAGGTGAGTTCGGCGGCGAGGCGTCGCTGGGCCGCCCGCTGCTGGGGCCGCTCGGCCGTAGCCTGCTCCAGTTGGGCCAACTCCTCGGCCGACAGGAATGTGAACCACCGCAGGTAGCGGATCACGTCCGCGTCGGCAGTGTTGACGAAGTACTGGTACCAGGCGTAGGGGCTGGTCATCTGCGGATCCAGCCACAAGCTGCCGCCGCCGGTGGATTTGCCGAACTTGGTGCCGTCGGCGGCGGTCACCAGCGGGACGGTGAGCGCATGCACTGCCGCACCGAGCTTTTGGCGCACCAGCCGGACTCCGGCGATGATGTTGCCCCACTGATCGGAACCGCCGATCTGCAGTGCACAGCCGTGGCGTCGGTGTAATTCGACGTAGTCGTTGGCCTGCAACAGCATGTAGCTGAACTCGGTGTAGGAGATCCCCTCCCCTTCCAGGCGGCGCCGGATGGTGTCGCGATCCAGCATCACGTTGACCGAGAAGTGCTTGCCGACATCGCGCAGGAATTCGATGGTCGACATCGCCGACGTCCACTCGATGTTGTTCTCGACGATGGCCCCGGTCGGCGAGTCCCCAGAATCCGAGAAATCGACGAAGCGTTCCAGCTGCCCCCGGATCCGCTCGGTCCATTCGGCGACGGTGTCGGCGTCGTTGAGGGTGCGCTCGCCGACGTCGCGCGGGTCGCCGATCATGCCAGTGGCCCCGCCTGCCAGCACGATGGGCCGATGCCCGGCACGCTGGAAGCGGCGCAACGTCAGCAGCGGCACCAGATGTCCGGCATGCAGGCTCGCCGCGGTGGGATCGAAGCCGGCGTACAGCGTCATCGGGCCGGGCCGCAATGCGGCGGCCAGCGCATCGAGGTCGGTGGACTGCGCGATCAGCCCACGCCAGGCCAATTCGTCAAGAATCATGATCGAAGAGTCTTCCAGGCTAGCCGCTGGCGCCCGGGACCGGCGCTCGGGGGCTACGCCGATACACCGACACCTCCGGTCGCCCGGCAACCCACAACCGCCACGGCCGGTCGGCGGCCTGGCTGACCCCCACTCGCGGGCCGGACAGCGCCGTCGGCGGATCGTTCAGTTCCAGCCGTACCGGGCTGGCCGGGTCAAATAGGTCGATTCCGTTGTCGTCCATGGTGATTCCCAATGCCGAGCAGAGGTTTCCCGGACCGCGCGCCAGCGCGGCGGTACGAACCAGTTCACCGCGCCGAGACCGGGCGACGTCGATGCCGCCCTCGACGGCGCACGCCCGCAGCAAGACCGCGGCGGCCGTGCCGTCGGGACCGCACGAGACATTGGCGCAGACATGGATGCCGTGGCTGCGGTAGGTGTAGAGCCGCCCGGGCGGCCCGAACATCACCGCGTTGCGGCCGCTGAGTCCGCGGTAGGAATGCGCCGCGGCATCCGGCCAGGGGCCGTCAGGCACCCCGCCGTAGGCCTCGACCTCCACGACGATGCCGCTCACCCCTCGTCCGGCCAGCGTGGCGCCCAGCAGTCGGCGCGCGGCAGCGACCGGGTCCCCCACGAGTTGCTCAGCACTCACCGCAGAGATTGTGCCGTGCCCCTTGACAAGTGCCGACAACGGGTCGATATTCATCATATGATGAGTTCATCGAATGATGAATTAATTCGGGCCGGTGCCGAACTGGCAGTCGTCATCGAAGGCTTGACCGTCATCCGTGGCAAACACCCAGCGGTTCAAGATGTTTCACTGAGGGTCGGGTGCGGAACCATCACCGGGCTGCTGGGCCCGTCCGGCTCGGGCAAGACCACGCTGATGCGATGCATCGTCGGCTCCCAGATCATCACCTCCGGTACGGTGCGGGTTCTGGGGCTGCCGGCCGGGTCGTCCCAACTGCGCCACCGCGTCGGATACATGCCTCAGGACCCGACCGTCTACAACGACCTGCGGGTGATCGACAACGTCCGCTACTTCGCCGAACTCTGCGGAGTCGACGGTCAAGCCGCCGAGGAGGTGATCGACGCCGTGGACCTGAGCAGCCACCGGACTGCGCGCTGTGCCAACCTCTCCGGCGGCCAGCGGGCCCGCGTTTCGCTGGCCTGCGCCCTGGTCGGCCGGCCGGATCTGCTGGTGCTCGACGAACCGACGATCGGCCTGGACCCGGTGCTGCGGGTCGAACTGTGGGATCAGTTCACCGCGCTGGCCCGGCGTGGCACCACGCTGTTGGTGTCCAGCCACGTGATGGACGAGGCCGACCGCTGCGGCGATCTGCTGCTGATGCGCGAAGGACGGCTGCTGGCCCACACCACGCCGGACGAATTACGGAAGGAAACGGGATGCACATCACTGGAGGACGCGTTTCTGTCCATCATCCGACGCACCACCACCGCGCCCGCGGCCGGCTGAGCCTGCAGAACTATACGGCCACCACCGTACGGATTCTGCGCCAACTGACAGCCGATCACCGCAGCATCGCGATGATCCTGCTGGTGCCCGTGCTGGTCATCACGCTGATGTATTTCATGTTCGACAAGGTTCCGCCCCGTCCCGGTGTCCCCTCCGGATTTGACACGGCGTGCATGGTGTTGCTGGGCCTTTTCCCGCTTTTCGTGATGTTCGTGATCACGGCGATCACCATGCAACGCGAACGGGCTTCGGGAACGCTGGAGCGGATCTTGACCACTCCGCTGCGCAGAATCGATCTGCTCGCCGGCTACGGGACCGCGTTTTCGATCGCCGCGGCCGCCCAGGCCACGCTGGCCTGCATTGTGGCGTTCTGGTTCCTCGGATTCGATACCGCGGGTAGTCCCGCGTGGGTTTTCGTGATCGCGATCGTCAACGCGACCTTGGGTGTCGGGCTGGGGCTGCTCTGTAGTGCCTTCGCCCGCACCGAATTTCAGGCCGTGCAGTTCATCCCGTTGGTGATGGTGCCGCAACTGCTGCTGGCGGGCATCATCGTCCCGCGCGCGCTGATGCCGACCTGGCTGCAGTGGCTCAGCAATGCGATGCCGGCCAGCTACGCGCTGGAGGCCTTGCAGCAGGTGGCTGGACATTCCGAGCTGACCTACACCACCGTGCGCGACATCGTCGTCGTGCTGGCTTTCGCGGTCGCCTCGCTGGGGCTGGCGGCGGTGACGCTGCGACGGCGGACGCCGTAGTGGCGGCGCGGCGACGCCCCGGCCGGCCGGCCGGGAATTCAGACACCCGCGAGCGCATCCTGGCCTGTGCTCGAGAACTGTTCGCGCACAACGGTATTGACCGAACTTCGATCCGGGCCGTGGCCGCGGCCGCCGGAGTAGATGCGGCCCTGGTGCATCACTACTTCGGCACGAAACAACAGCTCTTCGTCGCCGCCATTCACATACCGGTGGATCCGATGGACATCATCGCGCCGATGCGGGAAACCCCGGTCGAGGAACTCGGCGTGAAACTACCGACTGCATTGCTTGCGCTGTGGGATTCCGAACTGGGCCCACGGTTGATCGCGACGGTGCGGTCGCTGCTATCGGCCGACGGCGTCACTTTTGTGCGCTCCTTCTTTCAGGACGTGGTGACATCGGAGCTGGGTTCACGCGTCGACAGCCCGCCAGGGACAGGAAGGATCCGCGCTCAATTCGTCGCCTCCCAGTTGATTGGTGTGGCCATGGCGCGCTACATCGTCAAGGTGGAGCCTTTCGCGTCGCTGCCGGCCGAGCAGATCGTGCAGACGATCGCACCGAATCTGCAGCGCTACCTCACCGGGGAGCTGCCGGAGGGCCTGGCGCCGTGAAGCGGGCATGCTCGTCGTCGCTGACGTCACGGGCCTGGTCGACCAGCAATACCGGGATGCCGTCCTCGATGCGGTAGGCGCGCCGCAGCCGCGGGTTGTAGAGCACCTGCCCGTCGTCCACGAGCAGCAGCGGACCCTGGTCAGCCGGACACACCAGAATGTCCAGCAGCTTTTCGTCAAGCATCGGCGTTCTTCTCGCCGCACAACTCGGCGCGCGCCGGCGGGGTCAGCCGGCGAAACTCGCTGGAGGCAGGGTCGAAATACCATGCCTGGCGGCCCGGCTTGGGAATGCCGGCGGCCCGCAGCGCGCTGACGGTAGGCCGGTAGGTCGCGCTGAGCGACAGCTGCGAAACCACATGCACGACATCGGGTCCCAGTCCGACCGCCATGCCCGCGACGGCATCGGTCAGGTCGGCCGCCGTAATGGTCGCTCCCGGCCGCAATGTCACCGCTGCGACCGCGAGCTGATGGCCGTTGACCGATACGTCGTAGGTGACGGCGAGGTCGACACCGTTGACGCAGCCCAGCGCATCGGTGACCGGCTCGGCATAGACCATTCCCCGCGCGGTGCGTACGACCGAGCCGCGCCGGCCCGCCAGCCAGTAGTCCCCGTCTGCATCGCGGTAGAACAGGTATTCGGTGGAGATCCAGGTGTCGGCGGGTGCGAAGACGCCCCGCTTGATCGACGCGCTCGGGTCGATCGGTCCGCTGGCGTGTGCGAGCAGCACGCCGACCTGGTTGACGTCGGCAACCTGGACGAACCCGCGTTCGTTTTCCAGGATCAGGTCGTGTTCGGCGTCGTAAGCACCGAGTTCGACCCGTCCGGCGCCGGGCAACGGGCGGCCCTTGCTGCCGATCTTGGCGCCGGACACGTTGGCCAGCACCGCCTGCCCGTCGGTGGTGGCGAAGAACTCGACGACATGTGCCGGGGCGAAGGTGTCGACGACGCGGCCCCACAATCCGGTCGGCATACCCGAGCCGATGAACAGCCGCACGGGGTGGTTGCCGTTGAGGGCAAATGCCGGGTCGTCGACCACGTCGCGCAGCATGGCCCAGGTGTAGGACACGACGGTGACGCCGTAGCGGCGTACCTCGGCGACGAACCGGTCGGCACACAGTCCGCGCGACAGTGCGATGCGGGTGCCGCCCACGACCGCGCCGCCCAGGCTGACCAGCAGCGCCGATTCGTGGTGCAGCGGTGTCAGGCAGTACACGGTGTCTCGACGGTCCAGGGCGGCCGTCGATGCGGTGCCGAAGGCCGACACCGCCCAGCGGTAGTTGGTGATCTGCTTGGCGACCAGCTCACCGCCGACCGCACTGAACGCAATGAACGCCAAATCCCTTGCCAGACCAGGGTTTTGCCGGTACCAGGCGGGCAGTTGGACGACATCGGGGTCGATCTTCTCCATGTCGATGACGTCGGCGTCTTCGGGCAGGTGCAGATCTCGTGACTCGCCGCCGCCCAGCACCAGCACCTGTCCGGGCAATTGGCGAGCCGCGGCGAGGTTGGTGGGATCGGTGATGATCTCAGTCGCTCCGCCGAGACGGACCTGCGCGGCCAGGTCGACGTCTTGGCGCATCAGCACCACGATCGCCCCCAGCCGGGACAACGCCGCGATGGCGACCAGGGCGCTGGGCCGGGTCTCCATCAGCACGCCCACCCGGTCCCCCTGGCGCACCCCCACGTCGATCAGGCCGCGAACGACATTGTTGATGCGCCGATTGACGGCCTCGTAGGTGTGCACGCGATCGTCGAACAGCAGGAATTCGCCCTGCGGTGCGTCGTGGGCCTGTTCGTCGATGATCCGGCCCAGCGATATCCGGGTGTGGTCGTTGAGTTGCCCCAGCCGGGCCAGGCGGGGCAGCGTGCGGACGGTCTCGACGGCCAGGGTGCGCATCGATTTGTTGGCGGCGACCACCGCCTCGGCCGCACCGCGGGCCATGGCCAGGGCCGCCTCGGAGACCTCTCCGATACCGTGCGCAACGCGGGAGCTGAATGCGACTCCGCTGTCGGTGTGTTCGGCCGGCTGTTCGACCATCAAGCTGATGTTGGCCGGCTTGTCACCATCGCTGGAGATCCAACGCGCCCAGTCTGCGACCGTGGGCCAGCTCTGGTGCGCCGCCCTGGATCCTACGACGAGACCGAAATGGCCGGTGCGGATGAGGCATTCGTAGACCTCGGTGTTAGGTGCGGCGCGGCGGATGCCACGCACCGAAGCCGGCTGGCCGATGTCGTCGACTTCGCCGACGAACGCCAGGATCGGGCAGGTGATGTCGGTCAGCGTCACCATTTGGCCGCTGATGGCGAAACCACCGGTCATCATCCGGTTGTGGGCGATGAACTGCTTGAGCAGTTCGGAGATGGCCGGACCGGACCAGGCGATCCAGCCTTCGGATTCGAGGAATCGGCGCTGTTGTTCCCGGGGCAGCAGGGCCTCGCGGTCGTGGAGCTGCCGCAGGAAGTCGAGGCGGGCCTTGGCCGTCTTGAGCGGATCCATCATCTGGAAGCCGGTGCGCGCCATCCAGCTGGGAATGGCCAGCCGGTTGAAGACGTGATCTGCCATGAAACTGGCGGCGGCCGCACCGAAGTTGGCCGGAATACCCATCGGCAACGCGGCCAGGGTATCCACCGGCGAGCCGAACGCCACGATGCTGGCGATGTTCTTGGAACGCCGGTACGCCGCGGCTTGATAGCAGAACATGCCGCCTTGGGAATAGCCGACGATGTGCACGTCCTGGCCGGTGGTGTCGTGCACCGTGTCGATGGCTTGGCTGAGCGCGACGATGTGGTCGGCCAGGTTGCGGCGCATGCCGCCCTCGACCTTGTCCGGTGAGCCGAAGTCGATGACCCACGGATCCAGACCGCGAGCGTGCAGGATGCCCACCGCGCCGTCCTCGCGGGTGACGTCCCACATGTCGGCAGACATCATCATCGGGTGCACCATCAGCACCGGCGGACCCACGGGCGCGTGCCCGGGCCGGGTGTCCGGCGGGAAGTACCGTCGCAGCTTGTACATCGGCACGCTCTCGACGATCTGGGACGGCGACGGCGCGCTGCCCGTTTCCAGGCCGCCCAGCCGCAGGACTTCCAGCCCGTTCTGGGCCGTGGCCACCAGACGCTCGACCGGGCGTGTGACCATCGACAAGTTGAGATCCACCACTGCTCCTGGGTGCTCCTGAGTGCTCCTGAGTTGGCCTTGACCAGCGTGGACATCATTCCACATCGGAGCGGGGCGCAGGTCATGTCATCGTGGACGGCGCCGCCGGCGGTGGCCGGGGGTGCCGCAGCCCGGATGACGTTGCCCGGGCTGCGGCCGACCCCTATCCCGGGCGGCGATCAGCGAAAGAACTTGCTGAGCACGTTGGCCGCCCCTTCATCGGTGTCGAGATAAGCACCGGCGGCCCTACGCAGATTGTCTGCTAGCTGTCCGTCGACCTGTTGAACGCACGCGCCGGTGGCACTGCGGATGGTCTCGAACCCAGCCAGGGTCTGATTGAACAGCGCGCAGAACGAACCGTGGGTGGTCGAGACCGAATGACTGATTCCGCTAACCATGTCGACCGCCGATTTCACATCGGCCGACACGTTGCCTTGAATCCGCTCCAGCACGCCCAGGAACTCCGGCACGACGTACAGAAAATGTCCCATGATTACTCCCCTCTGGTGAACAATGTCGCTATCAGGTTGGGTTGCTACGCTTTTGACACCCCGCCATTGACAAATATCGGCACTTTCCCGGTCTTCTCAGCGCTCACCGCCGGACCATCGACGGGCGCTCGCTCGGCATCCGCTCCGCCCGAAGCCCCGACATTCCCGCCATCGCCCTGCGGTCGGCGCGTCGGGGCATGCGGAACAGACCCTGGCAATCCCGGGGCGCCCGACGAGGATTGCGCGCCGGTCGTCCCCACCGAGCTACCGGCCTGGCCAATGCTGCCGACAGGACCCACTTCCATTGGGAGTGAACGCATCTGAGTCATCACACCGCCCCGCTGGCCCATCGCCGGCAAGCCGGCACCGCCGAGAGCGCGCACCGGATCGGACACCTGAGCCAGGTTCGACAAGTGGGTGAGGTCGGGCATGGCGGCCGCGCCGGGTGCGGCTGACTTCCCCGACATCCCGGCGATGCCCGACAACGACGACAGGCTGGACAGGATAGTCCCCAAGCCCATGTCGGAAAATATGCTTGCGATTTCCGACCACGCCGCGTACAAGGCGGATTCCAATTTTGAGATGAATTGTCGTATGTCGAACTCGATGTCCGACACGACGGCGATCACTTCCTCTTCGATCAGGGCTTCCAGCAGCTCGACCAGTTTCCACAACGCGGCAATCAGTTTGGCGGTGTCTTCGGCCGTCTTGTACGCCAGATATGCGAGCGCACCGGTAACCATGCTCATCATCAGCGAAGTGATCGGAAGCTGAAACCCGTCCGAGAGCCATTGTCCGACAAGGGGTATGTAGGAAATGACTATGGCGACCGGGCGTGCCTTCTCGAGGATCCACTTTGCGAATGCCAGGACATCGCGGGTTCTCCTTACCGCGTCCGCTTGATCCGTTACCAGCGTCCCGGTGATGTAGTCCAGGTCCGCCAAGATTTCTTCACGGAGCTTCTGCAGCTCATTCTTGGCCGAGTACGCTTCTGCCGCGGTGCCCATCCAGCGGTCGCCCGGAGCGGCCGAGGCCTGATCCTGGGCGCTTCGGGTGAACCATGACGAACTGGTGTTGAAGACGTCTCCGGAAACGGGCAATCCGATTCCAAGCAACGCCTCGAAGCCATCGATGGTGTCGATCGCCGAATCGATGATCCACGCTCTGTCCATTGTGATTCGTCCTCTCGCAGGCTAATTCATGCTCTTTGGATAGCAAGGGGGTTGTCAGGAAATGACGCGGTTACTGATGGGTCTGACGTACCTAGCACAAATGCAGCAGCTACTACTCGTCCGAGTTAAACGACGAATGGCCTTTTCTACAGGCGAATTCAGCGTGCGTCTGCACCGAGAGACGTCTAATGTATGGCCGACAGCTTAGCTACGACGAACAATCGTCGCGCCGGTGGAAGTCAGTTCGTCAATCAGCGACTCAGGCGCCAGCCATTGCGCAGCGTACAAGAAATGCGCAATCGGACCATCCAAGGTCTTCGTTTGGGTCGTGCCATCGGCTGCTCCTCACCCAAGACATCAACAATGCTGCACTGCGGCAACGTGTTACACGAAAAGCAGCGCTCTCAGTGCCAGGCATTGGCCGCACCCGTTCCCCGGCCGAATGGGCCGGGGTTCGGTTGGGACCGAGCACTATGATTGCCGAGCGAAAGAGTTGCTACGGATAACAGTTGTATTACGCAGGCCACAGTAGGACGCGAAAGCCGTGCGCGCAAGGGGCATTTGAGAAGGTTGGGTACCACCACGTGAAGTCAGGCAAGCGCTGGCTGTCTCACCGACTCGACGGCGTCCATCCGCAGAATCGAGAAGACTCGACCGGAAGACTGTGCTCGTCAGCAGAGCCGTTGAAGCGCGATCGCGCTCATCACTGCCAGTGACCCGTCGCGGGTCGGCGTAATCAACCGATCATGCAGTGTGGTGTTGTAACGCAATCACTTCGCAGAACGACATACCAGCCAGACCAGCGTTCCCCGGCCGAAGGTGGCCACTGAACGGCTAACCTCGCGCTCTTGTGCTGGTTGATCATGGTTGGGTGTGCTGAACGAAGAAAGGCGCTCTGTGCTTGGATAAGAGGCTATCCCGGGTCTGGTGGGAATTCCGATTGCGGTTATCCCCTTGTGACCTGCAGTGTGGTGGCGGCGAGTCCCCGGTGCTGAGTTCACCCGGCTCTAGAGGCAGGTTGACTTGACCCATCCTCTGTTGATGCTGCAGGCGACCGGGATGTCGGTGCACCTGCACGCCGGAGCGTACTCGCCCGGCCTGCGGTAGCCCTGGGCCAAGTGACAGTATCGGTGGTTGTGTTTCCTGCATGAAGTCGCCGACGACCACGCGGGCCTCGAACAGCGTGGTCCCATGGTTGCGGTTGAGACACTTCTTCCTGAGTCTGTTGTTGAAGGATTCGATGTAGCCGTCGTCTCACGGGCAGCCTGGCGGGATGTGCATCGTCCCGCTGGTGTTGTCGCAGAACCGTTGTAGCACTTGGGAAACCAGCTCAGGACCGCTATCCAGGCGTGACACTTTCGGTGGGCCGCCGTTATCACGACGGCCCTCTCGAGCTCGCCGACGAGGTGTTCGCCGGTGATTGAGCGTTCCATGAGATTCAGCAGTAGGGCCCGGGTGTGCTCGTCGATCATCGGGGCGATCTTGATTGCCCTGCCGTCGACGTGGGGAGTCAAACGGAAGTCGCTCACCCGCACCCCGTTCGAGGCATCGGCCTGCACCGGCAGGACCGAGGAGATCCCGGCCCGCTTGCGCGGGGAGACGACCTTGACCTGCAGGCCTTCCTCGCGCCACCGCCGGTGGATCTTCTCATTGACCTCACGGCGCTCGTCGTAGCGCGACGCCCAGACACGGCGGAACCCGTGGCAGGGTGCTTGGTGGCGTAGGAGCGCGACAGGCCCGCATCTCGGGGTGGGGATCAGTCGGTGGCTGCGCCACCGGCAGGCGGCGGGGGCGCTGGCGGCTCAATGGCCCTGCACGCCAACCGTTCCGACATGCTCAAAAGGGATTGGACTGCAGCCATCCGGGCGCGGCGGCCGGCGTGCACGAGGGCCCCGACGAAAAGTCGACCGTGCCGTGCCCGGGTGTATCACCATCTCGGCGCGCACTCTGCGCTCAACCAACACCATCGAGTCGATGATCTGGGTCTATCGGGCAGATACGGCTTGAATGGGCTGACCTGTTGACCACCGCCTTGGCCCGTTTGCAACCGGGCTACTGCCCACCCCGTAATCCCGCGCCACATCCGGGCTAGATGGCTCGCAGCTCCGAGAACGCGCCCCTCATCGACTGAAGCATGTCGGTTTCGGCGCATCGGGCCGACTCCAGGATCGCGGGGACGTCCTCGAGTTTGGCGTGTATTCTAGCCAGCTGCTCGAGCACACCCAGCCTTCGTTGATTGACGTCGTCCAACATACGCCGCGCCTCGGCCATGCGCTGCTCGACCTGCTCGTCGGCAAGGCGGACGCGCCGTTCGGCCTCGGCCTTGGCGTCATTGAGCCGTTTGTCGCACTCCTGCTGCGTAGTTCGCAGCTGATCATCGATCTGGAATTGGGCGTCGGACCGGAGCCTGATCAGTTCGGCATCGAGTTGCTGTTCCGCCTTCTCGCGGCGCCTGGCATCCGCGACGCGCATCTGGTCGATCTCTCGGAAAGCCTGTGCCCTGAGCTCATCTGCTTCTTCTCGCGCACGGCGGACCGCCTCGGCATGCTCGAGATCGAGTGCTCGTTGCCGCGCCTCCATCTGGGCCAACATGTCTCTCTTGGTCACGCGAGCCGCTTCGGCGTCATTCTTGGCCGCGGCAATCAACGCCGACGCCTCGGCCCGCGCCTCGGACTGCATCTGAAATACCTCGTCGACAGCGAACCGCAGCATTTTCGCCAACCGGTCGGTGACCGCCGGTGCCGACGACGAGGTATCCCGCAGGACCGCGTTTTCGTCCCGCAGTGCGGCAAGCTCCACCCTGAGTCTCTCGGTCTCGTAGTGTTGCGCCTGCCGCTGAACCATCAGTTCCGCGATGTACTGGTTGACGGCAGCCGGATCGTATCCATTGCGCGTCCGTTCGAATTTCGGAGTGGGATCGTTAACGAAGGTTGTCACCTGGTACCCCTCAGACACTCCTCGCGATGGGCTGACGGTGGTTGGCCACGGCCCACTTTCCGGTCGCTGACTGACTTGCGGACCGCCCCCGGCATGGCCGGACAACGATGCCAACACAGCCGCCGGTGCAAGGACAGACGTGACTGTGTGACTCACCGAAACTCCTTTTCGTCAGCGTCGCATCGCGACTCGCCAGTTTGGTAAGCGAGGCAGACTATAGTGCACATTGGCAATAATTGTTATCAGCTGTTTTTTTGGGGCTGGAAGGTGATTGTCTCCGGCCCGCGCCCCGCGCTGGGCGCAGCCATCGGGCCATCGCGATGACTGTCACCCAGCCCGCTGCTCAAGAGGTAGCTGGCGCGGCAGCAGTAGCCAGACGGCCACCGCGGCGGTCAACGGCACCAGTGCCATTAACAGGCTGGTAGTACGCAACGCGGACACGACGACCTCCTGGGTGGTCGCCATGAGACTGCGGGCCGCCTCCGGATCCAGCACGGCGACGCCGCCGAGGTTGCTCCCGCCGTACGAACGGGTAGCCTCCAATGCTTTGGCGGCCTGAGTGGGAGAGACGCCCGTGCCAGCGAACCGGTCCTGCGCTCGTGCCGTGTAGAAAGTCGTGGCCAGCAGGGTCACCATGGTGGGGCCGAGTGAGTATGCGGACTGGCCGACGCCGGGTTTGACCGCGGCAACCGAGCCCTCCAAGCCTGGTGGGGCAAAACTCATCATGACGCTGGCCTGCGGGGGCTCAATGAAGCCCAGGCCGGCAGTCAAGGCCACTATTCCCACACCGATCACGACGATAGAAGTGTCCATACCGAAGGTGGCGAATACACCGGTGGCCACGGTGAGCAACCCCAGACCAAACAGGATGGTGGCCCGCGCCGAGGTCCGGGTCATCATGCGGCCTGCCGCTACGGCCGCGGGCGCCTGCACGGCGGCGCCCAGCACCAACAACACACCCAGCACGGTGAGCGAATACCCGCGGACCACGGTGGCGTAGTAGCTCAGGATGAGGATGAGCCCGGCGGACAGGAAGTTGAACGCCAGCCCGGCGATGACGGCGGCATTGAACGGGCCGGCCCGGAAGATTCGCAGATCCAGGGCCGGATGGTCGGTCCGCAACTCCCACCACACGAAGAAGACTCCGGCAGCCAGCCCGATCAGCAACGGCGGCGCGGCAGCGGCCGGGCCGTGAGCCAGCCGGGACAGACCGTAGACCAGGCTGACCAGCATGAAGCCGGCGGCGGCAATGCCGGGATAGTCGATTGGTCGATCGCTGATCCGGAACGTCTCGGGAACGAACCGAACGGTGATGGGGATGGTGAGCAACGCTACGGCGGGGGCCACGACCAACGCCCAGCGCCACCCAAGTGATTCGACCAGGACGTTGCCGATCAGCGGTAGTGGTGCGCCGACCAGGAATGCGGTCCCAAGGAAGAGGCTGATGGCCTTGGGCCGCTGCTCAGGCAGGAACACGGCGTTGATGATCGCCAGCGAAAGACCCAGCAGGAAGGCGAAGAAGACACCGGTCAGAGCGCGCGCGACCATCAGCATCACCGCATTGGGCGAGGCTGCGGCCAGCAGGCCGAAAACGATGGCGCCGACCAGGCCCAGCAGATACATCCGGCGTTTTCCGTAGACGTCGCCGAGGGTGCCCGCGCCGAGTATGGCCGCGGCCAGGGTGAGAGTAGCCAGACTGGCAGCGAACCCAGCCGCAGCGGTGGACATGTGCAGTCCCTCCCGCACCGGCACGAGATTGCTGGAGAAGATGGTTGGATCGGCACCGGTGACGGCGAATCCCAGCCCCATGGCGAGCACAGTCATCCATTGGGCAAGCGTCAGCTTGTCCTCGCCGGATCGCGTTTCGATGCCTGGCGCGTCCATTCCGGTTACCTCTCGTCGTGGTGTGCGGTCGAGTCTAGGGATGATGTGGGCAGATGTTGCCCCCTGGAATGGTCCTGAACGGCCGGAAGTTTGCGGAAACGATGCTCGTCTGCCCGCGGCCGAGTCGCGCTACCGGGCGACTGGCGGCTGATTGGGTCCGCAACCGCTCGAACCCCACCTTTTCCGCGGGCCCCCGACAATGCTCGCCGCGGCCATTCCCCCGCCGGGCTGCCCAACCAGCAATTACATTGGGCGACAAGGTTTCCCGGGCCTTCGACAGCGCCCGACCGAGCGGGTACCACCGGCCCTTGAGAACCGTGCCCGGGGCGGCACAGCCGGCACCGTTGACGCCGAAGGCCATGGGGTCCGACACGGAATCTGTCCGCCGGCGGGGTCGACAATGTGTGCAGGTAGCGTCGGCCCGGTGGCACACCTGCTCGGAGCCGAGGCCGTACACCTGGCGTACCCGGCCCAGGTGATATTCGAATCGGTCACACTCGGCGTCGACGACGGTGCGCGCATCGGCATCGTCGGGCGAAACGGGGACGGCAAATCCAGCCTGCTGGACCTGCTCACCGGCCAGCTGCCGCCGGACTCCGGACGGGTCACCCGGCGCAGCGGTTTGCGCGTCGGTGCGCTGAGCCAGGCCGACACCCTGGACCCCGCTCGCACCGTCGGCTGGACGCTGGTCGGCGACCAACCGGAACACCACTGGGCCGGTGACCCGCGCGTCCGCGACGTGGTCGCCGGATTGGTGTCCGACATCGCCTGGCGTGCAAAGGTTTCCACCCTCAGCGGCGGCCAGCGGCGCCGCGTGCAGCTGGCCCGGCTCCTGGTCGGCGACTGGGACGTGATCGCTCTCGACGAGCCCACCAACCACCTCGACATCGAAGGCATCACCTGGCTGGCCGGCCACCTCCAACAACGCTGGGCCCGCAGCAGCGGCGGGCTGCTGCTGGTCACCCACGACCGGTGGTTTCTCGACGAGATCGCCACCACCACGTGGGAAGTCCACGACGGCGTCGTCGAGCCCTTCGAAGGCGGATACGCGGCCTACGTGCTGCAACGCGTCGAACGTGACCGGCTCGCCGCCGCGGCCGAGGCCAAGCGACAGAACCTGATGCGCAAGGAGCTGGCCTGGCTGCGGCGGGGTCCCCCGGCGCGAACCTCCAAACCCAAGTTCCGCATCGAGGCCGCCAATCAGCTGATCGCCGACGTGCCGCCGCTGCGCAACACCGTCGAGCTGGCCAAGCTGGCCACCGCCCGACTGGGCAAGGACGTCATCGACCTACTCGACGTGTCGGTCTGCTTTGACGGCCGCCCGGTGCTGCGGGACATCGAATGGCGGATCGGCCCGGGCGAACGCACCGGAATCGTCGGAGCCAACGGCGCCGGGAAATCCACCCTGCTGGGACTGATCGCCGGCACCATCGAGCCCGACTCCGGCCGGGTCAAGCGCGGCAAGACCGTCCGGCTGGCGGTGCTCGACCAGCAAGGTGATGCGCTGACCCCGTTCGCGCAGGACCGGATTGCCGAGGTACTGACCAGGCTTCGCAGCGGCTACGAGGTCGGCGGGCGTGAGCTGACCCCGGCCCAGCTGCTGGAACGTCTCGGCTTCGTCCGGGGTCAGCTTTCGGCGCGGGTCGGCGATCTTTCCGGCGGTCAGCGGCGACGGCTGCAGCTCATGCTGACGCTGTTATCGGAACCCAATGTGCTGCTGCTCGACGAGCCCACCAACGACGTGGACACCGACATGCTGACGGCCACCGAGGATCTGCTGGACTCCTGGGCGGGCACCTTGATCGTCGTCTCCCACGATCGCTATCTGCTGGAACGGGTCACCGATCAGCAGTACGCGATTCTGGACGGCCGGCTGCGGCATCTGCCCGGCGGCATCGACGAATACCTGCGGCTGGCTACCAAACCGTCACCGACACCGGCCGCTAAACCGGCTGAGCCCCAAGAGATCTCGGGCGCGCAGCGCCGGGCCGCGGAGAAGGAGCTGGCCGCCGCCGAGCGTCAGCTTGCCCGCCTGGCCGACCGGATTGCCGCCAAGCACACCGAACTCGCCGAACATGACCAGGCCGACCACGTCGGCCTGGCCCGGTTGAGCCGGGAATTGCGCGACCTCGAAGACGAGGTTGGCGCGACGGAGGAGCGCTGGCTGCAGATTTCGGAGGCGCTGGAATGAACGCGTACCGGACGGTGCCGTACCTGCCCGGGGAAGCACTGCTGGCGCTCTATCGGCACCGCGGTGCGGTGGTCGACGCCGGCGTCGGGCGCCATGGCTTCGTGTATCTGTTGGGCCCTGAGGCCAATAAGTTCGTGTTCGCCAACGCCGACGCGTTCAGCTGGCGTGAGACGTTCGAGAGCCTGGTTCCCGTCGACGGGCCTACCGCGCTGATCGTCAGCGACGGCGAAGACCACCGGCGCCGCCGTAGCGTGGTGGCGCCCGGACTGCGCCACCGGCAGGTTCAGGACTATGTGCAGACCATGGTGTCCACTATCGACGAAGTCATCAACACCTGGCGTCCGGGACAGCGCCTCGACCTCTACCAGCAGTTCCGTTCGGCGGTACGGCGCAGCACCGCCGAGAGTCTGTTCGGCCCGCGGCTGGCCGCCCATTCGGACTTCCTCGGTGAACAGTTGCAGCCGCTGCTCGACCTGACCCACCGGCCGCCGCAGCTGATGCGGCTGCAGCGACGGTTGAACTCACCGGGCTGGCGACGCGCGATGGCGGCCCGGCACCGTGTCGACGACCTTGTCGGCGCGGTGATCTCCGACGCGCGCCCCCGGCCCGGGCCCGACGACCACATGTTGACCACACTGATCGACACGTTGAGCGACAACGAGATACGCGATGCGATCGTCTCGCTCATCACTGCCGGCTACGAAACCACCAGCGGAGCGCTGGCCTGGGCGGCCCATGCGTTGCTCACGTTGCCGGGCGCCTGGGAGACGGTCGCCCGAGAGGTTGATCGCGTGCTCGGCGGCAACGCGCCCGCCGCCGACAACATCGGCTCACTGACCTACCTGAACGGCCTGGTGCAGGAAACACTTCGGCTGTACTCCCCCGGGGTGATCTCGGCTCGCAGAGTGATGCGCGACCTGGTGTTCGACGGCCACCGGGTCAGGTCGGGACGGCTGCTGATCTTCAGCGCGTACGTCACCCATCGGTTGCCCGAAATATGGCCCGCCCCAAGGGAGTTCCGTCCGCAGCGCTGGGACCCCGACTCGCCGGACTACCGTAAGCCCGCGCCACACGAGTTCATCCCGTTCAGCGGCGGGCTGCACCGATGCATCGGGGCGGTCATGGCTACCACCGAGATGACGGTGATGCTGGCTCGACTGGTCGCCCGAACTACGCTGCGCCTGCCTGCTCAGCGGATCCGCGCGGCCAACTTCGCCGCGCTGTCCCCTAAACCGGGGCTGACCGTCGAGTTTGCCGGCTCAGTGCCAGCGCAGTAGTACCAGCTCGGCACAGAACCCCGGCCCCATGGCCAGCATCAGCCCGGGACTTCCGCTCGGCGGCCGTTTGGCGATGGTGTCGCGCAGGATGTGCAGCACCGACGCCGACGAGAGGTTGCCGATTTCGCCGAGCGAACGCCAGGTCAGCTCGAGTGCGTCGGGGGCCAGTTCGAGGCTAGTGGTGATTGCGTCGATCACCTTGGGACCGCCCGGGTGACTCACCCACGCGCCGACGTCGTCCTTGGACAGTCCATGCGTGGCAAGGAATCCGGTTACGTCGCCGGGCAGGTAGTGCTCGATCAGGTTGGGGAGTTCGGGAGAAAGCCGCAGCTGCAGGCCATGAGAACCGACGTCCCAACCCATGATGTGCAGCGATTCGGGGTACAGCCGGCTGCGGGAGTCGACGATGGTGGGCCCGCTGGTGCGCAGCTGCTCGGCGCGGCGGTCGCCGACGGCGACCACGGCGGCGGCGCCGTCCCCGAACAGCGCCGTCCCGATAAGTCCCGACACGGTCGGCTTGACCGCGGGGTAGGTGAGCGAACAGAGCTCGACCGCTATCAGTACGGCGACGGCGTCGGGTGCGCCGCGCAGGTAGTCGTGTAGCCGGGCCACTCCGGCGGCGCCGGCCACGCACCCCAGACCGAACAGCGGCACCCTGCGTACGTCGGGGCGCAGGCCCAGCCGGCCGGCGACCCGGGCATCGAGTGCCGGCACCGCGACACCGGTCACCGTTGTGGTGACGATCATGTCGATGTCGCGCGGTTCCAGCCCGGCCTCGTGGAGCGCACCCATGAGCGCCTCGACGGCCAGATCCACGGCCTTGTCGATAAAGATCTCGTTCGCATCGCCGAAGTCGGTCAGCCCCGGGTACTGCTCCAGCGGAAGGACGAATTGACGGCTGTTCACCCGGGCGGCGGCGTGCAAGCGCCGGACGATATCTTGGTGCTCCTTCAGACCGGGAAATTCGACGAACGAATCGGTGATCTGACTCTGGCTATAGCGATGCGGCGGCAATGCACCGCACACACCTGCAACAACGCTCATGGCCCCCTGCCCTTACTTGCTCACCTGCCGGCCAGCCCACCCGAAGGGAATTCAAATTTTAGGCGGCTTCGGGCGGTCTGGCAAAGTCACGCGTATTCAACACATGTCGTATGCGGACACGGTCGGTGCTGCCGTAATTCGGCCTGCCCGGACGGATTTCGTCATTGGAGGCTGTTGTCATCGGATGGCTCGAGCGCCATCGCGACCAGGGCATCGGGGCTCAGCGAGTCGATGACGTCCTCGGTGACGGTCGATTCAGGCACCGCGTCGTCGACCTGGCCGGCCAACGCCAAGAGTTTGCCCAGTAATCCGGCTCGCCGAAGCTCGTGCAGCGGAATGCTTCTCAACAGCGGCCAGACCTGCTCGTCGCCGGATTGGTCCAGATGGCTCGACGACAGTTGTTGAGCCAGCTGACGGGCGACCGCTGCGGGAGTGGGATAGTCGAATATCAGCGTGCGCGACAACGTCAAACCGGTGGCTGAGGCCAGGCGGTTACGCAGCTCGATTCCCGTCATCGACTCGAACCCGAGGTCGTCAAAAGCGCGGCCCGCGTCGATGTCGCGGCTGCTCGAGTGACCCAACACCGCGGCCGCGTTTCGGCACACCAAATCGAGCAGCCGACGGTGCTGTTCCGCCGGTTCGAGTTCGTTCCAGGTGTGCCGCAGCCCGGACGTACCGGCATGTTCGATGTCGTGACGGGTGCCCTCGCCGAGCCAAAATCGCTGCCGCGCAAAGCCGTAGGTGGGAAGTTCGACCGGCCGGGCGCCAAGGCCGGCAAATGCCTTGGGCCAGTCTATGCTTACACCTTCGGTGAACAGCTGACTCATTGCGGTGAGCATGGATTCGGCTTCGGGATGATCCCTGGCCAGCAACCCCGGAGAGGTTGTCAAACCGGCGCTGGGGCCGATCTCGAGAAAAGTCGTGGCGCCCGAAGACTCGGCAAATGAGATACCTTCGGCCAACCGCACCGGTTTACGCACATGCTCAACCCAATACGCTGCCGATCCATAGTCGGCACCAGCCAATCGGCCAGTAACATTGGACACCAACGCGATCCGCGGCCGACTCATCGGCAGCCCCGCCAAGGCCGCAGCGAACTCCGCAAGCATCGGCTCCATCGATGCCGAATGAAACGCGTGCGACACCGCCAACCGGCGCACCCGCCGTCCCGTGCCCGCCAGCCGGTCTGCCACCGCGTTCACCGTAGGCTCGAGGCCGGAAATCACCACCGAATCAGGCGCATTGACCGCCGCGATCTCGACGCCGGGCGCCAGCAGCGGCACCACCTCGTCTTCAGAAGCGGCGACCGCCACCATCGCGCCGCCTGCCGGCAATCCCGACATCAGTCGGGCGCGGAGCGCAACCACGCGCGCGGCGTCGGCCAGCGACAACACCCCGGCCACCTGGGCCGCCGCGATCTCGCCCACCGATTGACCCAGCACGACGTCGGGCACCACACCCATCTCAGCCAGCAACGCCGCCAACGCCACCTCCACGGCGAACAACGCCGGTTGCGCAAACTCGGTATTTTGCAACGCCGCGGCATCCGTACCCCACAGCACCCGCCGCAGCGGTAGCCTCAGGTGTTCATCCAGCGCGTTGGCGGCGGCATCGAAAGCCTTGCTGAACAGCGGGAACCGCTCGCACATTCCGCGGCCCATGCCCAGGTATTGCACGCCTTGGCCGGGGAACACGAATGCGATCTTGCCGACCCGCCGTGCCCGACCAACCGCCACACCGGCGCCCGGTTCGCCGGTGGCAAGGCCGGCAAGCCCGCTCAGCAGCTGCGCCCGGCCGGTGCCCACCACCACCGCCCGGTGCTCGAACACCGACCGGGTGGACACCAGCGACCAGCCCACATCCACCGCATCCAGATCGGGGCGCTCGTCCATCCGGGCCAGCAATCGTTGCACCTGGTTGGCCAACGCTGGCGCCGACCGGGCCGACAGCACCCACGGTAGGCCGGTTGACTTGTCAGCACGTGGCATTGCAACACTTTCGGTGGCGGGCGCCTGCTGGAGCAACAGGTGGGCGTTGGTGCCGCCCATTCCGAACGACGACACCCCGGCGCGCCATGGCCGCCGTCGCTCCGGCCACCCCGTCGACGTGGTGTTGACTTGCAGCCCAAGGCTTTCCAAACCGATGGCGGAGCGAGCGCTGACATAGTTGAGGCTCGGCGGAATCGACTCATTTTCGATGGCCAACACCGTCTTGATCAGGCCCGCGATTCCCGCTGCCGCCCCGGCGTGGCCGATGTTCGTCTTCACCGAGCCAACCCTGACCGGATCATCCCGGCGCTGAGCGAATATCTGACCCAGCGCCGCGGCCTCGGCCGGGTCGCCGATTCTGGTGCCGGTACCGTGCGCCTCGACGTAGTCGACGCCGGTGCAGTCCACGCCGGCCTGGGCCAGCGCACGCCGGATCACGTCGGCTTCCGCCGAAGTCGAGGGCGCGGTCAGGCCGGCGGGGCTGTGCCCGGCGTTTCCCACGGCGCTACCCACAATGACTGCGCGGATTCGGTTTCCGTCAGCCAGGGCCGCGCGCAGCGGCTTCAGCAGAACCAGGCCACCGCCTTCCCCGCGAACGTAGCCATCGGCGCGGGCGTCGAACGCGTAGGTATGGCCGGAGGTCGACACGGCACCGAACTCGTGCTCCAGCAGGGCCGTTTCGCTTGCCACATTCAGATGTACGCCGCCGGCAATCGCCTGCTCGGAGGTTCCGGCACGCAGGCTCTCACAGGCGAGGTGAACCGCCACCAGCGACGACGATTGACCGGAATCGACAGTCAGGCTGGGACCGTGCAAGGCGAAGGCATATGAGACCCTGTTGGCGATCATCGCCCTACTGACCCCGGCAAACGAGTAGTGATCCACGTTTTCGGCGGGGCCGCGCAGCGTCAAGAACGAATAGTCGTCGTTCATGGCTCCGAGGTACACCGAGACCTGCTGCGCCCGAATGGTTTCCGGCACGATGAAGGCATCTTCGAGCAGCTCCCAGGTCAGTTCCAGCGCCAGCCGTTGCCGCGGGTCCATCGCGGCGGCCTCGCGGGGCGAGATATCGAAGAACTCCGCGTCGAAATCGGCGCTACCGGTCATGGGTCCGGTGGCTTCGCGGCCGTCGCGCAGCACTTGCCAGAATTCGCCGGGGCCGGCACCGGCGGGAAACCGGCATGCCAGTCCGACAATTGCGATGTCGCCCGGGTTCACGGACCCAGTTCCTCGTCGAGAATGGCGAACAGTTCGTTTTCGCTGGCGGTGGTGATGTCGGCGTCGTGGCTGCCGATAACGGCGCTGGGCGTGGCGAGGCCGGCCAGCATAGCGCGCAGCCGGTCGGACACCTGGTCCTTCTCTTCGGAGGTCCAGTCGGGCCGGTTCACCAGGGTATCGAGTTCGCGCGCAACGTCGTCGAAGCGGGCCAGCCGGTCAGACTGCTCGTCGGCGAGCACGGCGACGGTCGAATCGAGTTGGTGGGCAAGGTGTTCGGCCAGGGTGGCCGGGGTCGGGTAATCGAAGATCAGCGTGGGTGAAAGAGTCATCCCGGTTGCGGCCTTGATGCGGTTGCGCAGTTCCACGGCGGTCAGCGAGTCAAACCCGAGATCCTGGAAGGGCTTATGGGCATCGATGTCGACGGCGCTGGAATGCCCGAGAACGGTCGCGGCGTTGGTGATGATCACGTCGACGAGTTCGCGGTGGCGTTGGTCGGGGCTCAGCGATTGCAAACGCGAAATCAGGCCCGGCATCGACGCGGCGGTGCCGGTGCCCTCGATGACGCGCCGCGACGGGCGGGTGACCAATTCGCGCCATAGCGGGAGCACCTCGGCATTGGCGGTCATCACCGCGGTATTGAGCTGGGCGGCGACGACGACCGGGCGGTCGCTGAGTAGCGCGGTGTCCAGCAGTTGCAGCGCGTGCTCGGTGGTCAGCCGATCCAGCCCGGCCTGCTTCATCCGGGCGAAATCTCGTTCCCCCAAGTGCCGGGTCATGATGCTGGGCTGTTCCCACAATCCCCAGGCAACCGATAGTCCGGCAAGCCCGTGCTCGCGCCGATATGCGGCCAACCCGTCCAGGAACGCGTTGGCCGCCGCGTAACTGCCCTGCCCCGGGGCTCCCGCGATCCCGGCCATCGACGAAAACATCACGAACGCCGCCAGACCCACATCCTGAGTCAGCTGGTGCAGGTTCCAGGCCCCGTCGACCTTGGCCTTCAGCACCGCCTCGACCCGGCTCGGCGTCAGCGACGCGATCACCGCGTCGTCCAGCACCCCGGCGGCATGGAACACTCCCTTGAGCGGGAACCTGTCCGGTAACTCGGTCAGCACTGCTTTGACCGCATCGCGATCGGCCACATCACAGGCGGCCACCGAAACCTCAGCTCCACCCTGCTGCAAGCGGGCCACCAAGTCCGCAACGCCGGGGGCGTGCTCGCCGGTGCGGCTTAGCAAAACCACATGCCCGACCCCGTAACGATCCACCAGATGCCGCGCCACCGCCGCCCCGGCCATTCCGGTGCCGCCGGTGATCACCACGCTGCCCCCATGGAGAACCGACCGCGCCGCCGGCCCTTGGGGGATGGTCAGCACCACCTTGCCGACATGACGGGCCTGGCTGACACAGCGGTACGCCTGCTGAGCGCAGCGCACGTCAAAAGCCCTGACCGGCAACGGCTTCAAGGTCCGGCTGGACAGTAACTCGAGCACCTCGGAAAGCATCTGCGCGATGAGGTCGGGGCCGGCCTCCATCAAGTCGAATGCCCGATAGCCCACTCCCCGATACTGTTCGGTCACCGCCCGGGGGTCCCGCAGGTCGGTCTTGCCCATCTCGATGAAGCACCCGCCTGGCACCAACAGCCGCAACGACGCATCGACGAACTCCCCCGCCAGCGAGTTGAGCACCACGTCGACCCCGCCGCCGGTGGCTTTGCGGAACTTCTCCTCGAAGTCGAGCGTCCGGGAATCGCCGATATGATCGTCGTCAAAGCCCATGGCCCGCAACGTATCCCATTTTCCGACACTTGCGGTGGCGAAGACTTCCGCACCCCAATACCGCGCCAATGCGACGGCCGCCATGCCCACACCGCCGGTCGCGGCATGCACCAGGACCTTCCGGCCGGCTCGCACACCAGCCAACGCCGACAACCCGTACCACGCGGTCAGGAACGCCACCGGCACGCCCGCGGCCGCAACCAGCGAACAGCCCGCCGGAACCGCCGTGACCAACCGCTCATCCACCACCGCTTCGGAGCTCACCACCCCCAGCAAACCCATCACCAGGTCACCGACGGACAGCCCCGTGACCCCCGGGCCCACCTCGACCACCACCCCGGCTCCCTCGGCGCCCAGCTCGCCGCCGCCCGGGTACATCCCCAAGGCCACCAACACATCCCGGAAGTTCACCCCTACCGCGCCCACGGCAACCCGCACCTGGCGGGCCGCCAGGTCTACCCGCGGACACGGCCGCACCGCCACCTCCTCGAACGTTCCGCCGCCGCCAACACCCAACCGCCACAACCGATCCGGCAACGTCAAGCCCGAATTCACAACCGCCAGCCGGGCGCCGTACACCACGCCGGAACGCACCACCAACTGCGGCTCACCGGCACCAACGACCGCGTCGGCGGCCACGGATCCGTCCGAATCCACCAGAACCACCCGGCCCGGGTACTCCGCCTGCGCCGACCGCACCAGCCCCCACACCGCCGCACCCGCCAAGTCGGGGACGCGCTCACCGCCCCACCCCACCGCGCCGCACGTCAACACCACCAGGACTTCGCGACGATCATCGGCCAACCAACGCTGCAGCCTCTCCAGCGCCGCAACCACGCGTTCGGCGACACCACCGGCACTCGCTTCGGACTCCCACACGACCACCCCGGAGTCGGCGCCCCCGCGCCCCAACGTAATCGGCGACCATGCCAGTTCGAGTAACCGGTCACCGGCCACACCACCGGCAGCCAACGCCGCCGCCGACAACGCGTCACCTGACACCGGACGAATGGCCAACTCACGCACCGACAACACCGGCAGGCCCGCCGAATCGGCCAGCGCCACCGACACCGAACCGGCGTCTGCCGGGGTGATGCGCACCCGGACCCGTGACGCACCGGCTGCCTGCAACGACACCCCCTGCCAGGAGAACGGCAGCGCCAACTGGTCGGCAGCCGCGGCGAACCCCCAGGCATGCAGCGCGGTATCCAGCACCGCCGGGTGGATACCAAACCCCGCCACCTTGACATCCTCGGGAGCGGCCACCTCCGCATAGATTTCGCGCCCCCGCCGCCACACCGCCCGCAGGCCGCGAAACGCCGGTCCGTAGCCGTAACCACGTTGCGACAACCGCTCGTAGACATCGGTCATATCCACGGCGGACGCACCCACCGGCGGCCACACCGACAAGTCCACTCCGTGACCGGGACCGCCGGCCCGTAGGACACCGTCGGCATGCAGCACCCACGAATCGCCGGCTGCCCGGGTCGAATACACCGATACCGTCCGGCTCCCCGCCCCGTCGGCGTCACCGACCACGACCTGTATCCGCGTCGCTTCGCCCGCCGGCAATGCCAGCGGCGACAGTAAGGTCAGCTCCTGCACAACCGGACAGCCGACCTCGTCACCGGCTCGCAACGCCAACTCCACGAATCCGGTCCCCGGGAACAGGGTTACACCGCCCACGACGTGATCGCCCAACCACCCCTGCAGTTCGGGGGACAGCATCCCCGTCAACACCACGCCACCGACATCGGGGCGTTCCACCACCGCCCCCAGCAGCGGATGACCAAGCCCCCTCAGGCCGACACCGCTCAGTTTGGTCTGGTCGACTCCCAGGTCTTTCAACCAGAACCGGCGGCGCATGAAGGCATAGGTGGGCAACTCGACTCGCTGGGCACCCAGGCCGGTGAACACCGTGCGCCAGTCCACGGACAAGCCTTGAGTGAACAATTCGCCCAGCCCGGTGAGCAGGGATTGGGCTTCGGGCCGGTCCTTGACCAACAGCGGCGGCGACACCGTCAACCCGGCCCGGGGGCCCACCTCCACGAATGTCACCGCTCCCAAAGACTCGATCAGCGCCACACTGTCGGCGAACCGCACCGGCTTGCGCACATGCTCGAGCCAATACGACGCCGACCCGTACCCCGAGCCCGCCAATCGTCCGGTGACATTGGACACCAACCCGATCTGCGGCAGATCTGCGGTCAGATCGGCCAGAACCATGCCGAAGTCCTGCAGCATCGGCTCCATCAATCCCGAATGGAACGCGTGCGACACCGCCAACCGATGCACTCGGCGCCCCAGCGCCACTAACCGGTCGACGACGACGTCCACAGCGGTCGCGGGACCCGAAACCACCACCGAATCAGCCGCATTGACCGCCGCGATCTCGACTCCGGGTGCCAGCAGCGGCGCCACCTCGTCCTCGGAAGCGGCCACCGCCACCATTGCCCCGCCGGCGGGCAACCCGGCCATCAACCGACCGCGCGCCACCACCACGCGCGCGGCATCGGTCAGCGACAACACCCCGGCCACCTGGGCCGCCGCGATCTCGCCCACCGAATGACCCAGCACCACCTCCGGCACCACACCCATGTCCGCCAGCAGCGCCGCCAACGCCACCGCCACGGCGAACAACGCCGGTTGGGCGAACTCGGTACTTTCCAGCAGCGCCTCATCAGTTCCCCACAACACCTGCCGCAACGGCAATCTCAGGTACCGATCCAACGCGTCGGCGACGGCGTCAAATGCTTTGGCGTATAACGGGAACCGTTCATACAACCCGCGGCCTATGCCCAGGTATTGCGCCCCTTGTCCGGGGAAGACGAACACGATCTTGCCGGTCGGCCGGGCGCGGCCGGCCACCGCCGCGCCACCCGGCTCACCGGCGGCAAGACCGGCCAAACCCTGCAACAACTGCGCCCGGTCGGCGCCCACCACCACCGCCCGATGCTCGAACACCGACCGGGTGGACACCAACGACCACCCCACATCCACCACATCAAACCCGGGACGCTGCTCCACCCACGCCAACAACCGCCGCGCCTGGTTGACCAACGCCGGCCCCGAGCGTGCCGACACCACCCACGGCACCACCCCGGTAACCGGCTCGGCCAGCTCACTGGTCGCCGCACCATCCGCGGGCGCTTGCTCGAGAATCACATGCGCATTGGTGCCACTGATCCCAAACGACGACACCGCGGCCCTTCTAACCCGGCCCCGCGCCCGACCCAGCACCGGCTCAGCCGGCCAGGGCCGCGCCTGGGTCAACAACGACACCGCCCCCGCCGACCAATCCACATGCGGCGTCGGCACATCCACATGCAACGTCTTGGGCAACACCCCATGCTGCATCGCCAACACCATCTTCATCACCCCGGCCACCCCCGCCGCCGCCGACGTATGGCCCATGTTGGATTTGATCGACCCCAACCACAGCGGCCCGCTGCCAGACTCACCACCACGCTGCCCATAGGTGGCCACAATCGCCTGCGCCTCAATCGGATCCCCCAGCATGGTCCCGGTGCCATGCCCCTCCACCACATCCACATCGGCCACCCCCAACCGCGCACTGGCCAACGCCGCCCGAATCACCCGCTGTTGCGCCGGCCCATTCGGTGCCGTCAGCCCGTTGGAGGCGCCATCCTGATTGACCGCCGAACCGCGCACCAACGCCAACACCGGATGCCCCCACCGCCGCGCATCGGCGAGCCGCTCCACCACCAACACCCCCGCACCTTCCGACCATGCGGTGCCGTCGGCAGCCCCCGCATACGCCTTACACCGGCCGTCGGGCGCCAGCGCACGCTGCCGACTGAACTCCACGAACGCCGCCGGGGTGGCCATCACCGTCACCCCACCCACCAGCGCCAGATCGCACTCGCGCGACCGCAACGACTGCACCGCCAAATGCAACGCCACCAACGACGACGAACACGCCGTATCCACCGACACCGCCGGGCCCTCCAACCCCAGCACATACGCCACCCGACCCGACGCCACACTCAACGTCGAACCCGTCAGGCCGTATCCTTCCAGCTCACCCTTGACCTCGCCGCCATAGCCGGCATGAATGACGCCGACGAACACGCCGGTGGGCGAGCCGCGCAGGGTGGTCGGGTCGATCCCGGTGCGTTCCAAGGCTTCCCAGGACACCTCCAGCAGCAACCGCTGCTGCGGATCCATCGCCAATGCCTCGCTGGGCCCGATACCGAAGAACCTGGCGTCGAAGTCACCCGCGTCGGAAAGAAATCCGCCCCGTCGCGTGTATGTTTTCCCGGGCGCATCCGGATCCGGATCGAACATTCCCTCGATGTCCCAGCCGCGGTCGGAAGGGAATTCCGAGATCGCGTCGCGTCCCTCAATCAGCATCTGCCACAACGACTCCGGCGAGTCGACGCCACCCGGATACCGGCAGCCCATCCCCACGATCGCCACCGGCTCCGACAGCCGGTCCTCCAGTTCGGCAAGCCGGCGCCGGGCGCGCCGCAGATCGGCGGTCAGCCGTTTGAGGTAATCAACATGCTTGTCAGTGCCCGTCAAAGTCGCTCCTTGGTGGCTGACTCAGGAGCCGAGTTCTTCGTCGAGGATGGCGAAGAGCTGGCTTTCGCTGGCGGTGGTGATGTCGTCGTCGGCGGTGAGATGGGCCAGGATGGCGTGCAGCCGGTCGGCCAGCCGTGCCTTGTCCTCCGGTGCCCAGTCGCCGCGGTCGATCAGCCTGTCGAGCTCGCCGGCCATGTCGTTGCAGTGGGCCAGGAGATCGGGTCGGTCCGGGGTGGCGGCCAGACGGCTGTCGAGGTGCTCGGCGAGGGCGGCGGGGGTGGGGTAATCGAAGATCAGGGTGGGCGAAAGCGCCAGACCGGTCGCCGTTTTCAGCCGGTTGCGCAGTTCGACGGCCGTCAGCGAGTCGAAGCCCAGGTCCTGGAACGCGCCGCGGGCGTTGATGTCAGCGGTGCTGGAGCGTCCCAGCACGGTCGCGGCGTTGCTACAGACCACGTCGAGGAGTTCGCGGTGTCGCTGCTCGGGACCGAGCGAACGCAGCCGGAGGATCAATCCCGTCGCCGAGACGGCGGTGTCGGTGTCGTCGACGACGCGTCGGGACCGGCGGGCGGCCAACTCGCCGAGCAACAGCGAGGGCGCGGTGGTGTCGGAGCCGAGCGCGCGGGTGTTGAGCCGGGTGGCCACCACGACGCCGCGGTCCGCGACCATTGCGGCGTCGAGCAGCTCCAGCGCCTGCCCGGTTGACAGAGTTGCCAGCCCCGCCCGACTCATCCGGGCCTTGTCGCGGTCCCCCAGGTGTCCGGTCATCGCACTGGGCTGTTCCCACAACCCCCACGCCACCGACAATCCCGGCAACCCATGCGCGCGCCGATACGCCGCCAGCCCGTCGAGGAAGCTGTTGGCCGCCGCGTAATTGCCTTGTCCCGGGGTGCCCATGATCCCGGCCATCGACGAAAAGAGGACGAACGCCGAGACGTCCAGATATCGGGTCAACTCGTGCAGGTTCCAGGCCCCGTCCACCTTGGCGCGCAGCACGCCATCCATCCGCTCGGGCGTCAGCGAGGCGATCAGCCCGTCGTCGAGGACCCCGGCAGCATGAAACACCCCCCGAAGCGGATACCGCGGCGGCACCTGGGCGAGCAGCGCCGCCACCGCGTCACGGTCAGCCACGTCACAAGCCACTACCGAAACCTCGGCCCCGGCATCCCGCAACTCGTCCGCCAGCTCCGAAATCCCTTGGGCCCGGGTCCCGGATCGGCTGACGAGTATCACGTGGGCCACCCGGAGGCGGGACACGACGTGGCGGGCCAGCGCCGCACCGGCCATTCCGGTCCCGCCGGTGATCACGACCGTGCCCCCGGCAAGCCGGCCGGCGCTGTCGCAAACCGTCAACACCACCTTGCCGATATGACGAGCCTGGCTGACGAAGCGATACGCCCGCCGGGCCAGCCGCACATCGAAAGCCTTGGCCGGCAACGGCTTCAACTCTCCGGCAGCGAACATATCCATCAGTTGGGCCAACATCTGCGCGATCCGGTCCGGCCCGGCTTCGATCAGATCGAACGCGCGGTAACCGGCGCCCCGGTACTGCTCGGCGATCGTCTGCGGATCGCGAATATCGGTTTTGCCCATTTCGATGAAGCGCCCGCCCGGGCTCAGCAGCCGTAGCGACGCGTCGACAAACTCACCGGCCAGCGAGTTGAGCACCACGTCAACTCCGGCGCCGCCGGTGGTCCGGCGGAACTTCTCCTCGAATTCCAGGGTGCGGGAGTCGCCGATATGGTCGTCGTCAAAACCCAATGCCCGCAGGGTATCCCACTTGCCGCGACTGGCCGTGACGAAAACCTGCAGGCCCCAGTGCCGAGCCAGTTGGACCGCGGCCATACCGACCCCGCCGGCGGCGGCGTGCACCAACACCTTCTGCCCGGCCCTCACCCCCGCCAAGTCCGACAGACCGTAGAACGCCGTCAAGAACACCACCGGGACACCGGCAGCCGTATCCAGCGGCCAGTCCGCCGGAACCGCGGTCACCAGCCGCTGGTCCACCACCGCTTCGGGTCCCGCCACGCCCAGCAGCCCCAGCACCGCGTCGCCGACGGCCACACCGGATACACCCGGCCCTACCTCGACAACGACCCCGGCGCCCTCGATGCCGAGCTCGCCCCCGCCCGGATACATTCCCAACGCCACCAGCACGTCACGGAAATTCACCCCGACCGCGGCCACCGCTACCCGCACCTGCCCGGCGCTGAGTTCGCTTCGTTCATACGGGCCCACCTGCACGTCGTCGAGTGTGCCCGCGCCTCCGGGGATCAAGCGCCACCCAGACGGGACCTCCGGCAGCCGAAGCGTCGGGTCAGCCGGCCGCAGCCGAGCCTGATAGGCCACACCGTCGCGCGCCACCAGTTGCGGCTCACCAGAACGGATTACCGCGCTGACATCCACCGACCCGTCCGAATCCAACAGCACCACCCGGCCGGGATGCTCCGCCTGCGCCGAACGCACCAGCCCCCACACCGCCGCACCGGCCAAATCCGAGACGTCGTCGTCGGTCAGACCCACCGCGCCATGGGTCAGCACCACCAAGACGCCGGCCTCGTCGCCGGCCAACCACGACTGCAACACCGCCAGCACCGCATGGGTGGCCGCCCGTACCGATATCACCACGTCCGCCTGCCGCGGCACCTGGGCAGCCAACTCCCACACCGTAGCGGCTGGCTCATCAATACCGTTGTGCGCCACGGTTATCGGCGACCACGCCACTTCGAACAAGCCGCCGTCATCACCCACGACTGCGGACAGCGCCCGGTCGGGCAACGGACGAAACGCCACGTTCCGCACGGTCAATACGGGTAACCCCGCCGCATCAGCCAATTCCAACGACACCGAGTCGGCACCCGCCGGCGCCAGGCGGACCCGTACCCGAGATGCCCCCGCGGCATGCAGCGACACGCCCTGCCAGGAGAACGGCAAAACCGTCTTGCCCTGCCCGGCGGCGACACCCACCGCATGCAGTGCCGCGTCGAGCAGTACCGGATGGATGCCGAATCCGCCGACGTCCAGACCGGCATGCTCGGGCAGGGTCACCTCGGCGAAGATCTCCTCTCCCAGCTGCCAGATCGCCCGCAGACCGCGAAACGCCGGACCATACGTGTAGCCCCGTGCGGCCAGCCGCCCATATGCGCCGGTCACATCCAACGGGGTTGCGCCCGCCGGTGGCCATACCGACAAGTCTGTTCCCGGCGAGAGGACCCCGGGCGCCAACACCGCCTCAGCATGTAACGTCCAGGCCGAATCTCGTTGGGCAGCGCGCGAATACACCGATACGCTGCGCCGGCCCGACGCATCTTCGTCACTCACCACGAGCTGCACCTGCGCCGCGCCGGCCGTCGGCAACAGCAGCGGCGCCGTCACCGTCAGCTCCGCCACAGTGGCGCAGCCGACCTCGTCGCCGGCCCGGATGGCCAGCTCCGCGAATCCCGCACCCGGGAACAGCGCCACCCCGGCCACCGCGTGGTCGGCCAACCACGGCTGGGCAGTCACCGATAGCTGTCCTGTCAGCACGACTCCGCCGGAGTCGGGCCGCTCGATTACCGCACCCAGCACGCCGTGCGCGGCGCCGGTCAACCCCAGACGCCCCGCATCTAATCGCCCGGCATCGGGTTGGGCGAGCCAGAACCGGCGATGGACGAAACCGTACGTCGGCAGTTCCACGCGGCGAGCGTGCAGACCGGCGAACGCCGCGGCCCAATCCAGCCCGACGCCCGCCACATGTGCCTGTGCTGCCGACAGCCAGAATCGGTCCAGTCCGCCGTCGTCGCGGCCCAGAGACGGGATGACGATCGGTTGGTCGGCGTCGGCAGAGTCGTGCTCGGTCAACGTCTCTTCAATGGCGACGGTCAGGACGGGGTGCGGGCTGGATTCGATGAAGACTTGGCATCCGGCGTCGAAGGCGGCGCGGACCGCCCGGTCGAATTGCACCGTCTGGCGGATGTTTTGGTACCAGTAGTCGGCGTTGAGGCCGGCGGTATCCATGAATTGACCTGTCACGGTGGAGAAGAAGGCGATGGGCGCCGATCGGGCCTCGATGCCGGCGAGGGCGGCGGTGAGTTCGGCCCGGACGGCGTCGACGTGGGCGGAGTGCGACGCGTAATCGACGTCGATCCGGCGGGCCCGAATGCCGGCCGCCTCGCATCGCCGGATCAGTTCCTCGACAGCGGTCACTTCTCCGGAGACGACGATGGTCGAAACACCATTGACCGCAGCGATATTGAGTCCGCTACCGCAGCAGGCCAGTAGCTCCCGGGCGCGGGTCAGCGGACAGGCGATCGACGCCATACCACCCGCACCGGCCAACGGCACCAACAGCCGGCTGCGCAACGCCACCACCCGAGCCGCGTCGTCCACCGACAGTGCTCCCGCCACACAGGCCGCCGCGATCTCGCCCTGCGAATGGCCGATCACCGCGTCGGGCACCACCCCGACCGATCGCCACAATTCGGCCAGCGACACCATGATCGCCCATAGCGCCGGCTGCACGACATCCACCCGGTCCAGCCCGGGCGCTCCAGGTGTGCCGCGCACCACGTCGAGCAGCGACCAGGGCACGTACTCGCCCAGTGCCTTCTCGCAGTGGCGCATCTGCTCGGCGAACACCGGTGACGCGTCGAGCAATCGGGCTCCCATCCCGGTCCACTGCGAGCCCTGTCCGGGGAAGACGAACACGATCTTGCCGGTCGGCCGGGCGCGGCCGGCCACCGCCGCGCCACCCGGCTCACCGGCGGCAAGACCGGCCAAACCCTGCAACAACTGCGCCCGGTCGGCGCCCACCACCACCGCCCGATGCTCGAACACCGACCGGGTGGACACCAACGACCACCCCACATCCACCACATCAAACCCGGGACGCTGCTCCACCCACGCCAACAACCGCCGCGCCTGGTTGACCAACGCCGGCCCCGAGCGTGCCGACACCACCCACGGCACCACCCCGGTAACCGGCTCGGCCAGCTCACTGGTCGCCGCACCATCCGCGGGCGCTTGCTCGAGAATCACATGCGCATTGGTGCCACTGATCCCAAACGACGACACCGCGGCCCTTCTAACCCGGCCCCGCGCCCGACCCAGCACCGGCTCAGCCGGCCAGGGCCGCGCCTGGGTCAACAACGACACCGCCCCCGCCGACCAATCCACATGCGGCGTCGGCACATCCACATGCAACGTCTTGGGCAACACCCCATGCTGCATCGCCAACACCATCTTCATCACCCCGGCCACCCCCGCCGCCGCCGACGTATGGCCCATGTTGGATTTGATCGACCCCAACCACAGCGGCCCGCTGCCAGACTCACCACCACGCTGCCCATAGGTGGCCACAATCGCCTGCGCCTCAATCGGATCCCCCAGCATGGTCCCGGTGCCATGCCCCTCCACCACATCCACATCGGCCACCCCCAACCGCGCACTGGCCAACGCCGCCCGAATCACCCGCTGTTGCGCCGGCCCATTCGGTGTCGCCAGCCCGTTGGAGGCGCCATCCTGATTGACCGCCGAACCGCGCACCAACGCCAACACCGGATGCCCCCACCGCCGCGCATCGGCGAGCCGCTCCACCACCAACACCCCCGCACCTTCGGAAAAGCCGGTGCCGTCGGCAGCCCCCGCATACGCCTTACACCGGCCGTCGGGCGCCAGCGCACGCTGCCGACTGAACTCCACGAACATCGCCGGGGTGGCCATCACCGTCACCCCACCCACCAGCGCCAGATCGCACTCGCGCGACCGCAACGACTGCACCGCCAAATGCAACGCCACCAACGACGACGAACACGCCGTATCCACCGACACCGCCGGGCCCTCCAACCCCAGCACATACGCCGCCCGACCCGACGCCACACTCAACGTCGAACCCCGCAGCCCGTACCTCTCGAGGTCGCCGGGCACCCGGCCCTGGCCACCATACGAGCCGTGGAACACGCCGACGAAGACGCCGGTGGGCGAGCCGCGCAGGGTGGTCGGGTCGATCCCGGTGCGTTCCAAGGCTTCCCAGGACACCTCCAGCAGCAACCGCTGCTGCGGATCCATCGCCAGCGCCTCGCTGGGCGCTATGCCGAAGAACTCGGCGTCGAAGCCGGCGACGTCGGCCAGGAATCCGCCGCTGCGGGTGTACGAGGTGCCCACCGCGTCGGGGTCCGGGTCATACAGATTCGCCAGATCCCAGCCGCGATCCGCCGGAAAGTCCGACACCACGTCGCGGCCGGCAACCACCATCTCCCACAAGCCCTCGGGGCTGTCAATGCCACCCGGATAGCGGCAGGCCATTCCCACCACGGCCACCGGCTCCGTCGTCTGGGCCAGGTAGTCACGGTTTTCGCGCTTCAGCCGCTCGTTTTCCTTGAGCGTCTTGCGCAGGGCCGTGATGAGCTGTTCTGGGGTGCTGTCCATACCACGCGGTCTTTCGTGCTACTCCAAGAACCGGCGCGACCGGCACGCCGCCTCCGCAACCCCCCGACCGAGCAGCCAGTCCACGTCGATTAGTGCCAGCGCAGCAGTACTAGTTCGGAGCAGAATCCCGGGCCCATCGCCATCATCAGCCCCGGACTTCCACTGGGCGGTGGTTTGGCGATCGTGTCGCGCAGCACGTGCAGCACCGACGCCGAGGAGAGGTTGCCGATCTCGCCCAGGGAACGCCAGGTCAGCTCCAACGCCTCCGGGGGCAGGTTGAGACTCTCGGTGATCGCGTTGATGATCTTGGGGCCGCCGGGATGGGTCACCCAGGCACCGATGTCGGGAATGCTCAAACCATGCCCGGCCAGGAATGCGGTGACGTCCTCGGCCACATACTGCTCGACAACGGCCGCGAGGTCCTTGGACAGGACGAGCTCGAACCCGGCCGAGCCGACGTCATAGCCCATGGTGCGCAACGAGTCGGGGTAGAGATGACTGCGCGAATCCAGAATGTCGGGGCCGTCGGCACCGACCTGGTCGGCGCGACCCTCTCCGACAGCCACCACCGCGGCGGCGCCGTCAGCAAACAACGCGCTGCCCACCAGGCCGGCCAGGGAGGGCTTGTATCCGGGATAGGTGAGCGAGCACAGCTCGACCGAAACCAGGGCCGCGATGCCGTCCGGTGCTCCGCGCAGGTAGTCGTGCAGCCGGGCCACACCCGCCGCTCCGGCCACGCAGCCCAGGCCGAACAGCGGCATCCGCCGCACATCCGGGCGCAGTCCGACCCGGCCGGCCATGCGCGCGTCCAGCGACGGCACGGCCACACCGGTGACCGTGGTGGTGATGATGAGATCGAGGTCCTCGGGCTGCAGCCCAGCCACGTCGAGCGCCCCCATCAGGGCTTCGACGCCAAGGTCGACGGCCTTGTCGATGAAAATCTCGTTGGCCTCGCCGAAGTCGTTCAGCTCCGGGTACGTCTCCAACGGCAGGACCAGGTGACGGCTGTCGACCTTCGAATTGGCATGCAGCTGCCGAACCACGTCTTCGTAACCCCGGAAATCCGGGATGTTGACGAATGTTTCGGTGAGTTCTCGCTGGCTATAGCGATACGGCGGTAAAGCACCGAACACACCGGCGATGACGCTCATTGGTCCCACCCCTTTAGCACGAACACCAACGCCGAAACGTTCAATCAGATAACCTAGCGGTAGAAGTCTAGTCCGCCGAGAACGGACCGGAGCGCGGTTTCGCCTAGGGCGTTAATTTCCGGCGCAATCGGTCGGTGGCATTGTTCACGACGTTGAGTTGATCGGCCACCCGGCTCGGCGCGGTACCACCCCGGGCGTCGCGCGACGCCACCGAGCCCGCCACGGTCAAGACGTCGCGAACTCGCGGCGTCAGATCGGCGCTGATGGCGGCCAATTCGTCGTCGGTGAGTTCCGGCAGCCCGACCCCACGTGCTTCGGCGGCGCGTACCGTCGCGCCGGCGGTCTCATGCGCAGTGCGAAACGGAATACCTTGGCGCACGAGCCATTCCGCTATATCGGTGGCCAGCGTGTAGCCGGCCGGCGCCAGCGCGGCCATGCGCTCGACGTGAAAGCTCAAGGTGCCCACCAGGCCTGCCATCGCCGGCAGCAGCAGCTCCAGCTGAGCTACCGAGTCGAACACCGGCTCCTTGTCCTCCTGCAGGTCGCGGTTGTAGGCCAACGGCTGGGCCTTCAGCGTCGCCAGCAGTCCGGTGAGGTTGCCTATCAACCGCCCGGACTTGCCGCGGGCCAGTTCGGCGATGTCCGGGTTCTTTTTCTGCGGCATGATCGAGCTACCTGTGGACCAGGAATCGTGCAGCGTCACATAACCGAACTCCGTGGTGCTCCAGATGATGATGTCCTCGGCCAGCCGCGACAGGTCGACGGCGATCATGGCCAGCACGAACGCCGCCTCGGCGGCGAAATCCCGGGCGGCGGTCGCGTCGACGGAATTCTCGGCGGCGGCCGAGAAGCCCAGCTCCGCGGCGATCGCGTCCGGGTCCAGGCCGAGCGACGAGCCCGCCAATGCGCCCGAGCCGTACGGGGACACGGCCGCGCGTTTGTCGAAGTCGACGATCCTTTCCACGTCGCGCAGCAATGGATGAGCGTGAGCCAGCAGGTGGTGAGCCAGCAGGATCGGCTGGGCCGACTGCAGGTGTGTCTTGCCGGGCATGATCGCGCTCGGATGCGCGGCGGCCTGCTGGGCCAGGGCTTGCACCACGTCGAGCACACCGGCGGCCACCCGGCGCACCGCGTCGCGCAGCCACATCCGGAACAGCGTGGCGATCTGGTCGTTGCGCGACCGGCCGGCCCTCAGGCGGCCGCCCAGGTCCGGGCCGACCCGGTCGATCAAACCGCGCTCCAGCGCGGCATGCACGTCCTCGTCGGTGACCAGGGGGCCGAAGCTGCCGTCGGCGACGTCGTGGGCCAGGCTGTCCAGCCCCGCCAACAGCCCGTCGCGCTGCTCTTCGGTGAGCAGCCCCGCTTGGAAGAGCACCTTGGTGTGCGCCCGCGAGGCTGTGATGTCGTAGGGTGCCAGCACCCAGTCGAAGTGGGTGGACTTGCTCAACGCGGCCAGTGCGTCGGAGGGGCCGCCGGCGAACCGCCCGCCCCATAGCGACCCTTCGTTGGTGCTCACTTTTTCTCCGCGAGCAGCCGCAAAAGCCCCTCCACGCCCGGCGTGTCGGGGGCTTTTGTGTCTGCTCGCCAAGGGTGCGTCACCGGAGGTCCCGGCGGGCGGCGAGCTTGGACGACAGCCCGTGCACGTAGACGAAGCCCTTCGCGGCGGACTGGTCGAAGGTGTCGCCCTCGTCGTAGGTGGCCAGGTTGAAGTCGTAGAGAGATTCGGCGCTGCGCCGGCCGTTGACCGCGATGTGGCCGCCGTGCAACACCAGCCGGATCTCCCCGGACACGTGCTCCTGAGTCTTGGCGACGAAGCTTTCCAGCGCGATCTTCAGCGGCGAATACCACAGCCCGTCGTACACCAGCTCGGCCCAGCGCTGGTCGGTATGACGCTTGAACCGGCCCAACTCGCGCTCCAATGTCACATGTTCGAGTTCGGTGTGCGCGGTGATGAGGACCATCGCACCCGGCGCCTCGTAGATCTCGCGGCTCTTGATGCCGACCAACCGGTCTTCGACCACATCGAGCCGGCCGACACCTTGCGCACCGGCGCGGCGGTTGAGTTGTTCGATGGCCTGCAGCACCGATACCGATCGACCGTCGATCGACACCGGCACGCCTTGTTCGAATCCGACGATCACCTCGTCGGGGGTGTTCCAGTTGACCGTGGGGTCTTCGGTGTAGGCGTAGATGTCCTTGGTGGGGGCGTTCCACAAGTGCTCCAGGAAGCCGGTCTCCACCGCACGACCCCAGACGTTCTGGTCGATGGAAAACGGTGAGCGCTTCGTGACATTGATCGGGATGGCGTTTTCCTCGGCGAACGCGATCGCCTTCTCCCGGGTCCAGGCGTAGTCACGGACCGGCGCCAGTACCTCCAAATCCGGTGCCAGCGAAGCGAATCCGACTTCGAATCGGACCTGGTCGTTACCCTTGCCGGTGCAGCCGTGCGCGACGATGCCGCCGCCGTGCTCGCGTGCGGCCGCAACCAGGTGCTTGACGATCAACGGTCGGCTGATCGCCGACACCAGCGGGTAGCGGTCCATGTACAGGGCGTTGTTCAAGATCGTGGGCAGGCAGTAGCCCTCGGCGAACTCGTCGCGGGCATCGACGACGACGGCCTCCACGGCGCCGCAGTCCAGCGCCCGCTGCCGCACCACCTCCATGTCCTCGCCACCCTGACCGAGGTCGATCGCCACCGCCACGACCTCACGGCCGGTCTCCTTGCCGATCCAGCTGATGGCCACCGAGGTGTCCAGACCGCCCGAATATGCCAGGATGACGCGTTCTGACATGAACCAACTCCTTTATTTCAGGTTTTCCAAGGCCGAGGCCAGCTCGGCGCCGGTCATCGGCTCGCGGGCGGCTACGAACACGGTGTCATCGCCGGCGATGGTGCCGACGACGTAGGGTAGCGCCGCGCGATCGATGGCGCTGGCCAGGTAGTGAGCCCCGCCGGGCGGAGTGCGCAGCACGGCCAGGTTGGCGCTGGCGTCGGTGGACACCAGCAGCTCGCCAAGCAGCCGGGAAAGACGCCCGGTGCCGCCAGTGACCCCCCGCACCGGGCTGCCGTCTTCGGGCACGACGTAGACCCCGACCCCGCCGTCGGCGCCCCGCAGCTTGACCGCGCCGAGCTCTTCGAGGTCGCGCGACAGCGTGGCCTGGGTGACGTCGATGCCTTCGGCGGCGAGCAACCCCGCCAGTTCGCTTTGGCTGCTGACCGGTTGCGTCGACAGGATCGCCACGATGCGCGCCTGCCGTCCGGCTCGAGTGATTTCAGGTGCGGCCTTCGATCCGCCGTCGCGGGTCATTGCGACCGCTCCAACAGCCACACCAGCAGCGCTTTTTGGGCATGCAACCGGTTTTCGGCCTCGTCCCAAACCGCGCTGGCCGGGCCGTCCATCACCTCGTCGGTGATCTCGTCGCCGCGATGTGCCGGAAGACAATGCAGCACAACAGCTTCCGAGTCGGCCAGACCCAGTAGTCGCGCGTTGACCTGGAACGGGCGGAACGGTTTGACGCGATCCAACCCGTCGCCCTCCTGTCCCATCGACGTCCAGGTGTCGGTCACCAGGACGTCGGCGCCGGTGGCGGCGGTCTCAGCGTCGGCGGTCACCGTCACCGAGGCGCCGGTCGACTGAGCGCGCTTTTCGGCGGCGGCCAGCACTGACCGGTCTGGCAGGAAGCCTCCGGGTGTCGCGACGGTGACGTGAATACCTGCGGTGACCCCGCCGAGCAGCAACGAGTGGGCCATGTTGTTGGCGCCGTCGCCGAAGTAGCACAGACGCAGGCCGCGCAGTGACCCTTTGCGCTCGGCGATGGTCTGCAAATCGGCGAGCACCTGGCAGGGGTGGAACTCGTCGGAAAGCCCATTGATGACGGGCACCGTGGCGGCCCCGGCCATAGCGTCGAGGCGGTCTTGGCCGAACGTTCGCCAGACGATGGCATCGACGAAGCGGGACAACACTCTTGCGGTGTCCTGCAGAGTTTCGTCGCGGCCCAGCTGGGTGCTCTTGGCGTCGACGACGACGGCGTGCCCGCCAAGTTGCGCGATGCCCATCTCGAAGGAGAAGCGGGTGCGGGTGGAATTCTTGTCGAAGATGACCGCCACCCCGCGCGGCCCCTGCAACGGGCGGCGGCTGAACGGGTCCTTCTTCAGTTCCGCGGCAAGCTCGAGAACCTCGGCCTGCTCGGTGGGCGACAGGTCGTCGTCGCGCAGAAAATGTCTGGTCATGTCTGTGCTCCGGCGGTGTCGAGGATTCCAGGCAGTGCGGCCACGAAGCCGTCGAGCTGCTGTTCGCTGATGATCAGCGGCGGCGCCAGCCGGATCACGTCGGGCGCGGCGGCGTTGACCAGGTAACCGGCGTCGCGGGCGGCCGCCTCGACGGCTTTGGCGTACTCGCCCGTCAACACGATGCCCAGCAGTAACCCACGGCCGCGGACATGGTCGACGAGCGGGTGTCCCAGCGATTCGATGCCCTGCCTCAGCGTTTTGCCCAGCACATCGGCGCGGCGGACCAAATCGTCGGTCGCCAGCGTTCGAAGCACTGCCAGGGCCGCCGCGGTGCACACCGGGTTACCGCCGAAGGTGCTGCCGTGCAGGCCGGGGGTCATCAGTTCCGCGGCCGGCCCGACGGCCAGGCACGCCCCGATCGGCAGCCCACCCCCGAGACCCTTGGCCAGGGTCACCACGTCCGGGGTGATGCCGTCGTGCTGGTGGGCGTAAAAGGCGCCGGTGCGGCCCATTCCGGTTTGCACCTCGTCGAGCACCAGCAAGGCGCCGTGTCGTGAAGTGATGTCGCGGGCGGCCGCCAGGTAGCCCTCGGGCGGGACGACCACACCGCTCTCCCCCATGATCGGCTCGAGAAACACTGCGGCGGTGTCGTCGTCGACCGCGGCGGCCAATGCGTCGACGTCGCCGTAGGGGACGTGGGTGACGTAACCCGGTAGCGGCTGAAACGGCGCCTGCTTGGCGGGCTGCCCGGTGAGCGCCAGCGAACCCATCGTCCTGCCGTGGAAAGCCTCTTGGGCGGCAACCAGTTTCGTGCGGCCGGTGAGCCGGGACAGCTTGAATGCCAACTCGTTGGCCTCGGTTCCGGAGTTGCAGAAGAAGACTCGTGCTCGGGTTTCGGCGCCCAGCAGTGCCACCAGTTCTTCGGCCAGCGTGACCCCTGGTTCGGTGGCATACAGGTTGGAGGTGTGGCCCAGCGTTGAAAGCTGTTGGGTGACAGCATCGATGACCGCCGGGTGACGATGGCCCAGGACGTTGACCGCGATGCCGCCGAGCAGGTCGACGTAGGTGTTGCCGTCCACATCGGTCACCATGGCGCCGTCCCCGCTGGCCAGCGCTATCGGCGGGATGCCGTAGTTGTTCAGCATCACGGCCTGCCACCGTTGTTGCATGCTTTCGGTTTGTGTCACACACCCACCACCTTGGTGCCCGTGCCCTCGTTGGTGAACAGCTCCACCAACACACAGTGTTTGACCCGGCCGTCGATGACGTGTGCACTGGGCACGCCGCCGTCGACAGCTCGCAGACACGCCTCGATCTTGGGGATCATCCCCGCTTCCAGGGTGGGCAGCAGTTGCGCCAATGTGGCCGTGTCGATTTCGCTGACCAAGGAGTTGCGGTCGGGCCAGCGGGTGTACAGACCCTCGACATCGGTAAGCATCAGCAGCTTTTCGGCTCCCAGCGCTTGGGCCAATGCCGCTGCAGCCGTGTCGGCGTTGATGTTGTGCACCACACCGTCGGCGTCCGGCGCCAGCGTCGAGACCACCGGAATCCGCCGCGCACCAATGAGATCCACCACAGCATCCGTGTTCACCTTGTCGACGTCGCCGACCAGGCCGATGTCGGTGGCCACGCCGTCGACCGTGACGCTGCGCCGCACCGCGGTGAACAGTTGGGCATCCTCACCGGTGATCCCGACGGCGTAGGGACCGTGCGCGTTGATCAGGTTCACCAGCTCGCGGCCCACCTGACCGAACAGCACCATGCGTGCCACGTCGAGCACTTCCGGTGTGGTGACCCGGAATCCGCCCTTGAAGTCACCCTCGATGCCCAGCCGCCGCAGCATCGCGGTGATCTGCGGTCCCCCGCCGTGCACCACGACCGGATGGATTCCGCAGTTGCGCAGAAATGCCATGTCCGCGGCGAATGCCCGCCGCAGCGTGTCGTCGATCATCGCGTTGCCGCCGTACTTGATGACGATGACCTTGCCATGCAACTGTTTGAGCCAGGGCAGCGCTTCGGCGAGCACCTGCGCCTTGACCTGAGTGGGCAGTGCCTCAATCGTCATGAGCGCCGCTCCTCCTCATCGCTTCGCTCTGCATCGTCGCGGCCGCGGGTCATGAGCTGTAGGCCGAGTTCTCTTCGACATAGGCGTGCGACAGGTCGGTGGTCCGGATGGCGGCCTGCCCATCGCCGACATTTAAGTCGACGGTAATGTCGATGTCGGCACCTGACAGGTCGACCTCGCGTGCTCCCGGAACACCGACGCCGTCAACACAGACGGCTGCTCCGTTGAACGACACACTGATTCGATTGGGGTCTAGAGTGACCGGTGCCATCCCGACGGCGGCCAACACCCGGCCCCAGTTCGGATCGGATCCGAACAGCGCCGTCTTGACCAGGCTGTCGCGAGCGATCACCCGAGCGGCGGTCAACGCGTCGTCGTCGCTGGTTGCTCCTCTTACCGTTACGGTGACGCGTTTGGTGACGCCTTCGGCGTCGGCTTGCATTTGAGCGCACAGATCATCGCAGACCCGCAGCACCGCATCATCGAGGTCGGCTTGCGACGGCGCGAATTCGCTGGCCCCCGAAGCCAGCAACAGCACCGTGTCGTTGGTGGAACAGCTGCCGTCGATGTCGAGCCGATCAAAGGTGCGGGCGGTGGCTCGGCGCAGCGCGTGATCGAGTGCCGCAGGCTCGGCGACCGCGTCGGTGGTCAGCACACACAGCATGGTGGCCAACGATGGCGCCAGCATGCCCGCACCCTTGGCCATCCCGCCGACCGTCCACTTCTGATGGTGCAGCGCAACCTGTTTGGGAACGGTGTCGGTGGTCATGATGGCGTGTGCGGCGTCGTCGCCGCCGGTCAGCCCGCCGTGCATCTCGTGCACGATGTCCCGAACGCCGTTGAGTACCTTGTCCATCGGCAACCGGTCGCCGATCAGGCCGGTGGAGCAGACGGCGACCTCGATGGCTCCGGTCTCGGTTCCCCAGTCCGACAGCGCGGCGGCGACCGCTTCGGCGGTGGCATGGGTGTCCTGAAAGCCGCCCGGCCCGGTGCAGGCGTTGGCGCCGCCGGAGTTGAGGATCACCGCGCGCAACTGGCCGGTGGTCAGCATCTGCTGGGTCCACAACACCGGCGCGGCCTTGACCTTGTTTCGGGTGAAGACGCCTGCGGCGGCATAGTCGGGGCCTTCGTTGAAGACCAGCGCGAGGTCGGGCCCGCCGGAAGCTTTGATCCCAGCGGCGATGCCTGCGGCCCGGAAGCCGGCCGGTGCGGTGACCCCTTGAGCCCGCAGTAACCTTGTGGCGGTTGGTGTTTCGGTCATGGCGCCACTCCCACGACCGAAAGTCCTTCGGTTTCCGGCCAGCCCAGCGCCAGGTTCATCGATTGGATCGCCGCACCGGCCGTTCCTTTGACCAGGTTGTCGATCGCAGCCAGCGCGACCAGCGTCTGGGCTTCCTCGTCCACGGCGACGGCGATGTGCGCAGCGTTGCTGCCGATCACCGCACCCGTGCGGGGTAGTTGACCCTCAGGTAGCAGATGGACGAATGGTTCAGCTTCGTAAGCCTTTTCGTACGCCGACCGCAATTGCGTCAGGGGTGCGCGGCTGCGAGCGGTGCAGGTGGCTAAGATGCCGCGCGAGGTTGGTATGAGGACCGGAGTGAACGACACCGTGACGTCACGGTCGGTCACCGCACGCAGCCCCTGCGCGATTTCCGGGGTGTGCCGGTGGGCGCCGGCGATGTTATAGGCCCGAGCCGACCCGATGACTTCCGATCCGAGCAGGTCCGTGGTGGCCGCGCGGCCCGCGCCGGAGGTGCCGCTGACGGCGACGACGGTCACGGCAGGCTCGATCAGGTCGTCGGCCATGGCGGGCAGGAGCGCCAGCAACGCGGCGGTTGGATAACACCCGGGAACGGCGATGCGGCGTGCGCTCCTCAGCCGTTCCCGCGCACCCGGCAACTCGGGTAGACCGTAGGGCCAGCTCCCGGCGTGCGGGGATCCGTAGAACCGCTCCCAGGCCGCCGCGTCCGTAAGCCGGAAGTCCGCACCGCAGTCGATGATGAGGGTCTCCGGCCCGAGTTGAGCGGCCAGCGCCGCCGAATACCCGTGCGGCAGAGCAAGGAACACCACGTCGTGGTCGGCGAGCACGCTGCGCTCCGTGGGTTCGAGAATTCGTTCAGCCAACGGCACCAGGTGCGGGTGATGCTCGTCGAGCGCGCTGCCTGCGCTGCCCGCGGCGGTCAACGCTCCGATCGTCAACCGGCCGGCGATGTAGGCTGGATGCCCGAGCAACAAGCGTAGGATCTCACCGCCCGCGTAGCCGCTGGCACCGGCAACCGCCACCTTTGTCACATCGGCCATTCAGCCGATTCTGCATGGTTATGCAGATGTTTGCAAATCCATTCTGGCGTGCGTCGGCTGGGCGTTGTTGCCGCCACGGTTGGAGGCGTACCACGACGCCGTCGGGCTACCCTGCACCGACCTCAACACCGAGGCTCGCGCTCAACGCCGCTTGGATGGCGAGTTGGAGGTTGGCCAGGGCAGCGCCGATATTGGCAACGAGTCCAAGAGATGCATTGTCCAAAGCCGTCAGAATTACCCCACCGGTCTGGGCGAGTCCGGCGGTGGCGTTGGCGATACCTGCGGCAAACGTCAGACCGACTTGGGACAGCCCCGGAAACCCGACGCCGAAGGTTGCCTCGACGGCGCCGCCCAGCGCACCGCCGATCTGAGCCGCGGCATTCTCCCAAATGGCCGCGAGCGCTTCACCCGTCTGCAGTAGTCCGGAAGCGCCTGCACCGAAACTGCCGGCGAGCAATTGGCCCGTGCCGATGAGACCCGACAGCCCAGCACCCAGACCACCCGCCAGAGTTCCGCCGGTCTGTACCAGCCCCGATCCCAATGCGGACAACGCGCCGTTCACGCTCGTCGCCAAGGCCGCGCTGAGTTCCGCCGATAGGCTGCCGCTCAAGCCCGCCGACAGGGCCGCGGATAGCCTCGCCGCCAGCTCCGGCAAGCTTCCACCGAACGCTACTCCCAGGCTGCCGAACAGATTCTGTCCGGTTTGAATCACTCCGTGGAGCCCGCCGTTGAGCGCGGCCACCACTTGCGGGAAGGATCCAACCAGGCTGGCCTGCAACATTGCGCTCAGTTGCGCAGCCAACGCCGGAGCATTGAAGCCGCCCGCCAAGCTGGCCACGAACGTCTCGCCGGTTTGAATCAGGGCATTCAACCCGCCACCGAAATTGCCGGCCAAGCTGGTCGCCAACGACTGGCCGGTCTGTATCAGCCCGTACAACCCACCATTGAGCGCGGCCACCACTTGCGGCAACGATCCACCCAGGCTGGCCTGCAACATCGCACCGAGCCGCGCGACCAACACCGGAGCACTCAACCCACCGGTCAAACTCGCCACGAACGTCTGGCCCAGCTCCACCAACCCGCGCAACCCACCATTGAGCGCGGCCACCACTTGCGGCAACGATCCACCCAGGCTGGCCTGCAATATCGCACCGAGCCGCGCGACCAATGCCGGAGCGTTGAAGCCAGCGGTCAGGGTCGCCACGAACGTCTGGCCCAGCTCCACCAACCCGCGCAACCCACCATTGAGCGCGGCCACCACCGCCGGGGCATTAACCACCGCGCTCAACGCCGCCGTGAAGCGCTGCCCCACCTCCACCAACCCGTACAACCCACCATTGAGCGCGGCCACCACTTGCGGCAACGATCCACCCAGGCTGGCCTGCAACATCGCACCGAGCCGCGCGACCAACACCGGAGCACTCAACCCACCGGTCAAACTCGCCACGAACGTCTGGCCCAGCTCCACCAACCCGCGCAACCCACCATTGAGCGCGGCCACCACTTGCGGCAACGATCCACCCAGGCTGGCCTGCAATATCGCACCGAGCCGCGCGACCAATGCCGGAGCGTTGAAGCCAGCGGTCAGGGTCGCCACGAACGTCTGGCCCAGCTCCACCAACCCGCGCAACCCACCATTGAGCGCGGCCACCACCGCCGGGGCATTAACCACCGCGCTCAACGCCGCCGTGAAGCGCTGCCCCACCTCCACCAACCCGTACAACCCACCATTGAGCGCGGCCACCACTTGCGGCAACGATCCACCCAGGCTGGCCTGCAACATCGCACCGAGCCGCGCGACCAACACCGGAGCACTCAACCCACCGGTCAAACTCGCCACGAACGTCTGGCCCAGCTCCACCAACCCGCGCAACCCACCATTGAGCGCGGCCACCACCGCCGGGGCATTAACCACCGCGCTCAACGCCGCCGTGAAGCGCTGCCCCACCTCCACCAACCCGTACAACCCACCATTGAGCGCGGCCACCACTTGCGGCAACGATCCACCCAGGCTGGCCTGCAACATCGCACCGAGCCGCGCGACCAACACCGGAGCACTCAACCCACCGGTCAAACTCGCCACGAACGTCTGGCCCAGCTCCACCAACCCGCGCAACCCACCATTGAGCGCGGCCACCACCGCCGGGGCATTAACCACCGCGCTCAATGCCGCCGTGAAGCGCTGCCCCACCTCCACCAACCCGTACAACCCACCATTGAGCGCGGCCACCACTTGCGGCAACGATCCACCCAGGCTGGCCTGCAACATCGCACCGAGCCGCGCGACCAACACCGGAGCACTCAACCCACCGGTCAAACTCGCCACGAACGTCTGGCCCAGCTCCACCAACCCGCGCAACCCACCATTGAGCGCGGCCACCACCGCCGGGGCATTAACCACCGCGCTCAATGCCGCCGTGAAGCGCTGCCCCAGCTCCACCAACCCGTACAACCCACCATTGAGCGCGGCCACCACTTGCGGCAACGATCCACCCAGGCTGGCCTGCAACATCGCACCGAGCCGCGCGACCAACACCGGAGCACTCAACCCACCGGTCAAACTCGCCACAAGACTCTCACCCGTTTGAATCAATGCATTCAGGCCACCACCGAAGCCGCCCGCCAAGTTGGTCGCCAGCGACTGACCCATCTGAAGCAACCCCGACACACCACCGTTGACCGCCGCCACCAACGTCGGCAACGTCCCACCTAGAGTCGCCGAAAAGGCAGTATTGAGGTGGGCGGCAATCTCAGGCAGATTGCCACCGAAGCTGGCCAATAGGGTTCCGCCCGTTTGGACGAGCCCACTAAGCCCGCTGCTAAAGCCTATGAGCACGTTCCCAGTCAGGGTTTGACCCGTGTGGATCAGTCCGGTCAAGCCACCGTTGAATGCCGTGATCAGCTCCGGTAGGCCGATGTCGAGGCTGCCTGACAGCGACGCGCCGAGTTGAGCGCTCAACGAACCGCCCAACGTCATTGCCTGTGTCAGGGCGGCACTTGCCTGGGCGCTCAACCCAGCGCCGACGCCCGACATAAGGACGCCGAAATTCTGCAGGGAGTGGCCGGCCGCCACGATGACTTCGCCCGTCTGGACCAATCCCGCGCCGATACCGGACACGATGGCTCCTCCGGTCTGCAGGGCAAGACCGGAAGCTCCGGCGCCGAACGCGGTCGCGAGCGAGTTGGCAGCCTGGAGAGCCAGTTCACCGTTGAAGGCAGCGGTCAGACCGCCGTTGAGGCTGCCGCCCACTGCAGCAGCCGCATTTTGGCTGGTGAGGACTTTGACAGCATTCGCTACCTCGGCTTCGACGTATGAAGACGCAGCGCCGTTCAGCAGCTTGACGAAGTCTGCATGAAACGCCGACGCCTGGGCACTGATGGCTTGGTACTCCTGACCGAAAGTGCCGAATAGTGCTGCGATTGCAGCTGATACCTCATCTTCGCCCGCCGCCGCCAACGCAGTAGTGGGAGCCGCCGCTGCTGCGGTGGCCTCTTCCAGCGCCAGGCGAATACCTGCGAGATCCTGGGCTGCCGCCTGGACAACCGCAGGCACAGCGTTCACAAATGACATGCTCATCGCCCCCACAACATGAACGGTATGACCCAATGAGACCCGACCTCATCGGCAAAAAGAAACGTAATCCGCTGGGGCACAACGACAACGGAAAACGATCGTTTTCAGTTGATCGGGTCGAACTTATCTACGTGATTAGCGGCGAAGTAACACTTGACCGAAGGAGTTCAACTCCACTCGGGGCAGCGACCCGGCTGGGTCCGGCGCGGGACTGTAGTACACGACGCCATTTCACACAGCGAACTTGTTGCGCCATAGCAAATTTCGATGGCTTGTCAGGCGACTTGCCGACACGCGGCGACAGCAATCGGCCGCGCCCTCGATGCCCGCCCACCAGCAGCCTTGCCCATCGTGACCGATTCACGTTATTGTCCTGTTGTACAACAACGCATTTGAGCGCTACGACAGCGCTCACCATGCATTCAAAAGCCAGTCGTTGTCGGATCGCTCATCATCGTCGCAAGCCTGACTGGCGAAAGGCGTTCGGCGGGCACCGCTTCCAGCGAGTGAGCACTTGAGGCAGTGATAACGCCATCTCGTTAGCTGCAGTCAGGGCCGGCGCCGAATGTTCAGATTGCAAGGCCGCTGGCCTTACCCGGTGTTATGCCGCCGCGAGCACCAGGCAATCACGTCACCGGAGACATGCCGAGCGGTTAGTGCGGTTTGCCAAATCTGCCTAAACCGCGGTCATTAGCTTACGAATTGGTCGAGGCAAATCACCCACGCCCTGGCACGACAGGAAGCGCAAGCCGGCGCGTCAAAGCCGAAAGTCACACAAACCCGTGGGAAGCCACACATATCCCCGCCGAGAGATTGGTTTGATTATGAATTCATTTTTGGTGATCGGACGCTCCCACCGACGTGGACCGAATACGGACACAACAGGCTTAGGTTCTCGCTTGCCGCCGCATGGCCCCGCCACACTAATTCGCGCCGATACGGCCAGTCTCCGAGCGCCGCAACTTGGCGCTCCAGCGATTACTCATCGTCGTTGCAACGATCCCTAAGCCCTCCGCTCATCACGACAACGTCGGACGTCTCGACGTGGGCCGAACCATCCACGACACGATCGAGCGGGATCCCGCGAGGCTGGACCCGACAGCGCCATCACCGCCGCCACCACGCACGGCCCGAGCGGATGATGCTGAACGGCTGGCCCGCCGGCACCTGCGTGCGACCGGTCAGCGCGGATCGCGAGCACCTGGCGAAATTCCCTCTATAGCTCTCCGCGCGAAGCACAGCTCCCCAACTACGCCCCAATCGCGTTCGCGAGCTGTTGGGGCCAATAGTTCAGCAGAGCGGGAACGATGCCGCCGATCTCCGTGCCGTTGGTTGTGACGTTGAGCATGCCGCCGCTGAGCGGGTTCGGCGCAATAGCCGTGATGCGCTCGAGGGGATGCAGGATCCCGTTGAAGGGGACGTTGTTCTGCAGCGTGATCGTTTGCGGCACGACGCCGATCAGCGGGACCACGAACGGAACCGTCAACGTCAGCGGCGTGGGCAGCACGTATTGGCCATTGAGGAAGCCGTCTGCGATGACGGCGGGTGCGTCTACCAATGCGGTCAAAGCCAGCGGTATGTTCCCGGCCTGCACGGCTTGGGAAAATGCCGTGGCACTTTTTCCGGCTGCGGCGGCTGTCGAGAACGCCGGGCCTACCAGCTCAAGCCCTAATGCCACCGGGAACCCGAGGGTCTGGGTGGGAGCCAAGAAATTGGTGACATCCACCGATATGGTCGGGTCGGTAAGCAGCTTGACCACGGTGGCGAAGTTCTGCGCCGACTCTCCGGGGATGGTCAGGATCGGTAGCAGATCTCCGAGGGCACCATTGACGACCGCGGTGAGTTGCGGGAAGTTGCCGGTCACGGTGAACAGGCTGGAGGTATCGACGAAGAGGCCGAACACGCCGGTCGCCACCTGCTGCACTGCACCGCTGACGTTGCCCGCCAGAAGGTCGGAGAAAGCCGCCATCAGGTGTTGGGGCAACTTATACAAATTGCTGTTGAAGTCGGTGACCGCGGCGCTGAGCGACTGGCCGGTCAGCTGGATGTAGCCCTCCACGTTATTGGCGATCTGGCTCAGGAAAGGCGCTGGACTGCCAGCAGAGGCGGCGCTCGTGCTGGCAAGATTCACAGCCGTATTCGCCACGAAGGCTTCATACGCGTTGGTGGTGCTCGGCGGCGGGGCCACCCCCCCGGCTAGACCGGGACTGCCCAGCTGTCCGGGCGTGCCGCCGGTACCGTTCGTGCCGCCGTTGATGCCGCTGCCGCCATTGCCGCCGTTTCCGATCACCGTGGTGGCGGCGTTGCCACCATTGCCGCCGCTGGCAGGCGTAATCAAGTTGAGAGGGGAATTGCCGGAATTGCCGCCGTTGCCGCCGGCGCCGACAAGGCCCATGGCATTGCCACCGTTCCCGCCGCTGCCGGCACCCGCGAGCGCGGCAAAGGTTGAGCCGCCGAGGCCGCCGTTGCCGCCGCTGCCGATGGACGTGGCGTTGCCGCCGTTACCGCCGGCCCCGCCGGCGCCGGTGCCGTTGACGCTGCCGCCGTCGCCGCCGGTCCCACCGTTGCCGAACCACCCGGCGGTGCCGCCGTGGCCGCCGGCCCCGCCGCTGCCGCCGGCGCCCCCTTGAGCGGCCGCGGAGCCGCCGCCGGCACCCCCGGTCCCGCCATTGCCGATGCCGAAGGCGTTGCCTCCAGCCCCACCGGCCCCGCCGGTCCCGCTGACGGTCGCACCGTTACCGCCGACGCCACCGGCACCGCCGTTGCCGTACGACGAGCCGCCGTTGCCACCGGCACCCCCGGCTCCACCGGCCCCGGCTCCGGCCGAGCCGACCGCGCCATTCCCGCCGGCACCTCCGGCCCCGCCGGCGCCGGCGAGGCTGACGCTGCCGCCCTGGCCGCCGTCACCGCCGGCCCCGGTAGTGGCGCCCGCGTTGCCGCCGTCACCGCCAGCGCCGCCCGATCCGACGTTGGCGCTGCCGCCGTTACCGCCGGCACCGCCGGCGCCGCTGGTCCCGCCGACTCCGCCGGCCCCGCCGGCCCCGCCGTCACCCATCCCGAGGCCGGCGCCGCCGTTACCGCCCGCACCGCCGGCGCCCTTGCCGAGGCCGGCGCTGCCGTCACCGCCGGCACCGCCGTCGCCAAACCACGATCCGCCGTTGCCGCCGCTGCCGCCGGCCCCACCGGTGACGTTGCCGTTGTAAGTCAGCCCGCCGGTGCCGCCGATACCGCCGTCGCCCCACAGCCTGGCATTACCGCCGTTGCCGCCGGCCCCGACGGTTCCATTGAAGAGAACAGCAAGATTGTTGCCGCCGACGCCACCGTTGCCGCCGGCGCCGATCAGCCCGCCGGTGCCGCCATTGCCGCCGGTACCGGCTGTTCCCGCCGCTAGAACCCCACCAAGAGTGTCGCCGCCGGCTCCGCCGCCGCCGCCGTTGCCGAACACACCGCCGATGCCGCCTGTGCCGCCGCCGCCAGCGAGACCTCTGGTCGAGCTGCCGCCCGCCCCGCCGACACCACCGCTGCCAAACAGCGACCCGCCATTGCCGCCCACACCGCCCGCACCGCTGGTACCACCGCTGGTCCCGGCGACGTTGTTCGTGGAGTTCCCGCCCTGCCCACCGGCGCCGCCGGTACCGAAGTACTGGGAGTTGCCGCCGGCACCGCCGGTTCCGCCGGTCCCGGTCGTGACGCTCCCGCCGGCACCACCGTCGCCACCACCGACACCGAACACACCGCCGTCGCCGCCGGCGCCGCCGTTGCCGCCAAGTCCGGTGGTGGCGGAGCCGCCGGCGCCACCCGCACCGCCGTAGCCGAGCAACCCGGCATTGCCGCCGACCCCGCCGATACCGCCGTGGGCGTTGTTGACCGTCGTGCTCCCGCCGGCCCCACCAACACCGCCGTTGCCGTAAAGCCACCCGCCCGCACCACCGGCGCCGCCGGTCCCGCCGGCGGTGGCGGCCGTGCCCGGCCCGCCGCTCCCACCCTTACCGCCATTGCCCAGCAAGCCCGCGGCCCCACCCGCCCCGCCAGTGGCTCCGGTGTTGGTGCTATCGCCACCGTTGCCGCCGTTGCCCAAGAGCCACCCACCAGGACCGCCGCTAGTACCGACGGGTCCGCTGGTCCCGTCGGTGCCGTTACCGATCAGTGGGCGCCCGGTCAATGCCAGGAAGGGCTGGTTGATCAGGTCGATCAGGTTCTGCTGGACGTTGGCGGCCTCGGCACCGGCATAGGCGGCCGCACCCGACGTGAGGGTCTGCACAAACTGGGAGTGAAAAGCCACGACCTGGGTGCTCAGCGCCTGGTAGTCCGCCGCGTGCTGGGAAAACAGCGACGCAATAGTCGCCGACACCTCGTCGGCACCCGCTGCCAGCAGCCCCGTGGTTGGCACTGCCGCCGCCGCGTTGGCCGAGCTGATCGTCGAGCCGATGCTCGCCAAATCCGTTGCCGCTGAAGCCACCATCTCCGGCATCGCGATCACAAACGACATCCGACAACCTCCACTTCGCGTCCCGAATCAAGCTGTCGTCGCGTCGCGACGGCCGGTGAAAGCAGATGGTAGGCGTTCCGAGACGCGAATTCCGTGTTTTCCCTGACAATTTCACCGATATAGTTCGGGGGCCCCGCCGAGCACACCGAAGGGCAGGAACCCACCACGCGGCTAACTTGGCGCTCGGCCCACAGTTTCAGCGACGCAGCAGGGCGCCGACGCGTTCCGCGGCCAGCTGTACCGCCGCGTCGCGGGCCGCGCTTGCGTCGTCTTCGGTCAGCGTGCGATCGGGCGCGCGAAACCGTAGCGCGAAGGTCAGCGACTTGCGCGCTTCGCCGATCTGCGGACCGGTGAAGACGTCGAATAACTGAATATCCTCCAGCAACTCGCCGGCTCCTTCGCGAACCGCATCCGCCACGACTTGGGCCGGGACATCCGCGGACACCACGAGGCTGACGTCCTGAAACACCGCGGGGAACGGCGACACCCTGGGAGCCGGAAGCGATTTCACGACGGGGATCGCATCGAGGTTCAGCTCAATCGCGCAGGTGCCCTTCGGCAGTCCCGTCCGCTCGATCACGGCCGGATGCAGTTGTCCGGCGTGACCGACGGTGGCATCGCCGACGAACACTTCGGCGCAGCGGCCCGGATGCCAGGGCAGGTACCGGGCCGCGCGAAGAGTCACGTCAATTCCGCTGGCCCGGGCAATGATTCGCACCGCCTCGAAAGCGTCAGCGGCTTCGACCGCGCGGCCCGGACCCCACGGGCCGCGAGGCTCGCGCAAGCCGGCCAGCACCGCAGCGACGTGTTGCGGTTGCCGGGGCAGCGATGCGTCCAGCTTGGCGATCTCACCTTCGGTGGGCCGGCGGTGCACGGGGATCAGCTCGATGCCGCGAGTCTGCTCGGTCGGCCGGACCACCTGCGCGATGGCGAACAACGCGACATCGGTTAGACCGCGGGATACGTTGCGCCCCAACGCCTCCAGCAGGCCCGGCAACAGCGTGCTAGCCAGCTGCGGACGGTCGGCTTCCAACGGGTTGACCACGCTGGTCGTGGTCCGGCGCGGGTCATCGGCCGTTAGTCCCCACAGATCGAATACGCCGGCGGGCAGAAACGGCGTCGGCAGCACCTCGACATAGCCGGACAGCGCCAGTGATTTACCAATCGCCCGACGGCGCCGCTGCGTGGCCGTGAGTCCCCGGCCCGCGGGCGCGGCGGGCAGCACCGACGGGATGACCTCTAGCCCCTCCAGCCGCATCACCTCCTCGACGAGGTCGGCGGGCTGCAGCAGATCGGGTCGCCAACTCGGCGGCGTCACCGCCAACACATCGGGGCCGTCGACGACTACCCGGGCGCCGATTTGCGTCAGCCGCCGAGCAGCCGTGCCAGGGGCGTAGGACACGCCCGCGAAGCGGTCCGGCAGGTCGGCGGCAATCCGGATCGGCGGCATCGACCAGTCATCGACCGGCGGTTCACCCCGCCAATCGGTCAGTGCCGAAACGACTACTCCCCCGGCGATATCGGCGAGCAGCGCAGCACATCGATCCAGGGCGGCCACCGAAATAGCCGGGTCGACTGCGCGCTCGTAGCGCCGGGCCGCCTCGCTGGGCAGGTGCAACCGCCGCTGGGTACGCGACACCGCAGCCGGATCCCATATCGCCGCCTCCAAAAGGACGTCGGTCGAATCGGCGCGGACCTCGGTGCTGGCCGCACCCATCACGCCGCCGATCGCTGCGGTGGTGACGCCGTCGACGATCAGGACGTCGGCAGGTTCGAGTCGCCGCTCGATGTCGTCCAGGGTGACGACGGTCTCGCCGGGGCGAGCGAACCGCACGCCCAGACTCCCGGTGATCCGGTCGCGGTCGTGCGCGTGCATCGGGTGACCGAGTTCGAGCATCACGTAGTTGGTGACGTCCACCGCCGGCGAGGTCGCCCGGATGCCACAGAGCAGCAGCCGGCGCTGCAGCCACCAGGGCGACACCGCGGCCGGATCGATGCCGGTGACCGGCCGCAAGGCGAACCGGCGCACACCGGTGTCGGGCTGCACGGTCAGCGGCCACGCCTCTCCCTCGACGGGCAGGGCCGGCACCTCAGCGGGGTCGACGAATTCCAGGTCATAGGCGCAGGCGACCTCCCGGGCCAGGCCGCGCACCGACATGCAATAACCCCGGTCGGGGGTGATGGCCAAATGGAAGACCACGTCGTCCAATCCGAGCACACCCGCGCCGTCGGCTCCCGGTTCGGCTGTTGCCGGCGGCAGCACCAGGATCCCGGAATGGTCTGCGGCCAAACCGAGTTCGGCTGTCGAGCAGATCATTCCCGCCGAGGTGCGGCCGTAGGTCTTGCGGGCGGTGATGGTAAAGCCGCCTGGTAGGGTGGTTCCGGGCAGTGCTACGACCACCAAATCGCCAACCACGAAGTTCGTTGCGCCGCAAACTAATTCGTGCTGTACGTCGTCGCCGAGATCGACCAGGCAGGCCCGGATCGGCTTTTTGAAACCGGTGAGTTCCTCGATACTGACGACCCGTCCCACGGTCAGCGGACCGTCGACCGGGCCGAGTGCGGTCACTTCTTCGACTTCGTGGCCGATCCGGAACAACGTCTGCTCGAGTTCACCGGCCGGGACGTCCCAGCCCGGCGCTCCGGCCGAAACCACCTCGCGCAGCCAGCTATACGGAACGCGCATCAGGCACCCACCCCGAACGGCAACGAGAACCGGACGTCGCCCTCGACCATGTCGCGCATGTCGGGAATCCCGTTGCGGAACTGCAGGGTTCGCTCAAGACCCATCCCGAACGCGAAGCCCGAGTAAATCTCCGGGTCAATTCCGGCGGCCCGCAATACGTTTGGATGCACCATTCCGCAGCCACCCCATTCCACCCAGTCGGCGCCACCCTTCTTGTTGGCGAACCACACATCGACCTCGGCGGACGGTTCGGTGAAGGGGAAGAAGTGCGGCCGGATCCGGGTGCGCGCCAACGGCCCGAACTCGGCCCGGGCGAAGGCGTCCAGCGTCCCGCGCAGGTGCGCCATGGTGAGGCCGCGATCCACCGCCAATCCCTCGACCTGATGGAACACCGGCGTGTGGGTGGCATCGAGTTCGTCGGTGCGGAAGGTCCGGCCGATCGAGATGATGTAGACGGGCAATGCGCGCTCCAGTAGGGTGCGCACCTGTACCGGTGACGTGTGGGTGCGCAGCAGCTGCCGCGAATTCTCAGGCGCGATATAGAAGGTGTCTTGCTCGCTGCGCGCGGGGTGGTCCGGCGGGAAGTTGAGGGCATCGAAGTTGAACTGCTCGCTTTCGACCTCCGGTCCTTCGGCCAGCTCCCACCCCATGGCGATGAAGGTGTCGGCGATGTGCTCGGCCAAGATCGTGATCGGATGCCGGGCGCCGGTCGGCTGCCGGGTCGACGGCAGCGTGACGTCAATACCCTCGGCGGCCAGCACAGCAGCGTCACGTTCGGCCCGCAGCGCCGCCAAACGTTCGTCGTAGCTGCGCTGAGCATCGCCGCGGGCGACGTTCACGCGCTGGCCGGCATCGGCACGCTCCTCCTTGGGCAACTTGCCCAGCGCTTGCCGGGCCAGCGCCAGCGGCGAACGGTCCCCAAGGTGCTCGGACTTGGTGCGCGCCAGCGCCTCAAGACTGTCGGCTAGCGCAATAGCCTGCTGGGCGGCGTTGACCGCCTTGGCCAATGCCTCCGGCGACAGATCGACGGGTTGCTCACCCACGCGGCGACACTCTCCTTGCTGACGAGGCTAGGTATAACTGCCCGGCTCTCCCCCAGGGGGGACACCCACCTCGGTCCGTCACCCGGCCAGCGGGTGGGCCCTAACGGGGCTCACATCGTCGCGGGGTGGGTTCACGGCACGGGTATGACGCAACTGCCGATCATAAGTCATCGATCGGCTCGTTTTGGTGACGCCCATTGGGCAAACGCCCCGGGGGCCGGACCCGCGTGCCACATCATCGAGACCGTCCGCCCTCGCCGGTGGCAGCGAGTCAACCGTCGCCTCGCCGTAGGCCTTACTCGGCGTCCGCGAGGATAGGCCCTACGGTGGTCCGCATCCGCAAGGGCATGGTTCCAGACCACCCGGAGTTCGTTGAGAAGTCCCCCCGCCACCGGCCAACGTCCTATCGGGACACCCGTCCGGCCCGGCCACGCGTCATGCTTGAGCCGGTACGACCCGCATGGTCCGCCAACGGGCAAACGCGTAGGCCACGCCCGCGCCCAGCGCGCCCACGGCAACACCGCTCACCGATGTCCAGCCGGTGTGAGCCAGCAGTAGAAAGCCGAACCCGGACGAGACCGTGAGCAACGCATACCGCGGCGGCGTCCAGCGAACCGGCCGATCGAACCGCATGGTCACCAGCATGCCCAGCAAGAGCGAAAGGGCGTGGCCGGAGTCGGTGAAATCACCGCCGGCGATCGCGGTCGTCACGGCCAGCGACACCCACCAGCCGATCCATGCCGGCCGCCAGCGGCCGGGGATCGTCGCGGTGAGCGCTCCGACCACCGCAAGGGCGCCGTAGCTCATCCCGACGTCGCTGACCCGGGTGATCGACCACGGCAGCCAGCCGAACTCGACCGCGCCGGCCAACGCGGCCGCCACCAGCAAGGTGGCCCCGAGATGGCCTACGACGAACGCGAGGGTCAACCGTCCGGTATGCAGGTGCAGTTCGGCAAGCGCGAGCAGACAGGCCAGACACGGCAGCCAGAAGTACAGCGGCCCCTCGGCGATCACGAAGGCGCTATTCCACAGAGTGCCCAGGCGACCGTGTGACAGGTTGTGCAGGTTTGTACTGGCATGCCGAATGACCTGCTCGTGGGCATGCGGACCGAGCATCAAGATCGCGATGCTGACCGACGCAAGAGCTGCCAGATAGCCAAGCGTGAACCGGACCCGGCCGAGCCGGTACACGAGTGCCCAAATGCGATGAGTCATCGACATCTACTATGCCTGCTGTTCTGTCTCGGGAGCGTCACCAAAAGCTGGCAGCTCCTTACGAGGTTTGAGGCGATAAATCGCCAAGTCCGGTGGAATGCCGGTGAGCTTGCTGGAAAACATCGGCCGACGTGCCCGCTTGGCGACGACACCCAGTGCGTCCAACTCGCTTTGTGGAATCAAGTCCAGGGTGGGACTCGATATCATGATGCCACCTTTTGTGGCGCGTTCCATAACGCGAGCGGCGATGTTGACGTCGATACCGAGCCAGTCAGAGGCCAGTCGCTGCGGCCGGCCGGTATGGATGCCGACCCGCATCCGCGGCGTGTAACCCGCCACCTCGACTGCACTCAACGCCTCCCGAGCGGCGAGCACGGCGCGGACGGCTACAGCCGGATTGCGAAATACGGCCATGATGCCGTCGCCCATCCGCTTGACGATGTGGCCCCCGGCGTCCAGCAGCGGGGGCTCGACAGCCCGGGCCACCTGGCGCAGCAGCGCCAAAGTGGCATCATCACCGGCCTGCAGCGACCAGGTCGAGAAACCCACCAGGTCGGTGAAGACCAGCGTCACCTCGGGATTCACCGGACGGCGGGAAACTGCCTCAGTCAATGCCTGCCACAGTTGCAGCACGCCCAGGCTGACTTCGCGCGAGGCCGCATCACGGTCCCCCAGCAGCCGGTCGGCAGCCCGTGCCGCGGCCCGCGGACCGCCGTCACCCGCGGTGGACAGCGGATCGCCGAACTCGGGATCGCCGGGCAACAGCCGTCGCGCCCGCCGAATGAACGCCACGACGCCCGGGCTGTGGTTGGTGGAGCGCAGCCAATGCCCCGGAGAACGCCGACGCGGAGCCGACGACGCGAGCGCAGTCGCTGTCTCGTCGGGCACGCCGGACTCCCCTTCGCCAGCCCCGACCTCCACCTCGCAAGGGTAGGTGCTATGGGCTGAGCCAGGCAATCACAGTCGTCCCGCCAGCGCCCCGGACGATCAGCAACCTAGAAACCGGAGAACAACCCCAACAAGCCGGGAACAAGGCCGCCGACCTGTGTTCCGCCCAATGCAATCGACGTGGGCGTTCCGCTGGTCGGCGTGAGCGTAAGCGTGAAGGGCTGAAGGGGAGACAACAGCCCGCCAACCGGAACGCTGAACGCCACATCCGAGTAACCAAGCCCCGCCGGCGCCGCCATCGACTGCGTTATGGTGTCGTGGCCGAAAAGGAAGCTGTTTACGGCATTGACGGGAGCAAAGAACAGCGTGCCTGCCGCCGCCAACGGATTCCCGCTTGACATCGCGTTGCCGAACGCTGTGGCGCTATTTTGGAGCGCGGTCGCCGCGAGGTAATACGGGCCCAACGCGTCAATGCCGAGCGCAAGCGGCGGAGGTAAGGCGATGGAGCCGGAGTCCAAGGCTACTTGAAAGGTAGTAAGGTCCACGGTCCCGTTGAGCGTGAGCGCCACCGGACCGAACGGGGTGCTGGTACTCACCAGCGGAACACTCACGGGAGCGGTCAGGCCGGCCAGCGGCACCATTGCGCCGCCGCCCGTGGTACCGGTGGCCGTCGCACCAGTGGCCGTCGCACCAGTGGCCGTGGTACCGGTGGCCGTGGTACCGGTGGCCGTCGCACCAGTGGCCGTCGCACCAGTGGCCGTCGCACCAGTGGCCGTCGCACCAGTGGCCGTCGCACCAGTGGCCGTCGCACCAGTGGCCGTCGCACCAGTGGCCGAGCTGAGCCCCGCACCGACACTCCAGCCGGCGCTCTGCGCACTGGCGGCAGTCGCGCTGGTGCCGCTGCCGCCAGTGGCGGCAGCGGCACCAGAACCTGCGACGGTCCCCAGCAACGGATGGCCAAGCAACGACAGCGCGGGTCCATTCACCGCGTTCAGCAGATTCTGCTCGGCGTTGGCGATCTCGGCGCCGAGGTACGCACCCGCGCCATTACTCAAAGTACGGACGAACTGGTCGTGAACCGCCACCATCTTCGCGCTCAGCGCTTGATAGTCCTGGGCATGTGTCGCGAATACCGCCGTGACAGCCGCCGACACCTGATCTGCCGCCATGGCCACCAGCCCTGTTGTGGGCGGGGCCGCCGCCGCATTGGCCGCGCTCATTGCGGAACCAATTTCCGCCAAATTTCCCGCCGCCGCGTTCATAACGTCCGGTACCACATTGAGAATCGACAAAGCCGGGCCTCCTTGCTTGACTCAAGAAGAAAATCACCGAGTAGTCTTCAGGAAAGAAACTCTACTCCCGGCAATCGCCTTTTGGTTAGCCCTTTTTCGGCCCTTCCAGCAACACCCGGCGCCTCGCCGCACCAGCTCGAAGTCAACGTGACGAGAAGTAAACAAGGCCAACATCCCCGTTCCCGCGGATGTTAACCGTCCGATCGGAACTGTTTTATGGCAGCCGGCAACATCCCGGTGGGCCGTCGCGCGTTCATCCCATCCGGTCGGTCGCATCCGCGGCTCGCGACGTAGTCGACCCGGCCGCCGGGTCCGAGGGCACGAGCTCGCGGGTGGTCGGCACCATGTCACGCGCTGCGACAAACAACCCTGGTCACGCGGGCGCCACGCCGCTATGGACACCCGATTACGGGTGCCGGGGCGCTCGCCGAAACCGTAGACAACGTATGTTGTCACCGTTTATCGTGAGCGCACATCGAGCGCGTGGAGGCCGCGATGACTGCCACATCGACGACACCAGTCGAGCCACTCGGACCCGATTCGCTGACCTGGAAATACTTCGGTGACCTGCGGACCGGAATGATGGGCGTGTGGATCGGCGCGATCCAGAACATGTATCCGGAACTGGGCGCCGGCGTCACGGAGCATTCGATCCTGCTGCGGGAACCACTGCAGCGGGTGGCCCGGTCGGTGTATCCCATCATGGGCGTCGTCTACGACGGCGACCGAGCGGCCCGGACCGGCGAGCAGATCAAGGGCTATCACCACACGATCAAAGGAGTCGACGCCGAGGGTCGTCGCTATCACGCCTTGAACCCGGAGACCTTCTACTGGGCACACGCCACGTTCTTCATGCTCGTCGTCAAAGTCGCCGAATACTTCTGCGGAGGTTTAACCGAGGCCGAAAAGCGCCAACTATTCGATGAGCACGTGCGGTGGTACCGGATGTACGGCATGAGCATGCGGCCGGTCCCCAAGTCGTGGGAAGAGTTTCAGGAGTACTGGGCCCGGGTCTGCCGGGAGGAACTCGAGATCAACCAGGCCACGCTGGACATCTTCCACATGCGCATTCCCAAGCCGAAGTTCGTACTCATGCCCACGCCCCTCTGGGACCAGATGTTCAAGCCCCTGGTTGCCGGTCAGCGCTGGATTGCGGCCGGCTTGTTCGATCCGGCCGTGCGGGAGAAGGCGGGCATGCATTGGACCCCGGGCGACGAGGTATTGCTGCGCCTGTTCGGGAAGCTGGTGGAGCTGGTCTTCCTGGCGGTGCCCGACGAGATCAGACTGCATCCCCGCGCGCTGGCCGCCTACCGCCGGGAAGAGGGCCGGACCCGAAGTGACGCGCCGCTGGTCGAAGCGCCCGCCTTCGTGGCTCCGCCACGGGACCGCCGCGGATTGCCTATGCATTACTTCCCACCGCGCGCACGCGGATTCGCCCCGTTCCCGCTGGAGCCGGCCCGGCTGATCATGGAGCGGGCTGGATCGTTGGTGCACACCACGCTCTCGCTGGCCGGCCTGCGCCCGGCCCGGGGCCGGGGCCGGGCGGCTCGGGCCGCATAAGACGTCGCAATAAGGCGCCGCATCGATCTCAGCGAGCAGAGCCGAGCGCCAGGGCGCTCTGGTACAAGCAGATGGCCGCGGCCGCGGCGACGTTCAGGCTCTGCGCGCCGCCCGACATCGGGATGCGCACCCGGTGGTCCGCTTCGCCGGCGACGTCGGCGGACAGCCCGCGTGATTCGGGGCCGAACAGCCATGCCGTCGGGAGGCCCAGCAGTTGATCGGCATCGTCGAGGGACGTCTCGCCATCCACCGCGCTGGCCAGCACCTGCAACCCCGCGCCCCGCAACGACGCGACGACGGCGTGCGGATCGGTTGCGACGACGACGGGGATGTTGAAGATGCTGCCCGCGGACGCGCGCAAACACTTGCCGTTGTAGGGGTCGACGCTGTGTCCGGCAAGAATCACGGCCGCGGCCCCCATCGCGTCGGCGATGCGGATCAGCGTGCCCGCGTTACCCGGCTCGCTGATCTCCACGGCCGTCGCGATGAGCCGCGGTGAGCGGGTCAGCACATCATCCAGGCGGGTCGTCGCCATGTCACACACCGCGACCAGTCCCGCCGGGGTAACCGTGTCGGACAAGGCTTTTGCGGCACGCTCGGTCACCAGATGGACCGGCGCGTCATACGCGGTCAACCAGGTCTCGTGCCGTTGCGCCGCGACCTCGGTGACAAACACCTCCCGAACCAGCCCGCGCGCCGACGCGGCCTCGACCAGGTTGGGGCCTTCGGCGAGAAATCGATTTGCACGACGCCGGCCGACGTGGCGATGCAATTTGACCGCGGCGGCAACCCTGGCCGATCGTTCGGTGAGCACCGGAACGCGGTGCGCCTAAGCGGCCTCTCCGGAGGGCGCGTTGACGTCTTCGGGCAGGGCCGCCCGGGCGACCTCCACGAGCGCGGTGAACGCCGTCGGATCGGTGACCGCGATATCGGCGAGGTTCTTGCGGTCCACCTCGACACCGGCGGCCTTCAGGCCTTGGATCAGCCGGTTGTAGGTGATGTCGTTGGCACGCGCCGCGGCGTTGATCCGCGAGATCCACAATTTCCGGAACTCGCCCTTACGGGCGCGACGGTCGCGGTAGGCGTAACTCAGCGAATGCAGCTGCTGTTCTTTGGCTTTGCGGTAGAGCCGGGACCGCTGGCCCCGATAACCTTTCGAGGCCTTCAGGACGGAGCGCCGCTTCTTGTGGGCGTTGACTGCCCGCTTTACGCGTGCCATGGATTGTTCCTACTCTCGTTCGGACTCGGACGTGCTTGGTCAGGTACCGGCGCCAGCCGGTCGTGCGGGGCGCCGGCTAACCGTTCAACAGCGAATTGACCCGCTTGGTGTCGTTGGCCGCCACCGCCGTACGACCTTCCAGACGCCTGGTTCGGGTCGACGGTTTGTGCTCGAGCAGATGCCGGCGGTTGGCTTTTTGCCGGACGATCTTTCCGGTACCGGTGCGGCGGAACCGCTTCGAGGCGCCGCTGTGAGTTTTGGCCTTGGGCATTTTTCCTCAGTCCTGGTGAGTTCTGGTTGGGCTAGCGAGTTAGTTCGATGAAGGTTTGATGTCGCCGCCCGCTGGTCCCTCCCCATGCCGCGCCCTGGCGCGAGTTTTCGCGCCGCGGTGGGGTGCCAGCACCATCGTCATGTTGCGCCCGTCCTGTTTGGGCGCCGTTTCGACGAATCCGTAGTCGGCAACGTCGGCACCCAGTCGCTGCAGCAACCGATAGCCCAATTCGGGCCGCGACTGCTCGCGTCCACGAAACATGATGGTGACCTTGACCTTCGATCCGGCCTCCAAAAAACGCACCACGTGGCCTTTCTTGGTTTCGTAATCGTGATCGTCGATCTTGGGTCGCAGCTTTTGTTCTTTGACGACGGTCTGCTGTTGGTTCCGGCGGGATTCGCGCGCCTTCTGCGCCGCCTCGTACTTGTACTTGCCGTAGTCCATGATCTTGCAGACCGGCGGTCTGGCATTCGGGGCAACTTCGACAAGGTCGAGATCGGCGTCCGCGGCAACGCGGAGTGCGTCTTCGATACGCACGATGCCTACCTGTTCCCCCCCTGGGCCGATCAAACGAACTTCAGGTACGCGAATGCGCTCGTTGACGCGGGTCTCAGTGCTGATGTGGCCTCCCTTGTTGGCATTCTTCCGCTGCAGCCAGGGCCCGGACGGGCCGGAATCAGCAGTGGGATACACCAGCCATCAGCAAAAAAGCCCTGCCTAAGCAGGGCCCAATGCCGACCGATCGCGGCTCGAGACAACTCCAGCCGCCTGCGCCACGCGCAGAACAGGCATCGCAAATAATGCCTGTGACCGGACCGCGCAACCTTGAAAAAGCGTTCGACCTTTTCGTGGCTAGCGGTGGGAGTGGGACTCCACTTAACTGTTCCTGGCCTTCGCCGGGATGGTCGCAGCAGCCAGTTTAACAGCCAAGACCCGTCCTCCGGGCAGCGAGCCGGCCGTCGCGCCGGCCCAAGCGCGCTGAGCAGGTGCAATCCAGCCACCCGGTCGCCAGGATTTTCCCGGTTTGAGCGAATATCCTCGCGGTTTGTGACCATCGCAAAGCCTCGCTCGATGGAGAGCGGGCCCGCCTCCCGGTATCACTGGGTTCCCGCAGCAGCAGGCTGGACCGTCGGAGTCATCGCGACGCTGTCGCTGCTGGCGAGCATGTCGCCGCTGATTCGCTGGCTCATCAAGGTTCCACGGGAGTTCATCAACAGCTACCTGTTCAACTTTCCCGACACCAGCTTCGCGTGGTCGTTCGTGCTGGCCTTGCTGGCCGCAGCGCTGACCGCACGCAAACGAATTGCCTGGTTGCTGTTGCTGGGAAACATGGTGCTTGCCGCCTTCTTGAACGCCGCCGATATCGCCGCCGGTGGCAATACCGCAGCCGAAAACTTCGGTGAGAACCTCGGTTTCGCGGTCCACGTGGTCGCGATTGTCGTGCTGGTGCTGGGTTATCGCGAGTTCTGGGCCAAGGTGCGCAGGGGCGCATTGTTCAAAGCGGCCGCCGTGCTGTTAGCCGGTGGAACCATCGGAATCCTGATTTCCTGGGGCTTGGTAGAACTGTTTCCCGGATCGCTTGCGGCGCCCGACCGGCTACCCTACGTGGCCAACCGGGTGATCGGATTCGCGCTCGCCGATCCCGACCTGTTCACCGGGCGGCCGCACGTCTTCCTCAACGCCATCTTCGGTCTGTTCGGCGCCTTCGCCCTGATCGCGGCCACCATCGTGCTGTTCCAGTCGCAACGCGCCGACAACGCACTGACCGGAGAAGACGAGTCGGCCATCCGCGGATTGCTGGAGTTGTACGGCAACAGCGACTCACTGGGCTACTTCGCCACTCGTCGCGACAAGTCGGTGGTATTCGCGCCCAGTGGCCGCGCCGCCGTCACTTACCGCGTCGAGATCGGAGTCTGTCTGGCCAGCGGCGACCCGGTGGGCGACCCCCGGGCTTGGCCGCAAGCCATCGATGCATGGTTACGGCTGTGCCAGACCTACGGCTGGTCCCCCGGCGTCATGGGCGCCAGTTCCCAAGGGGCTCAGACATATCGCGAAGCGGGCCTGAACGCGCTGGAGCTGGGTGACGAGGCGATTCTACGGCCAGCAGATTTCAAGTTGTCCGGCCCGGAGATGCGCGGCGTGCGCCAAGCCGTGACCCGGGCGCGCAGGGCCGGGTTGACGGTGCGCGTCCGTCGACACCGCGACATTTCTGCAGCGGAAATGGAACAAACCATCGCGCGCGCTGATGCCTGGCGCGACACCGAAACCGAACGTGGCTTCTCGATGGCGCTGGGCCGCCTTGGCGACCCGGCGGACTCCGACTGTCTGCTCGTCGAGGCGCTCGACCCGGACAACCGGGTGGTGGCGATGCTGTCGCTGGTGCCGTGGGGCACCACCGGCGTCTCCCTGGACTTGATGCGTCGCTCTCCGGAATCGCCTAACGGCACCATCGAACTCATGGTCAGCGAGCTTGCGCTGCACGCCGAAAGCCTTGGCCTCAGCCGTATCTCGCTGAACTTTGCGATGTTTCGGTCCGCCTTCGAACAGGGCGCGCAACTCGGCGCCGGCCCGGTTGCCCGGCTGTGGCGATGGCTGCTGATTTTCTTCTCCCGCTGGTGGCAGATCGAAACGCTCTACCGGTCCAACCAGAAGTACCAACCCGAATGGGTGCCCCGCTACGCCTGTTACGAGGACGCGCGACTGATACCCAAGGTGGGTGTCGCCTCGGTGATCGCCGAGGGCTTCCTGGTCTTACCGTTCAGCCGACGCAACAAAGCGCACACCGGGCACCACCCTGCGGTGCCCGAACCGCTGGCAGCCACCGGATTGTTACATCCCGACGGCTCGGCACCCGATATCACCGAGCTACAGCAGGTGGACCTCACCGACGACGAAGTTGGGCGTCGCCTGCCCGAGCAGGTCCGGGTTCGACTGAACAAGCTAAAAACCTTGCGGCGCAACGGTATTGATGCCTATCCGGTAGGCCGTTCACCCAGTCACACAGTCGCACAGGCGATGGACGCGGACGACAAGGCCACGCTGTCGGTGTCCGGACGCATACTGCGGGTACGCCATTACGGCGGCGTGTTGTTCGCGCACCTGCGCGACTGGACCGGTGAAATGCAAGTGCTGCTTGATAATTCATGCCTGCAGCAGGGCCGCGCTGCGGATTTCAACGCCATCATCGACCTCGGTGACCTGGTGGAGATGACCGGGCACATGGGCTCGAGCAAACGGGGAACCAGATCACTGATCGTGTCCAGCTGGCGGCTGATCGGTAAATGCCTGCGGCCCTTGCCGAACAAGTGGAAGGGGTTGACCGATCCCGAGGCCCGAGTGCGGACCCGCTATGTCGATCTGGCGGTCAACGCCGAATCCCGTGACCTGCTCACCGCACGCAGCACGGTACTGCGCTCGGTCCGGGAAACACTGTTCGCCAAGGGCTTTATCGAAGTCGAGACGCCCATCCTGCAGCAGGTGCACGGCGGAGCCGCCGCCAGACCATTCGTCACGCACATCAACAGTTATTCGATGGACCTGTTCCTGCGCATAGCGCCGGAGTTGTACCTCAAGCGGCTGTGCGTCGGCGGCGTGGAACGAGTATTCGAACTGGGCCGGGCCTTTCGGAACGAGGGCGTCGACTTCAGTCACAACCCTGAGTTCACCTTGCTCGAGGCCTATCAAGCACATGCGGATTACCTGGTGTGGCTGGACAGCTGTCGCGAGCTCATCCAAGACGCCGCTCAGGCCGCCAACGGTGCACCGATCGCGATGCGGCCCACCCCCGACGGCTTGCAGCCGGTCGACATCTCCGGCGTCTGGCCGGTCAAGACGGTGCACGACGCGGTTTCTGAAGCCCTCGGTGAGCACATTGACGCCGACACCAACTTGGCGACGCTGCGTAGGTTGTCCGATGCGGCCCACATCCCCTATCGCGCGCAGTGGGATGCCGGCGCCGTGGTGCTCGAGCTGTACGAGCACCTGGTGGAAAGCCGCACCGAGCGGCCGACGTTTTACATCGACTTCCCCACGTCGGTGTCGCCGCTGACGCGGCCGCATCGCAGCAAGCTCGGAGTCGCCGAACGCTGGGATCTGGTGGCCTGGGGCATCGAGCTCGCTACCGCCTACAGCGAACTCACCGACCCGGTGGAGCAACGACGTCGTCTGCACGAACAATCGCTGCTGGCGGCCGGTGGAGATCCCGAGGCAATGCAGCTCGACGAGGACTTTCTGCAGGCCTTGGAGTATGCGATGCCGCCCACCGGGGGCCTCGGCATGGGCGTCGACCGGGTAGTCATGCTGATCACCGGACGCAGTATTCGCGAGACACTCCCATTTCCGTTGGCGAAGCCGCATTAACCCGGTCCGACAGCTACCAGCGAATACACAGCGAACATTCAATGAACACGTTCCAGGACGGTTAACAAGCGATCACAATGGTCCTTGTGACAGCGTCGACGGCGTATTTGGCGCAACCGCTGGCCAGCGCCCATACCTCGCTGATGTACGGCTGGCTGCCGATCACGGTCCAGCTGGTGACCGCGACCGTCCTGCTGTTGGCGATCGGCTCGCGCGTTCGCCGGTGGCGTCGGCTATCGGCCGCGGTGGCCGTCGGCGGTGCGACGGCCTGCGGGACCGGGTGGTATCTCGGCGGGCTGGCCAATGATCCGGCCCCGGTCGCGCTCTGGGTCTGGGCCGGTTTGACGGGCGTGGCCGCGACGGTACTGGTCCTGGGCTGGCGCAGTGCGCGCTGGTGGGGTCGCGGCGCATCGCTGATGGCGGTGCCGCTATGTGTGCTCAGCGCGGCGTTGGCGCTCAACCTGTGGGTCGGCTATTTCCCGACCGTTGAGGCCGCATGGAACCAGCTCACCTCCGGTCCGCTGCCCGATCAGGCGGATCCGGCCAGCGTTGCCGCGATGGCCGGCAAGGGGACCCGGCCGCCGCACGGCAGCGTGGTGCCGGTCAACATCCCGTCCACGGCGTCGCACTTCAAACATCGCGGGGAACTGGTGTACCTGCCGCCCGCTTGGTTCGCGACTGATCCGCCCCCGCGGTTGCCTGTCGTGATGATGATCGGCGGCCAGTTCAACACCCCCGCCGACTGGACGCGAGCCGGCAACGCCGTACAGACGGTCGACGAATTCGCCACCGCCCATCATGGCAATGCGCCGGTGCTGGTCTTCGTCGACTCCGGCGGAGCCTTCAACAACGACACCGAATGCGTCAATGGACGACGCGGCAACGCGGCCGACCATCTCACCAAAGACGTCGTGCCGTATATGGTCTCGAGATTCGGCGTCAGCTCGCAGCAGCGCAACTGGGGCATTGTCGGCTGGTCGATGGGCGGGACTTGCGCCGTGGATTTGACGGTCATGCACCCCGATCTGTTCAGCGCATTTGTCGATGTCGCCGGGGATTTCTACCCGAACGCGGGAAACAAGGCGGAAACCATCGCCAGGCTGTTCGGCGGCAACGCCGACGCCTGGGCCGCATTCGATCCGACGACGGTGATCACCCGGCACGGCCCGTATACCGGGGTTTCGGGTTGGTTCGCCATCTCTGTCCCTGGTCAGCCGGCGGGGCGTCGGGATACTCCGATCGTCGACACCGCCGCCATGCGGGTGGCCGGGCGCGATGCCGCCGCAAATCCGAGCAACCAGACGGCGGCCGCCAATGCGCTGTGCGCGTTGGGCCGGACCAACGGCATTGATTGCGCGGTGGTCCCCCAACCGGGCAAACACGATTGGCCCTTTGCCGACCAGGCGTTCGTGCAGGCGCTGCCCTGGCTGGCCGGGCAGCTGGGCACTCCGGAGGTGCCTCGGATTTCGTTACCGGGCACCGGCGGTGCGGCCGCGCAGGTCGTCTCTGCCGGGCGGTAGGCGCGTTGTCGTCGGTCGCGCGGGTTCGACGGGCGATCTTCGCGCGGCACTGCAATCCCTGCAGCGCGTGGACGCGCTGGGCGAGCACACCGCTGGTACTGGTGCCGATGTGGACGCGGCGCTGGAGCGACGCGGCGGTGATCGCATTGTGGCTGGTGCTCAATCCGGTTGTCTTCGGCAAGCCGAAACACCATCGAGCCTGGGCGACGCGGGCGATGTTGGGCGAGGAACTGTGGATCACCGAGCGTCCGGCTGACGCGGCGATGCTGGTCAGCGCGGTGACATCGGCCGTTTCGCTGAGCGCGGTGATCGCCGCCCGCCGCCGCCGACTCAAGCCGGCGGTTGTCGCAACCGCGCTGCAAATGACGCTGACCATGGTGTATTGGGCACAGATGGTCCGTTACCTCGATCGCCGGCGCGGCGGTGATCCACAGCCGCAGTAACGTGGCGGCATGCCCGACGAACCAGCAGCCCAGGCCGACCAGTCCGACGCCGGATCAACCGCCGGATATGACCCTGGATATGACCCTGCGGGGGTCCCGACCTTCGAGTCGGTCCGGGAAAAGATCGAATCCCGATACGCGACGGCCATGGGTGCGGCCGAACTGGATGCCGACACGACACAGGGCCGATCCGTCGAGGAGCAGTACGAGAAGCGCCAGCGCGCGGCCGCCGAACGACTGGCCCGAATCCGCGAGTCGATGCGCACCGATGAGTGACACGGTAGGCGGGAGGGGACGCCAGGTCTGGTCACCGCCGCCGGTGTTGGCCGACGCCGAAACTTCAACCGCTAGTAGCGTTGCGGCGGCGTGTCGTCGCAACGGACTAACTGTCGCGGCCGAACCCGGCTCAGGCGCTGACTTTGCGTCGGCGGTTCGAGCGGGGTGGGCCCGCCGGCTTCCCGGTGTCGACGACTTCGGCCAGGAATTTGCCCGTGTAGCTTTCCGGCACGGCGGCGACATCCTCCGGAGTGCCCTGGGCGACAACGGTTCCGCCCCCCGCGCCACCCTCCGGTCCCATGTCGACGATCCAGTCCGAGGTCTTGATCACGTCCAGGTTGTGTTCGATGACGATGACCGTATTGCCCTTGTCGACCAGACCGTTGATCACTTTGAGCAGCTTGCGGATGTCCTCGAAATGCAGGCCGGTGGTGGGTTCGTCGAGGATGTAAATGGTGCGCCCGGTCGAGCGTTTCTGTAACTCGGAGGCCAGCTTGACCCGCTGCGCCTCACCGCCGGACAGCGTCGGCGCGGGCTGGCCGAGCCTGACGTAGCCCAGGCCGACGTCGACGAGGGTCTTCAGATAGCGGTGAATGCCGGTGATCGGCTCGAAGAACTGTGCAGCTTCCTCGATCGACATGTCCAGCACCTCGGAGATGGTTTTGCCCTTGTAGTGCACCTCGAGAGTCTCCCGGTTGTAGCGGGCGCCCTGGCACACCTCGCAGGGCACGTACACGTCGGGCAGGAAGTTCATCTCGATCTTGATGGTGCCGTCGCCGGTGCAGGCCTCGCAGCGACCGCCCTTGACGTTGAACGAGAATCGGCCCGGTTGGTAGCCGCGGACCTTGGCCTCGGTGGTGGCGGCGAACAGGGTGCGGATCTTGTCGAACACCCCGGTGTAGGTGGCCGGGTTGGACCGCGGCGTGCGACCGATCGGCGATTGGTCCACCCGCACCAGCTTGTCAAGGTGGTCCAGTCCGGTGACCCGGGTATGCCGGCCGGGAACCTGGCGGGCCCCGTTGAGCCGGTTGGCCAATACCGCCGCCAGGATGTCGTTGACCAGCGTCGACTTGCCCGACCCGGACACCCCGGTCACCGACGTCAGCACACCGAGCGGGAAAGACACGTCGATGCCGCGCAGGTTGTGTTCGCGTGCTCCGACAACGGTGAGCTGACGCCGCGGGTCGGCAGGTCGACGGATCGCCGGAATATCTATGCTTTCCCGCCCCGAAAGATAGGCTCCGGTGATCGAGTTCGCATCGGCCAGCAGTTCGTCGTACGGTCCGCTGTGCACGATGCGGCCGCCGTGCTCGCCGGCGCCCGGCCCGATGTCGACGATCCAGTCGGCGTGCGCGATGGTGTCCTGGTCATGCTCGACGACAATCAGGGTGTTGCCCAAATCCCTTAAGCGGGTCAGGGTTTCGATGAGACGACGGTTGTCGCGCTGATGCAGGCCGATAGAGGGCTCGTCGAGCACATACAGCACGCCCACCAGACCGGAACCGATTTGGGTGGCCAGCCGGATGCGTTGCGCCTCACCCCCGGACAGGGTGGCCGCCGCGCGCGACAGCGACAGGTATTCGAGCCCGACATCAAGCAGAAACCCGAGCCGCGACTGGATCTCCTTGAGGACCTGCCCCGCGATCGCCTGCTCACGCGGACCCAGGGAGAGCCGCTGAAGAAAGTCCGCGCACTCCGCGATCGACAGTTCGCAGACCTCAGCGATCGACTTGGGGCCGAGCTCCCGCCCGGCCAGCGTCACCGCCAGAATTTCCGGCTTGAGCCGGGTGCCTTCGCATTCCGGGCACGGCACGTCGCGCATGAAGCCCTCGTAGCGTTCTTTCATCTGCTCGGACTCGGTCTGCGACATCTTTCGCTGCAAAAACGCCAGCACGCCTTCGAAATCGGCGTAGTACGACCGGGTGCGTCCGTACCGGTTGCGGTAGCGCACGTGCACCTGCTCGTCGCAGCCTTCCAGAATCGCCTTGCGCGCCTTGGCCGGCAGCTTGCGCCAGGGAGTGTCGACGTCGAAACCCATCGCCTCGCCGAGCCCGGCCATCATCCGGATGAAGTATTCCGCAGTGTGGCCCGTCGACCACGGGGCAACCGCACCCTCGGCCAGGGTGCGTTCCGGGTCGGGCACCACCAGGTCCGGGTCGACCTCCTTGCGGATGCCCAGACCGCTGCATTCGGGGCAGGCCCCGTAGGGCGAGTTGAACGAGAACGACCGCGGTTCCAGGTCGTCCACGGCCAGGGCATGCCCGTTGGGGCAGGCGAGCTTCTCGGAGAACCGCTGCTCACGGTGCGGCGCGCCCGGCTCGTGGTCGGGGAACTCCAGCACCACGATGCCGTCAGCCAAGTTCAGCGCGGTCTCCACCGAATCGGTGAGCCGCTGCTTTGCCGCGGCTTTGACGGTGAGACGATCCACCACGACCTCAATGTCGTGCTTTTCCTGCTTCTTCAGCTTCGGCGGATCGGTCAAGGAATGCACGACACCGTCGACCCGGACGCGGCTGTAGCCCTGGGCGTTGAGCTTGTCGAACAGGTCGGCGAACTCGCCCTTACGGGTGCGCACCACCGGCGCCAGCACCAGAAAGCGGGTGCCCTCCGCCATGGCCAGCACCTGGTCGACGATTTGCTGGGGCGTCTGGCGCGCGATCCGCTCCCCGCAGACCGGACAGTGCGGCGTGCCGGCACGGGCGTACAGCAGCCGCAGGTAGTCGTACACCTCGGTGATCGTGCCGACCGTCGACCGCGGGTTGCGGTTGGTGGACTTCTGGTCGATGGACACCGCCGGGGAAAGCCCCTCGATGAAGTCGACGTCCGGCTTGTCCATCTGCCCGAGGAACTGACGGGCATACGCCGACAGGGATTCCACGTAGCGCCGCTGACCCTCGGCGAAGATGGTGTCGAAGGCCAGCGACGATTTACCGGATCCGGACAGTCCGGTGAAGACGATCATCGCGTCGCGGGGCAGGTCGAGGTCGACACTGCGCAGGTTGTGTTCGCGCGCACCCTTGACGATCAGGCGCTCAGCCACCCAGGCCCTTTCACTGACGGATTCCTTCTAGAGACGGAGTTCGTTCCCCATGCTATGTGCCCATACCGACGAGCATTCGGGGACCAGTAAGGTGACGCCTATGACCTGCGCCGACAACGATAATGCCGGGGCAGCCGCGATAGTCGCGGGTACCACCGCTTGCTGGGGAGAGTGGCGCACATGACCACCGTCGATCACGACTACACCGGACACGTCGACCCGGGGACGGCGGCCCGACGCACGCTGCCCGGCGCCACCATCCTCAAGGCGTCGGTGGGGCCTATGGACAACAACGCCTACCTGGTGACGTGTGCTGCGACCGGCGAAACGCTACTGATCGACGCCGCCAATGACGCCGACGTCCTCATCGACCTGATCCGGCGGTATGCGCCGAAACTTTCGTTGATCGTCACCAGTCATCAGCACTTCGACCATTGGCAAGCACTGCAGGCGGTGGCCGAAGCCACCGGTGCCCCCACCGCCGCCCACCAAATCGACGCAGAACCGCTGCCGGTCAGGCCCGATCGTTTCCTGGCCAACGGCGACACCGTCCAGATCGGCGAGCTGACGTTCGATGTCATCCACTTGCGCGGGCACACACCAGGATCGGTCGCGCTGGCGCTCGAGGGAGCCGCGACCGGCGGGGTCACACAGTTGTTCACCGGCGACTGCCTGTTTCCCGGTGGGGTGGGCAAGACCTGGCAGCCCGGCGATTTCACCCAGCTGCTCACCGACGTCACCACCCGGGTGTTCGACGTGTACGCCGACTCCACCGTCATCTACCCCGGCCATGGTGACGACACCGTGCTGGGCATCGAACGCCCTCACCTTCAGGAGTGGCGCGACCGCGGCTGGTGAACGACACTTCGCGCTGACATACGGTCAGAACAAGGCCAGAAGACAGTGGCTGAAGGGGACCTTGTTCCCTCGTCGGCAACCCGCCGGCAGCGCACAATCGGCACGAAGCCCGGCGTGAAGTGAGGTAGGCGCCGGTCGTAGCGCGTAGGAATGGAGCTCCGACGATGTGGGCACCGTCATCTGTCCCGTTCTCCGTTTGGCGCAAGATCGCCATGGCTACCTGGCGCCCCAGAAAGGACCCGATCATCTGGGCGACGGCCGAAATCGATGCTTCGCGGCTGCTGGACTACATCGCCCGGGTCCGCGAGGCCACGGGCCAGCATGTCACCCCCGTGGATCTGGTGGGCCGGGCGGCGGGCAAAGTCGTCGAAGCGCTGCCCGGCCTCAATGGCCGCGTGGTGTTCGGCAGCTTCCTGCCATCCCCGACAATCGACTGCTTTTTCGTCGTGTCGCTGCGGACAGACGTGGTGACGGGAGTCGAAGCGGCCCGGACGGATCTTTCCGGTGCCGTCGTGCGTCGCATCAACGAGAAGCCGCCCTGGGTCATCGCCAAAGAACTGGCTGATCGTGCCGCACGCATCCGCCACAACGAAGATCCACAGTTCAAGCAAGCCAAGACCATGGTCAAAGGCCTTCCGCCGCTGCTGCTGCGCCCGGTGATGGATGCGATCGCGTTCGTTACCGAAAGTCTCCAGCTGCCCCTGCCCTTCCTCGGGCTCGAGGCCCGTCCCTACGGTTCGATACTCGTCAGCAACGTGGGCACCTACGGCCTGGACACGGCCGCCGCTCCCTGGCCGACGTTTTGCCACGTGCCATTCGGGATCCTGATCGGGGCCGTGACCGACAAGGTGCTCGCCGAAGACGGTCAACCGGTGGTACGCCCGGTGCTGCCGTTGACGATCGGTCTGGACCACCGGTTCATCGACGGTTACCAGGCGGCGACGATGGCCCGGGTGTTTCGCCAGTATCTCGAGGATCCCGCCGCATTCGATCCGGTCCCTGCTGCCAGACCGCCACGCAAGACGCGTCAGTCCCTCGCCCGCCGGAATGGGAAGCGACCGGTGATGGCATAAGCGTGCTCTTCGCCGAAAGCAGGAGATGTCATGGAGCTAGCGCAAAAACGGGTCCTCATCACCGGAGCTTCGCGTGGTATCGGAGAAGCCCTCGCCCACGCTTTCGTCGGCGCCGGGGCAACCGTAGCGCTCGTCGCGCGAAGCGAAGGGGCTCTCCACGCGCTGGCCGTCGAGCTTGGCGGTTCTGCCCACGTTGCCGACTTGTCGGACCCCGGTCAGGTCGCAACCCTGATCAGCCGGGTTGAAGGCGAAGTCGGGCCGATCGACGTCCTCGTCAACAATGCCGGCATCGACAACAGCACGGGTAGCTTTACCGACGCACCCGACGATGACTTGCGAAGAGTGACCGAGGTCAACTACCTCGCCCCGGCCGAACTGTGCCGGCAGGCGATCCCCCGGATGCTTCGCCGCGGCTACGGGCACATCGTCAACGTCTCCTCGATGGGGGGCTGTGTCGCCCTGCCGGGGCTGGTGACCTACTCGGCTTCCAAAGCGGCCCTTTCTCATTTCACCGCGGGCCTGAGAGCCGACCTTCGCGGCTTGCCGGTACGCACCACCCTCGTCGAACTCGGGCCGATCCCCACCGACCTGCTGGCCCACACCGAGGATTACCCGCCGACCGCTGACTCCTTCCGCCGCCTTTACCGGATGCATCTCATGGTCGACGTCCCCCGCGAGGTGGTTGCCGATCAGGTCGTGTCCGCTGTACAGAGGGGCCGCAAACACGTCCGGCTGCCCAGGCGGGCAGCCGTCTTCCCGATGCTTGCCGAGGCTCCCAGGCGTACTGCCGAAATCGTTCTCACCGGCGTACCGCATCAAACGAAGCGCTCCGGGATGCGGGTTCGCCCCCCGTCTGCGCGAGCCACCGGTGAAAATGCGCCGAACGGAAATTCGGTCACCCCAGCACCCGGCCGGCCAGTTTGGCCCGGCTAGAGAGCCTAAGTGGTGTGCACGATGAGCACGTCGACCTTGGCCCGCCGCGAGACGTTGGCCGGCACCGAACCCAGCAACCGCCCCGCGATCGTGCTCAGGCCGACGTTGCCGACCACCAGCAGGTCGGCCTTCGCTTCTTCGGCAAGGCTGACCAGCGCGTCGACCGGAGCGCCCACGATCGCGCGTTCCTCGACGTTCTTCGCGCCGGCGTTGTGCGCCCGTTCCTTGGCGTCGTGCAGGATCTCGTAGATCGGGGCGGTGCCCGTCACCTTGTAGCTTTCGTCCTTGAGGACGTCGGCGGCTCGGGCGTCCTCGTGTTGAGGCAGATACGCCGATGCGATGATCAACGTGGCATCGGCCCCGGCGATCTGTGCGGCCCGGTCCACTGCCCGCATCGACGAGTCCGAGCCGTCGGTTCCTACCACCACGGTCCGATAGGCGCCCATTTACCCTCCCAGTGTCGGTTGCTACGCCAACCCCAGACAGTATCGCTTTGCCTGATCCAGATGGGTCAGATTACCCACACCGCAGCGGCGTGGCGCAATCCGCATGTTGCCGGGGCCGGGCAGCCGTAGAACGTCAGTGGGTGACGGCAACGCAATCGACAGTCCCGGGTCGCTCTGAAAATGGCTGCGGCGCAACGTGTTTAGCTAGATATGGTGATCATTCGAGGTGGCACCGGCGGCGGTGCGCCCCGACGCCGGCCGGGTGGCGAGACGACGGCTGGTGACCGGAATCATCGCCGGCGACCTACAGTGACAGGCATCATGTCTGCACCGACCCTCGATCAGGACGCGGCGCCGCTGGCGGGCGAGGCTGCGCACTCGCATGCCCCGGGCCGGCGCCTCGACCCCTGGGCGGTCGCTTTGCTGGCTATGGTCGTGAGCGGAGCCTGGGCCGGTCGGCCGTCGCTGTGGTTCGACGAGGGTGCGACGATCTCGGCTTCGGCACGGCGCACCCTGCCGGAGTTGTGGAACCTGCTGAGTCATATCGACGCCGTGCACGGCCTGTACTACCTGCTGATGCATGGCTGGTTCGCGATCTTCCCGCCGACCGAGTTCTGGTCGCGGGTACCCAGCAGCCTGGCCATCGGAGCCGCCGCCGCCGGCGTCGTCGTGTTCGCGAAACAGTTTTCCGGCCGCAGCACCGCATTGTGTGCGGGAGCCGTCTTTGCCATCCTGCCTCGGGTGACCTGGGCGGGCATCGAGGCGCGCTCCTCTGCACTCTCGGTGACGGCTGCGGTCTGGCTGACGGTGCTGCTGGTCGCCGCGGTGCGGCGCAACAAGCCGTGGCTGTGGCTGCTGTATGCGTTGGGGCTGATGCTGTCGATCTTGATCAGCATCAACCTGGGACTGCTGGTGCCCGTGTACGCCGCGCTGCTACCGCTGCTGGCGCCCGCGACGGCGCGGAAAGGTGCCGTGATCCGGTGGACGGTCGCCTCGGTGGCCGCGGTCGGGGCCATGACGCCCTTCGTCCTGTTCGCGCACGGACAGGTGTGGCAGGTCGGGTGGATCTCCGGGCTGAACCGAAACCTCTTCCTCGATGTGGTGCATCGGCAGTACTTCGACCACAGCGTTCCGTTCGCCATCCTTTCGGGTGTGGTCGTCGCAGCCGCGGTCGTGGTGCGGTTGGCCGGCGCGCCGTGGCCCGGCGAGGGCACCCGCCCGCTGCTGCTGGCCGGCGCGGCCTGGGTCGTCATCCCCACCACCGTCGTCCTGATCTACTCGGTGGCCGTCGAACCCATCTACTACCCGCGCTACCTGATCCTGACCGCGCCCGGAGCGGCGATCATCCTGGCCATCTGCATCGTCACCGTGGCCCGCGAGCCCTGGCTCATCACCGGGGTGGTCGTGCTCTTCGCCGTCGCCGCGTTCCCGAACTACTACTTCACCCAGCGTGGACCCTACGCCAAGGAAGGCTGGGATTACAGCCAGGTCGCCGACGTCATCAGCGCCCATGCCGCGCCGGGAGACTGCCTCCTGGTGGACAACACCGTGCCCTGGCGACCGGGGCCGATCCGGGCGCTGCTGGCCACCCGCCCGGCCGCGTTCCGGTCGCTGATCGACGTCGAACGCGGCGCCTACGGACCCAAGGTCGGCACACTGTGGGACGGCCACGTGGCGGTGTGGCTGACCACCGCCAAGATCAACAAATGCCCGACGCTGTGGACGATCACCAACCGCGACAAGTCGTTGCCGGATCATCAAGCAGGACAAGCGTTGTCGCCGGGAACGGCGTTCAGGCGCACGCCGGTGTACCAGTTTCCCGGTTATCTGGGCTTCCACATCGTCGAGCGGTGGCAGTTCCACTACTCGCAGGTCGTCAAATCAACCCGGTGACCGACGTTGGCGGTGGGTCGCCCGGCAGGAGGCGATGAACCCGAGGGCGGCCAGCACGGTGAATACCGCGAACAACCAGCGAGCGGCCGCCACCTCGCCCCCCGCGGCCGCGTTGACCACGACGCCGGCCAGGCCGGCGCCGAAGGCTGCCGAGATGAGCTGCACGATGTTGATGGCCGCCGCCGCGGCGCCGCCTTCGGCCGGGTCGTCGACGCAATCCATCGCCCACGCGGACAGATGCGGCCAGGCGATCCCGATCCCGGTCCCGGTGATCAGCAACGCCAGCGCCCACAGCCCGACGATCCCGAGGGACGCATCGGCACGCTGGGTGAGGGCGCCCAGCGCCAAACCCGACGCCATCACCAACGGCGCGGCCGCCACCACATGCCCGATCACTCGGCTGTTGTTCAGCGATGCGCTGACGATCTCGCTGGCCGTCCAGCCGACGGCCAGCGACGCACCCAAGAATCCGGCCGCCACCGGTGTGAGGTTCCCTAACCGCTGACCGAACAGCGGCACATAGGTGGTCACCATCGCGGCGACCATCTGCACCGACATGGTCAGGTAGATCCACTTCAACGGACCAGGACCAAAGACGCTGTGCGGCAACACTGCCGCCTGCATCCGCCAGTCGACGACCACGAAAATTCCGATCAGCAGCACGCTGGCGACCAGCAAGCCCGCGGTCTGCACCAGGTAGCGCGGGAGTTCGGCGACGCTGACAGCCAGGGCGGCAGCTCCCATCAACAACAACGACCACACCGGCACCCTGTGCGCGGGTGTCACCGGTTGCTCACCGCTGGCACCGGCCCGGGTGCGCAGCACGCCCAGCACCAGCACGGCCATCAGCCCGGACATCGCCGCCGTCGCAGCGAACGCCCACCGCCACAGCCCGAACTGTGCGAAAAGTCCGCCCGTGGCCGGCCCGACCAGCGTCGCCACCCCCCACATCGCAGACACCAGCGCCGATCCGCGGGTCCACAACCGATGCGGCAGCGCGGAGTTGATCAGCGCGTAGCCAAGTCCGGCCAGCAGCCCACCGGCCACCCCCTGCAGGGTGCGTCCGGCCACCAGGGTCTCCATATTCGGCGCGGCCCCGCACACCAGGCTCGCGACGCCGAAAACGGTCAACCCCATCAGGTACGAGGTGCGGGCACCGACCCGCAACAGCATGGGGTTGACGGCGGTCGCCGCCACCACCGAACCGACGAGATACAGGGTTGTCACCCAGGCGTACAGCCGGCTGCCGCCGATTTCGGCGATGATGCTCGGCAGGAGGCTGACGGTCAGGAACTCGTTGGTGGCATACAGCGCGACACCGCCGGCCAGCATGATGGCCGTACCCAAGTGCGTGCTCAGCAGTTCACGCCAGCTGCCGGTCTCCCTCGCCGTCTCGGTCACAGCTACACCGTAGGCACCGCGTGGTCACCGCGAGTCACTTGAGCCCGGCAGCGTCCATTCCGCGCAATTCCTTTTTCAGGTCGGCAATTTCGTCGCGGAACCGGGCGGCCAGCTCGAACTGCAGGTCGCGCGCGGCGGCCATCATCTGCTCAGTGAGGTCCTTGATCAGGTCGGCCAGCTCAGCGCGGGGCATGTTCGATGTGTCGCGGCCCTCGAAGACGCCCGCGCTGACCGCCCGGCCCGGGGCACCCTGGGCACGTCGCCCGCGGGACGCGTTGCGGCCCGACCCACCGACCGGGATCGACTCCGAGGCTTCGATATCAGCGGCCTCGCGGTAGACCTGGTCGAGGATGTCGGCGATCTTCTTGCGCAGCGGCTGCGGGTCGATCCCATTGGCCTCGTTGTAGGCGATCTGCTTTGCCCGGCGCCGCTCGGTCTCGTCGATGGCCTCCTTCATCGAGTCGGTGATCTTGTCGGCGTACATGTGCACCTCGCCGGAGACATTGCGCGCGGCGCGGCCGATCGTCTGGATCAGGCTGCGCGACGACCGCAAGAAGCCCTCCTTGTCGGCGTCGAGGATCGACACCAGCGAGACCTCGGGCAGGTCCAGGCCCTCGCGCAGCAGATTGATGCCGACCAGCACGTCGTAGTCGCCCAGGCGCAGCTGACGTAACAGTTCCACCCGCCGCAACGTGTCGACCTCGGAATGCAGATAGCGCACCCGGATACCCATCTCCAGCAGGTAGTCGGTGAGGTCTTCGGCCATCTTCTTGGTCAGTGTGGTCACCAGCACCCGCTGGTCGGCATCGGCGCGTTTGCGGATCTCCCCGATGAGATCGTCGATCTGCCCCTTGGTCGGTTTCACCACCACCTTCGGGTCCACCAGGCCGGTCGGGCGGATCACCTGCTCGACGAACTCGCCGCCGGACTGGCTGAGCTCGTACGGTCCCGGCGTGGCCGACAGATAGACCGTCTGCCCGATTCGGGTGGCGAACTCCTCCCAGGTCAGCGGGCGGTTGTCGCACGCCGACGGCAGCCGGAACCCGTATTCGACCAGGTTGCGCTTGCGCGAGATATCGCCCTCGTACATGCCGCCGATCTGCGGCACGGTGACGTGCGACTCGTCGATGACGAGCAGAAAATCCTCCGGGAAGTAGTCCAGCAATGTCGCCGGCGGCGAGCCCGGCCCCCGGGCGTCGATATGCCGCGAATAGTTCTCGATGCCCGAGCAGAACCCGACCTGCCGCATCATCTCGATGTCGTAGTTGGTGCGCATCCGTAGCCGCTGGGCTTCCAGCAACTTGCCCTGCCCCTCCAATTCGGCGAGCCGCTCGGCCAGCTCCTCCTCGATGGTGGAGATCGCATGCGCCATCCGCTCGGGCCCGGCCACGTAGTGAGTGGCCGGGAAGATCCGCAGCGAGTCGACCTGGCGGATCACCTCGCCGGTCAGCGGGTGCAGGTAATACAGCGCCTCGATTTCGTCGCCGAAGAACTCGATACGAACCGCCAGCTCCTCGTAGGAGGGGATGATCTCCACGGTGTCGCCGCGCACCCGGAAGGAACCGCGGGTGAAGGACAGGTCGTTGCGGGTGTACTGCACGTCGACCAGCAGCCGCAGCAGCCCGTCCCGCGGCACCTCGGTGCCGACCCGCAACTCGACCGAGCGGTCCAGGTAGGACTGCGGGGTGCCCAGGCCGTAGATGCAGGACACCGAGGCCACCACCACCACGTCGCGCCGCGATAGCAGCGCCGACGTGGCGGAGTGGCGCAACCGCTCCACGTCGTCGTTGATCGAGCTGTCCTTTTCGATGTAGGTGTCGGTCTGGGCGATGTACGCCTCCGGCTGGTAGTAGTCGTAGTACGACACGAAGTACTCAACCGCGTTGTGCGGCAACATCTCTCGCAGCTCGTTCGCCATCTGGGCGGCCAGCGTCTTGTTGGGTTCCATGACCAGGGTGGGGCGCTGCAGGCGCTCGATGAGCCACGCGGTGGTGGCCGACTTTCCGGTGCCGGTGGCGCCGAGGAGCACCACGTCACGCTCCCCCGCGTTGATCCGGCGCTCCAGCTCGTCGATGGCGGCCGGCTGGTCACCGGCGGGCGCGTGCGGGCTGACCACCTCGAAGCGCGCGCCGGAGCGCACCAACCCCTCCACGTCCTCTGCGGCTGGGCGGTATTCGGAATGGGCGACTACTGGGTGTTCGGTGGCAAAAGCCATGTCATCAGGGTAGAACGAGGCACCGACACGTCTTAGCCCTGACGGAACCACATGCGGCGATCGGGTCGCATTCGAGCAGGTAGGCCTCGTTGGAGGCGGAGATGGCGAACACCGGGAATGTCCGGTCCGTCGCTGTGCCGGGTTCGTGCGGTGGAAGATCCGGCTGAGCCGCTGACGAGACGCTAACGGTAAGGTGACGCCATCCACCCACCCAAGCACGAGACGTTCGACATCGTGGCCCGCACCAACACCGATCCCAAAGGCATTGTGCGGGCCGTCGATGAGTACGCCGTGCATCCATGGGGGCTCTATCTGGCACGGCCCACCCCGGGCCGTGCCCAGTTCCACTACCTCGAGTCCTGGCTGCTGCCATCATTCGGGTTGCGCGCCAACGTCTTTCACTTCAATCCTGGGCATGAGCGCGACTACGACCACTACCTCGACGTGGGTGAATACACGCCCGGCCCCGCGGTGTGGCGTTCCGAAGATCACTACCTCGACATCGAGGTCCGCACCGGACACGGGGCCAGACTGGCCGACGTCGATGAGCTGCTGGATGCGGTCCGTCACGGACTGTTGCCAGCCGAGGTCGCTGAGCAGGCACTGCAGCGGGCGGTGACCGCCGTCGACGGCCTGGCCCGCCATGACTACGACCTGGTGCGCTGGTTGGCCAGCAACGGCATGGCGCTTACCTGGCGCTCCGGTTGATCGCCGGCCGCCGCGGGTCATTTGCGGCCACAACGGGTACCTGTCTCTTATGCAATTGATCGAGAACCGGCGCCGACGGCGGGCCGACCGTACCGGGGGGCCGCGCGCCGAAGCGCCAGGACGACACCGCCCGAAGAAATTGACGGCCGAGGAGGGGCCGCGTTTCGTCATCCGGCACCACGTGGCCGACGGCGACCACTATGACGACCACTACGACCTGTGCCTCGAGATCGACGGTGTGCTCGCATCGTGGGCGATGCCCAAGAGTCCGTCGGCAAGTCCGAAGGACAAGCGGATGGCCCGTCGCATCGACGACCACCCGGTGCAGTACGCGACCTTCGAGGGCACCGGCGGGGTCATCGTCTGGGACTATGGCACGTACGCCAACATGACCGGCCACGAAATGATCAAAGGCCTTGAGTGTGGCCACCTTTCGTTCCGATTGCGCGGTCGGACGGTGCGCGGCGGCTACGCGCTGACCCGAATCCGCGAAGGTGACGACGAAACCTGGCTCATGACCAAACGCGACGACGACCCTCGGCCCCAAGAGGCCGACGCCCACCGCGAACCACCCGAAGCGGCCCTAGCCCGCGGCTTACTCGACGACCGGTCGTGACGGATTTCGCCCGCCCGCCGGGCTCGGTAAGCGTTGTGCTGCCCGCGACATTCCCCAACGGCTCGCGGGACAGCCGGATCCGTGAGCGGGCAGGTCAGGGCACGTTCGCGTGCTGGCCCAACCCCGGCAACCACGCCGGCAGCCGGCGCCGCGCTGGGCCGATTTCTCGGCCGCGGCGATCGTGGCCACCGCGCGTAACGTCATCGCTATGAGCTCCACCACGCAGAAATGGTCTTCGATCGCCGCGATGACGGCCGTCGCGGTCGGCTCACAAGTAGACCCGGCAACCGCGCTGGCCGACCTGCACAACGTCACCTACATTGCCAGGATCGACGGTGTCGCGCCCGGTAGCCAGGCCACCTTCGTGCTCAACGGCGGCCAGACAGCCACCGCCCCGCTGAGCCCGATGCCCGGCAACGTGTTCGAGGCCAACGAGGTACTGGCCGATCCGCAACGGGCGGGGATGCAGGTGGTCCTGCACTGGCCCTACTCCGCGAATGTGCACTGCGAGATCGACGTCGACGACAACATCGCCACCCAAGTCGACCAGTTCGTCAGGCCCAAGCAGGGCAACAGTGATCCCATGAGCGGCGTACTGCAGTGCGGCGCCCCGCTGCCCAGCGCCTGACCGGCCGCCCCCGGAGCGCGCCCGGCCTTAGGGCCGCCAGCCGACGGAGTCGGCCCAATCCCACGCCCGCCGGTAGGCGTCGAGAAACCACGGCTCTTTGGCTGCCGCGTAGTGTGCGATGTCGCCGGCACCTGATGCCGCGCTCTGCTCCGCGGCCCGCTTGACCGACAGATAGTCGGCCCGCACACCGGGGTTGGCCCGCAGCCAGGCCACGAACAGCAGCGCGAACTGCTGATTGGGCCAACCGTCCACCCGGATATGCACATTAGTCGGCCGCCCGGGATCGGCTGAGGCGTGAAAACGCTTGTGCCACATCGTATTATCGGCACTGTGATCGTAGCGGTCGACGGTGCTCCGGGCGTCGGCTTTGGCGACGTCCTGGGTGACGTGCTCCAGGCGCGGATAACCGGCGGATAGCAGCGATTCGGCGAGTTCGTCTGCCACCGCCAGTGATTCGACGGTGATCTGTATGTCGATGACGTCCTTGGCGTCATAGCCCGGCACCGCCGTCGAACCGATGTGGTCCACTCGCAGCGCCCGGTGGCCGGCTGCTGTCTTGAGCCGGTTGACGACGCGGCGGGCCTGGTCCGGCCAACTCGGATCGGCCGGTACCAGCCGTGTCGCTGCGCGGGCACACCGACGTTCGCCGAGGTTGTGGGCGAACGGCAGTATCCGGTTGTACCAGACGTCGCGGGCCCGCTCGATCAAAGCGTCCACGCTGCCCGAGTTGTCCAGCCAGATATCGGCGACTTCACGGCGCTGCTCATCGGTAGCCTGCGCGGCGATCCGGGCGCGGGCGTCCGCTTCGGGCATGCCGCGGTGCTCGATCAGCCGCCGCACCCGTTGTTCGGCGTCGGCGTGCACGATCACCACCAGCGGGAACAGCGGCGCCATCCCCGATTCGACCAGCAGCGGAATGTCCTCAACGACAACCGCATCCTGCGCTACCGCCGCAAGGATCTCGGCACGGCGGCGGGCCACCAGCGGGTGCACGATCCCGTTGAGTTTCGTCCGCGACTCGTCATCGCGAAAAGCCTTGGCGGCCAGCGCAGGTCGATCCAGCGCCCCGCTGGGCAGCAGGATGTCGTCGCCGAAAGCGTCGACCAGTGCCGCAAGCCCCTCGGTGCCCGGCTCGACTACCTCGCGGGCCAGAACATCCCCGTCGACGATGATTCCACCGCACTGCGCGAACGTGGTGGACAGCACCGACTTGCCGGAGCCGATGCCGCCGGTCAGTCCGATGCGCAGCATCGGCGACTAAGCGTTGCCGGCGAGTTTTTCCCGCAGTGCCGCCAGCTGGGCGTCGCTGGCCAGTGACCCGCCCGCGGCCTTCTCCGTCGACACCGGGCTGCCCGTGGACTGCTCGCCACCGCCGTGTCCGGCCGCCTCGGCCGCGGCGAACTTCTCCATCTGCGCGGTGTGCATCTTGTGCCGCCGCTCGGCTTCGGCGTAACGGGCTTCCCATTCGGTGCGCTGCGCGTCGAATCCTTCCATCCACTCGTTGGTGTCGGGATCGAAGCCCTCGGGGAAGATGTAGTTGCCCTGCTCGTCGTAGCTGTCTGCCATGCCGTACTTCGCCGGGTCGAACTCCTCGGTGTAGTCCTCGTTGGCCTGCTTGAGCGACAAGGAAATCCGGCGGCGTTCCAGGTCGATGTCGATGACCTTGACCATCGCGTCGTCGCCGACGGCAACCACCTGGTCGGGCACCTCGACGTGGCGCTCGGCCAGTTCGGAAATGTGCACCAGGCCTTCGATGCCCTCCTCGACGCGGACGAACGCACCGAACGGCACCAGCTTGGTGACCTTGCCCGGCACGATCTGCCCGATCGCGTGGGTGCGCGCGAAGTGGCGCCACGGGTCTTCCTGAGTTGCCTTCAGCGACAACGAAACCCGCTCGCGGTCCATATCCACGTCGAGCACCTCGACGGTGACCTCGTCGCCCACCTGAACCACCTCGGACGGATGGTCGATGTGCTTCCAGGAGAGCTCGGAGACGTGCACCAGACCGTCCACACCGCCGAGGTCGACGAAGGCGCCGAAGTTGACGATGGAGGACACCACGCCCTTGCGGATGGTTCCCTTCTGCAGCTGGTTCAAGAATTCGCTGCGCACCTCGGACTGCGTCTGCTCCAGCCAGGCCCGCCGGGACAGGACCACGTTGTTGCGGTTCTTGTCCAGCTCGATGATCTTGGCTTCGATCTCCTTGCCGATGTACGGCTGTAGGTCGCGAACCCGGCGCATCTCGACCAGCGAGGCGGGCAGGAAGCCGCGCAGCCCGATGTCGAGGATCAGGCCGCCCTTGACCACCTCGATGACGGTGCCCTTGACGGCCTCGTCCTTGTCCTTGAGCGCCTCGATGGTGCCCCAGGCGCGCTCGTACTGTGCGCGCTTCTTCGACAGGATCAGCCGGCCCTCTTTGTCCTCCTTGGTGAGCACCAGGGCTTCTACCTTGTCGCCGACGGAAACGACCTCATTGGGGTCGACGTCGTGCTTGATGGAGAGTTCGCGGGCGGGGATGACCCCTTCAGTCTTGTAGCCGATGTCGAGGAGCACCTCGTCCCGGTCCACTTTGACGATGGTGCCTTCGACGATGTCGCCATCGTTGAAGTACTTGATCGTTTTGTCTATTGCTGCGAGAAAGTCCTCGGAGGAGCCAATGTCGTTGACGGCTACTTGCGGCGAGGTGACGGCGGGACTCGGCATATTGTTGGGTTGCTCCGGACAGGGTCGGTCGTAGGTACTGGGACGTTGAATTGTTGATATGACCCGCCATCGAGCACCGACGGGCATCTGTCGAGGCTACTCGACTGTGTACATGCTGGACAAACCGCATCATCCGTCGCGAATGTAACGCCACGGCGAATTTCAGCGAGTTTTTCCCGCCGCCACGGTACACGCGCCGCCCGATCGCCTGTCAGTGAGCCGCCGCGTCCCAGCTGCGGCCGAAGCCCACCGACACTTCCAGCGGAACGTCCAACGGATACGCGCCGCCCATCTTGTCGCGCACCAGTGCTTCGATCCGCTCGTGTTCGCCCGGCGCGATCTCGAACAGCAATTCGTCGTGGACCTGCAGCAGCATGCGCGACGCCAGCCCGGCCTCGGTGAGCGCCTTGTCGACCTCGATCATCGCCACCTTGATGATGTCGGCCGCACTGCCCTGGATCGGCGCGTTGAGCGCCGCCCGCTCGGCGGCCTCACGCACCTGCCGATTGCTGCTGTCCAGCTCGGGAAGATAGCGCCGGCGCCCCAACACGGTTGAGGTGTACCCGTCCTTGCGGGCCTGCTCGACCACGGCCATCAGGTAGTCGCGCACCCCGCCGAAGCGCGCGAAGTATTGGTCCATCTGAACCTTGGCCTCTTCGGTGGAGATCTTCAGCTGCGTGGACAGCCCATAGGCACTCAACCCGTAGGCCAGCCCGTACGACATCGCCTTGACCCGGCGGCGCAACTCGCCGGTCACCTCGTCGATGGGCACACCGAAGGCGCGGGACGCGACGAACGAGTGCAGGTCCTCGCCGGTATTGAAGGCTTCGATGAGGCCTTCGTCGCCCGACAGGTGCGCCATGATCCGCATCTCGATCTGGCTGTAATCGGCGGTCATCAGCTCGCTGTAACCGGCGCCGACGACGAACGCGTCGCGGATCTGCCGACCGGCGTCGGTGCGGATCGGAATGTTCTGCAAGTTGGGCTCGGTCGAGGACAACCGGCCCGTGGCCGCGATGGTCTGGTTGAACGTGGTATGAATCCGGCCGTCGGCGGCCACCGAGTTCAACAACCCGTCGACGGTGACCTTGAGCCGGGTGACGTCGCGGTGTGCCAGCAGGTGCTGCAGGAACGGGTGCCCGGTCTTGTCAAAAAGACCCTGAACAGCGTCGGCGTCGGTGGTGTAGCCCGTCTTGGTCCGCTTGGTCTTCGGCATCCCGAGTTCGTCGAACAGCACTATCTGCAGCTGCTTGGGCGAGCCGAGGTTGATCTGCTTGCCGATGACGGCGTATGCGGCCTCGGCGGCGTCGCGGATCTGGTCGGCGAACTGGCTTTGCAGTTCGGCCAGCATCGGAATGTCGACGGCGATGCCGGCGCGCTCCATGTCCGCCAGCACCCGCTGCACCGGCAGTTCCATCTCGGCCAGCAAGGCCGTGGAGTCGATACGGGCCAGCTCGGCGTCCAGCGCTTCGGCCAGGTCCGCCACGGCCCGAGCCCGCAGAATAGCCGTCTGGACCGCCTGGTCGTCCACTCCTTCGATGTCGTCGAGCAGTGAAAGCTGTTGTTGCTCAGGCATTTCCGCGCGCAGCTCGCGGCGCAGGTAGCGCAGCGAGAGATCGTCGAGGGTGAAGCTGCGCTGCCCCGGCCGCACCAGGTAGGCCGCCAGTGCGGTGTCGGAGGTGACGCCGTTCAGGGTCCAGCCGCGGCCACCGAGGTCATGGATGGCGAGCTTGGCCTCGTGCAGTGCCTTGGGTTTGGCCGGGTCGGCCAGCCAGGACGCCAGCGCGGCGTCGTCCTCGGGTGTCACCGTGGCGGTATCGATGTAGCCGCCGTCGCCGTCGGCGGCCGCGATTGCCAGCGCGGTGGCGTCACCGCCGTGCGGCAGATGGGTGCCCACGACCGTCAGGCCGCAGCGGCGCCCGTCGCCGGCGTGCTCGGCCAGCCACTGCGCCACCGTGCCGGGCTGCAGCGCCCCGCCGCGCACGTCGAACCCCTCCTCGACCTCGGGCTCGACCGCGGCCAGCGTGTCGAATAACCGGTCTCGCAACACCCGGAACTCCAGGTCGTCGAAGAGCCGGTGGATGTGGTCGCGGTCCCAGGGCTGCAGCCGTAACGTGCCCGGGGTTTGGGCCAGCGGCACATCACGCACCAGGTCGGTGAGTTCGCGGTTGCGCACCACGCTGGCCAGGTTGGCGCGCAGTGCATCGCCAACTTTGCCGCGAACCGAGTCGACATGGTCGACCAGCTCCTGCAACGAGCCATATTCGGCGATCCACTTGGTGGCGGTCTTCTCGCCCACCCCGGGAATGCCGGGCAGGTTGTCGCTGGGGTCGCCGCGCAGCGCGGCGAAGTCCGGGTATTGCGCTGGCGTGAGCCCGTACTTCTCGACGACGGCCTCGGGGGTGAAGCGAGTCAGTTCGCTGACCCCTTTGCGCGGGTAGAGCACCGTCACGTCGTCGCTGACCAGCTGCAGGGAGTCGCGGTCGCCGGTGACGACCAGCACCCGATATCCCTCCTTCTCGGCCTGGGTAGCCAGCGTCGCGATGATGTCGTCGGCCTCGAATCCCGGTTCGGCGAGCACCGTGATGCCCAGCGCGCCCAGAACCTCCTTAGTGATGTCGATCTGGCCATGGAATTCGTCGGGCGTCGATGACCGGTTGGCCTTGTACTCCGGGTAACGCTGGGAGCGGAAGGTCTGCCGGGACACGTCGAAGGCCGCGGCGATGTGCGTCGGAGCCTCGTCGCGCAGCAGGTTGATCAGCATCGCGGTGAAGCCGTAGACCGCGTTGGTGGTCAACCCGCCGCGCGTCTTGAAGTTCTCCGCCGGAAGGGCATAAAACGCCCGAAACGCCAGCGAGTTGCCATCCAGCAACATCAACGTCGGCTTGGCCTGATCCTCACTGGCGGTGCTCACGGATCACACTCTATGCACCTGGTCCGACGCGGATGCGGCGCCGGAACTGCAACACGTTTCAGTTTTGTGCGTCTCACTCGGTAGGCTGGGCCGGTGCCTGAGGTCACCAGCCAAGCACCGGCCATTGACGGGTGGTTCGCCACCGACGACGCCGGCAACCCGCATCTGACCGGCAGCAAGTGCCCACAGTGCGGCACCTATGTCTTCCCGCCGCGCGAGAACAACTGCCCCAATCCGGGCTGCACCGGTGATTCGCTGGAATCGGTCGCACTGTCGAGGCGCGGAAAGCTCTGGAGCTACACCGAGAACCGTTACGCGCCACCGCCGCCCTACCGGTCGCCGGATCCCTTTGAGCCGTTCGCCGTCGCCGCGGTGGAGCTGGCCGACGAGGGGCTGATCGTGCTGGGCAAGGTGGTCGAGGGCACGCTGGCGGCCGACCTGACAGTGGGCATGGAGATGGAGCTGACCACCATGCCGCTGTTCACCGACGACGACGGTGTGCAACGCATCGTCTACGCGTGGAGGATCGCCTCATGAGTACGCCTGAACCCGTGTACATCCTCGGCGCAGGCATGCACCCGTGGGGCAAGTGGGGTCGCGACTTCACGGAATACGGCGTGGTTGCCGCGCGCGCCGCACTGGCCGAGTCGGGCCTGGACTGGCGCCAGATCCAGCTGGTGGCCGGCGCCGACACCATTCGCAACGGTTACCCGGGTTTTGTCGCCGGCGCCACCTTCGCGCAGAAACTCGGCTGGAACGGCGTGCCGGTCAGCTCCAGCTACGCCGCCTGCGCCAGCGGATCCCAAGCGCTGCAGAGCGCACGCGCCCAAATTCTGGCCGGTTTCTGCGATGTGGCGCTGGTGATCGGCGCCGACACCACGCCGAAGGGTTTTTTCGCCCCGGTGGGCGGCGAGCGCAGGAACGATCCCGACTGGCAGCGCTTCCATCTGATCGGCGCGACGAACACGGTGTATTTCGCGCTGCTGGCGCGGCGCCGGATGGACCTGTACGGCGCCAGTCTCGAAGACTTCGCTCAAGTGAAGGTCAAGAACTCCGGGCACGGGCTGAACAACCCGAATGCCCGCTACCGCAAGGAGAACTCGATCGACGACGTGCTGGCTAGCCCGGTGGTCTCGGATCCGCTTCGGCTGCTTGACATTTGCGCAACCTCTGACGGTGCGGCCGCCCTGGTCGTGGCGAGCAAATCGTTCGCCGAGAAGCATCTTGGCTCGCTAGGGGGTGTACCGTCGGTACGTGCGGTCAGCACCGTGACCCCGCGCTACCCGCAGCATCTGCCCGAATTGCCGGATATCGCAACGGATTCCACCGCGGCAGTGCCGGCGCCGGACCGGGTGTTCAAAGACCAGATCCTGGACGCCGCCTATGCCGAGGCCGGCATCGGGCCCGAGGACCTGAGCCTGGCGGAGGTCTACGATCTGTCCACCGCGCTGGAACTCGACTGGTACGAGCACCTGGGGTTGTGCGCCAAGGGTGAGGCCGAGGCGCTGCTGCGCAGCGGCGCGACCACCATCGGCGGCAGGGTCCCGGTCAACCCGTCGGGCGGGCTGGCGTGCTTCGGCGAAGCGATCCCCGCGCAGGCGATCGCCCAGGTGTGTGAGCTGACTTGGCAGCTGCGCGGTCAGGCCACCGGCCGGCAGGTGGAGAACGCGAAGGTCGGCATCACCGCGAACCAGGGCCTGTTCGGCCACGGCTCGTCGGTGATCGTGGCGCGGTAATCGCTGGCGAGCAGACGCAGAATCGCACTCCGCTGCGCGGATCGGTGCGATTCTGCGTCTCACTTACTCGAAAATGCGGTGACCCGAAGCGGGTGAGTGGCGGGCCCCCGGTGTTGGGCGGCGTGGGTGAGGGGTTCGAGAGTGACTGTGTAGCCAAGGGCCTGCAGTTGTTTGATGGCTTTTGCTTTGGTTTGCCCAGGGTGGTGTCGGGTGGAGTAGTCGGCGCCGGGGTCGTGGTAGAAGGCGCCGTTGACCACCATGTTCCAGGCGTCAATGAGCATGCTGTGTTCGACAGCGACCACGGCGATCAGGGCGGGCACCGACGGGCTGCGAGCTTTGCGGCGGTGGGATGTGGCGGGCCGGTGGGTGCCGGCGATGCGGCGGTAGCGGGCGTTGTAGTAGGTGTCTTTGGAACGCGCTGCCGACAGCGCGGCCACCCCGAGAGCGGCTTTGAGGTGGCGGTTGCCGGGGCGGGTGGTGGCCGATTTGACCCGGCCCGCCGATTCGTTGCAGCCGGGCACCACCGCGGCCCACGACGCCAAATGGGCAGCGGTGGGAAACACGCTCATGTCCGCGCCGGTCTCGGCGATAAACACATCGGCGACGATGTGGGAAAAGCCTGGGATACTCATCAGCAATTCCCGGGCGGGTTGAAAGGGTTTGATCGCCTCCTCGATGCGCTCCTCAAGGCGGGCGATGTCGGCGCCGTGGGCGTCGATGCGATCCAAATACAGCCGAGCCATAAACGCGTGATGGTCGCTAAACGGCCCGCGCAACGCCTCGGTCGATGCGGGGATCTTCTCACTCGAAAATGCGAGCCGCTGTTTGGCCAGATCGGCGAGCACCACCGGATCACGCTGCCCGCCGATCAACGCCTCCAGCATCGCCCGCCCCGAGACCCCGACGATGTTGGAGGCCACCGCCGACAGTTTGATCCCGGCATCTTCGAGCGGCTTTTCCAGCCGCTGGATTTCTTTGGTGCGCGCTCGGGTGATGGAGGTGCGCGCCCGGGTCAGATCACGCAACACCCGAATCGGCTCCGGCGGCACGGTACACGCCGATGCGGTCTGGGTGACGGCCTCGGCAGTGTGTGTGAATGAGACGGAACGCGGTATAACCCAATGACTCTGGCCCCGAATCGACGATGATCGCCTGGTGGCGGATCGCCTTGGCGGTGGCAGTGATCCACTGCTCCCACTCGTCGGGGTGTTGCGGCTCGACCTCAGCGTGCAGCAGTAGCTGGCCGCAAAGCGGGCAGCGTCCGCGCTGCATGCGGATCAGTCTCGACCGGGCCCGGCCCAGCGGGGGTCTCCCGCGGCGGCGCCGGGTCGCCCAGTAGTCGGTCAAGGCAGGGTCGTCCGGGGACGCCCAGCCCTTGACCAGGGTGTGCCGGGTGATCGCCGTCCAGGCGAACTTGACCAGGTAGGCGCCGTGTCGCGGTCACCGAATACCCAGCGGTCGCGCCGGGACGGGTGGAACGCGCCGAAGTAACGGGACACGATCCAGCGCCGTCCCTTGTGCGGATGGGTGAATCTGGCCCACTTGTCGGTGAGCTTCCACACGTGATTGTCCAGCGCATTGAACACCCGGGCCGACACGCAGTGCCGGTAGTAGGCCGACCACCCCCGAATGATCGGGTTGAGCCGGATGAGCACCATCTGGGCGTTGTGGCCCCGCAGTGCTCGCATCTCGGTGGTCAGCCGTGCCCGGATCCGTTTCACGGCCGCCTTGCTGGGTTTGATCAGCAGCCTGTTGCGGTAGCGGCGGATGTTGAACCCCAGAAAATCCACCCCGTCCTCGAGGTGCACGATACGGGTCTTGTCCTCGTTGAAGACCAGACCCCGAGGTCGCAGCCACTCCGTGAGCCGCGCCTTGACCTGTTGGGCGTGTTCCCGCGAGTGGCACAGGGCCAGCAGATCATCGGCGTATCTGATCAAAACCGGGGAGCCCGGCCGCGCCGTTTCGGCGTTGGTGCCGGTGCGGATATAGCGGACTCCGGCGGCCTGTTCCATTCCGTGCAGGGCAACGATCAGCAACGGGCTGATCACCCCGCCTTGTGGGCTGCCGTCCTCGGTCGGTGCGAACCGACCTTGATCGATCACCCCCGCGCGTAGCCAGGCCGCGATCATTCCCGCGCGGGGAACGAGCCGAGCTGCGCGAGAAGATGGGCATGATCGATGCGGTCGAACGCGGCGGCCAAATCGGCGTCTAGCGCCCACACGCGTTTGCAGGTCGCACCGCGAGCGGTCACGAAGATCGCCTGCATCGCGTCCTGACAGCTACGGCCTGGCCGAAACCCATACGATCGGGACTCGAACCGGGCCTCCCACTCGGGTTCTAGCGCGTTGACCGTGAGCGCTTGCAGCGCCCGATCGGCGATCACGAGAATCCCGAGGCCGCGCCGTTTTCCGTTGCTCTTCGGAATGAACACCCGCTTGACCGGTCGAGGTCTCCACGCGTTGGTGTCGCGCTGCAGCCAGGTGGCCATCTCGGCCTTTTCCCATCCCGCGAGCACGACCCTGCCGTCGACCCCGGCCGTCTTGCGGCCAGCGTTGAGCTCGGTGACCCGCCGCACACTCAGCAGAGCGTTTGCGTGGGAACCCAGCATCAGCTTCTGCAGATTACGGACCCGCTTGAGGTCCCCCGCCTGCATCGCCGTGAAGATTCGTCGCCGCAGCCTCCGTACGTCGTCTTCGACTTGGCGCCAATCCACGGCGTCCCAGTCGATGATCTCGTCCTCAGGTCCGTTCACCGTCACGGTGTCCAACTTGCCCATCGGTTCTGGAGTCTCCGATCATCTGGTCTTCACAGGCTCACCCGACCCACGTCAGCTCCCTTTCGGGCCGGGCAGCACGCCCGTATCCGACCGGTTATGCGGCTACCATCTGGCGGAGGAGCCAAATCGTGCGGTTGCCGGTTTCCCGTTGCCTTTCGGTGTGTCGGCATCGGCTTCTTGGGTCATCCAGCGCCTGCCGGGGAGTTGCACCTTCCCCACGGTCGGCCTACCGGCAGAATTCACCGGACCCCAACAGGGTTGTCATGTTGCGCATGAACAAGATTCGACCGGGCAGGGTGCCCCCTTTACCCCGGGGACGGTGATGCGCTCCCGACCAGCGACTATCCTCTGGCCGACACCCGCCGCTTCCAGCGGCGGGTCCCTACGGCCCCGCTGACACATCCCATCGGCGGGGGTCACCTTCACAAGGCGTCATCAGGGGTTCACTCGCGTTCACCCATCACCGCACGACGACTGGATGCCGCCCCGCAGCCGGGAAGCGCGTTCGCTTCCCGCCGGTCTTCTCCTCGCCCACGGTCCACGGATGGAACGCGAACCGCTTCGGCTTCTACCCCGGGCTTCGCACCCCGCAGTCACCCGCAGAGCACGCCGAGGCGAAGACAGGCCCTCACGCACTGGCCCGAGTACTACACCTACGGCATCAGCCGAACCTCCAAACGGTGCCTCCTGCTTCACTCATGCACCCTCATGTCGCACATACTCCGAGGTGGATTCGATCACCACGCAGCTGACCTGCTCGGCGATCCGATGCTCGACCACCGCCAAGATCTCGGCGGTGGTCGAGCCCCACGTGCTCACCGTCGTCGACGTGGCACGCCGACCCTGCCCCTGAACCCGGATACACGCCGTGGCGTCCTTCGTCGAGACATCGATACCCACACACCGCGGACGTATCACCTCCATAGTGGCACTCCTTCACCCAGAGTTATTGTCGTGGAGCGTGTTTCGGAGAGAGCCAAACAAACAGGAGTCTCACTCACGTGCGCACAGGCAACAATCCACCGCCCCCGCACAACCACCGGGGCACTCTCCGCTCCCAAGCTGCTCGCCGTGCTCACCGGCACCACAGACGCAACGGGGCCCACCGAAACACCCCCCACGCCTCGACCCCACCAGCCCGCCAAACAACCACTTACCCAGCCGAACGGCCGGCACCAATTTTCATCCCCCACCGCGGGGCTGGCCTAGCCCCCCGCACAACTGCTCGCGCCGTTAGGTGGGCGTGTCGAGGGTCTCCAGGACCACTTCGGCCACCCGCTTCATGGTGGTCCGCCGGTCCATGGCGGCGCGCTGGATCCACTTGAACGCCTCCGGCTCGGTCATGCCCTGCTTGGCCTGCAGCAGGCCTTTGGCACGTTCGACGAGCTTGCGAGTTTCCAGCCGGTCGGACAGCGCCGCCACTTCCTGTTCCAGCGCGGTGATCTCGCTGAACCGGCTGACGGCCAACTCGATGGCCGGGATCAGGTCGCTGGCAGTGAAGGGCTTCACCAGATAGGCCATGGCCCCGGCGTCGCGGGCGCGTTCCACGAGGTCGCGCTGGCTGAACGCGGTGAGCACCACGATCGGCGCGATGCGCTTGCTGGCGATCTCCGACGCCGCGTCGATCCCGTCGCGGCGCGGCATCTTCACGTCCATGATGACCAGATCGGGCTTGTGCCGCTCGGCGAGTTCGACGGCTTCCTGGCCGTCGCCGGCCTCTCCGACTATGTCGTACCCCTCCTCTCGCAGCATTTCGGCGAGGTCCATTCGGATGAGCGCTTCGTCTTCCGCGATCAAGACACGGTGTGGCTTTGCGGCATCGGCGTCGTTGGTGGGGCCGGTCATGACGGACATTGTGGCGTGAGCGGCTGAGATGGGAAACCTTGGGGGGCGGCGAGTCGGGATGACGGCATGAATCCGCTATGGTTGGAGGCTGCTCTGAGGTGGAACGCCGTACCGGAACAACCTCAGCCCTCGTATCCCAACTGGCAGAGGAAACGGACTCAAAACCCGTCCAGTGTGGGTTCGAATCCCACCGAGGGCACTCCGGGATCATGCTGTACACCATTGGCCACGGCGCCAAGACCGCCGGGCAACTCACCGACATGCTGCGCCAACACGACATCGCGCTGCTGGTCGACGTGCGCAGTTTCCCCGGCTCCCGTCGCAACCCCGACGTGTCCAAGCAGGCAATGCCCGATTGGCTGGGCGTCGCCGGGATCGCCTACCGGCACGAACCTGATCTCGGTGGCCGACGCAAGCCGCCCGCCGCGCCGGTGCCGCGCGACCGGTGGTGGGAAAACCCGGCGTTCGCGAACTACGCGGCGCATACCCGAACTCCCGGCTTTCACGCGGCATACCAGCGGCTGCTGTGGGATGCCGACACCACCAATGTGGCGGTGATGTGCGGGGAACCGACCTGGTGGCGCTGTCACCGGCGCATGATCGCCGACTTGGCCGCCCGCGACGGACACCAGGTGCTGCACATCATGCCCAACGGTGCACTATCGCCACATCGTCCGTCGGAGTGGCTCACCCATGACATCTCTGACGGGTCCTGAGTCTTGGCAGGTGGCCGACAATATCGAGCGCAGCGGTTACGCTCTTGATCGTGGCGGCTATGAAACGCGGTGCCCCACGGAAACGATCCGAGGGCTCAACACGCCACGACTGCGTCATGGTCGTGCGCGAGCAAACCCGCGAATTCGACCAGCACTACGCCCGCAGTGCGGCGCGCCGGGCCCGGCTGCTCAATATCGCCGCCTGGCTGGCCGTGATGGTCAGCGCGAGCTTTGTGCTGATGCAACTCCTGACCGATGCCTGGCTGTGGCCGCTGAGTTGGATCAACGTCGCCGCGGCCGGGGTCTTCGCGATCGTCCCGATGCTGCACCGGTTCGGGGAATTGGTGGCACCGCTGACGTTTATCGGAGCGGCCTACGTGACGGTCTTCGCCAGCTGCTGGAGCATCGGTACCGGGTCGGGCGCGCAGTTCTTCTTTCTCGTCGGCGCCTGCCTGGTGGTGCTGGTGCTGGGCATCGAACACATCGTGCTGGCCAGCGGACTGGCGGCCCTGGCGACGGCGTTGATCATCGCGGTGGAGTTCCTGGTCCCCCGCAACACCGGAGTGGAGCCCGGCTGGGCTCAATCGGCGGGCTTCGTCATCACCACGGTCTCCGCCTGCGTGGTGGTGGTCGTCTCGGTCTGGTTTGCCCTGTGGGACACCGCGCGCGCCGAAGCGATCATGGAAGCCCAATACGACCGGTCCGAGGCCCTGCTGACCAACATGTTGCCCGCCAGCATCGCCGAGCGACTCAAACATCCCGAGCGTGACGTCATCGCCGACAAATACGACGAGGCCTCGGTGCTGTTCGCAGACATCGTCGGCTTCACCGAGCGGGCCAGCAGCGCCGCGCCGGCCGACCTCGTCCGCTTCCTGGACCGGCTGTACAGCGCGTTCGACGCGTTGGTGGACAAGCACGGGCTGGAGAAAATCAAGGTCAGCGGCGACTGCTACATGGTGGTCAGCGGCGTGCCGCGGCCACGGCCCGACCATGTGCAGGCATTGGCAGACTTTGCGCTGGATATGGTCGGCGTCGCGGCCGGATTGACGGACCCGCAAGGCCACCAGGTGCCGCTACGGGTGGGCCTGGCCACCGGTCCGGTAGTCGCCGGCGTGGTGGGTTCGCGCCGCTTTTTCTACGACGTGTGGGGCGACGCGGTCAATGTCGCGTCACGAATGGAGACCACCGACTCGGTCGGCAAAATTCAAGTGCCGGATGAGGTCTATGAGCGCTTGAAGGCCGATTTCGCGCTGCAGGAGCGCGGGCACATCAATGTCAAGGGCAAAGGGGTCATGCGCACCTGGTACCTGCTCGGTCGCAGGCCGGCAGAGCAGCCGGCCGACGAGCTCGCCGCGGAGCCGAGCACGGCCAGCGTCTGAAACGTCTCTGCAACGCATTCTGAAACGTCACCGGACCCGCAACCACCGGTGGTTCACCTCTATGCCAAAACCGTCACATGCGTCACACTGGTGCCATGCAAACCACACCAGTCTCGGGCCCTGTCCCCCGCTTGTTGCCGCATCTGTGGAAATCGACGCTGTTGTCGGGACTCCTGTCGCTGGTCCTCGGCGTTGTGATCCTGGTCTGGCCCGGAATATCGGTCCTGGTGGCCGCCGTCGCATTCGGCGTCTACCTCGTCGTGACCGGCATCGCGCAGGTTGTCTTCGCGTTCAGCCTGCACGTTTCGGCCGGCAGCCGGATCCTGTTGTTCATCAGCGGCGCTGCCTCACTGATCCTGGCCCTCTTGGCGTTCCGCCATTTCGGCAACGCGGTCCTGCTGCTGGCCATCTGGATCGGCATCGGGTTCATCTTCCGCGGCGTCGCCACAACCGTGTCCGCGATCAACGACCCGACCCTGCCTGGACGCGGATGGCAGATCTTCGTCGGCGTTATCAGCCTGATCGCCGGCGTGGTGGTGATGGCCGCGCCGTTCGAGTCGATCATCACGTTGGCCATCGTCGTGGGTGTGTGGCTGGTCATCATCGGCGCCTGCGAGATCGTGTCGGCGTTCGGCATCCGTAAGGCGGCCAAGACACTGGGGCTATAAATCCTCCGATAAGCATCACTCAACTCGCGTCAACGCCGATACCTCTACTACACTTCGTCGTAGCCCGCTGTAAGGCCTGCATCCCGGGAGATGACAGATGAATGTCGTCGATATTTCGCGCTGGCAGTTCGGTATCACTACCGTCTACCACTTCATCTTCGTGCCGCTCACCATCGGCCTGGCCCCGCTGCTTGCCGTGATGCAAACGGTGTGGGTGGTCACCGGTAATACGGCCTGGTATCGGCTGACCAAGTTCTTCGGGAAGTTGTTCCTGATCAACTTCGCCATCGGCGTGGCCACCGGGATCGTGCAGGAATTTCAGTTCGGAATGAATTGGTCCGAATATTCCCGATTCGTCGGCGACATCTTCGGCGCCCCGCTGGCAATGGAAGGCCTAATGGCCTTCTTCTTCGAATCGACGTTCCTCGGACTGTGGATCTTCGGTTGGAGCAGGCTGCCCCGATTGGTCCACCTGGCCTGCATCTGGATCGTCGCGATCGCGGTCAACGTCTCCGCATTCTTCATCATCTCCGCGAACTCGTTCATGCAGCACCCGGTGGGGGCGCATTACAACCCGGCCACCAAACGCGCAGAGCTGAACAGCATCACCGCGCTACTCACCAATAACACTGCGATAGCGGCATTTTCACACACCGTAGCCGGTTCGTTGCTCACCGCAGGAACCTTTGTCGCCGCGGTCAGCGCATGGTGGCTGGTGCGTTCGAACACCGCCCCCGTCGGGCCCGGCACCCGCGCCATGTATCGCCCGGCGACCATCCTGGGCTGTTGGGTTGCGCTGGTCGCCACCGTCGGCTTGTTCTTCACCGGTGACCACCAGGGCAAGCTGATGTTTACGCAGCAACCGATGAAAATGGCGTCCGCGGAATCGCTGTGCGACACCCAGACCGATCCGGACTTTTCCATCCTGACGGTCGGCCGGCAAAACAATTGCGACAGCCTCACCCGGGTCCTCGAGGTGCCCTACGTGCTGCCGTACCTCGCCCAGGGCCAAACCACCGGTGTCACGTTGCAAGGTGTCCGCAATTTGCAGCAGGACTACAACCAACGATTCGGCCCCAATGATTACCGGCCCAATCTATTCGTCACCTACTGGTCATTTCGCGCGATGATCGGGTTCCTCGCGATTCCGGTGCTGTTCGCGTTGCTGGCCCTGTGGCTGACCCGCGGCGGACGGATCCCGGGACGGCGGTGGTTCGCCTGGTTTGCGCTTTTCACGATTCCCGCGCCGTTCCTGGCCAACATGTTCGGATGGGTTTTCACCGAGATGGGCCGTCAGCCCTGGATCGTGGCTCCCAACCCGACCGGCGACCAACAGGTTCGACTCACCGTCGCAACCGCTGTCTCCAACCACCCGTTCGGCTTGGTCGTCACCTCATTGATGACGTTCACGCTGGTCTACGCGGTGCTCGCGGTCATATGGTTCTGGCTGCTCAAGCGCTATGTCGTCGAGGGGCCGCAGGAGCACGACGCGGAGCCGGCGGCGGCTGCGACGCCTGGCAGCGACGAAGTGGCACCGTTGTCGTTCGCTTACTGACACCCACTGACCCAGAAGGGAGATGACCCGGTGGGACTCCAACAATTGTGGTTCGCTGTCATCGGGGTGCTGTTCCTCGGTTTCTTGGTTCTCGAGGGATTCGACTTCGGTGTTGGCATGCTCATGGAGCCGCTGGCTCGGGTGGCCCCGGGCGATCCTGAAATCCAAAGGCGAGCTGTACTGAACACCATCGGCCCGGTCTGGGACGGTAACGAGGTCTGGCTGCTCACCGCGGGCGCGGGAATGTTCGCCGCGTTTCCCGGCTGGTACGCGACAGTATTCTCGGCGTTGTATTTGCCGCTGCTGGCCATCTTGTTCGGCATGATCCTGCGCGCGGTGGCCATCGAATGGCGCGGCAAGGTCGACGACACCAAATGGCGGGCGTGGGCAGATTTCGGTATCGCCGCGGGGTCTTGGCTGCCCGCTGTCCTGTGGGGCGTCGCGTTCGCCATCCTGGTGCGCGGACTCCCGGTCGACGGCGACGCTCACGTGCATCTGGGCATCGGCGATGTGCTCAGCGCTTACACACTATTGGGCGGCCTCGCCACCGCAGGGTTGTTCCTGCAATACGGCGCGGTGTTCATCGCCTTGAAAACCGCAGGGCCGATCCGCGACAGCGCCTACCGGATCGCGCTGTGGCTCGCTCTGGCGGCGACGGTGCTGGTTGGGGGGTTCGGAGTGTGGACCCAGCTGGCGTATGGCAAGCAATGGACCTGGGCGGCACTGGGCGTGGCGGTGATCGCCCAGGTGGCCGCCGTACTGCTGGTATGGCGGCGGGCATCCGACGGGTTTGCGTTCCTGAGCACGTTGGTGGTCGTCGCGGCCGTGGTGGTGTTGTTGTTCGGCGTGCTGTACCCGAACCTGGTGCCGTCGACGCTGAACGAGCAGTGGAACGTCACGATCTACAACGCTTCGTCGACGCCGTACACCCTGAAGATCATGACCTGGGTGACGGCCATTTTCGCGCCGCTGACGGTGGTGTACCAGGCCTGGACGTACTGGGTGTTCCGGCAACGCATTTCGGCTGACCGGATACCTCCGTCCATCGGTCTGGCGAGGCGCACGTCCTGAGCGCAACGGATAAATCGGCCCGGGCGCCGCTGGATCCGCGGCTGTGGCGGGCATCGTCGGCCCTGCGCCGCCACCTGATCGCCGCGGTGGCGTGTGGAGTGGCGATATCCGGTTGTGCGATCGGCTCGGCGGTGGTCCTGGCGGGAATCGTGGCGCGGGTCGTGGCCGATCCCTCGACTCGACACCTAGGCTGCTGGCTGGGACCGCTGACAATATTGTTGGCGCTGTGGACAATCCGCGCCGTGATTCACTGGCTGCAGGCACGTCTGGGGCAGCGGGGAGCCAGCGCGGTGATCGCGGATCTCAGCGGCCAGCTGCTGACGGCAGTAACCGGCCTCCAGCCCAGGCAGGTTGCGGCACAGCGGGATGCCGCGGCGGTGCTGGTCACGCGCGGACTGGACGGACTGCGCCCGTACTTTACCGGTTACCTGCCCGCCTTGCTTCTTGCGATGATTCTGACGCCGGCCACCGTCGCGGTCATCGCGCTCTACGATGTGAAATCGACGGTGATCGTGGTGATCACGCTGCCGCTGATTCCGATCTTCATGGTGTTGATCGGACTGGCGACCGCCGATCGGTCGGCAGCCGCGCTGGCCGCGATGGGCACGCTGCAGGCCCGGCTACTGGACCTGATCGCCGGCATCCCCACCCTGCGGGCGCTGGGCCGCGCAGTGGGACCGGAGCAGCGCATCGCAGAACTCGGTGCGGCCCATCGGCGTTCGGCGATGGCCACGCTGCGGGTCGCCTTCCTGTCGGCGTTGGTGCTCGAACTGCTGGCCACGCTGGGCGTGGCCCTGGTTGCGGTGAGCATCGGTCTTCGCCTGGTGTTCGGCCAGATGAGCCTGGCGGCCGGGTTGACGGTACTGCTGCTGGCGCCTGACGTCTATTGGCCGCTGCGGCGCATCGGCGTGGAATTTCATGCCGCCCAAGACGGCAAGACCGCGGCCGACCAGGCTTTCGCGCTCATCGGCCAGCCGGCGCCCGCTTCGGCGGGCACCCGCACGGTGGCGGCCCGCGGAGCCCTGATCCGCATCGAAAACCTCAGCGTCGCAAGCAGAGACGGCCGATCGCCGGATGACCTGACCGCGGTGCTCGAACCCAGCCGAGTGACGGTACTGACCGGGCGAAACGGCGCGGGCAAGAGCACCGCCCTGCAGACGATAGCGGGCATCACCGTGCCGTCGTCGGGACGGGTCACCGTCGCCGGAATCGATGTCCGCGACTTGGACCCCGCCGACTGGTGGCGGCAGTTATCCTGGCTACCGCAACGCCCGGTGCTGATTCCGGGTACCGTTCGCGACAACCTGCTGCTGCTCGGTGATCTCGAGGACCTCGACAAGGCTTGCACCGCAGCAGGCTTCGATACAGTACTGGCCGAGCTACCCGACGGATTGAACACCACGCTCGGCCGCGGCGGCATCGGCTTGTCGCTGGGGCAACGCCAGCGCCTCGGACTGGCCCGAGCCCTCGGATCCACCGCCCCGGTGCTGTTGCTCGACGAACCCACCGCACACCTGGACGCCGACACCGAGGACCGGGTGTTGCGGGCCGTCGTCGAACGGGCCCGCCAGGGTGCGACGGTGGTGGTCGTCGGCCACCGGGCACCCGTTGTGGCCATCGGTGACCGGGTCGTCGAGGTCACCGCCGGCAGCGAGGTTGGCTATGCCCCGGTCTGATCCGCTGCTGGCCGGCTATGACCTGCTGCGTCCTCGACTCGGGCGCGTCCTGGCCGCGATTGCTTTGGCGGCGTTGTCGCTGGGCAGCGGCCTGGCCCTGGCCGGCGTTTCGGCATGGTTGATCACCCGCGCCTGGCAGATGCCGCCCGTGCTGGACTTGTCCATCGCGGTCGTCGCGGTGCGGACGTTCGCGATTTCGCGCGGGATCCTGCACTACTGCGCGCGACTTGCCACCCACGACGCCGCGCTGCGCGCGGCCGGCGCCGCCCGCGCCCGGATCTACCACCGGCTGGCCGCGGGGCCGCCGGCCGCCGCGGTCCGGCTGCACAGCGGCGAGGTGGTGGCCCGTGTCGGTGCCGACGTCGACACCGTGGCCGACATGGTGGTGCGCGCGGTGGTACCGATCGGCGTCGCTGCAGTACTGGCGCTGGCCGCGACCACCGCCGTCGCGATCATTTCGGTGCCGGCTGCAGCGGTGCTGGCGATGTGCCTGCTGGTGGCCGGGGCTGTCGCGCCCTGGTTTGCCGGCAGAGCCGCCGTCGAACACGAAGCGCTGGCCCGCCGACATCATGGCGGACGCGACACGTCGGCGATGGCCGCACTCGACCATGCACCCGAGCTTCGGGTCGCCGGGGTCCTGCCGGACGTCATTGCCGAATCCCAACGGCGACAACGTACTTGGGGTCAGGCCCTCGACAACGCGGCCAGGCCGGCGGCGATCGCCGAGGCGATACCGACCGCCGCGATCGGGGTCAGTGTGTTGGGTGCGGTGGCGGCGGGGATCGGCATGGCACCCACGGTCGCGCCGACGACCCTGGCCGTGTTGATGTTGTTGCCATTGTCGGCCTTCGAGGCCACCAACGCACTGCCGGCGGCCGCGGTGCAGTTGACCCGGTCACGCATCGCCGCTCGGCGGCTGCTCGACCTGGCGCCGCCCAACCGCCTCGATGAGGCAGCCACAACACCAGCGGGCAGCGCGGTCACCGGGCGTCTGTCCGCCGATGTGTGGTTCGGTCACGTCCAGGCGCGGTCAGCCCGGGCGTTGGTCGACCTGCCACCGGGCGCCCGGCTTGCTGTCACCGGCGCCAGCGGCTCCGGCAAGACGACGCTGCTGATGACATTCGCGGGACTGCTGCCGCCGCTGCGTGGCCGGGTGCTCGTGGACGAAATCGACGTGAGCCGTTTCGATGAAGCCGAACTGCGAAGAGCCGTCACCTTTTTCGCTGAAGACGCACATGTCTTCGCCACCACGGTACGGGACAACTTGCTGGTCGTCCGCAGCGATTGCGGCGATGACGAATTGACGGCCGCCTTGGCGAAGGTCGGCCTCGGCGGCTGGCTGGCCGGCCTGCCCGAGGGCTTGTCGACGGTGTTGATCGGTGGCGCGCAAGGACTTTCAGCAGGGCAACGCCGACGGCTGCTGCTCGCGCGGGCGGTGCTCTCCCCCGCCCGCATTGTGCTGCTGGACGAGCCAACCGAGCACCTTGACGCGACCGACGCCGAGGCCGTCCTGCGCGATTTGCTGGTGCCCGGCCCCGGACCGATTCTGGGCGACAAGACGATTGTGGTGGCTACCCACCACCTGCCCGAAGACATTCACTGCGCCCGGCTGCGCGTCGACTCACCGGCGTGACCCTTCGGGTAGCCCTCGGCGCCGCGGCATGAATTCCAGGGAGAGCAGCACCAGCAGCAGCGGAACGATCTGGGTCAACGAGACCAGCGCATAGCGCCGTTCGGCCACTGCGTGGAACTTGCACAGGTACCGGTACAAGGACTCCAGGGAAATGAACGGGTCAAGCAGATGGATCAGCAGGTAGAACAAGCGTTGCGCGCGGCTCCGGTGCGCCGCGTCGAAGATCTCCGGGAAAGCCGCGAATGCCAGCGAGAGCCGTTGCGCGCCAGCCTCTTTGGCAGCGGTGATCATGTCGACGCTGAGCCGCTCGTCGATCCCGTTCGGGGCACCACTGCGCCGCCACGGCACGTCGAGGGAGAAATCACTGCCGCCGCCCGCGATCGTGAATCGGTCGAAGCCCTGCACCCGCCCCGAAGCGTCCCTGGCGATGATCAGCTGAACGCCTGGGTATTTGCCTTCCAGTACGCCGTCCAGGCTCATGCAGAAGCCGCGGTCGGTGCGCGCCCCCTTGGATGACGCCAGCAGCATCTCGGTCAGCTCTGCGCGCTGCTTGTCGTCGAGTTCCTGCTCCGCCACGATCTCGGTGGTGATGCCGGCGTTATGGGTCCGTTTGACGGCCTGACGCAGGTTGCGAAACTTGCGGCCCACCATCGCGAAGTTGGGCACATCGATGACGACGTCTCGCCCGATGGGTACCGCCCGCAGCGACCGTCCGGGCACGGCGGGGTCGGTCCACAGACTCAGCCGTCGCTCACTGCAGGCCAGCACCGCAATCCGCCAGCCGCGGGCATGACAGGTGGCGGCGAAGTCGGCAACCAGCTCGGGAAACTGCGATTCGTCACCGATCGGGTCCCCAGCGACTACCGCAAAGCCCAGCCGTGTCCGGTATGCCAGCGCCGCGGTGCCGGCCGCGCTGAAGTGGTAGCACTTACCCGCCTGCATGGCGAACGGCGCCAACGGATCCTCGCTGGTGGCGTTGATCAATGCCCACACCCGGGGTAAGTCACCAGGTCGTGGGTGCGACGACGTCGGCCACATCAACACCAATCCCGATCCGGCGATCAGCGTTTCACCGGCCAGGTCGAAGGACAGCACATGCAGGCCCAGCCCCGCGACCAGGAATAGCGCGGCCGCTGCCGCATGCATGGCTGTGACCGGACGCCCGAGGAAGATGCCCCGCGCAATCAAGGCCACCGCAGCCAGGATCGTCAGCGACCAACTCAGCCGCCCGGCCGCCTGCCAATCCTCGTGCCGGTAGTTATGCGCGAGCAGCGCAATGAGCCAGCACGCCGCACAGAACACCGCCAGGGCACCGACCAGGCGAGCCCTAAATGTGTCGACGTGGACGACGACGCGTTCACGGGCACGGACCCTCGGCGCGACATCGACCGACGGTTCGTTCACACTCACCTCCCGCTGACCTGCCTCTCAGCTGCCGGAAGGGTACCCGCTACCAGGAACGGTACGCCTCAGCGTGGCCGGGTTGAGCCGAAACCGGGCGGTTGTCCTTCGGTTACCCGACCTGTCTATCGGCGAGCCGCGGGAAAGTATTTCAGGACGCCCTCCTGCACCACGGTCGCGATAAGTCGCCCGCCGCGGTCGAAGAAATGCCCGGTACCCAGCCCGCGCGAATCCGCGGCCACCGGTGACGATGTCGAATAAAGGACCCAGTCGTCGAAGTCGACCTGGCGGTGAAACCACACCGAGTGGTTGGCGGACGCGGCGAAAATCCGGTCGAAGCCCCACGACAGCCCATGGGTGGTGATCACCGAGTCCAGGACCGTGGTGTCCGAGGAATACAGCATCGTCGCGGTGTGCAGCACCGGGTCGTCGGGCATCGCGCCCAGAGCCTTGAGCCAGACCCGGTTGTAAGGAAGCCGGTCGCCCTTCTCCCGCATCACCCAGGACGGGTCATTGGTATAGCGCCACTCGATCGGTTGCAACGCGTTGACGAAGTGCGGGACGGTGTCCTCATAGCCGCGCAACAGCTCGCCGATCGGCGGCCGGGTGTGCGGCTCGTCCACCTCCGGCGGATCCACGGCGTGCTCAAGCCCGGGACCGCCGGACATGTAGGAGATCATCGCCGAAGACAGCAACATGCCGTCCTGTACCGCGTCGACACGCCGGTTGGCGAACCGCCGCTCGTCGCGCAACCGCACCACATGGAATTCGATGTCCTTGGTGGTGTCACCCCCATTGATGAAATGCACCGAGAGCGCGCTGGGCGGTAGCTCTTCGCGGGTCAGCGTGCGGGTGCTGGCGACGAACGACTGCGCCACCAGCAACCCGCCGAAGGTGCGCAGCGGGTTCTTGCTGGGATGAGATCCGATGAACCGGTCGTCGGCGGCCCGGTGGAGATCCAGCACCGCCAGCAGTTCGTCAAAGTCGGACAACTAAACGTCGTCCTCACCGATCCGGTGCACGTGGATCAGGTTGGTGGAACCCACCGTTCCCGGAGGCGCACCCGCGACGATCACCACCAGGTCGCCCCGCTTGTAGCGGCCGAGCTCCAGCAGCGACTTGTCCACCTGGCGGATCATCCCGTCGGTGGACTCCATCTTCGGAACGATGAATGTCTCGGTGCCCCAGGTCATCGCGAGCTGGCTGCGCACCTCGGGCCACGCGGTGAAGGCCAGCAGCGGCAGCGGGGTGTGCAGGCGGGCCAGCCGCCGCACCGTGTCGCCGGATTGGGTGAAAGCGACCAGGGCCTTGGCGTCCAGTCGCTCGCCGATGTCGCGGGCGGCATAGGAGATCACGCCCCGCTTGGTGCGCGGCACATGCGTCAACGGCGGAGCCGCCGTCGAATTCTCTTCGACCGCACAGATGATCCGCGACATGGTCCGCACCACCAACAGCGGATACTTGCCGACCGACGTTTCCCCGGACAACATCAGCGCGTCGGCGCCGTCGAGCACCGCGTTGGCGACGTCGGAGGCCTCGGCGCGGGTCGGCCGCGAATTCTCGATCATCGAGTCCAGCATCTGCGTCGCCACGATCACCGGCTTGGCGTTCTCCCGCGCCATCTGGATCGCCCGCTTCTGTACCAGCGGAACCTCTTCCAACGGCAACTCGACCCCGAGATCACCGCGAGCCACCATGACGGCGTCGAAGGCCAGCACGATGGCCTCGAGGTTGTCGATGGCTTCGGGCTTCTCCAGCTTGGCGATCACCGGCACTCGCCGGCCGATCCGATCCATCACCTCGTGGACCAGTTCGACATCAGAGGGCGAGCGCACGAAGGACAGCGCCACCATGTCGATGCCCAGGTTCAGCGCGAACGTGAGGTCCTCGATATCCTTTTCCGACAGGGCGGGCGCGGAAACACTCATGCCGGGCAACGAGATTCCCTTGTTGTTGCTGACCGGGCCGCCCTCGACGACAGTGCACACCACGTCGTCTCCGTCGACGTGATCGACCACCAATCCGACTTTGCCGTCGTCAACCAGCACGCGGTCACCGGCTGTGGCGTCCTGCGCCAACCTCTTGTAGGTGGTGGATACCCGGTCGTGGCAACCGTCGCAGTCCCGGACAGTGATCCGCACCGTTTCGCCGTCAGCCCAATAGGTCGGCCCGCTGGCGAAGCGCCCCAGCCTGATCTTCGGTCCTTGTAGATCGGCGAGCAGGCCGACGGCGCGCCCGGTGGCATCCGAGGCTGCCCGGACTCGTTTGTAGGCCGCCTCGTGATCGGCATAGTCGCCGTGGCTGAAGTTCATTCGGGCGACGTCCATTCCGGCTTCGACCAGCGCTCTGACCATGTCGTCCGATTGGGTGGCCGGCCCGAGAGTGCAGACGATCTTCCCGCGTCTTGTCACGACGACAAAGCATAGTCGCGGTCATGTGCCTTCGGTGCGCCTCGCCGATACCCGCCCATCGGGACCACAGCCGATCGTGGGCGTCGCAATACCGGTGCGCGAGCGCCCACTCTCCGCGCGGTGGGAACGCGGGCCGGCTGCTGCGGCACCGTCCCGTCGCCGCGCGCGAGCAACTTTCCGCGCGCAAAAGGTGCCGGAAAATTCCCGATTTGAGAAACTCCTCGTATGGACACCTATCGAGCCGCAATTGCTTCTCCCGTCGTCCGAATCCTTGGTCCCGCAGTGATCACCGCATGGGGTATCAGCGCCTCCGTCCTCCCCGGCTTTGTGATCCCGGCAGCATCCGCAGAACCCTGCCCCGATGTCGAGGTGGTGTTCGCCCGGGGCACCGGTGAGGCTCCGGGTGTCGGCCCCACGGGGCAGGCATTTGTCGACTCCCTGCGCTCGCGAGCCGGCGGCAAGACATTCGGGGTATATCCGGTCAACTATCCGGCCAGCGACCAGTGGGATACCGGGATCGACGGCATCCGAGACACTAGTGCCCATGTCATTTCCATGGCGGGCAGCTGCCCCAAGACCAAAATGGTCCTCGGCGGATATTCCCAGGGAGCGGCCGTGATGGGCTTCGTCACGTCGGCCGCGGTGCCGGATGGAGTCGATCCCGCCACCGTGCCCAAACCGCTGGCACCCGAGGTGGCCGACCATGTCGCCGCGGTGGTGTTGTTCGGGTTGCCGAACCACCGGGCGATGGACTTCCTCGGCCAGCCCCCGGTCGCTATTGGTCCCGCTTATCAGGCCAAGACCATCAAGGTCTGCGAACCGGAGGATCCGGTTTGCTCCGACGGGCTCAACTTCGCTGCCCATGACGCCTACGCAGGCGACGGGCTGGTGGTAGAGCAGGGTGTAGCCTTTGCCGCCAGTCGGCTTAACGCGCCTGACGCCGGGGCGCCGGGCCCGCTGTCCGGCTTCGGCAACTGAGCGGGCCGGCCGCCCGGCCGGGGTCACGGGAGGTCATGCGCCGAGAACGGTCGGCACCAACGGGAAGCCGGGCAGATTTCGCAGCACCGTCCACACCACCGTCGCCACCGCAAGGGTGATGATCGCGGGCGGGGGCAGCCACGACTGGCCGTTGCGGCGGCGCAGCTGCAACCAACCGGCGATCACGGGGATACCGGCCAACAAGAAAACCAAGAAAACATTGTCATTGATGGCGGCCGCGACATCACCATGCAGCAGGTCGTGCGTCATCCGCAGCCCACCGCACGCGGGGCAATTCCAGCCGGTGAGCAACTTGAACGGACATTGCGGGTACAGCGAATCGCCGCGGTGCGGATCGACCAGCCCGATGTAGCCCAAGGCGCCGGCAAACAGCACGGCCGAACCCGCGGCGCCGTAGAGACGACGCAGCCGCCGAGCGTGCCCGCCCCGGGCCCCCGAAACCCTGGCGGGCCGATCAGGTTCCATCGCGCAATGGGCGACCCCACGGGTCGCTGACTTTGTCAGTCAAGATCAGCACAGCGTCGATGACGCCCCAGATTACCGCGCCGACCCCGCACGTCAGCCAACCGACGAGCAGCTGCGCGATGCCCATCCCGGTGTGCCCGAGGTAGATTCGGCCGATACCGGCGATGCCGAACAGCCCCAATAGCTGTAACAGCCCCGCGATCGTCTTCGATTTGTCCGAAAGTGGTTGCCCGGTAACAGGATGCCGACCGAAGGGAGCCGACGGGTCCGCTGCCGGGCCGTAGTAGCCGCCGGGCCGGGAGTGTTCCGGATAGTACGGCGGCGGAAAAGGCGGCGGATATCCCGGTTGCTGCTCCGGTGAACCGGGCTGCGCCGCCCACGACTGGTCAGTCACCGCTTCAGCATGCCAGATCCAGCGGGTCCGCGCCCGAGCCGCTGGTGCCGCGGCCCGCGCCGCCGGCTACCGTCCCGACCGCTGTCGCCGGTTCCGCAACCGAGCCCGCCAGCCCTGCCGTGTCGAGCCGGTGCTGTCCGACGTCGGCGAGCTGGGAACGCGCGGTGCCCGGTCGCCATCACGGTGATCATCCGGGTCGGCATCCTGGTCCTCAGCGCCGCCGGAAGCATCCGCTTCCACCGGCTTCGGCGCGGTGGTGTCCTCCGCGTCAGTCGCCGAAGCCTGCGCCTGAGCGGGCGGCTCGTGCGACTCGGCCTCTTCGGATTCGGTGTCTGCGGTGTCCGGCTCGGCCTTTTCGGCTTGGGGCTCCGGGGCTTCAACCTCCGGAGCTTCAGCCTCGCCGGCCTTAGCCTCGGGAGCTCCAGCCTCCGGCGGCTCGGTTTCTTCAGCGTCGGAACCCGCTTCAGGCTCTTCGACTTCGGACTCTTCGGCCTCGGTTTCGGTCACGGATGGCGCAGCGAGCTCCGGCTCCCCGGTCTCCGATTCGCCTTCAGCCTGTGCAGGCTCACCCTCATCAGTTGCCGACTCGGCCTCGGGCTCGTCGACAACGGGTTCCGATTCTTCGGCTCGAGCTTCGTCGACCTCAGGCTCCTCGGGCACAGGCTCCGGCTCAGCCTCGGCCTCTTCAGCTTCTTCAGCGTCTGCGTCTTCGGACTCTTCAGCCTCGGGGGCCACCTCGGCCGCTACCTCACCGGTTGCCGGCTCCTCGGTCTCCTCTTGTTGGGCCTCGGATGCGCCGCCCTTGGACGCCGCGGACTGGGCCTTCAATGTGTGCGGCTCGGCGAGGTCGCCGGCTCGCTGTGTTTCTGACGACTCAGTCGGTTCGTCGTCTTCGGCACCGGCAGCCCTAGCGACTGCGGTGACAGCCGCCGAGCCCGAAGCCACAGCCGAGAGCTCCGCCTCGGGCTCGGCCGCTTCCTCAGCCTCGGCCGCTTCCTCGCCGACCACGGCGGTGCCACGCACCGTGGCCGGATCCTCGCGGCCCTTCGGCGCCAAGATCACATACACCACGGCGCCGATGAACACGAAAGTCGATGTGAACAAATTGATCCGGATTCCGGCGATGTGTGTGGCGGTATCGTCACGCATCAGCTCGACACCGAATCGCCCGACGCAATAAAGCGCGACATATAGCCCGAACAATCGCCCATGGCCGATCGTGAAACGCCGATCCAGATAGATCAGCACCCCGAATACTAGTACGTTCCACAGCAATTCGTAGAGGAACGTGGGGTGCACGACGACCGCGAGCTGCCCGGTCGAGACACCGTCAAGGGAATGAACGTCGACGAATCCGGCGGGATCGCGCCGGTAGAAGATCTCCAGTCCCCACGGCACTGTGGTCTCGCGGCCGTAGAGTTCTTGATTGAAGTAATTTCCGAGCCGGCCAATAGCCTGCGCCAAAACGACTCCGGGGGCGGCCGCGTCCAGGAAGGCCGGCAGCGGAATTCCGCGGCGCCGACAGGCGATCCACGCCCCGACGGCGCCGAGGGCGATCGCGCCCCAGATGCCCAGGCCGCCATCCCAGATTCGCAGTGCCGCGGCAAACCCGGCGCCACCGTGGCCGAAATATGTACGCCAATCGGTGGCCAGGTGGTAGAGCCTGCCGCCGATCAAGCCGAAAGGCACCATCCACAGCGCGATGTCGTAGATTACGCCGCGCTCACCGCCGCGGGCCGCAAAGCGTCGGTCGCCGATCAGTAAGGCCACGATGATGCCGGTGATGATGAACAGCGCGTAGGCGCGAATGGGCAGCGGCCCGAGGTGCCAGACGCCGCGCGGCGGGCTGGGGATGTACGCGAGCCACGTCGTGGTCATGAGGCCGGCCTTTCGCGGACCCCGGCGGCAAGTTCCTCCGTCAGTGCCCGCAGCGTCGGCAAGCCCGCACCCAGTGCCGACACCAACGCCGAGCCGACGATGACACCATCGGCGTACCCTGCGATCTGCGCCGCCTGTTCTCGTGACCGCACCCCCAACCCGACCCCGACCGGTATGTCCGACACCGCCTTCACCCTCCCCACCAGCTCGGGCGCGGCCTGTGAAACCACATCGCGCGCCCCGGTCACCCCCATCGTCGACGCCGCATAGACGAACCCACGCGACGCCTTGACCGTGATTGCCAATCGTTCGGGCGTCGACGACGGCGCCACCAGAAAAATGCGGTCCAATCGATGTTCGTCGGATGCGGCGAACCAGGGCTGCGCCTCGTCGGGAATCAGGTCGGGAGTGATGAGGCCCCGCCCGCCGGCCGCTGCGAGGTCCCGGGCGAACGCGTCGACTCCGTAGCGCAGCACCGGGTTCCAGTACGTCATCACCACGGCATTGCCACCGACCCGGCTGATCGCCTCGACCGCGGCCAACGTATCGCGGATCCGCACTCCCCCACGCAAAGCCGCCTCGGTAGCCCGCTGGATGGTGGGTCCGTCCATACCCGGGTCCGAATACGGAACACCGACTTCGACTATGTCACAACCAGATTCGACCAGCGCAGTCATAGCTTCCACCGACGTGCGCACGTCGGGATAGCCGGTGGGCAGATAGCCGATCAACGCCGCACGACCAGTCGCCCGGCACGACTCGAAAAGCGGCCCCAGCTTGCTCGTTTCACGCTGCTCAACGGTCATCGTCAAACAGACCCCTGTCCGCGTCGGCGCCGGGTGGCAGCAGGCCGAACCATCTGGCGGCTGTCTCGACGTCCTTGTCGCCGCGGCCTGACAGGTTCACCACAATGACTGCGCCCCTTCCCAATTCAGTCCCCAGCCGGAGCGCACCGGCCACCGCGTGCGCGGATTCGATGGCAGGGATAATCCCTTCCATCCGGCACAGCAGACCGAACGCCTCCATCGCCTCGGAGTCGGTGATCGGTTCGTAGCTGACGCGTCCGGTCTCCTTGAGCCATGCATGTTCGGGGCCGACTCCGGGATAGTCCAGACCTGCTGAAATCGAATGCGATTCGATGGTCTGGCCGTCTTCGTCCTGCAACAGGTAGGAGTACGAGCCCTGGAACGCACCGGGCGAACCTCCGGTGAATGTTGCCGCGTGCCGACCGGTCTCGACGCCGTCACCGGCCGCCTCGTATCCGACCAGTCGCACCCGCGGATCGTCGAGGAACGCGTGAAAGATACCGATCGCATTGGATCCGCCGCCCACGCACGCCACCACCGCGTCCGGCAACCTGCCTGCCTGGTCCTGGATCTGGACGCGTGCCTCCATGCCGATGATTCGCTGAAAGTCGCGCACCATGGTGGGGAAGGGATGCGGCCCGGCGGCCGTGCCGAAGCAGTAGTACGTGCTGTCGGCGTTGCTGACCCAATCCCGGAACGCCTCGTTGATGGCGTCCTTGAGCGTTTGGGAGCCGGTCTGCACGGAGACGACCTGCGCGCCGAGCAGCCGCATCCGTGCCACGTTGAGCGCCTGGCGCGCGGTATCGACGGCACCCATGTAGATAACGCACTCCAGACCCAGCAGCGCGCATGCGGTGGCGGTGGCCACCCCGTGCTGGCCGGCGCCCGTCTCGGCGATCACGCGGGTCTTACCCATCCGGCGGGCCAGCAACGCCTGACCGAGCACGTTGTTGATCTTGTGAGAACCCGTGTGGTTCAGGTCTTCTCGCTTCAAGAACAGTCGTGCTGACCCGGCATGCTCGCTGAGTCGGGTTGCTTCGTACAGCGGCGACGGGCGGCCGGCATAGTTGGCTTGCAACGCGTCCAGGGTGTCCAGGAAGTCCTGGTTGACGCGTTCCTTCTCGTAGGCGACGGTGACCTCCTCGATCACCGCCATCAGCGCCTCGGGAACGTAGCGGCCACCATAGCCGCCGGGGCCCCCGAAATGACCGCCGGAATCAGGATCGTGGCTGGTCCGTTCGGCGATGGCGGCACTCGTGCGCGGAAGGTCCGGGCGAGATAGATCTGCCATCACCGACGCTCGAGGTGCACGCGGGTCATCAACGACTAACGAGCCGGCTTCGGGCAGGACGGGTGGGTGCCCGCAGTGACCAGATCGGCAACCGCCGCACGCGGATCACCGCTTTTCACCAGACCTTCGCCGACGAGTACCGCATCAGCGCCCGCGCCGGCGTACGCCAGCAGGTCGCCGGTGCCGCGGACCCCGGACTCGGCGATCCTGATCACGTTGCTGGGCAGCCCGGGAGCGATTCGCGCGAAGCAATCCCGATCAACCTCCAGGGTCGTGAGATCGCGGGCGTTGACCCCGATGACCTTGGCGCCGGCCTTCAACGCCCGGTCGGCTTCCTGCTCGGTGTGCACTTCGACGAGCGCGGTCATACCCAGTGATTCGGTGCGGTCCAGCATCGACACCAACGCCGACTGGTCGAGTGCGGCGACGATGAGCAACAGCATGTCGGCACCGTGGGCACGGGCCTCGTGAATCTGATAGGGCTGCACCACAAAGTCTTTGCGCAACACCGGAATCGAGACAGCCGCACGTACCGCGTCGAGATCATCGAGGGAACCGTGGAACCGCCGCTCCTCGGTCAACACGCTGATGATGCGGGCGCCGCCACCTTCGTAGGCCCGAGCCAGCTTCGCCGGATCGGCGATGGTCGCCAGGGAGCCCGCCGATGGGCTGGCCCGTTTGACCTCGGCGATCACCCCGATGCCGGGCGCGCGCAGCGCCGCCATCACGTCAAGCGGCGGCGGCGCCGCAGCCGCGGCAGCCTTGATCTCCGGCAGGCTGACACGTGCTTCGCGCGCGGCTACGTCGGCCCGGACTCCCTCGAGGATGGAGTCAAGCACGGTTGCCGGACTCATGCCTGCTGTTTCCTTTCCCAACGGTCTCCAACGGTCTGCAACCGTCATCACCGTGACCCACGCCCCGCAGCCGATTGCGATGACGTTCATGAAGGGTAGCGGCCCTCGGCGCGCGCTTCGTCACCGACCCTCGGTGTCAGACCCGTGCGGTCGGTCGGTCGGGTCGACACCGTGGTCAAGGGCATCCCAAATCATTCGTTCCGACATCGGTCCGTCGTCGTCGCGGCCGGCCGTAGCCTGGCGCGCCGCAGGTCCGGCGTATCTTGTAGGGCCCGGATGAGCCGACCCGGCAATCGACGCCGAGCGCAGCAGCACCGCGGCGGCCATCAGGGTGCACATCGCAGCGCCCACCGCCACCGCTGCACCCCAGTAGTAACGTCCGCTGCCAACCAGGGCCGTCAGCGGGACATGGGCGAGTTCGGCGCCACGGGCCGCGACGTCGGGAATCACCCACAGGCTGATGCCGAGATAGCCGACCGCGAAGCTCGCCGCCGCCAGCAGGGCCGCCAACACCCGCAGCGGCCAGCCGCGCACTGCGAGTGCCGCCACCGCCGCGGCCAACAGCAACATCGCTACCGGCAGCAACGCAGTCGACCACGTCCCACCAGTCAACGTCAGCTGCCGGGGCGGCCCCAGCCCGTCGAACGAGCGAATGACAACCCACGGCAGCCGCGACGCCGCCCACAGCCCCCCGGCGGCAATGACCAGCAATAACTGGGCCATCCCGATCATCAGCCGACTGGTCAGCCGACGGGACCGGACCGGCCCGGCGTCAGTCACCGCCGGATACCCAGATCGAGCCTTGATCGGGCCGCTCCACGCCCCGCGTCGACGCCGGGCCGCAATCCGGACTGGCCAGCGTCTCGGCGGCGGCAATCGCGTTGAGCACCGCCCGCGCTTTGCTGCGGGCCTCGTTGTATTCGTAAGGCCCGTTGGAGTCGGCCACCACGCCGCCACCGGCCTGGACGTAGGCGGTGCCGTTGCGCATCAGCGCGGTGCGGATGGCGATCGCGAAGTCGGCGTTGCCGGCGAAGTCGAGGTAGCCCACCACGCCGCCGTACAAACCGCGGCGGGTCTTTTCCACCTCTTCGATCAACTCCATCGCCCGCACCTTGGGCGCGCCCGAAAGCGTGCCCGCAGGGAAGCAGGCGGTCACCGCGTCCAGGGCGGTGTGGCCCTGGTCGAGCAGACCGGTCACCGTCGACACCAGGTGCATGACGTGGCTATAGCGTTCGATGTGGCTGTAATCCTCGACCCGAACGGTGCCCGGCGTACAGACTCGGCCGAGGTCGTTGCGGCCCAAGTCGACCAGCATCAGGTGCTCGGCCCGTTCTTTGTCGTCGGCCAGCAGCTCCTTTTCCAGCAGCTGATCCTCGTCGTCGGTGTTTCCGCGCCACCTAGTACCGGCGATGGGGTGGGTCGTCGCTCGGCCCTCATGGACGGTGACCAGCGCCTCGGGACTGGATCCGACAATCGAAAAGTCGATTGCGCCAGCACTATTCGGTATCTGAAGCAGATACATGTAGGGACTCGGGTTGGTCACCCGCAGGATTCGGTAGACATCGATCGGATCGACGTCGGTGTCCATCTCGAAGCGCTGCGAGGGCACCACCTGGAAGGCCTCGCCGGCAGCGATTTGTTCGACCAGATATTCGACGATCGCGCCGTACTCTTCGACGGTGCGCTGGGCACGGTATCGCGGCTCGGGCGTGCTGAAGGTGGCGACCGTCGACGGTAGTGGCTGACCCAGTGCCGCGGTCATCACGTCCAGGCGCGCAACGGCGTCGTCGTAGGCCCAGTCGACCCGCTCGTCGGTGCCGTTCCAATTCACCGCGTTGGCGATCAGCGTGATGGTGCCCTCGTGGTGGTCGACCGCCGCCACATCAGTGGCCAGCATCAGCAGCATATCCGGCAGCTGCAGATCGTCGACAGCCAGTTCGGGCAACCTTTCGAGGCGCCGCACCATGTCATAGGCGAAAAAGCCGACCATGCCGCCCGACAGCGGCGGAAACCCGGGCTCGGACTGACTCGGCGCCGCTGTGGCAAGAAGGTCCAGGGTCGCCTGCAGCGCGGCCAGTGGGTCGCCGCCGGTGGGGGCATCCTTCGGGACCGTGCCCAGCCACACCGCTTCGCCGTCACGCACCGTCAACGCCGTTGGCGCCCCGGCGCCGATGAAGGACCATCGCGACCACGACCGGCCGTTCTCGGCTGACTCGAGCAGGAAAGTGCCCGGCCGGTTGGCGGCAAGTTTGCGGTACGCCGACAGCGGAGTTTCGCTGTCGGCCAAGACCTTGCGAGACACCGGAACCACCCGGTGCTCTGCCGCCAGCACGCGGAAATCCGCCCGCGTGGTCGTGGTTGCAAGGTTGGCGTGCACCGACCCATCCAACCAGATTCGCCGATCAGCACCGGCCTGACCTCGCGGTCCGGTTTTGCCGGAGACACCGCTGCCGACGCGGAACTCCGGATCGGACCCGCACCGCTGGCGCGCCGCCTGTCCGCCGTCGAATCGCGGGTGAGCAAGGACTGGCTTGCCGGGGCCCGCGCGGCCTGACCGAACCTTACGGCCCCAAGAAGTCCAATGCCGGCGGCAAGAACTTGAAGGTGGTCTTCAAGCTTCCTAGGGCATTCGCCGTGAGGTTATTGGTGCCGGGGAGCAGGCCCGAGACCGCAGCCGCGTTGAGATTGCCAAAGCCGGCTTGGGCGGAACCGCCGGTGCCGGCGTAGACGCCGGCGATGTTGGCGTTGCCAGAGCCCGCTTGGGCGTGGCCGTTGGTGGCGGAGACGACGGCTGCGATGTTGGCGTTGCCGTCGCTAGCATTGGCAATGCTGTGGTTGCCGAGGAAGACGCCGGCGACGTTGGCGTTACTGGAGTTATTGGCAAGGGTCCCGGCCATGACATTGCTGTTGTTCCCCTGGGCGAAGCCAAGGTTGAGGTTGCTGGTGGGGCCGCCCGCGACAGCCGGGTTGCCCCCGGCCCTCACCGTGTTGTCGTTACCGAAGGTCACGGCCGCGTTGCCGCTGCCGGACCCGGCAAGAGCCGAGCTGTAGTTACCGGAGACGGCGGCAAGGTTGCCGAAGTCGCGATTGCTGAACCCGGCAGAAGCTCCAGAGTGGTCGCCGGTGACGAAGGCGGTGCTGCCGAGCCCGCCGAAGCCCCCGGTGGCATTGCTGTAGTTGCCCAACACGGTTGCCGTGCACAGGGTGCCGTTGGCCACGGCAGTGTTGTTGTTGCCGATGGCAGTGGCGAAGGAACCTAAGCCCGGGGTGAGCATGGTGGTGTTGGCGGTGGCATTGCTGTTGGCGCCGAAGGCAAACGCAACACCCCCGAAACCGGAGGTGGCGTGCGCTGTGCCCGACTGGAACAGCGTCGTCCCGAACATCGACAAGGCGATGTCCGGACCCGCCGGGGCGGCCGCCGGGGCGGACGCACTCACCTGGCCCGGCAGGCTTTGCAGCATCCGCTGGAATGGGGTCAGCCGCGCGGCCACCGCCGAGGCGCTGCCGTGATAGCCGGCCATCGCGGCCACGTCCTGGGCCCACATCTGCTCATACTCGGCCTCGGCGCCCGCGATCGCCGGGCAGTTCTGCCCGAACCAATTCGTCAGCACCATCCGCACGAACGCATTGCGGTTGAGCGCCACCATGATCGGTTGCACCGTGGCCGCCTGCGCAGCCTCGAAGGCGCTCACCATGGCCCGGGCGTATCCGGCAGCCCCGCCCGCCTGCGCCGCCGCCGCGGTCAGCCACCCCATGTAGGGTGCGGCCGCGGCTGCCATCGCCGTCGACGCCGGCCCCTGCCAGGCAGCGCCCGCCAGCTCCGAGGTCACCGACGAAAACGAGGTTGCCGCAGCCTGCAACTCGGCGGCCAGCCCATCCCAGGCCGCCGCCGCCGACAGCATCGGACCCGGGCCTGCACCGACAAACATCCGCGCCGAATTGACCTCCGGCGGCAATACCGAAAAATTCATCACAGCCGTCCCTTCCTAGGTGGCCTGCCCGGGCTGACCCCACAAATCCACGGTGACGGCCGTGGCGCTCCCGGTTAACGCAAGCAGTTAGGTACCAGAACTTTATGACAATCGCGGCACCAAATCCCGGTAGTCAGCAAACTGGTGCGGGTTTCTTCGGAAATGTTTTCCGACCGCGCCTCCCCGCCCCGTCGACCCGCAAACCGCGAGCCGATCCGGCGCCGCCACCCCGATCCCCCGTGACCCCCGGCTATCCCCGGTCCCGTCGACAACTCTGCTCGACCACCCCCCGGTCGAGATCCTCTCCGAGCAGAGTCGGCCGGTCGGCGTAGCCTGACCGCCATGAAAACTGGTGACACCGTGGCCGACTTCGAGCTTCCCGACCAGACCGGCTCGCCTCGCAAGCTCAGTACGCTGCTGTCCGACGGACCGGTGGTTCTGTTCTTCTACCCGGCGGCCATGACGCCGGGCTGCACCAAGGAAGCCTGCCACTTCCGCGACTTGGCGGCAGAATTCGCCGCCGTTGGCGCCACTCGGGTCGGCATCAGCGCCGATCCCGTTCACAAGCAGGCCAAGTTCGCCGACATGCAGCACTTCGACTACCCGCTGCTGTCCGACACCGAGGGCAGCGTCGCCACCCAATTCGGCGTCAAGCGGGGCCTGCTGGGCAAGTTGCTGCCGGTCAAGCGGACCACCTTCGTCATCGACACCGACCGCACGGTGCTCGACGTGATCTCCAGCGAATTCAGCATGGACACTCACGCCGACAAGGCGCTGGAGACGCTGCGCGCGCGGTCTTGACGCGGCTTCACGGGACAATCGAAAGAAATAGATACGCGGCCAGCAACGCCAAATGCACCTCGCCTTCCAGCCGGGTGGCCCGCCCCGGTACCACCGTCAGCATGCTGACCGCGACGGTCAGTATCAGCAGCACCAATTGGGTCGGACCGAGACCGAGTAACAGCGGGCCGCTCAACCAGAGCGAGGCCAGGGCAATCGTCGGGATGGTCAACCCGATGCTGGCCATCGCGGAGCCGTACGCCAGGTTCAGGCTGATTTGCAGGCGACCCTGCCTGGCCGCGCGCGCTGCCGCCAGCGTCTCTGGGAGCAGCACCAGCATGGCGATCACCACGCCGACGAACGACGGCGGAAACCCGACCGCCGCGACGCCGCGCTCGATGATCGGCGATTCCACCTTGGCCAGGCCCACCACCGTCACCAGCGCGACCAGCAGAAGCCCGAGGCTGCGCAACGCCACGCGGGTACTCGGAGGTTCCGCATGGCGGTTATCATCGACGGCGCCCTTTTGGGCCACCGGCAAGAAGAAATCCCGATGCCGGACCGTTTGCGTGAACACGAAAAGTAGATACAAGCCCAACGAGGCGGCCGCGGCGAAGGCGAGCTGGCTGGGGGAAAACTGCGGCCCCGGCTTGCTGGTGGTAAACGTGGGCAATACCAGGCTCAACGTTGCCAACGTGGTGACCATGGCCAGGGCGGAACCGCTGCCCTGGTCGTTGAACAGTGTCACTCCGTAGCGCCGGGAACCAAGCAGCAGCGCCAACCCGGCGATCCCATTGGTCGTGATCATGACCGCGGCGAACACGGTATCGCGGGCAAGCGTTGCCGTCTCGTGCCCTCCGCCGGCCATGAGCGTGACAATGAGGGCGACCTCGATCACGGTCACCGCGATGGCCAACACCAGTGACCCGAACGGCTCACCGACCCGGTGCGCGACCACCTCGGCGTGATGGACCGCAGCCAGGACCGCACCGGCAAGCAACACCGCCATAAACAGGCCCATCAGTGGCTCGATTTTCTGGCCCCACGTCAATGCCAGCGCGATGAACGCAAGCACCGGCGCCACCACGCTCCAGGGCACGCGTTTGACCATCGACCGCCATTGTTGCCGATGCCATCAGCCGGCCGGTCATCCCCTAAGCCGGTTGGCGGGAGCCGAAGTAGGTGCCTGTCATTTCTGGACATATTCGCCGCGCACCGAAAGGGGTCGCCGCGCGCCGAATTGCGTGTCCGCCGCAACGGGGATGGCACCGAGGTGGTCCGCAAGCGCGCGGTGGGGCCCAGGCGCCGCGTCAGTAGCGTGCTCACATGCCGACCGACGCCGGCCAGAGTGACGGCCTCAGTGAAGGCGAGTTGTTCGCCGGACACACCATCGTGCGCCGGCTCGGCGCAGGCGGGATGGGAAAGGCGTACCCGGCGCAGCACCCCCGGCTGCCGCGGCGCGATGCCCTCACGATCCTGCCCCGCGAACTGACCGGCGACTTCGAGTTTCGTCAGCACTTCAACCGCGAGGCCGATCTGGCCGCCGCCGACGGCCTGGATGTGGCCGCCCGCTAGCCCTCGGGTTCCAGCAGCACGTCGGCGTCAAAGCAGCTGTGGTCGCCGGTGTGGCAGGCTGCGCCGACCTGGTCGACCGTCAGCAGGACGGCGTCCCCGTCACAGTCCAGGCGCACCGAATGTACGCGCTGGGTGTGCCCCGAGGTCGCGCCCTTGACCCATTGCTGGCCGCGGGATCGCGAAAAATAGGTGGCCTCACGGGTTTCCAGGGTGCGGGCCAATGCGTCGTCGTCCATCCAGGCGACCATCAGTACAGCGCCGCTGCCGCGCTCCTGCACGACCGCGGTGAACAAGCCGTCGGCGTTGCGCTTGAGGCGAGCGGCGATCGCGGGGTCGAGGCTCATCGCACCGTGATCCCCGCCGCGGCCATGGCGGCCTTCACCTGCCCGATGGTCAATTCTCGGAAATGAAAGACGCTGGCGGCCAACACCGCATCGGCTCCCGCGGCGACCGCAGGCGCGAAGTGTTCCACCGCGCCGGCGCCGCCGCTGGCGATGACCGGCACGGTGACCGCGGCCCGAACCGCGCGCAGCATCGCGAGATCGAAGCCGGCCTTGGTGCCGTCGGCGTCCATCGAGTTCAGCAGAATCTCCCCCACTCCCAGGTCGGCCCCGCGGGCCGCCCACTCCACGGCGTCGATGCCGGTGCCACGACGGCCGCCGTGGGTGGTGACCTCCCAGCCCGACGGCGTCGGAGGTGAGCCGACGGGCACGGTGCGCGCGTCGACCGATAACACGATGCACTGGGAGCCGAATTGCCGTGCCATATCAGCTAGCAGATCGGGGCGGGCGATCGCGGCGGTGTTGACCGAAACCTTGTCGGCTCCCGCGCGCAGCAACGCATCCACGTCGGCCACGGTGCGCACCCCGCCGCCGACAGTGAGGGGAATGAACACCTGCTCGGCGGTGTGCCGCACCACCTCCAACATGGTGGCCCGACCCGACGACGACGCGGTCACGTCGAGAAACGTCAGCTCGTCGGCGCCTTCGGCGTCATAGGCGGCGGCGAGTTCCACCGGATCGCCCGCATCCCGCAGGTTCTCGAAGTTGACTCCCTTGACCACCCGCCCGCCGTCGACGTCCAGACACGGGATCACCCGCACTGCAAGGCCGGTATCGGCGTACATGTCAGTAGTCCTCCGGTTGCCCGGTATCGCGCAGCATGTCGAGGATCTCGTCGTGCACGCCGGGCGCCGCGGCCAGCACCGAACGCGCTGCCGGAGTCCACGGGTCGCCGGCCAAGTTGGTCACGACGCCGCCGGCGGCGCGCACCTGAGCCACGCCCGCCGCATGATCCCATACGTGGCCACCGAAACTTATTGCACCACCGAGGATTCCGTCGGCAACGTAGACAAGGTCGATACCGGTCGACCCGTGCATGCGCAACCGCGACGAGATCCGGCTGAGGTTCTCCAGCACCGCCAACCGATAGCGCCCGGGGAATCGGCCCCGGGAATCCGCGCTGAACGTGCCGACGCCGACGAGACTGTCGGCCAGCTTGGCGGGCGCCAACCGCGGCCGTGGAACACCGTTTTTCATCAGCGGGCCGCCGGTGACTGCGGTGTAGCGCTCATCGATGAACGGCAACCAGGTCAGGCCGGCCACCGGATCGCCGTGGTGCAGCAGACCCAACAAGATCGCGGCCATCGGCGACCCGGCGGCGTAGTTGAACGTGCCGTCCACCGGATCCAATACCCATACCCAGGGCGAGTCGACGGGAGTGCCACCGAATTCCTCGCCGTGCACGCCGATTCCCGTGGCCGCCACCAGCGCGTCAACCACTTGGCGCTCGATCGCCAGGTCGACCTCGGTGGCGAAGTCGTTGCCCTTCTTGCGGACCGCGGAATCGGCACGGTGACCGTCCAGAAACCGCGGCACCGCGGCATCCAGAATCGCCGATGCCTGCTCGACCAGCGGTGTCAGCTGCGCAGCCAGATCCATGGCAGGGCTACTCCCGTACCGCGGCCAACGCCTGTGGCAAGGTGAACCGCCCGGCGTAGAGGGCCTTACCGACGATGGCGCCCTCAACCCCGCGGCCGGCAAGGGTGGCGATGACCCGCAAATCGTCCAGGCTGGATACCCCGCCCGAGGCGATCACCGGCGCCTCGGTGCGGTCGGCGACCTGGCGCAGTAGGTCGAGGTTTGGACCGCGCAGCGTGCCGTCCTTGCTGACATCGGTGACGACGAACCGCGAACACCCTTCATTATCAAGGCGTTCCAGTACTTCCCACAGGTCTCCGCCGTCGGTCTCCCAGCCGCGTCCACGCAACCGGTGCCGCCCATCGACGATGTGGACATCCAAGCCGACGGCGACCTTGTCGCCATGCTCGGCGATCACCCGGGCGCACCATTGCGGGTTTTCCAGCGCGGCCGTGCCCAGGTTGACCCGGGCGCACCCGGTGGCCAGCGCGGCGGCCAAGGAGTCGTCGTCACGAATGCCGCCCGACAATTCGACCTGGACGTCGAGCTTGCCCACCACCTCGGCCAGCAGTTCGCGGTTGGAGCCGCGCCCGAACGCCGCGTCGAGGTCGACCAGGTGAATCCACTCGGCGCCGTCGCGCTGCCAGCCCAGCGCGGCGTCCAGCGCCGAGCCGTACTCGGTTTCACTGCCGGCCTTGCCCTGTACCAGGCGAACGGCACGACCGTCGACCACGTCCACCGCGGGCAACAAAATCAGCGCCATGTCAAAGTCCCTCAACCCAGTTGCTCAATACGGCCGCTCCGGCGTCCCCGCTCTTCTCGGGGTGAAACTGGGTGGCGGCCAACGGTCCATCCTCCACGGCGGCCAGGAACGGTACCTGGTGGGTGGCCCACGTCAGCAGCGCCCCCGATCGCCCTTCCCAGCGCTGCGCGGCATAGGAATGCACGAAATAGAACCGGGCGCCGGCGTCCAGGCCCCGGAACAACGTGCTGCCCGCGGCGGCATTCACCACGTTCCATCCCATGTGCGGAATCACCGGGGCCTCCAGCCGGGTGACCGCGCCGGGCCACTGCCCGCAGCCTCGCGTCTCCACACCGAACTCGACCCCGCGCGCGAACATGATCTGCATGCCGACACAAACGCCGAGCACCGGGTGCCCGGCCGCGACCCGCTCGGCGATGATCCGCTCTCCCCCGATCTTGCGCAGACCCGTCATGCACGCTTCAAAAGCTCCGACGCCAGGCACCAGCAGCCCGTCGGCAGCGGCGGCAGTCTTGGCGTCGGCGGTCACTTCCACCGTCGCGCCGACCCGCTGCAGCGCGCGTTGGGCCGACCGCAGGTTGCCGGAGCCGTAGTCCAGGACAACAACTGATTTCGTTGTCACAGAACACCTTTGGTGGACGGCACACCGGAAATCCGGGGGTCGGGTTCGACGGCCTGACGCAGCGCGCGAGCGACGGCCTTGTACTGGGCTTCGGTGATGTGGTGCGGATCGCGTCCGTACAGGACGCGCACGTGCAGGGCGATGCGAGCGTTCATCGCCAGCGACTCGAACACGTGCCGGTTGATGACGGTGTGGTAGGGCACCGCGCTGCCGGCGATCGTGGTGTGCTGCAAATGATCCGGCTCTCCGGTGTGCACGCAGTAAGGCCGGCCGGACACATCGACCGCCGCATGGGCCAGCGTCTCATCCATCGGAATGAAGGCATCGCCGAAGCGGCGGATACCCTTCTTGTCACCCAGAGCCTGCGCAAGCGCCTGCCCCAGCGCGATCGCGGTGTCCTCGACACTGTGATGCGCTTCGATTTCGACGTCGCCCCTGGTGCGCACCGTCAGGTCGAAGCTGGCGTGGCTGCCCAGCGCCGTCAGCATGTGGTCGTAGAACGGCACACCGGTGTCGACGTCGACCTGCCCGGTGCCGTCGAGATCCAATTCGATGACGATGTCGGATTCGCGGGTGCGGCGTTCGACGCGCGCACGACGGGATCCGTTGCCTGTTGGGGGGGCGGTCATGACGCTCCTATTGGGCCGGTGGCGGGGACCAGTTCGGTGGCAGCGATTCGCGCGCTCGCCCGCAGGAACGCGTCGTTCTCGCCGACCAGGCCGGTGGTGGCGCGCAAGTAACCGGGAATACCGACATCGCGGATCAGGACCCCGGCATCCAGATAATGCTGCCAGGCGGCCGACGCGTCGGCGAATTTGCCGAACAGCACGAAGTTCGCATCACTCGGGACAACCCGGAAACCCATGGCGAACAGGGCAGTTGACACCCGCTCGCGTTCGGCGATCAGCGCGGAGACGCTGGCCAGGGTATCGTCGGCGTGCCGCAACGCGGCGCGCGCCGCTGCCTGAGTGACCGCGGACAGGTGATAGGGCAGCCGCACCAGCAGCATCGCGTCGACCAACGCCGGCGTGGCGATCAAGTACCCGAGCCGGCCGCCGGCGAAGGCGAACGCCTTGCTCATGGTGCGGCTGACGACCAGCTTGGTCGGATACTCGTCCACCAACCGCACCGCGCTGGGCTGCGACGAAAATTCACCGTATGCTTCGTCGACGATCAAGATCCCGGGCACCACCTCGAGCAGCCGTCGCAGGTCGCTCAACGAAACGCTTTGTCCGGTAGGGTTATTGGGGCTGGCAAGGAAGACCACATCCGGCCGTCGCCGCGCGACGGCGGCGACGGCGGCGTTGATGTCCAGGCTGAAGTCGTCGGCCCGCACCGTCTCCATCCACTCGGTGTGGGTGCCGCCGGCGATGATCGGGTGCATCGAATAGGACGGGACGAAACCGATCGCGCTGCGCCCCGGCCCACCGAACGCCTGCAGCAGCTGCTGCAGGATCTCGTTGGATCCGTTGGCGGCCCAGACATTTTCGACGCCGAGCTGGACGCCGGTTTGCACGGTGAGGTAGCCGGCCAGGTCACGTCGCAATGCCACCGCGTCCCGGTCGGGGTAGCGGTGCAAGTCGACCGCGGCCGCCCGCACCGACCGGACCACGTCGTCGACCAGCGCCTTGGTGGGTGGGTGCGGGTTCTCGTTGGTGTTCAGCCGCACCGGTACCGCCAATTGTGGTGCGCCGTAAGGAGTTTTGCTGCGGAGATCATCGCGCAGCGACAGATCGTCCAACGTCGGTCTAGCCGCCGTCACCGCTCGAACCTCCGCCGTACCGCCTCACCGTGAGCCGGTAGGTCTTCAGCCTTGGCCAGGGTGATCACGTGCCCGGAAACGTCCTTGAGCGCCGCCTCGGTGTAGTCGACCACATGGATGCCGCGCAGAAAGGTTTGCACCGAAAGGCCGCTGGAATGCCGGGCGCAGCCGGCCGTCGGCAACACGTGGTTGGACCCCGCGCAGTAGTCGCCCAGGCTGACTGGGGCCCAGGGTCCGACGAAAATGGCTCCGGCCGAACGTATCCGACCGGCAACCTGCGGCGCATCGGCGGTCTGGATCTCCAGATGCTCGGCGGCGTAGGCGTTGACGACCTTGATGCCGGCCTCCACATCGTCAACGAGGATGATCGCCGACTGGTGACCACTCAGCGCCGCCGTCACGCGTTCGCGGTGCACCGTGGACTGCAATTGAGCGGCCAACTCGTCGGCGGTCGCGTCGGCCAGCTGCTCACTCGGGGTGACGAGCACGCTGGCGGCCATCTCGTCGTGTTCGGCCTGGCTGATCAAATCGGCGGCCACATGCGCCGGATCGGCCGTGTGGTCGGCGAGGATGGCGATCTCGGTCGGTCCGGCTTCGGCGTCGATGCCGACGTGAGAGCGGCACAGTCGCTTTGCCGCCGTGACATAGATGTTGCCCGGCCCGGTGATCATGTCGACCGGCGTCAATTCGGCGCCCTCGGTGTCGCTGCCGCCGTAGGCCAGCAACGCCACCGCCTGGGCTCCGCCGACGGCCCAGACCTCGTCGACTCCCAACAGCCGCGCCGCGGCCAGGATGGTCGGATGCGGCAGTCCGCCGTAGCCGGTCTGCGGTGGGCTGGCCACCACCAGCGAGTCGACCCCGGCAACCTGCGCGGGCACCACGTTCATCACCACGCTCGACGGGTACACCGCGTTGCCGCCGGGGACATACAGGCCGACCCGCTGAACGGGAACCCACCGCTCGGTGACCGTCGCACCGGGGCCCAGCGTCGTGGTGACGTCGCTGCGGCGCTGGTCGGCGTGCACTGTGCGGGTCCGGTCGATCATCACCTGCAGCGCTTCCCGTACCTCGGGTGCGAGTTCAGCCAGCGCGGAGTCCAACGCGTAATCCGGCACCCGCACGGCCGCGGGGCGCACTCCGTCGAACGACTCGCCGAAGTCCAACGCAGCCTCGGCACCGCGCTCGGCCACTGCTTGCACAATCGGCCGGACCTTGGGCAGCACGGTCTCTACGTCGGTGCCGCCGCGCGGCAACGCCGCCCGCAGCCGCGCCGCCGTCAACTCCGCTCCCCGCAGATCGATACGGGCCAGCAGCGCGGGCGGTCTAGTCACGTGGACCATTGTCCCAGAGCAGCTCAACTCGATATCCGGCCGGTACAGTGCCGGTAGAACGGCTCCATCCCGGAAAGGTAGCCACATGTCGGCAAAGGATCACCCAAACAACGCCCCCGGCGTGCCGATGGTGTTCCCGCCCTGGTTCGAGAACTTCCAGATCAAATACATCAATCCCGCGCTCAAACCGATCGCCCGCTACCTGCCCGGAGCAGCGACCATCACCCACCGCGGCCGCAAATCCGGCAAGCCGTACCGCACCATCGTGACCGCCTACCGTAAAGGAAACGTGCTGGCGATCGCGCTGGGCCACGGCAAGACCGACTGGGTCAAGAACGTGCTGGCCGCCGGCGAAGCCGACGTGACGTTCACCCGCCGTCAGGTGCATATCACCAACCCGCGGATCCTGCCCGCCGGTTCCGACGGCGCGGGGTTGCCGTTTATGGCGCGCATGCAGGCGGGTCGGATGGGAATATTCGTCGCCGACATCGCCTGAGCTCAGCTCCGTGTGCTTCCGGGCTTGCGGATGCGGGATGTATCCCGCGTCACGCCCGACACCCTCGGAGCAGGGTCGGGGCAAGGCGCGATCAGGCGCTGGCGAACACAGTCTTTCCAGTCATCGCCGGCCAGGCCGACGGCGCGTCGTCCCACGCCACCACGCGATCGACGGCGGGCGATAGGTCGCAGCCGCCGGCGATCACGCCCAGGATTTCCGGGATGACGGCACGCGCGTTGACGCGGCCGGTCACAAACCGCACTCCACGGGTGTACATCGACAGCAACGGCATCTCGACCGTGGGTTGGTAGTAGATCCCGGTGTCGGTGCATACTCCGTCCGGCCAGGTGGCCCGTAGCGTGGCGGCCAGCACCGACGGGTCGGCCGAGGTGTGCACCGTGACCGGATACGGGTCCCACTCCTTGGCTGGCTTCGGCCGGTCATGCACGGTTGCCCCGAGCTTTTCGGCGACCGCGAGGCGCTGCGCGTCAGTGTCGACGTAGTCGACGTGAGCTCCCAGCGCCGCCGCGAAGGCCGCGGCGTACAGCCCGATCGACAACCGCCCGACCACCAAGACCCGGCGGTCGGCGGGCTCGAGCCCGGACAAGTCGTCCTTGAAGGGCCCCACGGTGCGCCAGGCGTCGGGAATGTTGTCCGACAGCGACGCAATGGCGATCAGGTCGCTGGGATTGATGCCGGCAGGAACCGCAACCAGCATCGCGTCGGCGTAGGGCACCGACACCAGGTCGGCCATGAATCCACCGCCATCCAGACCGGCGAGCGGACGCATCCCGTACATCGCCATCAGCGGCACCGAGTTGCACGAGCCCGTCATGCCGCGACGACATTCACGGCACGTGCCGCAGCTGATCTGGAAGGGCACCACCACCCGGTCGCCCACGCGGATGGTGGTGACGGCGTCGCCGACCGCCACGACTTCGCCGACCCCCTCGTGACCGACCGGATACCCGGGTGGCAGCGGCGCCCGGCCATCGACCACCGCGACATCGAGGTCACAGCAGGCCACGACCAGGGGCCTCACCAGCGCTTGGTCCGGGGTGGTGAGCACCGGGTCCGGCGCCTCGCGCCATCCGTATCGCCCGGTCTCTTCGAAAACCAATTGTCTCATTCCGATATTCTTGAGTGATCACTCAAGAATTGACAAGTATTTTTTACCCATGCCCAGACCAGATCACAGCCGTGCGGCGTTGATCGATACAGCCGCCACGCTGTTCCGTCGTCAGGGGTACGCAGCGACCGGGCTGAAGCAGATCCTCGACGACGCGGGCGTCAAAGCCGGGTCGCTCTACCACCACTTCCCCGACGGCAAGCAAGAGTTGGCCGCTGCGGTCGTCGGCACGGCGGGGGCCGCCATCGAGCAACTCCTGCGCAGGTTCCTGGCCACCGACCGGCCGGTGGCTGACGTCGTCGACCAATGGGTCGACCTGTTGGTCGCGGGACTGGCCGGCGACCATCGCGACGGCTGCCCGATCGAGCCGATCGCCACCGAAGCCGTGCACGCCAGCCCGCTGGTCCGCGAGGCCTCCGCACACGCATTCAAAGGATGGTGTGCGGCGATCGCGGAGCGGCTTCACGCCGAAGCTTGGGCGGCCACCGATGCGGAATCGGTTGCGCTCGCCGTGGTTTCGTTGATCGAGGGAGCCCTGGTCCTGTCCCGCGTCGCCGGCGATGCGGCCGCGCTGCACGCCGTCAAACCGGCAGCGCGCACCCTCCTGTGCGGCTAGACCTACATATCCAAACCGATATCGAGGACGCGCACCGAGTGCGTCAGCGCCCCCACCGCCAAGTAGTCCACCCCGGTTCGGGCGTAGGTCGCCGCGGTCTCGAGGCTGAGCCCGCCGGACGACTCGAGCAGCACGGTGGGTGCGCGTGCATCGCGTCGCTGGACCGCCGTCTGGGTCTGCCACACGGGGAAGTTGTCCAACAGGATCAATTCGGGCTTTTCGGGCAACACCGCATCGAGTTGCTCGAGCGAGTCGACCTCCACCTCGCACGGCAGCTCGGGTGCGGCAGTGCGCACCGCTCGCAACGCCTCGACCACCGATCCCGCGGCGGCGACGTGGTTGTCCTTGATCAACGCCGCATCCCCAAGGCCCATCCGGTGATTGACGCCACCGCCGACGCGCACCGCATATTTCTGCAACGCACGCAGACCCGGCAACGTCTTGCGGGTGTCGCGGATCTTGGCCTTGGTGCCGTGCACCGCGTCGACCCAAGCCGCAGTCACCGTGGCGATTCCCGACATGTGGCAGATCAGGTTGAGCATGGTGCGCTCAGCGGTCAGCAGTCCGCGCACGTCGGCCCGGAGGGTCAGCAACGGCTCGCCCGGCTGCAGCCGCACGCCGTCATCGACGCGGTCGAGCACCCGGTATCCGCCCTTGCCGATCACCTCGTCCAGCACCATCAGGGCGACGTCCACTCCGGCGATCACACCGACTTCCCGGGGAACCATCGACGCTGTGGCCACCGCGCCGTCGGGTACCGTCGCGGACGTGGTGACGTCCGGCCCGAAGCTCAAATCCTCATCGAGTCCGCGCCGAATGGTCTCCCGAGCAGCATCCCGTTCCCGGTCAGACAGCGTCATCAGCCCACCGCAGCCAACGCCGGCACACCCACCGTGTGGTCGTCATCGGCCAACCGAACCACGATGCTGCGCGCCTGCTCCGGGGCGGCGTCCTGGTACTCGGCACGATGGTGACAGCCGCGGCTTTCGGTGCGCGCCAAGGCGGCGGCAGCCACGACGCGGGCCGCAACCGCCAGCGACACGTCTTCGAAATCGCGACGGCCCGCGACCCTGCGCACCGGCCCGGCCAGCGATCCGGACAGCTGCTGCAGCCCGTCGGCGGTGCGCACCACCGATGCTTCCCGACTCATCGCCCGTTGCAGCTCGGCACGCTCTGGGGCAGTGTGCAGGGTCGGCTCAGGCAAGTTCGCGTGGCGCGGCCCGACCACCGCCGCATGTGCGGCCGCAGCCCTTCCGGCCCGGCCGCCGACCACAAGGCCTTCGAGCAAACTGTTGGAGGCCAGCCGATTGGCGCCGTGCATCCCGGTGCGGGCAACCTCACCGGCGGCGAACAACCCGGGCAGTTCGGTCTGGCCGGATACGTCGGTGACGACGCCGCCGCAGCTGTAATGCGCGCCCGGGACCACCGGGATGGGTCGGCGGACCGGGTCGATGCCGACGGCCCGGCACGAGCCGGTGACGGTCGGGAACCGCGATTCGAAACCGTCAATACCACGCGCGTCGAGGTAAACGCACGGCTCGCCGGTGGCCCTCATCCGTGCGTCGATTGCCGCCGCGACGACATCGCGAGGCGCCAGGTCACCCATCGGGTGTACGCCTGCCGTAATGGAACGGCCTTGGCGGTCAAGCAATTTCGCTCCCTCGCCGCGCAGCGCCTCGCTGACCAGCGGGCACCGGCCGCCGCTGCCCACCGCGTAGAGCATCGTCGGATGGAATTGGACGAACTCGAGGTCGCTGACCGCCACACCGGCCCACAACGCCAGCGCGATGCCGTCGGCGGTGGAGCCGTCGGGGTTGGTGGTCGCGCTGTACAACTGCCCGAGCCCGCCGGTGGCCAGGATCACCGACGGAGCACTGATGATGCCGAGACCGTGCGAGCTGAGCACCAACACGCCGGTCACCGCGGCGTCGTCGTGAAGCACCCGCACGACCACATGGCTGCTGCGAATGTCCAGCGCCCCGGCCGCGCGATCGAGCGCCCGCTGGACCTCGGCGCCGGTGGCATCGCCACCGGCATGCACGATACGGCGCTGCGAGTGCCCGCCTTCACGCGTGAGTGCCCAACGGCCGGGCGATGATTCGTCGAATCGCGCTCCGTCGCCGACGAGTTCGGTAACCGCACGGTAGCCGTCGGCGACGATCGAGTACACCGCCTCGGCGTCGCACAAGCCGGCCCCCGCGGCCAGCGTGTCGGCGACGTGCGCCTCGACGGAATCGTCGGTGTCCGGCAGCACCACCGCTATGCCGCCCTGCGCGTAGTGTGTCGCGGTCACCCCGACCAGCCGGGCCGCCTTGTTGAGCACCACGACGCTGCGTCCCGCGCGATGGGCCGCCAGCCCGGCGGCCAGGCCGGCCACGCCGGTACCGACCACAACGACGTCGACGGCATCGCGCCAGGCGGGAGCGGTCCTCATTCGCCACCGCCGGGCTGTCCGATTTCGATCATCCGCTGGACACTGCGTCGGCCCGCAGCCGCCACGTCGGGGTCGACGTGGACTTCGTCGGCCCCCTCCACCAGACAACGCAACAAAGCCGCGGGCGTGATCATCTTCATGTACTTGCAGGACGCACGGTCGTTGACCGCCTGAAAGTTCACGTCCGGCGCCGCGCGCCGCAGTTGATGCAGCATTCCGACCTCGGTGGCCACCAGCACCTTGCGGGCACGCGTTCGGCGGGCAGCGTCGAGCATGCCACCGGTGGACAGGATCTTCACCCGCTCTTGCGGGAAGGCGCCTTCGCCGGCCAGGTAGAGCGCCGAGGTAGCGCAGCCACATTCCGGGTGTACGAACAGCTCCGCGTCGGGATTGGCGCGCGCCTGGTCGGTGAGCTCGTCACCGTTGATCCCGGCGTGCACATGGCATTCGCCGGCCCATACGTGCAAATTCTGGCGGCCGGTGACGCGGCGCACGTGTGCGCCGAGAAATTGGTCCGGGCAGAACAGCACCTCGCGATCAGGGTCGATGGACGCGACCACGTCGACTGCGTTCGACGACGTGCAGCAGATATCGGTGAGCGCCTTCACCTCGGCTGTGGTGTTGACGTAGGAGACGACGACCGCGCCGGGGTGCTCAGCCTTCCAGGCACGCAATTCGTCAGCAGTGATGGACTCGGCCAGTGAGCAGCCGGCCCGTTGGTCGGGAATCAGCACCGTCTTGTGCGGGCTAAGGATCTTGGCGGTCTCAGCCATGAAGTGCACGCCGCAGAAAACGATGGTGTCTTCGGGCGCATCGGCGGCGATGCGCGACAGTGCCAGTGAATCCCCAATATGGTCGGCGACGTCTTGAATGGCGGGGAGCTGATAGTTGTGGGCCAGTATCGTGGCTCCGCGTAATCGTGCCACCCGGCGCACTTCCGCGGCCCACCGCGCGTCGCCCTCGACCCCGGTATAGCCGGTTGGCGTATCAGTGATCCGGGCGGTCATGTCGGTAATGCCCGTGCCGAGCGTGTCCATGCGACTCAAGACCGTCACTGCGGCTCCTTTCACGCCAGCAGGTTTTCGACTTACAATCGAAAACATGCCCCATGGTAACACCGCGCATGAAGTGCTGGCCGTCGTATTCCAGGTTCGCATGGTCACCGTCGGCCGGGAGCAACGGTCGAGTGCCGAGAAGCCGCAGCTCAACGTGCTGTTATGGGAACGCGCCCAGGACCCGCAGAAGGGCGCGTGGTCGCTGCCGGGGGGACGGCTGCGCAACGACGAGGATTTGACAACCTCGGTTCGCCGCCAGTTGGCCGAGAAAGTCGATCTGCGTGAGCTGTCCCATCTCGAACAGCTGGCCGTGTTCTCCGATCCGCATCGGGTGCCGGGCACTCGGGTGATCGCGTCGACCTTCCTCGGGCTGGTTCCCTCCCCCGCGACCCCGGAGTTGCCCGACGATACCCGCTGGCATCCGGTGAATTCACTGCCGCCGATGGCTTTCGACCATGGCCCGATGGTGGCCCATGCCCGCGCCAGGCTGGTCGCCAAAATGTCGTACACCAATATCGGGTTCGCCTTGGCTCCCAAAGAATTCGCGCTGTCCACGCTGCGCGGTATCTACGGTGCCGCGTTGGGCTATCAAGTCGATGCCACGAACCTGCAGCGGGTCCTGGCGCGTCGCAAGGTGATCACGCAGACCGGTACCGTGGCCCAATCCGGGCGCAGCGGCGGCCGCCCGGCGGCGCTCTACCGGTTCACCGATTCGCAGCTGAGGGTCACCGACGAATTCGCCGCATTGCGGCCTCCCGGCCAAGCCTGAAGATTCCGGGCACGACAGCTTCGGCTTCCGGAGCATTTCCGGGCCGGCGTGTCGGCAAGGATCGCGGTCTCACCGGATCTGATTGCCCAGGTCATCGATTGTGACGAGCGGCACGCCGCCCCCTTATCGCTCCAGCAACCGACGATGCCGTAAGTTGCATAAGAACTGAGTAAGGCTATATAAGAGGTAGCTAAGAGGCGCTGGCCGCCGTTGAGGTGCCGGTGCCTGACTATGACTGGGCTAATTGCGCTGTCTCCTGGTCCGGGACGGATTGATGCGCGAGACGCCAAGGCCGAGAAGGGAGCCTGATGGTTAGCGTCGGCAATCTGGCGGATGCGCGCGCCGCGGAATGGATCGGCCGGCCAACGCATGAGGAGTTGCAGCGCAAGGTGCGCCCACTGCTGCCGTGCGACGATCCCTTTTATCAGCCGCCGGCGGGCTACCAGCATGCCGAGCCCGGAACGGTACTGCGATCACGCGACGTCGAGCTGGCGTTTCTGGGTTTGATACCGCAATCGATCACTGCGACCCAGCTGCTGTACCGGACGACCGATATGAACGGCAACCCCGAGGCGACGGTGACCACGGTGATCCTGCCCGCCGAAGCCGCACCGGGGAAGACCTGTCCGCTGTTGTCGTACCAGTGTGCGATCGACGCCATAACCTCCCGCTGCTTTCCGTCCTATGCGCTGCGGCGCCGGGCCAAGGGCCTCGGCTCATTGACTCAGCTGGAGCTGTTGCTGATCACCGCCGCCGTCGCAGAGGGTTGGGCGGTCTCGGTACCCGACCACGAGGGCACGCGGGGACTGTGGGGGGCTCCGTACGAGCCCGGCTACCGCGTCCTGGACGGCATCCGCGCGGCCCTGAATTCGGAACGTCTCCGGTTGTCCCCGTCGGCGCCGATCGGGCTGTGGGGCTACTCGGGCGGCGGTCTCGCCAGCGCCTGGGCCGCTGAAATGTCCGGGGACTACGCGCCGGAGCTGGACATCGTCGGGGCGGTGCTGGGATCACCGGTCGGCGACCTGGGTAACACTTTCCGCCGGCTCAACGGCACCCTGCTCGCTGGTCTGCCCTCGCTGGTGGTGGCTGCGCTCGCACACACTTACCCCGGGCTGGACCGGGTGATCAAGCAACACGCCAACGACGCCGGGATCGACCTGCTCAAGCGGCTGGAGGGGATGACGACCATCGAGGCGGTCGTCCGCACGGCGAACAAGAACTTGGGCGACTATTTGGACGAGCCGCTCGAGGATATCCTGTCCACCCCCGAGATCGTGCACGTCTTCCAGGACATCAAGCTGGGTGCGGCGGTACCGGCACCCCCGGTCCTGATCGTGCAGGCGGTCCACGACTATCTCATCGACGTCGACGACATCGACGCGCTGGCCGAGGCGTATTCGGCCGGCGGCGCCAGAGTCACCTACCATCGGGATGCCTTCAACGAACACATGGTGCTGCACCCGCTGTCGGCTCCGATGACGCTGCGCTGGCTCACCGACCGATTCGCCGGGCGCCCGCTGAGCGAACATGTCATCCGGACAACTTGGCCTACCATGTTCAACCCGATGACCTACGCCGGCATGGCCCGACTGGCCGTCATTGCCGCCAAGGTCATCACCGGACGTAAAGTCCACCGCCGACCGCTCTGACGGCGGTTAAGCCACTCCGGCTTCTGACACCGGCTCGGTCGGCGCGTTCGACGCCTGCTCAGCAACCGGACAGCGGCCCAAGTCATCACGTGCGGTCCCGGCCGCGATCAGCGCGTACACCAGTGACGCGGTGGCCGCCGGCGACAGTAGCGTGGCCGCTACCAGCGACGGCCGCCAGGCAAAGAACACCGGCGGCGCCTGCGTGACGTACGTCAACGAATGATCGCCGCTTGCCAGCGGCACGGTGTCGAAATCCAGCGCGCCGTAGCGCAACCGAACCAGCAACGCCCCCACCGCCGCCGCTGCGGCCGCAGCGCCGACCAAGCCGACCGAAAGCGCGACGACCATCCCCGGTCCCCGGTATTCGCGCCACTGCCACACCAACACTGCCGCCACCACCGCCACCACACCCGACAATCCGAGCATCAAGAACGGGGCGATGAAGAAGTTTTGCGATTCTTCGCCCAAATAGTCGTGCACCCGTTCGCCCGTGCGGGTGAGCGCCACAACCGCATGAATCGGTGGCGCTATCCAGGCCCACAGCGCACCGACCACCACACCGGTCAGCGACAAGCCGAGCACTACCGTGACGGCTGCAGTTCTACGGGATGTTCGAGCGGCTGGCGGTGCCCCCGGCACGGTGACAGCCTGCGGCGCTGCAGAATCCTGAGGTACAGATTCGCCGGTCACCGCTGCGTCTCCAGGTCGGACGAATCCACCTGTCCGTGGCGGGAACACTGTGCCCGCCAGCCATCGGGACGAACTTGCACGATCATTCGCCGGCCGCACTCCGCGCAGAACCGCGGCGGCTCGAGGCCCAACTGGGCAGCGGTTGGGGTGGCCGTGCCCGCCGGTTGCCCGGTGTAGACGTTGTAGACGCCACCACCGACCGGATCGCCCAGCTTTTCGACCATGCGTGCTGCCTGCTCACAGGGTCGCGTTGAGGGCCTTGATCGGCATCTGCAGGTCGTCCAGCAGTTGCAGGTCGGCCTCGGCAGGGCGGCCGAGGGTGGTCAGGTAGTTGCCGACGATCACCGCGTTGATGCCGCCCAGAATCCCCCGTCTGGCACCAAGGTCGCCCAGGGTGATCTCGCGGCCACCGGCGAAACGCAGCATCGTGCGCGGCAGCGCCAGCCGGAAGGCACCCACGGCCTTGAGCGCTTCGCTGACCGGCAGCACCTCCAAGTCACCGAAGGGGGTTCCCGGCCGCGGGTTGAGGAAGTTCAACGGCACCTCGTCGGGGTTCAGCTCGGCCAGGTTGGCCGCGAATTCGGCCCGCTGCTCCAACGTCTCGCCCATGCCGAGGATGCCTCCGCAGCACACCTCCATGCCGGCGTCACGCACCATCGTGAGCGTCTGCCACCGCTCCTCCCAGGTGTGCGTGGTGACGACGTGGGTGAAGTAGGAGCGAGCGGTCTCCAGATTGTGGTTGTAACGGTGCACGCCCATCGCCGACAGCTGCTCAACCTGCTCGGCGGTCAACATGCCCAGCGAGCAGGCAATGTTGATCTCGACTTCGTTGCGAATCGCCTCGATGCCCGCCGCGACCTGGGCCAGCAGCCTGTCGTCGGGCCCGCGGACCGCGGCCACGATGCAGAACTCGGTGGCACCGGTCTTGGCGGTCTGCTTGGCCGCTTCGACCAGGCTGGGAATGTCGAGCCAGGCGCTGCGCACCGGCGACGTGAAGAGGCCCGACTGGGAGCAGAAATGACAGTCCTCCGGGCAGCCGCCGGTCTTCAGGCTGATGATGCCTTCCACCTCGACGTCGGGGCCGCACCACCGCATCCGCACCTCGTGCGCCAGCCCCAACAGCTCCTCGAGCCGGTCGTCGGGCAGCTGCAGCACCTGCAGCACCTGGGCCTGGGTCAGACCCTCACCACGCTCGAGCACCTGCTGCCGAGCCTCGGCCAAAATGTCGGCCGGAATGTCCGCGTCGGGCACGCCATGCTGGCCGGCATCGGTCGTCGGTCGAATCGGCGCGTGAGTCACCAGGTGCTCCCCTGCATCATCTTGTCGTGTCCGGGTGTGCGGACCCGCAGCTAGTTTCTGGCCCACTTCCGGCCGCACGGGCACGCGCGGCCGGAAGCAAACGGTGTTCAGGCTAGGGTAACGGTCTGCGTAGGCCCGCCAGCTTATGGGCATACTGCCGCGCCCGGTGCTGGGCATGGGCGTGGGCATGGGCGTGGTCACCGGTTGCCGTGGGTACGGTGATCGTATGGGCCGATTTCGATGGCCCGCCTAAGAGCCCGGACCGTAACCACCATGACGACTCACCTGCACGTCGAGTACGCGGCTCACCATGCGCTTTTGCTGGCGATACCGGCGTTCTTGCCCGCTGTCATCGCCGTCGCTGTGGTGCTTTATGTCGCCATGCGCGACCGGCGCAGCTGACGAAACAGGATTGACGAGCGCTTCGTCTGGGCATCCGACATGCGGAACGAGTCAGCGGCCCGCCGATAGATTCCACGGGCCTGGACCTGGAGGCGATGGCGATGGGTTTGACGGTTGTCGCGGAGGCCGCTCCCGCGCGTGGTGCCGGGTTGCATCAAGTGATCGGCCTTTCGATAGCCGCCGTGGTGATCACGGTGGTGATGCTGTGGATCGGTCATGCGCACCGCAGTCACCGGATCAGCTGGCTCGGCAGATTCGCCGACTGGATGGCCGTCAAGTTCAAACGCCCCTCTTGGGTGGCGCTGCCGGTGCTGGTCTTCACCACGTCGATCATCTGCGCGCTGTTCGGCTTCATCTGGGATGTCAGCTGGCACATCGGCAGCGGCCGCGATTCCGGCCCGCTGGCCAACCCGGCTCATTACTTCATCATCATCGGCCTGTTCGGCGTATTCCTGGCCGGCATGATCGCGGTGGTGCTGCCTTTCGACAAGCCGGGACCCGCCCCGGTGCGCATCACCAGCAACTGGCACGCCCCGGTCGGCGGTGTGTTGATGGCCGGCTGTGGGCTTTACGCGATGATCGGCTTTCCGCTGGACGACATCTGGCACCGCATCTTCGGCCAGGACGTCACCCTCTGGGGCCCGACCCACTTGATGATGATCGGCGGCGCGGGGTTTTCCCTGTTCGCGGTGCTCATGCTGGAGTACGAAGGCGGGCGGGCCCAGTCAGAAGGGGATACCGAACGTCGGTTCGTGAAATTCCTGCGTTATCTGTCCTGCGGCGGATTGCTGATCGGCTTGTCGGTCTACCAGATCGAATATGACTTCGGTGTGGAGCAGTTCCGGCTGGTACTGCAGCCGATGATGATCGCCGGCGCCGCTGCGCTGGGTCTGGTCGTGGCTCGCATGACGATGGGCCGTGGCGCCGCGATCGTGGCGGCGTTGTTCGCCATTGCGCTGCGCGGGGCGGTTGCCTTGCTGGTGGGACCGATCTTGGGGGCTCCGACGAACTGGTTCCCGTTGTATCTGGGTCCCGCGGTCGTGGTCGAATTGCTGGCGTTCACCCCAGTGTTCAAGCGTCCGATCGCTTTTGGCGCCGTCGCCGGCCTGGGTGTCGGCACTGTCGGGCTGTGGCTGGAATCACTGTGGATCGGGGCGGTCTATCACTATCCGTGGCCGGTCAGCATGTGGGACGAGGCGCTGGCGATGGCGGTGCCCGTGGCGGTGCTGGCCGGGCTATGCGGGGCGATGACCGGCATGGTGCTCACCGGCCAGCGGTTGCCGCGTCGCGGTATCGGAATCGCGGTCGTAATGGTAACGGTGTTGGCGATCGGCGGCGCAGTGGCCAACGGCCTGCACATCGTCGTTCCGGAGCGGGCGAACGCGACCATCACGCTGACCGACCTTCCTAGCGACCCGGGCCAGCGCATGGTGTCGGCCGACGTGCAGATCAACCCGCCCGACCTGGTCAAGGGCAATCCGGAATGGGTCACGATCCTGTCTTGGCAGGGCGGCATGCAGAACCGCCGCGGCCTGGTGATCGACCGACTCGATCGAGTCGGCCCCGGCCACTATCGGTCCACGCAGCAGGTTCCCGTCTGGGGTTCGTGGAAGACCCTGCTGCGGGTTCAAGATGGTTACACCACGACCGCCGTGCCGATTTACGAGCCGGCCGATGAGGCCATTCCGGCGGCTGAGGTGCCGGCCTTGGCTTCCAGCACCAGGCCGTTTGTCCAGGAAATCACGATTCTTCAGCGCGAACGCGATCAGAGCACGCCGTTGTGGTTGTTCACCACGGGATCGGTGGTGGTGCTGATCTTCACGCTGCTGGTGATTGCGGCGCTGACGTGGGGCGCGGGCCGGATTAATGCCGCCGAGACTGCCCCCAGGGAGTCCGAAGAGGAGAAACAACCTCTTCCCCGAGCGGCGTAGCGCCATGATTCGCCGCCTTGCCAGCACCTGGGTGCCGGTGCTGATGTGGGGTATGGCCGCCTGCGGCGGCGCGCCGAGCCAGCCCACCGCCGCGACCCCGAGCCTTGCCGTCGATGTCACCATCGCCAATGGCCACGTAACGCCGGCCAACGCCACCCTGCAGGCCAGGGTCGAGGAGCCGATCACCCTGCGGGTCACCAGCGACGCCGCTGATGAACTGCACGTGCACTCGGTGCCCGATCACAAGTTCCAGGTCGCAACCGCGCCGAACCAGACGTTTCAGTTCAGCGTGGATGTGCCCGGCAACGTCGACGTCGAGTTGCATCACCTCAAACGCACCATCGCCACGACTCACGTTCAGCCGTGACCGGCGCCGACGGCATGGCGGTGTTGGCGCATGGCCTGGCGGGTCGAGCGATCTGCCGGTGCCGTACGCCTATGCGATGATCGGGGCGGCCTGGGCATTGACGTTCACGTTCGCCCTCGTCGCAGTTGCATGGCGGCAGCCACGGTTCGATCCGGCCAAGCCCGGACACCCGCTGCCCCGGTCGGTGACCACCCTGGTTGATTCCCGCGTCACCCGCTGGACAGCTGCCGGGCTGGCGTTGGCATTCGCGCTGTGGGTGGTGCTGGCCGGAATATGGGGTCCGCAAACGCAGGCCAACGGCCTGCTGGGAGCCTTCTATGTGCTGCTGTGAGTCGGGTTGGTGGCGGTGTCGCTGGTGTTCGGCCCGGTGTGGCGGGTGATCTCGCCGGTACGGACGGTGTATCTGCTGCTGCAACGTTGCATCCCGGAGCGCATGAGTCGGCCGCGGTCGGCCTGCCCCGACGCCTGGGGGTACCGGCCGGCCGCGGTGGGCCTCTTCGGTTTCGTCTGGATGGAATTGGCCAGTCCGGACCCGGCATCGCTGACCGGGGTGCGGACCTGGTTACTGGTCTACGCCGTGGTGCTGCTGGGCGGAGCCTGGTTGTGCGGCCAGCGCTGGCCGGCGCGAGCGGACCCGTTCGGCGTCTACAGCATGGCGGTTTCGCGGCTTTCACCTTTTTGGCGGAATCGGTCCTCAGGGCAAGTAGTGGTGGGCAACCCGTTCAACCATCTGCCGTCGCTGCCGGTGCGCCCGGGGGTGGTCATGATGCTGGCGGTGCTGCTCGGTTCGACGGCGTTCGACAGTTATTCGTCGTCACCGACCTGGCGCAACTTCTCCGACCGGCTGACGGGCTCGGTCCACGGTGTGCCGGAAACGCTGGCGTCGTCGGCGTTGCGAACCGTCGGCCTGCTCGTCTTCATTTCGGTTGTCGCAGTGTCGTTTTCGCTAGCGGCGCGGGCCACCGGCGACGTCGACCGCCCGCGGCGTCACGCCTTGCCCGGGCAGATGGCGCACTCGCTGATCCCGATCGTGGTGGGTTACATCTTCGCGCACTACTTGACTTACCTGGTCGAGCGTGGGCAGCAGACGGTCATTTCTCTTGCCGATCCATTCGCGCGGGGGTGGAACCTGCTGGGGCTGGCGCACCTGCATGTCGCCTACGTGTTGTCCACGCACCCGCCCGTGCAGCCACGATCAAGGTCGCGTGCGTGGTCACGGGGCACGTTGTTGCGGTGATCGCGGCACACGACAAGGCGCTGCGGCTGCTCCCGGCGGGCTATCAGCTCACCGGGCAGCTCACCATGATGCTGGTCATGGTCGGCTACACGTTCACCGGCTTGTATCTGCTCTTCGGCGGATAGTCAGCCGATTGGGTGCTCGAGCCGCTTGTTGCCCTCCCAGCGACGCAAACCCGTGAAGCCGCCGGCGAGCTGCGCCGGCCGTCCCGCGATCCGCAGTGCCCGTCCCAGCTGGCTGCCACCCACCCGACGAGCCAGCGTGACATGGGCGGTCCAGTGGCCGGGCAGGCTGTTGGACATCGGTGCGGGCGTCAGGTGCGGGAGGCAAAGTCGGTGCACCTGTGCCTGCAGCGTCAACAACTCGGTCGTCGGCACCACGAGCCGCGCGAACACGACGTTGGCCCGGCCGAATAACACCGCAGCGCCGACCTCACAACTCAGCGGCAGCGTTGCGGCGACCGGACGGAGCAACTCGTCGACCTCGGAGTCGATGTGGTCAGCAACGGCCAGCGTCACGTGCGGACGGCTGGCCGGCGCCTGGCTGGGTATGCCGGCGGCCGCCAGCTCGTCCCAGATGCGACGAATTGCCGCCTCGGTATCGGGGTCGAAAACCAGCTCGATCGAGTGAACCATCAGCCGACCAGCGTTCTTACCCACTCGGGCTGGAACGCGGCCGCGCCGATGGCCGCGAAGTCTTCGGCCACCCCGGCGCCCGCTGGAAGTACCGCCCGCACCGGAGCCATCCGGGCCAGCGCTGACCGATTCGACGTCTCCACCAAGCCGGGGCGGGCCGGCCAACTGCCGATCACCAGACCGGCACAGGAAATCCCTTGAACGGCAAGTGCTTCCAGAGTCAGCGCAGTGTGGTTAAGGGTGCCCAGTCCGGCGCCGACCACGACCAGCACCGCGGCCCGCAGCGCGGCGGCCAGATCGCGCAGCGTAACCCCGCCGTCGGCGAGCTCGACCAGTAACCCGCCAGCGCCCTCGACCAAGGTCAACCGGCCGGGCCGGTCGACGCCCCGGACGAGCTGCACCACCTGATCGCGTGTGGGCAACGCCATCCCGGCCTGCTCCGCCGCCGCGGCCGGCGCCATGGGCAGCGGGTAGCGGGCCAACCCGGCAAGCTCGGTCACCCCAGACAGCCGGCCCACCTCGGCCAGGTCGTCGTCGCCGGCGCCGGTGCCGGTCTGCACCGGTTTACACACCGCTACGTCGATGCCGGCCTGGCGCGCGTGTGACGCCAGCGCCGCACTGGCGATGGTCTTACCGACGCCGGTGCCGGTCCCGGTGACGAGCAGTACGGTCAACCGCGCGCCACAGCCAGGACGCCGGTCAGGACTCGTCGAGCCAACTCCAGCTCGTCGGGACTCAGCGAGGCGCGCGCCGTCAGCCGCAACCGCGACGTCCCGGCGGGCACCGTCGGAGGACGAAAACAGCCGACCCTGACCCCGGCGTCCAGGCAGGCCACCGCGGCGGCCACCGCCACCTCCGGATCACCCAGCACCACCGACACCACCGCGGATTCCGGCGCCGTCGGCACCCCGCAGGTCCCGGCCAAGTGGCGGGCATGCGCAAGCACCGCGTCGGGTCGCCACGGCTCGGCCTTCAGCACTCGCAGCGCGGCACCAGCCGCGCCCACCGCCGCAGGTGCCAGACCCGTGTCGAAGATGAACGGCCGGGCCGCGTCGATCAGATGCGCACGCACCGCCGCTGGTCCTAAGACCACACCGCCCTGACTGCCCAGCGCCTTGGACAACGTCGTCGTCATCACCACATCGGGCGCACCCGCCAGCCCGACTTCGTGCAACAGTCCCCGCCCGCCGCCGCGTACCCCCAGGCCGTGCGCCTCGTCGACGATGAGCAACGCCCGGTGCCGGCGGCACACCCCGGCCAACTCGCGTATGGGGGCCAGGGTGCCGTCGGCGCTGAACACCGAGTCGGTGACGACGACGGCGCGTTCCTCGTCGCGCGATCCCAACACCGCCGCCACCGCATCGAGGTCGCGGTGGGGGGCGACGACCACACGGGCCCGCGAAAGACGGCAAGCATCAACCAGGGACGCGTGCGAATAGGCGTCGGACACCAGCAGCGAGCCGGGACCGGACAAGCCCACGACAGCTCCGAGGTTGGCGGTGTACCCGGAGGAAAACAGCAACGCTGAGGAGGCGCCGACATACTCGGCGATCTCGGCTTCGAACTCCTGGTGCAGTTCGGTGTCGCCGGTGACGAGTCGCGAACCGGTTGCGCCGGCACCCCACACACGCAGCGCCTGGACACCACCCTCGATGACATCGGGATGCTGGGACAGACCGAGGTAGTCGTTGGAGGCCAAATCCAATTCGGTGGCTACGGCGGGACGTGGCCGCAGCGAGCGGCGCAACCCGGCCGCGTGCCGTTGCCGTTCGACATCGTCCAGCCACGCCAACGGCGACGTCTCGGTCGGTGCCTTCGCAGAGGCGTTCATAGGCGTTCAGACTACGAGTCGCGCGACTTCCACCATCGCGGAGGTGATCTGCGCGATCTCGGCGGGCGGGCAGATGTAGGGCGGCATCGCGTAAATCAGGTTGCGAAACGGGCGCAGCCAGACACCCTGATCCAGAGCCGCCGGGGTGGCGACAGCCAGGTCGACCGGGCGGTCGCATTCGATGACGCCGATAGCGCCGCACACCCGCACATCGGCCACCGCGGGCAGGGCTCGGGCCGGTTTGAGCCCAGCGGTCAGCCCGCCCGATATTTCGGAGATCCGCGAACGCCAGTCCTGTTCGAGCAGCACTTCGATGCTGGCCACCGACACCGCGCAGGCGAGCGGATTTGCCATGAAAGTGGGTCCGTGCATCAGCGCACCGGCCGCACCGGTGCTGATGGTGTGCGCAATGCCGGTGGTACACAATGTGGCGGCCAGGCTGAGATATCCGCCGGTGAGCGCCTTTCCGACACACATGATGTCCGGGCTCACCCCGGCATGGTCGGCGGCGAACAGTTCGCCAGTGCGGCCGAATCCGGTGGCGATCTCGTCGAAGATCAACAACACCTCGTGGCGACGGCAGATGTCGCGCACGTCACACAAGTAACGCGGGTCGTGGAAGCGCATTCCGCCCGCGCCCTGCACGACCGGCTCCACGATCACCGCGGCCAACTCGGCGGCATGCTCGGCCAGCTGCGCCTCGAACGCCGAGCTGTAGCCGGGGTCGTAGTCCCGCGGCACCTGCGGAGCGAACACCTGCCGGGCCAAGATGTCGGTCCACAGCGAATGCATGCCGCCGTCGGGATCGCAAATGCTCATCGGCGTGAACGTGTCGCCGTGATAGCCGCCTCGCCAGGTCATCAGCCGGTGCTTGGCGGGCCGGCCGCGGCTGCGCCAATACTGCAGCGCCATCTTCACCGCCACCTCTACCGCCACGGAGCCCGAGTCGCTGAAGAAGACGGTGTCCAGGCCGGGCGGAGTCAGCTCGACCAGCAGCCGGCCCAGCCGGGCCGCCGGCTCATGCGTCAGGCCGCCGAACATCACGTGGTTCATCGTGGCCAGCTGAGTGGTTAATGCCGCGTCCAGAACGCGATGGCCGTGCCCGTGAATCGCGGTCCACCAGGAGCTCATCGCGTCGAGTGCCCGGATCGGGCGACCGTCGCGGATCAACGTGAGCCAGGCGCCATGTGCGGCGACCGCCACTACGGGCGGGACCGCCTCGGCGCCGATGGTGCTGTACGGGTGCCAGAGGTGGGCGGCGTCGATCGCGCTGATCTGCTCGGGCGTCAACCCGGGCGTTACCGCGGCAGCCATGGAGACCGAGAGTAATGCAGACGCCGCACGGCCCATCGCGGTCGCGGGTCGCGCAAACACCGGTCATCCGGGAGCATGCATGGCATGGCCGCGCCCGATCCCGAAGACCGTCCGAGCTCCGCTACCGCCGACCCTCAGGCTCCGCGCGTGCTCAAGCTGCGGATAGTCCCGTGGGATGTGGTCAGTACCGTCGCGGTGTCGGCGCTGCTGCTGTACCTGGTCACCGCAACCAGTTGGCCGTCGCGGCTGTTCGCTTTCACCGACAACGTGTGTCTAACCGAGGATTGCCCGCCCGTGCCGTACGGCGCCAACTACTACATCTATCCGGTGATGTGGGGCGGTATCGGCGCCGCCATTGCCGCCGCCGTCATCGGCCCGTTCGTGTCGATGGTCAAGGGCTGGTACATGTCCTTCTGGCCGATCATCGCGGTCGGCGTCATCACCATCACGTCCGTACTCGGGTACGCGCTGGCCGGCTTCAGCGAACGTTTTTGGCACTGATCGCCGCATCTGATTGAACACCTGGCCGCAGCCTCTTTGAGACCGAAATCACAACTGCCCGCAGAAGATTGGGACCAGTGCAGTCACTGTCCGGTCACGTTAAGACAAAAAATTCCGGTAAACCCTGGCGATCGTCGGTTTCGGTTGTCAAAGTGACTGTAGTGACTGGTGTGAATTAAGTGGTTTCGGCCGAATGATTCACACTTCCGAGTGCATGCAGCGCCGTGAGGTCTCGACGTAGCGGCCACCGCGGCGGTCATGCAACGGCGGCGGACGCGCGAAGTCACCGCGCTGACGCAAGAAGGGCCCGGCAGGGTCCAGGAGGTTGATCCCCATGAAACGCATCTACGCCTTCGCCATTGGTCTGGCGATGATGGTCAGCCCGATGGCGGCCGTCCCGAGCCTCGCGGCCGCCGACCCAGGCCTGAGGTCGACGGATTACCAGCAGGCCACCGACGCCGTCATCGCCCGCGGTCTTTCGCAACGCGGGGTGCCATTCTCCTGGGCCGGCGGCGGTGTCACCGGCCCCACCCGCGGCAAAGGTTCCGGCATCTACACCGTCGGATTCGACGCGTCGGGTCTGATCCAATACGCCTACGCCGGCGCCGGGATCAAGCTCCCGCGTTCCTCCGGCGAGATGTACAAAGTGGGCCAGAAGGTCCTACCGCAGCAGGCACGCAAGGGCGACCTGATCTTCTACGGTCCCGAAGGCACCCAAAGTGTCGCCATGTATCTCGGCAACGGCCAGATGCTGGAGGTCGGCGACGTCGTTCAGGTGTCGCCGGTACGAAGCAGCGGCATGACCCCCTACCTGGTCCGGATCCTCGGTATCCAGACCGCGCCCGGGCAGCAGCTGCCGGCGCAGACACCACTGCCGCAGGCACCGGTACAGCAGACACCGCTGCCGCAGACACCGTTGCAGCAGGCGCCCGCGACCCAGGCACCACTGCAGCAGTTGCCCGCGCAACAGGCACCACTGCAACAGCTGCCGGCCCAACAGGCACCACTACAGCAGGCGCCGTTGCAGCAGGCGCCCGCAACCCAGGCACCGCTGCAGCAGCTGCCGGCACAGCAGGCACCACTGCAGCACATGCCGGCGCAGCAAGCGCCCGTGCAGCCGGCCCCGGCGCAGCCTGCGCCGGCCGGCACCCCCCGGTAAGCGTCTCGACCTCCCAGCAACCCGCCACCGGTCCCCGCTGCTCAGCGCGGGGCCGGTGGCGGGTTTCGGTAAATTAGCGGTCGATCATGCAGACCCTGGCACCGCCTCCTACACCGACCGCGATGGGGTCGCGGGCGGCGGGCTTTTATCGGCATGACCTCGACGGCTTGCGGGGTGTCGCGATAGCGCTGGTCGCCGCGTTCCACGTGTGGTTCGGCCGCGTTTCCGGCGGAGTGGACGTGTTCCTGGCGCTGTCCGGCTTCTTCTTTGGCGGCAAAGTACTGCGGGCGGCCCTTGATCCAGGCGCGAAGCTCTCGCCGGTCACCGAGGTGGTCCGGCTGATCCGCCGCCTGCTTCCGGCGCTGGTCGTCGTTCTCGCCGGCTGCGCGTTGCTCACCGTGCTGGTGCAGCCACAGACCCGCTGGGAGACGTTCGCCGACCAGAGCCTGGCCAGCCTGGGCTATTACCAGAACTGGGAATTGGCCAACTCGCAGTCGGACTACCTGCGCGCCGGCGAAGCCGTCAGCCCGCTGCAGCACATCTGGTCCATGTCAGTGCAGGGCCAGTTCTATGTGGCATTCCTGTTCCTGGTTGCCGCGTGTGCATATGTATTCAGGCGTCCGCTGGGCCCCCGCCTGCGAACGCTGTTCGTCGTGCTGCTCAGCGCGCTCACGATCGCGTCGTTCGGCTACGCGATCGCCGCGCACCAGGCCAACCAGGCCAACGCGTATTACGACAGCTTCGCGCGGGCGTGGGAGCTGCTCCTAGGGGTGCTCGTCGGCGCGTCGGTGCCCTACATCCGGTGGCCGATGTGGCTGCGGACCATCGCCGCCGCCGCGGCGCTGGCGGCGATCTTGTCGTGCGGCGCCCTGATCGACGGCGTCAAGGAGTTCCCCGGACCCTGGGCGCTGGTGCCCGTCGGGGCAGCGATGCTGATGATCATGGCCGGAGCCAACCGGCAAGCCCATCCCGGTACCAGCCATCGACTGCCGCTGCCGAACCGGGTGCTGGCGATCGGGCCGCTGGTGACCTTGGGGGCGATGGCCTACTCGCTATATCTATGGCATTGGCCGCTGCTCATCTTCTGGCTCTCCTACACCGGCCACCGGCAGGCGAACTTCGTCGAGGGCGCAGCGGTGCTCCTGGTGTCGGGCTTGCTGGCCTACCTGACGCTTCGCCACGTCGAGGACCCCCTGCGGTACCGGGCGTCCACCACCACCGCCGTCGCCGCCGCGAAAGCAACTCCCGCCGCGGTGCGCTGGCAGCTGCGATTGCGCCGGCCGACCATCGCGCTGGGCTCGATAGTGGTGCTGCTGGGCGTGACTTTGACCGCGACGTCGTTCAGCTGGCGTGAGCATGTCATCGTCGCCCGCGCCTCCGGCAAGGAACTCAGCGGACTCAGCGCCAACGACTATCCCGGTGCCCGAGCCCTGACCAACCATGCCCGGGTGCCCACCCTGCGGATGCGTCCCACCGTCCTGGAAGTCAAAGAGGACCTGCCGGCGTCCACCCGCGATGGCTGCATCAGCGACTTCGTCAATCCTGCGCTGGTCAACTGCACCTACGGCGACGGGGACGCGCCCCGTACCTTAGCGCTGGCCGGCGGGTCACATGCCGAACACTGGCTGCCGGCGCTGGACCTGCTCGGGCGTTTGCACCACTTCAAAGTGGTGACGTACCTCAAGATGGGCTGTCCGCTGTCCACCGAGGAAGTCCCGTTGATCATGGGCAACAACGCCGCGTACCCACAGTGTCGCGAGTGGGTGCAGGCGACCATGGAAAAACTTGTCGCCGATCGTCCCGATTACGTGTTCACCACGTCTACCCGGCCGTGGAACATCAGGCCCGGCGACGTGATGCCGGCCACCTACATCGGGATCTGGCAAACGTTGTCGGACAACAACATTCCTATCCTCGCCATTCGAGACACCCCGTGGATGGTCAAGGACGGCCAACCATTCAAGCCGGCGGACTGCCTGGCCAAGGGCGGCAATGGGCAATCCTGCGGGATCAAGCGGTCCGACCTGCTCTCCGACTACAACTCCACCCTGGATTTCGTGGCGCAGTTTCCGCTGCTGAAGCCCATCGACATGTCGGATGCGATATGCCGCCAGGATTTCTGCCGCGCGGTCGAGGGGAATGTGCTGATCTACCGCGACTCTCACCACCTGACCCCGACGTATATGCGAACCATGGCACCCGAGCTGGGGCGACAGATCGCGGCGATCACCGGCTGGTGGTGATGGGGCGCCGTCCCGATGCGGCGCGAAACAGCCGGACACGAGCTCGAATCACCAAACGGCGCCATACCGAACGCGGATAAGGTCAAGCCATGTCGCCGAACAACACCGAACGCTCAGGCGAAATTCGGCCCACACTGCCCACGGTGTGGCCGGGCACCCCGTATCCGCTGGGAGCCACCTATGACGGCGCCGGCACCAACTTTTCGGTGTTTTCCGAAATCGCCGAAGAAGTCCAACTGTGCCTGATCGCCGACGACGGCAGCGAGACGCGGATCTCCCTGGACGAGGTCGACGGATACGTCTGGCACGCCTATCTGCCGAACATCATCCCGGGCCAGCGCTATGGGTTTCGGGTCCACGGGCCATTCGATCCCTCGGCCGGCCATCGCTGTGATTCCAGCAAATTGCTGCTCGACCCGTACGGGAAAGCCTTCGACGGCGATTTCACCTTCGGGCAGGCGCTGTTCTCCTACGACATGAGCGCAGTGGATCCAGAAGCCGATTCGGCCGACCCAGGCATCCCGCCCATGGTTGATTCCCTGGGCTCCACCATGACCAGCGTCGTGATCAACCCGTTTTTCGACTGGGGCTACGACCGGGCACCGGTCACCCCGTATAACGAGACGGTCATCTACGAGGCTCATGTCAAGGGGATGACGCAAACTCACCCCGGCATCCCCGAGCAACTACGCGGCAGCTACGCCGGCCTGGCGCACCCGGTGATCATCGACCACCTCAAGTCGCTGAACGTCACCGCGATCGAACTGATGCCGGTACACCAGTTCCTGCACGACTCCCGGCTACTCGACTTGGGCTTACGAAACTACTGGGGCTACAACACGTTTGGCTTTTTCGCCCCACACAACCAATATGCGTCCAACCGGCAACCCGGCGGCGCGGTGGCCGAGTTCAAATCGATGGTGCGCAGCCTGCATGAAGCCGACATCGAGGTGATCCTGGACGTGGTGTACAACCACACTGCCGAAGGCAACCACCTGGGTCCCACGATCAACTTCCGCGGCATCGACAACGCCGCATACTACCGGCTCGTCGACACGGACCTGCGGCTGTACAAGGACTACACCGGTACCGGTAACAGCCTCAACGCCCGCCACCCACACGTGCTGCAACTGATCATGGACTCGCTGCGCTACTGGGTGCTCGAGATGCACGTCGACGGATTCCGCTTCGACCTGGCCGCGACCCTGGCCCGAGAGCTGCACGACGTGGACCGGTTGAGCGCATTCTTCGATCTGGTACAGCAGGATCCGGTGGTCAGCCAGGTCAAGTTGATCGCCGAGCCCTGGGACGTCGGTGAGGGCGGCTACCAGGTCGGCAATTTTCCCGGTTTGTGGACGGAGTGGAACGGGAAGTATCGGGATACTGTGCGTGACTATTGGCGGGGCGAACCCGCAACCCTGGGCGAGTTCGCCTCCCGGCTGACCGGGTCGTCGGACCTCTACGAGGCGACCGGCCGCCGCCCCAGCGCCAGCATCAACTTCGTCACCGCCCACGACGGCTTCACCCTCAACGACCTGGTGTCTTACAACGAGAAGCACAACCAGGCCAACGGCGAGGCCAACCGCGACGGCGAAAGCCACAACCGGTCGTGGAACTGCGGCGTCGAAGGACCCACCGACGACCCCGACATCACGGCGCTGCGCCGCCGCCAGATGCGCAACTTCTGGGCCACCCTGATGCTCAGCCAAGGCACACCGATGATCTTGCACGGCGACGAGATCGGGCGCACCCAGGACGGAAACAACAACGTCTACTGCCAGGACTCCGAATTGTCGTGGATGGACTGGACTTTGGTGGACAAGAACTCGGATCTGCTGACCTTCGCGCGCAAGGTGACCACGTTGCGCAAGAACCATCCGGTGTTTCGTCGGCGCCGGTTCTTCGAAGGCGAACCGATCCGAAGCGGCGACGAAGTGCGCGATATCGCCTGGTTGACGCCGGACGGCCGGGAAATGACACACGAGGACTGGGGCAAGAGCTTTCACCAGTGCGTGGCGGTGTTTCTCAACGGCGACGCGATCACTGCACCCAATGCCCGAGGTGAGCGCGTCGTCGACAATTCATTCCTGTTGTGCTTCAACGCTCACGGCGAACCGGAGGACTTCGTGATGCCCCATGGCAGCTACGCGCAGGAGTGGACCGTCGAACTCGACACCAACGACCCGACCGGTGACACCGATCAGGTCCTCAACGCCGGAGAGCAGTTCTCACTGCCCGCCCGTTCACTGCTCGTACTGCGTAAGACGTTGTGACACATGGCTTTGCCTATCCTGTCCAGCTACCGGCTGCAACTGCGTGGTGTCTCCAGCGGATTCGGGTTCACCTTCGCCGACGCCGAAAACCTGCTGGACTACTTCGACGACCTCGGGGTGTCGCATCTGTACCTGTCCCCGATCATGACAGCGGCCGCGGGGTCGAGCCACGGCTACGACGTCACCGACCCGACCGCGGTGTCTCCCGAGCTTGGCGGCGCAGAAGGACTGGCCAGGTTATCCGAGGCGGCCCGAGCCCGCGGCATCGGTCTGGTCGTCGACATCGTGCCCAACCATGTGGGCATCGACAAGCCCGAGCAGAACGCCTGGTGGTGGGACGTCTTGCGGCACGGCCGTTCGTCGGCCTACGCCAGCTACTTCGACATCGACTGGGACCTCGACGGGGACGGCCGAATTGTGCTGCCGATTCTGGGTTCCGACGACGACGTCGCCGACTTGAAAGTCGACGGGGACCTGTTGCGGTTGGGCGGCCTGGCGCTGCCCATCGCGCCCGGCACCGCGGCGGGCACCGGCCCGGAGGTACATGACCGCCAGCACTACCGGCTGGTGGGCTGGCGCACCGGGCGGTGCGGCTATCGCCGGTTCTTCTCGATCACCTCGCTGGCCGGGCTGCGGCAGGAAGACCGGGCGGTGTTCGACGCCACCCACGCCGAAGTCGCCCGATGGTGTGCCGAGGGCCTCGTCGACGGCGTGCGCATCGACCATCCCGACGGCCTATCGGATCCGTGTGGATACCTCTCGTGGTTACGCGAACTGCTCGGCCCCGACGCATGGATCGTGATCGAAAAGATCCTGGCCGTCGACGAGGCGCTGGAGCCGACACTGCCGGTGGCCGGCACCACTGGCTACGACGTATTGCGGGACCTCGGCGGAGTCTTCGTCGATCCCAGCGGAGCCCAGGAGCTCACCGCCCTGGTCGAGTCCGCGGGAGTGAATTATTCGGCGATGCCGGAGATGTTGGCCGCGCTGAAGATCCGTTCGGCCACCGACACCCTGGCAAGCGAGTTGCGCAGGCTGCGCCGCGCCATCGTGTCCGCCGCCGGCGCCGATGATCCGTTGCTGTCCGAGGCGGTGGCCGCGCTGCTCACCCATATCGGCGTCTACCGCTGCGACTACCCGGGCCTGGCCGCGGTAATGCCCACCGCCTTGGCCGAAACCCAGGAGGCGGCACCGGAATTGGGGCCCGCACTGCAGGTCGTCGCCGCAGCACTGGCCGGTGGCGGCGAACCGGCCACCCGGCTGCAGCAGCTCTGCGGCGCGGTGACCGCCAAGTCGGTCGAGGACTGCTACTTCTACCGCGACTCCCGGCTGGTTTCACTCAACGAGGTGGGCGGCGAACCGCACCGTTTCGGAGTGGGGGCAGCGGAGTTTCACCACAGCGCCGCCACCCGGGCCCGGATGTGGCCGCGCGCGATGACGACACTGACCACCCACGACACCAAACGCGGTGAGGACGTGCGCGCCCGGATCGGGGTGCTCTCACAGGTTCCGTCGCTGTGGGCCGAGTTCGTTGCCCGTTGGGAGATCCAGGCCCCCTCCCCCGATCCGGCCACCGGACAATTCCTGTGGCAGAACATCTTCGGGGTGTGGCCCGTCAGTGGTGAGGTGACCGGCGAGCTACGCGACCGGCTGCACAACTACGCCGAGAAGGCCATCCGGGAAGCGGCCTGGCACAGCTCGTGGAACGATCCGGACATCGATTTCGAGGACGCGATACACCGCTGGCTAAATACCGTGCTCGATGGTCCGGTGGCCGAGCAGCTGACCGGGCTGGTGGCTCGGCTGCACCCGCATGCCGCAAGCGACGCGCTGGGTCAGAAGCTGCTCGCGCTGACCGTACCCGGGATACCCGATATCTACCAGGGCACCGAGCTGTGGGACGACAGCCTGGTCGACCCCGACAACCGCCGGCCCGTCGATTACGCCGTCCGCCGTAGCGCATTGAAAGCGTTGGCGCACCCTAAAATCCGGGTCATCACCACCGCACTTCGGCTACGGCGCTCCCGTCCGGACAGCTTCCTGTATGGCGGCTACGTTCCGGTGCTGGCCAACGGCGACGCCAGTGACCATGTAGTGGCGTTTCGCCGGGGCCGGGAAGGCCAGGACATCATTGTCGCGGTGACCCGCTGGACCGTGCGGCTGGAGGAAACCGGCTGGGGTAACACCGTGGTGCCGCTGCCCGACGGGTCCTGGACCGACACGCTTTCCGGTGCCACAGCAAGCGGGCCGACGTCGGCCGCCGAACTGTTCGCGGACCTGCCCGTGGTCCTGCTGGAGCGCAACCGTGACTGAATTTCGCGTCTGGGCACCCAAACCTGAGCTGGTACGCCTTGACGTCGACGGCCGGGTGCACGCGATGACTCGTTCGGATGACGGGTGGTGGCACGCGGACGTGGACACGGCACCGCACGCGCGCTACGGATATCTGCTCGACGAGGACCTCACGGTGCTGCCCGATCCCCGATCACCGCGGCAACCCGACGGGGTGCACGCGCGCTCGCAATTATGGAGCCCAGCCGATGCAACCTGGACCGACGGCGCTTGGCCGGGCCGTTCAATCGAAGGCGCGGTGATCTATGAACTGCACCTGGGCACCTTCACTGGCGCCGGCACGTTCGACTCCGCCATCGAAAAGCTGAACTATCTGGTCGATCTCGGGATCGATTTCGTCGAGCTGATGCCGGTCAACTCCTTTGCCGGCACCCACGGCTGGGGATACGACGGCGTGCTGTGGTACAGCGTGCACGAACCCTACGGCGGACCCGACGGGCTGGTCCGATTCGTCGACGCCTGTCACGCACGCGGTCTGGGAGTCTTGATCGACGCGGTGTTCAACCACCTCGGCCCGTCGGGGAATTACCTGCCGCGGTTCGGGCCCTACCTCTCGTCGGCGAGCAACCCATGGGGGGAGGGCATCAACATCGCCGACGCCGACTCCGACGAGGTGCGCCGCTACATCATCGGGTGTGCGCTGCGCTGGATGCGCGACTTTCACGCCGACGGGCTGCGGCTGGACGCGGTGCACGCGCTGGTGGACACCACCGCCATGGATATCCTCGAAGAGCTGGCCAGCGAAACCGATTGGCTGTCAACGCAGCTGGGGCGTCCGCTGTCGCTGATCGCCGAAAGCGACCGCAATGATCCGCGGGTGATCACTCCGCGCGACCGTGGCGGCTACGGGTTGACCGCGCAATGGTCCGACGACATCCATCACGCCATCCACACCGCGGTGTCCGGCGAGCGTCAAGGGTATTATGCGGATTTCGGCTCGCTGGCCACGCTGGCACACACCCTGCGGCACGGTTACTTTCACGCGGCCACCTATTCGTCGTTCCGGCGCCGCCGCCACGGCTGGCCGCTGGATACCGCGACCATCCCGGCTACCAGGTTGCTCGCCTATACATGTACCCATGACCAGGTCGGCAACCGTGCCCTCGGAGACCGCCCGTCGCAAAACCTGACGGGTGGCCAGCTTGCGATCAAGGCCGCACTGGCCCTCGGATCGCCTTATACAGCATTGCTTTTCATGGGCGAGGAGTGGGCGGCTTCGACGCCGTTTCAATTTTTCAGCTCGCATCCCGAACCGGAGCTGGCCCGGGCCACCGCCGAGGGACGCAAGGCCGAATTCGCCGAGCACGGCTGGGACGCCGAGGACATCCCCGACCCCCAAGACCCGCAGACGTTTCGGCGCTCCAAGCTGAAGTGGGATGAGGTCCATGCCGGCGAACACGCGCTCGTGCATCGCTTTTATCGCGATCTGATCGCGTTGCGGCGAAACGACCCCGATATGGCCGATCCCTGGCTGGAGCACCTGATCGTCGACTACGACGAAGACGGGCGTTGGATCATCGTGCGTCGCGGCCGGTTGCGCGTCGCCTGCAACCTGGGCGCCGAACCGGTGCCGGTGCCCGTCACCGGCCAAGTGGTGCTGGCTTGGGGTGAGCCGGCGGTCGATGCCGATCACACTGCGCTGGAAGGTCATTCGGTCGCCATTCTCCGCTGCGGATAAGGGCGCGAGCAGTCGCAGAATCGCACTGTTGTGGCCACAACAGTGCGATTCTGCGACTGCTCGCCACCCGGTAGCTCACACACTGCGATGGCCGGTGACGTGCATCGCCTCGGCAATCGAGTCGGCAAGGGGGTCGATCTCGGCCACGGTCAGATCGGCAATGGTGATGCGCATTCCGGGTGGGGTCGCAATCCGGAAGCGCGATCCCGGCGCCGCCGCCCAGCCGGTGTTGAGCAGCCGGGTGATCACCACCGTCTCATCGGGCACCGGAATCCACACGTTCAGCCCGGATCGGCCGTGTGCAACGACACCGCGGTCGGCCAGAGCAGCGCACAACCGCATGCGGGTATCGCCGTAACGCCGTTCGGCCTTGCGGACCAGGCGTGTGGCCGAGTCGTCCGACCACAGCGTGACGGTCAGATCCTGCAACAGGTGACTCACCCAGCCCGGCCCGAGCCGCAGCCGCCCCTGCACCCGTTCGACCGTCCGCCGGTCTCCGGCAACGATCGCCAAGCGCAGGTCGGGGCCATAGGCCTTCGATGCAGAACGCACGAAAGCCCAGTGGCCGGTAGAGCCGGCCAGGGTGTGCAACGGCACCCCCGCGATGCCGGCGCAGTGGTCGTCCTCGACGAGCAACACGTCGTCGGATCGGCCCGCCAACAGATTGCTCAGCGCGGCCGCACGATCGGCGGACAACGCCGCCCCGGTCGGGTTCTGCGCACGGGTGGTGACTACCAGGGCCCGCACACCGCGGCCCAGTGCCCGGGCAAGGTCGGCAACCAGCGGCCCGTCGTCGTCGACTCCTACCGGCTCCGCGTTAAGCCTCAGTGCCGCAAGCAAATCGAGCAGATTGGCCCAGCCCGGGTCCTCGACAGCCACCCGGTCACCAGGTCGCAGATGTGCGGTCAGCGCCCGCTCAATCCCGTCGAGCGCGCCGCTGGTCACCGCGAGGTGATGGGCCGGTACGCCATCCGTGGCCAGCGCGCTGCGAGCGTGGTGGACCAACTCGTCCGACATCGCCGGCTGTCCGTAGAGGACGGGCGGTCCGGGACGGGTCCGCAGTCGTGCGGCGGCGATGGGCAGCAAAGCGGGGTCCGGGTTTCCGGTAGACAAGTCTCGGGCGCCTTCGGGGACATCGAGGCCGAGTGCGGAGCGGGGTGTCGTGGCCGGGCGGTTCCGCACCCGGGTACCGCGCCGCCCCGCGGTCTCGACGGCCCCGCGATCACGAAGGATGCGGTAGGCGGCGGCCACCGTATTGGGATTCACGCCGAGTTGGCCCGCGACATCGCGGATCGGCGGCAGGGTGTCGCCGGGCGTGAGACTGCCCTGGGAGATGGCTTGTTCGACACTGGTGGCTATGGATTCGGCACCCGTCCCCGTTATCCTATATTGTGCTGGCACAGTCATAATTATGTACTAGTATGTACAAGTAGGGAAGCGGTGGATCATATGGCCCGTGGATACCAACCAACTCCTGGCACTACCCCCTCTCGCTACCGCGAGCGTGCACGTTACGACAGCGAGACCGTCCACCGCATCCTGGACGAGGCGTTGTTCTGCCATCTCGGCTATGTCCGCGACGGCAGGCCGGTGGTCTTGCCGACGATGCATGTTCGCCGCGGCGAGACGCTGTACTTTCACGGCTCCACCGGCAGCGGACCAATGCTTGGCGCCAAGCCAGCCGGCCTGCCGGTCTGCATCACCGCCACCGTCGTCGACGGGCTGGTGCTGGCTCGCTCGGCGATGCACCATTCCCTGAACTATCGCTCGGTGATCGTGATGGGCACCGCGCGTGTGGTTGACGACGACGCCGAGAAGTTGCCTGCCTTGCACGCGCTGCTCGATCACATCCGGCCGGGCCGCGCCGCCGACTGCCGGGCCCCCGACATCCGTGAGCTGGCCGCCACGGCGGTGCTCGCACTCCAACTCGTCGAGGTTTCGGCCAAGGTGCGCCATGGCGGGCCGGTCGACGACCCGGAAGATCGTGCGCTGCCACATTGGGCCGGGGTCATCCCGCTGACCGTGACCGCGGGGACACCGCAACCGGCTGACGATCTCGACCCTGCTACCCCGCTGCCGGACTACCTGACCGCCGAGCGCAGACGCTGAGATACCGCTGCGCTCACTGCATGCGGCCACTCGAACTCGGCTTGGCGGCGCTCGCACGCCAAGTGCTGTCCCACCAGGTCCCGACCAGCACGACGACGGCGCCCCAGGCCGTGCCCAAGAGCCAGCCGGCCAGCACATCGCTGATGTAGTGCACTCCCAGATAGATCCGTGAGAACCCGACCACGGCGGACCAGCCCATCGCCAATGTCCACACGATGATTCGCGCGGTCCACGAAATGATCAGCCAGCGGGTCACCAGCCACCCAGAGAGCAATGTGACCGCGGCGGTGCCCGCCGCGTGCCCGGAGGGAAAGGAGTATCCGCCTTCGGCGATCGTTGCGAAAGGCAGGGCGGGCCGATCCCGGACTACCAGCGCTTTCGCAACGAGAACCACCAGTGCAATACCACCACCACCGATCAGAACAAGTACCACCGGCAGCCACGACCTGCATCGACAAACGACGGCAGCGCAGGTCAGCGCGGTGAGCGCCGCCATCCCAACCGGACCGCCCGCAGCGGTGACCACCCGCAGCGTCGTGGTCAACCACAGGTCACGGTGGGCTGCCAGCCATTCGGCAGCCGGTTGGTCGATCCCTGCTATACCGTCACACTCGAGGACGTCATCGAGCACTTCGGTGAAACAGACCGCCAATGCCGTGACCACCGCAGCGCCGACGAGCAGCGCGACACCGGCGACCTCGGACACCGCCAGTCGGCGAGTCAGCGCGCCTCCCCCGGCACCGGCCCGCTCGCGTAGCCACGCCACCGCGCGGCCGATCACGGCGACGTTGCACGCCCGCGCCCAGAGTCTGCAGATCGGCGTCTCGTTCCGAGCGATCCACGCCGCCACGGCCACCAGTGCCGCCAGACACGCCACGGTCGCTGCGCTGACCAGACCGAAACCGGGCGTACCGGGTCCAGATGGCTGGCTCATGTTCTCACCCAACGTGCAAGGAAACGCAGCGGCGGTCCGGGCGTCGACCACGTTATCAAGCCATCGGCCCCGGCCGATGTGAGCCGTAAGGATCCTGGTTACAGCAAGTAGCGGTAGGCCGGCGACCCGGGCTCGAGGGCTTCGATGTGAAGGTCGGTAGCCCGCATCCGGGCTAACAGTCCGTCCAAGTCCGCGGCCGACCCGAGCTCGATACCTACCAGGGCTTCGCCGGTCTCCCGGTTGTTGCGCTTGACGTATTCGAACAACGTGATGTCGTCGGTGGGGCCGAGCACCCCGTCGAGGAACCGGCGCAGCGCACCAGGCTCCTGCGGGAAGTCCACCAGGAAATAGTGCTTGAGGCCCAGGTGAACCAGCGAGCGCTCCAGAACCTCGCCATAGCGCGACACGTCGTTGTTGCCACCCGAGATCAGACAGACCACGGTGGACCCGGGCTCGATGTCGGCTTCCAGCAAGCCGGCCACCGAGAGGGCGCCCGCCGGTTCGGCGATGATGCCCTCGTTCTGATAGAGATCGAGCATCGCGGTACACACCGCGCCCTCGTCGACAGTGGTGATCGACACCATGTCCCCGGCGGCTGCCAGCGCCGAATACGTCAGCGTCCCGGCCCGGCTGACCGCAGCGCCGTCGACGAACTGGTCCACGTGGTCCAACGTCACCGGCTCGCCCGCGGCCAGCGCGGCCATCATCGCGGCGGCCCCGGCCGGCTCGATACCCAGCACCGCGGTGGTGGTCGTTCGCTCCGCCAGGTACGTCGTAATGCCGGCGATGCAGCCGCCGCCGCCGACCGGCACCACCACCAGGTCGGGCTCTTGGACTATCGGGCCGAGCTCGGCAAGGATTTCGACGGCGATGGTGCCCTGGCCGGCAATGGTGCGCAGGTCGTCGTAGGGATGTACCAACGTGGCGCCGGTGCGGCGAACGTCTTCCAGCGCCGCCGCGGCAGCCAGGTCATAGGTCGCCCCGCCCACGATCAACTCGATGAACTCCCCGCCGTGGTAGCGGATTCGGTCTCGCTTTTGTTTGGGAGTTTTGGCCGGGACATAGACGCGGCCGTGCACCCGCAGTGCCCGGCAGGCGAAAGCGAAGCCCTGCGCGTGGTTACCCGCCGAGCAGCACACGACACCGGCGGCCAGCTCCTCATCGGTCAGTTGCACCAGCAGGTTGTAGGCCCCCCGCAGCTTGTAAGAGCGCACCACCTGCAGGTCTTCGCGTTTCAGATAGACCGTCGCACCGGTGATCGCCGACAACCTGTCACTCAGCTGCAACGGCGTCGGTGTGATGACCGGGGCGATCCGCTTCGCCGCACTATCGATGTCAGCCGCGGACAGCAGCGGTAAGCCGCTCGGGCTCGGGCTCAGTTCAGCGGACACCGATCAATGGTGCCATGCCACCCGCCGGGCGACTCAGCTCACCGGCGTCAGCACGAACACCGGTATCTGGCGGTCGGTCTTGTTCTGGTATTCGGCGTAGTCCGGCCAGGCTTGCACGGCCCTGTCCCACCACGTGGCTTTCTCGTCGCCGAATACCTCGCGGGCCTCGTAGTCGCGCGTGACGGTGCCGTCCTGAAGTTCGACCCGCGGGTTCTTCTTGACGTTGTGGTACCACACCGGGTGCTGCGGAGCCCCGCCCAGCGAGGCGACGATTGCGTACTCGCCGTCATGCTCCACTCGCATCAGCGGCGTCTTGCGCAGTTTGCCGGTTTTGGCCCCGACGGTGGTCAGCAGAACGACGGGTTTGCCCTTCAATTCTGTGCCTTCGGTTCCACCGGATTCCGAGTACTTGTCGGCCTGTTCACGCGACCAGTCGAGGGGGCTGGGCGCGTATTCACCTTCTAGCGGCATAACCACCACTCTAGAGAGGCATGCTCAAGCCGCCGTGCGGCGTCCGGGGCTCGCGAGGGGACCCGTCCGCTGCTGCCGCCGCGGACCCCAAACTTCGGTGATCCGAAACCAAAGTGACCGGTATGCTGAATTCATGACCACAGCCGAACGATTGCGCTCGTTCGCTCCCCCGAATAACGCGGAGGTGCTGGTCGCGGGAGTCCCCTGGCCGCGGCACAAGTTGTTCGCGGTGATCGCCGGGTTCGCCGCGCTGGCCCTGCTCGGGGTGGTGACGATGAGTGCAGCCGCGTCTGTGCTAGGCGCCACCGGGGTCGGAATCGTGGTCGGTGTCGTAGTGAAGATCCTGACACCGGCGCAGCGCTGAGGGCCGTCACCGCGTTCTGGCCAGCTCGGCGATCGCGTTGACCCGCCGTATGGCCGTGGCGATCTCGTCGGCGAATTCACGCCGCCGTTCGGCGATGTCCCGGGAGTCGGAGTCGCCGGCCTCGTCCACGAGCTCACGATGACGAGCCAGTCGAAGTGCGGTCTTGAAAAGCTCCATCGACCGCGACTCGGCGTTGGCAATTCTGCGCTGTAATTCCCACTGCTTGCCCACCTGCAGACACTCGGCAAGAAACGCCTGCTCGTCGAACGCGTCATCTTCGCAGGCGGCCAGCCGGTCGGCAACGATGTGGTAGGCGTCTAGGAACGGCCGCAATACCAGGTGCGCGAGCAGCAGATCGGCCGACTCCAGCAGGTGCCGCACCTGCTCGGCGGTGGCGGCCTTGGTGGTGTCTTCCACCGGCCCGATCAGCCGTACTTCGTCGGCGAGATCCTTCTCGAACTGTGCACGCGCCGAGAACAGGAACTCGAACTTCAGCAGCTCGCGAAGCCGCAGCGCCTCGTCGCGCACGGTGGCCGGTAACACGGAACCATTCGCGGAACGTTCGGAGATCTCCGCGGCCGCCAGCAACGCCATCTCCGCGATGGCACGATCGACAAAGATGTGGATTGCAGTGTTGCGATAGAACGCGGCGACGAGGTGCTGGTCCTCGCCGATGCCCCAGACCGCTTCGGTGCCGGCCTCGTAGACAAGAACCACCCCCGAGGCCGCCATTTGGTGCAGGGCCCATCGGATGGTGGAGCGGTTCGTCAGATCCGCCGCGCCGGCCACCGACCAGTGGCGCGCCGCGATGTAGCTGGCCAGCGGTTGCACTGTGGCCAGCACCTCGCTGATGGACAGCGAGCGGTCGGCACCCAGCAGCGCCAGACTGACCACCGCGGTGGGCGTCACCGGCGTGGCGCGGTTGATGCGGTGCTCCACGTCCAGGGCAATGCGTTCGATCTCGGTTCCGCTGCCCGATTCGTCGGCCCGCAACTCCTCGAGACGTTTGCGCAGCGGCAGCGGCTCGCCGAAGTCCAGGTAGGCGCGGCCGAGCCGTTCACCCTGCTGGCGCGCGAGCCGGATCAGGAAGCGCAAGTCTTCCGGTGGTTTTACCGCACCATAGGCCTCGGTGGTCATGGCCTCCACCTCGTGCAGCTGGTCGTACACGATGGATGTCGGCACCAAATACACCTCCGGACCGTCGATTTCGTCGACGGCGTCGGCGATGTAGCGCAAGATCCCGAACACCGGAGGGCGTAGTTTGCCGGTCCGGGTCCGGCCTCCCTCGATCGACCAGGTTAGGTTGGCATGGTTTTGCACCAGCTGCGCGGCGTAGGCCCGCAGCACGAACCGGTAAATGGGAATGTCTTTGGTCTGGCGGCGGATGAAGATGGCCCCGGTGCGCTTGGCCCAGGCGCCCATCGGGAAGAAGTTCAAGTTTGCGCCACCGAAGGTCAGCGCCGGCGACAGCCGATTGGCCAGGATCACCTCGGGCAGCAGTAAGCCGTCCAAGTACGAGCGATGCGAGAAGGCGAACGCCAGGGTGGCTCTGCGGTCCAGCTTGCGCAGCGCGGCGATCTGGTCCTCGTCGACCAGCACGTCGTAGGCCCGCATGAGCCAGCGGCTGAAACCCCGCCACGCCTCCACGGCCCGCTCGTCGAGCGAGGCCGCCATTTCCCGCAGGTAGCCCGCGGCCTCGGCGCGCACGCTGTCCGGATCACGCCCGAGCTCGTTGGCCAGCCTGACCAACCGGTCGTCATACCACGGGGTGCCCAGCAGCTGGACAACCTCGGCCGGGTCGGTGGACAACGGCGTGATCGATTCGTCGATAATTCCGGTGCGCTGCAGCAGCTTTCGCAACGCAACCCGTCCCGCTTCGCGCGCCGTCATCGCCGCTCCCCCAGTGATGCCGGTTGTGCGGTCGCCGCGGCGGCGGGTTCGTGGACGTCGGGTCCGGGCTCGGCCGCGTAGAGTTCCTCGATCTCGGCGGCGTACTTGGCGAGAATCGGGCGGCGCTTGAGCTTCATGGTCAGCGTGATCTCGTCACCGCCGGGCTCCCACAAGGTGGGCAGCACCCGGAAGCGCTTGATCTGCTCGACGCGGGAGAGTTTGGCGTTTCCCTCGGCCACGCCGGCTGCGATCCGGGCGATCACCTCGGGGTCGGCGGCCAGGGCCGCGGGCGAGGCGTCGGACAGCCCGTGCTGGGCGGCGTACGGACCGACCGAGTCGGCGTCGAAGACCATCAGCGCGGTGTTGTACGGGCGCCCGTCGCCGACGGCCATCATCACGCCGATCATCGGGCAGGCGGCCAGGATGGTGTTCTCAATGTTGGCCGGCGACATGTTCTTTCCGGCAGCATTGATGATCAACTCCTTCTTCCGGTCGACCACCCGCAGATAACCCTGCTCGTCGACGTCGACAATGTCGCCGGTGTGTAGCCAACCGTCGGGATCAATCGCGGCCGCGGTCATCTCCGGTTCTTTGCGATAACCCTTCATCACCAGCGGGCCGCGGACCAGATATTCACCGTCCTCGGCGATCTTGCCCTCCAGTCCGGGCAGCAGCTTGCCGACGGTGCCCAGCCTCGCGCCGCGGGGGTGGCACGCGGTAGCCGCGCAGCTCAGCTCGGACATTCCCCAAATCTCGGCGATCGGGATGCCGATGCCGGCAAAGAAACCCAGCGTCTCCTTGGGGATGGGCGCGGCTCCGGAGATCGCCCACCGAAGCTCACCGAAGCCGAGCCGCTCGCGAAGCTTCGACAACACCAGCTCGTCGGCCCTGGCCCATTCGGCGGCCAACTCATCGGGGATCGGCATACCGGCGAGCACCGCTTCGGCGCGTCTGGCGGCCACCGACATCGCCCACTGCAATGCCTGCCGCTTCGTCTCGTCGCTCTCGTGGCTGACCGTGAATTCGATTCCGGCCTTGAGCTTTTCCCATACCCGGGGCACCGCGCCCCACACGGTCGGCCGCACGTCGGGCAACGCCGCCGCGATAGCGCGACCGTCGGAAACCACCGTGACCTGGGTGCCGAACATCTCCTGAAGGTACAGACCGGTCATCCGGTCGGCGATATGCGCCGACGGCAGAAACGACGTCACCCGGTCACCGAACTCGATTCCGAGCACCTCGTCGATCGCATAGCCCTCGAACAGCAGGTTGGTGTGAGTCATCTCCACGCCCTTGGGGTTTCCGGTGGTTCCGGAGGTGTAGATGAGGGTGACGACGTCGTCGGGGCGGACCGCGCGCCACGCCGCCTCGAAGTCGAAGTCGACGGGCGCGGCCGCATAGAGTTCGGCGACCGAGATGGTGCCCTCTGGCGCGCCGTCAATGCAGACAATGTGGTCGATGGGGACACCGCTGGCGCGGATACGGTCGACGTATTGCTCCTCGCAGAGCACCACCTTGGTGCCGGCGTTGTCGAATACGTAGGTCAGCTGCTCGGCGGGCAACGTGTTGTAGACCGAAAACGACGTGGCGCCAACATGTTGGGAGCCCACTTCCAGCGGATAGAACTCGATGCGGTTGGCCATCATCAGCGAAACCGTGTCGCCGCGCCCCACCCCCAGCCCCGCAAGGCCGGCAGCAACGTGACGCACCTGGACCGCGTATTCGCGCCAGGTCAGCGTCTGGGCGCCACCCGGGGTCCGCAGTGCCACCGCATCTGGGTCGACGGCCGCGGTTCGCTGAAATGCCTGGCACATGGTGGCCGGACGCTCGTTCGTGGTCATCTGTCCCTCTCCTTCGCGGCCTCGTCGTGTGCGAATCAGCGCTGCCCGCTCACATCGGTGAGCGTACGTCGGCGATCGCCGGGCATGGAAGCCCGCGCCTGGCGCGCGCACCCGAGGTTGAGCTGTGCGCAGATCGGATTCGGTTGGCCACCAAGGCATCTGGTAGTCCCAAAGTGGGTGTGACTGGCCGTCCCCGGATCGAGCGCCCCAGCGCCGCGGATGCAGCTGCTGCGTGAGGCCTGCCCCGGCCGCACATATCCGCAACCCGACGCGCGATCGCTGGGTACGATTTTGCCGTGTCCGACCCAGGGGCAGAGCGCTCGAAGCCGCCAGCGATCTGCCTCAACATGATCGTGCGAAACGAGGCACACATCGTCGCCGGGGCGCTCGACTCGGTGGCGCCCTACATCAGCTCGTGGGTGATCGTGGACACCGGCTCCGACGACGGGACTCAGAACCTCATTCGCGGCCAGATGGCCCGTCTGGGTATCGGCGGACAGCTATACGAACGCCCGTGGCGCAACTTCGGCGACAACCGCACCGAGGCGCTGACCCTCGCCCAGGGTCATGGCGACTACGTCTGGGTGGTCGACGCCGACGACGTGCTGGTGGGCACACCCGATTTCGCGGCCCTGGGTGCCGACGTCTACTGGGTGCGCTACCTGTGCAATTCCCACGGCTACTATCGCTCGCAGTTGTTCCGCGACGGGGTGCGGGTGCGGTGGGTGGGCGTCACTCACGAGGCCCCGATGTGGGATTTCGACTCCTGCGTGGAGGCACGCCTGGAGGGCGACTACCACGTCGAAGATCGTCAACGCGGTGCGCGCAACCTGTCCGGGCAGAAGTATGAGCGCGACCGTGACCTACTGCTGGCCGAGGTAGAACGCAATCCTGGGGACGCGCGGTCGGTCTTCTATCTGGCCCAGAGCTACTACGACCTTGGTGATTTCGCCAACGCGCGCACGTGGTATGCGCGCCGAGCCGAGATGGGCGGCTGGGAGGAGGAGACCTACTACGCCTTGTGGCGGGTCGCGGTGTCGATGGGCGAGCTCAACGAACCGTGGCCTGACGTGCGCGACGCCTACCTGCGGGCCTGGGAGTTTCGGCCGACCCGAGCCGAGCCGTTGTTTGCCATCGCCGCCCGGTACCGCACCGATGGCTCTTACCCGCTCGGCTACGAGTTCGCCAATCGTGCCGCCGAGATCCCGTTCCCCGACCAGGACATGTTGTTTGTCCGCGCGGAAATCTACAGCTGGCGCATCACCGATGAGCTGGCGGTTTGCGCGTCCTGGATCGGCAAGCACGCCGAGGCGGTCACGCTGTGGCGGCGTCTGCTGGCCCGATCCGACCTCCCGGAGAACGAGCGCCAACGGATCGCGGAAAACCGCGACATCTGCGCGCCGACGATGATCGAAGCAGCGTCCACATACCCCGAGCCGGAGCTGCTGGCGTCCCTGCCGCGCCAGGGCCGACACGACGCCGAGGTGGTCGTCAGCCTGATCGCCGGGCCGGATCGTGGTGCCGCCGAGCAAACGCTGAACTCGTTCCTGCGCTGCTGCACCGACGTCTGGCGGATCGGACGCTTCCTGATCGTCGACGCCGGCCTGGCCGGCCCGGATCGCGAAACACTATGTCAGCGATACGAATTCCTCGAAGTTGTTCGCATCGGCGCTCAGCTCGGGCAAATCCGCGCCCAGATCGACGCACGGTTCTGGCTTCACCTGGGCCAGGGCTGGCGATTCTTCGCACCCGAAAACCTGATCACCCGCCTCACGGCCGTGCTCGAAGCCGAACCGCGGGTGTATCAGGTGGGCGTCAACCTCGCCGATGCGGTCAAGCTGACCGGCGTCAGCGCGCCCGAGCAGGCGGTGCGCCGAACACCCGAAGCCGGCCGATACCTGCGCACCCAGGAGATTGCGCGCGGCCCGGCGATGTTCGACACCACACGACTGGATCGAGCGGGCGGAGTGGACGGCATGGACCCGGATCCGATCGCCGAACTTGGGCGGCGGGCGAGCGCGGCCAGGCTGCACACTGCCACCCTCGACGAGGTGCTCTGCATCGCCGGCGGAGGCAACGAAACCACCCTCTACACACCGGCGTTCTACGACGGGCAGGCGGCGGGATCAGCCGCGTCGGCGGCGGTGATGGTGCCGATGTTCGCTGCGCTGACCCGGCCCGATTCTGTGCTCGACGTTGGCTGTGGGGTCGGCGGCTGGGTCGCGACCTGGCTCGACAGCGGCGTCGACGCCGTCGGCGTGGACGGCGATCACGTCCCGCGCGACCAGCTGCGCATTCCCGATAGCCGCTTCATCGACCACGACCTGACCGCCTCACTGGACCTGGGTCGTCGATTCGACCTGGTCACGTGCCTTGAAGTGGCTGAGCACCTGCCGCCGGAGGCTGCCGAGACGCTCGTCGAGAGCCTCTGTCGGCACGGCCGCGTGATCGTCTTCTCGGCGGCAATCCCCGGCCAGGGAGGGACCGGGCATGTCAACGAGAGGTGGCCGAGCTTCTGGGCGGCGCTGTTTGCCACCCACGGCTACCGGCCCTACGACCTTCTGCGCGGCAAGTTGTGGTACGACACTCGATGCGAGTGGTGGTACCGGCAGAACGTGCTCGTCTACGCCACCGACGACGTCGCCCACGAGCACGGATGGCCCGCCATGACGGGACCGCTGGACATGGTCCACCCGGAACTGTTCGCGCTTCGATGTGGCGGGTGACCGCCTAGCCGCCCAGGCACCCCGGACCGAGCAGCTCCTTGAGGTCCCCCATCAATGCCGGCGAGGGCGTCACCCGCAGCGATTGATCGAGTTCCAGCGTGGTGATCCGGTCCCCGCTAATGAGCCGCAAGTGCACCTGTGAGGTGCCGGGATGGCGCGCCAGCACCTGCTTGAGCGCACTCACCTTGTCGAAGGTGCACTGCCGGGTAGGCAGGCTGACGGCCAGCGGCCGCTGCGCCTGTGCGTTGGAAAAGTCCGGCACCACAAGCTCATTGGCGATTAGGGTAGTGCGGTCGTCACGAATCGCGACTTTTGCGTTGACCAGCACCACGGCGTCGTCGGCGATGTCGGCGCCGTAGCTGGAATAGGTGTGCGGGAAGAACATCACCTCGATTCCACCGGTGAGGTCTTCCAATTGGGCTGAGGCCCAAGGCATTCCGTTCTTATTGACCCGTCGGTTGACCGACGCCAGAATGCCGCCCACCCGCACCTGGGCGTCGTTGGGGACATCACCGTCCAGGATCGCCGGAATCGCGGTATCGACCTGGCCGGCCAGCAGGTGTGCCACCCCGTTGAGCGGATGCCCGGATACGTACAGGCCCAGCATCTCCCGTTCCAGGGCCAGCTTGTGCTTGTCGTCCCACTCGTCGTCGGGGACCTTGATGGTGAACACGGGGTCCGCGGCGCCGGTCCCGTCATCATTGCCGCCGAACAGGTCGAACTGCCCCATCGCCTCGGCCTTCTTGGTGCCCAGCACCGAGTCCACCGCGTCGGTGTGGACCAGGAAGAGGCCTTTACGAGCATGGCCCAGCGAGTCGAACGCGCCCGCTTTGATCAACGACTCGGTGACCTTCTTGTTGCATGCCGAGATGTCGATCTTGTTCAGATAGTCCGAGAAGTCGGTGAATTTGCCTTTGTCGTTGCGGGTTTGGATCAGCGAGCCAACGACGTTGGCGCCGACGTTGCGTACTGCGCCCAGGCCGTAGCGGATGTCCTCGCCCACCGACGCGAAGTTCAGCCCGGACTCGTTGACGTCCGGCGGCAAGACGGTGATGCCCAGTTTGCGGCAGTCGGCCAGGTAGACGGCGGCCTTGTCCTTGTCGTCGCCCACCGACGTCAGCAGGCCGGCCATGTACTCGGCGGGATAGTTGGCCTTGAGGTAGGCCGTCCAGTACGAGACCAGCCCGTAGCCGGCGGCGTGCGACTTGTTGAACGCGTAGTCGGCGAACGGCAGGATGGTGTCCCACAGCGCCTTGATCGCGCCCGGGGGGAATCCGTTGGCCTGCATCCCCTGCGAGAAGCCTTCGTACTCCTTGTCGAGCACTTCGCGCTTCTTCTTGCCCATGGCCTTGCGCAGAATGTCGGCTCGGGCCAGCGAATAGCCGGCCACTTTCTGCGCGATGCGCATGATCTGCTCTTGGTAGACGATCAGGCCGTAGGTCTCGGCCAGGATCTCCTCGAGGGGTTCGGCCAGCTCGGGGTGGATCGGCTTGATCGCCTGGCGCCCATTCTTGCGGTCGGCGTAGTCGTTGTGGGCGTTCTGGCCCATCGGGCCGGGCCGGTACAGGGCGAGCACCGCGACGATGTCTTCGAACCCGGTGGGCTGCATGCGGCGCAGCAGGTCGCGCATCGGCCCGCCGTCGAGCTGGAACACCCCCAGGGTGTCGCCGCGGCCCAGCAGTTCATAGGTGGGGTTGTCGTCCAGCGGCACCGATTCCAGATCGAGGTCAATTCCCCTGTTGGCTTTGATGTTGTCGATCGCGTCGCCGATGATCGTCAGGTTGCGCAGGCCCAGGAAGTCCATCTTCAGCAGGCCGATCGCCTCACACGACGGGTAGTCCCAGCCGGTGATGATGGCCCCGTCCTGCGGCCGCTTCCACAGCGGGATGGCCTCGGTGAGCGGCTCGCTGCTCATGATGACCGCACAGGCGTGCACGCCGGCGTTGCGGATCAGGCCTTCCAGGCCGAGTGCGGTCTGGTAGATGGTGCGCACGTCCGGATCGGTTTCGATCAGGCCGCGAACCTCGGCGGCTTCCTTGTATCGCTCGTGAGCGGGATCGGTGATGCCCGACAGCGGAATGTCCTTGGCCATGATGGCCGGCGGCAGCGCCTTGGTGATCCGGTCGGCAATCGCGAAGCCGGGTTGGCCGTAGTGGATTCTGGCCGAGTCCTTCAGTGCCGCTTTGGTTTTGATGGTGCCGAAGGTGATGACCTGGGCTACCCGATCGTGGCCCCACTTGTCGGCGGCGTAGCGCACCATCTCACCGCGTCGGCGGTCGTCGAAGTCGATATCGATGTCGGGCATCGACGTGCGTTCGGGGTTGAGGAACCGCTCGAACAGCAGACCATGAGGTATCGGATCGATATCGGTGATACCCAGGGCGTAGGCGACCAGGGAGCCGGCGGCGGAGCCGCGGCCCGGTCCGACGCGGATGCCCACCGACTTCGCGTAGCCGATCAAGTCGGCGACGATCAAGAAGTAGGACGGAAAACCCTTGGCGCAGATCACATCGATCTCATAGTCCGCGCGGGTGACGTAGCTGTCGGGCGGTCCGTCGGGGAACCGCCGGCCCAGCCCCGCGGCCACCTCGTGGCGCAGCCAGGACGCCGGGTCGTGGCCGTCGGGAACCGGGAAGACCGGCATCCGGTCACGCGGCGTCCACACGTCGGCGTAGGACTGCACGCGCTCGGCGATCAGCAGAGTGGAGTCGCAGGCGCCGGGGACCTCGTCGTCCCAGATCTGGCGCATTTCGGCGGCGGACTTGAGGTAGTAGCCGTCGCCGTCGAACTTGAAGCGATTGGGGTCCGACAGGGTCTTGCCGGTTTGGACGCACAGCAGCGCCTCGTGGTTGTGGGCCGCGTCGCGGGTCACGTAGTGGCAGTCGTTGGTGGCCAGCGGTGGAATGTTGAGGGTGCGGCCGATGTGGAGCAGTCCCTCGCGGACCCGCCGTTCGATGGTCAGCCCGTGATCCATCAGCTCGAGGAAGTAGTTGTCCGGCCCGACGATCTCGCGCCATCGGGCCGCTGCTTCCAGCGCCTCACGCTCCTGGCCGAGGCGAAGGCGGGTCTGCACCTCACCCGAGGGACAGCCGGTGGTGATGATGATTCCCTCGGCGTGCTCGGCGATGAGCTCGGCATCCATGCGCGACCACTTGCTCAGCTGGCCCTCGAAGGATGCCAGCGACGACAGCTTGAACAGGTTGCGCAGGCCGGTGGCGTTCTCGGCCATCATCGTCAAGTGGGTGTAGGAGCCGCTTCCCGAGATGTCGTCGGCCTTCTGGCTCGGGTCGCCCCAGAAGATGCGCCGGGTATCAAAACGAGAAGCCGGCGCGATATACGCCTCGACGCCGATGATCGGTTTGATCCCGGCCTGTGTCGCCGAGTTGTAGAACTCGCTGGCGCCGAACATGTTTCCGTGATCGGTCATGCCGATCGCCGGCATCTGCAGCCGCTCGACCTCGGCCAGCATGGGGTTGATCTTCGCGGCACCGTCCAGCATCGAGTACTCGGTGTGGTTATGCAGGTGCACGAAGGACCGCGAAGACGAACCGCTCATAGGGACGCCAGTCTATGACCGAGCACCGACGGCTTTCGGGCGTGTCGCGGAGTGTGTCTTGTGGTCGCTATGCATACAGCTCCACGAACTGCTGCAACGACTTTTCCACGTCGCCCTTGACGGCTCGGGCAGCCGCCGAACCCACCGGCCCGAACAACGCGCGACCGCCCAGCTCGAGGCGCAGGCCGAGGCTGGACCCGTCCTTGGTCGGCGTGACCGTGAGGGTAACGCCGTACTTGGCGCCACCCTTGCCGGAGCCGGACAGCGCGACCTCGTGCGGCGGGTCCCATTTGGTCACCGTCCACGTGACCCGGTTGCGCATGCCCTTGGCCCGAGCCACCCCCACGATTTCGACGCCCTCGCTCAGTTCGTCCGGCAGCTCGCTGCGCCATCCCTCGTGGATCACCAGCCAATCGCCCAACTCTGAAAGATTGGAGACGTGCTCCCAGGTGTCGTGAGGGGTTATCGGAACGTCGGCGGTCATCTCAACGGAAGCCATCGGATGAGCCTAACCGTGGCGCCGATGCGGGCCGTGCTGCCTCGGGTGTGCGCTGATGGCGCCGAGCGTGCGCTCATGGCGCGGAGTGTGCACTGAGGGCGCCGATGTGCGTTGAGGGCGCCGAGTGTGCACTGATGGCGTCGAGCGTGCCGTCAGGGTGGCCCGTTCGCGGATGTACCACCCTACGTTGACGCTCGAAGCCGCCACCGCACACTCAAAGGCGTCATCGCACACTCGATACGCGGAATGCCAGCCGACCTGATGTCCGTGGCCATGAAAAAGTACCCACTGGTGGCCAAGTCGAGGTATCCGTTTTTGGCCAGATAAAAGTATCCACCCCGTGTTCGTCGTGTCGATCAGGAACTGCGGGCCCCGATGGTGACGGTGAAGGCGCCAACCACTCAGCGCCACCACCGGGGAGTTCCATTGAAATCTGCGAAGGACCGAATGGACATCATTTCCGCCTACCAACAGCTCGGGTCGTATAGGGCTGCCGCCGAGCACTGCGGCACCACCCACCGCACCGTCAAGAAGATCGTGGACAAGTTCGAGGCCGACCAGGCCGGCGTCCCGCCACCACCGCGGGCCGAACGGGCCCACAACTACGACGCGGTCGCCGATCTGGTCGCCGAACGCGTGGAGAAATCGAAGGGTCGGATCTCGGCCAAGCGGCTGCTCCCGAAGGCCCGTGCGGCGGGCTACACGGGTTCTGATCGTAACTTCCGCCGCCTCGTCGCGGAGGCGAAAGCGTTGTGGCGCAGCACCAATCACCGAGGCCGTCGTCCAGCCGTGTGGGAACCCGGTGAGTACCTGGTCATCGACTGGGCTCAAGTCGGACCGGGGTTGTTCCTGTTCTGTGCGGTGCTGGCGTTCTCGAGGTGGCGCTTCGTGCGCTTCGCCACCAACGAGCGTGCCTCGACCACGTTGGCATTGATCGCCGAAGCCCTGGCCGCCGCGGGTGGGGTCCCGGCGCGGGTGCTGGCCGACCGGATGGCCTGCCTCAAGGGCGGGGTCGTGGCCAACGTCGTCGTCCCGACTCCGGACTACGTCCGGCTGGCCGGTCACTACGGCTTCGCTCCCGATTTCTGTCATGCGAGTGACCCGCAGTCCAAGGGCATCGTGGAGAACCTGTGCGGCTACGCCCAGGACGATCTTGCCGTCCCGCTGTTGACCGAGGCCGCCGTCACCGGAACACCGGTCGATCTGCGTATCGCCAATGCCGCGGCGGAGGTGTGGTGCGCGGAAGTGAACGCCGCGACCCATTCGGAGATCTGCGCGGTTCCCGATGAACGGTTGATCGTCGAACATGAACTGCTGCAACCACTCCCATCCCTGCGACTGCAGATCGGGGCACCATCGGTGCTGCGCAAGGTCGACCGCCTGTCCTGCATCCGGTACGGGTCGGCGCGCTACTCGGTGCCGATGCGGTTGATCGGCACCACGGTGGCCGTGGTCGTCGACCACGGCGCCATCTGTCTGCTGGAGCCCGGCACCGGGGTGATCGTGGCCGAACACGAACTCGTCGCACCCGGCGGCACCTCGATCCTCGATGAGCACTACGACGGACCCCGGCTAGCACCCAGTCGCGGCCCGCGCCCGAAGACCATGGTCGAGAAGCAGTTCTGCGACCTCGGCGCCGATGCGCAGGCGTTCCTGGTCGGCGCCGCGGCGATCGGCAACACCCGGCTGGCCTCGGAGTTGGAGATCCTGCTCGCCCTCGGCGCGGCCCACGGCACCGACGCCCTGGTCTCCGCGCTGCACCGGGCGGTGGCGTTCCGCCGGTTCCGAGCCGCCGACGTGCGTTCCATCCTGGCCGCGGGCACCGGGGCGCCGCAGCCCCGACCCGCTGGCGACGTGCTCATCCTCGACCTGCCCGTGGCCCCGACCCGCTCCCTGGACGCCTACAGGATCACCCCCGCCGTGGCCGATGGCGAGGTGATCCCATGAGCAGGACGCCACCCATCACCGACGCTGAACCCGTTGCACCGAAATCGATTCCACCCCTCGCCGCCGATCTGGATGCCGGGTTGCGACGGTTGAAACTGGCCGCGGTGCGGCGCACCGCACCCGAAGTCCTGATCACCGCCAAGACCCAACGCTGGACTCCCGAGGAGGTTCTGCGCACGCTGGTCGAGACCGAACTGGCGGCCCGCGACGCCTCGAACGTCGTCAACCGCCTCAAAGCCGCGGCGTTCCCCGTGCCCAAGACGTTGGAGAGCTTCGACGTGGCCGCCTCCTCCATCCCGCCGAAGACCTTCGACTACCTGTCGAGTCTGGAATGGATTCGCGCGCAACAGAATCTGGCGATCATCGGCCCCGCCGGCACCGGCAAGTCCCACACCCTGATCGGGTTGGGAACCGCCGCGATCCACGCCGGACACAAGGTCCGCTATTTCACCGCCGCCGACCTCGTCGAAACCCTCTACCGCGGCCTGGCCGACAACACCGTCGGCAAGATCATCGAATCGCTGCTGCGGGTCGACCTGATCATCCTCGACGAACTCGGGTTCGCCCCCCTCGACGACACCGGCACCCAGTTGCTGTTCCGGCTCGTCGCCGGCGCCTACGAACGCCGCTCGCTGGCCATCGGATCGCACTGGCCCTTCGAGCAGTGGGGCCGCTTCCTGCCCGAACAGACCACCGCGGTCAGCATCCTCGACCGCCTCCTGCACCACGCCACCGTCGTCATCACCGACGGTGACTCCTACCGCATGAAAGACGCCAAACACCGGAAGGAGACGCCCACACCAACCTAGGAACTACCGCACGGGGTGGATACTTCTATCTGGCCACCAGCGGATACTTCAACCTGGCCATTGACACCTGATGAACGCGTAAATCTTCTGCGTCCTCACCGAACACGTCATTGCAAGAGGTTTGAGCGAAGCTGCGCGTATCACCGCCGAATACAGCCGCCAAAGCGAGCGTGGGATCCACGGCTGCGCTCGTCGACGTGCTGATCAAGTCGACGCAGCATCCTGGAAGCATCCTGGAAGCCGTCGTCAGTCGGCGCGATCACATCGGACCGGTAACCGTCACCCCACAACCGCCCTCGAAGCACCACCCCCCGCCGGCATCGCCTAGCCCGACACGTGCTTCAGCGCCCGCGTCCCACCCATCTCCGGCGGACCCAACAGTCGCCCCACCCATCCATCGCACCAGCGGACAAGCCACCGGCCAGTCTCGTGGTCACTTTGAATTCTCACGTTGGGGTGGGCAAATCGCGGGCCTCCCGGCACCGGCCCAACGGCGATCCAGACACTACTGAGACAGATGCGACGTGAGGTGACACGCTTTAGCGACCGGGTCCCCCGCGCAGTCGGTTGCCGATCCTGATCGCGGGCAGCAACACGGTACGCGGTAGGAATCTTCCGCCAGTGCTGACCACCTTGGGCACCATGCCCGGCACCACGGTGCGTTTGCCGGCAAGCATCCCGGCGACTGCGGCTTCGGCGACATCCCGCGGCGAAACCTGCGCGATGGGAATGCTGAACCGCTCGGCACTGGCGATCTCCGCCCACTCGGTCGGCACCGGGCCCGGGCACAGCGCCGTGACGGACACACCGGTTCCGTGCAACTCCTCTTGGACGGCTTCGGAGAAGGTCAGCACAAATGCCTTGGAGGCCGAATACACCGCCATGAAAGGAATCGGCTGGAACCCGGCGATCGATGCGATGTTGAGCACCGCTCCCGCGCCGCGCTCCACCATGCCGGGCAGTGCTGCGCGGGTGAGTTCCATGAGGGCCAACGCGTTGAGTGTGACCTGTTCACTTTCGCGTTCCGGGGACAGCTCGTAGAAACGGCCGCTGGTGCCGAAGCCCGCGCTATTGCACAAGCCGGCGATCTCGTCGGTACCCAGGCGATCGGCCAGCTGCGCCCTGGCTTGCGCATCGGCCAGATCGAGCGGCAAAACCTCGACACCTACCGAGAACTCCGCGCGCAATTGATCGGCGAGCTCCTCGAGGCGCTCGCGGCGCCGCGCGACCAGCATCAGCGGAAAGCCGCGGCGGGCCAGACCGCGAGCCAGTTCGACTCCGATGCCGGAAGAAGCACCGGTGATGACCACGGTGGCCTGCTTGTTCGGTTTGGGAAGACTCATGATTTCACCAATGTATCCCTCGGGTCGCCTGGACGAACGTTTCGCTTCTCTTGTCGAGTTCTGATGTGTCCGTTGGAGATTCGCCGCCTTTGGCAGCGGCGGAATCCCGGAACATGCTGAACGCCCGGTTGCGTACCCGATCCATGACGGCCGGGTTGACGGCGTCGGCCACAGCCGCGAACTGCCCGAATGGAGAGCTTGCCCGTCGCGGCCGGTGCACGATCGCATCGGTGATCACACCGGCCGCCTGATCCGGGGTCAACGTGGGGAATTTGTCGTAGATCGTGGTCGGACTGATCATCGGCGTCCGCACCAGTGCCATGTGCACGGTGGTGAACCGGACGTCGTCGTTTACCGTCTCGGCTTGCAGCGCGTCGCACAGGCTGTCCAAAGCGGCCTTGCTGGCGATGTAGGCGCCGAAACGCGGTGCTCGAGTCTGCACCCCGACCGAGGAGACGTTGATGATCTGCCCGAACTTGCGTTCCCGCATACCGGGAATGAACTTGAGAATGAGCTGGACCGCACCCAGATAGTTCAGTTGCATGGTCCGCTGGTAGTCGTGGATCCGGTCATAGGACAGCTCCAGCGAGCGCCGAATTGACCTCCCCGCGTTATTGATCAGGATGTCGACCCGTCCCAGATCGGCGAGTACCTGGTCGGCCATGGTGGCGATGGCGTCCATGTCGGACAGATCGCACGGGTACACGTGCGCAGCCCCGCCATTGCCGCGGATATCGTCGGCAACCTTTTCCAGGTTCTCGCGCGTCCGCGCGACCAGCACCACCTCGCCCCCGGCTTCGGCGATCTTCTTGGCGGCCGCTTCGCCGATGCCCGACGACCCGCCGGTGATGAGGACGATCTTGCCCTCAACCGCGTCGCGCAGTGTCCGGCCCTGCACCGCGTCGAGCAGATTCCTCAGATAGAAGGGCCGATATCGCCCGGCGGAGTTCGGCGTGTTGACGATGTTGGACACCGTCGCGAACGGCTTCTCAACGAGGTTCGCTAAGTCACCAAGATTCATCGGTTGTCGCTCCTGATGGCGGTGTGGTGGATGTGGCACTGGTCATGAAGCAAACCTAGGGCATCGGTCAATGACCGGGACCAACCTGTCGGCACGCGAGTCCGCCAGGTGCCTGGCCGGACCGCGGGACGCGTCAGCGTTCTACAGCAATCGACCTGTTACAGCTGATAATCCGGGCGTGATCGGTCCCTAACGGCCAGGCAACGCCGACGTGTTCCCCTGACCGGATGGGACTACTGTCACAATTCCGCAAGCGCGCGCCGATCACTATCTACGACCAGATCGGCGGGTACCAGGCGATCGAGGTCGTCGTCGAGGATTTCTACGCCAGGGTGCTCGCCGATGACCAGCTCGCCGGCTTCTTCACCGGAACGAATATGAGCCGTCTCAAAGGCAAACAGACGGAATTCTTTGCCGCGGCTTTGGGCGGGCCGGAGCCGTATACCGGTGCGCCGATGAAGCAGGTGCATCAGGGCCGTGGCATCACCATGCACCACTTCACCCTGGTGGCCGGGCATTTGGGCGACGCGTTGGCCGCGGCCGGCGTGCCCGCTGAGACGATCACCGAAATCCTGAAAACGATCTCGCCACTGGCCGCCGACGTCGCGTCGGACGACAGCACCACCGTCAACGTCTGAGCCGGACCGGAACGTTTGGCAACCCACCGATGAGGGGTCAGCGCCGCACCACCGCCGCAAGTCGTCGCTGCAGGTATGTGACGACGCCGGCGTCGGTGCTCAGGTCGATGGCTGCGCGATAGGCCCTGGCCGCCGCTGCGGGACGACCGGCTGTGACCAGCAGATGGGCTCGGGCCGCCCAGGCAGCGCCTCGGCGGACAGGCATTCAATCGGTTCACCGCATGATTCCACCTGCCAGTCGATGGCAACCGCGCCGTAGACCGCCTCCAGAACCGCGGGCAGCCGCTCGTCGAGGTCGGCGCGGGCCGGCGCTACGAAGGGAATGCGCGCGTCGCGGATCCGGCGCTTGGCTCGGACCAGTCGCTGCGCCATGGTTGCGGCCGGAAGCGAGAACGCGCTGAGCCCGATCTCGCCGCCCTCCTGATAGGGCATGAGTAGGCAGTACTGCATGATGATCTCCTCTTCCGACTCGATGGTGTCACCGCTATGACGATCGGGGTGGCACCAGATCGACGCGGGACGGAGGCCCGGAAGCCGGTCGACTGAGCCGGCCGTCACCCCTCGGCTCGCAACACATCCAGCGCGTGCTGAAGATCCGGCGGGTACGGGCTGACGATCTCCATCCGGCGGCCGTCGGCCGGATGAGCGAAGGCCAGCGACCGGGCGTGCAACCATTGCCGTTCCAGGCCGAGTCTTTTCGCCAGCTTGGGGTCGGCTCCGTACACCAAGTCGCCGCAGCACGGATGGCGCAGCGCGGCGAAATGCACCCGTATCTGGTGAGTGCGTCCGGTCTCCAGCTCGACGTCGAGCAGGCTGGCGGCGACGAAAGCCTCGATGGTGTCGTAGTGGGTCACGCTGTGGCGGCCGTTCGTGGTGACCGCGAACTTCCATTCGGGGCCGGGGTGGCGACCGATCGGTGCGTCGATCGTCCCGCTGGATGGATCGGGGTGTCCCTGCACCAGAGCGTGATAACGCTTCTCGACGGTGCGGTGCTTGAATGCCCGCTTCAGCACGGTGTATGCCCGCTCCGACAGTGCCACCACCATCACCCCGGAGGTGCCGACGTCGAGGCGATGCACGATGCCTTGCCGCTCGTGCACGCCGGATGTGGTGATGTGGTAACCCGCCGCGGCAAGACCGCCGAGCACCGTGGGGCCGGTCCAACCCACCGATGCGTGTGCGGCGACAGCCGCCGGTTTGTCGACGGCGACGATGTCGTCGTCGGAATACAAAATCGTCATGCCTTCGATATCGACGGGTGTGTTTTCCAGCGGTGGCGGCGCCTCGGGCAGCCGAACCTGCAGCCATGCCCCCGTCGTCAGGCGGTCGGACTTGCCCGCCGGCAGACCGTCCAGGTGCACGCCGCCGCCCTCGGCGATGGCCGCCACGGCGCTGCGGGAAAGTCCGAGCAGTCGGGCCAGCCCGGCATCGACGCGCAGGCCCGCCAATCCCTCCGGGACGGGCATCGAGCGGTCGGTCATCAGTGCTGATCGGCCTTGCGCCGGCCGGTGTCCCCGTCGGCCTCGCGCCGACCCGGCGTGGCAGGGTCGGGTCTGCGCCGGCCTACCGAGTCGAAATCGAAGCCCAGGATCGACAGGACCACCAGCAGGATCGCACCACCGACCACCGACGGGTCGGCGACGTTGAACACCGGCCACCAGCCGACCGACAAGAAGTCGACGACATGTCCCCGAAGCGGCCCCGGGGCGCGAAAGAAGCGATCAACCAGATTGCCCATCGCGCCGCCCAGAATCATCCCCAGCCCCAGCGCCCACCAGGGTGACACCAGCCGTCGCCCCATCCAGAAGATGCCCACGACGACGCCCGTCGCGATCAGTGTCAGTACCCAGGTATAGCCGGTCGCCATGGAGAATGCGGCACCGGAATTGCGCACCAATGTCCACGTCACCGTGTCGCCGATAATCGGAACCGGCTGGCCGGGCGGCAGCAGCTTAACGGCCAGCACCTTGGTGAGGATGTCCAGTGCCAGCACGATCGCCGCAACCGACAGCAGCAGTCGCAGCCGCCTCGGAGGCGGCGGCGCGGAAGCCTCAGGTTCCTCGGTATCCCCCGCCGTGGTAGGCGGATCGGCCTTTCCTGTTGGTTCGTCAGGCACCCCACCATCATCCCCTAGTCCAGTGACACCGCCCACATGCGGATGGCGGTGCCCGGCATGCGGGATGATCCCAGCATGGGCCGCCTCAGCGTGATCACCACCGGAGGGACTATCGCCACCAGCACCGGCGCCGACGGAGTGCGCCGTCCGTCGCGCAGCGGGGCAGAACTGACCGCGGCGGCCGGCGCAGACCTAGACATCGATGTCGTGGACCTGATGGCACTCGACAGTTCGCTGTTGACCCCGGCCGATTGGGACCGCATCCGGGCCGCGGTCCAAGCCGCCGTCGATGGCGGTGCAGTCGGTGTCGTCATCACGCACGGCACCGACACCCTCGAAGAAACCGCGCTCTGGCTGGACCTCACCTATTCCGGCGACACCCCGGTGGTCGTCACCGGCGCGATGCGCAGCGCCGACGCCGCCGACGCGGACGGTCCGGTCAATCTGCGCGCCGCGCTGACCCTGGCAGCCGACGCGACAGCCCGCGACTACGGCGTGCTGGTGTGTTTCGCCGGCCGGGTGCTGCAACCGCTGGGCCTGCGCAAGGTGGCCACCGACGACGTGAGCGGGTTCGCCGGCGAACTGCTTGGCGCCGTCTCCGAAACGGTGACGATGACAGGCCCCAAGCCACGCCCGTACCTCGGTGAACTGCGAGCCGGCGAGGCACCGCGGGTCGATATCGTCGCGGTGTATCCGGGAAGTGACGCCGTTGCGTTGGACGCCTGTGTGGCCGCCGGCGCCCGGGCGGTCGTGCTGGAGGCATTGGGTTCGGGAAACGCCGGATCCGCGGTGATCGACGCGGTGCGCCGGCACAGCGGCGACGGGGTGGTGGTCGCGGTCTCAACCCGGGTTTCCGGCGCCCGGGTGGGCGCTGGCTATGGTCCCGGACACGACCTGGTGGACGCCGGCGCGGTGATGGTGCCACGGCTGCCACCGTCGCAGGCCCGGGTGTTGTTGATGGCCGCGCTGGCGGCCCGGCTACCGGTCGCCCAGGTCGTCGACCGTTGGGGTTGAGAGCCCGGCCGGCTCGTCGACCCGCAGCCGGCCGACATAATCCGGCCAGTCCAGGCTGTCGACCGGGTTGGCGATGGCGAGGTCGCCGCTATCGATGGGAAAGGTCCGCGCCGGGCCCGGACCTGATCGACGAGTCTCGAACCGGACGGTGACCACGCCGTGGCCGGCCCCCTGCACCCAGCCGTGCCCGAGTTCCGGGTGGGCTACGTCGTCGCCGATGCGCCATCCGGCGCCGTCCGGTCCGCCGAATTGCGCGGCCCGCAGCGTCGGGAAGTCGTGCTGGGCTTCCTCGGCCGTATCCGGTGACAGGTCCAAGTCGGAGAACAGCGACTCCTGCTGCACCTCGCTGAGCCCCGAAAAACCAACGCCGAGAAGGCGAATCGGCCCGATCTCAACGGGGTCCAGCAGCAGCCGCCGGGCCACTGCGATCAGCGCCCCCGCCTCGGTGGTCGCGTAGGGCACTGTCGCCGAACGGGTCAGAGTGCTCATGTCGGCCTTCTTCAGCTTCACGGTGACGGTGCGAGCTCCGCGGCCGTCGCGCAGCAGGCGTTGAAACGCGTGTTCGGCGATGGGGTCGATAGCCTCACGCAGCTGGTCAAGGGTGGTCAGGTCGGTGGCGAAAGTGGACTCGGCGCTGATCTGCTTGGCTTCGGCTCGCTCGGCAACGGGCCGGTCGTCGATACCGCGGGCCAGCCGGTGCAGTGCGGGCCCGACGGTCGCGCCCAGGATGTGGGCCACCTCGACGTCGGTCAACGCGGCCAGCTGCCCCACGGTCTCGATGCCGAGTCGATGTAGCTTCTCCTCGGCAACCGGGCCGATTCCCCATATCCGCCGCACCGGCAAGCCGTGGAGCAGCCGCTGTTCTTCCTCCCGGCGGACCACTCGAATGCCGTCGGGCTTGGCCAGACCGGACGCGATCTTGGCGATCTGCTTGCCTGAGCCCGCCCCGACCGAGGCCACCAGGCCGGTCTCCTCACGCACCCGTCGCCGCAAGGATTCGCAGAACGCCTCGACGTGTTCGGCCGCCGCGGCGCCCAGTTGGGGCGGTTCGGCGAAGGCCTCGTCGAAAGACAGCTGCTCGACGACCGGAACCAGGCTGCGCACGGTGTCGAACACCCGGCGGCTGGCCACCCCGTACACCACACCGCGCGGCGGCAACACGACCGCCGTGACGCCGATCAGCCGGCGGGCCTGGTGCATCGGCATGGCCGAGCGGGCGCCGAAAACTCGCGCCTCGTAGCTGGCACCGGCGACCACACCGCGCCCGCCGAGGCCACCCACCAATACGGGCCGGCCCCGGAGCGTAGGACGGGTGAGTTGTTCGACCGAGGCAAAGAACGCGTCCATGTCCAGGTGCAGCACCCAACGGGACTCCACAACGGACAATGCTATTCGCGGTTACCGGAGGCGTCCGTGGACTAACGTCGGTCGGTATGGCGATGAATCTGGTTCACCGGTTGTGCTGTAACTCCGGCCGCTGGGCCAGACAAGTTGAAAGCCAGGTCTTGCCATGGGTGCTCGCCGATGTGGACCTGGGCGACAACACGCTCGAGATCGGACCCGGATACGGCGCATTTCTTCGGGTCCTGGTCGACAAGACGCCGAACCTGACCGCTGTCGAGATCGACGCCCCGATGGCGCAGCGGCTGCAGGAACTGTACGGAGACCGGGCACGCATCATCATCGGCGACGGCTCCGCCACCAGACTGCCTGCCGACGAGTTCAGCTCCGTGGTGTCGTTCACCATGCTGCACCACGTGCCGACCGTTAACCTGCAAAACCGGCTGTTCGCTGAGGCCTTCCGGGTGCTGCGCCCGGGCGGCGTATTCGCCGGCAGCGACAGCGTGCCGTCTCTGGTGTTCAGCTTGTTGCACCTGCGCGACACCTGCAACCCGATCCCGCCGGAAACCTTGCCGGATCGCTTGCGCGCAGCTGGTTTTCGCGATGTCGATGTTGAGGTTCGCGACCGTCGGCAACGCTGGCGGGCGATCAAACCCGCGGCTTGACGTCAGTAACCAAGCGCCCTAGATCGTTCGGCGGCCGTTGTCGTTACCGGGCCTACAGCACCAGCCAATCCCAACCCGAGTGGAGGTAACCCGTGACGCACGACCCGACCAGCACCGTCGATCGGACCCGGCTGCCGTTGCCGGACACACCGACGGGGGGAAAAGCCGGGCGAACGGTTTCCGAGTCGACGATGCCGACCATCGCTCCCATCCGCCCACCACAGGACGCGCCGAATGTGGTGATCGTCCTGCTCGACGACGTCGGATTCGGGGCCACCGCAACCTTCGGCGGGCCGGTGCCGACGCCAACGGGCGACGCGCTGGCGCGGGAAGGACTGCGGTACAACCGGTTTCACACGACCGCCTTGTGCTCCCCGACTCGTGCCGCACTGTTGACCGGCCGGAACCATCACGCGGTCAACACGGGCAACATCACCGAATGGGCCACCGGGTACGACGGCTACAACAGCATCATCCCGAAATCTGCCGCCACCATCGCCGAGACGCTTCGCCAAAACGGTTACAGCACAGCAGCTTTCGGCAAATGGCACAACACCCCGGTATGGGAAGTGAGTCCGGCCGGCCCCTTCGACAGGTGGCCAACCGGGATGGGTTTCGAGGAGTTCTACGGCTTCATGGGCGGTGAAGCCCACCAATACAATCCCGGTCTGTATCACGGCACAGCGCCGGTAGAACGGCCCGAAGGCGTTGAAAACTACCACCTTACGACGGATCTCGCGGATCGGATGATCGAATGGGTACACCGGCAGCAGGCCATGTCGCCCGATCGACCGTTTTTCGTCTACTGGGCGCCCGGCGCCACTCACGCGCCGCACCACGTGTCCCCGGAATGGAGCGAACCTTTTCGTGGCCGGTTCGACGGCGGCTGGGACAAGCTGCGTGAGGAAATCTATGCGCGGCAGCAGGAATTGGGCGTGATCCCGGCAGAGGCCGCGTTGACTCCGCGCCACGAATCGATACCCGCCTGGGACGCGATGTCAGAGGAGCAGCAGCGCATCGCGTCGCGGCTCATGGAGGTCTACGCGGGATTCCTTGCCCACACCGATCACGAGATCGGTCGGATAGTCACCGCACTCAAGGACATGAGCGTCTGGGACAACACGATGTTCGTCTACATCATCGGCGACAACGGCGCAGCCGCCGCCGGCGGGATCACCGGTGTCTTCAATGAGATGGTGACGTTGAACGGCCTCCAAGAAGACCCCGAGATCGTCCTGTCGAGGATCGACGATTTCGGCGGGCCCAAGGCCAGCAACGAATATCCGGTCGGCTTCGCCTGGGCGATGTGCACGCCGTTCCAGTTCACCAAGCAGTTCGCCAGTCATTTCGGTGGCACTCGCAATCCGATGATTGTGACCTGGCCACAACGCATCAACGACGGCGGCGGGCTGCGTTCGCAGTTTCACCATGTCATCGATATCGCCCCGACCATCTTGGAAGCCGCCGGCATCCCCGCACCGGTTGTTGTCAACGGCGTGCCACAGCAGCCCTACGACGGCATCAGCCTGGCGTATACATTCGACGACGCGGCCGCCCAGGACCGGCGTCGCACCCAGTATTTCGAGATCAAGGGCATCCGCGGGATCTATCGCGATGACTGGATGGCCTGCACCTATCACGGCAAGATCCAGTGGCAACCGGGCTCGAAGATGCCCGCCTTCTCCGATGACCGCTGGGAACTCTACGACCTGTCGCGGGACTACAGTCAAGCCGTTGATCTTTCCGCCCAGCACCCCGATCGGCTTGCCGAGTTGAAGGCACTATTCGACGCTGAAGGCGAGAAAAACCACGTCTTTCCGCTCGACGACCGCGGCCCCGCGCGGGCGATCGGTGCGCGGCCGACGGTTCTGGGCCAGCGAACCTCGATTTCGTTCGGGCAAGGATCAATCCGAATGCCTGAGGACATCATTCGGTGCGCCTTTAACCGGTCCTACTCGATAACCGCAGACCTGGAGACTCCCCGTGGCGACACGGTCGACGGCGTTCTCCTGGCCGCCGGCGGCTACTTCGCAGGCCTGGCTCTCTACGTGCAGAACGGACTGGCCAAGTTCACCTACAACTATTTCGGGTCCAAGTACACGACCATCGCGGCTGCAACGCCCCTGCCCGCGGGAAACTCGACCGTTGCGGTCGACTTCGAGTATGACGGTGGAGGCTTAGGCAAAGGCGGCGTCGCGCGACTCCTGGTAAACGGATGCCCGGCGGCCGAATCTCGCATCGAGCGGACGGTTCCGCTGGGGTTCAGCGCCGACGAAGGGCTCGATATCGGGCTCGACGGCGGCACCCCGGCCGCCGACACCTACGAGGGCACATTCCCGTTCAACGCCACCATCAAAGAGGTGACGATCCAGCTGCGCTAAGGCGCAGCCGGCCGCCCCCAACCGGCTTTCGTGATCGCCACCCGCACCCCGTCGCCGATGTCGACGCCGCCGGCCGCGTCGCCGAATTCGAAACTGGTGGCCAGGATTTCGCCGGCAATGAGATCGCGGTGGGTCTGCGCCCAGGCTTGACGCTCGGCGGGCACCGATATCACCACGCTGATCCGGTCGGACACGTCCAGCCCGGTCGACTTGCGCAGCTCTTGCAGTTCCCGGATGCGGTCTTTGGCCCAGCCCTCGGCCTCCAATTCCGGGGTCACCGTGCCGTCGAGCACCACCAGACCTGCGCCGCCGGGCAGTGCCGCGGTGGACTCCGGGTCGGCGGCCACCAGCCGTGAGCTGTATTCCTCCGGTTGCAGCTCCGCGGGCCCTGCCGTCAAGGTGCCGTCGGGATTGACGACGCCGTCGCCGGCCTTGACCGCCTTGATCGCCGCTTGCACGTCTTTGCCCAGTCGCGGCCCGGCCACCCGGGCGTTGACGGTCAGCTCGAACCGCCCGTAGGTGGCGATGTCGTCGGTGAGTTCGACCTGTTTGACGTTGAGCTCATCGGCGATCAGCTCGATGAATGGCTTTAGTAGTTCCGGATCAGCAACTGCCACAGTCAGTTTCGGCAACGGCAGGCGCACCCGCAGCTTTTTGGCCTTGCGCAGGGACGACGCGGCCGAGCACACTTCGCGAACCTGATCCATCGCCGCCACCAGGCCGGCGTCGGCGGGCACCGCATCGGCCCGCGGCCAGTCCGTCAGATGAACCGAGCGCTCACCGGTCACAGCGCGCCAGATCACCTCGGTCATCAACGGCAGCAACGGCGCAGCCAGTCTGGCGGTGACCTCCAGCACCGTGTGCAGGGTGTCGATGGCATCGCCGTCTTCTTCCCAGAAGCGCAAACGCGACCGTCGCACATACCAATTCGTCAGCGCCTCGGTGAACTGCCGCAGCTGTTCGCAGGCCCCGGAGATGTCGCACACCTCCATCGACCGGGTGAGGTCTTCGCGCAGCGCCGCCAGCTTGGCCAGGATGTAGCGGTCCAGCACATGGGGCGAATCCGTGCGCCAGGTACCCACTTTCGGCGTATACAAGGCCAAGAAGCTGTAGGCATTCCACAACGGCCGTAAGACCTGCCGTACCCCGTCCCGGATCCCCTGCTCGGTGACGATCAGGTTGCCGCCGCGCAGGATCGGCGAGGCCATCAAGAACCAGCGCATGGCGTCGGAGCCGTCCCGGTGAAACACCTCGTTGACGTCGGGGTAGTTGCGCAGCGACTTGCTCATTTTCTGGCCGTCGGAGCCCAGCACGATCCCGTGCGCCACACAGGTTTTGAACGCGGGCCGGTCGAACAGCGCGGTCGCCAGCACGTGCAGGGTGTAGAACCAGCCACGGGTCTGCCCGATGTACTCGACGATGAAGTCCCCGGGATAGTGGGCGTCGACCCGTTGGTCCGGATCGGCGCAATCGACCCCGTCGAACCAGTCACGGTTTTCGAATGGGTAGTGCACCTGGGCGTAGGGCATGGAGCCCGAGTCGAACCACACGTCGAGCACATCAGGGATGCGCCGCATCGTGCTTTCCCCGGTGGGATCGTCGGGGTTGGGCCGGGTGAGCTCGTCGATGTAGGGCCGGTGCAAGTTGTCCGGCCGGACCCCGAAATCGCGATCCAGCTCGTCCAAGCTGCCGTACACATCGATTCTGGGGTAGGCGGGATCATCCGACTTCCACACCGGGATCGGGGTGCCCCAGTAGCGGTTTCGTGAGATGGACCAATCGCGGGCACCCTGCAGCCACTTTCCGAACTGGCCGTCCTTGACGTGCTCGGGATACCAGGTGATCTGCTGGTTGAGTTCGACCATGCGGTCCCGGAATTCCGTCACTGTGACAAACCAGGACGACACCGCACGGTAGATCAACGGGTTACGACAGCGCCAGCAATGTGGGTAAGGGTGTTCGTAGGATTCGTGACGGATCAACACCGCGCCGTTCGCCGCCGCCGGACCACTTTGTTTCTTCAGGTCATGGATGATCTGGGCGTTGGCGTCGAACACGTGCTGTCCCTGGTAATCGGGAACAGTGGCGTCGAAACGGCCCTTGGCATCGACCGGGGTTACCGGCGCGATGCCGGCAGCCTCCGCGACAGCCATGTCGTCTTCGCCGTATGCCGGTGCCATGTGCACGATTCCAGTACCCTCTTCAGTGGTAACGAAATCGCCTGACAGTACGCGAAACGCGTTAGGTGAATCCTCAAAATATGTAAACGGCGGCTGGTACTGCATATCTAGTAGGTCGGCGCCGCGATAGGTCCCGAGAACTTCAGGATCTTCCCCGAACTCTCGAGCGTAGGCAGGCACCCTTGCCTCAGCTAGCACGAAGCGGCGATCGCCGGCTTTGATCTCTACATATGTCGTCTCGGGGTGGACCGCGACGGCCAGGTTCGACGGCAGCGTCCACGGTGTCGTGGTCCACACCAACAGGAATGCGCCGGCTAGCTCTCTAAGTGGTTGGCCTCCCGGCACTTTGAATCCCACCGTGATCGCGGGGTCCTGACGGCTCTGGTAGACGTCGTCGTCCATCCGGAGTTCGTGATTGGACAGCGGGGTTTCGTCGCGCCAGCAATAGGGCAGCACCCGGTAGCCCTCATATGCCAGGCCCTTGTCCCAGAGCTGTTTGAACGCCCAGATCACCGATTCCATATACGACAGATCGAGTGTCTTGTAGTCGTTGTCGAAATCGACCCAGCGAGCCTGCCGGGTCACATATGCCTGCCACTCGTCGGTGTAACGCAACACCGAAGCCCGGCAGGCATCGTTGAACGCGGCGATCCCCATGGCGTCGATCTGCGATTTGTCGGTGATGCCCAGCTGACGCTCGACCTCGAGTTCGGCGGGCAACCCGTGGGTGTCCCAACCGAAGCGGCGTTCCACCTTATAACCGCGCATGGTTCGGTACCGCGGCACGATGTCCTTGACATAGCCGGTCAGTAGATGCCCGTAGTGCGGCAAGCCGTTGGCGAACGGGGGCCCGTCGTAGAACACGTATTCCGGGGCGCCGTGGCGGCGCGCGACGCTGGCGCGGAAGGTGTCGTCGTGGGCCCAATACTCGAGGACCTGGGCTTCCATCGCGGGAAAGTCCGGAGAGCCACCACGTTGGTCGGCGCCCAGGTCGCTGCGCGGGTAGGCGCTGTCGGTCATGCCGTCTCCTGTGTCGTCTGTCACAAGACACGGGGACGACAACGCGCCGGAAGCGCGAACACCGCGGTACCACCCCGCTTGCCGCACCTACGCACGGCCGCTCGTTGCAGGCTGTGACGGGCCCACCCGTTCGGTTCTACTGGGCTTTTGCGCTGTTCTTCCGAAGGCTTACCGGTGATAGCCGGATCAACGCCGTTGCGGCCGATCCTACCCGGCGCAGGAGTGCGAGCCCCGCCCAGCCAACAAACTGCAACCCCTCAACCGTGGGTTTAAACCCAATGCAGCGAAAACCGGAATTTATGCACCAACCATCAACTAGGCTCAGCTCACCAACGCGAGAAACCTAAATACCCGGATGAACGGTCGTCACAACGTCGGGCATGGGGCAGCTCACACCGACGGTAATATGGTCGTGCCTTCGGGGAGGCACGACAAATTGATGAGGGGGCATGTGAACACCACGATACCCGGCCTACCAAGTGCCGTCACGACCGCAGTCCGTTGGCCGGCCAGGGGCACCGACCCGTCCAACGTGTCCCGTGACGTGCGGTGGACCGGCACCGGTGGCGCAACCCGAAATCGCTACGGCCACGACCTCGAACCCGGTTCACCGGGGTCCCTACAAATGTCATCACCGTGCCAGGTTCTGTGGACCACCCTTGGCTCTCCGGTGCATCGCAACCTGCTGGGCGACTGGGAGGAAGAATGGTCAGAGTAGGGAAAGTAGAGGCCGGGACAATCCGCGAATGGGCTCCCGAGCCGGGCATGTTGGTGTCGTGGCAACCGTCGCCGCCGTCACTCGCCAAGGCGAAGCAGGCACCGATCAGCACGGTACCGCCCAGCTATATGCAAGCCCACCACCTGCGTAACTTTCGGTCCTACGCCAGCCGCGGCCTGGAGATGTCGCGATTGCTGATTTCCGCCTGGGATATTCCCGGTCGATGCGACATCCGCACCATGACGCACGTCATCAATGCGCACCTGCGCCGCCACGACACCTACCGAAGCTGGTTCGAGCACACCGATGGCGAGCACTTCGTGCGGCGAACCATCAACAAAGCCAACGACATTCAGTTCGTCGCCACCCAGCACGGTGAGCTGACAACGCAAAGCCAATGGCGGGACCACCTGTTGGCCACCCCGAGTCCGCTGGAGTGGGACTGCTTCCGCTTCTCGATCATTCAGCGCGCAGACCATTTCACCTTCTGTGTGGCCATTGACCATCTTCACTGCGACGCCATGTTCGTCGGCGTCGCGTTCGCCGAGATCCACCTGATGTATGTCGCACTGGTCGGGGGCGGAGCGCCGTTGCGGCTGGCCGAGACGGGCAGCTATCACGATTACTGCACGCGGCAGCAGGAGCACCTGGCCGGGCTCACCTTGGACTCCCCGGTTATCCGCGCATGGGCCGAATTCTTCCAGAGCAACGACGGCTCCCTTCCCAAGTTCCCACTGCCACTGGGGGACACATCTGCGCCGTGCGAGATGATGGGCGTACGGCTGTTGGACGAGCGGCAGACACTCGCGTTCGAATCCGCGTGCTTGTCGGCGGGAGCCCGGTTCTGCGGCGGCGTACTCGCTATGTCAGCAGTGGCCGAACACGAATTGACCGGAACCGACGAGTTCCACGCCATCGTCCCCATCGACATTCGCCGCACCCAGACGGATTTCATGACGACGGGTTGGTTCACGGGCTTCGTGCCGATCACCGTCCCCACCACCGGATCGTCGTTCGGTGAAATCGTCAAGGCGGCTCAGGAATGCTTTGATTCAGGCCGGGAATTGGCCGAAGTGCCGTTGGACCGCGTGCTGGAACTGGTTCCGTGGCTGCGGAAAGGCCAATGGGGAGCACCGTTGCTTTTCTACCTCGACGCCGGCATTCCGCCGCTGTCGGCGCTGGCCAACTGCCACGTGGAAGGCTTGCACGCCCGGCTCTGCCACGACGGCGGAATGATGGGGCAAATCGACATCCGGGTTAACAGGTTCGAGAAAGAGACCCAGTTGACGGTGTTGTTCCCGAACAACCCGATCGCCCGCGAGTCGGTCACCCGCTACGCAGAAACGCTGAAGGCCGCCTATGTCCGCGTAGCCGAGGGACGCGAGGTGATGCCGGCCCGGCGCCACAACGGCAGTCAACTGCACCTCGCCTACAGTCGGCGCGCTTACGAACCCGCGACCGCGGTCCCCCCCTTGACCACATGGCGCACCGGCTAGGCCGGCTAGGCCGGAAATCCGGGTTTTTCAAGGAGTTTCGAATTGGCACGTTCTTCGGCCATGACGGACAACAGGATCGCCTTTCTCGACCACGTAGCTTTTCTTCGGTTGCGCGCAACCGGTGTTGACACCGTCGGCCAAGTGACCTGGATCTACGATCGTCCGGTTGACTTGGAGGGGTTGTGCCGGTTCAACCGCAACCTCGGCCGTGGCTGGCTCGGGCGCCGGATAGAGCGTTCCCCGTTACCCTTTGGTCGTCCCCGCTGGGTCGAATACCACGACGCACCGGAAATCGACGTGGCTCGGTCACCCCGATCTCGCGCTGAAATCATGGACTGGCTGGATGAGCGTGCGCAGATTCGAGTCGACCCCGAATGCGGACCTTGCTGGCATCTGGGGGTCCTCCCGCTCCACGACGGTGGGACGGCGGTAACCCTTATCACGTCGCACTCAGTGGTGGACGGCGTCGCGCTGCATCTCGCCATTCACGAGGCCGTCAACGGCATCACCCGAGATTTCGGCTATCCAGCCCCACGATCGCGCAGTCGTGGACGAGCACTGCTTGGCGACGCGTGGGACGCCGTTCGCGGATTGCCCGAGGTTTTTCGGGCACTGATCGCCTGCATCATGCTGGTCATCAAACGCGACCCCAGTGCGAAGACACGAACAGGCACATCACCGGCTACGTCGAGCCGCGGCGACGAACCAATTGTTTTGCCTGCTGTCACATTTTCCTGCGATTTGACTTCGTGGGACAGCCGGGTACTCGAACTCGGTGGGTCCAGTAATTCGCTTTTCGTTGCTTTCGCGACCAGGCTCGCGCAACGCATGGGACGGCTGAGCCCGGCTGATGGCGCTGTCACGATAACAATGCCGGTCAATGAACGCACCGCAGGTGATTTACGAGCGAATGCGCTGACGGCCATTACCTTCCGGGTCGACCCGGAGCGGGTGACAACGGATTTGCAACTCATCCGCAACGAGATGAAACAGAGCCTGGCCGCACTCCACGAAACCCCAAACGAGCTGCTCAAGCCGCTGCCGCTGGTTCCTTACACGCCGCGGTGGCTGGCCAGGAAGATGGCGGCACTGGCCCTGGGTAGTTCGGAGTTTCCGGTTTGCTGTTCGAATGTCAGCAACCTTAGTCCAGACTTGAATTGTATAGACGGTACCGATGCCGACTATTTCTCGGCACGCCTGTTCAATCAAGGTGCGACCAGACAGAACATCGAGCGGCAACGCGGCCAGCTGTACCTTTTCTCCGGGCGTCTGAATGGAAAAGCTTTCATCAGCGTATCCTCTTATCAACTTGGCGCAGAGAATTCGAACCGGCAGCTGCGCGGATTGATAGAACAAACGCTTGCAGATTATCGGCTGACCGCCGAGGTATTCGGATAGGTCGCAGTCACAGGACTGAGGTTGCCCGGGGGCGGGACGCAAAAGGTAGGGGACGCTGATGAAGTTCGCACTGGCGATCAACGGCACCCGCGGCGATGTCGAACCCTGCACGGCTCTCGGTCGGGAGCTGCTACGCCGGGGCCACGAGGTTCGCCTCGCGGTGCCACCCAACCTGATCGGTTTGGCCGAAGCGGCCGGACTGGATGCGGTCAGCTACGGGCCGGACACTCAGGCGCTGCTGGACAACGAAGACAATTTGCACGAATTCTGGAAGCCGCAGACGTCCATCAAGTTGGTGCGCGAGGGTATCGCGGACTTGCGTCAGGCCTGGGCCGATATGGCGGCGACCCTGAGATCGTTGGCAACCGGCGTGGATCTGGTGTTGACCGGCATGATCCACCAGGGCATCGCCGCCAACATCGCGGAGTATTACGACATTCGGCTGGCGACGATGCACTTCATGCCCGCGCGGGTCAATGGCCAGCTCCTGCCGATCTTGCCGGCGCGGTTGAATCGCGCGCTGGTTTCGGCGCTGTGGTGGGTTCAGTGGCGCATCACGAAGAGTCCTGAAGACGCCCAGCGGCGAGAACTGGGCCTGCCAAAGACATCCGCGTCCTCGTCGTCGCGCATTCTGGGCAGCCGGGCACTCGAGATCCAGGCCTATGACGAGCTGTGCTTTCCCGGTCTGGTTACCGAGTGGGCGAAATGGGCTGACAGGCGGCCGTTCGTCGGAGCCCTGACCCTGGAACTGCCGACGGATTATGACGACGAGGTGTTGTCGTGGATTGCTGCCGGCAAGCCGCCGATCTACTTCGGCTTCGGCAGCATGCCAGTGGATTCGCCCGCCGACACCATCGCCATGATCAGCGCCGCCTGTGCGGAATTGGGCGAACGCGCGTTGATCTGCACCGGCCAGAACGACGTCAGCAATCTCGTGTGCGCGGACCACGCCAAACTAGTGTCCGGGGTAAGCCACGCCGCCGTATTTCCGGCCTGCCGCGCGGTTGTACACCACGGTGGCGCGGGAACGACCGCGGCGGGCATGCGAGCCGGCATCCCGACCCTGATCCTCTGGATCTGGATCGAGCAACCGATTTGGTTAGCCCAGATCAAGCGGCTCAAGGTCGGCTCTGGGCGCCGGCTCGCGGCCACCACGAAGGAGACGCTGGTCAGCGACCTCCGGGCAATTCTGGCTCCCGAGTACGTCAACCGGGCGCGTGAGGTTGCAAATCAGATGACCAAACCTGGCGAAAGCGCCACGCGGGCAGCCGATCTTCTGGAAAATGAGGTGAGCCGGAATCAGTCCAGCGCGCAATTTCGTGACTGACCCCGGTGCGCACTGCCCACTCGAACAGGACGACATGACCGCGAAACGCTTCTTGAACGACAGAGCCCCGGGCGGTCGCGACCGCTTCCTATGCGTTGACGCAGTGTCGGTCAGCTGAAAGACGGCGAACGGGAGGAGGGGGCAGATGTGGACCACAGTGCTGATCCTCGCGCTGATCACAGCGACTGAGCCGGTGCGTCTGGGCGTTGCCCTCTTCTTGATCTCGAAGCCGCGGCCAATGGTCAACCTGCTCGCTTTCTGGTTCGGCGGAATGGCGACGGGCGCAGCCGTCGCTCTGGGCGTTTTACTTTTGCTGCGCGATTTCGCGCATGCCCTCGCCGACAATGTGACGTCCCTGGCGGCAAGTTCCACTGTCGGGCACATCCAAGTCGCGCTTGGTGTCGTGGCATTAGTGGTGGCGGCGCTGATCGCTGCCGGAGTTTCGGTCCGTTCGCCCGCGCTGGTGTCCACGGGCGAATCCTCGGCGGTGCTGGTGCAGGAGCAGCCCTCCCGATTCTCGCGGCTGATGGCAAACGCCCAGGGTGCACTCGAGGGGGGGTTTCCCTGGGTGGCGTTTGTGGCCGGCCTGAGTTCGGCGGGACCACCGCCGGTGGAGTACCTGGTGGTACTCACCGCTATCGGCGCTTCGGGTGCGGCGTTCGGCACTCAGCTCAGCGCGACCGTCGCCTACCTTCTCGTGATGCTCGCGATCGTCGAGATCCCGCTTGTCAGCCATCTGGTCAACCCTGACAAAACCGAAGCCACGATGTTGCGGCTGCGCAACTGGCTACGGACCCATCGGCGCCAGATCCTCTCCGTCGCCTTCGCCGCGGCGGGGGTCGCCCTGCTGGCAAGCGGCGTGAACTGAACGCAGCACGCGGGGTTGCCAGCTGAGCCGATGACACAAGAACCCGGCCGCCTCGCGCGGTACTACCGCCAAGCAGCGGCAGAGACGTTGCGGCTCATACCCACCGACGCACAACGGGTCCTCGATCTCGGCTGCGCGGATGGGTCGTTCGGCATCACGGTCAAAGACCCAACCGGCGCCGAAATCTGGGGCATCGTGTCCGATGAGCAAGCCACCCGGCCTGACTGCGCCGTCATCGATCGCATCCTCACCGAAGACCTGGAGCGGGAGATCGCCCAAATACCCGACGGCTACTTCGACGCGGTGATCTGCGTGGACATATTGGAACGGCTGGTGGAACCGGCCGCGACGCTACGAAAGCTGCGCACCAAGCTCAAGCCCGATGGCGTCGTCGTCGCCGCGGTTCCGAATTTCCGCTTTCTTCCCGCGCTGGGCCAGGTGCTGTTCCGAAAGGACTTCCCGCAAGAGGACTTTGGCCCCTTCGACCGCACCTACATACGTTTCTTCACCCGCAGGAGCATTGTGCGGATTTTCAAGAAAGCGGGCTTGCGGATACAGCGGGTCGAGGGAATCAACGCTTGGCCCGGCCCACTTGGCGTGGCGATTGCCGTAGCCAGTTTGGGGTTCTTCGCCGACGGCCGATATCTCCACTATGTCTGCGTCGGGTCGCCGGCCACGCCGAGGCCGCGGCTGCTGAGCGCGTTCAAAGCGGGTGCCCGCCAAGCTTCGTGAAGCGCGTTGCACCGCTTTGAAAGCGGATCGGTCAGTCCTCGAGCGGGTGCGTCGTGTACGCCGTCGCCGCCTCGCCCCACAGCGGCCGTGACAATGTCCCCGGTGGGAATTGCTTGCGCCATGTGCGGCCATGGGTTTTGCGCATCGCCAGCTCCATGGTCAGGTTTGCGCCCAGCAAATATCGCCAACTGCCGAAATGGGTGTTGGCAGTCCTGCGTCCGAAGTGGTTGATGTACGCCATCTCTGTCGTGTACAGGCCGTATCCGGCTTTCCGGGCACGTAGCTCGAGATCGAAGTCGACCCCCCACCCGTAGCGACCAAAGGTGCGCAGATCCATTCCGCCGACCTCTTTCCAGCATTCGCAAGACAGCGTCAGCGCCGTTCCCTCCACGACGTTTACGCACCGATATCGCGGTCGGGGAACATAATCCGCGGCGTCCGGCTTCTCGTCGTCTTCTGCGCACGGGAAGCCGCGGTCGAACATTGGCCCAACGATCCCGGCATCAGCGGGTAGCCGCGGGTCGAGCAGGGCTTCGACGAATCCCTTGGAGATGCGGGTGTCGTTGTTGAGTGTCATCGCATGGGAATAGCCCTCGGAGAACGCGATCCGGAATCCGAGGTCGCTGCCGCCGGCCCAACCGAGGTTCTCACCGGGGGTGATGACACGTTCGTTGCTGACCCTGGGATAGTCGCCCCGGTTGTCGACGATCAGATAGTCGGCGCCTTCGCGGTCCAAGTCGCTCACGAGGTCATGCGTGTACTCATGCTGGCCGAAGACCGGGACCGTGATCAGTACGGACATTTCGGACATGAGGTGACGGTACACTGCCGTCGGCGTCGGGAAGGGCACTCCGGAAACAACGGTGCCGAATGCGCGTGGGCAGCGGCGCCGGCACCGCTCCGCGGACGCCAACTATCGTCGGCAGACGGCGGCTCACGACCCCACCGGGACCGCCATATTTAGCTCCCAGCAAATGCGAAAAAAGCAATACTCACAACAAATGGTGGGCTAGGAGTCCGAGACCGGCTCACCGGCTCGCAGATCCGGTCTGCGCGCCAACAGTTTCTTCCTGTCGAATTCTTTGGGTTCTCCGAGAATTTGCAGCTGGTGAATGCCCTGTTTGACCGAGTCCTTCAGTCCCAGCCCGTGCGAGTGATGAACCGTCAAGGCAGGCTCTTGAATAATGTGGTAGCCGCTTTTCAGCATCGACTTTCCCAGAGCCGTATCCTCACCACCGGCCTGATAGCGATCATCGAAACCGCCCAATTCCTGCCACGCCGACTTGGAGATCATCGCGCCGGTCGCGCTCAGCAGTCCCGGCCCGGTACGCCTCGCCGGTCGCGCCGGGCGTGCCAGCCACTGATTCATTCCCGTCAGCGCACCGAAGCGTTCCACGAACGATGCGCCCTCGTTCGGTAGCACCACGCCATACGCACCGGCCACATCCTTGTTCTTGCTGAAGTGCCGGGCGCCGGCGTGCAGGTTATGACGGCTGCTCAACCGGACGTGGGCCACCGTTACGAACACCACGGCGTGGCTCGCGGCCTGAACACCCAGGTTCAACGACTTCGGATACGTGAAGTCGCGTTGGGCTAGTCGCACCAACTCCGCGCCGTAATGTTTGGCCACCTCGGGGCTCCGGTCGCTTGAGCCGTTGTCGACAACCACAACCTCGATTTCGCTACTGAATTGCTGATTATCGATATCTTCGAACAATTTCTCCAATTTGGCCGCCTCATTGAATACACGTACGACCACGCTCAGCCGCGGATCTCTAGCCGGATCGTCGATCAAGGTTTCCTCGATGCGCCGATTGAGTAGCCTGGTGGTGAGCGAACCACCGAAGGGAATCAAACCAATGAGATCCGGGTGCAGCAAATAGCGGTCCTCGGTCATGGGCAACTGTACCTCTGCGGGTGAAGTCGTGGCTTGCGCAACACTTCAGCAACAGTAGTACGCGGGAGCGCCGCGCGTGGTCCATCGCCGACGGCTGATGACGCGCGCTCGCCCGACACCAAAACGGCCCCGAAGGGTGGCCGAGCCGCAGAACCACTTCCGCAGCCGGGCCGCCCTTCGGAGCCGTCAACCGGATGCCCGCCGAGTCATACGGCAGGTCGAATGCTCGCTATCCATCGGGCTAGGCCTGGGCTAGGCCCGGACTTCGAGCACGCCGATCCGCCATAGCGCGGCGTAGACGTGCCGAATCGGAATGGTCAGCATGCGGGCGGCCCCGTCCACGAGCGGGTCCCCACCGACGCCGAACGGCGGGTTGGCGGCGCGCCGCGCCACCTGCGCCTTCGCGGGCGTGGGCGTCTCGACGGGGGCTCCCTCGCGCACCACGCGCAGCCGGGGAGCGGGGGTTGCGGTTACTACTTCGTCGTACAGAACAGCGGTCATGATCAGCTCCTAGGGGGGAGACAAAGCTATGGACTGATTGGACTGACTGGAGACCTGTAGTCCCGTCCCGAAGCGATTCCGATCCAGCAGGGCTGATCTAGGTTTGACGACTCAACACAGTACGTCGCGCCGGCGATCGGATCGGGACGAAACAGAGCCCGGATATCGGTCCGGACTGTCACCGGAACTCATGGGTCCCTCACCTCCTCGCGGTCGCGGCACGCGCGGCTATCCGCACGTTCTACGTGCACACAGGAGTATCGGAACGCCGACGATCGTCGGATCCGCACCCCTCTCGTCAGAGCTTTGGCACCACACGACGTGTCCGGTAGTCCGGAAGCCACCTGGGCTCAACCCTTAAGCCGGGAGGAGCTGTCCTGACCCGGGGCGTCTTTCGACGTTCGGGGTCAGTGGCCTGTGTTCGTGTAGCCGCCTCACCTAACGAGGTGCTTACCCGACAGATGATGCACCACCGATGCGAGTCGGTCAAACGAACCTGGGGCCCGTGTCCGAATCTTTACGCATTCACCATGGGCGTTGACAGCAATTCAGCAGGTTTACCCACTCTGAACTGGGGTTATGCGCTCAAAGCCGGCGTCTGTGACTTAGGTATGAATCGATCGGGGCGACATGTCCGTCCGGCTCCCGGCGCGGGCGCAGCCCGTCGAGCACCAGGGACACGACGAAGTCCGCCACCTGCGCCGCGGTGACCCCGTCGTCGGTGCTCAGGCGCCGGTGCGCCAATTGGCCCACCAGCGCGGCCAGCGTGTAGGCGACCATCCGGGGCGGCGCGGCCACCACTTCACCTCGTTCCTGAGCAGCGGCGATAAAGGTTTCGATGTCGTCGATGAACCGTTCGTAGATCCCGCCGAGGTGCTTTTCGAACCGGTCGCCGAGCGCATGGGCGTCCCGGAACAAGAGTTTGACGGTGGCCTTGTCGGCTTCGAAGAACTCGAACGTGGCCTGCACGCCGGTCCGAAACAACACCTCTCCCCCGATGCTGTCGGCCGAACCGCCCGCCGCGACCAGCGCGTCTGCGAGATGCGCGCGCAGCGCATCCTCTTCGGCCGCCATCAAGGAGTGGAACAGGTCGTCCTTGGACTCGAAATACCAGTAGATCAAGCCGTACGCCAGACCGGCCTGCCTGGCGATGTCCGCGATTGTAGTGGCGTGAAAACCGTTGCGGGCGAAGACTTCTTTGGCCGCGGCCATGATCTGGTCACGTCGTTGCGACTTGTCCTCGTCACTGACCGCCCGGCGCCGCCGGGTGGTACTCACTTGTCGACCAGCCCCTCGAGCCGACCGATCGTGTCGATGAATTCCTCGACCATCTCGAGCACCACCGCGCGGGTCGGCCGCACCCGGTTGAGCGAGCCGACGACCTGACCGACGAAGTAGGTCGCCAGCTCCCCGGCCCGGGTGCCGGGCTGCCCGGCCGCTTGGTTGATGCGCAGCTGCGCCTCACCGATCAGGGCGGTCTGCAGTGGCATTCCGAGCGGGTCGGGATTTTCCGGCCGGGCCCACTCGTCGGTCCAGGCGGTGCGCAACATCCGCGCCGGTTTGCCGGTCATCGACCTGGATCGCACGGTATCCGTGGAGCCGGCGGCCAGGAACTTCTCCTTGACCACCGGTGGTGTCTCGGCTTCCTCGGTGGTCAGCCACACCGATCCGCACCACACGCCCTCGGCGCCCAGGGCCAGGGCCGCAGCTATCTGGCGGCCGCGGGCGATCCCGCCGGCGGCCAATACCGGAAGCGGATCGACGGCATCGACTATCTCGGGGACCAGCACCATGGTCGCTACCTCGCCGGTGTGACCGCCGGCCTCGGTGCCCTGAGCGACGATCAGGTCGACGCCCGCCGCGGCGTGCCGGCGCGCGTGTTGCGTGGTGCCGGCCAGCGCCGCCACCACGACGTTATGGCCGTGAGCCCGCTCCACGAGGTCTACGGGCGGCGGTCCCAGCGCGCTGGCGATCAGCCGGATGTCGTGGGCGAAAGCCACCTCGAGCAGCGGCTCATAACCCTTGGGCGAGATGTTGAGCCCTCCCCCGGGTGTCCGGGCTTGCTGCCCCGCAGGCTGGGCGATGCCGTAGCGGACCAGCAGGTCGTCGACGAAAGCGCGATGCTCGGCCGGCAGCAGCTCGGCGACCTGCTGCCGGTCGATCCCGCCCCGCTCGGCGCCGACATACTTGGGCGGCAGCAGCAGGTCGACTCCATATGGCTTGCCGCCGGTCTGCTGCTCGATCCAGGTCAGCTCGCTGTGCAGCCGCTTGGGGCTGTGTGCAACGGCGCCGAGGACCCCGAAACCGCCGGCGTTGGTCACCGCGGCAACGACATCGCGGCAATGGCTGAAGGCGCAGATGGGAAACTCGACACCGAGCATTTCGGCGACTCTGGTCCGCATTTTTGTGACGCTATGAGCTATTGATTGATATGTCAATCGAATGCGGTAGCCTAGCCGCCATGGCCGAGCCGTTGACCGCTGAACAGCAACACCAGCGCCGCCAGGCGGTGCGCGACCTGATGCCGAACACACCGTTCATGGGCGGGCTGGGCATCGTGTTCGAACGCTACGAGCCCGACGACGTCACGATCCGCCTGCCGTTCCGCGACGACCTCACCAACGACGGCATCTACTTTCACGGCGGGGTGATCGCGTCGGTGATCGACACCGCCGGCGCGGCGGCCGCTTGGTCCAACCACGACTTCGACAAGGGCATGCGCGCGGCCACGGTCGCGTTGAGCATCCAGTACACCGGCGCCGCCAAGCGCAGCGACCTGCTGTGCCATGCCCGCACCACCCGGCGCCGCAAGGAACTCACCTTCACCGAGATCACCGCCACCGATGCCGACGGCTGCGTCGTCGCCCACGCGATCCAGACCTACCGGATCGTCTGATCCTCGACCATCTCGATTACGGTGCGCCTACGGCGAGACGCCGTCGGGCGGCCAGCTCGACACCCCGTCCTCCAACGGGACTTCGAGGCTGTGCAGGATCGAAGCGACCATCCGCCACGCCCCGATGGCCGTGACGAGTTCAATGAGAACAGTTGTGTCGCCGTGCAATTCGCGTTCGCAGGCGGCCCAGCTGTCGGCACTTATCGCGCCGTCGCGCACGACGTCGTCGGTGGCCGCCAGCACGGCCCGCTCGGCCGGCCCGAACCCGTCGTGGCTCTGCCAATCCCGTACGCCCAGCAGATCCTCGGCCGACACGCCCAATCCCGAGGCGACGCGCCAATGCCGGGTCCACTCGTAGTCGCATGCGGTCAGCCAGCCGATCCGCATGATTGCCAACTCCCGCAGCCTCGAGTCCAGGGCGCCGTGCCAGAGCATGGTGGCCAGCAGGTCGTTGAAGGTGCGCGCCAGTCGCGGGTGGTTCAGCAACACCTGAAAGATGCTGAGCTCGGCCATGTAGTCGGGCACGCCGGCTTCATCGGCGGCCGCCTTGGCCTCGTCGACCGGCAACTGGGGTACCCGGGCTGGCTTCAAGGGTGGGGTCATGGTGTGAGCACTCCGTGTCCTTCAGGGATGCCATCGCGTTTGCCGGCCATGGTAGCCAGCAGTTCCTCAACCTCGCCGCGGCGCGCGCAATAGCGTGGCGGCCACCGGTGCCGGCAACGACCGCGACGGGCCGTGACCGGCTCGCCGAGCTGCCCCCGGGCCCCACACCACGTCGGCATCTGCCGAGTTGGCGCTGAACCTGTTATCCCCCAAGGCATTTCAGCGCTGTGCGGGTTGATCGGAAGAGCCACTTGCTCGCCGTGGTGACGAAGCACCGGCGGCAAGGGGTTGCGCGGCTTCGATGCCCGTGATACCCGTGCCCGCGCAACCGCGCTGTCCGACATACCAGCACACTATGGACGGCTGACAGGCCGGTCAATAGCGGGCAATCACATGCCCCGAGCGGGCCGTGCCGGGCGAACTCGTTGTGGCACAACGCCGAAATTCGCAGCCGCGCACCCGGGGGTCAACAGCCCGCGCGGCGACGCAATCGGGACCCCCGAAAAGCTACCGGGGCTGCGGCGTTCGCCGTCGATCGACGCCGGTGAATTCGCAAAAACGTCCAACCGGACGCGGTGTGGCAGGTCTTCGAAGGCCCGGCAACCGGATACGCTGCGGTCACCTGAAGAGATGGCGATCGGGGGTCTCACTGGGGAGGTGGCTGACCGTGGACGACACGTGTGCGAACCCGGTTGCGGTGATTGGCATGGCGTGCCGGCTACCGAACGGCGTCGATTCGCCTGAAGCGTTGTGGACGGCGCTGCTGCGCGGCGACGACTTGATTTCCGAAGTTCCCGCTGACCGTTGGGACGTCGACGAATACTACGACCCGGAACCGGGGGTACCCGGCCGGTCCGTCTCGCGCTGGGGCGGTTTCCTCGACGACGTCGCCGGCTTCGATTCCGAGTTCTTCGGAATCGGCGAGCGCGAAGCGACCGCGATGGATCCCCAGCAGCGCCTGCTGCTGGAGACCTCGTGGGAGGCGGTGGAACACGCCGGTTTGCCGCCGACATCGCTGGCGGGCACGCTGACCGGCGTGTTCGTCGGAATCGCCCACAGCGACTACGCACACGTCACCGCGGAATCAGGTGCCCTGGAAGACGCTTACGGGTTCACCGGAATTCCGTTCAGCATGGCCTCCGGACGAGTTGCCTACGCCCTGGGGCTGCGCGGGCCCGCGGTCAGCGTCGACACCGCATGTTCGTCGAGTTTGTTTGCGGTGCATATGGCGTGCCGCAGTCTGAACGACGGCGAGAGCGACCTGGCCCTGGCGGGTGGTTGCATGGTGATGTTGGAGCCGAGAATCGGCGCTTCCGCGTCGGCGCTGGGCATGCTGTCGCCGACCGGCCGCTGCCGCGCATTCGATGTGTCGGCAGACGGCTTCGTCCGTTCCGAGGGCTGCGCCGTAGTGCTGCTCAAGCGGCTTCGCGACGCCCTGCGCGACGGCGACCGAATCCTTGCGGTGCTGCGCGGCACAGCAACCAACCAGGACGGCCGCACCGAAAACATTTCGATTCCGTCCGCGCAGGCGCAGGCGCAGGCATATCGAGCGGCTTTGCGGGCGGCCGGCGTGGACCCCGCCACCGTCGGGATGGTCGAGGCGCACGGCACCGGCACCCCCGTCGGCGACCCGGTCGAATTCACCAGCCTGGCAAGAGTTTACGGCATCGAACGCTCCTGTGCAGTCGGGTCGGCCAAGAGCAATCTGGGCCACACCGAGGCCGCCTCCGGCGCGGTGGGGCTCGTCAAAGCGATCTTGTCGCTGCAGCACGGCGCGGTGCCGCCGATGCTGCACTTCACCCGGTTGCCTGCCGAGGCAGCCGGGTTGAACACCAAACTGTTTGTACCGCAAGAAATTACACCCTGGCCCGAACAAGATGACGCGCTGCCGAGGCGGGCAGCGGTGTCGTCGTATGGGATGTCGGGCACCAACGTGCACGCCGTCGTGGAACAGGCTCCGGCCACCGCGACGTGCCACGACGCGGCGGACACGGCGGCGCCGTTGATGTTTGCGCTGTCGGCCACGTCGGCCGAGGCGTTGCGCGGCAGTTCGCGCCGGCTGGCCGAGTGGCTGGCCGGACGCCAGGACCAGGACGCGGTGATGTTGTCGAATCTGGCCTACACGTTGGCCCGTCGGCGCGGCCACCGACCGGTCCGTACCGGGGTGTTCGCCCACACCCGGGCCGAGCTGATCGAGCGCCTGCACCAGGTGGCCGAGGACCAACGCCCCTATCCCGCCGCCGTCGGCCACGATGACCGCGGCCCGGTTTGGGTGTTCTCGGGTCAGGGTTCGCAATGGACCGCGATGGGCGCCGAGCTGTTGACCGGCGAACCGGTGTTCGCCTCGACCGTCGCCGCGGTCGAGGCGGTGATCGCCCAGGAGTCCGGCTTTTCGGTCACCGACGCGATGTCCGCCCCGCACACCGTCACCGGCATCGACCGGGTCCAACCGACGCTGTTCGCCGTTCAGGTCGCGCTTGCGGCCACGATGTCGTCCTACGGAGTCCGTCCGGGCGCGGTGATCGGCCATTCGCTCGGTGAAGTGGCGGCCGCCGTGGTCGCCGGGGCGCTGTCGCTGCACGACGGGGCGCGGGTGATCTGCCGAAGGTCGCGACTGTGTCTGCGTGTGACCGGTACTGGCGCGATGGCCGCGGTGGAATTGCCTGTCCAACAAGTACGCGAAGAACTCGCCCGACGCGGCGCCGCGGCCCGTGACGTCGTCGTCGCCGTGGTGGCCTCACCGCAGTCCACGGTGATCGGCGGGGCGGCCCCGACGGTTCGCGACCTCGTCGCGCAGTGGCAGGAGCGCGAGGTGCTGGCCCGCGAGGTAGCCGTCGACGTAGCATCACACACCCCGCAAGTCGACCCGATCCTGCACCAGCTCTCCCTGGATCTCGGCGACCTCACCCCGATGAAACCGACCATTCCTTACTACTCGGCAACGTCGTTCGATCCGCGCGAACAACCGTCCTGCGATGCGCGTTACTGGGTCGACAACCTGCGTCATATGGTGCGTTTCGCCGCCGCGGTACGAGCGGCACTGGAGGACGGATACCGGGTGTTCGCGGAGCTGTCACCGCACCCGCTGCTGACGCGGGCCGTCGAGCAGACCGCTTGCGGCCTCGACATTCCGGTCGCCGCGGTAGCCGCCATGCGACGTGAGCAACCGATGCCATGGGGACTGCGCCCGGTGGTGATCGATCTCTACAGTGCCGGTGCCGCCGTGGACTTCGCGGTGCTTCATCCCGGTGGGCAGTTGGTCGACGCGCCGCTACCGGTGTGGACACATCGTCGGATGCTGCTGCGCCCCGACCGGACGGGCAGCCATTCGTCCGTCAATACCGTTGCGGCGCATCCCTTGTTGGGCGCACACGTGCGGTTGATGGAGGAGCCGCCGCGGCATGTCTGGCACGGCGAGGTCGGCACGGCGGCGCTGCCGTGGTTGCGCGACCACCAAATCCACGATGTGGCCGCGCTCCCGGGCGCCGCCTATTGCGAGATGGCATTGGCAGCGGCCCACACGATCTTCGGCGAACAGGCGCAAGTGTGCGATATCCACTTCGAGGAGATGTTGCTGCTGGACGACGAGACCCCGATCGGCGCGGTCGCGTCGGTGGCGGAACCCGGTGTCGCAGGCTTCGTCGTCCAGACCGAGCAGCAGAACCAAAAGGTGCGACGAGCCAGCGCAATACTGCAGGCCGTATCCGCGCAAGACCGGCCGCCCGCCCATGACGTGGCCGATCTACTGCGAGCTTATCGGTGCCGCCACGACGGCGAGGAGGTGCGAAAGCGGTTCGAGGAGCGCGGTATTCGGTTGCGTTCGGCTTTCGCCGGCCTGGCCGCCGCCCACGTCGCTCCGCAGACGGTCAGTGCCGTGCTCGCCGAAGTCGGCCTACCGAGTTCGATCCGCAGGCAGCAGGCCGACTACGGGGTTCACCCCGCGTTGCTCGATGCGTGTTTCCAGTCCGTTGCGGCGCACCCCGCCGTCCGGCAGGTGGGCAACGGCGGCCTGCTGTTGCCGCTCGGTATGCGCCGGCTGCGCGTCTACGCGTCCACCCGCAACGCCCGCTACTGCCACACGGTAGTGACTGCCTACGGCGCCAATGTCGAGGCCGACATCGACGTCATGGACGAAGACGGGACGGTGCTGCTGGTGGTGCGCGGCCTGCAGATGGGCACCGGACTCTCGGAGAGCGCCGACCGTGATCGCCTGCTGGCCGAGCGATTGCTGACCATCGAATGGCGAGAGCGCGAACCGGTCGGCTGCGATGGTGTGAGCGCTGTCGACACCGGAAAATGGCTGCTGGTCAGCCTTTCCGATACCGCCGATATGTTGGCGACCGAACTCACCGATGCGTTGAAGCGCTACGCTGCTGAATGCGCGACACTGTGCTGGCCCCGACAGGCAGACCCGGCCGCCAACCTGGAACGGCTGATCAAGCAGCTCGACTGCGGCGGAGTCACCGGCGTGGTCGTTCTGGCGCCCGAACGTATGGACGGTGACGATGCGCGAAGTCCGTGCCGCGGCAGCGACAATGTCAAGCAGCTGGTGCGCATCGCACGCCGGCTACCTGAAGTCTCCGGCTCCGTCCCCCGGCTGCATGTGGTGACCAGGAACGCGCAGCGGGTCCGATCCGATGACTGCCCCAATCTGGAACAGGCCGGGTTACGTGGTCTGCTGCGGGTGGTCGGCGCCGAACACCCGTACCTGCGCACCACGCATATCGATGTCGACGACCACACCGACGCCGACCAGGTGGCACGCCAACTGCTGGCGGGCTCCGACGAAGACGAGACCGCCTGGCGACAGGGGCAGTGGCTGACCGCCCGGTTGTGCCCGGCGCCGCTGATGTCCGAGGAGCGGGAAACCACCGTCGCCTACCACGACCGACACGGGGTACGCCTACAGATCCGGACGCCCGGAGACCTGCGGACGATGGAAGTCGTGGCGGCCGAGCGGATACCGCCGGGTCCCGGGCAGATCGAGGTCGCCGTGACCGCGTCCAGCGTCAACTTCGCCGATGTCTTGATCGCCTTCGGCAGATACCCCGCCTTCGACGATCTGTCGCCGCAGTTCGGCGCGGATTTCGCCGGGGTGGTTACCGCCGTGGGTTCCGATGTCACCGATCACCAGATCGGCGACCGCGTGGGCGGCATGTCATCGGTGGGATGTTGGGGCTCGTTCATCACCTGCGATGCCCGACCGGCCACAACGCTGCCGCCGGGGCTCACAGACGGGCAGGCGGCCGCGGTGACCACCGCGCACGCCACCGCCTGGTACAGCCTCGTCGACCTGGCCGGCATCGAAGCCGGCGACAAGGTGCTCATCCACTCCGCCACCGGCGGAGTGGGACAGGCCGCGATTGCGATCGCGCGCTTGGCCGGTGCCGAGATCTTCGCCACCGCCGGTAGCCCCGAGCGTCGGGAGCTATTGCGCGACATCGGAATCGAGCATGTCTACGACTCGCGCGCCAGCGGCTTCGCCGACCAGATTCGCCGGGACACCGACGGTTACGGCGTCGACGTCGTGCTCAACTCATTGACCGGTGCCGCCCAGCGCGCCGGCCTTGCGCTGTTGTCTTTCGGCGGGCGATTCGTCGAGATCGGCAAGCGCGACATCTACGAAGACGCCCGGCTGCCGCTGTTCACGCTGCGGCGCAACCTCACCTTCCACGCCGTCGACCTGGCGTTGATGACGCTCACCCACCCCGCCCGGATCCGGGATCTGTTGACCACTGTCTACCGGCTGGTCGCCGACGGCGCGTTGCCGATGCCGGAGCGCACGCATTATCCGGTTACCCAGGCAGCCAACGCGATCCGGACAATGAGCGCCGCCGGGCATACCGGCAAACTTGTCCTCGACATCCCGCACGCCGGACGCAGCACCGTAGTGCTCCCGCCCGAACAGATCCCGGTCTTCCGTCCCGACGGCTCCTACATCATCACCGGTGGCCTCGGTGGCCTCGGGTTGTTCCTGGCGGAGAAGATGGCCGCCGCCGGCGCCGGCCGCATCGTGCTCAGCTCGCGCGCCCAGCCGGATCAAAAGGCCCGGGAGACAATCGATCTGGTCAAGGCCACCGGGTCGGACGTGGTGGTCGAGTGCGGCGACATCGCCCAGGCCGCAACCGCGGGCCGGTTGGTGGCAATCGCAACAGCGACCGGGCTGCCGGTGCGCGGCGTGCTGCACGCGGCCGCAGTCGTCGAAGACGCCATCCTGGCCAACGTCACCGACGAGCTGATCGAGCGGGACTGGCGGCCGAAGGTCGACGGCGCCTGGCACCTGCACCAGGCGACCGTTACCCAACCGCTGGATTGGTTCGCCGTGTTCTCGTCGGCGGCTGCCCTACTGGGCTCTCCCGGTCAGGGCGCCTATGCGGCGGCCAACAGCTGGCTTGACGCCTTCGTGCAGTGGCGGCGAGCTCGCGGCCTTCCGGCGACCGCGATCGCTTGGGGCCCGTGGGCCGAGGTCGGCCGGGGTGCACACCTCGCCGAAAACGGCGACACCACGATGATCGCTCCCGATGAGGGCGCTTACGCGTTCGAGGCGTTGCTGCGACACACCCGCGCCTACAGCGGTTATGTCCCGGTCGTCGGATCACCCTGGCTGACGGCCCTGGCCGCACGCAGCAGGTTTGCCGAGGGTTTCCACTCCCCCGCCCGGAATCGGCCCAGTGACAGCACATTCCGTGCCGAGCTGATGGAACTGGCGCACGAAGAGTGGCCGGGACGGCTTCGACGACTGATCTCCGAACAAATCGCTGTGATTTTGCGTCGCAGTGTCGATCCGGATCGCCCGCTTTCCGAATACGGGCTGGATTCGCTGGGCAATCTGGAGCTGCGGACCCGTATAGAAACCGAGGTCGGGATACGCTGCAGCCCCACCGATGTCACCACGGTTCGCGATTTCGCGGATTACCTGTGTGAAAAGCTGGCCGTCAAAGAAACGATCCGGTGACGATGCGCGGCATATTCGATGACGTGAAATATCCTGGGACCGGGCGTTGAGCCAAAGGAGTTCAATTGGTTGTCGTGGGCAATCTCGGTCTGGATAACGTCAGGAATTGGCTGCCGGAGCCGGGTATTGTCTGGCTGTGGCAGCCGTCGCCGGCGACTGTGGCGAACGCCCGGGACGCACCGATCAGCGCCGTGCCGCCGAGCTACATACAGGCCCGGCACCTGCGCAGGTTCGCTGAGCAAACGGCCAAGGGCCTCGACATGTCACGGCTTTTGGTCATTGCCTTCGATATCCTCGGTCACTGCGATATCCGCACGATGACCTACGTCATCAACTCGCACCTTCGTCGCCATGACACCTACCGCAGCAGGTTTGCCATCACCGGTGCGTGCCAGATAGTCCGCCAGGCCATAGCCGATCCCGGTGTTATCGAAATGCAACCGGTTGAGCACGGCGAGATGACGCCGAGCCAATGGCAGAAATACATCTTGAGCACCCCGAGTCCCCTGGATTGGGATTGCTTCAGATTCGGCGTGATCCAATATGACGACCACTTCACCGTCTGTATCAGCATTGACCACATACATTTCGATGCCACATTTCTCGGCACCATCTTCTTGGAGATCCGCGAGATGTACAACACGCTGATGGACGGCGGCGAGCCTATTCCGTTGCCGAAGGCCGGTAGCTACGCCGAGTACTGCCTGCGCGAGCACGCATACACCTCCGCGTTGACATTGGATTCGCCGGAGGTACGTCAATGGATCGAATTCCTGGAAAACAACGACGGATCCTTCCCCGCCTTTCCACTGCCGCTGGGCGACACGTCGCGGCTCACCACGGGCGAGGTGCTTTCCCTGCAGCTGCTGGATGCCCACCAGACCGCCGAATTCGAGGCCGCGTGCACCCGGGCCGGCGCCAGGTTCAGCGGCGGAGTCTTCGCTTGCGCCGCCCTCACCGAATACGAACTCGCCGGTTCGGAGACCTATTACGCGGTCACACCCACCGGCACCCGAAGCACGCCCGCGGAATTTGTCACCAGCGGATGGTTCATCGGCCACCTTCCGCTCGCCGTGCCGGTCGGCGCCTCGTTCGGTGAGACCGCGCGCGGCGCACAAGCCGCTTTCGACTCGCGCGCCCATCTGGCCAGAGTGCCGTTCGAACGCGTGTTGGAGCTGGCACCCCGGCTCGCGACGCCGCTGTCGCGAGGATGCTTTCCCATGCTGTCGTTCCTCGACGCCGGTGTGCCGCCGCTGTCGGCCGTGTTCGCGCCACATATCCGAACGGCAAATACCAGAGTCTTCAGTGACGGTCGCATCGCGGCCCGGGTGTGCATGTGGGTCAACCGGTTCCACGAAGAGACCACGGTGACGGCATCCTTCCCGGACAGCCCGATCGCCCACGAGTCGGTGCTGCGCTACCTGGACGCCATGAAATCGGTGTATGTGCGCGTCGCCGAGGGCCGCAGCGACATCCCGCAACGTCGTGCAACCGCACTCAGCTTCAGCGGCAACGGAAATGACGGCCTGTTTCCCGGTTGATGGGCGTCGATGTGAGCGGTGCTTGGACTGCGGCCTGGCCGCACGGCCGGTATGCCGAGGCAAGGCGCTGTTGACTGACAAGTCAATACCCGGGGGGCGCTCCCGGATTGCCCGAAAACAGCCGACTTTCTGCACTTCGGACAAAAAATTTTTGTACGTTGGCACGATTTTTCCACGGGCCGAAGATCAACGGGCTACCCTGTGGTGCACTAGCAGAATTGAGGATGCCCGGCCGTTGCGGACCGAGATGTTGGGGGGCTGAGTCGACGTGCGATGCCCCCGGACCGGGCGCCTGAACACCACCGAAAAGAGGTGGCTGGACTTGAATAGAACCGCTGCCGATCCAGCCACTTTCGTCAGCCCACCCGGCCAATTGTCGGCGGTGCGCTGGGCGGCGTTGTCGAGGCTCGAACGGGTGGCCACCGAGTTCATTTACCACCGCCGCGATGCGGATCGATTCGACGGGCTTTATCGGCCGGTGAACCGCTGTGGCGTGGAAAGGTGTCGCGACTGATGAGCGATTCGGAAGCAGCCCGCCCCGGGGGAATTTTCGACCGACTCGGCCAATTGGTCGTTCGGGCGCCGGCGCTGGTCATTGCATTCTGGATTGCGCTGGCAGCGCTGCTCGCTGTGACTTTCCCGCCGCTGATGGAAGTAGCCGGTAGGGCCGGCGGAGACGCCTTGCCCGACGATGCCCCGACGATGGTCACCGGCAAAGAGATGGGCAAGGCCTTCGGCGACAGCGGCAAAGGCTCGCAGTTGTTGGTGATCCTGACCGACGAAAACGGGCTCAGCCCCGCCGACTTAGAGACTTATCACACGCTGGTCGACAGGCTGCACCAGGCAGACCTGTCGGTTCAGGACTTCATTAGCACGCCCGGCTTGCACGACGTCTTGTCCAGCAAGGACAACAAAGCCTGGAACGTGCCGGTGATGTTCCAGACCGACCCGCAGGACCCAGCCACCATCGCGGGGTACAACAAGGCCCGGGAGATCGTTAGCCAGACCCTCGCCGGTTCGACACTGACCGCCAATTATGCCGGCGGTCTGGTCACCATGTCCGACCTCACCGCCATCGGTCAGGAAGACGCACATCTGATCGAAATCGGCACCGCGGTCAGCGTGCTCATCATCCTGCTGATCATCTACCGAAACGTGGTCACCATGTTGGTGCCGCTGGCCACCATCGGTATCTCCATGGGGACGGCCCAAGGCACGTTGTCCGCGCTGGCAACAATCGGCCTGGACGTGCAAACGCAGACGATCATTTTCATGAGCGCGGTAATGATCGGTGCCGGAACGGATTATGCCGTCTTTCTGATCAGCCGATATCACGACTACGTGCGGCAGGGCTTGGCTTCGGACCTGGCTGTCCAGAGAGCGTTGATGTCGATCGGCAAAGTCATCGCGGCGTCGGCGGCGACCGTGGCGGTCACGTTCATCGTGATGGTCTTCTGCAAATTGCCGGTCTTTTCGACGGTGGGCCCGGCGATTTCGGTATCGATCGTCGTCAGCTTCGTGGCTGCGGTGAGCCTGCTGCCCGCCATTCTGGTGCTGATCGGGCGACGCGGCTGGATCAAGCCACGGCGCGACCTCACCCATCGCTTCTGGCGGCGCACGGGAACCCGCATCGTGCGCCGGCCCCGGATCCATCTGGTCGCCAGTCTCGTGGTGCTGGCAGTCCTGGCGGGATCCAGCTTCTTGGTGCGCTTCAACTACGACGATCTCAAGGCGTTACCGTCCGACGTCACGAGCGTCGCCGGATACGAGGCCATGAGTCGCCATTTCCCGCAGAACATGATGACGCCGATGATGCTTTTCATTAAGTCACCGCGTGACCTGCGGAACCCGAGCGCGCTCGCCGATCTCGAGATGATGTCGCACCGGATCAGCCAACTGCCCGACATCACGGCGATACGCGGTTTGACCCGGCCCAACGGCGAACCGCTGCAGCAGACGAAGGTGTCGTATCAGGCCGGCGAGGTGGGCGGCAAACTCGATGAGGCCGGGGATGCAATCAGGGACCACGGCAGCGACTTGGATAGGCTGGTCAACGGCTCCAACGATTTGGCCGGCGCCCTGGCTCAGGTGCGCGACCAGGTCACTCAAGCCGTCGGCAGCGCCGGCACGCTGGTCAGCGTGCTTACCACGATGAAGCAACTAATGGGCGGCGACAAGACGCTCAACGACCTCGACAGGACGGCCAAGCTGGTCGGCCGCATGCGGGCGCTCGGCGACGCCCTCAGCGCGAACATGGTCGATGTAGCGAATACCGTCGCCTGGGCCAGTCCGCTGCTGAAGGCGTTGAACTCCAGTCCGACCTGCAATGCCGACCCGGCCTGTGCGGCCTCGCGGAGCCAGTTGCAGGCGCTGGTCCAAGCACAGACCAGCGGCACCCTCAACAGCATCACCGATCTGGCTCGCAGCCTGCAGCAAACCAAAGAGGTGCAGACTGTCAGCCAGACGATCGACAAGCTGCAGCAAAACCTGAACCAAGCAGTCAGCACGTTGCGGTCTATCGACGGACTGCAGAACCGGCTGAATCAGATGCAGCAGGGCGCCAACGCCCTCGCACAAGGTAGCCGTGCGGTCGCCGACGGCGTCGCAGCCCTGGTCGACCAGACCAAGAAGATGGGCACCGGACTCGACGAGGCATCGTCCTTCCTGCTGGGCCTCAAGCACGACGCCGAACGACCGTCGATGGCCGGCTTCAATGTCCCGCCGCAGGTGCTGGCCGCCGACGAGTTCAAGAAGGCCGCGCAGATTTTCATATCCAGCGACGGGCACGCTGCACGGTACCTCATCCAAAGCTCGCTCAATCCGTTCACCACCCAAGCCATGGACCAGGTGAATACCATCCTGTCGGCAGCGCGGTCCTCACAACCGAATACCGAGTTGTCGGACGCGACGATATCGCTGGCAGGCATTCCGACCGGGCTGGCAGATACTCGGGACTATTACAATAGCGACATCAATTTCATCGTGTTGGCCACGATCGTTATCGTCTTTTTGATCCTGGTCATGCTCCTACGAGCGATTATTGCGCCCCTATACCTCATCGGTTCCGTGCTTGTTTCCTTTTTTGCAGCCCTGGGCCTCGGTGTCATCGTTTTCCAGCTGATACTCGGCAAAGAATTGCATTGGAGCCTGCCCGGGCTGTCATTCATTCTGTTGGTTGCGGTTGGCGCCGACTACAACATGCTGCTGATCTCGCGTATCCGTGACGAATCACCCCATGGTGTGCGGGTCGGCGTTATTCGCACAGTCGGCTCGACGGGCGGTGTGATCACGTCCGCCGGCCTCATTTTCGCCGCTTCGATGTTCGGCCTGCTGGCCGCCACCATCAGCACCATGGTGGAAGCCGGATTCATTATCGGCGCCGGGATCTTGATCGACACCTTCATCGTTCGCACCGTCACGGTGCCAGCGTTGGCTGCGCTGATTGGCCAGGCTAACTGGTGGCCGTCGAAGCTCGCTGCGTCCAGTAAGAAGCAGCGGTCCAGCCGTCGCACTACGGCGCGCGGCCACGCCCAACCCGCCCGGGCAAGGGCCGTCCCCACTCGTAAGACCGGCGGTGTGACGCGCCCACCGTCGAAGGTTCGTGCCGTTCCAGCCGGCGATACGCCTCGAGCCGTGCGCCGCCGTCCCGCCAAAGATGTGCCGCTGCGGAAGTTGGATTTCCCCATCACGAGCAACGGCAAAGATCCGTTCGCCGATCTCGGCGAGCACGCGCTTCCGCTATTCGGTTCCATTGCGCTGCACGCCAAGACGGCCACATCAAACGGGCACGAATCAGACGTCACCGCTGGCGACGGCGACCGCATCCAACACTCCCTGCCGCTGTTCGGCCCCATCGACCTGCCGGCCTTGATGACCAACGGCAACGGCCACACCAACGGCAACGGCCACACCAACGGCAACGGCCACACCAACGGCAACGGCCACACCAACGGCAACGGCCACACCAACGGCAACGGCCACACCAACGGCAACGGCCACACCAACGGCAACGGCCACACCAACAGCAACGGCCACACCAACGGCAACGGCAACGGCAACGGCAACGGCAACGGCAACGGCAAGCAACCCGTCGACACGGGAAGCACCCTCCCCGATAGGTCAGCGATCACCTAACGCTCTGCTGATGGTCCGCCGTCGACATGAGGACGGCGATCGGGTTCTATCTGACTCCCTGCTCGCCCGAAGCCTTCAAAGCTCGGCGGATTGATCAAACGTCGCGGCGAACTCAAAGCCCTGGTCGCGGTCGCCCGCTCCACCCTGGTCATCGTCCGACACCTGCTGGTCAACCCGGCCACCCGCTTCTATGACCTCGTCCCCGACTACTACACCAGCCGCATCGCCACCCAACGACGACTACGCAACTACGGCGCACAACTCGCGGCCATGGGATACCGAGTCACACTCGAGCCCGCCGCCTAAACCGCAAACCCACACCAATACAGCTACCCGGCTCCGCAAGCTCCGCCAGGTCGCCTTCAGCCTGCCCACTCACCTTGAGGATTTTCCGGTCGGTCGGGTCTGGCGCAGCCCAACGAACGCGAAAGATTTAAGCGTCTAGGCGGGTGAACTCGTCGTGCCGATACAGCTCGACACATTGCGCTCGTCTGATCTTGCCGCTTGTGGTTATCGGAATCGAGCCGGGTGAGACCAGAACCAGATCCGCCACGCTCAGGCCGTGCGACTTCGAAATTGCCGATGTCACTTCCCGTTTGACGACCTGTAACCTGTCGGCCAAATCCTCATCCGTGTCCGGGCGCTTCTTGAGTTCGATGATTGCGACCAGCTTCTCAGCGCCACGGTCCGGAACCGCTATTGCCGCGCATCGACCCGGAATGACCTCCTGGATCGTTGCCTCGATGTCGTCTGGAGAGTGATTGCGGCCGTACACGATCAAGAGATCTTTGATACGGCCGATGATGAACAACTCTCCCTCGAAGTAGAAGCCAGAATCACCAGTCCTGAGCCAGGGACCCTCCGGGGTGCCGGCCGAAGGGTTGACGATGCGCGCCTGGAAGGTGCGCTCGGACTCCACAGGCTTCTGCCAGTAGCCGGCGCCCACGTTGGGTCCGTGCAGCCAGATCTCGCCGACCGCTCCCTCCGGGCACTCCACACCGGTGTCGGGGTCGACGATTCGCACCGTCATCTGCCGCGGGCTGCCATAGCTCACCAGCCCGGTACCGGTTCCGGGTGCGCACCGCTCCGCCTCACCCGCGGGCAGTTTCGCGGAATCGAAATACACGACTTTGGGTGGTTCGCCCGGTTCACGAGTCGCGATATAGACAGTTGCCTCGGCCATCCCATATGACGGCCGGACCGCCACGGGATCAAGGTTGAATTTAGCGAACCGGTCGGTGAAGCGCTTCACCGTGACGGGCTGCACCCGCTCGCTGCCGCTGAGGACATGCAGCACTTCCCCGAGATCGAAACCGTTCATATCGTCGTCGGACGTCTTGCGCGCTACCAGGTCGAAGGCGAAATTTGGCGCTGCCGTGAATACCCGGCCACTACTCGCCATCAATTGCATCCACCGAGCCGGTCTCTGCAAAAACCCCGCTGGACTCGTCAGGACCACGGGAATGCCCGCGAGAATGGGAATGATAATTCCAACAAAAAAACCCATATCGTGATAAAACGGCAGCCAGGACACCACACCACTGCCGGGCGGGGGAACCTTCCCGTACTTCCCGTAGTAGCCGTCCATGATCTGCCCGAAATTGACGAACAAATTCTTATTCGAGACCGCAACCCCGGCCGGCGTCCGGGTGGACCCGGAGGTGTACTGCAAATACAGCGCATCCGGCATCTCTGCGCTACGAGAGCCCGGCCGGACCGGCGAAGCCGGCCGAGAGTCCAGGTCCAGTAAATCGATTTCGACAACTGCGGGCGCAGATTGTCCGGGTTGCGGCTTCGCGTACCCAGAAACATGATCGCTCACCGAGGAAGTTGTCAGGATGACCGAGGGTGACGTATCAGCCAGCACGGAAGTGGTGCGCTCGTCATGAACGCCGGAATAAGGAACCGAAAGCGGAACGGCGGTCAGCCCGGCCTCGAGCGCCCCGAGGAATCCGGCGATGTAGTCAAGGGTCTGCGGCGCAAGTATCACTGCCCGATCGCCGGGCGATCCGCATTGCCTGAGGCGCTGACCTACATTGAGCATGCGCCGATGCAGCTGCGCCCACGTCAGCGTCTCCGGGACACCTTCCCAATCCTGCTCGTAATCAATGAATGTCATCGCTGTGTCGTTGGGCTGCAAGCTCGCACGCTCGCGCAGCACAGCGGGAATCGAAGACTCAACCACGCGCCTTACACTACCTCGGATGCGCTTGGCCGGTGCCAAATCTGCTCGTCACAGGGGTAACACGAGGATTATCCGCCGCAGGGCCGGCCGCACGGGTCCCACCGGCTCGGGGTTGCGATCGCGCTCAGGCCATACCGTCTGCCACCTCCGTGGCTCTCGGTGTGAATGCACCACAGCGGCGGTCCACCTCGGCATGCCCGGGGGGGAGGGCGCATATATATCGTCGTCAACCCGTGGGACTGGCGGCGAGCCGAGCAAAGCGCCCGCATACTGCTTTTTGCGGACATCCGGCGTCACTCTTAAGCCGTCGACCTGCTCTTTCTCCCCTATTCGACAGATTTTTTTGTACGTACGCACAGTTTTCCCACATTGGCGAAGCTAAGGGGCTACGCTGCTGTTCACCTGACTAGTTGAGTCGGATGCGATCAGGGGGATCATGGCGCGGTGCGCGATGCGCCGGCATCGACAGCCCGGATCGATATTCGATGAAGTCTCCTTGAGACAGGGGGAAAAGAAGAGGTGACGGCGGTGAACGAACCAGGTGTGACTCCGGTGGCTGTGATCGGGATGGCATGCCGGCTTCCCGGAGGAGTCGACTCCCCGAGAAAGCTGTGGGAGGCGTTGTTACGGGGAGACGACACGGTCACCGAAGTTCCCGCTGACCGCTGGGACGCCGACGAATACTACGACCCCGAGCCCGGCGTGCCCGGCCGGACCGTCTGCAAGTGGGGTTCCTTCCTGGACAACGTCGGCGACTTCGATCCCGAGTTCTTCGGGATCACCGAAAAAGAAGCGACTGCGATCGACCCGCAACACCGCTTACTTCTGGAAACCGCATGGGAGGCCATGGAACACGCCGGTCTGACACCGGAAAAGATGGCCGAGTCGCTCACCGGCGTCTTCGTCGGTCTCAATCACGGCGACTACCAGTTCGTGCACATCGACGCGGAGGCCTTCGACGGGCCGTACGGCAACACCGGAACCAACTCCTGCTTTGCGTCGGGACGCATTTCCTATGCTCTGCGGTTGCACGGGCCCGCGGTCACGGTGGACACCGCATGCTCGTCCAGCTTGTTCGCAACCCATCTGGCCTGCCGCAGCCTCAGCGACGGCGAAAGCGATCTGGCCTTTGCGGCAGGCGTCTACGTGATGATGGAACCGCGCAGGTTCGCCTCGGCGTCGGCGCAGAATATGTTGTCGCCCACCGGACATTGCCACGCATTCGACGCCGCGGCGGACGGGTTCGTGTCCGGCGAGGGTTCGGTGGTGCTGTTGCTCAAGCGGTTGCCGGACGCACTGCGCGACGGCGATCGGGTCCTGGCCGTCGTGCGCGGAACGGCCGCCAACCAGGACGGCCACACGGTAAGCATCGCGACGCCGTCGGTGCAAGCCCAATCGATGGTGTATCGCGCGGCGCTGGCCACGGCGGGAGTGGAGCCGGGCAGCGTCGGGTTGGTCGAGGCGCACGGCACCGGCACCCCGGTGGGTGACCCCATCGAATACGAAAGTCTGGCCGAGGTGTACGGCATCGACCGGCCCTGCGCGCTGACATCGGCAAAACCCAATTTCGGACACACCCAAGCGGCCGCCGGGGCGCTCGGGCTGATGAAGGCAATTCTCGCACTGCAGCACGGTGTGATTCCGCGGAACCTGCACTTCACCCGCCTGCCGGACGATATGGCCCGAATCAGCACCAAACTCTTTGTGCCGCAGGAGATCACGCCGTGGCCTACGAACGGTGAGCAGGTACGACGGGCGGCGGTGTCGTCGTACGGGATATCCGGGACCAACGTGCACGCCATCGTCGAGCAGGCGCCCGAGGTCACTGCACACGACGACGTGCCGGCTGCCCCAGCCGTCGGCGGCGAGCTGATCTTCCCGCTGTCGGCGACCTCAGCCGACGCATTGCGGCAGACCGCTGGGCGGCTCGCGGACTGGGTCGATGCGCAGGCCCCGGAATGGTCGGCCTCGGATCTGGCCTACACCCTGGCCCGTCGGCGCAGTCATCGCCCGGTGCGGACGGCGGTGCTGGCCGGCAGTGCCGCGGAGCTGTCCGCGGCCTTGCGCGAGATTGCCGACGACGAGACCCCGTATCAAGCCGCCGTCGGGCAGGACGACCGGGGCCCGGTGTGGGTGTTCTCCGGCCAAGGCTCGCAGTGGGCGGCGATGGGCGCCGACCTGCTCGCCAACGAACCGGTCTTCGCGGCGACCATCGCGGAGCTGGAGCCGTTGATCGCACAGGAGTCCGGATTCTCGGTGACCGAAGCGATGACCGCACCGGAGACCGTGGCCGGGATCGACCGTGTGCAGCCGACTCTGTTCGCCATGCAGGTGGCGCTGGCCGCCACCATGAAGTCCTACGGGGTTCGCCCCGGCGCGGTCATCGGGCACTCCCTCGGAGAATCGGCGGCGGCCGTCGCGGCGGGCGCGCTGTCACTTCAAGACGGGGCGAAGGTCATCTGCCGCCGTTCCCGGCTGATGACGCGCATCTCCGGTTCCGGAGCCATGGCATCGGTGGAACTGCCTGCCCAGCAAGTGCTTTCGGAACTGATGGCTCGCGGCGTCAACGACGTCGTGGTCGCGGTCGTGGCTTCGCCGCAGTCCACGGTGATCGGCGGGGCCACCGAGGCCGTTCGCGAACTCGTCACGGCATGGGAGCAGCGCGAAGTGATGGCCCGCGAGGTGGCCGTCGACGTCGCGTCGCACTCCCCGCAGGTGGACCCGATCCTTGACGACCTGTACGAGATACTGGCCGACCTCGAGCCGCTGACACCGGAGGTGCCCTACTATTCCGCGACGCTGTTCGACCCGCGCGAGGAGCCGTACTGCGATGCCAATTATTGGGTGGACAATTTGCGCCACACGGTGCGCTTCGGCGCGGCCGTGCAAGCGGCACTCGAGGACGGCTACCGGGTTTTCGCCGAACTGGCGCCGCATCCACTGCTGACCCGTGCCGTCGAAAAGACGGCCGAGAGCCTCGACATACCGGTGGCAGCATTGGCCGGTATGCGGCGCGAACAGCCGTTGCCACACGGGCTGCGCGGTCTGCTGGCAGATCTGCACAGCGCGGGGGCCGCGGTGGACTTCGCCGTTCTCTTTCCCGCCGGGCAGCTGGTGGAAGCGCCGCTGCCGACATGGACGCACCGATCGTTGCTGTTGAACCGCGCCGGTCACGACCACCAGGGCCAAGGCGGCTCGTCGGTGGTCGTGCACCCGCTGCTGGGCGCGCATGTGCGGCTGCCGGAGGAACCGGAGCGGCACGTGTGGCAGACCGATGTCGGCACCGAGGCGCTGCCCTGGTTGGCTGATCACCAAATCCACAGTGCCCCCGCACTTCCGGGAGCAGCATATTGTGAGATGGCGCTGGCGGCAGCCCGCACCATCCTCGGCGAGGCGTCCGAAGTCCGCGACATGCGCTTCGAGCAGATGCTGCTGCTGGACGAAGAAACCCCGTTGTCGGCGGTCGGATCGGTGAAATCACCCGGTGTCGTCGACTTCGTGGTCGAGACATTCCAGGAGGGCGGGTCAATCCGGCGCGGCGCGGCGGTGCTGCACGTCGCCGAAGACGAGTACCAGCCACCCGCCTACGACATCCCCGCCTTGTTGGCCGACCACCTGCGCACCGAGGAGGGGACCGAACTACGGGAACGGTTCGACGAACATGGCGTGCAATACGGTCCCGCCTTCACCGGACTGGGCGCCGCGCACATTGCCGACGGGGCCGTCAGCACGGTGCTGGCCGAGGTCTCGCTGCCCGGTGCGATGCGGTCTCAGCAGCGGGCTTATGCGATCCACCCCGCCCTGTTGGATGCCTGTTTCCAGGCCGTCGGCGCTCACCCCGACGTCCAGGTCGCGGGCAACGGTGGTCTGATGTTGCCGTTGGGTGTGGGCCGGATCCGTGCCTACGCCTCCACGCGCAATGCCCACTACTGCTATGCGCGGGTGACAAACGTCGACGCGGCCGGGGTCGACGCGGACCTCGACGTACTCGACGAGCACGGGACCGTGCTGGTGGCCGTGCGTGGGTTACGGCTCGGCACAGGGGTTTCCGAGCAAGGCAACCGGGATCGCGTACTCGGCGAGCGGCTGCTGACCATCGAATGGCAGCAGCGTGAGCTGCCCGAGCTGGACCTCGCCGACGCCGGAACGTGGCTGCTGATCAGCACCACCGACCTTGCGGACCTAGTGGCGACCGAGTTGACCGACACGTTGAAGTCGCACGGCGCGCAGTGCGCAACGATGAGCTGGCCAGAACACACCGACCATGCCGGTGTCGCCGAGCGGCTGCGAAACCAGCTCAATGCCGGCGGTTTTCACAATGTGGTCATCCTGACCGCGCCGGACAGCGGCGACCGCGACGAGAAGAGCGCGGTCCGCGGCGTCGAGTGCGTCCGGCACCTGGTGCGCATCACCCGCGAGCTACCGGAAATCATGGGCGAGGCGCCCCGCTTGTATGTGGTCACCCGTAACGCACAGACCGTACTCGCCGCAGACAGCCCCAACCTCGAGCAGGCCGGGCTGCGAGGTCTGTTGCGGGTCGTCGGTGCCGAGCATCCGCACCTGCACACCACCCACATCGATGTCGACGAGCACACCCAGGCCGAGCACGTCGCGCACCAACTGCTGTCCGGCTCGGAAGAAGACGAGACCGCCTGGCGAAACGACGAGTGGTACACCGCACGCTTGTCGCCCGCGCCATTGCGTCCCGAAGAGCGCAAGACGGCTGTGGTGAATCACGGATCCGCAGGCATGCGCCTGCAGATCCGTACTCCGGGTGATCTACAGACCATGGAATTCGTCGCCTTCGACCGGGTTACACCGGGGCCCGGCGAGATCGAAGTCGCCGTCAGCGCGTCCAGCATCAACTTCGCCGATGTTCTGGTCACATTCGGTCGCTACAACTCGCCGGATGGCCGGATGCCGGAGCTGGGCACCGATTTCGCGGGTGTGGTAACGGCTGTGGGGCCCGACGTCACGACGCACCAGGTCGGTGATCATGTCGGCGGCATGTCACCCCGCGGCTGCTGGGCGACGTTTGTCACCTGCGACGCGAACCTGGCCACGCCGATTCCGCAGGGCCTGACCGACGCCCAGGCCGCGGCGGTAACCACCGCGCACGCCACTGCCTGGTACGGGCTGCATGACCTGGCCCGGATCAAAGCGGGTGACAAGGTGCTCATCCACTCCGGAACCGGCGGGGTGGGCCAGGCCGCGATCGCGATGGCCCGTGCGGCCGGAGCCGAGATCTATGCCACCGCGGGCAGCCCCAAGCGCCGGCAATTGTTGCGTGACATGGGGATTGAACATGTCTACGACTCGCGCAGCATCGACTTCGCCGAGGAGATCCGCCGTGACACCGACGGCTACGGCGTCGACATCGTGCTCAACTCGCTGACCGGCGCAGCGCAGCGCGCCGGGCTGGAATTGCTTTCCTGGGGTGGACGTTTCATCGAGATCGGCAAGCGCGACATCTACGGCGACACCAAGATGGGGCTGTTCCCGTTCCGGCGCAACCTGTCCTTCTACGGTGTCGACCTGGGGATGATGTCGCTCACCCACCCGCAGTACATCCGCGAGCTGTTGAGCACGGTGTACCGGCTGACCGCCGACGGCACGCTGCCGATGCCGGAGAGCACGCATTACCCGTTGGCCGATGCGGCCACCGCGATCCGGGTGATGGGTGCCGCCGACCACACCGGCAAGCTCATCCTCGATATCCCGCGTGCCGGAAGCAGTAGCGTGGTGTTGCCGCCGGAGCAGGTGCCTGTATTCCGTGGCGACGGCTCCTACATCATCACCGGTGGCCTGGGTGGGCTGGGGCTATTCCTGGCCGAGAAGATGGCCACCGCCGGCGCGGGCCGGATTGTCCTCAGCTCCAGGTCCGCACCCAGCCAAAAAGCCTTAGAGACAATCGAACTCATCCGTTCGATCGGATCCGATGTCGTGGTGGAGTGCGCCGACATCGGTCAGGGCGGCACCGCGGAGCGGTTGGTGGCCAATGCAACCGCCACCGGACTCCCGTTGCGCGGTGTGCTCCACGCGGCTGCCGTGGTCGAGGACGCCACCCTGACCAACATCAGCGACGAGCTGCTCGACCGGGACTGGGCGCCCAAGGTGTACGGCGCCTGGCATCTGCACCAGGCCACCGTCGATCAGCCGCTGGACTGGTTCTGCTCGTTCTCGTCGGCGGCGGCCATGCTGGGCTCACCGGGCCAGGGCGCCTACGCCGCGGCCAACAGTTGGTTGGATGCCTTCACGCATTGGCGACAGTTGCAGGGCTTGCCGACCATCGCGATCGCCTGGGGTGCGTGGGCCGAGATTGGACGGGCCATCGCATTGGCAGAAAGCACCGACGCCGCGATCGCTCCCGAGGAGGGCGCCTACGCGTTCGAGGCGATGCTTCGCCACGACCGTGCCTACACCGGCTACTCCCCCACCGTCGGAGTGCCGTGGGTGGCCGCTTTTGCCGAGCGAAGCAAGTTCGCCGAGGCGTTCAAGGCATCCGAGCAAGGACGTTCGGGCTCAAGCAAATTCCGCAACGAGCTGGCTTCGGTGCCGGTGGACGAATGGCCGGGCCTGCTGCGGCGTCTGGTCTCCGAGCAGGTCAGCCTCATCCTGCGGCGCACCATCGATCCGGACCGTCAACTGTCCGAGTACGGACTGGATTCGCTGGGCAACCTGGAACTGCGCACCCGTGTCCAGTCCGAAACCGGGATACGGATCAGCTCCACCGACATCACCACGGTGCGGGGTTTGGCCGACCACCTGTTCGCACAGTTGGCCCCGGAAGAAGCCACCACGTCTTCGTGACACCGCTGAGAAGTACTGCGGCCCAGGGTAGTTCGTCCTGCGAGGTGGCTGAGTAATGCGAATCTTGCCGGAATCGAAAAGCGTCACCGAGTACTACGGCCACAAACGGCCGGAGATGCTGAAGTTCATCCCGGCCGACGCGCAACGCGTGCTCGAACTTGGCTGCGGCCAGGGAGTCTTCAGCGCCCAACTCAAGAAAGGCAGGGGCGCGGAAGTCTGGGGCATCGAATACAACGAGGAAGCGGCCCGACGCGCCGGCGACATCCTCGATCATGTGCTGGCCGGCGACGCGAACCAGCGGATCGCCGAGCTGCCTGATGGCTACTTCGACGCGATCGTCTGTAACGACGTCTTGGAGCATCTGGTCAATCCACTCGAGACACTGACCCAGCTTCGGGGCAAGCTCAAACCCGACGGTGTCGTCGTCGCGTCGATCCCCAACATCCGCTACCTGCCCGCGCTGGGCAAGGTGGTGTTCCGAAAAGACTTCCCCCAAGAGGACTTTGGCATCTTCGACCGCACCCACTTGCGTTTCTTCACGCGCAGCAGCATCGTGCGGATGTTCGAGGACGCGGGCTACGCCGTCCAGCGCATCAAAGGCATCAACCCCTTTTTGGGGCCGTTTGGCGCGCTGTTCATCGTGTTGAGCGGCGGGTACTTCGCCGACGGGGTGTTTCTGCAGTACGCGTGCGTGGCCGCACCGGCAGTTTGAGGGCACAACTTGCACGAGCGCCGTTGGTCACATAGGCCTCGCAAGTAGCGGGCAGCATAATTACCAAGGCAGTTACTCCATCGGCGGGCACTCAATGTCCCCGGCTCACAGCGACAGCGAAGGGTATCGGAGTCGCGAAAGTGCAATTGGCAATGCATTTTCCGAGCACCACCGCACCTACATTTACGATATTTTCGCCCACGAGCGGTGGGTGCACGGCGCCGAGGTCGACTTCCGAGCGTTGCCTGCCTGCCATGCCGCGTTCACGGGTCAGTCCAGCACCGCGTAAGAAATTTGCGGCGTAAATGGAAATCTCCTGATACGGAGATTCCTGATTCCGGCCGACTCCAGTACGGCAAGGGTCTCGCCGGGCCAGTATTTCTGGTTGAGCTCGTCGAAGGCGAGTACGGCGCCTTTGGGCATTCTTGGCAGGAAAGTCCTGATCGCCGCTAGGGTCGGTTCGAACAGATCAAAGTCGAGGTAGAGAAGCGCGACCACCGTGTGCTGGTTGTCTGCCAGATAAGCAGGGATCGTCTGTTGGGCGTCACCCTTGACGAGTTCCACTCGGTCGATATGCCCAAGCGGACGATTGAGATCGTACAGCGACACAGCGTGCCGAATGTCATCCTCGATGCCTTGAACCGCCAAGCCACCGACCTTGGCAAATGACAGAGTTGCGTCCGCCGCTGTCGCATCCTGGTCCGCGAGGCTGGGGAAACCGGCGAAGGTGTCGAACCCCACGATTCGTCGTGTGTGATTGTACGGCTCGTAGATCGCCGAGAGCTGCGCCCACGTCATCAAGCCGCCCCCCATGAAGACACCACACTCGATGATATGGCCGTGAACGTCCACGATTTGCTTGAAGATCTCGTTCTTGGCCAGGAACGTCGCCATTGTCTGTCGCGGAACAAACTTCGCGAAGTTCTTCAGTTTGGCGAGTATGTCACCTTCGCCGGCGCTAAAGAATTCCTGAACCTTAGTAGCGTATTGCTCGTCCGCGGAAGTTTGTGTGCGCGCGTCGAGCATCGAAAAGCGGTTATCCATTACTCACCTTTTCCGGACTGAATATCGGGAGAAGCGGCGCTCGCAAGTGTGCGGCGCAGCCCGTCACTTAGGGTGGTCGTCGGCCGCCAATCCAATTCCGTCTCCGTTGCTGACCAATCAAGGAAGACGTTCGCGATGTCGTCATCGATGCTAGTCTCGTCGATCGCCGCATGGCACCCGAGGATCTCGGCCATTTCGTTGATGATTTCGCGCGGTTCATGGGAGGAACTTCCACCCAGATGGTAGATCGGAGCGTTTCCTTTCTTTTCTATGATGCTGGCAAGCCCCTCGATAGCGTCATCAATGTAGAGAAGCTGCAGACTAGGCAACCCGTTGCGATAGCGGTGGGTCACGATCGGTCGTCCTTCTTTCAGGCGCCGATGCGCGAACCATATCAAGCGCGGACGCAAGCTTTGCGGACCGAAAGTCGGTGAGATTCGAACGATAGTGGAACTGACTTCACCGTTGGCCCGCGCATTTTCAACGAGGACTTCTTCGAGAAATTTTGTTTCGCCGTATACCCCCCGAGGACGCATCGTTGTGTTGACGTCCGCAATCATCGAGCTCGACCTGTACGCCGAGAACACCACTGCGCCCGAGGGCAGGACAAGGTGAATTCCGAGCGATTTGCAGACGTCGAGAACCCCCCGCAACATGGTCAAGCTGTGGCCCATAGCGTCGTTGTTGGTGTAGATCCGCGGGTAGGCGAGATGAACGATCTTTCCAATCTCGTTGTCGCGGCAATAGCGGTCAAAGTGGACCACGGGACCCAGCAGGTCTACCGTGGTGCGGTCGGGCGCAACGACACGATGCGAATCCGCGAGGCGGTCGCGTAAGGCGGCCCCCAGAAAGCCGCTGCTGCCGGTGATGAGGATGCCGTCCTGGCGCATCGGCGTGGGCGACTTCCGCAGTGCCGCGCGCAGGGAGTCAACCATCTCAAGCTTGACCGCGTGCTCTCCCGTCGTCGCGATGACCTGAGCCACCGCCGCATCGAAATCCAGGCCGCGCCATTCGGCTAGAATCCCGGCTGCGATCGTGTTGCTGCGCGACACGCCGAAATCGCAGACAACCACGACGGAGCCGCCGCCCTCGAGTTCCGCCACGCCCTCGCGGATCTTGTCGAGCAGGTCATCAGCCGAGTTGCCGCGCTTGTCGACCATGGTTCTCGTATCGACCACGTGAAACGGGCGGTCGCGCGCGATGCTGTCACCGGGCGCGGTCCCGAGTCGGCCTTCGACGATCCATCGGATCATTTCACGACCTGCCAGAGCGGAACGGCGACCTCGCTCAGGGTTCGCAAATACCATCCCGGACTGATGCCGAGTGCGCCCCGCGGCGCGAGGCCGAGAAGGTGCCGGACGTACCAATCGACCTCGTTGAAACCCGCGAGTGTCCTCAGATAGGTGCTGGCAGAGAACCGGGTGTTGATTTCGAAGGGAACGAACGTGCCGTCGGTGGCGACGCGTCCCTGGATGTTCAAGGGGCCGGTGCTACCGAGGCGCCTGCCGATCAGTTCGGCGGTCTCGCAGATGGCTGGATAATCGTCGATCAGACCCTGGCTATATCCGCTCGAAATGAGGAAGTCCGGGCCGCGCATAGAGACGGAAAGTTTGCTGTGAAACGCGCGCTTGAGGGCTATCGCCCCCGCGCAGCTGCCGTCGGGCAACGAAAGAACGCCGACCGTGAACTCGCCTCTGTCCTCCGGCAGGTATTCCTGAAGTAGCGGGGTCCGGCCATTGTTGTGCAGGTAGGTGCAGTACAGGCGCGCTTCCTCAGGGCTCCTGACAAAGAACACAAATACGCTGCCGCCGCTCGCCACCGCCGGCTTGACGATGCACGGCATCGGGAAGTCGCCGATGTCGGTCCCCGGATCCACCGTTCGGGTCCGCGGCGTTCTGATACCGGCACTCTCAAGGATCTCGAAGCAGTGACCCTTGTGGGCAAGGCGCTCGGTGAGCTGTGGGTTGTTTTGGCCGAGCCGTATCCCGGCGCGCGCAAACAGCTCGTGGTCTCTGCCGATGAGGATCGCGGGCTCGTCGCCACCCGGGATGATGCAATCGACCTGCTCGCGGACGCAAAGGTCCAGCAGATTTTGGGCATAGGCTTCGCGGTCGACGAGGAAGGTCGAGGCGAAACGCACGTCATAGTGCCCGAAAGCGAGCGGGGAGATGTCGCATCCCAAGATGTCATAACCGCCGGCATGGTTGAGGGCCTTGGCGATCTCGGTCCCAAGCGATGCGCCCGCGATCCCGGCAATAAGCACCCGCGGGCTCTTCTCATGCAACGCAAATCTCCCGGACAACTTGCACGACTCGGCACTGCTCGATTTCGGTGATGTCATGGAAACTGGGAATATTGATTGCACAGTCCGAAATGTTGCCGGCCCATTTGCCTCCAGGCGATCCTGCGAACGGAGGGGTCGTCGATAGCGGATGAAAGAAAACCCGGGCATCGATATTTTCGGCCGCGAATGCAGCCGTAAGACGCTCGGTCGTCACCCCGGTTGACTCTTCGAATACAACAGTCGGCATCCAGAATCCATTTTGGGTACCCGTCGGCTCAGGGTTCATCGATACCCCCAGCACGCCGGCCAACCCACGCTTGTAGACCCGAAATATCTCCCGCTTTCGTGAAATCAGATCATCGATACGTTCCATCTGCGCGCAACCGATGGCTGCCTGGATGTTCGACATTTTGTATTTGAAGCCAACCACATCCGGCCAGAACTGCTTGGTCTGGCTGCGCGCGCGGCCGTGGTTGCTCAGCGTAAGAACTTCCTCGTACAGGTTGTCGTCATTGGTGACGAACATGCCGCCCTCACCGGTGGTGATCGTCTTGGTGCCGTGAAACGAAAAGGTCCCAAAACGCCCCATGGAACCGGCACGCTTTCCGTGGTAAATCGAACCAATCGCCTCGGCCGCGTCCTCGATCACCGGGATACCGTGCTTCTGTCCTACTGCCAGGAGACGGTCCATCTCGCAAAGATTGCCATACAGGTGCACAGCGACAATGGCCTTGGTGCGCGGGGTGATGGCAGCTTCGGCCAGGTCCGGGTCGATGCACCAACTCTCCGGCACGATGTCGACAAATATCGGTTTCGCCCCGAGGTGAACGATGGGCGCGGCCGTGGCGATCCAGTTGGTGTCGGCCATGATGACCTCGTCACCTGGGCCGATTCCGAGCGCGGCCATGCCCATGTGCAGCGCACCGGTGCAACTCGAGGTGGCGATCGCGTGTTTGACCCCGAGGTGTGCCTTGAAGGCGCTTTCGAAGCGCTGGATGTATTCGTAGCAACGCTCTCCCCAACCGTTTGTGGCGGCATCGGTGGCGTAGCGCACCTCGAGCTCGGTGATTGACGGCTTGGTGTAAGCGATGCGGGGCTTCACAGATAGCTCAATTCAGGTACCGCCGTCACGAAACGTGTGCCGCTGTTGACAAGATCAGCCAACTGGCTCCGCACCTCATGGGCGATGTTCCAGGGCAAAATGACCACGTCGTCTGGCGGGTTCTCGCACAGCACCTCAGGCGAATAGATGGGAATGTGGCTTCCTGGCATGAATTTTCCCTGCTTGGACTGCGCGGCATCACAAACGTATGGAAGTAGGTCCGGCCTGACGCCTGCGTAGTTCAACAAGGTATTACCTTTCGCCGCGGCACCGTAGGCCGCCACCCGCCGGCCGGCACGCTTTTCTTCGATGAGGAAGGCCAAGAGGTCATCCTTCACCCGATCCGCACGCGACTGAAAGGCCGTATAGGTCTCGGGCCGGGTCAAGCCGAACTCGTCCTCCCGCCTCAGCAGCGAAGCCACGCGGTCCGTGGTGGAGTTCGCGGCCCCAGCATGGCAGCCATACACTCGCAGGCTGCCGCCGTGGGTAGGCAACTCTTCCACGTCCCATACCCGCAAGCCGGCCTTGGCAAAGATACGCGCCACGGTCGTCAGCGACAGGTACGAGAAGTGCTCGTGATAAATGGTGTCGAACTGAGTGCGGTCGATCAACGGCATCAGATGGGGAAATTCCAGCGTGACGCTGCCTTCGGGCTTGAGTACGGCGGCCAGCCCACGGGTGAAGTCGTTGATGTCGGGCACGTGAGCGTACACATTGTTACCCGCAACCAGATCCGCCGACCATCCTTCACTGGCCAGTCGATGACCCAAGGCTTCCCCGAAGAATTCCCGCCTGACCGGGATGCCCAGTGCTTCGGCGGCCTCGGCCGTGCTCGTCGTCGGCTCGATTCCCAGGCACGGGATCCCGGCTGCCACGAAGTTCTTGAGTAGGTAGCCGTCGTTTGAGGCCACCTCGATGACGAAGCTCTTGGGCCCAAGTTGTAGCCGTTCGGTGATCATGTCCGCATAGCTGGCCGCGTGACCGAGCCAAGTGCTCGAGGTGCTGGAGAAGTAGGCGTAGTCGGCGCTGAACAGTTCCTCGGCGCGAGCGTAGTCCTCGGTCTGCACCAACCAACACCGGTGGCACACCAGCACACGCAGGGGGTAGTGCACCTCCGGGTGACGGAGGTCCTCGGCATGCAGGTAGGCGTTGGACGGTGGCGCAAAGCCCAGGTCCACGAAACTGTGTTCCACGGGCGCCCCGCAGTGTCGGCATTTCATAGCGCGACTCCGGTGAAATCAGCATCCAGCAGCGGATGGGCCAGATCACGAGGTGATAGGTCTTGCGGCGGCAATGGCCACGCGATGGCAAGCCGCGGATCGTCGTGACGCAGACCGCCCTCGGAAGGCGGGTGATAGAAAGCCGTGTGGAGGTATAGCAATTCGCTGTCAGGCTCCAAGACCTGGAAGCCGTGCGCGAAGCCCTCGGGGATGATCAGCATCTGCGCGTCGTCTGCCGCCAGTTCCTGGGCGTACCACCGAAGAAACGTCGGAGAGCCGGACCGCAGGTCCACCGCGACGTCCCATACCCGGCCGCGAAGGCAGCGGACCATTTTCATTTCCGCATGTGGCGGATTTTGAAAATGCATCCCCCGCACGGCCCCCGCATGGCTGGTTCTGGAGTGGTTGATCTGCGCGATCTGGCGGTGGCCCAGCAGAGACTGAAGTTCGTCGGCGCAAAAGAGCCGGACGAAAGCTCCGCGGGCATCGCGGTGGGGCAGGGACTGAACAACCTTGAGATCGGCGATCGGGCTGTCGAGGATATTCATGCGGAGGCCCACGTCAGATCTAGAGTGACCGCATCGCCGATGTAGGCGTCCAGTTGGTCGGCGCTTAACACTTCACCAAGTTCCAGCCAATGGCGATACCAGTTGGCCGTGTGGTGGATCGCTTTGTCAAGATCCCAGACGGGACGCCAGTCGAGATGCATTCTGGCCTTGGCGCTGTCAAGTTGCAGCAAGCCCGCCTCGTGTGGCTGCGGATCGGTTGTCTGTTGCCAACGAAGCTTCGGCCAGGTGCGGGCAAGGTCTCGGAGCACCTGCTCTACCGTGCGGTTACCCTTCTCATCGGGGCCGAAATTCCAAGCATCTGCGCACCTGTCGTCACCTGCCAGCAGCCGCTGGCCCAGTAGCAGATACCCGCTGAGGCAATCGAGTACATGTTGCCAAGGGCGCGTGGCGCGTGGCGAGCGAATGACCAGCGTGTCGCCGGCGACGACGGAGCGCACCAAATCGGGAATCAGCCGGTCCTCAGACCAGTCACCACCGCCAATCACGTTGCCGCCCCTAGCGGTTGCGAGCAGCGATGCCGGCGAGTGTTGCAGAAAGGCAGTCCGGTAGCTCGCCGCCGCCAACTCGGCCCCGGCCTTGGAGGCACTGTAGGGGTCGTGACCGCCCAGCCGGTCTCTTTCTCGGTAGGCCCACGGCCATTCGCGATTCTCGTAACACTTGTCGGTCGTCACGACCACCACGGCACGCACAGCTGGCGTGGCACGGGCAGCCTCGAGTACATGCACCGTGCCCATCACGTTGGTGGCCCACGTGGTGACCGGCTCGCGGTAGGACCGGCGGACCAACGGTTGGGCGGCCAGGTGGAAAACAATCTCCGGCTTTTCCGCGGCGAAAATCCCACGGACTGCAGCTTCATCGCGAATGTCGATGCGATGATCGTTGATCGATAGCTTCAACAGGTCCCAATGGTTGGGCTTCGACGATGGGTCCAAAGCCAGCCCGGTCACCTCAGCGCCCAGGGCATGTAGCCACAGACACAACCAGCTGCCCTTGAAGCCCGTGTGGCCGGTGACGAGGACCCGGCGCCCGCGATAAGCAGTTCCGAATGCGTTCAATGCCAGCATTTCCACGGCGCTTTGCCGCTACTCCACAGTTCTTCGAGCAGGTTCTTCTCTCGAAGCGTGTCCATCGGCTGCCAGAAGCCGGAATGCTCGAAAGCCATCATTTCGCCGTCGGCAGCCAGGCGACCCAAAGGTGGCCCCTCCCATGCAACTTGATCGCCGTCAATGTAATCCAGTACTGCCGGAGACAGAACGAAAAATCCACCGTTGATGAGGCCGCCGTCGCCACGCGGCTTCTCGGCGAAGCCCGTGACTTGGTTGCCTACGCACTCGATGGCGCCATAGCGCCCCGGCGGAAGCACCGCCGTCACCGTGGCGTGACGTCCGTGCCGACGGTGGAATTCGACGCTCGCGCCGATGTTCACGTCGCTGAGTCCGTCACCGTAGGTGAAGCAGAACGCCTCGTCATCTTGGATATAGGTAGCCACACGCTTCAGCCGCCCGCCCGTCATGGTTTCGTCGCCGGTGTCAACCAGCGTCACCCGCCAGGGTTCCGCGTGGTGCCGATGGACTTCCATCTTGTTGAGGGACATATCAAATGTCACGTCCGACATGTGCAGGAAATAGTTGGCGAAATACTCTTTGATGACGTAACCCTTATAGCCACAGCAAACGACAAAATCACGAATACCGTGATGCGAGTAGAGTTTCATGATGTGCCACAGGATGGGTCGCCCGCCGATCTCCACCATAGGTTTGGGGCGGATCGTGGTTTCCTCACTCAGGCGAGTACCGAGGCCCCCGGCCAGTATTACGGCTTTCATTGGACTCGCTTATGTTTGGGGTGGTACCTAATCAACCACTTTCTTGGCCGATCTGTTAATGCATAAGGGCAACTCAAGTTACCTTCTATTATGACAGTCATATACTCCAATACATCGACACGAGCGTTTGAACACTTGCCCCGCAAGATGACGAATGAGAAAGAAAGACCCCCAACGGTTAGATACTTCGCGCCCTCGTACTCCAGGTCGCCTTCGAGCGCATGAGTCTACTCTTGCTGCCCGACACCGCGGACCGTAATCAGCGGGACACGCGGCATGTACACCGGCTGTCTCCACCCCGACGGCCGGAACCGTGGGGAAGAACCACAATTGGCATCACTTACCCGCTTATCCATCGGTACAGTCACTTCACTGGAGCCGTATGTTGGGGAGGCAACGCGTGACTGGTGACCGTCAGTTGAGCCGTGTGGATTCGGTCAGCGTTGTGATCCCGGTCTACAACGGAGCTGCGACTTTGCCTGGCGTGGTGAAGGAGCTTGCGCAGCTGCGTTCGACTCAGCAAACCCGCGACGGTCGTGAGTTCCGCGTCGACGAGGTGCTCCTGGTGTGGGACCGGGGCATTCGCGGTAGCGAAGAAGTCGTTCGTGAGTTGGCCGGGCACGACGAATGGGTGCGCCCGGTGTGGTTGTCTCGCAACTTCGGACAACATCCGGCCACACTTGCGGGCATGACCTCGTCGGGCGGGGACTGGATCGTCACGATGGACGAGGACGGGCAGCACGACCCGGGTTACATCGGTGACTTGCTCGACACGGCCTACCGGGACCGCACACAGCTGGTGTATGCCTCGCCGAGAAATCGACCGCCGCATGGGGTGTTGCGCAACGCGGCGTCTCGGATCACGAAGTGGTTGTTTGTGCACGTCCTGGTGTCGTCTGACGGGCCCAGTGCATTCAACAGTTACCGATTGATCCTCGGCGAGGCCGGACGAAGTGTCGCAGCCTACGCCGGTGCGGGCGTGTTTTTGGATGTCGCTCTTTCTTGGGTTGTCGCCAACCCGTCGACCTGTCCGGTGATGATGCGCCAAGAAGGACGACCTGCAAGCGCCTACACCCTGCGTCGCCTGGTGTCGCATTTTTGGCGCCTCGTCATCTCGTCGGGTACCCGGCCGCTGCGTTTCGTGTCAATGATGGGCATCTTGTTCGCCCTTCTCGGTTTTGGTGTGGCGATTTACAGCATGATTCAGAAGCTGGTCGGCGGTATCACCGTGCAAGGGTGGACATCGGTGTTCGTGGCGGTGCTTGTCGTCGGCGGGGCCACCTTGTTCGCCCTGGGGATCATCGCCGAATACATCGCCGCTTCAGCCACTATGGCGATGGGCAAGCCCGTATACGTCATCGTGCGAGATCCCGGTGACACCTTCGACAATCCGGCGGACTGACGGGTGCTTACCTGGATCGTGGGTCGCGGCGGACTTCTCGGTAGCGCCGTGTCGCGGGCGATGGGTCCGACGTTCACCCACCTTTCGGTGCCGTGGGAGGATGACGATGCGGCGGTCGAAGTGCTCGATGCCGACCTCAAGCGATTCGTCCGAACGGCCCACAACGACGATTGGTCGATCATCTGGGCCGCCGGCAGCGGCGTCGTCGGTTCTACGGCCGACAAACTCGCCGCGGAGACGCGAATCATGTCGCATTTCGTCACAAGGCTGCGAGACGTTCGGCCGGCAGGTAAGGGCGCGTTCTTTCTCTCATCCTCCGCGGGCGGCGTCTATGCCGGGTCGACTCACCCCCCGTTCAGTGAGTCGACGACGCCACGGCCGCTGAGTCCCTACGGCGAGACGAAGCTCGCTCAGGAGGAGATCCTGCGGATGACGCTTCAAGGCCGCGTCCCGCTCGTCATCGGGCGGTTCTCAAACCTCGCCGGGCCGGGTCAGAATCTTGCGAAACAGCAGGGTCTGGTCAGTCAGCTATGTCGAGCCGCGGTCACGCGACAATCGTTGAACGTTTTCGTGCCGATGGAGACACTGCGCGACTACTTATACGTCGATGATGCCGCTGCGATGGTGTGCGCGCTGGTCGAGAATGTGGTGCGCGACCAGCCGTCGGAGCCGTTGCTGCGCAATATCTCGTCTCAACGACCCGTGTCCGTCTGCACCGTGCTACGAACGGTACAACAGGTCGCACACCGCTCCGTCCGCATCGCACTCGGGACCAGCCCGTCCTCGCGTTATCACGTTCGGGATCTGAGGCTTTGCACAGAGTATCCGCGCGAGTTCCAGAGCGTGGCAATCACGCCGTTTCCCGTGACAGTCAAGCGCGTGTACGAGTCTGTACTACGGCAACAAGCAATGCGCTAGTAGGCTTAAGCCGATTACCGAAGACTCTCTGAGTACCTACCGGTATTCGAGGCGCGCTGACTGCCACATTCGCTCCCCTGGTACCGGGGACACGTCGCCTCAGGAAGTGCATGGGCAACGGAAGGGCAGGAGTTCGATTCCCCAGCGGTCATGGACGGTATCGCATTTCGGTTCCACCCAAGAGCCTTAACGCGTCTTGCTGCCGTCGTGCTGGCCCTCTGCCGCGGGGGGCGCGGGGTGCATCCGCCGCCCAAGCCACCGGTACACCACGTGGCGCCCGAAAGCGTTCATGCGGGCTCGCGCGCTGCCGACGGCCAGGTACCGCTGCCCGAGCAGCCCGGGGTGCTCCGCGGCCAACGCGCGAAAGAACCCGATCACCTCGCCGGCCTGGGACTGTATCTGCGTTCCAACACTCGCCTGAGCACCGCTGATTCGAAATGCCCAGAGTGGCCGGGGTACCGCGACAAGACTGCCGTTGCTATGAAGTAGCACCGCGCAGTAGGTCGCCAGATCCATGAGAAAGGGGAAGCGAACATCCCAACCACCGGCGTCAACAAAGGGCCTGCGCCTGAACAAGGCCGATGGTGGTTCGCCGAAAATGTTGGTGCCAGCGAGCACGCTGCGCCGGATAGCGTCAGGACCGGCGATTTCACCGCGGAGTCCGGCCAATCCGCGGTTGCGAAGCACGATCCTCCCTGTGGCATCGATAACATCTCTGGAACTGACGGCCACCACCGCTGAAGGGTGAGCTGCTAGCTCTTTCACCAGCACCTCGAGGTTATCCGGATACAACACGTCATCGGCACAGACCGCCTTGATGAATTCGCCAGTGGCTAGGTCGGTGACGGTCTTGAAGTTCACCGTTGGTCCAACGTTAGACGCGTGTCGGATCAACCGGACCCGGGGGTCGACGGTGTAACGCTGCAGGGCCTCCCAGGTGCCGTCGGTGGACATGTTGTCCGAAACCAGCAGTTCGAAGTCACGGAATGTCTGCGCCAAAAGCGACTGCATCGTTGCATCAATTGTCGCGATGCCGTTGTAAACCGGCACGACCACCGATACCAAGGGCGTCACGACGCTGTCTCCCGCTGCTCAGCGGGTCGGCATTCGATGGAATCACGGCGAATCGACGCCCCGGGAGTGGACCAGCTGTTTACGACGGTCGCCGTGACGATGACCAGTTGCGGCAGCGGGATGAAAACCGGCGGCAAATCCTCCACCGCCGGCAGCACCGGGGCAACGACCGCGGTCATGGGCAGCAATTTAGTTCCTAACTAACTCGGGCGCTAGGCTTCTCACATATTGCGCGGCACGTCCGCGATTGTGGACCAACATAGTACGAATATCTGTCTACACCGCAAACACCGCTTACTAAATGGAGAGCGAGTCATGATCACTTTGAACCCCGCGGGCGTGGCGGCGGCGGTGAAAGCGCGAGTGGGGCGACCTGTGCTGCTCAACCTGCGCCCGCCGCGCGACCGACGCGCCGACAAAGCGGGCCGCTGCGTGGTCTGCGGCACCGATACCAGGTTCGCCTTCAATTCCTGGACCATCCCGGACGACGTGCATGCCTTTTGGGCCGATTCCACCGTGTCGCGGGCGAACATCTTGCGCGAGAGCATGTTCTGCCGGTTTTGCTGCAGCAACCTGAGAGTGAGGCGGATCGCCGAGGTCCTCATCGGTCTCTACGGTCCGCCCGGGTGTGGGTCGTTCTCCGAACTGATCGAGGATCCGGCGTTTCGCGCCCTGGACATCGCCGAAGTAAACACGATCGGCTCGCTCGGATCGCTGCATGTCCTGTTGCGTCGGCTGCCGCGGCTGTCTTTCTCCGCTTACCGGGGGCCGCAGCGTCTGGGCGAAATCATTGACGGCGTCCGTAACGAAGACATGTGTCGCTTTACCTACCCCGATGCTGCCTTTGACCTGGTCCTGTCGTCTGACACTCTCGAGCACGTTCCCGACTTCCGCACCGCACTGGCCGAGACGCGGCGAGTGCTGCGGCCTGGAGGACGTCATGTCTTCACGGTGCCGGTGGTCTGGACGCGTACGACTACGGAAGCGCGTGCCCGCGTAGGCGATGACGGCGAGATCATGCACCTGATGCCGCCCCTCTACCACGGTAGGGGTAGCGGAGCTTACCGGTTCATTCCGGTGGGGGCCGATTTGTTGGCGTTCACCGAGTTCGGCCGCGACATCGTTGATTATGTCCGCGAGGCGGGCTTCGAGCCCGAGGTCTACGAAGTCGCCGACGACGGCACAGGCGCCCAGACCGTCTTCGCTGGGCGCGTCCCCGGGTGACCGGGTTGCCTGAGTCGAGATGACGGGGTACTTCGCATGTTTGGCTGAGGAGCCCTCCGAAAACAGGGTGAGGGATGGCATGGGCACGGCTGGGATATCCGTTTCGCTTGAGCGATGCCATGGCATGAATGATCGACTGGGAGGGGCATATGCATGGCGGCGCCGACGCGCTTATGGGTGAGCCGGGCTCACTCGACCCATTCGAATGTGTCGGATGACTGAATTCGATTTGCCGCTCGAATCGTCGCCGCCGGGGCCGTTGATCCGGCTTGTCCGCGACCAGCGCGTAGCTTTCCTAGTGGTCGGAGCAGTCAACACCGTCGTCGGGTTCGGCATCTTCGTCGCCTGCTCGCAGACCGTGGGCCATTTCGTCGACCGCCGGTTCGGCACGATCGCCGGGTCGCTGGTGACGGTCGGCATCTCCCACGTACTGAGCGTGCTGTTCGCGTTCGTGATGCATCGTCGGTTAGTGTTCCGCGTTCGCGGCCACGTACTGCGTGACCTCGTGCGGTTCGAAAGTGTCTACCTCACCACGTTTGGCCTCAACGCCGTCGCCCTGACTGTGCTGGTCGAGCTGGGCCTGCACCGCATCCCGGCGCAAGCGATCATCTTTGTGCCCATCCTGGCGCTCAACTACGTTGGCCACCGGTACTTTTCCTTCCGGCGCGGCGCCGCCGACGTGCACATCGTCGACGCTCAAGACGAGACTTCGCCGACGTAAAGCGGCGCGACCGTTACAGCCATCGCCGATCTCGTAGCACGAGAGGCCGGTTCACTTGCCGTCCCCCGGCGACACGGCAGCCGGTATGGGTTCGCCCACGGCCGAAGTGGCGGCAGGGATATTCGCCTGGGCGCCGGCATCCGGTCTTCGCGCATACGAGACGATGATCGCCGCGCATGCGATCAGCCACAACAGCGGCGCCAACTCCGCCGTGGTGTGCACAATCGGTGTGTAGCCGACGATCCCGACAACGCCCAGCTGACCCGCGAGCGGCGACATCATCGGCGGGCCGGGCAGCGGGATGCGGACGATCGACAGGGCCGCGGCAAGGCTCACGCAGATGCCGATCACGCGGCGGCGGTCACCCAGGGTCGCAAACCCGTCGAAAATCCCGGACTCCGGCGGCCCTTCGGGGTCGCGGACCACCAGCGCCGCGATCGGTAGGGCGAACACCAGGTAGTAGTTGAATACCAGGCCGGGAAACAGACACGCGGTGGTCAACAGCGCGATGCCCCCCATGACCGGGGAGATGCGTCGCCCGAGAGCCAGCACGGAGACAACGACCAACAAGAGCAGGACATACCCGATGAGCGATCGGGCGACATCAAGAAAGCCGTTCGATACATAGCCCCACTGCGGGTCGTGGAGCTTATCCGGAATGAAGAAAATTCCTCTCGCGAATGACACGTTATACGGCCCCACGAGCGTGTCGACCGAACTGCTGTAATTGAGGAGGCTGCGGGCCGACTGCGCGATGGTTTTCGGAAAGTCGCGTGGCCACAGCAGATATGGAACAAAGTTGGAAATCACAACCCCGACGGCGGCGATGCCACCCATGCGCCATTGTCGGGCCGCGAACAACGCCACAGCGAGCAGTACGAACTGTGGTTTCAGCAGCGTGGCCAGAACCACCATGATCGCCACCAGTCCCCATCGTTGCCGGCGCAGCGCCACCAGAAAAACCAGCCCGATCGGCGCTATGAATCCCACCGAGTTGCCTCGATCGATCACCCCCCACACCGGAATGGCCAGGGCGCCCAACGCCACAAAGACGACCACGCGCTCCAGCCCGCGAGCACCGCGCGCCGCCCAGACCGCGGGGGTAAAGACTGCACCCGTCAAAAGGAGCTGGTAGCCCCAGAACCCTAGCCGCGGGGCATGCAGCCATTTACCGAGAGCGCCGAACAGCATTTGCGGCAGCATCCCCGCCGGCGGATAGCCGGCCCCTCCTCCCGCCTCGTAGTTGTTCCAGGGTAAGCGCAGCGGGTAGGGCTCCCAGGGATTGGGCCGCATCCCGAATCCCAAGGTCATTCCGTAGTCACTGAAGCAGTGCGTGCCCATTTGCCTGCCCCAGTCAAGCCAGCAGTCCTTGGCGGCCATAAAGAGAGAGGTAAGCACGTCGACGGAGTAGTACTGGGCGAGAACGAAGCCAACTGCCGCCGATAACGCCGACCCCAGCAAGACGGTGCCGAGCAGGAGCGTGCGTTCGGATTCGCGACTGACCGCCAACGCTTGATCTCGAGTCGCGGTAACCGCGCCCCGCAACACCTCGACAAGTCGACTCACGCGTGCTCCCCTCGGTTCGGGACGAAACTGCAGCAAAGCGAGCTGCCGAGCCTACCCCCGGAGACAATATAGTGAACGCGTTGTCCCGCTACGGCGAAAGAGGAGTATCGGCTGACAGCGATCCTCCACATCGCAGTCGTTCCGCTGCCGGGAACCAACCACTCTGAACGGCATGCCTGGGCCGCGGCCTACGGTCCAACGCGCATCTCATAAAAGCGCAGTCGTGCAGTAACCGAGGGCTCATTGAGGTTTACGGTGCGGCCGACACCAATGGTGTGGGCGTGGATCTGAAGATTCGTGTCGGCTACCGAAGCAGGGGTGTTGACGAGAAATGGCTCGGCTGCGTTCTTCGCGATGAGGCGGTAGGTGACCCCGTCGACCACGAGCGTGAAGGTGCTCAGTGGAGCGATCTTTCCGTGGAAGTAGCGGTCGGCAAAGGTCTGATCCAGGTCGATTCCAACGAGCACCGCCCTATCCGGTGCGCTGGGGGCGGGAATCGGAACCGCATGGTCTTCCCGCATGGACGCCTCCGACAGCTTGGTGAGCGGTCCGCAGTGGGGGGCGGTGTGTCTGAATAGCGCCCAGCGGTTTTCGATGCCGCTCAGCGTGTAGTTGCACAGCAGGGCACGCGAATACAGCGGGGATTCTTGCACGCCAAGCCGGCCGTCGATGCCGACGGCGGGCGAGGCCGGCGATAGCCGGGACAGCACGAATTCCGGCCCGTTAGTGAGTGATTCGCCGTTGAGAGCATCGAGCATGGGCGTGAGGGCCTGATATGTCTGGAAGACCAGTGTCGGGCGCCACGCCAGATCGTAGGCCCACACGGCCGAAATCTCGTGGGGGTCAACGTGGACCGTGCTCGAGCCGATCGTCTTGATGAAGCGGTCCGGGATGCCATAAAGTGCGCGCTGGCGTGCCTTGGCTTGTTCGATTTTTTGCTGCACATGACCGGGCGAGGCGAACGTGACAATGCGGTCCACCGCTTGCACCGGTGCCTGCATGGCCAACACACCGCGATCGGACAGAGCGGGGATCCCCCCAAGGTCGACCACAACAACCAAAGCGACTGCCAGGGCAATCACCACCAACGTACGACGGCGAGCCCTGGGCCAGGGCGTGATGGCCAGCGCAACAACTATCACGCCGACCAGAATGGCGAAGTGCCACGGTTCGAAACGTCCGAACGCGGCCTTTCCGGCGATCAGCGACGCGAGGACAACGAGCACCAGGTAGCGGCGCGGTATCTCGTGGCCTCCCCGTACGAACATCACGCAGAGCCCACCCATCCAGGCGAGGCTCAATACGACTGAAGGCAAGGCCCACTGCGGGAGCGGCGCGGTCGCCATCCCGTCGGTGTAACCCGATGCAATCGCGGCGCTGCCCCGAAGCCATGACGGAAGGTCTCCCGGTCGTTGGCCGGCGAGCACCCACCAAATGAGGGTGGACACCGCGAATGCGGCTACCGTTGCGCAATGCCGGCCGACAGCTTTCCAACCGAGCAGCACCGACGTCGCCAACGCGATAACCATGATCGCGAGGCCGGTGTTGAATTTCATCAACAGCTGAAACCCTGCGACGGCACCGAGCACGGCGCAGGTCGTGAACACCGTCGATCGCTTGGGCTCGCGCTGCAATAGGGGCACGCTCGCCCACACGAACGCCGCGAGAACGGCCAGCTCGGGATACATCATTTCCAGGGAGGAAAAACCTCTGAAAGCCAAACCGTGGCCGAGGTGCAGGACGGTGAGGATGCCGGTCAGCACGAACGCGCCGACGAGCGATGTCAGCGGAGAGTGGCGCAGGCGCAGGGCTGCCGCGATGCCGAGGAACAGTGCGGCGATGATGATTACCTGGCAGATCGTGGCGAGCAGTGACTGCTCGAATGAGTAATAGGCGCTGGTTCGCAGGAAGCCCAGGGGCCCGTACGTGAATACCAATTCGCGACCCCACGCAATATGGTCAATTCGGGCCAGAGCGAGCCCAGCCTGCCACGACGGATCGAGCCCAACGCTAGGGTCGACCGATGGTTGTGGCCAGAAGATGACAGCAGCGATGACAGCCACCAGAGCTCGCTGCCACAAGGCGGAGCCCCATGTCGTCGTCGAGAACCATGTTCCGACTCGTCCCGAGGCCCTGCTCACCCGACTGCGGCACACCGACAATGAATCCAGAAGAATTTGCGCTTTGGGTCGACCGGGGCGACGATCTCCAAGGAGTTCGTCGCTTCGCTCCGGGCAGCTCGTCTCCGAGTTGTGCGGCGAGCTTCCAGCACACTTCTCATCAGAGTTTGTGAGGCCCGCCTCGCGGGCCGCATCAACGGCCATAGGCACATACCCAACTGGTTGAGGCACAGCGCGACCCGCTCACCCTGGAATGGATCGTCACCCGAGTCCCGTGACGCTCGGGACATGCACCATCTGCCAGGTACCGCAGTTTTGCGTCAAGAACGCGGTGTCACTCTCCTGGATCTGGATTCGCTGCGGACCGCTGCCCTTCCAGCTATCGATGACGTCGTTGGTATCAAGGCTACGCAGCCGCGCCCAATTACATATCGTCCCACCGGCTGTGCGATACATCCCCGGCATGATGTCCATTCCGACCAGATAGGTGCCGTCCCTGTCGATCACACCGGTATATGTGCCGAAGGGGTCAATGACGGTCTTGGAACCCGCAGGTGGCGGCGGCTTGAGATCACCCGCCGTTTGCGGGGCGGTGGCCTGTACCGTGACAGTTTGCGTGATGGTCACCGTCGAGGCTGTGGTGTTCGTACCTCCCCCGCACGCTGAAAGCAGTAGCGCACCGGCAACCACTGCAAGGGGCTTCATGCAGATGAAGTGTAGACGGAGCCAAGTAGGTATATGGCCACTTTCTGCCAAAACAATTGACCATTTAGCTGGAAAAAACGAGCCATTACTGGCATGACACGGCGGTAGGTGGCGCCGTTAGCACGCCTCTGGGTTAGCTCCAATTCACTTCAGCTACGGGGCCTTTCGCGCTGAGCTCTCGTCAGAGTCGCCCAGTCGATGACGGCGCACAAGCTGTGCGGCTGCGATCGCTGCCAGCCCACCGCCCGTCCAGCGCAACATCGGCCGCCGCATGGCCAGCCCGTACCAGTGCAGATACGCCGGCAGCCAACCCGCCAAGTCGAACTTGCTGGTGCCGGCGGTGCGGTCCTCCCAGCTGCTGGGTACCTCGTCGACCCGATAGCCCAACAGGTGCGCCTTCGTCGTGAGTTCCAGCCCCACTTCGAACCCCCGCAGACTCTCCACCGGGACATCGTCGAGGAAACGGCGGCTGTAAGCGCGGAAGTTGGTGGTGGCATCATGCGTCGGCACCCGGCCCAGGTAATGCAAGCTCAGCCCGGCCGTGCGTGACATCAGGGTCTTCATCCGCGGTCCCCCGGTTTGGGAGCCGCCGGGCATGTACCGGGACCCGCTGACGATGTCGGCCGCCTCGTCGCGAATCTTGGCTGCCATCAACGGAATTGCCGACGGCGGATCGGACAGGTCGGCCATGCTGGTGACCACGACATCACCCCGGGCCGCGGCAAAGCCGGCGATCAGCGCATTGGCCACGCCCTTGCCGATGGAGTTGCGGACCAGTCGGACGGTGGCCGGCTTGTCGGGCATGGCCGCCAGCGCCGGCAGCGTCGTGTCCTCGTCGAAGTCATAGCAGACCAACAGTTCATGAGGCATGTCCGCGAGCGCCTGGGCGAGTCTGCGGACGCAGATCTGAATGTTCTCGCCCTCGTTGTAGACCGGGATGACCACGCTCACCAGCCGCTCGCTTCCGGCCGCTGCCCGGGCCTTGCGGGCGCGGATCACGAACTGCTTACCGAAGACCGGCCACATGATCTTGGAGTGCAGGTACAGTCGCACCAAGGGCGGCGCCTGCGGCCACGGCGACCTCGACGTGTACGGCAGGAACCGGTCATAGGTATCGACGATCTTGAGCTGGTTGGATTCCAGCAGCTCGATCAGCGAGCGGTCGCTGATCGGCACGGTGTGATCCCAGAAGTCCCAGTAGTCGCCGCCGACGAAGCGAATATTGGGCCCCATGGCGATGAAGTGCCCACCCGGTTTCAGCACCCGGCGGGCCTCGGCGATGGTGCGTTCGACTTCGACCTTGCTCGGCAGATGCTCGAGCAGGTTGCTGGTGAAGACCACATCCACCGAGTCATCTTCGAGGAAGCTCAGATCGTCTGCGCTACCGTGGTGGAACTCGACGCCGGCCTCGAGCATGCCGGCACTGTCGGGGTTCAGATCGACGCCGATCCGGCGGGCGGCACTCACCTGGTTGAGGAATTCGCCGTAACCACAACCCAAGTCCAGCACCGTGTCGCTGCGCCTGATCCATGCCTGGAAGAAGTCGCGGACCAGCACGCCCCAGATGGCCGATCGCGCTTCCCGGGCATGGCCGAACCGGTTATGGTAGAGCTGTTGAAGATCGGGCTCACCCGCGATACGCATGGCGTCCTAGCGGATACAACCCACACACGTCAGATGGTCCCCGCCTTGACGGCGTCGACAACCCAGGGTATGACCTCGTCGAGCATGGCGTCCAGGGTAGTTGTCGCCTCGAAGCCGAGTACCTCCGATGCCTTGTGGACGTCGGGCGAGCGCAGCTGCACGTCATGCTCGAACGGCGGATCGCTTTCGTAGCGAAACGGAGTGTCGGGCCGCATTTTGCGCCAGATCACCTCGGCCAGTTCCAGCACCGTGGTGGCCTCGGGCGTGGACAGGTTGAAGTCGCCGTTGAGCGCGGCCGGGTGCTCCATGCAGATGCGGATGCCGCGCGCCAGGTCACCACCGTAGGTGTAGTGCCGTATCTGGGTACCGTCGCCGAGAATGTGCAGCGGGTCCTGGTCTTTGGCCACCTTCTGAATCAGATCCGGCACCACATGACTCATCGCGAGTTTGACGTTCCCGCTGGGGATTTCATGCCCACCCAGCGCGCGCTGCTCGCCGGTGCCGACACAGTTGAACGGGCGGATGATGGTGTACGGCAGTCCATACTGCTCGTAAGCGCCATGCGCGAAATACTCACAGGCTAGCTTCTGGAACCCGTAAGTGCTTGTCGGAGGCGGGCATTCGGTGATGTGCTTTTCCGGCGTCGGGAAGACGGTGGCGTTCTCGAACACCATCGACGAACTGATCACGTTGATCTTCTTGAGCCAGCCCTTGCGATACGCATAGATTGCAGTGTCGAAGTGGGCGGCCGCAATTCGCTCATTTTCGGCCAGCAGGTCGTAGGCGTACTCGTGGAAATAGGTGATACCACCGATGCGGGCCGCGCTGGCCACCATCTGATCGCAGCCTTCGACCAGCCGGAACATCAGGTCGACGTCTTTGACGTCACCCTCGACGAAGTGGTACCGAGGGTGGTCGTCGTAGCTTTTCCTGACCGGCCCGTATTTCGAGTAATTGTCGATCCCGACGACATCGTGGCCGGCGCGCAGCAGCTCTTCGACGACATAGCCGTTGATGAATCCGGCACTGCCGGTTACCAGGATCCTCACCGGGCCACCGCTTCCGGTCCCAAGGTAGCCAACTGGGCTCCATTGAGCGCTTGCGTGTCAAGCTCACTCACATCGAGGCATCCCCAGACATCCTCGACGATCTTGCCACGCGGTACCGAAAGGCCTCGGTAGGCCGAGTGGGGAACGCCGACCACGATGACGTCCGCACGATCCACCACGGTGTCCAGGGGGTAGTAGTCCTTGCCCTCCAAGAACGGATCGTGCAGCAGTACTTCCTTGGCTTCCAGCATCAGCAGATGCCGCAGTTTGAAGCTGAGCGAGTCGCGGGTGTCGTCGCAATCGGCCTTGAACGTCATACCCAGGATGCCAACGGTCTTGTCGCGCAGGTTAACCCGGCGCTTGAGCATGTTGACGATGAACTGCGGCTGACCCTCGTTGATGAGCATGGCCGCGTGCCCGAGCATGAAATTGTTGTTGCTGAATGCCGCGAGCTGCATGGTGTCCTTCAGCAGGCACGGGCCGGCCGCCAGCCCGGCCCGGGGCAGGCTGTCGACCCGAAAATTCTTGTACGTGGCCGCATGGTGGACGCGGTCGAAATCGAGCCCGGCTTCGCGGCTGAGCAGATAGAACTGGTTGGCAACCGCGAACTGGATATAGCGGTAGCTGTTGCAGAACAGTTTGGCCAGCTCGGCTTCCTGCGGCTCTACCTCGATGATCTCGGTGGTGATTCGCGAGAAGAGCTCGCGCACCACCCGCCGACCCTCGGCGTCGAACCCACTGATGACCTGCGGAATGATCCGCAACTCCCGGATCGAATGTCCCTGCGCGATCCGCTCGGGACAGAAGGTGACGTGAACGCCGATCCCACGCTCGGCGAACATATCCTGGACACGCTGACTCAGTCCCGGGTAGACCGTGCTTCGCAGGATGAGCGTCTGCCCGTCCTGGAAGTAGGGGCTGATCTCGTCGATGATGCGAAAGAACGTGTGCGCCTGCGGCGTCAGGTATTCATCGACCGGTGTGCCGACGACGCAGATCACGATGTCGGAATTCCTGACCACCCATGAATCGGTGCTCGCGCTGATCCGCCCGGTCGGCAACAGCCGCTTGAGCAGATCCTCGGCACCGTTTTCGATGAAGGGCATCCGTCCGGCCATGATGGTCCGCAACGCCTCGGCGTTGGTGTCCAAGATGTCGACGGTGAAGCCCTCATCCGCCAACACCAGCGCCAACGGTAGTCCGACATGCCCGGCGCCACCGACAATGCAAATACGCTCAGCGGGTTGAGTCGTCACGTGAACCGTCGCCTCCCCTTCCTGTTCCCGGTCTGGTCCAGGGTGCTGGACCATAACAAAACCAATCGTCGCCTGTATAGATGGTGTTGGAGCCTACGAGATCAACGCCCGACCCCGCGGCATTTCGCACGAACCAAAAGGCCGATCCCCCGCGGCTCCGTTGACGGCGGCAGCCTTTCGCCACAGCATTTCACGTAGGCGCCGAGCTTGTCTTTTGAATGACAAAGTTCCGGCGCTCCGATTCTCTGGTTCTGTCCCGAGGCGACGCGAGCCCTAGTACCTTGGTCCACCATGGAGCTCGCCGGGGGCTTGGTCGCGCACACCAACACCTCCTATACCGGCGAAGCGCGCTATACCGACGAAGCGCGCAAGAAGTTGCGCTACACGGCCGTAGCGCTGGTCTTTCTGCCCATCGGGCAAGGTCTCATCCAGGTCTTGGGTCCGTGGCTGAACAGCTACACCATCGCTTCGCTGCTGGCAGCAGCCATCGCCACGGTTCCCAACTTCTTCGCCAACAAGCACTTTGTCTGGCGCGTGGCGTCGGGCAAGAAGTCCGCCATGAACCTCCATCACCAGGTGCTGGTGTTCTGGACGGCGGTGATGCTGGCAGTCGGACTGGCCACGTACTTCACCTACCTGGTCGATAACGCAATGGCCGGTCACACCACAACCGTCCACGGCATCGTGGTGTTCCTGGTTCAAATGCTCGGCTTCGGCCTCGTGTGGATCGGTCGCTATCTGATCCTAGATCGATGGCTGTTCCGCGAAATCCGCACCTGAATCGATAGCTTGCAGGAATGGTGGCAACGCGCGCCGGCCGCGTAAAGACGTGGTATTCGACGGCCGGTTGGGGGTCGGCTCGTTGGCAACGGTGCCTCGCCGCACTGGTCACCGCCGTCCTGTTTTGGCCGCAGTCGTCGGTCGACGCCGACATCGGGGTCGATCCCTCCTGGGAGGCCGCGGTCGCGCTGGCCCGGATTCACCACCTCGCGTGGGGTCCCGAGATTGTTTTCACCTACGGCCCGCTGGCATTCCTGCAGAACACCGCCTACTACTCGACCCAGCAGGCGGTGCTCGCGACGCTCTACCAGGTTGGCGTCATCGCCGCGCTGTTCCTCGGCATCGCGGCGGCCCTGAGTCGGCGCTACCCGGCGACGACGTCGCTGGTCGGCGCGTTCGTGACGACCGGCATCACCGCGATCCTGCTGGGTTCCATGTACCCCGAGGTGGTCGTTTTGGCCGCGTTCGCGTGGGCCGGCCCGCTGCTCTTGCACGATGACCTGAAGCGGTCGACGGTGTTCATCACGTCCGTCGCGCTGGCCGCGGTCGGCGGCTTTGAGCTGCTGGTGAAGTTCAACACCGGACCGGTCATCGCGATTATCGCGCTGGCGGCGTCGATCCTGCGGGACTGGAGAGCTCTGGGGCGCCACTGCGTAACGGTGACCGCTTTCGCGGTGTCCATCCCGATCTGGTGGCTGCTGGCGGGTCAGCGACTGGGGAACCTGCCGGTCTGGCTTCGTTACAGCGGCCAGATCGTCTCCGGCTACATCGAGGGGCAGGCCGTACCCGTCCCACTCGATGCCGTCGGCGCGGTGCTGCTCACCGTTGCATGGCTCGTGGTGGTTTGCGCAATGCTGGTGCGCGGCGGCCGGCTGATCCCACGCAGCTACGCGGTGCTCGTCGCCGTCACATCGGTGCTGATCGCCAAGAGCGCGTTCGGACGCTACGACACCAATCACTTTTCCGCGCTGCTGGGCCTGATGATTATCACGGTGGCCATCACCCCGCTCTACGGAATTGTTCGGCGTCGGTTCGAAATCGCCGCGGTGCTGATCCTCGTCGTGTTCCTCGCCGGGACGTTGGTGATCGAACAGCGGCCCGTTGCGGTGCTACAGGCTCCCGTGCGCGCCATGGATCGCCTGGCCACGCTCGCCTTCCCCGGTCGCGCGGCGGCGCACATCCGAGACAGCAAAGCGCGCCAGCGCCGGCATTACGGCATTCCCGAACGCTTCGTCAAGACCATCGGGTCCGCGGCAGTCCATGTAGACCCCGACGAGACTTCGGTCGTATGGGCGTATGACTTCGACTGGCGCCCCGCACCCGTTTTCCAGACCTACTCGGCCTATACACCCGCGCTGGACAGACTGAACAGCGAAACCCTGGGAGACGGGCCACAATTCGTGGTGTCGCGACAGTCCCCGACCTCGCCCGCCACCGGCATCAACGACCGCCTCGACGTGCAGGAAAACCCGCTGTATTCACGTTCGCTGCTGTGCGACTTTGGCGTACGCGGCGCCGAAAACCACTGGGAGCTGCTGGCACGCAGTCAACCCCGCTGCGGACCGCTCGTTCCGATCTCGGAAGTCGTTGTGCGCGATGGTAATTCGGTCACAGTGCCCGCACCGACCCGCCCCCATACGGCGGTCTTGGTGGGCATCGACTTGGACCGGACCATCGTCGACAGGCTCTTCATGGGATCGCTCATTCCGCTGACCACTTTCACGGTGGTCCTCGACGGGGTCAGCTACCGCCTCACCGCCGGCAATGCCGCCGAGCCATTTCTGGTCAACACGCCGGATTCGGTCACTGCCACCAACCTCAAGATCCACTCCCACACAATCGGTGTCGGCCGAACCCGATCCTTGGGTCAGCACGACCCCACCGCACGACTGCGCTTCTACGAAATGCGCGTCAATCCGTAATCACCAGCCGAGTTCCAGCGTTCTCATCAGCGGGCAGGCGCGTCGGTACCTCACCCGGCCGGCAGTGCAGCAAGATGATGGGTCGGGCCTTCCGGGCCTCCAAGGCCTTTAGAGGCGCCGTCAACCACCGAACACAAGGGGACGCGATGAGCAATCACACCTACCGCGTTATCGAGATCGTCGGGAGTTCACCCGATGGAATCGACGCCGCGATCCGCAACGGCCTCGATCGAGCGGCGCAGACCATGCGCAGCCTGGACTGGTTCGAGGTCGAGTCGGTGCGCGGCCACCTGGTCGACGGCGCCGTCGGCCACTTTCAGGTGACTATGAAAGTTGGCTTCCGCCTGGAAGATTCGTAGCTACTAGCCTGCGACAGCTCCCGGCTCGGGGGAATACGGCGCGCCGAATCCCGTCACCGGCTGGTAGCCGTGCTTGCGCGCCTTCTCCGCAGCCTGCCGGATCAGGGCGTAGACGGCGACGAAACCGGCGTGGTCGGTCGCCACCAGCGGGGTCAGCAACCGGTTGTGCACCAAGGCGAACGCCACCCCGGTCGCCGGGTCGGTCCAACCGACCGAGCCGCCCATGCCGACATGCCCGAACCCCGGCATCAGATTGCCGATCGGGAAACTGTGATAGCCCAGGTGGAAGGCCATCGGCACGAACAGATTCCGATCCGGCCGAAGCCGCCGTTCACCGGTCAGCCCCGCGACCAGCTCGCGCGACAAGAACCGGGTGCCGTCGATCTCGCCGCCGTTGGCGATCGCACCGTACATCTTGGCCAGCGCCCGCGCCGTCACCACCCCGTTGGCGGCGGGGATCTCGGCGTCCAGCATCGGGATGTCGCCCTGGACGGCGGCCAGGACGCCCGGGAAGTACATTGAGCGGAATCCGCCGGAGAACTGGTTGGCGATCTTGTGCATCGCGTAGGTCAGCACCGGGTTGGCGGCGACATCCTGCGGCATGATGATCTCGGCTGCGCGGGTGGGTGATCCGGCCGGCGGACGACCCAGGTGAAAGCCGTCGGTGTCGAGTGGCTCCGCGAGTTCCTCGCGGAACAGGATGCGCATGCTCTTTCCGGTGACGGCCCTGGCGAGCCCGGACATCAGCCAGCCGAAGGTCAACGCGTGATATGCCGATTTGCCCAGCAGGCGGCCGGGAGCCGCAGCTGCCAGCCGCTCTTCCATCACGACGTGATCCATCAAATCGTCCATGGTGGCGCCGCGCAGACCTGACAGACCGGCATGGTGCCTCATCACGTCGCGGACCGTGAGTTTCGCCTTGCCGTTGGCCGCGAATTCCGGCCAATACTCGGCGACCGGGGCGTCGTAGTCGATCAGCCCCCGATCGGCCAGCCGGTGGATGACCGTGGCGGCCATGCCTTTGGTTGCCGAGAACACCATCGGCGCGCTGTCAGCCGACCACGGCACCTCGCCGCGCCGGTCGGCCCACCCTTTCCAGACGTCGACGACGGGTTGCCCGTCCAGATACACCGTCAGCGCCCCGCCGCCGGTCCGACGGGCGGGAAACATGCTCGAAAAGAAACGAACGACGCATGCGAAGTGGGAGTCCGCCGCGCCGGACAGCCGATGACCTGCGTCAGGGTCATCGCGGAAAGGAACCGCGCGTCGATTGACTCCGATGTCTACCGTCACACCTTTGAATTTACTTGGATTTCACAGAGGCCAGTGTCAAACCCGAATTATATTTACCGTTCCGTTAGGACGATGCCGCCTGGAGTATTTGCTGGGCCGCCAACGCCGGGGTCAACTCGCCGGCTCGGACCTGGCACTCCACATCCGAGCGGATCTTACGCACCTCCGGGTGCGACAGCACCCGGTCCAGTACCGCGTCGCGGACCAGTCGCCACGTCCAGTCGACCTGCTGCTCGCGCCGCCGGGCGTCGAACTCTCCAGCCTCGGTGAGCACCCGGCGATGACGCTCGATGGTGTCCCACAATTCGGTCAATCCGGCGCCCTCGACTGCGCTCATTGTGAGAACCGGTGGCAGCCATAGTGTTTCACGAGGATGGATCAATCTCATCGCCCCGGACAGCTCCCGGGCAGCGATCCGCGCATCGCGCAGGTGTTCGCCGTCGGCCTTGTTCACCACCACAATGTCGGCGAGCTCCAGCACACCCTTTTTGATGCCCTGCAACTGGTCGCCGGCACGCGCCAGGGTCAGCAGGACGAAGGTGTCGACCATGTTGGCGACCGCGACCTCGGACTGGCCGACGCCGACCGTTTCGATCAGGATCACGTCGAAACCGGCGGCTTCCAACAGCACGACCGTTTCCCTGGTGGCCTTTGCTACACCGCCTAAGGTCCCGGAGGTGGGCGAGGGCCGGATGTAGGCGTCCGGGTGCATGGCCAGTCGCGCCATCCGCGTCTTGTCGCCCAGGATCGAGCCGCCGGTGCGCGTCGATGACGGGTCGACCGCCAGCACCGCCACCTTGTGCCCCTGCTGGATCAGGTGCATCCCGAGCGCCTCGATGACGGTCGACTTGCCCACGCCGGGAACGCCGGTGATGCCGACGCGATGCGCCTTGCCGGAATCCGGCAGCAAGGCCAGCAGCAGCTGTTGCGCCTGCTCCCGGTGGTCTTTGCGGGTGGACTCCAGCAGGGTGATGGCCCGTGGCAGTGCGGCGCGGTCGCCGCGTCGGATGGCCTCCGCGAGTTGTTCGGTGGTCATCGGGGATGCCTCGTCGCAGGCGCCGAACGTAACGGCACGGCGAGTAAGCACGCCCACGGTGGTCTCGAAATTTGCCACAGCGTTACGGTCGCGGGAAGGATTTGGCCGGCCACTAGTCCAGGTCGTATCCCAGACGCTCGGCCAACTTCTGCAGCAGGCCGATGGCGGCGTCGGCGATCACCGTCCCGGGCGGGTAGATGGCAGTCGCCCCGGCGGCGTAGAGCTCGTCGAAGTCACCGGGCGGGATGACACCGCCGACCACGATCATGATGTCGGGCCGACCCACCGTGGCCAGCGCATCGCGCAGCGCGGGCACCAGTGTGAGATGCCCGGCGGCCAGCGAGGACACACCGATCACGTGGACATCGTTATCGGCCGCCTGGCGGGCGACCTCCTCCGGCGTGGAGAACAGCGATCCGACGTCGACGTCGAACCCGATGTCGGCGAATGCGGTGGCAATCACCTTCTGACCGCGGTCGTGGCCGTCCTGGCCCATCTTGGCCACCAGGATCCGAGGCCGGCGACCGTCGGCCTCGGCGAATTTCTCTACTAGCTCGGTTGCGGCAGCGATATTAGGGGCCTTTCCGACCTCGTCACGGTAGACGCCGGCGATGGTACGGACCTCGGCCTGGTGACGCCCGTATACCTTTTCCAGCGCGTCGGAGATCTCGCCGACGGTGGCCTTGGCGCGAGCTGCATTGATGGCCAACGCCAGCAGATTATTGCCCAGCCCGTCTTCCCCGGCGCGGCCATGAGCCGCCGCGGCGCGGGTCAGTTCGCCCAGCGCGGCGTCGACCGCCGCCTGGTCGCGGCCGGCCCGCAGCTCCCGCAATTTGGCCAGCTGTTCGGCGCGCACCCGGGTGTTGTCGACCTTGAGCACCTCGATCTGTTGCTCCTCGTCGACCCGGTACTTGTTCACCCCGATCACCGGCTGCTGGCCGGAATCGATGCGGGCCTGGGTGCGGGCGGCCGCTTCCTCGATGCGCAGTTTGGGAATCCCGTCGCTGATGGCCGCCGCCATGCCACCGTGCTCGGCGACCTCCTCGATGTGGGCCCTTGCCCGCTGGGCGAGCTGATGGGTCAACCACTCGACGTAATAGGAACCGCCCCAGGGATCTATGGGCCGGGTGGTGCCCGATTCCTGCTGCAGCAGCAGCTGGGTGTTTCTGGCGATGCGTGCCGAGAAGTCGGTGGGCAGCGCTAACGCCTCGTCGAGGGCGTTGGTGTGCAACGACTGAGTGTGGCCCTGGGTTGCGGCCATCGCCTCGATGCAGGTGCGGGCCACGTTGTTGAACACGTCCTGTGCCGTGAGCGACCAGCCCGAGGTCTGCGAATGGGTGCGCAGCGACAGCGATTTGGCGCTTTGAGGCTCGAATTTGGCCACCAGCTCACTCCACAGCAGGCGGCCGGCGCGCAGCTTGGCCACCTCCATGAAGAAGTTCATCCCGATTCCCCAGAAGAAGGACAGTCGGGGGGCGAACGTGTCGATGTCCAAGCCGGCGTCCAGGCCGGCCTTGATGTAGTCGACACCGTCGGCCAGGGTGTAGGCAAGCTCCAAAGCGGCTGTGGCACCGGCCTCCTGGATGTGGTAGCCGGAAATCGAGATGGAGTTGAACTTTGGCATTTTCGCGCTGGTGTAGGCGAAGATGTCGGAGATGATCCGCATGGACGGCTTGGGCGGATAGATGTAGGTGTTGCGGACCATGAATTCTTTGAGAATGTCGTTCTGGATGGTGCCGGCCAGCTTCTCCGGCGGCACGCCCTGCTCCTCGGCCGCGACCACATATAACGCCAGGATGGGCAGCACCGCGCCGTTCATCGTCATCGACACGCTGACCGCCGACAGGTCGATCCCGTCGAACAACTGCCGCATGTCGAGGATGGAATCGATTGCTACGCCCGCCATTCCGACATCGCCCTGCACTCGTGGATGATCGGAGTCGTAGCCGCGGTGGGTGGCCAGGTCGAAGGCCACCGACAGGCCCTTCTGGCCGGCGGCCAGGTTACGGCGGTAGAACGCATTGGAGTCGGCGGCGGTGGAGAAGCCGGCGTATTGCCGAATGGTCCACGGCTGGTTGACATACATCGTCGGGTAGGGGCCGCGCACGAAGGGCGGCTCGCCGGGAAAGCTGTGCAACGGGTAACCCTCGGCAGCGGCGGCACGGCGATCGGCGGCGGTGTAGACCGGTTTGACGTCAATGCCTTCCGGCGTGTGCCAGTGCAGCTGGTCGGGCTGGTAGGAATGGGCGGCGGCGGCCGCGGCGACCAGCTCTTCCACTCCCATTTCCGTGGCCGGCGCCACGGCGCGATCGCCGTGCAGCGGAACATCGGCGAAACTGCCGACAACAGGTGCGGTCGTCGTCATCGTGGCTAGGCTCCCAACCGAGTGAGGAGATTCGACAAAGCTTCCAGCGCATTGATTTTCGCGGTCAAGAACTCATCGGGCCGAGGGCCCGCCGAGTCTCCCAGCGCTGTTTCCGGTCCGGCCAGGTAGACGCGCGTTATCCCGGCGTTCCTCGCGGCCTGTGCCACCTCGGCGGCCTCGTCCCGGTAACGCTTGTCGGTACCGCAGATCACCGCCACCGTCGGCGACCCCGCCTCCGACACAACCTTTGCCACACCGGCCGCATCCACCGTTCCGGGGTTGAGCGCCTCGATGCCACCGGAAGCCAACAGGTTCGCCGCGAACGTCGTGCGGATGTTGTGCTCGGCCAGCGGACCCAGCGGCAGCAACAGCGCTTGCGGTCGTGAGCCGGTGCGGGCCAGGAAACCATCCGAGCGGTCGCGCAATGCTTCGAACCCGGCGGCATAGCGGACCAGTTTTCTGCCGTTACCCAGCGAATCAGCTTGTGGCAGCGGGGGTTCCTCGAGATTCGCAAATTCGTTGACGCCGGTGATCGCGAGGCGGCGATGCGCAATGTCGTTAGTGCGGCGGGCGGCAGGCTCGGCGATCTGGCCGGCCAGATAGTCATGGGCGGCGACGAAACCGCCGTGCGCCTCGATGGACTGGAAATGCCGCCAGGCCTGCTGGGCCAGTTGTTCGGTGAGATCCTCGACGAACCACGACCCCCCGGCCGGATCCAGCACCCGGCCCACATGTGATTCCTCCAGCAGCAACAGCTGAGTATTGCGGGCGATGCGGCGCGCGAAGCTGTTCGGGGTGCCGGGAAAGCCGCCGGGAATGGCCACATCGAACGGCTGCACCAGCACCGTGTCGGCGCCGCCGACACCCGCGCCGAAGGCTGCCAGGGTGCAGCGCAGCATGTTCACCCACGGGTCGCGCTGGGTCATCATCGGCAGCGACGTCTCGGCGTGCACGGTGACCGCGCCGCCGTCCGGGTCTCCGGCGACGTCGGCGACGCGGGCCCACAAGTGGCGGGTGGCCCGCATCTTGGCCAGCGTCATGAACTGGTCGTCGTCAGCGGCCAGCCGCAGGCTGATCTGCCGCAGTGCGTCACCGACCGGAATCCCCGATTCGCTGAGCAGCCGGAGATAGGCCACCCCCGCGGCGATGGTGCCGGCGAGTTCCCAGGCCGCGGTGGCGCCCAGGTTGTGAAAGGCCGGTCCGTCGACGGTGATGGCCCGCACACCCCGATCGCCCGCGACCCGCGCGGCGACCGCGACAATGTCCTCGACCGTCGCTGCGGAACGATCACTGAAACAGGCTGTCAGCGGGTCGCCGCCCAAGTCGACCGACACAGTGGCGCGCTGGTCGGCGTCCAGCTCTGCGACCAGCGTAAGCATGGCATCGCAGGCCGCCGGGTAGTCGGCCCCCGCATCCAGGATCACCGGCGCCAGGTGTAGGTACACGCCGGCAAGCAGTTTGCCGAGCTGCTGCGGTGCCACACCGCCGGCGCCCGCCCTGATCAGCAGCGCGCTCACCCCCTCGCCGAGCGCGGCCAGGAGGGCGGCGTTGGCATCATCGGACGTGGTCGCACGTGGGGGCGGAAATGCCTCGGCGACCTTCCAGCCGGAATTGACGTCACGCAGCGCGTCGCCGCCGCGCACGTAGGGCCACTGGCCGGGCAGGGAGGGCTCGGGCAGCTCGTCGAATGCGGTATAGAGGGCCCGGATCGCGAACCCGTCATAGGTCGGGGTCTCCAGCAGCTGCTCGGGGTGGTCCCCGAGTTCTGCCGGGTCACGGCGAGTGGTCTTGGACAGCACAGCGGCGACCGCAGCGCGCCAACGCTCGCGAACCTGTTCTAGGCCGGCGAGCCCGGGTACATCAATGGACACCGACTGCTCCTATTTATGCAGCTTTATGCAGCAACTGACAACTTTGTTTCTGGTTGCTTCAGGACCGCCACTAACTAATAAGGCTAGTTGATTGCGGCCGCCGCATAGGTGACGAGGTCTGGCGACCGAGGCCGGAGTGTGACAAGAAACGCCAGCCAGGGGAAACGAGATATTCATGTTCACCCCGTACCCTTGGACAGCGTGACGGCCTCGGCCATCTGCAAAACCACCGATACGGTGCGCGGTATCGCGATCGCGCTCGGTACGGCCGCGCGTCAGGTGTCGTTACCGCGGATGGTGAGCACCGTGGTGGGAATCACAGCATTGGTCGCGGTGGCGCTACTGGTTCCGCTCCCCACAGCGGTGCAGATGCGGGACTGGGCAACATCGGTGGGCCCGTGGTTCCCGCTGGCGTTTCTGCTCGTGCACATCGTCGTCACGGTGCCGCCATTCCCGCGCACCGCATTCACCGTGGCCGCCGGCCTGTTATTCGGTCCGGCGTGGGGCATATTGATCGCGATCACCGCCAGCACAGCCAGCGCGGTCATCTCGATGCTGCTGGTGCGCGCAGCCGGATGGCGGCTTAACCGCCTGGTGCGCCACCGGGCGGTCGACCGGCTCGACGCGCGGCTGCGGGAGCGGGGCTGGCTGGCGATATTGTCGTTGCGGTTGATTCCGGCGGTACCGTTCGCGGCGCTGAACTACGGCGCCGGCGCATCGGCCGTGCGGGTGGCGCCGTACGCGCTGTCCACGCTGGCCGGTCTACTCCCCGGCACTGCCGCGGTGGTGATTTTGGGCAATGCGCTCGCCGGGGACGGCAACCCGCTGCTGGTCTTGGTGTCGGTGTGCACGGCCGCGCTGGGTATGGCCGGACTGATCTTCGAGGCGCGCCACTATCGGCGCCAGCACCGCCGCAGCATGCCCCACTACAACGACGAGCCCGTGCGCGAGCCGGCTGTCACCCACTGAACCGGCGACTGCATCAGAGCGTCCCTATCGCGCTGTAACCAGCGCATCTCATACCTGAATCACCTTCTCCGAATACCCGCGCCCCAGCATTGGTGGCGTCAACCAGATGGTCGTGGACGCAGTCGCCGCGTGCTCTGCAAATCAGGAATCACCTGGACGCAAGGCAACCGTGGGTGTCGTCGACCACGCCCGCGATCGACGACCCGCTGGGTCCTCGCCGGTGTCAGCGCTGAGGTAGCTCCAGATGTCATATGTGATCACGTCACCGGAAGTGCTCGCGACGGCCAGCACGCAGCTGGCCGGAATCAGGTCAGCCATCAGTGAGGCCAACGCGGCGGCCGCGGCACCGATAACGGGAGTGCTGGCCGCCGGCGCCGATGAGGTGTCGGCGGCCATCGCAGCGATGTTTACCGCGCACGGTCAGGCATATCAATTAATCAGCGCTCAAGCGGAAGCATTCCACAACCAGTTTGTGTAGACCCTGGCGGCCAACGCGGCTGCCTATGCGAACACCGAGGCTGCAAATGTCGCGCAGACCCTCCTGAACGTGGTGAACACGCCCTCGGAAGCCCTCACTGGCCGCGCCTTGATCGGCAACGGGGTCAACGGGACGTCGTCAGGCCAGGCCGGCGGGGAGCGGGGCTGGTCGGCGGTGCCGGCGGCGCGGGCGGGATCTTCGGCCATTCCGGTGGTGCCGGCGAAGCCGGTGCCGGCGGTGCCGGGGGCACCGGAGGTACCGGCGGGGCCGGCGGGGCCGGCGGGGCCGGCGGCCATGGCGGTGCGGGTGGCCATAGCGGCAACGGAATTCCCGACGGGAAGGCAGGCGCGGACGGCAAAGCCGGTGGCTTCGGCCCCAACGGCACCGCCGGTGAACCCGGAACGCCCGGCTGATCCGGCTGATGTCGCCCATCGCGACACGCCAATGGGCACCCGGGTAGCCCGCACCCGGTCCACACCGGCAGCCGTCGTTTGCACCGGCGAACAGAACTCGGCTATCACCGCGTCGTTGCCGTTCCCCCGCGTGGCAACGAATCTGCGAATTGGCCAGCAGCTGTGCAAGTTTGGAATGAAGTGCGGGCAGGTCACGGATGTCAGCGAGAGCAAGGTGGCGTTTCTGGCCGCCAGCCAATGCGGTGATTCCGGTGGCCCGGTCTCACCTCCTGCAGAATGACTGCACCGCGGTGGCGGTCGCCATCCACATCCGCGGTGGGCGCCCAACGATCCCAATCCTGGATGCTCGCCACCAGCCACATTTTCGGTCGCCGAGCTGGTGCACCCCTGGCTCGAAGCGCGACGTTCGCGCTGTTACCGGTTCAGCTACAGCAGCGCGGGTCCAGAACCGCGCACAGTGCCTGCAGGCCCTGCGGGTGGGCGCGGTGGAAGACGTACATACCGCGACGGTCGGAGACGACCAGGCCCGCATTGCGCAACTGGGCCAGGTGATGGCTGACCGTGCCGTCGGACAGGCTGAGGGCCGCGGCCAACTCGCCGCTGGTCTGCTCGCCTGCGCTGGAGCTGAGCAGATACGACATGATCTTGACCCGGGCCGGATCGGCCAAGGCCTTAAGCCGCAGTGCCACCTCGAGGGCGTCGTCGTCGCTCATCGGCCCCGCGGCCACTGGAGCGCAGCACACCGGTTGAGAGATATCGATCACGGGCAACGCTTTAGGCATAATTCCACCATGCCAGATACCTTGACATATATCAAAAAGATGGCATCATGGGCATCGGCACTAGTTCGATATATGTCTAACAGATTGGAGGTTGTTTCCGATGTCTCGTGTGCAACTGGCCCTCAACGTCGATGACCTGCAAAGCGCTATCACGTTCTACTCCAACCTATTTGGTGCGCAACCGGCCAAGATCAAGCCCGGCTACGCCAACTTTGCGATCGCCGATCCGCCGCTGAAACTGGTGCTGCTGGAAAACCCCGGCTCCGGCGGCAGCCTGAACCATCTCGGCGTGGAGGTCGACTCCAGCGCCACAGTGCATGCCGAAATCGCCAGGCTGACCGAGGCCGGCATGTTCACCGAGGAGGAGATGGGAACCACCTGTTGTTTTGCCACCCAGGACAAGGTCTGGGTCACCGGCCCCGGCGGGGAACGCTGGGAGGTCTACACCGTGTTGGCCGACTCCGAAACCTTCGGCACCAGCCCCGCTCGCCCCGGCGACGAGGACACTACGTGCTGCGGCGCCGAGGCCGCGGCGACGTCGTGCTGCTGACACCCCAGCTGCCGGGTTGCACCTGGCTTCGATAACTGTCAATATCGATGCATGTCGAATCAACTGAAGCCGTCGGGCATGGGCGACCCGTGCTGCGAGGTCAGCCCATTGGTGACCGAACCGCTGAACGCCCCGGCGGCAGCGGTAATGGCGGCCCGGTTCAAGGCCCTCTCCGATCCGGTACGGCTGCGCCTGCTCTCGGCGGTGGCCAGCCACGCCGGCGGGCAGGCCTGCGTGTGCGACATCACCGATGGCCTTGACGCGCTCGGGGTTGGTCAACCGACCATCTCCCATCACCTCAAGGTGCTGCGCGAAGCCGGGCTGTTGACCTCGCAGCGCCGCGGCAGCTGGGTCTACTACGCCGTGGTGCCCGAGGCGCTCACCGAGCTCTCGGCGCTGCTATCCGGTGTCCCCGCGACCGCAGCGGCGGCAGCCCGGTGACCGGTACAGCCCGGCTTTCCACGCTGGATCGATTCCTGCCGCTGTGGATTGGGTTGGCGATGGCCGCCGGGCTGGCACTGGGCCGGCTGATCCCCGGCCTGGGCGGGCTGCTCAGCGCTGTGCAAGTCGATGGGATCTCGCTGCCCATCGCCGCCGGCCTGCTGATCATGATGTATCCGGTGCTGGCCAAGGTCCGCTACGACCGGCTCGACGCCGTCACCGCCGACCGCCGCCTGCTGATCGGTTCACTGCTGCTGAACTGGGTGGCCGGCCCGGCGGTCATGTTCGCCCTGGCCTGGCTGCTGCTGCCGGACCTGCCGCACTACCGGACCGGGTTGATCATCGTCGGGCTGGCCCGCTGTATCGCCATGGTCATCGTCTGGAACGACCTGGCCTGCGGTGACCGCGAAGCCGCCGCCGTCCTGGTCGCACTGAACTCGATGTTCCAGGTCGTCATGTTCGCCGCGCTGGGGTGGTTCTACCTTTCGGTGTTGCCCGGCTGGCTCGGCCTGCCGCAAACCGGCATCGAGATCTCGGCGTGGCAGATCGCCAAATCCGTGCTCATCTTCCTCGGTATCCCCCTGGCCGCCGGATACCTGACCCGTCGGCTCGGAGAACGCGCCAGGGGACGGCAGTGGTATGAGAACCGGCTGCTGCCCCGACTCGGACCCTGGGCTCTGTACGGACTCTTGTTCACGATCGTGATTCTCTTTGCCCTGCAAGGTGATCAGATCACCACCCGGCCATGGGACGTCGCCCGTATCGCGCTGCCCCTGCTGGCCTACTTCGCCGTCATGTGGGCCGGGGGCTACGCGCTGGGACTGGCGTTGCGGCTGGGCTATGCCCGCACTACCACGCAGGCATTTACTGCCGCCGGCAACAACTTTGAACTCGCCATCGCCGTGGCGATCGCCACCTTCGGTGCCTCCTCCGGTGAGGCGCTGGCCGGGGTGGTCGGACCGCTGATCGAAGTGCCCGTGCTCGTCGCCCTGGTGTACGTCTCATTGGCGCTGCGGCCGCGGCTCTTCCCGTCACCGCCGACCCCGACCCATCCGATGGAAAGCTTGCCCTCATGACCGACACGCCCAGCGTGTTGTTCGTCTGCGTGCACAACGCCGGCCGCTCCCAGATGGCCGCCGCCCTGTTGACCCGGCTGTCCGAGGGCCGCATCGAAGTCCGTTCGGCCGGAACCGAACCCGCCGACCGGGTCAACCCGGTCGCCGTGGCGGCGATGGCCGAACTGGGGATCGACCTGACCTCGGCGATCCCGAAGGTGCTCACCCCTGCGGCCGTGCAGACCAGCGATGTGGTGATCACCATGGGCTGCGGCGACGCGTGCCCGTACTTCCCCGGGGTGTCCTACCGCGACTGGAAACTCGACGACCCCGCAGGCCAGCCCCTCGACGTCGTGCGGGCGATCCGCGACGACATCATCGCACATGTCGGTGAACTGATCGCCGAACTACTGCCGGCACCCACAACCGGATGACGATCCAGAATGCCTGTGTGCTAATCGGTTTCGCGCCGACGCCGAATGCAAAGTCTGGTTGTGCGGTACTGGCAAGACCGTAACCACCACCGAGGCGCCGCATGCCACCGGGATTCCGTCTCAACCGCAGATCGTCACAGTAGAGGCATTCCACCGACCGTCCAGATGCGGGTTGCGGCGATCTCGTTACGCATCCGATGGCAGTGTCGGCCAAGCGATATCACTCGGGATATCGCTAACGAAAAAAGACCACCGGGCCCCGCAGGAACTGGTGTGGCACGACTTTCCCAGCAACCACGTCTGGACAGCAGCGGGCTCTCCCGCGATGAGCGCGCTGCGCAGGCGAAATGGTCCTCAGTACCGAACCAAATCGCCGCCCTGATAACGCCGGCCGACGTCCCCGGCGCGTCTAACGGCCGGCGACCGCAGGCAGCGTGAGCCGGAATTGCGCGCCACCATCATGTCCCAGGCACACCAGGTCCCCGCCGTGTGCCCGAGCCAGCGCCCGCGCGATCGGCAGGCCCAACCCGGCGCCACCGTGGTCTCGGGCGCGTGCAGCGTCCAGGCGCACCAGGCGTTCGAAGATGCGGTAGCGCTCGTCGTCGGGGATGCCGGGGCCGGTGTCGGTGACGGTGACCTCGGCCCTCCCGCCGCCGCCACCCAGCTCGACGGTGACGGACCCGCCCGCCGGGGTATATCTGCGAGCATTGTCAAGCAGGTTGGACAGTATCTGCGCCACCCGCGTCGGGTCCGCCGCGATGGTCAGCGACCTGAGCCCCGTCCGGCTCATCGTGAGGTTCGGCGCCAGCATGGCGGCCCGGTGCACTTCGGCGTCGACGATGGCACCCAAGTCGGTGTCGTGCACATCCAGCGATAGTCCGGCGTCGATACGGCTCAGATCCAGCATGTCGGCGACCAGCCGACCGGCCCGGCGGGCGTCCGACAGCAACAGGCTGGCGCGGCGGTACTGACCGCGCGCCACGGAATCCGCCTCGTGCTGGCTGGCGCTGGTGGCCAGTTGTTCAGCGGCGGCCTGGATTCCGGCGATCGGGGTGCGCAGTTCATGAGCGGCGTCGACGAGAAATTGCCGGGTCGCGCTTTCGGCTCGCTGCGCAGATTCCGCGGCTTGGCGGGCCCGCAGCTCAGAAGCTTCCAATGCGTCCAACATCCCGTCGAAAGCGCTTGCGGCCCGGCCGAGTTCGGTATCGGTGCGATCCGGGCACAGTCGACGGCCACGGTCACCGCTGGTGATGTCCTGGGCGAGCGCAGCGAGTCGGTCCAATGGCCGCAGCGCAGCCCGGCTGACCACGACCAGCAGCAGCGCCGCCACCGCCAGGGTTCCCAGACCGGCCGTGATCATCAGCTGACGCAGCTGGCGGGTCACCTGAGTGGTCTGGGTGGTGTCGGCAACCAGGATCAGCCGGGAACCGTCCGGCAACGGGTGCACCACCGCCGTTGCAGTGGCGTCCGGTGGCAGGCCGGGCGGGGGCCCCATCGGAGGAGGCGGCGGGGGGCCGGGAGGCGGCGGATGCGGGCCCGGTGGCAGGGGCGGCGGATACCCCGGCGGCGCCGGGACGACCGGGCCTGCGGTGGTCGCGGGGCTGATGCTGCGATCACCGTAGGCGCTGCCGTCGGCGGTCACCAACAGGGCCCGCACGCTACCCCCGTTGAGCTGGGCGGCAAGCAACTCGGGTGACGTGTGCGCGGCCACCAGCGCATCGGCGCGCGAGGTGGCCGCCATGAGCCGATCGTGCAGATTTCGCCGAGCCTGCAGCCCGAGGCTGACGTCGACAGTGACACCCAGCACCACCAGCAGCCCCGCCAGCAGGGCCACCACCAGCAGCACCACCCGGCGCTGCAACGACGGCGTCGGCGTGGCGGGATCGACCGCAGGTCCCGTCGGGGTAGCCGTCATGACCGTGGTTGTTGAAGCCGGTATCCGATGCCGCGGACCGTGTGCAGCGTCCGTGGGCCATGGGCCTCGAGCTTTCGCCGCAGACTGCTGACGTGGACGTGGACCAGATTGGTGTCGTAGGCGTCGTAACCCCACACCGCATTGAGGATCTGACGGGCGCTGACAATCCGGCCGCGTTGCCGCACCAGGAAGTCGAGCAGCCGAAGCTCGGTGGCGGTCAGTTCCAGCTGGTGGCCATCGCGTGCGGCGACTCCAGCCTCGACGTCGAGCATCAGATCGCCGACCTGCACCACGCGCGGTAACCGACCCCGCCGCCGCAGCACCGCGCCCACCCGTGACACCAGTTCGGCGAGTTCGAAAGGCTTGACCACATAGTCGTCGGCGCCGCCGTCAAGACCGCGCAGCCGGTCGGTCAGGCCGTCGCGGGCGGTGATCAATACGATGCTGATGTCGCCCCACGCCTGGATGACGTTGATGAGGTCGAAGCCGTCCCGACCCGGCAACATCACGTCGAGCACCACCAGATCCGGCCGCAGGCCCTCTAGGACGTCCTCCAAACCTTCACCGTCACAACGGGTTTCGGTGTGATAACCGACGTCGGCCAATGCCTCGCCGACCATTTCCCGGATGGTCTCGGAATCCTCGACCACCAGCACTCGCGGTGCGCCGACACTGAACCGACCGATGCGCCCCGCCGCCGAACGACCTGCGAAGCGGTCCGGGCGCGAACGATCGGTCATGGCTCCATTGTTAACGTGCCGTGCTGAGATCGATCTGAAGCGCGCACGTTTGTCCCAACCAAACTCAACGACATGGGAGCTAGCATGACCGCCCACCACACCAACCCACCCTCACCGGCGACCGGAGCCGCAGCCGGGCGGCGCCATTCCACCGGCGTGGTGATCGGGGCCGCGGTGGCGGGTTTGGCGATCGGCGCACTCGCGGTCTTCGCGGTCACCGGCGTCACCTGGAAAATCCGCGTCGAGCTGCCTGCCCCGCTGTATCCGCCCGCGCCGTCGTCGGCACCACCGGTGAGTAATCCCCGGTCACCGCCGGCAGCGCCGACGTCTACGCCGAGCAGCTACCCTACGCCACCGGCAGCACCACCGGCGCCGCCGTTGCCGCCGTTGCCGCCTGGTCAGTAAACCGCTCGAGCACCCGAGTTTCTTCAGGTCCACTTCAACTACGGCCGTTACCGTCGCGATTACCGAACACACCGACAGAAACCGACGACGTGAGGAGCCGTATGACCTCCGACGAGAACACCGCCGCGAGCGGCCCTGTGCCAACTCCCGCACCCGTCGCGGCCCCGCCGGCGGTGGTCGCCGACCCCGGTCGTGAGCGCCGCCGCTTCTCGCTGGCCGCCCTGATCGGCGCCGGGGTTGCGGGCCTGATCCTGGGCGCAGCCGGCAGCGTGGCTGCGATCGCGTTTGCCTGGCTGATCAGCGTCGGGCCACCGCCACCTCCCCCGGGATCGGGGCCCATGCACATGCCGGGGCAAGCATTCAGCCACGGCCAACCGCCTCCTCCCGGTCCCGGCGGCCCACCCGGACCCGTCGCGGGAGCTTTCCGGCCGATACCTGGGCCGTTGGGCGTGCCGCGTGGTCCGCGTCCGCCGGCACCACCGCAGGCCGGGCCCTTCGGCCCCGGCCAACCGCCGGGCCAGCCACCCGGACCCCCGCCATCCACGCAAACCTCGCCGACACCCCGCCCCTGAGCGGTCGCCGAGCGGCACCCCGACAACAGTGGGTGTAAACGACCGTTTACAATCATAAACGTGCGTTTACCCCAGCCGGATGACCGGACGGCGCGAGCACGAATCCGTGACGAGGCGCTGCGACTGTTCGCCGAGCACGACCCCGCCGCGGTCACGATGCGCGACATCGCGACCGCGGCGGGAGTGTCTGCGGCCTTGGTCATCCGCCACTACGGCTCGAAGGACGGGCTGATCGAGGCAGTCGACAATCATGTCGTCGCGACCTTCGATGTACTGCTGACCGAAATCACCGGCCAGACCCCCGACCAATCGGCGGTGCCCAGCCTGCTCGATGGCCTGGCAACCCACCTGCCGCCCGACTCGCCGATCCCGGCCTACCTGAGCCGGATGCTGCTCGCCGGCGGTGCGGCCGGATCGACGTTGTTCGCCCGCCTTTTTCGGCTCAGCAAGACCGCTCTGGACGCCATGGTGGCCGCCGGCACGGCCAGTCCCGGCGCGGATCCCGAGATACGCGCCGCCTTCTTACTGGTCAACGACCTGGCGCTGCTCACCCTGCGACCACGGCTGATCGAGGTGCTTGGTGTGGACCCGCTCGCCGCTACCGGGATGCAGCGCTGGGCCGGGGAGGTGTTCTCGATCTACCGCGACGGACTACGCAGTACCTGATGGAGGAATGGAGGCGAACAATGGCCCAATTAGCCAGGGCCGGCGCACAGCTGTTGCGCTCCCGCACGCTCATGCGCGCGCCCATCTGGATTTATCGCGCACGCGCCGGTGCCCTGTTCGGATCGCGGATACTGATGCTCGAACACATCGGCCGCAAGTCCGGCGCCCGGCGCAATGTGATGCTCGAGGTGGTCGATCATCCCGACCCGCACACCTACCTCGTGGCCTCCGGCTTCGGCCGGAAAGCCCAGTGGTTCCGCAACATCGAGGCCAACCCGCACGTGCGCGTCTACGCCGGCAGCCGCGCCCCCGCTGCCGCCACCGCGCGCATCCTCGACCGGCCGCACGCCGACCGCGCCCTGGCCGCCTACCGCAGCCGCCATCCGCGGGCCTGACGACACCTCAAGCCGGCACTCGAGCAGACTCTCGGCACCGCCATCACCGACACCGACACTCCGCTGCCGCTGGTCGAGTTGCGCCTCGGCTAAACCCGGTCCGGCCCCAAGGCCGTCATCACCGCGAACAGCACCAGAAACATGGCCGCCGGAATCGCGGTGACACTGAAATCGCGTGCCCGAACATGGGCGCCCAGCGCCAAGACGAAGTACACCGTCAGCATCGCCGTCGTCAATCGCGCCAGCGCGGGAAAGCGGGTGGCCGAGAGCAGTCCGACGGCCGCGGCGGCCTTGGCCGCGGGCAGGACCGGACGAACACCGGCCGGCACACCCAGGTCGTCGAGCAGCTTCTCGATCGGCGCCAGGGGGATCGCGCAGGCCACCGCATCGCCGGCCTGAAACACCGCCAGCGCCGCATAGGTTTTCGGTGAGGTCAAGATGCCCATCAGCTACTCCTAACGCCTGAACTCCGGCGGCGGAGCCAGCGGATTTTCCACCGGTGTGCGCGCTATCGCCTCGGCCTTGGCCACGGCTTGGGCGATAGTCGGGTCGGTCGGGGTGGAGAACCACTCGGCAACTTCGGCGTCGTCGCCGTCGGCGGCATGCTTGGGCAGGTCCTCGACCGCAGAGGGCTCGAACCGGAACACGCCGTCCTCCCCCGGCGTGCCCAACAGCCTGGTGAAGCCCTGCAGCGCCGCGCTGAAATCGCTGGGCACCACCCACACCTTGTTGGCGTCGCCGCGGGCCATCTCCGGCAGCGTCTGCAGATACTGGTAGGCCAGCATCTCGGGGGTCGGCCGGCCGGCTTTGATCGCGGCGAACGTCTTCTCGATGGCCTTGGCCTGTCCCTGTGCCTGCAGGTAGGCCGCGGCTCGCTCACCCTGGGCGCGAAGTATCCGGGACTGCCGGTCAGCCTCGGCGGCCAGGATCGCGGCCTGCTTGGCTCCCTCGGCCGCCAGGATCTGCGCCTGCTTCTGTCCCTCTGCCTGCTTGATCGCCGCTTCCCGGGTGCCCTCGGCGGTCAGGATCATCGCCCGCTTTTCCCGGTCGGCCTTCATCTGCTTTTCCATGGACGCCTGAATGGACGGCGGCGGGTCGATGCTGCGCAGTTCCACCCGCGCCACCCGCAGACCCCAGCGGCCGGTCGCCTCGTCGAGCACCCCGCGCAACTGACCGTTAATCATGTCGCGGGAGGTCAGCGTCTGCTCGAGGGTCATGCCGCCGACGACGTTGCGCAGCGTGGTGGTGGTGAGCTGCTCGACGCCGACAATGTAGTTGCTGATCTCATAGACCGCGGCCTGGGGAACCGTGACCTGGAAGTACACCACGGTGTCGATGTTGAGGGTCAGATTGTCCTCGGTGATGACGGGCTGCGGCGGGAACGACACCACCCGCTCACGCAGGTCCACCCGGGCGCGGACACGGTCGATGAACGGCACCAACAACGTCAACTGGCCGCTGACGGTGCGGCTGTAGCGACCCAACCGCTCGATCACGGCGGCCTCGGCCTGCGGGATCAGCGCAACCGATTTGGCCACCACAATGATGGCGAATATCACCAGGACGGCCAGAAACACCAGGCCGGCAACGGCACCTTCCACCGGGATTCCTTTCTCGAGTTGCTACGCGTCTTTGAAGACGACCGCGGTGGCCCCGTCGATGTGCACCACGGTCACCGAATCACCTGGTTGGAACACGTCACCGTCGTTCAAGGGGCGTGCCGTCCACACCTGGCCGTCGATTTTGACCTGGCCCTCGTCACGGGCCACCCGATCCAGCACCAGCGCACGCTTGCCCTCGAGCGCCTTGATGCCCATCGGCACATTTTTGGCGGGGGTCAGCCGCCGCCGCAGCGCGGGCCGCACCAGCACCAGCAACAGCACCGACACGACGAGAAACACCGCGCCGTCAGCCCACACCGGCCAGTCCAGCAACCAGCTGGTGGCCGATGCTGCCAGGGCACCGCCGCCGAGCATCAGCAAGAACATATCGCCGGTCAACGCCTCCGCGCTGGCCAGCGCCAGTGCTGCGATCAGCCAGATCAGGGCGACGGGCATGCGCACAGAATACGCGTGATCCCCGACAACCGTGCCCAACAACTACACTGCGAGATCATGTGGTGTCCCAGTGCAACGCTTTCGATGTGGGCCAATGCCTGGCTCGCCGGAAAGGCCGCGCCCGACGATCTTCTGGACGCGTTATCTCTCTGGGCGCCAACACAATCGGTCGCGGCATATGACGCGGTCGCGGCCGGGCATACCGGCCTGCCATGGCCGGACGTGGATAGCGCCGGGACGGTGTTGCTGTTGCAGACGCTGCGTGCCACCGCAGGGCGGCCGACGACGCCTGGCGCGCCGGGTCGGCTACGCGGGACGATCAACGTGGTGTTGCCGGTACCGGGCGACGTGCGCGGGCTTTCCGCCGGAACACAATTCGAGCGCGACGCGCTGGCCGCGGGTGAAGCGATCATCGTCACCAATCCCGATGACCCCGGCACATCCATCGGGCTGGTCCCCGAGTTCTCTTACCACGACACCGAGCAGACTGCCGACGACGATGCGGCCGTGCCCGAGGTGTGCGCCCTGTCGTGGATGGTGTACTCGCTGCCCGGTACCCCGGTGGTGGATCCCTGCGAACTGGGCGACGCCGAATACGCCCTGCGGGCCGCGGTGCGCTCGGCTGCCGACGCGTTGGGCGCCATTGGCATGGGACCCAGCGCCGCCGGCGTCGACAACCCGCGCGGCCTGGTGGAGCAACTGCTGGAATCCACACGGCAACACCGCATTCCCGACCACGCCCCCTCGCGCGCACTGCGGGTGCTGGAGAACGCCGCGCATGTCGACGCCATCATCGCGGTCAGCGCCGGCCTCAGCCGATTGCCCGACTCCGCCAGCGACCGCTTCCCCCCGCGGGTGGCGGCCGGTTTCGAACCGATCAGGGCGCAATCGTCGTCGGAAGTGCGGACCGCCGTCGACGCGCTGCGGCCATTGACCGCGGTGGTGCGCTCCGCGCGAATAGCCGCCGTCAGCGCGATCCTGCATTCGGCTTGGTCGGACTGACCTCCACTTCGCGCGCAACGCAATGCGGCGGACGGCAGGGCTCACCGTTGATGCCGGCCAGACAGCCGGGCACCGGATCGGGACCGCCGACTCGCGAGGGCGTACGGCCGCATCGAAGTTCGTCGATCAGCTCCGCAGCCAGCCGGGCAAACCGCCGATCGGCGTTGGGAGTTCCTGCCCGGGCGAATGAAATGCCCAAATCTTGGGCCTGTAAGCGCAATTCGTGGTCGAGATCCCAGACCACCTCGATGTGGTCGGCGACAAAACCGAGTGGACAGACGATCACCGCCGTGGTACCGGTGTTCGCCAGCGCGGTGAGGTGGTCGCCGACGTCGGGTTCCAGCCACGGAACCTGTGGCGGGCCAGAGCGAGACTGCCAGACCAGGTCATAGTCGGTGTAGCCGGCGGCCACCGCGACAAGGTTTGCGGCATAGGCGACTTGGCGACTGTAGATGCGGGGACCACAGCGCTGGTCTGCGGCCATCGGGATGGAATGCGCGGTGAACACCAGCCTTGCGTGAGCGGGAACAGTCTGGGCGGCCGCCGCAATTGCGTCGGCGAACATCTCGACGAACAGCGGATGGTCGAAGTAGGGCCGCAGCTTGACCAGCTCGGGCGCATCCGGGCCGGCCGCCCGGCGGGCCCGGGCAACGTCCTCGGCATACTGCGCGCAGCTGGAATAGCCGCTCCACGCCGATGTCGCGAACACGGCGGCGCGGCGAATCCCGTTGTCGCGCATGGCTGTCACGGTGTCTTCGACGTAGGGTTCCCAGTTGCGGTTGCCGAAGTAGACCGGCAGGTCCTGTTCGGCTCGCAGTTGGTCCATCAGCGCCCGGTTGATGCCGTTGATCGGTGATACCCCACCGAAATGCAGGTAGTGCTCGGCCACCGCATCGAGGCGCTCGGGCGGCACACCGCGGCCTCGGGTGACGTTCTCCAGGAACGGCCGCACCTGCTCGGGCCCCTCCGGCCCACCGAAGGACAGCAGCAGGACGGCGTCAAATTCCATGTGGGCTAGAGCAACTGGGTGTGTGCGCCGCCGTCGGCGAAGATGATGTCCCCCGTGGTCGCCGGCAGCCACTCCGACAGCAGTGCGCAGACGGTCTTGGCGACGGGCGTCGGGTCCTTCATGTTCCAGCCGATGGGCGCGCGCTGGTCCCAGCCCTCCTCGAGCAGCTGGATCTGGGCGCCGGCCTCCTCGCCCAGCGCACCTCCGACAATTGCCGCCATCGCCAGAGTCCGGATCGGCCCGGCGGCAACCAGGTTCGAGCGCACACCGTACTTGCCGGCCTCGCGGGCCACGAACCGGTTGACCGACTCCAGCGCGCTCTTGGCGACCGTCATCCAGTTGTAGGCCGGCATCGCACGGCTGGGGTCGAAGTCCATGCCGACGATGGAGCCACCGCGATTCATGATGGGCAGCAACGCCTTTGCCATCGAGGCGTAGGAGTATGCGGAGATGTGGATACCCTTGGACACGTCCTCGTAGGGCGCGTCGAAGAACGGGTTGATGCCCATCCCGGTTTGCGGCATGAACCCGATCGAGTGGACCACGCCGTCGAGTTTGTTGCCGGCACCGATCGCCTCGACAACCCGGTCTGCGAGAGTGGCCAGGTGCTCGTCGTTTTGCACATCGAGTTCCAGCAGCGGCGCCTTCTGCGGCAACCGGTCGGTGATCCGCTGGATCAGCCGCAACCGGTCGAACCCGGTCAGCACCAGCTGCGCGCCCTGCTCCTGGGCCACCCGGGCGATATGAAACGCGATCGAGGAGTCGGTGATGATCCCGGACACCAGGATCCGTTTGCCCTCCAGCAGTCCTGCCATTGTTTCGTCCCCTCTTGCTCTTAGTGGCCCATGCCCATGCCGCCGTCTACCGGGATGACCGCACCGGAGATGTAACTCGCGTCCTCCGATGCCAGGAAGCTGACCACCCCGGCGACCTCGGCCGCCGTTCCGACCCGCTTCGCCGGGATGAATTGCAGTGCCCCCTCCTGGATCCGCTCATCCAGTGCCCGGGTCATATCGGTGTCGATGTACCCCGGGGCGACCACGTTCGCGGTCACGTTGACCTTGGACAGCTCTCGGGCGATCGAGCGCGCCATGCCGATCACACCGGCCTTGGAGGCCGCGTAATTGGCCTGGTTGCCGATGCCCCAACTGCCGGAGACCGACCCGATATAGATCAGCCGACCGAACTTCTTTCGCTGCATGCTGCGCGCCGCCCGCTGCGTCACCCGGAATGCTCCGGTGAGGTTGGCGTCGATGACCTTCTCGAACCGCTCCTCGGTCATTCGAATCAGGAACGCGTCCGCAGAGACACCGGCGTTGGACACCAGCACCTCAACCGGACCCTGGTGCTCCTCGACCTCTGTGAAGGCGCGATCGACGGCGTCGCTGTCGGTGACGTCGCACTCGACGGCGAAGAGCCCCACGGGCACCCCGGATCCGCGGTGCGTGACCGCCACCTTGTGGCCGTCGGCGGCCAGCCGCTGCGCGATCGCCAGCCCGATTCCCCGGTTTCCTCCGGTGACCAGAACTGAACGGGATACGAATGGGGGTTTGCCGCCGTCGGTGGCGGCCTCGCTTGCGGTGTCGGTGGCTGCGTCAGTCACCCCGTCAACCTAGCGCCTTGTCGAGGCAACACCGAAATCGGCTCGTCGCATCTCGCGAACGTAACGCCACGGCGAGAAACGGGGCCAGATCTCGCCGTGACGTCACGTTCGGCGGCCGGTGTCGGGTGTGATCGAGCATACTTTCGCCGTGGCCGACGCGTTCCTGGGAAGTGAAGCCCTCGCCGCGCACCAGTTGCCCTCTATGAGCTGCGCAGCCGGCATATCGCGCTGCATCATGACGTCTGCATACCGAGCGACACCGAGCTGACGGCAGTGCTACGGGCAAAGGCGCTGTGGCTGCGCTCCCGCCGCCGGGGCATCCTGGCCGGCTTCTTGGCCGCGGTCCCGCATCGCGCCAAGTGGATCGATCCGGCCCGGCCGGCCGCGATCATCGACACCAACCGCCGCCCCGCCAACGGCATGCAGGTCTGGGAAGAACTCATCGGTGACGATGAAATCGACGTCGTCGACGGCATGCGCGTCACGACGCCGACGAACACCGGTCCAACCGCCGTCAATATGCGAAGGACATCCGGCACCGCGCCAAGCTGGAGCAGTGCTACCGGTGGAAAGTGATCCAAGTGGCAGCTGAAGACCACCCCGAGGATGTCGTCCACCGGATGCGCGAGCACGAGCGCGCCGACTGTAACGCCACGGCGAAATCCGGCGCGATTTTCGCCCTGGCGTTACGTTCGGCGCGAGGTTAGGTCGGCAGCCGACGATTGATCAACAGCGCGGCCAGGCCGGCCAGCGCCAGCACCAGCGCACCCAGCCGCAGCCATCCTGTGCTGGCGTCACCTTTGATGGTTTCGTAGCCGATCTGCTGCTGCAGCGACGCGTAGACGGCGTTCAGTTCGGACAGGGTCGCCGCGTTGTAGGCGTTTCCGCCGGAGAGTTGGGCGACCTTCTTCATCGTCTCGTCGTCGACGGGCACCGGTTGACGCTGGCCGTTGATCTCGACGAAGCCATATGGGGTGCCGAAGGAGATGGTCGAGATCGGCACGCCCTGGTCTTTGGCGGTGCGCGCGGCGGTATAGGCGCCCTTGGGGTTGTCCGGATTGGTCGGCATCGTCTCCTTGCCGTCGGAGAACAGCACGATGCGCGCCGGAGGAGGCGTGTCACCCCCACCGATCACCGCACCCACCGTGGCGATGGCCTGCAAAGCGGTGAAGATGGCCTCCCCGGTCGCGGTGCGGTCGGCGAACTGCAGCTTATCCAGCGCGTTCTTGGTCGCATCCCGGTTGGTCGTCGGTGACACCAGCACCGTCGCGGTGCCCGCGTACGCGATCAGTCCGAGGTTGATGCCGGGGGTCAGCTCGTCGGCGAACTGCTTGGCGGCCTCCTGCGCAGCCCCCATGCGATTGGGCTCGACGTCGGTCGCGCGCATCGACTGCGACACGTCGATCACCAGCATCACGACCGCCCGGTTGCGCGGAATCCGGACATCATGCGTCGGTCCGGCCATCGCGGTCGTCAGCAGCACCAGCGACAACGCCAGCAGGATCGCCGGGACATGCCGCCAGCGGGAGGGCCGCTTGGGGGCCACGCTTTCCAGCAACTCCATGTTGGCGAACCGCAGCATCCGCTTCTGGCGCGCCAGCTGCAGCACGATGTACAGCGCCACCAGACCGACGATGACGAAGAGGAACAGGAAGAACCACGAGTGTTCGAAGCCGGACAGCGTCATCGGCCCGAGCAACGGCAGCGTCATATCAGACCCGTCATAAAAGATGCGAGCAGGTGTGTCACTGAGCCCCCGCCATGGCACCACGTCGACGGGAGGCGACGAAGCGGACGATGTCGGCCAGCCAGTCGCGGTCGGTGCGAAGCGTCAGCACCGGTGCGCCGCAACCGCGGAGGGTCCGGGCCACGTCGGCGCGGTGCGCCGCCGCCGCCCTGGCGAAATCGTTCTGCAGCTGTGTGTCGATGGTGAATTCGCGGGTGACGCCGCTTTCGGCGTCCTGCAAGATCACATCGCCGATATCGGGCAGCTCGACGTCGCGCGGATCCAGGACTTCGATGGCCAGCACCTCGTGGCGGGCCGCGATCGCCCGCAGCGGCCGCATCCAGTTGATCGGCCCCAGGAAGTCGCTGATGACCACCGCCATCCCCCGACGGCGTTCCGGGCGGCGAAGCGCATCGATGGCCACCGCCAGGTCGCCGCGTACCCCGGCTGGAGCCTTGGGCATGGTGGCGATGGTGCGCAACATGGTGTGCTGATGCTGGCGGCCGGTACGGGCCGGCACCCGAGTCATCGTGGCGCCGTTAGCGACCAGTGCGCCGATCCGGTTGCCGCCGCCGCTGTTGAGGAAGGTGATGGCGGCCGCCGCCGCCACCGCGAGGTCACGTTTCTCGCAGACGGCGGTACCGAAGTCCAGGCTGGCCGACAGGTCCACCACCAGCCAGGTTTCCAGTTCCCGGTCGGCGATCATCTGCCGCACGTGGGGGTGAGTGGTTCGGGCGGTGACCGCCCAGTCTATCCGGCGCACGTCGTCGCCGGGCTGGTAGAGACGCGACTCGCCCGGCTCCGTGCCCGGCCCCGGGATCAAGCCGAGGTGATCGCCGTGCAGGACACCGTCGAGTTTGTGCTTGACGGTCAGCTCCAGGGTCCGCAGCGCCGCCGACAGCTTGGGGTCGTCGATGTCACCGCGCAGCAACGACGGCGGAGGGACGACCGCCGGCGCCTTGCTTTCGGTCACCGGCCGCTAGCCGCAGCCGCCGCCTGCATGACCGGCGGCACCGAATGGCCTTGTTGCGGAACGGCGTTCACTTGCGGCAGGGCGACCGTCTGCAGCACCCGGTTGATGATGATCTCCGGGGTGATCTCATCGGCCAGCGCGTCGTAGGTGAGCACGAGCCGGTGGCGCAGCACGTCGGGGATGACTTCGATGACATCCTGCGGGATCACGTAATCACGCCCGCGCACCAGTGCCAGCGACCGAGCGGCGGCGATGATGCCCAGCGAAGCTCGCGGAGACGCGCCGAAGGCGATCCAGCTCTTGACGTCGTTCATCCCGAGCTGTTCGGGTGTCCGGGTGGCGAAGACGACACGCACCACGTAGTCGACGAGCGCGTGGTGCACGAAGTTGTTGGCCGCGATTCCCTGTAGCCGCACCAGGTCGCCGGTGTTGAGGATCTGCTTTGGCTGCGGCGGGGTGACGCCCATCCGGTAGATGATCTCGCGCTCTTCCTCAGCCGAGGGGTAGCCGACGTTGATCTTGAACAGGAAGCGGTCGCGCTGCGCCTCGGGCAACGGGTAGACGCCCTCGTGTTCGATCGGGTTCTGCGTCGCCATCACCAGGAACGGGTTGGGCAGCGGGAAGGTCTTACCGCCGATGGAGACGTGACGTTCCTGCATCACCTCCAGCAGCGCCGATTGCACCTTGGCAGGGGCACGGTTGATCTCGTCGGCGAGCAGGAAATTGACCACCACCGGCCCGAGCTCGGTGTCGAATTCCTCCTTGCCCTGCCGGTAGATGCGGGTACCGATGATGTCGGTGGGCACCAGGTCGGGGGTGAACTGGATCCGGGCGAATGTCCCGCCGACGACTCGCGCGAAGGTTTCCACAGCCAGCGTCTTGGCAACCCCCGGCACGCCCTCGAGCAGGACGTGGCCCTTGGAGAGCAGACCGACCAGCATCCGCTCCACCAGCTGGTCCTGGCCCACGATGATCCGCTTGACCTCGAAGATGGCCCGCTCGAGCGTGTGTACCTCGGCGGCCAGCCCGTCAGAACCACCAGGACCACCCGCGGACACCTCATGGGCCGGCGCGCCGGATTGCCCGCCCGGACCCGGGTAACCGCCACCTGCTGCTGTCATCGACAACCCTCCACCGCTCGATCAGACACGACTGCTGACACGACCAACGCCGCGGGGCAGCGACGTGCCCGCGTTCAACTATTCCAGGCGCCGTGGATTCCGTCGACGCCGCGGTTCCTGCCCGGCCACCCTAGACCGTCCGGGCGGGACGCAACCGTCCGGGGGAAGTGGACGAGGTGCTCCGGACAGTCGCCGGAGTCGCACCGGGCTCAGTACTCGATGATCCTGGTCACGAACGGTGTCATGCCGGCCTTACGCACCGGGCTCACCGTGACTTTGCCGGCGAGGCTCGACGCCTCGAGCATCTGACCGTTGCCCAGGTACATGGTGACATGCTGGCTACCGCCCGGGCCGTAGAAAATCAGGTCGCCGCGTCTGGCCTCGCCGGGCGGGATGTGGCGGCCCGCGTTGTACTGGTCACCGGAAAACCGCGGGATCAGCACGCCCACGCCCGCGAAGGCGTAGCGCATCAACCCCGAGCAGTCGAAGCCGACGGTCCCGGCGCCGGAGTCCACGCCCTTACTCGGACCCTCCAAAGTGCCGCCGCCCCAGGAATAGGGGATCCCCATCTGTGATCCGGCCCGGCGGATCACGTACTCGATGGCCTGCCGGCCGTTGGCACGCGGAATCCGGCTGGGGCTGGTGTTGGCGGCACCGGGGGCAGGACTGCCGCCGAGGTTGATGCCCAGCCCGCCCAGAAACTGTCGCCCCAAGTCGAGGGTGGTCTGGGTGGCCTGGGCGGTGGCCTGGAGCGACGCGTTAGCGACGGCGAGCGCATCTCCGGGTGCGCCCGCGCTGGCGGCTGCCGGCAAAGTCGGATCCCACTGACCGGGATCGGCGTCGGCCGGCGCCGCTACAGCGACCAAGAGCCCAGTCACCATCGCGGTGATCCAGGCTAGGTTGATCAGACGAAATCGCTTGTGCCGCATAAATCCCCGTTCACCACTCGATGTAGCGCACCACAAAGGGCGTCATGCCGCTGGTGCGCACGGGCGCTACGCGGACCTTCAGGCCGATGTCGGGCGCCTCGAGCATCTGACCGTCACCCAGATAGATCGTCACGTGCTGACTGCCGCCGGGGCCGTAGAAGATGACGTCGCCGCGACGCATCTGGGAAGTCGGGATCTTGCGGCCCAGGTTGTATTGCGAACCCGAGTAGTGCGGCAGCTTGATGCCAACACCGGCAAACGAATACAAGACCAGTCCGGAACAGTCGAAGCCGGTAATGCCGGCCCCGGAGTCGATGCCTTTACTCGGCCCCGCCGCGTTTCCACCGCCCCAGGAATACGGCACCCCGATCTGCGACATGCCCCGACGGATCACGTACTCGCTGGCCTGCCGTCCGTAGACCCGCGGAATCCGGCCGGCATGCGTCGAACCCGCCGGCGCGTTGGTGATCCCGGTATCGGTGGGCTTGAGGATGCCCAACTGCTGCAGGAAGTTTCGTCCCATCTGGGCGGTGACCTGTGCCGAGGTCGCCGAGTAGCCCAACACCTGGTTGACCACCGCGATCGGGTCGCCGGGGATGTTGGCGCTGGGAATCTGCGGCAACGAGGGATCCCACCCGTCCCAGCGGCGGCCGCCGCCGGGTCCTGCGCCCGGGTCCCACATCTCACCGGGCGTGCCCTGCCCGCCGGCCGAGGACCAGGCGACCAGCCTGGCCGCCTGCAGCCTGGCCTGCGCCTCGTCTCGCTCTGCGGCCAGGCGATTGACCTCCTCGCGCTGTTCGTCGAACTTGCGCTGGGTGTCGGTAAGGGCGGCCACCGCCGCGTCCTGGCTGGCCTTGGCGTCGGCAGCGGCCTTGTCGGCCTTCTGCTTGGCCAGCCGCGCCGCCGATTCCTTGTTCACATGTTCGGTTCGGGCCCGCTGCAAGTTGGCCATCACCGTCTGGGCGCTGGCGGTCATCGCCCTCGTCGCGGTCGCCGCGGCAATGATGTCGTCGGGGCTCTTGGCTGTCAGGTAGCTGTCGGACGGGCCATTCATATAGGTGGCCGCGGCGAAGATGTCGAATCGGTGTTGGGTTGCGGAGATCGCCGCGTTGGCGTCCTTGACGGCCTGCTGGCTGATCTCGAGCTCATGTTCGGCAGCGGTGGCCTCGTCACGAGCGGTCTCCACGGCGACCATCGCTTTGTTGACGCTCTCCTGCTCCATCTCCACGGCGGCGCTGAGGTCCTCCAGCCGCTGATTGGCCTTGGCGACCTCCGCGATCAGCGCGGCGATGGGGTCAGTGCCGGGAGCGGCGGGCGCCAGTCCAGGAGTCGATACCAGCAAGAGCACACTCAAGACCGACGGAATGGCCGGCCGCACCAACCGTGCTGCCGATCGTGAAGCAGAGCCAACTCGGGTCCGTCTCATCGACTCTGGTCTCCTATGGCTCAAACCGGACGGACGGCAGTCAGCGCCGAAAGCGCTAATGGCATCACAATCATCATTCGCACCGTACGTCACACCTGACGCTAAAGAAACGTATGTCACAAAGTGCACCCTGGACGTGCAATTAATGTGACCGAATGGTGATGTGAAGCGTTTGCCACCGGCCAGCCACATGGCTGGCGCACGATGCTCGGCCGAGGCTCACATGCTGGCTAGATGCCCTGGCCGGCTTGATCCGAAGTCGTGTCGGCACTGCTGCCCGAGGTTGCTGACCGCCGAGCGCGCAGCTGCATGAACCGGGTGCCGACGGCCGCGGCAAGCACCGCAATCAGCAAAAAAATGGTCAACCCGGCCCAGGGAAACTCCGGTGTGTCCAGCTCGTGCAAGAAACTCTGCGCGGACTGCACCGGGTTGCCGGTCTTGGAAAGGTCCTCCCCCGCCTCCAGGGTGACCCGCGGGTACTGCGTGCTGTAGCTGCCGACGTAGCTGGGACTGAGTACCAACACCGTCGCGTCCTTGTAATCGGCGCCCACGACGGTCGCGATATCCCGCAACGGAGTGTCATTGGGCGGGTTGTGGTCCAGCAGGACGATCTTGAGGTTGATGCCCTCGTCGTGCGCGTGGTTGACCACCTCGAGCAATCCCGGCACGGCCGCCGGTGGCGCGCTGACGCCGACCGCCGCGACTTCTGCCTTGACCGCCGTCATGTCGACGTCCTGTGGAATGTAGGCCGGCAGGAACGGGATCGTCTGGGGTAACGGCAGCTGGCCTGCGGTCTCGTGCCCGGTCATGTCTAGCTCCTCTCACACCTCCCGCGGTGCTACAGGAACCGTACGCGTTGCGGATGCGTCGGCAGCGTTCAGTGTGCCCGTGGGGATGGCAATTTCGCCCGGCAATGTATCCGCCCTGGCGACGCACGCGAAGCCGTCGGAGCGCCCGCGACACTGCCGCCGCGTCGTGGGTATCACGGCCAGTCCAATCGGCGAGGGGCTTTTCAACTCGCGCCCGGCACGACAAGACTGGAGAGCACGGGTACCAACCGCAATGCAGGACAAACGTACTGTTAAAGTGGCTGGGCATGTGAAGCACCGCCGGCACGGCCCGCCGGCGGCAGAACTGAATCCTCGGGAGTTGATGTGACCAGCACAGAGTCTGTGAACTCGTTCGGAGCCCGCGACACACTCAAGGTCGGCGACCGGAGTTACCAGATCTATCGCCTCGACGCCGTCCCCAACACCAGCAGACTCCCCTACAGCCTCAAGGTTCTCGCGGAGAACCTGCTCCGTAACGAAGACGGCAGCAACATCACCAAGGATCACATCGAAGCCATCGCGAACTGGGACCCCGAAGCCGCGCCCAGCGTCGAAATCCAGTACACGCCGGCGCGGGTCGTCATGCAGGACTTCACCGGCGTGCCCTGCATCGTCGACTTGGCCACCATGCGGGAGGCCATCGCCGATCTGGGCGGCAAGCCCGACAAGGTCAATCCGCTGGCGCCGGCGGACCTGGTGATCGACCACTCGGTGATCGCCGACCTGTTCGGGCGGGCCGACGCGTTCGAGCGCAACGTGGAGATCGAATACCAGCGCAACGGCGAGCGCTATCAGTTCTTGCGTTGGGGCCAGGGCGCTTTCCGCGACTTCAAGGTGGTGCCGCCGGGCACCGGCATCGTGCACCAGGTCAACATCGAATACCTGGCCAGTGTGGTCATGGACCGCGACGGGGTCGCATACCCGGACACCTGTGTGGGCACCGACTCGCATACCACGATGGTCAACGGCCTCGGTGTACTGGGCTGGGGCGTGGGTGGGATCGAGGCCGAAGCGGCCATGCTGGGTCAGCCGGTGTCGATGCTGATCCCGCGCGTGGTCGGCTTCAAGCTGACCGGTGAGATCCAGCCCGGAGTCACGGCAACCGACGTCGTGCTGACCGTGACCGAGATGCTGCGCAAGCACGGCGTGGTCGGTAAGTTCGTCGAGTTCTACGGCGCGGGTGTGGCCGAGGTGCCGCTGGCCAACCGCGCCACCCTGGGCAACATGAGCCCCGAATTTGGTTCTACCGCAGCCATTTTCCCGATGGACGAGGAGACCATCAGCTATCTGCGGTTCACCGGCCGCAACCCGGAGCAGCTGGCGCTGGTCGAGGCCTACGCCAAAGAACAGGGCTTGTGGCACGACCCGAAGCACGAACCCGCGTACTCGGAATACATCGAACTCGACCTGTCCGACGTGGTGCCGTCGATTGCGGGTCCCAAACGCCCGCAAGACCGCATCGCGTTGTCGGACGCCAAATCCACATTCCGCGAGCAGATTCCGAACTATGTCGGTGACGACCCAGACAAGAAGGACTACTCGAAGCTCGACGAGATGGTCGACGAGACGTTCCCGGCCAGCGACCCGGGGGCGCTGAGCAACGGCCACGCCGACGACCACACCCCGGTGGAGTCGGCCGCCAAACACGCCAAGGGCAGGGTGAGCAACCCGGTGACGGTCAAGTCCGACGAACTCGGCGAATTCGTGCTCGACCACGGCGCGGTGGTGATCGCTGCGGTCACCTCGTGCACCAACACCTCCAACCCGGAGGTGATGCTGGGCGCGGCGCTGCTGGCGAAAAACGCCGTCGAAATGGGGCTGGCCGCCAAGCCGTGGGTGAAGACCACCATGGCGCCGGGCTCCCAAGTGGTCAGCGACTATTACGACAAGGCCGGGCTGTGGCCGTATCTGGAGAAGCTCGGCTTCTATCTCGTCGGCTACGGGTGCACCACATGTATCGGCAACTCGGGCCCGCTGCCCGAGGAGATTTCGAAGGCGATCAACGACAACGACCTTTCGGTGGCCGCCGTGCTGTCGGGCAACCGCAACTTCGAAGGGCGAATCAACCCCGATGTGAAGATGAACTACCTCGCCTCACCACCGTTGGTGGTTGCCTACGCGCTCGCCGGGACCATGGACTTCGACTTCGATTCGCAGCCGTTGGGCACAGATAAAGAGGGCAACGACATCTACCTCAAAGACATCTGGCCGTCGCAACAAGACGTCTCCGACACCATCGCGTCGGCGATCAACCAGGAGATGTTCACCAAGAACTACGCCGACGTGTTCAAGGGTGACGAGCGCTGGCGTAACCTGCCGACCCCGAGCGGCAATACCTTTGAGTGGGACCAAGATTCGACGTACGTCCGCAAGCCGCCGTATTTCGAGGGAATGTCGGCCGAGCCGGAGCCGGTGGCCGACATCAGCGGTGCCCGGGTACTAGCGCTGCTCGGTGACTCGGTGACCACCGACCACATCTCCCCCGCCGGAAGCATCAAGCCGGGCACCCCCGCGGCGCAATACCTTGACGAACATGGCGTAGCGCGCAAGGACTACAACTCCTTTGGCTCTCGGCGTGGCAACCACGAGGTGATGATTCGCGGCACGTTCGCCAACATCCGGCTTCAGAACCAGCTACTTCGCACATTGGGAGAGGTCGTTTCCGGAGGTTACACCCGCGACTTCACCCAGGAGGGCGGGCCGCAGGCGTTCATCTACGACGCAGCGCAAAACTATGCGGCACAAGATATTCCGCTGGTGGTGCTCGGCGGTAAAGAATATGGGTCCGGCTCGTCCCGGGACTGGGCGGCCAAGGGCACGTTGCTGCTGGGTGTGCGGGCCGTGATCGCCGAGTCGTTCGAGCGGATTCACCGCTCCAACCTGATCGGCATGGGGGTGATTCCGCTGCAATTCCCCGAAGGAGAGTCGGCTTCCTCGCTGGGACTGGACGGCACCGAGGTCTTCGACATCACCGGGATCGTGGCGCTCAACGACGGGAAGACGCCCAAGACGGTGCACGTCAAAGCCACCAAGGAGTCCGGCGATCCGGTTGAGTTCGACGCGGTGGTACGCATCGACACACCCGGGGAGGCCGACTACTACCGTAACGGCGGCATCCTGCAGTTCGTGCTGCGCAACATGCTCAAATCGGGTTAACGCCAGGCGACCCCAGCCCTGGTCATGCCAAAAGTCAGCGAGGACCATCTGGCGGCTCGCCGCCGCCAGATCCTCGACGGCGCACGTCGCTGCTTCGCCGAGTATGGCTACGACAAGGCCACGGTCCGGCGTCTGGAACAGGCGATCGGTATGTCGCGCGGAGCGATCTTTCACCACTTCCGGGACAAGGACGCGCTGTTCTTCGCGCTGGCACACGAGGACGCTGAGCGGATGGCCGATGTCGCGTCGCGTGAAGGCCTCATCCAGGTGATGCGTGACATGCTCGCCGCGCCGGAGCAGTTCGACTGGCTGGCCACCCGGCTGGAGATCGCGCGCAAGCTACGCAATGACCCGGCATTCAACCGCGGCTGGGCGGAGCGCTCCCTGGAACTGGCCGCCGCGACGACCGATCGACTACGCCGGCAGAAGCAGGCCAAACGGGTGCGCGACGACGTTCCCAGTGATGTGTTGCAGTGCTACCTGGATCTGGTCCTCGACGGGTTGGTGGCCAGGCTTGCCTCCGGCGAAGACCCCCAGCGGCTCTCCGCCGTACTGGACCTGGTGGAAAATTCGGTGCGCCGCCGCTGATTTGGGCCGTGCGCATAACGCCACGGCGAAAAATCCGAATCTCGCCGTGATGTTACGCTCGCGCCGGCCGGGCGCGATGATTTGGTCCGCCGCGGCTGCGCATTGTGGTACCGGATTCGAGCAACATGCTGTGAACGGATCCGTACGATCGCCCGACGCTGGCCGCCAATTTGCGGATGCTGGCTCCGCCCTCATAGGCGTTGCGCAACTCGTGCAACAACTGTTCGCGCGTCTTCTTCGACTTCCGCTGGGTTCTCACCGGCTGCCTCCCACGCATGGTCACGATCCCCGGCTTCCAGGGTAAGAACCGGCCAGCGATATCGGGACCGCTTTGGCCGAAAATGCTTGCGATTTCTCAGGCCAGCTCGATGAGGTCCCGATACTCCTCGGACCAATAGTCCTCGGTGCCGTCGGGCAACAGCACGACCCGTTGCGGGTCGAGCGCCTCGGCGGCACCGGGATCGTGGGTCACCAGCACCACCGCGCCGCGATAGCTGCGCAGTGCGTCAAGGACCTGTTCGCGCGAGGCGGGATCGAGGTTGTTGGTCGGTTCGTCGAGCAGCAGCACGTTCGCCGTGGAGGCCACCAGCCCGGCCAGCGCGAGGCGCGTCTTTTCGCCGCCGGACAGTGTGCCCGCCGGTTGCTCGAGCTGCGGGCCGCTGAACATGAACGCGCCCAGCAGGCCGCGCAACTCCTGGTCACCGGTTTCGGGTGCGGCGTGCCGAACGTTTTGCCAGACGGTCGCGTCGTTGTCCAGCGTGTCGTGCTCCTGCGCGAAATAGCCGATGCGCACGCCATGTCCGGGCTCCAGCGCGCCGGTGTCGGGCGTTTCGACACCGGCCAGCAGCCGCAGCAGCGTGGTCTTGCCGGCGCCGTTGAGTCCGAGCACGACGACGCGCGAGCCCCGGTCGATGGCCAGGTCGACACCGCTGAACACTTCCAGCGATCCGTAGCTCTTACTGAGCCCCTTGGCCACCAGCGGGATGCGGCCGCAGGCCGCCGGGGTGGGGAACTTGATCCGGGCCACCTTGTCGGCTACCCGTTCCTCGTCGAGCGCCGCCATCATCCGATCGGCCCGACGCAACATGTTCTGTGCCGCAACGGCCTTGGTGGCCTTGGCGCCCAGCTTGGCGGCCTGGGTTCGCAGCGCGGCGGCCTTGCGTTCGGCATTGGCACGTTCCCGGCGACGACGCTGCTCGTCGGTCGCCCGGGCATCGAGATATTTCTGCCAGCCCATGTTGTAGACGTCCATCTCGCCGCGCACCGCATCCAAAAACCACACCCGGTTGACCACGTCGGCGATCAGGTCGACGTTGTGGCTGATCATCACCAGCCCACCGGTGTGTGACCGCAGGAAATCCCGCAGCCAGCCAATCGAATCCGCGTCGAGGTGGTTGGTCGGCTCGTCGAGCAGCAGCGTGGTCCCCGAACCAGCGCCGCTGTCGGAGGCGGCGAACAAGATCCGCGCCAGCTCGACCCGGCGGCGCTGGCCTCCGGACAAGGTTCGCAGTTGTTGGGTCAGCACCCGTTCGGGCAAGCCGAGACTCGCGCAGATGCGGCCCGCCTCGCTTTCGGCGCCGTAGCCGCCCAGCGCGACGAAGCGCTCCTCGAGCTGACCGTAGCGGCGGATCGCGCGGTCGCGCGCTTCGTCGTCGGCGACCTCCGCCATCAACGCCTGCTGCTTCTCCAGATCGGTGAGCAACACGTCGAGCCCACGAGCCGACAGCACCCGGTCCCGAGCCAGCACGTCAAGGTCTCCCTCTTTGGGATCCTGTGGCAGATAACCTATTTCGCCGCTGCGACTGACCGATCCGGCATACGGTTCGCTCTCCCCGGCCAGGATGCGCAACGTGGTGGTCTTGCCGGCGCCATTGCGGCCCACCAAACCGATGCGGTCGCCCGGCTGCACGCGCAAATCCGGACCCTCGGGCGAGAGCAGGATGCGCGCACCAGCTCGGACCTCGAGGTCCGTTGCCGTGATCACAATCGCTCTCCTTGGTGGCGTGCTTGGTTGTGCCGCTACTTGTCGTCGGTGAAGACCGGCGGCCGCTTCTCGGCGCGCGCGGCAACCGCCTCTTCGAAATTGGCTGTGAGCAGCCGGACGAAAAGTTGCCCCAGACCCTCGGCCTGCATATGCCCTTCCAGGCTGGCGGCGTCTAGTCCACTCCACAGTGTACGTTTGGTCAACTCAATTCCCGGCCGGGAGAACGCCGCCATCCGCGCCGCGATCGCATAACAGGTGTCCAGCAGCTGGCCGTCGGGCACCCTGCAGGACACCAGCCCGATGCGCTCGGCTTCCTCGGCGCCGACGTCGCGACCGGTCAGCATGATCTCGAAGGCACGCGAGGATCCGATGGCCCTGGGCAACAGATAGCTCAGCCCCAGCTCACTGGCCGTCAGCCCGTTGTTGATGCCGGCGGCCCGGAAATAAGCGCTCGTGGAGGCCACCCGGATGTCCGCGGCCAGCGCCAGGCACAGCCCCCCGCCGATGGCCGGGCCGTTAACCGCGGCGATCACCGGTTGGTGCAACCGGCGCAGCTTCAGGATGACCTCGTCGAGCAGCTCCATCGACCGCAGCGCATAGGTCGGCCGGGTCAGGCCGTCGACATTCGGCACCGCACCCGCCGACTTGTGATCCGCACCGGACGAGAAACCGCGCCCCGCCCCGGTCAGCACCACCACCCGTACCGAATTGTCGTTGCCAACCGTCTCCAGAGACTCCTTGAGCGGCACCATGAGGTCGAAAGCCATGGAGTTCATCCGCTCCGGCCGGTTGAGGGTGATCAGCGCGATATCTGGGCGCGGGTATTCCAGCAGGACCAAACTCACTCGTGCACGGTATCGCGTACGGCGGTGCGCCCGGCTGTCACCGCCGCCGGATCAATGACGGTCTAGGCGACTTCATAGGCCTTGAGCTGTTGTACCAGGTCTTCCAGAGCCGCCGGGGGCAGGGCCCCGGGCTGGTTGAACAGCAGTTGGCCGTTCTTGAATGCCATCAGCGTGGGAATCGAGCGGACCTGGGCCGCCGCTGCCAATTCTTGCTCTTCTTCGGTGTTGACCTTGGCGTACACCACGTCGGGGTGTTTCTCCGAGGACGCCTGGAACGTGGGCGCGAAGGCGCGACACGGGCCGCACCAGGAGGCCCAGAAATCGACGAGCACCATGTCGTTGTCGTTGACGGTTTCGTTGAACTGCGCAGCAGTGAGGTCTTTGGTTGCCATGACTGCCCTAACGCCTCGGGCGGGCGACTTTGTTCCAAGTGGTCTAGAGCAGCCCCCGCTGCCGTGGCGGCGACTCGACCCGGTGGGCCCGGAGCTGGCGCACCAGATCATCCATGATCGCGGGGTTGGCGACACCGGCCTGCTTGAACACCAGCTTGCCCTTCTTGAACGCCATCAACGTGGGCAATAGCTTGACCCCGGCGATCGAGACCAACTCCTGCTCGGTTTCGAAGTTAACCTTGCCGTGGACGATGTCGGGATGCTTGTCCGACGAGTGCTCATACGTCGGCGTCAACACCGCACACGGGGCGCACAACGGCGCCCAGAGGTAGACGAGCACGTTGTCGTTGCCGTAGACGGTCTATTTGAAGTTCTCGGCGGTGAGATCTCGAGTCGCCACATGTCCCCTTATCCGCTCCGGGCGTGGTGGGTCCGGCGACGTCGAGCGTACGTCGTGCACAGCCGGAACCGCTGCGGATTCAGTCCGTTGGGGCGCCCATCGATGCCGCTGCACGCCAGGACCGGTTGGTCAGCAGCCGCATACCGTTGAGGGCGACCAGCACCGTGGATCCTTCATGACCGGCTACACCCAGCGGTAACGGCAAGTGCCACAACAGATCCCATAACGCCAGGACGCTGATGAAGGTGCCGGCGATGATCAGGTTTACGGTCACCACCTGGCGGGCTTGTCTGGCGAGCCCGATGATCGTCGGGATGACCCGCAGTTCGTCACGTACGGTGACGCCGTCGGCGGTCTGCAAGGTCAGGTCGGCGCCGGCGCCCATCGCTACGGACGTGCGGGCCACGGCCATGGCGGGAGCATCGTTGACACCGTCGCCGACGACCAGAACCCGGTGACCGCTGGCTTGCAGATCGCGGACCGCCTCGACCTTCTGCTCGGGCAGCAGCGCGGCCCGCACATCGCTGATCCCGGCGCGCCGTGCCGCCCACCGGGCCGCGCAGCCGTTGTCCCCGGTCAGCAGCACCGGCGGCGCCGACGTCAGTGCGGTCAAGGACGCCACCGACTCCGCGGCATCGGGGCGCACCCGGTCGGTGAGTCCCAGCACGCCGGCTGCGACGCCGTTGAGCATCACGATGGCGGCCGTGGCGCCTGCGTCGAGGATCGGCGCGAGCTCGGGTAGCGGCACTCCCCGGTAGCTCTGCGGACTGCAGACCTCGACGAAATCGCGACCCACGGTGGCTCGCACCCCGCGGCCGGGCGATGCACGGAAATCCTCGGCCTCGGGGATGGTGATACCGCGCCGGCGAACTTCCTCGACGATGGCCCTGCCCAACGGGTGTTCACTGGATTGCTCCGCAGCAGCAGCTAATTGGAGCAACTTGCGCACACCCACCACATCCGGGCGCAGCGGCTCGACCGTGGTCAATTGCGGTGTGCCACAGGTCAATGTGCCGGTCTTGTCCAAGGCGACGATGCTGGTGTCGGCCAGATGTTCCACGACCACAGCCGATTTGACCAGAACCCCGTGCCGACCGGCATTCGCGATCGCCGAAAGCAGCGGCGGCATGGTTGCCAGGACCACCGCGCACGGCGAGGCTACAATCATAAATGTCATGGCGCGCAATAGAACTGGTTGTAGTGGCGTGCCCAGCATCAATGGGATGACGATCAGTGCGAGGGTCGCCACCACCATGGCTACCGAGTACCGCTGCTCGATCTTTTCAATGAACAACTGGGTTTTGGCTTTGGTGGCCGACGCCTCGGCGACCAGCTCGACGATGCGGGCCACCACTGTCTGCGACGGGTCCCTGGTGACCAGCAGTTGCAACGCCCCCGACCCGTTGACCGTACCCGCGAACACCTCGTCACCGCGGCCCTTGGCCATCGGGATGGACTCGCCGGTGATCGAGCATTGGTCGACTTCGGAGCAGCCCGACAGCACGGCGCCGTCGGCGGGTATGCGCTCGCCCGGCCGCACCAGTACCCGGTCACCGACGACCAGCTCGCCGGCCGCAACCAGTCGCTCGCGACCGTCGCCGTCGACGACCACGGCCTGCTCCGGCGCAAGGTCCAGTAACCCCTTGACCGAATCGGCGGTGTGTTTGGTGGCCACGTCGTCCAGGGCGCCTGATGTCGCAAAGATCACGATCAACAGGGCACCGTCGAAGATCTGCCCGATTGCGACCGCTCCGATCGCCGCCACCACCATCAGCAGGTCTACGTCCAGTGCCTTGTTCCAAAGCGCTTGTGCCCCAGCCCATGCCGAACCCCAGCCGCCGGCGAGGTAACAGGCCAGATACAGCGTCCACCACACGGGCCGCGGTACGCCGTTCAGCTGTGCCGCGAGCCCCGCAAGAAACAAGGCCAACGCGAACGCGGCCCAGCGAACCGACATGACCGACCACAGCGCCGCACGCCAACTCAGCGGCCGCGCGACGGCAACGGGAATGTGGTCGAAAGAAACCTCGGAGGTGCACGCTTCAACAGCGGTCAAGGTCATTCCGGCGGCCTCACAGAGGGGGGAGTTCGTCAGGATGAACCGAGTCTAGGGACGCCGGCGATCGCCGAGTGTCTCGATTGCATTGCGGTATGCGATTGAATTGGTCACTGGCACAAGGTAAGCGGTTCCGCCGCCCCCACCGGCGGTGCCGTGGGCAAGCGAACCGCCGGGCATCATCGAGACCCCGGCTACCACCGTGGCGGGTATTCCGCGGACGAGTGAAATTTTCATCTGCGCAGAAAAATTAGTGTCGAAATTGCTCGGTGAATGGGCAATCACAGGAGCGGAAATCACGATAAGATTGTCCGTCGCTGACGCTTCACTGTGGAGGTGCGGGATGTCATTCGTCGTCGCAAATACGGATTTCGTGTCGGGGGCAGCCGGAAATCTGGCGCGGATCGGTTCGGTCATCGGTGAGGCCAACTCGGCGGCGGCGGCTCAGACAACCGCCTTCGCGGCCGCGGGCGCCGACGAGGTATCGGCCGCCATCGCGGCGTTCTTTCAGCAGCACGGCCTGAACTACCAGGCGCTCAGCGCGCAGGCCGCGGCGTTTCACGACCAATTCGTGCAGAACCTGTTCGGCGGCGCGCAGGCCTACGCCAGCGCCGAGGCTGCCGCGGCGAACCCGTTGCAGCCGCTGCTCGACGTGATCAACGCGCCCGCCCTGGCGCTACTCGGGCGCCCGCTGATCGGTGACGGGGTCGACGGCGGACCGGGAAAGGCCGGTGCGGACGGCGGAATCTTGTTCGGCAACGGCGGTAGAGGCGGCGATGGAGTGGCTGGCCAGGCCGGTGGCCGGGGCGGCTCGGCGGGCCTGCTCGGTTTCGGCGGCGCCGGCGGCGTGGGCGGAGCGGGCGCGAACGGCGGCGCCGGCGGCACCGGTGGGCTGTTCTTCGGCAACGGCGGTGCGGGCGGCAACAGTGGCGGCGGCGGCGGTGCGGGCGGTGTCGGCGGCTCCGCCTTACTGTTTGGACATGGCGGCGCCGGCGGTATCAGCCCCAACGGCGCGGGGGCCGGCGGCGCGGGAGGCAACGGCGGCGTGCTGTACGGAAACGGCGGTGGTGGCGGCAGTAGCTTCCTCGGCGGCGGCGGCAACGGCGGCAGGGCCTTCCTGCTCGGCGACGGCGGCGCCGGCGGGGAGGCTCTCTCCGCCGCGACCGGCGGGGCTGGCGGCAGCGGCGGGTTCTTCGTCGGCAACGGCGGTGCCGGCGGCAACGGCTTTAGCAATGCCAACGGCGGGGGCGGCGGCCAGGCCGGCTTGATCGGCAACGGCGGGGCCGGCGGCAACGGCGGGGCATTCCCGCCAGGCAACGGCGGCAACGGCGGCAACGCGCTGCTGATCGGCAATGGCGGCAACGGCGGCAATGCCACAGCCGCCGGCAGCACGCCCGGCACCGGCGGCCTGCGCGGGCTGCTGTTCGGCCAAAACGGCGCGAACGGCTAACCGTAGCGGCAGGTCAGCGCACCGTGCCACTGGTTACGGTTGCGTACGTTTTCCTCACTCGGGGAAACTGGGCCGGATCAAAACCCGCCCAGGGGTCGAGCCGTCGAAGTGAAGGGAACCGCATTGGGCCACTACATCGCCAACGTCCGCGATCTCGAGTTCAACCTCTTCGAGGTCCTCGATGTGGGCGCCGTCCTCGGCACCGGGCGTTACAACGAGCTCGACGCCGACACGGTGCGCACCATCCTGGCCGAAGCGGCCCGCCTGGCCGAAGGCCCGGTCGCCGAGACCTTCGCCTACGCCGACCGCAACCCGCCCGTCTTCGACCCGGCCACGCACTCCATCAGCGTGCCCGACGAGTTGGTCAAAACGGTGCAAGCGATCAAGGACGCCGAGTGGTGGCGCCTGGGTTTGGCCGAGGAGATCGGCGGCATGCCCGCACCCGCGCCGCTGGTCTGGGCCGTCAACGAAATGATCTACTGCGCCAACCCTTCTGCGGCCTTCTACAACCTGGGCCCGACGCTGTCCCAGTCCCTGTACGTCGAGGGCAACGAGCAGCAACGGCAGTGGGCGGCGATGGGTGTCGAACGCGGCTGGCAGGCCACCATGGTGCTCACCGAACCCGACGCTGGCTCCGATGTGGGTGCCGGCCGGACCAAGGCCGTCGAACAACCCGACGGCACCTGGCACATCGAGGGCGTCAAGCGGTTCATCTCCGGCGGCGATGTGGGCGACACGGCCGAGAACATCTTCCATCTGGTGCTGGCCCGGCCGGAGGGCGCCGGCCCGGGGACCAAAGGATTGAGCCTGTTCTATGTGCCCAATTACCTTTTCGATCCCGACACCGGTGAACTCGGCCCCCGCAACGGCGTCTACGTCACCGGCCTGGAACACAAGATGGGGCTGAAGTCCTCCCCGACGTGCGAGTTGACTTTCGGCGCCACCGACGTGCCCGCGGTCGGCTACCTGGTCGGCGGAGTGCACAACGGGATCGCGCAGATGTTCACCGTGATCGAGCACGCCCGCATGACCATCGGCGTCAAGTCCACGGGTACGCTGTCCACCGGCTACCTCAATGCGCTCGCCTACGCCAAAGAACGGGTGCAGGGCGCGGATCTGACCCAGATGACCGACAAGACCGCGCCTCGCGTCACGATCATGCGCCACCCCGACATTCGCCGCAGCCTGATGACCCAAAAGGCCTACGCCGAGGGCCTGCGGGCACTGTATCTCTATGCCGCCGCGCACCAGGACAACGCTGTGGCGCAACATGTTTCGGGCGCCGACCCAGACATGGCGCACCGCGTGGACGACCTGCTGCTGCCGGTCGTCAAAGGGGTCGGCTCAGAACGGGCCTACGAGGTCCTGACCGAGTCGTTGCAGACCCTGGGTGGTTCGGGCTTTTTGACGGACTATCCCATCGAGCAATACATCCGCGACGCGAAGATCGATTCGCTGTATGAGGGCACCACCGCCATCCAGGCGCTGGACTTCTTCTTCCGCAAGATCGTGCGCGACCACGGCAAGGCGCTGCAGTTTGTGACGGCACAGATAACACAGACCATCGATAACATCGACGAAGCGCTGAAACCACAAGCCGCGCTGTTGCAAACCGCGCTCGACGAGGTCACCGCAATGACGGGCGCGCTGACCACCTACCTGATGTCCGCCGCGCAGCACCCGACCGACATCTACAAGGTCGGGCTCGCGTCGGTGCGATACCTGCTGGCGGTCGGCGACCTGATCATCGGCTGGCGGCTGTTGGTGCAAGCCGGTGTCGCCCATGCGGCATTGGCCAACGGACCTTCCAAGGACGACGAGGCGTTCTATCGAGGCAAGGTCGCGGTTTCGGGTTTCTTCGCCAAGAACATGCTGCCCAAGCTGTCCGGGGTTCGGGCCGTCATCGAATCCGTCGACGACGAGATCATGCGCATGCCCGAAGCTGCCTTCTGAGGGGCGTCGGCATCGAAGCCGGCGTGCGGCTATGGCCGCGGCAGTGCGCGGTGCAGTGGGTTCATGGTGATGTTGGACCTGCTACGTCGGGCCGGAGGCAGGCCGCTGACCACCTGCGGTGCGTCAGCGGTGGCCCGGGTGCGGTCATGGAGTTGCATCGCGGCGGTGCGACCGATACCGACCATAGGGACAGCGGGAATCCTTCTGGCCGGGCAAGCGCACTGCGGACAGTCGGCACCGTCGGGCACTGAGGCCATCGGATGCTGCTCGACGAATTTCGGACAGCCCTGCGCGCAGCGGAATAGGTAGGTCGGCACCCCGCCGACTATAAGTCGTTGGCGGCGACGTTAGGCCGCCGCCTGCGTTGTCGTGGGGCGGTTTACAGAAGATCATCAGCACCATCACAGTTACTGGCCATCTTGGGCTGCAAGGGTCGTCATGTGCAGAGTGTGCCCCATGCCTGAATTACTGTTCCCGCTGGATTCGGCCAAGAAATTCAACGAACAACAGATAATCGGCCACAATCGTTGGCATCCTGACATCCCCCCGGCCGTCACCGTCAAGCGCGGTGCCACGTTCCGCGCACACTGCCGCGAATGGTTTGACGGCGCCATCCACAACGACGATTCGGCCGGGGACATCCTCAACGCTCCCCTGCAGAATGTGCACTGCCTGTCCGGACCGTTCGCGGTCGACGGCGCCGAACCGGGCGACCTACTGATCGTGGACATCCTGGACCTCGGTCCCATCCCGCAGGAGGACTCGGGCCCGCTTGCCGGACAGGGCTGGGGATATACCGGGATATTCGCCAAACTCAACGGCGGCGGGTTTCTCACCGATCAATTCCCCGACGCCTACAAGGCCATCTGGGACTTCGCCGGACAAACGGCGACCTCGCGACACATTCCCGGTGTCAAGTACACCGGCATCGTGCATCCCGGCCTCATGGGAACGGCCCCGTCCGCGCCGCTGCTGGCGACCTGGAACAGCCGCGAGGGGGCCCTCATCGCGACGGATCCCAACCGGGTGCCGCCCCTAGCCCTGCCACCGGAACCAGACGGCGCCATTCTGGGCTCGCTGACCGGCGACGAGTTCAACCGCGTCGCGGCTGAGGCCGCCCGCACCGCTCCGCCCCGCGAGAACGGCGGCAACCAGGACATCAAAAACCTCACCAAAGGTACCCGGGTGTTTTATCCGGTATTCGTGCCCGGCGCCAACTTGTCGTTCGGCGATCTGCACTTCTCCCAAGGCGACGGCGAGATCACTTTCTGCGGCGCCATCGAAATGGGTGGCTTCATCGACCTCCATGTGGACGTGATCAAAGGAGGCATGCAGACCTACGGCGTCTATGAAAACGCCATCTTTGTCCCGGGCAATACCGCCCCGCAGTATTCGGAGTGGATCGCCTTCTCGGGAACGTCGGTGACCTTGGACGGCGAACAGAAATACCTCGATTCGGATCTCGCCTACCAGCGCGCCTGCCTCCATGCGATCGACTACCTGACAAAGTTCGGCTATAGCCCCGAGCAGGCTTATCTGCTACTCGGATCGGCCCCTGTCGAGGGACGCCTGTCCGGCGTGGTCGATATTCCCAATTCGTGTGCCACCGTGTACATCCCGACGGCGATCTTTGACTTTCCGGTCACACCCTCGGCATCTGGACCGCATCGGGTCGACCCCGGCATGGGGGCGCCGCGGGCCAGCTTCGCCGGTTGACGGGCTGATCCCTGGAAGTCAGACGGTGAAGCCGAGCGCGCGCAGTTGCTCGCGGCCGTCGTCGGTGATCTTGTCCGGACCCCACGGCGGGTTCCACACCCAGTTGATCCGTATCTCGTCGACCAGACCGCTGCCGACCAGTGCGCTGCGCGACTGATCCTCGATGACATCGGTTAGCGGGCAGGCCGCCGACGTCAAGGTCATGTCGATCAGCGCGACGGTTCCTTCGTCACCGTCCGCCACGTCCAGCCCGTAGACCAGGCCCAGGTCGACGACGTTGATCCCCAGCTCCGGGTCGACGACGTCGCGCATCGCCTCCTCGAGATCGGCGAGCAATTCTTCGTTGGGAGCGGCGGTTTCACTCATTGCTGACCTCCTCCAGGGCATGACTGGCCTGAGCCAGCGCATCTTTGCAAGCCATCCATCCGAGCAGCGCGCATTTCACCCGTGCGGGGTATTTCGCCACGCCGGCGAACGCAATTCCGTCTCCCAGAACGTCCTCGTCACCTTGCACCGTCCCACGCGAGGACACCATCTCGGTGAACGCGTCGATGATCTGCAACGCTTCCGGAACGCTCCGGCCGATCACCTGCTGGGTGAGCACCGACGTCGACGCCTGGGAGATCGAACAACCCTGGCCGTCGTAGGAGACGTCGGTGACCGTCGTGCCGTCGTCGGACAACGCGACCCGCAGCATGACCTCGTCGCCGCAGACGGGGTTGACATGGTAGACCTGCGCGCCGAACGGTTCCCGCAGCCCGCGGTGCTGTGGGTGCTTGTAGTGATCCAGGATGACGTCCTGATACATCTGCTCCAGTCGCAACGTCAGGCTCTCCCAAAGAACTTCAGCGACCGTCGCACCCCGGCCAGCAACCGGTCGACCTCGTCGAGCGTGTTGTACACCGCGAACGATGCTCGCGCGGTGGCGGCCACGCCGAACCGGCGGTGCAGGGGCATGGCGCAGTGATGTCCGACCCGCACGGCCACACCCTCATCGTCGAGAATCTGGCCGACGTCGTGGGCGTGCACGCCGTCGACAACGAATGCCACTGGTGAGCCGCGATTTTCCATCGATGTGGGCCCGATGATGCGGACGCCGTCGATAGCGGACAGGCCGTCGATGGTTGCGGCAACCAGCTCTCGTTCGTGAGCCTCGACGGCGTCCATGCCGATGGCGCCCAGATAGCGTGCGGCGGCGGCCAACCCGACCACCTGGGAAGTCATCGGGGTGCCGGCCTCGAAGCGTTGCGGCGATGGTGCGTAGGTGGACGCTTCCATGGTCACCGTCTCGATCATCGAACCGCCGGTGAGAAATGGGGGCATGGCCGCCAACACGTCGCGACGGCCATACAGCACGCCGACGCCGTTGGGACCCAACATTTTATGCCCCGAGAATGCGGCGAAGTCGACGCCCAGCGCGTGGAAATCCACCGGCTGGTGCGGCACGGACTGGCAGGCGTCCAGTACGGTCAGCGCGCCGACTTCTCTTGCTCGGGAGACCAATTCGGTCACCGGCGCCAGCGCACCGGTGACATTGGAATGATGGCTGAATGCAACGACTTTCACACGTTCGTCGAGTTGCAGCGAGTCCAGGTCGATCCGTCCATCCTCGGTAACGCCGTACCAGCGCAGAGTGGCTCCGGTGCGCCGGGCGAGTTCCTGCCACGGGACCAGGTTGGCGTGGTGCTCGAGCTCGGTGGTGACAATAACATCACCGCCGTCGCCGACGGCGCGCTCGAACCGCTTGTCGCCCAAGACATATGACACCAGATTGAGCGCCTCGGTGGCATTCTTGGTGAACACCAGCTCATCGGCACGAGCGCCGGCGAACACCGCGATGTCGGCCCGGCCCTGCTCGTAGGCATCGGTGGCCTCTTCCATCAGCTGGTGCGCACCACGGTGCACCGCGCCGTTGGAGGTGATGAGAAACTCCCGTTCGGCGTCGAGTACTTGCAGCGGCCGCTGCGACGTCGCGCCGGAATCCAGGTACGCCAATTGGTTTCCGCTCCGCATGACGCGCTGCAGGATCGGGAAGTCGGCACGGATCGCCGCGACGTCCACGTGCGTCACAGAGGTTTTCACGGTCAGGCCCCGGTTGCCGCCGCTTGGGTGAAGCGTACGTAGCCGTTTTCTTCGAGTTCGTCGGCCAGTTCGGGGCCGGCGGATTCGACGATGCGGCCGCCGACGAACACGTGCACATGGTGCGGATGGATGTAGCGCAGGATGCGGGTGTAGTGGGTGATCAGCAGGACGCCGCCGTGCTCGGTTTCGGCATAGCGGTTCACGCCCTCGCTGACCACCCGCAAGGCGTCGACGTCCAAGCCGGAGTCGGTTTCGTCGAGGATGGCGATCTTGGGCTTGAGCAGCTCGAGCTGCAGGATCTCGTGGCGCTTCTTTTCGCCACCGGAAAAGCCTTCGTTGACGTTGCGTTCGGCGAAGGCCGGGTCGATCTCGAGTGCAGCCATGGCCGCCTTGACCTCTTTGACCCAGTGCCGCAGCTTCGGCGGCTCACCGCGGATGGCGGTTGCCGCCGAGCGCAGGAAGTTCGACATCGAGACGCCGGGCACCTCGACCGGATATTGCATGGCCAGGAATAGGCCGGCGCGGGCCCGCTCGTCGACGCTCATGGCCAGCACGTCGGCGCCGTCTAGCGTGATGGAGCCCGAGGTCACCTGATACTTGGGGTGGCCGGCGATGGCGTAGGACAGTGTGGACTTCCCCGAGCCGTTGGGACCCATCAAGGCATGCGTCTCACCGGATTTCACCGTCAGGTCGACACCGTTGAGAATGGGAATTTCCCGCTCCCCCTCGGCGGCGTTGGGGTTTTCGACGCTGACGTGCAGGTCGTTGATTTCCAGGGTCGTCATCAGGCTGTTGTCTTTTCCGTGAGTTCCAGTTCGTGTTCGATGGCTGTGGTCAACCGCTCGCGTAGCTCGGGCACCGCGATCTTGGAGATGATCTCGCCGAAGAATCCGCGGATCACCAGGCGGCGGGCCTGCTCTTCCGGAATGCCGCGAGAGCGCAAGTAGAACAGCTGCTCGTCGTCGAAACGTCCGGTGGCGCTGGCGTGCCCGGCGCCGGCGATCTCGCCGGTTTCAATTTCGAGATTGGGCACCGAGTCAGCACGCGCTCCGTCGGTGAGCACCAGGTTGCGGTTGACCTCGAAGGTATCGGTGCCGGTGGCCGCGGCGCGGATCAGCACGTCGCCCACCCACACGGTGTGCGCGTCGGGCAGCGACGATGCCGGATCTCCTTGCAGCGCACCCTTGTACAGCACGTTCGACTTACAGTCCGGGTGTACGTGGTCGACCAGCAGCCGCGATTCCAGGTGCTGGCCGTCGTCGGCGAAGTACAGTCCCAGCAGCTCGGTATCGCCGCCCGGGGCATCGAAGCGCACGTTGGCCGCCATCCGCACCACCTCCCCGCCCAGCATGACGGCGACGTGCCGCAGCACGGCGTCCTTGCCAAGCCGGGCGTGGTGGGCGCTGAGATGAACGGTGTCGTCGGCCCAGTCGGCGATCCACACCACGGTAAGCCGAGCGGCGTCGGCGACCACGAATTCGACGTTGTCGGCGTAAGTTCCGCTCCCCCGGTGGTCGACGATGACGACGGCCTCGCCGAGCTCCTCGACGCGGATCTGCAGATGTCCGTAAGCAGTTGCGCCCTCGCCCGGGCCGGTGACGGTGATGTTCACCGGCTCGGCAATTTGCGTGTCACGTCCTACCGTGACCAGCGTCGCCGAGTTGAACGACGAAAAGGCTTGAGCTGCAACGCGGTCAGCGGGCACCCCGCCTTGGCCGAGCCGCTCGTCACCGCGGCGCACCGTCTCCACGGTGAAACCCGGCGGGCCGCTGACGCTGATCTCTGCATTGCCGGTGGCTGGCGCGGAGCCGTCGTGCAGGCCGCGCAACCTTTTCAGCGGGGTGAACCGCCAAAGCTCGTCGCGGCCGTGCGGAACCTCGAAGGCGTCGACGTCGAAGGACGAGAACAGCTCGCCCTTGTTCAAGGTGGCGGTCATTCGATTCTCATCCTACGGAGCCCTCCATCTGCAGCTCGATCAGCCGGTTGAGCTCCAGCGCATACTCCATCGGCAGTTCCTTGGCAATCGGCTCGACGAAGCCGCGCACCACCATCGCCATGGCCTCGTCCTCGGTCATCCCGCGGCTCATCAGGTAGAACAGCTGGTTCTCACTGACCTTGGACACGGTGGCCTCATGGCCCATGGTGACGTCGTCCTCGCGGATGTCGACGTAGGGGTAGGTGTCGCTACGGCTGATCGTATCGACCAGCAGCGCATCGCATTTCACGCTCGACTTGGAACCGTGCGCCCCCTTGTTTACCTGGACGAGGCCCCGGTAGGAGGTGCGGCCGCCGCCGCGCGCTACCGACTTCGACACGATGTTGCTCGACGTGTTGGGCGCCAGATGCAGCATCTTCGCACCGGTGTCCTGGTGCTGGTCCTCGCCGGCGAACGCCACCGACAGCACTTCGCCTTTGGCGTGCTCCCCGGTCATCCAGACCGCCGGGTACTTCATGGTCACCTTGGATCCGATGTTGCCGTCGACCCACTCCATGGTGGCGCCGGCCTCGGCGCGGGCCCGCTTGGTGACCAGGTTGTAGACGTTGTTCGACCAGTTCTGGATCGTGGTATAACGCACGCGCGCATGCGGTTTCACGATGATTTCGACCACCGCGGAGTGTAGCGAGTCCGACTTGTAAATAGGAGCAGTGCAGTTGTGCACCGCGAACCCGTAGGCGAGGAAGCTGTCCGGCTCCTCGACATCGAGGTTGTAGACCCGCTCGTGCGCTTCTCGGACCTGACGCTTTTTGATCGGCACCGCAAAGTAGTCACCGCAATCCCGCGCTTGCTTAGGCCCGTGGCCGCCCTCGGTCCACTGGACCTGGTAGATGTCCTTGCGCATGATGTCACGACCCTGGATAACTCCTGGACCGCCAGGACGACGCAATTCGACTGTGGCGTAATGACCCAACCGCGCGAGGATGGACTGCAATTGGAATGCCCAGACACGGGAAGTCGTATGCACGCGCTTCCAGAGGGCGCCGCCGCGCTTCGTTACATTGCCGTCCCCGTTGACATAGGCGTCGACGAGCTCGCGGAGGAACGTCTCGTCTTGACGCATCAAGAGATCCGACAGCTTCTTGTTCGACGATCCGATGCCGACGTTGTCACGCATCGCCGCATAGCCCGCCTTCGTGTAGACCGTGACGCGTGCCGAATGCTTGTGCTCCTCGATCAGGACAGAGCCTGACTTCTCGTACAACGACTTGCACGCTTGACGAACCTCCTCGACGAACTCGAATTCGTCGCTGTGGAACGAGAAGATCAGTGACTCACAGCCATTAGTCAGACATGCACGGCCTTCCGCCAGGTAATACCCCGCCAGCCGAGCGAACTCGAGGGGCAGCACCGTCTTGTGTGGGATCGGCTTCGGCTTGGGGTAGATCAGGAAGTCACCCTCGGCAACGTCCTTCGCCGCAATCCACCGCGGCTCGGTGCGACGCAGCTTGGCGCTGTTAACTTCTGCCTTCCATCCGTTGCGCTCGTTGCGCATGACGCGCACCTCGTGGCGGGGAACGATGAGCAAGGGATGTTCCGCGGTGACGGAGAACTTGTTCGCCGGAGACATCGGCGTGAAGCTGTAGAGCTCCCCGTTGAGGTCGCGCATCTGCACCGCGGTGACACGATGTGGCCGCCCATCGTGGCCACTGACGTAGTCACCCACACGGATCGACTCGATGGGCCTCAGGTCTCCGTCAGCGGTCGTGATGAGCTCACCGGCTGGCACACAGCCCTCGACGTAGTGCACGTAGGAGCCCTCGTCAGCAATGATCAGCGTTCGCTCGAACTGGCCCATGTTCTCGGTGTTGATCCGAAAGTAGGCCTGCAGGGGGATGTCGACGCGGACACCCGGCGGGACGTAAATAAAGGACCCGCCACTCCACACAGCGGTATTGAGTGCAGAAAACTTATTATCGCCAGCAGGAATTACAGTTCCAAAATATTGTTTAAATATTTCGGGATGTTCTCGCAAACCAGTATCAGTGTCTAAGAAAATAACGCCTTGGGATTCCAAATCCTCTCTGATCTGGTGGTACACTACTTCGCTTTCATACTGAGCCGCTACTCCAGCAACTAATCTTTGTTTTTCCGCTTCGGGAATTCCTAAACGGTCGTATGTATTTTTGATGTCCTCTGGCAAATCGTCCCAGCTCGCTGCCTGCTTCTCGGTCGATCGCACGAAGTACTTGATGTTGTCGAAGTCGATGCCCTCGAGGTTGGAGCCCCAGCGCGGCATCGGCTTGCGCTCGAAGATGCGCAGCGCCTTCAGCCGGTTCTGCAGCATCCACTCGGGCTCGTTCTTCTTCGCGGAGATGTCGCGAACCACCGCCTCCGAAAGCCCGCGCTGAGCGCTGGCGCCGGCGATGTCGGAGTCGACCCAGCCGTAGCCGTAGCGGCTCAGCGAAGCAATAGCCTCCGCCTGGGTCAGCGGCTCGGCAGCGGTCTTGCTGGCCTCGAGGGTCATATCGACGCTCCTTTGATGCTCGTAGTGTCGCGGCGCGGGCTGGGCGCCGGGGTTAAAGGCACGTGGGTGGTACAGGCGCAGTCGCCGTTGACGATGGTCGCCAACCGCTGCACGTGGGTTCCAAGCACTTCGGCCATGGCCTGCTGCTCGGCTTCGCACAATTCCGGGAACTCCTCGGCGACATGGGCCACCGGGCAGTGGTGCTGGCAGATTTGCACACCATGGATCGGCCCACCCACCCGGGTGGTGGTGGCGACGTAACCGGCTTTGGTCAACGCGTCGGCGATACGCTCCGCGGCGGCTTCCACCGCGTCGTCGGCGTGGCCGTCCGCCGGGGCGACGTCGGCGAGTATCGCGTCGATGCGTCGTCGCGCGAACGTCCGCACCGCGTCTTCGCCGCCGATCTCGCGCAGTTGGCGCATCGCCGCCGACGCCAAGTCGTCGTATGAGTGGTCCAGCTTGCCCCGGCCGGCCGCCGTCAACCGGTAACGCTTGGCGGGCCGTCCGCGTCCCGCCTGCTGCCACGGCGCGGCGGGTACGGACTCCGCGTCACCCGTTTCGATGAGCGCGTCAAGATGACGACGTACGCCGGCGGCCGACAGCCCCAACCGATCGCCGATCTCGCTGGCGGTGATCGATCCGGACTCCAGCAGCAAGCGCACAATGGCGCGACGGGTATGACCGTCGGGAACTGCGGCTGGAACAGCAGCAGTAGCTGCCGGGATTTTCACAACACAAGTGTGACGTAATTCCAGGAAGCTGTCCAGCGAGGTGGCCTGTGCAAAGGCTGTGGGCTTCGCACGCCGCAACGCGGCGCGTATCGTCGCCGGGGCTAGGCTGCTCTGATGGCAGCCCGCCAGCACACGCTGAGCTCGTCGATCGCCAGCCTCCATGGCGACGAGCAGGCGGTGGGTTCGCCGCTGAATGCCGCCGAACTGACCGCACTGGCGCGCACCCGGCTGTTCGGCGCCACCGGCACGGTTCTGATGGGCATTGGCGCCCTGGGCGCGGGCGCCAGGCCGGTTGTGCAGGATCCCACGTTCGGGGTCCGGCTGCTCAATCTGCCCTCGCGAATCCAGACCGTATCGCTGACGATGACCACCACCGGAGCCGTCATGATGGCGCTGGCCTGGCTGATGCTCGGCCGGTTCGCGCTGGGGAAGAGGCAGATGTCGCGCGGCGATTTGGACCGCACCCTGCTGTTGTGGATGCTGCCGCTGCTCATCGCCCCACCGATGTACAGCAAAGACGTCTACTCATACCTGGCCCAAAGCCAGATCTCCCGCGACGGACTCGACCCCTACCGAGTCGGCCCGGCGTCCGGCCTGGGCCTGGGCCACGTGTTCACGCTGTCGGTTCCCAGCCTGTGGCGCGAAACGCCCGCCCCATACGGTCCGCTCTTCTTGTGGATCGGTCGCGGCATCTCCGCGCTGACCGGAGAAAACATTGTCGCCGCCGTGCTGTGCCACCGATTGGTGGTGTTGATCGGCGTGGCGATGATCGTGTGGGCGACGCCGCGGCTGGCCCGGCGCTGCGGCGTGGCCGAGGTCAGCGCGCTGTGGCTGGGCGCGGCCAATCCCCTGCTGTTCATGCACCTGGTTGCCGGCATCCACAACGAAGCACTGATGCTCGGGTTGATGCTGACCGGCGCCGAAGTCGCACTGCGTGGCATCGATTTGGCAGGCGCCACACGCCTCATGCCCGCATCGTGGCGTCCGGGCGCGGACTGGGAACCACTGGCCATGCTGCTCGGCGGATCGATCCTGATCACGCTGTCATCGCAGGTGAAGCTGCCTTCGCTGCTCGCACTGGGCTTCATCACGATGGCCTTGGCTTACCGCTACGGCGGCACGATCAAAGCGCTGCTGCTGGCCGGTGGCGGCATGGCGGCACTCTCGCTGTCGGTGATGGCCGTCGTCGGATGGGCCAGCGGACTGGGCTTCGGCTGGGTCTACACGCTGGGCACCGCCAACGTGGTGCGCAGCTGGATGTCGCCGCCGACACTGCTGGCGCTGGGCACCGGGCAGGTGGGCATTCTGCTGCGTTTGGGAGATCACACCACCGCGGTGTTGTCGCTGACGCGTGCCATGGGCGTGCTGATCATCATGGTGATGGTCTGCTGGTTGCTGCTGGCGGTGTTCCGCGGCCGGCTACACCCGATCGGCGGCCTCGGAGTCGCGCTGGGCATCACAGTGCTCTTGTTCCCCGTCGTGCAGCCCTGGTATCTGCTCTGGGCCATCATTCCGATGGCCGCATGGGCGACCCGCACCGGATTTCGGGTGGCCGCCATCGTCATCACGCTCATCGTCGGCATCTTCGGGCCGACGGCCAACGGGGATCGCTTCGCGTTGTTCCAGATCATCGATGCCACCCTGGCCAGCGCGATCATCGTGTTGGTCCTGATCGCGCTGACCTACCACCGGTTACCGTGGCAAGGACTGCCGACGGCGAACGGCGAAGCGAAACAACACACGCTCATCGACCCGGTACCCGCAGCTGAGACTTCGGTGACCCGGCAGACGGCGTCGGCGCCGGACGCCTACGCTGACTCCACGTGAGCTCGGCCCCCCATGCGTCTCCGACAGACTGCAGAGACTCCGTAGTAGTCCGGCTACGTGGCGTGACCAAGCGGTACGGATCACTGACGGCCGTCTCCAGCCTCGACCTCGAGGTGCGGGCCGCCGAGGTACTGGCGCTGCTGGGCCCCAACGGTGCCGGCAAGACGACGACCGTCGAGATGTGCGAGGGCTTCGTACGCCCGGACACCGGAACCATCGAGGTGTTCGGGCTGGATCCGATCGCCGACAACGCGCGGCTGCGCCCCCGCATCGGCGTGATGCTGCAGGGCGGCGGCGGATATCCAGCCGCACGCGCCGGGGAAATGCTGAACCTGGTCGCCGCCTATGCGGCCGACCCGATTGATCCGCGGTGGCTGTTGGACACCCTGGGGCTCACCGAGGTTGCCCAGACCACCTATCGGCGGCTCTCCGGAGGGCAGCAGCAGCGACTTGCCCTGGCCTGTGCCCTGGTGGGGCGTCCCGAGCTGGTTTTTCTCGACGAGCCCACCGCCGGCATGGACGCTCACGCCCGGCTCGTGGTGTGGGAGTTGATCGACGCCCTGCGCCGCGACGGTGTGACGGTCGTGCTGACCACCCATCAACTCAAAGAAGCCGAGGAACTCGCGGATCGGCTGGTCATCATCGACCACGGCGTCACGGTGGCCGCGGGGACCCCGACCGAGCTGACACGCACCGGCGCCAAAGACCAGTTGCGGTTCACCGCACCGCCGCGGCTTGACCTGTCACTGCTGGCTTCCGCGTTGCCGGAGGACTATCAGGCCTCCGAGTTGACGCCCGGCGAGTACCTCGTCGAGGGCCCGGTCAACCCGCAGGTACTGGCAACCGTCACCGCCTGGTGCGCGCAGATCGACGTGCTGGCCACCGATATGCGGGTCGAACAACGCAGCCTCGAGGACGTATTCCTGGATCTCACCGGCAGGAAGTTGCGACCGTGACCGACGACACGCTGTTTCCCCCGGGGACGTTCACCCCGAACCCACGCCCCAATGCCGTATCCCGGATGCTGGCCGCACAGTTCGCGCTGGAACTCAAACTGCTGCTGCGCAACGGCGAGCAGCTGCTGCTGACCATGTTCATCCCGATCACCCTGCTGGTCGGGCTCACGCTGCTGCCGCTCGGCTCGTTCGGGCAGCACCGCGCTGCCACGTTCGTACCGGTGATCATGGCGCTCGCCGTGGTCTCCACCGCGTTCACCGGCCAGGCCATCGCGGTCGCGTTCGACCGCCGCTACGGCGCGCTCAAACGGCTCGGCGCGACCCCGCTACCGGTCTGGGGAATCATCGCCGGCAAGTCACTGGCCGTGGTTGCCGTGGTGTTTCTGCAAGCAATCATCTTGGGCGCCATCGGCTTTGCGCTGGGCTGGCGACCGGCACCGGCCGCGCTGGCCTTGGGGGCGGCCGTGATCGCGCTGGGCACCGCGGGCTTCGCCGCGCTGGGGCTGCTGCTGGGCGGCACGTTGCGGGCCGAGATCGTGCTCGCGGTCGCCAACCTGATGTGGTTCGTGTTCGCCGGGTTCGGCGCGCTCACCCTCGAAACCACGATGATCCCGACGGCCATCAAGTGGGCGGCCCGGCTTACCCCGTCCGGCGCGCTCACCGAGGCGCTGTCGCAGGCGATGATCCTGTCGGTCGATTGGTTCGGGCTGATCGTCCTGGCGGCGTGGGGAACGCTGGGGGCGCTGGCGGCGCGCCGCTGGTTCCGCTTCACCTGATCGGGCCCCGGTCCGCCCGCCGATAGTGCCGCCGCGGTCGTTGGCCCGGCCGAAACACCACAGCCATGGCGGCAACCTCGGCGCGATGCCCGCTTCTACTACGCGATGTAGTTGTCGTTACGATCGGGCGGTGGCCGTCGGACGAACATTGATGCGATGGGTGGACCTGTTCCCCGACCCGAGCCTGCGGGTGCAGCGCGCAATTGCCGCCGCCGTCATCTTGACCCAGGGCGGGATCGCGGTCACCGGCACGATCGTGCGGGTCACGGCGTCGGGCCTGGGTTGTCCGACCTGGCCGCAGTGCTTCCCCGGGAGTTTCACCCCGGTAGCGGTCGCCGAGGTGCCGCGGATCCACCAGGCGGTGGAGTTCGGCAACCGGATGATCACCTTCGCGGTCGTGATCGCCGCGGCGCTGGCCGTGCTGGCGGTTACCAGGGCGCGCCGGCGTCCCGAAGTGCTGGTCTACGCATGGCTGATGCCCGCCTCAACGGTGGTGCAGGCCGTGATCGGCGGCATCACCGTGCGCACCGGGCTGCTGTGGTGGACGGTGGCCATCCACCTGTTGGCATCCATGACGATGGTCTGGCTGTCGGTGTTGCTCTACGTCAAGGTCGGCGAACCCGACGAGGGGATTGTTCACCGGAACGTGGTCCGGCCCCTGCGCACGCTGACGGGGCTCACTGCGGTGAATCTGGCCGCGGTCCTGGTCACCGGCACGCTGGCGACAGCCGCCGGGCCGCATGCCGGTGACAAGAGCCCCACCCGCACGGTGCCGCGGCTGAAAGTCGAGATCAACACCCTGGTACACCTGCATTCGTCACTGCTGGTTTCCTATCTGGCGTTGCTGGTCGGCCTCGGATTCGGGCTGTTGGCCGTGGGTGCCACCCGGTCGATCCTGCGGCGCCTTTCCGTGCTGCTCGCCCTGGTTTTCGCGCAGGCCGGGGTGGGCATCGTGCAGTATCACACCGGGGTGCCGGCCGCCCTGGTGGCACTCCACGTCGCCGGGGCCGCAGCGTGTACCGCAGCCACCGCGGCACTATGGGCGTCGATGCGAGAACGGGCCCAGCCCCAACCGCTCCAGAGCTGACTCCACGCATACCGCGAAACGACGCTGGCCGCGATCGCGGGCAGCGACGTCCAACCGGCGCCACCCCAGCGACGGGTCCACCAATTGCAGTTCCAGCAGCCGCCGTCCGACTAGATGGGCCCGCGCATAGAGCAGCTCGTCGATGCCGACTCCGGACGCGGCCGCGGCTGCGGCCAGTGCGGCGGCCCCAGTCTCCCAGATTTCGAAATCAGGCTCACCCCGGCGGAGCGCGCCGTCTTGTGTGGTGAAGGCGTGCGACGGCTGGCCCCCGAGGAAGATCAGCAGGGTTTCGGCTTCCGGGTCAGCCGTCTGCACCACCACCGAGTGGCCGCCTTGCCGGAGTTCGGCGATATACGCCGCGGCCGACGAGGGATCGCTGAACCGGCAGGCGCCGGCGCCGACGGTCGGGGCGACAAAGACCGGTCCGGCATGCGGCAGCCGGATCTGCTGGCCCGGCGCACATACCTGACCGGGCACGGTCGGCACTCCCCGACTCGCCAGGTCTTCCAGATAGCGACGGTCGGCGTTCCAGGCTACGACCGACGGCGCATTCAGCAGATTGGCCACGCTGTTGGCCCAGGGCAGGAACTCGTCGAGGCGCCCTGGGTAGTCGCGGGTGGCCCGCAATATCACCAGATGTGCGCGGGCCACGTCGGGATGGTCCCAAGGTAACCAATGGGCGTGTAACCCACGGTGACGCAGCGCCGCAACCAGCCCGGCGTCGTCACCGTCGCCGGAAGGGTGCCGCGACCAACCCGCCAACACGATGCGCGGATGGAAGGTATCCGGCCGGGCGAGCTTCATGCCCGGGCATGATAACCACATGCATGCAATCGAAGTCAGTGAGACCGGCGGACCCGAGGTATTGCGTTATGTCGAGATGCCGCAACCCGAACCCGGCCATGGCCAACTGCTGATCAAGACCGAGGCCATCGGTGTCAACTTCATCGACACCTATTTCCGTTCCGGACAGTACCCCAGGGAACTGCCGTTCATCATCGGCTCCGAGGTGTGCGGCACCGTGGTAGCCATCGGCGACGGAGCCGCGGCGGCCAACGGCGCCGTGCGCGTGGGCGACCGGGTGGTCAGCGCTTCAGCCAATGGCGGCTACGCCGAATTCGCCACGGCGCCAGCATTTTTGAGTGCCAAAGTGCCTGAGGGCGTCAGCTCCGAAGTGGCCGCGTCGGCGTTGCTGAAAGGCCTGACCGCCCATTACCTGCTCAAGTCGGTGTACCCGGCGCAAAGCGGCGACACCGTCCTGGTGCACGCCGGCGCGGGTGGTGTCGGATTGATCCTGACGCAGTGGGCCGCCCACCTCGGGGTACGGGTGATCACCACCGTCTCGACCCCGGAGAAGGCCAAGCTGTCCCAGCAGGCGGGTGCGGCCGAGATACTCGACTACCCCACCGATGCCGGGCAGTTCGCCGATCGCATCCGTGCCCTGACCGACGGGGCCGGTGTGGCAGCCGTATACGACGGGGTTGGCGCCACCACCTTCGACGCCAGCCTGGCCAGCCTCGCCGTCCGGGGCACACTGGCGCTGTTCGGCGCCGCGTCCGGTCCGGTTCCACCGGTCGATCCGCAGCGCCTCAACGCGGCCGGGTCGGTGTACCTCACCCGGCCCTCGCTGGTCCACTTCCTGCGCACCGGCGAGGAGTTCAGCTGGCGCGCCGCCGACCTGTTCGACGCGATCAGCAGCAGGGTGGTCAACGTCGAGGTCAGCGGTCGCTATCCACTGGCCGAGGCGGCCCGGGCTCACACGGATTTGCAGGGGCGCAAGACAATCGGCTCGGTGGTGCTGCTGCCCTAGTGCGTGGCCGCTGATCACCGACGTCCGATTGCCGGCGAGCGCATCTCAGGTGAATCGGACGACGCTGCCCGGCACCAGGCGTTCCACACGTCCCCGGCATTCGACTTCCACCGGCGGCACATCACGCGGTTCGACGCTGATCTCCGCGCCCTTACCGCTGACCCGCAGGTGTAGGTGGTTACCCCGGTAATGAATCGGAAAGCCAAGCGCACCAAGGTATTCCGGCCACAACGGGGACAGCACGATGCGGTCGCCGCGGATCTCGAGACCGGTGAAGCACCGCTGCACGAAATCGACACTGCCGGCCATGGCGGCCAGATGAACACCTTCCGAAGTGGTGCCGCCCTGGATGTCGGCGATATCGGACTTGAGCACCTGCTGGAAGAACTCCAGCGCGCGATCCCGGTTGGCCCTCGCCAGCACCCAGCCGTGGACGACCGCACTCAGCGTCGATCCATGTGAAGTGCGCGCCACGTAATAATCGACCATCTCCGGGATCCGGCGCGGATCCAAGTGGTAGTCGAGCCGGTCCAGCAGCTCCCGCAACTCGTCGGCCGACAGCAGGTAGAGCAGCATCAGCACGTCGGCCTGCTTGGACGCCCGGTACCGGTTGACGTCGTCGTCCTCGGCTTCGAGAATGCGGTCGAGCCGCTGAATGTTGCGGTATCGCCGCCGGTAGCCATCCCAATCCAGTTCCAATAATTGTTCGTATCCCTCGAACTGGCTGATCACACCGTCGTGAAACGGGACGAACATGCGCCTGCTGACGTGGTCCCAGTGGGCCAGTTCCTCGTCGGTCAATCCCAGCTCTTCGCACAGGTCCAGCCGGTTCGGCAGCGGCATCAGCTGCAGCGCATCGATCGCGCGCAGGATCACCCAGACCGCCATCACGTTGGTATAGGCGTTGTTGTCGACCCCGTCGTATGGCCGGTCCGGGTAGCCGGAGTGGAATTCGTCGGGCCCGATGACACCGTTGATGCTGTAGCGGTCGCGCTCCTGGTCGTAGGTGGCCCGGCTCACCCAGAACCGGGCGATTTCTGCCATCATCTCGGTCCCGTAGTCGATCATGTACGCCAGATCACCGGTGACCTGGTAGAAGTTCCAGACGTTGTATGCGACGGCGATACCGATGTGGTGCGCGCGGTGACTCGCATCAGGCCGCCACCGGCCGGATCGCGGATTCAGGTGCTGCTCCGGGCTTTCCTCTCGCCCGTCGCTACCGGACTGCCACGGGTACAGGGCGCCGCGGTAACCGGCCAGCTTGGCCGCGCGCCGCGCCTCCAGCAAGCGGCGATGCCGGTATCGGAGCAACGACCGGGTGATCGTGGGAAGTCGCAGATTCAGCACGGGAAAGATGAACAGCTCGTCCCAGAAGATATGTCCGCGGTATGCCTCGCCATGCAGCCCGCGGGCCGGGACCCCGACATCGAGTTCCTCGCTGTTGTAGGACACCGTTTGCAGCAGATGGAGCAGATGCAGCCGCAAGACTCGCAATTCTTCGGTGTGGTTGCTGAATTCGATCGACAACCGCTCCCACAGGTGTGCCCAGGCGAGCCTGTGGGCCGCGCAGATCTCGGGGAATCGTCCTTGGCGGGCCAGCCTGCGCTCGGCTCCCGTCGACGGGTGTGACGTGGCGACGTCACGTCCGGTCACCAGGGTGACAATCTTCTCCACGGTCAGCGGCTGACCCTGCTTGAGGGTGGTGAAGATCTGGTGGCCGATTTCGAATTCCTCATCGAGCAGGCAATACGTCGCGGGCGCCGGGGTGTCGCCGTGCCAGGCGCTGGTCCGTGCGGCCAGCGCGACCGGAATCTTCGACTGGGTGGTCTCGACGGCCATCAGCACCGAATTCTCAGACAGCACAACCTTTTCCAGTCCCTGCAAGTGATTGCTGGCCAAGTCTCGGTAACGCTCGACCCCGTAGTTGCGGACGTCGCCGTCCAGGGTTGACCGGATCTCGATTGCCCCTTCCCAGTCCTGGGCCACGATGGTGGTTTGCAGGGCCGCCACGTGCGCCTGGTTCATCGCCACGAACCGGTGCTGCGTGATCGAGGTGGTACGGCCGGCGTCGTCGCGGTAGGTCAGCTCCCGAGTGAGCACCGCACCGCGCAGGTCGAGGGTCTGGCGGTAAGACAGCAACGTCACCGCGTCGAGGTCCAACCAGTCACCGTTGTCGATGCGGAAGGTCAACGGAAGCCAGTTGGGCAGATTCACCAGGCTTTCGTGCGCAGTCCGCGTACCGCCGACCAGATCATCGAGCCGGTTATACACACCGGCGGCATAGGTTCCCGGATAGTGGACTTGGCCGGCCTTGGATTCGGGAGCAGCCCCTCGAGTGGCGAAGTAACCGTTGCCCACTGTGCACAGCGCTTCACGCAGCTTTTCGTTGGGCGGATCGTAACCCTCCCAGGTGAAAGTCCAACCGCGAGCGCGCGTCTCCCGGTCATATGCCAGCCACCTGGCGCCGCGCCGAACGAAGTCACGTGCCTCGGTAGGGCTGGTCAGCGTGAAGCTGGCAGTGGTGGGGCGGTCACCGTCCTCGTCGTGGCGGACCACGACTCCGATACCGCTGAACCGCACCGCATCGAAGGCGTCCTCGTCGGTGAGGTCGCCACCGATGTAGATCGGCAGCACCCGGTCCGGTTGTGCCCCCGATTCGCGCCCCACGATTATGTGGTCGCGTATCCAGGCGAGTGCGGTTCCCTGGTCCCAGTCGATATCGGGGCGCAATTCGACAACCCAGCGGCCGCTGGTGAGGCGAAGGCCGTGTCGTCGGCTCTGCCGGTGCGCTGCCGCGATCACCTCGGGCACCTGCTCGTGCGCGACCTTGCCGTAGTGCACGCGGACGACGAACCTGGTGTGTTCGACATGCGCGCCCGATGTCGAGCCCAGTTCGACCTCAAGTGCGGTTGCCGCGCTTGCAAGCACGGGGACCGCGGCGGCCGCCGCGTCATGCTGATATTCGGTGCCGTCGGGTGCCATCAGGTCAAAGCCGTGGCTACCGGCATACCAGATGCCCGGCACCCCTACCCGGTTGCGAACGTCCGCCAGATCCCGGCCGGACACTACCGCGACCGGGCACTGCTTCGCCAAATCCGCCAGCGCCTGGGCCGCGCCGTCGACCAGCGTGGCGAGGTCGGGGTCGGGCACGCTCTCCGACAGCGTGCTGTCGTAGTTCACACAGACGAACGGCTGCCGGCCGGAGACCATCCCGATCACCTGGCCGTAGGAATCCAGCGCGTTGGGGCGCCGTGACATGCATTGGTCACCGCTGCGGACCATGACGTCCGAGAGATCGACGACGACGCCGTCGGCGCCGCAGTGCAGCAACTCGTCGGCATGCTCATCCTGGCCGAGACCGACGACATAGGCGAAGCCGCACTCACGGGCTGCCTGCACCCCGCCGCTATCACCCGCTATCACTGCCGACCGCTCCGCGGCCACACCCAGCTTGACGGCCGCAGCTAAGAGGCCAATGCAGTAGCGCTTTGTCGGAAGCTCGGGTGTCCCCGCGGGGGCTCGCTCGGCCCGGGCGGTCAATGGTTCGGCGCTCCCCGCTGCCTCCAGAACTCGGATGCTGTGGCCGCCCGGCGAGTAGAGGGCGGTGACCAAACCGGCCTGGCGGAGCTTATGGGCGAGCGCGAGAATCGACTCCATCGTGTCGTCGGGATCGTGCCCACCAAGAACGCCAGGAGCGTCGAGAACGAAGATGACCCCGTCGTGCCGACGCGGATCGATCGTGGACGACTTCATCGCGAGGATCCCCCTAGCACCGAGTACTCAACGTCCCATGATCGCGCGCAAACGCTACGGCGAGAACCTTTTCCGGGCCATCCGAGCATTTCGGCAGCCGATTGGTGACAAAGGTCCCGCCGACCGAGGCAGAGGCGCCTGAAACCAGAGCTTCGAACTAAAGCAGAGTGGGCAGGCCCAACGCCGAGTCGACCGCCAGTGCGCAGAAGACCAACGCCAGGTAGTTGTTCGACTGCAGGAACAAGCGCAGCGGCTTGACCGGTTCACCGGCGCGAACACCCGCGTCCAACTGATGTGCCATCGCCAGGAACCACGCACCCGCCACCACGGCCACCGCGGCGTACAGCCATCCGGTCGCCGGGGTCAGCGCCAGCGTCGCCGACACGGTCAGCCAGGTATAGATCAGGATCTGCCTGGTGACCTGACGTTCGGTCGCCACCGCGGGCAGCATGGGCACGCCGGCCTCTTGGTAGTCCTCCTTGTAGCGCATCGCCAAGGCCCAGGTGTGCGGCGGCGTCCAGAAGAAGACGATCGCGAACATCGCCAGGGCCGGCCACGCCAGGGTTCCGGTGACCGCCGACCAGCCGATCATCACCGGCATGCAGCCGGCGGCGCCGCCCCACACCACGTTCTGGGAGGTGCGGCGCTTGAGCAGCAGCGTATAGACGAACACGTAGAACGCCACCGTCGCCAGGGCCAGTAGCCCGGACAGCAAGTTCGTCGTCCACCACAGCCAGAGAACGGAGACCACCGTCAGCGCCAAACCGAAGGCCAGCGCGCTTCTGGTCGGCACCGCGGCACGCGCGAGCGGCCGGCGCGCCGTCCGCTTCATCACCTTGTCGATGTCGGCGTCGGCCACACAGTTGAGGGTGTTCGCGCCGGCGGCGGCCATCATCCCGCCGATCAGCGTGTTGAGAATGACCAGGGGATGGACGCTGCCGCGATCGGCGAGCAGCATCGCCGGTATCGCGGTGACCAGCAGCAGCTCGATGACCCGCGGCTTGGTCAACGCCAGGTAGGCCAGCGCTGTTGCGAGCGCGCGGCTCTTCTTCGACGTCGCGATGCCCGGCGCGTAGTGCCGCCTGGCGATGCCAGGTTTGCCAGGTATGCGGCCCGTCGCGACGCGGCCACGAACGCTCACGAAATAACTCCTCGGGGAACGGCCGCGCACAGCTTCTACTACGCACGATGGTAGACGGCGTGGCCGAGGCAGCAGTGCCGCAGGGTCGATTCACAGCTATTTTTCCGGCCTTGCGGCACTGATTGCACAGCGTACGCAGCCCGACAGGCTATTTTCACAGTGCTGTTGGACGCTTTGCGACAGGCCGCGCTGGTTACTCCAACTTGGGGCCTGCAACCGCCGGCCATCCCGCACTAGGGTGGGATTGATCAGTTTGATGACCCTGGACTGCGGACTGAACTGAGGACTGAATCTGTGACCACACTCGAAGAGATCTCGACGCTTACCCAACCGCGCCACCCCGACGACTGGACCGAGATCGATTCGGCTGCGGTCGACACCATCCGGGTGCTTGCCGCCGACGCCGTCCAAAAGGTCGGCAACGGTCACCCCGGAACGGCCATGAGCCTGGCTCCGCTGGCCTACACGCTATTTCAACGCACGATGCGCCACGACCCGAGCGACACCACCTGGCTGGGCCGCGACCGGTTCGTATTGTCGTGCGGGCACAGCAGCCTGACCCTCTACATCCAGCTCTACCTCGGCGGCTTCGGCCTCGAACTATCCGATATCGAGTCGCTGCGCACCTGGGGTTCCAAGACTCCCGGACACCCGGAATTCCGGCACACCCGAGGTGTGGAGATCACCACCGGCCCGCTGGGTCAGGGGTTGGCGTCGGCCGTCGGGATGGCCATGGCGTCGCGGTACGAACGTGGTCTGTTCGACCCGGACGCCGAGCCGGGCACCAGCCCCTTCGACCACCATATCTACGTGATCGCCTCCGACGGGGACATCGAGGAAGGGGTGACCTCGGAAGCGTCGTCCCTGGCAGCCGTCCAGCAGCTGGGCAACCTGATCGTGTTCTACGACCACAACCAGATCTCGATCGAGGACGACACCAACATTGCGCTGTGCGAGGACACCGCCGCCCGCTACCGTGCCTACGGCTGGCACGTGCAGGAGGTGGAGGGCGGCGAAAACGTCGTCGGGATCGAGGAGGCCATCGCCAACGCGAAAGCCGTCACCGACCGGCCGTCGTTCATCTCGCTGCGGACCATCATCGGATACCCGGCGCCGAATCTGATGAACACCGGGAAGGCGCACGGCGCGGCCCTCGGCGACGACGAGGTGGCCGCCGTCAAGAAAGTACTGGGCTTCGATCCCGACAAGACATTCGAGGTTCGCGACGAAGTCCTCACCCACACCCGCGGTCTGGTGGCTCGCGGCAAAGAAGCCCACGACCGCTGGCAGGTCGAGTTCGACGCCTGGGCACAACGCGAACCGGAACGCAAGGCGCTGCTGCAGCGGTTGACCGCCGAGCAGTTGCCCGACGGGTGGGACGACAACCTGCCGCATTGGGAACCCGGGTCCAAAGCGCAGGCCACCCGCGCGGCGTCCGGCGAGGTGCTGTCTGCGCTGGGACCAAAGCTGCCAGAGTTGTGGGGCGGGTCCGCGGACCTGGCGGGCAGCAACAACACAACCATGAAGGGCGTGGATTCCTTTGGCCCACCGGCGATTTCGACCAAGGATTACACCGCGCACTGGTACGGCCGCACCTTGCACTTCGGCGTCCGCGAACATGCGATGGGCGCCATCCTGTCCGGCATCGTGCTGCACGGCCCCACCCGCGCCTACGGGGGCACGTTCTTACAGTTCTCCGATTACATGCGCCCGGCGGTTCGGCTGGCTGCTCTGATGGATATCGACACCATCTACGTCTGGACGCACGACTCGATCGGGCTGGGCGAGGATGGACCGACCCACCAGCCGATCGAGCACCTAGCGGCGCTGCGGGCAATTCCCCAGCTCTCGGTGGTACGCCCGGGCGACGCCAACGAGACCACATATGCCTGGCGCACGATCCTGGCCCGCGGCAACGGCAGCGGTCCGGTCGGTTTGATATTGACCCGGCAGGGCCTACCGGTGCTCGAGGGCACCAGCGCCGAAGGCGTCGCCCGTGGCGGGTATGTGCTCGGCGACGACAGCGATGACGGGCCTGACGTGGTGATAATCGCCACCGGCTCGGAGCTGCAGCTGGCGGTCGAGGCACAGAAGTTGTTGGCGGACAAGGACATTGTCGCACGAGTGGTGTCAATGCCCTGCGTGGAGTGGTTCGAGTCCCAGCCGTCGGACTACCGCGACAGCGTGCTGCCGCCGTCGGTGTCGGCCAGGGTCGCCGTCGAGGCCGGTGTCGCGCAGTGCTGGCACAAACTGGTCGGGGACACCGGCGAGATCATCTCGATCGAGCACTACGGCGAATCCGCCGACTACAAAACGTTGTTCCGGGAATTCGGCTTTACCGCGCAAGCGGTTGCCGCCGCCGCGGAACGAGCACTCGACAACTGAGAAAGGGCGTTTCAATGAGTCAGAACCCCAACCTCGCCGCGCTCAGCGCCGTGGGCGTCTCCGTGTGGCTGGACGACCTGTCCCGCGACCGACTGAATTCGGGCAATCTGCGGGAGCTGATCGACACCAAGTGTGTCGTCGGCGTGACCACCAACCCGTCCATCTTCCAGAAGGCGCTGGCCGAGGGCGACGCCTACAACGGCCAGATCGCCGAGCTGGCCGAGCGCGGAGCCGACGTCGACGCCACGGTGCGCACCGCCACCACCGACGACGTGCGCCGGGCCTGCGATGTGTTCACCCCGGTGTGGGAGGCTTCCGGCGGCCTGGACGGTCGGGTATCGATCGAGGTCGACCCGCGGCTGGCCCACGACACCGACAAGACGATCCAGCAGGCCGTCGAGCTGTGGAAGATCGTCGACCGGCCGAACCTGTTCATCAAGATCCCGGCCACCAAGGCCGGCCTGCCCGCCATCACCGCCGTTCTGGCCGAAGGGATTTCGGTCAATGTCACGTTGATCTTCTCCGTCGAACGCTACCGCGAGGTCGTGGACGCCTACCTCGCCGGGATCGAGAAGGCACGAGAAGCCGGCCAGGAGCTATCCAAGATCCATTCGGTGGCATCGTTTTTCGTGTCCAGGGTGGACACCGAAATCGACAAACGGCTGGAAAAGCTCGGATCGCAGGACGCGCTGGCGTTGCGCGGGCAGGCCGGGGTGGCCAACGCCCGCCTCGCCTATGCCGCCTACCAGGACGTCTTCGGGGGCGGCGACCGTTACCGAGCCCTCAGGGCAGACGGCGCACGCGTACAACGACCCCTGTGGGCGTCGACCGGCGTCAAGAACCCCGAGTACGCCGACACTCTCTATGTCACCGAGTTGGCGGCTCCCGACACGGTGAACACCATGCCGGAACCGACGCTGGACGCCGTCGCCGATCATGGCGTGATCAAAGGAGATACCGTCAGCGGCACCGCATCCGACGCGCAGCAGGTATTCGACAAACTTCAGGCGGTCGGTATAGACCTTGACGATGTGTTCGTCGTGCTGGAGGACGAAGGCGTGGCGAAGTTCGAGGCGGCGTGGACGGAGCTGCTCAAAGAGACTCAGGCGCAGCTCGACTCCGTCACCAAATGAGCGCAGCTCGCAACTCCGCCGCCACGCAGTGGCACAACCCGCTGCGCGACAAGCTGGACAAGCGGCTGCCCAGAATCGCCGGTTCGTGCGGCATGGTGATTTTCGGCGTCACCGGGGACCTGGCCCGCAAGAAGGTGATGCCGGCCATCTACGACCTGGCCAACCGGGGGCTGCTACCCCCCACATTCGCCCTGGTGGGATTCGCCCGCCGCGACTGGGACACTCAGGATTTCGGCCAGGTGGTCTACCAGGCGGTCAAAGAACACTGCCGGACCCCGTTCCGGCAGGAGAACTGGGACCGGCTAGCCGAGGGATTCCGTTTCGTACCAGGCTCTTTCGACGATGAGCAGGCTTTTACCCGGCTTGCCGAGACGCTGGAGAAGCTCGACGTCGAGCGCGGCACCGGCGGCAATCACGCCTTCTACCTGGCGATTCCGCCCAAGGCATTCCCGGTGGTCTCCGAGCAGCTGCACAAGTCGGGACTGGCCCGTCCGCAGAGCGACCGCTGGAGCCGGGTCGTCATCGAGAAACCGTTCGGTCACGACCTGGACAGTGCCCGCGAGCTGAACAAGGCTGTCAACGCGGTCTTTCCGGAGGAGTCGGTCTTCCGCATCGACCACTACCTGGGCAAAGAGACGGTGCAGAACATTCTGGCGCTGCGGTTCGCCAATCAGTTCTGGGATCCGATCTGGAATGCGCACTATGTCGATCATGTGCAGATCACTATGGCCGAGGACATCGGCCTGGGTGGTCGGGCCGGCTACTACGACGGTATCGGTGCGGCCCGTGACGTCATCCAGAACCACCTGATGCAGTTGCTGGCACTGACCGCGATGGAAGAGCCGGTCAGCTTCAAACCGTTTGCGTTGCAGGCGGAAAAAATCAAGGTGCTCTCGGCGACTCGGCTTGCCGAGCCGCTCGACGAGACCAGCAGCCGTGGTCAATACACCGCCGGATGGCAGGGCGGCGAAAAAGTGGTGAGTCTGCTACACGAGGAAGGTTTCGCCGAGCACTCCACCACCGAGACGTTCGCCGCGATCACTCTGGAGGTCGACACCCGCCGCTGGGCCGGTGTGCCGTTCTATCTACGCACCGGAAAACGGCTGGGCCGCAGGGTGACTGAGATCGCGTTGGTCTTCAAGCGGGCGCCGCATTTGCCGTTCGACGCCACCATGACCGACGAGCTCGGCGCCAACGCTTTGGTCATCCGGGTGCAACCGGACGAAGGGATGACCCTGCGGTTCGGATCCAAAGTCCCGGGCAGTGCGATGGAAGTCCGCGACGTCAACATGGACTTCTCCTACGGCTCGGCGTTCGCCGAAGACTCGCCGGAGGCATACGAGCGGCTCATCCTCGACGTGCTCCTCGGCGAACCGTCGCTGTTTCCCGTCAATGCGGAGGTCGAATTGGCTTGGGAAATACTGGATCCCGTCCTGGATTACTGGGCGGCTCACGGCAAACCCGACCCCTACGAGGCCGGCACGTGGGGCCCGGATTCGGCCTTCCAGATGCTGCACCGCACCGGCCGGGAGTGGCGGCGCCCGTGATCCGCGCCGGCGACGATGCAGAGCGAAGCGATGGAGAGGAGCGGCGCACATGATCGTCGATCTGCCCGAAACCACCACCACCGCAGTCAATAAGAAGCTCGACGAGCTACGCGCAAGGATCGGCGCTGTCACGATGGGCCGGGTCCTGACGCTGATCATCGCCCCGGACAGCGAGGCGATGTTCGAAGAATCCATCGAGGCCGCCAACTCCGCCAGCCATGAACATCCCAGCCGGATCATCGTGGTGATGCGAGGTGACCCGTACGCCGAAAAACCGCGCCTGGACGCCCAACTGAGGGTGGGCGCCGACGCCGGCGCCGGAGAGGTCGTGGTGCTGCGACTGTCCGGCCCCCTCTCCGGCCACGCCCACAGCGTCGTCATCCCGTTCCTGCTGCCCGACATCCCGGTAGTGGTCTGGTGGCCCGACATCGCTCCGGCGGTACCTGCCCAGGACCCCTTGGGCAAGTTGGCGATTCGGCGCATCATGGACGCCACCAATGGCGTCGATCCGCTGTCGGCGATCAAGAGCCGGCTACCCGGATACACAGCCGGCGACACCGATTTGGCCTGGAGCCGCATCACCTATTGGCGGGCACTGCTGACCTCTGCCGTCGACCAGCCGCCCCACGAACCGATCGAGTCGGCGCTCGTGTCGGGCTTGAAGACCGAGCCGGCGCTCGACATCCTGGCGGGCTGGCTGGCCAGCCGGATCGAGGGTCCGGTGCGCCGTGCGGTCGGCAAACTACAAGTCGAGCTGGTACGCAAGAGCGAGACCATCGTGTTGAGCCGACCGCAGGAAGGGACCACCGCCACCCTGAGCCGGACGGCCAGGCCCGATGCCCGGGTTCCGTTGGCGCGCAGGGTAACCGGAGAGTGCCTCGCCGAAGATCTGCGCCGGCTGGACCCCGACGAAATTTACTTCGCGGCATTGGAAGGCATCAAGAAGGTGCAGTACGTATGAATCTGGACGTCCAGACCTTTCCTGACACCGAGATTCTGGTCGAGGCCGCCGGCCAACGGCTGATCCGGGCCATCGACAGCGCGGTGGCGGCCAGGGGGCAGGCACTGATCGTGCTGACCGGCGGCGGGAACGGCATCGCGTTGCTGCGTTATCTCGGTGCGTCCGGGTCGCGGATCGACTGGTCCAAGGTTCATCTGTTCTGGGGCGACGAACGCTACGTCTCCGAGGACGATGACGAGCGCAACGACAGGCAGGCGCGTGCCGCGTTACTCGATCACGTCGACATCCCACCGAGCCAGGTGCACCCGATGGCCGCCAGTGACGGTGAGTTCGGCACCGACCTGGACGCCGCGGCACTGGCCTACGAACAGGTGCTGGCAGCCAATGCCGGACTCGGTGAGCGGGCACCGAATTTCGACGTCCATCTGTTGGGGATGGGTCCCGAAGGCCACGTCAACTCGTTGTTCCCGCACACTGCGGCCGTGCGTGAGACCACTCGTCTGGTGGTTCCCGTCGACGACTCGCCGAAACCCCCGCCCCAACGAATCACCTTGACGCTACCGGCGATACAGCGTTCCCGCGAAGTGTGGCTGCTCGTTTCCGGCCGGGCCAAGGCCGACGCGGTGGCCACTGCCATCGGCGGCGCGGACCCGGTCACCGTGCCGGCCGCCGGAGCAGTCGGGCGGGAGAACACACTGTGGCTGCTCGACGAGGAGGCCGCGGCCAAGCTCGGCTGACAGCGCGGTCGCAGACTCGGAGCCGCGTCGGCTCCAAACGGCGCAATAATGGCCGACATGGCAGACAGAAGCGTACGCAGCGGGCCGGAGCGCAACCGGATCAAGACCCTTACCCAGGCGGCGCTGAACGCCGACAAGACGGTGGAGCAGGTCGAGGACGTCCTCGAAGGACTGGACAAGACGATGAAGGAGCTGAACAGTTCTTTGTCGGCGCTCAACGCCACGGTGGAGCGGCTGGAGGGTGGCCTGGACCATCTGGAAGGCACGCTGTCCAGCCTGGACGATCTGGCTAAGCGGCTTATTGTGCTGGTCGAGCCCGTCGAAGCCATCGTCGACCGGATCGACTACATCGTGAGCCTGGGCGAGACGGTGATGTCGCCGCTGTCGGTCACCGAGCACGCTGTCCGCGGCGTGCTGGACAGGTTGCGCAACCGCGCGGTCCGCTGAGCGCTGACTCGGCAGCGGTGACGGCGTCGGGCCGCCGGCGGTTATCACACCGCGACGCCCGCTGCTACCCACTGTTTCGCAGCGCGCTGGCCAGCCCGTTCATCGTCAGCAGGATGCCGCGCTGCACCAATTCGTCGTCTTCGCCGGAGCGGTAGCGACGCAATAACTCCACCTGAAGGTGATTCAGCGGCTCCAGGTAGGGGAAGCGGTTGAACACCGAACGCGCCAGGGCAGGGTTGTCGGCGAGCAGGTCGTCGTGGCCGGTGATGCGCTTGTACATGGTGATGGTGCGGTAATGCTCGTCGCTGATCTTGTCGAAAACCCGGCGCCGCAACGACTCATCGGCCACCAGATCGGCGTAGTGGGCGGCCAGGCCCAGATCGCTCTTGGCCAGCACCTGCGCCATGTTGGACAGCACGCTGCGGAAAAATGGCCACCGCTGGTAGAGATCGTGCAGCACCCCCAGGCGGTCGGCCTCGCTGTCCGGGCCCGCCGCGATCCATTGCTCGAATGCCGTTCCGGCGCCGTACCACCCGGGAAGCATCACCCGCGATTGGCTCCATGCCAGCACCCATGGGATGGCGCGCAGGTCAGCGATCGACGACGTGGGCTTGCGCGACGTCGGTCGACTGCCGATGTTCAGCGACCCGATCTCGCTGACCGGTGTGGACGCCATAAAATATTCGACGAAACCCGTTGTCTCGTGGACTAATTCGGCATAAGCATGCTGCGACAGGGCGGCGACCTCTTCGAGCACCGCGTAGGCCGGGGCCGCCGTGTCACCGAGACCCTCGACATCCAGCAGCGTCGATTCCAGGGTTGCGGCCAACAGGCTCTCCAGGTTGCGCCGCGCCATCTGCGGCTCGGCGTATTTAGCCGCGATGACCTCGCCCTGCTCGGTCAGGCGCAACGAGCCGCTCACCGCGCCCGGCGGCTGCGCCAGGATGGCTTGATAGCTGGGGCCGCCGCCGCGGCCGACCGTGCCGCCGCGACCGTGGAAGAGCCGCAACCGAATTCCGGACTTGCGGGCCGTCTCGACCAGGGCCAGCTCGGCGCGGTACACCGCCCAGTTGGCGGCCAGATACCCGCCGTCCTTGTTGGAATCGGAGTAGCCGAGCATCACCTCCTGCATGCCACCGCGGGCCGCGACCAGTCCCCGGTACAGCGGAAGGTCCAGCATCGCTTGCAGAATCGTCGCGCCGTTGCGCAGGTCGTCGATCGTCTCGAACAGCGGCGAGATGCCCACCGGGCAGTACGGTTGCGGCCCCGAGACGTCCAGCAAGCCCGCCTCTTTCAGCAGGATCGCCGCCTCCAACATGTCCGACACCGACCGGCACATCGAAATGACGTAATTGGGCACCGCGTCGGGACCGTAGGTCTGGACCGCGTGGGTGGCGGCCGCGATGATATCCAGCTCGCTACGCGCCAGATCGGATAATTGCGCCCGGCCGCCGATCAGCGGTCGCCGGGTGCTGAGCTCGCCGACCAGCAGCGCAACCCGCTCGTCTTCGGGCAGCGAGCTGTAATCCGGATGCACCCCGGCCCATGCCAGCAGCTCGCCCACGACTTCCTCGTGTACATCGGAGTTTTGCCGCAGGTCCAGGCCGCACAGGTGAAAACCGAAGACGTGCACGCCTTCTCGCAGCAAGGCCAGCCGGTCGCCGGCCAACAGCGCACTGCCGTGGGTGCGCAGCGACGCATCGATGATGTCGAGGTCGGCCCGTAGCTCGCCCGGCGTGGCGTACGGCGGCAATCCCAGGTCCAGCTGGTGCTGCGGTTGCTGGTCCAGGATCTCGGCGCCGGTGGCGCTGAGCCGGGCGCGGATCACCCGCAGGGCGCGCCGGTACGGTTCGTCGTCGCGAGCCTTGTCGCGGCAGCCGTCTGCCAGCGCGGCCAGCTCGGGCGTTACGGCGAGCAGCCGGGACGACATCGACAGCTCCTGCTCGAGCTGGTCGAGCTCGGCCAGGTAGTGCGACAGCGCGGTGTAGGCGGCGCTGCCAGTGGCCAGGCGTACCACCTCGGCGGTCACGTTCGGGTTGCCGTCGCGGTCGCCGCCGATCCAGGATCCCGGTTTGACAATGGGCTCCGACAACAGGTCGGCGTCGGGCCACCGGTCGCGCAATGCCCCCCGCACCTCGGCATTGACCTGCGGGACGACCTTGAAGAACGCCGACCGGTATAGCCGCAGCCCGACGGCGATCTCGTCGCTGATCTGCAGGCGCGACAGCCGGATCAGGGCGGTCTGCCACAAGGTGAGGACCTGGCGACGCAACTCCAATTCGATGCTGCGGCCATCGTCGGTCTCGGTGTGGCCCTCGGCATGGAGCCGCATCAACTCGGTGATCCGGTGCTGGGTGACGAAGATGGTGCGCCGGCGGATCTCGGTCGGATGTGCGGTGATGACCGGGGAAACCAGCGCGCCCTTCAGTGCGTCGGCAACGGTGACCGAATCCAGCTCGGCTGCTTCTAATTTCAGATACGTGGCGGCCAGGCTGCTGTCTTGCGGCGGCTCCCCGGCGGCGATGTGCCTGGCGCGGCGGCGTTCCCGGTGGATGTCTTCGGCGACGTTGGCCAGCAACGCGAAATGGCTGAAGGCCCGAATGACCGGAAGCGCCCGGTGAATGTCGATGCCGTCGAACATCCGCGCCATCTCGGCTCGGTCGATCTCGGAACGACGCACCCGGAAAGCTTCCACCCGTGCTCGCTCGACGAGCTCGAAGATCTCGTCGCCGTTCTGTTCGCGAACGGTGTCGCCCAGGATGGAGCCCAACAACCTGATGTCGGCGCGCATCGGCTCGGTCGCCTCGCGCCCCAACCGGGTCCGGTGGACATCGCCAATCGGTTCCAGCGCGGCATCGGAAACCAGGTCGGCAGCGTCACCCATGTGTCCCAGTATCAGCGACCGGCCCGCCCGGCGCCCATTATCCGTCCACCATTCGGTAGGCTGCCGGTTATGGAATTGGCCCTGCAGATCACCTTGGTGATCACCAGCGTGCTGGTGGTGTTGCTGGTGCTGCTGCACCGCGCGAAAGGTGGCGGCCTGTCGACCCTGTTCGGCGGCGGTGTGCAGTCCAGCCTGTCCGGGTCGACCGTTGTCGAGAAGAACCTCGACAGGTTGACGCTGTTCATCACCGGGATCTGGGTGGTGTGCATCGTCGGCGTGGGTTTGTTGATCAAGTACCGCTGACGCGCCCGCGCAGCCCAGCGCCACGGCGGCGTCGCCGGGCCGGTCGTCATGGTAACTTTCGCCCTTGTGTTCGTCCCCATCCTCGTAGCGCGCGCCGGCGTCTGAGCTGGTGCGGTTCACGAATCCGTCGGTGCGTGGGCCCGGCCACGACGTCGCGGGACCGCGGGCCCGGTCGGAACACGACCTGGTTCGCGGCACCGGCAAGTACGTCGATGCCCTGCGGTTCGACGGCGAGGCGCACGGTTGCCTGGTGCGCTCACCGTTGCCGCACGCCCGGATTCGGCGCATCGACAGCTCCCGGGCGGCGAGCGCGCCGGGAGTTCTGACTGTCATCACGGGCCACGACATCGCGGCCACGATCCGTCCGCTGGGCTGCGTGATCGGTTTGCGATCCGATGACGGCACACCTCGCGTCGATGCCGACCGAGCCGTATTGGCCGTGGACCGGGTGCGTCACGTCGGCGACGGTGTCGCCTTCGTCGTCGCCGACACCCCACACCGGGCCGCCACCGCCGCCGCCTTGGTCGACGTCGACTATGAGCCGTTGCCCTACCGATCCGACGCCGACTCACCCGATATGGAGGTGCCCATCTGGGCCGATGCACCCGACGACGTGTGCTTCAAATGGCGATTCGGCGACGCACCGGCGTGCCGGGAGCTGTTCGCCGCAGCCGATCACGTGGTGCGAATCAGCCTGACTTCACCGCGGCTTGTTCCCTACCCCATCGAACCGCGCGCGGCCGTCGGCTTTTTCGACGAACAGACCGACACCATGACATTGCTGGCGAATACCCAAGGGGTGCATTTCGTCCGCAGCGTGCTGGCCCGGGCCTTCGACCGGGACCCGCAGCGGTTGCGGGTGCTGACGCCTGCGGTCGGTGGCGGGTTCGGCGCAAAAATCTACGCCTACCCCGAGCACGCCCTGGTGCTCGAGAGCGCACGCCGGCTGCGGCGACCGGTCCGGTGGACGGCCACCCGTTCGGAGTCGTTCCTGTCGGACACGCACGGGCGCGGGCATGTCACCGACGCGGCGATCGCCCTGGACAAGGACGGCCGCTTTCTGGCGTTGTCGGTCCGGCCCACCGTCGACTTGGGCGCCTACCTGTCGCAGCTCGCGCCGCTGACCGCGACGGGGGTCGGCGCGCCGGTACAGGCCGGCGCCTACCGCTTCCAAGCCGTCGAAATCAACGTGCGAGCCATGTTCACCAACAACGTGCCGGTCGACGCTTTTCGGGGAGCGGGCCGGCCAGAGGCGACCTACGTGCTGGAACGACTGATCGACCGAGCCGCCCGCGAGCTGAGCTTCGATCCGGCCGCGCTGCGGGCGCGCAATCTGCCTGCCACCCAGACCCGGCCCCTGACCGCGGCCACCGGACTGGTCATCGACGGCGGCCGCTTTCTGGACAATCAGATTCGGTGTCTGGACGTCGCCGACCGTGCCGGCTTCGAAGCGCGCCGGCGAGAATCGGCGGCGCGCGGCCGGTTGCGCGGATTCGGCTTTGCCAACTACCTGGAATCCAACGGCGGCCTTCAGGTCGCCGAGGCCATGCGCGCCGGCGCCTTTCCGGTCGAGTGCGCCGCCCTGACGTTTTCTGGTGACGGCTGCCTGGACATCGTCGTCGGGACCCAATCGAGCGGACAAGACCACGCTGTTCCGCTTCAGCAACTGGCTGCCCAGCGGCTCGGCATTGATCCGCAGCACATCACCGTGCGCGAGGGTGACAGTTCGGTAGCGCCGCTGGGCGCGGGCACCGGCGGATCAAAGTCGCTGCTGACCTCGACCGCTGCGCTCGACACAGCCCTCGCCGATGCGGTACAGCGCGGCAAACAGGTACTCGCGGACAAGTGGGGCGTGGATGCCGGGGCCGTGAGCTATGCCGACGGCAGGTTTCTTGCCGATGCCGCTGCGGGCGAATGGTTTTCGTCCTCGATCGACGAGGTGGCCGCGCACTGGCCGGGAGCCCTCGACGGTCGGTCCGAGGTCAGCTTGCGCAACGGCAGCTTCGCCAACGGCTGCCATGCCTGCGAACTCGAGATCGACCCCGACACCGGTTGCGTCACGGTGCTGCGCTACATCGCGGTCGACGATTTCGGCCGGGTGATCAACGAAGGCGCGGTTCGTGGCCAGGTACAGGGCGCAGTGGCGCACGGTATCGCCCAGGCGCTCCTGGAGCGTGCACCCGGCTGCGAGGAACTGATGCGCATCGCCGCGGGCGGCGCCGCGGCGTACACTCCCCCGACGGCATGCGAGATACCCGACGTCGAATGGGTCGACAATGGTCTGCCGTCGACGACCAATGTTTTGGGGGCCAAGGGATGTGGCGAATCCGGCACCGCGGCGGCTCCCCCCGCGGTGATGAACGCCATCGCCGATGCGCTCCAGGACTATCCGGCTGCGGCCGGCATCCAGATGCCCGCCCGCCCCACTGTCATCTGGAAGGCCATCCATGAAGGAGGTTGAGCCCGCTGGCACGGTCGGGTTCACGGTCAACGGTGCTCCTGCCGAAGTGACCGTGGCCGCACACGACCGTCTGGTCGACGTGCTGCGCGGTCCGCTCGGACTCACCGGTGCCGCCATCGGATGCGATACGGCCGTGTGCGGCGCTTGCACCGTGTTGTTGGACGGTTGTGCGGTGAAGTCCTGCACCGTTCTTGCGGTGCAGGCCGCGGACACCGACGTCGTCACCGTCGAAGGCTTGGCCACGCCGGATTCCCTGCACGCGCTGCAGGCGGCGTTCCTCCGCCACGGCGCCGTGCAATGCGGCTACTGCACCGCGGGCATGCTGGTGGCCGCGGTCGACCTGGTGGCCCGCTACGGTGCGCCGCTGGATGAGGCCATCATCCGCGACGGCATCTGCGGAAACCTGTGCCGCTGCACCGGATACCGCAGCATTGTCTCCGCCATCGCCGAGGCCGCCGCGGAGATGGCCGCCGACGATGGGGCGGCGCGTTGACCACTCGCGTCTATCACCGTCCCACCACGGTAGGTGAGGCAGTCCGGATGCTCAGCTCTGGCGGCGCCGCGGTGCTGGCGGGCGGACAAACCCTGGTTCCGGCGTTGACCAGGACACCGGGCAGGTCGGTGACGCTGGTGGACCTCGGCACGGTCGCGGAGTTGCGCAAGATCACCGCCGGTGGCCCCGAGGTCCGTATCGGTGCAATGGCGACCCATACCCGAGTCGCCACCGATCCCCTTGTCAAGCAGGCAGTTCCATCATTAGCGCTGTTAGCTTCCCAAATCGCCGATCCTCAGGTGCGCAACCGCGCGACCATCGGCGGGTCACTGGCATACAACGATCCGGCCGGCGACTACCCGGCCGCCTGCATCGGATTGGGTGCCACGGTGATCACCGACCGGCGCCGAATCCCGGCCGAAGAATTTTCCACCGGCGCTTTCAGCACCGCTTTGGAGGATTCGGAAGTCATTGTTTCACTGGCCTTTCCGAAGCCCCCCCAACTAATGCGGGCGGCGTATGTGCGGCTGCCCGATCGAGCCGCGCGCAGTGCGCTGGTCGGGGTGACGGTGGCCGAGACGGAGTCCGGATTCCGGGTCGCCGTCAGCGGTCTGGCAGCGGGTCCGACACGGTGGCCCGATGCCGAAGCGGCGCTGGGAAAGCGACCGCATTCCGATGCGTTGCAAGACATCGCGTGCCCGCCAGGCGGTACCGACCCTTATCGGGCCCACGTGGCACGGACGCTGACCATTCGGGCGGTGCGGTCGTTGACGACGTGACCGCGCGATCGACCTATCGACGAGCGAGTGCGCTCTGATCAAGGCGGGCCAGTCGATCCGCGACGTCGTCGATCAGCGTGGCCGCATCACAACCGCCGTCCACCGCCACCCTGATCGCCGTGATCGCGTCCACTACGTCCTCCAATTCCATGGTGGCCGGGATGGCCTGTGCCGCTGGTGCACTGACCGGTGGTGGTTTCAGCACGGCGGCCTCCGCGCCGGCACGCAGCTGGTGTGCCAGCCGATACGCCTCATCCCGGGTCGGTTTGGCCATCGCCCATACCGCCGGCCCGACCACCCAGGGTGCTTTGGCCGGCCGCAGCGCGGCGATAACGCTGCGGCCAAGCGCCGCAATATGATTCATCAGCGGACCGCTAAGGGCGTCCCGGCGGAAGTGCGTGGATTCGTGGCCCACAACTCTCTTTACTCGGCTGTTGATGATTCCGGCCATTCTTGCCTCAGCAAGTATGCAGCCACCCCGCTGTCAACGGAGCCGTCAACGGATCCGTTGCGGGACCGACCGTCATGCCGGGCTGTCCGCCCTCTACTACACACCGTCGCAATCGAAACGCAAATCACGACAGAGAATCAGCCACGTGGGATTTCGATAACGCGCTTGGAATACATTGCGTGCCGCCGCAATCTCCCGGAAACACAAATTGCTCCACATGATGTCGGGTGCATACCGCGCCGCGCCGGGCGTCGTGAAGCGCGAAGCAATTGAAGGCAATACCAGTTCCCGGACCCAGCCTCTCATCCCGGGCCTCGTGTACAACGTCTCTACATCGCTATTTTCAATCCGCACATCGCGCCCCATGTCAAAAATTGTGCAGCGCACCTCGGAAGTAATCGCCGGCTCGACAGCACAGCTGATTACTAAAAGCGCTCGTCAACGGGAAATCGCGCTCGAATTTAAATCACCAACATAGTTATTGTTGACGATAGCTACATTCCTTGGGATTTATTGGTTCCGCCGGAGCTATGCCCGGCCTCCGAGTCGGCGCGAACGTGATCTTGGCCTGCGTCGGTGAAGAGATGCACCAGAAAGGTTGGCTTATGGCGCCGTGGCTGATTGATAAAGGGCCCACAGTGGCCAACGGGCTGCTGATATTTCGGTGGGGTCGTTGTATCCGATATTCGCCGGCCCGGCCCGAGGCGGGGACCTCAATGCTGACCGCGACGTTCGTGGTCCACGAAAGCTAAACCCTTTTCCTACCGCGCAGCTTCGGCATGGCGAATACCGATCGGCTTTGTCGAGAGCCCCCCCGAATACTCCGCAGTTCGAACAAATCACCCACCAGCACCGGCCACCGTAGCCCGGGCTTCATCAGGCCGGGTCCCGGTTCGCATACGCCGAACCGCGTCGCCTTTGGCCCCTCAACCAACCAAGGAGGTAGCACATGTTCACCGATTTTGCGTTACTACCGCCAGAGGTCATCTCGACCAGGATGTACAGCGGTCCGGGATCAGGCTCGCTGCAAGCCGCGGCGGCGAGCTGGCAGCAGTTGTCTGCTGAATTGCAGGCCAGTGCCCAGACGTACCGATCGGTGGTCTCCGACCTCATCGCCTGGCATTGGGTGGGCCCTTCGTCCGCGGCGATGGCGGCAGCAGCCACCTCGTACGCGGGGTGGCTGGAGGCAACTGCCATCCAGACAGGGCAAACCGCCCGGCAGGCCGCGACCGCGGCGAGTGCATTTGATGAGGCGTTTGCCATGACGGTGCCCCCGTCGATCGTCATCGCCAACCGCGAGCAGCTGCTCTTGCTGATAGCGACGAATTTCTTCGGTCAGAACACTTCGGCGATCGCCGCCCTGGAGCTGGCCTACGCAGAGATGTGGGTCACCAATAGCAGCGTGATGCAGGATTATTCCGTCACTTCGGCGGCCGCGACGAAGCTGACGCCATTTGCTTCGCCGCAGCAGACCACGAACTCCGCCGGTCTGCCCGCGCAGGCCGCCGCGGTGGCTCAAGCCACGGCCGGCGCCGCCGCCGACGGCGGTAACTGGCTGGGGAATCTGTTGGAACAGATCGGGATCGCCCTCCTGCCGTTCGCACCCGAGCTGACGCCGTTCTTTCTCGAGGCGGGTGAACTGATCAACGCCATTCCTTTCCCGTCCATAGTCGCGGACGACTTCACGTTCCTCGACGGCGTCATGGCGTGGTACGCAACCGTCAGCTCGATCAACAACATCAGCTCGCTGGGCACCGGGATCATCGGGGCCGAAAAGAATCTGGGCATCCTGCCCAACCTCGCTGCACCGGTAGCCGACGTTGTCCCCAGTGAGCTTGCCCCGCTGGTCAATTCGATCAAGAACGTAGCCGACGCGGTGGCGAAGGGCGGACCGGGAATTGGCGAGGTGTCTGCGGCTTTCCGCAGCGCCGGTTCGATCGGGCAAATGTCAGTGCCGCCCACCTGGACCGCACCGACAGTCACCACGGTAAAGACGTTTCAAGGTACGCCCCTGACTACGCTGCCAGCCGGCGACTCCGGAGGGGCCGGGATGCCGGGGATGCCGGGTATGGCGCCCGCGGGGACGCGGCGCGGCGGGGTAGTGCCCCGGTACGGTTTGACACCTCGAGTGATGACGCGCCCCCTCTCCGGGGGGTAGCGCGAGCGTCGCTTGCCGCGGCCGCTACGGGAGCGGTCCCCCGGCGGCGATGGCCGCCAGCGTCGCGAACTGCTCCCCGTCCAGCGACGCGCCACCGACCAGGCCGCCGTCGATGTCGTCCTGGGCGACCAGGTCGGCGACATTCTTCGCGTTCATCGAGCCGCCGTAGAGCACCCGCACCGTCTCGGCCGCCTTGGATGAGGCTAGCGAAGCCAACTCCTTTCGGATCGCCGCGCAGACCTCTTGGGCGTCGGCGGCGCTGGCCACCCGCCCGGTGCCGATTGCCCAGACCGGCTCATAGGCGATGACGACGGACCCGATCTGCTCGGCCGACAGCCCGGCCAGCGAACCCCGTAGCTGTTCGACGTTGTATGCCACGTGGTTTCCCGCTTCCCGCACGTCGAGGTGTTCGCCGATGCAGACGATCGGCGTGAGCTCGTGCTTGAGCGCGGCGGCGGCCTTGGCAGCCACCAGGGCATCGTCCTCGTTGTGGTAGGTGCGCCGCTCGGAGTGTCCGACGATGACGTAGCTGCAACCCAATTTCGCCAGGAACGCCCCGCTGATGTCACCGGTGTAGGCGCCGGAGTCGTGTTGTGACAAGTCCTGGGCACCATAGGTCAACCGCAGCTTGTCGCCGTCGACCAGCGTCTGCACGCTACGCAGGTCGGTGAACGGCGGGATCACCGTGACGTCGACCTTGTCGTAATACTTGTCCGGCAACGCGAACGCGACCTTTTGCACCAGCGCGATCGCCTCGAAGTGATTGAGGTTCATCTTCCAGTTGCCCGCGATCAACGGCTTGCGGCTCACGACTGTCCGCCTCTCTTGTTTTGATCGGGCTGGGCCTCACCAAGTACCTCGATGCCGGGAAGTGCTTTGCCCTCAAGGTATTCCAGCGACGCACCGCCGCCGGTGGATATGTGCGAAAAGGCGCTTTCGGCGATGCCGAGCGCACGCACCGCGGCCGCCGAGTCGCCGCCGCCGACCACGCTGAAAGCTCCTCTACCGGTCGCGGCGGCAATCGCCTCGGCGACGCCTCGGGTTCCCGCCGCATAACCGGGGAATTCGAACACGCCCATCGGCCCGTTCCAGAAAATGGTCCTGGCGTTGGACAGCAGCGTGGCGAACCGTTTGACCGATCCCGGGCCGATATCCAGGCCCATCAGGTCGTTCGGAATCGCGTCGGCGGCGACGGTTTGGGGCGGGGAATCGGCCGCGAACTTCTCGGTCACCACGATGTCGACGGGTAGCCGCAGCACGTCGTGGTAGGTGTCGAGCAGCCTGCGGCAGGTGTCGACCATCTCGCCTTCCAGCAGCGACGTTCCAACCGAATAGCCTTGCGCGGCAAGGAAAGTAAAGCACATTCCGCCGCCGATAACGATGCTGTCAGCCTTGGTGGCCAGCGACTCGATCACCCCGAGTTTGTCCGACACCTTCGATCCGCCCAGCACCACGGCGTAGGGCCGCTCGGAGGAGTCGGTCAGCTGCTCGAGCACCCGGATCTCCTCGGCGACCAGGGTGCCGGCATAGTGCGGCAGCAACGTTGCCACGTCGTACACCGAGGCCTGTTTGCGGTGCACCACACCGAACCCGTCGGAGACGAAAGCACCTCCCGGAGAAACCAATTCGGCAAGCTGTCGCGCCAGGGCAAGGCGTTCACCGTCGTCCTTGGCGGTCTCGCGCTTGTCGAACCGGACGTTCTCCAGCAACAGGACGTCGCCGTCGGTCAGCCCTTCGGCGCGGGCCAGCGCGTCGGCGCCGACGACATCTCCGGCCAGCTGAACGTGCCGGCCCAGCTGCTCACCGAGAGCCGCGGCCACCGGCGCCAGCGACAGCTTCGGGTCAGGGCCGGCCTTGGGACGACCCAGATGCGCGGTGACCACCACCTTGGCCCCGGCATCGACCAACGCCCGCAACGTCGGCACCGACGCGGTGATGCGGCCCGGGTCGGTGATCGCGCCGTCCTCGTCGAGCGGAACATTGAGGTCGGAGCGCACCAAGATGCTGCGGCCCGAAACACCTTCGGCGAGAAGGTCTTTGAGGGAATGGATGGTCACGGCTGGGTGAGCTTACAGCGACTTGCCGACCAGCGTGACCAGGTCGATGAGGCGGTTGGAGTAACCCCACTCGTTGTCGTACCACGACACCACCTTCGCCTGACCTTCGATCACCTTGGTCAGCCCGGAGTCGAAGATCGAGCTGTGCGGGTCGGTGACGATGTCGGTCGAGACGATCGGCGCATCGTAGTACTTCAGAATGCCCTTCAGCCGACCCTCGGCAGCGGCCTTGAACGCCGCGTTGATCTCCTCGGCGGTAGCCGACTTGGCCAGGTCGGCGGTCAGGTCGGTGACCGAACCGGTGGGAATCGGCACCCGCAGCGCGTAGCCGTCGAGTTTGCCCTTGAGTTCGGGCAGCACCAGGCCGATAGCCTTGGCCGCGCCGGTCGAGGTGGGGACGATGTTCAGCGCGGCGGCGCGGGCGCGCCGCAGGTCCTTGTGCGGACCGTCTTGCAGGTTCTGGTCCTGGGTGTAGGCGTGGATGGTCGTCATCAGGCCTCTGACGATGCCGAACTCGTCGTGCAGCACTTTGGCCAGCGGTGCGAGGCAGTTCGTCGTGCACGAGGCGTTGGAGATGATGTTCTGGCTGCCGTCGTACTTGTCGTCGTTGACCCCCAACACGATGGTGAGGTCCGGGTCGGTCGCGGGCGCCGAGATGACGACCTTCTTGGCACCGGCATCGAGATGGCCCTTGGCTTTGGCGGCGTTGGTGAACAGGCCGGTGGATTCGACGACCACGTCGACGCCGAGGTCACCCCACGGCAGTGCGGCCGGTCCTTCCCGGACGGCCAGCGCCTTGATCTTGGTACTGCCGACCACGATCGTGTCCTCGCCCTCGAGGCTGACGTCGTGGGGCAGCCGGCCCAGGATCGAGTCGAATTTCAGCAGGTGAGCCAGTGTGTGGTTGTCGGTGATGTCGTTGACGGCCACCACCTCCATATCAGCGGTGCCCTGCTCCTGTTGAGCCAATAGGGCCCGGTAAAAGTTGCGGCCGATTCGACCAAAGCCGTTGATGCCTACCCGGACCGTCACTTGCCTCTCCCTGCCTTTCGCTGTCCACTTATTAGTCCGCTTACGAGCGCCTTGCCGTCAGCCTAGATCAGTGACAGGCGCCCCGACGCCCCGCCGGTAAGAGTGCGGGACCTCTGCGGCGGCGACAAGCCGGGCGCGGGTCGAGCGCGGGTTGCGACAGAGGTGGGTGAGAGCGCCGATGGTCCTGTTCGACGGCGCACGGCTGCCCCAGCCACCCTCCTTTGCAAGGAAAAGTGATGGCGAACGTCACCATTTGGAAACGGCGCGGTGCGGCGCGCCTCGTCTTTCACGTCGGCTGCCGAAAATTGTGCCGGTCGGCTAGACACGAGTGCAGTAGGGCTAGCTGTGCTGCTGCACGTTTTGATTGCGGAAATGCTGGGTGCCAATAAAGAGGAGTCGGCGTGATGACGGTCTTCGATCGGTTCAACTTGAAAGTGGTTGCCTTCGCTGGCTTGTGCGGGGCCGCCATAGCGTTGAGCCCGGATGTAGCTGCCGCCCCGCTGAAGACCGGCGGCTACGGGTGCGTCCAGGGGATGGCGGGCGAGGGTGCGGCGCCGGCGGCCGGTGGAGCGGCCACAGCCGGTGCAGCGGCCGCATCCGGTGCGTGCTGCGCCCCGGGCGGGCCAGCTGCCGGCGGGGCAGCAGCCGGAGGCGCACCGGCCGGCGGCGGAGCAGCAACCGGGGGCGCGCCGGCAGCTGGCGGCGGAGCAGCGGCCGGGGGAACGCCGACCGCAGCCGGCGGACCAGCAGCCATCAGTGAGGTATGTGCGGCGAGCGCCGCGCTCACCGATATGTCTGGTGTTCCGATGGTTGTGCCCGGCCCGGTTCCGGTGCTGCCGGCTGGTGCTCCGCTGATTGACCTTGGGCCGGCCGTTGCCCCGGTACCCGCCGTTGCCCCGGTACCCGCCGTTGCCCCGGTACCCGCCGTTGCCCCAGTGCCCGCCGTAGCCCCGGTACCCGCCGTAGCCCCGGTACCCGCCGTTGCCCCGGTGCCGTTGCCCGCTGCGGTCCCGGTACCGGCCGCTGTTCCAGTGCCCGCCGCCGCGCCGGTGCCCGCCGCGGTCCCGGTACCGGCCGCTGTTCCAGTGCCCGCCGCCGTGCCGGTGCCCGCCGCGGTCCCGGTACCGGCCGCTGTCCCGGTGCCCGCCGGCGCCCCCGTCGTCGTGCCGATGCCAGCCGGTGTTCCGTTGATCGCACTCGGGCCGGTAGCGGCTGGTGCTCCGCTGGATGCGCCGGCGCTGGCTGGGGCTCCGATCATTGACATGTCCGGGACCGGCAAGGGTGCGCCGACTGCTCCCGCACCGACCGGTGGGCCGGTACCCGGTCAGCCGGTTGCGCCGGGTCCTTCCGGTGCGGGCGCGGGCTGAGATTCGGCTCTTTCGGTCCACTCGTCGGGTTTGTGCCGACCCACTCGATACCACCAGCGAATGCAGTAGCTGCCGCTGCTGGCCGGTATCTCGTCGGCGGCCTTGGCCCAGGCCCGACGCGGTGCGGGTGAGTGCGCCGTCACGCGTGGAAGTTCAAGCGCGCCTGAGCAATTCGATTGGGCCTAGCGCCCTCCGGATACGTCGAGCTGACCCGGCGACGTGATTGCCCGCCACGCGGCCAACCGCGTTCTAACCCGGCATCACCGCAGGGAAGCTCCGGTAACCAGGAAAATCGTGGTTCATAGTTTGCGTTAATGGCCTGAACATGAAAATGAATTAGCCAGATGTTGTAGCCATGGCGTGGCATTGGTTCTAATGGAACCTCGTTTCGATTGAACGACGCACAGCGCAATGGCAGCGCGGCACGGCGGCGCAATGCGAATAAACCGGAGGATAAGCGTTGACGCTACGAGTGATTCCTGCGGGGCCGATGACCCCCGACGCGGCCGCGTACACGTCGACTATTGGCCGGAGTATTGCGCATATCGCTGCGACACCAATGGATATCACGGCGCCGTCCGCAACGGGCGAACAATTATTGCCGGTTGCCGCGGCGAGATTCACCGGCTGCCCCGATATACCAAATGCGCGTGCAGGTAGCCCGCAATGACGGCGCCGATATGGATGGCAGCGCCACCGGAGGCGCATTCGGCGCTACTCAACGCGGGGCCAGGACCGGACTCGTTGCTGGCCGGGGCGCAAGCCTGGACATCACTGAGCTCCGAGTACGCGACGGTAGCCGAAGAACTGACCGCCATACTGGCCGGGGTCCAAGCCGGCACCTGGGACGGCCCCAGCGCAGAATTCTGCATGGCGGCCTACGCCCCCTATCTGGCGTGGTTGGCAGCCGCCAGCGCCGCCAGCGCGGAAACCGCTGCGGCCCAACAGAATTTGGCAGCGGCCTATGTCTGTGCGGTGGCGGCGATGCCGACGTTGAGCGAGTTGGCGGCCAACCATGCCACCCACGCAGTGCTGGTGGCCACCAACTTCTTCGGTATCAACACCATCCCCATCGCACTCACCGAAGCCGACTACCTACGGATGTGGATCCAAGCCGCCACCACCATGGGTGTGTACGACGCGGTTGCTACTGCGACGCTGGCCGCCACCCCACACACCGTCCCGGCACCGTTCATCGTCAAACCCGGCGCCAACGTGGTGACCGGCATCGCCCAGGCCGTCACCGAGACGCCAATCGAACAATTATTGATTGAGTTACTTACCCTCGTTTTAGCCGAGTATCTCAATGTGCTCGAAATAGTTATCGGCATCCTCATCTTGCCTACACTGGGGCTCAGGATCCCGTTATTGGCCCTGTTGGACTTCTTGACCCTGCACTTTGCCGCCGGTTTTTTCATGCTGTGGTATTACGGATTTCTCTGGTATCACTTCGTCGTCGCGCCCGCGTTCTGGTTCGTGGTCGATCCGTTGTTGGTCGTCGATGCGGTGATCGAATGGATTCTTGGGGGTGGCGCGGGTCTTGGCGCTGTCGGGGCTATGGCGACTCCGTTGACTGACGCGGTGGCGTTGTCCGCCACCGGCACGGCGGCTGCTTCCGCCGGCGCGAACCTGGGCGCTATGAGTGCCATGCCCGTCGCCGATGTCGCCGTTGGCGCGTTAGGGCCGTTGGCTGGCGCATCTGCGGTTCAGCCACTAGCCAAATTCGCGGCGGCGGCGCCGGCGGTACCGGCGTCGGTGATAGCTACTGATCACGGCGCCGGGGTGAACGGATTTGCCGGGACCACGCCCGGCGCGACGGCCATACCGGCCGGAGGATTGACGACGGTCGGTGCCGGTGAGCTTGGCCCCGGTGCCCGGGTACCGATGCTGCCGGCCAATTGGGAGCCCAGCCTGGTCGGCGGCCCAGTGGACAAGCTGTGATAGTTGGGGTGATCCAGCCGGCAGAATGTTCCCCGCGAGATGCAGTTTGTCGCTGGTCGAATCGACGCCGGCCAGTGAGGAGCCGTTGGCTCACATTGCGCACCGTCAAATCGCAATGATCGCAACTGTCACAGGTGCCGCTGGGTCGATCGACACCTGATGGGCCGGCTGAGCAGCAGCATGGACCGGGTGACCCAACCAGCTCATGCCCGACGGTAGCCCGGGCCGCGGCCGGCGGAATGCAGTCAAGGCAATCGCGTGTGTTGCGCGACAACGTATTCCAACTCATCGGTGGCCGGCGAGACGATTCCCACACCTGCGTGGGCCTTGTCGAGCTGTGTCGAGGGCATGTGACGGTGATCGCGCCGCAGCGACGGACGTCAGCGGCGCTGACGCAGCCACCGCAACGCTGATTCTGCGGCGTGGTACCCGCACAGCCCGTGGATGCCGGCGCCCGGCGGCGCGGACTGCGAACACAGGTAGACGCCCGCCACTCCGATTACATACGGGTCGACGGCGATCCGCGGCCGGAAGATGACCTGCAGCCCGTCGTTGGCGCCGCCGATGATGTCGCCGCCGATGAAATTCCGGTTGTAGGCCTGCAATTCGGCGGCGGACTTGCTGACGGTGGCGATAATGCGGTCGCGAAAACCGGGAGCGAACCGCTCGATCTGGTCCACGACGGCCGCGGTAGCGTCGCCGGTATAGCCGAACGGCACGTGCGCATAGGCCCAGACCGGGTTGATGTTGCCCGCTGAGCGCGACGGGTCGGCCAGGTACTGCTGCCCCACCAGAACAAACGGCCGTTGCACCATTATGCCTTGTGCGCGTTGACGTTCCGTGTCCGCGATCTCGGCGAAGGTGCCGCCTAGGTGGACGGTGCCGGCGCGCCCACAATCAGGATTCGTCCATGGAATGTCACCCTCGATGGCGAAGTCGACCTTGAACGCCGACGACCCTTCGCGATATCGGCGATAGGACGACTTGATCCGGGCCGGCATCACATCGCCGTAGAGTGCCAGGACGGCCGCGGGACTCAGATCGAGCATGACGATGTCAGCGTCCGCGATGTCGCGTCGGCTGGTAACGGTCACGCCGGTGGTGATGCCACCGCCGAGGGCCTGCAGAGCCGCGCCCAGTGCTCGCGTGATCGACCCCGATCCGCCCTGAGCAACGGGCCAGCCGTACCGGTGGCCACTGGCCAGGATCATCAGGCCGAGCGATGCCGTCAGCGGCCGGTCCAGACGCGTATAGACGTGCGCGGCCGCCCCGCCGAACAGTGCCCGTGCCTGCTCGGTACGAAACCAGCGCGCCATCACGGTGGCCGGCAGCGCCGCACGCGGACCAAACGCGGCAAGACGAAGCGGGTGTCGCGGCACGTTGATCACCGGCCGGAGCAAATCGCTTGCCAGATCGTCGAATCCGGCCGCCAGATCCCCTACCGCGCGTCGCCAACGGCTGGCATCGGGTCCCATCCGCGCCGCGGTCTTCTCGATCGACTGGAACAGCACACCGGCACTACCGTCCTCGAGCGGATGCGCACAATCGATCTGCGGCCACTTCCAGGTCAGCCCGTAATGCTGCAGGTCGATCTCCTGCCAGAACGGCGAACCGACGCCCAGCGGGTGAAACGCCGAGCAGTGGTCGTGGATGAGTCCGGGCACCGTCAGTTCACCCGAACGCGCTCCCCCGCCGATGGTGTCGGCGGCCTCGAGCACCTGCACGTCGAGACCGTGGCGAGCAAGCTGGATCGCTGCGGCCAGGCCGTTGGGTCCGGCACCGACGACGATCGCGTTGGTCATCGCATAGGGCGTTGAGTCGTCATCTGGACGAGCTTAAACGTCGGCCGGAGCCGGGCCGCTAAGACAGAAGTCCTGTCGAGCTATCGGCGGCCCGTTGCCGACGTGGACTTCTTCGCTGCCGGCTTGGCCGGCTTCGGAGCGCGCTTGCCGGGGCCGCGTCGCGGTGAGGGCGGCTGCGGCGGCTGAGCCCATTCGGCTCCGGTGGCCTCGAACAGCCGGGTGATCTCGGCGACGTGCATGTCGGCGAGATCCCACACGTCGGGAACGAGCTCGCGGTCGGCCATGAAGCCGAAGTCAAGCCGGTCCAGATAGCTCACCACGGTGATGTTCAGCCCCTGCCCGTCGGTGACAATCGAGACGGGGAACTGGTGACACAGCTTCGCGCCGGCGAAATACAACGGTTGGCGGGGCCCTGGCACGTTGGAGATCACCACGTTGAACGGCTGCGAGACCCGGTCGGCCAGCCGCAGCCGTGCCGCCAGCCGCACCGCCGCGGTCGACAGCACCGGCGGTGAGTAGCGGCTGAGGTCGACCAGCTCGGCGGCCGGCACCAGCTCGTGCGTGCGCTTCGCATCCTGCATGGCCTTGCGGCAGCGGGCGACCCGTTCCACCGGATCGGCACAGTCGGTGGGCAACTCGGCGACGATCGCCGACACGCGGTTGGTCCACGGGTCCGCCTCGTCTCCGGTGCGGATCGACACCGGCACCATCGCGCGCAGCGGGCGGTCCGGCAGCGCGTCATGGGCCAACAGATACTCCCGCAGCCCGCCGGCGCAGATCGCCATGACAATGTCGTTGACAGTGCTGCCGGTGGCGTCCTTGAGCCGCTTGACGTTGTCCAGCGAGGTGGTGCGCATGGCGAAACGGCGGTGGCTGGTGATCGTCTTGTTCCACGGCGTCGGCGGTGCCGTGACGGCCGGCAACGAGAGGCTCGGCCGGTTGCCTCTATTTCTGAGGCCCAGTTGGGCGACCCATTTGACCGCATCGCCGGCCCGGCCCGCCGCACTGCTCACGCTGTGGATTCCCGCGGCGTCGGCCAGCCGACCGACGATGCGGGCCTGCACCCGCATCGCCCGGAACGGGTTGCGCGCGAGTTGGCCTGCCGTCCGGCGCAGCAATTCGGCGGTGGACGGCAGCGCCTCGGGCTCCCAGGCCGGGCCCGGACCCGGCGTCGGCACCACGGGTTCGGTGTCGGTGACGATCTGCAACATCAGCTGTCCGGAAGCCCCGTCGATGGTGGCGTGGTGATATTTGGTGAGCAGCGCCCAGCGTCCGTCGGCCAGGCCGTCGATGACGTACACCTCCCACAGCGGCCGGGCGCGGTCCATCGGCCGCCCCACGATCCGGCACACCTGCTCGGCCAGCTGATCCACGAGACCCGGTCGGGCCAACCGTAATTCGCGGATGTGGTAGTCGAGGTCGAAGTTCGGGTCGAACACCCAGTACGGATGGTCGAGCCCGAACGGCACTTCGACCAGACGCCGCCGCAACGGTTCGAGCTCGCCCACCAGCGAGGCGAACTTAGCGTGCACCGCCGCATACGGGTCGTAGTCGGGGTCGGGCCGTTCGAAGATCATCAGGCCGGTAACGTGACCGAACGTCGTCGGCGTCTCCAGGTAGAGGAACGCGGCGTCCAAGCCGGAAAGTTGCTTCATGGGTGACTCCTTGGCTACTCGGGCGCCGCTACCGAAAACTGTTCGCGCAGGACGCGTTTGAGCGCCTTGCCAGTAGGGGTGCGCGGGATGGCATCGACGAACACCGCCCGCTTGGGCAGTTTGTAGCGCGCTAGCTTGCCCTGGCAATGCGCCAGCACCGCAGCCTCGTCGAGTTCCGGGTCGGCGCGCACCACCACCGCCAGCGGCGACTCGCCCCATTTGGCCGACGGGATGCCCACCACGGCGACGTCGGCGATGCCGGGGTGGGATAGCAGCGCGTCTTCGACCTCGGCCGGGTAGACGTTCTCTCCGCCGGAGATGATCATGTCCTTGATCCGGTCCTGGATGTAGACGAAGCCGTCGGCGTCGCGGACCGCGATGTCGCCGGTGTGCAGCCAACCGTCGATGATCGTCTCGGCGGTCGCGTCGGGACGGTTCCAGTAGCCGGCCATGATGTGGCGCCCGCGAATCAAAATCTCGCCCGGCACGCCGGCCCCCACGTCGGAGCCCTGCTCGTCGATGATGCGGATGTCGGTGTGGAAGAACGCCTTACCGGTCGACCCGATGTGCGACATTGCGTCGTCGGGGCCGATCACGCAGCCCGGTCCGCACGATTCGGTAAGCCCGTATACCTGATGCACCTCGAAGCCGAGGTCGGCGTAGGACTTGATCAACGAGGGCGGCACCGGCGACGCCCCGCTCATGATCCAGCGCAGCGCCAACGACTCCCGCAGCTCGGGCTGATATGTCGGCAGCATGAAGTTCAGCATTGCCGGGACGGCCAGGGTAGTGGTGATCTGTTCGTCGCGGAACACCTCCCAGATCCGCTTCGGGTCGAACTGACGCAACATGACGATCGTCGCACCGCGGTAGACACAACCGACCAGCGGGGCAAGTGCGGCCACATGAAATAGCGGCAGCGAGATCAGGTAGCGGTCCCGAAACCGCATGTCGACGCTGGCCAGCATCGTCAGCAGGCACCATTGCACGCTGGCGTGGGTGTGCACCGCCCCCTTCGGCAGCCCGGTGGTGCCCGAGGTGTACATGATGAACAGCGGGTCGTCGTCGTCGCCGACGATCGAAACCGGTTGCGGTGCCGCCTGATCCACCCGCGCGTCGAAGTCGGCGGCCCAGGCCGGGCCGTCGGCGCCGACGCGCAGCCAGTGGCCCACCGGTGTGCCGTCGTCGTTTCCGCCACGCTCATGCAACTCGGCGACGACGGCGTCATATTCGGCGTCGAACACCAAAACCCTCGCGCCCGAGTCGCGCAGCATGAACGCCAGCTCGTTGGCGACCAGCCGCCAGTTCAACGGCACGACCACCAGCCCGGCCCGGGCCGCGCCGTAAAACACCTCGACGAACTGGTGGCCGGTGGGCAACAGCACGGCGACCCGGTCGCCCTTGCCCAGCCCCAGCCCGGTCAGCACCCGGGCGGCCCGGTCGGCACGTTCGTCGAGTTCAGCGAAGGTGAACCGCCGTCCGGCGGTCTCATCGACGAGTGCCTCCAGGGACGGATTCAACTCGGCCCGTTTGCGCAGATGCGATCCGACGTTCATGACTGCCTTTCTCTGAGTCGGTGCGGTCAGGAGGTGAGCAAGCCGCCCTCGACGGGCAGCGTGATACCGGTGACGTAGCTGGCGGCGTCGCTGGCCAGGAAGACCAGCGCGGCGGCCAGTTCTTCGGCCAGGCCGACGCGGCCCATTAGGGTGCGTGGGATGACCGTGGTCTCGACGTAACCGGCGGGGAATTGGTCGGTCATCTCGGATTCGAAGAAACCGGGCGCCAACGCGTTGACCCGGATGCCCTTTCGCCCGGTCCACTGCTGGGCCAGGTCGCGCGTCAGACCGATCAATCCGGCCTTGGACGATGCGTAGGCGGCCTGCGGCAAACCGGCGGTGGTCAGGCCGAGCACGCTGCTGATGTTGACGATCGAGCTGCCGGGCCTCATGACCTGCGCGCACGCCTGCGCCATCCAGTAGCAACCGTTGAGGTTGAGCTCGACGACGGAACGGAACTGATCCGGGGTTTCGCGGGTGGCGGGCACCGCGGTCCCGACGCCCGCGTTGTTGACCAGGATGTCGACCCGGCCGAACGTGTCGATCGCAGCGTTCACCAGGGCCCGGCACTGCTCGGGATCGGTGACGTCGGTGCGCACCGCGACGGCCCTGCGCCCCGCCGCCTCGACGAGCGCACGGGTGCCGGCCAGCCGGTCCTCGCGCCGTGCGCCGAGTACTACATCGGCGCCGGCCTCGGCCAGGGCCTGGGCGAACGTGACGCCGAGGCCGCTGGATGCCCCGGTAATGATCGCGACCCGGTCGTCGAGTCGGAAGCGGTCGAGGATGCGCATCACAGAACTCCGGCAAGCAGTGCGAAAATCACAGTTGCACCTTATCTAGATATGTTGCATATATGCAACCAAACGCGATTTATCTCACTGCGGTCGGCCAGAGCTAGCACTGGTCAGTACTTATAGTCGCAGTAATAGGGGCGCTTGAGGCCGGCTGGCGGCGCCTGACGGGCAACCCTGATGCAACATCTGGTAATCTGTCGCAGAAGTGAGGCATCGGTTGCCTGACGTGGTTCACCGAGGCCAGGAGGTGCGACATCGGCGAAACACAGCTGGCTCGACTGCTGGCGGCGACGGACCGCCGCCCCGATGCCATGACGGCCTTCCGCATCGCCCGCCGGTGGTTCATGGCCGGTCGGCGGATCGAGATGCAGGAACTGGCCGCCGAACTCGGCGTGAACCGGGCCACCTTGTTCCGCTGGGTCGGCAGCCGCGACGAACTGCTGGCCGAGATTCTCGGGTCACTGGCCGAACGCACGCTGGCACTGGCCGTCAAGAACGCGCCCGGGTCCGGCGGCGAGCGCATCTCGGCCATCATCGCCAGCTTTGTGGCGTTGCTGGACGAGGCGGAGTACTTCCGCGAGTTTCTGCGGCGAGAACCGGAACGGGCGCTACGCATCCTGACCACACAGGCCAGTACGGTCCAGGCGCGGCTGGTCGCGGCCGTCGAAACGCTTCTACTCGAGGAGATCACACGCGCGCAGCTGCACCCGCCGTTGCCGCCACACGACCTGGCATACCTCATCGTGCGGATCGTCGAGTCCTTCCTCTACTCCGACATCATCACCGGCGAACCACACGACGTCGCCAAGGCGGCGCTGGCGATCACCGCACTGCTCGGCAGGGATGCGCCGCCGGCAGGCGTCACCGCTTGACCGCGACCGTTATGGCGCACCTGGCGCAGCGCGCTGAGTCGTGACGTGGACGGGGAATTGGTCGCCGGATTCCGGCCACGGTTGACGCGACAGCATGTCCTTGACCTCGACATAGCCGGCCTCGAGCACACCGGCTTTGGCGTCGACGATGCGGTACCACTGCTTTTGGACGTGGATCGGTTGACCCTCGAGGATGACGACGCGGATGTCACCCTCCTCGAAATTGCACCGCCGCTGCACCGCGGCCAACAGTTGTTCGTTGTGCAGGTGGCCCTCGCCGAAATTCCAGCCGACCAGCGGCCCGGCAATCAGCTCGCCCTCACGCACGCTGTAGTCGGTTTCGTCGACCTCGCCCCCCACGGCGCGGGAAACCAAACCGTTGAGCGCTCTGCCGTGAGTGTGCATCGCCCGGAACGCCGCGGTCTTGTCCATCATGATTTCCGCGCGGTCGGCGCCGTAGAGCCTGGTCACCTGATTGACCACCAGCGCAGAGCTCTTGACGACGTTGGCCTCGAGCTTGTCCTCGGCCCCGGGGCGGAAACACCACACGCTGGTGGCCCAGTTGCCGGCGTAGTAACGCATAGCCGGCAGGAACGAAATCTTTTCGGGGAAAAGGTTTCCCGCAACGGCCACGGCCACCGCGGCGATCACGATGGCCAGCAGCAGCGGTGACTGCAGGTCGGTTGCCTGGATCGCGCCGTAGTGCCCGAAAAGATAGAACAGCGAAAAGATGAAGAACACGTTCCACTCCAACGGCACCCCCATCGGAAGGTTGGAAAGGATGTTGAGGTGGAAGATCACCATGAACCCGATGAGGAACCATCGCCAGGGATGGCCGTCGGCGGCGAAGACCAGCACGCCGGGGACCAGGAATTCCGCGGTGGTCCCCCCGACATGGGCCATCAGCTTGGGCAGCCAGGACGGGCGCAGGTCATTGACCGGGTCCAGGTAGAGCAGGTGTTTGAGCCAGTTGAACAACCTGCTGCGCAATAGCGCGTTGTTGCTCGTCATCACGGAGACGACGTACGGGAAGTGGTGGTTGAGCTTGGACGTCGCCGCGCCCCACCACAGTGCGAGCATGATGAGCTTGAACGCCGCGATCTGATCGGTGAACGGGAAGAAGAACACGAACAGCTTCAGCCAATAGTGTTCACCGCGGGCCGCGAGGAAGATCGTCTTGTCGCGCAGACCCAGCAGCGCCAGGGCCACGATCGTCGGGATGACCAGCACCGGGTCGATCAAGCCGACGTCGCCGGCCCCGGTGACGGGTCCGCCGTGTCCCGGGGACACCAGCGCCCACGCCCCACCCGCCAGCACGACGGCGTAGAGGACGACGTCGACGACGGTACGGCTATCGCCGCCGGTGAACGGGACTTTGTCCGGCCAGGCGGGTAGTCGAATGGTCTTGGGCCGCAACCAATATAGGAATCCGCCGACCGGCGGCAGGAAGCGGCCGGTCAGCGGGCCGGAGCCGCAGCCAAAGCCCATTACCTCGAACAGCAGCGTGAAGATGATGACCTTCTGGTACACGATCGGTTGGCTCCACCAGTCGGCGATGTGGCCCAGCCCGCCCAACCCGGGCGTGAGCGAGATGATCGCCGCGGGCGCGGCGATGTACACGCCAATCTTGAACAGATACAGCAGATACGCGGCATACGGGGTTCCGAAGCCGTGCTCGACCCAATGCCGGGTGACGATTTGCAGCCTCGTTGCCCGTGGCAGGGTCTGCCAGGTGGCGGGGTCGACGTCCGGAAGCTCCGGTGACATGAAACCCATGGCGGCCTTCCTGATTGGTCCGATGTGAAATCAATTGATGGGCAAGGTGAATCGGCGTCGTACAACTCGGTGGTCGGTGCTGCGCATCGTTGGCCCCCTCGGTGCCTCTGACATAGATGTTCGCACCACCGCCGGTCATCTGGCGAGGCCGTCGCTTCGGTCTCTTCCGGATCGTCGCCTTCACACCCGGATATTCGGAGTCGTCGGCGTCACGGATCAGGTCGGGAACGGCTGACCGCTCACGATCGCCGCAATGGCCACCCCGGCGATTCCCGCGCCGAACATGCTCAGGGTGATATTGGTGGCCGGGATGAGTTGCATGTTCTGGCTGAACCCGTTGAGGTCGCCGGCGGCCAAGTCGCCGATGCCCTCGGCCAGGTACTGGGCATCGGCGGTCACGAAATACCCGGGCCCCTCCACCAGAACCGGCATCATCTGCTGGGCGACGACGATCGCATTGATGAGCTGCGGAGACGCGCCCTGGCTGAGCGCGGCGCCGAGGAGCGAATCGCCGGCCTGATACATGGCTGACGTGAGGGCCGGATCGAGTGTGTCGTTGATGACGGTGTCGAGTGAACCGGGCAGGTACTCCAGCGGCCCGTCGATGGCGCCGCCGATCTGTGGCGGGACCGGAAGTGCGGCTGGCACGGCCGGCGTGGGCGCCGACGGGGGCTGCGGCAGCGGCACATCCGGGATCGCCACCTTCGGTAGCGGCGGCAAGCCGACATCGGCAAGCGCATGGTCGATGCCGTGCGCGGTCGCGCCGGCAAGGGTGAGAGCGTCGATATGGGTCGGGAAAAGCCCGGCCGGGGTGGGTACGTCGGCGTATCCGGTTCGGTCGTAACCCAATTCGATGATCGCCCGCAAATCCGGCTCGACGAGATCCAGCAGCGGCGCTGGCACAAGGCCGCGCAGCGGCTGCAACAGCGGCAGATGGTCGCTGGGAAGCAAGATATAGGTGGTGTAGACGTCGTCCGGGGACACCGGCTGAACCACACCCGCCCCGATCTGTGCCGGGGTCAGCTCCTGATAGGTGCCGTGCGCGTAATAGATACCCAACAGCGCGTTGAGGTCGGCGGGAATGTTGAGCGGGTACTGGGGGAAGTCGGCAAAGCCGTCGTATTGGCGTGTGTACACCGTCGTCGGATACAGGTTGCTCGGCGTCGCGCCGCTGAACGTGAGACCCATCGGCTGCACGAACAACCCCGGAAAACGGGCGAGTAAGCCACCGTTGGGATTGTTGGGATCACCGAGCAGCACGAAGGACAACTGGTCGGGGCCGGGCCGTAGGTCGGCCGGCAGGCTTGCCAGGTAACGCATTTCGGCGGTGGCCACCGAAGCGCTCTGGGAGAAGCCGAGGACCACCACGTCGTGTCCCGCGGCGTGCTGGGCCATGATCGCGGCGTGCAGATCGGCGGCACCCGCGGCCACCGATTCGTCAAAGGTCAGGCTGGGGATTCCGGTGAACGGCTGGAACTGCTCCGGCGTGGTCACACCGAATACCGGTGAGCCCGGGTAGAAGGGGCGGATGTAGAGGTTGTAGACCTGCTGCAAGTAGCGAAACGACGGTCCCGGGTTTCCGGTGGGTCCCATGATCAGAACAGTCGGCCCGCCCCCGCCGGTCCCGTTCGGCGACGGCTGCACCAGCGTGCGATTGGCGGCCTCGGCGCCGGCGTACGCCTCCGCCCCCGCCCCGAGCGCCCGGACAATGTGGTCGTGATACGCCGCAATCTGGGCGCTGACGGCCTGATAGTCCCGCGCGTACGCGGCGAACAGCGCGGCGATCCCCTGCGACACCTCATCGGCGCCTGCGGCGAGCAGTTGGGTGGTGGTGGCCGCTGCCGTGTCGTTGGCCGCGCTGATCGCGGCACCGATGCGGGCCACATCCGAGGCCGCCGACGCCATCATGTCCGGCTCGACCAGCACAAACGACATTCCCGCCACTACCACCCTCCGGTTGCCCGTTTGGTCGGCATCGGCGCCGCCCCGCGGTGGCTGGAGGGTAGCTAACGAGTCACGCGACTACGCCGAAACCGGCCGAAACCGGCCGAACTGGCCCAACCCGGCGAGCGCCCGCCGGGTCCGCCCCCCTCTGGCGGACCCGGCGACGCCACCGCTCGGCTGCCTCGGCCGGCTCGGGCTCAGCCATGCGCGATTCCTCAACACGCACGGACGGTTACCCGCTGCCGCCTCAGACAACTCGTCGCGGTCCCAAGCGACCACGACCCGAGCCCTCAGCTTCTTTCACGTGGTCTTGCGAATTGACGTACGCATACGCTAAAGGTCCAAGGCGGATGGACACCATATGCGCACGCACTGAAGCTCAAGATCACTTTGGTGCGCGCAGCATAAAAGGACTTCGCATCCTAGCCACCCCGCCGGGCCCGGTACCCGGTTGGGTCGCCCGAATTTCTCGCCCGCCTACCTCAAACACGCTGCAGCATAACGTGTTTGGTCTGTGTCGCCTACGGGTCGATGAGCGCCCCGCGAAAACGCACCGCTGGAGTCGGAGGCCGGACCGATCGGGATGAGCTCTCCTGCCCCAGGCTTGGCGCGGCCACGCCGTCGGCGTCGCTGCTGGATGTGATCGCGCCCCACTCCGGTGCGACGGCCGCACGGCGGCTGATCAGCGTGGGCGTTGCCGCGGCCTTACCCACCGCAGTCACCGGCATCAGCGATTGGGCCGACGCCGAACAGTCCGACGACGGGGTACGCCGCGTCGGTCTGGTCCATGCCGAACTGAACAGCGTCGCACTGCTGGTTTACACCGCCTCATTGAGAGCCCGTCGGCGCGAGGGGTGCGATCCGGCACGCTGCTCGCGTTCGCCGGGGCCACCGTACTTGGGTTCAGCGGATACCTCGGCGGCCGCATGTCATATGTGCGCGGGGTCGGCGTCAATCAAACCGCGTTCGACCCCGGTCCGCCGCAGTCGACGGCGGTGCTTGACAGCACCGAGCTTGGTGACGAACAACTGCACGGCACGGATGCCGAAAACGCGCCGGTACTGCTGGTGCGCCATTACGGCGGGCTCCATGCCATTCACAACCGGTGTAGCCATCGCGGCTGTCTGCTGAGCGAGGGCAAGCTGGAAGGCGCAGTGTTCACCTGCCCATGCCAGGGGTCACAGTTCGACGTACGCGTCGGAACGCTGGTGCGCGGACCCGCCACTGCCAGCCAGCCCCGGTTGGACGTGCGGGAAACCAACGGGCGCATCGAGGTTCGCACTGCCACCCGGGCTGAACAGTTGCGGCCGGAGCCACCGGCGATCGGTGGTGACATGTTCCCCGCTGCCTAACAGGCGCAACAAGAAATCCCCTTACCTTGGTGCTCCTAGCACCGCCGGAGCCATCCACCGGCAGATCTCCAACGCGACCTGCACCCTGAACACGGCATCGGGATCGTCGAAGCGGCCTCCGCACAACTCCATCGCCTGAGCTACCCGGTACTGAATGGTGTTGCGGTGCAAGAGCATAGCTTCGGCTGTCGCGACATAACTGCGATTGCGCACCAAGAACTCGCGCAGTGTCTCGCGTAGCCACTCACTACGCTCGTCGTCCACGCTGAGCTCGCCCAGTACCTCCGCGACGTAGCACCGCAACGCATCCACGTCGACGGCCATCAGCGCTATCGGCGCCACGTCGTCGTAGCAGACCACCCGGGCGCCGCGACGGGGTCCACCGGCATGCGCCACCGCTTTGACCAACTGGGCCTGTTTCAACGATGCGCGGAAACCGCGCAACCCGTCTGCCGGCTGGCCGCAGGCCAGCCGTGCTCGGATACCTGCCGACTCGAACGCTGTGCGCAGGCGCGACGGAACACCGGCGCGGTCGTCCCAGACCGAAAACCACAGCCGCGCCTCCCGTTCGTCGGTCGGCACCAGCAGCGAGCCACCCACCAAGCCCAGCTCGGCGGCTAGCAGGCAACGGACCTGCTCGAACACGGCCATCACGTCACCGGTTGGCACCGCCGCATCGACCCATACCACCGCGGCGACGTGCATCCCGTCCAGCCGGTACCGCAACAACTTCTCGGCGCGCTGCACGTCCACCGGGGTACCGGCCAGCAACTCGCTGACCGACTGCTGCTGCAAGCCGCCACGCCGGCTCAGCCAGCGTTCGTGTTCCTCTTCATAGGCGATGATCATCTGGTCGGCCACCATGTCGACGATTCGCGACGAACGATTCACCAACTCGGTGATGGTCGGCACTCGCTGCGCGGGTTCCAACAGCGACACATACTGCATCGCGACCTCGAGAAAGCGTGCATGGCCGAGTCGATGCGCCCGAACCAACGGCGCCAGCGGCACATCGCGCTGCGCCGCTGCCCGCGCGTAGGCCAGCGCGGCGGGTGGCGCTTCGAGCAACGATGTCGGCGCGTCCCGTTCCAGGTAGTGAACGGCTGCGACGTAATTCTCGGTGATACTGGCCTGCCACATGTCCGTCATCCGGCTGTCGTAGTCGAGCCCCTGGATTTCGTTTTTCATGGTGTCGAACACCTCCGCGATGAACTGGTCGCGAATCGTGTCCATCTGCCGGGCGATCACCGAAATGGGGCTGCCGCCGACCCCGCCACCGACCTGTGCCACTCTGGGTCCCTCCTGGGTTGGGCTAGCGTCGTTGAAACACTGTTGCCCGGCCGGAGGCGGGCATCACATGAACACTGTGCCCGGCCACGGACGAGAGCGGAGCGGTTTCGCCACCGATGCCGGCGCACCGGTCCGAGACCGCTCGCTACCATCGAGGGACTCGACGGCAACGCAGCCCAGAGACAGCCTCGAGGGAGGAATGTGAGCACCGACAGCCCCGACATCGGGGGTCCCGAGATCGACAAGTGGGATCCCGGCCTGACCAAGCGGTTGATGAGTGTCATGCGCCCCATCTTGAAGACGTACTTCCGGTGCGAGGTGCATGGCCTGGATTCTTTTCCGCCCGGCGGAGCGCTGGTGGTCGGCAACCATTCCGGCGGAATGTTCCCGATGGACGTTCCCATCTTCAGCGTCGATTTCTACGAGAAGTTCGGCTACGACCGGCCGGTTTACACGCTCAGCCATGACATTCTGTTCATGGGGCTGACCGGGTCGCTGTTCCGGCGCACCGGCTACATCCGGGCCAGCCGGGACAACGCAGCCAAGGCGCTGCGCTCCGGTGGCGTGGTGATGGTGTTTCCGGGCGGTGACTACGACGCTTACCGGCCCACGTTCGCCGAGAACGTCATCGACTTCAACGGTCGCAAGGGATATGTCAGCACCGCGATCGAAGCCGGCGTGCCCATCGTGCCCGCGGTGTCCATCGGTGGTCAGGAGACGCAGCTCTACCTGTCGCGCGGCACCTGGCTGGCCGAGCATCTCGGACTAAAGCGGCTGCTGCGCAGCGACATTCTGCCGCTCTCGTTCGGTTTTCCGTTCGGGTTCAGCGCCGCGATTCCGCCCAACCTGCCGCTGCCGACCAAAATCGTCACCGAGGTGCTGGATCCGATCGACATCACCGCACGCTTCGGCGAGAACCCCGACATCGACGAGGTCGACACGCATGTGCGATCAGTGATGCAGGAAGCCCTCGACAACCTCGCAGCCTCGCGTCGCTTCCCGATTCTGGGCTGAGCCATGGCATCTCGCGTCAACGAGGCTCTCGATCTGATCACGACGATGCGGCGCGCCGGGCTGATCGCACCACTGCGACCGGACCGTTACCTGAAGATCGCCGCCGCGATGCGGCGCGAAGGTATGGGATTCACCGCGGGTTTCGCCGGTGCGGCCCAACGCTGCCCGGACCGTCCGGGCCTGATCGACGAACTCGGCGCGCTCACCTGGCGGCAGCTCGACGAGCGCAGCAGCGCCTTGGCCGCCGCGCTGCAGGACTTGCCAGCCGGTCCCCCGAAAGTCGTCGGCATCATGTGCCGCAACCATCGCGGGTTCGTCGAGGCCCTGATAGCGACCAACCGGATCGGGGCCCACACCTTGCTGCTCAACACGTCATTCGCCGGTCCCGCGCTGGCCGACGTGGTGAGCCGGGAAAACGTCGACACAGTGATTTACGACGAAGAGTTCACCGCGACGGTGGATCGCGCCTTCGCGGGCAAACCGCAAGCTAACCGTATCGTGGCATGGACCGACAACCGGCACGAGCTGACCGTCGAAGAACTCATCGCCGCGCACTCCGGGAAGCAGCCTCAGCGTCCCGGCACCAAAGGCAAGTTGATCCTGCTGACGTCTGGCACCACCGGAACACCCAAGGGCGCAACGCATTCCGGTGGCAGTGGCGGAGTCCGCACGCTGAAGGCGGTCCTGGACCGCACGCCGTGGCGCGCCGAGGAACCCATCGTGATCGTGGCGCCGATGTTCCACGCCTGGGGTTTCTCGCAGCTGGTGCTGGCCGCGTCCCTGGCGTGCACGATCATCACCCGGCGCAAGTTCGATCCGGAGGCCACGCTCGACCTCGTCGACCGCTACCAGGCAACGGGTCTGGCGGTGGTGCCGGTGATGTTCGACCGGATCATGGAGCTGCCCGCCGAGGTGCGTCGTCGCTACAGCGGCCGGTCATTACGCTTCGCCGCGGCGTCGGGCTCGCGGATGCGCCCCGATATCGTCATCGCCTTCATGGACCAGTTCGGTGACGTAATCTACAACAACTACAACGCCACCGAGGCCGGCATGATCGCCACCGCGACGCCCGCCGACTTGCGCGCCGCGCCCGACACCGCGGGCAAACCCGCTGAGGGCACCGAAATCCGCATCCTGAACCCGGAATTCAACGAGCTGCCCATCGGCGAGGTCGGCAGCATCTACGTCCGCAACGAGAGCCAATTCGACGGCTACACCTCCGGCACCACGAAGGACTTCCATGCCGGGTTCATGTCCTCGGGCGACGTCGGCTACCTCGACCAGAACGGACGGCTGTTCGTGGTCGGCCGCGACGACGAGATGATCGTCTCCGGCGGCGAGAACGTCTACCCGATCGAGGTGGAGAAAACGCTGGCCACCCATCCCGAGGTGGCCGAAGCCGCGGTGATCGGCGTGGACGACGAGCAGTACGGCCAGCGGCTCGCGGCGTTCGTGGTGCTGGCGCCCGAGGCTCATCTCGACAGGGGCGCGGCCCCCGAGGCCCTCAAACAGCATGTGCGCGACAACCTGGCCAACTACAAGGTGCCGCGCGAAATCACGGTTCTCGACGAGCTGCCGCGCGGCAGCACCGGCAAGATCCTGCGCGCCGAACTGCAGTCCAAGGTGCGCGGCTCATGAGGGGGGTGCGACTGCTGAGGCTGGCGCGCCGTCCCCGGCCGCTGACCCGCGGAGCCGTCGAACTCGTCAACGCCGCCAACGGATTTCACCCGATCACCCGCCACCCCTACGCCTCGGCCCTGGTGTTCTGGTTCGGCTGGCCGGCATCGGAGGTGCCGGGAATGTATCTGAGCGCCTCGGTGCTCGACGCGGTGCGCCGCGGCCGCCGAGGCGATTTCGCCGGGCCGAAGGGAAAGACGGCGTTGGCGTTGACCGTTGCGGCATGGGCCATCTTGGGGGTGATCCGCTACCGCGGCATCACGACTCCGGGCCCGGTGCTGGAAGCGGGGCTGAGCGAAGGGCTGGGACCGGACTACGCTCAGGAGCTCGCCGCGCTGCCGACCGAGCCGACGCGCCGGGGCCGGCGCAACCTGCCGCTGCGCACCACCGTGGCGCGCCGGCGCTATGTCGAGAAGACCAATATCGTGGCCTACGGCCCGCATCGGCGCGCCAACCTGGCCGACATCTGGCGCCGCCGCGACCTGCCCCGCGACGGCAAGGCGCCGGTGCTGGTGCAGGTGCCCGGTGGCGCGTGGGTGATGGGCTGGCGCCGGCCGCAGGCGTATCCCTTGATGGCCCATCTGGTTTCGCGGGGCTGGGTCTGCGTGTCGTTGAACTACCGGGTCTCTCCACTGCACACCTGGCCCGCGCACATCGTCGACGTGAAACGTGCGCTGGCGTGGGTCAAGAAGAACATCACGGCCTACGGCGGCGATCCGGACTTCGTTGCGATCAGCGGAGGTTCGGCCGGCGGACACCTGTCGGCCCTGGCGGCACTGACGCCCAATGAACCCCGGTTTCAACCCGGTTTCGAACATGCCGACACCTCGGTTGTCGCAGCGGTTCCCTTCTACGGGCGCTACGACTGGTATTCCACCGACGCCGCCGGGCGACCCGAATTCATCGGGCTGCTCGAAAGATTCGTGGTAAAACGCAAATTCAGCAAGCATCGGCAAATATTCGTCGATGCTTCGCCGATTCATCACGTGCGCGCCGACGCACCGCCGTTCTTCGTGCTGCACGGCGCCGACGACTCCCTCATCCCGGTCGTGGAAGCCCGGGAATTCGTCGACGAATTGCGCGGGGTCTCGAAGTCCCCGGTCGCTTACGCCGAATTGCCCAATGCCCAACACGCTTTCGACATCTTCGGTTCCCCGCGCGCACATCAGGCCGCCGAGGCGGTAGCCCGGTTTCTGTCCTGGGTCTATGTGACGAACGGACCAGGCGCGCGGTAGCTGCCAGGTCCGACAAGCCAACGTGCGCAACGAATTCGTCGCTGCCAGCGTTCGGGGCTGCGGTGCGGGGGAGCTGAAATGCGGGGGCGTCGAGTGTGCATTCATGGCATCGAGTGTGCATGCATGGCGTCGACTGTGCGCTGACGGCCCCGACTGTGCCGCCAGGGCGGTCCCAGCGCGAAGTTCCCGCCCTCCACGCACACTCAAAGCCGTCATCGCACACTCGATATGGCGGCATCACAGTCGACCCGGCAGGTTCTCCCGAATACCATCCATCACAACAGGTTCGAGGAAGGACTAGGCGCCCGCGAGTCACAAGCAGTGCTCGAGCATATCGAAGCCCGAAAGCATTGTGGGGCCGCGGAAGCATCCGATCTCCGAACAGACCACCTACGCGATGAGCGAGCCGACACAGCGGCTCGGGAAACGTCCTGGAAGTCACCGTCAGTATCTTCTAGCCCAACGCCTGATTCCCGGTCATCGTCGGCCACCGAGCCACCCGACCCGTGGACCGCCGGGCAGACCCCAGGGACAACGCCACGCGGCTCATGCAAACTGCGGCCGCATCCCACCTGCGGAAAGGGCGGCCACGGGTTACTGACCAGACCAGTCGCAGTCGCCCGACAGCTAACGCGGATTTCCGCGCAGGAAGTTCGGCACAAGTTGGTCAGTTGAATTCGTAGCGGAGTGTTCGGTTTCCCCACCATGGGACGGTGGTGTCGTGTGCCAGGTCGGCTTGGCGGAGGACGGGGGTGTAGGCGCGTCGGTCGAGTCGGACGGTGATGGTGTCGTTGGTGGTGGTGATCTGGCCGGGGGTTTCGAGGAAGCGGCGTTGCAGCACGTCGGGGGTGACGGCGGCGTAGCCGGGTAGTCGGTTGCGCAGGGCGGCGGTGAGGGCCTGGGCGAGCACACAGAGCATGATGTCGAGATCGACGTTGAGGTTGACCGCTGAGGACAGCGCGTCGGCGTGGAAGGCTTGGATGATCTCGGCGAGGCGTTGCTCGATGGTCATGCGCCGCGCGTAGTGGGCGATGAGGGCCTTGGCGGGCAGGTCGTGGTCGTTGGTGATGATCACGGTGGGGGTGTCGCGGCCGAGCCCGGTGACGACGAGTTGCCGCACGGTGGCGGGGTAGCCGGTCAGGTGTACGCCGGTGGTTTCACATACCTTGGGGCGGTTGAACTTTCCGGGCCGGTCGAGGGTCACGGTGGTGAAGTCTTTGCCCGTGAGGGCGTCGATCTGTTTGACCAGGGATGCCGAGCGCATGCGCAGGGTCAGGAACTTGACGCCGCGGTCGTTGAGTTCGCCGAGCACGGTGTGGGTGGTGACCTTCTGGTCCATGATCAGCATGGCCGGGTCGGTGCCGGACACGGTTTTCCAGTGGTCGCAGAAGGCGATGACCTCGCGGGCCTGGGTGGCTTTGGACAGGTCGGCGTTGGCGTAGACCAGGTTGTGGGTGCCGGTGTCTTGGGCGAAGAAGGTGAGCACGGAGCGGGCGCGTTGCGAGCGGGTGGGCACGTAGTGCTTTTCCAGCGCGGGGTCGTGGCCCCAGTGCATGACGGCGTGGAAGTCCAGGTCGAAGACTGCGTTCTCGCCGGTGGCGAGCCCGCCGTCGATCATCTTCGCATCCAGTGCGGCCAGGAAGCGGCGTTGGTGGTCGTGGCCGGTGCGATAGGAGTAGTCGGTCAGGGCGGACTTTTTCGGCAGTGCGGCCAGTCCGGCGAACAGGGCCGCGGCCGGGTCGGAGATCAGCAGGTCATCGACGTGGGAGACGCGGCGGGTGCGGGTCAGCTTCAACGCCAGCAGCGAGAGCAACCACGAGGTCGCGGGCACCACCCGGGTGCCGGGATAGCCGGCTCGGCGCACCAGCTCGGGCAGCCCCAGCGCGACCAGGTCCGGGATCAACAGCAACAGCCCCGCCTTGCCGGTTTCGACTGTGGCGGGCCAGGTTTGGAAGTCCAGCTTGCCGGTGCGCGGTAGCCGGGTGTCCCGTCCTGGGGTGGCCGGGCTGGTGCTGGCGACCGGTTCGGGGTGGCGCAGCAGGCGCCCGAATCCCTCCTCGGTGAGGATCTCGCCGACGCTGGTGCGGTTCAGCGGGGTGTTCTCGCCGGCGAGCCGCGCGGAGATCTCGTAGGTGGACAGCCCCTCGCGACGCAGCTCGATCACCCGGGCGCGGACCCGCTCCTTGGCCGGCGCGGTGCCCGGTGCGGGGCCGGGCTTGCGTTGCGGGGCGAACAACTCCAGCTTGCCGGCCCGGTGGTCGCGCACCAGGTTGACCATTCCCCACCGGGTGTAGCCGAACCGCTCGCCGGCCTCGGCATGGGACAGGCCCTCGACGAAGAACGCGCGCAGCGCCTCGTAGCGGCGCTGGTTCACCTGCTCCGGCGCGGTGAACGCCCGCACTTCTCGATCTTGTGGTGATCTAGCTGGCACACAACAATTTTAACAGTTCTACTCGGCAAGCTAGCACTACGACATGCCGGCACGGAAAGTGTTGAACTGCAACGATTGCTGAATTCAGAGTGCGATTCTACCCGTCGCTCCGCTCGACGATTACGACAGCCAACGATCACCAATTGTCTATAATGACAGCCAGCTATACACAATATAGGTCAGTGATCCACACCCGAAATCACCAAGAAACCGCAGGTCAGGCGGCTCTCGCTACGCGCGGGTGTTGCCCCGAACCAACTACGCGGAAATCCGCGCTAACGGGGCGACAACAGCGTCAACGCAAGCCGGCGGCGTGCTCGAGTTCGGTCAGCGCCGGTTCGATGGCGTCGGCCATCTGGTCGATGTCGTTGGCCACTTCCGGTGTCGTCACAAAACCGAAATCCAGGTACTCCATGTACGAGAAGCAGGTGACGTTGAGCGCGACGTCCATCACCGGTGGCCCCAACGGAACCAGCGAATCCAGTTTGGCGCCGGCCATGTACAGCGGGAACTGCGGACCGGGCACGTTGGAGACGACCAGGTTGATCGGAGCAAGGTTGTGCGACAGTCCGGTGACCGTATACGCGCGGGCGGCCAGCTGTAGCAGCCCCGGCGGTGTGGTCTCGGTCAGACCCATGATCTGATGCGCCGAGAGCGCCTTGGCCATTTCCTTGGCGCTCTGGGTGCTTTCGTGGATCGCCTTGAGTCGGTCGGCGGGGTCCTCGATGTGGGTTGCCAGCGAGGCCGTCATCGAGCTGATCTGGTTGCCCACATCGGATTTCGTCTCGTCAGTGCGGGTGGAGACGGGGATCTGCGCGATCAGCGGCTTGGCGGGCAGTTCGTCGTGCTTTTGCAGGTATTCGCGGGCCGCCCCCGACACCAGCGCCAGGACGACGTCGTTGAGCTTGACACCGAAAGTGTCCTTGACGGCTTTGGCCCGAGCCAGTTCGACACGCGCGCCGGTGATCCGCCGGTGCGGCGACACCGACGCGTTGAACCGGGTCTTGGGGGCGTCGAAGTAGCGCGGTGGCTTGGTGCGCACACCCAAAGCAGCGATCTGTTGGCGCACGGTCTGCTCCACCAGCCGCGCGATGCGGAACGGCGTCATGATGCCAACGTTGATCAGCGCGCTGACGGCACGCCGCTCCAGGCCGGGAATCTGGAATCCCACGAACCCAACCGTTTCCTGTTGCGGCGCCCGCGGTTCCGGTGTGACGTCCAACAGGATTTCGCCCAGACCGGCGCCGGAGACGCCGTCGACGATCGCGTGGTGCATCTTGGTCAGCGTGGCGATCCGGCCGCCCTCGACACCCTCGATGACCCACAGTTCCCACAGCGGCCGGGAGCGGTCCAGCTTGTAGGACATCAGCCGACCGACGAGCTCCTCGAGCTCGCGTCGCCCGCCCGGACCGGGAACGCCGATACGACGGACGTGGAAGTCGATGTCGAGGTCCTCGTCCTCGACGAACCATGGCCGGTCCAGGCCCAGCGGGGCGCCGGTGACCTTCCACCGCAATTGCGGCAGCTCCGGCAATCGCTCGACGAGCAGTTCGCGGAGCCGCTGAAAGCTGTAGTCGGGCGCGTCCCTGGGATCGCAGATCGCCAGCGCGCCCACATGCATGTGCCAGCCTGCAGTTTCCGCAGACCAAAACGCCGCATCAACACTCGAGAGCCGCTTCATTCCGCGACCATAGCCCGCACCGACCGGCCGGGGCCAGCTCTCACGAGAATCTCACATCGCGCCGACCGGCCCGTTATGCGTCCTCGAGTAGGTCGGGCGTCACCGCGGACTCGGTGTCCGGAATCCCGTCAACCTTCGCCTTGCGGTCGGCCATCGACAGCAATCGCCGGATCCGTCCTGCCACAGCATCTTTGGTCATGGGTGGTTCGGCGAGGCGGCCCAGCTCCTCCAGCGATGCCTGCCGATGCTCGACCCGCAGTTTGCCGGCAGCGGCCAGATGGTCGGGCACGGAGTCGCCGAGGATCTCCAGCGCACGCTCCACCCGCGCCGCCGCTGCGACCGCCGCCCGGGCCGAGCGGCGCAGATTGGCATCGTCGAAGTTGGCCAGCCGGTTGGCCGTCGCGCGTACTTCGCGACGCATCCGGCGTTCCTCCCATACCAGCCGGGTGTCCTGCGCTCCCATCCGGGTCAGCAATGCGCCGATCGCCTCACCGTCGCGGACCACCACCCGGTCGGTGCCGCGCACCTCGCGGGCCTTTGCGCTGACCCCGAGCCGACGCGCCGCACCCACTAGCGCGAGCGCGGCCTCCGGGCCGGGACAGCTCACCTCCAACGCCGACGAGCGTCCTGGCTCGGTCAGCGATCCGTGTGCCAAAAAGGCTCCGCGCCAAGCGGCTTCGGCGTCAGCGACACTGCCCCCAACCACCTGCGCCGGCAGGCCGCGCACCGGACGCCCACGCACATCCAGCAACCCGGTCTGGCGAGCCAGCGCCTCACCGTCATTGGCGACCCGCAGGACATATCGGGTGTTCTTGCGAATGCCGCTGGCCGACAACACGTGCACCACCGCGGTGTAGCCATACAGCTCGAAGATGTCCTTGCGCAGCCGCCGGGCGATGCTGCCCAGGTCCACCTCGGCTTCGACGACCACCCGACCGGCCACGATGTGCAAGCCACCGGCGAACCTCAGCAGGGAGGTGACCTCTGCTCGCCGCGCACTGACCGATTTGACCACCAGACGACTCAACTCGTCCTTGACTTCGGTCGTCATCGCCACGCGTCGTCACTCCTCGGTCCGTTGCCGCCCAGCGCCGTGCACGCCGGTCTGTTGACGTCCACCCTCGATCGGTATCTCCTGTGTGGTCACCGGAGTCGCCGCCGGGCCCCGGTCACGCGCCCGCACCGCGTCGAGGACGGCCGCCAGCTTGCCCGGGTCATGTAAAGGTGTACCAGGTCTGGCGACGTCGGCGAAGTGCACCTCGGCCTGCAGCAGCGTCGCGGTCCGGCGCAGTTGGTCGCGCTCCCGTTCGCTGGGCACTCGTTCGGCGTCGATGATGATGTCGTGCACGGTGAACCCTGGCGCATGCTGGGCCAGTACGTGCAGGTGACGCTCCACCGAAAAGCCCGCCGTCTCCCCCGGCTCGGCCACCAGATTGAGCACCAGCGCCCGCTGAGCGGTGGTGGCCTGCAGTGCGCTGAGCAGCCCCGGCACCAGCACATGCGGGATCACGCTGGTGAACCACGAGCCCGGACCCAGGACCACCAGGTCGGCGGCCATGATGGCGTCGACAGCCTGCCGGGTCGCCGGCGGGCCGGCGGGCAGCAACCGCACCCGGCGCACCTTCCCCGGCGTGGTCGCGATCGCCACCTGGCCGCGGATCAGCCGGAACATTCGCGGGTCGGACTCCAGGCCGGACACGTCGGCCTCGATCTGCAGCGCGATCGGGCACATCGGCAACACCCTGCCCTTGACGCCCAGGATGCGTCCGAGTTCGTCGAGCGCGGCGACCGGGTCGGCCAGCACCTCCGACAGGCCGGCAAGCAGCAAGTTGCCGATCGGATGTCCGGCCAGCGCGCCGTCACCACCGAACCGATGCTGCATAATGGTCGCCCACAATCGCCCGTGTGGGCTATCGGATGCCAAGGCCGCCAACGCCATTCGCAAGTCTCCGGGCGGCACCACGCCGAGTTCGCTACGCAGCCGGCCGGAGGAACCACCGTCATCGGCGACGGTCACCACCGCCGTGACGTAGGGGGTCAGCCGCCGCGCCGCCGACAAGGTCGCATACAAACCGTGGCCGCCGCCGAGAGCGACGATGCTGTGGCTGGGCGGCGGGTGGCCCGGCGTATTCATTCGCGACCCAGATCCCGATGCAGCGCCCGCACCGAAAGCCCCGAGTCAGAACCCAGCAGCCGCATCAGTGCCTCCGCGATCGCCACACTGCGATGCTTACCGCCGGTGCAGCCGACGGCGACCGTCATGTAGCGCTTCCCCTCCCTGCGGTAGCCCTCGACGACCAGGGACAGCAGCCGATGGTATGTCTCGAGGAACTCGGCTGCGCCGGGTTGCTCCAGCACATAGTCCCGCACCGCCTGGTGTTGGCCGGTGAGGGGCCGCAACTCGTCGACCCAATGTGGGTTGGGCAGGAACCGCACGTCCATGACCATGTCCGCGTCCATCGGCAGCCCGTATTTGAAGCCGAAAGATTCGACGGTGACGCTGGTGCTCGCGCCGCCGTCGCTGCCGAACGCGCGCTCAATGCTTTCCCTCAGGCCCCGCACCGACAAGGTCGAGGTGTCGATGATCAGATCCGCGTTGGCGCGTACCGGCGCCAGCATCTTCCGCTCGGCGGCGATGCCCTCGGCCAGCGTCTGCTGGCCCTGGAGCGGATGGCTGCGCCGATTCTGTTCGTAGCGGCGCACCAGCATGTCGTCGGACGCCTCCATGAAAACCACCCGGGGGGTGATGTTGCGGGTGGCCAGTTCGTTGCGCACCTCGTCCAGGTCGCCGGTGAATCCGCGTGACCGCACGTCCATCACCACGGCCAGTTGGGTGATCCGCGATCCCGCTGCCAGCCCGAAGTCAACCATGCGGGTGATCAGCTGGGGCGGCAGGTTGTCGGCGACGTACCAGCCCAGGTCCTCCAGTACCTTGGCCGCCGTACCGCGTCCGGCTCCGGACAACCCGGTCACCAGAACGACGTCGATATCGGGCGATGCATGGTTTTCCGGGCTTCCCGGGCCGGGATGGCTGTCCCCGGTCATTCCGAAGCTTCCGGTCGGTCGGGGCGCAGTGCCTCGAGGACGGCCGTAGCCGTGGCTACGCCGATACCCGGAACGGCGGTGATCTGGTCTACGGTGGCCTCCTTGAGGCGGGCGATCGACCCGAAATGGGTGACCAGCGCCTTGCGACGATGTTCTCCCAATCCGGGTACCCCATCGAGCGCCGATGCCGTCATTCGCTTGGATCGTTTGCTCCGATGGTAAGTGATGGCGAATCGGTGCGCCTCGTCGCGCACCCGCTGTAGCAGATAGAGGCCCTCGCTGTTGCGGGGCATGATGACGGGGTCCGGCTCGGACGGCACCCAGACCTCTTCCAGCCGCTTGGCCAGGCCGATGACCGCGACGTCGCTGACACCCAGTTCATCGAGGACGGCTTTGGCCGCATTGACCTGGGGTGCGCCGCCGTCGACGACGTAAAGGTTGGGCGGGTAAGCGAACCGCCGTGACTTCCCTTCCGGGCTAAGCAGATTCGGATCGCTCTGATCACTTACGTGGCGCAGGAAGCGTCGTCGGGTCACTTCTGCGATGGAGGCGACGTCGTCGGAACGCCCCTGTCCGGCGGCCTCCCGGATCCCGAAGTGGCGGTAATCCGACTTGCGCGGCAGGCCGTCCTCGAAGACCACCAGCGAGCCCACCACGTCGGTGCCCTGTACATGGCTGATGTCGACACACTCGATGCGCAGCGGGGCGTCGGCCAACCCGAGAGCTTCCTGAATATTCTGTAGTGCAGCCGATCTGGCGTTGAAGTCACCGGCTCGCTTCAGCTTGTGTTGCTGCAACGCCTCTTTCGCGTTGCGCTGCACGGTCTCAGCCAGCGCCCGCTTGTCACCGCGGCGCGGTACCCGCAGCGTGACCCGGGAGCCTCGCAGACCCGACAGCCAGCTGGACAACTCCCCGGAATTGGACGGCAGACAGGGCACCAGCACCTCGCGGGGAACCGGGTTGACCGATTCGTCTGCGGCGCTACCCAACTCGGCCTGCTCGCCATAGAACTGGGTGAGGAACTGTTCGACCAACTGCTCCTCACCGGAATCCCCGGGGTCTGCCGACTTTTCGACGATCCAGCCGCGCTGGCCGCGGACCCGTCCGCCACGGACGTGAAACACCTGCACCGCCGCTTCGAGTTCGTCGTCGGCGAAGGCCATCACGTCTGCGTCGGTACCGTCGCCGAGCACCACGGCCTGCTTTTCCATGGCGCGCTTCAGCGCCGATAGGTCGTCGCGAAGCCGGGCGGCTCGCTCGAAATCCAGCTGCTCGGCCGCGGTGTTCATCTGACGTTCCAACTCGCGGGCATACCGGTCGGTCTTACCCGACAGAAAATCGCAGAAGTCCTCCACAATCTGGCGGTGCTGCCCGGCGCTGACCCTGCCGACACAAGGAGCCGAACATTTGTCGATGTAGCCGAGCAGGCATGGGCGCTCGATTTGCTTGTGGCGCTTGAACACTCCGGCCGAGCAGGTTCTCGCGGGAAACACCCTGGTGAGCAGATCCAGAGTTTCCCGGATGGCCCACGCGTGCGAGTAAGGCCCGAAATAGCGCACACCTTTGCGCCGTGGACCCCGATAGACCATCAACCGGGGAAATTCCTCGTTGAGGGTGACGGCCAGCGCCGGATACGACTTGTCGTCACGGTAGCGAACGTTGAAGCGGGGGTCGAATTCCTTGATCCAGTTGTACTCCAGCTGCAGCGCCTCGACCTCGGTGTTGACCACCGTCCACTCGACCTTGGCCGCGGTGGTCACCATCTGCCGGGTCCTCGGATGCAGATGGGCGACGTCGGCGAAGTATGACGTCAGCCGGCTGCGCAGACTTTTTGCCTTGCCGACGTAGATCACCCGCCCGTGCGGGTCCCGGAACCGGTAGACGCCAGGCTCGACCGGGATGGACCCGGGCGTGGGGCGGTACGTTGCGGGATCTGGCACGTACCCAGGCTAGTGGTCGTTAGAAGCGCATCTAGAAAGGCGGTGGCTCGTCGGGATCAGGTGGCAGTTCCGGGGTGTCGTGCGCACCGACGTACTTTGCTTGAGCCTCGGCGGCCTGGGTGGCCGGTCGGTTGTGTCGGCGTTCGGCGTTGATGCGATTCGCGCGCGGGTGCTGCTGCGGCGGGGCATCATGACTTCGCATCCTTTGCTGCGCCGGTCGGGAGTGGGCGAGGAAGCCGGCACGTCACCGGTCGGCGCGCACAGGTTCGGAAAGAGCAGTGCGCTGCCTGGAGTGGTCACCCAGGTCTGTCCGTCGGGAAGAAACCAGATCACTGTCCCGTCGGGAAGCTGTATGTCGCGCCGCCCCAGAAGGTTCTCAACAGATGGTAAGTCGCCGGGGCAGTTGCACCCCCCGGCGCTCAGTGGAACCGTGCGTGACAGTCGGTACGACGTCCCAGTCGCCAACCACGAATGGTGGCGGCCATTGCTTTGCTACAAAGGCATTTCAGGTTCGATGCGTGGGTACGGCCTCATCGCCGTAAGCGACGGTATGGTCCAGGTCACACGCGATCGCCGGCTGATCACAACCGGGCCCCCGGCAGGTCAGATCGCGACACCGCACGAAGTCGGCGTGTTGGGTCGACGGGCGGTATCCCGATTCAGGGTCTTCGGCCGGCCGCGCCAACGGCCGCAACTTGGCAGACTTGGCCAACTCGGCGATCAGCTCGGCCGGAATAAGTCCCTCGGCACCGGCCATACATTCGATAGAAACGCACCATGCCCACACTTCTCGCCGTAGTTGCGCAGCGACGGCGTCAGCCCCCGTCAGGCCCGGCTGCCCAATTGCACCCCCGTTCGGGATCCCCCCAGCGGAAGCGCTGGCTCGAAGTCACCAGCCGTTCAGGGTGCACGCAAGTCCGGCCGGTATCTGGCCAGCAGGGTTCGTACGGTGTCCATGGCGGCCACGGCGCGTTCCTTGTCGACCGCCTGAATCGCCATCACCGGGATGTACTCGTCGTCGGGCAAGTCGATCCGCGCCCATCGGCTGCCACCGGGAAAGGACACACCGACCACGTCCGGCCATGCAAGCAGCTTGTAGCCCAAGAGGTTACGTACCGAAAGGCCGGCCGGCCCCACCCGCAGCCGGGGCCGGGTCAACAGCAGCGCGGCGCCGGCAAAAATCAGCCCCAGCGCGCCCATCGCCACCTGGTCAGCGGTCCGCAGGACCACGCCGGTGGTCCCGATCTTCAGCAGCATGCCCACCGCGACGTGCACCGCGACAATCAGGAATGCTGCGACGCAGGCGAATATCGGCGTCCAGTAGGGACGCAACACCACGTCCCAGTCGTCTTGCTGCCGGTCCGCCGTCACGACTGAACACGTAGCTCACGCAAGGTCAGCGCGGTGGTTAGTGCCGCCGCGGTCGCTTGCGCGCCCTTGTCCTCCGCCGACGTCGGAAGCCCGGCCCGATCCAGGGCCTGCTCCTCGGTGTTGGTGGTCAGCACCCCGTTGGCTACGGGCGTCGACTCGTCCAGTGAAACCCGGGTAAGCCCTTGGGTAACCGCATCGCAGACATAGTCGAAATGCGGTGTTTCACCACGGATTACCACACCCAGCGCGACGACAGCGTCGTGCTGGCGGGCCAATTCCTGTGCCACTACCGGAATCTCGATCGCGCCCAGTACTCGCACCACCGTCGGGTTGTCGATACCGGACCCGGCAGCCACCTTTCGCGCGCCGGCAAGCAGCGCGTCGCAGATTTGGCTATGCCAGGTGCTGGCCACAATCGCCAGCCGCACGCCGGACGCGTCAAGCGCCGGGATGTCCGGGACGCCGGCCCCACCGCTCACAAAGCACCACCGAATTCGCCGGGCAGCGGGACCGATTCCTGGAAATTACCGAATTCGTCCAACCCGACCAGGTCATGGCCCATCCGGTCGCGCTTGGTCATCAGGTAGCGGATGTTTTCCGCATTGGCGCGCACCGGCAGCGGGACCCGCTCGATGATGTGCAGTCCGTATCCGTCGAGCCCGACCCGTTTGGCCGGGTTGTTGGTCAGCAGCCGCATCGATCGGACGCCCAGGTCGACCAGGATCTGTGCGCCGATGCCGTAATCCCTTGCGTCGGCAGGCAAACCGAGCTTGAGATTGGCATCCACGGTGTCCGCACCCGCGTCCTGCAATTGGTAGGCCTGCAATTTGTGCATCAGGCCGATGCCGCGGCCCTCGTGGCCGCGCATGTACAGCACCACGCCACGCCCCTCCCGCGCGACCATCGCCATCGCGGCGTCCAGCTGAGGTCCGCAGTCGCAGCGACGCGATCCGAACACGTCGCCGGTCAGACATTCGGAGTGCACCCGGACCAATACGTCGTCGCCGTCAGCGTTCGGGCCGGCGATCTCGCCGCGCACCAGCGCCACGTGTTCGACATCCTCATAGATGCTGGAGTAACCGATGGCGCGAAACTCCCCATGCCGAGTCGGGATCCGGGCTTCGGCGATTCGCTCGATATGTTTTTCGTGCTTGCGGCGCCACTCGATCAAATCGGCGATGGTGATCATCGCCAGACCGTGCTCGTCGGCGAACACCCGCAACTCGTCGGTCTGGGCCATCGCCCCTTCGTCTTTTTGGCTGACGATCTCGCAGATCGCGCCCGCGGGTTGCAGTCCCGCCAGCCGCGCCAGGTCCACGGCCGCCTCGGTGTGGCCGGGGCGGCGCAACACGCCGCCATCCTTGGCCCGCAACGGAACAACGTGACCGGGGCGGGTGAAGTCGTCGGCGATGCTCGCCGGATCGGCCAGCAACCGCATGGTCGTGGCCCGGTCGGACGCCGAAATACCGGTCCCGATACCTTGTCGCGCGTCGACGGTGACGGTGTAGGCGGTGCCGTGCTTGTCCTGGTTGACCGCAAACATCGGCAACAGCCCGAGCCGGTCGCAGATCGAGCCGTCCAGCGGTACGCAAAGGTAGCCAGAGGTGTAGCGAACCATGAAGGCCACCAACTCCGGAGTGGCCTTCTCGGCCGCGAAGATCAGGTCGCCCTCGTTCTCGCGGTCCTCGTCATCGATGACGATGATGGCCTTGCCCGCCGCAATGTCGGCAACGGCTCGCTCGACGGAATCCAGCCTCGTCATCGTTGTTACCTTTGCTGTCGCTGAACCGGGCCGGTAATGCCCGCATGTCGCATTCAGTATGAACCACGCTGCCGCCTCGGATGTCGCCTTATTCAGTGAGATGGCTCATTCGCGTGCCTTCTGATCAGGCAGTCGGCAATGCCGTCGGGCAACTGCGGGCCGGTTCACGCATTCGTTCACGACTCGTCCAAGGCTGGGCGAATGCGGTGACACCACCACGCACTGGCGGACCGGCCAGCCGGCTTCGGCCACCCTGCCGGCCCGCCGGATCAGCGCCTTCGCGGCCGCCGCCGTTCTGATCGGTATCACGTCATTCGTCGGGTCCCGGTACGGCGAACTCGGCATCAGCACGACGGTTGACGCCGTATTGCGAACGAATGTTGTCGACTTTATTGGGTTTATTCCGCTATCGGTGTTTCGCCACCGTTGGAAAAGCGCGACCATGCGCGGACGGGCAAGCGATAATCGTCGCCGTTTTCCTCTTTGATTGCCATCGCGCGGCCCACTGGATCGCAACGTGGGGGCGTACCCGAGCGCACTCGCCTTGCTAAGCGGTGTTCTCAGTTGTCGCCGCGCGTGCCGCGTTGGCTGTTCGGGGGGCCTGCAGCAACCGTTCGACATATTTGGCGAGCACGTCGACCTCGAGGTTCACCCGCGTTCCCACGGGCGCAGAACCCAGCGTGGTCAACTCCCGAGTGGTCGGAATCAGCGACACCTCGAACCAATCCCGCGGCTGGGCGCCGAGCCCGGAAACGGTCAGCGAAATGCCGTCGACGGTGATCGATCCCTTCTCCACGATGTAGCGCGCCAACGTCGCGGGGACCTCGATCCGCACCACTTCCCAATGCTGCGATGGTGTGCGGGCAACGATCTCGCCGGTCCCGTCCACATGCCCCTGCACGATGTGCCCGCCGAGCCGGCTGTTGAGTGCGGCGGCTCGCTCCAGATTGACCCGGCTGCCCTCCCGCAGATTGCCGAGGCTGGACCGGTTGAGCGTCTCGGCCATCACGTCGGCGGTGAACCGGCCATCGGGCAGCACCTCCACAACCGTCAGGCAGACGCCGTTGACGGCGATGGAATCGCCATGGCCGGCGTCGGAGGTGACGACGGGGCCGCGGATGGTCAGGCGCGCCGCGTCGGCGAGGGTCTCGCGCGCGGTCACCTCACCGAGTTCCTCGACAATTCCGGTGAACATCGCACCAGGCTAGCGACTCAGGGAGGCTCCCGATTAGCCGGTACAACCGCGGTGCCCCCACCGGCTGCGGGCCCCGCGTTGCCCGACCCGGTCACCGGCACCCTCTACGATGCTGGGTATGCAACCCCCCAGACGTCACCGCCGTCTCTTCGCTGCCGTCGCCGCCCTCGGCCTGGCCATCACCCTGGTCGCGGGCTGCTCGTCAGGCAAGAAAGACAGCGGCGGACCACTACCCGACGCGGCACCATTGGTGAAGCAGGCAACCGACAAGACCAAGACCGTCAAGAGTGCGCATCTGGTCCTGACGGTGAACGGCAAGATTCCGGGATTGTCGATGAAGACGCTGACCGGCGATCTGACCACCAGTCCCACTGCCGCCAAGGGCAATGTCAAGCTCACGCTCGGCGGGTCCGATGTCGATGCCGACTTCGTCGTCTTCGAAGGGATCCTGTACGCCACCCTCACACCCAACAAGTGGAGCGACTTCGGTCCGGCGGCCGACATCTACGATCCCTCGCAGATCCTGAACCCTGACACCGGGCTCGCCAACGTGCTGGCGAACTTCAACAACGCCAAAGCCGAAGGGCGCGACACCATCAACGGGCAGAGCACTATCCGCATCAGCGGGAAGGTCACCGCGGACGCGGTGAATCAGATCGCACCACCGTTCAGTGCGACCGATCCGGTGCCGGCCACGGTATGGATCCAGGAGACCGGCGACCACCAGCTGGCCCAGGTCAAGTTGGATCGGGGTTCGGGCAACTCCGTCCAGATGACCTTGTCGAATTGGGGCGAGCAGGTGCAAGTCACGAAGCCGCCGGTGACCTGATGAGCACGCAGACCGGCCGCCGGGTAGCGATCAGCGCGGGCAGCCTCGCGGTGCTGCTGGGTGCCCTCGACACCTATGTCGTGGTCACCATCATGCGCGACATCATGAACAGCGTCGGTATCCCGGTGAACCAGCTGCAGCGGATCACCTGGATCGTCACGATGTACCTGCTGGGCTACATCGCCGCGATGCCGCTGCTGGGCCGGGCCTCCGACCGGTTCGGCCGCAAGCTCATGCTGCAGGTCAGCCTGGCCGGATTCGCTGCGGGTTCGGTGATCACCGCGCTGGCCGGGCACTTCGGCGACTTCCACATGCTGATCGCCGGCCGCACCGTCCAAGGGGTCGCCAGCGGCGCGCTGCTGCCGATCACGCTGGCGCTGGGCGCCGATCTGTGGGCGCAGCGCAACCGCGCCGGGGTGCTCGGCGGCATCGGCGCCGCGCAGGAACTCGGCAGCGTGCTGGGTCCGCTCTACGGGATCTTCATCGTCTGGTTGTTCCACGATTGGCGCGACGTGTTCTGGATCAACGTCCCGCTCACCGCGATCGCGATGGTGATGATCCACTTCAGCTTGCCCTCCCATGACCGCAGCGCCGAGCCGGAACGGATTGATCTCATCGGCGGGCTGCTGCTGGCCACGGCGCTGGGTCTTGCGGTGATCGGGCTCTACAACCCCAGCCCCGACGGCAAACAGGTGCTGCCGAGCTACGGGTTGCCGCTGGTGATCGGCGCGGTCGTGGCCGCGGTGTTGTTCTTCGTCTGGGAGCGCATGGCCCGCACCCGGCTGATCGAACCGGCCGGTGTGCACTTCCGGCCATTTCTGTCCGCGCTGGGCGCATCGGTCTGCGCCGGCGCGGCGTTGATGGTCACGCTGGTCAATGTGGAGCTGTTCGGCCAGGGTGTGCTGGATATGGACCAGGCCCAGGCCGCAGGAATGCTGCTGTGGTTCCTGATCGCCCTGCCGATCGGGGCGGTAACGGGCGGGTGGATCGCCACTCGGGCCGGCGACCGGGTGATGACGTTCATCGGGCTGCTGGTGGCTGCCGGCGGCTACTGGCTGATGCACTATTGGCCGGTCGATCTGTTGGCCTATCGCCACAGCATCTTCGGGTTGTTCACGGTGCCCGCGATGCACGCCGACCTGCTGGTCGCCGGGCTGGGGCTTGGACTGGTGATCGGGCCGCTGTCCTCGGCGGCGCTGCGGGTGGTCCCCTCCGCAGAACATGGCATCGCCTCAGCGGCGGTGGTGGTGGCCCGGATGACCGGGATGCTGATCGGGGTGGCCGCGCTGAGCGCCTGGGGACTGTATCGGTTCAACCAGATTCTGGCGGGGCTGTCGGCGGCCGTCCCGCCCAACGCCACACTGCTCGAACGGGCGGCCGCAATCGGAGCCCTGTACCGGCAGGCGTTCGCGCTGATGTACGGAGACATCTTCAAGGTGACGGTGGTGATTTGTGTGTTCGGAGCGCTGCTGGGTCTGTTGATCAGCGGCCGCAAGGAGCACGCCGAGGAGCCGGAGCTCCCCCGGCACCAGGCCGTCGCACCCCGGCAATGAGCCGCTAACGCGGTATCAGGCTCAGCAGCAGATCCGGTCCCACCTTTTCGACGCTGTCGAACTGCCAGCGCAGCGCGTGCGCGATGCTCGATACCCCCACATCATCGACCGCGGTGACCGGCCCGCCCAGCAGGATCGGGGCGACATAGGCCAGGATGCGGCTGATCGCCCCGCACCGCAGAAAGGCGCCGGCGAGCGTGGGACCACCTTCCAGCAGGACATCGGTGTAGTCCAACAGCGCCCTGAGCACCTCCACCGGCTCGTGGGTACGCAGCACCATGGTCCGTGCGTCGTCGTTGAGAACCTTTGCCTCCGGCGGTATGTCCCGGGTGCCCACCACCACCCGCAGCGGCTGTTGCGCCGCCAGCGACCCGTCCGGCAGGCGGGCGGTCAGGGTCGGGTCGTCGGCCAGGACGGTGCCGGTGCCGACCACGATCGCGTCGGCGATCGCGCGCCGGCGATGCAGGTCGGCGCGGGCGGCCTCGCTGGAAATCCACTGGCTGGAGCCATCGGCGGCGGCGCTTCGGCCGTCGACGCTGGTGGCGTACTTCCACGTCACGTGCGGTAGCCCGGTGCGTTGCTTGTGCAGCCACTCGCGCAGCGGCCCGGCCGCCACGTGGTCGGCCAGCACCCCCGAGCGCACTTGCACGCCCGCTGCCGACAGCCGCCCGGCACCGCCCCCCGCGATCCCGTTGGGGTCGGCGACGCCGTAAATCACCGTGCCCACCCTGGCTTCGATCAGGGCGTTCACACACGGCGGAGTCTTGCCGTAGTGGTTACACGGCTCCATGGTGACCACCGCGATGGCGCCGGCGGCCAAACCGCCGGCCCGGCGCAGTGCCACCACCTCGGCGTGGTCGCCGCCGGTGGGCTGGGTACCGCCGACGCCGACCACTCGGCCTTCGGTATCCACGATGACCGCGCCGACCGGCGGGTTCGGATATGTCGTGCCCTTGACCAGGTTGGACTGCTCGATGGCGAGGCGCATGGCGTCCTCGATGCTTTTAACCTGCTCGACGGTCATCGGCTGCTCACCGGCCACGGTGGTGTGACACGGCCTTGGCCCGTTGCCGAAGTGCCTCCACAGCGATGGCCGGGTCGTCGGCGCCATACACCGCCGATCCGGCGACGAAGCAGTCGACACCCGCCTCGGCCGCCTGCTCGATGGTGTCCGCGTTGACGCCGCCGTCGATCTCGATCAGGATCTTCAACTCACCCGAATCGACCATCTTGCGCACCGTCCGCACCTTGCTCAACACCTCGGGAATGAACTTCTGGCCGCCGAAGCCGGGCTCCACGGACATGACCAGCAGGGTATCGAAATGCGGCAGTATCTCCAGATACGGATCCAGCGGCGTCCCCGGCTTCACGCTGATACCCGCCTTAGCACCCGCTGCCCGGATATCGCGCGCTACCCCGACCGGGTTGTCGGTTGCCTCGGCGTGAAAGGTGACGTTGTAGGCGCCGGCTTCGGCGTAGGGCGGAGCCCAGCGGTCCGGGTTTTCGATCATCAGGTGACAATCCATCGGGATGTCGCTTACCACCAGCAGGCTTTCCACCACCGGCAGGCCGATCGTCAGGTTCGGCACGAAGTGGCCGTCCATCACGTCGACATGTAACCAGTCGGCGCCGTCCACCGCGGCCGCTTCGTCGGCGAGCCGGGCGAAATCGGCAGCCAGGATCGACGGCGCAATCATCGGCCCCCCCGTGCTGCGAGACATGAGCGACAGACTACTGAGCCCGGCGCCGCGGTGCGTGACGCGCATCGGCGCGTCACGCGAGCCGTTGCAGCGCAGCGGCAAACATGGCGTCGGTGCCGTGCCGGTGGGGCCACAGCTGAACGTAAGGTCCATCCCCGAGCCCCTCGGTGACGGGTTCGAATAGTGGTCGGGTGTCCAGCGCAACTACCGGATGGCGGCGCAGGGCATCGGCCACCACCCCTACGGTTTCGGCCAGATGCGGTGAGCAGGTCGCGTAGAGCACCACACCACCCGGCCGAGTCAGGGCGATCGCGGCAGCCAGCAACTCACGCTGCAGCTTGGCCAGCGCGGGCACGTCGGCGGGCTGACGCCGCCAGCGCGCCTCCGGACGTCGGCGCAGCGCGCCCAGCCCGGTGCAGGGGACGTCGACCAGCACCCGGTCGAAGCCGGGCTCGAGCCCGCTGCGCCGACCGTCGGCCTGCACTACCTCGACCGGCAGCCCGCGGGTGTTGGCCGTCACCAGGTCGCCGCGCTGAGGCGACGGCTCCACGGCGGTCACCGCGGCTCCTGACGACACGCCAAGCGCCGCCAGCAGCGCGGTCTTGCCTCCCGGCCCGGCGCACAAATCGAGCCATCGGCCGGCGTCGCCGCCGACGGGAGCCAGTGTCAGCGCCCGGGCCACCAGCTGGCTGCCCTCGTCCTGGACCAGGGCTTGACCGTCGCGCACCGGCGCCAACCGCGCGGGGTCACCGCCGGGCAGGTACACCGCGAACGGCGAGTATCGGCCGACGGTACCGCCCACCGCGGCGGCGAGTTCGGCGGCGGTCAGTACCCCGGGGCGAGCCGCCAGGTGCACCTGCGGCCGTTCGTCGTCACTGGCCAGCACCGCGTCGAGCTCTGCGGCCGCTGCGCCCAGCGCGTCGGCGAAGGCCTGAGCAATCCACCGTGGGTGGGCGTGCACGAAGGCGGCGCGCCCGATCGGATCGCTGCGCGGGTCGGGAGCCAGCTCGTCCACCCAGCTCCGCTCGTCTCGGCCGGCGATGGTGCGCAGCACGGCGTTGACGAATCCCGCTCGGGCCGAATCGAATTCGATGCCCGCCCGGTCGACCGTGGTGGACACCGCGGCGTGCGTGCCGACCCGGGTGCGCAGCAGTTGGTAGGCGCCCAGCCGGAGCAGGTCGAGCAGCACCGGGTCAATGGCCTCCGGGGAGCGTCCGGCGGCGGCACCGACGACCGCGTCGAGCAGGCCCCTGGTCCGGCAGGCACCGTAGGTCAGCTCGGTGGCAAACGCGGCGTCGCGGCCGGTGATGCCGCGTTCGCGGAGCAGCGCGGGCAGCACCAGGTTGGCGTAGGCGTCGCGGCTGCTGACCGCGCGCAGCGCATCGAACGCCGCGCCACGCGCCGGGTCCAGCGGCCGGCGGCGGCCCCGTTCACCGGCCCTGGGACGTGGGGGCTTAGCGGTCACGAGGCCCGCGCACCGGGATCGAGCCGCGCCCCGCGCGCCCAGTCGGCGGCGTCCATGGGCTTCTTGCCCGGTGGCTGAATCTGTCCCAGCCGCACCGGTTCGGAGCCGGTGCCAATCCAGACGTTCCTGCGGTCTACGTGAATAGCGCCGGGCGGCAACGGTTCCGGGAGTTTTCCCGCGCTGTCGAGCCGTACCGGCCCTACCTTGACCCGCAGGTCGCCGATGAGCGTCCAGGCGCCCGGGTTGGGGGTGACGGCGCGAATTCGGCGTTCGACGACGGCCGCCGGAAGTTCCCAGCGCACCCGTGCCTGCTCCACGGTGATCTTCGGTGCCAGGCTGACTCCGTCCGCCGGCTGTGGTCGCGGTGTGAGTGTCTGGTCGGCGATGCCGTCGAGCGTGGCGGACAGCAGGGCAGCACCGGAAATGGCAAGTCGCTCAAGCAGATCACCCGCGGTATCGGCGGGCCGAATGGCTTCGGTGACCACGCCGTAGACGGGGCCGGAGTCCAGGCTCGGTTCGATCTGGAACGTCGTGGCCCCGGTGATGGTGTCCCCGGCGGCAATCGCGGCCTGCACCGGTGCCGCGCCGCGCCAGGCGGGCAACAGCGAAAAGTGCAGGTTCACCCAGCCGTGCGGAGGAATCGCCAGCAGCGCGTCGCCCAGGAGTGCCCCATAGGCCACCACCGCACAGCACTGCGGCGCCAACTCCGACAGTTCGGCAACGAATTCCGGCGAGTTGGGCCGCGACGGCCTCAGCACCGGTATGCCGCGATCGAGCGCCTCCCGAGCCACCGGCGACGGCTCCGGCCTGCCGCGCCGCCCGGACGCGGCGTCGGGCCGGGTCAGCACCGCGATCACGTCATGACGAGGCGAGTCGATGAGGCGACGCAATGCCGGCAGCGCGGGTTCCGGCGTACCCGCGAAAACGATGCGCACCGCAACAGTCTAGGTAGCCGGCTAACCGCACCGACGTGTCGCGGGCCACAATGCGGTCCGCCAAATTCTCAGCCACTTATAACATTGCTAATGCATACTATATCCTACGGAAATGTTCTTTCCCGCGTTTCCCGCCGCGCCTGCGACAACGAGGTCGAAGTAACGCAGCTCTTCCCCTCCCCGTAAGGAGCTCTGATGACTATCGACACACCCATCCGCGACGACGCGACGCTCGCGGCTACGCACCGGGCAATGTGGGCCCTCGGCGACTACGCGCTGATGGCCGAGGAGGTGATGGCCCCGCTCGGCCCGATCCTGGTCGCTGCCGCGGGCATCGGGCCGGGCGTGCGGGTGCTCGACGTCGCGGCCGGTTCCGGCAACATCTCACTGCCGGCGGCCAAGGCCGGCGCCACCGTCGTTTCCACCGACCTCACCCCGGAGTTGTTGCAGCGGTCTCAGGCGCGCGCCGCGGAGTTGGGACTGACCCTCGAGTACCGGGAAGCCAACGCGCAAGCCCTGCCGTTCGCCGAGGGCGAGTTCGACGCCGTGATCTCGGCGATCGGCGTCATGTTCGCTCCGGATCACCAGTGCTCGGCCGACGAGTTGGTCCGGGTCTGCAAGCCGGGCGGAACCATCGGCGTCATCAGTTGGACCCCCGAAGGATTCTTCGGCCGGATGCTGGCCACCCTCCGGCCGTACCGGCCGAGCCTGTCGGCGGCGTTACCGCCGTCGGCCCTGTGGGGCCGGGAAAACTACTTCCGCGGCCTGCTGGGTGATCGAGTCACCGATGTCAAGACCCGTCGCGAGCCGTTGAAGGTCACCCGTTTCAGCACCGCTCAGGACGTGCACGACTACTTCAAGACTCACTACGGCCCGACGATCGAGGCCTACGCCAACATCGGCGACAACGCGGTACTGGCCGCCGAACTCGACGCCCAGCTGGTCGAGCTGGCCGCGGAGTATCTGACCGGCGGCGTCATGGATTGGGAGGTCTTGATCGGCACCGCGGTCAAGATCTGAGTCGGCTCGCGGCCGTGGCGGGCCATCGGCCGCCGGGCGGGCGGCCGGCCCGCCACGGTACTGCGGCCTGCTACAACTCCATGTCGACGTGCGCGTCGGGTTCGCCGCCCGCGGCGGTAAACGCCGTCAGGGCACGCACCAACCCGTGGCGTTCGGCCGGCGGCATCTGCTCCACGATGCGGGCGATCTCGGCACGCCGCAGTGCGGTGACCCGGCGAACCAGATCCCGGCCCCGCTTGGTCAGCACGGCGAGCAGTTCGCGCCGGGAGTTCGGGTGCGGCTGACGGTCGATCATCCCCGCGCCGACCAGCCGGTCGACCATCCGGCCGGTCGCCGACGGTTGCACGCCCAGCAGGGTCGCCAGGGTGGCCAAGTTGATCGGACCTCGATTGGACAGAATGACCAAGGTCCGGAACTGCGGGATGGTGATCGTCTCATCGATCTGTGCGATGGAATGAGCCGAGATGGCTACCAGCAACCGGGACGCCGTCAGTAGCGAATCGGTGATCGCATCCACCGACTCCTCAGCTGCCGTCGCGTTCTCCGTGGACATCATGGCCCCCTTCCCCGGTCCACCGGGTCGTCAACTTCGTCGTCGCGCTTACACGGGCTGCAGCAAAATGAAGTCTAACAGCGTCCGATAGTCGTAGACATGGATTATTGACCAGATATATATTTTCTTCCGGGCATGATCGGATTCGGCTGCCGAAACCTCCAGCCCGCCGCCACGACGACGTCGCTCTGGACGACGTCGCTCTGTGAGCTATCCACGGTCGGCAGGAGGTCCGATGGCGCATGACACCCCGGTCAGCGAACGCCAGGCACCGGCCACCACTCACCGGGACATGTGGGCACTGGGCGACTACCCCGCGATGGCAGCCGAGTTGTTGGCGCCCCTCGGCCCAATCCTGGTCTCGGCCAGCGGTATTCGTCCCGGCGATCGCGTGCTGGATGTTGCCGCGGGCACCGGGAACGCCGCGATCGCCGCAGCCCTGGCGGGTGCCCACGTCGTCGCCAGCGACCTGACCCCGGAGTTGCTGCGCCGTGCTCAGCAGCGTGCGGCGGTGGCGGGGCTGAAACTTGGCTGGCGCGAAGCCAACGCGGAAGCCTTGCCGTTCGGCTTCGGCGAATTCGACGTAGTGCTCTCGACGATTGGGGCGATGTTCGCCCCGCGGCAGCAGCGCACGGCCGACGAACTGGCCCGGGTTTGCCGGCGCGGCGGCAAAATCAGTGTTCTCAGCTGGACACCGGACGGCTTTTACGGCCAATTGCTCTCCACTATCAGGCCGTACCGGCCGACACTGCCGCAAGGGGCGCCTCCGGAAGTGTGGTGGGGCCGCGAAGACTATATCAGCGACCTGTTCAAGGACCATGTCTGCGACACGCGCACGCAGCGCGGATCGCTGAGCGTGGACCGGTTCGACCGTCCTGACGAGTGCGTCGAGTACTTCAAACAGTGCTACGGGCCGGCGATCAACGCCTACCGCAACATCGGCCGCGACAGCGAGCGCGTCGCGAAGCTGGACGCCGAACTCAGCGAGCTCAGCCGCGAATACTTCACCGACGGCGTGATGGAGTGGGAATACCTGATTTTCACCGCGCGGAAGCGGTGACAGCGGGTTGGCCGGCAACCCGGAGCTAACCGATATGCAGCGGGTCGATCTGCACCCGCACCGGCTCGTGGGTTTGACGTGTGCTGAGCACCGAGACCGCGCGCCGCAGGCAGGCTGCCAGTTCCAGGCCGTGCTCGCGGCGCACCCGCACCAGCATCCTGGTGACGGGCGCTCCGGCGGGGATGCCGGCCGGTCGGCGCACGCCTGGCGGCAGATCGACCGGGCCGAGCAACTCGGCTTGGAAGCGTTCGGGGTCGGGCAGCCCGGCCTGGTCAAGCAACGCCGTGACCGCCGCGGCGGTGCCGTCGAGAGCTGCGATGTGCACGCTCGGCGGCAGCCCCACTTCGCTGCGGGCCTTCAGCTCGGCCTCGGCGTGGCCCACCGGGTCCCAGCGAATCAGGGATTGCACCGTCGGGATGGCTGAGTCGGCGATCACCATCACCACGCCGCCGTCAGCCCGCGACCGCACCAGCGCCGCGGCCGCCATCCAGCGCCACAGCGCGTCCTCGGCGGCGCGCAGGTCCTGTCGCCCCAGCAGCGCCCAGGTGTCCAGCAGCAGCGCCGCCCCGTATCCGCCGGACGCCTGGGGTTCGGCTCCGGGGGTCGCGACCACCAACGCCGGGCGGGCGGCGACCTCGGGGACGACGGCATCGCCCGACGAGGTGATCACCGCCATACCCGGGAACGCCCGGCCGAGCTCTTCGGCGGTGCGCCGGGCCCCGACCACCACGGCACGCACCGCATCCGATCCGCAACGCGCGCAGCGCAGCGCCGGCTCGGCGCGACCGCACCAGCGGCACACCGCGCCCGGGCCGCCCCGCTCCTGCAACGACAACGGACCGGTGCAGTGCCGGCAGCGGGTGATCGCCCGGCAGCGACCGCAGGCTAGCGACGGTACATAGCCGCGGCGGGGCACCTGAACCAGGACCGGCGCCGCGGCCGCCAGTGCCGAGCGGGCGGCTCGCAAAGCAACGGACGGCAGTCGGGCAGTGCGAGCGGCCGGGTCGCGTTCCTCTGCGTACCCGCTGTCATCGAGGGCGACGACGCGCGGACTGCGGGCCCGCACCACCGGCCGGGCCGCGACGATGTCGTGGGCCCAGCCGCTGCGCACCAGCGCGTGGGCTTCGGCGGTTCGCGCGTAGCCGCCGATCAGCGCCGCGCATCGGGCCTGATGGGCACGCAGCATCGCCACCTCCCGAGCATGGGGGTAAGGCGCCCGCGGCTCGGCCAGGCTGTCGTCGCCGTCAGCCCAGACCATGACCAGCCCCAGGTCACTCAGCGGCGCGAACACCGCGCTCCGGGTGCCGATCACCAGCCGGGCACTGCCCCGCAACGCGGCCAGCCACCTGCGATAGCGGGCGGCCGGTCCCAGGCCGGCCGACAGCGACACCACGCTGGACTCGTCGATCCGGGCCGTCGCGGCCTGCCACAACGCGTCCAGATCGCGCTGATCAGGCACTATCCCCAGGACCGCACGGCCGGCGCGCACCGTCTGCGCGGCGGCCTCGGCGAAGCGATCCGCCCACTGCTCCCCCGGCAACGCCTGCCAGACCGCGCGCGCGGCCCGAGCCTGGGCGAGCGCGGCCAGGAACTGGCCGCCACGGCCGTACACCTGCCAGCCCGACGGATCGACCGGGTCGACGTCGGGCCGGTCGGCGATCAGCCCGGGTTCTCGTTCCACCCTCGCGTGCCGGGCCGGAATAGCCAGCCGCAACACGTCGGCCCGGGTGCCGGCATAACGGGCGGCCACCGCATCGATCAACCGGCGGATTTCCGGGGTGAGCACCGGTTCGGCCGACACCACCCGATCCAGCCAGCCCAGCTTGCCCTGGTGGTCGGTGTCGTTGCGGCGCTCCAGCACGAACCCGTCGACCAGCCGACCATGAAACCGCACCCGCACCCGCACCCCCGGCTGGGCGTCGTCGGACTGCTCGGCAGACACCAAATAGTCGAATTCGCGATCCAGATGCGGTACCGACAGCATCGGCAGGATCCGAGCGATCGGCTCGACCTGGATGGGGGTACCGTCCGAGCCGCGAGACATGTTGCCGGACAACCTTTTTCTCGCTGGTTGGCGCCTCTGGAGCAGTCGGCTAGCGGTCTGTGGGCTCAGCAGCGCCGGCCGGGATTTCCCGCCCGAAGAAGAACCCGGCGGTGATCAGGATTTCCGCGGCGGCGTACGACCACCAGATGGGGACCGCCAGCGCTTCGTTGCCCAAGATGAATCGGCTGATCGCGATCATCGAATCCGATACCGCGAAACTCAGCGCCCCGACGGCCGTCCAGATCGTCGGAAGGCGAGCCAGAAAAGCGGTGCACACCATCGCCGTCAGCGCCAGGATGTACACGGTCACCGGAACCGTCAGCTTCTCCTGGCCCAGGTGCGGCCAGAACCAGACCAACAGCGATATCGCCCCCACACACATCAGCACCACCGGGACCAGGCGCGCACGCGACGGGACCCGCCCGAGCGCCAGGGGCAGCATTGCGCCCAGAAAACACAGGTGCGCCAACAGGAATGAGCCAAGCCCGAAAACGAATGACTGCGTCCACCACGGGATCGCCAACAGCCAGTCACCGGCGGCCGAGAACAGCAACGCCGGCACCAGCCACCGTCGCTCACGCGCGATCGGGTGCGCAACCGCCGCCAGAGCCAGCAGCACCGCCATCGACGCCTTGAACGGCGGCTGCAGGATCCAATGTCCGGTCAATCCGGTGCCCGGCGGACGGCTCATCGCGATCACGGTCAAGTACACGCCGTAAGCCAGACCCGCCCACCCGGCCACCACCCAAGCACCGGCCACCAGACGCGATGCGTACGGTACCTGCATGCCCAGCTTGGACCAGACCGCCGACGAACGACCCGCTCTCGACTCCATCCTGCTGAAGGTACTGGATGCGGTTCCCTTTCGGCTATCAACCGATGACGGAATCGACGCCGTGCGTCAGCGGATGCGCGATTTGCCGCGCCGGCCGGTCCACCCCGACCTACGCGTCGAAGACCGGTCGATCGACGGGCCAGCCGGCGGTATCGGCATCCGGATCTATTGGCCACCAAGTGATTCCGCTCAAGTCGGTCCCCCGCCGGTGGTGCTGTACTTCCACGGTGGCGGTTTCGTGATGGGCGATCTCGACACCCATGACGGCACCTGCCGTCACCATGCCGTGGGCGCCGGCGCGGTGATCGTGTCGGTCGACTACCGGCTGGCGCCGGAGCATCCCTATCCTGCCGCGATCGAAGACGCCTGGGCCGCAATGTTATGGGCCGCCGAACGGGCTGCCGACATCGAGGCCGACAGCACCCGGTTGGCAGTCGCCGGGGATTCGGCGGGTGGCACCATCGCAGCGGTGATGGCGCAGCAAGCTCGTGACAATGCCGGACCGAACCTGGCTTTCCAGCTGTTGTGGTATCCCTCCACGATGTGGGATCAGTCGCTGCCGTCGTTCACCGAGAACGCCACCGCGCAGATCCTGGACGCCAAGGCGGTGGCCGCGTTCTCTCGTTGGTACGCAGGCGGAATCGACTTGTCTGACCCGCCGGCGGGAATGGCGCCGGGCCGGGCGGAGGACCTGGCCGGCCTGCCGCCGGCCTACATCGGCGTCGCCGGATACGACCCGCTGCGCGACGACGGCATCCGCTATGGCGAGCTGCTCAGCGCCGCCGGCGTGCCCGTCGAGGTGCACAACGCCGAGACGATGGTGCACGGCTACGTGGGCTACGCCGGTGTGGTGCCGGCGGCCACCGCCGCGATGGATCGCGGGCTGACGGCGTTGCGCGAGGCGCTGCACGGGTAGCTGCGACGGTACGTGCTGGTCGCTCGGCAGTGTGGACGCCCATGACCACGTCGCCCGCGCGCATGCCGTCGGCGCCGACGCCATCGTGGTGTCCGTCGACTACCGGCTGGCCCCCGAGCATCCCCACCCGGCCGGGATCGAGGACAGCCGGGCGGCCCTGCGCTGGGTCGGCGAACACGCCGAAGAACTCGGCGGCGACCCCAAGCGGATTGCCGTAGCCGGTGATTCGGCCGGCGGCAATATCTCGGCGATCATGGCGCAGCTGGCCCGCGACAACGGCGGACCGGAGCTGGTCTACCAGTTGCTGTGGTAGCCGTCGTGTATCGGCGACCTGACGTTGCCGTCGTTCACCGAGAACGCCGCAGCACCCATCCTGGACACGGAGGTCATCGAAGCGTTCCTGTCGTGGTACGTGCCGGAGCCCGACCTCAGCGACCACATCACGCTGCCGGCCACCCCGGCCCCGGCCAACGGCGACTTGTCCGGCCTGCCCCCGGCGTTTGTCCGTACCGCCGCACACGATCCGCTGCGCGACCACGGTGCCCGATATGCCGAGTTGCTGAACGCCGCCGGTGTTGCCGCGCAATGGTGCAACGAGCTGAACATGGTGCACGGCTATGTCAATTTGCGCTGGTGGTGCCCGCCGCGGCCGAGGCCGCCAGCCGCGGGCTGGCTGCGCTGAAGCAGGCGTTGCGCGCTTAGCTGCCGCTTCCTAGTTTCGCTGTGGATACGCGCTGGGTGCCACGCCGTACCACCGTTTGAAGGCGTGCGAGAACGTCGAGACCTCGGTATAGCCCAGCCGCCTGGATACCTCTTCGGTGGTCAGGCCGACATTGCACAACAAATCGACGGCAACGGTGGACCGCGCCTCGTTCAGCAAGGCGCGAAAAGACGTGCCTTCCTCGGCAAGCCGGCGCCGCAGTGTGCGCGGGTGCACGCCAAGCCCGGCCGCGACGTCGGGCAGCGTCGGAAACAGTCCGGAATCACGAAACAGCTTGGTGCGCACCAGCGCAGTGATGCCCCGGCGTTGCTCATTGCGCTGCATCAGCACGTCACACTGCGCCATACACATTTCCAGGGTATGCCGATCTGCCTGCGGCAACGGCTCGTCGAACATGGCGCGCGGGAAATGCAACCGGTTGTGGGCCCGGCCGAATGCGACGTGATGAATCGGCACCAGTTCGAGCAGCGGCCGCAGCAACCGCTCGTCGACCGCCACTTCCGCCGACACCTGCTCGGCATACTTGGCCGCCACTGGCAATGCGAAACTTGTTGTGGTGGAGAGGATTCCGGCGATATCGCGTTCGATGAAAAACCGCCGCACGTCGGCCGGCAAGTGACCGGCGTCCAGCTCGAGTAAACAGTCTCCGGCCGTTTCGAACAACCGGACGTCGATGTGCAACATCGTCAGCGCGAAGTAGCGCATCGCGATGCTGAAGAGTTCGCGCAAAGTGGCACAAGACATCACCGCAAACCCGAACAGTCCCAAATGGGTGAGCGTGAACCGGCTGCCCACGTCGACCCCGATCCCCGCATGGTCCGGCAGCCGGGCCAGCAATCGGCGGACGGCAAGGATCTCGTCGCCGGCACTGATGACGGCATCGGGATCATCGAGATCCGCCGGCTGGATCGCGGTGCCAGCAAGCACATCGCTGGTGGGCACCCCGCGCTCGTTAGCCACCTCGCACAGCACCCGGGTCGCATAGATCCCGTGACTCACCTCGGCTTGCACGTGTCCCATGACTGTCCTCAATTCCCAACTCTTTGTCCCATAGTCTCATTACCGGCGGCCGACGTCGCCCATACCGTGACCCCATGGCCAGTGCGATCGCCGAGCGACCCTTGAACAGACCAGCCAGACGCCTGAGCACCTGGACGATGACGCGTGAGGCCCTCACCGTCGGCTTCGATGCCGGCGACGGATTCCTGGGCCGGGTGCGCGGCAGCGATATCGTCCGATTTCGCTGTGCTGGAAGACGTTTCGTTTCCATCACGCATCCCGGCTATATCGACCACGTGTTACACGAGGCGCGGCTGAAATACGTCAAGTCCGACGAATACGAGCCCATCCGCGCGGCGGCCGGCATCAACCTGCTCACCGATGAGGGCGACTCGTGGGCCGCGCACCGCGGCGTGCTGAACCCGACGTTCGCCCGGCGTCACCTCAACGGCCTCGTCGACCTGATGATCGACCCGATCGAAGACGTCACCGCTACCCTAGTGCCCGCCACGCCGTTCGACATGCACGAAACGATGGTCCAGGCGACCCTGCGCGTGGTCGCCAATGCCCTGTTCAGCCAGGATTTCGGGCCGCTGGTCCACAGCATGAATGATCTGGCGACCCGCGGGCTGCGCCGGGCCGAGAAATTGGAACGACTGGCATTGTGGGGGCTGATGCCGCGCCCGGTGTACGACGCGCTGGTCTGGTGCACTTTCTCCGGCGTCCACCTGCCGCCGCCGTTACGGGAGATGCAGGACATCACGCTGGCGCTCGACGCCGCGGTCAACGCGGTGATCGACGACCGACTGGTCCATCCGACCCACTCCGAAGACCTGCTCAACGTCCTGCTGCACGCCGACGACGGAAGCTGGCCGCGCCAGCGGGTCCGCGACGAGGCGCTGACCTTCATGCTCGCCGGCCACGAAACCACCGCGAACGCCATGTCGTGGTTCTGGTATCTGATGGCGCTGCACCCCGATGCCCGCGACCGGATGCTCGCCGAGGTCGACGACGTGCTGAGGACCGGCCGGCCGACCGCCGACCACCTGGGCAAGCTGCCGTGGACGACGGCCTGCTTGCAGGAATCGCAGCGCTACTTCTCCTCGGTATGGGTTCTCGCCCGCAAGGCCGCAGCGGACGACGTCATCAGCGGGCACCACATCCGCCGCGGGACCACCGTCGTCATCCCGATCCACCACATCCACCACGACCCCCGCTGGTGGCCCGACCCGGAGAAATTCAATCCCGAACGGTTTCTCGGCAACGGCGCCAAGGACCGTCCCCGCTCGGCCTATCTGCCGTTCGGAGGGGGCCGGCGCATCTGCATCGGACAGAGCTTCGCCCTGATGGAAATGGTGTTGATCGCGGCAATCATGAGTCAGCGCTTTGTCTTTGACCTCGCGCCGCACTACCCTGTCGAACTTGAGGCGACACTGACCCTGCGACCCAAGCACGGGCTGCACCTCATCGGAAGCGAGCGCTCATGAAGGCCGACTACCAGATACTGATCGTCGGCGCCGGATTCTCCGGGATCGGCGCGGCGATCAAGCTCGACCGGGCCGGGTTCCACGATTACCTGCTGATCGAAGCCGGCGACGGAGTCGGCGGAACCTGGTACTGGAACACCTATCCCGGTATCGCCGTGGATATTCCGTCGTTTTCCTACCAATTCTCGTTCGAGCAGAGCCCGCGCTGGTCGCGCACCTACGCACCCGGCCACGAACTTCGCGCATACGCCGAACACTGCGTCGACAAATATGCCATCCGGTCCCGCATCCGGTTCAACACCAAGGTGCAGGCCGCCGAATACGACGACGAGCACCGTCTATGGCGGATCCAGACAGACCCCGGCGGTGTGGTGACCGCCAGGTTCGTGATCAACGCCAGCGGCGTGTTGACCGTACCGAAACTGCCCGACATCGACGGGGTGGACTTGTTCGACGGCACCACCATGCACACCGCACGCTGGGACCACAGCCAAGACTTGACCGGTAAGCGGGTCGCAATTATCGGCACCGGCGCATCGGCGGTCCAAGTCATCCCGGAGATCGCGCCAATTGTCACGCACCTCACCGTTTTTCAGCGAACGCCAATCTGGTGCTTCCCGAAGTTCGACGTGCCGCTGCCGGCGGCGGCCCGCGCGGCGATGCGCATTCCCGGCGGCAAAGCCGTCCAGCGGTGGCTCAGCCAGGCCTTCGTGGAAGCGACGTTCCCGATCTCGGCGCACTACTTCACGGTGTTTCCGCTGGCCCGATGGAGCGCGGTACTGGGACGGCGGTATCTGCGCCAGCAGGTCGAAGACCCGGTGGTACGCGACCAACTCACGCCGCGTTACGCGGTCGGCTGCAAACGGCCGGGCTTCCACAACAGCTACCTGTCCACCTTCAACCGCGACAACGTCCAGTTGGTCACCGAACCGATCGACAAGATAACCCCGTCGGCGGTGGCCACCATCGACGGCGTCGACCACGAGATCGACGTGCTGATCCTGGCGACCGGCTTCAAGGTGCTCGACACCGACGACGTGCTCACCTACCCGGTGATGGGGCGCGGCGGCCAGTCCCTGAGCCAGTTCTGGGACGAACACCGGACTCAGGCTTACGAGGGCGTCAGCGTTCCCGGCTACCCGAACTTCTTCACGGTGTTCGGCCCCTACGGCTATGTCGGCTCGTCGTATTTCGCGCTGATCGAGGCGCAGACCCACCACATCCTGCGGTGCCTCAAGCGGGCCCGCCATGACGGCGCGACCCGCGTCGAGGTGACCGAGGAAGCCAACGCCCGCTATTTTGCCGAGGTGATGCGCCGCCGGCACCGCCAGGTCTTCTGGCAGGACAGCTGCCGGCTGGCCAACAGCTACTACTTCGACAAGAACGGCGACGTGCCGTTGCGTCCGACGACGACCATGCAGGCCTACTGGCGCAGTCGCCGCTTCGATCTCGACGACTACCGCTTCACCAGTTAACTTCACAGCTGAGCTTCACCGGCGCTCGCGTAGGCTCGACAACTATGGCAAAGGTGTTCTCCCACATCGACGAATCGCTCCGGGAGTTCATCGGCAAGCAGGCGATGTTCTTCGTTGCCACCGCGCCGTCCGACGGCGGTCGAGTCAACCTCTCCCCCAAGGGGTATCGGGACACCTTCGCGGTGCTCGACGACCACACCTTCGCCTATCTCGACTTGTTCGGCAGCGGCACCGAGACAATCGCCCACCTGCGCGACAACGGCCGGATCACCGTCATGTTCTGCTCGTTCACCCGCAACTCGCGGATCCTGCGGCTGTTCGGCACCGGACGAGTGGTACGCCCCGACGACGCCGAATTCGACAGCCTCCGAACGCATTTCAAGTCTCTACACCCGGGAACCCGGGCCGCTGTCGTCGTCGACGTCGACCGGATCGCCGATGCGTGCGGCTTCGCGGTGCCCTACTACGAACTAGTCGACGAACGGCCGGTGCTCGACGCCCATTTCGCCAAGGCATCCGAGGAAACCTACGTGCGCCTGGTCGAGCGCAATCAGCACAGCATCGACGGCCTGCCCGGGTTGGAGCCCGATCACCCGATGCCGCCCAGCGTCGAACGCTGAGCGCACCCCGGCTCGCGAACAGACACAGAATCGCATGCGGGCAGCCCTGGCAGTGCGATTCTGCGACTGCTCGCGCCGGGAACTAGATGGCGCGCTTGAGGTCGTCGACCTTGTTGAGCTGCTCCCACGGCAGCTCGATATCGGTGCGGCCGAAGTGTCCGTAAGCAGCCGTCGGCGCATAGATCGGGCGCAGCAGGTCCAGGTCGCGGATGATCGCCCCGGGCCGCAGGTCGAACACCTCGCCGATGGCCTTTTCGATCTTGACCGGGTCGACCGTTTCGGTGCCGAACGTCTCGACGAACAAGCCCACCGGGGCGGCTTTGCCGATGGCGTAGGCCACCTGCACCTCCACCCGCTCGGCCAGCCCGGCCGCGACGACGTTCTTGGCCACCCAGCGCATCGCGTACGCCGCCGACCGGTCCACCTTGGACGGGTCCTTGCCGGAGAATGCGCCGCCGCCGTGGCGGGCCCAGCCGCCGTAGGTGTCGACGATGATCTTGCGGCCGGTCAGTCCGGCGTCACCCATGGGCCCGCCGAGCACGAACTTGCCGGTCGGGTTCACCAGCACCCGCACCTGTGAGGCATCCAGCGTCTGGTGGGCCAACTCGTCGAGCACACTCGTGAGTACGTGCTGGCGGATGTCAGGATCCAGCGTCTTCTCCAGGTCGATGTCTGCGGCGTGCTGCGTGGAGATGACCACGGTGTCCAGCCGCACCGGGACGTTGTCCTCGTAGGCGATGGTGACCTGCGTCTTGCCATCAGGGCGCAGGTAGGGCAGCACCCCGTTCTTGCGGACCTCGGTCAGCCGCCGCGACAGCCGGTGGGCCAGTGCGATGGGCAGCGGCATCAGTTCAGGAGTGTCGTTGATCGCGTAGCCGAACATCAGCCCCTGGTCGCCGGCGCCCTGAGCGTCCAGCGGGTCCGCCGCGCCTTCGACACGCGCCTCATGGGCGGTGTCGACGCCCTGGGCGATGTCGGGAGACTGTGCCCCGATGCCGATGTTGACACCACAGGACGCCCCGTCGAAGCCCTTGTCCGACGAGTCGTAGCCGATCTGGAGGATGCGGGCGCGCACGGTGTTGGTGATGTCGGCGAACGCCGCTTTCGCCGTGGTGGTCACCTCGCCCACGACGTGCACCTGCCCGGTGGTCACCAACGTCTCGACCGCGACACGGGAGCGGGGATCCTCCGCCAGAAGCGCGTCGAGGACCGAGTCGCTGATCGCATCACAGATCTTGTCGGGATGTCCCTCGGTCACCGACTCACTGGTAAACAGCCGACCCTTTTCGCTCACTCTGCGTCCTTCCAATAATTAGTTAGCCGAATTATATCCTCCGGCAACAATTTCAGTTCGTCCACTCGGGCAAGGGATCGTCCAGCACCTCTCCAGCAGCCGTACAGGCCTCCACCCGCCGATCCGCTACCCGATACAGCCATGCAAAAACGCGACGATCGCGTCAACGATACGACTGGCCATCAGCGTCTTGGAACCGTGCTGCAGCGCCGACTCGGTTCCGTCCGACGCCAGCAGCCAGCCATCGTTGTTGTCCACCTCGAAGGCCCGGCCGTCACCGACGGCGTTGACGACCAGCAGATCGCAGCCCTTGCGCCGCAGCTTTTCCCGAGCGTGAAACAGCACATCGCCATTGGCGTCACCGGTCTCGGCCGCGAACCCCACAATGGCCCGCATCTTGGGCAACTGTCCGTGCTCGCGGGCGCGCACCACGCCGGCCAGGACGTCGTCGTTGCGTACCAACTCGATCGTCGGCGACCCGGTCTGGCCGTCCGGGCCTTTCTTGATCTTGGCGGCCGACACCTGCGCGGGCCGGAAGTCGGCGACGGCCGCCGCCATCACCAACACGTCGACCTCGGGTGCATGCTTGGACACCGCGTCGCCGAGTTGCTGCGCCGAGCTCACGTGCACCACGTTGACACCGGCAGGGTCGATGAGCCCGGCCGTGTGTCCGGCGATCAGTGTCACCTCGGCGCCGCGCTGGGCGGCGACCCGCGCGACGGCGTATCCCTGCTTGCCGGAGCTGCGGTTGCCGATGAAGCGCACCGGGTCGATCGGCTCGCGGGTGCCGCCGGCGGTCACCAGGAGTTTGCGGCCGGCAAGGTCGTAGTGCAGGGCGTCGGGCCGGTCCAGCAGCAGCTGGGCAAAGGTGGTGATCTCCTCGGCCTCGGGCAATCGTCCCGGGCCGCTGTCACTGCCGGTGAGGCGCCCGAATGCGGGTTCGAGCACTACCGCACCACGGCGGCGCAGGGTGGCGACGTTGTCGACGGTGGCCGGGTGCAACCACATCTCGGTGTGCATTGCCGGCGCGAACAGCACCGGGCATCGCGCCGTGAGCAGAGTCGCGGTCAGCAGGTCGTCGGCGCGGCCGTGCACCGCCCGGGCCAGCAGGTCGGCGGTGGCCGGTGCGACGACGACGAGGTCGGCCTGTTGTCCCAGGTGAACGTGTGGGACAGCGGGCACGTCGTCGAAAACGTCGGTGCGCACCGGCTGACCGGAGAGCGCCTCGAAGGTCGCCGCCCCGACAAAGCGCAGCGCGGATTCGGTGGGGATGACCCGGACATGGTGCCCGGCCTCGGCGAGCTGACGAACGACGGTGCAGGCCTTGTAGGCGGCGATACCACCGGAGACGCCGACTATGACCTGTTTGGGGATCCGCTTTCGGTCCATCCGGGGCCCGGCCCTGTTACTCGCCCTCGGTGTGCTCGAGTAGGTCGGCGTGGATCTCGCGCAGGGCGATGGATAGCGGCTTTTCCTGCAACCCGGGCTCGACCAGTGGACCCACGTACTCCAGGATGCCCTCGCCGAGCTGGTTGTAGTAGTCGTTGATCTGCCGGGCGCGCTTCGCCGCGTAAATCACCAGCGCGTATTTGCTCGAGACGCGGTCCAGCAACTCGTCGATGGGCGGGTTGGTGATGCCGAGCGGGGTGTCGTAGGCCCCAATTCCGGCCGATGCCGGATCGAACTGATCCGAGGCGGAACCGGCTAGCGGCGCGTCTGACTGCGGAATACTCACGAAAGACTTTCTCCTGGCGGCGTAGAGCGGTGCGAAAGCGGCAAAATCTCGATTCTCAAATCCGGCTGGGACTCATGCAGAGCCGGGCATAGCACTAACCAGCAAGGATACCAATTCGGCGCACGCAGACTCCAATCGACGGTTCACCACGACCTTGTCGAAGTCGTTTTGGGCCGCCAATTCGATGCGTGCGGTGTCCAGACGGCGGCGGATGACCTCCGGCGTTTCGGTGCCCCGGCCGACCAGTCTGGCCTCCAGGTCTTCCCAGCTGGGCGGCGCCAGAAACACCGTGATGGCCTCGGGCATCGCCTTCTTGATCGCCCTGGCCCCGGCGAGGTCGACCTCGATCAGAACCGGCTCACCTGACGCGGCGGCTTGCCGCACCGGCTTGGCCAGAGTGCCCGAGCGGTGCAGGCCGCCGTGGATATCGGCCCATTCCAACAACTCGCCGCCGTCGATCAATTGCTGGAAGCGGGCCGCGCTGACGAAGTGATAGTCGACGCCATCGACCTCACCCGGGCGCGGGGCACGCGTCGTGGCCGAGACACTGAAGTGCAGGTTCGGAATGCGCTCCCGCAGACACCGGACCACGGTCGACTTGCCGACCGCGGAGGGGCCGGACAACACGACCACAGGTCCCCTGCCCGGCCCCTCGCCCACGCTCACTGGCGTTGCGTGGTCAGCGCCGCCAACAGGCCAGTCGGCCCGCATCGCGGTGGTCGCGGTTAGGCGGAGCCGAACTTTTCCAGCAGCGCCTTGCGCTGACGGTCGCCCAGACCACGCAGGCGGCGAGTCGGCGCGATCTCCAGCTCGGTCATGATTTCCTGCGCCTTGACCTTGCCCACCTTCGGCAACGCCTCAAGCAGCGCGGACACCTTCATCTTGCCCAAGACTTCGTCGGTTTCGGCATCCTTGAGCACCTGGGTGAGGTTGGTGCCGCCACGCTTGAGCCGATCTTTGAGCTCTGCTCGCGCTCGACGTGCGGCAGCAGCCTTCTCCAACGCGGCCGCGCGCTGCTCGTCGGTCAACTGGGGAAGGGCCACGATTCCTCCGTCTCTCATCGATATCAATCGATCATCATTTGTCTCGGCCGGGTACTCCAGCCAGCGCAGACGACCGTACTCACGCTTCCTGACGAAATCTAACCCGACCCCCTGGTTACGGCGACTATTTCTGCTGCGTGGGCCCGGCGCGGCGCATCAGCGAGTGGCTCGCCGGGCCGGGCTGACAGCGGTTTGACATGGTGCCGGACCCACGGCGACACGTCCTCTTCTTGGCCCAGGATAATGCCATCTAGCTGCGGTTTTACTGCTGTTGGCTCAGCTTAGGCCGGGCCGGGCCGGGCGGTCCCGGGCGGCACGGCGCCGGGCCCGCCAGCCGCAGTGGCGTGGACCACGCAGAAAGGTCGCGCCTCGCGCGTGTCGCGCTGCATCCGATTCTTGGTGGGCCGTCGTGCCCGAGTGGGCTGGCACTCCATAACCTGCTCGCTTCCCCCGTCCCACCTGACAGCCGTCAACCGCGCCGGATCCCTCACCGCCGATGCGGAAACAAGCGCGCGCGGTCGCCAAAAAGCCAGGTCGACTGGCGCACCTTGCACTACGATCCATGCCTGCCGACTTACGAATAGTGCAAGGGCCATCACTTACCGGGACTCGTCGCGGAGGTATGAGATGTCGTTTGTGATCTCGGCGCCCGAGGCACTGTTAGCCGCGACAAGGGACCTGGCCGACATCGGTTCGACGCTCAGCGCAGCCAACGAGGCCGCCGCAGGCCCGACAACGAGGGTGCTGGCCGCGGGCGCTGATGAGGTGTCGGCGGGCATCGCGGCGTTGTTCGGGTCGCACGGGGCGGCATATCAGGCGCTGTGCACCGAGGCGGCGGCGTTTCATGATCAGTTTTCCCAGGCGTTGAGCGCCGCCGCCGGCTCATATGCCAGCGCCGAGGCCGCCAACGTCCAGCAGATCCTGACGAGCGCGCTGACTGGCGGCTGGGCGCCGGCGGCCGCGCAGCCCCCCAACCTCGGGCAGGAGTTGCTTGACCTGGTGAACGCGCCCACCCAGACGCTGTTCAACCGCCCGCTGATCGGCAACGGCGCCAACGGCGCACCGGGAACTGGGGCGCCCGGCGGGCCGGGTGGGTACTTGTTCGGCAACGGCGGGGCGGGCGGGTCGGGCGCGCCTGGTATGCCGGGCGGCAACGGCGGGGACGCCGGACTGTTCGGGGCCGGGGGCACCGGCGGTACTGGCGGGCCCAACACCACGGTCGGCGGCACCGGCGGGGCCGGTGGCAACGGCGGATTCGGCGGATTGTTGTACGGCCCAGGCGGCGCCGGCGGGGTGGGCGGCGGCGCTGGGGCCACGGGCAGCGCCGGCGGGGCCGGCGGGGCGGGCGGGCTCGGTGGGCTGTTCGGCGCCGGCGGCGCCGGCGGAGCCGGCGGGCTCGGGGGCGGCACCGGCGATGGCGGGGCCGGCGGGGCGGGCGGGGCCAGCCGGCTGATCGGCGACGGCGGGGCTGGTGGTTCCGGCGGCCTCGGCGGCACCACCGCCGGTGACGGAGGCGCCGGCGGCGCCGGCGGCGCAGCTGGCGTGCTCTACGGCAGCGGAGGCGCCGGCGGGGACGGCGGGTTTAGCTTCAAAGGCGACGGCGGTATCGGCGGGGCCGGCGGGCACGGCGGCTCGCTGATCGGCAGCGGCGGCGCCGGCGGGTACGGCGGGACCGCCGACTCCAATTTCGGTGGGGCCGGTGGTAACGGTGGGCACGGCGGGTTGGTCGGCAACGGAGGTGGCGGCGGCAATGGCGGGCCTAGTCCCACCGGCGTCGGCGGCGCCGGGGGCAACGGAGGGTCCGCAACGCTGTTCGGTTCCGGCGGGATGGGCGGCGACGGCGGGGCGTCCTCGAAGGGCAGCGGCGGGTCCGCCGGAAATGGCGGCGACGGCGGCCTATTGTTCGGCTTCGGCGGCGACGGTGGTGAAGGCGGGCATAGCGCAACGGGCACCAGCGCCGGAAACGGCGGGTCCGGCGGCAACGCCTACGGGTTCGGCTCCGCCGGTAACGGCGGCCCCGGCGCGGTCGCCGGGGCCGGTCTCGGCGGAGCCGGCGGAGCCGGCGGCAACGCCTACGGGTTTGGCGACGGCGGCCACGGCGGGGCCGGCGGGTTCAGCGGCGGCGCCGGCGACAACGGCGGCAAAGGCGGGGCCGGCGGCAACGCACGTCTCAGCGGCGCGGGCGGGGCCGGCGGCGCAGGCGGGGCCAGCGCCCTGAGCAGCGGCGGGGCCGGCGGTAACGGCGGATTCGGCGGATTGTTATACGGCCCAGGCGGCGCCGGCGGGGTGGGCGGCGGCGCTGGGGCCACGGGCAGCGCCGGCGGGGCCGGCGGGGCGGGCGGGCTGGGTGGGCTGTTCGGCGCCGGCGGCGCCGGCGGAGCCGGCGGGGCCGGGGGCGGCACCGGCGATGGCGGGGCCGGCGGGCACGGCGGGGCCAGCCGGCTGATCGGCGACGGCGGGGCTGGTGGTGCCGGCGGCCTCGGCGGCACCACCGCCGGTGACGGAGGCGCCGGCGGAGCCGGCGGCGCAGCTGGCGTGCTCTACGGCGCCGGCGGTGCCGGCGGCGCTGGCGGGTACAGCTTCAAAGGCGATGGCGGCGTCGGCGGGGCCGGCGGGCACGGCGGCTCGCTGATCGGCAGCGGCGGCGCCGGCGGGTACGGCGGGGTGGCCGACTCCAATTTCGGTGGGGCCGGCGGTAAGGGTGGGGACGGCGGGGCGTTCGGCAACGGAGGTGACGGCGGCAAAGGCGGGCCCAGTCCTACCGGCGTCGGCGGCGCCGGGGGCAACGGAGGGTCCGCAACGCTGTTCGGTTCCGGCGGCATGGGCGGCGAAGGCGGATCCACCTCCAAAGGCAGCGGCGGGTCCGCCGGTAATGGCGGCGACGGCGGCCTATTGTTCGGCTTCGGCGGCGACGGTGGTGAAGCCGGGCATAGCGCAACGGGCACCAGCGCCGGAAACGGCGGGTCCGGCGGCAACGCCTACGGGTTCGGCTCCGCCGGTAACGGCGGCCCCGGCGGGTTCGCCGGGGCCGGTCTCGGCGGAGCCGGCGGAGCCGGCGGCAACGCCTACGGGTTTGGCGACGGCGGCCACGGCGGGGCCGGCGGGTTCAGCGGCGGCGCCGGCGACAACGGCGGCAAAGGCGGGGCCGGCGGCAACGCACGTCTCAGCGGCGCGGGCGGGGCCGGCGGCGCAGGCGGGGCCAGCGCCCTGAGCAGCGGCGGGGCCGGCGGTAACGGCGGGTGGGCCGGCGCGTTCAGTGGCAGTGGCGGCACGGGCGGCACCGGCGGGGCCAGCGAAGCCGCCGGTGGCACAGGCGGGGCCGGCGGGGATGGTGGCACCGCACTCGGTATTTTCGGTTCCGGAGGTAACGGCGGGGTCGGCGGCAGCGCCACCGGCACCGGAGCCACCACCGGCGGGGCCGGTGGGGCCGGCGGCAAGGCTGGGCTGATCGGCGACGGCGGGAACGGTGGTAACGGCGGTGACGTCACCAGCGCCGTCGGCACCGGTGGCGCCGGCGGTGCCGGCGGCGACAGTGGGAAGCTGATCGGCGCACCCGGCTTCGCCGGACAAAACGGGGTGCTGTTGTAGCCGGCAGGGCGGGTGCGCCGCTCGGCCCGCAATCACACCGCGGCGAGGTAGGCGACGATGTCGCGCATCCGTTCGGCAGCCGCGCGCTGCGCCCGGATCGCAACCACCACGGCAACCTCGGCAGGCAGGGTCTGGGCGCCAAAGTTATCGCCTTCGGTGCCCACCGTGGGAGTCCTACCGGCAACGCCGTCAGAGGCATACATTTCTCCTGGCCCGTCTCCTGGCCCGGCAACAGAGGACTGCGATGACGAATTCGCGCGGAACCGTTCGGAAGGTTCTCGGCACTATCGCGTTCGGTGCTGTCGTGCTGGGCGTCACTGTGCCGGCATGCTCGACGCAAGGCGGCCAGCCAGCTTCGTCGCCGAGCTCGAGTCCGGTCGCCAGCAACGCGACCGTGACCGTCGAAGGGCGTTCTCACGCAATCACCGGCGGGGTCGAGTGTCGCACCTCGCCGGCGCATCCGAGCGCGACGCCAACAGAGTCGGGGAATCAGACGACGCGCATCAGCGCCTACGACGATTCAGCATCGGTGACCCTGTCCCTGTCGGATCAAACACCGCCGGGCGTCAACGGCTTTACGATCTTGCTCAAGACGGGAAGCACCACCTACCAGCTGCCCTACCTGGACACCAGGTCCGGCGACCCAAAGACGGCAAGAGATACACGGTCACCGGGACGGGCCAAGCTTTCCCAGAGGGGCAAGGCACTATGCGCGAGCTATCGTTCCGGGTCGACGTGACCTGTCCGTGAGCGGGACGGGCCGCTACACCGCCGACAGGTAGGCGACGGCCTCGAGTAATCGTTGGGCCGCGGACCGGATCGCCGCGATACCGGGACCCGCCCGCAACACCTCACGCGACACCGCGGGCAACAGCTGGTCCGGCGTCGCCCCGCCCAGTCCGCCGAGCGCCTCGGGCCGCCCGCCCTGCACGCCGACACCGGGCACCAGCACCGGTCCGCCCAGGGCGCTCAGGTCGGGGGGCTGCAGGACGGTTGCCCCGACGACCACGCCGACGGATCCGGGACCGGGTTCGCTCGCCCGGTTGGCTGCGGCGACGTGATCGACGATCAGTTGCGCCACCGTGCGGCCCTCGGCGTCGGCGCGCTGCACCGTCGCACCCTCGGGATTGGAGGTGGCCGCCAGCACGAACACCCCTCGGTCATGAGCCGCAGCGACCTCCAGCAGCGGCCGCAGCGACCCGAACCCCAGATACGGCGAGGCGGTCACGGCGTCTGCGGCCAGCGGCGAGTCGCCGGCCCAGGCCGTGGCGTAGGCGGCCATCGTGGAGCCGATGTCGCCGCGCTTGGCATCCGCCAGCACGAGCACCCCGTTGGCTCGTAACGTGGCAATGGTGCGTTCCAGCACCGTGTATCCCGCGGCGCCGTAGGCCTCGAAGAACGCCACTTGCGGCTTGACCACCGCGAAACCGGCGTAGGCCTGCACGCAGATATCGCAGAACGCGGCCAGGCCGTCGGCGGTGGCCGGCAGATCCCAGGCCCGCAGCAGCTCGGGGTGGGGATCGATGCCCAAACACAGCGGTCCCCGGCGCGCCTTGGCCTCGGCCAGCCGGACGCCGAAGCCGGTCACCGGTCGGCGCTCCGCGTATCGATCGCGCGGTGCAGCTCCTGCAGCGACCGCACCCCGATGTCGCCGCGGATCCCGGCTTCGATGCCCTGTACGGCGGCCGATGCGCCCTGCACCGTGGTGATGCACGGAATGTTGACGGCCACCGCGACCGAACGGATCTCGTAGCCGTCGATGCGCGGACCGGAATTGCCGTAGGGAGTATTGATGACCATGTCAACCTCGCCGGCTCGGATCGCGTCGACGGCCGACATCTCGGGGCGGCCAGGTTGCGGTGACTCGAAATGCTTGCGTACTTCGTCACACGGAATCCCGTTGCGGCGCAGCATCTCTGCGGTCCCTTCGGTGGCCAGAACGCGAAACCCCAAGTCGGCGAGCCGTTTCACCGGGAACACCAGCGAGCGCTTGTCGCGGTTGGCGACCGAGACGAACACCGTCCCGTGGGCCGGCAGCGAGCCGTAGGCTGCCGTCTGACTCTTGGCGAACGCGCTGCCGAAATCACGGTCGATGCCCATCACCTCGCCGGTGGATTTCATCTCCGGGCCCAGCAGCGAATCGATGGCGGCGCCGTCGGCGCGGCGGAACCGGTGGAACGGCAACACGGCTTCTTTGACCGCGATGGGGGCGTAGGGGTCGGCGTTCCCGCCGTCACCGGAGGCTACCAGCATCCCTTCGGCACGCAGCTGAGAAATACTGGCGCCCAACATGATCCGGGCGCACGCCTTGGCGAGCGGGACGGCGGTGGCCTTGGATACGAAAGGCACGGTACGGCTGGCGCGCGGATTGGCCTCCAGGACGTAGAGGACGTCGTCTTTGAGTGCGTATTGCACGTTGAGCAGCCCGACCACCCCGATCCCGTGCGCAATGGCTTCGGTGGCCTTACGCACCTTCTCGATGTCGCTGCGGCCCAACGTCACCGGCGGCAGAGCGCAGGCCGAATCGCCGGAGTGGACGCCGGCTTCCTCGATGTGTTCCATGATTCCGCCGATGTAGACCTCGGCGCCGTCGCAGAGCGCATCCACGTCGATCTCCACCGCATCTTCGAGGAAACGGTCTACAAGCACCGGATGTTCGGGCGAGAGCTGGGTGGCCCGGGTGATGTAGCCCTTCAGCGTCTCCTCGTCGTAGACGATCTCCATGCCCCGGCCACCCAACACATACGACGGCCGCACCAGCACCGGATAGCCGATCTCGTCGGCGATCCGGCGGGCCTGCGCGAACGTCGTCGCGGTGCCGTATTTCGGCGCCGGCAACCCCGCGGTGCACAGCAGATCGCCGAAGGCACCGCGGTCCTCGGCCAGATCGATCGCCTCCGGTGGGGTGCCCACGATCGGGACGCCGGCGTCGGCAAGTCGCTGCGCCAGCCCGAGCGGGGTCTGGCCGCCGAGTTGCACGATCACACCCGCCACTCCAGATTGAGGACCGGGGCCGCCTGCGGCCGACTGTTGCTCGGCGTGGAACACCTCGAGCACGTCCTCGAAGGTCAGCGGCTCGAAGTACAGCCGGTCGGCGGTGTCGTAGTCGGTGGACACCGTCTCCGGGTTGCAGTTGATCATCACGGTCTCAAAACCGGCCTGGCTCAACGTGGTTGCCGCGTGCACGCAGCTGTAGTCGAATTCGATGCCCTGCCCGATGCGGTTGGGCCCGGACCCCAGGATCAGCACTTTGGGTTTCTCGGTCTGCGGCGCCACCTCCGTCTCGGCGGCCGGGTCCAGCTCGTAGCTGCTGTAATGGTAGGGCGTCTTGGCCTCGAACTCCGCCGCGCAGGTGTCCACCGTCTTGTACACCGGGTGGATGTCCAGCCGCTCGCGCAGTGATCGGACCCCGGCCTCCCCCGCCAATTCCGGCCGCAGTGACGCGATCTGGCGATCCGACAGTCCGCTGTGTTTGGCGTGTCGCAGCAACTCGGCGTCCAGTACCGGCGCGTCGACCAGTTCGGCGCGCAGCTTGACCAGCTCACCGATCTGGGCGACGAACCACGGGTCGACACCGCTGGCCTCGGCGGCTTGTTCCACCGAGGCACCCAGCCGCAGGGCCAGTTCGATGTCGTAGAGCCGGCCTTCGGTGGGGGTCTGCAGCCGGGTGAGCACCTCATCGACGTCGCCTTCGGGGTCGGGGGCCGTCCAGAACCCGGCGCGGGTGGTCTCCAGCGAGCGCATCACCTTGCCGAGCGCCTCGACGAAGTTGCGGCCCAACGACATTGCCTCGCCCACGGATTTCATGGTGGTGGTCAGCGTCGGGTCGGCGCCGGGGAATTTCTCGAATGCGAACCGCGGCGCCTTGACCACGACGTAGTCCAGGGTGGGCTCGAAGCAGGCCGGGGTTTCCTTGGTGATGTCGTTGACGATCTCGTCGAGGGTGTATCCGATGGCCAGCTTCGCGGCGATCTTAGCGATCGGGAACCCGGTGGCCTTGGACGCCAACGCACTTGACCGCGACACCCGCGGGTTCATCTCGATCACGATCAGCCGGCCGTCGCGGGGGTTGACCGCGAACTGGATGTTGCAGCCGCCGGTGTCCACACCGACCTCGCGCAGGATCGCGATGCCCAGATCACGCATCCGCTGGTACTCGCGGTCGGTCAGGGTCATCGCCGGCGCGACGGTGACCGAGTCGCCGGTGTGCACGCCCAGCGGGTCGACGTTTTCGATCGAGCACACCACCACCACGTTGTCGTGGCCGTCGCGCATCAGCTCGAGCTCGAATTCCTTCCAGCCGTAAATCGATTCTTCGATCAGCACGTTGGCGCTGGGTGAGGCGGCCAGCCCGGCACCGGCCATCCGGTCCACCTCGTCGGCCGAATGCGCCATCCCCGAGCCCAGCCCGCCCATGGTGAACGACGGCCGCACCACCACCGGCAGGCCGAGCTCGGCCACCGTCTCGCGGACCTCGTCCATGGTGAAACAGACTCGGCTGCGGGCCGATTCGCCGCCGACCTTGGTGACGATGTCCTTGAACCGCTGCCGGTCCTCGCCGCGCTGGATGGCGTCGAAGTCTGCGCCAATCAGCTCGACCCCGTAGCGTTCCAGCACCCCGTTCTCGTACAGCGCGACCGCGGTGTTGAGCGCTGTCTGGCCCCCCAACGTGGCCAGCAGCGCGTCGATCTTGTTGCCGCGCTCGGCCTGTTGGGCGATCACCCGTTCGACGAAGGCCGGGGTGATGGGCTCGACGTAGGTGTGGTCGGCGTATTCCGGGTCGGTCATGATGGTGGCCGGGTTGGAGTTGACCAGGCTGACCTGCAGTCCCTCGGCGCGCAGCACCCGGCAGGCCTGGGTGCCGGAGTAGTCGAACTCGCAGGCCTGTCCGATGACGATCGGCCCCGAGCCGATGACCAGGACGTGGCGCAAGTCGGAGCGACGCGGCACTAGCAGTCCCCTTTCTGGGCGCGAGCGTATGCAGCTGTACGCCTGTTACGGCGTGTCGCTGTATGGACACCCGCCCTCACCATCACTGGCCCTCCATCAGCTCGACAAATTGGTCGAACAGGTACTCCGCGTCGTGCGGACCGGCTGCGGCCTCCGGGTGGTATTGCACCGAAAAGGCCCGTCCGTCAGTCAGTCTGACGCCCTCGACCACCCCGTCGTTGGCGCAGGTGTGGCTGACGACGGCCGGGCCGAAGGGCGTGTCGAAGCGCTGGCCGGCCTCCCCCTCCAGCGCGAAGCCGTGGTTTTGCGCGGTCACCGCGACCCGTCCGGTGGCGTGGTCGATCACCGGGATGTTGATCCCGCGGTGACCGAAGACCATCTTGTAGGTCGACAGCCCCAGCGCGCGGCCCAGGATCTGATTACCGAAACAGATGCCGAACAACGGGATTCCTGCGCCCAGCACCTCACGGGTGAGCGCGACGACGCGGTCGGCGGTCGCCGGGTCACCGGGGCCGTTGGACAGGAACACGCCGTGTGGGTTGATGTCGGCGATCTGGTCGAAACTCGCCGACGAGGGCAGTACGTAACTGCGGATCCCGCGCCGGGCGAAGTTGCGCGGCGTGTTGGTCTTGATACCCAGGTCGAGTGCGACGACGGTGAGCCTGGGAAGTCCCGGTGGCCCTTCGGGTTCGACGACATACGGCTGCGGGGTACTGACCTCGCCGGCGAGATCGGCGCCCAGCATGGGCGGCTGACCCTGCACGCGCTGCAGCAGCTCGGCCGGCTCGGCCAACGACTCGCCGGAGAAGACACCTGCCTTCATCGACCCTCGGCTGCGCAGATGACGCACCACGGCCCGGGTGTCGATGCCGGCGATGCCGACGATGTGCTGGCGGATCAGCTCGTCTTCGAGGGTGCCGGTGGCGCGCCAGTTGGAGGCTCGCGGCGACGGGTCACGCACCGCGTAGCCGGCGACCCAGATCTTGTCGCCGCGGCTCTCGGCGTCCTCGCCGTTCCAGCCGGTGTTGCCGATCTGCGGCGCGGTGGCCACCACGATCTGGCGGTGATAGCTGGGGTCGGTCAGCGTCTCCTGGTAACCGGACATGCCAGTGCTGAACACGGCTTCGCCCAGGGTTTGGCCGATGGCGCCGAACGGCGTTCCGGTGAAGACGCGGCCGTCCTCAAGTACCAGCAGGGCCTTGGTCACGCGGCTCCTTCCAACCAGCCGTGGTAGTCGTCGCGGTTATCCGCGCGAAACCCGGTGTCGATTTCGGTGCCCGACGGAAGTTGCCACCGGATCGCCAAAATCCCGTCCCGGGCGGCGACCTTACCGACGATGCCGCGCTCGGCACGCAGCGCGGTAATGGACTGCCGGGGAATCCAAAGCGGCTGCGCACCAACGCGTTCCATCAGAATTCCGATCGGATAGCGGCTCAGCACCGCCCTGCTGCGGTACCCGAGATCGCCCACCGCCACCCGGTCGTTCCAGGCTGGCGACAACGTGCAGCCGACATAGATGCCGCGGGTGGTGATAGACGCGGGACCCAGTTCGTCAGGCACGTCGGGCAACTCGCCGATCAGTTCGGCCTGCTGCTGCGAGCGCCGCCGCCAGCCGCGCATCATCAGCGCGATCACCACCGTGATCGTCACCACCAGCACCGCCGCGAAGATCATCGAGCCCGCCAGCGTGCCCGAGTTCATGCGCGCCGCTCCTCTCCCCCGCAAGCGGGAGGTACCCCCACATCGCTCTGTTGCTGTGCATCGTCACCGGCGCGGTTCATGCGGGACTCTTTCCGTCCCGGGCGGTGACCTTCCCGCGCAGTAAGGTCAACGTCACGGCGGCCGGCAATGTCATCGACTCGTAGGGAGTGTTGGCCGACCGGCTGGCCAGCTCGGCCCCGGAGACCGTCCAGGTGGCGTCGGGGTCCACCACGGTCAGATTGGCCGGCTCCCCCACCTGCAGCGGGCGCCCCTGATCAGGCAAGCCCACGATCCGCGCCGGATTCTCGCTCATCACCCGCGCCACGCCGCGCCAGTCCAACAGGCCCGGCCGCACCATGGTCTGCACCACCACCGACAGGGCCGTCTGCAACCCGAGCATGCCGGGGCGCGCTGCGGCGAATTCGACACACTTCTCATGCTCGGCGTGCGGGGCGTGGTCGGTGGCCACACAGTCGATGATCCCCTCGGCCAGTGCTTGCCGCAGTGCGATGGTGTCTACGGCTTCGCGCAGCGGCGGGTTGACCCGGTTCACCCCGTCGTAGCCGGCCAGTCGGCCGTCGTCGAGCAGCAAATGGTGTGGGGTGACCTCGGCTGTGATCGAAATACCTTGGCCTTTAGCCCATTTCAGGATCTCCACAGTACCCGCGGTAGAGGCGTGGCAGATGTGCACCCGGGCGCCCGCATCGCGGGCCAGCAGCGCGTCGCGGGCCACGATGGATTCCTCGGCGGCCCTCGGCCAGCCCGACAGGCCCAGCCGCGCGGCGTTCGGGCCCTCGTGCGCGACGGCCCCGACGGTCAGCCTGGGCTCCTCGGCGTGCTGGGCGATCAGCACGCCCAGGCCGGTGGCATATTCCAGGGCGCGGCGCATCACCAGCGGGTCGTGCACGCAGACGCCGTCGTCGGAGAACATCCGTACCTGTGCGGCGCCGGCGTTCATCATGCCCATCTCGGTGAGTTCGGCTCCGGCCAGCCCCACCGTCACCGCGCCGACCGGGTGTACGTCGACCAGGCCAACCTCCTGACCGTGGCGCCACACGTGGTCGGTGACCACCGGGCTGTCGGCCACCGGATGGGTGTTGGCCATTGCGAATACCGCGGTGTAGCCGCCCAAAGCCGCTGCGGCCGAGCCAGTTTCGATATCCTCGGCGTATTCGCGGCCGGGCTCGCGCAGATGGGTGTGCAGGTCGACCAGTCCGGGCAGCAGAACCTGGCCGGTGGCGTCGATGACGTCGGCCCGCTCCGGGATGGCCAGCCCCGCGCCGATGTCGGCGATCTGGCCGTCATCGACCAGTACATCGACCCGCTCCCCCTCGCCGTAGAGCCGCACCCCGCGGATCAGCACACTCACGCCGCGCCTTCTTTCCCGGCCGACTCGGCCCCCACCAGCAGGTGGAACAACACCGCCATCCGCACATGAACACCGTTGGAAACCTGTTGCAGCACAGCCGATTGCGACGAGTCGGCAACCGAAAAAGCGATCTCCATACCACGCAGCATCGGCCCGGGATGCAGCACCACGGCACGGCCGGGCAGCATCGCCTGCCGCCGGTCGGAAAGGCCGTAGCGCACCGAATACTCACGCGCGGACGGGAAGAAACCGCCGGTCATCCGCTCGGCCTGCACCCGCAGCATCAGCACCGCGTCGGCGGCCGGTAATTCGGCGTCGAAGTCGTAGGACACGGTGACGGGCCAACCGTCAGCCCCCACCGGCAGCAATGTCGGCGGCGCCACCAGCACCACCTCAGCGCCCAGCGTGTGCAGCAACATGACGTTGGAGCGCGCCACCCGGCTGTGCAGGATGTCGCCGACGATCACGACGCGACGGCCCTCGATGCCGCCGAGCCGCTGCCGGATGGTCAGCGCATCCAGCAGCGCCTGGGTGGGGTGCTCGTGGGTGCCATCGCCGGCGTTGATCACCGACGGGCCGTCCTCGCCGTTTCTGGTCCAGTCGGCCAGCAAACGCGCCGCACCCGAGGCCGGGTGCCGGATGATCAGGGCATCGGCGCCGGCCGCACGCAGGGTCAGCGCGGTGTCGCGCAGCGACTCGCCCTTGCCCACCGAGGATCCGGTCGCGCTGACGTTGATCACGTCGGCGCTCATCCACTTACCGGCCACCTCGAAGGACACCCGGGTTCGGGTCGAATTCTCGTAGAACATGGTGACGATGGTGCGGCCGCGCAGGGTCGGCAGTTTGCGGACCTCGCGGCCCACCAGAGCCTGCGCGAACCGGTCGGCATCGTCGAGGATGGCGGTGGCTTCGTCACGGCTCAGGTCACCGGCCGCCAGGAGGTGCCGCGGGGTCATCGCGAGATCACCACGCCGTCGTGCCCGTCGTGTTCGCGCAGCTGCACGTGCACGCTCTCGCTGCGGGAGGTCGGCACGTTCTTGCCGACGTAATCGGCGCGCACCGGCAGTTCCCGGTGGCCGCGGTCGACCAGGACGGCCAACTGCACCGCGCGGGGCCGGCCCACATCGCGCAACGCGTCCAACGCCGAGCGCACCGAGCGCCCGGAATACAGCACGTCGTCGACGAGAATCACCAGCGCATCGTCGATACCACCGGCCGGGATGGAGGTCTCTTCCAGCGGCCGCGGCGGTTTGCTCATCAGGTCGTCGCGGTACAGCGTGATGTCCAGCGCGCCATGGGCAACCTCGACACCGCTGTATTCACGGATATGGGTTGCCAGCCGCCGGGCCAGGGTCACGCCGCGGGTCGGGATGCCCAGCAGCACCACCCTCGGCGAGTCGGGGCTATCGAGCGCAGTTTTTTCGATGACCTGGTGCGCGATGCGGGAAATGGTGCGACCGACGTCGGCGGCGGACATCAGTTCGCGGCCGTTCGCGGCATCACTCGCAGTAGCCATGCGAGACGGTGACCTCCTTCTCCGCCTCTCTGGACGGATCGTTAAAGGATGTCGGCTGCGGGGCAGCCTAGCACTGCCCTGCCCGCACGACGATGCAGGGCGCGCATTGGGCGTAGGTGGCCGCGCAGCGGCTACGGGCGTGCGGGTATTGGCCAGAAGCCTGTCCCTGAAAACGTTCTCCGATACGCCGCAACGGCGATAACATCGAACTGTTGCTCTGTGCCGTGAGGGGCGTCGAATGTCATTTGCGGTCGCAGTGCCAGAGGCACTGACGGCGGCCGCTGCGGATGTGGCCGGTATCGGTGCTGTGCTCAAGGTGGCTAACGCCGTCGCCTTGGCTCCGATCACAACGGTGCTGGCGGCGGGCCAGGATGAGGTATCGGCGGCGGTCGCGGCGCTGTTCGCTTCGCATGGCCAGGCCTATCAGGTGATCAGCGCCCAGGCGGAGACGTTCCATGCCCGGTTCGCGCAGGGTTTGACGTCCGCGGCCGGTTGGTATGCCAGCGCCGAAGCCGCCAACGCCTCGCCGTTGCAAACGGTGGAGCAGGAGGTGCTCGGCGTGATCAATGCGCCCAGCCAGGCGCTGTTGGGACGCCCATTGATCGGTGACGGCACCAATGGTGGGCCGGGGCAGGCGGGCGGGCCCGGCGGGTTTTTGTACGGCAACGGCGGCAACGGCGGCGCCAGCAACACCGCTGGTGTGTCCGGCGGCGCAGGTGGACCGGCAGGGTTGTGGGGCGATGGTGGGGCTGGCGGGGCCGGTTTCAATGCCGGCGCCGGTGTCGCCGGTACCAACGGCGGGGCCGGCGGTAACGGCGGGTGGCTGGTCGGCAACGGCGGGCCCGGTGGCGCCGGCGGGGCGAGCGGAGGCAGTGCCGCTGCACCGCTTTCCGGCGGTGCTGGCGGCGCCGGTGGCAATGCAATCGGGTTATTCGGCAGCGGCGGCGCCGGCGGTAATGGTGCGACCGGCAGCACCGGCAGCACCGGCCTCGTTGGCGACGGCGCTCCCGGTGGCGACGGCGGGCTGGGCGCGCCCGGTGGGCACGCCGGAGTGCTCTACGGCACCGGCGGCGCCGGCGGGGCCGGCGGGGCCGGCGGGGCTGGTGGCGCGGGCGCCTACTACCAAAACGGCTTCGCCGGCGGCGCCGGCGGCAACGGTGCCATGGGTGGAGCGGGTGGAGCTGGTGGCGGGCTGGTGGGCGTCGGCGGGTCCGGCGGCGCCGGCGGGGCTGGTGGGGTTGGCGGCGACGGCGGCCCCGGCAACGAAGCCGGCGGCGCGGGCGGCGCCGGCGGCGCGGCCGGCATGGGCGGAGCGGGTGGGGCTGGCGGCGGGCTGGTGGGCGTCGGCGGGTCCGGCGGCGCAGGCGGGTCCGGCGGCGCAGGCGGCGCAGGCAACAACGGCGGCCTCGGCGGCAAAGGCGGCCCCGAATTTGGCGATGGCGGCAAGGGCGGCGTGGGCGGCGCCGCCGCCATCGGCGGAGCGGGCGGAGCCGGCGGCGGACTGGTGGGCTTCGGCGGCGCCGGCGGTAACGGTGGTGCCGGAGGTGATGGCGGCGACGGCGGCATCGGTGACGTGAGCGGCGCCGGCGGCGCCGGCGGTGATGGCGGTGATGGCGGCGCCGCCGCCACCGGCGGCGGCGGTGGTATCGCTGGGTTGGTGTACGGCACCGGCGGCGCCGGCGGTGCCGGTGCCACCGGTGGTAGTCCCGGTTCCGGCGGCACCGGCAGTCCCGCCGGCACATCCGGCTTGGCGGGTGCCGCCTCCGGCGGCGGTGATGGCGGCAGCGCCCAACTCGTCGGCGACGGCGGTGCTGGCGGGGCCGGTGTCGACGGCGCGCCCGGCGGTGACGGCGGCGCCGGCGGAAAGCTCTTCGGCAATGCCGGCGCAACGGGACCGGCGTAGTGGATCTGCTAATTCTGTTGCTAGGATGACGATTTCGGCTACTCTGGCGAGATGACCGGTCCTAACTCCCCCCAGCGCATGGATTTCGATGCGCTGTACCGCGGGGAAAGCCCCGGCCCGAGCATCCCGCCGATGACGACGCCGCCGTGGGATACCAAGGCGCCCAAAGAGAACGTGATCGCGTGGCAGGCCGGCGGCTGGGTCCACGGTGACGTGCTCGACATCGGCTGCGGGCTCGGCGACAACGCGATCTATCTCGCTCAGCACGGACACCGCGTGACCGCTTTGGACATTTCTCCGACCGCGCTGATCATCGCCGAACGCCGCGCCGGCGACGCCGGAGTCGACGTGCGGTTCGCGGCGGCAGACGCCACCACGCTCATCGGCTACACCGACGCTTTCGACACCGTGATCGACAGCGGCATGTTCCATTGCCTCGACGACGACGGCAAGCGCAGCTATGCGGCGGCCGTGCACCGGGCTACCCGGCCGGGAGCCACCCTGCTACTCAGTTGCTTCTCGGATGCCAATCCGCCGAACGAGGAATGGCCGCGGCCGGCGGTGTCCGAACAGACCCTGCGCGACGTGCTCGGCGGCGCCGGGTGGGATGTCGAATCGCTGGAGCCGGTCACGGTGCGCCGCGAAATCGACGGAGTCGAAGCGGAAATGGCGTTTTGGTACGTACGAGCCCAACGGCGTATGTCGAACTGAGCCGGCCCGAGCCTCAGGCGGCGGGGTCGTAGCCCCGGCGCCCCTCGTGCGCCCAGGCCAGCAGATCCGGTGGGGCAAGCTGGTTGATGCGGTGGTTGTAGCGGCGGTGCTCCTCGTAGCCGAAATACTGCTGCCAGTCGCCGCTGCGGCCGCGGCGGAAGAATTGCTCCTGGCTGTGCCAGATGCCGTCGGTGGTGTTGGGGGCGATCTCCGCCGCGCGGGATCGCATGGCGTCCAGCGACGCGTGGGCGACGAGTTCGCGGGCGCGATCGCGACTCAGGTCGATACCGAGTACCGCGGCAAGCCGCATCAGCTCGGCTATCAGGTCCACCTCGTAGTCGGCATAGTGGAACAGCGCCACATTCGGCAGGTGCCGCCGCTCCCATGCCGTGCCGAAGTGGTGCAGCACGTTGGCCAGCGTTCCGATTCCTTTGGGGGGCGCGAACCCCACGCCCGGCGGTGGCAGGGCCGGCCCCTCCATCCAGTGCCGGAACTCCTCGGCCGGGCCGCGGCCACCGGATTGCGGGGCGGGCCCGGGCCCCGGCCGACCCGGCTGCAGCGGCGGGGGCACCGCGGCCTCATGCAATTCCCGCAGTCGCTCGGCATCGACGTTGGCGACGTGGAACAGCATCGACACTGCGGCATCGCGCGGATCGCGGCCGACGCAGATGTAGGTGACGCGATCATCGAGCACCAGACCGTCCAGCGGGGTGTGGGTCTTGATGAACCGGCGGTGGTCCTGTGCGTCGAGGACGGCGACCACCTCCTCGATGGGCCGGATGGTCTGGTCGAGCCACGGTGACACGGTCGACAATGGTCCCGGCAATTCCGGCCCGTCGAAGACAAGCAGCGAAATCAGCCGCTGTGTCCAGGTCATGCCGCACTTGGACGGCGTCGAGATGATGATGTCGCCGTCACGCAGTTGCAGGGCGTCCCAGCGCGTACTGTCGGTCATCAACGAGCGGTACAGGACGCGGTCCGTCGCCGGTGCATTGGCATTCGGCCGCCCGGGGGCATTGGTCATGTGCCACCTCCCTTCGAGTGTCAAAGCCGCGGTCACCGGCGCACGATATCGAACAGCATGCCTTCGACGGTGACCCCCGGCGCAAAGGCGAACGCCACGCCGGTCGAGATGGGTTTTGCCGACTCCGCCTGCCGCACCATCATTTCCAGCACGAAGATCAGCGAGACGCTCAGCATGTTGCCGAAGCGTGCCAGCACATCCCAGCTGGGCGCCGCGAGCTCGGCCGGGACGCCCAACGAGCGCACCGACTGTTCGATGATCTTGGGACCACCCGGATGGATCGCCCACAGATCGATATCGCACTGTTGTAATCCGTTGTCCTGCAGCATTTCTGCGACGACTGGCGCAACTCCGCGGTAAATGTAGTCGGGCAGGTCCTCTGACAGTTCGCAGGTGATGCCGTCATGATTGACGCCCAGCACGATGCCGTCTTCGGCGTCGTCGAGGAGCCGGCTGAAGTTGCTGCGGATCACCACACTGCCCGCCGGCAACTGCTGTCGCACCTGGCTGGCACCGATCACCAGCGCGGCACAGCCATCGCCGAACAGGCTGTGGATCACCACATCGTTGATGTTGTCGGCGAAAACCGCGTTGACCGAGCACAATTCGATGCACACCACCAACGCCTTCATTGCCGGGTGGGCTCGGACGTAATTGGTGGCGGTGCGAATGGCGTTCATCGCCGCCGCACATCCCATGAAATTGACCACGACTCGCGAAATCGCCCGCGACAGGCCGAGTTCCTTGACGATCGCCACGTCCACGCCCGGAGCGATGAACCCGGTGCTGGTGACGAACACCAACAGCCCGATCTCTTCGGCACCGTGGCAAAGTCCGTCGAGCGCACGCCGGCTCACCTCGACCGCCAGCGGTACCGCATGCCGGTAGAACAGGCCCATCCGGTCCCGGATGGTTGCGGGTTCGCGCCGGAATGCGTCGAACTCGGCGTCCAGCGGATTGACGGCCATCCTCCGGGTGTCGATGCGGGTCTTCTCATAGACCCGGGTAACCCGTTCCCGCTGTTGCGGGTCGAGGAACATCTGGGCCACCTGCGCAGCGGCGTCGGACTGCCGGACCACCCGTCGCGGCCCCCCGGTAGCCATGCCTTCGATGACCGCCACCGTTGTCGGCGGAGCCGGTGGCAACTGGGCGAGGTCATAGTGGGCTTCGCAGCCGGGCGCCTCGGCCACCGGGCGCAGGGCGCCACCCTCAGCTGCGCTGCTCATACCGACCCGATTCCGACGAAGCCGGCAACCACGTAGCCGGCACTGGCTTTCCAGGCCGCCGGCGAGCAGTGTTCCCGCAGGAAACCCCACTTGTGCTCCCTGGCTTGGCGCGACGGCGAGAGCAGGTAGGTGCGGCAGAGCTTCGGCAGCCGATCGGTCACGAAACTCTTTGCCGGAAGCCACTCCACGCCGGACTTCGCCGCCTCTTCCCGTAATACGTCCTCGGTGACGATGTTGGCGAACCCGCTGCGCTGGAACGGCAATACATGGTGGACGCGGTGCGAACTCAGGCCCGCCGACAGGAAGCAGTCGACATAGCGATTCCCGACCACCACCAGGTCGTTGGCGTGCACCACTTGGTCCACGCCCCAGTCTTCACCGGTTGGGGCGGGCTCGCCGGCGTCGTCCTCGAACTCGTGGCTCGCCACCACCAGGAAGGTGCTGACCCACAGCGTCACGACGAATTGCAGTGCCCAGGCCCAGAAGTCGCCGGCCAGGGCGAAGACCGCCATCTCGGTGACCAGGAGCAGACGCACCCCGGACGACCCCAGGAAGTGTGGCAGCGCATTGCGCCAACTTCCGTAGCCCTCCTCGACACCCACCTTGCGAGTCATGTTCCACACGTCGGCGATGCGGATGGCCATGCCGGTGAGCAGGTGGCCGAACTTGTGAACCGTATGCACCGGCACCCGATACAGCCGCGGCAGCTGCATCATCATCGTGAAGACGTTCTTCTTGATGTCGACGTCGCTTTGGGTGTACGGGTGATGCAGCAACGTGTGCCCGTCGGCGACCACCAACGACAACGCCACATAGTTCAGGTCGAAGGCATTGGCGAAGAACCGATTAGGGCCCCGTTGCGCCCGATGCAACGCGTAATGGCCGTAGCCGACCAGCGAACTGCGCAGCAGCACCATGGCAATCACAAAGGCCCACAACGGCATCCACCGTGGTTCGGCCAACCGCACACCCTGGACCGCCACATACGCGGCGGCCAGCAGCGCCACGACGATATTGAACAGCCGGTCCATCCGTTTGATCCGCGCGCCCAGCGCCGGCTCGGTCAGCCGCGCTTTGACGCGGTGCATCAAGTCGTCGGGGTTGTCGAAACGGTACTTGGGGGTGTCCCGCCAGCTGTTGAAGCTGTCTTTGAACAGGAACGGCGGAGCGTTGTGTTTGGGATGGATATCGCGCGGCGTTGCATCGCGGCCCAGGGCGTAGCGGCGCTCCAAGATTCGCTCTACCTTGGCCGGATCACGATGGTAGGAGGCGATGATCGCGGTGATATCGCGATTTTTGGTGCGCCCGATGAAGAAGGCGCCACCGGGATGCTTGGATATCCAATCGCTGAGGTCGTATGCCCGCCCGTTGTAGACCCACACGTCTGACAGCGGTGGCCCGCCAGGAGGAGGAGCAGGGCGCAGAGCGGGGCCGCGCTCCTGAACGTCTGGGAGGTCGTTCGTCATTCGTATTCCTCCAGGTCTGGTCGGGTGAGATCGGGCGGTGGCCGTCGGTTCCGGCGAAGTGACCCCAATGGTGCCCCAATGTTGGACGTATGGCCTTGGAGAATTCTCAACGGCATTCGGGGCCGCGCGATCTGCCCTTACGGTGCACCAAATCGGTTGCGCCCCAAGGAGCCAACCGCGGGCGGGAACCGGCCCGGAGACGATTCGGCGGTCCTAGCCGCCGTTCGGCAGTCGCGGGCCGGTTCCCAATCGGCAATGCACCCCGCGGCGGTTATCCCGTCGGGTTGGGAATGGTGACCGGCGCGCCCCAGGCCGACAGGTTGATGGTGACGTGGCCCTGGTCCTTGTCGACGACCATGCGCACCAAGTTGGGGCTGGGCGCCGGCGCTCCGGGCGTGGTGCTGGTGCCCGCCGCCTTCACGTCGACGATGTACAACGTGATCGGCAGCGTGCCCCCGCCCTTACCCAGCTGAGGCACCAGTGGATCGATCACCGCGGCGTCGATGCTTCCCGTCACCTTGACGGTGGCGATACCGTCGATCGTTTCGTTTCCGGCGATCTGCGCACTTTGGACCTTGGCGATGACGTTGCCCAGTCCCTTGTCCTTGTCGAGGACGATGCCCGGGTCGTAGATCTTCTCCGCCGGCCCCATCGAGGTGTACTTCCCGCTGTCGTCCTTGGTGTACATGGTCTTGTTGGTGACCAGGAACTGCTTGGAGACCGCGGGGGCCTTCGGCTGCAATCTGATCATGGCGTCCCCGACGGCCTGACCGTTGCCCTCCGGCTGGTTGGTCACGTCGGCATTGACGCTCTCCATGGGAAGCGTCGTGATGTTGGTTGTCTGCAGACTCACATGAAGCGAGTGCAGGCCTTTGGTCGCTTTGGAGCTGTCCTGCAGGAGTTGCTGAGCTTCGGGTGACGGGGCGCCGGATGACCCGGACGCGCTGGTCGCGGCGGAGCTTGAGGATGCCCCGGAGGTTTGAGAGGTGCCGGTGGCCGCTTTGTGGCCGCACCCGGTGATGACCGTCGCGAACAGCGCTGCCGCGAACAGCATCGCGGCCGGCACCGGGAACGAGGGTCGGTGGGTGAGACGTCGGTGGGAGGTGTGCGCTTGTGAGATCAAGCCATTCATGGCCAACCTTTGCTGAGTTATCCAACCGGTGGTAATGGAGCAGCGGATCGCTAGGTTCATACGGCATGGACGGAGGCCGGCACGCCGGTCCCCGTCCACAGTTGCGGGTCTTGGTGACCGCTCCCCGCACCCTGGTTCACCGCAACGGCTCGGTTAGCAGCCCCAAGCCGTCGCTCCCACAGCCTGTTCCCCAGATCACATTGCCGGAGAGCGCGAGGGTAACACGCCATGGCCAGGTCGGAAGGCTTTTCGCACAACTAACAACCGCGTGCGCCGACCCCCGACCCACGGTCGATCGCGATGAGCCGACAGTCGGTCCCGCCGCCGCGCCCGCCGACGTCCGGCGACTAACCTAGGGCCGGTGAAGCTCGACGGCAATCAGGCATCCATTCGCCAAGTCTGTGACGCCGGCCTGCTTTCCGGGGCGGTGACCGTGGTCTGGCAACGCGGAGAGGTGTTGCAGGTCAACGAGATCGGCTACCGCGACGTCGATGCGGGTCTGCCGATGCAACGAGACACGCTGTTTCGCATCGCGTCGATGACCAAGCCGGTGACGGTTGCCGCGGCCATGAGCCTGGTCGACGAGGGCAAGCTGACATTGCGGGACCCCATCGCGCGCTGGGCGCCGGAGCTGGCCGACCCGCAGGTGCTGGACGACCCGCATGGCCCGCTGGACCGGACGCATCCGGCCCGGCGCCCCATCCTGGTCGAGGATCTGCTGACTCATACCAGCGGCCTGGCCTACAGTTTCTCGGTCTCCGGGCCCATCTCGCGGGCCTACATGCGACTGCCCTTCGGCAAGGGTTCGGACACCTGGCTGGCCGAACTGGCCGCCCTGCCACTGGTTCACCAGCCCGGCGACCGGGTCACCTACAGCCATGCGATCGACGTGTTGGGCGTGATCGTGTCTCGCGTCGAGGACAAGCCGTTCCATCAGGTGCTCGACGAGCGAGTGCTGGGTCCGGCGGGCATGACCGACACCGGGTTCTTCGTCTCGGCCGAGGCGCGGGGACGCGCCGCGACCATGTACCGGCTCGACGAGGACGACAAGTTGCGCCACGACGTGATGGGGCCGCCGCAGGTCAGGCCGCCGTCGTTTCCCAACGCCGGCGGCGGACTGTGGTCGACCGCCGACGACTACTTGCGGTTCGTGCGGATGCTGCTGGGCGACGGGACGGTCGACGGAGTCCGGGTGCTGTCATTGGAGTCGGCGCGCCTGATGCGCACCGACCGGCTGACCGACGAGCACAAGCGCCACAACTTCTTGGGAGCGCCGTTCTGGGTGGGCCGCGGTTTCGGGTTGAATTTGTCGGTCGTGACCGATCCGGCGAAGTCGGCGCCGCTGTTCGGTCCGGGCGGCACGGGAACGTTCAGCTGGCCCGGCGCATACGGGACGTGGTGGCAGGCCGACCCGTCAGCCGACCTGATCCTGCTGTATCTGATCCAGCATTGTCCCGATTTGTCGGTGGATGCCGCGTCGGCGGTGGCGGGCAACCCCGCGCTGGCCACGCTGCGGACGGCCCAACCACGATTCGTCCGCCACACTTACCGCTCCCTCGGACTGTAGCGGGGCGCCATGGCCCGGTTCCCGTCCGAATACCTCGAAGGCGCACGGCTGCTGCTGCGCCCACCCGTGCTCGACGACGCCGAGGCGTTGTTCGACGGGATTGCCCACGATCCCGAGGTAACCCGCTACCTGTTGTGGACGCCGCATCCCGATGTCGCAGAGACGCGACGGGTGATCACCGAGCATTTCAACGTCGGCGACGACGAGCGGACCTGGCTGCTGGTGCCCCGCGGCGGCGGCGACGTCGTCGGCCTGATCAGCTGCCGAAGCCGGCTGCGCCACTCCGTCGAAATCGGCTACTGTCTCGGCCGACGGTGGTGGAACCGGGGTTTCATGTCCGAAGCGCTGGCCATGTTGCTGGCCGAGTTGGCTGCCGACCCCGGGGTGTACCGGGTCTGGGCCACCTGTCACGTCGACAACGCCCGCTCGGCGCGGTTACTGCAGCGGGCCGGTTTCGAGCTCGAGGGCCGGCTGCGCCGCCACTCCGTGCACCCGACCATCGGGCCCGAACCGCAGGACAGCCTGCTCTACGCCACGATCCTGCGGTGAGTGCGAAGCCAGGGCGTTGACCGGGAAGCCTGGGCGCGAAACGGCGAAAATTCGCGCTCTGAGCGCACGTTCAAAGCCACACGTGCACACCCAAGCAGTGTCGTCGGCGCCGCATGCCACCCGTACCCTCACAATCTGTGGAGCTGATCGTCGCCGCCAACCCGGACGAAAACTCCCGACTGCCCTACCTGATCCGGCTGCCGATGGGCGCAGGACTGCTCTTCGCCACGTCTGACGTGTGGCCGCGCACAAAGGCGCTGTATTGCCATCGTCTCGACATCGCCGACTGGCCCGACGACCCAATCGTCGTCGACCGGGTCGAGCTGCGCAGCTGCAGCCGCCGCGGCGCGGCCATCGACGTGGTCGCTGCCCGCTCCCGGGAGAACCGATCCCAACTGGTGCACACCATGGCTCGCGGCCGCCAGGTGGTGTTCTGGCAGCGCCCCAAGACCCGCAAGCAGTCCCGGCCGGGCGTGCGCACCCCCACGGCTCGCGCCGCCGGCATCCCGGAACTCGACATCATCGTCGACGCTCACGAACGCTATCCCTACACCTTTGCCGACAAACCCGCGCGGACGACGCGCGAAGCCCTTGCCTGCGGCGACTACGGACTGAAAGTAGCCGGCCAGCTCATCGCGGCAGTCGAGCGTAAAGCGTTGTCGGACTTCGCCTCTGGCGTGCTCAATAGCACGCTGAAATACCAGCTCACCGAGCTGGCGGCGCTACCCCGGGCCGCGGTGGTCGTCGAGGAACGGTATTCGGAGATCTTCGCGCTGAGCTATGCACGCCCGGCAGCGGTCGCCGACGGGCTTGCCGAGTTACAGATCAGCTTCCCGACAGTGCCGATCGCGTTCTGCCAAACCCGTAAGCTCGCCCAGGAATACACCTACCGCTATCTTGCCGCCGCGTTCACCTGGTTCGTCGACAATGCCGACGCCGCAACGGTTTTCGAGCCGACTCCGGCCACGCACGAGCCCAGCAGTGCCGAACTACGCGCGTGGGCGAAAGCCGTGGGTCTGCCCGTATCCGGCCGCGGGCGGCTGCGCCCGGAGATTCTGCGGGCCTGGCAGGACGCGCATCGCAGTTGAGCTACAGCACCTCGATCACTCCGGCTGATGCCGAATCGGCGAGTGCGGCGTCGAAGGTGACCAGCCGCCCGCCATATCGGGCGGCCAGGGCAATCAAGTGACGGTCTGTAACGAGGCGATGAGTCGACACAACTCCGCGATCGCCGTCCTCACCGACCACCAAAGGCACGTCGTCGGGCCAAAACTCGTGTCCTGGAAGGCGTCTTAGCGCCTCCAGTTGCGCTATAGCCGTCGACGGTGTCGTCGACACCTGCATCAGCCTGCGATTGCTCGAAATGCGAACAAAGCCGATCTCGGTGACGGGCGTCGTAGCCCATCCTTTCGACGAACACCGCGTGAACCATTCCCGCGCCGCCACGTGGTGGACGTGGTTTCGCCAGCCCAACGCGATCAGCACATTGACGTCGAGCAGTGCGGTCACACGTCTTCCTCGAGGGCCCGGGCGACATCTTCATCGGTGATGGTCGGCGCATCCGGAGGGACATCGAATACCGGCAGTCCATCGACCACGACGATCCCCACCGGCCGCAACGACCTACGCGCCAGCTCAGAAATGACCGCACCCACCGACCGACCCTCCGCCCGTGCGATGCTACGCGCATCTTCTAGGACGTCGTCATCGATTTGCAAAGTGGTGCGCATAGCATCAGGGTACCGCCGGCCGATGCGCCCACCCGTTACGCGTCCTCGGCGACAGCCCCCACGACGCCGTCGCCGTTCAGAGCCGAGGCGTCCGGCGGCACCTCGAACGACGGCAGCGCGGCTCCGACCGAGGCAATCGCGTTGCGCGCGGCCTCCATCCGCTTCAGGGCAGCGTCGGTGAACACCGACAACCCGAGTTCGTGGTTGTAGCCGTGGATTTCTTTGACGTCGAGCTGGGCCAGGAAGTAGACGATCTCCTTGGAAACCACCTGGCCGGGCACCAGCACCGGGAAGCCCGGCGGGTAGGGCACCACGAACGTCGTCGACACCAGCGTCCGTCCCTCGGCAAGCCGCCGCCCGGCCATGCCGATCTGCACGTACTCGCGGTCGGACTCTTCATAGCCGGCGTAGAAGGCCGACCGGGTGTCGCCGTAGACACTGTTGTCGTCTGGGCGGAAGGCCACGTCGAACTCACTGAAATCGGGTAGGTGCGGCAGATCCTGGGTGATCTCCTCGACGCGGCGCTGGTGCAGCGCCCAGTCGGCGGCGCTGGCCGCCCTCTGGGTCCGGTCGAAGTCGGTGGCAATCCGGCGCAGCACGTCGAGCAGATAGTGCACGCTCGACCACGTCACGCCGATGGTGAAGATCAGCAGCACACTGTTGATCGACGTCTTGTTGATCTGGATGCCGAACCGCTCCATCAGGATCTTCTCGCGGAAGTCGTAACCGTTCATCCCCGTCGCACCGATGAACAGGGTGACCCGGGTCGCGTCCAGCACGAACTGGTCGGAGCGCCACGCCTCGTTCCATTCGGCCAGCGCGCCCTGCCGGACCTGACGGTAGGAGCTGACCGAGGAGGCCCGGTATTCCTCGGGCACCAGGTCGGACTCGTCGAGGATACGGAACCACTTGCTGATCAGCCGGTCCTTGCGTACCCGGTGCCGAAAGACCAGCGCCATGTCGTAGACCTGCCGGACCAACTGGAATCCCTCGATGTCGACCTGCCGGCGCGCCAGGTCCAGCGAGGCCAGCAGTTGCTGGTTGGGCGAGGTTGAGGTGTGGGTCAAGAACGCCTCACCGAACGCGTCGCGGGCGAGTGCGTTGAAGTCCTGGTCGTGCACGTGGATCATCGACGCCTGCCGCAGTGCCGACAACGACTTGTGGGTGGAGTGCGTCGCATACACCCGCACCCGCGCGCGAGCAGGGTCGGGCAGCAACCGGCGATCCAGCCACTCCGACCGGTCGACCCCTTGCATCGACGCCGACCACTGCCGGTATTCCTTGGCGTATTCGTCCGAGGCCAGCATCTCTTCGAGGTGCTCGGCAGCCACCATCGCGGTCCGCTGCCGCGCCCACGGAACGGCGGTGGCGAACGCGTACCACGCCTCGTCCCACAGGAAGCAGATGTCCGGCTTGATCGCCAGCACCTCCTCCATCACCCGGCGCGGGTTGTAGACGACACCGTCGAAGGTGCAGTTGGTCAGCAGCAGCATGCGCAGCTTGTGCAGCTTTCCGGCCGCTTCCAGGTCCAGCAGCGCCTTCTTGATCGTGCGCAGCGACACCGCTCCGTAGATGGCGAACTGCGGCAGCGGATAAGCGTCCAGGTACAGCGGATACGCGCCGGCCAGCACCAGGCCGTAGTGGTGCGACTTGTGGCAGTTGCGGTCGATCAGCACGATGTCGCCGGGCCGGGTCAGCGACTGGACGACGATCTTGTTGGCCGTCGACGTTCCGTTGGTGACGAAGTAGGTGTGGTTGGCGTTCCAGGTGACCGCGGCCTTGTCCATCGCCTTCTTGATGTTGCCGTGCGGGTCCAGCAACGAGTCCAGGCCGCCGGAGGTGGTCGAGGTCTCGGCCATGAAGATGTTGCGGCCGTAGAACTCGCCCATGTCCTGCAGCGACTTGGAGTTGAAGATGCTGGCGCCGCGCGCGACCGGCAGCGCGTGGAATTGGCCGACGGGTGCGGCGGCGTAGGCCCGCAGCGCGTCGAAAAACGGCGTGGCGAAACGATTCCGGAGCCCGGCGAGCACCGTGCTGTGCAGGTCGGTCACGTCGTTGAGCCGGTAGAACGTCCGGTCGTAGACGTCGGGCTCGTCGCCATCGCCCGCCGCGATCGACTCGTCGGTGAGCAGGTAGAGGTCGATGTGTGGCCGCAGCTCTCTGATCCACTCACCACATTCGATCCAGTCGTGCGGGCGATCGGGAATGACCATCGCGCCGTCGGCGTCATTGGGCCCTAGCAGCGTGTTCATCAACGGCAACCGGTCACGGGAGCGCAGCGGCAGGTCGTGGCGGATGATGGCAGCCTGGATCTCACCGTTGAGCGCGACCGCGGTGATCGCGTCCTCGACGCTGGGGGCCACCAGGATCTCGAACTGGACGTCGTCGGCGGGGTTGCGCAGCGCCCGCAGGCACTCGACGAGGCTCTCCGGAGCCGTGGGGGGCGCGTCGTCGGCCAGCAACACCGTGTAGAACTGCTGCTGTTTGGCCTGGGCCACCAGTTCCTGGTCGGCCAGCGGCGCCGAGATGTCGAACAATGCTGTCCGGTCGCCGTATTCACTGAGCAGGCGCACGGCCAGCGACACCTCTTCGGTGAGCCGCACAGTGGACTTGCTCTCCAGGTGAGCACGGAAGGTCGCCAGGCTCTCCGCGCCGGGATACAGCCAGTACCGCTCGTAGGCTCCGATGCGGTCCATCAGCCGCTTGACCTTCGCCATGTCGTGGGTGATGTCCAGCCCGGCAAGGTCCACCTCGGCCAGGTGGCGGCACGCATCGTCGAGCAGGTTCCACGTGTCGATGCGTGTGTACGACGGGTTGGCGACTGCCGCCAACGCGGAGACACGAAGTCGCCGCGGGCGGGAGCTGTCTCGGTACATGTCGTCACCTGTTCTTGTGGTGCGGTAGCGCCATTCGGCGCAACTTGTCATTATCGCGCCCAGGACGGAAATGACGGAAATAGTGGCCGGTACCGACACACCGGCAGTTCGACGATGTCCGATTGCGGCAGCGCATGCCGCGAGGTTACGCCGTAGACCCGACGGGCGGGAGGGGATCGCCCGCCGTGGCCGCTCCGCGAACCGGCCCCTGTGGCCGCGTCAATCCCCCACGGCGCGAACAGACCGCCGAAGTCTCGTAACCACCAGAGCCGTCTACTGTTTGGTGGGCAACGACATTCCTGCTTCAGGTGGCCCCGGCCATGTGGACGCCGTATGGTCCGGCGCACACGAGTGTGACCGTCAAGGTGGCGCAACCGGGCAGGGTGAAGCTGCGTTCGTCACCGGGGAGCGCACCGGCGACCGCGGCGCCCAGCGGTGACCGCAGCGAGTAGACCTCCACGTCGCGGTGCTCGGCGCCGCGGGCGCCCCGCAGGAATGTTTCGATGTATTCGATGTCAGCCGTGTCGTGGTGACGGACCGTGACGTCCCTACGCGCCACTGGCGTCCGCGAGGGCGGATGCCTGCGCCTCGCGGCTTTGATAGTGCCACGGCCGGACCTCGACGCCCATCAACGTCGTGACGGTGGATCAGCCAACCACCGACATCGCAGTTGCAGCAGACGGCGGCAACTACCGACCTGCCGCCCTGTGGTCGCCATCGTAGTTCGCCGCATCGGCTCGGCGGAGCGCCGTTGTCGGTGACCAAACGCTACGTCGAAAACCAAACCGGGCCCGCTGCCATCGGGCTACGCCCGACCGCGACCGCTCCGCCCAGCGGCTACGCCGCCACCCCTGCCATTGGTTACTTCATCACCAACTTGATGCGCTAACCGCGCTCTAGAGAAGCGCGGCTTCCATCACATTCCTTTGGTGGGGGGTCGGGGGTGTCGTCAGGGGCGGGCCGCGGCGGGGCAACCGCCCCTGACGACTCGGGGCCCGTAGTGGGCAAGACGTGATCTGGTGTGCTAGCGGCCCCTTCCGCGCAACGGATCGAACTCGCGTAGGGCTTGCGGTTGCTTGCCGGTGGTAATCTGCTCGGCCAACAGCCGACCGGTCACCGGTCCGTGCGCCAGTCCCCACATGCCGTGTCCGCCGGCCACGAAGACGCGCGGTGACACCGCACCGATGACGGGACGGCCGTCGGCGGCGATCGGTCGCGCGCCCACCCACACGTTGCTGCGTTCAGCCCATCGCACGCCATCCAGCAGCGGACCGGCCGAGGCCACAATGGCCGCCACCCGATCGGGTATGAGCGGTGCGCGCGGGTGGCGAAATTCCATGGTGCCCGAAACGCGCATCGCGCCGTGGTGCGGCGTAGCCGCGACCCGCACGCTCGGCAGGTAGATGGGCCAGGGCATCGGGCGCTCGACCGGCACGGTGAACGAGTAACCGCGACCAGCCCGCACCGCTACGCCTAGCCGGCGGCCGGCCAGTTGCGGCAATTGTGCGCCGGTGGCGATCACGGCGGCGTCGGTGATCAGCGGTGCGCCGCGGCACGGCCGCACCGCAATACTGTTGGTTGCGTTGACAATTTCGGTTATTTCCAGCGTGCGCAGCGTCGCCCCGCGGTTCACCACCGCGCGACCCAGAGCAGCCACGAAGCGGGCCGGATCGATGAAACGCTGTCCGTTGACGCTGAGCCCGACCCGGACCGCCCGGGATGCCAGCGGCACTTGCTCCCGCAGCGCCGCGCCCGTCAATACGGTGATATCCGTTGTCTGGCCGGCCTTTCCGAGCTCCTGCAGGTCTTCCTGGAATCGCTGTGCCGCTGCGGTGGAGTCGAATACCGCGGTGATGGGTGCATCGGTCACCGGTGCGTCGACCCCGTTGGCGATGAGCACGTCGAAAGCTTCGATGCAGTCCTCGTTGAGGATTGCGTTGGCGCGCACCGCGCGCTGCCACGATGATCGCCGGCAGTGACCGGCGAACCGCGCCAAGAACATCCCGAGGCCCATGTCGGCGGTGAACGGAATGTGTAGCGGGGCTTTCGAGTCGAGCAGGGACCGTATTCCATAGCGCAGCACTGCCGGCGAGTTGAGCGGCAGTGCCAGCCCCGGCGCAATCCACCCGGCGTTGCCGCCGGAAGCGCCGGCGCCCACGCCGTCGCGATCCACCACCGTGACGTTCACGCCCCGCTCCTGAAGGAACCATGCCGTCGACAATCCGACGATGCCGGCACCGACGACAACCACCGAACGAGGCCAATCGTCAATGCGGTCGACGCCGGCCATCACTGACCTCCATAAACTGAACTCCTGCTTGCTATTTCTCATGCTGGGCCGAATGGGCACCGCGGTTCTTGGCGTAGCCGGCCAATCACCCGAGGAGCCATTGTGGTTCTGCGACAGCACCCTCAGCGATGCGCGGCCCTCGGACCGATACCACGACAGCTGCTTGTGGACGGCAGCGATCGGCCGGCGCGTGCGCGGTCGGCGACCATCCAGACGCCGGCCAGGAACACGGCTGTCACGGCGGCCATGATCAGCCAGGCCGACAATCCGGCCGCCACCGCATCGTCCAGCGCGGTCCTCAGTGGCAGGCCGACGTGATAACCGTTCTCATCAACCCAGATGTCAACGGAATCACCGGCTTTCACGCCCCGCGGCGCATCCACCGGACCCGCGTGCTCGACTCCCCCGACAACCCAGCGGGCCGGCACGCTGACCATCTGCGGATCGGCGAGCTCTTGATGGGCGGCCTTGTCGCTGGTGACCACCGCAGTGACCGACTGACGGGTTTGCGCCTGCCCGGCGTAGAAGCGGCTGCGGGATTCGTGCTCTCCGGTGCCCACGACGACGGCGATCGGCAGGCCGGCCAAAACCACCACCGCGACCCAAATCGCAAGCAGTACCTCGAATCCGCGGGCGGTCGGCATGCGGCGGGCCCACCGCGATAGCCACGCCGCAAGCGGGTGCGGCCGGCGCAGGGTGTAGATGTCCATCGAGGCGTCGTCACCTGAGGTGCGGCCGGTGAGCCGGCGCCGGTCGGAACACGGAGTGGTCATCGGACATTCCTATCGACGGGTTTGCCGGAGGTTGACAACCTCCAGGGTGGCGTCGACAGGCGCCGCAGTGTTTGCCGAAGTCCGACAACCCGGCCGTCGCGCGTTGTCGGGTTGCTACAGCAGCCCGTCAGAATCGGTGGCCGCCAGCTCGATCGTCATGGCCAACCGCTTCTTGGCGTCGTCCAGCGACAAAGTGGTGATCTCGGCCATCTTCCGCAGCCGGTAACGCACGGTGTTCTCGTGCACCCCCAGACGCTCACCGGCCCGCGCCGGGTCGCCCTGCTCCTCCAGCCAGGCCCGCAGCGTGGGCACGTACTCGGTGGCGTTGGTTCGGTCGTGGCGGCGCAGCTCGGCCACCGGCCCACGATCTGGCAACCGCCCGGACCTGGCCGCGGTACGCAACCGTTGCAGCAGGATGTCATCCCAGGACCGGTCGTATGCCGGTGGGGAGGCGCTGTCCGGGGACAGCTGGTGCAGCGCCAGACACTCGTCGGCCTCCTGGCGAGCCGCGACGAGGTCGGCCACCTCGGCCGGTCCGCTGATGCCGGCCCACACCCGGGCCCCCTCGGGCAGCGCCGCCCGGACACCGCTGAACCAGCGCCGCGCCGTTGCCGGCTGATCGCCGGGCAGCACGGTGTAGACGGTATTGCCCGCCAACGCGCTGCGGCCCGGCCGTGACCAACCGAACCCCGTGGTGACGCGCTCGAAAGCCAACAGCAGCGCGGCATCACGGTCGGCGCCGACGAACGCCCGCAACGCAATCACCCGCAGCGGACCGCGCGGCAATCCCAGCCTGCTGGCGACCGTGGCGGCGTCAATGGTGCCCTCCAGCAGCTGAATCACCAGTTCGGATTCGACCTGGCGCTCCAAGTCGGCGCTGGCTCGAGACCGCAGCAGATGCAGGGCCACGGTATGCGCGCCGTCGGTCAACGCGGTGCGCTCGGCACCGCTCAACGCAGCCGAACACGCCACCCACACCGACCCCAAGACTTCGCGTCCGGAGCGGACGGCCACCACCATGCGCCCGGTCAGGCCATGTTCGCTGTCTGCGGCAACGTGAAGCGGATCCTCGGACGTGGCCAGGTGAGCTAATACTCCGCGCTCGTCCAAGAGCACGCGCAGCTGCTCCGGCGTCTGGCGGCCCAAAATGGTGGCGACCCGCGCGGGGTCGGCGCCTTGCTGCGGCCGCGAGTACGCCAGTACCCGCAACAGCCGATCTTCGATGGTCACCGCTCCACCGGTGGCCTCGGCCAGGCTGTCGGCCAGCGCGAACAGATCCGTGGGACCACGTCCGGATTCCGTCTCGCGGCCCTCCAAAACCAGCCCGTAGACGACCGCGGCGACCTCGCTCCAGGACAGCGACTCGTCGAGCACCATGCCCGCTCCCGCCGTGAGGTCACCCTCCAAGGTCACGGGCGATGCGCCGTCGCGGGTCAACACCACCACAGCTCGGGCCGACGCCGCCCACTGAACCGCTTCCGCGACGGAACTCGCGCCGATCGCCAGCAACACATCTCCGACTACCGGACGGGTCGCGGCTGCCTCGTGGATCACCACACTGCGCAATTCCGTCGACCTGGGCAACGACGACCACCGCAGCCGCACGCCGTAACCACCCAACACATTCACCAAGCGGTCCAACGTGATCACCAGCCGCCCCCAAATCCGGACTGTTCACCCAGGGTAATTCGGAATCGAGCGGATCCCGAAAACGGCCTGCACATAGGATTTCGGCCATGGCGGCCGACCAACAGGAACAGACATACGACCAGACATTCGACGTAGTGGTGCTCGGGGCGGGTCCGGTGGGCCAGAGTGTGGCGGACCGCGCACGGGCGGCCGGCCTGGACGTCGCGGTGGTCGAACGTGAGCTCGTCGGGGGCGAGTGTTCGTATTGGGCCTGCGTGCCCAGCAAGTCGCTGCTGCGTCCGGTCCTCGCGGTCTCCGACGTCCGCCGGGTCGACGGCGCGCGCGAGGCGGTCACCGGTGCGATAGACCCGGCCGGTGTCTTCGGCCGCCGCGACCGCTATGTGAACGACTGGGACGACACCAGCCGGGTCGACTGGGTGGCCGGTATCGGAGCGACGCTGGTCCGTGGACATGGACGGTTGGACGGTCCGCGACGAGTTGTCGTCACCACACCCAGCGGCAGGGAGGTGGTGCTGGCCGTCCGGCACGCGGTTGTCATCTGCACCGGAAGCCGGTCCGCGATCCCCGACTTGCCCGGCCTAGCCGAAGCACGACCCTGGACCAACCGCGAAGCCAATGACAGTAGCGATGTCCCGAACCGGCTCGCCATTGTCGGGGCCGGCGGCGTGGGTGTCGAAATGGCAACGGCCTGGCAAGGATTGGGCTCAAAGGTGACCTTACTGGCCAGAGGCTCGCGCCTACTGCCGCGGATGGAACCCTTTGTGGGAGAGCTTGTCGGCCGCGGTCTGGCAGAGGCTGGTGTGGACGTGCGCACGGGTGTGACAGTTCGCGAACTCAGCCGGGCATACCCCTACTGCCCGCTGGCACTCGCGCTGACCGACGGCACCGAGCTCGAGGTCGACGAAATACTGTTTGCCACCGGCCGAAAACCCCTCACCGACCATATCGGCTTGGAAACAGTCGGATTAACCCCCGGCAGCTGGCTCGATGTCGACGACACCTGCTGCGTGCCCGCCGTCGAAGATGGTTGGCTCTACGCGGCCGGCGATGTCAATCACCGCGCGCTGCTGACCCATCAGGGCAAGTACCAAGCGCGCATTGCCGGTGCGGCCATCGGCGCCCGCGCCGCGGGCACGCCGCTGGACACCGCGCCGTGGGGCGTTCATGCGACCACCGCAGACCATCACGCCGTGCCGCAGGCCCTTTTCACCGACCCCGAAGTCGCCGCGGTCGGCCTCACAGAAGAACAGGCGGTGCAGGCCGGGCACCGGGTCAAGGCCGTCGATGTCGAAATCGGGGACGTCGTCATGGGAGCCAAGCTTTATGCCGACGGGTACAGAGGCCGGGCGCGAATGGTGGTCGACGTTGATCGCGGCCATCTGGTCGGCGTGACCATGGTGGGCCCGGGCGTCACGGAGATGCTGCACTCGGCCACCATCGCCGTCGCCGGCCAAGTGCCGATCGAGCGGTTGTGGCACGCCGTGCCGTGCTTTCCGACTGTCAGCGAATTGTGGCTGAGACTTCTTGAGGCCTACCGGGATTCGTTTTTCGTGGTCGTCTAGGGTCGGGCGGGAGCAGCACCGACGACGGGACGCATGGTCAGCCATCCCGTTCGTCGTCGCTGTCGACGATCCGCCGGTTACCCAGCGTGCTGTCGACCCAGCGCATCATCGGAAGTTGGGGAAATTGCGGAAACTCCCAGCGACGCGCCGGCAGGTCGGTGACATCGCCGAGGGACCGCACCACCGCCTGGGTCAGACCCATGATCGCGGCCATCACCGGCAGCAGGGGCTGCAGCGGCTTGGCCGCCGAGCGAACCGTGCTGATGCGACGGGCCAAGACCAGGCGCTCTACACAGTGATACAGCCAGGCGCCCACGCCCAGCGCATAGATCGACAGCGCCGAGGCGACGATCGCCCACCCGTAGGCAGCGCAGATCACAGCGCCGAACACCACCGCCGCGGCCATCCAGGCGGCGATCACGACACGCAATTCGAGTCTGCTCATGAACCCGATCCTTGGTTTTCCGGCAGGCGTTCCGCATCTCCAGGCACCGCCTGGCGGACCGCGTGAGCGGCCGCGCGGATCTGCGGCGTCACCAGCATGACTTGCCCCAGCACTCCGTTGACGAAGCCGGGCGAATCGTCGGTGGACAGTTCCTTGGCCAGCTCGACGGCCTCGTCGACGGCTACCGGTTCGGGGACGTCGTCGGCATGCAGCAATTCCCACACCGAAACCCGCAGAATGGCGCGATCCACCGCAGGCAGCCGATCCAGGGTCCAGCCCTGCAGATGCGCGGCGATCAGGTCGTCGATGTGGGCGGCGTCCTCGCTGACGCCGCGCGCCACCGCGGCGGTGTAGGGATGCAACGGCGCGACTTCCGGCTTGGCTGCCGCGAGTGCGGTGCGCGACTCGACCACCTCGAGCGGGCTCATGCCCCGCGCCTCGGCCTCGAACAACAGGTCCACCGCGCGCTTGCGGGCCTGATGGCGTCCTTTAACCGGCTTGCCCGGTCTTCCCTCGGGCATGCTCAGACGTTGACCCTGCCCAGGTAGCTGCCGTCGCGCGAATCGACCTTCAGCTTGTCCCCGGTGTTGATGAACAGCGGCACCTGGATCTGGGCGCCGGTCTCCAGCGTGGCCGGCTTCGTGCCGGCGCTGGACCGGTCACCCTGCAACCCCGGCTCGGTGTGGGTGACTTCGAGTTCGACGGTTACCGGCAGCTCGATGTACAGCGGCGCCCCGTTATGGAAGGCCACCTGCACCGGCATGCCCTCCAGCAGAAACCGCGCGGCGTCGCCGACCAGGGACTCCGGCAGCGGATGCTGCTCGTAGTCCTGGCTGTCCATGAACACGAAGTCCGAGCCGTCGCGGTACAGGTAGGTGGTGTCGCGGCGGTCCACGGTGGCGGTTTCCACCTTCACCCCGGCGTTGTAGGTCTTGTCGACGACCTTGCCCGACAGCACGTTCTTGAGCTTGGTTCGCACGAATGCCGGGCCCTTGCCCGGCTTGACGTGCTGAAACTCGACGATTTGCCACAGCTGCCCGTCGATATTCAGGACGAGTCCGTTCTTGAAGTCAGCGGTGGTCGCCACGGTCTGCTAAATCTCCTACAAAATGGCCAGTTCCTTGGGGAACCGGGTCAACAACTCCGGGGTCTGTCCGGCGCTTTCCGAGGCGCCTGGCGTCTTGGAGGGCACTACCAATGTGTCCTCGATGCGGACACCGCCGCGGCCGGGTAGATAGACGCCGGGCTCCACGGTCACCACGGAGCCCGCAAGTAGTGTACCGGCGGATGTCGCCCCGATGCCCGGCGCTTCGTGTATCTGCAGGCCAACACCGTGTCCCAGACCGTGTCCAAAGTTGTCGCCGTAGCCCGCGTCGGTGATCAACTGGCGCGCGGCGGCGTCGACCTCACGCAGCTCGGCATCCGGGCACAACGCCTCGCGACCGGCCCGCTGCGCCCGGGAGACCAGCTGGTAGAGCTCCAGCTGCCAGTCGGCCGCCTTGCCCAGCACGAAGGTGCGGGTCATGTCGGAGTGATAGCCGGCGACCAGCGCGCCGAAGTCGATCTTGACGAAATCACCGGTGGCCAGCACCGCGTCGGTGGGCCGGTGGTGCGGGATGGCCGAATTCGGTCCGGCCGCCACGATCGTCTCGAACGACACGGCGTCGGCGCCGTGATCGAACATCAGCCCTTCCAGGTCGCGGGCCACCTCGCGCTCGGTGCGGCCCGGGCGCAGGCCGCCGCGCCGTAGCAGGTCGGTCAGCGCGGCGTCGGCCGCTTCGCAGGCCAGCCGCAACAACGCGAGCTCACCGGCATCCTTGACCTCACGCAGCGCCTCCACCGTCCCCGACGCGCGGACCAGCTCGGTCTCGGTGTCCTGCAGCGCAGCCGTCAGCGCATCCAGGCCATCCACCGTGACCACATGGCTTTCGAAACCCAGCCTGCCGACGCCGCATTCGGCCGCACGGCAGCTCAGGTGACGGCCGAGTGCCCGCTCGATGACCACCTCGAGGTCGGGCGCCTGCTGCGCGGCCTGAGTGCGGTACCGGCCGTCGGTGGCCAGTACGGCTTCGCGGTCGTCGGCGAACACCAGCAACGCGCCGTTCGACCCGCTGAAACCGGATAGATATCGGACATTTATCAGGTCGGTGACCAGCATCGCATCCAGTCCGGCGGCACCGATTTTGGCTTTCAGGTTGTGTCGACGCTGGGAATGTGTCACGACCGTTGACGGTACAGCTACGCTGAACTCCCATGACTAACTGGATGCTGCGCGGACTGGTGTTCGCCGCCGCGATGGTCGTTTTGCGCCTTTTTCAGGGCGCGCTGATCAACGCCTGGCAGACTCAGGCCGGATTGATCAGCCTGGTGCTTCTCGCGTTGTACATCATCGCCGTCGTGGTGTGGGGACTCACCGACGGAAACGCCGACGCCAAAGCCAATCCGGACCCCGACCGCCGCGAAGACCTGGCCATGACCTGGCTGCTGGCCGGCCTGACAGCCGGAGTGCTCAGCGGTGCGGTGATCTGGCTCATCGCCGTTTTCTACAACGGCGTCTACGCCGGTGGGCTGATCAACGAGCTGACGACGTTTGCGGCCTTCACCGCGCTCATCGTCTTCCTGTTCGCGATCACCGGGGTGGCCGTCGGCCGCTGGCGTATCGACCGCAATGCTCCCCCACCCCCCGCGCACGACGGATCCAGGGGTCGTGGCGATACCGACGTATTCTCCGCTGTGCGCGCCGACGAGACGCCGACCGGGGAGATCCAGGCCCCCCGGGCGGAGGCGCAGGCCACCGCGCCCACCGCCGTTGCCACCGTCGAACGCGAAGCACCCACCGAGGCGATCGCCACCGCAGAGCGTGAGTCTCCGACCGAGGTGATCCGCACCGGCGAGTCCGAGGCGCCCACCGAGACGATCCCCACCAGCGACGCTGAGGCACGCACCGAGGCGATCCGTCTCGACGATGACCAGACCAACCCCGTTAACAAGCCCAAGCAGGATTAGCGTTCGGCGATGTTCGCCAGGTAGCGCAGGGCGAGCAGATAGCCCTGGACACCCAGGCCGACGATCATTCCGGTCGCCACGGGGCTGAGGTAGGAGTGCCGCCGGAACTCCTCGCGGGCATGGACATTGGAGATATGCACCTCGATCAGGGGTGCGCTCAATTCCGCGCAGGCGTCGCGCAACGCCACCGAGGTGTGCGTCAGGCCGCCGGCGTTGAGAATCACCGGCTCTGCGGCGTCGGCGGCCCGATGAATCCATTCCAGCAGTTCTGCTTCGCTATCGCTTTGCCGCACAACGGCTTTGAGACCAAGGTCGGCGGCCTCCCGCTCGATCATCGCGACCAGCTCGGCGTGGGTGGTGCTGCCGTAGACGGCGGGCTCGCGCTGGCCCAGCCGGCCCAGGTTCGGACCGTTGATCACGTTCACCGTCACACTCATTCGGCGCAGACTCCCGCGTAGGCGCTCACCAGCAGTCCCGGGTCCGGCCCCACCAACCGCCCCGGCCTGGCCAATCCGTCCAGGACCACGAAACGAAGCACGCCGGCGCGCGTTTTCTTGTCGCCGGCCATGATCTCCAGTAGCTGGGGCAGCGCATCCGGGTCGTAGCCGACCGGCAGCCCCAGCGACGACAGGATCGCGCGATGGCGTTGCGCGGTGGCTTCATCCAGCCGTCCGGCAAGCCTGGCGAGCTCGGCCGCGAACACCAGCCCGACCGACACGGCGGCGCCATGCCGCCACCGGTAGCGCTCGCGCCGCTCGATCGCGTGGCCCAAAGTGTGGCCGTAGTTGAGGATTTCGCGCAGCTCGGATTCCTTCTCGTCGGCGGCGACGACCTCGGCCTTGACGACGACCGCGCGGCGGATCAGCTCCGGCAGCACATCGCCGGCCGGGTTCAGGGCAGCCTCTGGGTCGGCTTCGATGAGGTCCAGGATCACCGGGTCGGCGATGAACCCGGCCTTGACGACTTCGGCCATCCCGCAGGCGATTTCGTTGTGCGGCAGGGTTTGCAGCGTCGCCAGGTCAGCGAGCACGGCAAGCGGCTGGTGAAACGCCCCGACCAGGTTCTTGCCCGCATCGGTGTTGATACCCGTCTTGCCGCCGATGGCCGCGTCCACCATGCCCAGCAGCGTGGTGGGCACGTGCACGATCGACACGCCGCGCAACCAGGTGGCCGCCGCGAAGCCGGCGACGTCGGTGGCGGCTCCCCCGCCGAGGCTGACCAGGGCATCTTTGCGGCCGAGTCCGATGCGGCCCAACACCTCCCAGATGAATGCGACGACGGGCAGGTCCTTGCCGGCCTCGGCGTCGGGAATTTCAATGCGGTGCGCGTCGACGCCCTTGTCGGCCAGGCGTTTGCGGGCGGCCTCGGCCGTTTCGGCCAGCACGGGCTGATGCAGGATGGCGACCTTGTGCCGGCCGGCCAGCAGTTCGTCCAAGTGTGTCAACACACCGCTGCCGATCACCACCGGATAGGGCGGGTCGACGGCAACATGCACCGTCGCGGGCGCGCCGGTTTCGGTCATGTTGCCGCCTGCGTAGGTGTCTGACTGGGCGTCTGCAGCCGCGACATGATGAAGCGGACCACCGCGCTGGGATTGCGGCGATTGGTGTCGACCCGGATGGTCGCGACGCGGCGGTACAGCGGAACCCGTTTGGCCATCAGTGACCGGTACTTCTCGGCGCGGTCGGACCCGGCCAGCAGGGGCCGCACGGTGTTGCCGCCGGTGCGCCGCAGCCCTTCGGCGGCGTTGATCTCCAAGTAGACGACGGTGTGGCCGGCCAGGGCCGCACACACGCCCGGGCTGGTGACCGCGCCGCCGCCCAGCGACAGCACCCCGTCGTGGTCGGCCAACGCCGCGCGCACCACGTCTTCCTCGATGCGCCGGAACTCCTGCTCCCCGTCGGTGGCGAAGATGTCGGCAATGCTGCGCCCGGTCTGCTGCTCGATGGCTGCGTCGGTGTCGAGAAGATTGACCCCGAGGGCTTTGGCCAGCCGCCGGCCGATGGTCGACTTGCCGGATCCCGGCAGTCCCACGAGTACCGCTATTGGTGCCATCTGATTGCCTATCCGGCTATCCCGACACCCGAGCGGCCGGTGACTGGCGGTCGGTGACCGCGCGCTGGTAGGCCTCGATATTGCGGCGGGTTTCGGTCAGCGAATCGCCACCGAACTTCTCCAGGACCGCGCGCGCCAGCACCAGCGCCACCATGGCCTCGGCCACCACCCCGGCGGCCGGCACCGCGCACACGTCGGAGCGCTGGTGGATGGCAACGGCCTCGTCCCCGGTGGCCAGGTCGACGGTGGCCAGCGCCCGCGGCACGGTGGAGATGGGCTTCATCGCGGCGCGCACCCGCAGCGGCTGGCCGTTGGTCATCCCACCTTCGAGCCCACCGGCCCGGTTGGTGGAGCGGACGACACCGTCAGACCCGGGGTACATCTCGTCGTGAGCCAGGCTGCCGCGACGGCGCGCGGTCTCGAACCCGTCACCGATCTCCACACCCTTGATCGCCTGGATGCCCATCACGGCCGCGGCCAGTTGGCTGTCCAGCCGGTTGTCGCCGCTGGTGAACGATCCCACCCCCACCGGCAGGCCCAGTGCCACGACCTCCACCACGCCGCCCAGGGTGTCGCCGTCTTTTTTGGCCGCTTCGAGCTCGGCGATCATGGCCTGCTCGGCAGCCTTGCCGAACGCGCGGACCGGGCTGGCATCGATGGTGGCCAGGTGTTCGGCCCCGGGCGGCGGGCCGTCGTAAGGCGCCGACGAGCCGATTGAAATCACATGGGACAGCACGTCGACACCCAGCGCCTGTTTGAGGAACTGCCGCGCGACGGTTCCGGCGGCCACGCGCGCGGCGGTCTCGCGGGCACTGGCCCGCTCGAGCACCGGCCGGGCGTCGTCGAAGCCGAACTTGAGCATGCCGGCGTAGTCGGCGTGGCCCGGACGCGGCCGGGTGAGCGGCGCGTTGCGGGCCACATCCTGCAGTTGGGCCGGGTCGACGGGGTCGGGGGCCATCACGGTTTCCCACTTCGGCCATTCGGTGTTGCCGATCTCGATGGCGATGGGTCCGCCCAGCGTGCTGCCGTGACGCACGCCGGACAACACCGTCACCGCGTCGCGCTCGAACGTCATCCGCGCGCCACGACCGTAGCCCAACCGGCGGCGGGCCAGCTGGTCGGCGATGTCGGTCGAGGTGACGTCCACTCCGGCGACCATGCCGTCGACCACGGCCACCAACGCACGGCCATGGGACTCACCCGCGGTGATCCAGCGCAACACCCGAACATCTTCCCATGTGGACGTCCCGGGCTCGCTGACCGGCATGAGCCGTATGTCGCGACGCGGTTCCGCCGTCTCCGGTTCGGCGATGAGCAACGTGGTCAGCGCCGAGGTGTACAGATAGATCACTGCTCGTTGCGCATCTGTTCGAGAACATCGGACAGTTGGCGGTCTCGCACCGGTGTGGCTGTCACGTCGAGAGTGCCATGGTTCGCGAGTAATCCGACCTCACATCAACACCATTGCCAGCGCGACCGCGGTGGCCAGACACATCGATGGGCCGTGCGGCACGGTGGCGGCGCCGCCGATACACCGGGCAACCACGCCGCACACCGCGGTGAACAGCGGCGCCGCCAGCGCCGCCAGAAACCACACGTCGGCACCGAAGCAGCCGGTTAACCCGCCCACGCTGAACGCCAGCTTGACGTCACCGGCGCCCATCGCCGCCGGTGCGAGTAGATGGACCAGCAGGTACACCCCGGCTAACGCGGCCGCGCCGGCCAGCGCCGGCAGGCCCCGGCCCGCGGCCAGTGCGCCGAGCAGGATCACCGCGGCCCCGGGCACGGTCAACGCATTAGGTAACCGTCGCTCCCGGACGTCGTAGACGCACAGCGCTCCCATCCAGAGCACAACCGCCCCCGCCAGCATGTCGGGCCACGCTAATCCAGCTCCGCCATTGCGCAAGTCATCGCCTCACGGGGCGCGGGCATCCCGGTGAATTGCTCCACCTGAGTGAACGCCTGATGCAGCAGCATCTGCAGTCCACTGATCGCCCGGCCGCCGGCGTCCGTCACCGCAGCGGCCAGCGGTGTGGGCCACGGGTGATAGATCGCGTCCAGCAACACCGGGACACCGGCAAACGCCGGGGCGTAGCGCGCCGCCACGTCCGCCGGCAGCGTGCTGACCAGCACCGTCGCGGCGGCGACCGCGTCGGCCAAGCCGGCGTCGTCGAGGGCGCAGAACCGGCTCGTCACGCCGGCCCGCGTTCCCAGGTCGACCAAACGGGCCGCCTTCCCGGGATTGCGTGCCACCACGGTGATGCCGGTGATGCCGAGTTGGGCCAGCCCGACGACCGCGGCCGGCGCGGTGCCGCCGGACCCCAGCACCACCGCGTCTCCCGATGCCGCACCGAGAGCGCCGGTCACCCCGTCGATGTCGGTGTTGTCGGCGCGCCAGCCGCGGGGGGTGCGCACCAGCGTGTTGGCCGAACCAACCTGCTCGGCCCGGGCGGTTCGCTCGTCGGCGAACCGCAGGGCGGCGAACTTGCCCGGCATGGTCACCGATACGCCGACCCACTCCGGCCCGAAGCCGCCGACCACGGCCGGCAGTTGTTCGGCGGTGCACTCGATGCGCTCATAGGTCCAGTCGTGCAGGCCCAGCGCGCGGTAGGCGGCCAGGTGCAGCTGCGGGGACCGGGAGTGGGCGATCGGGGAGCCCAGGACCCCGGCTTTTCTAGCGGGTGCTGTCGAGGACACCGTTGTGTTTAGCCAGCTCGATGTTGGCCAGATGCTGCTGATAATCCCGGGTGAACAGCGTCGTGCCCTGAGAGTCGATGGTGACGAAATACAGCCAGTCCCCGGGCGCCGGATGTTCGGCCGCGTGCAGCGCGTCCACCCCGGGCGAGCAGATCGCGGTCGCCGGCAGCCCCTCGGCCATGTAGGTGTTCCACGGTGTGCGCAGCGCGCGGTCGGCGTCGCTGGTGGCCACTTCCCGGCGATCCAGCGAGTAGTTCACGGTGGAGTCGAACTCCAGCGTGCGGTGTTCGTGCAGGCGGTTGTAGATGACCTGCGCTACCTTCGGGAAATCCTGGACGCTGGATTCCTGCTGCACCAGCGACGCCACCACCAGGATGTCGTAGGGTGACAGGCCCAGCGACGTGGCGGTGTCCACCAAACCCGCCTTGGCGTATTCCACGGCGCCCGCGCTGATCAGCGACGACAGGATGGCGCCCGCCGAGGCCGACGGATCGATATTGAAGGTGCCCGGCGCGATGAGCCCCTCGATGCGGCGATGGTCATCGCCGAGCTCGATCACCGGCTCAACCGCCCACGCCGGCACCGAGAGCATCGCCGGGGTGTTCTTGCTTGCCGCGGCGCGCAGGTCGGCCACCGCTACACAGTGCTTGTTCCCGTCAAGGTCCACACACGTCGCCCGCGAGATCAACGTGAGGATTCCGGGCGTCACCACGTTGGTCTTCATGTCTGTGGTGTCGTCGAGCTGACGTCCTTCCGGGATGACCAGCCTGCCCACCCTGCTCTTCGGGTCGGCCAGCCGGGCGACCGCGTTGGCTGCCGGGATCTCGGTGCGCATCCGGTAGTAGCCGGGCTGAATCGACGAAATAGCCTCGTTGCCGTGCGCGGCGTCGACGAAGGCCCGAACCGTTTTCACCACGCCGTGCTTGTACAGCGTCTCCCCGACCGCCGTGGTCGAGTCACCCGCCTCGATCTGAATCACGAGGTCGTGCCTGCCGGGTCCGGTGTAGTCGTTACCGGCGCCCAGCATCAGGTGCCAGAGCTTGCCGCCGAACACAACGGCCGTCACCACGACCGCGACCAGCAGGGTGAACGCCAATCCGCCCAGGATGCGCCGCCGTCTTCTGCGGCTGTGGCTGCGCTTGCGCCGGTCGACTCTGCTCATCCGGTGCCGGTGCGGCCCGACCGCCACCGGCTCGGCCCGCTGACGGTCGACGTCCTCAGCCATCGGCCACGTTCCCGGTTGCCGGTGCGGGCGCTGTACTGCGGCGCTGATCCAGCCACGCCTGCAGGATGGCCACCGCAGCGGCCTGGTCGATCACCGCACGTTGGTCTTTGGCCCGGATGCCCGCCTGTCGCAGTGATCGCTGCGCGCTGACGGTGGTCAGCCGCTCGTCGGCAAGCCTCACCGGTGTCGGGGCAATGCGCTGCGCCAGCGCATCGGCCAGGTCGATCGCGTCCTTGGCCGCGGGGCCGATGCGGTCGGCCAGCGTGCGCGGCAGTCCGACCACCACCTCGACGGCCTGCAGTTCGACGGCCAGCGCAACCAGCCGGCGCAGGTGCTTGCCGGAGCGGTCGCGGCGCACTGTTTCCACGGGAGTGGCCAAGATGCCGTCGGGGTCGCTGCAGGCCACGCCGATCCGCACACTCCCCACATCAATACCGAGGCGTCGTCCCGGTCCGGGGTCTGAGTCGCCGGGCCGGTCGGGCTGGCGTTGAAGTGGGGCGCTCACTCAACCGACCCGCGCTATCGCGGCGATCTCGGAGCGGACCGCGTCGAGCGCGGCGTCGATGCCGGCCGGTTTCTTTCCGGAACCCTGCGCCAGGTCGGCCTTGCCGCCGCCGCGGCCGTCGACGGCCACGGCCAGCTGTTTGATCAGCTCGTTGGCGCGGATCCCCAGGTCTTGGGCGGCCGGATTGGCGGCGACGGCATAGGGCACGCTGTCGTTTGCGCCTTCGGCGACCAGCGCGATCACCGCCGGATCGCTACCCAGCCGGCCGCGGATATCGCCTACCAGGGAACGCAAATCGGCCGATGTTATGCCGCCCGACATGCGCTGTGCCACCACCCGGACGACACCGATGCGTTCGGCTCCGGCGGCGGCGTTGACCGCAGCTGCCCGCGCATTCGCCAGCCGGACGCGTTCCAGCTCCTTCTCGGCGGCCTTGAGCCGATCCACCAGGGTGGCCACCCGCGCGGGGACTTCGTCGGAGGGCACCTTCAGCGACGAAGCGAGCCCCGCCATCAGGGCGCGCTCCTTGGCCAGGTGACGGAAGGAGTCCAGCCCGACGTAGGCCTCCACCCGGCGCACCCCGGACCCGATCGACGATTCGCCCAAGATGGTCACCGGCCCGATCTGCGCCGAGCTGTCGACGTGGGTGCCTCCGCACAGCTCCAGCGAGAACGGCCCACCGATTTCGACGACCCGGACTTCGTCGGGGTAGCTTTCGCCGAAGAGCGCCATCGCACCCATCGCCTTGGCTTTTTCGAGCTGCTCGGTGAAGGTGTGCACTTCGAAATCGGCCTGCACCGCTTCGTTGGTCACCTCTTCAATTTGGGTCCGCTGGTCTTCGGTGAGCGGCCCCTGCCAGTTGAAATCGAACCGCAAGTAGCCCGGTCGGTTCAGCGAGCCGGCCTGAACCGCGTTGGGCCCCAGCACTTGCCGCAACGCAGCGTGCACCATGTGGGTCCCCGAGTGACCTTGCGTGGCGCCTCTGCGCCAGCCCGGGTCCACCGCGGCGATAACGGTGTCGCCCTCGACGAATTCTCCGGACTCGACGTTGATCCGGTGCACCCAAAGGGTTTTGGCGATCTTCTGCACGTCGGTGACCGCCGCTCGGGCGCTGCCGCCCGATCCGGTTCCGCTGATGGTTCCCTCGTCGGCGATCTGTCCGCCCGACTCGGCGTACAGGGGGGTGCGGTCCAAGACCAATTCCACCCGATCTGCGTCCACAGCGTCGCCGTGAGCCACCACAGGCACCCGCTTGCCGTCGACGAAGATACCCAGGATTCGTGCTTCCGAGGCGAGTTCGTCGAACCCGGTGAATTCGGTGGGTCCGGCGTCGACCATTTCCCGATAGGCGGTGAGGTCGGTGTGCGCGTGTTTGCGCGCGGCGGCGTCGGCCTTGGCTCGGCGGCGCTGCTCTGCCATCAACTCGCGGAAGCCGCTCTCGTCGACCGTCAGCCCGGATTCGGCTGCCATCTCCAGGGTGAGCTCGATCGGGAAGCCGTAGGTGTCGTGCAAAGTGAAGGCGTCCGAACCGGAAACCACCGTGGCGCCCTTGGCTTTGGTGCTGCCGGCGACCTCGTCGAAAAGCCTGGAACCCGACGCCAGCGTGCGATTGAACGCCGTCTCCTCGGCGACGGCGATGCGGTTGATCCGGTCGAAGTCGCTGACCAACTCGGGATACGACGGACCCATCGCGTCGCGCACGGTGGCCATCAGGTCGCCGACGATCGGGGTGTCGATGTTCAGCAGCTTGGCCGACCGGATGACGCGGCGCAGCAGCCGGCGCAACACGTAGCCGCGGCCGTCGTTGCCGGGGCTGACGCCGTCGCCGATCAGGATCGCTGCGGTGCGGCTGTGGTCGGCGATGATGCGGTACCGCACGTCGTCGGCGTGGTTTCCGGCGTCGTAGGGGCGCGGCGCCCGGGCGGCTACCAAGTCGATGACCGGTCGCAGGAGGTCGGTCTCGTAGACGTTGTGCACGTCTTGCAGAACCAGCGCGACCCGCTCGACCCCCATGCCGGTGTCGATGTTCTTGCGGGGCAGCGGGCCCAGGATCTCGTAGTCCTCTTTGGTGGTACCCTCGCCGCGCTCGTTCTGCATGAAGACGAGGTTCCACACCTCGAGGTAACGGTCTTCGTTGACGACGGGCCCGCCTTCGGGGCCGTAGTCGGGGCCACGGTCGTAGTAGATCTCCGACGACGGCCCGCACGGCCCGGGAATGCCCATGGACCAGTAGTTGTCGGCCATGCCGCGGCGCTGGATCCGCTCGGGCGGCAGACCGGCGACTTCCTGCCACAGGCCGGCGGCCTCGTCGTCATCGAGATAGACTGTGGCCCAAAGTCTTTCGGGGTCCAGCCCGTACCCGCCGGCGGCGACGCCGTTGGTCAGCAGCGACCAGGCCAGTTCGATTGCCCCGCGCTTGAAGTAGTCGCCGAACGAGAAATTGCCGGCCATCTGGAAGAAGGTGTTGTGCCGGGTGGTGATGCCCACCTCGTCGATGTCGGGCGTGCGGATGCACTTCTGGATGCTGGTTGCTGTCGCGTACGGCGGTGTGCGCTGTCCCAGGAAGTAGGGCACGAATTGGACCATGCCGGCGTTGACGAACAACAGGTTGGGGTCGTCGAGGATCACCGATGCGCTTGGCACCTCGGTGTGGCCGGCCTTCACGAAATGATCGAGGAATCGTTTCCTGATCTCGTGTGTCTGCACTGTGGTCGCTTCCCTAAGTTTCCTCGGTCAGTTTCAATACCAGCCTATTCGCCGGTCTATTAGACGGCTTTCCAAAGAACGCATTGTGCCCGGCTTAGCCTTCCACGAAACTCAAACGCACCGAGCGCCGCGGATTGTCCCGGTTCAAGTCGACCAGAACGACGCTTTGCCAGGTGCCCAGCAGCGGCTCGCCGCCCGAGACCGGCACCGTCACCGACGGGGCGACCAGGGCCGGGAGCACGTGGTCGGCGCCGTGTCCGGGAGAGCCATGCGCGTGCCGATAACGGTCGTCGCGCGGCAGCAGTCTTTCCAGGGTGTCGACCAGGTCATGGTCAGAGCCGGCGCCGGTCTCGATGATCGCGACCCCGGCCGTCGCATGCGGGACGAACACGTTACACAGACCGTCACCGTGGGATGCGCAGAAGCCGCGCACCGCGTCGGTGAGATCGACAATGCGGCGACGCGCGGTGTCAACGTCGAGCACATCGGTATCCACTCGCCTAGCCTACCGGGACGGATTTCGCCGCCCGACGATCCAAGTGCCGATCCAGGAGCGGCCCAAGAATTTGTTGCCACGGCTGTTCGGTAGGAGGAAGGTATTCGGTGAGACCGGTGGCGCCACCGGGGCGCCGCCCCGACATAGGAGGGGCCGATCGTGTACGCACGCTCAACCACCATCCAGGCACAACCCTTGTCGGTCGACATTGGAATCGCGCACGTTCGCGATGTCGTGATGCCTGCTCTGCAGGCGATCAACGGATATGTCGGGCTGTCGCTACTGGTAGACCGGCAGACCGGCACATGCATCGCCACCAGCGCCTGGGAGACCCTGGAGGCAATGCGCGCCAGCGCCGAGCGGGTCGCACCCGTCCGGGATCGGGCCGCGATGATGTTCTCCGGCAACGCGCGGGTCGAGGAATGGAATATCGCCATGCTGCACCGCGACCACCGCTCGCATCCCGGGGCATGCGTGCGGGCCACCTGGCTCAAGGTGGTACCGGATCAGATCGAGCGATCGCTGGACTTCTACGGCATGCATGTGTTGCCCGAAATGGAGGGCCTGGACGGGTTCTGCAGCGCCAGCCTGATGGTTGACCATCCCGCATGCCGGCGCGCGGTGTCATGCACCACGTTCGACACCCTGGATGCAATGGCCCGTAACCGCGACCAGGCAACCGAGTTGCGCAGCAGGCGGGTACGCGAATTGGGCGCCGAGGTGCTCGACGTGGCCGAGTTCGAGCTGGCGATCGCACACTTGCGTGTGCCTGAGCTGGTCTAACCGCCGAAGATCGCGGCGCTCGGCGTCGACCGTGCACTGACGGCGTCGAGCGTGCACTCACGGCGTCGACCGTGCACTCACGGCGTCGAGCGTGCACTCACGGCGTCGACCGTGCACTCACGGCGTCGAGCGTGTACCCGTGGCGAACAAACGGCCCACCGGCCGCCGTGGCTACCCACTGGAAACCCTGGGCGCACACTCGACGCCCGCTACGCATACTCGACGCCGGTAAACCGTGACGCCGGTAAACCGTTGGGTACGACCGCGACTGATCAGCACCGCGCTCGCGGAGGCCACAGCCGCGCCGACAGGGCAGGGCGTCGCCCGGAAACCCTCGGCAAGGGTGCACCTCGTAAGTGAACATTCCCGCGGCAACACCCGGGTCTTCATTCATGATCACCGTGGTGTCGTCAACCGTCGCCGCGAACACCCCGATGCCGCAGACGTCGGACCCGTCGGCGATCGGCAGGACCACCGCGAGCACGCCGTCGTCGCGCAGTCCGAAGTTGCGGCGCCCATGCTCCCAGACAATGGCCGGTGCGGCCTCGTCACCGAACTTCGGTCCCTGCTTGAGGATGACGACGCTGTAGGGCCTGGCGTTGGGCAGCAGCTCCCGCATCTCGTCGTCGGTGAAGGTTCTCACGCCCGTCCCCGCTTCTTGCGGATGATCGCCCGTAGCCGGTCCAGCCGGCCGGCCATGTCCCGTTCTCCGCCGCGACCGGTGGGCCGATAGTAGTTCACGCCCACCAGGTCGTCCGGCGGATACTGTTGAGCCACAACACCATCCGGGTCGTCGTGGGAGTACTTGTAACCCTGCGCGTTGCCCAGCGCGGCGGCACCGGAGTAGTGCCCGTCGCGCAGATGAGCCGGGACCAGGCCGGCTTTGCCCGCCTTGATGTCGGCCATCGCCGCGGCCAGGGCCGTGGTGACCGCGTTGGACTTCGGCGCAGTGGCCAGATGAATCGTGGCGTGGGCCAACGTCAGCTGGGCCTCCGGCATGCCGATCAGCGCCACGGTCTGGGCGGCGGCGACCGCGGTGTGCAGCGCGGTCGGGTCGGCCATGCCGATGTCCTCGCTGGCCAGAATCATCAGCCGCCGCGCGATGAACCGGGGGTCCTCACCGGCGACGAGCATGCGGGCCAGATAGTGCAGTGCGGCGTCGACGTCGGAGCCACGCACCGACTTGATGAAGGCACTGACGACGTCGTAGTGCTGGTCACCGTCGCGGTCGTAGCGGACCGCGGCCCGGTCCAAGGATTGCTCGATCGCCTCGACGGTGACCTGCTCGGCGACTTCAGCAGCCACCTCCAGCGCAGTCAGCGCCCGGCGGGCATCCCCGGCGGCCAATTGCACCAGCAGCTCGACGGCCTCGGGCGTCACCGCGACGCGCCCGCCGAACCCGCGCGGATCCTCGATCGCGCGCCGCACGACGATCCGAATGTCCTCGGGGGTCAGTGTCCTCAGCTGCAGGATCAACGACCGCGACAGCAGCGGGGCCACCACCGCGAAGGATGGATTCTCGGTAGTCGCGGCGACCAACAACACCACCCGGTTCTCGACCGCCGACAGCAGCGCGTCCTGCTGGGTCTTGGAAAACCGGTGCACCTCGTCGATGAACAGCACCGTCTGCTGGCCGGCAAGAAGCCCCCGCCGTGCCTCGTCGATGACGGCCCGGACGTCTTTGACACCGGCCGACAACGCCGACAGGGCTTCAAACCGGCGTCCGGTGGCCTGTGAGACCAGCGCTGCCAGCGTCGTCTTGCCGCTTCCGGGCGGACCGTAGAGGATCACCGACGCCGCGCCCGACCCCTCGACCAGCCGGCGCAGCGGCGACCCCACCGCCAGCAGGTGGTCCTGCCCGACCACTTCATCGAGCGACGCCGGGCGCATCCGCACCGCCAGCGGCGCTCCGGCTGACACGTCGAGGCCGGGACCGGGCGGCTTCGATGAGCCGGGCAGGTCGAACAGACCGTCGGACACGCTTCAGACATACCACGCGAGCCCTGAGGGGGCCGAGGCGTCGCACGCGCCGGGGTCGCCACCCGAAAAAGGAGCACCACCAATCCGCGCGCCTCCGGCCCACATTTGCTAAGTTCCGGTTTGCTAATTCCACGCGCATACCAGGCGAGAGCGAACGACCAGCCACTTAGGACAGCGATGAGCCAGCCGCCAGAACACCCAGGCACTCCGGCCGACCCCCAGGGCGCCGATCACAGCACCGCGGGCTACCCGCCGCCTCCCCCGCCGCCGGGTTACGGGACCACGCCTCCGCCGCCGGGTTACGGTGCGCCGCCGCCTCCCCCGCCCGGTTACGGCGCACCTCCACCCGGTTATGGCGCACCGCCTCCCCCGCCACCCGGTTACGGGCCGCCGCCGGGCGGCTACTCGGCTCCCGGCTACAGCGCCCCGCCCCCGCCTCCCGGCTATGGCCCGCCGGGAGCTCCTGCGCCGGGCTACCCGCCTCAGCCGGGTTTCGGCGGACAGCCGAAGTCGGGCTTCAACGTGGGCGAAGCGATCAGTTGGGCGTGGAACAAGTTCACCAAGAACGTCGCGGCGCTGGTCGTGCCGCTGGTCATCTACGGGCTGACGATGGCCGCGGTGATCGGTATCCCGCTGGCGATTGCTTTTGCGACGTCACAGACCACGACCACCACCGTCGTGGAGTACGACTACAGCTACCACACCACGTCCGCAGAATTTTCCGCGCTCGGCTGGATCGTGACGATCATCGGCTACATCGCCGTGTTCTTCGTGGTGGCCTACATGCATGCCGGCCTGCTCACCGGCTGCCTCGACATTGCCGACGGCAAGCCGGTCACTATCGGAACGTTCTTCAAGCCGCGCAATGTGGGCGCCGTCGTGCTCACCTCGCTGCTGCTGGTCATTGCGGCGATGGTGCTGTCGTGCACCATCATCGGGCCGCTGGTCTTGGGCTTCTTCGCCCAATTCGCAATTGCGTTCGTCGTCGACAGATCACTGTCGCCGATCGAGTCGATCAAGGCCAGCATCGCCACCGTTCGCGGCGAACTCGGCAACAGCGCGCTGTCGTGGCTGGTGCAGTACGCGGCCGTGCTGGTCGGTGAGCTCGCATGCTTCGTCGGCATGCTCGTCGGCGTTCCGGTCGCCGCGCTGGTCCAGGTCTACACCTACCGCAAGCTGACCGGTGGCCAGGTGGTCGCAATCGAACAGGCTGCGCCCCCCGGCGCTTTTCCGCCGGGACCGCCACCGGGACCGCCACCGGGGCAGCAGTACGCATAAGCCCAGCCGGAACCAGCGGGTTCGGCGCAGCGAACGCTGTGTAGGCGAGGGCAGTCCCTGATGTTGCGGCAGCAATGGCCTCCGCCGACGTGACGTGGGGAACGGGTCGAGCAGTGGCCGATGCCGACCACCTCCTGGACGGTTACCGCACCGCGCGAGCCCAGCAAGCTCTCTTCGACCTGCGTGACGGTCCGGGAACCGGTTACGACGAGTTCGTCGATGCCGACGGCAAGGTGCGACCGGCCTGGACGGAGCTGGCCGACGCCGTCGCCGAGCGCGGTAGAGCGGGACTCGACCGGCTGCGCGCGGTCGTGCACAGCCTGATCGACCACGACGGCATCAGCTACACCGGGACCGATTCCACGCGCGACGAGCACAGCGCCCACGGCCTGGAACCCGGACCCTGGCGACTGGACGCGCTGCCGCTGGTGGTGTCAGCCGAAGACTGGGCCGTCCTGGAGGCCGGCCTGGTGCAGCGGTCACGCCTGCTCGATGCCGTGCTGTCGGACCTTTACGGCGCCCGCAGCCTGCTCACCGAGGGGGTATTGCCCGCCGAGTTGGTATTCGCCCACCCCGGTTATGTGCGCCCGGCCAACGGGATCACGGTGCCGGGGCACCAACTTTTCCTGCACGCCTGCGACCTCAGCCGGATGCCTGACGGCAGCTATCAGGTCAACGCCGACTGGACGCAGGCGCCCTCGGGGGCAGGTTATGCGCTGGCCGATCGGCGGGTGATCGCCCATGCGATCCCGGACCTGTACGAAAGGATCGCGCCGCGACCCACCACACCGTTTGCCCAAGCGCTGCGGCTGGCGTTGATCGACGCGGCTCCCGACGTCGCCCAGGACCCGGTGGTGGTGGTGCTCAGCCCCGGCATCTATTCGGAGACGGCCTTCGATCAGGCGTATCTGGCGACGCTGCTGGGTTTCCCGCTGGTGGAAAGTGCGGACCTGGTGGTGCGCGACGGCAAACTGTGGATGCGCTCGCTGGGCACGCTCAAACGCGTCGACGTGGTGTTGCGCCGCGTCGACGCAGACTACGCCGACCCGCTGGATCTGCGCGCCGATTCCCGGCTCGGCGTGGTCGGTTTGGTGGAGGCCCAGCACCGCGGAACGGTGACCGTGGTCAACACACTGGGCAGCGGCATCCTGGAAAGCCCTGGGCTGCTGCGGTTTCTGCCCGAGCTGGCCCGGCGCCTACTGGGCGAAGAACCACTGCTGCCGACCGCTGCTGTCTACTGGGGCGGCATCGTCAGTGAACGCTCGCATCTGCTGGCCAATCTGTCGTCACTGCTAATCAGATCCACTATCGGCAGGAAAACTGTTGCGGGGCCGACACTTTCGTCTCGGCAGGTGTCGGATTTGGCGGCGCGGATCGAGGCGATGCCGTGGCAGTGGGTCGGCCAGGAGTTGCCGGCGTTCCCCTCGGCGCCCACCGACCACGCCGGGGTGTTGACCTCGGCCGGCGTCGGGATGCGGTTGTTCACGGTCGCCCAACGCGGCGGCTATGCGCCGATGATCGGCGGGCTGGGCTACGTTCTGGCGCCAGGCCCGGCCGCCTATATACTGAAATCCGTTGCGGCAAAGGATGTCTGGGTGCGCCCCACGGAGCGGGCGATTGCCGAGGCGGTGACGGTGACGACCTTGCCGCCGGCGCTCAAGACCGGTGCGGGCACCCGCGCGGTCAGTTCTCCGCGGGTGCTGTCGGACCTGTTCTGGATGGGACGCTACGGCGAACGCGCCGAGAACATGGCCCGGTTGCTGATCGTGGCCCGCGAGCGCTACCACGTCTTCCGTCACCAGCAGCACACCGAGGAAAGCGAATGCGTGCCGGTGCTGATGGCCGCACTCGGTAAGGTCACCGGAACCGACACCGGAGCCGCTCACGACCACGCCGAGATGATCGCCGTCGCCCCCTCGATGCTGTGGTCGATGACCGTGGACCTGGAGCGGTCCGGCTCCCTGGTCCAGTCGGTGGAAGGGCTGGCCCTGTGCGCCCGGGCGGTGCGCGACCAGCTGTCCAACGACACCTGGATGGTGCTGGCCGGCGTCGAGCGCGCCGTCGCGTTGCGGTCGGACCCGCCGCAGTCACTCGCCGAGGCCGACGCCCTGCTCGCCGAGGCTCAGGCGCATACCCTGGCCGGGATGTTGACGCTGGCCGGGGTGGCCGCCGAGTCGATGGTGCGCGACGCGGGCTGGACGATGATGGACATCGGCAAGCGGATCGAGCGTGGCCTGTGGCTGACCGCACTGTTGGCGGACACGCTGACCGCGGTTCGTGGTGTGGCCGCCGAACAAACCATCATCGAGTCGACGCTGGAGGCTTGTGAGTCCTCGGTCAGCTACCGGCGCCGTACCGTGGGCAAGGTCAGCGTCGCCGCGGTGACCGACCTGATGCTGTTCGACCCGCAGAACCCGCGCTCGCTGGTGTATCAGCTGGAGCGGCTGCGGGCCGACCTCAAGGACCTTCCCGGCTCGTCGGGGTCGTCGCGTCCCGAGCGGATGGTGGACGAGATCAACACTCGATTGCGCCGCTCGGATCCTGCCGAGCTGGAGGACGTCGTCGACGGACGCCGGATGGAGCTGGCCGACCTGCTGACCGCAATACATGCCGCGCTGCGCGACGTCGCCGACGTGATCACCGCGACACAGTTGACGCTGCCCGGGGGCATGCAGCCGCTGTGGGGGCCCGAGGAACGGCGCACGATGCCGGCCTAACCCGGCCCGGCCACGCAGATCTCAGGCCACCCGGTCGATGACCGTGTGGATGAACTGCATCTTCGCCAAAACCGCCGCCGGCAGCACAAAGGGGTACAGGTCGTCGCGGCCCATCGACCGGTTCACCATGTTCAGCGACCACGACAACGGCAGCCACATGTCGATGATCGCGGGAAAAGCGCTGGGCCCCAACGCCGGCCGGTCGAAGGTTGCCGACGCCGGCGCGAAACCACACCACGCCGCGGTGTCCAGGGTGTCGCGGATATGCAGGTAGTGTGCGAACGTCTCGGCCCAATCCTCGGCCGGATGCATGGTCGCATACGACGACACGTAGCTGTCCTGCCAACCCGGTGGCGCGCCGTCGCGGTAATGCCGGTCCAGCGCCTGCTGGTAGTCGGCATCCGGGTTGCCGAACAACTCGGTGAAGCGCGCCCGGTGGTCGCCGGAGTGGTCGATCAGCCGGTAGAAGTAGTAGTGCCCGATCTCGTGACGGAAGTGGCCGAGCAGGGTCCGGTACGGCTCATCCATCTCCACCCGCAGCTGTTCGCGGTGGACGTCGTCGCCCTCGGCGAGGTCCAGGGTGATGACGCCGTCGGCGTGCCCGGTGATCACCTGCTCGTGCGCACTGGACAACAGCCGGAATGCCAGCCCGTAGTCCGGATCCTCGTCGCGTCCGACGATCGGCAGTTTCAGCTCGTGCAGCTCGGCGATCAGTCGCCGTTTGGCCGCCTCGGCTCGGGCGAACCCGGCCAGACCCACGGTGTCGGCGTCGTTGGGGCGCTCCACCGTCAGCGCGCACGACGCGCACAGCCCATTGGGGTGGTTCACCGAAACCAGCCAATTGCACTGGGCCAGATGAAGATTGGCGCACAGTTGATATTCGTCGGCGGGCACCGCTCCGGCGTGCCCGGTTGCGCCGCGCTCGGCGATCACCAGCAGCGCCATCTGGTCGAGAGAAAAGCCCAGCGCGCTGCCGCAGGACAGGCATACCGAGTTCTCGAAGCTCAGGCGCTGGCCGCAGCTGGGACAGTGGAAGTCACGCATCGAACGCGTCACCGCCGAAGGGCACGACGTCCACCCCGACGTCGATCACGCTGTGCTCGGAGTTTGTGTAGATGATGCCGCGCAGCGGCGGGACGTCCGCGTAATCACGGCCACGGCCGACCACGATGTAACGCTCGTCGATGAGTTGGTCGTTGGTGGGATCCAGGCCCAGCCATTCGAACTGGCCGGGCGGTCGGGGGGTCCACACCGATGCCCAGGCGTGGGTGGCGTCGGTGCCGATCATCCGGTCCTTTCCCGGCGGCGGGTCGGTGGCCAGATACCCGGACACATAACAGGCCGCCAACCCGTTGGCTCGCAGACAGGCGATCGCCAGCCTGGCAAAGTCTTGGCATACCCCTTCCCGGGCGGCCAGCACCTCGTCGACCTTGGTGGATACGGTGGTCGACCCGGAGCGGTAGGTGAAGTCGGTATAGATCCGCGTCGTCAGGTCGCGCAGTACCTCGACCAACGGGCGGCCCGGCACGAAGCTGGTAGCCGCGTACTTTCGCACCTCGTCGGTGATCTCCGGCGGGTCCAAGTCCAGCGCGAAGTCGACTGCTAGCGCACCACGCGGCGCACCCGGCCGGGCGGCCTCCCACGGCTGCAGCGCCGGACCGCTGGTATAGAGCCCGGAAGCCGGCGGCGCCACGTCGACGATGGAATCGCCGGTGATCGTCAGGGTCCGGTGCGGTTTGGTGACATGGAAATAGGAGCTGATATTGCCGTAGGTGTCCCGGCTGGTGGAGCTGTCGGCGGGGGCGGGATCGATGGTCAGCCGGTGTGCGACACAGCGCTGGCGCGGCGAGCTGCGCGGGGTGAGAAATCCGCGGCCGTAGGAGCTGGTCACCACATCGGAGTAGCGGTATTCGGTGCGGTGCGTGACTCGATAACGCTTGACGGCCGGCGAGTCGAACCGCGCGTCAGAAGGCCCATCAAACGGCAGGGACAACAGCTCACTCCTGACTTCTCGACGCCCAACCCACGGCCGCCACCCCGGCCGCGGGACGAATCCCGCACCACGGGCACCCTATCGCCGAACACATCACGTCGTCCCGAAGGAGCTGGCAGACCTTACGTTCGCGGGCTGGGGAGGTCGATCAGCTCCTGTAAGTCGTCGGCGCAGGCGCAGACGATGTCGGCCAGCACCACCTGATTCTTGTCGCGGGCCCCCGCTTCCAGTTCCCATGCGCGGTCTCTGGCCGCGGTCGCGTGTGCGCTGGCCGCCGCGGGTTGGTCGTCGGCAACGGCCATGCCGGCGGCGAGCTCGGTCAGGGCGATGTGCAGTGGACGCGGGACGTGCCCCTGGTGAAGCCGGGTGACCGCACGAGATAGCTGCAGCACGCCGCTGACCAGCATCGCCAATCGCGCCGACTGTTGTTCGATGCCGAGCAAGGTGTTGCGCGCAGTCCAGCGGCGCGGAGCCCTGCTGGCCACGACCGCGGTGGTGCGAGCTTCGGCCAGCCTGCTGAGCTGGTCATGTAGCCGGTCGAAGGCTGACATCGGCCAGTCCGAAGCGGCCCTGGAAGGATCTTCCAGCACGTCGGCCACCTCGACCAGCGTCTCGCGCAATGCCGCCAACACATCGGCGCGGGCATCGCACAGGATCTGCACCGGTTCGGGCGGAAACAACAGCACGGCGAACACCAGTGCCAACCCGCCGCCGATGACGGCGTCGAACAGACGCTCGGCCACTACACCGGCGGTATCGGCGAATATCAGCACCAGCACCGACGACACCGCGGTCTGGTTGACGAACATCAGGCCCTGGGCAATGAAGCCGCGTCCGCTCAGCACCGCGACACAAAGCGCGACGAAGACCGCCACCGCCATGGTGGTCGGTCCGGTGCCCAGAAGCGCGTGTACCCCGGCTCCCAGCACGATCCCCAGAGCCACCCCGATGATCATCTGCGCAGCGCGTCGGGCCCGCAGAACGTTGGTCGCCGACATGCACACCACGGCCGAGATCGGTGCGAAGAACGGCTGCCGGTGGTGCAGCACGTCATGGGTCAGATACCAGGCCAGGCCGGCGGCCACCGAGGTCTGGGTGATCGGCCACACAACGGCACGCAGCCGCTGCACTGCCGCTGGGCCGCCGTCAGCCACCAGGGCAAGCCGCGAAGTCCTCATCAGGCTTACTTACCGCAGAACGGGATGCGCCGTGCACCCTCCCAGGGCGTGTCTCCTAGGCCCGGTCAACCGGTTTGGGCTTGGCGTCGATTCCGGACTCCTTGCGCTGCTGGGCGGTGATCGGCGCGGGCGCGTTGGTCAGCGGGTCGACGCCGCCGCCGGTCTTGGGGAACGCGATCACCTCACGGATCGAGTCCGCCCCGGCCAGCAGCGCCGTGATCCGGTCCCAGCCGAACGCGATCCCGCCGTGCGGCGGGGCGCCAAACATAAAGGCCTCCAACAGGAAACCGAACTTCTCTGCCGCCTCCGCCTTGTCCAGACCCATCACCGCGAACACTCGCTCCTGAATGTCGCGACGGTGGATACGGACCGAGCCGCCGCCGATCTCGTGGCCGTTGCAGACGATGTCGTAGGCGTCGGCCAGCACGCTTCCCGGATCGGATTCGATGCGGTCCTCGAACTCCGGCTTGGGCCCGGTGAACGCGTGGTGCACCGCCGTCCACGCCCCCGAGCCGACCGCGACGTCACCGGCGGCCGTGGCCTCGTCGGCGGGCTCGAACAGTGGCGGGTCGACCACCCAGACAAACGCCCAGGCATCGGGATCGATGAGGCCGAGGCGATGCGCGATCTCGCTGCGCGCCGCCCCCAGCAACGCCCGCGACGGCTTCGCCGGACCCGCCGAGAAGAAGATGCAGTCACCCGGTGCGGCCCCGACGTGTGCGGCCAGACCATCGCGTTCGGCATCGGTGAGGTTCTTGGCCACCGGACCGCCCAGGGCGCCGTCCTCGCCGACCAGGACGTAGGCCAGCCCGCGGTGTCCGCGCTGCTTGGCCCACTCCTGCCAGCCGTCCAGCGTGCGCCGTGGCTGCGTCGCTCCGCCGGGCATCACCACGGCGCCGACATAGGGCGCCTGGAAGACGCGAAATGTGGTGTCTGTGAAGAACTCCGTGCATTCGACGAGCTCGCAGCCGAACCGCATGTCGGGTTTGTCGGAGCCGAAGCGCCGCATGGCCTCGGCGTAGCCGATCCGCGGGATAGGCGTCGGAATCCGGTAGCCGATCAACTCCCACAGCGCGGTAAGGATCTCTTCGGAGATCGCGATGATGTCTTCGGCATCAACGAAACTCAGCTCCATGTCGAGCTGGGTGAATTCGGGCTGGCGGTCGGCGCGGAAGTCCTCGTCCCGGTAGCAGCGGGCGATCTGGTAGTAGCGCTCCATCCCGGCCACCATCAGCAACTGTTTGAACAGCTGCGGGCTCTGCGGCAATGCGTAGAACGAGCCGGGGTGCAACCGGGCCGGCACCAGGAAGTCGCGCGCCCCTTCCGGGGTGGAGCGGGTGATCGTCGGGGTCTCGATCTCGACGAAGTCATGGCGCGCCAGCACGTCACGGGCTGCGGCGTTGACCTTGGAGCGCAACCGGATTGCCGCTGCCGGGCCGTCGCGGCGCAGGTCGAGGTAGCGGTACTTCAACCGCAGCTCCTCCCCCGCGGGCTCGTCGAGCTGGAACGGCAGCGGCGCGCATTCGCCGAGTACCGTCAGGGCGGTGGCGTTGACCTCGACGTCGCCGGTGGCGATCTCGGGGTTGGCGTTGCCTTCCGGGCGGATCTCGACGACGCCGGAGACCGTCACGCAGAATTCCGCGCGCAGCCGGTGCGCCTGGGCCAGCACGTGGGGGTCGCGGAAGACGACCTGCGCCACGCCGGAGGCATCGCGCAGATCGATGAAGATGACACCGCCGTGGTCGCGGCGCCGAGCCACCCAGCCGGCCAACGTCACCCGCTGCCCGGCGTCGCGATCCCGTAGTGAACCAGCGCCGTGGCTGCGCAGCACAAGACTCCCTTTCATGCGGTCGGAATGACTGCCCAGTCTAAGGTCCGGCCCGCAGTCCCGATGAACCCGGTACTTTTGGCTCATCGCACCCAACATCGCTGTGATCGGCCCCGGCGCCGTCGGCACGACGGTGGCCGCGCTGCTGCACGCGGCCGGCCACCGGGTGCTGCTGTGCGGCCACACCCCCCGGGGAGGTATCGAACTGCGGCCCGACGGCGCGGACCCCATCGTGGTACCCGGTCCGGTCCACACCGACCCGGCCGAGATCGGCGGCCCGGTCGAGGTGGTGATCCTGACGGTCAAAGCCACGCAGAACTCCGACGCACGCGGCTGGCTGTCCCGGCTGTGCGACCAGCGCACCGTGGTGGCCGTCCTGCAGAACGGGGTGGAACAGGTCGAGCAGGTGCAGCCGCACTGCCCGTCGTCGACCGTCGTCGCGGGCAGCGTATGGTTTTCCGCCGAAACTCAGCCGGAGGGCTGGGTGCGGTTGCGCGGCGAGGCCGCACTGGTTCTGCCGACCGGGCCGGCGGCGGAAGCCTTGGCCGAGCTGCTGCGCGGCGCGGGCGCCCGGGTGGACTGCGATCCCGATTTCACCACCGTGCTGTGGCGCAAGCTGGTGCTCAACGCGCTGGCCGGATTGATGGCACTGTCGGGGCGACGGTCCGGAATGTTCCGCCGCGACGACGTCGCTGCGTTGTCGCGCCGCTACGTCGCCGAATGCCTGACGGTGGCGCGCGCCGAGGGTGCCCGGCTCGGCGAAGACGCAGTCGAGGAGATGGTGAATCTGTTCCGGTCGGCCCCCGAGGACATGGGCACCTCGATCCTTGCCGACCGGGAAGCTCGTCGGCGCCTGGAATGGGACCTGCGCAACGGCGTGATCGTCCGCAAGGCCCGCGCCCACGGCCTGGCGACCCCGATCAGCGACGTCGTGGTGCCGCTGTTGGCAGCGGCCAGCGACGGCCCGGGCTGACCGCTCGGCAGTGGGCCACCGTGAAGGCGCATCGCCGTAGCCTGACGACCTGGGGCAATAAGCTTCGTTTATCGTCCGAGTCAAACAAGCGATCGTCGCATCGCAGTGCACGCTGGTACAGACGGGTGGGTTTCGGGCACCATCGAAGCTCAATGACATCGTGCCGACGGTGGCGAAGGCAAGCACTGACATCAGCAACTCGAACAGGAGTTCCACATGACGGATCGCAAGATCGGACTCAAGCCGGTCGGCGCCGGGATCGCCATTGCCGCCATGGGCGTCGCGGCCGGTGCTGTCCTCGGGCACGACGAGGGCGGCCGCACACCCGCGATAACGCACGAGGTCTTGTTTCAAGAGACACACGCCTCGATCCACTCGGCGTGCTTCTTCGCGTTTGTCGCCGACAACATCCCCGACTAGGGCAGGTGGCAGTATTCGCCGCTAGGCAAGCTACGGCGATCCGTTCCGTCCCGGTGTGCCGAGCGAGCCGGCGCTGCCGCCTTTGCCGCCGCTTCCACCGTTGACGCCGTTGCCGCCGTTGCCGCCATTGCCGTAGACGGACGGGGCGAACATGCCGTTGGCCGCTATTCCGGCGTTGCCGCCGTTGCCGCCGTTAGCAGCACCGACGCCGCTACCCGCGTCACCGCCGTTGCCACCCGAGCCGATGATGCCGCCGCCGTCGGCACCGGCGCCGCCATCGCCGCCGGTACCGGTGGGAGCCGCGCCGCCATGTCCGCCGGCCCCGCCCCACCCGATCCCAGCCCCCGTCGCAAAGCCCCCGTTGCCGCCATTTCCGCCGGTGCCGCCGGTTCCGGTGGCGGCCCCACCATCCCCGCCGGCGCCGCCGCTGTACAAGCCCCAGAGCGCGGTGATGCTACTGCCATTGCCACCCGCCCCGCCGATGCCACCGGTCCCGGTGGCGATTCCACCATCCCCGCCGGCGCCACCGTGAAACAGGCCAAACCCAAGGAAGTCCGCGGCCAAGGTGAGACCGCCGCCACCGCCGGTTCCCGTGGTTGCGGCGCCGCCGGCGCCGCCGGCCCCGCCGATGGCGATGAGTGCACCGCCGCCGCCGGCCCCCCCGGCCCCGCCGTTACCGGATCCGCTCGCGACCCCGCCAGGGCCGCCGTTGCCACCAAAGCCTAAGAACAGCGCGTTACCACCTGAGCCACCGGCGCCGCCGCCGGTCCCGCCGGCCCCACCAGCACCGCCGTTACCCCACAGCCACCCTCCGGTACCGCCTCTGCCGCCCGACGCGCCGGTACCTCCGACGCCGCCAGCCCCGCCGTTGCCGAGCAATCCGGCGGCCCCGCCGGCACCCCCGGCCTGCCCGGGGGCACCGGAGCCGCCGTTGCCGCCGTTGCCCAACAGATAACCACCAGGCCCACCGGGTTCCCCTGTTCCCGGGGCCCCGTTGGTGCCATTACCGATCAAGGGGCGGCCCGCGATGGTAGGGCCATTGATCGCGCCAAGCAGGAATTACTCCAGGGTCTGCAACGGCGAAACATTTGCTGCCTCAGCGGCCGCGTACGCGTTCCCGGCATCTGTCAGCGCCCGCACGAACTAGCCCTGCACTGCGGCTACCTGAGCGCTCAGCGCCTGGTACTGCTGGGCGTAGCTGGAAAATACCGCCGCAATTGCCTGCGACACCTCGTCAGCAGCGGCGGCCACCAACCCGCTTGTCGGGACCGCGGCCGCGGCATTGGCCGCGGTCAGCCCCGAGCCGATATCCGCGAGGTCCGCTGCCGCCAGCGCTACCATGTCCGGCGTCGCAATGACAAACGACATCTGGCACCTTCGTCAATCCGCGTGATCTGACTGTCATCGGCATGCATAACCAGCCAGCAGAAGGTATGCTCCGGCGACGCTGTCTGGGGCCATCTCCCGGATATGCGCGGGATTGTTCTCAAAGCTGGTGCGGCCCGGGCCTTCGCAAGGCTGGGCGATTGCCGGCGTTACAGCCGCCGAAGGCGCCGAAATTTGGTCGTTGAACACAACCCCAGCCATCCGGCGCCGACGACGTGTCACAACGCGTTTCCACAATCTGAATGCGGGGAAGGCTCCGCAGATTTCGCAGATCTCATCGAGCTGGAGATGCGCTGGCGCTCCGACCCGGACGTCACGCCTTGTAAGAGTGTTCGCGGCCCGCCTGGTCGCCGGGTAGCGAAGTCCGCCACTTCACGGCACGCGAAGTCGGCGGGTTAACCGGACGGCTTTATGTCGGCTTAATGTCTGTAGTCATGTTTCCCTGCGAGCGTGTCGAGTTGACCTTTCTCGACCCGGATTCCGGTGAGGCGCCATACCTGTTCCGCAGCAGCGTCGACCTGGCCATCACCCCCGAGCAATTGTTCGAGGTGCTCGCCGACGCGGACGCCTGGCCGCGCTGGGCATCGGCGATCAAGAAGGTGACCTGGACCAGTCCGCAGCCCTATCACGTCGGCACCACCCGCACCGTCGACATGCACGGGGGCATGGAGGCCAATGAGGAATTTCTGGTCTGGGAACCGGTACACCGCATGGCATTTCGGTTCAATGAATGCTCGACCCAAGCGGTCGCCGCATTTGCCGAGGATTACCGGGTCGAGGTTATCCCCGATGGCTGCCGGCTCACCTGGACCATGGCGCAAAAGCCCGCCGGCCCGGCGGTCCTGGGCATGTTCGTGTTCCGGCCGCTGCTAAACCTGGCGCTGCGCCGGTTCCTGGCCAACCTGCGCAGATACACCGACGCGCGGTTCGCCACCGGGAACCAGGGTTAGGCTGGTTCGACCCGGTAGGCGGTCCGGATTGGGGAGCGCGCGATGACCTTCAACGAGGGTATGCAGATCGACACCAGCACCGCGTCGTCGTCGGGCGGTTTTCCCGGCGGGCGGATGGCCATCGGCGGCGGCATCGGCGGGCTGCTGATCGTGGTGGTCGCCCTGTTCCTTGGCGTCGACCCCGGCGGCATCATGAGCCAGCAGCCCGTTGACAATCGCGAGGCCGTGGCACCCGGCTTCGACCTGAGCCGGTGCAAGACCGGCGCCGACGCCAACAAGTACGTGCAGTGCCGGGTGGTGGCGACCGGCAACTCCCTGGACGCGGTATGGAAGCAGCTGATGCCCAACCGCTACACCCGCCCGCATCTGCGGCTGTTCAGCGGTCAGGTCAGCACCGGTTGCGGCCCGGCCAGCAGCGACGTCGGCCCGTTCTACTGCCCGGTGGACAAGACCGCGTACTTCGACACCGACTTCTTCCAGGTACTGGTCACCCAATTCGGTTCCAGCGGTGGGCCTTTCGCCGAAGAATATGTGGTGGCTCACGAATACGGCCATCACGTGCAAAACCTGCTGAGCGTGCTGGGCCGCGCCCAGCAAGGCGCGCAGGGCGCCGGCGGCAACGGGGTGCGCACCGAGTTGCAGGCCGACTGCTATGCCGGCGTCTGGGCGTACTACGCGTCGACCGTCAAACAGCAGAGCACCGGAGTTCCGTACCTGCAGCCGTTGAGCGACAAGGACATTCAAGACGCACTCTCGGCCGCGGCGTCGGTCGGCGATGACCGCATCCAGCAGCAGGTAAACGGACGCACCAACCCCGAGACATGGACACACGGCTCGTCGGCGCAGCGGCAGAAGTGGTTCACCATCGGCTATCAGACCGGCGACCCCAACAAGTGCGACACCTTCACCACCACCGACCTGGGATAGAGCCGGGTTGATCAGCCACCCCATCACGGTAGGCACGGCGGAGTTCAACGCCGACCAACACCGCTACTACGACTGGATGCGCCGCAATGCCCCGGTCTACCGGGGGCGGCTGGCCCTGCGGCCACCTGACCGGGACGTCTACTTCATCTCCCGTTACCAAGACTGCGTGGACGTGGTCACCGACCCGCGAATCCGGCGCGTCGTGGAGGGCGCCGAACACCTGCCGTTGCCCGAAGCCATCCGCATGCTCACCACCGGCACCATGGTGTATCAGGACGATCCCGCGCACCTGCGGCTGCGCAAACTGGTCAGCCGGCCGTTTACCCCACGCGCAATCGCACGCCTTGGCGATCGAGTACAGACCGTCACCCGTGTCGTGCTCGACGGGATTAAGGCAGGACAGCGGATCGACCTACAACGCGACTATGCGCTGCCGATCCCGACCACGGTGATCAGCGAGATGGTCGGCATACCCGCTCAGGATCGGTCCGCCTTCTACGATTACATCGACTCGCTGTTCGAGATGATGTTGGCCGGCGGCAGCGAAGGCGCAGCGCAGCGGATGGACGAGTTCGTCGACCATCTGCGGAATCTGGTCCAACAGCGCCGCGGCGACCCGGGGCAAGACATCATCACCGTGATGATTGAGGCCAGCGACAACGGCGACCGGCTATCGGACGACGAGATCATCGCGATGGCGTTCCTGCTCATCACCGGCGACTACCAAACCACCCCGAACGTGATCACCAACGGAATAGCCGCCCTGCTCACCCACCCCGAACAGCTAAGCCTGCTACAGCGACGACCCGATCTCATCGGCAGCGCCGTCGAAGAGGTCCTGCGTTATACCGGCACCGTGGGCAGCACCGAGGCGACCACGTTCGCCGCCGAGGACATCGTCGTGCACGGCGTCACCATTCCGCGCGGATCGATGGTGGTGCCGCTGCTGACGTCTGCCAACCGCGACCCCGCCGAGTTCGACGATCCCGACCGCTTCGATATCACCCGCAAGCCCAACAACCACCTGGCCTTCAGCCGAGGTAGTCACTTCTGTCTGGGCTCACATCTCGCGCGGATGGAGGCCCGCATCGCGATTGCCGGCTTGATCACCCGCTTCCCTGGTCTCACCCTGGCCGTCGCCCCGGAGGAGCTTCGTCTCGAACCGATCCCGCTGCTCAATCGATACGCCGAGCTACCCGTCATGCTGGGATAACACTCACCCGTCAGGCGACGCGCGCCGTGTCCCCCATCTGGGGGACACGTTTCTTACCCAGCGAGGGGATACACATTTGTCCAATATGTAACGAGAATCGGAGATGTTGATAGATACGAATCATTGATCAAGAAAGGAGATTGATCGTGTCCCACGAGCTCTTGTTCAATGCACACGAGACGCCCTACGCGTTGATCTCGTTCGTCGTCGACAACATCGTCGACTGACGGTGACCATCGGTTGGATCCACTAGCCGATAGGGCCAGCGGGAATTTGATCGGCAGGTCTGCATCATCCCCGCTGGCCCGGCGGCGCACGACAGGACAGCAGGTACATCGCATGCCCAGCAGCGGCGAACCGGGTTCCGGCGGCCCGATAACCTCCGACGGCAGCGTGGTCGAGATCTACCGCCGGGTGTCGGGGGACGCCGAGGTGCAGGTCATTGCCGCAATGCTCAACCCGGCAAGCTCGGTGTTGGACCTGGGATCCGGTGCCGGCCGAATCGCTAATCCGCTGTCCGAACTCGGCCATCAACTCACCGCGGTGGACGACTCCGCCGACATGCTTGCCCACGTCCGCCCCGGGCGAACGGTCCAAGCCCGCATCGAGCACCTGCGGCTTGCCGAGAAATTCGACGCCGTCCTGCTGGCCAGCAGCTTGATCAACTACCCGGGTCTCGAATTCCGCAGGCGCCTCCTGGCGACCATCGCCCACCACCTCAAGCCGGACGGCAAGGCCATCATCCAGTGGCGGCCATTGGAGTGGTTCGCACAGCGACCACCGGGCAGTTACCAGCGGTCCGATGGTCAGATGCTTCAGACGATGACGATCCTCGCCAACCACGACGGGACCGTCGTTGGCGAGTTCACCCTGGACTACGACGACAAAAGACTGACCCAATCGTTCGAAGCCCATCACGTGACAACCGACGAACTCAAAGCCTTGCTCAAAGAGGTGGGGATGGGACTAGACACCGCTGACCCGGACTCGTCGGAATGGCTGGTGGCGACACCACGAACGAAATAGTCCCCCATCGTCAGGGTCAGCGGTGCTCGATGCCAGCCGCTTGCTCACCCAGGGTGGCTGGCACAATGCGGCCGATTGCGGTCGAGACACGCCCGTCGTAGCCGATTGTTGAACGAATGGATATGACCGTTGTTCCACGGCGTCCCCGGCGGGATACAGCAGAGCCATCGTTGCGCAACTCAAGACTCTTGCAGCGCTTGACAAACCAACTCTGGTCCGTTGTCCATGCGCAGCAGCGGCGGAAGCCCGCCGGCCGCGGCGAACGCCTGCGCACTTCCCTCGATCAGGCGCTCCGCGGTGATCGAGCGCTGCAGCGCTTCGCCGGTATGCTGATCGAGCAACGACGCGATCTTGACGGACTTACCTTCGATGGTGGTGTCGAACTGGAAATCCATGGCCCACAACACCTTCGGAGCATTGGCAACCATTTCCGGCGCCGACGACACGCCAGCCCACTCGCGATGGCTGTGCACGCGCCGCCGCAGGCCCTCTTTCTGCCAGAGGCGGAGGTGTCGCACATGGTTGCGGCGGCGGAGGGCAAGCGCGAGCGTCGGGTCGCGACCGCCGGTCAGCATGCCGTTCGCGCGATTACCCCGCCGCGGTAGGGGCGGCCAGTCGCGGCAGCGGAAGCCGCTGGATCGATTCGGCGGCGTGGGCCCTAAACTGCTGATTCCGATGGCTTCGGGTTGACTCTCGTGCGCGGGCGGAATCTGATGACATCGATGACGGCGGAAACCTTTACCCGGCCGCAGGCCGCAGAAGAAGGGACGCTAGCTCATGGTGACGTGCGAGAACGGTCACCAAAACCCCGACGACTGCCGTTTCTGCGGTGAGTGCGGAGCCCCGATCGTGCCCGCTGTGGTTCTCTGCCCAGCGGGCCACTGACATCGGTGAACCAGCCTTTCTGTGAAGAGTGCGGTGCCCCGATCATCGGTGCGGCACCATCGGTCGCGGCCGGCATCATTTATGCGAACCTCCCTGAGTCCGGCATCGGGTCGTGGGCTCGGAAGGTGTGGGGGTCTTGGAAGAACGCCAAGGTCAGGCGCGTAGCCATCATTGCCGGGAGTCTCCTTGTTGTGGGCGCGCTTGCGGTGCTTGGGTTTTCGGTGATCAACTCCGGCCACGAGCGCGCCGGCACCACGACTACCGGACCGTCGAAGCCTGGGGCAGGACCGGGATCGACCGCGCCTGTCACGCACATGGTCACCGCAACCGTGGCCGTCGGATCTCTCCTCAACGGAGTAGCGGTCGATTCCGGTGCCCGCACCGTCTACGCCGTCACCCACACGGTCAGCGGCAGGGTGTCGGTGGTCGACGGAAAGACACACAAGGTCACGGCCACCGTGCCCGTCGGCGGCACTCCGGTCGGGGCAGCGGTGGATCCAGGCACCCACACCGTCTACGTCACCAACAACGATGACGACACGGTGTCGGTGATCGACGGGAATACGCACACCGTCACCGCCACCGTGCGCGTCGGCAGCGGCCCGTCCGGGGTGGCGGTGGATCCGGAAACCCACACCGTCTAGGTCACCAACAGCGGCGACGACACGGTGTCGGTAATCGGCGGGTCCACACACACTGTCATCGCCACCGTGTCCGTCGGAACGAAGCCGTGGGAGATTGCGGTGGATCCGGACCCACAGCGTCTATGTCACGAACTACGACAAGGACGCCACACTATGGGTAATCGACGGAAAGGCGCACACGGTCACGGCCACTGTGGCCGTCGGCACGTACCCGTGGGGGGTCGCCGTGGACCCAGACATCCACACCGTGTACGTCATGAGCTACCTCGACGGCACGATGTCGGTGATTGAGTCCAGATAGCCCGACGCCCCGACCTTGAACGGCGGCCCGCTGGCGGGGGCTTGCACGCACGCCGCTGCACGCCCTCGGATGGTTTGGCCGTGGGGGTCGGCTTGTTCGTCGATCATCTGGAAAGTTGCGGCCCAGCTGATGAACTCCTGGCAGGTCACCGAGCCGGCATGCCTCGGAAGTCGCGGCCCTACCCGATCCCGGTGCGCGCGATCACACTCGGGCGCGCCTGCACCACATGCGGATTAGCACCCCCGCGGCCCATCATCTCGCCTGGCATCCCCTTGGGCATCGACCCGCACCCGGCTACGCCGGCGACACCGCCGTAGCCGTCGTCGCCAACTCCGCCGCCTGCCCACCCAGCTGCGAGGCCAACCCCGCCAGCACCAGCAAAAATCCGCGCCGAATTGACCTCCGGTGGCAACCACGCAAACTCAGGAACCATTTCGACCTCGTCTCGGCGCGACATCTGCTGCCATCGTGCACCCGAACTGCCTAGCAACCGGCTGACCTCACCGTCGCCGCTAGCTCTAAATACCAACTGCGCCAACATGTTTGACATCACCAGCGGCGATCAGGTCAACAATGACTTCTGATAGTCCGCTGCGCACCGACCACCGGCGTAGAGTCGAAAGTCACCTCAGCTCAGGCGCCAAAGTCCTGACAAGCGTTACCCCCCGGCCAGCAAGTCCTGCAACTCGGCACGGCCCCGCTCGTCAAGCGGCAGCAACGCCGCTCGCGGATCGCCGACCGGGAAACCCATCAACTCCAGACCGGCCTTCACCGTGGTCGGCAGGCCGCCGGCGACGATGAACTGCAGCAGCGGCTTCAGGTCGTCGTAGAGCAGCTGGGCCTTCTCTAGGTCCTCGCGCCGCGCCGCATCGTAGAGGTCGATACAGGGCTGCGGCCGCAGGTTGGGGGCGGCCGTACACCATCCGGCCGCACCGGCCCGCAACGCGTCCAGCACCAGCGGGTTGCTGCCGTTGTAGAAAGGCAGCTGGCCGTCGCTGAGTTGGGCGATGCGGTGCATCCGGGACAGATCGCCGGTGGATTCCTTGACCATAGTGAGGTTTTCGATGTTGTCGAACATGGTGACCAGCAGCTCGGGGCTCATGTCGACGCCGCTGGTGGCCGGATTGTTGTAGGCCATGATCGGGATTCCGATCGCGTCGCCGATACTGCGGTAGTGCTGGGCGATCTCGCGTTCGGTGAGCTTCCAGTAGGACACCGGCAGGATCATCACCGCGTCGGCGCCGGCCCGCTCGGCGTACCGGGCACGCCGAATGGTCTTGGCAGTGGTCACATCCGAGATGCCGACAATCACCGGCAGCCGCCGATCGACGGCCGCAATGGTGGTGTCGACCACGGTGTCGAACTCCGACTCGTCAAGGTAGGCCAGCTCCCCGGTGCTACCCAGCGGGGCGATGGCGTGCACGCCGGAGCTGACCAGGCGGTCGACCAGAGCCGCGAGTCGGGTGGTGTCGATACCGCCGGTTGCGTCGGGCGCGAATGGCGTCACCGGGTAGGCGATGATCCCGTGGATCTTGGGCACGGCTGGTTGGGCCGCAGCGGGGCTCCTCCGATTCTGTTGGCGGATAACGAGTTAGCTACTCAGTGCATCCGGATGGCGCGCCAGGGCGCGGCGGGCATAGTAGCCGAAGTTGGCCCGGCTGCGCGCCGGTGTCAGCGTCCAGTCGTGCGCCTCTCGGGCCAGCTGCTCGGGCAGCTCGGCGATGGTTCCGGCGGCCATGGCGGCCAGCTGCAATTTGGCGGCACGCTCGATCAGCACCGCCAGCGAGCACGCCTCTTCGATGCTGGCCCCGGCCACCACCTGTCCGTGATGAGCCAGCAGCACGGCCTTCTTGGAACCCATTGCGGCGGTGATGATTTCGCCCTCCTCGTTGCCGACGGGAACGCCCGGCCAGTCGGCGAGAAATGCACAGTCGTCGTAGAGCGGCGTGGTGTCCATGTGCGACACGATCAGCGGAACCTTCAGCATCGACAACGCCGCCACGTGGAAGGCGTGGGTGTGCACGATGCAGTGCACGTCGGAACGCGCCCGATAGATCCAGCTGTGAAAACGGTTGGCGGGGTTGGCCATACCGCCTCCGTGCAGGACGTTGAGGTCCTCGTCGACGAGCAGCAGGTTGTCTTCGGTGATCTCGTCGAACCCCAGGCCCAGCCGCAGATCACCGCCCGCGCCGATGTCGGGCGGCTGTTCTCCGACGAGACGGCCCAAGAGAAGATCACCGTCGACCGGGCAAGCGACCGCGCCGGCCCGGTAGGGGGACGCTATCGGGCGCTGGCGTCGACGTTGCTGGGAAAGTCCATGTCGCCGTTCCTGGTTCGCCCTATCGGCGATGCCGCTGACGATCCCCATCCCGAGCACGCCGGCCAGGAGTTCGTGTTCGTACACACCGGCAGTGTCGAACTCGACTACGGCGACCAGACCATCACACTCGACACCGGCGACAGCGCCTACTTCGACGCGTCGGTCGGCCACACCTTGCGGGCGGTCGGCGACGAGCGCGCGGAGGTCGTCGTCGTCGCCCATTCCGGTCGCTGAAACCAGCTGCGCATTGCGGTTCGGCGATGCGGACGGGAGCCGCCGACACAGTGATTACGCTGCGGCGATCGACGCGGCGCTGTTAGCCTCGTCATATCCAGGAGTCGCAGCGAACGGAGGCGATATGTCCTACGAAAGCCTGTTCCACGAGGAAGAAGACCCGCGTTCGTCACGTTGGTTCACCGTCGACGAAATCTCGGACTGACAGCGGGTGTCGCAGCCCTTGGCGGGGGCGCACAACTCGCTTTACCCCAGCACCTGCGGGGGGATCACCTTGGGTTGGACTCGGTATCGCGGTCCCGTGCCATAGCCTCCCCGTCCGGCCCAGGCAACCGCAGGCATACCGGCGGGCAACGTTGTCACCCGCGTGCCCTCTCCCGCAAGAGATGGCCCAGCCCGAGCCGGTCAGCGTCGCGGCGGCATCGTCAGCCGGGACCGCGGCGGACCATCCGGCAGGCACCGACAACTTGCCGACCGAGGACGCCGAAGCCATACCCGCCAGCACCGGTCTTCCACCCGAACCCGCGGGGCTGGCCGTCGCCGCGACGACACCGGCGCCCATTCCCGCGGCGGAAGCCGCAGCGCCTGACGCCGGAACGGTGTTTCCGTTGAGGATCGAGGATGCGATGACGGCGAACATGTTCCACGCCACGGTGTCGAAGACCGCTTGCCCGATATTGATCACCAGATTGTTGTTGAAGAAATCGTCTAACGGGCTGGTCACCGACGAGACGGCCAGCGGCGCGGCAAGTGATTGCACCGCGCCGGGCAGGCTGGACACCAGCCCGCCAAACCCCGGCTGCGCGCTGCTTGCGGCGGCTTGAGACACCGCGGCGGCTTGAGCGCCCAGTCCGCCGGGATTGGTGGCCGGCGGTGGGGACGTCAACGGAGTCAGCACCCCGGCGCTCGCCGACGAACCGGCGTAGCCGTACATGGCGGCGGCGTCCTGGGCCCACATTTCGGCGTACTGCGCCTCGGTGGCCGCGATCGCCGGCGTGTTCTGTCCGAGAATGTTGGTGGCCACGAGAGCCGCCAGCCGCACCCGGTTGGCCGCAACGACCGGCGGCGGCACCGTCATCGCGAAGGCAGTTTCATATGCGGCCGCCGAGGCCATGGCGTGGGTAGCCGCATGCTGAAGTTGCCCGGCGGTGGCCTGCATCCACGCCACATAGGCCTCGGCCCCGGTGGCCATGGCCGCCGAAGACGGTCCGACCCACTGGTCGCCGGTCAGCTGGGAAATCACCGACTGGCAGATGCGGGCCGTGGTACCCAACTCTTCGGCCAGGTCGTTCCACGCCGCCGCGGCCCCCATCAGCGGTCCCGACCCGGCGCAGGTGTACATGCGGGTTGAGTTGATCTCCGGCGGCAATGCTGCGAAACCGAAAACCATTTGTGCGCTCCTGTCTGTGGGCCGGGTGTGCTAGGTGACTGTCGGCTTGGGAATCACCGTGGGCTTGGTGCCGTAGCGCGGCGTACCGAACCCGAGGCCCGCGCGCCCTGCCGTGCCGGCCGGCATGCCGGCGGTTACCGCCGCGTCGTGAGCAGCAGCGCTGGTCCAGCCGACGCCTGGGCCGGGGGCCGAACTCGCGGCCCGGCCGCCGGCGGTGGCCCAACTCGCGCCTGACCCGAACCGGCCAGCACCGGCGTCGCCGCGGTAGCCCGCGAGTCGGAAGCGGCGACAGTACCGGCGCCAGTCGAATGCTGGCCCGGCTCCACCTGGACCGAGGTCCGACGCGGCGGCGCTGAAGTTCTGCGCCCATCCGATAGGGGTTCCGATGGTGGCGCCCGACGACGACGACAAGCCGGAGCCACCGGTCAGCGCACTGAAAATGCCCAATGGCCCCGATGGGGACGATCCCGCCCCAGCCAGCCCGCCGAGGAGTCCCGGCAACGTTGTCGCACCGGCCGCGGTGCGGTTCGCGGCCTCGGTCTCCGCATACGACCGGCGCTGCTGCCCAGCGTGTTCACCAGCATCTGGTGAATCGCGGCGGCTTGTGCGCTGACCTGCTGGTACCAGGTGCCGTACGCGGCGAACTGTGCGGCCTGCAGGGCTGAGACCTCGTCCGCGGCCGCCGGTACAACACCCGTGGTGGGTGCCGCCGCCGCGGCATTCTGGGCGGCCATCGAGGAGCCGGCGATTTGTAGTGCGCCCGCGGCGGCCGTCAGCGCCGCGGGCCGGGTGGTCACGAAGGACATGTGCTACTCCGTGGAAAGCGAGCCGGCCCACCAGCCGGCGACGTGGTTGTGCCCTGGCTAAGCGCTAAGTACCCGCGCGGGTCGGCTTGACGCGCACACAGACCGTGGGAAGCGACAGGAGAAGGCGCCTACCCGGCATGCGACGTCTTGAGCGACAACACAAGTCGGCTGCTATGACGGGCAGCTGTGGGGCGGATTCGGCCGTCGGTGCGGCGGCCGCGGGATCAGGCCGCGTGCACCGGTTGCCGGTCCCATTCCAGTGGTTGGATCCATGCGGATCGGCGCGGCAGCGGCGCGCGCCAGCCGGTTACCAGGGTCGCGTCGAGCAGGTGACCCCGGTGGTCGCGTTCTGCGTCACCACCACCTGGCCGTCCACGGCGATCTCGCAGTGCAGCTGAGGAAGGCTCCCCGAGCCGCAGTCCGGCCAGTGACACCCGCCGCTGGCGCTGACGAACGCCCACTGGTTCGGGTTTGCCAATGTGGTGGTGTACACCAGTGGCTGGTCAGCGGTGAAGGTGGCCGGCACGGTGGTCAGGTACTGCGAGGAGTTTGCGTCGAAGGCGGACTGGCTGGGCGGGTCGCCGTTGATGTAGCGGACATTGCCGGTCAGATTGCCGGTGGCGGTCACCGTGTAGGTCACCTGATGGCCGGCTGGATCGGCGGCTGAGGCCGCGGCTGTGCTGATCGCCAACGCTCCGGCAACCACTACCGTCGCGACAGCGCTCGCCACCTTCCGCACGTTCGTCATGTCGAAAACGCTACCGGATTCGTTACCACGGTTGGGATTTGCGGTCTCAGCCGAAGGCTGAGCCGCGGCGGCACGAAGTCCTTAGTATCTATCTGTGACCACAGCGTTCGTGTTCTCCGGGGGCGCGAGCCTCGGCGCGATCCAGGTCGGGATGCTGCAGGCCTTGGCCGATGACGGCATCCGGCCGGACCTGATCATCGGCACCTCCGTCGGTGCGCTCAATGGCGCGTGGATCGCCGCCCGACCCGACGCCGCCGGTGTTCGCGCGCTGGCGGACGTGTGGCTGTCGCTGACCCGCAAGGCGGTATTCCCCACCCACCCGGTCGCCGGGCTGCTGGGCTTCCTCGGCCGCCGCCAGCACCTAGTCCCCAGCGCGGGGCTGCGGCGGATTCTGACCAGGGAACTCGGTTTCGCCAGGCTCGAGGATGCGCCGATTCCGTTCCACGTCGTGGCCACCGACGTGATCTCCGGCATCGACGTGCTGCTGTCATCCGGAGACGCCATCGACGCGATCGCCGCCAGTGCCGCCATCCCGGGCATCTTCCCGCCGGTCAACATCAACGGCCGCGACCTCATGGACGGCGGCGTGGTCAACAACACCCCGGTTTCGCACGCGATCACCCTGGGCGCCGACCAGGTCTGGGTGTTGCCTACCGGCTACTCGTGCGCCTTGCCCGCTGCACCGCCCTCGGCGATGACGATGGTCCTGCACGCAGTATCGCTTGCGGTCAACCATCGCCTCGCCCTCGACGTCGAGCGCTTCGAGCAGACCGCCGACCTGCGTGTCATCCGACCGCTGTGTCCGGTCTCCATTTCCGGAGCCGATTTCTCACAAGCGGCAACGCTCATCGAGCGGTCCCACGCCGCTACCCGCCAGTGGTTGGCGCAGCGACCCATTTCCACCGGCCAGGCCGCATTGCTGCAGCCGCACGTGCACTGACACCCCGGGCGTCGGGGCACCGGTCAGAACAGCGTCGGCTGAACGAGTTCGGGCAGCACCGCCGCTTCGGCCGCGGGCGACGACGGGCGGTGGTCACCGCCGAGCCGGTGCTTCGTTATCAGCGGTGCGGCCCGTTTTCGCAGCATCTCGCGGTAGCTCGGCGGCAGATAGGCGCCCCGGCGGTACAGCTCGCGGTACCTGCCGACCAACTCGGGATGTGCTTGGCCCAGCCACGACAGGAACCAACCGCGGGTCGAGCCGCGCAGGTGCAGCCCGAAAACCGTCACACCCGTGGCCCCCGCGGCCGCGATCTGGCCGAGCAGCCCGTCGAGGTGCTCGACGGAGTCGGTCAGCTGCGGCAACACCGGTGCGATCATCACATGGCAGCCCAGCCCCGCTTCGCGGATTGCGGTGATCAGCCCCAGCCGCGCCTGAGGTGTCGGGGTGCCGGGCTCGACGTCGCGGTGCAGCTGCGGGTCGGCGACCGCCAGCGACACCGCCACCGACACCGGGACCCGTCGGGCCGCCTCGGCCAGCTGCGGAAGGTCCCGTCGTAGCAATGTTCCCTTGGTCAGGATCGACAGCGGGGTGCCGGATTCGACAAGCGCCGCGACGATCCCGGGCATCAGCGCGTAACGGCCCTCGGCGCGCTGATACGGGTCGGTGTTGGTGCCCAGCGCAACGGTCTCGCGCTGCCATGACGGCCGGCGCAGTTCGCGGCGCAGAACCTCGACGACGTTCGTCTTGACCACCACCTGGGTGTCGAAGTCGGCACCGGGGTCGAAGTCGAGGTACTCGTGGGTGGGACGGGCGAAACAGTAGCGGCAGGCGTGCGAGCAGCCGCGGTAGCCGTTGACGGAACGGCAGCGCGGCCGCATTGGGCACGCGGTTCAGCGCGGACTTGCACAGCACCTCATGAAACGTCATGCCCTCGAATTGCGGCGAGCGAACGCTGCGGACGAAGCCGATGCGCTGCAGCCCCGGTAGCGCCCCGTCGTCGACCGACGCCCCATTGACCGCCACGCTCTGGCCCGCCCAGCGCATGACTCTATTCGAACAATAGTTCGACGTGAAGTCAAGCCGGAAGACGGCTGACGTCCGCCCAGAACCTACCGGCCCAACCGCGAAACGACCTCGGCCACGACCGAATCCGTCGGCACGGACAGCTGCTCTCCCGTCGCAAGGTCCTTCACCCCGATCGAGCCGGCCGCGACGTCACGGTCCCCGGCAACCAGCGCAAGACGGGCACCGGAACGATCGGCCGCGCGCATCGCACCCTTGAGCCCGCGGTCACCGTAGGCCAGGTCGGTCCGCACCCCGGCGGCCCGCAGCTGCGCGGCCAGCACTGCCAGTCGCAGCTTGGCCGGCTCGCTGAGCGGCACGCCGAAGACGTCGCAGCGGGTGGTCTCCCCCACGCTCCTGCCCTCGGCGCGTAGCGCCAGCACCGTCCGGTCCACGCCGAGCCCGAACCCGATACCCGAGAGGTCCTGCCCGCCTAGCTCGTGCATCAGCCCGTCGTAGCGGCCGCCGCCGCCGATGCCGGACTGCGCGCCCAATCCGTCGTGGACGAACTCGAACGTCGTCTTGGTGTAGTAATCCAGCCCGCGCACCATGCGCGGATTGATCACATAGGGCACCCCGAGCGCGTCCAGGTGCGACAGCACGGTGTCGAAGTGCTGCTTGGCAACGTCGGAGAGATGGTCGAGCAGCACCGGCGCGTCGGCGGTCATGGCGCGCACCGCCGGGCGTTTGTCGTCGAGCACCCGTAACGGGTTCAGCTGCGCGCGCCGCCGGGTCTCCTCGTCCAGGTCGAGCCCGAACAGGAACTCCTGCAATAGTTCTCGGTACTGTGGCCGGCAGGTCTCGTCGCCCAGCGAGGTGATTTCCAGGCGGAACTCCTGCAGACCCAGCTCGCGGAAGCCGGCGTCGGCCACGGCGATCACCTCGGCGTCCAGCGCCGGGTCGTCAACGCCGATCGCCTCGACACCGACCTGCTGCAGCTGGCGATACCGGCCGGCCTGCGGACGCTCGTAGCGGAAAAACGGCCCCGCGTAACACAGCTTCACCGGCAGCGCGCCGCGGTCCAGGCCGTGTTCGATCACGGCGCGCACCACCCCGGCGGTGCCCTCGGGCCGCAAGGTCACCGAGCGGTCGCCCCGGTCGGCGAAGGTGTACATCTCCTTGGACACCACGTCGGTGGACTCGCCCACACCGCGGGCGAACAGCGCGGTGTCCTCGAAGATCGGCAGTTCGATATGCCCGTAACCGGCCCGGCGGGCGGCGCTGAGCAGGCCGTCACGCACCGCGACGAACTGCGCCGAGTCCGGCGGAACGTAATCCGGTACCCCTTTGGGGGCCGAGAATTCGCTCACCGGCCCAGGCCTTCGAGGAACGGGTTGAAGCGCCGCTCAGCGCCGATGGTGGTGGAGTTGCCGTGGCCGGGCAGCACCACGGTCTTGTCGTCGAGCACCAGCAGCTTGTTGACGATGGAGCGCAGCAGGTCTCGGCCGCTGCCGCCGAATAGGTCCGAGCGGCCGATCGAGCGCTCGAACAGCGTGTCCCCGGTGAATACGACGTCGCGGTCGTCCTTGCTGGCCTGCAGCACCCGGAAGCACACCGATCCGCGGGTGTGCCCGGGCGTGTGGTCGACGTTGACCGAGACATTGCCCAGGTCGATCTTGTCGCCGTCGCGGTCCAGTTCGACGACCTGTTTGGGCTCCCGGAAAAACGCCCCGGCCACCAGCTGCGCCACCCGCGGCCCCAGCCCGTAGATCGGGTCGGTCAGCATGAACCGGTCCTCGGGGTGGATATAGGTGGGACAGCCGAAGGTGTCGGAGACCTTCTGGGCGGACCACATGTGGTCGATGTGGCCGTGGGTGATCAGCACCGCGGCGGGGGTCAGCCGGTTCTTGTCCAGGATGCGGCGCAGCGTGCCCAAGGCGCGCTGGCCCGGGTCCACGATGATCGCGTCAGTTCCGGGCCGCTCGGCCAGCACATAACAGTTGCACGCCAGCACCCCGGCCGGGAATCCGGTGATCAACACGGTTACCAGTTTCCCATCCCAGGCCGTAGGCACCGATGCGGGCCGCACGATGGCCCATGCAGCGCCCACCCGAGCCCGGTCATCAGGCCAGCATGGAAAGATATCGGCCGTGCCGACCAATCAGCAGCGACGTGCCACCGCCAAGCGCAAACTCGAGCGGCAGCTGGAGCGCCGCGCCAAGCAGGCCAAAAGGCGCCGCATCGCGACAATCGCCGGGGCTTCCGTTGTCGCGGTAGCCGTGGTGGCCGCGGTGGTGTACGTCGTCTTCGTCAACAAGGACGACCACAAGGGGACCACGTCGGCCAGCCCCAGCAGCTCCGCGCCCAACTCTCCCTCGGCGACCGGTCTGCCGCCGGTGCAGCTTGGCAACGCCCTGCCGATGCCGGCGTTCAAGCCCCCGGCCAACCTGGGCGCCAACTGCCAATACCCGCCCTCGCCCGACAAGGCCGCCAAAGAGGCCAAGCCGCCGCGCACCGGCAAAGTGCCCACCGAGCCGGCTCAGATCAGCGCGAGCATGGTGACCAGCCAGGGCAAGGTCGGCCTGATGCTGGCCAACAATGAGTCACCGTGCACGGTCAACAGCTTTGCCAGCCTGGCCCAGCAGGGCTTCTTCAAAGACACCAAATGCCATCGGCTGACCACGTCGCCGTCGCTGTCGGTGCTGCAGTGTGGTGATCCCAAGGGTGACGGCACCGGCGGGCCGGGCTATCAGTTCGCCAACGAGTATCCGACCAACCAGTACCCGCCGAACGACCCCAAACTCAAGGAGCCGGTGATCTATCCGCGGGGCACCCTGGCCATGGCCAACGCGGGACCCGACACCAACAGCAGCCAATTCTTCATGGTCTATCGCGACTCGGCGCTGCCCCCCGAGTACACGGTTTTCGGCACCATCCAGGCCGACGGACTGGCCACGCTGGACAAGATCGCCGAGGCAGGCGTCGCGGGCGGCGGCGAGGACGGCCCGCCCGCCGTCGACGTCGTCATCAAGTCGTTGCTGCTCGACTAGTTGCCGAGCAGACGCAAAGGCCCCCATTTCGCGGGCGAAATGGGGGCCTTTGCGTCTGCTCGCCAGGCCAGCCCCCACCCTGGCACATCTGCGACCCGCGGCTTGCCGAGACTGCGCTGATCGCTTGATCTTTGCACGATGTAGCACTCTGGACGCAGGTTCGGCGCCGCGAGCGCAGAATCGGCACTCGAATTGCGTTGCCGGTGCACGCTTCTGGCCTGGTCTGGCCTGGTCTAAGCCGCGGACGTCACGCGATAAACGTCGTAGACGCCTTCGACATTGCGCACGACGTTGAGCAGATGGCCGAGGTGCTTGGGATCGCCCATCTCGAAGGTGAACCGGCTGATGGCCACCCGGTCGCCGGAGGTCGTCACCGACGCGGACAGGATGTTCACCTTCTCGTCGGCGAGTACCCGGGTGATGTCCGACAGCAGCCGATGCCGGTCGAGTGCCTCGACCTGGATGGCGACCAGGAACACCGACGTCGGCGACGGCGCCCAGAGCACTTCGATGATGCGCTCGGCCTGCTGCTGCAACGACGTGGCATTGGTGCAGTCGGTGCGGTGCACGCTGACGCCGCCGCCGCGGGTGACGAACCCCATGATCTGGTCGCCCGGCACCGGCGTGCAGCACTTGGCCAGCTTGGTCAGCACACCCGGGGCGCCGGGCACCGACACCCCGACGTCGTCGCTGCTGCGCTGGCGGCGCGGCATCGTGGTGGGCGTGGACCGTTCGGCAAGCTCCTCCTCGGCCTGGTCGATACCGCCCAGCTCGGCCAGCAGCCGCTGCATGACATGCCGGGCCGACACATGGCCCTCACCGATCGCCGTGTAGAGCGCGGACACGTCCGCGTAGTGCAATTCGCGGGCAACGGCAGCCATAGATTCGCCATTGACCAAGCGCTGCAACGGAAGTCCGCCGCGACGCACCTCACGCGCCATCGCCTCTTTGCCGGTCTCCAGCGCCTCCTCACGCCGCTCTTTGGCGAACCACTGCCGGATCTTCGTCTTGGCGCGCGGCGACACCACGAACTGCTGCCAGTCCCGCGACGGCCCGGCATTGGGCGCCTTGGACGTGAAAACCTCGACCACTTCGCCGTTTTCCAGCTTGCGTTCCAGCGCCACCAGCCGGCCGTTGACCCGGGCGCCGATGCAACGGTGACCGACTTCGGTGTGCACCGCGTAGGCGAAGTCCACCGGTGTCGACCCGGTGGGCAAGGTGATCACATCTCCCTTCGGGGTGAACACGAAGATCTCTTGTACCGCAAGGTCGTAACGCAACGACTCCAGGAATTCGCCGGGGTCCGCGGCTTCCCGTTGCCAGTCGAGCAGTTGGCGCATCCAGGCCATGTCGTCGATCTCGGCGGCGGCATGCGGATGCGGAACACCGTTGCGGCCCTTGGCCTCCTTGTACCGCCAGTGTGCGGCAATACCGTATTCGGCGGTGCGGTGCATGTCGCGGGTGCGGATCTGCACCTCCAGCGGCTTACCCTCGGGCCCGACGACGGTGGTGTGCAACGACTGGTACACGCCGTAGCGCGGCTGGGCGATGTAGTCCTTGAACCGTCCCGCCATCGGCTGCCACAACGAATGCACCACGCCCACAGCGGCATAGCAGTCGCGGATCTCGTCGCACAGGATGCGGATGCCGACCAGATCGTGGATGTCGTCGAAGTCGCGGCCCTTGACGATCATCTTCTGATAGATCGACCAGTAGTGCTTGGGTCGGCCCTCCACCGTCGCCTTGATCTTCGACGCGCCCAGAGTATTGATGATCTCGGTGCGGACCTTGGCCAGGTAGGTGTCCCGCGAGGGTGCGCGGCCGGCGACCAATCGCACGATCTCCTCGTACTTCTTGGGGTGCAGGATCGCGAACGACAGGTCTTCCAGCTCCCACTTGACGCTGGCCATGCCCAGCCGATGCGCCAGGGGCGCAATGACTTCCAACGTTTCGCGGGCCTTGCGGGCCTGCTTCTCCGGCGGCAGGAAGCGCATCGTGCGCATGTTGTGCAGCCGGTCGGCCACCTTGATCACCAGCACCCGCGGATCGCGAGCCATCGCGATGATCATCTTGCGGATCGTTTCGCCTTCGGCGGCGCTGCCGAGTACCACGCGGTCCAGCTTGGTCACCCCGTCGACGAGATGACCCACCTCTTCGCCGAAATCCTCGCTCAAAGCCTCGAGTGTGTAACCGGTGTCCTCGACGGTGTCATGCAGCAGTGCGGCCACCAGGGTGGTGGTGTCCATGCCCAGCTCGGCGAGAATGTTGGCGACGGCCAGCGGGTGGGTGATGTAGGGATCTCCGGAGTGCCGGAACTGGCCGGCGTGCCGTTGATCGGCGACCTCGTAGGCTCGCTGCAATATCGACAGGTCGGCCTTGGGGTAGATCTCCCGGTGCACCGCCACCAGCGGCTCGAGCACCGGGTTGATGGCGCCGCTGCGAGCGGTCATCCGGCGCGCCAGCCGGGCGCGGACCCGGCGAGACGCGCTGCTGCTGGACTTGAGAGTCTCGACGGGCGACGGCTCGGGCGTTTCGACGACCGGCGGCGCTTCGATCGGCGACGCAAGAGCTTGCGTTGTGGTTGGGTCATCCGTCACAGTCGTCACCTCCGACCTTGAGGATATCTCCTGAATCGTGGTATTCGGCCTGGCCTCGGGCGGCGAAGGCGCCGACCGGCGTAACGGGGCCTGGGCTTGACCCCGTTTGGTGGACACGGGGTCAGGCGGCTTGTGCCGTCTGAGTGAGTCGGTCTTCGGACTCGACCGGCCTCATCATAGCGAGGGACGAGTGGCGTCGGCGTCGGTGATAGACCCGCTCGATCCAATCGGTCACGGCGGTCTTGGCGGCTGATTTGGTCGGCCACTGGTATCGGTCGTAGAACTCGACTTTCAGTGTGGCCCAAAACGATTCCTGCTGGGCATTGTCCCAACATACCGCGGTGCGGCCAACCGAACGGGCCAGATTGTGCTCTTGGGCGAACCGGGCGAGCTGCGCGGAGGTGTATTGCCAGCCGCGATCGGCGTGCAAGACCACCTGCTCGGCCAGTTCGCCACGCATTGCCACGGCCATCTCAACGGCGGCCTGGACCAGATCGGTGTGCAGTTAGTCGTCGATGGCCCAGCCGATCACTCGGCGGCTGGGCCATCACGCACCGCGCACAGATACAACCAGCCCTCACCGGTGCCCAGATAGGTGATGTCGCTGGTTTACACGCGATTCAGCTGGCCGGTGTCAAAACGACGGCCTACCAGGTCTTTGGGTACCGCGGCATCCAGGTCGACGACCGTGGTGGCCGGCGCGAATCGGCGGGGACTGATCCCGGCCAGGCTCTGGCGGCGCAGCGATGCCGCCACCGTTTTGCGTGAAACCGGCTCACCGTAATCGCGCAGGTCGGCCAGGATGCGCGGGGCCTCATAGACACCGTCGGAGTCCGCGTGTGGTGTGTTCGGGCAGGAACCGTCCCCATTGCTCAAAGGGCCAGTGAGAGCCAACCGCCAGTGAGCGGCGTTCGTAGGCGGCGGACACGAGCCGGAACAGCAGTTGGGTGCCGGTGTCATCGAGCGGGGCGAACCCAATCTCGTCGATGATCAGCAGGTCGGCGCGGAGCAGGGTATCGATGATCTTGCCGACGGTGTTGTCGGCCAGGCCGCGGTAGAGGGTGTCGACGAGGTCGGCGGCGGTGAGGTAACGCACTTTGTGACCGGCATGCACCGCGGCGTGACCTAGGCTGATCAGGACGTGGCTCTTGCCAGTACCCGGCGAACCGATAATGGTCAGATTATGTTGTGCCCTAATCCATTCCAGGATAGCCAGGTAGTCAATTGTTGCTTGGGGGATGGACGAGGCCGACACGTCGAAGCCTTCGATCGTTTTGATGACGGGGAACGCGGCGGCTTTGAGCCGGTTGGCGGTGTTGGAGGCATCGCGGGCGGCGATCTCGGCCTCGACGAGGGTGCGCAGCACCTCTTCCGGGGTCCAGCGCTGCGTCTTGGCGGTCAACAGCACTTCGGGCGCGGTGCGGCGCACCGTCGCGAGCTTGAGCCGCCGCAACCCCGCATCCAGATCCGCAGCTAAAGGCGAGACCGTCTTGGGGGCAACGGTTTTCGTTCCGGTTGTGGTTGTCACGATGCGCTCCCGTCATCAGTGGCCGCGATTTTGTAGGCGTCCAGGGATCGGGTCGGTGCGGTGGGCAGGTCTAGCACCAGCGCATCCCCGGCCGGGCAGGGCTGCGGCGCGGCGGTGCCGGCAGCCAGGATGGAACGCACATCGGCCGCACGGAACCGCCCGAAGGCCACCGCCCGCCGCAACGCCGCCACCAACTTGTCTTGGCCGTGGGCGGCACCGAGTCCGAGCAGGATCCCCAACTCCGCACCCAGGCGGGTGTTGCCGATCGCGGCGGCCCCGACCAGAAACGCTTCGGCATCTTCACCTAAAGCGCAGAACTGTTGCTCCACTGTGGTTTTCGGGCGCGGACCATGAGTGGGCATGGGCCTGGGGCCTTCGTAGTGCTCGTCGAGGATCGATGTCTCCCCAGGAGCGATTAGCTCATGCTCGGCCACGATCGCCCCGGTGCCCGGCTCCACTACGACTAGCGCCCCGTGGTCGATCACGATGGCAACGGTGGCCCCGATCAGCCGGGTGGGCACCGAGCACCGGGCCGAGCCGTAGCGGACACACGAGAGCCGGTCCACCTTGCGGGTCACCGACACCGCGCCGATCTCGAGGCGCAAGGACGGCAGCGGCGCCAACAGCTTCCGCTCGACCGCCAGGCGCGCATCGGGCACCGCGGCGATCTCCGAGTGCACCGCGGCGTTGACCTCCACACACCACGTGACCGCGGCCGCGTTGGCCGCCGCGATGCTCACCGACACACCCGACACCGCCGCCTCGGTGAGCAGCGGCACCACCAGGTCGGACTGGGCGTAGCCGCACAGGTGCTCCACAATGCCCTTCGACTGCGGATCAGCCGCCTCACACCAATCCGGGTAATGCGTTGCGAACCGGACATACTGGGCGGTGGGCACCACCACGTTGGCGACCACCCCACCCTTCAAACAGCCCATCCGATCGGCTAACGGCGCCCCACCGATCACGGCCAGCCCCTCAGCGATCATCGCCAGCGTCGTCGACGCTTTCTGATCGGTGGCGAACCGCACAAACCGCCACCGCGAGAACGCCAGCACCGCGGAGAACACGAACAACCCCGGCGCGGCCTCGGCCCAATCGATCACCAGATACTCACCCGGCGACCACACCCCGGACGACGACCACGGTTATCGTTGCGCCACAACGCTTTCTCCGCAGCAACCAACCGGCGGAAGTTGCGCGGTGATCCCGCATAGCCGGCCGCTCGCGCGATCGGCAACAACCGCTTGGCCGAGATCCGGCCCCGCGATTTAGCCACCCGCTCGGCGACCACGTCGCGCACCGCATCGAAATTGTGCGGCCGCGGCTCGCGCTGCGGCGGCCCACCGGCCTCAGCGCGCTCGACCGCGCGCTTGAGCGTCTGATGGTGGTGCCGCACAAGTCGGCGGCCCCGCGATAGGTTCCCAGCTCCCGATAGCTCGAGATGATGTTCATTTGCTCCCTCGCAGACTTCAATTGGAACTCCCTGGGTGGTGCAGGTGACTGTTGGCGCAATCACCGTCACCGCCCAGGCCACGAGCTCCCCGGACCGACACGAACACGCAAGGAAGTGGGGACTTCTACCTGGCCACCAATGGGGACATCCATCTGGCCATCAGTGGGGACCTACAGCTGGCCACCAATGGGGACTTTCACTTGGCCACGGACACTCGAGTTGCTTGATCCGGGCCGACTCCGCAGTGGACACCCCGGGCGCGTACCCATCATCGATGTCGGCCTGGCGCACCCAGGACCGCACCGACTCGACCCTGTAACCGAGCTGACGGGCTACCCGCGACACCGTTCCCTGCTCGGTACCCAACTCCGCCCGCAGGGTCCGCACCATCCGCACCGCGGCGGCCTTCTCCTCCGGGCTGTATCGACGCGCCGTGGGCTTCCCAGACGACTGTTGCTTCGGCATCCCTGCATCCTCGTTTCCAAGGTCAGGAGCCTCCGGGATTTCCAGGGCGATTCAACCTGCGCGGCCCCGGCTCACGTGCTCAGGGAATCGCCACGGCTGCAGTACTAGAAGCTGATCGAGACCCGGCGATCGCGCTGGTACGCGATGATCGCTCCGCATATCGTCGCTCTCGTCCGCTCCCGGCGCGAAGTTCGAGAACGGCAACGTCGTCGAACGCCCAGACGAACTGGTGCGTCGTTGGCTGTCATGGCTTTTCTTCACGTGCCGCGCCGGCCCCGTCCGCGTTCCAGGTGCCCGGGACCATCGGAATGGTCGCCCCCTGGCCGAAGTCATCGCCAGCCATCGTAGTCAGTCCTGCCGCCTTAGCAACGGTCTCCTTGCGTACGGTGCCAGCGAACCCAAAATTATTGGCGCCCTGATCCGAGGCCATCGGTGACGCGGGTGGCTCCTCGTGAGGCGACGCGGCCCACTCCGGGTCCACCTCGAAATCCATATCCATAAATTCGTCGCTGTAGCCGCGCAGCGTCGCGCGCCGACGCCGCCGCGCCCGCGCCTCCTCCCGCGCGGCCGCTGCCGCCGCCGCGGCGGTTTCGGGTTCCGGCGCCTTCCTTTGAGCGCTGGCACTGGCGCTGCTACTCATCCCCGAGTCGAACCCCATGCCGGGACCACCACCGATTAGGTAGGGGTAGCTCAAACCCGTGGCGGCGGTCGTCGGGGGGGTCGGTGCCGGACCCGCAGTGGCAGAGACGACAGAAGGTGCGGGCGCCGTTGGTGGCGCAGGGGCTGAGCCCGGCGCGGCGGCAGTGGGGGTTATCGCAGTAACCGGCAACATCTGCGGTGCGGCCGCGGAGGGTGGTAACGCTGGCGCTACGGCGGGCACGACAGGCTGAGCGCCAAGTTCAGCCAGGGCGGCCAAGCCCGTTACGGCTCCAATCCCGGATATTGCTTGGCCGAGTGGACCCGCCAGCAGCAGCGGGTTCTGGCTCAGCGCGGTAGCCAGCTGCGGTATGTGGACTGGATAGTCGAACAGCAATAGTTCAGCATAATACTGCAAAGCCGCTTGCGGGTTTACCACTAGAAGCCTTGCAAACGAAAGAAAGTCTTGACTGAATTCCAGTGCCCGAACAACCCACCAGATAGGTTGGCTTGCGTCGGTATATGCCTCGTAGGGCAGCCCGTTGACGGTGCGGCCGAGAGGGTCCCAATTCACGCGGCCGGCAGTGATCGTGCGCAGGGTATCGGCAACGAAGTTATCCGTCGGCTCGGTGCCCTCGAAGGGCACATCGGACTCTTCGGCTGCTGCGTTGGTCTTCACGATCGTCGGCGCTGGTGCGGTCTGCGGTGTGGACGCCAGCGCTGTGGTGGACACTGCTTGATAGGCCGCCATCGTGGTGGCGGCCTGAATCCACATCCGGGCATAGTCGGCCTCATTGAGGGCGATCGGTATCGTATTGATCCCAAAGAAGTTTGTCGCCACCAACAGCGTGTGCACGGCGTGGTTAGCGGACAGCTCGGCTACCGTCGGCATGGCCGCCAACGCGGTGGTGTAGGCGGCGGCCGCAACCTCGTGCTGGGTGGCCGCCGCGGCGCTGTCAGCGCTGATCCGTAGCAGCCATGCCAGATACGGCAAATGCGCGGCAACGTATTGGTCTGCGCTAGCGCCGTGCCATGACCCGGCATGTACCGCCCCCAGCAAGGTAGTGAGTTCGTCAGCCGCCCAGGCATATTCGGCGCTCAGCGACGACCAAGCCCCGGCCGCCGAAAGCAAGGTGCCGGCTCCCGGGCCGCTGCTGAGCATGGCCGAATGCACCTCCGGCGGCCAGGCCATCCACACTGGCTCGGTCATCGACCGATTCGACCGCGATCGCTCATCCTGCCGATGCTCACCCTGTCCAGCGGCATTGGCGGCGGATCTTCACCCATGAGGCGCCTTGTCACTCGAGTCACTCCATCTGTTGCGCCAGCCCTAGTCGCACAAGGACTTGGGTTAATGAATATGATTATCATTATCAAGCGTCCAGAAGCAAAAGCTTGAAAAGTCGCCCAAATCTTCAGCTCGGCCGTGCGGCTGGTTTTGCTGCAGATTAACGAGCACCGTAGTGATTCAGCACATTTGGCGGTCGTGGCCAGCGAACCGGCGGAGGAGGAGGAACCCATCGGCCACCGCGGCCGCTGTTGACAGCGGGACGTCGCTTCAATTTTGGCGGTGCAATTTCCGCAACCAGTGAATCACCTTGTGTCACAGGAAAATTATCCAGGCTGCTACTTAGGGCGCCCCCGGAGGCAACGAAGTGGGCCAGGGCAGAAGTAAGGATCTACTGACGTTTCCGTGGGTCCGGTTTCATGCGGCGCTGCCGGGTAGTGGTGGGCAAAGGCCGCCGCGGGTCAGCAGCGCCATGGCGATGAGCGCGTCCGGGCTGTGAAATCCATAGGCACGCTTGGTCAGTGCCCGCAGGTGAGTGTTCGTGGCCTCCGACCGGGCATTCGACAGCCCGTGGTCAAGGGTATTCCAGATCAGGTCACGGTAGCGGCGGACGCTGCGGGCCAGCGCGAAGAACTCAGGGATGCGCGAGTGCGACGCCCACGACAACCACCCGGCCAGCAGTTGCCGGCCAGTGGCGCCTTTGACCCGAAAGACCTCGCGCAGTTGCTCTTTGAGCAGATACGCCCGGTAGAGGGCGCTGTTGGTGGCCGCGATCTCGGCCAGACTGCTGCGCTGCTCGCCGGTCAGCTGCGGCGGGTTCTTGCGGGTCGCCCACATCGCGTGCCGATCGCGGATCCCGGCTGTGACCATGGTGCGTACCCGCACCTTGTCCAGTGCCTTGAGCGCCCACGCCACCACATGAAACGGATCCAGGCAGATGATCGCGGCAGGCGCGCGTTGTCGCACCAGGGCGTGGATCCACTCCGCGCCGTCGCAGCGGACATGGGTGAGCAGCTTGGCCCGCTCGGCGCCCAGCTGGTCGAAGAACTTCCCCAGCGTTTCGCTGTTGCGGCCCTCGGCGGCCCACACCAACCGGCCGCTCGTGTGGTCCACCACGCACGTCAAATAGCGGTGCCCCTTGCGGTAGGCGATCTCGTCGATACCGATCCTGACCAGCCCGGACAGCAGGTCGTTGGTATCGCGGCCGTCAGCGACCACCCGCGCGACGATCGTGGCCACGGTGCGCCAGGCGACGCGCAGCAGCACCGTGGCCACGCTGAGCGCGCTATGGGCGGCCAGCCACGCGCAGGTGTCCTCGAATGCCCAGGTGTGGCGAGCACCCGGCCGCGCCCACGGCACATGCGCCACCACCACCCCATCTTCGGGGCATTGCACCCGTGGCACCGCGGCCAGCAGAGTCGTCGGGGTATTCCCGCGCGTGGTCTCGGTCTCGATCGCCACGTCCTCGATCACCATGTTCTGGTCACCCAGACCGCCAGCCAATACTCTAGATATGCGCAACGCCGTACCTCCTTGCTCGTCTTGAACCCGAAAACAGTCCAAAACGTAAGCAGGACACGGCGTTGCGCCCAAAACCTCAGGTCAGCGAACCCACGGAAACGTCAGTAGATCCAGAAGTAACCAGCTCGCAGAACGCGTCGGCACGCGAACATCCGCCATGCCGCCGGGAGGACCGGACGCGACATGAGCCCTATGTCGGGTGCCTCAATGGCCGGTAGGGCAATCCGTGACTGCGTGGCAGTTTGCGATGACCGGGTCATCGCCGCCGGCTGCGTGGTGTCAGCGACGGCAAACTCCCAACCAGCGCCACAGACATCGATGTTGCCCTTAAGCTTGGATCCTCGTCGGCGGTGGTTAGTGATCTGCTCACCAACCAGCAATGCCTTTCTGCCCTAACCTCGATCTGGCACGGCATATGCCAGCCTGTGCAACTAGCCGCCCACCCCCTGCCCCCCTGCGTAGCTCTTCAGAAAGCAGAGCCTCCATCGAAACCATGACATGCACCAGTGTCTCTGTGGCCACACCACTCTGGCCGGAAGGGAAGAGCACCGGGGCTTAGTTGCACGCCCAGTTGACGATCCGCCCATCGCCGAGTTTGTCGATGGCGTCCTGCATTGCCTCGCTGAGCGTGATGCCGCCTCCGCCTTGGTAAGTCGCACCGTTATAGGCGACCGCACCGCATCGTTTGAAGCTGATCAGCACTTTGCAGGTATCGACGCCGCACTGATCCAATGCGACTTCATCGGCTCGTGCCCTGGTTAGGTAACGCCGCGCTTTGCCCCACTCGCCGGTGGGAGCATAGGCGATCGCACCATAGTGGATCCTCGGCGGGATAGGCAATTCGGGCACCATACCCATTTCGGCCATTACAGCGCTATCGATATGGGCGTCTACCGCAGGAATCAGCGGGAGCGCCAGGAGCATCAGCCCGGTCGTAGCCGCCACGGTGGCGGCTGCGAGCGCGAGCCGGTGTCGTGTTGTCATCATTGTCCTGATCCCTTTCTGCGGGCTCCACGCCAACTGGTGCCTATCGATGGAGATGACGTACGAAAGTGACTGCGTCGAAGGCTAAATGGACTGGGCGGTACTGGTATTGGCTAGGCCTACGGTTGCAGCTACGGGTGCGGCGCGGGCGGTGTTGTCGTGCTGGCCGTTGGCTGGGGACCCATCGACCCTCCCGGACCCATTCCGCCGGGTCCCATCATTCCGCCGGGTCCCATCATCCCGCCGGGTCCCATCTTTCCGCCGGAGTCCATCATCGAGCAGCCACCGTCACGCCCGCCGTAGGGGCCGTGTGTGGCCCGGCCCAAGAAGAATCCGGAGAAAAAGATCAGGGCAACGATGAACACGATACCGCTGATGATGCCCACCCAGGTCAACACTTGATCCAGCCGCCTCGGTCGATCCGATCGATCGTCGTTCCGGGGCTGTTGCGTCGCGGTGGTCGGTTCGCCAGATTCTGGTGTTTGCGTCATGTGTTGAATGATGCCACATCATACCCCAGAGGGGTAGGGACTTAGGGCCCAAAGTACATAGCTGCTCACCAACATTGGAACTTGAGGGCGCTTCCCAATCGAGGGTAGACGCTGCCCCCTCTAGGGTATTGGCACAAAGCTGTGTTGGTTGGCGGGTGCGCCGATCGCGGCGAGGACCTGCCGCGGGCACAGTCGAAGCTGCTGACAGCACGACCGGGGACTAGGAGAGCAAGCCGCGGCTGTAGCCAAGGGAACACGCGAGGTTTGCGTATTCCCCCAACATCAAATAGGGAGGTGTATCACGCCGCAGTAGAGCGGATTTAGACCGTTCTTGCCAATTGCTGTCACGTGGTTCGTCGGTGTTCACATTTGGGACGTAGAGGGCGCGAACATCATTAGCCTCTCTGGGCTAAGCTCTGGCTGTCCCGTCCGTCCCAGGCTTACAGCGAATCATCGTGCTCTTGCTGGTTTTTGCAGCTCGCGACGCTCAGCACGTCGTCTGCCGCACCGTGCATCTTCTATGCCGCGGTACTTTGTTCAGATCCGAAAGACCATGGCGAGAAACAAGATAGCCATACCGGAAGCCATCATCGCTTGACCCAGGGAACCGAGCGTCCTCAAGCGGGCTGCGCCGTGCTGGCGTTCTACGACGTACCTGCTGGTCCAGAAAGCCGCTGCGACCGCAAAAACGACGGTACCGCACCAGTTCACTGCGCCCACCCATAGCGGCGACGCGCTGCTTGCCGGCATATCCATTCCCGGCATCGCGATATCGTGCTGAGCGCTCGATCGGACAGTGAGCAGATGACCATTCATGGTGACATACATCCAGGCCGTCGCCAGCATCATCAGGCCGTGATATCCGTACAGCACTCGCGGGGCGGTCTGTCGGGGTGCCACGACGGCCGTTGTCACGAACCACACGCAAGCCAACAGGAAAAACACCGCAGGTCCCGTCGACGGCAGTCGTGCGCTCCAGGGCCAGGCCATCACCGCCATCGCAACCGCCATGAGGAGATGCAACCCGTGTCCGACCACCGACCTCCACGGTCGGCCTTTGGTGACGATCGCGAGACCACATTCGGCAGCCGGTAGCGCGAACAGCCCAGTGACCACCCAGCGAAGAATCAGTTGATGGATCATGCCGGCCCGTCGGACTCAGGCCCCGGAGACGGAGTCATGCAGTTGCGAATCGCTAGCGATGAGAGCCCCCGTCATGTGTCCCGCCCAAAACGACGTAGCCGTAGCGAGTTGGTCACCACGCTGACCGAGGAGAATCCCATCGCTGCGCCGGCCACGACCGGGTTGAGCGAGCCCAGCGCAGCCAGTGGGATGGCGGCGGTGTTGTAGCCGAAGGCCCAGCCGAGATTCTGGTAGATCGTGCGTAGAGTCTGCCGGGAGAGCTCGATCGACTGCACGACGCCGTCGAGGCGGCCCGACATCAGCGTGATGTCGGAGGCCTCGATAGCGACGTCGGTACCGGTGCCGATCGCGATGCCCAGGTCGGCCTGCACTAGAGCGGGTGCGTCGTTGACGCCGTCACCGACCATCGCGACCACCCGGCCCTCGTCCTGCAGCCGCCGAACTTCGGTGACCTTGTCCTGGGGCAACACCTCGGCCAGCACTCGGTCGATGCCGACCTGCTTGGCAATGGCGTTAGCTGTGCGGGCGTTGTCGCCGGTGATCATGGCGACTTGCAACCCCATGGCGTGCAGCCGATCAACCACCTCGACGGCATCGTCCTTGATGGTGTCAGCTACCGCGAGCACACCCACAACCTGGCTGTCGCGGCCGACGAATACCGCGGTACGGCCGTGCTCTTCGAGTTCGATGGCCGCCACCGCCAGATGATCGGGCAGAAGCAAATCGTATTCATCGACGAGCTTGCGCCGCCCGACCATCACTGGCTTGCCGTCGACCTCCGCGCGGACCCCGTACCCGGCAACGCTGGCGAACCCCTTAGCGGTCGGAATCTCCAACCCGCACTCCCGCGCCGCGGCCACGATCGCCGCACCGATCGGGTGCTCGGATCCCGATTCGACCGCGGCGGCCAGCCGCAGCACCAGATTCGGCTGGCGCCGCTTGCCGACAATCACATCGGTGAGCTGCATACGGCCGCGCGTGAGGGTGCCGGTCTTGTCAAACACCACCGTGTCGATCTTCTTGGAAGCCTCCAGCACCTCCCCGCCCTTGACCAGAATCCCCATCTCCGCCCCCCGGCCGGTGCCCACCATGATCGCGGTCGGCGTGGCCAGACCCAGCGCACACGGGCACGCAATGATCAGCACCGCGACCGCCGCTGTCATGCCACCTACCGGATTGCCCGCGATCAGCGTCCACCCCGCAAACGTCACGATGGCCACACCAATCACGGCCGGGACGAACACCGACGAAACCCGGTCTGCCAACCGCTGCACCGGAGCCTTACCGCCCTGAGCCTGCTCGACCAGACGCACAATCTGGGCCAGCGCGGTATCGGCCCCTACGGCGATGGCGCGCACGGTCAGCAGCCCATCGGTGTTGACCGTTGCCCCGGCCACACGATCACCGACCGTCTTCTCGACCGGCACAGATTCACCGGTGAGCATCGACTCATCAACGGCAGCGCGCCCCTCGACGATCACACCGTCGACCGGGATCTTCTCCCCTGGCCGCACCCGCACCAGGTCGCCGAGCCGCACCTGATCCACCGGCACACGGTGCTCCTGGCCGTCCACCAGCAGAGTGGCTTCCTTGGCACCCATCTCCAGCAGCTTGCTGATCGCCTCGCGCGCCTTGCCCTGGGCTCTGGCCTCGAAATAGCGGCCCAGCACCACGAACGCGATGATCAGCGCCGAGGTGTCGAAGAACAGCGGCCCTCCGGCGAACAACTGATAGGTGGAGTAGACGAACGCGGTCAAGGTGCCCAGCGCGATTAGCGTATCCATGTTCGCGGTCAACGCCCGCGTCTGCCGCGCTGCCTCCTTCAGAATTGGCCACCCGGCCACGAATTGCACCGGCACCGTCGCGGCGAAGGCCAACCATCCCGCCCACGGATAGGCGCCGAAAAACATTGTCGACGCCAACGCCGCCAGCCCTAGGGGAAAGGCCAACCACACCCGCCGCAACCACCCCCGCCGCTCGCGACCACTGTCCTGACCCGGCGACCCATGGCAAGAAGCAACCGACCCTTCGTGACAGCTGCTGCCACCGACCGTCGTGCCCAGCGTGTTGGCATCCGACGAGCGGCCTAGTACGCGACGAATTCCACCGAGAATCTTGCGCACCACACCGGTGTTGGCGACATCAGCCGAATGCGGGGAACGCGCGGGCACCAATTCTGGTGGGATGTGCTCTGCTTTGCCGATCGCCGACAACACAGCAGCGATGTCGCATTGCTCGGGCGAATACCGGACCACCACCGATGCCGTTCGCGGATAGGCTTGCACCGCCTGCACCCCGGCCACCTCGGCGACCGTCTCCTCGATCGCGACCGCACGAACCGTATCGACACGAAACCCGTTGACGTGCACCCGCATCCGACCCGCCGCGTCGGATACAACTCTCAGCGCGACGTCGGCAGCATCCAGGACATCAGTGGTCATGGTGCTCGCCCGAGTCCACCACCGTCAGCGGTGCAACGTCCTCCCCGGCACGCTCCCGCGCCTCGGCCATCACGTCGGCCACCGTCAGCCGGGCCAGCTCAGCGCTTTGGCCGGCCTTACGCTCGGCCTCGCGGGCGACACGCATGCCCCAGGCGGTAGCGACGACGGCCCCCTTCCGCAGGGGAGCCTTCACCGCCTTGCGTAGCGCCTCATACGCCACGGCCCCTACCAGGCCAGTCACCACCGTGGGTACCGCCCTCACCAAAAGCCCATGCCCAATCATGCGAATTTGCTCCCTTCATATCGTTGCCCCGTCACAAGAAGCTGGTGTTCGTCAGACCGTGCTTGGATCCGTCAGCGACTCGGCCGCTTTTGGCTCGCCGACTGCGGCACCGTTCAGCTGCGAGTGCGGGCCGGTCAACGTCGGCGTGAACTTGAGCGCATCGATCAGCTCGTCAATGGCCGTCTGTCCGCGGCCATTCAGCACCGCCGCGGAAAAGCACGTCTCCAAGTGGTTGTGCAACATGACCCGGTTTGCCCGCTCCAGCGAAGACTGAACTGCTGAGATCTGCTTCATGACGTCGACGCAGTACGCGTCGGACTCCAGCATTCGAATGATTCCGTCAAGGTGGCCCCTAACCGTCTTCAACCGGTTCAGTGCCGCGTCTTTCTTGGCTGTCAATTCGTTGCTCATAACTCCCACCAACACTGCACCCGTCCACGATACCCCACCCCACCCGGGGTGGGCTATCGACAGTTCGACATCGACCGGTGGCGATTTCGAGCTCGGGGTCAACGCCAGCGGTTACGCCCTGGATGGGTCGCAGTTGCTGAAGCCGACCTACATACTTTTGGGAACCCTAGCGGGAGTTTCCGGCCTTTTTAGTTGATCGGCGTGTCTTTCGTTGTGGTGCTTGAGGTTTGTGTGACGAGAGAGTATTACCCATATATGGCGTCGATCGTGGGGAAGCGCCGCGGCAAGCAGACCTACTACTACCTGGTGGAATCGGCGCGGGTGGGCGGCAAGCCGCGCATCGTGTCCCAGCAGTATCTGGGCAGCGCCGATGAGGTGCTGGCCAAGCTGTCGGCGACGCCGAGCGGGCAGCCGATCCGCAGCCAGCACAAGCAGTTCGGGGATCTGGCGGCGGTGTGGTCGACGCTGAGGCGGCTGGACGTGGCCGGGATCGTCGACGAGGTGGCGCCGCGTCGCGCGGACGCGGCCGCGTCGGTGGGCACCTACATCGCGCTGGCATGCGCGAACCGAATCGTCGACCCGTGCTCCAAACGCGAATTCGCCGACTGGTGGGCCAGCACGGCCGGGCCGCGATGGGTGAAGCTGGGCCGCGCCGCGCTGGATCACCGCCGGTTCTGGGACGCGATGGACCGCCTCGGCGAGAGCGAGCTGCGCGAGATCGAGACCCGGCTCGGGCGGGCGATGGTCGGCGAGTTCGGGCTGGATTTGACCGGGCTGGCGCTGGACATGACCAACTTCGCCACCTTCATCGACACCGGCAACGCGAAGGCGTCGATCGCGCAGCGCGGCAAGGCCAAACAGAAACGCACCGATCTGCGGCTGGTCGGGTTGGCGCTGGTCATCACCCGCGACGGCGGGGTGCCGGTGATCAGCCACGCCTATCCCGGTGATCGGCCTGATGTCACCCAGTTCCCCACGGTCATCGACGAGCTGGTGGCCCGCTACCGCGACCTGGTGTCCTCGGTCGAGTCGCTGACCGTGGTCTATGACGCCGGGCAAAACAGCGGCGACAACCACACGGTCGTCGAAGAGCACGGGATCGGGTTCGTCGGGTCGCTGCCGCCCAGCGATCACCCCGACCTGCTGGGCATCCCGGCGCGCGACTACCGTGTCGTCGACGAAGACCGCTATCCCGGGCTGACTTTCGTCGACACCACCGTCACCGCGCTCGGGGTGACCCGCCGCGCGGTGCTGACCCACTCGGCGAACCTGGCGGCCAAGCAGGCCCGCGGCCTGGACCAGACCCTGGCCAAGGCGCGGCGTCGGCTGGCCGAGCTGGCCGCCCGCCTGGCCCGCGGCCACACCCGCCGCGACCGCGACAAGGTGCAGGCCCAGATCGCTGCGATCTGCAAACCCCGCTGGGTGGCCGATATCATCACCGTCACCCTCACCGGCGAGCAGCCCGCCGAGTTGCGGCTGGCCTGGCACACCGACAGCAAAGCCCGAAAACGCTTGGAACAACGAATCTTCGGCAAACGGATCCTGTTCACCAACCGCGACTGGCCGGTGCCCGACATCGTGGCCGCCTACCGCTCCCAATCCGACGCCGAATTCGGCTTCCGCCAGCTCAAGGACCCGCACGTGGTCTCGTTCAGCCCAATGCACCACTGGACCGACTCCAAGATCCGCGTACACGTGTCCTACTGCGTGCTCGCCTTGGCCGTCGCCCACCTGATGCGCCGCCACGCCGACCAGGCTGGGCTGCACCTGTCCGTGCGCGAGTTACTCGACCAGCTCGCCGGCATCGAAGAAACCGTGCTGCTCTACCACGACGGCGGCAAGGGACGCCCCCGCGTGCAACGCATGCTCACCGACACCACCCCCACCCAACAGAAACTGGCCGACCTGTTCGACATCCACCAATACGCACCCACCCGCTGACCCCGCCGGGCCCCTCACAGCGAGTTGGGTAATACACCAGCGCTGCCCGAAAAAGCCATCCCACCAGGCGAAACCAGACCCACAATCAAGAAAGGCCGGAAACTCCCGCTAGGTCCACGGCCGGAGAATACAATAGGGGTGTACCGTATCCGAGAAGGTTCGACCGGGCCCGGACAATGGTAGCGCCATGAGTAACCATCACCGGGCTGGCTGGCGCACTGCGCAGTCGGTAACTGCCTGCGGCTTGCGACGATTGAAATCGGGATGCCCGATAGCTGGAACGCCACCTGGCAGCAGCCAACTCAGGCGCGAGATGAACACATGCCATCAGGGTTAGGCGATACCGGGCTCGGGTACCGTTTCCAGGGAAACATCCACCACCGACCTAGAGGAGGGTGCATGAGTACCAGCGGGAACATGCTAAAGACCTACCCACAAGATCTCGGCCGAATCGATGAAGCCAAGCTGACCGCCTGTATTGACGCCTGTGTCGAATGCGGACAAGCCTGCACGGCGTGTGCAGATGCTTGCCTGAGCGAAGATTCGGTCGCGCATTTGACAAAATGCATCCGCACCGACCTCGACTGTGCGGACATCTGCGAGCTAACGGGCCGCGTCTTGTCCCGCCACACCGGCTACGATGCCAACCTCACCAGGACGGTACTCGAAACATGCGCAACTGCTTGCAAGTCATGCGCAGGCGAGTGCGAAAGGCATGCAACCGACCACGAGCACTGCCGCATCTGCGCTGAGGTGTGCAGTCGATGCGAACAGGCATGCCGCGAACTCTTGGCGTCACTGGGCTAAAGAAGACCCACCACCCAGGCGGCATACCACCCGTGGTATGCCGCCAATGCGCTGAACGCCGATGCCGGGTCCACATTGCCCTGCCCAACACAACTGTTCCACCCATGACCGCCCACGGGAAACCATCCCATAACAGCACAGACATTTAGCCCCTAACGCGGCTAAATGCGGTGAGGGGTGCGGGATTGAACCGCGCCGCCGGCGGGAACACCGAAGTGCGGCCGTGATGTCATCCAGCGGCCAGGGTCGCAACCAAGCCGCCGGGAACCCAGGAAAGGGCCCCTAATGAGAATAAGAAGTTTCGCCTTCGCTGTCATCACGCTGGCGGCGCTGCTCGTCGGTGCGTGTACTGATTCCCGCAACGACCAGGCCGGCCGCACGACGTCGGCTCCCTCGACTCCGCCCTCAAGCGCTGACGCCCACAACCCAGCAGATATGGGGTTCGCGCAGAACATGATTCAGCATCACCAGCAAGCAATCGAGATGAGCGACATCTTGTTGAGCAAGCAACGGGTTGATCCGCGTGTCGTGGATCTGGCCAACCAGATCAAGGCAGCGCAAAGCCCCGAGGTTCAGCAGATGCAAACCTGGTTGAACCAGTGGGGAATGTCGACCATGCCGAGCATGCCCGGGATGACCCCAGACCACGGTGGGATGCCTGGCCACACCACTATGCCGGGCCACAGCGGAGTGCCAGCAATGGGTGGGATGATGTCCGAAGAGGACATGGCCGCACTCAGAAACGCACAAGGCGTGGAAGCCAGCAAGCTGTTTTTGACACAGATGATCCAACATCACCGCGGCGCCATCACCATGGCGCAGAACGAGATCGAATCCGGTCAGTATCCCGCGGCGATCTCAGTGGCCCGTTCCATCGTCTCCAGCCAGCAGCAGGAAATTGACACCATGCAGACAATACTGGCTTCGCTGTAACGGTTGAGGTCGCTGTGCGATGGCTACTCAATCGTGAGGCCAATAACCTTTCAACCCAACGCCGCTAGCCCAATAGGCTTCGAGGCCGGCACTGCTGGACTTGCGGGTACTCAGACGCACACTGTTGTGAATGACCACGAAATTTCGGTGGCGAAGTCGTGAACCATCCCGGGTTTTGTTTATCCTGACTTCGGTCACTTTTCCGGTTTGGGGTTGGCGCGACGCTTGGACCTGCTGTTTTGTGGTCGTTGGGGCCGGAATGTGTGCACTAACGGATGGGTTCGTAGGGTGCCGGAGTGGCCTATATGCGGACGGTGAGGACCAAGTCGGGGGCGACAGCGGTGCAGATTGTGTGGTCGTCGCGGCGCGGTGCACGCTCGATCGAGCATGTGGGTTCGGCTCATGACGCGGTGGAATTGCAAGCACTCAAGACGGCGGCCGTACGGCGGCTTACTGGAGGTCAGCAGACCCTCGACCTTGATGTCGGTGACACCGAAATATCCGGTGCCTCTTTGGAAATCGTCTCTTCGCGGATGGCGTTTTTGTGGGACAGCTTGTGCGCTGCGTATGTCCGGCTTGGCTTCGATCGGGCCGCTGGAGCCGATGAGGTGTTCCGGGATCTGGTGCTGGCCCGGATCATCGAGCCGACCAGTAAGGCCGACTCGCTGCGGGTACTGGCCGAGACCGGTATCGCCACGGTGTCCTACCGCACCCTGACCCGGCACCTGCCGCGGTTCGCCACAGCGGCTTTCGGCCGGGCGTTGTCCAAGGCGTGCGCGGTTCAGGCGGCGTTGGGGCCGGCGTCGTTGGTGCTCTACGACGTCTCGACGCTGTACTTCGAGACCGATAAGGCCGACGGATTCCGCGAGCCCGGATTCTCCAAAGAACGTCGGCTCGAACCGCAGATCACCATCGGCCTGCTCACCGATGCGACTGGATTTCCATTGGCAGTACACGCATTTGAAGGCGACAAGGGTGAAACCAAGACGATGCTGCCCGTCATCAACGCCTTCAAGAAGGCCCACCAACTCACCGATGTCACAGTGGTCGCTGATGCCGGCATGATCTCCGAGGACAACCAGAAAGCGATCTACGCCGCCGGGCTGACCTTCATCCTCGGCTCCAGGATCCCGTTCCTGCCCGGCGTCATACGCGAATGGCGCGACAAGCATCCCGGCGAGGACATCCCTGACGGGCACATCTTCACCCAGGCCTGGCTGGCCAGCAGCAAGGAGAAGGCCCGCGGGATCCCCGACCGGGTCATCTTCTACCAGTACCGTGCTGACCGGGCCCGGCGCACCCTGCGTGGTATCGATGAGCAGGTAGCCAAAGCCCAGGCCGCCGTCGACGGGAAGGCCCCCCTCAAACGCAACCGGTTCATCACCGTGACCGGCGAGAACCGGTCGGTGAACCGGGAGTTAGAAGCCAAAGCCCGCGAGTTGGCCGGGATCAAGGGCTACACCACCAACCTGACCGGCCAGACCGCAGACTTCGTCATCGATGCGTATCACCAGTTGTGGCGGATCGAGAAGGCGTTCCGGATGTCCAAGCACGACCTGGCCGCCCGCCCGATCTACCACCACAAACGCGAGTCCATCGAGGCCCACCTAAACATCGTGTTCGCCGCGCTCGCAGTCAGCCACTGGATCGAACACCAAACCGGTTGGAGTATCCGGCAATTCGTGCGCACCACACGCCGATACCGCACCGTGGACATCCGAGCCGGCCAACACACCCTCACCGCCGCCGATCCACTGCCCGCCGACCTACGCGACGCCCTCGCCCAAATCAGCGGAGCCGACCTACGCACTAAATGACCGAAGTCAGGTCGTGAACCATCCCGGGTTTTGTTTATGCACACCTTCCTTTGAGGGAAGGGTTGGCGCGATGGCGATCAGGTACGAACGGGAACACCAAGACTAGAGCGGTGCGGTTGGTCTTTCGAGCACGTCGGCGACTACGAGACCCAGTGGGCGGCAATCAAGGCGATCGCGGGCAGGTTGGGTATGAGCCCGGAGACGTTGCACCGGTGGGTGTGTGGGCTTCCCCCGAAAAAGTGGACACGGTTAACTTGCTTCCGTGGCGGCCTTCAGCGTCCGCTCGTAGTCGATAGGTGAACGCGTCCCGATTGCTGAATGCCTGCGTTGATTGTTGTATAAGTACATCTAATTGTCAACTGCTGCAATTATTTCTGCTTTTATCGCGTAGGTGTGCCGGTAGTAGCATTCGTGTTTGAACGTCAACCACAGCGACTCGGCGCCGGCGTTGTCCCAGCTTTAACAGGCAGATTCCCGGTCGCGCCCATGGAGCGACAAAGCCCGTGTGCGGCGCAGGCCGCCGCCATGTAGTGGGCGGGGTACTGGCTGCCGCGATCCGAATCGAGCCGGATCCGGCTCATTCGGACGCCGGAAGTCAATACACTGCAATACATTTCGGCGAGACACTGATGCTCACCGGACTGCGGCCGTCGATAGGAAGCATTGGCGATGCGCTCGATAGGGCCTTATGTGAAACCACGATAGGGCTCTACACGACCGTATGCATCCGCAATTGCAGCCCATTTCGTCGCGGGCCGATCCGCACCCTGGCTGACCTGGAAGACGTCGCCTCGGCATGGGTGGGCCGATACAACGCCTCCCGGCTTATGCACCGCCTTGGCCGCATCCCACTCATGGAAGCCGAAGCCAAGTACTACGCTCGACGCAATCCGGGCAGCACACCGGTACACCACGGTGTGCAAGAAACCGGGACGGTTCAGTCCGCCAGGATGGGCGTTGAGGCATGTTGCTCTGGAAGCCGGTTGCGCAGGCTGCAAAGGTTCACTGACTATCCGGCTCGGAACTTGCGGAGTCGCAGGCTATTGGTAACGACAAACACCGACGAGAATGCCATCGCGGCGCCGGCCAGCATCGGATTGAGTAGCCCGGCCGCAGCAAGTGGCAACGCGGCAATGTTGTAGGCGAAGGCCCAAAACAGATTTCCTTTTATAGTGGACAACGTTTTACGGGAAAGCCGGATCGCATCGGGAACCGCGAGCAAGTCATCGCGGACCAGGGTCAGGTCGCTAGCCGCGATGGCGACATCGGTGCCGGTGCCCATCGCGAGTCCAAGATCGGCCTGGGCCAGCGCGGCCGCATCGTTGACACCGTCGCCGACCATAGCCACGACCTTGCCATCTGCCTGCAGCCGCTGCACAGTGTCCACTTTGTCGCGTGGCAGGACTTCGGCGATGACACGGTCGATGCCGACCTGACGGCTAATCGTACGTGCCGCGGCCTTGTTGTCACCGGTGAGCAAGATCGGCGTCAGACCGAGTGCGCGCAGCTGGCGTATGGCGTCGGCAGAGGTTGGCCTGACTGCGTCCGCGACCACTACCACCCCGCGTGCCTTGCCGTTCCAGCCGATCGCGACAGCAGTCTTACCGTCTGACTCGGCCTGGCGTATGGATTCGGCGAGTCGGTCCGGTAAGTGCTGGGCCCGTTCAGCCAGCAGACGTTCGCGGCCCACCACCACCTCGTGTCCCTCGACCACGCCTTGGACACCCAGTCCCTCGAAGTTGATGAAATCCTCGACGGCAGGAAGTTCACCGACCCTCTTACGAGCGGCCTTGACGATCGCCATGGCGACGGGGTGCTCGGACGCGGCCTCCAATGCACCCGCCAGCCGGAGCAACTGATCGGGCCGTTCGCCGGCAGCGGTTACCACATCGAGCAGGGTCATCTCGCCGGTCGTCACCGTGCCGGTCTTGTCGAACACGATGGTGTCGGCCCGTCGGGTCGATTCCAGCACCTCGGGACCCTTAATGAGGATGCCGAGCTGTGCGCCGCGGCCGGTGCCGACCATCAGCGCGGTCGGCGTGGCCAGGCCCAGGGCGCAAGGGCAGGCGATAATCAGCACCGCCACGGCGGCCGTGAACGCCGTCGCAGCCGATCCGTCGGCAGCTAGCCAAAATCCCAGTGACGCCAACGACAAAGCGATGACGATAGGCACGAAGATGGCCGAGATCCTGTCGGCCAGTCGTTGCGCCTTGGTCTTTCCGGCTTGGGCCTCCTCCACTAGCTTGGCCATCTGCGCCAGTTCAGTGTCGGTTCCAATCCGCTTTGCTCGCACCACTATTCGGCCGCCGACGTTTACGGTAGCGCCGATCACGTGGTCGTCAGGCCGGATCTCGACAGGAACCGATTCGCCGGTCAGCATCGACGCATCCACCGCCGAGGCGCCCTCGATGACCACGCCGTCGGTAGCGATTTTCTCCCCCGGCCGGACGACGAACTCGTCACCGACCGCGAGTTGTTCAACCGGAATACGTTGCTCCACACCGTTTCTGCGTACGGCGACATCCTTGGCGCCTAGTTCCAGCAGGGCGCGCAGCGCGACACCGGCCCGGCGTTTGGCGCGCGCCTCGAAGAATCGGCCAGCCAGGATGAACGTCGTAACACCGCTCGCGGCCTCCAGATAGATGTTGTTGGTGCCGTCGCTGCGGGTAATCGTGAACTCAAACGCATGCCTCATGCCGGGCATCCCCGCAGTGCCCCAGAACAGCGCGTAGAATGACCAGCCGAAAGCGGCGATCGTCCCCATGGATATGAGCGTGTCCATGGTGGCGGTGCCGTGCCGCAGGTTGGCCCACGCGGCTCGATGGAACGGCCAACCGCCCCACACCACCACCGGGGCGGTCAGTGTCAGTGACAACCATTGCCAGTTGGCGAACTGAAATGCCGGGATCATGGCCATCGCGATCACCGGCAGGGTCAGTACCAGAGAAACAAAGAACCGTTGACGCAGCGATGCGGTGGGGTCGTCCTCGTCCGGCGTATTCAGGCCGCCTTCGGGGGCATTGGCCTTGCGCTGCAACAGTTGCGCCGTATAGCCGGCCTCTTCGACCGCCACGACAAGCTGATCCGGCGTGACCCCCCCGACGTAGTCCACGTTGGCCTTTTCCGTTGCGTAGTTGACCGTCGCAGTGACGCCGTCGAGCTTGTTGAGCTTCCTCTCAATTCGGGCCGCGCACGACGCGCACGTCATACCGTCGATCGACAGCTCGACATGGCCGCTCGGCGCGGCAACGGGATACACGATGTCTCCTCTCGATACCTAACGGGCGCATAGAGCATCGCGATGCGCCAGAGTAGAAGGGATGCGGCCTAACCAAAGGCGCCCACGAAACGTGCTGCGGAACTGGCCTGCGCGCCTGTTGAAGGATTCCCAGTCAGCCTGCGAGCTCATAGCCGGCCACTGCGACGGCGTTCTTGATCGCGTCGTTGTCGACGGGACAGTCGCTTTCGACGGTGACAGCGCCGCTGGGCAGGTCTACATCGACCGCGGTGACACCAGGGATGCTGCCGAGCTCATCGCGCACCGAGGACGCGCAGTGCGCGCAGCTCATGCCGGTGACTGTGACAGTGACGGTGTTCACGTCGCTTCCCCCTCTCGAGTTTGGCAATACTTTCTACCTAGTTGGTTGATAGCATACCCCTGTAGGGTATGGTCCACAAGTATGGCTTCGCTCCTCTCACTTAATGCCCCCGGCGAGCTACGGTACAAAGAGGAATGAGTATGGCCGGGACAGCTGGTACTCAATCGAAGGTGACATGCGCACTACGGATGGCACGCCTGCGACGCGTGCGATTGTGCGAGGTACCGTGTGCTCTGCCCCCGCGGTTCGCGCGCAACAAGCTGAATTCGGGTCTTCAGGACCGCCGTCGGGGCGCTGCAATCACATGCACGTGATCGCAGTGGGATGATTGCGCAGATGCCCGAGTCGACAGCACACACCCCATCGACCTGTGATGAGGAGCTGCTGTGCTGTCTGGGGCCGGGCTTCCCGCCGCTAGCCGGCACGGATCCCGATCGTGTGGCCAGGATCCGCGATGAGGTGGCGGCCGCCTTTGCGAGACTCACAACGGTAACGCAGGCCGTGTCGATCTTCGGCTCCGCGCGCACACCGCCGGATCATCCGCACTACAGACTTGCGCGCACACTGGCTACCCGACTTGGCGAACGGGGATTCGACATCATCACCGGCGGCGGCCCCGGAATCATGGAGGCCGCTAACCAGGGGGCCCGCGAGGCAGGAGTGCGCTCGATCGGCTTGGCCATCGAGCTGCCGTACGAGCAGGCCACCAACCCCTTCGTCGATCTATCGCTTCGGTTCCGGTACTTTTTCGTCCGCAAGGTGATGTTCATCCGCTACGCGCAGGCGTTTGTGGTGTTTCCGGGAGGATTCGGAACGCTTGACGAGCTCTTCGAGGCGCTGACGCTCATACAGACCGAGAAGATCCGCCGCTTCCCGGTCGTGCTTGCCGGGTCGCAGCACTGGAGCGGATTGGAACGGTGGATCAGCGAGCAGTTGCTCGAGCCCGAAATGGTTTCGAACGACGACGTCCAATTGCTTAGACTCGCTGATGATCCCGACGAGATTGCCGAGTTCATCGCACGCTGGCGTCGGCGCCAGTTGGAGATCTACCGCCCAGCCCGACCGTGACCAGCGTAGGTCATATTGAGATCGGCGCCGAGACGCAAAGCTTTGTTGTTCCATGACGCGCCGGGCGGGATATAGGACAGTCCGACTTTTCCAGCGTATAACTTGTTGTGGCGCTTGGGAAATCAGCTCCAGCCCATTGTACGTCTCCACCACTTTGGGCGGCCCGCCGGCAGCGGCGAACACTCAGTGATCAGCCGCTCGGCAATGATGGAGCGTTGGGCGATGTTCAGCAGCGACTCGTGGGTGTCTCCACCATCGACGCGATCTTGGTCGCCTTGCCGTCGATGGTGGAGTCGAACTGGAAATCCAAGGCCTACACTACGTTCGACGCATCGGCGCACCCCTGGGCGGGCACGACGACTGGCCGCTGCGTATACGCGGGCTGTGCACGCGCGCCGCTGCAGGCGCTCGTCGGCCCACAACCGGTGCACCCGGATGTTGTTCACACTTCGGTGCCCGCCGTGGCGCAGCGCGGCCGACCACGCCGAGACCCATGCCATGGATAATTCACCGCATAGTTGAGCAGCCAGACCCCGAGAACGGCATCGGTGCGACGCGCGCGCTAACTCACAACGCTGCTAGCATACCCCTGGAGGTATTGGATAGTGTTGAGGTCATGAAACGAGACACCCATCACCGGGCCGTCCCCCATGCCCTCAACAGGACGTCGCCACAAACCCAACATCGCGCTACGACAGATGATTTCGCCGCTGCCGTGGCTTCGCCGCGCCGAGTAGCGCGGCGTGGAGACCCAAGGCTCCTCTCACGGCTGCAGTACTAGGGAATTCATCATGATGGCCGTCGGTGTCATAGGCGATTGCGAAGGTTGCATCGGGCATCGCGTTACTCCCAATAATGCTGGCGCGCCGGAGCATGCCTGGAAAAGCGCACGGGAGCCATCGGCGTCAAGGTTTCTCATGGATGGCGCCCGGGCGCCGGTTACGGTGGTCGCGCGCACTATGCCGACACCTGACCTCGCCGCGCTATAGCGCCAAGCGTTACAGATTGGTGTGAATTTGATGACGAATAACCAAGGTTCGGCGCCGATCGAGCGCGGAACTTTTCAGGTACCGCGGCCACGAAGGTGGACCCTCGAACGGACCCTGCACCTCATGGCCGGTTCCGTGGTGTTGGTGACACTAACCCTTGGCCGCATGCATTCCAAGCGATGGAGAGTCCTAACCGGTTTCGTGGGAGCCAACCTGCTATTCGACGCGGCCGTGGGCTGGTGCCCGACGAGCGTTCTACTGCATCGACTCGGCGTCCCGACTGCGGCCGAGTGCACGGTGCGCCCGACGGCGTAGGGCAGCTCGAGCGAGCGCAGCCATTGTCGACATGGTGCGGCGGCGCATTCTGACATTCGGCAATGACGGTGCGCCACCAGCGTCGTCGCCCTGGGCACCCATCAGGTTCTTCTGATCGGATCCTGGCCTTGGGGCCCCCAGGGATCGCGGCTCAATGCTTGTACCGCCGCTACCTGGCAGACAGCGTCGGCGACGCGGGTCGTTTCGTCGAGTTCGTCGCCGCCCGTACGAACAGCCGCGCGCTGGCTCTACATCATGGGGCTTGCTCGCGAGCGAGGTGATGCGCAAAGTGCGTATCAATTCTGCCACTCAGAGGTGCACGAGAGATTCCACGGCCTGCCGGACCCGATGGTCGACCGTCAACGAGTGATTGATGGTGGCGCAATCGCTAACCAAATCAATCGGTTTGCGTGGCGTTTTGGTGGCAATACTGAACAACAGGGTCCGCGGACGTGGACCCGGAAAGGATGTTGATGACACCGCACGTACTGATACTGGGGGCAGGTTTCGGCGGTCTTGAGCTTGCCACCCGGCTATCGGAGTCACTCCCCAATCGGCTGCGGGTGACGCTGATCGATCGCAACGATTCCTTCTTTTTCGGCTTCTCTAAACTCGATGTGCTGTTTGGTGAACGCACACCCGACGACGTGCGGGTGCCGTACGCGGCGCTGACAACGCCGGGCGTAGATTTTCGCCAGGAGGAAATCACCGCGATCGACCCAGAAAACCGCCGGGTGCGTACCCAAGACGGTTCCTATCAAGCCGACGTTCTGGTCGTGGCGCTTGGCGCCGAGTACGACTCGGAGGCTACCCCTGGTTTCACCGAGGACGGCTATGAGTACTACACGCTGGCCGGGGCAGAACGTCTACGCGATGCGCTGCAGGCATTCCAGGGTGGCAAAATTGTCATCAGCGTGCTCGGGGAGCCGTACAAGTGCCCGCCGGCACCGTTCGAGGCGGCGTTCCTGCTTGAGGACTACTTCACCGGCAAAGGATTGCAGGTGTCGATAACGGTGACGGGCTATATGGGCGCCCCGGTGCCTGTCGCAAAGGAGGTGTCCGAACCGCTTCAGCAGCACCTGACCGCGCGCGGCATCACCTTCATGGGAAAGCGGACGGTCAGCCGGCTGAATCCCGAACATAAGTTCGCCGAATTCGCCGAGGGCGAAGGACTTTCGTACGACCTTTTCATCGGTATCCCCGTGCATCGGGTGCCGGGGGTCGTCGCCGATTCCGGGCTGGCGCCGGATGGATGGATTTCAGTGGAAAAAGCGAACTTAGCTACCCGGTTTCCTGGCGTGTACGCGATCGGTGACGTGGCGGCCGCCTATACCGCCAAGGCGGGCATGTTCGCCGAGCGTGCCGCACGGTTCGTCGCCGATGACATCGTCGCCAAGCTGCGGAACGCACCGTCGCCACCGCCCTACGACGGGGCTGGCGACTGCTACGTGGAGTTCGGGCGCGGTGAGGTCGCCAAGGTGCACGCCGACTTCCTCAGCGGCCCGAATCCGGCAGGTTCCCTGGTCGGTCCGTCTGTCGAATTAGCTGAGGAAAAAGCCGAGTTCGCCCTTAGTCGCAAGAAGCGCTGGTTCGGCGCCGTGTGACGGCTGAGGGTTAGAGTTAGAAGCCCAGCGGAACCCTTATCGACGACATCATCGCCGCCGGCGCGTCGAATGTCCTTCAAGCATGCAAGGATTCGACAGGCTGACCCCCTCGATGCGCCGGACAACTGCTGGCACCTGTCACCGACCGAAAGAATTCGTCGGTGCCTCTTGGCTTAGTTTGTGTAGCGACCAAGGCGTTCGAAATCGCGTTTTCGGCAAGAACCGCTACCGGCTCACAGGAGAGGGCTGCGGTTTGCGCTCTTCTACACCAAGCTCCACGACTGGCTGACAACGCAGCCCCGCAAGCGTTGCGAGTGTGCCGGCATTCACGCCGACGGGAATGCCTTGGCAGAGAGGGCTACGAGTATTACGACGTTCGACGTCGCCACGGCTCAGACAGGTTGCTGGCGCCCGTCGAGTACCAGAAATCGCGACCATCCGACGGGGGCCGCGCAAGGGAAGCCCTCACTTATTCAGGGGAAGCCCACTTGCTAACTTCCGTGAGGATTTTTCATTCGCTCTATCTCCTCGTCCCAGACCGAGTGCCCGCCGGCATCACTCACTCGGTAGATCTGAATCATTGACGAGATCCCAACGACGAGAACCACAATCCCTACCGCTATCTGGATGATCATTCGGGGATTGTCGGATCGGTGTTCCATCACGCGCAGCACTACGAGTCCGATCGCGACCACCAGTAGAGCTACCGAGAAGTAGATCATTGTGCTGCCACGGGCGGCATGTTCGCGCAAAAGGGGACTGGGATCGGCCGTCAGTTCGTAGAGCCAAAGGCCAGCGTTTGCGGTGATGGGCGTCAATACCATCGTGACGCTCGCCAGTATCAGCGTGAGCCACAACAGCTGGCCGCGCCGGGCCTCCCGCCAAAATCCGCACACGATCTCCAGCAAGGCCGTCAACGGCACGAGCACCATTACAAAGTGCAGCAGTACAACATGAACAGGCAGGCCGTTGACGATGGTCATCGAACTCCTCGGCTGGTGGGCGGTGAGCTGCGTCGACGTCGGTTTCGGTTGTCGGCACCCCCGATCGGCCATGCTTTGCCGCGGACCTAGCGGTCTGTACTCGTAACGATAGCGTCGCCATGCCCGATTCGCTGCCAGGCGCGCGCATAATCGGACTGGGCCACGGAGCATCGATTGGCCCAGACGATCAGCGCCAAGGCCAATAACGTTGGCGTCACACAAAAGGAACCCAGATTTGTGATCAAGTCTTCGCCGGAAGAGCCGGTCACATACCGACGTCTATCCGACAGGCGGGAATCGCACCCCCGGCTCTTGCAGAACCGTACGTGACAGTCTCCCGTCATACGGCTCCCGCCGGCCGGCCTCGGGTGGGCGGGAGAAGATGCCAGTGGGCGAAGAGCCGGGGCTGGTGCTGTCGAACCGCGTCCAGCCAGGCCCAAGCCTTGGCAGCTTTCCCGCGCAGTCGTTTGAATTTCTGCATGGCCCAGCGAACGAGATGCTCGTCGATGTGCCGTGCGAGGGAGTACAGCTCGGAGCGGTAGAAGGCCCCGTAGTAGCCGATCCAGCCGCGCGCCTGAGGGTCGATCTCCTCGGCGAGGCCGGACAGATCCGTCCCACTGCGACGATTGAGGTGCCGTGCCCGGACCTTCTGGCCGATCGCCTTCCTCGCCGTGCCACTGATGGCCGGGGCGAAGCTCACGAAATAGCCTCTCCGGCCTTTGGCCAGGCGCCCCCGGAAGGTGTAGCCGAGGAAGTCGAAGCTGGTGTGCTCGGCTTCCCCCGCCCGGTTCGCGTCCTGGCAGAACACGACCTTCGTCTTCTCGGGGTGCAGCTCGAGGCCGGATGGATCCGTATACCGCGCCGGTGGCGACGTCGAGCGCGGCGAACAAGGTGATTATGCCGTGTCGGACGTAGTCGTGGGTGCGCCCGCTCGGGCATGCCCGGCATCATCGGCAGCACCGGCGCGGAGCGGTCGAGGGCCTGGATCTGGGATTTCTCGTCGGCGCACAGCACGAGCGCGTTCTGCACGCGGGTCCAGGTAGAGCCCGACCACGTCGCGAACCTTGTCCATGAACAACGGGTCGTTGCTGATGTTGACCGTCTCGACCAGGTGCGGTTGGAGCCGAAACGCCTTCCAGATCCGCCCGACGGTGGACTTACTCAGCCCGCTCTCGGCGGCCATCGACGCCCGCGACAGTGCGTCGCGTTCTTGGGTTGGCGCTCCAGCGTGGCGATAACCACCTAAGCCGCGCATGCACGACGCGCTGCGCGCCGCATTGGCGCTGGCAGCTGCTCCGAACGGATTCATCCGTCGCCGAGTTCACCGCCAAGGTGCAAGCTCTCACCGAGCACGACCACACGAGCTACACCGTCCGCCAGGCGGCCTACGACTGCGCAAACTACGTGGCAGCAACTCCTCTACAAGCCCGGCCGCGCCCGCCGCTACCACATCGGGGCGACCGCGGCACGCACGATCGCTGCCCTGCTCACCCTGCACGACAAGGTCATCGCCCCGATCCTCGCCGGGGTGGGCAGCCCCGCATGGCACGCAAACCCGCGCACTGGACACACGTCGACCGTGATTACGAACGAATCCGCGTCGACATGCAAACGCTCTTCAACGACCTCGCCATCGAAACACTTTTAACCGCTTGAGGATTCGGAACAACCCAGGCATTCCACATCACCAATAAATTGTCTGATTCTCAAGCGGCTAGACCTGCGAGCACCCGTTTAATTCGCTGCTAGCTCGACCACCGTGCCGTTGCCGTTGTCGGCGACAAATACTTTCTTTCCGGCCGCGTCCACCGCCACCCCCACGGGGTGGCCCCCGGTGAACGGCAGCACTGTCGGAGTGCTCGACCCGGGATCCATCTTCACCACCTTGCCGGTTTCGTGGTCTGCGACGTAGATGGCGCCAGCGGTGTCCACCGCGATAGCCGAGGGCACAGCCAGACCCGTAAAGGGCAGCGGGATCGGGGTGTTCGACCCGGGATTCAACTTCAGCACCCTGTCGTTGTCGGAGTCGGCGACGTAGACGGTGCCAGAGGCGTCCACCGCCACACCGTCTGGATGATTGAGGCCGGTGAACGCCAGATCAGTCTGCGTGTTCGACCTAGCGTCCAGCTTCACCACTCTGTCATTGCCCCGGTCGGCGACATATACGTTGCCGGCGGCATCCACCGCTACCCCCTGCGGGTAATTGAGGCCGGTAAACGGCAGCGCAGTCTGGGTGTTCGACCCGCCCGCCAGCTTTACCACCCTGTTGTTGAAGTCGGCGACGTACACGGTGCCGTTGGCGTCCACCGCCAGCCCCTGCGGCTGGTAAAGGCCGGTGAACGGCAGCACTGTAGGGATACCCGACCCGGGAGCCAACTTGACCACCCGGCCGTAAATACCCTGGCTGGTGACGTACACGCTGCCGGCGTCATCCAGTGCCACCCCGCCTGGGGAGAAGAAGTCAAGCCCAGTGAACGGCAGCACGGTCTGCCCGGATGCCGGCATCGATGGGTGCGACCTGCGCGTTACCAGGTATCCGGCGACACCGATGGCGACGATCACTAGCAGTGCGGCGGCGCCGACGAGGATCCGCCTGCGATTCTGGTGAGGCCCTGCTCCTGGGAGGAGCGACCGACTAAAATTCGGTTCGCTCGCGGGGCTAACGGAGACCGGGGTGCTCTGTCGGCTGCGCCAGCTGCCGGTGCTGGTGGGCGGCGCGGACCATCCGGGCTGGGCGGCGGGTGCTCTCGACATCCGTGACCATGCCCTGGCCTGGGTCACGGCGTCGGCGCCGGCGAGTCCGGTATCTGCGGCATCGGTCGTCAGGGCGGCTTTTTCGCCGTGCTGCAGAGCCATGACCACGTGGTCCTGGTCGGCTGCGGTCAGTGCATCGTGGGCGGCTCTGGCCAGTTCAACGGCGCTGCGATAGCGTTCTTCGGGGTTTTTCGCCATGCCTCTGGCGATCACCTGATCTAAAGCCACCGGAACCTTCCCGGGTCTCAGCCGGCTGGGCTGCGGGGCGCGCTCCGTCAGATGCGCGCCGACCACCCGTTCGATGCTGTCCGCGCGATACGGAGGTGACCCGGTCAAACACTCGGCCAACACACACGCCAGCGAATAGATGTCGGCGAGGTAGGTGACCTCGTCGCCGGTGAACCGCTCCGGGGCCATGTAGTTGTAGGTGCCCACCGCCGTCCCCGTATGAGTCAGTCCTGGATCGGCTGCGGCGCGGGCGATACCGAAATCGACGAGATAGGCGAAGTCGTCGGCGGTGACCAGGATGTTTTCCGGTTTGACATCGCGGTGCGTCACGCCGCTGGCGTGCGCGGCATCCAACGCGGCGGCGACCTGTCGTACGATGGCCACCGCCCGTGCCGGCGTCAGCGGGCCAGATGCCGTCAACATGCTGCGCAGAGATACGCCGTCGATCAGCCGCATGTCCAAATACAGCTGCCCGTCGATCTCGCCGTAATCATGGATCGGCACCGCATGCGGCTCGGTCAGCCGTCCCGCGGAGTCGGCCTCGCGTTGCATCCGCTCGCGAAATACCGGGTTGGCAGAGAATTGCTCCGAGATCAGCTTCAGCGCCACCACCCGGTGTTTACGGGTGTCCTCGGCCTCATAGACCTCGCCCATCCCACCACGACCCAGAAGCCGAATCAGCCGATAGGGCCCAAAAAACGACCCAACCCGCGAACTCGGCTCACCCACGCTTGCCATCGCACTCCTTCAAGTGATCATGAGATAGCGTTCACTGCCGTGGCTAGCCGCGACTGGAGCCAGCTCGGCGGCGGAATGGAGCCATGCTGCGCCAAGCCGTCTTGGCCCGGACCGATTATCGCCTGCATAAACGCTCTTACCGCAGTGCCCGTCGCGGAATTCGGATACTTGGAGCAGACGATCTCATAAGTCGGCTCCACGATCGGGTACGCACCCGGCTGCGTCGGCCTGTAGAACGATGAGGTGTCCAACACCAGGTCATTGCCCTGCCCCGTGATCTTGGCCACGGCAATCGTTTGTCCGACCGACTCTGTAGTGATCGACACCGGATCCGGACCTGCTGATGTGATGATCTGGGCCATGTTCAACTGTTTGCCCAACGCGAACGACCACGCGGTGTATGTGATCGATCCGTCGGTGGTCTGTAAAGTCGCCGTCACGCCATTGTCCCCTTCGGCGCCGACACCGACGCCCCCCTGGAACGTCTCGCCGTCGCCTTTACTCCAGGCACCGTTGGATGCGGCATCAAGGTATTGCTGGAAGTTGGCTGAGTTAGCGGATTGGTCGCTGCGGAAGATGACATGAATGGGCGTTGAGGGCAGGTTGGTGCCTACATTGAGCGACTTGACCGCCGGGTCATCCCACCTGGTGATGGTGCCGTTGAAGATCTTCGCCATCGTGGGCGCGTCCAGCTTGAGCGAACTCACGCCGCTGAGGTGGTAGGTGACCGCGATCGGTTCAAAAACCGCCGGCAGCTCCCACACCGGGGACCCACATCGTGCCGCCGCCTTGTTGGGCTCACCCGTCGACGGGTCCAACGGCACACCGGAACCCGCCAGATCTGTCTCGTTCTTGATGAACTGCTCCACCCCGGCACCGGAGCCATTTGCCTCGTAGTCCAGCGTGTAACCGGGGCACACATGGGCATAGACGTAGGCGAATTTTTGTATCGCGTTCTGTTGTGCGGTCGCGCCACCGGCGTTGAGTTCCTTCTTGCCGCCGCAGTCCACTTTCACCGACGGTCGCGAGGGAGTGTTCGTATTGCCACCGCACCCCGATATCATCAGGGCGCTAGCCACTAGCAGGCTCAATACGCCAGTTCGGGTGAATCCCACAGAACTCCTTTGAAGAGTAAAGGTGACGAATACACCTACTTTGCCACTGCCTCGCCGTACCGTGTGGTGAAAGTCGCAGGCTATCGCTGGCCAGTCGGACCGCCCTGGCCTGGTGTTCTCGTCGTACCTGATCGACATCGCGCCTTCCCAACAAAAGAACTGCGCAGGAGACCGGGGTGGCTCATAGCGTGTTGTCACGATATTGGCAACCGGGCATGTAGTGCGCAGTGCTTAGCTCATCAGCGATCGCGGGAGCAGTTCCCACACGCCACCGGCTGCGATGCCGAGCGCCAGGCTCAGGCCCGCGGCGAGGACTGCGGTGCACGCGGGCCAATTCTTGGCCGCGAAGACGTCGCCGATCGGTTCTGTTGTGGGCCGCTGGAAGGACGGGATGATCCAGCGCAGGTAGTAGAACAGGCTGGCGAGCGAGTTGCCGAATGCGACGACGGCCAGCCATGCCTGGCCACCATCCCAGGCCGCCGTCGCGGTGATGAGCTTGCCGACGAACACTGCCGTCGGCGGGGTTCCGACCAGGCCGAGCAACGCGACGAGCAGCGCAGCGCCCAGCCAGGGTCGGGTGCGCGCCAGACCGCGGTAGGAGTCCAGGTGACGCCGGTCGGGCAGGGCCGCGCTGACGGCGAACGCCGCGCTATTGGTGGCGGTGTAGCCGGCGAGATAGAACAGCAACGACGGCAACGCGAATTCGCTGCGGCCGGCCACGGCGATCGGGACGAGCAGAAACCCGACCTGGCTGACCGTGGACCAGCCCAGCAGTCGCCTCGGGTCGCGTTGCCAGTAGGCGGCGAGGTTGCCCAGGCTCATGCTGGCGACGGCGATCAGCGCGATCACCAACGGCCACGCCACCGTTGCGGGAAACACTGCGACCAGGCGGTAAACCGCGATCAGGGCTCCGACTTTGGGCACTGTCGTTACGAACATGGCGGTAGTGCCGTTGGCCGCTTGTGCCGCGTCGGGAATCCAATAATGCCCGGGCACACCGCCGGCTTCGAACATCAGGCCCGCAAGAACGCCAAGCAGGCCTGCGGCCACGGCTGCGGTCGGCGCGCTGGCGAGGCTGGAAGCAAGCTCGTCGTATCGGGTACCGCCAGTCACGCCGTAGAGGGTGGTCACACCGAGGAGCAAGATGACGCCGAACAACGCACCCATCAGGTAGGCCTTCATCGCCGCCTCGGCGCCTGTTGCGGAGTGGGCCAGCCCGATCAGGCCGTAGAGCGGAATCCCGGCCAGCAGATAGCCGGTTACCAGCACGAGCAGATCTTCGGCTCCGGCCAGCACCAGGATCCCGCTGACGGAGAACAGCAGCAGAGCATACGTCTCGCTTTCGCGGACTGAGCCGGCGATGTCGCCTCCAGCCACCGCAAGCACCAGCAGCAGCCCAACTATGACCACAATCCGGGCGATCCCGGTGGTGCTGTCGACGGCGAAGCTGCCCTCGAAAGCAGTCCGGGCCGGGGCGGTCATCAAGACGGCGGCGACCGCAAGCGCACCGCACAGCACGATGGCGGCGATGGTCCGCGTCCACCACTGCCGATAGCGGGGCAAAAACGATCCGCTGATCAGCACCACCAGCCCACCAGCGAACACCAGCATCTCAGGTGTCATCGCCACCACCCGCATTCCGCTTTCCGTGTTCACCGGCGCTACCGTCCGACCCAACCGACGAGCGCGCGAGCGGCCGGTTCGATCAACTCCAGCAACGGGCGCGGGAACACGCCGATTACCACCGACAGCGCGAGCAGTATTCCAACGGACCATGTTTCGGAAAGGCTAAGGTCCGCAAATCCCGCCGAGCGGCCACGCGTGGGGCCGGTGAACAGGCGCTGCAGCGCCACCAGAAACAGCGCCGCAACGATCAGAATGCCGGGCAGCGCGACGGCGGTGACCGGTGCCGCGGCGATGCTGCCGGTGAAGATCTGGAATTCAGCGATGAAGCCGGAGAAACCCGGCAGCCCCAGAGAGGCGAACGCGCCGATAGCGAAGAGCCAGGCCATTTTTGGAGCCGGGCCGGCAAGCCCTCCGTAGGCGTGCATGTCATAGGTTCGCGCACGCTCGTAAAACACGCCGGCGATCAGGAACAGCGCACCAGTGATCAAACCGTGGCTGACCATCTGGGTGACTGCACCGGTAACCGCGACTCCGCGAGCGACAGCGGCACCGCTGGTGACTAGTCCGGCGGTGCCGACGGCGAGCACGATGTAGCCCATATGGTTGACCGAAGTGTAGGCGACCATGCGCTTGAAATCGTTCTGGGCCAACGCAACCAGCGCGCCGTAGAGCACCGACACGACCCCGACAACGATGATCACCCACGCCCAGGCGCGCCAGGCCTGCGGCAGCATTGGCATCGCGATCCGCACGAACCCGTAGGTCCCCATCTTCAGCAGCACCCCGGCCAGCACCGCCGAGCCGACCGCGGGTGCGTCGGTGTGCGCCGGCGGCAGCCAGGTATGGAACGGGAAGGTCGGGGTCTTGACGGCCAGTCCGAGCAGAATCGCGGCAAGCACCAGTCCCCCGGCGAGGGGCCTGCCGGACAGCGGTGTGGTCGCGGCCAGCTTGACCATGTCGAAGGTGTGGGGACGAGCCGCGATGGAGAGGCCGATGAAGCCGACCAGCAGCGCGAGCGAACCCAGGAAGGTGTAGAGGAAAAACTTCAGCGCCGACCGGCCGGCGTTGCCGTGACCCCAGCCGGCTATGACGAAATACATTGCCACGATCGACAAGTCGAAGAAGACGAAGAACAGGATAAGGTCGGCGGCCACGAACAGGCCCAGGCTCACTGTTTGCAGGAACAAGAACAAGGCGGCCAGCGGTTTGGGCCTGTCACGGGCGCGCAGCCCGTAGACCGCACACGCGAAAAAGATCACCGCCGTCATGACGATCAGCGGCAGTGACAGCCCGTCGACGCCGAGGTGGTAACTGCTGTTGACTCCAGGGATCCATCGAGCTTTTTCCTCGAGCGCCAGAGTCCCGGGCGCAGGCGTCCGATACCGCGCCCATGCCACCGCGGTCAGCGCCAAATCCACTGCTGTGACCCCGACCCACGTCCATCGCGCGGGCGTATCGGCTAGGCGCGGCAGGCCCAGCAGAACCACAGCCCCGACCAGCGGCAGGAAAACGATCACACTGAGCACGCTCACCTCACCACAATCAGGAGCAGGAAACCCAACACCGTCACCACCACCGCCGCCAGGAGGTACTGGTGCACCAGACCGGTCTGCGGTGTACGGGCCAACGTACCGAGCCGGCGCATCCCGCCCGCCACCGCGTCCACGGCCCCATCGACCAGCCGAATGTCGTTGCGCGCCAAACGGCGCGCTGCGCGTAGTGACTGATTGGCGGTCACGTCGACAAGCCGGTCGAGCACGGCGTCGTCGAATTGGGCCAGGATGCGCCCGAGGCCCAATGTGGGCCGGACGACCACGACATGCGCGGCCCGCTCCAGACCGAGCCAGGCCTCGGCCCACCGCGGCTCGGGCGGCCGCCACCGGGTCACCGCCACGACGACGACGATGGCCAATGCCGCCGAGCCGACAAGCTCCAACACGGTCGGCGGCGTCGGGCCGCGGCCCAAAGCCCGGCTAAGAGCAGGCGCGATCGGCGGCACTGCCAGCACTCCCGCCACCGCCGCGCCGACGGCCAAGACGACGACCGACGCCTGTTGAAAACCGTTGGGGCCAGGGTTTTCTCGTGCTTGGTCCGGGTTGTCGGCCGCGGATCTGTTGCGCCACATCACCATCAGAATCTTTCCCGCGTAGGCGGCCGAGAGCGCCGACGCGGCCAATCCCGCCGCGTAGAGGCCAGCAGAGTAATGCAGGGCCGCGGCCAGCACGGCGTCTTTGGTGACCCATAGTGATAGCGGGGCAACTCCGGCCAGGGCGAGGGCGCCGACGCTGGCCGACCAGCCCAGGACACGCCAGCGTCGTGCGACTCCCCCAAGCTCGTCGAGCCTCTTGGTCCCCACAACCGACAGCCAGGCCCCCGCCGCGAGAAACAACCCGGCTTTGGTGAATGCGTGAGCAATCAATTGCGCGACGCCGCCGCCGATCGCCCCCAAACCCGCGGCCGCCACCACGAACCCGAGCTGGGCTGCCGTCGAGGCCGCCAGCAGCTGTTTGAGGTCGCGCTGGGCCACCGCGACGGCACCCAAGAGCACCGCGGTCCCGATGCCGACCCACATCGCCACCGCAGCGGCCCACCCCGTGACCGCGAGCAGCGGTCCGACCCGCAACAGCAGGTAGGCGCCCATCGCCACCATCGCCGCCGAGTGCAGCAGCGCACTGACCGCACTGGGACCCGCCATGGCCCGGGACAGCCAGAACGAGAACGGCAGCTGAGCGGCCTTGCCGAGGGCCGCTACCAGCACCCCGAACGCGACGACGTGCCGCCAGCCGCCGCTTGCGTCGGGAAGGTCGGCCAGCGCCAGCCCCGCACCGCCGGCCAGCGCGGCAGCTGCGGACAGGTAGAGCCCAAGGTCCGCGCTGCGGGTGGTCAAGAAGGCGGTAAGCCCGGCTACGACGCGGGATTCGTCGCGCCACCAGAATCCGATCAGCGCATAGGACGTCGCCCCCATCACTTCCCAGGCCATTAGCAGGGTCGGCAACGTCGTCGCGGTCGCGGTCACGATCACGGCCGAGGCGAACAACAGCATCAGGCCGTGGAAACGGGCCCGCCCATCGAGAATGTCTCCGGTGGCGAAGATCAGCACCAACAGGGTCACCGCGGACACCGCGGGCACGACGATGGCGGCCAGGGCGTCCACCCGCAATGCGAAGTCGGTGCCGGCCAGGAATGCCACCGCCACGTGCGGACGGACAAGGCTGGTGACGATCGACAGCAGCAACACCAGCGTCGACGTGGCCACCGCGATCGCCGCGGCCAGCCGATCAATGCCGCGGGCGAGCAGCAACGTAGCGCCGGCCACCGCCGGCGCGAGCACCAGCAACCACAGGGCAAGCTCCGCCAGTGTGCGCATCTCCGCGGTCAGCCCGACAGCTCTGCGGCCATGTCGGTCATATCGGTGCGGCGCTCGCGATGCAGCAGCGTGGCAACCGCGAATCCCATCGCCATCTCCACCGTCATCATGGCGATAATCACCAGGAGCAGCACCTGACCGGTTGGGGCTGGTGCCAGAAACCACCAAAAGCCGCTCGCCGCAAGGATGACCGCGTTGATCATCAACTCCAGGCCCATCATCACCATCACCACGACCTGCTGCGACAGCGCACCGTAGAGCCCAACGGCAAACAGCGCCGCCGCCACCAACAGCACCGTGTCGAGGGTCATCACCCAACACCTCCCGGCTGCGGGTCGCGGGCCGGTCGAGCCGTGAGATCGTCGCCGAAGCGGTCATAACGGCTGCGCTTGGCCGCCAACACAATTCCGGCCACGATGGTGGCAACCATCACCGGGCTGATTACGGCCATGGCCAGCATCTTGGGTCCCATCAACTGCTCACCCAGCGCCGCGGTGACATCGGGCGGTGGTGCACCGCGCCGAGCCGGCCAATCGACCAACAGGATCCCCGACGCCAGAAGAATGAAGATGCCGGTGGCCGCAGCCAAGGCGCGGCGTTTGTCGTGGACCATGCTCATCGGCATCAGGGCCGGATTCATGCCCATGAACATGACCATGTAGACGGCCATCACCGCCATCTCCATCACCATCATCAAGATGGTCACCACGCCGATGTAGTTCTGCTGCAGCAGCAACACGATGACACCCACCGCAACGAACGATACCGCCAGCGCATAGGTGGCGCGCGCCATCGAATTAACGCGGAAGACCGCCGCGCCGGCCAGCACGGAGATCACCGCAGCAATCCAATACACGATGTGCACAATCATGAGTCAGCTCCTCCACACTGCGATGACAGCCACGATGAGGTCTTGGACCAGGACGGCCGGCAGCAGCACCACCCAAGCGACCTCCATGAACTTCTCGGGCCGAAACGCCGGAATCTGTCGTCGCAGCCACACCAAAATCGTCAGCAGCGCAACGGTTTTGGCAAGAACCCACAGCCACCCCGGCAACCAGGGCCCGGCCCCGCCGCCGAGAAAAACCGGCACGGCGAACGCGGCCCCGGCGGCCAGCAGCGCATACCGGCCGGCCAAGAACACCAACCGGTCCACACCCGACAGCTCAGCCGTCACACCACCGACGATGTCGGCGCCCAGCGCCGGCGCAAACGGCCCCCACAACGAAAACGCCACCACCCCAAGGCTGTAGACGACAAACGCAACCGGCATCCACACCGCATACCACAATCCGCTCTGCGCGGCGGCCACGTCGCCGACCCGCAGGCTTCCAGCCGCGACAGCCGGCGCCACGACCGCAAACATCAGCAGCAATTCGTAACCTAGACCGTGGGCCAGAAATCGGTAGCCGCCGACCAGTGCATACGCGGAGTTGGCGCCCCACCCCGCCAGCCACACCAGCCCCCACACCATTACGTCCATCGCGTTGAACCACGCGACGCCGACATCAAGGTCGAACAGCGTCCACCGCCCCAATGGCACCACGGTAACCATCAGCAACGCCACGACGATCAGTCCGGCGCCGCCTATTCGCCACAGCAGCCTGTCCGCCGCGACAAGGGTGCGCCTACGCTGCCGCATCAGCCGCGCGACCTCCACCAGCGGTATGGCCGCCGAGCCCCTACGCGCACCATCGCCGCCGGTCAGCACACCGTCGAGGCAGGCGGCATAGAGAGCCAATACCGCCAGCAACCCCGCCGCCCCGACGGCCCACACGCCGGGCACCGTGACGGTCGGCTCAACCATGAGCGCCGCTCTCGCCGCTGGCCCCGCTGTCGATGCCCAGGCTGGCGATGACCAGCCGCGCGCTGGCGATGTCCAAACCACGCACCAGATGTGGCAGCATATCGCTGATACGCGTCAAGTCGGACCGAAATATGTTGGCCGACAAGGGTTCACTGAGCAGCTCGCGCGTCTGGCCGATTCGGGTGAGCAGCCGATCATAGGTGTCACCCGAAAGCGCTACGGGCAGCTGACGACGGTTCAGATCCTCAGCAGTCAACGGCCCGAGATTGCGCAATGACCAGCGCAGCAATCTGGACCGGCGAACGACACGGTCGAGCTTGTCGAGCTGCGCCTGCGCTTGGCCGGCATCCGAGCCGCCCAGCAACAGGTCCCGCGTTTGTCGTGCCGTGCCCGCCGCCCGCGACCACCCGGCCAGTGCCAACAGGTCCTCGATGTGATCGCATTGCCGGGCCGCGCATTCGCGGTCCTGAACCGGGTTCACCGCACAGCCGTGACGATGCTCGCTGTCGACCCACCATGGTTCCGCGTCGACGATGACGTCGCCCTGCAACGAGCACCGCAACACCAAACCCGCCGGCCAGTGCGCCAGCACCGGGCCCAAACGTAGATGCAGCACATCCATCTCGAGCCCGTCACGGTCTTCACCACCTTCGGCCAAAGCAATGCCGGCCGGTGCCATGTCCATGTCGCCGTGGCCCATATGGTCGTGCATGCCGCCGTGGTCCATGTCGTGGTGCATGGCGCCGTGGTCAGCCTCGTGCTGATCGGCAACCTTATTGGGCTTAGTGGGCGAGGCCGCGCGGTTACGGGCATCTTCTCGTTGCCGGCCGCAATCGAGTAACGCCGCGGCCGCGCGCCGCAATGCCGCATCGACCTCGTGCATGTCACCGACATCGATACGCGCGCGCGGACCGGGCAGCTGGTCCCAGATCAGATCGACGACGTCAGCCAACTGCGCCCCCGGCACACCGCACACCGCCAACACATCGGCGTCAGCCGGCGACACCGCGGCGCACCAGCCCCGGTGAGCAAGACCTTGCTCCACCGCTGCGCGCAGCACCCATTCTCCGGGCACCTCCACGGTCAGGACATGCACGCGGCGCAGGGCATACCGCGACAACGCCTCGGTCATGCCCATCGCAGCACACCCTCCCGCCACGCCCACGCGACCGCGACCAACAGCGCAGCCAGGAATGCGAACATCTCGATGACCGCGGTAACGCCCATCCGCGCAACTACCACCGCCCACGGGTACATAAAGAGCATCTCGACGTCGAAAGCCAGAAAGACCAGCGTCGCCAGATACCAGCGCACGTGATACCGCGACAGTGCATGTTCCTCGGGCCACCACCCCGACTGGAAGGGAAGCGATGTCAAGGCGTTCGAGCTGACGGCCACCAGCCGGTGCAGGCCGTAGAGGCCCACGATGCCTGCCACGGCGACCAGTAGCGTCCAGGCAACCCCTGCAAACATAGCCGCGCTCCTCTCCATGGCCGCCAGACTATCCGCGGATTCAACACCGAACTCGCATCGCCTAAAGGGCGCCACCAACGGTGGTCCTACGCGGCAATGATCTCTCTCTCACTCGCCAGGTGTTCGGTTTTCCGCTTGACCTTGCCGTACCCTGATGGGCCCACCACAAAACACCTGTGGATTCGCGGCCTGATCGGCGGTCAGGACGCCCTTGCCCTATCCGCCGATCGGTGAGCGTGGCATTACCGTGGGACGCATATCGAAGCGAGGGGTGGCGCCGGCAGTGCTGCCCTCGTTTCGCCCGGCCACCGTGGCCAGCGGAGCACCAAACAGGCCGCCCGGCCCATCCGCGCCCGCTGCCGAGAGGGCCCCCTGGCCGAGGCCTTGCCCAGCCGAAGCGGCCGGGCTTACAACTTCGGTCGCCGTGGCCCAGCTCTGCGGCACCGACAGCGCCCCGATCGTGCCTGCTCGGCCCACGGCCGCGGACGCCTCGCCGGCTCCCACGAGGCTGAGACCCGTCGGAGCCGCAAGGTTAGCCCCGGAACCAAGACCGGTCGCCAGGGCCGGCAGTTCACTGCTGACGGCGCTGGCCGTTGTGGGAACCAGAGACTTGAGCTGGTTGGCATTCGATAGGCCCGCACTCATAATCCACCCGACTGAACTGACAAACGACATCGCCGGATTCAGTGAACTCATCGTGGACGTGGCCGACGTCAACGGCGAGGACGCCCCCGACGCGAGGCCTTGCAGCGCTTGCGGTACGGCGGCGGTCAGCTGCGTCAGCACGACCTGGGTATCGCTGGCACCCGACGCGGCGGCGGCTTGGGCGACGGCGGCGGCCTGGCCGACTTGCCCAGCGGGGTTTGCCGTCTGCGGAGGCGGGCTAAACGGCACCAGGGCCGTCGCGGCCGCCGAGCCGCCGGCGTAGCCATACATGGCGGCCGCATCCTGTGCCCACATCTCGTCGTAGAGGGCCTCGGTGGCCGCGATCGCGGGGGTGTTCTGCCCGAAGATGTTGGTCGCGATCAGCGCCATCAGCAGGCTGCGATTGGCAGCGATCAGCGGCGGTGGCACCGTCATCGCAAAGGCGGCCTCGAAGGCGGCCGCGGCAGCCCGAGCCTGGTTGGCGGTCTGCTCAGCCAGGCTGGCGGTGGTTGTCATCCAGACCACATAGGGTGCCACCGCGGCCGCCATCGACGCCGACGCTGGACCCAGCCACGGTCCGCTGGTCAGCCCCGAGACCACCGACGAGTAGGAGGCCGACGCCGAATACAACTGTTCGGCCAGCCCATCCCAGGTTGCTGCGGCAACCAACATCGGCGCCGAGCCCGGGCCTGCATACATCCTCGTCGAGTTGACCTCGGGCGGCAGCATCGCGAAATCCATCGCCATCACCTCCCATTTACTTAGCCGGCCGCGGCCGCGTTGGCGGCCTCGGTGGCCGCATACGAACCGGCGCTGATACTGAGGGTGGCTACGAAGCTGTCGTGAATCGCCGCGGCTTGACCGCTGACGACCTGATACAACTGGGCGTGCGCGGCAAATTGTGCCGCCGTCAACGCCGATACCTCGTCGGCGGCGGCGGGGGCCAGCCCGGTCGTAGCGGCAGCCCCAACCGCATTCGCTGCGCTCACCGCAGAACCGATCCCCCGCAAATCGCTCGCCGCGGCCGCCAATGCCTCCGGCTGCGTGGTCACAAACGACATGACCTGCTCCTAACTACTCCTCACCAGACTTCTTTTAGCGGAAGACAATTCAGCCCCCGCACGAGAAGATACGGGCGGCCGGGGGCGGCCGGGGTCGAGATGGTTCAGGGCCAGAGCGGCGATAATGCCGACGAGTATCAGTGCTGCCCAAAGGAGTTCACCGGCGCCCATGCGGTGCGTCGCATCGAATAACGCTCCGGTCGCTAGGTTGCCGATGAGGATTCCGACCCCGACGATGGTGTTGTAGAACCCGTAGTGGGTGGCGACCAGCCGGTCGCTGGCCAACGTGACGACGGTGTCCATCTCGAACGGGAACACCGCGGCCGAACCGACCGCAAGTAGGGCCGCCGAGACCAGCAGCGCCCCCACTGCAGCCGGCGTTCCCAGACGCTGGCCGTCCGGCACCATGATCAGTGGCACAAACGACACCGCGAGAATGGTCAGCCCGACCGCCAGACTGCGTCGGGGACCCCACCTCGCGGCGAACCACCGGGTGATGCGCAGTTGTCCGGCGACCGCGACCACGCCTGTCACCACAAACACCGCTGCCACAAGCCAGCTTTGCAAGCGCGGTGTCAGCATCGACGCCTGCAAAGGTAGCGCCAGATAGACCTGGAAGGTCAGCACATAGGAGCCGATCATCGCCGCCGCGAACAACAGGAACGACCGATTTCCGAGGACAACCCGCCAGTTGTCCAGAATCGACGCCTTGTCGGTGACCGGGACCGCCGCGTGCTGTGGTAACGCAATCAATTGCGCCACGGTCAGCATCGCGAACACGAGCGCGGCGCCTGCTGCGGTTACCCGAAAGTCGATGGCAGCCAAGGCAAGTCCCACCACAGGCCCTAACAAGATCCCGGCCTGATAAAAGATGTTGAACATGGCAAACGCCTCGACGCGACGTGGACCGGCGTCGGCGGCCAGGTAGGCGCGCACCGCCGGGTTGAACAACGCGCCGGCGAACCCGGTGGCCGCCGCGGCAATCATCATGGCCGGCAAGGACTGGGCCAGCGCCAGCAGCGTGAATCCGCCCGTGCGCAGCAGGCAGCCGGCCACGATCAAGGGCTTATAGCCCAGGCGGTCGGCCAGCGTGCCGCCCACGATGAACATGCCCTGCTGGGAGAAGTTGCGCACCCCCAGCACCAGCCCGACCGCCCAGGTCGCCAGCCCGAGCGGGCCAGCCAGGTAGCCCGCCAGATATGGCATCAGCATGTAAAAGCCCATGTTGATACCGAACTGGTTGACCATCAGCACCTGGCTGGGCCCGTCGAAACCGCGGAAGCGCGCGACGAAATCCGTCATCGCAGCACCAACGCCGGGTTGACGACGGTGGTGCACCGCGTCCAGGACTCCACCACCTTCTCGCCGGGGTGGGCGATGACGGCCGGTTCCAGCGTGGGTTGCCAGTCCAGTAGGCGGTGCTGGCGGCAGTAGTCGTCGTTGTAGATGGTGTCGAAGTAACGCTGGGGCCCGTCAGGAAATATCGCGGCGATGGTGGTATGGCGCGGGAAGTTGCGGGCAGCCCAGCCGGCGACCAGCGCCACCGCCCCCACGCTCCATCCGCCGCTGGTGAAGTGGGTGGCTGCCAGGGTGCGGCACGCCCACACGGCCTCGGCGGGAGCTACCCAATGCACCTCATCGAACGCGTCGTAGTCGATGTTGCCCGGGTAGATGCTCGAGCCCAGCCCGCGCATCAACCTGCTGGCGGCGGGCTGACCGAAGATCGTAGACCCGATGGTGTCGACCCCGATCAGTTTCAGCTGCGGGTTGAACTGGCGCAACACTCGAGCCACCCCCGCCGAATGCCCACCGGTGCCCACCGAGCACACCAGCACATCGATGTCGCCGAGCTGGTCGCGCAGCTCCAACGCCAGCGATTGGTAACCGGCAACGTTGTCAGGGTTGTTGTACTGATCGGGATTCCACGCATCGGGCTCGGCGGCCAACAACTGCGCGACCCGGTCTTTGCGGGCCTGCTGCCACCCGCCGACCGGGTGCGGTTCGGTGACCAGGTCCACGTCGGCGCCGTAGGCGGCCAGCAGCTGCCGCACGATCGGTTCCATGCCGGTATCGGTGACAACCGTGACCGGATGCTTATACGCCTGGCCCGCTAGCGCCAGCCCCAATCCCAGGCTGCCGCTGGTGGACTCCACGATCCGGCCCCCTGGCGGCAATGCACCGCGGGCCCGAGCCATCTCGACCATATGCATGGCGGGACGGTCTTTCATGCTGCCGCCGGGGTTGTGGCCTTCCAGCTTGGCCCAGAAACCCCGATCGGTAGGGCCAAACGGTGCTGAAACCCGTAGCAGCGGAGTGTGACCCACCAAGGCGCCTGGCCGCCGATACCTACCGGCGGACCTGCATGGTCCACCGTCGCGCGGTTGAAAAGTCTTGAGGGCAAGAAGGTGGTGGAAGTCGTTCTCAATGGATACAACGTCAGTCATGTGATCGTCGCTTTCATGTGCGCCGCGAACGCGGCAATTGACATGGGTCAGCGGTCACCGGCCGTCGGCACAGGGCACAACGACCTGACGCTGACCAGTCAGCGACGAGACAAGCAAAAACGCGTCAGAAGTTCTTGACCGGCGAAACCCACACCGGCCGACGTGGGCGGCCCCCGCCCTGCCAGCACCACACGGGGGATCAGCCAACCCGCAGCCGCCACCAGTGCCGCCATCACACCGAGTGCCACCAAGGTGCTCGCCGACCGCGGCAACACGGCTGTCATGAATTGCTCATGGTGTGCCGTCGACGAGCCCTTGCCGACGTGCGGATGATCGACGTTGACGGCATATTCAGCACCCACCGTGCTGATCAATGCATGCGGTGGATGAGATGCGGGCGGCTCTGAATGCAACAACCCGCCATGTGCGCTGTTATGCGCGCCGATGATAACCACCCACAGCGCCATCCACACCGCAGCGGCCGCGGCAACCGCGTACTTCGGCCGCGACAGTCCCGCCGCGCCGACTAGGCTCATGACGCCCCCGATAGACGCCGGTGCGGGCGCAGGCCGCGCGGGCGGTGGCGGACTTCTGCGGGATGCGTCCAACGCTTGCTCAGCCCATCGGAGCGAGAAAAGTCGCAGCTCACCGCGCTCGCTACCCAGAGCTGATGTGCTATGTGTCGGACCCGCACAGTGAAAGTATATACCCTATCCCCGTATGAGTAAACGGGCAGGTTTGTGGTCATCGATCCAACCCCTCCGCCACATGGGCCCATGCGGATCTATCACCGGACTCACCCACGTCGGGCCGGCGTGCAGCGATGTAGTGCAGCCGGGACACCTCCCCGGAACTGGTGATGGAGAACCCGGCGTCGGTAACCAAATCACCGAGCTGACCGATAACCTCCCGTTCTTTGGCGTGAGCGCTGAACACCGAAACGATTCGATGCAAAGCCCCACCGGCGGAAGGACGAAGATCGGCGACAAACAGCCGCCCGCCTGGTCGCAGCACCCTAAACATCTCAAACACCGCATCGGCACGCCGCTCAACAGGAAAGTGATGAAACGACAAACTAGACACCACCAAATCGAACGACTGGTCGGGCAAGGGCAAATCTTCGGCGCCGGCGGCCACAAACGTGCAATTGGCCGGCGCGTGGCGCCTGGCATAATCCAGCATCGACTGCGACGGGTCGATCCCCACCACCGACCCTCCCGACCCCACCGCCCCAGCGATCCGCCGAGCGAAATATCCTGTGCCACAACCGACGTCGAGCACACGCTCACCGGCCGCAGCGCCCGATAATCCCACAAGCCGATCCCAGACGCGGGCACGCCGGCCCCGGAACCAGAATTCGGCCACCAGTTCATAGGTGTACGGGTAGCTGAGCACCCACCCCATGCTGCGTCTGTGCTGATGACCAGTCGGCATCCTGCCGGTCAGTCCCATCGCAAGCCCCCTAGCTCTCAGTATCTTCTCCAATACCGCCCCGACCGCTTGCGCCAACATACCCCCTACAGGTAAAGACTAAACTTTACCCAGCGGGGGTATGCCCCTCAGCACCTCCGCCGCAATGCCGAATATGGCTAGCGCACGAAGCAACGGGTTCTCAAGAAGGGCACTACCAACCCACGAACTGAATGGAGCACCGATGGCCCGAGCAAGCCTTGACCGGAACCGGCTGAGCAGACGAGAGTTCATGGCCGCCAGCGTCGCTGGCGGATTGGCGCTGACCGCCTGCGCCCGGCGTGCGGCCCCACCTCGTAGTAGTAACACAGCGTTGGCGGCCGCAATCGCTGGCGTCGAGGCGGCCCGGCCCCGCAGCGGGCGCACCGTGGCCGCGTCGTTGACACCACAGCCCACCACCGTCGATCTGGGTGGCATCACCGCCCGCACGCAGGCTTATGGCAATACCATCCCGGCCCCACCCATCCGCGCCAACGTCGGCGACGAGCTCGCGGTGACAGTCGCCAACCGGCTCAATGGCCCTACTTCGGTCCATTGGCACGGCGTCGCCCTGCGCAACGACATGGACGGCGTCGAACCCGCCACCCCCAACATCGAGCCCGGCCGCGAGTTCACCTACCGCTTTTCCGTACCCTATTCGGGCACCTATTGGGCACATCCCCACGTCGGCCTGGACGCCGACTACGGCCTGTACCTGCCGGTCATCATCGATGACCCTCGTGAGCCGGCGCGTTACGACGCGGAATGGATCGTGGTGCTCGACGACTGGACCGATGGCATCGGCAAGACGCCGAGCCAGCTTTACGAGGACCTGACCCGCCAGCCCAGACCCGGCATGACCAGCACGCCCGGCATGGGCGACATGCCCGGCATGCAGATGGGCGGCGTCGGAACCAGCGACCTGCTCGGCGGCGACGCCGGCGACATCTCCTACCCGTACTACCTGGTGAATGGGCGCATTCCCGCCGCTCCCACCACGTTTGACGCCAAACCGGGACAACGAATCCGGATTCGGTTCATCAACGCCGGCTCCGACACGGCGTTTCGCGTCGCGCTGGCCGGGCATGCGATGACGGTGACGCATACCGACGGCTATCCGATCGTTCCCACTGAGGTCGACGCCCTGCTGATCGGCATGGCCGAACGCTACGACGTCATCGTCACCGCAGCCGACGGAATCTTTCCTCTGGTAGCACTCGCTGAAGGCAAAAACGCGCTGGCACGCGCACTTCTTTCTACCGGCACCGGCAGCGCACCCGAGCCCAGTTTTCAGCCGGCCGAACTCAACAAACGCGTCGGCACCGTCGAAACATTCACCGCCGCAGCCGAAGTCGACTTGGGTCCGGTCAAGGCCGACGTCAATCTCCCAGTCGTGCTCAACGGCGACATGAAAAAATACGACTGGATGATCAACGGTCAGCCGTACAGCAAAACCAACCCGCTGGGCATACGCCAAGGCCAATGGGCCATGCTGACATTCGACAACACCACGATGATGTGGCATCCAATGCACCTGCACGGACACACTTTTCAGGTGATCAAAACCGACGGCACCCCAGGCCCGCGCAAAGACACCCTGGCCGTCTTGCCTCACCAGAAATTGACCGCCATCCTGGCCGCAGACAACCCCGGAATCTGGGTGCTGCACTGCCACAACACCTACCACCAAGAAGCGGGCATGATGACCACACTCAACTACACGACCTAAACCTAAACCTGAAGCGCCAGAACGTGACAATATCCGGGCAGCTCTACACCCGAGAGTTCGTGAGCCTCCATCCGGCGCCCAGCACTGATCCCATCCCGTCCACCTTGATGTGAATCGCGGTGGTCGGTGTAGAAATTCCGCTCGCCGAATAGTGCGCTTCTGCAGCAATGACCGCCACAACGCTGGTGAGCGCGCCGACTACCAGTCGACTGCGCCGGCCCCGATTCGTAGCCCGACCACATCGTCGTTCCCAAAATACGTGGCACACACTTCGCTCGCTGGATGTTGGCCGCGGTGGAACAGCTGCACATAGAACCAGACCGCTGCGGCCAATGTGGCCACCGAATCGAACAATGTCCTCGCGACATCCGGCGGGTACCGCACTGAGCGCTGGCCCAAAGACGTGCGGCCGTCTATCCGGCAACGGGCTGGCGCCCGCCCCACCGAGCGCATTCTGACCCAACTATTTCGGTCTCGAGTGGATCTACCCGACGATTACTGATGTCAAGTGGCTCGCGACTCGCCTGTGCCCGACCGGGAACAATGACGAATGCGCACACGTTGGTGGTTTCCGAGAATAGTGTCACGAGGCAGCCAATTAGGCTAAGACTCGATTCCAGGAACAGATGCCGGGAGGGCTAGGTGACAGCACCACCATATGGGTACGTTGCACACAAGGACAGCTACGCCAAGCGGCTGCGCCGAATTGAAGGGCAAGTCCGCGGCATCGCCAAGATGATCGACGAGGACAAGTACTGCACCGACATCCTCACCCAGATCAGCGCTGTCAGCAGTGCCTTAAGGTCAGTGGCGTTAAACCTGCTCGACGAACACCTTGGCTACTGCGTGAGCGGCGCGATCGCCGAGGGCGGTGACGAGGCCAAGGAACGGCTCGCCGAAGCCTCCGCCGCAATCGCGCGACTCGTGCGCTCGTAGCGGTGGCCGCAATGGCAGCAGCCTTGTTCAACTGTCTGGTTTACCCCCCCGGGTAATAGTCATGCGTCCGCGAACCAACAGGGGCTGGCCAAGGGGAACGTAGGGCGATCCGAAAATAGGGCCCTTTTGCCCTACCCCCGTAGGGTACTCTGTGGCATTATCCCGGACATGCCGCAAGAATCGGAACCCGGAACCGAACCGACCACCGTTACTGGGCCGCCTACAAACGACGATCGGTCTGATCGACCTCATCGGCTGGATCAGCTATTGCTTGCGTTGGGCATCATCGCGGGTGTCGTGTTCGTCATTGCCTCGGTCTTCTTCTCGGGACTCTTCGTGGGCTGGTCCACACGCAGTCACTATGGCGAGCAACGGATTTCCAGCGACGGCGCTAACAACATCTGCCCGATGATGAGACACGGCGACGAAATGATGGGTCCCGAAGGAATGTGTCCGGGGCAACCGATGGGTCCGCAACCTGCTATGACGACGGCGCCGACCATGCCGCACCCGTAGCACTGCGCATCGTCAGGCCGAGCCGCAAGCGGCGCCGACCGAGTAAGCCTTCGACGCACCCACTTCATACCTCAACTCGGCATCGATGATCGCAAAACCGTAGAAAGGGATCAGAAATGATAACCAAACCCCGACACAAGATCGCGCTTGCAATCGCCACCCTGGGAGCTGCCGCTGGCATAGGCGTCGTGCTGACTCCGCTGCTTCCTCAGGTCGATGCAAACCTCGACAAAGATGTGTTATCTGAAATGGGCATGATACCCGAGATGCCTATCCCCCCGGTTATCCACTATGGTGCGATCGCGTATTCGCCGACCGGCGCCTCGGGCAAATCCTGGGGGCACCCAACCAAGCAACGAGCGCAGCAAGCCGCGTTGGAAAAGTGCGGCCTCGAAAGCTGCGAAGTGCTCACCACCTTCAATCTCTGCGGTGCGGTCGCCTATAATGGCGCCAATTACCATGGAGGAAGCGGTTATTCGCGCCGCATGGCAGAAGAAGACGCCATGAACAATCTTGGCGGCGGGTGGATCGTCAACTGGGTGTGCCACTAGGCGTCCTTATCAGATGAAGGTCGGTCAGCCGATTGTCACTACAGCCGGTGGTACATCGGTGCGTCTCGTCAGCGAACACCGGATCGAAGTGGTGACCAGGTCCATTGAAAAGATCCGAAAGAACCGTTGCGCGAATACCGTTCGAGGAGCCGATTCCTGCCGCGATACGCAAAGCTCCCGGCTGGCCCGGTTGCTCACTGACAACGCTATGGTCGCAGGCACGAGCCATCGACGTCATCGTTTAGGTCAGCCACTGTCACCGGAAAGACCGACAAGAAGGCGCCATTGCATGTGTTGCGCCATGCGTGACTGTTCGAGCGCACCCGCATTCACACACACGATTGACCGTGTAGTAAGCCTGCTCCGCCTGAACCACCCGATAGGTCTCAACCGGTTCTGTCCGGAGGTGAAATGAGTCGGCGCCTGGGCCGCAGTGGCCGCGTAGATATCCGTGCCCCATTCGTCGACAAACAGTCGATGACTAACGTCGCATACCGACCATGAACGCTCCTCGGGTTGTCCTCGGAGGTGACATAGTGGGTCGCGCAACAGCGGATCCTGATCGGGTGGAGTCGCGGTGGGCCGGCGTTGCGCTGTTGCGCCCCGGTGTCTTCGCGTTCCGCGGCACCATTGGTCCGACCGGTAGGCATGCCCATCACGCGGTGCAGGTGCTGCTCGCCGATACCGAGTTGACGGTGGTCGATGATGGAGGAGTCGAGCACCGGGCAGCGCGAATGGTGCTGCCCGCCAACACCGGTCATCGCATCGTGGCAGGCGCCGCGATGGGGGTGGTTGTCTTCCTGGGTCCGGAGAGTCCGGCCGGGACGGCAGCCGATCGGCTCGGGCGGAAGGCGTGGGAGCAGCCTACGGTGGCTGCCGATGCGGATCTGGCCACCGAATTCAGTGTTTTGACCGACCGCGTGATCGCGGCGCTCGGACCGATCGGCTCATCGGCGCCGCGCCATCCGGCCGTGGTCGCTGCTGCGGCACACGCCCAGGCGATGCTGGGCGACGGACCGGTGCGGACTCGGGATCTGGCAGCTCGGGTGGGTTTGTCTGCGGGTCGGCTGACTCACTTGTTCACTGCGCAGACCGGGTTGCCGATGCGTCGCTATGTGTTGTGGCTGCGGCTGATCACCGCGCTGCGGGCCGTGGCCGCCGGTAATGACTTGACCGCCGCGGCCCATTCCGCCGGCTTCGCCGACAGCGCGCATCTGAGCCGCACCTGCCGCGCGATGTTCGGGCTTGCGCCGTCGACGTTGCACCGCAGCGTCGAAGTGAGTATCGACGATCGATAGCCGAAACGTTCAAGCGCCCCGGGGTGTTGGTCGGTCACCGTTGACCCATGACCACAACCACGCCTGCCAACTTCACCCCACTGAACACCGCGGCGCAGACGGTAGTGCGCTACGGCTACCCGCCGTTCATGCTGATCGGTCTCAACGGCGCTGCGATCGCGCTAGCGGACATTGGGTCGCCGAAGTGGTCGCTGCTGCTGGTGCTGGCGGCCGCGATCGGCACATCGTTTGTCGCCGAGCGGCTGCTTCCCTACCACCAGCAGTGGAACCAGGACCGCGACGACAGTTACCGCGACCGCCTCCATGCCTTCGTCAACGAGACGCTGATCCTGCTCAGTGTCGCTGCGATCCCGTTACTGGCTGCGGTCGTACCGGCGCCCGGGATTTGGCCGTCAGGCTTGCCATTCGTGGTGCAGGTCCTCATCGCGATTTTGGCAGCCGACCTGGGCATCACCCTCGTGCATCTGGCCAGCCATAAGATTGGCTACCTGTGGCGATTCCATGCGGTGCATCACAGTGTCACCCGGTTCTACGGCCTCAATGGGCTGATGAAACATCCGCTGCACCAGACCGTCGAGATGACCGCCGGGGTGGCACCGTTGATCCTCGTTGGTCTGCCGGTCGATGTCGCCGCCGCCCTGGCCACCGCAACCACTATCCAGCTGCTGCTGCAACATTCCAACGCCGATTACCGCGTCGGTCCAGCCAAATACATCCTGGCCCTCAACGAAGGACACCGCTTCCACCACCTCAAATGGGCCGGTATCGGCGACGTCAACTTCGGCCTGTTCACGTTGATCTGGGACCACATGCTGCGGACTTTCTCCTTCGATCCTGATCGCCGATTCGACAGCACTCAACTCGGCATGGCCGCCAAACCCAACTACCCGACTGGCTACCGTGCCCAGTTGACCTATCCGTTCACTCGGCACGGCGGCTGCCAGTTCGAAACCTCCCATGACCCTGCTCCCGACACCGGCCGCTGAAGATGCCCACCTAACCACCCGCCCCCGAAGGTGGATGGCCGGCCCGCGCGCGGCGATGTCGTTGGCGGCCAACGGGTTTCGCGACATTGGCTACTCGCGCCGTACGTTGAGGACCAAAGTCACCAACGGGTCGGCTCACGCGCGGCTGGGCTGGCGACGGCCTACAAGCTCATTGAGGCCGGGCACACCCGCTGGCGCGACGTCGACACCCCGAAATCGTTGCTTTGGTCCGGGCAGGCGCAGTGTTCCACCATGTGCTAGGCCTGGCTCAAGCTGTGCACCGGCAACGGCGCGATCGCCGCACGCCCTCCCAGCGCCGTGAGTTCGACGACCACGGCCACCCCGGTCACGTTCGCGCCGGTGCGTCCCAGCAATCGCGTTGCCGCGCTGAGGGTTCCGCCCGTGGCCAGCACGTCGTCGATGATCACGACGTTGCGGGCACGCAACTCCAGGCTGTCGGCGGGAATCTCCATGCTGGCCGCGCCGTATTCCCGGTCGTACTCCTCGGTCAGCACCGGCGGCGGCAGCTTGCCGCTCTTGCGGATCGACAGCACGCCGGTACCCAGCCGCGCGGCGAGGGCCGCCGCGACCAAAGAACCACGCGATTCGATGCCGGCGACCAAATCCGCACCGGAGGCCACGTCAGCCAGCGCGTCGATCACCGCGGCCATCGCCTCGCGGTCCGCGAACAGCGCGGTGAGGTCTTTGAACTGGATTCCGGGCGTCGGGAAATCCGCGACATCGCGGGTCAGCGACGCAATCACGTCGGCGACGGGGGCGCTCCCCCTGACAGTCATCACTGCATCAACGCCCATCGGTCCATATTCCAGCCCGCACCCCAGCGGGTCGGATTTCTGCTCACGGCATACATCTTTTTCGACATCAACAACGTGCGCTGCTGCCTGCACAACGGCAACGTTGGAATCTCATTCCAGAGTACCGGTGCCGCCTCGGCGAGCAACCTGACACGCTCGGCGGGGTCGGCGGAAACCGCCAGCGCCCCGATGATGTTGTCGATCTGGGGATTGGCGTAGCCCGACAGGTTGTTTCCGTTGCCGCTGTGCAGGTCATAGGCGTCCATCGCCGACGATCCGGTGGACCCGCTGCCGGTTGCCCCACCCGTGCTGGCCAGCAGCACATCGATTTTCCCGTCCCGCAGGGCCTGTGGACCCGACGTGTCCAACGTCACATCAGCAACGGCGATCCCGGCCGGCGCGCAGGACTTGGCGATCGCCCCGACGACGGCCGCCAACCGCGCATTAGGCCCGCGGTAACCGATCCGCACCGACAGTGGCAAGCCCCCCAGCGCGTCGCGGGCGGCGGCGGGATCACCCTTGATGAACTGACTAGCCTCGGCCGCGCCGTCGGCCTCGGCGACGGCATCCTCGGTGGCCGGGGACAGACGCGAGTTGGCGATCGCAACCCCGGCATCCCGGGCGATCGCCTCGCGCGGCGTACACAGGGCGACGGCGCGGCGCGCGCGGACGTCGGCCAGCGGCCCCCGCGGCGCGAAGATCAGCTGTTCTATCCCGTCGGACGGCGAATCGATGCGCTGATAGTTGTCCGGAGTGGCCAGTGCCCCTGACGATCCGGCCGCCACGTCCACCACGTCGACGTTGCGGCTGTTGACCCGATCCTGGATATCGGCTCCCTGCGGCCAGACGGTGACCCGCTTGGTGATCGCCTTGGCGCCCCACCAACGGTCATTGGTGACAAGCACCACCGCGCCACCATCGAGGACGGATTCGATCTTGTACGGGCCTGATGACGGGAAGTGCTTCGAAATCTCGTCGGGTTTGAGGCCACGCTTGAGGTCCCACGTCGTATTCCACAGTCGCGCAATCTGTTCCACCACCGGCACCTTGTTGGTGAGCAGCGCCGCGGTGACATCGACGTTGAGCTGCTCGGCGATCACGTGCGACGGCATCAGCGATGTCGCGCCGAACAGCTGGGCGTAGTCGACGACCCCGCGATCCGGGATGAACGACACCCGGGCCTTCTTTTGTCCCGGCGTGCACTCGATATTGGCGATGTCGATATAGCCGGCCTGCGTGGCAGCGTCGAAGCCGGGAAAGCGCCCGGATTGGGCGGCCCAGCTCAGTACCAGGTCGTCGCAGGTCACCGGCTTACCGTCGGAATAGACGGCGTTGTCGGCGATCTGATAGTCGAGCACCAGCGGCGAGCCGCCCACCACCGAGATGGTGCCGAAGTCGTGGTCGGCGACCACCTGACCGTCGGGCCCGTGATAGCCGAAGCCGGTGAGCACCCGGGCAAACGCCTGCGCCCCGGCCGAGCCGGCGCCGATGACGGTGTTGGTGTTGTAAGTCGGCAGCGCCCCGTCGACGACGTAATCGATCTGACCGGCGGCACTCCCCGAACAGGCGGTCAGTGTGGCGGCCACCGCCACCGTCGCAGCGGTGCCGGCTACCATCCCGACGGCGTTGCCGCGCAAAGGTTTCCGCAATCCGGACCACTGGCCGAAATTGCCTCCGCCGCGGCGGCGCCAGGTGGCCATGACTCCTACCGCCGACCGGCGTTTCGCTTGCCGGTCGGACGTTGCTTGGTGGCGGTGGGCCGCACCGGCCGGGCGCCCGGTGCCGGCTTGGTCGATGCCGCCGGCTTGCTGTCCGCCTTCTGTGGATGGTCGGATGTCTGTGGCGACGCCTCGGCAGCGGTGGATTCCGTCAGTTCTGCGGCGGCGTCCTCGCCTTGCTCGGCAGCCGCCGGCGAGGCGGCACCGCGGCGTTTGAGCACCCGGCGCGTATGGGTGCGTACCAGGTCGGTGCGTTCCCGCAAGGTGACCAGCAGCGGCGTTGCGAAGAAGATCGACGAGTAGGTCCCGACGACGATGCCGATCAGCTGTACCAGTGCCAGGTCCTTCAGCGTGCCTACACCGAGCAGCCACACCGCCACCACCATGAGCGCCACCACCGGCAACACCGAGATCAGGCTGGTGTTGATCGAGCGCATGAAGGTCTGGTTGACCGCCAGGTTGGCCTGCTCGGCGAAGGTGCGCCGGGTGGTGTGCTGGAAGCCGTTGGTGTTTTCTTCGACCTTGTCGAACACGATGACGGTGTCATAGATCGAGAACCCGAGAATCGTCAGCAGCCCGATGACGGTCGCCGGGGTGACTTCGAAGCCCACCAGCGCATAGACGCCGGCGGTGACGGTCAGGTCGAAGACCATGGCCGCAATGGCGGAGATGGTCATGTACCGCTCGTAGCGCACGGTGATGTAGATGGCGACCAGCACCAGGAACACCACCAGCGCAATCACCGCCTTCTTGGTGATCTGGTCGCCCCAGGTCTCCGATACCGCCGCATCGCTGATGGCCTTCTTGCTGGGTTTGCCGTCGGCGCCTTGGGGGTGGAAGGCGTCGAACAGGGCGTCGCGCAGCTTTTCCGTCTGGGCGTTGGACAATGTCTTGGAGCGGATCTGTACCGTCGCCGAGGCTCCCTTGCCGACGGTCACCACCGATTCGGGATCGCTGCCCAAGGTCTTGTGGAACACCTCTTCGACCTCGGTCACTTTCACGTCGCCGCGGGGGAACGACACCGTCGTGCCGCCCTTGAAATCGATCCCGAAAGTGAACCCGCGCACGATGATGCTCAGGATCGCGATCGCGACAATCGCACCGCTGACGCCATACCAGAGCTTGCGGCGTCCCACCACCTCGAACGCACCCGTGCCGGTGTAGAGCCGGGACAAAAAGCTGTGCTGCACCCCGCCGGTGGCCCGGCCGGGGTCGGAGCCGCTGAGCTCTACCGCACCTTGGGCCGCGTCGCCGGTGTCGGTTTCGGTTTTGGTCTTGGTCTTGGTCTTGGACGTCATGGCGTTATCCCCGTCCCGTCTTGGCGGCACCCGCTTGAGCCCGGCGCTCGCGCGCGACCTGCTGCACCGCTCCCAGTCCGTTGTATGCCGGCTTGGCCAGCGTCGAAGACTTGGAGGCCAGGTACACCAGCGGCCAGGTCATCAGGAACACCACCACCAGGTCCAGGATCGTGGTGAGACCCAAGGTGAATGCGAATCCCTTCACCTGTCCGATCGCCAAGAAGTACAGCACGGCGGCGGCCAGGAAGGTGACCGCGTTGCCCGACACGATCGTCTTGCGGGCCCGGGCCCAACCGCGCGGCACCGCCGATCGGAACGAACGGCCTTCGCGGATCTCGTCCTTGATGCGTTCGAAGAACACCACGAACGAGTCGGCGGTGGTACCGATACCGATGATCAGGCCCGCGATACCCGCCAGGTCAAGGGTGTAGTTGATATAGCGGCCGAGCAGCACCAGGATCGCGAAAACCATTGCGCCGGAAGCGACCAGCGATAGCGCCGTCAGCAGGCCCAGCACCCGGTAGTACAGCAGCGAATAGACCAGCACCAGTGCCAGACCGATCCCGCCGGCGATCAGGCCTGCTCGCAGCGACGTCAAACCCAGTGTCGCCGAAACGGTTTGGGCCTCCGAGGATTCGAAGGACAGCGGCAGCGACCCGTATTTCAGGACGTTGGCGAGCTGGCGCGCGGTTGCCGCGGTGAACGGCGGGTCTCCCCCGCTGATCTGGGTCCGGCCGCCGGGTATCGGCTCGAGAATCTGCGGCGCGCTGACGACCTGCGAGTCCAGGGTGAAGGCGGTCTGTTTGCCCAGGTGGGCCGCGGTGTAGCGGGCCCACTCGTCAGCCGCTCCACTCTTGAATTGCAGATCGACGACGTAGCCGACACCTCGCTGGTCCATCCCGAAGGTGGCGTCTTGAATTTGGTCGCCACTGATGATCGACGGCTCCAGCAGGTAAGCGGTCTTGTGGTCGGTCGAGCACGTCACCAGCGGCAGCTTGGGGTCGTCGTTGCCGGCCAGGATGTCCTCTTTGTCGCAGCGAGTGGCCTCGAATTGCAGGGCGACCATCTGGATGTAGGGGCTGGTGCTCTGCCGCCACTTCTTCTCCTGCGCGATGCGCTCGGCCAGGTCCTTGCGCGGATCCGGGGATGCCGGCTGCTCACCGGGCGGCAGGTCGGCGGGCGGCGCCCCGCCGGCGGTCGGCGGAGCGGGGCTGCCGCTCGGACCGGGGGCGGGAGTAGGTGACGGCGGCGGCTCCTGAGGGTAAGGCCGCGGTTGCGCCGGGGCCCCCGCTGGCGGCGCGGCCGGGGCCCCCGCTGGCGGCGCGGCCGGCGCTCCGGGCTGGCCGGGTGGCGGGGTTCCCGCGGGCTGCTGGGGCTTGGGCTCTTCCTGAGCGGGCTGCGCCGGCATCGAGTTGAGTACCGGGCGGATGTAGAGCCGGGCGGTCTGGCCGAGGTTGCGGGCCTCGTTGCCGTCGTTTCCCGGCACCGTGATGACCAGGTTGTCGCCGTCGACGACGACCTCGGAGCCCGACACGCCAAGACCGTTGACCCGCGCGCTGATGATCTGCTGAGCCTGGTTCAACGCCTCCCGACTCGGCGCCGTGCCGTCGGGTGTACGCGCGGTCAACGTGACCCGGGTGCCGCCCTGTAGGTCGATACCCAGTTTCGGGGCGGCCTTCTTGTCGCCGGTGAGGAACACCAGCAGGTAAAGGCCGATGAGTAGCACCAGGAACACGGACAGGTAGCGGGCAGGATGCACCGGCGCCGAAGACGATGCCACGTTCCGTATGTCTCCTTGAAAGTCGGTTCTTACCCCCAACAGAGCCTACGTGGCGCGACGGGGCACGTCGCGCATGCGGGCTTGTGGGTCTGGTCAGCAGTCCGGTCGGGAATCCGGCCGGAAATCCTCAGGACTCCTTGGACGCGGGGCTCTCGTCGCCGGCCGGCACCTGCTCGTCGTCGTCCGGGTGGGCCGGTTCCTCGTCCCGGTCCTCGTGGGTGTCGTCGCCCAGGTCCTCATCGGTGTCCGGCAGGATCCGGTCGCGGATTGCCAGCTTCATCCACGTGGTCACCACGCCAGGAGCGATCTCGAGGTCGACGGTGTCGTCGGTGATGCCCACGACGGTGGCTTCCAGCCCGGACGTGGTGTGGACCCGATCCCCCGGCTCCAGCGACTCGTGCAGGTCGATGGTGGCGTGCATGGCGCGCCGCTGGCGCCGCGAAGCGAAATACATGAAGCCGCCCATGATGAGCAGGAACGGCAGGAATAAGACCAAACTCTCCATCAACACGCCTGTCTTTCGTATGCGGTGTCCCTCGACATTTCGAGGGCGGGCGCCGAACTCGACTTGGAAGCTCGCGCGCCTCGTAACCGACCAGTCTGCCATTCCCGCAGGTCGCGAACCGACCGGCACCTGGTCACGCCTGGCAGGGCCGCACCGCGACAGCGAACCGATAGGCTTTACCCGCGACGTGACAGCCGCGCCGCGGGGAGAGGAGGATGCGTGGCCAGCCTCGAGCAGACACGCCACCTGGTCACCGAAATCCCGGGTCCCGCATCGCTGGAACTGAACAAACGGCGGGTCGCGGCGGTGTCCAGTGGCGTCGGGGTCATGCTGCCGGTGTTCGTCGTCCGCGCCGGCGGCGGAATACTCGAGGATGCCGACGGGAACCGGCTGATCGACCTGGGTTCCGGGATCGCCGTGACGACCATCGGCAACTCCCACCCCAAGGTCGTGGACGCGGTGCGCGCGCAGGTTGCCGAATTCACCCATACCTGTTTCATGGTGGCGCCCTACGAGCAGTACGTGGCGGTCGCCGAACAGCTCAACCGGATCACCCCGGGCTCGGGCGAGAAGCGTTCGGCGTTGTTCAACTCCGGCGCCGAGGCAGTCGAGAACGCCATCAAGATCGCCCGCGCCTACACCCGCAAACCCGCGGTGGTCGCGTTCGACCACGCCTACCACGGCCGCACCAACATGACGATGGCGCTGACCGCCAAGTCCATGCCCTACAAGAGCGGCTTCGGCCCGTTCGCCCCGGAGATCTACCGGGCACCGCTGTCCTACCCCTACCGCGACGGACTGCTCGACAAGGAGCTGGCCACCGACGGTGAACTGGCCGCCGCCAGGACCATCAGCGTCATCGACAAGCAGGTGGGCGCGGCCAACCTGGCCGCCGTCATCATCGAGCCCATCCAGGGCGAAGGCGGTTTCATCGTTCCCGCCGACGGGTTCCTGCCGGCGCTGCTGGACTGGTGCCGCGCCAACGACGTGGTTTTCATCGCCGACGAGGTGCAAACCGGGTTTGCCCGCACCGGCGCGATGTTCGCCTGCGAGCACGAGGGCCCCGACGGCCTGGAGCCGGACCTGATCGTCACCGCCAAGGGCATCGCCGACGGATTGCCGCTGTCCGCGGTGACCGGCCGGGCCGAGATCATGGATGCTCCGCATGCCAGCGGTGTGGGTGGCACGTTCGGCGGCAACCCGGTCGCGTGCGCGGCGGCGCTGGCCACCATCGAGACCATTGAACGCGAGGGCCTGGTGGAACGGGCCCGGCAGATCGAGCAGCTGGTCATGGACCGGTTGTTGCGGCTGCAGGTGGCCGACGACCGAGTGGGCGACGTGCGTGGCCGCGGCGCCATGATCGCGGTCGAACTGGTGAAGTCCGGAACTGCCGAGCCCGATGCCGAGCTGACCGAGAAACTGGCCGCCGCAGCCCACCGCGCCGGGGTGGTCCTGTTGACGTGCGGCATGTTCGGCAACATCGTCCGGTTGCTGCCGCCGCTGACCATCACCGACGAGCTATTGGCCGAAGGTCTCGACATCATGTGCGGGATCCTGAGCGACCTCTGACCAGAAGTCGAGCAGGACCCGCGCGATCAGTGCGGCATCCAGCAGCAGCGGCGCCACCCGGGCGCTGCCGGACAGCACACCGGCGCGGGCGTTACGCATGCTGGCGCAGGCAGCCTCGGCCTGGTGCAACGGCCAGCCCTCGTCGTCGTCGCGGGCGGCCAGCATCAGGGTGGGGACCGTCACCTCGGGCAGCTACCCGCTCAGATCGGGCCGCTTCAGCATCATCGAGCACATCGCGTGCAACATGCCCGTGCTGTCGACGCACCGGAATGCGTCGATAACCGTGCAAGCCTGATCCGGTTGCGCGGCAACGGCTTCCGGCCCCAGCAGGGCGTCGGAGAGCGCCGCGGACAGAAACCGCGTCGGACCCGACCACCGATACAGCGCCACCAACGGCCAGGCCTTGGTCCAGCGGAGCCGGGTGCTCAACGCCGGCACCGGGGTGCCGATGGTGGTCAATGTGCGAATCCGCCGGGGTTGGGGCAGTCTCGCGGCGACTTCGGAGCTGGTGAACGTTCTGTGCGCGTTGGGATGCCTGACCAGGCGGTCCGACCCGGACGACGGGCGGGCCAAGCTGATCGAACTCACCGACCGCGGACAACGATTGCTCGCCGATGCGGGTGAGCGGGTTGCCGATATCGAGGCGCGATGGTCGAAACTTGTCGGCACCGGCGACTTCGCGCATATGTGTGACACCATGCAACGGCTGCTCGACACCCTCGATCCCAGCGAATCACGCCGATAACCCCCGTCAACCAACGTGCGCCATCTCACAGTGCGGTTCGAGCGGGCCCGTTGTGGAATACCGTTAGTTTCGCTAACGTTCTTGTTGCTCAGCGCAACGTGGCGCGAACAATCTTTCCTCAGTCACCGCAAGGAACTGTCATGTCGACTACTACCAACGAGCGCCTCGAACGCCGCATCGAACACCTGATCGACGACGACGCACAGTTCGCCGCCGCCAAGCCGGACCCGGCAATCGCCGCCGCCCTGGAAAAGCCCGGCCTGAGCCTGCCGGAGATCATCCACACCGCGCTGCAGGGCTACGCCGACCGGCCGGCGCTCGGGCAGCGCGCCGTCGAGTTCGTCACGGACTCCCCGACCGGGCGCACCTCGGTGCGGCTGGTGCCGCGCTTCGAGACCATCACCTACCGTCAGCTCGGCGACCGGGTCGGTGCGCTGGCGCGTGCCTGGACCCACGGCTCGGTGCGCGCCGGCGACCGGGTCTGCGTGCTGGGCTTCAACAGCCTCGACTACACCACCATCGACATGGCACTGGCGATGATCGGGGCGGTGTCGGTGCCGCTGCAGACCAGTGCCGCGGTCACCCAGCTGCAGCCGATCGTGGCCGAGACCGAGCCCACCATGATGGCGGCCAGCGTCAATCAGCTGTCGGATGCCGTCGACGTGCTGTTGAACGGCCACCTTCCGGCCAAGCTGGTGGTGTTCGACTACCACCCCGAGGTGGACGACCACCGCGAGGCGCTCGATACGGCCCGGCAGCGGTTGGCGGACACCGCGGTGGTTGTCGAAACCCTCGACGGTGTCCTGGACCGCGGCACCGCACTGCCGGCGGGGCCGGTCGTCCAGCCGCCAGCAGCATCGGGCGACAACGACTCGCTGGCGCTGCTGATCTATACCTCCGGCAGCACCGGCGCCCCCAAAGGTGCGATGTATCGGCAGAGCAACGTCGGCAAGATGTGGCGCCGGTCGAGCAAGAACTGGTTCGGGCCCACGGCAGCGTCGATCACCCTGAATTTCATGCCGATGAGCCACATCATGGGGCGCGGAGTCCTCTACGGCACGCTCGGCAACGGCGGTACCGCGTACTTCGCGGCCAAGAGCGACCTCTCGACGCTGCTGGAAGACTTGCGGCTGGTGCGGCCCACCGAGTTGAACTTCGTGCCGCGGATCTGGGAGACGTTGTACGGCGAATACCGGCGTGCGGTGGACCAGCGGTCGGCTGATGCCGGCGATCCAGCCGCCCGCGAGGCCGCCGCGGCACAGGTCACGGCCGAGCAGCGTCAGCACCTGCTGGGTGGCCGCTACATCTTCGCGATGACCGGCTCGGCACCCATTTCCGCGGAACTGCGGAACTGGGTGGAAACCCTGCTGGAAATCCCGTTGCTGGACGGCTACGGCTCCACCGAGGCCGGGATGGTCTTGTTCGACGGCGAAGTTCAGCGCCCGCCGGTGATCGACTACAAGCTGGTCGACGTTCCCGACCTGGGCTACTTCAGCACCGACCAGCCGTATCCGCGCGGAGAGCTGCTGCTCAAGACCGAGAACATGTTCCCCGGCTATTACAAGCGCCCGGAGATTACGGCCAACGTGTTCGACGCCGACGGCTACTACCGGACCGGAGACGTCGTCGCCGAGGTCGGCCCGGACCGCCTGGTGTACGTGGACCGCCGCAACAACGTGCTGAAACTCGCCCAGGGCGAGTTCGTGACCGTCGCCAAGCTGGAGGCGGTGTTCGGCAACAGCCCGCAGGTGCGCCAGATCTACGTCTACGGCAACAGCGCGCATCCCTACCTGTTGGCCGTCGTAGTCCCCACGGAAGAAGCGTTGGCAGGCTTGGCGGGCACTGACATAGCGGCCTTGAAGCCGCTGATCGCCGACTCGCTTCAGGCCGTGGCGAAGGAGGCAGGCCTGCAGTCCTACGAGGTGCCGCGCGACTTCCTCATCGAGACAACACCATTCACGCTGGAGAATGGTCTTCTCACCGGTATCCGCAAGCTGGCGTGGCCGAAGCTGAAGCAGCACTACGGCGAGCGGCTCGAACAGCTTTACACCGAGCTGGCCGCGAGCCAGGCCAACGAGTTGAGCGAGCTGCGGCGCAGCGGGGCCGATGCGCCGGTGCTGGAAACGGTGAGCCGCGCTGCGGGCGCCCTGCTGGGCGCGGCAGCCACGGATCTGTCACCCGATGTGCATTTCACCGACCTGGGCGGAGATTCGTTGTCGGCGTTGACATTTGGCAACCTGTTGCGGGAGATCTTCGACGTCGACGTGCCGGTGGGTGTGATCGTCAGCCCGGCGAGCGACCTGGCAGCGATCGCCGACTACATCGAGGGCGAGCGGCAGGGCAGCAAGCGGCCCACGTTCGCCTCGATTCACGGCCGGGACGCCCTGGAGGTGCACGCCAGTGACCTCACCCTGGATAAGTTCATCGACGCATCGACCCTGGCAGCCGCGCCGGCGCTGCCGCGCGCGAGCGCCGAGGTGCGCACCGTCCTGTTGACCGGCGCGACCGGCTTCCTGGGCCGCTACCTGGCGCTGGACTGGCTGCAGCGCATGGACCTAGTCGACGGCAAGGTGATCGCCCTGGTGCGGGCGAAGTCGGATGACGATGCCCGGGCCCGCCTGGACAAGACGTTCGACAGCGGAGATCCCGAGCTACTGGCGCACTACCGGCGGCTGGCGGCCGACCACTTGGAGGTCGTCGCCGGCGACAAGGGCGAGGCCAACCTCGGCCTGGATCAGCTGACCTGGCAGCGGCTGGCCGACACCGTCGACCTGGTCGTCGACCCGGCCGCGCTGGTCAACCACGTGCTGCCCTACAGCGAGCTGTTCGGCCCCAACGCGCTGGGTACCGCCGAATTGATTCGGATCGCACTGACCAGCAAGCTCAAGCCCTACACCTACGTCTCGACTATCGGCGTCGGCGACCAGATCGAGCGGTCGAAGTTCACCGAGGACGCCGACATCCGGCGAATCAGCGCGACCCGCCAGATCAACGACAGCTATGCCAACGGCTACGGCAACAGCAAGTGGGCCGGCGAGGTGCTCCTGCGCGAGGCCCACGATCTGTGCGGGCTGCCGGTCGCGGTGTTCCGCTGCGACATGATCCTGGCCGACACCACGTGGGCGGGTCAGCTCAACGTGCCCGACATGTTCACCCGGATGATGCTGAGCCTGGTGGCCACCGGCATCGCGCCCGGTTCGTTCTACGAGCTGGACGCCGAGGGCAACCGGCAGCGCGCCCACTACGACGGCTTGCCGGTGGAGTTCATCGCCGAGGCGATCGCGACGTTGGGAGCATCGAACGGGGCGTCAAACGGGGAACGTTTCCAGACCTACCACGTGATGAACCCCTACGACGACGGCATCGGGATGGACCAGTTCGTCGACTGGCTCGTCGACGCCGGATGTTCCATCCACCGCGTCGACGACTACGGCGACTGGCTGAGCCGGTTCGAGACCGCCCTGCGCGGCCTGCCCGAAAAGCAACGTCACGCGTCACTACTGCCGTTGCTGCACAACTACCAGAAGCCGGCGCCGCCGCTGCGCGGGTCGATGGCTCCGACCGACCGATTCCGGTCGGCCGTGCAGGACGCGAAAGTGGGCCCGGACAAGGATATTCCGCATATCTCGCCGCAGATCATCGCGAAGTACCTCAGTGACCTGCGCGTGCTCGGACTGCTCTGAGTACGCGGCTCGAGTGACCCGTACCGGCCTTACACGCTGGCTTACACGCTGGCTTACACGCTGGCACGGTGTCGGCGCAGGAACCGGCTGCGGTGCTCGGTGCTTCCGGCTTCGCTGCTGGCCGCCGGCATTTTTTGTGCCCGCGGCATGGTGAGGGCATCGGCATACGTTGCGTCCGAATACGGTTCCGGCGACACCCCGGCCGCGGCTACGTCCGCCGCAGCGACCGGTTCCTCGGCCGGCGCCGTGACCGGCGCCGGCCGGACATCACGGGCCAGCCGCACCGCCAGGCGAGACAGGACCGCGCCGGCCAGGAAGACGATCAGCACCCCCAGTCCGGAGAAGTACGCGAGCTCCAACACGGCGCGCTTGCGATCCGTCGCGGCGACCGGATCCCCCACCGAGCCGATCCGCAACAGCGGGGCGAACTGGGTGCCGACCACGAACCATGCACCGGCGAGGGCGGCCAACCAGCCACCGAGCATCGCGATCGCGCGATTGCCGGAAATGATCAGCAGCAGACCCCCGACCGCCGCGGCGACACCCGGCAACACCTCGAGCCAACCCCGGGCGGCGGTCCACGCCTGACCCGGCGTGTAGGCGAAATCGAATCTGGGACCGATGAACGGAACCAGCGCACCCCAGGCGCCCAGAATCACTAGGAGTAATCCGGTCACCACTCCGCGGGAGCGCGGCATCCGCAGCGTTGCGGGACGGTCTTCTGTGTGCTTCATGGCAGCCCTCCTCGTTAGGTACCGGCTTGGGTACCCCGACGGTCTGGCGATGTAACGCCCGGCCGCGCGATGACTACTCGATTTGTAGAAACCGCTGACAACGGTTGCCGAAGTGTCGACAATTACCTCCGGCATTGCTTACAGCTGTGGCTTATGTCACGTGACCGGGTTCGGGAGGGGTTCGATGTCGTTTGTGTTCGCAGTTCCGGAGTTTCTGACGACGGCAGCGCAGGATGCGGCCGCAATCGGCACGTCGCTGAGTACGGCAAACGCCGCGGCAGCATCGTCCACGACAGGAGTGCTGGCGGCCGGTGCCGACGAGGTGTCGCAGGCCATTACGGCACTGTTCAACGGCTACGCCGCGCAGTACCAGTCGATGAGCGCCAAGGCCGCGCAGCTTCATCAGAGTTTTGTCCAAACGCTGAACGCGGCCAGTGGGGCGTATGCGGGCGCCGAGGCGGCTAATGTCACGCCGTTGCAGACGTTGGAGCAGAGCCTGTTGGGCGCCATCAACGCGCCCGCCCAGACGTTGTTCGGGCGGCCGTTCATCGGCAATGGCGCGGACGGGACGGCGACAAGTCCCAACGGCGGTGCCGGTGGCATCTTGTACGGCAACGGCGGCAACGGCTTCTCCCAAACGACGGCCGGGCAGCCTGGCGGCGCGGGTGGCTCCGCGGGCCTGATCGGCAACGGCGGCAACGGTGGGGCCGGTGGGGCCGGTGCCGCCGGCGGAGTCGGCGGCACCGGCGGTTGGCTGATCGGCAATGGCGGCGCCGGCGGCGCCGGCGGCGCCACGAGCGTTGTCGGCGGGACGGGTGGTGCCGGCGGCGCGGGCGGCAACGCGCCGTTGCTCGGCTGGGGCGGCCACGGCGGCGCCGGCGGCGCTGCTGCCTCGGGTACCGGCGGAGTCGGCGGGGCCGGCGGCGCCGCCGGCTCACTCTTGTCGCTCGGCACTGCGGGCGGTGACGGCGGGGCCGGCGGGACCGGCCTGACCGGCGGCGCCGGGGGCGGCGGCGGCCAGGGACAGGGACTGCTGTTCGGCCTCGGCGGTGACGGCGGAGCCGGCGGAGCGGGTGACACCGCCGGCGGCGACGGCGGTGCCGGCGGCGTCGGCGGGGGTCGCCTGTTCGGCCTGGGCGGCAACGGTGGCGCCGGCGGCGCCGCCACCGGCGCCACCGGTGTCGGTGGTGACGGTGGCGCCGGCGGCGCCGGCGGCGCCAACTTCGGCTACGGGCAGGGCGGTGCCGGCGGCCTCGGTGGCTACGGCATCTCGAAGGGCGGCGCAGGCGGCGCGGGCGGCGTGGCAGGCACACTCGCCGGCGTGGGCGTCGGCGGTTTCGGTGGCGTCGGTGGTGCCGGCAACGTCGGCGGCGGCGGCGGGCAAGGCGGCGAAGCGGCCGCGCTTGTCGGCGCGGGCATCGGCGGCGGCGGCGGACAGGGTGGATTCGGCGTGATTACCGGCGGCGCCGGCGGCCAGGCCGGCCAGGGCGTGGCGCTCACCGGCCTGGGCGTCGGCGGTGTCGGCGGATTTGGCGGCGACAGTGTCACCGGCACCGGCGGCAACGGCGGTGCCGGCGGCGACGCCGGCGGCTTCCTCGCCCTCAACTTCGCCGGCAACGGCGGCAACGCCGGCCAGGGTGCAGGGCCTGCCAACGGCGGCAATGGCGGTCGCGTCGGGATCGTCAACAATGGTGCCTTCACGCCGACGCTGTACGGCTTCGGCGGTAACGGTGGCAACGGCGTCAACGGTGGCACCGGCGGCACCGGCGGCACCGGCGGCATCCTTGGCGGCGCCAACGGAACCAACGGATCGCCCTAGCCCCCTCAAGAAATCGCTCAGTCGAACAGCCCCGGTTGGCCCAGCCCGGTGACGCCCGCCGGCGGGGTCATGCCCAGGTGCGTCCAGGCGAGCGCGGTGGCCACCCGGCCGCGCGGCGTACGGGCGATCATGCCGGCGCGCACCAGGAACGGCTCGCACACCTCCTCCACCGTGGCCGCCTCCTCGCCGACCGCGACCGCCAGCGTCGAGACCCCGACCGGGCCGCCGCCGAAGCTGCGGGTCAGGGCGGACAGCACCGCGCGGTCCAGTCGGTCCAGGCCCAGCTCGTCGACGTCGTAGACCGCCAGCGCCGACTTGGCGACATCGCGAGTGATGACGCCGTCGGCGCGGACCTCGGCGAAGTCACGGACGCGGCGCAGTAGCCGGTTGGCGATCCGCGGCGTTCCCCGGGAGCGGCGGGCGATCTCCGCTCCGGCCTCGGTACCCAGTTCGATGCCCAGAATGCCGGCCGAGCGGGCCAGCACCCGCTCCAGCTCGGCCGGCTCGTAGAAGTCCATGTGTGCGGTGAAGCCGAACCGGTCGCGCAGCGGGCCGGTCAGCGCCCCGGATCTGGTGGTGGCACCGACCAGGGTGAACGGCGCGATCTCCAGCGGGATCGATGTGGCGCCGGGACCCTTGCCGACCACCACGTCGACCCGGAAGTCCTCCATCGCCAGATACAGCATCTCCTCGGCGGGCCGGGCGATGCGGTGGATCTCGTCGATGAACAGCACGTCATGCTCGACCAGGTTGGACAGCATCGCGGCCAGGTCGCCCGCACGTTCCAAGGCCGGGCCCGACGTCACCCGAAGCGACGACCCGAGCTCGCCGGCGATGATCATCGCCAGTGACGTCTTACCCAGACCCGGGGGGCCGGACAGCAGGATGTGATCCGGTGTGCCGCCGCGGTTTCGGGCTCCCTCGATGACCAGCTGGAGCTGTTCGCGCACCCGGGGCTGGCCGATGAACTCGCACAACGAGCGGGGCCGCAGGCTGCCGTCGATATCGCCCTCGCCCACGGCCAGGGCCGGCGATACGTCGCGGTCGGACGGTTCGTCGCTCATCGGGCCTTACCCAGCAGCGCCAGGGCGGCCCGCAATGCACCCGACGTCGTGGCCTCGGCGTCTCCGGCCAGCACCTTGTCGGTGGCCTCCTCGGCCTGCTTGGCGGCAAAGCCCAGCCCGACGAGGGCCTCCACCACCGGCGTGCGGACCGCATGACCGTTGAGCGCGGGAGCGGCCGTCCCCGCCGGACCCACTTTGTCGCGCAACTCCAGCACCATCCGTTCGGCGCCGCGTTTGCCGATGCCGGGCACCCGCGTCAACGCCGCGACGTCGCCGTCGGCCAGCGCCCGGCGCAGCGCCGCGGCGTCGTGTACGGCCAGCGTCGCCATCGCCAGGCGCGGCCCGACACCGGAGACCGACAACAACGTCAGGAACAGGTCGCGGTTTTCCCGGTCGGCGAATCCGTACAGCGTCATCGAATCCTCGCGCACGATCATCGCCGTGACCAGCCGCGCCTCGGTCCCCTGCCGCAAGGTCGCCAGCGTCGACGGCGTCGCGTTGACCCGGTAACCGACACCGGACGCCTCGATCACCACGTGATCGAGGGCCACCTCCAGCACCTCACCGCGGACCGAGGCGATCATCGCGCGGCCTTCAGTTTGGCCAGATAGGCGTGACGCTGCTGGGCCGCCAGCGCCTCGGCGCGCGCGATCCGGGCGATCATCGGCGCCCGCCAGCAATGGCAGATCGCCAACGCCAACGCGTCGGCCGCATCGGCCGGCGTCGGTTTGGCTTGCAGCGCAAGGATTCTGGTGACCATCGCGGTGACCTGAGCCTTGTCGGCGCCACCGTTGCCGGTGACCGCGGCCTTGACCTCGCTGGGAGTGTGGAAGTGTACGTCGATGTCGCGTTTGGCCGCCGCCAGGGCGATCACCCCCCCGGCCTGCGCGGTACCCATGACCGTCGTCACGTTCTGCTGGGAGAACACCCGCTCGATGGCCAGAACGTCGGGACGGTGGGTGTCCAGCCAGTGCTCGACGGCGTCATTGATGGCCAGCAGCCGCTTCGCCAGCGCGGTATCCGAGGGGGTGCGCACCACGTCGACATCGAGCGCGACGAGGTCCCGGCCCCGGCCGCTTTCCACCAGCGACAGACCGCACCGCGTCAACCCGGGATCGACTCCCATTACCCGCACCGCATTGCCCTTTCGCAGCCCTTTCACGGCCCTTTCACACCGAACAGCTGTTCGATAGCCTAGCGGGTGGGTGTGACAAGGCCGGGCAGGACACGCGGTTTGAACCGCGCGTCCGGAGGCAGCCCCTGACGCATGCCTCTTATCCGGACCCGGCCCGGCGCGAAGCTGTTACGTTAGGGCGCACGTCGGCTCGCCGTAGGGAAGGGTTGAGGTGGGATCACTGATGGTGGTGCTCGCGGTGGCATTGTTCATCGCGTCGCTTCTCGTTCTCGTCGTCGCTCTCAAGCGTCCCAAGACCCCGAAACCACCGGGCAACCGACAAGATCCCCTGTCTTTCAACGCGATGCCGCAGTTCGGCCCGCGTCAACTCGGCCCCGGCGCCATCGTCAGCTATGGCGGTGTCGACTATGTGGTTCGCGGATCGGTCACCTACCGTGAGGGACCGTTCGTCTGGTGGGAGCACCTGCTGGAGGGCGGCGACGAGCCGATGTGGTTCAGCGTCGAAGACGACGACGGGCGGCTCGAGCTGGCGATGTGGGTGAAACGCACCGACCTTGCCGTGCAGCCCGACGGCGACCAGGTGCTCGACGGCGTGACGTTTCAAGAGTCGGAGCGGGGCCATGCCGGCTACACCACCGAGGGGACGACGGGCCTGCCCGCGGGCGGCGAGATGGACTACGTCGACTACGTCGGTGCCGGTCAGGGGGGCGACGAGACCGCCTTGTTGTCATTCGAGCGCTGGGCACCCGACATGCCCTGGGAGATATCCACCGGCAAAGCGGTGCTGCCCGGCGAGCTGACCGTCTACCCCGCTCCCCCGGCGTCCGCATAGGACCATCGGTGCCGCTTCATCAGCTCGCGGTCGCTCCGGCTGACGTATCGGGGGCCCGGCTGCGGCTGGCCATCAACGCGCCGCCGCCCCGGCCCCTGGCCAGCCATCGGTTGGACCACCCCGACGGCGGCACCCTGCTGCTCGGCGTGCTGGGGGCATCGCATGTCATCACCGTGAACCACGGTGGCACCACCTTTTCCGAGCAGATCTCGTGTTCGGCCCGCAACCGGGGCGCGAGTCTGCCGGCGCGCACCGAGGCTCCCGGCTACCGGCTGGAATCCCGTAGCGACACCTACGACGAGTCCGCGTTCCGCCGCCTCGCACACGAGCTGCGCCAGCGGTGCGCGTGCGACGACGGGTGGCTGGGCGGCATGTTCCCCGGCGATGACGCCGCGCTGACCGCGCTGGCGGCCGAACCCGACGGCACCGGCTGGCGCTGGCGGACCTGGCACCTCTACCCGACCGGCTCCGGCGGGTCGGTGGTGTACACCGCGAGCCGGTGGCAACCGTGAGCCGCAACCGCCTGTTTCTGATTGCCGCGGGGCTGGCCGTCGCCGCCACGGTGTCGTTGGTTTCGGGAGTAGTGCTGCTGAACAAGAACATCAGCTCGTATATCGCGTCGCACTATCGCGAAGAATCCCGCGACGCCAACGGAACGCGTTACCTCTGCACGGGATCAGCACATCAGGTGGCCGACACACTGGCCCGCTATCAGGCCCCCGCGGCACGCGCGGCCAGCGGCGACAACGAATACCTGCGCTACCGAAACAACATCGTGGTCGTCGGCCCCGACGGCTCCTACCCGTGCAGCATCCGCGTCGAACCCCTGAGTGCGGGCTACAGCCACGGCTCATTCATCTTCCTCGGTCCGGGATTCACTCCCGGGTCTCCGTCGGGCGGCTCGGGGGGCAGCCCGGGCGGGCCGGGCGGCAGCAAGTAGGACGAGTACCCAAAGGAGAAAGCCATGCAGCAGGCGTTACATCAGGCATTGCATCAGGTGGGAGTCGATTTCGGCACCGTCAACTTCACCCCGATCCTGCATGGCGTGGTGGCGACCATCTTGTACTTCCTGGTGGGTGCGGCCGTCCTGGTCGCGGGTTTCCTGATGGTCGATGTGCTGACTCCGGGCAACCTGCGCCGCCTGGTGTTCATCGATCGGCGGCCCAACGCCGTCGTCCTGGCCTCGGCGATGTATGCGGCGCTGGCCATCGTCATCATTACCGCCATTCACACCAGTTCCAGCCAGCTGGGCCAGGGGCTGGTCGACGTCGCCGTCTACGGGGGCGTCGGGGTGGCGCTGCAGGGGGCGGCACTGCTCATTCTCGAGATTGCCGTGCCCGGTCGCTTCCGCGAGCACGTCGAGGAACCGACGCTACATCCGGCGGCATTCGCCACGGCGGTGATGATGCTGGCCGTCGGGGGTGTGATCGCCGCCGCGCTGTCATGACGTCGACACAGCAGGCGCCGGTTGCGGCCTCGCCGCGCTGGCGCGCGGTGCTGCTGGCCGCCGTCGCCGCCTGCGCGGCCTGCGGCATCGTCTACGAGCTCGCACTGCTCACCCTGTCGGCCAGCCTGGACGGCGGCGGCATCGTCGCCACGTCACTGATCGTCGCCGGCTACATCGCCGCGCTGGGCGCCGGCGCGCTGCTGGTCAAGCCGCTGCTGGTGCGCGCGGCCATCACCTTCATCACCGTGGAGGTACTGCTGGGCATTGTCGGAGGCTTGTCGGCGGCGGCCTTGTACGTGACGTTCGCGTTCATCGGCGGATCGCTGTGGGTGCTGGCGCTGGGCACCGCGCTGATCGGCGGTCTGGTCGGCGCCGAGGTGCCGCTGCTGATGACACTGCTGCAGAGCGGCCGGGTGGCCGAAGCGACCGATACCGGCCGGACGCTGGCCAACCTGACCGCGGCCGATTATCTGGGCGCGTTGCTCGGCGGGCTCGGTTGGCCGTTTGTGCTGCTGCCGCATCTGGGGATGATCCGCGGCGCGGCCGCCACCGGCATCGTCAACCTCGTGGCCGCGGCCGTCGTGTCGATCTTCCTGCTGCGGCGGGTCGTCGGCGCTCGCCAGCTGGCGACGGCGCTGGGCGCGCTGGCCGCGGCCCTTGGGCTGCTGGTGACGCTGTTGGTGGGTGCGCGCGGGATCGAGACGACCAGCCGGCAGCGGCTCTACGCCGACCCGATCATCGCCTACCGGCACACGGCATATCAGGAGATCGTGGTGACGCGGCGCGGTGACGACCTGCGGCTCTACCTCGACGGCGGATTGCAGTTCTCCACCGTGGACGAGTACCGCTACACCGAAAGCCTGGTCTATCCCGCGCTCGGCTCAGGTGCCCGTTCGGTTCTGGTGCTAGGTGGGGGCGACGGCCTGGCCGCCCGTGAGCTACTGCGTCAACCCGGTGTGCGGCAGATCGTTCAGGTGGAGCTTGACCCCGCGGTCATCGAATTGGCGCGCACCACCATGCGCGGGGCCAATGGAGGTTCGCTGGACGACCCGCGGGTGCACGTGGTGATCGATGATGCGATGAGCTGGCTGCGCGGCTCGGACCGGGGTCCCTTCGACGCGGTCATCACCGACCTGCCCGACCCGGACACGCCCGCGCTGGGCCGTCTGTACTCGGCCGAGTTCTACACGCTGGCCGCGCGTGCACTGGCCCCCGGCGGCCTGATGGTGGTGCAGGCGGGCAGCCCGTTCTCGACGCGGACCGCGTTCTGGCGGACGGTCTCGTCGGTGCAGGCCGCGGGGCATGCGGTGACGCCGTACCACGTTTATGTCCCCACGTTCGGTGACTGGGGCTTCGTCCTGGCGCGCCGCGGGTCCACCGCCCCCACGCCGACGATGCCGAGCGATGCGCCCCCGCTGCGGTTCCTCAACCAGCAGGTGCTCGATGCGGCCACGGTGTTCCCGGGCGACGTGGCGCCACGCCCGCTCGAGCCGTCAACCCTGGACAATCCGCGCATCGTCGAGGACATGCGTCACGGATACGACTAACCGGTGGCGCCAGCCGGTGTTAGCCGTCGTTGCCGGAGCCGCCGTCGGTTCCGCGGGCCACCTCGTGATCCCCAAGCCGAATCGCGACGGCCTTGGCTTGCGCGGCAACGTAATAGGTAAAGATCACCGAGTCGATGGGCGCATTGAGAAGTGCGTGCGGCCGGGACGTACGAGCGGCGGCGAGGAGAGTTCAAGCTGGTGACCTGACGTGGCGGCGCGCTTGATCGCCATGCTCATTCCTCGTCGAGAGCGAGAGCCGCCAACACCTCGTCGGACACGTCGACATTGGTCCACACGTTCTGCACGTCATCGCTATCCTCCAGCGCGTCGACGAGCTTGAACACCTTGCGGGCGCCGTCAACATCCACCGGCACACTGACCGACGGCTGGAAACCGGCTTCCGCCGACTCGTAGTCAATCCCCGCGTCCTGCAACGCGGTGCGCACCGCGACCAGATCACCTGGTTCGGCGACCACTTCGAAACTGTCGCCCAGGTCGTTGACCTCCTCGGCACCGGCATCCAGCACCGCGGTCAGCACGTCATCTTCGGTTAGGCCGTTCTTGTCCAGGGTGACCACGCCCTTGCGAGAGAACAGATAGGACACCGACCCCGGATCGGCCATGGTGCCGCCGTTGCGCGTCATGGCCACCCGCACCTCGCTGGCGGCACGGTTGCGATTGTCGGTCAGGCACTCGATCAACACCGCCACGCCGTTGGGCGCGTAACCCTCGTACATGATGGTCTGCCAGTCGGCGCCACCGGCTTCCTCGCCGGCACCGCGCTTGCGGGCCCGCTCGATGTTCTCATTGGGCACCGAGCTCTTCTTGGCCTTCTGGATGGCGTCGTACAGGGTCGGGTTGCCCGCCGGGTCACCGCCGCCGACACGGGCTGCGACCTCGATGTTCTTGATCAGCCGGGCGAACATCTTGCCGCGACGGGCGTCGACGACGGCCTTCTTGTGCTTGGTGGTAGCCCACTTGGAATGGCCGCTCATCGCTGTGGTGTACCTCTTCTTTTTGGGTTCTGTTGCTTGAAAGTTCGCCCAACGAGTCTACGTGGACCGCAGGTGGTGGTCGTCTGGCCGGCTCCCGTCCACCGAGCCTGTAATTCTGCAGGGGAAGTTCGAGTACGAGCCTGCAGAATTACAGGCTCGATGATGCTGCGCCCATGAAGGCGCCCGGAGACCTCAGCGCCGACCCCGGACGATGTCGACGAACAGCTGATGGATACGACGATCGCCGGTGATCTCGGGGTGGAACGCCGTCGCCAACACCACGCCCTGCCGCACCGCGACGATATGGCCCGCGGCCCGGGCCAGCACCTGCACACCCTCGCCGGCCCGCTCGACCCATGGCGCCCTGATGAACACCGCACGCACCGGGTCGCCCAGGCCGGCGAACGCGACATCGCCCTCAAACGAATCGACTTGTCGCCCAAAGGCGTTGCGCCGCACGGTCATATCGATCCCACGCAGCGGCACGGCCTCGCGGCCGCGGGCGCCGGCGTCCAGAATTTCGCTGGCAAGCAGGATCATGCCGGCACACGCGCCGTACGCGGGAAGGCCCTCGGCCAGCCGCGCCCGCAGCGGCTCCAGCAAGTCGAAATCGCGCAGCAGATGGCTGATGGTTGTGGACTCGCCGCCCGGCAGCACCAGCGCATCCACCGCGTCCAGCTCGTCGCGGCGGCGCACCGGCATCGCCTCGGCTCCGGCTTCACGCAGTGCCGCGAGATGCTCCCGGGTGTCCCCCTGCAATGCCAGGACACCGACCTTCGGCGGACTCACGGCTGGTATCCGTGGCGATAACGAGTCAGCCCCTCCTGCATGACGGCCGCCACCAGCTCACCGCGCTGGGTAAAGATCTTCCCGTGGGTGAGGGCGCGACCGCCGCCGGCCGACGGCGAGGACTGGTCGTACAGCAGCCATTCGTCGGCGCGGAAAGACCGCATGAACCACATCGCGTGATCCAGCGATGCCACCTGCAGATGCTCTCGCTCCTTGAGGTGGGTGACCTGCGCCGAACCGAGGAGGGTGAGGTCGCTCATATAGGCGAGCGCGCAGATGTGCAGCACCGGATCGTCGGGCAGCGGATCGTGGTGGCGAAACCACACCTGTTGCTGGGAAGCCTTGCCGGGCAAACACTGCAACTGCTCCCGCGGCACAATCCGCACGTCCCACTCCTCGAACTGCCGGAAACCGGCGTCGTCGAATACCCGCACCGAGCGCAATCCGGGCAGATCGTCAGGTGGCGGGGCGGCCGGCATCTGGTCCTGGTGGCTGATGCCTTGCTGATGGGTCTGAAAGGACGCCCCCATGCTGAAGATGATTTCCCCATGCTGAATGGCAGTGACCCGCCTGGTGGCGAACGATCCGCCATCGCGCGTGCGCTCGACCAGAAAAACGGTGCGTTCCTTGGCATCTCCGGGCCGAAGAAAGTATCCGTGTAACGAGTGGACTCGATACGACGGGTCGACGGTGCGCACGGCCGACACCAGCGACTGCCCCGCGACATGGCCGCCGAACGTGCGCTGCAGAAAGCCTGACTCCGGGCTGAAGACGCTGCCCCGATAGATGTTGACCTCAAGTTGCTCGAGGTCGAGGATCTCTTCGATCGCCACGGAAGGTTCTTACCAGCCGCGCTCGGCGAGCCGGTGCGGCTGGGCGATCTGTTCGACGTTGATGCCGACCATCGGCTCGCCCAGCCCCCGCGACACCTTGGCCAGCATGTCGGGGTCGTCGTAGAAGGTGGTGGCTTTGACGATCGCGGCGGCCCGGTGTTCGGGGGCGCCGGACTTGAAGATGCCCGAGCCGACGAAGACGCCTTCGGCGCCGAGCTGCATCATCATCGCCGCATCGGCCGGGGTGGCGATCCCGCCGGCGGTGAACAGCGTCACCGGCAGCTTGCCGGAGCGGGCCACCTCGGCGACAAGGTCGTAGGGCGCCTGCAACTCCTTTGCCGCCACATACAATTCATCCTCCGACAGCGACGTCAGCCGGCGGATCTCGCCGCTGATGGCCCGCATGTGGGTGGTGGCATTGGAGACATCGCCGGTGCCGGCCTCGCCTTTGGAGCGGATCATGGCCGCGCCCTCGCTGATCCGGCGCAGCGCTTCACCGAGGTTGGTCGCCCCGCACACGAACGGCACGGTGAACTTCCACTTGTCGATGTGATGGGTGTAGTCGGCCGGAGTCAGCACCTCGGACTCGTCGATGTAGTCCACGCCCAGGCTCTGCAGGATCTGCGCCTCCACGAAATGACCGATGCGCACCTTGGCCATCACCGGGATGGTGACCGCGGAGATGATGCCCTCGATCATTTCGGGGTCGCTCATCCGCGACACCCCGCCGTGGGCGCGGATGTCGGCGGGCACCCGTTCCAGCGCCATCACCGCGACCGCGCCGGCACCCTCGGCGATGCGGGCCTGCTCCGCGGTGACGACGTCCATAATCACGCCGCCCTTGAGCATCTCGGCCATACCACGCTTGACCCGCGCCGTACCGGCCTGGCCGTTGACCGACCCGGATGACGCGGCCCCGTTCGAGGTGTCCACTACCTTCTTCTCTCCTTCGATGCGGGCACCAGTCTAGTGGTCAGCAAAAACCGCGTTTTTCGGCTCCGTGCGGCGGTGCGGGCGCTAGTCAGGCCGCGTTCAGACGGTGAACCAATCGGCCGGCAACCCTTTGCGCCCCAACGTCGTTAGGGGCCGACCAAATTTGCCGAAGCCCAGGCGAGCGCCCCCACCCTGTCATACAGTCATTGACGTCCTTTCGGGCAGGACCTCAATTCCATTGGGTTTTCACTCGCCCGTGCGCGGCGGCCGTCGGCGTACGAAAGTCCGCGGCCATCGGCGCCACATCGCACGGCAGCTGAGAGCGCCTGCTGCGAAGGAAACGCGTGTCATGAACTTCACCGTGCTACCGCCGGAGATCAACTCGGCGCGGATGTACGCCGGCGCCGGTCCGGCGCCGATGTTGGCGGCGGCGGCCGCCTGGGACGGGCTGGCCGCCGACCTACAGGCGTCGGCGACCTCGTTCGAGTCGGTCGCCTCGGGTCTGGCGGCATCCTGGCAGGGCGCTGCATCGGCCGCGATGACGGCCGCGGCCGCACCATATCTGGCCTGGCTGAGCGCGGCCGCGCAGCACGCCGAGCAGACGGCCGGACAGGCCCGGATGGCCGCGAGCACCTTCGAGGCCGCGCTGACGGCCACGGTGCACCCGGCGATGGTCAGCGTCAACCGGACTCAGCTGGTGTCGCTGATCGCGTCGAACCTGCTGGGCCAGAACGCCCTGGCGATCGCGGCCACCGAGGCCGAATACGAGCAGATGTGGGCCCAGAATGTGGCCGCCATGTCCGGTTACCACTCCAATGCGTCGGCACTGGCCAGCCGGCTGATTCCATGGCAGCAGCTGACGAGCGGTCTGTCGACAACCGGCGCAGGGCCGGTGGCGATGGGGCCGGGCACGGCGCTCGTCATGGGCACCGCCTTCCTGCAGCCGACGTCGAGCTATGTAAGCCGCATCGACCAGTTGTTCATCGCCCCGATCCACCCCGGCTTCCTCGCCCAAGGCCTGTACACCCCTGAGCAGTACTGGCCGCTCACCGGTCTGACGAGTCTGACCGTCGGCCAGTCGATGGTGCAGAGCGCGAAAGTGCTCAACGACGCGATCATGGCGCAGAACGGCAGCCCCACCCTGGTATTCGGCTACTCGCAGAGCGCCTCGGTTGCCACCCTGGAAATGCAGCACCTACTGACCCTGCCCGCCGACCAACGGCCCACAGCTGACCAGCTGTCATTTGTGCTGGCCGCCAACCCCAACCGCCCCAACGGCGGATTCCTCGAGCGCTTCCACGGTCTGTACATCCCGATTCTGGATCTGCCGTTCTTCGGCGCCACCCCGGCCAACGCCTACCCGACCACCGATTACGCAATCCAATACGACTTCCAGGCCGACTTCCCGCAGTACCCGCTCAACCTGCTCGCCGACGCCAACGCCGTCGCCGGCCAGTTCTACATCCACTCCAGCTACCCAAACCTCACGCCCGCCCAGATCGCTACCGGTGTGGCGCAGCCCGTGTCGCCGGCGGACACCATGACCAAATACATCCTGATCCCCACCCACGATCTGCCGCTACTTAACCCGCTGCGCGCGATCCCCATCCTGGGAAACCCGCTGGCCGACCTGGTGCAGCCGGATCTGCGAGTGCTCGTGGAGCTGGGCTACGACCGCACCGCGTATCAGGATGTGCCGACCCCCGCGGGGTTGTTCCCGCACTTGGACCCGCTGACCGTTGCCGGCCAACTGGTCGACGGAGCCGGCCAGGGCGTGCACGACGCACTGGTAGACCTGGGATTGCCGCCGCCGGCATTTCCGCCACTCTCCTGACCTAGCGCAACCCACCGAATAGGTTGCGGAACAAAGTTTTCGGTGCGTCACTCACCGGAAGCATCCGGTATCCGGTAACGGTTCCGAACAGAGACACACGCGCCTGACGCTCGGTTCGTTGCCGCCGCGGGCAAAAACCCGCGAGGGCTTGGTGGTGCTCGTAGACTGCTTGGCTATCGCAGGGGTGCGACGGCTGAGAACCAGCTCAGGAAGGCCAATAGCGATGAATTTCACTATCTTGCCCCCCGAAATCAATTCGGCACGTATGTATTTCGGTGCCGGCTTGGGCCCGATGGTCGCGGCGGCCTCAGCATGGGATGGGCTGGCCGCCCAGTTGGGCTCGGCGGCGGCCTCGTTTGAGTCGTTGACCTCGGGGTTGGCGGGCGGACCCTGGCAGGGTCCGGCGTCGGCGGCGATGCTGGGCGCGGCAGCGCCCTATGCCGCGTGGTTGCAGGCGACGGCTGGTGACGCCGAGCAGGCGGCCGCTCAGGCCCGGTCAGCGGTGCGCGCGTTCGAAGCGGCGCAGCCCGCCACCGTGCATCCCGCGATCATCGCAGGCAATCGGTCTCAGTTGCTTTCGCTGGTGATGTCCAACCTGTTCGGCCAAAACGCGCCGGCGATCGCGCTCGCCGAGGCCGAATACGAGCAGATGTGGGCTCAGGACGTGACCGCCATGCTGGGCTACCACCTGAGCGCCTCCGCAGCTGTCGCGCAGTTGCCGCCATGGCAGGAACTGCCGCAACGATTGGCGGACATGGCCGATAGCACCATTGCAAGCTGGCAGCTCCCGAACATCAACATCGGCACTGGAAACACCGGCAGCTTCAACATCGGCAACAACAACACCGGCAACTTCAACATCGGCAGTAATAACACCGGCAATGCCAACATCGGCAACGCAAACCTTGGCAGCTTCAACCTGGGTTTTGACAACGTGGGCAACTTCAACGCGGGTTGGAACAACTATGTCAATGCGAATGTCGGTACCCGTAACGTCGGCCTATTCAACATCGGCTTCGAGAACACCGGCGAGGCGAACGTCGGCATCTGGAACGTCGGCGTCCGCAACGTCGGCTTCGTCAACGTCGGTGAGGGATTGGTCGGTTTCGCGCAGCCCGGCGACGGCGACGTCGGGGTCACCAGCGTATTCGAGCGGCTGGGGGGCGGCGGCGTGGTGTTGACCCTGGGCGGCACCGCGTTCAGTCCGCTGCCCCGAATCTTCTACACCGCGGCCGTTTCGGACCTGTTCATCAACCCGGTCGACTCCGCCCTCGCCGGGTACGCCGCCAACTTCTTGGTGACGCCGTCCAAGCTGTGGCCGTTAACCGGCCTGGACAGCTTGAGCCTCGACAAATCGGTGGCCCGGGGCGTCGCGGATCTGGATGCGGCGATCATGACGCAATTTGCCCTGGGGCAAAAGACCGTCATCCTGGGCTACTCCCAAGGCGCCGTGGTGGTCGGCGAAGAACTGCGCCATCTCGCGACCTTGCCGGCCGACCAGCGGCCGGCCTTGAGCGATCTGTCCTTCGTGCTGATCGGTGATCCGTCCAACCCCAACGGTGGCATTCTGTCGCGCTTCCCCGGAGTGCACCTGCCGATCGCGGACTTTACGTTTTTCCCGGCGACTCCGGCCAACGTCTATCCCACCACCGTTTACTCGCTCGAATACGGCGGGATCAGCGATTTTCCGCAGTACCCGATCAATATCCTGGCAGACGTCAACGCCGTTGCCGGCGCCTTGATTCTGCACTCCCAATTCCCGGCCCTCACGCCCGAATGGGTTGCCACGGGCGTGGTTCAGCCGGTGACACCGGGCTCTCTGACCACCTACATCATGATTCCCGTCCAAGATCTGCCGATGTTGGCCCCGGTGCGCGCCATTCCCTTCGTCGGGGAGCCGCTGGCGGATTTGATCCAGCCCAACCTGAAGGTGCTGGTGAACTGGGGCTACGGCAACCTCGAACACGGTTACAGCCAGGGCCCGGCCGACGTTCCCACCCCGGCCGGGCTGTTCCCGGACATCAGCGTGTTCGACGTGGCCGCGGCGCTGCAGCGCGGCACCGCGCAGGGGATCAACGACTTTGTTGCCGATCTGGGCCTGCCGCCGATGTCATCGTGGCTGCCCCGGCTCGCCTGAGGCTCGATCCCGACCAAGCCAGACCACGCGCCGATCAGCGGATGGACTGCGGCACAACGGCATTGCGCATAGCGTCGCCCGACGCATCCGCCAGCCGATTGGCTTCGGGCAGCAGCTCGCCGAGCTGCAACGGGTACACCTGCTCGCCGGCGGCCACCAGCTCGGCGATGTCATCGGCGCTACACCAGCGCGCGCCGTGAATGTAGCGGCGCTCCAGCTCGGTTCGGCCCTCGATGGACGGCTCGAACCGCTGCGTGCGGTACACCAGGTAGAACTCTTCACTGTCGAGCAGCGAGCCGTTGAACTCGAAGACGTCGTGGCGTCGCCAGATGGGTCCGACCAAGTCGGCCGGCTCGACCTGCAGACCGGTTTCCTCGGCCAGCTCACGCGCAGCCGCCGCAGCCAGCTGCTCCCCGTTGCGCACCTCACCGCCGACGGTGAACCACCACCGAGGCGCCGCGGGTCGATCAGATTCCCTGGCCGCCGGGTCAGAGCCGCGCAGCAACAGCACCGCGCCGGTCTCGTCGAGCAGCACCACGCGTGCCGAGGTGCGTCGGATCAGGTCACCGTGGTCACCCCGGTCGCCGTGGGCCAGCGCGTGGGGACGCTCCGCGATTTCGAAATACGTTGGCAGCGGCGCTCTTCCACCGAGCCGGAAAGCACGCACCATGCGCCGCTCGCGCAGCACGAGGGTGTCGCGCACGGCGTCGTTGTGGAATCTGCGGGCCAGCACCACCCGGGCTTCGGCGTCGGCCAGCTCGGCAGCCAGCGCCGTCGGCAGCGACGCCGGGTCGACCACCGCCAGCGCGGCGGAGAGCTCGTTTTCCGCGGCCTCGCGCGCCTGCCGAGGGGCGCGCTCGGCCGCGTCGGCCAGGTCCGCCAACCGCCTGCCCTCGGGCGCATCGCCGTAAGCCTCGATCGCCACCGCGCGCGCCACCACCGCGCGCCGCGCCAGCGCACCGTCGAGCGCCTGCCAGGACAGGTCGTAGCGGACGTGCAGCCGGTCCAGCCGGTTGGCCCGCTGATAACCCCAGGCGCCGAACGCCACCAGCACCACGAACAACACGGCGACGACGGCGACGAGTAGCCACGTCATCAGCTGGCGACCTGCACCTTGACGCCAGACCCGGCGACCGTCTCGTATACCCGCATGATCTGGCTGGCCACCACCGACCAGTCGTAGCGACGCACCGCGTCAGCACCGGCAGCGACGTACCGGCGACGCAGCGCGTCGTCGTCGAGCACCCGGATCAGCGCATCGGCCAGCGCGGCGGCCTGTAAATCCGGGGGGTCGACCGGAACCAGACATCCCAACTCGCCGTCTCGCAGCACGCGCCGGAAGGCGTCCAAATCGCTGGCCACCACCGGGGTTCCGGCGGCCATCGCCTCGACCAGGACGATGCCGAAACTCTCGCCGCCGGTGTTGGGGGCGCAGTACACGTCGGCGCTGCGCATCGCCGAGGCCTTGCCGGCGTCGTCGACCTGGCCCAGGAAGCGCATGTGTTCTGCCAGCGGACCTGCGTGGCTGCGCAACTGGTCCTCGTCGCCGCGGCCGACGATCAGCAGCTGCACCTCCGGGAAACGCTGCACGACAGCGGGCAACGCGGCCAGCAGGACGGCCATGCCTTTGCGGGACTCGTCGTAGCGGCCCAGGAACAGCACCGTCTTGCCCGGCCGCGGATATCCGTCCAACGGCGATGCCGAGGCGAAGAAAGCCACGTCCACGCCGTTGGGGATCTCCACCGCGTCCGAACCCAGCGCCTCCATCTGCCAGCGCCGGGCCAGATCCGACACCGCGATCCGCCCGACGATCTTCTCGTGCATCGGCCGCAGGATGCCCTGGAACACCGTCAGGGTCAGCGACTTGGTGGTCGACGTGTGAAACGTCGCCACGATCGGGCCTTCCGCGATGTTCAGGGCCAGCATCGACAAGCTGGGCGCGTTGGGCTCGTGCAGATGCAGGACGTCGAAATCACCTTCGGACAGCCACTTCTTGACCTTGCGGTGCGTCGCCGGGCCGAACCGCAGCCGCGCCACCGACCCGTTGTAGGGAATCGGCACCGCCTTGCCGCCGGAGACCACATAGTCGGGCAGGGCGGCATGCGGCGACGCCGGCGCGAGCACGCTGACCTCGTGCCCGCGGGCGCGCATCACCTCCGCGAGCTGCAACACATGCGACTGCACGCCACCCGCCACGTCGAACGAGTACGGACAGACCATGCCGATGCGCATCAGGCTTTCCTCAATTGCCTCAATTGGGCCTCAATCAGGCCCGGAATTGGGCCCGGAATTGGGACTTAGCCGGGCCCGCCGAGCGTCGGACAGGTCAGCCAGCCACTGCGGCTGCAACATGTGCCAGTCGGCGGGGTGCTCGGCAATGTTGGCGGCGAACCGGTCGGCCAACGCCTGGATGATGGCGCCGACGTCACCGCCGGCGCAGTCCACCGCCGGATACACCCGAAAACCCCAGCCATTGGGTTCGAACCAGCAGTGCGCCGGCAACAGCGCAGCTCCGGTCTCGATGGCCAGCTTGGCCGGCCCCGCGGGCATCCGGGTGGGTTCACCGAAGAAGTCGACCTGGACGCCGGTGCGGGTCAGGTCGCGGTCGGCCATTAGGCAGACCACCCGGTTGGCCCGCAGCCGCTCGCACAGCACCTCGAAGGGCGGTTTGGCGCCGCCGGACAGCGGGAGCACTTCGAAGCCGAGGCTTTCCCGATACTCGATGAAACGCCGATACAACGACTCGGGTTTGAGTCGTTCCACGACGGTGGTGAACGTGCCATACGTCTGCGCCACCCACATGCCGGCCATGTCCCAGTTTCCGCTGTGCGGCAGCGCGACCACAACACCGCGGCCCGCGGCCAGCGCGGCATCCAGATTGTCGATGCCCTGGAACGAGTTATCGATCTGTCGAGCCACCTTGCGGTGGTTCATCGTCGGCAACCGGAACGCTTCGCGCCAGTAGCGGGCGTAGGACTCCAGCGAGGCGCGCATCAAGGTGTCCGGGACCTCGGCGGGTCGCACCCCGATCACCCGGGCCAGATTCTTGCGCAGTTGCTCGGGCCCGCCGCGGCGCGCCGCGTAATGCGCCCCGGCGTCGAACACGTTGCGCGCGGCGAACTCCGGCATCGCGCGCACGACCCGCCAGCCCGCCGCATACGCCAAGTCGCTGGCGCGGCTGGTCAGAAGGCGACGCGGGCCCCCGGTCAATTGCAGGCCGCCCGGGGTGGCGATCACCGCTGCTTCTTTTCCGTGTCACCCGGTTTCGGGTGGCCCTGCGTTTCGGCCCCGCCGCCCGGCGCCGTTATGCGATCGGTGGCCCCCGGCGAGGTCCACACCGTGTGCAACCGCTGCCCCAGCGTGATCACGCTGGCCACGGCCAGCACCCACATGGCCACCGGCAACGCCGGCGGCCACGCGATGAAGGGAAAGTCCGATACCCCCGCACCGACGAGCACGATGATCAACCGCTCCGGGCGTTCGATGATGCCGCCGTCGCCGCGCAGGCCGCTGGCTTCGGCCCGCGCCTTGATGTAGGAGATCACCTGCGAGGTGACCAGACAGATCAGCGTCGCCACCACCAGCAGTCGGTCGCGCATGCCGAACGCGATCCACCAGAGCAGACCGCTGAACACCGCGCCGTCACTGATGCGGTCGCAGGCGGCGTCCAACACCGCGCCGAACCGGGTGCCACCGCCGCGTTGCCGGGCCATGGCCCCGTCCAACATGTCGAAAAGCACGAAGAACCAGACCACACACGCACCGGGAAACAGCTTGCCCATCGGGAAAAGCACCAGCGCACCGGCCACCGAAGCCGTGGTGCCGATGATGGTGACGGCATCGGGCGTCAGGCCGATCCGCAGCAGCGCCCGGGCCAGCGGATCGGTGATCCGCGCAAAGGCCGCCCGGGACAGGAACGGCACCTTACTCATGCGCGCCGCTCCTCCTCATCGCTGCGCTCTGCATCGTCGCCGCCGCAGCTCATGCGCGCCGTCCCCCCACACGCGGGTGGTACCCCACTCCCCCGCCGCAGCCGCTCACGGTTGCCTGGCCCATTCGGTGGCCAACAGCCGGCGGGTGTCGCGCAGCAACTGCGGAATCACCTTGGAGCCGCCGATGATGGTGATGAAATTCGCGTCACCGCCCCAGCGCGGGACCACGTGCACGTGCAGGTGCTCGGCCAGCGATCCGCCCGCCGACGTACCCAGGTTCAGGCCGACGTTGAAGCCGTGCGGCCGAGACACCCTCTTGATGACGCGAATCGCCTTCTGGGTGAACGCCATCAGCTCCGCGCTCTCGGGGCCGGTGAGGTCCTCCAGCTCCGAAACCCGCCGATAGGGCACCACCATCAGGTGCCCAGGGTTGTAGGGATACAGGTTGAGCACGGCGTAGACAAGTTCGCCGCGGGCCACCACCAGACCTTCCTCGTCGGACAGCAGCGGGATTTCGGTGAACGGCTGCGAGCGCTCCGACTCGGGACGTTGCATCGGCGCTTCGGCGAGGTAGTTCATCCGGTAGGGCGTCCACAGCCGCTCCAGGTGGTCGCGCTGGCCGACGCCCCGATCCAAGATGGTGCTGTCCTCGAGGTCAGCGCGGTGCTCGTCACTCACCAGACACAACTTTCACCAGTTCTGCGGTCGGAGCGGCGTTTTCGCGATCAGCAATCCACGCCACGATAGCCGCCACCGCGGCATCACGCGGCACACCGTTGATCTGCGTGCGGTCGCCGAACCGGAAGCTCACCGCGCCGGCCTGGACGTCGCGGTCACCGGCGAGCAGCATGAACGGCACTTTCTGGTTGGTGTGGTGCACGATCTTCTTGGCCATCCGGTCGTCGCTGCCGTCCACCTCCGCTCGCACACCATGCGACTTCAGTTGCGCCGCGACACCTTCCAGGTAGCTCACATGTTCGTCAGCGACCGGGATGCCGACCATCTGAACCGGCGCCAACCACGCCGGGAACGCCCCCGCGTAGTGCTCGGTGAGGATGCCGAAGAACCGCTCGATCGACCCGAACAGCGCGCGGTGAATCATGACGGGGCGGTCCCGCGCACCATCCCTGGCGGTGTACTCCAGTTCGAAACGCTCCGGGAAGTTGAAGTCCAGCTGGATCGTCGACATCTGCCAGGTACGGCCCAGCGCGTCTTTGACCTGCACCGAGATCTTGGGGCCGTAGAACGCCGCGCCGCCCGGGTCCGGCACCAACTCGAGCCCTGATTCGGCGCCCACCTCGGCCAGCACGGTGGTGGCTTCCTCCCAGACCTCGTCGGAGCCGACGAACTTGTCCGGGTCCTTGGTGGACAGTTCCAGATAGAAGTCGGTCAGCCCGTAGTCGCCGAGCAGGTCCAGGATGAACCGCAGCAGCGAGCGCAACTCGTCGCGCATCTGGTCACGGGTACAGAAGATGTGCGCGTCATCCATGGTCAGCCCCCGCACCCGGGTCAACCCGTGCACCACACCGGATTTCTCGTAGCGGTACACCGTGCCGAACTCGAAGAGCCGCAACGGCAATTCGCGATAGGACCGCCCACGAGCCCGGAAAATCAGGCAGTGCATCGGGCAGTTCATCGGCTTGAGGTAGTAATCCTGGCCGGGTTTGCGCACCGAACCGTCCGCGTTGTATTCCGCGTCGATATGCATGGGCGGGAACATGCCGTCGGCATACCAGTCCAGGTGTCCGGAGGTGTGGAACAGCTGGGCCTTGGTGATGTGCGGGCTGTTGACGAATTGGTAGCCCGCCTCGGTGTGCTTGCGCCGCGAGTAGTCCTCCAGTTCGCGGCGCACGATCCCGCCCTTGGGGTGGAAAACGGCCAGGCCGGAACCGATTTCGTCGGGGAAGCTGAACAGGTCCAGCTCGACGCCCAGCTTGCGGTGGTCGCGGCGCTGCGCCTCTTCGATGAGCTCCAGGTGGCGGTCGAGCGCCTCCTGCGACTCCCACGCGGTGCCGTAAATCCGTTGCAGGCTGGCGTTTTTCTGGTCACCGCGCCAGTAGGCCGCCGAACTGCGGGTCAGCTTGAAGGCCGGGATGTGTTTGGTGGTCGGGATGTGCGGCCCGCGGCACAGATCGCCCCAGACCCGTTGCCGGGTACGGGGATTGAGGTTGTCGTAGGCGGTGAGCTCGTCGCCGCCGACTTCCATGACGTCGGGGTCACCGGATTTGTCGTCGACGAGTTCGAGCTTGTAGGGCTCGTTGGCCAGCTCGGCGCGGGCCTGGTCCTTGGACTCATAGACCCGCCGGTCGAATAGCTGCCCCTCCTTGACGATCTGGCGCATCCGCTTTTCCAGCGCCGCCAGGTCCTCCGGGGTGAATGGCTCGGCCACGTCGAAGTCGTAGTAGAAGCCGTCGGTGATGGGCGGGCCGATGCCCAGTTTGGCGTGCGGGAACAAGCCCTGGACCGCCTGAGCGAGCACATGGGCGGCCGAGTGCCGGATGACACTGCGGCCTTCTTCGGTGTTGGCCGGCACCGGTGTGACCTCGACGTCGACATCGGGCACCCAGCCCAGGTCGCGCAGTTTTCCCTCGGCGTCGCGCACCACCACGATCGCGTCGGGCGTGCCGCGCCTGGGCAACCCCGCCTCGCTGACCGCGGCGGCCGCGGTGGTCCCGGCAGGAACCCGGATCGGTGCTTGCGACGCTCCAGACGGCCGCGAACCCGGCGCGGCCGGGTGCGCCGCGTCGCCGCCGTCGGCTCCGGGGACGGGGTGTGCGGGGGCGCTCATCGGGTTGGGTCTCCAAGGCTTGGACATGTTCGATGCGTGTCAGGACGATCGCGACCATGCTATCGGTGCGCCCGACTACCAGCCCAAGCCGATCCGCCACCTCGATTGACCCAACAATCGATGCGCGCCTACCGTGCGACCGTGGTGACGACCATCGAACGGTTGGCCGCGTGGGCCGTCGACCTTCGTCTCGACGACGTCCCGGACGCGGTGCTCGACCTCTGTCGCGCCCAACGCCGATCCGTGTTTGCGTCCCTGGCCGCTTCGACCGGCGACGTCGCTTCCCGGCGGGTGCTCGCGGGCGTCGAAACCTGGGCCGGCGAGGGCCGGATTTTCGTGCCGGGGCTGCCCCGTTCGGTTGCCCTCGACGATGCCCTGTATGCCGCGGCCGCGTTGTCGATCGCGCTCGATTTCGACGACTATGTGTGCTTCGCGCACGCCGGCCACTCCGCCGTGCTGGTGCCGGTATTGCTGGCCGCCGAGACCGGCGCCCCGGCGGCCGAGCAACTGGCCGCCCAGGTTGCGGCTAACGAACTCGAGGCCCGGTTGGGCGGCGCCTGCCTGCTCGGACCGCTCAATGGTCAGCTGTGGTCGTTCGTGCACGCCGCCGGATCGGCCGTTGCCGCAGGACTCCTGCTCGGGCTGGATACCGGCCGGCTGGCGCATGCCCTGGCCCTCGCCCTTTACCAAGCTCCGCGCGCCACCGTGCCGGGGTTCATGGCGCCCGACTCGAAGTTGCTGACGGCGGCCGAGCCGACTCTGGCCGGGGTGCGGGCCGCCAGACTCGCCGCCCGAGGCGTCACCGGTCCACTGGATGCCCTGGACCATCCGCAGGGCTTCTTCGATGCGTTCAGCTATGAGCCGCTGCCCGCGCTTCTCGGCGGGCTCGGCTCCGGATGGGCGACCCGGACGATGAGCATCAAGCGCTACCCGGGCTGCGCCTATGTCGATACGACCGTCGATGCACTGCTTGAACTCGGGCCGCCGCCGGCCGCCGACGTCGTGTCGGTGGTCGTCGAGGCGGGCGTGCTGACGTGCGGAATGGACGCCATGTCGCACGGGTACGCGGCCGTGCGCATGCCCACACCGGTGACCATCAACTTCTCGATCCCGTGGACCGTCGCGGTGACGCTCATCGCTGGCAGGCTCACGCCCGTCGAGGTCAACGAAGAGTGGCTGGCCACCCACCACCGCGAGCTCGCCGATGTGGCCGACCGGGTGTCGTTGCGCCACGACTGGTCCCTCACCCTGCGCACGGCCGAGGCGATGGCACCGCTGCTACCGGTGCGCGCCGTCACAGCTGGCACGCCAACCCGCCGGCTGCTCGGCGCCGTTCGACGAACTCGCCGTGGGCACAAGGGGATTCGTGTCGGCATCGGCGACGGCATGGCTCTGCTGCGCGCCCTTCGAGAGGGTGGGATCGGTGCCGCCGGCCGCGCCGCAACAGGACAGCCGTGGGCGCCGGCGGCACTCGACGCGTTGACGATGACGTTCCCGGCGCGAGTGCGGGTGAGGTTGCGTGACGGCCGCGAGCTGGTGGCCGAAAGCGACGTTCCCCACGGCGGGGCCGGAAACATGAGAACCGGTCCGGATGTGGTCAGCCGCGAGAAACTCTCTGCTTGTGGACCTGCGGTGTGGGGCTCGCGGGGCACCGAGAACATCATTGAGGCGATCGACTCCGACGCCGCCGGCTTGTGGCGCCTGCTGGGAACTACGGCTGGGAACTAAGGCTGCCCAGGCTTGAGCCGCACGAACAACGCGTCGGCCTCGGTCAGCAGGGTGTCGCCGTCGGTCAACCGGCCGGAGACGAAGATCTTGCGCCCGTCGACACGGTCGACTCCCGCGTCGACCTGCAACTTTTTTTCGATGGGCACGATATTGCGGTAGTTGATCGTGAGGTAGGCCGTGCGTTGCCGAGTGCTGCCGGTGAGCACCGACGCCGTCAAGCCCAGGACCGTGTCGAAAAGCAACCCGAGCGCCCCGCCGTGCACGGCGCCGTTGCGGCCCAGATGAAACCTGGCGAATCGGGCCCAGCCCTGGATCCGGCCATCGTCGGTCTTACGCGCCGACATTGGCACCGTCAGGATGTTGCCGCGCACGAACAGGTCCATCCGCCGGCCCGACGGCGAGTGCCATTCGTCGGCGTCGAACGGCGTCAGCAGCGCCGACACCTTCTCCAGCAGGTCGGCGGCCTCGGTGATCACGTCGTCGGGGGCGTCGGCGGCCCGGGCATGGTCTTGCAGCCTGCGCACCGCGTCGATGAACCGGCCGTAGTCGGGTCCGCCCTTGGTGGTCGGTTCGGGGGGATTGAATCCCCCGCCCGGGTGTCGCTTCTGGTCACCTGCCACCACCACACCGTATTAGACGGTATGGGTCGGCTGGGGCCTCGCTCACATGTGAACGTGGGTTGCCGACAGGGTGGTCCTGGCCGGTAGAGCCACAAGATGTGGGAGGCCCCAGTGAAGAATCAGCGTACGAGTGTTGGCTTGGATGTGCACGTACGATCGGTGGTCGGGTGTGGCCTCGACGGTGAGACCGGCGAGCTGTTCGAGCGCCGGTTGACTCCGGATCACCGCGAGATCTTGGAATGGGTACAGCGACTGCCGGGGCCGATGGCAGTGACCTATGAGGCTGGTCCGACCGGGTTCGTGCTCGCACGGTTGCTAGTGGCAGCAGGAGTCGTGTGTGTGGTGGCGGCCCCGTCAAAGTTGCAGCGTCCGTCTGGGGATCGCGTCAAGACCGATACCCGCGACGCCCGGCACTTGGCCCGGTTGCTGCATCTGGGCGAGATCGTGGAGGTGACGATTCCGCGCATCGAGCAGGAGGCGGCCCGGGATCTGGTGCGGGCTCGTGAGGACGTGCGCGGAGACCTGATGTCGGCGCGTCGCGTGTCGAAACTGCGTTTACGACAAGGGATCGTGCACTCCGGCGGTAAGGCGTGGACCGGCAGGCACGAACTGTGGCTGCGGTCGCACACCTTCAGCACCCCAGGCCGGCGGCTGGCCTACGACGCGGCGTTGGATGCCATGGTGTCTACCGTGGACCGCCGAGACCGCCTCGATAAAGCAATCACTGAGATGGCGGCCGATTCAGTGTTCACTGCGGTGGTGACCCGACTGGGTTGCCTGCGTGGAATCTCCACGTTGACCGCGTTCGGGTTGGCCGTCGAAATCGGGGACTGGGATCGCCTGAGCGGGCGCTCGATCGGCGCCTACCTCGGGTTGGTGCCCACCCAGTACTCCTCGGGTTCGACCCGCTCGCAAGGCGGAGTCACCAAGACCGGCAACGGCCACGCCCGGCGCCTGCTAATCGAAGCCGCTTGGCATCACCGACCACGGTATCGGCCGGGACGCGATCTGCGGCGGCGCTGGGACGTGGCGTCCCCGGCGGCACGCGCACGCGGCGAGGCGGCCAATCGGCACCTGCACAACCGATGGATCGCCTTCGATGAACGCACGAAGCGTTCCGTAGTAGCCAACGCCGCGATCGCCCGCCAACTGGCTGGCTGGTGCTGGTCGTTGGCCGTCCTCGACGACTGACATCCATAAATGTCCGGATACATCATCACGGTGGTGACGGCAAGCGTCTGGGAGTGACCCGCGTGCGACCTATGAGCAATCACCGTGCAGCGCAAGTGATGACGCTCGTCCTTGAGACAAGCGGTCCACTCCGACTCGAAAGTCCCGTCCTGCGGTAACCAACCCGCGCACATCAGACCTGACACGCGTCGATACGACACGCTCGACACCATCGAGGAACTATCCGGTCAACGAAGCGGCGGCCACGACGACGGTCGCGGCCGCCGCTTCACCTTGCCCACTTGACAAACAGACGTACATATCAGGTCGCCCCAAGGTACGCGCCGGCCCGCGTAGGGTGAGCCCACCGCCGGATGCACATCGCCGGCCGACCGTGGTTTAACCCGGTTGGCCAGACAGGCCGTCAGCACCGATGCTGCCGTCGGCGCCATTGCCTCCGTTCTGGGTCGTGCCAGTCCCACCCGTACCGCCGGTCCCCAGCCCGCCGCCGTTGCCACCGGCGCCACCAGCACCGCCGGTGGCGGCGGGGCCGTTGACGCCCGCCTGGCCGATCAGCAAACCTCCTGAACCGCCGAGTCCGCCGACACCGGTGCCGCCGCCGTTGCCTCCGGTTCCGCCGGCACCACCGTCGCCGCCGGTGCCTGCGGATCCGCCAAAGCCGATAACGCCATTATTTGGGGCAACACCGGCGCCGTCGCCGCCATTGCCGCCGACACCTCCATGACCGCCGGTACCCCCGGCGCCGCCCTCGCCGCCGATCCCGGCGATGCCGCCGTCGCCGCCGTTGCCGAACCGCAGCCCACTGCGACCACCGTTGCCACCCGAGCCGCCGCCTCCGCCGGTACCGCCGGTGCCACCGAGTCCGCCGTCCCCGCCACCACCGCCGAAACCGCCGGTGGCATTGCGGTTTGCGCTGGCGTCGGCCGATCCGCCGGTACCGCGACCGCCGCCCGAACCGCCCAGGGCGCCAGCACCGCCGATGCCCCCCGTGCCGCCGCTGCCGCAGCTGCCCCCGTTGCCCATCAGCAACCCGCCGTGACCACCATTACCACCGGCACCGCCGACGCCACCGGTACCTCCGGCGGCGCCGGTGCCGCCGCCGCCGGCCAAGCCACCACTACCGCCGCTGGCGGCTCCGTCAGCGAAGCTTCGAGCCAGTCCGCTACCGCCGCCGGCACCGCCGGCGCCGCCCGCGGCAATGCCAATGGTCCCGTTGCCGCCGTCTCCCCCCAGTGCGGCACCGGAGGCGGTGATGGCATTCCCCCCCCCAAAACCGCCGGCGCCGCCGATTCCACCGACACCACCGGTGCCACCGTTGCCGCCGAAGGCGTTTCCAGCGCCTCCGAAAACGAGCCCGAGTCCGCCGCTGCCGCCCGTGCCACCGACGGCGGCAAACGCGCCATCCGCGCCCGATTGGCCGTTCCCACCGGTCACATCGCCGCTGGCATTAACCAGCAAGTCCGGGGTGCCGTTGGTGCCTTTGCCGGCTATGCCGTTGATGGCCGGGTTGACGCCGTTAGCCCCGGTGAGGCCGGTGCCGCCCTGGCCGCCGGCGCCGCCGTCGCCGAACAGGGTGGCGTTGCCGCCCGTGCCGCCCTGGCCGGCGGAGCCGCCGTTGATATTTGGCGCCGCGGCACCGCCCATCCCGCCTGCGCCGCCATTGCCGACCAACCAGCCGCCCGCGCCGCCGTTGCCGCCACCCGCTCCAGCCCCGCCTTTTCCGCCGGCACCACCGTTGCCGATCAGCCCCGCGCTGCCCCCGTTGCCGCCGGCCTGTCCCGGCAGACCGTTCCCGCCATTGCCGCCGTTGCCGTACAACAAGCCTCCCGGGCCGCCTGCCTGACCAGGCCCGCCGTTGGCGCCGTCACCGATGAGCGGCCGGCCCAGCAGCGCTTGGGTCGGTGTATTGATGGCGCCCAGAACAACCTGCTGCAGGCTCTGCAACGGAGATGCGTTGGCAGCCTCTGCGTTGGCATACCCACCAGCCGCGGCACTTCAAGGCCTGCACCAACCGGGCATGAAAGCCAGCCGCCTCGACACTGGCGGCCTGATAAGCCTCGGCGTGCCCTGCGAACAGCGCCGCAATGGCCGCCGACACCTCATCGGCTCCCGCGGCCGGCAACGCCGTCGTCGGGCCGGCCGCTGCCACGTTGGCCGCTCGCAGTGCCGCGCTGATACCTCGCAGGTCCGTTGCCGCCGCGGCAACCGTTTCCGGTGTTGCTATGACATACGACATCGCAGCCTCCGCTGATTCGGCACAGTTTGGCTTGGGGATGCTGCGCCGAAAGTCCTGACCTCGACGCGATTTCCTTAACGTTCCAAAAGGATCGAACAGAATTCGGTCGTCGGCTTCGGTCTCGATTCGCCCGCTTACCGCCGAATGCCGTGGATTGCCCGAGTCAGGCGTTCTGCTCGCCGATGGCCGCCAGCAGCTCGAATTCGTCGTCGCTTAGCGCGATCTCGGCCGCGGCGACGTTCTCCTCCAGATGGGCCACGCTCGAGGTGCCCGGAATCGGCAACATCACCGGTGACCGTTTCAGCAGCCAGGCCAGCGCCAGCTGCGACGGTGAGGCATGATGCTCGGCCGCGATCTGCCGCAGCGGGCCATCGGGCGCAGCCAGCGGACCCGACGCCAGCGGAAACCATGGGATGAAGCCGACGCCTTGCTGAGTGGCGAAATCCACGAGTGGGTCGGCGCCCCGCGAGGCCAGGTTGTACATGTTCTGCACCGACACGATTTCGGTGATCTGCTGGGCCGCCGTCAGTTGGTCAACGTCGATCTCGGACAGCCCGATATGGCGGATCTTGCCTTCGTTCTTCAATGCGAGCAGTTCGCCGACTTGATCGTCCAGGGGAATGTGGCGGTCGATGCGATGCAGCTGGAACAGGTCAATGGTGTCGACGCCCAGACGTCGCAGGCTCATCTCGCACTCCTGGCGCAGATAGCTCGGGTTACCCAACGGAATCCACACCCCCGGCCCGGTCCGCAGCAACCCGGCCTTGGTGGCGATCACCAGCCCGGAGTAGGGATGCAGCGCCTCGCGGATGATCTCCTCGGACACGTAGGGGCCGTAGGAATCGGCGGTGTCGATGAAGTTCACGCCCAATTCGACGGCGCGCCGCAACACCCGGACGCATTCGGCGCGGTCGTCCGGTGGTCCCCACACGCCCTCACCGGTCAGGCGCATCGCGCCGAACCCGAGCCGGTTGACCGTCAAGTCGCCCCCGAGGGTGAATGTTCCGGACGCAGCTGCCAAAGGTTTCGAGGTCTGTGTGGTCACTGTTCCGACCGTACGCCGCCAACCCGGCACCGCAATCCATCGTGGCAAGCTGGGTGTGTGGACCTGGATGCGCTCGCCGACCTTCAGCTGACCTATCCCGAAGTGGGCGCGACCGCGGCCGCGCAGCTGCCGCCGGGCTACGGTCACCTCAGCATGTCAGCCCAAATCGGTTCTGGCCGTGCGCGTTTCGAGCGGGCCGCCGATGCCGTGATGCGCTGGGGCATGCAGCGCGGAGCCGGCCTGGGCGTTGTGGCAAGTTCCGACGTCGCGGTGGTTTCGGCGATCGTGGTGGTCAAGATGATGGGTCTGCTCCGAGCGCCCTGCCGCGTGGTGTACGTCATCGACGAACCCGACACCCGCGGATTCGCCTACGGCACGCTGCCGGGTCACCCGGAGTCCGGTGAGGAACGGTTCGCCGTGCGCTACGACGCGAACACCTCCGCGGTATACGCGGAGGTGTCGGCGTTCTCCCGGCCCGCGACCTGGTGGAGCAAGCTCGGCGGGCCGGTCGTTTCGGTGGCCCAGCCCATCATCGCCAAGCGCTACCTGCGCGGCGTGTGACAGGTCGGTCAACGGCGCCCGATGCTGCCCCGGTGCGCGCCCTCGGCCAGCCGGGCCAGGGCGACAGCACCGGCCAGCAAACCGAAATCACGCAGCGCGACGTCGTAGAACCCCGGACCGGTGACCAGGTCGAGGATGATCCCGGCCAGCCAGGCGGCCACCACCCAGGCACCGAAGCGCGGCACCAGCGCAACCAGCACACCGGCAGCGATCTCGATCACGCCCACCAGGTACATGTACTGGTCGGCGGTACCGGGAACCAGGTTGTCGATCCAACCGGCCAGGTACATGCTCCAGTGATGCGGGTGGGTCAGCAGATTGAAGAACTTGTCCAACCCGAACACGACAGGCGCCACCGTGAACACGGTTCGAAGCAGCAAGTACGCCGAATATGCCGGGTCCTTCAACTGGTCGGCGAAGGCGGGTGCTGCGGCGCCTGGTTGGGTGGCTTGTCTGGTACTCATGACCCCTCCATTTCTATAGGATAGTATTTTGTACGTTAGAATGTGTAGGCTGTACCGTCAAGTGTTTTGTCTCTTAGAAACAGATCGATGACGGACTCACTCGAACGCAACGCCGCCGGGATCGGGGCACTGGCCGACCCGGTGCGTCATCGGCTCTACGAGTACGTGTGCTCACAACCGGGGCCGGTGAGCCGCGACCAGGCGGCCGACGCCCTGGGCATCCCTCACCACCAGGCCAAATTCCACCTCGACCGACTCACCGCCGAGGGCCTGCTGGAGACCGACTACGCACGCGTGACGGGCCGCTCCGGCCCTGGTGCGGGGCGGACCGCCAAGCTGTACCGCAGGGCTCGGCGCGATATCGCGGTCAGCCTTCCGCAGCGGGAATACGAGCTGGCGGGACGGCTGATGGCCGCCGCGATCACCCGGTCGGCCACCACCGGCGAGCCCGCCGCCGAAGTGCTCAACCAGGTCGCCCACGACTACGGCCAGACGATCGGCAACGGCGTCGCCAAGCCCGCGGACGCCGCGTCGGCGCTCGAGGTGGCGTTGCGGGTGCTGCGCCGACACGGCTACGAGCCGCGCCGCACCGATGGCGAAGTCGAGCTGGCGAACTGCCCGTTCCATGCGCTGGCTCAGGAGCAGACGGAGCTGGCCTGCACCATGAACCATGCGCTGATCACCGGGGTGTCCGACGCCCTGGCGCCGCACGGCCCCGAAACCCGGCTCGACCCGGGACCGCAAAGATGCTGCGTCGTGCTCAAGCGCCGCAGCGAATAGCCGTGTCGGGGTTCGCGGAAGGTCGCGAAAGGTTCGCTAAAGGTTACTGCCCCCAGCGGACGAGCAAACTTTCCGCACCCGAGCACATCGGCCCGATAACCTCGGCGACCGACGCGTCGTCGCCGATCATCCCGACGCCCTGCCCCGCATCGACCGGGCCCACCCGCAGGTCTTCGGCAGCGACCGCGGCAGCCAACCGCGCCCGGGCATCCCGGTCAGCGGCCAGCTCATCCTCCCGGCCCGTCCACTGCGCGACGAAGTCGTTGGCCAACACCCGTGAGGGGTACTGCTCCGGCCAGGGCAAACCGGCGGCGACGTCGAAGACCCGGCTGACCCGGGTGTCGGTTTCGCGTGCCGCGATCAGGGCCCGACGGCTGCCCTCACCGGTCAGTGCCTCGGGGCACGCCGCCAGCCGGGTGCCCACCCAGGCCCCGCTGGCACCGGCGGCCAGCACCGCGGCCAGGCTCCGGGGCGAGGCGATGCCACCGCCGGCCAGCACCGGCACCGACACGGCTTCCAGAACGGCGTCCAGCAACGGCAGCGTGCCCAGCCGTACCTCTCCGTGGCCACCCCCCTCGGCCCCGCGCGCAACCACGATGTCCACCCCCCCGTCAACCGCCCGACGGGCCCCTGCTCCGTCGTAAACTTGCGTGGCCGTGACGATTCCGGCGTCGTGCGCCTTGCCCACCCAGGCCCAGTCGGTACCGAAGCTGACCGACAACAGTGCCGGCCGCGCGGCCAGCGCATCCTCCAGAAGGCCAACCTCAGCACGCATGACCCAGTCGACCAGCCCGATCCCGAACCTGCCGGTGACCTGCCGCAGCTGTTCGGCCAGCGACGCCCTGGTCGCCGTGCTGCCCATGCCGATCATGCCCAGACCGCCGGCAGCGGTGACCGCGGCGGCCAATCGACCGCCGGCCACCCCGCCCATGGGCGCGTTGACGATGGGCACCCGCAGGCCGAAGCCCCGGGACCAGGGCGTGGAGAGCACGCTTAGTGCGCGCCGGGCTGGTCTTTCAGCACGGTCAGCATGACCACCGAATCCTGCACCGCGTGCAGGGCGTGCCGGGTGCGCGGAATCGCGACGTAATCGCCGGTTTTGCCGTCCCAGGCGTCGTCGGCGGTGGTGAGGCGCACGTGTCCCTGCAGAACCTGCAGCGTCGCCTCGCCCGGGCTGTCGTGTTCGGACAGGTCGTGGTCGGCAAGCAGGGCCATCACAGTCTGCCGCAGTTCGTGGGTGTGCCCGCCGTGGATGGTGTGCGCAGCCCGTCCACTATGGGACTGTTTCGCCTCGGTCAGCTTTTCGGCGGCCAGCTCGTTCAGCGAAATGGATTCCATCGATGAGTCCTTTCAGCCGTTCAGTAGTAGCAGTATCCCCGCCACCACCAGGGCGACCACCTTAACCACCTCAAAACCGACGTATACGTAGTGGGCCCGGGAGCGAGGCCCCTCCTGCCCGGCCAGCACCCGATCGGAACGGCGGGTCAGGCGGGGACGGACCACGATCAGTTGCAGGGCCAGCGCGGCCAGCGCGACTCCGAGCGCGACACTGATGCGCACCGGCGTCGGGCCGGCTACCACCAGTGCCAACAGGACGAGCGCGAATCCGACCTCGACGGTGTTGAGCGCGCGAAAGACCAGGCGACCGATGCCGAGCCCGATCTGCAGCGTGACATTGGGCGCCCGGAACTTCAGCGGGGCTTCCAGAAACGAGATGGCCAGCACCATGCCGAGCCATACGAAGGTGACGGCAACCTCGATCGCCGGGCCGGTGCTCACCTGGCCGCTCCTTTCAGCGAGAGGTAGGCCAGACACAGGTCCGGCTCGGCGAACGCGTCGAGCCGCTCGACGCCGACTGGCGCCGCCCATGATTCCAGAGCTCCTCGCATGAGCCCGAGGTGGATCGGACAGACGATGGCAGATCGGCTTTCGGCGACTTCCAGAAACGGGCAGTGACGCAGGCCCAGCTGTTGCTGCCCGTCGGATACCCGGCGTTCCGGGGCGAACCCGAGCTGGTCGAGCACCCCGACCAGGTGGTCGATCGACTTCTCGGCGCTGCTGCCCGTCGGCGGCGCCTGCAGCCGGTGCCCCCAGGCGCGTCCGGCCGCGAGTGCCTTGGCATGGGAATCAGGCTCGGCGGCAAGCCCGTTGGACAGGATCTCGGCGAGGAGCCGATAGTGCCGGGTCCCGCCGCGATCCATCTGCCGGACCGCGGAGAACATCTGCGGCGGCCGTCCCGGCCCCCGCGAGCCGGAGTCGACCCGTTCCACCTGCCCGTCGGCGACCAGGGCGTCGAGGTGGAACCGGACGGTATTGGGATGTACTTCCAGCGCGTCGGCAATGGCAACGATGCTCAGCGGGACGCGTGATGCCCGCAACGCCCGCAGCACCGCGCGACGGCGTCCCGCCGGCTCCTGGACTGATCTGGCGATATCACTCACCTCCGGAATCGTCGGCCCTGGGCTCGGCGGCCACCAGGGGAGTATCAACCCCCAGGGGCCCAATCTTGGCAGCCCCGCCCGGCGAACCCAGCGGATCGTCCCGACCCGGCAGGGTTTCGGTGAAGAACGCCGCATTGTCGGCCCGGTAGGGTTCCAGCTCGGCCGGCAGGTCGTCCTCGTAGTAAATGGCCTCCACCGGGCACACGGGCTCACACGCGCCGCAGTCCACACATTCGTCCGGGTGGATGTACAGCGCCCGGCCCCCCTCGTAGATGCAATCGACCGGGCACTCCTCCACACAGGCGCGGTCCATCACGTCGATGCATGGCTTTCCGATCACATACGTCATGCGCTAGATTTTACACAAATTCATTTGTAAAAACTACGAACGATGGGAAACCTATGGCCGACAACGATCTTGACGTTAGACAACTACGTAAACCGGACAAGCATCCGATGATTTTCGCCAGCTACGCCGCATTGCCCACCGGCGGGTCGTTCGTTCTGGTCAACAACCACGACCCCAAGCATCTGCGCGCCGAATTCGACACCGAACACCCCGGCAGCTACGGCTGGGAATACCTCGAAAAAGGTCCCGATGTGTGGCGCATCCGGATCAGCAAGCTGACCACCACACCACTGCCCCGGATCCTGGCCGACACCAACGACACTGCCGCCCAGACCGGCGTGACCGGAGCGGTATGGAAATTGGAGGTCCGGGACCGTGATCTGGACTCCAACATCGTCGCCCTGCCGCACGACGGCGGAATCGGCATGCATACTGGACCCGATCTCGACGTCTTGATCCATGTCTTGTCTGGCAGCGGCCGGCTGAGCACCGAGGAGGGCACCATCAACCTGCATCCGGGCGCGCTGCTGTGGCTGCCACGACGCTCGCGCCGGCAGTTCACTGCCGGCCCGGAGGGCTTGCGATACCTCACCGTGCATCAGCGGCGCCAGGCGCTGGCCCTGGAACCCGCTGTGCCCCGGGGCAGCTGATGGCGGACGCACCAGACGGATGCGAGCGGCCGCTGCCCCAGTCGAATCGCGACGAGGATCATCTGCAGGGGCACTGGCTACTGGCCCGGCTGGGCAAACGGGTGCTCCGGCCCGGTGGCGTGGAGCTGACCCGCACCCTGCTGGCCCGTGCCGACGTCGGCGACGCCGACGTGCTCGAGCTGGCACCGGGGCTGGGTCGTACCGCCGCCGAAATCCTGGTCCGTCACCCGCGGTCCTACGTCGGGGCAGAGGGCGACCCCGATGCTGCCAACCTGGTTCGCGGGGTACTGCACGATCACGGCAGCCTGGGCGACGTGCGGGTCACCGACGCCTCCGATACCGGATTACCTGATGCCAGCGTCGATGTGGTGATCGGCGAGGCGATGTTGACCATGCAGGGGGATGCAGCCAAGCACGCGATCGTCGCCGAGGCGGCGCGGGTGCTGCGCCCGCGGGGCCGCTACGCCATTCACGAGCTGGCCCTGACGCCCGACGACGTGCCCGACGACGTCAGCACCGAGGTCAGGCAGTCGCTGGCACGGGCGATCAAGGTCAACGCGCGTCCGCTCACCATTGCGGAATGGTCCCGGCTGCTGGCCGGACACGGCCTGGTCGTGGAGCACGTCGCGACCGCCCCGATGGCACTGTTGCAGCCGCGCCGGCTGATCGCCGACGAAGGCCTGTTCGGTGCGCTGCGCTTTGCCAAGAACGTGCTCACCCAGCCGGCCGCGCGCAAGCGAGTCCTGATGATGCGCAACACATTCCGCAAGCATCGACAGCGGTTGGCCGCCGTGGCCATCATCGCCTCCAAACCGGCGGCGCCGAGTAACTGATCGCTGACAGTCCCGGGACTTATGGTCTCGCGCTGGTGACAAACGGCTCTGACCCGGCCGGGCCGGCGTCGATAGCGTCGAACCCATGGCATCACGCAACGCACCTCTGGGAATTGTCGTCGGCATCGACGAGTCACCCGCGGCCCGGCTGGCGGTGCAATGGGCGGCACGCGATGCCGAGTTGCGAAACGTTCCACTGACATTGGTGCACGCCGTGTCCCCCGAAGTGTCGACCCGGCTGAAGATGCCGATGCCGGCGGGTCTGGCGCGATGGCAGCAAGATCGTGGACGCCACCTGGTCGACGAGGCGCTCAAAGTCGTCGACGAAGCCACTCAGGGTGGGGGTCCCGCCGGCGTCCACACCGAAATCCTGGGGTCGCCAGCCGTTCCCGCGTTGGTCGACCTGTCCAAAGACGCGGAAATGGTGGTCACGGGTTGTCTGGGCGGCCGACGATGGCCCGGCCGGCTGCTCGGCTCGGTCAGCTCCGCCGTGTTTCGTTACGCGCACTGTCCGGTCGTGATCGTCCACGACGACGACCCGTCGGCGGCGCACCGCGGTCAAGCGCCGGTGCTGGTGGGCATCGACGGCTCGTCGGCCTCCGAACTGGCTACCGCGTTGGCATTCGACGAGGCCGCACGCCGGCGCGTCGGGTTGGTGGGCCTGCATGCATGGAGCGACATCGATGTCTCGGAGTGGCCCGGAATCGATTGGCCGGCAACACAATCGATGGCCGAACAGGTGCTGGCCGAGCGCTTGGCGGGTTGGCAGGAGCAGTATCCGGATGTGGCGGTAACCCGTATCGTCGTGCAGGATCAGCCGGCGCGCCAGCTCGTCGCGGTATCCGGGGAGGCTCAGCTGGTGGTGGTTGGCAGTCGCGGCCGCGGCGGATTCGCCGGAATGTCGGTGGGGTCGGTCGGGGAAGCGGTGGCGCAGCTGGCACGGGTTCCGGTTATGGTGGCACGCGAATCGCCGGGTTGAATTCGGTTGGTCAATTCACGCCGGCGGGATGAGATGCAGTACGTCCCCGACGGCGCCACCCAGCACAGATAGCACTGTCACCGTCGGCTGACCCAGGAAGAAGTTCACTTCCGGATTTATGGACGGAAGATACGGGTAGGCGCTGGGCGTATAGCCCTGCGGCAACAATCCACTATCCACCAACGCGGCTTGGGGTCCTTGCACGGTCCCTAGCGGGAGTTTCCGGCCTTTCTTGATTGTGGGTCTGGTTTCGCCTGGTGGGATGGCTTTTTCGGGCAGCGCTGGTGTATTACCCAACTCGCTGTGAGGGGCCCGGCGGGGTCAGCGGGTGGGTGCGTATTGGTGGATGTCGAACAGGTCGGCCAGTTTCTGTTGGGTGGGGGTGGTGTCGGTGAGCATGCGTTGCACGCGGGGGCGTCCCTTGCCGCCGTCGTGGTAGAGCAGCACGGTTTCTTCGATGCCGGCGAGCTGGTCGAGTAACTCGCGCACGGACAGGTGCAGCCCAGCCTGGTCGGCGTGGCGGCGCATCAGGTGGGCGACGGCCAAGGCGAGCACGCAGTAGGACACGTGTACGCGGATCTTGGAGTCGGTCCAGTGGTGCATTGGGCTGAACGAGACCACGTGCGGGTCCTTGAGCTGGCGGAAGCCGAATTCGGCGTCGGATTGGGAGCGGTAGGCGGCCACGATGTCGGGCACCGGCCAGTCGCGGTTGGTGAACAGGATCCGTTTGCCGAAGATTCGTTGTTCCAAGCGTTTTCGGGCTTTGCTGTCGGTGTGCCAGGCCAGCCGCAACTCGGCGGGCTGCTCGCCGGTGAGGGTGACGGTGATGATATCGGCCACCCAGCGGGGTTTGCAGATCGCAGCGATCTGGGCCTGCACCTTGTCGCGGTCGCGGCGGGTGTGGCCGCGGGCCAGGCGGGCGGCCAGCTCGGCCAGCCGACGCCGCGCCTTGGCCAGGGTCTGGTCCAGGCCGCGGGCCTGCTTGGCCGCCAGGTTCGCCGAGTGGGTCAGCACCGCGCGGCGGGTCACCCCGAGCGCGGTGACGGTGGTGTCGACGAAAGTCAGCCCGGGATAGCGGTCTTCGTCGACGACACGGTAGTCGCGCGCCGGGATGCCCAGCAGGTCGGGGTGATCGCTGGGCGGCAGCGACCCGACGAACCCGATCCCGTGCTCTTCGACGACCGTGTGGTTGTCGCCGCTGTTTTGCCCGGCGTCATAGACCACGGTCAGCGACTCGACCGAGGACACCAGGTCGCGGTAGCGGGCCACCAGCTCGTCGATGACCGTGGGGAACTGGGTGACATCAGGCCGATCACCGGGATAGGCGTGGCTGATCACCGGCACCCCGCCGTCGCGGGTGATGACCAGCGCCAACCCGACCAGCCGCAGATCGGTGCGTTTCTGTTTGGCCTTGCCGCGCTGCGCGATCGACGCCTTCGCGTTGCCGGTGTCGATGAAGGTGGCGAAGTTGGTCATGTCCAGCGCCAGCCCGGTCAAATCCAGCCCGAACTCGCCGACCATCGCCCGCCCGAGCCGGGTCTCGATCTCGCGCAGCTCGCTCTCGCCGAGGCGGTCCATCGCGTCCCAGAACCGGCGGTGATCCAGCGCGGCGCGGCCCAGCTTCACCCATCGCGGCCCGGCCGTGCTGGCCCACCAGTCGGCGAATTCGCGTTTGGAGCACGGGTCGACGATTCGGTTCGCGCATGCCAGCGCGATGTAGGTGCCCACCGACGCGGCCGCGTCCGCGCGACGCGGCGCCACCTCGTCGACGATCCCGGCCACGTCCAGCCGCCTCAGCGTCGACCACACCGCCGCCAGATCCCCGAACTGCTTGTGCTGGCTGCGGATCGGCTGCCCGCTCGGCGTCGCCGACAGCTTGGCCAGCACCTCATCGGCGCTGCCCAGATACTGCTGGGACACGATGCGCGGCTTGCCGCCCACCCGCGCCGATTCCACCAGGTAGTAGTAGGTCTGCTTGCCGCGGCGCTTCCCCACGATCGACGCCATATATGGGTAATACTCTCTCGTCACACAAACCTCAAGCACCACAACGAAAGACACGCCGATCAACTAAAAAGGCCGGAAACTCCCGCTAGTGCCAGATAGGGGATGACGGTGAACGGATTCGGTACCGATAACAACGCGGCAGGAGGTGGGAATATCCGCATAGCTGAGCCCGGGCCCGTAGGACGAGTAGCCCAAGTCGACGAGCACCCGGAGATTGGGCTGGAATATGTCGGCTATTGGGGGACCGATAAAGGGGATGTCACGAATTGGCTGCAGCAGGGGCAGGTCCTGAGTCAGGATCCACGCGCTGCCACGCAGCGGGGGCGTGCGCGCCGCGGCCAGATCGGCCCGCGGGCTCAGTCGCGGACCACCAGCACCGAGCATTCCGGGTGCCGGAAAACGGGATGTCCCGACGGTCCAACCAGCCGCGCCAGCTGATCAGCCTCAGCCGCTCCGATCACGGCGAGCAGTACCCGCTCGCGGTGCTCGGCCAGGAAGCGAGCGATGCCCGCCTTGGTGGTGACCGGGTAGACCCGCACGTCGGGATGGCGCTGGTGCCATTCGTGCACCCGGCGTTCGAAGTCGCCGTCCGGGGTTTCGGTGAGTTCGTCCGGCCGCCCGCCCAGCGCGAGTATGGGGGCTTGCCGCAGCATCGCTTCCCGGGCCGCATGTTCGACGACCGCGTCGTTGTCGGGCGCGTCGGTCATGCGCACCACAATCCAGTTGATACCCGACGCCGGCGGATCCGCATCCGAGCGGATGACCGCGACCGGGCAGTGCGCTTTTTCAGCGAGCTCGGTTGCCGTCGAACCCAGAATCGAGCGAGCGTAGCGCCGCATCCCGGTGGATCCGACGCAGACCAGTTCGGCATCGCGGGAGGCCTCGACGAGAACCGCCCCGGCCGGCCCGCGCGGGGTGTCGGCCTCTACCCTGACCTGTTTCCCGGTGGCCGCCACCACGACTTGTGCTGCCCGCAAAGACGTTTCGGCATGCCGCAGGTCACGTTCGTAGTCTTCCGGGGAGGGGTGAGTGGTCTTGATGACCGAGATCAGGCGTAGCGGCACGGCTGCACTGAGGGCCTCGTCGGCACCCCATAATGCGGCCATGATCGCCGCGGGCGAACCATCGACCCCGACAACGACCGGTTTCATGTCCGTTCTCCTTTGTCTTTATCCCGGCACCTTGTCGAATAACCCTGCGCGGCACAATTTCTCGTCACTGCTGGTCCCCCTGAGGTGTGGCCGGCGCCGGCTGAGGCTGGGCGAGCCGGTAGACGTCGACAAGCCGCGCGATGTCGCTGGCCGTGACGATGCCGACCACCGCGCCGGCGTCGACGACCAGGGCACGGCTACGGGGGCCGGCCGGCGCCATCTGCTCGAGCAGCGCGCTCAGCGGCTCCCGGGATGTCGCGGTCGGCACCTCCTGCAGTGGTACGGCGATGTCGCGCACGCTGGTGGTGCCGCGTCGGGCGGGTGGCAGCTCGCGCAGCTGCCTCAGCGTGACCAAACCCATGATCGATCCGTCCTGTTCGGCAACCGGGTAGGCCGAGTGGCGGTCGCCGAGCACATAACGCTGGATGAATTCCTCGACGGTGATCCACCCGGGGGCGGTATGTGGCTGGGGGGTCATCGCGTCTGCGACCGTGACGCCGGAGAACAGCTGCCGGGTCGAAATCCGGGTTTCCTCCTCCCGAGCGGCAGCGAAGATGAACCAGCCGATGAAGGCCAACCAGACGCCGCCGACCAGGCCGCCGGCCACAAACTCGGCCAGTCCCAACGCGATCAAGACGAGCGCGACCACGCGTCCGGCCCGCGCCGCCCCGATTCCGGCGCGCACGATGTCGCCGTGGCGACGCCAGAGATAGGCCCGGACCAGCCGGCCGCCGTCCAGCGGCGCGCCCGGCAGCAGATTGAACAGGCCCAGCAGCAAGTTGACCGCGGCCAGCCACCACGCGACGCTGACCACGATGGCCGGCGTCCGGACGACGGCGAGCGCGACGGCCAGCGCGCCGAATGTCGCGGACAGCGCCAGGCTGGTGGCCGGGCCCGCGAACGCGATCCGGAAAGCGGCCTTGGGTGTCTTGGCTTCACCGCCCATCGTGGTCACCCCGCCGAACAGCCACAGTGTCACGTTCTCGACGGGTACCGCGCAGCGGCGAGCGACGATGGCGTGCGCGAGTTCATGAGCCAGCAGCGAAGCCAGCAAGACTGCCGCCCCACCCGCGCCGGCGAGCCAATAGGCCACGGGCGCATAGCCTTTGACGTCACCCGGCAATGTCGTGGCCAGACTCCAGGTGAACAACCACAGGATGACCAGCACGCTCCAATGAACCTTCACCGAAAACCCGGCGATCCGTCCCAGCGGGATCTCGTCGTGCACGTCGATAACCTCCGAAATTGGCGGACCAACCCCTCGAATCGCCCGCTATCGAACGTAAGGCGACGCTACCGCGGACACTAGGGTCGTTCGACCTTCTGGCCATGGGTCAATCGCCCTGCGCGACGCCCGCCGCGGCAAACATTGGTATCCACTGCCGATCTCAGCAACCGGGTGCGGTGGGTTGCGGCAGCGGCAGCCGCTCAACCCGGTGCTTGATACCGAGCAGCAGTCCTCGGGTGCCCAGCGAGATCAACGGCCGGGCCAGTTCCAGGGCGAACACTTCGCCGGGGCGGCGCAGCGCAATCCGGGCACGGGTGAGGAGCCGGACGCGATCCTCCCAGTGCGGCTGCAGGTGGAACGACCACACCGCGTTGCAGCGCAGGTCCGGTCGCGTCGCATTGAGCACGAGGTATTTGTCGGGCACGATTTCGGCGACACGCAACGTCACCCCGTCGGGAAGGCCCATCCAGCCTTCGGGAGCCAGCCGCACCATATCGCCCACCGCGAGCTGTTGCCATTCCGGGTGGACTCGATCGGCGTCGTTGTGGCGAAGCCCGGCTAGGTTTTTCAGTCCTTCACCACCGTAGAAGCCACCGCGGTCCTGACCCATTTGCACCAACCACGGCCACACGGCAGCTGCCGGGGCGTCGATGTTCAGCGCTTCGGTCGTTTGGGTAGCCGGGTCGCTGACCAAGGTGTCGCCGGGCAGCAGCATCCGGGATTCCTGCTTGGTGGTACCCCAGTTGCGGTAATACCGCCGCGCGGCATACAGCACTGCCAGCGAGGCCCCGGCCCCGGCAATACGTTTGATCGTCTTGGCCATAGCGCAAGTCTGCGGCCCACCACGGGTTGTTCACCAGGGTCTATGGTCCTCGCCGCACAAGCCGACATACCGGACAGGTGACTTTCGGCCCTATTCCGCAACATGAGTGTGACGAAATGATGACCTGGTCCACGTAACTTGGCTGCGGTTGTGGCTCAGCAAGGATTAGGACGGCTATGCGTGGCGACCCACCATTATTGACCGATTCCGACGTCGATGGTCTCGCCTGGGAATTCCTGCGATCACGCTACGTAGACACGATCTACGCCGGCTGGTCGCCCGATCGGCGCCTGGACACCTTCCTGCGACGGCGCGGCCTCGGCCGGGTTGCCGACGACGGCGATCTGTCCAACATCGTCCTGGATCGCATCATGAGGTACGTGGGCATCGTGCCCCGTGAGTTGGCCGAACTGGCGGACGAGTCGCCGGTCCCGATTCACTGAGCGATCGTTTCGCCGCAGCGATGGCGATAATCCACCAGGTCGGGAAGTCCGGCACTAGTCCTTGGGGACTAACGGCACTATTGCCCCAGGTGCCCCACCGCGGATAGTGATGCCGATCGATGGGGATCGGAGGTGGCTGGCGGTGGAACAGCTGACGACCATGGAGGCCAGTTTCCTGGAGGCAGAGGACGCCGACAGGCATGTGAGCCTGGCCATCGGCGCGCTGGCTGTCATCGACGGACCCAGCCCCGGGCGAGACGAACTCGTCGAGACACTCTCGGAGCGGATGCGAACCATCCCCCGGTTGACGCAGTTGGTGCACAAGCACCCGTTGGAACTCGCGGCGCCGGAATGGGTCGACGACGCCAACTTCGACATCACCCACCATGTGCGGTGGGCGGCATTGCCGCGGCCCGGCGATGATGCCGCCTTGTTCCGGACCATCGCCGATCTCATGGAGCGCCGACTCGATCGCGACCACCCCTTGTGGGAGTGCTGGATCATCGAAGGCCTGCCGGAACGGCGGTGGGCAGCGCTGATAAAAATCCACCATTGCATCGCCGACGGCATTGCCGCGATGCGGATGTTGGCCAACATCGCCGATACGGGTCCGGCCGCGACGTTCGCCACCGACATCCGCGCCGCCAAGGAACCGCCGCCGTCGATCGGCAACCCGGCCGGGCTCAGCCTGAACCCGCTGAGCTGGGCCGGAGGACTGTGGCGCACGTCGCTGGCCACCACCGGCGCAGCCGCGCACACCGCCAAAGGCGCAGCCGAATTCGTTGCCGGCTTACTCGCTCCCGCGGCAAACTCGTCGCTGCGCGGCTCGGTGACGAACATGCGCCGTTACAGCGCGGCGCGGGTGTCGCTCAAAGATGTCGAAACGGTGTGCGAGGTCTTCGGCGTCACACTCAACGACGTGGCACTGGCCGCCATCACCGACAGCTATCGGGCGGTCCTGCTGCATCGCGGTGAGAAGCCGCGGCGCAACTCGCTGCGCACGCTGATCCCGGTATCGGTGCGCTCGCCGGATGCCATGGACCGCACCGATATTCGCGTGTCGGCGATGCTGCCGTCGTTGCCGGTGGAGCAGGACGACCCGGTGAAGCGGTTACGGTCGGTGCACACCCGCTTGGACAGGCTGAAAGGCAGCGGTGAGCGTCAGGCGGCGAGCGCCTTTGTCGCGCTGGCCAACTTCGTGCCGTTCGTGTTGAGCGCGTGGACGGTTCGGCTGCTGGCGCGGCTGCCACAGCGCAGCGTCGTCACGCTGGCGACCAATGTGCCGGGCCCCCGCCAGCGACTGCAGGTCCTGGGCCGCCCGGTGGAAGAGTTGCTGCCGGTGCCGCCGATCGCCATGCACCTGCGCACCGTCATCGGCATGCTCACCTATGTCGACACCCTGGTGTTCGGCATCACCGCCGACTACGACGCCACGCCCGACGTCGACGAACTCGCCCGCGGCATCGAACTCGGCGTCGCCCGCCTGCTGGCCCGCGCCCTGGCCCGCAAACAGACCCGCACCAAGCAAAGCCGCCGCCCTTCCCGGTTGGCCACCTGAGTCCCGGAGGCAGCTGTGCGCGATTTCGCATTCGGTATGTAGCCCCAACGCAGGCTCGGCTTAGTCGAGGAAGGAGCCCTCATGTCCGACCAGCAACTATTGCGTCAAACCACTCCGTATCCGCTGCCGCACCCGTTGCGCACCGTGCGGTTCTGGCTGGCCCCGATCGTCGTCACGCTCGCCGTGCTGGCGGGACTGTCGTGGCTGTTTTTCGGCAGCAGCCTGAACCCGAAGAAAAACTTCCACAACTTCCCGATCGCGATCGTCAACGAGGACACGGGAAGCGCCAAGGCGGGCGCAAAGATCACCGACGCACTCAAAACCAAACTCGAGGAAGGGCATAAGTTCGACATCCGGTTGCTGACCCCCGAGGAGGCGAACCATCAGTTCGACACCGGCAAGCTCTACGGCGCGCTGGTGATACCGCCGGACTTCTCCGACAAACTGCTGGGGTTGTTGCAAACCGTGTCGAAGCCGGGCGAGGTGACCAAACCGGTCATCACGATCGAAACCAACCCACGGGCCAGCGCGATGGGCGCGGGCATCGCCGAGAATGTGCTGAAAAAGGCGATGGTTGACTACAACACCAAGGCCGGCAAGAAGCTCACGGACGCGGCGGCGGCCTCCGGTGGCGAGCAACTGAGCGCCGCTGCCGCCTGGGTGCTCGCCAATCCCCTCGACGTTCGGGTCGAGCAGCGCAATGAGCTGCCTGACGGCACCGGGCTCGGACTGTCCAGTTACTTCTACACCCTGATGTTGCTGATCGGCGGCGTCACCGGCGCCCTGGTGGTGAGCATGCTGGTCGAGGCGATGCTCGGCTATTCGCCGGCTGAATTCGGACCGATGTACCGGTTGGCCGATCGGGTCCGGGTGTCGTGGTTCCGCACGCTGCTCCTCAAGTGGATGTTGGTGGCGGTGGTGTCGTTGTTCTCCTCAGCGGTCTACCTCTTGGTGGCGAAGGCTTTCGGGATGCCGGTGCCCCACCCATGGGCGCTGTGGCTCTTCGGTGTCTTCATCATGCTGACTGTCGGGATCGCCTCCACGAGCTTCATCACGGCATTGGGCACGCTCGGCATTCTGACCGCCCTGTTCATCTTCAACTTCTTGGGCCTGCCGTCCACCGGCGCCACGATTCCGCTCGAGGCGGAGCCGAAGATCTTCAGTTGGCTGGCCAATTTCGAGCCGATGCGCCAGGTGTTCATCGGCACCCGGGCGCTGCTGTACTTCGACGGCCGCCTCGACGCAGGACTGGGCCGCTCCCTGACGGTGGCGACGATCGGGCTCGCGATCGGTCTGGTGTTCGGCGCCGTGCTGACCTGGATCTACGATCGCAAGGGCATCCACCGCATCGCGGCGGTGCCAGCGCCCGCCCCTGGCGCAACGCCGGCTCCTGAACCCGGCTCCGCGGAACCGGAAATGGCGCATGCCACGTCAGCTGCACCACCGCAAAGCGCTCCCGAGTCATCCGAAGGACACGGCAAACACGAAGCGACGTAGCACAATCCGGCCGAGGGGTATGGTGTCGCAGACAGAGGGAGCAACGACCGCTTGTCGCCGTTCGAGATGACATTCGAGCTGTTGGCTGGGCGAGATGTCTTGCCTCAGTGCCGAAATCACGCATTGTGGCGGCTGGAAGCAGTCACGCTCGTCAGGAATGATACTTGGTGCATCACGACTTGCATGCCGCGTGTGAGACCATCCGTTAGAGCATGCCGGGGCGGCGCCGATCCAGCCGACCCCCGCAGCGACGATCAGCGGTAGGTACCGGTCATCTGCACTCCGGCTGCAGCGGTGGATTTTTCGCGGTTCGTTGAGGATCTCGCCGACGCCGGCCAGGAGAGCGTCGCCGATCGCGCCTTGGATGGTTTCGGCGCCTTCGGGTCGTTGTTCGCGCAGCCGTCCCTTACAGCCACCTGCCAGCCGGTAAGCAAGGACCTCTCTAACTGGCCCGGTTCTAGCTTCGCTTGGTGAGGGCGAAGTTCACAATTAGATCAAGTTGCGGTTCAGGCCGCGGTGAGTGCTGCATTTGTGAATTGATTGAGGTGTCGTTCGAGTTGGCGCCAGGCGATCGCCAGATCGCTGCGTTTGGCGAGATCATCCGTTGGGAGCCTTGGGTCTAACTCGGCCAGGCCGGGTGCGAGAACACGTCCGTAGACCTTGGTGAACAGCACCGCGACGCGGCGGCCCAGCGGGGTGAGTTGGTAGCGGTGGTGGCCCGGCAGCCTGACGATGAGCCCCTTGCGTTTGAGCCGGCGCAGGTCATATGTGGCTTGGCGGCTTGTGTAGGAGCAGCCCAGCAAGGTGGTTACCGCTCGAACCAGGGCTGGGTTGTCGAACCCGGCGAGCAGATGGGTGAATCCGACGATAGCGGCCAGCACCGCCATCACCCGCGGATCCCCGAACCGCAGTCCGGGGGCATGTTGACCGTCGATCTGTGAGGGTCGGGTCACCTCGGTGAAGGTGGCCACATCCGGAGCGGGCCGGGCATCGGTGGCTTGTGCGTCGCATAGACGCTGGTTGGCATGCTCGCCAACCGCCCGAAGGGCCTTCCAGTTCTCGGCGGTCACCCGCCGACCGATGCCAAAATCGCGGGTGTCGCAGATGACCGTCTCGGTGCGCAACGCCCGATGCTCCTTGAAGTATTGCTTGATCCGACTCGACTTGTAGTAGCAGCTGATCTGCGGATCCACACCCTTGGTGATCACTTGGGTGCGCCAGGTGCCCGGCGTGCGCGAGCTGATGCGCCGGTCGAAGATCAGCGACACCTTCTCCGGGCGTCCGATGTCGAGGTGGTCACGGATGAGCTGTTCGAAAAACGATCGCCCGGCCGCGGGCCGGTCGAACACCCGGGTATCAGAAACCTCGAATTGGCGAAACGCCAGTTCGTAGACGTAGCCCGCACGCAAGTCATCGCGGGTGAACGGCGATGGCAACAGCTTTTGCCAGCGCCAAAAGAAGCTCTTCACCGCGCCCGACCCCAGTCGGTCGCAGATGCGCTGCAGCGCGGCGGGGTCCTCGCAGTCGCGGAACCCGTTGTCTAGAGCGGTGTAGCCGATGCCCAGCCGGTCGCATTGCCGTTGCGCCCAGGTGTGCCCGTTGAGCCAGATCCACACCGGCCACGGTGCGTAGGCATTGGTCTTCCAAAACGCGCCACCCCAGTCGGGATCCCACAGGTAAAAGTAGAAATGATTAACAAAGCCCATCTGGCGAGCCCACTCCATGTGCGGATGAGCCACATGCTCTTGGCCCTTGGCCTTCCACGAGCGCCATATCGGGGTCTTTTCCTGCGCGATCCCGATCAACACCACCCGCCCCTCGCCGCCCTCCCTTTCGGCTTCCTCGATCAATGGCCGCGCGATCTCCTCCTTGTTCTCGCCCTTGGCGAAGCGGCGCACCGGGATCGCGTTCGCCTTAGCCCACCGGTGCACCTCGGCGACGTAGGCGTCGCCGATCTTGCCGAACGCCGCCGACGACGGAATTCCAAACCCCTTCTGCCAGTACAAAAACTGGCACACCCCGCCCACCGACTGCAGTTTCGGCACATATGCCTGCAAAAAGATCCGGTCCACCGACCGACAGGTGAGCGTCACATGATCGCACAGTAAAGTTGCATAGTCGGCCATCATTGCCTCCTTGGTCTGAACAACCCGAGGCTACGACCGACACGAGGGATCTCCGAACACGGAGATCCCTCGTCTCTACCACCACACCCGGCCGAATGGCCGAGCCTCAAAACTCACGTATGAGGACACTCGCTACAGACTAGGGAAGTGGTCGTTACCTTTCTCGGCCCCCGTAAGAGATGTCGATACTCCGGCCGGTTTGAGTCGTGGAATCGGCGGATCGGCCTGACGTGCCCTCCGCGTGGTCTCGTCTAGACTCGCGCGGGTGGGATCGGATGAATTGCAGGTTGTTCTCGGTCGGCTGGGGGTTACGGCCAGTCAATGGCAGGGCCTTGGCGCTCAACTCGCGACCGGAGCGGCGCCGCCGGCGCCGGGCCAGCCATTCCAAGCCACGACGGCGGCGGTGAGTGGCATCGACGCAGCAATCGGCGGTGTGGCGGCGGCCATGGCTACCCGTACTCAGGCAACGGCTGCCGGGGTGACCGCTGCAGCCGCAGGTTACGCCAACCAAGAGGCCAGCGCCGCAAGTGAGATGGCGGCCGTCACCCAGGTGACGGTGGTATAGATGCCGGCCACCCTGTCGCAAATCCGCGCATGGAGCACCGAACATCTTATCGATGCAGCCGGCTACTGGACCCAGACCGCCGATCAGTGGGAAGACGTCTTCCTGCAGATGCGCAACCCGTCCTATGCCATCGCCTGGAACGGCGCGGGGGGCGACGCGCTACGCGAACGGACCAGCGCCGACCTGCCGATCGTCGCCGCAAAAGCCGACCAGCTACGCCAGGCAGCAGCGGTTGCGCGCAACGGTGCCAGCGAGATCAGCGCGGCCCAACAACGAGTGCTCTATGCCGTCGAGGACGCCCAGAACGCGGGATTCACTGTCGGAGAAGACTTATCGGTCACCGATACCCGTGTTGGCAGTACCACCGCAGAGCAGGCCGCTCGACAGCCCAGGCGCAGGCTTTCGCCGGTGACATCCGCTTGCGCGCAGAACAGCTCAACGAGGCAGAGGTCAAGACTGCAGGCCAACTTACCGCCACCACCACTGGTCTCAGTAGCGTCGGCTTTGCGGAGCAGCCGATCTCCAACCCTGTCCCGCAAGCTCCGGCCACCCACCGCAATGGAATCCAGTTGGTTGACTTCAAACAGAACGGCGGCGGTGACCCACCTCCATTTGCGCCGTGGGACACTCCCGACGGAACGCCCCCCCAGCCCGCGTTTATTCCGCAGTACGAGCAGGTCCTGACGGCGCCAACTGCGCCGCCTACGCCGGATCCACCAATGCCCGCATCCCCACCGCAGGCGCCGCGGCCCGCGACCGGTCCGAGCAGCGTCGCCTGCCAGCAAGCGCTCGATGAGCAGCAGCAAAGCCTGCTGCAAAATCTCGGGGGCGCGACCCTCGGGGGCGCGGTCTTAGGGGGTCTGGCTGCAGGAGTACCGACCGAGGGCGTGGGAGCCGTCCAAGGTGCGATCGGCGGAGCTTTCATGGGCGGCGTTGGCGAGTTCCTCAACGAAGCCCGAAAAGAACACCCGCTCCCACAACAGTGCAAATGAGCTACCTACCGTTGATTATCGCGGCAGCCGGGGTCGGTTTGATCATCGCCGCCCCGGCACGATCGCGGCGAGCCTGGATCATGTTGACATTACTGCTGATCGCTTTGGGCGCCATGACCGTCATCGACTGGTGTCTGCACCGGCCTACCGGCTCTGACATCACATATTTTGTCACAGCAGCGATGATTGGCGGGTTGTCAGTGTTCGTCGGCAAGAAAGCCGGCGAATCCTGAAGCTGACTCCACGATGGTGCATTGCGTTTTGGCGTGGGCGACGTCCCAGGCCGTACGAAATAGCCAATCAGCTGCGACCTAGTTGCCGCGTAGGTTACCGGCGTGCTTCGATCGTCGCTCAGCGACGCGGACCATGCCGGTGAAGTGACGGGCTTCATGTCCCGCTTCTACAGATTCGGGACAACCCGTAGCGGCCGCTCCCCTAACCTGTCGCCGCGAGTCGTCGTGTCGCAAATCCTTTCTCACACTGTGAGTCTCACATCCAGAATGCCCGTCTGTATGAGGCAGCCGCTGGCGCCCTGGCGACCTAGTGCACCGTCGACGCACGCGCGAACTTCTTCTTGGGTAGCCCGTGAGGCTGCGGCGTCTTCGACGCACTTGCCTCGCGAGTCAGCAAGTCGGTAAGTTCTCCGATCGAACTCATCAACGGAGCCGGGTTTGCCAGCAACGCGATCGATGCGCCGGTCTGGTGGCGGGGCACGTTCATCGTCATGGCGCTGGCCGGGCTGTATCTGACCTTCATCGGATGGGCTCCCACCCCGCACCAGACGAGTCCACAAACGGCAAGCCCACCCAAGGATCTGCCGCGGGCCGCCTGATCAGATCCCCACGCCCAGCGCGGCTTCCAGCTCGGTCAGGCACTGTTCGGTCAGCGCGATCAGCTTGTCGATATCGGGGACGATTTCGCGGCCCGCGACGTAGCCGAACCCGATTTGGTCGGCATAGGAGCACGTCGTCACGTTGAGCGCCTGACCGTCGTAGACCGTGGACACCGGATATATCTCATCGACATGCGCGCCGTTCCAATATCTTTCGGCACGGGGACCCGGAACGTGCGAAATCGGGACGTTGTATCCGGTGCGGATCTTCGGCGAAAGCGGCAGCAGCGGAAAAACTACCGTGGCGGCGATGCTTCCCGCGACCGTCAGCAGCGATGCCGCCGATCCGCGCTTGGCTACCCAGTGCTTTCCTTGCGACATCGACCGGTGAATCGTGTCCAACCGTGCCAGCGGGTCATCGATGTCGGTGCCCAACGGGCACAACCAGAGACCGAACATGTTGCCGTGCTCGTCATCTGCCCTGGCGTGCTCGTGACCACGAACGGTGATCGGGCAGGCGGCCACCAGCGACTGCTTGGGCAGCTCGCCGCGGTCAAGCAACCAGCGGCGCAGCGCACCGGCCACCATCGCGGTCACCACGTCGTTGCCGGTCACCTGGGCGCCATGTTGCACCGCCTGGATGCGGGTTTTCGGCCAGCTGCCCGCCGCCACGGCCCGCTCGGGCCCGAGACGACCGTTGAATCGCGTATAGGGAGCTCCGAACGGCAGCACCGTCGTATGGCCGATCAGGCTGTCGAGTATTGTCGATATCTCGCCGGTGACAACATGATTCACCAGCCCGACCCCGGATGCTGCCGTCCCGACCAGCGTCCGCAACGGCGCGGCCAGCCGATGCAGCAGACTAGTCGACGTCGCCGTCGCCGCACGTTCCCGGTGGTGCTCGGCGTAGAAGGGTGGCATCGATCGCCGGTCCGCATCGGTGCTCAGCGCCTCGGCGATCATCTTGAACCCGGCCACACCGTCGATGACGGTGTGATGCACCTTGATATAGAAGGCGAATCGGCCATCCTCGAGGCCATCGATCAGATACGACATCCACATCGGGCGGGACCGTTCGAGGCGCTCGGCATCCAGCTCGGCGATCAGCCGCCAGAATCCGGCGCCGCCTCCGGAGACCGTGCGCCGCTGGCAGTGCTGCCCGATGTCGACGGTGTCGGCGTCACGCCAGACCCAGATGCCCCCGGTGTCCAGACCCTGATGCGGATATCGCCGCAGCCGCGGGTCGATCGGATCGTTGCCCGCCTGCGTTTCTCGATACAGCTCGTCGACGTATTCGGGACCCGCACCCGGCGGTGGTGACAGCATCAGCACAGCACCGACATGCATTGGGTTGGACAACATTTCCGCGGTCATCATCGCCGCATCCAGCGGATCCAGTGGATTCATCTCGTCCTCCGCGACTAGGGTGTGTCTCCCGATTCTGTGGCCGCTACGCGGGCATGGATGACTGCGCAGGCCAGTAGGACGCCGCCGAGGTAGGTGAGGGCGTATTTGTCATAGCGGGTTGCGACGCCGCGCCACTGCTTGAGCCGGTTGAAGCCTCGCTCGACGGTGTTGCGCAGCCCGTAGAGGGCGGCGTCGAATGCGGGCGGGCGACCGCCTGCTGATCCTTTGGCCTTACGTCGAGCGATCTGGTCTTTGCGTTCAGGAATTGTGTGTTTGACTCTCCTGGAACGCAATTCAGCACGCGTGCTCGGATGTGAATAGGCCTTATCGGCGAGCAATCGGAAGTTGCGGCCCGACACGTCCTTTCCCTTGCCGGCTGCGGCGTAGTCGTCGAGCAGCCGCACCAACTGAGGGTTGTCTCCGGCCTGTCCGGCAGTCAAGCGGACCGCCACCGGGGCTTGCCGCTGATCGGTCAGAGCGTGAATTTTCGTAGTGAGCCCGCCGCGCGAGCGGCCGATCGCATGATCGTCGGGCTCATCGGCAGATTTCTTGTAATTCGACAGAGCCCCCTTTTGCCAGCGTGTCAGACCGTGCGCCCGCGCAATGTTGATGTGCCCGAACGTTTGTCGAATCCACCGACAGTAGCTTCTCGACGTCGGCGACCACCGCGGCGCCGAGCCCGAATACCGCCCTAACCTGAGCGAACATCGCGTCGTAGGTGCCGTCCAAAGACCATCGATGATGGCGCTTCCACACCGTTTGCCACGGCCCGAAATCGGCCGGCAGGTCCCGCCAGGGGCTGCCAGTGCGAAATCGCCATGCGATCCCTTCCAGTATCAACCGGTGATCACCGAACCTGCCGCCCCGCTTGCCCTCATCCGATGGCATCAGCGATTCGACAGCCGCCCAAAACTCATCAGAAATCACACCCATCCGCGTCATCAGCAAATCGTCGCCGGTCAACACCTATTAATTCGGGAGACACGCCCTAGGCCGGGCGGTCGCGTCGTGCCGTCGGCCGGTCCAGAAGCCCGGATTGCTGTAGCGCCTCCTCGACAAACCGCTGCACCGGCCGGGACCGGAAGAATCCCGTGTGACCACCGGGATACCAAACGATTTCGGGTTTACCCCAGTGCTCCCACAGGCGGGTCACCTGCTCGCGCGGATGCACAAGCTGGTCGGCTACGCCGGCGTAGATGAAACGGCCGGCCATGGGCACCAGCGGGGTAAGCGACAGAGGTGAAATCATTCGGCCGATCGGTTCGGCCATCTTCACCATGTCGCGGCGCGGGTCGTCACGATGCAAACCGGAGTGGCGACCCAGCAACTCGACCAGATCGGCGACCGGTACTCCGAGGATCGCGCAGGTGAGACCCTCTTCGAGGCTGGCGACCAACGACGCTATGTAGCCGCCCAGCGACAGCCCGTTCAGCCCGATCAGCGATTCCGGCTCCTGCAACCGTATCCAGGACAGCAGCCGCCGGATGTCCCACACGCCCTGAGCCGTCGCGTGGACGTTGTCGAGCACATCCTCGCCGGGAAATACCGCACCCTTCGGCAGGCCGCGCGCCCGCGGACCGTGCATCGGAAGGACCGGCATGACGACGTTCAGGCCGAGCTCGTCGTGCAATTTCCAGGACCGAAACAGCGCCAGATCCAGTGGGGCGCGCCCCATTTCGGTGCCGTGCACACATACCAGCCAGGGGCGCGGTTCGGGGTGGCGCAGCAACAATGCGTACTCGCGGTTGTTCGCGGTGTATCCCAGCCATCGTTCGGCTCCCGGTTCGCCCGGGTGCGGGGCATAGCCGCTGTCGAAGTGCAGGCGATAAAAGGTACGTCGGCGGCCCTTGACCTTTCGGACCGTGACATCTGCGAGCGGCGGTGGATCACCAAAGAATCCTCGGGGCCACGCCAACCATCCCCGGCTCCCGTAGAACTCCACGCCGGCGGCCACTTCGTCCCGGATTCGCTCGAACACGTGCCCAGCGCTGACCGGGCGGCGAGCCTTCAGCCCCATCAGGACGATCTCGTCCCGAAATGCCTGGGCCGCCAACGCAATGGTGGGTCGGGCGATCGGGAGCTCGTCGGGGGTGTGATCGAGATAGTCGCGCCATGACTGGGCGAAGTACCGGCCGGTGTGCAGGAATGGTTTGACTACGTTGCCCAAACCGCCGATGCCGGCTGGGTTCAACTGCCGTGGACCCGGGCGATCATGGACGTCGTCACCGGCCGATGCTGCCATGGCGGCAAAGCTAACAGCCAACGATGTGGTGCGTTAGGGTCTTACGTCCCGCCGAAGGTCACCGGATGGGACAAATCCTCACACGAGGAAGGACTTTAGTCACTCGTGCCGGTGACTCAACAGTCGTAACTTCATCAGCGTCGGCAATCGCCGAAGTCAGCGCCGGCTGATCGAGTTCAGGGAGTTGAAATCATGACAGAGACGCCGCAGAAGACCGAGCCACGCTGGGCCGAGCTTTCCGACGAGGTACTCGAATCGGTTGAAACCGGCCGCAAGAAGGCCATCGAGGCCGTCCGCAAGTTCGTCGATCAGATCGATTCCGTTCTCCCCGACGAGTCGCGACGCAAGACGGTTGTCGACGCCGCCCTGGACTTGGCCGATGATTTGGTCACCGCGCGGATGGAGTTCTTCCGCAGCGTGGTGCGAAGCGCCGGCCAGGCGGCAAGCAAAACACGGTGAACTGAACCATCGAAACCGCCGCAACGTCAACGTGCGTTGCGGGTTTGCTTCGGATTGTCTTCTTTGCCAAGGGTGAACCCTTACTCCGGATTGTCTCCCCCTGGCAACCGGTCATTCGACGTCGGGCTCGCCCGACATCTGCAGCACCGCCTCGCGGGCCTTGCGTTGCACGTCAACAGCTGCATCCCAGTCCGGGCCCGCCGGCCGGATCGGTGCACCGATGACGACGTCGACCGCGCCGCGACGCGGGAAGTGGTGGCCCGGCCTCATCACCGACCGGGTCCCCCGGATGGCTACGGGAAGGGCCGCCACCCCGGCCTCGGCCGCGACGACGAATGCGCCGATGTGGAAGGGCCGCAAACCCGGGGCGCGGGCTAGCCGGCCTTCGGGGAAGATGACCAGCGACTTGCCCGCTCGCGCACACCCGACCAGCTGGTCGGTGTCGGCCACCCCCTGCTCCCGCTGGTGACGTTCGACGAACTGGGTGCCCAGCCGCCGCAGCGCAAATCCGTAGAGCCCCTGCTGCAACTGCTCGGCGACGACGAAGTGGAACGACGGCGGCAGCACCGAGGCGAGGACGATTCCGTCGATCCAGCTCGGATGGTTGGCCACCGCGATGCAGGTTTGGGCCGGCAGGTGATCGCGGCCGTGCACGGTGATGGCCGTTCCGGTAAGGCGGGCCAGCAGCCGGATCGATCGCCGAACCGCCCACCAGCGCCATCGCTCCCGCGGCAACAACATGAGCAAGACCACCAACGCCAGCCCCAGGACCAGGTACACCGCCCAGGTATAGGCCGCGAATGCGACGGCGGCCGCCGCGCGGCCCGTGCGGCGCATCGACGGGGCCGCGCCGCGCAACCGCAGCCGCACCAACTCCCACCACACCGCATGTGGCCGGGCGCCGATTCTTCCCGCCTCGTAGAGTTGCCGGCTGGCGGCCCGCCGGATCTTGCCGCTCGAGGTCTTCAACACCGCGCGCGGCGGCGCCAGCACCACGTCGTCCGGCGGTACACCCAGCAAATCCACTGTGGTGGAAGCGATTTCGGATCGCAGCGCGGCGCGCGCGCCGTCTTCGGTCAGCCGGGTCTCGGCCATGACGATCAGCCGCTCGGCTCCCCCCGACCGATCCGCGGAGGCGAACACCGCCACACAACCCTTGCGAACCCCGGTGAGATTGCCGACGGCCTCTTCCAACTCGGCCGGATGCAGGTTACGGCCGGCCCGGATGATCAGATCTTTGACCCGGCCGGTGACGTAGAGGTCGCCGTCGGCCACATAGCCCAGGTCGCCGGTATCGAGCCAGTCGCCGCGGAACAGCGAACGGGTGGCTGTCGGGTTGTTGAAATATCCGGCGGTCGCCGACGGACCACGGAACTCGATTCGTCCTTCGCGGCGATCGCCCAGTTCGGCGGCGCCGGCCCGGTTGGTCCCGACGATGCGGATTTCGTGGCCGGGCAGGGGCTGGCCGCAGGCCACGAAGCGCAGTGCGTCACGCTCGCCGGGCCGGGCCGGCTCGGCCCTCCCGGAACGCACGAACTCGTCGCGGCGGATCCGGTCAATCAGCGGACCCCGGCCCAGCGGCGGGAAGGCCAGGCCCACCGAGGATTCGGCCAGGCCGTACACCGGGGTCATCGCGTCTCGCCGGAAGCCGTACGCGGCGAAACGGTCGGCGAACCGCTCTATCGTCGCGGGGCTCACCGGCTCGGCGCCGTTATAGGCCAATCGCCACGAGCTCAGGTCGAGCCCCTCGATCTCGTCGTCGCGGACCTTGGCCAGGCACAGCTCGTAGGCGAAGTTGGGTCCGGCCGACATGGTCGCCCGGTTGGCGTGGATGGCCCACAGCCATCGGGATGGACGGATGAGGAACGCCTGGGGACTCATCACCACCAGCGGGACACCGAAATACATGCACCCCAGCCACGCGCCGATCAGACCCATGTCGTGGTACAGCGGCAGCCAGCTGACGAACGTGTCCGTCCCCGACGCACCCGCGGCCTGGCCCATCGCCCGGATGTTGGCAAGCAGGTTGTGGTGCGCGAGAGCGACCCCTTTGGGCTGGCCGGTGCTGCCCGAGGTGTACTGCACCAGGGCGAGGTCGTCGGTTCTCGGCCTGGGCAATGCGGGCCGGCCCCGCCCCACGTCTTCGCCTGTGCTCGTGAGTGTTTCGGGTATGACGACGTGACGCAGGCTTTCGACGTTCGACCGCAACAGGTGCCCGAGCGTCACCGCCTCCGGCACGGTGACCAGCAGCGTGGCCCCGGCATTGGTGAGGATGCCGGTGGTGCGGCGCAGATGATCCGCCAACTGGGACGGCCGCGCCGGCGGGTAGACGGGAACGGGCACCGCGCCGGCGAGCACCACACCGGCGAACGTGGTGAAGTAAGCCCGGCAGGTGGGCAACATGATGGCGACCGTCTCGCCCGGCATGACGTCGTGTGCGATCAACCCGGCCGCGACGGCGGCCGCCTCCCGGTGCAGCGTCGCATACGTCAGGTCCGCACCGCCCCCGGAATCGTCGAGCAGCCGGATGTGCATGCGCTCCGGGGTCGCGCCGACGTGCCAGTCGAGGACATCGTTGAGGGTCGACGCGGCTTCCGGCGCCAGCCCGCCCGGTTCCGTGGTGGGGAAAGACACCATGGCGCCGCGCTCAGGGGCCAAGACGGGATGGCCGCGAGCGACGGCCGCCACCAGGTCACGCGGTGTCTCGGCACGGGCCAGCAGCTTCGACGGCAGCGCCACCCCGTACTTGCCCTGGACCCGCAACAGCAGTTCGGCCAATTCGAGGCTGCCGATACCGAGGTCGTCGAAAGTGCTGTCGAGGGTCACCGAGGGGGGCATGGCATGCGGGTGCACTTCGGCGACCAGGCCACGCACCAGTGCCAGGACGTCGCGCTCCTCGCCTGCCATCTGTCAGGACGCCGCTCTGGACCCCGCGACCCGCTCGCGAATCCGTTCCGCGAAAGCCGCGGCCCGATCCAGGTCGTGGTGGTCTGGCCGGCCCTTGTTGATCCCGCCGATGTACCCGAACGGCCCCACGGTGTCGAGGCCCCGGCAGGAGAACAACCCGATCACCTCAAAACCCTTGGCACCGAGCTGTTTTCCCATCGGCTTGTGATAGCTCATCAGCGGGATCTCGCGGGCGCCGCTGGTGAAGAAGGTGAACGCCGCAACGCCGTCGACCTGCGGCAGGCGACGCAAGAAGCTTCGTAACCTCGGGTGCACCGCCATGTAGTAGATGCCTGATCCGAAGCCGACGAGGTCGTAGTCGCCGAGCGTGTGCGGATCGACTTGCTCGGGTTCGACTACCTGGGCGTGCAGCACCTCGGCCATCCGGTCGGCGACGCGGCGGGTGTTGCCGTGCGACGTCGACACGCACACGACGAGCGATTTCATCGACCAACTCCTTCCGATACCGAAGCCGGACAGGTCCATGCTGCGCAGCCACCTCGCCGTCGGGTAGGGCGCAAAGGCCCCAGATGGCAGAGGCGTTGTACCCGGCTCAGTCGAACGCGTGGATCACCTGGTAGGCCACGGTCAGGATCTGTTTGCGCAGGACGTCATCGAGGGGCAGGTCTCGGAGGGCCGGGATCTGCACCGTCGTGGTGAGCACCCCGGGATCCTCCCGCTCCCAATCGGGATGCAGCTTGCGCACCAACGCATGAACGGCGTCGTTGTCGGCTTGCACCAGCGCAAAGAAGCGGTCGATGCCGTCGGTGCGTGCCGCGATCGCCAGGGCGGTCAGCAGCAGCGTTCCGATCCCCCGCCGCTGATACGCGTCGCCGACGGTAAGCGCGACCTCGGCCAGGCCGGGGTCGTCCTTGTCCCGAACGAACCTGCCGACCGCGACGACCGGACCGTCGGCGCCATCGGTCATGACCCAGACGAAATGATCGACATAGTCGACCTCGAACAGGTAGGCCAGCCGCGCATCGTTGAGCTGGTATGACGACATGAAGCGCCGATACAGGGTTTCTCGGGAGAACGTCCCGCTGCTCTGGGACCGTTCGGCGTCGCCGGGCAGGACCGGGCGCAACAGCAGATCAGGATGGTCTTCGACGGATACCGGGATCGGGGCGGCGTAGGCCGCCAGCCGTTGTCGCGCGGTGCGGACCATTCGCTCGGCGACCTCGGGGATGGCCAGCATGGCCTCGAAGGCATCGTTGTATCCCCGATAGCCGCACACGTCGTCTTTGGCGATCACCGTCGCCGTCCTCATGGTGTGCCGCAACAAGGCGATTTCGCCGACGATCAGCCCCGGCGACAGCTCCGTCACCGATATCTGACCGTCCCGGTCGACGTGCCTGACCTCGACCCGGCCGGCGGTGATGATGACAAACGACTCCGCCCGGTCACCCTGGCGCATCAAAACCTCGCCCGCGACCGAATGCAGCGGCTTCAGGTGGTCAGCCAACGCTGTGAGCTGCTCCGTCGCGATGTCGGCGAATACCTCCACCGCTGCCAGATCCTGTGCCCGGACCGAGCTCACCCCGGCCCGCCCACCAACGCGGCCGGCGCCGCCACGCGGTGATCGGTTGCTACAGCAGTCATCTCGCTCATTCCTCGGGTTGCCCGACATCCCCAACATCCCCAACATCCCCAACATCCCCAACATCCCCAACAGCGAAGTACGCTACTCGCCCGGTCCAGCTTTGGCCTGGGCCGAAAGACCCTTCCGCGGAGGACTTCGGCGGGTCCGGACAACGACCAAAGCACACCGGCAACGTGCTGTTGGCCTCTAGGGCCGGGGAGGCGCCGGTGGTCAGATCGATAGTGACAAGCTGACCAACTCGGGAGTTACCGGGAGACCACGATGAACGCAGCGATCTGGCGGCATCACAAGGTCACGACGATCTATCAGGTGACCGATCGACTGCACGACGGACGTACTGCCCGAGTAACCGTGAACGAGATCACGGCGACGGTGGCGGGCTGGCTGTCGGAATTGGGCGTCCAAAGCCCGTTGGTCGACGACCTGGCATGCGCGGTGCGTACCGGTGACTGGCCGACGGCGTATGCGATCGGCGAATGCCTGTCCATTCAGGTGAGCATCGCGGCCTGAACCCGGCCGCCTGACGCCTGACGCCTGACGCCTGAAGGGACGATTTCCGATAGCTGGATGACTTTGGTCCCTATACCTGCTCGGGCAACCGCAGAAGCATCGGAGGTGTCAAGGCACAACAGAAGAGATCGTCATGCACCACTTCGTTAACCAATCAATGTTGATTCCTTTGGGCGAGAAGGGATTTTCGTCATGAATGCCGCACTCGCCTCGCTGGAGAAACCCGATTTCTCCAAGATCGAGAGCCGGCCGCCGTCGGTGGCGAGGATGTTCCTCGACCGGGTGGCCGCCACCCCCCACGCGGAGGCCTTCCGCTATCCCCACGATCACGGTTGGGAGCGCGTCACCTGGGAGCAGGTCGGTGAGCGCGTGCGCCACCTCGCCGCGGGGCTGATCTCGCTCGGGATTGCCGCCGAGGACCGGGTGGCACTTGCCAGCTCGACGCGCTACGAGTGGGTGCTCACCGACTTCGCGGTGATGTGTGCCGGCGCCGCAACCACCACCGTCTACCCGACGACCATCGCCCCCGATGTCGCCTACATCGTTGCCAACTCCGGCAGCCGGATCGTCGTCGCCGAGGATCAGAAGCAGGTCGACAAGTTGCTCGCGCACCGCGCCGAACTGCCTGCGGTGAGCAAGGTCGTCATCATCGACGGCAACGGTGACGGGGATTGGGTGATCACCCTCGCCGATCTGGAGCAGCTGGGTAAACAACTGCTGGCCGACTCCCCCAACGCCGTCGAGGAGCGGGCGGCAGCCGTCGGTCCGGACCAGCTGGCCAGCCTGATCTACACCTCGGGCACCACCGGACGGCCCAAGGGGGTGCGGCTGACCCACGGGGCCTGGACATACACCGCCGCGGCCATCGACGCCCTCAACGTGCTCGGCCCCGACGACCTGAACTTCCTGTGGCTACCGCTGGCCCACGCCTTCGGCAAGGTGATGCTGGCGCTGCCGCTGTCGATCGGGTTCACCACCGCCATCGACGGGCGCGTCGAGAAGATCGTCGACAATCTCGCCGTGCTGCATCCCACCGTCATGGGTGCCGCTCCCCGCATCTTCGAAAAAGCCCATGCCCGCATCGAGCAGATGGTCGCCGAGCAAAGCCGTTTCAAGAGAACGGTTTTCGGGTGGTCGATGAGGGTGGGGTTGAAGGTGTCGGCGGCCAGGCAAAAGGGCCGGAAACCGTCGCCGGCCGCGACACTGGCATACAAACTGGCCGACCGGCTGGTGTTCTCGACCATCCGCGAGCGTTTCGGCGGCCGGATCCGGTTTTTCGTGTCCGCCGCGGCCGCCCTGGACCGCAACGTCGCGCAGTGGTTCGACGCGATCGGCATCACCGTCCTCGAGGGATACGGGCTGACCGAGACCGCCGCGGCGTCGTTCATCAACCGCCCGCACGCGTACCGGTTCGGCACGGTGGGCTGGCCGTTCCCCGCCACCGAGGTCAAGATCGCCGGCGACGGCGAAATCCTGCTCAGGGGGCCCGGTTTGATGACTTCGTATCACGATCTGCCCGAGGCAACCACCGAGGCTCTCGACCAGGACGGGTGGTTCCACACCGGCGATATCGGTGAGGTCGACGCCGACGGCTACCTGCGGATCACCGACCGCAAGAAGGACATGTTCAAGACCTCCCAGGGCAAATACGTGGCACCTTCGGCGATCGAAGTGCGCTTCAAGGGCCTGTGCCCGTATGTGGGCGAACTCATCGTCATCGGCGAAGGCAAGCCCTACTGCGTGGCACTGGTCAGCCTGGACCGCGAGGCGATCACCGACTGGGCCGCCAAACACGGGTTGGCCGGCCGCTCGTTCGCCGAAATCGCCGGCGACAGCCGGACGCGGGACCTGATCGCGGGATACATCGACATGCTCAACGCGGAACTGAATCGGTGGGAGCAGCTCAAGAAATTCACCATTCTCGACCGCGAGCTTTCCATCGAATCCGGCGATTTGACGCCGAGCATGAAGCTGCGCCGCAAGGTGGTCGTCGACAAGTCCGCCGACCAGATAGCGGCGCTGTACCAAGACTGATCGCCGTACAGGCGACCTGCAGGTAAGTATCACGACGACGTAGCGGAGAAGGTGGGCATGCGATCAGAACGCCTGCGATGGCTGGTAACCGCCGAAGGTTCGGTCGCCTCGGTGTATTTCGACGATTCCCACGACACTGCCGATGCCTCCGGGCAACTTGAGGCGAAATGGCGAGATATCCGTCGGCGTCTCGAGGAGCTGGGGGCAGCCGCGGAACTGGTGGGCAGGCTTGAAGACGCGGTGCTGCACCATCGACCGGCCGTGGGTCGTCGCGGCCGCGCGGTCATCGCGACAGCCGACCAGGTGCTGGTCAACGAGCAACTCCTCAGCCCGCCCCCGATGACGGTAGTCCGCCTGTCCGAGTACCCCTATCTGGTGCCATTGATCGACCGCGAAATGCTGTGGCCCACCTACATTTTCGCGGCAGTTGACCACACCGGGGCCGACGTCCGACTGTACCGCGACGGCACCTTCAGTGCCACCAGCATCGACGGCGGCGGCTACCCGGTCCACAAACCGGTCACGGCGGGCTGGAACGGCTACGGCGATCTGCAGCACACGACCGAGGAAGCCATCCGGATGAACTGCCGCGCCGTCGCCGACCACCTCACCCGGCTGGTCGACGACACCGACCCCGAGGTGGTGTTCGTCTGCGGCGAGGTCCGTTCGCGCTCCGACCTGGTTTCGGCATTGCCGCCGCGGGTGGCGCGGCGGGTATCCCAATTGCATGCCGGCGCCCGCACCAGCGGCATCAGCGAGGACGAGATCCGCGACTTGACGGCAGCGGAGTTCGCCCGCCGGCGAGCCGCCGAGCTGACCGACGTCGCGAAGCGTTTCCAGGCGCAGCTGGGACGTGGTTCGGGGCTGGCCGCCGAAGGGGTGGCCGCGGTGTGCGCGGCGCTGCGTGACGGCGACGTCGACACCCTGATCATCGGCGAGCTGGGCGACGCCACGGTGGTCACCGGCGCGGCGCGGACGACGGTCGCTCCCGATGCCGACGCTTTGTCCGAACTGGGTGAGCCGGTGGCACGGGTGGTTCGGGCGGACGAAGCACTGCCGTTTGCCGCGATCGCGGTTGACGCGTCGCTGGTGCGCGCCGACGACCGGCTGACGCCCGCCGACGGTGTGGGCGCGCTGCTTCGATATGCCGCGACCGACAGGCTGGCCGGGCAGAGTCCGTAGGGGGCCCAGGCCGCGTTCAGGTAAACCGTCCGGCAGGCTTGACGCGCTGCCGAACGCCGGTGCAATGTGATACTCGTCATATGACCACTGGTCACGCCGGGCCGGAAAGGCGGCAACTCATGAGCACCAGAGACAAGTACACAGACGTGCCCGCGCCGTACTCCTGGGAGGTCCCCAGTGTCGGCGACGCGCGCTTCACCTGGGAATACGACGACGGACGTGCCCGGCTCCTTTCCCTGTACCAGAAGGGAAAGGACAAGCAGTGGGATGCCCAGTCGCGCATCGACTGGGCGCAAGACGTCAACCCGCACAACCCAGTGGGACTGCCCGACGAGTTTCATCCGCTGTTCGGCAGCCCGATGTGGGACGCCGCAGACGACGCACGTCGCGCCGAGATGCGTCAGCACTTCCAGGCCTGGCAGTTCTCGCAGTTCTTGCACGGCGAGCAGGGCGCGATGGTGTGCGCCGCCAAGATCGTCGAGGTGGTCCCGGACCTGGACGCAAAGTTCTATGCGGCCACCCAGACCATGGACGAGGCCCGGCACGTCGAGGCGTTCTCGCGGTTCCTGCAGGAGAAGGTCGACCTGGTCTACCCGATCAACAAGCACCTGACCGCGCTGCTGGGCGACACCCTGCGCGACTCCCGCTGGGACATGCCCTACCTCGGGATGCAGGTGTTGATCGAAGGGCTCGCGCTCGCCGCGTTCGGGGTGCTGCGTGACATGGCGGCGCCGGACTCGCTGGCCAAGCAGTTGCTGGCCTACGTCATGCAGGACGAGGCCCGGCATGTCGCCTTCGGAAGGATCTCGCTGAAGGACTACTACTCTGCGCTGACCGAGGCCGAGCGGGGCGAGCGCGAAGAGTTCGTCGTGGAAGCCTGCTACCTGATGCGTGACCGGTTCCGCGGCGAGGAGGTTTTCGAGACCCTCGGCATGGACGTCCAGAGGTGCGCCGAGTGGGTTGACACGTCGCCGCTGATGATCCAGTTCCGCTCGCACCTGTTCAGCCGAATCGTGCCGATAGTCAAGGACATTGGGCTATGGGGCGACAAGGTGCAGCAGGCCTTCCGGGACATGGGTGTGCTCGACATGGCCGGCTTCAACATCGAAGCGCTGATGAAAGCCGACGAGGATCAGGCGGAGGCGCTGGACAAGGCACACGCCGAGATGGCCGACCGAGCCCGCGAGGTGGACCAGGTGATCGCGGCGGGCGCCAGCTAGTCAGCTCGCCGTCTGAGCCGGCGCTGTCGTCGCGGCGTCGGTCGCGAAGAACCCCCGTAACGCGTCGGCGATCTGGGCACGAATCGGGGCTCCGGAAACGACCACGTCCACCATGGACAACGACAGGTGCGTGTGTCCCCGAGCCCGCACATGCCGGGTGCGAACCCCTGCTGCCGCAAGCGCTTCGGCGTACGCGTCGCCTTCATCGCGTAGCGGGTCGAACTCTGCTGACACGACGATCGCAGGAGGCAGGCCCGATAGATCCGGCGCACGCAGCGGGGCGATCCTCGGGTCATCCCGTACGTCCGGATCGGCATAGTGGTCAAAGAACCATCGCATCAACGGGGCAGTAAGCCCGTAGCCGTCGGCATTGTCGAAATAGGAACCTCGGGCCTGATCGGTATCGACGACGGGCGTGATCAACGCCTGGCCGACAATCGTCGGCCAGCCCATGTCCCTGGCCAATTGGCAGCCGGCCTCGGCGAGCTTGGTGGGTTCGATCTGGTCGAAGCCGTGGGCGCGCAGATACGTCAAAGCGTCGGCGACGAAATCGATGTGTTGCTCGATCGACACGGCCATATTCGACAACACCGAGGGGCTGTGCGGGCCCGCGATGAGAAAGAGGTTGGGGAACCCCCCGGTCATCAGGCCGAGATAAGTGGACGGACCGGGCCGCCATTTGTCCTTCAGCGCGAGTCCGTCCCGGCCGATGATGTCGACCGCCGCCACCGCGCCCGTAATCGCGTCGAAACCGGTGGCGAACACGATCGCGTCGAACTCGAAAGATTCAGCGGCCGTCGCGATTCCGGTCTTGGTGACGCTCACCAACGGCTGGTCTTGCAGGTTCACCAACCGCACCTGGGGCGCGTTGAACGTGGCGTAGTAGTTGGTGTCCAGGCAGAGCCGTTTCGCGCCGACGGGATAGGTCGTGGGACACAGTGCCTCGGCCGTCTGGGGATCACGCACGATACCGCGGATCTTGCCGCGGATGAACTCGGCAAAGTCGTTGTTGGCCAACGGATTACTCATGACGTCGGTATAGAGGTTCAGCACCTCCAACAGCTCGCCGCGCTGCCAGGCGCGTTCGTAGCGCTGCCGGCGTTCGTCGGCGGACACCGAAAACGCCGGGGTGATCGTGCGCTCCAACGGCACCCCTCCGAAGGAGTACTTCGCCGCTTGCCGGTAGGCCGAATCGTCGACCAACTGGGCGAGCTTGTCCGGGGCGATCGGGCCATTGTGCGCGGGGATCGAAAAGCAGGGTGTGCGCTGGAAGACCGCCAGCTGCGCTGCCTGCGCCGCGATCAACGGGATCGATTGGATTCCCGACGAGCCGGTGCCGACGACACCGACGCGCTTGCCGGTGAAGTCGACGGGCTCATGCGGCCAGCGACTGGTGAAATACAGCTCGCCGGTGAAGTTTTCGACGCCGGGGATGTCGAGGTCCTTGGGTACCGACAGACAGCCCGTCGCCATCACCAGGTAGCGGCAGCCGATCTCGTCGCCGCGATCGGTGCGCACGCGGTAGCCGGACAACGTGTCGTCCCAGTGCGCCTGCATGACCCGGGTACCGAACCGGATGTCGCGACGAAGGTCGTGCTTGTCGGCGACGTGGTTCAGATAGCGCAGGATCTCGGGCTGGGTGCCGTACTTCTCCGACCACTGCCAGTCTTTCGACCGGTCCGTCGAAGCTGAACATGTAGTCGACGCTGGGGATGTCGACCCGCGCGCCGGGATAGCGGTTCCAGTACCAGGTGCCGCCGAGGTCGTCGCCCGCCTCGACAATGCGCATCGATTGACCCGCGAGTCGCAGGCGGTATGCGGCGTACATACCGGCGAAGCCGGCGCCCACCACAACAACATCCACGTTGGAGATGTGCTCATCAGCCATGTGAATCATCATGACTACCCGAGCGCATTTTGTTGAGTGGTTGGCGGTTGCTGACCGTCAATCGGCACGGCAAGGCTGGCCGCCGCCCGGCGCCGGTGGCGATTGTGCCGCGGCGAGGGCTGCAGAAGAAACCTGACAATTAGCCTCGGGCTTTCACACTGAGTGATCTTGATTGCGTGTGTTGAACGAAGAAAGGTGCTCTGAGCTGGGATAATTTGGCTTGCTGAAGGACCAGGTCATCGCAAGAATCGGAGCACCAATCTGGTGGGCAAGTCTAGGTCGTGTTACCCGTCGTTGGCGTTGGATGGTCGTGCAACCGGTGTCGTGTCGCATGCTGGTGCGGTTGTGCTGCTGCGTGCCGCCGAGCGGGTGAGGCTGACCGGGGCGTTGTCGGGCGCGTTGGCGCCGTGGCGTAAACCGCTGGCCAGCCACGACCCCGGCAAGATCGTGCTCGATGTGGCTATCGCGCTGGCGCTCGGTGGGGACTGCCTGGCTGATGTCGGCCTGCTGCGCGCCGAACCCGGGGTGTTCGGTACGGTCGCATCCGATCCCACCGTGTCGAGGTTGATCACTTCGTTGGCCGCAGATGCCCCGAAAGCGTTGGCGGCCATCGGCTCTGCGCGGGCCGCCGCACGTGCCGCGGCGTGGGCGGCTGCTGGACAGGCCTCGCCGGGTCATGGGATCGATGCCGATCACCCGTTGATCATCGATTTGGATGCGACCCTGGTCACCGCGCACTCGGAGAAGGAGAAAGCCGCACCAACATTCAAGCGTGGCTTTGGGTTTCACCCGTTGTGTGCGTTCGTCGATCACGGCAGTGCGGGAACGGGGGAGTCGCTGGCGATCTTGCTGCGGGCCGGCAATGCCGGCTCTAACACCGCCGCCGACCACAAAACGGTCCTCGCGTGCGCGCTGGAGCAATTGCCCTTTCAGGTCGGCTATCGGGTCGGCAAGAAAGTTCTGGTGCGCACCGACGCCGCCGGGGCCACCCACGAATTCCTCAACTACCTGAGCGCGCGCCGGCTGTCCTACTCGCTGGGATTTGCCCTCACCGAGACGATGGCCACCGGCATCGACGCGATTCCCCAGACGGCGTGGACCCCGGCCTACGACGCTGATGGGCAGGTCCGTGACGGGGCGTGGGTCACCGAGGCAACCGGGGTCGTTGACCTGTCGGACTGGCCCGCGGGGATGCGGCTGATCGTGCGCAAAGAACGCCCTCATCCGGGCGCCCAGCTACGTTTCACCGACCGCGACGGGTTACGGCTGACCGCGTTCGTCACCAACACCACCCGTGGGCAGCTGCCCGATCTCGAACTGCGCCATCGCCGCCGCGCCCGCTGCGAAGACCGCATCCGGGTCGCCAAAGACACCGGCCTGGCCAACCTCCCCCTGCACGGATTCGACCAAAACCGGATCTGGTGCGCATTGGTGCAGCTGGCCATGGAGCTGACCGCCTGGTGCCAAATGCTGGCCTTCGAGGAGCACCCGGCGCGGCGCTGGGAACCCAAACGACTACGGCTGCGGCTGTTTTCGATCGCCGGCCGCCTGGCCCGCCACGCCCGCCGAACCCGGCTGCGCCTCGCCGCGCACGCACCCTGGGCCGACGTGTTGACCACCGCGTTGGCCCGCCTGCAACCCGGCTGACCAACTACCCAACCGTCCCCACGACCCCAAGAAAGGACCACCCGGGCCCAAGGAACCCCGCAGAAGCCGCTGACCCGGGCCCACCACCGCACCCCCCAACCGAAAATCAAGATCCAAAACCACAATCCGACCCGATCAGGCCACCACGTCAACCCCACGAAACATCCGGGTTAGGGACCTGTGGCCGTACCGGCAATCCATCAGGCAATGGACACTCAAAATATGAGGCAGTTCACGGATCGCGTCGACGCCGGCCGGCAATTGTCGCGCCGTCTGGAATTCTTACGGGGTCACCATGTGGTGGTGCTGGGTCTGCCGCGAGGCGGTGTTCCGGTGGCTTTCGAAGTCGCCCGGGCGCTGCACGCTCCCCTCGACGTGCTGTTGGTGCGCAAGCTCGGCGTGCCGGCGCACTCCGAGCTCGCGTTCGGCGCCATCGGGGAAGGCGATGTGCGGGTCATCAACGACGACGTGGTGCGCGAGGCACACCTCACCGACCGGGAAATAGCCGCGGTGGAGACCACCCAGCGGGCCGAACTGCAGCGCCGAGCGGAACGGTTCCGCGGCGACCACGTCCCGATCGCGCTCGACGGGCGCATCGCGGTGATCGTCGACGACGGCGTCGCGACCGGAGCCACCGCGCAGGCCGCCTGCCAGGTAGCCCGTGCCCAGAGGGCGAGCCGGGTGATTCTGGCCGTTCCCATCGGAGCGACGGACATCGCCCAACGGTTCGCCGGGTACGCCGACGAGGTGGTGTGCCTGGAAACACCCGTGCCCTACTTCGCGGTCGGCCAGGGATACCGCAACTTCACCCAGACCTCCGACGACGAGGTGGTGGCGCTGCTGCGTCGCGCCCGCGCCGAATTCGGCGCCGTCAGCGAAGCCGGTGACCCGCCGCCGCGCGACGAGGAAGTCCGGGTGGTTGCCGGACCGGTCTCGGTAGCCGGGCGGCTGACCATTCCCGACCACCCCGGCGGCGTGGTCGTTTTCGCTCACGGCAGCGGCAGCAGCCGACACAGCCCGCGCAACCGATACGTCGCCGAGGTGCTCAACCGGGCCGGACTGGCCACCCTGCTGCTCGACTTGCTGACACCCGAGGAAGAACGCAACCGCGCCAACGTTTTTGACATCGGCCTGCTCGCCCGGCGACTGGTCGACGTCACCGGCTGGCTGGCCGGCCAGCCCGACACCGCTTCACTGCCGGTCGGTTTCTTCGGGGCCAGCACCGGGGCCGGCGCGGCCCTGGTTGCCGCCGCACATCCCGGGGTCAAGGTCGCGGCGGTGGTGTCCCGTGGTGGACGGCCCGATCTGGCGGGCGATGCGCTCCGCGACGTACATACGCCGACCCTGTTGATTGTCGGTGGCCGCGACCAACTGGTCCTCGAACTGAACCGGCAGGCGCAGGCGGCGATCCCGGCCGTGTGCGAACTGGCGGTGGTTCCCGGCGCCACTCATCTGTTCGAAGAACCGGGCACGCTGGAGCGCGCGGCAACCCTGGCGCGCGACTGGTTCCTCGAGCACCTCGTCGGTCAATAGGCCGTTGGGTCCGGGAACCAGCGTCTCAGTGATGCAGGCCCGTAACCGGCTGGTGTGTGCTGGCCTGGATGTCGGCCGACGTCACCGCGAACAGCTGATTCGCCAGGTCGGTCAGGGCCCGCGCGATCGCTAGTTCGTCGCCGATCTCGGCCACCGGCTCGTCGGCCGGATCGAGCCGGGCCAAGCCGACACCGACCAGTGTGTGCTCGCCCCAGACCAGCCGCGCCTTGGCCCGGGTTCGTTCGTCGCGCTCCTCGATCAGCACGTCGACATGGCAGGACTTGGCGTTGTTGGCGTTGTTGGCATTGTCGGTCATCGCCGTCTCCTTAGCCTGAATCCGTGGATCGGCTGGTGGTTTGATCGGCGTGTGAACAGCGAAAATGCCTTCTGGCCTGGGATAATACGAGTGCTGAAGTCGTCTTTTTCCAGTGTTCAGGAAGGCATTTTCGGTGCATTCATCGTATACGTTCACTCTCGGGTCGGCGGTGTTTGACGAGCCGAATCTGGTGTCGGCCGCGGGTTTGGTTCCGGTGCTGGAATTGGCTGAGCAGACCGGGCTTTCGGAATTGATCGGTGAGCATGTGGATCTGCCGTCGACACGGGTGGCCTCCGGTGCGGTCAACCCGGTCGGGAAGCTGACCTCGATCATCGCCGGGATGATGTGCGGCGCGGACTGCATCGACGACGTCGACGTGTTGCGTGCCGGCGGCACGCCACGGGTGTTCAACGAGGTGTATGCGCCCTCGACATTGGGGATCTTCTTGCGCGAGTTCACTTTCGGGCATGCCAACCAGCTCGCGGCCGTGGCTCGCGCGCATCTGGTGGCGCTCGCGCAGCGGGTGCCGCTGTTGCCCGGCATCGAAGAGCGCGCCTTTTTGGACATCGACTCGCTGCTGCGTCCGGTCTACGGGCGCCATAAGCAGGGTGCTTCGTTCGGGCACGCCAAGATCGCCAGCCGTGCGCTGCTGCGGTTGGGTCTGTCGCCGCAGATCACCACGATCTCGACCGCGCAGGCCCCACCGGTGATCGCCGAGGCGCGGCTGCGCAGCGGTAAGGCCGGCTCCGGCCGCGCCGCGGCCTGGCAGGTCAAACAAGCCATCACCACCGCCCGCGGGTGCGGGGCCGGCAAGATCATGCTGCGCGGCGACACCGCGTTCGGCAATAAAAAGGTGATCGGCGCCTGCATCGCCGAAGGCGTCGAGTTCTCCCTGTCGATGACCCGAAATCGGGCCATTACCACCGCGGTCGAGGGCATCGACGAGGCCGCCTACACCCCGGTGCACTACCCGGGCGCGGTCGAAGACCCTGACACCGGGGCGCTGATCTCCGATGCCGAGGTCGCCGAAACTCCCTACACCCTACGGCTGGGGCGGGGCAAGAAGATCACGGCCCGACTGGTAGTGCGCCGGGTCAAAGACGCCCGCTACCCGGATGCGTTGTTTCCGGTGTGGCGCTATCACCCATTTCTGACCAACTCCGAGCTGCCCACTGCCGAGGCCGACATCACCCACCGCCGCCACGCCATCATCGAGACCACCTTCGCCGACCTGATCGATGGCCCACTGGCTCGGATCCCTTCAGGGCTGTTCGCCGCGAACTGCGCCTGGTTGGCCTGCGCGGTGATCGCCCATAACCTGCTGCGCGCCACCGGGACCCTCGCCGGCGGTCACCACATCGTGGCCCGCGGTGCCACCCTGCGCCGCGACCTGGTCAACGTGCCCGCCCGCTTCGCCGCACCGGCCCGCAAACCGATGCTGCACCTACCCGTCCACTGGCCCCGGCAAGTCGAGTGGAAAGCCCTGTGGGACAGCGTCATCGGCTACCCGACTGCGCAACCCCGCGCCGCTTGACCAAGCGGCCAGCCCCTGTCCACCCCGCCATCCAGGCCCGACCCGAGGAACCCCTAAAGGAAAAGCTGGTGCAGGCCAGCGGATCACATACACGCCAAAGTGTCCACGCCCCAGCGCCACTCGCCCGAACCCGCCGATGACCACCCGAAATCATCGATCCACGGATTCAGGCTTAGTGTCTGCGAGTGTCTGCGGTCAACCATTGATGCGATCACCGCCGAACCTATGACCAGTAGAGGCAAAAGTCACGAGTCGGCGTACCCGCCGGTGCGGTGGGCGATTTCGAGTGTTGGCCCGGGGCCGGGGCGTAACCGGCGATCGCACGACAACGGCGGCGCCAAAACCTCACCGTCGTCGTTCGACGGCCTCTAGCCGAGGCGGCGGACGGTCAGTGGCCGGACTTCGGCAATCCCGGCGTAATCACAGTCAACGTGCACAACGCCGAGCCCGTGACCAACGGCCGTCTCGGTGATCACCAGGTCCGGGATCGGGGTGCGGTGCCTCATTCCGTAGTGATGAGCGAGGTCACGCTGGAGCGCAAGTGCTCGCTCCAGAACGTCATGTGGCGCCGCCACAATGTCGAAGCTGATGCGCAGCTCGGCCTCCAGCTGGTCGTAATGGCGGGCCGAGCGGGCCGAGTAGAGCTGCTCGCGCTCCCCCACGAGTCAGCTGAACAAACGTCCGGCCGTTTCCGCGAGCAGGTCGCAGACCACGGGATCGGACACACGCGGCGCCGCGCTCTGTCGAGGGTCGAACCTGCTACCGCCACATCCCCTCCGAGCCGAGCACCTCCTCGTCGACGTACCGGGCGAGCCGGGTGAAGTAGCGCCGTTGCTGAGCCGCTCCCTCGTCCTGCGCGTGCTCTGCTTCGGCGGCGGCTCGCCGCAGGGCCTCTTCGACGGTCACGCGTGTGGTCGCGCAGCCCTTGGGGTGTCTTGCACGCGTCAGCAGGTCCTCGTCGATCTCGATCGTCGTCCGCTTCCGCATGCAGACATATTGTCAAGCCGATGTGGGCGACGCGGCGTTTGTGCACGATGGCGGTTTGTCGGCGTGGCAGTCCGGTGGTGCTCGGCTTCGGGGGCGGGCATGTCGCCGGCGCCAAGGCAGGACGGGAAACAACAGGTTACCACCGGGGAGGTGGTGACTTGGGCTGTCCCCGAACACAATTGCCAAAATCAGGGTCACGGGAGGCCTACAACAAGTTGACAAACGACATCGACAACCACAATCGAAATCCGCCCAACTCTTCCGATTGGAACGCGGTTCAGATTTATAACCAAGAAGCCTGGTACTACAACACCTTGAAGGCCCAACTCGAGCGCCAATTAGATGCGGCCAACGCCCATTACCCGCCCACCAAAGAAGCCACCCGCGCCGACATCCCATACTGGACACAACCCGCACCACAACAACCAAAGCAAGGACCCCCCAAAGCGGGAACGGGCCCGCAGACTATCGACGAAATCCCATTACAAACTGACCTCGGCCAAATCGAACGCAAGTATTATCATGCAAAAGATTTTGGTGTGACAGATCCGCGGGGTCGCGCCGGCTTTCGACGCATTCGACGGAGCTGCTAAACAAGTAGTGAAGGACCCCCGACCATACATATCCTAGGCACCTAACGCGGTCAGCCTGCAATACTGAACTACAATCCAAAATCCGGGTTATGCGTCATTCAGACTCCGGATGGAAGATTTATATCAGGCTGGAAGTTGAGCTCTGAACAAGCTGCGTACGTGTTAAACGAGGGGAAGTTGGGCGGTGATTGATGTTTCGTGAAGACGCATCGGTCGAGCGTATGACCGCAAAATATCAAGAGCTGATATCAAGGTTCATCAATCGTGGAATATCTGCTCCGGAGTTTCAATCCTTATACGTTACGGTATTCAAGGACGACGGAGATCAAGTTTCTGGCGCTGAATTCAAGATACTCGACAGATTGTTCGCCGATGTCGATGACTATACCGCCGATCCCGAGTTACGGGAGACGGCGGGTGGTTTAGATGATGAACAATTGCGTACCTGTGCGCGTGAAGCCTACCGAAAGCTGTACGAGAGTTAGCCCGGATGTTTCGTGGGGTTGACGTGGTGGCCTGATCGGGTCGGATTGTGGTTTTGGATCTTGATTTTCGGTTGGGGGGTGCGGTGGTGGGCCCGGGTCAGCGGCTTCTGCGGGGTTCCTTGGGCCCGGGTGGTCCTTTCTTGGGGTCGTGGGGACGGTTGGGTAGTTGGTCAGCCGGGTTGCAGGCGGGCCAACGCGGTGGTCAACACGTCGGCCCAGGGTGCGTGCGCGGCGAGGCGCAGCCGGGTTCGGCGGGCGTGGCGGGCCAGGCGGCCGGCGATCGAAAACAGCCGCAGCCGTAGTCGTTTGGGTTCCCAGCGCCGCGCCGGGTGCTCCTCGAAGGCCAGCATTTGGCACCAGGCGGTCAGCTCCATGGCCAGCTGCACCAATGCGCACCAGATCCGGTTTTGGTCGAATCCGTGCAGGGGGAGGTTGGCCAGGCCGGTGTCTTTGGCGACCCGGATGCGGTCTTCGCAGCGGGCGCGGCGGCGATGGCGCAGTTCGAGATCGGGCAGCTGCCCACGGGTGGTGTTGGTGACGAACGCGGTCAGCCGTAACCCGTCGCGGTCGGTGAAACGTAGCTGGGCGCCCGGATGAGGGCGTTCTTTGCGCACGATCAGCCGCATCCCCGCGGGCCAGTCCGACAGGTCAACGACCCCGGTTGCCTCGGTGACCCACGCCCCGTCACGGACCTGCCCATCAGCGTCGTAGGCCGGGGTCCACGCCGTCTGGGGAATCGCGTCGATGCCGGTGGCCATCGTCTCGGTGAGGGCAAATCCCAGCGAGTAGGACAGCCGGCGCGCGCTCAGGTAGTTGAGGAATTCGTGGGTGGCCCCGGCGGCGTCGGTGCGCACCAGAACTTTCTTGCCGACCCGATAGCCGACCTGAAAGGGCAATTGCTCCAGCGCGCACGCGAGGACCGTTTTGTGGTCGGCGGCGGTGTTAGAGCCGGCATTGCCGGCCCGCAGCAAGATCGCCAGCGACTCCCCCGTTCCCGCACTGCCGTGATCGACGAACGCACACAACGGGTGAAACCCAAAGCCACGCTTGAATGTTGGTGCGGCTTTCTCCTTCTCCGAGTGCGCGGTGACCAGGGTCGCATCCAAATCGATGATCAACGGGTGATCGGCATCGATCCCATGACCCGGCGAGGCCTGTCCAGCAGCCGCCCACGCCGCGGCACGTGCGGCGGCCCGCGCAGAGCCGATGGCCGCCAACGCTTTCGGGGCATCTGCGGCCAACGAAGTGATCAACCTCGACACGGTGGGATCGGATGCGACCGTACCGAACACCCCGGGTTCGGCGCGCAGCAGGCCGACATCAGCCAGGCAGTCCCCACCGAGCGCCAGCGCGATAGCCACATCGAGCACGATCTTGCCGGGGTCGTGGCTGGCCAGCGGTTTACGCCACGGCGCCAACGCGCCCGACAACGCCCCGGTCAGCCTCACCCGCTCGGCGGCACGCAGCAGCACAACCGCACCAGCATGCGACACGACACCGGTTGCACGACCATCCAACGCCAACGACGGGTAACACGACCTAGACTTGCCCACCAGATTGGTGCTCCGATTCTTGCGATGACCTGGTCCTTCAGCAAGCCAAATTATCCCAGCTCAGAGCACCTTTCTTCGTTCAACACACGCAATCAAGATCACTCAGTGTGAAAGCCCGAGGCTAGTACCGGCAGGGAAAGTTTTCACAAGCCAGGTCAGAGGTGGTCGCTGGTGGGCCTAGGCCCGGGGGCGGTTCAGCCCCTACCCGCCTCACGAGTATTCGCTCAACGCCCGTTGCGCACGCTGCAGGCTCTGGTCGATCAACCGGTCGACGGCTCCGAGGTAGCTTGGCGACACGTGCGTTCCGGCTAATTCCGCGATCACCCGCTGTTCGCCGACAACATCTGCGGTGCTGAGGTTTTGGGCCATTCGTGCGGTGTGGACGTCGAGTCCGGCCAGCAGCTCGCCGCAGTGCGAGCCCGCGACCACGGTACGCCGGGCCAGGGTCCGCAGGGTATCCCATTCGACATGCCAAGAGCCATCGGGACGTTCATCGTTGGCCAGTGCCGCGGCGGTGTGCAGGGTAGCGGCCAAATGCGGCGCGGCCATGGCGGCCCGGCGGATCAGGATGGACAGCACCGGGTTGCGTTTGTGCGGCATCGACGACGATCCGCCACGTGGTCCGCTGGCGGGCTCGCCCAGTTCGGCGATCTCAGGGCGAACCATCGTGACGACGTCGGCGGCGATCCGGCCCCAGCAGTCGGTGCACCCGACCAGAGCGTCACCGGCGGCGGTGACCGGCGTCCGGGTGGTGTGCCACGGTGGCCGCACCCGAAGCCCCAAAGTGGTTGCGGCACTGCGTACCACACGCTCCGCTAATTCTGCCGGCTCTGCCGTGGCGGTGAGTAGAGAGGCCAATTCGGTCGTGGCCGACCAGGTTCCGACAGCACCGCCGAACTGAGCCGGGGTGACCAGAGCACCGAGCCGCCGATAGGCGTCGACGACGCCGTTGAGCCAGACCGCGGCCTTGGCGCCGAACGTCGTGGGCGCCGCGTGTTGGGTCAGGGTGCGCGCCACCGTCGGTGTGCCCCGATGCGCCCTGGCCAGCGCCGACAGCGTCGTAATCTGGTGCGCCAATTGCGTTGTCACGTGGTCGGCGACGGAACGCATTCCCAGCATCAGGCTGGTGTCGAGGACATCCTGGCTGGTCAGCCCGCGGTGGATCCACGGCGCAACGACCGGCAGGGCGCGATCTCGCAGCAGCGACACCAACCCGATGACCGGGTTCCCGCCGTCCTCGGCGGTGACCGCAAGCAGCTCGCAGTCGTGCTCGCCCACCAGGTGGAACAGGTCCGCCCCGGCCCGGTCGATGGGCGCCAGTCCGGCGTCGGCCAGTGCCCCCAGCCAGGCGGATTCCACCGCCACCATCGACCGCAGTAGCGACTCGTCGCTCAGGTAGTCGCCGGCCCGCTGGTCGCCGGGCCACAACAGGTTGGTCATCGCATGTCATCTCGGTACGTCAGGAACACGGTTTCGGAACGGCCCTGCAGATGGATGTCGAACCGGTATCCGACACGGCCCGAATCATTCTCGTCGACGCACAGCAGTGTGGCGCGCCGCAGTAGGTCGACTCGGGCCAACAGCTGATCGTCGTCCAGATCAGGAGACGGCAGGTAGGCGCGGGTGAACAGCCGGTGCAACAAGCCCCGGGCGAAGACGGCGATCACGAAAAACGGCGCCCGGCCGTCGACCGAGCCGGGTGCCACGGTGGTGAACCGGTAATGTCCGTCCGCGTCGGTCGCGGCCCGGCCGAATCCGGTGAACTCTGCCAACCCGGCACCCGCGCGCCGTAACGAGCCTGCCTGTCGTGAAATGCGACCGTCGCCGTCGGCCTGCCAGAGTTCGAGCAGGGCGTCGGGAACACCGGCGCCGGCGCCGTCGTAGACCGTGCCGTATAACCTGACAGCGTCGGGATGCCCATCGGCGACCAGCTGGCTGTCGCCGGGATACGACAACGCGATGCCGAAGAACGGCCCGACGGTTTGCCCTGGGGTGCAGGCCAATTCAGCCATCGCTAGCGGTCCTCGGTGCAGGTCCGGCAGCTGCCCGACACCACGATGTCCCACCGGTAGCCGGTCGCGTACTCGGGCTCGGTGAGGCCATGGTCGTAGGTAGCGAGCAACCGTTGGCGCGCAACGGGTTCCAATATCGACTGGAAGATCGGATCCAATCCCAGGAACGGATCGCCCGGGAAGTACATCTGGGTGACCAGGCGTTGGGTGAACGCCGTCCCGAAGACCGAGAAGTGAATGTGCGCGGGTCGCCAGGCGTTGTGATGGTTGCGCCACGGATAGGGGCCGGGCTTGATGGTGACAAAGCGGTATGAGCCGTCGGGACCGGTGAGGCAGCGGCCTACGCCGGCAAAATTGGGGTCCAGCGGGGCGGGATGTTGGTCGCCCTGGTGGCGATAGCGGCCGCCGGCATTGGCTTGCCAGATCTCCACCAGCTGGCCCGCCACCGGTCTGCCGGCCCCGTCGAGGACCCGGCCGGCCACGATGCAGCGCTCCCCGATCGGTTCGCCGGGATGACCTGCCGTCAGATCGGCATCGAGGGGCCCGACATCCCGCTCGCCGAAGCATGGGGCCCGGCGCTCGACCTCCTCGGGGTCGACGGACAGCAGGGCGCGTTCGGGATGGCGCAACACACTGCCGCGATACGGCGGATAGTCGAGGCGGGGCTGGGTCTCTGCCCCGCCGGCGCGCTGGTATTCGGCCGCGATGGCATTGATTTCCGAGGTGATGTCGGCTTGGGACGCGATGCGCTGCGGTGCGGCATTCACGAAGCGTGAGGCTACTCTGGCGCCGCCACCATACGTGCGCTTAGCGTTGACGCCATGCCGGGTGACTACGTCTACGACCAGGGCTTCGCACAGGAACGGACCCGGTTGGCCGGCATCGAAAGCCTGTGGGACCCCGGGACGCATGCCTTGTTGGACGACCTCGGTATCGGCCCTGGCTGGAGGTGTCTGGAAGTCGGCGCCGGCGGCGGCTCGCTGCTGCAGTGGATGAGCGGCCGCGGCGCCACGGTGGTAGCCGTCGACATCGATACCCGCTTCATCGAATCACTGGCCAGTGACACGATCGACGTCCGCCGCCTCGACATCAGGAGCGACGAGCTTCCCCGGGGTGAGTTCGACTTGGTGCATTCCCGGCTGGTCCTCGAACACCTGCCCGACCGCCGGCAGATCATCGGCCGCCTGGCGGCGACGCTACGCCCCGGCGGGTGGATGGTCATCGAGGACTACGACTGGACCGCCTTCGGCTTAGAGGGAGCTGGCGCAGAACTCGACCGGGCAACCGAGGCGATCCTGTCCTTCATGCAGCGCTCCGGCTTCGAACCGCATTACGGCCGCCAGGTCGTCGCCGACCTGGCCGCCGCCGGGCTCACCGAGGTCCGCGGTCAGGGCCGTGCTCGGCTAATCGATTCCGCTACACCGGGTTTCGACTTCTTTAGGTTGTCCTTCGAGAGCCTGCGCGACGCCGTCGTCGATGCGGGGCTCATTTCCCCCGAGGATGCCGACGCGGCCGCGGCACGCTTCGGCGAGGACGTCCGCGTCTTCACCCCGATCATGATGGCCGGAATCGGCCGCCGGTAATCGGCTGGGTGCGGCTACAGGCTTCGGACCAGCGCGGCCCTGCCCTTGGTACGAAGCTTGTACAGGGCAGATCCGCGGTATTGCTCCATGCGTGCGGCCATCTTGTCGCCCAGTTCCTCGAGTTCGGCATCGGTGATCTTCACCTCGGGAGGAGCGGGGATCATGTCGCGTTCCTCCTCGTCGGCGTGTGCTTCGAGGACGGTCTTGAAGGAGTTCCATTCGTCTTCGTACCCGGGTGCGCTCTGGGGCGTGCGCAACAGTACCGCCAGCTGATCGATCACCTGGCGATGCTCGGCGTGCGCCACCGCGATCAGCTTGGTGGCCGCTGACAGCGCCGGGTAATAGAGGTCGTCCTCGATGCGGAAGTGGATGTCCAGCTCGATCAGCAAGTCGTCGAACAGGCTATAGCGCTCTTCGCTGTTCACCGGCGCCTCGCTGATCTTGCGGCCGAGCCCCTTGATTACCACGTGGTGTTCTTTGAGCACTTCGTAAGCGTTCATTTCGCAATCCCTTCCGACGCGGGGAGACCTTCATGGCCGTCGCCACGCACTTCCACCATTCCGTCGACCAGGCGGGCCTCATAACACGGCAGCGGAGCCGCCGACGGTCCGCGCAACACCTCACCTGACTCCAGCGCGAACCGGGAGCCGTGCCACGGGCACACCAGCCGGCCGCGATCGATCCAGCCGTCGGCCATCGGTGCGGCCAGGTGCGGGCAGAACTCACCGAACGCCGACACCTCGCCCGGCTTGGTTTGGCACACCACCAGCCCCACTCCGTCGACCTCGACGCGAACCGGCTTGCCGTTCAACGAGCTCGCGGGCAATACCGGTGTCCACTCTGTGGTGCGCAGCCGCCCGCCCGACTGGTCGATCCCGATGCCGGACTCGAACACCAGCGCCCCGCCGAGATAGGCGCCGCCGACGGTGATGGCGTAGCCCAGCGCGCTGGCTGCGATCCCGCGAAGGTGGTGGCCGCGGCGGCGGTCCACCCACGACATCACGTACAGGGCGGTCGCAACCGTGTTCACCAAACCGTGCACCAGCCCGACCCGGCGGTCCTCTTCGTGGGTGTGCTGCCAGTCGGCAATCCCGGTGACAGCCGAGCCGACGCTTGCCGCAATACCCAACCCCAGTGCGCGGCTAGCAAACCGTGATGCGTCCAGCACCTCCGAGGCAGGCCGGCCGGGCAGCACGCTGAGGGCGTCCAGGGCCACCGTGGTGCCGAGCGCTCCACTGGCAAACGAGGTCAGCGGCGGATGCACCGGATGCCCCAGCCATACGCCGTTCAAGGCGTTGGTGACGCGGTCACGTGCCCCGCCAAGCGCGTTGAAACCGAAGCTGATCAGGTGCTCCAGCCGGTAGCTGGGCCGATCCAGCCACTCTTGGCGCCCAATTGCAGCCAGCACCCGCGATCCGAATTTATGCGGCTGCCGATCTCGAGGCCGCTCCACCATGACACCAGTCCTTCCCCATTGAGAGACTCAGACAGATTCAGCCAGGCGGTGACGCGCATCAAGCGAACCCGCCCCCGCACACACCAGCTACCAACGTATCCACGCGGCAGATCTCCACAACGCTTTGACAAATGTGAAGTGGCTGTGAATCAGCCTCGGGATACCTGTGCGGTCGCTGACGCCGCTAGAGCCGATAGACGGTCGCGGTGTTCTAGGTGATTCTGTTATACAGAATACATTTCTGTAAAACAGAGCAAGCGAGATGGGGCTGGGATTGGCCGATCACGGTGCTGCCCTCGACGGTGTTACCGGCGCTGTGCGCCGGGGGATGATTCCCGCCCACATCTACAACGACAAAGAGCTGTTCGACTTGGAAAAGGAGCGGCTGTTCGGCCGCGGGTGGATGTTCATGGCCCATGAATCGGAGATCCCGCAGGAGGGCGACTACGTCGTACGCCGGGTGCTCGACGATTCGTTCATCATCGCCCGCGACTCCGATGGCGCGGTGCGCGCGATGTTCAATATGTGTCTGCACCGCGGCATGCAGCTGTGCCGCGCGGAGATGGGCAATGCCTCCAATTTCCGCTGCCCCTACCACGGCTGGACATACCGCAACGATGGCCGGCTTACCGGGCTGCCGTTCCATCGGGAGGCGTACGGTGGCGACGCGGGGTTCCCGAAGGGCCAAACCCTCTTGCCCGCACCGAATTTGACCAGCTACAACGGTTTGATCTTCATCAGCTTGGACGCGCGCGCCGAACCGCTCGAGGACTACCTCGGCGACTTCCGGTTCTACCTGGACTACTACACCAAACAGAGCACCGGTGGGTTGGAGGTGCGCGGACCGCAGCGCTGGCGGATCAAGGCCAACTGGAAGATCGGCGCCGAGAATTTCGCCGGCGACATGTACCACACCCCACACACCCATGCCTCGATCGTCGAGATCGGATTGTTCCGCGAGCCCAAGGCGCACAAGCGCAAGGATGGCGCCACCTACTGGGCACATCGCGGGGGCGGAACCACCTACAAACTCCCGCCCGGCAGCTTCGAAGAACGCATGCGCTATGTCGGCTACCCCGACGACATGATCGACCGGATGAAGGGCGTCTGGACCAACCGGCAACAGCGGGTCATCGGTGACGACGGCTTCATGTTCTCGGCCGCCACCTGCTTTCCCAACCTGAGTTTCGTACACAACTGGCCCAAGCTGCCCGGCAGCGATCCCGAAAATGAAGAGGTGCTGCCCTTCATCTCGATCCGCCAGTGGCAGCCGATCAGCGAGAACGAAACCGAGGTGTGCTCATGGTTCGCGGTGGACGCCGCCGCACCCGCGGACTTCAAGAAGCGGTCCTACCGGGGCTATTTGATGTGCTTCGGGTCGACCGGCATGTTCGAACAAGACGACGTGGAGAACTGGGTCTCGCTGACCACCACGGCCGGCGGGACGATGGCACGGCGGCTGCTGCTGAACAGCCGGATGGGCCTGCTGTCCGACGACCGGCCCGTCGCCGAAGCGCTACCGGCCGAGGCCTTTCACGGGCCCGGACGCGCTCAGGTCGGCTACAACGAGTACAACCAGCGCGAGCTGCTCAAGCTCTGGGCCGCGTACCTGTCATGAGAAACTCCCTGCCGTTCAACGATATTCGTCATCTCCACGCACACCGGTTCCTGGTGGACGAGGCCTACCTGCTCGACGCCCAGCAGTATGAGGAATGGCTGGACACCATGACCGACGACATTCGCTACGTCATGCCGGTGCGTGTCACGACCGCCCGCGGCGCCGGGTTCGACACGTCACCGGGAATGGGGCCCGGGATGGCTCATTTCGACGAGGACAAGTACTCGCTCACCCAACGGGTGGCGCGTTTTGCCACCGAGCACGCCTGGACCGAGGATCCCCCGTCTCGGCTGCGGCATTTCATCACCAACGTGCGCACCTTCGCCGGCGCAGACCCCGAGCATGTGATCGTCGAATCGGCCGAACTGCTGTTCCGCAGTCGCGGCGACGTCAACGAAAGCGCGTTGTTGTCCTGCGGCCGCGAGGATCTACTGCGCTGGTATGGGGATCCGGAAAACACCTGGAAGTTGGCTCTTCGCACCATTATTGCCGACGAGTCGGTGTTACGGATGCAGAACCTGGCGGTATTCCTGTGAAGCCCGTCGGTGAGCCCATCACTGTGGCAAACGAATTCACCGAGGTAGTGGTCCAGCGGGTCGACACCCGCAACGGCTCCCGACTGCTGATCACCGCACCCAGAACCGGGCAGTCGATCAGTCTGGACGCCCTCGAAGTGGAGGCGCTCACCTGGCAGAACCCCCGTACGCTGGCGGCCATGGTCGGCAATTCCCGCGCTCCGTTACTGCCCGACGAACCGGAGGGACGCGATGACGGGCTGGCTTGACGGCAGGCGCGCGCTCGTGGTGGGCGCCGGCTCGGGAATCGGCCGCGCCGTCGTCGCCGCGTTTCGCACCGAGGGCGCGAAAGTCGCTGTGCTGGAAATCGATACCGACAAGTGCGCGAGGTTGCGTCAGGAACTGCCGGACATGCCGGTGATCGAGGGTGACGCCACCACCCGGGCGGCAACTGACCGCGCGGTCACGACGGCCGTCGATGCGTTCGGCGGTCTCGACACTCTGGTCAACTGCGTCGGCGTCTTCGACTTCTATCAGGGTGTGGGCGATATCGACGCCGACGTCCTTGCAGCGGCCTTCGACGAGATGTTTCGCATCAATGTGCTGAGCCAGCTGCAGTCGGTGAAGGCCGCGATGCCCGCACTGCAGGCCCAAACCGGGTCTTCGATTGTGCTGACCGAGTCGACATCGTCGTTCTACCCCGGGCGCGGAGGGGTGCTCTACGTGTCGTCGAAGTTCGCCGTGCGCGGGCTGGTTGCCTCGCTGGCACACGAATTGGCCCCGGGTATTCGGGTCAACGGGGTGGCACCGGGCGGCACGCTGGACACCGACCTGCGCGGTCTTGCCAGCCTGGGCCTGGATGCCGTGCGCCTCAACGACTCCCCCAACAGGGCAAGCGATTTGGCCGCACGGGTGCCGCTCAACGTCGCACTCACCCCCCACGACCATGCGTGGAGTTTCGTGTTCCTGGCCTCCGACCGCTCCCGCGGCATCACCGGTGAAACCATCCACCCCGACGGCGGATTCGGCTTGCGGGACCGCCATGAGGCTTGACCCGCAGCGCACTCTGCTGGCCCTGGGCTGCCGCGTGGCCGCGGCGCGCGGCCTGGCTGATGGCATCCTCGGCCATCTGAGCCTGCGCGTCGGCGAGGACCAGCTACTCATCCGTTGTCGCAGCGACACCGACACGGGTTTGGCATTCACCCGGCCCAGTGATATCCGGTTGATCGGGCTTGACGGAACCGCGAGCGCCGCGGGGGAACTCGACGGATACCGCGTCCCCAACGAACTGCCCATCCACGTCGAGACCATGCTGGCCGATCCTCGGCGCCGGGCGGTCGCGCACCTGCATCCACCGGCCGTCGTCGCCGCGGATCTGGCCGGAATCGAATTCCGGCCGATCTATGGGGCGTACGACATTCCCGGCGCTGTGCTCGCCCGCGGCGGCGTGCCAGTCTTTGAACGCGCGGTCCTGATTCGAAGTTCACAGTTGGGCAGGGATATGGTGGCGGCCATGGGCAGCGCGCCCGTGGTGATCTGTCGCGGCCATGGAATCACCAGCGCGGCCGGCAGCGTCCAGCAGGCCGTGTTGCACGCGATCAGCCTCGACTCGCTGGCACGAATGTCGTTGCAGGTCATGGCTGCCGGGGGCGCGTTGCGCGAAATCGCCGAAACCGATTGGAATGAATTGCCGGACTTGGGATCTGACTTCAACATCGAAGCGGCCTGGCGGCACGAAGTGGCGCGATTGGGCACTCAGCTAAGCTGATCGCCAATCTCCTTGGCTGCCTTGGTAAGTACCGCGGCGAACGAGGAGTACTTGGACCTTTCCAGCCGGTGGTACGGAGCCGCGGCGTTGAGTGCAAGCCGCAAACCCGGTGCCCCGGCCGGAATCGGTACCGCAACCGATGCCACGCCCTCCTCGCTCTCTTCCCGGTTGACGGCATACCCCCGTTCGCGGATACGGGAAAGCTCGGCCTCCAACTCCGTGCGGCTGCCAATCGAATGGGCGGTGACGCGATCCAGCTCCTCATTCGGAAGTAGTTGCCGCAGTTCAGATTCGGACAGCTGAGCCAGCAGCGTCTTGCCCGTCGAGGTGCAATGCGCTGGCAGGCTGCGGCCCAGCCGGGAAGCCACCCGGACGGCGGCCGGGCCCTCGACCGCCGCGACAAATCGGACATCAGCGCCGTCCAGCATGCCGACGTGGATTGTTTCCCGCAGGCGTTCGCTGAGACCGCGCATGATCGGCATGGCCGCTCCCTGGATGTCGATGCGGCTAAATATCGAGAACGCCACACTGGTCAACGCCGGACCAGGCAGGTACGCCTTCGACACCGGGTCTTGGCGCACAAAGCCCCGATAAATCAGCATCGCCAGCAGCCGGTGCGCGGTGGACGACGCCACACCCAGATATCGAGTCGCTTCACTCAACCGGATCTCGGGGCGTTCACCGAGCAGCAACAGCAGCTTCAGCGCATTGTCGACCGATTCGATCGGGTATTGCGGCACAAGCGAATCGGCGGCCGGCATGCCCGTCGCGCGCTGCCTTTTCGTCGGCATGACAGTGACGGTACCGCCGATGCATGCCTGATCACACTATGATGCCCGGCAAACCGTTGCTTCCAGGCACACCCAAATTGCCGGTGAACCCGGAGTTGCCGCCCGGACCACCGGCAGCGCCACCGGTACCGCCTTGTCCGCCCAGCGCCAGATTGCCGCCCTGGCCGACGGTGCCGCCCGTCGAAGCATTTCCGCCGTTGCCGCCATTGCCGCCGGCGCCGCCCTGACCGCCATTGCCGCCGGTGCCGCCGGTACCCGTACCGCCGTTGGCGCCGGCCCAACCGATCACGCCACCGGCTCCCCCACTGCCGCCGCTCGTTCCGCCGGCTCCTCCCGCGCCGCCGGTGCCGCCGTTGCCGCCGAGGGCACCGTTGTTGCCGGTTCCCCCAAACGTGGCCGCGGTGCTGGTGGTGGTGCCTGCCCCGCCGAAACCACCATCGCCGCCGGCACCGCCGATGCCGCCGATCCCGCCGACACCACCCATGCCGCCGCCGCCGCCGGCGCCGCCGATGCCGATGAACCCGGCGCCGCCGCCGTTGCCGCCGACGCCTCCGCTGCCACCCGTGCCCCCGGTGCCACCGATCCCGCCGACGCTCCCGAGACCGCCGTTGCCCCCAGTCGCCGTGCCCGTGCCGTTGTTGAGGCCCTGGCCACCAGCGCCGCCGTCACCGCCGGCAAAGCCGGCGGCGCCGATACCGCCGGTGCCACCGGTCCCTCCTACGCCTCCGGCACCGCCGTTGCCGATGAACATCCCGCCATGTCCGCCGTTGCCGCCCACGCCGCCGGCACCGCCGTTGCCGCCGGTTGCGCCCAGGGCCACGCTCGCCGCACCGCCTTGACCGCCGGCGCCGCCTGTTGCAGCACCGTTGCCCGCGGTTTGACCCTGGCCGCCCATCCCGCCGGCGCCACCGTCACCGCCGCTGGCACTACCGGTGTTGCCGTTACCTCCGGCCCCGCCGGTGGCATTGACGGCGCCAGTGATCGAGCCGTTGTTCGTGACCGTGGCGGCCCCGCCGGTCCCGCCCGCGCCGCCATTGCCGCCGGCGCCGGCCACGCCGCCCGTGCCGCCGCCGCCGGCGGTCATCTCAATGACGCCCGTGATCGAGCCGGTATTGGTGTTCGTCACCGATGTGGCGCCGCCGGTGCCGCCGGTGCCGCCGGTCTGGCCGGCGCCGCCGGGGTCACCGGGACCGCCGTTCATGCCGTTGAAAATGATGTGAGCGCCAAGGGTGCCGGAATTCGTGATCGAGACGGGAGCGGGACTAGAGCCAGGACCGGCCGTGCCGCTCGGCGGCGGGTTGACCCCGTTCACTCCGGTCAGACCGGTACCGCCCTGCCCGCCGCTGCCGCCGGAACCGAACCAGTTGGCGTTGCCCCCGTTACCGCCCTGTCCGGGCAGGCCGCCCAGGATGCCCGCGACGGCGGCGCCGCCTTGCCCGCCCGCGCCACCGTCGCCCAGCAACGTGCCGCCTGCACCACCGTTACCGCCGGCCGCCCCGGCTCCACCGAGACCGCCGATGCCTCCGTTACCGATCAGGACTGGGCCGGCACCCCCATTACCGCCGGGCGCACCCTCCCCGCCGGCACCGCCAACCCCGCCGCTGCCGAACCAGCTCGCCGCCCCGCCGGCCCCGCCGGCCCCACCGCCGCCGGTGAGGTCACCGGCACCACCGTGTCCGCCGAAACCGCCGTTGCCGAACACGCCGCCGACCCCGCCGTCACCACCGACCCCGGCGGTGGTGCCCGCCGCTCGCGCTCCGCCGATACCGCCGGTTCCCCCGTTGCCGATGAGCCCGGTAGCCCCGCCGACACCGCCGGCCCCGCCGAGGGCAGTAGCGCCCGCCGCTCCCCCGGCCCCACCGGTCCCGCCGTTACCCAACAACCATCCGCCCCGACCACCTTGGCCACCGGCTGCACCAGAGCCGGTTACCCCGACCCCACCCGCCCCGCCGATCCCGCCGTTACCGAACAACCCCGCGTCTCCGCCAGCACCACCGGGCTGACCCGCCGCCCCGGAACCGCCGTTACCGCCGTTGCCGAGCAAGAGCCCGCCAGGCCCACCGGCAGCCCCGGTGCCGTCGGCGCCGTTGGTGCCATTGCCGATCAGCGGGCGCCCGAGCAGCGCCTGGGTGGGCGCATTGATCAATCCCAGCAACTGTCCCAAGGGTGACGTGCTGGCCGCCTCGGTGGCCGCATACGCGCCGGCACCCGCCGTCAACGCCGCCACGAATTGCTCATGGAACACCGACATCTGGGCGCTGAGGGCCTGATAGCCCTGCGCGTGCGATCCGAACACGGCCGCTATCGCTGCCGACACCTCATCCTCTGCCGCCGCGACTATCGCCGTCGTCGGTAGCGCTGCAGCCGCATTGGCGGCCGTGAGCGCAGAGCCGACCCCCGCCACGTCCGACGCCGTTGTCGCTATCCATTCCGGCGCCGCCACAACAAATGACATGTGCAACCTCCCGACAAGACAACGCAACGGTTGCCAGGGACCATCGAGGGACCATCGAGCGACCATTGAGCACTCTGCAGCAACAGATCCTATCCCCGCAGCGAACATCTCGAGGGCTTTTGACGCAAGGCGAGTCGCCGTTGGCAGTGCCGCCAGATGCTGTGGTCAACGTCCATCGACGGCTGGCACGACCGGTTCCGGCGGGCGCACCGGTGCTGCCGACACCAGCAAACATGCTGAGCGACGACGGATGCGGTACGAAGTCGCCGGGCCGGAGCGTGGCCCAACGCTCAGCTTCGCCAAGCGATCGACGACGGCCGGCTGCTGGCTGCGAGAACCTCGCAGGCAAGCGCTACCGGCAGCGTTGCTATTCGGCGCGAAGGAGTTATCCACAGTCGCAAGCTCATCCACAAGCGATGCCGCGGACCCAATTCACCGTCGCGCCCAGCGATACAATCGAAAGCATGTTCGAGCACGGCGCCCTCGGTTCTGCGGATCTGGACCAGCTCACGCCGGAGCAATTGGTCACGGCCATCGAGGGCACCTACCGGCAGGAGTCGGCGCTCACCGCGCGACGCCTCGCCTGCGTGGCGGCGCTGCTACGCCATCGGAGCGCTGCCGAACGCCGCGACCCCGATTTGGCCTACGCGACCATCGACGGGGCTGAGCGGACCTGCGCCGAGGTAGCGGCGGCGTTGAATGTTTCTTCGGCGGCTGCCGCATATCAGGTGCACTGCGCGGAGATGCTCGATACCCGACTGCGTCGGATCGGAGCGCTGTTGGCCGAGGGCAGAATCGATTGGCGCACAGCTCAATTGACCATCAGCCGTACCGATCTGGTCAATGACGACAAGCTGATCGCCAGGCTCGACGAGTCACTTGCTGCACGCATGAGCAGGTGGCAAGGCTGGTCGCGCCAGCGCGTCATCAACGCCATCGATCGGCAGGTGCTGGCGATCGACCCCGACGCCGCCCGGGAGCGCCGGCGTCGCGCCGACGACGAACGCGAGATCGGCATCACGCCTCATCCTGACGGCATGGCCGAGCTGTGGGGCATCGTGACCGGCGCAGACGCCACCGCCTTCGACCGCAAACTGTCGCACTTGGCAACGGCGGTGTGCCGCGACGACCCCCGTACCCTGGCCCAGCGTCGCGCCGACGCGCTCGGAGCGCTGACCGCGGGTGGGCCCCTGGCCTGCCGCTGCGGATCGAGCGACTGCCCGGCCCGGCGCGGTGGCGCACAAGCGCCAACCGGCGCGCAGGTGCTCCTCAACGTCGTCGCCACTGCCGACACGCTTTCGGGCAAGAGCCAACAACCCGGCTACGTCGAGGGCTACGGCGTCATCGACGCCGACCTGGTCCGCGAACTGGCGACCTCGGCGACCCGTCGCCTCATCGCGGACCTACCCTCCGACGCCGACGCTTTGACGTATCACCCATCGACCGCCCTTGACCGCGCGGTCCGCTGCCGGGATCTAACCTGCCGATTTCCCGGATGTAGCCGACCGGCGCGGATCTGCGATATCGATCACACCATCCCGTTCAACCACACCGACCCGGGCGCCGGTGGCCTGACGGTGCTCGCCAATCTCAAGTGTCTGTGCCGAAAACACCACCGGCTGAAGACATTTCACGGCGGCGTCACCGGGATGGCGCGACAAACAACTGCCCGACGGCACGGGAATTGGTCTAAGATATCCCTCATGCACACCCCGCAAACCGCCATCTACCTGCGTCAATCGCTTGACCGCGACCAGAATCAGCTGGCCATCGACCGCCAACGCGACGACCTGCTCAAGCTCTGCAAGCGGCTCGGATGGGCCAACCCCGTCCAGTACGCAGACAACAACGTCAGCGCCACCAAGGGCCGCCGACAGCGCTACGAGGAGCTGTGCCGAGACATCGCCGACGGCGTCATCGGCCGGGTCGCTGTCTGGGACATGGACCGCCTGCACCGGCAGCCCCGCGAGCTTGAGGGCTTCATCGACTTGGTCGAGCGCCACCACGTCGAGCTGGCCAACGTCGGCGGCTCGGTGGACCTGTCGACGCCCGCGGGCCGCTACTTCGCCCGCACGAGGGGCGCAGCTGCGCGGTTCGAGGTCGAGCACAAGGCGGAGCGGCAAAAGTCCGCCAACCGGCAGCGCGCGAAGGCCGGAAAAGCATGGAACGTAAGGTCGTTCGGCTGGAAGGGCGACAAGCTCGTCGCGCGGGAGGCCAACGCGATCCGCAAGGCATCCCGCGATCTGCTCAACGGAGCGTCGCTGTGGTCTATTGCGGCGCAATGGAATTCGCAAGGGTTGAAGACGGTCAAGGGCTGCGGCTGGACGGGCGGGACGGTGCGCCAGGTGCTCACGCGGGCCAGCAACGCGGGCCTGGTGACCTACGACGTACGTGCAGCGCAGGCTGAGGCCCGCATCAAGGGCAAGCCTGTCCACCTGGCCGGAATCGTCGAGGGCGCTGAGCCGAGCCGACCCGCGATCGTGGACCGCGACGTCTGGGAGGGTGTGTGCACGCTGCTGGCCGACCCGAAGCGGCACACCGGCAAGTCGCCGGGCCGCAAGCACCTGCTGTCGGGGATCGCGATCTGCGACGCCTGTCGCAAGCCGATCGGTACCGGGGTGCGGGGCACCAAAACCGGTGGCAAACGGGCCGTGTACTCCTGCAAGCGGATCGGCTGCATGAAGATCGTGCGCGGTGTCGAACTGACCGACAAGCGGGTCGTCGACGCGATCACTAAGCGGTTGGCCGAACCCGACGCCGCGGTCACGTTGGCTCGGCCGACGGTCGACGCCAAGGCGCTGCGTGATCAGATCGAGTTGCTGCGCGGGCAGATCCGGGAGGCCGAGGCGGATTACGACGACGGGCAGATCACCGCGGCCCGGATGAACGCCCGAATCGAGCGGGTGGAGGCGAAGCTGAAGCCGCTACAGGACACGCTGCTGGGCTCGCACATGTCGGCCGACGTCAAAGCGTTGGCTGGGAGGCCGGACGCGGCGAAGCGGTTCGCGGCGCTGCCGCTGGACCGCCAACGCGGAGTGATCGACACTCTGGCGACGGTAACGATCCACGCGCTGAATCGGCCTGGTGGGCGGTTCGATCCGAAGGCGATCACCGTCGATTTCGAACGAAAGTAGCGCACTACGTTGGGAATTGGCGCAGACAGGGACGCGCCGGTGAAGACAGCGCTGCCGCGCTGCGTCGCTGCTATCTGCTAACTTCGTCTGCATACAACTGAATTCCACCGTCACGCATTAAGGGGCTAGCCCGCGAGGGGCCGTCAGACGGGTGACCGCACACCGAACCTAAGGGGGGTGTGCCAAACCTGACGACGACCCACGAAAGGCAAGGCCCCTTAACCATGTCCAACGAGGACATCAAGCAGCGCAACGCTGCCGTGATGCTGGACGCGGTGCTGACCCGCAAGGAAGCCGCCGCGGCACTACGGATCTCGACCTTCACCCTTGATAGGCGCATCAAGGACAAGACGATCCGCGCGGTCAAAATTGGCAATGCGGTGCGCGTGCCGGTGGAGTCAATCGCAAAGCTCCTAGCTGGCGACGGTGAGGCATGACCCGCCAATTCACGGCCAGTGAGCAGGCCGAATGGGACGCGGTGATCGCCGCCGAGGTCGCTGCGGCGCCACCCCTACGCCCCGACCAGCTCACGCGCTTAGCAGCGCTATTCGACTGCGAGCCACCGGCAGGTCGTGGTGCCCGGTGACCGACCCCAGAGACGCGGCGACCGCAGCTGGTTGCCCAACTGCGGTCGGCGTTGCGATGCCCGGTAATTGCACGCGGACAACACGATACCCGCAGGGGGTGACGCGCTGATGACTGACGCGCATCTACCCGATCGGTGGCTGTCCGATCGACGATTCCGACGACCACGTTTGTCCGACAGCGCATATCGCTCCTACATGCAGGCGCTGATGTTCGCGGTCGGTAACCGCACCGAAGGCATCATCGAGCCGAGCGACCTGCCCTTCATCCCCGACTTTGATCCGGCGGACATTCCCGAGCTGATAGGCGGCGACCTCTGGGAGCCGCACGGTCGTGCTGGCGAGAGGTGGTTGATTGTCGAGTTCGCGCAAACACAAACGGGGCGCGACCTGTTGGAGATGTACGAGAAGCGCAAGGCATGGGATCGCAGCCGAAAGGCGAAGCAACGCAAATACAAACTCGCAGCTCAGCTGGCTGATGATGACGAGTCCGGCGGAAGTTCCACCGGAACTGTTCCGGTGGATTGCGCTAGGCCAGGACAGGACAGGCCAGGCCAGGCACCCAAGGCGAGCGCCAGCAAAGCCGAACCGACCGCGCGGAACTCGCATGTGCCCGACTTCTAGAGAAGCGCTCCCGCGAAAACGCCGCGCTACGCGCTGCGTTTCCTTGGGCCGTAAAGCAACTGTCGTCACTTCGCGCAGCCATTGGTGTCAGCAGTTGCGCTGGCCGGGTACGTCACCACCAGGGACGTGGCGATGACCTTCGAACCGCCCCGCGGCCCTGGCCGCTGCCGAACTTGCGGGCACCATGTGCCGACCCAGTCGCATCGCGACGGCTGCCCAGCTGGCCGGTGCCGCCGCTGCGACAACACCCCCTACCTGACCACCCGGCTCTGCGAGCGCTGTCTGCGGGCCGATGGCGAACGCGACAGGACGAAGCGATGACCGCGCCCGCATGCTTGTGTCGTCGGGGCCGTCTCTGCGATGCCGCCCTGGCCGAACGTCAGCGCATCATCGCCGAGCGCCTTGCGCTCTTGGGCGGCCGACGTCGCACAGTGCCGGATTCGAGCCCTGCGCCGCGGACAGACACAAACGGGGCCGATGGCGCGTAACCGGAGCGGCGAGCCGCTGAACGGGAAACAGCGACGCAACAGGCGCGCGCGGCAGCCGCCGTGTGCCGAATGCGGACGCCCCATCGACCCGCCGTCGTCGGGCTACGCGTTCGTCTCGACCACAGCGGCACGGTTTCGGCAACAGAGGTACCGGGAGTGGGTCGCCCACCGACTACGGTTCGGATCGGTCACGAACCCGCCGCCGCCCCGTGTGCCGTGGTACATCGTCCACCGCGACTGCCACGCCGATCCCGACTACAGCCGACTGCATGTGCTGCCGCTCTCGCGGGTTTCCACTCACCGCAAGCTGGTAGAAGCGGTGCTCAAACTGAGCTATGAGCACTGGCTCGCCGACACCGACTGGCAGCCGACGATTCGAGCGATCCTCGATGCGAGGCGCGGCCATGGCTGACGACCACGGCTTCGCAGACGACTTCGCCAGCCTCGACGACCTCGACAACGACAGCAGCAACGAGGTTGGCCACGCTGCGCTGATGTGCCGAGCTGAGACGCTCGGCGTGCGTTTCGCGTTCTTCCCGTCGGCCGACGACGCCTTGGCCGCAGCGCGCGCGTGCCCCCGAACAGATTGTGCAGGAGACCATCTCGTCGGCTACCGGGACGAGCGCGGCGCACTTCGGACCATTGCCGCCCCCGGCCGCGGCCCAGCCGAACTCCACGACCTCCTGGCGCAGCTAAGCGCCGCCCGTCTTGAACGCCAGCGGGAACGGTGGCGCCAGAACAAAGCCAAGGCACGAACCAACCCCACCTCAGAAGGAGATCGCGATGACTGAGCACCACGACGACCAACCGACGCCCGAACGGCGTGCGCAGCTCGGCCGTGACGTCAACCGCGACCTCGCGACCGCTCGCCGCTTCATCGCGACGATGTATGCACGCGACCACGAAGGCATCGCCGCGATTACCCGCGAAATTGTCACATCAGGCCGCGGGACCAACGTGCTCAACGCGATGGCGGTGCAGGCGATCGAATTCGCGGCCCAGCTGGTGCCCAATGAGGACCAGCTGCAGCAGGAGTTGGATCGGATCGCCATGGAGCAGCTTGACGCCGCCGATGCCGTCGATCGGTTCGGCTGCGACGACGAGTAACGTGGCTTGCACTGCGGCGTGCCGCATTGCGTAGTGCCGCAACCAAATTGAAATGGCATGGTTGGCCCCCACTTGACGGATGTCGCGCGTAAGCTGCCCACAAGCGTCTTGTCGCCGACGGGTGTCAAGGCGTCATGGGAAGCCAGGGGCAGCGTGCCGAGACCCGGCACGGGTGAAGCGGCACGCAGCCTTGGCAACCGTCGGCTCGCAGGGTCCTCCGGCACGGTTGTACGCGGCCAGAACCTCTCACGCGTTGCGGCGCAAGCGGTTCTGCTGCGCTCGCACGCCGACGCCCTAGGAGGCATCCATGTCCGGCCTTGAACAAACCCTTGCCCGTCTGCAACGCCTACGCGATGACACCGACGCCCAACGGAGGGCGATCGTGAGCCTCGCGGAATCCGAACAGCGCGAACGTTTGTCCGAGCAGGAGACCGCCGAGTTCAGGTCGTTGTCCGACATCGTGGCGGACCTCTCCGAAAGGTGCCAGCACATCCGCGGCGAAATCCAGCGATCGGGACGGCTTGACCCCGAGGCGCTGATCGTGCGCACGGCGACGGCCACGGTGGGCGGCAGTGCCGCTACGACGGAAGCGTGGGCGCGGACCGCTGCACGCGAGCTGCGGGAGGCCCTTGGCGGCAGCGAGTCCCGCGCCGTGGTGAGCGGCAGCGTCGACGTGCCCGCGTTAATCCCGGCTTCGGTCGCCGCGATCCCGCACCCGACACGGCTGATCGATTTGCTGGTCAACCGCACCCCGGTCGACGGTATGGCGTATGAGACCTATGTCCAGACCGCGAGAACGAACAACGCGGCGCCGACCGCGGACTTGGCGACCAAGCCGACGTCAGCCCTGACCGTCAAGGCGGTGCAGGATCGGTGCAGGGTATTTGCCCACCTCAGCGAACCTGTGCCGTATCGCATTTGGGCGTCCAACGAGGCCATCACCAGCTGGCTTGTGGATGAAATGGCCGCAGGCGTCTGGGACTCGATCGAACACGCCGCCATCAACGGCAACGGCTCGGGCGAGATGCCCATGGGTGTTCTCGGGCTGGAAGGTTTCACGACCCCATCGGACCGCACTCATGTCCCGTGGACCACGGACTTGCCGACCACGCTGCGTTCCGCGGTGACGGCGTTGCAGAACCTCGGCGAGCAGCCGACGGGCTGGGCGCTGAGCCCCGCCGACGCACAGGCAGTGGACCTGCTTCGCTGGTCGACGGATGGCGGCTTCCTCTCGCGCGGTTACGACAGCAGCCCGGATGCGCAGGCGTCGCTCGCGGACAACATTTTTGGGCCGACCCGGCCGAGGGTCGTCTCGCCGAGCATTCCGCAGGGAATGGCCGTCCTGGCGGACTGGCGGCAGTTGAAATTGTTCCTCAACGGCACGATGCAGTTGCTCGTTAATGCCTTCGGGGACAGTCTGTTTCAGGCAAATGCCGTGCAGGTCCGCGGGGAGCTGCACGCGGGCATCAATGTGCTGAGGCCGAAGGCGTTCGCCATCGTCGACCTCACCGCGTGACGATGGCCGCCCACCCGAGCATCAGCGCGTTCAAGGACGGGAGGGCGTGGCGCTGGCGGTGGACTGCTCCGTGGGCGAGCCGCCACGAAAGCACCAGCGCCTACAAGACGAAAGCAGCGGCGGTCGCCGCTGGCAACCAGTGGCTGGCCAACCGTCAGGGCAGCTGCGGGCCGCCGCGGGCCGAGCGCAGCACTCCGGCGCCGCACCAGATCATCGACACCTGCTCGACCGATATCCCCTTGGTCGAGCCCGATATCCCGTTGGTCGAGCCGGTCCAGGCACCGAAGCGGCAGCGCGCCAGGCGCTGAGAAAGTGGGGCGGTGGCCGTCGGCTCCTCCGATTTGGTCGGCGGCCACCGTCTTCGTAAGCGCGAACGGCGGACCATCATCCATCCCCGCGGATGGTCATCAGTCCAAGCAATCCCCGCCCGCGGGGCTGTCCCGGCGGTGGGGGCTGTCCCCGTCCTGGGGCTGTCCCCCAAGGGGTACGGGGCGACGAAGTTGAGGTCGCCCACAGCCACCCCTTCGAACCGGAATGGGTTGCCCCCTCTTCAAGTAAACGATTTTTGCGCGTGTTGATCGGTATCGGGCCTGGTTGCCGGGATTTCGCTTGTATACGGTCTACTTTTGGGGCTGAGCGGATTTGCGGTGGGCGAAGGGGTTTGGAATGCCGCGGTTGGGTGCCAAGGAGAGCGAAGCGCGGGACGCGTTGGTCTTCAGCTTGTATCTCGCGGGCATGGGCTATCGGCAAATCGCAGCGCGCCCCGAGGTTCGGTTGTCGTTGCGGGGTGTGCAGCTGGCAATCGATCGTGCACGGGCCAGGCGCGAGGATCAGCGCAGCGACATCGGCGAGGTGACGTCGCTGCTGATCGAGCGGTACGAACAGCTTTTCCAAGTGGCGTACCGCAAGGCGATGCAGGGCGAGCTACGCGCCAATGACCAATGCCGAAAGCTGCTGGTCGAGTTGGGGCGGCTGCACGGCTTAGAGGGTGTGCGCAGCGCAACGCCGCCGCCGGGTGAGGCCGACGTCGACGCTGACGACGGACTGGTGCCGGCGGTTGCGTTCGACCCTGATGATGAGCTGGCTGCCTTCCGGTTGCCGTAGAGGGGGGATTCGGTTGGGTAAGCGAACGACGGGTAGGCGCGGGCAGTCGCTGCGCAAGCAGCCCGATACGCCGAAGGTGAACGTGGACCGGCTGGCGCTGTGGCGGGCGCAGCGTGCGGGCAACCCTGCCGCAGTTCGCGCGTGGGCGCGGTTAAAGGCCCGCGCCGAGGAATTGAAGTCGCAATGGGCGCTCGAACGGTACGGAATCCCGCTCGATCAGTGTGATTTCGGGCAGCTTGAGCGCCTGCACGCCGAGGCGCTGGACGTGGCGATCGCCGAGCTGTGATCTAGGGAGCCTGATGGCGGCGAAGACGACCGAGGACACGGAACCTGTTGACCTTCTTCGTGTATCGGCACGATGCACCCGCCCACCGAAAGCATCTTGGTTTTCGCCTTAGAGCTTGGCCACCAGGTCGTTCATGTGCTCGACACAGTTCTGTTGGTACGGGGCGTTCACGACGACCCGTTGGCCCATCACTTCCCTCTTTCCCGGTTTCAGCCCGTAGAGAGGCGTGCCCTTCGCGAAGGCCACGACCCCGGTGGTCTGGAAATCGCGGACATCCACAAGTCCGTCGTCGAGCTGCACGAAGCTGAAAATATCGGCGTTGCTCTCGATGAGTTTTTCGACGTCGTTGTCGATCGAGTTCAGCACAGCTGCATACGCCGACGCCGGTCCCATGTACTGGGTCAACCGATTCTTGACGATGAGATGCACCTTGGGCAGCGTTCGCCCCGCATTGCGCAGGCGGGTGGCGAACGCGTACGTCGCGTAAATGTCGGATGGGAGCTTCAGCCCGTACACCAACGAAAAGGCGTTCTGAATCGCACGGCGAGACGAATCATCAGCCATCACCGGCAACACCATCCGGTCCACGGCCGACAAGGCGATCTGCGTGTAGATCGAGAAGCTCGGGTTGCAGTCAACAAACGCAACGTCATACTTTCCGGCTAACGGGCTCAACAGATCCTTGATCCAGTCCAGGACGGCAATCCATGTGTCGGTACCCGGAATCGAGTTGTTGGCCAGCGTGGAGATGGCGTTCGCCTGCAGTTCGAGTAGTGGATCTCCGCAGATCAGATCAACGTTGTTCGGTATCTCCGGGTTGAACTCACTCGGTGTTGTGATGTAGTCCTGCGGATCGATAACAGGAGGTTGGTACGGAGCCGGAAGTCGATGCTGGAAATACCCGCCAATAGTGGCGCGGGGCACCGCGCCCTGCCGCGCCAGCAGTCGATTACTACCACCGTTGGCAAGGCCACCGAGAAGCAGCTCGGAGAGGTTCGCTTGTGGGCAGACGTCGAGCACCAATACCCGCTCTTCAGGGTGTTGGTCGGCATAGAAACAGACCGATTGAAAGCAGAGCGACGTCTTGCCGGTGCCGCCCTTGTTGTTCCAGTAGCCGTACGTGAGCATGAGATCAATCTCCATTCGGTAGTTACAGATGCCTCTGCGTCCTTTTCGGACACTATCACGTCCAATTTGGACGCACGGCGGGCCGAGATCGCCGCGTGTTGCTCGGCGGCCTGGTCGTCGGCCTCGTCGGCGGTTGAGCCCCCGCAAGCTGCCCACGGCAGCGCTGCTCCTCTGTCCTGGGAGCCTCAGGGAAAGTAACCTAGGCACGGATTTGCCCAGCGGGGCCGAGGAGGACTGAGGATGCCGGAAGACCAGCCACCGCCGTTGCCGCCAACGCCGCCCCCGCCGCCTGGCGGCTACTATGGCCCGCCGCCCGGCTACTACCAACCACCGCCAAAGAAGCGCAAGGTGTGGCCGTGGGTCCTGCTCGGCGTCGTTGTGCTGTTCTTTGGTGGTTGCTTCGCAGTCGTCGGGGTTATCGGCTCGGCCGTGCATTCGAGTAGTGAGCGTCGATCAAGCGAACGGGCTGCGGCGTCCGCGCCGTCTTCGACAATGCCCGGTATCGGTCAAGAAGTCCGTGATGGCAAGTTCGCATTCACCGTCACCGGCGTGACGAGGGCACCCTCTGTGGGCACGACGCAAGCGCGAGGCGAGTTCGTGATTGTCACGATGACTGTGAAGAACACGGGTGCCCAACCGCAAGACTTCTTCTCGTCAAACCAAAAGCTATACGACACCGCCGGGCGACAGTTCGCGGCTGACTCGATGGCTATTTCAACGGACTCCATGGTCATCAACCTGAATCCCGGGTTCGACCTCAACGTGAAGGTTCCGTTCGACGTCCCTACAGGGACGACGATCGCCACGATTGAATTGCACGATTCCGCATTTTCGGACGGCGCAAAGGTCAGGCTGAGTTAGCATCCCAATCCTGTTCACTAATGCCACTCCGACTCCGACGTTCAGACCCTCGCAGGCGGTATCTCAGATGAATGCCCGACGGCATCGTGATCTGGACATCGCCGACCGGCAAGACATATCGAACGGTACCCGCGGGCGCCGAGTTGATCTCCAACCCGGCGCCACGGCGATCCCGGACGCGGGCCGACGAACGCGCCGCGCGGATCGCGCGAGCCCGCAACCGCAACCACGTTCAGCGCCGCGCCAACGCCGCCGAACAAGAGATGCGCCGGGCGCGGAAAGCAGAGATCGAAGCCCGCAAATTTCGAAACCACATGCGCGACATGCTGTTTCTCTTCAAGGGTGAACCGAGCACCAGCCCGTTTTGCACCTGGGTGAATGATCCCCGCGAATCCGAGGAACTCCCACCGGACTGGCGGCCACCGCCGGTACCCCCATTGCCCGACGATCCACCATTTTGACGGGCAATAACCCGAACCTGGCGGTACCCTCAATCGGCTATGGCTGCTTTGACTGAAACGGCACAGGGCAAGCTCATCATCCTCAACGGCGGATCCAGCGCGGGAAAGACGTCACTCGCTATGGCGTTCCAAGACTTGGCCGCCGAATGCTGGATGCACCTGGGGATCGACCTGTTCTGGTTTGCACTGCCTCCCGCCCAACTGGACCTCGATCGAGTGCGGCCCGAGTACTACACCTGGGACAGCGTGGTCGAAGACGACGGCCTCGACTGGTTCACCGTGCATCCTGGTCCCCTGTTGGATCAGGCCATGCATGCCCGCTACCACGCCATCCGGGCCTACCTGGACAACGGCATGAACGTGATCGCCGACGAGGTGATCTGGAAGCGGGAGTGGCTGGTGGACGCCCTCCGGATTTTCGAGGGCTACACGGTCTGGATGGTGGGAGTCCATGTCTCCGACGAAGAGGGCGCTCGCCGGGAGCAAGAACGCGGCAACCGCTACCCCGGCTGGAACCGTGGCAGCGCCCGCGCCGCACATGCCGATGCCGAGTACGACTTCGAACTGGACACCACGGCCACCGCGGTCCAGGTGCTGGCCCGGGATCTGCACGAGCGCTACCGGGCCTGCCGCGAGCCCACCGCCTTCAACCTGTTACATAAACGCTTTCTGTCTTGAGCCCGGCTAATCAAAGCTTTTGTTTAACTTGATCTTTCGCCCAGCGATAATCGGCCTTACCCGACGGTGAACGTTGCACCCGGCTGCGGAAGACAATTTCCTTCGGAAGTTTGTAGCGCGCAATGTGGCGCGCGGCCTCGGCGATGATGCCGTCCGGGCCGGCATGCCGGCCCTGTGCCAATTGGACGATCGCGACGACTTCGCTTCCCCACCGGACACTGGGACGACCCGTCACCACGACGTCGTACACGGCCGGGTGCTGGGCGATCGCGGCCTCGACTTCCTCGGCAAAGATTTTCTCCCCGCCGGAGTTGATGGTGACCGAATCGCGGCCGAGCAGCTCGATTCCGCCATCGGCGGCCCAGCGGGCCCGGTCACCGGGAACCGAATGGCGAATCCCTTCGATGACGGGAAACGTTCGCGCGGTCTTCTCCGGGTCGCCGAGGTACCCGAGCGGAATCAGACCCTGCTGAGCCAACCAGCCGATTTCCTCGTCCCCGGGTGACAGGATCCGGGTCATGTCTTCGCTGACCACCACCGCGCCTGGGTTCGGAGCGAACCGGCCAGAACCACCCTGCAGGCGAGTGGACACCTGGCCCATCTGAGACCCCGACTCCGAGGACCCGCCTGCGTCCAGGATCGCCAGTTGCGGCAGCAATTCCACGAAGCGCTGCTTGATCGGTGCGCTGAGGGCCGCACCGCCGGTGACCAGAATCAGTAGCCCGGACAGGTCGTAATCGCCAGACTCGAGTTCGTCGACCAACGGCCGGCCGAAGGCGTCGCCGACAATTGACAGCGATACCACCTGTTCCCGGCTGGCCAGCGCCCACAACTCGGCAGGGTCGAAGTGGCTAGTCGTCGGCGCCATGACAAACGTCCGTCCGCCGCACAAGTTGATGAATGCCGCCCACTGCGCCGCGCCGTGCATGAGCGGCGCCGCGGTCATCGAACCCGGTCCGTCCGGACGTGACCGCTCGACGATCTCCTCCAGACTGGTGGCCATCTCGCCGGTGCCGAAAGCGCGACCGCCCATGGCGTTCATGTAGATATCGTGCTGACGCCACAGCACCGCCTTGGGCATTCCGGTGGTGCCACCGGTGTAGAGCACATAAAGGTCGTCGGGCGATGGGGTCACGTCGAGTGGCTCGTCGGACATCGACGCCAGCAGTTCCTCGTAGCGCACCGCCCCCGGCAACGGATCGTTTCCCGAATGGTCGTCGACATGGATCAGGCGCGGGCGGCTGTCGTATCTCTCCAAGGCCTCAGCCAGCGTCGGGCCGAATCGTGCGTGGTACATGACGGCGTCGGCCGTGGCATTGCCGAGCAGATACACCAGTTCGTCGGCAACATAGCGGTAGTTGACGTTGAACGGGGCGACCCGGGCTTTGTAAGCCCCGATCATCGCCTCGAGGGACTCGTTACAGTTCGCCATGTACAAACCGAGGTGGCTTTGTCCCGATTCGTAGGGTGCCAATTCGGAGCGTTCCCGACGAACGCCAAGCCCCCACCGGTGTAAGGCGCGGGCGAAACGCCGGGCGCGTTCGTCAGTCTGCGCGAAGGTGAATCGCCGGTCCCCAAACACGATGCAGTCGCGATCCGGATTGGCCGCCGCCACCGCCGAGAACACCTGAGCGATATTGAATTCCACTAACGGCCTCCTGGCGATGTGACGGCCGAATATACGCCATCGGGGTGACAGTCCGACGTCCTCCCCACGGCGGCCGCCAGGGGATTTCCAACCTGGTTGCGGGTTGCAGCAGAAATTCCTCTCAGCCTTTGCCGGGTTCTGCTTCGGAGGATCGTAACCCGCGAGCTAACCGATGCGCTCCGATGGCATCCCCGACGAGGGGCGTCGACGGCGCCCGCGCAGTCCTGGCAGATGTGACGGCAAATACCGTGCCGCCCGGTCACAAGCCTCGTTACGCGGCGCGGTGAGCATGCGTCAGGCATCCTTTAGCAATGGATGTGGAAGCGCTGCTGCACTCGATCCCGCCGCTTGCCGTCTACCTGGTAGTCGGCGGCGTGGTCGGAGTCGAGAGTCTAGGTATTCCCCTTCCCGGGGAGATCGTGTTGGTCAGCGCGGCGCTGATGTCGTCACATCACGATCTGGCCGTCAACCCCGTCGGTGTTGGCGTTGCCGCCGTAATCGGCGCGGTAGTTGGTGATTCGATCGGTTACTCGATCGGCCGCCGATTCGGCATGCCGCTGTTCGACCGGCTTGGCCGGCGATTTCCGAGACACTTCGGCCCTGGACATGTCGCGCTCGCCGAGCGGCTGTTCAACCGCTGGGGAGTTCGCGCGGTGTTCTTCGGTCGCTTTATCGCGCTGCTGCGGATCTTGGCCGGGCCGCTCGCCGGCGCCTTGAAAATGCACTACCCACGATTTCTGGCCGCCAATGTGTCGGGTGCCATCTGTTGGGCGGGTGGCACCACCGCGCTGGTCTACTACGCCGGGATGGCGGCGGAACGCTGGATGCAGCGCTTCTCCTGGGTTGCGCTGGTCGTCGCCATCGTGGTCGGGATCATCGCGGCAATCCTGCTGCGCGAGCGCACGTCGCGGGCGATCGCCGAACTCGAGCAGGAGCACTATCGCAAGGCGGACACGGCGGCCTGATCAACATCCCGCCCAACGGGCGGGCCGGCGCTAGGCGACGAGCCGTTGCCGTCGGTCGATCTATTGTCGACCACAATGATCTCATCTGGCGGGCGATGTTTGACGAATGGATGCGCCAGGCACTTGGCAATAAAGCGTTCTTCGTTGTAGGCGGGAATAACGATTGTCACCGTATGAGACGACGATCCCGCTCCTGACCGAGATTCCCGGCCGACACCCACACTAGCCATGTGGTTTCCTCATTCTTCGCTTATTGGGCGCCGGCGCATCGTTCGCCAGGGCGGGGTCTTCGCGCGTGAGATAGCACCCGCATGCCCGTCGCCCGCATGCCCGTCGCTGTCGTGTCCGGTGCACAACTCAGTCGCTTCGCACTTACTAGAAGTAAGTAAAACTATTTGTTAATGCAATGATTGCGTTAGACAATTGTTTGCCAGGCCGACAGCCGGCTAACGCTAACCGGCCGCTTCGGATTGGCGACGATGCTGTTCGATGAGAACGCGCGCCATCTGTTGCGCACGGTGAGCCGCCTCGGCGTCTCCGATGGCCGCCATGATGATGGCGCCCTTCATGAGGATGTGCCACGACCAGGCGAAATCCTCCACGTCGAGGAGGCCGGCTACCACCGCGCGTTGCCGCACGATGTCACGCACATGGTCGATATGGGCGAGGCAAGCCTGCCCGACGGGATGATCACGCCCCAACTCGAGCAGCACATTGATAAACGAGCAGCCTTCATACCCGTCGCGACTTTGGAACCAATCGTGAAGGACGTCGAAGATCGCCAGCAATTGATCCTCGGGGGTACTGCCCAGCTCGCGCGAGCGGGCCTCGATCAGACCGTGCGTCCAGAGTTCCTCGCGCCGCTGCAGCACCGCCAGCACCAAGTCGTTCTTGGTCGCGAAATGCCGGTAGAGCGTGGCCCGGGCCACACCCGCCCGCTCGATCACCTCGTCGGTGCCTACTGCCCGGATACCGCGCCGGCTGAACAATTCGTAGGCGGCCCCCAGTATGCGCTCACGAGCCGGTGCAGCCGGCGTGGCGAACTCCGGTACGGCCATAGCAAACCCTAACCATACTCTCAGACCCCAGATGTAGACAGACCGACCTGTCTCGTTATACAAATGAGACCTAACGACGAAGTCTGTCTTCAGACACGCAGGACGGGCATCCATCGCGGCGCTGCGGCGCCAGTCGATTAGGAGTGCGCCATGAGCGTGGTTACAGCAGAACCGATCACCCCACACCTGATGCTCAGCACGCGGCTTGTCAGCGAGTTGGGCGACCCGCGGAGCACCTTGCGGGCGACCACCGACCGCAACGGAGCGGCGGTGTTGATACACGCGGGCGGCGAGGTCGATGCCTGCAACGAGCACACCTGGCGCCAGCTGATCACTGAGACGGCCACCAGCGTCCCCAGGTCGGGGTTGTTCGTCGTCGACGTCACCGGCCTGGATTTCATGGGCTGTTGCGCCTACGCCGTGTTGGCCGACGAGGCCGATCGGTGTCGTCGCCGCGGCGCCGAGCTACGCCTGGTGACTCCGCAATCGACCGTCGCCCGAATCGTGGCGGCCTGCGGGTTCAACGACTTATTGCCTGTGTACCCGACCGTGGACGCTGCTCTGCGGCCGAGCTGGTAGTCCAATCTAGCTCTGGACGTCGCACGCGTCGTGGGATTATCGACCTGCGTGACCGGTGTTCCTGCCTTCACCCCGCGGCGCCCTGGCCGACGGCTTGGACCGCCGCGTGCTCGTGCAGCGCTATCTCGGCTTCCTCGTGCGCGGGCTGCAGGTCGAACACCACCTCGCGGATGGTGCCGGTGAACGGGTACGGCGCCTTGTCCTCGTAGGCGCGGTCCACCACCAGGCCGTTGTCGCAGCCGATGTCCATCCCGGCGTAGGAGGAGAACGCCAACGGCACGGTTTGCGGCATGTCGCCTTCGCCGATCAACTCGTCGTCGGCCCACAGCGTGACGCGACCGCCGGATCCGGGGACGGGCTGGGTGGACTCGAAGAGCACCTTGACCGTCACGTCGCCGGTGGGGATCGGCTTGGTGGAGACCTGCCGGTAGGTATCGACGCCGAGCATGGAGTAGGTATGGTGCAGCAGCCGCTGCTCGTCGACCCAGAGACCGAACCCGCCGATGAAGCCGGCGTTGGCCACGACGACGCCCTCGGCACCGCTGTCGGGCACGTGTAGGCGGGCTTCGATGGCGTAGGACCGGCCGTAGATGCGCGGAATCATGCCGCGCTGAATGTTGTGCACGTCGCCCTTGTACGAGAACCGCGTGACGGTGGGCATCGGCGGCAGCTGGCCGAAGACCACCGCCAAGCCGCCCAGCAGCGGCAGCACCCGGTTGCGTTCGGCTTCCCGCCACCACAGCCGGGTGAGTTCGGCGACCTTGTCGGGATGCTGCGCGGCGAGGTTGTGGGCCTGCGAGAAGTCGTCGGGCAGATAGTACAGCTCCCAGACGTCGTTGTCGGGGTCGTAGCTTCCGGGCGCGAAGCGTTGCAGGGTTTGCGGGGAGAAGTCCCACGGCGCCTTGTCCAGGCGGGTGCACGCCCACCAGCCGTCCTGGTATATCGCCCGGCTGCCGAACATTTCGAAGTACTGCATGCTGTGGCGCTCGTCGGCGGCGGCGTCGTCGAAGGTGTGCAGGAAGCTGGTGCCGTCCATCGGTTCCTGGTCGATGCCGTCGACGCTGGTCGGCTCGGGCAGGCCGACCGCCTCCAGCACCGTCGGTGTGATGTCGATGCAGTGGGTGAACTGGTCGCGAATTCGCTTGTCCGGCTTGATCCGTCCGGGCCAGGCCACCACCATCGGATCCCGCGCTCCGCCGAGATGGCGGGCCATCTGCTTGCCCCATTGGAACGGTGTGTTGTTGGCGTGCGCCCAGGCCGAGGCGAAGTGCGGGGCGGTGTGCTCGTCACCGAGCGCTTCGAGTCCGCCGTACTGTTCGATCAGCCGCAGCTGGTGGTCGGCGTCGAGGACGAGGCCGTTCAGAAACGTCATCTCGTTGAACGACCCGGTGATGGTGCCCTCCATGCTGGCGCCGTTGTCGCCCCAGATGTAGAAGACCAGCGTGTTGTCCAACTCGCCCAGGTCTTCGACGGCATCGAGCAGCCGTCCCACGTTCCAGTCGGCATTCTCGGAGAAGCCGGCGAACACCTCCATCTGGCGGGCGTAGAGCTTTTTCTGGCTGTCCGACAAGCTGTCCCAGGCAGGGAAAAGGCTTGGCCGCTGGGTCAATTCGGTGTCCGGCGGCACGATGCCGAGCTCTATCTACCGCTCCAGGGTCTGCTGCCGGTAGGCGTCCCAGCCGTCGTCGAACGCACCCTGGTATGTGTCGGCCCATGCCTTGGCGACGTGATGAGGGGCATGGGTGGCCCCGGTGGAGCAATACATCATCCAGGGTTTGTCGGTGTCTTGTGCCCGCACTGCGTGCAGCCACTCGACGGCCTTGTCGGTGAGGTCGTCGTGGAAGTAATACGGCTTGCCGTCCCCGCATGCCGATCCCTGCGGTACTCCGAGCACCGTGTTGTCCTGGGTGATGATCGGGTCGTACTGGCCGGCGGCCCCGGACAGAAAGCCTCAGTAGTGGTCGAATCCCCAACCCAGCGGCCAATTGTCGAACGGGCCCGCGGCGCCCTGGACGCTGTCCGGGGTCAGATGCCACTTGCCGAAACCGCCGGTGGCATAGCCGTTGTCACGCAGTATCCGCGGCAACGCGGCACAGCTGCGCGGCTTGACCGACGAGTAGCCCGGGAACGGACCCGGATACTCCGCGATCGACCCGAAGCCGACGCGGTGGTGGTTGCGTCCGGTCAACAGCGCCGCCCGGGTTGGCGAGCACACGGCTGTGACATGGAAGCTGTTGTAGGTCAAGCTATTCTGCGCAACGCGGGTCAACGTCGGGGTGCGGATCGCGCCGCCGAAGGTGTCCGGGCCGCCGAATCCCGCGTCGTCGATCAGCACGATCAGAACGTTGGGCGCGCCCTCCGGCGCCTTGGGTCCCGTAACGATCGTCCAGTCGCCCAACGACTCTCCCATCGTGCGGCCCATCACGCCACCGAATTTGCGGTCCGGCAGCGGCAGCCGGGTGCGGTCCGGGTTGAACTTGCCCATCGCCTCGGCCAACGCCGACTTCAGCCCGCGAAGCGTCGACTTATCGAGTTCCGCAACCGATTTCATCGGCGACGAATCCAGCGCCTGCTCGACGGCGAGCCGGCTGCCTGCAGGCACCACGGCGATCACGACTGCCGTGCCGGCCGACAATGCCCGGCCGATCTTGTCGCCGAGACCGGTCTTGAGGCGGTAGTCGGCGAACGTGCCCGCCAAGGCACCGGCTGCGGCACCGACCGCTGCCGACGCCAGCAATGCCGGCGCGAACAACCCGACCGCCAGACCCACTCCCACACCCCAGGCCGCCCCCCGGCGGCCCAGGCGGTTACCGGTGTCGATCAGCACAGGTTTACCGTCGGTGTCCTTGCCGACCAGCACGGCGCCGGTCAACTCCAGCGTCCCGTTCTTCACCATCTCGGTCAGGGTGTCGAAATCGCCGCGCGCGGCGGCGAGGTCGGGGTAGCCGGCCACCAGCACCAGCGCATGATCGTCGGTCATGGAATTCCCTTTCTGCAGGTGTTGAGCTTCTGCTGGCCGCACGCCGTAGCGGCAATCGTGGTGACCGGTTGAACCGATCGGTAGGAACCAACGTCCCGAATCGCCGCGCGGGCGCCAACGGCCGACCGTGGATTCGGCGCAACTCCAGGTAGGGGACTTCAGCCTCTTCTGCTATCGGGTGCACCGGTGATGCGATCCATGGGTAGGCGACTCACGCTTGGGAGGTTGAGATGACCGAGATGACCGGTGGCGAGCTCTTCGCCCGTTCGCTTCAGGCTGAGGGGATCGAGTTCCTCTTCGGGCTGCCGTCCCCCGAGATCGATCCGCTGTTCGCGCAATTGAAGGCGTACGGTATCCGGCTGGTGCCGGTGCGCCACGAAGCGGCCGGCGTGCACATGGCCGAGGGCCTGTACAAGACGACGGGCAAGGTTGCGGCTGTGCTGGGCAATCCCGGCCCCGGCTCGGCGAACCTGCTGCCGGGGGTGGTCACCGCACTGCACGAAGGTGTTCCGGTGCTGGCCATCACCTCCCAGCACCGGCTCGGGATCGTCTATCCCTCACCGCCGTCGACCTTCCAGGGCCAAGACCAACTCGACCTTTTCCGGCCCGCCGTCAAATGGGGCGGCCCGATCTTCGAATGGGCACGCATACCCGAGGTACTTCGGCTGGCGTTCCGCGAGATGCACAACGGACGGCCGGGTCCGGTCCACGTCGAGCTGCCGGCACCGATTCTGTATGAGACCGGCGATCCGCAGACGGCGCCGGTGTGGCCGCCCGCCAGCTACCGCGTCGGGCCGCCGCAGCCGTCGGACCGTCAGCTCGACGAAGCCGCGACACTGCTGGCGGCCGCCCAACGCCCAGTGGTGATTGCGGGCCAAGGCGTCGATCGCGCCGACGCACGCGGTGGTCTGCTGGATATCGCCGAGCTGCTCGGCTGCCCCGCCATCGGCTCGATGGCCGGGCGCGCGTGCGTCCCGGCCGATCATCCCAACTACGTGTTCGGGTTCGGCCCGGCCGGCGACCTCGCGCGCAGCGAGGCCGATGTGTTGCTGGTGGCCGGCTCCCGGATGGGAAACCTCGACGTCCCCTACGACAGCTACTGGGGCGACCCGGCGGGCAAGCGGCTGATCCAGATCGACATCGACCCAAGGCATTTCGGCGTCACCCGGCCGCTGCACCTGGGCATTCTGGGCGACGCGCGAGTCGCGCTCGACGGCATTGCCGCGCGGCTGCGTGCGACGGATCTCGGCCACCGCGACGGCGCCGACCTGGCCCGCTACCGCCGGCTCGACGAGCAGGTCAGGATGCAACTCGCTGCCCCGATACTTGAATGGCAGGGCCCAGGCATCCATCCCGCGCACGCGGCCGGGGTGATCGGCGCCGCGTTCGGTCCGGATGCGGTGTACACCGTCGACGGCGGCAACACGTCGCTGTGGGCCTACAACGTACTGCCCCCGACACGGCCGCGGTCCTATCACTCGATCCTCGAGCTCGGGATGCTCGGCACCGGGATCCCGTCGGCGATCGGCGCCAAACTGGGCGCGCCCGAACGCGAGGTCGTATGCGTCACCGGCGACGGGGCAGCCGGATTCAACATCATGGAGTTGCAGACCGCCGCCCGTGAGGGCATCGACGTCACCGTGGTGGTGTTCGCCGAGGGCTCATGGACGATGGAGGAGCTGAACGAACTGCAGTTGTACGGCACGACATTCGGCACCGCGCAGGGCGAGATCCGGTGGGACATCGTCGCGCAGGGACTCGGCTGCCACGGCGAATACGTGGATCGGATCGAGGACCTCGACGGCGCCCTGCGGCGTTCTCGCGAGCACGGTGGCCCGAGTCTGGTGTGTGTGCGGACCGATCACGCCGCCAACCTCGCCATCCCGGCCGAGATGACGGCCCGGTTCTTCGAGGTCTACTCCGGCCCCGCCAAACCCGCCGTTGTCTAGGGAGCGGCTACGGTAGTGCGTTCGTCCCACGCACGCTCGCACAGGGCCGCCGACCGATGGGGGTCAACACCACCTCCGAGGCGGCATTGACCCCGATCGACCGATGGCACCGCGCCGCGCTTCGAAGTTCGGCGTCGTTGGCCTGAACTCCGCTATCCAGGATGGGAGTGCACGTGCCGGATGCCGATCCTCAGCGAGTGATGCGGAACTATCCGGATCCTCCGTCGTCGGATTAGTTGGCAATGCAGGCCCGGTAGGCCTCCCAGCACATCGCGGCAGCGTCAGGCGGCACATACCTCTCTCCGTAGATGCCTATTTGCACGTTGGCCGACATGCAGGCCTGCTTTTCGCTGTTACAGCTCGTTGTGGGCGCGTCCTGTCGCTGCAGGGGCAGGGTGCCCAGATCTCCGGTTGTCAGCTCGGCGGTCTCCCCGCTTACGCAGGGTGTTGTCGGCGACTCGGCCGCCGCTGGCGTGGCTAAGACGCCGGCGATCGGGCAGAGCAGAACTGTTGCCAACGCTAGCCGGGCAACGGGTTTGAAAGACGTCAGCGACTCCTCACGAGAGAAACGTCAGGGGTTTCAGAATTGCGCCCGTCGTCTTGTTGGGTTAGGGCATTACGGCCCACAAGGCGGGGGAAGAAGTCCCTAGGGCGAGAAGCCTTCACGGATCGAACGTGAGCTCCATGCCTGGCGCATAGTGCATAGTGCGTCGTTGCGGGCACCTTCGTGGCCGCGATCTTGGCAGCTTCGCCGGTTACCGCGGATCCGCCGGGCAACCTGATGGGCATGCTGCCCACGGACAAGGAGCAGCACCAGCGTGTGCGTGATGGCCCCGCGCATCGAGCATCGCGGCCGGCGCCTGTGCAGGATATGACGTGCGCTGAGCGGTGGCGTGATGACGATTAGCCATCACGAATCCGAGAGAACACAGCAACACAGCGATCACCGCTATCAGCACCGCCGCCTTGCCAGCCCGTGCCCTTATGGCGAATCTGCCGGGACGGCTAGCCCGTGGGACACGCGCGAGCAACCCCGGCCCGGCGGCCTGCGTCGCCTCGGATTGGCGTGGTGCGGCTGAATCGACGTGGAGGGAAGGGGGATTCGCAAACCGCAGACGCGGGGCGCAGCCGATCGACAGAGTAGCGCGTACCGCGCGGGCGAATTCGCCCGCAGTGTGGTAGCGGTCACCGGGGTCCTTGGCCATTGCGGTGGCGACGACGCCGTCGAGTGCGGCCGGCAGCCCGGCCACGTAGTCGCTGAGCCGGGGCGCGGGGTGCTGGATGTGAGCCATCATCACCGCGGCCAATCCGGGTCGGTCGCTGAATGGGGCATGACCGGTGAGCAGGTGGAACAGTGTGCATCCCAGGGAGTAGATGTCGGTGCGCGCGTCGAGAGGCCAGCCCTGCAGAAGTTCCGGCGAGGCATAGGCCACCGTCGTGATCACGTCGCCGGTGCGGGTCAGCCCATAGTGGTCATCGCAGCTGCGGGCGATGCCGAAGTCGGCCAGCACCACCCGCTCGGGCTCCCCCGGCAGGCCAGGAGATAGCAGGATGTTCGCCGGCTTGACATCGCGATGGAGCAGGTTGCGGCGATGCAGGTGATCGAGGGCCATGGCCACCTCGCCGACGATGCGCTCGGCCCGCGCCGGCGGCATCCGCCCAGCACCGGTTTCGACATCGGCGTCCGTGCCGCGCACATACTCCATCGCCATCCACAACGCACCGTCCGGCGTGTCCCCGCGATCGTAAACCGCGACGATATTGGGGTGATGCAGCCCGGCCGCCAGGTCGGCCTCCCGCATGAACCGAACACGAAACCGGGGATCCCGCGCGAGGGGACCATCGAGAATTTTCAGCGCGTCGCGCCGAGGCAAGCTCGGATGACGGGCCAGATACACCGTGCCCATGCCTCCCGACGAGACCACGGCTTCAACCCGATAGTTCGCGATCATCGTGCCCACCCGCCGTGCCGGGTCTCCGCTTCCGCACGTCGTGCCACGCGTGCTGGGTGCGTACACGGTTGCCGATGCCGACGCCCGTTGCACGGGCAAACCGGCGACAGCGCGCCGCGTCACGCGATCACCGCCGCCCCCATAACCGAGTACTGCGACCATCGGGAACCGGAACTGCGTGCGGCCATCGCGGGCCGAGGGCACGATCGGGGGTTTGCGGAACGGTTCGACGCGACGAGTCTTCATCGGTGAGATCTTCCGGACACGGCCCCCAACAAGCGGTCGGACCACCCGGACAACCAGATCCTCAACAGCTGGACACTGGCCGCGGAAAATTGCTCCAGCCAGACCGCCGGGCCGGTCTGCACCACGACGAACCGGGCCAGCAGCACCAGCATCCACACCGCGCCCGTCGCCGTCCCCAACACGATCACCTCCCAAGGCGGTGCCTGGGACACCGGAATGATCGCCTCAGCCACCCCACTGACCATGTCGAGGTACAACCGTGGACTGGACACAGCCGCATCACCTCCAACGTGATGTGCATCCAAGCAAGCACATACTTCGCGTGCGTTGCTCCGCGTAGGCCCGGTCTTCGCTGAGCGGCTGACGGCTGCCGAGACGAATTCCTTGCCCGCTGCCCACAATGCGGGTGAGGCGTTCGGAAACCGTTTGCAAACTATGAAATGCCCAGCTAAACGACCTTTTCCGGCACCCGACAGGTTCAGGGGGCGGGCACTGCCGCGGGTCCGCAACAACGCTGCAGGCTGGAGCGGGCCCGCGTCACCGCATCGGCAATGCCGGCAGGTGCGTTGAGCGCGTCAAGGCGAGCAGAGCCCAGCGAATCAACGAGCACCGCCATCTGGGGTGCGGACAGCGGCATGGGCTTGCCGGCATTGACGAAGGCCCAATACAGGACGGCGGCGTCCTCGCGGCAGCCGAGCCGGAGCAACAGCCGCGTGATGTAGCGCAGCGTAAGCCACTGCTGGGTCAGGTCGGCGAAGCGTTCCCAGTGCTCGAGCACGCCGATGAACATCTGCGCAGCCACCCGTGGATCGCCGTAGACGGCACGGATAGCGGCGGCCTCCATCAAGGCGCTGCCGTATACCCAGAAATTCTGCACGTCGGCGGCCAGCCGCGCTGAGTCGTCGAACAGAGCCAAGGCACGCTCCGGTTCGGACCTTCTCAGCAGGTAACCGAGCGCGAAGTAGGCCATCGACTGTGCAGTCGGGTTGCCGGTGTCGTCGGCCGCCCCGACAGCTTCCTGCGCCGCAGGTATCGCAGCCTCGTCATTGCCGAGTACGCCCTGGCAGATCGTCAACGTGAACAGCGTCCACCCCAGGCGGATGGGATCCGCGTCGCGGCGGGCACGCTCCGCCTCAGCGGTCCAGTAGGCGAGCGCAGCTTCCGGATGCCCTTCGAAGAGGGCGACATCGGTAAGCACATCGACCGGGTTGACGACGCGGGCGCTGCTCCTCGCCGGAGTCCGTCCGTGCGCCAAGGATGCCAATGACTTGGCCCGCGGGAAATCAGCCCGGGCCCACGCAACGCGAGCTGCCGTCCCGACGACCGCCGGGAACAACGGATGGTCAGGATCGGCAACGGCGATGACGCGCTCGGCCCACTCGGCTACCTCGTAGCCCACCCGCCAACCGATCAACTCCGGTACCGCAGCCACGATCCGCATCGCAAGACCGATGTCCTGCTCGTCCATCGCATGCCCGAACGCTGCGCGCAGGTTGTCGTAGTCGGGCAGCGCCCGCTCCACCCATTTCCGCTCCTCGGCGGTGAGCATGCCAGCTCCGGCCCGCTCGGCCAGCCTGGTGTAGTAGGTCGCATGCCGTTTCGAGCACTGGCGGTCAATGCCGTTTTCCCGCAACCGATCTCGGCCATATGCCCGCATCGTTTCCAAGACTGCGTAGCGGGCTCGTTCCTCGACACTGAGCACCACCACCATGGACTTGTCCACCAACCCGGTCAGCAACTCCAGCGTGTCGGCCTCACCGGCACCATCGAGCCCGCAGATTCCGTGGACGGCGTCCATGTCGAAACTGCCGGCGAACACCGAAAGACTGGCAAACAACGACTGCTCGGATTCGGTGAGTAACCGATATGACCACGCGATCGTCTCGGACAGACTCTGCTGCCGAGGCAATGCACCCCGGATCCCGCCGCGCAGCAGGCGCAAGAAATCCGGGCGCCGAGCGACGTCCACACTGCTCATCACCCGCATCCGCGCCGCTGCCAGCTCCACCCCCAGCGGCAGGCAATCGACCCGTCGACAGATTTCGACGACGGCGCCCATCGGCTCGTCTTCGAGCGTGAAGTCCGAACGGCTTGCCAGGGCTCGGTCGACGAACAACTCGGTCGCGTCCGCTTCCTCCAGCGGCGGCACGCCGATAATTCGCTCGCCTTCCAGGCCGAGAGGTTGCCTGCTGGTGGCCAGCACCGATACTCGCGGGCAATGCTGCAAGATCTGGCCGATGAATTTGCCGGCGGCTTCCAGCACGTGCTCGCAGTTGTCGAATACCAGTAAGACTTCACGTGACCTGAGGTACTCGATCACCGATTCCTCGATGTCCATGCCTTGCTGCTGCCGCAACCAGACACTCGCCGCAACGGCGTGCCCGACTGCGTCACCGTGCTCCAGCGGACCCAGTTCGCAGATCCATATGCCGTCGCCGAAACGCTCTTGCACACTTCGTGCGGCCTCTAGACCCAGCCGGGTCTTGCCTACACCACCGACGCCGACCAAGGTGACCAGCGGGCCGTCGCTCAGGGCGTCAATCGTTTGCACCAATTCGCGCTGCCGACCAACGAAACTCGTCACCCGCCGCGACAGCCCCGACCGTGGCCGCTGCATCCCCAGCCGGTGCGCCGGCGCGCCGACCGAGAGGGAAACCGTTGGCGCGACCGGGATGGCGGCCTCGCCGGTGAGTAGCTGCTGATGCACCTCGCGTAGGGCGGGACCCGGGTCGATTCCGAGTTCGTCGACGAGTTGCGCGCGAACCCGACGATAGGTTTCGAACGCGTCGGCCTGGCGTCCGCACCGGTACTGGGCCAGCATCAACTGGCCGGCCAACCGCTCGTCCAACGGATGCGCAGCCTGGGCAGCCGAAATCTCAACCAGCAGATCTGCGTGTTTACCGATTCGCAGGGCGGCGTCGTTGCGGTCCAGCTCCACGGAAAGCTTTTCGGTCTGCAAGGCACTGCGGACGTCGTTCACCCACGGCGTGTCCAGGGTCGCGAACGGCTCACCAGACCAGATCGCCAGCGCCTTATCGAACAGGAGCGCGGCCTGCAGGGGGTCATCGATCGCTCGGGCCTGTGCGGCCACGCGGCGGAAGCGGTGCAAGTCCACTGACAGCGGATCGGCGGCAAGGACATATCCACCCGGCTCGCGCGAAATGGAAGCGCCTTCGGATTCGGCGAGCAGATTCCGCAGCCGCGACACATAGCCGGCCAGCGAATTCCGGGCACGGTATGGTGGGCGGTCCGACCACACCCGATCGACCAGTTGACCGACCGGGATGGGCCGATTCACGTCGATCAACAACGCGACCAGGACACAGCGTTGACGGGCATGACCGATTCCTAGCCGTCGCCCGTCAACTCGGGCTTCGACGTCGCCGAGCAGTGTGAACTCGACCGTCATCCAGCAAACCCCATCTGCCTAAGCGCAGCGAATGTTCGCGTCCGTTCGGTGGGTAGCATACGACGGTCGGGTAGGTGTCCTTTGATTCGACGGACGGAGTGCGTCATGGCCACCGAGCCGATCCAGGGTCTCGGGGCGGCCCTGGCGCGCGGGAACGCATGAAAGCGGTGAGCCGGGCAAATACGTGTGGTCCCGGCTGGGATCGAACCAGCGACCTTCCGCGTGTGAAGCGGACGCTCTTCCACTGAGCCACGGGACCGGCGCCGAGCGGCAACGAGGTCGAAGACTAGCACGATCCGTGCCTGTACCGAACGTGCTACCTCGGCCGGTGATAGCCAAAGCGCCCCAAAGAACCTGGAGATTTGTGTGCGCCGGGTCACGTGGACTATCGTCGTGCTTCGCACCGGGCGACGATCTCGTCCGTTGCGCGCGGATGTAGCGCAGTTGGTAGCGCATCACCTTGCCAAGGTGAGGGTCGCGGGTTCGAATCCCGTCATCCGCTCGAAGGTGCAAGTGGCATCAATCCCCCGCGGTGGAGTGGCCGAGTGGTGAGGCAACGGCCTGCAAAGCCGTGCACACGGGTTCGATTCCCGTCTCCACCTCCAGAATGCAATCCCCGGCGCGATTAGCTCAGCGGGAGAGCGCTTCCCTGACACGGAAGAGGTCACTGGTTCAATCCCAGTATCGCGCACCAGAGTTTTCGCAGCTAGTAACCTGTAGATAGTCCACCTTACTAGGTGTTGCACCACATATGCACCACATCCGACGGGATGGGAAGCGCTGGGCTTTCGAGCGACACCCAGTTTTATCTGCACAAGCCTGACCCGACCCGCAAGTAACGTTGTCTGCTCATGGCAGAGTCGGTCGAAGCCGGGGTGTCTTGTGGCTGAGTACAGAAGCGAGATCCGTGACAGCACAATTGCTGCGCTTGAGGAAAAGGTCGCCAAGGGCAACTACAGGAAGTACTTGAGCCGCGTCGTACTCAAACGCGTTAGGGGCTTCACCGACCGTGAGGTCACCTTCGATTTCCCGGTCACGGCACTAGTCGGTCCAAATGGTGGTGGAAAAACCACAGTTCTGGACGCCGCGGGGCTGATATACCGGACGGTCCCTCCTAGACGATTCTTCGCTAAGAGTGGGAAGTACGACAGCAGCGGACCGCGTTGCCCAGGGCACTCACCGTCGGCAAGCTTGAGGCTTCGGCTGCCACCCGGAACTCTCGGATGATGGTCGCGATGCGGGCGCCGGTAGCCGTCAAACGCGCCACATCGACGACCTTCGAGACGCCCTCGCTGAAAGCCGCAGTAAACGGAATCAGGACCGCGGCAACGACTTCGGTGACCGCCACGGTCGCCCCAAGCTCGGCCATCTCATGCAAGATCTTCGAATGCGCATCATCGATCGCGTGGGCATAGTCCGAGCACGCGCTACCAGCTGCGTCGAAGCCGTCGGCGACCGATTTCAGCGAATCGCGCACCATGGTGCAGTTGGTGGCCACGACAGGAAACTCCGGCGACTTTTGCACGCGGATCGATTCGATCACACCGTCATTGGCGATATCGGCCGCCGAGCGCAGCTCGCGCGCCGCCGCATGCCAGGCGTCAGCAGCCGCGCGCAACTTGTCCTGATGACCATTGGGCCACAGCTCGCCCTGCACGTAGGCCTGGATGGTGTGCCACCAACCCGGCACGTCACCATGCCCGCCCTCCGCGGACGGAATGGCCGGCACCAAGAACATCGGCTTGGCAGTGGGCGGAAACGCCGGCGCCCCAGCGTTATTCATCGCCGAATGTTGATCAGCGTTTTGGTGGTTGACCGCCGTGGTGGCCAGCAGATCTGAGCACTGCGCCGCACCCATGATCGTCGCGGTCGCCGCCTCCATCAGCCCGGCCCCGCCAGCATGTCCACCCACTAGCGCGTCGTATTTCAGGCTCCAAGAATGGGCGCCGGTGTCGGTGCCACCCATGCCCGCCGAACCCTTGAGTACCCCCGCCAGGTGCTGCACCGCAGCAGCGGCGGCGTCATAGACCTTGCCGTAGACCCGACCAACCTCGGCTACAACTGCAGGATCGACGTCTTGCGTCACGGCCACATCGTGGCGTTAAGCTGCGCCACCCCGGTGTAGTTGCGGTGCGCCAGTTCAGCATTTTTCCGCAGCTCGTCAAGGCCTTCGCGCATCTGCTTGTCCGCTACCGCCCACTTCTGGTGGTATTCGCGTTCAGCGTCGGCGCCCTGGCCAAGCCAACTGCCGTGTAGCTCGGCCACGCAGTCATCCACCGCGGTAGCGATCTGTTCAGCACGCGCAGTGAACGTGGCCAGCCGATCGACAAAAGCCATCAAGACATCCAAATCCACTGTTTAGCGCCGACTCACACCACAGGCTCTTTCTGATACAGCGCTGCGAAAGCTTTCGCTGCGGTGTTCTTATGATCGAGCATCATCTCCACCGAGTCCATCAGCAACTGGGAATGTTCCAACAAGATCTGCGCCACCACAGCGGCCCCCGAATGCCACTCCTCCCACGGCGGCGTGAACGCCGATGCAGCAACACCGGTCCAGGTGGACGACAACTCACGCCACTGGCGGGTAATGCTGTCCAACTCGTCCTGCAGCTCATCAGCCTGGATCGTCAGAACATGCGCGGCCGACGCCATCGCCTCCAACTTCATCGTCAGCTCGTAAGCCACTCCTGCCCCCTTTCCCAACCTCTCGACTGGTCGCCTTAGACCGCCAGCTGAGCGGAACCTGGAATGTCACAATGCCAGACGTGGTTTGGGGTATGAACGTGTGCCACCACTACCACCGTGGAACCCTGGGCAGGCCCGGGAGCCACAGCGGGATCCACGTCGGTACACACACCATCGCGGGAGACCCGTCACCGGCGAATACGTGTGCTGGATCCCCGATCCGGCCTGTAACCGGCGTCCACAGCCTGCCCAAACACGTCTCGGAATCTAGCCGAAGCCGTTGCCGCACAGCCCTTCCGGGCAACCTTGCGGTCAACGGCGTCGTCCCGTCAGCCGTCGCAGCACGACGACACGTCCAGTCGGCACGCACATGACGCACGAATCGGCACGTCGGCACGCGCAACGGCCAGCCGCAGCTGCTGACCGATGACCCTGGCCTCGGCGGTACGGCCGAGCCGCTGCAGGCATTCGTGATACCCGTGCAGGCTCCACACGTTCCCGGGGTGCTGGCAGGGCCTGGCCAGCGTGGGGTCCAGACCGAGGTCGGCGGCATACACGGCCGCCGCCTCTTCGACGTGTCCCTGTTCGAGCAGCAATGCTCCGTAGGCATGCCGAGTAGGTTGCATCCAGCCCCACGGCTCGTCGTAGGGCAGCGTGTCGTCGAGTTCGACCGCGCGTCTTAGCTGAGTGAACGCCTCGTCGAAACGCGCTTCGCGGTAGGCGATTTCACCGTCCAGCATGGCTGCGGCCACGGCCAGGATGTCTCGACTGGTGTTGTTGAAAAGGCAGCGGGAGACCGGTATCCGGTTGTACGCCTTCGTGAACGCGGCGCGCTCGGCATGTGCCCGCGCCAGTCGACCCGTGGCCGCCAGCGCGACACCGCGCCCGTAGTGAATCGTGGCCGCGGTGGTGCAGTACAGCTCGAGGTCGTCCGGCAGTGGCTGCGCGATCAGCTCGTTCCACCGGCCGAACCGCACCAGCACGTGCGTCCGCAGCGGCACGAACGCCTCGAGCCAGTCGGCCATCGGCGGGGATTCGATCGACAGCAGCTCGGCCGTCAGTTGACCGGCGAGCTCGTCGGCAGCCTGCAACGCGATCTGCAGCCGTCCTTCCAGCATCGCCGAATAGACGATGAAGTGCAGATCATGCGCACGGTAAAGGGAGTAGAAGTTCAACGGGCCCTCACGACTCACAAAGCGCCGGTCCGCTTGTACCGCAGCAAGATTGGCCAGCACCGAGCTGCGATAGTCGCCGCACAGCACGTCGATGTGGCTGGGCATGTGCTGCAGATGCCCGGCATCCGGCACCAGGTCGCGCAAGAGGTCCGCGGCGGGTAAGGCCTGCTCCGGAGTCGCCGACATCTCCATGGTGTGCAGATACAGGTGCAGGATTCCCGGATGTTCCCGACCGGCCGGCGTAGCCAACGCCTTATCGAGAATCCGCTTGGCCTCCAGCACCCGTGAACCCGGTGCCGGCTCGCCGGTTGCGGTGTCCCACAGGGCCCACGCGGTGACGTTGACCAGTGCATCGGCGGCCAGCGCTTGCACGTCGAGGTCGTCCGGATAGGCCGCGGCCAGCGCAGCCATCGCGTCGGCGTAGGCGGTGACGCCGGCATGCGGGTATTCGGTGGGAAAACGGGCCTGCAGGGCTGCGATCAGGCCTTGCTCCACCGGATTGGCCCGGCCGCGCTCGGCCAGCTGGAGTTCCGTACGCGCGCGGGCCAGCGACACACTCAGCTCGACCGGGTCGAACGCCTCCCACGCCTTGTTGTAGTTGGGTCCGACCGCATAGGCGATCCCCCACCGCGCGATGGCCAGCTCCGGGTCGAGTGCCAGTGCCCGCTCGAAGCACCGGATCGCCTCTTCGTGGTTGAACGCATACGCCCACACCAGCCCGCGATCGAACCAGAGCTGCGCCTCCGCGGAAGGGGTCTCGATTGGCCGGTGATAGGAGCCGAGGTCGAAATACTCGGCACTCATGTCCGAACCCTAGCGCGCCTGGAGAACGCGCACCGAAAGTGAATCCGGCGACACCCAAGCGGCGTGTCGCGTCGTGCGGTTCACAGTCGGCGTCCGGGCGGGGTGACTTGCGGCCGTTCAGCCGCTAGCGGGTTTGCTGCTACCGGGCAGTTGCTCGGGACAATAAACCCCGGCCGCGATCGCGGTGAACCTGGCCGCGTTGGGCTGCGTCAGCTGCGGGCTGAGGCCTTGCAGGTATGCGACGACCTCGATCGCCGACTTACCCTCCTTGGCCATATCGCACACCTTCTTGCCGGTGGCGATCGTGGCGTCGGCGTTCTGGTAGGTGATGCCGGCGGCTCCCAGCGCGACCAGGAAGGCTTGATCTTGTTTGTCGTCGGCGCGCGCCGGCGCCGCCACGCTGACGACGGCGGCAACGCCAGCCAGCAGCAGTAGGAGTCTCATGACCCCTGGATTGTCCCAAAGCCCCCCAATGGACGCACCTCGCGCGGCGAACGGCAGGTGAATTTTGAAATGATTTTGGGCGCCACGACGTCGCATCCGCGCCATGTTGCGACGGCTCGTCCCGGCCGACCCCTCCCCTTCCCGTTACGGCGTGTGTCATCATGCGAAGGTCCCCGAACCGGGAGCCGAGGAGGCACCGATGCAGCGCTTGCTGATCATCATTTCCACCTTCCTCGTCGCCGCAGCGGGTGTCCCGGCGCTAGACGCTCCCCGCGCGTGGGCCGGCGACGCACCGATCGGCCACATCGGTGACACGCTACGGGTGGATACCGGCACCTACGTCGCCGACGTGACCGTCAGCAGCGTGGAACCCGTCGACCCGCCGCCCGGGTTCGGCTACACGCGCAGCGGTGTCCCGGTGAAAAGCTTCCCCGGCAGCTCGGTCAACCGCGCCGACGTGACCGTCCGCGCGGTCCGGGTGCCCAATTCCTACATCATGGCGACCAACTTCAGCTTCGACGGAGTCACGCCGTTCGCCGACGCGTACAAGCCGCGGCCCTGCGACGCCCCCGATTGGCTGGACGCCGCGCTGGGCAACGCCCCGCAGGGCGCGATCGTCCGCGGCGGAGTGTACTGGGATGCCTACCGCGACCCGGTCTCCGTCGTCGTCCTGCTGGACCGGAAGACCGGCCAGCACCTCGCCCAGTGGAACCTCTGAGCTGACCGTTCAGATCACCCCGACGGATTCCGCCGACGCGTCCGAGTTGGCCGCCGTCGCCGCGCGGACCTTTCCGCTGGCCTGTCCGCCGTCGGTGGCCCCCGAGCACATCGCGTCGTTCATCGACGCCAACCTGTCGGCGACCCGGTTCGCCGAGTATCTGGCCGATCCACGGCGCGCCATTCTGGCCGCCCGGGACCAGGGCCGAATTGTCGGTTACGCCATGCTCGTTCGCGGTATCGACGGTGATGACTCAGCCGAGCTGTCAAAGCTCTACGTAATACCCGACTTTCATGGCACGGGTGTGTCCTCGGCGTTGATGAATGCCGCGCTGTCCACGGCTGCCGCGTGGGGCGTTCACAGCCTGTGGCTAGGGGTGAACCGGAAAAATGTTCGCGCCCAACGCTTTTACCTCAAGAGCGGCTTCACTGTCAGCGGAGCCAGGACGTTTCCGCTGGGAAATCACCAGGAGCACGACTACGTCATGACCCGGGCCGTCACTGGGCGGTCAGCGCCACCAGGCGCGACGTGGCCCTCAGGTACTTCTTTCGATAGCCACCAGCCAGCATCTCCTCGCTGAAGATGGTGTCCAGCTTCGCCCCGGAGGCCACCACCGGTATTCCGGCGTCGTAGAGGCGATCGGTGAGCGCAACCAGTCGCAGTGCAACGTTCTGGTCGTCGATGCCGTGCACGCCGGTCAAAAACACCGCCGTCACCCCCTCGATCAACGTCAGATAGCGCGACGGGTGCATGGTGGCCAGGTGCGCACACAGGGCGTCGAAGTCGTCGAGGGTCGCCCCGTCGACGCAAGCGGCCCGCGCGGCGACGTCCTCGTCCGACAACGGCGGCGGCGCCGGCGGCAGATCGCGGTGCCGGTAGTCGGGCCCCTCGATCCGTACGGTGGTGAAAATGCTTGCCAGCGTGTGGATTTCACGCAGGAAATCCTGAGCCGCGAAGCGTCCCTCACCCAGTTGCTCGGGCAGCGTGTTGGAGGTGGCGGCCACCGACACCCCGCGCTCGACCAGCGCGGACAGCATCCGCGAGATCAGTGTGGTGTTACCCGGATCGTCAAGCTCGAACTCGTCGATGCACACCGCGGTGTAGTGCGCCAGCATGTCGATGCATTCGGCGAAGCCGAAAACACCGGCCAATTGGGTCAGTTCGCCAAAGGTGGCGAACGCCTTGGGCCACTCGCCCGGCAGCACATAGTAGGACGACGCCAGCAGGTGGGTCTTGCCCACGCCGAACCCGCCGTCAAGGTACAGGCCTACCCCGGGCAGCACCCCTCGCTTGCCGAACAGCTTCTTGCGGCCCGCCCGCCGCTCGACGGCATGCCGGCAGAATTCCTGACAGGCCAGCACGGCGGCAGCCTGAGTCGGCTCTGCCGGGTCGGGGCGATACGTCGCAAAGCTCACCTCGGCGAAGGTGGGAGGCGGCCGCAGCTGGGCGATCAGCCGTTCCGGCGACACCGAAGGACGCCGATCCACCAGGCGGCCCGGCCGGCCGGAAGCTCCCGCAGCGGTGGACCCGTGCATGCTGGCACTGTAGCGGCGTGCTGCAATCACTCTCATGCCCGACTTCGGGGACGGCCCGGCCGCCAGCCGATCCGCCGGCATCCGCCTGACGCTGCTCGGATCCGACCGCGCGCTCAACGAAGCCGACCTACCCGAGCTCTATGGCTACCCCGCGGACGCCGGCCGCACCTGGGTGCGGGCCAACTTCATCAGCAGCGTCGACGGCGGCGCCACCGTCGCCGGCACCAGCGGCGGGCTCGGCGGGCCGGGCGACCGGGTGGTGTTCCGCCTGCTGCGTGAACTGGCGGACGTGATCGTGGTGGGCGCGGGCACGGTGCGCGTGGAGGGCTACTCCGGCGCTCAGCTCGGCGTCGCCGCACGCCGCCGGCGACAGCTGCGCGGCCAAAGCGAGGTTCCCCAACTGGCGATCGTCACCAAGTCCGGACACCTGGCCCGGGATCTCGGCGTGTTCACCCGCACCGAGGTGCCACCTCTGGTGCTCACCACCACCGCGGCGGCCGACGAGACGCGACGGCGCCTGACCGGCCTCGCCGAGGTGGTCGACTGCTCGGACACCGATCCCGCCAAGGTCGACGAAGCAGTGCTGCTGGCCCGGCTCGCCGAGCGGGGTCTGCGCCGCATCCTCACCGAGGGGGGGCCGATACTGCTCGGATCGTTCATCGAACGCGGCTTGCTCGACGAACTGTGTCTGACGATCGCGCCGTTTGTGGTGGGCGGTCTGGCCCGGCGCATTGTCACCGGACCGGGCCAGCTGAAGACCCCGATGCGCTACGCCCACCTGCTCACTGATGACGCCGGTTATCTGTACACCCGCTACGTCAAAGCCTGACGTTACTGTGGTCGGCATGAGTCGGCGCATCACGTCCGCAACAGTCCTGGTCTCGATGGCCTGCTCGGTGACCACGGTGCTGACCGGCTGCGTTCCGGTCCTCGGCGCCAACCCGCGCTTTGCCACCTATAGCGGTGCCAAACCGCAGGGCGTCGCCACCACCACACCGCCCCCCAGCGGCCCGCCACCGATCGCCGCTCCCAAAAACGATCTGTCCTGGCGCGACTGCACGTCTCAGGTCTACGGGAACGCGGCAATCCCCACCGCGCCGGGTATCAAGCTGGAATGCGCCACCTTCGACTCCGACCTCGACCCGGTCAACGGTGGGTCCGGGGCGGTCACCATCGGCGTGGTCCGCGCCCGTTCGGGCCAAACCCCGCGCGAGGCGGGACCCCTGGTTTTCACCACCGGTTCGGATCTGCCGTCGTCGACGCAATTGCCGGTCTGGTTGTCACATGCGGGCGCCGACATCCTGCGCAGTCACCCGATTGTCGCCGTCGACCGCCGCGGCATGGGCATGTCGAGTCCGATCGATTGCCGCGACCACTTCCAGCGCGACGAGATGCGCGATCAATCGCAGTTCCAGACCGGCGATGATCCGGTGGCCAACCTCTCGGCAATCTCGAACGAGGCCACCACGAGCTGCACCGACGTCATCGCACCTGCTGATTCGGCCTACGACAACGGGCACGCCGCCTCCGACCTCGAGCGACTGCGCAATCTGTGGGATGTGCCGGCACTGGCGCTGGTCGGCATCGGCAACGGTGCCCAGGTGGCGCTGACCTATGCCGGCTCGCGCCCGGACAAGGTGGCCAGGTTGATCCTCGACTCCCCGGTCGCTTTGGGTGTCAGCGCCGAGGCGAAGGCCGAGCAACAGGTCAAAGGCCAGCAGGCGGCGCTGGACGCGTTCGCGGCACAGTGTGTTGCGATCAGCTGCGCGCTGGGTCCGGATCCGAAAGGTGCCGTCACCGCGGTGCTGAACACGGCTCGCTCGCTGCGGGGGTCCGGAACCTCGGTCGCGTCGATCGCCAACGCGATCACCACCACGCTGGGCTTTCCGACCGGCGACCGCATCAGCACCACCACCACGCTGGCCAACGCACTGGCGGCCGCCCGCGCCGGTGACATGAACCAGCTGTCCAACCTGATCAATCGTGCCGACGGCCTTCAGGACACCGACGGCCAATTCGTCAATTCGTGCAGCGACGCGGTCAACCGCCCGACCCCGGACCGGGTACGCGAACTGGTGGTTGCCTGGGCCAAGCTCTATCCCCAATTCGGCACCGTCGCCGCGCTCAATCTGGTCAAGTGTGTGCACTGGCCCACTGGTTCACCGCCGCAATTGCCGAAGGAGCTCAAGGTCGACGTCTTGTTGATGGGTGTGCAAGACGACCCGATCGTGGGCGTCGACGGGGTTGCGCAGACGGCGGCCACGGTCATCAATGCCAATGCCGCGAGCAAGCGGGTGATGTGGCAGGGCATCGGCCACGGTGCCAGCATCTATTCCTCCTGTGCGGTGCCGCCGCTGGTCGGTTACCTCAACGACGGCAAACTCCCCGGCACCGACACCTACTGTCCCGCCTGACACCTGCCGGCCCGCAGCCCCGGTGTACGGTGCGCTGGTGACGGCAGCTGACTCACCTGGAACCCGCCTACGCGAATCGATGCTGGCCGCATTCCGTCCCCGCACCGGCGCACCGAGCACGGCGTCGATCGTGCGGGCGGCGCTCTGGCCGGCGGCCATCATGTCGATACTGCACCGCAGCATCGTGCTGACCACCAACGGCAACATCACCGACGACTTCAAGCCGGTCTACCGCGCGGTGCTGAACTTCCGGCATGGCTGGGACATCTACAACGAGCACTTCGACTACGTCGACCCGCACTACCTCTATCCGCCGGGCGGCACGCTGCTGATGGCACCGTTCGGTTATCTGCCCTTCGCGCCGTCGCGCTACTTGTTCATTTCCATCAACACCGTGGCCATCCTCGTCGCGGCGTACCTGTTGCTGCGGATGTTCAATTTCACGCTGGCCTCGGTGGCCGCGCCCGCCTTGTTATTAGCAATGTTCGCCACCGAGACGGTGACCAACACCCTGGTGTTCACCAACATCAACGGCTGCATCCTGCTGCTCGAGGTGCTGTTCCTGCGGTGGCTGCTCGACGGGCGGACGAGCCGTCAGTGGATGGCCGGGCTGGCCATCGGATTGACCTTGGTCCTCAAACCCCTGCTGGGCCCGTTGCTGCTGCTGCCGCTGCTGAACCGCCAGTGGCGGGCGGTGGTGGCGGCGATCGTGGTGCCCGTCGTCGTCAACCTGGCCGCCCTGCCACTGGTGAGCCACCCGATGGACTTCTTCACCCGGACCCTGCCCTACATCCTGGGCACCCGCGACTACTTCAACAGCTCCATCCAGGGCAACGGCGTGTACTTCGGCCTGCCGACGTGGTTGATCGTGTTCCTGCGGCTGTTGTTTACCGCCCTCGCCGTCGGCGCGCTGTGGCTGTTGTACCGCTACTACCGCACCCGCGACCCGCTGTTCTGGTTCACCACGTCGTCGGGCGTGCTGCTGCTGTGGTCGTGGCTGGTGATGTCGCTGGCCCAGGGCTACTACTCGATGATGCTGTTCCCGTTCCTGATGACGGTGGTGCTGCCCAACTCGGTGATCCGCAACTGGCCGGCGTGGCTGGGCATCTACGGGTTCATGACGTTGGACCGCTGGCTGCTGTTCAACTGGATGCGGTGGGGCCGCGCCCTGGAATACCTGAAGATCACCTACGGCTGGGCGCTGCTGTTGATCGTGGCGTTCACCGTGCTCTACTTCCGCTACCTGGATGCCAAGGCCGAAGACCGGCTGGACAGTGGTATCGATCCGATCTGGCTGACGTCCGAGCGGCAGCGCGCGCGGTGATCGCAAGCGCGGCGCAGCCGGGCGCTGGGGGCACCTCCCGCTTGCGGGGGACGGATCACCGCCCTTGGCGCTAGCGTGAAGGCATGATGCGTCCCAAGGTGGAACTGACCGACGACCAGTGGCGCCAAAGGCTCACCCAGCAGGAATTCGACGTCCTGCGCCGGGCCGGCACCGAGCGACCCTTCACCGGCGAGTACACCGACACCAAAACCGAGGGCGTCTACCAGTGCCGGGCATGCGGTGCCGAATTATTCCGCAGCACAGAGAAGTTCGAGTCGCATTGCGGCTGGCCCTCGTTCTTCGACCCGGCGAGCTCCGAAGCGGTCATCCTGCGTCCCGACCACTCGCTGGGCATGACGCGCACCGAGGTGCTCTGCGCGAACTGCCACAGCCACCTCGGTCACGTGTTCGCCGGCGAGGGTTATCCGACGCCAACCGATCAGCGTTATTGCATCAACTCGATCTCGCTGCGCCTGGTCCCGACGGGCTAGCCACGCCGAGCCGGTAATTTCACCGACCCTTACTCGCACTTTGGCAGCAGAAATTCAGTTTCGGCGGATCTGCCCTCAGCGGCATCCGTCAGTCCAGCCGAGTGGCGTGCACTTCCCAGAACGGAGCGTGTACCCGGCCGCCGACCAGCCATGGTTCCATCGCCCGGAACCGTTCCAGCATGGGCCGCACCTCATCGGCCAGGTCGGGATTTCGCGCCGCCATCATCTCGATCGATTCGACGCTGAGATTGATCTGATAGGTCGTCGGCCCCAGGTAGGTGATCTCCCAGCCACCGACCGGCAGCACGTCACGAAAGTCGCTCTCCGACAACGACCGCTCCATGGTGAAGCCGTTGACGTCGTGCTCGCCGAACTCGAACATGTACAGGCGCGCGCCCGGTTTGGTCGCCCGGTGCAGCGCCTGCACGTAGGACTGCCGTAGCTCCGGGGCCGTGCTGAACGTGTGATAGAAGGCGCAGTCGACGACGGTGTCGAACCGGCCGTCCAACCCTTCCAACTTGGTGGCGTCGGCCACCCGCAAGTCCACCGATACGCCGGCCTTGCGCGCGTTGTCCCGGGCACGCTCGATGGCGGCCACCGACCCGTCGATTCCGGTGGCCGAGAGGCCCTTGGCGGCGTAGTAGATGGCATGGTGGCCCGGCCCGGTGCCCGGGTCGAGCACCTCCCCCTTGATCGCGCCCAGGGCGACGAGCTGCCGGACCACCGGCTGCGGGCCGCCGATGTCCCACGGCGTGGCCGCCGGAAGGCCGTGTGCGACGCGGTCGTCGCAATACATCTCCTCGAAGCGGGTGGGGTCGGCAGGGTCAGGCTCAGTCATGACCGCCGCCCCCTCCTCATCGCTTCGCTCTGGATCGTCGCCGGCGCGGTCATGGCAGCGATCCCACCAGCTGCTCCACCGGCACCCGCGGCCCGCTGAAAAACGGTGTCTCGGCACGGGTGTGCCGCCGGGCGTCGGTGGCCCGCAGCTCCCGCATCAGGTCGACGATGCGGTGCAATTCGGGCGCCTCGAACGCCAGGATCCATTCGTAGTCGCCCAGCGCGAACGCCGGCACCGTGTTGGCCCGGACGTCCTTGTATTCGCGGGCGGCCATGCCATGCTCGGCGAGCATGCGGCGACGCTCCTCGTCGGGCAGCAGATACCACTCATAAGACCGCACAAAGGGATACACACAGATGTAGGAACCCGGCTCCTCGCCGGCCAGAAACGCCGGAATGTGACTCTTGTTGAACTCCGCCGGCCGGTGCAGCGCCACACTGCTCCACACCGGAGTACAGACCCGCCCCAGGACGGTGGTGCGCCGGAAGTCGGCATAGGTGGCCTGCAGTGCTTCCACCCGCTCGGCATGGGTCCAGATCATGAAATCGGCGTCGGCGCGCAGACCGGCGACGTCGTAGAGGCCGCGCACCACCACACCGCGTTCCTCCTGCTGCTTGAAGAACATTGCAGCGTCCTCCACCACGCCGTCGCGTTGCTCACCGAGTTCGCCGGGACGCACCGCGAAGACCGAGAACATCAGGTAGCGGATTGTCGCGTTCAAGGCGGCATAGTCCAGTTTCGCGTCGGGGCGGGCCATGGCACCCATCGTGCCACTTGTGCGGCTGGACCTTCTCAGGGCCTCACAGGGCCTCGACGATTCCGGTGACCGCCAGGCCCGCGGCCGCCACACAGGCTGGCACCCCGATCCCGTCGAGGTAGCTGCCCGCCACAGCCAATCCCGAAGGCAGGCCCGCACGCACCTCGGCGACCAGATCCGCGTGACCCGGGCCGTACTGCGGCATCGCCTCGATCCAGCGCTGCACGCGATATTCGATCGGGTCCACGGTCACGCCGAACACCGTGGCCAGGTCGTCGAGCGCCCAAGCCAGTAGCTCCTCGTCGGACGCGCGCTCGACCAGGTCGTCGCCGAAGCGGCCGAACGACAGCCGCAGTAGTTGGCTGTCCCCGCGCGGGCCCCACTTGCGGGACGACAACGTGATCGCCTTGGCCCGCAACTGCTCGCCGCTGGCCACCAGCACACCGGAACACTGCGGAAACGGGGTGTCAAGCGGCACCGCCAGCGCCACCACCGCCGACGAGGCACTTGTTATCCGGCCCGCCGCAGCCACGCTGCGCGGGGCCAGGCCGGCCGAGCCGGCTAGCAGCCGCACCAGGCGCGGGGCCGGGATGGCCAGGATCACCGCGTCGGCATGCCACCGAGCACCGGTTTCGTCATTCAACTCCCAGCCTGGCTCGAGCTGCGTCACGGCGGCGCGCACCCAGTTCAGGCGGCTACGGGCAACCAAGTCGTCGACCAGTACCTGGTAGCCGCCGTCGAGCGCACCGAACACCGGTCCATCGACGGCAGGCGGCAACGCCTGCCGAACCGCGTCGGTCAAGCTGGCGGCGCCGTGATCGAGCGCGGCCGCCACGCCGGGAGCCGCGGCGCGCAACCCGATCGTCGCCGCCGAGCCCGCATACACCCCGCACAACAGCGGGTCCACCGACCGGGCCACCGTCTGCTCGCCGAACCGGTCAGCCACCAACTCGGCCACCGCAGGATCACTGCCCTGGCGCCAGCTGAACCGACGACCGGGCTCGCCCTCGATGCGCGCCACCGTGGCGTCGTCGACGAGACCGGCCAGCGACGCCGCCGACGACGGGATTCCCATCACCGTGCCGGTGGGCAGCGCGTGCAGCTGCTGGCTGTAGATCAGCGGGCGGGCGCCGGTGGTGGCGCGTTGATGCTCGGCCAGGCCCAACTCGGCCAGCAGCGCCGGCATCTCGGGCCGGCGCAGCACGAACGCTTCGGCGCCCACATCCATCGGTTGTCCGCCGACCAGCTCGGTGCGCAAGATCCCGCCGAGCCGGTCAGCGGGATCGAACACCGTGATGGTCGCGTCGGCACCGGCGGCGGCCCGCAGCCGGTACGCCGCCGTCAAGCCCGAGATCCCGCCGCCCACAACGCAATACGAGCGCCGGCTCATAGCGAATGGACCAGCGAAACCAGTTCGGTCAGCACCCCGGGATCGGTCTGCGGCAACACCCCGTGGCCGAGGTTGAAGACGTGCCCGGCCGCGCCCGCGTCGACCGCACGGCGTCCGTCGTCGACGACGGCGCGGGCGGCGCGTTCCACCACCGGCCAGCCCGCCAGCAGCACCACCGGATCGAGGTTGCCCTGCAGCGCCGTGCCCGGTTGCACCCTGGCGGCCGCATCGGCCAGCGCGGTCCGCCAGTCGACGCCGACGACGGTCGCCGGTGCGGGTTTGAGCGCCTCCGACATGGCGCCCAGCAACTCGGCGGTGCCGACCCCGAAATGCGTCATCGGCACGCCCTGTTCGGCCAGCGTGTCGAACACCCGTGCGCTGTGCGGCAACACATATTGGCGGTAGTCGGCCAGCGACAACATTCCCGCCCAGGAGTCGAAAACCTGAATGGCATCCACGCCGGAGTCGATCTGTCCGCGCAGAAACTCGATGGTGAGGTCGGTCAGCTTGCTCATCAGCGCATGCCAGCTCGCCGGCTCGGCCAGCATCATCGCCTTGGTGCGGACGTAGTGGCGGCTGGGTCCGCCCTCGATCAAGTAGGACGCCAGCGTGAACGGCGCACCGGCGAAACCGATCAGCGGGACATCGCCCAGCGCCGCGACCAACAGCTGAACGGTGTCCAGCACCGGCTGAATGGCTTGTGGGTCAAGGGGTTTGATGTGTTCGATATCGGTGGCGGTGCGTACCGGGTGGGCGATCACCGGGCCCACGTCGGCCACGATGTCCAGCTCTACGCCCGCAGCCCGCAGTGGCACCACGATGTCGGAGAACAGGATCGCCGCGTCCACACCGTAGCGCCGTACCGGCTGCAGGGTGATCTCGCAGGCCACGTCCGGCACGAGACAGGCGTCCAGCATGCTGTGCCGTTGGCGCAGCGCCCGGTACTCGGGCAGCGACCGGCCGGCCTGCCGCATGAACCACACCGGCACCCGGCTGGGTTTGCGGCCGCCCACCGCGGCCAGATAGGGCGAGTGCGGAAGCTCGCGTCGGGTACGCGCAGGAGTATTCACTGGCCCCAATGCTGCCATGACGCGCACACCGGCACGTGTGCCCCAGGGGTTGTTGGGGTACTGCCCAATACAGCGGTCGCCGCAGTGCGCGGAAGTTCGCCCCTCGAAGACTCATAGATGGCAGGCAAGGAGACGGGTTCAATGTTGCTGACTCGAGATTCGGCACCTAGCGGGCATTTGGCCGAGGAGGCGGAGTATTTCGTCGACCGGGTGTTGCACAACGTCGCCCACGGTCGCTTCGAGCGGTCGTTGTCGGGGCTGACGGCGTTTGCGGCGCTGGTGACCACCGCGGAGATCTACTTCGAGCACTATCGCGCCAGCTTCGGCAACAAATGGATGTGGAGCCCGATCGTGGTCACCCCGCCGGTGGTGGTTGCCGGGGTGGGCGGGGTGTTCTCCAAGCGCTGGGCCAAGCGGTGGTTGCCGGTCACGGCCGCGGTGTACGCGGCGAACGGGTTGATGGGCCAGTATTTCCACGCGCGCGGCGTCGCGCGCCGGCCCGGCGGGTGGCGGCTGTACTACTACAACGTGCCGATGGGTCCGCCCATCGCCGCGCCCGGCCTGATGAGCATCGTCGGGGCGATGGGTCTGCTGGCCGCGGTCTTGCGACGGGAGAAGTAGCGCCGTGCCTGACATCGCGAACGGGCAGCACCTGCCGAAGCTGCGACCGGACGGCAAGCCGCTGCATCCGTCGTGGCTGCCGCGCCAGCGCCGCGGCGTAACCCCGCAAATGATCGGCCGCTATCCCGACTATGACGTGCTGTCGACTGTCGACAGCTGGGACGCGGCCACCCGGCGGGTGGTGTTGGCCCGGCTGGACAAGCCGGGGCCACTGCGGTTCTTCGAAGCGCCGCAGGAGCCGGCGCTGCGCGCCTTTTGTGACACCGTCCTGGCCCAGGACGCCGAGCCGCGGATACCGGTGGCCGAGTTCGTCGACGCCAAGCTCGCCGATGGCCGGCTGGACGGCTATCAATACGACGACATGCCCGACGACCGCGACACCTGGCGGCTGGTGCTGTCCGGCCTCGATGAGTCCGCCCGCGCCGCCGGCGCGGAGTCGTTCGCGGCGGCCGACCTGGCGACCCGCGAATCGGTGGTGCAGCAGTTCGCCGACGGCGAGCTGTCCGGCGGCATGTGGGAGAAAGTGAATGTCTCCCGGGCCTGGTCGGTGGTGATGCGCATGACCCTGAGCGGCTTCTACAGCCACCCGTGGGCATGGAACGAGATCGGCTTCGGCGGGCCGGCCTATCCCCGGGGCTTCATGCGGCTGGGCGGCGTGGGAAGCCGGGAGCCGTTCGAAGCCCCGGGCGCCACCTCCGAAGACCCCGTCGCCACTGTCGAACAGGAACACATCGATGGGTGATTTCTGGCGCGGGCTGCTCAAGGGCTCGCTCGGGCCGCGCGACAACGATTCGCGGTTCCTGCTCGACGTGCACTCCCGTGACCTGCCCGGCGAGTCCACCATGCGCCGTTACTCCGACAACGAGGAGGTCGACCTGGTGGTCGTCGGCGCCGGCGCCGGTGGTTCGGTGCTGGCCCAGCGGCTGGCCCGGGCCGGCTGGCGCATCGTGATCCTGGAGGCCGGCCCGTTCTGGCACCCCGACGAGGACTGGGTGTCCGACGAGGCGGGGTCGCACGAGTTGTACTGGACGCAGAAGCGGATCATCGGCGGATCGGATCCGGTCGAGCTGGGCAAGAACAACTCCGGTCGCGGCGTGGGCGGGTCGATGGTGCACTACGCCGGCTACACGCCGCGCTTTCATCCCAGCGACTTCGAGACCTTCACCCGCGACCGGGTCGGCGCCGACTGGCCGATCAGCTACGCCGACCTGCGGCCACACTACGAGCGCCTCGAGCTCGAGCTGCCGGTGGCCGGTCAGGACTGGCCGTGGGGATATCCGCACCGCTATCCGCATGCGCCGCATCCGGTTTCGGGCGCTGCGATGAAGCTGTGGGAAGGCGCGATGAATCTCGGCATCGAGATGCGGGTCGGCCCGGTCGGCATCGTCAACGGCACCTTCGGTAACCGGCCGCACTGCATCTACCGGGGCTATTGCCTGCAGGGTTGCAAGGTCAACGCCAAGGCCAGCCCGTACGTCACTCACCTGCCCGACGCGCTGACCCACGGCGTCGAGATCCGAGGCAATTGCATGGCCAGCCGAGTCGAGCTCGACGAAAACGGAAATGCAAGCGGGGTAACGTATTTCGACGGAGGTAGGGGCCGTGAGCGGTTTCAGCGCGCTAAAGTGGTTGCAGTGGCTGGATATTCGATCGAAACACCACGGTTGCTGCTCAACTCCGCCAGTCCACGTTTCCCGAAGGGATTGTGCAACAACCACGACCAGGTGGGCCGCTACGTCATGGTGCAGGGAGCATCGCAGACCGCGGGCCGCTGGCCCGAGGAATTGCGCATGTACAAGGCGCCGCCGCCGGAGGTGTCCTCGGAGCAGTTCTACGAAACCGATCCCGATCGCGGCTTCGCCCGCGGATTCTCCATCCAAACCGTGTCCCCGCTGCCGATCGGCTGGGCCGAGCATGTGCTGGCCGACGGGCACTGGGGCGCGGCGCTACGCGAATACATGCGCGACTACAACCACTGGTCCACCATCGGCGTGCTCAACGAGCTGCTCCCGCACGCCGACAACCGCGTCACCCTGGCCGAGGAGACCGATCACTACGGGCTGCCCATCGCCCGTTTCGACTACCACCTGTCGGACAACGACAAGGCCAACATGGAGTACTCCACTCAGGTGATCACCAACATCCTGCACGCCGCCGGCGCGCAGGATGTGCTGACCATCCAGCGCTTCGCCCACCTCATCGGCGGCGCCCGGATGGGCAGCGACCCCGAGAGCAGCGTCGTCAACTCCGACCAGCGAAGCTGGGCGGTGCCCAACCTGTTCATCGCCGACGGTTCGGTGTGCCCCACCCAGGGCAGCGCCAACCCGGCGCTGACCATCATGGCGCTGGCCTCGCGGCTGGCCGAGCGGATCGTGCGCGGTGACGTCAAGGCAGACGCCCTGGTCGGCAGCCGATCAGCCCGTGCGTAACATCCTGGTATGCCAGTGCGCCACCCGCCCGTCGACTACGACGAGTTCCCAAGTCTGCGAATAGAACCCACCGATAACGGCGTGCTGAACCTGGTTCTGGACTCCCCCGGCCTGAATTCGGTCGGGCCGCAGATGCATCGCGACCTGGCCGACATCTGGCCGGTGATCGACCGCGACCCGGCCGTGCGGGTGGTGCTGGTGCGTGGTGAGGGCACAGCGTTTTCCTCCGGCGGCAGCTTCGACCTGATCGACCAGACCATGGGTGACTACCACGACCGGGTCCGCATCATGCGCGAGGCCCGCGATCTGGTGCTCAACCTGATCAACCTCGACAAACCGGTGGTCTCGGCGATCCGCGGACCGGCCGTCGGCGCCGGCCTGGTGGTGGCCCTGCTGGCCGACATCTCGGTGGCGGGGCGGACCGCGAAGATCATCGACGGACACACCAAGCTCGGGGTGGCCGCCGGGGACCACGCCGCCATCTGCTGGCCGCTGCTGGTGGGCATGGCCAAAGCCAAGTACTACCTGCTGACCTGTGAGCCGCTGTCCGGTGCGGAAGCCGAGCGCATCGGCCTGGTCTCGACGTGCGTCGACGACGACGACGTGCTTGCCACCGCGACGAGCCTTGCCGAGAATCTGGCGCAGGGCGCCCAACACGCGATCCGCTGGACCAAGCACAGTCTCAATCACTGGTACCGCATGTTCGGGCCCGCCTTCGAAACGTCGCTGGGCCTGGAATTCCTCAGCTTCAGCGGCCCTGACGTGCGGGAAGGATTGGCCGCGCACCGCGAGAAGCGCCCGGCGCGATTTGGCGCCGGTTCCGGGGGCTGAGCATGATTCGGCGCGCCTGTCTGCGCGTGTCGGACGTTAGGTCTACCGTCGGATTTTGTGACCCGCGCCGACGACCATGCGGAGCGCAGCGACGAGCAGGAGCGGAGCTCGTGACCGCACCCGAACCGGCCCCCTTCCGCGAGGCGGTCGCGGCCATGAACGCTGTCACCGTGCGCCCGGAGATCGAACTCGGCCCCATCCGTCCGCCGCAGCGGCTGGCGCCCTACAGCTACGCGCTGGGAGCCGAGGTCAAACATCCCGATCTCGACATCGTCCCCGAGCGGTCCGAAGGTGACGCGTTCGGCCGGCTCATCCTGCTCTACGACCCGGAGGGCTCCGACGCCTGGGACGGCACCATTCGCCTGGTCGCCTACATCCAGGCCGACCTCGACTCACAGGAAGCCATCGATCCGTTGCTGCCCGAGGTGGCGTGGAGCTGGCTGGTGGAGGCCCTCGAGTCGCGCACCGAGCACATGACCGCGCTGGGCGGCACCGTCACCGCCACCACCTCGGTGCGCTACGGCGATATCTCCGGACCGCCGCGCGCCCACCAGCTCGAGCTGCGGGCGTCGTGGACGGCCACCACACCCGAGGTGGGCAGCCACGTCGAGGCGTTCTGCGATGTTCTCGAACATGCCGCGGGCCTACCCCCGACCGGGGTCATCGACCTGAGCTCGCGGTCACGCGCCTGACATGTGCCCCGATCCGTCTCCGGCGGAGACCGAACCGTCGGGCAGCACGGCACCCGGGCCGACGCCACTACTGCGTCCGGCGCAGGGGATACCGGAGCTGTCGGTGACCGTCGGCCAGATCGAAGCCGCGGCGGAGCTCTTGGACCGCGGCTACGGGCCCTTTGCAGTGGACGCCGAGCGGGCGTCGGGTTTTCGCTACTCCAACCGGGCCTATCTGATCCAGATCCGGCGGGCCGGCGCCGGCACCGTACTGATCGACCCGGTCAGCCACGGCGGCGAGCCGGCGACCGTGCTGCAGCCGGTCGCCGAGGTGCTCGGGGAAGACGAGTGGATCCTGCACTCCGCCGATCAGGACCTGCCGTGTCTGGCCGAGGTCGGCATGCGGCCGTCGGCGCTCTACGACACCGAACTGGCGGGACGCCTGGCCGGGTTCGATCGGGTGAACTTGGCGACCATGGTCGAGCGGCTGCTGGGGATGGGGCTGGCCAAGGGCCACGGTGCCGCCGACTGGTCCAAGCGTCCGCTGCCACCGGCCTGGCTGAACTATGCCGCCCTCGACGTCGAGCTGCTGATCGAGCTGCGCGCAGCGATCTCGCAGGTGCTGACCGAACAAGGAAAAACCGGTTGGGCCGCAGAGGAATTCGAGCATCTTCGGAAATACGAATCGAGGTCGTCCGCGGTTTCGGCGCGGCCGGACCGCTGGCGGCGAACCTCCGGCATCCACAAGGTGCGTGACCGCCGGGGATTGGCCGCGGTTCGCGAGCTGTGGCTGGCCCGGGACCGGATTGCCCAGCTGCGCGACATCGCGCCGCGCCGGATCCTGCCGGACTCGGCCATCGTCGACGCGGCCATCGCAGACCCGAGATCGGTCGAGGACCTCGTCGCGTTGCCGGTGTTCGGCGGGCGCAACCAGCGTCGTAATGCCGCGACGTGGCTGGCGGCGCTGGAAGCGGCCCGGGAAAACCAAAATCCACCCGAGGTAACCGAGTCGGCCAACGGGCCCCCGCTGCCGGCGAGGTGGAGCAGGCGGAAACCCGAGGCGGCCGCCCGGTTGGAGGCGGTCCGCGCGGCGCTGTCGGAACTGTCGCAGCGGGTGGGGGTGCCGACGGAAAACCTGGTTTCGCCCGAGTTGGTGCGACGGCTGTGCTGGGAGTGGGCGGATTCGCTCGAGGGCGCCGCCAACGCGATCGACGAGTTCCTGCGGGCCGGCCATGCGCGGGCGTGGCAGCGCCGACTGGTGGTGCCGGTGCTGGCTGCCGCGGTGGCCCGGGCCAATGCCCAACCCGAGAGCGACAATCCCTAGTCGAGACGCTCGCTGATCTCCGACGCCGTCCCCAGAGACCGGCCGTACCCGCCCGCTTCTGACATCCCCAGCGCGGCAACCCAACCGGTGATGCGGCGGGCCACATCCTGGTCGGTCAGCCCCAGATCGGCCAACACCTCACCTCGTGACGCGTGATCGAAGAACTCCTGCGGCAGCCCGACGTCGCGGCACGGCACGTCGATCTCCGCATGCCGCAATGCGGCCGACACCGCTGAGCCCACGCCGCCGTTGACCCCGTTGTCCTCCAGCGTGACCAGCAGCTTGTGCCGCACCGCCAGCTCGCGAACACCGTCGGGCACCGGCAGCACCCATCTCGGATCGATCACCGTCACCCCGATGCCCTGGTTGTGCAGCCGCTTGGCCACCGCCAGCGCCATCACGGCCAGCGGGCCCACCGCCACCAGCAGCACATCGTGGTTCAGGCCCTCGGCCGGCAGCGCGAGCACGTCCACTCCGGCCCGCCGCTCCAGCGTCGGAATATCTTCCCCGACATCACCTTTCGGAAACCGCAAGGCCGTCGGGCCGTCGGTGACGTCGAGCGCCTCACCGAGTTCCTCGCGCAGCCGAGTGGCGTCTCGGGGTGCGGCCACCCGGATGCCGGGCACGATGTTCAGCATCGACAAGTCCCACATGCCGTTGTGGCTGGGGCCATCCGCGCCGGTGATGCCGGCGCGGTCCAGCACCATGGTGACCGGCAGCTTGTGCAGCGCCACGTCCATCATGATCTGGTCGAAAGCGCGGTTCAGGAACGTCGAATAGATCGCGACCACGGGGTGCATACCGCCCATCGCCAGTCCGGCGGCCGAGGTGATCGCGTGCTGCTCGGCGATACCGACGTCGAACAACCGGTCCGGGAAGCGCTGCCCGAATGCCGTCAGCCCGGTGGGTCCGGGCATGGCCGCGGTGATGGCGACGATGTCGCGCCGCTTTGTGCCGTAACCGATCAGCGCGTCGGAGAACGTTGCCGTCCAGCCCGGGCCGGCCGTCTTGGTGGCCTGCCCGGTCACCGGGTCGATGGGGACGGTGGAGTGCATCTGCTCGGCCTCGTCGGCTTCGGCCGGGGCATAGCCCATTCCTTTGCGGGTGACGACATGCACGATCACCGGGCGGCCGAATCCACGGGCCTTGCGCAGCGCCACCTCCACCGCCCGTTCGTCGTGCCCGTCGACAGGTCCGAGGTACTTCAGCCCGAGGTCGGTGAACATCAGCTGCGGTGACAGAGAGTCCTTGATGCCGGCTTTGACGCTGTGCAGGAAGTGGTAGCACACCTCACCGACCAGCGGCACCGCACGCACCACATCGCGGCCCTTCTCCAGCATCTGCTCGTAGGCCGGCTGCAGCCGCAGCGTGGCCAAATGATCGGCGACACCGCCGATGGTCGGGGCGTAGCTGCGGCCGTTGTCGTTGACCACGATGATCACCGGCCGGTGCGACCCGGCGATATTGTTCAGCGCCTCCCAGCACATGCCGCCGGTGAGCGCGCCGTCGCCCACCACCGCCACCACGTGCCGATTGCGGTGCCCGGTCAACTCGAACGCCTTGGCCAGGCCGTCGGCATACGACAGCGCCGCACTGGCATGACTGGACTCCACCCAGTCGTGTTCGCTTTCGGCGCGGCACGGATAACCCGACAGCCCACCTTTTTTGCGCAGGCTTTCGAAATCCTGGGCGCGTCCGGTCAGCATCTTGTGGACGTAGGCCTGATGACCCGTGTCGAAGATGATCGGGTCGTGCGGTGAATCGAACACCCGATGCAGCGCCAGCGTCAGTTCCACGACCCCCAGGTTCGGCCCGAGGTGTCCCCCGGTCGCGGCAACCTTGTGGATCAGAAACTCACGGATTTCCTGGGCCAGCTCCCGTAGCTGTTCCTGGGAAAGGTGCTGCAGATCGGCGGGCCCACGGATCTGTTGCAGCATCCCGCCAGTGTACGCAGCAAGGGCCGATTTAGCCCTCGTGAGCGACCTTGATAACGTCAGTGGCCGGTGAGCCGGGAAGCCTGGTCGGCGTCGAGTGATACCAGCAATGCCCGACGACGCGAAAGAACATTATGGGCCCAACAGAGCTGACCGCGACCGGAAAAGCGACGTATCGTCGCCCTATGCGGGCCGAGGATATCGCCGAAGATTTTCCGGTTATCGACATCAATTCGAACGCGCTGGACGCGGCTCGCCTGCTGGCCGAGCACGGCCTGCCCGGGCTGCTGGTCACCAAACCGTCGGGAACGCCGTACGCGGTATTGCCGGCCTCTCAGGTTGTGCGATTCCTGGTGCCCCGCTATGTCCAGGACGACCCTTCGCTGGCCGGCGTGCTCAACGAATCAATGGCCGACCGCTGCGCCGAAAAGTTGAGCGGCAAGACGGTTCGCGACGTGTTGCCCGACCACCTGGCCGAAGTTCCGCCGGTCAACGCCGACGACACCATCATCGAGGTGGCCGCGATCATGGCCCGGCTGCGCAGCCCGTTGCTCGCGGTGGTCAAGAACGGCAAGTTGCACGGGGTGATCACCGCATCGCGCCTCCTAGCAGCGGCGCTGCAGCGTTGATCGCACGGGATTCAGCGGCAGCACAGGCAACTATCCGATGAGCGTGTTCGCGCTCGCGGTCTTTGTGGTTGCCTACGCACTGATCGCCAGCGAACGCGTCAACAAGACGCTGGTGGCGCTGACGGGCGCAGCGATCGTGGTCGCGCTGCCGGTCATCAACTCCGAGGACGTCTTCTATTCCCACGAGACCGGAATCGATTGGGACGTCATCTTTTTGCTGTTGGGCATGATGATCATCGTCGGTGTGCTGCGCCAGACCGGGGTGTTCGAATACGTGTCGATCTGGGCGGCCAAGCGAGCCCGCGGGTCGCCACTGCGGATCATGATCCTGCTGGTACTGGTCACCGCGATCGCTTCGGCCCTGCTGGACAACGTCACCACGGTGTTGCTGATCGCCCCCGTCACGCTGCTGGTGTGCGACCGGCTGGCGATCAACGCCGCCCCGTATTTGATCGCCGAAGCGCTCGCCTCCAACCTCGGCGGCACGGCCACCTTGGTCGGCGATCCACCCAACATCGTGATCGCCAGCCGGGGAGGCCTGAGCTTCAACGACTTCCTGATCCACCTGGCCCCGATCGTCGTGATCGTGGTCGCGGTCTTCACCTTGATGCTGCCGCGGCTGTTTCCCGGCGCCTTCGCCGCCGACCCGGATCGGGTTGCCGATGTGATGCAGCTCGAAGAAAAAGAGGCCATCCGCGATCACGGGCTACTGATCAAGTGTGGTGTCGTCCTCGCCGCGGTGTTCGCGGCGTTCATCGCCAATGAGCCACTGCATCTGAAGCCGTCCATGGTGGCCCTCGTCGGCGCCGGGATCCTGGTCGTCGTCTCCCGGCTGGAGCAGTCCGATTACCTGTCCAGCGTCGAATGGGACACGCTGTTGTTCTTCGCCGGCCTGTTCATCATGGTCGGCGCCCTGGTGAAGACGGGTGTCGTCAAGCAGATGGCGGAGTTGGCCGTCACCGCGACCGGCGGCAACACCTTGTTGGCGACGATGGTGATCCTGGCCGCATCGCTGGTGATCAGCGGCGTCGTCAACAACGTTCCCTATGCCGCGACCATGACGCCGATCGTCGCCGAGCTGACACCGGTGCTCATCGACCGGGGAAACCCGGACGTGCTGTGGTGGGCCTTGGCGCTGGGCACCGACTTCGGCGGCAACCTCACCGCCATCGGCGCCAGCGCCAACGTCGTCATCCTGGGCATCGCCAAAAGGGCGGACAATCCCATCTCGTTTTGGGAGTTCACCCGCAAGGGCATTGTGGTGACGATCATGTCGCTGGCGCTGGCAGCGCTATACCTCTGGGTGCGCTACTTCGCGTTGGGATGACCGAATCGCAGCGAAAACGATGGAGGACAGCCGATGAGCGTCATCGCCATCACGATATTCGTGGTCGCCTACGCACTGATCGCCAGCGACCGGGTCAGCAAGACCCTGGTGGCGCTGGCGGGAGCGGGGATCATGCTCGCGGTTCGGGTCGTCGGCTCCCACGACGCGTTCTATTCGTCGCAGACCGGGATCGATTGGGACGTCATCTTTTTGCTGCTGGGCATGATGATCATCGTCGGCGTGCTGCGCCAGACCGGCGTCTTCGAATACGTGGCCATCTGGGCGGTCAAACGCGCGAAGGGCTCTCCGCGCCGGATCATGATCCTGCTGGTGCTGGTCATGGCGTTCGGTTCGGCCATGCTGGACAACGTCACCACGGTGCTGTTGATCGCGCCGGTCACGCTGCTGGTATGCGACCGGCTGGCGATCAACGCGTCGCCATTCCTGATGGCCGAGGTCTTCGCATCCAACATTGGCGGCGCGGCGACGCTGGTCGGCGATCCGCCCAACATCATCATCGCCAGCCGAGCGGGGTTGACGTTCAACGACTTCCTGATCCACATGGCGCCGATCGTGCTGATCGTGCTCGTCGTCTTCGTCGCCCTGCTGCCCGTCCTGTTCGGCTCCATCGCGGTCGAGGCCGACCGGGTGGCCGACGTCATGTCGCTCGACGAACGGGAAGCCATCCGCGATACCGGGCTGCTGATCAAGTGCGGCGTGGTGCTGCTGCTGGTGTTCGCCGCGTTCGTCGCCCATCCGGTGCTGCACATCCAGCCGTCCGTGGTGGCGTTGCTGGGCGCCGGCGTCCTCGTCGTGATCTCGGGACTGGAGCGCTCGGATTACCTGTCCAGCGTCGAATGGGACACCCTGCTGTTCTTCGCGGGATTGTTCGTCATGGTCGGCGCTCTGGTGAAGACGGGCGTCGTCGACAAGCTGGCACGGGCCGCGACCGAGTTGACCGGCGGCAACGAAACACTCACGGTATTCCTGATCCTCGGCGCCTCAGCACCGATATCGGGCATCATCGACAACATTCCTTATGTGGCCACGATGACACCGATCGTCACCGAACTGGTCGCAGCCATGCCGGGTCACATCCACCCCAACACGCTGTGGTGGGCGCTGGCGCTGGGCGCCGACCTCGGGGGCAACCTGACCGCGGTGGGAGCCAGCGCCAACGTCGTCATGCTCGGAATCGCCAGGCGCGCAGGCACTCCCATCTCGTTCTGGGAATTCACCCGCAAAGGCTTTGTGGTCACCGCGGTCTCAATCGCGTTGTCGGCGATCTACTTGTGGCTGCGCTACTTCGTATTGGGATAGCCGCGGGCCGGTGAGCACAGCGATGCAGGCAGGACCCCGTCGAGACTGCACTGATGGCGTCGAGCCTGCGCCCACTGCGCGCCAAGTGCCTTGGTGCGCACGCTCATCGCAGTCTCGGCGCGGGATCGCGCCTAGCAGGTCAACAGCGCAATGCACTCCACGTGATGAGTCAGCGGGAACGCGTCGAACACCTTGATCTTCTCCACCACATAGTCATGACTGCGGTAGAGGCCGATATCGCGCGCGAAAGATGCTGCTTCACAACCGATATGTACGATACGCGGCACCCGCGCGGCGGCCAGCAGGTTGATCACGTCGCGCCCGGCGCCGGTGCGCGACGGGTCCAGCACCGCGACGTCGGCACGAGATTGACCCGACAAAGCCCGCCGCACCGAATCGTTGACGACGGCTACCTGCGGCAGATCGGCCAGCGCAGCATGGGCGGTCCTCGACGCTGCACGCGCGCTATCGACGGTCAATACTTGCCCCGACTCTCCGACCGCCTCACCCAGCACCGCGGCAAAAACGCCGGCGCCGCCGTAGAGATCCCACGCGGTCATGCCGACACCCGCCTCAGCCCAGTCCGCGACCAGGCGGCTGTACACGCCCGCCGCATCCCGGTGCGGCTGCCAGAAAGCCGTCACCGGCACCCGCCAACTGCGCCTGCCGACCCGCTGTACCGCGTGATAGCTACCCTCGACGACTCTGGTGGTGACCCTTCGGCCGTGACGGACCGTAAGCACCACGTGACGCTGGCCGTCGTCGTCGAGGACCACATTCAGCTGGCCGCCGGGCGGCCAGGAACGACCAGGGTTCAGGTCGTCGAGCATCCCGGCGGGCACCTGCCCGCAATGCAAATCGGTCACCAACGCGCTGCTGTGGTAGCGGTGAAAGCCGACGCGACAGGAGGGTCCCACCTCGAGTCGCACCCGGGTGCGCCAACCGGTAGGACCAGCATCCGAAAGCGGTTCGACCGCGCCGAACCAGTTGTATCCGCCGAGCCGTTTCAGTTGATCGGCTACCACATGCGCCTTGAGCGCCCGCGCCGCTTCCGGGGCGGCAAAAGCCAGATCGCAACAGCCGGCGCCATTCGCCCCGGCAATCGGGCACAACGACTCGATCCGGTCCGGAGACGGATCGAGCACCTCGATAACCTCTGCGTGCCAATAGGATTGACGCTCGGAGATGACCCGCACCCGCACCCGCTCCCCGGGCAAGGCATTGCGGACGAAGACCACCCGGCCTTCGTGGCGCGCCACACAGCTACCGCCATTCGCGGGCGCGCCGGTGACCAGCGTCAGTTCGGGTGCCAGGGTCAATCGAAAATGCCTCGCCGCGCATCGCCGGGAGCCACATGAGGCTGTAGCGTCTTCACCCGCTCCGACGAAGTCAGTTGCCAAGGAACCGATGTCACCATCACCCCCGGCATGAACAGCAACCTGCCCTTGAGCCGCAGCGCGCTCTGGTTGTGTAACAGCTGCTCCCACCACCTGCCCACCACATACTCCGGAATGAACACCGTCACCACGGTCCGCGGGGATTCCTTGCTGACCCGTTTGACGTAATCCAGAACCGGACGGGTCACCTCACGGTAGGGCGAAGCGATGACCTTCAGCGGCACGCTGATATCGCTTTCCTCCCACTTGTGAACCAAGTCACGGGTCTCGGCATCGTCAACGCTGACCGTGACGGCCTCGAGCACATCGGGACGAGTGGCCCGCGCGTAGGCCAGCGCACGCAGTGTCGGCAGATGCAACTTCGACACCAGAACCACGGCGTGATTGCGGCTGGGCAATACGATTTCGTTGTCCTGCGCTGCGGCCTGTTCCGCCAGCTCCCGGTTGACCGCGTCATAGTGGCGGCGGATCAGCTTCATGAGCATGAACAGGGCGCCCATGGCGACGATCGCAATCCAGGCGCCCACAAGGAATTTCGTGACCAGGACGATCAGCAGGACGGTGCCGGTGGACACCAGTCCGACCGAGTTGACCACCCGCGAGCGGATCATCTTGCGCCGGCCCGCGGGATCGGTCTCGGTGCGAAGTAACCGAGTCCAATGCCGGACCATCCCGATCTGGCTCAGCGTGAACGAAATGAACACACCGACGATGTACAGCTGGATCAGAGCGGTGAGTTCGGCGCGGAAGGCCATCACCGCGGCGATGGCGGCCGCGGCGAGGAACAAGATCCCGTTGGAGAACGCCAGCCGGTCACCGCGGGTGTGCAGCTGGCGTGGCAGGTAGCTGTGCTGCGCCAGCACCGAGCCGAGCACCGGGAAGCCGTTGAACGCGGTGTTGGCCGCCAACACCAAGATCAGCGCGGTGACCGCGGCGATCAACAAGAACCCGACGTGGAAGCCACCGAATACGGTCTGCGCCAATTGAGCGACCAATGTTTTTTGTTGATAGCCGGGCGGGGCGCCGGTCAGCTGTGTTTCCGGATCGTCGACGACCTGGACCCCGGTTTCAACGGCGAGCAGAACCATGGCCATCAGCAAGGTCACCGCGATGGTGCCCAGCATGAGCAGTGTCGTGGCGGCGTTGCGGGACTTGGGCTTCTGAAAGGCCGGGACCCCGTTGCTGATCGCCTCCACACCCGTCAGTGCCGCGCAGCCCGAGGAGAACGAGCGGGCTACCAGGAATGCCAGTGCGGCACCGACGACCTTGCCGTGTTCGGCGTGCATCACGAATCCGGCGGACTCGGCGCGCAGCGGGTTGCCTAACACGTAGATCCGGAACAGCCCCCAACAGAGCATCGCGCCGACTCCGATGATGAACGCATAGGTCGGAACGGCGAATGCCAGCCCGGATTCGCGGACCCCCCGCAGGTTCATCGCCGTCACCAGCACGATGGCGCTCACTGCGAAGAACACCTTGTGCTCATACACGAAGGGGATCGCCGAACCGATATTCGACATCGCCGATGCGATCGAAACCGCAACTGTGAGAACATAATCGACCATCAGGGCGCTGGCGACCACGAGACCGGCGGTCGGGCCCAGATTGGTGCTGACGACTTCGTAGTCGCCGCCCCCCGACGGATAGGCGTGCACGTTCTGCCGGTAGCTCGATACCACCACGAGTAGCACCGCGGCCACCGCCAGTGCGATCCACGGCGCCATGGAGTACGCGGCGAGACCGGCCACCGACAGCATCAGAAAGATCTCTTCGGGTGCGTAGGCCACCGACGACATCGCATCCGAGGCGAATACCGGCAACGCGATCCGCTTCGGCAGTAGCGTGTGGCTCAGCCGGTCGCTGCGAAACGGCCTGCCGATCAGCAGCCGGCGCGCGGCGGTGGAAAGTTTGGACACGAGAGCCAAGGGTAAGCCCCGACGGCTTTGACGGTAGCGTTCCCTGGGCGAGAATTTTGCGCACCGAAGCAGCTACGGCCGAGAGGACGTCACGTGCGAGTGGTAGTGATGGGGTGCGGCCGGGTCGGCTCGTCGGTGGCCGACGCGCTGTCCCGCATCGGCCACGACGTCGCGGTCATCGACCGTGACAGCACCGCTTTCAACAGGCTCAGCCCCGAGTTTGCCGGTGAGCGGGTGCTTGGCCAGGGATTCGACCGAGATGTGCTGCTGCGGGCAGGCATCGAAGGTGCCGACGCATTCGCTGCGGTGTCCTCTGGAGACAACTCCAACATCATCTCGGCACGGTTGGCCCGGGAAACCTTCGGTGTGCCGCGAGTGGTCGCCCGCATCTATGACGCCAAGCGCGCCGAGGTCTACGAACGCCTGGGTATCCCCACGATCGCCACGGTGCCCTGGACCACCGACCGGCTGCTCAACGCGTTGCTCCGCGAAACTGAGACCGCCAAGTGGCGCGATCCCACCGGTACCGTCGCCGTCGCCGAGGTCATCTTGCACGAGGACTGGATCGGGCACCGGGTCACAGACTTGGAGCAGGCCACCGGCGCTCGGGCGGCGTTCCTGATCCGATTCGGAACCGGGGTGCTGCCCGAGCCGAAGACGATCCTGCAGGCCGGCGATCAGGTCTACGTTGCCGCCATCTCCGGCCGGGCGGCCGAGGCGGTGGCCATTGCGGCCCTGCCGCCCAGTGAGGACTTCGAGTCAGGGCCGCGCAAATGAAGCGCGCCGACGACGAAGACGCCGGCTCGGCCCGGCTTCGAGCCGGGGTTAAGGAGTGGCGCAGATGAAGCGCGCCCACGACGAAGACGCCGGCTCGGCCCGGCTTCGAGCCGGGGTTAAGGAGTGGCGCAGATGAAGGTAGTCGTCGCCGGGGCCGGCGCCGTCGGCCGCTCAGTGACCCGCGAACTCATTGGAAATGGGCACGATGTGACCCTGATCGAGCGCAATCGCGACCACCTTGACCCCGATGCCATCCCGACCGCGCATTGGCAATTGGGGGATGCCTGCGAGCTGAGCCTCCTGGAGTCGGTGCACCTCGAGGATTTCGATGTCGTGGTTGCCGCTACCGGCGACGACAAGGTCAACGTGGTACTCAGCCTGCTGGCCAAGACCGAATTCGCGGTGCCGCGGGTGGTGGCCCGAGTCAACGATCCCCGCAACGAGTGGTTGTTCACCGACGCCTGGGGCGTTGACGTGGCGGTTTCCACTCCGCGCATGCTGGCCTCGCTGATCGAGGAGGCCGTCGCCGTCGGCGACCTGGTACGGCTGATGGAATTCCGCAAGGGCCAGGCAAACCTGGTGGAGATCACACTGCCCGACGACACACCCTGGGGCGGCAAGCCCGTACGCAAGTTGCAATTACCGCGGGATGCGGTACTGGTCACGATCCTGCGCGGACCGCGAGTCATCGTGCCGCAAGCCGATGAGCCGCTGGAAGGGGGCGACGAATTGCTGTTCGTCGCGGTCACCGAGGCAGAGGAGGAGCTGAGCCGGCTGTTGCTGCCGCCAACCTCACCGGCGGCCGGTGAGCCCGGTCCTCGAGTGTGAGTTACCGCTGTTCCCGGTGCGACCAGGGCCGGCCCAGTCGGCAGCAATCCCGCCGCGCCCGCGTATTGAGAGCCGTCACACACGGTCAACGCCGCGAGCGCACACCCGCAAGCCGCTAGAGCTCGCGACCGGTGTCGGTATCGATTTCTACCACCCCTGCCACCGCAGGGCCTTCGAGGACCGGCATCGCCCGCTGAGCGGCCTTTATCGCGGCGTATGTCGCCAGCGCCGCCATCGCGGTGAGCGGCCAGCCCATCCCGATGCGCGCGACACCCAGCCAGCCGGTCTTGTCGGCATCGTAGAGAAGCCGCTGGACGATGAACCGGGCGGCGAACACCAGCGTCCAACCCAGCGTGGCGATGTCAAACGCGTAGCGGGCCCGGGCTATGTCGCGCCAGCTGCGGTCCCGTCCGGCGGCCCAACTCCACAGGACGCCGACGGCGGGCCGGCGAATCACCACCGACAGGGCGAAAATCACCGCCCACAGCAGCGACATCCAAATGCCCAACAAGAAATAGCCCTTGGACTGACCCACCAGGTAGGCGATCAGCGCACACACGGCGACCCCGAAGAACCCGGAAACGGCGGGCTGGGTGGATTCCCGCCGAATCAGCCGCAATAGCAACACCAACGCGGCCATGCCCACGGCAGACCCGATTGCGGGCAACAGTCCGGCCACACTGGACACCGCGACAAAGACGACCACCGGCAGCGACGAATAGATCAGACCGCTCACGCCACCTGCTTGGGCCAGCAGGCGCTCGGCGCTGAGGCGGTTAGCACTCACGACGGACCCAGATGATGCAGATGGTCACCGCTGAATTTCGTAGTGCGGGTTGTAGATGGCCTTGCTCCCGTTTTCCAGCTTGCCCAGCCGGCCGCGCACCCGCAGCGTACGGCCCGAGTCGATGCCGGGGATCCGGCGCTGGCCCAACCACACCAACGTCACCGTGTCGCTACCGTCGAACAACTCGGCACGTACACCACCTGCGCAACCTTTGCCGTTTGTTTCCACGCTGCGCAGCGTGCCCACCATCGTGACCTCCTGACCACGCTGGCAATCGATGACGCGCTGCGCGCCGGTAGTCAGCACTTCGTCCGACAACTCTTCGACGTCGCGCTGCTCGGGGTCTTCCGTCAACCGACGGGTCAGCCGGCGCAGATAACCTTGGGCCCTCATGGCCTCTCCTGACACTCCAACGTCGCTACGGAAGCTCTTCTCTTGCGATCAGCATTCCATCTATGCCAACGGTCACCGTAGACCTGTTGGTTCCCCTCCGCCACACGTATCGATGCACCGGGGTCGGAGTACCCGCCATGGCAGAGCACTATCAAGGAATGCCAGTCGATTTTCGCGGAGTCACGGCCGTGGTATTGCCCGGAACCGGTTCCGACGAAGACTACGTCTACCGGGCGTTTTCCGGTCCCGTGCACGATGCCGGCGGGGTGCTGGTGGCACCTGCGCCCCAACCGGAGCACTTGATAACCGGGTACCTGGCCGCCCTGGATGACGCCCCGCGCAGCGGTCGCGTGGTGGTCGGCGGCGTCTCGATCGGAGCCGCCGTCGCCGTCGCGTGGGCGCTGGCCCATCCCGACCGGACCGTGGCCGTCCTGGCGGCGCTACCTGCGTGGACCGGGCCGCCCGAGTCGGCCCCGGCCGCGCATGCGGCTCGCTACACGGCATCGCAGTTGCGCCGTGACGGTCTGGCGACGACGACGACGCAGATGCGGGCATCCAGTCCCGCCTGGTTGGCCGACGAGCTGGCCCGATCCTGGCGGGTTCAATGGCCGCAATTACCCGACGCCATGGAGGAAGCCGCAGCCTATATCGCGCCTGGCCGCAGCGACCTGGAGCGGCTGGCCGCGCCGTTGGGGGTCGCTGCCGCCGTCGATGATCCGATTCACCCGCTGCAGGTCGGTGTTGACTGGGTGACCGCGGCGCCGCATGCAGCACTACGGACGGTGACGCTGGAGGAGATCGGCGCGGATCCCGCCGCACTGGGAGCCGCCTGCCTGGCAGCGCTGGCCGAGACCTAGAACGCTCGCCGAGCCCTAGCCGCCGGTGCTGCTGCGCAACTGCTGCATCGCCGACCCGCCCGCACCGCGTCGGGCCGCCGGTGGGTTGGATTGCTCTTGCTCCTGCTCCTGCGCCTGTGCCTGGGCGGCTGCAGCCTCACGCAGCTGCTCCACCATCGGCTCGGGCAACTGCACCGGCAACGGGGTACGTACCGGCAGGGGTGTGTCTCCGCGGCGCACAACGGTGTCCGCCAATGCCTCGCGAGCCTCCTCGGTCAACGCATCGATCGTCTCGTGCGGGCCGTTGACAACACATCGGATCATCCAGCGGTAGCCGTCGACACCGATGAAACGCACCACGCCGGAGGCCGTACCGGTCACTTCCCGGCCCCAGGGGCCGTCTTTGATGGAAACCTGAGCCGAGTCCTTACGCAGCGAGTCTGCCAGCTCGCCGGCCACCTCACGCCACAGGCCGGCGGACTTGGGCGCCGCATAGGCCGCGATGGTGAAGCGGCCGTTGGGCGTGACGATCCACACCGCGCTGGGGACCCCGTTCTCGGTCAGTTCGACCTGCACCTGGCCTGCCGTGGGCATCGGGATCAACACCGAACCCAGGTCGAGTCTGGCCAACTCCGCGACCGAAGGGTCGTCGAAGTCTTCGATGTCGAACGGGCCCACCAACTCGTCGCCGTCTTCGTCGGCCAGTTCTGATGCTTTCGGCGCAGCGGCGGCCGGTGCTTCCGGCTCGGCCGAACTCGATCCGCTGTCCCTGTTGCGTGTGCGTCTACCGAATGCCATCACAAACTCGCATGTCCGCCGGAGGAACCGTGGCCACCATCGCCACGGGATGTCTCGGCCAGCCCGGCCTCGTCGAATGACACGACCTCGACCAGCTCGACCAACTCGACCCGCTGCACCAGCAGCTGGGCAATACGGTCACCTCGATGCACCACGATCGAAGTGGCGGGGTCGAGGTTGATCAGCGCGACCTTGATCTCGCCACGGTAACCCGCGTCGATGGTGCCGGGGCTGTTGACGATCGAAAGCCCCACCCGGGAGGCCAAGCCCGAGCGCGGATGGACGAGACCCACCATCCCGAACGGGATGGCGACCGCGACGCCCGTCGGCACCAGTGCACGCTGCCCGGGGGCTAGCTCCACGTCTTGCGCACTGTAGAGATCTACCCCCGCGTCGCCGTGATGCGCGCGGCTGGGCAGCGGGAGTCCTGGGTCTAGACGGACAACGGCCACACTGGTCGACACGGGGCCACAGACTACTCTTGACCGAATGTCGGGTACGCGCGTCGCGCCGCACAGTGTGCGATACCGCGAGCGACTATGGGTGCCGTGGTGGTGGTGGCCGCTGGGGTTTGCGGCGGCGGCGCTCATCGCTTTCGAAGTCAACATGGGTATCGCCGCTCTGCCCGACTGGCTGCCGTTCGCGACGTTGTTCGCCGTCGCGGCCGGCACGCTGCTGTGGCTGGGTCGGGTGGAGATCCGAGTCACAGCCGACCAGACGGGCGTCGAGCTGTGGGCCGGTGCGGCGCACCTGCCGGTCGCGGTGGTCTCCCGATCGGCCGAAGTGGCGCGCACCGCGAAGTCAGCGGCACTGGGCCGACAGCTCGACCCGGCAGCATTCGTACTGCATCGCGCATGGGTCGGCCCCATGGTTTTGCTGGTGCTCGACGATCCCGAGGACCCCACCCCGTACTGGCTGGTGAGCTGCCGTCACCCCGAGCGGGTGTTGTCGGCCCTGACAAGCTGAGTGCAGCGATCACGCCGCGCAGTCGGTACAGATCATCACGCCGTTCTTCTCGCTGGCCAGTCGACTGCGGTGTTGCACCAGGAAGCAGCTCGAGCAGGTGAACTCGTCTGCTTGCTTCGGGATAACACGCACCGACAGCTCTTCACCGGACAAGTCGGCGCCAGGCAGCTCGAATGACTCGGCGGACTCGGACTCATCCACGTCGACCACGGCCGAGGCCGCCTCGTTCCGTCGAGCTTTCAGCTCTTCCAGCGAATCCTCCGACACATCGTCGGCCTCGGTGCGCCGTGGAGCGTCATAGTCGGTAGGCATTATTCCGTCCCCTCGCATGCCCTTTCATAAGTTCAAGCATCGCTTTGTACCAGCGTCGAACGCATCCACCAAACGATTCGTGCCCAGAACTCGGCTCAATCGACTGTGATTTACGTCACACCCGCCTCGTCGACCTCGCGATCGGCCCTCAACGCGGCAATCCAGGCGCGGACTACAGTGCACGTGTGGTCGCACAAATCACCGAGGGCACCGCCTTTGACAAGCACGGTCGGCCATTTCGGCGGCGCAATCCCCGCCCCGCGATTGTCGTCGTGATCCTGCTGGCGATCGCGACGGCGGTGGCGTGGACGGTGGCCCTGACCCGCCCGACGGACGTCCGCGAGGCCGCGACGTGCAACCCCCCGCCACAGCCGGCCGGGTCGACGGCACCGCCCAGGCTCGGTGAGCCGGTGTCGCGAACCGAAATGACCGACGTCGCCCCGGCCAAACTCAGCGAGACCAAAGTGCGCGTCCTCAACGCCAGCGGACGGGGCGGTCAAGCCGGCGACATCGCCGGGGCCATGCAGGATCTCGGTTTCGCCCAGCCGACGGCCGCCAACGACCCGGTGTATGCCGGTACCCGGCTGAGCTGCCAGGGCCAGATCCGGTTCGGCACCGCAGGTCAAGCCGCGGCCGCCGCGGTATGGCTGGTGGCGCCGTGTACCGAGCTATTCCACGACGGCCGTGCCGACGACTCGGTCGACCTCGTCCTCGGCACGGACTTCACCACATTGGCCCACAACGACGACATCGACGCCGTGCTCGCGAGCCTGCGGCCCGGCGCCACCGAGCCGACCGATCCCACGCTCGTGGCCAAGATCCACGCAAGCAGTTGCTGAGCAGCTCAGTCCGGGATCGGCTCCAGAGCATCGAATCGCGTCAGCACCGCCAACAGCTCGTCGGCAATGCCGGGCGCGGCGGCGAGCACCAAGCCCCCTTGCGGGGCATTCGCGGCGGGCAATAGCACCCGGGCTCCCGCCTCGGCTGCTATCAGGGCGCCCGCCGCGCGGTCCCACACCTGCAGCCCGTGCTCGTAGTAGGCATCCAGTTGGCCGGCGGCGACCATGCACAAGTCCAAGGCCGCAGAACCGATCCGGCGCACATCTCGGACCACCGGCAGCATCCGGGCCAGCAGCGCCGCCTGGGTAGCGCGGCGCCGCGTCGAGTACGCGAAGCCGGTGCCCAACAGGGCCATCGACAAATTATCGACATCGGTGCAGCGCAACCGGCGAGTCCCGTGCTGGTCGGTGACATGCGCCCCTAGCCCCGCCGCAGCCGAATACACCCTGCCGCCGACGACATCAGCGACCGCGCCGGCCACCGACACGCCGCCGATTTGGGCTCCGACCGACACCGCGTAGGCCGGAATGCTGTAGACGAAGTTCACGGTGCCGTCAATGGGGTCAAGCACCCAAGTCACGGCGTCGGCCGCCGCGGCCGCCGAGTCTGCTGGGCCCCCGCCCTCCTCCCCCAAAATCGGGTCACCGGGCCGAAGCTGAACCAGCCGTTCACGCAACAGTCGCTCGGTATCGGTATCGACGACGGTCACCGGGTCGGTCGGGGTGGTCTTGGTCCGCACCGCGTCGCCGCTGTCAGTGGCCGGATGCAGACCGAATATCTCGGCGCGCCGACCACGCACGAACTCGGCCGCATCCGCGGCGAGAGTCTCGGCCACCGAACGCAGCCGCGCGGGCTCGTTATCGGATCGTGTCACCGCTCTATCGCATCACAGTCGCCCGGACCAGCGCGCATCGTCGCCGGGCCGAGCCACATCCGCCCAGCTCCTCGACAGGCCTAAACAGGCAAAACCTGCATCCTTGCCGGGCCGAGCCGGAATGCCCGGGCTTGACAAGCAGGCGGGCTAAGGTAGTCGGACACTTATGTCTCGCCGAGGAGAACCGATGACCAGCGCCGACCCCCTGTCCCCCACCGCCGCTGCCACACAACAGCGTCGCGGGTTCGGCATCGATGTCGGTGGCAGCGGCATCAAGGGCGGAATCGTCGACCTGGACACCGGTCAGCTGATCGGGGACCGGATCAAGCTGCTGACTCCCCAACCGGCCACGCCGTCAGCGGTCGCCAAGACCATCGCCGAGGTGGTTCACGGCTTCGGCTGGACCGGCCCACTCGGAGTGACCTATCCCGGCGTGGTCACGCATGGCGTCGCCCAGACCGCGGCCAATGTGGACAAGTCATGGATCGGGACCAACGCCAGCGAAATCATCGGCGCCGAGTTGGGCGGTCAACAGGTGACAGTTCTCAACGACGCCGATGCGGCCGGGCTTGCGGAAGAACGCTATGGAGCCGGCAAGGGCAACTCCGGGCTGGTCATCCTGCTCACTTTCGGAACCGGTATCGGGTCTGCGGTCATCCACAACGGCAAGCTGATACCCAACACGGAGTTCGGGCATCTCGAGGTCGGGGGTAAGGAGGCCGAGCAGCGGGCCGCGTCATCAGTCAAGGAAAGGAAAGGCTGGAGCTACGAAAAGTGGGCCAAGCAGGTGACGCGGGTTCTGGTCGCTATTGAGAACGCGATGTGGCCCGACCTGTTCATCGCCGGCGGCGGCATCAGCCGCAAAGCCGACAAATGGGTGCATCTGCTGGGAAATCGCACCCCTGTGGTGCCGGCAACCCTGCAGAACGCCGCCGGGATAGTTGGTGCAGCAATGGCGTCCACCACGGACGTGACCCACTGAATTTTCCCGCTCGGGCAGTACGGGCGCGCAGTGAAGTTACAATGGTCGTCGGCGACCGCCTGACCGATAAAGCGCGAGTTTTCACGCCGACATCAACGCCGACATTCGACATAGCAGACACTTTCGGTTCAGCACGCCCAGACTCATACCGGAAGCGAGTACCACCGAAGGGGTGTATGTGGCAGCGACCAGGGCCAGCCAGGCGACCGGTGAGCCGGTGAAGCGCACCGCCACCAAGTCCCCGGCCAAAGCCGGCGCCAAGCGACCGGCGGCAAAGACAGCCAATGGCGCTGCCCCCGCGAAGCGGGCGACCAAGGCGGCGGGCCGGTCCACAAAAGCCGCCGATGCCACCAACGACGCCGAGGCCACCGAGCCGACTGGCCCGAAGAGAAGCCGTACCGCGGCCAAAGCCGCAAAGGCGCCGGCCCGCGACGCCGACACGTTCGGCGACGAACTTGAAGGCGCGGCCACAGACCCGGCGGTTCCGCTTGATGCCGCCGAAGACCTCGACGATGAGCCAGACCTTGACGTCGACCCCGTCGAGGACCTTGACCTCGAGGCCGGTCTCGGCCTAGACGACCTTGAAGACGACGTGGAGGACGACGTTGTCGCCGCCGTCGTCGACGCCGACCTCGATCCAACCGACGTCGGGGACACCGACGAGGTTGAATCTCCGGCTGTTGCAGCGCCCGGCAGCGCCGTCGATGACGAGGAGGAGATCGCCGAGCCCACCGAGAAGGACAAGGCCTCAGGCGATTTCGTGTGGGACGAGGACGAGTCGGAAGCGTTGCGCCAAGCGCGCAAAGACGCCGAACTCACCGCGTCCGCGGACTCGGTTCGCGCCTACCTCAAGCAAATCGGCAAGGTGGCGCTGCTCAACGCCGAGGAAGAGGTCGAGCTGGCCAAACGGATCGAGGCCGGCCTCTACGCCACGCAGTTGATGGCGGAGATGGCAGAGCGCGGCGAGAAGCTACCCGCCGCGCAACGTCGCGACATGATGTGGATTTGCCGCGACGGCGATCGCGCGAAGAACCATCTGCTGGAGGCCAACCTGCGGCTGGTGGTTTCCCTGGCCAAGCGCTACACCGGGCGCGGGATGGCGTTCCTGGACTTGATCCAGGAGGGCAACCTGGGCTTGATCCGGGCGGTCGAGAAGTTCGACTACACCAAGGGTTACAAGTTCTCCACCTACGCGACCTGGTGGATCCGCCAAGCCATCACCCGCGCCATGGCCGACCAGGCCCGCACCATACGCATCCCGGTACACATGGTCGAGGTGATCAACAAGCTCGGCCGAATCCAGCGTGAGCTCCTCCAGGACCTGGGCCGCGAGCCCACTCCCGAGGAACTCGCCAAAGAGATGGACATCACCCCGGAGAAGGTGCTCGAGATCCAGCAGTACGCCCGGGAGCCGATCTCGCTGGACCAGACCATCGGCGACGAGGGCGACAGCCAGCTGGGCGATTTCATCGAGGACAGCGAAGCGGTGGTAGCCGTGGACGCGGTGTCGTTCACGCTGCTGCAAGACCAGCTGCAGTCGGTCCTGGACACGCTGTCCGAGCGCGAGGCCGGCGTGGTACGGCTGCGCTTCGGCCTCACCGATGGCCAGCCGCGCACCCTCGACGAGATCGGGCAGGTATACGGCGTGACGCGGGAGCGCATCCGGCAGATCGAGTCCAAGACCATGTCGAAATTGCGCCACCCCAGTCGGTCGCAAGTCCTGCGCGACTACCTGGACTGAGCGAGCCCGCCGGCGCAGCGGGACACTTTGGCTTTCGCTGATGTCTCGTCTGCAAGTTGATCCCGAGTCTGGTGCATGTCGGGCGCGGCCCCACATTTCATGCGACGAAACCGGTCGGGTCCGTGACACAGTCGCGAAAAGTCGCGACGACCGGGGTTGCCTTCGGGGTTGCCTTACAGACACATGCCTCGACACGACATGGTTCCCGACGGCCGGAACAGCAGATACCCGCACCCAACGGCTGCGCATCGGCCGCCGCCGTCGTACTGTCACGCTCATGTCAGCAACCCGCAGGTGTATCTCCTCCGGATCCGACTACGAATCGGCCGTTGGCTATTCGCGCGCGGTGCGCGTTGGCCCGCATGTGGCAGTGGCCGGCACCACCGGCAGCGGCAGCGATATCGTCGCGCAGACCAGAGACGCCCTGCGCCGCATCGAGGCCGCACTCGGACAGGCTGGCGCGGGGCTCGCCGACGTGGTCCGCACCCGCATATACGTGACCGATATTTCACGCTGGCGGGAGGTGGGCGATGTCCACGCCCAGGTTTTCGGCGGAATCCGACCCGCGGCGACCATGGTCGAGGTTTCGGCACTGATCGCACCCGGGCTGCTGGTTGAGATCGAAGCCGACGCCTATGTGGATGCGTGAGGTCCCGAAATCGGCGAGAAGGTGCCGTCGACCGCCGGGGGGTAGGCCACGACGCTCATCACCGCCCGTGCCGGAAGCTCGCCGTACAGGTGCGGGAACAGCATCCAGTCCGGATCCGCTACCGTTCCCGGCTCCCAACGCACGGGCGAATCGAGCGCTGCCGGGTCGATATACAGCAGGACCATGTCACGACGGCCGTGGAAGAGCCGATTGGCCGGCAGATGTATCTGCTCAGGCGTCGACAGATGGATGAACCCGGTAGCCGATCCGGGACGGAAGCCGCCGCGGCGGCGGGCGGACGACCATTCGGCGGCCGCACACATGTGCACCAACACCGCAGGAGTGGACGGCATACTAGCAAGTCTGCCCGACTCATCGTCCGAAGTCCGTGAGAAAGGACACACCTGATACCACCCGGGGAACAAGGCGAAAGCGGGGAACGTCTGAGACAGTGAACTTACCTAGATATGGAGAAGTCATGAACGCAACGTTGACCAGTCCCGAGCTGACTAGAGCCGACCGCTGCGACCGCTGTGGCGCAGCAGCGCGGGTGCGCGCCAAGCTGCCTTCCGGTGCCGAACTTCTCTTCTGCCAGCACCACGCCAACGAGCACGAAGCGAAACTGATCGAGCTGTCGGCCGTGCTGGAGGTCAGTGGAAACTAGGTTCGCCGAAACTCGCTCGCCTAAAGTCGGGTCCAATGTGCCACGTGTGACCGATCTTCGGTAATGCTGGACCGGATGAGCGACCAAACGCCAAAGCCGTCCCGCCACCACATCTGGCGAATCAGCCTTCGGACGCTCTCCAAGAGTTGGGACGACTCGATCTTCTCCGAGTCAGCGCAAGCAGGTTTCTGGTCGGCACTGTCCCTTCCGCCCTTGCTTTTGGGGATGCTGGGCAGCCTGGCCTACGTGGCTCCGCTATTCGGCGAGGACACCTTGCCCGCGATCGAAAAAACCATCATTTCGACCGCCCACAGCTTCTTCTCACCCAGTGTGGTCAACGAGATCATCGAGCCGACCATCCGCGACATCACCGCCAACGCTCGCGGCGAGGTGGTGTCGCTGGGCTTCTTGATCTCATTGTGGGCAGGATCGTCGGCAATCTCTTCCTACGTCGATGCCGTGGTGGAGGCTCATGACCAGACTCCGTTACGCCATCCGGTGCGGCAACGGTTCTTCGCGCTGTTCCTGTACGTGGTGATGCTGGTGTTCCTGGTGGCCGCGGCGCCGGTGGCGGTGGTGGGCCCGCGGAAGGTGAGCGACCACATTCCGGCCAACTTGGCCAATGTCCTGCATTACGGCTACTACCCGGCACTGATCGCGGGCCTGACGGTGGGGGTGATCATCCTCTACCGCGTCGCTCTGCCGGTACCGCTGCCGACACACCGACTGGTCATCGGCGCAGTGCTGGCCACCGCGGTGTTCCTGATCGCGACACTGGGTCTACGGTTCTATCTCAGGTGGATCACCAGTACGGGCTATACCTACGGCGCGCTGTCCACGCCCATCGCGTTCCTGTTGTTCGCGTTCTTCGGTGGTTTTGCGGTCATGATCGGAGCCGAACTCAACGCCGCGATCCAAGAGGAATGGCCGGCGCCGGCCACACACGCACATCGGCTGCGCAACTGGCTCAGGACCCGCACCGCCACCATCACGGGAACGGCCGACTAGGCGTCGGACTGGGCGTCACAGACCACGACGGCGCAGCTGCCGCGCCAATTCAGTCTTTCTTGAGCTTCTCGTAGATCTGCTTGCAGTCCGGGCACACCGGCGAACCCGGCTTGGGTGCCCGGGTCACGGGAAACACCTCGCCGCATAACGCCACCACATGGCTTCCCAGCACCGCGCTCTCGGCGATCTTGTCCTTCTTGACATAGTGGAAGTACTTCGGGATATCGCTGCCGGTCCCGTCGTCGACGCGTTCCTCCGTGTCGGTGCGTTCGATCGTCTGCGTCTGCATACCAGACATTGTGCCCCCTGACTCGCCCCTGCCGGAATCGACTGGATGTGGGAGAGTAGAGAAATGAAGCGCGGCTTCGAGCTGAGTTTCGACGACTTCGACGAGCGGGGCCGCCCGGTACTGATCACCGCTGCCGCACCGTCCTACGAGGAGCAGCACCGAGCGCGGGTACGCAAGTATCTGACCTTGATGGCGTTCCGGGTTCCGGCGCTCATCCTTGCCGCCGTCGCATACGGGGCCTGGCACAACGGTCTTGTCTCACTACTGATCGTGGCTGTCTCGATTCCATTGCCATGGATGGCCGTGCTCATCGCCAACGACAGACCGCCCCGCAGCGCCGACGAGCCCCGACGATTCGACGACGCCCGACGACGCACTCCCCTGTTTCCGACGGCCACGCGTCCGGCGCTGGAGCCTCGACGAGACCCTGTGCCCCAATCGGACTCCCCGGACTTCGACGGCTGGTCCAATCCCGGTTAAACCGGCTGCCGCGGCCCACTTCTCAGGACATTCTCAGGTCGCTGGCACATTTCTGCACGTCACGGTGTGTGAGATGACAACGCGGCGGGAACTCTGTGGTCGAGCCTGTCGTTAAACCCCGTGACAGGACAAGCCGATCGGGAGGGCGCTATGGCACATGCCACCACAAGCCGGGCTGACAGCGATCTGGACGCTCAAAGCCCCGCGGCGGATTTGGTGCGCGTATATCTGAACGGCATCGGTAAGACGGCATTGCTCAACGCCGCCGATGAAGTTGAGCTGGCCAAGCGCATCGAAGCCGGGCTGTATGCCGAGTATCTGCTCGAAACCCGAAAGCGGTTGGGCGAGAACCGGAAACGCGAATTGACCGCCGTGGTACGCGACGGCCAGGCAGCGCGCCGACACCTCCTCGAAGCCAACCTTCGGCTGGTGGTGTCACTGGCCAAGCGCTACACGGGCCGCGGAATGCCGCTGCTCGACCTCATCCAGGAGGGCAACCTGGGCCTGATCCGCGCGATGGAGAAGTTCGACTACACAAAGGGATTCAAGTTCTCGACGTATGCCACTTGGTGGATCCGCCAAGCCATCACCCGTGGCATGGCCGACCAGAGCCGTACCATTCGGCTGCCCGTTCACCTGGTCGAGCAGGTCAACAAGCTGGCGCGAATCAAGCGGGAGATGCACCAGAACCTGGGCCGGGAAGCCACCGACGAGGAACTCGCCGAGGAGTCCGGAATTCCGGTTGACAAGATCAACGACCTGCTCGAACACAGCCGGGACCCGGTGAGCCTGGACATGCCGGTCGGCGCTGAGGAAGAGGCGCCGCTCGGTGACTTCATCGAGGACGCGGAAGCCATGTCCGCGGAGAACGCCGTCATCGCCGAACTGCTGCACACCGATATCCGCAGTGTGCTTGCCACTCTCGACGAGCGTGAACATCAGGTGATCCGGCTGCGCTTCGGCCTGGACGACGGTCAGCCGCGCACGCTGGATCAAATCGGCAAGCTGTTTGGTCTGTCCCGCGAGCGGGTGCGCCAGATCGAGCGGGATGTGATGTGCAAGTTGCGCCATGGCGAACGTGCCGATCGGCTGCGGTCATACGCAAGTTGAGACACCGGCCGGAAGCCTGTCGAAAAGCGCCGAGAAAAGCGCCGAAAATCTAGGTACAAGACAGTGTGCCCGCCGCGATGAGCGGCGGGCATACTGCTGTCGGGGGCGTTTTGGGCCAACCACATGCGCAGCTGGCCAAGTAGACTCGGCGGCAACGGAGGATGCTGAATGAACGACTTGGTTGATACCACCGAGATGTACTTGCGGACGATCTACGACCTCGAGGAAGAGGGCGTTACGCCGCTGCGCGCCCGGATAGCCGAGCGCTTGGAGCAGAGCGGGCCTACTGTCAGCCAAACCGTTTCCCGGATGGAGCGGGACGGATTGCTTCGGGTGGCTGGGGATCGCCACCTCGAACTCACCGACAAGGGCCGGGCGCTGGCGATCGCGGTGATGCGCAAGCACCGCCTCGCCGAACGACTGCTCGTCGACGTGATCGGGTTGCCGTGGGAAGAGGTACACGCCGAGGCATGCCGGTGGGAGCACGTGATGAGTGAGGATGTCGAGCGTCGTCTGGTCAAGGTGCTGAACAACCCGACAACGTCTCCGTTCGGCAATCCGATTCCGGGCTTGTTGGACCTGGGCGTGGGGCCGGAATTCGGCGCCGAAGACGCCAACTTGGTGCGGTTGACCGAGCTGCCGGCCGGTCCGCCGGTGGCAGTAGTGGTTCGCCAGCTCACCGAGCATGTTCAGGGCGACATCGACTTGATCACGCGGCTCAAAGACGCCGGCGTCGTGCCGAACGCCCGCGTGACGGTCGAAACCAGTCCCGGAGGCGGCGTGACCATCGTCATCCCGGGGCATGAGAACGTCACCCTGCCCCATGCGATGGCGCACGCCGTGAAGGTCGAGAAGGTCTGACTACCCCGCACATCGGCCGGATTGGCCGGATGAGCCGAACGCCCGGCGCGGCGGTAGCCGCACGCCCAGTTGCCGAGCCAACCGATAGCCGGTGGTCGCCAGTTCCCGGATGTGCTCCGGCCGAAGCCCGGACTGTAGCGCCGTGTCCAGCATGCCGGCCATCCGATGACTCGGCGTGCAGCGTAGCGCGGTCTCCAGAGACACCCCGGCCAGCGGACCGTCGCCGCGGGCGTAGGCACTGAACGCCAGCAATACCAGCGCCTCCACCCGCCACGGCTCGGGTAGCGCGCGGGCCAGTACTGCCCACAACGACTCGGCCGGGCCGGAGTTCTCACCGACCGCCAGGGCATAGAGCGTGTCGCGCACCCGCACGTCGGTGAGCGCACAGCCCAACTGGGCCAGTTCCCCGTCTGATAGCGGTTGCCCGTCGGCCACCCGCGCGGCAGCGGCCATCGCCTTCTCCACATCGCGACGGCTACAGTCCAACGGGTCGGCACGCTGAGCGATCTCACGCTCGGCCGCCGCTCGCTTCATGGTGACGGCCAGTGCGTCGGTGCGCGCCCGGTCGTCCACCGCGACGACGGCCTCGAGATCGGCACGCCGCGGGTACAGCCGCCGACCGTCGAGCACCGCGGCCACCGCCAGCGGCGACGCCGCCGGGTCGTCGATGACGCCACCCGAACCGCAGCCGTCGACACAATGCCAGCGTCCGCCGACCGCGATGCGGTCGACCACGTGGGCCGCCCAGAGCACGATGTCACGCTGCGCCAATGCCCCGGTCAGCGCATCGCACACCCGCCGGTACTCGTCGCTGCATCCCGGACACTGCGCTCCGTCCGCATCGACGATCACCGCGATCGCGGCCTCGGGGTCAGCCGCGGCGGCAACCTCCGCGAGCTGCTCGACCCGGTGGCCAAGGTCCTCCGACAGGTCAACGCGCATCACCGATCCCAGTGCACCCTCGGCCACCGAGACCAGGACCAGCGATTTTTCCGGCACGAAGCCGAGGATGGCCGGCAGCGCGGCGATCAGGGCCCCGGGGCGATTCAGTTCAAAGTCAGGTCGATGCTTCGTCATAGGCGTCAACGCTGGCGACCGGCACCGTCAATCGGTGCGCACATCCGGCACCTGGGCCGCCATCCTGTGGACGAAGTCGCCACTGTGCGTTCTACTGTCTATCTCATGGGGTCGATGCGCGAGTACGACATGGTGGTTCTCGGCTCTGGGCCTGGTGGACAGAAGGCGGCCATTGCCTCGGCTAAGTTGGGCAAATCCGTCGCGATCGTCGAACGTGGCCGAATGCTGGGCGGCGTGTGCGTCAACACCGGCACCATCCCATCGAAGACGTTGCGAGAGGCGGTGCTCTACCTCACCGGCATGAATCAGCGCGAACTTTACGGGGCGAGCTACCGCGTCAAGGACCGGATCACCCCGGCCGATTTGCTGGCCCGGACCCAGCATGTGATCGGCAAGGAAGTCGACGTGGTACGCAATCAGTTGATGCGCAACCGGGTCGACCTGCTGGTGGGGCACGGCCGGTTCATCGATCCGCACACCATCATGGTCGAAGACCAGACGCGCCGCGAAAAGACCACTGTCACAGGCGATTACATCGTGATCGCCACCGGCACCAGGCCGGCCCGGCCGTCCGGCGTCGAATTCGACGAAGAAAGGGTCCTCGACTCCGACGGAATCTTGGACCTCAAGTCGCTCCCGGCCTCGATGGTCGTGGTCGGTGCCGGCGTGATCGGTATCGAGTATGCCTCGATGTTCGCCGCGCTGGGCACCAAGGTGACCGTCGTCGAGAAGCGGGAAGACATGTTGGACTTCTGCGACCCCGAGGTCGTCGAGGCGCTGAAATTCCATCTGCGCGACCTGGCGGTGACATTCCGGTTCGGTGAAGAGGTCACCGCGGTCGACGTCGGCTCGGCGGGCACCGTCACGACCCTGGCCAGCGGCAAACAGATTCCCGCCGAGACGGTGATGTACTCCGCCGGACGCCAGGGCCAGACCGACCACCTCGACCTGTCCAATGCCGGCCTGGAGGTCGAACGCCGCGGGCGAATATGGGTGGACGAACAGTTCAAGACCAAGGTGGACCATATCTACGCCGTCGGCGACGTCATCGGCTTTCCGGCCTTGGCCGCGACCTCGATGGAGCAGGGCCGGCTGGCTGCCTACCACGCGTTCGGGGAACCGACCGACGGGATCACCGACCTGCAGCCGATCGGCATCTATTCGATCCCCGAGATCTCCTACGTCGGCTCCACCGAGGTGGAACTGACCAAGGAATCCATTCCCTACGAGGTGGGCGTGGCGCGCTACCGTGAACTGGCCCGCGGCCAGATCGCCGGCGACTCCTACGGCATGCTCAAACTGCTGGTGTCCACCGACGATCTCAAGCTACTCGGAGTACACATCTTCGGCACCAGTGCCACCGAGATGGTGCACATCGGACAGGCCGTCATGGGGTGCGGAGGCACCGTCGAGTACCTGGTCGACGCGGTTTTCAACTACCCGACATTCTCCGAGGCCTACAAGGTGGCAGCGCTCGACGTGATGAACAAGGTGCGGGCGCTAAATCAGTTCCGCCGGTAATGCATCGCGAGGCCGTATCCTCGGAATCGGTCGCCCAAGCATCGCCCGGGCGCCGACTCGGTCTGGGCCGGTAGCGCGGGACGGTGTTTGTCGAACGACGGGCGGCGGTTTGGTTGTCGACTTGGGCGTCCACGGTCGCCGGTCGCGGTTCGCCGCGAATACGGCGTGGAGCTTTTCGCGTTATGAAGATGTGCGCATAAGTGAGATGTTCGTTCATCGGGGCCTGTTGATTTGAGAGACACTGATCAGGGCGCCCCGGTTAGACCCCCGAGAGGAGGCAACACCCATGACGCACGATCAAGACCGGGATGAGGCGCAGGACTACCAGCCCGGCCAACCAGGCATGTACGACCTCGAGTTGCCGGCGCCGCAATTGTCGACGTCGGATGGCCGTGGTCCGGTGTTGGTGCACGCTTTGGAGGGCTTTTCCGACGCGGGCCACGCAATTCGGTTGGCCGCTGCCCACCTGAAGGGGTCATTGGACACCGAGCTGGTCGCGTCATTTGCGATCGACGAATTACTGGACTACCGCTCCCGACGGCCGCTGATGACCTTCAAGACTGACCACTTCACCAGCTACGACGACCCCGAGCTCAGCCTGTACGCACTGCGCGACAGCGTAGGCACCCCGTTTCTGCTGCTGGCCGGTTTGGAGCCCGACCTGAAATGGGAGCGATTCATCACCGCCGTGCGACTGCTGGCCGAACGCCTGGGAGTCCGCCAGACCATCGGCCTGGGCACCGTTCCCATGGCCGTACCGCATACCCGCCCGATCACGATGACCGCCCACTCCAACAATCCGGAACTGATCGCCGACTTCCAGCCGTGGATCTCCGAAATCCAGGTTCCGGCAAGCGCGTCGAACCTGTTGGAATACCGGATGGCGCAGCATGGTCATGAGGTCGTCGGATTCACCGTGCACGTCCCGCACTACCTGACGCAGACCGACTACCCGGCGGCCGCGCAGTCCCTGCTCGAGCAAGTCGCCAAGACGGGATCGTTGGAACTGCCATTGGCGACGTTGGCAGAAGCCGCGGCGGAGATCCGGGCCAAGATCGACGAACAAGTCCAGGCAAGCGCAGAAGTCGCCCAAGTGGTGGCCGCCCTCGAGCGCCAGTACGATGCCTTCATCGACGCTCAGGAAAACAGATCGTTACTCACGCGTGACGAGGATCTGCCTAGCGGCGACGAGTTGGGTGCGGAGTTCGAGCGGTTTCTGGCCCAGCAGGCAGAGAAGAAGCGCGACGACGACCAGGCTTGATGCCTCCAACACCGCCCCCGAGAAAGCCGTAGGCGGCCCGACAACGAGGTTGGCGAATGACCGAGCGGAAGCGCAATCTTCGCCCAGTGCGCGAAATAACGGCACCTTCGCTGCAGTTCCGCACTATTCACGGTTACAAGCGCGCGTTCCGGATCGCCGGATCCGGGCCGGCGATCCTGCTGGTCCACGGCATCGGGGACAATTCGACGACCTGGACCGGCATCCACGCCAAACTTGCGCAGCGGTTCACCGTGATTGCTCCCGACCTGTTGGGTCATGGAAAGTCCGATAAGCCGCGCGCCGACTACTCGGTGGCCGCCTACGCCAATGGCATGCGCGACCTGCTCAGCGTGCTCGACATCGAGCGGGTGACGGTCATCGGTCATTCGCTCGGGGGCGGCGTGGCGATGCAATTCGCCTACCAGTTTCCCCAGCTGGTCGACCGCCTGATCCTGGTCGGCGCCGGTGGCGTCACCAAGGACGTCAACGTCGTGTTCCGGTTGGCCTCGCTGCCAATGGGTGCCGAGGCGCTGGCATTGCTGCGGTTGCCGATGGTTCGGCCGACGGTTCAGGTGGTCGGGCGGGCGCTGGGGCTGGCAATCGGCTCAACCGCCCTGGGCCGCGACCTGCCCAACGTGCTGCGGATCCTGGACGACCTGCCCGAGCCGACGGCCTCGTCTGCGTTCACGCGCACACTGCGCGCCGTGGTGGACTGGCGCGGGCAGATCGTCACCATGCTGGACCGATGCTATTTGACCCAGGCCATCCCGGTGCAGATCATCTGGGGCAGCCGCGACGTCGTGGTCCCCGTCCGCCACGCCCGGCTGGCACACGCCGCGATGCCCGGCTCGCACCTGGAAATCTTCGAGGGCTCCGGGCATTTCCCGTTCCATGACGATCCCGCCCGCTTCATCGACACCGTGCAACGCTTCATCGACAGCACCGAACCGGCCGAATACGATCAGGCCGCGCTTCGGGCATTGCTTCGTACCGGCGGTGGCGAAGGAGCCGTTTCCGGCCCGGCCGATACCCGCATCGCCGTGCTCAGTGCGATGGGTTCCGATGAACGCAGCGCCACCTGATCAACCCGGCCGTCATCGATTCGTGCGGCGTCGTACAGTCGGGCCATGGGCATCGAGGTAACGGTGTTGCGGGTGTTCACCGACTCCGAGGGCAACTTCGGCAACCCGCTCGGCATAGTCGATGCGAGCCGGGTCCAACCCCGCGACCGACAGCACCTGGCAAACCAATTGGGCTACAGCGAGACCATTTTCGTCGACCTCCCGACCGCCGGCTCGCACACCGCCCACGCCACCATCCACACTCCCCGTACCAGCCTTCCGTTCGCCGGACATCCGATCGTAGGTGTGTCGTGGTGGCTGCGTGAGCGGGGAATGCCGATCAAGACACTGCACGTGCCGGCGGGTCTCGTGCAGGTCAGCTATGCCAACGACGTGACCGCCATCAGCGCACGGGCCGAATGGGCACCCGAATTGGCCATCCATCATCTCGACTCACTCGATGCCCTGGCGGCCGCGGACCCCGACGACTTCTCCGACGACACCTCGCATTACCTGTGGACCTGGACCGACGAGCCTGCCGGCGCCCTGCGGGCCCGGATGTTCGCCTCCAATCTGGGGGTCGAGGAAGACGAAGCAACCGGTTCGGCGGCCATGCGGATCACCGACTACCTAAGCCGCGACCTGACCATCACGCAGGGCAAGGGATCGGTGCTCAAGACGACATGGAGCGCCGAGGGCTGGGTCACGGTTGCCGGATTGGTCGCCGATGACGGTGTGATGCAACTGGTTTGACGTCAACGCTGACGGTGCAACATGGCGGCGACGTGATGCTGTAAGGGTTGCCCGACAGCGGCCATCCGCAACGAGTGCGAGAGCTCGTCGCCGGCGACCCTGAAGGACCGGGTGATCGCCGTAACCTCTTTTGCGGTGGGAGTCAATCCGATGGTTGTGGTGGCCAACTCGAGGTGCACGGCGTCGTCGCCCGCCGAATACGTGCCTAGCTCGATTTCGGCGATGCCGCTGGGGTGCGCCAAGACCAACTCTGCGTGCCCCGGCTGGGGAACACGCAGGTAACCCGCCTCGGCATGCAAAGGCCTGCCGTCGTCCGCCGCGCGGGTCTTGTGCCCGTACACGAGAAACGGCTTGCCGACATGTGAGAACACGACCTCTTCGAAATACTCGAACGGCTCGATCGTGGGATATTCACCGGCACCCCGGCCCACCCATGTGCCCAGCAATGGCTCCAAGGGTCCAAGGTCGGGATGCAGCTCCGGAGGCATGACAGGGATCCTAACGGCGTCGCACCCGAATCAGCGTGAAGTCGATACGTTGCGGTGGGCACGCAGTGCCTCGATCTCCCGCTCGAAATCCTCGGCCGACGAAAAAGACCGGTACACCGATGCGAAACGCAGATAGGCAACCTCGTCGAGTTCGCGAAGCGGCCCCAGGATGGCCAGACCGACGTCGTGACTGGGCACCTCGGGCGACCCCGCGGCCCGCACTGTGTCTTCCACCTGCTGGGCAAGCAGGTTCAGCGCGTCATCGTCGACGTGGCGACCCTGACACGCCCGCCGCACCCCGCTGATGACCTTTTCCCGGCTGAACGGTTCGGAGACCCCGCTGCGCTTGACCACAGCCAGGACCGCCGTCTCCACGGTGGTGAAACGTCGCCCGCATTCCGGGCACGACCGGCGCCGCCGGATCGCCTGGCCCTCATCGGTTTCCCGTGAGTCGATCACCCGCGAGTCGGGATGCCGGCAGAACGGACAGTGCATGGCCGCTCCTTCGCCGTCATGGCATCCCGGTGTTTCAGACCTCTCCGAGACTACCTGCGCGCTCCCGCACACTGCCAACGCCGTCGCCATCCACGCGTGTTCGATTCCACGGCATCTCGGAAACGTTGGCGCGCTGCGGTTTTCGCCGCCATCTTGCATGGTGTCGTCAGCCGACCGGCGCGATCAACGTCTGCCCGGCGACAGGCATCGACGAATCCAGGTCGTTGAGTTCTCGGATCCGTTCGACAACCCGACGCACCGGCGTATCGGGCGCAACCCGGGCCGCCACGTCCTGCAACGACTCGCCGGCCGCCACTCGTACCACGGCAAGCCGGTCGGGCACGCGAGCCGACGAGTCCGCGGAAGTGCCGTTGACCAGCTCTCCGAAATGCGCCATCAGGCCCAGCCATAGCGTGATCATCCCGGCAAGCACCGCCAGACCCACCGTGGTCGCCACCGAGACGGGACGCCTGCAATGCGGAGCCGTCGATATCGCCAGGCCAGTACCCTGGTAGCGCAGCGACGCGCCGCCCGGCCGGCACGGCCCCGGCCGCCGTGGCGGTGCCGTCCCGCCCCGGGCCCCAAGAGGCTCACGAACGGGCCTGCTAGCCGGCCTGCTGGCCGGCAGGGGCACGCCACGGGTACGCGCCGGGAATGCCTGCGTGAGTGTCATGTTCGTTCCTCCGCCCGAGAATTCGTCGCTCATGCGTTCGACACCCTAGTCGATTACGTGTTCGATTGCCGAACATCTGATCGAAGCGTGTCGCGCGAACAAAACGCTAAACCGTGCCACCGACAAGGCCGGTCGGTCGCCATCGCTGCCATGAGGCACGGATACCCGATCGCGTGAATAGTTACGCATTTGTAATTCAGCACCTCAGTGGGTCAGCCGCGGCAGGACCGGACCAGGAGCGGGTCAGCCGCGGCAGGACCGGGCTAGGACCGGGCTAGGACGGACGTCAAGCCCGTTCCGACACACCGGTCGAACACATGTTTGATTCTCGGGCGCCGTCGGGTTACATTCAGTGCCATGAGCGACAGCAACGCCCCCTCAGTCGGTTCCGTGGACCCCGCACTCACCGAGCGGCAGCGCACCATCTTGAACGTCATCCGCACCTCGGTCACCAACCGCGGATATCCCCCCAGCATCCGCGAAATCGGCGATGCCGTCGGTCTCACGTCGACTTCGTCAGTAGCCCACCAACTGCGAGTTCTGGAGCGTAAGGGCTATCTGCGACGTGACCCGAACCGCCCGCGTGCGGTGGACGTCCGCGGTGCCGAAGACGTCATGACACCGGCGGCGGTCACCGACGTCGCCGGCTCCGACGCCCTGCCCGAGCCCACCTTTGTCCCGGTGCTCGGGCGCATCGCGGCCGGCGGCCCGATACTTGCCGAGGAAGCGGTCGAAGACGTGTTCCCGCTGCCGCGCGAGCTGGTCGGCGAGGGGACGCTCTTCCTGCTCAAGGTCGTCGGCGACTCGATGGTCGAAGCCGCGATCTGCGACGGCGACTGGGTGGTCGTGCGACAGCAGAACGTTGCCGACAACGGCGACATCGTCGCGGCCATGATCGACGGCGATGCCACCGTCAAGACCTTCAAGCGCGCAGGCGGTCAGGTGTGGCTGATGCCCCACAATCCGGCCTTCGACCCGATACCCGGCAACGACGCAACGGTACTGGGCAAGGTCGTCACGGTGATCCGCAAGATATAGGGCCCAGCGCCACCGGGCAGACATCGCCGGGAGCCGGATTCCTAGTCCGCTTTGATGAAACCGTTGGCTTGGGCGGCGTCCTCGCTGGCAAACCAGATCTCGGCGAGCGTGTCGTAATAGAGCGCGCTGCTGGGCGTGTAATACAAGCCGAACCGGGCACTGGCTTTGATCGGATATCCCTCTGGTGCCTGGTATGGGTCGTGGTCCAGCGGCATGTGGATGGTCGGCCGCGCAGCCGGGCTCGGCCCGGAAGCAACCGTGGCCGTGAGAGCTGATTCCGGCGCTTGCGGCTCATCCTCAGGCTCTGCGGCAGCGTGGCGCCCCGCCCTCCCCTGAGGAGCTGAAACCTCCGGGAAGGCTTCCGGGAACGCCTCCGCGTAGCCGGGCTCGCCGTAGCCGGGCTCGGCATCGGCGGAGGCAGCGCGCGGGGCGAAAGCATCCGGGAAGGCGGCATCCGCAACCGCGGTCTCCGGCACGGCTACTTCGGGAGCCGCTGCCTCCGGAACCGCCGCTTCCGGCGCATATCTTTCCGGTACCACGGGCTCCCCGGTCACGGTTTCTGGAACGTCGGGCTCGGGAACCGCCGCCTCCGCGAGGTCGGCGCGGGTCACGATGGGCGTCGGCGTGGTATCCACCGCGTCGGGATTTTCTTCGTCAAACTCGAAGCCCATATCCGACGCGCGTAGTGCGTCGCCGCCGTATTCACCACCGCTAGAGGCGTATTCGTCGACACCAGCACTGGTCGCGGCGCCCCGTGGCCAGCTGACCCGCGACGCCGCCCCGGCATCCGGACCGCGATGTTCCTGCAGCTGCTGGTCGTCAACCGGGAAGTCTTCGGAGCCGAAATCGATGTCGTCGTGCGGCCAGCGCCCACCGGCGGCGTCATAGCCGGCCTCCACATCGCGATCCTGCTCGTGCTCGTATGCCTCGTAGGCGGCGGGCTGGCCGGTGCGCCGCCGGCGCACACCCAACACGACCAACACGAACATCACGATCAGCAGCACGACCGGGACCACGGCCACCAGCCACCACCAGTGCCAGGTGAACTTCTTGCCGTGCGATGGAGCCGCCGACGTGCTGGGCTGATTCTGCCCGGACACCTGCAGCCCGGATAACAGCGGCGCCAGGTTCGCCGGGTCGGTGGTGAATGTGTTGCTCGTGCGGTTCCACGACACCTTGCCGCCGGTGAACTTCTGCGACACCACATCGCCGTCCACGGTCTGGTCGGCAACCGGCGCACCGAGTTTTCCGGTGGCACCTTTGAGCTTGTCCCAGGCGGCCTTCATCGCTCCCCGCACCACAAAGGCGCCGTGATCCGGGGTCCAGAAAATCACCGGCTTGTCCGCGGCAGAGAACGCCGCGATCCTGCTGGCCGGCGTGATGCCGCCGTCGGACTCGTTGGCGACGGGGAAACCAAGGTCGCTGCTGACCGGCCCGCCCAGCGACTCGTACTTGGCCAGGATCGCGCCCTCCACGGCGTTCGCACCGGTGGCCGGACTGAAGAAGATCTTGCCGCCGACAAAGTCCTGGGCAATACCGTCACCGCCGATCGGGTACGGCGCGCCCTTCTTGGCACCCAACGGGCCGGCGGCGCCACCGGCGGCGCGCCAGGCCATGTTGATGGCGGCGGCGGGGTCGAGCGCCACCTGCAAGCCCTTCAGCTGATCCGCCAATACCGCCGGGTTGGTGGTGAAATCTTTGGTCTTCTTGTTCCAGGAGACTTCGCCGCCGGTGAACTTCTGGGATACGACGTCGCCGTCGTAGGTTTCATCGGCGACCGGGGCACCCAGCACGCCCCCAGAGCTGCCGAGTTTGTCCCACGCAGCGTTCATCGCGCCGCGCACCACGAACGCGCCGTGGTCGGGCGTCCAGAAAATCACCGGATTGTCGCTGACAGAAAAGGTGCTGACCCGACTGTCGGGGCCGGCGAGGCCAGGAACCTCGTTGATGGTGGGAAATCCCAAATCGCTGTCGGCCGGCCCGCCCAGCGCCTCGTATTTTGCCAGGACCGGGCCGTACAGATATTTGGCGCCCGTATCCGTGGTGTAAAACATCTTGCCGCCGTCGAAGTCCAGGCCGAACCCATCCCCGACGGGATAGACGTCACCTTTCCGGGCGCCGAGCGTCGATGTCTCGCCCCCTGCCTTCTCCCACGCGGCCATCATGGCGGCTTCCGCATCACCTATCGGAGACGCTGCGGCAGTAGGCGCCAGCAGCCCGACAGCCAGCACCGTAGCCGCCAAGCTGAGCAACGCACACCCGACCAGCCTGCTCAATTGACCTCTCTGCCCGTTCACCAAGCCTCCCAGCCGATGCCCTGCCCGCGCCGCGAGCTGGCGGATTTCTCACCTGTGGGCCGTCCCCCAGCTACGTTCCGCATCGTCGCCGGGCCCGCATAACTTTGCTCTAGCGAACGACAAATGCGAAGTCAAATCGTAAATATTCCGAAAACGGATACCCAGCTGATTCCGAAATGATGCCGGATCGCGTGCGTGTCGCGAGGAACCGCAACTCGGTCCGCACCGGTTGTACGCTACCGTGCCCGAGAGCCCAGCCCGACTGACCCAACGAGAGGATACCCAGCTGACATGGGTGTTTCCGTAGTTGTCTGGGTCCTCACGATCGTCATGATCACGGCCCTCATGCTGGTGGATTACGTCTTCCACGTACGACATACGCATGGCCCGACGCTACGGGAGTCCGCGCTGTGGTCGGCGATGTTCATCGGCATCGCCGTGCTGTTCGGTGTCGCGGTGGCCGTCTTCGGCAGCGCTGCCATGGGAATCGAGTACTTCGCGAGCTACTTGAGCAACGAGGCACTGTCCGTCGACAACCTGTTCGTATTTCTGGTGATCATCAGCAGCTTCGGGGTTCCGCGGGTCGCTCAGCAGAAGGTGCTGTTGTTCGGTATTGCGTTCGCGCTCGTCGCGCGCACCGGGTTCATCCTGCTGGGGGCCGCGCTCATCGACAACTTCAACTGGGCGTTCTACGCGTTCGGCTTGGGTCTGCTGGTCATGGCGGGCAACCTCGCCAAACCGGAACAGCCCGAAACCCGCAATGACAACCTGATCCTGCGGCTTGCCAACCGATTCTTGCGGACATCCCCGGACTACAACGGCGACCGATTGTTCGTCGTCGAAAACGGCAAGCGGGTGATGACGCCGCTGCTGCTCGTCATGATCGCCATCGGCGGCAGTGACGTGCTGTTCGCGTTCGATTCCGTGCCGGCGCTGTTCGGACTGACCCAGAATGTCTACCTGGTGTTCGCCGCAACCGCTTTCTCGCTGTTGGGGCTGCGCCAGTTGTATTTCCTGATCGACAATCTGCTGGACCGGCTGATCTACCTGTCCTACGGGCTGGCCGCGATCCTGGGCTTCATCGGCGTGAAGCTGATGCTGGAAGCGTTGCACGACAACAACATTCCCTTCATCAACGACGGTCGACCGGTGCCGATCGTAGAGATCACGACGGCGACGTCGTTGACGGTGATCGTCGCCGTCCTGTTCATCACCACCCTGGCGTCGTTGTTCTCGGCCCGCGGGCGCAGGCAAAACGCCGTCGCCCGGGCACGCCGGCATGCCCTGGAATATCTCGACCTGCATTACGAGGCGGATCCGGCCGAACGCGAGAAGATCTTCGTGGCACTGCTGGCCGCCGAACACGAGATCGACTCACTCTCAACAAGGTATCGCGCACCGACCAAGCAGGAGCAAGAGTTGACGGCGCTGCTACAACGGGCGCACGAGGCGCACAAAGCCCACGGGTGAGCCGCCCGGGCGGCTAGACACCCAGACCGCGGCCGATGATCTCCTTCATGATTTCGGTGGTGCCGCCGTAAATGGTCTGCACCCGCGCATCGAGATAGGCGCGGGCGACCGGGTATTCGCGCATGTAGCCGTAACCGCCGTGCAGCTGCAGACAACGGTCGTTCAAGTACACCTGCTTCTCGGTGGAATACCACTTGGCCATGGCGGCCTGCTCGACCGTCAGCTTGCCTTCGAGGTGCAGGGCGATGAACTCGTCGACCATGATCCGCACCACGGTGGCCTCGGTGGCCAGCTCGGCCAGCACGAACCGGTTGTTCTGGAAGCTGCCGATCGGTTTGCCGAAAGCCTTGCGTTCCCTGACGTATTGGAGTGTCTGCTCCAGCACGGCCTCCATTCCGGCGGCCGCCATGATCGCGATCGAGATGCGTTCCTGCGGCAGGTTCTGCATCAGATAGATGAATCCCATGCCTTCTTCGCCGAGAAGATTCTCGGCCGGAACTTTCACATCGGTGAACGACAGTTCGGCGGTGTCTTGCGCGTCCAACCCGATCTTGTCCAGATGGCGGCCGCGTTCGAACCCCGGCATCCCGCGCTCGACCACGAGCAGCGAAAACCCCTGCGCGCCTTTCTCGGGGTCGGTCTGGGCGACCACGATCACCAGGTCGGAGTTGATCCCGTTGGTGATGAATGTCTTCGAGCCGTTCAGCACGTAGTGATCGCCGTGCTTGACCGCGCGAGTCTTGATGCCCTGCAGGTCACTACCGGTTCCCGGCTCGGTCATCGCGATCGCCGTGATCAACTCGCCGCTGCAGAATTTCGGCAACCAGCGCTGCTTCTGCTCTTCGGTCGTCAGCGCCAGCAGATAGGGGGCCACGACGTCGTTGTGCAGCCCGAAGCCGATGCCGCTGTAGCGTCCGGCGCTGGTCTCCTCGGTGATGATCGTGTTGTACCGGAAGTCCGGGTTACCGCCGCCGCCGTACTCCTCGGGCACCGCCATGCCGAGGAAACCCTGTTTGCCGGCCTCCTGCCACACCCCACGATCGACGATCTTGGCCTTTTCCCATTCATCGTGGTAAGGCGCCACGTGGCGATCCAGAAAGGCCCGGTAGGACTCGCGAAACAAGTCGTGCTCGGGTTCGAAAAGCGTGCGCTGGTATTTGATGGCACTGCCCATGAATAACCTCCGGCGAAGCGAACTCTGCTGCCCAACATATACCAACCAGCCGGTTGGTCGGCAGCCGCCGACGGTCTGGTGCCGCAGTCGGCGCGGCAGGTCAGTGGTCCGGTTGCGCGACTTGGCCACCGCGAATGCGACACACCGTGGCAGTCTCGGCGCAACTCAGCGGAAGGCGAACTCCTGCAGGCGCCCGGCCAACGTCACCGGAACCCGCGCCTTGATCCGGGTGCCGTGGGCGCCGTGCTCCTCGTACTGCACGCGCCCGTCGGAGTGCAGGCGGGCCACCAGATCGCCACGGTCGTAGGGGATCACGACGTCCACGGCGGCATCGGCGGGAACGGCCAGCTCGGCCATCCGCCGTCGAAGCGCATCGATGCCATCTCCCGTGCGGGCCGAGACGAATACCGCGCCGGGCAGCGCGTGACGCAGTTTGGCCAACGCCAGGTCGCTGGCGGCGTCGACCTTGTTGACCACCAGCAGTTCCTGCGGCGGGTCCTTGCCGTCAGCCCCGTGGTCGGCGATCACGTCGGAGATCACCTGACGCACCGCGTTGATCTGGGCCAGCGGGTTCACGTCAGCGCCATCGACGACATGCACCAGCAGATCCGCGTCGACGACCTCTTCCAAGGTGGAGCGGAACGCTTCCACCAGCTGGGTGGGCAGATGCCGGACGAACCCGACGGTGTCGGTGAGCACGAAACGGTCCGGCCGGCCCGAACCGCCCGAGAACTCCGCGCGCCGGCTGGTGGGTTCCAGCGTCGCGAACAGCGCGTCCTGCACCAGCACCCCGGCTCCGGTCAGCGCGTTGAGCAGGCTGGACTTGCCGGCATTGGTGTAGCCCACGATGGCGATCGACGGCAGGTCGCTGCGGACCCGACGGCTGCGCCGAGTGTCGCGGGCCTGCTTCATGTCCTTGATGTCGCGTCGCAGCTTGGCCATCCGCTCGCGGATGCGGCGACGATCGGTCTCGATCTTGGTTTCACCGGGACCACGCAGACCCACTCCGCCGCCGCTGCCGCCGGCGCGGCCACCGGCCTGCCGCGACATCGACTCGCCCCAGCCCCGAAGCCGCGGCAGCATGTACTCCATCTGGGCCAACGACACCTGGGCCTTGCCCTCCCGGCTGGTGGCGTGCTGGGCGAAGATGTCGAGGATCAGCGCGGTGCGGTCGATCACCTTGACCTTGACCGCCTTCTCCAGCGCGGTCAGCTGGGCAGGAGAAAGCTCTCCGTCGCAGATAACGGTATCGGCTCCGGTCGCCACGACGATCTCGCGGAGTTCGGCCGCCTTGCCGGAGCCGATATAGGTCGACGGGTCCGGGCGGTCCCGGCGCTGGATGATCCCTTCCAGTACCTGGGAGCCGGCGGTTTCCGCAAGCGCGGCCAACTCAGCCATGCTGGCCTCGGCGTCGGCGGCGCTACCCGCGGTCCAGACGCCCACCAACACCACGCGCTCCAGGCGCAGCTGGCGGTACTCGACCTCGGAGATGTCGGCCAACTCGGTCGACAACCCTGCGACCCGGCGCAGCGCCGACCTGTCCTCGAGGGCAAGTTCGCCGGTGCTGGGCTCCAACGGATCTTGATGGGGAAATTTGGGATATGTCATAGGCAATTAGCAATAGTGCACGCTGAATCGGTCTCGCGCACCTCGATTAACGCTGTTGGGCGCGCCACCATTCCCCGCTGACCTCACCCTTGGCCACCAGCACCGACGGCCCACGCAGGAAGCTGGTGGCATCGGTGACGGTCACCGTGACAACTCCGCCGGGCACCCGCACGGTGAGCGTGCCGGTCTCGTCCCCGGCGCCGGCCAGCGCGGCGACGGCGGCTGCGACCGTCCCGGTGCCGCACGAACGGGTCTCACCCACCCCTCGCTCATGGACCCGCATGCTGAGCACGCCGCCGACCGGAGCCGTCAACACCTCGACGTTGACCCCGTCGGGGAACTGCTCCGGGTCGAAACTCACCGGCGCCGCAACGTCCAAAGCCGCGAGTTCCGCACCGGTCAACCGGGGGTCGAGGCACGCCAGGTGGGGATTGCCCACGTCGACGGCCAGGCCGCGAAACCGGCGACCCCCGACGACGGCGGTCCCCGTGCCGATCCGGTTGGCCTTGCCCATATCGACGGTGACGTCGGCGTTGGTCGCATCGACGCTGTGTACGGTGACCGGCCGCGGGCCGGCCAATGATCCGACGACGAACTCGTCCCGGCGCTCCAGACCACTGGCACGCAGGTAGTGGGCGAACACCCGCACGCCGTTGCCGCACATCTGCGCTACCGACCCGTCCGCATTGCGGTAGTCCATGTACCAGTCGGCCGCACCGACGCCGTCAGGTAGCCGGTCGAGCACACCGGCCACCACCGCGGCGTCGGCGGTAGTGACCCGCAGCACCCCGTCGGCGCCCAGTCCCCGGCGGCGGTCACACAAGGCGGCAATCTGGCCGGCGCCGAGCGACAGCTGCGCCTTGATGTCGGGCAACAGTACGAAGTCGTTCTCGGTGCCGTGGCCCTTGGCGAACATCACCAGATCAGGGTACGTCCCGCCAGGCGCGGATCGCGTGGTCGACCAGGCTGTCAGCCGAGTTGACATCCAGCCAGCGCACCCGGTGGTCGCGGCGGAACCAGGACCGCTGCCGTCGCACGTAGCGACGGGTGCCCACGTAGGTCTGCTCGCGCGCGTCACGCAGCTGGGCAGCGGTCCCGCCGGCGTCCAGCGCCGCGATCACCTGGGCATAACCCAGCGCCCGTGCTGCCGTGACGCCGTCCCGCAGGCCCTCACCGAGCAGCGCGCGAACTTCGGCAACCAGGCCCTGTTCGAACATCGCGTCGGTTCGGTGCTGTAATCTCTCATCGAGAATCGTTGTGGCACAGTCTAATCCGACTATAACGGCGCCCCACCGGGGCTCCCGGATGCGCGGCGCGGACGCGGCGAACGGCTGCCCGGTGAGTTCCATCACCTCGAGCGCCCGCACGGTTCGGCGCGCATCGGTCGGCAGGATCACCGCGGCCGCGGCCGGGTCGCGGCGAGCCAACTCGGCGTGCAGCACGCCCACCCCGACTTCGGCAAGGCGCTGTTCCCATCGCGCTCGCACCGAGGGGTCGGTGGCCGGAAACGTCCAGTCGTCGAGCAGCGACTGGACATAGAGCATCGAGCCGCCCACCACGATCGGCAGCGCACCCCTGCCCAGGATGTCCGCGATGTCGGCTGCGGCGGCCTGTTGGTAGCGCGCGACGGTCGCCGTTTGGGTGACGTCGAGGACGTCGAGTTGATGATGCGGGATGCCGCGGCGGTCTTCGAGGGATAGCTTCGCGGTCCCGATGTCCATGCCGCGGTAGAGCTGCATAGCGTCGGCGTTGACGATTTCCGCGCCCACCTCGCCGGTGAGCCGGTCGGCGAGATCGAGCGCCAGCTGCGATTTGCCGGTCCCCGTCGGCCCGATGATCGCCAGCGGCCTCATGGCAGCCAAACGCCGACGAAGTACCCCACCCCGTAGGGCGCCCCGCGGTACAGCTCCTTGGCCGATTGCGGCCCGGATCCGGTCAGGCCCGCCAATACCTGAAACGCCGCCCGCCCGAGGACCCGCGGTGGCAACGTCCGCAGCGCCGCCACGTCACCGGCTGCCAGCGCGTCATCGAGGGCCAGCTGGACGACGGCGCCGCCGGGATCGTAACCGCCCGGGGCCTGGGGCGTCAGGGTGTTGACGCCGTCGGCCACGACCAGTACTCCGATCAGATCGGGCACTCGGTCGATCTCGGCCCGCAGGTCTCTGCCGCGCGCCAGCGCCGCGTCGACATCGTGGTCGCCGGCATAGACGCGGACCTGGGCGGTCGCCTCCGGCCGTGCCCGGCCCCGCACCCAGGCCGTCATCAGCGCGCACAGCGGCAGGTCGGCCGGCGGTCCCGGCTCGTCGTCACGCAGCGGCGAGAGCCGGACGCGGAAGTCGGTGCCGAAACCCGCGAACGAACCGACGGCGTCGCGGTCCACAACCCCGTCGGCGGCGCCTACCCCAACGGCAACCCACCGCGGCGGCAACATGGCCGCCGCCGCGGTCACCGCCGCACGGATGTCGGCCACCTCGTCAGCCGCCGTGTCGGCGAGTTCGGCAACGAGCACCGGTGCGGACGGAACGATCGCGATGGCGCCCAGCACGCCACCAAACTAACTTGTCCAGCGGATGTCCAGGCGGGCACGCGGGCCCCTGGCAACCCATCGCGCGAATTACACGGAGGAGGATCCCCAGACCGGACCGTCGACGACCACGACGGGATCGGCTATCTGACCAAGGCTTGCATCGCGCTTGGCCGACGACGTCGGCGGCGTTGCCAGTATCCTGTCGCGCCCGGTCTGAGCAACCATGGTCGCGGCCTCGCCACGGGCCAGCGCCACGGTCGCCGCGATCACCGCCACCACCGCGAGCACCAGCACAATCGCCTCCGGGCCGCCGGCTTCCAAGGTTTCACCGAGCACGGTAACGCCCAGAACCGCCGCCACCACGGGCTTGGCGACGGTGATCGTGGGTAGCGAGGCGGTCAGCGCACCAGCGCGAAAAGCGGACTGCTGGAAAATCATGCCGGCCAATGCCGCCAAGAGCCAGGGATAGAACTCCGGTGCGCGCAGCACCGCGCCCAGGCCGTCTTCGGCAACCTCGACCACTCCCTTGGTCAGTACGGCGAACAATGCCAGCGATGCACCCGACACCACCGCAAGCAACACCGCCGCTTGGGGGCGACCGACGCACAACCGGGCCGCGAGAACGCACGACACCAAAATCGGGCCCAGGACCACGCCGACGATGACCCAGGTGTGCAGCGGGGCGCGCTGGTGGCCGGCCGCCGGGTCCCCGACGATGATGACCACCGCCAACGCCGCCGCCAAGGCCACCGCCCACATCCACTCCCAGCGGGTGATCCGGTGATGCGCGAACCGCGCATAGATAGGCAGGGCGAACAGCAGCGCGGTCACCTGCAACGCGGTCACCAGCATCACCGACGCCCACGCCAGTGCCAAAGCCTGCAGGCTGTAATTGAGAACCGCGGCCGCGCCGCCCAGCCACCACCGGCGGTCGCGGAGCGACAGGCCGAACAGCCTGAGGTGACCTACCTGCTTGTCGGTGATCTCCTGGGCGGATCGTTGGCGAATTACGTCGCCCACCGCCGATGCCAGCGCCGCGCACAATGCGATCAGCGCGGCAACCTCAACCTTGGACATGGCCGACCCTCCACCTCTTCGCTCGGCTACCAGCGTTCCCCCGGTCAGCTGCACGTACACCCGTTGTTCGCTAGCAGTTCACTGAAAATCCTATGGCGCCGCTCACATTTCCTGGTGCTGGTTGCTTGTTGTTCGCCTCCGCATACTTGCGCAACGACCTATGCGCAACCTGTCATCAGCTATGCGGCAGCTGTGAAACCCCCATGATCGAACGCACCCGATATTTCGGCCCCGGGCGTTAGCGTTGGACGAGGCGCCCATACCCCACCGCTGACACCTGCTGGTTCGGCCCAGGCGGCCCCCATGCCGCCGATTCGCCGATGTTCTGCGCCAGGTTACCGCCCATGGGAAGTTCGTCACGCGTACCCGCCCAAGGGCAACCGAACTGTTACCGGACTCCTGGCCGATGACGTGAAAATCGGGGTGGCAAAAGCCTTTACGGGACCGCAAGCTGGCCTGGCACCTTCAGATCACCGACCGGTGCAGCCATCATGGCCGCCTCGTCGCGGGCCAGCGCCACCGTCGCGACAACCACCACCGCCACCGCAACGGCCAGCGTGAGCAGCTGCCCCTCACCCGAGTGGACCACCTCGTCGAGCACGGTGATTCCCAGCACTGACGCGATCACCGGTCTGGCCACCGTGATCGTCGGCAGTGATGCCGTCAGCGAACCCGCCCTCAGCGACGATTGCTGCAGCATCAGCCCGATCGGCAGGACCAACATCCAGCCATAGAACTCGGGAGTCCGAAACATCGCCTCGAACCCGTGCGCAAGTGCGGCGACAACTCCCTTGGTCAGCACGGTGAACACCGCCAAAGCCGCCGACGACGCAAGCGCCAGCAACACCGCCGCCGCCGGACCCGGCCACATACGCGCGCCGACCACACACAGCAGCACCACCGGAACGATCACGATCGCGACCACTGCCCAGTCCGACAGCGGAGCACGGGCGTGGCCCGCCGTCGGATCGCCCGCCAGAACAATGACGGCCACCGCGCCGGCCAGCAACACCGCCCACATCCACTCCCTGGCGGTGCACCGGTGGTGGGCCATCCGAGCGTCGATCGGCAAGGCGAACAGCAACGCCGTAGCCTGCAGGGACTGCACCAACACCACCGACCCCATGGTCAGTGCCACCGCCTGCAGACCGAAACTGCCCAAGGCGGCCAGGCTACCCAGCCACCACAGGGTGTGGCGCAGCGAGAGATGGAACAGCGTGAAGTGGCCGACTTCCTCGTCGGTGACCTGCTGAGCGGACCGCTGAAGGGTCACATATCCGACGCCGGCCAGCAAGGCAGCGCCCAGCGCGAGCAACGTCGCGAACTCGACGTTGGCCAAGGTGACCTCCCTGCGAACGGCCGGAAGCGCTCAGACGAACGTCTGCCACACAGTTGTTCAATAATGACTCTTGTGCGCCGGTTAAGCATCACATCGGGACTTTCTGTTCGAAATAGATCATTTGCCGCCGGCGTCGCACTTTGCGGACGACAAGGCACCGATGTTCGCGATGCGAATCACGGTGCGGTCATTTCCCGCCTCGCTCCGCGGCCGAAGATCCGCGTGAAGCAGCAAAGCGACCTGCGGTCAGCACCGACGGTGAGCAACGGCGCTGACAGCAGTGATCGGGGTCCCGCAGCGATCTCCGTCGAACACCACAAATCGGGAGTCAATCGTGCTGCGCGCAGAGACCGCACGGTCGGGTTGCGGCACCGGCGGGCCCGATCACCCTTGTCGATCCGCTACCGCAGCTGGACCACCCCAGCTAACGGAACGATTGCAGCTGTGGGACGGATGCTTCATTTTTGGTGCGCCCGCTATAGCAAGCAATTACCGTCATGATTGCTAGGCCGGGGTGTGCGGTCAGCAGGTCGGCCGGTGAGTGTGGCTTGCTGGTGCGATTACCCGTTGGTTTGAGGAGTCGGCGATGAGTGCCTCCACGCGAGGTTCGCGAGTGGGTACCCGGTTCGGGCCCTACTACCTCAAGCGGCTGCTGGGTACCGGTGGGATGGGCGAGGTTTACGAGGCCGTCGACACCGTCAGGCAGCGGGTGGTGGCGCTGAAGCTGATGTCGGAGTCGCTGAGCCACGATCCGGTGTTCCGCATGCGGATGCAGCGCGAAGCCCGCAACGCCGGCAGGCTGCAGGAACCGCACGTGGTGCCCATCCACGATTACGGGGAAATCGACGGGCAACTGTACTTGGACATGCGCTTGATCGAGGGCACCCACCTGGCGCTGCTGCTGGAACGGTTCGGCCCGGTCACACCGCCGTGGGCGGTGGCCCTGGTGCATCAGGTGGCTTCGGCGTTGGACGCCGCCCATGCGGCCGGGGTGATGCACCGCGATGTCAAGCCGGAAAACATCCTGGTCACCCGCGACGACTTCGTGTACCTGGTGGACTTCGGGATCGCCAGCGCGGCAACCGACGAGAAGCTGACCCAACTCGGCAGCGCGGTAGGAACCTGGCGGTATATGGCCCCGGAACGATTTTCCGATGCCGAGGTGACGCACCGCGCCGACATCTATTCCTTGACCTGCGTGCTGCACGAGTGCTTGACCGGCACGCCGCCGTATCGGGCCGACAGCGCCGGCATGCTGATCACCGCCCACCTGATGGCCCCCATTCCGCGCCCCAGCCAGTTGCGCCCCGGGATCCCCGCCGCTTTCGACGCGGTGATCGCACGAGGGATGGCCAAACGGCCGGAGGACCGTTACGCAAGCGCGGGCGACTTGGCGCTGGCGGCTCATCAAGCGCTCAGTGGGCCACACCAAGCCCAGGAGTTTCGCATCCTCAAGCGCAGTGAGGAGGCCGGCGGCCTGTACGGCGACGTCCTGGCTGAAGGCATCACCGGCGTCACCTACGGGAGTCTTTCGACCTCCACCCCATCGGCGCCCACCCCGGTAGCGGCGACGCCGCAGCCGGACCTCGATGTGTCCGCGCCGCTGCCACTTCCGTCACTTCCGACGTCGGAGGTGAACGTTTCGTCGTCCAACCCGGAGGCCAGCTCCTGGCCCGGCGTGGCCAGCACCCCACCACCGCAACCACCACCACCGCCGTCGCCACCACCGCAGCCGTCGCCGTCGCCACCACCGCAAAAAACGGATGCCACAGCACCTTCCGGCCGGCACGAGCCGTCGCTTTCCGGGCGGCTGCGCAATCCGTGGATACTGCTGGCGACCGCCGCTCTGGCGGTACTGCTGGTGTTCGCGGCGCAGGGGATCTGGCTTACCGTTCGGCCGAACACGGCGTCGGGTCCGCGGACGGTCACTGCCTCACCGTCACCGACATCTCCCGCCTCGACGGCATCCGCAGACGCGTTGGCCCGGCTGCTCAGCCTGCTGCCGTTGGGGTACGCACCAGGCACCTGCAGGCCTTTTCTGCCGCCCAAAGACGCACTGGCCAGGGTCATCTGCGACAAGAACGTCGACGCCGGCGGACCATCCCGGGCGATTTACACATTGTTCGGGGAAACCGCCACCTTGCGCCAATTCTTCGACGGACTGCTGCGAACCGACATCATGGTCAACTGTCCCGGGGAATCCAAGTCGCCGACGGGTTGGCATCGCCCCGAGAGCCCACAAGTCGGCGGCATGGTCTTCTGCGCGGTCCAGGAAAGCAGTCCGACCGTGGTATGGACCAACGAGGCCCAACTGATGATCTTCCTCGCCCAGGGGGATCCCGAGGGACCCAACCTCGACCAGCTCTACGCCTGGTGGAAAAAGCACTGGTGACCGGACGGCCCGTACCGCGACACCGAGTGAGGTGGCGGCGCACGGCCCGGCAAGCTGCTTCAATACTGTTGGAGCCGGTCGGAAACCCTGGTGACGCATAAGGGCCCATCAGACCTGCCGGCTGTAAGGTGCCGCTTCGCGCGGCCGATGCGCGGGTATCCAACGCGCGAAAGGGTGCAAAGGGTAGGTGACGAGCACATGACGGCAGACGAGCCTCGCAGCAGCGATCCGCACCCGCCGGTGCCGGGGCCGGTTTCGAGGCCGGTTCCAGGTCCCGCACCACGTCCGGGACCGCGCCCGGGTCCGCTGTCGCGGCCCGTCCGGCACCCGGTGGCAGCAGCCCCGCACAGCGATCCGCACCGCTTCGGGCGTGTCGACGACGACGGCACGGTGTGGCTGATCACCGCCGCCGGCGAGCGCGTCGTCGGCACCTGGCAGGCGGGCGATCCGGAAGCTGCATTTGCGCATTTCGGCAGGCGGTTCGACGACCTGAGCACCGAGGTCACGCTGATGGAAGAGCGGCTGGCCTCGGGCACCGGGGACGCCCGCAAAATCCGGGCCAACGCCGTGGCAGTGGCCGAGACCTTGCCCACGGCAAGCGTTTTGGGCGATGTCGAGGCCCTTGCGGAAAGGCTGAACTCCCTTCGCGAGCGGGCCGAGGCCGTCGTCGCAGCGGACCGCTCCAGACGCGATGAGCACCGTGCCACACAGACCGCGCGCAAGGAGGCACTGGCCGCCGAAGCCGAGGAGTTGGCGACTAACTCCACCCAGTGGAAGGCCGCCGGTGATCGGATGCGGGCGATCCTCGACGAGTGGAAGACGATCACCGGTCTGGATCGCAAAGTCGACGACGCACTGTGGAAGCGGTATTCGGCGGCCCGCGAGACGTTCAACCGCCGGCGCGGATCCCACTTCGCCGAACTCGACCGGGAGCGTTCCGGTGTCCGTCAGGCCAAGGAACGGCTCTGCGAGCGCGCCGAGGAGTTGTCCGGCTCGACGGACTGGACCGCCACCAGCGCGGAATTCCGCAAGCTGCTCACCGAATGGAAAGCCGCCGGACGGGCCAGCAAGGAGGTCGACGACGCGTTGTGGCGGCGTTTCAAGGCCGCCCAGGATGCGTTCTTCACCGCCCGCAACGCCGCGACCGCGGAAAAAGATGCCGAGCTGCACGTTAACGCTAAGGCCAAAGAAGCACTGCTGGCCCAAGCCGAAAAGCTCGACACCAGCAACCTCGACGCGGCCCGGGCGGCGCTGCGGACCATTACCGACAAGTGGGACGCAATCGGCCGAGTGCCGCGTGAGCGATCAGCCGAGCTAGAGCGCCGCTTGCGCGCGGTGGAGAAAAAGGTGCGCGACGCCGGCGAATCGGATTGGGCGGACCCGCAGGCCCAGGCACGCGCCGAGCAATTCCGCGCCCGCGCCGAGCAGTTCGAACGGCAGGCCGCCAAAGCTGCCGCCGCTGGCAGGACTAAGGAAGCTGAAGAGGCCAAGGCGAACGCCGAACAGTGGCGGCAGTGGGCCGAAGCTGCCGCCGACGCACTGAGCCGCAGGTCCTAGCGGTCCCTGCCGTTGGCGGCGGTTCCGTCACCGGGATAGTCGGGCTCGTCCAGGCTGTCCAACAGCGTTTTGGATTGTTGCTCTGCCGCCAAGCGGCGACGCTGTTCTTCGGCGGCGAGTTGCACGATGGTTCGCTGCCATACCACCCGCGCCCAGTGAAACGTCAGAAGCATCACGGTGATCCACGACACGATCAGCCCGATACCCGGTCCGGGGTGACCCGCGGCGACAGTTTGGCGCGACCACACCGCCAACAGGCCGGTGGCACTGGCCAGTGCCGACCCCACGAGCGCGATCCAGGCCAGCGCCCAGCGCCTCGTCATCAAGGCGAGCATCGAGAAACCCACCCCGAAAATTAGCGCCAACCAGGCAAAGACCCGTGACGGTAACGCCACCGCAGCGGCGGCGGCACCGTGGCTGCTGAACAGCACGTCCCATCCCCGCACGCTGCCGGTGTGCGGCAAGATGAACGATCCCACCAACACGAACACCAGGATCGCTACCACGAAACCCCTTGCGCCAGGCTCGATCTCACCTGCTACCCGGCGCTCTGCCGCCTCGATTTCGGACCGGTAGGCATCGAAGTCGGCCACGTCAACTGCTCCGTTCATCGCAAGACCCGTTACCCGGATCGTCGGTCGGGCCGCACCCGGCCCCGCAACCCACAGCGGCCACGGGCCCTCCGACACCGGGCATGCCGAGCCCGACGCCGGGTGATCGCTGTCCGGAGGCGTAGGCGTCGCCGGCGCGGGTGCGGCGGTGATTAATGATGCCCGCATCGGCGATGAGATGGTGCGGCGCGGCGCCGGTGATCTGTGTGGTGATGATGTCGCCGGGACGCACATGCTGATCGCCCGCTCGGAAATGGACCAGTCGTCCGTCGCGTGCCCGGCCGCTCATGCGGGAGGTGCGGCTGTCCTTGCGTCCTTCACCGGTGGCCACCAACACCTCGACGCTCTGCCCGACGACATCTCTGTTGCCCTCGAGCGAGATCTGCTCCTGCAACTCGATGAGCCGCTCATAGCGTTGCTGCACGACGTCTTTCGGTAGTTGTTCGTCGAAGTCGGCGGCCGGAGTGCCGGGGCGCCTGGAGTACTGGAAGGTGAACGCCGCCGCGAATCGGGCCTGGCGCACCACATCGAGGGTGGCCGCGAAGTCCTCCTCCGTCTCTCCGGGAAAGCCCACGATCAGGTCGGTGGTGATGGCGGCGTGCGGCATCGCGGCACGAACCCGTTCAACGATGCCGAGATAGCGTTCGGCCCGGTAGGACCGCCGCATGGCCCGCAACACCCGGTCCGACCCGGATTGCAGCGGCATGTGCAGCGCGGGGCAGACATTGGGTGTCTGCGCCATCGCCTCGATCACGTCGTCGGTGAACTCGGCGGGATGCGGGGAGGTGAAGCGGACGCGCTCCAAGCCCGGTATACGGCCGCAAGCGCGCAGCAATTCGGCGAACGCGCCCCGGTTGCGCGGCAATGCGGGGTCGGCGAACGAGACGCCGTAGGCGTTGACATTTTGTCCAAGAAGAGTGATTTCGAGCACACCCGTGTCCACCAGCGACTGCGCCTCGGCCAGGATGTCGGCGGGGCTGCGGTCGATTTCCTTGCCCCGCAGCGACGGCACGATGCAAAACGTGCAGCTGTTGTTGCATCCTACGGAGATGGAAACCCAAGCGGCATAAGCGGATTCGCGAGCACTCGGTAGCGATGACGGGAACTGCTGCAGCGCCTCGGCAATTTCGACTTGGGCGACCTTGTTGTGCCGGGCCCGGTCGAGCAATGTCGGCAGCGATCCGATGTTGTGGGTACCGAAGACGACGTCGACCCACGGCGCCCTGCGCAGCACCACGTCGCGATCTTTCTGGGCCAGGCAACCGCCGACCGCGATCTGCATGTCTGGATTGGTGCGCTTGCGCGGGGCCAGATGGCTGAGGTTGCCGTACAGCTTGTTGTCGGCGTTCTCGCGAACGGCGCAGGTGTTGAACACCACGACGTCGGCGTCTCCAAAATCTGAGCCGTCGGCTGCACGCTGGTAGCCGGCAGCTTCGAGGAGACCCGCCAAACGCTCGGAGTCGTGGACGTTCATCTGACAGCCGTAGGTGCGGACCTGGTAGGTGCGTGCGGCAGGGGGCGCAGCGTTGCCCGCCACATTCGCAGCATCGGCCCGCTGCGCCACCGTCGAAGTCACGGGGTCATGGTACGGCGACCGGCCGGTTCTCGCCGGGCCGGATGCGCGGCCCCACGCCTAGGAGGGCGCATCGGGACTCGGCGGCGGCCCCTAGACGCGCCGGCGCTCTCGTTCGGCGGCCAGCTCGGTGGCCACCACCTCGCACGCCACCGTCTGGCTGTAGCCGCGGCGGGCCAGCATAGCCACCAGCCGGCGGCTGACCCGCGTTTCATCGTCGCCCAGCGTCTCCCGCCGCAGCCGGGCCCGTACCAGGTGCTCGGCCCGTTCGCGTTCGGCGGCTGAATCGATCCCGGCCAGCACCGTGGTGATCACGTCGCTGTCGACGCCCTTGGTGTGCAGCTCAGCTGCCAACGCGCGCTTGCTTTTTCCCGCGTTGGCTCGCCGGGACTGCACCCATTGTTCGGCGAAGTCGATATCATCCACCAGACCAACAGCGGCCAGCCGATCCAAGACCCGGTTGCTGATGTCGTCGGGGTATCCGCGCTTGGCCAGCTGGCCGGATAACTCGGCGCGAGTTCTCGATCGCGCGGTGAGCAGGCGCAGGCACAACGCCCGCGCCTGCTCTTCGCGGGATGGCTCAGAAGTCGACGGGGGCGGGCAAGACGTCGTCATTTGAGAGGTCATCGGTCACCACTGCGCCAATGCCAAGCTTTTCCTTGATCTTCTTCTCGATCTCGTTGGCCACGTCGGCGTTCTCCATCAGGAAGTTGCGGGCATTCTCCTTACCCTGGCCGAGCTGCTCGCCCTCGTAGGTGAACCAAGCCCCGGACTTGCGGATAAAGCCCTGGTCCACGCCCATATCAATCAGCGAGCCCTCTCTGCTGATGCCCTTGCCGTAGAGGATGTCGAACTCGGCCTGCTTGAACGGCGGCGACACCTTGTTCTTGACGATCTTGACCCGGGTGCGGTTGCCGACCGCGTTGGTGCCGTCCTTGAGCGTCTCGATTCGTCGCACGTCCATGCGCACCGACGCGTAGAACTTCAGCGCCTTTCCGCCGGTTGTCGTCTCGGGTGAATTGTGCACCATCACTCCGTCGACGAAGTAATTGTGGTTGCCTTCTACCTCAATATCGAACCGATTCATCGAGCGAATGTGCGGTTTAACGTACACATCGAGAACCCGGGCCGGCACCAGCCGTTGAGTCGGCTCAACGAATTGCGGTGTCACCTGACTCCGACCGCGGAATCGAGGCAGTAGCTTGTACTCCATGGACGGCGCCATGTAGGGGGCCACCAACTCTTGGAACTTCGTTGTCGCCTCGGTGGAGAACACCAGCGCCGCCTTATCGGCGGAGCCAGCTTGCCGCAAGCGCACATCCAATCCATGGGTATCGCACAAGTAGTCACGCAATCGCAGGCGTGTGCCCTCTGTCATTGCCTCGACACATATCTCAATACGCCCACTCCCACCGGTGGTACGTTCCTGCAACCCCTTGGAGCGCAAGGTGAATGATCCGTCATCCATGTACCAAATGGCCAGGGCAAGCGGCGTCAGCGCCTTCAGATACTCCTCAGCGAAGAACTTCTTGCCATCTCCGAGGTATACGGCGCGCTGCAGTTCGGCTAGCTCGACCAGGGGAGAGAAATCGATGAACTGTGCGCCTTTGGCGTTTTCCCTCAGCGAGTGCTTAATATTGCCCAACATCGCCGCCTTCCACCGGAGGTAGTCGACCTGCTTAGCGCCATGCCCGAGCCTGAATCGGACGCCATTGCGGTCTCGCCGGCTAGCAGACAAGTTTCCGTCACCCATCAGCGAACCCAACACCACCTGAAACTGCTGGTCGCTGAGCAGATGCGGTTCCGCAGCCAGCACCCGGTCCCCGGCAATGAGATCACCGGCTTCCGTCCAGCCTCCCGGTGTACGGATGAGGTGATTAGGCGTCGCCGCGAACTGCGACTTGCCGTTGCCGCCGGACTTCTCGACGGTGAACTGGAGGAATTGATCGGCCGGGCCGTTATTGAACCAGTTCACGACTTTGCGAGGCACAATCCGATCTGTCTCCGAGTCATAGGACAGCACCTCTACATCCATCTTGCCGTTGACGATCTTGCCGATCTTTTCGGTGGTGCCGTCGGCAAGCATCACTCGAGTCGAATAGTTCATACATCCGAACATGACTCCGATCTTGTCGCGGAGCTGGTTGATGAAGATCGCCGTGGTTCCCGAATTGTTCAGTGCGCCAGTCATTTTCCGCAACGCCTGGCTCATCAGCCGGGCCTGCAGTCCGACATGGCTATCCCCCATCTCACCTTCGAGTTCCGCGCGCGGCACCAGCGCCGCCACCGAGTCGATGACCACGATGTCGAGCGCGCCCGAGCGGATCAGCATGTCGGCGATCTCGAGTGCCTGTTCACCGGTGTCCGGCTGGCTGACCAGCAAGGAATCGGTGTCGACACCGAGTTTCTTGGCGTACTCGGGATCCAGCGCGTGCTCGGCGTCGATGAACGCCGCGACGCCGCCGGCGGCCTGCGCATTGGCCACCGCGTGCAATGCGACGGTGGTCTTGCCCGAGGACTCCGGGCCGTATATCTCCACCACCCGGCCACGCGGCAGGCCGCCGATGCCCAGGGCGACGTCCAGGGCGATGGATCCGGTCGGAATGACCGAAATTGGCTGACGCACCTCGTCACCGAGGCGCATCACCGAGCCTTTGCCATAACTCTTCTCGATCTGGGCCATCGCCAGTTCGAGAGCTTTCTCACGGTCGGGGGCTTGCGCCATGGTGCCTCTCCTATAGTCGGTGTTCGGTTGACCGGTATCGGTCGGTTGGCCGTGACACTAGAGAAGGCCACCGACAAGTCGACATCTTCGCCAATGCCCACCACAGTAGCCGAACATCTGTTCGACTCAAGTTGACACGCCGAACATGGCGATATCAGCCGTTGAAAACGACATGAACATCTCCGCGGAGCTCGCCGAAATCGCTACGTATGGCGGCTTTTTCGCATTGGGCGCGGGCGGGGACGCTACCGGATGGCATCCCGTCGTCCAGTCTTACTCCGACGGGTTCGCCGACTTGGTCGAGGCAACCGCCCGGCGCTACCACACCACGGAGTTGCGGATCGGCGCCTCGCTGGTTCACCTCGGTCACGCCGCCCGGCTGTGGTCACCCGTTCTCGCCTGCGCGTTGGCCCACGGCGTGCTGCCGGACCTGAGCAATCTGCAACGCGCCAACGACGGAGCGCACCTCAGACTCCCCGAGCCCGTGGGAGCGCCTGTTCCGGCTCACCGGGAGCTACCGGAGACGTTGTACCGCGTTGTCGTGCGCGACCACATGGAACCGTCAGCGGCCGGCCTGCGGGTCAAGGTTGCACCCGCCCTGCTGTCCGGCAATATCGCATCAGCCCTCGTCGGAGCCTCGCGGGCGTTGCTCTCGGCACGGCCCGACTTGCGTCAGACGATCGTCGAGACCACCAGCCGCCTACTGGACACCGGCGTTCTGGCCGGAACCGGCGTGCTCACCGGGCTCGACTTCAGGCGGCGCAGCTGCTGCCTCTTCTACCGCGTGCCGGGTGGGGGCACATGCGGCGATTGCCCGCTTCAGCGTGGCGAGTCCGCGTCCAGCGCATCGAACCTGCGGTGAGCGCGCGCTGTTCGGGCCCTCGGACGCGCGGAACGCAGACTCGAAACCCAGAAGCTCACCACTGGTCGCGGGGAACGTCGAAGTCGGCGCACAGCGCCCGCCACACGTCGCGGGGCTCGACACCGTCCTCGATCGCCTGAGCAGCGGTACGACCCCCGAAGCCGGTCAGCACATGGTCCACCAACACGGATGCCCCATAGGCGGCACCGAATCGCAGGGTGACCCGCTCGTGGAACTCCGTCAACCGCACGCCAGTCAAGATACCCAGCGGATCACCGCGCTAAAGCGCCTCATGGCACACCTGGACCGGATCGGCGACCTCGGCGATGCCGCCGGCAGCCTGCTGCGCGGCTTGCCGGTACCCGGGCGAGGACAGCACCTCATTCACCGCGGCCACCAGCGCCTCGGCGGTTAACGGCCGGACCAACCGGCCGCTGCCCTGACGCACCACCCGGTTAGCGATCTCCCACTGGTCCCCGCCGCCGGGTACCACCACCAGGGGAACCCCGGCCAGCAGCGTCTTGGCCACCATCCCATGACCGCCGCCGCAGATTACCAGGTCGGCATGCGTCAACAGCTCGGCCTGGTTTCCCAGTCCGACCACCGCCCAGGCCGGCACCGGCAGATCCTCGCCACCCAGCCGGGAGACCACCACCCTCGAACCCTCCGGCAGCGTGTCATCCGGCGTCAGGCATCCCAGCGCGACCTCGACCAGTCCGGCGGTTCCGGTCACCGCGGTGGACGGTGCGATGACGACCACCGGCCCCGACCCCGGAGGAACCGATAGCACCCGATCGGTCGGCTCGAAATGCAAGGGGCCCACCACGACGGCCTCGGCCGGCCAGTCCGGCCGCGGCACCTCCAGCGCAGGAAGCGTGGCGATCAGCCGCCGCAGCGGCCCGGGATCGGGTGCCGGCAACCCGATCTCGACCCGGACGGCGGCGCGCTGTCGCAGACCCGCACGCCAGGACCGTCCCGTCAGGGCCCGCATCGCGGCATCGCGCAGCCGGCCACGGATTCCCGTGCCCGGTGCCAGCCCGCTGCCGATCGGCGGCAGACCTTTCGAGGGCAGGTACAGCGGATGCGGGTTGAGTTCGATCCAGGGAATGCCCACCAGCTCGGCGGCCAGGCCCCCGCAGGCGGTGATCACATCAGAGACCACCAGATCGGGCGCCAGCTCGCGCAACGCCGGCGCATTGAGCACCGCCATCTCTGCGGCTCTTCGATGGATCCTCGCCCCGGCGTCCAGGTCCTCGTCGGTGGCCGTCAATCCGTCCAATTCGACGGCGTCGATCCCGACTGCGTGTGCGGCGTCCAGCCATTCCACGCCGGTGAACAGCGTGGGTGTGTCCCCGGCAGCCTGAAAGCGTTGGCACAGCGCAATCGCGGGAAATGAGTGCCCGGGATCCGGCCCGGCGACCACGGCGACGTGCATCGGCCCTACCCTGCCATAGCGGCCGGCCACCACGCTCGCCCACGCTCGTCCGCCTCGCCTAGGCTGGCAACCATGACCGAGCCGACCCAGACCACCCCCGAAACTGTAGACAACATCCGAACGGTCGAGGGTTTCCTGAGCGCCCTGCAGAACGAGGATTTCGACGCAGTAGCGGCGGCATTCGACGACAACCTCGTCTACGAGAACGTCGGATTCTCAAGGATCCGCGGCGGCCGCCGGACGGTGAAGCTGCTCCGCAAGATGGAAGGGCGCCTCGGGTTCGAAGTCAAGATCCACCGCATTGCCGCCGACGGCGCAGCGGTACTCACCGAACGGACCGATGCGCTGATCCTCGGGCCGCTGCGGCTGCAATTCTGGGTCTGCGGCGTGTTCGAAGTGCACGACGGGAAGATCACGCTCTGGCGCGACTACGTAGACGTATTCGACATGACGAAGGCGCTGCTACGCGGTCTGGCCGCACTAGTGATCCCCCGGCTCAGGACGACGTTGTAGGCAGCGGCAAGCGCTACCGGCGGGGCAGCCCGCCGAGTTCGTCGAACGCCTGCGCCCAACCGACCAGACGATCGGTGGCACCGGCCAGTTCCTCGCGGTAGCGCTGTTGCGATCCCGGCTCACCCACCGCGCCGCCATTGGCCGACGAGACCAATTGCGCTGCGGCGGTGACCATTTCGTTGTATTGACGGACGCCGGCGCTGAGCTGCGCGGTGAACGCGTTGATGGTCGGCACCAGATGCGACCGCGACGATTGCGAATACTGCGCCGCCCGCTCCATCGACACCACTTCGGCCGCTGTCGCCGCCATCGCCGCCGACGTCTGGTTGGCAGCGGCCGTCAAGTCAGCGATCTCGTCGGCCGGCAACATCGCGCCCCGCTCGATTACACCCAACAACGAGAAGAACCCGCGTTCGGAGGCACCCAACGCCGACATCGCGGGCCGGGCCGCCGAACCGGGCGGGGGTAACCGGCGGGTGGTAGCCGGCCGCGGCGTCGGCAGCGGCTCCGCCCGCAACCAGCGGTAGCGGAAGAACAGCAGCGTCGCGGGGATGACCTGAACCACCGCGATCGCTCCGGTGATCTGCAGCAGCAGCGCGAACCAGCCCCACGCCGCCAGCACCGCCGTCACCGCAGCCCAGAACACGCATCCGGCGCTGAATATCAACGCCCAGCGCAGCGCACGGCGACGGCGGCGAAGCAATCGGGCCCGCGGGTCGGTGGCGGCGCTGATCTTCCGCGCGGCGAAGTCGAAGATCTCGGCGATCATGTCGAGCCAGCGCTGCAGCGACGCACGCCGCCGCCCACGCTGAGCCGACTTGACCGCCATCTGATGCCCTTACTGGCCGAACGGTTTCTCGGCGATCTGCCCGCCGCCCTCGGCGGCAGGCGTGGCCGGGGTGGCGCCCGGTCCGGCGGCACCCCCGGCCGGCAATGCTTCTCCGCGCATCGACGCCCGGATCTGCTCCAGCCGGGAATGACCGGCCATCTGGATGCCGGCCTGCTGGACCTCGAGCATGCGGCCCTGCACCGACGATTGCGCAAGCTCGGCCTGACCAAGCGCGGTGGCGTAGCGGCGTTCGATCTTGTCGCGTACCTCGTCGAGGCTGGGCACATTGCCCGGGGCCGCGAGCTCGCTCATCGACCGCAGCGATGCGCTGACCTGCTCCTGCATCTTCGCCTGCTCGAGCTGGCTGAGCAGCTTGGTGCGTTCGGCGATCTTCTGCTGCAGCACCATGGAATTCTGCTCGACGGCCTTCTTGGCCTGAGCGGCCGCGTTGAGCGCCTGGTCATGCAGGGTCTTGAGGTCTTCGACGCTCTGCTCGGCGGTCACCAGCTGCGCGGCGAAGGCCTCGGCGGCGTTGTTGTACTCAGCTGCTTTGGCAGCGTCACCGGCCGCGGTGGCCTGGTCGGCCAGCGTCAGCGCCTGACGGACGTTGACCTGAAGCTTTTCGATGTCGGCCAGCTGCCGATTGAGCCGCATCTCCAGCTGCCGCTGGTTGCCAATCACCTGCGCCGCCTGCTGAGTCAGCGCTTGATGAGTGCGCTGCGCTTCCTCGATGGCCTGCTGGATCTGCACCTTGGGGTCGGCGTACTCGTCAATCTTGGAGCTGAACAGCGCCATCAGGTACTTCCACGCCTTGACGAACGGATTGGCCATCGGTTAGCTCCGCCTTCGCTTTCTTGTGTGCCGGATGGGCCCTGCATCGCCCACCGCTTACCCTGCCGCTCAATTTATCCGGTCGGGCTCGATCTCCCCACCCGTGGTTGCATAACTGGCCGACACCAGACTTCCGCCCAGGTGATGCTCAGGCCACCGCCAGTGACGCGACCGCAGGGATGACCACCTTGGTGCTGACGTCGATGCTGGCACCAGCCACCGATGGGGCACGTGTCGCACGATCCTCGACGGCCAACCGCTCGCCGGCGACGATGAGGACCTCCGACAGCGGGACCTCCAACGCCTCGCAAATCGCGTTGAGCAGCTCACTGGAAGGCTCCTTGCGGCCGCGTTCCACTTCAGAGAGGTATCCGAGGCTCACCCGCGCCGAATCGGACACCTCGCGCAGCGTCCGGCCCTGCGAAGTCCGAGCCCCGCGCAACACGTCGCCAATGACCTCGCGCACCAATGACGCCATCGTGCTCTCCTTCATCCGGGTCACGCACCGATATCTCAACCACATCCGATCGCAACCCGATCGCAATGGTCCTTTCGTCAACGCCGAGCAGGCTGATGCGGTTCCCGGGGCGCCGCAGGAACACGGACGCTCGGAAGGATCCCGAAGTACCCGATAACCCCGATTACTTGGCCCCGGGGCTCCCCGCGCGAATCTCCCGGACTGTGGATGCCACGTAATCGACACCGGTCACCACGGTCAGCACGATGGCAGCGGCCATTACCACCACCGCCGCCGTGTGCAACGCGCCCGAAAGCGGCAACACGAACAGGCCGATCGCCACCGCCTGGACCACGGTCTTGAGTTTGCCGCCCCAACTGGCGGGAATGACACCGCGGCGAATCACAGCCAGCCGCAACACAGTAACCCCGATCTCGCGGGCCAGGATCAACACCGTGACCCACCAGGGCAAGTCGCCCAACATCGACAGGCCGATCAGCGCAGCCCCGATCAGGGTCTTGTCGGCGATGGGATCGACGAATGCGCCGAATTCGGTCGCCATGCCGTAGTTGCGGGCAAGCAAGCCATCGAACCGATCGGTAATGCTGGCGACGGCAAATATCGCCCATGCTGCGACTCGGGCGGGCGTTTGGTGGCCGCCGTCATAGAACAGTGCGTACAAGAAAATCGGCACCAACACCAGCCGCAGGCCGGTCAGAATATTGGCGAGGTTGGCAATACGGGCGGTTCCTGGCATCTGACCTGTTTGCGGCTGCCCGGGCACGGCAACAGAATAACGGTTGACCAGCTCACCCGTCTTCGATGTCGATACTGTTCTCCCGTGACCGAAAATCGACGGGATTTCCGACCGGTAGTCCGGCGCGCCCGCACGTCGGACGTCCCTTCGATCAAGAAACTCGTCGACACCTATGCGGGAAAGATCCTGCTGGAAAAGAACCTGGTAACGCTCTACGAAGCGATTCAAGAATTCTGGGTGGCCGAACACCCCGGCATCCAGGGCAAAGTCGTCGGTTGCGGGGCGCTGCACGTGTTGTGGGCCGATCTCGGTGAAATCCGTACTGTCGCGGTCGACCCCGCCATGACGGGGCGCGGCATCGGCCACGCGATCGTCGACCGGTTGCTCGAGGTTGCCCGCGAACTTCGGCTGGAGCGGCTGTTCGTGTTGACTTTCGAGACCGAATTCTTTGCCCGGCACGGATTTACCGAGATCGAGGGCACGCCGGTCACCGCCGAGGTGTTCGAGGAGATGTGCCGGTCCTATGACATCGGGGTCGCCGAATTCCTGGATTTGAGCTACGTCAAGCCCAACATCCTGGGCAATTCCCGGATGCTGCTGGTCCTGTGACCGGGCGAGCAGACACAGAATCGCACGCGCGGTACCCGCGAAGTGCGATTCTGTGTCTGCTCGGCGTTACGCGGGCTCGCCGTCGGCGTCGCTCCCGCCCCGGATCAATGCCAGCGTTCCCGCCAGCTCGTCGGGTTTGATCAGCACCTCGCGGGCCTTGGAGCCTTCGCTGGGTCCGACGATGCCGCGAGTCTCCATCAGGTCCATCAACCGGCCGGCCTTGGCAAAACCCACCCGTAGTTTGCGCTGCAACATCGAGGTGGAGCCGAACTGACTGGACACCACCAGCTCCACGGCCTGCAGGAAGACATCCATGTCGTCGCCGATGTCGGGGTCGACATCGGTGCGCTCGCCGGTGGGCTTCGCGGTCGTGACGCCCTCGGTGTATTCGGGTTCGGCCTGGTCCTTGCAGGCGGTGACGACGGCGTGGATCTCCTCGTCGGTGATGTAGGCGCCCTGCAGCCGGATCGGCTTGCTGGCGCCCATCGGCAGGAATAGGCCATCGCCCATGCCGATCAGCTTTTCCGCGCCCGCCTGATCCAGGATCACCCGGCTGTCGGTGAGCGACGACGTCGCAAATGCCAGCCGCGACGGCACATTGGTCTTGATGAGCCCGGTGACCACGTCGACCGACGGGCGCTGGGTGGCCAAAACCAAATGGATTCCGGCGGCGCGGGCCTTCTGGGTGATCCGCACAATGGCGTCCTCGACGTCCCGCGGGGCGGTCATCATCAGGTCGGCCAGCTCGTCGACGATCGCCACGACGTAGGGGTAGGGCCGGTACACCCGCTGGCTGCCCAGCGGCGCGCTGATCGCGCCGGACCGAACCTTGTCGTTGAAGTCGTCGATGTGGCGCACCCGGGAGGCCTGCATGTCCTGGTAGCGCTGCTCCATCTCCTCGACCAGCCACGCCAGCGCGGCCGCCGCCTTCTTCGGCTGGGTGATGATCGGCGTGATCAGGTGCGGGATGCCTTCATAGGGCGTCAGTTCCACCATCTTCGGGTCGATCAGGATCATCCTGACCTCTTCCGGAGTGGCCCGGGTCAACAGCGATATCAGCATCGAGTTGACGAAGCTGGACTTGCCGGAGCCGGTCGAGCCGGCGACCAGCAGATGCGGCATCTTGGCCAGGTTGGCCGAGATGAAGTCGCCTTCGATGTCCTTGCCCAGCCCGATCACCAGCGGATGGTGGTCGCGACGGGTCGGCGGCGCCGTCAGCACGTCGGCCAGCCGCACCATTTCCCGGTCGGTGTTGGGCACCTCGATGCCGACAGCGGACTTGCCGGGGATCGGGGCCAGCATCCGCACGCTCTCGGTGGCCACCGCATACGCGATGTTCTTCTGCAGCGCGGTGATCTTCTCCACCTTGACGCCGGGCCCCAGTTCGACCTCGTATCGGGTGACGGTCGGCCCGCGGGTGCAGCCGGTGACGGCCGCGTCGACCTTGAACTGGATGAGCACCTCACCGATGGCGGCGGCCATGTGGTTGTTGGCCGCGCTTCGCTTCTTGGGCGGATCGCCGGCCACCAGCAGGTCCACCGAGGGCAGCGTGTAGGGACCTTCGACGACGCGATCCAGTGCTTGGGTGTCCTGCTTCTTGGAGCTGCGCTTCCGGCCGCGCCCGACCGCCGGTTCGGGAACAGTCGGTACGTCGTCAGCCGGTGGGCAGCTCTCAGGCCTCAGCGGGACTTCGTCGTAGTAGCCGTCGGAGAAATCCTCACGCGCGACCTCGACGGTGTCCGCGTCGTCACCCGCGAAATCGTCACAGCCCTGGTCGTATTCGTGGTCGTATTCGTGGTCCTCGAAGTAGTCACGCTGGAATAGCCGCGTGCCGAAGATGCGGCGCAGGGCGTCGGGCACCTCGCGGACCGTGGTTCCGGTGAGCAGTAGCAGCCCGAACAGCGCGCCGATGAACAACAGTGGCGCGGCGATCCACGCCGTCAGCCCATCCGACAACGGCCCGCCGATCGCAAAACCGATGAACCCGGCCGCGTGCCCGCGCAACGCCGGAGTTCCGGGCGAACCGGCCCACAAGTGCCGTAATCCCAGGAAAGACGATGCGATCAGGCTGGATCCCAGAATCAGCCGCGGGCGGGTGTCGGGATTGGGCTGGGTCCGCATCAGCACTATCGCCGTGGCGACGAGGACGATGGGCAGCAACACGACGGCCGAGCCGATGAGTATCCGCAGCACCGTGTCGACCCACGCCCCGACGGGCCGGGCGGCGTGGAACCACGAACCGGCGGCGACGACCACGGCAAGGCCCAGCAAGACCAGCGCCACACCGTCGCGGCGATGTCCGGGTTCGATGTCGCGCGCGCGCCCGATCGACCGCGCCGCTCCCCCGGTGCCCCTGGCCGCCATCAGCCAGGTCGCGCGCAGGGCCCGGCCGCAGGCCAGCCCGGTCGATGCCAGCAGGGATTGGTTGCGCCGCCGGGCGGGCCGGCTCACCCGCTTGACCGACCTGGTCGGGCTCTTCCTGCCCGCCCTGGGCGCAGCCGACCGTGCGCTGCGCGTCGCCCCCCGCGAAGTGGCTTTTGACCTGCTCGTTCTGCTTCCGGAGCGGGCAACGGTCCGATTCGCCATGCCGGCAAGCCTAGTCGCAAATACATCTTCTGCACCACATGCCACACTGGTAACGCATGCTTCTCCCACCCGTGCTCACCTCGTGACCGGCGGGCGTGAGTAGGGTGTCCAGAGGTGACAATGGTCATCCGCGGTCATGCCGCGTCACGCCGCCGATAATCCGCCACAGTTCCCAGGAGGCCCCAGCATGCCCGTCGTCGTCGTCGCCACGCTGACCGTCAAGCCCGAGTCGGTGGACACCGTCCGCGACATCTTGACCACCGCGGTCGAAGAGGTGCACGGCGAACCCGGCTGCGAGCTGTACTCCCTGCACCAAACGGGTGAGACGTTCGTCTTCGTCGAGCAATGGGCCGACGCCGACGCACTCACAGTCCACAGCACCGCTCCCGCGGTCGCCAAGATGTTCAAGGCGGCCGGTGACCACTTGGTCGGCGCCCCCGACATCAAGATGTTGCAGCCCATCCCTGCGGGCGATCCGGGCAAAGGGCAGATTCGGCCCTGATGGCACGGTCGTCGCAAGGGCCGCTGAGCGGCCGGGTCGCCTTCGTCACCGGAGCCGCGCGCGGTCAGGGTCGCGCCCATGCGGTTCGGCTGGCGGCCGACGGCGCGAACGTGATCGCGATCGACTTGTGCGGGCAGATCGCCAGCGTGCCCTACCCGCTGGGCACCGCCGACGACCTGGCACACACCGTCAAGCTCGTCGAGGAGACCGGCGCACGCATCGTGGCACACCAAGCCGATGTCCGCGATCGCGCGTCGCTGGCCGCTGCGCTGCGGGCGGGTCTCGACGAGTTCGGCCGGCTCGATATCGTCGTCGCCAATGCCGGGATCGCGCCGATGCAGTCCGGCGCCGACGGCTGGCGCGACGTCATCGACGTCAACCTCACCGGCGTCTATCACACCGTGGATGTCGCGATACCCGCCATGATCTCTCAAGGGGCCGGGGGCTCGATCGTGCTGATCAGTTCGGCGGCGGGGCTGGCCGGCTTCGGCAGCGCCGATGCCGGCTCCATCGGCTATACCGCGGCCAAACACGGACTGGTGGGGTTGATGCGGCTATACGCCAATTTGCTTGCGCCCCATAATATTAGAGTCAACTCCGTGCATCCGTCCGCGGTCGGCACACCGATGATCGACAACGAGTTCACCGCGCAGTGGCTTGCCGACCTGGCTGCTCAGTCCGCTTCGGCGTCGGGCGCGGGCAACGCGTTGCCGGTCAAGATTCTGCAAGCAGAGGACGTCGCCAATGCCGTGGCGTGGCTGGTGTCCGACGAAGCCCGATACATTACCGGCGTGGCGTTGCCAGTCGACGCGGGTTGTGTGAACAAGAGGTAGCTGATGGCCCGAAATCCCGCTGCGCAAACTGCATTCGGCCCGATGGTCCTATCGGCCGTCGAACAAAACGAGCCACCCGAGCACCGGCTGGTGGACGACGACCTCGCGGACCTGTTCTTACCCAGGCCGCTGCGCTGGCTCGTCAGCGCCACCCGGCCGACGACGCTCCGGCGCCTGTTCATCGCGGGGTCGGAGTGGTCGGGCCGCGGGCTGTGGGCCAACCTGGTGTGCCGCAAACGATTCATCGGTGACAAGCTTGCCGCCGCAATCGACGACGTCGACGCGGTCGTGATTCTCGGCGCCGGATTGGACACCCGCGCTTATCGGTTGACCCGACAGGTACGCATCCCGGTCTTCGAAGTGGACCTCCCGGTCAACATCGCGCGAAAGGCCAAGACGGTACGGCGGGTGCTGGGCGAGTTGCCGCTGTCCGTTCGGTTGGTAGCCTTGGATTTCGAGCACGACGATCTGCTCACTGCACTGGCCGAGCACGGCTACCGCACCGATTACCGGGTCTTCTTCATCTGCGAAGGCGTGACCCAATACCTGAGCGAACGCGCCGTCCGGCGGATGTTGGACGGACTGCGCGCCACCGCACCGGGTAGCCGCTTGGTGTTCACCTACGTGCGCCGCGACTTCATCGACGGGACTAACCGCTACGGCACCCGGACGCTGTACCGCGCCGTCCGGCAGCGACGTCAGCTGTGGCATTTCGGCCTGCTGCCCGAGCAGGTGGCCGATTTTCTCGCCGAGTACGGATGGCGGCTGGTGGAACAGGCCGGTCCTGATGAACTCGTCCAGCGCTATGTCGCGCCCACCGGCCGCAAACTCAAGGCCTCGCAGATCGAGTGGTCGGCCTATGCGGAGAAGATCTAGATTCTGCCTTGTCAGCAGTGGAGCCGGCCGCTAGACGATCGCGCCGCTCAGGCCGAACTCCGTCAGTGCTTCTGCGGCCAGCTCACGCAGGTCAGACTTGGAATTTAGGTCGTAGACGATGACGGCAATAGAAACCTTGTCGCCGATGCGCCCGCCCGATACGGCGGTCATGCCACGCACCTGCTCGACGATCTGTCGCGTTACGTGCTGCGTGACCCCTCGCACGAAGAATGAATCCGCATCGCTGCCGTCGGGCCGGCCAATCATCGGGTCGACGTCGCCAAGGTAGGAGCAGCCCACCGCTGGGGTCGCCAACAATGCGCCGGTCATTCGTCTCGCCAGCCACTCGGGCGTCATCGGGATCAACGGTTGGAGCTGCGCCGACTCGGCAACTGCCCCAGGCACAGCAGCGAGAGCGTGTTTGATGCTGGTCCGCAAACCGGACAAATCCGTTGTGAGGCCGGTCGGGTCGACATCGACGGTCGCGAGCGAGAATGCGTTCGCACGCATATCGCCCTCGAAGCGGTCGTTGACGGTGATGCCCACCTGGATCCGGCCGTCGTCGGCACGTGGACATCCCACTCGCTCGGCAAGTTTCGCGGCAAACGCTGTGAACAGCGAATTACTCGTGCCGCCAAGAGCTTTCGCGCGGGAATCCCAATCGTCAAGATCAACAAAGACGACGATAGCCGGCATCGCAACGGCGTCACCCTTGCCCGCATCGATGACGAGCGGCCGCGATGACCCGGACGGCGCCTTGTGTCGCGTGCGACGCCGGGCAAGCTTGGTCGCCGCCACCAGTGCGCGGGCACTCTCGGGTAAGCCCTGCAAGGTTTGGCGGGCATCGGACAGCGCTGCGGCCAGTCGAGTACCTGAACGCGGTGGCGGATAGCCGAGATCGCCCACACCGCCCTTGATCGCATCGGCAATCGCGAGTCCGCCACCGACCCCGTCTACCAGGCAGTGCGAAGCCACCAAGCTGACGCCCGTCGAGCCGTCGGAAAACGATTGCACGCCGAGATGCCAGCCAGGGCCCCATTCCGGATCGACAGGCAGTTGCGCCCGTCCGTCGGCCCAGTCGACTAACTCCGCACGCGGACGGGAGTGCCGGGCGACATCACTGTCCGACGAGCCCCCTGGTGAGATCCACCGATGCCGGGCGAATGGCAGCGGAGAACGCTCGATCCGCCGTCCCAACAGCCCACGACCAAGATTGCGCTGAAAACGCCTCAGACCATCCAGGTCGACCGGGCGCTGGTAAACCCACACCCACTGAGCCACCGGTGCCAGACCGGTCGCGCGCAGTGCCAGAAACCTCGCTTGATCATCGAACGCGAGTCGATTGTCTAGCGGCATACGGAATTCATCTGATGTCACGCGTCGCCGGCGCAACGCCGGCAGATCGAGGCCCCTTGCCGGCTCTGGAATCAGACACCGGACGTAGCGAGTGCATGCATCCCGCTACGCCATGCAATGAAGGCGCCATAGCTGCCCCCCGCTAACCGGCGGCGTTCTTGCTAACCGATGGCGTCAGCCACGAAGACCGGGCTCGAGTACGCGGTTTCCACTTGCTGGAAGAGGGACTCCTGACAGCAGACCGTGTTGCGGAACATATCTCTCCTCGGCGTGGAACTACGGCATGAAAATAGGACGTGAAACTGCAAAGTCTTCCGGCACAATGTCATCAGTCCGGGGATCCAAACTGTAATTGCTGGCAACAGTAGTCATTGTAGCTTTTCCTGCGGCTGCACGCTAAGCGGGTGGGAAACGCCAATCGATGTCGGGCGTTGAGCAGCCCGTCGTCACATCATCGTGCGGGCATCGCCGAGGCGGCGGGTGCGTTCGCCTGCTCCTCGATCGACTGTGCGCGGGCAAGCCCGGGGCAGTTGGGCGCTCGAACGGCCACCTCGTACGGCGCGGTTCGAGTGTCAGACCTCGATCACCGTGGGCACGATCATCGGCTGGCGGCGGTAGGTTTCGCCCACCCACTTGCCGACCGTGCGACGCACGCCCTGCGCGATCCGGGTGGGATCGGTGACGCTGGCGGCGACCAGCGATTCCAGCTCCGCTTCGACCTTGCGCACGGCGGGTTCCAGCGCCTTGGGATCTTCGGAAAAGCCGCGCGAATACAGATGCGGCGCCGCCACCGGGCGCCCGGTGCCACGCTTGACCACCACGGTCACCGCGACAAAACCCGACGACAGGATCAGCCGTTCACCCAGGGTGATTTCGCCGACGTCGCCGGTGATCAGCCCGTCGACGAACATCTTTCCGACCGGCACGGCACCGGCGACCGATGCTCTGCCGCCAACCAGATCGACGCTGACCCCGTTCTCGGCCAACAGTATCGATTCTTCCGGAACTCCGGTGCCGGCCGCGAGCTTGGCGTTGGCGCGCAGCATTCGCCAGGTCCCGTGTACCGGCATCACATGGCGCGGCCGTACCCCGTTGTACAGAAACAGCAGTTCGCCACTGTATGCGTGTCCGGAAACATGCACCCGCGCTTGGGCATTGGTGACAACGCGAGCTCCGATCTTGGAGAGCTCGTCGATGACGCCGTAGACCGCCTCCTCGTTTCCGGGGATCAGCGACGACGACAACACGATGAGATCACCCGAAGTCAAAGTGATACTGCGATGTTCGCCGCGCGACATTCGAGACAGCGCCGACATCGGTTCGCCCTGCGTGCCGGTGGTGATCAGCACCACCTGTTCGGCCGGCATCATCTCCGCGGCAGCGATGTCGATGAGGTCCGAATCGGCCACCCGCAGGAAACCCAATTCCCTTGCGATACCCATGTTGCGCACCATCGACCGGCCCACGAATGACACCCGCCGGCCCAAAGCCACTGCGGCGTCGATGATTTGCTGCACCCGGTCCACATTGGAGGCAAAGCATGCCACGATGACCCGGCCCTCGGCACCCCGGATCAACCGGTGCAGCGTTGGGCCCACCTCGCTTTCCGATGGTCCGACGCCTGGGATCTCGGCGTTTGTCGAGTCGCACAAGAACAGGTCCACGCCGGCGTCGCCGAGCCGGGACATGCCGGGCAGGTCGGTGGGACGTCCGTCGAGCGGTAGTTGATCGAGCTTGATGTCGCCGGTGTGCAGGACGGTGCCCGCACCTGTGTAGACCGCGATGGCCAGTGCGTCGGGGATAGAGTGGTTGACCGCGAAGTATTCGCATTCGAAGACTCCGTGCCTGCTGCTCTGGCCCTCTTTGACTTCGATGAACACCGGTTTGATGCGGTGTTCACGGCATTTGGCGGCGACCAGCGCCAGGGTGAACCTGGAGCCCACGACGGGAATGTCGGGACGCAGCTTGAGCAGGAAGGGAATGGCCCCGATGTGGTCCTCGTGCGCGTGCGTCAACACCAGCGCCTCGATGTCGTCGAGGCGGTCTTCGATATGACGCAGATCGGGCAGGATCAAATCGACGCCCGGCTCGTCGTGGGTGGGGAACAGCACCCCGCAATCGATGATCAGCAGCCGCCCCAGATGCTCGAAAACCGTCATGTTGCGGCCGATTTCGCCGACGCCGCCCAGCGCAGTGACCCGTAATCCGCCCGCGGCCAACGGAGCTGGTGGCGGGAGGTCTTCGTTCACGGGTGGCTCGCCCTACGACTCACCGAAGCACCGAAACTGCACGCATGTCGGCGGCCAATGCGTCGATCTGCTCCGGTGTTGCGGGCATCTGCGGCAGCCGAGGATCGCCGGCTTCGAAGCCCTGCAGCCGCAGGCCCGCTTTGGCCATCGTCACGCCGCCCAGACGGCTCATCGCCTTGCACAACGGACTAACCGCGACGTTGATCTTGCGAGCGGTGGCGATGTCGCCCGACTGGAACGCCGACAGCAACTCGCGAAGCTGACCTGCCGCCAGATGACCGATCACGCTGATGAACCCGATGGCGCCCATTGCCAGCCACGGCAGGTTGAGCGCGTCGTCGCCGGAGTAATAGGCCAGTCCTGTGTCGGCGATGATCTGGGCCCCGCTGGGCAGGTCGGCTTTGGCGTCTTTAACCCCGACGATGTTGGGGTGCGACGCCAGCGCGCGGATGGTCTCGGACTCGATCGGCACGCCGGACCTGCCCGGGATGTCGTAGAGCAGCACCGGCAAATCGGTCGCGTCGGCAACGGCGGTGAAATGTGCCCGCAGCCCACTCTGCGGCGGCTTCGAGTAGTACGGGGTGACCACCAGCAGCCCGTGCGCACCTTCGGCAGCGCATGACTTGGCCAGCCGGATGCTGTGCGCGGTGTCGTAGCTGCCGGCGCCGGCGACCACCCGCGCCCGGTCACCCACCGCCTCCAAGACCACACGCAGCAACTCGAGCTTCTCGTCGTCGGTGGTCGTCGGCGACTCACCGGTGGTACCCGAAACCACCAGGCCATCGCATCCCTGGTCCACCAGACGATTCGCCAGACGCGCCGCGGCGGCGGTGTCCAGGTAGCCATCGGCGCCAAATGGTGTCACCATCGCGGTCAGCAGTGTCCCCAAGCGCGCTGGGACGTCGAATCCGACGGTGCTCACGTTGTCCAAGGTTACCTGGCGCCGCCAAGCTTTTTGGCAGCAGCGCCACCGCGTGTGCCGGGCCGAAGCTCAGGCTTCGGTCGCCAACGGACTCGTCGCAACCTCGCTGCCGTCGGCCAGGGTCGTGACCTCGAAGTCGGCGAACGCCGCGGGTGCGACGTCGGCGAGCTGACGCAGGCACTCGATGGCCAGCCGCCGGATCTCCATGTCAGCGTGCTCGCTGGCCCGCATGGCGATGAAGTGCCGCCACGCCCGGTAGTTGCCGGTGACGACGATGCGGGTCTCGGTGGCGTTGGGCAGCACGGCACGGGCGGCCTGGCGTGCCTGTTTGCGTCGTAGCACAGCGTTGGGCTGGTCGGCGAACTTGGCCTCCAGCTTGGTCAGCAACTCGGTGTAGGTGGCGCGGCTGGCGTCGGCGGCGGCGGTCAGGATCTGCTGCAATTCGGGGTCGTCCTCCATTCCCGGGGGCACGACGACCTGCGAGTCGCCTTCCGGCACGTAGCGTTGCGACAGCTGCGAATAAGAGAAGTGGCGGTGCCGGATCAACTCATGGGTGCACGACCGCGAGATCCCGGTGATGTAGAAGGACACGCTCGCGTGCTCGAGCACCGAGAAATGGCCGACGTCGATGATGTGCTTGAGGTAGCCGGCATTGGTCGCGGTCCTGGGGTTGGGCTTGGACCAGCTCTGGTAGCACGCCCGGCCGGCAAACTCCACCAACGCCGAGCCGCCGTCGGCGTCGGTGGTCCACGGCACGTCGGACGGCGCCCAGAACTCGGTCTTGGCGATCAGGTGCACGCGTAGCGGGGCGGTGTGGGCCACGGCGCTCACCCTAGCGGGGCGACCCGGGACATCCCAGCAGGCCGCGTGACCATTAAGGGTCGTTACCTCCTAGTACCAGCCAGGTGGCAATCCGCCCGGAAAACATTCACCGCCGGTGCCGCATGGTGGCCACGCCGGCGGTGCGGGAGGCGGCGATGGGTACGGTTGGCCCGGGGGCGGAGGCGGGGGCGCCGGGCATGGCGAAAACTTTGTACCACCCAAGCCGAAGGGTGGCCACGGTTCCGGGAATGTGGGAGTCGGTTCACCCGGTGCCGGTGGCGGTTCCCATGGCGGCCAACACCGCGGCGAACACTGACCGCCCAATCCGCATGGTGGCCACGATTGCGGTGGCGGCGGGTCTGATGGCGGGGGTGAATCTGGCGGCGACGGTGTTGGCGTTGCCGATTCCGATGGCGTTGCCGGTTCCGTTGGCGGCGGATCGGCGTGTGCCACCACGACGCCAATGCCGAGCGCAGCGACGCCGAGCGCGCCCGCGACGCAGAATTTGGCCAATTTCTGCTTCAACTTCAATGCGAAATTCCTTTCACGTCATCCACAACCTCATCGATCGGTCGTGACAATTGTGCGAGATTGACCAGCCCAGTCGCTTCTTCGCGAGGCTTCCGATCCGCCTCCCTCCCCACTTGCGGCAATCAATAAATCACGCTGCCGCTAACGCAACAACTTCTGCCGCAACGGGACGGATGGCGAAATCGATTCACGGGCGCGGCTGTCTAGCCGGCGCAGCCCATAAGCGGCCACCATCCCGACGAGAACCATTACGATCCAAGGAAGTTCGTGGGCATTCCAGCGACGTGCGGAGCTCATCAGTGATCCGATACCGAGATTGCCGACGAGGACTCCAAACCCGATTATGGTGCTGTAGAACCCGTAGTGAGTCGCCACCAGCCGTTCACCGGATAATTGGACGACGGCGCGCATCTCGAACGGAAACATCACCGTCGAAGCGATGGACAGCAGCAGCGTCGACATCAACAATGCCGCTACGGCGGCCGCGGTACCTAGCTCGTGGGCGGTGGGAACGAGCGCAAGCGGTACGAACGATGCAGCCATCACCACCGCCCCGACCAATAGGCTGCGCCCCGGCTCCCATCGGGACGCCAGCCAGCGGGTGATGTGTTGTTGGCCGACGATCGAGAGCAGACCCGATACCGCGAACATGGCTGCGACCAACAGTGATTGCTGATGCGGAGCCAAGGCCGAGGCCTGAATCGGAAGTGCAAGGTATATCTGGAAAGTCAGCAGATAGCGGCCGGTCATACAGGCGGCAAACCACAGGAACGACCGGTTGCTCACGATCATGCGCCAGTCCTGCAGGATGGAAGGCTTCACATTTCCCGACTGGGGGCCCGACCGGGGGCTCGACTGGGGGCCCAACTCGGGGGCCAACTGGGGTGGATCGGCCCGGTGGTGGGGCAGTGCCAGCAGCTGCGCGACAGTAAGCGCGGCGAAGACACCGGCGGCGCCGAGAACGACGATCCTGAAATTCATCGTCAGCAGCGCCAATCCCACCAACGGACCCAACAAGACTCCCGCCTGGTAGAAGACGCTGTACAGCGCGAACGCCTCAACCCCGCGGTCACCGGAGTCAACGGCAAGATAGGCGCGCACCGCGGGGGTGAACAGCGCCCCGGCAATCCCCGTTCCGGCGGCCGCGATCACCAACATCGGCAGCGAATGCGCGACGGCCAGCATGGTGTAGGCGACGGTCTGCAGCAGGCAACCGGCCGCGATCGGCGGCTTGTAGCCAAGTCGGTCCGCCCACGTGCCACCCACCAAAAACATGCCCTGGTTGGACAAGGTGCGGACGCCCATCAACAAACCCACGGCCCACGTAGGCAACCCGAGTGGCCCGGTCAAATACCCCGCCAAGTACGGCATCAGCATGAAGGAGCCGATGTTGATGCCGAAATGGTTGATCATCAGCACACGACTGGGGTAATTGAAACTGCGAAACTGAGTGAGGAGCCCCATCAGCGCGCAATTCCTGTCGGCTCAACACCGTGATCGCCGATGTAAACGAGAACCAACAGCGACCTCTTATCCCTGCGCCCGGAGTGATTCATGGCAACTGATAACTCTTCGCGCCGCGGAGCTCGCTGTCCAAGACCTGTTGCCGCTTGATAGATAAACGCCGATTATCACGGCCGGCGTTATGGAGCCCGGATGCCGCGGCGGCGTTTCACCTTTCTTCACAAACCGCTGATCACGGCGCCGAGCTCACTCACGCATCGAGCCGCTTCAACTGCTTGCGCAACACCGCCTCCAGACGCGCCGACTCGTCCAGCGCCGTCAACAGCTCCTCCGTCAACCGTGTGATTTCGCCACCGATCGACTCACGCCCGCACTCGGTTTCGGGTGCGTCCACGTACCGGCCCGGGGTGAGTGCATAGTTGGCCGCTCTTATCTCCGCCAACGTCACAGATTTGCAGAATCCGGAAATATCTTGGTAAGCAATTCTTTTCGAGTCAGCCGAACGCGTTCCGCGCCACGCGTGGTAGGTATCGCCGATAAGCGTGATTTCTTCGGCGGCCAATGCCCGCTCGGTTCGGTCGACCAGATGGCCGAATTCGCGCGCGTCAATGAACAGCACCTGGCCGGAGCGGTCGATCGTGCCTTGACGACCCGCTTTCTTATCCATGGCGAAGAACCATAGACATACCGGAATCCCGGTGCTGCGGAACAGCTGAACCGGCAGTGCGACCATGCAGGCAACCAGATCTGCCTCGACGATATGGCCGCGAATTATGCCTTCGCCGCCAGAGTTCGACGACATCGAGCCGTTCGCCATCACCACCCCGGCCCTGCCACCCGGTGCAAGCTTGAACAAGATGTGTTGAATCCAAGCGTAGTTCGCGTTGTTGGCGGGCGGAACGCCGAAACGCCACCGTGGATCTTTCTCGTCACGCGCCCAGTCTTTGATGTTGAAGGGCGGATTGGCCATCACGCAGTCCATCAGGACGCCCGCATGCTGGTCGCAGACGAACGTGTCACCCCACCGGGTACCGAGCCCGTTGTTGTCGATACCGTGGACGGCGAGGTTCATCTTGGCCATTCGCCAGGTCTCCTCAACGCTCTCCTGGCCGTAGATACAAATATCATTCACGTCGCCGCTGTGCTCGTAAGCGAACTTCTCCGTCTGCACAAACATGCCGCCGGAGCCGCAGCACGGGTCATAGACCCGACCGCGTGACGGCTCCAGCACCTCCACGATCACCTTGACCACGCTCGCGGGAGTGAAGAACTCCCCTCCCCGCTTTCCCTCCGCGCGAGCGAAGTTGCCGATGAAGTACTCGTACACCTCCCCCATCAGGTCCCGCGCGCGATGCTCACCCTGGCGGCTGAAACGTGCCGTGCTGAACAGTCCGAGCAGCTCACCGAGCCGGCGCTGGTCGATGTTGTCCCGGTTGTACATCCGAGGCAGGCTCACGGCAAGCGCCGGATTAGCTTGCATCACTGCGTCCATCGCCTCGTCGATCAGCGCACCGATGCTCTTCTCTGGTTCACCGGCGATCACCGACTTGCCTTCGGCATGTGCGGCCAGGAACTCCCATCGGGCGTTCGGCGGCACCGTGAACGCACCGCCGTCCGTGCCGCCCGCCGACAACGTCGCCCCGATTGCGGTGCGCTGCTCGGTATCAGCGTCCGACAAGTACTTGAGGAACAGCAGGCCAAGGATCACGTCTTTGTATTGGCTCGCCCCTATAGACCCCCGCAGCTTGTTGGCGGACTTCCAGAGCGTGTCCTTGAGCTCCTTGAGCGTCGACGGTTCGTGCTTCTTCCCGGGAGGCATCCCTGGGTTCCTCCATCTCGACGTTTCGCCGCAGTGCGCGGCCACCGCCGGCCGATCAGTACCTTAATTCCGTCGTGTGCGCATCGGCGCGGCATCTGTGACATCGAGGTCGCCGCACACCAAGAGCGGAAGCAGCGCGTCGCGGCCCGCCGCCAACTGCGCCGATTCGACGCGTCGGCCATGGCACAGAGCACCCAGGCCGGATATCGCTGTTGCCTGTCCGGTGGTCAATCGCCGCACATCGCGCACCAGTGCGTGCAGAAGTTCAACCGGTTGGATTCGTTGACGGCTTCCCGTCACCCCCGCCACCCAACGCCGGAGCCTGGCCCCGACATCGGGTTGTCGCAAAGCTGACCACAACGCCGACGTATCGACGCCAACAGGATGCAGCACGACGAATTCCGTACTCGTCAGCGCCAGTTCCGCCGGGAAGCTGATGACATTCCAGATTCGCGGAATCCTCGGATTCAGCTTCGAAAACAATACGCACGGCTGCGTCAAAACGAACTTGACGCTCTTGATCGTTCGGCTGTCGACGACGGCGGGCTGGGCGCCGTCGTCGAATGCGGGAAGGCTGTAATAAGCGACGGCGCCGTCGAATTCCTGGGGATTGCGACTCGCGGTTGACCTTATCGCCAGGGTCGAAAGCGGCACCCGATCAGAAACATTGTCGACGATCGCCAGCATCAACGCCTCGGCGGCTTCGATAACTCGCTTGTTGGCTGCGATCTTGTCGTCCAATGCTGCGAGCACTTCCCCAATTCGGGAACGGTCAGGCGCGGCGGCAGCACGCGTCGAAACGTCGCGCAGGATGGTCTGACTGAGCAACGGCTGGCCCGATCCGGCGCGATACCGATTGAGGCCGCAGCCCTGCAGTGCGTAATACCAGTAGCGCGTTTCCTCGGGGCGCTTGGCGCGACAGGCGAGTGCGTTGTCGGTGACCCACACGTCGCAATCGTGGTAATGCACGCTGCCGCAATACGAACCGACCCGGCCGATGACGATCAGCGGCCCCCGGGCATTGGGTTGGTCCGCATAACCGATGATCCCGTTGGCGCCACAGACCGGAAAGCCGGCGTCTGACAGCCGCGTCGGCAAAGCACGTCCGTGGGCGAAATCGAGATGATCGCCCAGTCTCACCTGTCCGGCGCTCATCCGCCGGCCTGCTTGGCCGCAGTGCGAAGCTGCCCGGCCAGGTCCCCGCGCCCGGACACGCCGACACCGGCCAACCCCAGCCAGGACGCCATCGCCTGCAGCTCGCCGGCCAGTGCCGCGGCGACCCGCGGCCGCGGTGCGTCGGGCTCACCGAACGCCCCCACCACGCGCAACGCATCGGCGGCGCGGTCGGCTTTGAGGTCCACCCGCGCGACCAGCCGTCCGTCCAGCAGCAGCGGCCACACGTAGTAGCCGTACTGGCGTTGGGGCGCCGGGGTGTAGATCTCGATGCGGTAGTGAAAATCGAACAGCCGCTTGACCCGTGGCCGGAAGAAGATCAATGGGTCGAAGGGACACACCAGCGCGGTGCCGCGGTCGCGGCGTGGCACGGTCTGGCCGGACCGCAGGTAGGCCGGCGCCGGCCAGCCCTCAACATTCACCCGCTCGATTTCACCCGCGGCTACCAGCTCTGCGATCGCCGGCTTGACCTGTCGGGTGGTCAGCCGGAAATAGTCGCGAAGGTCGGCCTCGGTGCCGACGCCCAGCGCGGTGGTGGCTCGCAGCGTCAGTTGGCGCACGGCTTCGTCGTCGTCGACCTCTCGCGCCAGCACCTCTGCCGGCAGTACTCGCTCCACCAGGTCGTAGTGGCGGGCAAAGCCGACGCGAGTAGCGGTCGTGAGCACCCCGGAGGCGAACAGCGCCTCGGCGACCCACTTGGCGTCGCTGCGATTCCACCACGTTCCTTTTCGCATGCGCGGCTCCGCGGCCAGGTGCGCTTCGATCTGACCGGCAGTGCTGGGTCCGAGTTCGGCGACCGCGGCAACGATGTCGTCGGCCAACTGCGGGTTGGCCTTGACAATCTGAGTTCCCCAACGTCCATGCCGGTAATGACGCATCCTCCAGCGCAGCAGCGGCCAGTCGTCGACGGCCATCAGTGCGGCTTCGTGCGCCCAATATTCGACCAGCAAACGCGACGAGCGCGGGCCCCATGCGACGCGGTCCAGCACGTCGCGGTCGTAGGGTCCCAGGCGGCTGAATACCGGCGCGTAATGTGCCCGCACCGCTACCGACACCGAGTCCAGCTGCAGCACATGGATCCGCAAGATCAGCCGCTTGAGGTGTGCCCGAGTGATCGGGCCGGCGGGTTTCGGCTCGGCGAAGCCTTGTGCCGCAACCGCCACCCGGCGGGCCTGCGCAGCAGTCATGGTGCTCATCACCGGTAGTAGCTGTGAAACCGGTAGCGCAATCCCGACCGGCTCACCAGCCACTCCCCCATGTCGCCATGCCACGTCTCGTCGAGCAGCGGAGCCAGGGCGTCGTCGTCGTCGCGGGGTAGGTCGACGTCGACCTCGGTGACCTCACATCTGATGGCCACCGGCATGGCAAGGGTGTAGATCTGCTCCCCGCCGATCACCCAGGTGTCCCCCGGGCCGGTGAGGGCGTCCTCGAGTGAACCGACCACCTCGGCTCCCTCCGCCAGGAAGCCAGGCTGGCGGCTCAGTACCACGTTTCGCCGGCCGGGCAGAGGCCGGGCAGCGGCTGGCAACGAGTCCCAGGTCCGCCGGCCCATCACCACCGTGTGGCCCAGGGTGACTCCTTTGAAGTGGCCGAGGTCTTCGGGTACCCGCCAGGGAATGTCACCGCCGCGGCCGATGACACCCGACGTTGACTGAGCCCAGATCAGGCCCACCGTCGTCATACGGCTACTGGGGCTTTGATCGCCGGGTGCGGATGGTAGTCCTCGACGAGGATGTCCTCGTAGGTATAGTCGAAGATCGAATCCCTCTGCGCCAGAACCAGTTTCGGGTACGGTCGGGGTTCACGGCGCAATTGCTCGCGGACCTGTTCGAGGTGGTTGTCATAAATGTGGCAATCACCGCCGGTCCAGACGAATTCGCCGACGTCAAGGTCGGACTGCGCGGCCATCATGTGGGTGAGCAGCGCGTAACTGGCGATGTTGAACGGCACGCCGAGAAACAGATCGGCGCTGCGCTGATAGAGCTGGCAGCTCAGCCGCCCGTCGGCGACGTAGAACTGGAAGAACGCATGACACGGCGGCAGCGCCATCTGGGGGATATCGCCGACATTCCAGGCCGAGACGATGATCCGCCGCGAATCGGGATCGGTGCGCAGCAAATTCAGAGCGGCGCTGATCTGGTCGATGTGCCCACCCGACGGGGTCGGCCAGGACCGCCATTGCACCCCGTAGATAGGACCGAGATCACCTGTGCTGCTTGCCCATTCGTCCCAGATGGTGACTCCGTGCTGGTGCAGCCAGCCGATGTTCGAGTCCCCGCGCAAGAACCACAGCAACTCGTAGGCGACCGACTTGAAATGGACTTTCTTGGTAGTGAGCAGCGGGAAGCCGGCGGCCAGGTCGTACCTGATCTGTTGGCCGAACAGGCTGCGGGTGCCGGTGCCGGTACGGTCGGATTTGGCCGAACCCGTTTCGAGCACCAGGCGCAGCAGGTCCTCATAAGGAGTCGCAATCGGCACCACGCGGCCAGCTTAGCGGCGATCGCAAGCCCGGCGAAGCAGGGCGCGGCGGGTCGACGCCAATCAATGCGCGTCGAAGGCCCAGGAGTACAACGGAGGCCATGCCGAAACTCACCGATACCGTCGCCACGCCCGACGGCAGTTGCCCCGTCCACCTGTTCACTCCCGACGGCACCGGAGGCCCCTGGCCCGGTGTCGTCATGTATCCCGACGCCGGCGGTGTGCGGGACACCTTCTACCAGATGGCTGCCAAACTGGCGGGCAACGGCTACGCGGTGCTGCTGCCCGACGTGTACTACCGCGAGGGCGCTTGGGCCGCATTCGATATGGCGACCGCGTTCGGCGACGCGAAGGAGCGGGCGCGGATCATGTTCATGATCGGCACCTTGACCCCGGACCGCGTCACCCGCGACGCCGGCGCGTTGTTCGACTACCTATCCGGACGCGCGGAGGTGAGGGGCCAGCGATTCGGTGTGTGCGGTTACTGCATGGGTGGACGGATCTCGCTGGTGGTCGCCGGGCGCCTTGGGGACCGGGTCGCCGCTGCGGCGTCGTTTCACGGCGGCGGCTTGGTCACCGACAGCGCAGACAGCCCGCATCTGCTGGCCGAGCGGATGCGGGCCACGGTCTACGTGGGCGGCGCGAAGAACGACCCGTCGTTCAACGCTGACCACGCCGAACAGCTCGACAAAGCTCTGACCGCGGCCGGCGTCGAGCACACCATCGAGTGGTATCCGGCCGCACACGGGTTTGCCGTCCCGGACAACCCGCCCTACGACGAGGCGTGCGCGCAGCGGCACTGGGCGGCGATGACGGACGTCTTCGCTTCGGCACTACCGCGCTGATCCGCCGAGCAGACGTAGAGTCATCCAAATCCTTGGCGTGTCAGGCGATTCTATGTCTGCTCGCCCGACCCCTCGCCTGCTCGCCCGACCCCCGCCTGCTCGCCCGACCCTCGCCTGCTCGCCCGACCCTCGCCGAAGTCAGGTGACCGGCAGGTCGACCAAGGTGGCCAGTCGAGCGCGGTGCCGGTAGGCGGTGCCCAGGGCCAGCTGGTCGCTCTTGGCCCGCTTCAGGTACAGGTGCGCGGGATACTCCCAGGTCATGCCGATTCCGCCGTGCAGCTGCACGCATTCCTCGGCGGCGTGCACCGCAACGCCGCTGCAGTGGGCCTGCGCCAGCGCCGCCGCAATCGCGGCGTCTGCATCGCCCCGGGCACACGTGTCGGCGGCATAGCGGGCGGCCGCCGTTGCCGAACCGACCTCGAACCACAAATCCGCGAGGCGGTGTTTGACCGCCTGATAGGACCCGATGGCCCGGCCGAACTGCTTACGCTGCTTGACGTAGGCCAGTGTGGTGTCAAGGCACCACCGTGCAATCCCCAGCTGCTCGGAGGCCAGCAGCGCCGCTGCGGTCTGCAGCGCGTCGGCCAGCGCGGCTTCGGCCGGCCCGGTGCCGATGCGCGCCGAGGCAGCACCCGAAAACTGCACGTCTGCGAGGGATCTGGTCATGTCGAACGTCAGTAGCGGCGAGACCACGACTCCGGCCGCGTCGCGAGCGACGGTATGCAACTCCACACCGTCCGGCCCGGCCACCGGCACCACCAGCACGTCGGCTTCCCGGGCGCCTGCAACGCTGCTGACCCGTCCGGTCAGTCCGTCGGCGCCATTGCTCACCCCGGTGACCGGATCACCCGGAGCGGTGGACAGCGGCACCACCAGCGCCGCGGTGACCGCACCACCGGCCAGGCCTGAAAGGGTTTCGGTCTCGCCGGATCGCGACAGTGCGACGGCAGCAAGCACCGCGCTGGACAGGAACGGGACCGGCGCGACGGCGCGGCCGATCTCCTCCATGACCACCGCCGCTTCACGGGCACTCGCGCCTGCTCCGCCCAGCGACTCGGGCACCAACAGCCCGGCCACCCCCAGATCGGCGGCCAGTGTCCGCCATATCTCCGAAAAGTCTTGCGGTGGAGCGTCATAGGCCCGCATCACCAGTTCCGGCGGACACCGATCAGCGAACAGTTGCCGAACGCTGTCCCGCAGCGCCTCCTCGGTGTCGGAGTACAGCAGGTCCGCGGCGATCATCGAGGCAAGTCCTTCCACGCGACGGTCTTGTCGACCCGATGTTCACCGGGCAGGCCCAACACCCGCTCGGAGATGGTGTTGCGCAAGATCTCCGAGGTGCCGCCTTCGATCGAGTTGCCGCGAGCCCGCAGGTAGCGATATCCCGGGCCGCGACCGATCAGATCGACGGTCTCCGGCCGGCGCATTGTCCAGTCGTCGTATCCCAGGCCGGATTCGGGGTGCAACTCCAGTTCGAAACCCGAGACCTGTTGCGCCAGAAGGGCAAACGCCACTTTCATACCGGCGCCCTCCGGCCCTGGCTGACCGCTCGCGGCCTGCTGGCGCAATCGCTCGCCGGTGAGTCGCAGCACTTCGGCTTCCACCCACAGCCGCATCATCTCGTCGTGCATCGCGGGATTGCGCAGCGCCGGCTGGTCACGCCAGGCCTCGGTGACCCTGCCGATATGGCCGCCCTCGCGCGGGATTCCGGTCCGGGCGCCGATCGCGACACGTTCGTTGTTGAGGGTGGTGGTCGCGACCCGCCAGCCGCCGCCTTCCGGGCCGAGCCGGTTGGCGTCGGGCACCCGGACGTCGGTGAGAAACACCTCGTTGAACTCCGCCTCGCCGGTGATCTGACGCAGCGGCCGGATGTCGATTCCCGGCTGCGTCATGTCACACAGGAAGTACGTCAGCCCAGCATGTTTGGGCACGTTGGGGTCGGTACGCGCCACCAGGATGGCCAGCTGTGCGTGCTGGGCCATCGACGTCCATACCTTCTGCCCGTTGACAATCCAGTCGTCACCATCGCGTACGGCACGGGTTGCGACCCCGGCCAGATCCGATCCGGCTCCCGGTTCGCTGAACAGCTGGCAGTAGAGGTGTTCGCCGGTGAACAACGGGCGCAAGAACTTACGCTTCTGGTCTTCGGTTCCGAACGCGGCGATCGTCGGAGCCGCCATGCCGATCCCGATGATGTTTCGCCCGCCGCCGGCCGGCGGCGCTCCGGCTGCGGCCAATTGCGCGTCGATCTGCGCCTGATACGTGTGTGGCAGGTCGAGCCCGCCGAATCCCACCGGAAAGTGCACCCAGGCCAGCCCCGCGTCGAACCGCGCGCCGAGGAATTCCCGCGGGTCGGTGGTGGCCGGGTCGTGCTGGTCGAGCAGCGCCCGCACCCGGGTTTGCAGGTCGTCCTGAATGCTCATTGCGCGCCTCCGGGGTTCGCCTGAAAACCCCTGAATCCTTGGGCGTTGCCCAGCAGCAGGCCGCCGTCGATCACCAGGGTCTCGCCGGTGATCCAGCTCGCGGCATCGGAGACCAAAAATCCGACGGCTTCGGCCACGTCGACCGGTTCGCCGATGCGCCCGAGCGCAATGGTGGCCGCCAGCGGATCCTCGTGGTCCTTCCACAGCGCCTCCGCCAGCCGGGTGCGCACCACCCCGGGGCAGATTGCGTTGACCCGCACCCGCGGCGAAAGTTCCAGCGCCAGTTGCTTGGTCACATGAATCAGGGCGGCCTTGGTGGCGTTGTACATGCCCATGGCCGGGGATTGGTGCATGCCGCCGATCGAGGCGGTGTTGATGACGACGCCGCCGTGCTCCCCCATCCATGCCTTGACGACGAGCGAGGTCCACAGTATCGGGGCCCACAGGTTGACGTCGAAGATCTTGGTGAATCGAGCATGGTCCTGCTCGATCAGCGGGCCGAACGCCGGGTTGGTCCCCGCGTTGTTGACCAGGATGTCCACGCTGCCGAAGCGCTCGAGGGTAAGGTCCACGCAGCGTCGTGCGGCCTCCTCGTCGACCGCGTGCGCGCCCACGCCGACCGCGCGCTCGCCGACCTGGGCGGCGGCCGCGTCGGCGGCCTCCTGCTTGCGGGCGGTGAGCACCACGTTGGCGCCGGCGGTGGCCAGGCGCTGCGCTGTCGCCAGCCCGATTCCCCTGGAGGCGCCGGTGACTAGGGCGGTACGGCCGGTTAGATCCAGTGAGGTCATCGTGGTATGCCTTCTGTGTCGTCGACGTTAGCCAATCTAACCCTGCGGAGACCGCTGGGCGGGGCCGGGGCAGCGCAGCATACCGTCAGCGTCTCGGCAGTATGCTGATCCAGGCTCGCGAGTCCGCCGGATCGATCACGTCGTCCAGTTCGAACGTGGTGGCCGAGCGCAGTGCCTTGCCGTGCTGGTAGGCCGCCGCCACCAGCCGGTCGAAAAGCGCTTGGCGCTCAACCTCATTCGCGGCTGCGGCCAACTCCTTGCGGAACCCGAGGCGCACCGCCCCTTCCAGCCCCATGCCACCGATCTCCCCGGTGGGCCAGGCGACCGTGAACTCGGGCGCATGGAAGGAGCCACCGGCCATGGCCATCGCGCCCAACCCATAACCCTTGCGCAGGATGATCATTCCGAGCGGCACCGTCAGCCGCGCGCCGGCGATGAACATCCGGCCGAAGCGCCGGACCGTGGCTTCTTTCTCCGCGTCCGGACCGACCATGAATCCCGGGGTATCGCACAGCGAGATCACCGGCAGCCGGGACGACTCACACAGCGCGAGGAAGTCGGCAGCCTTGTCCGACGCCTCGGCGTCGATGGCGCCGCCCAGATGATGGCTGCTGTTGGCGATCAGCCCGTAAGCCACCCCCTCGACGCGGACCAGCGCGGTCAGGATGCCGACCCCGTAGTCGCGACGCAACTCCAGCACCGAGTCGACGTCGACGACGGACTCGATCGCCCGGCGTACGTCGTAGGCGCGTAACCGGTTCTCCGGCACCACATGCCGGGATAGTCGCGGGTCGGATGCCGCCCAACTGTCGATGCTGCCCTGGAAATACGACAGGTACCGCTTGGCCAGCGACACCGCGTGCGCCTCGTCGTGGGCGACCAGGCTCACCACGCCGTTGCGCCGCTGCACATCGATCGGTCCGATCGCCTCCGGTGGGTAGACGCCGAGCCCGCCGCCTTCGATCATCGCCGGCCCGCCCATGCCGATATTGGCGTCCGGGGTCGCGATGATCACGTCGCACACCCCGGCAAGGGCGGCGTTGCCGGCGAAGCACCGGCCGGAGACGATGGCCACCAACGGCACCCGCCCGGACAGGCCGGCCAGCACCCGGAACGTCGGCACGTCCAGCCCGGCCCGGCCGCCGACGTCGGTGTCGCCGGGCCGGCCCCCACCGCCCTCGGCGAACAGCACCACCGGCAGGCGGTTTCGGACGGCCAGATCGAAGACGCGGTCGGTCTTGGCATGGTTGCGCATGCCCTGGGTCCCGGCGAGCACGGTGTAGTCGTACGACACGACGACCGCTTGTGCGGCGGCCGGGCCGAACCGATTTGCGCCGATAGTGGCCACGCCGGCGACCAGGCCATCGGCCGGGGTGTTGGCGATCAGGTCCTCCTCGGAGCGTCGGCTGCGCTGCGCGGCGATCGCCAGGGCACCGTATTCGACGAAGCTACCGGGATCGACCAGATCGGCGATGTTCTCTCGTGCGGTGCGCCGACCTTGCTTGTGCCGTTTGGCCACCGCGGCTTCCCGGCCCTCGTCCAGGGTGCGCCGATGACGCTGCCGGACCTCGTCGAGGTCGGCTCGGGGTCGATCCAGATCGACGCTGGCAGTTGATGATTCACCACCGACAACGCTGGTGCGGATGAACACCAGCAGCGGGTCGCCGGTGGCGACCACCTGACCGGGCGACACCAGATTGCGGACCGTCCGCAGCGCGTCCGGAGCCGCCTGGACGTGCTGCATCTTCATCGCCTCGAGCACCACCAGCTGCATGCCGACGCCCACCTCGGTACCTTCGGGCGCGACGTCCACCACCGTGCCGGCCAGTTGAGCACGCAGCGCTTCCTCACCCGGGTAGAGCTCCACCGGGACAACCCGATGGTCGTACCGGTGAGACAGCACGGCCGACGCCAGGCCGGGTAGCTTTTCGTCGACGAAACTCGTCGTGACGATGCCTGATTGAACCTTGTCGTCCGACAAGAGTTCTTGCAGCAACGCCAGGTTGGTGGCGACGCCCTCGATGCTGAACTCCGACAGCGCAATACGTGCCTTGCGTACGGCAGCGGAAAACGACGACCCGTGGACGTGAACGACGACCTTGGCCAGCAGCGATTCATAGCGTGGACTCACCGACAGCCCCGCCCGGCCGTGGGTGTCGACCCGCACTCCTGGGCCGCTCGGAGACGAAAACACCGTCAGGACACCGGCCGTGGATAGGACGGACCCGTCCGCCGCCATGGTTTCAGCGTTGACCCTGGTCTGGATCGCGATGCCTCGTGCCGTCGCGGGATCACCGGCGACTGTGGTTGCCTCGCAGGAAATCCCGGCCGGCAACACCAGCTCGTCGTAGGCCGCACCGCCAGCGATGGCCAGCTGCAGCGCCACCAGGTCCAGCCCGGTCACCGCCTCGGTGACGGTGTGCTCGACCTGGATTCGTGGATTGACCTCCAAGAAGACGAATCCCTCTCCGCAGACCAGGAATTCGACGGTGGCCAGCCCGCGCAATCCCACGCCGGCGCAGAGCAAGGTTGCGGCCTGATGTAAGCCACGGCGCAGGTTATCCGGAAGGCCTTGGGCAGGCGCGATTTCGATCAGCTTCTGGTAACGCCGCTGGATGCTGCAGTCGCGATCGCCCAGCGCCAGCGCATGCGGTGGCTGGCCGACGACCTGCACCTCCAGATGCCGTGCCGCACCCAGATATGCCTCGGCGAATACCGCCGGGTTGCCGAAGGCCAGCTGCGCTTCCGCGGCGCACTGACGGTAGGAATCATCGATCTGGCCGACGCTCGTCACCTTGCGCATGCCCCGGCCCCCACCGCCGGCAAGCGCCTTGATCATGATCGCGCCGCCGCCCTGAGCGGCGAAGAATTCCTGGATGTCTTCGACGGTGCTCGGCCCTTGGGTGGCCGCCAGCACCGGCACCCCGGCGGCGACGGCGGCCGCGCGGGCCGCAGACTTGTTGCCGACCAGCTCCAGCACCTCGGCGTCGGGTCCCACGAACGTGTAGCCGCCGGACTCGCAGGCCCGCGCGAATTGGGGGTTCTCGCTGAGGAACCCATAGCCGGGGTGGATCAGCCCGGCGCCGGACGTCGCGGCCGCGGCCAGGATGGCCGCACCGTCCAGGTAGGCGGCTATGCCGTTGCCGGGCAAGGCGATTGCTTGATCGGCCGCGTGCACGTGTGGGCTGTCGGCGTCGTCTGCGGCGTAGACAGCCACCGTGCGGATGTCCAATTCGGTTGCCGTGCGGATGATTCGAAGCGCTATCTCGCCCCGGTTCGCGATCAGCAGCCTCATTCGGACACCCCGGTCATCGTGACGCGCGACCACATACGGGACTCATTACGGCCCGGCCGCCCGGATCAGACGACGACCTGCTTGGGCATCACGGTCGGCCGGAATCCGTAGCGGGGTGCAGCGTACGCACCGCCCTTGGACGCGACGGCCATCCCTGGCGCGCCGGGCATCGCCGTGACCGGCCCCGCTTCCTCGGGTACCGCCCAGCCGCTGCCCTCCAGCGCCGTGGTCCCCGAAGGCACCGCCGGCGCGGCACTGGACCAGCTCGCCGGCACCGCCAACTTGCCGACCGCGGACGCCTGGCCCATGCCGGCCAGGACCGAGCCCGCGCCCGCCGGTGCCACCGCGTGCGTCGTGGCCGCGGGTCCCGCAATGGCCGGCGCCAGCTCGGCGGCAGCAGCAGCCCCGCCCGTGGCGTTCACGGCATCCAGGGCATGTCCCAGGAAGACCGCGTTGGGAATGGCGGCCATGACGAACCAGGCCGCGGTGTTGACCGCACCGTTGATGGCGTTCTGCACGAACGTATTGCCGAGCAGGTCATCGATGATTCCGCCCAGGGCCGTCGCGTCGAAAACCGACGCGGCCGGCGACGCGAGGCCCATGACCGTGTTGGGCACGTTGCTGATCAGGTTCGCCAGCCCCACCTGCTGTGCGGTGCCGGCCGCGGCGGCCTGGCCCACCGCGGCCGCTTGCGCGGCCAGCCCCGCCGGGTTGGCGATCCGCGACGGTGTGGTCAACGGGTTCAGCGTGCCGGCGGCCGCCGACGACGCCGCATAGCCGTACATCGCCAACGCGTCCTGCGCCCACATTTCGCCGTAGTGCGCCTCGGTGACCGCGATGGCGGGTGTGTTCTGGCCCAGGATGTTCGTCGCCACCAGCGCCGCCAGCAGCGCCCTATTGGCCGCAACCTCAGCCGGCGGCACGGTCGCGGCGAAGGCCGCCTCGAAGGCGGCCGCGGACGCGGTGGCCTGCGAGCCCGCATGGGCGGCGGATTCGGCGGTGTAGATCAGCCAGGCCAGGTAGGGCTGAGCCGCGGCTGCCATCGACATCGACGCCGGACCCAACCACTGCTCGGTGGTCAGCTGGGTGATCACCGATTCGACCGAGGCGGCCGTGGTGCTCAACTCGACGGCCAGTCTGTTCCATGCCGCGGCGGCAGCCATCATGGGTGCCGCCCCCGCACCGGCGTACATGCGTGCGGAGTTGATCTCCGGGGGTAAAGCTCCGAAATCCATTGTTATCCCACTCCTTTGATTTATTCCGGTTCGTATCGGATGCGGGTGCTCTAGACGGCGTCCGGCTTCGGCATGACGATGGGCTTCACGCCGTAACGCGGGGCACCGAAGCCGGCGCTGCTTCGCGTCGCCGACGCCAATCCCGGCATGCCGGGAATGACGGCGCCCGGCGCCGCCTGCGGTGCGGCGGCGGTCCAGCCGGCACCGTGCAGCGTGCCGACTTGCGTGCTGGACACCAACGTGGCCGTTCCCGCCCAGGTCGGCGGTGCGGCCGCGCCGATCGAGGACACCTCGCCCAGGCCGGCGGCGATCGGCGCCCCGCCGATCGCGGCCTCGGCCACGGCCGCCGGTGCCAGGCCGGCGGCGCCGCCCACGGCTTCGGCCGCGTCGGCTTCGGCGGCCTCCGCGGCAGCCGGCAGAAGCGCACCGCTGCCCAACGCCAGCAAGTCCGACGCGGCCGACGCCCAGTTGCCGGTGCCGATGTTGAAGATATTGGCGAGATCCGTGATCCATCCGGGAGTCTGAGTGGGCAGCAGCGCGCCAAGGATGTCCGACAAGGGCGAGGCCGCCGCAGAAGAATTGGCCGCCTCGGCGGCCGCATACGTCCCGGCGCTGACGCCAAGGGTATTCACCAACATGTCGTACATGGCCGCGGCTTCGGCGCTGATCTGCTGGTACAAACTCCCGTAGGCGGTGAACATCGACGCCTGCAGCATCGACACTTCGTCGGCTGCCGCCGGGATCACGCCCGTGGTGGGGACTGCCGCGGCGACGTTCTCCGCGTCCATCGCCGCGCCGATGGTCTGCAGCTTGCCCGCCGCAGCGGCCAGTTCGTCTGGCTGTGTCGTCAGGAATGACATCTGTGCTCCTTGTGTTTCGAAACATGCCGACCGGTTACGGCGGCCACTTCCTGTGAATTTGCTGGACAGCTTATGGTTATTTGCTGAACAGTGTCTGTGCGTTGAGGATAAGGCTAGTGATCCACACTCCCGCCGTCGCAATCCAAAGGCGTCAACGATGAGTCCCGTTACGGTTTCTTAACGCGAACGCCGGCAGTGCTAACACTGTCCCGTTCGAGCGTGACACCTTCCGGTGACCAGCGGCATCGAAATGAGAGGCGTGGCGCACATTTCTATGCTGGGCGGCGGCGACGGCGCCAACCGCCGGTCAATGCACCGGCGAACCCCACCGGACCTGTTCGCGGAGCTTGCCCTTGAGCAGTTTGCCGCCGGCGTTGCGCGGCAGCGCTTCGGTCACCACCGTGACGTACTGCGGAACCTTGAAGTCGGCCAGTTGCCGGCGGCAGTGTTCGAGCACCGCCGTCACGTCGATCCGTTCCGCGGCGCCGTACAGCACCGCGCCGACCTTCTCCCCCATGACGTCGTCAGGCACGGCCAGCACGCAGGCGTCGGCGACGCCGGGGGCCGACAGCAGCGCGGATTCGACCTCAACGCTGGAGACATTCTCGCCGCCCCGGTTGATGATGTCCTTGAGCCGATCGACGATGTGCACCCGGCCCGCGCCATCGACACGTACCACGTCGCCGGTATGCAACCAGCCGTCGACGATCGTGGCCGCGGTGGCTTCCGGCCGGTTCCAGTAGCCCGCGGTCACATTCGCCCCCCGGACCACCAACTCGCCCATCATCTCGCCCGGATCGGGGTCGTCGCCCCGGAACGGAACCACCCCGAGATCCACCGAGGGAACCGCATAACCGACCGAGTCGGCGTGTTCGGCCGCATCCCAATCAGGCAGCACCGTCATCAGCGAGGCCGACTCGGTCATGCCGTATCCGTTGAACACCGCTGCGTGCGGAAACGCGTCCTTGACCGACCGCACCAACGACGGGGCGACCGGCGCACCTCCGTAAACGACCCAACGCACCGAGGAGACGTCGGTGCCGGGAAAACCCTTGTGCCGCAGCACTAACGAGTACACAGCCGGAACCGTCACCATGAGTGAGATGCGCTCGGCGGGAAGTGTCGCGAGCAACTGGTCGAGGTTGAGCGCGGGCATGATCACCGATGCGCCGCCGACCCGGGCGGCCGCCAGCAGCTGCGAGTTGCAACCGGTCGCGTGGAACAGCGGCACCGAAATCAGGGTGCGCAGCTCGTCACCGAGATCTGGTGACAGCCCAAGACATCTGGCCCCGTTCTCGGTGTTGGTCACGAATGCCTCGTGGGTGGTCGGCACACCTTTGGGATGGCCGGTGGTTCCCGAGGTGTAGAAGAGCGCCGCCACATCGGATGGGCCGAGTTGTTCGGTCACGAATGGGTCGCCGTCGGGCAATGCCGTGTCCGCGCTCAGGTCGATCCGGGCCCCGGCATCGGACAACACGAAGTCGACCTCCGGCTGGGTGGAGCGGGTGTTCACCGGCACCACAACACCACCGGCCATCACGGTGCCCCAGAACGCCAGCACCCAATCGACTCCCGCGGGATACCGCACGCCCACCCGCTCTCCGGTGCTCAGTCCACCCGCCCGGAGGCCGCCGGCGACTCGCGAAGCACGATCCCACAACTGCCGGTAGGTCAGCCGCGCTGCGTCGAGCTCGACCACGGCTTCATTGTCGGGGCGGCGGTCGACCTGCTCGGCAAGCATGTCCAGCAGGGTGGGGGGGATCTCGTCGTAGTGCGGGACGCCGGCGCGATCGAGGCGGATCCCCGTCCGCGGGAACGGGTTGTGGTTCCTGGGAATCTCGATTACGTCAGACACCTGGTCACTCCACGTCTCTCCAGTTCGACGACGGCGACCGCGGCGCCGACGGTGTCGTTGTTGCCTTGTCCCCACGCACCGTAGGCACGGCTGACGACGTGGTCCAGGCCCGGGTAATCGTCAACCGTTTCGCGGTCGCCCGGGCCACCAATCCTGTACACCCGGTGACGCGTCCGGATGTTTCCGTGGGCCCGGATCATCCGAACACATGCCTGGGCATAACGGTCGGCTTGACCCCGTACCGCGGGCCCGCGCCGGCGCCTGCGCCGTTGTCGGCTACGACCATTCCAGGCGCAGGCGGCACCACCGCGATCGCTGCGTCCTCCTCCGGAACCGCCCACCCGGCGCCGGCCGAGGCGATGTCGGCGGTCACCGCCGGTGCGGCGGTAGACCAGCTCGCCGGCACCGACAGTCGACCGACCGAGGACGCAGTGCCCAAACCGGCCACGATCGGTGTTGCGCCGACGCCCGCAGAGGTAACCGGGCGCGCGGCTGTCGCGGCGGCAGCCGAACCCGCCCCGCCGGCGGTGACCCCGATAGCGGCGTCGGCCCTGTCATTGCTGGTGGTCAAGGCCATATCAAAGTCCGCAATGACGCCCGAGACACCGTGCCACGCGTGATCGACGAACAACGGATTGGGGTTGGTGAGGAATGACAAGACCGCATTCAGTCCCGACGCCTGGCCCTCCGACGGTGCCGATGAGGCGAGGCTCATGACGGCATTGGGCAGGTTGCTGATCAGGTTGTCAAGCCCGGCCCGCTGCGCGGAACCGGAGGCGGCGGCCTGACCAACGGCGGCGGCTTGGCCGGCGATTCCGGCTGGATTGGTGACGGCCGACGGCCCGATCAGCGGGTTCAACCTGCCGGCTGCCGCGGAGGCGGCCGCATAGCCGTACATGGCCGCAGCGTCTTGGGCCCACAGTTCGCCGTAGCGTGCCTCGACGGCCGCGATGGCCGGCATATTGTGCCCGAGGATGTTTGTCGCTACCAGTTGGGCCAACTGGGCTCTGTTGGCCGCAACCTCGGCCGGGGCCACCGTCATCGCACGTCCCGCCTCAAAGGCGGCCGCAGACGCCATGGCTTGTGCCGCCGCGAGCGCCGAGGATTCGGCCGTCCCGGTCAACCAGGCCACCAGGGGCTGCGCGGCGGCGGCCATCGACAGCGAGGCGGGACCCAACCACGGCTCGGTACCCAGCCGGGTGACGATTGACTCGAAACACGAGGCAGCAGTGCTCAGCTCAACTGCTATGCCGTTCCACGCGGCCGCAGCCGCCACCAGCCCAGCCGCGCCCGCACCGGCGTACATGCGCGCGGAATTGACCTCCGGAGGCAGTGCTCCAAAATCCACTGAGGCATTCCGTTTCTAGTCGGTTTCCAGGCAAGCGTGTGGTGCTTCAGTTGGCGCAGCCCTTATTCCATCATGTTCGCCGCCAGCGTGCCCCCCAGTTCGTAGGCGCGCTCGCGCGCTGTGGCGTCGACGGCGCCGACGACCTCGAGAACGCCGGCAGCTTGGCTGAGCCCCAACCCCGTCGCCAGCTTGACGACGGCCGCTGCGGCACCGACGGTGTCGTTATTGCCGTGTACCCACAGACCGTAAGGCCGGCCGGCGACGTGATCCAGGCTCGGGTAGTAGATGGTGTCGAAGAAGTGCTTGAGCGCCCCGGACATGTAACCGAAGTTGGCCGTGGTGCCGAACAGGTAGCCGTCGGCATCGAGCATGTCAGGAAGCGTTGCGGCCAGGGCCGGCCTCGCGATCACGTCGACCCCCTCAATCTCGGGGTCGTTGGCCCCGGCCAGCACCGCCTCCAGCAGCTCGCGGGTGGTCGGCGACGGGGTGTGGTGCACGATGAGCAGGGTCTTGGTCATTGCCGTGCCTGCGGCTCCTTTCCAGGCTCAGGGCCGTTTTCATGGCTTCACGGGCCCGGCGGCGATCCCCCGCGTAGTCGTAGCCCCTGGCCAGCCGGTACCAGTGACGCCAGTCCTCGGGGTCGTCTTGCAGTTCGGCGCGCACGATGTCGAACAGCGCGTCGGCCGCAGCCCGTTCGATGCGGCCCGACGGCCGCCGCGGCAGCGCGCTGACGTCAAGTTCCATTCCGTCGTCGGCGATCAGCCTGGCCAGCCGCTGGTGCGCGAATCCGGCCCTCAGGGTGGCGATCATCGCCCATAGTCCGATGACGGGCATGAGCAGCAGGGCCAGGCCCAGGCCCGCGGCGGCAGCACGGCCCGAGCCGATCAAGGTGAACCCGATGCGGCCGAGCAGGGCCAGGTACGCAAGCAGCGCCATGCACATCAATGCGATCAGCAGCTGGATGCGCATGGTGCGCGCCATGCCCGTCATTGCCTCGTCACTGCCGTGTCATTGCAGGTCCAGCAACGGCTCGATGCCTACAGTGAGGCCGGGATGCTCTCGGATACGGCGTACCGCCAGCAGCACCCCGGGCACAAACGAGGTGCGGTCCAGGCTGTCGTGCCGGATAGTCAGTGTCTCTCCTTGGGTACCGAACAGCACCTCTTGGTGAGCGACCAGCCCGGCCAGCCGCACCGCGTGCACCGGGATGCCGTCGACGTTGGCGCCACGGGCTCCAGGCAGGCTGCTGCTGGTGGCATCGGGATTGGGGGGCAAGCCTTTTCGAGCCTCGGCAATCAGCTCGGCAGTACGCGTCGCCGTGCCCGACGGGGCATCGGCCTTGTTCGGGTGGTGCAACTCGATCACCTCGGCCGAGTCGAAGAACCGGGCCGCCTGTTTGGCGAAATGCATGCACAGCACCGCCCCGATCGCAAAGTTCGGCGCGATCAGCACCGACGTCTCGGGCTTGTCGGCCAGCCACGACTTCACCTGCTGCAGCCGCTCCGCGGTGAAGCCGGTGGTCCCGACCACGGCATGAATCCCGCTGGCAATCAAGAACTCCAGATTGTCCATCACGACGTCGGGGTGGGTGAAGTCGATGACCGCCTCGGTGTTGCCGTCGGTCAGCAGACTCAGCGGATCACCGGCGTCCACCTCGGCCGACAGGGTCAGATCTTCGGCGGCCCGGACCGCCGCCACCATCGCCGCTCCGACTTTGCCTTTGGCTCCCAGCACACCTACCCGCATTTGGTGAAGCCTACTGGGGCCGGTATTTCCGCGAACGTGCTGTTCGTCAACCAATGCTCTGCGGTTCCGGAATGGGCCTCTCCGGCCGGCCGAAAGGCTAAGTCGGCAAGCCAGGCCCGGTATTTCGTACGGCGGCTAGTTGGCGTCGGCGATTGCGACGACGGTCTTGCCCCGGGTGCGACGCCCGGGGCCGAATGCCGACGGAGCTTCCGCCAGTGAACACACCGCTCCAACGATCGGGCGCAAGCGCCCGTCGCGTAGTCGGTGTTCGAGGGCAACCAGACCTGCCCGGTCAGGTTCGACAACGAAAAAGATGGCCCGTCCGTGCTCCGGTTGAACCTGCGGTGGTTCGGCGATAGTGATCAGTGCACCGCCGGGACGCATTAATCGCGCTGAGCGCCTGAGGACTTCACCGCCGATTACGTCGAACACCACGTCGACCTCGCCGACCTCCTCCAGCCGATCCTGCTGCAGATCCAGGAACGTACTGGCACCGAGATCGAGTACGGTGTCCTTGTGATCGGTACGGCCGCTACCGATTACGCGAGCTCCCGCCTCGTGAGCAAGCTGCACCACTAGGCGACCAACCGCGCCGCGGCGCCATGAACCCCCGCCACAGTCTCCGCTGAGCAAGGTCACCGTGGCAGTTTCGGCTGACCCGGCGGCATCACAGCGTGAAACCCTTGCGGCACAGGCCTCCTTGAGCACCCGGCAGCTGACCCGGCTATGTCAGTCCGAACTCGGTACCACACCGGCCCGCTACGCAGAAATGGTGCGCATCGACGCCGCCCGTGCCGCACTCGACGCCGGCCGCACCGTCGCTGACACTGCGCGGATGGCGGGGTTCGGTAGCACGGAAACCCTCCGGCGCGTATTCGTCGACCACCTCGGCGTCTCACCGAAGGCCTATCCGAGAGATTCCGCACGGCATCGCGCGGCTGGACCCGACAGGCCAAGCCAGCTGTAGTGACCAACACATGCGGTGACGGCATGGCATGGTGACATAACGAAGACCTCGAAGTGAAGTCCGCATGGCGGACCATGAAGACCTCCGGTGAGTATTGCGTTGCGTGGTCGTCAAGTTGCCTATTGCGGGATACCGATCAAACGAGCGGGCCTGCAACGGCCGACTACTCCCCATCCTCAGCCTTGGCGGTCGGGTCGCGACTGCTTTAGTGCGGCAATAATGTTCGAATAGGTGCGCCCACCGTCGGCTGACATCGAGTCAGGGCTGCAGCCTGTCGAGCCGGCCGTTGGTGATGCGGATCCGGTTGTGCAGCCGGTTCTCGCGGCCCTGCCAGAATTCGACGACGTCGGGGGCGATACGGTAGCCACCCCACTGCGGCGGCACCGGAATCTGGTCCTGGTCGGCGAAGCGACACGTCACCTCCGCGAGCTGCTCGTCGAGCTCGGCGCGGGAACCGACGGGCCGCGACTGCTGCGATGCCCACGCACCCAGCTGAGCACCGCGGGGGCGCTTGGACCAATACTCGAAAGTCTCCTCGGCGCTTACCTGGGTGACCGCACCGCGCACGTGGGCCTGGCGGCCCAACTCGTACCAGGGGAAGGTTGCCGACGCATATGGCGTCGCAGCGAGCTGCTGGCCCTTCGCCGAGGCGTAACTCGTAAAGAAAACCACACCCGACTCATCCAATAATTTGCAGAGCACCGAACGGCTCACCGGCTTTCCGTCGGCAACAGTGGCCACCACCATCGCATTGGGCTCGATGACGCCGGCACGTTGCGCATCGCTCATCCACCGGCGGAGCAACACGTGCCAGCCGACGTCGAGCCAGTGGAAGTCCAAATCGTCGCAACCGTCCTTTTCCGAACCGTATTCGCCACGCATCCGTGCCAACTCGTCGTCGTTAAGTTCGACGACCTGGGAGTTGTCGTCCATCCCGACCTCCAGTGCTCCGCGAGCTTATCGCGCAAATGGTCACATAAGATTCGTTGCTACCGACCGTGCTGCCGGTAAACCGAACGGCGCTCATTGGATCGCATAATCGATAACTCGGAATTCCTATCATATTAGGATTTGATGCAGTCGCCGAAGGCACCGGATTTGTGTTACTGCTGCACAGTATTGTGGGTTGTTCGGTAACGGTTTCGCCGCCGTTTGCACTGGCCGCTTGCCGGTAGCGACGCGAGCCGCGCGATGGCATTCGTTGTGGAGATTGGAGACACCATGGATGGTGCAGGTAGCCCGGCGACCGGTACGGCGCGGGTCAAGCGTGGTATGGCCGAGATGCTCAAGGGCGGCGTGATTATGGACGTCGTCACCGCGGAGCAGGCCCGCATCGCCGAGGGTGCCGGCGCGGTCGCGGTGATGGCGCTGGAACGGGTGCCCGCCGACATCCGCGCCCACGGCGGGGTGTCGCGGATGAGCGACCCCGAAATGATCGAGGGCATCATCTCCGCGGTCACCATCCCGGTGATGGCCAAGGTGCGCATCGGTCATTTCGTGGAGGCGCAGATCCTGCAGAGCCTGGGCGTGGACTACATCGACGAGTCCGAGGTGCTGACTCCGGCCGACTACACCCATCACATCGACAAGTGGAAGTTCACCGTGCCGTTCGTGTGCGGGGCGACCAACCTCGGTGAAGCGCTGCGCCGGATCAGTGAGGGCGCGGCCATGATCCGCTCCAAAGGCGAGGCCGGCACCGGCGATGTCTCCAATGCCACCACCCACATGCGGGCCATCAGCGGCGAGATCCGCCGGCTGACGTCGCTGTCGGAGGATGAATTGTATGTGGCGGCAAAGGAGTTGCAGGCGCCCTACGACCTTGTCGCCGAGGTGGCCCGCTCCGGCAAGCTGCCGGTGACGCTGTTCACCGCCGGCGGGATCGCCACCCCGGCCGATGCGGCGATGATGATGCAGCTCGGCGCCGAAGGCGTCTTCGTCGGCTCGGGCATCTTCAAGTCCGGCGCCCCCGAACACCGGGCCGCCGCGATCGTCAAAGCCACCACCTTCTACGACGACCCCGACATGCTGGCCAAGGTGTCGCGGGGGCTGGGCGAGCCGATGGTCGGCATCAACGTCGAACAGATCGCCCAGCCGCACCGGCTCGCCGAGCGCGGCTGGTAAGAACCTTCCACGCCGCCCCTTTGCCGGTCTACTTTGTGAATCGGCCGGCAAACCCGCGTAGTGGAATGTCGGCGCCGGTGATCAGGCCGGGCCGCGCCGCGACCACCGACCTGAGCGAGTTGAGCGCCGGCATTCCGGTGACCGTCATGCCGATGGAGGCGAAGTTGTCCGGGTTGGACAAATCGACGCCGGGCCTGGGGAAGATCATGTGTTTGTTATAGACACACGGATCACCCTGGATCCGAGTGATGTAGCAGCCCTTGATCCTCCAGCTCGGGTCGGTGTGCGGAGTCATCTGCCACTCCAGGTGTGTCTCGACCCGCGCCACTCCGTCGACCATCCCCCGGTATGTGATGTAACTGCCGCCCACCGAGCCTTTCGGCAGCGTGTACCAGCCCAGGTCGACGTCTTTGGTGCAGGCTCCCAGTTCGTAGCTGAACGTCACCTCGTCAAGCGGCAGGTCGAAGCAGTCGGCCATCATCAGCACGCTGTCGGCGAAGACACTGGTGTACTTTTCCAGCTTCGCCGGGATTTCCGGGTCGTGGACCGGTTGGCCATAGCCGACTTCGATCCAGGTCTCCTTGGAGTGATGGCAGGACACGTCGACGGACTCGATGGTGGTGATGTTCTCGATCTCGGCGACGTCGGCCGAACACACCACGCCGAGGATTTGGTTCAGGCCGGGGTTCATGCCGGTGCCGTAGAACGTCGCACCGCCCTTCTCGCAGGCCTCTGCCAACAGCTGGGTCATCGGCTTGCCGGACGGGTGCGGATGGTTATGGTCGCGGTGCCACCCGGTGATCCAGTCGGCGGTGGTGACGACGTTGATCCCGGCCGCAAGCACTTTCACGTACAGGTCCTCGTCGGGAAACACCCCGTGGAAGGTCAGCACGTCCGGCCTGGCCGCGATGATGTCCTCGACGCTGCCGGTTGCCGTGACGCCGATGGGCCCGATACCGGCGAGTTCTCCGGCGTCGGCGCCGACCTTGCCGGGCGAATAGCAATGCACTCCGACCAGTTCCAGGTCCGGCCGCCTCTGCAGTCGCCTGATCATCTCGCGACCGACATTGCCGGTGGCGACCTGAAAGACGCGGATCGGGCGAACCGGGGCATTCATCGGCGTCCCCCTGTCCACACGGCTGCGTGCCCGTCGGCAATGCTGCCACCGCGACCGTCCGGATAGAACTGCTTGGCCCAGCGGCGAATTGCGGTGAAACCCTGGAGCTCGTCGGGGGTCAGTGCCGGTCGCTCGGAGTAGCGCTGGTGAGCCCAGATGTCGATGTCCTGCTCGAACTGCCGGATCACTTCCTGCCCGAACTCGCGCGCCTTGCGCTCGGCGCGGGCCGGATCCTTGGCCGGCGTCCTGCCGATGTAGACCATGAACCGGACATCGGAGGTGGATTCGTCCACCGGCGTGATCGCGGAGATGGTGCGGTTGTCGACCATGCCCCAGCTCTTGGTTACCGCAACTCCCAAGCCGCCGTTGACGGCCCGCACGCCGCTGTTGACGTCCTCGATCTGCTGACCGTCGTCACCCTCGAAGGTGATGGTGAAGTCGACGAAGGACACCGGGGCGGCGAAGTCGTGCCGGGTGAAGACCGGCACGATCGGGGTGTTGTGCACGTATTTGAAATGCGCGAAGTCCACCCCGTTTTCGAGCACGTACTGCGGATGGAGCTCCAGTCCCGGCCGGTACAACCGCTGCTGCGGGTAGTAGTCGGCGGCAACACCGTCGTCGAAGCTGGCGAACACATCCGGTGCGTCGAAGAACGGTTCGCGGCCCTCGACGTCGTGCCAGATGTACACCGACTCGTTGCGCTCAACCACCGGATAGGTGGTAATGCGCCGTCCCCGGTTGGGCCGGTCCTGATACGGGATGCACACGTTGCGGCCCTGCTGATTCCACTGCCAGCCGTGGAAGGGGCACTGCAGCACCTCGCCGACGACTTTGCCGCCGTAACCCAGATGGGCGCCGAGGTGTTCGCAGTAGGCGTTCATCACGGTCAGGCGGCCGGACCCGGCGCGCCAGGCGACCATCTCCTGGTCGAAGTACTTGATCCGGAGGACGTCACCGACAGCGATTTCGTCGCACCAGGCGACCTGGAACCATCCGGTCGGCTTCATCGACAGCGGCGGCTTGACCATCTCAGCGGTCCTCCTTGGTACGAATGATAGGCGGCCACCGCAGGAAAAGCACAGTCCCCTCTACGAAAACTTGGCGCGCCGCATGACGGGAGCCCCCTCAGACGTCGATGACCACCCGGCGGCTCTTCGCCCGGGACACGCACACCAGCATCTCGTCGTCGGCTTCACCAGCGCGGCCGCGGTGATCCACCTGTCCGGCAAGGACTTTGACCTTGCACGTGCCGCAGAAACCCTGCTGGCAGGAGTATGCGGTGGTCGGGTCGCTGTCGCGCATCACGTCCAGCGCCGTCCGGTTCGCCGGAACGCTCAGCACTCTTCCCGACCGTCCGAGCTCCAGCTCGAAGGGAATTCCGTCGACAACCGGCGGCGGACTGAACCGCTCATAGTGCAGCGGTGCGTGGGCATGCCGGGCACGGGCCGCGCGCACCGCCTCCAGCACGGGGATCGGCCCACACACGTAGACGGCGGTCGTCGGACCGGCGCCGTCCAGGAGGTCATCGACGGAGGGAAAGCGGCCGCGCTCGTCGTCGGCCCACACCGTCACCCGCTCCGGTGCCACCGACACGACCTCGCCGAGCAGCGGCATGTGGTCTCGGCTTCGGCCGGCATAGACGGCCCGCCAATGGGTTCCGCGCTGCTGAGCCACCTGGATCATCGGCAGGATCGGTGTCACTCCGATGCCGCCGATAACGAAAAGCAGGTCGGGCTCGGCCGTTCCGAGATAGAACGCGTTGTGAGGCCCCTCGAAAACAAGCGGGTCACCGACGTCGTAGGCCTCGTGCATCTCGACCGAACCACCGCCACCGTCGGCGATGCGCCGGATTGCGATGCGGTAGTCCGTGCGGCGCCCGGGCCGCCCGCACAGCGAGTACTGCCGGCGCCGGCCCGAGGGCAGATGCACGTCGATGTGACCGCCGGGTGTCCAGGACGGCAGCAAGCCGCCGTCCGGGTCGGCCAGGGTCAGCGCCACCACGTCGGGTGACACGAGTTCGCGTCCGACGACCGACGCCAGATGTGTCCGTCGCACCCGGCTCACCCGCGACGGGTCCCATCGCGAGGCCGACGCGAACCCGCCGAATAGCGTGCGGACACTCCACAACGCAGTGGCAAAGCGGTCCCGCCGGCTACGGTCGTACAAATCGGCGGGCCTACTCGACCAAATACTTTCCGGCACAACCCGATTCAACTCTGCGCGCATCCGAATCACCGCCAGATCCACCATCCGGTCAGTGCGACGCCCGCGCAGCGGGTGAGACGGCCAGGTAATCGACCGCCCTCTCCAGTCCGCCCAGCTGCGACGGGTGAAAACCCGGCCGATAATAGTGTCCGACCACCCGCAGCAATCGCCACGGGCCCGGCAGCAAACCCCGGCGCGCCGCATCGACGTAATCGCGCCAACGCGGCTTGGCCCCCGCTGGCAGGTAGGGATCCACCGAGTACATGAACCGCACTCCGCGAATCCACAACAGCAACAGCACCGGGGTGACGGCCAGCTGGGCGCGCACCTGCCGCCAATATCCGGCGCGTAAGTGCTTCATGGTGTCGAAGGCCACCGCTTTGTGCTCGACCTCCTCTGCGCCATGCCAGCGGAGCATGTCCATCATCACCGGATCGGCGCCGACCGCGTCGAGCTGCGGGGAGTCCAAAATCCATTCGCCCAAGACAGCGGTGTAGTGCTCGATCGCAGAGATGAACGACACCTGCTCCAGCAACCAGTTGTGCTGTCTGCGTATGCTTTTGCTGGGCTTGTCGGCCAACAGCTTGTCGAACAGCCAGCCGATCTGGTCGGTGAACGGCGTCACGTCCACGCCCCGGGCATCGAAGTGGGCAAGTACGCCGGAATGTGCTTGCGAATGCATCGCCTCTTGCCCGATGAATCCCTGTACGTCCCGTCGCAGTTGATCGTCTTTGATCAACGGCAGCGTCTTCTTGAACACCTTGACGAAGAACTCCTCGCCGGCCGGAAGCAGCAGGTGCAGGACGTTCATGAAGTGCGTGGCCAACGGCTCGTTCGGCACATAGTGGAAGGGTAAACGCGCCCAGTCGAACTCGACGTCGCGTGCCTCCAGGACGAGATGCTCATGGTCGGCATGACCCGGCTTACCGGCGTGCGGCCCCGCTGCATCGACGGTGAACATTAGGCCCCCTTGCCAAGACGTTTACATCAGCGCGTCAATGTCATCCCCGTGGACACCACGTGCCGGTCACTATAGTGCCGCGTCCGCTATTCGGCCTCAGCGCGTTGCTTCAGGCGCCGCAGGGTGAGCTGGATGTGCTCGGCGTTTGCCGCCGCCCGGTCGCCAACCCCGGTTGCCATGCCGGCGATCTTGCGGAACCAGCGCGGCCGCCGGTCCCAGGTGCTCTCGGTGACCCGGCAACCGCCGCCGGACGCGACGATGTCGTATTGCCATCGCGCCACCGGAATGACAGCACTGCGCACGTCGAATGCGAAGGTGCGGCCCGGCTCAGCATCGGTGACGGTGCACGTCGTGTTCCACCGACGGCTGCCATTTTCGTTGTGGCCGACGAATACGGCCCCTTTGCGGACTCCGTCGCCCTTGCGTAATTCCATCGACACCGCCTCCTCGGCCAGCGAGGCCAGTGTCGGCAGATCGGTGATCAGCCCATACACCCGCTGCGGACTGGCATTGATCTGGACGGTGGCCGACACCGAAGGCTCAGTCATTGGCTGATCATAGCCAGCCCGAGGCACCGGCAGCAGTGCCCGCTGCTCGTCGGGTCCGTAGCCGCTGCCGACGTCGTCGGTGCCGCAGGAGCGGCGCCACGGCGTAGGCCGTGCAGGTCGAGCACCTCGAGAACGCGTCGAATACCAACGCGCACAACCCGTTACGTGGTAGCGCTACAGCATTCGCAAGTCGGGGGCCAACGACGCGACGATGTCGGCCGCCGGGCCCGGGCGGGCCTGCCGGTAGGCCGTTCCCGCCCAGAGGTTGGTTCCATGCGGGTCATCCGCCGCGACCGCTGCCGCGCGAATCGGCTTGGTCATCTGGTTGACCTCGGGATAGCCCAGCGGCGCGACGTGATCGAGCAGTCGGGTGAAGTTGTTCGCCAGCCCGCGGGCATATCGGCCGGAGAATGCCCGCGTGACCAGGGTGGAGTCGAACTCCGGGTTCTTGAGCGCAACCCGGTGCGCCGGGTTGGTCCCCGCTTCGTCGGCGAGCATCAGCGCGGTGCCGATCTGGGCGGCGACCGCTCCCCTGCGCAGGACGGCCGCGACGTCCTCGGCGGTGCCCAGACCGCCCGCGGCGATCAGCGGCACCTCGTGTGCGCTGCCGATCCGGTCGAGCAGCTGGTGCAACGACTCCTCCCCCGGTTCCATGTCCGGTGCGAACGTGCCGCGATGCCCGCCGGCGCCCGGGCCCTGCACCACCAGGCTGTCGGCACCGGCCGCAATGGCCACCCCGGCTTCGTAGGACGACGTCACGGTGACCGACACCAGCAATCCCAGCGCGCTCAGCCGGCGAATGACATCCGGCGGCGGCGCGCCGAACGTGAACGACACCACCTCGGGGCGGACGTCGGCCACCACCTCGAGTTTGCGATGCCACTCGTCGTCGTCGCCGTGGATCGGCTGGCCGACTTCACAGCGGTAGTACTCGGCGACCTCTTCGAGCTCTTCTGCGTAATACTCCAGCTGCAACCAGTCGGCGACGCTGGGCTGGGGCACAAACAGGTTCGCCCCGATCGGGCCGGTGGTGGCGGCGCGCGCGGCGGCGATGTCGTCGGCAAACTTGTCCGCACTGATATAGCCGCCGGCGACGAAGCCCAGCCCGCCCGCATTCGACACCGCCGCGGCCAGGGCCGGTGTGCCCGGCCCGCCGGCCATCGGCGCACCAACGATGGGTACCGCGATGTCCCAGAAGCCCAGCACCATCGGGTTAATTTACCATCGCTCGAAGTTGTTGCGGCAGCTGTCGTTTCGAGCCGTAGGGACCCAGAACGGCAGCGCCGTAGGGTTTGCCCAGCAGCCGCCGGGCCACCATGTTGACCTCCTCGACGGTGACCCGCTCGATTTGCTGCAGGGTGTGCTCGATGCTGCGGTGTTTGCCGTAGTTCAATTCGCTGCGACCGATGCGGCTCATCCGTGAGCTGGAATCCTCCAGGCCCAGCACCAGGCCGCCGCGCAACGAGCCCTTGGCGATCCGGCATTCCGCCTCGGTGATGCCGTCGCGTGCCACCGATTCCAGCACGTCGGCGGTCACTCGCATCACCTCAGCAAAACGTTCGGGCAGGCAGGCCGCATACACCGACAGGGCGCCGCTGTCGGCGAAAATGTCCAGCGCCGAATACACCGAGTAGGCCAGCCCGCGGGCCTCGCGGATCTCCTGGAACAGCCGCGAGCTCAGGCCGCCGCCCAACGCGGTGTGCAGCACCGACAGCGCCCAGCGGTGCTGCCAGCCTCGTCCGGGAGTGCGGATGCCCAGTGAGACGTGCGTCTGCTCGGCGTCGCGCTCGGCCAGCGTCAACCCGGGCATGCCGTTCACCCGGCCGGCACCCTTGCGTGGTGCGACGGGCCGGCGCCCGCGGACCAACCGCGGCCCGAAGTGCTCCCGCACCAGGGTGACCACCTGGTCGTGATCGACGTTGCCGGCCACCGCCACGACCATTCGCTCCGGTGTGTAGCGCCGCACGTGAAACGACTGCAGCTGGGCTCGCGTCATCGCCGATACGGATCGCACGGTGCCGATCACCGGCCGACCCACCGGATGATCGCCGAACAACGCCGCCAGGAACAGGTCGGCCAGCGCGTCCTCGGGATCGTCGTCGCGCATCGCGATCTCCTCGAGGACGACGTCGCGCTCCAGCTCGACATCCTCGGCGGCGCAGCGCCCGTTGAGCACCACATCGGAGACCAGATCCATGGCCAGCGCCAGGTCAGCGTCGAGCACATGGGCGTAGTAGCAGGTGTGCTCCTTGGCGGTGAACGCGTTCAGCTCGCCGCCGACGGCGTCCATTGCCTGCGCGATGTCGACGGCGGTGCGGGTGGGCGTGGACTTGAACAGCAGGTGTTCGAGGAAGTGCGCGGCGCCGGCCACCGTGGCGCCCTCGTCGCGCGATCCCACGCCGATCCAGAGCCCGACCGAGGCCGAACGCACCGACGGCAAGTATTCGGTAACGACGCGCAGCCCGCCCGGCAGTGTCGTGCGGCGCACCGCCTGGGCCGCCGCTGGCTCAGCTGCTGGCCGTCGCGGCATCGGCTGGCGCTGCGGTGCCAGAAGGCGCGTTGGCGGAGTTTTCCTCCTCGGCCACCAAGACGAGCGAGATCTTGCCGCGTTTGTCGATATCGGCGATCTCCACCCGCAGCTTGTCGCCGACGTTGACCACGTCCTCGACCTTCGCGATCCGCTTGCCCTTGCCGAGCTTGGAAATGTGCACCAGACCATCGCGCCCGGGCAGCAGTGAGACGAAGGCACCGAAATCGGTTGTCTTGACCACTGTTCCGAGGAACCGCTCCCCTACCGTCGGCAACTGGGGATTGGCGATGGCGTTGATCCGGTCGATGGCAGCCTGCGCCGAGGGGCCGTCGGTGGCGCCGACGAACACGGTTCCGTCGTCCTCGATGGAGATCTGTGCACCGGTTTCTTCGGTGATGGCGTTGATGACCTTGCCTTTAGGCCCGATGACCTCGCCGATCTTGTCCACCGGAACCTTGATGGTGGTGACGCGCGGCGCATACGGGCTCATCTCGTCGGGCCGGTCGATGGCCTCGGCCATGACCTCCAAGATGGTCAGCCGTGCGTCGCGGGCCTGCTCCAGCGCGCCGGCGAGCACCTGAGAGGGAATGCCGTCGAGCTTGGTGTCCAGCTGCAAAGCGGTGACGAAGTCCTTGGTTCCGGCGACCTTGAAGTCCATGTCGCCGAAGGCGTCCTCGGCTCCGAGGATGTCGGTCAGGGTGACGAACCGGCGCTCGGTTTCACCACCCTCTACCTCTATGTCGTCGGAGACCAGGCCCATCGCGATGCCGGCCACCGGCGCCTTCAGCGGCACACCGGCGTTGAGCAGCGCCAGCGTGGACGCGCACACCGACCCCATCGACGTCGAGCCGTTGGAGCCCAGCGCCTCGGACACCTGGCGGATGGCGTAGGGGAACTCCTCGACGCTGGGCAGCACCGGCACCAGCGCTCGCTCGGCCAGCGCGCCGTGGCCGATCTCGCGGCGCTTGGGCGAGCCGACTCGGCCGGTCTCGCCGGTGGAGAACGGCGGGAAGTTGTAGTGATGCATGTAGCGCTTGGTCGTCTCCGGTCCCAGCGAGTCGATCTGCTGGGCCATCTTGACCATGTCGAGCGTGGTCACACCGAGGATCTGGGTCTCACCGCGTTCGAACAGCGCGCTGCCGTGTGCCCGCGGAACCACGGCGACCTCGGCCGACAACGCGCGGATGTCGGTGATGCCGCGGCCGTCGATGCGGAAGTGGTCGGTGACGATGCGCTGCCGGACCAGCTTCTTGGTCAGCGCGCGGAACGCGGCGCCGATCTCTTTCTCCCGGCCCGGATAGGTTTCGACGAGCCGCTCGAGCACCTGGGTCTTGATTTCGTCGGTGCGCTGGTTGCGCTCGGCCTTGCCGGCGATGGTCAGTGCGGCGGACAACTCGTCGGTGGCCACCGAGGCCACCGCGTAGTAGACGTCGTCGCCGTACTCGGGGAACACGGGGTAGTCAGCGGCCGGTTTCGATGACATCCCAGTCGCCTCGGCGAGCTCCTGCTGCGCGGTGCAGAGTGCGGCAATAAACGGTTTGGCCGCCTCTAAGCCTTGTGCGACAACGCTTTCCGTAGGTTCCTGGGCACCGCCTTCGACGAGTTCGATGACGTTTTCGGTGGCCTCGGCTTCGACCATCATGATGGCGACGTCATTTTTTTCGGAGCTGCCGCCCCCGTCACCGACGATCCGGCCGGCGACCACCATGTCGAATACCGCCCGCCCGATCTGTTCGACGGTCGGAAACGCAATCCAGGTGCCGTCGATCAGCGCCACCCGCACCGCGCCGATAGGTCCGGAGAAGGGCAGCCCACCCAGCTGGGTGGACGCCGACGCGGCGTTGATAGCCAGCACGTCGTACAGGTCGTTGGGGTCCAGGCTCAGGATGGTCACCACGATCTGGATCTCGTTGCGCAGACCGTCGACGAACGACGGGCGCAGCGGCCGGTCGATGAGTCGGCAGGTCAGGACGGCGTCGGTGGAGGGTCGTCCCTCACGACGGAAGAACGAACCGGGGATGCGGCCGGCCGCATACATCCGCTCCTCGACATCGACGGTCAGCGGGAAGAAGTCGAAATGCTCTTTGGGGTTCTTGCTGGCGGTGGTCGCCGACAGGAGCATGTTCTCCTCGTCGAGATAGGCGACCACCGCGCCGGCCGCCTGCAAGGCCAGCCGGCCGGTCTCGAACCGGATGGTGCGGGTGCCGAAGCTCCCGTTGTCGATGGTGGCGGTCGCTTCGAACACGCCTTCTTCAATTTCAGCTACAGACATGACGTCCGCGCGCCCTCTCTGGATTGTTCAACTGTTTCGCGTTGTCACGTACAACCCCGAGGAATCGCAGAGCCAACTCGCGGGCCCGGATGGACCTGCGAGCCGCCCTGGGAGCGTCCCTTATGAAAGAGAGCCTGAATGCGGCTACGGCCATCGATCGAAGCGGCCGACCTCCCCAGATCCGGGGAGCCCGGCAGCCACTACCGAAGACCGCCCGATACAGGCCGGGCTGCTCCCTCGGACATACATAGTGACTCGCTGGAGCGGTACACGCGGATCTACGTGGACCGCACCATGTGCTCGGGCCGAATGGCCCAGAACGTCATTACTGTACACCGGCTAACTCCGGGCACCGGGAACACCCGGATGCCCGATATGTCCGACCACTATGTCCGCGGTCCGTTGGTGATGTCCTCGACGCACACGGCGAACCGCCGCTGGGTGTAGGTGTAGCCCACGCCGCTGGCACATTGGTCGGCGGTGACGGGTGGGTCCAAGTTTTCCAGGATCTGCGTGGCCCGCTGCCGATGCGGCGCCGACGCGTCGTTGCAGTCCACCCGGAACGGGTCGGTTTTGTGCGCCGGGTCGACGCTCATGCAGCCACCGACCACCCAATCGACGTCCAGGCATAAGGTGCTGTTCTCGCCGCTTAGCGAGTTGTGCATGGAATACGAGGAGTCGACGTCGGCCGGGCATTGCGCGCGCCCGTCCCCGGGCTTCACCACCGCGACGACCTTGAAATTGGAGTCCGGGCTGCCGCACGCCGCCTTGGTTGCCTGCGGTCGGTCCGGTGTGCCACCAAGCTTGAGACAATCCCCCACCGTGAGGTCGGCGAGGTTGGTCGCTGAGGAACACCCCATCAGTACTGCGCACGCCGTCATTACGACGGCCGTGAAAACGGCCAGGATGAGGGCGCGCATCGCCCGAGAGGTCAGCGACGCAGACCCAGCCGCTCGATCAGCGAGCGGTAACGCTCGACATCGATCTGGGAGATGTACTTGATCAGCCGTCGGCGGCGCCCCACCAGCAGCAGCAGTCCGCGACGCGAGTGGTGGTCATGCTTGTGCACCTTCAGGTGCTCGGTCAGGTCGGCGATCCGCTTGGTCAGCAGCGCGATCTGCGCTTCGGGGGATCCGGTGTCGGTCTCGTGCAGACCGTAGGTCTTGAGAATTTCCTTTTTCTGCTCGGCAGTCAGCGCCACGAAACATCTCCATCAATTGGTCCGCGATCAAGGAATTTTCCGGCACGGCCGCCGCGAACCGCAGCACGCGCCGATTGACGACGGGCAGTCTAGCAGCGGTTCAGCCCAGCGGCATAACCGTCAGCCCGCAGCCAGCAGCGTGCGGGTGCGCTCGGTGTCGGCGGCAATCTCGGCGACGAGATCACGCACCGATTCGAACTTCTTCTGGCCACGGATGCGAGCGACGAAGTCCAGGGCCACGTGTTGGCCGTACAGATCTGCGGTGGTGTCGAGCACGAAGGCCTCGACGGTGCGGGTACGCCCGGAGAATGTCGGATTGGTCCCGATGGACACCGCAGCCTGGTAGCGCTCACCTGGAATCACCGCCCCGGTCGCCGGACCATGGCCCAAAACGGTGAACCACGCGGCGTACACACCGTCGGCCGGTATGGCCGAATACATCGGCGGTGCGATGTTAGCGGTGGGAAAACCGAGTTCCGCCCCCCGCCCGTAACCGCGGACCACGACGCCTTCGACGCGGTGGGGGCGGCCCAGCGCTTCGGTGGCCGCCATCACGTCACCCGCGTCCACGCAGGAGCGGATGTAGGTGGACGAGAACGTCACGGTCTCGTGGCTGTGGTGCTCGGACACCAGCGACATCGCCTCCACCGCGAACCCGAACCGCTCGCCGGCCCGTCGCAGGGTGTGCACATTGCCGGCCGCCTTCTTGCCGAAGGTGAAGTTCTCACCCACGACGACCTCAACCACGTGCAGATGCTCGACCAGCAACTCGTGGATGTAGCGGTCCGGGGTGAGCTTCATGAAGTCCGTGGTGAACGGCATCACCAGGAATACGTCGACGCCCAGCTCTTCGACCAGCTCAGCGCGGCGAGTCAGCGTTGTCAGCTGCGCCGGATGACTGCCGGGGTAGACCACTTCCATGGGATGTGGATCGAATGTCATCAGCACGGTCGGCACGCCGCGGGTACGGCCGGCTTTCACCGCGTGCGCGATCAACTCCGCGTGCCCGCGATGCACGCCGTCGAACACCCCGACCGTCAGTACGCATCTACCCCAGTCCGTGGGGATCTCGTCTTGGCCGCGCCACCGCTGCACAAAGGCAAGCCTACGGTGCCGGTTGAGCTGTGGCGGGCAAGTTTGCGGGGTTGCGGCGGCTCATTTGCGGTTCGAGACTGCGCTGACCGCGCTGAGACTGTGTCCACAGCGTCGATCGCGGTTGGCTAGGCGCGCTCACCGCAGACTCGATGGCGATACCGGCGATCCGAGGTGATCGCAGCCCCGGTTTCAAGTCAGATCCGCCTAAACTTTCAGGTTGTGAGGTCTGACGAAGAGCCTGGCGGCCTTACCACGGTTGCCCAGGACTACCTGAAGGTGATTTGGAAGGCCCAGGAGTGGTCGTTGCAAAAGGTCAGTACCAAGATGCTGGCCGAGAAGATCGGGGTCTCGGCCAGCACGGCCTCGGAGTCGATCCGCAGACTCGCCGAGCAGGGTCTGGTCGACCACGAAAAATACGGCGCGGTGACGTTGACCGAAGCCGGCCGCCGCGCGGCGCTGGCGATGGTGCGCCGACACCGGCTTCTGGAAACTTTCCTGGTCAATGAACTCGGCTACGGCTGGGACGAAGTGCACGACGAGGCCGAGGTGCTCGAACACGCCGTATCGGATCGGCTGGTGGCCCGGATCGACGCCAAGCTGGGCTTTCCGCAGCGCGATCCGCACGGCGATCCGATTCCGGCCTCCGACGGGCAAGTGCCCACGCCGCCGGCCCGGCAATTGTGGGAGTGTCGCGACGGCGACACCGGCACGGTGGCCCGCATTTCCGATGCCGACCCGGAAATGCTGCGGTACTTCGACAGTGTCGGAATCAGCCTGGACTCACGGCTGCGGGTTGTCACGCGGCGCGAATTCGCCGGCATGATCTCGGTGGCGATCGAGTCGGGCGATGGCGCACCGACGCCTGTCGAGTTGGGCAGCCCGGCGGCACGAGCGATCTGGGTAGTGGCCTAACGCGATCGCGGGTGCGGCGCGAAAGGCCCTGCGGCTCAGGCCAGCAGTCCCTTGGCGATATGAGTCACCTGAACCTCGTTGCTGCCGGCATAGATCATCAGCGATTTTGCGTCGCGGGCAAGCTGTTCCACCCGATACTCGGCCATATAGCCGTTGCCGCCGAACAACTGCACGGCTTCCATCGCGACGTCGGTGGCGGCCTCCGACGAATAAAGCTTGATCGCCGATGCTTCTGCCAGCGACGGCAGCTTGCCGGCCTTGAGCCGTTCCAAAATTTGAAACACCATGTTCTGCACGTTGATTCGAGCAATTTCCATCTTGGCAAGCTTGAGCTGGATCAGCTGGAACTGTCCGATGTTCTTGCCCCAGAGGGTGCGGGTCTTCGCATACGCCACACACAGCCGGTGACATTCGTTGATGATGCCCAGCGCCATCAACGCAACCCCGAGGCGTTCGGCGGCGAAATTGGCCCGGGCGCTGTCGCGCCCGTCGCCGTCGGCGTGTAGTTCCTTTTCGCCCAGCAAGCGGTCCGGAGTCAGACGCACGTTGTCGAAGAAAAGCTCGCCGGTCGGCGAGGACATCATGCCCATCTTCTTGAACGGCTTGCCCTGCGTCAGACCCGGCATTCCCGCATCCAAAACGAAGGTGAGCACCGGCCGGTTGCGCCGGTCCGAATCGGCATCGCCAGCGGAGCCGTCGTCGAGTTTCGCGTAGACCACCAGCACGTCCGCGTCTGGACCGTTGGTGATGAAGGTCTTCTGCCCGTTGAGAACGTAGTCCGCGCCGTCGCGTTTAACATGAGTTTTCATGCCGCCGAACGCATCTGAGCCCGAGTCCGGCTCGGTGATTGCCCACGCCGCGATCTTTTCCAGCGTCATCAGCTCGGGCAGCCAGCGCTCCTTCTGGGCCAGCGTGCCGCGGCTCATGATGGTCGCCGCGCCCAACCCGATGCTGACCGCGACCGTGCTGATCAATCCGATGCTCACCCCGGCGAGTTCGGACACCATGACCGCGGCCATCGATGCCTGAGCGCCGAAACCTCCTGAACCGCTTGAGCTTTCACCATTCCCATGCTGCTCAGCCCGCTCCCGGTCCAGCATCGACTTGACCGATTCGGCGGCCAGCACGTCGAGGCCGAACTGGCTGAACAGCTTGCGCACGATCGGATATGGCGACAGCACACCGGTTTCCAGCTCATCCAATTTTGGCCGGATCTCTTTGTCGATGAATTGGCGAACCGCGTCGCGCATCATCAGATCGGTCTCGGACCACTCGATCACGGCGCACCCCGACTTCAGCGCTCGGCGCGCTGGTAGGCGGTGACGACGGCGGCGCCGCCCAGCCCGATGTTGTGTTGCAAAGCGGCGGAGACGTTGTCGACCTGCCGCTTGTCTGCGGTGCCGCGAAGCTGCCAGGTCAGTTCGGAGCACTGCGCCAATCCGGTCGCGCCCAGCGGATGGCCCTTGGAGATGAGCCCTCCGGACGGGTTGACCACCCAGCGTCCGCCATAGGTGGTGTCGCCGTTGTCGATCAGCTTGGGGGCCTCACCCGGGCCGCACAAGCCCAGCGCCTCGTACAACAAGAGCTCGTTGGCCGAGAAGCAGTCGTGTAGCTCGATGACCTGGAAGTCCTCGGGACCGAGCCCCGATTGCTGGTAAACGCGTTGTGCCGCTTGAACGTTCATGTCGTAGCCGATGAGGTTCTTGGCGCTGCCGTCGAAGGTCGAGGCGAAGTCGGTCGTCATGGCCTGGCCGACGACCTCCACGGCCTGGCCGGCCAGCCCGTGCCTGTCGACGAACGACTCCGATGCCAGGATTGCCGCAGCCGAACCGTCGGAGGTCGGCGAACATTGCAGCTTGGTCAGCGGGTCGGAGATCATCCGCGACGCCAGGATGTCGTCGAGGGTGTAGGACTCCTGGAACTGCGCGTACGGGTTGTTGACCGAATGCTTGTGATTCTTGTAGCCGATCTTGGCGAAATGCTCTGCGGTGGTGCCGTACTGCTTCATGTGCTCCCGGCCGGCAGCGCCGAACATCCACGGGGCCACCGGCATGGCGAACTCGTCGATCTGGGCCAGCGCTTTGACGTGTCTGGCCATCGGCGATTCGCGGTCTTGCGCGCCACCGCTCAACGAACCGGGTTGCATCTTCTCGAAGCCGAGCGCGATCGTGCAGTCGGCGATTCCGCCCCGGATGGCCTGGGCCGCCAAGAACAGCGCCGTCGAGCCGGTCGAGCAGTTGTTGTTGACGTTGACGATCGGGATCCCGGTCATGCCGAGCTCGTAGAGCGCCCGCTGCCCGGAGGTCGAATCGCCGGCGACATAGCCGACGTAGCCTTGCTCGACGTCGTTGTAGTCGATGCCGGCATCGCGCAGCGCATTGGTTCCCGATTCCCGCGCCATGTCGGGATAGTCCCAGCCTTCGCGGCGGCCCGGCTTCTCGAACTTGGTCATGCCGACGCCGACGACAAAAACCTTGTTAGGCATCTTGGGAGACATGCACGCCCCTTCCATCCGAGCAGCGGCCGCTCGGCGAGCGCCGTTGGCCTGCCTCCCAGTGTGCAACCTGGCTACCGACGGACAACAGCCCGGGTGCCCTACAACGTTGCCGGACGAATTACGACCAGGGATGTGGTCCGTGGCCCCTCGTCGCGCAGCACGGCAATCACCCGCCCGTCGGCGTCGGCGGCTGCGTATATGCCGTCGATACCGGCCGGTGCGAGGGGCCGGCCGTTGGCGGCGGCCTCGGCCTCCTCGGCGGTGAGGTCGCGGCGGGCAAACATCAGCAGACACGCGTCGTCCAGGCTCAGGCTGAGTTGCGGATGCTGCGCCAGCTCGTCGAGCGAGCACGCCTGGTCCAGGGCGAAGCGGCCCACCCGGGTCCGCCGCAACAATGTCAGGTGGCCCCCCACTCCAAGGGCATCACCGAGATCACGGGCCAACGCGCGGATGTAGGTTCCCGACGAGCAGTCGACTTCCACGTCGAGGTCGACGACGCCGTCACCGCCGCGTCGCGCGGCCAGTACGTCGAACCGGTCGACGCGTACCGGCCGAGCCTCGAGTTCTACTGGTTGTCCCTGGCGCGCGAGCTCATAGGCGCGACGGCCGCCGACCTTGATTGCGCTGACCGCCGAGGGCACCTGCCTGATGTCGCCACACAGCCCGGCGATTGCGCTGGCGATCTGCTCGTCCGTGATATGTGCGGCGGAAACGGTTTGCAGCACTTCACCTTCGGCGTCGTCGGTGGACGTCGATACCCCCAGGCGGATGGTGGCGGTATACGACTTCGACGTCGCGATCAGCAGGCCGAGGATCTTGGTGGCGCGATCGATTCCGATGACCAGCACGCCGGTGGCCATCGGGTCCAGCGTCCCTGCGTGGCCTACCTTGCGGGTGGCGAAGATGCGGCGGCACCGCCCCACCACGTCGTGACTGGTCATTCCGGCCGGCTTGTCGACCACCACAAGACCTGGGCCAGTGGGGCTTTGGCTCATAGCACGATAGCGGTCAGCACCAGGCCACGTTCTACCGACCATCGGCCGCTCAGCGTCGTCAGCGGCGGACCCGACAGGGCCGACGGGTCGATCAGGATGCGCGACCTGAAGCGGCCCGTCACACCGGAGGCGTCGGCGTCGAACGTAATGTGGGCGTCTTCGAAACCCAGCCATCTCTCGGTCAGCGGAAACCACGCCTTGTACGTCGCCTCCTTGGCGCAGAACAAGATTCGGTCCCAGTGCAGGCCGGCCGGCATGCTGCGGGGTAGCTCCGCGCGTTCGGCAGGCAGGCTGATCGCGTCGAGCACGCCGTTGGGCAGCACGTCGTGCGGTTCGGCGTCGATGCCCACCGAACGCACGGCGCCGCTGCGCCCGACCACCGCGCCTCGATAGCCGGTGCAGTGGGTCAGACTGCCGACGACGCCGTCGGGCCAGCAGGGTTGTCCCTTGTCGCCCTTGAGAATCGGCACCGGCGGCACGCCGAGCTCACGCAGCGCGACGCGGGCGCAATGGCGGGCGGTGATGAATTCGTTGCGGCGCTTGTCCACCGACTTGGCAATCAACGGTTCCTCGTCCGGCAAGGGCGCCAGACCGGGCGGGTCGGAGTACATCTCGGCGTACGCCAGATCCTCGACCACCGCGCCGGGCAACACCGACGACACCAGCATGCTCGTCGTCACCGCCGTAATTGCCGCTGCCGCAATCTTTCCCGGAATTGGGCGGCTTGGGCACGCATCTCGGGAGTGATGACGAAGTGACCGCCGAAGTCGTTGAGATAACCCGGCGCGTACTGCGGATCGGGCAGGACTTGGCGCAGCCAGCTGTAGGGCTTGCGACGGCGCCATTCCCGCGGGTAGCCCACCGACACCTCTTCGAAGCGCACCTCGTCATGCCAGGTGGTGCGGGGAATGTGGAGATGGCCGTATACCGAGCACACGGAGTTGTAGCGGGTGTGCCAGTCGGCGGTCTTGGTGGTTCCGCACCACAGCGAGAATTCCGGGTAGAACAGCGCTTCGCAGGGCTCGCGCACCAGGGGAAAGTGGTTGACGAGCACGGTCGGTTGCATCCAATCGAGCTGTTCGAGACGCGCGCGCGTGCTGGCCACCCGTTCGTGGCACCAGGCGGTTCGGGTGGAGTACGGCTCGGGTGAGAGCAGGAATTCGTCGGTGGCCACCACGTTGCGTTGCTTGGCGATCGCCATGCCCTCGGCTTTGCTGGTCGCGCCGTGCGGCAGAAAGGAGTAGTCGTAGAGCAGGAACATCGGAACGATGGTGGCCGGGCCGCCGCGTTCGGTCCACACCGGAAACGGGTGCTCGGGGGTCACGACGCCCAGTTCGTCGCACATATTGACCAGATAGTCGTAACGCGCTTTGCCGAAGATCTGCATGGGGTCGCGGTTGGTGGTCCACAACTCGTGATTGCCGGGCACCCAGATGACTTTGGCGAACCGCCGCCGCAGCAAGTCCAGTGTCCAGCGGATCTCGTCGGTGCGTTCGGCGACATCGCCGGCGACGATCAGCCAGTCGTCCGGCGACGAGGGGTGCAGCGACTCGGCGACGGGCTTGTTGCCCAGGTGACCGGTGTGCAGGTCGGAGACAGCCCACAGCGTCGGCTGTCCGCCGGTCGACTCGTGCCCTGTCACGATTAACCACCCTAATGAACTGGCGAGGTGCAGACGAATCGTTCCTTGTCACACGCTTTGCTGCGGCGCGCTACGGGGTGGGCGTGGGTTTGGGCGTGTCGGTCTGGCTGATGCGGCAGTCCGATTGCGCGGTGAGCGATGACGCAACCTGGGTGCCGAGCTTGAATATGCCGCCAGCTCCGGAAATGTATATGTCGTGGTCACCCGGCTTGTCTTTCATGACACCAAAGTTGGTCACGCCGAATTGTTTTGCCCCGTCCTTAACGATCTGAACGGCCTGCGGCCAGTTGTCGTCGGGGATTGGTCCACTAAACCCGACCATGAAATAGGCCGCTTTGGCCCTGGTCCACTCGTAGTCACCGCCGCAGCCAGTCCAGGTATCCATGTCCATCGACCAAGTCAACCCAGGCACCAGGGCCGTTATCGCGTTGGCCATCTGAGTCACCGCGGCCCGGTACTGATCCTTGGCGGCCTCTAGCGGCGGCTTAGCCCGCAGCGGGTTCTCCAATTCGGCCACCTTTTCGGGGCTCAACGGGCCTTCCTCTCCACGACCGGTTCCATGACCGATGCGACCGCAGCCTAGGCCCATCACAAGAATTAGGACCATCAGCCACGCCATGGGCAATCGCATCAATGTCCTCTCCGGCGGCTAGGAGGTTGGCGGTGGTTTCGGGGTGTCGGTTTCGCTGATCCGGCAATCTGACTGTGCCGTGAGGACCGCCGCTTTCTGAGTGGATAGCTTGAACTCGACTCCGCCATGGCCCGCGATGTAGACATCGTGATCGCCAGGCTTGTTTTTCATCACCCCGAAGTTGGTGGCGCCGAATTGTTTACCACGGTCTTTGACGATCTGCACGGCCTGCGGCCACTTGTCGTCCGGGATTGGTCCACTGAAGACCACCATGAGGTAAGCCATCTTGGCGTCGGTCCATACATATTCGCCTTCACAGTGGTTCCAGCTGTCCATATCGGTTCGCCAAGTCAACCCCGGCACCAAGCCTGTGATCGAATTGGCCATCTGCGTCACCGCGGCGCGATACTCCTCCCTGGCGGCCTCCAATGAAGGCTTGGCCCGCAGCGGGTTCTCCAATTCGGCCACCTTTTCGGGGCTCAACGGCCCCTCCTCACCACGACCGGTTCCATGACCGATGCGACCACAGCCCAGCACCATCACACAAACCACGGCCAGCCAGGCCACAAGCCATCGCATGTCGGGAACCTGCGTCACTAGTCTTTTGCCACGGTCCGAACCGCTACGCGCTGGGCGAGGGTTTCGGCGTATCGGTTTGGCTGATGCGGCAGTCCGATTGCGCGGTGAGCACCGCCGCCTTCTGAGTGGATAGCTTGAACTCGACTCCGCCATGGCCCGCGATGTAGACATCGTGATCGCCAGGCTTGTTTTTCATCACCCCGAAGTTGGTGGCGCCGAATTGTTTACCACGGTCTTTTACGATCTGCACGGCCTGCGGCCACTTGTCGTCCGGGATTGGTCCACTGAAGACCACCATGAAATACGCGGCTTTTGCCCTGGTCCATTCATAATCGCCACCGCAGCCCGTCCAGGTATCCATGTCGGTCCTCCATGTCAACCCGGGCACCAATGCTGTGATTGCATTTGCCATTTCGGCCGCCACAGCCCGGTACTCGTCCTTCGCTGCTTCCAGCGCCGGCTTGGCGCGCAATGCGTTCTCAAGTTCGGCGACCTTCTCCGGGCTCAACGGCCCCTCCTCTCCACTACCGGTCCCATGACCGCTGCGACCGCAGCCCAGCACCATCACACAGACCACGGTCAGCAGCCACGCCATCGGCCACCGCATCAGTGCCCCCCTTCCGGTACCGGGCCCGGCGCGCCGGGCATGCCACCGCCCAGAACCGGCGGAAGCAACGGCGCCTCCACCTTGTTGCCGGGCAGCCCGGCGGCGATCGCCGCGAAGTTGTAGCCGGACATCCGCAGCTGCGGCTGGCCAGCGGCGTCTTGGAAGACGCGAGGATAGTCGCCATGGGCATACACCCCGTCACGCCAAATGCCGCCAGGATCGAAACCTGCCTGCGACGAAAGTTCCGTCAGGCCGGGGGTCAGGTAGGGGTCTGGACCCCAGCCGTGCAATGGTGCCACCGGGGCCACCAGATCTGTGATGAGGTCGTGCGGCGCCTGCATGACGTAGGCCTGCCCGTGGTCGAGCCCGAGCTGCGCCGGGCTGTACAGTTCCAGGCCGGGCGAGCCGTAGAACACCACATCGTTAACCGGGTGGGAACCGTGGGCGTTGAGGTCCTGCAAGGCCAGCGACGCGGTTAGCGACCCGTAGGAGTGTCCCAACACCGTCAGGTGGCCATTGGGGTTGTTTGCTCGGACCTGCTGCAGATACCTTGATAAGTCCGCAGCGCCGGCTCGTGCCTGCTCGTCGGTCATGGTCTGCCACAAATCGCCCGCGCTCCCGGTGTCGAGCGGGTTGGGCGGCGGCGTGTAGCCCATCCAAGCGATCGTGGCAACTGACGCGGGCTTGCCGGCGGCATTGAGTTGCCGAATTTCTTCTCTCTGCAAGTTGCGGGCCTCGGTCACCATCCCGGGCAAAGTACCTCGAGTTGTGGAACCCACCCCAGGCACGGTCACCGACACGTTGGCCGCGGTATCCGGATTGCCGACGGCCACGGCCGCCAGCACCTGCTGGTGCGGGTCGTCGGGAATCCGGAGTTGGGCGAGGTAAGTCTCCGGGGCATTGCGCAGCGCCTGATCGACGGCGTCAAGGTCGGCCAGCCGACCCTTGGCGGCATTCAGCTGACCATCAAGGGCGGCAAGCTGGCCTAACACATCGCTGTTCAGGATGCCGTTGTTGTAATCTCTGGCAGCCTGTGCCGCAAGGTCGTCGTATCGTCCCTGCAACTGTCCGATACGGGCTTGCAGCTTGGCGCGCTCCTCGCGCAGCCGCTCCTCGTTGGCGTCGCTGGCAAGCTGTGTCGGTGTCAGGCCTTCGGGACCGACCGGCGGACCGGACTCCGCCGGGACGGGCGCATCTCCGTCAGCCATGTTGACCGCTGAGGCCAATTGCTCGTCGACGGCGTTGGCCTCGGCAACGATCACATCGAGCTCGGCCTGCAGCTCCGCTTGCTTGGCCAGCATCCGCGCCCACTCGGCCTCGGTATACCGCAGTCCGGGGACCGGCACCACCTTGTTGCTGAGCGCGTCGACCGTCAGCTCGGCGGCCGCGGCGGCTTTGCGTAGTGCGGCCAGGTCCGATTGAACCTTCACAATGCCGTCCGCGGCCCTGTCAGCCGCGCGGGCAACGGCCAACGCCTCGTAACCGTGGGCGTCGAGATCGCGGCGAAGCCCCTCGTTTTGGTGTGCCGCCGCCTCAGCGGTCTTGCCGCCGGAGCTCGCAAATATCGACAACGTCGCCAACTGACGGGACACCTCCAACGTCACCTCGGCTCGGGACTTGGCGGCGTGAAACACCTCCCGGACCGCTTGCGCGTTCCACCGATCGATATCGGCCACCGTCAAGGACACCGATCACACCTGACGCGTCGTACCGACGGCAGAAGCGCCGACCCGCGCTAACGCATGTGCCCTTTCCTCCTCCGCCGCCGCGTGCCGGACAGCGGCCTCGTGCAGGCCGCGTGCGTGGTCACCGACCCGGGTCAGCAGCGCCCTGGACACCTCTAACCAGTCGCCCAGTTTGGCATCGAGCGCCGTCGCCGAGGCGCCTTGCCAGCCCACCTGCGCCGACTGAAGCCGATAGTCGGACGTCAAATGCGCTGTCGCCAACCCCTCACCCTGACCGGTCACGTGCACCGCCGAGGACATCCACTCCTCCGGGCTGAGCTGAAACATCCCAACCTCCTGATGCCATGTGGAGACCCCAGCATGCCAAGCGCCTCATGGGTGCACAACTCAGCGAACCTCGGTGACGGCCGCGGCGAGGACTTGTACACTCCCGGCAAAGGGACCGCCAAAGGCAGGGGGTGTGGTGTTCGCCAAGGTGCGTCTGGCCGGAGCGCTCGGTGCGCTGGTCACAGCTGCCGTAGCGGGGACCGTGGGCTGGCATGGCGCCTCGGCGTCGCCGGCCGACGGCAGTGTCGAGTTGCGGTCAACCGCAGAACCGATGTCGACCACCATGAAGAGCCCCATCGTGGCGACCACCGATCCGAGCCCGTTCGACCCGTGCAACGACATTCCCTTCGACGCAGTCCAGCGCCTCGGCCTCGCCTACACACCGCCGGAAGCCGAGGAGGGGTTGCGGTGCCACTACGACGCGGGCAACTATCAGCTGGCCGTCGAGCCCATCACCTGGCGCAGCTACGCCCAGACTCTGCCGGCGGACGCCATCGAGACCACCATCGCCGGCCACCGCGCCGCGCAGTATTGGGTGCTCAAGCCGACCTACCACAACAGCTTCTGGTACTCCTCGTGCATGGTGACGTTCAAAACGAGCTATGGGGTGATCCAGCAGTCGCTGTTCTACTCCACGGTCTACTCCGAGCCCGACGTCGACTGCCCCTCCACCAACCTGCAACGGGCCAACGATCTGGCCCCGTATTACAAGTTCTAGGCCGCGCACAGTGAGCGCCACCTCGCCACGGTCCGAGCAGCGCGGCCCGAGCAGGCGAGCCGGCCGCGCCGTCCCGGGAGCGGTTGGCGCGCTGCTGCGTCTGCCCCGCGCGACCACGCGCTACACCGTGAGCCGGGTGCACGTCCCCATGCGCGACGGGATTCACCTGGTAGCCGACCACTACGCACCCACCACGTCCGAACCCGTCGGCACGCTGCTGGTCCGCGGCCCCTACGGGCGGGGCTTCCCGTTTTCTTTGGTGTTCGCCGGGCTGTATGCCGCGCGCGGCTATCACGTGGTGTTGCAAAGCGTGCGCGGAACTTTCGGGTCGGCCGGCGAATTCGAACCGATGGCCAACGAAGCGGCCGACGGTGCCGACACCGTCGAGTGGTTGCGGCGCCAACCGTGGTTTACCGGCCGGTTCGGAACCGTCGGCCTCTCGTACTTGGGTTTCACTCAGTGGGCGCTGCTGCACGATCCGCCGCCGGAGCTGGCCGCGGCCGTCATCACCGTGGGGCCACACGATTTCCGGGCCTCGGTGTGGAGCACCGGATCGTTCGCCGTCAACGACTTCTTGGGCTGGAGTTACCTGGTTTCCCGTCAAGAAGAATCGGGGCCGCTGCGAGGCGCGATCCGCCAGCTACGGGCGCCGCGCAAGGTGAAACGTGCCATCTCCGGGTCGCCGATGAACTCGGCGGCCCGGACACTGCTCGGCGAGGGCGCCCCCTGGTTCGAATCCTGGGTGGAAAACGCCGACCACGATCACCCCTTCTGGGAATCTCGGCGTTACCCCGCCGCATTGGACCGCGTCGAGGTTCCGGTCCTGCTGCTGACCGGGTGGCAGGACATCTTCCTGGACCAGACGCTGCACCAGTATCGGCAGCTGCGCGACCGCGGGGTCGACGTGGCGCTGACAGTCGGTCCGTGGACCCACACCCAGACGATGAGCAAAGGGCTGGCCACCTGCGCTCGGGAGTCGTTGGACTGGCTGGACGCCCACGTGGGCAACTCGCCCGCCCCGCGCCGCCCGGCTGCCGTCCGGGTCTTCGTGAACCGCCACGGCTGGCGCTCCCTGCCCCAGTGGCCGCCGGCCACTACCGAACGGGTGCTGTACTTGCAGCCGAATGGCCGCCTTGACGAGAAGGCGCCGCCGGCCGGCGCGCCACCGGCGACTTTCCGCTTCGATCCGACCGATCCGACACCCATCACGGGTGGTCCGCTGCTGTCGAAGGGCGGCTACCGCAACGACAGCCGGCTCGCGCGGCGCGACGACGTGCTGTGCTTTACCGGGAACCCTCTTGCCCGCGATCTGTACGTCTACGGCAACCCCGTCGTCGAGTTGACGCACTCCTCGGACAACCCCAACGTCGACGTGTTCGTCCGGGTCAGCGAGGTCGACGCCAAGGGCCGATCACGCAATGTCAGCGACGGCTACCGCCGGCTCGGGGACGCGCCGGAGACGGTCGGCATCGAACTCGACGCCGTCGCCCACCGGTTCAAAGCCGGCTCCCGTATCCGCGTCCTGATCGCCGGCAGTTGGTTTCCGCGCTACGCGGCCAACCTGGGTACCGGAGAACCGGCACTCACCGGCCGGCAGACCAAGCCGGCCACCCATTCGGTGCATTTCGGCAAGTCCCGGCTGCTGCTTCCCGCCGGCCCGTCAGCCGACCGCGTCACGAACCCGGGCGGCGACCTCGGCTAGCACCGCATCGTCATGCACCGGTGCCGCCAGACTCGGCGCAACCGGCAGCTGAACCCAGCTGGTGCAACCGGCGTACTCGGGGATGCGGGTGACCTGCACGGGCTCGGTGAGCGGCATCGCGGACACCACCAGGACGGCCAGCTTGTGCTTGGGCCGGAAGTCGAGCCGGTCCGCCCGGATCGACGCGGTGGTCCAGATATGCAGATCCTGAATGTCGTCCAGCCCCTCTGGCCGGTTAACCTGCAGTGCTGCAACGACTTTCGCCGCAGCCCGCACCACCAGTCGCTCGTCGGTGCTGTCGGCGGCCGCGCGGGCTAACAAGTCGCGGTGCTCGGGTCGGACCCGCGGCGCGTGGCTGTGCGCGACCGTCGGGAACAACAAGAACTCTCCGGCCGCCACCTCGAACCGCTTCTCCCCGATGCCGCCCTTGCGCAACAGCACGGTTTGGCGGCCATCGAGCAGCGCGTGCACGGCCGCACTCCATTCCTTCAGCGCAGGCGTCACTGGGATCTCGCCACCCGGGCCAGCACCTCGGGCCGGCGCAGCGGCGGCACAGACTTGGGTGGCTGACGCCGCGCCGGTAGCGCGGCCAGCAACCGCGTCGTCGTCGCCGTCACTTCCGCAACCGCGGCTTCGAACGCTTCGGCATTGGCCGCTGACGGGCGGGCGATACCGCTGACCTTGCGCACATACTGGCGGGCGGCGGCCGCGATCTCGACAGCCGTGGCCGGGGGTTCCAGGCCACGCAGTTCGGTGATGTTCCGGCACATGTCTCCACGATAGGTGCGGCGTACCCGGCTACCCGGCAGACGGTGAGCGCTGCATCACTCGATACCGGAATCCGTATCGCTGGTCAGCCGCGGCGTGCTTGCCGGCCGCTGTCATCGGCATGCCCTGCAGGTAGGCGTTCGCCTTGGCGTTCGCCAGCGAGCCGATGATGTCGAATTGCTGATCCAAGGGGGCGGCGTGCAGCGCCCGAACGCCGGCGTCCCAACTGCTCGGCGTCGACAACGACCCGATCGAGCCGGCCTTGCCCATCACCGCCGACACCGGCCTGGCCAGACGCTCGAGGCGTTCCCAATACTGCTCGGGCACCGCTGCTGCCCCACCCGCGCCGGCACCCGGCGGCGCCCCGAAGCGAAGTTTCGGACCCCAGCTGTCAAGAACCGAAGACCCTGAGTCGCCGGCGCCGCCCGGGCTCCCCGGTATCGTTTGTTGTGCGATCGAGGCAATGAACTGTGCCATCCCCATCCCGAAATAGCTCAAACCGGCCAACCGGACCAGCGCGGTCCGCTCCGCGGGGGTGATATTGGGCAGCAGCGCCTCGAGCCATTGTGCGAATGCCGCGTATCCCGGGAACCACGTGTTCGATGACAACCGTGCCAGCGCGTCCGATATCGCCGGAGTGGAGGCCAGCCCCCAAATCTTTGCCGATATTGCCGTACCTGCAGATGTCGCAGCGACTTCGGCCACCGCGGTTGTTTGCCGAAGTGGTCCGCTCAGACCGGTTGTCGTCGGCGGAGGGTTAAACGGATTCAGCACGGTGGCGGTTGCCGACGAGTCGGCGTAGCCGTACATCGCGGCGGCGTCTTGGGCCCACATCTCGGCGTATTCAGCCTCGGTGGCAGCGATCGCGGGGGTGTTCTGCCCGAAGAAGTTCGTGGCGACGAGCGTCATCAGCAAGACGCGGTTGGCGGTAACCGCCGGCGGGGGCACCGTCATGGCGAAGGCTGTCTCGTAGGCGGCGGCGGCCGCCCGGGCCTGGCAGGCAGTGTGTTCGGCCTGGATTGCGGTGGCGCTGAGCCATGTCACATACGGGGCGGCAGCGGCCATCATCGAAGCCGCCGCCGGACCGATCCATGCCGCGCCGGTCAGCTCGGAGATCACCGACGAGTAGCCCGACGCCATCGCGCCCAACTCACCTGCCAGCGCATCCCAAGCCGCGGCGCCGGCCAGCATGGATCCCGACCCTGGACCGGCATACATGCGCGCGGAATTGATCTCCGGGGGCAGCGCCCCGTAATCGCCGCACATCATCGGCGTCTCCGTGACTGCGGATCGTCACCCGCGGACAACACCCGCAGCCGCAGAATCGCCACGGCGCAGGCGTTGACCCGCGGGCCAGGTTTTCGGCCGCTCGGTGCCGTATCGGTAGCCATCAGTAGTTATCCGGCGAACGGCGGACGCGCCATCACGGTGGGGCGGACACCGTATCGCGGACCGGAACCAGTCGCGCCGTGCCCCACCGGCCCGCCAAGCGGCATGCCGCCCAACAGGTTTCCGGCACCCCCGGTGTCGGGCGCGAATTTGAACGTCTCGACCGGCATGCGCGCCGGGATGGACTCGACGTCCGGCAGGGCCTGTGCCCACGAGGGTGGAACCGACAGCCGGCCGATCGACCCGGCATGGCCCAAACCGGTCGATATCTGCCCGCCGCCGCCCACCAGGCTGCCCAAACCTGCTAAGCCGCCCTGCGCGGCGCCGCCGGCGGCGGCCGCGGCCTGGGTGGCGCCGCCGAGCAATCCCAAAGTCTTGCTCGACTGAACAAAGTTGTTCGCCATGCCGATGCTGAAATAGGGCAGGCCCTCGGTGTTGTAGAAGAAGCTGGCGTATGGCTGCAAGTCGGTCAGCAACGCCGCAATCGACGTGGGAAATGTGGAGGTTCCGAACAGGATCTGCCACAGCCACGCCAGTGGTGAACTCGACACCGCGGAAGCAACGGGCGTAGCGAGCCCTTGCAACATCGTGGGAATCCCCGAAATGAGACGGGCAAGGGCTGACTGGCTGGCGCCGGCCGAGGTGGCAGCGGCGTGCGTGACCGCAGCAGTTTGGCCGGATGCGCCGGCGGGGTTGACGATGTGCGGCGGCTGCTTGAACGGGGTCAGGGTCGTGGCGGACCCGGTAGCGGCAGCGTACTCGTACATGGCGGTGGCGTCCTGGGCCCACATCTGGCCGTACTGGGCTTCTAAATCCGCTATCGCCGAGGTGTTCTGACCGTAGACGTTCGACTGCATCAGCTCGGCCAACTGCAGACGGTTGGCCAGGATCGCCGGCGGTGGCACCATCGCAGCAAAGGCGTTCTCGTAGGCGGCCGCCGAGGCTCTTGCCTGCATGGCCGTCTGCTCGGCTTGAGCGGCGGTGGCCCGCATCCAGACAACATAGGGAGCGACGGCGGCGGCCATCGCCGTCGATGCCGGGCCCAACCACCCTTCTCCGGCCAGCTGGTTGACCAGCGTTTCATAGCCGGCTGCCGCGGAATCCAATTCGGCTGCCAGCGCACTCCAGGCCGATGCCGCAGCCGTCATCGACATCGACCCCGGGCCGGTATACATCCGGGCAGAGTTGACTTCCGGTGGTAAGCCGCCATAATCCATTCGCGTCGTCTCCTTAGTGAGGACGTGGCGGCATTGGTGTTGGTGCTTGGTCCACCGCCCATCCCACACAGTGAGCAAAGTCACACTGTTGCGTACACAACAGTTGTTACTTGCACTTGTTAATCAGCTGAAGCGAAGCGTAGCTTTATTCGGGCCGAACGTCCAAGCCGGTTGACAATTGTTCATCGGACGTACATGGCCCAGCCATTCCCAGCCATTCACGGGTGCAGCGGTACGGTCCGTCGGCGCCTTCCGCAACTGGCTACGGTTGCCCTATGGCCGACGACATCCTGCTGATCCACACCGACGAGCGGATCCGCACCTTGACCCTTAACCGCCCCCAGTCCCGCAATGCGCTGTCGGCGGCGCTGCGGGATCGCTTCTTCGGGGCTCTGTCCGAAGCCGACGCCGACGACGACGTAGACGTCATCGTCCTTACGGGTGCCGATCCGGTGTTCTGCGCAGGACTGGACCTCAAAGAGCTGGGCGACCAATCGGCATTGCCGGACATCTCACCGCGCTGGCCGGCCATGACCAAGCCGGTGATCGGCGCCATCAACGGGGCGGCGGTGACCGGCGGGCTCGAGCTGGCGCTGTACTGCGACATCCTGATCGCCTCAGAGCACGCCCGCTTCGCCGACACCCATGCCCGGGTGGGTCTCCTGCCGACATGGGGGCTCAGCGTGCGGTTGCCGCAGAAGGTTGGTGTGGGTATGGCCCGCCGGATGAGCCTTACCGGCGACTACCTCGCCGCCGCCGACGCGCTGCGGGCCGGCCTGGTTACCGAGGTGGTGCCGCACGACGAACTGCTGCCCACCGCCCGCCGCGTCGCAGCGTCCATCGTCGGCAACAACCAGAACGCGGTGCGCGCACTGCTGGCGTCCTACCACCGCATCGACGACTCCCACACCAGTGCCGGGCTGTGGTTGGAAGCGATGGCCGCCAGGCAATTTCGCACCAGCGGCGACGACGTCGCCGCAAACCGGGAGGCCGTGCTGCAACGCGGACGCTCCCAGTTGCGCTAGTTGGAAACGGGCCCACTGCGGACCACCCGCCGTCGGTATGGCAGTCGATCCTCAGCGGATGCGAGTCCCGGTCCGGCCGTCGAAGAAGCACACCTCTTGCGGGTGCGGCAGGATCCCCATCGTGTCGTCTACCCCGACCGCGGTGTGGCGGTCGGTGCGGACCACGATCCGCGGCGCCCGTAACGCCCAGCCCTCCTGCCCGAGAGGGCTTGCATACACAAAGGATTCGAACCCCAACTCCTCCACCAACTCGGCCCGGACACTCAACGATCCCGCAGTCCCGGCCGGCACTACATCCCAGGCCTCTGGCCGGAAGCCGACCAGCACCTGCCCGGCCGCCCCGCGTGGAACCGGAATCGCCAGCCCGGGCGACGTCAGCGCACCATTGCTCACGGTGGCCTCGACGAGGTTCATTGCCGGGGCCCCGATGAACGTTGCCACGAACGTATTGACCGGGTCGTCATACAGCGCGCGAGGGCCGTCGACCTGTTGCAGCACACCGTCTTTGAGCACGGCAACCCGATCACCCATGGTCATCGCCTCCACCTGGTCGTGGGTGACGTAGACGGTGGTGGTGCCCAGCTGACGCTGCAGCCCGGAGATCTGCGACCTGGTACTCACCCGCAACTTGGCATCCAGATTCGACAGCGGTTCATCCATGCAGAACACCTGCGGTCGGCGCACGATCGCACGCCCCATCGCCACCCGTTGACGCTGTCCGCCGGAAAGCTTTGACGGCTTACGATCAAGCAGTTCAGTCAATTCCAGCATGTTGGCAACCTCGAGTACTCGCTGGCGGGTGTCCGCGCGCGACATCCCGCCGTTTCGCAGGGCAAACCCCATGTTGGCAGCCACGGTCATGTTCGGGTACAGCGCATAGTTCTGGAAAACCATCGCGACGTCGCGTTCCCGCGGCGGCAGATGCGTCACGTCCACACCGCCGATAGTGATCTGGCCGCTTTCGACCGATTCCAGCCCGGCCAGTAGCCGAAGGACCGTGGACTTGCCGCAACCGGAGGGGCCGACGAGGACCAGAAATTCGCCGTCGGCAATATCGAGGTCCAGGTTGACGACGGCTGGCACGTCGGCGCCGGAATAGCGATGGGTCACTGCGGAATACCGGACGTCAGCCACGACCGGGCAGCTTTCGCTTGATCTGGCGGTCGAGGATGACCGTCAGTTGTTGGTTGATTTTGGCGAAGGTTGACGCGACGTCGGCTCCTTTCAGCCCAATGGATTCCAGGTGGGCGGAGATGATGCGGTTACCGCCGGGCAGGAAAACGCGTGCGTAATCCTGCGGGCGGGTGTGTACAAGCTGATCCAGTGCCACTCGCGCGCGGGGATTGGCCGCCAGGTATTGCTGCTCGCTCGGGTCGTCGACGGCGGACTTTCGCACCGGCAAGTAGCCGGTCCGCTGGCTGAAATACGCGGTGTTGCGCGGGTTGGTGATGAATTCGATGAACTTGAGCGCGTTAACTTTTCGTTCGTGGGATAGCTTGGTGGGAATCGCCAGCCCCGCCCCGCCGGTAGGGCAGCCGGGCGCGCCACCCGGACCGGTGGGCAGTGGCGACACTCCGAAATTGAAGCGAGCCGCCGCGGTGATACCGACTAAGGCGCCGGTCGATGCCAGGGCCGAGGCCACGATGCCGGTGGCGAACTCATTGTTGATATCGTTGGCGATCGCCGCATACCCCTTGCGATGGATGGAATCCCGGTAAAAGTTGCCGGCCGCGATAGTGGCCGGGTCGGTGAACCGCAACGTCCACTCGTCAGAGTAGGCACCGCCGAATGTCCAGTTCGGCCCCTGGAACGTCCAGGAGATCAGCGTGTCGTTGGCCCAGCCGTGTGCCCAGTTGCCGGCGGTGACGGCACGCTGCAGGTGGGGGCCCCACTCGTCGAATTCTTGCCAGGTTCGCGGCCCGCGGTCCGGCAGGCCGACGCGGTCCCATACCGCCTTGTTGTAGTAGAACAGCGGTGTCGAGCGGGCATACGGCAAGGCGTAATGCCGGCCGTTGAACTCGTAGTCGGCCAGCAGTGAGTCGACGTAATCGCTTGTGTCCACCCCGACCTCGTCGAACAGGTCTTCCAGCGGGGTGATGACACCGCTGAGGGCGAAATGGAACCACCAGATGTCGTCCAACAACACGACATCGGGCACATCGGTTCCGATCAGCGCCGCGTTGAACTTCTGCACGACTTCCTCGTAGTCCTTGCCGGCGTCGATCAGCTTGACCGGCAAGTCCGGAAAGCGGCGCTGAAATCGATTGATCAACTCCTTCTCCACCGCGGTGGATGTGCCGGGATGACAGGACCAGAAGGTGATTGGACCGGAGCCCGACTTCACCCCCCCGTTGCCAACCATCCCCGCACACCCGGCCGTCGCTCCCGCGGCAGCGGCACTTGCCAGCGCGAGGAACCGTCGGCGGCTTACCGGATCCATGGCCCGTTACCCCTTGACCGCACCTGACGTCAGACCCTTGATCATTTGGCGTTGCAGGACAATGAAAATCAGCAGGATCGGCAACATCGCCAGCAGCGTCACCGCCATCACCGGACCCCATTTGGTGATGCCCTCGGCCTGTTGGAGGAAGGTCAGCCCCACCGGTAGGGGCGCCACCGATTCGTCGTCAGACATCAGGAACGGCCACAGGTACTCATTCCACTCATTGACCACAGTAATGATGCCGAAGGCCACCATGGTGGGCCCCGACATCGGCAACACCACCCGCACGAGAAGTTGCCACCAGCGGGCCCCATCCATTCTGGCCGCTTCGATGATCTCGGGAGGCAGCGACAGAAAGTGGTTGCGCATCAGGAATGTTCCGAAAGCGACACCGGCCAGCGGCAAGATGATGCCGGGAAAAGTGTTGCGCAGACCCAGTTGTGAGATCAGCGCATAATTGGAAATCACGGTGATCTGGTTGGGCACCATCAGCGCGGCGATGATCACCAGGAACACCACATTCTTGCCCGGAAACCGCACGAACACCAAGCCGAACGCGCTGAGCACGCCGAGCATGAACTTCACCAAAGCCAGCGCCGACGTGATGACGACCGAGTTGCGCAGGAAGGTCCAGAACGGAATCTGCTCGGTCGCCGTTCGGTAATTCTGCGGATGCCAGCGCGGCGGCCACCAGTTCGTGGGCTGCGAATAGATGTCGGGCTGGTCCTTGAATGACGTGAAGAACACGAACACCAGCGGCCCGGCGATCACTACGACGACCACCGACATCGCGGCATAACCGAGCAAGCGGGCGGTCGCGCGACGGCCTGGTGACGTCACTGCCGCTGCCCCCGATCCATGACTCGCACCTGGTAATAGGTGATGGCCAGCAGCACCAGGAACATGATGGTGGCCACGGTGGCGCCGTAACCGGCCCGAAAGTTGCGGAACGTCTCCAGATATACCTGGTAGACCATGGTGGTGGTACCGGTGCCCTGCGGGCCGCCACGGGTCATGACGTTGATCACGTCGAACACCTGCAACGAGTTGATCAGCACGGTGATCGACAAGAAGAAGGTGGTGGGACGCAGCTGGGGCAACAGCACCCGGCGAAACGTGGTCCACCGGCTGGCGCCATCGATTTCGGCCGCCTCCAACAAGTCTCGGCGTACCCCTTGCAACGCCGCAAGATAGATGACGAAGGTGTACCCGAGGTTCTTCCAGACATAGGTGACGGTCACCATGAACATCGCCCAGCGTGCATCCTGGTAAAAGTTGGGCACGTCGACGCCGATGCGCGCCAACAGGTCCTGCACCAGACCGAAGTGCGGATCGAAGACGAACTGGGCCGCCAGGCCGACGGCCGCGCCCGAGATCACGAAGGGCGCGAATACCATCGAGCGGACCAGATTTCGGCCACGCAACGGTTGATCGAGCAGCATGGCCAGCACCAGCCCCAGCACCATCGAGCCCACCACCGCGGCGGTGGTGAACACTGCCGTGTTGAGCACGATCTGGCGGGTGTCGTCGCGGGCGAACCACTCGGCGTAGTTGGAGAACCCGACATAGTCAGCTTTGGGGTCAGAGACGTTCCAGTCGAAGAACGACAACCTGATGTTGTCGGCCAACGGGCGGTAGATGAAGAGCAGCAGCAGCCCCACGTTCGGGCCCACCAGGACGACGAACAGCGCGTAGCCCCGCCGCGGCCGGTGCCGTGCTCGGCGCGCGTCCGGGAGGCGGGGGGTCACCGGCGCAGTGTATCGGCCGGTTGACGTCGAGAGTGCCGCCGAGGTCGGCTCGCCATCCGGACCAGCACCACGCCGGCGCGTCAGGCCGTCCCCGTCAGCGCCCACCGGCCGCTGATCGTCCGGCATCCGACGAAGAGCAGCCGCAGCGCGACGAACGTGGCCAGGCCCGACCAGATGCCCGCCAGCCCCCAGCCGCACACCAACGACAACCAGGTCAGCGGCAGAAAGCCGATCAGTGCGCTGACGACGGTGGCGGTGCGCATGAAGGCCGCGTCACCGGCCCCCAGCAACACCCCGTCGAGCGCGAAAACAATTCCGGCGAAGGGTAATTGGGCCACAAGGAACCACCACGGCACCGCAATCGCGGCAAGCACCGATCGGTCGTGGGTGAACAGCGAGGGCAGCAGCGGGGCCCCTACCCCTAATGCGGCCGCGAGCACGCCCGCCGCCAGCAGCGAAAAGACCGTCACCCGCCAGGCCACGGACTTCGCATGCGCCACGTCATCGGCACCCAGGGCAGCGCCGACCAGAGCCTGCGCCGCGATGGCCAGCGAATCGAGTACCAAGGCAAGGAGACCCCACATTTGCAGTACCACCTGATGTGCCGCCAGCGCGGCGGCGCCGAACCTCGCAGCCACCGCCGCAGCCGAGACGAAACACGCCTGGAAAGCCAGACCCCGCACGATCAGGTCACGCGCCATGACCCGTTGTGCGCGCAGCACCGGCCAATCGACCCGCAGCGGCACCCGCTCGGCCAGCAACGCACCCCCGAACAGCAGCGCCGCCAGCCACTGACCAACCAGATTGGCCACCGCGGAACCGGACAACCCAAGCCGGGGCATGCCCAGCCAGCCGTAGACCAGCAGCGGGCAGAGCACTGCCGAGAGCCCAAAACCCGCGAACACATAGCGCAGCGGCCGCATGGTGTCCTGCACCCCACGCATCCAGCCGTTTCCGGCGAGCGAAACCAGAATCGCCGGTACCCCCACGATCGCGATCCGCAGCCACGGCAGCGCCGCCCCCGAGATCGCGCTGCTGCCCGCGATCGCCGACACCAGCGGCACTGCCGCGGCTTCCACCACCACGATGGTCGCCACGCCCAAACCCATCGCCAACCAGGTCGCCTGCACACCCTCGGTGACAGCCGCCGCCCGATCGGCGGCCCCGAAATGGCGCGCCGAGCGAGCGGTCGTGCCGTAGGACAGAAACGTCGCCTGCGAACCGACCGTGCCGAGCACGAGGCTGCCGATCGCCAGACCCGCGAGCGACAACGCCCCGAGCCGCCCCACCACCGCGGTATCGAAGAGCAGGTACAACGGCTCGGCGGCCAGCACACCCAGTGCGGGTAGGGCCAGCGCCGCGATTCGCCGGCCGAGAACGCGTGACCGCCCGGCGGAACTCAACGACGCTTAGCCCAGAGCCGCGAGCAGTGACGCCACAACATCGTCGATCGAGCCGCTGGTCGAATAGCCGGCTGCCAGCTGGTGGCCACCGCCTCCGAACCGCGCGGCGACGGACGTCAAGTCAATGTCCTTCTTGGCCCGCATCGACACCGACCACTGTCGTGGTTCGACCTCCTTCAACACCGCCGCCACTTCGGCCTGCTGGGTGGTGCGCACGATGTCGACAATGCTCTCCACTTCTTCCTGACGCGCCCGGAGGAATTCCCGGTTGTCGACGACCACGTAGACCAGCCCCCGGCCATCGACCGCACCGGGCACCAGTTGCGCCGAGCCCAACACCCGCGACAGCATCGGTAACCACTCGAACGGGTGGGCGTCCATCAAAGTCCGGCTCACGGCCGCATTGTCGACGCCAATCTCGACCAGGCGCGCCGCCAGTCGATAGCCGCGCGCACTGGCCCACCGAAACGACCCGGTGTCCGTGGTCAATCCGGCGTAAATGCAATGAGCGACGTCCACGTCGATCGGCTTGCCCCAGGCGTCGAGAAGGTCGGCGATCATCATCGTGGTGGAGTCTGCCGACAGATCGATGAAGTTCGCGGTGCCGAACGAATCATTGGAAGCGTGGTGGTCGATCACCAGCACATCCCGGCCGGGACCGGCCAGGTCACTCAGCCCGCCGAGCCGCCGGACACTCGGTACGTCCACGGTCACGGCCAAATCGACATCGCGACGCATCGCATCCGGGTTCACGAGCAAGTTGCACCCGGGCAACGACGCCAGCGACTCCGGCAGTGTCGCCGGCGCCCCGAAACTCACCTCGACCTGCTTCCCGCACTTGTCCAACACCAACGCCAGCGCCAATCCGGCGCCGATGGCGTCCGCGTCGGGATGAACGTGGGCAATCACCGCGACGCTGGCAGCGGCCGACAACAACTCGACGGCACCGAGGGCATCGACACTCGCCCCGGGGCAGCTCGGCACCTCGGCCAGCTCAGTCTCTCGATCGGTCGTGGTCACCGGTGTCCCCAGCCTCGATCCGATCGCTAAGTCCCCCGGAAGCCCCTCCATCACGGTACGGGTCGGCATCGCCGGCTGGCTTGGCGCCCTGCCGAACCCGCGCCAAGTCGGCGTCGGCGGCACGCGCGCGCGCCAACAACTCCTCCATACGATGCACGGTGTCGGAGGTGGTGTCCCGAGTGAACGTCAAGGTGGGCGTGAAACGCACCCCGGTACCGGCTCCGACCTTGGTGCGCAGCACACCCTTAGCCCGGTCCAGCGCGGCGGCCGCGGCGGCGTAGTCCGGCTCGTCGTCCAGCGTGCGGCCCATCACCGTGTAGTACACCGTCGCGTCGTGCAGGTCGGCGGTCACCTTGGCGTCGGTGATGGTCACCCCGGCAAGTCCCGGATCCTTGATCTCGTACTCGATCGCCGACGCGACGATGGTGGTGATCCGTTTGGCCAGTCGGCGTGCCCGTGCCGGGTCAGCCATCCGCGCGGCCCATCACGATTGCACCGCCTCGCCCCCGCACGCGGGTGGTACTCCCACTGCATCGTCTGCGCCGGTCACGAGCGTTCCTTTTGAACCAGCTCGTAGGACTCGATGACGTCGCCCTCCTTGATGTCGGAGTAGCCCAGCGTCAAACCGCACTCGAAGCCCTCGCGGACCTCCGTCACGTCGTCCTTCTCCCGGCGCAGCGACTGGATCGAGAGGTTCTCGGTGACCACGATGTTGTCTCGCAGCAGCCGGGCCTTGGCGTTACGGCGCACCACACCCGAGGTGATCATGCAGCCTGCGATGAGGCCGACCTTCGAGGACCGGAACAATGCCCGGATCTCGGCACGACCCAGCTCGACCTCTTCGTAGATCGGCTTGAGCATGCCGCGCAGCGCCGCCTCGATCTCATCGATCGCCTGGTAGATGACCGAGTAGTAGCGGATCTCGACGCCCTCGCGGTTGGCCAGCTCGGTGGCCTTGCCCTCGGCGCGCACGTTGAACCCGATGATGATCGCATCGGAGGCCGACGCCAGGTTGACGTTGGTCTCGGTGATGCCGCCGACGCCGCGGTCGATGACCCGCAGCGCCACCTCGTCGTCGACCTGGATACCCATCAGGGCCTCTTCCAGCGCCTCGACGGTACCGGCATTGTCGCCCTTGAGGATCAGGTTGAGCTGGCTGGTTTCCTTCAGCGCCGAGTCCAGGTCCTCCAGGCTGATCCGCTTACGGCTGCGCGCCGCCATGGCGTTGCGCTTGCGGGCGCTGCGCCGGTCGGCGATCTGGCGCGCGATCCGGTCCTCGTCGACGACCAGGAAGTTGTCGCCGGCCCCGGGCACCGAGGTGAAGCCGATGACCTGCACCGGACGCGACGGCAATGCCGCTTCGATGTCGTCGCCGTGTTCGTCGACCATCCGGCGGACCCGGCCGTAGGCGTCGCCGGCGACCACCGAGTCGCCGACCCGCAGCGTGCCGCGTTGCACCAACACCGTGGCGACCGGCCCGCGGCCGCGGTCCAGGTGCGCCTCGATGGCCACGCCCTGAGCCTCCATGTCGGGGTTGGCGCGCAGGTCCAGTGCGGCGTCGGCGGTCAGCAGCACCGCTTCCAACAGCTGTTCGATGTTGGTGCCGTTCTTGGCCGAGATGTCGACGAACATGGTGTCGCCGCCGAAGTCTTCGGCAACCAGGCCGTACTCGGTGAGCTGGGCCCGGATCTTGGCCGGGTCGGCGCCCTCCTTGTCGATCTTGTTGACCGCGACCACGATCGGCACGTCGGCGGCCTGCGCGTGGTTGATGGCCTCGACCGTCTGCGGCATCACGCCGTCGTCGGCCGCGACCACCAGAATGGCGATGTCGGTGGCTTTGGCACCACGGGCACGCATGGCGGTGAACGCCTCGTGACCCGGGGTGTCGATGAAGGTGATCAGCCGCTCGCTGCCGTCGAGGTCGACACCCACCTGGTAGGCGCCGATGTGCTGGGTGATGCCGCCGGCCTCGCCCTCACGGACGTTGGCCTTACGAATGGTGTCCAGCAGCCGAGTCTTACCGTGGTCGACGTGGCCCATCACGGTCACGACCGGCGGACGGGTCTGCAGATCGGCCTCGTCTCCGGTGTCCTCACCGTAGGACAGGTCGAAGGATTCCAGCAGTTCGCGGTCCTCGTCCTCGGGGCTGACGACCTGGACGTTGTAGTTCATCTCGCTGCCCAGCAGCTCGAGCGTTTCGTCGCCGACCGACTGGGTGGCGGTCACCATCTCGCCGAGGTTGAACAGCGCCTGGACCAGTGCGGCCGGGTTGGCGTCGATCTTTTCGGCGAAGTCGGACAGCGACGCGCCGCGGGCCAGCCGGATGGTTTCGCCGTTGCCGTGCGGCAACCGAACGCCGCCGACGACCGGGGCCTGCATCGAGTCGTATTCCTGGCGCTTCTGCCGCTTGGACTTACGGCCACGCCGGGGTGCGCCGCCCGGACGGCCGAACGCGCCGGCCGCGCCGCCGCGCTGGCCGGGGCGGCCACCGCCGCCGGGGCCGCCGCCGCCACCGCCGGGACGGCCGCGGAATCCGGTCCCGGGCGCGGCACCTACGCCACCGCCGCCGCCGCGGTAGTTACCCCCGCCGCCGTCCGAACGGCCACCAGGGCCGCCGGGCCGGCCGCCGCCGGGTCGTGGCGCGCCGGTGCGCGGCGGGCGCGGCCCACCGGCCGCACCGCCGGGACGTGGCGGCATGCTGCCGGGCGAGGCGCCCGGACGCGGTGCCCCAGGACGCGACGCTCCGGGGCGCGGAGCCTGCGGACGCGGAATGGGCCGTTCGGCCGGCTGCGCCGAGGAGAACGGGTTGTTGCCGACGCGCGGGGTCCGGACGCCGGGCTTGGGCGCCGGTCCGGGACGCGCGCCGGCAGCCATGCCGGGGTGGGGTGCCGGGGAGCTGGGCGGCTGGCCCGGTGGCGGCGTCGCCGGTTGTCCGGGTTGTGGCGCCTTCGGAGGCGCGGGAGTCGCGGTGGCAGCCGACGGGCGGGGTGTGGCTCGGGTGGGTGAAGTTGCCGTCTGGCCCGAGTCGGCGGCCCTATCTGGTGCGACGGCCGTCGGTGCGCCGTTACCGGCCGCCTTGGCAATCGCCTTGTCGAGGGCTTGGTCAAGGGACTGGTCTGCGGCTTTGCCACCATCCGCGCCTGGCACGGCCACCGGGGCCTTGGCGGCAGCTCGATCGGGGCCCTTCTCCGGGCCCTTGGCGGGCGCCTTGTCGGGGGCCGGTTTGGCGCCACCGAACGATTCGCGCAGCCGACGGGCGACGGGCGCCTCTACTGTCGACGATGCGGACTTGACGAATTCGCCCTGTTCACTCAGTCGGGCGAGCACTTCCTTGCTGGTAACACCGAGTTCCTTGGCCAACTCGTGTACGCGGGCCTTACCTGCCACTACATCTCCTGTCTATGAGGCGACGACAGTTGTAGGCCGCGCCTCGGGTTTAGCTATGACACATTGTCATCGGGACTTCACGGTGTGCTCATGTTCGTTGCTGCCTGTTCTGTTGCTCAGCGGGAAACCCGCTGATGTGTTCGACCACCGCTGACATATCCGGTGAACCGGTGATGCGCAGCGCTCTGGTGAAAGCCCGCCGCCGAATTGCTTGCTGTAGGCACCGAGGTTCGGGATGCAGCCATGCACCCCGCCCCGGCAGCCTTCTGCTTGGGTCAACGATCACGACGTAGCTGCCGTTCCCGGTCGACTCAGCCACCACTCGAAGCAGTTCGACGGCCAACTCTCGCTTCCGGCACCCGACGCACGTCCGCACCGGTCCGCAGGGACTGTCGGAGCATCTGTGCGCCGCCACCGAAGGCTCGCGCTGGATCACGGCTAAGTCTAGCGTCACCGAACCGGCCGCCAGAACCACCCGGGGATGGCGTTATGGTTCCGACGCCGACCGCTAGCGGTCGTGTGCCATTCCGCGGCTGGCACCTTGCTCAGGCTGACCCGCCGGGTGCGCCGGTGAATCGCCGCGGATGTCGATCCGCCATCCGGTAAGCCGAGCGGCCAGCCGCGCGTTCTGCCCCTCCTTACCGATGGCCAGCGACAACTGGAAGTCGGGCACCACCACGCGGGCGGCCCGGGCATTCTGGTCGATCACCGACACCGAGACCACCTTCGCGGGCGACAACGCGTTGGCCACGAAGCGCGCGGGATCCTCGTCGTAGTCGATGATGTCGATCTTCTCGCCGGACAATTCGCTCATCACGTTGCGCACCCGCTGGCCCATCGGCCCGATGCAGGCACCCTTGGCATTGAGACCCGGGACGTTCGACCGCACCGCGATCTTGGACCGATGGCCGGCCTCGCGGGCCACCGCAACGATCTCCACTGACCCATCGGCAATCTCGGGAACCTCCAGCGAGAACAGCTTGCGCACCAGGTTGGGATGGGTGCGCGACAATGTGATCAGCGGCTCGCGGGCACCACGGCTCACGCCAACCACGTAACAACGCAGCCGGTTGCCGTGTTCGTAACTCTCGCCGGGGACCTGTTCGGCGGCGGGGATCACACCCTCGGAGGCCTTGGTCTCGCTTCCCATCCGGACGACCACCAGACCGCGGGCGTTGGCCCTGCTGTCGCGCTGGATCACGCCCGCGACAATCTCACCCTCCCGGGTCGAGAACTCGCCGTATGTGCGCTCGTTCTCGGCGTCGCGGAATCGCTGCAACATCACCTGACGAGCTGTCGTCGCGGCGATGCGGCCGAAACCCTCCGGGGTGTCATCCCATTCGCTGATGAGGTGTCCCTCGTCGTCCAGCTCGCGGGCGATCACTCGGACGACGCCGCTCTTACGGTCGATCTCGATGCGAGCGTCGGTCTGGTGACCCTGGGTGTGCCGGTAGGCGCTGAGCAGCGCGGACTTGATGGTTTCGAGCAATTCGTTGACCGAGATACCCCGGTCGACCTCAATCGCATGCAGCGCGGCCATGTCGATGTTCATGATTCGGCCTCCGTACCAGCGGCGCCACCCGCCGTCGCCAATTCGATCTCGGCTCGGGCTGGCAGTGAAAACTCCACTTGGACAACAGCTTTCAGGACCTGCGCGAGCGGAATCTGGCGCACCGCCCAGTCCCGACCCTGCCAGACCACCAGCGCCACGGTGTCGCCGGTCAGCTCTCCGACCCGGCCGGTCAGCCGGGATCCGTCGGACAATGTGAGTTCGACCTTGCGACCGCGGGCACGGCGGAAGTGCTTTTCGCTGGTCAGCGGGCGTTCGACGCCGGGCGAGCTGACTTCGAGGATGTACCTGTCGCGGATGGTGTCCAAGCCGTCCAGCAAAGCCGAAGCGGAGCGCGACAGGGCGGCGACGGTGTCCAGGTCGAGCGCGGTGTCGCCGTCGGCGACCACCGTGATCCGCGGTGGGTGGGCGCGGGTGTCGATGACCACGTCTTCGATCTCGTAGCCGGCGCACGCAAATACCCCACCGAGTAGCTCGATCACCTGCGTCTGCGAAGGTAGCCCGGTGGTCACGGCGAGCTCCTCATCTTGAGTTGTCCGGTCATCTGGCGGATTTCGCTGCCAGAGCGGTTTCGCCCCGGCCCGCCGGCGCCCAATCGTCGGCGATCCACAAGGGAACCAGCTACCAACGATACGCCAGGAATCGCCAATACCGCCGTGATCAGGTCGTCGAGGTTTCACCTCCCCGGATCGTGATCGTCCCTTGTCGTGCCCAGCTCGTGGGTGATGGCAGGATGTTGCTGTGCCCAGAGCAGTGCCCGTCGTCAACAGGCGGGGTGTGCTCGCCGGCGGTGCCGCTCTCGCTGCACTCGCAGTGGCCGTGTCCGCCTGCGGCGAGTCCACCCCCACACCGCCCGCGGTCGATGAGCTCCTGGTGCCCTTGGAGCAGGCCCGCCGCGACAGCGCGCTGGCGTCGGCCGCCGCGGCGGCAATCGGCAATCCGCCGCAGATCGCTGCCGCGCTGACGGTGGTGGCCAGCCAACGCGGCGCGCATGCCCGCGCCCTCGCCACCGAGATTGCTCGCGCCGCGGGCAAGCTGGTATCCGCGACCAGCGAAACGAGTAGCTCGAGCGCCAGCCCCAGCCCGACTGGCACGGAACCACCGCCACCGCCACCGCCGGTGTCCGACGTGGTGGATTCGCTGCGCAAATCGGCCGAGGATGCCAGTCGCCTGGTGGCCAGGGTATCGGGCTACCGCGCTGGTCTGCTCGCCTCCATCGCCGCTTCCTGCACGGCGTCCTACACGGTTGCGCTGATGCCCGGGGGCCCCTCCATATGACCTCGTCCGAGCCCAGCTTCGGGGCCAGCCCCAAGCGGTCGCCCGCCGGCAAAGATGCCGACACCGCGGCGCTGAGCGACGCCCTGGCCGTCGAACACGCAACCATCTACGGGTATGGCATTGTGTCGGCGCTGTCGCCGCCCAGCGTCAACGACTTGGTGGTGGAGGCGCTGAACCAACATCGCCAACGTCGTGACGACGTCATAGCGATGCTGGCCGCGCGTAAGGTCACCGCCCCGGTAGCTGCCGGGGGCTACCAGTTGCCCAGTGACGTGGGCAGCGCAGCCGATGCGGCTCGGCTGGCCGCGCGGATGGAGAACGACGGCGCGACGGCGTGGCGTGCCGTCGTCGAGCATGCCGAAACGGCCGATGACCGGGCGTTCGCGTCGACGGCTTTGACCCAGAGCGCGGTGATGGCCGCCCGGTGGAACAAGGTGCTGGGAGCCTGGCCGATCACCGCTTCGTTCCCGGGCGGCAACGAATAGCTAACCGCTGACGGCGGCCGCGATATCGGTAGCCAGCGAGGCGCCGGCGGCTAGCTCGCGGGTCTGACCGGTGAACCGGTCCCGCAGCTCGACCACGCCGTCCGCCCAGCCGCGCCCCACCACGACGATCCAGGGCATTCCCAGCAGTTCGGCGTCCTTGAACTTGACGCCGGGCGAGGCTTGACGGTCGTCGAGCAGCACCCCGATCCCCAGTTGATCCAGTTCGGCGGCCAGCGCGACGGCGCCGGTGCGCGCCTCCGCGTCCTTGTTGGCGATCACCAGGTGAACATCGAACGGCGCGATCGCGGGTGGCCAGCGCAAGCCCAGCTCGTCGTGATGTTGTTCGGCGACGACGGCGACCAGCCGCGACACCCCGATGCCATAGGAACCCATGGTCAGCCGTATCGGCTTGCCGTCCTCACCGAGCACGTCGGCGCTGAAGGCATCGGTGTACTTACGGCCGAGCTGGAAGATGTGGCCGATCTCGATGCCACGCGCCATGACCAAGGAGCCGGCACCGTCCGGAGAGGGATCACCTTCCCGCACCTCGGCGGCCTCGATGGTGCCGTCGGCGGTGAAATCACGACCCGCAACCAGGCCGACGACATGCCGGCCTGGTTCGTCCGCTCCGGTGATCCAACTGCTGCCGTCGACTACACGCGGGTCAACCAGGTAGCGAACATTGTTGGCGCGCAAGGCTTTTGGTCCGATGTAACCCTTGGCTAGGAACGGGTATCTGGCGAACTCGTCGTCGTCGAGCAAGACGTATTCGGCTGGTTCCAGGGCCGCGCTCAACCTCTTGTCGTCGACGTCGCGGTCGCCGGGCACTCCGATGGCCAGCAACTCCCAGTCCTTGCCGGGTTGGCGGACTTTGACCAGGACGTTCTTCAGGGTGTCCGCGGCGGTCACCGTGCGGCCCAGGTCGGCCTGGTTGGCCCAGGCGACCAGCGTGGCGATGGTCGGGGTGTCGCCGGTGTCGTGGACCACCGCTTCGGGCAGCCCGTCGATCGGTCGGTTCTCCGGGCGCGCGGTGATGACGGCTTCGACGTTGGCGGCATAACCCGACTCCGGGCACCGTACGAACGTGTCCTCCCCGACCGGGCTTTCGGCCAGGAACTCTTCGGAGGCGCTGCCGCCCATGGCGCCGGAGACCGCCGAGACGATGACGTAGCGCACCCTTAAACGTTCGAAGATGCGCTGATAGGCCTCCCGGTGTGCGTGGTAGGCGGCCTTGAGGCCGGCGCTGTCGATGTCGAAGGAGTAGGAGTCTTTCATCACAAACTCCCGGACCCGCAGGATGCCGGCGCGCGGGCGGGCTTCGTCGCGGTATTTGTTCTGGATTTGATACAGGACCAGCGGAAAGTCTTTGTAAGAGTTGTATTCGCCCTTCACGGTCAGGGTGAACAGCTCCTCGTGTGTCGGCCCGAGCAGGTAGTCATTGCCGCGGCGGTCCTGCAGGCGGAAAACACTGTCGCCGTATTCGGTCCACCGGTTCGTGGTCTCGTAGGGCGCTCGTGGCAGCAGCGCGGGAAACAAGATCTCTTGCCCCCCGATGGCGTTCATCTCTTCGCGGACCACCCGCTCGATGTTGCGCAGGACTTTTAGGCCCAGCGGTAACCAGCTGTAGAGTCCCGGCGCGACGGGCCGGACGTATCCGGCCCTGATCAGCAGTTTGTGGCTGGGCACTTCGGCGTCGGCAGGGTCGTCACGCAGGGTGCGCAGGAACAGCTGGGACATCCGGGTAATCACAGGCGGCAAGCCTAGCCGGGCGACGATTCGGGCCGGCGCGGCCCGGTGAGGAGCCCGGCAATCAAACCTAGTGACTGCCATGGCGGCCAGACCCGCGCGGTTGCCGTACACAAGTGTTGTTTGCCTCGCCGCGCATACCGCGCGGTGACTGCCAGACGGCTCATCGGATGCCACGGGCCGGGATGCGTACACCGACGGTGCATCCGCGTTGTGCCACGGCTCGCCAGTGCGTCGGGATTACCGTGTGCCACAGCTCGTTTCGTCTGCAGGTAACAGCCACACCGACGGCGCTGGACGTGGCCGGTTAGCCGTTCGGGCCGGCTTGTCCGTCGGTGCCCGCGATCCCGTCCGAGCCGACACCACCGTTTAAGCCACCACCCAGCCCTTGGCCACCCTGGCCCCCGGTGCCGGCGGCGCCACCCGCCCCGCCTGTCCCGCCCGGACCGCCGACACCAGCAGAGCCGTCGGCACCGGGTAGACCCAGCACGAACCCGGCGCGGCCGCCCACGCCACCAAGGGGTCCACCGGCTCCACCCGCTCCGCCGTCACCGCCACCGCCGCCATCGCCACCGGCACCGCCGCCACCGCCGCTGCCGAAACCACCGGGGAAGCTGCTGACGGCTCGTGTGCCGCCGCCGACCCCGCCGTCGCCGCCGGCCCCGCCGGCACCACCCGCACCCCCGGCGCCGCCAACACCGGCGTTCCCGCCGGCACCTCCGTTGCCGAATAGCGGCGAGGCGGCGCCGCCATTACCGCCCATACCCCCGGTGCCACCGAGACCGCCGACACCAAGCGCACTGGCGCCATCACCACCGTCGCCGCCTACTCCGCCTGTGAGGGAGAACAGATCACTGCGGAACTGAGCCAACGCGGTGGCCGAGTCACCGCCGGAGCCGCCGGCCCCGCCCGGAGCGCCCGCGCCGCCGATGCCACCCACGCCGCCGGCGCCACCGGCACCGCCATTGCCGTACAGCAGGCCGCCGGCGCCGCCAGCGCCGCCGGTCCCCCCAGAGGCGCCGGCACCGCCGGACAACGCGCTGCTGGCCCCGTCGCCGCCGTTACCGCCGGCGCCGCTGCCGGCAAAACCGGTCGGGATTTTGCCGCCAAACAGGGTGGCCGATCCGCCGTTGCCGCCGCTGCCGCCGGCGCTGCCGGGCGCCACGCCGTTGCTGCCGGCACCACCCTGGCCGCCCGTGGCGGAGACGTTGCCGTCGCCACCTTGGATTGTGGCGTTGCCGCCGTTGCCGCCGCTGCCGCCAGCCCCGCCGGCAGCCGCGATACCCGCGTCTCCGCCGGCGCCGCCGAAGGCCTTCCCGGTCAAGTCAGAGTTGCTGGTGGCGCTGGCGCCGTTGCCGCCGGAACCGCCGGTCGGCGTTGCTGCCGTGCCGGGGAAGCCGGTGCCACCGGCCTGGCCGGTTTGGATATCAGGTCCGAATACATCGGCTGGCGTCAGCCCTGCTTTGGCCGCGGGTCCGGGCGTGGGGTTGACCGCGTTGAGCCCGGCCGCACCGACGCCACCCTGGCCGCCCGCCCCACCATCGCCGATCAGACCGGCGTTGCCACCGATACCGCCGGCACCCCCGATGCCGCCGTTAACGCCCGCCACACCAACCCCACCCTGCCCACCGACACCGCCATTGCCCACGAACAACGCCCGCCCACCGTCGCCTCCGACAGCGCCAGACCCACCGATGCCGCCGGCCCCGCCGTTGCCGTACAACCATCCGCCAGCCCCGCCCGCCCCACCGGCCGCGCTGCTACCGCCGGCGCCCCCAACGCCACCGCTGCCCCATAACCCCGCGTCCCCACCCCGGCCGCCGGCCTGGCCCGACACACCCGCACCACCGGCACCGCCACTGCCCCACAACAAACCGCCAGCTCCACCCGGCTGCCCCGGCGCCCCGGCGGTGCCGTCACCAATCAACGGCCGCCCCAACAAAGTCTGGGTGGGCGCATTGACCACAGTGAGTAAAGCTTGCTGAGCATTGGCGGCCTCGGCGGCGACATATGAGAGCCCACCAGCGCTCAAGGCCTGCAGAAATTGGTCATGAAAATTTGTCGCCTGGGCGCTCAGCGCCTGATATTGCTGGGCATACGCGCCGAACAGGGCCGCAACAGCCGCCGACACCTCGTCGGCGCCGGCCGCCAGAATTCCCAGCGTCTGGCCAGCCGCCGCCGCGTTGGCCGCATTGATCGCCCCACCAATACCCGACAGGTCCGAAGCCGCCGCCGCCAGCGCCTCTGGAGCCGCAATCACAAACGACATCACAGGCCACCTCTGCATCCTGGTCATCAGGCGCACAGACCCGTCGTCACGCGCACGCTAAGACAGCAATTGTATGGTGATCTAGGTCATATCAGAATGCGTTGCTGACAACCGATCACAATCCAGCGATCCTGCTTCCCCAACTTTGCTCGCGGCAACCTCGGCACGGTGGCGGCATCGTTGCAATGACGAAATTCAGGTGTTCCTTAACTGGATGAACTACCTTGTCGCGCATGAATACGGCGCTGACCAAGGCTGAATCCGAGTATCGGGACGGGCCGGTGGTGACGGCACTGGGGATTTTGTACTCGGCCGAACTGATCGGGCTCGCTGGCGGCGCAGCGTTCGTCGGCACACGCGGGCAGGAGCGGCTTGACCGCGGCACTACGGTGCTCGCGGTTGTGCTCCTCGCCGCGGCGGCCATGGCCGGCTGGCACGCGATCCGGCTGCTGCAGGGCGCGCGAGTGCTGAAGGTGACCGGCATGGCCCTTCAGTCGGCGATCCTGATCACCGCGATAGCGGTCGCCACCGTCCGACCCATCATCGGAGTTCCCGCGGTCATCGTGTCGGCCGGCGTCCTGGCTGGGTGGGGCAGGCTGGCCAGACTCGGGCCGCCGTTAGCCGTCGCCGACCGCCCGGCCCCCGTCGTGGGCACAACCACTCCCCCGTCGGCCGGAGCCACTGCGGCCGGTGCGTCACGCGGGGTCAGTCCCGGCGGCATTGCCTTGATGCTGGTCACCTCGACGCTGGTGCTGGTCGCATTGAGCGTGCGCGGTGACATGGCGGTCAAGCTGGCGATCCTGGCGATTATCTTCATCCCGCTCGAGCGGCTGTTCGCACTTCGCCCGCTCCACGTGGTGCGCCAAGGATGGCGCACCGATGTGGTGCACTATCTGGTCAATGGGGCCGCGCGCAAGGTCGGTCTCGTCGGCGCAGTGGCGGTGGTCGGCACCGTCCTACAGGCCCTGGTACCGGCCGCCTTTCGCAGCGCGGTCGTCGCGACTCCGGGTTGGGTGCAGATCGTTGCGGCCCTGGGGATTACCGCGGTGGGTGGCTACGCGGGGCATCGCGCCATGCACGAGGTTCCGGTGCTGTGGCGATTCCACCGCGTGCACCACAGTGTCCGTGAGATGGACTGGCTTGCCGCCGGTCACATGCATCCCCTCGACCAGATAGCCATCCGCTCGGCCGCGGTGGTGCCGCTGTACGCGCTGGGCTTCGGTCGGGTCAGCCTCGGCGCGATCGTCATCCTGCTGACGTTTCAGGACATCTTCATCCATGCCAACTTAAGGCTGACCTGCGGGCCGCTGCGCTGGCTGATTGCCACTCCGCAGTTCCACCACTGGCACCACGCACGCCAGCCCCAGGCGTACAACTCCAACTACGCCGCGGAATTCCCTCTCGTTGATGCGCTGTTCGGCACGCTGTACCTACCCGCCGACCGCTGGCCCGCCGAGTACGGCATCGACGATGACCAACCCGACGGCTATGTTCGCCAACTTGTGTGGCCGCTGCGCTGACACCCGGAAGAGTTACAGCTCTCCGGCGTCCATGGCTTCCTTGACCTCCTGCGCGTGGGCGACCTGCGCCGGGGTGTAGCCGATCAACACCGCAGCCCCGCCGACGATGACGGCCGCTCCGGCGATCCACAACAGGCCATAGGTATAGCCATGGTCGAGCGCGGCCAGTTGGCCGTCGTTCATGAACTTCACCGGACCGGTGGTACCACCGAGGTACAGCGTGCGCGAGGTGATCACGGCCTGAACCACGGCCAACACCAGCGGCCCGCCCAGGCTCTGCAGCATCAGCGTCATCGCCGACACCGGGCCGATCTGGTCGAAACCCACGCCGGCGATCGCCGACAGGGTCAGCGGCACAACCGCCATCCCGATGCCGACCCCACCCACGACGATGGGCACTACCAGGTTCGGGAAGTAGGCCACGCCGCGGTGCATGAACAACCAGCCGTACAGCATGGCCAGAACCAGCAGGTATCCCCCGGCGATCGTCAGCACCCGGGGCGAAAACCGCGACACCAATTGCGAGGAAATGCCCAGGCCGATACCCATCGCGATGACGAACGGGATGAAGCCGACACCGGCGCGCAGCGCGCTGTAACCCAAGATGTCCTGCACGTACAGGCCGATGCACACCGTCAGCGTGAACATGACACCGCCGGCCAGGAAGATCGCAATAAAGGTGACCAGCCGGTTGCGGTCGCGGAACAGGTGGAACGGCACGACCGGGTTTTCGGCGGTGCGCTCCACCACGATGAACGCGAGTGCGGCAGCCAGAGCGACCGCGCCCGAACCGATGGTGGTCACCGAGATCCAGCCCTTTTCCGGCCCCATCGAGAAGGCGAAGACGGCAGCGGTGCAGGCCAGCGTGGCCAGCATGGCGCCGGCCGCGTCGAGCTTCATCCGCTCACGATTGGTTTCCCGCAGCGCGGTGCGGGCCAGGTAGATCATCACCAGTCCGATCGGCACGTTCACCAGGAACGCCAGCCGCCACGAGACCTCGGTCAGCGCTCCGCCGACCACCAGGCCCATCACCGAACCGATCGCCGTCATCGCAGCGAACACCGCCGTGGCGGCGTTACGGGCCGGCCCCTTCGGGAACGTGGTAGCCACCAGCGCCAGACCGGTCGGCGAGGCGATGGCAGACCCGACGCCCTGGGACAGTCGCGCGATGACCATCGTGGCCTCGTCCCAGGCGACCGCGCACAGCACCGAGGAGATGGTGAACAGCGCGACGCCGACGATGAAGGTCCGTTTGCGCCCGATGGTGTCGCCGAGACGCCCACCGAGCAGCATCAGCCCGCCGAAGGTCAGCACGTAGGCGGTGATCACCCAGCTGCGACCGGCGTCGGACAGGCTGAGTTCGTTCTGGATCTTAGGAAGCGCGACGATGGCGACGGTGCTGTCCATGGTCGCCAAGAGCTGCATTCCACCGATCGCGATGACTGCGGCGATGAAGCGACGGGAGGGCAGCCAGGTCGGGTAATACCTGGTGATGCGCTGCGAGGCGGTCTCCGCCGAGCGCGCCGGGCGAGCCGACGCCGGACGCTCCTGCCGTCCGGACGTCCAATTGTGGGCAGCCCGCTCTGTGTCGTTGAGAGCCGTCATAACGGGTTACCTTACAGTAATCTTAAGAATTGTTTAAACCCCGAACGCCGCCGAGGCCTGCAACAGCCCCGATGACGACGATCGCGGGAGGTCGGATCCCCTCTGCGCGGACCTTTTCCGGCGTGTCGGCGAGGGTAGCCCGCAACGTGTGCTGAGCCGGCGTCGTTCCGTGCTGAACCACCAGCACCGGCGTTTCCGCAGGTCGGCCGCCTTTTAGCAGTGCTTCGACGAAAAGTTCGATGCGTTCCACCGCCATCAGCAAAACAATGGTGCCGGACAGTGCTGCCAAAGCATCCCAATTCACTAACGATTCGGGATGACCGGGCGGAAGATGGCCGCTGACCACGACAAACTCGTGATTTGTGGCCCGATGCGTGACCGGAACGCCCGCGGAAGCAGGAACTGCTATGGCACTCGTCACACCGGGCACCACGGTCACCGGAATGCCTGCCTCGGCGCATGCCAGTACTTCCTCATAGCCGCGGGCGAACACGAAGGGGTCGCCGCCCTTGAGACGTACGACAAAACTCCCGGACTTGGCCCGTTCGATCATGGCGGCGTGGATTGCGTCCTGGGCCATGGCCCGGCCATACGGGATCTTGGCGGCGTCGATGACTTCCACATGCGGGGGAAGCTCGGCGAGCAACTCCGGTGGCGCCAGGCGGTCGGCGATCACGACATCGGCCTGGGCAAGCAGCCGACGGCCGCGGACGGTGATCAATTCGGGGTCCCCGGGTCCGCCACCGACCAGCGCTACCCCACCGCGGACAACGTCGGAGCCGACGGGGCTTTCGGGGCCTTCGGGGGTGATCAGCCCCGTCTGCAACGCCTCGCGGATCGCAGACCGGATGGCAGCCGAACGGCGGTGCTCGCCGCCGGCCAGCACGCCCACCGACAGCCCTGCATAGCTGAATGTCGCCGGGGTGACTGCACTTCCTTCGACGGCGATGTCGGCGCGGACGCAGAAGATCTGCCGGCGATCGGCCTCGGCGACGACGCTCGCATTCACCTCCGCGTCGTCGGTGGCCGCGATCGCGTACCAGGCCTCTTCGAGGTCCCCGTCGCGGTATTCGCGCAGCGACAACGTGATGCCTTCCATCGCCTCGACGGCGCGGGTGGCGCTACGGGAGATCACGTGCACGTCTGCGCCGCTTGAGATGAGAAGGGGTAGCCGGCGTTGGGCGACACTGCCCCCGCCGACCACGACCACCTTCTTGCCGGCCAGTCGCAATCCGACGAGGTAAGGGCTCTCGGTCACCCGCCAAGCTTAGTGGTGATCGCCAGCCCGGCGGAGCCGGGCGCAGCGGATCACCACCGTCGAACACCGTGGTGATCGCCAGCCCGGCGGAGCCGGGCGCAGCGGATCACCACCGTCGAACACCGTGGTGATCGCCAGCCCGGCGGAGCCGGGCGCAGCGGATCACCACCGTCGAACACCGTGGTGATCGCCAGCGCGGCGGAGCGCGACGCGGCGGATCACCACCGTCGAACACCGTGGTGATCGCCAGCCCGGCGGAGCCGGGCGCAGCGGATCACCACCGTCGAACACCGTGGTGATCGCCAGCGCGGCGGAGCGCGACGCGGCGGAGCCGGGCGCAGCGGGTGTCGCCGAGCCGCTACGACCGGGCGGCGGCATGTGCGACGAAGCGCGACACCGCTTCCGGCGTCGCGGCCGGATGTGTATGCAGGTAGGACGCATGCACACCGCCATGCACGACGCCGTCTCGCACAGGGTGGTCATCATGCCCGGCACCCCGATACACCCACGCCGGCTGGTAGCTGTCGGTGAACGCGACGGTGGTGCGGTGGAATTCGTGCCCGGCTACCCGACGGCCGACCGAATACAGCGGCGAGTCGGCGACCGCGACGGCGTCGCGGTATCCCAGTGTGAGGCGCTGGGTAAAGCGTGCAGAGCCGGCCAGCACGCCGCACATCGGGTATCCATCCAGTTCGGATACCAGATAAATCAGTCCGGCGCATTCGGCGTGTATCGGGGCGCCCGCGGCCGCCAAGTGTCGGAGCTGGCGGCGGACCAGCTCATTGGCGGAGAGCTCCGCGGCGAATTGCTCCGGGAATCCACCCGGCAGCAGCACGGCGTTCGTCCCTTCCGGCAGTGCCTGATTGAGCGGGTCGAAGTCGACGACATCGGCCCCGACGGCCCGCAACAGCTCGGCATGTTCGGCGTAGGCGAAGCTGAAGGCCTTGCCCGCCGCCATCGCAACGGCCGGGCGCCCGCTCATTGGCCCGCCGGCGGCCGTCACCGGGTCCCACGGCGGTGCGCCGACGCGGCTTGCGGCGGCCGCGACCATTGCGCTCAGATCGGTGTGCCGAGCGACCAATGCCGTCATCGCCTCGACTGCCAGCCGGGCCCGGCGACCATACTCGACCGCGGTGACGAGACCCAGATACCTTGTAGGAAGCTCCAATTCAGCGGCTCGGGGGATGGCGCCCAGCACTGGGACACCGGCCTGCTCGCACGCCTGTCGCAGCACATGCTCATGCCTGGCCGTCCCGACCCGGTTGAGAATGACGCCGGCAATCCGGGTTGTTAAGTCGAAGGTGGTGAAGCCGTGCAACAGCGCCGCAATGCTGTGGCTCTGGCCCCGCGCGTCGACCACCAGGACCACCGGCGCCCCCAGCAAGCCTGCGACGTGTGCGGTGGACCCCGCTGCAGGGCCGCTCATCGCTTCACCGATACGCCCGTCGAATAGGCCCATCACACCTTCGACCACCGCGATGTCGGTGCCGACGGTGCCGTGCGCGTAGAGCGGGCCGATGAGCCGCTCCCCCACCAATACCGGGTCCAGGTTGCGGCCGACCCGCCCTGAGGCGAGGGTGTGGTAACCGGGATCGATGAAGTCGGGACCGACTTTGAAGGGCGCGACCCGGTGACCGGCTCGGCATAGCGCCCCCATCAAACCCGTTGCGATGGTGGTCTTTCCGCTGCCCGAGGCGGGTGCGGCAATCACCAGGGCCGGTGTCGAGGTCACGGTTTCACCACTCGATGCCCTGCTGACCCTTACGGCCCACATCCATCGGGTGTTTGACCTTGGTCATCTCGGTCACCAAATCGGCTGCCTCGATCAATCGAGGTGGTGCGTCGCGTCCGGTGATCACGACATGTTGGTGGCCGGGCCGTGCCAGCAACACCTCCACCACGTCGTCGACGTCAAGCCAACCCCATTTCAAGGGGTAGGTGAATTCGTCCAGCACGTAAAACTGGTGGTGTTGCGCCGCCAGCCGGCGCGCGATCTCGGCCCAACCGTCCGCCGCCGCGACGGCGTGATCAAGATCGCTGCCGGCCTTGCGCGATTGACGCGTCCACGACCAGCCCGCGCCCATCTTGTGCCATTCGACGGCTCCGCCGATCCCTTGTTCGTCGTGCAGCCGACCGAGCTGATGGAACGCCGCTTCTTCGCCCACCTTCCATTTGGCACTTTTGACGAACTGGAATACCGCGACGTCGAGCCCGACATTCCACGCGCGCAGCGCCATTCCGAAGGCTGCCGTTGATTTTCCCTTGCCGTCACCGGTATGCACCGCCAGCACCGGCTGATTGCGCCGGGCCCTGGTTGTCAGACCGTCATCGGGGATGTAAGTCGGATTTCCCTGCGGCATAAGCGGTTACCTTTCCGGCTTCAAGTCCCGGCTTCAGGCCACGTCACGGACGGCCCGGGTCAAGTGGTCGGCGTGCAGCTGCTCGAGGCGCACGGCCGGCGCACCCAGCTGACGGGCCAGCTGCACGGCCAATCCGAGCCGAACGTAGGAAGTCTCACAGTCTACGACCACGGCGGCCACGCCCTCAGCGGCCAGTCGTGATGCGGCAATTCGACTGCGGCCCAATGGGTCTGGCCCGGATGTGGCCCGTCCGTCGGTAAGCAACACCACCAGGGCGCGGCGAGCGAGGTCACGCGCCTTTTCCCGGACGACCAGCTGGCGCGCTGCCAACAGACCTTCCGCGAGCGGGGTTTTGCCGCCGGTGTCGAACCGCGCCAGCCGCCGGCCGGCGATGTGCGCCGACGACGTGGGCGGCAGCAACAACCCGGCCTCGCGCTGTCGGAAGGTGATCACCGCGACCTTGTCACGCCGCTGATAAGCGTCGCGCAGCAGCGACATGGTCGCGCCGCTGACCGCCGCCATGCGATCGCGGGCGGCCATCGATCCCGATGCGTCGACAACGAAGATCACCAGGTTGCCCTCGCGTCCCTCGCGGACCGCGCGGCGCACGTCGTCCGCCTCCGGCCGCAGCGGCCCGGCTCCAGCCGCATGCCCGGCGGCAGCCAACAGAGTGGCGAACAGATGCAGCCCATGACCGTCCGGGTCGCCGGTTTCAACGGCGGCCACCACACTGCCAGATGCGTTGCGGGCCCGCGACCGTCGTCCGGGGGCGCCCTCGCCGACACCCGGAACAGTCAGCGCGCGGGTACGAAAGGTTTTCGACGGCGGCGCGCTGGGTTTCGGTGATGATCGCGAGCCCGGCGAAGCCGGGCGCGGCGGGTCTTCAGTTGAGTGCGGGTTGGGTTGGGGCTCAGGGTCTTCGGCTGCCCGACCGCCGCCGGGTGGGTCAGGCTCGGGATCCTGGTCGGAGTCCGCCCGCCGCAGCGCCTCGTTGAGCTGGTCGCGGTCGAGACCGTGATCGTCGAAAGGGTCTCGCCGGCGGCGATGCGGCAGTGCCAGTTCGGCGGCTACCCGGATGTCGTGTTCTTCGACAGTGCCTGCACCGCGCCAGGCCGCGTGCGCGACTGCCGTTCGGGCCACCACCAGATCGGCTCGCATGCCGTCGACGTCGAAGGCCGCACATATCGCGGCGATGCGCCGTAATTCCTTGTCCGGCAACACCACGTCGTCGACGAGGGCACGCGCCGCAGCGATCTGGCGAGCCAGTTCCGCGTCGGCCTGGGCATAGCGTTCGGCGAACGCTTCGGGATCGGCTTCGTATGCCATCCGCTGCCGGATCACCTCCACGCGCACGTCGACGTCTCGCGATGCCTGCACGTCGACGGTGAGACCGAATCGGTCCAGCAGCTGCGGACGAAGTTCGCCCTCTTCGGGATTCATGGTGCCGATCAGGACGAAGCGGGACTCATGCGAATGGGATATGCCGTCGCGTTCGACATGTACCCGTCCCATCGCGGCGGCGTCGAGCAATATGTCGACCAGATGGTCATGCAGCAGGTTGACTTCATCGACGTAGAGCACTCCGCCGTGAGCACGCGCCAGCAGGCCCGGTGAAAACGCGTGCTCACCGTCACGCAGGACCCGCTGCAAATCCAGTGAACCCACCACCCGGTCCTCGGTGGCCCCCAATGGCATCTCGACCAGCCCGGCGCCGCCGGTCGCCGCCGACAGTAGCGCCGCAAGCCCGCGCACAGCCGTCGATTTCGCGGTGCCTTTCTCGCCGCGGACCAGTACCCCGCCGATCTCCGGGCGAACGGCGCACAACAGCAACGCAAGCCGCATGTGGTCGTGTCCGACGATCGCACTGAACGGATAGGGCTTCACGAGTGGGCCGCCGGACCGGACGCCGGCCGAAGCATCGGCACATGCGGAATACCGTCGTCGATGAAATCGTCACCGTCACGGACAAATCCGTGCTGGGCGTACATGTCGGCCAGATAGACCTGGGCGTCGATCCGGCACGGGTAGTCACCCACTTCAGCCAGCGCGGCACGCAGCAGCCGGGTGGTATGTCCCTGACCGCGGGCATCCCGCCGGGTGCACAGCCGGCCGATGCGGAATGTCTTCTCCCCTCCGGCGTGCTCCTCCATCAGACGCAGGGTGCAGATCACCTCGCCGTCAGGTGTTTCCAGCCAGAAATGCCGGGTCTCGGAGAGCAGGTCGCGGCCGTCCAGTTCGGGATATGGGCAGGCCTGTTCGACCACGAAGACTTCCACCCGCAGCTTGAGCAGTTCGTAAAGGGTTGCGGCGTCAAGGTCTTTGGCCCAGGCTCGGCGGAGCGCCTCGCTCATAAGCGTTGCCCTTCCCCGCCGGCGTGGGTCATGCGGCGTCCAGCTGCAGCGCCTTGGTGGTCCAGGACCACACTTCGTCATACAGCGCGGGCTCTTGGGAGAGCTTGGCTCCCAGTGAAGGCACCATCTCTTTGAGGGCGGGCAACCACGACTGATACCGGTGGCCAAAGCAGCGCTGCAGAACCTCGAACATCATGGGCACTGCCGTCGAGGCGCCCGGCGAACCTCCCAGCAGCCCGGCGATGCTCCCATCGGCGGCGCCGACCAGTGTGGTGTTGAAATCGACCACCCCACCCTTGCGCTTGTCAGGCCGGATCACCTGCACCCGCTGACCGGCCACGGTCAGCTTCCAGTCGGAATCCACTGCGCTGGGGGCGAATTCACGAAGCACATCGATGCGATCCGATGCCGAGAGCAGCAGCTGACCAAGCAGATAGTTCAGCAAGCTCAGTTGGGTCACGCCAACGCCGAGCAGCGACAGTAGATTGTCGCGCCGGATCGACCGGGGCAAATCGCTGAAGTGGCCGTGTTTCAAGAACTTTGGCGACCAGCCTGGGTACGGCCCGAAAACCAGCCAGGGAGTACCGTTGACGAACCTCAGGTCGAGGTGCAGCGCTCCCAGAGGCGGTGCGCCCGGCGACGGAAACCCATAGACCTTGGCCCGGTGGGCGGCGGTGAGCGCCGGGTTGTCGCTGCGCAGGAAGCGGCCTCCGATGGGAAAACCGGCAAAGCCCTTGATCTCCTTGATGCCGGACCTCTGTAACAACGGCAGCGCGTCCCCGCCGGCCCCGACGAAGACGAATCTGGCTTTCAGCATGTGCTTTTGGCCGCTGCGGCGGTTGTTGACGGTCAATGTCCAACTGCCGTCGTGCTGGCGGTGAAGGTCACGGACCTCGTGGCCGAACAGCGCGGTGGTGCCGTTGCGTACGCAATAGGCGATGAGCTGGCGAGACAGCGCACCGAAGTCGACATCGGTGCCGTCGGAGGCCCAGTTGAGCGCGACCGGCTCGGAGAAGTCACGTTTGGCGGCCATGAACGGCAACCGGCGACCGAACTCGTCCGGGTCGTCGATCAGTTCGGTGCCGGAGAACAATGGGTTGCCGGCAAGCGCATCGCGGCGGCGCCGCAAGTAATCCACGTGGTCGGCGCCATGCACGAAACTCACGTGCGGGACGGGATTGAGAAAGCCGCGTACGTCGGTCAAGACGCCGTTATCCGCGGCGTAGGCCCAGAACTGTCGGGTGACCTGGAATTGCTCGTTGATCAGGACGGCTTTGGTTACGTCGATCGCGCCGCCGGGACCGGCCGGGGTGTAGTTCATTTCGCACAGTCCCGCATGACCGGTGCCGGCATTGTTCCAGGGACTGCTGCTCTCGGCGCCGACGGCATCGAGCCGTTCGATCACGGTGATCGACCAATCGGGCTCCAGTCGTTTGAGCAACGCTCCCAGCGTCGCGCTCATGATGCCCGCGCCCACCAGCACGACATCAGCAGCCCTGGCCAGCTTTGCCACCGGATTCTTGGTCCTTCCCTCGGGTGTGCTGTCCCAAGGTTATCCCGACGGCCGGGCTCGCCAACGTCCCCTCCATGCGGCGACGGGAGCCGACTGGAGTCATGGCCGGAACACCGCGTCGACCGCCGCGGCTCGCGAGGCCAAAGCGATTGGCACGCACTGATCGCGGCGCACAACGTTTCGCCGGAATACCGAGCGCCGGTCCGGCTAGGGACCCTGGGTCAGTAACGCCTTTGGCGGGTCTGCCTTGTTCGCGGGGGCGTGATTGTTTTCGGCGTGGGTGGCCTTGCCGGGGTTCAGTGTTTGGCGATCGGGAAGGCGTCGTGGTCGGGGGGTCCGCGTGTGGCCGAGGATTGGCCCGGTGGTCAGCTGATGGCCAGGCCGGCCAGGCCGTGGATTCCGATGTGGCCGTGGAGTTTGCGCAGATTGTGGCAGGCGGCTAACAGCAGCCATTCGCCACGGGCCTGCTCGAGCCCGCGCAGCAGTAGGTGTTTGGCGTCCTGCAAGGTGCTCATCTGCCCGAAGACAGGTTCGACGATGGCCTTACGACGGGCGTAGATGGCCTGGCCGGTTTTGGTGGTGAGCTTGCGGGCCATGCGCTGCTTTCTGGTGGCCGAGTCCGGGATCCGACCACGGGCGGCGACCGGGGGTGGATCACCGCGACGAGGTCGGCCGGTGGCGACGAAGAACTCGGTGCCCCACGCGGCGGTGTAGTCGCCGGCGCGATCGAGGTTGTCCGCTGAGCAGTACCCGGCATCGGCAAGGACCGCAGCGGGCACCTGCCCGGTGTTGGTGGCGGCCTGCTCGGTCAACGGCATCAAGTTACCCACATCGGCGGCGTTGGTGTTCATCTCGGTGGCAACGATCACCTGGTGATCGGCATCAACGACGGCCTGGGCGCTGTAGCACTGGTGAAACGCCCCGTCGCCGGTGAGCATGATCTTGGAATCAGGGTCAGTGAAGTTGCGCTGCGCCTTCGGTTTCGGGGCGACCTGCTCGGCGGCCGCCGCCCCTTGAGCCGCAGTCGTGTCGTCGTCATCGCCGCGCGATCGCGGGCTTTGGCCTCTGCCTGCGCACGGGCCCGCGCACGGGCTTCTTCTTCCAGGGCGGCCTTGGCTTGGCGGATCTTTTCCAGCCTGGTTTCACGGCGAGCCAATTCTGCGGGCAGTTCATCGCCGCGCCGACTCTTGCCGAACTTCTTGTCCTCGTCTTTGTCGATGCGCTCAGCCTCCAACAACAGTGCCGAGACCTCGCTGGCGAGAACCTTTTCCTTGTCGGTCATCCGGGCGTAGCTCATCGCCTTGCGTTTGGAGGCGTTGGCCCGGACCTTGGTGCCATCGAGGGCGACCTGGCCCAGGCTGACCATGCCCGCAGCCTGGCATAACGCCAGTGCCTGCACAAACAGGTGCCCCAGTGCGGAGAGGTGCCGTTTGCGGAACCGAGCGATCGCACGGTAGTCCGGGGCGCTACCGGCGGCCAGCCACCGAAACGCAACCACATCAACGCATGCCGATTCCAGCTTCCGCGACGAACGAACTCCGGTGGTGTAGCCATACAGCAGAATCCGCACCATCAGGCGCGGATCGTAAGGCGGTCCGCCACGAACCTCGGTATAGGCCGCGGTGATGCGTGAGAGGTCCAGGTGCTCATCGACCAGATCAGCAATGAACCGCACCAAATGATCCGCCGCTAGCCAGTCATCCAGTGATGGCGGCAACAACAACCCCTGCTCAGGGTCGAACGCCCGAAAGGTCTTATCTACCGACCGCTTCGGCGCTAAAAAAACCGGATCCACCCGTTGCCCAGGATCAACCTCGAACAACCCATCAGCACCGAAATCATCACGCACACCCCATCATCGCCTGCACCCGACAAATCAGATGCCCACCCCCACCGGCGTGTTACTGACCCGCGCTCCCAGCGAGGCCAGCCTCGGACCGCCGAGGTGGGCGGTTAGGTGGGGTGGGTTCGTTGCCGGTTAGCTGCCGGTTGAGAAGCGGTCCGAGCCTGCCCTCACGTGCGCCGCCGCCGGGATTGGTCGCTGGTCAGGACCGGTTTGACCGAGCAGGCTAAGGGTCATGGCTGCGGCAGTGACGGTCAACGATGTGCTTGATGGGCATGTGGTTCTGGATTTGGACTGCATGGATCGGATCTGTCTCAATGGCTATGTGCCCAATCTGCAGGTGGGCGGGCAGGTGGTGTCGTTTATGACCGCGCACCTGGGTTATCCGATCCCGTCGCCGGCGATCATCGAGAAGATGGGCACCACGTTTCGCCGGGCGGTCGAGGGCTTCGCTGCCGACAACACCATCCCGGTGGTCAGGTTCGGCAAGGACGACCGCAAGATTGAGGTGATGCGCCCATATTTGGTTGGGCAGGCGGGTACAGGCCGCTCCGGGGTGGTCGCGGTCGGGATCGGCCAGGAGTTCCAGAATGTGTTCGCCTCGGCAAAACACATCGGCAACAACGGTGTGCCGTGGTTTTCGTTCTACAAGGCAGACCGGCGGGTCACGTGTTTTTATTTTTATGTCTGGGACATCGATTTCGGGCCGGCGTTCATCAAGATTTGCACATCCTTCCCGTACCCGATCAAGGTGTGGCTCAACGGCCATGAGTACGCCAAACGGCAGGCCGCCAACGCCGGCATCGGGTTTGACGAGCTGTCCAACGGGTTTGCCGCCTGTGCGGATCCCGCCGCGCTGCAAGCCATCTGCGACCGGCTGGGCCCAGGCGCCATCGAGGTATTTTTCGAGCGTTGGATGAGCCAGCTGCCGCTGCCGCTGACTGACGCCGACCGGGCGGCGGGCTACTGGTGGGAACTGTCGATGCGCCAGGTCGAGGTGTCACGGACCCTGGTTTTCAACGCCCCACGCCACGCCCGCTCATTCTTTGAAGCCCTGGTCGCCGATAACCTCGACATCGGACGTCCCGACACCGTGGAACTGATCTTTTACGGGCCCCGCCGAGGCGGTCGGCCCCCGAAACTCGACTGTGTCCCCAAGACGAAAGTCGTCACTCGCGGTACCGAGGTCACCGTCAACGCGTTCTACAAGAGCTCACGCATCAAGCAGTATTTGAAAGGCGGGCGGGCGCTGCGGATCGAGACCGTGATCAACTCACCCGATGACCTACGCTGCCAGCGGCGCCTGGTCCATCTCGATGAGTTGCAGGCCCGCGCGCGTGCAATCAATCGGCGCCTGCTCGATACTGAGCGTGTCGGCCAGGGCTGCGTCCTTGCGAGTCCAGCCTTTGAGCGGATCGCGCGGCCCACCCTCACCGAGGATGGCGCGAAGACCCCGGCCTTACGGTTCGGCGATCTTCGGGTCCAAGCCCTGGCCGGCGCCCTGTGCACGACGATGCTCGCTGTCACCGGCATCACCAACAAGAGCCTGCGTGCCTTGATGACCGGACTGCTCGACGGCACCGCCTACACCACCAACCAGGCCAGCTACGACCTCACCCGGTTACGCGTCAACGGCCTGATCACCCGAATCCCGGGCCGCAACCTCTACCGCCTCACCGGCGACGGGCTGCGGTTTGCGATCTTCTACACCAAACTGCACAACCGTCTACTGGCGCCCCTCATGGCCGCCGACCAGCCACCCGCACCACCGCCATTACGAAACGCATTGCGCACCATCGATACTCACATCACACAACGCACCGACGCCGCCAGACTGCTACCCAAAGCAGCCTGAAACTCAAGACAATCCTCAAGGTCCTAGCGACCAAGGGTCCCTAGCCGGCGTCGGTCAGTCTTTCGTCACGTTGCGTGCGTGCAGAGCCGGGGATTCGCTATCCAGTCCCCACACCAGGATCCGCCTTGGATGAATGCGGATCATTGCACCGCCGGACCCCTGTTGTGCGCCGTCGACCGACAGCGCCTCGGCCCGCCCGCGAATCTCGATCCCTCGAGGGCGCCACGGATCGATGGAGGCGAGGTCATCGATGACGAAGGACACCCGGGGATCGTTCTCGACGTTGCGAAGCTTGCGGCTGCCGGCCATCGCGCGGCCGCCGATGTCAATGGTGTCCAGCTCCGCGTTGTACTGGAAGCGGACCGGCCGCACCTGGGGTGATCCCTTGGGGGCGAGCGTCGCAAGCCTGCCGAGCCGCTGGCTGGCCAGATATTCGATCTCGACGTCGGTGAACACTGTCACAAGCGGTGATCCTCACCTCGCGCGGTTGGACGGTTATCCCAAGACATGCGGACCGGACGTCAGTGTAGAACAGCCAGCGGCGATCAACCCGCAAATCAAGCTAAATATTGTTCGTCGCTTACCTTCTCGAGCCAATCGACGAAGCGCCCATCGACTTCCTCTTGAATAGCGATGTGGGTCATCTCGCCGCTTGGGGTGGCCCCATGCCAGTGTTTGACTCCCGGTGGCGTCCAGATCACATCCCCGGGATTGATTTGTTGCCTCATGCCACCCCATTGCTGCACCCAGCCGGTGCCGGAGGTGACGATCAGCGTCTGCCCGGCCGGATGAGTGTGCCATACGCTGCGGGCACCCGCGGCGAATGTGAGCTGCCCGCCAAAGCTATTCGCGGAACCCACCGGCCCGAACAATGGCTTGAGTACCACATCGCCGGTGAAGAACTGTTGCGGCCCGGGGCCGCCCGGACGATCACCTTCGCGGGAGATCCGCATGTCCGTCTTGCCGCCGCCGGGGCTGGCCTTGAAAACGCCAAGCCGACCATACGCGGCGACCAACGCCGCAAGTGTTAAGACGCCGCGCATGTCACGCCTTTCACCGGATGGGTAAACGGATCCTAGCCAAGCTCAGCGCACTGATCAATGCCATCAAAGTGCTTCGACCTCAACCATGATGAGCAACCGCGTAAGCCTGCGAGCGGTCCGACAATGGCGCCGTCGGTGTTGCCGACGAGTGTGTTGGTGACGCCACGCTAAGCATCCCGCATGCATTGCGCTGTTCGCGGCGGAACGCCGGCACCTGCTGACCAGCCGCGGCAATCAAATCAGAATAGATTGCACCGGAAGGAAATTCGAGGGGCGGCGTCGACGAGGCGATATAAAAAAGCCGCAGTTGGCCCATTCGAGAAGTAACCCGCGCTCGAGCGAATTCTTACACCACTACCGTGGTATTGGCCTCCTCGCCGCCATAGCATTTACACCATCTGCCGAGCCGGCGTTCCGAGGAGATAACCGATGTCCTTCGTGGTTACCATGCCCGATATCTTGTCCTCGGCGACCGTGGATCTGGAAAGGATCGGGGAAACGCTCAGAGCTGCCAACACAACAGCGGCGGCTCCGACGACCATACTGCTCTCCGCCGCCCAGGACGAAGTGTCGACTGCCCTCGCGGCGCTTTTCGGCGCGTACTCCCAGAGTTATCAGGCCGTCAGCGCGCGCGCTGCTGCGTTTCACGATCAGTTCGTTGGTGCGCTGACCGCGAGCGCATGGTCCTACACCAGCGCCGAAGCCACCAACGCCGCTCAATACTGGCTCGATGCGATCAATGCGCCCACGCAGGCGTTGCTGGGCCGCCCGCTGATCGGCAACGGCGCCAACGGAGCCCCGGGGACGGGACAAGGTGGCGGCGACGGCGGGATCTTGATCGGCAATGGTGGCGCCGGCGGGTCCGGTGCCCCAGGCCAAAGCGGCGGCGCGGGGGGCAACGCGGGGCTGTTCGGAGTGGGCGGGGCCGGAGGAGCTGGTGGCGTCGGTGGGGGCGGGGTCGGCGGGATCGGCGGGAAAGGCGGTACCGGTGGGCTGTTTGGTGCTGGTGGAGCCGGCGGCACCGGCGGTTTCGCCACCTTTGGCGGTACTGGCGGTGCCGGTGGGACTGGCGGGGCTGGCGGGTTGTTCGGCTACGGTGGCGGTGGCGGCGCCGGCGGCGAAGGGGGTACCGGCGCAGCTGGCGGCGTCGGCGGGACTGGTGGCGACGCCGGCATGTTCGGCGGCTCCGCCGGAGCCGGTGGAGCCGGCGGTCGCGGCGGCACCACCGGCGGGGGCGGCGGGGCCGGCGGTGTCGGTGGGCTGTTCGGCTCCGGGGGTGCCGGTGGCGCCGGCGGGTTCGCCGTCACGGGTAGTGCTGGTGCCGGTGGGGCCGGTGGGGCCGGCGGGCTGCTGTTCGGGCCCGGCGGGGTCGGCGGGGCCGGTGGGATCAACGGTAACGGCGTAGCCAACGGCGGGGCGGGCGGACCCGGTGGTGTGGGCGGGCTGTTCGGCCCCGGTGGAACCGGTGGTGCCGGCGGATTCGGGTATGTCGGCGGAGACGGCGGGGCGGGCGGGGCCGGCGGCCTGTTCAGCTCCGGCGGCACCGGCGGCGCGGGCGCTACCGGTGGGTTCGGCGGGGACGGCGGTGCGGGCGGCAGCGCCGGGATGTTTTTCGGCAACGGTGGTGCCGGCGGGTCCGGGGGAACCGGTTTCGACAGCGCCACCGGGACGGGGGGCGTGGGCGGCGCCGGCGGCACGGCCGGGCTCATCGGCAACGGCGGTGACGGCGGCATCGGCGGCGACGGGCGGGGATCGGCGATCGGCGGTGGCGGTGGCGCCGGCGGCAATGCCAGGCTGATCGGCAACGGCGGCAACGGCGGTAATGCGGGCACTGGTGGCCACCGTGGCGGTGCCGCCGGCGCGGGCGGACAGTTGTTCGGCCAGAATGGCATCCAAGGACTGCCCTAGCCGGGTGCTTACCACCAGATAGCGATTGAGTGGCGAGCAGCAACACGTTCGCGAACCACATCGGGCGTCGCGCCGCAAGAACCGCGGCCACGCCATAAGCTGGCCCCGTGACTGGCTGGATGCCCGATGTCCTGCCCGGCTATTGGCAGTATCCGATTCCGCTGGGACCGGACCCCGACGGTGAAGGCGACGTCGTCGCAACCCTGATCCGTCGCGGAGAACCCGTCCGGACCGATCACGCGGTCCTGGCCGTGCACGGCTACACCGACTACTTCTTCCACACCGAACTGGCCGATCACTTCGCGCACCGCGGGTTCGCCTTCTATGCGCTGGACCTCCGCAAGTGCGGCCGCTCCCGCCAGGATGGCCAGACCCCGCACTTCACCACCGACCTGGCTCACTATGACGCCGAACTCGAACACGCCCTGCGGGTCATCGGCGAGCAAACGCAGACCGCGAGGGTTCTGGTGTATGCCCATTCCGCCGGCGGGCTGATCGTCTCGCTCTGGCTGGACCGGTTGCGCCGGCGCAGCATGCCAGCACCCGCCGCCGTCGGCGGCCTGGTGCTCAACAGCCCTTTCCTGGACCTGCACGGGCCGGCGATCCTGCGTTCCGGCCTCACCGCGGCTGCGGTCGCCGCGATCTCGCGGATGCGGCCCAAGAGGGTGGTCCGGCTACCGCGTGAGAGCGGGTACGGCACCACCCTGCACCGCGACCATGACGGGGAGTTCGACTACAACCTGCAGTGGAAACCCGTGGGCGGCTTCCCGATCACCTTCGGCTGGGTGCATGCCACCCGTCGCGGCCAGGCCCGGCTACATCGCGGGCTCGACGTCGGCGTGCCCAACCTGATCCTTCGTTCCGATCACACCGTGCGCGAAAACGCCGGCCCGGCGGCCCTGCAACGCGGCGACGCGGTGCTCGATGTCACCCATATCGCCCGCTGGGCCGGTTGTATCGGCAACCGCAGCACCATCATTCCGGTTCCCGACGCCAAACACGACGTGTTCTTGTCGCTGCCGGAGCCGCGCCGGATCGCCTATCGCCACCTGGACAACTGGTTGGACCACTACCTCGGCACACTGGACGACACCGGCGCCTCGGCATCGTCGGGGAAAGGGTGAGCACCTCAATGGAAACCTACGACCTGGCGATCATCGGAACCGGTTCGGGCAACAGCATTCTCGACGACCGCTATGCGCACAAACGGGTGGCGATCTGCGAGCAGGGCACCTTCGGCGGCACCTGCCTCAACGTCGGGTGCCTGCCGACCAAGATGTTCGTCTACGCCGCGGATGTGGCCAAAACGATCCGCGGTGCCGGCCGGTACGGCGTCGACGCGCACATCGACGGGGTGCGCTGGGACGATATCGTCTCCCGGGTCTTCGGGCGGATCGATCCGATCGCGATGGGCGGCGAGCAGTATCGGCGGTCGGCCCGCAACATCGACGTGTACCCCGCCCATACCCGGTTCGGGGGTGTACAGGCCGACGGGCGCTATCTGTTGCGCACCGACGGTGGTGACGAGTTCACCGCCGATCAGGTGGTGATCGCGGCCGGCTCGCGGCCGGTGATTCCGCCGGCGATCCTGGCCTGCGGCGTCAAGTACCACACCAGCGACACAGTCATGCGGATCGCCGAGTTGCCGAAGCATCTGGTGATCGTCGGAAGTGGTTTCGTAGCAGCAGAATTCGCGCACGTCTTCTCAGCGTTCGGGGTTCGTGTCACGTTGGTTATCCGGGGCGGCTGTATGCTGCGGCATTGCGACGACACGCTGTGCGAACGGTTTACCCGCATCGCATCGACGAAATGGGAACTGCGCACCCATCGCAATGTCGTGGCCGGGGAAAACGGCGCAACCGGTCTGTCGCTCACACTCGACGACGGGTCCACCATCGACGCGGATCTGCTGCTGGTGGCGACCGGCCGCAGGTCCAACTCCGACCTGTTGGACGCCGACCGGGCCGGCGTCGACGTGGACGACGACCGGGTGGTGGTCGACGAATACCAAAGGACTTCCGCACGTAATGTTTTCGCCCTCGGTGACGTCTCGTCGCCGTATCAGCTCAAGCACGTCGCCAACCACGAAGCCCGTGTCGTGCAACATAATCTGTTGTGCGACTGGGACGATACCGCATCGATGGCCGTTACCGACCATCGCTACGTACCGGCGGCGGTGTTCACCGATCCGCAGCTGGCCGCTGTGGGATTAACCGAAAACGAAGCCGTGGCAAGAGGTTTCGACATTTGCATCGCAATACAGGACTACGGCGACGTCGGTTATGGCTGGGCGATGGAAGACACCACCGGGTTCCTCAAGCTGATCGCCGAACGCGGTAGCGGGCGCCTGCTCGGCGCGCACATCATGGGCCACCAGGCGTCGTCGATCATCCAGCCGCTGATCCAGGCGATGAGCTTCGGACTCACCGCAGCCGAGATGGCCCGCGGCCAGTACTGGATTCACCCGGCACTGCCCGAGGTCGTCGAAAACGCACTGCTGAACCTGCGCTGACGTCAGCGCCGGCGCTGCGCCGGATCGCGTCACCGTGGCGGGCGCGGATCGGTGGCGTCGCCGAGATCCTGCACGCTGTCCTGACACGCCGGGCACAAACCGCGCAGCGTCAGACCGGCCCGCTCCGACAGCGCGAACGAACTGCCCGCCATCGCGTGCTCCAGCGCCGAGCTCAGCTGCCGCGCGGGCACCTCGATGATCGCCCCGCACTGGGTGCACACCGCATGGTGGTGCGGCGCGGTGGCCAGCCCGTAAGTGGTTACCCCGCCATCGAGGGTCAACGCATGCAACACTCCCTGGTCGACCAGGATGGTCACGGTGCGGTAGACGGTGGCCAGGTCGGGCGGCTGGGTCCCGGCGGACAGGCACGCGGTCAACCGCTGATGAATCTCGGCCACCGACAGATGGCCGTTGACCGGTTCGAGGACCGCCAGCACCTGAATCCGCGAGGGCATTCGCCGCAGGCCGTGGGCACGCAGGAGCCGACCGATCCGTTCAGTGACGGCCGGGTCCAGGCCCGACGGCTTTGACGTCACCTGTTCAGTGTCGCGCCGCAAGGCCGGGTTCGCCAGTATCCCCTCCGGCTCGGGGTGGCGAGGAATCAGCTGATTGCGACGCGGCCCGTGCGCCGGGCGGACCCGCCGCCACGGCCCCGGCTTGGCTCCGATGCCGACGCCGACTGCCGGCCGGCGGCACTCGGCGGGCCGCGCACCCGGCCCGCGGGACAGATCCGGCGCCGTGACCGGCAAGGACGATGGTCACAGCCACAAGGGATTTGAAGCCTCTGCGGTGGTGACAATAGGCCCTAGCGGGAGTTTCCGGCCTTTCTTGATTGTGGGTCTGGTTTCGCCTGGTGGGATGGCTTTTTCGGGCAGCGCTGGTGTATTACCCAACTCGCTGTGAGGGGCCCGGCGGGGTCAGCGGGTGGGTGCGTATTGGTGGATGTCGAACAGGTCGGCCAGTTTCTGTTGGGTGGGGGTGGTGTCGGTGAGCATGCGTTGCACGCGGGGGCGTCCCTTGCCGCCGTCGTGGTAGAGCAGCACGGTTTCTTCGATGCCGGCGAGCTGGTCGAGTAACTCGCGCACGGACAGGTGCAGCCCAGCCTGGTCGGCGTGGCGGCGCATCAGGTGGGCGACGGCCAAGGCGAGCACGCAGTAGGACACGTGTACGCGGATCTTGGAGTCGGTCCAGTGGTGCATTGGGCTGAACGAGACCACGTGCGGGTCCTTGAGCTGGCGGAAGCCGAATTCGGCGTCGGATTGGGAGCGGTAGGCGGCCACGATGTCGGGCACCGGCCAGTCGCGGTTGGTGAACAGGATCCGTTTGCCGAAGATTCGTTGTTCCAAGCGTTTTCGGGCTTTGCTGTCGGTGTGCCAGGCCAGCCGCAACTCGGCGGGCTGCTCGCCGGTGAGGGTGACGGTGATGATATCGGCCACCCAGCGGGGTTTGCAGATCGCAGCGATCTGGGCCTGCACCTTGTCGCGGTCGCGGCGGGTGTGGCCGCGGGCCAGGCGGGCGGCCAGCTCGGCCAGCCGACGCCGCGCCTTGGCCAGGGTCTGGTCCAGGCCGCGGGCCTGCTTGGCCGCCAGGTTCGCCGAGTGGGTCAGCACCGCGCGGCGGGTCACCCCGAGCGCGGTGACGGTGGTGTCGACGAAAGTCAGCCCGGGATAGCGGTCTTCGTCGACGACACGGTAGTCGCGCGCCGGGATGCCCAGCAGGTCGGGGTGATCGCTGGGCGGCAGCGACCCGACGAACCCGATCCCGTGCTCTTCGACGACCGTGTGGTTGTCGCCGCTGTTTTGCCCGGCGTCATAGACCACGGTCAGCGACTCGACCGAGGACACCAGGTCGCGGTAGCGGGCCACCAGCTCGTCGATGACCGTGGGGAACTGGGTGACATCAGGCCGATCACCGGGATAGGCGTGGCTGATCACCGGCACCCCGCCGTCGCGGGTGATGACCAGCGCCAACCCGACCAGCCGCAGATCGGTGCGTTTCTGTTTGGCCTTGCCGCGCTGCGCGATCGACGCCTTCGCGTTGCCGGTGTCGATGAAGGTGGCGAAGTTGGTCATGTCCAGCGCCAGCCCGGTCAAATCCAGCCCGAACTCGCCGACCATCGCCCGCCCGAGCCGGGTCTCGATCTCGCGCAGCTCGCTCTCGCCGAGGCGGTCCATCGCGTCCCAGAACCGGCGGTGATCCAGCGCGGCGCGGCCCAGCTTCACCCATCGCGGCCCGGCCGTGCTGGCCCACCAGTCGGCGAATTCGCGTTTGGAGCACGGGTCGACGATTCGGTTCGCGCATGCCAGCGCGATGTAGGTGCCCACCGACGCGGCCGCGTCCGCGCGACGCGGCGCCACCTCGTCGACGATCCCGGCCACGTCCAGCCGCCTCAGCGTCGACCACACCGCCGCCAGATCCCCGAACTGCTTGTGCTGGCTGCGGATCGGCTGCCCGCTCGGCGTCGCCGACAGCTTGGCCAGCACCTCATCGGCGCTGCCCAGATACTGCTGGGACACGATGCGCGGCTTGCCGCCCACCCGCGCCGATTCCACCAGGTAGTAGTAGGTCTGCTTGCCGCGGCGCTTCCCCACGATCGACGCCATATATGGGTAATACTCTCTCGTCACACAAACCTCAAGCACCACAACGAAAGACACGCCGATCAACTAAAAAGGCCGGAAACTCCCGCTAGGCGCTACCTGACGCCTTTTCGTACTGTCGCGGCAGACGCCTGTTCGACACCGCGCGATCCCTGCATCAGCGGGGATGAGTATGACAGCAGGTCGAGCCGCCGGCGAATCTGGCGCGGGCACGCACTTGCCTCGCGGGCAAAACAGGCCGTTCGACAAGTTCATCTGTTGACGCCGGCCGCAGCCTTGGGGGAATCTCGTGCCAAAAATCCGGAACTACGCCGCACAAACCGGCGCCGTTACTGCAGTTCATCGCCTTCCCTACGGCTCGGACGCCGAAGCCCGCTCCGCGTGGGTGTCCAAAGCCCGGTGCCGCAACATCGACCCAGAGGAATTGTTCGTGCGCGGAGCCGCCCAGCGGGAAGCGGCGACGATCTGCCGGAGCTGCCCGGTGATTCTCGAGTGCGCCGCCGATGCTCTCGACAACCGCGTCGAGTACGGGATCTGGGGCGGGCTGACGGAGCGCCAGCGTCGCGCCCTGCTCAAGCAGCACCCCGAAGTGAAGTCCTGGGCGGCCTACATCGCCGCCCGGCGCAACCATGGCACCGCGGCAGCTCCGACCGGCGCCGCCAGCGCGTAGCACGCAACGCGGTGTTCACCGGCGACAAACCCCCGGCGCTTCTGCAAGTGACTTGCAATAACTTGTGACGCAACCTACAGTCTTGGCTGTTGTGTTCCGCCCGCCGCTGCAAGGACCAACATGGCCCGTAGAGAACTCGACCGGCGCCCGTCACATCCCTCACAGTCGACAGGTTTCTCCCGGGTGCTCGGCGTATTGGCACCAGCGGAGTGGTGGCGCCTGGGATCGATGTTGGCCGTCATCGTCGCGCTGCACCTGGTTGGCTGGATCACCCTGATCGCTTTGGTGGAGCCCGCGCAACTAGCCGTGGGCGGCAAGGCATTTGGCATCGGCATCGGCTTGACCGCATACACGCTCGGCATGCGGCACGCCTTCGATGCCGACCACATCGCCGCCATCGACAACACCACCCGCAAGCTGATGAACGACGGGCAGCGGCCGCTGGCCGCCGGGTTCTTCTTCTCGCTGGGCCACTCCACCGTCGTCTTTGCTCTGGCGGTATTACTGGCGACCGGAGTCAAAGCCATCGTCGGACCGGTTCAACAAGACTCCTCCTCGTTGCACCATTACACCGGCCTGATCGGCACCGGGGTCTCCGGAGTGTTCCTGTATCTGATCGCCGTGCTCAACGTCATCGTCCTGGCCGGCATCCTGCGCGTGTTCGCCCGGTTGCGTCGTGGCGAGTTCAACGAAGCCGAGCTGGAGCGACAGCTGGACAACCGAGGGCTGATCAACCGATTCCTCGGGCGGTTCACCAAGGCGATCACCAAGTCGTGGCATATGTATCCGGTGGGGTTGCTGTTCGGGCTGGGCTTCGACACCGCCACCGAGATCGCGCTGCTGATCCTGGCGAGCACCAGCGCGGCAGCCGGGTTACCCTGGTACGCCATCCTGTGCCTGCCGGTGTTGTTCACCGCGGGCATGTGCCTGCTGGACACCATCGACGGTTCGTTCATGAACTTCGCCTACGGCTGGGCATTCTCCAATCCGGTGCGCAAGATCTACTACAACATCACCATCACCGCCCTGTCGGTAGCGGTCGCGTTGCTGATCGGCAGCGCCGAACTGCTCGGCCTCTTCGCCGACGAATTCGGCTGGCGGGGCCCGTTCTGGAAGTGGATCGCCGGATTGGACCTGAACGTGGTCGGCTTCGCGGTCGCCGCCATGTTCGTGGTCACCTGGGCCGTCGCCCTGCTGGTATGGCGCCTCGGTCGCATCGAAGAAAAGTGGGTGCCGACGGTCGAGCGCGCCTGACGGTCCGGGTGCGTGCCCACGAGCGCCCCGGGCCGGTCGCGGCGAGATGGCCCGTTGGTCGTCGACGGTGTAGAACAGGCTCATGGGCTCGCCCGCCCGCAGGCACGCGGGGCACGGTCATGCATGAGCTCGCCCTGTGCGAGGCGATCGCCGGCGTGGTCAAGACGCATGCCGACGGACGCCACGTCGACGTCGTCCGCGTGCGGGTGGGCGCGCTTCGCCAGGTGGTCCCGGAGTCGCTGTCGTTTTGCTGGACGCTGATCCGCGACTCGGCGGACATGCCGGACGCCGAGCTGGAACTGGAATGCGTCACCGCCGAGGTCCGCTGCCGTGCCTGCGGCCGTCAGTCGGAAATCACCTCGCCCTGGTCGATCTGGTGCCCGCAATGCGACAGTCCCGACATCGAGGTGCTACGCGGCAACGAATTCCTGGTGACGTCGCTCGATGTCTCGTGAAAGGTGTTGATAATGGGTAGGTTTCACCGCCACGACGACGGGACCGTGCACATCCACGAGCACGAACACGTACGGGAGCACCAGCACGAGCACGGCGATCACACCGGTTACCAGACCGGCACTGCGCGCATCGATGTGCTCGAAGACATCTTCGCCGAGAACGACGCGCGCGCCACGATCAACCGGGCGGCATTCGACGGCAACGGCATCCGCGCGCTCAACCTGATGAGCTCACCCGGGTCGGGAAAGACCACCGTGCTGCAAGCCACGCTCGACGAGCTCGCCGGAGAGTTCGCGATCGGGATAATCGAGGGCGACATCGCCACCGACCTGGATGCCGCCAAACTCAGCGGTCGCGGTGCCCAGGTGTCACTGCTCAACACCAGCAACGGTTTTGGCGGCGAATGCCATCTGGACGCTCCCATGGTCAACCGCGCCCTGCCGGGTCTGGACCTGCCCGGCCTGGACCTGGTGATCATTGAAAACGTCGGCAACCTGGTCTGCCCGGCCGAATTCGACGTCGGCGAGCACGCTAAGGCCATGGTCTATTCCGTCACCGAAGGCGAGGACAAACCGCTCAAATATCCGGTGATGTTTCGCTCAGTGGACGTGGTGCTGCTCAACAAGATTGACCTGGTGCCCTACCTGGACGCCGATGTGGAGGCCTACATCGCCCATGTCCGCCAAGTGAATGCGGCCGCGGCGATCCTGCCGGTCAGTGCGCGCACGGGTGCGGGCATGGCCGCCTGGTTCGATTGGCTGCGTCGGTTCACCCGCGGCGTGCCCACCGGCTAGGGTGGCATCGGGTGTTGGCGCAACGTCAATTGCAAACGGTTCGCAATGATCATGCGCATGGCCGGATTGCGAATTCTGTTCTGGCACTGCTGCTGAAGAACAAAGACAGGCTAGCCAACAGGCCGCCATCGAATGCCGAATCGGCTGCCACCTGCGAACCATTGACAAGGCACAACGACACGGAGTAGACCCAGAAATAGCGCTGCGCAAGTGGGCCGACGGTCGACTCCGGCAGCGTCAGGGGTTTCAGCTCGCCCCGGAAAGCTGCAATATGCCAACAGAAGCAGCAGTCAAAGCAGAAGAAGCGTTGATTCACGTTCTGTGGATCAACGCAGGTCTCAGCTGTGACGGCGATTCGGTGGCGTTGACTGCCGCCACCCAGCCCAGCGTCGAGGAGATCGCTCTCGGAGCGCTTCCTGGCCTCCCCAAAGTCGCCGTCCACTGGCCGTTGATCGATTTCGAATGCGGACCCACCGGCGGGGCCGACGACTTCCTCGCCTGGTTCTTCAAAGCCGATCGCGGCGAATTGGAGCCCTTCGTGCTGGTCGTCGAAGGGTCGATACCCAACGAAAAGATCAAGGACGAGGGCTATTGGTGCGGGTTCGGCAACGACCCGGCCACCGGCCAGCCGATCACCACCAGCGAGTGGCTCGACCGGCTGGCACCCAAGGCCACCGCGGTCGTCGCCGTCGGGACCTGCGCCACCTATGGCGGCATCCACGCCATGGCCGGCAATCCCACCGGCGCGATGGGTGTTCCCGACTATCTCGGCTGGGATTGGAAGAGCAAGGCCGGCATCCCGATCGTCTGCGTGCCCGGCTGCCCGATCCATCCCGACAACCTCGCCGAGACGCTGACCTACCTGCTCTACATGGCGACCGGCCAGGCGCCCATGATTCCGCTCGACGACGCGCTGCGGCCCAAGTGGTTGTTCGGCCAGACCGTGCACGAGGGCTGCGACCGAGCCGGCTACTACGAGCAGGGCGACTTCGCCACCGAATACGGCTCGCCGAAATGCATTGTGAAACTTGGCTGTTGGGGTCCCGTTGTGAAATGCAACGTGCCCAAGCGCGGCTGGATCAACGGTGTCGGCGGGTGCCCGAACGTCGGCGGCATCTGCATCGGCTGCACCATGCCGGGCTTCCCCGACAAGTTCATGCCCTTCATGGACGAGCCACCGGGCGGCAAGGTGTCCACCACCGCGTCGGGTCTGTACGGAACCGTGATTCGCAACCTGCGGGGTATCACGGCGCGCACCGTCGACAAGGAACCACGCTGGCGCCACAAGGGCACCCAACTCACCACCGGAGCCCAGAGAACCTGGTGAGTACCTGGCAGCTGGACTGCCAGGTCAAGCGCGCCATTCCCAACTCAGCATCTCGGACGGAGAGATTTCGATGACCACTATCGTCCCCGAGCCGACCACCGCCAAGCGCGAACCCGGCCAGCTCGTCGAAATGTCCTGGGATCCGATCACCCGGATCGTGGGTAGCCTCGGCATTTACACCAAGATCGACTTCGAGAACAAAGAGGTCGTCGAGTGTCACAGCACCTCGTCGATCTTCCGCGGCTACTCGATCTTCATGAAGGGCAAGGACCCTCGCGACGCCCACTTCATCACCAGCCGCATCTGCGGCATCTGCGGCGACAACCACGCGACGTGTTCCTGCTACACCCAGAACATGGCCTACGGGGTCAAGCCGCCGCACCTCGGCGAATGGCTGATCAACCTCGGCGAGGCCGCGGAATACATGTTCGACCACAACATCTTCCAGGAGAACCTGGTCGGCGTGGACTTCTGCGAGAAGATGGTCGCCGAGACCAATCCGGGGGTGCTGGCCGAGGCGGAGAAAACCGCGGCTCCGCACGCCGACGCGCACGGCTACAAGACCATCGCCGAGATCATGCGCTCGCTCAACCCGTTCAGCGGCGAGTTCTACCGGGAGGCCCTGCAGGTCAGCCGCTGGACCCGAGAAATGTTCTGCCTCATGGAGGGTCGCCACGTACACCCGTCCACGCTGTACCCGGGTGGCATCGGGACCACCGCCACCGTCCAGTTGATGACCGACTACATGACCCGGCTGATGCGCTACGTCGAGTTCATGAAGAAGGTCGTGCCGATGCACGACGACCTGTTCGACTTCTTCTACGACGCCCTGCCCGGCTACGAGAAGGTCGGCCTGCGCCGCACGCTGCTGGGCTGTTGGGGCTCGTTCCAGGATCCCGAGGTGTGCAACTTCGCTTACAAGGACATGGAGCGTTGGGGTAACGCCATGTTCGTTACCCCGGGTGTGGTGGTCGACGGAAAACTGGTCACCCACTCGCTGGTGGACATCAACCTGGGCATCCGAATCCTGTTGGGCAGTTCGTATTACGACGACTGGACCGACCAGGAGATGTTCGTCAAGACCGATCCGCTGGGCAATACGGTGGACCGGCGCCACCCGTGGAACCAGCACACCAACCCGCATCCGCAGAAGCGGGATCTGGACGGCGGCAAATACAGCTGGGTGATGTCGCCGCGCTGGTTCGACGGCAAGGACCATCTGGCGCTGGACACCGGCGGCGGCCCGCTGGCGCGGCTGTGGGCGACGGCGCTGGCCGGCCTGGTCGACATCGGCTACGTCAAGGCGACCGGCAACAGCGTCAAGATCAACCTGCCCAAGACCGCGCTGAAGGGGCCGGTCGAATTCGAGTGGAGGGTGCCCAGGCACGGCAGCAACACCATCGAACGTGATCGGGCCCGCACCTACTTCCAGGCCTACGCGGCCGCGTGCGCGCTGCATTTCGCCGAGAAGGCGTTGGCGGAGATCCGCGCCGGACGAACCAAGACCTGGGAGCGCTTCGAGGTGCCCGACGAGGCCATCGGCTGTGGCTTCACCGAGGCGGTCCGCGGCGTGCTCAGCCACCACATGGTGATCCGCGACGGCAAGATCGCCAACTATCACCCGTATCCGCCCACCCCCTGGAACGCCAACCCGCGCGACAGCTACGGCACGCCGGGCCCCTACGAGGATGCGGTGCAGGGTCAGCCGATCTTCGAGGAGAACAGCCGGGAGAACTTCAAGGGCATCGACGTGATGCGCACCGTGCGCAGTTTCGATCCGTGCCTGCCCTGCGGCGTACATATGTACCTGGGCAAGGGCAAGACACTCGAGAGACTGCACACGCCGACGCAGTCACCATCGACGGAGTGACGCATGGCCGATCGCCCGGATACCCCCGAGAACGACACACAATGGCGCACCGCGGGCGATCGAATCCAGACCTTGCTGGATTCCTGCGCGGCGGCCGGGACGGCCGCGCACGAACGCGCCCAACAGCTGGTCCGCGAGGTGGTCGGGCTCTACGGAGCCGGGCTGGAGCGGATCATGCGATCGCTGGACGACCCCGGTTTGGCCGAGCGGCTGGCCACCGACGACCTGGTGGCCAGCCTGCTCCTGGTACACGGCCTGCACCCCCACGATGCGCACCGGCGGGTGTCGGACGCGCTGGAACGGGTGCGCCCCTACCTGGGTTCGCACGGCGGCGACGTCGATCTGCTCGAGGTCACCGACACCGTCGTCCGGTTGGCGTTCACCGGGAGCTGCAAGAGTTGCCCGTCGTCGGCGGTGACGCTCGAGCTGGCGGTGCAGGACGCCATCCGGGCGGCCGCCCCGGAGATCTGCTCGATCGAGCTGGTCACGGACACCAAGCCGGGCACCCTCATTCCGGCCGAAACCCTCTTGGCGCGAGTGCATTCCGACAGCCATGACGCCACCTCCTGGCACCCGGTGCCGGAGCTGGACGACCTGGCACCCGGCGAGGTCGGAGGTTTCCTGGTCGAGGGAACAGCGTGGCTGGCGTGCCGGGTCGGCGACCACACGTTCGCCTACCGCGACCACTGTCCGATGTGTGACGACACGCTGGCCGGCGCGGAACTGTGTGACGCGCTGCTGCGCTGCCCGCGCTGCGACACCGGATTCGACGTGGTGCACGCGGGTGCCGGTGCGAACGGGGCGCATCTCGAGCCGTTGCCGCTGCTGCCCCGCGACGGCGTGCTCTCGGTGGCACTACCCTCCGCGCTGGCCGAAGCCATGGGAGCTTCGGCATGACGAGTCCTTATGACGTCCTGGCCCGGATCAGGACCAACCAGCGGGCCCCAGAACCGGCCGACGAACGATGTGAGATGTGTTCGGAGCCGATACCCGACGAGCATCAGCATGTGGTGAATGTGGCCGGGCGGCAACTGATGTGCGTCTGCCGCGCCTGCTATCTGCTGTTCACCGACTCCGAAGCCGAGCTGCGCTACCGCGCCGTACCCGACCGGTATCTTGGGTTCCCCGATTTCGCGCTGGACCGGCCCACCTGGGAGGCCCTGCAGATTCCGGTCGGCGTCGCCTTCTTCTTCACCAACTCAGCCATTGGCCGCACCGTCGCCTTCTACCCGGGTCCAGCCGGCGCCACCGAATCGGAACTGGATCTCGACGCCTGGAACGCCCTCGGCGGGGCCGACCCGCGGCTTGGCCTAGTGGCCGACGACGTCGAGGCGCTGCTGGTCCGGGTCCCCGAATCTGGGCCTCCGCAAAGCTATCTGGTGCCGATCGACTCCTGCTACGAGTTCGTGGGCCGGTTGCGGTTGCTGTGGCGCGGCTTCGACGGCGGCCAGGACGCACGGGAGTTCATCGACGGCTTCTTCGAGCGGGTCGCCGCCCAGGCACGGGAGATGCCGCGGTGACCCAGCCGATGGACCTGACCTTCGCCGTGCTCGACGTGGCACCGGAACCGTACACCGTCAGCCCGGTGCTCACCGCCCGTATCGGCGTCGGCGCCAGCAGTGACGACCCGGTCCACGCCATCGCGCTGCGCTGCCAGGTCCGCATCGAGCCGCTACGCCGGCGATACTCCGACGACGAAGCCGCCGGACTGCTCGACTTGTTCGGACCCCGGGAACGCTGGGCACGCACCCAACGCACCTTCCTGTGGCAGCATTGCACCGCCATGGTGGCGGGTTTCACCGGCCACACCACCGCGGCGCTGCCCTTGGACTGCAGCTACGACTTCGAGGTGGCCGCGGCCAAGTACCTGCACGCGCTGCGCGACGGCGCGATCCCCCTTCAATTCCTTTTCAGTGGAACAGTTTTCGTCAAATCCGAGCGCGGCTTCTCGGTGCAGCATGTGTCCTGGGACTGCGAGGACCGCTATGACATGCCGGTCGCGGTCTGGCGACAGCTGATGGCCCAGCACTACCCGAACACCGGGTGGCTGCGGCTCAGTCATGACACCATCAGCGCGCTGGCCCACTACAAGTCGGCGCGCGGCCTGCTCGACCTCGACCACGCTCTCACCGCGCTGTTGGCCGACGCATCGCAACGGGAGGCAAGCCCGTGACCTCCAGCTGGGACCACGCCCGCGCCGTCGCCGACGCGGTGCTCTACGAAGGCTACCTGCTCTACCCGTACCGCGGGTCGTCCAGCAAGAACCAATCCCGTTGGCAATTCGGCGTTCTGGGACCACCGGGCGCGGCCGCCGCCGGGCTGGGCGAACAGGACACGATGGCCACGCAGTTCCTGGTCGACGGCGCGCAGGCGATCACCCTGGTGATCCGGTTCCTGCAGTTACAGCACCGCCGCGCCGAGCGGGAAGGTGCCGGCGGCGGTTTCGAGCCCGTGGCCGAACTGACCACGCCGTCGGGATCGTGGCTGTCCTGGGACGAAGCCGTCGAATGTGAAAGGTCCTTCGGCCCGTTGGCATTCGAGGACCAGCCGTGGACGCTGCCGGTGCTGGCGCAGGAGGCGACCGACGTCGAATCCGTCGACGGTGGCCGGCTGGTTCGCCACCGCCGACAGGTGCGTGGCGAGCTCACCGTCTGCAGCGAACCCGACGGTGAGCTGCGCCGGGTCACGGTAAATATCGCCAACGTCGGTCCCAGCCCTTGTGACAAGGACGACGCGATTGCGCGGTCGCTGATCGGCACCCATATCATCTCCGAAGTCGTTGGCGGCCAGTTTGTTTCGTTACTGGAGCCGCCGCCGTCCGCCGCCGCTGCGGTGTCGCGGTGCACCCAGCACCGATGCTTTCCCGTGCTGGCCGGGCCGCCGGGCAGCCACGACCTGTTGCTGATTTCGCCGATCATCCTCTACGACCACCCGGAAGTGGCCGAACAGAGCAGCACCGCGCTCTATGACTGCACCGAGATCGACGAGATCCTGACGCTGCGCGTGATGACGATGACCGACGAAGAAAAAGCTCAGGCGCGGGCCACCGATCCTCGGGCCGCACGGATCATCGACCGGTGTGATGCCATGTCGCCGCAGGACATGGCCCGGTTGCACGGGGTGCTGCGCGATCCGCACGGGGTTGCCGGGTTGGTCCCGGAGGTGCCCGAGGGGCTCGACTGGTGGGATCCGCTGGCCGACGACGCGGTTCGTCCCGAGATCGACGCGGTGCTGGTGAACGGAGTCCGGATCGACCGGGGTAGCCGGGTCCGGTTACGGCCGCGGCGCAACGCCGACGCGCAGGATATTTTCGTCGCCGGCAAGAGCGCCCGCGTCGCGTCGGTGCATCAGGACGTCGACGGCAACACGCACGTCGCGGTGGTCGTCGACGACGATCCGGCGGCCGAACTGCACGAGTGGTACGGCCGCTACCTGTACTTCTCCCCTGACGAGGTGGAACCGCTACAAACTCACAACACGTGAAAGGAGTTCGCCATGGACGTCTTAGGTTGGGTGTTCATTGCCCTCATCGCTCTGGTGGTGGCCGTCGCGGTGGCCTTGGGTGTGGCATCACTACCGGATGCCCGCCGCTACCTGAAGCTGCGGCGGATGTAGCCGGGCCCAGGCCAAACCATGACAGCGCGCATCCTGGTCGCCGGAATCGGCAACATCTTCCTGGGGGACGACGGTTTCGGCTCCGAGGTGCTGCGCCACGCCGAGATTCCGCAGGACGGTTCGCAGGTGCGCATCATCGACTACGGCATCCGCGGCATGCATCTGGCCTACGACCTGCTCGAGGGCTGGGACACCCTGGTGCTGGTCGACGCGGTGCCCAGCCGCGGCAATCCGGGCGCATTGCACGTCTTCCAGGCCGATCATGACTGGTGGTCCGACCCGACGACCCTGGATGCGCACAACATGGATCCGGCCAGCGTGTTCGCCAACCTGCGGGCGCTGGGGGGCACGCCGCCCTACACCGTCGTCGTCGGGTGCGAGGCGGGTAGCGTCGAAGAAGGCATGGGGCTCAGCGAACCCGTCGCCAAGGCCGTCCCCCGCGCCGCCCGCGCGGTCGAGGATATCGTCGCGGCGTTGCGAACAACCTCGGCCCCGGAAGCGATCCGAGAGGAGTGCTGATCATGTGTCTGGGCATACCCGGTCAGGTGATCAGGATGCTCGACGGCTACGAGGGGCAGCTGGCACTGGTCGACGTCACCGGCGAGCAGCGCAAAGTCAACGTGGGCATGCTTCCGGAGGAGACGTTCGCACCCGGTGATTGGGTGATCATTCACATGGGCTTCGTGGTCGAGAAAACCGACCGGGCCGGAGCCGAGCAGGCGATGGCCGGCCTGGAGCTGATGGGGCGGGGCCGCAATCCCGATGGCGATTTGACATGACCGACACGCCCTTGTTGCTGCGCTCCGACCACCTTCGGCGGCGCATCATCGTGACCGGTGTCGTCCAAGGGGTTGGTTTTCGTCCGTTCGTCCACGTGCTGGCCACCGAGCTGGGTCTGGCCGGGTTCGTGGGCAACAATTCCGGCGCGGTCTTCGTGGAGGTGCAGGGTGGGCGCGCCCAGCTCGACGAGTTCGCCCGCCGGTTGCGTGCCGAGGCGCCGCCGCTGGCTCGGATCAGCTCGGTCTCGACGAACGAGATCGCAACCGAGACAAGCACATCCGGATTCCGGATCGTGGCCAGCCAGACGGTCGGGGGGGCCACCACACCGATTCCGCCCGATGTCGCGGTGTGCGACCACTGCATCGCCGAATTGTTCGATCCCCGGGACCGGCGCTACCGGCACCCGTTCATCACCTGCACCAACTGCGGGCCACGGTTCACCGTCATCCGCACGCTGCCCTATGACCGCCCGGGTACCACCATGGCAGGATTTGCCATGTGCGAACGCTGCGCCGCCGAATACCACGACCCTGCCGACCGCCGGTTCCATGCGCAGCCGATCGCCTGCCCGGACTGCGGGCCGTCGCTGTGGTTTCGGTCAGCAGCCGGGCGGATTCGCGGCTCCGACGCCGCGCTGGCGGCCACCCAACAGGCGCTGGCAGCCGGTGCGGTGGTCGCCATCAAGGGGATCGGCGGTTACCACCTGGCCTGCGGGGTCGACGACGACGCGGTGGTGCGCTCGCTGCGGTCCCGAAAGGCGCGGGGCGCCAAGCCGTTCGCCATGCTGGTGCGCGATCTGGACGTCGCCCGCCGCTACGCCTACGTCGACGACGACGAGGCGGCGGTGTTGTCTGGTCCGGCCCGACCCATCGTGTTGCTGCGCCGACATGACACCGCCGCGGTAGCCGACTCCGTTGCGCCCGGTAGTCCGCTGCTCGGACTGATGCTGCCGTACTCCCCCGTCCATCACCTGCTGCTGGCCCCGGTGCCCGGCGACGGCGGACCGGTTCCCGACGCGCTGGTGCTGACCAGCGCCAACCGTTCCGACGAGCCCATCTGCTTCACCGATATCGATGCGGCAGAGCGTCTTTCGCCACTGTGCGATGCGGTGCTCGACCACGACCGGCCCATCCATGTGCCCTGTGACGACTCGGTGGTGCGGGTGGTCAGCGAGGGCGGGTCCGGCCGTGAGCTGCCGATCCGCCGGTCCCGCGGCTATGCCCCGCTGCCGGTCGACCTCGGGCGTGACGGCCCGGCCGTACTGGCGGTGGGCGGGGAACTGAAGAACACCTTCTGCCTCACCGATGGCGGTCGCGCGTACCTGTCCGCACATATCGGCGACATGGGAACCTGGGAGACGCTGCGCGCGTTCGAGGACGCGGTGCGCCAGCTCAGCGAAATACGCGGTACGCCAAAGCGATTGGCAGCTGATCTGCATCCTGGGTATCACACCCGGGGTTGGGCGGAGCGCCACGCGGGCGATCGGCCGCTGGATCTGGTGCAGCACCACCATGCGCACGTGGTATCGCTGCTGGCCGAACACGGGCGCCTCGGCGAATCCGTCGTCGGAGTCTCCTTCGACGGCACCGGTTACGGCTGCGATGCCACCATCTGGGGCGGGGAGATTCTCGTCCTCGGCCGCGACAGCCATTGCTTCGTCCGGGCCGGGCACCTGTTGCCGGTACCGCTGCCCGGGGGCGATACCGCGGTGCGCAACCCCTGGCGGATGGCGCTGTCGCAGCTGTGGCTCGCCGACCTCGACTGGACCCCGGATCTGGCGCCGATCACCGCCGCGACACCCGACGAATTGCGGCTCATCCGTTCGCAATTGGAGAGCGGCACCGGCTGTGTGCCGTGTTCGAGCATGGGCCGGTTGTTCGACGCGGTCGCCTCGATACTCGGGGTGCGCCACCGGATCGACTACGAAGGCCAGGCCGCCATCGAACTCGAAGCGCTGGCCGAGACGGCGGGTGACCGGGCCGGGCCGTCGCTGCCCCTGATGGTGGGGACCGACGGGGTCATCGATCCGGTCACCATGGTGCAAACCCTGGTGTCGGCGCTGCGCGCCGGCACCCCGCCGGCGCTACTGGCGGCGTGTTTCCACCGGTCGGTCGCCGACGCCGTCGTCCGGGTGGTTACTCAAGTGGCCGGCAGCGTGCGGCTGGTCGGCCTGACCGGTGGCGTGTTCCAGAACGTGCTGCTGCTGCGCGCGTGCCGGGAACGGTTGCAGCGCCTCGGTTTCGAGGTGTTGACCCATCACACGGTACCGCCCAACGACGGTGGGCTGGCTCTCGGTCAGGCCGTGATTTCGATGCTCACCGGCGTGGAGGAGGCTGAGCAGTGACCATCCCCACCGCCATCGACCGCGGACTTGGTGCCGAGCTGGCCGCTGACCTGGCAGCAGCTGCTTTCACGCTGGCCAAGCGGTTCGCGGCGGGCGCCACCATGTGGTCGATCGCGCCGTCGTGGGAGCCGCATGCCCTGCACATCGCGGTCGAATTCGTCCACCCGGTGATCATGGGCAAACGCGCCCTGCCCGCGGTGGCCCTGACCGGTCCCGACCTGGTGGATCTGGTGCGGGTATCGGTGCGCCCGGGCGACATCGTCGTCGCGGTCGCCGGCGCCGACCAGCCCGACGTACGCTCGATCATGCGACGCAGTCCGGCCTGGGGTGCCACCACGCTGTGGATCGGTAGCGGTGAGCGCCCGAAAGCCGGTGCCGCCGACCATGTGTTGTGGCTGGATGATCCCGACCCGCGGGCGCCCGCAACCGGCGGCTTCGTGCTCTTCTATCACGTGTTGTGGGAGCTGACCCATGTGTGTTTCGAGCATCCAGGGTTGCTCAAACCTGAATGCGCAGATGAGGTTTGCGTCACCTGTAGCGACGAGGGGCGCTTGGGCGAAGTGGTGGCCGGTTCGGCTGACGGGCTGGCCGCCGTGCGCACCGCGCGCGGTGTCGAGGATGTGGTGACCGGCCTGGTCGGCCCGGTCGCGGCCGGCGATCTGGTGCTGGTGCACGCGGGCACGGCGATCAGCCGGCTCGAGGAGGACGCCTGATGAGCGACGAGCCGACCAACTTCCTGTATCCGTTCATCGACGCGCAGGAGCAGAACCCCGAATCGCTGCTGGCCGACCTGGCCGCCTCGGCCCAGGCGAAAGCGGCCGAAAGCCTGGCCCTGCGCCGCGCCACCCTGGAAGCCAACGCCGACCTGGTGGCGGCTGCCGCCACCGAGATGGCGCGCCGGTTCGCGGCGGGCGGGCGGCTGTTCACCTTCGGAAACGGCGGCAGCTGCACCGATTCCACCACCGTGGCGCGGCTGTTCGCCCGGCCGCCGATCGGTACGCCGCTACCGGCCTGGTCGTTGACCGCCGACCAGGCGATACTCACCGCCCTGGGCAACGACGTGGGATTCGAGTTGGTGTTCGCCCGCCAGCTGATCGCCCGCGCGAAGGCCGGTGACATCGCGATCGCCATGTCGACCAGCGGCAGTTCGCCCAACCTGCTGGCCGCGCTCGCCGAGGCGCGCCAGCGGGGTTTGTACACCATCGGCTTCGCCGGATATGACGGCGGCGCCTTCGCCGCCAACCCGAATGTGGATGCCTGCTTCATTGTTCGGTCACAAAGCGTGCACCGGATCCAGGAATCCCAAGCGCTGCTGGGCTATCAGCTGTGGTTGACCGTGCATCAACGGGGCGAACGGGATCTGGGGGCCGCATGAGCAAATCAGCAAGCGAATACCTCTCGTCGGGGCCACGCTTTGCCGAGGGTGAGGTCATCGAGCGTATCGAATCGTTCCGCCGGCGACGGCCCCGGCTGCTCGATGACCACGTCACCCTGGCCCACGGAGCCGGGGGCAAAGCCTCGGCGGCGCTGGTCGATGCGGTGTTCGTGGAGGCATTCCGCAACCCGATGCTGGAGTCGCTGGGCGACGCCGCGGTGCTCCCGTTACCCAGCGGTGAGCGGGTCGCCATGTCCACCGATTCATTCGTGGTGGCGCCCAGGCGTTTTCCCGGTGGCTCGGTCGGCGCGCTGGCCGTGCACGGAACCTGCAACGACCTGGCGATGGCCGGCGCCGTGCCGTCCTGGATCTCGGCTGCCTTCGTGCTGGAAGAGGGCTTCCCGATCGCCGAATTGAAGGAACTCGTCGCCGACATGGCGGCCGCCGCCGCGCAGGCCGGGGTGCAGATCGTCACCGGCGACACCAAGGTGGTGCCCAAAGGTGCTGCCGACGGCCTGTTCGTCACCACCACCGGAACCGGGATCATTCCCGCCGGGCGGCGGCTGTCCGCCGACGCGGTGCGCGCCGGCGACAAGGTGTTGCTGTCGGGGTCGATGGGCGATCACGGCATGGCGGTCATGCTGGCCCGCGGCGATCTGGCCATCGAGGCCGACATCCGTTCCGACACCGCCTCTCTCAGCCCGTTGGTGGAACTGCTGATGGCGGCCGCGCCGTCGACCCGCTGGCTGCGCGATGCCACCCGCGGCGGGGTGGGCACCGTCTGTAACGAACTGGCCCAGGCCTGCGGGCTCGGGGTGCTGCTGGAAGAACAACGGCTTCCGGTGGCCCCGATGGTCAACGGCGCGTGTGAGCTGCTGGGCATCGACCCGCTCTATGTGGCCAACGAAGGAAAGTTCGTCGCCGTCGTCGCACCCGAGGAAGCCGAAGCCGGGCTGGCCGCGGTGCGCTCGCATCCGCTCGGCGCGGACGCGGCCGAAGTGGGCGAAATCGTCGCCGAACCGGCCGAAACCGTAGTACTACGTACCGGATTCGGCGGTACCCGGATCGTCGACATGCTGGTCGGCGATCCGTTGCCGCGAATCTGCTGACCTAAAGGAGCCGATATGTGCCTGGGCATTCCGGGACGGATCGTCGAGATCATCGACCCGGCAAACTATCTGGCAAAAGTCGACGTCAGCGGAGTGCAGCGGACGATCAGCGTGCGGCTACTCGACGAGGACATGCCGCAGCCGGACGACTGGGTGCTCATCCATGTCGGTTTCGCGATGGCGAAGATCGACGAGACCGAGGCGCTGCTCACCCTGGACGCGATCCAGAAGCTGGGCGACGCCTACGCCACCGAAATGCAAGCCTTCGATTCGTCGGCGATCATCTGAACAGGGGTGCCACACCATGAAATTCGTCGATGAATTCCGCGATCCGGCCGCGGCGCGCAAACTGCTGACGGTGATCGAGCATCTGGCCGGCTCCGGGCCCGAACACTTCAAGTTCATGGAGGTCTGTGGCGGGCACACCCACACCATCTATCGGCACGGGATCGAACATCTGCTCCCCGACAACGTCGAACTGGTGCACGGCCCCGGTTGCCCGGTGTGCGTGATCCCGATGGGTCGCATCGACGACGCGATGTGGCTGGCCGGCCAGCCCGACGTCGTCTTCACCTGCTTCGGCGACATGATGCGAGTGCCCGGCTCGGCCGGCAGCCTGCTGGATGCCAAGGCTCGCGGCGCCGATGTGCGCTTCGTCTATTCGCCGCTGGACGCGCTCAAGATCGCGGTCGACACCCCGGACAGACAGGTGGTGTTCTTCGCGATCGGCTTCGAGACCACCGCGCCGTCGACGGCGGTCACGCTGGTGCGCGCCCGCGACCTGGCGTTGCGAAACTTCAGTGTGTTCTGCAACCACGTCACGATCGTGCCGCCGATCAAGGCCATCTTGGAATCACCGGACCTGCGGCTGTCGGGTTTCATTGGCCCCGGCCATGTTTCGACTGTGGTGGGCAACCGGCCGTACCGGTTCGTGCCGCAGGTCTACGGTAAGCCGTTGGTGGTCTCCGGGTTTGAGCCACTGGACATCTTGGCGTCGGTGGCGATGCTGCTGCGCCAGATCCGCGAGGGCCGCTGCGAGGTGGAAAACCAGTACAAGCGGGTGGTGCCCGAGCAGGGCAACCCGGCCGCGCTGGCGCTGATGGGCAAGGTGTTCGCGTTGCGCCCGCACTTCGAATGGCGCGGCCTGGGTTTCATCTCCCAAAGCGCGCTGCGGCTGCACGACGATTTCGCCGACTTCGACGCCGAACTGCGGTTCGCGATGCCCGGCGTGCGGGTGGCCGACCCGAAAGCGTGCCAATGCGGCGAGGTGCTCAAAGGTGTGCTCAAGCCCTGGGAATGCAAGGTTTTCGGCACCGCGTGCACCCCGGAGACACCCATCGGAACCTGCATGGTGTCGCCGGAGGGCGCGTGTGCCGCCTACTACAACTTCGGTCGCATGCACCGTGACGCCGTCAAACTGGTGGGGTCTTCGGGGCGGGGGTAACAGTGGCCGGACGCGGCGTGGAGCCGGGCGCCGAGATGTTCGCCCGGTATGCCTATGCCCCCAACGCGCTGGGCTATTGCGGTCCCCCGCTGGGAGCCACCCTGCGCGACGGCTCGGCCGACGACGTGCGGGTGGCGGCGGCGAAGTTCTCCGGGGCCTGGCCGTACCTGCGGGTGCTGTCACGCCTGACCGGCATCTCCGACCCGCTGGACTACCGGCTGGTCGAATCGTATTGGCATGGCGGTGGTATCGGCGCCGACCTCGATCCCGGCCGGTTCTTCGACGAACTGCTGGCCATCATCGGGCCGCAGGCGGGACGCTACTGGTCGCACCTCACACCGCAGCTGGCCGACGAGGCCGCCGCCAACCACTGCTTTCATGTCCTCGGCGTCTATCCGTGGACCCGGTTCCTGGGCCGGGGCATGGACGAGCACCCGTTGAGTGTCTTGGACAACTGCCGGATCACCTGGGGCACAGTCCTTTCCCGCACCGGCGATGTCGTCGAAATCCGTTGCCGAAGGCTGGTTTGGGACGGCGCGACGCTGGGTTTGTCCGAGCCCGCGGCGCGGGTGCTCGACATCTGGGCCGACGGGTACAGCGCGGTGCCCGACGTTGCCGCCGGCGACGACGTCGCCGTGCACTGGAGCCGGCTGTGCGGGCGGCTGCGGCCGCACCAGGTGCGCGCGCTGGCCGACAGCACCGATCGACAACTGCGGGTGACCAGCCGGCGCCTGGCGCGTGTGTAGTGTGACGACCGGTTCGATCTGCGACGTGCTGCCCGCCGCGGCCGCCTTGCTCGGGGTCTCCGGAGCGGTCGACAAGCTGGGGTTGGTGGAACCGGTCGGCCGCGTCGGTCGCGTCCTGGTGATCCTCGTCGACGGGTTGGGCTGGCACCTGCTGCCCGAATTGGCCTGCGACGCACCGCTTCTCGCCACCATCCTGGCCGGCGCCACCGGGCGGCTCAGCCACCTCGTCTGCGCGTTCCCGTCAACCACACCCACCAACCTGGTCTCCTTGACCACCGGAGCCCAGCCCGGCGAGCATGGCATTTTAGGCTTCACGCTCAACGTTCCCGGCACCGACACGGTGCTCAACCACATCCGGTGGCGCGACGATCCGCCGCACACCCAATGGCAACCGCTGCCCACCTGGTTCGAGCGGCTCACCCGGGCCGGCGTCGAGGCGCGCGCCGTGTTGCCGGAGTGGTTTCTAGGTAGCGGTCTGACCGCCGCCGCATACCGTGGCGCGCAGCTTCGCCCGACGCGGCACGGCCAGGACTACGCCAGCCAGATAGCGGTCGAATTGGCCGCGGCCCCCGGGCTGGTCTACGGCTACACCGCCGAACTCGACACCGCGGCACACCTGTTCGGCATCGGTTCGGAGCAATGGCACGCCGCGGCGAGCAACATCGACAACCTGCTGACCCGCCTGGTCGAGGCGCTGCCCACGGATGCGGCGCTGCTGGTGACCGCCGACCACGGCGGCCTTAACGTGCCCGCGGATGCGCGGCTCGACCTCGATGCCGACCCGCGGCTGAGGGCGGGAATCCGCGTGGTAGCCGGCGAACCGCGGGTGCGCTACCTGCACACCCAACCCGGCGCTACCGGCGATGTGCTGGCCAGCTGGAGAGAAGTGCTGGCCGGCCGGGCGGATGTGCACAGCCGCCAGGAGGCGGTGGCGACGGGACTGTTCGGCCCGGTGACTCCACGGCACCTGCCGCGGATCGGCGACGTCGTCGTCATCAGCCGCGGCGAAACGGCCGTGCTGGCAACGGGCCACGAACCTCCGGAAACGGCTCGGCTCATCGGATTTCACGGTGCGGCCACAGACGCCGAGATGGCGATCCCGTTGATCGCCTTCGCGGGCTGACATCAGCTTCCGCACTTTGTTCGCAATTTTGTCCTGCGAACCGATTGCATCTGGACGGCGAGTGTAGTTATGTGAATTCTACGAACGCTTCGGAAACTTGAGGTGAAGCCATGGCCGGTGCTTCAATTCGCCGGCTCCCGCCGCGCCCGTGCCCGGCTGTGGCCGCGAGTAAGCCGCCGCGCCGCATCGCTACCTGTGGTCAGGTCGAGGAGAAATGGACGGCTGCGGCCGGATGCCGCGACTGACCGGTGTCGGACAATCGGCTTGGGTATATCTCAAGCCGCGGTCGCCACCGTGCTGCCGCCGATGTGACATTAGGTTGGCCTGGCAACCGTTGCACACCAGGATCTTTCAAGCGGGAGCCCGCTGAACGGGGCTTTGCCCTGCCGTGGGATGAATCACCGCTCACCTGCTTGCTGAACTGAAACATGGTTCAGCAAGCCATCGTTCATGCACGGCGGCGTGTCGTTGTCGTGCACTCCGGCCGTGCGCACCGACGCCGGCTCCGGAACCACATCCGAAGGAAGCAACCCATGCCATTCGTTCATATCCTACCGGAAACACCGTCCGCAGCCGCCCATAACCGGCAATCGTTTGGAGCGGTCGCAGTGGTGGCCGACGCCGTCGTCGCCTATGCATCGGCTTTAACCACAATGCAATTCGTCGTGCCGGGCCAGATGACCCGTGCGGTCTGCGCGGTGGCCAACGCAGCCGTCACTGCCTGAGGAGGTGTAGAGCAATGGATTACGCAACGCTGCCGCCGGAAGTCAACTCCGCACGCATGTACACCGGCCCGGGCTGCGGCCCGATGCTGGCCGCCGCGCTGGCCTGGGACGGCCTGGCCAGCGAATTGAGCTTGACTGCAAGGGAATATGGGACAGTGATCGCAGGCATGACGAGCGGGCCGTGGCGGGGGCCGGCATCGGCAGCCATGGCCGCAGCCGGCGGCCCCTACGTCGCGTGGCTGGCGAGCACCGCGTCGGCGGCACTACGGGCGTCGGGCCAAGCCAAAGCCGCTGCCGCGGCATACGAGGCTGCGTTCGCCATGACGGTGCCCCCGGCGGTGATCGCGGCCAACCGTGCCCTGTTGGCCTCGCTGGCCGCAACCAACCTGCTCGGCCAAAACACCCCCGCTATCGCGGCTACCGAGGCGCTCTACGGCGAGATGTGGGCTCAAGACGCCGCGGCGATGTACGGCTACGCCGGCTCCTCGGCTGCGGCATCACAATTGACCCCGTTCGCCGATGCACCCGTGACCACCAATGGCGACGGTGGCGCCCTTATCCAGGCCGCATCGGGGACCAGCGCGGCCAGTCAGGCCGCGTTGTCGCAAGTCATGCAGACCGTGCCCGGCGCACTGCAGGGCCTGGCCGCACCCGCCGGAGCGAGCACGACCGGCACCGATCTGCTCGGATTGCTCGGACTGGACGGGTCCGGCATGCAGAATTGGATCGGCCTCACGGGAGCCGACTTATCCAGCCCGGCAGGCATTCTCAATTTCCTGTCCGGAGCCGATGGATCGCCGCTTGGCGTGGCACTGAGCAGCGTCTACTTCAGCGCCCTCTCGTCCGGCTTCTACACGCCGGGTAGTTTTTTGGGCACGCTGGCCGATGCTGTCGGCCTGCAAGGCGCCAGCGCGGCCGCCGAGGCGGTCGAGGAGGCCGCCGTGTCCGCCGCAAGCGAGCTCGGCGCCGCGAGCGGACTCGGTAGCGCGGTGTCGGCGGGAGTGGGCAATGCCGCGACGATCGGACCGTTGTCGGTGCCGCCTACCTGGACGGCGACATCGTCGTTCGGTGCCGCCGCGTCGGCGTTGCCGTCACAAGTCACCGGCGCCGCGCCGGCGTTGCCGGGAGCAACGCCCAGCATGCTCGGCGGAATGCCGCTGAGCAGCCTGGGCGGTCGCGGTTTCGCCGAAGCCCCCCGCTACGGGTTCCGACCAACCGTGATGATGCATCCCCCGGCCGCGGGGTAGCAGCGCGGCCGGCAGCCGAAAACCGGTACAAACATTCGCATGTCGGACGGTGCCGCCGCTGGTAGAGTGGGTGCGCTGTGAGTTTGCGGGGCGGGGTGAACCAACGCGATGGCAGCGGGCCATCGCCGTTGTCGCCGCTCTGAGTTTGCTATCTGCCCTTGCCGGATGCTGGGCATTGCGGGTCGAGCGTGCCACGTGGTTGGCGGATCCGGTCGTGGCGTCACACGATGCTGTGGGTATCGGTCCGGCGCGCAAGCGCAACGAGATTGGCACCCGCGCCACCGGCAATTCCGACCACGGCTCCTCCTCGACGGGTCATAAGCCGTTCAAAAGCCCTGGCCTGAAACGTGATCGCCCACCGACATGGTCGCGTTCGGCGCCATCGCAGTGGTCGTTGCCGACGCCGGCCTCACTGACCGCGGCCGGGCAAGCCGCGGGCGTGCCGGGCGCCCCGGCGCCGGCGGTCGCCGTATCCAGCCAGGACATTGTGAACCTACTCTGCGTCGCACGCTGCTGACGCGCCGCCTCCCGGCGCCTCGCGACCCCTCGTCACGACCGCGTCAGCGCCGCTGAGAGTTCAACCGCGGCAGCGGTATCGCCGCAATGGGCGTACGCAATCCCATCGCGCTCATCGCGCTGCCTGAAATCGACTGACACGAGCGAATCAAGCCGGCGCCGCGGTTGGCGCGCCCCGGCGCAGCTCACCCATGCCTCAAGGAGATCCTCATGTTCTATTGCAGCACAACGCAATCCATCATCGACACAGTCGGCCGTCCGCTGGCCCGGGAGAATTAATAATGGATTTCGGTAGTTTGCCGCCGGAAATCAACTCCGGCCGCAGGTATTCCGGTCCGGGTTCGGCGTCCATCTTGACCGCCGCGGCGGCCTGGGACGCGCTGTCGGCCGAGCTGTACGCGGCGGCCAGCGGTATCGGTTCAGCGACCTGCGGTCTGGCCGCCGACTGGCTCGGTCCGGCGGCGACGGCGATGACCCAAGCCGTAACACCCTTTACCGCGTGGCTCGCCGCCACGGCGGGCCAGGCCGAACGGGCGGCGGTCCAGGCACAGGCGGCCGCCGCCGCTCACGCGGCGGCGTTCGCGGCAACCGTTCCGCCGCCGGTGATCGCCGCCAATCGGGCAGTGCTGACGGCTCTGATCGCGACCAACATCCTGGGTCAAAACAGCCCGGCGATCGCCGCCACCGAGGCCCAATACGAGTACATGTGGGCTCAAAACGCTGTCGCGATGTATGCCTATGCCGGCGCTTCCGCGAGCGCCGCCAGGCTGACCCCGTTCACCGCGCCCCCGTCCGTCGTCGACCCGGCCGGGCCGGCCAGACAACGCGCCGGCCTCGCCCGGGCAAGCGGTGCCGCAACGGCCACCCAGGTGCAGGAGACCCTTCTGGCGGGGTCTGAGCTGCTCTCGACGCTGCCGCACGCGCTTCAAGGGCTGTCCGCGTCGGCGACGGTTACCTCGTTGGATACCGCCCTTACGTCGGTGTCGACGTCGCTGTCGAAACTGAGCTCGCTCACCGTACCGTTGAATTTCGCGATGTATCCGCTGAATTTCCTCGACAAGGGCATGGGGTTCGCCAAGGCGGCCACGGCGCCGGTCACCGCGGCCGCCGCGGGTGCGATGAAGGCCGTCGATTACGGGACGCGCTTGTTGGGGTCGCTGTCGCCCGGCGCGGGCGGCGGCGCCGGGCTGGCTGCGTCCATGGGCCGCAGCATGTCGTTAGTTGCGCTGTCGGTGCCGCATGCCTGGACCGCTGTGTCGGCAAGCGCCCCCTCGGTGGGGTCGTCAGGTGCCGGCTGGAGCGCTGCGTTGTCCGGACCGGCGGAAGTCGGGCCATCGGGCGTGCCGTTCGTGCCGCTGACGAGCATGGGCGGGCGAGATAGCGGCGGCCCTTCGGCTTCGCGGTTCGAGCTGCGTTCCACCGTCGTTCCCCGGTCGCCGGCGGGTGGATGACCGCGTCCGCGCTCGTGCGGTTGGTGATCTCGGCTGCGGTGTCGGCCCCAGGGGGCAGGCATTCAGCGGTCCGCGTACCCGCGGGCCGCCTCCACCAGCCCGGCGAACAACCGCAAGTCGTCCAGGGCCTTCTCCGGATGCCATTGCACTGCAAGCACAAATCGGCTTCCGGGCAATTCCAGCGCTTCCACCACGCCGTCGGCGTCGGTCGCGCTGACCACCAGACCTGCCGCGACGTCGCCGACCGCCTGATGGTGATAGCAGGGTACGTCGGCGGCCTCCCCGATCAGCCCGGCCAACCGGGTGCCCGGCACCGTGCTGACCGGCAAGGTGGTGAACACCGCATTGCCCGCGCAATGCCCGCCGTGGCCGATGACCTCGGGGAGGTGCTGATGCAGCGTGCCGCCGAGCGCGACGTTGAGCAACTGCACGCCGCGGCAGATCCCGAGCACCGGCAATCCCCGGTCCAGCGCGCCCTTCAGCAACGCGAATTCCCAGGAGTCGCGGCCGGTTCGCGGTCGGTCGGTGGCCGGATGCGGTTGTTGACCGTACGCCGCGGGATCGAGGTCATATCCCCCGGTGATCACCAACGCATGCAAGCCGTCCAGCACCCGGTCGGCGATCTCGGGATCCACCTGCTGCGGCGGCAGCAACACCGCGATACCGCCCGCCATGATGACGGCATCGGAGTAGTCGGCGGGCAGGTAGCTCGCGGCGACGTTCCAGATGCCGGCCTGCACCTGCTCCCGATAGGTCGTCAGACCGACTACCGGCCCCCGGCCCGTAAAAGCGTTCGAAACCACGTTGGCTCCTCAATAGATCACCGCCGCATTCAACCCGGCGAGCTTCACCTGAGCATTGTGGTGCGCGACGGACCCTCGCCGCCCCGGCACCGGCCGCGACGCCCGCGCACCGCTGCCGCTAGCGAGCAACCAGCGGAAAGCATTGTGGGACATGATAAATGAGGCGAAACCGAGCCGCAGCACCGGGCACGGCGATATCGCTCGCCGAACTCGACGTCACGACATGCCGCTCGACGACCCATTACCAGCCGCTGGTACGCAGGACGATCTCGGTGGCCAACTGCGCGGTCGAGTCGTTTGCATTGCGTCTCGCCGGAAGGTCCACGACGCGGTAATCGGCGTAGGCCAGTCGCTGACTGTCCTGGGCGACTTTCCGCGCGGCCGGAGAACTCACCAGCACGGTGGTACTGATCTCCACCGGCGGGCAGTGAGCGTCGCGGACCACGCCGTTGACATCGGCCACGCGCGGATGCCCGCGATCGATGACCACCAGGCCGGCGAACCGACCCAGCCGGGTCGCCGCCAGTTCCCACGCGAGCTCGCCGCCGGCACGGTCACCGACCACCACCGCCCAACCGATCGCCAGGACGTCAAGGATGCCTATCACGGACTTGGGGGTCAGCCGCGTGTCAGCGCCGATAACGACGGTCCGAAGCGATGCCGTATGCAGGCGTTCACAAATCGCACCGTAGGCCGCGACGGCACGCTGTTCGGCGCCCAGGATGGTGACGACGACCCCCGTTGCCGGACCCGCTACCGCTACCGGAACCGGAAATCCGTCGAGCGTGGTCATCATCACGGACACTTACGCCAAAGTACAGGGAATTGGGCTGAGTGGGCACCGGTTGCAGACGCTCGTGCAGCCTGTTCACAGACTCGTCAGCGCTCCGAAAATGAGGTTGGCGACGTAGAGCGCGCGCGGCACATAACCGATGTCCTCCGTTCCGGAGGTGTAGATCCCGAGGTTCTTGACGCCGGACAACAGGGTGCCGAAGTTGAGCAGGCCGGAGTTGGTGGCACCGAAGTCCAGTAGTCCCGAAACCCCGGCGCCCAGGTTCAGCGCCCCGGAGTTCCCGAAACCGGCCAGCAGGCCACCCGAGTTTCCCGCACCCGGTGTCAGCAGGCCCGAGTTCCCCGCGCCCGGCGTCAGCAAGCCCGAATTGCCCAAGCCGAAAGCCAGATAGCCCGAGTCCCCGGCGTAGATGTTGAGCAGGCCCGAGCTGCCCGCGCCCGGGTTGAGCGTCCCGGAATTTCCCGCGCCGGGGTTGTAGCTTCCGGAACTCCCGAAGCCCAGGTTCTGGTTGCCCGAGCTGCCCGCGCCCGGGTTGTTAGTGCCCGAGCTGCCGGCGCCGATGTTGCCGGTGCCCGCATTGCCGGCGCCGGGGTTGTTGGTGCCCGAACTGCCGGCCCCGATGTTGGTCGTGCCGGAGCTGCCGAAGCCGATGTTGCCGGTACCGGCATTGCCGCCGCCGATGTTGCTGCGGCCGGAGCTGCCGGCCGACCCGTTGTTGTTGAAGCCCGAACTTCCCGCGCTTCCGGCGTTGTCTTTACCCGAGTCTCCCCCGGTGCCCGAGTTGCCCGAACCCGAGCTGCCCTGCGCCGCGATGTTGCCGGTCCCCGAGCTGCCAAACGTCACCGCGTTGTTGTCGCTGCCCGAGTTGCCCGCGCTGCCGTTGTTGCCGGTGCCCGAGTTGCCGCCGCTGCCGTTGTTGTCCCGGCCCGAATTGCCGGCGGTTCCGTTGTTGCCCGAGCCGGAGCTGCCTCCCGAGGCGTTGTTATTGGAGCCCGAAGTCCCTGCGCCACCGTTGTTTCCGGTGCCGGACTGCCCGCCGCTGCCGTTGTTGTTGAAGCCCGAGTTGCCGCCGCTGGCGTTATTACCGGTGCCGGAACTTCCCCCGGCCGCGGCGTTACTGCTGCCCGAGCTTCCGAAGGTGGCCCCGGTGTTGTTGGCACCCGAGTTGCCGCCGCTGCCGCTGTTGCTCTGGCCGGAGTTGCCCGCGCTGCCGGCGTTGCCGCTGCCTGAGTTGCCCCCGCTGCCCGAATTGCCGGTGCCCGAATTGCCGCCGGCCGCGAAATTGCCGGAGCCGGAGCTTCCGAAGGTGACTCCGGTGTTGTTGCTGCCCGAGTTGCCCGCGCTGCCGCTGTTGTTCTGGCCGGAGTTGCCGGCACTTCCGGAGTTGCCGCTGCCCGAGTTCCCCGCGCTGCCGGAGTTGCCGTTACCGGAGTTACCTCCGGCCCCACCGTTGTTGTACCCCGAACTTCCGGAGGACCCGTTGTTGCTGGTGCCCGAGTTTCCGGCGCCGCCGCTGTTGCCGGTGCCGGATTGACCGGCGCTGCCGCTGTTGCCGAAGCCGGAGTTCCCGCCGGCCGCCGAGTTCCCTACGCCGGAGCTTCCATTGCTGCCGGAGTTGTTACTACCGGCGTTGCCGCCGCCGACACCGCTGTTGTTGGAACCCGAGTTGCCTCCGCCCGCGCCGCTGTTGTTGGAGCCCGAATTCCCACCGCCGGCAACGTTATTGCCGGAACCGGAGTTTCCGCCGCCGGGGCTGTTGTTGTGGTCGCCAGAGTTTCCGCCGTTGGCGAAGCCGCCGTTGTTATTGCCGGAATTGCCCGAACTGCCGGCACCACCGTTGTCGGACCCCGAGTTTCCGCCGCCCACACCACCGTTGTCGGACCCCGAGTTCCCGCCGCCCGCGCCACCGTTGTTCGAGCCGGACCACCCCCCGCCCAGGCCATTGTTGTCCTGACCCGATGAACCGAACGATAGGTTGTTCAAGCCGGACGAACCCGCGAGGTTGCCCGTACCCGAAGCCAGCACCAGGGGGCCGTCGCCGCTGTTGCCGTCGCCGATGTTGTAGTTGCCCGAATTGTTGTTACCGGTGTTGAGATTCCCGGAATTATTGTTGCCGGTGTTGGTGTCGCCGGTGTTTCCGTCGCCCGTGTTGGTGCTGCCCGAGTTGTTGTTTCCGGTGTTGGTGCTACCGCTGTTTCCGTCGCCGGTGTTGGTGAACCCGGAATTGTAGCTGCCGGTATTGGTGTTGCCCCGGTTTCCGTTGCCGGTATTGGTGGCCCCCGAGTTGTTGCTGCCGCTGTTGGTGTTCCCACTGTTGCCGTTGCCGGTGTTGGTGTTGCCGGCGTTGGTGTTGCCGGTGTTGGTGCGGCCCGAGTTCCCGTCGCCGGTGTTGGTGAATCCGGAGTTGTTGTTGCCGGTGTTGGTGTTACCGGAGTTGAAGTCGAATCGGTTGGTGTTGCCGGAGTTCGCATTACCGGTGTTGGTGAAGCCCGAATTCCTGTCGCCGGTGTTGGTGTTGCCGGAATTGCGGTTGCCGGTGTTGGTGTTGCCCGAGTTGCGGTCGCCGGTGTCGGTGAAGCCCGAGTTGTAGTTGCCGGTGTTGGTGTTGCCCGAGTTGTAACTGCCGGTATTGGTGTTGCCCGAGTTGTACCCGTCCGGCCTGCTGAGATCACCATAGGTGTTGGTGTTGCCTGAATTGAAGTTGCCCGTGTTGGTCCTACCCGAGTTGTGGTTGCCGGTGTTGGTGTTGCCCGAGTTGTAGCTGCCGGTGTTGGTGTTGCCCGAGTTGTAGTTGCCGGTGTTGGTGTTGCCCGAGTTGTACCCGTCCGGCCTGCTGGCATCGCCGTAGGTGTTGGTATTCCCGGAGTTCAGGTTGCCGGTGTTGGTGTTACCCGAGTTCAGGTTGCCGGTGTTGGTGTTACCCGAGTTCAGGTTGCCAGTGTTGGTATTGCCGGAGTTGTAGCTGCCGGTGTTGGTGTTGCCCGAGTTGTATCCGTCGGGGCGACTTGCGTCCCCGTAGGTATTGGTATTCCCGGAGTTCAGGTTGCCGGTGTTGGTATTGCCGGAGTTGAGGTTACCGGTATTGGTATTGCCGGAGTTGAGGTTACCGGTATTGGTGTTGCCGGAGTTTTGATTGCCGGTGTTGGTATTGCCGGAGTTCTGGTTGCCGGTGTTGGTATTGCCCGAGTTGAGGTCGCCGGTGTTGGTATTGCCCGAGTTGTAGTTCCCAGTGTTGGTGCCACCCGAGTTGTAGTTGCCGGTGTTGGTGCCACCCGAGTTGTAGTTGCCGGTATTGGTACCACCGGAGTTATACAGACCCGTGTTGGTGCCACCGGAGTTGTAGCTGCCGGTGTTGGTGCCACCCGAGTTGTAGTCACCGTAGTTGGTGCCACCCGAGTTGTAATTGCCGCTATTGGTGCTACCGGCGTTGTAATTGCCCGTGTTCGTCCCACCGGCGTTGTAATTGCCGTAGTTGGTGCCCCCGGCGTTGTGGTGGCCGGTGTTGGTGCCACCGGCGTTGTAGTCACCGGTGTTTGTCCCGCCGGCGTTGTAGTCACCGGTGTTGGTGCCGCCGGCGTTGTAGCTGCCGGTGTTGGTGCCACCCGAGTTGTAGCTGCCGGTGTTCGTGCCACCCGAGTTGAAGTTGCCGGTGTTCGTGCTGCCGGAGTTGTACAGGCCGGTGTTGGTGCTACCCGAGTTGAACAGCCCGGTGTTGGTGCTGCCCGAGTTGAACAGCCCGGTGTTCGTGTGGCCCGAGTTGTACAGACCGGTGTTGCTGTTACCCGAATTCCATAATCCGGTGTTGAAGTTGCCGGAGTTCCAGAAACCGGTGCTGTAGTTGCCGGAGTTCGACGCCAGCGTGTTCCCGGTGCCGGAGTTCCACCAGCCGGTGTTACCGTCGCCCGCGTTGCCGAAACCGATGTTGTAGTTGCCCGAATTCCCGAAGCCGATGTTTCCGCTGCCCGAGTTGCCGAACCCGATGTTGAAGTTTCCGGAGTTGCCGAGACCGAGGTTGAACCAGCCCGAGTTCAGACCGCCGATACCCACCTGGTTGTCGCCGGTGAGCCCCAGCCCGAAGTTGTTGTTACCGCTGTTGCCGAACCCGACGTTGTTGTTTCCGGTGTTGCCCCAGCCGATGTTGTTGACGCCATTGTTTCCGCCGCCCTGATTGGCGTTTCCGATGTTACCCATGCCGGGATTGTTGTTGCCGAGGTTGCCGCTGCCGCTATTTCCGTCACCCCGGTTTCCCTGCCCGGAATTTCCGGTGCCGTAGTTACCGGCGCCCTGGTTGGTGCTGCCGAAGTTACCGCTGCCGGAGTTGCCGGTCCCGGTGTTGCCGCTGCCCGAATTGTTGTTGCCGATATTGCCGTGGCCGACGTTGCCGCTGCCCTGGTTACCGCTGCCCTGGTTGTTGTCGCCGGTTCCCAAGAGTCCGCTACCGCGGTTGCCGCTGCCAGAATTGTTGTTGCCGATATTGCCGTTGCCCGTGTTGCCGCTGCCCTGGTTCCCGCTGCCCTGATTGTTGTCGCCGGTCCCTAATCCGATACCGCGGTTGCCGCTACCCGAGTTGCCGCTGCCGATGTTGCCGTTACCGGTGTTCGTGTTACCGATATTGCCGCTGCCGATGTTGCCGTTGCCCAGATTTCCCGAACCCTGGTTGCTGTCGCCCTTGTTGCCGTAGCCCGAATTGCCGCTGCCGAAGTTGCCGTCGCCGGTGTTGTTGTTGCCGCGGTTGCCCAGGCCGGAATTGGTGTCGCCGAAGTTTCCGTTGCCGGTGTTGTTGTTGCCGGTATTTCCGTTGCCTTGGTTGTTATCGCCCTTGTTGCCGAAGCCGGAGTTGCCGCTGCCGAGGTTGCCGTCGCCGGTGTTGTTGTTGCCTGCATTGCCGAAGCCGGAGTTGGTGTCACCTTTGTTGCCGTCACCGGTATTTCCGCTGCCTACGTTGCCGGTGCCGCGGTTGTTGTTGCCCTTGTTGCCGTCGCCGACGTTGGTGTTGCCCAGGTTGCCGTCGCCGGTGTTCGTGTCGCCCTTGTTGCCGTCACCGACGTTGGTGCTGCCCAGGTTGCCATTGCCGGAATTGGTGTCGCCGTTGTTGGCGTTGCCGGTGTTGCCGGTGCCGAGATTGCCGTCACCGGAGTTGCTGTTGCCCTTGTTGCCGTCTCCGCTGTTGCCCAGCCCCAGGTTTCCGTCGCCGGAGTTGCTGTTGCCCTTGTTGCCGTGGCCGATATTTGCGTTGCCCAGGTTTCCGTTGCCGGAGTTGTTGTCGCCCTTGTTCCCGTCGCCGGAGTTGCCACTGCCGATGTTGCCGTCGCCCGGGTTGCCGACGGCCGGGTTGGCGCTGTTGTTGTTGCCGTCGCCGGTGTTGTTGCTGCCGACGTTGCCGTCACCGTCGTTGTTGTTGCCCGTATTGCCACTGCCCACGTTGTTGTCGCCGCGGTTGCCGTCGCCGGCGTTACCGGTGCCCTGATTACCGTTGCCGCCGTTACCGTCACCGGTGTTGCCGCTACCGACGTTGTTGGCGCCGACGTTGCCGTCGCCCTGGTTCCCGTTGCCGCGGTTGCCGTCACCGGAGTTGAAGTTGCCGGTGTTGCCGCTGCCCGGATTGTTGCTGCCGCGGTTGCCGTCGCCGGTGTTGCCGCTGCCCTGGTTACCGCTGCCCTGGTTGCCGCTGCCGGTGTTACCGCTACCGACGTTGTTGGCGCCGATGTTGCCGTCGCCCCGGTTGCCGTTGCCCTGGTTGCCGCTTCCCGGGTTGTTGTCGCCGATATTTCCGCTGCCCTCGTTACCGCTGCCCTGGTTGCCGCTGCCGATGTTGCCGCTGCCCTGGTTACCGCTGCCCTGGTTACCGCTGCCCTGGTTGCCGCTGCCAGAGTTGTTGTTGCCGATGTTGCCGTTGCCGGTGTTTCCGCTGCCCTGGTTGCCGATTCCTGAAAGTGCCAGCGGCGCAGCAGCATTCACGCCGACCGCGCGTGCTGAGGCCGCATCGCCGGCCGGGCTGACGGCCTGGGCGGAATTGCCGGTCATCACGGTAGCGCCGGAAGAGGCGGCCTTCGTGGTGACGGCGGCAGCGTCAGCACTGGTCGCCGGGGCGCGTCCGGGGCCGCCGAGAAGGCCGCGTAGCGGGCCGGCCAGGTTGTGCAGCGAACGTTGCCACGGCGTCAGTCGGCCGACGGCGGCCGAGACCCCGGAATAGTAGTCCGACATGGCCGCCGCATCCTGGGCCCACATCCGCTCGTAGTCGGCCTCGGCGGCCGCGATCGCCGGGGCGTTCTGCCCGAACAGATTTGAGAACACCAGCGACAGCAGTCGACCCCGGTTGGCCACCAACGCAGCCGGATGTACCGTCGCGGCCTTGGCCGCCTCGAACGCACCGGCTGCGACGCGGGCCTGGCCCGCGGCCTCCTCGGCCTGCGACGCCGCCGCATTGAGCCAACCCAGATAGGGGGCGGCCGCGCCGGCCATCGCCGCCGCCGCGGCGCCCTGCCACGATTTGTTCGCCAGTCCCGACGTCACCGAACCGAAAGCCGCTGCCGCCGCGGCCAATTCGAACGCCAACCCGTCCCAGGCCACCGCTGCAGCCAGCATCGGACCGGCTCCGGCACCAGAAAACATTCGTGCCGAGTTGACTTCCGGCGGTAACACCGAGAAATTCATCAGGGGCCTTCTTTCAGCCGGGCCGCCTCACCCGCGCGGCCACACGTGGCAAACCCCCAACACGGTGCTGGCAATCAAGACTCGCACCGCCACGAACATGCGCGCCTCCAAGCACCAAGCACCGGCAATCGCCGTGATCACCGAAAGCTACAGCAAACGGGAGAACGATATCTGCGTTTCGGGAAATGGCGCACCAAGCGTGCCGACCGACCCGGCTTGCTGACCACTTCGCCTGCCTAACCGCGCAGCTCGCTGACCAGATACGGCCGCTGCGGCGGCGGCCCAGCAAGCAGGCCGAGCACCGACTCGACGTCCATATGCGACGCCAACAGATCGGCCATCAGATCCAGCTGAGCGTCGCGTTGCGCCGCCACGTTGACGCCGTCGGCGATGACGAACCCGCTCCGGCCGGCGGCCGCGGCCACCTGGGTGAGCCAGGCGCGACGGAAGTCGTCGTTGTCGAGCAGGCCGTGCCAGTGGGTGCCGAAAACCGCGCCGCATCGCACGCCCTGTGCCTCGGAGTCGATTTCGAACCAACCCGTCTCGGCGCAGCGGGCCAGCCGCCCGTGATGGATCTCATAACCGGTCAACGGCGACTGCCAGCGCCGCAGCCTCTTGTCCGCGGCGAACACGATGTCGGCGTCCAACAAGCCCAGCCCGGCCACCTCCCCGGCCCCGGACTCAACGGTGTCTTCGATTCTGCGGCACAGCATTTGGAAGCCACCGCAGATCCCCAGCACCGGCCTGCCCGCCCGCGCGTGATCGACGATGACGCCGGCCAGGCCACGGTCGCGCAGCCACGACAGGTCGGCGATGGTGGCCTTGCTGCCGGGCAGCACGATCAGGTCGGCGTCGGCCAGGTCCGCGGGGTCGGTGATCCAACGCACCAGCACGCCGGGCTCACACGCCAGCGCCTCGACATCGGTGGAGTTGGAGATCCGCGGCACTCGCACCGCCGCCACCCGCAGCCACTGGTCGCCGCGGGGCGGCCCGGGCGTGCCGACGACGCGGTGCGCCACCACCGACAGCGAGTCCTCGGCGTCGAGCCACAGCTCGTCGGTGTAGGGCAACACCCCATAGGTGGGGCGGCCCGTCGACTCCAGCAGCTGCCGCAACCCCGGCTCCAGCAGCGCAGGATCACCGCGAAACTTGTTGACAATGAAGCCCGCAATGTGTGCCTGGTCGTCGGGGTCGAGCACCGCGACCGTCCCGAACAGATGGGCCAGCAAGCCTCCACGGTCGATGTCGCCGACTACGACCACTGGCAGGTTGGCCGCGCGCGCCAGCCCCAAATTTGCCAAATCCGTTGCCCGCAAGTTCGTTTCGGCTGCAGATCCGGCTCCCTCGCAGATCACTGCATCGAACTCGGCCCGCAGACTTGCTAATTCGTCGAGCACGACACCAGCTAGCCGATCGCGATGCTGCAGATAGCCGGCCGCCGTGACGCTATCGGCGACTCTGCCCCGGATGACGAGTTGCGATGTCCGGTCACTGCCCGGCTTGAGCAGGATGGGGTTGAACCGCACGCTGGGCTCCAAACCCGCGGCGCGAGCCTGGATGGCCTGGGCGCGGCCGATCTCGCCGCCTTCGACGGCGACGGCGGAATTGTTGGACATGTTCTGCGCCTTGAATGGCGCCACCCGCACGCCGCCGCGGGCCAGCAACCGGCACAGGCCCGCCACCACCACCGACTTGCCGGCATCGGAACTGGTTCCGGCAACCAGCAGTGCCCCGCTCACGTAGTTGTAGCGAGCAGTCGCAAAAGCCCCCATTTTCGCGCTGAAAAGGGGGCTTTTGCGACTGCTCGCGGTGAGACAGTCACGACAACGTGAGGATTTCGACGCCGGTGTCGGTGACCAGCAGCGTGTGCTCGAACTGCGCGGTCCACTTGCGGTCCTTGGTGACCACCGTCCAGCCGTCGTCCCAAATCTCGTATTCCAAAGTGCCCAGGTTGATCATCGGCTCGATGGTGAAGGTCATGCCCGGCTGCATGATCGTTTCCACCGCGGGCTGGTCGTAATGCAGCACGACCAACCCGTTGTGGAACGTGGTCCCGATGCCGTGACCGGTGAAGTCACGAACCACGTTGTAGCCGAACCGATTTGCGTAGGATTCGATGACCCGTCCGATGACCGACAGCGCGCGCCCGGGTTTGACGGCGTTGATCGCACGCATCGTCGCCTCGCGAGTCCGCTCCACCAGCAGGCGGTGTTCTTCGGCAACGTCGCCGGCCAGGAAGGTCGCATTCGTGTCGCCGTGCACACCATCGAAGTAAGCGGTGACATCGATGTTGACGATGTCACCGTCGGCGATCACCGTCGAGTCGGGGATTCCGTGACAAATGACCTCGTTGAGCGACGTGCAGCACGACTTCGGGAATCCCTTGTAGCCCAGCGTCGAGGGATATGCGCCATTGTCGAGCATGTACTCGTGGGCGATCCGGTCCAGTTCGTCGGTGGATACCTCCGGGGCAACGGCCTTACCGGCCTCGGCGAGGGCGCCGGCCGCGATCCGGCCGGCGACGCGCATCTTCTCGATTACCTCAGGTGTTTGCACCCACGGTTCGGTCCCCTCCTTGGCGGTCGGCTTGCCGACGTATTCGGGGCGCGCGATCCACTTGGGCACCGGCCGCATCGGGGACAAGACGCCGGGAGAAAGCGCGGTGCGAGCAGGCATCCCGCTAGCTTAGTGGTCTGGCGCGAAATTTCGGTGACGTATTCGTTGGGTCCGTTATGCGGCGGGTGTGAGGGCGGCGCCTTTGTGGGCGGCGATGCGCTCGGCTAGGGCGTTCAGATCGTCTTTGGTGAACTTCCATTCGAACGGTGTGGCGATCTGTTCGTAGTACTGCTGGAAGTCGAGCAGTCGGGCCTGGACCTCATCGAGTGTGTGGAAGTCGTTGGGTGAGAGGACTTTACGTTGTACGACGGAGAAGTAGATCTCCACTTGATTGAGCCAGGACGCGTGCACGGGCAGGTGGATCAGGTGCAGTTTCGGCCAGCGATGCTGGAGCCGCTCGATGCTGGCCTGTCCGCGGTGAGAGGAGCCGTTGTCGACGACCCAGAACACTCGACGCGCGGTGGCATAGGGCTCAGTGGTCATGACCTGGTCGACCAGCCGGTCGAAGGGGTCGATGCCGGTGGTGGCTTCGCAGCGGCCGAATACTCTGGCGCGGTGCACGTCCCAGGCTGCCAGGTAGGCCAGGGAGCCGCCGCGGAAGTACTCCGCCTCGACACGCGCCGGCTGGCTGGGTGCCGGGGGTGTGGTGGGGTGCTTGCGAATGCGGGCCTGGATGGAGGTCTTCTCGTCGGCGGAGATGACGTACTCATCGGGGCGCAGCGGCGTGTCATCGAAGCGGTGGGCGTAGAGGTCGAGCACCCGGCCCGCCTTGGGTCCGAAGTCGGGGTCGCGGGGAAAGATCCAGGAGCGGTGCTGCCAGGGTTTGATCGCATCGGCGCTGAGCCAGCGCCAGATCGTGGTGCCCGAGATCGAGGCGGCGATACCTTGCTCGACGGCCGCGCGGGCCAGGTCGGGGCAATGCCAGCGGGCCAGTGGCGTGCCGGTGTTGGCCGGCAGTTCGCAGGCCAGCGCCTTGATCGCGACCACCACGTCAGGGGGAAAAATTCGGGGGTCGTCCTCCCCGGGGCAAATCGGTCAGCCCGGCGAGGCGTTCGTCAAAGAATCGTTTACGCCACTTCGACACCACCTGCCGGGGCGTGTCCAGGCGTGCGGCGATCTCGTCGTTGCCCATCCCCTGGGCGGCGTAGAGCACGATCCTGGCCCGCACGACATCCGAATACGGTGACGTATATCTTCGTGCCCGCGCCTTCAGCTCGGTGCGCTCGGCATCGGTGAGAGTCAGGCGATACGGACTGGTTCGTGGCATGTTGGTCCCTTCGTCGAGAGAACCATGCCACGTAACCGTACGGAAGTGTGGGACCTGAATTACGTCACTGTAATTATGTCAGCGACCACTTAGTCGTGCCGGCGCGACGAGCCATCAAATGCCGTCCACCGCTGCGATGTCCAGTTGCGCCGTATTGGCCGCCGCCCAGGCAGACACCTCGATGTGCCGGCACCGGCTCGGGGACCCCGGTGGGCCGCACCGAACAGGACGGCTGCTGTGACGCGGCCCCGGCGCGGCGCGAGTCAAGCCCGATGTCGGCGCAACAACGCCCGGCGTGGGCCCCGAATCACCACCGAACCGCAGACCATCCGGCCGGTCAGCACCACATGCGGCGTTCCCTCCGCCGACGCGTCTTTGCGGCGGTCGCTGGCGCTGCCCACATAAACCTCGACGTCGTCGATCGAAGCGCTGGCGCTGTCGGGCAGCCGCAGGTCCAGTGAACCGAACTTCATGTCGAGCTCGATGACCACCACCGGCCCGGCGAAACGGGCCTTGGTGAGATCGAGATCGATCGAACCCAGGCGGCGCACCAGCGCCAGCCGGGTGGGCACCATCCATTCGCCATGGCGCTTCAACGACCCGGCCCAGCCACGCAGTTCCACCCGGTCGGCTGCGGACGTGACGATCGCGCCGGGCCCGGGCAGGTCGCAGACCAGCCCCTCCAGTTCGCTGTGGGTGCGCGCGAAGGACACGCGAGACGAGCGTTGCTCGAATTCGTCGATATCGATCAGCCCGAGCGCGACGGCGTTGTGCAACCGCCGCATGGTGCCGTTCCGGTCGGCGTCCGACACCCGCAGCGTCACCATGTCCCCACCGCTGTCCGTCATGACCTTTCCTGATCGTCCTGTTCGTCCTGATCGTTGCTCACCCTCGCAACTTACCTCCGTTACCGGGCCGGTGCGGCCCGGCGAACCGGCTGCATCGTCGGCAAACACCCGGTCCCGCCAACGCGATCGCGATACGATCCACCGGTCGCGGCTTCGGCTTACCGGTGAGGGCCAGGAGAAGCTTGGGTGCGGCGAATCTGTGGATCGCCACGAACGCGAGGTGCACATGTCCTACCTGATCGTCGCTCCGGAGTCGATCTTTGCGACAGCCTCGAGCGTGTCCGGCATCGGGTCGACGATCACGTCTGCCAACGCGGCGGCCGCGCCCGCGACCCTCGAGGTGTTGGCTGCGGGCGCCGACGAGGTGTCGGCCGGCATTGCGGCCCTGTTTTCCGCGCACGCCCGCGCCTATCAGACGCTCAGCGCCCACGCGGCGATGTTTCACGACCAATTCGTCCGCGCCTTGACGACGGGTGGCGCAGCGTACGCCGGTGCTGAGGCCGCCACCGTCCAACAGAATCTGCTCGACGTCATCAATGCGCCCACGCTGACCCTGTTGGGCCGCCCGCTGATCGGTAACGGGACCGCCGGTGCCCCGGGCACCGGGGCGAACGGACAAGACGGCGGAATATTGGTCGGCAACGGGGGCGCCGGCGGCTCCGGGGCCGTCGGCCAGCGGGGCGGTAACGGCGGGGCCGCCGGGCTGTTGTTCGGCAACGGCGGCAACGGCGGCAACGGTGGCGGCTCGGCAGCCGTCATCGCCGGTGACGGCGGAACCGGCGGAGCCGGCGGGCTGTTCGGGACCGGCGGGACCGGCGGCACCGGTGGGTTCGGTCTCAACGGAGGTGCCGGCGGCGCCGGCGGAGCGGCCGGCCTCTTCGGCACCGCCGGGTCCGGCGGTGCCGGTGGGCTCGGAGTGGTCGGCTCCCCGGCCAACAGCGGCGCCGGCGGCGCCGGCGGCGCCGGCGGATTGTTCGGTCCCGGTGGTGCCGGCGGCACCGGCGGAGCGTCGCTGGCCCAGACGGGCGGGACCGGAGGCGCCGGCGGTGCCGGCGGGATGTTCGGCTCCGGTGGCACTGGCGGTGCCGGCGGTGCCGGCCACAACGCCGGCGGGGTCGGGGGCGCCGGCGGTACCGGTGGGGTGATCTTCGGATCCGGGGGAGCCGGGGGCGACGGAGGTCCGGCGGGCATAGGCGCCGCCCTGGGCGGAAACGGCGGGGCGGGCGGCAATGCTATCGGCCTGTTCGGCAACGGGGGTGCCGGCGGCGCCGGGGGCGCCGGCGACTTCACCGGAGGCGTGGGCGGGGCCGGCGGGAACGCCGCGATCATGTTCGGGTCCGGCGGGATGGGCGGAAGCGGCGGCTTCGCGCACGCCGCCGGCGGAAGCGCCGGCCCCGGCGGCCCCGGCGGCAAGGCCGGGCTGATCGGCGACGGCGGCGCCGGCGGCGCCGGCGGCGAGTCGGTCGACGGGCTCAGTCCCGGCGGTGACGGCGCCAACGGCGGCGACGCCTGGCTGCTGGGCAGCGGCGGCAACGGCGGCAACGGCGGCGGTGGCGTACCTGCGGGTAAGTCGGGCGAGGGCGGCGCCGGCGGGCTGATTTTCGGCCAGAACGGCTTATAGCCGCTGAGCCGGCAAACAGGACCGGCTAGGCCGCGGTTAGGCCAGGTAACCGGGCGGCAGGATGTCGAACATCATTTTGGTCATCCGCACCGCGTACTCCGAACTGCCGCCGCCGACAATCAGCGACGCAAACGCCAGATCCCCGCGATACCCCGCGAACCAGGAATGCGAACCGCCCGGGAATTCGGCTTCACCGGTCTTTCCGAAAATCTCACCGCAGCCGGCGATCTCCTTGGCGGTGCCATTGGTCACCACCAGCCGCATCATCGGGCGCAGCGCGTCGATCATCTTCGGGCTGATCGGCGTGCCGTCCCCCTCGACCGCCGTCGGCCGGCCGACGATCAGCTGCGGCACCGGCGTCCTGCCCGCCGCCACCGTGGCCGCCACCAATGCCATGCCAAAGGGGCTGGCCAGGACCCGGCCCTGACCGAACCCGTCCTCGGTGCGCTCGGCCAGGTCGACCGTCGGCGGCACCGAACCGGTCACCGTGGTGATGCCTTCCACCCGATAGTCCAGGCCGATCCCGTAGCGACTGGCCGCCTGGGTCAGGCCGCGCGGCGGCAATTTACTGCTCAGTTCGGCGAATGTGGTGTTGCACGAACTGGCAAACGCCCGCGACAACGGCACCACACCCAGATCGAAGCCACCGTAGTTGGGAATGGTGCGGTGTCCGATATCGAGGTGGCCCGGGCAGCCCAACATGGTGTTGGGGGTGGCCATATCACGCTCGACGGCCGCGCCGGCGGTGATCATCTTGAACGTCGACCCCGGCGGGTACAGGCCGGTGGTGGCGATCGGGCCGTCGGCGTCGGCGCCCGGATTCTGTGCGATGGCCAGAATCTCGCCGGTCGACGGCTTGATCACCACGATCATCGCCTTGCCGCCGCGGGCGTCCACCGCGCGCTGGGCGGCGTTCTGCACGGTCCGGTCCAAGGTGATCGTGATCGACGGCGCCGGCGACGGCTCGACTTCCTGCAGCACCGCGACGTCGACGCCGTTCTGGTTGACGCTGACCACCCGCCAGCCCGCTTGCCCGTCGAGCTGGTCGATCACGGCCTTTTTCACCTCGGTCATGACGACCGGTGCGAAATGGTCGTCCGTGGGCAGGAGGTCGGCCTGCGGTGTCACCACGACGCCGGGCAGCTGGCCGATCGCGCCGAAGACCCGGTTGCTGTCGTCGGCGCGCAGCGTGACCCCGAGGTCCAGCGGCTGGGTCGACGAGCTGGCCTGCTCGGCGAGCAGCTGCGGGTCGTTGAGCGTGTCATTGAACGGGTGCAGCGCGTCCACGACCGCGTGTGCGGTGCCGATGAGGTCGGCACCGGCCGCAGTCGCGTCCAGCGAGTAGTGGTACAGGTAGCCCGGCGCCAGCACATCGGTACCGCCGAGTTCGTTCACCGAGGCCCGTCTGGGTGGATCGGACCGTAGCGAAAAGGTCTGGTGCTCACCGAGTTTCGGATGCAGCCCGGTAGTCACCCAGCGGACCTCCCACTGCCCCTCGTCGCGGGCCATCTTCAGCTGGCCGTCGTAACTCCAGGTCCGGTTCTTGGGCAAATGCCAGGTGAAGCGATACGCGACGGTGCCCATATCCTCGGCGTATTTCGAGCTGAGGAGCTGCGCATCCAGGTGGGTGGCTTGCAGTCCGGCCCAGGCGGCGTTGAGCGCTTCGCGGGCTTCGTTGGGATTGTCGGTGAGTTGGGCCGCGGTAGCGGTGTCGCCGATGGCCAACGCGGCGAAGAACTTCTCGGCGGCCGGTCCAGGGCCTTCGGGCCGAGGAGTACACCCCGGCAGTACAGCGACCGCGACCAGAACACTTGCGAAAACTGAGGCTAACGTTATGCGAGTTACCATCGAGACTGATGTTAAGAAGGCTGACCGCAGCGGCCGCGCAGACACACCGAGACCCCACCGTTATTGAGCCAGGCCGCGTATGTGACGCCAAGGCGCGAGTCGGGCCAGGTTTTCGTCGCCGCGTTACACCCGCAGCATCGGCTCAGTCGAGCAGCACCGTGGCGAAGGTGCCCACTTCCCGGAACCCGACTCGCGTGTAGGCGGCGCGGGCGACCGTGTTGAAGCTGTTCACGTACAGGCTCGCGATGCGTCCGCTGCCGACGATCACCGCGGCCACCGTCGCGGTGCCCGCAGTGCCCAGACCCAGGCCGCGCCGTTCCGGGTGAACCCACACCCCCTGGATCTGCCCGACGGATGGCGACTGCGATCCCACCTCGGCTTTGAAAACCACCTCGCCATGCTCGAAACGGGCCCAGGCCCGCCCGGCCGCGATGAGGCTGGCCACCCGGCGACGGTAGCCGCGGCCGCCGTCGCCCATGCGCGGGTCGATGCCGACTTCACCGATGAACATGTCCACGGCCGCCACCAGGTAGGCATCCAGTTCCTCCGGCCGTACCTGCCGCACCTCGGGATCGATCGCACAACTGGGGTGGGTGTTGATCGCCATCAGCGGTTGATGGTCGCGCACGTCACGCGCGGGACCCCAGGTTGACTCGAGCCGCTGCCACATCGGCAACACGAGGTCGGCCCGGCCGACCAGCGACGAACAGCGCCGCGCTGTGCTCTTGGCCTCGTCAGCGAACGCGTTCAGATCGATCAGCCCGCCGCGCAGCGGAATGAGGTTGGCCCCGGCGAAGCACAACGACTCCGCCACGCCACCGCGTCGCGTCCACAATTCGCCGCCAATCGAATTCGGCTCGATGCCATAGTCCGCGACCCGCGCGGCGACCATGCACGATTCGACCGGGTTTTCGTCGAGCACCCGCCACACCGCGGCCGCATCACGCACCACAGCCACCCGTCGCTCGCCGACCAGGCGCATGATGGGCGGAGCCGACATCTGAAGAACTCTCTGTGGTGCCAACCGAAGCCAGAACGGGGTCTGGCGTCTATCAGCTTACGGTCACAATTGGCGAACCGCTCGATGTCGTGCCCGGATCGGTGTCAGGTTCCATTTCGGCGGCGAGCCGCATCGCCTCGTCGATCAAGGTCTCGACGATCTGTGATTCGGGCACGGTCTTGATCACTTCTCCCCGAACGAAGATCTGTCCCTTGCCGTTTCCGGAAGCAACGCCCAAGTCGGCCTCGCGCGCTTCCCCGGGACCATTGACGACACAGCCCATCACGGCCACCCGCAGTGGCACGTCCAGCCCTTCGAGACCCGCGGTCACCTCGTTGGCCAAGGTGTAGACGTCGACCTGGGCGCGACCGCACGACGGGCAGGACACGATCTCCAGCGTCCGTGGTCGTAGGTTCAGCGATTCGAGGATCTGATTGCCGACCTTGACTTCCTCGACCGGCGGGGCCGACAACGACACCCGGATGGTGTCGCCGATGCCCTTGGACAACAGCGCCCCGAAGGCGACCGCGGATTTGATGGTGCCCTGGAAGGCGGGACCGGCTTCGGTGACGCCGAGGTGCAGCGGGTAGTCGCACTGCGCGGCCAGCAACTCGTAGGCGCGGACCATCACCACCGGATCGTTGTGCTTGACGCTGATCTTGATGTCGCCGAAGCCGTGCTCCTCGAACAGCGAGGCCTCCCACAGCGCCGACTCGACCAGCGCCTCCGGCGTGGCCTTGCCGTACTTCTGCAGGAACCGCTTGTCCAGCGAGCCGGCGTTGACGCCGATCCGGATCGGAATGCCCGCGTCACCGGCGGCCTTGGCGACCTCGCCGACCCGGCCGTCGAATTCCTTGATGTTCCCCGGGTTAACTCGAACAGCCGCGCACCCCGCGTCGATGGCGGCGAAGATGTATTTCGGCTGGAAGTGGATGTCGGCGATCACCGGGATCTGGCTGTGCCGGGCGATCTCGGCCAGTGCGTCGGCGTCCTCCTGACGCGGGCAGGCCACCCGGACGATGTCGCAGCCGGCCGCAGTCAATTCCGCGATCTGCTGCAAGGTCGAGTTGACGTCGTGGGTTTTGGTGGTGCACATCGACTGCACCGAAATCGGATGGTCGCTGCCGACGCCGACATCACCGACCATCAGCTGACGGGTGATGCGCCGAGGGGAAAGCGTGGGCGCCGGAGGGTGCGGCAGGCCCAGGCCAACGGTCACTGTCGGTCCTTCTCTCTAGGTTGGTTACTAGGTTGGTTACTGGAAAAGCCGGATCGGGTTGACCAAATCAGCGGTGACGGTCAACAGCATGTATCCGACAACGAAGAACAGGACCACGTAGGTGGCCGGCATGAGTTTGAGATAGTTCACCGGCGCCGCGGCCACCTTGCCGCGAGCGGCCCGAATCGTATTGCGGATCTTCTCGAATACCGCGACGGCGATATGACCACCGTCGAACGGCAGTAACGGCAGCAGGTTGATAGCGCCCAGGATGAGGTTCAACTGCGCCAGGAAGAACCAGAACGCCACCCACAGCCCGTGGTCGACGGTGTCGCCGCCGATGATGCTGGCGCCTACCACGCTCATCGGAGTCTCGGGGTCACGCTGCCCGCCACCGATGGCATGGACCAGCGCGCCGACCTTGGTCGGGATGGCAGCCAGTGCCTTGCCCACCTCGATGGTCAGGTCGCCGGCGAACGCGAAAGTAGCCGGAATCGCGGACAACACGCCGTAATGGGTGGGACCGGGACGCAGGGCTCCGACCCCGATGGCGCCGACGGTGGCGGGCTGGACTTGACCACTCTGCCCGGTGGGCAACCAGCGACGGGTGGATTCGATGGTGACGTTGGCGGTGATGGTGGCGCCGTTGCGCTCGACGACGACCGGAACGGTGCCGTGCATCGCGCGTACCGCAGCGGCCATCTCGTCGAACGTGGACACCGGGGTGTCACCGACCTTGACGACGACGTCGCCGGCGCGCAGCCCCGCCAGGGCCGCGGGGCCGGGCCCGACGCACTGCTCGAGCTTGCCCTGACTGGTTTCGGCTGCGACGCAGCCGGTTTCGCCGATCACGGCCCGCGTTGGCGGATGCAGGTTGGGCAGGCCCCAGATCACCGCAATCGCATAGATCAGCATCAGGCAGATGACGAAGTTCATCCCCGGGCCGGCGAACAGCACCGCGACCCGCTTCCAGGTCGCCTGCCGGTACATCGCACGGTCACGTTCGTCGGGAGCGAGTTCCTCGACCGGGGTCATGCCGGCGATGTCGCAGAAACCGCCCGCCGGAATCGCCTTGATGCCGTATTCGGTTTCACCGCGGCGCGTCGACCACAGGGTGGGTCCGAAGCCGACGAAATAGCGACGCACCTTCATCCCGGTGGCGCGCGCTGCCCACATGTGGCCGCATTCATGCAACGCCACCGAGATCAGGATGGCGAGCGCGAACAGCACAATGCCGATAACGAACATCATCAGGCTGTATGGACCTTTCTCACGCCTTTCCGGAGACCTTTTCGCAGGCACCGGCCGACCTTGCTCTGGCAACCGCGCGCCGCGCCCGTTCCCGCGCCCAGCGCTGCGCGTCGAGTACGTCATCCACGGTAGCGGGTGGAAGCGCCCATTGGTCGGCATCGTGGAGCACGTCGGCGATGGTCCCGACGATGGCCGGGAAGCCGATGCGGCCGGAAAGGAACGCTTCGGCCGCTTCTTCGTTGGCAGCGTTGTAGACGGCGGTCATGCAGCCGCCGGTTTGGCCGGCGTGCCGGGCCAGTTCTACCGCGGGGAAAACGTCGCTGTCCAGCGGTTCGAACTCCCAGGTCTGCGGGTGACCGAAGTCGCAGCAGGTGGCCGCGCCGGGTACCCGGCGCGGCCAGCCCAGCGCCAACGAAATGGGCAGTTTCATATCCGGCGGGCTGGCCTGGGCAATCGTCGAGCCGTCGATGAAGGTGACCATGGAATGAATGATCGACTGCGGGTGCACCACCACGTCGATGCGGTCATAAGGAATGCCGAACAACAGGTGCGTTTCGATCAGCTCCAGGCCCTTGTTGACCAGCGAGGCCGAATTGAGCGTGTTCATCGGGCCCATGGACCAGGTGGGATGTGCGCCGGCCTGCTTCGGGGTGACGCTCTCAAGGTCGGCCGCAGCCCAGCCCCGGAACGGCCCGCCGGAGGCGGTGAGCACCAGTTTGGCCACTTCGTCCGGGGTGCCGCCGCGCAGGCATTGGGCCAGCGCGGAATGCTCGGAGTCCACCGGCACGATCTGGCCGGGCCGCGCGGCGCGCAGCACCAGGGGGCCACCGGCCACCAGCGATTCCTTGTTGGCCAGGGCCAGCCGGGCACCGGATTCCAGTGCCGCCAGCGTCGGCCGCAGGCCCAACGCACCGACCAACGCGTTGAGCACGACGTCGGCTTCGGTTTCCTCGATCAGCCTGGTGACGGCATCGGGTCCGTGGAAAGGAACGTCACCAACAGCCTGCGCCGCTTCATCGTCGGCGATGGCGATATTGGTCACCCCGGTCTCGGCGCGTTGGCGCAGCAGCGTGTCGAGATTCTTGCCGCCGGCGGCCAACCCCACCACCTCGAAGCGGTTCGGGTGAGCGGCGATGACCTCCAGCGCCTGCGTGCCGATCGAACCGGTGCTGCCCAGCACCAGGACACGCAAGCGGCTGCCGTCGTGCCCGTCGGTCGGGTTTGTCACCTCATCCTCGGGTTTGTCACCTCATCATTGTGCCGCCAAACTCTCCCGTCGTCGCCACACCCATGGTGATCGTCGAGTCGGGGCCACTAGCATCAGCGGATAACATCTTGATGTCATAGCCTGATGCTAAGATGACATCATGCGCACCACGATCCGGATCGACGACGAGCTCTACCGCGAGGTCAAGGCAAGGGCCGCTCGCTCCGGGCGCACTGTCGCCGCAGTTCTCGAGGACGCGGTGCGGCGTGGTCTCAATCCGCCTGAGCAGCCGGCGACCGCCCGCTATCGGGTCCAGCCGACCGGCAGCGGCGGGCTTCGGCCCGGTGTGGATCTGTCGTCCAGCGCCGCGGTCGCGGAGGCGATGGACGAGGGCGTGTCGGTCGATGCTTTGCGTTGACGTCAACGTTCTCGTCTATGCCCATCGAGCCGACCTGCGTGAACACCCGAACTACCGGGATGTGCTCGAGCGGCTGGCCAACGACGACGAGCCGCTCGGTCTGCCGGACAGCGTGCTCGCCGGCTTCGTCCGGGTGGTGACCAACCGCCGCATCTTCGTCGAACCGATCAGGCGGCCCGACGCATGGCAGGCGGTCGATGCCCTGCTCGCGGCACCCGCCGCGGTGCGGCTTGGCCCCGGCGAGCGGCACTGGATGCTATTCCGGCAGCTCGCCGCCGATATCGATGCGAGTGGCAACGACATCGCCGACGCGTATCTGGCCGCCTACGCCCTGGAGAACAACGCGACCTGGGTGAGCGCCGACCGCGGCTTCGCCCGCTTTCGCCGGCTGCGGTGGCGTCATCCGCTGGATATGTGAGCGACATCTGTGAGCGACGACGTGCACGTGGCCGCGGTTGGTCACTCGGCAGGTGACTCCTGGCTGATCCGGCGTGTGTCAAAATGTCGGAAACCGCCGATCCGATGCCAGAAGCCAAACCCGAACCGGAGGAGTCGCCGTGGTAAGTACCGAGGTGGAGCAGTACACCGGCGTTGACCCGGCCGAGGTGCCGTCCGCGAAGTGGGGCTGGAGCAGGATCAACCACCGCACCTGGCATATCGTCGGGCTGGGCATATTCGTATTCCTGCTGGCGATGCTGCGCGGCAATCACGTCGGCCATGTCGAGGACTGGTTCCTGATCGGGTTTGCCGCACTGGTGCTCGTGGTGATGGTGCGCGACCTGTGGGGCCGCCGGCGCGGCTGGCTCAGGTAGAACGCCCGCGCCCGGCGATACCAGGCCCCGGCAAGCCCGCCGAGCGTCAACATGGCCAACGCCGCAACCCACGGCCAGGCGCCATGTTCGTGCACCCAGCCGGCGAGGACCCCTTGGAGCCGGCCGGCGGCGGCAATCACCCTGTCCCGGGGGTTCACCCCGGCGCCCGCGAACAGGCGCAGCTCATAGAGACCGTAGTAACCCACGTACAGTCCGGTCAGTACCAACAGCGCGCCGCTGATCCGGTTGACCAACGGCAGGACCCGCCGGATGCGGTCGGCCAGCGCCGAACTCGCGGCCGCTACACCCACCGCAAGCACGCCGACGACCAGGGTGAGACCGGCAATGTAAGCCAGGTAGATTGCGATGCTGCCCGCGATCGAACCACCCCGAAACCCAGCCCCGGTGACCGCCAGGAACGGGCCGATGGTGCACGACAGCGAGGCCGTCGCATAGCTGACGCCGTAGCCGTATGTGGATCCCAGCCGGGCCGTCGGTGCCCATCGCGAGCCGAACCGCCGGGGCGTCAACGCCGTCAACTCGCGACCCGCCAGCAGCCAAACCCCCAGGGCGACAAGGACAATCCCGATCAGAACCGTCGCATAGGGCAGGTAGCGCTGCACCGTCGTGGCCGCCGAGATGGTCAGGGCACCGAACAACCCGAACACCGTTGTGAAGCCGAGCGCCATTCCCACGGTGGCCGCCAGCGCTCGTAGCAGCGCCGGCAATCCCCCACGTTCTGCGGGATGCAGCCCGCGCACCACCAAGAGCAGGTAGGCGGGCAACATGGCAAACCCACACGGGTTCAGCGCGGCCACCAGCCCAGCGGCGAAGGCCAGACCGACGAAACCCTGGTCCACAAGGTCGTCCATGAGGTCAGGAAGCCAGCGCGGCCACCCGTCCGGCGAGGTCTTGCTCGGACATAGCCGACGTCGGGTTGTTGACAAAGGTCGACGAGCCATCCGCGCGGTAGAACACCCACGCCGGCTGCCAGGGAACGTTGTAGCGAGCCCAGATCGAACCGTCGGCGTCATTGAGGTTGGTGAAGTTCAGGCCGTACTTGGCGACGAAGCCCTGCATCGCGCCGACGTCGGAGTGCGCTGCAATGCCGACGAACGTGACGTTTGGATTGGTGGCCGCTACGTGACTGACACTGGGCGCCTCGGCGTTGCAGAACGGGCACCAGGGCGTCCAGAACCACAACACGGCCGGCTTGCCCTGCAGGCCGGCCCCGTTGAACGGAGCGCCGTTGAGAGTGGTTGCGGTGAAATTCAGGCGATCATCGGCAGCCATCGCCCGCGGCGCACCGGCGACGCCGAACAACAGGACAACCGCACTTGTCACGGCGGCAACGCCCGCGACGAAAGCTTTGGCCGGGGACGGTAGGCGAACAATCATGGCAAACCCCTCCTGCAGACTTTTTGCCCTGATCACGTAATACCCCGTGCCGCGGTTCATCCCGCTCCAGCTACCCGCCTCCGGCGGCCAGCTGTCCGCAGGCGGCGCTGATCTCCCGGCCGCGAGTGTCGCGGACAGTACACGAAACCCCTTGCGCACGAACATGCTTGACGAAATCACGCTCCACCGGCTTGGGGCTGGCATCCCAGTCACTACCCGGTGTCGGGTTCAGCGGGATGAGGTTGACATGGACCAGCGGCCCCAGCGCGCGATGCAGCCGCCGGCCCAGCAGGTCGGCCCGCCACCGTTGGTCGTTGACGTCACGAATCAATGCGTATTCCACGGACACCCGACGGCCGGTGACCTCGGCGTAGTAGCGGGCGGCACCAAGGGCCTCGTCGACTTTCCAGCGGTTGTTCACCGGGACCAGCGTGTCCCGCAGCTCGTCATCGGGCGCATGCAACGACAGCGCCAGCGTCACGCCGAGCCGTTCGTCGGCGAGCTTGCGGATCGCCGGGGCCAGACCCACCGTCGACACCGTCACCGAGCGGGCCGAGATGCCGAAACCGCGCGGCGGCGGCTCGGTGATGCGCCGCACGGCGGCCAGCACCCGCGAATAGTTGGCCAGCGGCTCTCCCATGCCCATGAAGACCACGTTGGACAGCCGATCACCGAAGTCGTCCCGCATGGCCGCGGCGGCGGCCCGCACCTGTTCGACGATCTCTGCCGTCGACAGATTGCGGGTCAGACCGCCCTGGCCGGTGGCACAGAACGGACAGGCCATGCCGCAACCGGCCTGCGACGAGATGCACACGGTATTGCGTTGCGGATAACGCATCAGCACCGACTCGACGGTGGCCCCGTCGACGGCCCGCCACAACGTCTTTCGAGTCTGGCCGGCGTCGCAGGCGACGTCGCGCACCGCCGTCAGCAGAGTCGGGAACATCGCCGCGGCGATCACGTCGCGAACGGCCGCAGGCAGGTCGGTCATCTGGCGCGGGTCGGCGATCAGGCGGCCGAAGTAATGGTGCGCGAGCTGCTTGGCCCGAAACGCCGGCAGGCCCAGTTCGGCGACAGCGGACTCGCGGCCGGCCGCGTCGAGATCGGCGAGGTGCCGCGGTGGCATGCCGCGGCGCGGCGCCTCGAACATCAGCTCACCGACCATGATGTGTCCAGTATTGACCTGCCGGGCAGGCTAGGGCAGGTTAGGGCAGCAGCGTCAGCACTATCCAAGCCGCCACCGCGGACGGCAGGACACCGTCGAGCCGGTCCATCAGACCGCCATGGCCGGGCAGCAGCCGCCCCATGTCCTTGATCCCGAGGTCGCGCTTCACCTGCGACTCGACCAGGTCGCCCAGGGTAGTGGTGAGCACGAAAAGTACGCCCAGCAGCGCCCCCACCCACGGTGTCTTGCCGGCCAGATAGGTCGCGGTGATGGTTGTCGCGGTGATACCGCAGACCATCGAACCGGCGAATCCCTCCCAGGACTTCTTCGGGCTGATCGCCGGAACCATCGGATGCTTGCCGAACAGCACCCCGACCGCATAACCACCGACGTCGGACGCGATGACCGCGATCATCATGCAGAACACCCACCCGGCGCCGTGGTAGACCAGCAGCGCGGCAAAGGAACCGAACAGCACGACCCAAGCGGCCAGGAAAACGGTGGCCGAGGTGTCGCGCAAGTAATTCCCCGACTCGGCCCGGTCGGCGCCGGCCTCGCCGTACGACCGCTTGTCCTGCATGAACAGCCGCCAAATCATGCAGACCACAACCGTGGCGCCGAAGCCCGCCAGCACGCCTCGAGCGCCGTAGGGCCAGCTCAGCCAGACTGTCACCTGCCCGCCGAGCAGCAACGGGATCACCGGGATCAGATACCCGGCTCCACGTAGTCGCCGCACCACCTCATGGCTGGCGACGGCCATGGCCAGCGCGCAGATTGCGACCCAGCCACGCGGAGCGAGCAGCAGCGTCGCCACGAGGACCGCGCCGATACCCGAGCCCACCGCGATGGCCGCGGGCAGGTCGCGTCCGGCCCGGGAGGTCTTCTTCGGCCCGTGCGGCGGATCGTCGGCCGGGGTGCCGGTGCTGGCATCGGTGGTTGCCACGGATCTGTACGAAATTGGCTGCTGAGCGGTCCTAGACCTCCAGCAGCTCGCCTTCTTTGTGTTTCACCAGTTCATCGATCTGGGCGACGTAGTGGTGGGTGGTCTTGTCGAGGTCCTTTTCCGCGCGGCCGACCTCGTCCTCGCCGGCCTCGCCGTCCTTGCGGATGCGGTGCAGTTCTTCCATCGCCTTGCGACGAATGTTGCGTACCGAGACCCGGGCTTCCTCGCCTTTGTGCTTGGCCTGCTTGACCAGCTCCCGCCGGCGCTCCTCGGTGAGCTGCGGGATCGCCACGCGGATCAGGGTGCCGTCGTTGGTGGGGTTGACTCCGAGGTCGGAGTTGCGAATCGCGGTCTCGATGGCGTGCAGCTGGTTGGCTTCATACGGCTTGATGACGACCAGCCGTGCCTCGGGAACGTTGATACTGGCCAGCTGGGTGATCGGGGTGTTGGTGCCGTAATAGTCGATGACGATCCGGGAGAACATACCCGGGTTGGCGCGCCCGGTCCGAATGGTTGACAGGTCGTCACGGGCCACCGATACGGCCTTCTCCATTTTCTCTTCGGCATCGAAGAGAGCATCATCGATCATCGCGTCTTCCCCTTAGGTGGTGACCAGCGTTTAGGTGGTGACCAGCGTTCCGATCTTCTCACCAGCGACCGCACGGGCAATATTCCCATCGACCAGCAAGTTGAACACCAGAATCGGCATGCCATTGTCCATACACAAGCTGAATGCGGTGGTATCGGCAACTCGCAACCCCCGGTCGATCACCTCCCGGTGACTGATCACGGTCAGTAGTTCGGCCGCGGGATTCTCGCGTGGATCCTCGGCGAAAACACCGTCGACCGCCTTAGCCATCAAGACCACGTCCGCGCCGATCTCCAGCGCCCGCTGCGCTGCCGTGGTGTCGGTGGAGAAGTAGGGCAGCCCCATGCCGGCGCCGAAGATCACCACCCGCCCCTTCTCCAAGTGACGCACCGCCCGCAACGGCAGATAGGGCTCGGCCACCTGGCCCATTGTGATCGCCGTCTGGACTCGGGTGACAATGCCTTCCTTCTCCAGAAAGTCTTGCAGCGCAAGGCTGTTCATGACGGTACCGAGCATGCCCATGTAGTCCGAACGGGTGCGTTCCATACCGCGCTGTTGCAACTGCGCGCCACGGAAGAAGTTGCCGCCACCGATCACGACGGCGACTTGCACCCCACCGCGCACCACCTCGGCGATCTGCCGGGCGACTTGCGCCACCACGTCGGGATCGAGTCCCACTTGGCCGCCGCCGAACATTTCGCCGCCGAGCTTGAGCAACACCCGCTTATACCTCGACGGTGGGTGCGGAACTGCCGAAGCCGGTATGCCGTTGGTGGTTGTCGCCTCCGGCCGGGGAGCCGTCGAGCCGGCGACGTCAGTTTCCGGGGACTCCGCCATAAGACTCCTCGCATGACAGTGCCATCCCGGCGACCACGCGGGACGGCATCTGACATCCTGCCTCATCGCGGTGCCGTGGGATAGCCGGGGTGGTTCACCTCGCCGGTGGACGACCGCCGACGAAGGAACTCGAACCACGGTGGCCGGCGCGCGTCCCAGAATCGGCCTAAGACCCGCCGGAGACCGGCCTAAGACGAGGCTAAGACGAGGCGTTCAGGTCCCGGGTGGCGGGTCCTTCCAGCAGCGCGCCGTCCGGCGCAAACCGCGACCCGTGCAACGGGCATTCCCAGGCTTGAGTGGCCTCGTTCCAGTTCACGATCCCGCCGAGGTGTGGGCAGACCGGCGAAACCTGATGCTCGACGCCGTCCACCGAACACCTCGCCTGCAGGTGCCACGGTGGCCCGGTGACCACACCACCGTTGCCGTCACCATTGCCGTCGATGCCATCGGATCGCCGGAGGGCCGGCGCCAGCCAGCCTTTGGCCAGGTGATAGGCGACCTCGAGGTTGGCGGTGAGAGCCGTGGTGACCCCGCTCAATTCATGCGGACTCCACGCCGCGAACGCACGCGCCCAGTCCATCCGTTCGCCGAGAATGCGCGCGCTGAGTAGCAACGCCGCGGCCACTCCGTTGGTCAGTCCCCACTTGTTGAAGCCGGAGGCGACGAGCACCTTTTCATCACCGGGCAGGATGGGGCCGACATAGAGAAGTTGGTCGACGGGCGTGTAGTCCTGAGCCGACCAGCGATGAGTCGCCACCGCGCCCGGGTAGTGGCGTCGTGCCCATGACGTCAGCTCGTCGAGTTCGGCTGTCGGACTCTTCCGCCCTACGACATGGCTGGCTCCGGCCACGATGAGCCGCTCACCCTCGCCGAACGGCGCATAGCGCACGGACCTGGTCGGCGAGCCCGCAGAGATGAACATCGACCGGGTGATGGGGCCCGGGACGTCGAAAGCCGTGCAATAGGACCTGTTGGGTTTGAGCCGGGCGAAGAATCCGCCGCGGTCGAAGACGGGCATGCCGGTGGCCAGGATGCAGTGTCCCGCAACGACATCGCCGTCGCCGTCAGCGGTACGCACCGCCATCCGGACACGGCCCCGATGATGCGACAACTTCCGCACCCGGGCGCCTTCCACAAGAAGACCGCCACGGTCGGTCAGCTCCCGGATGAAGCTGTCCAGCAACGGCATAGGGTCGATCTGGGCTTGATCGGCCAGCCGCACTCCACCGTGGTACGGAAACGGCGCATCGGCCTCATCGGCCCACTGCGCGTCGACTCCTGCCCGGTGACAGGCGGCCAGCACGGCGCGCGCCGACGTAACTTCACCGGGGTTTTGGGCGTAGGTGTAGTCGTCTTCGCGCTGTAGCGGCAGCTGGTTGACGGCACAGTGCCTCAACAGCCACTCCTGACCCTCCCGATTGCCCCGCACGTAGTCGGCGGCGAGCCCGTCGCCGTGGCGAGCGACGATCTTCGACAGCGTAGTTCCCTGCAGCAGGCTGAGCTTTCCGGTGGTGTTGCCGGTGGTCACCGCGCCCGCGGTGCGGGCTTCCAGCACCAGCACCTCCTTGCCGGCCCGGGCCAACAGCACCGCGCTGACCAGTCCGGTGATACCGGCGCCGACGACCACCACGTCGGCCGACGTCAACTGGCCGTTCAGCCGATCGGATTGCTCCCGCAGCCGATTGTGGCCGGCCAGCCATAGCGATGTCATTGGTGCCTAATTGCCCGCTGCGAGCAAACCCAAACGGTGTCGGTGCTAACAGCGCTGCAGCCGGCCATGATTCGGCCCGCCGGCGCGGGCACCTCGATGCCGATGTTTGAGCGGTCGGTGCTGCGGGGAATTCGGCGCCCAGCTGAAAGCTGCTCGGCACGAGTCGGCTAACGCGGCCGGGCAGCGCCGCCAGCCGGGCGGCACAGCTCGAGGGAAGCGTGAGGGAAGGGTGGACCCGGCCCGGGACACGGGCCGGGTTCATCGACTGCGCCGCAAGCCGAGCCGGTGGCCCGCTCACACCTGGGAATAATTCTCCTGCGAGCGGGTACTCAGGGCTTCGCTGTGAGCCAGCAAGTGCTGGGACCCTCGCGGGAGGTTGGGAGACGTCTGTTGGAAGTCCTGCTGATCAGCAACGACGCCGACTTCCCATCGGCATTGCCGAGATTGGAATCGTTCGCGCGCTCGATGCGGCGTGCCCCGCTGGACGACTACCACGCATGGCAGCTCGACGGCGCTGACGTCGCGATGATCGATGCGCGCACCGACCTGGCTGCGGCTCGCCGGGCATGCCGGCGGCTGACGGCCGGCGCACCCGTACTTGCGGTGGTCGCCGTTGTCGCGCTGGCCGATTTCATCGAGGTTGACGTCGACTGGCATTTCGACGATGTGCTGCTGGAGGCGGCCGACGCGGCCGAGCTGCGGGCACGGTTGCGGCTGGCGATCACCCGCCGGCGCAACGCGCTGCAGGGCACCCTCGAATTCGGAGACCTTCTGCTGCACCCCGACAGCTATACGGCGTCTCTGGGCGGCAAAGACCTGGGCCTGACCGCCACCGAATTCAAATTGCTTGCGTTTCTTGTGCAGCACGCCGGGCGGGCGTTCACCCGGACCCGGCTGATGCATGAAGTGTGGGGATACGACTGCACCGGGCAGGTCCGTACCGTTGACGTTCACGTGCGACGACTGCGCGCCAAGCTCGGAGCCGAGTACGCCGCGCTGGTGGAAACCGTCCGCAGCGTGGGCTACCGGGCGGCGACGCCACCACAGCCCCGGTGGATTGTCCGCGAGCCGGAGGTAAGTCCCGCGTCGACCGCGGCCCGGGACTCCGTCGCGCAGTAGTTCAGCCGAACAGCGGCAGGGCGCGCTTGCGTGTCAGGGCGTCCATGCCGTGCTGAATGGTGTCCTCGACTTCGCGGTACTTGCTGTCGACATAGGCGTCATCGCCGGCGCGGGCAGGGTCGTGGTCCAGGTCGACCGCGGGCATGAACCGGGTACGGATCTTGGCGGGCAATGGCAGCTGCGGAAGCGCTGCCGGCGCAATACCCCACGGCAGTGAGATCGCCAGCGGAAACACCTTCAGCCGCAACAGGCGATCGAGCTGTAAGGCCCGGGATAGGCGGTCGCCGCGAATCAGCACCGGCATGGCGTCGGCGCCGCCGACCGTCGCGATCGGCACGATCGGCACCCCGGCACGAATCGCCATCTTCACGAAGCCTTTCCGCCCGGCGAGGTTGGCCCGGTCACGCTCGGTCCAGGGGCGCAGCGAATCCACCTCACCGCCGGGCCACAAAGCCACGTCACGCCCCTCGGCCAATGCCGTCGCGATGGCGTCCGGGGCCGCGGGAAGGACCCCCATCGACCGGAAGTATCGCCCGATTCCCGGAATCGCCATCAGTGCGTCGTGAGCGGTGCCATGCAACGGGCGCTCCGGTCCGAACCTTCGCCACCATTGCAGACCCACAGTCCACGCGTCCCAGACGAACGGAGCCCCCGAGTGAATGCCGACCAGCAGCACCGGCGGCTCGGGAATGTTCCCCCAACCGTCTATCTCCATCCGGAACCAGTAGTCGACAAGCAGGTTCCACACAAACTTGTGGCGGTGCAGAGTCGTTTCGTCCTGGCCGTCGAGATCCCATTCCCCGGCCCGTCTGGCTACCCAGCCGCTGAGACCACCGTCCTGCTTGTCCCGCTTGTCCCCCATCATCGCCCGCGCCTGATCGGCATGGCGCCGTGCCTGTTGGCGGACTTCTTCAGGCCTGAGATCGCTAGCACTCATGCCGTCGGGGTACCCGATTGATCCGGTGCCAATGCGGGCAAACGAGACCTCCCCGCGTCGACGTTGACGCGGGGAGGTCGATGACAAGCAGCGGTTAGACGTTGCTGGTCCAGATGAGGACGTCTTGAACTCCGTCGTTGTAGACCACGCCATTGGGCGGCTGGCCGGTCACGTCGAAGTAAATCAATCCGCTACGTTGGTCACCCTGATTGATCGGCGCCGGATTCAGCCCGTTGGGAACCGGCACCGTGTCGATCACCCGGTAGGTCTGACCGCTGGCGGAGCGGGCGTTGAAGTCAGAGACCACCGGGGTCACGACTCCGCTGATGGATTTGGCGGTGACCTCGGCCTGGTAGAGCTTTCCGTGCGGGGTGTAACCCGGAATGGTCACGTTGCTCGGCTGCAGATTGGCCACCGTATAGGAGGTGACCATCGGCCCGTCCACCAGCTGTTCGGCCGTACCGAAGCCCTCGATGGTCGGAGGCGCCGCGGTCGCCGTTGCCGCGCCGAAGACACCCGCCGCCGCTATCGCCGCGGCACCGATGCCGGTCTTCATCGCCGTCGTTGTGAACTTCACGCTTATCCCCTCTCTTTCGTGTCGTTCAAAGCAGTTGTTCCCTTATTCGGGGCCCTAACCACTCCCAACGAATAACCCTGCTGACGGGGGCCCAAACCCGGCCACCTCACACGTTGCCCAGATCGGCAGATCTACCTGTACGGACCCGTCGCCCTTCCGTTTGCCCGACAACATCATTGGCAACTCTCATTAACATCTATTAACAGCGGTATCAGGTGCCACGGCGCCGAGCACATTCCGCCGGAAGACGAATTGGTTGATTAGCCCGTGGTGGCCACGGGTAGCCCGTCTGCAGCCGGGACCAAGCCGCTCACAAAGGGGGGAGCCTGCTATGGAACGTGGGAACGCCAAGCACAGCGCGCGCAACGACGATGAGCTCAAGCATGAATTGAGCGGCACCCTGCAGGGAAACCGATCCAGCAGGAGCGAAGAATGGCGCGATCCGGAGCCAACGGCCGACGGCAATCCTGACGTGTCCACGGCCGGCCCGGCAAGCCGGAAATCCTGAACTGATGCCACTGCGCAGATGTTTGTTGAACATTTGCGGCGCTTGACAATTGGTCAGCATGAATTACCGGAAAGGAAGTTGCCATGAGCTTTGCGGCACAGCAACAACGCGTGCCCGGGGTGCAGGCCCGGATGAATCCTGTTCCTGATTGCGGCGAGGCCAGCTATCGCGGTTCGGGAAAACTCACCGGTAAGCGCGCGGTCATTACCGGCGGGGACAGCGGCATCGGCCGGGCGGTGGCGATCGCGTATGCGCGAGAAGGCGCCGATGTGCTCATCTCATACCTCAACGAGCACGACGACGCGCGCGACGTCGCACGCTATGTCGAAGAAGCCGGCCGACGCTGCGTCCTGGTACCGGGGGACCTCGCCGATCCGGCGCACTGCCGCGCGGTGATCGACCGCGCCGTCCGGGAATTCGGCGGGCTCGACATCCTGGTCAACAATGCCGCGTATCAGATGATGCACGAAAGCCTGGACGAGATCAGCGACGAGGAATGGGACTACACCTTTCGGCTCAATGTCGGCGCATACTTTCATCTCGCCAAGGCCGCGTTGCCCTACCTGGGCCCCGGGTCCTCGATCATCGGCAGTTCCTCGGTCAACTCCGATACGCCCAACCCCACACTGGCGCCCTACGCCGCAACCAAGGCGGCCATCGCCAATTTCTCGGCAAGTCTGGCTCAACTGCTCGGCGACAAGGGGATTCGCGTCAACAGCGTGGCGCCCGGTCCCATATGGACACCGCTGATCCCGGCCACAATGACCGCCGACAGCGTGCAGTCCTTCGGGGACAACGTGCCGTTGGGACGGGCCGGCCAACCCGCCGAACTGGCGCCGATCTACGTCCTGCTGGCATCCGATGGCGCGAGTTACATGTCCGGCGCCCGGGTAGCCGTCACCGGAGGACGGCCGATTCTCTAAGGCGCGCTGTTGGTTTGGTGAGCGACCGCCCCTGTCATCGGAGCCGGGCCGGGCGGGGTCGCCCGGCGATCCCCGTAACCACACGTGTAACCGGGCGGTTGCGGGGGTACTGACCCTTAGGGCGATGGTGAAAGGACGATCGTGGCCATCGATAGTTGTCACCGGCGCTGTCTGCGGTGGCGCTGGTCTGGCGCATCTGGCGCATTAGCCGCCGGACTCATGGCAGCGGCCGGGTGTTCCGCTCCCGGGGCCACGCTGGAAAGCGCGCCGGCGGTGGAGCTGACCGCGATCGGCGCCTCGGTGCGTGACCCCGTCTGGTCGTATCGCGACCGGTCGCTGCTGGGGTTCACCGATGATCACCGGCTCGCCAAGATCACGGTCACCGGTTCCCCGACCGCCGATACGCGCCTCTCGGAACCGATGGACGTCGGGCGCAACTTGCAGATCAGCCAGAAGGACGATCGGCACGTCTTCGTGCCGCAACCGCAGCGTGACCGGGTGACGGTCGTCGACATCGAGAGCCTGCAACGCGTCGACGAGTTCGACGCCGGGCCGGCCCCGGCTTATCTGACCGAAGACGCCGGGATGCGGGTGTTGCTGGCGCTGTCGGCGGACGGGTCTTCGGTGACGCCGGTGGATCAGTACGGCTTTCGGAAATTGCCGCCCGCCGACATCTCCGCAGAGCCCGCAGACACCATCGACGGCGCCAACCGCGGACGCCAGATCGAGTACCACCTCTACGGACCGTCCGGAATCCGCTACTACAAAGGGCCGTCGTCGCCTCCGGAAGAACGCGGCTCGTTGCAGATGGATGTGGCCGTGTCGGCGGGGGACGGAACGGCCGTGACGCGCAGCTACGTCGCCGGACGCAACGACAGCGTGCTGTACGCGGTCGATTCGCGGCGAGGCGGGCACGGCATGGAAGTGCTTGGCTGCGCGCAACTCTCGGCGCCGATTCGCTACCTGGGCACCGACGAAACCCGCATCTACGCGGCCACCGACCGCGACGTGGTGGTGCTGGAAACGGAGAGCTTCACCGGCTACTCGGACGGGATCATCCCGGTGCTGCGCACGATCGACTATCGGACAGGCCTCGGCGGTCCGGCCGCCATGGCGCCGCTATCCGGGATGGCGGTCGGGCCGAAGCGGGTGTATCTGACCCTGCGCGGTCAGCCGTATCTGGTCAGCGTGGCCAAACCGCGCCCCTAGGACAGCCATACCAATGAGTACAGCAGCAAACACACCCCAACCGCTCGGTGTCGACGATGACCTCGAACTGCTCACCGAGCAGATCGAGGCGCTCAAAGAGCTCGGCCGCTGCGCCGAGGTCGACGACGGCCAGACCTACGACTTCAGCATCCGGTGGGGGGCGGCGCTGGCCGGACGACTGCGCCGGCTGGTGCATTACAGCTGCCTGGGGATACTGGGCGAGGCTGACGAACGCCGGTTCCAATCGGTGTGTGACGAACTGCGCTCGGTGTCGGATCTGATCGAGAGGTTCGATCTGGCCCGGCCCCGGTTCACCGACACCCCGAGCCACCCCAGGTGGCGCTAGCCTGTGCCGCCCTGGCGTGGCCGGCGATCGCGCCGATGTCCGAAACTCCTTGGTAGTCGGTCAGGAATTCCCTGGCCGCCAATACAATTCCGGTCCGCGGCGTGGGGCAGTCAGGGTCGCGACAGGTCAACGCCACCATGAAGGCGTCGTCGTCTTCATTGAGGAACAGGAAACCCAGATACAGCGCATGCCCGACCTCGAAATCCTTGCCGCCGCACGCCGCACAGTGCCCGCCTTTGACCGCCACCAGCTCTGACACTTGCTGTCGCTCGGCACTTTTCAGGTTGATCAGCTCCGGCCGTACCGCCATGTCGGCCATGTCAGATCTCCACATCCTTGTCGTAATGGACGTTGTCCTCGCGCCAGCCGCCCAGGCCGTGACCGATGCCGGAGTAGTCGTCGATGAACTCGATCTGGTTGATCCACTTCGCCATTTTGAAGCCCACCTGCGTCTCCACCCGCAGCCGCAACGGCGCTCCGTGCTTGATGGGCAGCGGCTTCCCGTTCATCTCGTAGGCCAGCAGCGTCTGCGGCTTGTACGCCAGCTCGAGGTCCATCACCTCGTAGAACTGTCCTACCCCCTCTGCACTGGGCTCGTCGCGGCCGTTGTCCTGCATGGTCAGAAAGCAGATGTATTTCGCCTGCGGCAGCGGCCGCACATGGTCGGCGAGCGAAGCCAGCGGCAGCCCGCTCCACTCGCCGATGCTCGTCCAGCCCTGGACACAGTTGTGCATGACCCGCTGCGACTGCCGGTCGGCCAGCGCCCGCAGCCCGTCCAGATCCAGGGTGACCGGGTGCTCCACCAAGCCGCCGATCCGCAATCGCCAGTCGACGAAGTTGTGCACCGCCATCACCTTGTATTCGGTGCTCGCCGGCGGTTTGCCGTTGACCCGGTGTTCCATGGAGATCATTCGCTGCGGGTAGTTCTGCCGCGAATTCAATGGCCGCAGCAAGGCTTTGCGGACTGCGGTGACGACGGCGCCAAGGACGCGGCGGACCTGAACGGGCCGGCGCAGACTCCATACCGTCGCCGCGACGTGGACCGCGACGATGGCAGCAATGATGACCAACGACCACGTGGTGGCCCAGTTGGTGTTACGAATGGAACCGAAGATCATCAGCGCGGTCAACTCGCCCCAGCCCCAGAAGAACACCATCGACAGGTGGATGACGATGAAGACCAGGAACGCCACCAGCCCCAGGAAGTGCAGGCTGCGCGCCCATTGCCGGCCTCCCCACATCCGCACGTACCACGGAAATGCCGCCTCGACGGCCGGCGACTGCGCGGCACCCGTCAGGATCTGAAACGGCGCCAGGAAGAAGATGACGGCGGCATAGGTCAGCTTCTGGATGGCATCGTCGGGTCCGCCGGGTAACAGCGGCGGCAGGTTGAAGCTCAGGTAGGTGACGATGTCGTTGTACGCCTCGTGGAAGATCGACCACGAATACGGCCAGTACCGGTGCCACTGGCCGGTGGTGAACAGCAGGATGTAGTACGACAGTCCGACGAGGATCCACCCGATGACCGAGAAGAAGTGCCAGTGACGGCCCATGCCCAGCTTCTTGTGGCCGGGCAACGCGAAAAGTGAGCTGTAGTCCTCCTCTTCGTCGAGGGTGTCGTACAGCTTGTTGATCGGCATCTCCTTGGTGGTGAAGCGCGCCCACTCGGTACCCGGTGTGCTGTCGTCGTGCCAGTACAACTTGGGGTGAGTGGACAGGATCTCGATGCCGCTGCGAATCACCAAGGTCAGGAACAACACGTTGAGCCAATGGTCGATCCGCAGCCACGCCGGGAAGTCGAGGACGGTCATAGTCTGCGTCATTCCTGCCCGATTCAGTCGTGCCAGTTCTGCCGCTGCGGATAAGCCACGTTGATGCCCGACAGGACCGTCGCATGGACGGCGACGAAGCCCGCGGCGAACGCTGCCGCAAGCGTTCCGGGCGCCAGGTCCCAGCGGCCGGTCAGCGACACCAGCCCGGGCAGACCGGCGAACCGGCTACCCAGATAGATAAGTAGGAAGAGCCCGCAGATGAAGCTGCCGAAATACCAACCGACTTGCGGCACAATCGGTTCCAGTGCCAACGCCATGGCAGCGGCCGCGATCAGACAGCCGGCGATCAGCACCGCGGCGTAGATCACGAAGTACAGCGGCAAGCCCGGCTGGGTGGCCAACAGGTAGACGTGCACTCCTAGCAGGCCGATCAGCAGCGATCCGGCTAACCCGGTCACCGTTCGCGGCAGATCGAATGCGACGTAGCCGTTCAGTGTCAGCACCGGCGAAGACCACAGTCGCTGCCACGCCTTGAGCAACAGTCGCCCGAGCAGACCAGCCACCGCTGCTAAGTACCCCGCCGAATCGGGCCGCAAACCGGTGGTTCTCCGGCATGGCAGCAGACCGGGCGCGAGCCCGGCCGATCCGCGCCCGGTCGTTCTCTGAAGACGAAGGCTTCGGCAACTGCGCCGTCGTCCAGCAAATACCCAGGGAGCAGGCGGGGATCGAATTCCATTGGTGGGCAAATCGGTTCACCGATCTCGAGCCGCACCACCGAGCGACTCATCCGGCGCACCGGGTCAGGGATTCAATGGCGGTCTGACGGGCACCAGTGTCGTCGTCGTCGGCGGTGGGGCCGGTGCCAGGCTCTTGTTCGCGGGCGGGTATGGGGTCGTCGAATATGGGTTGGCCGGATTGGTGGTCGTCGGGTAGGCCGGGGTGGTGGGATATGTGGTCGCCGGATGGGTCGCTGTCACCGGCGGCTGTGTCGTCGCCACGGTGGTTGCCGGCGGCGTCGTCACCGATTCGGTCGATTCGATAGTCGACGACGCAGTGACAGTGGGCGTGTTCGAGACCGTGATCGAGGCGGTGTTCGAGGCCGGTGGAGGTACCGGCACCAGCTGGGAGGACTCGACGGGCGGCGTGATGACCCGGGTGTTATTGACGGGTTTGCTTTTCGCGGCACCGAACTTCACGGCCAGCACAGCGGCTATCACCAGTGCGACGGCCGCCGCACCGGTCACGCTGATGAGCACCGACGAACGCCCGTACCAGTGCGTGCGTTGGGACGCATCGTCGGAATGGGCATCGGGCTGTTCGGTGTCGGCGATCACGCCGGCGCCCGCATCGCCATAGTCGACGCCGGGTATCGCGGGGTCGCCCGCTGCGGCCTCCTGCGACCAGGCCAGCGCACGGTAGGTCGCCGATTGGTCCCCGTCCACCGCCGCTTCGCCCGCCGCAGCATGGCTTGCCCCGACTGCCCACGCCGACGGAACCACTTCAGTAGGCGCGAGCGCCGCGGCTTCGCCTTCCGTTGCGGCGGCGGCCGTCCCGACCGCCGCGTTGCCAACCGCGCCCTGAGGGGGCGGCCCAACGGCTGAAGACCTCATCTGGGCCAGGACGGCGGCGCCGATGGCCGCGTTCAACCTGGGTTGCGCCGTGGTGACAATCGGCACCTGCAGCCGCTCCGAGAGCCGACTGGTGATCAACGGGATGCTGGCGCCCCCTCCGACTGTCGCGATGGCGGCCAGTCTGCCTTGTGGAATCTGGTTGCGTTGCAACACTTCCTCGACGCTGGCGATGAATCGTTGCAGCGGATGGCAGATAAGGTCTTCGAACTCGGCGCGGGTCAGGCGGACATCCTCGCCGATACCGGGAAGCTCAGCCGGGATGACCGCGACCGTCGCGGCCGACAGTTGTTCCTTGGCACTGCGGCACTGGGCCAGCCGTCGGCTCAGCGGCGCCAGCGGCGCGGTGCCGTCGGCATCGGCGGCGGCGTCGGCATCGCGAGCCTGCACCGCCAGATGCCGCAAGATCATCTGGTCAAGCTGGTTTCCCGAGAAGTCGGTGTACCGCTGGGTCGCGGCGATTTGGCGGAAGTTCGACGCCGCATCGGTCAAGGTGACGCTGCTGCCGCTGGCGCCGAAGTCACATAGCACCACGATGCCGTCGGTGGGAAAGCCCGGTTTGGCGTACAGCGCCGCCAGCGCGGCGGTGGCGTCGCCGATGAAGGCCGGTTGTACCGCGCCTGGCGCCAAGTCAGGATGGCCCCGCAGCGCCTCCCGCAGCGCGCCGACCTGACGCGTGCCCCAATGCGCGGGAACCGCGACGGCAACGGGCGCCCCGTAACCGACAGTGCCTGCCATCGCATCGAGCGCTCCGGCAGTAATGGCCGCGCCGGAGTGGGCAGATCCGTCGGCCGCGGTCAACGGCTCCGGGTCTGCGACCCGTTCAACGAATCCGCTCAGCGCAAGTCCGGGCCCGGCCACATTGGGGTTTTCCTCGGGCGTGCCCACCTGGGGCGCGCGCTGGTTGAACAGTGTCAGCACCGAGCTGCGGGTCACCGGGGCGCTGCCGGTTCGCGCGGCGACGAGGTTTGCCACCCCGAACGACAAGCCGAGCGGGTCGGTCATCTCCCCCTACATCCTTTCTGTTGGGATCCTTTCTGTTGGGACCACCGGCCAACCCTTCCCCACCGCTGCCACCTGCACCACGAGCGCCCGTCGCCGTAATCTGCGTGACCGCGTCGTCGATGGACACCATGGCCGGGCAGCCGAATGGTTTCGCGAGCCAACGGAGGAAGGGACGCGCTAATCAACGCCAACCGGTGTTTGGTTCACCGCGTAGGGGGTACCGCACCGACGACCGAATGAAACGGATTTTGGTCATTTGATTGGAGAGTGCCGGCGGTGGTGAGTGGCAAGGCTGGGCGGACTGGTGCTATCAAGAGGTTTGCGACCGATCTGCCGGAAGCTGCCGATGCGTGCGCTATTTCGCGTTCGGCGGCGATTTGTCCCTGCGATCCATGGTCGCTTCAGTAGGCTCGCGTGGGCGGCGACTTCGAGCCGGTCGACGCGCTGACTCTAACCGGCCGCCGGCTCATTTCGCCGATGTTGCGGTACCGCGTGAACGGCGTAGCGCGCCTGCCGTCGTCGCGGTCCAGACCCCTGCCGGGGAGGATGTCGAGCTCCTCCCCGGTGGGCCCTAGTTTGTCCGATGTGGGCCGGGGCCGGGTTGCCTGGCCTTTGTCGCGTGGCGCGACGTATATGTCGCGCAAGCCGCGACGAGCGAAACGGGGCAAGAGCTTTGTCGCGCATGGGCGGGCAGAACAAACATGCCAACATATCCACAGCGTCGAAGGATCCTAAGCTAAGGCCTGGGTGTTACCGGCCGCCATGTCCGGCTATCTGCGCGATCCACAGGGCGGCAACAGTTTTCGGCATGACCTAGGCGGTCTCCGGCCCGTGGTTAGGCAGAGCGCAGCCGGCAGCGCGCCACGGGTGTCCCGACGAGCCGGAACTCCTGACTCGTATCGATCTCGCGACTCACACCTTCTTGAAACAAGATGATGATGCCGGAGCCGCCGAACTGGAAGTAGCCGAATTCTTCGCCCTTGGACATGTGCTTGCCCGCCACCGAGGTGAGCACCACAGACGAGACGTGCGCCATTCCCACCGGGATCACCGCGACGACGCCGATATTGCCGCAGTCGGATTCGGCGGCGTCGACGGTGACCACGCCCCGCGTCTGGGAGAACTCGTATCCACTGCTGGCGCTTTCACTGGCCTGCAACTCGTGATTCTCGATGCCGACCTGCATGAATACTTTGCCGTTGATCCGGAACGATTCCTTGATCACCCCCGCCACCGGCAGGTGGTACCGATGGTAGGCGTGCACCGGCAGCATGCAATGGACGAAGGTGCCGCGGGCAAAGCTTTCGCTGTAGGCGCTGCCTTCCAAGAGCTGCTTGATGGTGCCATACTTGCGGTTCTTCACCTTTGTGGCCGGGATGTTGGATTCGGCGTCGATGTCGTAGGCGTGCTGACAACGGCAATCGGCGGGCGACGTGGCCACCAGATTGCTGGCCGGCTCAGCGATCGGCCGTAGCCCGCCGTTGATTTCGCGCACGATGAACTGGTTGGCAGTCAGCCAGCCCACTGGGGGCGTCCGGTACACCGTCGACCAGAGATTCTTCGATGCGGTACTCCGGGGCATGGTCGATGAACGACTGCAATGTCTGCGGACTGAACGACTCCGGCGTATCGAGAAAATCGCCCCACCGCCGAGCGAACTCGGTCATCCACTCCCGCAACGCGTCGGAGTCCTGTGGCGCCTCACCGTCGACCTTCTGGTTGACCAGAAAGTAGAAATGCCCCATCCGATCGCTGACCTCGTGGGCCTGCCGCTGCTCGTTTTTCCAGGCATCGCGATTCGACTCGTGCGGAACCCATCTGAGGTAGCGCTTGAGGTAGTCCTCGTATTGACCGATATCGGTGGGCCATTCCAATGCTGCGAGCAGCTCCGGGTTCAGTTCTTCCTCAGCCCACTTGCGCGCCTTCAGCAAAGACGGCTCGAGCAGACTTTCCAGACCCTGCTCCTTGTCGAGGATGTCTCGCAGGTGCTGGATGATGGCGTCCGGTTCGCTCATATGCCCGTCCTCAAGGTTGCCGGCACCGCCGACGCGACAACAAGCAGGTGGTAACGGCTTGAGAGATGACGTCGTTGGCCCGCCGGCGACGGTCGTTCCGGGGTAGTTACCTCATAGAGGTACCCGCGGGGCGGTGGGCTAACCCCTGCCGCAACCGCGCATACCAGCAGCAAACAGCGGGTACTCATGGCCACGAAACGAAGTGGAGATGGCGATGAGGGACTCCGAGCGGGCGGCATGAATAGACCACCATTCGAGCCGTTCACCGGCGGTCGACTCCGCGACAAAGAGTTGGCCACCGGCGTCGGGGAGCGCGCCACACCATCAGGGAGGCCACGAAATTGACAACCGCAAAGTCGTTCTCCGCACGCGTCGATCATCAGCGCCGCAAGAACATGACGAAAGCGCAAGCGGAGGCCGAGGCGGGGCCGGCCCGCGCCGAGCCCGACGCCACCCCGATCGGCGACGCGATCCAGGCGTTCCATCAGCGCGGCGACATCGCTTTCGGCATCCCGGCCCACCGATCGGGTACCGGCCGGATGCCACCGCTCGCGGCCCGCTGGATGGGGTCCGAGGCGTTTCGCGCCGACGTCACGATGAACAAGGGCGTCGACAACCGGCACCAGTCCTGGCAGGTGGAGCCGACCGCCATGCAACTGTTCGCCGCGGCCGTGGGCGCCGACGAGACCTTGTTTTCCGCCAACGGCAGCACGGAGAACGTCCACGTCGCGATGATGGCGGCGGTGCGCCCCGGCGAGACGCTGGTGATGGCCCGCAACGGGCACAAGTCGGCGTTTTCGGCCCTGGTGCTGTCCGGCGCCATGCCGGTCTATGTGGAACCCGATTACGACGAGTGTTGCCAACTCGCCCATGGGGTCGACCCCGCCCGGCTGGAGTGGGTCTTGCGGGACCATCCCGAGGCGGTCGCCACCCTGGTGTTCACCCCGACCTACTACGGGGTCAGCGCCGATGTCCGCCGGCTCGCCGAGGTGGCGCATGCCCACGACATCCCGCTGATCACCGACGACGCCTGGGGACTGGACTACAGCTTCTGCAGCCGCCTACCACCCTCGGCCCTGGCGTCTGGCGCCGACTTGTGCATCGGCAGCGTCCACAAGACGCTCAACGGGTTGCTGCAGACCTCGGTGCTCAGCAGGCAGGGCGACCGGATCGACTCGACACGGCTGTCGTTGGTCTTCGAGCTCGAGCAATCGACCAGCGCGTCGACGCTGCTGTTGTCCTCCATCGACGCGGCCCGGCGCGAGTTTCAAGAACATGGCGAGCGGCTGCTGGGCGACGCGATCGACTTGGCGCTGCGTGTCAGATCCGAACTCGAGCGGATGCCGGGGCTCAGCCTCATGGGTGACGAAATCCTCGAAAGTCCAGGGGCTTTCGCGTTCGATCCGACCCATGTCACCGTCGACGTCGCGGCGCTGGGCCTGACCGGTTTCCAGGCCGCTGACTGGTTGCGCGAACGCTGCGGCATCCACATGGAACTGTCCGACCACCGGCGGGTGATGGCGTTGATCAGCTACGCCGACACCGCCGCCACCGCGCAACGGCTGGTCGACGCCATGGCGGCGTTGGCCGAGGAACACACCGGCGCCACGCCGCGCACCGTCGACGATGTACCGGCGTGGTCAGAACTACGCACCGAGACCGTCATGCTGCCGCGCGACGCCGTCCTGGGCGCCACCGAGATGGTGCCGTGGCAGAGGGCCGCCGGTCGCGTTTCGGCGGAGATGATCTGCCCTTATCCGCCGGGCATTGCGGTGGTCGCCCCGGGTGAGCTACTCACCGATGCGATAGTCGACTATCTGCAGTGCCAAGCCGCTCAGGGAGTGATGGTCGAAGGCGCCGCCGACGAGTCGCTGGCCGAATTCCGCGTGGTGGCAGGCTGATAACGGTTCGCTGTGCCCCGGCGACGGAAACGACGTCGATGTTCGCTGAGAGAAAAACATCGAATCGCTTTGCTCGGCGGTCCTTGTCTGCGCCTTGAATGTCGGAGGGTCGGCGTAGTGTTTCGAACATGAGTTCGAGTAGCCGTGAGGAGGTTGTCTCGGCCTTCGACGCGCTGCAAGCGACCCTGTCGCGGCTGCAGGAGCTGTCCTTCGACGCGTTGACCACCCCCGAACGGCTGGCGCTGCTCGAGCGGTGCGAAACGGCTCGGCGCCAGCTGCCCAGCATCGAACACGCACTGATCAATCAACTCGCCGAGCAGGCCAGCGAGGAGGAGTTGGGCGGGCGACTGCCCGCGGCGATGGCCAACCGGCTGCGCATCACCCGCGGCGAGGCCGGCCGGCGAGTGGGTGAGGCGGCAGACCTGGGGCCGCGTCGGGCATTGACCGGTGAGCCGCTGCCCCCACAGTTGACCGCTACCTCGGCGGCCCAGCGGGATGGCCGGATCGGGGAGGCCCATGTGCGGGTGATCCGCGATTTCTTTCGCCGACTGCCGGCATGTGTTGATATCGAGACCCAAGTGAAAGCCGAAGCGCACCTGGCCCTACTGGCCACCCGGTACCGGTCCGACCAATTGGCCAAACTGGCGGAGCGGCTGATGGATTGCCTGCACCCCGATGGCGACTACACCGATGAGCACCGCGCCCGGCGGCGCGGTATCACGCTGGGCAACCAGGACGTCGACGGCATGTCGCGTATCAGCGGCTATCTGACACCCGAGGCGCGGGCGACCGTCGAGGCAATGTGGGCAAAACTGGCCGCCCCGGGCATGTGCAGCCCGGCCGAAGAGAGCCCGTGCGTGGACGGTACGCCGTCGAAGGAAGCCACCCGGCGTGATACCCGCTCGGAAAGTCAGCGCAACCATGACGGACTGCTGGCCGGCCTGCGTGGGCTGCTGGCCAGCGGAGACCTGGGACAGCACAACGGATTACCGGCATCGATCATTGTGACCACCACGCTCGAAGACCTCGAAGCCGCGGCCGGCAAGGCACTCAGCGGCGGCGGCACCTTGTTGCCGATGAGCGATGTCATCCGCCTCGCCCGCCATGCCCACCACTACCTGGCGGTTTTCGACAAAGGCAAGGCGTTGGCGCTGTATCACAGCAAGCGCCTGGCCGCACCGGGGCAACGAATTGTGTTGTACGCCAAGGATCGTGGGTGCAGCGCGCCGGGATGCGACGTGCCGGGTTATCGCTGCGAGGTCCATCATGTCCGGGAGTGGGCGACCACCCGCCGCACCGGTATCGACCAACTCACCCTGGCCTGTGGACCCCACCACAAACTCCTCGACGGTGGCTGGAGCACCCGGAAAAACGCCCACGGCGACACCGAATGGATCCCGCCGGCCCACCTCGAGCACCGGCAGCCCAGAACCAACACCTTCCATCACCCGGAGAAACTCCTGCGCGACGGAGACGACGATGACGAGGATGCGGCGTAACCAGGGCAGTGCGTAGGCATGCGATGACCCGGGCAGCGCTTCACCCGAGGCAGCCGGGTGACAAGGGTGTGCTCAGCCCTTGGCCAGAGTGAACTGCGCAACGTCGGTGTAGCCCTCGCGAAACAGCTCGGCGCAACCGGTCAAGTACTTCATGTAGCGGTCGTAGACCTCTTGGGACTGAATCGCGATGGCCTCGTCCCGGTGCTCCTGCAGCGCGGCGGCCCAGGTGTCGAGGGTGCGGGCGTAGTGCAGTCGCAACGGCTGGACCAGTTTGACCGCAAAGCCGGCTTGCTGCGCGTGCTCCTCGACGACCTTGGCACTGGGCAGGTCGCCACCCGGAAAGATCTCGTCCATGATGAACTTCATGAACCGCAGCTTGGTCATGGTGATCGGCAGTCCGCGTGCGGCGAACTCCTCATCGCTGGGCTTGATGATGGTGTGCAGCAACATCATCCCGTCGGCAGGGAGCACCCGGTAGGCCATCGAAAAGAAGTCGGTGTAGCGGTTCCGGCCGAAGTGCTCGAAGGCGCCGATCGAGACGATGCGGTCCACCTTTTCGTCGAACTGCTCCCAGCCCTGCAGCAGCACGCGCTTGCTTCGGGCGCTGGGATGCTCGTCGAGCAGTCGCTGTACGTGGGCGTGCTGGTTGCGGCTCAGCGTCAGGCCTACGACGTTGACGTCGTGGCGCTCGAGTGCGCGGACAATGGTGGCGCCCCAGCCGCATCCGATGTCGAGTAGCGTCATGCCCGGTTGCAGCCCCAGCTTGCCCAGCGCGAGATCGATCTTGGCCAGCTGCGCCTGCTCGAGGGTCATGTCCTCGCGTTCGAAGTAGGCGCAACTGTAAGTCTGCGTCGGGTCCAGGAACAGCCGGAAGAAGTCGTCGGACAGGTCGTAGTGGGCCTGCACATCGTCGAAATGCGGCTCCAGGCTTTCGTTTTCACCACTATTGTTGGGCAAAGCTCACCTCTGACGTTGATCCGTGTCGAGCTTGGCTACGGCCACCGGGCCACCGGGGGCGAATCGGCCTTAGCCGACACGCCGCCCGACCGTAACGGGTGGCTCGACGGCCTGAATCCAAGTACTCGACGGCCTGAATCCAAGTAGTCGTCTCGTGAGTAAACCACACGATCTCTACTGGTCTAAGCCTTAATCCGTGGATGGGCCGGCGTCTTCGCGCGCGTCCACACCCATCTCAGAGCCGTCGGTTCGGGTGAATGTTGGTACTCGCCCCCAAAGATGGGTAAACAACACGACGATGGCATATCCACAGGAGAATCCGGACGTATTCCGTGATCACGGGCCGGATGAGTCGGCGGCAGTGCGTTCGCCGGAACTGAAGGGTGAGCATGGCTCGACACTGGCGGTCGCACGTGCCATCCAGCCACAGACCATCGTCGATCCCCCGGTGGTCGACTCGAACGGCAAACTGGTCCTGGGTGGCGACAGCGGAATCCGCTATACCGCTTTGTCGGAGTCCCGGTTGCCGTGTCACGGCGGGGCGGCATGACCGCGGTCGATCCCTCGCAGGACCATCCGGAGCCCATCACGTTGAGCCTGCACGACACCTCGCCGCCAGACCTGATGGAATCGATGGTCAACGACGTAGAGCTCGATTTGGGTTGGGGTCGGCTGATATTCGGCCAAACCTTTGCCGATTCCGCGGCACTGGCCGAGGTGCTGCGCCAGGAGGCCCCCGGACGGCGCGACATCTGCATCTACGCACGAGAGCCGCACGTCATCGTCGCCGGAGCGCCGAATGAGTTGTTCATCGACCCCAGCCACACCTATCGGCTGCGTTTCGCCGACGATTCGGGGCACGGGGATCCGACGTCATCTCCGGTGGGTGTGACGGTGCGGACGCTGCACGTCCCCGCCGATGCCGATGCCATGAATCGCGTATTCGTCCGGTGCGCAATGGTTCCCGCCCCGGTCGAAACCATCTGGCACAACCATCTGCATGCCGATGCGGTGACCTACCTGATCGCCGTGCGTGACGACGACGGTGCGGTGGTCGGTACCGTGACCGGTGTCGACCACCAGGTGCTGTTCACAGACCCGGAGCGAGGATCGAGCATGTGGACTCTGGCGGTCGACCCGGCCGCCGGGCTGCCCGGAATCGGGGAGGCTCTGAGCCGGGCCATGGTGGACCGCTTTCGCGACACGGGGCGCGCCTACCTGGACCTGTCGGTGGCACACGACAACGGCGCCGCGATCGCCCTGTATGAGAAGCTCGGTTTTCGCCGCGTCCCGGTGATGGCGATCAAGCGCCGCAACGCCATCAACGAGCCGCTGTTCACGACACCGCCGGAGACGGTCGACGACCTCAATCCCTACGCGCGGGTCATCGCCGATGAGGCGCTGCGGCGCGGAATCCTCGTCGAGGTACTGGATGCCGAGACCGGCGAGATGCGGCTGTCCCACGGCGGCCGCAGCGTGATCACCCGCGAGTCGCTATCCGAATACACCTCGGCGATTGCCATGTGCCGCTGCGACGACAAGCGTTTGACGCGACGCGTGGTCAAGGAGGCAGGCCTCAACGTTCCTCGGGTGCGCCTGGCCACCTTCGACGACGACGACTACGCGTTTGTGACCGAGGTCGGCGAGGTCGTCGTCAAACCGACCCGCGGCGAGCAAGGCAAAGGCATCACCGTGGGCGTGACCGCCGACGACGGTCCCGACGAGCTGACCGCGGCGTCGGCGCGCGCTCGTGAGGAATACCCCGAGGTGATGATCGAGCAACGAGCACCGGGCGACGACCTACGCTTAGTGGTCATCGACGGCCGGGTGGTGGCCGCCGCGCTGCGGATGCCTGCGGAGGTGATCGGCACGGGCACCCACACCGTCGGTGACCTGATCGAGGCCGAGAGCCGCCGACGCTCCGCTGCCACCGGCGGCGAATCGCACATTCCTGTCGACGACATCACCCAAGCCACCGTCGCCAAGGCCGGCTGGCTGCTCGATGATGTTCTGCCCGAAGGCATTCGGCTGCAGGTGCGGTCCACCGCCAACCTGCATCAAGGCGGCACGATCCGCGACGTCACCGACAAGGTGAACCCCGAGCTTTGCCGAGTCGCGGTCGAGGCCGCCGAGGCGATCGGCATCCCGGTGACCGGAATCGACCTACTGGTGCCCGAGGTCACCGGCACCGACTACACCTTCATCGAAGCCAACGAGCGCCCCGGATTGGCCAACCACGAACCGCAACCCACCGTTGCGGCTTTCGTCGACTTCCTGTTCCCGGGCCAGCCCGGGCAACGGCCGGCGTGGACTCCGGAAGAGTCGCGGCCACGTTGATTCGCCGACCCGGTGCTCATGCCGTTGCGCGCAGCAATTTCGCGAGGCGACGCAGTGCGGCGGGGTACTCGCGTTCGGACGGCGCCCCGTAGCCCACGACGATCCCCGAGATGGAGCCCGGTTCGCGGTGCCAGAACGGCGCCAAGCCCGTGAGGGCGATCTGGCGTTCGTGGGCGCCGGCCACGACGTCGGCCTCCGCGCTTGCCTCGGGCAGTGATACGACGGCGTGAAGACCAGCCGCGGTGCCATGCACCGACATCGCCGGCGCACACCGGCCCAGCACGTCGACGAGCGCATCGCGGCGGTGCCGGTAGCGGCGGCGCATCCGCCGGATGTGGCGGTCCAGGGCTCCCGAGGCGATCAGCTCCGCGAACGCCAGTTGGACGAGAATGTCTGTGCCGCGGTCGGTTCGGCGCTTGGCCTCGACCACGGCGTCGAGCAGGCTGGCGGGCAGCACCAGCCAGCCGAGGCGCAGCCCCGGAGCCAGGCTCTTGCTGGCACTGCCCGCGTAGATGACCTGCTCGGGGGCCAAACCCTGCAGTGCCCCCACGGGATGGCGGTCATAGCGGAATTCGCCGTCGTAGTCGTCTTCGATCACGTAGCTGTCGTGTTGGGCCGCGATCGTGGCGAACTGCGCGCGTCGGTCCGCCGACAGCGTCGTCCCCAACGGCGCTTGATGGGCCGGAGTCAGCACCGCCGCGGCAACCCCGGACGCGTCGAACCCGTCGGGGCGGGCGCCGTCGCGGTCGACAGGCAACGCCATGACGTCGAGCCCGCTGGCCTGTGCTGTCAAGCGGTGGTCGGGAAGGCAGGGATTTTCCAGCGCGATCGATCCCGCTCCCTGCGCGCCCAGCGCGTCACACACCAGCCGCAACCCCTGGGTGAAGCCGCTGCAGATGACGATCCGCTCGGCGGTGGTGGACACACCGCGTACCCGGCCCAGGTAACTGGCCAGGATGGTACGCAACTGCGTTGATCCGCGCGGGTTCAGCGGGCCGAGCTCGGAATGCGGAGTTATCTGGAGGGCGCGGCGCAATGCGCGTAACCAATCCGCGCGCGGAAACATCGTCAGGTCGGGCCGGCCCAGGCGGAAATCGGCGACGATGCGGGGCGCAACCGGTTCGGCGCCGGGTCGAGGTCGGACACCGGGCCCATGAGCCACCTCGGTGACCGCGCCGGGCCGGGTACGCAGATAGCCCTCGGCCGCCAGTTGCGCATAGCTTTCGACGACCGTCCCGCGGGCGACGCCGAGTTGCCCGGCCAACGCCCGCGACGACGGCAACCGCTCGCCGGAAGCCAGCCGCCCGTCCCGGATGGCTTGTCGCAGCGCATCTTCGAGCGCCGCGCGGCGGCCGCGGTTGGGCGGCAGCTCGAGATGTAGATCCACTTCCGCTCCGCTACTGGTCCACGAAACAGGTATTGAATTGGACCTTACTGACATACCGGTCAACGGCCTAACGTGAAGGTCCGTCATCGCTACTACACCGATGGGACAACCCATGTCGCAAGCAATGTCGCAAGCCTGCGCGTATCCCGACCTTCGGCGACAACCCGGCACCGGGGCGACCGGCCGGCGACTTGACCGCAAGGCGAGCCTGACCGCTCAGGTCAACGCCGCCCAACGCGCAGCGGAAACATTGCAGCCGCCTGCTCGTCGCCTGCTCGACGATCCGTATTCCCGGCACTTTGTCCGCCACCCCGTGTTGCGGGCCATGTTGGCTCGCCGATGGCTTGCCGGTGTTGCTCTTGGCGTGTTCGACCGCCGGTGGGGCGGGCTCCACGCCCATATCGTGCTGAGAGTCCGTTACGCCGACGACCTGTGCATGGCCGCGATTGCCGAGGGCATCGATCAGCTGGTGTTGCTGGGCGCCGGCTTCGATACGACGAGCCTGCGCTTGGCCGGGCAGCCGGTGACGATCTTCGAGGTGGACGCGCCGACGACCCAGGCTGCCAAACGCTCGACAACCGAACGGCTGCTGGCACGGCAGGCCAACAGCCGGACCGTGTGGGTGCCGGTCGATTTCGAGCACGGGGAGCTGCGTGAACGACTGCTCGCCAGCGGGTTCGACCCCGAACGACGCAGCGTGGTCGTCTGGGTGGGGGTCAGCATGTACCTCACCGCCCGCGCTCTCGACGCCACACTTGCCGATCTCGCCACGGTGTGCGCACCGGGCAGCCGCCTGCTCGTCGACTACATCGATGCGGGCGTGGCCTCCGCGACCACCCGGTGGGCAAGTGCCCGACGGGTGACCCGAGTGGTCGCGCGCCGCGGGGAACCGTACCGAAGCGGCTTCACCGCAACCGAAATACACCATGTGCTGGCGGCTCACGGATTCGAAAGCCAGGACCACGCGACGGTTCCCACGCTGCTGCAACGTTACGACCCGAGGGGCGCCCGCGGGTTGGCCGACGACGATTGGCTGGCCGTGGTGTCCGCCCTGCGGACAGGCGTGCGTGCCGTCGCGCAGCCGCCATCTCGGCACTGACCCGAGGCCGCGCGACTGCTGGTTGCCGCGGTAGCCCGGCAACCCGGTATTCGACGCGTGTCGACTCCCGCACATCCAATCACGTTTGGCAGCACAGGGATTCGGGAACGCTGCACCCGGTGGCGGGAACCAGTCAGCTAGCACGTCAGTCCATCAGAAGAACACCGTCCACGACCGCCACCGACGTCAACTGCTTGGAGGCTGCCAACCCGTTGCATTTGGCACCGCGCGCGGCGCCAAACCGATAACCTGGAAATGCTAACGGCGCCAACGCAACGGCTGATGAACTGACATCGACCGACGGGCCGACTGCCCTACGGTCGGTGGGCGGCTGGGTGTGCCGGGGTGAACGCCCGATGCATCCAGATCTGTGACAGGGCTGTTCGACACGGCACTCTCCACCGTCATCCGATGAAGGGCCCGATAGTGTGAATTCTGCAAGAAGTCGAGGTGACGTCATCCCGCGCCGAACCGTGCTCAAACTGCCGCTGGTGTCGCTGGCGGGTCTGGCCCTTGCTCATGTGCCCCGGGCATCCGCGGCTGGAGCAGGGCAGTGGTCGCCCGACCGCGCCAACACCTGGTACCAGGCGCAAGAGCGGCTCATCGGCGCGAATTACATCACCTCGAACGCAGTCAATCAGCTCGAGATGTTCCAGGCCGAGACTTTTGCCCCCCAACTAATCGATACCGAGCTGCGCTGGGCGCGGTTGTGTGGGCTCAACAGCGTGCGCGTGTTTCTCCACGATCAGCTTTGGGCCCAAGACAATCGGGGCTTTCAGCGCCGTCTCGCACAGTTCGTCGCCATCGCCGCCCGCCATCACATCAAGCCGCTTTTCGTCTTCTTCGACTCGTGCTGGGATCCGCTCCCGCATCCGGGTCCGCAACCCGAGCCCCGGCCCGGGGTGCACAACTCGGGTTGGGTGCAAAGCCCGGGCGCCGAGCACCTCGACGACAGCCGTTACCGCCCTGTCCTGCACGACTACGTCACCGGTGTGCTGAGCCAATTCCGCAGCGATGACCGCGTATTGGGTTGGGACCTGTGGAATGAGCCCGACAATCCGGCCCGCCCATATCGTTCCGTAGAACGGGCGGACAAACAGGAACGAGTGGCAGAACTGCTCCCGGAGGTGTTCCAGTGGGCACGCTCAGTGGACCCGAGTCAACCGCTGACGAGCGGCGTGTGGCACGGCCAGTGGGCGAATCCGCGGCGTCGCAGCACGATCTGCGCCATTCAATTGGACAACGCCGACGTGGTCACCTTCCATTGCTATGGAAACCCGGCTGTCTTCGAATCCCGCATCGCTGAGCTTTTGCCGCTGCGCCGGCCCATCCTGTGCACCGAATATCTGGCCCGTCCGCTGGGCAGCACCATCGCCGGAATCCTGCCAATTGCCAAGCGCTACAACGTCGCAGCATTCAATTGGGGGTTGGTTGCCGGCAAGACCCAGACCTACCTGCCCTGGGACTCCTGGGACCACCCCTATCCGACCGTCCCCAAACTGTGGTTCCACGACTTGCTGTATCCCGACGGACGGCCATATCAGGACGGTGAAATTCGGATCATGTCAGCAATCGATCGGATGAACTGACGCGTCACAGCACCTGAAGGCCCAAGACGGCGCCGAGCAGGGTCACGGCGGCGAACATCCAGGCAACGTAGTCGCCGACATGGCCGGAGTGAGCCGCTTGCAGCGCCGCGACAGCCGGTCGGACCACTGTCGACACCGGTCGTCGCAACGGCGCGCTGTCGTCGGTTCGCCGCGATGCCAGGATCGTCAGGCAACCGGCGGCCAGCACACCGATGACGGCCAGGCTCACCCCACTCGCCGACCAGCTGTGCGCCGCGCCGGGTACCGTCCCTCCCACAACAGCGGCGACATACCCGGCGGTGTCGACGAATCGCCGTCCGGCGCCGTCGGCGGCCTGGACGAGGCCGGGCACCACCCCGGCCGCCAGGCAGCCCAGCAGCAGGACGGCGACCGGGAAGTACATACTCGGCGGCGTCCGGCGCAGGACCGTGTCCGGCTCCTCCTCGCCTTTGCTGGCCCGCGACGTGTCGGCGGATGGCTCCGCGTCGCTCCCCCATCGGGTGAAGCACCGCACCCCGGCGCGCAGCACGGCACCGCCGGTCGCCGCCGAGGTCACAAGGAACAACGTCGATGCCCATCCGGAGCCGATCGCTTCCTCGCACAACGACTTTCCCAGCGCGGTGCCGAACGGCGGCAACCCGGCCAGCGCCAGCGCGGCAACCAGATACAGCCCGGCCAGCGGCCACTGGCCACGACCACGTCCGGACAACTCCAATTCGTCCACCGTCCGGTGACGGTCCAGCAGGATGCCCACGATCAAGAACAACGCCGACTTGGCTCCGGCATGACCCAACACGTAGAGAGCCGTACCGGTGACCGCCTCCGGCCGCAACGTCGCCGTGGCCACCAGGAACAGTCCCAGGTGCCCGATGGTCGAGTCGGCCAGCAACCGCTTGAGGTGGCGGTGCAGCAGACACATCACCGCGCCCACAACTGCGGTCAGCACGCCAGCCACCAGGAATGTCCGGGATATCGCCGGGTGCGGCAACGCGTCGGCGAACATCACCCAGTAGACCCGCCACATGCCGTAGAGACCCAGTTCGACCATGACGCCGGAAAACAGCATGCACACTCCCGCCGGCGCGACGGCGTGCGCGTCGGCCAGCCAGAAATGCAGCGGCACGATCGCGGCCTTCACCACCAGGGCCGCCCCTGCATGGACCAGCCGCCGATCCAGGTGAGCACCGCGTGTTCCCGCGCGACCACCGCCACATACCCGGCGGCAGCTGTCGCGGCAACCGACACCGCCACCGTCAGCCAGCCGGCTGCCGCCCCAGACAGCCGGTGGCTCAACGCAAGTAGCAGGCAGGCGGCCAGGATCGGCGCCGCGATCAGCAGCGGCAGCAGCTGGGCCGCGATCGCCTGCACTGGTTGCTCAGCCCCTCAGCGCGGACAGCTCGTCGGGGTCCAGGGTGCCGTGGCGTTTGTGGATCTGGATGGCCAGCGCCAACAGCAACGCGGTCACCGTGGCCTGGATGACGATGTCGGTCAACGTCATCGCCTGGACCACCGGGTCGACCACCTGTGCCGGCGGCGGCATGCCGGAGCCGGTGAGGATCGGTGGGGCCGCGCCGCGCTGGAATCCGACCGCCAAGAGCAGCACGTAGGTGTGCCTGACTGGGCCACCGATAGGCACACCACCGCGTGAATCAGGTTGCGACTGCGGACAATACCGAACGCGCCGATCAATACGAGCCAACCGGCCACGCAATACGGATAGACGCTCACCGCGGCGCGCCCTTTGTGACGATGGTGATTTCCTGGGCCAGGAATTGCGCCAGCAGCACCGTCATTCCGCAGGCCACCTCGACACCGACCGCGACGTTGAGCAGCGCCACCGAACCCCCCGAAAACAGGTTGCCCAGCGTGCCGATCGGCAACAGGTTGCGCAGAAACACAGCGCCTACCAGCAAGCCGACCAGCCCGATCACCACAAATCCGGCCGCCCCCAACGCTTCCCCGATGTCGAAGACGTTGACCGGCCGCATCCGATCCAGCGCCCGGAAACTTCCGGTGACATAGAGCAGGTGCAAACCGGCGGCCAACACCACACCGCCCTGGAACCCGCCGCCCGGGGTGAGGTGGCCATGCACAATCGGGTCGAGGCCGAGCGCCATGGTCACCGGCAGCATCAGGTAGCCGACCAGCCGCGTCGCGTCCAACACGGTGTCGTGTTGCGGCGGCCGGTATTCGCGTTCTTCGACGGCGGGGCGCAGCTGGGTCATCACGCCGGTCACCGACGCCAGCAGGATGGTTTCCTCCACCAGGGTGTCCAGTGCCCGTTGATCGAAGTTGACCGATGCGACCGCGTTGCCGGTGGCACGCGAAAGCGCTTCTGCCACAGCCAAATCCCGATAGGGGTGCTGGTCGTGTCCGAAACCCGGCACCTCGGTTCAACCCGGCCCACAGCAACGCCGCCAGCCCCGCCGCGCCGACCAGGAACACTGCTGTCCGAATCCCCCGGGTCACTGCCCGGCCTCCTCGGTCGCGCGGCCCCGGTGCTCGTCGGTTTGCCGACGCACCGCCCTGATGGTGAGCATCACCATCAGCGGCACCACAACTCCGCCAATTGCCAACTGCGACAACGCGACATCGGGGGCCTGCAGCATCACGAACAACACCGCGAGAGCCAGGCCGAACACCGACAATCCGATGGCCTGGCGGTCGGGTGCCCCGGTCAGCACAACGACGGTTCCGGCGACGCCGACCAGCGTAACGGCCAAAACGACAAGCGCGGTCATCGCGGTGACGTCTCGTCGATCAGGCCGTCATGCTCGGCCACCAGTCGTCCCGTCGCCGCCGAGACCACCGGCGCGGTCACCAGGACCACCACGCTGATTGCGACGAGCATCGCCGAGGCCTGAGTCCAGCCTCGCACAATGACCAGTCCGACGCCGATGAGCGGCACGCCCACCGACGTCGCGGCGGCCAGCAGGTGCAGACGCTCGAACACCTGAGCCCGCACCGTTGCGGCAACTGCGCTGAGCGACATCGCCGCGACGCCGACGAACACCACGGCCCAACCGATCGACTGCGCGTTCATCTCTTGCGGGCAAGAAGCCGGGTATAGACCAGCGTGCTCGGCAGCGATACCAGTGCCAACACCAGCGGGACTATCAGACTCGAATCCCGTTGCCAGGCAGCGCAATATATTGTCAGCGCCATCACCACGGCCACTGTGGCGAACTCGAGGCCCACCAGCCTGTGGTGCGGAAGGCCTCGAGAGGACATCACCACACCCGGCACGAAAGCCCCGACCAGTAGCAGCAGCACCGCCAGGTCTCCCGCGTTCACCGTTGCACCGCCATCTCCAGCCGGCTCGGGCGCGCCCGTGTGCAGTGCGCCAGCACCGAGCGTTTGTCCGGAGCACAATGCAGGACAACGGTTTCCGGTGTGGTTGCGAGGGCCAGAACCGCAGTCGCTCGCCGTGCCGCGGCTACCGGCCGGGTCTCGTCGGGCAAGTGCAAGGCCCTGATGGTCGCGGAGCGCGTGGTGGACCGATGTGCCCACACGCCAACGGCTTGTGGCACTATGTCGCGCGCCGCCGTCGCCAACCAACCCAGCCAGCCGATCCGGAACTGCCAGCGGCCGGCGTTGGCGCGCCGCGCCGACCGCGCCACCACCGCGACGGGCAGCGTGCACCCCGCCATCACCGCCAATTCCGCCGTCGTGCGCGCGCTCAGCGTGGCCAGCCAAACACCGGCGGTCAACACCCACCAGAGGCCGGTTTCACCGAGAAACTGGGGCAACCGCCTACTTGCCCCGGACACGGCGATTGTGCTTCTTGATCGCGTCGACCAGCTCAGACTTGGTCATCGTCGACCTGCCGTGCACATCGAGCCGCCGCGCGACGTCGAGCAGGTGTTTCTTGCTGGCGTTGGCGTCGACGCCCTCCGCCGAGCGGCCGGTGTTGCGCGGACCACCGCCTTTGGCGAGTTCGTCCGACGGGCCCTTCTTCTTCTTGGGCTCCCAATGGTCGCCGACTTTTTCGAAGCTGTGCTTGAGGGCGGCGTAGGCCACCCGGTGGGCGCGCTGCTCGCTGCCGTACTCCTCGGCGGCGGCATCATGGGCTTTGGCGAACGTGCGTTGCGCCTTGGCGTTGGAGCGCTGCAGCGTGCTGGGCAGCTCACTCTTCTTCGGCTTGCCGCCCTTGGTCGTCTTCGGCATTGGATCTCCTCCTTTTCTCAGCCCTCGGCTGCCTGCTGGGCCGTCGCGTAGGCCAGCTGCAGGAAGTCGGCGCCGGCAAGCGCGGTGAAAGTGCCCGCGACCAAACGGGTGAACCTCGGCGCGAAGATCAGCCCGATCACCAGGGCGGTGGCCACCCACATGTCCAGACAGAAGGGGCAGGTCAGGAGCTCACCGAGGCTGTGCCGCAACGCGCTGTCTTCCCGGACTTCCTCGTGCACCTCGGCGGGACCACCGGTGCCGGCGTAGCGGGCAAAGGGCGCCCGCAACGGACTGGTGACCGCATCCTTGGTCAGCGAGCGGGATAACTTGTGGGTACCGACGGTGACCGTGAGAAGGTCTTGTGCGCGCCAGCGCTCCGGCAACCTTGTGCCGGTGGCCGCGGCGACAACGGCGGTAAGCGCGACCACCACTCCGTAGCTGGCGAGGACCATCACGTAACCGCCAAGTGGACGCGGACTATCGCCGCGATAAGTGTCGGCTTCCCGCCGTGCCCGCTCGGCCACGCCGCTGGTGACTTCGGTCGCATCGCCCACAATCGCTCCTCAACGGTTGGGATCTGGACGTCGATTACCCCGAGTCGGGGCCTGGCAATCCCACCAACGGGGTGCGCAACCGCGGGCGCGCGCTTTGGGCCGCACTGATCATCGGCAGGCCGGCCCGCTGAGGCGGCACGGGCCGGGTAATACACATACTCGCCGGACTGACGTGGGCTCGGGCCACGCGGCGGCCCTGGTTCCCGCTATGTGGAGGCGTGGATCCGCGCCCAGGGGCGAGCCCCTTCGAGTTCATAGGCCAGCTCCAGCAGCCGGTCTTCCCGACCCAGGTCGGCTGCCAGCATCATGCCCACCGGCAGCCCGTTGACGGACTGGGCCATCGGCAGCGAAATCGCCGGCTCCCCGGTGACGTTTTGCAGTGGCGTATATGCCACCCAGTTGGCCATCCGGTCCATGACCTGCTGGTAGTCGGTGGGAGCGAGATAGCCGATGCGCGGCGGCGCATCGGCGAGGGTGGGCGTGAGCACAGCGTCGTAGGTACCGAAGAATTGCGCGGTGTGCCGCCGGACTCCGCGCAACCGGACGACCGCGGCGGGGAGCAGATGAAAATTGCGGAGGGCATTACGGGCCAGACCCAACGTCAAGCTGTCCAGCCGGGTCCGGTCGAACGTCTTGCCGAACGTAAGCCGACCGGTGCGCACCTGCGCCAGCGCCATCAGTCCCCAATACAGCACAAAGTCCTCGGTGAAACTGGACGGGACCGGCGGCCGGTCGACCTCTTCGACATGGTGGCCGAGCTCTTCGAGCAAAGCGGCCGACTTCAGCGTGAGTTCACGCACGTCGGGACTCGCCTCCACGTGAACCGAGCGCGTGATCACTGCGATCTTCAGTCGTCGCTTACCCGGGCTGGTCACATCGCCCACCGGAGGCAGTTTGGGCGGGCGCCACAGGCGCTCGGCCTCGCGATAGAAAGCGGCGGTATCGCGCACCGAGCGGGTCAGCACCCCGTTTGCGACGATGCGTATCGGCAGCCGCCGCAACTGGGGGTCCAGCGGCAGCCGGCCGCGCGACGGCTTGAGCCCCACCAGGCCGTTGCAGGAGGCTGGAATGCGGATGGAGCCGCCGCCGTCGTTGGCGTGCGCGATGGGTACCACCCCGGCGGCGACCAACGCTCCTGACCCCGATGACGAGGCGCCCGCCGTGTAGTCGGTATGCCAGGGGTTACGGACGGGTCCCAGCCGCGGGTGTTCGGCGGCAGCGCTGAACCCGAACTCCGACATCTGCGTCTTGCCCAGCGCGATGAGGCCGGTGGACAGCAGCACTCGGGTGATCTCGCTGTCGCTGCCCGCCCGGTGTGGCGTCCAGGCATCGGTGCCCCGCATCGTCGGCAGCCCGCTGACGTCGACGTTGTCCTTGATATAGCTGGGCACGCCGCCGAAAAACCCGTCGGCCGTCGCGCGCTGGGCCGTATCGCGCGCTATGTCAAAGGCCTCATACGCCACCGCGTTGAGCTTGGGGTTGACGGCCTGGCTTCGCGCGATCGCAGCCTCGGCCAGCTCGGCCTGGCCCACCCGACCGCATCGGATGGCCTCGGCGAGGGCGACGGCGTCGAGATCGCCCAGCGCGTCGTCACCGAAAGCGTGTATGCGGGTCATGGGCTGCCGCTAGGCCTGACCCACCTCGAACCGGACGAATCGGGTCACCGTGACCCCGGCTTCCTCCAGCAGGGCCTTGACCGACTTCTTGTTGTCGGACACCGATGGCTGCTCAAGCAGAACGGCGTCCTTGAAGAAACCGGTCAGCCGGCCTTCGACAATCTTGGGCAACGCTTGCTCCGGCTTGCCCTCGGCCTTCGCGGTCTCCTCGGCGATGCGGCGTTCGGTGGCCACAACGTCCTCGGGCACGTCCTCGCGCGACAAGTAGCGCGCCTTGAGCGCGGCAATCTGCAGCGCGACGGCATGGGCGGCATCCTTGTCCCCACCCTGGTACTCGACCAGCACACCCACCGCCGGCGGCAGATCGGCCGATCGCCGGTGCAGGTAGGTCTCGACGGTGCCGTCGAAGTTCGCCACGCGGCGCAATTCGAGCTTCTCCCCGATCTTGGCCGACAGCTCGCCGATGGCTTGCTCGACGTTCTTGTCACCCGCTTGGGCCGCCTTGAGCGCGTCGACGTCGGCGGCTTTCGACGACACCGCCGCCGCCACGATCTGCTCGGCCAGCGCCTGGAACTCCGCATTCTTGGCGACGAAGTCGGTCTCGCAATTCAGCTCGATGAGCACGCCCTCCTTGGCCGCGACCAGGCCTTCGGCGGTGGCCCGCTCGGCGCGCTTGCCGACATCCTTGGCACCTTTGATCCGGAGCGCCTCGACGGCCTTGTCGAAGTCGCCGTCGGCTTCGGCCAGCGCGTTCTTGCAGTCGAGCATGCCGGAACCGGTGAGCTCGCGAAGCCGCTTGACATCGGCAGCGGTGAAGTTCGCCAATGATCAGCCTTCCTATGAGGGGTCAGTGGTTGATTCGGTGGCGGTTTCGGCCGTCGGGTCGCCAGCCCCGGCCGTCACCGGAGCTGTTGCCGAGGCCAGCAGCTCCTGCTCCCATTCGGCGAGCGGCTCGGCGGCCAGCGAATCCGAAGCCTCGGGCTTGCCGTCGCCACGGCCCAGCCCGGCACGCGCTTGTAGGCCCTCGGCAACCGCGGAAGCGATCACCTTGGTCAGCAGCGCGGCCGAACGGATCGCGTCGTCGTTGCCCGGGATCGGGTAGTCGACCTCGTCGGGGTCGCAGTTGGTGTCCAGGATCGCGATCACCGGAATTCCGAGTTTGCGGGCCTCGCCGACGGCGATGTGCTCCTTGTTGGTGTCGACGACCCAGATCGCCGAGGGCACCTTGGCCATGTCCCTGATCCCACCCAGGGACCGCTCCAGCTTGTTCTTCTCCCGAGTCAGGCCCAGGATCTCCTTTTTGGTGCGGCCCTCGAAGCCACCGGTCTGTTCCATCGCCTCGAGCTCTTTGAGGCGCTGCAGCCGCTTGTGCACGGTGGAGAAGTTGGTGAGCATGCCGCCCAGCCAGCGCTGGTTGACGTACGGCATGCCGACGCGGGTGGCTTCGGCGGCGACGGACTCCTGCGCCTGCTTCTTGGTGCCGACGAACAGCACCGTGCCGCCGTGCGCGACGGTCTCTTTGACGAACTCGTACGCCTTGTCGATGAACGTCAGGGTCTGCTGCAGGTCGATGATGTAGATGCCGTTGCGGTCGGTGAAGATGAACCGCTTCATCTTGGGGTTCCAGCGACGGGTCTGGTGCCCGAAGTGGGTGCCGCTGTCAAGCAGCTGCTTCATGGTGACTACGGCCATTGCCGGTATTCCTTTGTTGTCGGTTGTTCGCCCGGCATCGGGTGAAGCCGGGCCCTGGCGGCTGCTGCGATGCCGGACCCTGTTACGGGACCGCCCGGCATGCGGTGCGAATTCCTGAACAACGGGAGTCGCGGTGCAGACGCGCGAAGTCAGCCCGCGAAAGACGAGCTGCGACGAGCAGTTTACACCCCGTGGGCTCATGGCTTTTTCCAGCCGGGAAGTACTCCCCAGAACCGTCAGCCGTGACTGGTACCGCGGTTGGCGTGGCGCTTCACTGAGCCGGTGCGACGGTTGGCGCTGATCCTGTGCTGGACGCTGGCCGGTGCTTCGCCGGCGGTTGCAGACGATTTTCGGCTGGAGTGGCCGCTGCGGCCGCCTCCCGCCGTGGTACGCGGCTATGACGCGCCCGCGCCGAACTGGCATCCCGGACACCGCGGTGTGGACCTGGCCGCTGCTCCGGGTCAGCCCGTGTACGCGCCCGGCAGCGCGACGGTTGTCTTCGCCGGGTTGCTGGCGGGGCGGCCGGTCGTTTCACTGGCTCATCCGGGCGGCTTGCATACCAGCTACGAACCGGTGCGCGCGACGGTCCGGGCCGGTCAGCTGGTGACGGCGCAGACGGTGCTGGGGACCGTGCTGGCCGGCCATCCCGGGTGCGCTGCGCAGGCATGCCTGCATTGGGGTGCAATGTGGGGCCCGGCTTCGCATGCCGACTACGTCAACCCGCTGGGTTTAGTGAAATCAACACCGATAAGGCTCAAGCCGCTGACAGGCTGAGTTCTTGGTGCTCGCCGCCAGCAGTCGACAGACGCCACACCGGTAGCAGTAGCCACAGGAGTCTCCGACTCCGGCGGCACTCTTTTGGCCCCACCTGCGTGGTGATCGAGTCGACCGTGGCGTACTGGAAGCCGTTCTACTTTCTGCTCGACGACGCACTGAAGGTGATGCTGGTCAACGCCCGCCATACCCGCAACGTGCCCGGACGCAAGACGTCTCGGATCCGGCCTGGCTGGCTGATCTGGGTGCTCATGGCCTGGTGCGTGCCTCGTTCGTGCCCCCCGAACCCTTTCGGGTGTTGCGGGATCTGACCCGGGCCCGCACCACCATCGCCCAGGCCCGCACCAAAGAGATTGGGCGGCTCGAGACACTGATGGAAGATACCGGGATCAAACGGTCGTCGGTGGCGTGTGAGATCACTGGGGTGTCGGGGCGGGCGATGCGCGAAGCGCTCATCGCAGGCCAACACGACCCGGTCGTGTTGGCGATCTGGCTAAACGGCAGCTGCGCAAGAAGATTCCCGCACTGACCGAAGCGCTGCGGGGACGGTTCAACGATCACCACGCGTTCCTGGTGCGGCTATGTCTGGATCGGATTGATGCCCACGAAGCCGACATCGCCCGTCTCGATGCCCGCATGTCTCGAGTCGCCGGGCTAGGCCCGGGGGTGGGCCTGATCGTGCACCGCCCGCAGCCGGTTTACCGCGACATGGGTATAGAGCTGCGTGGTGGCCAGACTGGAATGGCCTAGCAACTCCTGGACAACCCGCAGGTCGGCACCACCTTCGAGGAGATGTGTGGCTGCACTGTGCCGCAGCCCGTGCGGCCCGATATCAGGCGCGCCGTTCACCGCGGCGACGGTTTGGTGCACCACGGTGCGCGCCTGCCGCACGTCGAGCCGCCGTCCCCGGGCGCCCAGCAGTAGGGCCGGCCCAGACTCGGCCGTGACGAGCGCGGGACGGCCGTCGGCCAGCCATGCCTGCAACGCCTCAGCAACGGGCCGTCCGTAAGGCACGGTGCGCTGCTTGTTGCCCTTACCGAGCACCCGCACCACCCGATGCCCGGTGTCGACGTCGTCGATGTCCAGGCCGCACAGTTCGCTCACCCGAATTCCGGTGGCATAGAGCAACTCGACGATCAACCTGTCCCGCAAGGCCAGCGGATCACCCTGCTCGGCACCGGACTTCGCGGCCGTCATCGCCGCCAACGCCTGATCCTGCCGCAGCACGGCGGGCAACGTACGGTGCGCCTTCGGAACCTGCAACCGGGCGGCCGGGTCGCCGGTCAGCAATCCACGTCGGATCGCCCATGCCGTGAATGCCTTGACCGCCGACGTGCGCCGGGCCAGCGTGGTGCGTGCGGCTCCCGCGCCGGCTGCAGTGGCCAACCATGCCCGCAGCAGCGGCAGGCTCAGCGTTTCCAGGGCGGACCCGCGATCGGCCAGAAAGGCGAACAGCGACCGCAGGTCGCCCAGATATGCCCGGCGGGTGTGCGCCGACCGTCCGCATTGCAGCGCCAGGTAGTCGTCGAACTCTTCGAGGATTGCGTCGTCCTTATCCGGCACGCCCTCACCGTCGCAGACGCGGTGCCGCGATTCAGTCGACGCGCCGCAGTGTTTCCGGGGTGAGATCTTTGCGCGTCGGGTAACCGTCGACGGCCATGATCAGGTCGGCTTCGGCAAGCATCATGCGCAATACGTGCACGATGCCGTCGACTCCGCCCAGCGCCAGACCGTAAGCGTAGGGACGGCCGACGCCGACGGCGGTCGCGCCCATCGCGAGCGCCTTGGTGACGTCGGCGCCGCTGCGAATCCCCGAGTCGAACAGCACCGGCAGCCCGTCGGCGGCCTCGACAACGGCCGGTAAACAGTCCAGCGCGGGCAGGCCGCCGTTGGCTTGCCGGCCGCCGTGGTTGGAGCAGTAGATGCCGTCGACGCCGCCGTCCTTGGCGCGCCGGGCGTCATCGGGGTGGCAGATGCCCTTGACGATCAGGGGAAGTTCGGTCAGCGAACGCAGCCAGCTGAGGTCGTCCCAGGAAAGCGGCTGTCCGAAGACCTGCGCCCAGCGCAGCACCGCGCCCTGCCGGTCCTCTTCCGGCGGGCGCGGCAGGCTGGCGCGGAAAACCGGGTCGCTGGTGTAGTTGGCCAGGCAGTGGCCACGCAGCTGCGGGAAGTTCGCCGTGCCGAGGTCGCGCGGCCGCCAGCCGGTGACCCAGGTGTCGAGCGTGACGACGATGCCTTTGAAACCGGCCGTTTCGGCGCGGCGTACCAGGCTGGCGGCCAATTCGCGGTCGGCCGGGGTGTACAGCTGAAAGAACCCGGGCGTATCACCGAACACGGCGGCGACGTCTTCCATGGGGTCGACGGTGAGAGTCGAGGCGACCATCGGGACGCCGGTGCGGGCCGCCGCGCGTGCGGTGGCCAGGTCGCCGTGGCCGTCCTGGGCGCACAACCCGATGACCCCGATCGGTGCCATGAACAGCGGCGACGGCAAGGTCAGGCCGAACAGCTCGACGGACAGGTCGCGCTTGGCGGCGCCGACGAACATGCGCGGCACCAAACCCCAGCGATCGAAGGCCTCCCGGTTAGCCCGCTGGGTGCGCTCGTCGCCCGCTCCCCCGGCGACGTAGGACCACACCGACGGCGGCAGGGCTACCCCGGCCTTTGCCTCCAGCTCCGCGAACACCATCGGCAGCGACGGCACCACCCCGGCCAGGCCCTGGAAATAGATCTCGTTCTGGTAGTCACCGAAGTGGGGCCGGTATGCCATGGGATGAGAATGCCAGCCGGCGTTCAGCTGCCGGCTTCGGCCTCAGCCAGTTCCTTCTTCCATTGCCGGAAGGTCTCTTCAGTGCGTCCCCGCCGCCAGTAACCGGAGATCGATGACGCCCATGTGGCTTCCACGCCGCGCTCTTTGCGGATGTAGGGCCGCAAGTTGTGCATGACGGCTTGCGCCTCACCATGGATGAACACCTGCACCTGACCTGGCAGCCACTGAGCGGTGGTAACCGCCTCGATCAGTGGTGCGTGATCGCCCGCGCGGTCCTCGGGAACCAGATCCGCGCGACCGCCGCGGTAGACCCAGTGCACGTCCACCGACTGCGGTGAAATCAATTCGATCTCGTCGTCGGGGCCGGCCACTTCGATGAATGCCTGGCCAACCGCTTTGGCGGGCAACGCTTCCAGCGCGGCGGCAATGGCTGGGAGCGCGGATTCGTCGCCGGCCAGCAGATGCCAGTCGGCGGCCGGATCGGGTGCGTAAGCGCCGCCCGGCCCCATCAGGTACATCTGCTGACCGGGTGCCACCGCAGCCGCCCATGGACCGGCCACCCCGTGTTCGCCGTGCACCACGATGTCGATCGCGATTTCGCGCGCCGCGGTGTCTACTCGGCGGACGGTCATGGTCCGTACCGACGGCTGCTTGGCGGGCGGCAGGCCGGCAAAGCTGTCCATGGTCAGCGGCCGGGGCAGTCCTGCCACATCGACATCGTCGGCGACGAAGACCAGCTTGACGTAGGAGTCGGTGAAATCGTTGGGAACGAACGTGTCGAAGCCGCTGCCGCCGAGCCGCACCCGGACCAGATGCGGCGCGAGTTGCCGGGTGCCAACGACGTCGAAGGTGTGCAGTGGTCGACCTGCCACGTATCCTCCTGTCCGAACCCGACCCTTTGTCGACTATACGAGCCGGCCTGAGGAACCCGCCCGGGCCCGATCGGCACGGACGACGCGCCAACGGCCATCGTCGCGCCGAGCCAGCCCGGTCACCTCGAGGATTGCCAGCTGTCCCAGCACCTGCTCTGGCAGCAGCCCCGAAGCGGCGGCGATCTCGTCGACAGTTGCGGCGCCGCGGCCGGGCAACGCTTCATACACCCGACGTTCGGGTTCACTCAGGCCGTCGAAGAGCGTGCCGGGCCGCGGCAATTCGGCGGCCAGCTCACCGATGTGACCGACGAGCTCGACAATGTCGTCGACTCGGGTGATCAATTCCGCGCCATCACGCAGCAGCACATGGCAGCCGGCCGAAGCCGAAGACGTCACCGGCCCCGGGACCGCACCCACCGCACGGCCCAACGCCCGGGCCCAGGCCGCGGTATTGGCCGCACCGCTGCGCAGGCCCGCTTCCACCACCACCGCCGCACCCGCGACAGCGGCCACCAGCCGGTTGCGGGTCAGGAACCGGTAGCGGGCCGGACGCACACCAGGCGGGTATTCGGTGATCAGCAGCCCGTGCTCGCCGATGCGGTGCAACAGCGACGAATGCCCAGCCGGATAAGCCACGTCGATCCCACCGGCCAGCACGGCCACGGTGATGCCATCGCAATCGAGTGCTGCGCGGTGGGCTGCGCCATCGATGCCGTACGCGCCGCCGGAGATGACGGCAACGTCACGCTCGGCCAAGCCAGCGGACAAATCTGTCGCGATGTGCTCGCCGTAGGCAGTCGCGGCCCGGGTGCCGACGACGGCGGCGGCACGCGGCACCACCTCGTCAAGGCGCGCGGGGCCCCGTGCCCACAAGACCATCGGCGAACCGCTGTACGGCTTGGCGCGCGCTGCAGAGCCACCGAACGCTGCAAAGGCGAGCACCGGCCATTCGTCGTCGTCGGGCGTGATCAGTCGTCCGCCGCGGCGCATGAGCAGTTCAATGTCTGCTGCCGCCCGGTCGATGCCGCGCCTGGCCTGGGTGTGGCGCGCCAAGTCGCCGTCGACCAGCCCGCGCCGCACCCGATCTGCCGCCTCCAGCGGGCCGACACAGCGCACCAAGGCGGCGAGTTCCGCACAGGGCGGCTCTGCAACCCGTGACAGGTAGGCCCAGGCCCGCAACACGTCGGCCGCTGCGGTCATCGCGAGGCTCCCGGCTGCCGAAAGCTCAGCGCGGTGGCGACATCCTCGAGGCTCGGCGAGCCCCGGCCGGCCAAGTCCGCCAAACTCCACGCGACCCGCAACGTGCGATCTACGCCGCGAATGCTCAGCAGTCCACGATCCAGGGCCCTGCGCAGTGGCGCGATCGCTGCATTGCCGGGCCGGAACTTGCGCCGCAGCAACGGCCCGCTGACCTCGGCGTTGGTGGCGAAACCGTGCGGTTGCCATCGCTGCGCGGCGGCGTCTCGAGCTGACGCCACGCGATGGCGAACCTGCGAGGTCGGCTCCCCTTCGGCGGCCGACATCGCCCCCGCCCGCACCGGATGCATCTGCACCCTCAGGTCCACCCGGTCCAGCAGTGGTCCCGACAGCTTCCCCAGGTAACGCCTCTTGACGGCGGCGGCGCAGATGCAGTCCGCTGGATCCGCCGGCGCACACGGGCACGGGTTGGCAGCCAGCACGAGCTGGAACCGGGCCGGGTAGCACGCCACGCCGTCGCGCCGAGCAAGTCGAATCTCGCCGTCCTCCAAGGGAGTTCGCAGCGCCTCCAGTGCGCTGACGCTGATCTCGGCGCACTCGTCCAAGAACAACACGCCGCGATGGGCCCGGCTCACCGCTCCCGGACGGGCCATCCCCGAACCCCCGCCGACAAGGGCTGCCACGGTCGAACTGTGGTGCGGCGCCACGAACGGCGGCCGGGTGATCAGCGGCGTGTTCTCCGACAGCAGGCCGGCCACCGAGTGGATCGCGGTGACCTCCAGCGACTCGCTGTCCGACAACGGCGGCAGCAGTCCCGGAAGACGTTGCGCCAGCATGGTTTTGCCCACTCCGGGCGGGCCGGTCAACATGAGGTGGTGGCCGCCGGCCGCGGCCACCTCGACCGCGAACCGCGCTTGCGATTGGCCCACGACATCGGCCAGATCAGCCGATCGCTCCTCGACGGTGACCGCCGGCACGATCCTGTCACCCAAACCGGCTGCACCGTTCAGCCAGCTCCGCAGTTGACCCAGGGAACGGACACCCCAGACGTCGATACCGTCTACCAGGCTGGCCTCAGCCAGATTGTCCGCCGGAACGACGACGCCCGGCCAGCCGTCGCGTTTGGCCGCCAGCACGGCGGGGAGCACGCCGCGGACCGCCCGGACCCGTCCGTCCAACGACAACTCCCCCAGCAGCACGGTCTTCTCCAGGCGGTGCCACGGATTCTTTCGCTGCGCCGACAGCACCGCCGCCGCCAGGGCCAGGTCGTAGACCGATCCCATCTTCGGCAGCGTCGCCGGCGACAGGGCAAGCGTCAGCCGCGCCTGGGGCCAGCTGTTGCTGCAATTGGTGACGGCGGCACGGACCCGGTTGCGTGACTCCTGCAAGGCCGCGTCGGGCAGACCGACCAGATGAACACCGGGCAGCCCCGAGGTGATGTCGGCTTCAATCTCCACGATTTGGCCGTCCAGCGCGCACACCGCCACCGAAAACGCCCGTCCCAGCGCCATCAGCCGATCCCCTTCAGGTGGGTGAGCTCCGGTGCCCGCCGCCGGCCGATCCGCACGCCGATCACATCGATGCGGACCGCCGCCCAGCGTCGGTCCTGCCCGGCCAGCCACAGCCCGGCCAGCCGACGCAGTCGGCGAACCTTCGGCTCGGTCACCGCGTGCGCCAACCCGCCATAGCCGTCGCCGGTGCGGGTCTTGACCTCAACAAACACCACCGATCGGGCGCCTGGATCGCAGGCGATCACATCGAGTTCGCCGTACCGGCAGCGCCAGTTGCGGTTCAAGATCCGCAACCCCAGACCGGTCAGATGGTCCACGGCCAGTTGCTCGCCCAGCGCCCCAATCTGGGCCCGCGTCAAAGTCCTCTGCGTCGTCATGCCGGTCAATCTGCATGCCCGTCCCGACAGCCAAGTCAGCACCGGACCCCTCGGCACCCAGGAACGGCGCAGTTATCCACAGCCGCGCGCTCATCCCCAAGAACGCCGATCACATCCCGCTAAGTGATGCGGTCGGGCCGGGTATAGACATTCATCGAGTCCTCCCGCAGGAATGCCACCAGCGTGATCCCGGACTCCTCGGCCAGCGAGACCGCCAGCGACGACGGCGCGGAAACCGCGGCCAACACCGGAATCCCGGCCATCAGCGCCTTCTGGGTCAGCTCGAACGACGCGCGGCCGCTGACCAGCAGTGCCGAGGCCGACAGCGGCACCCGGCCCTGTTGCAGAGCCCAACCGATGACCTTGTCGACCGCGTTGTGCCGGCCGATGTCCTCGCGCACGGCAAACATGGTGCCGTCCACGCCGAATAACGCCGCGGCGTGCAGCCCGCCGGTGCTGGCGAACACTTTCTGGGCAGCGCGAAGTCGGCCGGGCATCGCCTTCAGGGTCGCGACCGTGACGGTGGCGGGGTCGTGACCCGGTGAGAACTGGGTGATCAGCCGGACCGCTTCCAGAGACGCCTTGCCGCACACCCCGCACGACGAGGTGGTGTAGAAGTTGCGGGTGACGTCCAGATCGGGCTGACCTACCCCGGGCGCCAGCGTCACGTCAACAACGTTGTAGGTGTTGACCCGATCCGCACCGCGGCCATCGCAGTAACGAACCGTCAGCACGTCGGCGCGACCGGCGATCACCCCTTCTGTAAGCAAAAACCCTTGCGCCAGTTCGAAATCCGAGCCGGGCGTGCGCATGGTCACGGTGACCGGCACACCGTTGACGCGGATCTCCAGCGGCTCCTCGACCACCAGGGTTTCCGGTCGGGTGCTCACTTGATCGGCGGCGAAGCGTTTAACCCGCCGGCGTGCCGTTACACGCCTCACCGGGCCATTTCAGGTTCCGCTGACACCGCGGCCGAGCGCCTAAACACGGCCTCAACGTACCCGACCAAGGGACGGCCGTCGTCCCGGCCAACCGGTGTCAGATGGACGAAGCCAGCGCCGCCAAGGTCTCCGCCGAGGAGTGCGTCGGGCGCCAACCGAGGTCGCGTTTGGCCTTGGTGGTGTCCATCACCACCGAGGTCCGTGCGACATGCAGCCACTCGAGCATGGACGGAACCATCGGCAATCGCGAAATTGCCGCCGTTGCCGCCGAGGCCGCCGACGCCGCGGCGGCGGGCACCCTTACCGGGCGGCCGCCCAGCGCCTTGGCCACATCCGTCACCGTCACCGTGCCGTCGGCAGCGATGTTGTATGCCCCCGGCGGTACCGGAGCGGTGGCGGCCAGCGCGATCGCGGCCGCGACGTCGTCGTGGTGCACCAGCTGCAACGGAAAACCGGGATCGGGCACGATCGGCTTCAACATCGGCAGCGCCTTGCTCAAGGCCCGCACCGGGGCCGGCAGCTGGTTGCACGGTATCGCCTCGGCCAACGCGTGGGCGTGGGGTCCGGCGACAATGCATGGCCGCAGGACGAACACTTGCAGCGACGAACCTTTGGTGATTTCGGCCAGTTCGGCCTCGCAGGACGCCTTCTGCTCGGAGTAGTAGTGCTCGGGCGATCCGCGCGCGGGCGTGTCCTCGGTCAGTGGTACCGGGTTGTCGGAGTGGTAGCCGTAGGCGGCGACCGAGGACGTGTAGACCAGTCGCCGTGGCCGCCGCGCGGCAACCGTGGCCTCGAACACGTTTCGGGTGCCTTCCAGGTTGACCCGTGCACTCTCCGCGCGTGAGCCCATGATGATGAACGCCAAGTGGACTACCACGTCGGCCTGGGCGACCAACGCGTCTGCCATGTCGCGATCGAGGATGTCGCCCTGCTGATAAACGGTTTTCGTCCACCCGTGCACCGTCGGGTCGAACGGCCGGCGCGCCATCCCGACAATCTTCTCCACCGCCGGTTCGCGCTCGAGCGCCGTCACCGCCGAGATGCCGATCTCTCCGGTCGGCCCGGTAACGGCGACGGTAACTCCCATTGACGTTGGATTCCCCCGCGACACCGGCGTCCAAACGCTTCGATCGGGTCCGACTGATGTCGGACTAATGTGTGCCACACGCTGCGGGTGGCTATCCCGCTTGTACAGGCCAACCGCGGGAGACGGACATGAAGCTGATAACGCCGACCGATTCGATGTTTCTGCTCGGCGAATCGCGCGAGCATCCGATGCACGTCGGCGCCCTGCAACTCTTCCAGCCGCCGGAGCATGCTGACGAAAACTTCGTGACCGAAGCCTATGAGGCCATGCTCCATTGCACCGGAATCCAGCCGATGTTCTGCAAGCATCCGGCGTTCTTCAGCGCTGTCACCAACCTGGCGTGGACTTTCGACAAGAACGTCGAACTCGACTACCACTTCCGCCGGTCCGCGCTGCCTCGGCCGGGCCGGGTACGCGAGCTGCTGGAGCTGGCGTCACGGCTGCACGGCAGCCTGCTCGACCGACACCGGCCACTATGGGAAGCACACCTGGTGGAAGGCCTCAACGACGGCCGCTACGCCGTCTACGTCAAGTTCCACCATTCGCTGCAGGACGGTGTGTCGGCGCAGAAGTTGATGCAGCGGGCATTGACCACAAACCCCGACGACGACGAAATCCGGGTGCCGTGGACGCTGAAGCCGCGAGAACGCACCAATACCGGCCGGAAATCTTCGCCGCTTCAGCTGCTCACCCAGACGGTCGGGTCGGCGGCGGCCCTGGCGCCGTCGACGCTGTCCCTGGCACGAGCCGGCTTGCTGGAGCAGCAACTCACGCTACCGTTCCGGGCTCCCAAGACCATGTTCAACGTCCGGATCGGCGGAGCGCGGCGGGTTGCCGCACAGTCATGGTCGCTGGATCGAATCAAGGCGGTGAAGAACGCCGCCAACGTGACCGTCAACGACGTCGTGCTGGCCATGTCGGCCGGCGCCCTGCGCGCCTACCTGATTGACCAGCACGCACTACCCGACACGCCGCTGATCGCCATGGTCCCGGTGAGCCTGCGAAAGGAAGGCGACGCCGAGCGCGGCGGAAACATGGTGGGCACGGTCTTGTGCAACCTCAGCACCCATATCGAGGACCCGGCGGTCCGTCTATACGCCATCAACCAGTCGATGCGCGACAACAAGGAAGTGTTCAGCCAGCTGCCCCGCGTCCAGCAGCTGGCGCTGTCGGTTTTTCTCACCGGCGGTCTGGTCTTAGGGCTGATTCCCGGCTTCGTTGCTACCGCTCCGCCGCCGTTCAACATCGTCGTTTCGAATGTGCCCGGCGCCGCCGACCCACTGTACTGGCGGGGCGCCCAGCTGGTCGGGAATTATCCGTTGTCCATCGCGCTCGACGGTCAGGCCATGAACATCACGGTCACCAACAACGCCGCTAATCTGGACTTCGGGCTCGTCGGCTGCAGACGCAGCGTGCCACATCTGCAGCGCATGCTGGGCCACCTCGAGACATCGCTGAAAGAGTTGGAACGTGCTGTCGGAGCTTGAGCACATAACCGTGGCCGGTAATCTACGGCCAGCACGTCGGGGCGCCGGTCCCGGCAGCTGAAGTGAGGGAGGGACGTGGCGGGCACACCGAAGCGCAGCTCCCAGGGCTCGACACCGGGCGGGACGATGGCCGATCCGGCCACCGTCTTTTCCGCCCTGGCCGAGATCATCTATCAAGGGGCGAATCCGTCCGAGATCTACGCCGCCATCTGCGTCGCGGCGACGTTGATCGTTCCCGGCTGCGACCACGCCAGCATGCTGGTGAAGACCAACGACCGCTACGTCACCGTCGGCGCCAGCGACCGGCTGGCACAGCGCATCGACGAAATCGAACGGCGCGCCGGCGACGGCCCGTGCATCGACGCGATCGAGGAAGAAACCCCGCAGATCGAAACAGACCTGACCACGCCCAGCCAGTGGCCCAAGTTCGCGGCCGCGCTGGTCGCCGATACGCCGGTGCGCGGCGCCATGGGCTTCCGGCTGCAAATCGACAAACGCAAAGCCGCCGCGCTCAACCTGTTCGCCGATGCCCCCAATCGCTTCGACACCGAATCCGCCGGGCGGGCGGCGGTACTTGCCTCGTTCGCCAGTGTGGCCGTCAACGCCGTCGCCCACGGGGAAGACGCCGCCAGCCTGCGCCGAGGGCTGCTCAGCAACCGCGAGATCGGCAAGGCGGTTGGCATGTTGATGTTGCTGCACGACATGACCGAGGACCACGCGTTCGACGTGCTGCGGCGCCATTCCCAGAGCCTGAATATCAAATTGGCGGACGTGGCGCGCAAGGTCATCGAGAACCGGGGCCAGCTGCCGCCCCAGGATCAGTAGCCAGCGGTCTTCTGCCGAGCAGCCGCAAAAGCCCGCGACACGCCGGGCCGGCAGGAGCATATGCGACTGCTCGCCACACGGGGGTTATTCGGGCAGCCGCAGCTCGGGCTTCTCCACTTCCTCGATGTTGACGTCCTTGAAGGTGACCACCCGAACCTGCTTGACGAACCGAGCGGGCCGGTACATATCCCATACCCACGCGTCGGCCAGTCGCAGCTCGAAATACACCTCGCCGTCGGCGTTACGCGGCACCATCTCCACGCTGTTCGCCAGGTAGAAGCGTCGCTCCGTTTCCACGACATAGCTGAACTGGCCGACGATGTCCTTGTATTCGCGGTACAGCGAGAGCTCCATCTCGGTTTCGTACTTTTCGAGATCCTCTGCACTCATCTGCCACTCATCTGCTCAGACGTCCTTCTCCCAGCCAATATGCCTGACTCCCCGGCCCAGGGTCCCGCCGAGCCCTGAGTGCTACACGGCGCGAAACGTCGCCGGGCGGGAACTCGCGCACCATCTTTCCTCACCGGACTTCGCCGCGCTCTTCCGGAGGGTCCGGATCGCACTCGGTCAGCACCCGGACGTCCGATCCGTCCGCAACCCGGCGGACGTTGATAAAGGAGTAACGATGCTCGGGGCAAGGACCCAGCCGGGCCAGCGCGAGGGTGTGTGCGGGCGTGCTATAGCCCTTATGCTCGGCGAAACCGTATCCCGGGTAGTGCGCATCCATCGTGACCATCAATCGGTCTCTGCTGACCTTCGCCAGCACGCTGGCCGCGGCAATACACGCGGCCGCCGCGTCGCCCCCGACCACCGGCAGCGACGGCACGGCCAACCCGGGCACTCGGAAGCCGTCGCTCAGCACGTAGCCGGGTCGTACCGCCAGCCCGGCCACCGCGCGCCGCATTCCTTCGATGTTGGCCACGTGCACGCCGCGCCGGTCGACCTCTACCGACGGGATGAACACCACGTGGTAGGCCAGGGCATAACGGCAGATCAACGGAAACAGCTTCTCCCGCGCCTTCTCGGTAAGCTTCTTCGAATCATCCAGAGCGGCAAGGCTTTCCAAGCGATTCGGGCCCAGCACGCACGCCGCCACCACCAGCGGGCCGGCGCAGGCGCCGCGCCCCACCTCGTCCACCCCCGCGACCGGGCCCAGCCCGCTGCGGTACAGCGCAGACTCCAAGGTTCGCATCCCCCGCAAACCCCCGGCTTTGCGGATCACCGTCCGTGGTGGCCAGGTCTTATTCATACTCCAGCCACGGCTACTGTCCTTGTTGCGGGTTCACCGACCGCACCACACCCCATCGCGACGGCGGCCAAACGATGAAGCGGGCCTTACCGATCACGTTGGATATCGGCACGGTGCCCGCCATGGGATCCCCGGTGCACATCATCGGACAGTGAGCGCGTGAATCCGCCGAGTGGGTCCGGTTGTCGCCCATGACCCACAGTCGCCCGAGGGGAACGGTCACCGGTCCGAACTCGCTGCCCAGGCACGGGTAGACCGACGGGTCGGCCATCATGGTGGTCGGATCGAGGTATGGCTCCCTGAGGGGTTTGCCGTTGACCGTCAAGCCGGTGTCCGAGCGGCACTGGACCGTTTGCCCACCGACCGCGATGACGCGCTTCACCAGGTCGTTTTCGTCGGGAGGCACGAAGCCGATGAACGACAGCGCGTTCTGCACCCAGCGGACCAGGGTGTTGCTCGAGCGAATCGACTTGTAACCCACGTTCCACGAGGGCGGTCCCCTGAAGACGATGACATCGCCGGGTTTGGGCGAGCTGAAGCGGTAGGTGAGCTTGTCCACCAGAATGCGGTCACCGACGCAGGTCGAACACCCGTGCAGGGTGGGCTCCATCGATTCCGAAGGAATCAGGTAAGGACGCGCCACGAACGTCAACATCACGTAATAGAGCACCACCGCGATCACCGTCAGGGTGGCAAGTTCCCGCAGCGTCGACTTCTTGGCCGGCTTGGATGCGCCGTTGTCGGCTTCTGTGGACTCACCCGTGCCTGCTGGCCGGGTTGTCTCGCCGGTGATGTCAGATTCGGGGCCAGACGGCTTCGATGCCGCCTGATCAGCGCCGGGCTCGCGCTCAGACGGAGAGTCCGTGGTTTCGGTCACGGGATCAGCGTAGCCAGCACGCGCCGTGTCCTTCGCGACTGGCGCGTCAGGGCCGCCCCGGTTACCACGGCAGTGCCGGTCAGCGCTTTTCCTTGATCTTGGCCTTCTTGCCGCGAAGCTCGCGCAGGTAGTACAGCTTGGCGCGGCGGACGTCGCCGCGGGTCACCACCTCGATGTGGTCAATGTTCGGGGAATGCACGGGGAAAGTCCGTTCGACGCCGACGCCGTAGCTTTCCTTACGTACGGTGAACGTCTCGCGGATACCCCCGCCCTGCCGACGGATCACCACGCCCTTGAACACCTGGATACGTTCCTTGGCGCCCTCGATGACCTTGACGTGCACGTTGATGGTGTCGCCCGGGCTGAAGGCCGGGATGTCGTCGCGCAGCGACGCCTTGTCGACGAAGTCCAGCCTGTTCATGGGAAAGACACTTCCTCCGGTTCGCGGCCTGGTGAACCGCCGACACGCGGGCGTGAGGCGCTTATCAAGCCGATGGGTACGGGCTTATGGCTGTATGCCGCAGCAGGCGAGAACACCCTGCCTGCGCGGACAACTGGTCAATTGTGCCAGACGCTGTGCGTGCCATGAAAATCACAGGAAATCCGGGTGGTTCACGCCCGCCCGCAAGCACCGGCGAATGGTACATATGAACGGGGTCAAACCGCATGAGTCAGACCCGCACTTTTGCGTGATGCCCGGGCACATGGCAATGCGGCCGCCCACCTGCACGTCTTCGCGATACCGGAAGATGCAAGAGGAGAAGGATGCGAGCACGGCCGCTGACGATGCTCACCGCCGCGGCGGCGGTGGCATTGGTCGTGGTTGCAGCTTGTGAGGCGAAGGTGCAGGCGAAGGCATACAGCACGCCTGATCACAGCGCGTCCCATTACCCTGCCCAGCCGCAACAGCAGCTCGTCGAGCTGTTGTTGCGGGCGATCGCCCCGCCCGGCGCACCGGATGCGCTGCTGCCCGGCGCCGGGTTGAGCGGAGTGCAGGAACGCATCCAGCAGGCGACCGACCAGGCCGCCGCCGAGGGCGCTACCTTGTCGGTCGCCGTTCTCGATCGCGCGACTCGGCAACTGGTCTCCAACGGCAACACCTCGATCATCGCGACCGCCTCGGTCTCCAAACTGTTCATCGCCGACCAGTTGCTCCTGCAGGAATCACAGGGCAAACTCGCCCTCACCGCGGACGATCACCAGGCTCTGGACCTCATGCTGCGGTCATCCGACGATGGCGCCGCCGAGAGGTTCTGGAATCAGCTCGGCGGCGACGCCACCATCACCCAAGTCGCCGCCCGGTATGGACTGACGTCGACCATGCCGCCCAGCGACGGGCGCTGGTGGAACACGATCAGTACCTCACCTGATCTGATCCGCTACTACGAAATGCTGCTCGACGGCACGGGTGGACTGCCGCTCGACCGCGCCGGGTTCATCGTGAACGACCTGGCCCGTTCCACCCCGACAGGCGTCGACGGCTATCCCCAGCGGTTCGGCATTCCCGATGGGTTGTACGCGGAGCCGGTCGCGGTCAAACAAGGGTGGATGTGCTGTATCGGGGCGAACTGGATGCACCTGTCGACCGGTGTCGTGGGCTCCGACCGTCGTTACATCATGGTGATCGAGTCGCTGCAAGCTGCCGACGAGGCCACCGCACGCGAAACCATCACCCAAGCCGTCAGGACGATCTTCCCGAACGGGCGTATCTAATCCGCTGCGACAGCGCGTGACATGGCGCGAGTAGCTGTCCGGGGGGCGTCGCCCCGCGGTGGAGGATGAGAATTAGTGCCGACCGTTCGGCTGGGTAAGTGGTTGTTTGGCGGGCCGGCGGGGTCGACGCTTGAGGGGTGTTTCGGTGGACCCCGTTGCGTCTGTGGTGCCGGTGAGCACGGCGAGCAGCTTGGGAGCCGAGAGTACCCCGGTGGTTGTGCGGGGGCGGTGGATTGTTGCCTGTGAGCACGTGAGTGAGACTCCTGTTTGTTTGACTCTCCCCGAAACACGCTCCACGACAACAACTCTGGGTGAAGGAATCATCCCGGGTTTCGTGAACACCTGGTTACGTGTGACCGGTGTGCTCTCCGATCGGTTGTTGAGCGTAGTACTGGGCCTCTGCTTCGGCCGGTGGGCGTCGGCCCAGACGGTGCATCAGCCTGCTGGTGTTGTACCAGTGGACCCAGGCGGAGGTGATGTTCTCCAGGTCGGCCAGGGTGCGGATCGGGCCGGTGCGAAATGGTGAGCCGTGGCGGACGCACTCCGTTTTGTACAGGCCGATCGTCGTTTCGGCCAGCGCGTTGTCCAGAGCGTCCCCGACGGTGCCGATCGACGGAATCAGCCCGGACAATATCAGCGATTCGGTGAAATGTGTTGCCCTATACTGACTCCCGGCGTCCGCATGGTGAATGGTCTGCCCGGTCAGTGGATGGCCTTGGCGGGCTCGGTGGGCGGCGGCAGAGCGTAGGGCACGTTCGACGAATGCGGTGTTCTTCGTCAACGAGCATTCCCAGCCGGGGATCAAGCCGGCGTAGGCGTCGATGACGAACGCGGTATAGCCGAACCCGCCACCGTCAAGGGGGACGTCGGCATTTGAAGTCAGCCACGTGCAGGGCGTCGGGCCGCGATACCCGGAAGCGACGACCCACCAGGTCCGGTGCCCGCTCGGCGGCCGGATCGCGCTCGGTGGTGCGCACCCGGCGGGTTCGGGTCACGCCGCGCCAGCTGTTGGTGCGCATCAGCGGTTCTACCGTGCAGCGGGCCACCGGTATGCCCTGGCGGCGCAGATGCGTCCACATCTTCACACTGCCGTACAGGCATTCTGGCGGTCGTTTACCGTCGGCGTCGGGTTCGTAGATGCCGGCCAGGATCTCGGTGATCGTGGTGTCCCACAGTGCCCGTTTCGACGGTGCTGCTGCCCGGTGTGCCCAGTAGGTGCGCGGGGCGATCTGCCGCGCCCTGGGTATCCAGGGCGCGGCAGATCGGTACGACCCCGAACCGGTCCTTGTGGTCGTCGATGAACTCGCAGATCAGCGGTGTAGCGGGTCGCACTCCCGCGCGAAGAAAGTCGTTGCGGCCTTGAGTATTTCGATTGTGGTTTCGAGCTCGCGGTTCTTCCTGCGCAGCTCACGCAGCTCTTGTTTTTCTTCGCTGGACACCCCGGCCGTCTCGCCTGCGTCGACCTCGGCCTGGCGCACCCACTTGCGCAGCGTCTCCGCGCTCATCCCCAGTCGGCCAGAGATCTCCCGCATCGCCGCCCACTCCGTGGCGTAGTCATCGCGGTGTTCGCGAACCAACCGAACCGCCTTAGCCTTGGTGTTCTCGTCGTACTTGCTCGGCATCGTGCCCATCCTTCCCTCAGAAGAAGGTGTGCAAGAAACCCGGTACGGTTCACACCGCATTTTCGAGTGAGACACACAATCGCACAGATCCGGCTCCCCGTGTGCGAGTCTGCGGCTGCTCGGCGGCCTCAGCTCGGTGGGGTCTCAGTCTGGTGGTGCCAATTCCGGTCGCCGCTCGCGAGTGCGCTGTAGCGCGACCTGACGACGCCAGGCGGCAATGCGGGCGTGGTCACCGGAGAGCAGGACCTCAGGCACGTCCAGACCACGCCAACTCGGTGGCCTGGTGTAGCTGGGGCCCTCCAGCAGCCCGTCCAGACCTGGCGAGTGCGAATCAAGCTGGACGGAATCGGGATTGCCCAGGACCCCGGCCAGCAGCCGCAGCACGGCCTCGATCATGACCACGGCCGCCGACTCGCCCCCGGGCAGTACGTAGTCACCGATCGAGACCTCCGCCACACGCATCCGCCGGGCGGCGTCCTCGACGACTCGCTGGTCGATGCCCTCGTAACGGCCGCAGGCGAACACCAGGTGCTGCTCAGTGCTCCAACGTTGCGCGGTAGCCTGGTCGAACAGCACACCAGCGGGCGTGGGAACTACTAAAAGCGTTTCCGCAGAACATATTTCGTCGATCGCCGCACCCCATACCGGTGCCTTCATCACCATTCCCGGGCCACCGCCGTACGGCGTATCATCCACCGAGCGGTGTACGTCGTGGGTCCACCGCCGTAGGTCGTGCACCTGCAAATCGACCAACCCTGACGCAATTGCCTTGCCCGGCAACGACTGCCGCAGCGGGTCCAGGTAGCCGGGAAAAATCGTGACTATGTCGATTTTCATGTCGATACGCCTCTGCTAGCTCAGATCCAACAAACCGTCGGGCGGATCGATCTGCAGAACGCCGTCCTCCAGTGACACGGAAGTGACGATGGCGCGAACGAACGGCACCAACACCTCGCCCTTTTGGCTGCCAGCCGCACGCCGCACCGCCAACAACTCGCCGGCAGCGGTGTGCAGCACCTCGGCGACGACGCCGACGTCCTGGCCCGCCGCCGTGCGGACTCGCAGACCCTCCAGCTGGTGGTCGTAGTAGGTGTCGGCCTCCTCGATCGGCGGCAGGTCGTCGGAGTCGATGACGAACACACTGCCGCGCAGCGCGTCGGCCGCATCACGGTCGGTGACGCCGGCCAATCGCACCAGCAGCCGCGCGCCATGGTCGCGCACGCTGTCGATCACATAGCCGCGCACCTGGCCGGGGTCGCGGGAACTCTTGGCGCGCAACTGCGTTCCGGGGGCGAACCGGGTGTCCGGATCGTCGGTGCGGATTTCGACGACGAGTTCGCCGCTGATGCCGTGCGCCTTCACCACACGCCCGACTACCAGCTCCATGGGTGCTCCATGAGCGTGGGCTCAGCTACTGGTCGGTGTCCACCACGTCGACGCGGATGCCCCGGCCGCCGATACCGGCAACCAGCGTGCGTAGCGCGGTCGCGGTACGTCCTCCGCGGCCGATCACCTTGCCCAGGTCGTCGGGGTGCACGTGAACCTCCACCGTTCGTCCACGACGGCTGGTCACCATATCCACCCGCACATCGTCGGGGTTGTCCACGATCCCGCGGACCAGGTGCTCGACAGCGTCGACTACCACCGTGCTCATGGCGCCGGTCAACTTTCGGTCGGCTCGGACTGCTCGGCACCCTCGGCGGGCGCTTCTGTCTTCTCGGCCGCGGAGCCGGCTTCAGGGGTGGCGCCGGCTTCTGGGGCACCCTTGGCGGCCTTCTTGGCCGGCGACTTCTTCTTCGGTTTGGCGGCCTCGGTGGTGGGAGCGCCCTCTGCGGCGGCCAGCGCGGCGTTGAACAATTCGAGCTTGCTGGGCTTGGGCGGGGCAACCTTCAACCGGCCCTCCGCACCCGGAAGTCCCTTGAACTTCTGCCAGTCGCCGGTGATCTTGAGCAGCTTGAGGACGGGTTCGGTGGGCTGAGCACCCACCGACAGCCAGTACTGGGCGCGCTCGGAATTGATCTCGATCAGGCTCGGCTCTTCCTTGGGGTGGTACCGGCCGATGACCTCGATCGAGCGGCCGTCGCGGCGGGTGCGAGCATCGGCGACGGCGATGCGGTACTGCGGATTGCGGATCTTGCCAAGCCGGGTGAGCTTGATCTTCACAGCCATGATTAAGCGACTTCTCCTGTGTGTCACGCTGCAATTCAGCGACCAGGGCGGGATGCCGGGGTCCGGTTTTGCCTCGCGTGTCTGACCGCCGTGCGAGCACTTCCACAGAGGTGGGTCGCGCGCCGGACAGCCGCCTATTGTGCCAGAAGGCGCTGACCCCGGGGAAATCCATGGCGATCGCAAGCGCGGCTCGGTTGGATCCGGGCCGGGCGCAGCGCGGTCGCCACGGTCACAGCACCTTTTGGAACACCTTCGATTCGACGCGGCGCGTCATCCGCCAGCCCTCGGGGGTGCGCACGAACTCGTCGTCGTACCACAGCCCGCAGAACAGCACCTGCTGCTGGTCGCCCGGCAACACCATCGGGTTGAAGCAGATCACCCGCGACGACGCGGTATCGCCGTGGATGCGCACCGAAAAGTTGCCGAGCATGTGCGCGTACACGGGAAAGTTCGGCAGCACCTCAGCCAGCCACTGCTTCACTTCGGGATAGCGGCCGTCGATACCGCCCAGCGCGCGGTAGTCGATGTACGCGTCTGGAGTGAACACCGTGTCGAGATCGTCGAATCGGCGCAAGTCGATCGCGGTGGAGTAGTCCACCAACAGTTGCTGGATCTCCAACCGGTCAGAAATTTCGGCCAGGCTCAACACAGTTTGATTCAACACCGTCGGCCTGACGGAGTTTCCAGTCGGTAGCGATCCCACCGCGCCATGGAGTCCCGGAAGTCGAGATCGGTATTGCTGCGGCCGATGTCCACTTGCGAATGAACCTCCCGCTGCAACGGAGGAGTCAGGATGAACCGCACACCGCGGATTCCGCCTTTCCCGGGACACGCCGTAGCGCCGAGCAGAATGATCCAGCCATTCTGAAATCAGCGATCGCGGGACTGGCAACGACCCTGGTGCTGCAGAGCGGTGTGGCGCTGGCAGCACCTTCAGCGCAGGCCGCTCCCGCGGGCTGCCCGAGCGGCAAGTCATGCCAGCAATGGTGCCGGGTGACCCCAATCCGGCGGGCAGACCCGTGCCCTGGGACGGGAATGTCTGCCACAACTACTACTGGGTCTCCTACGGTTTCCATGACATTGGCACCGGAGCCTTTACTCATGGCGTGACATGCCGTGGCCGTAGACGTCCCCGCTGACGCGCCGGGCGCCCGCCGCATTGGGCGCCGCGCAACACTGGACGATAAACTTTGCGCCCATGCGGAAGCTCATGGCTGCGGCCGCAGCGTTGCTCGCGGTCGCCAGCGTCAACGCAGCCGCCACCTCCCCGGTCTCGAGGGCAGACGCCGACGTCCAGCCCGTCGGCTCGGTACCGATCCCTGACGGTCCGGCCCAGACCTGGATCGTGGCCGATCTCGACGGTGGCCAGGTATTGGCCGAACGCGACCAGAATGTCGCCCATCCACCCGCGAGCACGATCAAGGTGCTGCTGGCATTGGTTGTGCTGGACGAACTCGACCTGAATTCGACCGTCGTCGCCGACGTCGCCGACACCCAGGTCGAATGCAATTGTGTCGGCATCAAGCCGGGCCGCACCTATACCGCGCGGGAGTTGCTCGACGCGCTGCTGCTGGTTTCTGGTAATGACGCCGCCGACACGCTTGCGCACATGCTGGGCGGCCAGGACGTCGCCGTGGCCAAGATGAACGCCAAAGCCGTTGCCCTGGGTGCGGGGAGCACCCATGCGGCTACCCCGTCCGGCTTGGACGGACCCGGCGGTTCCGGCGCCTCGACGGCGCACGACCTCGCCGTCATCTTCAGGGCCGCGATGGCCAACCCGGTGTTTGCTCATATCACTGCCGAACCCTCGGCGATGTTCCCCGGCGACAACGGTGACCAACCGATCGTCAACCAGGATGAGCTGCTACAGCGCTATCCGGGCGCGATCGGCGGCAAGACCGGGTTCACCAACGCCGCGCGCAAGACATTCGTCGGCGCCGCTGCCCGAAACGGTCGCCGGCTGGTGATCGCCATGATGTACGGGACGGTCAAAGAGGGCGGCCCCACCTATTGGGATCAGGCCGCCAGCCTGTTCGACTGGGGATTTGCCCTCAGCCCGCAAGCCAGCATCGGCTCCCTCTAGTGCCGCCGGCACCGCGAGAAGACGCAATATCGCCCCTTTTCGCTGAAATAGGGGCGATTTTGCGTCTTCTCGCGGTCACATGCCGCCGGTCAGCAGGGCGGTGAGCACCGAGATCCGCCGCTCCTCGATCTCCGGCTGTGGCAGTATCCCCTGCACCACGGCAGCTCCGTCGAACACATTCGTCAGCAGTGCCACGATGACGGGAAACGTCTCCTCCGGGACGCTCTCGGCGCCCGGCAGCGCCCGGGCCGCATCGTAGATCTTCGCTGAATACTGGCCCAGTTCCTGCTGCAATGTGTCTCTGAGCTTGTCGTCGGTGCGTGCGGCGATCAGCAGTTCGTACAGCACCGCGTTGGTCGGACCGCTGGTGATGTCCCGCAGGATTGCCAGCGCCGATTCCAGCGCCGGCCGGTCGGCAGGTATCTCGGCAACTCGCTTGGTGAATGTCTCGAGCTGACGGCGCAACACCTCCGACGCCGTGGCCGCCATGAAGTCGCCCATCGTGTCGAAGTGGCGAAACAGTGCGCCTACCGACACCCCGGCGCGCTTGGTGATCATGGCCGCGGATGCCCGGGCATAGCCTACTTCGATGATGGTGGCGATACAGGCGTCGAGAAGCCGTCCGACGGTTTCTTCGCGGCGTTGCTGCTGGGTGCGAGCCATCTCAGGCGCCGGCCTTCATGGCTTGGCGCTCACCCGCTCGCAAGTATCGTCCCGACTGCACGGTCTGGCCGTAACCGTCCCGGAACTGACCCCCGCGGAACACGACGGCGCCGTTGACCCCGGTTGCGACGACGGTCGAGTCGTTGCGATTGACCATTCGCCGCAAGCCGCCGTAGAAGCAGGCCTCCGCCTCGTGATAACCGTCCACCGATTCGTCGAGGTGGGCCGGGTCGATCACCACGAAGTCAGCGCGGTCGCCTTGGCGCAGCGTGCCGGCGTTGATGCCGAACCACTCGGCCACTTCACCGGTCAGGCGATGCACCGCACGCTGGATGGACAGGAATGGCTTGCCGGCCCGCTCGGCATCCCAAACACGCTTGAGCAACCGTAGTCCGAAGTTGTAGAAGGCCATGTTGCGCAGGTGCGCGCCCGCATCGGAGAAGCCCATGTGTACACTCGGTTCGGCGGCGAGCTTGTTGAGCTCCTTGGGCCGGTGGTTGGCGACGATGGTCGTCCAGCGCACGTTGCGTTCACCGTTTTCGACGAGCACGTCGAGGAAGGCGTCGAGCGGGTGCAACCCACGTTCGTCGGCGATTTGCCCAAAGCTCTTGCCGATCACCGACTTATCGGGGCATTCGACGATCACCGCGTCGTGGAAGTCGCGGTGCCACAACGTGGGTCCGAGCTTGATTCGGTCGAATTCGCGCCGGAACCGCCGGCGGTAGGACTCGTCGGCCAGCAATTCGTTGCGTTCCAATTGCTCACGCAGATGCAGCGCCGCCGTGCCGGCACCGAATTCTTCGAAGACCGGCAGATCGATTCCGTCGGAATACAGCTCGAACGGGACCGGCAGATGCTGGAAGCGCACGCTGGCGCCCAGCAGCTTGTTGAGGATGCGGGTGCCGAGCCCGAAGGTGTGCACGGCCAGCGGCATCGACTTGGCATCGGCCGATACCAGCATGCTCATCCGAACTCGCTTGCGGTGATTGAGGATTCGGCTGCTGGCCAAGAAGAACAGCAGTCCGGTCGCCGGCCTGTCGAGGTCGGGCGCGCTCTGTAGGATCCGGCCGCGCTTGCGCAACACCGAGATGAGCTTGCGCCGCTCACGCCAGGTCGCGAAGGTGGACGGCAGCGCGCGGGACCGGAAACGGTCGCCGTCGAGCTTGTCGATCGCCGCGTCCATCCCGGACATGCCGAGCATTCCGGCGTCGAGCGCCTCGTCGAGCAATGTCGCCATCGTCTCCAGTTCGGCATCGGTGGGCCGGACGGTGGCATCGGTGGCGCGGTCAAGCCCGAGCACCGCCGCCCGTAAATCCGAATGGCCAAGCAGCGAGCCCACATTCGGGCCCAGCGGCAGGCTGTCGATGGCCTTGATGTATTCGGCTGCCGTGGACCACGTTCGGTTGGTGTCCAGGGCACGGTAGACGAACTCACGCGGCACGGCTTCGACGCGGCTGAAAAGGTCGGCGGCGTCCTCGGAGTTGGCGTACACCGTCGACAGCGAACAGTTGCCCAGCAGCACCGTGGTGACGCCGTGGCGCACCGATTCGCGCAGTCCGGGGTCTAGCAGCACCTCGGCGTCGTAGTGGGTGTGCACGTCGATGAATCCGGGCACCACCCACTTCCCCGCCGCATCGATCACCTCCGGGCAGCCGGTTTCGTCCAGCGGCTTGTGGGACACCGTGGCCACTACTCCGTCGCGGATGCCAAGGCTGCGGGTCTGCGGCGCGGCGCCGGTGCCGTCGAACCACAGTCCGTTGCGAATGATTACGTCGTAGCTCACAGTTCCTCCGGGTCGTCGAGTTGCCACCAACCTAACATAGATAGTGATCGCTCGCAATCTTTTGAGCGCGCGCGATTCTCCCGCCGAATCGGCGGCCGTAGTCTCAGCGGCCCGGGCCGGACGGCGGTGTGGTTGGAGTGGTGGTTGCCGGTGGGTTCTCGGGAATGGTCACGGGATCCGGCACGTTGACTGCGGGCGGCAGATCACCACTGCGACTGGCCACCGCCGGGATGCGGATGACCGCTCCCTGTTGACCGCATTCGTTGCTGTGCACGGTGACTACCATCTCGCCCACAAGGTCCCCGACCGGTTGGGGCCGCAACGACAGCACCTGGGTGGTGGCCTGGGTGCTGGCCGCGCCGTTGGGCCCGATGCACGCGAACTGCACCGCCTCCGACCGGGACTTCCACTGGCCCTGGCCGAACTCCAAGACCAGCGGGCGAACGCCCGATTTTGCCTGCGTGTGGTCGTTGTCGTCGAGCATGGTGGCCGCGGCCAGACATCCCGTCGGTGTGCACGAAGAGCGGATTGCCCACCAGGTGTTGACGTCCGGAGGCTGTGGGCTCGGGGTGTAGTCGTAAGTTTGCTTCGAGCGTTGGACCTCGATTTGGTAGGTGCCGTCGAGGGGGGCCGGCGGGCCGGCCGGGTCGCTGGTCGCCGGCATGCCGGATGCACTGGATGAACTGGTCTGCGGCCCGGCCGCCTGAGGATGGTCGCCGGTCGTCTTGCGGCCGATCGCGATGCCGACGGCGAGCAGGCCAACGAGCAGGACTACGACGCCCGAGCCGAGCAGGATCCGGCGCCGTCCGCGCTTGCCCGGTTCGCGCGTTGATTGGGAGAACGCGTCGAGGCGCCGAGCCAGCGCCGCGGCCGCCGACTGCAATGGGGTGCCGCGCCGTTGCCGTGTCACCGACGCGGGGGCCGGTGGTGGGGTCGGTGGTGCAGCTGGGCTCTGCGGCCAGTCGTAGACCGGGTAGTCGACGACATAGGCGGGTTCGGCCACGGTGGCGACCGGCCAGGCCGTCGCTGCATCCAAAACCTCGGGACGCTGGTCGACCGGCATGACCCCGGCCTGTTCGTTGAGCGCATCGGCGAACTCCCGGCAGCTCACGAAACGACCGGCGGGATCGGCGCTGAACGCCCTGGACAAGGCCGCGTCAAGCCGTGCCAAGTCCGGGCGCAGGTCGCTGAGCTTGCCCGGCACGTCGACCGGCGACGTGCCGGTGAACAGCTGAAAAGCGGTAGCCGCCAAGGCGTATTGGTCGGCGCGCCCGTCGGCCTCGCTCCGCACCGTCTGTTCCGGCGCGTGCTGCGCTATCCCGAAGTCGCTCAACAGAATCCGCGGCTCACCCGGCCCCGGGTTGGTCACCAGGATGTTGGCGGGCTTGACGTCACCGTGCAACAGTCCACGCTGATGGGCGTAGTCGAGAGCGGCGGCCGTGGCGCTGACTATGGCGAGCACCTCGGCGACCGGTAAGACCGCCGGAAACCGCTCGCGCATCAGCTGCTCGGCGCTGATGCCCTCGATGTAGTCCATCGCGATCCACAGCCGGCCTTCGAACTCGCCGCGGTCATGAACCTCGACGATGTTCGGGTGATAGAGGTTCGCGGCGACGGCGGTCTCCCGGTGGAATCGCCGGCGGAACTCGGAGTCCGACGACAGGTCCGGTGAGAGAACTTTCAGCGCCGCCCACTGCGCCGATCGCGGGTCCTCGACGAGATAGACCTCGCCCGTCGGGCCCGACCCCAGAAGTCGCACGATTGTGTAGGCGGCAAAGGTCGCGCCGCCGGCCAACGCCATTCCGCGATGGTAACCGCCGCCGCGACGGCGCGCCCGGCAAGTGTTCGGCTAACAGCCGGTTAACACTTGGCCCGAAACGTCTTGCCGCGCAGGATTATCACATCGGGCCGGTTCAGCACACCCGGGCCCTGCCGCGGGTCCTCGACGTAGCACAACAAATCCGCTGATGCGCCGTGGTCCAGGCCGGGCCGGCCCAACCAGCGCCGGGCGTCCCAGCACGCCGCGCCCAGTGCTTCGGTCGGATTCATCCCGATGTTCTTGAGGGCCTCGACCTCGTCGGCAATACGTCCATGTCGGACCGTGCTGCCGGCATCGCTACCGGCATACACCGCAACTCCGGCCTCCCGCGCCGCGGCCACCCGTGGATAAGTGCGGGCATACAGGTCGCGCATGTGGGCGGCGTAGGTCGGATAGCGAGTTGCCGAATCCGCGATCCCCGGGAAGTTTTCGACGTTGATCAGCGTGGGCACCAATGCGGTGTGGTGTTCGAGCATCAACGCGATGGTGTGGTCAGTCAACCCCGTGCCATGCTCGATACAGTCGATTCCGGCGTTGATCAGACCTGGCAGCGCATCCTCACCGAAGACGTGGGCGGTGACCCGGGCCCCGTGCGTGTGCGCGGCATCGATGGCGGCCTCGAGGACGTCGTCGGACCACAGGGGGGCGAGATCGCCGACTTGGCGGTCGATCCAGTCGCCGACCAGCTTGACCCAACCGTCGCCGCGGCGGGCCTGCTCGGCCACCGCGGCCGGCAGCTGCCATTCGTCCTCGAGTTCGACAGCGAAACCGGGGATGTAGCGCTTGGGCCTGGCCAAATGCCTGCCGGCGCGGATGATGCGAGGCAAGTCGTGGCGGTCGTCGAGACTACGGGTATCGGTCGGTGAGCCGCAATCACGCAGCAGCAGTGCGCCCACGTCACGTTCGGTCTCGGCCTGGGTTGCCGCCTCGTCGAGGGCGATGGCACCGTGTTGCCCGAGCCCGACGTGGCAGTGCGCGTCCACCAGGCCCGGCAGGATCCAGCCGGCCCCAGAAGCACCGAAGACGGTGTCGGCGCCGGCAACGGGCTCGGTGCTGATGCGACCGTCGACGATCCACAGGTCAATCGGGTTCTCGTCGGGCAGCGCCAAGCCTCGCACGTGCAGGGGCACGGCGTGGCTACTTCTTGCCGGGGTTGCCCGGGAACTTGAGCTTGGAAAGGTCGAAGTCGGCCAGTCCGGGCGGCAGCTCGTCGAGGCCTTCAGGCATGTGCGATAGGTCCGGAAATCCTGCCGGCATACCCGGCATACCCGGCATACCCGGCATACCGAAGGGGCTTTTGACCTTCGGCGGTGTCGGACCGCGGGCACCCTTCTTGCCCTTCTTGCCGGCTTTTCCTCGGGCGGCCTTGGATTTGCGTGTCGCGGATTTGCGGCCCAGACCTGGGATACCCATGCCGCCGAGCATCGAGGACATCATCTTGCGGGCTTCGAAGAAGCGGTCGACGAGCTGGTTGACCTCGGAGACCGTCACGCCCGAGCCGTTGGCGATGCGCAGCCGCCGCGACGCGTTGATGATCTTGGGGTCGGCCCGCTCTTCGGGGGTCATCCCGCGAATGATGGCCTGGACCCGGTCGAGTTGTTTGTCGTCGATCTCGGCCAGCGCTTCCTTCATCTGACCCGCGCCGGGCAGCATGCCCAGCAGGTTGCCGATGGGGCCCATCTTGCGGACGGCGAGCATCTGTTCGAGGAAGTCTTCCAGGGTCAGCTCGCCGGCGCCGATCTTGGCCGCGGCTTCCTCGGCTTGCTGGGCGTCGAAGACCTGCTCGGCCTGTTCGATCAGGCTCAGCACATCGCCCATTCCCAGGATGCGGCTGGCCATCCGGTCCGGGTGGAAGACGTCGAAATCCTCCAGCTTCTCCCCGGTGGAGGCGAAAAGGATTGGCACACCGGTCACTTCGCGGACCGACAGCGCCGCGCCGCCGCGGGCGTCGCCGTCCAGCTTGGTCAACACCACACCGCTGAAGCCGACGCCCTCGCCGAACGCCTGAGCGGTGGCTACCGCATCTTGACCGATCATCGCGTCGAGGACGAACAGCACCTCATCGGGGTCGATGGCATCCCGGATGGCGGCGGCCTGGGCCATCAGCTCCTCGTCGATGCCCAGCCGTCCGGCGGTGTCCACGATGACGACGTCAAAGTGCTTGGCCCGGGCTTCGGCCAGCCCCGCCGCGGCGACGGCGACCGGGTCGCCGGGTCCGGACTCAGGTGATGCGCCGGGATGCGGAGCGAACACCGTCACACCGGCGCGTTGGCCGACGACCTGCAGCTGATTGACTGCGGCCGGGCGCTGCAGGTCGCAGGCCACGAGCAGCGGTGTGTGCCCTTGGCTCTTGAGGCGCACGGCGAGCTTGCCGGCCAGCGTCGTCTTTCCGGAGCCCTGCAGGCCGGCGAGCATGATGACGGTCGGCGGCGTCTTGGCGAATACCAGTTCGCGAGTCTGGCCACCGAGGATGCCGATGAGTTCGTCGTTGACGATCTTGACGACCTGTTGGGCCGGATTGAGTGCCCCGGACACTTCGGCGCCGCGGGCGCGTTCTTTGATCCGGTGGACGAACGCCCTGACCACGGGCAGTGAAACGTCGGCTTCCAGCAGCGCCAACCGGATTTCACGCGTCGTGGCATCGATATCGGCGTCGGTCAGGCGCCCCTTGCCGCGTAGCCCCTGCAGGGCACTGGTCAACCGGTCGGACAGCGATTCAAACACGCCCGCCAGCCTAGCCGGGCGACGATACGGGCCGGTACGGCCCGTTGCGCAGCGGGCACACCGGCCCCGCCAGTGACAACGGGGCCCGCCTTATGGCCGTTATGGCCCCAGCAGTCACCGGTGGGTTTTCGCGCCGAATATGAGCTGCGCGACCTGAACGACTTGGCAGCTGCCCATTACCCACGATTGAAGCCGGGGCGAAAAGGTTAATCGGGTCACATGGTTGAGTTTCGGGTAATCGACCCACACGGCGCGATTGTCGCAACGAAAAATCTTGCCAGTGCCGAAGCCGCGCACGCCTGGTTTGTCGACTCCGTCACGGACAAGTCCGAGCTGGGATGGCGTATGGAGGTCAACGACTCCGGGACGTGGGCGTTCTTCGACGACACCGGAGGTTTTACCGCGCTGGCGAGTCGCCATCCCGCACGACACTGAATCGCCGTCTGCGGACGCCAAGCGGGAAAGAGAAGCGGACCGGGAAAGAGAAATGGAAGAGATCCGGGTTTAGAGAAACTTCGTTGCCCGGGCGACGCCGTCGAGGCAGCGGGTTGTTGAAGCGGGTTAGCCCCGAAGGCTCGGGACTGCGGCCGTCGGGGGGATCAACACGTGCAAGTGAAAGGGCCGGCGACGCGGCCCGCGGTGGAATTGAGCCATGCGGAGTTGCTCGAGTTGGTGTCCCGAGCGAGTGCGCTGCGCTAGCGCATCATGGACCCAGGTGCCTTCGACTCGGCGGCGGCCGGGGTTTCGCGTAAGGCAGCGGCACGGCTACAGAGGTGGTGCGAGATCGTCGCAGACGGCGACGCGGGCCAGTTTCGCCGCCGGTTGTCGCTCGACTCGCTCGATCAGGAAAGCGTACGGGCATTGCTCGGAGACGTGGCGAGGCCGGAAGTCTTCGCCGTGCCGACGTGGACTGAGGTATTGGACGAGGTGTTACGGGCGGGCGCTGCCGGTGGGATCGGTAGCGGACCCGAGCGCGAATTGCCTTTTCTGCAAGGGGATACGCCGGTGCCGTTCGAGGAACTGCTGCTGCCGTTCCTCGCCGTTGCCGAGAACCGGCTGGAAGAAGCCGCCAGCGACTACCTCGCCCTGCCGGTCCAGGTTCGCGGCAGCATGGAACATTCTCTGCTGCAAGCCCTCTCGCGAATTTCCTCGCGGGTGCTGGAGTTGGAGTTCCGCACCTTTCTGGCGTGCCGTCAACTCGACGGGCTGCCCTGTCCCGACCCCGCACGAGCACATGAGTCACGGACGGCGTATCTGGAGTTTGTCGCGGACAGCCGGAGAACCGGCTGGCGGCCCTTGTTCGCAGAGTATTGCGTGATGGCAAGGCTGATGGCGGTCGCCGTGCTGCAGTGGGTGGCCAACAGCGCCGAATTCCTCGCCCGGCTGCGAGCCGACCGCGCAGACATCGGCCGGATCTTCGGTGTCTCTAACCCCGGTGATCTCGCGGCCATCAAGATGGATTTGCCAGATCCCCACTTCGGCGGCAAGTCGGTGGTCGCCATTGAGTTCGCCACCGGGGAAATGCTGATCTATTAGCCGAAGGATCTGGCGCTGGAAGCGGCGTATTTCCGCTTCACCACGTGGCTGAACGCGCTCGGTGCGGATCCCGCGTTTCCGGTGCTGAAGATCCTCGAGCGCGACGGGTACGGCTGGGTGGAATTCGTCGACAACCGGGCTTGCGATTGCGACGAGCAGGTCGGGCGCTTCTACCGCAGGTCAGGCACGCTCCTGTGCTTGCTCTATGTCTTCAACGGCACCGATTTTCACTTCGAGAACCTGATCGCCTGCGGGGAATATCCGGTGCCGGTGGACCTCGAGACCATCTACGGCCATCCGATGGCCACCGACGATTCTGAACTCACCGATGAAGTCGCCCGGCGGCTGGGGCGATCCGTCTTGGCCACCCACTTCCTCCCGAATCCGGTGAAGGGCCAACACCGCCACTATGACATTTCGGCGATCGCGCGATCTGCGGATGAAAAAGGCGAATATGAAGTCTTGACCTGGCAACACATCAACACCGACGGACTGGGATATCGCTACGGAAAGGTCAAACCCAAGCAGGGCGAGAATCTGCCGCGTTTCGAAGGGCAATACCTTTCTCCGGACAGCAATGTCGAGGATATTGTCGACGGCTTCCAGTCGGTCTACAAGCTGTTGGCAAACCATCGGCAACAGCTAGTGGCACCGGACAGCCCGTTCCGCGAGATGTTCACTTACCCGGCACGTTTCATCCTTCGCAGCACCATGCATTACGTGTCCGTCCTCAACAGCGCCTGCCGCCCCGACTGCTTGCGGTAGGGCATCGACTTCGACATACAGTTGGAGGTGCTGTCGCGGCCGTTCCTGCATGACATACGGCGGCTAGAGCTGTGGCCGCTGGTCCGCGAGGAGGTAGCGGCATTCTGGCGAACCGATGTACCCAAATTCACCGCGCGGGGGGACAGCGATTCGCTCGTACTGCCGTCCGGCGAAACGGCCAGGGCCTGCTTCACCGACTCCGCAGTCAACCAGTCGCAGCAGAATCTCTTACACCTCGGCGAGGACGACCTCTGCTGGCAGGTCAAGCTGATCAGGGGCTCGATGGATGCCCGCGATGCCAAGAGTTTCACCTGGTATGCCCCGCCCGCGGAGTACGACGACGAGCAGATGGAGCCGTTGGATCGGGCGCAATTGGTGGACCAGGCGGTCGCGCTGGGGCGCGGTCTTGAACGCGCGGCAATTCGCCAAGCCAATGGCGAGCCGGGGTGGCTGGTTCTCAAGAGCCTACCTCAGGGTGACGAATTCGCCTTGCGGGCAATGGAATTGGATCTTTACAACGGCCGCTCCGGGGTAGCGCTGTTCTTTGCCGCGCTCCAAAAGGTGGCCCCGGGTCTCGGATTCGGCGAGTCGGCGCGGGGCGCCTTGGCGATCGTGCGCCGCTGGCTGGTCAAGGCCGACGACCGCGGCATCGCCTCGCTCGGGGGCGGCGGGCTGCTGGGATTTCCCTCGGTGGCATACGCGCTGGCGCGCGTCGGCGTCCTGCTGGACGACGCCGGGCTGATCGAAGAAGCGGTCGGCGCGGCCCGCCGGATCGGCCCGGATCTGGTGAACGGGGACAAGGCATTCGACGTCCTCGGGGGCGGGGCCGGAGCGATCCTGTGTCTCACTCGAAAATGCGGTGACCCGAAGCGGGTGAGTGGCGGGCCCCCGGTGTTAGGCGGCGTGGGCGAGGTGGTGGTGCAGATGACGAGCACCGTGCTGATCACCGCTCCGATCATGTGTGTCGGTGGCGTGGTCATGTCGATCCACCAGGATGTCGGCTTGTCGTGGCTACTGGTTGTCAGTGTTCTGGTGCTGACAGTGGCGAGCTACCTGATGATCTCCCGAATGCTGCCGCTGTTCCACCGCCTGCAGAGCCTGATCGACAACATCAATCGCGTCATGCGAGAACAGCTTTCGGGTATCAAGGTGATCCGGGCCTTCGCCCGGGAGCGTTTCGAGCAACGGCGGTTCACCAAAGCCAACCGCGACGTGTTCGTGACCGCGCTGGCGGTCGGTCGATGGCAGGTACTGATGGCGCCGGTGACGATGCTGATGATCAACCTGTCCAGCGTGGCGCTGACGTGGTTCGGCGGCCTGCGCATCGAAGCCGGGCAGATGCAAGTCGGCTCGCTGATCGCATTCTTGTCGTACTTTCTGTTGATCCTCATGTCCGTGCTGATATTGATGGAATTTCTCGAGCTGTTGCCTCGCGCGTCGGTCTGTGCCGGGCGCCTGGGCGAACTGCTGTCGACGGCTCCGGCTATCACCAGCCCGCTGGACCTGAAGCGGCCGGCATACGGCATCGAAGGGGTGGTGCGGCTCGATCGGGTGACGTTTCGCTATCCGGGCGCTGATCGCGCGGCGCTGCGGAATGTTTCTTTGACCGCGTCGCCGGGGACCGTGACGGCGATCATCGGGTAAGAGTGGTTCGGGCAAGTCGACGCTGGTATCGCTGATCTGCCGGTTCTACGACGTCGCCGACGGCGCGGTGCTGGTGGACGGAATCGACGTTCGCGACTACGGCACCGAAGAGCTTTGGTCGGCGATCGGGCTGGTGCCCCAGCGCGGTTATCTGTTCTCCGGCACCGTGGCCGACAACCTGCGCTTCGGCAGGCCGGGTGCCAAGTGAAGCCGAGATGTGGGAGGCGTTGCGGGTGGCCGCCGCCGACGATTTCGTCGGCGAGCATGCCGATGGCCTGCACATGCAGCTGGCTCAGGGCGGGTCAATCTGTCCGGCGGGCAGCGGCAGATGCTGGCGATCGCACGCGCGGTGATCAACCGGCCCGCCGTCTATCTGTTCGACGACACATTCTCCGCGCTTGACGTGCAGACCGACGCCCAGGTGCGCACCGCCTTGCGCGAGGTGGCCCCGGACTCGACGGTGATCATTGTGGCACAGCGTATTTCGACGGTGGCCGCGGTTGACCAGATCGTGGTGCTCGACGCCGGCGAGGTGATCGGCACCGGCACACATGATCGGCTTCTGGCGACCTGCCCGGCCTATGCCGAACTCTCCGAACTGCAGTCGCTGCGCGCCGATATGGTCGGCTGGCAATGACGTCGACGTCGGCTCCCATCCAAGGGCAGCTCGAGGATTCCCGCGAGAAGCCGCAAAGCTTCACCGGGTCGGCGATACGGCTCGCGCAGCGCCTCACGCCGCACGCCGGATTGATCGCAGCGGTGCTCGCCGCCGCTCTCGCCGGGATCGCGTTGGCGGTGGCCGGTCCCCGTGTTCTCGGTCACGCCACCGACCTGTTGTTCAACGGTGTGATCGGCAAGCGGCTGCCGCCCGGCCTTACCAAGGAGCAGGCGATCGCAGCCCTGCGGGCGCGTGGTGACAACGGTTTCGCCGACCTGGTATCGGGGATGAATGTCGTCCCGGGCCAGGGCATCGACTTCGGCGCGGTGGCACGGACGCTGATGGTCGCGTCCGGCATTCTGGCGTCGGCGCTGCTGCTGTGGGCCAAGGGCCGCCTGCTCAACGTCATCGTGCAGCGCACGATCCTGGTGCTGCGCGCCGACGTCGAGGACACGCTGTACCTGCGCACCCGCGGGTCGGGCTACATCATGCGGAGGAGCCATCGATGTTCGGCGATTCACGCCAGGCCGCCCACCGCAGCGCAGGCCGAGATCATCGGTTGGCTTTCCACCAGTTGTACAGGCCGACGAGGTCGGGTCCGCTGGCCAGAGCCAAGAGCAGGCCGCGGTCTTTCGTCCACTCGACCGCGACATCGTCGCCGGCTGCACAGGATTGAACCGGCCGTCGTGTTCGGCGGGCTGTCGTCGACCCAGGGCCCGGGCGAGGGTTGACCTTCCGGGCATGGCACGGGGTGTGGATGCCTGGCACTGACGTCTCTGAGGAATTGAGCGGCCAGCATCGTGGGGTCTGCGAACACCTTGTAATACGCATATTCCGGACCGCCGGGCAGGGCGTTGTCCCGACACGTCAAGGCGACCAGTGCGCCCGGCGGCACATGATCGCGCTCCGGTGTGCAGGACTCAAAACCCTACCCCGCCGGCAGCAGACCCCTCAGCTGGACAGCGGAAGCCGCGGTGGCCGTCGGTGCCACGCCGACGGCAACGGCCGCGACGACCGCCACGACGGACAGTGCGCGCATCACGGAAGCCGACTTTCACCGGTTATCGGTCTTCGCACCAGGGTCTTCGGACCCGGGCCTGAGTGGGCTGTAGAGACCGGCAACCGGACACCCGCCAACCTGCACACCGATACAGGCTTCAACGGCATGGACCCGAAAGCTCTCTCCGGCGCAGCGGTGGGTCCGAAGAACGCGACGGGCTGATCCGGAAGTGACTCATGTCGCGACTGCACCGAAAAGCGTTGCCATGCTAGATTTCACACTCGCCGCCCAGCCGCACTGATCCGACCCGGAACACTTTCGTCGCGCCCGCCGGTGTGCCAACGGCTCCCCGCGTGTCGTGCCGCGACGTGCCAGCACGTCGGGTCGGCGTGCGGAGCCATGTGACGGCGTGAACGTGAACCGCCACGCGCGAGTGAGCATCTGGGGGGCAGTGTTCGATGCAGCAGGTCAGTCACGCCGACGCCGAAGGCAGTCGGCCATTGCGGGGCTGGCAGCGCCGGGCAATCGTCAAGTACCTGGCCGCCGAGCCGCGGGATTTTCTGGCCGTGGCCACCCCCGGATCGGGCAAGACGACGTTCGCCCTGCGGATCACGGCCGAATTGCTGAGCCATCGCGCGGTCGAGCAGGTCACCGTCGTCGTGCCTACCGAGCACCTGAAAACCCAGTGGGCGCAGTCCGCCGCACGGCACGGGCTGGCCCTGGACCCCAGGTTCACCAACTCCAACCCCCAGACCTCACCGGAGTACCACGGCGTCGTCGTCACCTACGCCCAGGTCGCTGCGCATCCGGCGCTGCACCGGGTGCGCACCGAACAACGCAAGACGCTGGTCGTCTTCGACGAGATCCACCACGGCGGCGACGCCAAGACCTGGGGCGACGCCATCCGGGAGGCCTTCGGCGACGCCACGCGCCGTCTCGGCCTGACGGGCACGCCGTTTCGCAGTGACGACAGCCCGATCCCGTTCGTCAGCTACGCGCCCGGCGGGGACGGGGTGCTGCGTTCCCAAGCCGACCACACCTACGGCTATGCCGAAGCCCTTGCTGACGGCGTGGTCCGGCCGGTGGTGTTCCTCGCCTACTCCGGGCAGGCGCGCTGGCGCGACAGCGCCGGGGAAGAGCATGAGGCCCGCCTGGGCGAGCCGTTGTCGGCCGAGCAGACCGCACGGGCCTGGCGCACGGCGCTGGACCCTGCCGGCGAGTGGATGCCGGCGGTCATCACCGCCGCCGACCAGCGGTTGCGTCAGCTGCGCGCCCAGGTGCCCGACGCCGGCGGCATGATCATCGCCTCGGACCGGACGGCGGCCCGAGCCTATGCCGGGTTGCTGACCAAGCTGACTTCCGAAGCGCCCACCGTCGTCTTGTCCGACGATCCCGGATCCTCGTCCCGCATCGCGGAATTCGCTTCCAGCACCAGCCGGTGGCTGGTCGCCGTGCGGATGGTTTCCGAAGGTGTCGACGTGCCTCGCCTGTCGGTGGGGATCTATGCCACCAGTGCGTCGACGCCGTTGTTCTTCGCGCAAGCGGTTGGCCGGTTCGTGCGGTCACGTCGACCCGGTGAAACCGCAAGCATCTTCTTGCCGTCGGTGCCCAGCCTGTTGCAGCTCGCCAGCGAGCTGGAGGCCCAGCGCAACCACGTGCTGGGCCAGCCGCACCGCGAATCGGGCGACGATCCGCTCACCGGCGATCCCGCCACCAGGACACAAACCGAACCAGGTGAAACCGGCTTCACCGCACTGGGAGCCGACGCCGAATTGGATCAGGTCATCTTCGACGGATCGTCGTTCGGCACAGCCACTCCGGCGGGAAGCGACGAGGAGGCCGACTACCTCGGCATCCCGGGGCTGCTCGACCCCGAGCAGATGCGCGCCCTGCTGCACCGCCGCCAAGACGAGCAGCTGCAAAGGAGGGCCCGGCTTCAGCAAGGGACCGCGCAAGCAGGACCCGCCCAGCCGGCTACCACCCACGGCCAGCTGCGCGAGCTGCGCCGCGAGCTCAACAGCCTGGTGGCGATCGCTCATCACCGCACCGGCAGGCCACACGGCTGGATCCATAACGAACTGCGCCGCCGCTGCGGCGGCCCGCCGATTGCCGCGGCCACCCGCGAGCAGCTCAAAGCGCGCATCGAGGCCTTGCGCCAGCTCACCTCCGAGCAATCGTGAAGACCATGCGAATCAATTATTGTAATCCGGCCCCGAAATCACTCCTGCCCGCAACCGGCCGCTCCGGTCGTAACCGTTCATGGCGGGCAAAGGAGGGCACGTTACGGTCGATCACCGCGGCGCAGATCAGGGTCTCCGCTACGCGAAGCAACCGCCTCCAGCAGTGCAGGTACGCGATAGTGGACCACCCTCAACTATGGCTGCGGTACCTGGTCTACGATATGCAAGCCAGTTTGAGCTGGGCATCCGCCTTGCGATGTCGATGTTTCTGCTGTTGACATCCTGTTGGGCCGCGTATCCGACTGAATTTTCGTCTGAGAAAAGAAAGGGCTTGCGCCATGCCTCCATTGTCCCAAGGTCCCCTGCCAACAAATGAAGTCAGCGTTGCCGAAGCCGACTTGGCGCACCCCCCGGCGCGAGTCGCCAAGGCGCCACGCGGAAAGCACGGCGCTGCGATTGCGCTGGGGGCGTTGGCATTGGCGAGTGGCGTCACAGCCGGCATCGACGCCGCCGGTAGCCCCACCGACATCAACGTCGGCAGGCTCGTCATCACCTTGACTGCTCATGGCGGATTCAAATTGGACACCTGCACGAACAATAACTCCGACTACACCGGAGGTGGCGGCTCGGGCTTCGATAACAGCGATAATGGGTTCGGTACCGGTAACTATCAGACCAGTTCGATTACCGAATCAACGTTCAATGACAACCCGCTGTCCGAAATGGTTGGCGTGGACACCGTTCCTATTCTCGGATTCAACGCGGATTATCTCAATAGCTTCTTCAGCGGCACGGACACGCCTACAAATACCAATCAAGAATACTACTTGAATAATGACGGGTTAGCTCAAGTTGAGATGAATGGTGAAATATTCAATGTGAAAGTAGAGTCGAATGGCGCGGTAACTCTGATAGACGGGGAAAATGTCAACAATACGGACACCCCGCCACAGAGTAATCAAGAATACACCATTAAGAATGATGGGTTGGCCCAGGTTGAAATGAATGGAGAAATATTCAACGTAAAGGTAGCGCCGAATGGTGAGGTAACTCTAATAGACGAGGACAACTGAAGTTAGATTCTTTCGGTAAGACGCTAGGCTTCCCGGTGCTGAGTCGGGTGATCTGCGTTCGCCGGTGGTGGCGAAACAGTAGCGGGAAGCCTTCTCAGTGCGGGCCGTGGTGTCGGCGATCGTCCTGCCGGGCCGCATTGGCGGCTAACTCCAACCGCCGGTCGTGGATGGCCTGGTGGACGCTAGTCGCCGACGGGCTCGTCGACCAGGACGTCCGCGGGAGCACCCAGCACCGCCGACAGCTGCTGCTCGACCGCGGCGGGTATGTCGGACTCCCCGGGAACCCGCACGCAGAAAACGTCGGCCGCGGTCGACCCGAACGTGTTGACCTTGGCCCACACGATATCTGCACCCGCGCGTTCCAGGGCGTGCGCGAGCAGCGCAAGCAGTCCCGGTCTATCCATGGCACGAACCTCAAGGAGTAGCTGGCCGGGGGTCGCGGATTGGAGCCACAGGATGCGCGGTGGGGCGGCCGAACGCGTGACCGGCACTCCGGCCACCACCTCACCGGCCCGCTCGGATGCGAAACTGCTGGCCTCGCTGTCGCGCTTCTCCACCATCGCCAGCACGTCGACATCGCCGCCGAGGGCACCGACGAACTGCTGGCGCAGCAGTTCGGCCGCCGGCGGCGAACCGAAGAGCGGAGACACCACGAATTCTGTGATCGCAACACCGTCGTGACTGTTCACCGCCGCGGAGTGGACGCCCAGCGAATTCAGCGCCAGCACGGCAGCGGCTTTGGGGACCAACCCCGGCTGGTCCGGGGCGACCATCACCACCTGGTACATCCGCGCGCTGTCGCCGGGGCCGATCTCCACATGCACGCCGTGATCGGCGGCCAGCGAAAGATATTGCGAGGCAAGGGGTTTCGCCTGAGGCAGCGCCTCGCCGGCCATCACCATCCGGCAACGTGACACCAGTTTGTCGACCAGCGACGCCTTCCACTCGCTCCACACGCCCGGACCGGTGGCCTTCGAGTCGGCTTCCGTCAGCGCGTGCAGCACCTCGAGCAATTGCGGGTCCCCGCCCAGGGCCTCGGACACGCCCTCGATGGTCTTCGGATCGTTCAAATCGCTGCGGGTGGCGACGACGGGTAGCAGCAGGTGATGACGGACCAGCTTCGAGAGCACATCGATATCCGCCGGCGGTAGACCCAGTCGCTCGCCGATCTGCATGACCATTTCGGAGCCGAGGACACTGTGGTCGGCGCCTCTGCCCTTCCCGATGTCGTGCAGCAACGCACCAAGCGCCAGCAAATCGGGTCGAGCCACCCGGGTGGACAGCGGCGCGGCATGGATCGCGGTCTCGATCACATGCCGGTCCACGGTCCATTTGTGGGCGACATCGCGGGGCGGGAGGTCGCGGATGCTGCCCCATTCCGGTAACAATCGGCCCCACAACCCGGTGCGGTCGAGCGCTTCGATCGTCCCCACCGCGGTGGGGCCGGCCAGCAGTACCACCAGCAGGTCGTCCAATACCTCACGCGGCCAGGGCGTCGGCAGCTCCGGAGTGCAGGTGGCCAGTCGGCTCAAGGTAGCAGCGCCGATGGGCAGTCCGGTGTCGGCCGCGGCGGCGGCCACGCGCAACATCAGTCCGGGATCACGTTCGGGGTGGGCGTCCCGGGCGAGCACAATTTCGCTGGCATACTCTACGACGCCCTCGTCCAGCGGTCGCCGCTTCGGCCGGTGCCGTAAGGCCGAGATACCCCGGCGCGGCAACGCGTTGGCGGCGGTGCGCAGCCCGGTTTCGGAGTGGTAGGCGATGGTGCGGCCGGCGCCGGACAGCATCCGCGCCAGGTCGAATCGGTCGCCGAAACGCAGGGCTGCGCCGATGTCGTCGGCGTGCTGGGCCAGCAGCAGATCGTGTCCGCGGCCCGATACCCGGTGCAGTTCGGTGCGCACGTTGAGCAGCGTGAGGTAGGCGTAGTCCAGCGAACCCACCGGCAGGCCCGGGGCGGCCATGCCGTGACGGTCGATGAGCTGCGCGATCGCCAGCGCGTTGAGCAACTGCACGTCGCGAAGGCCACCACGACCCGACTTGAGGTCGGGTTCGGCGCGGTGGGCGATGCGGCCGTAACGCAACCAACGGTCATGCGTTATTTCGACGAGTTCGTCCATGCGCGAACGTATTCCGCTGCGCCATTGCCGCCGCACGCCTTCGATCAACCCGTCCGAAAGTCGCTTGTCGCCGGCGATGTGACGGGCTTCCAGCATGCCCAGGGCCGCCACCAGGTCGGAATTTGCCACGCCCAGCGCGTCTGGAACGGTTCGCACGCTGTGGTCGAGCCGAATGTTGGCGTCCCACAACGGGTACCACAGCTTGTCGGCGACCTCCCCCAGCATCTCGGCAGGCTTGGCGTCGTGCACCAGCAACAAGTCCAGGTCGGAATGCGGCAGCAGCTCGCGTCGGCCGAGCCCGCCGACCCCGACGATCGCGAAGCCGCTGTCGCCGGTGATGCCGATTTCTGCGGCCTTGGCGGTCAGCCAGGACTCGTGCAGGTCCAGCCAGGCCTGTCGCAGCTCCGCAGGATGCGGTGCCCGCTGGTCGTCGGACAGCAATTGGCGCCGTGCGGCAACCAAATCGCTTGCCGGGCAGGCGGTTCCGCACTGACCTGGCTGGTCGGGGGTCATCCCGGGCCGGGCCGGCGCCGGCCCATCCCAGATCGGTTCAGCAATGCGCGGCGACTCTCACAGCGCGTCCGGTCCGCGTTCACCGGTGCGTACCCGCACGATGGTGTCCACGGGGCTGACCCACACTTTGCCGTCGCCGATCTTGCCGGTGCGCGCCGCCCGCACGATGCTGTCGACGACCTTGTCGACAATGGAATCGTCGACGACCACTTCGACCCGGACCTTGGGTACGAAATCGACCGAGTATTCGGCGCCCCGGTAGACCTCGGTGTGGCCCTTCTGCCGTCCGTAGCCCTGGATTTCGCTGACGGTCATCCCCAGGACACCGGCGTCCTCGAGGCTGGCCTTGACGTCGTCGAGGGTGAACGGCTTGACGATCGCGGTGATCAGCTTCATTTCGGCTCCGCCTCCACTTTCTCGCTCACTCGCTCTTCCAGGCCGTTACGCGAACCCAGCGCCGGGCCGGGACGGGGAAGAACCGAACCGCTGGTGACCGCGAAATCATAGCCGCTCTCGGCGTGCTCAGCCTCGTCGATGCCCGCGTATTCTTCCTCCGCACCCAGCCGCAGCCCGATGGTGTACTTCAGGATAAGAGCCAAAATGAGCGTGACGACGCCAGAGTAGACCAGAACGCTGAACGCGCCGACTGCCTGCCGCTCCAACTGCGCGAACCCGCCGCCGTAGAACAACCCCTTCGACACCCCGGCCACGCCGTTGATGGCCACGCTCTCGGGTGCGGCCAGCAAACCGATCAGCAACGTGCCCACCAGACCGCCGACCAGGTGTACCCCGACCACGTCCAGCGAGTCGTCGAAGCCCAGCTTGAATTTCAGCCCGACAGCCAGCGCGCACAGCACACCGGCCACCACGCCGACCACCAGCGCGCCGAGAACGTTGACCGACGAGCAGGACGGGGTGATGGCGACCAGCCCTGCGACGATGCCCGAGGCCGCGCCCAGCGTCGTGGCCTTACCGTCACGCATGCGTTCGGTCAGCAGCCAGCCCAGCATGGCCGCGGCAGTGGCGACGGTGGTGGTGATGAACGTCGACCCGGCGGCGCCGTTGGAGCTGGTGGCCGACCCGGCGTTGAACCCGTACCAGCCGAACCACAGCAACCCGGCCCCGAGCATCACGAACGGTAGGTTGTGCGGCCGGAACAGCGTCGTAGGCCAGCCCTTGCGCTTGCCCAGCACGATCGCCAGCATCAGGCCGGCCACACCGGCGTTGATATGGACCGCGGTGCCCCCGGCGAAGTCGATGGCGTGCAGCTTGTTGGCGATCCAGCCGCCGTGCGCGGAGGCGAACTTGTCGAATGCGAAGACCCAGTGCGCCACCGGGAAGTAGACGAACGTCGCCCAGAGCCCGGCGAATGCCAGCCAGGCACCGAACTTGAGGCGGTCGGCGACCGCACCCGAGATCAAGGCAACCGTGATGATCGCGAACATCAGTTGGAATGCCACGAACACGGTGGCCGGCAGGGTGCCGGCCAGCGGAATGTTCACCGCCGCGGTTTGGGTGGCGGGATCGGCGGCCACCGCGTTGCCACCGATCAGGCCCTTCAGGCCCCAGTATTCGCTCGGGTTACCGGCAATATTGCCGACGTCGTCGCCGAAGGCCATCGAGTAGCCGTACAGCACCCACAGCACGGTCACCACGCCCATGGCGCTGACGCTCATCATGATCATGTTCAGCACGCTCTTGGCGCGCACCATACCGCCGTAAAAGAAAGCCAGGCCCGGCGTCATCAACAGCACGAGCGCGGAACTCGCCAGCATCCAGGCCGTATCGCCGGTGTTGGGCACGCCCATGATCGGGAACTGGTCCACTCGCTATCACCTCCAGTCAGCGTTGGGAGGGCCCCAGGACTATGACTGGCGACCTGATCCAGAACCATGCGCAGTAGTTGTTGCGGCGATGGTGCGGTGATGTTTCGTGAAAATTAACGCAAAACTTGCTGTGCGCCAGCTGCTAGCCGAGCAGGGCGTCAACGAAGGCGGCCGGTTCGAACGGCGCCAGGTCATCGGGGCCTTCGCCGAGCCCGACCAGCTTGACCGGCACGCCAAGCTCCTGTTGGACGCGGAAAACGATGCCGCCCTTGGCCGTTCCGTCGAGCTTGGTCAGCACCACGCCGGTGATGTCGACGACCTCGGCGAAAACCCTGGCCTGCGCCAGCCCGTTCTGCCCGATCGTGGCGTCGAGCACCAGCAGCACCTCATCAACAGCAGCACGGCGAGTCACCACGCGCTTGACCTTGCCCAGTTCGTCCATCAAGCCGACCTTGGTGTGCAGCCGGCCGGCGGTGTCGATGAGCACGACGTCGGCGCCGTGGGCGATGCCCTTGTCGACGGCATCGAAGGCCACCGACGCCGGGTCGGCGCCTTCGGCCCCGCGCACCACCTCCGCACCCACCCGGGCCGCCCAGGTCTGCAGTTGATCGGCGGCCGCGGCCCGGAAGGTGTCGGCCGCGCCGAGCACGACGCGCCGCCCGTCGGCCACCAGCACCCGCGCCAACTTACCGACGGTGGTGGTCTTGCCGGTGCCGTTGACCCCCACGACCAGCAACACCGCGGGATGGCCGGCGTGCGGCAGCGCCCGGATCGAGCGGTCCATGACCGGCTGCAGTTCTTTGACAAGGACGTCTCGTAGCACGGCCCGGGCATCCGCCTCGGAACGCACATTGGCGCTGGCCAGCCGGCTGCGCAGCTGCGACACCACCGATTGGGTGACCACCGGGCCCAGGTCTGCGACCAGCAAGGTGTCCTCGACATCCTGCCAGGAGTCCTCGTCCAGGTCGCCGCCCCCGAGCAAACCCAGCATGCTCCGGCCGAAGGCGTTCTGCGACTTGGCGAGCCGCCCGCGCAGGCGCTCCAACCGCCCTTCCGGCGGCTCGATCGCCTCGACTTCCGGCGCTACCGGTGGCGCGATGGTCTCGGGTTCGGGCTCGATTTCGGGCAGCTGAACATCGGAGATGGTGCGTTTGACCGCGTCGCGCGGGACGGTCGCATCGTCGCCGACGGCGGGCAGTCCGCTGGTGTCGATCCGATCGGCCGGTTCGACCGTCTCGACAGCCGAGGGCGTCTGGCTGAAGGTGATGTCGGACGACGCGGTGTAGCCGCCCGAACGGTCGATTACGCCCGGTTTCGGCTGGGTCGACAGGCGGATCCGGCGACGGCGGTAGCGCACCAGGCCGATGACCAGCGCGGCGATGACGACCGCGACGGCGACGACCGCAATGGCGACCCATAGACCTTCCGACACACTGACATCCTTCCAGGGGCTTACCGGGGCGCCCGCGCCCCGCGCTACGGGTCACCGTCACGAAGAATTGGCGACCAGCTCATCCAGCTGCTGACCCCGCATTCGCTGCGAGATCACGGCGGTGATGCCATCACCTTGCATGGTCACGCCGTAGAGGGCATCCGCGACTTCCATCGTCGGCTTCTGGTGCGTGATGATGATGAGCTGCGACCGGTCGCGCAGCTGTTCGAACAGGCCGAGCAGCCGGCGCAGGTTGGTGTCGTCCAGGGCGGCCTCCACCTCGTCCATGATGTAGAACGGCGACGGTCGGGCCCGAAAGATCGCCACCAGCATCGCGACCGCGGTCAGCGCCTTCTCCCCACCCGACAGCAACGACAGCCGGGTGACCTTCTTACCCGGCGGACGGGCTTCCACCTCGATGCCGGTGGTCAGCATGTCGTCGGGCGCAGTCAGGCGCAGCCGGCCTTCGCCGCCGGGGAACAGCGAGCCGAACACGGCCCGGAATTCGCGTTCTACGTCGACGAACGCGTCGCTGAAAACCTGCAGGATGCGGGCGTCGACGTCGGCGACGACGTCAAGCAGGTCCTTGCGGGCGGCCTTGACGTCCTCGAGTTGGGTGGACAGGAAGTTGTAGCGCTCCTCCAGCGCCGCGAACTCCTCGAGGGCCAGCGGATTGACCCTGCCGAGTTCGGCCAGGTCACGCTCGGCGCGCTTGGCCCGGCGCTCCTGGGTAGCGCGGTCGAACGGCATCGGGGCGGGCGCGACCACCTGCTCCCCGCGTTCCCGGGCCTGCTCGAACTCGGCCATCTCCAGCTCGGTGGGCGGCAGCGGCACCTCGGGACCGTACTCGGCGATCAAATCGGCTGGCGCCATCCCGAACTGCTCCAGCACCATGTGTTCGAGCTGCTCGATTCGCATTGCCGCCTGGGCATCTGCCACCTCGTCACGGTGCAGCGAATCGGTCAGCTTGGCCACGCGCGCGCTCAACGTGTTCGTCTCTTCGCGAACCGCCGCAACGGCGGCCAACCGCTGCCGGCGTTCGGCGGCGAGCTCGTCACGCAGTTGCGACGCCGCTCCGACCACCCGGCTCAGCCGCAACGCCAACAACCGTCCGGACTCGGCGACGGCCGCGGCAACCGCGGCCGAGCGCAGTCGCGCTTCCAGCGCCTGCTGGGCCCGCAGCCGCGCCTCCCGTTGGGCCGCGGCCGCGCGGCGCAGCGAATCTGCCCTTCCCCGAACGGCATTGGCGCGCTCCTCGGCGGTCCGCACCGCCAATCGCGCCTCGACTTCAACGGCCCGCGCGCTTTCGGTCGCAGCCGCGATCGCCTGCCTGGCTGCTGCCGTGCTGGGCTCGGCAGCCTGCACGTGTTGGGTCTGTTGGGCGTTGCGCAGCCTGGTCTCGAGTTCGACGACCTCCTCGAGCGTCTGCGCCCGCCCGGCTTCCAGGTCCTCGCGCTGCCGCAGCAGCCTGGTCCACTCTTCCTCGGCCGCACGCGCGTCCTGACCGAGCCGGCCCAGCTGCTCATATGTCGCCGAAATGGTGGCGTCGGATTCGTTGAGCGCGGCCAGCGCCTGGTCGGCCGAGTCCTGGCGAGCCGCTTGCTCGGTCAGTGCCCCGGACAGCGCCGCGCTCAGGTGAGCCACCTGCGCCTCGGCCGCGGCCAGTTCGCCGCCTGCCTTGTCGATCTCGGAGGTGATCTCCAGCGTGCTGGGCTTGCGGTCGGAACCGCCGCTCACCCAGCCGGCTCCGACCAGATCGCCGTCCAGGGTGACGGCGCGCAGCTGGGGCCGAATCGCCACCAGATCCAGCGCCTCGGCCAGGTCGTTGACCACCGCGACGCCCGAAAGCATCGCGGTGATCGCCCCCAGCAATCGCGGCGGCGCCTCGATCAGATCCAGCGCCCACCGCGCGCCGCCGGCTATCTCGGGGGCCGGGTTGTCCGGGGCCGGCCAGTCACTCAACACCAGCGCCGCCCGGCCGCCGTCAGCCTCCTTGAGCGCGCTGACCGCGGCGCGAGCCGCGCCGAGGCCGTCGACGGCCAGCGCATCTGCCGCTGCTCCCAGCACCGCTGCCAGTGCGGCCTCATAGCCCGGGCGGACCTTGACGAGCTGGGCGATCGGCCCGAGAACTCCCGCGCCGCCGTGGTTGCGGGCAAGCCACGCCGCGCCGTCCTTGCGGTCCAGACCCACCGAGAGGGCGTCGATGCGGGCCCGCAGCGACGCCACCCGGCGTTCGGCGTCGCGTTCGGCCACCTGGAGTTCCGCCACGCGCTGGTCGGCCAGCCGCAACGCGGCCACCGTCCGCTCGTGCTGCTCGTCCAGGCCGACCTCGCCCTGGTCCAATTCGCCGACGCGGCCCTGCACAGCTTCGAATTCCGCGCGAGCCTGCTGAGCACGCGCGGCGGCCTCTTCGATCCGTTCGGACAGCCGCGCGACGCTGTCGTCGATCGACTCCACCCGTGCCCGCATGGTTTCCACCTGCCCGGCAAGCCGCGCCAGGCCCTCGCGCCGGTCGGCCTCCGCCCGCACCGCCGCCAGATGGGCGCGGTCGGCCTCGGCCGCTTGACGCTCCCGTCCGGCCAGCTCGGTGCGGGCGGCATCCAGGCGGGTGCGCGCCCCGGCCAGCTCCGCCAGCAGCTGCTGTTCGGCGGCGGCCACCTGCTCGGCCTCGGCTTCCAGCTCCTCGGGTTTGCTGGGGTCGGTGTCGTTTCTGGTCAGCGGCTCGACGTCGAGATGCTGAGCGCGCTCACTGGCGATGCGTACCGTCGCGCCCACCCGTTCGGCCAGGGCGGAAAGGCCGAACCAGGTGTGCTGTACCGCCTCGGCCCGTTGGGAAAGCTCGGTCAGTGCGGCCTCGTGTGCGGCCAGCTCCTCGGCGGCCACCGACAGCCGCGCGGCGGCCACGTCGTGTTCGCGGCGCATCGCGTTCTCGGCATCCAAGATCGCCGCGCGCTCGGCGCGCCGGCCGACCAGATCGTCGGCGGCCAGCCGCAGCCGGGCGTCGCGCAGGTCAGCCTGGATGGTTGCCGCACGCCGGGCGACTTCGGCTTGACGGCCCAGCGGCTTGAGCTGGCGCCGCAGCTCGGTGGTCAAGTCGGTGAGCCGCGCCAGGTTCGCCGCCATCGCATCCAGTTTGCGCAGCGCCTTCTCTTTACGCTTGCGATGTTTGAGCACGCCCGCGGCTTCTTCGATGAAGGCCCGGCGCTCCTCGGGCCGCGACTGCAGAATCTCGTCGAGCTTGCCCTGCCCTACGATCACATGCATCTCGCGGCCGATGCCGGAGTCGCTCAACAGCTCCTGCACGTCCATCAAACGGCAACTGCTGCCGTTGATTTCGTATTCACTGGCGCCGTCACGGAACATCCGCCGGGTGATCGACACCTCGGTGTACTCGATCGGCAGCGCGTTGTCGGAGTTGTCAATGGTGACGGTGACTTCGGCCCGGCCCAGCGGGGCACGCGACGAGGTGCCGGCGAAGATGACGTCTTCCATCTTGCCGCCGCGCAGGGTCTTGGCCCCCTGCTCCCCCATCACCCACGCCAGCGCGTCGACCACATTGGACTTGCCGGATCCGTTGGGACCGACGACGGCGGTGATACCCGGCTCGAACCGCAGAGTCGTTGCCGCGGCGAAGGATTTGAAGCCCTTCAGCGTCAGACTCTTGAGGTACACGAGCAGCCAGATTACCGCTCGCTGAACCCGGCGATCCGCTGCGAGGCCTCCGACCAGTCGGCAACCACCTTGTCGACCCGACCAGGGGTGGCGCCACCCTGCAGCAGCCGCAGCAACTGCTCTCCCGACTCACGCGATCCCTGGGCGACCACCAGCACGCGGCCGTCGGCCTGGTTGGCCGCGTAGCCGGTCAGGCCCAGCTCCAGCGCCCGGCAGCGGGTCCACCAGCGGAAACCGACGCCCTGGACCCGGCCGTGCACCCAGGCGGTCAGCCGCACCTCAGCTGCCGACATCGGTGACCTCGACGTTGACGGTGGTGCCCGACTTCAAGGTGCGCCCCACGGTGCACACCAGGTCGATGGCCCGGTCGACGACCAACAGCAGGCGCTCCTTCTCCTCGGCGGCCAGACCCGACAGGTCGAGCTCCAGGATTTCCTCGAGCAGCGGATAGCGCTCCTGGTCGCGGTCGGCCGCACCCGATACCTTGATCACCGCCCGGTAGTCGTCGCCGAGGCGACGGGCCAGCGGCTGATCACTGGACATGCCGCTGCACGCGGCGAGCGCGATCTTCATCAGCTCACCGGGGGTGAACACCCCGTCGACGTCTTCGGAGCCAACGAGCACCTGCGCTCCGCGCGAGCTGTATCCCGTGTAGCGGCGAGTGCCGGTGCGTTCGACCCACAGTTGCGTCATAGCTTCTTTTCTATCGTGCCGAGATTTTGGGCAGCGCGGAAAAGTTCGCGCGAGCACCACGCTGACGTCGATCTCGATGATCTCGACACTCAACGTCGCGGCCGCGGCTGGCATCGCGGACAGTAGAACGACGAGCGATTCATGAACTTCTCCCGGCGAATCACCGCGCCGCAGCGCCGGCAGTTCTGGCCGTCGCGGCCGTAGGCGTCCAGCGATCGGTCGAAATAGCCCGACTCGCCGTTGACATTGACGTACAGCGAATCGAACGACGTCCCACCCTGGGCCAGCGCGTCACGCATCACCTCGGCCGCGGCATCAAGCACCGCGCCCAGTTGCCGGCGGGTCAGGGTGGCGGCCGGGCGGGCGCCGTTCAGCTTGGCCCGCCACAGCGCTTCGTCGGCGTAGATGTTGCCGATTCCGGAGACCACCTGTTGGTTCAGGAGCTGGCGCTTGAGTTCAGAATGTTTGCGCCGCAAGACCTCAACGACGGCGTGGGCGTCGAACCGTGGGTCGAGCGGATCCCTTGCCAGGTGCGCGATCGGTGCCGGCACCACGGTGCCGTCCACGGTCACCAGGTCGGCAAGCAACCACCCGCCGAAGGTGCGCTGGTCGGCAAAGCTCAGCACGGTCCCGTCGTCGAGCAGGGCAGAGATCCGGACGTGGTCGGAGCGCGGCACTGCCCCCAGCAACATCTGCCCGCTCATGCCCAGGTGCACCACAAGTGCGCTACCCGGGCTATCCAGCGTCAACCACAAGTACTTGCCGCGCCGGTCGGTTCCGGTAATTCGCGCGCCCAGCAGCCGCGCCGTCAGGTCGGCGGGTCCGGCCTCGTGGCGCCGTACCGCCCGGGGGTGATGGACCCGAACCGCGGTCATCGCCTTGCCCACCACATGGGCCGCTAAGCCACGCCGCACCACCTCGACCTCAGGTAGTTCGGGCATCTAGGGCGAAGGTTTCCCAGCCGTGTCCAGCACATCCAATGCCTCGAGCGCCTTATAGGCGGCTGACGCGGCCTTCTGCTCGGCTTCTTTTTTGGATCGACCCATACCCGATCCGTACTCGGCGTCCATCACGACGACCACAGCGGTGAACTCCTTGTCATGGTCCGGACCGGTGGAGGTGACCAGGTAGGACGGGGTGCCCAGCCCGCGCGCCGCGGTCAGCTCCTGCAAGCTGGTCTTCCAGTCCAGCCCGGCACCCAGCGTCGCCGCCGCGTCCAGCAATGGTCCGAACAACTTCAGGATCACCTTGCGCGACACCTCGATACCGTGCTGCAGGTAGATCGCGCCCAGCAGCGATTCCATACCGTCAGCCAGGATGCTGGACTTGTCGGCTCCACCGGTGTTGGCCTCGCCGCGGCCCAGCAGCATGTGCACACCAAGGCCGTTATCCGACAGGTTGCGCGCGACGTCAGCCAGCGCTTGGGTATTGACCACGCTGGCACGCAGTTTGGCCAGGTCGCCCTCGGAACGGTCGGGGTGACGGTGGTAGAGCTCGTCGGTGATGGTCAGCCCCAGGACCGCGTCGCCGAGAAACTCCAGCCGCTCGTTGGTCGGTAGTCCGCCGTTCTCGTAGGCATAGCTGCGGTGCGTCAACGCCAGCGACAGAAGTTCATCGGAGAGGTCGACACCGAGCGCGTCGAGCAGACTCTGCCGTGACGCCGTCACCGCTCATCCCGATCCGCGGTGTCGGGGCTCTGTGCCGTGACGATCTCGGCCAGCTTGGCCCACCTGGGGTCGATCTGGTCATGGTGATGGTCGGGGTCGGTGTCCAGCACGACACCGCACTGCGGGCACAGCCCGGGGCAGTCGGGGCGGCACACCGGGGAAAACGGCAGTTCCAGGCCGACCGCGTCGATGATCGACTGCTCGAGATCGATCTTCTCGTCGACGACGTGCCCGACCTCGTCCTCCTCGGTAGTGGCCGCGGTGGTGCTGTTGGGATAGGCGAATAGTTCGGTCAGGGCAACCCGGACCCGGCCCTGAATCGCGGTCAGGCAGCGGGAGCACTCCCCGGTCGTGGGGGCGGTAACCGTCCCGGTGACCAACACTCCCTCAGAAACCGACTCCAGGCGCAGGTCCAGGGTCAGCGGGTCACCCCGCCGGATGGCAATCAGCTCCACGCCGATGCGAGTGGGGCTGTCCACGGTGTCCTGCACGGTGAACATGGCCCCGGGGCGACGCCCCAGCCGGGCGATGTCAATCGCCATCGGCGCGGTCAGACGTCCGTGGGCTGTCCGGCTGTGCTGCCTCGCCATAGCAGAGATCCTACGGCGCGCGCCGGGTCTGGCGGGAATCCCCGCCTGCCGCGTCGAACTCGCTGCCGTGGCGGACCCTCCTGCGGCGGGAAATCGACTAGCGCGTTGCGTAGTCGTGCGTACCGGCAGCGGTGCGAAGCTGATGGCGTCCTCGTCCGACGGACCGGAGTGTGCCGTTGAGCATTTCTTCGAACTCGGCAAGCTTGGTGTCCACATAGACATCGCATTCGCCGCGCAGCCGGTCAGACTCGGCGTGCGCCGTGTCGATCAGGCGGGTGGCCTCCGCATTGGCCGCCTGCACGACTTCGTTCTGCGACACCAGGCGCTGCTGTTCCTTGATGCCTTCTTGCACCGCCTTCTCGTAGGAGATGTTGCCGCTTTCAATCAGTCGATCGCATTCGGACTTGGCCCGGCTGATGCTGGCTTCGTACTCCCGCTTGGCTGAGGCGGCAATGCGCATCGCCTCCTCCCGGGCGTCGGTGACCATGCGCTCACTGTGCTGGCGCGCTTCACCCACCATCCGATCGGCCTGGGATTTCGCGTCGGACAGAATCCGGTCCGCCTCGGCGCGGGCATGGTTCACCATCGAGTCCGCCTCGGTGGTCGCCGCGGAAACCATGGAGTCGGCATGCGCTTTTGCGTCGTGCAGCATCGAATCGCGGGCGTCGAGTACGTCCTGCGCGTCATCGAGTTCACCGGGGATCGCGTCCTTGATGTCGTCGATCAGCTCGAGCACGTCGCCGCGTGGCACCACGCAGCCCGCCGTCATCGGCACGCCACGGGCTTCTTCGACAATTGCGCTCAATTCGTCGAGCGCTTCAAAGACTCGGTACACGGCCATATCCTCCCGGCATCCCTGGCATGGTTTGTTGTTACCAGTGTGCCTGCTGTTATCCCTGTGACGTCGGTGGCGACGTCGGTGTGTCGGGCTGTTTCCCTGCTTCAGCCGGCACCGCGGGCCGCACCCGCTCCCCCGGCGCCGCCCGGGCCGGCAAGGTATCCGCGCGCGATGTCCGCGATGCCTGCCCTCGGTCGACGGGTACCCGGGCACCGACGTGGGGTGACGCTAACTAACCGACAACGGGCGACGTCGATGTGCGCGTTTGGTCGGCCACGGTAGGGTGGCGCCGTGCACGCCCGCTCGAACGACGGCAAAAGCCCTACGCTGTACATCTTCCCGCACGCCGGGGGAACCGCAAAAGACTATGTCGCATTCTCTCGCGAATTTTCCGGTGACCTGAAGCGAATAGCTGTCCAGTACCCGGGACAGAACGACCGGTCCGGCCTGCCGCCGCTGGAAAGCATTCCGGGCCTCGCTGACGAAGTGTTCGCCATGATGAAGCCGACCGCCCCGATCGGCGATCCGGTCATCTTCTTCGGTCACAGCATGGGTGGAATGCTGGCCTTCGAAGTCGCATTGCGGTTTCAATCAGCCGGTTACCGCGTCCTCGCACTGTTTGTGTCGGCCACCTCGGCACCCGGGCATATCAGGTACAAACAACTCGAGGGTTTCTCGGATAACGAGATGCTCGATTTGGTGGCCCGGGCGACCGGCACTAATCCGGATTTCTTTGCCGACGAAGAATTTCGGGTGGGTGTGCTACCCACATTGCGAGCCGTCCGCGCCATTGCGGGCTATACCTGCCCGCCGGAGACAAAACTATCGTGCCCAATTTATGCATACATCGGGGATAAGGATTGGATTACCACCCGAGAAGACATGGAGCCGTGGCGTGACCGAACGACCGGCGAATTCGCGATCCGCGTCTTCCCAGGAGATCATTTCTATCTCAACAACAATTTGCCAGAGCTCGTAGGCGACATCGAGGACCGGGCGCTCCAACAGCTCCACAGAGCTTAGCTGCGACAAACCCGCGACAACCTGGCCACCACCTCACACGCCGGCGGCGCCATTCCTGGCGGCTTACGGCCGAAGTTCGCCACAGCTCGGCGCCACGCGTCGGCCGGATGCCGCATCGGCAGGCGTATGCCGGGCCCGCGGCCGGGTTGGCCGACCGGCCCCCGCACGCCCGCCGGCGCAGCACCCCGGGCAAGCCTGTGAACTTTGTCACAACGAGACGGCGGTCCCAAAGTGCTGGCACCAGCGTGCCAGAATCGAGATACCAACTCTCACTGTACTAGTCATCTGTCACTGATGTATCAAAGGTCACATCTACCACCCCGCCTCACAGCGGACTGCCTGGTACAAAGGCTTAATGCAGGTCGGAACCGTGGGATAGCAGGCGGTAGCATTGGCGGACGCTGTGGGGAAAGTGTGGATTTTCCAAATACTGCCCGCGCCCGTCCTGAGAGGTGGTTACCTTACGTAGACCGACTAGTCGTATGGGGAACGGGGTCATTCCGGGGGCGGTCAGCATAGGCACATCGGTGTGCTTCAAGAGCAAAAGCTGCCTCCTCGTCATAGCGGACTAGTCAGCTCAGACCCGCGGGTTCGACGATGCTGGTCAGTCGCACTGCGCCAGTGATTCGCAGGTGCAACACACAATCAAAACCGACAAGCCGATGGGAGTTAAGTGCGATGCCGGTGATCGACTCTTCCGTCCCTGCTTTGCTGAAGCAGCGGGCGGATCAGCACGCTGACACCACCGCGTATACATTCATCGACTACGGATTGGACCCGAAGGGGTTCGCTGAGAGTTTGACATGGTCACAGGTGTACGGCCGTGCCTGTACCATCGCTGAAGAGCTCAGATTGTACGGGTCACCCGGCGATCGCGTGGCTATTCTGGCACCGCAGGGTTTGGAATATGTGATTGCATTTCTCGGCGCCCTGCAGGCCGGATTTATCGCAGTTCCGCTCTCCACGCCGCAGTATGGTATTCACGACGATCGCGTCTCCGCGGTATTGCGCGATGCCAACCCGGTCGCCATTCTTACGACGTCGTCGGTGGTCGCCGACGTCACAAAATACGCAAACGCACAAGACGGGCGCCCCGCGCCGTTCGTCATCGAAGTCGATCTGCTTGATCTGGACTCGCAGCGTCAGCTTCCGGGTCCGCCGCGGCTATCGACCGGAGCGGCTTATCTGCAGTACACCTCGGGTTCCACCCGGACGCCGGCCGGCGTCATCGTGTCGCACAAGAACGTCATCGCCAATGTGACACAGAGTTTGTACGGCTACTTCGGTGGTCCCGAAATGCCGATCGGCACCGTGCTGCTGTCGTGGCTGCCCTTGTTTCATGACATGGGCTTGATTCTTGGAATCTTCGCGCCGCTGGTCGCGGGCCGAAGCGCAGTCTTATTCAGCCCGATGTCGTTCTTGCGGCGGCCGGCCTGCTGGATGCAATTGCTTGCCACCTCCGGGACATGCTTCACCGCGGCACCGAATTTCGCCTTTGAATTGGCCGTGCGACGGACGTCCGACGAGGACATGGCGGGGCTTGACCTCGGCGGCGTGGTCGGAATCGTCAGCGGTAGCGAGCGCATCCATGTGGCGACCGTGAAGCGTTTCACCGAGCGTTTCGCTCGGTACAACCTGAGCCCGACGGCCGTACGACCCTCCTACGGGCTCGCCGAAGCGACCCTCTACGTGGCAGCTCCCGAGCCGGGCAGTGCGCCCACCACCGTCCGTTTCGACTACGAACAGTTGACTGCCGGACAGGCCAGGCGCATCGGAACCGACGGGCCGGTGGGCACCGAACTCATCAGTTACGGTTCGCCGGATCCGTCGGCAGTGCGCATCGTCGACCCCGAGACCATGGTCGAGAATCCGGCGGGGACGGTCGGTGAGATCTGGGTGCACGGCGACCATGTGGCGATGGGCTATTGGCGCAAGCCGGAGCAGACCACGCGCACGTTCAACGCCAAGCTGGTCAATCCCTCCCCGGGAGTCCCCAAGGGACCGTGGCTGCGAACCGGAGACCTGGGCGTCATATCCGACGGCGAACTGTTCATCATGGGCCGCATCAAAGACCTCCTCATCGTCGATGGCCGCAACCACTACCCCGACGACATCGAGGCGACGATCCAGGAGATCACCGGTGGCCGCGTCGCGGCGATAGCCGTCCCCGACGACATCACCGAGCAGCTGGTCGCGATCATCGAGCTGAAGAGACGCGGGGCGTCGGCAGAAGATGCCATGCGAAAGCTTCGTTCGGTCAAGCGGGAAGTAACGTCCGCGATCTCGAGGTCGCACAGCTTGCGCGTGGCCGACCTGGTTCTGGTCTCCCCCGGGTCGATTCCGATCACCACCAGCGGCAAGATCCGCCGTTCGGCCTGCGTCGAACGGTATCGCCGCGACGGATTCAAACGCCTGGACGTGAGCGCATGACGGCGAGCATCGATGGCGAAGCCGACCTACGCCACTGGCTTGTCGACTACTTGGTGACGAATATCGGGTGCACACCCGACGAGGTCGACCCCAATCTGTCCCTGGCCGATCTCGGGGTGAGTTCGCGTGACGCGGTGGTACTGTCCGGCGAGTTGACCGAGTTGCTGGGCAAGACCGTATCCCCCATCGACTTCTGGGAACACCCGACGATCAACTCCCTCGCCGCATATCTCACCGCGCCCGAGCCCGATTCCGAGTCGGACACGGCGCTCAACCGCCCCGGTCGAAGCTCGCTGGAAGAGCCGATCGCCGTAATCGGCATGGGGTGTCGGTTCCCCGGCGGCATCACCGGCCCAGATGCGTTGTGGCAGTTTCTTTGTGACCGCCGTTCGGCAATCGGGAAGGTTCCCGACGAACGGTGGGAGCAGTTCGACGACGGCTCGCCGGAAGTACGGGCTCTGCTGGACCGCACCACGCGGTGGGGCTCATTTTTGCCCGACATCGACGCCTTCGACGCGGAGTTCTTCGAGATCTCCCCCAGCGAAGCCGACAAGATGGACCCCCAGCAGCGCCTGCTGCTGGAAGTGGCCTGGGAAGCGTTGGAACACGCCGGAATTGCGCCCAGCGCGCTGCGACGCTCACAGACGGGAGTATTCGCCGGGTCGTGCTTGAGCGAATACGGCGCTATCGCCTCCACCGATCTGTCACAGGTCGACGGGTGGAGCAATACCGGTGGCGCGATGAGCATCATCGCCAACCGCCTCTCGTATTTCCTCGACCTGCGCGGCCCGTCCGTGGCGGTGGATACCGCATGCTCGTCGTCACTGGTGGCGATCCACCTGGCCTGCCAGGGCCTTCGGACGCAGGACTGCAACCTGGCCATCGCCGCCGGAGTGAATTTGTTGTTATCCCCGGCCGTATTCCGCGGCTTCGACCAAGTCGGTGCGTTGTCGCCTACCGGTCATTGCCGCGCCTTCGATGCCGCCGCCGACGGATTCGTGCGCGGCGAAGGCGCCGGGGTGGTGGTGCTCAAGCGGTTGACCGACGCGCAACGCGACAGCGATCGCGTGCTCGCGGTGATCTGCGGTTCGGCCGTCAACCAGGACGGCCGATCCAATGGGCTGATGGCCCCCAACCCAGCGGCCCAGATGGCCGTGCTGCGCGCCGCCTACACCAACGCGGGAATGCAGCCCAACGAAGTCGACTTCGTCGAAGCCCACGGGACCGGAACGCTGCTGGGTGATCCGATCGAAGCCCGGGCCCTGGGCACCGTGCTGGGCCGCGGACGTCCCGAGGACGCTCCGCTGCTCATCGGCGCCGTCAAGACCAATCTCGGCCACACCGAGGCGGCGGCCGGCATCGCCGGCTTCATCAAAACGGTGCTGGCAGTACAGCATGGGCGGATTCCGCCGAACCAGCGCTTCGAAAGCCCCAACCCGCACATCCCGTTTGCCGACCTGCGGATGAAAGTCGTTGACACGCTGACGGAATGGCCGGAGACCGGCCATCCGCGGCGCGCCGGTGTGTCGTCCTTCGGATTCGGCGGCACCAACGCGCACGTGGTGATCGAACAGGGCCAGGAACTGTCACCGCCATCTGAGCGCGACCCGGATCCGGCCGTATCGACACTGGTGGTGGCGGGTAAGACGGCGCAGCGGGTGGCCGCGACGGCAGGGGTGCTGGCCGACTGGATGGAGGGCCCCGGCGCCGAGGTGCCGTTGGCCGATGTCGCCCACACCGTCAATCATCACCGGTCCCGGCAGGCCAAGTTCGGCACCGTGGTCGCGCGTGACCGTGCGCAAGCGGTAGCCGGATTGCGTGCGTTGGCCGCCGGTCAGCACGCCGTTGGTGTGGTCGGCCCCCAGGAGGGTTCGCCGGGGCCGGGCACCGTGTTCGTCTACTCCGGTCGCGGCTGGCAATGGCCCGGCATGGGCCGCCGACTACTGGTTGACGAGCCCGCCTTCGCTGAGGCCATCGCCGACTTGGAGCCGGTGTTCGTCGAACAGGCCGGCTTCTCGCTGCACGACGTGCTCGCCAATGGCACGGAACTGGTCGGCATCGAAGCGATTCAGCTGGGCCTGATCGGCACGCAGCTGGCGCTGACCGCGCTGTGGCGCTCCTACGGAGTGCAACCCGACGCGGTGATCGGCCACTCGATGGGCGAGGTGGCCGCCGCCGTGGTCGCCGGAGCGCTGACACCTGCCGAGGGCTTGCGGGTGACCGCGACGAGGTCTCGCCTGATGGCGCCGTTGTCCGGGCAGGGCGGCATGGCCCTGCTCGAACTCGACGCCACCGAGACGAAGGCACTCATCGCCGACTACCCGCACGTGACACTGGGCATTTACAACTCCTCGCGCCAGACGGTGATCGCCGGTCCCACCGGGCAGATCGACGAATTGATCACCCGGGTGCGGGCCCGGGATCGGTTCGCCAGCCGGGTCAATATCGAAGTGGCCCCGCACAATCCGGCCATGGATGCGCTGCAGCCCCAGATGCGTTCGGAGCTGGCAGATTTGAGCCCGCGGACCCCGACGATTCCGGTCATCTCTACCACCTACGAAGACGTCGACACCTGCGCGGTGTTCGATGCCGGGCACTGGGCCACCAACATGCGCAACCCGGTGCATTTCCAGCAGGCCATCGCACGGGCCGGCGGCAACCACCACACCTTCATCGAGATCAGCGCACACCCGCTGCTGACTCAGGCCATCATGGACACACTGCGCAGCGCCCAGCACGGAACCCGATACACCAGCATCGGCACCCTGCAACGTGACAGCGACGACACCATCACCTTCCGCACCAACCTCAACACCGTCCACACCGACCACCCGCCGCACACGCCACACCCGCCCGAGCCGCACCCACCCATCCCGACCACTCCCTGGCAGCACCACCGCCACTGGATCACCACCAAACGCTCGGCCCACCTGGCCGCTGCGGCTCCCGCGGCGGGCACCCTGCTCGGCCAACACCTTTCGGTCTTGTCGAGTCCGCCGTCTCACCTCTGGCAAGCCAGGTTGGCACCGGATGCCAAGCCGTACCAGGGTCGGTATCGATTCCACGGCGTCGACCTCGTCCCAGCCTCCGTTGTGCTGCACACAATGGTCTCCGCCGCCACGGAATTGGGCTACCGCACGCTGACCGACATCCGATTCGAGCAACCGGTTTTCGCCGACCAGCCGCGACTGATCCAGGTGGTCGCCGACAACCTGTCGATCAGCCTGGCCTCGATTCCGGCTGCCGAAGCGTCGTCGAACCGGTGGACACGGCATGCGACAGCGCGGCTTTCGTCGTCACCGGCAGGTTCGGCCCTTCCCGGCGACGGATACCACCGCCAGAATGTTCACGGCGACGAGATTCCCGATGTTGCAGCGTTGTTCGCCGTCCATGGCGTCGACGGCCTGCCCTTCGCCTGGTCCGTGGATTCATGGACACCGGAAGCCACCGGCCTCACGGTCGGGATCGAACTTCCCGAGGCACTGCCCGAGGGCTCGACCGCACCCCTACTGGACGCCGCAGTGCACGTCGGGGCGCTGGCCGACGATACCGACCCGCGGCTCTACGTGCCGGCCGGCATCGAACAGATGTGGTTCGGCGACCCTGTCGGGGCACCGCGCGCTGCGGTGAGGCTCACCCGCACCGCCCGCGACGGCGACGGCGACGGCGACGGGATCACCGTCGATGTCGACATCACCGCCCCCGGAGGCGCACCCAGCGTGTCGATGCGCTCGCTGCGGTACCGGGCGCTGGACTTCGGCGACGGGCAACCGGCCGCCGAGAGCACCGACGCCAGGAACTTCGTGCACACGATCGACTGGCAGCCACGCGCCGATGTCGTTGACACGCAAGTCCACCCGGCACCCGGTCGGGTCACCGGGCCGCAGCCCGTCGCGGTGATCGGTGATGACGGCGCCCCGCTCAGGACACACCTCGAGAACGGTGGATACCCGCCCGCAGCGGTGCCCGATGCCCATTATCTGCTTTACGTCGCGGATTCCCGCCCGGCAACCGCCGACGAGACCGACGTCGACTTCTCCGTGCGCGTCACCGCCGAAATCGGCGCTCTGGTAAAGACTTTGGCGGCACGCGACGCCGGTGAACCGGCCGCGCTGTGGATCGTCACCCGCGGAGTCCACGAATCGGTGACCCCGTCGGCGCTGCGCCAGAGCTTCCTGTGGGGCCTTGCGGGCGTCATCGCCGCCGAACATCCCGAGCTGTGGGGTGGGCTGGTCGACCTCGCGTCAGACGCCGACCTGGACGAATCCGCGCCGATACTCGTCGATTTGCTTGCGGCACCGAGCAAGTCGATCCTGGTATCACGAGACGGCGTAGTACTGGCCCCCGCCCTGGCGCCGGTGCGCGGCACGCCGGTGCGCCCGTCTTTGCAGTGCCGGCCCGATACGGCCTACCTCATCACCGGTGGGATGGGAGCGCTGGGTCTGCTAATGGCCGATTGGCTCGCCGATCGTGGCGCCCGTCGCCTGGTGCTGACCGGTCGTACCCCGTTGCCGCCACGGCGGGACTGGGAACTCGACACCCTCGACGCCGGACTGCGAACGAAGATCGACGCCATCCGTGCGCTGGAAATGCGGGGCGTGACGGTGGAAGCCGTCGCCGTCGACGTCGGATGCCGCGAAGACGTACAGGCCCTGCTGGCCAGGCGCGACCGGGACGGGGCCGCGCCGGTCCGCGGGATCATCCACGCCGCGGGCGTCACCAACGATCAACTGGTGACGCAGCTGACCGACGATGCGGTGCGACAGGTCATGTGGCCCAAGGTCGCCGGCAGTCAGGTGTTGCACCAGGCGTTCCCCCCCGGCAGCGTGGACTTCTTCTTCCTGACGGCTTCGGCGGCGGGGATATTCGGCATCCCGGGACAGGGTTCGTACGCGGCTGCCAACTCCTATCTGGACGCGTTGGCACGGGCCCGCCGCCAACAGGGCTGCCACACAATAAGTCTCGACTGGGTTGCTTGGCGGGGGCTTGGTTTCGCCGCCGACGCCCAGATCGTCAGCGACGAGCTGCAGCGCATGGGCTCGCGCGACATCACGCCGTCGGAAGCTTTCACCGCGTGGGAATACGTCGACGGCTACGACGTCGCGCAAGCCGTCGTGGTGCCGGTGCCCTCGCCGGCCGCCGCGCCCGGGTCGATCGGTGCAGCCGTGCACCTGAAGCCGGCGCAGGACTGGTCGCAGATGGCGGCCGCCGAGGTGCGCACCGAGCTCGAGAAAGGACTGCGCGGCATCATCGCCGCCGAGCTGCGGTTGCGGGAAACAGAATTGGACACCGACCGACCGTTCGCCGAACTGGGGCTCAACTCGTTGATGGCGATGGCGATTCGGCGCGAAGCCGAGCAATTCGTCGGGATAGAACTGTCGGCGACCATGCTGTTCAATCACCCGACGGTGGCACTGCTGGCCCAGTACCTAACCAAACGCGTTGCGCCACAGCATGATTCGGCCGCCGATGAGATAGCGGCGTTGTCCGCCTCGGCGGGAAGCGTCTTGGACAGCCTGTTCGACCGGATCGAATCGACCTCGACCGAGGGCGACAGGTGATACGTACCGCCTTCAGCCGGATCTCTGGTATGAGCGCACAGCAACGCGCCACCTTGGCCGAGGAGTTCACCAAGATCTCCCGGATCGCGGTGGCCGAGCCCGTCGCGGTGGTGGGGATCGGGTGCCGGTTCCCCGGCGATGCCACCGATCCGGACAGCTTCTGGGACTTGCTTGTTGACGCGCGCAACGCGATTTCGCGGGTACCGGCCGATCGGTGGGACGCCGACGCGTTCTACGACCCCGACCCGTTGACGCCGGGCCGGATGACCACCAAGTGGGGCGGATTCGTGCCCGACGTCGCCGGCTTCGACGCCGAGTTTTTCGGCATCACCCCTCGCGAAGCCGCCGCGATGGACCCGCAGCAGCGGATGCTGCTCGAGGTGGCCTGGGAGGCCCTCGAACATGCCGGTATTCCGCCGGATTCGCTGGCCGGCAGCCGGACCGGCGTCATGATGGGCGTGTATTTCAACGAATACCAGTCCATGCTGGCCTCCAGCCCGGAAAATGTGGACGCCTACAGCGGCACCGGAAACGCGCACAGCATCACGGTGGGCCGGATCTCGTACCTGTTGGGGCTGCGCGGTCCCGCGGTGGCGGTGGACACCGCGTGTTCGTCGTCGTTGGTGGCGGTACACCTGGCCTGTCAAAGCCTGCGGCTGCGTGAAACGGACTTGGCGCTGGCCGGCGGCGTCAGCATCACCCTTCGCCCGGAGACGCAAATCGCGATATCGGCCTGGGGACTGCTGTCCCCGCAGGGCCGGTGCGCCACCTTCGACGCGGCGGCCGACGGATTCGTGCGCGGCGAGGGCGCCGGCGTGGTGGTGCTCAAGCGGTTGACCGACGCGGTGCGCGACGGCGACCGGGTGCTGGCGGTGGTGCGCGGCTCGGCGGTCAACCAGGACGGCCGCTCCAACGGGGTGACTGCGCCGAATACAGCGGCCCAGTGCGACGTGATCGCCGATGCGTTGCGATCCGGTGACGTCGCACCCGAAAGCGTGAACTATGTCGAGGCCCATGGAACCGGCACGGTGCTGGGCGATCCGATCGAGTTCGAGGCGCTGGCGTCGACGTATGGCCGGGGCGAGGGTTCGTGCGCGCTCGGGGCGGTGAAGACCAATATCGGGCATTTGGAGGCAGCGGCCGGGATCGCGGGATTCATCAAGGCCGCGCTGGCGGTGCAGCACGCCACGATCCCGCCGAATCTGCATTTCTCGCAATGGAATCCAGCCATCGATGTCGCGCCGACGAGGTTTTTCGTTCCCACCGAGAACACCGCGTGGCCGGCCACAGCGGGTCAAGCCGGGCCGCGCCGCGCCGCGGTGTCGTCGTTCGGATTGGGTGGGACGAACGCGCACGTCATCATCGAGCAGGGTCCCGAACTGACACCGGCAAGCGGGACCGACACCTGCCCGGACACCGAAGTCTCGACGCTGCTGGTGACCGGCAAGACGCCGCAGCGGGTGGCCGCCACGGCGGCCGTGCTGGCCGACTGGATGGACGGCCCGGGCGCCGAGGTGGCGCTGACCGACGTGGCCCATACGCTGAATCACCACCGCGCCCGGCACGCCAAGTACGGCATCGTGGTCGCCCGCCAACGCGCCCAGGCGGTGGCCGGGTTGCGCGCTCTGGCGGCGGGGCAGCACGCCACCGGCGTGGTCGGCCCCCGGGACGGCTCGCCCGGGCCGGGCACGGTGTTCGTCTACTCCGGACGCGGATCGCAATGGGCCGGGATGGGTCGCCGATTGCTCGCCGAGGAGCCCGCTTTCGCCGCCGCGGTTGCCGAATTGGAGCCGGTTTTCGTCGAGCAGGCCGGCTTCTCGCTGCACGAGGTCATCTCCAGGGGAAGAGAACTGGTCGGCATCGAGCAGATCCAGCTGGGCCTCATCGCCATGCAACTGACGTTGACCCAGCTGTGGCGCTCCTACGGGGTGCAACCCGACCTGGTGATCGGCCACTCCATGGGCGAGGTGGCCGCTGCCGTGGTCGCCGGAGCCCTTACCCCCGCCGAGGGATTGCGGGTCACCGCCACCCGTTCGCGGCTGATGGCTCCGCTGTCCGGGCAGGGCGGCATGGCCATGCTCGGCCTCGACGCCGCGCAGACCGAAGCGCTCATCGCCGACTACCCGCAGGTGACGCTGGGCATCTACAACTCCCCGCGCCAGACCGTGATCGCCGGGCCCACCGCGCAGATCGACGAGCTGATCACCCGGGTGCGGGCACAGAACCGCTTCGCTGGCCGGGTGAATATCGAAGTGGCCCCGCACAATCCGGCCATGGATGCGCTGCAGCCCCTGATGCGTTCGGAACTGGCCGATCTCAACCCGCGGACACCAACCATTCCGATCATCTCCACCACTTACGAATCCCTTTCTACCCGAACGGTTTTCGACGCAGAGCACTGGGCCACCAACATGCGCAACCCGGTGCGCTTCCAGCAAGCCATCACTGAGGCCGGCGCCCAACACCACACCTTCATCGAGATCAGCGCACACCCGTTGTTGACCCAGGCCATCACCGACACGCTGGAAGCCGCACACCCGGAAGGCAGCGCGGGCACCTGCGCGACTATCGGGACGCTGCAACGCGATACCGATGACACCGTCACGTTCCGCAGCAACCTCTACACCGCCCTGGACCACCCGCCGCAGACTCCGCACCCGCCGGAGCCGCACCCCCCCATCCCCACCACCCCGTGGCAACACACCCGCCACTGGATCACCGCCGCGGCGGGTGCCGAACGTCCGACTCCCAACAAAGTCGCGGTGCCCGGACAAGTGCATTCCGAAAACCGCACGCTCGATGATTGGTGCTACGAACTGGCCTGGCCGGCCTGCCCGGCGCTGGAGGCCGACCCCCCGGGCACCGCACGCTGGCTGGTGGCAGCCGATGACGAATTGTGCACCGAGCTGCGCCGTGTCGCGGGTGCGGATTCCCGGGTCGAAGTCCTGCCGTTGACCGCGCTCGCCGACGACGGTGACCAGAGCGCGCTGCTGGAAGCCCTGCCCGCGCCGGACCATGTGCTCTATGCACCGCCGGTCTCCGCCGACCCACTCGACGTGGGACAGGCCTACCGGGCATTCCACGCAACCCGGCGGCTCGCCGCCGCGATGAGGGCAAGCAACTCGCCGGCGAAGTTGTTCGTCATGACCCGCAATGCCCAGCCCGTCGCGGAGGGTGACCGGGCCAACCCCGCCCACGCGGCGCTGTGGGGCCTGGGTCGCTCGCTGGCCCTGGAGCATCCCGAAATCTGGGGCGGGCTTATCGATCTCGACTACTCGACACCGGCAGCGCTGGCAGTGCGGCAGGTGCTGGCCGCAGTCCGGGGTGCCGACGAGGAAGATCAGGTCGTGTACCGGCTGGGCGCTCGCCACGTGCCCCGGCTGCAGTGGCGGCCGGTGCCCACCGACGCGGTCACGCTCAGTTCTGACACCAGCCAACTGGTGATCGGGGCTACCGGCAACATCGGGCCGCACCTGATCCGCCAACTGGCCCAGACGGGCGCCACGACCATCGTCGCGGTATCACGCAACCCCGGCGACCGGCTGCACGCGCTGGCTGAAAGCCTTGCCGCAGCAGGCAAGAACCTCGTCGCGGTTGCCGCGGATGTGACCGACGAAGGCGCCATGACGGCGCTGTTCGACCGGTTCGGCGCCGATTTGCCGCCGCTGGAGGGCATCTACCTGGCTGCCTTCGCCGGCCGGCCGGTGTTGCTGAGCGAGATGACCGACGACGACGTCGAGGCCATGTTCGCGCCTAAGCTCGACGCCGCAGCCCTGTTGCACCGGCTGTCGGTAACGACGCCGGTGCGCTATTTCGTCCTGTTCTCCTCCATCTCAGGCCTAACCGGTTCGCGGTGGTTGGCGCACTACACGGCGACCAGCGGCTACTTGGACGCCCTGGCGTATGCGCGCCGCGTTATGGGCTTGCCGGCCACCGTTGTCGACTGGGGGTTGTGGAAATCCCTTGCCGATGCCCAACATCAGGCCAATCAGGTCAGTACGGGATCGGGGCTGCTGCCCATGGAGGACGAGGTCGCCATCGGGGCGCTGCCGCTGGTGATGAACCCGGCGGCCGGGGTGCGCACTGCCGTGGTGGCCGCGGATTGGCCGCTGCTGGCCGCCGCATACCGCACCAGGGGATCACTGCGTATCGTCGACGACCTGCTGCCGGCTCCGGAAGATGTCACGTTGCCGGAAAGCGAATTCCGTCAAGCCTTGCGGAAATGTCACCCGGAACACCGACAGGACATGCTGTTCGACCACGTCGGCGCATTGGCCGCCGCGGTGATGGGAATGCCCGCCGCCCAGACGCTGGACCCGTCGGCGGGGTTCTTCCAGCTCGGCATGGATTCGCTGATGAGCGTCACGCTGCAACGGTCGCTGTCGGAAAGCCTCGGCGAGTTCCTGCCCGCATCGGTGGTTTTCGACTACCCGACGGTTTACAGCCTTACCGACTATCTGGCCACCATCCTGCCCGAGCTCATCGAAGCAACAGAGGCGACTAGAGCGGCAACGGCAGCGGTCACACCCGACCAGCCGGACCCCGACACCTACGACGAACTCACCGAAGACGAGCTCCTGGAACAGCTTTCCGAACGACTAAGGGGAACGCGATGACCGCCGCGACACCGGATCGCCGAGCGATCATTACCGAGGCGCTGCACAAAATCGACGACCTCACGGCGCGCCTGGAACGTGCCGAAAAGTCCAGCACCGAGCCAATCGCTGTGGTGGGCATGGGATGCCGGTTCCCGGGCGGGGTGAATAATCCCGAACAGTTCTGGGAGTTGTTGTGCGACGGCCGAAGCGGCATCGTCCGGGTTCCCGCCGAGCGGTGGGATGCCGACGCCTTCTACACCGACGACCACACCGTGCCGGGGACCATTTGCACCCGTGACGGCGGATTCCTCACCGACTGGCAACCCGACGAATTCGACGCGGAATTCTTCTCGATCTCGCCCCGTGAAGCCGCGGCCATGGACCCCCAGCAGCGGTTGTTGATCGAAGTCGCCTGGGAAGCGTTGGAGAACGCCGGCCTGCCACCGCATTTGATCCGCGGCACCCAAACCTCGGTATTCGTCGGCGTCACCGCCTACGACTACATGCTGACCTTGGCCGGCCAGCTGCGCCCCGAAGAGCTCGACGCCTACATCCCGACCGGGAACTCCGCGAACTTCGCCGCCGGACGGCTGGCCTATATCCTGGGTGCTCGCGGCCCCGCGGTGGTCATCGACACGGCCTGCTCGTCGTCGTTGGTGGCGGTGCACCTGGCCTGTCAGAGTCTGCGTTCGCGGGAAAGCGACATGGCGCTGGTCGGTGGGACCAACCTGTTGCTCAGCCCCGGACCGAGCATCGCGTGCTCGCGCTGGGGAATGCTGTCGCCGGAAGGCCAGTGCAAGACCTTCGATGTGTCCGCGGACGGATACGTCCGCGGCGAGGGCGCCGCGGTGGTGGTGCTCAAGCGGTTGGACGACGCGGTGCGCGACGGCGACCGCATCCTTGCGGTGGTGCGCGGTTCGGCCGTCAACCAGGACGGCGCCAGCAGCGGGGTGACGGTCCCCAACGGGCCCGCCCAACAAGCGCTGCTGCGCAGCGCGTTGACGTCGTCCAGATTAGAGGCTGCCGACATCGACTACGTCGAAGCCCACGGGACGGGTACTCCCTTGGGCGACCCGATCGAACTCGACTCGCTGAGCAAGGTTTTCAGCGAGCGGGAGAGCTCACCTCCGTTGGTGATCGGCTCGGTGAAGACCAACCTGGGTCACCTGGAAGCCGCGGCGGGTGTCGCCGGATTCATGAAAGCCGTACTCGCCGTGGGCAACGGCTACATTCCGCGCCACCTCAACTTCCGGCAGTTGACACCGCATGCCAGCGAGGCCGCGGCCCGGCTGACCATCGCGGCCGACGGCATGGCATGGCCGCAAACGGGCCGGCCGCGGCGGGCGGGCATCTCTTCGTTCGGCGTCAGCGGGACGAACGCGCATGTGGTGATCGAGCAGGCACCCGCACCGGCGGCCGTGGCGCCGCGCGGCCCGGCTCCGGCGGTGTCGACCCTGGTGGTGTCGGGCAAGACGACGCAGCGGGTGGCCGCGACGGCATCGGTGCTGGCGGATTGGCTGGAAGGCCCCGGCGCCGGGGTGTCGCTGGCCGATGCCGCGCACACCCTTAACCATCATCGGCCCCGGCACGCCAAGTTCGCCACGGTGGCCGCCATGGATCCGGGCCAGGCGGTGGCCGGGTTGCGGGCGCTGGCCGCGGGTCAATCCGCCCCGGGCGTGGTGGCTCCCCGGGAGGGCTCGGTCGGGCCGGGCACGGTGTTCGTCTACTCCGGACGTGGGTCCCAGTGGGCCGGAATGGGCCGCCAGCTGCTGGCCGACGAACCGGCGTTCGCTGCCGCCGTCGCCGAACTGGAGCCGGATTTCGTTGCGCAGGGCGGGTTTTCGCTTCAGGAGGTAATCGCCGGCGGCAAGGAGCTGGTCGGCATCGAGCAGATCCAGCTCGGGGTGATCGGCATGCAGCTGGCGCTCACCGAGCTATGGCGCTCCTACGGGGTGCAACCCGACCTGGTGATCGGCCACTCCATGGGCGAAGTGGCCGCCGCGGTGGTCGCCGGCGCGCTCACGCCGGCGCAGGGCCTGCAGGTCACCGCCACGCGGTCGCGGCTGATGGCGCCGCTGTCCGGGCAGGGCACGATGGCGCTGCTGGAACTCGACGCCGCCGAAACCGAAGCCCTCATCGCCGACTACCCGCAGGTGAGCCTCGGGATCTACGCGTCACCACGCCAAACGGTGATTGCCGGACCGCCGCAACAGATCGACGCTCTCATCGAGACGGTGCGCCAACGGGGCGGCTTCGCCACCCGGGTCAACATCGAGGTGGCCCCGCACAACCCGGCCATGGATGCGCTGCAACCCCAAATGCGTTCGGAACTGGCCGATCTCACCCCGCGGACACCGACCATTCCGATCATCTCCACCACCTACGCCGACCTCGACAACCAACCGGTCTTCGACGCCGAGCACTGGGCCACCAACATGCGCAACCCGGTGCGCTTCCACCAGGCCATCACACATGCCTTCGACGGCCCGGGCGGCCCCCACCACACCTTCATCGAGATCAGCGCACACCCGCTGCTGACCCACTCGATCAGCGACACCCTCGCGAGCACGCATCGCAACGCCGAGTATCTGAGCATCGGCACGCTGCAACGCGACACCCACGACACCCTGACGTTCCACACCAACCTCAACACGACGCACACCGCGCGCCCGCCGCAAACCCCGCACCCGCCCGAACCGCACCCCGTGCTGCCCACCACCCCGTGGCAACACACCCACCACTGGATCAGCGCCACTTCGCGCTCTGGGTCCGCCTTACACCGGGCAGGCATCCACCCGCTGCTCGGCGTCGGTGTCACCGACCCCACCAACGGCATCCGGATTTGGGAAAGCGAGCTCGCCCCGGATCTGTTGTGGCTCGGCGATCACGTCATCGACGACCTCTGCGTGCTGCCGGGGGCGGCGTACGCCGAGGTCGCGCTGGCCGCCGCGACAGAGGCCTTCCCGGTCGAGCAGGACGGGCCCGAGCAGCCCTGGATGATCTGCGAGCTCGACCTCCACCAGATGCTGCACGTGACCGACGGCACCGTACTGGTCACCACGCTCACTGGCGACGAACAACGATGCCGGATCGAAATACGCTCTCGCAGTGGGTCTTCGGAATGGCCCACCCATGCCACCGCCACCGTTGCCCGCGCCCAGTCAGCGGCGCCGTCGGATCGCGAGGCCCCGTGTGCGGCGAACGGCGACACGGCGGACGAACTCGACCCCGACGAGCTGTACCAGCGGCTGCGCGGCGCCGGCCAACAACACGGACCGGCGTTTCAAGGCATCGTCGGACTCGCCGTCGAGCAATCCGGCGCCGCCCGCGCCGACGTGCGGTTACCCTCGTCGGCCAGACCGGGTTCCCGCGACTTCTTGCTGCATCCGGTCATGATGGATATCGCGTTGCAGACGCTGGGCGCCACCCGGATGGCCACCGACCTAGCCGGCGGGCAGACCGCCCGGAAATCCCTGGTGGTGCCGGTACGTTACGCGGGCGTGCACGTATACGGCGACGTCACCCGCGGCGTGCGCGCCGTCGGCGCCCTCGCCGCACGGGAGGGTTCGGACCGACTGGTCGGCGAGGTCGTCCTGACCGATCCGGATGGCCTGCCGCTGCTGGTCATCGACGAGGTCGAAATGGCCGTGCTTGGATCCGGGAGCGGCGCAACCGAACTCACCCAACGCCTGTTCACGTTGGAGTGGGAGCCAGCGCCGCTGACCAAGGCGGACCCGACGTCCCCGGGCCCGGACCGGCTGTTGTTGATCGGTGACCCTGCCGCGGGTGACCCGCTGCTGCCCGCGTTGCGGTCCTCGCTGTCCGACCGTACCGAGGTGGAACTGGTCTCGCCGCACGACGAAGCGGCGCTGCACGCGGCGATCACCCGATCCGGCTCCGGGTGGGATGGCATCGTCATGATCTGTCCTGCCCGCAGCGTCGACGAATCGTTGCCCGAAGACGCTCAGCTGGAGCTGGCGCAGACGCGCACCCTGCTGATCGCCCGTGTGGTGGAGACCGTGACGCGGATGGGCACCCGTAAGAGTCCGCGGCTGTGGATCGTCACCCGCGGCGCCCAACAGTTCGATCCCACCGACTCGGTCACGTTGGCGCAGAGCGAGTTACGTGGAATCGCGCGGGTGTTGACGTTCGAGCATTCCGAACTCAAGACCACGCTCGTCGACATCGAACCCGAAGGCACCGACTCACTGGTCGGCCTGACCGCGGAGCTGCTTGCCGGGCCGGACACCGACGAGGTCGCCTACCGTGACGGACAACGCTACGTCAACCGGCTGGTGCCCGCGCCCACCACGACGAACGGCGTTCTCGCCGCCGAATCCCGCCGCACCGTCGTGAACCTCGACGGCACAGGGCCCGTGGGCGGAGCTGTCCGGCTGCAGATCGACCAGCCCGGCCGGCTGGACGCGCTCACAGTCCACGAGGTGAAACGGGCCAGGCCGCAGGGCGATCAGGTCGAGGTCCGGGTGGTCGCCGCGGGACTCAACTTCAGCGACGTGCTCAAGGCAATGGGCGTGTATCCGGGGCTCGACGGCGCCGCGCCGGTGATCGGTGGCGAATGCGTCGGCTACGTTACCGCCGTCGGCGACGACGTCGACTCGGTTGAGATCGGGCAGCGCGTCATCGCCTTCGGTCCCGGCACATTCGGCACCCACGTGGGCACGCTTGCCGATCTCGTCGTCCCCATCCCCGACACGCTGCCCGACAACGAGGCGGCCACGTTCGGCGTCGCATATCTGACCGCCTGGCATTCACTGTGCGAGGTCGGGCGACTGGCCCCGGGCGAACGTGTGCTCATCCACTCCGCCACCGGCGGTGTCGGCATGGCGGCGGTCTCGATTGCGACGATGATCGGCGCCCGCATCTACACCACAGCGGGCTCGGACGCCAAACGCGACATGCTGTCCAAGCTCGGCGTCGAGTACGTCGGCGACTCGCGCAGTGCGGACTTCGCCGACGAGATTCTCGAGCGCACCAACGGCTACGGCGTCGATGTTGTTCTCAATTCGCTTGCAGGAGAAGCAATTCAGCGTGGTGTGCAGATCCTGGCGCCCGGTGGACGGTTCATCGAGCTGGGCAAGAAGGACGTCTACGCCGACGCCAACCTGGGGCTGGCGGCGCTGGCCAAAAGCGCGTCCTTCTCCGTGGTAGACCTGGACCTCAATCTCAAGCTGCAGCCGGCGAAGTACCGCCAACTCCTGCAACACATCCTGCAGCACGTGGCGGACGGACGCCTGCCGGTGCTGCCCGTCACCGAATTCAGCCTGCGCGACGCCGCCGACGCATTCCGGCTGATGGCCTCCGGCAAGCACACCGGCAAGATCGTCATCTCGATACCGGATAGCGGCAGCATCGAAGCGGTCGCGTCGCCGCCGCCAGTTCCGCTGGTCAGCCCCGACGGCGGCTACCTGATCGTCGGCGGCATGGGCGGTCTCGGCTTCGTCGTCGCCCGCTGGCTGGCCGAGCAGGGCGCGGGATTGGTTGTGCTGAACGGACGTTCGGCTCCCGGCCTCGACTTGTCCACCGACGTCGGGGCGGCCATCGCGGAGCTGCGCGCCGCGGGTCACCGGATCGAGGTGGTAACCGGTGACATCGCCGACCCCGGCACCGCCGACCGGCTGGTGCAAGCGGTCGAAGCGGCCGGTTTCCGGCTGGCCGGTGTCTTGCACAGCGCGATGGTGCTGGCCGACGAAATCGTGTTGAACATGACCGATTCGGCCGCCGCGCGGGTTTTCGCTCCGAAGGTCGCCGGCAGCTGGCGGCTGCATCAGGCCACGGCGTCGCGGGATGTGGACTGGTGGCTCACCTTCTCCTCGGCTGCCGCGCTGCTCGGCACACCTGGGCAAGGTGCTTACGCCGCCGCGAACTCCTGGGTCGACGGCCTGGTCGCGTATCGGCGCTCCCGCGGACTGCCCGCGGTCGGAATCAACTGGGGCCCATGGGCCGAGGTCGGTCGCGCGCAGTTCTTCGCCGATCTGGGCGTGTCGATGATCACCGCCGAGCAGGGACTGTCCGCGATGCAGGCGGTGCTCGGCGCCGATCGGGCGCGCACCGGTGTGTTCAGCCTGGACGCCCGGCAGTGGTTCCAATCCTTCCCCGCGGTGGCCGGGTCTTCGTTGTTCGCGAAGTTGCAGGAGTCGACGGCGCCCGAGCGAAGCGGCGGCGGCAAGGTTCGGGCGCAGCTGGACGCTCTGGACGCCGCCGAACGCCCGGGGTACCTGGCGTCGGCGATCGCCGGCGAGATCCGTGGGGTGCTGCGTTCGAGCGATCCCATCGACCACGACCGGCCGTTGGAGACTCTGGGGCTCGATTCGCTGATGGCCCTGGAATTGCGAAACCGGCTGGAAGCAAGTCTGGGCATCACCTTGCCGGTCGCCCTGGTATGGGCCTACCCGACGATCACCGACCTGGCGGCCGCCTTGTGCGAACGCATGGACTATGCGCCGCCGGCCGCTGCGCAGCAGACCGCTGACGCGGAACCCGAACTGTCTGACGAGGAGATGGACTTGCTCGCCGATCTGGTCGAAGCCAGCGAGCTGGAAGCCGCCGCACGAGGTGAGTCATGACGAGCCTGGCAGAGCGCGCGGCGCAACTGTCGCCCAACGCCCGGGCCGCCTTGGCACGCGAGCTCGTGCGCGCCGGGACGGCCTTCCCCACCGACGTCGCCGAGCCGATCGCGGTGGTGGGCGTCGGTTGCCGTTTCCCCGGGAATGTGACTGGACCGGAAAGCTTTTGGCAACTGCTTCTCGACGGTGTGGACACCATCGGCGAGGTGCCGCCGGATCGCTGGGATGCGGACGCGTTCTACGACCCCGACCCGTCGGCGCCCGGGCGAATGACGACGAAATGGGGCGGTTTCGTTTCCGACGTCGACGCTTTCGACGCCGACTTTTTCGGCATCACGCCCCGCGAAGCCGTGGCGATGGACCCGCAGCATCGGATGCTGCTCGAGGTTGCCTGGGAAGCGCTCGAGCAGGCCGGTATCCAGCCGGATTCGCTGAGCGGCAGCCGAACCGGCGTGATGATGGGGCTGTCGTCGTGGGACTACACGATCGTCAACATCGAACGCAGAGCCGACATCGACGCCTACCTGAGTACCGGAACCCCGCATTGCGCGGCGGTTGGCCGGATCTCCTATCTGCTGGGATTGCGCGGTCCGGCCGTCGCCGTGGACACCGCGTGCTCGTCGTCTTTGGTGGCGATTCACCTGGCCTGTCAAAGCCTGCGGCTGCGCGAAACCGACGTCGCACTGGCCGGCGGGGTGCAGCTCACGTTGTCGCCGTTCACCGCGATCGCGCTGTCCAAGTGGTCGGCACTGTCGCCGACTGGTCGCTGCAACAGCTTCGACGCCAACGCCGACGGATTCGTGCGCGGCGAGGGCTGCGGTGTGGTGGTGCTCAAACGGTTGGCCGACGCGCTGCGCGACCGGGACCGGGTACTGGCGGTGGTCCGAGGTTCGGCAACCAACCAGGACGGCCGCTCCAACGGCATGACCGCACCCAACGCGCTGGCCCAGCGCGACGTGATCGCCTCGGCGCTGCGGCTCGCCGACGTCACCGCCGACAGCGTGCAGTATGTCGAAACACACGGCACCGGAACAATATTGGGCGATCCCATCGAGTTCGAGTCGCTGGCGACCACGTATGGCCTGGGTAAGGGCCAGAGCGTGAGCGCGTGCGCGTTGGGCTCGGTCAAGACCAACATCGGCCACCTGGAGGCCGCCGCCGGGGTGGCCGGATTCATCAAGGCGGTGCTGGCGGTCGAGCGCGGACAGATTCCGCGCAATCTGCACTTCACCCGGTGGAACCCCGCCATCGACGCGTCGGCAACCCGGCTGTTCGTGCCGACCGAGACAGCGGCGTGGCCCGCGGCAGCCGGACCGCGCCGAGCAGCGGTGTCGTCGTTCGGGCTCAGCGGGACCAACGCGCACGTGGTGCTCGAACAAGGCCCGGACCAGGCGCCACCGCCGGCCGTCGAAGCACCCCCCGTCACGACCGTGACGGTGTCGGGCAAAACGGCGCAACGCGTGGCCGCCATGGCCGCGGCGCTGGCCGACTGGATGTCCGGGCCGGGCGCGGCGGCATCGCTTGCCGATGTGGCGCACACCATGAACCATCACCGGGCCCGGCACGCCAAGGTCGCCACCGTGATCGCGCGTGACCGCGCGGAGGCGGTAGCAGGCTTGCGGGCGCTGGCGACCGGACAGCCGCGGGTGGGTGTGGTGGGCTGTGATCAGCGTGCTGGTGGGCCGGGCCGGGTATTCGTGTATTCGGGTCAGGGCTCGCAGTGGGCCGGGATGGGCCGGCAGTTGCTGGCCGACGAACCGGCGTTCGCTAAGGCGGTAGCCGAGCTTGAGCCGGTATTCGTTGCCCAGGTTGGCTTTTCGTTACAGCAGACACTTTCCGCGGGCGACGAGGTAGTGGGCATCGACCGCATCCAACCGGTGCTGGTCGGGATGCAGCTAGCCCTGACCGAGTTGTGGCGGTCCTACGGCGTGACACCTGATGCGGTGATCGGGCATTCGATGGGTGAGGTGGCCGCGGCGGTCGTGGCCGGCGCGTTGACAGCCGAGCAGGGCTTGAAGGTGATCGCCACCCGGTCGCGGTTGATGGCCCGGCTGTCGGGTCAGGGCGCGATGGCGCTGCTCGAACTCGATGCCGATGCCACCGACTCGCTGATCGCCGACTATCCGCAGGTGACGCTGGCAGTGTATGCATCGCCGCGGCAGTCGGTGATCGCCGGGCCGCCCGAGGCGGTGGACGCGATAATCGCTGCGGTTGCCGCAAAGAATCGGCTGGCCCGACGCGTCGAGGTCGACGTGGCCTCCCATCACCCGATCATCGACCCGATCCTGCCCGAATTGCGAACCGCGCTCGCGGATTTGACCCCGCAGCCACCGCGCATCCCGATTATCACGACCACTCACCCCTGTGAAGCGCATTCGCGCCCGGTGATGGATGCCGACTATTGGTCGGCCAACCTGCGCAACCCGGTGCGATTCCGCCAGGCCATTAGAGCCGCAGCTGCCGCCGAGCACCATGGCTGCCGTGCCTTCATCGAGATGAGCCCGCACCCGGTGCTCACCCACGCCATCACCGAAACCCTGGAGGGCGCCGGTGACCAGATCGTCACGGGGACAATGAACCGCGACCAAGACCAAACCCTGTTCTTCCACACCCAACTCGCCACAGTCGGGGCAACCACCCCGGACGACACCAACGGGCGCCTCGTGGACGTGCCGCCCACACCGTGGCAGCACAGCAGATTCTGGGTCACGGATCGATCCGCGATGTCGGAACTGGCCGCCACCCATCCACTACTCGGCGCCCACATCGAGATGCCCAGCGGCGGAAACCACGTGTGGCGGGCCGATGTCGGAACCGACGTATCCCCCTGGTTGGCCGATCACAAGGTTTTCGGCCAACCGATCATGCCGGCCGCGGCGTTCGCCGAGATCGCGTTGGCTGCGGGTGCCGATGCGCTGGGCGTATCCGCCGACTCGATCGGCATCAACCAGTTCGAGGTCGAGCAGATGCTGCCCCTCGACAACCACACCCAGCTGACCACCCAGTTGATTCGCAACGGAGACAGCGGGATTCGGGTCGAAATCTATTCCCGCTCGCCCAACGGCGACTTCCGCCGGCACGCCACTGCCAGGGTCGAACAGGTGCCGCGAGACACCGCGCGCACCCGCCCGGAGGCGCATCGTTCTTCCACCACGGCAACCGTGTCGCCCGCCGATTTCTATGCCCTGCTTCGCCAGACCGGTCAACACCACGGTCCCGCCTTCGCGGCGCTGAGCCGAATATCGCGTATGTCCGACGGTTCCGCCGAAACCGAGATCGCCCTTCCCGACGAGGCTCCACGGCACCCCGGATACCGGCTTCATCCGGCCATGCTGGATGCGGCCCTGCAAAGCCTGGGTGCCGCAATACCCGACGGCGAGGTCGCGGGGTCAGCCGAAGCCAGCTATCTGCCGGTGTCCTTCGACAAGGTTCGGGTCTACCGCGACATCGGCCGCCACGTCACATGTCGCGCCCAGCTGACCAACCTCGACGGCGGCGCCGGCAAGCTGGGCAACGTCGTCTTGATCGACGACGCCGGGCAGGTAGCGGCCGAAATCGGCGGCATCTACCTGCGCCGGGTCGAGCGCAGGGCGGTGCCGCTGCCGTTGGCGCAGAAGATCTTCGATGCCGAGTGGGTCGAAAGCCCGATCACGGTCGAGACCGGCCCACAGGCGGGATGCGAGACCGCACCCGGCAGTTGGCTGGTGCTCACCGACGCGACCGCGGACGGCCGAACCCGGCTCATGGCCGACCAGTTCATCGAGCGGTGGCGTTCGCCGGTGCGGCGGGTGCTCACCGCCGATCTCGGCGACGAACCGGCGGTGCTGGCCGCATTTGCGGAAACGGCGGGCGATCCGGACCACCCGCCCGTCGGCCTGGTCGTCTTCGTCGGCGGCGTCTCGACCGGATTGGACGACGGACTGGTCGCGGCGCGAGACCGGGTGTGGTCGATCACGACCGTGGTTCGCGCGGTCGTGGGCACCTGGCACGGCCGCTCGCCGCGGCTGTGGTTGGTCACCGGCGGCGGGCTGGCCGTTCACGACGACGACCCGGGAGCCCCCGCAACGGCATCCTTGAAGGGTTTGGTGCGGGCACTGGCCTTCGAGCATCCCGATATGCGCGCCACCCTGGTCGACCTGGACGGCATGCCAGACCCGCTCGCCGCGCTGACCGCGGAACTGGGGGACTCGGGCAATGACGACGTGATCGCGTGGCGGGGTGACCGCAGGTTCGTCGAACGCCTGTCGCGCGCCACTTTCGATGCACAAGCGGGTCATCCGGTGGTCCGCCCCGGAGCCTCCTACGTCGTCACCGGTGGTCTCGGCGGACTTGGGTTGGTCGTCGCGAAATGGCTGGTGGACCGCGGCGCCGGCCGGGTGGTGCTCAATGGCCGCAGCGAACCCACCGATGACCAGCGCAAGGCCTTGGCCGCGTTGGAAGCCCGCGCCGACATCGTGGTCGTCCGCGGCGACGTCGCGGCGCCGGGCGTGGCCGAAAGCCTCATCGAGGCAGCGGGACAAGCGGGTGCTGAATTACGCGGTGTCGTGCATGCCGCCGCGGTCATCGAAGACAGCCTGGTGTTCTCCATGAGCAGGGACACCCTGGAACGGGTATGGGCACCCAAAGCGGCCGGAGCGCTGCGGATGCACCACGCCGCCGAGGGCTGCCAGCTCGACTGGTGGCTCGGATTCTCCTCCGTTGCTTCACTATTGGGTTCTCCCGGCCAGGCTGCCTACGCCTGCGCCAGTGCCTGGCTCGACGCGCTGGTCACCTGGCGCCGGGCGTCCGGCCTGCCGGCGGCGGTGATCAACTGGGGGCCGTGGTCGGAGGTGGGCGTCGCGCAAGCCCTGGTCGGCAGCGTCCTCGACACCATCACCCCGGCGGAGGGCATCGAGGCTCTGGACTCGCTGCTGGCCGCCGGCCGGGCCCGCACCGGCGTCGCAAGGCTGCGTGCCGACCGGGCTCTGATCGCGTTCCCGGAGATCCGCGGCATCAGCTACTTCACCCGGGTGGTCGAGGAGTTGGACTCGGCGGGCGATCTCGGCGACTGGCCCGGCCCCGACGCGCTTGCCGACCTCGACGCGGGCGAGGCTCAGCGGGTGGTGACCGAGCGGATGCGCGCGCGGATCGCGGCGGTAATGGGCTACGCTGACCGGTCAGCTGTCGATCCCGCCGTACCGCTGACGGAGCTGGGCCTGGACTCCTTGATGGCGGTGCGGATCCGCAACGGCGCGCGGGCCGACTTCGGCGTGGAACCGCCGGTGGCTCTGATCTTGCAGGGGGCGTCCCTGCACGACCTGACCGTCGACCTGATGCGTCAACTCGGGCTCTCGGGCCCCGACCAGACGCTGGAAAACCAAAAAAGCATGGCCACCGTCCGCGACCGGGCGCAGCAGCGCGCGGCAGCACGACATGGAGCCGCGATACGGCGGCGACCTACACCCCCTAAACCTCAAATACAGGGAGGACAAGACCTGTGAGCACACCCGACAACGCCATCGCGGTAGTCGGCATGGCCGGCAGATTCCCGGGCGCGAACGATCTGTCGACCTTTTGGAGCAATCTTCGGCGCGGCAAGGAGTCGATCGTCACGCTGTCGGAACAGGAACTGCGCAACGCGGGGGTCAGCGACAAGACGCTGGCCGACCCGGCATACGTGCGCCGCGCACCGCTACTGGACGGGATAGACGAATTCGACGCGGACTTCTTCGGATTCCCCCCACTGGCCGCGCAGGTGCTCGACCCGCAGCACCGGCTGTTCCTGCAATGCGCGTGGCATGCGCTCGAGGACGCCGGCTGTGACCCCGCCCAGTTCGACGGCTCGATCGGCGTGTACGGAACCAGCTCTCCCAGCGGCTATCTGCTACACAACCTGCTGTCGCATCGAGACCCGAACGCCGTGCTGGCCGAGGGACTCAACTTCGACCAGTTCAGCCTGTTCCTGCAGAACGACAAGGATTTCCTGGCGACGCGGATATCCCATGCGTTCAACTTGCGTGGCCCGAGCATCGCGGTCCAAACCGCATGCTCGTCCTCGCTGGTCGCCGTGCACCTGGCCTGCCTGAGCCTGCTGTCCGGCGAGTGCGACATGGCCCTGGCCGGCGGGTCGTCGTTGTGCATCCCGCACCGTGTCGGTTACTGGAACTCGCCGGGATCGATGGTGTCGGCGGTCGGCCATTGCCGGCCCTTCGACGTGCGCGCCGACGGCACCGTCTTCGGCAGCGGTGTGGCGATGGTGGCGCTCAAGCCGTTGCAGGCGGCCATCGACGCCGGCGACCGCATTCACGCCGTCATCCGCGGATCGGCGATCAACAACGACGGATCGGCGAAAATGGGCTACGCGGCCCCCAACCCGGCCGCCCAGGCCGACGTCATCGCCGAAGCCCACGCGGTGGCCGGCATCGATTCCTCGACCGTCAGCTATGTCGAGTGCCACGGCACCGGCACCCCGCTGGGTGACCCCATCGAAATCCAAGGGCTGCGAACGGCATTCGAGTTCTCCGAAACGCCCCGCCCGGGCCCGTGCGTGCTCGGCTCGGTCAAGTCCAACATCGGCCACCTGGAAGTCGCCGCCGGAATCGCGGGTCTGATCAAGACGATCCTGTGCCTGAAGCACCAGGCGATCCCCGCGACACTGCACTACACCAGCCCGAACCCCGAGCTGCGGCTCGACCAGAGTCCATTCGTCGTGCAAAGCAAGTACGGCCCGTGGGAGTGGGACGGCGTGCTTCGGGCCGGGGTGAGCTCGTTCGGGGTCGGCGGTACCAACGCACACGTCGTTCTGGAACAAGCCCCGCCGGCTCCTGCCCACACCGCGACCACCGGACCTCAGGTGCTGCTGCTGTCCGCGAAAACGACTGCCGCGCTGCGGGAGTCGCGGGATGCCTTGGCCAGCGCGCTGGAACGGCCGGACTGCGCGGACGTGTCCGACGTGGCCTACACCCTCACCCGGCGCCGCAAGCACAACATCGCGATGGCCGCCGTCGTCCACGACCGCGAACACGCCGTCAAGGTCTTGCGGGCGGCCGAGCACGACAACGTCTTCGTCGGCGAGTCCGGCACCGACGGTGCCTCCGAAGCAACCACGACGACCACAAGGGCGACACCAACGCCGGACCGCGTCGTGTTCCTGTTTCCCGGGCAGGGCGCGCAGCACATCGGCATGGCGAAGGGGCTCTACGACACCGAGCCCGTTTTCGCCGAACACTTCGACACCTGCGCCGCCGGATTCCGCGACGAGATGGGCATTGATCTACCCGCCGAGGTGTTCAGCGGGACCGCAACGGATCTGGAGCGCATCGACCGATCGCAACCGGCGCTGTTCACCGTGGAGTACGCGCTCGCCAAGCTGATCGACAGCTACGGCGTGCGTGCCGGCGCCTACATCGGCTACAGCACCGGCGAATACATCGCGGCCACCCTGGCCGGGGTATTCGACCTCGAGACCGCGATCAAGACCGTCGCGCTGCGGGCCCGCCTGATGCATGAATCGCCGCCCGGCGCCATGGTCGCGGTGGCGGTGGGCCCCGACGAGGTCGCACAGTACCTCTTACCGGGGGCGGAGCTCTCGGCAGTCAACGATCCCGGCAACTGCGTGGTCGCCGGCCCCAAGGACGCGATTCGCCAGTTCACCCAACGTCTCAACGAGGCCGGGATACCCGTTCGCCGGGTCCGCGCCACCCACGCGTTTCACACCAGCGCGATGGATCCGATGTTGGATGAATTCCAGGCATTCTTGTCCCGGCAGCAACTGCGCGCTCCGCGCATGCCGTTGCTGAGCAATCTCACCGGAACCTGGTTGACCGAGCAACAGGTCACCGATCCGGCCACCTGGACACGTCAGATCAGCTCCCCGATCAGGTTCGCCGACGAACTCGACGTGGTGCTGGCAGATCCGGATCGAGTCCTCGTCGAGGTCGGTCCCGGCGGCAGCCTCACCGGTTCGGCGATACGGCACCCGAAGTGGTCGGCAGGGCACCGCGCCGTCCGGCTCATGCGGCACCCGATTCAGAACGCCGATGACCGCGACACCTTCCTGCGCGCGCTGGGTGAGCTCTGGTCCGCCGGAATCTCGGTCGACTGGACGCCGCGGCGTGCGGCCCGGCCGCAGCTGGTTTCCCTGCCCGGTTATCCGTTTGCCCGCCAACGGCATTGGGTGGAACCCAAGCACATGGTCTGGTCGCAGGTTCCCGCTGGGAGCAACGGCTCACCGATGGGCGCGGGGACTGGTGCCGGCACCGTCGAGGTGGCACAGAACGGAGAGTCGCAGACCGAGACCACGTTGCGGCGAATCTGGGAGCAGTGCATGGGTGTCAGTTCCATCGATCGAAACGCCAATTTCTTTGGCATGGGCGGCGATTCCCTGATGGCCATCAGCATCGCGATGTCCGCCGCCAACGAGGGCCTGACCATTACCCCGCAGGACCTGTACGAATACCCGACCTTGGCCGCGCTGACGGCTGCCGTCGATGCCTCGTTCGCGGCGAGTGGTTTGGCCAAAGCCCCGGTAGCAGATGCACATCCGGCGGTTCCGCCGAATATCGCGTACTTCCTCGACCGGGGACTGCGCGACACCGGTCGCTGGCGCGTCCCGTTGATCCTGCGCCTCGACCCCAAGATCGGCTCGGAGGACGTCCGGGCAGTGCTGACCGCGGTGGCCAACCACCACGACGCATTGCGGCTGCAGCTCGTCGACAATGCCGGAATGTGGGAGCAACACATCGCACCATCCGGGGAATTCACTCGGCTTTCGACGGTGTCACTTCCTGATGACGTGTCCGCCGGCAGCCCGGAGGAACGGGCTGCGGTGTCGAAGATTCTGGCCGAATTGCTCTCAGATCAAGGTGATTCGGATGCGCCGCTGGCAGCAGTGCATATCACCGGTGGGCACGGCGGTCCGCACCACCTGGGGCTGGCCGTGCACGAGATGGTCAGCGACGACGCGTCGCGTCAAATCCTGGGAAGCGACATCGTCACCGCGTTCGGGCACCGGCTGGCGGGCGAGGAGATCACGCTGGAGCCGGTCACCACCGGGTGGCGGGATTGGTCGGTTCGCTGCGCGGCCCTCGCGACGCATCCCGCAGCCCTCGACACTCGCTCCTACTGGATCGAGAATTCGACGAAGGCGACCTTGTGGCTGGCTGACCAAGACATCACGCAACCGCCCAGCACCGAGGATCTGACCAAGTTCTCAACGACGCTGAGCGTCGAGCAGACATTCGAACTCGACGATGCTCGGCGCAGGTTCCGGCGGTCGATCCAGGAGATCGTGCTGGCCGCGCTCGGCCGAACCATAGGCAAGGCGGTCGGTGGCGGTGTGGTCGCCGTCGAACTCGAGGGCGAGGGGCGCTCGGTGCTACGGCCGGACGTCGACCTGCGTAGAACCGTCGGCTGGTTTACGACGTACTACCCGGTTGCGCTGGCATGCGGGAACGGATCTGCGATTCAACAGTTGGACGCCGTTCACGACACCGTTAAATCCGTTCCGCACTATGGGATTGGCTACGGGCTGCTGCGGTATCTGTATGCGCCGACCGGACGCATGCTCGGTGCGCAGCGCACCCCCGACCTCCACTTCCGGTATGCGGGCGTCATTCCCGAGCTGCCGAGCACCGATGCACCGGTACAGTTCGACTCCGACATAACGATGCCCGTGCGCGAGACAATCCCTGGGTTGGGCCACGCGATCGAGCTCCGGGCGTATCGCTCTGGTGGCTCATTGCATCTCGATTGGTGGTATGACACCCGCCGCATCCCCGCAGCAACGGTGGAAACGCTGGCGCGGATCTTCCCGGCCACACTAAGCGAGCTGATCCAGGAGGCCATCGCGGCCGAGCATGACGAGAGCGAAACGATTGAGGCACCCGAGGCGGGCGCCCTGGTGGACTTGTCCAGCCTGGATGCGGGCTGAGGAGGATCGGAATGCGCAACAACGACATGGCAGTAGTGGTCCGCGGGATTCACAAGGCGTTCGGCACGGTAGTGGCCCTCGATGACGTCAGTTTCGAAGTGGGCCGCGGCGAAGTGATCGGGCTGCTCGGTCCCAACGGAGCCGGCAAGACCACCATGGTGGACATCTTGTCGACGCTGACCCGGCCGGATGGCGGCTCGGCGACCGTCGCCGGCCACGACGTCGTTTCCGATCCGGCCGGCGTGCGCCGCTCGATCATGGTCACCGGACAGCAGGTGGCCGTCGACGACGCGCTGACCGGTGAGCAGAACCTGGTGTTGTTCGGTCGCCTATACGGGCTGAGCAAGTCCGCGGCACGTCGCAGGTCGCAGGAACTGCTCGAGCAATTTGGGCTCATGCACGCCGCGAAGCGGCGGGTGAGCACCTATTCGGGCGGGATGCGTCGGCGCATAGACATCGCGTGCGGATTGGTGGTTCAGCCGCAAGTGGCTTTCCTCGACGAGCCCACCACAGGGCTGGACCCCAGAAGCCGGCAAGCTATTTGGGACCTGGTGGCCAGCTTCAAGAAGCTCGGTGTCGCCACCTTGTTGACGACGCAGTATCTCGAGGAGGCCGACGCGCTCAGCGACCGGATCATTTTGATCGACCACGGCACGATCATCGCGGAGGGCACCGCGAATGAGCTCAAGCACCGTGCCGGCGACATATTCTGCGAAATCGTGCCGCGAGACCTCAAGGACCTGAACGCTATCGTCGCTGCGCTCGGTTCACTGTTGCCCGAGCAGAGCAGGGCCATTCTGACACCCGAGTCGGACCGGATCACCATGCCGGCACCAGGCGGCACCCACACCTTGATCGAGGCCGCGCGCCGGATCGACGAGGCGAACATCGAGCTGGCCGACATCGCGCTACGCCGGCCGTCGCTCGATGACGTATTCCTTTCCATGACAACCGATCCCAGCGAGTCGCTGAGTCATCTGGCTTCGGCGGGCATGCGATGAGCGCCGCGGCCACAGTTCCAACCCCAGCGCCGACCGTCTTGGGGTTCAGCCCGACCGTGGAGAAGCTAAACCAGTCGACGCTTAGGCAATGGCGGGTGCTGATCAGCCGCTTGTTCTTGCGCACGAGCATCGGCGAGCTATTCACCACCGCCGGCGCGCCGGTGGTTTTCATGGTGGGCTTCTATATACCCTTCGCCATACCGTGGAACCACTTCGTCGGGGGTGCAAGCTCCGGCGTCGCCAGTAACCTAGGGCAATACATCACGCCATTGGTCACACTGCAGGCCATCTCGTTCGCCGCCATCGGGTCGGGCTTCCGGGCGGCAACCGACTCGCTGCTGGGTGTCAATAGACGGTTTAGCTCGATGCCGATCGCCCCGGTGACGCCGGTGCTTGCCCGCGCGACGGTCTCGGTGTACCGGTGCTCGATCGGTTTGGCGGTATCGCTGGTGTGCGGCTACGTGATCGGATTCCGGTTCCACCGCGGGGCCCTCTATATCGTCGGCTTTTGCGTATTGGTGCTGGCGATCGGGGCCGTGCTGTCGTTCGGCGCTGACCTGCTTGGCACCGTTACCAAGAACCCCGACGCCATGCTGCCCCTGCTGACCTTGCCCATTTTGATCTTCGGATTATTGTCGGTCGGCCTCATGCCGTTGCGGCTGTTTCCCCGGTGGATCCACCCGTTTGTCCGCAACCAACCGATCTCCCAATTCGTTGAGGCGATGCGGGCGCTGGCCGGTGATACCACCAAGAGAGTCTTACCGGTGACATGGCCTGTCATGGCGCCGACGTTGGCGTGGATCGTCGGTTTCACGCTGTTCTTGGTGCCCATGTCCGTCGTCGTTTTGTCCAGGCGGCGATGATGCCCATAACAACTCAGGACGTCGGGCTCGCGCCGGCGCGCTCGCAGGACCCGGAGAACTCTGTTCGCCTGCTCATTGGGCAAACTCTGTTGCAGACCAAACGGTTACTCATTCGGTGGGCCCGTGACTATGTCACCGTCGTCGGAGCGATCGTGTTGCCGATTCTGTTCATGGTGGTGTTGAACATCGTGCTCGGTAACCTGGCTTACGCGGTGACCCACGACAGCGGGCTCTACAGCATTGTTCCGCTCATTGCGATCGGTGCCGCGATCACCGGCTCAACATTCGTCGCGATAGACCTGATGCGCGAGCGCTCCATGGGCTTGCTTTCCCGATTGTGGGTGCTGCCGGTGCACCGGGCATCGGGCCTGATCGCTCGAATTCTGGCAAACGCGATCCGGACTCTGTTCACCACACTCGTGATGCTGGGCACGGGCGTTGTCTTGGGTTTCCGGTTTCGGCAGGGCGTGATCCCAAGCCTCATGTGGGTGAGTGTCCCGGTGATACTTGGCATCGCAATCGCCGCCATCGTCACCACTGTCGCGCTCTACACCGCGCAGACAGTAGTGGTTGAAGGCGTCGAGCTGGTCCAAGCAATCGCCATTTTCTTCTCCACCGGTCTGGTACCGCTCAATTCATATCCAAGCTGGATTCAGCCGGTCGTCGCCCATCAGCCAGTGAGCTTTGCCATCGCGGCGATGCGCGGATATGCGATGGGCGGTCCGGTCCTATCTCCAATGATCGGGATGCTGTTGTGGACCATAGGCATTTGCGTCGCATGCGCGGTACCCATGGCCATCGGCTATCGACGGGCCAGCACGCACTGACCGAGCATGCGCTGGCCGGCATGCAATGACCAGTAGGGGGTCTCGAGGTGTTTTCCGGATCCGTGATTCGAAAGCTGTCACACAGTGAGGAAATCTTCGCGCAATACGAAGTTTTCACTTCGATGACAATCCAGCTGCGCGGCGCTGTCGATGTCGACGCGCTGTCGGATGCTTTCGATGCCCTCCTCGAGGCCCACCCGGTCTTGGCGGGCCACCTCGAGCCAAGTCCCGATGGCGGTTGGAATCTGGTTGCCGACGACATGCTGCACTCCGGGATCTGTGTAGTCGACGGCACCAACGGGGCGTCTTCGAGAGACTCGCAAGTCCGGCTCGACCAGAGCGTGTCCTTGATGGATTCGCGGCTGACGCTCAACGAGGGCGGGGCCGAGCTGACGCTATATGTCCATCACAGCATGGCCGACGGTCACCACGGGGCCGCTCTCGTCGACGAGCTGTTCTCCCGGTACACCGACGCGGTAACGACTGGTGATCCGGGTCCGATAATCCCGCAGTCCGCGCCGCTGCCCATGGAGATCCTGCTCGAACAGCGGGGCGTCAAGAAGCAGGGGCTATCGGGAGCCGAGCGTTTCATGCCGGTGATGTTCGCCTATGAGCTCCCTGACACCACCAAGGCGGCTGTCGTCGCCGATCCTGGATCGCCCCAAGCTGTTCCAGTCACCAGGCTGCTGCTCTCCAAGCTCGAGACGTCGGACCTGGTGGCGTTCGGCCGTGAGCATCGACTCAGTATCAACGCCGTGGTCGCGGCGGCGATCCTGCTGACCGAGTGGCAACTCCGCAATACGCCGCACGTACCGATTCCCTACGTCTACCCCGTCGACTTACGGTATCTTCTTGCGCCGCCGGTGGCTCCGACCGAAAGCACCAACCTGCTCGGGGCGGCCTCCTACCTTGCAGAGATCAGGCCGGATACCGACATCGTAGATCTCGCAAGCGATATCGTTGCCACCCTGCGCGCTGATTTGGCCAATGGTGTGATCCAGCAGTCGGGGCTCCACTTCGGCACAGCATTCGAAGGGACTCCGGCCGGGCTGCCGCCACTTGTCTTCTGCACTGACGCCACCGCGTTCCCAACCATGCGCACACCGCCGGGTCTTGAGCTGAAAGACATTCGGGGCCAGTTCTATTGCTCCATTAGCGTGCCTCTCGATCTGTATTCCTGTGGCGTCTACGATGGGCAACTGATCATCGAGCATCATGGGCACCTAGCGGAACCGGAAAAGTCCCTCGAGATGATACGTTCCATGCTGTGCACTGTTCCCTCCGAGTATGGCTGGGTCATGGAATAACCGGATGTCAACCGCTGCAGAGCAATTCGCCAACCAGGCTGGGGGCTGGCATCGCGTGGGTGATGCGGGTAGCGCCGGCGTTGCCGGATAACCGGTTTGCCGACCACGTCGGTTCAGCGCTTGATCTGCTTCATTGGGCCAGTCCGAGGATTTGTCGACCAACTCTTTGCCAGTCGGACACAGGAGATCGGCGGACGCGGTGATGCTGCCGGCGGCGATGGTGTCGAGCTGAGTGAGGAGGAGACGGTCGTCGCGAAGATCATTGCGGCCCACTTTCTGTCAACGGCGGCCGGCAAACACCCGATGGACGGACCGATCGAGTCGATCCGCCCCGGCGTACCTCGTCGGGCTGGAGGAGGTGTTCTCCGACCACCACGGCTCCACCGGCGAATGGATGCCCTGCATCGCAACATCCTTGGAACCTTGTCTGGTGTGCCAAAAAGTCGGGCGCGCCATAACGGCGTTCAGCGCGCGACATCACACCGACGCTTTCCGCGGATTCTCCACCGGGACGATGATCAGAAGAAAGCTCAGTTTCATTTACAGGACGGGCGTGTTCGCCAACTTGGAAAAGGGCCAACGCCAATCGCATTAGCCCGAATTTACCGCCAATCGTCGTACCAACGAATGCGGGCATCTGCTACGATCCTGCGGTGCAGTGGCCGCCTCACAACATGTTGAGCCGGTGGGCCGGGTCACGCTGACCTGGTACTGAGCCGGAGAGAGGCAACCCACGGAGCCAACTAGGTTGACAACATGCGGGACTGAGGATCGCCACGGCCATACTCGAGTCCGCGCTGACACCATCGGTTCCGTTCAGCGACTGGCCAAATGGCCAATACTTCAATAACTACGGACTGGCTAGTGAGGAGATGACAGGATGGACGTGGCGGACGCATTCATGCGACTGATGGACGTTTTGCGGAAGCTCACGAGCGCTGTGGCCCAACTGATTTACCGACCGACCGGCTCGGCGGCGGAAGAATACCATAAGTGGTACTACAGCAACTTGGTGTGGAATCAGACTACGTGGTTGGGCGTCCAATGCTGGAAGTCCGTGAGCGATATGTGGAATTACCAGGAGATCCTGTTCGACTTGAAGCCCTCGCTGGTCATCGAGTTCGGCAGCCGCTACGGCGGTTCGGCACTGTTCTTCGCGAACGTCATGAGACACACCGGCCAACCGTTCAAGGTGGTTTCCGTGGACATCTCACACAAGGCCCTCGATCCAATGGCCCTGCAGGATCCTGACATTCTGTTCATTGAGTCCTCATCCACTGTCCCAGCCGTCGCCGAGCACATCGAACGACTCAAAGGCGATTACCGCGGCAGTATCTTCGCCATCCTGGACAGCGACCACTCCATGGATCACGTACTGGCCGAGATGAAACTGCTGCGGCCCCTACTCTCCTCCGGCGACTACCTGGTAGTCGAAGACTCCGACATCAACGGGCATCCCGTCCTCCCGGGATTCGGACCCGGCCCATATGAGGCCATCGAGGCTTACGAGCGTGAATTCCCAAACGATTACAAGCATGACGTGGCGCGGGAGAACAAGTTCGGCTGGACATCTGCTCCTAACGGGTTCTTGATCCGCAACTGAGCCGTCAGCCAACCAGAATTGGATAACCGGGCCGGATGCGCGGCAGGAGTCGGGCAAGCGAGCGACCCGCGCGGCGGCTGATCGGTTCGGCCGCGGATGCCAATTGCACTGTTGCCGAATATTTTTGCGGGTTCATCGTACGGTCGACAATGACGCTGTGGTCATTCTCGACGACTCTGGGCGCGCCAGCCGGATGCCCCCGACATGGTCGGTCAGCGGCTGACCGACCGACCGGCCGACCGCCCCGGCATCGTCCGGCCGACGAGCCGTGGCTTGGCGGTGCGGTCAGATCGGTGCGCGGCCAGGCAGGTTGATCGCATGCATCAACCTGCCGTCGCGTAGCTTGACAAGCGCTGTATAGAGCCGGTAAGCACTCCGCCCGTCTCACAGTGACACCCTCACGGGCGCAACGAGTTTGTCGCCCACAACGCGCGGCGCAGACAGCCCGGAGCCCCGCTGACGCGTGCGGCTGACGTAATCAGCCGCCGTTGCGCCAACCGTTCAAGGGCGGCGGTATCAGCAGTATCAGCGGTATCGGTGGTATCAGTATCGGACACAGCGGCGGCGGCGTGGCAGACCGCTCTGGCGGTCATCGAGCTGACCATTTGGACCTTGACCTGCAGCCTGTCATACTCCGCATATGGCACTCAAAGACCGCGTGTACGACGTGGTTCTTCCGGTCGGCTGGAAGCTGAATCAGAAGGCCCAGAAGTATATTTACCCCTCCTTCACCAAGCGCGTCGCCACCGATGAGCTGGTGTTCCTCAACATGGGCTATGAAGAGGATCCACCGATGGCGATACCGCTGGAGCCCTCTGACGAGCCCGACCGGTACTCCATCCAGCTTTACCACCGTGTTGCGACCCAGGTGGATCTCACCGGCAAACGGGTGCTGGAGGTGGGTGCCGGTCACGGCGGCGGAGCCTCATACCTCACGCGTACCCTGCACCCGGCGTCCTACACCGGATTGGACCTGAACCCGGCCGGCATTGCGTTTTGCCAGAAGAAACACCATGTTCGCGGCCTCGATTTCGTGCAGGGCGATGCCCAGAACCTGCCATTCGCCGACGAATCGTTCGACGCCGTGATCAACATCGAATCCTCGCTCTACTACCCGGATTTCGCCCGTTTCCTCGGCGAAGTGGCGCGGGTCCTGCGTCCGGGAGGCCATTTCCTGTACACCGATTTCCGGCTCCCGTTTGGCATCGCCGCCTGGGAGACGGCGCTGGCCAACGCGCCGATGCGAATCGTTGCGCAGACCGAGGTCAATGATGAGATCCTGCGCGGATACGAGAAACTGTCGCCGTCACTGAAGGAGCTTTACGATCGCAATACGCCGCGGCTGCTACGGGGCCTATACGCAAAGCTTTTCGCAGTGGATGGCAAGACCACACATCCCCTGAAAAGCTGGGGATTCTCTTATCGCGTCTACTGCCTAGCCAAAGCCTGAGGCGGCGTCAGAGACATTGACCGACCGCAGGCGTCCTGCGGGATACCGTTGAACCAGAGGCTGATCCAGGCCTCATCATCGAAACCGCTGATGCTGCGTCGCGGTGACAGCGCCGCCTCTCGGCGGTGACGTCGCGCGCGCCCGCGATCAGCGCCATGGAGCGTCCTCCGACAATGTTGTCCGCCAACAATTTTGACGGACCGATGGCAGGCGCCGGGGACGACTACCGAGTCGCCCCCCGGGCCAACCAAGCTCCGGCCGTTATGCCGCCGGCGTCGCCGCTTCTTCCTGGGCCAGCGTGTCCGCCAGGTGCTGGGCCAACGCGCGCGCGGTGTTGTGCGTCGCGATGACCTTGGGAGACAGGCGGATCCCGGCCTCGGCTTCAATGTGAGTACGCATTTCGAGCATGCCCAATGAGTCCAGGCCGTACTCGAGGAATGGGCGGTCGGCGTCGACTGTGCGACGCAGGATCACGCTAGCCTGCTCGACTATCAGACGCCGCAGTCGGGCGGGCCATTCATCTTGCGGCACCGACATCAGCTCGGTGCGGAATTTGCTTGGACCCCTTGAACCTTGACCAGCGGATTGGAACATTTCACCCCACGGGCTGCGCCGGACGAGGTCGGGTAGCCAGGGCGCCCCGATGATCGGGATGTACCCGGTGTATGCGCGGTCATAGCGCAGCAATGTTTCGAAGGCGTACGCACCTTCGTCCGGGGTGATCATGACTTCGCCGCCCTCGGCCAGGAAGGTGGCGCGACCTACCTCTGCCCATGCACCCCACGCGATCGCGCAGACAGGCAGTCCTTGAGCACGGCGCCAGTGAGCGAAGGCGTCGACCCAACTGTTGGCCGCGGCGTAGGCGCCCTGACCGGGCGACCCCAATAGGGCCGCGCCCGAGGAGAACAAGCAGAACCAGTCCAGCGGCTGTCCGCTCATGGCGCGGTGCAGGTTCCAAGATCCGAAAACCTTGGGGGACCAGTCGCGGTCGATCAGCTCATCGGTGATGTTGGTCAGCGTGGCGTCCTCGACCACCGCCGCCGAATGCAGCACGCCGCGTACCGGAAGCCCGGTGGCGGTTGCCACGCTCACCAGGCGGTCACCGGTCTCAGGTTCGGCGATATTGCCGCACTCCACCACGATGTCGGCACCGGCCGCGCGAAGACTCTCGATGGCCTGCCGCGCCTTGGGGTTTGGCTGGGAGCGAGCGGTCAGCACGATCCGGCCGCAGCCCGCCGCAGCCAGTTTCGAGGCGAAGAAGAGGCCGAGGCCCCCTAAGCCACCGGTGATGATGTAGGCGCCGTCGCGGCGGAACACCGGCACCTGCTCCGGAGACACCACGGCACTGCTGCGCCCGCTGCGCGGCATGTCGAGCAGCAGCTTGCCGGTGTGCTCGGCATTGCTCATTGCCCGGATGGCGTTGGCCGCGTCGGCCAACGGGTAGTGCGTGCACTCTGGCGCGGTCAGCACACCGTCCGCGGTCAGTTTGAACACCGTGGTGAGCAACTCGCGGACCCGGTCGGGCTGCAGCACGGACATCAGCGCCAGGTCCAGGTAGTAGAACGTCAAGCCGCGACGGAACGGGTACAGCCCCAGCCGGGTGTTGCCGTACACGTCGGCTTTGCCGATTTCCACGAATCGCCCACCGAAAGCCAGCAGCTCCAGCCCCGCACGCTGGGCCGCGCCGGTCAGCGAGTTCAGCACGATATCCACCCCGTACCCGTCGGTGTCACGCCGGATTTGATCGGCGAACTCGACGCTGCGGGAGTCGTAGACGTGCTCGATACCCATGTCGTGCAGCATGGCACGCTTGCGCGGATTGCCGGCGGTCGCGAAGATCTCCGCTCCGGCAGCACGCGCAATGGAAATGGCCGCCTGTCCCACACCACCAGTTGCGGAGTGGATCAGCACCTTGTCACCGGCCTTGATCCCGGCCAGGTCGTGCAGCCCGTACCAAGCGGTGGCGTTTGCGGTGGCAGCCGCGATCGCCTGCTCATCGGCCAGCCCGGGCGGCAGCGTGACTGCGAGGTTGGCGTTGCAGGTGAGGAAGTTGCGCCAGCAGCCGCCTTCGGAAAAGCCGCCGACACGGTCACCGACCTGGTGGCCGGCCACCCCTTCCCCGACTGCCGTCACCACACCGACGAAATCCATGCCCAACTGCGGCTCGCGGTCGTCGATGATGGGGAACTTTCCGAACGCGATAAGAACGTCGGCGAAGTTGATGCTGGAGTGGGTGACGGCCACCTCGATCTGCCCGGGCCCGGGCGGAACGCGATCACAGGCGGCGAGTTCCAGTGTTTGCAGGTCGCCGGGCGTGCGGACTTGCAGCCGCACACTGTCGCGTTCGTGGTCGACGATGGTGGTTTGCCGCTCGTCATGGCTCAGCGGGCTGGGGCACAGGCGCGCCACATACCACTCACCATCGCGCCAGGCGGTCTCGTCCTCATCGGAGCCTCCCAGCAGTTGCTGGGCCACCTTTTCGACTTCGGTGTGCTCGTCCACATCGATGTGGGTGGTGCGCAACAGCGGCTGTTCGCTGCCGATCACCCGCAGCAAGCCACGCAGCCCGGCCTGCTCCAGGTTCGCCTGGTCATCCGACCGAACTAACTGGGCTTGCCTGGTCACGACGAACAAGCGAGGAAGCTCACCCTCCAATTCCGCCAGCTCCCGGATGATCCGAACCAGATGACGCACCTGCTCTCGGCCCTCCAGCAGGCTTTCCTCGCCCGGCTCGCCGCCACGTGGCCCACAGAGGATCACTACACCGTCGTTCGCGCGAGCACGCAGCTGACTGCCAAGCTTTTCGAGCGTGGTTGCCGCCTCGGCCTCCCTCGGCAAGTGCAGGGTGGTGCATTCGGTGCCCTGAGGGCCGTGGGTTTTCAGTGCGTCCGTCAACGTGGAAGTCAACATGTCGGCGCCGTCGGAGGTGTCGATCAGCAGCCATGATCCCGCCTCGGCTTCGGCGGCCTCGGGCAGGTTTCGCTGCTGCCACGCCAGGGTCAGCAGCCGCTCGCTGAGCACGCGGTTGCGCTCGGCGCTTTCGGACGTGCCGGTTCCCATGTGCAGGCCGCGCACGGCCAGCAGCACGGTCCCGTGCTCGTCCAACACGTCGAGGTCAGCCTCGCCCCCAGTGACCCCGGCCCTGGTCAGCCGTGTGTAGCAATACCGGGCATTGCGAGTTGGTCCATAGATACGCAGGCTGCGCACACCCAACGGCAACAGCAGACCACCGCTGCCAGCGGCATCGACGCCAGCACCGACCGACTGGAAACAGGCATCCAGCAGCGCGGGATGGACGCGGTAGGCGCCCTGCTGGAAGCGGATCGAAGCGGGCAACCCGACCTCCGCCAACACGGTGCCGGCTCCGGCCTCCGCAGCGTGCGCGGTGGCCAGACCGCTGAACGCGGAACCCAACTGAACGCCACGCTTGGCGAACGATTCCCGCATCTCGGCGCCGTTCACACTGGACGGGTGCGCCGCCAACAGCGCGGTGATGTCGTATGCCGGCGGCAGCGAATCGTCCTCGGCGGCATGCAGCGTCGCGGTGGCGTGCCGCGTACTCTCGCCGTCCTGATTGGACGCGACTGCGAAGTTGACGACACCTGGCGCATCCACCGACGCGATTGCGTCGATCGGGGTCTGCTCGTCGAGCAAAAGCATTTGCTCAAAGGCGATGTCGCGGACCTCCGACGCCTCGCCGAAAACCTCCCCCGCCGCGGCCACCGCCATCTCACAGTAGGCGGCGCCGGGCAGCGCGGCGACGTTATGCACCTGGTGGTCACTGAGCCAGGACAACGTCGCGGTACCGATGTCAGCCTGCCAGACGTGGCGCTCCGGCTGCTCGGTCAGCCGCACATGCGAGCCCAGCAGCGGATGCACGGTAATGGTGCAGGCGCCTTGTGCCCGCTGTTCCTGCCCTTCGCCTTCGATGAACAAGTGCGGGTGGGTCCACGCCGGCAACGGCGTATCGACCAGCTGGCCGGTGGGATACAACACCGAAAAGTCCACGGCTGCACCCGCACTGTGCAGATCAGTCAGCAATCCGCACAGCCCGAGGGGCAGCGGCTGCTCGCGCCGCATGCCCGCCAGAGCCGCCGCCGACATGTCGAGACTCCGGGCGGTCTGGTCGACGGCACGGGTCAGCAACGGGTGAGGTGACAGCTCGGCGAAAACCCGGTAGCCGTCCTCCAGCGCAGCCTGCACCGCCGCGGCGAATTGGACCGTGTTCCGCAGATTGTCCACCCAGTACCGGCCATCGCACACTGGCCGCTCGCGCGGGTCGAACAACGTCGCCGAATAGTACGGAACCTTCGGCGTCATTGGTTTGAGATCGGCCAATGCCGCGGCCAAGTCGTCGAGGATCGGGTCGACTTGCGGCGAATGCGACGCGACGTCGACGGCCACCTCCCGCGCCATCACGTCACGCTGCTCCCACCGTGCGACCAGATCGCGCACCGTTTCGGTGGCGCCGCCGATCACCGTCGACTGCGGCGAGGCCACCACCGAAACCGCGACATCGTCGATTCCGCGTGCCATCAGCTCCGAATTCACTTGTTTGGCAGGCAGTTCCACCGACGCCATCGCGCCGGCCCCGGAAATGCGGCACATCAACTTCGAGCGGCGGCAGATGACGCGCGCCCCATCTTCCAGCGACAGCGCTCCAGCGGCCACGGCCGCGGCCGCTTCGCCCAGCGAGTGTCCGACCACCGCGCCCGGGCGGACCCCGTAGGACTGCTCCATCGTGGCGGCCAACGCGGTCTGCATCGCAAAGATGGTCGGCTGCACCTTATCGATGCCGGTCACCGTCTCCGGCGCCGTCATGGCCTCGGTGACCGAAAAGCCCGATTCTTCGGCAATAACCGGCTCGAGCGCGGCGATGGTGGCGGCGAAAACCGGCTCGCTGGCCAGCAGGTCAACGCCCATCGCCGCCCACTGCGAACCCTGACCGGAAAATACCCACACCGGTCCGCGGTCGCCCTGCCCCACCGCGGCCTCATACGGGATCTCGCCATCGGCCACTTCCCGCAAACCCTGGACCAGCTCGGGCAGACCGCTGGCCACCACCGCGGTGCGCACCGGCCGGTGCGCGCGCCGCCGCGCCAGCGTGTAAGCCACATCCGACGGCGCCACACAGTCCTGGTGGTCTTCCACCCATTCGGCAAGCCGGCGTGCAGTCTGTCGCAGCCCTTCGGTGGAGCTTGATGAGATGGGGAACAGCAGCGGCTCCCCCGCCTCGAGCGCCGGCGCGGAAACTGCTGCGAAAGCATCCGCCGGTGCTTGTGCTGGTTCCTGTTCCGGTGCTTGCGCTGGCGCCTGCTCCAGGATGGCGTGCACGTTCGTTCCCGACATCCCGAACGAGGACACCGCGACCCGCTTCGGCGCGTGGTCGTCGCCATTGGGCCACGACGTAGCCGTCTGCGGCACAAAGAGTCCCGTCTCGATCCCGGCAAGTTCGTCGGGAAGGCGGTTGAAGTGCAGCAGCGGCGGCACCACCCCGTGCTGCATGGACAGAATGGCCTTGATCAGCCCGACCGCCCCGGCCGCGGCAGTGCTGTGGCCCATGTTGCTCTTGGCCGATCCGAGCGCACAACGGGTGCCGGTGCCGTACACCCGCGCCAGGCCCCGGTATTCGATCGGGTCACCGATCGGTGTGCCGGTCCCGTGCGCCTCCACCGCGCCGACCGTTTCGGCCTCCACGCCCGCCGCCGCCAACGCCGCGCGGTACACGGCCACCTGGGCGTCCTCCGACGGCATCGTGAGCGTCTCCGTGCGACCGTCCTGATTGGTGGCGGTGCCGCGCACCACGGCGAGAATCCGGTTGCCGTCGCGCAGCGCATCCGGCAGTCGTTTGAGCAACACCACCGCGCACCCCTCGGAGCGCACAAACCCGTCCGCATCGGCGTCGAAGGAGTGGCAGCGGCCGGTCGGCGAGAGCATGCCCTGACCGGATGCCGCCACGCTTGCATGCGGCTCCAGAAGCACCGCGCAGCCACCCGCCAACGCGAGGTCGCTTTCACCGTCGTGCAGGCTGCGACAGGCCAGGTGCACCGCCATCAGACCCGACGAGCACGCGGTGTCAAAAGTCAGCGCCGGACCATGCAGACCCAATGCGTAGGCGATCCGCCCGGATGCCACGCTGTTGTTCAGTCCGGTAACCACGTAGGGGCTCGCCAAGCCGCTGGCTCCATGGGTGACTACCAGATAGTCCTCGTGGGTCAGCCCCGTGAACACCGCAGTCGATGACCCGGCCAACGACGCCGGGTCCAAGCCGGCATGCTCGATCGCCTCCCACGAGGTTTCCAGCAATAACCGGTGCTGCGGATCGATCGAGATCGCCTCCCGCTCGCTGATCCCGAAGAATTCGGCATCGAACCCGGCGACGTCGTCGAGGAACGCACCCCACCGCGACACCGTCCGACCAGGCACTCCGGGCTCAGGGTCGTAATAGTCGTCGGCCTCCCAGCGGTCTGGTGGAATCTCGGTGACCAAGTCGTCGCCGCGCAGCAACGACTCCCACAGTTTCTCGGGCGAGTCGATTCCCCCCGGAAGCCGACATCCCATGCCGATGACCGCAATGGGAGTGACACGTGTTTCCATTCGCTCTCTAACCTCGTCTCAGCTCAGCTCAACGGGAGTTACCCGACGACATCCCCGAATTTTTCAAACAGGCGCCGAGTTGGCCCCAGCGCCGCTCCGCCAGTCCCTAGCCCGGATCTCGACACCAAGGCAGGTCTCGGAGAGACAAGCTTAGACGGCTGTAGAGGATCCCGAGTACCAATGACTCGAATTCTCTGCGTTTCGGCCGCGGTTTGGCGGCTGAACAGCGCAAACGGAATCGCTGACCGCCGACCAACGGTTGCGCGGAGGGTGGTCACGGTCCAGCCTGGTTTCGTCTGGGCAGCAACCTGGCGTCCAAAACATCGAGTCGAGATGATGCAATGCGTGCCAAACGCTGCGATGCGGTTCCCCGGCGGCCACTGTACAGAGACCGGCAGGTCCGCAGGCTGAACCTGCCTCACCGGCGCCGTGCCGCTGAATTGGCCGCCGTGACCCTGCGGCCCGCCGGGTCACACCCTGCCGGCTGCCGTCCCACAGCCGTCATGACGGCCGGACGGTAACGTGATGGCTCATGAGTGTGCGTTCCCTGCCCGCCGCGCTCCGCGCGTGCGCCCGGCTCCAGCCCAATGACCCAGCGTTTACCTACATCGATTACGAAAAGGACTGGGCCGGTGTCCCGGAAAGCCTGACGTGGTCACAGTTGTACCGGCGAACGTTGAACGTTGCACGAGAGCTGAGTCATTGCGTCCCGGCCGGTGAACGCGCGATGATATTGGCCCCCCAGGGGCTCGATTACATCGCCGCTTTTCTCGGCGCGTTACAGGCCGGAGTTATCGCGATTCCGCTCGCGGTTCCACAGGGCGGCGCCACCAACGAACGTGTTGATGCGGTACTACAGGACGCGTCGCCGGGTGCCATTCTCACGACATCTTCTGTTATCGACGATGTCACCCAGCACGTTACGGCGCAGCCTGGTAGGTCCGCGCCCTCAATCATCGAAGTTGATTTACTGGACCTGGATTCTGCGAGTGGATCCAGTGCCGGCGACGATAACCACCCATCGATTGCGTATCTGCAATATACCTCCGGGTCCACCCGTACCCCGGCGGGCGTCGTGATGACACATCAGAACCTTCGGACCAATTTCGAACAGCTGATGGCCGGCTATTTTGCCGACACCGACGGGATCCCCCCGCCAGGTTCGACCCTTGTTTCGTGGCTGCCGTTTTATCACGACATGGGTTTGGTGCTAGGAGTTTGTGCACCTATTTTGGGGGGGTATCCATCACTGTTGACCAGCCCAGTCGCGTTCCTGGCACGTCCGGCGCGGTGGTTGCACATGCTGGCCAGCACTCCCCACACATTCTCGGCAGCGCCGAATTTCGCCTTCGAACTGGCGACAAAGAGGGTATCTGACGACGAAATGGCCGGGCATGACCTCGGCGAAGTACTCACCATCCTCAGTGGCAGCGAGCGGGTGCACCCGGCGTCGATCAAGCGCTTCGCCGACCGATTTGCACGCTTCAATCTGCATGAAAAGGTTATCCGCCCCTCGTACGGCCTGGCAGAAGCAACTGTCTTCGTGGCCACCAGCAGGCCTAACCATCCGCCAAAATTTGTCGATTTCGAAACTGAAAAATTGACCGACGGCGAAGCAAAGCCCTGCAACAACGGAGACGGCACAGCGCTAGTCAGCTATGTTTTGCCGCAATCACCTATTGTGCGAATCGTCGATCCGGAAACCCGAACCGAATGCCCCGAAGGAACAGTCGGTGAGATTTGGGTGCATGGCGACAACGTGGCTAACGGCTATTGGCAAAAACCTGAAGAGAATGCACGCACTTTCGGTGCAAAGATTGTGAACCCCCTGCCGGGTACACCCCAAAGTCCTTGGCTGAGAACCGGAGACTCGGGTTTTGTCAGGGACGGCGAATTGTTCATCATCGGCCGGATCAAAGACCTGCTGATCGTTTACGGGCGCAACCACTCTCCCGACGACATCGAGGCGACGATCCAAGAGATCACTCGAGGTCGCTGCGCGGCAATATCGGTTCCCAGTGATCGCAGCACCGAAAAGCTGGTCGCCATCATCGAACTCAAGAAGCGCGGCGACTCGGATCCGGACGCGATGGAGCGGCTGGGCGCCATTAAGCGTGAAGTCACCTCGGCTTTGTCGGCTTCGCACGGCCTTAGCGTCGCGGACCTGGTGTTGGTTGCGCCGGGCTCGATCCCGATTACCACCAGCGGCAAGGTCAGACGAGCAGCATGCGTCGAGCAATACCGCCACGATCAGTTCGCTCGCTTAGACGTTTAACAAGGCCGGCCGTCATCCCCAGAATTGGTACATCCGTGTGAAAACGTCGTGCCCGGACACCGACGTCAGTACGATCGCGAGCGTGCCAGGCGACGAGAGCCATAGGCGATCTCGGCTCGCCCCCCTCCTTGTGGTCGCCGCCTGGATTGCGACAGCGGTGATCGCGAATGTAGTTCTTGCGTTGACACACGCGAAACCCGGCGATACCGCCTCAGCGCTGCTGCCCGCGGACGCCAGGACGGCGGCAGCCACCAGCCGGATCGCGCAGTGGTTCCCGGGCAGCGGCACCAACGCCATCGCCTACCTGGTGGTGGACGGCCGCGACCAGCTCGGGCCGGCCGACCAGCATTACTATGACGCCGCGGTGAGCGCACTGCGCGCCGACACCGCCCACGTCGGATCGGTCCTCGACTGGTGGTCGGACCCCCTTACCGCGCCGCTGGGAACCAGCCCCGACGGCCGGTCCGGGGTCGCGATGGTGTGGCTGGTGGGCCAGACCGGTAGCGACAAAGCGCGGGACTCGCTCGACGCGGCCCGATCGCTGGTGCGCACACTACCGCCGAGTCCGGGGCTTCGCGCACGCATTGTGGGCTCGGAGACCATCACCGACATCCCGCTGCGCATGCAGGTGTGGCAGGGTGCGGTGATCGCGGCCGCCGCGGCGCTCATCGCCGTGCTGCTCCTGCTGCGCTCGCGACAGTCCCCCCGTTCGGTGGCGATGGTGTTGCTGGCCACCGGGGTCTCGATGGCGGTGGCGTGGCCGCTCGCCGCGATGGTGCCGCGAAGCAGCACGGCCTTATCGGTGTTTTCGGGGACCCTGGCCTTCGTCTTGACGATCGCCATCATTACCGCGGCCACCCTGCTGGCTGCCCGGCTCGGGCCCGACGGAAACGTTTCGGTGACCGACCGCCGCGCCTACCGCGACCTGTTGCCCGGGTTAGCCCTACCCGGAGCATGCGTCGCAGTGTTCACCGGCCCGCTGCTGCTGGCCCAAACGCCGGCGCTGCACAGCGTCGGCACCGCTGCACCGGATGTCGTGGTGGCACTTGCGATTTCGCTGACACTGCTGCCTGCCTTGCTCGGGTTTGCCGGGCCTCGGACGCTGTCATTGCCGCGTGCCGCCGGCGCCGGCTGGGCATGCAGGTTGCCGAAACCCCAGTTCGGCAATCCCATTGCCGTCGCCGCCGTGGTGCTGGCGCTCTGCGCCCTACCTGTTGCCGGAATGCGGTGCGGTGTCGGTGCGGGCCGGGCGAACCCGGCCGGGACCAGCACCGCGGGGCTGTTGCCCGGTAATCCCCTGCCCGACGTCGTGGTGGTCAACTCCGCCGCGGACCTTCGCCAGCCGGCAGGGCTCATCGCCATCGATCAGCTCAGCCACCGTTTGATGGAGATTCCCGGGGTGCGCAAGGTGGAGTCGGCGGCATGGCCGGCCGGTGTCCCATGGGCCGACGCCTCGCTCACCTCCGCGGCGGGAAAGCTTTCCGATCAGCTGAATCGGGGGGCCGGTTCGTTCATGCCGCAGCTGAACGCCATCAAGTCCCTGGGAGCCACGATCGACCAGGTCAGCGCCGCAGTCGACGAGCTGGACAACAGCGTCAGAATCGGTCTCGCCGGAGCGAATCAGATACAGCAGAACATCAACCGCGTCCTCGCTGTCACGCAGACGCTGCGGGGCAAAGCTACGGAGGTTTCGCAATACCTGAACCCGTTGCGGGAGATGATCACCGGCGCAACGTATTGTCCCGACGAGCAGCTGTGCTCGGCAGCGCGCCAGGTCGTAGGACCCCTCGACCTGGTGGTCGCAAACGTGGCCGCACTGACCAACGGCGCCGACCGCATTGCCGCGGTATCGAGCCAAACGATGGGTGCTTTCGCCTCGACACCGCACGTGGTGTCGGAAATGCGGTCTACGCTGGGCCAGCTGCGCTCCTTCGTGCCCAAGCTCGAATCGAGCATCCAAGAAATTCTGCCGCAACTCGTGCAGGTGTCAGCGTTCCTGAAAAACATCTCCGTCGATTTCGCCGATACCGGCGAGGGTGGCTTCCACCTCACCCGCAAGGACCTGGCGGATCCGTCGTATCAGCACGTACAGCAATCGATGTTCTCGCCGGACGGCACGGCGACCCGGCTGTTGGTCTATTCCGACGGGACCGGTCTCGACTTTGGCGCGGCGGCCCGCGTGCAGTCGCTCCAACTAGCCGCGGGCGCGGCGATGAAGTACGGAAGCCTTGTCGGCAGCCAGATTACGGTCGCCGGGGCCGCGCAAGTAGCCGCAGCCGTCCGCGGTGCCCTCACCCACGATGCCGTCCTGCTGGCCCTGACGATGCTCGTGGCGGCGGTGCTGATCGGCCGGTGGCGCGGTGCGGTCAGCGGTCTCGTGGTCGGTGTGGGGGTGGCGGCGTCCTACCTTGCGGCGCTCGGGATTTCGGTGGTGCTGTGGCAACAGCTGCTGGATCGCGAGCTGCAGGCCGCGGTTCCGCTGGTGTCGTTCGCCATCCTCGCCGCGGTCGGCGTCCCGCGTCTCGTCGTCACTCTTCTCGCCACCGAACCTGCGGGGACCGTGGCGCTCCCGAGCGCCGTCGCCCCGCTCACCGGCCTTGGTGCCGTTTTCGCCGGCGGCCTGCTGTTGGTGTCGGCCGCCTCCCCCGGCGCTCTCACCCAGCTCGGTACCGTTGTGCTGATCGGGCTGGGTGTGCTGACCGTGGGGGTACGCGTGTTCATCCCGGCCGTGATCCGCAGGGACCGCACGCAGCAACCGGCCGAGCAGCCGCCGGTCGTCGAGCCCGCAATGGACAGCTGAAACGCGTAGGCCACCAGCCCGACATCGGACACTTGGCCTAGTACCGGGGCTTGAGGCCGAGGTGGTGGAGGGTTTCGCGCTGCGCTGGGGATAGCGGGTATGTTTTGTCGCTTACCACGGTCTGGCAGGGCATCGCGCCGTCCCCTGAACGCAGACCCGCCGACACGGGTGCTCAACACACCAGTTCACGAAAAGAACACCCACACAAGCCAATCCGAGCCACCGCAGGCAACATCGAGGCTAGCCGCCCTGATCGCCCGCGCTAAATCGGGTGCTTGATCCAGGCGCCTCCGCCGGCAGTGGCCACCGCATTCAGTTGCGCGTTCTGGTACCCGGACAGGGGCAGGTCAAATGTCGAGCCGGCGGCGGTGCAGGCAGCCGGAGCCGCTGCGTACGTTACCGGCGCCGTCACCGACCACGTGCTTCCGTTGAGGCAGGCCGCGGGGTGTACGTCGGTACACGGCGCGGCTACCCAGTGACCGTCCGCTCGCTGCAGGGTGCAGCTTCCGGCATTGGCACGCGGTTCGTCGGGTGCCCAGCTCCAGAGCGATGCCTGGATGCGCCCATCCTCGGGCAGTATCTGGTCGAAGCCGAACATTTGGACGCCGCAGTTGGTCATCGACTGCACCTTCGACGGTGTGAGCGCATTGGGATTGACCGGTGGCATGGTGGGATCGGCCAGGCTCGACAGAAAGGTCGTGTCCTCGTAGTAACGGACGATCTTCGTGTCGTAGACCGTGCGGCTGAAATTGGGATCGCACGCCGGGTACGGCTGGTAACCGGAACTCTTGTTGCTCTCTACCTCCACGGGGTTCCAATTGAAGACATCGGCCGACCAGTCGGGTGCACATTTGCTGACAATGATGACCTGTGCGCCGAGGAGGCGGACCTGGTCACGTGACACGTTGAGCGGGAGAGTGACACAGCCGTCGGGGCCCGTATCGGCAGGGTTGGGGTGGTAGATGAGACTGGTGTGATTCGGACGCTGCAGGACGCTGTCCATGGTCGCCACCGCCGAGGCGTACCCCGCCGCGTCCTGCAACGCGTCTTCGAGATAGAGCATTATGACCTGGTCGGGATGGGCGTTGAGCCAGGTCGCGATCTCAGGCAACACGTGAGCGAAGGTCGGCTCGTTGGTGCAGCCCAAGTTCCCTTGGGCCGGTGAGAGCCCGTGACACACGACCACGGCGCGCGCCCCCAGCTGGCTCAGGCGTGGAACATAATGCAGGTCCAACTCGATGGAGCGCATGTCGATGTTCAGCTGTTGAGTCAACGACAGCTGTTGGTTTGAGTCCGCGTGCGAGAGGGTGAACCCTTCGGTGAGGCTGTTGTACGAGTTGTGGGTGCCCAGCCACTGGGCGTTGTGTAGCGACGACGAATCTTGCAGCGCGTACTGGAATTGGGCCGTGCGATGCACCCAGGACTGCAGGTAGGCATCGGTGGCAGATTGGGTTACCCGGTGGGCGAGCGGAAGCAGGCACCACCGATCGGACACCGGGAGGCGGCGACATTCCCAAGCGACGGCGTCGGCGAACTTGCCGGTGCCGACGCAGGGAAAGGCAACCGGACTGTAGGCATCGCAAGGTGCCGTGGGTGCGGGCGGAATAGGTTGGTTATCGGTGTCGGCGGCCGCTGGTGCGGACATCGCCAGCGTCAACACGACCGCGCTGGCTAAGGCCGCGCGCTGAAGCCGTCGTGTGTAGGGCACGCGCGCCACCTTGGCACGCCGACACGCGCCGAACCTAGCGATGTTCTCAAAGCGTTGCCATCGAGTAACACCACCGACGCCGTCCTCCCCTACAGCAGCCCGACGGTCCCGCGCATCCGCATGCCAACAACGGCCGCAGCGACCAACGGCGGCTCAGCCTCAACCGCTCCCACCCGCGCCTCCCTACGTCCCGTTGGGCTACCGACACCCAATGCGGCCGATTTGAAGGTCGGGTCGATCTCGGAGTCGGCGGGGTTGCGGGTGGATCTTTAGGCAGGCGCCGGCGGCAAGGGTCCGGCGGTGTGCTGGCTAGTTGCCGCTGAGGCCGCCGGCGCCGATGAGCAGCCCGCCGGCGCCGCCCTGACCAGCCGTGCCAAATATCACACCAGCGCCGGCGTTGCCGCCGTTGCCGCCGTTGCTGATGATTCCGGCGTCGGCGCCAGTCCCGCCGCTACCGCCGGTGTTTGCCAGGCCTTCTCCGCCCGCGCCGCCGGCGCCACCGTTGCCCAAGAGCTGACCGGTGTAGCCACCGGCACCGCCGAACCCGCCGAAGGCGGCACCGAGTGCACCGGCGCCGCCATCGCCGCCGTCACCCCAGACCAGGCCGGCAGCGCCACCGTCGCCGCCGCCACCTCCGGTATTGCCATGGCCCCCAAACCCGCCGGTACCGCCGTCACCGACCAGCCAGCCGGCATTTCCGCCGGCTCCGCCTTGCCCGCCATACCCGCCGCCTGGGCTGATCCCGCCGGTGCCGCCGGTACCGCCGGTACCGAATAGCACGCCGGCAGTGCCACCGGTCCCGCCGGCGCCCCCTACCGAACTCCCGGCGCCGCCGGTGCCGCCGAGACCACCGGGTCCGAGGAGCAAACCGCCGGTGCCGCCGGAACCGCCGGCTCCGCCGACAGCGCCACCGGAGCCCCCGACGCCTCCGGGACCGCCACCAGCACCAGCCAAACCGGCGAGCAGCCCGCTATTGCCACCGGCCCCTCCCGTGCCGTCAACACCCCCGCCCGAGCCGCCTGCACCACCGGCGCCGCCGCCGCCTAGCAGTCCGCCGGACCCGCCGGCTCCGCCGTCGCCGCCGGCGATGTTTGAGTATCCGCCGGTTCCGCCTGGAGCCCCGGCACCAAGCAACAGGCCACCGCTACCTCCCGGTCCTCCGGCTCCGCCGTGTCCGGTCGGGAAGCCTCCGCCTGCGCCACCCGAACCACCGGCGCCGATCAGTCCAGCCGCTCCGCCAGCACCGCCGTTGACACCATCCTTGCCGGCCCCTCCAGCACCACCGTCACCGATCAAGAACCCGCCCGGACTGCCCGCCAACCCGCTTCCCGCGGGCGCGTTGGCGCCGTTGCCGATCAGCGGGCGCCCAAACAGCCACTCGGTGGGCGCGTTGATCACGTTGAGCACCGTCTGGTTGAACAGGTACCCGTTGGAACCGGCAGCACCGCTGTTGCCGTCCGTCGTACCCCCCAGGCCGCCGTTGCCGCCGTTGCCGCCGTCGCCGAGCAGCAGGGCATTGCCGCCGTTGCCCCCGCTTCCGCCGTTCACTGCGCCCTGCCCGCCGGAACCGCCGGCCCCGCCACCACCAAACAACAGGCCGCCTTGGCCGCCGAAACCGCCGTTGCCGCCATTGCCGAGGATGCCCACGCCTCCGGCCCCGCCGATACCGCCGTTGCCGAACAAACCGCTGATGCCGCCGGGCCCACCGGCCCCACCAGCGCCCAGCGCACTGTTGTTGAGGCCACCGGCGCCGCCGGGCCCGCCATCGCCGAACAGCAGGGCCGCATGACCGCCCGCCCCGCCGGCCCCGCCCGGGCCACCGTCTCCGCCGGTGCCTCCAGCGCCGCCAGCGCCGAAGATCAGACCACCGTTGCCACCGGTCCCGCCCATCCCCGCGGCCGCGCCACTGAACCCGATCCCGCCGGTTCCACCGGTACCACCGTTACCGCCGATCAGACCGGCATTGCCGCCGGCACCACCGGCTCCGGCAGTCCCACTTGACGAGGCGCCGCCGCTGCCGCCGGCGCCGCCGCCGGCTCCAACAAGTCCGGCAAGTGCTCCTGCGGCTCCACCGCTGCCACCAGCCCCGCCGTTCCCATTGGGCGCGGAACCGCCGGAACCACCGGCTCCGCCGGCGCTGAACAGTCCACCCTCGCCTCCCGCACCGCCCTGGCCACCCACTCCCGTCGCGCCGGCATTCCCACCCGAGCCGCCGGCGCCGCCGGGTCCGGACCAGAGCCCGCCTCGCCCACCGACCCCGCCGGCCCCGCCGGCCCCGGTGGTTGAGGACCCACCGGCCCCACCCGCTCCGCCGGTTCCGATCAATCCAGCGGCGCCACCGGACCCGCCTGCCATACCGGCCTTACCTGACCCTCCCGCCCCACCATTGCCAATTAACAGCCCCCCAGCCCCGCCGGCGTCTCCGGTGCCCGGTGTACCCGGGGCGCCATTGCCAATCAACGGCCGCCCCAACAACGCCTCCGTGGGCGCATTGACCAACGCCAATAACCCCGCCAACGGCGATGCACTAGCCGCCTCGGCTGCGGAATAGGAACGCCCAGCCGCGCCCAACGCCGACACAAAGTCCTGGTGAAACACTCCCGCCGCGGCATTCAACCGCTGAAAATCCTGACCGTGAGCACCCAACAACGCGGCCAACGCCACTGAAATCTCATCCCCACCGGCAGCCGCCACCGCTGTCGTCGGCCCGGCCGCGGCCGCGCACGCCGAGCGCAGACACTGGCCGATATCGTCCAGCTGCGCTACCGCAACCATGATTTCGGCAGGAACAGCCCACAACAACACCATCGACGCCAGCCTCCCTGCCAGACATCCCGACGGGCCTCCGTCAGCACCGGCTCACAGCAACAGCCAGCCGCGGCTCAGCCTACCCTCGATTTCTCATGGAACGCCGGTTGTGGCGGGGGTGTTGATAGGCGAAAGTGCCTGTCCCGCAGCGCAGGATCGACGTATCTGAGGTCCGATCGGCGCAACTGGAAAGGCACTCTGAGGTCAAGGGGTATCGCGGCGGCGTTGCGACACGGGCACTCGAACCCGCCAGTTCACGAAAAGAACACCCACACAAGCCAATCCGAGCCACAGCCGCAGCCCACACCCACCCGCAAGCAACTCGACGCTGCGGCTACGGCGATAAAGTCGGGCCCCCAGCGAAGTTTGGTCGTGGCTCGTCGACTCACTAGTCGACGTTAAGCGGTTCGTTCCATTTCGACAAGGTGAGCTCGACCGCCCCGGACCCGATGTCGATGTTTGCCCGCACGAGGCGGTGCGACCCGTCCGAGGCGATCCACACGGTCGCCGGCCTCGGCTGCCTGGCTGCAGGATCCAACATCTTGACGGTGTCCGTCGGGACGGTTCCGCTGATCTTGGTGGTGGGAATTCCGTCGATCACCTCCGAGCCTTGCGACTGCAGATTGGTGATGCCTGAGAGCACCTTCGCCACCCCGTTGCTGGGGTCAACCACCCGCGAGGCCGCCAACTCGGAGACGGAGCCCAGGTTGGTCCAGTCATCGAACAGCTTCACCGAGATGTTGTCGTCCTTAGTGCGGAACGGCACGTCCGGCTGGCCCTGATAGGTGCACACGCCTTTCGCGGCGAGCGGATTGGACCGGACATCGACGTCGGCGCTGGTGATACCGAGCAAGCTGTCGACTTTCCCGGACGTTCGAATCGCCAGGTGCACGCTCGTCAAGGCCTTTGTCGCCTCGAGCGACTGCTTGACCTCGGCCACCAGTGCGGGGTCGCTCGTCGTGCTGACCGAACTGTGCGCCTCGGATTCGGGTTTGTCAGCGGCGCAGCCGGGTAGCCACAGCACCAGCCCGGCGGCCACCGCCAGCACAAGGGCGAAAGTCACCGGCGGTTTCCGATCGTTCATTGCTCATCCTCTCGATGATGTTTCGCCCGAACCGCTCGCGACGCGTGCGGCACCGACCCAACACACAGACCAGCCAAGCCACCACAGCGCGGCATGATAGCGACGACGTTCACCGATCCGGCGCCCTGTCCCGGTCCTTCCCCGGCCCTCTCCGGCCCGCGCGATCCGTCGTGCGTCGGCTGATCAACCCAGCCGACGACAGGTTCGGTGCGTCCACAGTAGCCCGGCGGGGTACCGCCCGGGCGGCCGTCGCCAACCCGGCATCCGAACGGCACGACGGGCCATCGGCACCCGGGTGCCGACAGGTCGATGCCGCGGCCCTGCCGGTGCTGGCCGGACCGTGCTACGCATGGACCGACACCTTCTCTTCGTCCTCTTCGTCGCGTTCGGCATGCGGTGACTGCTCACCATTGGACTCAGGACGGATTTGCTGGGCGATGTAGTCGGCGACAGCGGTCGGGGTGGGGTGGTCCAAGATCACGGTGGGCGGCAAGGTCAGCCCGGTGGCGTTCTTGAGACGGTTGCGTAGCTCGACAGCGGTCAGCGAGTCGAAGCCCAGGTCCTGGAACCCGGCATCGGGATCGATGTCCTCGGGAGCGGGACGACCCAGCACCGCCGCGGCCTGCGCCCGCACTATCCCTACCAGCAGGCCGTGTTGCTCGTCGGGGGCCAGCCCCTGGAGGCGTTGGGCGAGCGCCGACTTCGATTGGGTGGCATCTGCGGTGTCGTCGATTTGGCGTCGCCGGGGGCGGCGGGCGAGCCCGCTGAACAATGCCGGCAATCCACCGGCTTGGGCCCGGGCGTTGAGTGCGGCCCGGTCCAGGCGGGTCGCGACCATGACGGGGTGATCGATCGTCAGCGCGGCGTCAAACAACTCCAGCGCCTGCTCCGGGCTCATGGCGACCAGCCCGCTACGGCTCATCCGGGCCAGATCACGCTCACTCAAATGAGCGGTGATGGCGCTGGTTTGCTCCCACAACCCCCACGCCAGCGATGTTCCCGCCAGGCCCACGGCCTGCCGGTGAGCGGCCAATCCGTCCAGGAACGCGTTCGCCGCCGAGTAGTTGCCCTGCCCCGGAGAGCCCACTGTTGCCGCGATCGAGGAGCACAGCACAAACATCGACAAATCCAGACCCCGGGTGGCCTCGTGCAGGTTCCAGGCCGCGTCCACCTTGGCCCGCAACACCGTGTCGATCCGGTCCGGCGTCAGCGAGCTGATCACCGCGTCGTCGACCACCCCTGCGGCGTGAATCACCCCGCGCACCGGCGGCCAGTCCGCCGCAAGCTGCGTGAACAACCCTGCGACCGCGTCCCGATCGGCCACGTCGCAGGCCACCACCTGCACCCGGGCACCCGCGTCCGCCAACTCGGCGGCCAGCTCGGCAGCCCCCGCGGCGCGATCGCCCCGCCGACTGGCCAGCACCACATGACGCACCCCGTAGGCGCTGACCAGGTGGCGGGCCAGTACCGCACCGACCATCCCGGTGGCACCGGTGATCAGCACGGTGCCGTCGGCGAGCCCGTCGGCCAACGCCGAGGGCATGGTCAACACCACTTTGCCGATATGGCGGGCCTGGCTCATGAACCGGAACGCCGCCGGCGCGCAGCGCACATCCCAGGTGGTCACCGGAAGCCGATGCAACACCTGGGTGTCGAACAGCTCCTTCACCTCGCGAAGCATCGCCTGCATGCGCACCGGACCGGCCTCCGACAGGTCAAACGCCCGATACCGCACGCCCGGATAGTTGGCGGCGATCTTCTGCGGATCGCGGATATCGGTCTTGCCCATCTCGAGGAACCGCCCGCCGCGGACCAGCAAACGCAGCGAAGCGTCCACGAACTCGCCGGCCAGCGAGTCGAGCACCACGTCGACCCCGCGGCCTTCGGTGACCGCCAAGAACTTTTCCTCGAACTCACAGGTGCGGGAATCGCCGATATGGTCGTCGTCGAATCCCATGGCGCGCAACGTGTCCCACTTGCCGCGGCTGGCGGTGACGAAGACTTCCACTCCCCAGTGGCGAGCGAGCTGCACGGCCGCCATGCCCACGCCGCCGGTGCCGGCGTGGATGAGCACCGATTCGCCTCCCTTGACCTCGGCCAGGTCCGACAACCCGAACAAGGCCGTCAAGAACACCACCGGCACGGCCGCGGCCTCCGCGAGCGACCAGTCCCGAGGCGCCTGGGTAATCAGTTGCTGATCGACCACCGCCAGCGGGCCGGCTCCACCCAGGAAGCCCATCACCGCGTCGCCGACGGCCACCCCGGTCACGTCGGGGCCGGTCTCGATGACCACTCCGGCGCCTTCGGCGCCCAGCGGTGGCGCCTGGCCCGGATACATCCCCAATGCGGCCACCACGTCGCGGAAATTGACCCCGACGGCCGCTACGGCCACCCGCACCTGCCCCGCCTGTAGCGGTGCCCGGGCCTCCGGGCAGGGCTGGATCACCAAATCCTCCAGCGTCCCGCCGCCACCGGCGGCCAACCGCCACGACTCTTCGGCGGGCAGTGCCAGCAGCGGCGGCGCCGGGGCCAGCCGGGCGTTGTGCACCACGCCGCCGCGCACCACCAGTTGGGGTTCGCCGACGGCGGCCAGCGCCACAGCATCCACCGGTGCGTCGGTGTCGACCAACACGATCCGGCCGGGTTGTTCGGCCTGTGCCGAGCGAACCAGACCCCATATCGCTGCGGCAGCCAGATCGCTGACATCCTCACCGGGCAATCCCACCGCACCGCGGGTCAGCACCACCAAGGTGCCGGCCCGGTCGGTACCCAGCCAGGACTGCAACACCTGCAAGGCGGCGTGGGTGGCCGCGTATGTCGAGCCCACCGCATCCGCGCCGGCAGAACCGCACTCCCACACCACCACGGCGGCATCGCCGGCCCCGGCGCCATTGCCGTTGGCGCTCGCCGGCATACCCGCTTCAGCGGCACAATAGTCCTCCCAAGACAGTACCGACAGCACCGCGGGTTGGTCAGAGTCTTCAATACTGTTGCGGTTCAATGGCATTGGTGACCAGACCACTTCCAGCGGTCCCTGGTCGGGCCCGCGGCCGGCCGCGTTCACCGCGGCCCGTAACTGCTCGGCCGTCGTCGCCCGGGTCACCAGGGCGCCGACAGTCAGCACCGGTAGCCCCTCGGCATCGGCGATCTCGACCGAGATCGCATCGGCTCCTGCCGAGGCGAGACGGGCCCGTACCCGCCCGGCGCCGCCCGCGTGCAGCGACACACCGCGCCAGCAGAACGGCAGCATCGTCTCGGTGGTCTCGATAGCCAGTCCCAGGGCATGCAGCACCGCGTCCAGCACGGCCGGGTGCATCCCCATCCCGTCGACCGCCACCCCGTGCTGCGCGGGCGCAACCACCTCGGCGAACAGCTCCGACTCGCGCCGCCAGACCGCCACCAGCCCCTGGAATGCCTTGCCGTAGGCATAACCGCGGGCGGCCAACCGTTCGTAGCCATCGGAAATATCGACAATCTCGGCACCCTCCGGCGGCCACACCGACAAGTCCGCCGAGGCCTGCGCGGGGCTCTCCCCGAGCGTGCCCATGGCATGCAGCAGCCACTCGCCGTCGCAGTGATCACCACGGGAATACACGGACACGGAACGGGTTCCCGCCTCATCGGCGGCCCCGACCACCACCTGTACCTTCACCCCGACTCCCGGGTGCAGCACCAGCGGCGCGGCCAGGATCAGCTCGTCGATGACCGCGCAGCCGGCCTCGTCCGCGGCGCGAATGACCAACTCCACGAAGCCCGCTCCGGGGAAGAGCACCACCCCGCCGACAACGTGGTCGGCCAGCCAGGGTTGGTCGGCCAGCGACAACCGGCCCGTCAAAACCACTCCGTCGGCGTCGGGCCGCTCGACCACCGCACCCAGCAACGCATGCTCGGTCGGACCCAGACCCAAACCAACCGCGTCGGCGGGCCCGTCGGCGCCCGGCGTCTCCCAAAAACGGCGCCGCTGAAAGGCATACGTGGGCAACTCGACTCGGCGCCCACCCGAGCCGGCGAACACCGCCGGCCAATCGACCGACACACCGGTGGTGAACAACTGGCCGGCCGCACCCAGGGCAGCGGCCAATTCGGGCCGGTCTTTGCCGAGTACCGACACCACGACCGCCTCAGCCGGGGACACTGACTGCTCGATCGCGCTCGTCAACCCGCTGCCGGGACCGACCTCGATGAAGTGCGTCGCGCCGAGCTGCTGGGCATGGCGGGCGCTGTCGGCAAAACGCACCGGCCGCCGGACATGGTCGACCCAATACGGAGCTGATCCGAAATCACCTGCGGCACTGGCCAATTCGCCCGTAACGTTGGACACCAGGCCGATTTGCGGCGTCCGCGGCTCGAACCGGGCCGCAATCCGCGCGAACTCGTCGAGCATCGGCTCCATCAGCGGCGAATGAAAAGCATGCGACACCGCCAACCGGTGCACCCGCCGACCCTGCTCGGCAAAGCGATCCGCAATCGCGCTCACGGCAGCCTCGGCACCGGAGATGGTCACCGATCCGGGCGCATTGATCGCGGCGATGCCCACCCCCTCGCCCAGCAACGGCATCACCTCGTCTTCGGAAGCGGCCACCGCCACCATCGCCCCGCCCGCCGGCAGCGCCTGCATCAACCGCCCCCGCGCCACAACCAACATTGCCGCGTCCGCCAGCGTCAACACCCCGGCCACGTGCGCCGCCGACAGCTCCCCCACCGAGTGGCCCATCACGAAATCGGGCTGCACACCCCAGCGCCGCAACACCGCGAACAACGCCACCTCGACCGCGAACAGCGCCGGCTGAGCAAACTCGGTGGTGTCCAGCAACGCCGCATCGCCACCCCAAACAACTTCGCGCAGCGGCAATCTCAGATGCTGATCCAACTCATCGGCCACTTCGTCGAATGCTTCGGCGAATACCGGCAGCCGCTCGTACAACTCGCGGCCCATCCCGAGGCGCTGGGAGCCCTGCCCGGGAAACACCACTACCGTCTTCCCCACCGGACCCGCTTGACCCACCGCGACGCCGGCGCCCGGGTCACCGTCGGCCACGCTGGTCAACCCCGCGATCAACGCCTGCCGGTCGGCGCCGACCACCACGGCTCGATGCTCGAACACCGACCTTCCGGCAAGCGTGCATCCCACGTCGAGCGGATCCAATCCCGGGTCGGCCTGCACATGGGCCGCCAACCGGCTCGCCTGCGCCGTCAACGCCTCAGCCGATCTCGCCGACACCACCCACGGCACCACCGACAACCGCTGTCCGCCCCCGGTGGTTTGGTCCGCCGCTACCGGGGCCGGCGCGGGAGCCTGCTCCAGGATTACGTGGGCATTGGTGCCGCTGATTCCGAACGACGACACTCCGGCCCGGCGCGGACGCCCATCAGCCGGCCACTCCCGGGCCTCCGTCAACACCGACACCGCGCCGCTTTCCCAATCCACCCGCGGCGAAGGCGCGTCCACGTGCAGCGTCGCCGGCATCAGGCCGTGCCGCATCGCCTGCACCATCTTGATGACCCCGGCCACCCCCGCCGCGGCCTGGGTATGACCCATGTTCGACTTGATCGAACCCACCCACAACGGCCGCTCCGCAGGACGGCCCTGCCCGTACGTGGCCAACAACGCATGCGCTTCGATGGGGTCGCCCAACGTGGTGGCCGTTCCGTGCGCCTCCACCACGTCCACGTCTGCCGCGGTCAACCCGGCGCTGCCCAACGCCGCTCGAATGACCCGCTGCTGGGCCAGCCCGTTGGGCGCGGTCAAGCCATTGGACGCGCCGTCCTGATTGATGGCGCTACCGCGCACCACCGCCAGCACCGAGTGCCCCAACCGCAGCGCATCCGAGAGCCGCTCGAGGACCACCACGCCGGCGCCCTCACCCCAGCCCGTCCCGTCGGCCGCCGCAGCGAACGCCTTGCAGCGACCGTCGGCCGCCAGCCCCCGCTGCCGACTGAACCCGACGAAGATCGACGGCAACCCCATCACCGTCACCCCGCCGGCCAATGCCAGGTCGCACTCCCCCGAGCGCAACGACGCCATCGCCCAGTGGATGGCCACCAACGACGAGGAGCATGCGGTGTCCACCGACACCGCCGGGCCTTCCAGCCCCAACACATAGGAAACCCGACCCGAGGCCACGCTGACCGCCGTGCCGGTCAACCCGTACCCTTGCAGCCCCCCGGTTTCCTTGCTGCCGTAACTCGGCGCGAAGATTCCGGTGAACACCCCGGTCGCCGACCCCCGCAACGACAGCGGGTCAATTCCCGCGTGTTCCAACGCCTCCCACGAAACCTCCAGCATCAATCGCTGCTGGGGATCCATCGCCAACACCTCGCCGGGGGCGATCCCGAAAAACCCGGCGTCAAAACCCGCGGCATCGTCTAAGAACGCGCCCCAGCGCGTATAGGTCTTGCCCTCGGCATCGGGATCGGGATCGAACAACCCCTCCACATCCCAGCCCCGATCCGTCGGAAACTCCGACACCAGATCCCGACCCTCGGCGACCACCTCCCACAACTTCTCCGCAGAATCGACCCCGCCCGGAAAGCGACACCCGATCCCCACCACCGCTACGGGTTCGGTGGCCCGCTGTTCGTAATCCCGCAGCCGTGCGCGTGCCTCATCGAGCTCGACAGCAACCTTTTTCAGATAGCGGAAGAGCTTTTCGCTCTGCTGGTCGGCGCCTTCCATGCTCGTCGTCATCGCCACTTGCTCCTCTTCATGATTCGCCCAACTCCGAATCGATCAGCTGGAAAATTTCGTCGGGAGTCGAGGCGTCCTGGATCCGTTTGCCCAAGCGATCCCCGGCGTCGGTGATGGTGCCGAGGATGGCACGCAAACGGTCGGCCACGCGCTGCTTTTCGCCGTCCCCGATCGTCAGCACCAGCTCATCGATTCTTTTCAATTCCTCGTCGACTCGCCCCTTCGCGTCGATATTCGCCGGCAGGGTCATGGCCACCCGGCCTGCCTGCCGGTCCCCGCCGGACAGTTCAGCCTCCAGGTATTGGGCCAGTCCCGATATCGAGCCGTAGTCCCACCCGACCGTTTCCGGCAGCCGCAGGCCGGTAGCCGCGGCCAGCCGATGACAAAGTACGACCGTCATCTGGGAGTCAAAACCCAGCTCGCAGAACGCAAGATCCCGATTGAGCGACTGCGGATCCGACTCACCCAGCATCTTGGCGGCCTCGGCGGACACCGCCTCCACCACCAACCGGTGACGCTCCTGCTGCAACGCGGCCAGGCGTTCCTTCAGTGTCACTTCGCCGGCATGCCCGGCGACGGTCCGCCCGGCAGCCAACCGGCTGTCGAGCCGCGGATCCGCGTCAGGCCCGGGCTGGACCGACGAGAGTTCCCAGATCGGTTTCGCCGGGCTCTCGGCACGAAGCGCACTCCGCAACAACTTTCCGTTGGCGGTCCGGGGAAGCCGCTCCACGACGGCGAGTCTGTGCGGCACCTTGAATGCGGACAGTCTGGTCAGCAACCCCCGGTGGATGTCTCGCATCACCGATTCATCGATGACCGCGTGGCCTGCCGGCACCAGGAATGCCTGCAGCGCCGACGCGCCGGTGGACTCCTTTACTCCCACAACCGCGACCTCAGCCACCGCGTCGTGCTCGACCACGAGTCGTTCGACTTCCCGCGGATTGACGTTGACGGCTCCGACGATTTCCGTGTCGTCCGCGCGGCAACGGTACGAAACCCAACCCTCGGCGTCGACGCGGACTGTGTCGCGGGTGTCGAGCCACCCGTCATCCTGCAGGATCGGATCGGGACAATTCCAGTAGTCGGTCGCGATCGATGGTCCGCGGACCCATAGATTTCCGTCCGCCCCGGGTTCTGCGGGTCCGCCATCCGGTCCCAGAACACGAATCTCGTAGGGCGGCAGAACCTTTCCCAGAGTTCCCGGACGCCATTCGTCGACGGTATTCGAGACAAAGGTCTGCCCCACCTCCGTCGATCCAATTCCGTCAAGAATGGGGATACCGCCGAAGAATTCGATGAGCCGCTCGGCCAGCCCCATGTCGAGGGCCTCGCCCGCTGACACGATGCACCGGAGCGTCCGAAAAGACTCGGAAGAACAGGTGTCAACGACTCTGGCAAAGAAATTCGGCACGCCGTACAGCACGGACGGCTCGAATCTCTCGCACAGCGTGGCTGCCATTTCCGCACCCACCGGCAATGGATTGATGACCGCGGAACCGCCGGTCGCAAGGGGGAACCAGACCGAATTACCCAGGCCATAGGCGAAATACATGCGTGCGGTACTCAGCCCCGTGTCGTGGGCCGTGAGCCGCAGCGCCTGGTGACACATGGCGTCAACAAATGTCAACGGGTCGGCGTGCCGATGGATGGCCGCTTTCGGCGGCCCGGTGGTACCCGACGTGTAGGTCGCGTATGCGTCAGCATCGCCTCCGAGCTGCTCGTATTCAGCGGGCTCGGCCCGCGCCGCCGCCGACAACAGCTCGGCGGCATCGACCACGCCCGGCGGGCGAAACCGGCCGCACAGCGGCCCGGAGGTGACGACGAGTGCCGGCTCGGTGTCGCGCTCCAGAAACGCGTGGTCGTCGCGATGCAATTCCGGATTCGCCAGGAACGCCATGACGCCACGAGCCAGGCACGCCAGCAATAACTGCACCAGCTCCGGTGAATCCGGAAGGCACAACAGGACGCGATCCCCGGTGCTGAGGCCGCGGTGTCGCAGCACTTGCGCAAGCCGCGCGGCGCCGTCATGGATTTGGCCATGTGTGACGATCTCCGGCGCATAGTAGGCGGGCCGGTCGTACCATCCCGCTTCCGATGCCCGCTCAGCCAGAAACCCTGCCAGGTTGCCATTCCGCATTAGTAGGTGACCGCCCTAGCGCGCCGCAGTGATGACATTCGAAAACTGGCGGCAATCGGCTTCTTCATGCGGGACATCGTGAAATACGGTGCGGAGGAAATACTCGGTGATGAGAATGATCGGCTGCCCGCCGGACAAAATGCGGTAGCGGCGCGCGACGGTTCTCCGGCGCGAATGCTGGTATCCGTCGAGAGCGAGCCAGCGGGGCGACGCTCCGACCCAGACTTTGGCCGCCTCCTTGAATGTCTCGATGTAACTGGCTGCCATAACCTCGCCAATCGGATGATCCGTCCTGGTCAATCGCGCCACGATTTCGGCGGGCAGCAGATCAATGGCGACCAACGACTCCGCGGCCACGAACACGTTCCCCGTATTCCGGCCCTTGAGCAGGATATTACGTTGCAGAACCCGGCTCTCCGCCGATTGGCCGAACTCGACCATTTTGGGTGCGGGCCGCCGAATATGTTGATTGACAATCTGCACGACAATCTCTTCGTTGGCCACCACGTTGAGAATCCGGGTCAGGGTGCCATTGGTTGCGATGAGTATCCGAAGATCGCGATCGAGGTGTCGGATCTCTTCATCAGATAGCGTGCAGTCGGTCATATTCCGTGTCTCGGGTAACGCGCAAACCCCCCTACGTGTGCCGTCATGCGGCACCGTCCACGCGGGTGAATTCCTGGTTCAGGTAACGCTCGACGCAGGTTGAACGTCGGACCTTACCGCTGGTGGTGACGGGAATCGAGCCCGGAGCCACCATAACGACATCCGCGACACGTACCCGGTGTAACCGCGATATCGCGGACGTGACGTCGCGTTTGACCGTGCGCAGCCTATCCGATGCCGCGTCGTCGGGGTGACCCCACGTCGTGACCTCGATGATGGTGACCAGCTGCTCGGTACGGTCGTCGGGTACCGCTATCGCCACCACCCGGCCGCCGGTGATCTCCTGGATCGTCGCCTCGATGTCGTCGGGATAGTGGTTGGACCCATCCACCACCAACAGGTCCTTGATACGGCCGGTGATGAACAGGTCGCCCTCGAACATGACGCCGAGGTCTCCGGTCCGCAGCCACGGACCGACCGGCGTGCCGGCCGAGGGATCGACGAGCTGTGCCCCGAAGGTCCGCTCGGTGAGTTCGGGGTTTCGCCAATAGCCCATGGCGACGTTGTCGCCCTGCACCCAAATCTCACCGACGGTTCCCTCGCGAGTCTCCGTCCTGGTGTCGGGATCGACGATCCGCACGGTAGACGCCCGCGGCGCACCGTAACTGACCAGCTTGGCGCCCTCATCGCCGTCGCTGTCGCAGCGCTTCGCCCGGCCGGCCGCCAAGTGCTGATAGTCGAAACAGACAGTCTTGGGCGGGCGTCCCGGTCCGGCGGTCGCCACGTACACCGTCGCCTCGGCGAGCCCGTACGAGGGTCGGATCGCGGTGTGGCTGAGGTTGAACTTGGCGAACCGGTCGATGAAACGCCGGACTGTGGCGGGGTTCACGCGTTCGGCGCCGGTGGCGATCGCCCGCACGTGCCCGAGATCGAGACCGGCCATGTCGTCATCGGACGTTCGCCGCACGGCCAAGTCGAAACCGAAATTCGGTGCGCTGGAAATCTGTCCACGATGTCTGCCCAGCAATTGCATCCAGCGGGCCGGCCGCTGCAGAAATGCCATTGGGCTCAGCAACACTGCGGTGTCCTGGTTGATCATCGGGAGAATGACGCCCAGCATCAAGCCCATGTCGTGATAGAACGGCAGCCACGACACCGCAGTTGACGGAACCTTTTCCGTGTCCCCGAGGTAATCGGACATCAGCTGTACGCAATTGCTGATGACGTTCTTGTGCGACAGGACAACGCCGGCCGGCGAGCGGGTCGACCCCGACGTGTACTGGATGTAGGCCGTGCCCGGACGCGCGGGCGCGGCGGGGGTCAGTTCCCGCGGCGAGTCCAGGTCCAGCGAGTCGATCGCGACGACGACCGGTTGGCGGCCCTGCGGGGCGCGCGCATGCGGCACATACTTGGCGACCTCGTCGACGGCCGACGACGTCGTCAGAATGACCGTCGGCAGGGAATCCCGCAGGGCCGCGGAAATTCGTTCGTCGTGGATGCCGAATTGCGGTACCGGCAGCGGAACGGCGATCAGACCGGCCTGCAGCGCGCCCAGGAAGGCAACGATGTATTCGAGGCCCTGCGGGGCCAAAATCGCAACCCGATCACCGCTCGAACCGAAGATCCTCAGCTCGTCCGCCACGATCGTCGCGCGCCGATTGACCTGCCACCAGGTGAGGGTTTCGGTAAAACCCTTCGGATCTACCTCATAGTCGATGAACTTGTACGCGGCACGGTTGGGGTAGTGGCTGGCAGCCTTCTGCAGCAGATCGGTAAGCGACGATTCGCTCATCGCGAATCGCGTTGCGGTCCCGTTCGGCGGTTGCACCGCTTGCGGATCCGCGATCCGTTCGGTTTGCGTTGCCACCTCGCCCCCAGCCTGAAATGACAAGTTCGTCTGCATGATCATCCTTCGGCTCTTGACGGAAGAGAGTACGGACGTTTTGCTGCCGTGTCCTTCGAATCGGAATCGGCGCATGTACGGCTCGTAGATTGCCCGGAAGCGCAATGCCACGTCGATGAGGCCCCACGACAATAACAGGTCTTGGCCACTGTGCCCGCGGCGCAGAATTAACCCGGTCGTCAGCCGCCCTTCGGCAAGCTGCCGCCCAGCTTCCTGAGTCCGCGCAGCACCTTGGCGTGCGGCAGGCTCGCCGCGACCGCCTTGCGCAGGCTGGGATTGACCAAACTGCCGTTGATCACCAGCAGGTACTCGAGGCCGTGATCGCGCCATTCCGCTACTTGCTCGACGACTTCCTCGGGGGTGCCGCTGAAGACAACCTCTTTCATGAGCGCCGGCGGGACTTTCGCCGTGTACGACAAGACCGTCTGCTCGTCCATGGTTTGGGGAATCACATCCTGGACCCCGGCGAAGTCGGCTCCCATCGGATGCTCGACACCGTGGCGGGCCCAGGCTGTACCGGGTACCCCCAGCGCGGTCATCTTCACGATGACAGAGTGCAGCGCCTCCTCGACGTCGTCGCGATCTCGGCCGGTGATCACACCGCGCACCGCCGAGGGGATGATCGACATCGGGTCACGACCGGCGTCGGACGCCGCGGTGCGCACGGCTTCGAGCGCCCTGCTGTAGTCGCCGGGACGCACCAGCACAATCGGAACCCAGGCATCGGCGTAGCGTCCGGTTGCCCGCAGCATCCGCGGACCGTGCGCGGCGACCCAGATTTCCGGCCATTTACCCCGGTATGGCGGCAGCTCGAACGCGGCGTTGTGCAGCGGAAAGTACGCCGATTCGCGCGAGACGAGCTTCCCGTTCGAATTCCACAACGCGCGTATTGTGGCCAGCGCTTCCTCAAAGCGCGCCACCGGTCTGGTCCACTCCACGCCGTAGGGCTCGTTGCCTTCACGTTCGCCGACACCGATGCCAAGGATGGCGTTGCCCCGGGTAAGCAGTTGCAGGGTCGCGGCGGCCTGGGCCGTGACCGCCGGGTTACGGCGACCGGCGTCGGTCACGCATATGCCGAGCCGCAACCGCTTGGGCCTCCCGTAGGCGAGGTTTCCCAGCATCGTCCACGGTTCGTAGTTCGCGTCGACGCTGGGCACCAGTTTCGCCGCGATTCCCAGATACTCGGGCGTCGCGATCGAGCGCGGCACCAGCCCGTTCAGATGGTCGCCCACCCAATAGGAATCGGCGCCGGTCAGCGTGGCCGCCACCATACTGGACCGTGCCAGCCAGCCGGGCCGAAACCGCGAGTGCACCAGCGAATCGACAAAGCCGAAACGAAATCCGCCCCTGCTCACTGCCCGCATTCCGCCTTGTTGATCACTGACATGCCGGGGACGCTACCTCAGCAGGCCGCTGCCGGCGGACCCGCCGGCGGACCCGCCGGCGACGTCGGACCGGCAGCGCCGGGCCAGGCAGCGGGTCGCGGCAGCGGCTCAGGGCTTAACGCGGTCGCCGCTTATCCCGCAGCGGGCTCGCTCATCTTCGGCGTCTGCCATACTGCTTGCCCATGCCCTTCAGTCCCACCCACAGCCTGCTTGCCCGCGTCGGGAGCACCCCGATCTACAAGCGAGTTTGGCGGTTCTGGTATCCGCTGATGACGCGCGGGCTCGGTGCCGACGAAATCGTGTTCATCAACTGGGCCTATGAGGAAGATCCGCCGATGGCCCTGCCCCTGGACGAATCCGACGAGCCCAACCGAGCCCACATCAATCTGTACCACCGCACCGCGACCCAGGCGGACCTGAAAGGCAAACGGGTGCTGGAGGTCAGTTGCGGCCACGGCGGCGGAGCCTCCTACCTGACACGCACCTTGCAGCCGGCCTCTTACACGGCGCTCGACTTGAACCCGGCCGGTATCAGACTGTGCCAGAAGCGACACCACCTGCCTGGTCTTGATTTCGTGCGAGGTGACGCCGAAAACCTGCCCTTCGACGACGAATCCTTCGACGTGGTTCTCAACGTCGAAGCCTCGCACTGCTATCCGCACTTCCGGCGTTTCCTCGCCGAGGTGGTGCGGGTGCTGCGGCCGGGAGGGTACTTCGCCTACGCCGACCTTCGCCCCAGCAACGAGATCCCCGACTGGGAGGCCGACCTGGCCGCCGCCGCGCTGCGGCAACTGTCACAGCGGGAGATCAACGCCGAGGTCCTGCGGGGCATCGAAAAGAATTCGCAGAAGTCACGGGAGCTGGTCGAACGCCATCTCCCGGCCTTCCTTCGTTTCGCGGGCCGGGAATACATCGGCGTGCAAGGCACCCAGCTGTCCCGCTACCTGGAAAGCGGCGACATTTCCTACCGGATGTACTGCTTCGTCAAGGACTCCGCCAAGGATTCCGCTAACGCCTGAGCGGCCAACCGCCCGGCTCGGGGCGCAGCACTGCTCGGGTAGTGTCACCCGGATGAGTCCGGCCGAACGCGAGTTCGACATCGTCGTGTATGGCGCCACCGGCTTCTCGGGCACCTTGACCGCCGAGCACCTCGCGCGCGCCGGGTCGAGCGCACGGATTGCGCTGGCCGGCCGCTCCCGCGAACGGCTGCGGGCCGTGCGGGAAAGGTTGGCCCCGACCGCCCGGGACTGGCCGTTGATCGTTGCCGACGCGTCACAACCGGCGACGCTCGAGGCAATGGCCACCCGGACCCGGGTGGTGCTGACCACCGTAGGCCCCTACACCCGCTACGGCCTACCAGTGGTGGCGGCCTGCGCCAAGGCCGGCACCGACTATGCCGACCTGACCGGCGAATTGATGTTCTGCCGCAACAGCATCGACTTGTACCACAAGCAAGCCGCCGACACCGGCGCCCGGATAGTGCTCGCCTGCGGATTCGATTCGGTGCCTTCGGATTTGAGCGTCTATCTACTGTACCGCCGGGCGATCGAAGACGACGCGGGTGAACTCTGCGACACCCACCTGGTGCTCCGCTCGTTCGCTCAACGCTGGGTCTCCGGCGGCTCGGTTGCAACGTATTCCGAGGCGATGCGCACCGCATCCAGTGACCCGGACGCACACCGGCTGGTCAACGACCCGTACACGCTGACCACCGATCGCGGCGCCGAACCCGAACTGGGTCCGCAGCCGGATTTTCCCCGCCGCCGCGGACGCGACCTGGCGCCCGAACTTGCCGGGTTCTGGACCGGCGGGTTCGTGCAGGGCCCATTCAACACCCGGATTGTCCGTCGTAGCAACGCATTACAGGACTGGGCATATGGCCGGCGGTTCCGCTACTCAGAGACTATGAGTCTGGGACGGTCGTTCGCAGCGCCAGTCGCATCCGCCGTCGTCACCGGCGCTGTCGCCGGCGCTATCGGTTTGGGCAACAGGTACTTCAGTCGACTGCCCCGCCGGTTGGTGGAGCGCATCACGCCGAAACCGGGCACCGGTCCAAGCCGCAAATCCCGGGAGCGCGGCCACTATCGATTCGAGACGTACACCACCACCACGACCGGTGCGCGCTACCTGGCGACTTTTGCGCACGATGTCGACGCCTACGAGTCGACCGCGGTGCTGCTCGGGCAGTGTGGGCTGGCGCTGGCGCTCGATCGCGACCGGCTTTCCGAACTGCTGGGTGTCCTAACCCCGGCGGCGGCAATGGGCGATGCACTGCTGGCACGCCTGCCGGGGGCCGGGATTTCGATGGGGACGACCCGGCTGAACTGACGCCGACCCGGGCCTACCGCGCCCCGCCGACCGGCTCGGGGCATCCCCAGCCCATCGTGCCGACGAGCGAGAACTCCGACAGTGTGCTCGAAAGGTCTTGGCGCAATTCGTCATTCGAGTTGGACCGACCCGGCTGATAGGCGAGGACCGACACGAAGACCTCGGCAGACGTTCGTCCCGACAGCAATCCCAGATATCCGCCGCTGCGGTCCATGACCGACGTGCTCACCCCCCAGAAACCCGTTACGGCGAAGTGGTCGGCGTCGGTTCCGTCCGGCCGGCAGGCGGCCGGATTGACCACCCCGATGTTGGATGAGACATTGCCGGCCGCCGCGCCGACCGTTCGCCGGACCAGCCACCGCGGCAACAGCGGCACCAGGGGCAGCAGCACCGACTGCTCGCTGGGGAGCTGCTGACGCCGGATCAGCGCTTTCTTTGTGGCGGCGCGGATCTGACGCAAGTCGGTCGCCGCGGAGGCGGGGTCGACGGTGATGTCGACCTTGGTGACCGCGTTGGCGCGAGTGTCACCGGCGGTGCGTTCGCTGACGGGTATGCCCACGGTGACCGACCCGTCTGCGGCGACCCGTCCCAATCGCTGGGCGAGGCGGACCGCCAAACCGGCGAGCAGGGTGTTGCTGGTCCCGCCCAGCGATTGCGCGCGGGCGTCCCATTCTTCGGCATCGACCAGGATCGTCGCTGCCGGAAACTTGACGGTCCGGTCCGCTGCGGCGAGCTGCGCGACAGATCTGGTACGTCGCGGCGCCGCCGCCTCCGGATGGCTGCGGCGATGCCGGGCCAACCGTGCCGCATCGGCCACGGTGCGGGCGATGCTGGGGATGTCTCGCACGGCTTGGCCAGCGTCTTCGCGCACGGCTTCCCACGGCCGGCGTGACCCGGCTGCCGGCCAGCTGATCTGCTCGTCGCGGCCGCAGGCCGCGTCCGCCACCGCCTCACACAGCCCGACGGCGTCGGTGAGGCAATGGGAGATGGCCAAGCTGACGCCCGCCCCGCCGCCGACGAACGGGTGCACCGCAAGTCGCCATTCGGGTCCCCGTTCGGCGTCCAGGGGCGCGCTGGCCTGCTCGTGGACCCAGGTGTCGAATTCTTCACGAGGCCGCGGCGCCGCGACGATCTCGAGGTCGGTCGGGCCGTTGGACGAAACCCAGCGATGGCGGCCGAACGGCAGGGGTGAGCATTCGATTCGGCGGGCCAACCGTCCCCGCTGCAGATGGTGATGAAACTGCCGCAGCCGCTCGATGTCGACCTCGCGGTTGTACACCCAGACACACTGCAGCACGTTGAAGGTTCCGGTCGCTCGCTCGGCGGCAAAGAACGTCTGGTCGAGTAGATCGACCACGTTGCTCATGGCGACAAGTCCCTTCGCTTCAGCCGCACTCGGTGCGAGCCGGTCCTTACCGCCCCGAACCCCCGGCACCCAACTGCATCCCCCCAATCGGGCGACGGCTGCCGCGCGGAAGCCCAAGAACCACACCATGATCAAGCGATGTGCGGGCGGCTCGGCGCCGCGTGATGCGGTATCGCCAACTCGAGGGCAAGTTCGCAACCACCTCGCGTTGCCGCGGTGTAGTCTAGCGCGCCTCACCGCTCGAGCTGCTCGACATCAACGGGGTCACCGCCTTCGCCGTTGTCGACAACAAGCCCGATCACCGGCCGCGCAGCCCTGGCGCCGGCCAAGCGAGTCAGGCCGACGGGCATGTTAGTGTCACACGGTGCATTTGTCGGACCTTGCTCGATTCATCGTGCGCAGCGCCGCCTTCGAAGTGCCGCGCCGTTTTTCCGAGCGGGACCTGAGGCACCAGTTTGTGAAACAACTCGAATTGCGTCGGGTCGATGTCGTTTTTGATGTCGGAGCCAACACGGGGCAATACGCCAAAGGCCTCCGCCGAGCGGGATACAAAGGCCGCATCGTCTCGTTCGAACCGCTATCCCGGCCGTTTACCGCTTTGGAAAGAAAAGCGGCAACCGATCCGCTTTGGCATTGCCGGCAGTGTGCGCTTGGCGATGCCGACGGGACGGTCTCGGTCAATGTCGCCGGAAACGCCGGTCAAAGCAGTTCGGTGTTGCCCATGCTGACGCGGCACCAGGAGGCCTTTCCCCCGGCCAACTATGTCGGCACCGAGGAGGCGCCGATTCACCGATTGGATTCCGTGGCGCCGGAATTTCTACGGCCGAACGGTGCGGCTTTTCTCAAGGTCGACGTGCAGGGATTTGAAAAGCAGGTGCTCGACGGTGGCAAGTCGACCGTCAATGACCAATGTGTCGGGATGCAACTCGAACTCTCCTTCGCACCGTTGTATGAAGGCGGCATGCTCATTCCGGAAGCACTCGATCTCGTGTATTCATTGGGCTTCACATTGACCGGGTTGCTGCCCTGTTTCATCGACGCGCGTAATGGTCGAATGTTGCAGGCCGACGGTATCTTCTTCCGTGATGCCAATTGACTGGAACCGCTGCGCGAGGCCGGCTTGACAGCTGCTGAAACAACGAAAGCCGCCATGGCCGCACCAATGTTTTCCATCATCGTCCCCACCCTGAACGTGGCCTCGGCGCTAGGGGTTTGCCTCGAGAGCATCGCCTACCAGACCTTCCGGGACTTCGAGCTGATACTGGTCGACGGCGGCTCGACGGATGCAACCCTCGATATCGCGAACAGCTTTGCCCCCAACTTCGGCGCGCGCCTGGTCGTCCGTTCCGGCACCGACCGCGGGGTCTACGACGCGATGAACCGCGGCGTGAGCCTGGCTACCGGGACGTGGTTGCTCTTTCTTGGCGCCGACGACGCGCTGTACGAGGCGGACACCCTGGCACGGGTGGCCGCCTTCATCGGCGAACATGAGCACAGCGATCTGGTGTACGGCGACGTGATTATGCGCTCAACCAAATTCCGCTACGGTGGCGCCTTCGACCTCGATCGCCTGCTGTTCAAGCGCAACATCTGTCATCAGTCGATCTTTTACCGCCGTGAGCTCTTCAGCGGCATCGGCCCCTACAACCTGCGCTACCGGTCGCTGGCGGACTGGGACTTCAATATCCGCTGCTTCTCCAACCCCGCACTCGTCACCCGGCACATGGACGTCGTCGTCGCCCGCTTCAACGAGTTGGGCGGACTCAGTAATACCTTCGTAGACAAGGCTTTTCTCAAGCGGCTGCCGATCACCACCAGATTCGGCATCAGGCTGGTCATCATTGCGGCGCGCTGGTGGATGAAGTGGCGCGCTCGCGGTGACTGAGTCCGGCCAAAACCAAGCAAAAGCCATGCCCTGTAGCCCCAAGGTGATTCGACCAGACATCGCCGCGACCGGCATCACAACGTCGGATAGGGCAGCGGCTCAGAGTATTTCGCGATAGATCCGGGCCGTCTCCGCTGCGTTCTTGTCCCAGGAGAACATCGGGAGCCGTGCATAGCCACGCTCGCGCAGATCGGCGCGCAGGCTCTCCGTCGTCACCACGCGTTCCAGAACCGTACGCAGCTCCTCGGGGTTATCCGGATCGAAGAAGACGCCGGCATCCCCGACCACCTCTGGAATTCCGCCCGCATTGCTGCACACGACCGGGCAGCCCTGGCTCATCGCTTCGAGCGGGGGGATCCCGAAACCCTCGTACTGCGAGGGATAGACGAATGCGGCGGCTGTCCGGTAGCGCGCCGCCAGCTCCTCGTCAGACCCGGATTCGAAGCGCACCCGGTCGGTGACTCCCAACCGGCTGATCTCTTTCTGCTCGTCACGCAGGAAGGGGGGGCCGCCGAAGGCGATCAACTCGAAATCCCGCAATACCGGCGAACTGCTGTAGGCGCGCAGCAACGTGGCGAAGTTCTTGTATCCCCCACGACGCCCGACGTAAAGCAGCGAGGGCCTGCGCCCGCCGCTGTCGACAGTCGTGGTGTTCGCCTGCAAGGGCAGCGAACAGGCAAGGTGCACAACGCTGGTGCGGGCCGGGTCGATGCCGTAGAGACGCACCAGGTCGTCGCGTGCGCTTTCGGAGACGCAGATCACATGGTCGGCGCGGTTGACAGACGCGCGTTTGGCGGCGATCGCGAGTTTAGCCATGGGCGGCTTGAACAGCTCGTGGATCATGTCGAAGATGGTCACAACCCGGCGACGCGCCTTACCGACGGGCTTGAAGGGGTGCCAGGTCTCGTGCAGGATGTCCGCGTCCGACTTCGACCACGCGAATGGTGCCGCTAACTGGTTCGCGAGTTCGACAAGGACCGGTGCGCCTTTGAAGGTGAACGGCACATACTTGCCATGAGTGAAGCCGCGGGCGGACTCAGCCGCTAGATAGGCGTTCATATAGAAAGGTGCGACGACGGACACCTCCGACACCGTGTCGGCAGGTAGGCGGCTCGCCAGCTCGAAAAAATACCGCGACACACCGCCGTACCGCTGGATGGCGAAGATTTGGTGATCGAATGCGACTTTCATAAGCGCTCGGCGCCCACCATTGCCTTGACGACAGCGCTCATCCGGCACAGCACAAGCATCAAACCTCCTGGATATCTCCCGCGGCATCGTCAAGCCCGGAAGAAGGACAATCAGAAGGTACGCCACGGTCGCCGCGATGAACGAGCCAACCCACCCGGCCGCGGCGCCCCCCGGCTTCACGATGCCGGCCGCGTCGTCGAGGTGCGGCCTATCGATCACGAAAAATCTTCTGCCCTAAGGCATATCGTTATCGCACCGGCTCCCGATGCGAGCCGCCGACACCCTCGAACCGGGCCGACATCGGTGCGGAAGGTGACCACCGGGTGCCGTCGCCGGTTTGTCTGTCGCAGCTACCGCCTGCACGTGACTGCGCTGCGTCAAGGCTGCGCGACCCGGGGCTCTCTGCGGCAAAGGCAGACGCACCCCAAAGGTCGGTTACCATCTGCGGGTGGATCTGGACGCAAAACAATGAGCTATCGCCAGTTGTTCAGGCAACTCGCACTGGAACTCTCCTACCGTACGGTTCGTCACTGGTTCGGCACGCGCACCGTCATCCGCGACGTGCAAGGCGTTTCACTGGCGATGCCGTGGTATCACCGGCTTCCGGACTACGCCCGCCTGTTCCCCACCTACGGTCAGAATCTGATCGACCTGGCCGTCGGCCTCGCCGCGACCGACAAGCCGTTGGGCGTCATCGACGTCGGAGCCAATATCGGTGACTCCGCCAGGCAACTCCTCGCCAAAGTCGACGCCCGCATCCTCTGCATCGAGGGGGACCCCGAGTACCTGCCGTACCTGGAGCGCAACGTCGGGTCGGACGACCGCTGCGTGATCGAGTTCGGCCTGCTGCTCACCGACGCTGCCAAAGCCTCCGGTCTCGGCGCGGTCCGAAAGGGCGGCGACACCCGCTTCGCCCAGGGCGGCAGCGGCGGGGCGGCCGCCGCGCTGACCGTGGCCGAGCTGCCGAACCGTCACCCCGAACTGCCGCCGATCAGGCTGGTCAAATCGGACACGGAAGGCTACGACACGATTCTGGTCCCGGCGCTCGCGCGAGCCTACGCGGATACCCGGCCGGTGCTGTTCTTCGAGTATTACCCGGAACTGATCCGGATGGCCGGGGCGCCGGACCCGACCGTGGTGTGGGGGCAGCTGCAGACCGCCGGGTACTCGTGTGTGGGCATCTGGGACAACTTCGGCAGGCCGGTACAGGCTCTGTCGATCGATGAGGTGCCGGCCATGGCCGCGGTGCTGGACAGGCGGTACGCCGAACGCGGATATCACTACTGGGACGTCGCGGTCGTGCACGACGACGACCGCGCGGGCCGGGCCGTGCTGGACCGGCTCTTCGCCTCCCACCGGTGAGGAATAGCCACAGTCACCGCCGTTGCCGGCAGGCACCGTCCTCACCGGCAGGGTTCTCATCGGCGACTGCCGTACCAAGCCCTTTCCGCGTCCTTCCCGCGTCCTGGGCCCGCGTCAGGTGCTAGCGTCGGTCCGTGTCTCGACAGGTCCGGATCGGCATCCTGGGCGCCGCCCGTATCGCCCCCTTGGCGCTCGTCAAACCCGCCAAGGGAAATACCGAGGTGGTGGTGGCCGCGGTGGCCGCACGCGATGCATCGCGTGCTCAGGCCTTCGCCGCCAAGCACGACATTGCCCGGGTACATGACAGTTACGACGCGCTGATCAGCGACCCGGACCTCGACGCCGTCTACAACCCCTTGCCGAACAGCCTGCATGGTCGGTGGACCCGGGCGGCCTTGGCCGCCGGCAAGCACGTGCTGTGCGAGAAGCCCTTCACCGCCAACGCCGCCGAAGCGCGCGAAATCGCCGAATTGGCCGCGAATTCCGGTCGCGTGGTGATGGAGGCATTCCACTATCGCTATCACCCGCTGACGCTGCGCGTTGAGGAGATCATCGCCTCGGGCGAACTGGGCAAGCTCACCCGGGTGGAGGGCAACCTGTGCTTCCCGCTGCCCAAGTTCTCCGACATCCGCTATAACTACTCGCTGGCCGGCGGCGCGACGATGGACGCCGGGTGCTATGCGGTCCACATGGTCCGCACCTTCGGCGGTTCGACACCGGAAGTGGTCTCCGCGCAGGCGAAACTGCGCGATTCGCAGATCGACCGCGCCATGACGGCCGAGGTGCGGTTCGCCGACGGACACACCGGCCGGGTGCGCTGCTCGATGTGGTCGACCGATCTGATACAGATCAGTGCTCGCGTCGTCGGAGACAAAGGCGAACTGCGTGTGCTCAACCCGGTGTTGCCACACTCTTACCATCGGCTCTCGGTTCGATCGGCCGACGGAAAACGGGTGGAGCGGTTCCCCCGCCGCGCCTCCTACGCGTATCAGCTCGACGCGTTCGCCGGCGCGGTGCTGCGCGGCGAACCGGTGAAGACCACCCCCGAAGACGCGATCGAGAACATGACGGTCATCGACGCGATCTACCGTGCTGCCGGCCTCCCGCTGCGCAAGCCGACCTGAACGCTCATCCGGGGCGGCTCAGCAGGGTGCATCTACTATCCCGTGATGCCTACCCTGCACCCTTCCGCATCAGGCTCTCATGATCCGCCCACGTCCGAGAACCCAGCACCACCCGCGGCAATAAGTAAAGGGCGCTCGCGACAGGTAGCCAGGTAAGAATTCGCAGCGCGATCGGATTGATTTTCTGTCGGGTCCAAATGTGCAGAATGCCGGAGCTGTAAAAATGCATACCGAAGCGCTTTCCGATGAGTTCCAGCGTCGGTCTTTGATAGAAGGTAATGTGCTGCCCGGTGGCGAACGTGTAGTACCACCACGCCTCCGGCGCCGGCGGCTCACCGGCGAAGAGTTCCGTCGTAAAAATAATGGTGTCGGTGCCCGTATTTTCAAGCAGCTCCGCGACGAATGCGATTGGATCAGCGAGATGCTCCATCACTTCGAAGGCGGTGACTGCCGTGTAACGGCCGCCGCCCGGATGCATATCGGCTTCGAAGCCCCGTGCGGTCAGATTGGGGCAGTGCTTGTCCGTCCAGTAATAGTCGAAACCGACATCTCGCATCAAGCGGGTGAAAATGCCGTAACCCCCGGCGACATCGAGAAACCGGCCACGACGATCAAACAGAACGAGGAGAACCGCCGACGTCAACCGCGCCAGGTAGTTGTTCCGAAAAACAAGGCCGGTATCAGCAGATGTCACCGGGCTCGCATACGCTTCGTCTAGCCAATGAGGATCTTCGGTCTGCAAGCCACCGCAATTAGCACAGAAGTAATATGTGCAATCGTATTTGTCAAGGACCTTGTGAGTAAACGCCTGCCGGGTACTTGAATCACAAATGCGGCACCGCATTGAGCCCAACCTTCCAGAGGGTCTTTCGCAACATCAGCAAGACGTTCAATCCATCCGCTATGCAAGCCGTCTTCTGTCATTCAGAAGGCAAATTTTCTGCCCGTCCGATCCGATCGGCCGGTATTGCACTACCGGGCGGTCGTCCGTCGGAAGCAACTATCGCGCCAACGCTTGGACGGATCAATTCTTAAAATTGATCTTGCGATAGATAGAATTTATCGGCGGCGGCTCAAACGGCTTGCCGCCGGCAGGCGCCAGCCATCAAGATCGCGATCTATGGCTGCGGCCAAACCGTTTCTTGTCGCCAACTCAAGCCGGCTGTTAGCGTCTGGCCCGTGTCTCGACAGGTCCGGATCGGCATCCTGGGCACAGCCCGTATCACGCCCTTGGCCCTGCTAACGCCCGCCAAGGAAAACGACGAGGTCGTGGTGGCTGCGGTGGCCGCACGCGATGTCTCGCGCGCCCGGGCCTTCGCCGCCAAGCACGGTATCGCCCGGGTCCATGACAGCTACGACTCGCTCGTCGCCGACCCGGACCTCGACGCGGTCTACAACCCCTTGCCAATCAGCTTGCACGGCCGCTGGACCCGGGCGGCATTGGCCGCCGACAAGCACGTGCTGTGCGAAAAGCCGTTCACCGCCAACGCCGCCGAGGCACGCGAAATCGCCGAACTGGCCGCGAAATCGGATCGGGCGGTGATGGAGGCGTTCCACTATCCCTATCACCCGCTGGCGCTGCGCATTGAGCAGATCATCGCCTCGGGCGAGCTGGGCAAGCTGACACGAGTGGAAGCCAACCTGTGCTTACCATTGCCCAAGTTCTCCGACATCCGCTACAACTACTCGCTGGCCGGCGGCGCGACCATGGAAACCGGGTGCTATGCGGTCCACATGGTCCGCACCTTCGGCGGTTCAACTCCCGAAGTCGTTTCCGCGCAGGCGAAACTGCGCGATTCGCAGATCGACCGCGCCATGACGGCCGAGGTGCGGTTCGCCGACGGACACACCGGCCGGGTGCGCTGCTCCATGTGGTCGACTGAGCTGTTACGGATCAGCGCCCGAGTGGTCGGCGACCTGGGCGAGTTGCGGGTAGTCAATCCGGTATTGCCGCAGTCTTTCCATCGCGTTACGGTCCGATCGGCCGACGGGAAACGGGTGGAGCGTTTTCCGCGTCGAACCTCCTACGCGTATCAGCTCGACGCGTTCGCCGCTGCGGTGCTGCGTGGTGAACCGGTGAAGACGAGCCCGCAGGACGCGGTCGAGAACATGACGGTCATCGACGCGATCTACCGTGCTGCCGGCCTCCCGCTGCGCAAGCCGACCTGAACGCTCATCCGGGGCGGCTCGAATTGGCGCCACCGTGCGGGCGCAGTGTACGTTGTGCCACGTGGTTGCGTCCCGGCTTGTTGACTCTTTCCTCAGATTTGTCCCGGTGCCCCTCCTGATCAGGGCCGGCCTGTTTGTGCGCTATGCCCCAAGTGATGTGCTGGACAAGCTCAACGGCCGTAGCGACCCGCTGGTCCCACCGCGCCGCATGGTGGGCGGCGGGTCTCGAAACCCCGCGGCGCCCGGCCCATTTCGCGAATCTGGTGACGAGTTCTTGGGCCTGCTGCGCGACTACGGCCAGCTTGAACCGCACTTTCGCGTCCTTGACATGGGTTGCGGAATGGGCCGCGTGGCTCGTCCGTTGGCCACATTTCTCGACCCGGCCAAGGGGCGCTATGAGGGCTTCGATATCAATGCCGCCGAAGTTCGCTGGTGTTCGGAGCACTACGCGTCGCATCCCAACTTCCGCTTCCAGCGCGCGGACATCTACAACAAGATGTACAACCCGAAGGGCACGGTCCAGGCCGAGAAGTTCACCTTCCCCTACCCCGACGTGAGTTTCGAGCTGGCCTTCGCGTCGTCGCTCTTCACCCACATGCCTATACCGCAGGTGGCTCGCTACCTCGCGGAGACTGCACGAGTACTTGCCCCCGGCGGGCGCGCGCTGCTCACCCTCTATGTGTGGAATCAGGAGTCTGAGGCGCTGGTTGCGCAGGGCAAGTCGGCTCTGCCCTTTCGGGAGCACGACGGCCTGATCGTGATCACCCCGTTCGTGCCCGAGGCTGCCATCGCACTTCCTCAGCAAGACTGGGATCAAGCCGTCCACGACGCCGGCCTCGAACAGGTTGGTGATGTGTTGTGGGGAAGCTGGTGCGGCAGAACGGCTTCCACCGCCTACCAAGACATGGTTGTGCTGCGTAAGCCCGAGTGACCTTTGTTCATCACAGCTGCTCTTCGGCGCCCGTCCTTGTGTTGACCACCGGCGCCCCGCGCAGTGCAGCCAACCGCTGCTTCCCGCGCAGGTGGTTCAGTCGACCCTTGGCGTCGCGGGAATCAACGAACTTCGACACCACGTAGCCTTCGGCGGCGGTCAGCGGCTTGAGGCCGTGGGCCAGGTCGGATCGGATGAAATAAGCGTTGTTGCCCGCGCTGTTGCTGCCGACGAAATCGTATCCCTTGGATTGGGCCAGGTCGCAGAAAGCCAACAAGGACGCGCCGAAATATTGATTCATGTAGCGTCCTCTGGTGAAGTTCGGATCGTAGGGGACGGTGATCGGGCGCTCTACTCCGAATACGCTGTTGTATTCGACAATAACGATGGTGGGACTCACGACTGTTAATCCATTCCACACCCAGTAATCGTTGCCGTCGATATCGATGTGCAGAAGTCCGATGTCGCCCTCGAACCCGTGCTCTAACATCAATTGGTCAACGTTCTCGGCTGTGACGCGTGCGCATTTGCTCTGTAGGTCATAGAGCACCGAAATCCGATCACGCTTGATGGCATCGACGTTGCGTTTGGAGCTGTCCATGACCAGCCCACTCCAGTTGTCGTTCAGCAGTAGGAACCTGGTGTTGGCTTCCTGGTAGCACCCGACCCCAAACTCGACGAAAGTCTCACTGATGCCCGGCAGGCGGTGGATCAGCCATTGAATGATCCCGTCATCGCCAAACTGGCTGAATACCGAGAATTCCACCTCGGTCAATGTGTTTATCGATTCCAGCTCTCGCACCCGCCAAGCCAACTCCCGTCCGATGAGAACGCGTTGCTTGCCCTCACCGCTGCTCAACAGCTCTACCCACATAGCAACTTTGCCGAGAAGATTCACCTATTTCCTATCTCGTCGTCGGTAACGTTGTGGTCCCCGGCCAGAACTCAGCGTTCACGATGACAACGACACAACGCCGGGCCGCGGAGTGGGAACCTTCCGGACAATGGGCGCGGAGGCAGATTTCGGGGGGCCTCCACCTCACCGACTCGCAGCTAAGAACCGGTCAACATTCATTTCCGTACCGCGCCGGCGTTGGCCCGATACCACGCAACCGTGGACTCGATGCCCTCACGCAGCGCGATCCGGGATTGCCAACCCGCGTCCCGTAACACCGACACGTCCAACAGTTTGCGTGGCGTTCCGTCCGGTTTGGTTGGATCCCAGTCGGTTTCGCCGTTGTAGCCCACCGCGCCGGCCACCATCTCGGCGATCTCCCGCACGGTATGGTCGACGCCGGTTCCGACGTTGACGGGGTTTGGTCCGTCGAAGTGCTCCAGCAGGTACAGGCATGCGTCCGCTAAATCATCGACATGCAGCAGTTCGCGGCGCGGAGTTCCGGTGCCCCAGTTCGTCACCTTCGGCACGCCGCCGGCTCTGGCCTCTTCATACCTGCGGATCAGCGCCGGCAGCAGGTGCGACGTGGACGCCGAGAAGTTGTCACCGGGTCCATACAGGTTGGTTGCCATCGCAGAGATCCAGGCCAGGCCGTGTTGGCTGCGGACCGCCTGGACCTGAAGGAGGCCGGCGATCTTGGCGATCGCGTAGGTATTGTTGGTCGGCTCCAGCGGACCGCTGAGCAGCGCGCTTTCCTTGATGGGCTGCTGGGCGAATTTCGGGTAGATGCATGAGGAGCCGAGGAACAGCAGCCGCGGCACCCGCGCGGCCACGGCGGCGTCCAGCAGATTGACCTGGATTTGTAGGTTTTCGGACAGGAAGTCGGCCGGGTAGGTGCTGTTGGCAAGGATGCCGCCCACCTTGGCGGCGGCGTCGATGATCACCTGGGGCCTGGTCTCCAGAATGAAATCGAATGTCGCGGCCCGATCCGTGAGGTCGAGTTCTTGGTGTGAGCGCACCACAAGATTGGTGAATCCCTCGGCCTGGAATCTGCGTAACAACGCAGACCCGGCCAGCCCGCGGTGCCCGGCGATATACACCGGGCACGCGCGGTCAAGGACGCCGGCCGAGGCGTTCATTGGCTTCCGCGCGCCCGGTCGGTGAGTATCGGCTTGTCGATCCACGGCTTGCCTTCACACTCCAGGGCCGCGATGTCCGCGTCCACCATGATCTGTGCCAGTTCAGCGGTGTGTACCGACGCCTTCCATCCCAGCGATTGGGCGGCCTTGGTCGCGTCGCCGATCAGCGAATCCACCTCGGTGGGACGCAGATAGCGTTCGTCGAATCGCACATGCTTCTCCCAGTCGAGCCCGGCATGGTCGAAGGCCGTCTGGGCGAACTCGCGCACCGTGTAGCCGCGTCCGGTCGCCAGCACGAAGTCTTCCGGCTCGGACTGCTGCAGCATGGCCCACATCCCGTCGACATATTCGGGCGCATACCCCCAGTCGCGAACGGCGTCGAGGTTGCCCAGGTAGACGTAGGACTCGAGGCCGGCCTTGATCCGTGCCACCGCACGGCTGATTTTTCGGGTCACGAAAGTCTCACCGCGCCGCGGTGACTCATGGTTGAACAAGATGCCGTTCACCGCGAACAGTCCGTATGCCTCTCGATAATTGCGCGTCAGCCAGTACGAGTACACCTTTGCCGCGCCATAGGGTGATCGTGGGTAAAACGGCGTCTGCTCGTTCTGGGGCGGCGGCGAGGCGCCGAACATCTCCGACGAGGACGCCTGGTAGAAGCGGCATTCCACCCGGGAAAGCCGAATGGCTTCGAGCAACCGGATGGATCCCATGCCGGTGGTGTCGCCCGTGTGCACCGGTTCGTCGAAGCTGACGCGCACATGCGACTGGGCCGCAAGGTTATACACCTCGTCGGGGTCGATGGTGCTGAGCAGCGTCACCAACCGGGTGCCGTCGGTGAGATCGCCATAGTGCAAGAACAAACGCGCGTGCGGGTCGTGCCGGTCGACGTAGAGGTGATCGATCCGCGCCGTGTTGAACGTCGAAGCCCGGCGGATCAGCCCGTGGACCTCATATCCCTTGCTGAGCAGCAATTCGGCGAGGTAGGAGCCGTCCTGGCCGGTGATTCCGGTGATCAGCGCCCGCTTCACCGGAATCCCGCTTCTGTGGGTGCCTGCTTGTCACCACATTTGCGGCATCCCATCGTGGCCGTCTCCACTCCTTTTATGCCTTGGCCGGTGCGGCGGGGGTCGCCGTCAGCTTGATGCGGCGTGCGTTCGCAAGACCGTCTTCGTGCCCGCTTCAAAGTACAGGACATATTCGGCCGCGCGAATCAGGTTCCCGACCCTAGTTCCATTGACCGCGGCAGACAAGTTCTGACCGTGCCGGGCGGCCTGCGGCCCGGCAATCGATCGCAGCGACGGCGTCGTCTGGCACCGTGACGCACCACCATGGCTTGGCGGATATTGCGCGTCACGTGCGACACCACAAGTGCTTACTCACCCCCGGTATCGACGGCGGGCCTTGGTTCGCCCGAAATCCGGACCCGCTGACTCTTCTAATCTGGTTGGCGCAGAGGACAATTCCGCTTGCCGACCTTCGGTCGCGACGCCTCGGGCCACGTTCTCGGGCCTGAGATGCGACGCGGCGTGGACGTGCTGGGAGAACCCGTCGAAGTCGCGCCCCAAAGCATCGGCGAGCCGCAGGGCGGCCTGCCGATAGCCGGGATCACCAAGGGCCTGCTGCACGACATCGGCCACCCGCCGGCGGCTGAGCCGTTCGGTGCGCAGCAGCATCCCGGCACCGGCGCGCTCGAGGGCCTCCATGTTCAGGTGCTGGTCGAGGTTGCTGGCGATCCCGACCACCGGCACCCCGGCCAGCAAGGCCTGCTGCGTCGTCAGGCTGCCACCATTGCAGACCACCACCGCCGACCGGGCCGCGGCCGCCTCGCCCGGCAGGTAATCGGCCACGAACGCGTTGGACGGCACGTTGCTCAGGTCGCTGCGATCGGCAGTGGCCGCGATCACCGTCACCGGCATGTCAGCCAGCGCGTCCAGCACCACCTGCAACAGATTCGTGCCCCCCGAACTGCCCAGGGTCGCATAGACGATCGGCCGGTCGGCCGGCAGCGCATCCCACCACGGCGGCGGCCGCACCGCGGGCGACCACAGAACCGGACCCAGATACCGATGGTTGGCCGGCAGATCATAGGTCGGCACCAGCTCGGGCACGTCGGCGTAGAGCGTGTAGTCACCGTCGGTGAAAATGCGGCACAGGTTCCACCCCAGAGTCGGCAACCCATGCCTACGCCGGACCCAGTTGAGCGGCAGGCAATAGAGGGCAAATATCAGCGGGCGGTACAACCAGAACAGGATCCTGACCAGCCTGACACCGAGCAGGCGCGTCCACAGCGTGTCCGGCAGCGGAAACCGGCGCCGGGCGTAGGGACTCCAGTAGGCGTTCGCGATGGCGATATACGGGATGCCCGCCAGCCGGGCGCTGGCCGAGAGTGACAGGCGATTGTCGCCGACGACCAGGTCCGGCGCGATCGCGGCCAGCACCTTGCGGTCCTCCTCGACGTACCTGCGCAACGTCCGCGTGTTGTAGAACAGCCGGCCCTGAGCGATCTTGGCCAGCACCCGCTCGCTGGGGATGGTGTAGATCGGGTGGTGCTGGAACGGGAGCGGGCCCAGCAGCTTGTTGAATCGTGGGTCGCAGGCGAAGTGGACCTCGTAACGACTCGGGTCCAGCGACCGCGCCAGCACGTACGGCCGCACGACGTGGGACAGGGTCGCGGCTTCCCCGATGAACAGGATCCGCACCCTGCGGGCGCCGGGCTCCGAAACGTTCGGTTCGGTGCTCACCGGTGCACCATCCTCATCGCGCCCTCCAGACACCGCTCAACGACCCGCAACTCATGTCCGCGTCCGTTCTCGCGTCGTTGGCGACCGTTGATCGTTACCCCGGGGCCGCGGCCGTAGAGTACACGCCCGACGCATGCCCCGGAAACTCCGGGCAAACCGCGGACACACGGTGGCCCGGGGCGGTCGGTGGCGCTACCCAGTCCGCAGATTTCGCTGCCAGCCGGTCGGTGACGTCGCGCTGTCGGGCCCGAGGCGCAACGCGGCGTGGACGTGCTGGGAGAACCCGTCGAAGTCGCGCCCCAAAGCATCGGCGAGCCGCAGGGCGGCCTGCCGATAGCCGGGATCACCAAGGGCCTGCTGCACGGCATCGGCCACCCGCCGGCGGCTGAGCCGTTCGGTGCGCAGCAGCATCCCGGCACCGGCGCGCTCGAGGGCCTCCATGTTCAGGTGCTGGTCGAGGTTGCTGGCGATCCCGACCACCGGCACCCCGGCCAGCAAGGCCTGCTGCGTCGTCAGGCTGCCACCATTGCAGACCACCACCGCCGACCGGGCCGCGGCCGCCTCGCCCGGCAGGTAATCGGCCACGAACGCGTTGGACGGCACGTTGCTCAGGTCGCTGCGATCGGCAGTGGCCGCGATCACCGTCACCGGCATGTCAGCCAGCGCGTCCAGCACCACCTGCAACAGATTCGTGCCCCCCGAAGTGCCCAGGGTCGCATAGACGATCGGCCGGTCGGTCGGCAGCGCATCCCACCACGGCGGCGGCCGCACCGCGGGCGACCACAGAACCGGACCCAGATACCGATGGTTGGCCGGCAGATCATAGGTCGGCACCAGCTCGGGCACGTCGGCGTAGAGCGTGTAGTCACCGTCGGTGAAAATGCGGCACAGGTTCCACCCCAGAGTCGGCAACCCATGCCTGCGCCGGACCCAGTTGAGCGGCAGGCACTGAAGAGCGAAGAGCAACGGGCGTTCCAGGCGGTACAGGATCCTGACCAGCCTGACACCGAGCAGGCGCGTCCACAGCGTGTCCGGCAGCGGAAACCGGCGCCGGGCGTAGGGACTCCAGTAGGCGTTCGCGATGGCGATATACGGGATGCCCGCCAGCCGGGCGCTGGCCGAGAGGGAAACGCGAAGGTCGCCGACGACCAGGTCCGGCGCGATCGCGGCCAGCACCTTGCGGTCCTCCTCGACGTACCTACGCAACGTCCGCGCGGCGTAGAAACGGCCCTGGGTCAAGTTGCCGAGGAACCGATCGCTGGGGATGGTATGGATCGGGTGGTACGGAAAGGGCATCGGCCCCAGCAGCGTGTTGTACCGCGGGTCGCAGGCGAAGTGGACCTCGTAACGACTCGGGTCCAGCGAGCGGGCCAGCACGAACGGCCGCACGACATGGGCCAGGGTCACCGCCTCCGCGATGAACAGGATCCGCACCCTGCGGGCGGCAGGCTCGGGTGCGTTCGATGCGATGCTCATGCCCGCGTTCCTTCTCACGTCGCTGGCGACCGTTACACGTTACGCCGCACCCCGACGCCGTAGCGTACACGCACGACGCCACCGCGCTCCGGAAAAGCCGAACAAATCCGACCAAAAGTGGGCCCGGGCGGTCGATCAGCGCTGGGCCAGCGGGGCCGACCGCCGATCTGGCGCGATGGCGTGCCGTTGCGAAATCCCGAAAATCCCGGCTGCCGTCGCCGACGACGACGGCGGTACCCGGCCAGGTGCGGCAACCCACATCCGCAACCTGCTGTCGAAAAGCCATGGAGCTTGGCGTGTCGACGGAGCTTATCTCGTTGCACTCCAACGGTTTAAGAACGCCGATGCAGTGTCGGAGCAGCGGTTCCCAGGTGCCGGACGGCAACTTGACATATACCCCATGGGGGTATATGTTGCTTGAGTGGGCGCAGCCGCCCATATGATCGCCCGAACATGCAATCGAAGCGGAGGACCGGGTGGCGGACACAGCGCTAGCAGCAGTGGGTCATGCATTGGCGCTGGCGGGATCTATGACGTGGGAGATCTTGTGGGCGCTGATCCTTGGCTTCGCGTTATCGGCGATGGTGCAGGCCGTGGTGCGCCGCGAGACGATTGTGGCCCTGATGGGCGACGACAAGCCCCGCACCCTCGCGGTGGCCGCCGGCCTGGGAGCCGCATCGTCATCGTGCTCGTATGCGGCCGTGGCGCTGGCCCGCTCGCTGTTTCGCAAGGGCGCCAACTTCACCGCCGCCATGGCATGCGAGATCAGTTCCACCAATCTCGTCGTGGAGCTGGGCATCATCCTGGCGTTGTTGATGGGCTGGCAATTCACCGCCGCGGAATTCGTCGGCGGCCCGCTGATGATCATCGTGCTGGCCCTGTTGTTCCGGCTGTTCGCGCGCTCCCGGCTGATCGACGCCGCCCGTGAGCAAGCCGACCGCGGAATCGCCGGCTCCATGGAAGGTCACGCCGCCATGGACATGTCGGTCGGTGGCGAGGGCTCGTTTTGGCGGCGGCTGTTCTCCGCGCGGGCCTTCACCTCGGTGGCGCACGTGTTCGTCATGGAGTGGGCGGCGATTCTGCGGGACCTGATCGTGGGCCTGTTGATCGCGGGTGCCATCGCGGCCTGGGTTCCCGAAACCTTTTGGCAGCAGTTCTTTTTGACCGACCATCCGGTGTGGTCGGCGCTGTGGGGGCCGATCGTGGGCCCCTTCGTCGCGATCGTCTCGTTCGTCTGCTCGATCGGCAATGTGCCGCTGGCCGCGGTCCTCTGGAACGGCGGCATCAGCTTCGGCGGCGTCATCGCGTTCATCTTCGCCGACCTGTTGATCCTGCCGATCTTGAACATCTATCGGAAGTACTACGGAACGAAAATGATGCTGACGCTGCTGGGCACTTTCTACGCCTCGATGGTCGTCGCCGGATACCTCGTCGAATTACTGTTCGGCGCAGCTAATCTCATTCCCAGTCAGCGCAGCGCCGTGGTCATGCACGCCGGCGTCTCCTGGAACTACACTACCTGGCTCAACATCCTCTTCCTCGTCATCGCAGCGATCCTGGTGGTCCGGTTCGTCGCCACGGGCGGGATCCCGATGCTGCGCATGATGGGCGGCGCCCCCGACTCGCAAAGCCATCAGCACGACCACAGCCATCACTGCCACTAAGGCCGCGGTCAGCGTATCCTGGCCTGCGGCAATGTCTGATAGCTATCCGCCGCCGCCTGGCGGTCCACCGCAGCCGGCCGATATCGGCCGGCTGCTGCTGCGATGCCACGACCGCCCCGGAATTATCGCCGCGGTGAGCGGGTTTTTGGCCCAAGCCGGTGCCAACATCATTTCCCTGGACCAGCACTCCACCGCGCCGGAGGGTGGAACTTTCCTGCAGCGCGCGATCTTTCACCTACCCGGCCTGACCGCGGCCATCGACGAGCTGCAACGCGACTTCGGCACCGCCGTGGCCGGAAGGTTCGGCATCGACTACCGGTTCACCGAGGCCGCCAAGCCCAAACGGGTCGCCATCATGGCCTCCAAGAGCGATCACTGCTTGTTAGACCTGTTGTGGCGCAACCGTCGCGGCGAGCTGGAGATGTCGGTGGTCATGGTGATCGCCAACCATCCTGAACTGGCCGATCATGTCCGCCCGTTCGGTGTGCCATTCGTCCACATCCCGGCCACCCGTGACACGCGCGCCGAAGCCGAGCAGCGGCAGCTTCAGTTGCTGAGCGGCAACGTCGATTTGGTGGTCCTTGCCCGGTACATGCAGATACTGAGCCCAGCATTCCTGGCCGCAATCGGCTGCCCGTTGATCAACATTCACCATTCGTTTCTTCCGGCCTTCACCGGCGCGGCCCCGTACAAGCGCGCGCGGGAACGCGGTGTCAAGCTGATCGGCGCGACGGCTCACTACGTGACCGAAGTTCTCGACGAAGGCCCGATCATCGAACAAGACGTGGTTCGTGTCGACCACAATTACACGGTCGAAGACCTGGTGCGGGTCGGCGCCGACGTCGAACGCGCGGTGCTCTCTCGGGCCGTCCTCTGGCACTGCCAGGACCGTGTCATCGTCCACCACAACCAGACCATCGTCTTCTGACGCCCGCGGGTCCGCGCGGTAGCCGTAAGCACGCTGGCCGGGCCGCCCGCAGATCTGGCTACCGCCGCGGCTGGGTTATACGCCAAGGATCCCCCAAGGTTTCGCCAAGAACCCGCCGTCAGCCTTGACGCAACGGCCACGGCCGCCCACCGAAAATCACAACGCAAAGACAACCATGCAAAGAGAGGTATCCATGTCGACCACCCGTTTCCGCGCCCTGGCCGGTATGTCCCTGCTGGCCTCGGCCATCGGCCTGGCCGCCCTGGGAGCCAGTGCCGGCGCCGCCGAGCCGTCCCCCAGCCACCAGGCATACGGCACCTACACCTGCTACGACTACGCAACGCAGACCTTCTACGAATGCTTTGACCCCAGCTAAGTCACCAGCAGCCCGCATCCCAACGGACCTGGTCCCCTCCCGGGGCCAGGTCCGATTGTCTTCAGCCGGAGAGCTTTTCGCGTAGCCGGCGGTTCACCGGCTCGGGCAGCAACTCCGACACATCGCCGCCCAGCATCGCCACCTCTTTGGCCAGCGACGACGACACGAACGAATACCGCGGCGCGGTCGCGACGAAAAAGGTGTCGACGCCGGCGATGTGCTTGTTCATCTGTGCCATCTGCAATTCGTATTCGAAGTCGGTGCCGGTGCGCAGACCCTTCACGATGGCGTTCATTCCCCGGGACCTGACGAAGTCGACCACCAGGCCTTGTCCGGCCTCCACCCGCAAGTTGGGCAGGTGCGTCGTCGACTCGTGGATCATCGCGATCCGCTCGTCCAGGTCGAACATGCCCTTCTTGGTGGGGTTGGTCAGGATCGCGACCACCACCTCGTCGAACTGGGCCGCGGCACGCTCGAAAACGTCGATGTGGCCCAGCGTGACCGGGTCGAATGACCCCGGGCATACGGCGCCGCTCATGACCCGCGCCGGCGACGATGCAGAACGAAGTGATGCTGTGCAGCGGCGCTCATGACCCGCGCCGGCGACGATGCAGAACAAAGTGATGCTGAGGAGCGGCGCCCATGACGGACGACGCTAGCAGGCCCGTTCAGCGTCGCTCGGCCAACTCCAGCCGGGTGTCGCCGTACACCCGCCCGGGCCACCCGGTCCAGCCCGCCGGCCAGGTCAACGGCGCACTCGTCACCGGTCGCTCCACCACGGCGATGGTTTCGTCGCGGACCCAGCCGTGGGTGCTCAACGCGGCCAGGATGGCATCGATGTCGGCGGTGTCGACGTTGTAGGGCGGATCGGCCAGCACCAGGTCCACCGGAGCGGATGTCCCTGCCGCCAGGACGGCGGCCACCGTGCCGCGGCGCACCGTTGCACCGGTCAGACCCAGGGCCTTGATATTGCGCGCGATGACGGCCGCGGTGCGCTGGTCGGCCTCCACGAACAGCGCCGACGCGGCCCCACGCGACAGTGCCTCCAGCCCGAGTGCCCCCGAACCGGCATAGAGATCCAGCGCGGCCAGGCCGGTCAGCTCCCGGCGCGCGCTGACGATGTTGAACAGCGCTTCGCGGACCCGATCGGTGGTGGGCCTGGTCCCCCGGGGGGGTACCGCGAGCCGCCGTCCCCCGGCGACGCCGCCGATGATCCGGGTCAGCTCAGCACCGCCAGCAGGTCTCCGCCCTCGACCTGGGCGGTATCCGAGACCGCCACCCGCTGCACGGTGCCGTCGTTGGGGGCGGTGATGGGGGCCTCCATCTTCATCGCCTCGATGGTGGCGATGGTCTGGCCCGCCGTGACGTGGTCGCCGACGGTCACCGCGATGGTGACGACCCCGGCGAACGGCGCGGCGATGTGGCCCGGGTTTCCGCGGTCGGCCTTCTCGGCGGCCGGTACTGAGCTGGCAATGCTGCGGTCGCGCACCAGCACCGGGCGCAACTGGCCGTTGATGATGCACATCACCGTTCGCATGCCGCGTTCGTCGGGCTCGGAGATGGCCTCCAGACCGATCAGCAGCTCCACCCCGCGTTCCAGCTTCACCCGGTGCTCTTCACCCTGCCGCAGCCCGTAGAAGAACTGGTTGGCCGACAATTGCGAGGTGTCGCCGTAGGTTTCCCGGTGTTCCTCGAATTCCTTTGTCGGACCGGGGAATAACAAGCGGTTCAACGCGGCCTGCCGTTTGGGTCCCGGCACCGCCAGAACCGCCTCGTCGTCGGCCGTCAGTTGCCCGGTGGGTTTGGCCGGCGCCCGCCCGGCCAGCGCCGTGCTGCGCAGCGGCTCGGGCCATCCGCCGGGTGGATCGCCCAGCTCGCCACGCAGAAATCCCAGCACCGAGTCTGGTATGTCGAATCGGGCCGGGTCGGAGGCGAATTCGTCGGCGCTCACGCCGGCGCCGACCAGTGCGAGCGCCAGATCACCGACGACCTTCGACGACGGGGTGACCTTGATCAGCCGGCCCAGGACGCGGTCAGCGCCGGCGTATGCCTCCTCGACCTCCTCGAATCGATCGCCCAGACCCAGGGCGATCGCCTGCTGGCGCAGGTTCGACAACTGACCGCCCGGAATTTCGTGGCGATAGACCCGGCCCGTCGGCCCGGGAAGGCCGGATTCGAAGGGCGCGTACACTTTTCGCAGCGCCTCCCAAAAGGGCTCCAGCGCGCACACCGCGGCAAGCGACAAACCGGTGTCGTATTCGGTGTGTGCGGCCGCGGCGACGATCGAGCTCAGCGCGGGCTGGCTGGTGGTTCCCGCCAGCGGCGCAGCCGCCCCGTCGACGGCGTCGGCCCCGGCGTGCCAGGCGGCGACATAGCTGGCCAGCTGGCCGCCCGGAGTGTCGTGGGTATGCACGTGCACCGGCAGGTCGAAGCGACTTCGCAAGGCGGTGACCAGCTTTCGAGCAGCCGGGGCCCGTAACAGCCCCGCCATGTCCTTGATGGCCAGCACATGGGCACCGGCCGCCACGATGGACTCGGCCAGCCTCAGGTAGTAGTCGAGCGTATACAGTTGCTCACCCGGGTCAGTCAGGTCGCCGGTGTAGCACATCGCGACTTCGGCTACCGCAGAACCGGTTTCGCGAACCGCGTCGATCGCCGGGCGCATCGACTCAAGGTTGTTGAGCGCGTCGAAGATACGGAAAATGTCGATGCCCGTGGCCGTGGCCTCGTCGATGAACGCCGTCGTGACCACCTCCGGATAGGGGGTGTAGCCGACGGTATTGCGGCCCCGCAGCAGCATCTGCAGACAAATGTTGGGCATTGCCTGGCGCAGCGCGGCCAGCCGTTCCCAGGGATCTTCCTTGAGAAAACGAAGTGCCACATCGTACGTCGCACCGCCCCAGCACTCCACCGACAGCAGCTGCGGCATGGTCCGGGCCAGATAGGGTGCCACCATCATCAGCCCGCTGGTGCGCACCCGGGTGGCCAGCAGCGACTGATGCGCGTCACGGAATGTCGTGTCGGTCAACCGCACTGCCGGCGACTCGCGCAGCCAGCGCGCGAAACCGTCAGGCCCCAACTCGGCCAACAGTTGCCTGGACCCCGCCGGCAGCGGGGCGTCCAGGTCGACATCGGGCAGTTTGTCCTGCGGGTAGACCTTCGACGGCCGGGTGCCGTGCGGTTTGTTGACGGTGACATCGGCCAGGTAGTTGAGGATCTTGGTGCCCCGGTCGGCCGATGATCGCGCGGTCAGCAGCTGTGGCCGCTCGTCGATGAACGACGTCGTGATGAGGCCGGCCCGGAAATCGGAATCATCCAGAACCGCTTGCAGGAAGGGGATGTTCGTCGACACCCCGCGAATCCGGAACTCCGCCATGGCCCGGCGCGCCCGGTTCACCGCGGTCGGGAAGTCACGGCCCCTGCAGGTGAGCTTGACCAGCATGGAATCGAAGTGGGCGCTGATCTCGGCGCCGAGGTTGGTGCTGCCGTCCAGCCGGATACCGGCGCCGCCGGGGGTGCGCAGCGCGCTGATCCGGCCGGTGTCGGGCCGAAATCCGTTGGCCGGATCCTCGGTGGTGATCCGGCACTGCAGCGCCGCACCGTGCGGCCGGATGGCCTGCTGCTCAAGACCCAGGTCGTCGAGCGTCTCCCCCGCGGCGATGCGCAGTTGGCTGGAGACCAGGTCCACGTCGGTGATCTCCTCGGTGACGGTGTGTTCCACCTGAATCCGCGGATTCATCTCGATGAACACGTACTCGCCGCTCTGGTCAAGGAGAAACTCGACGGTGCCGGCGCCGCCGTAACCGATATGGCGGGCGAAGGCCACCGCGTCGGCGCACATCCGGTCGCGCAACTCGGCGGGCAGGTTCGGCGCGGGCGCCAGTTCGATGACCTTCTGGTGGCGACGTTGCACACTGCAGTCCCGCTCGTAGAGGTGGATCACGTTGCCGTGGGTATCCGCCAGGATCTGCACTTCGATGTGGCGCGGGCGCAACACCGCCTGTTCGAGATAGACCGTCGGGTCCCCGAACGCCGACTCGGCCTCGCGACTGGCGACTTCGATCGCTTCTGGCAGCGCGGCGCTATCGCCGACCCGGCGCATACCGCGGCCGCCACCGCCGGCAACCGCCTTGACGAACAACGGAAACCGCATGCCCGCGGCGGCCGACACCAGCTCGTCGACCGAGGCCGACGGTGCCGACGACGTCAGCACCGGCAGTCCCGCTTCCCGGGCGGCGGCGACGGCCCGGGACTTATTTCCAGTCAGCTCAAGCACTTCGGCGCCGGGGCCGACGAAGGTGATCCCCGCTGCCGCACATGCCCCGGCCAGCTCGGGGTTCTCCGACAAGAACCCGTAACCGGGGTAGATCGCGTCAGCGCCGGCGCGCCGGGCGGTTTCCACGATCTGGTCGACCGACAGGTAGGCACGTACCGGATGCCCGATTTCGCCTATCTGGTAGGACTCGTCGGCCTTGGACCGATGCATCGAATTGCGGTCCTCGTAGGCATAGACGGCCACCGTGCCGATGCCGAGCTCGTAGGCGGCGCGAAAGGCCCGGATCGCAATCTCCCCGCGATTGGCCACCAGCACTTTGGCGATCACGCTCGACCCTTCTCAGATCAGTGTCGACCAATAGTTCCAGAAACGGACCATGATCTGCAGGAACACCGCGGTGAACCACAGCGTGGCGATCGACCATCGCCATTGGAAGAGCACCCGCACGACGGCGCTGTCGCGCTGTTCGAGCACCGGACGAAACGCGATTGACGCCACCACCACCAGCAGTGTGATGGTGACTACCCAGACCAGCATGCAGTACGGGCACAACGCCCCGATGCGGTAGAGGCTCTGAAAGATCAGCCAGTGCACGAAACCCGTGCCAACCAGGACACCCACCGTCAGCCCGGTCCAATACCAGCGCGGCAGAAGCACTTTCGTCACCGCCAGCACACCGGTGACCACTACCACGGTGAACCCCACAATGCCGACCACCGGGTTGGGCAGGCCCAGCAGCGTTGCCTGCGGAGTTCCCATCACCGAGCCGCACGACATGATCGGGTTGATGTTGCATGACGGCACGTAATCCCGGTCGAGCACAACCCTGATCTTCTCCACCGTCAGCGTCATCGAGGCGAGCAGGCCGAACGCGCCGGCGATCAACACCCACCACGCACTGAGCGCGGGTACCCGCACTTGGACCGGTGTGTCCGGTGTCAGGTCGCCGGATCGTTCGGCGGGTTCGGCTGCGACCATGACGGTCAAGCCGCCGGGGCGGTTGCCGCTGTGTCCATGCCCGGAACGTCGCCGACGATCTCTTTGATCTTGGCCACCAGCGCCTCCGGCGTCGACCATTCGTATTCGGTGCCGTTGATCTTGACGGTCGGTGTCGCGTGGATGTTCGCGGCCGCCGCCAGCCCGTCGACCTTGGAGAGGTACTTTCCGCTGTTGACGCAGTCGGGCACCTTGCCGACGACACCGGCTTCGCGGGCGAGTTCGATCAGCTTTGCGTTGTCGGGGAAGGTCTTGCCGACTTCGGACGGCTGGATGTCTTTGCTGAACATCGCGCTGTGGAAGCGGCGGAATGCATCGATGGACTCGTCGGCGACGCAGTACGCCGCGGCCGCCGCGCGCGCCGAATAATTGTCGTTGCGCGGGCTGGAAAGGATATCCACCATCGTGTAATCGGCCGCGATAGCGCCGATGTCGATGAGCCGGGATACCGTCGGACCGAATCCGCGCTCGAAGTTCCCGCACGCCGGACACAGGAAATCCTCGTAGAACGACACCACGGCCTTGGGGTTGCTGGTTCCGGGCTGGGTGACCAGCTTGCTGGACGTCACCCGGATCGCACCGGCCGTGGCACCGCCGCCCTTCTTGTCGTGCGAGGTGACGATGTAGAACACCAGGACAACGGCAAAGAGCACGACCAGCGCGGTGCCACCGATCTGCATCAGCCGGCCGAACTTGCCGTCGGGCGACTTCAGGTCGATCCGCGGAGGGCGTTTGTTTTTGTCGGCCACGGGTTCGCGATCCTCACTTGGTAAATAGCCTGCGCTGCTGGCGCCTCTAGAGTACCGGCGGACGTCCGGATACGGCTCAGACCCGGCTCAGGTGCGCACGCAAAGCCGAAATCAGCTCGCTCGTCGCGGTGGCACTGGCACCGCCTAGCGGAAACAGATTGAGGAAGCCGTGCGTCAGCGAACCCTCGCAACGCAGATCCACCGCGGTCCCGGCGGCCCGCAACGCCGCCGCGTACTGCTCGCCCTCATCGCGCAACGGGTCGAATCCGGCGACCACGATCAGCGCCGGCGGCAGACCTGACAGCGATTCGGCCCGCAACGGCGACACCCGCGGATCGGTGGGGTCGATACCGGAGCCGCGCAGGTACTTGGCTTGGAACCAATCGATGTCTCGTTTGGTCAGCAAGAAGCCACGGGCGAACAGGCTCAGTGAGCGGGTCTGCGCGGTGAAGTCGGTGCGCGGATAGATCAGCCACTGCAACACCGGAGCCGGGCCTCCACTGTGTTTGGCCAGTTGACACACGACGGCCGCCAGATTGCCGCCCGCGCTGTCGCCGCCCACCGCAATCCGCCCGGGGACGGCACCGAGTTCGTCGGCGTGCGCGTAGGCCCACATGAAGGCCGCAAACGCGTCGTCGATCCCGGCCGGGGCGTGATGCTCGGGAGCCAGTCGGTAGTCGACCGACAGCACATGTATGCCGGCATCGCGGCACGTCAAGCGGCACACCGCGTCGTGGGTGTCCAGGTCGCCGATCACCCAGCCGCCGCCGTGATAGAAGACCAGCAGCGGTGCGGCGACTCCGCCGGGCGCGCGATAGTGCCGTGCCCGGATATCCCCGGCCGGCCCGGGCAGCGTGAGTTCTTCGACCTCGACGTGAATCTGTGGACCGCCGAATCCCAGGAGCGACTCGCGCATGGTGGCGCGGGAGGCGGCCGGGTCGTCGTCGATCACCAGGCCGTCGAGGCCGACCGCGCGCATACCCGACAGCATCAGCTGCAGGGTGGGATCAAGGGTGTTGCCGTCAATGACAACGGAACGACCGCGGGTGAGAAGCCGCTTGGCCGGGGCCGGAATCCATGGGATGACTTTGACGCCCGCGCCGGTGACGGTGCTCTGGATGCGACGCGTCCACCGCATCGGTACACAGGTCGCCTCGGGGGTCGCCTCGGGCTGAAGGTCCGGCGTGCCCGGCAGACTCTTGGTCATGGGTTTCTCCCTTGTCAAGCCCTTATCAAGCCCGTGTCAAGCCCTTGTCAAGCCGTCAGGAAAACGCGAGCTCACACTGAACGACATTCGATAGCTGTCGGACTCGAAGTCTTCCGGATTGAGCCGGCGGACACCGAGCAGGCGGTGGTTGCGCGCCGGGTACCGGCACATCGACACCGCAGCCGCCTACCGCAACGAACGGGAGACCGGGCGAGCGGTCGCCGATTCCGGCGTGCCCCGCGACCAACTGTACGTGGTGACCAAAATGGCGGATCCCAACCAGGCGACAACAGCACCCTGAAGGCCTTTGACGCCGGCCTGCGATTCCCAGGCCGCAGCCACAGCTCAACGCGTTCGAGGCGCGCAAGCCCCTGCGGCGGCGTTCATTGTCGGACCATCCGATTGGTGATACAGCAGTCGTGCAACACCGCGGGCGGATACCGACGCAGGCGTTGATTACGTGGCATATTCAACTCGGTAATATCGTGATCCCCAAGTCGGTGAACCTCAAATGGATTGTGAGCAACGTCGACGTGGTCGACTTCGACCTCAGCGGCTGCGCTCCAGGGCCGCAATGGTGTCGATCTCGTCGCTAGCTGACGGAACCCGGCTGGGCCTGATCCGAGAACCTTCAATGTCACAGGCAGGTGAGATGCGTTGACCGGCGAGTCGGGCGCCATGATTCCCTCAATAACCCTTAACGACGAGAACACGATGCCGGTCCTCGGCCTTGGCGTCGCAGAGTTGTCCGAGGATGAAACCGAACGTGCGGTGTCGGCAGCGTTGGAGGTCGGCTGCCGGCTCATTGATACCGCTGCGGTATACGGCAACGAAGCGGCCGTGGGCCGTGCGATCGCGGCTTCCGGTATTCCGCGCGCGGAGTTGTTCGTCACCACCAAGCTGGCCACCGCCGACCACGGGTTCTCCAAGGCGCAGGAGGCCTGCACCGCCAGCCTGGAGCGACTCGGCCTGGACTACGTCGACCTGTACCTGATTCACTGGCCGGCGCCGGCGGTGGGTAAGTACGTGGACGCGTTCGGCGGCTTGATCCAGTCCCGCGGCGAAGGCCACGCCCGCTCGATCGGGGTGTCCAACTTCACCGACGAACACCTGTCGAACGTCATAGACCTCACGTTCGTCACGCCCGCGGTCAACCAGATCGAGCTGCACCCCCTGCTCAACCAAGCCGAGCTGCGCAAAGCGAATGCGCAGCACAACGTCGTCACCCAGTCCTACACACCGCTGGCTCTCGGCCGGCTGATGGACAACCCGACCGTGACGTCGATTGCCGGTGAATACGGCAAGACGCCCGCACAGGTACTGCTGCGCTGGAACCTGCAACTGGGTAATGCGGTCGTCTTCCGCTCGTCTCAGCCCGAGCACATCGCCGGCAACCTCGACGTGTTCGATTTCGAGCTGGCCGGTACGCACATGGATGCGCTGAACGGCCTCAATGACGGCACCCGCGTTCGCGACGACCCGCTGACCTACAACGGCGCGTAATTCGTTGCTCAACCGATTGTGAATCTGGCGACGCTCCCCACGGCGTGTCGCGTCGCCCAATGCACAGTCGGCGGGGCTAACTGCTCGGGCAGGTGGCCGCGGCGTTGCGCAGCACGCCGGCCGACGCCTGGTCTACCGGCAACGAGTAGCCGCGCAGCACGGCGATGAACTGCATGGCGTACTGGCAGCCGAACGCGGCGTTGGGCGGCATCCACTGCGCCGGCGGTGAATCCCCTTTGTCCTGATTGGCTTGTCCCTGCACGGCCAGCAAGTTGGCCGGATCGTTGGCGAACCGCAGCCGCTCCGGAGCCGGCCAGCCGTAAGCGCCCATGTCCCAGGCGTAGGACAGCGGAACGAGGTGATCGATCTGCACCGATTCACCGACCTTGGCGCCGCGCTGGAAGGCGATGGTGGTGTTGGTGTAGGGGTCGTGCAGGGTGCCGGTTGCCACGGCATCCGGGCACCGCTTGGTCGGCACATACGTCTTGTCGACGAGGTCGCGGTTGAGGATGTCGTCGCGGGTGTCGCAGCCGTTGTGTCCGCCCGGCGCGTCGTTGTTGTCGTCCCAGGCGTCGCCGAAGGCCGCCCTGCGATAGTCGTAACGGTGGGTGCGCTGCGGCAGCACGGCAACACCCGCGAGCACATCGGTACCGGGTTGCACCGTCGGGACATCGGCGCGCGCGGCGAACTGCTCAGCGTGCCTGGCCGCCGATGAGCCCAGCGTCTGATAGGCGACCACCAGGGCCAGCAGCGCAACCGCCGCCAGCATCGCAAGCGTCTTGCGGTTCATGATTTGTCCAGGTATTCGATGCGGTCGGTGTCGGTGAAGCGCGCTGCCAGCAGCGCCAATCCCGGGTGCTTGCCGGCATCCTGGTAAGCGCGGACACAGAAGTCCCGGGCAGCCTCGATGTACTCGCGGTGCTCGGCCAGCGACAGCAGCCGCAGGGTGATCGCCTTACCGGACTGATTGCGGCCCAGCACGTCTCCTTCCTTGCGCTCCTTGAGGTCGAGGTCGGCCAGGGCGAACCCGTCCATGGTCTTGGCGACCGCGCGCAACCGCTCACCGGCAGGTGATGCCGGCGGCACCCAGCTGGCCAGCAGACACAGGCTCGGATGCGCGCCGCGCCCGATGCGGCCGCGCAGCTGGTGTAGCTGGCTGATGCCGAACCGGTCGGCATCCATCACCAGCATCACGGTGGCGTTGGGGACGTCCACGCCGACTTCGATGACGGTGGTGCACACCAGCACATCGATGCGGCCGGCCCGAAAGGCCGCCATCGCAGCGTCCTTCTCGTCGGCGGACAACCGCCCATGCATGAGCCCCAACCGCAGGTCGGCCAGCTCGCGGTAACGCAATCGCGCGTACAGACCCTCGGCGGTCTCTGCGGGTTTCGTGCCGGCGGGCTCTTTGTCGGGCTCGTCGCTCTCGTCGATGCGGGGTGCCACCACATAAGCCTGGCGGCCGGCCGCGACCTCCTCGATGATGCGTTGCCAGGCGCGGTCGAGCCAGGCGGGCTTGTCCTTGACGAAGATGACGTTGGTGGTGATGGGCTGGCGCCCGCGCGGAAGTTCGCGCAGCGTGGCGGTTTCCAGGTCGCCATAGACCGTGAGCGCCACGGTGCGCGGTATCGGCGTGGCTGTCATCACCAGCAGATGCGGGGTGATTCCGGCACGCGCCTTGCCGCGCAATTGATCTCGCTGCTCGACACCGAACCGGTGTTGCTCGTCGACCACCACCATGCCCAGGTTGTGGAACTCCACCGCATCCTGCAGCAGCGCATGGGTGCCGACGACGATGCCGACCTCGCCACCGGCAACCGCGGCCCGGACGTCCTTCTTCTGCCCCGCGGTCATCGAGCCGGTCAGCAACGCCACCCGGGTGGCATTATCGGCCCCGCCCAGCTGGCCGCCCATCGCCAGCGGTCCCAGGATATCGCTGATCGACGTAAGATGTTGTGCGGCAAGCACTTCGGTGGGGGCCAGCAGCGCACACTGATAGCCGGCGTCGACCATCTGCAGCATCGCCAGCACCGCGACGATCGTCTTGCCCGAACCGACCTCACCCTGCAGCAAGCGGTTCATCGGACGCGTCGCCGAGATCTCGTCGGACAGCACCGCGAGCACCTCGCGCTGACCTGCCGTCAGCTCGAATGGCAGCCGGCCCAGCAATTCAGCCGCCAACCCGTCAGACCGGGGCGGTGCCGGAGGCCCGGACTCCGACAGCTCACCGTTCCGGCGGGCGACCAGCGCCCATTGCAGGCCGACGGCTTCGTCGAAGGTCAGCCGTTCCCGGGCGCGGCGCCGTTCGGACTCGTCCTCGGCGAGGTGAATGGCCCGCAATGCCTCGTCTTCGGAGACCAGGCCGTGCTCGGCGCGCACTTCGGCGGGCAGCGGATCATCCACCGGGTCCAGGACTTCGAGCACCTGGCGAACGCATTTGAAGATGTCCCAGCTCTGCACTTTCGTGCTGGCCGGATAGATCGGGAAGAAGCGCCGCTCGAACTCCTCCATGGCCACTTCGCCGCTGATGGCCTTGGAGGCATCGGCGATGCTTTTCAGTGACCTGGTGCCGTGGTTTTTTCCGTCCGGCGAGTCCAGGATCAGAAACGCCGGGTGCGTGAGCTGCATGACGCCCTTGAAAAACCCAACTTCCCCCGACAGCATCACCTTCGTGTTCTTGGTGAGGTCCTTCTTGATGTAGTCCGCGTTGAAGAACGTGGCGGTCACCTTGTTGCGGCCAGTGCCGAGGGTGATGCGCAGGCATTGGCGCTTCGGCGTCTTCTTCATGGGAAAGGACGCGGTTTCGGTGATGACGTCGACGATCGTGATGTGTTCACCCGCTTCGGGCCGCTCGTCACCGGCGCCGCGCCTGGCGCCGCCTTCGACATAGCTGCGCGGGTAGTGGCGCAACAGGTCGTCGACGGTCCTGATGCCGAACTCCTCCTCGAGCGGCTTTGCCGACGGGGCGCCCAGAACGAAGACCAGCCGGTCGCTCAGTGACACCACGGCTACTCGACCCCGATCAGCAGTGCGTCACCGCGATGACCGGTGCGGTAGGTCACCAACTCGGTGCCCGGATGACGGTCGTGCATGTGCTTTTCCAGTAGGTCGCTCAGGACGGCAGCATCCTCGTCGTCGATCCCGGTGCCCACCAGCACCGTCACCAGGTCGCCCCCCGAGGCCAACAACAGATCGAGCAGACCGATCGCCGCGGCGACAACGTCGCGCGCGACAATCAGCACCTCGTCGCCGGCGATGCCCAGCCCGTCACCCGGCTCACAGGTGCCCGCCCACGTCAACGCCCGTTCGGTGGCCGTACGCACCGACCCGTGCCGGGCAGCCCCGGCAGCCCGGGCCATGGTGTAGCCGTCGTCGACGGCCTGACTGGCTGGGTCGTGCACGGCCAGGGCGGCCAGCCCCTGGACCATCGACCCGGTAGGGACCGGAACCACATCGACACCCCATCCCAGGGCTGCGGTACAGCCCGCCACCAGCTCCTCGACGGCGACATACCCATTGGGCAGCACCATCACCTGAGCGGCACCGGTGTCCACCACCGCGCGCACCAACTGATGGGCGCTGATATCGGCGGCAGGTGCCGAGCCCGGACTTGAGGCATCCGGGCCGGGTCGCAGGACACAGGCCCCTTCTCCGGCGAACAGCTCAGCGGCGCCGTCGCCGTCGACGACGGCCAGGACGGCGCGTTCGCGCGTCCAGCTGCCCGCCGGCAGCCCGTTGACACCGGAACTCAGCGCCGAAATGACGATCCTGCTCAATTGTCCCGCCGCAATTCCTGCCTCAACGGCGGCGCCCGCGTCGTCGGTGTGGACGTGCACCGAATAGCTCTGCGACGGGGCGGCTGCGAGCGCCACCGAATCTCCCAGCGCCGCGAGCCGGTCGCGCAGCGTGTCCGCCGCCGCGGCATCACAGCCGGTGAGCAGGTACATCACTTCGAACTGTGGCGCAGGCCGGGTGGCGGGCGCCTCGGCGAGCGGCGCCCGCGGCGCCGGCTTGTAGACCGAGCGGGCCGGCGCGTGCCCGGTGAGCGTCGAACGCAATGCGTCCAGCATGACCACCAGGCCCCGCCCGCCGGCGTCTACCACGCCCGCGTCGGCGAGCACGTCGAGCTGCTCGGGCGTCTTTTCCAGCGCTACGACGGCGGCATCACCGGCGGCGGTCACGGCCTGGGCCAGGGTTTCTCCGGTGCCGGCGCACTGCTCGACGGCGGCCGCGGCGGCCCGCAGCACCGAGACGATGGTCCCCGGGACTTCCGCGCCGCCCATCGAAGCGATGACCAGCTCGACACCGCGCCACAACGCCGCGGCCAGCAGGACGGCATCGATGGCCGGCAATGCACCCGCGGCGTCGGCTGCCGCGCTCGCGGTGACGTCGGCGATGCCGCGCAGAATCTGCGACACGATCACCCCGGAATTCCCGCGTGCCCCGTTGAGCGCGCCGGACGACAGGGCGGCAGCGACCCGGGCGACGTTACCTGCATTGCTGCCGTCGTCGGCCCGGGCCACCGCATCCGCCTCGGCGAGCGCCGCGCGCATGGTGAACAGCATGTTCGCGCCGGTGTCGGAATCGGCGACCGGGAACACGTTCAGCCGATTGATTTCGTCGATATGGGTGATCAGGTCGCTGACGACGGTGTGCGCCCAATCCCGCAAAGCCGACGCGTCCAGCAGACGACCTGGCGTGTCCACCGTGACCCCACCTCCTCTGCGCCAGCTCCCGGTGGGCGCCAGCGTAGCCCGGCGACAGTGTGGACAGTCTGCGGCGGCTGTTCGGCGCGGGCCGCCAAGCCGGGACGCCAAGGCTGCACCGAGCCTAGCCAGCGGGGGTGACAGTACTGGTCACGGCGGATGGCGTTTTGGCGCTCGCCGACGACCCCGGCTATCCTGGGACGGCCTGGGCCAGCCGGGCCGTTCCGCCCGGGGCGCCGGACCCCCAGCAACCGACTTGAGGAGTTTGAACAATGGCCGCTGTGTGCGATATCTGCGGGAAAGGCCCCGGCTTCGGCAAGTCGGTGTCACACTCCCACCGCCGCACCAGCCGTCGGTGGGACCCCAACGTCCAGACCGTGCGGGCGGTGAGCCGTCCCGGGGGTAACAAGAAGCGCATTAACGTCTGCACGTCCTGCATCAAGGCAGGCAAGGTCAGCCGCGGCTGACCATCGCGACCTAACGACAAGACCAGCGCCCGGTTGTTGGGGGCGGCGGGGGTGCCGCCGCATTGCGGCGCGTTGTGAGGGCGGGATGGCCCCCGGATGCGCCATGTGAGGCTTGGGGAAACCGCGCTCGTCGATGATGCGTGCCAAGCCCGTGAGCGTGGGTGTGAACGTTCGCCTGATCGGTGCGACCCCGCGGGCGGCGGTTCCAGCGTGCGGCACGGCGCGATGCGCTCGACGCCCGGCCAGGCATGCGTGGCCGGGCGTTGCATCCATCGTCAAGCACTTGCGCGGCAAAGAGACTGATGGCTCCGCAGCACCGGCGGCATCACATCGTACCGTTGTCAATAGCTTCCTCCCATTGATCGATAGCCGATCGGTATTGGACATCAACACTTATCGCCGACATCTTTTTGACGTGTCGGCGATCACATCTCGGGAATGCGCGGTACCCGAGAAGACACCCGGCCGGACCACCGGCACCTAGGCGGTGGCCGAAGATGTTGGGTTCGTGTGTGATCAGCCCGCGAAGCACCCGTCGCGAGTGAAAGCAGGTGGCCGCAATGTCGTCCACAATGTCGTGGAGTTCGACTGTGACGTCATGCAGGGTTGAGACTTTGGCTGTCGTTGCCGCCGCCGATGCCGTTGCCGACGCGGTGCCGGCGTTGGCCGTTCGGGGGCGGGCATGAGCGCACCGGTGTGGCTGGCTCCGCCGGAGGTGCATTCGGCCTTGCTCAGCGCTGGTCCGGGGCCCGCTGCAGTGCTGGCGGCCGCCGCGGAATGGACGTCACTGAGCGACGAATATGCGTCAGTGGCTGAAGAACTCGCCGCAGTGGTGGGCGCGATACAAACGGGGGAGTGGCAGGGCCCCAGCGCCGAGATCTGTGTGGCGGCCTACGCGCCCTATGTGGCGTGGCTGGTCCAGGCCAGTGCCGACAGCGCTGAAACCTCGGCAGCACATCAGGCGGCGGCGGCCGCCTATGTCGGCGCGGTCGCAGCGATGCCCACACTGCCGGAGTTGGCCGCCAACCACGCCGCCCACGCGGTGTTGCTGGCAACAAATTTCTTTGGCATCAACACCATTCCGATCGCCCTCAACGAGGCGGACTATGCGCGGATGTGGATTCAGGCCGCAACCACGATGAGCGTCTACGACACCGCCTCTGCTGCCGCATTGGCCTCGTCGCCACGCCTGGCGCCGGCACCAGTCATCGTCAAACCCGGTACCGGTACGGCCGGAACCATCGCCGCCGACGTAGCGCAAGCGATCAGCTACGAGCCGTTTCCGATATGGCAGATCTTGTGGGATTTGATCAAAGTCGTTGCCACCGAGGTCCTCAGCATACCGGCCTTCATGATCTTCACGCTCATGATGGAATTCTTCACACCGATAGTCCTGTTGTTCATCGGATACCTGTTTCTGATCGGCAATGCGCATTTGGCGCTGGAAGCCCTTCAATATCTGGAGCTGGCCTGGCTCACTGTTGGCATCGAGGCTTTCGCTATTGTGTTTCTTCCCTTCGTTTTCGGTTATGAAGTCAGCAATCTGGTGATCCAATGGATCATGGGTCTCAATCTCGGGATTGCTCCCGCTCTGGCGGGTCCGTTGGCCGCGGGGACAGCACTCGCGGTTTCGGCTGCTGCCGCCAGCGCGAGCGCGAACGCCATGGCGGGTACGGTTGCCGCGCCCGTGGCGGGCGTGGCGGTGGGCGCGGTCGAGCCGGCAGCGGTGCTGCCGAAAACACAGTTGGTGTCGGAAATCCTGACCGGTGGCGGTCCGCAGGTAACGGCGGCGGATCAGGGTGCCGGCGCGTTGGGCTTTGCCGGTACCGGGCCATCGCAGGACGCTGCGCGGGCAGCCGGTTTGACCACGCTGGGTAATGGCGAGCCAGGTGGTGGCCCGCGGGTGCCGATGCTGCCATCTAGTTGGAATGCGCATCCGCTCGGTGCGCCCAATATGGGGAATCTATTGCCCGTGTGAGCGATTCACCCGGCGTCGATTCTGACGACACGACGGCCGGGGTTGCGCCGAACGGTCCCGCCCGGGTGTCTGCGGCGCTGTCGGCGCAATCACGGCAGCCGCCAATCGATCGGGTCGGCATCCATCCCCGAAAGCAGCTCATTGGCACGGCTGAACGGCCGCGAGCCGAAGAACCCCCGCGACGCCGACAGCGGCGACGGATGCGGCGATTCGATGGCGACGCATTTCCCGGCGGCCAACATCGGTTTGAGCGTCGACGCGTCACGCCCCCACAGGATGGCCACCAGGGGCTTCGACCGCGCGACGAGCGCGCGAATCGCACACTCGGTCACCACTTCCCAGCCCTTGCCCCGGTGCGACGCCGGGTTGCTCGGTCTCACGGTGAGCACTCTGTTCAACAACATCACGCCGCGCTGCGCCCAGGGCGTCAGATCACCGCACACGGGTTGCGGATAGCCCAGGTCAGCTGTGTATTCCTGGAAGATATTGTCCAGGCTGCGCGGCAGCGGACGCACCTCGGGGGCGACCGAAAAGCTCAGTCCCACCGCATGTCCGGGTGTCGGGTAAGGGTCCTGGCCGACGATGAGCACCCTCACCTGGTCGAAAGGAAACGTGAAGGCGCGCAACACGTTCGGCCCCGCCGGCAGGTACTTGCGGCCGGCCGCGATCTCGGCGCGCAAAAACTGCCCCATCTGGGCCACCTGGTCGGCCACCGGGTGCAACGCGGCGGCCCAGCCCTTCTCGACGAGTTCGCTCAGCGGACGTGCGCTCACCGCAGGCCTTGTGCTAGCAGCACCACCGTATCGGCGCCCGCCCGACGGTCTTTCGAAATCTCTTGGTACTCAGGCGATTGCACCCAGCCACGGAATGTGGCCTCGTCGGGAAACGACATCAGCACCACTTTCTGATAGCCCCACTGCCCCTCGATCACCTGGGGCGACTCGTCGGCAGCCAGCAACGTTCCCGGGTGACGACGAAATACGCCCATGAACCTAGCCTGGTACCGGTGATATGCTGCCCGATCGGTGAATCTCAGCTGCGCGATCGCGTAGACGGTCACCGCGTCACCCTACTCAATGGCACGGTCAATCGAACGACTGCCAACCCGCATATCCGCCCCACTCGGTGCCGTCGATCAGCACCCGCGCCGGGCCGTCGACCACCCGCCCGATGACCCGCCAACCGGGGGGCACCGCAGCGCCGAAACACGCCACCAGGGCGTGGTCTTCACCACCACCGAGAACCCACCGCCACGGATCGGCGCCCACGGCGCCGGCGGCCGCGGCCAGTGCGGCGCGGTCGTGAGCCAGCGCCGCGGTCGACACGTCGATACCGACCGCGGACGCCTGCGCGACATGACGGAGGTCGGCGACCAGGCCGTCGGAGATGTCGATCATGGCCTGAGCCCCGGCGGCGGCGGCCGCCACGCCCTGCCGATACGGCGGCTCGGGCACCAAATGGCGCCGCCGTAACTCGTCGAATCCGCCAATCCTGTTGTGCCACAACTCATAGCCGGCCGCCGAGCGGCCCAAGTCACCGGCCACAGCCACGACCGAGCCGGGTTTGGCGCCGGAGCGCCGCACCGGTGCGCGTCCCTCGAGGTCCCCCAACACCGTCACCGACACCACCCACTGCGGGCAGCGAACCAGATCGCCGCCGACGATCCCGGCGCCGATTCGGTCCGCCTCGTCCCACATCCCGTCGACCAGGGCGCTCACCTGGGCCGCGGGTGTGTCGGTGGGCGCCCCGAAGCTCACCACCAACGCGGTACAGCGCGCGCCCATGGCCGCGATGTCGGCAGCGTTCTGGGCGATCGCCTTGCGGCCTACGTCGTGGGGTGTCGACCAGTCCAGCCGAAAGTGCCGGTCCTGCACCAGCATGTCGGTCGACATCACGACGCGGCCGTCGCGGGCGGCGACCACGGCGGCGTCGTCGCCGGGCCCGAGCTCGACGACGGGAGGCTGGCGACGTCCAGCCACCAACCGGTCGATCACGGCGAACTCCCCGAGCTGTTGCAGCGTCGGAAACTCCCCCGACGCTTCCCCCGATGCGTCCTCGCGCACGCCACCTCCTGCGGGAAGTCTCACCGGGTCCCCTGCCAGCCCGGGTGGACCGCGTTAGTGTATGAGCTCTGGCGACCCGAGCATCCGGGTGGGCCGTCGGTGGCCCTGGGACAGCCGGGCAGTCAAGGTGAGTCGGAGGTGGCCGGCCAGGTGACGGGCGACGCCCTCCCCAATCCCGAATCCGAAGTAGATGGTCCGCCACTCATCCTGATCATTGCGGCTGTGGTACTGGCCGTGGCGGCGGTCGGGGTGATCCTGGTGATCGCGGCGACCCGCCACCCCCGGCAACAACCGATCACCGTTGCGGCCGTGCCGGCCCCGCACGCCGGCAGTCCGGCCTGCCATGCGCTGACGGCAGCGCTGCCACAGCACCTGGGTGACTATCAGCGAGTAACGATCGCGCAACCGGCCCCGGAAGGCGCGAGCGCCTGGAGCTCCGGGCCCGGCCGCGAGCCGGTCATCATGCGTTGCGGCCTCGACCGCCCGGCCGACTTCGTCGTGGGCGCGCCGATCCAGATCGTCGACCGGGTGCAGTGGTTCCGGGTGACCGACGAAACCCCATCGGAGGGCAGGTCCACCTGGTACACGGTCGACCGTCCGGTATACGTCGCGCTGACGCTGCCGGCGCGGTCGGGGCCGACGCCCATCCAGGAATTGTCCGAGGTCATCGACCGCACCATCGCGGCCGTGCCGATCGACCCGGCGCCGACCGGTTAGCGCAGGCCCACTCCCCGGGCCAGTGCCGTCTCCACCATCGTCGCCAGCAGCGTGGGATAGTCGACGCCGCTGGCCGCCCACATCCGGGGGTACATCGAGATCGTGGTGAACCCCGGCATGGTGTTGATTTCGTTGATCACCGGGCCCTCCTCGGTGAGGAAGAAGTCCACCCGGGCCAGGCCCTGGCAGTCGATGGCGTGAAACGCCCGGATCGCCAGGTCCCGCACCGCGTCGGCGACATCGTCGTCGACCTTGGCGGGCACATCCAGCTCGGCTGCGTCGTCGAGGTATTTGGTCGCGAAGTCATAGAAGGCGTCCTCGCGTCCTCGCACCCCGGCCACCCGGATCTCCCCCAGCGTGCTGGCTTGCACCGTGCCGTCCGGGAACTCGAGCACACCGCATTCCAGCTCACGGCCGTTGACGGCGGCCTCGACGATCACCTTCGGATCGTGGCGGCGCGCCTCGGCGACCGCGGCGGGCAACTCATCCCAGCTTGACACCCGACTGACGCCGATCGACGAGCCGCCGCGCGCGGGCTTGACATATGCCGGCAGCCCCAACCGCTCGCGCTCGTCAAGACTCAATGCCGGCCGCGACGGGCGCAGCACCGCGTGCGGCCCGACCGGAAGCCCGTCAGCGGCCAGCAGCTTCTTGGTGAATTCCTTGTCCATGCCCGCGGCACTGGCCAGCACACCGGCCCCGACATAGGGCACACCGGCAAGCTCGAGCAGTCCCTGGATGGTGCCGTCCTCCCCGTAGGGGCCGTGCAGCACCGGGAACACCACGTCGACGGAGGCCAACACCTCACCGGCACCCGGCGGCAACGACACCAGCCGGCCGCCCCACTGCGGGTCGGCGGGCAACGCCAGCAACATGCCCGATTCGGAGCTGACCGCGGGAAGTTGCCGGTTGGTGATGGCCAGGGCGTCGGGGTTGCCGTCGGTGAGCACCCATGAGCCTTGTGGCGTGATGCCGATCGCGATCACCTCGAACCGGTGCGGGTCGAGGTTGCGCAGGATGCTGCCCGCCGACACGCAGGAGATGGCGTGCTCGTTGCTGCGGCCGCCGAACACGACGGCAACCCGGACACGCCGGTCGCTGGCACTCACAACCTTCAGAGGCTACCGGGTGGGACGCGACGACACCCGGCTGCCGCCCTCCGCCCGTCCGTGCGCTTGCTCGATGACGATGCATCGAGCCTGTAACTTCGCAGCGGAAGTTCGAGTAGGGGCCTGCGTAATTACCGGTTCGACGATGTTCAGCGGCGAGTGGCCCGGGCTGCTTACTCGGGTTTGGTGCTGCGACCCAGCAACAGCGCTATCGCCTCGTTCACCGACAGCCCCTTATGACAGACCCGGTGCACGGCGTCGGTCAGCGGCATCTCGACGTCGTAGCTGGACGCCAGCGCGAGCACCGCCTCACACGACGTGACCCCCTCGACGACGTGGCCGTCGCGGTGCTGCAACGCCGACTGCATGGTCTCGCCCCGGCCCAGTCGCTCGCCGAACGACCGGTTGCGCGAATGTGGCGAGGTGCACGTGGCCACCAGGTCACCCACGCCGGCCAGCCCGGCCAGTGTCGCGCCCTTGGCGCCCAGCGCGATTCCGAGCCGCATGATTTCGGCCAGCCCGCGGGTGATGATGGCCGCCGCGGTGTTTTCGCCCAACCCGACGCCGACGGCCATCCCGCACGCCAGCGCAATGACGTTCTTGCAGGCGCCACCGATCTCGGTGCCGATGACATCGCTGTTGGTGTACGGACGAAAGTAGCCACTGTTCAGCGCACGCTGCAGGGCGACCGCCCGGCCGGAGTCGCTGCATGCGACGACGGTGGCAGCCGGCTGACACTCGGCGATCTCACTGGCCAGGTTGGGCCCGGAGATCACCGCGACGTGTGCCGGGTCTACTCCGGTCACCGAGGTGATCACCTGACTCATCCGCATCAGGGTGCCGAGTTCGATGCCCTTGGCCAAACTGACCAGGGTCGCGTCCTCGGGCAACAAGCCGGCCCACCGCTTCAGATTGGCGCGCAGCGTCTGCGCCGGAACGCCCAGCAGGACCGTGGCTGCGCCGCGCAGCGCCTCCTCGGCCTCGGGGGTGGCACGGATGCCGGGCGGCAGCAACGTGCCGGGCAGATAGTCGGGGTTGTATCGGGTGCTGTTGATCTGCTCGGCGACGTCGGCTCGTCGGGCCCACAGGATGACCTCACCACCGGCGTCGGCCAGCACCTTGGCCAGCGCGGTGCCCCACGCGCCGGCCCCCATCACCGCAACGGTTCCCGTGCCGGCCATCCGCACACCCCCTTTTTGTCCGTTATGGCAGCTGCAGCCGCTACACAGTAGACCCGCCAGCCGGCCACCGCCATGTCCAGCCCGACGCTCACCGTTCACCCGGAAACCGGCGCTGGCAGGATGACCTTCATGAGCGGCACACAGGCCGACGGTAACGGTGATGTCGGCTTGATCGTCGCCGTCAAGCGGTTGGCGGCCGCCAAGACCCGGCTGGCCCCGGTGTTCTCGGCGCGGACGCGGGAAAATGTGGTACTGGCCATGCTGGTCGACACGTTGACGGCGGCAGCTCGCGTGCGCGCATTGCACTCGATCACCGTCATCACGCCCGACGAGGCTGCCGCGGCTGCGGCAGCCGGGCTCGGCGCCGAGGTGCTGGCCGACCCGACGCCGCAAGACGATGCCGACCCGCTCAACAACGCCATCGCCGTCGCCGAACGCACGATGGCCGGATCTTTGACGAATCTTGTTGTGCTGCAAGGTGATTTACCGGCGCTGCAGCCGCAGGAGCTTGCCGAGGCGATCGCTGCGGCACGCCAGCACCAGCGCAGCTTCGTCGCCGACCGGCGCGGGACGGGAACGGCCGCGCTGTGTGCCTTCGGCGCCGCGCTCGACCCGCAGTTCGGGCCGGATTCGTCCGCGCGGCACCGCCGTTCGGGTGCGGTCGAGCTCACCGGCGCCTGGCCCGGCCTGCGGTGCGACGTCGACACGCCGGCGGACTTGGCGGCCGCCCGCCGCCTGGGCGTCGGGCCGGCGACCGCGCGAGCCATCGGTCACCGGTAGCCGGTGGTGCGGGTCCGTCCGAAGGTGAACGGCACACCAACGTCAGATTGATGTCGGCTGGGTGCTGGCAACGTCACCGGGTGATAAGCAATGATCGCTGGGTGACCGAAACCGAAACCAGTCCAGTCACGGAGGCGCAGCCAGACGAAGGCGCATGGCATCAAGGCGACTCGGCACTGACGGCACCCCCGGCTGCGACACCTGCGGCGATCACCGACCGGCTGCCCGAAGACCGCTACCTCAACCGCGAGCTGAGCTGGCTGGATTTCAATGCTCGGGTGCTGGCGCTTGCCGCCGACAACTCCATGCCGTTGTTGGAGCGAGCCAAGTTCCTGGCGATCTTCGCGTCCAACCTCGACGAGTTCTACATGGTGCGGGTGGCCGGTCTCAAACGCCGCGACGAAATGGGGTTGTCGGTGCGTTCCGCGGACGGTCTGACACCGCGTGAGCAGCTCGGCCGGATCGGCGAGCAAACCCAGCAGATCGCCGGCCGGCACGCGCGGGTGTTCCTCGATTCGGTGCTGCCGGCGCTCGGTGAAGAAGGTATCTACATCATCACCTGGTCCGATCTGAATGAGACTGAGCGCGAGCAATTATCGACCTACTTCAACGAGCAGGTCTTCCCCGTCCTGACCCCGCTGGCCGTGGACCCCGCGCACCCGTTCCCGTTCGTCAGCGGGCTCAGCCTGAATCTGGCGGTCACCGTGCGCCAACCCGACGACGGCGGTCAGCACTTCGCCCGGGTCAAGGTGCCCGACAACGTCGACCGCTTTGTCGAGCTGGTCGGCCACAGCGATGCCGACGGGACAGAGGGGCAAACGGTCCACCGGTTCCTGCCGGTGGAGGAGCTCATCGCGGCCTTCCTTCCGGTGCTGTTCCCGGGAATGGAAATCGTCGAGCATCACGCGTTCCGGATCACCCGCAACGCCGACTTCGAGGTCGAAGAGGACCGCGACGAAGACCTGCTGCAGGCGCTCGAACGGGAACTGGCGCGCCGCCGGTTCGGATCGCCGGTGCGGCTCGAAGTCGCCGACGACATGACCGAAGGCATGCTGGAGTTGCTGCTGCGCGAACTCGACGTCCATCCCGGTGACGTCATCGAGGTACCGGGGCTACTGGATCTGTCGTCGTTGTGGCAGATTTACGGCCTGGACCGTCCGGCGCTCAAAGACCGGACATTCGTTCCGGCCACCCATCCCGCGTTCGCCGAGCGGGAAACACCTAAGAGCATCTTCGCGACGCTGCGCGAGGGCGACGTGCTGGTGCACCATCCCTATGATTCGTTCTCCACCAGCGTGCAGCGGTTCATCGAGCAGGCCGCCGCTGATCCCGACGTGCTGGCGATCAAGCAGACGCTGTACCGCACCTCCGGGGATTCCCCGATTGTCAGGGCGTTGATCGACGCGGCCGAAGCGGGCAAGCAGGTGGTCGCGCTGGTCGAGATCAAGGCCCGCTTCGACGAGCAGGCCAACATTCGGTGGGCACGGCAACTCGAGCAGGCCGGCGTGCATGTGGCGTATGGGATCGTCGGACTCAAGACCCACTGCAAGACCGCATTGGTCGTTCGCCGAGAGGGCCCGTTGATCCGGCGGTATTGCCATGTCGGGACCGGCAATTACAACAGTAAGACCGCCCGGCTGTACGAGGACGTCGGCCTGTTGACGGCCGCGCCCGATATCGGAGCCGACCTGACCGACTTGTTCAATTCGCTGACCGGTTACTCACGCAAGGTCTCCTACCGCAACCTGTTGGTGGCTCCGCACGGGATTCGCACCGGCATCATCGAGCGCGTCGAGCGGGAGGTGGCCGCGCACCGGGAAAACGGTAACGGGCACATCCGGCTCAAGATGAACGCCCTTGTCGACGAGCAGGTCATCGACGCGCTCTACCGCGCATCCCAGGCGGGAGTGCCCACCGAGGTGGTGGTGCGTGGCATCTGCGCGTTACGCCCCGGCGCCGAAGGTTTCTCGGAAAACGTCACCGTGCGTTCCATTCTCGGCCGCTTCCTGGAACACTCGCGAATCCTGCATTTCCGCGCCATCGACGAGTTCTGGATCGGCAGCGCCGACATGATGCACCGCAATCTCGACCGGCGTGTTGAGGTGATGGCTCAGGTCAAGGATCCCAGGCTGACCGCACAGCTGGATGATTTGTTCGAGTCCGCGCTGGACCCGGCCACCCGCTGTTGGGAGCTGGGCCCGGACGGACAATGGACGGCGGCGCCCCAGGACGGCCACAGTGTGCGCGACCACCAGGTATCGCTGATGGAGCGGCATCGCAGTCCCTGACACCGGGCGACTCCCGCTGATTTGTGCCACATCCACGACCGCGAGCGGCCCAGGCCGAATTGACCTGCAGGAGTTAACGTGTCGATCCCCAGCACGTCCGTCCGCCGATGCACGGAGGGCAGGATCGTGCATGCCGCCGGCGCTGTGTTGTGGCGTCCGGGAAAGGCCAAGGGAGCAGTCGAGATTGCCGTGATCCACCGTCCCCGTTACGACGACTGGTCGCTACCGAAGGGCAAAGTGGATCCCGGGGAAACCGCGGCGGTGGCGGCGGTGCGCGAGGTGTTCGAGGAGACCGGTCAGCAGGCGCACCTTGGCCGGCGTCTCGTCATGACGAGTTACCCGATCGACCAAGGCGTCAAGAAGGTCTACTACTGGGCTGCGCGCCGCGTCGGCGGGGAATTCGCGGCCGGTGCCGAGGTCGACGAGCTGGTCTGGTTGCCGATCGCCGGCGCCATGGAGCGGCTCGACTATGCACAGGATCGAAAGGTCTTGGGCCGGTTCGCCAAACAGCCGGCGGACACCAAGACGGTGCTGGTGGTCCGGCACGGTACCGCCGGCAGCAAGTCCCGCTTCTCCGGCGACGACACCAAACGACCGCTCGACAAGAAGGGACGTGCGCAGGCCGAGGCGCTTGTCGGGCAGTTACTGGCCTTCGGCGCTACTACCGTGTACGCCGCCGACCGGCTGCGCTGTCATCAGACGGTGCAGCCGCTCGCCGAGGAACTGGGTGTGAGCATTCACAACGAACGCGCCCTCACCGAGGAGGCCTATGCCAAGAACCCCAAACGGGGCCGGCATCGGGTGCTGCGGATCGCCGCACAGCCGGGCACGCCGGTGATCTGCACGCAGGGCAGGGTAATTCCGGATCTCATCGCATGGTGGTGCGAGCGCGAAGGCGTGCGCCCGGACAGGTCCCGCAACCACAAAGGCAGCACCTGGGTGCTTTCGCTCTCCCGCGGGCGGCTCATTGCGGCCGACCATATCGGTGGCGCGCTGGCCGCCAACGTACGGGCCTAACGCACAGATACCCTTTGGGCGGCATCGCTGCCACCCAAAGGGTATCGGCGGTGTACTGACTTACTTACGACCGCGCCTGGTGCTCGTCGCCTTCTTGGCCGGTGCCTTGGTGGCCGGCCGCTTCACTGCGGCCTTCTTCGCCGGTGCCTTGGTGGCCGCCTTGCGCACCGGCGCCTTGGCGGCGGTCTTCTTCGCCGTCGCCTTGGTCGCCTTGGCGGGTGCCTTGGTCGCGGCCTTCTTGGCGGGTGCCTTGGTCGCGGCCTTCTTGGCGGGCGCCTTGGTCGCGGCCTTCTTGGCGGGCGCCTTGGTCGCGGCCTTCTTGGCGGGCGCCTTGGTCGCAGCCTTGCGCGCAGGTGCCTTCTTCGCCGCCTTCTTGGCGGCACTCGTCCCCACACCACGCTTCACGGCGGGTCCTTCCGCCGGGAGCTTCTGTGCGCCAGCCACAACCGCTTTGAATTGCGCACCGGGCCGGAACGCCGGGACAGAAGTCGGCCTCACCTTTACCGTCTCGCCGGTCCGGGGATTGCGAGCCACGCGGGCCGCGCGGCGGCGCTGTTCGAAGACGCCGAATCCGGTAATGGTTACGCTGTCGCCCTTGTGCACGGCGCGCACAATGGTGTCGACGACATTCTCGACGGCGGCGGTCGCCTGGCGACGGTCCGAGCCCAATTTCTGTGTGAGCACGTCAATGAGCTCTGCTTTGTTCATCCAACCCTCCGAAGCTAGTGGTCCTCGTTAATGGAACCGACTAGTGGACACGGTAAACCCTCACCTGGCAAATTGCCAAGAGCCACGCGCAATTTCGGGACCCGGGAACGGCAATTTTCGCAATCCGATTGCCGCCCTTGACCGGTGGCGCAGCCTTCAAATGAACCCGGCTTGCCCGCTTTACCCCGGCTTGCGGCAGCCGAAATTCCGCATCGATGGGCCCTTCACGAGCCGGGCAGAGTGCGCGGTTTCCACGCCGGGTAAGCCGCTTCATAAGACTCGATTTCGTCGAGTTTTCGCAGCGTAAGGGCTATATCATCCAGACCTTCAAGAAGTCGCCACGCGGTGTGGTCGTCAATCTTGAACGGCAGCACCACTGTTCCGGCGGTGATATTTCGATCTTGAAGATTGACAGTGATTTCCAACCCCGGACTCTGCTCGATGAGCTTCCAAAGCAGTTCGACGCCGTCTTGGTCGACTTCGGCCGCCAGCAGCCCCGCCTTGCCGGCGTTGCCGCGAAAAATGTCACCGAATCGAGACGAGACAACCACCCGGAATCCGAAGTCCATGAGCGCCCAGACCGCATGCTCTCGCGAGGATCCCGTGCCGAAGTCCGGCCCGGCGACCAAGACCGAGCCGCGGTCAAAGGGACTGAGGTTCAGCACGAACGAAGGATCTGAGCGCCAACTCGCGAACAAGCCGTCCTCGAAACCGGTTCGGGTGACGCGCTTCAGGAAGACCGCGGGGATGATCTGGTCGGTATCGACATTGGACCGTCGCAGCGGCACACCAATGCCGGTGTGAGTGTGAAAGGCTTCCATGCTCTTCCCCTAACCCGTTGAGTTCAATTCAAATCAGCCGGCGCGGAAAGGGTGCCGCGAACAGCGGTCGCGACGGCAACGGCCGGTGAAACCAAATGCGTACGGCCCCCTTTTCCCTGTCGCCCTTCGAAGTTGCGGTTGGATGTCGCGGCGCAGCGCTCCCCGGGAGCGAGCTGATCGGGATTCATTCCCAGGCACATCGAGCATCCCGCCTGCCGCCATTCGGCGCCTGCGGCGGCAAAGATCTCACCCAGGCCTTCCGCTTCGGCCTGCGCGCGGACCCGCATGGATCCCGGAACGATGAGCATCCGCACGCCCGGCGCCACCTTGCGGCCGCGCAAGACATCGGCTACCACCCGCAGGTCTTCAATGCGGCCGTTGGTGCACGACCCGACGAACACGGCGTCGACGGCGATGTCGCGCATTGCCGTTCCGGGCCGAAGGTCCATATAGGCCAACGCTTTCTCGGCAGCCTGCCGCTCGGCGTCGTCGGTCATCAGCTCCGGGTCGGGCACCGCGCCGGCCAGCGGCACTCCCTGTCCGGGGTTGGTTCCCCAGGTGACATAGGGACTCAATGAGGTGGCATCGAGGTACACCTCGGAATCGAAGACGGCCCCGGGGTCGGTCCGCAATTGTCGCCAATAGGCCACAGCGGCGTCCCACCGGTCACCGGTTGGCGCGTGCGGACGGCCGCGCAGGAACTCGTAGGTGGTTTCGTCCGGTGACACCATGCCGGCTCGGGCACCGGCTTCGATGCTCATGTTGCAGATCGTCATGCGAGCTTCCATGGACAGCGATTCGATGGCGGCGCCCCGGTATTCGATGACGTGACCCTGTCCGCCGCCGGTGCCGATCTTGGCGATCAGCGCCAGGATGATGTCCTTGGCCGATACGCCCGGCGGCAGTTGCCCTTCGACATTGACCGCCATGGTCTTGAACGGCCGCAGCGGCAGCGTCTGGGTTGCCAGCACGTGCTCGACTTCGGATGTGCCGATACCCATTGCCAATGCGCCGAATGCGCCGTGGGTCGAGGTATGGCTATCGCCGCAGACGATCGTCATTCCCGGTTGGGTGAGGCCCAATTGCGGTCCGACGACGTGCACGATGCCCTGCTCGATGTCGCCCATCGGATGCAGCCGGATACCGAATTCGGCGCAGTTGCGCCGCAACGTCTCCACCTGGGTGCGGGATACCGGGTCGGCGATCGGCTTGTCGATGTCGACGGTGGGCACGTTGTGGTCCTCGGTGGCAATGGTCAGGTCGGGACGCCGCACTCGGCGACCGGCCAGCCGTAAACCGTCGAACGCCTGCGGGCTGGTGACCTCGTGCACCAGATGCAGATCGATGTAGATCAAGTCGGGCCCGTCTCCTTGTTCAGAGGCGCGACCGGACACCACGATGTGGTCGTCCCAAACCTTCTCCGCCAACGTGCGGGGCCTGCGAGTCTGAACTGCCATCTCGGATTGCCTCGATTCACTCAATAGCGGCTCACTGAACCACCGGGCTTTGTTCTCAGAATATGAGACGTTAGTATCTTGATGTGAGACAGCATAGCGGCATCGGCGTGCTCGACAAAGCCGTGGGTCTGCTGCACGCGATCGCGGAATCTCCGTGCGGACTGGCCGAACTTTGTGACCGAACCGGCCTGCCGAGGGCCACCGCATATCGGCTGGCAGCCGCTCTCGAGGTGCATCGCCTGCTGGGACGCGACGAGGAGGGCCGGTGGCGGCTTGGTCCCGCGGTGTCCGAACTGGCAGCCCAAGTCAACGATTCGCTGCTCGCCGCAAGCAACGCGGTGCTGCCAAAATTGCGCGAGACCACCGGCGAGAGCGTGCAGTTGTATCGTCTCGAGGGCACGACACGGGTCTGCGTGGCTGCGCTGGAACCGGCTGCAGGCCTTCGCGATACGGTTCCGGTTGGAGCGAGATTGCCGATGACGGCCGGCTCGGGCGCCAAAGTGCTGCTGGCCCACAGTGACGCGGCGATCCAACAGGCGGTGTTGCCCAACGCGAAATTCGGCGAACGGGTGCTGGCCGAAGTGCGCCGGCGGGGTTGGGCGCAAAGCGTGGCCGAACGGGAAGCTGGGGTGGCAAGCGTGTCGGCGCCGGTGCGCGATCGCCGCGGCGTTGTGGTCGCTGCCATCTCGGTTTCCGGTCCCGTCGACCGGATCGGGCGGCGCCCGGGTGCGCGCTGGGCCGCCGACCTGTTGGCGGCGGCCGAGGAGATCACTCGCCGGCTCTAGCGGCCTCACCCTGGGAGGCCCGCCCGGCCGGCTGACGCCGCCGCGTGGGCGTCACGACCACCTGACACACTGACGCCATGGGAACCAACCAGCGCGCGCAGATCGTCATGACCGAGGCAGAAATCGTCGACTTCGTCAACAAGAGCCGCACCGGCACGCTGGCCACCATCGGGCCGGATGGCCAGCCACACCTGACGGCCATGTGGTATGCGGTGGTCGACGGCGAAATCTGGCTGGAAACCAAGGCAAAGTCGCAGAAGGCCGTCAACCTCAAGCGGGATCCTCGGGTGAGCTTCCTGCTCGAGGACGGCAACACCTACGACACGCTGCGCGGGGTGTCCTTCGAGGGCATCGCGGAGATCGTCGACGAGCCCGACGCCCTGTTCCGCGTCGGAGTCAGCGTGTGGGAGCGCTACACCGGGCCCTACAGTGACGAACTGAGGCCCATGGTCGACCAGATGATGAACAAGCGCGTCGGCGTCCGCATCGTCAGTCACCGCACCCGCTCGTGGGACCACCGCAAGCTGGGACTGCCACACATGCCTGTGGGCGGTTCAACCGCACCGGCCGTGCTGGGGACCGGTGCAGCTGAAATGTAACTCGTGTAGCCCCGATGGGATTCGAACCCACGCTACCGCCGTGAGAGGGCGGCGTCCTAGGCCGCTAGACGACGGGGCCAGAACCGATCCGAGCTGTCAGCATAGCTCACCGCGGTAAGCCCACCTAATCACTCTGCATCTGCTTCGCGTCGGTGGGACTTTGCTGGGGTACCAGGACTCGAACCTAGAATGGCTGAACCAGAATCAGCTGTGTTGCCAATTACACCATACCCCATCGGTCACCTGAAACCGCTGGTCAGAGCGGTTCTTGGGGACCATTGCCAGGTCTCCGCGGACCGCCGCTGCCAGCCGTTGTAGGCCGACGTGCAGACTACCAAAAACTAGCCCGGCGATCCGCACGCCCGGGTTCTATTCTGCGCCATGCCACTACTTGGTGACCGAATCGCGAGCTGAAGTGAGCCGCGCCAGGCTGCGGTCGCGGCCGAGCAACTCCAATGACTCGAACAGCGGCGGGCTGACCGTGGTGCCGGTGGCGGCCACTCGGATCGGTCCGAAAGCCTTGCGGGGTTTGAGCTCGAGGCCTTCGATCAGCGCAGCCTTGAGCGCCTCCTCGATGTGGCCCGCGGTCCAGTCGGACACCCCTCCGAGCGCGGCCACGGCCGCGTCGAGAACCGGAGCCGCGTCAGGACCCAGTTCCTTGGCGGCAGCTTTGGGATCGATTGCGTACTGGTCGTCGCTGAGGAACTTCAACAGGTCCCACGCATCGCCGAGCACCACGATTCGGGTCTGCACCAACTCGGCGGCGGTGGCGAAGGCCGCGTCGTCCAACTCGATGCGATGGCCGTGTGCGTCCAGGTAATCGCGGAGCCGGCGAGAGAAGTCTTCGGCATCGAGCATCCGGATGTGCTCGGCGTTGAGGGCGTCGGCTTTCTTCTGGTCGAACCGCGCCGGATTCGAGTTCACGTCGGAAACGTCGAACGCCGCCACCATCTCGTCGAGGCTGAACAGATCGCGGTCGTCGGCGATCGACCAGCCGAGCAGCGCAAGGTAATTCAACAACCCTTCGGGAATGAAGCCGCGGTCGCGGTGCGCGAACAGATTCGACTGCGGGTCGCGTTTCGAGAGCTTCTTGGTCCCCTCCCCCAATACCGTTGGCAGATGGGCGAACTCCGGAATGCATTCGGCTATCCCGATCCGGATCAGGGATTGGTACAGCGCGAGCTGTCGCGGCGTCGACGGCAGCAGGTCCTCGCCGCGCAGCACGTGCGTGATCTTCATCAACGCGTCGTCGCACGGGTTCACCAACGGGTACAGCGGATCTCCGTTGGCGCGGGTCAACGCGAAGTCGGGCACCGAGCCGGCCGCGAATGTGGTGGGGCCGCGAACCAAGTCGTTCCAGCTGAGATCGGTGTCGGGCATCCGCAGTCGCACTACCGGCTGGCGGCCCTCTGCCAGGTATGCCGCGCGCTGGGAGTCGGTCAGGTGCCGGTCGAAATTGTCGTAGCCCAACTTGGGGTTGCGGCCGGCGGCGATATGGCGGGCCTCGACCTCTTCGGGTGTCGAAAAGGCGTAGTAGGCCTCGTCTGCCGCGAGCAGCTGGGCGATGACATCACGGTAGATCTCGGTGCGCTGTGACTGGCGGTATGGGCCGTAGGGTCCACCGACCTCGGGGCCCTCGTCCCAGTTCAGGCCGAGCCAGCGCAACGCGTCGAGCAGTGCCAGATAGCTTTCCTCGCTGTCGCGCTGGGCGTCGGTGTCTTCTATGCGGAAGACGAAGGTGCCGCCCGTGTGACGAGCGTAGGCCCAGTTGAACAGCGCGGTGCGGACCATGCCGACGTGGGGAATACCGGTGGGCGACGGGCAGAATCGGACCCGAACGCAGGTTGCTTCTTCTTCAGGAGCGGTTGCGGTCACGACTTTCCTTTGCGCACTACGGGATTGGTAAGGGTGCCGATGCCTTCCACGGTGATGGAGATGGTGTCACCGTCTTCGATGGGACCGACTCCGGCCGGCGTTCCGGTGAGAATGAGGTCTCCGGGCAGCAATGTCATGACCGCCGAGATCCATTCCACGATGGCGCCGATGTGGTGGATCATCAGCGACGTGCGGGCATGCTGTTTGACTTCGCCGTTGACTTCGGTGCGCAGTTCGAGATCGGCTGGGTCTAGCGGATCCAGGTCGGTGACGATCCACGGGCCGACCGGACAAAACGTGTCGTGGCCTTTCGCCCGGGTCCATTGGCCGTCGGACTGTTGCTGATCGCGTGCGGATACGTCGTTGGCGACGGTGTAGCCGAGGATGTTGTCGGCCGCCTGGGCGGCTGGGACGTCCTTGCATGGCCGTCCGATTACTATCGCCAGCTCACCCTCGAAGTGAACCGGGGATGCGTTGGCGGGCAACCGAATCGGCACATTGGGACCGATGATTGCGGTATTGGGCTTGAGGAATATGACGGGGTCGGCCGGAGTTGCGCCCGGTTGGCCGCCCATTTCAGCGATGTGATCGGCGTAATTCTTGCCGACGCACACCACCTTGCTGGCAAGTATCGGTGCCAGCAGCCGGACGTCGGCCAACGGCCAGCAGCGGCCGGTGAAGGTCGGCGTACCGAACGGGTGTTCTGCGATTTCCCGGACGGTCATCCCCCCGGGGTCGTCCAGTGAGCCTTCGATGCTGACGAAGGCCGATCGGCCGGACGGGCCGTCAGGACTGGCGATTCGACCAAGGCGCATTCAGATGAGCCTAACGACGGTCGCGAGCCCGGCGCAGCCGGGCGCTGCGGGCCGTCGTCATCGAACCCAGACGGTCGCGAGCCCGGCGCAGCCGGGCGCTGCGGGCCGTCGTCATCGAACCCAGACGGTCGCGAGCCCGGCGCAGCCGGGCGCTGCGGGCCGTCGTCATCGAACCCAGACGGTCGCGAGCCCGGCGCAGCCGGGCGCTGCGGGCCGTCGTCATCGAACCCAGACGGTCGCGAGCCCGGCGCAGCCGGGCGCTGCGGGCCGTCGTCATCGAACCCAGACGGTCGCGAGCCCGGCGCAGCCGGGCGCTGCGGGCCGTCGTCATCGAACCCAGACGGTCGCGAGCCCGGCGCAGCCGGGCGCTGCGGGCCGGACCAGGCTGACCGCTGGTCCGCACAAGCCCATTAATCCCCGGGAAATTGCTGGACAACAGAAGGCATACAACCAATGACATCTGTGCGAGCATGGCTTGATGGCCGCGGAGCCGGTCAGCGCGGCGTTGCGCTGATCGATCGTCGCTATTGCGCTGACGGTAACCGCCAGTGCGTTCTGCTTTATCAACGCCGTTCCGTTCATGATTCCCGCATTGGAAGCTGCGCGCGGCACCGCGCTGGCCGAAGCGGGTTTGCTGTCGGCAATGCCGAGCCTGGGCATGGTGGTCGCGCTGATCGCCTGGGGTTATGTGGCGGACCGCATCGGAGAACGTAGGGTGCTCGCGACCGGCTCCGCGTTGACCGCGGTCAGCGCCTTCGCCGCGGCATCGGTTAACTCGCTGGTGGCGATGGGAGCGCTGTTGTTCTTGGGCGGGATGGCGGCGGCCAGCTGCAATCCCGCCTGCGGCCGCGTGGTGGCGGGGTGGTTTCCGGCGCATCAGCGGGGGCTGGCCATGGGAGTCCGCCAGACCGCGCAACCGTTGGGAATCGCCATGGGCGCCTTGGTGATTCCGCAGCTCGCTGAGCACCGTCCAAGCTTGGGACTGCTGTTTCCGGCATCGGCGTGCGCGGTGTCGGCCGTAGTCGACGCCCTGATCGCACACGACCCGCCGCGCAAGCCACGGACCGCGGCCGCCGATGCCGAGCTCGTGAACCCCTATCGCGGCAGCGCCGTGCTGTGGCGGATCCACGCGATTTCAGCACTCATGGTGATGCCCGCAGTCGATGACGGTGACCTTCATGCTGGTCTGGTTGACCGGCAACCACGGTGGTCGGTGCGAGCTGCCGGTGCGCTGGTGACCATCACTCAACTACTCGGTGCGTTGACCCGCATTGCGGCCGGCAGCTGGTCCGATTGTGTGGGATCGCGCATGCGCCCCGCATCGTCGCGCTCGCCACCAGCGTCACGTTACTCATGCTGTCTTTGGCCAATCAGCTCGATTCGCCGCTTGCGGTGGCGTTCATGGTCATGGTCTCGGTGATCACGGTGATGGACAACGGGCTCGAGGCCACTGCGATCACCGAATTCGCCCGACAATTCTGGAGTGGGCGCGCGCTGGGCGTTCAGAACACGACCCAGCGGCTGATGACCTTGGCAGGCCCGCCGGCATTCGGAGCGATGATCACGGTCGGCGGATATCCATTGGCGCTCGCATTGTGTGGGCTGTTCCCACTGTCCGCGGCACCCTTGGTGCCCGTCGGCCTGCGCCCGCCCGATGCGGAGGACCGCGAAGCCGAACATTCCCTCGGCCGACTTCCACGGAAACCAGTTCAAGCCCGTGATTAACAACCGGGTAGGACGTGCGCGCCGGCGACCTTTCCGGGCAGCCGGACGTCGGCCAACGGCCAGGAGCGGCCGGTGAAGTTCGGCGTACCGAACAGGTGTTCCGCGGTTCCCGGACGGTCATCCCCCGGGGTCGTCCGCCGAGCCTTCGATGCGACAAAGGCCGATCGGCCAGACGGGCCGTCAGGACTGGCGAATCGACGCGCATTCGGATGAGCCTCATGGGCGAGGATTCAGACCGGCACCGCCCGACGAGAAGCTCTCAAACATTGTTGGCGCGCACGCCCGGCTGCGAACGACCGTCGGCGTCCTACTAATCTGCGCCTCTCGGCTAGGGTTCGGGCCGTGAACCGCGAATTGATGGATTGGGAAGCCGCATATCGCGAACATGGTGTCTTCGGGGGACCGCCGCCGTGGAACATTGGCGAACCGCAACCGGAAATCGCGGCACTGATACGGGCCGGCAAGATCCGCAGCGAGGTTCTCGATGCCGGTTGTGGGGTCGCCGAGCTGTCGCTTGCGCTCGCCGCACTCGGGCACACAGTCATGGGTGTCGACGTGTCTGGCACCGCGATCGCCAAGGCCAAGCAAGCCGCCGACGATCGAGGGCTCAGCACGGTCACGTTCGTGCAGGATGACCTGACGTCACTTTGCGGCTACGACGGCCGGTTCAACACCATCATCGACAGCACCCTGTTCGAATCGCTTCCGGTCGATTCGCGCGACGACTACATCCGCTCGGTGCACCGTGCCGCCGCCCCGGGCGCGTCCTACTATGTCCTGGCGTCGACCGCGACCGCGCTCCCGGCCGACATCGAGCTGCCGCCCGATGCTCCCGCGGCGCCTCCAAATCTCGTTACCGAAACTGAATTGCGAGAAGCTGTTTCACGGTATTGGGCGATCGACGAGATCCGGCCGGCGTTCATCCATGTTCACTTGGCCGAGGTCCTATCTCGGATCCCGGGCGTCTCGTTAGATGACTACGAGGTCGACGAAAGAAACCGGGTAAAGGTCTCGGCTTTCTTGCTCACCGCGCACAAAGCGGGGTAGCGTACCGCGCCCGCGAATCACCTGCACTTGGCATGCTTGTGCGAGCATGAGCCAATGCCGCGTCAACCGAGCGACCCGGGCGAATTGAGCTTGTTTGCACGCTGGTCGATCGTGGTCGTCTCGCTGCTGGTGACCTCGACGTCGTTTCTGTTCATCAACGGCGTCGCCTTCCTGATCCCCCGCCTGGAAGCCGCGCGCGGAACCCCACTGACACAAGCGGGTCTGTTGGCGTCGATGCCCAGCTGGGGCATGGTGGTAACGCTGGTGGCCTGGGGTTACGTCCTGGACCGTGTGGGTGAGCGGATTGTGATGACCGTGGGCTCGGCTCTCACCGCCGCAGCCGCCTATGCCGCGGCGTCCGTGCACTCGCTGCCCCTGATGGGCATCTACCTGTTTTTGGGCGGCATGGCGGCCGCCAGCAGCAACAGTGCCGGCGGCCGGCTGGTATCGGGCTGGTTTCCACCGCATCAACGAGGACTGGCGATGGGGATCCGGCAGACCGCGCAACCGTTGGGAATCGCGCTGGGCGCGCTGGTCATACCGGAGCTGGCCGAACGAGGCGCCCATGCCGGACTGATGTTTCCCGCCGTCGCGTGCACCGTGGCTGCGGTGGCCAGCCTGCTCGGAGTAGCCAACGCGCCGCGCAAGTCCCGCAAAGTCGCCACCGACGAAGAGCTGGCCAGTCCATATCGGGGGTCATCGGTATTGTGGCGCATCCACGCGATGTCCGCGCTGCTGATGATGCCGCAGACGGTGACCGTGACGTTCATGTTGGTCTGGCTGATGAACCATCACGGTTGGTCGGTCGCGGCGGCCGGCGGTTTGGTGACCGTTTCGCAGCTGCTGGGTGCGCTGGGTCGTATCGCGGTCGGCCGCTGGTCGGACTACGTCGGCTCACGGATGCGGCCCGTCCGCATCATCGCCGTCGCCGCCGCGTCGGCCCTGTTCTTGTTGGCGCTTACCGACAACATCGGTTCGCGATATGCCGTGTTGCTCATGATCGCTATCTCGGTGATCGCGGTACTCGACAACGGGTTGGAGGCAACGGCGATCACCGAGTTCGCCGGACCCTATTGGAGCGGGCGCGCGCTGGGGACCCAGAACACCACGCAGCGCCTAATGGCGGCCGCCGGGCCCCCGCTGTTCGGTGCGCTTATCACGACGGCGGCCTATCCGCTGGCCTGGGCGCTGTGCGGGTTGTTCCCGCTGGCGGCGGTGCCGTTGGTGCCGACTCGCCTGTTGCCGCCCGGCTTGGAGACCCGAGCGCGGCGGCAATCGATTCGCCGGCATCGCTGGCGACAAGCCGTTCGCGCCCGCGAGCTGCCAACCAGGCCTCGGCTGGCGGGCTCGCCCGGGCCTGGCCGAGGTGGACAAACACCAACGCCACCGACGTGATCGCTCGGAGGAGGCGCATCGGCGAGGTTTACCGAAAAGCCGCCACGAGAACTACCAGTAGATGCAGACGACATCGACGCGCCGTTGGTCGCTGCTCGCAATCGCGCTCATCGCGACGTTGTGCGCCACCATCTTCATCAATGGCATTGCCTTCCTGATTCCCGCACTCAACGACGTGCGCGGCATCAGCCTGTCCGAAGCCGCCCTGCTGTCGGCGATGCCCAGCTTCGGCATGGTCTTTACGCTGATCGGCTGGGGATATGTGCTGGACCTGGTCGGCGAACGGATCGTGCTCACCGTGGGCTTGGCCCTCACCGCGGCCGCCGCCTATGGGGCATCCCTGGTGCCCCAGTCGATGCTCGCCGAGGGCGTTGCCCTGTTCGCCGGGGGTATGGCCGCGGCCAGCGCCAACACCGCCAGCGGGCGGCTGGTAACCGGCTGGTTTCCCGCGGAGCAGCGCGGCCTGGCGATGGGAATCCGGCAGACCGCGCAGCCGCTCGGAATCGCCTCGGCCGCACTCGTGCTCCCCGAGCTCGGTGAGCGCTCCATCTCGGTGGCGCTGTTGTTCCCGGCGACGGTGTGCGCATTGGCAGCAGTGCTTTGTGCAGTGTGGGTGCGCGACCCGTCGCGGCCGGCGCGGTCGGCCGCCGACCACAGCGAGTTGGCCAATCCCTATCGCGGCACGGCGGTGCTGTGGCGAATCCACCTCACATCCGCTCTGCTCATGGTCCCCCAGACGGTGGTCTTGACGTTCATGCTGGTCTGGCTGATCAAGAGCCACGGCTGGTCGATCACGGCCGCCGGCACGTTGATGAGCGTCTCGCAATTGCTGGGCGCGCTTGGCCGCATCGCCGCCGGGCGGTGGTCGGACCACGTCGGGTCCCGGATGCGGCCCATCCGGATGATTGCCGTTGCCGCCGCGCTGGTGATGATGTTGCTGGCGGTCGCCGATCACCTGCACTCGACTGTGGCGGTGGCGCTGATGGTCGTCGCGTCGGTGATCACGGTGCTCGACAACGGCTTGGCGTTCACCGCGATCCCCGAGGTGGCCGGGCGTTTCTGGAGCGGGCGCGCGATGGGCGCCCAGAACACCACCCAGCGACTCACCGCGGCAATCGGGCCCCCGGTATTCGGCGGGGTGATCGAGGCGTCGGGCTATCCGCTGGCCTTCGCGGTGTGCGGTTTGTTTCCGCTGCTGGCGTGGCCGATTGTGCCGCAGCACGCTCGCGCGCACGTCCGAGCGGCAAGCTAGAGCGCTGCGGCAATCCGGTCGCCGACGGCGGTGGTGGCCAGCCGTTCGTTGCCCCGAGTCGCCAGGTACTTCTCGACCGCCCGGTCTACCCGGTCGGCGGCGTTGACCTCGCCGACGTGGGCAAGCAGCAGCGCCACCGACATGATCGCCGCGGTCGGATCGGCGATGCCCTGACCGGCGATGTCGGGAGCGCTGCCATGCACCGGCTCGAACATCGACGGGTTCGTCCGGGTCGCGTCGATGTTTCCACTGGCGGCCAAGCCGATTCCGCCGCAGACCGCCGCTGCCAGGTCGGTGATGATGTCGCCGAACAAGTTGTCGGTGACGACGACGTCGAAACGACCTGGGTCGGTGATCATGTGGATGGTGGCCGCGTCGACGTGCTGATACGCCACCTCGACGTCGGGAAACTTCTCGCCGGTCTCCTGCACGGTCCGCCACCACAGGCTTCCGGCGAATGTCAGGACGTTGGTCTTGTGCACCAGCGTCAGATGCTTACGACGCCGCTGCGCCCGCTCGAACGCGTCGGCGACCACCCTGCGCGCGCCGAACGCGGTGTTCACGCTGACTTCGGTGGCCACCTCGTTGGGCGTGCCGACCCGAATCGCACCGCCGTTACCGGTGTAGGGCCCCTCGGTTCCCTCGCGCACCACCAGAAAATCGATGTCGGGGTTACCCGCCAGGGGGCTGCTCACTCCCGGGTAGAGCCGAGCCGGCCGCAGATTGATGTGGTGGTCCAGCTCGAAGCGCAGTCGCAGCAGCAAGCCGCGCTCCAGCACGCCGCTGGGCACCGACGGGTCCCCGATGGCCCCGAGCAGGATGGCGTCGTGCTCGCGGAGTTCGGCGAGCACCGTGTCCGGTAATAGCTCGCCGGTGGCGTGGAACCGCCTGGCGCCGAGGTCGTAGCCGGTCTTCTGCACGCCCGGCAGCACCGCGTCGAGGACTTTGACCGCTTCGGTCATCACCTCGGGACCGATGCCGTCACCTGCGATGATCGCGAGCTTCATTGACGCGCTCCTCCTCATCGCTTCGTCCCCCACAAGCGGGCGGTGCCCCCACTGCATCGTCGCCGGCGCGCTTCACGACAGGTCGACCACTTCGATCTTGTTGGCGCCGACTGCCGCCACCATCGCCGACCGGACATCGTCGGGCACAGCCTGATCCAGCCGCAGCAGGATCGTCGCGCGCGGACCCTCGACGTCCTCGGACAATTGAGCGGCATGGATGTTCACCCCGGCCGCGCCCAGCACGGTGCCGATCTTGCCCAGGGCTCCCGGCTGGTCGACGTAGTGGACGATCAAGTTGATCCCCTCGGCGCGCATGTCGAAGTGGCGGCCGTTGATCTGCACGATCTTCTGAGTCAGCTGCGGGCCGTACAGCGTGCCCGAGACATTCACGACGGAGCCGTCCGCGCCGACCGCACGGACGTCGACGACACTGCGGTGGTTGGGGCTTTCGGGGGCCTTGGTGATCTCGGCGGAGACCCCGCGCTCGGCGGCCAGCGCCGGGGCGTTGACAAAGGTCACCGGCTCGTCGATCACCGCCGAAAACAGCCCGCGCAACGCCGAAAGCCGCAGCACCTCAACCTCTTCGGAGGCAAGCTCACCTCGAACCTGTACCGACAACGACACCGGCGCGTCATCGGACAGCGCGGCGGCCAGCACTCCGAGCTTGCGCACTAGATCCAGCCAGGGCGCCACCTCTTCGCTGACCACTCCGGCGCCGACGTTGACCGCGTCGGGAACGAACTCCCCCGCCAGCGCCAGTCGAACGCTCTCGGCGACGTCAGTTCCGGCCCGGTCCTGGGCCTCGGCGGTGGACGCCCCGAGGTGCGGGGTGACGACCACCTGGGGCAGGTCGAACAACGGGCTGTCGGTGCACGGTTCGCTGGCGAACACGTCAAGACCGGCAGCGCGCACGTGGCCCCTGCTGACCGCGTCGGCCAGGGCCGCCTCGTCCACCAGGCCGCCGCGGGCGGCGTTGACGATGATGACGCCGGGCTTGGTCCTGGCCAGTGCTTCCTTGTCGATCAGACCTGCCGTCTCGGGCGTCTTGGGCAGGTGCACCGAGATGAAGTCGGCGCGGGCCAGCAGGTCGTCCAGGGGCAGCAGTTCGATGCCGAGCTGCGCAGCCCGGGCGGACGAGACGTAAGGGTCGTAGGCGACGACGTGGGCGTCGAAAGCGGCGACCCGCTGCGCGACCAACTGTCCGATGCGGCCCAATCCGACGACGCCGACGGTCTTTCCGAAGATCTCGGTGCCGGAGAACGAGGACCGTTTCCAGGTGCGCTCGCGCAGCGTGGCGTCGGCGGCCGGGATCTGCCGGGCCGCGGCCAGTAGCAGCGCGAGGGCGTGCTCTGCGGCGCTGTGGATGTTCGACGTCGGGGCGTTGACCACCAGCACACCGCGGGCGGTGGCGGCGTCTACGTCGACGTTGTCCAGCCCGACGCCGGCGCGTGCCACGATTTTCAGCCTGGGAGCCGCGGCCAGCACTTCGGCGTCCACGGTGGTGGCCGACCGTACCAGCAGCGCGTCGGCCTCGGGCACTGCGGCCAGCAGCTTCGCGCGGTCCGGACCGTCTACCCAGCGCACCTCCACCTGGTCTCCCAGGGCAGCGACCGTCGATTGGGCAAGTTTGTCGGCGATTAATACAACAGGCAAGTTCACCCGGACAGCGTAGCGGCGACCGCGAGCGCGGCGGAGCCGGGCGCTGCGGGTCGACGCCCACGGCCCAGCGGCGACCGCGAGCGCGGCGGAGCCGGGCGCTGCGGGTCGACGCCCACGGCCCAGCGGCGACCGCGAGCGCGGCGGAGCCGGGCGCTGCGGGTCGACGCCCACGGCCCGGTCGGTTGTAATCGGCGGGTGGACGTCACCGTCGTCGGCAGCGGGCCCAACGGGCTGGCTGCCGCCGTCATCTGCGCCCGAGCCGGCCTGGAAGTACAGGTACTCGAGGCCCAGCCGACGTTCGGGGGCGGCGCGCGCAGCGCGGCCGACGGTGAATATCCCGAGGTCATGCACGACGTGTGTTCAGCGGTTCATCCGCTGGCGCTGGCGTCGCCGTTTTTCGCCGAGTTCGACCTTTCCGCGCGCGGTGTGACACTGGCCGTACCGGAGATCTCGTATGCCAACCCGCTGCCGGGGCGGCCAGCGGCCATCGCCTACCGCGACCTGGCCCGCACCTGCGTCGAATTGGACGACGGTGCGTCCTGGCGACGGCTCCTCGGTCCGCTGGTGACGAATTCCGGTGCCGTCGTGGACCTTATGCTCGGCGACAAGCGTTCGGTGCCCACGTCGCTGGCGCCGACTATGCGCCTCGGATTGCGAATGCTGGCCCAGGGAACGCCCGCGTGGCGCTCCCTGGTTGGCGAAGATGCCCGAGCGCTGTTCACTGGCGTCGCGGCCCATGCCATTTCTCGGTTGCCGTCGCTGGTGTCGGCGGGTGCAGGGCTCATGCTGGCCACCCTCGCCCATTCGGTCGGCTGGCCCATCCCGGTGGGCGGCAGCCAGGTGATCGCCGACGCGCTGATCGCCGATCTGCGGGCACACGGCGGTGAGCTGACCGCAGGCGTCGAGATCACTTCTCCGCCCGGCGGTGTCGTGGTTTTCGATACGGCGCCCACGACGCTGCTGCACGTCTACCGCGACGCCCTTCCAGATCGGTACGCTAAAGCGTTGCGCCGGTACCGGTTTGGCTCCGGTGTGGCGAAAGTCGACTTCGTGCTCAGTGACGAGATTCCGTGGTCGGATTCCCGGCTCAGTCAGGCCCCGACGCTTCACCTCGGCGGCACCCGCGAGCAGATGGCGCGCGCCGAGGCGGAGGTCGCGGCCGGGCGCCACGCCGACTGGCCGATGGTGCTGGCGGCAAGCCCGCACCTGGCCGATCCCGGCCGAGTGGATGGCGTCGGCCGGCGTCCCTTCTGGACGTACGCCCACGTCCCTTCGGGCTCGACGGTCGATGCGACCGAGACGGTGACCCGGGTCGTCGAGCGGCTGGCACCTGGCTTCCGCGACGTCGTCGTCGCAGCACGTTCCGTGCCCGCCGCACGAATGGTCGAGCACAACGCTAACTATGTCGGTGGCGATATCTCCGTGGGTGCCAACTCCGTGTGGCGTGCGATCGCCGGACCCACACCACGCCTTAACCCTTGGCGCACACCGGTTCCCGGGGTGTACCTGTGTTCGGCGGCCACTCCGCCCGGCGCCGGGGTGCACGGCATGTCCGGTTATTACGCCGCACGCACCCTGCTGCGGCACGAATTCGGCTTTCGAGACGCCCCTGGACTGTCGCCGTGATCGCGTCCGACTACTGCTCCGAGGCGAAGGGAAGCGACGACTCACTCGCGAGGAACGCGGTGACTGTAGCCGTAGCACAGCTTGGCACTCGTCGACCGCCGGTTCACTAGTCACCGAGAATCGGACAACGACCCGGCGGAACCGCCGATTACTCCGCCAAGGAAGCGGCACACATTAGCAAGTTGTGATGCAGGTCCGCGACAAGGGGATGGCTCTAGCGGTGAAGGACGGTCGCTGGGTCACGATCGCCGAGTCGCAGTTCCCGCATGAAAGGCAAGGGCTGCAGGCCGTCAAGCAGAAGCTGCCCGACGCCGAGCCATTCCGCGCCTGGGCCAACTTCGAGTTCCGCGACAGCCGCGGCCGCTGGCATGAGGTCGACCTGCTGGTCCTGGCCCGCGACACGCTTTACCTGATTGAGCTGAAGCACTACCGGGGCATCTTGCGCGGCAATGACCACGTCTGGATGCGCACCGGGCATCGCGCCGAAGACTCCCCCTTATTACTCACTCGCCGTAAGGCTCAGTATTTTTCGTCGCTGCTCAAAGACGCGATTCGGCAACGCGGCGGCGAACAGGCGCGCGACCGCATCCCCTACGTACAAGAGCTGGTGTTCCTGCACAGCCCCGACTTCGAGTGCGACCTACCGCCGAGCTCGCGGATCAACCTCTACGGCCTGGACGGCCACACGAAAACCACCGGCCTGCCCGGCATCTCCGAGCGTCCGCTGGCCCCCGCCAGGCACGACCCGATCAGCGAGCGCGATAGCCAAGTCATCGCCGGCCTGATGAAGGCGATCGGCCTGGCACCACGGCGCCAGCGTGAAGTCGGGTCCTGGATCATCGACGAAAAGCCGCTGGCCGACGGCGACGGCTGGCAGGATTGGCCGGCCTTTCACCACGTCAACACCGAAGATCACGTTCGCATCCGCTTCTACCCCGCGGGGCAGGGCTCGACGAAAGCTGACGATCACGCCCGCAAGCAGGCCGTCACCCACGAGTACGCCCTGTTGTCGCGGCTGACCTACGACGGGCTGCAGGCCCCCAAGGACTTGGTCAGCGAGCCCGAGCTCGGCGTCGGCCTGGTCTTTCCTCAGCCCAAGGCCGACACCCCCTTGGATCTGTGGCTGGCCGACCATCAGGACAGCTTGACGCTGGAAAATCAGCTCGACCTGATCGCCCGGATCGCCGACATCATCCATTACGCACATCGCCACCGAGTAGTCCACCGTGGCCTCAACCCTCGTTCGGTCGCCACCGCTACAATCCCCGCGTGGGCGACAACCTTCGCGTCAACCCAGCCCAGTTGCGGGTGACCAGCACCGGCTGGCACGTGGAGGCTTTCGATCTCCACGCCGCGCCACCAGCGCTGGAACCGTCTGGCGGGTGGCCCACGGTGCTCGCCGCCGCTGACCGGCGCGGCCCAGGTCGCCACTGCCGACCTGCACCCTAAGATCGCCACCACCGCCGGGATGACCCAGGTCGCGGCGACCGGTTATGAAGCCACCGACTCCGATGCCGCGGACATGCTGAAATACGTGGTCACCACGATCCCCGGAACAGCCCGTAACGCGTGATCCCCACCCAGTCGGCGTTGCGCGGCTACACCGTGTCGCATCTGACCGAGAATGCCGCGCACTGGCGCGAGCTGGCGGGGCGCCGCCGCTCGGTGGTGGGCACGATCAAGAGCCAGGCCGACTCGCTGGACTGGCAGGGTCAGGGCGATGAGGCGATGAAGGCCGCGTTGGCCCGCCACGCCATCACCGCCGAACAGGAAGCCGAGCTGCTCGATACTGCAGCGGCCACCGCCGAGGACGGGGCCGCCGTGCTGCACCAGCAAAAGCACTCCATCTTCGCCACCGTCGAGCGGGCCAACCAGTCAGGGTTCGCGGTCGCCGAGGGCTGGACGGCCACCGACGCGATGTATGCGCCGGGCTCGATGGGCTGGTACGCCCGGCAGCCCACCGCCCAGGCCATCTGCGCCGATCTGCGTGTTCAGGTGACCCGTTTCACCGGCCAGGAGGTGCAGACCGCCACCGACGTGGCGCGCTCCGCCGGTGAGCTGGGCGGCGAAGGCGCGGTGCGCGGCCACATCCAGGCGGTCGCCGCCATCACCACCACCCACACGCCGAATCCGACGGTGCCGCCATCACCGCCAGCCCCCTCAGCATCGTCGCTGCTCGATGCCTTGACCGGCGCGAGCCCGCTGATACGGCACATATCACCGCAGGCCGCGGCCTCAGCAGCGGCACCAACGTGGCAAGCCCCACCAGCGGCCGGCGAGCTGGCGGGCATCGCGCCGCCGGTGCCGCTGCCGCCAGGTGCCGGCCCCCTGCCCGCCTTCGGCGGCAGCGTCGGAGCCGGGGCCGGCACCGGCGGCGGTTGGCTGTCCTCGCTGGCTGCCCGGCTGAGTTCGGGGATCGCCGCCATGGCCGCCCCGGTCAGCACGGGCGCGGTCTCGACGACGGCCGCCACCGCGATCAGCGCACCGGCCGCGGCTGCCGCGGCAACCCCGCTAACACACGTCCAGCCCCACCCGTCGCCGTCGACCGCCGAACCCGCAGCGACGCAGTTTGCCGATCCCGGGCAAGTGCGGCACGAGCACGCACCGCAACACCTGCCCTCCACCGATCCGCCGCAGACGCAATCCCCGCACGCGCACCAATCCCCGGCCGCGCAGGCATCGCCGCCTGCCCCCGCACCCGTCACACTCGACCCCGGTCCCGCCGGTACCGCGCCGTCTGCTACGACACCCGGGACTGGCAACGGCGGTGTCCACATGCTGGGCTTCGGCCCGCCAGGGCTAGCCTCGGCGCCGGCGGCACCATCTTTGCCCCCACCGCGTGACCCGACCCCGCCACCCATGCCGGTCGACCCTAAAGACATGAGCGCCGAGCAGGCGATCGCAGAATGGGCCGAAGTTAACGCTGAGATACGGGCGTGGAACGCCCGATGCGGCGTCGAAAACGTCGGGCCGCTGCCGCCGGCCCAATACAACGCCTGCATCGCCTCGCGCGGTCCTCTCCTCGAACGCCTAGGGTGTGTCTCCCGATTCTGTGGCCGCTACGCGGGCATGGATGACTGCGCAGGCCAGTAGGACGCCGCCGAGGTAGGTGAGGGCGTATTTGTCATAGCGGGTTGCGACGCCGCGCCACTGCTTGAGCCGGTTGAAGCCTCGCTCGACGGTGTTGCGCAGCCCGTAGAGGGCGGCGTCGAATGCGGGCGGGCGACCGCCTGCTGATCCTTTGGCCTTACGTCGAGCGATCTGGTCTTTGCGTTCAGGAATTGTGTGTTTGACTCTCCTGGAACGCAATTCAGCACGCGTGCTCGGATGTGAATAGGCCTTATCGGCGAGCAATCGGAAGTTGCGGCCCGACACGTCCTTTCCCTTGCCGGCTGCGGCGTAGTCGTCGAGCAGCCGCACCAACTGAGGGTTGTCTCCGGCCTGTCCGGCAGTCAAGCGGACCGCCACCGGGGCTTGCCGCTGATCGGTCAGAGCGTGAATTTTCGTAGTGAGCCCGCCGCGCGAGCGGCCGATCGCATGATCGTCGGGCTCATCGGCAGATTTCTTGTAATTCGACAGAGCCCCCTTTTGCCAGCGTGTCAGACCGTGCGCCCGCGCAATGTTGATGTGCCCGAACGTTTGTCGAATCCACCGACAGTAGCTTCTCGACGTCGGCGACCACCGCGGCGCCGAGCCCGAATACCGCCCTAACCTGAGCGAACATCGCGTCGTAGGTGCCGTCCAAAGACCATCGATGATGGCGCTTCCACACCGTTTGCCACGGCCCGAAATCGGCCGGCAGGTCCCGCCAGGGGCTGCCAGTGCGAAATCGCCATGCGATCCCTTCCAGTATCAACCGGTGATCACCGAACCTGCCGCCCCGCTTGCCCTCATCCGATGGCATCAGCGATTCGACAGCCGCCCAAAACTCATCAGAAATCACACCCATCCGCGTCATCAGCAAATCGTCGCCGGTCAACACCTATTAATTCGGGAGACACGCCCTAGCCTCGGGCTTTCACACTGAGTGATCTTGATTGCGTGTGTTGAACGAAGAAAGGTGCTCTGAGCTGGGATAATTTGGCTTGCTGAAGGACCAGATCATCGCAAGAATCGGAGCACCAATCTGGTGGGCAAGTCTAGGTCGTGTTACCCGTCGTTGGCGTTGGATGGTCGTGCAACCGGTGTCGTGTCGCATGCTGGTGCGGTTGTGCTGCTGCGTGCCGCCGAGCGGGTGAGGCTGACCGGGGCGTTGTCGGGCGCGTTGGCGCCGTGGCGTAAACCGCTGGCCAGCCACGACCCCGGCAAGATCGTGCTCGATGTGGCTATCGCGCTGGCGCTCGGTGGGGACTGCCTGGCTGATGTCGGCCTGCTGCGCGCCGAACCCGGGGTGTTCGGTACGGTCGCATCCGATCCCACCGTGTCGAGGTTGATCACTTCGTTGGCCGCAGATGCCCCGAAAGCGTTGGCGGCCATCGGCTCTGCGCGGGCCGCCGCACGTGCCGCGGCGTGGGCGGCTGCTGGACAGGCCTCGCCGGGTCATGGGATCGATGCCGATCACCCGTTGATCATCGATTTGGATGCGACCCTGGTCACCGCGCACTCGGAGAAGGAGAAAGCCGCACCAACATTCAAGCGTGGCTTTGGGTTTCACCCGTTGTGTGCGTTCGTCGATCACGGCAGTGCGGGAACGGGGGAGTCGCTGGCGATCTTGCTGCGGGCCGGCAATGCCGGCTCTAACACCGCCGCCGACCACAAAACGGTCCTCGCGTGCGCGCTGGAGCAATTGCCCTTTCAGGTCGGCTATCGGGTCGGCAAGAAAGTTCTGGTGCGCACCGACGCCGCCGGGGCCACCCACGAATTCCTCAACTACCTGAGCGCGCGCCGGCTGTCCTACTCGCTGGGATTTGCCCTCACCGAGACGATGGCCACCGGCATCGACGCGATTCCCCAGACGGCGTGGACCCCGGCCTACGACGCTGATGGGCAGGTCCGTGACGGGGCGTGGGTCACCGAGGCAACCGGGGTCGTTGACCTGTCGGACTGGCCCGCGGGGATGCGGCTGATCGTGCGCAAAGAACGCCCTCATCCGGGCGCCCAGCTACGTTTCACCGACCGCGACGGGTTACGGCTGACCGCGTTCGTCACCAACACCACCCGTGGGCAGCTGCCCGATCTCGAACTGCGCCATCGCCGCCGCGCCCGCTGCGAAGACCGCATCCGGGTCGCCAAAGACACCGGCCTGGCCAACCTCCCCCTGCACGGATTCGACCAAAACCGGATCTGGTGCGCATTGGTGCAGCTGGCCATGGAGCTGACCGCCTGGTGCCAAATGCTGGCCTTCGAGGAGCACCCGGCGCGGCGCTGGGAACCCAAACGACTACGGCTGCGGCTGTTTTCGATCGCCGGCCGCCTGGCCCGCCACGCCCGCCGAACCCGGCTGCGCCTCGCCGCGCACGCACCCTGGGCCGACGTGTTGACCACCGCGTTGGCCCGCCTGCAACCCGGCTGACCAACTACCCAACCGTCCCCACGACCCCAAGAAAGGACCACCCGGGCCCAAGGAACCCCGCAGAAGCCGCTGACCCGGGCCCACCACCGCACCCCCCAACCGAAAATCAAGATCCAAAACCACAATCCGACCCGATCAGGCCACCACGTCAACCCCACGAAACATCCGGGCTAGCCGCAATCCGGGCCCGCTTAAACGACTTAGGCATACCCATAGAAGGCGAACCCGCCCCAGGCCCCACGCAGCCGGGTACAGCCGGTTCCGAGCCCCCGCCGGGTGCGCCTTCAAGCCAAGAGCCAGTCCCTCCAGCACAGGAAACACCGCCATTCCCACCGCCTAACAGAATCAACGGAATCACCGATCATGGAGCAGGAAGGATCGCCGGACGCGACGGCGGTCATGGCGTCAGCGACAAGGCAATGCAAGATGCTGTTGCGAATCCTGTTGGGCCGCCCCGGTTTAAAGTGGACGAGCTTGGTAGAGGCGCTTACGTGTACGTTGGGAAAGACGCAACAGTGGTCCTAAACAAAGATGGCCAAGTGGTAACCGCCTGGGCGAACAGCCGGGCTGGATGGAGAAATCCGTGAGCAACGTTCTCGATGCTATTTCAGCGGAGCACCGTCCCGTGATCGCGCGAGAATTAGAGAATCGTAATCCCGCTCTCTTCGACGAGCTTCGGCGCACAGAGAAGCCGACCAACGAACAGAGCGACGCTGTTATCGACGTGCTTTCCGACGCCTTGATGAAGACCTTTGGACCTGATTGGGTTCCGAATGATTATGGGTTGAAAATCGAACGAGCAATTGACGCATATTTAGAGACGTGGCCGATATACCGGTAATCGCTTGACACCAACTGTTGCCAGCACCAGGTGCGTACCGGGCATCGGGAGCGCGGCCGGGCTGGTATCCGCGCGGGACTGAAGGAACTTAGGCAGGAACGCACATGACGTACGCAGCCAGGGATGAAACGACGCCCCCCAAACTGCCTGCACAGATGCGGTGGGTGGTGCTGGTGGACAAGCGTCAGCTCGCGGTGCTGCTGTTAGAGAACGAGGTACCGGTTGCTTCCGCGACGGACACGTTGGATGCCCGCGGTGATATCGACTACGAAAACCAGCCGGTCGACGCAGTGGAGCGGCTATGTCGGCGTTTGGCTGACCAGGCGGTGCGTCAGTGGGGCTTTATGCAGGGTCTCAAGCAGAAGCTCGGGCCAGGTGTCGACGTGCGGATGAAGCTGGTGGAGTGGAACCGGTGAGCTTTAATGCCCCGCCTGTGGGGGGGGTAGCCTACGGATTTGCGACCAACCTGGTACTGCTATGCCCCTACACCACCGGCTGCACCACCGCGGCGTCATCACCATCACCGGACCCGCTGACGCTTTCACCGTCACCGACAACTGCGGCCGACCGCTTAGCGCAGGATCGCGGGCGCGTCCGCCCAACCTTTCCCCGCCCGTCGTCGCGCCGTGCCCCGGGCCTACCGGCGAGCGCGCCGACTGGTGGTGGTACGACCTGACTTCGGTCACTTTTCCGGTTTGGGGTTGGCGCGACGCTTGGACCTGCTGTTTTGTGGTCGTTGGGGCCGGAATGTGTGCACTAACGGATGGGTTCGTCGGGTGCCGGAGTGGCCTATATGCGGACGGTGAGGACCAAGTCGGGGGCGACAGCGGTGCAGATTGTGTGGTCGTCGCGGCGCGGTGCACGCTCGATCGAGCATGTGGGTTCGGCTCATGACGCGGTGGAATTGCAAGCACTCAAGACGGCGGCCGTACGGCGGCTTACTGGAGGTCAGCAGACCCTCGACCTTGATGTCGGTGACACCGAAATATCCGGTGCCTCTTTGGAAATCGTCTCTTCGCGGATGGCGTTTTTGTGGAACAGCTTGTGCGCTGCGTATGTCCGGCTTGGCTTCGATCGGGCCGCTGGAGCCGATGAGGTGTTCCGGGATCTGGTGCTGGCCCGGATCATCGAGCCGACCAGTAAGGCCGACTCGCTGCGGGTACTGGCCGAGACCGGTATCGCCACGGTGTCCTACCGCACCCTGACCCGGCACCTGCCGCGGTTCGCCACAGCGGCTTTCGGCCGGGCGTTGTCCAAGGCGTGCGCGGTTCAGGCGGCGTTGGGGCCGGCGTCGTTGGTGCTCTACGACGTCTCGACGCTGTACTTCGAGACCGATAAGGCCGACGGATTCCGCGAGCCCGGATTCTCCAAAGAACGTCGGCTCGAACCGCAGATCACCATCGGCCTGCTCACCGATGCGACTGGATTTCCATTGGCAGTACACGCATTTGAAGGCGACAAGGGTGAAACCAAGACGATGCTGCCCGTCATCAACGCCTTCAAGAAGGCCCACCAACTCACCGATGTCACAGTGGTCGCTGATGCCGGCATGATCTCCGAGGACAACCAGAAAGCGATCTACGCCGCCGGGCTGACCTTCATCCTCGGCTCCAGGATCCCGTTCCTGCCCGGCGTCATACGCGAATGGCGCGACAAGCATCCCGGCGAGGACATCCCTGACGGGCACATCTTCACCCAGGCCTGGCCGGCCAGCAGCAAGGAGAAGGCCCGCGGGATCCCCGACCGGGTCATCTTCTACCAGTACCGTGCTGACCGGGCCCGGCGCACCCTGCGTGGTATCGATGAGCAGGTAGCCAAAGCCCAGGCCGCCGTCGACGGGAAGGCCCCCCTCAAACGCAACCGGTTCATCACCGTGACCGGCGAGAACCGGTCGGTGAACCGGGAGTTAGAAGCCAAAGCCCGCGAGTTGGCCGGGATCAAGGGCTACACCACCAACCTGACCGGCCAGACCGCAGACTTCGTCATCGATGCGTATCACCAGTTGTGGCGGATCGAGAAGGCGTTCCGGATGTCCAAGCACGACCTGGCCGCCCGCCCGATCTACCACCACAAACGCGAGTCCATCGAGGCCCACCTAAACATCGTGTTCGCCGCGCTCGCAGTCAGCCACTGGATCGAACACCAAACCGGTTGGAGTATCCGGCAATTCGTGCGCACCACACGCCGATACCGCACCGTGGACATCCGAGCCGGCCAACACACCCTCACCGCCGCCGATCCACTGCCCGCCGACCTACGCGACGCCCTCGCCCAAATCAGCGGAGCCGACCTACGCACTAAATGACCGAAGTCAGGTTAGAGAACGAGGTACCGGTTGCTTCCGCGACGGACACGTTGGATGCCCGCGGTGATATCGACTACGAAAACCAGCCGGTCGACGCAGTGGAGCGGCTATGTCGGCGTTTGGCTGACCAGGCGGTGCGTCAGTGGGGCTTTATGCAGGGTCTCAAGCAGAAGCTCGGGCCAGGTGTCGACGTGCGGATGAAGCTGGTGGAGTGGAACCGGTGAGCTTTAATGCCCCGCCTGTGGGGGGGGGTAGCCTACGGATTTGCGACCAACCTGGTACTGCTATGCCCCTACACCACCGGCTGCACCACCGCGGCGTCATCACCATCACCGGACCCGCTGACGCTTTCACCGTCACCGACAACTGCGGCCGACCGCTTAGCGCAGGATCGCGGGCGCGTCCGCCCAACCTTTCCCCGCCCGTCGTCGCGCCGTGCCCCGGGCCTACCGGCGAGCGCGCCGACTGGTGGTGGTACGAGCCCTTCCAGCCCCAACCACCACCAGACAACTAGCCTGATCAACAGCATCGACGCTGAGACTGGTTGGGGCATAAATGATTTCGTTGGCCCTACCCACCGCTAAGGTATCGCGATAACCACGGCCGACAACCCTGTCGCGTGCCAGACGCCGTCGGCACCCATCAGGCATGTCGGGCTTGCGCCAGTACCGAGGTGACTCACGAATTTGGACTTGCCCGCGAAGCCAAGCGGCCAAGTTCTCTAACTCCGCTTCGATCCGGATGAGCTTCGCTAGAGCCGAAGTATCCACCAGCGCAATCGCCGCCCGCGGGCGCACGCCCTCTTGCCGGAGACGCCCTGCCGTCGCGGATCAACGCATCTAGCGGAACCGGAGCCGCGGAATTCTTCACCGCGCTTCGTTGTCCGAACCAATTCCTTCGACCTCCCCCGGCTGAGCACGCGCAACTCACAGCCACGCCTAAGCTGAGCCCATGACGAAACTTGCGGTCATCTTCTACTCAGCTACCGGCCACGGCACGACGATGGCGCAGCGCGTCGCCGCGGCGGCCGAGGCTGCCGGCGCCGAAGTCCGGGTCCGGCCCGTAGCCGAGACCCGCGACCCCGCATCGTTTGCGCACAATCCCGCGTGGACAGCGAATTACGAAGCGACCAAAGATCTTCCGGCGGCCATCGGTGAAGACATCGTCTGGGCCGACGCGGTGATTTTCGGTTCACCCACCCGTTTCGGCTGCGTCGCAGCGCAATTGCGGGATTTCCTCGACTCGTTGGGCGGGCTGTGGGCCGAGGGCAAACTCGCCGACAAGGTGTATGCGGCGTTCACGTCGAGCAACACCTTGCACGGCGGCCAGGAGACCACCCTGCTCACCTTGTACGTCACGCTGATGCATTTCGGTGGCATCATCGTGCCGCCGGGATACACCGACCCGCTGAAATTCGTGGACGGCAACCCCTACGGCGCAAGCCTGGTCTCCACACACGACAACATCCACGAACTCGACGAGCCCACGGTCAACGCCTTAGACCACCTGGCGCGCAGGGTGGTTGAGGTGGCGGGGCGCCTCACCTCTTAGCGCGAGCAGCTGTCCGGGGGGCGTCGCCCCCCGGACAGCTGCTCGGCAGAGACGGCGACTACGCGGTCTCAGTGATCGGCCGGTCCACCCAGCTCATCAGGTCGCGCAGCTTCTTGCCGGTGATCTCGATGGGATGCTCAGCATTCTCCTTGCGCAGCTGCTCGAGTTCCTTGTTGCCGCCCTCAACGTTGGCCACCAGCTTCTTGACGAAGGTGCCGTCCTGGATCTCGCGCAGGATCTCGCGCATCCGCTCCTTGGTGCTGGCGTCGATCACCCGCGGACCCGACAGGTAGCCGCCGAATTCCGCAGTGTCGGACACCGAGTAGTTCATCCGCGCGATCCCGCCTTCATACATCAGATCGACGATCAGCTTGAGTTCGTGCAGCACCTCGAAGTACGCCATTTCCGGCGGGTAGCCCGCCTCGACCATCACGTCGAACCCGGCCTTCACCAATTCCTCGGTGCCGCCACACAATACGGCCTGCTCACCGAACAGGTCGGTCTCGGTCTCGTCCTTGAAGGTGGTCTTGATGACGCCGGCGCGGGTGCCGCCGATGGCCTTGGCGTACGACAGCGCCAGCGCCTCACCGTTTCCGGTCGGGTCCTGGTCGACGGCGATCAGGCAGGGCACACCCTTGCCGTCCACAAACTGGCGGCGCACCAGGTGACCGGGCCCCTTCGGCGCGACCATAGCCACGGTGACGTCGGCGGGCGGCTTGATCAGGTTGAAGTGGATGTTGAGGCCGTGACCGAAAAACAATGCGTCACCGGACTTCAAGTTGGGCGCGATATCGGATGCGAATATCTCGGCCTGAGCGGTATCGGGAGCCAGCAGCATGATCACGTCGGCCCACTTGGCGACGTCGGCCGGCGTGCCGACGTCCAAGCCCTGCTCCGCCACCTTGGCCCGCGACTTGGAGCCCTCCTTCAGCCCGACGCGCACCTGCACGCCGGAGTCGCGCAGGCTCAGCGAGTGGGCGTGGCCTTGGCTGCCGTAGCCGATGACGCCGACCTTGCGGCCCTGGATGATCGACAGGTCTGCGTCGTCGTCGTAGAACATCTCTAATGCCACTGTTGCGTTTCTCCTTGTTAGTTATTTGACAGTGCCGATACACCGCGGGCCGCGGGCCAACGACACCATTCCGGATTGGGCGATTTCGCGGATACCGAACGGCTCCAATACTCGCAGCAGCGCCTCGAGCTTGCCGCGGTTGCCGGTGGCCTCTACGGTCAATGATTCCGGAGATACGTCAATCACGTTGGCGCGGAAGAGGTTTACCGCTTCGATCACTTGGCTACGGGTACCGGCGTCGGCGCGGACCTTGATCAGCGCCAATTCCCGGGACACCGAATGATCCTCGTCCTGTTCGATGATCTTGATGACGTTGATCAGTTTGTTCAGCTGCTTGGTGACCTGTTCGAGTGGGGTCTCCTCGCAGGCAACCACGATGGTCATCCGCGACATGTCCTTCTGCTCGGTCGCGCCCACCGCCAACGATTCGATGTTGAAACCGCGCCGGGAGAACAGCGCCGCGACGCGCGCCAGCACGCCGGGTTTGTCTTCGACCAGGACCGACAGCGTGTGCGTCTTAGGCGACCCGTTCACCATCAGGCGTGCCCTTCACTTTCGTCGTCGAACAGGGGACGGATGCCGCGGGCGGCCTGAATCTCGTCGTTGCTGGTGCCGGCCGCCACCATCGGCCACACCTGCGCGTCGGCGCCGACGATGAAGTCGATCACCACCGGGCAGTCGTTGATCGCCCGAGCCTGGTTGATCACGTCGACAACGTCTTCCGCACGCTCGCAACGCAATCCGACGCAACCCAACGCCTCGGCCAGCTTGACGAAGTCGGGGATTCGGTGCGAGTGGGTGGCCAGGTCGGTCTGGGAGTAGCGCTCCTCGTAGAACAGGCTCTGCCATTGGCGCACCATGCCCAAGTTGCCGTTGTTGATCAACGCCACCTTGATCGGTATGCCCTCGATGGCGCAGGTGGCCAGTTCCTGGTTGGTCATCTGGAAACAGCCGTCGCCGTCGATCGCCCACACCTCGGTGTCTGGCAACGCGATCTTGGCTCCCATGGCCGCCGGGATGGCAAACCCCATGGTGCCCAGCCCGCCGGAGTTCAGCCAAGTCCGCGGCTTTTCGTACTTGATGAACTGCGCCGCCCACATCTGGTGCTGGCCGACGCCGGCGACATAGACGGCGTCCGGGCCGGCAATCTCGCCCAGCTTCTCGATCACGTATTCCGGACTCAGGCTGCCGTCGCTTTGCGGACCGTAGCTCAGCGGATAGGTCTTTCGAACGCCGTCGAGATACGCCCACCAATCGCTGAGCTCGAGGGTCCCCGGAATGTCGTAGTGGCGCAGCATCGCGATGAGCTCGGAAATGACGGCCTTGACGCAGGCCACGATGGGGACATCGGCGTGCCGGTTCTTGCCGATCTCGGCCGGGTCGATGTCGGCGTGGATGACCTTGGCTTCCGGGGCGAAGGAGTCGAGCTTTCCGGTGACCCGGTCGTCGAAACGGGTGCCCAGCGCGACCAGCAGGTCACTACGCTGCAGCGCTGCCACGGCGGCCACCGTGCCGTGCATGCCGGGCATGCCCAGGTTCTGCCGATGGCTGTCCGGAAACGCTCCGCGAGCCATCAGTGTGGTGACCACCGGGATGCCGGTCAGTTCGGCCAGTTCCCGGAGCTGCTCGGTCGCCTCGCCGCGGATGACGCCGCCGCCCACGTAGAGCACCGGCTTGCGCGCGGCGGCGATCAGCTTGGCGGCCGCGCGGATCTGACGGTTGTGCGGTTTGGTGTTGGGCTTGTAGCCGGGCAGATCCATCCGCGGCGGCCAGCTGAACGTGCACTGGCCCTGCAGCACGTCCTTGGGGATATCAACGAGCACGGCTCCGGGACGACCAGATGCCGCGATGTGGAACGCCTCGGCGATCACCCGGGGAATTTCATCGCCGGTGCGGACCAGGAAGTTGTGCTTGGTGATCGGCATCGTGATACCGGAGATGTCGGCCTCCTGGAAGGCGTCGGTGCCGATCAGCCCGCGGCCGACCTGACCGGTGATGGCGACCACCGGTATCGAGTCCATCTGCGCGTCGGCCAGCGGCGTCACCAGGTTGGTCGCACCCGGGCCCGACGTCGCCATGCACACCCCCACCCGGCCGGTAGCGTGCGCGTAGCCACTGGCGGCGTGGCCGGCGCCCTGCTCGTGGCGCACCAGCACGTGGCGCAGCTTCTGCGAGTCGAACAGCGGGTCGTACACCGGCAATACAGCACCGCCCGGAATCCCGAAGATGATGTCGACGTCGAGCTCTTCCAGGGACCGGATGACCGCCTGGGCCCCGGTAAGTTGCTGCGGTGCAACATGTCTGGGTTGGGGCACCGACGGTTTGGCGCCGTTTTCCCCGCCTTGCGATGTCGGTGGGTGGGGCTTCGCTGGTGCGCTCACTGTCCTGTTAATCCTTTATTGCGGTGGCGGTCTCGTTGGTGGGCAACAAAAAACCCCCGCCAGCTCAAGCTGCTGCACGAGGGTTGCGCGTTGGTGCTCGATCGACCTAGTCAGGCACCAACGCGCCGACCAAGTACTACAAGCATTGTGGGGAGCATTCCGGGCTCTCCGGCGGTATCCATAGCGTCTGACGGTAGCCTTCGTACAGCTCAACCGTCAAATCCGGGGTGGTCACACGGCCGCGGGTGTGGGTGGTACCGCGCGGCCGCGGCCTGGCACGCGCACGGTGGAATGATATGAGGGTGGTTACTGGCTCACCGGTGGTGATCAGGGTGTCACCGATCGCACACCTGGCCGTGGGATTTGCGACCCTGGGACTGCTCATACCCGTACTGGCGTGGCCGCCGAGTGCGCCGCTACTGCTCATCCCGGTGCTGTTGTCGGCGTTGATCATCCGGCTGCGCACGGTCGCCGACGACCAAGGGGTGACGGTGCGGACCCTGCTGGGTAGCCGGACGGTGCCCTGGAACGACATCGACGGCCTGCGATTCCACCGGGGGTCCTGGGCGCGCGCCCGCCTCAAGGACGGTACCGAGCTGCGATTGCCCGCGGTCACGTTCTCGACCCTGCCGCAATTGACCGAGGCCAGTGCGGGGCGGGTTCCCAACCCCTACCGGTGAGGACGTTCAGGCCAGCGGGTTGACGCCGTTGAGGAACACCCACACGGCGATCCCGGCGGCGATGCCGGCCAGCAACGCCACAAATGACCCGATGAAAGGCCGTTGGGACCAACCGCGGCCCGCGTCGAGGCCGTAGCGGCCGGGGCCGCTCAAGATGACGGCAACAGCCATTACCACCAGAGAGATCTGGTATTCGTTCCCGTCCGGCAGGAAGTAGGTGAAGTGCGAATGCGACCGGGCCGAGACCATTGCGAGCAAACCATTGATCAGGAAGGCCAGTGCTCCCGCCGCCGCCAGTGGGGTGAACAGGCCCAGCACCAACAGCACTCCGGAGACGATCTCGCCGCCGGCACCCACATAGGCGAGGATGTCGGCGTGCTGATAGCCGACGTCGGACAGTGAGTTCTTGAATCCGGTCACCCCGGAGCCACCCCACCAGCCGAACAGCTTCTGCAATCCGTGGGCTATCAGGACCGCGCCCAGCCCGACGCGCAACACCAGCAGACCCAGATGCTGCGTCCCGCGCCGGCCGGCGGCGCGGACTCGCTCGTCGTCCTCGTCGATGTCGATCGCGGGTGCTGACTGCATCGGCCGCACCGACGGCTGCGGCTGGGCGTATGGAAGTGGCTCCTGCGCCTCTATCAGGTGGTATCCCGAGTTGACGACACCGGAATTGGCGGGGTCATAGGGCGGGATGACGGTGGTGGTACCGGTATTTCCGAAGTCGCCAGAGTAGCTGCCGGGGCTCAAATCGTCTTCGGGGTCGACCAGGCTTGCCGAAACGGGGCGTCCCGCGGTTGGCCCCGGGGAACCGTCCGGCCGCTGCCAATGTGAATCATTCGAACTGGTCACTCGTGCCAGGGTAAGGGCATTTAGTCGTGAATTTGGGATTTGAGCGGCGCTTTCACCTGTTGAGTCGGCACTTCGTGCGCCGCGCGCCCCGCCGGAGGCCCCAAATCGGGCTTCGAGAGACCACCCACGGGTGATCGAGCCTGCGATGCGGCGGTGGCGGGTGGCGGTGGCAGGTGGCGGTGGCGCAGCCAAAGTCCGTAGCCTGTCGGTCATGCGGATACGGCGGTCGGTTCGGTGCGCGCTCACCGCGTTGTGTGCGGTGATGCTGGTCGCGAGCGGCTGCGCGCGGTTCAACGATGCCCAATCGCAGCCTTTCACCACGAATCCCGAACTTCGGCCGCAGCCCAGCTCGACGCCTCCCCCGCCACCGCCGCTGCCTCCCACGCCATTCCCGAAGGCATGTCCGGCACCGGGCGTCATGCAGGGCTGCCTGGAGAGCACCAGCGGCCTGATCATGGGTATCGACAGCAAAACCGCCCTGGTCGCCGAGCGGATCACCGGCGCGGTCAAGGAAATCTCGATCAGCGCCGAGCCCAAGGTGAAGATGGTCATCCCGGTCGACCCGGCCGGTGACGGCGGCTTGATGGATATCGTGCTGTCGCCCACTTACTCGCAGGACCGGCTGATGTATGCCTACGTCAGCACGCCTAGCGACAACCGCGTCATCCGGATAGCAGACGGCGACGTCCCGAAGGACATCCTGACCGGCATTCCCAAAGGAGCTACCGGTAACACCGGGGCGCTGATTTTCACCAGCCCCACCACGCTGGTTGTCATGACCGGCGATGCGGGCAACCCGGCGATGGCCGCCGATCCCAATTCGTTGGCTGGCAAGGTCCTGCGCATCGAACAACCCACGACCATCGGACAGGCGCCGCCGACGACGGCGCTGACCGGAATCGGCTCGGGTGGCGGCATGTGCATCGATCCCGTCGACGGCTCGCTCTACGTCGTCGATCGCACGCCCGGGGCCGACCGGCTACAGCGCATCACCAAGAAGTCGGAGGTCTCGACGGTGTGGACCTGGCCGGACAAGCCCGGCGTGGCCGGGTGTGCGGCCATGGACGGCACCGTGCTGGTCAACCTGATCAATACCAAGCTGACGGTTGCCGTCCGGCTCGCGCCGTCGACCGGCGCGGTGACGGGCGAACCGGACGTCGTCCGTAAGGACACGCACGCGCATGCCTGGGCACTGCGGATGTCGCCGGACGGCAACGTCTGGGGTGCAACGGTCAACAAGACCGCCGGCGATGCGGAGAAGCTCGACGATGTGGTGTTTCCGTTGTTCCCGCAGGGCGGCGGATTCCCACGCAACAACGACGACAAGACCTAGCCCGGTCGGCGCAAACTCACGCCTGTCACAGCAACCACACGAGCCTCCGCAGGTAGGGGTACGGGTTGTGCCCGGCTATCAGCGACAACTCCGACCCCACGCAGCGTGTCGCAGAAGGTGGGCACATTGTGCACCGACCTACCAGGGACTCATGTGGCACATGTGATTTCTGAAATGCCAGGACACCGCTGTGGTAATGCCCGCTCAGCAACTGATCAAGGTACGTCAAGGGTGAACCGCACGCCGTATCGGCGGGTCACCTCGGTGGGTTCGTAGAACCGCCGCGTCGGTTCCTCGTGGCCGGGGTCGAGGTCGTCGATGTCGGAGAGGTAAAGCAGTTCGTCGGAGCACTCGGGAGCCCAGACGCTCACCGGCTCCAGCAGGTAGCACACGTGGTCTCCGACATCGCTGCGACTCACTGTCCTGCCGACGAACCACGCCACCGCGTCGTCGAGAATCGGCATCCCAAACGGGCCGGCGCGCCATGCGCACCGAGCGAATTTGTCGGTGTCGTCCGCCGTTTGAGTGGCGAACAGTTCGGCCAGTGCTCGATGGTGTTGCGCCAACAAATGCACCGCCACATAGTCAGATCGGCCGGCCACCTCGGCGGTGCGGTTACTCCTGGGCATGCCGATCATGAAACTCGGGGGCTGCACGCTCGTTTGAGTGGCGAAGCCGACCAGACAACCCGAAGGGTGACCATCGGCCTGGGTTGTCACCACGAATACCGGGGAATCCAGCATCGTCATCAGGTCGTCGAACGATTCATCGATCACCTCAACATCATGAATCGCGACGACCTCTTTCGACACCTTTCGTAGCGAACTCGTAGAGACCAGTCGGCGAACCGGCAGCCGGGCTAACCCTGCCCGCAGGCCGCCAACACCAACTCGCGCACCCGGGCCGCGTCGGCCTGCCCGCGGGTGGCCTTCATCACCGCGCCGACGATCGCGCCCGCCGCAGCCACCTTGCCGCCCCGAATCTTCTCGGCCACATCGGGATTGGCGGCCAGAGCCTCGTCGACCGCAGCCTGGGTCACCGAGTCGTCGCGGACCAGCTCCAAGCCGCGGGCGGTCATCACCTGCCCGGGTTCGCCCTCTCCGGCCAGCACACCTTCCACGACCTCGCGGGCGAGCTTGTTGGACAGCTTGCCGTCCTCGACCAACCGCACGACGGCCGCGACCTGGGCGGGCGTGATGGCCAGTTCGTCCAGCCCGACACCGGCCTCGTTGGCCTTCTGTACCAGGAAGTTCCCCCACCACGAGCGCGCCTCCTTGCTGGAGGCTCCGTGCTTGACGGTCTCGGCGACCAATTCAACCGCGCCGGCGTTCACCAGATCCCGCATCACCTCGTCGGAAATGCCCCATTCCTGCTGAATTCGCTTGCGGCTCAACCACGGTAACTCGGGAATGGTTCGACGCAGTTGCTCGACCAGCTCGCGGCTGGGTGCGACAGGCTCCAGATCGGGCTCGGGGAAATACCGATAGTCCTGTGCGGTCTCCTTGGTGCGGCCGGGGCTGGTGTAGCCGGCCTCGTGGAAGTGCCTGGTCTCTTGGGTGATCTGGCCGCCGGCCACCAAGATGGCAGCCTGACGCTGCATCTCGTAGCGCACCGCGACCTCGACACTTTTGAGCGAGTTGACGTTTTTGGTTTCGGTTCGGGTACCGAATTCGGTTGTGCCCCTGGGCTTTAGTGACACATTGGCGTCGCAGCGCATCGACCCCTGGTCCATTCGCACGTCGGATACGTCCAACGCCCGCAACAAGTCTCGCAAGGCGGTCACATAGGCGCGGGCGACCTGCGGCGCACGTTCTCCGGCTCCCTCAATGGGTTTGGTCACGATCTCGATCAGCGGCACGCCGGCACGGTTGTAGTCGATCAGCGACGTCGTCGCCCCGTGGATGCGGCCAGTCTCGCTGCCGATGTGGGTCAGCTTGCCGGTGTCTTCCTCCATGTGAGCGCGCTCGATCTCGACTCGCCAGGTGGTGCCGTCTTCCAGCGGCGCTTCGAGGTAACCGTTGATGGCGATCGGCTCGTCATACTGCGAAATCTGGTAATTCTTCGGCATGTCCGGGTAGAAGTAGTTTTTCCGGGCAAAGCGGCACCAGGAAACGATCTCGCAGTTCAGCGCCAGGCCGATGCGGATCGCCGACTCGACCGCGGCCCGGTTGAGCACGGGCAGCGAACCGGGCAGCCCCAGACACACCGGGCACACCTGGGTATTCGGCTCCGCACCGAACGCCGTGGCGCAGCCGCAGAACATCTTGGTCGCGGTGGACAATTCGACGTGAACTTCCAGTCCGAGGACCGGATCGAAGCGCGCGACGACGTCGTCGAAGTCCAGCAGGTCGGCCCCTGAAGCCCGGGCAGCAGCAGTCATGGGCTCGATCCTAGTGCCGAGCGGGAAAGGCGCCGCGCCGACCGTGAGCCCGGACGACGCGCTACACCCGCTTTGGAAACATGTCCGCCAACGTGGCCGCCAGCTCCAGGTGCGCGCGCCGGCTTTCCTTGCCCAACCGGTCCAGACCTATTTCCTTGCCCGCATGTATGTGCCGATCGAACGGCAGGACAACCGTGGCCGCCACGTCGGCCGACAACTGCTCGAGTTCCTTACCGGCCAAGGTGCTCGGCCTGCCCGGTTCGGTGTGGTTTACCGCTAACACCGCCGCCGAGAGCAGCTTGTGATATCCGTTGTTACGCAACCATTCCAGCGTGATTCTGGTCTTTCGTATCGCGTCGATCGAGGAGCTGGTAACGACCACCAGGGCCCGCGATTCCGGCAATACCGCTTCCATCGCGCTGGACTCGAGCGCCTTGACGCAGTCCACCAGTACCACCGAGTAATGCTTGCGCAGAATGGAAAACACTTTGACGACGTCGCTGCGCTGCACTCGCCAATTGCTCTTTGCATATTCGGGCAGGCCGAGCACTTCCAGCCCGCAGCTGTTCATATAGGTATGCGCACGCACGTCCGGATACCTTGTGACCGAATCGTCCATAAGCAGGTCCACCATATTTAGCCGACTGCGGCGGCCATGCCGGTCGGACAAATCGCCGCCGTCGATGTCGACGGCGACCACCCGGTCGTTGCGCACCTGCGCGAAAGTTGAGCCGAGCGCCTCGACGACCGCGGTCTTGCCCACCCCGCCTTTGAGGTTGAGCACGGCAATGGGAAACGCGCTTCCGACCGCGGCGCGGACGCGCTCGCGCAGCTCACGTTCGTAAGCCGGGCCTTTGCCGGGGCCGAAGTCTCTCCGGCTGATCCGCCAGATCAGGTCTCGCCAGCTGAATCCGCCCGTATCGTCGGTGTGCTGCTGGTCGAAAACATCGAGTGCCATCCCACCCGGGGCCCGCTCACGAGGAGGCGGCGGCGCGATCGGTGTCGCTGCGGGGGTCCGAGCGGTCGACCAGGGCGCTGCGGGCGACGAACGGTAGACAGGAGTATGGCGGCGGTTGACCCGCGGGACCGTGGTGGACGCCCACTCGGCCGGAGGACGCCGACAGGGCGGGGCCGTAGGCCGCACCGGCGGCACCGAGCGCGCCGCCGGTGCGGCGGCCTGAGGCAGGTCTCCGCGACCAGGATCGCGGTTGCTCATACCCCACGGTATAGCCGGGCTGAATTGCCCGAAAACCGCAAATAGGACGGATTCCGGAAATGCACACAACAGGCAAGCAAGAATTAGCCCGCCGTTCAGCCCGCGCTACCGGATGTTCGACGAATTTCGAGCGATCGGTGCGAAACGCCGACGTCAGCCGAAGAAAGCGGCGGCGTCGTCGTAGCGGCTCTGCGGCACCAGCTTGAGTTGGCGAACCGCGTCCGCCAGGGCGACACGGCCGATATCTTGTCCGCGCAGCGACACCATCTGGCCGTACTCGCCCGCGTGTGCGGCGTCGGCGGCGTTGACGCCGAAGCGGGTGGCCAACACCCGGTCGTAGGCCGTGGGGGTCCCACCTCGCTGGACATGGCCGAGCACCGTTACCCGGACATCCTTGTTGATCCGCTTCTCCACCTCGGCGCCCAACTGCGCGGCCACCCCGGTGAAACGCTCATGGCCGAACTCGTCAATCCCGCCTTCGCGTAACTGAATGGAGCCGGCGACGGGTTTGGCGCCCTCGGCGACCACGCAGATGAAGTGCGAGTCTCCGCGCTGGAAGCGCTGTTTGACGAGCCGGCACACCTCCTCGACGTCGAAGGGCTGCTCGGGGATCAGCGTCATGTGAGCACCGGAGGCCAGACCGGAGTTCAGCGCGATCCAGCCGGCGTGGCGGCCCATCACCTCCACCAGCATCACCCGCTGATGGGATTCGGCGGTGCTATGCAGCCGATCGATGGCTTCGGTCGCCACCGTCAACGCCGTGTCGTGCCCGAAAGTCACGTCGGTGCAGTCGATGTCGTTGTCGATGGTCTTCGGCACACCCACCACCGGAACGTTCTCCTCCGACAGCCAGTGCGCCGCGGTCAACGTGCCTTCCCCACCGATCGGGATCAGCACGTCGATGCCGTTGTCGTCCAGGGTCTGCATGATCTGGTTCAGGCCGGCGCGCAGCTTGTCCGGATGCACGCGCGCGGTGCCCAGCATCGTTCCGCCTTTGGCCAGCAGCCGGTCGTTGCGGTCGTCGTTGCGCAGCTGCATGCGCCGGTTTTCCAGCAATCCGCGCCACCCGTCCTGGAACCCGACCACCGACGAGCCGTACCGGGCATCGCAGGTGCGCACCACGGCCCGGATGACGGCGTTGAGGCCGGGGCAGTCGCCGCCTCCGGTGAGAAGTCCAATCCGCATGCCATCATCTTGCACCGCGGCCGGCTCGGGCCGCGAGCAGACGCGGGATCGCACGCCCAAGGTCGGCGCAGTGCGATTCCGCGTCTGCTCGCCCTGAGAGGGCGCCCTGAGATGGCGGCCTTAGATGGCGCTCGGCAGCGGGCCGCGGGCTGCCTCGTAGGCGGCTCCCACCCGGTAGAGCCGGTCGTCGGCCAAGGCCGGCGCCATGATCTGTAACCCGACCGGCAGCCCGTCGTCCGGGGACAGCCCCGACGGCACCGACATGCCGCACTGTCCCGCCAAATTCAGCGGCAATGTGCACAAGTCGAACAGGTACATCGCCAGCGGGTCGTCGACCTTCTCCCCCAACGGAAACGCGGTGGTGGGAGTCGCGGGCGAGACCAGCACGTCGACCGATCGATAGGCCTCGTCGAGATCGCGGGCGATCAGCGTGCGCACCTTCTGGGCCTGGTTGTAGTAGGCGTCGTAATAGCCCGCCGACAACGCATAAGTGCCAATCATGATGCGGCGCTTGACTTCCGGGCCGAAGCCGGCCGCCCGGGTCATGGCCATCACCTCTTCGGCGCTGTGCGTGCCGTCGTCTCCGACCCGCAGCCCGTAGCGCATCGCGTCGAAGCGGGCCAGGTTGCTCGACACCTCCGACGGCAGGATGAGGTAGTAGGCGGCCAGCGCGTGGTCGAAATGCGGGCAGTCGACCTCGCTGACCTCAGCGCCCAGAGAGGTCAGCTGCTCGACCGCCGCCTGAAACGACGCCAGCACACCAGGCTGATAGCCCTCACCGCGTAGCTGCTTAACCACCCCGATGCGCACCCCGCGCAGGTCACCGGACGCGCCGGCCCTGGCGGCGGCCACGACGTCGGGCACCGCGGCGTCGACGGAGGTGGAGTCGCGGGGATCGTGCCCGGCGATCACCTGATGCAGCAGCGCGGTGTCCAGCACCGTGCGCGCACACGGCCCGCCCTGATCCAGCGACGACGCGCAGGCCACCAGCCCGTAGCGCGACACCGTGCCGTAGGTCGGTTTGACGCCGACGGTCGCCGTGAGCGCGGCCGGCTGCCGGATCGAGCCCCCGGTGTCGGACCCGATGGCCAGCGGCGCCTGGAATGCGGCCAGCGCCGCGGCGCTGCCCCCGCCGGAGCCCCCGGGTACCCGCTCGACATTCCACGGGTTACGGGTGGGGCCGTAGGCGGAATTCTCGGTCGAGCTGCCCATCGCGAACTCGTCCATGTTGGTCTTGCCCAGGATCGGGATGCCGGCCTCGCGCAACCGCGCGGTGACGGTGGCGTCGTAGGGCGACCTCCAGCCCTGCAGGATCTTGGAGCCGCAGGTGGTGGGCATGTCGATGGTGGTGAACACGTCCTTAAGCGCCAGCGGCACGCCGGCCAGCGGCGACGGCAGCTGTTCGCCGGCGGCCAGTGCCTGGTCGACGGCAGCCGCGGCGCTCAACGCCTGGTCGGCGGCGACATGCAGGAAGGCGTGGTAGCGGTCGTCGGTTGCCGCGATCTGGTCCAGGCAGGCCTGGGTGAGTTGGGTTGACGACAGCTCCTTGGCGGCGATCATGGCGCCCAGCGCGGCGGCGTCGGATCGGATGATGTCGCTCACTCGGTGTCCCCCAGGATCTGCGGGACGGCGAAGCGGCCGTCGACGGCCTCCGGCGCCGCGGCCAGCGCCTGCTCCTGCGTCAGGCACGGCGCGATCTCGTCGGGGCGCGTGACGTTGACGTCCTTGAGCGGATTGTCGGTGGCTTGCACGCCGGTGACGTCGACCGCCTGGATCTGGCTGACGTGCGCCAAGATGGCGTCGAGTTGACCGGCGAAGTGGTCGAGCTCATGGTCGGTCAGCGCCAGACGGGCCAGCCGGGCCAGATGGGCCACCTCGTCGCGGGAGATCTGGGACACGAGCGAAAAGCCTAACCTTGCGACGATGCGCAGGGCGGTGCCGGGCGCTCACATGCCGGTGGCAAGGTCGGCGTTTTCGCCACATCAAGCGATTTGGGGTTTGCACGGCCGGAATGAGGTGGCGATACTCAAGCGATTCGGGCACTATCAGTTGCCGGCCCGAAGTCGAAGCGAGGCTTATGGACGCGCAACTCGGTCGTTATCGGCTGCTTCGGCGGCTAGGCGCCGGTCGCTTCGACAGCTACGAGGCCGAAGACACCACTACCGGGCACCGGGTGCTGTTGCGCCTCTTGGGACGAGTGGATCGCAGCGATCCGATGGCCTTGAGGGTGCAAAAGGAGGCGCGCATCCTGGCGCGACTGCTGGCACCGACCGGCGAACCGCATCTGGTGCTGGCCGACGAGGTGGGTGAGATCGACGGGTGGCGCTATCTGCGGATGCCCTTTGTCGACGGCATCGATCTTGACACCATGTTGGATCGCGGCGGCCCGCCAAGCCCGGCACGGGCGGTGCACATCGTGGGACAGATCGCCGCCGCGCTCGACGCCGCCCACACGACCGATGCCGTGCTGCGCGACGTCAGCCCAGGGAAAATACTGGTGACTCGTGACGATGTCGCATACCTCGTTGGCCAGTCGAGCGTGTCGGGCACCGACAGCGAGGCCTCCGGCGAAGTGATCGGCCGGCGCTTCTATGACTATCTCGCTCCTGAATGCTTCGCGACTCCCGATGTCGAGGCACCGGCCAACCGATACTCGCTGGCATGCATCCTGTACGCGTGCCTGACCGGTGCGCCGCCGTTCCCCGGCACCATCGAGCAGCAAGTCACCGGGCACCTGACCAAGGATCCGCCCAAGCCCAGCGCCGCAAATCCCTTGGTGCCGAAAGCCTTTGACGAGGTCGTCGCACGCGGCATGGCGAAAGACCCGCATAGTCGCTACCCCAGCGCAGCAGAGCTGGCCGCGGCGGCCGCCGCCGCGTTAAGCGCGACGCCGGCGGTCGACTCGCCGATCGGAGACCGGCCGCAGACGCGCCAGTCGCAGTCCACAGACTGCGTAGCCTGCGGGCGCAGTGTTGTCGAGGGCACGCAGGCGGGGTCCGGCGAACACATCTGCATGGACTGCCGGCAGCGAGGACTGCCGCGTGAGTTGGTGCGACGACTCGTCGGGGGGCACGGCGGCGCGGTCACCATCGCCGGATACACCTTGCTGAATCAGGTGAGCGGCGGGTCCGGACCCGCCTTCCGCGCCCGCTCGCAACACACCGGCGAGGTATGCGCACTACGGGTCGTTCCCCGGGCCGCGGTCGCACCCGAAGAGCTCGCGAAACCACGGCCGTTCGGGGACCTGGCGGGTTTTCGTCACGCCAATGCCGTCACTCCACGGGCAGCTCTGCCCGTCGGAGAATTCTTGCTCGTCGTTACCGAATACTGGCCGGGAGAAACGATCGAACAGCTGGTTTTGCGGCTGGGATCACTCACCGTCCGCCAAGCCGTGTCGCTGGTCCTGCCCTGTCTCGATGCACTGACCTACGCACACGGCTTTCCTCGGATCGACGGGTCGGTCGGCATCATGCACCGCAACATCACGCCGACCAAATTCGTGTTGACCTGGTCCGGCGGCGAACCGGTCACCAAGCTTGTCGACTTCGGGTTCGCGACGGAGGTTTCTGTTGACCCATCGTTCACACCGCGCCCGCAGGTCACCGAACCCGCGCGGGCACCCGCGCGCGACGTCGACACGTGGCAGATGGCCGCATGTCTGTACTACATGTTGACCGGAACTCCGCCGCGAGTTGCCGCTGTCGGCAAAGACCCCGCCGACGTGGTAATGAGCACCATGCCCGTTCCGATCCGACGGATAGACCGCAACATTCCACGCCCGGTGGCCGCCGTCATCGACGAAGCCCTCATCGACGCGCCGCATATCGGCATCCAAGACGCCGGCCACCTCACGCTCGCATTGCGTAAGGCGGTATTCGGGCGCCACGGCTGAAGTGCCCCCGGCCCGCCCGCCGAAATGCCACGGATACATCCCTGTGCAACAGTGTTGGCCGTGCCGTCGTATCTGTTGCGCATCGAGCTGGTGGACCGCCCCGGCAGCCTGGGGTCGCTGGCGGTTGCGTTGGGTTCGGTGGGCGCCGACATCCTGTCGCTGGACGTCGTCGAGCGCAGCGCGGGCTACGCGATCGACGACCTGGTGGTCGAATTGCCGCCGGGCGCGATGCCGGATCGGCTGATCACCGCCGCCGAGTCAATGACCGGCGTCCGGGTGGACAGCCTGCGCCCCCACACCGGGTTGCTGGAAGCCCACCGCGAGCTGGAGCTTCTCGACCACGTCGCCGCAGCCCGCGACAATGCGTCCAGACTGCAGGTGCTTGTCAACGAGGCGCCCAGGGTGCTGCGAGTGAGCTGGTGCACGGTGTTGCACAGCACGGAGGGCGCCTTACACCGGCTGGCGGGCAGCCCGGGCGCACCGGAAACCCGCGCCGATTCGGCCCCCTGGCTGCCGATCGAACGCGCCGTGCCGCTCGACGGCGGCGCCGACTGGGTGCCCCAGGTCTGGCGTGACATGGACACCGCGATGGTGGCGGCACCGTTGGGCGATCCGCATATGGCGGTGGTGCTGGGGCGGCCCGGCCCGGAATTCCGGCCGTCGGAGGTGGCCCGCCTGGGCTATCTGGCCGGAATCGTGGCGACCATGCTGCGCTGACCACGCCGCTGTCGACGCGAGCACCAACCAGGCGGCGCGAGGTTGCATCCCTGCCGACAGCTGGTCACCGGCGCGCCTCGGGCTGGCCTCGCCGACCGGTAAGCAACCGGGCGATCCGCAGGGTGGCCCACAGCCCATAGAGGCCCGCACGCTGCGACACCAGACCGGACACGGGTGCCAGGACCACGTGGCGCATCCCCGCGTCAGCGAAGGCCCGCAGCTTGGCCGCCACCTGTTGCGGAGTTCCCCACAGCAATGGCCCCTCGGTCATCACGGCATCCGGCACGGCGGCAATGGCGGCCTCGATCGCCCGGCGATTGTGGCGGTCGGGCACGAAGTTGACAAACGCATCGAAGTGCGCCCCGAGAGGGTGCACGGCACCGGCCTGCCGCCACACTTCGGCGGGCGCAACGAGCCCCAGCAACCGGATGGCTTTGGTGTCGAGCATGGCCCGCGCCTCCCGCTCGGTCGCGCCGATCACCGCGAACCGCTGCAGCGCCGGGGTGATCGAGGCGGCGTCTCGCCCAGCCTCGGCGGCCGCCGCCCGCACCGCCGCCAGCTTGGCCGCATACTCCTGCGGCGAGACCACCGTGACGGGGTACCACCCGTCGCCGTAGCGTCCCGTGAGCCGCAGCATCCGCGGACCGTGCCCGCCGACCCAGATCTGCGGTACCCGGCCGCGCGGGGCATCGAGGTCCATTGTCGCCCGGTCGAGTCGAAAATGCTTGCCGGAGAATGTGATTGGTCCTCGCGTCGACAGGCACAGGCGGATCACCTGCAGCGCCTCCTCCAGTCGGGTGACCGGCTCGGAGAAGTCGAGTCCGTACGGGTCGATATTCATGCGCTCGCCCGCGCCGATACCCAGGATGGGCGCGCGCCGGGTGAGGTGAGACAGCGTCAGCATGGCCTGGGCGATGAGGACGGGGTGACGCCGGATCGCCTCGGTCACCCCGACGCCCAAGCGCAGTCGCCCGGCCCGCGACGCGAGATAGCCCAGCAGAACCTGGTAGTCGAAAAACTCGTGTGGGCTCTGATCTTGCGCGGCAAGCCAAGTGAGGTCTTTGTTCCAGATGACGCGCGGCACGGCGCTCTGGAAGTGGTCGATGAGCATCACCGACTCCAGCCGCGCCGCCCGTGCCGCAAGCAAATACGCCCGAGCGCTGCTCAATGGCGGCTGCGTCCCGATCTGCAGGCCCACCGAGATTGCCGAGCTGTTCATAAGCGTTCTCGCCGCGGTGAACCCGGGCGCTGGTCAGGGGACACCGGCGGGGCCCTGCGCCAACAGCTCGCGAAAGCCGTCCTCGTCGAGAATCGGCACCCCGAGCTCGACGGCCTTGTCGTATTTCGATCCCGGGGAATCTCCGGCGACGACATAGGACGTCTTCTTCGACACCGAGCCGGCGGCCTTGCCGCCGCGCGCGACGATCGCCTCCTTGGCCTCGTCACGAGAGAACCCGGTCAGCGAGCCGGTGACCACCACGGTCAGGCCGGCCAGCGTGCGCGGCACGCTTTCGTCGCGTTCGTCGGCCATCCGCACCCCGGCGGCCCGCCACTTGTCGACGATCTCGCGATGCCAGTCGACGGTGAACCACTCCGAGACGGCGGCGGCGATGGTTGGCCCCACGCCCTCGACGGCGGCCAGCTGCTCGGTGGATGCGGCAGCGATGGCTTCCAGAGTGCCGAATTCGGTGGCCAGCGCACGGGCAGCCGTCGGCCCGACGTGGCGAATGGACAGCGCCACCAGCACTCGCCACAGCGGCGCGGCCTTGGCCTTGTCGAGGTTGGCCAGTAGCCGTTTGCCGTTGGCCGAAAGCGCGCCGGCCTTGGTGCGGAACAGCTCGGTGCGCAACAGGTCGTCTTCGGTGAGCGCGAAAAGGTCGCCCTCGCTGGTGATCACCTCCGCTTGCAACAGCGCCACGGCCGCCTCGTAGCCCAGCACCTCGATATCCAGCGCACTGCGGCTGGCTACATGGAACACCCGCTCCCGCAGCTGCGCGGGACAGCGCTGGGAGTTGGGGCAACGAATGTCGGCGTCGCCTTCCTTCTCCGGCGCCAGCACGGTACCGCACTCGGGACATGTTGTGGGCATGACGAATTCGCGTTCGGACCCGTCGCGCAGGTCGACCACGGGTCCCAGCACCTCGGGGATCACGTCGCCGGCTTTGCGGATCACCACCGTGTCGCCGATGAGCACACCTTTGCGTTTGACCTCCGAGGCGTTGTGCAACGTGGCCTGCGCGACCGTCGACCCGGCGACCTTCACCGGCGTCATGAACGCGAACGGCGTGACCCGCCCGGTGCGCCCGACGTTGACCCGGATGTCGAGCAGCTTGGTCTGCGCCTCCTCGGGCGGGTACTTGTAGGCGATCGCCCAGCGCGGCGCCCGCGACGTGGAGCCCAGCCTGCGCTGCAGTGCCACGTCGTCGACTTTGACCACCACGCCGTCGATTTCGTGGTCCACCTCGTGGCGATGCTCGCCCCAGTAGTCGATGCGCTCCTGCACGCCTGCCATGTCGTTGACCAGCATGGTGTGCTCGGAGACCGGCAGCCCCCAGACGCGCAGCGCCAGGTACGCCTGGTGCAGGGTGGCCGGGCGAAAACCCTGGGTATGGCCCAGCCCATGACAGATCATCCGCAGCCGCCGCCGCGCCGTGACCGCCGGGTCCTTCTGGCGCAGCGAACCCGCCGCACTGTTGCGGGGGTTGGCGAACGGCGCTTTGCCCTCCTCGACGAGGCTGGCGTTGAGCGCCTGGAAGTCGGCGACCCGGAAGAACACCTCGCCGCGGACTTCGAGCACCTCGGGGACCGGGTAGTCGTCGCTGGGGCTGAGCCGTTCGGGGACGTCGTCGATGGTGCGCGCGTTGAGCGTGACGTCCTCGCCGGTGCGCCCGTCACCTCGAGTCGAGGCACGCGTCAACCGGCCCTGCTGGTAGACGAGCGACAGTGCCACGCCGTCGATCTTGAGCTCGGTGAGGTAGCTGGCAGCATCGCCGATTTCGGCGTAGATGCGGGTGGCCCAGGCGCCGAGTTCCTCGGCACTGAACGCGTTGTCGAGGCTGAGCATTCTTTCCAGGTGGTCAACCGGCTCGAACTCCGTCGCAAAGCCCGCGCCGCCGACCAGCTGCGTGGGCGAATCGGGCGTGCGCAGCTCCGGATACTCTTCCTCGAGCGCTTCCAGCCGGCGCAGCAACTCGTCGAATTCGGCGTCGGTGATGATCGGCGCATCGCGTACGTAGTAGCGGAACTGGTGTTCGCGGACCTCCTCAGCCAGCTCCTGCCATCGATGCAACACGTCGGGCGGCGTGGTGTCGGCTTCGGACGAACTCACCCTGGCAGGCTAACTGAGCCCGGTGACACGCCGAGATTGCCGTGAGGGCCGTTGCGAGTCGGCCAAGCACGACCGTGGCGGCGATCTCGTCGCGGCCAGTCCAAATCAGATGGCGTCCGGATCCTGAGCGAACACCTCGGCGGCCTTGCGGGCCAGCCCGATGGCGGTGCAAGCCCACTGCGGCGTCGCATCCGCCAGACCGCATGCCGGGGAAACCCCGACGCGATCCCGCAGCGCCGAGCGAGAAAAGCCGAGCCGATCGGTCACCGCGACCACCTGCCCCGCCACTTCCTCGGCAGCCGGCCGCCTCAAGGGCGCGACGGCGGGGACGACGCCCAGCACCACGGTGCGCCCCGTCTCGACGAAGGCCGCGATCCCGTCCAGGTCCGCCGCGCACAAGGTGCCCGCATCAACCGACACTGCACCAATAGTGCTGCGCCGCAACAGATCCCACGGCAGCTCTGGCGCGCAGCTGTGCACCATGACGTCCGCGCCGGCCGCCTCGGCGCAGGTGTCCAGCAGTGCGCCGGCCACCGCTTCGTCCAGTGGTGCCACCGGGCTCAGGGCGGTCACGCCGGTCAGCCGTCCGCCCAGTGCCGCCGGCAACGACGGCTCGTCGAACTGGACCACCACCGGCGTGTCCAGCCGGCGGGCCAGCGTCGCCCGGTGCGCGGCGACGCCCTCGGCCAGCGAGGCCGCCAGGTCACGCACCGCACCCGGGTCGGTGATCGCCCGGTGGCCGTTGGCCAGCTCCAGTCCCGCGCTCAGCGTGATCGGTCCCGGGGCCTGAACCTTGACCACGTGCCCGCCGCCCCGCAACCCGGCGGTCTCCCACGCTTCTTCCAGAGCGTCCATGTCCTCGTTGAGCAGGCTGACGGCGCGGCGGGTCACCGCGCCGGGCCGGCTGACAATGCGGTAGCCGCGCGGCACGGTGTCGACGGCCAGATCGAGCAGCAGGGCACCGGCCCGGCCGAGCATGTCGGCGCCCACTCCCCGGGCGGGCAACTCGACGAGATGCGCCAACGCATCGGCCAACTCACCGACGACGACCTCGGCGGCGGGCCGCGCCGCGGTGCCGGGCCACGATCCGATGCCGGTGGCCCGCGCGAACGCCGGCGCGAAATCACTCACTTGTCAACCGTATTCGAGGGCTGTTTAACGGCGGGGGGCGCGGGTAGGTTGCAACCACGGAAGGGTGGCTGATGGCGAAATCAATCCGGCTGCTGCTGTGGTGCTGCGCGGTGGCGCTGACGGCGGCGTGCACACGCGTGGTCGAGGGTGAAGCACTGCCGCCCTTCGGCGTTTACCCGCTCGATGTACTCAACGTCGACACCCTGCTGCTGGACCAAGCGCGGATGCGCGCGATCACCGGCGCCGGTGACGACCTGACAATCGTGCCGTCGATGGACGGCAAACACCCGGTCGACATCGACGCCCTCGCAGAGACCCTGCCCCGGGAATGCCGGTTCATCTACGCCGAAACGGCGACCTTCGGGCCCGACATCGCAGGGTTTCACAAGATCACCTTCCAGGACCCGCCCGAAGGCGCCCTGATCTCCGAGGGCGCCGCGGTGTATCGGGATCCCGGCATCGCCCGGCACGCCTTCGAATCGCTGGTGGGCGCGGTGGGGAGTTGCGCAACCAGTTCCAGTGGCTCGCTGCTGGTCAGTGTGTGGCATGTCGACGGTGACTCGCTGCACATCCGGCCCGGCGACTGCGGCCGCGACTACCGGGTCCTCTCGGTGGCCCTGCTGGAAGTCACCTTCTGCGGGTTTCCGGAATCGGTGCCCGGCATCGTCATGACGAACATGGCCGCCAACGTGCCGCATTAAGTCGCTGCGGACGAGCAGGCCGACGTGCCGGCTATGGTGGCGCTGCCGAGCACCTCGTCACCGCCGGGATCCGGCCGGTAGAGCACCACCGTCTGGCCGCGGGCCACCCCGCGCAGCGGCGCATGCAATCGCACCGACAATTCGTCGCCCACCAATTCTGCTGTAGCACTTGCGGTTTCACCGTGAGCACGCACCTGCACCGCGCAATCGACCGGACCGGTCGGCGCGGCTCCGGCGGTGAACACCGGCGCTCGTCCGGTCAGCGCGTGCACATCGAGATCGGACACGTCACCCACGCGAATGGTCGCGCTTTCGGCGTCGATCGCGGTGACGTAGCGCGGGCGGCCATCGGGACCGGGGCCTGGGATACCGAGGCCCTTGCGCTGGCCGATGGTGAACCCGTGCACGCCGTCATGGGTGGCCAGCACGGCGCCGTCCGCATCGACGACGACGCCCCGGCGAACGCCGAGGCGCGCACCGAGGAACGCGCGGGTGTCGCCGGAGGGAATGAAGCAGATGTCGTGGCTGTCCGGCTTGTCGGCAACCGCCAGGCCGCGGCGGGCCGCCTCGGCCCGAATCTGCAACTTGGGAGTGTCTCCGATCGGGAACAGCGCATGGCGCAGCTGCTGGGCGGTCAGTACGGCCAGCACATAGGACTGGTCCTTGTCCCGGTCGACGGCGCGGCGCAGCCGCCCATCTGACAGCCGCGCATAGTGGCCGGTGGCCACCGCGTCGAAACCCAGCGCCAACGCCCGGGTCAACAGTGCCGAGAACTTGATCCGCTGATTGCATCGGACGCAGGGGTTGGGCGTTTCTCCGCGAGCGTAGGACGACACGAAGTCGTCGATCACGTCTTCGTTGAACTTCTCGGCGAAATCCCAGACATAGAACGGGATTCCGAGTACATCGGCGACCCGGCGGGCGTCCGAGGCGTCCTCTTTGGAGCAACAACCCCGCGATCCGGTGCGCAGCGTCGAGGGCACTGTCGACAGTGCCAGGTGCACGCCGACCACCTCGTGGCCGGCGTCGACCATGCGGGCGGTCGCGACCGAGGAGTCGACCCCGCCACTCATCGCGGCCAGGACCTTCACCAGGAGGCTCCCGCGGCGGCCAGGGCGGCTCCGCGAGCACGGGCCACCGCTGCGGGCAGCACCCGCAATGCCGCATCGACGTCCGCATCAACACTTGTGTGCCCGAAGGAAAGACGCAATGAGCCGCGGGCGCTGGCCGGGTCGGCGCCCATCGCGATCAATACGTGTGACGGCTGGGCCACACCGGCAGTGCAGGCCGATCCGGTCGAACACTCAATCCCGTTGGCGTCCAACAACATCAGCAGCGCATCGCCCTCACAGCCGCCAAAGGTGAAGTGCACGTTGCCCGGAAGCCGCAACGGGTCGCGAGCACCGTTGAGACGCACGTCGTCGATTTCGGCGAGCACACCTTCGACCAGGCGGTCGCGCAGCAACCGCAGCCGCGCGCTGTTGGCTTCCAATCCGTCCACGGCGATCCGCGCCGCGGCGGCCATGCCTACCGCCCCGGCGACGTCGGGAGTACCCGAACGGACATCGCGCTCCTGGCCGCCGCCGTGCAGCAACGGCACGCAGGCGACGTCGCGGCGCAGCAGCAATGCGCCGATGCCCGGCGGACCGCCGAACTTGTGTGCCGCCACACTCATCGCCGACAAGGTGCTGGCGCCGAAGTCGACCGGTAGCTGTCCCACCGCCTGGATGGCGTCGCTGTGCATGGGCACGCCGAACTCGGCCGCGACGGCGGCCAGTTCGGCGGTCGGCATGATGGTGCCGACCTCGTTGTTGGCCCACATCACCGATACCAGCGCGACGTCGTCATGGCTGTGCAGCACCGCACGCAGCGCGGCGGGCGACACCGAGCCGTCGCCAGCGGTGGGCAGCCAGCTCACCTGCGCACCCTCGTGCTCGACGAGCCAGTCCACCGCGTCGAGTACGGCATGGTGCTCGACCTGCGAGGTGACGATGCGCCGACGGCCGGGCTGGGCGTCACGGCGCGCCCAGTAGATCCCTTTGACGGCCAGGTTGTCGCTCTCGGTGCCGCCCGCGGTGAAGATCACCTCCGACGGGCGCGCGCCGAGCTTGTCGGCGATCAGCTCCCGGGATTCCTCGATTCGGCGGCGCGCCGCACGTCCCGTGGTGTGCAGCGAGGAAGCGTTGCCGGCCGAGCCGAGCACGGCCGTCATCGCCTCGACGGCGGCGGGGTGCATCGGGGTGGTGGCGGCGTGATCGAGGTAGACCATGACTCGCCCCACGATACCGGCCGGGTCCCAAGACCCAGAATTTTCGGGCAGGCCGCAATGCAGGCCGGCCGGCGGGACGAGCCGCGCGGCGACCAGGACTGCGACAGCCTCAATCGACGCCGGATAGTCCGAGTAACCGGGCAGCGTTGCGCCAGAGCCACTGTTCGAGGGTGCTGGGGTCCAACGGGAGTTCCCGCATTTCATCGCAGAGTTGCTGGTGCGGAAGGTTCGGCAGGAACGCTCCGGTCCCATAGAGCACTTTGTGGCGGATAGTGTTCTGCCCGAATCGCATCAGTGCCTCCCAGCCGGCGCCGGGCGCGGCGAAGTGCTTGGGTCGGTGCGCAGCCAGTTCGACGTAAACATTGGGGTGTTTCCAGGCGATCAGGCATGCCTCCAGCACCCACTGGTAGCCGCCGTGGCTCAATCACTATGGTCAGTTCCGGAAAGCGGCACGCCACATCGTCGATGTGACGGGGATGCCCGGGGTCGCTGGGCCGGGTGCGGGTCCAGTTGGCCGAAGTGTGGATGCTCAGCGGCACTCCGAGTTCGACGCACTTGGCGTAGTACGGGAAGTATGCGGGGTCCGATGCCGGTCGACCGATCATGAAAGGCCGCAGGCTGAGTCCGCGGAATCCACGATCGGTGATCCAGTGCTCGAATTGGTCGAGCGCCGCGGCGCCGCCCATGATGTCGGCCCCGGCGAACGGGATGAACCGATCCGGGTGTCGGGCAGCGAGCGCGGCTACTGACTCGTTGTGCACGAACGTCACGCCGCAGGTGGAGCGTTCGTCGAAGCCGGTGATGAGACTCTGGCGGATGCCGGCGGCATCGAGTTGGGTAAGGATGTCATCGTCGCTTCGCCGAAGTGATTCCGCGTAGGCGCTGAACTTCTCGGCGGTGACCGGCGTCTTAGTTAAGTGTCGCGTCGATAGCCGGCCCGGTTTGGGCTCTCCCGTGAACGTTCGGCTGGCTTCGGCTCGCCCTGGGCGTTGTCCTCGAGGCCCTCAAGCCACCAACGCCGGCCGGTGGCCCGGGAGCTGCGTCCCCGCATGCACCACAGACCGGCACCGTGCGGCCAATGTTCGGCGATCGGTACCCGGCAGTTGCAGGGACCCGACATGCACCCGGGTCACCGTGCGGCGCACGGCGAGCACCCGGCACACCGACCGTGCCAACGTGTCCTGGCCAACGTAGGCGGGAGTGGTCGACACGCTGCCGTCGACGCGGTGATACGTGAGCCACAGGGGCTGCACCGGGCGTCCGGCATCGATGGCGGCCTGAAACATCGCCGGGTAAAAGCTCCCCGACGCCAGCCCACACCAGGTGGTGCCCTCCGGGAAGGCCACGACAGTCTGACCGGCGCGTAGCCTGCGGGCGACGGTGTCGATCACCTCGGGTAGCCGGCGTAGGCTGGCCCGCTCGATCGGGATGATCTTCAACAGGCGGGCCAGGATCCCGATCGCGGGTCCGCTGAACATGTCGGCACGGGCGACGAACGACCCGGGCAACACCGCACCGATAGCGAAGACGTCCAGCCACGACATGTGATTGCTGACCACCAGAACGCCGCTCAGGTTGCGAATCGGGTTGCCCGACAAGGTGATCCGGACGCCAATACAGCGCAGCACCAACCGGCAGTAGGCGCGTTGCACGTGGGTGCGACCGGGCAGCGGCACACCGAGCAGGGGTAGGCCCGGCGCCAACAGCAGCGCCAGCGTCAGGCGCAGCGCCACCCGCAGCCGCACAAGACCGGCGGTGTCGCCATGGCCCACGCAGCTGACATCACACGATGCGCGAGGCAGCCAGCAGTGCCCGAAACCGTTCATCGGCGCGCCCCGCAGGCCGTCCCGCCGCGCGCACCGCCGGCCGTCCCACGGCGCGCACCGCCGGTCACCCCGCCGGCCATCTCTGAGGCCGCCGACACCGACCGCAGGCGACTCAGGTAGCGGGCATCGGCCTGACGCTTGCTCAGCAGCACGCAGAAATCACCGACCCCGAAAGCCGGGTCGTGGGCGGGCTCGCCGCACACCCGGGCACCCAGCCGCAGGTAGCCACGCATCAGGGGCGGGACCGTCGCACGCCGCGGCGGCGCAATGTCATCGAGCGGCTTACCGCCGACTCGCACCTCCCGGTAGGGATGCACCCGGTACGGCGCCGCGTGACGCGCCAACACGAAATCACGCACGCCGCGCAGCTGGCACCCCGGGGTATCGTCGCCCGCCTCGATCGGCACCGACACGCAGCCGGTCACGTAGTCGTAGTCGCATCGGTCCAGGTAGGCCAGGATGCCCGCCCACATCAACAGCACCACCGCGCCGTTGCGGTGACCGTCGCGCACCGCCGCGCGGCCCATCTCGACCAACGACGGCCGTAGCGGGTCGAATGCGCGGACGTCGAATTCGGTCGCGGTATACAGACCTCCCGCGGCAATGGCACCCGCCGGCGGCAACATCCGGTAGCACCCCACCAGCTCACCGGTGTCGTCGTCGCGGACCAGCAGGTGGTCGCAGTACTCGTCGAAGCGGTCGACGTCGCGGTGATCGATCGTCGACGGCACCGCGAACCCGGGCGTGCTGCTGAAGACGTCGTATCGAAGTTGTTGCGCGGCCTCGATCAAGGCGTCGTCGGTGGTCAGCAACAGGGAATAGCGTGGTCCCGAGGATGATCCGGCCGCCGGATCGCTCGATTTGTCGCTGGGTATGAGGACAGAAGCGATGCTCATGCCACCAACGTGACGCAGCCGGTCAGCTAATCGGCATCGGCGCTGTGACGGGCCGGTGCACGTCAGGTGACAACATGTCGCAGCGTCGAATCCTTGCCGAATTTTGAAAATTGATCCAGTATCTTGTGCCATGGCCCACGTTCCCGGATACGCAAAGCGCCACCGGACGCGCGCCTCGATTTTGGACGCCGCGCTGGCCGAGGCCAGTGAACGCGGACTGCACCGGGCATCGGTGACCGGAATCGCCGCGCGAGCCAACACCGCGGTCGGAAACCTGCACTACCACTTCGGTTCGCGCGCCGAGCTGTTACGGGCGACGATGCGCAAGCTCATGTCGGATTTCTTCGCGCGGCTGGCCGCCTTCGAAGAGCAGCCCGCGCCGCACGGCGGTGATTTCTTCGAACGTCACCGCACCGGCTTGCTGGCCTATGTCGACTACGTACGCAGCAACCCCGGGCACATCCGGTTGGTCGACGAGATCAGGTTTCTCGAGCCCGAGTTGTATCGCCAAGGCATCAACGCCTGGGTCGAGCTGATTTCGGCGCGGCTGCGCGAGGGCATCGCGGCCGGCTCGGTACGGGCGATGAACGACGTCGAGATCGCCGCGCAGGCACACTTTTTGGTCGGCGCCCATCGTTTCCTCGAGGACTTGGTCGGCGACGCGGGCCGGGAGGCAGAAGTCGTCGACGCCTACCTGCGATTGGTACGCCGCGGGCTGGCCGCAGAACCTCAAGACAGTGGAGAAGTCGATCATGAGTGAGTTCGCCGGGAACGGATTCGACCCCGATGCGCTGCGCGCCAAATACCAACAGGAACGCGACAAGCGCCTGCGCCCGGACGGCATCCGCCAATATGTGCAAATCGCAGGCGCATTCGCCCGCTTCGGCGACGACCCGTGGGCTGATCCCGACTTCTCCCGCGATCCGATCACCGAAACAACCGACGTGGCGATCATCGGTGCCGGTTTCGGCGGACTGCTCATCGGTGCGCGGTGCCGACAACTCGGCGTGGACGATATCCGGCTCATCGACAAGGCGGCCGACGTCGGCGGCACCTGGTACTGGAATCGCTACCCCGGCATCGCCTGTGACGTCGAGTCCTACATCTACCTGCCGCTGCTCGAAGAACTCGGCTACGTCCCGACCGAGAAGTACGCCAAGGGAGCCGAAATCTTTGCCCACTGCCAGCGCATCGCCGAGCACTACGACCTCTACCGCAACGCGCGGCTGAACACCGAGGTCACCGAGATCCGTTGGGACCCAAGCGACTCCCGCTGGGTAATTGCCACCACCCGCAACGACACCATCCGCGCCCGGTTCGTTGCGATGGCCAACGGGTACCTGCAGAAACCGAAGCTACCCGGCATCGACGGGATAACAACGTTCGGCGGCCACGCCTTTCATACCAGCCGCTGGGATTACACCTACACCGGCAAGAACCTCGAGCGGCTCGCCGACAAGCGGGTAGGCATCATCGGCACCGGCGCGACGGCGATCCAGTGCGTGCCCCGCCTGGCTGAGGCCGCGCAGCAGCTGTTCGTCTTCCAGCGCACCCCGTCAACGGTGGACGTACGGGCCAATCGGTCAACCGATCCGGATTGGGCGGCGTCGCTCCAGCCGGGCTGGCAGCGACGGCGCATCGAGAACTTCCAGATCCTCACCGCGGGAGGCGAATCCGACGAGGATTTGGTCGACGACGCGTGGACCAGCCTGACCAAGAACCTGCCCATCGTGCGGCACAACGCCAACGCGGCACCCGGCCAGGCGTCCCCGTTGGAGCTGGCGGACTTCGCGAAAATGGAAGAGATCCGGGCACGTATCGACTCGATCGTCACCGATCCCGCCACCGCCGAGGCGCTCAAGCCCTGGTACGGGTATTTCTGCAAACGGCCCTGCTTCCACGACGAATACCTGCAAGCCTTCAACCGTGACAATGTCACCCTCGTCGACACCCACGGGTATGGCGTCGAGCAGATCACCGAAAAGGGTGTCGTTGTTGACGGCGTCGAATACCCGCTTGACTGTTTGATTTTCGCCACCGGGTTCGAGGTCGGCACCGACTATTCCCAGCGGACCGGCTTCGAGATAGTCGGCCGCGACGGCCTGACGCTCACCGGCAAATGGTCCAGCGGTATCCGCACCTTCCATGGCCTGCACGTGCACGGCTTTCCGAACTGCTTCATCGAAAGCATCGCCCAGTCGGGCTTCACCGTGAACTTCCCGTACTTGATCGACACCCAGTCCCGGCACGTGGCCTGGGTGATCGCCTGGGCGCTGCGGCACGGTGTCACCGAGGTGGAGGCCACCGCCGAGGCCGAAGTGGCCTGGGTCGACACCGTCGTGCAGCGCTCGGCCGTGATCGCCGGACGGCGTGAGGCGTGCACACCCGGCTATTACAACCGCGAGGGCCAGGTGAGCGCCCGGCTGCAGCAGGACAGCTTTTTCTTCGGCAGCCCAACCGAATACGCCGACATCCTCACGGCGTGGCGGGAGGCAGGCGAGGTCGCCGGCCTGGCCGTGCGTACTTCGGCACCCGCCGATCAGGGGGTCGCGTCATGATCCACGGCACCTTCGACGCCTCGCGGTACCGGTGGAAGGAGGTGACCGGACGCCCGGGGTCGAAATACAAGATCCAGCACGACTACACCATCCTGGGCTACGACCGTGACGTGGCCACCCTCGACATGGTGGTGCGCTGGCAAGGTGACGGCGGGCACTGCCCGATCCACCGCCACGCGGCCACCACCAGCATCATCGTGCTGGCCGGCGAGCAACATCTGTGGGATGTCGAATCAGACGGTTCGATCGGCAACCATCGCTTCCGGCGTGCCGGTGACTATGCGCTGACCGGCAACGACCAAAAACCGCATCTGGAGCGCGGCGGCGACGACGGCGGTCTGGTCTACTTCGGGGCTCGCCCCGACTTTCCCGACGCGCTGCTCTACGAGATCTACGATGCCGACATGAACGTCGTCGCCCGGATCACCATCGACTCCCTGGTCGCCGACTTCAACGCCGACCCGGTCCCGGCCTGACCGCCGTGGGCCTGCAGATCGACCCGGAATTGCTCGCCGAGCTCGCGTTGCTGAATACCGGCGGGGCCCAATCCGAGCCGCCGCCGGTGGGCGACGTGGCGACCCGGCGAGCCAACAGCAAACGCACCATCGACCAGCTCATGGCCACCCGCCCGCCGATAGCCGGCGTGGCCGTGCAGCACCATGCGGTAGCCACCGACGACGGCGCCACGTTGACGGTGAGCTGGTACCAAGCCGCGACGGAGCAGCCACCCGGTAGCGCGGTGCTCTATTTGCACGGCGGCGGAATGATTTTCGGCATGCGCGAACTGGGCGGCCTCTACGACTGGCTCGCCCGGCGCTACGTCGCCGACTCCGGTGTGCCCATGTTGCTCGTCGACTATCGCACCGCGCCGGAGTCTGCACACCCGGTCCCGGTGCACGACTGCTTTGCCGGCTTGGAATGGCTGCACGGCCACGCCGGCGAATTGGGCGTCGATCCGGCCCGGGTGGCCGTCATGGGCGACAGCGCCGGCGGCGCGCTGGCCGCCGCGGTGTGCCTGATGGCCCGCGATCGCGGTGGGCCCGCGATCGCCCAGCAATTGTTGGTCTATCCGATGCTCGACGATCGCACCTGCCTGCCCGACCCGGAACTGGTGCCGTTCGTGACCTGGACCTACGACGACAACATCACCGGCTGGCAGGCCCTGCTGGGTGAGAGCGCCGGCGCCGACGGCGTCAGTTCTTATGCCGCTCCGGGGCGGGCCAGCGATGTTTCGCGGCTGCCGCCCACCTACATCGACGTGGGCGACCTCGACATCTTCCGGGACGAGGACATCGCCTACGCACGCCGCCTGGCGGGGGCCGGCGTGCCGACCGAATTGCATGTGCATCCAGGTTGTCCGCACGCATTCGAGGGGATGGCTCCCAATGCTGCGGTTTCCCGCCGAGTGATCGCCGACCGCGTGCGCCGGCTGCAGACAATCTAACGCACTTTGCGATCGTAGGACCGGAATACGTTGAGTAGCTATGTGATTGGACGACTCACGGTCAGCGACCGACGGGGCAACCGTGCGCGCGGCCGCCGTAGTCGACCTGCCAGTGCTTGATGCCGTTCAACCATCCGGATCGCAGTCGCTTGGGCGGAGAAATCGGGTTCAAGTCGGGCATATGGTCGGCGATCGCGTTGAAAATCACGCTGATCGTCATCCGGGCCAGGTTGGCCCCGACGCACTAGTGCGCGCCGGTGCCGCCGAATCCGACGTGCGGGTTGGGATCTCGCAAGATGTCGAAGGTGTCCGGATGGTCGAAAACGTCGTCGTCGAAATTGGCCGACCGATAGAACATCACCACCCACCCCGAGCAGGCCGGCGATCGCCTGCAACGGCAGCTCGCAGGACACCTGCTCGACGAAATCACCGGAGCCTTGCGCCGCAGCGCTTTTGACGATGTGGTGCGCGCGCCGGTCGAGCTCGTCACGCAGCCGTCCGACGGCGCGCGGGGTGAAGCCCCGCGAGATGATCTTGCGCAGCCGAGTGTGGTGCGGGGCGTCGATGTTGAGCAGCACCGCCCGCTGCATGTCGATGTTCTCCCGCTTCATGTCGTCGGGGAACCGAGAGATCGCGGTGTTGACGTAGCCGCAGAAGACGGCCGGCGCAGCAAGCCGGCCGCCGTGTCAACTAATCGATCAGTTGATTGAATCCACTATGGACACCGCGGGCGGCCGCAGTCAAGAGCTCGGAGCTGTGGCCACGCGGGGGCACCGGTGATTCAAGTACCGGAAATGTCCGGTCCGTGGGGCCGTGAAACACGGTGGGAGAAAGCCGCCCGCCGGGATCGCGACGATCTGGCGGGCGGCTCGCGGGTGCTAGCCCCTGCGGGCCTTGATCGCCTCGGTCAGCTGCGGGGCGACCTTGAACAAGTCGCCGACCACGCCGTAGTCGGCGATCTCGAAGATCGGCGCCTCCTCGTCCTTGTTGACCGCGACGATGGTCTTGGACGTCTGCATGCCGGCACGGTGCTGGATCGCTCCGGAGATGCCCAGCGCGATGTAGAGCTGCGGCGACACCGTCTTGCCGGTCTGACCGACCTGGAACTGGCCCGGGTAGTAGCCGGAGTCGACGGCGGCACGGGATGCGCCGACGGCACCACCGAGCGAGTCGGCCAGCGCCTCGACGACGCTGAAGTTCTCGGCGCTGCCGACACCGCGGCCACCCGAGACCACGACGGTGGCCTCGGTCAACTCCGGCCGGTCTCCGGCCACCGCGGGCTGGCGAGAGGTGATCTTGGTGGCGTTCTCGGCGGGAGCCGGCACTTCCACGCTGACCTGCTCACCCGCGCCCTCGGCCGGCTCGGCCTCGATGGCCCCGGCGCGCACCGAGATCACCGGGGTATCGCCGGTGGCCTGCGCCTCGACGGTGAACGCGCCACCGAAGATGCTGTGGACGGCTTTGCCGCCGTCTTTGACTTCCACCACGTCGACCAGCAGCCCCGAGCCGATCCGGGCGGCGAGCCGGCCGGCGATCTCCTTGCCGTCGGCAGTGGCGGCAACCAGCACGGCGGCCGGGGCCGAGGACTCGGCCAGCGCCGCCAGCACGTCGACATACGGCGTGATCAGGTACTGGCCGACGACATCCGACTCGGCGACGTAGATCTTGGCCGCACCGGCCGCCTTCAGTCCGTTCACCAGCGGCGCGGCGGCGCCCGGGGCACCGACCACGACGGCCGCCGGCTCGCCCAGCGCCCGGGCGGCGGTGATCAATTCGGAGGTGACTTTCTTCAGCGCACCTTCAGCGTGCTCAACGAGCACCAGTACTTCAGCCATGGGTTATATCGCTCTCGTCTCGGAATAGCGCTGGTTCAGATGATTTTCTGGCCGACCAGGTACTGCAGGATCTGGTTGCCGCCCTCGCCCTCGTCGGCGACCTTCTCACCGGCCGTTTTCGGCGGCTTGGGCGTCGAGGACAACACCGTCGACCCGGCATTAGCCAGCCCGACCTCGTCGGCCTCGACACCGATCTCGGCCAGGCTCAGCACGGTGACCTCTTTCTTCTTGGCGGCCATGATGCCTTTGAAGGACGGGAAGCGGGGCTCGTTGATCTTCTCGTTGACGCTGACCACCGCCGGCAGGGTTGCCTCCAGGGTGAACACACCGTCGTCGGTCTCGCGCTCACCGGTGACTTTGCCGCCTTCGACCGACAGTTTGCGCAGGTGGGTGAGCTGCGGCAGGCCCAGGTACTCCGCGATGATGGCCGGCACCGCGCCGCCCACGCCGTCGGTGGACTCGTTACCGGCAATCACCAGTTCGGTGCCTTCGATGGTGCCCAAGGCTCGCGCCAGCGCCCATCCGGTCTGGATGACATCGGAGCCGTGCATGCCGTCGTCCTTGAGGTGGACGGCCTTGTCGGCGCCCATGGACAACGCCTTGCGAATCGCCTCGGTGGCACGCTCGGGGCCCGCGGTCAGCACGGTCACCGACCCTTCCCCGCCTTCTCGCTCCCGGATTTGCAGCGCCTCTTCCACAGCGCGCTCGTTGATCTCGTCCAGGACCGCATCGGCGGCCTCCCGGTCGAGCGTCCAGTCACCCTCGGTCAGCTTGCGCTCCGACCAGGTATCCGGGACCTGCTTGATCAGGACCACGATGTTTGTCATGAGTGTGGCTCGTCCTCCTCGAAGGCGTCCGGCAGCGCTCGTCAGCCGGACTCGGTCACGCGGTTCGCAACCGCACAGGCATGTTACTAGGCGGTAACTTTTTGCGGTCTGCCCTCACACCATAGCGGGTCGTACTTGCCGGATTGCCCGGTCACCCCGGCAAACGGGGGACCCTCAGCTCGTTGGTCGGTACCTGCCGCATCCTTGCCGGGCCGCCCGTAACCGGTGCGCGGTTCGCGAATCGAGCGCTACGGGTTAGCCTGCCTTAACAATGAGCGCATTCGTCCCCGGCCTTCCCCGAAACACCCCGACCGACTCCCAGCCGGCGGTCTCCCCGACGAGCCCGACGGTGCTCACCTTGACGGGTGAACGCACCATTCCCGACCTGGACGTCGAGAATTACTGGTTCCGCCGCCACGAGGTCGTCTATCAGCGGCTGGCGCCGCGCTGCGCGGGCCGTGACGTGCTGGAAGCCGGGTGCGGCGAGGGCTACGGCGCCGGCCTGATCGCCGAGGTGGCCCGCCGGGTGGTCGCGATCGACTACGACGAGGCCGCCGTGGCACATGTCCGCAGCCGCTACCCCCGGGTCGACGTGAGGCAGGCCAACCTGGCAGAGCTGCCGCTGCCCGACGCGTCGGTGGACGTCGTGGTCAACTTCCAGGTCATCGAGCACCTCTGGGACCAGGGACAGTTCCTTCGCGAATGTGCCCGGGTGCTGCGCCCGTCGGGCCTGCTGCTGGTGTCCACCCCGAACCGGATCACCTTCTCCCCCGGCCGCGACACCCCGATCAACCCCTTCCACACCCGCGAGCTCAACGCCGACGAACTCACCGAGCTGCTGGTCGACGCGGGCTTCGCCGAAGTGGCCATGTACGGGTTGTTTCACGGGCCGCGGTTGCGCGAGATGGACGCCCGCCACGGCGGCTCGATCATCGACGCCCAGATCGCGCGGGCGGTTGCCGACGCGCCGTGGCCGGCCGAGCTGGCCGCCGACGTCGCGGCGGTCACCACGGCCGACTTCGACATGGTGAGCCGCGACGAGCGCGACATCCACCACGACATTCAAGACAGCCTCGATCTGATCGCGATCGCGGTGCGCCCGTGAACGCAGCCGTAAGCCGGGTGCCCGGAATGTTCACCCTGGTCTTGCATACCCACCTGCCCTGGCTGGCCCACCACGGCCGGTGGCCGGTCGGCGAGGAGTGGCTTTACCAATCCTGGTCGGCCGCCTACCTGCCGTTGTTTCGGGTGCTGCGTGAGCTGGCCGGCGAAGACCGCCGCGGCTTGATCACCCTTGGCATGACCCCGGTGGTCAACGCCCAGCTCGACGACCCGTATTGCCTGGACGGAATGCACCACTGGGTGGCCAACTGGCGCTTGCGCGCCACCGAAGCCACCAGCGTGTGGTGTGCGCCGGGCTCGAAATCGGCCCACTATCAGTCGTGTGCACCGGAAGCGTTGCGGGCTTTCGGTATTCGCGAGTGCATTGAGGCGGACCAAGCACTGGAGGACTTCGCGGCGTTGTGGCGTCACGGCGGCAGCCCGCTGCTGCGCGGCTTGATCGACGCCGGCGCGGTGGAGCTGCTGGGCGGGCCGCTGGCGCACCCCTTCCAGCCATTGCTGAATCCACGGCTGCGCGAGTTCGCGTTGCGCGAAGGCCTGGCCGACGCGTGGCTGCGCCTCGGGGCGCGCCCGACGGGCATCTGGGCGCCCGAATGCGCCTACGCCCCCGGCCTGGAGCACGACTACGCCGCCGCGGGAGTCAGCCACTTCATGGTGGACGGCCCGTCACTGCACGGTGACACCGCGCTGGGCCGGCCGGTCGGCGACACCGACGTGGTCGCATTCGGGCGTGACCTTCAGGTCAGCTACCGGGTGTGGTCACCGAAATCCGGCTACCCGGGACACGCGGCCTACCGCGATTTCCACACCTACGACCATCTGACGGGTCTGAAGCCCGCCCGGGTCACCGGCCGCAATGTGCCATCGAATGCCAAGGCGCCCTATGACCCGGGGCGGGCCGACCGTGCGGTCGACGTTCATGTCGCCGACTTCGTCGACCTGGTGCGCGGGCGGCTGATTGCCGAGTCGGAGCGGATCGGCCGGCCCGCTCACGTGGTGGCCGCCTTCGACACCGAATTGTTCGGACACTGGTGGTATGAAGGGCCGACCTGGCTGGCGCGGGTGCTGCGGGCGTTGCCAGCCGCCGGGGTTCGAGTTGGCACCCTGCAGGACGCGCTGACCGACGGGTTCGTCGGCGAGGCCGTCGAATTGCCGCCCAGCTCTTGGGGTTCCGGCAAAGACTGGCAGGTGTGGAACGGCGAGAAGGTGGCCGACCTGGTCCAGCTCAACTCCGAAGTCGTCGACACCGCGTTGACCACCGTCGACAAGGCGTTGGCGCAGACGGCGTCGCTGGACGGGCCGATCCCCCGCGACCAGGTCGCCGATCAGATCCTGCGCGAGACGCTGCTGACCGTGTCCAGCGACTGGCCGTTCATGGTGAGCAAGGACTCGGCCGCCGACTACGCCCGCTATCGCGCGCATCTGCACGCCCATGCGACCCGCGAGATCGCCGGGGCGCTGGCTTCTGGCCGGCGCGACCAGGCGCAGCGGCTGGCCGATGGATGGAACCGCGCCGACGGTCTCTTCGGCGCTCTGGATGCCCGAAGGCTGCCCCGATGACCGCCTCGCCGGGGCCGCCGGCCCGCCGAGACTGTGCTGGCCGCATCCATCCTGCGCTCAGCGTCTATTCGGGGGTCGAATCCGCGCTGTGGTTGCAGTTTCGGCGACGGAATGGGGGGCCGCTTCGATGAAAATCCTGATGGTGTCGTGGGAGTACCCGCCGGTGGTGATCGGCGGGCTCGGCCGCCATGTGCACCATCTCTCAACCGCATTGGCCGCGGCCGGCCACGACGTCGTCGTGCTGTCCCGCCGGCCCGCCGGCACCGACCCCAGCACCCACCCCTCGTCCGACGTGTTCGCCGAAGGGGTGCGGGTGATCGCGGCCGCGCAGGATCCGCACGAATTCAGCTTCGGCAGCGACATGATGGCCTGGACCCTGGCGATGGGCCATGCCATGATCCGGGCCGGCCTGTCGCTTAAGAGGCACGGCACCGACCGAGCCTGGCGTCCCGACGTGGTACACGCCCACGACTGGCTGGTGGCGCATCCGGCCATCGCGCTCGCCCAGTTCTACGACGTGCCAATGGTTTCCACGATTCACGCGACCGAAGCCGGGCGGCATTCCGGCTGGGTCGCCGGAACAATCAGTCGTCAGGTACACGCGGTCGAGTCGTGGCTGGTCCGCGAATCCGATTCGCTCATCACGTGTTCGGCGTCGATGAGCGACGAGATCACCGAGCTGTTCGGTCCGGGCCTGGCCGAAACCACGGTGATCCGCAACGGTATTGACGCGGCGCGGTGGCCGTTCGCAGCGCGGCGCGCGCACACCGGAGTGCCCGAGCTGCTGTACGTCGGCCGGCTGGAATACGAGAAGGGCGTGCACGACGCCATCGCCGCGCTGCCGCGGATCAGGCGCGCCCACCCGGGTGCCACGCTGACCATCGCCGGCGAAGGCACCCAACGGGATTGGCTGGTCGAGCAAGCCCGTAAACACCGGGTGCTCAAGGCAACCAAGTTCGTCGGACACCTCGACCACACCGAACTACTGGCGGTGTTACACCGAGCCGATGCGGCGGTATTCCCGAGCCACTATGAGCCGTTCGGGCTGGTCGCCTTGGAAGCCGCCGCCGCCGGCGCCCCGCTGGTGACGTCGAACATCGGCGGCCTGGGCGAAGCGGTGATCAACGGGGTGACCGGGATATCATGCCCGCCCCGCGATGTGGCGGCGCTGGCCGCCGCGATGTGCGCGGTGCTCGCCGACCCGGCCGCGGCGCAGCAGCGGGCCCGTGCCGCCCGCGACCGGCTCACGTCCGACTTCGCCTGGCGGACAGTGGCCGAAGAGACCGCTCAGGTGTATCTGGCGGCCAAACGCCGCGAACGGCAGCTACTGCCCCGGCTGCCCATCGTCGAGCATGCCCTGCCGGACCGCTAAGAGGCGTCCAGGCCGATCGCGGTGGCGCAATACCGCCACAGCAGCTCGCGATCGCGGTCACCGGATCGGGTCCACGGCACGTAATGTTCGGGTCGCGGCCGACGATCGTGCCAGAAGGTGCCGGTCGGTGGTGCGGGACTGGTCGCGGCGAGCCAGACGGCGGTGTCGGCGCCCTCTTCCAGGGTGCGCAGCAGCGGTCCGGTGACGGCGCGAAAACCCGGCAGTGACGACGCGACGCCCGGGGTATCGGCCCAACCCGGATGCATGGAATACACCCGGATGTGCCGGTCGGCCCAGCGGCGGGCCAGGATCGGGGTGAATGCCACCTGCATCCGTTTGGTGCGGGCATACGCGACGGCACCGCGGTAGCGACCGATGCGGTATTCGGGGTCCTCGACGGGCAGCGACTGGGTATACATCCCACCGGAGGACATCAGGATCACCCGCGGGTCGTCGGCCGCGGCCAGCATCGGAACCAGCAGTTCGGTCAGCAATATCGGCCCCAAAACATGTGTGGCCAAGGTGATTTCGTGGCCATCGTCGCTCTCGTCGCGGGTTGCGGGCAGCAATCCGGCATTGTGGATCAGCACGTCCAGCCGCGGGACACGGGTGCGCAGATCCGCGGCGAAGGCGCGAACGGCGCCCAGGTTGGACACGTCGCACACTTCCACCCGCACGTCGGCGCCCGATTCGGCGACGATCTCGTCGCGAGCCTGTTCGCCACTCTTGCGGTCACGAACGGTCAGCAGCACGGTCGCGCCCAGCCCGGCCAGGCCCGCGGCGATGGCCTTGCCCAGGCCCCGATTGGCGCCGGTGACCAGCGCCGTGCGGCCCTGCAGCGCGCCCGGCGGCGGGTCACCCGCCCAGCCCGATCGGCGAAGCCGATAGCCGATGCGGGTGTAACCGGGCACGACCGTCCGGTCGAGGGCAGTGTCGAGCAGCGGGCGCAGTGGGCCGAAAACGCTCATACCGCCCCATACTTCCCTATCCGGCGGCGACCGCGGCACCCCGCTGGCCGCTCAACCGGCATCTCGGCCGTCACGGCTGCGCGCGTATGCACGACCCCGCAGATCCGCCAGCCATGCCGGAAAAAGCCGCAACCCGGGCGCGGTGTTGACCACCGGATCGAACGACACGTCGTTACCCGGCCCCGGACTGACGACGCTGGTCAGTGTCAGGTGCGCCACCTTCTCGAAATTGGCTCTGCCGCAAGCCTGGTCGAGGGCCACCTCGATGTCGCCGTCGTTGATTCTTTCCCGAACATTGCCGAGAGACAGGCCACATCCACTGATATCGCTCAGTATTCGCGCTCGTAGCCACCAGTACTTTGCCCGGTAACGCAACGGCATGAGGGTGGTCATGGGTTGGCCCGTCCACGATGTGACCGGCCGCAGCGCCAGCGCCCGGCTCAGGACACCAGATCCCGCGGAGACCAACAGAATGTCCCACGGCGTCGCATCGACCTGGCCGGGCTCGATCCGCAGGGCCAGCCCGATGAAGTCAGGCAGGGACCCCGGCGTGCCGCCTGCTTTCGACACCCTGGCCACCACGTCCGACGACGGGATCGGAAGCCCGTTGGACGGCGGCGCAACGCGTTCGATCGAGCCGGACGCAATGACGCCGACCGGATGGAAGATCCGACTACCGCGGATCGCGGATCCCCACTGAAAAGGCCGAGCGACGATGTCGGAAACAGTCATCCGCGCCGGGTTCCCCTTCTCGGCGGTGGGAAACCAACACCCGAGCCGGCGGGTCATCGTTGCCGCGCATCTGCTTTCGGGTCTGTCGCCGTTCGAACTCCGTCGTTCACCGGCCGATCGTGTGTCCCAAGGGGGGCTGTATTGGGCCGGCCGACCGGGCGTCGATGTAGAGCTGCCGCATGACCGCCTGCCAGGACTGGGCCCATAGCGTTGAGCCGCGCACCCCGTCGAGCAGTCCGACAATGACGGCGCGGTTGTCGTCGGTCAGCGCATACACCGGCCCGCCCAGGTCGCGTTGGTCTGCAGTCATGTCGGCAATGGCAAACCCGTCGGTGCCGACCGAGCTGACCCGGCCGCAGACTTGCCCGGAGGATATTCCGGCATGGCACACCGGCAGTGCCGGTTGCACGCTGAATCCCGGGCTGGACTGCAATTGACGCCCCCCGGGCAACAGCTCCGTGGCGATCACCTCGGGGGCCAGCGTGATCACTTCGTATTCGACGCCCGCTGCGGAGTCGGCTGCCGCGGGTTCGTTGACGGTGCCGCGCCGGGCGAGCATCACGGTACCGACCACGTTCTCTTTGCCGTCGGTCACGGTGGACCCCTCGTCACACCGTCCGGCGCTCACCGCGATCCGCAGTCGCGGTTCGACGAACCCCACCGTGCACACCATGGCGCCCTGATGAATTTCCATGCCCGGAAATACCGTGACACCGGGTTTGGCCGCGGCCGGCGCCGGTGCACTGAGCGCCACCAACGCGATCGCTATAGCGACCGCGGAATGGCGAAATCCGCACAAGACGGTTTCCATTTAGCCGCTACCATTCCTCGCGTCCACAAGGACAACTTCCACAACCGTCAATTCCAGGGCTGTACAAGTCGCCCAGCGGGCTCAGATTACCCCTTTTCCGGCGCGACGAAACCCAAACAGCGCAGAAACAAGTGGGCAGTGACGAGCGCATTTTCCGGCGCCGATCCGGTCGCAGAGCGGTCGGCTACGGGCCCGCGGTCGAAGGTCGGCAAGCGAAGTAGGATTGGCGCGTAGTGGCCGAAAAGCGAAGACTCGCCTTGGGTCCTCCACCGAGGTTGCCGGGCCGAAATCTGTTGTGCCGCTGGCGTTAAACTGCCTCTCCGCGGTCCGCGTCGGGTCCGCGTGCGGCCACCGGGCCGAGGCTGCCGGCGTTAGGCTTTCGACGAGGTTGAGTTCACAGCTGACCACCGCGGGCGCGGTGTCCCAAAGGCTGTAGCTCCCGCGCCCACCACCACACTCGATGGGCTCCACGAATATGACTGCTTTAGGGGCTATCAGCCCACCAGAACAACCCCGCTGCCGCTATGTGGTCGACTGCGCCGGGGCGCGACTGTGCGTTTACGCGCGCAGCCTGGCCACCATTGTGCGTGTCGACGGAGAGATCGACGCTTCGAACGCCGAGCGCGTTGCCCACGAAATTCGGCGCTTCGCGCGGGCGAAGGCGCCGTTGATACTCGAGCTGAGCCATCTCGATTTCCTCAGCGTTGACGGTTTTCGGGCTCTTCTGGTGCTCAACGACGAACACCACAAGGCCGGCCTGCACTGCAGCGTGATCGCGGGCCCTGCGATGCGACCACTATTGCGCATTGTCATCAATCACGGTCTGCCTGTAGCCAATTCGGTTGCCGAGGCTCTGCAGTTGATCGAGGACGTGATCAGCTCGCGCCGCCAGTTCCTTGCCGGACTGGTCCAACGCCGCGACCCGCAGCGCCGGACCCCGCTCGCGCAAGTCGCCGGAGATCGTCGCTAGCACCTGCCCGCAGCGGTCACCGCCTCGTCACCGGAACGGCAACTTCGTTGCGGCGCAAGCATGGAACAGTCCACGGCGGGTCATAAAACCACGCCACCGGAGCACCGGCCGGCACGTACTCGGTACCGTCGAGCAGACGGAGCAATTCGTCGGTGTATGAGGCGACCGCGCCGGGTCCGCGGTCACCGCTGAAACGCAGCACGGCGTACTCCTGCGCCGGTACCGACACGAGTTCGACGGATTTGTCGTCTGGCGTGGGTAGGGTATCCAGCGTCCACTTGGCCGGCATGAAAAACCGGATCACCCAGGTGCCGTCGCCGCCCGCTTGCTGCGCTACCGGGGCCGTCATGGCGATGCGCTTTCCTGCGCCGGCTCCTCCGCCGGCCCGTTGCTGACTGACCGGAGCAGTCATCGCGATTTTCGAATTCGCGTGATTCGCACCAAAAATGTAGCCGGCCAGTGCACGGAATCCGCGATTGCGGGCGCCTTCCTCGGTATCGCCGACGACGACTTCGGCCGCGATTCGTGGGCCGTAGCGGCGGATCTGCAGTCCGCCGTGGAGCTGCTCTACGGTATGGGGCGGTTCCTCGGTCCCGACCCGCACCCCGACGACCGAGCCGGCCGCCTCGACGAGTTGGGTCAGCAGTGGCGCGACACATCCCAGCATCTGCGGACCTACCTTTCGTGTGCTTCACGGCCTAACGGCGCGGACCAGCCCGACGTGTCGGCTCTGAAAATATCGAATGGCCGTCTCTTTTCCGCAGCAATCTCATTTTCCGGCGAAAACGCCGCACCGCGCCGTACCGCGCCGGAGCGGGTGCGAGCCGCGATGCCACGGCCAGTAGCCTCGGTACGAACAGCCGGGGCGCGAAGGTGCAAGACGGGAGCCGTGCAATGAAACCGCACAACCGGGGACGGCACTTTCCCTATCGCTACGATCCTCGGCTGGCTGCGATGTGGCTACCGTTTCGGTGGCCGGGAAGCCAGGGCGTGACGGTGACGGACGACGGCCGTTTCCTGGCTCGCTACGGACCGTTTCGCGTGGAAGCGCCGTTGTCGAGCGTCCGCGACGCGCATATCACCGGCCCGTATCGATGGTGGACCGCGGTCGGCCCCCGACTGTCGATGGTCGATGACGGACTCACCTTCGGCACGAACGCGCGCGCCGGGGTATGCGTCCACTTCGAACCGCCTGTTCACCGGGTGCTGGGACTCCGGGACCACTCGGCCTTGACGGTGACCGTCGCAGACCCCGAAGGGCTCGTGGCCGCGCTCAAGGGCATTCGGTAGCCGAAGCGGCGACCGAGGCGGGCCGAGCCGCGGCGGAAGGGGCTTTCGGACCGACGCCGACGAGACGTCCGTTGCCACGTCGTCCATGCCGCAACGGATACCACGATTGCCGTCGTGATCGCAGCCGCCGGCACAACCAGCTGCGCCAACCACAGTCGCCGTTGCACCCGCAGCACAGTGCGCTCTGCGTGCCGGACTCGCCGGGCTGCCTCTCTTGCGTTCACCACACCCACATACCCGACAGCAGGTGCGCGAAACTCCGGCCGGATGCCGCGCATTCATCGGCGGGCCGGCCGGTCGCGGTCTTTCAGGGCCGCGGCGAAGCCGACAACCACCGCGCCGCACCCGTCTCCGGAGCTCAGTCGGCATTTCGATGGCCTCGGCGGGCGACCAACGGGACCGCGAAGGTTTCCTCTCGAGGCTTAACGGGAAATTGAGGTCGAGGGCGGGGTAATGCCGCCGAATCGAGAAATCAGCGGGAGGCAGATATGGCACGCAAGAGTGGACCCCTGGAAGCCGTCAGCGGCATAGTCGAGGGCGTCAAGGGCGCGATCAAGCAGGTCATCGGTGTGGTGACCGGCAATGATCGGCTCGCGCAGGAAGCAAAGGCCCAGCAGGACAAGGCCGACGCCCAACGCCAGGCCGCCAAGAAGGAGGCCGCGGCCGAATCGGCCCGTGCCGGCGCGAAGGCCGCAAAAGAGCGACAGCAGGCCAACCAGTAGTTCGTCGACGCGGTGGGCCCGGCCCGGAATTTCCGGCGGGGCCCACCGTCGGTTACCGCAGGTAAGGTACGACGGCTCCCCGACTTGCATTGGCGTACAGGGTATTCGAACATCATTCTGCGGTCGTCGCCGCGCGGTCGGACGTGGGCCGAGATGGTGGTCGGTTTGCCTAATACTTAAATAACTGAAATGCTTGCGACGTGGTGTGGGACGGGCTCGCGGCTGCGGTGACCGGCAGGCGGTCATGGCTGATCACGTTGGGTGTTGTCCTGTTCGGCGTCGGCCTCATGGTGTTGATCGGCCCCAATGCCGCGGCGGGTCAGGCACCGCAATCGGTGCCGAGCAACTCCGCGTCGGCCAAAATCGAGGCGCTCTCGGCACAGTTCCCTCGCGGCGACCGCGCTGCGTTGCTGGTGGTCCTCACCCGCGCCGACGGCGCCGTCCTGGACGGCGCCGATCTCAAAGCCGCCGAAGAAGTCCAAGATCGGGCGGCTGCCCAACCGGGCGCGCCGGCATCGTTACCCGTGCGGGTGTCGGCCGACGGCAAAGCGGCTATCGGGGTGGTATCGATCAGCACCGGTCTTTCCGGGTTGGAACTCACCGACGCGGTCACGTCGGTGCGCGCCGCCGCGCACCGCGGGCTGCCGGCAGATCTCGATGCCCACGTCACCGGAGGCCCGGCCTTCGGCGCCGACATCGCCAACGCCTTCTCCGGCGCCAACGTAACCCTGCTGGCGGTCACGGGAACCGTGGTCGCGCTGCTGTTGATCGCGACCTACCGATCACCGGTGTTGTGGCTGCTGCCGCTGCTGGTGATCGGGTTCGCCGATCGACTTGCCGCGGCGGCCGGAACCGCGGTCGCCTCGGTGACCGAGCTGAGCTTCGACGGGGCTACCTCGGGGATCACCAGCGTGCTGGTCTTCGGCGCCGGCACCAACTATGCGCTGTTGTTGATTTCGCGTTATCGCCAGGAACTTCGGCGGCACGCGGAACACCGTGGCGCCCTGTGCCGCGCGGTGCGGATGGCCGCGCCAGCGATCGTCGCCAGCAACGCCACCGTGGTGCTGGCGCTGCTCACGCTGATTTTCGCGGCCACCCCCAGCACCCGCAGCCTGGGCGCGCTGGCAGCATGCGGACTGCTCGTCGCCGCGGTGTCGGTGCTGGTGGTGCTGCCGCCGCTGCTGGCATTGAGCGGCCGGCGACTGTTTTGGCCCTTCATCCCGGAGCCGGATGCCGGCGCAACCCTCGAATCCGGACTGTGGCACAGCGTCGCCGAACGGGTCGCCCGCCGTCCAGCCCTGGTCGCCACGGCCACGATCGCACTGCTGGCCCTGCTGGCCACCGGACTGCTCGGCTCCGCCATCGGTTTGTCGCAGACCGAACAATTCCGGGTCAAGGCCGATTCGGTGACCGGGTTCGACATCGTGGCACGCCACTTCCCCGCCGGACTAACCAGCCCGACGGTCGTCGTGGCCCCCGCCGCACAGGTGCCGCAGGTGCAGCAGGCGATCAGCGCCACGCCCGGAGTGGTATCGGCGACCGAGTCGGGTCGGTCGACGACCGGATTGGCGAAATGGTCGGTGGTGATCGATGCGCCACCGTCATCCAGGAATGCGTTCAGTATCGTTGCAGCACTGCGCAATTCGACCGCTGCGGTGACCCCCGGCGCGCTGGTGGGCGGCGCCGACGCCCAAGCCCTCGACATCCGCGACGCGGCTGCGCACGACCGCAGGGTGCTGATTCCGGCGATCCTGACGGTCATCCTGCTCGTTCTGTACGCGCTGTTGCGGGCCGCGCTGGCCCCGCCCACCCTGCTGGCCGCGACCATTCTCGGCGCGCTCGCGGCACTGGGACTGGGCGGCTGGGCCAGCATCCACGTCTTCGGATTCCCGGCGCTGGACAACAGCACCCCGTTGTTCGCGTTCCTGTTCCTGGCCGCGCTCGGGGTGGACTACACCATCTTCCTGGTCACCCGCGCCAGGGAGGAAGCCGCGCACCACGGCGCCCGCGACGGAATGATCCGCGCGGTGTCGGCCACCGGCGGCGTCATCACCAGCGCGGGAATCGTTTTGGCCGCCGTTTTCTGTGTGTTGGGCGTGCTGCCGCTGATCGCGCTGACGCAGATCGGGATCATCGTTGGCCTGGGAATCCTGCTGGACACCTTCGTCGTGCGCACCCTGGTGATCCCGGCTTTGTTCACCCTGATCGGTGATCGTATCTGGTGGCCCACTTTCCCGAATCATGCTGACTACCAACATGGTTCAGCACATTCACAGCCGGACGGAGGATTTGGATGAATAAGTCGACACTGACCGCGACTGGGCTGGCCGTCACGGCGGCGGCGGGTGCCGGAAGCATCGCCAGCCCGGGATCCACCGCCGGGTGGTACGCGCGGCTTCGCAAGCCCGCGTACCAGCCGCCAAGCATCGCCTTCCCGATGGTCTGGACCACCCTCTACGGCGACATCGCCATCAGTTCCGCGGTGGCCATCGACCGGTTGCGCGCAGCAGGACACCACGACAAGGCGCTTCGCTATGTCGCCGCGCTGGGCATCAACTTGGTGCTCAACGGCGGATGGAGTTGGTTGTTCTTCCGGTTCCACAAACTCGGCGCGTCCGCGCTGGGCGCCGCGGTCCTGGCAGCCAGCAGCGCCGACCTGGTGCGCCGGACCGCCGAAGCCGATCGTCGCGCCGGGCTGGCGATGCTTCCCTACTCCTTGTGGACCGCCTTCGCGACCGTACTGGCCACCCACCTCTGGCGGCTCAACCGCTGACCCGCGATGACGCGGGCGCTCTTGTGGTTTCGTCGCGACCTGCGGTTGCGCGACCATCCGGCGCTGGCCGCCGCCGCCGCCGACGGCGAGGTACTCGCCTGCTTTGTTCTCGATCCGCGTCTGGAGGCGTCGTCCGGCCGGCGCCGCCTGCAGTATTTGGGCGATTCGCTGCGGCAACTGCGCGACGATCTGGGCGGCCGGCTGCTGGTCACCCGCGGGCGGCCCGAAGAGCGGATTCCCCGAATTGCCAAGGAAATCGAGCCATCGGCGGTACACATCTCCGAGGATTTCGCGCCATTCGGGCGGCGCCGCGACGAGCGGGTGCGCGCGGCGCTGGGCTCGATCCCACTGGTGGCAACGGGATCGCCGTATCTGGTGGCACCCGGGCGCGTCGCCAAAGACGACGGGACGCCGTATCGGGTGTTCACCCCGTTCTTCCGCCGGTGGGGCGACGTGGGTTGGCCGTCGCCGGCGCGTACCGGCCGCGACTGTGCACGCTGGCTGGATCCGGCGCAGGTAGCCGTCGAGCAGTGCGAAATCCCCGACCCCGGTGCGCCGCTTGACCTGGCTGCCGGCGAGGCCGCGGCGCTTCGGCAATGGGATACCTTCGTCGACGACGGACTGGGACGTTACGCCCAGGATCGTGACCGGCCTGACCTCGACGGCACCAGCCGGATGTCGGCGCACCTGAAGTTCGGCGCCATTCACCCGCGGACCATGGTCGCCGGCCTGGACTGCAGCGGTGCCGGTGCCCGAAGTTACCTGCGCGAGCTGGCTTTTCGCGACTTTTATGCCGCGGTTCTGTATGACCGCCCGGCTAGCGCCTGGCGCAACTGGAACCGCGACTACGACCGCATCCGGACCGATAAGGGCAGCCGGGCGGAACACCTCTTCGAGGTCTGGAAGGCCGGTGAAACCGGGTTTCCACTGATCGACGCGGGGATGCGGCAACTTCGCCAGACCGGGTTCATGCACAACCGGGTCCGGATGATCGCGGCCTCGTTTCTGGTCAAGGACCTGCATCTGCCCTGGCAATGGGGAGCGGCCTGGTTCCTGGATCAACTCACCGACGGCGATCTGGCCAGCAACCAGCACGGATGGCAATGGTGTGCGGGATGCGGCACTGACGCCGCGCCGTATTTCCGGGTGTTCAACCCGACCACGCAGGGCGAAAAATTCGATCCCTCAGGCGATTACATTCGCCGCTGGGTGCCTGAGCTGCGCGCCGCCGCCGACGTCCACCTCCGAAAAGGCCGACGCCCGTCCGGATATCCACCGCCGATCGTGGAGCACGCCACCGAGCGCGCCGAGGCGCTGCGCCGCTACCGCGGTCTGAGCTGACCAGCGCGCAGCATTTCCCGGATTCGCTTTCGGAGAAGCTGTTTGGCATGTCATTATCAGCCGATTCACAGTTGTCCTAATTTCTCCGATGCCAGGGAGGCGATATGGCTTACACGATCGTTCGCACGTTGCTGATCTCAGGCGCTGCGGTGGGGCTGGTGGCCAGCGCGGGGGGCTGTTCGTGTTCGATCGGATCGTCGTCGCATTCGGTGAGCAAGAGCGATGTCGCCGACCAGATCAAAGCCAAGATGACCGACGCCGCCGGTAACAAGCCCGAATCCGTGACCTGCCCGGCTGACCTGCCGGCAAAGGTCGGCGCGCAGCTGAACTGCGAGATGAAAGTCAAAGACTCGACCTACAACGTCAACGTCACCGTGACCAGTGTCGAGGGCAAGGACGTCAAGTTCGACATGGTAGAGACGGTCGACAAGGACCAGGTCGCCAAGATCATCAGCAACAAGCTGACCCAGCAGGTGGGCCGACGGCCCGATTCGGTGACCTGCCCCGACAATCTGAAGGGGGTAGAAGGCGCCACACTTCGTTGCCAACTCACCGACGGCAGCGACAAATACGGCGTCAACGTGACCGTCACCGGCGTCGACGCCGGCGAAGTCAACTTCGACTTCAAGGTCGACGACCACCCCGAATAGGTTCGTCCCATCGCCGACGGGGAGCCCACGCCGTGAGACGGTTGTGACGCACGCCTCGTCACACACGCTGGTTCGTCCCGGCGCGAATATCCGCTACTGGATCACTGGTCGGCTGGGCGCGCCGCTAGTGGTCTTCAGCCACGGAGCAGTCGTTGATCACCGGATGTGGAACCCGCAATTGGACTTTGCCGCACGCTATCGAATCGTGACATACGACATCCGCGGCCATGGGCTTTCCTTGGCTAGCAAAGCTTTTTGCTTCTCCGACGCAGTTGACGACTTGCTGGCCCTCCTTGATGCGGTGGGGGCCGTGGATGCTGTGTTGGTCGGCCAGAGTATGGGCGGAAACCTTAGTCAGGAGATCGCCTATCAGCACCCCGAGCGGGTCAGGGCGCTCGTGCTGGCTGGTTGCGCCTGCAACACGTGGCCGTTGACCCGGTCAGAGCGATGGTTGGCGCGGCTCGTCATACCGCTCATCGGCCTGTATCCCCGACCACTTCTGGTTCGCGAAGTAGCTCGGCGGTCCTCGGTAGTGCCAGCGGTGCGTCGGTATATCCGCGACAGCGCTACGGCCATGCGGCCCCAACAGATCCGGGCCGTGCTCGCGTCGTTGTTTTCGGGCCTACATCCCGATCCGGACTACCGCACACCGATGCCCGAGTTGCTGATCCGCGGCGATCAGGACCGGCTCGGCAACTTCGCCCGGGTGATGCCCTTGTGGCAGCAACGTGATTCCGACGCATCGTATGCGGTGGTCAAAGGCGCCGGCCATCTGGTGAATAGCGACAATCCCGTCGATTTCAATGCCTTGCTTGACGCGTTTTTGAACCGAGTCAGTTGACCTCGGGCCACAGCGTGCAGCGATGGCATGCGTGCAGCGATGGCATGCCTGCACCCCCACCGGCCAGATCCAGCAGTTCGCAGCCAGTCATGGCGAACACCGGGCGCCGGAGGCAATGCCCGCATCCCACCCGCGCACCCGGCGTACAACCGGTTGATCGGGCAGGCGCCCCGACCGTAGGCATCTTGTCTCGATCGTGTTCTGCCCGAACCTCATTGAGTGCGCCCCAACCTGCGCCGGGAGCATTAGTCGGCGACGATTTCGACAGCGGAATCGATGGGGGCAGGCATGTCGATGACCACGGCGACACCGTGTGGCCGGACGGTGTCGCAATAAGCACGCTGCACAGGGGTGCGCCGGAACGCAAGCCGGGTGGCTGCGGCTGCTCGTCGACCGATGCGTCAGGCGGCTATTTTGGCCTGTTGAGCCGCCCGGCCGACGCCACCGGCGAAGGCCCATGGTTCGCCGTGGCCGGGAAGCAGGGCGTCATCGGCGTAGGGCGTGAGGTTTCTCAGTGCGGACACCGTCGCCGCATTGTTGGCGGTGTGCTCGGCGAAGACGATCGGGCGATCGTGACCGCAGAACATCGGGTCGCGCGTCATCAACGCGTCGCCGGTCAATAGCGCAGCCCGGTCAGGTAGATGAAATACGACGGACCCGGCCGAGTGGGCGCCGACCAACAGCGGCACCGGTCTTCCCGGTACATCCAACGGTGAGCCGCACACCAAGCGGTTTACCGATTTCAGCAGCGGCTGAACGAAGACGCCGTCAGCGGCGGCTTCACCGAGCAAGCCGAGTGCTGCGAGCCTCCACATGCGCCGCCGTAACCTTTGTGGGGGTAGTCGGCCCCGGGAACTCTGCGCGAAGGCGGCATCGGCGTCGTGCAAGTAGACGGGAATGCCCTTGCGCCGCAACCGCTCAGCGAATCCGACATGGTCGGCGTGGCCGTGCGTCAGGATGACCGCCTCGATGTCGGACTGCCGCCTGCCCGTCTGCTCGAGCCAGGCGGCCAGGTAACGGCGGTGTCCGTCGAACCCGCAATCCACCAAGGTCACTGCCTTGCGTTCGGTGACGGCGTAGAAGTTCACCCGGCGCGTCCCCAGAAGGTAGACGCCATGCAGAACTTCATTACCGGGGCGTGGCGAGGCGAAGGGATTGCGCTTGATCAACATGACAAGTACTCCTGCGGTTCGACTATTTTGCTACCATTCCGCAGTAAAATAGCGTTGTCAAGATTTCGAGCGGATCAGTATGAAAAAAACCTCACCGCGGCGCCAACGGGGGCGACCGCGTCAGTTCGACGAGCACCGGGTGCTTGAGGCGGTGCTGTCGGTGTTCTGGGAGCGCGGCTACTCCAGCGCCTCACTCGACGATCTGGCACGCGCGGCCGGCGTCACGCGGCCGAGTCTGTACACCGCTCTGGGCGACAAGAAGTCGATGTATCTTCACGCCTTGGACCACTTCGGGCACCGGATGCGCACCGAATTCACGGCATCGCTGAACGCTGGTGGGCATCTTCGTGATGACCTGCTGGCCGCTTACCTGGCTAGCGTCGACCTGTACACCACTCAACCAGGGCCGGGCCGCGGCTGTCTGGCGGTCTGTACGGCGTCGGCAGAGTCGTTCAGCGACAAAGATATTCCTGACCGAGTTGCAGAAATCTTGAATGGCATCGATGCCGCTTTCACGGAGCGTTTCGACGCCGCGATCACCAGCGGGCAGCTACCGCCTACCACCAATGCCGCTGCGCAGGGGCGGCTTGCCGGAGCGGCTTTGCATAGCCTGGCGCTGCGCGCCCGCGCAGGAGCCGACCGTCGGATTCTCGAGGAATTAGCCCAAACCGCTGCCGAATTCTTGAGCATGTCAGCGAATTGCGCCGGCGCGAGTGCACCGGCGAGTACGGATGGCGAATCAGAGCCCCCCGCGTCCCGGCGCTGCCCGCAGTCGCGCGCGGGCCAATAGCCGCGGCCAGCCGAAAGAAGGCCCCGGCGCCGAACGCGACGACATGACGGCATATGGAATCGCCAAAAGGGGTTGGCTGCGGGCGTCGCCGACTATGCACAGCAGCCGCAGGGCCGAGTTATCCCGGTCATGTTATTGACTCGACGGAGCTGAAAACGGCGCGCGAACGGGTTACTTTGCGAGGATGTCCCGAGTCCCGTGGAACTTCGGTGGCGGTCCGGTGAGCATCAGGCTGCGCTCACCTGATCATTGTGCGCGACGGGTCCGACATGTTTGGCGGCTTCATGTTCGAGCGCGGTCCGTAGTGCCGGCAGGTGCAGGTGACCGTTGACGCGACGGAACTGCTTGCCGGCCTCGACCATCCCAGCCGCGCACCAGCGCAGCGCCATCTGCCCGTCGCGCCAGCGTTTGACGTTCCCGGCGTGCTCGCGGCACACCGAGATCATCGATTCGATGCAGTTCGTCGAGCGTAGTGTCCGCGCCAGCGTGGGCGGCACGCCGAGGCGTAGCACCGTGAGCGTCTCATCGAGGCCCTCGCGCAGGCTGGCCGCCGCGCCCGGGTGGGTACGGTCGAGTTCGGCGGCCAGGGCCAGCAGGGCCGCCTCGGCCTCCAGCGCCGAGTCGGCGTGGTAGGCGTCGGTCATCCTGCGGCCGGCGGTGCTGCGAAGCCGTTGCGGCAGATGGTCTTTCACATTCCTGATCTTATGGAGCTGACAACGTTGGATGACCGGATGGTCGAGCACGTCGACTACCGCCTTGCGCAGCGCCTTGGACCCGTCCAGGCCGACCAGCATCGGCCGGGTCACGTCCAGGCCCCGTTCCCGCAAGTCCACCAGCAGGCCGGTAACCAGGGTCGCGTTCTCCGTGGAGCCCTCCACCAACGCCAACGGATGCTTGACCCCGTCGATGCCGATACCCAGGGCCACCACACAGCACGATTCGGCGAAGTGCACCCCATCGATCATCAACGCCACCAGATCCAGCCCCGACAGATCCGCGGCGAGCAGCTCGGCCAGCGCGGTCTCGGTCATCGCGACGAACCTGCGGGAGACCGCTGACTTGCTTGTCGCCGAGGATGTTTCGGTGACCTGCTGCCCGACCGGCTCCAGCCCGACCGGGTAACGGCGGGTCGAGAGCCCGGCGAGCATCTTCTCCATCGCCATCTTGCCCAGAATCTCCGTCGAACTGAACAACTCATACGAGGCGACCGGCAGTTCGCCCGCCCCGTCGGCGGCCCGCACCCGTGGGCGGGTCACCGGCACCCGGCGACCACCCAGGGTCACCGAGCCGCGTTCACGGCCGTGGCGCACCGCTGTCCGCGCCGCATCATGGCGGCCCTTCGGCCCAGCCAACGCTGTCACGTCGGCCTCCATCAGCATCTGCATCACCTGCAGACCGGCGCCCACGGCCAAAGCCAGCAGGCCCTCCTGCATGTTCTCGGCGATCTCGGCCATCGCCACACTGACGTGTTCTGGGATCGCGGGCGCCGTCGCGTCCACGGCCAAATTCTGGTTAGTCTTCTTCACGGTGGTGGTCCCCTTGCAGTTGGTGTTCTTGGCGGAACGCCCGACACCTACCACACGGCAGGTCTCAAGCGGGGGACCGCCACCTCAAGTTCTACGACGCCCGGGACAACCTCTTACTTTGCAGCGATGTGACTTTGGTCGATCGCGATTCTCCAGCCAACCAAGCGGCGGCCGGCACGACGGAGCACCGTCGCATGACGCCGTGCGCGCGAGCGGTACCCGGATGAAGCGCTATCGGTGCAACCTCAGTTGGCGGCCTTCTTGCGTTCGATATCGGCCAGTGCGGCGGCCAGTTCGGCGCGCTGCGCGGCCGACGCATCCCAGGCCACCTGCCGGTTCTTGACCACCTTGGCGGGAGCGCCGACGGCGATCGAATAATCGGGGACGACGCCGCGGACCACGGCATGCGATCCCAGCACACAGCCGCGTCCGATAGACGTGCCCCGCAACACCGTCACCTTCACACCGACCCACGTATCGGGCCCTATCCGCACCGGCGACTTGACGATCCCCTGGTCCTTGATCGGCAAAGTGATGTCGTCCATCCGATGGTCGAAGTCACAGACGTAGCACCAGTCCGCCATCAGCACCGAGTCCCCGATCTCGATGTCGAGATAGCAGTTGATGACGTTGTCCCGGCCGAGCACCACCTTGTCGCCGAAGCGCAGCGAGCCCTCGTGAGCGCGGATGGTGTTCTTGTCGCCGATGTGCACCCAGCGGCCGATCTCGAGCTGGGCCAATTCCGGCGTCGCGTGAATCTCCACACCCTTACCGAGGAACACCATGCCCCGGGTGATGATGTGCGGGTTGGCCAGTTTGAACTTCAACAGCCGCCAGTAACGCACCAGGTACCACGGGGTATAGGCGCGGTTGGCCAGTACCCATTTCAGCGATGCCAGCGTGAGGAACCTGGCCTGGCGCGGGTCCCGCAATTGCGCACCACGCCAGCGGCGATGCAGCGGCGCACCCCACATGGACGTCATGGCCGGAAGCCTAGCCTGACGACCCGAGGCTATCGAGCGGGACGCACAGCGTCCCGAGGTGGGGGCACCTCCCGCTTGCGGGGGTGGGGGTACCGCCCGCTTGCGGGGGAAGTCAGGCGGTCGGGCACCCGCGAGCCGCCACACGTTACCCTCACCTGTACCCGATGGCTGCTATGCCGAACGGCCGGACCCGCCTGCCGGCGACCAACGTTGCGGAAGGATTGGGGAACCCTGCGAAAGGACTGCGAAAGGTCGAGGTGCTTGCGCGACGTCTGCTGACCGCCAGCTGCGCTGCCGTGCTCACGATCGCACTCGGCGGTTGCGGCAACACGGATTCCTGGGTTGACGCCGCGCCGGCACTGGGCTGGCCCGCGCCCTACGGCGACGCCGCCAACAGCAGCTACACCACCACGAGCGGCGCCAGCAAGCTCACGCTGACGTGGACGCGTTCGGTCAAGGGCAGCCTGGCGGCCGGGCCGGCACTGAGTGCGCGCGGCTACCTGGCGCTCAACGCCCAGACGCCGGCCGGTTGCTCGCTGATGGAGTGGGAGAACAACAGCAACGGCCGGCAGCGCTGGTGTGTCCGGCTGATACAGGGCGGCGGCTTCGCCGGCCCGTTACTGGACGGCTTCGACAACCTCTACGTCGGACAGCCCGGAGCGATCGTGGCCTTTCCGGTCACCCAGTGGACGCGCTGGCGCCAGCCGGTGATCGGGATGCCGACCACTCCCCGATTCGTCGGGCACGGCCACCTGCTCGTCGCAACCCACCTCGGGCAGGTGCTGGTGTTCGATACCCACCGCGGCAAGGTGGTCGGCAGCCCGGTGGATCTGGTCGAGGGCGTCGACCCGGCCGATCCGATGCGCGGGTTAGCCGACTGCGCACCGGCACGGATGGGCTGCCCGGTAGCCGATGCCCCCGCATTCTCAGAGGTCAACGGGACCGTTGTGCTCGGTGTCTGGCAGCCGGGGGCACCGGGGGCGGGGCTGGTCGGCCTGAAATTGCGGGACCAACAGTTGGTCCGAGAGTGGGCCAGCGATGCCGTCAAAGACGGGGTGCTCGCCAGTCCGGTGCTGTCCGCCGACGGCGCGACGGTCTACGTCAACGGCCGCGACCAACACCTGTGGGCCCTGCACGCCGCCGACGGCAAGGTCAAATGGTCGGTGCCGCTGGGATTTCTGGCGCAGACTCCGCCCACGGTCACCCCGGAGGGCCTGATCGTGTCCGGCGGCGGTCCCGACACCCGGCTGGCGGCCTTCCGTGACGCCGGCGACCATGCCGACCAGGCCTGGCGGCGCGACGACGTCACGCCGTTGTCGACGTCCAGCCTGGCCGGCGGCGAGGTCGGCTACACCGTGGTGGCCGGTCCACCCCACGACGGCGGACCGGGTTTGTCGTTGCTGGTTTTCAATCCGGCCAACGGTCATTCGGTCAACAGCTACCCGCTGCCGGCCGCAACCGGATATCCGGTCGGGGTCTCGATCGGCTACGACCGCCGGGTGGTAACTGCCACCAGCGACGGCCAGGTTTACAGCTTCGCGCCGGCTTAGCGGCCATACTTGGTCGATGTCTACCGATGATGCGGCTCCGGCGAACGCGGCTGTGTCCAGCCGCCGCAGCCCGGCCCACCGGGCGCTGGATATCACGGTCGCGATCGTGCTGCTGGCGGTACACGCCCTGTTGTTCGTCGCGACGATGCTGGTGCTGGGCATGCTCGTGATGGGCACCGACCCGTGCGGCGCCCAGCCCTGTGGTGATCCGGCCTGGGTGGACCGTGCCATCCGGTTGGGATTGTGGGTCGGCATCGCGTTCTTCGTCGCCGACCTGGTGGTCACGGTGTCGCGTCTCGCGCGGCGCACGGTGGCCTTCTTCGTACCGATCATCGGGTGCGTGGCGCAGCTGGCGTTGGGCGGTGCCGCGGCAGCGATGGAATCGCTGGCCGGCCCGGTGTAAGGCTTAGATGGCCTTAGATAGCCAACGCCGGGATGGCGCTGCGCGGCACCTGGACTTGAGTGGCTCCGGCGTACGAAGGCAGCAGCTCGCCCTGGGCGAAGTAGAAAATCACGTCGTCGTCGGTGATGGCGAAGTTCTGGTAGTGGCTCGGATCGAGCCCGTTGGAGGGCATCACCACTCCGAGCCCGGTCTGGTGTTGCAGGTCCCGTTGCACGATCGGAAAGATCGCGTCCAGCGGCGTGGTCCCGGGCGCAAACAGCGTGTCGAAGGTGATGGGTTGTTTGGTCCCCAGGTTGTAGTTGAAGGCCTTGTACCAGGTGAACGGATGTGCGCCACCGAGATCCTGGAACAACTTGAGCACCACGCTGCGGGTGTTGTGTGGTGGCTGGCCGGCGCTGCGTTGTTCGGCGGTGGCGTCCATCTGGTAAGGGCGGTCGCGTCGCGGCGACCCCTGTGCCACGTTGACGAATCCGTCGCGGTTCTGCGTGATGTAGTCGGTCAGTGCCTGCTGGTCGGGGTAGTCGACGGGATAGCTGATGTCCAGCGTGTAGCTGGGGCCTGTCGCATGAATGTGGCACATCTGCGCTGCCTCGACCGAACCGCCGAGGCTGGCACAGGACGGCGGCGCGGCCGCTGCCGGGCAGGCCAACAGGACTGCAGCAGCCAGCACTGCGGCCGCTATCAGATGACGCATTGTCGAATGTTCCTCGCAGACCTTCGGGCGGTAACGCCGCTAAGGGTGATCGCCGCCAGCGTACCCGGCCGCTACCGAGACGGGCGGCATACGAAGGCGGTCCCACGGCCGGCGGCCGCCGAACCGATCCGGGTGATGACCACCGACAGTCGTCGGCTGCCACGCAACCGCAGCCGTCGCCGCAGCGCGTCGGGATCCACCTGAACGCCGCGGACCAGGATCTCCAGCGCCGCGCACTCGAGTGCAGCCAGCGCCTGACGCAACCGGCGCTCGTCGAACGGCAACTGCTCGAGCACCTCGAAACCGCGCACCCCCGCGGGCAGCCGATCACCGGACAGGTAGGCGATTTCGGGGTCGAGCTGCCACAGCCCGTGCCGGGCGCCGTAATGGCGGACCAGGCCGGCCCGGACGACGGCCCCGTCAGGATCGATGATCCACCGCCCGGCGGGCCGGACCGCGCAGTCGTCGGGCTCGGTATCGGTGATCTGTTCGCCGCTGTCGAGGATGCTGGCCCGACGCCGCACGCCCGGTGCAGCCAATCCGTCCGACCACAGGCAGGCCTCCCGAACCGAGCCGCGGTAGGCCGTCACCTCGATTTCTCCCTCGAATCCGAGCCGGCTTACCTGCTCGAAATCGATTCCGGGAGCGCACTTTACGACGAGCTCCCGGCCGCGGTAGGTCGCCAGCAGCGGGTCCAGCGCCGGTTGATAGTCGTCCGGGCGCAAGCGCCGGCGCCCGCCACGGCGACGCGCCGGGTCGACGACGACGACCGCATCCCGGGTCACCGGGTGCAGGGCGTCGGCGCGACACAGGTCGGCATCGGGTCCCAGGTTGTGGCGCGCCATCGCCAACCGGACGGGGTCGATGTCGCTGCCGATCACGCGTGCCGCCGTGCCGCGCAGCGCGGCCAGCTCAGTCCCAATCGAACACGTCGCGTCGTGCACCACCAGACCGGCGAGCCGTCGGGCGCGATGCAGCGCCACCGCCGCGACCGTGGCCTGCTGCAGCGCCTCATCCGTGAACAGCCAACTCGAGACGTCGCCCAGACCGGCCAGCTTGTCGGCAGCGCGCCGCCGTAACAGCGTGGTCTCCACCAGGATGGGCGCCCGCTCGCCGAACCGGGCTCGCACCGCGGTGGTGTCGGCGACCCGGGTGGCATCGCTCAGCTCGAACTCGGCGACCGCGGCCAGCGCGGCAGCACCCGACTGCGAGCGCAGATAACCGACGTCCTCAGAAGTGAACGCCAGGCCGACACTCAGGACGGCTTGACCCCGGTGACCATGACGTTGTAGAACCAGCCCTTGGGCGCCACATGCCGCCATACGTTGGCGTCCACCCAGCTCAGCGCCTTCCAGCCGGTGAATGCGAACTTCGCCCAGCCCCAGCCCAGTCGGCCGGGCGGCAGCGAGGCCTCGAACGTCCGGACCGGCCAGCCGAACATCGCGGCGGTGAACTCCTCGCTCACGGTCTTTACCTGTACCGCGCCTGCGCCGCTGGCCATCCGCTCCAAGTCCCCGGGCGTAAACGTGTGCAGGTCGACGATGGCCTCCAGCGCCGCGGCACGCGAGGATTCGTCGAGCTCGGCCTGGGGCCGTCGCCAGCTGCCCAGGCCGGGCAACCTGGTGGCGTTGGTCGCGATGCGCCAGGTCAGAGTGGACAGGGCACGGGCGTATCCGTTGCCGACGGTGGTCGGCTCGCCCGCGAAGACGAAGCGGCCGCCCGGCTTCAAGACCCGGATCACTTCGCGCAGCGACAGCTCGACGTCGGGGATGTGGTGCAGCACCGCATGCCCGACCACCAGGTCAAAGGTGTTGTCGTCGTAGGGGATGCCCTCGGCGTCTGCCACCCGGCCGTCGATCTCCAGTCCCAGGGACTGCCCGTTACGGACGGCGACCTTGACCATGCCGGGTGAGAGGTCGGTGACCGATCCACGGCGGGCGACCCCCGCCTGGATCAGGTTGAGCAGAAAGAACCCGGTGCCGCAGCCCAGTTCCAGCGACCGGTCGTACGGCAGTTCGCTCAACACCTCGTCGGGCACGATGGCGTCGAACCGGCCCCGGGCATACTCGACGCAGCGCTGGTCGTAGGAGATCGACCATTTCTCGTCGTAGTTCTCGGCTTCCCAGTCGTGGTAGAGGACCTGGGCGAGCTTGCTGTCGTGCCGGGCGGCTTCCACCTGTTCGGGGGTGGCGTGCGGGTTGGGCACGACGTCGGTCGAACTGCTCGTCATACAGGGAGCCTAACGGCCGTCCCGGTCACCCTCGGCGCCCAGGGCCTTGACTTTCAGCGAACACCTCGACGTAACGACGGCGTTCCGCGACGACTCGCTGCGCCGGTTCCGCTTCGAGGACATCGTTGATGACGGCCTTGGCGGCGGCCAGCGCCAGCGGGGGGCCGTCGACGAAGCGGCGCGCCCACCCGACGGCGGCGTCGTAGACGTCGTCGGGTGCCACCATGTCGTCGATCAGTCCCAGCGCCAGGGCCTCCTCGGCGTCGAAGAAGCGGCCGCTGAACACCAGCTCCTTGGCCCTGCTGGGACCGGTCACCTGGGTCAGGCGCGCCATTCCGCCGCCGCCGGGGATCAGTCCGGCCAAGATCTCCGTCGCCCCGAACTTCACGTTGTCGCCGCTGACCCGCCAGTCGGCGGCCAGCGCCAGGGTGAGGCCAGCGCCCAACGCGTATCCGGTGATCGCGGCCACCGTCGGCTTCGGGATCGCCGCCACGGCATCGATCGCCTGGCGCCGCACCCGAGCGGCGGTATCGGCCTCCGCCGCCGTCAGCGTCCGCAACTCGGGCATGTCGTCGCCGGCGGAAAAGATCTCATGGCCGCCGAACACGATGACCGCGGCGACGTCCTCTCGGCGGCCCAAATCGTCTGCCGCACCGATGATTTCCCGGTAGACCTGACGGGTCATCGCATTGGTCGGCGGTCGCGACACCACCAACGTGGCCAGGCCCTCGTTGGCGACCACGCCGACGAACTCCCTCACAGCGGCCACGCGGTGAATCCGCCGGAGCGCCGCGCCTGGTTATAGCGGTCGGAGTCGAAGAATTCAATCTCCCAGTTGTCCCCCTGCAACGCGAGGTTGGGCTGCACTGGCACAATCGTGCGCTCCACGGCCAGCACTTCGGCCACCGTGCGGCCCGCCAGCGCGTCGAGCTGGGTCCAAGTGGGCGGCAACAGGATGTTTCGCCCGGCGGCGAAGTCATCGATGGCGTCCTGGGGCAGCGTCCAGTCGGCCCGGTCGGACTCGGTGTTCTCACCGTCGGCACGCTGTCCTTCCGGCAGGGCTCCGACAAAGAAATAGGTGTCGTAACGACGGGTGAGCTCAGCCTCGGGGGTGACCCAGTTCGCCCACGGTCGCAGCAGGTCGGAGCGCAGCACCAGATCTTCGCGGCCCAGAAAGTCCGCGAAGGACAGCGTGCGGTCGGCCAGGGCCGCGCGGTACTCGCTGTACACGGAGGCGTCGCGCACGATGCTGTTCGGGTCGCCGGCCGGTCCGGCGAACAGCACTCCCGATTCCTCGAACGTCTCGCGAGCCGCGGCACACACCAACGCCTCGGCAAGGCCGGGTTCGGTGCCGAATCGCTGCGCCCACCACAGCGGCGGCGGGCCGGCCCACGCGCCCCGGCCGGCCAAGTCGGCATTGCGGTCCCGGTCGTCGACGCCGCCGCCGGGAAACACCATCACCCCGGCCGCGAAATCCATCGCGGAGTGCCGCCGCATCAGGAAAACGGACAAGCCGGGCCCCGAAGCCGGCTCCGCGTCGCGGACCAGCATCACGGTCGCTGCGGGCCGGGGTACCAGGGGCACCTGCTCCGACGGTGAGTTCATGGCTGCCTCCGATGAGCTGCGCGGGTACGGACCCGCCGGGCGAAGTATCGCCCGTCGACGAGGTCCACGGCGATCTGCTGGCCGAACGCGGTGGAAAGGTTTTCGGCGGTCAACACGTCGGGCAGCAGGCCGGACGCGACGACCTGACCCTCCGCCAGCAACAGACAGTGGCTGAACCCGGGCGGCACCTCCTCCACATGGTGGGTGACCAGCACCAGCGCGGGCGCGTCCGGGTCCGCGGCGAGGTCGGCCAGCCGCGCCACCAACTCCTCGCGGCCACCCAGGTCCAGGCCCGCGGCGGGTTCGTCGAGCAGCAGCAATTCCGGGTCGGTCATCAGCGCACGGGCGATCAGCACCCGCTTACGCTCCCCCTCTGACAACGTGCCGTAGGTGCGGTCGGCCAGATGCTCAGCCCCCAGGCTTTCGAGCATGTCGACGGCACGCCGGTAGTCGACGTCGTCATACTGCTCCCGCCACCGGCCGAACACGGCATAACCCGCCGACACCACGAGGTCGCGCACCACTTCGTCGGTGGGTACCCGCTGCGCCAAAGCCGACGAGCTCAGCCCGATCCGGGCACGCAGCTCCGAGACGTCGACTCGGCCGAGCCGTTCACCGAGCACGAACGCGACTCCGGTCGACGGATGCTCGGCGGCGGCGGCGATGCGCAGCAGCGATGTCTTGCCGGCCCCGTTGGGGCCGATGATCACCCAGCGTTCGTCGAGTTCGACAGCCCAATCCAGCGGCCCCACCAGGGTGCGCCCGTTGCGGCGCAGCGAGACATTCCTGAAGTCGATCAGCAGGTCTGGATCGGCTGTCTCCTGGTCAGCTGGTGAGCCGGATTCGGGCACCCGCCAATCGTGCCGCACCGCCCTCGTGCGGTGCCTGTCGGGTCGCCCTGCCCGGTCAGCAGACGCGAAATCGCATCGAAATCGCTGATTTCGTGCGATTTCACGTCTGCTCGGCAGTCAAAGATCGTTGCCCGCATAGGACAGGTTGAAGCTCTTGTTGGCAAGCGGAAAGTCCGGGACGATCGTGTCGGCCATGGCGACTGGCAACGCGGGCCAGTTGAACCAGGAAGGGTCGACGACCTTGCATCGGGTGATGCGCCCCGCCCGGTCGACTTCCACCCGGTGCACGACCGCGCCACGCCAGCCCTCGACGATGCCCACCCCCGAATTGCCGACTGTCGCCGACCGAAGTGGCGAATCGCAACGTAAAGGGCCGCGGTGATCCTCGATCAGCGTGCAGGCCAGCGCAACTGATGCGGCGAATTCATCACGCCGAATCGCGTAGCGGGCCAGTACGTCACCGCTGGTGCCGGTTACCAGGGCGACCGGCAGTGTGGTGGTCGGCTGATCGAGGCGCGAATCGGTGGCGAGGCCGCTGGCGCGGGCCACATACCCGAGACAACCGATGGCACGCGCGTCGTCACGCGTCAGCACAGCGGTTTCGGCAAACCGGTCATAGACCACCGTGTTCCGCAGGGTCAGCTCACTGATTTCGGCGACCTCGTGTGCCAGCGCACGCAATTCGTCAGGTTCCGGAAGCTCTTGCAGCACCACGCCGCCGGGCCGGATCGCGCCACGCAGCAGGCGATGTCCGGTCACCCTGCGGTTGATTCGCAACAGGCGTTCGCGAACGTGCTGGGCATGGGCGTTGGCCAAGCCGAAGCCGACGTCGTTGGCCAGGGCTCCCAGATCGGTGGCGTGATTGTAGAGCCGTTCCAGTTCGACCAGCAGGGCGCGCAGCCGGTGCACATGTTCGGGCGCGGCCAATCCCAATGCCTCCTCGACGGCCAGGCTGTAGGCCAGAGAATGGGCAGCCGCGCTGTCACCGCTGATCCGCTCGGCAAGTTCGACCGACCCCGCGGCACCGAGCGCAGTTCGTCCCTCGAAGAGCTTTTCGATACCCCGGTGCACGAACCACAGTCGAGCCTTGAGCCGCAACACCGATTCGCCGATGACGGAGAACCGGAAATGCCCCGGCTCGATCAGGCCGGCATGCACCGGCCCGACCGGTATTTCGTAAACGCCCGGGCCGTCGACCGTGAGGAAGGGAAACCGGCCGGCGGCCGGAAACGGTGGCGGCTGACCGGCGTTACGACGCATCGGATACCATTCCTGCGGCCAGTGCCCATGCCGCACCAGCCGCCGTGGTTGCGGATGCCCTTGCGGGACAACCCCGTACAGGTCCATCATCTCCCGCTCGAAGCGCCCCGCGGGAATCGACAGATGCCCCAGGGACGGAACGGACGGAGAGGCCGCGTCGGTGGTGAAAGTTAGCTCCACACGGCGGTCCGGCTGTCCCGCCAGCAGCAGGTAGACGATCCTCAGGGTGTCGCCGTCGTCGTGTGCGGCCACCAGGGCCAGGCGATAGCCGGCCGACAGCAACTCATCCACCGCCCGGATGAGCTCATCACCGGAAACCTTTCGCCGCACCATGTTTCGTTCCATCAACCCGACCCGAACTGGCCGGCGGCCGCATTGAACAACCCGGAAAGCGGGCCCGCCGTAACACCCAGCGCGACCGATGCCACGACGCCTGTCACCAGTGCGGCCGCCACCGTGGCGGGCACGGCGATCCGTGGCGCTCCCGTGCTCGGCACGCCGAGCAGGATCTGCTGCGCGTTGCCGACCAAAGCAGCGAAAGCCACCACCACAAACAACAGCGCGACGCCGAGCACCCAGGACAGCCCGGCACTGGCGAGCGATCGAGCGATCGACACCTCGCTGGCGAACAAGGCGAAAGGCGGCAATCCAAGCAAGGCAATGACGCCGACGGCGAACGACCACCCGACCAACCGGGACCGCGACAACACCGCGGTGATGTCGGCGATGGCCGTCGAGTCGTGCGCAGCCTGCAACTGCCCCCCGGCCAGGAACAGCACCGTCTTGCCGATGCCGTGGGCAAGCACATGCAGCAGCAAAGCCGCGATCGCCAGCTTGGTGCCCGCTGCCGCCGCGATCGCGATCAGTCCCATGTTCTCCATCGATGAGTACGCCAGCATGCGCTTGAGATCCGTTGTGACAGTGAGCAATAAAGTTGCGATGAGGACTGTCGCGAGGCCAGTCGTCAGGAGTCCGGCGCGCAGGAAACCCGGCCCCACCGCGGCGTCGATGATCGGCCGCAGCCGGATCAATACCGAAAAAGCCACAGCCAGCAGCACGCCGCTCATCAGCGCCGACACCGGTGCCGGCGCCTGGCTGTGCGCGTCGGCCAGCCATCCGTGAAACGGAACCAGCCCGACTTTGGCGCCATATCCGATCAGCAGCAGCCCGCCTGCTAGCCGGGTAACGGCCGGATCGAGGTGAGCGGCGTGGGCCGCCAGGACATTGAGATCCAGCGCCGTCGCCCCGGCGGCGCCGGCGTGCCGGGCGGCGAAGTACAACAGAACGGTACCGAGAAACGCCACGGCGATACCGACCGAGCAGATCACCACGTACTTCCAGGTGGCCTCCAAAGCGGTGCGGGTGCGACGGTGCCCGACCAGGAAGGCCGTGATCACCGTAGTGGCTTCCACCGCCACCCAGATCACGCCAATGTTGTTGGCGCACACGGCGACCGCCATCGCCGACAGGAACGCCGGCGTCAGCGCACCGTACCGGCGCGCGTCTCGGCGGTCGGTGTGACCGTGCTCGAGTTCTGAGTCGAGGTATCCGATGCTTGCCCAGGTGGCCAAGGTGCCGACCACGCCGATGACGATGAGCATGGTCACCGACAGCGCATCGACGCGCAGCATCCCGGCCAGCACGACCCGCGTTCGGGCTGCCGTCTGGACACCAAGCCCCACGCCCGATGCGAGCACGGCCACCGCGGACAGCACAGTCAGCGCTGCCGTCCACCGGCGCCAGCCGCCGGCCACCGCGACGACGGCCGCGATCAGCGGCGCCAGTATCGGCACCAGCATCAGAATGGTCATCAGTCTCGCAATCTCTGCAGCCGGTCCAGATCGGTGCCGCCGAACATCCGGCGCAGTCGTCCGGTCAGCACGCCGAGCACGATCAATGCGAACAGCACATCCAGCGAGGCGCCCAATTCGACGATCAGCGGCACCCCGGCGGTCAGCAAAAATGTTGTAGCCGCAATCCCGTTGTCCAGCATGAGAAATCCCGCGGCCTGGGAGATGGCGTGCCGTCGCGTCACCATCACGAACAAAGCGATCAGCACCACCGCCAGGCCGCCCGGGGCAGCGCTGACCGCCGCATCGGAGTCCAGGGCCACAACAGGCCGAGCGACTGCCAGCGCGACCACCGTCAGGCCCGCCGCGATCAGTAGCGACGCAGTGGTGTTGATCAGCGGTGTCGCCTCGCGCGGCGCATCGTCAGCGCCGAGCGCCCGGGCAAGCAGCGACGGCAGTACCGCCCCGCGCAGTACGAGCAGCGCCAGCCCGACCCCGACCAGTTCCCAGTCATGGGCGTGGCCGCCGACAATCATCGGAATCGCTGCCAGGGCAACGCCTTGGGCCGCCAGCAGCCGCACGATGGAGCGCAGGTCACGCCGCCATACGATCAGCACCGCGGTCAGTATCAGTCCACCCGGCGCGAGGTCCAGCACGCCCGCATAGTCGAGGTCGGTCACGCCATCACGCCTGGGCCGTAAAGAAGTTGGCCGATGTCACGGCCAACAGGGCCAGCAGGAACGAGCCGGCGAGCAGTTCGGGCACCCGGAATAGTCGTAGCTTGGCGACGAAGACCTCCGCGCCGGCCAGGACTATCGCGGCCGCGGCGACCTTGATGCCGACCGCCGCGACGCCTATCCCCACGCCGATCAAGCTCGGCTTGTCACCTGCGATTCCCCATGGGAAAAAGAGGTTGGCCAGCAGGGCCAGCAGCACGGTGAGTCGCATGCCGCTGGCCCACTCCACCAGAGCAAGCTTTGGTCCGGCGTATTCCAGGACCATCGCCTCGTGCACCATGGTCAGTTCCAGATGGGTCGCGGGATTGTCCACCGGGAGGCGTCCGGTTTCGGCGATGACGACGATCACCAGGGCCACGAACGCCAGAATTCCGCCCAGCGACAGCACTTCCGCGGGATTATCGAGGCTAAACGCGACGATGGCGCCGAGGTTGGCCGACCCCGCGGGGATGGACAGCGCGAAGACGGCAAGCAGAATGGTCGGTTCCACCAGGGCCGCGATGGTGATCTCCCGGCTGGCGCCCATACCGCCGAACGAGGTACCGGTGTCGATTCCCGCCAACGTCAAGGCGACGGTGCCGAGGAACAACAGGCCCACGACCACGAACAGATCGGCTACCGAGTCCAGCGGCGAGCCGGTCGCAACCAGCGGCGCGATCGCAGCTATCAGCAATGTGGTGGCCGCGACCACCACCGGTGCCGCCGCGAACACCAGCGTGGTGCCGTCCGGGGTGACCTGCTGCTTGCGCAACTGCTTTCGCAGATCCCGCCAGGGCTGCAAAACACCTGCGCCGCAACGCCCCTCGGATCGGGCCCGGACCTGACGCATCAATCCGACGACCAGTGGTGCGCCGGTCATGACTGCACCGATCTGCGCCGCGCCGGCAACCACGGAAAGAGCATTCATCGGGCGACCGCCAAGACGATCAGGATTCCGAGCGCGCCGTAGGCGAGGTAGAGGTGCACGCTTCCGTTGTGCGCGCACCTGATGGCTTGTGCGCACCGCGCGACGGTGCGTAAGACCGGCGCGTAGACGTGATCCTCGATGGCGTCGGACGCCTCGGCACGGTATTCGATCTTGGCCACGTGATAGCGGGTGTGCTCCAGGTGAGTCACCTCGATGCCGGTGTCGGGCCGCAACACGTCGTCGAACACCCGCTGCAGCGGTTGGGCGAACGACGTCGCCGTGTATTCCATGCGCGAGCTGAGTTCGTCGGCGCCGCAGGCCCATAACGGCGACCTCACGGAGTCCGGGCGATGACGCGACCCCCAGCGCGCCAGCGCCAACACGGTCAGGACGGCCAGGGCCAGGGCCACGGCCAGCAAGCCCGGCGCGATCGAGCCGGCAGTACCCGGCAACCGCAGCATCGGACCCAGGCCCGTCAGATCGGCGTGCCGGGATACGGGCAGGGTATCGAGCACCGACTGCAGGGTGCCGGTGACGACGAACGGCACCACGGCAACCACGACACAGCCGACTGCGGCTACTGCCATGCCGACGAGCATGCTGGACGACGCCTCGCGCGCGTGATCCACGACCTCCGAGCGCGGCCGCGCCAAAAATCCGGTGCCGAACGCCTTCACCATCGCGGCCACACCCAAACCGGTGGTCAGCGCCACCGCGCCGACACCCAGCGGAGTCACCAGCCCCACGATGGTGTTGTGCTCGGGCCGTGCGTGGATCAGCGACTGCACCAGCAGCCATTCGCTGACGAACCCGGCGCCCAACGGCAGCCCCGAGGCACCCAACGCGGCGATTCCGAAAAATACTGTGGTGTAAGGCATTTTCCGGGCCAGGCCGCCCAACTTGTCGAGGTCGCGCAGTCCGGTTGTCAGCAGCACCGACCCAGCCGCCAAGAACCCGAGACTCTTAAATGCGGCGTGGGCAGCCAGGTGCAACAGCGCCGCGGTCATCGCGATCACGGCCGCCGCGGCGGCCCCGGCTGCTGACAACAGCGTGGCCGCCCCGAGCGCAAGGGTGACAAGTCCCATGTTTTCGATCGTCGAAAACCCAAGCAGCCGTTTGAGATCGGCGGCCACTGCGGCCTGCAGCACTCCGTACAATGCGGTGACAGCACCGACCGCCAGCAGGGCCACGCCCCACCACCTGGGGCCCGGCCCCAGCAGCTGCAAATCGACGCGGATCAGACCGTAGATGCCGAGGTTGACCATGGCGGCGCTCATCAATGCCGATGCGGGACTGGGCGCTTCCGGGTGCGCTCTCGGCAGCCAGGCATGCAGCGGCAGCAGGCCGGCTTTGGAACCGAAACCCAGCAGCGTCAGCACGAATACGCTAGTGCGTACTCCGTCCTGAATCCCGGCCATGTCGGCGAACCGATCCGTTCCGGCCGCTGCCGTCAGCACCATCAAGGCCAGCAGGATCGCGGCGAAGCCCAACTGGGTCATCACCGCGTAATACAGCGCGGCGGAGCGTACTTCGTTCCGACGATGATTCGTAAGCAGCAGGACGAGCGAACTGAGCGCCATCAATTCCCACGCCAAGAGGAACGTGGTCACCGAGCCGGCGGCGGGAACGAGCAGCATCGCACCGACGAACACGGGCAGCGTCGTGAGCGCGACGGCGCCGGCCTGTTCCCGCCGTGTGTATCCGATGCTGTAGATGCCGACGACGACGGCCACCGCACCGGTTAGCGCCATGAAGAACGCACCCAACCGGCTCACTTCCAGGTCGACGCCGATCATCGGCACCAGCCAGTCGACCCGCATTCGTAGTCCCACACCAAATACGCCGTTGAGCCCCAATGCAATTCCCGACACCCCGAGTCCGGTCGTTGCGGCGCCCGCGGTGAAGGCACCTATTATGTTGCGGCGCAACGTAACCGAGTGTTCCGGTGGCGCGTCCGCGAAATCCGCGGTCACCTGCGTGTCACCGACCGCAGGGCCGCGACCACCTGGTCGGGCGAGGGTGGACATCCCGGGATCTCGACGTCGACCGGGATGACGTCACCGACGGCACCGACCACGCCATACGCGTCGCCGAACACACCGCGGTTGAGCGCGCAGTCACCGCAGGCGATGACCAGGCGCGGTGCCGGCGTCGCCGCCAAGGTGTTCCGCAGCGGCTGGGCCATATTCCGCGTCACTACCCCGGTGACGAGCAGCGCATCGGCATGCCGCGGCGAAGCCACCAACCGGGCGCCAAACCGCTCGGCGTCATAGACCGGTCCGAATGCCCCGGAGATTTCCACCTCGCAGCCGTTGCACGAGCCCGCGTCCACATGGCGCACCTGCAAGGAACCGCGCACCCCGGCTGGTGGGTCGACGGTTGGCTCAGGCACCGGTCCCGCGCTTTCTGCCACTCGGCCGAGTCGCATGATTCTGCCGATCCAACCCATGCCCGGACCTACTGCCGGTCCGCCGCTGGGCCGCCCGCTCGCAGGTCTTCGAGCATTGCCACTTGGCCGCTGAGCATCCCGGTCAGCACCCGGCGGGCCACGGCCATCAGTTCGGCGATCAGCGGTGAGGTGATCGAGTAGATGACCGTGTTGCCGTCCTTGCGTGCCGTCACCACCCCCGTCCGCCGCAGCACGCCCAGCTGCTGAGACAGGTTGGACGACTCCAGACCCACTTCGAGCAACAGCTCCGCCACGGTGTGGTCTCGTTCGGAAAGCAGTTCCAAAATCCTGACCCGGGCCGGATGTCCCAGCGTCTTGAAGAACTCGGCCTTCAGCTTGTAGAGCGGCTCCGACACCTGACCTCACCCAGTAGTTCTACGGTTCAGATATACATCAATTTAGCAATTGAAAACTTTATCAATCATTGGGTGGCACCGCAGCGTGGGCCCGGCCCTGCCCGGCGAGCAGACGCGGAATCGCATCGAAATCGTTGATTTCGTGCGATTCCGCGTCTGCTCGGCAGCACCTAATCCGGCGGGATCTCGACGCGGCGCAGCACGCCGTCGAGCGCGTCGGCGGCTTCGATCTCACCGCGGGTCACGCCCAGCAGAAACAGGACCGTGTCCAGGTAGGGGTGGCTCAACGAGGCGTCGGCCACCTCCCGCAACGCCGGCTTGGCGTTGAATGCAATGCCCAGCCCGGCGGCGGCCAGCATGTCGATGTCGTTGGCGCCGTCGCCGACGGCGACGGTCTGCTCCATCGGCACCCCGAACCGCTCGGCGAAGTCGCGAAGTGCCGTGGCCTTGCCCGGACGATCGACGATGGGGCCGACCACCCGCCCGGTGAGTATCCCGTCGACGATCTCCAGCTCGTTGGCCGCCATGAAGTCCAGGTTCAGCTCCCTGGCCAGTGGCTCGATGATCCGCCGGAAGCCGCCGGAGACCACGCCACAGCGAAATCCCAGCCGCTGCAACGTGCGCAGCGTGGTCCGCGCACCGGGCATCAGCTGCAGCTGCGCGCCGACGTCGTCGATCACCGACGCCGGCAATCCTGCCAACGTGGCCACCCGCTGGTGCAGCGACTGCGCGAAATCCAACTCACCGCGCATGGCGGCCTCGGTGATCGCCGCCACCGCGCCCTCGGCACCGGCGCGGGCCGCCAGCATCTCGATGACCTCGCCTTGAACCAGCGTGGAATCGACGTCGAAAACGATCAGCCGCTTGGTACGCCAGGCCAGCCCGTAGTCCTCGACCGCCACGTCGACACTCTCTTCGGCGGCCACCCTCGTCAGGGCACTCTGCAGCGGGCCATAGGCTCCGGGCGGCACCGAGACCCGCAACTCCAGCCCGGTGACCGGATAGTCGGAGATGCCGCGGATGAAGTCGATGTTGACGCCCAGTGCGGCCACTTCCCGGGCCACCGCGCCGAACGCCCCGGCGGTAACCGGGCGGCCGAGCACGAAGATCACGTGAGTCGACGGTTCCCGGATGATCGGCACGTCGTCGCTGCGCTCGACCGTCACATCCAGGCCTACCCGGTGTATGGCGGCTTCGACGTCGCAGCCCAACGCCGCATTGTCGGCGACTTCCGGTCCGCAGGAAACCAGGACACCTAGGGTGAGCCGGCCGCGGATCACCACCTGTTCGACGTTGAGCAACTCAACACCGTGTTTGGCCAGTACCTCAAAGAGCGCCGATGTCACACCGGGCTGATCGTGGCCGGTGACCGTGATCAGCACCGACACTTTGGGCGACGTGGTCACCCGTCGCGGCCGCCGGTGCCGCGCATCAGGTACGGACGCTCACGTCGTCTGCTCTGGTGACGTCGCCGTCCTCCGGGCCGTGGGCGCGTCCGACATGGGCTTCGGCGCGAAGCCGTTCCACCATGTGCGGGTAGTGCAACTCGAACGCCGGACGCTCCGAGCGGATACGAGGCAGCTCGGTGAAGTTGTGCCGCGGTGGCGGGCAGCTGGTAGCCCACTCCAGCGAGTTGCCGTATCCCCAGGGGTCGTCGACGGTGACGACCTCGCCGTACCGCCAGCTCTTGAAGACGTTCCAGACGAACGGGAACATCGACGCGCCCAGGATGAAAGCCCCGATCGTCGAAACGATGTTCAGGCTGGTGAACCCGTCGGTGGGCAAGTAGTCGGCGTAGCGACGCGGCATACCCGCATCGCCCAGCCAGTGCTGCACCAGGAATGTGGTGTGGAAACCGATGAACGTCAACCAGAAGTGCATCTTGCCCAGCCGCTCATCGAGCAGCCGCCCGGTCATCTTCGGGAACCAGAAGTAGATGCCGGCGAACGTGGAGAACACGATGGTGCCGAACAGCACGTAGTGGAAGTGCGCGACCACGAAATAGGTGTCGCTGACGTGGAAGTCCAGCGGCGGGCTGGCCAGCAGCACTCCCGTCAGACCGCCGGCCAGGAAGGTGACCGCGAAGCCGACGGAGAACAGCATCGGCGTCTCGAAGGTCAGCTGCCCCTTCCACATTGTGCCGATCCAGTTGAAGAACTTGATCCCGGTCGGCACCGCGATCAGATACGTCATGAAGGAGAAGAACGGCAGCAGCACCGCACCGGTGACGAACATGTGATGGGCCCACACCGCCACCGACAGCGCCGCGATGGACAGGGTCGCATAGACCAGCGTGGTGTAGCCGAACACCGGCTTACGGGAAAACACCGGGAAGATCTCGGTCACGATCCCGAAGAACGGCAACGCGATGATGTACACCTCGGGGTGGCCGAAGAACCAGAACAGGTGCTGCCACAACATGACTCCACCATTGGCCGCGTCGTAAACGTGCGCACCCAGGTGACGGTCGGCGGCCAGCCCGAACAGCGCCGCGGTGAGCAGCGGGAACACGATCAGCACCAAGATGGACGTCACCAGGATGTTCCAGGTGAAGATCGGCATCCGGAACATCGTCATCCCCGGTGCGCGCATGCAGACCACCGTGGTGATCATGTTGACCGCACCCAGGATGGTGCCCAGACCGGCTACCCCCAAGCCCAGGATCCACAGGTCGCCGCCGGCACCGGGCGAGTGGACGGCGTCGCTCAACGGCGTGTAGGCAGTCCAGCCGAAGTCGGCCGCGCCGCCGGGGGTGATGAAACCGGCCATCGCGATAGTGGCGCCGAACACGAACAACCAGAACGACAGGGCGTTCAGCCGCGGGAATGCCACGTCGGGCGCGCCGATCTGCAGCGGCAGCACCAGGTTGGCGAAGCCGAACACGATCGGCGTGGCATAGAACAGCAGCATGATGGTGCCGTGCATGGTGAAGAGCTGGTTGAATTGCTCGTTCGACAGGAACTGCAGACCGGGCACCGCCAACTCGGTGCGCATCAGCAGCGCCAGCAGTCCACCGATGAAGAAGAAGACGAAGCAGGCGACGCAGTACATGATGCCGATCAGCTTGTGATCGGTGGTGGTGATGAGCTTGTAGACCAGGTTCCCTTTGGGACCGGTACGGGCCGGATATGGACGGATGGCCTCGAGTTGTCCCAAGGGCGGCGCTTCGGCAGTCAACTGCTCCTCCAAGAATCCCGGCGCGGATAGGGTCTTAATACCTCACTTTGACAGGAATCTTAGCCCGCCACCACACCGCGGGCAGGCCTGGTCCTACAAACTGTCGTAATCGGTGTCCGGGTGCATCGGAGGCGCTTGGGCAGACCCTTCCCGGCCGGCCGGGTGTTAACGTCGGACGCGTGCAATTCGGCGGGGTGCGAGGGGGTCTGGCCGCTGCATCATTGGCGGCGCTAGTTGCGACGTGCACCGGTTGCGGCGCCGATCAGCCCCCCACCACAACGTCACGATCGATGGTCACACCCACGACCCAGATCGCGGGCGCCGGGGTGCTGGGAAACGCTCGAAAACCCGACGAGTCGTGCGCGCGGGACGCGGCCGCAGCCGATCCCGGGCCGCCGACCCGGCAGGCCCACAACGCTGCCGGCGTGAACCCGGACGTGGCCCAGGTTCCCGCCGAGCCGGAGCGCATCGTGGTGCTTTCCGGCGACCAGCTCGACGCACTGTGCGCGCTGGGACTGCAGTCCCGGGTGGTCGGTGCCGCGTTGCCCGACGGCTCCTCGAGTCAGCCGTCCTATTTGGGCAAGACGGTGCACGGCCTGCCCGGGGTAGGCACCCGTAGTTCCCCGGACCTGCGAGCTATCGCCGCGGCCAGGCCGGACCTGATTTTGGGCTCGGTGGCGGTGACGCCGAACTTGTACTCGCAGCTGGTGGCTATCGCCCCGACGGTGTTCACGGCAGCGCCGGGCGCCGCCTGGGAGGACAACCTGCGCGGCGTCGGGGCTGCCACGGCCCGCAGCGCCGCGGTGGAGGCGCTACTCAGTGCGTTCACCCAGCGGGCTCGGGAGGTCGGAGCCAAGCATGACGCGACTCACTTCCAGGCGTCGATTGTCCAACTGACCACCAACACGATGCGGGTATACGGCGCGCGCAACTTTCCGGCCAGCGTGCTGAGCGCGGTCGGAGTGGACCGGCCGGCGGCGCAACGGTTCACCGACAAGCCTTACATCGAGATCGGCGCCACCGATGCCGACCTGGCCAGGGGGACGGACTTCTCCGCTGCCGACGCCGACATCGTCTACGTCTCGTGTGCGTCGCCGAAGGCCACCGAACGTGCATGGACCATCCTCGACAGTGACTCCTGGCGCAAGCTGTCCGCCAATCGCGACAACCGGGTCTTCGTCGTCAACGACGAGATATGGCAGACGGGCGAGGGCCTGGAGGCCGCCCGTGGCATCGTCGACGACCTGCGCTGGATCAACGCCCCGATCAACTGAAACTGCTCACCCGCTGTACGTGATCGCCGTCACCTGGTCCGAAAACCTTAACTTAGCTAAGCTTTTTTACGGCCCCAGTTAGACCCTTAAAGGATGTCGTATGAGCACTGTCTCCGCATATGCCGCCCACTCGGCTACCGAACCGCTGACCAAGACCACGATCGACCGTCGGGAACCAGGCCCGCACGACGTGGTGATCGACATCAAGTTCGCCGGTATCTGCCACTCCGACATCCACACCGTCAGGGCCGAGTGGGGCCAGCCGAATTACCCGGTAGTTCCCGGGCATGAGATCGCCGGCGTGGTGACCGAGGTGGGCTCCGAGGTGTCCAAATACCAGGTGGGCGACCGCGTCGGCGTGGGTTGCATGGTCGACTCCTGCGGCCGGTGCAGCAGCTGCCTGGCCGGCCTCGAGCAATACTGCAAACCCGGAGCGACCTTCACCTACAACTCGATCGGCAAGGACGGCCAGTCCACACAGGGCGGCTACAGCGAGGCGATCGTCGTCGACGAAAACTTCGTGGTGCGCATCCCCGACGCGCTTCCGCTGGACGCCGCGGCGCCACTGCTTTGCGCGGGTATCACGCTGTATTCGCCGCTACGGCACTGGAACGCGGGCCGCGACACCCGATTGGCCATCATCGGCCTGGGTGGACTCGGCCACATGGGCGTCAAGCTGGGCGCGGCCATGGGCGCCGAGGTGACAGTGCTGTCGCAATCCCTGAAGAAGATGGAAGACGGGTTGCGGCTGGGCGCCGGACACTACTACGCCACTTCCGACCCCGACACGTTCCGCACGTTGCGCGGCAGCTTCGATCTGATTTTGAACACCGTCTCGGCGAACTTGAACCTCGGCGATTACCTGAACCTGCTCGACGTCGACGGCACCATGGTCGAGCTGGGTATCCCCGAACACCCCATGCCGGTGCCGGCATTTGCGCTGGCGCTGATGCGGCGCAGTCTGTCCGGGTCGAACATCGGCGGGATCGCCGAGACCCAGGAGATGCTGAATTTCTGCGCCGAACACGGCGTCACGCCCGAGATCGAACTCATCGAACCGGATTACGTCAACGAAGCCTACGAGCGCGTGCTGGCCAGCGACGTGCGCTATCGCTTCGTCATCGACATTTCACGCCTGTGACGCAACCTCTTCGACAGCGTCCTCATCGGGTGTAGCCTCGCTGACGTCGATACCGGCCAGCGGCCAGCCGGCGGCCGCGAGCCTGCCGGCTACCCGTTGAATGTTCTCCGGCCCGGCGTCGTGGTGCGTCACGCCGGAGATGAATTCGGCGATCTCGTCGCGGTTGATCACACCGTCGGCTGTGGCCGGCGATCCGTCGGCGGTGATGGCGCGCACCACTTCCTTGACCTGCTCCTCGGTCAGCGGCGTGCTGCGCAGCAAGGCCAGCAACGGCACCCGGTCGGGTCCCGGGACGCCGTTGGGGTAGCCGGTCTGCAGCCACCGAACGACCGAGCGCAGGAAATGGGGATGAGCACGCGAGTTTTTCGTCACCCAAACAGTGTCACGGGAGGGGTGTGACCGCGCTACCTCCCGGGTGTGCCGTGCCGACAATTCATGCATCGTTCACGGTCAGCACATGTGCGGGTGGAAGTTCCAGTCCTCGTCCTCGGTGACCACGGCCTTACCAATCACGTAGGACGATCCCGAGCCGGAGAAGAAGTCGCGGTTCTAATCTGGCACTCAGGTCAGTGGTCCCGGCAGCGCGTGAGCAGGCCGAAACGCATCCTGGGAACTCGCTCGAATTACCTGTAACCGTGGGCAGATTGTGGGCAAGGTATGGGCACGACTTAGGCGCGCACCGGAAGCACGTTGGCGCGGGCTGGCAGCATTGAGTGGTGCTGTTGCCGGCGCACCCCATCGTGCGCCCCGTCAACGCCCCCCGCAACTGGGTGTAAGTCGGGTTCGCCCACCGGTACACCGCGCCCTCTCACGCTGGCAGCGGGTCCGCCAGGGCGTACACCGCGTCGCCAACCGTCGGCGAGCAAGCGTCAGCGGCCCCCATCAGCGTTGGTCGTTGGTTGCTAGCGATCAGCAGGATAGACCCAGAACCGGACTACGGTCCGCGTCAGCTGTGAATTGACTGCAAGGTTTTTGCTAAACGCGGCGCGATCCCATCAGGCGGACGACTACGTTGCATTGGATAGGGCGAAGTCGACAGTCCAGTCGGCCAGAATCATCTAAAGCAGGAGGTTTTGGGCGGCATGCCCGTCCGTATCGTCGCTCTCATCGCGACAAGCTGCTTCGTATCGGCGGCGTGCTCACCGGAGCCAGCGGCCAGCGATTCGGCAAGCATGGCAAGCACAGCAACCGAAGCGCCACCGCCAGTAACTTCGATGATCCCATCGCCGTCGATCCCTGGCATCGGTGCCACGCGGGCCGACTGGGACGCCACCCACACACCCAACCCAGCCTTCGCCAACGGCTACGTCTACGGCGACGACCGAGCTTGCCGTCGTATCTGGCACTCAACGGTGCTGTCTACGTCCAGGTCTCCGACATGGGCACTGGAAGAATCCAGATGTACGCCCTCAATATGCATCCGGTCAACCGAGACGCGGCTCTAGCGCGCGTTCGACAGGAGTTGCCGTCCGATGCGACGGTCGCGTGGGATCTAACGCTCGATGAGTGTTATCGCGTGACTTTCGACAGCGCCACGCTGCGGACCGCCGGACCTTACATGGCAGAGGTGCAGCTTGAAGACATTCAGGGAGATGGAACGAGGGCGCCTGATCCCCACAGGTTTAATCAGGCCAGCTTCCATCTGGACGCAGCAGGTTCGCCGCCAAATCCTGACATCGGCTGCTGACCACCGCCTGCGGAAATCGTTACCGAGGGTATTTTGCGGCAATGTGAGGGCTGCCGCGCGTAGCCGTCGATAGGGCGACCCCCAGGGGGTCACCAGGTCCGGCTATGCCGTACCGGCGGCTCCCGCTTCCGGTTGTTGCGGGCCACGTTGCATTGCAGGTGCGTCGGGGCCAAGCCCAAAGGCGTGGTGTAAGAGTTCCCTCGATCGCGTGACCCTTCGGGGTGCAGTTTAGGGCGGTCAGGGCCGGTGTGGTTGCGGGCTTGTCGTCGGTGGGTTTGTCAGTGCTGGTGAGCATGCGGGATCGGGCGAGCACGTCGAGGCCAAGATAGCGGCGGCCTTCGATCCATTCGTCGTGCTGTTCGGCTAATACCGCCCCGACTAGACGGATGATGGCGTTGCGGTCGGGAAAGATGCCCACCACGTCGGTGTCGCGCCGTACCTCCTTATTTAGCCGTTCCTGGGGATTGGTGGACCAAATTTGACGCCAGATTTGTTTGGGGAAGGCGGTGGGCATGCAAGGGCTTGGCGGCCGACCTAGCGGGCGTCGGACACCTGGGTAACGTTCAAAGCAACGCGGCGATCAGGGGGCTGACCTGCACTTTCAGAAGTTCCAGTCCTCGTCCTCGGTGACCACGGCCTTGCCGATCACGTAGCTCGACCCGGACCCGGAGAAGAAGTCGTGGTTCTCGTCGGCGTTGGGCGACAGCGCCGACAGGATCGCGGGGTTCACGTCGGTCTCGTCGCGGGGGAACAGCGCCTCGTACCCGAGATTCATCAGCGCTTTGTTGGCGTTGTAACGCAAGAACTTCTTGACGTCTTCGGTCAGCCCGACCTCGTCGTAGAGGTCCTGGGTGTATTCGACCTCGTTGTCGTAGAGCTCGAACAGCAGCTCATAGGTGTAGTCCTTGAGCTCTGCGCGCTTGGCCTCGTCGACCAACGCCAGGCCGCGCTGGAACTTATAGCCGATGTAGTAGCCGTGGACCGCCTCGTCGCGAATGATCAGCCGGATCATGTCGGCGGTGTTGGTCAGCTTGGCCCGGCTCGACCAGTACATCGGCAGGTAGAAGCCCGAGTAGAACAGGAAGCTCTCCAACAGCGTGGAGGCCACCTTGCGCTTGAGCGGTTCGTCCCCGCGGTAGTACTGCAGCACGATCTCCGCTTTTCGCTGCAGGTTGGGGTTTTCCTCCGACCAGCGGAAGGCGTCGTCGATTTCGGCCGTCGAGCACAAGGTGGAGAAGATCTGGCTGTAGCTCTTGGCGTGTACCGATTCCATGAACGCGATGTTGGTAAGCACCGCCTCCTCGTGGGGGGTCAGCGCGTCCGGGATCAGGCTGACCGCACCCACGGTGCCCTGGATGGTGTCCAGCATGGTCAGACCGGTAAAGACCCGCATGGTGAGCTGCTTCTCGTTGGCGGTCAGCGTGCCCCAGGAAGGGATGTCATTGGACACCGGCACCTTCTCGGGCAACCAGAAGTTTCCGGTCAGCCGATCCCAGACCTCGGCGTCCTTTTCGTCTTGCAGCCGGTTCCAGTTGATCGCTGAGACCCGGTCGATAACCTTCATTTTCGCCTCCCAGAACGGCTGCCGCCCTTAGGTCTCAAACACTACCCCTGGGGTCCGACAAGGCGGCGCAACACAAGAGGTTGTGTTTTGCGTGTCGCACGGCGTGCCGGCGCGATGGCCAGGTGCCGCGACCATCCAAGTAGCTATTTCGCCGCGGCGACAGTCTTCCGGTTCTCCGCCGATCCGTTGCCGACCCCTAAGAATTGGTATTCGTCGGTTTTGACCGAGCGGGTGGCCCGCCAATATTGCCAGGTGTAGCCGCCCCAGAGCACGGTGTTCTTGCCATGCTCGTCGAGATACCAGCTGCTGCAGCCGCCGCTGTTCCACACCGAGCCGGCCAACTTGCGTTGCAGCTCGTCGTTGAAACGGTCCTGGGCGGCACGCGTGGGAGCCAGGGCCTGCGCGCCCCGCTTGTCGCACTTGGCGATAGCGTCGGCCACGTAGTGGATCTGGGACTCGATCATGAAAACAACGGAGTTGTGCCCCAGCCCCGTATTCGGGCCCAGCAGGAAGAACAAGTTGGGCATCTCGGCCACGGTGATGCCGCGGTGGGCCGCGATCCCCTCGCGGTTCCACCGGGCGACCAGATCCTCACCGTGGCGGCCCTTGATCTGCACGTAGGTGTAGGAGTCGGTGACGTGGAAGCCGGTGGCGTACACGATCACGTCGACGGGGCGCTCAGTGCGGTCGGCGGTGACGATCCCGTTCCGCGTGATCCGGGTGATGCCGTCGGTGATCAGATTCGTCTTCGGGTTCGCGACAGCGCGGTAATAGGTGGTGGAGTTCAGGATTCGCTTGCACCCGATGCGATAGTGCGGGGTCAGCCTGCGGCGCAGCTCGCGGTCCTTTACCGAGCGGCGAATGTTGTATTTGGCGTAGGCCTCGATGAACCTGAGCGCGTTCGGCCGCTTGGTCATGCCGAACGCCAGCGCCTCCTGCGCCCAATACAGACCCAGCCGCGCGAGCGCGCGCAGCCCGGGAATGTTCTCCATAGCCTGGCGTAGCGCCGGCGGGATCTCGGGGTTGGAGCGCGGCACCACCCACGGCGGAGTGCGCTGGTAGAGCTGAAGTTCGGCGACCTGGTCGACGATCTCCGGGACGATCTGGATCGCGCTGGCGCCCGTCCCGATGATGGCCACCCGCTTGCCGGTGAGGTCGACGCTGTGGTCCCACTCCGCGGAATGGAAAGCGGGGCCGGCGAATTCATGACGCCCGTCGATGTCCGGGAAGGACGGGATGTGCAGCGCTCCCGCTCCCGAGATCAAGAACTGGGCAACATACTCGCGGCCGTCGGTGGTGAAGACGTGCCAGCGGTATTCCTCGTCGTCCCAGTAACCGCGGTCGACCAGTGAGTTGAACTCGATGTAGCGGCGCAGCCCGTACTTCTCGGTGACGCCTTTGAGGTAGTCCCAGATCTCGGGCTGGAAGGAGAACGGGTTCTTCCAGTCCGGCTTGGGCTCGAACGAAAACGAGTACAGGTGTGACGGGATGTCGCAGGCGCAGCCGGGATAGCTGTTGTCGCGCCAGGTGCCACCGACGTCGTCGGCTTTCTCCAAGATGATGAAGTCTTGGTCGGAGAAGCCCTGCTTCTGCAGCGCGATCGCCATGCCCAGACCGGAGAATCCGGTCCCGATGATGACGGCGCGGGTGTGCACCGGCGCCTGGTCGGACTGCGGCGCCGGGCCGGCGTCTGTGACGGCATTGGTCATGATGGATCGGTCTTTCCTAGTGAAGGCGAGCTTTGGGCCGCCCGGCCCAAGTACCCAGTACCCAGGGTATCGGTTAGAACGAGTGTTGACGATCCTCGCGGCGATGTCAACGCGCCGGCACTCAGCTGACGGCGCGATTGCTGGGTACCGCGTCGTGGATCGGCTTGTCGGGGTCCATCGTGATACCAAGCGCCTCGGCGGTGCCGACGATGACGCCCATCATAATCGTGGTCAGATGCGCGACGAACTGCTCACGCGGCATCCGTCGCGGGCTGTCGGGCTCGGGACCCAGCCACCATTCGGTGGCCGAGGCGGCCGCTCCGAACGCGCTGTGCGCGGCGAGCTCGAGAGCCGCACGATTCAGATCCATCTCACGCAGTTCGTTGTTGAACAACTCGGCGAAGGTCAAAGTGATCTCCCGGCCTTCATTGAGCGTGCGCACCGTCGCCTCGGACTGCTTTGCGGAACGGCCCTGAATGAAGACTCGCAGCACGTTGGGGTGCTTGTCGACGAGGATGACGTACTCCTCGACGCTGCGCCGGATCACCTCGCGGGCCGAGTCGGTGGCGAGGTTGATCGACGGGAAGATCGCCGCCCACAACATGTCGCGCAGCCGCTCCCCGATCGCCACGAACAGGTCGGACTTATCGGTGAAATGCCGGTAGATCTTGGGCTTGGCGGTGCCGGCTTCCTCGGCGATTTCCCGCACACTCAGCTCGGGCCCCAAGCGGTCGATGGCACGGAATGCCGCTTCGACGATTTCGTTGCGCACCTTCTTGCGGTGTTCGCGCCAACGTTCACTGCGCGCGTCGACTTTGACCCCGGGCTTCACGCTGGGGTGGGGCCGGCTGATTCTCACCACGTCAAGCACCTTACCCCGTTGCGCCCGTTGACCTGGGCAGACTCCTCGCCGAGAGTGGATCTGGCGACGCGACACGCATTGAGGCCGTCGCCAGATCCACACTCGGCTTGCGCGCCTAGAGCATGCAGGACACGCACCCCTCCACTTCGGTTCCTTCCAGGGCCATCTGCCGCAGCCGGATGTAGTAGAGCGTCTTGATCCCCTTGCGCCAGGCGTAGATCTGCGCCTTGTTCACCTCACGGGTGGTGGCGGTGTCCATGAAGAACAACGTCAGCGAAAGCCCTTGATCCACATGCTGAGTGGCAGCGGCATAGGTGTCGATGATCTTCTCGTAGCCGATCTCGTAGGCGTCCTGGTAGTACTCCAGGTTGTCGTTGGTCATATATGGCGCCGGGTAGTAGACCCGGCCGATCTTGCCTTCCTTGCGGATCTCGACCTTGGACACAATCGGGTGAATTGACGACGTTGAGTGGTTGATGTAGGAAATCGACCCGGTGGGTGGCACCGCCTGCAGGTTCTGGTTGTAGATGCCGTGCGCCTGCACGGATTCCTTGAGCCGCCGCCAGTCGTCCTGAGTCGGGATGTGAATGTCGGCGTCGGCGAATAGCCTGCGAACCTTCTCGGTTTTCGGCTCCCAAATCTGCTCGGTGTACTTGTCGAAGAACTCCCCCGACGCGTACTTGGACCGCTCGAAACCCTTGAAGTGCGTGCCGCGTTCGATCGCGATCCGATTCGACGCGCGCAGCGCGTGGTAGAGCACGGTGTAGAAGTAGATGTTGGTGAAGTCGATGCCCTCCTCGGACCCGTAGAAGATGCGCTCACGCGCCAGGTAGCCGTGCAGGTTCATCTGACCCAGTCCGATTGCGTGGGAGTCGTTGTTGCCCTGCTCAATTGAGGGCACCGACGTGATGTGCGTCTGGTCGCTCACCGCCGTCAGCGCGCGGATGGCTACCTCGATCGTCTGGGCGAAGTTCGGCGAATCCATCGTCTTGGCGATGTTCAACGATCCCAGGTTGCACGAAATGTCTTTGCCCACTTTGGCATACGACAAGTCTTCGTTGAAGTATGACGGCGTGGACACCTGCAGGATCTCCGAGCACAAGTTCGAGTGGGTGATCTTGCCGTCAATAGGATTAGCGCGATTGACGGTGTCCTCGAACATGATGTAGGGGTAGCCGGACTCGAACTGCAGCTCGGCCAGCGTCTGGAAGAACTCCCGCGCCTTGATCTTGGTCTTGCGGATACGCGGGTTGTCGACCATCTCGTAGTACTTTTCGGTGACCGAGATGTCGGCGAACGGCACCCCGTAGACCCGCTCGACGTCGTAGGGCGAGAACAGGTACATGTCGTCGTTGCGTTTGGCCAGCTCGAAGGTGATGTCGGGGATCACCACGCCCAGGCTCAACGTCTTGATGCGGATCTTCTCGTCGGCGTTTTCCCTTTTGGTGTCCAGGAATCGGTAGATGTCGGGGTGATGCGCATGCAGGTACACCGCACCGGCACCCTGCCGCGCGCCCAGCTGGTTGGCATAGGAGAACGAATCCTCGAGCAGCTTCATGATCGGGATGACGCCCGAGCTTTGATTCTCGATGTTCTTGATCGGCGCGCCGTGCTCGCGAATGTTGGTCATCAGCAACGCAACTCCACCGCCGCGCTTGGACAGCTGCAGTGCGGAGTTGATCGATCGCCCGATCGACTCCATGTTGTCCTCGATGCGCAACAGAAAGCAACTCACCGGCTCGCCGCGCTGCTTTTTGCCCGAGTTCAAAAACGTCGGGGTGGCCGGCTGGAAGCGGCCTTCGATGATCTCGTCGACCAGTTGCTCGGCCAGCGTGGTGTCACCATCCGCCAACGTGAGCGAAACCATGACCACCCGGTCCTCGAAGCGCTCCAGATACCGCTTCCCGTCGAAAGTCTTCAGGGTGTAAGACGTGTAGTACTTGAAGGCGCCCAAAAATGTCGGGAACCGGAACTTTTTGGCGTAGGCACGGTCCAGTAGCGACTTGACGAAGTTACGCGAGTACTGGTCGAGAACCTCACGCTCGTAATAGTTCTCGCGGATCAGGTAATCGAGCTTCTCGTCCTGGTTGTGGAAGAACACGGTGTTCTGGTTGACGTGCTGCAGGAAGTACTGGCGCGCCGCGAGTACGTCCTTGTCGAACTGGATCTTGCCGTCCGCGTCGTACAAGTTCAGCATCGCGTTCAGCGCGTGATAATCCAGTTCCGCCTGGCCCCCCGAAAGGTACGAGTGCGCGCCGGAGGTTACAGGCTCTGCAGTGACGGTTGGTGACACGTCTGCTCCTTCCAAAATTCAGCCAGACCCGCACGGACGGCGGCCACGTCGTCCTCGGTGCCCATCAACTCGAAGCGGTAAAGGTAGGGAACGTCGCATTTGCGTGCGACGACGTCACCGGCGTAGCCGAACTCCGGACCAAAGTTGGTGTTGCCGGCCGCGATGACCCCGCGCAGCAGCGCTCGATTGTGCTCGTTGTTCAAAAAGGCGATGACCTGTTTGGGGACATAGCCGCCGGCATTCAGACTGGGTGTGACCCGGCCGCCGCCGTAGGTGGGCAGTATCAGTACATAGGGCTCGTCGACCTCGATGCTGCCGTGCAGCGGTATCCGCGTGGCGGGCAGACCCAGCTTCTGCACGAAGCGGTGGGTATTCTCCGACACGCTGGAGAAATAGACCAGGTTGCACGGCCTGATATCCATGGCACCGCCATCTCCTTACCTAGCGCCTGCCCGTGCTATGCGCTCAGCGCGGCCAAGGCGAGCGCCTTGATGCGGTCGGGCCGGAAGCCGGACCAGTGGTCGTCCCCGGCCACCACGACCGGTGCCTGCAGATAGCCCAACGCCATCACGTAGTCCCGCGCCTCGGAATCCAGACTGATGTCGACCTTCTCGTAGGCGATGCCGTTCTTGTCCAGCGCCTTGTAGGTGGCGCTGCACTGCACGCATGCGGGCTTGGTGTAGACGGTGATGGTCATGGGCGTACCGCTCCTTTGCGGAAATCGGGGAACAGGAACTGGCAACGACTCAGGTGGTGCATCTTCGCTATGTTCAGCGGCCCGGCATGCTCCCAGGTTCCCGTCGTGGGCCACCATGCTGATCGGACATGGCGATGCCGATTCCGGGAAACTCAGCGGGCCCCGTGAACCTGGTGGGACCCGGTGAACCTGGGATCTGCCGGTTCCCGAAACACTACACCTAGGGGGTCGGGACGAGAAGAGATACAAGATGTTCTGAATGACATTCTTGAAATTCGCAGGTCGTGGGCGTGTGTCCGAGCCGGTGTCGGCGTGTCGCAGATCACACAACCCGGCCATGGTATCCATGCCTTCCGGTATATCACCGACCACCGACAGGCTCGTGGCTCGTCGCCCGGCAAGGCGGCGCCAGCAAAGGCGCAGTTCTCGTCCGGCCAGCGCCGTAGGGGTTGACGGCGCGGCGTGCCGGCCCGTCCGCAGTAGCCGGGTCAGCCCGCTTCGGCGGCCAGCTTGCCGACGATGTCTCGTAGATTGGCCGACATCTCGGAGCTGTCCGCGGGCGCCTGGCCCGCCAGGGAGTGGAATGGCACCGACAACTTGATCGTGTCGATCACGCGCGCGCCGGCGATGGCGAACGACTTGCGGGTCTCGTCGTGGGCCCATACCCCGCCGTATCGGCCTACGGACCCGCCGATGACGGCCAGCGGCTTGGCTTTCAATGCGCCGTCGCCGAACGGGCGTGACAGCCAGTCGATCGCGTTCTTGATGACAGCGGGGATGGTGCCGTTGTATTCGGGGGTGACCACCAGAGCCGCATCCGCCTGCGCCGCGGCCTGTCGCAACGCAATCACGGCATCGGGAATGCCGTCGGGGGTATCGATGTCCTCGTTGTAGAACGGCAACTCCGCCAGCCCTTCGAACACCGTCACGCTGACGCCGTCCGGCGCAACGGCGGCCGCAAGCTCGGCGATCTGGCGGTTGACCGAACCCGCGCGCAGGCTTCCCACCAGCGCCAAGACTCTGATGCCGGAGAAATCGGAGAAATCGGACATATTGCTTCCCTTCGCGTTGGTCTCATCTTTGCACGACTTAACCGGACTATGGTCCGCTTTATTCCTCCCGCGTTACTGTGCAGGGATGAGTGACGAGTTGCCGGCGTCGACTCGGCCGGAGCGCGGTGACGCGGCGCGCAATCGCGCCCTGCTGCTGGACGCGGCGCGCCGACTGGTCGCCAATCGTGGGGCCGACGCGATCACCATGGACGACGTCGCCGCCGCGGCCGGTGTCGGCAAGGGCACGCTGTTTCGTCGGTTCGGCAGCCGGGCCGGTCTGATGACGGTATTGCTCGACGAAGACGAGCGGGCCAGTCAGCAGGCATTTCTGTTCGGCCCGCCGCCCCTGGGCCCGGATGCGCCGCCGCTGGAACGCCTGATCGCGTTCGGCCGGGAGCGGATCTGCTTCGTCCATGCCCACCGCGAGCTGCTGTCGCAGGCCAACCGGGACCCGAAGACCCGTTACAGTGCGGCGGCGTCGGTGCACCGCACACATGTGCGGGTGCTGTTGCGGTCGGCTCACACGACCGGCGACGTCGATGTCCAAACCGATGCCCTGCTGGCCCTGCTCGACGTCGACTACGTCGAGCACCAGCTCAACGACCACGGTCACAGCCTGCAAACGTTGGGCGAGGCGTGGGAAGGCCTGGCGCGCAAGCTCTGCGGGCGGTGACCGATCCCGATGCCGCGATGGATATTGCATGTCGACCTCGACCAGTTTCAGGCGTCGGTGGAGCGGCGCCGTCATCGCGAACTGGCCGGGCTGCCGCTCATCATCGGCGGCAATCCCACCGAACCCCGCAAGGTAGTCACCTGCGCTTCCTATGAGGCTCGCGCGTTCGGCGTGCGGGCGGGAATGCCGTTACGTGCGGCGGCCCGCCGCTGCCCCGGCGCCGTATTTCTGGCGCTGGATCCGCCCGCCTATGACGCGGCCTCCGACGAGGTGATGGCGTTGTTGCGCGACCTGGGGCACCCGGTCGAGGTGTGGGGCTGGGACGAGGCGTATGTCGGCGTGGCCGCCGCGGATCCCACCCAAGTCGCCGAACAGATCCGCGCTGTGGTCTTCTCGGAGACCGAACTGTCCTGCTCGGTCGGCATCAGCGACAACAAGCAACGCGCCAAAGTCGCCACCGGCTTCGCGAAACCGGCCGGGATCTTTGCGCTCACCGACACCAACTGGATGAATCTGATGGCCGACCGTTCGGTCGACGCGCTCTGGGGGATAGGTCCGAAGACGGCGAAAAAGCTTGCAGTCCTTGATATCACCACGGTTGGAGAGCTGGCGAACGGCGACGCCGAGGAACTGACGTCGGCGTTCGGCCCGAGAACGGGGCGGTGGCTGCTCCTGCTCGCCAAGGGGGGCGGCGACACCGAAGTCAGCGCTACCCCCTGGGTCCCGCGCTCCCGCAGTCACGTCGTCACCTTTCCGGAAGACCTGACCGAACGAACCGAAATGGAGTCAGCGGTCAGGGAATTGTCCCGCAAGGCACTCGACGAGGTGGTGGCCTCGGGGCGGCTCGTCACCCGGGTGGCCGTCGTCGTACGCACCGCGACGTTTTATACCCGCACCAAGGTCCGCAAGCTCGAGGCGCCGACCACAGACGCCGACGTCGTCATCGCCGCCGCCCTGCGGGTCCTGAACTTGTTCGAGCTGGAGCGCCCGGTACGGCTACTCGGCGTGCGTCTCGAACTCCACATGCCCGCATAGCCCGATGCCGGGGTGGCCTGGGATGCGTACCGCGCGGCGCCGATACCCGGGACCGCGAACTGGGCATTTCACGATTCGCGAAGGCTTGCCGAAGCACGGCCGGGCACAGTCGGTCGTGACAACAAACTGCTCATGACTGGACAACCTCGCCCGACGGGGCCTCATGGTCCACGGTTCACCATGCGGTGAGCGTCACGGCCGGTCGGGATGCGGTTGGGGTTTGGTCTGGGCAGACCGACGGCGCCCGTTCTCCCGGGCGCACGAGGAAACAGCGCTCGACGGAGGACGGCCGCATGAATTTCTTGGTACTGCCACCGGAGATCAATTCCGCTCGGATCTTCGCAGGTGCCGGCGCCGGCCCGATGCTGCAGGCGGCGACAGCCTGGGACGGGCTGGCCGCGGAGTTGCGCATAGCGGCGGCCTCGTTCGGGTCGGTGGCGTCTGGTCTGGCGCATGGGTCGTGGCAGGGTGCGGCCTCGGCGGCGATGGCGGCCGCGGCGACGCCTTATCTGGCGTGGCTGCAGTCGGCGGCGGCGCAAGCCGAGCAAGCGGCCGGACACGCCAAAATCGCAGTCGATGTCTACGAGGCAGTGCGCGCCGAGATGGTACATCCGGCGTTCGTCGCAGCCAACCGTTCTTCACTGGTGCGGCTATTGTGGTCGAACCTCTTCGGCCAGAATGCCCCGGCAATCGCCACAGCCGAGGCCCAGTACGAGGAGATGTGGGCACAAGACGTCGCCGCGATGCTTGGCTACCATTCCACGGCTTCCACGGTCGCCACCGCGCTGAGGCCTTTCGCCCGCCCGCTGCAGAGCCTGGCGGGCCAGGCTCTGGGCCTGTTAAACGTGGGCAACTCGATAGCTGCCGGCGCGAGCGCGGCCCCGGCGGCTGCTATTGCCACGCCTGCCGGGCTTCTTCTTCCACCTGGGGTGTCGAGCATCTTCAATATCGGCTTCGCCAACTTTGGCAGCCTGAATTTCGGAAACGCCAACCTCGGTGATCTCAACCAGGGCAACGGCAACGTCGGCAATCTCAACTTCGGCTCGGGCAACCTGGGCAGTTTCAACCTGGGCTCGGGCAACCTGGGCAGCAACAATTTCGGATTCGGCAACCTGGGCAGCAACAACTTCGGCTTCGGTAACACCGGTAGTTTCAACATCGGCTTCGGCAACACCGGCAGTGGCAACATCGGAATCGGCAACACCGGCAACGGCAATATCGGCTTCGGCAACGGCGGGCTCGGAGGCAACAACAACATCGGGATCGGGCTGGGCGGCAGCAACCAGCTGGGCTTCGGCGGGCTGAACTCGGGTGTGGGCCACACCGGCTTGTTCAACTCGGGCAGCGGCAACACCGGCTTCGGAAACTCCGGGACCGGCAACTTCGGCCTCGGCAACACGGGTTCGTTCAACACTGGCTTCGGTAATTCCGGCACGGCCAATACTGGTTTCTTCAATGCCGGGATCGTCAACACCGGCACCGGCAACGTCGGCAATTACAACACCGGCAATTACAACATCGGGAACTTCAATACCGGCGAGTTCAACCCGGGCGACACCAACACGGGGTCCTACAACACCGGCAACATCAACACCGGCTGGGCCAACACCGGCGATCTCAACACCGGCGCCTTCAACAGCGGCGACATGAACAACGGCTTTTTTGCGCGGGGCAATGGCGCGGGGAACGCCGGGTTCTCCTACACCATGACGATTCCCCAAATTCCGATAAATCTACCGTTGAGCGTTCCGTTGCATATTCCAGTCGAGGGTCGCACCACTGAAATCGTTTTAGCACCGTTCAAGATTCCCGCAATTCCATTAGACTTCCCTGCCCTGAGCGGCACTGTCGGGCCAATACAAATGCCTCCCATCAGAGTAACGGGCCCGCTTATCTCGATTACCGTGGGAAGCCCAGAAACGAGACTCGGCATTTCTGTCGCCGGAGGTGTCGGCCCGATCAACATCCCGATCTTCAATATTCCGGCTGCGCCGGGTTTCGCGAACTCGACCGACGCTCCCTCGTCAGGCTTCTTCAATAGCGGCCGAGGGGGCACTTCCGGCATTGGCAACTTCGGACCCGACACCTCGGGCTTCTTCAACTTCACTCGCAATCTCGGCAGTTCAGGCCTCTTAAACGCCGGCTTGTTGCAATCGGGTATCCACAACTTCGGCAACTCCATCTCGGGCTTTGAAAACACCACCAATCTGGATCTCGAATTCCGTGCCTTGAATTCTGGATTGGGTAATGTCGGCAATCACCTTTCGGGCATTTTTCATAACAGCGCGGGCGCATCGACGTTCAACTTTGGCTCCGCCAACGGAGGTGGCCTCAATTTCGGCAGCGCCAACCTTGGCAGCTTCAACCTGGGCAACGGAAACATCGGCGGCTTCAACGTCGGCGACGCGAACCGCGGCTTCGCAAACTTCGGTTTGGCCAACTTTGGTGACAACAACTTCGGTTTCGGCAACTTGGGCGATTTCAACCTAGGTTTCGGGAATACGGGTGTCGGCAACATTGGCTTCGGCAATACCGGCGACTACAACATCGGGTTCGGCAACACCGGCAGCGGAAACATCGGCTTGGCCAACACCGGCAACGGAAACTGGGGCGTCGGGTTCACCGGCACCAACTTGTTAGGCTTCGGTGCGCTGAATTCGGGATCCAACAACATCGGGCTGTTCAATTCCGGCGACGGCAACACCGGCATCGGCAACACCGGTACGTCCAACTTCGGCATCGGCAACACGGGTAGTTACAACACCGGCATCGGCAATACCAGCAGCACCAACACCGGCATCGGCAACACCGGCTCGTTCAACACCGGCCTGTTCAACTCCGGTAGTTTGAACACCGGCCTGTCCAACGCCGGCAGCACCAATACCGGTAATCTCAATGCCGGTAGTCTGAACACCGGTGATTTCAACACCGGAAATAGCAATACGGGCTACTACAATACTGGCAACCTGAACACTGGCGTATTGAATTCAGGAAATCGCAACAACGGCTATCTCTGGCGCGGCGACAACCAAGGACAATTCGGCTTCGACTTTGGCATCACCATGCCCGGCATACCTTTGGAAATAGGAGTTAATGTTGATCTCGCAATACCCGTCAGCGGCTTTATAGACGGCATAACGGTCCAGCCGTTCAGCATGGACGTCCCGATAGACCTCAACCTATTCATCGATCTGCCGAGCCCTATTCCGAATGTGACCATTCCGCTGGGGGACGGCGAGTCAATCACTGTCGAAATACCCAAAATAACTATTAACCGATTCGACCTTACGGGATTCAATGTAGGAAACGTAGGCGGCATACCATTCAGTAGGATGCACATTGAAATCATCAACACCATTGGACCCGTCTCGATTCCGGTCCTTCATATTCCCGCAGCACCGGGCTTCGGCAATTCCACCGCTGGCCCATCTTCGGGATTCTTCAACACAGGTGCTGGCACGGGCTCGGGATTTGGGAATTCCGGCAGGTTTATTTCGGGCTTCTTCAACCAAGGTAATCTTTTTGCCTCCGGCTACCAGAACACCGGCTCATTGACGTCGGGTTTGGGAAATCTTGGGTCCACCGTCACGGGATTTTTCAACAGCGGCACGACGGGTCTGGCTTCAGCCTTTGTCTCCGGCATCGGCAATGTCGGCAGCAGACTCGCCGGCTTCTTGCTCAGCGGCACCGGGCAGTAACCCGCTCGCCCAATTCAGCCGGGCCGAAGCGCCCGGGTGAAGATGGCGTTGACCTGGCGCATCACCACGCTGTAGGGCCACCACGCCAGCCGCTTGAATGCATACAGCGCCCGGATATCCGCCGACGTATAGATCAGGTACCGGTTCTTGGCCACCCCGGCCAGGATTTTCTCGGCGGCCTTTTCCGGCGAGATGGCGTGGCCGCTGAACCGGTCGACCCAGCGCTTGACGTGCGGGTCGTCGCGGTCGACACCGGCGATCTCGACCGTGTTGACCAGCGGCGTGCGTACCGCACCGGGTACCACGACCGACACCCCGATGCGATGTCGTGCCAGATCGAAGCGCAGCACCTCGGAAAGCCCGCGCAGGCCGTACTTGCTCGCGCTGTAAGCCGCATGCCAGGGCAGCGCGACCAGCCCGGCAGCCGACGACACGTTGACCAAATGCCCGCCCCGGCCGGCCGCCACCATCGACGGAACGAACGACTCGATCACGTGGATAGGACCCATCAGATTGATCGCGACCATCCTGCTCCACTGATCGTGGGTCAGCCGGTCGACAGTTCCCCACGCCGAGACACCGGCGATGTTGAGCACGACGTCCATGCTGGGATGGCCGGCGTGGATGTCCGCCGCAAATGCGGACACCTGGGTGTAGTCGGAGATATCGAGCGCGCGATGCTCTGGCACCTGTGCCCCGAGCTCCCGCGCGTCGGACACGGTCTGCGCCAAGCCGTCCGCGTCGCGATCGGTCAGATAGAGCTCGGCGCCCTGTGCGGCGAGCCGCAGTGCGGTGGCGCGGCCGATGCCGCTGGCCGCGCCGGTGACGAGACACCGTTTCCCTGCGTAATACCGCGGTTGTGCCATGGCGGTGACGATACCGGCGGCTCAGGCCTTGGGTGGGCCGCCCCACAGCGCATTGAGCCACATCTGTTCGAGCACCCGCACCCGGCGGTCGGAGTCGCTGTCGCGGCCGACCAGCAGGGGGTCACCGGTCAAAACCAGCGCGGTGGTGCCGGCCAGGGTACGAATCAACGTCGGCAGGTCGTCGCTGATCGGGTTGGCGGTGCCGGCTCTCATTTCGGCCTCGACGACGCCGACGATCTCGCGGAGCACCACCTCGAACTGTTGCTCGAGGATCTCCCGGATCTCAATGTCGGTGTGGCGGGCGGCATTACAAGCCACTATCACCGGGTCGTTGTGCGCGTAGACAACCGCGGCGCTACCGACCATCCTCTTGGCGAACTGCTGCGGCGACTCACCCGGTTGGCGGGGGGCGAAGTAGTGGGTGAGTTCTTCGAGTTCCTCGGCCGCCTCCGCCAATATCTGGGCGAGCACCGCGTACTTGGAGTCGAAGTAGAAGTAGAACCCGGAGCGCGCTACCCCGGCCCGGTTGCTGATGGTGCTGACCGAAAGCTCCGCGAACGGCCGCTCCTGCAGTAGGTCCCGCACCGCCTGCAGGATCGCCTGCCGATGCTTGTCGCCACGCCGCCGCAATGCCGGCACAGCTTGCTGGTCGGGGGCGTGCTCACTCACATCCCGACCATGCACCAAGCCGCGCGAAAAGAAAACTTGACAGCCGTCAAGTTCATTCGAAGGATGGATTTACGTCGTGATGGCCGCCACAACCCGCTAAGGAGCGTCATGTCCACGAGCAGGGCGACGATCAGCACCCCGGGATACCTCCTTGACCAAGCCCAGCGCCGGCTGACCCCGTCGTTCAACAACTTTCCCGGCATGGGCCTGGTGGAGCGTTGGCTGCTGAACACGCAGTTTCCGGAGAAGAAGCTGGCCGACCCGCCGCCGGGCAGCGCGCTCAAGCCGGTCGTCGGAGACGCGGGGCTGCCGATCGTCGGGCACATGATCGAAATGCTGCGCGGTGGACCGGACTATCTGATGTTCCTCTACAACACCAAGGGGCCCGTGATCTACGGGGACTCGCCAGTCTTGCCGTTCGTCGCGGCGCTGGGCCCGGACGCTGCTCAGGTCATCTATTCCAACCGCAACAAGGACTACTCGCAGCAGGGCTGGGTCCCGGTGATCGGGCCGTTCTTTCGGCGCGGGCTGATGCTGCTCGACTTCGAGGAGCACATGTTTCACCGGCGGATCATGCAGGAGGCGTTCGTCCGGTCCCGGCTGGCCGGTTACGTCGAGCACATGGACCAGGTGGTGTCGCAAGTGATCGCCGACGACTGGGTGATCAACGACCCGCGCTTCCTTCTCTATCCGGCGATGAAAGAACTCACCCTCAACATCGCCTCAATGGTGTTCATGGGCCACGAACCCGGCACCGACCATGAGCTGGTCACCAAGGTGAACAAGGCGTTCACGACGACGACCCGCGCCGGCAACGCGGTCATCCGCGCCAGCGTGCCGCCGTTCACCTGGTGGCGGGGGCTCAAGGCTCGGCAACTACTGGAGAATTACTTCGCAGAACGGGTCAAGGAACGACGCGGCAAAGAAGGCAGCGACCTGCTGACGGTGTTGTGTCAGACCGAGGACGAGGACGGAAACCGGTTCTCCGACCAGGACATCGTCAACCACATGATCTTCTTGATGATGGCCGCCCACGACACGTCGACGTCGACGGCCACCACGATGACCTACCACCTGGCCGCCCACCCGGAGTGGCAGCAGCGCTGCCGCGACGAATCCGACCGCCTCGGCGACGGACCGCTGGACATCGAATCGCTGGAGAAGCTGGAATCGCTCGACCTGGTGATGAACGAGTCGATCCGGTTGGTGACGCCCGTCCAGTGGGCAATGCGGCAGACGGTTCGCGATACCGAACTGTTGGGCTACTACCTGCCCAAGGACACCAACGTCATCGCGTTTCCCGGGCTGAATCACCGCCTTCCTGAATTCTGGACCGAGCCAATGACTTTCGACCCGGAGCGCTTCACCGAGCCGCGCAACGAGCACAAACGACACCGCTACGCGTTCACACCCTTCGGCGGCGGCGCGCATAAGTGTCTTGGGATGGTGTTCGGCCAATTGGAGATCAAGACGATCCTGCACCGATTGCTGCGCCGGTACCGGCTGGAACTGCCGCGGCCGGATTACCACGCGAGCTGGGACTACGGCGGTATGCCCGTGCCGAAGGATGGCATGCACATTGTGTTGCGCCCGCTGTAAGGTTCCGCGGCCAGACGCAAAGGGCCCTCTTTCCGGTGGGAAATGGGGGCCTTTGTGTCTTACTCGAAAATGCGGTGACCCGAAGCGGGTGAGTGGCGGGCCCCCGGTGTTGGGCGGCGTGGGTGAGGGGTTCGAGAGTGACTGTGTAGCCAAGGGCCTGCAGTTGTTTGATGGCTTTTGCTTTGGTTTGCCCAGGGTGGTGTCGGGTGGAGTAGTCGGCGCCGGGGTCGTGGTAGAAGGCGCCGTTGACCACCATGTTCCAGGCGTCAATGAGCATGCTGTGTTCGACAGCGACCACGGCGATCAGGGCGGGCACCGACGGGCTGCGGGCTTTGCGGCGGTGGGATGTGGCGGGCCGGTGGGTGCCGGCGATGCGGCGGTAGCGGGCGTTGTAGTAGGTGTCTTTGGAACGCGCTGCCGACAGCGCGGCCACCCCGAGAGCGGCTTTGAGGTGGCGGTTGCCGGGGCGGGTGGTGGCCGATTTGACCCGGCCCGCCGATTCGTTGCAGCCGGGCACCACCGCGGCCCACGACGCCAAATGGGCAGCGGTGGGAAACACGCTCATGTCCGCGCCGGTCTCGGCGATAAACACATCGGCGACGATGTGGGAAAAGCCTGGGATACTCACATCAGCAATTCCCGGGCGGGTTGAAAGGGTTTGATCGCCTCCTCGATGCGCTCCTCAAGGCGGGCGATGTCGGCGCCGTGGGCGTCGATGCGATCCAAATACAGCCGAGCCATAAACGCGTGATGGTCGCTAAACGGCCCGCGCAACGCCTCGGTCGATGCGGGGATCTTCTCACTCGAAAATGCGAGCCGCTGTTTGGCCAGATCGGCGAGCACCACCGGATCACGCTGCCCGCCGATCAACGCCTCCAGCATCGCCCGCCCCGAGACCCCGACGATGTTGGAGGCCACCGCCGACAGTTTGATCCCGGCATCTTCGAGCGGCTTTTCCAGCCGCTGGATTTCTTTGGTGCGCGCTCGGGTGATGGTGGTGCGCGCCCGGGTCAGATCACGCAACACCCGAATCGGCTCCGGCGGCACGGTACACGCCGATGCGGTCTGGGTGACGGCCTCGGCAGTGTGTGTGAATGAGACGGAACGCGGTATAACCCAATGACTCTGGCCCCGAATCGACGATGATCGCCTGGTGGCGGATCGCCTTGGCGGTGGCAGTGATCCACTGCTCCCACTCGTCGGGGTGTTGCGGCTCGACCTCAGCGTGCAGCAGTAGCTGGCCGCAAAGCGGGCAGCGTCCGCGCTGCATGCGGATCAGTCTCGACCGGGCCCGGCCCAGCGGGGGTCTCCCGCGGCGGCGCCGGGTCGCCCAGTAGTCGGTCAAGGCAGGGTCGTCCGGGGACGCCCAGCCCTTGACCAGGGTGTGCCGGGTGATCGCCGTCCAGGCGAACTTGACCAGGTAGGCGCCGTGTCGCGGTCACCGAATACCCAGCGGTCGCGCCGGGACGGGTGGAACGCGCCGAAGTAACGGGACACGATCCAGCGCCGTCCCTTGTGCGGATGGGTGAATCTGGCCCACTTGTCGGTGAGCTTCCACACGTGATTGTCCAGCGCATTGAACACCCGGGCCGACACGCAGTGCCGGTAGTAGGCCGACCACCCCCGAATGATCGGGTTGAGCCGGATGAGCACCATCTGGGCGTTGTGGCCCCGCAGTGCTCGCATCTCGGTGGTCAGCCGTGCCCGGATCCGTTTCACGGCCGCCTTGCTGGGTTTGATCAGCAGCCTGTTGCGGTAGCGGCGGATGTTGAACCCCAGAAAATCCACCCCGTCCTCGAGGTGCACGATACGGGTCTTGTCCTCGTTGAAGACCAGACCCCGAGGTCGCAGCCACTCCGTGAGCCGCGCCTTGACCTGTTGGGCGTGTTCCCGCGAGTGGCACAGGGCCAGCAGATCATCGGCGTATCTGATCAAAACTGGGGAGCCCGGCCGCGCCGTTTCGGCGTTGGTGCCGGTGCGGATATAGCGGACTCCGGCGGCCTGTTCCATTCCGTGCAGGGCAACGATCAGCAACGGGCTGATCACCCCGCCTTGTGGGCTGCCGTCCTCGGTCGGTGCGAACCGACCTTGATCGATCACCCCCGCGCGTAGCCAGGCCGCGATCATTCCCGCGCGGGGAACGAGCCGAGCTGTGCGAGAAGATGGGCATGATCGATGCGGTCGAACGCGGCGGCCAAATCGGCGTCTAGCGCCCACACGCGTTTGCAGGTCGCACCGCGAGCGGTCACGAAGATCGCCTGCATTGCGTCCTGACAGCTACGGCCTGGCCGAAACCCATACGATCGGGACTCGAACCGGGCCTCCCACTCGGGTTCTAGCGCGTTGACCGTGAGCGCTTGCAGCGCCCGATCGGCGATCACGAGAATCCCGAGGCCGCGCCGTTTTCCGTTGCTCTTCGGAATGAACACCCGCTTGACCGGTCGAGGTCTCCACGCGTTGGTGTCGCGCTGCAGCCAGGTGGCCATCTCGGCCTTTTCCCATCCCGCGAGCACGACCCTGCCGTCGACCCCGGCCGTCTTGCGGCCAGCGTTGAGCTCGGTGACCCGCCGCACACTCAGCAGAGCGTTTGCGTGGGAACCCAGCATCAGCTTCTGCAGATTACGGACCCGCTTGAGGTCCCCCGCCTGCATCGCCGTGAAGATTCGTCGCCGCAGCCTCCGTACGTCGTCTTCGACTTGGCGCCAATCCACGGCGTCCCAGTCGATGATCTCGTCCTCAGGTCCGTTCACCGTCACGGTGTCCAACTTGCCCATCGGTTCTGGAGTCTCCGATCATCTGGTCTTCACAGGCTCACCCGACCCACGTCAGCTCCCTTTCGGGCCGGGCAGCACGCCCGTATCCGACCGGTTATGCGGCTACCATCTGGCGGAGGAGCCAAATCGTGCGGTTGCCGGTTTCCCGTTGCCTTTCGGTGTGTCGGCATCGGCTTCTTGGGTCATCCAGCGCCTGCCGGGGAGTTGCACCTTCCCCACGGTCGGCCTACCGGCAGAATTCACCGGACCCCAACAGGGTTGTCATGTTGCGCATGAACAAGATTCGACCGGGCAGGGTGCCCCCTATACCCCGGGGACGGTGATGCGCTCCCGACCAGCGACTATCCTCTGGCCGACACCCGCCGCTTTCCAGCGGCGGGTCCCTACGGCCCCGCTGACACATCCCATCGGCGGGGGTCACCTTCACAAGGCGTCATCAGGGGTTCACTCGCGTTCACCCATCACCGCACGACGACTGGATGCCGCCCCGCAGCCGGGAAGCGCGTTCGCTTCCCGCCGGTCTTCTCCTCGCCCACGGTCCACGGATGGAACGCGAACCGCTTCGGCTTCTACCCCGGGCTTCGCACCCCGCAGTCACCCGCAGAGCACGCCGAGGCGAAGACAGGCCCTCACGCACTGGCCCGAGTACTACACCTACGGCATCAGCCGAACCTCCAAACGGTGCCTCCTGCTTCACTCATGCACCCTCATGTCGCACATACTCCGAGGTGGATTCGATCACCACGCAGCTGACCTGCTCGGCGATCCGATGCTCGACCACCGCCAAGATCTCGGCGGTGGTCGAGCCCCACGTGCTCACCGTCGTCGACGTGGCACGCCGACCCTGCCCCTGAACCCGGATACACGCCGTGGCGTCCTTCGTCGAGACATCGATACCCACACACCGCGGACGTATCACCTCCATAGTGGCACTCCTTCACCCAGAGTTATTGTCGTGGAGCGTGTTTCGGAGAGAGCCAAACAAACAGGAGTCTCACTCACGTGCGCACAGGCAACAATCCACCGCCCCCGCACAACCACTTACCCAGCCGACCGGCCGGCACCAATTTTCATCCCCCAACCGCGGGGCTGGCCTAGCCCCCCGGACAACTGCTCGCGGTCATGGGGTGAGAAGCCGGTTGGCGCACGCGATCAGCGCACGCAACGCGGATTGAGTCGGATCCTCCGACCAGCCCATGGCCCACTCGCGGGCGATCCCATCGCTGCCGCAGACGAAGGTGGCGGTGCATCCATCGGCGTGCATCTGGTGGAATTTCAATGTCTCCACGGTGATCCCGCGGTCGTGCAACATCGCGGTAAGAGCCGCGATCGGTCCGCCGGCGGCAGCGGTCGAGGTGCTGATGCGGTCCCCCACCGCGATCACCGCACGGAAATTGCGGGCCTGCGGGCCCAGTCGCCCAGCAGGCCGATCCGGATCCGTGCATTCCCAGTGACCCAACCGGACCGGGCCGACGGGATGACCGTAGGTCGCGACGAAGCGTTCCCAGCACATGACTGCGGCCTGGTCTCGCAGACCTCGCGGCATCTCGGCGCCGAAGTGCTCGGCAAACCGAGCGCCGGCGGTCGGCTGCGCCGGACCACCGTTCGGGTCGCGGTCGAGGGCGGGGAAAGCCATGGTGTCGGTCTTCTCTGATCAGTAGGAGCGACCGACGGTAGTAGCTTGCGACCCACAGCGGGGGGTCGGTCCGGATCAGACCCCGCTGCGGGTGCTGGCTACTACGGCACGCTCGAGAAGACGCACGAAGGGTGACACTAGACGTCTTGGGCCGACGCAGGCAAGTGGCTTCTCAGCGTTGACACGGCCACGCCGACCCGTGCCCGACCTCGGCATCTCCGGCGCGTCGACGGTTGCGAGGCCGGCCAGGGCCGCTAGACCGGCACTACGCCGATGGTGGCCGTGAGCGACCGGTGACCGGGCGCTGCGCAGTCGCGTCGATCCCGTTCGGCAGCCAAGCCTTTCTACGCCAACAACTCCGGGCCGAGTCGCGGCCTTGGCGGGAGCTTTGCGCACCAGGCACACCCGGCAGGTTCCGCTGCGGCCAAGGGTGCACCTCCGCGACCGGATTCCACTGCTCAACGTCTCAAAACACCGCGCCGTCCGGTGCTTTGGCGATAGCATCTGATGCGGCGGAATCGCCAACTACGGGTGCGGTCCAGCAAACGAAAGGCATGGTCGATGAGCGCAAGAGAGACCAGCAGGACGGTGCAGGCGGTCAAGACGGTGGTCGTAGTACTGGCCGCGGCATTCGCGGTGTTAGCGGCCGGGTGCGCCGCGGAACGCGAGCCTGCAAACCCGAGCACGAGCTTGGTGCCACAGTAAGGGTTGGCTCGCGCCGGGGTTTCGATCACGCCGCCACGCGCACCGGCAATTACAGATTTCGACCAACCGGGAATCAGGGACCTCGGCGACAGATTGCGACATACGCCGGGCAGCGATTTTCACGTTCGATAACCGGCGAGCGGCTATCGCGTGGCGGAAACGCGCGCGGACCAGCCACATCCTCGGCTCGGGGCGGATGGTCACAGGTAAGTTGGGCGGACACTTCAACCCGACTTTAACCCCGGCCCATATCCCTCAGGATCGCTCCGGGCGCGTTTGATTTTGCGGCAGGCCAGAACCATCAAGACAAAACGGCCCGCCGCGGGAAGCGACGGCATAACATCTGCAGACAGTCATCGTTGGAATTCACACATCGGCGCAATGGCAATCGAAAGGCACCACCGATGAATGCAAAAAGCAAAGGGTCCCGGGCAGTTCGGATAGTCGTCGCGGCGCTGATCGCGGCGTTTGCAGCCACCGCGGCGGTGAGCTGCAACAGCACCGATGACTGCAAGACCACCACATGTAAGATTCCGGCGGTGCCGGCACCGAGCGGGTCGCTGGGATAGGTTCCGACGGCCGTTCGCTGTGCTGGTAGCGCCGCGGACAGCGCTTCCTAGCCCACGGCAGCCGCCGACGGCCTGAGCCGAAGGTATGCCTGAATGGTGGTGCTGTTTGCCGTGGTGTGGGTGCGCACCAAATCCGCCATGGCGTTGACCAGAAACAGCCCGCGGCTGGCGGTTGCGCTGGCGCTCGGAGGTTGGCGTCCAACGAGTGGTTGATCGAACTGTCCGCTGTCGCGCGCCTCGCAGACCAGATGCTCATCATGCCGCCAGAAGGCAAGCTGGCACGCTCCGCCGGTGTATTGCAGGCTGTTGGTTGCCAGCTCGGTGGTGATCAATCGCAAATCCTCCAGGCCGTCTTGCGACAGTCCGACCCATCCGGCGTAGTCGACGGCGAACGAACGCGCCGGCCCCAGGTCGCTGCTGTGGCGCACCAGGTAGGTCACCGCGCCCGGGTTGTGCGGTAGCGGTTGATTGCAGCGCGCCAGCGCCTCATCGGGCGCGTAATCGGCACTGTGATACGCCGACCCGCACTTCCACAACAGCGGATGGGTAGCACGGGCGTTCGCCAGCAATTCGTCGTCGAGCCGCTCGGCGTCGTAGAGACACAGCCCCGTGACGTTGTGATGTGCCAGCGCGCGGTTGATCAACGCCTCGTCCTGCACGCAGGCCAGAGACTCGCCGACGGTACGGCCGGGCCAGATGAGCTGGCTGACGATCCGCACCCGCCGATCGGCGTATGTGGCCGCGAAGGAATTCGCTATGGCCAGGAATCGGCTCGGATTGCGTGCGGCACGGGAGATGTCGATCATGCGAAGCTCCGCCGTAGCGCGACCGGGGGCACCCAGTTCGGTGCGCAGCAATGCCAGCCGGTCCGCTGGTACCGCGACCAGAACCGGCTCGCCGAGCGCCAACCCGTCGGCCACGAAGCGCCCGAGGAAATCCAGATACTCCCGCTGGGAGTGGTACAACAGCGCGGAATGGACGAAGCCTCGTCGCTCGGTTTCCGTGCCAATCGTCATGTCAGCGCTCCCGCCCCAGCGCCGGCACCTGTGCTGGACCGGCTTTTCGTTTGGGTAAGCATGTACCCGCCAGGGATGTTGATTATGCGCGAGTTTGGCTCGATCGAGTTCTAGAGCCACCATGACGTCGCCGCGTCCAGATGGCGACGGATGCGGTAGCGGGCCAGGCTGTCGTCGCCGGCGCGGATCGCCTGCAGAATCCGCAGGTGGGCGTGTTCGACGGCGACGACGTCGGCCGCGGTCGGTGGCTGCCCCCGGGTGCTGGACCAGTGCCGGCGAAATAGTTCGGCGATTATCCGGAGAAACAGCTCCAGCAGCGCATTGCCGGCCAGCTGAGCCAGGCCGATATGGAACCGGAATTCCTCGGCCGCGGCCTTACGCATTTCGCCTGCTGCCTCGTCGGCGGCGACATCCACGAAATCCGTCGACGGGTCCAGCGTGTCGAGCATGGCCGCCACCTCGGGCTCGTTACGAAGCTGCACGACTTTGGCCACGTTCGCGATCTCGATCGCATCCCCCACGCAGCGTAGGTCTTCACGACTCGGCTTGCGGTACTGCAGGTACAGCGCGATGGTGTCGATGCTGGCCTGCGCCTGGGGCCGGGTGACGACCAGTCCACCGCCGGGCCCCCGGCGCATGTGGGCGATCGTGTGGTATTCCAGCAGCCGCACCGCTTCCCGCAGCACCGCGCGGCTTACGCGATAACGTTCCAGCAGCGCAGCCTCGGTTCCGAAAACCGAGTCGACCTGCCAACCGCTGGCGACGATATCGTCGGCGATCGCGGCGGCCAGCACTTCGGCGAGCTTGCCGCGGGGCGCCTCGGGGTCCAGCCGCCGGACCTGTCGGGACCTTGCCCGCCCAGACCGATCGCCTCGCCGATGCTGCTGCAGCCAGACGGTCACCGCTTGGACGTGCCGCTCGCTGAGCGCCTTGGCGCGCGCGGAATCACCGGCGGTGACTGCCGCGGCGATTCCCGAATGGTCGTCGTGCAGCCGGTCCAACGCCTGCAGCGCCTCGGTCGCCGAGTCGGTCCGCGAGGACCGCGCGTAGCGCCTGGTCAGTCGCATCGAGACTTCGATAAACAGCTGTAGGACAGGGTTTTTCGATTGCTGTGCGAGCGCCACATGGAACTCGTCGCGAGCGGCGGGCAACCCCGGCTGCTGCTGCTCCGCACCCAACACCGCCCGCAGCCGCTCGATTCCGGCTTCGTCGATCTGTTCGGCGGCAAGAGCGGCGGCCAGCGGCTCGAGCACCAGACGCGCATCCAGGAGGTCGTCCAGTGTGGTGCCCCGGTATTCGAGATAGATGACGACCGCGCGGGTCGCCGGTCCGGCATCGGGTGCACAGATGAGCAGCCCGCCGTTGGGCCCGCGACGCATCCGCGCCACCTGATGGTGCTCGACGAGCCGAACGGCTTCGCGCAGCACCGACCGGCTGGCGCCGTATCGCTTTTGCAGAGCGCCTTCCGAGCCCAGCGATGCCCCGACTGGCCAGCCGCGGCGGACGACGTCGGCCTCGATGCAACGGGCGATCTGCGCGGCTCGCTTGTCGGTCCGGGCTGCCGGTGGCTCTACATTCAATGGAGCCGCCCCACAACGAGGTTCAGCATGTCAGCAGCATGCATCCGGCTACCGGACCCCCGCCCACGGACACCACGCCGACCTCCGGACGCTGAGCCACCTGCCGCTCCCCCGCCTCGCCGCGCAACTGCAGACACCCCTCGTGCAATGCCCAGTAGCCGTGCATGCGCCCGCCCGAAAGTTGGCCTCCGTAGGTGTTCAACGGCAGCTCGCCGTCACGGGCGATCCGCGCCCCGCCCTCGACGAACGGGCCGGCGCCGCCGTCGGCGCAGATTCCCAGCGCCTCCAGCCAGGCAATGGTCAGGAACGTAAAGCCGTCGTACAGCTGGGCGACGTCGAGGTCGGCCGGTGTCAGTTCGGACCGCGACCACATCTGCGCCGCCGCGTCCGACATCGCCATCTTGGGATAGTCGTCGCGATGAAACCACCCGCCGGCGCCGTCGGATCCGCCTATCGCCTCGACTGCCACGGCCCGGTGCGGGCAATCGCGGGCATACTCCGCATGCGAGACCACCACCGCGATGGAGCCGTCGATGGGCACATCGCAATCCAGCAATCCGAATGGCGTCGACACCGGTCGCGCACCCAGATAGTCGGCCATCGTCATCGGTTCGCGATAGACGGCAAGGGGATTCAACGCCGCATTGCGGCGGCCGTTGAGGGCAACCCAGCCCAACTGCTCCTTGGTGGTTCCGTAGAGCTCCATGTGTCGCCGGCAATTCAACGCCAGCCAGTTCGCCGCCGAATAGGCATGTGCGGCAATCAGATCGGTGATGTCGTCCATCGGCCCGACGACGGGGCGCGGGGCGCCTTCGGGGAGGTCCAGCATCCGCGCCAACGGCGGGGCCGGCGCATCGTCCTGCGGTTTCACCGGGACCGTGCCGCCCAGCATCTGGATGGTCCGGTAGACCACCACATGGCGGGCGTGCCGCTCGGCCACCGCGCGGCACGCCGACATCACCGGACTCAGCAGTCCGCCCGTGCCGAAACCGGATCCGCAGTCCCCGGCGTCGATCCGTAGCTCGGCGTTGACGTCGGCAGCAGGAGTGTCGCCCAGGGTCGCGATGCCGTCGATGTCGGCGGCGACCAGACCGGCGTCGTCGATGGCGGCCCGCACCGCCTCCATCGTCAGTTCCAGCCCGGGGATGCCGGTGCGCCGGCCGATGCGCGAAATACCGATGCCGGATAGGATCGCGTCCTTTTCGAAATAGTTCACGTGCACCGTCCACCAGGCCATCCGTCCACGAATCAATAGAGTGTACTGTATTGAGCGTGTCTGCCCAGCCTCTGCTCATCGAGCATTGTGACAGTTGCGGACACTGGGTGCATCCGGCGACCGGCGAATGCCGGGGCTGCGGAGGGCCGCTGGTGGCTCGGCCGGTGTCTGGGCGCGGCGCGGTGTTCACCTACACGGTCAACTACCACCCGTACAACCCGGACATCCCGACCCCCTACGTGATTGCCCTGGTGGAGCTCAGCGAGCAGAGCGGGCTACGTGTTGCCGCCAATATTGTTGACTGCGAACCGGATTCGGTGACATGCGGAATGCCCGTCGAACTCTGTTCGCAGCAGGGTTCCGGCGGGGCTCCACAGTTCGCGCCCCGCATCTAGCACCGCGAGCTAGCACCGCGAGCCCGCCCCGCCGAGCGCAGGCCCTGCCGAGCGTCAGTTGATCAACGGGTCGCGCGGCATGCCCAGAATCCGCTCGGCGATCTGGTTGCGGGTCACCTCGGAAGTACCCCCCGCGATCGCCATGCCGCGCGCGCCCATGACCATCCGGCCGACCACCGCACCAGGACCCTCGAGCAGCGCGATCTCGGGCCCCAGCAATGCCGCCGAGAGGGCAGCGCCTTCGATCATGTGCTCGGCCAGCTTCAGTTTGGTGACATTGCCTTCCGGTCCCGGGCCCGCACCTTCGACGCTGCGCGCCGCACGACGCAGGTTCAGCAGCCGTAGCGCGTGATCTTCGGCCAGAAAGTACCCGACCCGAACCTCGGCTCCCGCCAACCGATCTGCTCCCCGTTGGGCCAGCTGCACCAGTTTGGCTGCCAGCCCTTCGTAGAACGACCCACTGCCGCCGATACTGACTCGCTCGTTGCCCAGCGTCGCCCGCGCGACCGTCCACCCGGAGTTGGGCGCTCCGACGACGTCCTCGTCGGGGACGAACACGTCGTTGAAGAACACCTCGTTGAATTCCGATCCGCCGGTGATCTGTCGCAGCGGGCGCACCTCGACGCCGGGCGATTTCATGTCGATGATCACGGTGGTGATGCCGGCGTGCTTGGGGACGTCGGGGTCGGTGCGCACGGTGGCCAGGCCGCGGGCGCAATACTGTGCCCCGCTGGTCCACACCTTCTGCCCGTTGATCTTCCAGCCGCCGTCCACCCGGGTGGCGCGGGTCTTGACCGACGCCGCGTCCGAGCCGGCGTCGGGCTCGGAGAACAACTGGCACCAGATTTCTTCCTGACGCAGCGCCTTCTCCACGAATCTTTCGACTTGCCATGCTGTTCCATGCTGGATCAGGGTCAGGATCACCCAGCCGGTGATCGAGTAGTCCGGGCGTTTGATGCCGGCCTTACCGAACTCCTCCTCGATCACCAACTGCTCTACCGCATCCGCGGCTCGGCCCCACGGTATGGGCCAGTGCGGCATCACGTACCCGGTCTCGATCAGCTTGTCCAGTTGCGCCTTCTTGTCCAGGGCCGCGATCTCGGCGGCGTCGGCGCGGATCCGGATGCGCAACTCTTCGGCCTCGGGCGGCAGGTCCAGGCTGTTGGCGCGGGTGGCTCCGGCGGCGGCGCGGTCGAAAACATCGCGGGCCGGCGCGTCTCCGCCCAGCAATCCAGCCGTCACCAGCGCCCGGCGCAGGTGCAGGTGGGCATCGTGCTCCCAGGTGAAGCCGATGCCGCCGTGCACCTGGATATTGAGCTCGGCGTTGCGCGCATAGGCCGGAAACGCCAGCGCCGCGGCCACCGCCGCGATCAGGCGGAACTGTTCTTCATCTTCGGATGCCGCACGGGCGGCATCCCACACCGCGGCGATCCCGGACTCCACCGCCACCAGCATGTTGGCGCAATGATGTTTCACCGCTTGGAAAGTCGCGATGGTGCGGCCGAATTGCTGCCGCACCTTGGCGTAGGCGACGGCGGCGTCGACGCAGTCGGCCGCGCCGCCGACCGCCTCTGCGGCCAGCAACGTCCGTGCCCGCGCCAGCGCCGATTCGCGTGCCCCCGGCAGGATGTCGTCGGCGCTGATGGTCACCTTGGTCAGCCGAACGCGCCCGGAACGCCGGGTGGGATCGAGGTTTTCCGGCACGTCTACCGACACACCTGCCCGGCCGCGGTCGAGCACCAGCACGTCATCCCCGGCCGTGACCAGCAGCAGATCGGCCAGCCCGGCACCCAGGACGACACCCGCCTCGCCGTCGGCGACGCCATCGGTGACCTGCACCCGGCCGTCGAGACCCACGCCCGCGGTGACGCTTCCGTCGATCAGGCCTGGCAGCAGCCGGGTTTTCTGCTCGGCGGTGCCCTCTTTGGCGATCACCGCCGAAGCGATGACGGTGGGCACGAACGGTCCCGGCGCCACCGTGCGGCCGAGTTCTTCGATCACCACCACGAGTTCGGGCAGCCCGTAGCCGGACCCGCCGTGCTCTTCGTCGATGTGCAGACCCAGCCAGCCGAGTTCGACCAGCTGCGGCCAGAAGGGCGGTCGCTGTTCCTCGGCCGCATCGAGCAGTGACCGCGCTGCCCAGCGGGCCTTCTGGGCTGTCAGAAACCCGCGGGCTACCTCGGCGAGTTCGCGGTGGTCGTCGGTGAGTGCGATACCCATCAGGGCCTCCTCGCGGCACTGCGCGGCCCGCGCCGTCGCGGGTCCTGCTGATTTTCTAAAGAGTGTACTCAATGCCGGCGCAGGCCCGGCCGGCTCGTCGGTTACTTGGGCGCGAACCGCTGGCCGGCATCGAGGCGGATGCACTGGCCGTTGAGCATCGGGTTGTCCACGATGGCCGCCGCCAGCTTGGCGTACTCGATGGGCCGGCCCATCCGCTTCGGGAAGGCGGCGTCTTTGGTCAGCTGCGCTGCCATCTCGTCGGGAACCATGGCGGTCAGCCCGGTCAGGAACAGGCTAGGCGCGATGGCCAGCACCCGGATTCCCATCGACCCCAGGTCACGGGCCATGGTCAGGCACATGCCGGCGATCGCGGCCTTGGCGGCGGTGTAGGCGACCTGACCGATCTGGCCCTCGAAGGCCGCGATGGATGCGGTGTTGATGATGACGCCGCGCTCTCCTGTCGATTCGGGGTCTTCCGGGTCGTTCTTGGCCATGTGGGCGGCCGCCAGCCGGCTGATGTTGAAGGTGGCGATGAGGTTGAGATCGATGACCGACTGGAAGGATTCGAGGTCATGTGGGCCGGATTTGGTCAGGGTCCGCTTGGCGATGCCGCCGCCTGCGGTCGTGACCGCGACATGCAGGCCGCCGAGGTTGTCGACCGCCGTTTGCAGGGTCTCTTCGGTTCCGGTGAAGTCGGTGACGTCGACCGGGTAGAACGCGCCGCCGAGCCCCTCGGCGACGGCCTTGCCGTCGGAGTTCTCGCGGTCGAGCACCGCGACGTGCGCGCCACGTTCGGCCAGCAACTCGGCCGTGGCCCGACCCATCCCCGACGCACCGCCGATGACCACGACCTTCTTGCCGCTGATCTCCATCCGGACCTCCCTGTAGTGGCTTGTCAGAATTCTGGCAATCTGTAACGTTATGTAGGCACGCTAGCGTGTCGGCCCGAAACGGTTGTCGGCGAGTCATGCCAAGCTGAACCGTGCTCCTTCTCGACGTGTCCACTACCTCACTTGACGTGGGCGCCACCTCGTCGCGACTGAGCAAGGTCGAACGCATCGCCGACCTGCTTCGCCGCGCCGCGCCCGACCCCGAGCTGGTGGCGATCATCGTGGCGTGGCTCTCCGGGGAACTGCCACAGCGGCACATCGGCGTCGGCTGGGCGTCGTTGCGGTCGCTGCCGCCGCCGGCTGGGCATCCGACGCTGACCGTCGCGGGCGTCGACGCGGCTTTCTCCGAGATCGGTGCCACCTCGGGCAGCGGCTCGCAGGCGCGCCGCGCGCAGCTGGTCTCCGAGTTGTTCTCGGCGGCAACCGAATCCGAGCAGACCTTGCTGCTGCGGCTGCTCAGCGGTGAGCTGCGCCAGGGTGCGCTGACCGGGATCATGACCGACGCCGTAGCCAAAGCGGCCGCAATCCCCGCCAGCGCAGTGCAGCGCGCCGCCATGCTGGGCGGTGATCTGCCGGCGGTCGCCGCGGCGGGCCTGACCGGCGGGGCGGCGGCGCTGGACGCCTTCACCCTACGGGTGGGCCGGCCGGTGGGCCCGATGCTGGCGCAGACCGCGACCGGTGTGGCGGACGCGCTCGAACGCCACGACGGCACGACGATATTCGAGGCCAAGCTGGACGGTGCCCGAGTACAGATTCACCGCGCCGGCGACGACGTCACCGTCTTCACCAGAAGCCTCGACGACGTCACCGCTCGGCTGCCGGAGGTCGTGGAGGCAACGCTGGCGCTGCCGGTGCGCGAGCTGGTCGCCGATGGTGAGGCGATCGCGTTGCGACCCGACCACCGTCCGCATCGCTTCCAGGTCACCGCGTCCCGGTTCGGCCGATCGGTCGATGTAGCGGCCGCCCGTGCAACGCAGCCGCTTTCGGTGTTCTTCTTCGACATCTTGCATCGCGACGGCGATGACCTGCTCGACGCGCCGACCACCGAACGGCTGGCCGTCCTGGACGCCGTCGTACCCGTCAGACACCGGGTGGACCGGCTGATCACGTCCGAGGCGGCGGCCGCGGCCGCCTTTCTGGACGCGACACTGACCGCGGGTCATGAAGGTGTGATGGCCAAGGCGCCAGGAGCGCCATACCAAGCCGGGCGTCGCGGCGCGGGATGGCTCAAGGTCAAGCCGGTGCACACGCTGGATCTGGTGGTGCTGGCCGTGGAGTGGGGTTCGGGCCGCCGTCGCGGAAAGCTGTCCAACATTCACCTGGGCGCACGGGATCCGGCCAGCGGCGAATACCTCATGGTGGGCAAGACCTTCAAGGGGATGACCGACGCCATGCTGGACTGGCAGACCGCCCGGTTCACCGAGCTAGCCATCGGTGGCACGGACGGGTATGTCGTCCGGCTGCGCCCCGAGCAAGTGGTCGAGGTGGCAGTGGATGGGGTGCAGGGTTCGTCGCGTTATCCGGGCGGCGTCGCGTTGCGGTTTGCCCGGGTGCTGCGTTATCGAGACGACAAGAGCCCGGACGAAGCCGACACCATCGACGCCGTGCGCGCACTGCACTGATCCATTTGCGCGACGGTGAATGTGGCGACACGCCGGTGACGCGTCGCCACATTCATGCTCGCCAGACTATAGCCTGGCGAATTGCGCTCTGTCTTCGGTGAATTCGGCCAGCATCCCCGTCGTCAACGTCGGACGAACCTCGTCGATCGCGGTGAGATAGTCCTCGGTGGTCGCCGGCTCCCCGCGGCCATGCGCCATCTCACGATCGAAGGCCACCTGCGCTCCCTTGCGGGCGGCGAACTCGATGTCGGCCGGGGTGAACAGCTCGGTGGCCGCGACCAGCCGGTCGACGTCGATGCCCGGGTTGGCTTGGCCCAGATAGCGTTTCCATACCGCCAGGCGCGCCGGCTGATCCGGCGGACCGACCGGTATGACGTAGTCGAAGCGTCCGGGCCGCAGGAACGCCGAATCCAACGAATGCACGGAATTGGTGGCGCAGACCAGCAGCCGCCCGTCGTGCTCACGGAACGACGGGATGAGCTTCAGCAGTTCGTTGGTGACGCCGGTTTCGACGGTGCTGGCACCGGCGCGCGCGACCGCGATCTCCTCGACCTCGTCGATGAACAGCACCAGTTCGTCGAGTTCGTCGAGTTCTGCGAACACTTCCCGAAGGGATGCCGCCAGACCGCCCGGCGCCGCGGCAGCCAGCCGCGACGGGAACAGCTCGACGAAGGGCCAACCCAGCCTCGACGAAATCCCTTTGGCGAAACTGGTTTTCCCCGTCCCCGGTGGCCCGAAAAGGATCACCGCCTTGGGTGGGCGCACGCCGTAGCGGTCGGCGATCTCGGGGTGAGCCAGCGGGGCAATGATCCGCTGCTCGATGATCTGCTTCTCCTGTTCCATCCCGGCCAGGTCCTGCCACAACCCCGGCGGCAGCAGCCGCCCGCCCAGTTCGGCGAGCACATTGGCCTGGTCCGGCCGCAGCAGTTCGACCGTCTCGTAGTACACCAAACCGTCGCGACGGGTATAGCCGGAGTTGTCCAGCGCCGCCGATCCCGTCGCGCCGGCGGGCAGCACCGTGCAGATCTTGCGCACCCCGGCCGACCGCAGCCGGCGCTCCAGATCGGCCAGCAGCGCACTGCCGATACCACGCTGCCGCCAGCGTGATGCCAGCGCGATCAGCAGGATCCAGGCCCGCTCACCGTCGGTCCGGGCGACGGCCATACCGACCACCTCGTCACCGACCTCGGCGATGACCGCGGGCTGGCCCGCCCGAGCGGCCGCCATCACCTCGGCGACAGCGAAAACCGGTTCCGGCGATCCCGGAGTACGGCTTTGGTCCCACACCTGGATTGCCTGGTCCAGGTCGTCGTCGTCGTAGTCGCGCAATCGCCATAACGGCATCACCTAACGGTATGCCTGTTGCCGGGCTGCGCACAGCACCGTGGTAGTGCAAGGATCACCGGGAACACCCGTGCGTGCACCATTGAGGGAGGGCCGGTGGCCGGCGACGTCAGCTACATCCGCACCGACGCCGACCTGCCGCCGGTCGCCATTGTCGACCGCTCCCCGATCACCCTGAAGCACAAGATCTTCATCGCCGTCGTCGCCGTGATCGGTGCAGTCGCCTGGGCGATCCTCGCGTTGGTCCGCGGCGAAACGGTCAACGCCGTGTGGCTGGTGGTCGCCGCGGGCGGCACCTACGTCATCGCGTTCCGGTTCTATGCCCGGTTGATCGAGGCGAAGATCGTCCGCCCCCGCGACGATCATGCCACCCCGGCCGAATTCCTCGACGACGGTATGGACTACGTGCCGACCGATCGGCGGGTACTGTTCGGCCACCATTTCGCCGCCATCGCCGGGGCCGGGCCGCTGGTGGGTCCGGTGCTGGCCGCCCAGATGGGCTACTTACCGAGCACGGTGTGGATCGTGCTCGGCGCGGTGTTCGCCGGCTGCGTGCACGACTATCTGGTGTTGTGGATCTCCACTCGGCGCCGCGGCCGTTCCCTGGGCCAGATGGTTCGCGACGAACTTGGCCCGACCGCCGGTGCAGCCGCCCTGATCGGGGTTCCGGCCATCATCGTCATGGTCATCGCGGTGCTGGCGCTGGTGGTGGTGCGCGCTCTCGCGCAAAGCCCGTGGGGTGTGTTCTCGATTGCCATGACCATCCCCATCGCCCTGTTCATGGGCTGCTACCTGCGCTTCCTGCGGCCGGGGCGGGTGGCGGAAGTGTCGCTGATCGGGGTGGCGCTACTGCTGCTCGCCGTGGTGTCCGGCGATTGGGTCTCCCAAACATCCTGGGGCGCAGACTGGTTCAGCCTATCGCCGGTCACCCTGTCGTGGCTGCTGATCGGCTACGGCTTCGCGGCGTCGGTGCTGCCGGTGTGGTTGCTGCTCGCGCCGCGCGATTACCTGTCGACGTTCATGAAGGTGGGCACCATCGCACTGCTCGCCATCGCGGTGTTGGTGGTTCGGCCGGTCATGATGGCTCCGGCCGTGTCGCGGTTCGCCGGCGCCGGCAACGGGCCGGTGTTCGCGGGTTCGGTGTTCCCCTTCTTGTTCGTCACCATCGCTTGCGGCGCACTGTCCGGATTCCATGCGCTGATCTCGTCGGGAACGACGCCGAAAATGCTGGAGAAGGAAGGCCAGATGCGCCTGATCGGCTACGGCGGCATGATCACCGAGTCGTTCGTGGCGGTCATCGCGCTGCTGACCGCGTCGATCCTGGACCAGCATCTGTACTTCGCGCTCAACGCCCCGGCGGCCCAGACCGGCGGCACCGCGGCTAGCGCCGCCCAGTACGTCAACGGGCTCGGCCTGCGGGGGAACCCGGCTACCGCGGACCAGATCGGTCAGGCCGCCGCCAGCGTGGGCGAGCGCTCGATCGTCTCACGCACCGGCGGGGCGCCGACGCTGGCCTTCGGCATGTCCGAAATGTTGCACCGGGTGTTCGGCGGCATGGACCTCAAGGCCTTCTGGTACCACTTCGCGATCATGTTCGAGGCGCTGTTCATCCTGACCACCCTCGACGCCGGCACCCGCGCCGCGCGCTTCCTGGTCTCCGACGCGCTGAGCAACCTCGGTGGGCCGCTGCGCAAACTGCAGAATCCCAGCTGGCGCCCGGGCGTCTGGGTGTGCAGCCTGGCAATGGTCGCCGCCTGGGGCAGTATCCTGCTGCTCGGCGTCACCGATCCGCTCGGTGGCATCAACACGCTGTTCCCGCTCTACGGCATTGCCAACCAGCTGCTGGCGGCGATCTCGCTGACCGTGATCACCGTCGTGGTCATCAAGAAGGGCCACCTGAAGTGGGCCTGGATACCCGGGGTGCCGTTGCTGTGGGACCTGGCCGTCACGCTGACGGCCTCGTGGCAGAAGGTGTTTTCCGCCGACCCGGCGGTCGGCTACTGGACTCAGCACTACCAGTATCTGGCTGCCAAAAACGACGGCAAGACGGCGTTCGGTTCGGCGGCCAATGCCGACCAGCTCGACGACGTCATCAGAAACACCTTTGTCCAGGGCACCCTGTCGATCGTCTTCGCGACAGTCGTCGTCGTGGTGTTTGTCACCGGGGTTACCGTGGCGCTCAAGACAATTCGCGGCGCGGGCCGGCCGTTGGCCGAGGATGAGCCGGTGCCGTCGAAGCTGTTCGCGCCCGCCGGCCTCATTCCGACGGCAGCGGAACGCGAGCTGCAACGAAGATGGAACGAGCTGCCCGGGTCTGCCACGAAACCCCTTGGCGCTCGGAAGCATTGACTTCAGACCGGGTCGAATCCGGAGATCAGCCAGCGACCGCCGACCTTGTCCAGCGTCACCCGAACGCTGGATGCGGTGTAGGTGGGCGCTTCGGTGCCCACAATCGTCGTCTGGTTGACGAACAGCAGCACCACCGCGTGGTTCGACTGGGCCGACACCGATGCCGCGGCCGGTACGGTGGCAACCGCCGAAATCTGTTTCCGCTTGGCGCCGGGGATGACGACGTCGCGGGTCAGCGACGTGTATTCGTCTTTGAAGTGCCCGGTCAACCGGTCACCTGCGGCACCCAGGTCGCGCTCGGCCGTGTCGGGCCGGTAGGACAGCAACTCGACCGTCGCCGCCCGCGCCGCCTGGATCACCTCGAGGCTGCCGATGCTTTCCGGCGCCGACGAGCATTGCCACTTCAGGAAACCGGCCGCCAGCGCGAGCGACAACGCCAGGCCCGGCAGCACACCGTAGGCCAGTGGCCGCGGCCACCGGATTCGGCGCTCAGCTTCCGTCGCGGGTTCGGCGGCGGTAGCGGTATCGGTGCCGGCGCTCACCGGCGGTGGGGTACTCACGGCACGAACTCCACGTTGGAGACCTTGGCCTGCGCGCCCACCCGGCGCACCAACAGCCGCATCCGCCATGCTCGCGATTCCTCTTGGGCCGCGTAGATGTTCGACGTTTTCACGGTCACGGCAACCAGCACCTGCGCGTGGTCGCCGGACTGCGATTCCAGCGCCGCTTCCGTCACCGTGCCGACCGATCTCGACTGGGTCCGCACCACGACGTCGATGTAGGGCTGCGATCGCTTGGCGAAGTTGTCGTAGAGCTGGCCCGTTGCCCCATCCAGGATGCGTTGCACGTCGGCGTTGGCCTGGTGGAAGTCGATGGTGGTGAGGTTCAGCGCCCCCTGGCGACCGGCCTGCAGAAAGAGCCTGCTCTGCTGCAGGGCTTGCTGCGACTGGTGGGCCCGGACCCCCAGGAAAGCAACCAGCCCGGCCAACGCAAGCAGCGCGACCAGCCCGATCAGCAACGCCGACCGCTCCGGGCGGCGTCGGCTGGGCCGCGCCTGGGTCGATTCGCTCAATTCGGGGGCAGCAACATCGACTGCCATGTGCGCTCCTTCCCGCCGGCCGCAGCCAGATCGGATTGGGTGTAGACCTGCCCGTCCGGGCCGAGGTAGGTACCGGTAGCCGGGTCGTATTCGGCGGCAGCTATCGGAAACGGTGGTGCGGCCGGTGCGGGGGCGCCCGGTGCGGGCGGTATGCCGGTTGGTGCGGCCGGTGCGGGGGCGCCCGGTGCGGGCGGTGTCCCGGGGGGCAGCTGGGGAACGGGCTGGCCTGACAGGGTGGCATTCGGGTCGCCTTTCCAGTTGTAGCCGTCGTTGAGCGGAACATAGCTCTGGTCGCTCTCACACATCGCGACCGTCGGGGCTCGTTTTCCGGGCCGGCCAACACACGGCGTATTACGAACGCCGCGAACGTTGTTCGGCGAGTCCTGCGGCACCCGGCAGTACAAGTCTCCGGCCGGGCGATCGGGGTAGTCCTCCCAGGACGGCACGCGGCGCTGCTGGACCGGCAGGTAGCCGGTGGTGCACGGCGGCGGCAGGTTGAGCCGCATGTTGAAGCTGAGGAAGACGCCCTTGTAACCCTGCTTGGTGTTGCGGTTGGGCACGCCGATCGCCTGGATGGTTGCGACCGCCTGGGGCAGCAGCACCAGCAGCTGCTCGATGGCGGGGTGATAGGTGACCGCCACCTGACCGACGCCGATCAGGTTGGACAGCAGCACCGGCAGTGTCGGATTGACCCGGTCGAACAACTGCCGGAGTTCCGCGGCGGCCGGGCCCGCTTGTTGCAGCACGGTCCGGACGGCGGTGTCGTTGCGCAGCAGCCCCCGGCTGAGGTCGGCCAGATGCGCAGCCCACAGCTGTACCGCATCCGGCGAGTCGGCCTGGGAATCCAGCACGGGCTTGGATTGGTCGATCAGGGTGAGCAACGGGCCCAGGTTCCGGCGCGCTTCGATGGACAGCGAACCGGCTCCGGTGACCAGCCGGGCGATATCCGGCCCGAGGCCCCCCACCGCGGTATAGGCCTCGTCGACCGTCGTCTTCAGGCTGTCGCGCGGGATCGACTCCATGCCCCGGTTCACCGTATCCAGCAACGTGTCCAGATCCGGCGGCACCGAAACGCGTTCGGCCGGAATGACGTCGCCGTCCTTGAGCGGTGGGGAATCCCGGCGGGGCAGCAGCGTGACATACTGCTCACCCACCGCTGACTGACTGTGCACCTGGGCGTCGACATCGGAGGGAATGTCGATGTCCGACTTGAGCGAAAGCACCGCCGCGACACCGGTATCGGTGAGCCGCACGCTTTCGACCCGGCCGACTTCGGTTCCGCGATAGGTGACGTTGCCGCTGGGGTACAGGCCGGCGGCTTGCGGCAGCTGCACGGTGACCCGGTAGCGCCCGATGCCGAACACCGCCGGCAGCTGGATGTAGTGGAAGATCATCACCGCTCCGCCGACCAGCGCGACGATCACAAAGATGGCCAGTTGGACCAGGATTCGTCTCGACAACGGCGGCATGTCAACGCCCCTGATCCCAATGGTACGGAGCGACAAGCGGATTGCCGGCGGTGTAGGGACTCGGCATCTGGCCGATGGTGCGGCCCCACTGCAGCTCCAGCTCCGTCAGGCTGCCCTCCCATCGGGTGCCGGTGAGGAAGGAGGCGTCGAGCCGGCTCAGCGTCAGGTCGATGATGGCCGTCAGGTTGGCGTAGTCCCCGCGGGCCCAGTTGCTGATCGTGTCCTTGGGAAACGGGTAGGTGGTGAGCAAGCTCAGCGAACGGGTCAGGGCCGGACCGGCATTGGCCAGCGATTCCACCACCGGCCCAAGATCTTTCAGCTGCTTGACCAAGGCGTCCTTAGTCTGGTTGGCGGAGTCGGCGGCCAGTGCACTGAACTTGGCGAATTGATCGAGCGCATCAACCAGCTGCTGCCGTTCGTCCGCCAGGGTCCGAAGCGCGTCCGGGATGGTCTGCAGCGCTCGGTCCACCACCGGCTTCTCCTTCGCCAACTGACCGACCACATTGTTCAGACTTTCGGCCGCGGCGATGATGTCGCCGGTCTGGTCACCGACCAGGCCGACATATCTGTCGACCTGCTCGATCAGGCTGCGCAGCTCGGCGGCCCGTCCGGCCAGCGCGGTGCTCAGTGCTTCGGTGATGTCCTGAATCTGGCCGATACCACCACCATTGAGCAGCAGCGAGACCGCGGCCAGGGTTTGCTCGGTCGACGGGTAGCTGCCGGCCGACGTCAGCGAGATCAGCGACCCCTGCCTCAACTTGCCCTGGGGTGCGACGTCGGTGGGTGGGGCCAATTCGATGTGCAGCGAACCGAGCAGGCTGGTTTGGCCGATGGTGGCGGTCGCGTTGGCCGGCAGCTCGACGTCACCGTCGAGCCGGATGGTCAGCAGCGCATTCCAGCCCTGTCGCTCGATCTTGGTGACGTTGCCCACCGTGACGTCGCCGACCTGCACGCGGGAGTTCTGCTCGAGGGTGCCCACGTCCGGCAATTGCACCTGAATGGTGAACGAGCCCGGGCCGCGACCCGCGGTCCCCGGCAACGGGATCGAGTTGAGACCTCGCCAACCGCAGCCGGCCAAGCCGAACACAGCCAGCACCGTCAGCATCCACACCCGGCTGTGACGCCACACCGCACCCATCAGGAGCCTCCTTCGAAGGGCAGCAGCAGGCCGCGTAGCCCGGCGGCCGGATCGGTCGGATACACCTCGGCCGACAACGCTGTATTATCGACGGCCGCAGTGGAATTGGAAGGCGGGGGAACATAGTCCGGCCGCATCCAGTCCTCGCTGTAGGTGACCTCGTTGGGCCGCGCCACCGCACCGACGATCAAGTTCTCCCCCAACGGGGGAAAGTTATATTGCCGATTCTTGATGATCGGCGCCAGATATTGGACGCACAGCTTCGCCGATTGTTCGTAACCCAGCCGCGACGCCGCCTGGATCGCCCCGCACAAGAAGGCAATCGGATTCGCGAAGTTGTTGAACGCCGGCGCTCCGCTGAGGGTGCCCTGCGCCGGCTGGTAGATGTTCATGAAGTTCTGCAACTCGGTCGGGGCGATGTGCAGCGCCTGCTTGATGTCGTCGAGGCTGTCGTTCAGCGCCGTGGACACCGACGCCAGCTTGTCCGACGTTTCACCCAGCGCCTCCCGGTTTTCGGCCACGAAGCCGCGGACGTCACCGACGATGTCGGCCAGCGCCGCGACCGCGTCGGCAACCTCATCGGGGTCGTTGGTCAGCAGCCCGGTCACCGTGACCAGGTTCTGGTTCAGCTGACGCATCAGGTCGGTGCTGCTTTGCAGGGCCGACACCAGAATCGACAGGTTCTTCACCGTGCTGAAGATATCGTTGCTGTGGTCGCCGAGTGCCGAAACCGCCTGGGACAGCTTGACAATGGTGTCCCTGATGGTCGCTCCCTGGCCGCGCAGGTTAGCGGCGGCGGTGTTCAGCAACGCTCCCATCGCGCTCATCCCGCCGGGTTGGCTCGGTTGCAGCATCTGGGTGAGCTTTGCCAGGTCCTGGCGCAGGTCGTCCCACTCCACCGGGACGGCGGTGCGCTCCAGCGGGATCACCGCGTGGTCGCGCAGTTGCGGCCCGCCGGTGTAGGCCGGTGTCAGCTGAATAACGCGCGCGGTGACCAGCGACGGGGACAGGATGACCGCCTTGGCAGTGTCGGGCACTTGGTATTTGGCGTCGTAGGAGAAGGTGATCTTGACCCGCTCGGGTTGCGGCTCGATCTTGTCGATCTTGCCGACAGGAACCCCGAGGATGCGCACTTCGTCGCCGACGAAAATGCCGTTGCTGTTCTTGAAGTAGGCGACCACCGTCGTGTTGCGGGTCGCGGCGGCGGCCTGCCAGGCCACCACCACCCCGGCGATGCAGGTGAGCACGAGCAGGGCGGCCACGCCGATGCGGGCAGTGTGGCGGTTCGCAGCGCGGTTCATCATTGGCCCGCTTGCTGACCGGGTTTCGCGGGCCCGGGGGCTTCACCGGGCGCGGGAACGTACACCGGCGGCCGTGTCGGCGGCGGCGGCGGGGCCGTCTCTCCGGGGGCCAGCGCCGGCGGTCCCGGCGGCGGCCCGCCCGGCGGCGGGGCCGGCGGCGGCTCGCGATACGGATAGCGGGGATCGCCGGGATTACCGGTGATCGCGTCCGGAAGGTTCAGCCGCGGCTCGCCACCCTGACCGGTGCGCGGGAACGGCACCGGCAGCGCGGGTGTGCCAGGCTGACCGAGCTGCGGATCGGTGAGCTGCGACGGCAGCAGCACATTGGGATCCAGACCGAGATCGGAGAACGCGGCGTCGACGAACGGCTGGATGAACTGACCGGGAATCAGGTTGGTGATGTAGAAGTTGAACCACGGGCCGGTGGACATCGACTCGCCCAGTGACAGCGCGTAGTCGTTGAACTTCTTTATTGCCAACTGGATTCGCTGTTTGCGGTTGTCGACGATCGTCAGGACCCGGTCGAGCTTGTCCAGGATCGGGTTGAGGGTCTGCCGGTGATCGGCGATAATGCCCTTGATTTGCCGGCTTATCGCCGAGATGTTGCCGGAGATCGTATCCAGCGCGCGGCTTTGGCTTTCCAGCTGCGCAAGCAGGGCGTTGGTGTCGGCGACCAGCCGGGCGATCTGCTCGCTGCGCTCTGACAACACGGTCGTGGCTTTGTTGGCGTTGGACAACAGATTTCGCAGTTGAGCGTCGCGCTCGTTAAGCGTCTGGGAGAACCGCGCCACACCGGCCAGCGCAATTCTCAGGTCGGGCGCGGTACCGGAGAATGTCTCTGCCAGCACGGCCAATGATGCCGACAGCGTGTCGGTGTCCAGCCCGCTGATGGTGGCGCCGAGATCGCCGAGCGCGTCGGGCAGCTGATAAGGTGACGTCGTTCGTTCGAGGGGAATCGGCCCGGTCAGCCTGCCCTCGCCGCGGGGTGTGATTTCCAGGATCCTGGCGCCCAGCACGCTTTTCGTCTTGATTGCGGCCTCGGTGCGGTCGCCGAGCCGGATATGTTTGTCGACCTCGAAGCTGACCAGCACCTTGGGTCCGTCCAGCGCGATGCCGTTGACCTTGCCCGCCTTGAGGCCCGAAACCTGCACCGTCGTGCCGGTCTGCAAACCGCCCGCCTCGGCGAAGTAGGCCGAATAGTCCCTGCCGGCCTTGACGAACGGCAGCCTGCTGTAGGTCAGTGCGGCCAGCACCGCCGCGGCCACCACCACCAGGCCGACCACGGCGACGACGAGGGGATTGCGTTCGGAGAACGATTTCATCGCGGCGTACACCTTCCCGAGGGCTGGCCGATCACCTTGACGTAAATCGGCTGGCCGCCTTTGCCGTTCAGTTTCAGAAGCAGGTCGCACATGTAGAAGCTGAAGAAGTCGCCGTAGAGTCCTTGCCGATTCAACATCTGGTAGGCGTCCGGCAGGGTGTTGAGCAGATCGTCGACATAGTCGCGGTCGGCAAGTATGACGTCCGCTATCCGCTCCGACTGATAAATGATGTCGGCCAGCGGCGCGCGGCCTTGCGCGAGCAGATCGGCGATCGATCCGGCGGCCGCGTTGGCGTAGGCGATACCGGTGCTGATCTCCTGCTTGTTGTCGGCCAGGGTGACCAGCAATTGGGACATTGAATCGACTGCCTTGGCGAATTGGGTACTTTGGTCACCCAGGGAGCCCAGCACGGTGTTCAGGTTGACGATGACCTGTCCGATCAGCTGACCGCGGTCCGCCAGCGTGTTGGTCAGCGTCGCCGTTCGCGCCAGGAACGAACTGATCGTCGCGCCCTCACCCTGCAATGCCTTGATCAGCTCGGTCGACAACGCGTTGACCTGATCGGGATCCAGCGCGTGGAACAACGGCCGGAAGCCGCCGATCAGCGCGTCCAAGTCCAACGCCGGCGATGTCTGGGCCAGCGGAATCGTCTCACCTGGCTCGAGTCGTCTGCCGCCGCCCCCTTCCTCGAGCGCCAGATAGCGGCCGCCGATCAGGTTCTGGTAGCGGATGACCGCTTTGGTGCCCTCGGTCAGGACCACGGAGTTGTCGGTGCCGAACTCGACGATCGCGGTTCCGTCGTCCTGGATCGAGATGCGTTTGACCTGGCCGACTTCCACGCCGGCGATGCGGACGAAGTTGCCGCTCTCCAGTCCCGACACGTTGCTGAACTGCGCCCGGTACGGTTTTTCATCCCCGAAGCGCAGATCGGCGAAGATCGCCAACATCGCGATCAGCCCCAGCGTGCACACGACCATGAAGATCGTCAACCGCCAGATGGCACCGGCCAGGTTCTCTCTCATCGCGTTGGCTTCTCCTCCGGCGTCACGGCGACGGTGTCGCTTCTCGAGGGAGCGGCGGGGCCGGTGTCGGCTGCAGCTGCGCCGGCGCTGGGACGACGAACGGCTCGGATCCCGGTGGCGCGGGCCCTGGTTCGCGCGGGGCGCCGGGCGGCGGCGCCGGCGGCAGGCCCGGGTACAGCGGAGACCCGTCCGGTGCGTACTGCGTAGCGCCGTAGGGCGGCGCACCCGGGTACGGGATGGGGCCGGGGGCCGGCCCGCCCGGATAGCGGACGCTGGGCGGTTCGGGCTGTCCTCGGGTGACCGGGAGGTAGTCGGCGTATCCCGGGAAAGCGATTCCGGGGTTGGGGCGGATATCGAGCCCCGTTCCCCAGCCGGTATTGGTAATCAGTTGGCGCAGCGGCCAGTTGGCGGCGACGTCGGGCAGCGATCCGCAGCCCGGCTTACCGCCGGGTCCGCCTTTGGCGCCGACGATCGGAAGGTTCTGCGGAAAGCGGTACTGGTCGGCGCCGAACAACGGAGTGCTGTCGATGATCAGTGAGTAGCCATTGGCGCCGCCGGTGGCATCCAGATAGCCGGTGTCGAGCGCGACTTTGGCGCCGACCAGCATGCACGTCAGAACCCCGTGGTACTTCGTCAGCAGGCTGGTGGTCGGGTCGAGCAGGTTCACGGCGGTGACCAGCCTGTCCTTGTTCGCACCCAGCAGCGCAATACCGCTGCGCGACAGGCCGATCATCTCCGCGAGCAGCGAATCCAGCGCCGGCGCCTCCCCGGCAATGGTGGCGCTGGTGACGCCGGCCGCATCGAGGACCTTCAGGATATCTTGTGCCGCAGCACCATAGGTGTCGCTGAGACGCGTGACCGCCCGCGTGTCCGCCCGGACCGTTTCGGCGCGCGGATTGATCGCGAGCAGCACCTGGTTGGCGTCGGTGATGCTCTGACCGACCGTCGCGCCGTGCCCGCGCAGACCTTCGGCCAGCGCGGACAGCACCCCCTGCAGCTTCGCCGGATCGATCTGGTTGAGCACCTTGACCAGGTTGGCGAACATCGTGTTGACCTCGGTGCCGACATTCTCGGCCCGAAGCACCGTCCCGGCGGCCAGACGCTGCGGGCTGGGGTAGCGCGGGTAAACCAGGTCGACGTATTTGGCGCTGAACAAGGTGGTGGCCCGGATCCGGGCGCCCACATTGGCCGGGATGTATCTGATCTGATCCGGTTGGATCGCCAACGTCAAGGTCACGTAGTCGTTCCCGGCGGTGATCTCGCTGACCCGGCCCACCTGCACTCCCCGCAACTTGACCTTGCCGCCGCGATCCATCACCAGGCCGGCCCGGTCGGACAGCACCGTCACCGCCACCGATGACGTGAACGACCCGGAGAACAGCGCGGCGGTCAGGGCGACGGTGCCGACGACGGCGATCACCAGCACGAGCGTCCACCACCCGGGATGCGTTCGCTGCGAACGTGATTCCGACATGGTCGCGGCTCCCCTGACTACCCGGCTATCCCGACAGATTGAAATGGCCGGACTGGCCGTGCACGGATAGCGAGATCGCCAGCACGATCAGCGTCAACACGATGAGCGAGGTGCGCACCGAGCGGCCGACCGCCGCGCCCACTCCGGCGGGCCCGCCCTTGGCGGTGTAGCCGTAATAGGTGTGCACCAGCATGATGGCGACGGCCGCGGCGATCACCGTGAGGAACGACCAGAGCAGGTCCGTCGAATTGAGAAAGGTACGGAAGTAATGGTCGTAGACGCCGGTGGACTGACCGTAGACCCCGGTCGTGCCGAACCGGGCGGCCTGGAAAGCACATACCACCGCAATGCAATACAGCGGGATGACCACGACCACACCGGCCACCACCCGGGTGGAGACCAGGTAGGCCACCGATCGGACGGCCATCACCTCCAGCGCGTCGATCTCGTCGGCGATGCGCATTGCGCCCAGCTGCGCGGTGGCACCGGCGCCGATGGTGGCCGCTAAACCGACACCGGCGACCGCCGGTGAGATGATGCGAACGTTGACGTAGGCGGAGATAAAGCCGGTCATGGCCTCGACCCCGATGCCGGACAGCTGGTTGTAGCCCTGCACGGCGATGACGGCACCGGTCGACAAGGTCAGGAAGCCGACGATGACCACCGTGCCGCCGATCACCGCCAGCGCGCCGGTGCCCAGGCTCATCTGAGCGATCAGTCGGATGATCTCGCGGCCGTAATGGCTGAACGCCGTTCGCATTTCGGCGATAGTCCGGCCGTAGAAGGTCACCTGGGAGCCGACCCGATTCCAGCCGGCCGCCAAGCCGCTCGCCCGGTGAGTGATCCAGGCGAGCCGCTCGACCGGCGGGTCGGCGCTCATTGCGGGCCTACGTAGAAGACGGCCGTCGCGACGATGTTGATCACGAACAAGGCGATGAAGGAGTAGACAACCGTCTCGTTGACGGCATTGCCGACACCCTGCGGGCCGCCGCCCACGGAAATGCCTTTGTAGCAGGCGATCAGGGCGGCGGCCATGCCGAACAGCGCGCCCTTGACCAGACCCAGGATCAGTTCGGGAAGGTGGGTGATCAGCGTCAGGCCCGCGGCGAAAGCTCCCGGCGTAACGTGCTGGACGAACACCGAGAACACGAACGAGCCGGCGAGGCCGACCAGGGTCACCAGCGACACCAGCGACACCGCGACCACGGTGGCGGCCAGCACGCGGGGCGCCGCCAGCCGGCGGATTGGGTCGACGCCCATGACCCGCAGCGCGTCGAGTTCCTCGTGAATGGTCCGGGCGCCCAGATCGGCACACATCGCGGTGGCTCCGGTGCCGGCGACGACGAGCACCGTCACCACCGGCCCGATCTGGGTGACCGAGGCGGTGGCTGCGCCGGTGCCGGAGAAGTCGGCGGCGCCGAACTCCACCAACAGGATGTTGAGGGTGAACACCACCAGCACGGTGAACGGAATCGCCAGCAACAGCGTCGGAACGATGGAAACCCGTGCCACAAACCAGCTTTGCAGCAGAAACTCCCGCCACGGGAAGGGCAGTTTGAACATCGCCACAAAGGTGTCCAGCGACATGGCGAAGAATTCGCCGACGGAACGCAGCGGCTTGGTGACGGTGTCGGATGAAACCATCAGCGCGGCTTCCCTTTCCTGTTACGCTCCATTGCGCTCGAGCGTGTTGCTGCGTTCTTGCAGGGACTATGGTCGCCACCTGGTACTTCGAGGAAGAGTCGTTTGTCAGAAGTGTGTAGACGAAGGTCCTCTGCAGCTCGAGTACCGGACACCCTCACGAGCCCGCCGGTGCAACGTATCCGGCGGCCGATTGCCGCAACTGCCGGATCTGGGCGGGGCACAATTCGCCGACTGCCTGGCTGATCAGGTAGGAGGCCTGATACTCGTCGGAGGTGTCGAAGTCGCTTTTGACCTCGCTGATGAGCTGTGCGTAGGGCTCGCCGGCCCGCACCTTCTCACAGATGCCGTTCCCATATGCCAGCGCGGTCGCGGCGTCGGCAAAATTGTAGCCCGGGCGCACCGTCACATTGACCAGGTAGGCCACCGCGTCGGCGTGGGCCGCCGGTGAACCGGTGGACACCACGACGCCCGTCGAGGCCGCCGCGGCCAATATCAGGCCGAGCCCCTTGACCCCCTTGACGCCGAGTGGTCGGCCGGTGCGCCGTACACGGCGACGACCACGCTGCGGTCCAGGCTGTTCTCCGACCACACGCCCATCTGCGTATAGGCGCAGTTCTGCATGATCGCCAGGTATGCGGGGTTGTAGTACCACTGGTTGATCACCTCGATGCCGCTGATCGCCAGGGCCGGGTTGATGGCCACCGTCTCCGCGACGCTGCCGCGGTAGCCCGCGGCGGTCGCGCGGTCCTGCACGGTCGAGCCATCAGAGCCGAGGTCACCGTCGAGGGCGCGGTTGTTGAGCACGTCGACGGTGTGCCATTGCGCCGCGAGTTGCAGCTGCAGGTTGATCCGCACATCGTTGGTGCAGCCGGCGTTGTGCTGCACGGTGTAGACGTTCGCGACGACGCCGTCGTTGAGGCGCTTGTTGTCCGCGTTCGCGGGCGGCGTCGCGAGCGCTCCGGCCGCGAGCAGCGCCGCCAGGACGCAACCCCAACCCCGCGACCGGATGCGTTGCCGGCCTCGCCCGCTATCGCGGTCACTCGTGCGGTTCGGTGATCCACTTGCGCGCTTCGCCGACATCCGCGTTCGGGAATGCGCGGTACTGGCCGGGCCACAGAAAGCCGAAGAACTGGCTGAATTTCGCCACATGCGACATCCATTCCACGTCGGTGACCAAGGCGGCGCGTTCCCAGTCGAAGACGTGGCCGAAACCGAACTTCGAATCCTCCCAGAGCGCACCGGGATCGAATTTCTGGAAGTCATGCGGTATTTCACAGTAGATCCGCACCTTCTGATGGCGGGCGAGCCTGTCTTCCAAGTCGGGCACCAGGACGGTGCGGTAGTCGGTTTTGGTGACGTGCCCATGCAGGGCGAACGCGGCGACGTTGTCGGGAAAGCCCTGCAGGCGCTCGATCACCATGCCTCCTCGCGTCCGCCCGTCCGATGCAATTGCGGTCTGGTCATCGTCTCCTCGCCGGGCGGCGTGGCGTAGAGGCCAAAGTCACCGAAAGACCCGCCACCGACGGCACGCCGGGCAACGCGGGTAGTGCCGGAATGCCTGGCATCGGGCCTAAAATTGGGCGCGATGAGAGTCGGTATCGACTTCGGCACCACGCACACCGTCGCCGCGGTCGTCGACAGAGGCAACTACCCCGTCGTTTCCTTCGACGGGGTGGCGGGTTGGCCGTCGCTCATCGCGGCAAACGCGGCCGGAGAGATCCGGTTCGGGCTGGACGCCGCCGCCGTGCGCCGCGAGCCGGGGTGGTCGGTGCTGCGCTCGTTCAAACGTCTGCTCAACGACGCCGGACCGCACACCGAGGTGAACCTGGCCGGCCGCGATTACCCGCTGGCCGAGTTGCTCACCGGCTACCTGGCGCGGTTCGAAGACGATCTTCGGCATCGCTCCAACGCCGGACTCGAGCCCGGCGAACCGATCGAGGCGGCGATCAGTGTGCCGGCCAATGCGTCCAGCGCGCAACGCTTTATGACGCTGGACGCCTTTCTCGCGGCGGGCTTTCACGTCGTCGCAATGCTGAACGAACCGTCTGCGGCCAGCCTCGAGTATGCCCACCGGTACCGCTCCACCATCACCGCCAAACGCGAATACGTCCTGATCTACGACCTCGGCGGCGGCACCTTCGACGCCTCGTTGCTGAAAATGACGGGCCAGGTCAACGAAGTCGTCGTCAGCGAGGGCATCCAGCGTCTGGGTGGCGACGATTTCGACCAGGCGATACTGCAGCTCGTCGTGTCCGGCGCGAAGCTGCCCGGAGTTGCCCAAGCATCCGACCCGCTGAGGGAGGAATGCGCCGCACGCAAGGAGACCATCGGGCCGCAGACCCGCCGCTTCCTGGTGGACCTGACGGTGCTCGACGGGATCGACAGGCCGCCGTTCGCCTGCGGCATCGACGAGGTGTATTCGGCCTGCGCGCCGCTCGTCGAGCAGACCATCGATGTGCTCTCGCGGGTGCTGCACGACCCGGTGGCAACCGGAAGCGGCGCCGCCTGGTCCGAGGTGGCAGGCATCTACCTGGTGGGCGGGGCCGGCGGCTTTCCGCTGATTTCCCGCATGCTGCGCACCGCGTTCGGGGAGAAACGGGTGAAACGCTCGCCGCACCCGTTTGCCGCGACCGCCATCGGGCTGGCGGTCTTTCTCGATACGAAGGCCAATTTCCAGTTGTCCGAACACTTTTCGCGGCATTTCGGAGTCTTCCGCGAGGCGCAGGCCGGCGCCGACGTGGTGTTCGATCCGATCGTGCCCAAGGACGCCTCGCTTCCCGCCGACGGGCATTCGCCGTTGGTCGTTCGGCGGACCTATCGGGCGGCGCACAACATCGGTCATTTCCGGTTCGTGGAGTGCAGCCGCCTGGTCGACGGTCGTCCCGACGGGGACGTGACCCCCTACGATCCCGTCTACTTCCCCTTCGACCCGGCCCTGTATCACCGCCACGACCTTGGGCGGCAACCCGTCGGCCGGTGCAACGACGGGCCCGATGTCGAGGAACGCTACGTCGTCGCCCCCGGCGGCGCGGTGGAAGTGACCCTCACGGCCCAGCCCACCGGCTTCAGGCGCACCTTCCGGCTGGAGCGACGCGCCCCGGCACGGCTGTGACCATGGAGCTCTACGACGTCATGCGAACGACGTTCGCGGCGCGCGAGTTCACCGCCGACCCGCTGCCCGACGAGGTGCTGTCACGCATCTTCGACACCGCCCGGTTCGCCCCCAGCGGCGGCAACCGGCAGGGCGCCCACATCACCGTGGTACGCGACGCCGACGTCCGTCGTCGCCTGGCCGAGCTGGGCATCCCGGCCGCCCGCCGCTACCTCGCCCAGCTGCAGGCGGGTGAAAACCCTTGGAATCCGGTCCATCCCAGCGAGGTGCCGCGGGAGGTCGTCGACAACACCGAAGTCCCTGAGGTATTCGTTGCCTCGGTCGCCAAAGCGCCGGTGGTGCTGGTTGTTTCGGTTGACCTGGAGGTGGTCGCGGCGCTGGATCAGGACCTGGACCGGGTCGGGATCGCCGCCGGCGCGTCGGTGTATCCCTTGGTGTGGAACATCCTGCTGGCCGCTCGAAACGAGGGCTACGGCGGCACCATCACCACCATGGCGATCGCCCGTGAGGAGCAGGTCCGCGCAATGCTGGGCATTCCCGGCACCCACGCGGTCGCCGCGATCGTGCCGCTCGGCAGGCCCACCCGCCAGCTGACCAAGCTGCGCCGCCGGCCGGCTGCCGAGTTCGTCACCCGGGAGCGCTTCGGCGGCCCGGCATTCGACGGCTAAGCCGCGGCTGCAGTGTTCAAGCCGGCCGCGACCCTGCGGCCACGCACCCGACTCGCCGAACGCGGTCGCAGTAGCTGCACACTCGATGAACGCGGTCGCGGTGGTGGGTCCAGCGCTGAACTCTGCGGAAGCCAAGCCCCGATGCGGGTTTCGGCGAGGCTTGGCCGCCGTCGCAGTGACTTCATTCGATGGCGTCGCGATAGATGTCCAACAGCCGAAACCTGGTGGCATCGAGATACTCTCCGAGTACGGCGATGACACGCTTTTGCAGCTCGTACCCGAGTTCGTGATCCTCTTCGCATTTCCGGCGCAGGCACTTGCCGTCGAAACCGATCGCCCGCGTCATCTCGGCCGCGCGCGCATCGAAGCGCCAGTGGTAGGGCGGCACCAACCACGACCATCCGAGGATGTCGCCGTCGCCGAGGGTCTGCACAACCAGGCTGCCGTGGCCAGGAGAAGACGTTTCGAGCGCGATCTTGCCGGCGCGAATGAGGTAGAACTGATCAGCCTGCTCACCTTCGCGGCAGATCAACTCGCCGGCATTGAAGCGCACATTCGCCGCACACCCGACCGCCAACTGCAGATGACGCGCGTCCATCCCGCTGAAGAACTTATGTCCGGCCAGAACGCGTTCGAGCGTCTGCACTGTGAATTCCTTTCTTAGTAGTATTAGCAGCCGATTCAGGCCACGAGCCCGGCGGCTTCCTCCAGCTGGGTCAGCGCGGGCTCGATCGCGTCGGCGAGTTCGTCGATATCGTCGGCGACCTCCGGGGTGGTGACGAAGCCGAAATCGATGGACCCGCGGTAGCTGAAGCAGGTGACGTTCAGGCCCACCTCCATGGTCAGGGGGCCGATCGGCATCAGGCTTTCCACCACCGCGCCGGCCAGGTAGATCGGGTAGTCGGGCCCGGGAACGTTGGAGACGACAAGGTTTATCGGGGCGACGCGGCCGCCGAGATGGCTGGCGGTGTAGGCCCGGACGGCCAGGGCCAGCAGGCCCGGCGGCGTCGTATCGGTCAGACCCATGATCTGGTGGGCGGTGAGCGCTTTGGCCATCTCCTTGGCGCCCCGGGAATTTCGGTAGACGGTGTTCAGCCGCTCCGCGACGTCGGCGACGTTGGTGGCCAGGCTCATCGTCATCGACGCGATCTGGTTGGCGGACCGCGTGTCGTCGCGGTGGGTCGAGACCGGGATCTGGGCGATCAGCGGCCGCTCGGGCAGCTCCCCACGCTCCTCGAGGTAGCCGCGCAGGGCACCCGAAACCATCGCCAGCACAACGTCATTCAGCTTGACGCCGAAGGCCTGCTTGACGGCCTTCACCCGATCCAGCGGCACTCGGGCGAACGCGACCCGCCGCTCGGGCGTGAGGTCGGCGTTGAACCGGGTGGTCGGCGCCTGGAAGAAATGCGGCGGCTTGTTGGCCAGTCGCCGCACGGCCAGCTGCTGGACCAGCGTCTGCTGCAGGATCCGCGCCAACCGGTAGGGGGTCGCGACGGTGACGTTGAACATGGCGCCCAGCGCGCGCCGCTCGAAACGCGGCATGCCGGCCGCCGACGACTCCTGGACCCCGACGGCCGGTGGTCGCGGTTGCGGCGTGACGTCCAGCATGATCTCACTCAGGCCGGCACCCGACACCCCGTCGATGAGGGCGTGATGGATCTTGGTCAGGGTCGCGGCACGACCGCCCTCGAGACCCTCGATGAACCACATCTCCCACAGGGGTCTGCTGCGCTCCAGTGGATAGGACATCAGGCGGCCGACAAGCTCCTCCAGCTCGCGGCGTCCGCCCGGCGAGGGCACCGCGACGCGCCGGATGTGATAGTCGATGTCGAGCCTGGTGTCCTCGACCCACCATGGCCGGTCCAGGCCAAGGGGTGCGCCGGCGACGCGGCACCGCAGCAACGGCAGCTCCGGGAGACGTGCAGCCATGAGGTCTTTGACCGCATCGAAACCGAAATTCGGCGCACTCGTGGGGTCACAGATCGCTAGACCGCCGATGTGCATTGGGCAGGTATGGGTCTCGGCGAACCAGAACGCCGCGTCCAGAGCGGACAACCGCCTCACGACGACAGCGTAGAGCGTCGCGGGCCAGGCAACCCCGAAAACGCGCTATCCACCGAGATTGGTGTCCCGGTCGGGCTCGCGCTTGTCGAGACCCAAGAGTTCCAGGGCCAACGACTTCAGCGCGCGGTAGTCGATCTTGCCGAGCACGGTGCGCGGCACGTGGTCGACCGTGAACACCGCCTTGGGCGCCTTGAACCCGGCGATGAGCTTGCGGCTGTGGTCTTGCAGCTGCTCCAGGCTCAATGTCGCACCGGCGCGCAACTGCACCAGCGCCGTGACCTGTTCGCCCCACCGTTCGTGCGGGGTGCCGACCACACCGGCGTCGAACACGTCGGGGTGTTGCAGCAGCACGCCCTCGACCTCCTCGGGGTGGATCTTCTCGCCGCCGGAGTTGATGGTGACCACGCCGCGGCCGAGCAGCGAGATGGTGCCGTCCGGCTCGCGGCGGGCGAGATCGCCGGGCAGCACCCAGCGTTTGCCCGTCGATGTGTTTGAAGGCGGCCGCCGTCTTGTCCGGGTCGTTGAAGTAGCCCAGCGGAATGGCGCCGCTGCGCGCCAGCATGCCGACCTGGCCGACCGGGCAGGGCCGCAGCTGCTCATCGACCACCATGACGTCGGGGTCCGCGTCGAATATCGGCGTGGTCCTGGGTTTACCGTCGTCGAAGCGGTTCAGCGTGACGCCGGACTCCGAGGCGCCCAGGGTGTCCCTGATGATGCGGTTGGGCAGCGCCTCGCGCAGCTGCGCCCGCACGCCCGCCGACAACGGCGCCGCCCCGTTGGCCACCGCCAGTACGCTGTCCAGATCCCAACGGTCCGGTTCGGCCAGCAGCGCTTCGGCAAGAGGGCGAGCGGTGGCATCGCCGAGGACGGCGATCGCGGTGACCTTGGCTCTGGACGCCAAGTCGAGCGTCTTAGCAGGGTCGAAGCTGCGCTGGGTGGTCACGACGAAAGTGCCGCCGGCGACGTGGCAGTTGCCCAGGATCCACTGGGTGCCGCCGTGCATCAGCGGTCCAACGGTGAGAACCCGCACCGGGAACTCGTTAGCGGCCGCCTCCGCGCCGAGCTGCTCGACGCTGTCCAGCGAGGCATTCCAGCGTTGAGCATTCAGCGCGCCGCGGATCAGGTCCTCCTGGCGCCACACCACACCCTTGGGCAGACCGGTGGTGCCGCCGGTGTACAGGATGTAAAGGTCGTCGCCGCTGCGGCCGGTGATGCGGCGCCGCGGTGACGCGCTTGCCAACGCCGCGTCGTAGTCCTCGCCGAGCACCAGCACCTGCCCCAGGTGGGGCAGCGCGGGCCGGATCTCGTTGACCAGATCGACATAGTCGGGGGCGACGATCGCCAGTACGGATCCGGAGTTTGCGTAGATGTGCATCAGCTCGTTCTGCCGGTAGCGGTAGTTGACGTTGATCGGGACCGCGCGAGCCTTGCTGTGTGCGTCTCAATACCCCGGTGCGCAAGGTGAGTATCGAGGACAACCGGGTGCTGGGCGTGGCAACGGACGACGGTTTCGTCGAGGCCGGGCGGGTGGTCTGCGCCGTCGACGCCGTGGTCGCACGGCAATTGATCCCCGATCTTCCCGAGGCGATGCAAAAAGCCCTTGGCACCTGCAAATACAGCTCCACTTACTACTATCAGTTCGGTCTGGACAAACCGCTCGTCGAGCAGACAGATACGCCGTTCTACGTCGTCATGATGCCCGCCGGCGAGAAGACCGTTCTGGACTTTGCCTCCCTGGGCAGCAACTCGCGGGATAAGCCGGTGGTCATTGCCCCCACCCGTGGCTGGGAGGACAAAAACTCGCCACCATGAGCAAGGAGGAACGGCGCCGCCTCGCGATTTCGGAGCTGCAGAAAATATGTCCGAGCTTTCCGGACGACCCGAAGATCACCAAAGTTTTCCGCTGGGATCGCGCGATCAACCTGCAATCCCCCGGGCAGTTCGTGGCAATCCAGGACCTGCTCGACAATCACATGAACGACGTCGCTGGATTGTACTTGGCGGGCGAGTACCTGTTTCCGATCGCGTGCACCGAGGGCGCGCTGGCGACCGGTAAGAAGGCGGCCGAGACGGTCATTGACGATCTTGCGCGAGCCGGCTAGCGCGGCGGCGCGGGGCGCGGCAGCGGCGGAAGACGAGCCCGCCGCCGGCAGTCTGGCCGCGTGGTGCCAAGGTTGTCTCGACCGAAAGGAGACATTTCTCAATGTCCACATGGCTTATCACCGGCTGCTCGAGCGGGCTCGGGCGTGCGCTCGCCGAAGCCGCTATCGACACCGGCCACAACGTCGTCGTCACCGCACGTGACGTCAGCACGGTCGCCGAGCTGGCCGACGCAACGCCGGACCGGGTGCTGGCCGTGGCTCTCGACGTCACCAAATCCGACCAGGTCACCTCGGCGGTGCGCGCGGCCGAAGAGCGGTTCGGCGGCGTCCACGTGCTGGTCAACAACGCCGGCTACGGATACCGCTCCGCGGTCGAAGAGGGCGACGACGCCGACATCCGCGCGCTGTTCGAGACGCACTTCTTCGGCAGCGTCGCGATGATCAAGGCCGTATTGCCCGGCATGCGGACTCGCCGCTCCGGCTCGATCGTGAACATCTCCTCGATCACCGTTCAGCTGACCCCGGTGGCCTCCGGCTACTACTCCGCGGCGAAGGCCGCCCTCGAGGGAATGAGCGGGGCGCTGCGCGGTGAGGTTGCGCCCCTTGGCATTTCGGTCATCGTCGTCGAACCGGGGGCGTTTCGCACCGACTTCGCCGGCCGCTCGCTCACCCAGTCGGCCACGGTCATCGACGACTACGCCGCCACCGCCGGGCAGCGCCGCATCGAAAACGACACCATGGACGGCAACCAACAGGGCGACCCCGCCAAGGCCGCGGCGGCAATCATCACGGCCGTCGAATCACCGGAACCGCCGGGGTTCTTGCTGCTGGGACCCGACGCCTTGGCCCTGTACCGCTACATCGCCGAGCAGCGGGCCGACGAGATCGCCACCTGGGAACAGCTCAGCGCCGGCACCGATCTCGACTCCTGACACCGGTGGCGAAAGCGGATCACCCCGACGTGGCCCGCCGGACGGCGTACAGCCGAACCTCGCCGTGAATCCCGCGGAGATGGCGTGCGCCGACGAACGACCACTCGAGGCCCGGCGCGTCGCCTATCGCCTCGCGTGCGGCCTCGGTCACCCACACCGCGCCTGACGGCGCCGCGTGGGTGACCCGGCTGGCCAGGTTGACCGGGCTGCCGTACCAGTCTCCGGAACGGCTGATGGCGCGTCCGAACGCGAATCCCACCCGCAGCCGCAGGATTTTCTCGGCGGCCGCCGCCTCGACCAGGTCCAGCACCGTGGTCAGCAGTTGCGGCGCTTCGGCGCAGACCAGCATCACCGCGTCGCCGATCGTCTTGACGAACTGCACCGGACTCGCCGTGACATCGTGAGCCAGATCGCTGAGCCGAAAGGCGATCAGTCCCAGGTCGTCCGGTGGCAGCTGCTCCCCCAGCCGCGTGAATCCGACGAGATCGGCAAAGGCAACCGCCACGTCCCGCGCGCCCGGCAAGGTGCCGGCGGCGCGCTCGGCCACGTTGATCGCCTCGGTCTCGAACGAATGTCGCAGCACCAGTCGCAACAAATCGTCGACCATCGGGCCGAGCAGCGGCTCGGCCTGTTGCGCCAGGTGTTCGAAGGCCTTCGCCAGGTCGAGTTCGGTGGCGCCCGGGCTCAACGACGCCTGCAGGGCCGCCCGGCGCAGCGCCACCGCCGGGCCGGTGAGGCCCTCGACCAGAAGTCTCACGACCAATCCGACCCGTGCCGGATCCAATCCCAGGTCGACCAGCCGCGCGGCGTTGAGCACCGCCTCCGCGTCGGCGCGTGACCGCAGCGGCGAATCGGGGTCGTAGACCCGAACCAGTCCCGCCGCGCGGTGCAGCCGTTGCAGCAGTTCGAGGCTGACGCCACTGGACTCCGAAATCTCGCGGGCCGACACCGTGGTTCCGTCGTCGCCGATCGCGCGGTTGGCCGGCAATAGCATCGGAATGAACGCGCCGCGGATCTGGTCGACGTCGAACCCACGATCAAGCAGCCAGGTAATGAGCTCGGCACGCTCCTGACGCGCCCGTCCATCGAGGTGATCGAGCAACCCCAACGACTCGACGTCGTTGTTGTCCGGCTCTACTGACACCGCGTCAACGTACAGCAACCTAGGGCCTTCCGACCCTCGTTACGCCCCACCGCAGACCCCTAGCATCGGCTCATTCGGGATACCTACAGTGCCCTTCCCCGAGTCGAGGATCCGACCATGACCACTACGCACGCCGAAAAGGCCGCCCCGGTCGACGCACCCGCGGTCGACGAGCACCGCAGACGCGAGGTCGACGCCATCGTCGATGCGGCTGCGCAGGCGGCCCGAGTATTCCGCACGCTCGACCAGCAGCAGGTCGATGCGATCGTCGAGGCGATGGTGCGCGCCGGAGTTCGGGCGGCGGGGGAACTGGCCGGCGTGGCGATCGAGGAAACCGGTTTCGGCGTCTTCGAGGACAAAGTCGTCAAGAACTACGTGGCCACCGAGTTCCTGCACGACTACCTGCGCGACAAGAAATCGGTGGGGGTCATCGACGAGGACGTCGAGCACAATATCTCCTACGTTGCCGAGCCGATCGGGGTGGTGCTGGCCATCACCCCGGTGACCAACCCGACCTCGACGGTGCTGTTCAAGGCGATCGTGGCCGCCAAGACCCGCAACGCCATCCTGTTCCGCCCATCGCCGTATGCGGTGCGCTCGTGTGAACGCAGCCTGGCAGTCCTGCGCACGGCGGCCGAGGCGGCCGGGATGCCGCCGGGGGCGCTGCAGGTCATCCCCGACGCCGCCCACGAGGTGACGCACTACCTGTTCAAACACCCGCAGGTCGACTTCATCTGGGTGACCGGCGGCCCGAAGATCGTCGCGCTGGCGAATGCGGCCGGAAAGCCGGGCCTGTCCGTCGGTCCCGGCAACGCGCCCATCTACATCCATAAGACGGCGGACCTCAAAGGCGCCGTCGTCGACATCCTGATCTCGAAAACCTTTGACTCCTCGGTCATTTGCCCGGCCGAGCAGACCTGCGTCATCGACGACGAGATCTATGACGAGGTGATCGCCGAGTTCGAGCGGATGGGTGCCCAGCTGCTCACCCCCGAGCAGGCCACGGCGATAGCCGAGTTCGCGTTCGGCTGCGGCGACAAGATCTCGCTGGCGGCGGTCGGACAGAAGGCGTCGGAATTGGCCGCACGGGCCGGGTTCAGCGTGTCACCGACGGTGAAGGTGCTGCTGGCGGCGCTGCCGGCCGATCTCGACGAACTCGCCGCGCACCCGTTGGTGCAGGAAAAGTTAATGCCCGTACTCGGGGTGGTGCGCGCTCGCAGCGTCCGGCACGCCATCGACGTCGCCGTCCTGGTCACCGAGCACGGGGGTCTGGGGCACACCTCGGCGGTCTACGCCAACGACGAAAACGTCATCGAGACATACGGTTTGGCGGTTCGCACCGGCCGCATCCTGGTCAACGCGCCCACGTCGGTCGGAGCACTCGGTGGCGTCTACAACAACCTGACGCCCACGTTCTCGTTGGGCTGCGGCACCTGGGGCGGGTCGAGCACCACCGAGAACGTCAACTACCGGCAACTGCTGAACATCAAGACCGTCTCGCGCCGGCGCACCCCGCCGCAGTGGTTCCGCGTCCCGTCCAACACCTACTTCAACGAAGGCGCGTTGGACAACCTGCGCGAGCTGGACTGCGAAACCGTCGTTGTGGTGACCGATGCCCTGACCGAGGAGCGCGGTGTGATCGAGATGCTGCGCTCCAAGTTGCGCACCCGTCACGTGCAGGTGTTCGCCGAAGTCACCCCGGAGCCCGACGAGTCGACCATCCGCCGCGGCGTCGCGCTGCTGGCGCGGGTGCAACCCGATCTGTTGATCGCCGTCGGCGGCGGCTCGGTGCTGGACGCCGGCAAGGCGATCCGGCTGTTCTACGAACACCCGGACAAGAGCCTCGACGAGTTGACGATGCCGTTCCTCGACCCCCGCAAGCGGGTGGCCGACTATCCCGTCGACCGTCATCGTGTCCAATTAGTCGCCGTCCCCACGACATCGGGAACCGGGTCGGAAGTGTCGCCCGCGGCGGTGTTGACGGTGCGCGGCAAGAAGGAGACGCTGGTCGACTACAGCCTGGTGCCCGACCTCGCGATCGTCGACCCGGTGCTGACCTCATCGATGCCGCCGACACTGACCGCCGACACCGGCATCGACGCGCTGACCCACGCGCTGGAGGCGGGCGTGTCGATCTTCGCCTCGCCCTACACCGACGCGCTGTGCGCCCAGGCGGCACGGCTGATCTTCGACGCACTGCCCAGGGCCTACGAAGATCCCGACGACCTGTCGGCGCGCACCGCCATGTCCAACGCGGCAACCCTTGCCGGGCTGGCGTTTTCGAACGCGTTCGTCGGCACGAATCACGCGCTCGCCCATGCCGTCGGCGCCGCGTTCGGCATCTCGCACGGACGGGCCAACGGAATCTTCCTGCCGCATGTGTTGCGCTACAACGCAAGTTTGCCAACCAAATTCATGCCCGCACCCGGATATTCGGCCTACGTTGCCCCGGACAAGTACGCGCAGCTGGGCCAGCTGATCTTCGGCGGCCACGAGCCCGACGAATGCCGCCGCCGGTTGTTCGCGGGGGTCGACGACCTGCTGGACCGGCTGAAGATGCCGCGGTCGCTGCGGGAGTTCGGCGTCGACGAAGAGGCGTTTCTCGCGGCGCTGCCGGCGTTGGCGATGACGGCCTTCGAGGATCTGAGCAACCGCACCAACCCGCGGATGCCGTTGGTCAGCGAGATCACCACATTGCTGCGGTTGGGCTACTACGATGACGGCGGCCCCGAGCAGTCAACCGGAAGCTGAGCGACTGCCGCGATTCTCGTCGGTATCGACCAACGGCGAGGATGACATTCCTGGCCAACGGTCGTTTCCCGCGGGGAGGAGCACCATGAACGCTGCGGCGTTGGCAGGCACGATTGTCGGTTCGCTCGTGTTGCCGGTCGCGGGTCTGATCCTGCTGATCGTCGGAATACGGAAGCGTTCGGTGTCGCGCAAGCAGGCGTCGATCGGGTATCCGCCGGGCTATCCGCCACCTCCGGGCTATCCGGGCGCCCCGCCGCCCCCCGGCTACCCACCCGCACCCGGTTATCCGATGCCGCCGCAGCCGGCGCCGTCGAAGCCGGCCGGCACCGGCTTGATCGTCGCCGGCATCGTCCTGCTGGTCGTGGGCGCGTTGGCGGTGGTGGGGACACTGGCCAATGCGGTACGGCACTCCAGCCGCCTGGCAATCGGCGACTGCCTGACCAATTCGATCCTGACCGACCCGCCCGATTGGCACCCGAGCAGTTGCTCGAATTCCGACGCGGTGCTCCAATACGCCGCCAACGCGGACTCGAACGGAAATTGTCCGGACGGCAAGCGCAACGACAGCAGCTACCTGTCGGCGGAGCACAACGGCGTGCGGATGTGCTTTGCGGCCAACCTGCTGCAGGGCCAGTGTTACGCCTCCGAACACGACGACAAGACGGTCCGCCCGGCAAGCTGCTCCAGAACGGGCACCGTCAGGGTCGTCAAACGAATCGACGGCAGCACCGACGCGTCGGCTTGCCCCAAACGCACCCGCGCCCTGACGTATCCGCAGCCGAAACGGACCTACTGCACCGAACGCGCCGGGAACAATTGAACCCACGCCGTTAGCCGGGCGCCACTGTCTCGGTGTCGCCGGGAACGATATCCTCTTCAATTGCGTTGACTAGGTGCGCTTTTCGACGCGTGACCACGATGCCGACGATGCCCAGCGCCCAGACTGGGTATTGCACCGTCCAGGCCAGCCGGAACCACGCGAACGAGTAGTCGTCGGTGATCTCGAGGATCATTCCCATCGCCTGCATGACCAATAGGGCAGCGAAGAAGCCGGCCATGTTGACGATGCCCTTTGCGGTGCCCAGCGTCGCGCTGGTGTTGAACGTCCGCGCGAAGTCCAGGCCGATCATCGACGCCGGACCGCCGACGGAGATGACGATGATCAACACGACCAGCAACCACAGCGGAGCACGTCCCGGCAACGCCAGCACGACGGTCCAGGCCACGACGTTGGCGGCCACGATGTTCAGTGCCATGGTGGACCGCCGGTGCGGATGGTGGCCGGTCAGGATGCCCAGGACGAGTCCCGAGGCGATCGCCGCGACCACCGATACGGTCAGCAGCGCACCGGCGAGGTGAGTCGAAAGCCCTTGGGCCTTGGTCAGATACGGCACACCCCACATCAATGCGAACACCGTGAGCGAGAACTGGGTGCTCAGGTGAGTGAAGAACCCCAGCCGGGTGCCAGGACGCGACCACACCGTCTTGATGCCGGCCACCGTGTCCCGCAGGGTGGTGCCTTCGGTGGCTACCGGGTGTCCCTTCGGCGCGTTGCGCACCAGCGCCAGGCTGAGCGCTGCCGACATCACACCCAGGGCCGCAGCAGAGGTGTATGCGGTGGTCCACCCGGCGCCGAGCAGTATCGCCAAGAACGGCACCGCCGACAGCACCTGGCCCAGCTGACCGCACATGTAGGTCAGCTGGGTGACGAGCGGGACACGCCTGGGCGCAAACCAGTACGAGACCAGGCGCAGCACCGAGATGAACATCACGGCATCGCCCAGGCCGACAACCGCACGCGCGGCGATGGCCGTCGGCAACGACCCGGTGAACGCCAGGGTGAACTGGCCGGCGGCCATCAGAGTGGCGCCGCTGACGATCAGCGCCCGTGAACCGAAGCGGTCAAGTAATACCCCGGCGGGGATCTGGCTGCCCGAATAGACGATGACCTGCAGCACGACGAAAGTCGACAACACTCCTGGGCTGGCGGAAAAGCGTTGCGCCGCTTGCATACCGGAGACACCCAGCGTCGTGCGGTCCAAGACGGCGACAATGTATGCCGCCAGCCCGACGGCCCAGACGATCCAGGGGCGCATCGACTTAGTGTGGCGTATTCGGCCCGATACACCAAACTCAGAAATGTAATGTACATTTGTACATGTACGTTCGTACACGAGGAGGCGTCTTGGCTTATCTGTTTCTGTTGTGCGCGATCTTCGCCGAGGTGGTGGCCACCACCCTGCTCAAGAGCACCGAAGGGTTCACCCGGCTGTGGCCGACCGTCGGCTGTCTGGCCGGTTACGCCGTCGCGTTCGCTCTGCTGGCATTGTCGATCGCGCGGGGCATGCAGACCGACGTCGCCTATGCGTTGTGGTCGGCGATCGGCACCGCCGCCATCGTGCTGATCGCCGTACTCTTCCTCGGCTCGCCGGTGTCGCTGGCAAAGGTCCTGGGCGTCGGGCTGATCATCGGCGGGGTGCTCACGTTGAACCTTGCCGGTGCGCATTGACCGCGGAGTCCCACCGTCGCCCCCGCGACCCGGTCGGGCGCCGGCAGGCGATCATCGAGGCAGCGGGGCGGGTGATCGCCCGCCACGGCCTCGGGGAACTGACGCACCGCCGGGTCGCCGCGGAAGCCGCTGTTCCGGTCGGGTCGACGACCTACTACTTCAGCGACCTCGGGACCCTGCGCGAAGCCGCACTCGCCCACGTCGCGACGAGCGCCGCCGATTGGCTGGAGCAGTGGCGGCGTGATCTCGATCAGGCCGCCGATCTCCCCGATACCCTGGCGCGGCTCGCCGCCGAATACCTGACCGACCTGGACCGGCACCGCACACTCAGCGAGTTGTACGTCGCGGCAAGTCACCGGCCGGAGTTGCAGTCCCTGGCGCGGCTGTGGCCGGAGGGCCTGGTCGCGCTGCTGGAACCACGCATCGGTCGACGGGCCGCTGAAGCAGTCACGGTGTTTCTCGACGGCGCCACGGTGCATTCGCTGATCACCGGCACGCCGCTCGGTGTCGAGGCCCTCACGGATGCCCTCGCCAGGCTGGCGGCCGACACCTGAGCGCGATGCGTCGTCGAACGTGACGCCAGTGTCACCCTCGGGGCCGAGCGTGACACTGGCGTCACGCTGCATGCCGCCGAGCTCGCACGGTGTCGATCGAGCAGGTCCCCGCGCCGGTGAAGACCAGCAGGAAAAAGCCGAAGCAGAAGAGTATCGCCAGAACTCCGCCGTTGCCCGCCGGCGGATCTCCGATGGGCCAGAGTGAGCGCGGTTGGTGCATCCAAAAGTAGGCCACGGCCATCTCGCCCGAGGCGATGAACGCGGCAACACGGGTGAACAACCCGGCTGCCACCAAAACCCCCGTGACCAGTTGGATCACGCCGGCATACCACGCGGGCCAGGATCCGAACTCAACGGCGTACCTGGGAGGAATCGGCCACCGAAAGAGGCTCATCGTGCCGAAACCGGCGAAGAGTAGTCCATAGACGAATCGAAAGAGGCTCAGCACAGCCGGCGAATAACGGGAGAGGCGTTGGTTGAGATCATGCGCCACAGCCCAACGTTACGGCGAGCGGTCCGGCGACGCGCGCAGGCGTGTCCATAGAAGTTCAGCGTCGCAGTTTTTCGCTCAGGCGTAATTGGGAACTCCCGATCCATGAGCACCCCACCGGAAGTAAGGAGACTCATCGACGCCCTCGCCGAGGATGTCTACGACGCCTACTACGGCATCAAATATTCCGGACCTCAGTACAGCAGGGGGCAGGGAATGCAGGCGGCACGGTATCTGGCGAGAAAGCTGATTCGCCAGGGCTGGCGAAAAACCGCTGACCACAGCCTTCCCTATTGCCCGCATGGGACACCGACGTGTTACGACCCCGCGCCGCACGAGCGCTGCGAGCTGTAAGCCACAACTGAGTTTCGCCTGGCGCGCGTGCCCCGAGGTGGCGGTCACCGGACCCGTGCGACCAACCGGGTACACCGATTCGGGCGTTGCTCACCGCCGGCTCGGCGTCATGCCAGGGACGTCCCGGAAACGCTGCGCGAGTTTGCCGGCGTCCGGCAAGATCGACAAGCCGGCGCTGCGCCGCGGCGCAACCACGTCAACGGTAATGGAGACAGGGCATGAACACGAACCAGATCGGCGATGAGCATATCGGCGCTGCGACCCCGCAATCGACGTCCTATGCGATTCCCGGCGACATCGAACAACGTCCCGTTCTGGTCCTCGGAGCAGGTACGCTCGGCGCTCGTATCGCGCTGATGTTCGCCCTCGGGGGCAGCCGGGTACACATCTACAACCGCACCCCGGATCGCGCCGAATCAGCCAAGCGCTTCGTGGCCGACCAGCTACCGCAGGTGCGCGAGATGCTCGCTGTTTCCGACCCACCGCCGGGAACCGTTGAGGTCGTCACACCGCTCGAGGATGCCGTTCGCGGAGCGTGGCTCATCATCGAGTCGGCGGCAGAGGATCTCGCGATCAAGCGGAAGCTGCTGGCCGCCGTCGACGAACTCGCCGACCGGGACGCGATCGTGGCGACCAACTCGTCGTCGTATCCGAGCAGCCAGATGGCCAGTGCCGTCAAGCACCCCGGGCGGCTGTTGAACATGCATTTCCTGATGCCTCCGCTTGCCAACAGTGTCGAATTGATGTCTTGCGGCACGACCGACAGCGCCATCATCGACGCGCTGAAAAAACTTCTGCCCCGCTACCGGCTGGTGCCGTTCGAGGTGCGGCGAGAAAGCGTCGGCTTCATCTTCAACCGCATCTGGGCCGCCATCAAACGCGAGGCGCTGATGGTCGTGCAGGAGGACGTGGCGACGCCCGAGGATGTCGACCGGATCTTTCAGGACGTCTTCCGCTCACCGGCCGGGCCGTTCCGCATGATGGATCAGATCGGCCTCGACGTGGTGCTCGACGTCGAAGAGCACTACGCGCAGGTCCGCGACGGCATACCCGAAGGCCCGCGGACGCTGCTGCGCGAATACCTGGCTCGCGGGGACTTCGGAGTCAAGAGTGGCCGCGGGTTCTACTCCGACTATGATGCCGTGCCGTAATCTGCTGTGCCCAAACGGCTTTCATGCAACTTCGGTGCACGGCGCCACGATCTCGAACATCGGCATCGAGTGCGGATGCGCATGCACCCCGGTGCTGTCGGCGCCGGCGATCGCGCACCTGGCGACGCACCTGAAACCTACCGAGCCGCTCAGCGGGATACGCCGACGAAGTGCTCGCTCGGACCACATACCACCAGCGCGTCCCCACCGGCTTGCCCGCCGGACCCAGCAGCGCCGCACCCGCAGCGCGGGCGTCGTCGCTGAGTTCGGCGTCGTTGACTGCCCACCCCCGCTCGCGATCCGTAGTGTAAAGAGAAACATCTGTGTTGCCTCGTAACACGGAGGGTGAATGGGAACGGACCGGGTCGGCACCGGGCTGCCGTGGGTCGACGCAATCGCGGACTCGTTTGCGCCCTACTCGTTCACCGACTTCCACCTCACGAAGCTGCCCGCCCTCAACGGCCGGCACGGGTTCATGGTGGTCGGCGACCTCGCGGGCGCTCCTCCCCTGGCCTTCCGCATTCCCGATGGCAGCACCTTCACCTGGCGAGCAACACCGCAGGGAATCGAAGCCGTCGCCGGTGACGCTCAGGCCGCGACTCTGGTCCAGTTGGACGAGGCGACCTTCTCGGAGTTCCTCCATGCCCTGCTGACCGCCAGCGGATCGGTGCGCACCGACCGGGCACGGGTCATCCGCGGTTCGGTGGACGGCTGGCGGCGCTGGGAGCCGGCCATCCGAACGCTGGTGAGCGGCATGCCGATCTACAGCGACGCGGTGCGGGAGTCTCTCGTCGACGCCGACGGCCGACCGCTGGACCTGCACCGGTCGTTCGCCCCCGACGACGACCAGGACGAGATGCGCCACTTCTTTGAGGTTGCCGGATACCTGCATATTCGCGGCGTCTACACCGCATCCGAAGCCGAAACTCTGGGAGTGGAAGTGGAAAAGGCGCGGGCCCGCGCCGAACCCGGCGATCCTTTCTCATGGTGGTCGGTCAACGCCGCCGGCGCGGAGGTGGTGACCCGGATCAACTACCTCGGCCGGTATTCGGATGCGCTGCAACAACTCTGCTTCGACGAGCGCCTGACCCACTTCGCCCGCTTGGCCAACCCGAAGCTGCGAGTGTGCGACGACCGCCTCGACGGCCCGATGGTCTTCATCAAGAATTCCCACGTGGTCCAGGGCGACGGTGACCTCGGCTGGCACGTCGACGACGGCATCGGCGGCCACCCGGTGATGTGCCCCCTGGTTCAGGCCGGCATACAACTCGACGTCGCCGACGCCGTCAACGGTCAACTGATGGTGCTGGCCGGCTCGCACCGCTACACCAAGCACTGGATGCCGTGGGGCCAAGAGGGCACATTTCCCGTGGTCAGGCTTCAGACCCAGCCGGGCGACCTGACATTGCACTACGGCGACACCATGCACAGCACGCCGCCGCCCACCGGCGCCAACGCCGGCCGGCGGGTGCTGTATTACAAGTTCGCCGAGGAGAAGACGTTTCACTTCGTGCCGGCGGGATGCCATTACAACGACGCCCTCTTCCGGACGGACTCCGGCGGCAAGGTGCCCACCCGTGCCGCCAGCTACTGAGATGCACGACGTCCTCAGACAGGAAGTCCGCAACGGGGTGGCACTGCTTACGCTCAACCGACCCGATGCCCTCAACGCCTACACTCCTGAGATCGGCCGCCGCCTCGGCGAGGCTTACCGCCGCTGCGACAGCGACGACTCCGTGCGCGTCATCGTGGTGACCGGATCGGGATCGGCGTTCTGCGCAGGCGCCGACATGAGCGACGCCGATCCGTTCGACTCACCTACGCACAGCGACTTCTCCGCATCCCCGATCCAGCCGGCGGCGTTCGAACTTCGCAAGCCGGTGATCGCGGCCATGAACGGCCACGCCATCGGCATCGGGTTCACCCTCGCGCTTCAGACCGACATCCGCGTCGTCGCCGAGGAAGCCAAATACGGAGTCGTCCAATCGCGGCGGGGCGTGATCGGTGACTGCATGTCGCATTGGACGCTGCTGCGTCTGGCCGGGCTGGCCACCGCGGCAGACCTGTTGTTGACCGGCCGCACAATCCGCGGTACCGAAGTCGCCAGAATGGGCATCGCCGCCGCCGTGCCGGGTACCGAGGTCCTGACGCATGCCATGACGATCGCAACCGACATCATCGAGAACGTGGCGCCCATGTCCGCAGCGCTGTCCAAGCGGCTGCTGTGGGACACCGCGATCAACGGGTATGCGCCACGGCAGGTGGCCGAGTTGGAGACCCAACTTCATCGACGACTGATGGGACGTGATGACAGCAGGGAGGCGGTTGCGGCCTATCGGGCAAAGCGCGCGCCGATGTGGACGGCGTCGGTTCCGGCTGACTGGCAGGATCTTCCCGACCGGAAGGTTGACGCGCCGATGAAGCATCACTTTGCCGAACTCCTCGGCTTCCGGTATGGGCGTTCCGACGAGCAGCAGGCCGTTGTGGAGGCCATGCCGACGGCAGAGCACTGCAATGAACGCGGAACGGTCCACGGCGGATTCCTCGCGGCCCTTCTGGACGCGGCCACCGGACTGGCGGTCCATTCCGCACTCGGTGAACAGCTGACGGCTCCGCATTTCGACTTGACGATTCAGTACCTGCGGCCCGCCGTTCCCGGGACACTACTGACCTGCCTAGCGCGCACCACCAAGGCCGGTCGCCGCGTCGTCGCTTCGGAGGCGGAAGTTTTCCAGGACGGCGAAATGGTCGCCCGTGCGATCGGCAGTCACGCCGTCACAACCCGACGGCTTGCTCCAGGTCTTTGAGTGACGTCTCCAGATGTGCCAGCATCCGCTGCAGATGCGGCATGGCACTGCGGCATCCCACCAGACCGAAGTCGAGGCTGTCGCCGCTGCTGACCAGGGTGATGTTGAGCGCCTGTCCGTTCGCCGCGATCGACATCGGATAACTGCCTTGCAGCCGAGCGCCATTGGCATACAGCGGGTTTCGGGAACCGGGCACGTTCGAGATGCACACGTTGAATGGCGGTCGCGTCGCTGACATTCCCGTCACTCCGCCCAGCACCACCGGCGAGAGCAACATCATTCCCAACGCCATCGCCTGCGGCCTGGGCATCTGTGCGAGGACCGCCTTGTTCTGCTGCATGGACGAGTTGATCGCGGCCAGACGCTGAGCGGGGTCGTCGACGTGCGTGGCCAGATTGGCCAGCACCGCCCCGACCGCGTTGCCGCCAGCGGCGTCGTCGGCGGTGCGGAGGCTGACTGGAACCATTGCCACCAAAGGCTTTTCGGGCAGTGCGTTCTGATCGGTCAGGTACCCGCGCAGAGCGCCGGCGCACATCGCAAGCACGACGTCGTTGACGGAAACACCCGCGGCGTTCTTGATGTCTTTGATGCGCTGCAGCGACCACGACTGGGCAGCGCAGCGTCGGGCGCCGCCGATCGGGACGTTGAGCATGGTTCGCGGCGCTTGGAACGGCAAGGTCATCTGCTGTTCGAGCAGGGCGGAACGCGCCAAACGGAGAGTCGAGGCGCCAAGTCGCGGGACCGATTTGATTGTGTCGATCAGAATTTGCAACCTTGACGAAGCTCCGGCGTGCTCGTCGGTTCGAATGGGCGACGCCCACGGCGCACGGATCTCCCGGTCGAGTGGATCCGCACTGAGCGAATTCTGGAGAAGGTTGATGGTCGATATCCCATCGACGAGGCCGTGATGGATCTTGGTGTAGACGGCGAAGCGTCCGTCGGCGAGCCCCTCGATGACATGGGTTTCCCACAACGGACGGTGCCGGTCGAGCATGCCGGACTGCAGACGCGATACCAGTTCGAGCAGCTCCCTCACCCGCCCGGGGCCGGGCAGTGCTGAGTGCCGCACGTGGTAGTCGAGGTCGACGTCGGTCGCCGAAGACCATGCGGCACTCAGCCCTCCTGGCAGGGTCGCTGCACGCTGGCGAAAAAGAGGCTGCACATCGTCACATGCCCGGAGCCCTTCGTAGTACTCACGGACGAATTCCCGCCCGGTGTCCTGCGGCGGATCGAACAGCTGCAACCCTGCGACATGCATAGGGTGACCGGGCGACTCGGCGAGAAACATCATCGACTCGACAGGTGACATCAGGTTCATGGCTTGTCCTTGCGCGGGTAGTTGTTCGAAGGCCTAGACCACTGGCGCGGCGGGATTGGGGGCACCGCGCTTGATCATGCTGAAAAAGTTAACGGCCCAACGGCTATGGCAGCTCGTGCCAGCGCGCCAACACCGATCCAGGAGATTGTGAGCGGATCACAAGCACGGGCCGCACGGTCCTACGTTTACCCCGGGTACCGAGGATGTCGCGAAACAGCACCTGGCGCAGGGCACGTTCCCTCGGATCGCTCCGGATGTGACAACCCAACCTGTTCATCGCACCCGCGTAGCCGGTCGCGGTGTCACGACGATCTTTCCGTCATCGCGTCGGCTGGGCTTGACCACGAGGTCTACCGGCCGAACCGGGCGATGGTGACGTCGGCGAATCGTGTCATCGCCTCGGCGTCGGATACGTCGACACGCCGCTGCCGGCCCCGGTGATCACCACGATTCGGTCTGTGAGGTCTTTTGTCTTCAGCACGCGGTGAGGCTAGGTATTCCGCAGCGACGCCGGCTCGTTTCCTCGCACCAACATCGCCGAATGTCCGTTGTGGCGGCGTCACAGCGGAGTATGTTAGGCCGCCATGGAACCCGCGTGGGAACCATTACGTGAGCCAGACGCCGAGAAGGTCTGGAAGGAACTGCTGCGCCCGATAGTCGCCGAACTGCGTTCTGCCGCCGCAGAACTGGCCGAACGGTGCGTCACCCAGATGCAGACGGAGATGCCAGTCCTATTTCCCGACCCGCAGTCGGTCAAGGAGAACCTGGTCAGCACCGAGGCGGGCATCCGCCAGCTGGCCGACATCATCGACGTGGCCGGTGACCCTCGCGACGTCGAATTGCCGGCACCGACCCTGGCCATTGCCCGAGCGGGCGTGATGCGCCAGATTCCGCTGGCCAATTTGATGCGTTTTTACCGGCTGGCCCAAACGTTGTTGTGGCAGTGGATGTGGGACCGGATCACGGCGGCCGCCACCGACCGGACGCAACAAGCATTGGCGTTTCGGCTCGCCACCAGCTGGATGTTCGGCTACATCGACGCGGCCTTGAACCGCGCGGAGCAGGCCTATGAGGCCGAGCGCGAGATCTGGCTGCGTAACACCGCGGCCGCCCGCACGGACGCCATCGACGACATTTTGGCGAGACGCGAGCGTGACCCGCAGCGGGCCTCCAAACGGTTGCGCTACGACGTCAACCGCCACCACGTCGGGGTGATCGCCTGGGTCGATTCGGCGCCGGAGCACCGCGACGCTCAGTCATCGCTGAATGAGGCGCTCACCACTCTTGCGCGCGAGATGGGCGCCGACACAACACTCATCCACCCGGGCGGCTCTCTCGTGGCGTTCGGCTGGTTCAGCTGGCGAAGCGATATTGGCACAGTCGGTTTCGACACCACAGACACTTCGACGCGTCGGCCGACGCTTCCGGATGGCGTTCGGATCGGTATCGGCGAGCCCGGGCACGGACTGAAAGGCTTCCGCTGCAGCCATATCGAAGCATCCAATGCCCGCCGGGTCGCGTCGCTGGCCGGCACGCGCGCCGGCACGCTGACGCATTACCGGGATGTTGCGGCCGCCGCGCTGGCCAGTTGCGACGCCGAACAGGCGGCGTCGTTTGTTCACCGGGTGCTTGGTCCGCTGGCCACCGACGACGAGGCGACCTACCGAGTGGCCACGACGTTGTCGGTGTACCTGCAGGAGAACCGCAGTCGGGTCCGAACTGCGCAGCGACTCACCGTGCATCCCAACACGGTCAGCTACCGCGTTGACCAAGCCGAGAAGATGCTCGGTCGCAGCATCGACACCGACAGCCTCGACCTCGCGGTGGCCCTGGTATTACTGCCCACGCTGCCGGGGCTCATCCGCGAGGGCCGCACCGCCGAACCGTGACATGGCTCCAGCCGCACCGCTCACCACAGCCAATTACTGTCGGGTGTAACAGATTCCACAACAACGCGGCTCCTCCCATGCCGCTCCGACATCGGTTGACCAGCCGCTCTGGCAAGGGCCCTGAGTCTCCGCAACGTGTGAGCAGACCCGCGACACTCCGTCCCCTCGCACTGTGATGTGAACACAAGCGGGCGCACCAACCTTGGCGTCGCGCGCCAAGGAATTCGCTGCAGCCGCCCTTACCGTTTCAGTCAGTTGGCCGACCGGCCACCAACGATCAAGAAGCAAGGAGCACCCCGATGCAAACGCTGCAAGAGCTCGACGTCAACTACATGAGCGGCGCCGACAATCCCTGGATTCCCTTCACCCCGCTCACCGACAAGGTGTTCCTCAAGTACTGGAAGATCGACCCGGTGCGTGGCGAGATCATCGTCTCGATGAAGTTTCCCGGCGGGCTCGAGCTACCTCCTCATTACCACACCGGCATCGTGATCGGGCACACCGTATCCGGGGCGTGGCGCTACCAGGAAAACAACTGGGTCTCCCGCGCCGGCGACACCGTCTACGAGGTGGCCGGCTCCAGGCACACCCCGGAGAGCGTGGAGGACACCGAGGTGTTCTTCGTCATCGTTGGCGAGCTGCTGTTCATCGACGAGAACAACACCATCCTGTGGCAGGAGAACCACAAGACCTCCATCGAGCGCTACACCACCTACTGCGCCGACCACGGCATCCCAGCCCGCGACCTGACCAGCTGGGACGCGTAATTCACCGGACCGTTTGCGGGTCGGCCGGAACCCTGCTGCGACACCGCCAGTAGGCGGCGCAGGGCGGCCGGCCGCATCCGTGTTGCCGAAGTCGGGCCGCCCCGAGGGTCAGCACTGTCGTCAAACGGCTCAAACTAGCCCGCTGATCCGCGTTTTTCCTGGTAAAGCTAAGGGGACTCGAACCCCAGACCCGCACTGCCAGGAGCGGGCAGGAGGCGTGACCAGGCGCGATAACCGGGATTCGGGTGGTAGGAGCCGTATTGGGCGGCGCAACCGTCGTCACGGTTGTCGTCAAAGTTGTCGTCAGCCATCGCCGACTCACGAGCAATCGGTCCTCGGCATGGACTCGCTCGCGTGGTCAACCTGCAACATAATTTCTCCGTGTTGCATGCAACACCCGTTTCATGCAACAGTGGGAGCATGAGCACATCGACGCGGAGAGCCCGCCAGTACCGCGAGCGCATGCGCTTGCGGGGGTACCGCCCGGTCCAAGTGTGGGTGCCGGATGTCCGCTCAGCTGCGTTCGCCGCTGAAGCACACCGTGAGGCGCTGGCACTCGCGGAGGCTGACCGACACAGCGACGACATGGAGTTCGTCGAGGCGATCTCCGCTCTCGGTTCGCTGGACGACGACGCGTGAATCGTGGCGAGTTGTGGACCGTCTCCGGCGGTGTCTACGCAGCCAGGCCGCGCCCGGCGATCATCGTCCAGGACGACCTCTTTTCGGAGACAGATTCGGTTGTCGTCATCCCGCTGACCACGACCGTCACCGACACGCCGATATCCAGAGTCGCCGTGCCCAACGACGAGACGACGAAGATCACCGAGCCCAGCTTCGCGATGATCGACAAGATCACGACCGTGCGCCGGTCAAACCTTGGCGCGCGTATCGGTCGGGCGCCCTCGGCACTCATGGCGGACATCGAACGCTCTTTGATGGTGTTCCTCGGACTGGCTCGCTAGTTGGCATGCAGCCCGCGGGAAGCCATGGCCCCGCGCCTAAGGCCGAGTCCGTCCACGCGACGATTCCGCCGGCCGCTTGTCGCCGTGGTTGTCGTCAGAGGCTCGAAAGTCTGGACCTGAGACAGCATTTCGAGTGGTGGAGCTAAGGCGACTCGAACCACGAACTGAGCGTCGTTGCTACCCATGCTGCCTACCTTGCGGGTTCCGGCCGCGACCTTACTCGGCTCGGAAACGTCGGGATCCGCACATGTCGCTCCCGTCCAAGAACCGTATGTCGTCCAAGCCGACCCGTCGGCGGCGGAATTTTCCGCCCAAAACTGGGACAATCGCCTCGTGCCCACCGAGCCCCCAAGCCCACGACCGACCGCGCCGAAACCGCGGCTGCACGTCACGGCCGAGGACCTGGAGAGGTTCGGCGACGAGGAGCAGGTGCGCTCGGCGTGGGACGAGAGCCGGCTCCGCGACGAGCAACCGCCGCATCACCGTTAGCGTGCCGCGCGACCCCATCCCAGCCGCCGGGGCTGCGCGGAGGCTGCCGTGCGCCGCGTTCGATTCGGCCAGTATGCCGCGGTCTACACAGTTGAGGTCAAAGTCTAAGCGCCTGAAGATGATTCCGGCGGCCCGGGCTTCGTTGTGTAGCAACTTGGCTTTCTCGAACCACGCAACGTCAACCGGGTGCTCCACAGCCTGTGCGGCTCGGGCAGAGGTTCCGCAGCCGCGCGTGCATGGTCTTCGCCACTCGTGCGCCAGCTTGCTTGTTCACGGTGGGTGCATCGCCCGCGACCGAGCAGCGGATTTTGCGATACGGTTCGCCGCGGTGACTACGGGAACCTACGTCGAGGCGATCGAGGCGGTACAGCGCCAAGCGCTGGATTCGATGGGCATCCTGTTCGAAAACCTTGGCGGCGACTCGTCCGGGCGGTTGTCGTCAAAGAAGTCGCCGTTGTCGTCACGGTTGTCGTCAAAAAGCCCGAAAATCCGGGCCCTGAAACCGTGTTTCTCGGTAGAGCTAAGGGGACTCGAACCCCACGATTAAGCGCGCGAAAACGTCTCTAGCAGCGCTTTCAGTTCCGGTCGCTCGATTTGAGGGACTCAGCTCACCAGCGGTTTTCCTCGGGCGTGTCGAGCCGGGTTCTCACTACTAATTTCCTTTCCCTGGTTGTCTCATCCGGTCCAGATTCGGGCCGGATGCTGCGTTGTTATGGGTTTTCATGGTCACGCAGATGGTGCGACCGGGTGCTCTGGACCGGATGCGACACGCTGGCCTCGGCGTTTCATGGCGTTGCAGCGAACAAAGCATCTTCCGGTGGTGGCAGTTGGATGGCCAGGCCCTTGCGTTGGCCGCGGTTGACATGCACCGCGTTGAGCTCGCCGCGTTGAATCCGGTCCAGGACAGTCTGTTTGGCAACGCCGAGTCGGCGGGCAGCAGCTTCGAGCCCAACCCATCCCTCGGGCGCGTCCGGGGTGATCTTGGCTTGCAGCTCGGCGTCGATGCGGATTCGCCACGGGCCGCCGGGGCCGTGCTGCTCGCCGCGGATGAACCCGCTGGCCAGCCACCGGTAGAGGGTGGCTCGGGAGGTGCCCAGCAGCGTCTGGGCTTCGGCGATGCTGACCATGTGCACATCCTCGTCGATGGGTCCGACAGGTTCGCTGGGACCGGCGATCCGGTGTTTGCGGCGCAGGCTGCCGACCCGGTCGCGGGTGAACGGCAACCCGGTCGCGGTGATCACGCCTTGCCGGGCAAGCAGGCGCGCGATCGTCGCGTCGTCGTAGTGGGCGGCCAGCCGTCGAATACGCTCCAGCGTGTCGGCCTCGGTGCGGATCGCGCTGTCCACGCCGCGGCGCGGCAACGCGACGGTGATATCGGTATGAGCGCTGCCTTCCCACCGGATCCGGATCGCGGCCTGACCAGCGTCGCGGTCGACGTTGATGACGACCTCACCGATCAGCAACCGCAGCAACTGCTTTCGTTCTCGGATGGTGGTGGTGTCGGCGTCGAACACCGCCCGCAGGTCAGCACCCGCGTGGGATAGCCAGGCCACCTCTTCCTCGGTGAGCACCGCCGGCCGCCGGGACTGCTGCGCGGCCAGGTCGGCCTCGGCTTGACGTAGCGTGCCCAGCCGTACTTCCCAGTCGCGTTCCAGGCTGCGGGCGACCAACCGGTTCTCCGGCTCGACCGCGTCGAACTGGCGGCGGGCTCGCTGGGCCTCGTAACGGGCCCGCTCGACGCCCAGCTCGAACGCGCGCACCCGCCGGGCATGCTGATCCTCGGCCTCGGCCAGTGCGGCGGCGGTGGCCGCCAACGCGGCCGGCTGCAACACGGTGAACATCTCCTCGACCACGGCGGCGTCCAGGCGGCGTCCGCTCAGACTCTGGCAGCTGCGCGCCGAGCCGTACAACCGCAGTCCCTGCGCGCACAGATACCGTGGGACTCGGCCATCGGGGCCGGAGTAGCCGACCAGCATCCGCCGCCCGCACTTGCCGCACACCACCAGCCCCTGCAGCAAGGCGCGGCCCTCACGCACCGCCCCGCCGCCCTGCCCTTTGGGCGGGTGCACGTTGGCGCGCAACCGATCCTGGTTGGCCAGATAGGTCTGCCAGGACACATAGCCGGGATGATGATCCGGGATGGTCACCTCCCACTGCTCACGCGGCAATTCCTGATCGCGGACCACGATGCGGCCGGCCTCGTCCAGACGCCGACTCACCTTCGTTCGCCCGAACACGTACGCCCCACCATAGGCGGGGTTGGTCAAAAAATCGTGGACCGCCGGGTAGGTCGCCTCGGCCCAGCGGATGACCCGCGCGCCGGCGGACCGGCGCGGCAGCCGCAGGCCATCCGCACGCAGCGACAGCACCACCTGACGCGCCGAACCCAGCTCGTCGAACCGGTCGAACACCGCCGTGATCGCGGCGCGGACCGCCTCATCCCGGCTGAGCACCACCCGGTCGTCCTGGTCATAGTCCAGCCCCACCGGCAGCAGTTGGCGCAGCTCGCCCCGCGCGGCCTTGTGCCGCAGCCCGGCATTGAGCCGCGACCGCAGCACGTGCAGCTCAGCCTCGCTCATCGTGCCCTTCAACCCAAGCACGAGCCGGTCGTTGTAGTCACCGGGGTGATACATCCCGTCCGCGTCGGCGATCAGGGTGTCGGTCATCGCGCACAGATCCAGCAGGTGATACCAGTCTGCGTTGCAGCGCGCCAACCGAGACACTTCGATGCCCAGCACCAGGCCGACCTGCCCCAACCCGACCGCGGCGACCAATTCCTGAACCCGTTGCGTGCGTTCGCATCCGCGCCCGAACAACCCAGGTCGTCATCGACCACCCGTACCCGGTCAGCTGGCCACCCCAAGTGCTGCGCTCGCTGCGCGAGTTCGTATTGCCGGTTGAGGCTTTCGGTGTTTTCCCGCACCTGCGTCATCGTCGATTGCCGCACATACACCCACGCCTGTCGTTGCAGGTGCGTTGCCCGGATCTTGGTCAGCTCAGCCATCGCTGCCGTCCTCGGCCAGCACACCCCTGGCGATCATCCGGGCCAGCAGCGACAACACTTGCGCCCGTGTGGGTTCCGGCAGCTGCTCCCAGCTCCCGGCGACACGCTCCTGCTCCCACGGCAGCCGCAGTTGCACCGCGGCCGCTATCCTGACTCCTCGCACGGCTCACCTCCTGGTCTCGTTGGCGCGGATCCAGTGAGGTGAGCCTTGCCCATCCCGGCCGTAACTGGTCGGACCCGGTCACGACGACACGCCCGTGTCACGCGCCAGCCGGGACCGCAACCGTCGAACCCCCTCGACCGACAACGTCGTCGCCAACCCCGCCAACACGGCGGCGTCGCTACCGAAGACATCCGTCGCGTCGGCCGCCACCATGCCCGGCGTGCCGTCCGGCAGCACGACCACCAGCCTCAGCACGCCCTGTCGTCGACGAAATGACAACGCTCGCAACTGTTCCCCGTACAATGGGTGCGCGCGATCAGTTACCGTGATCTCGCACGGCAGCACCGCGCGAAGCTGTTGCAGTCTGTCGCCTGCGCTGTTGACGTGGTCAACACGCTTCCAACTTGGCGGATGCCTTGGTTGAGGATCTCGGCGATGTCGGTGGTGTCGAACACCGGTAGCGCCGCCGTGGCGTCCGCGAGGGGAATCTCTAGCAGCACCCGCAACAGACCTTACGCGCTTTATTATGCATTTCGTACTCTATAAAAGTACGATTTGCATACCCGAGGAGCGGATGTGGCGCGAAACCACAGCACCCCGATCCCGGCCGCCCTCGCACAGACCCCACTGAAAACCATCCGGCCACGCGACGCCGCCGCCGTGTACGCCCATCCCCGTACCCAGCTGGTTCGGTTGGCCGATCACGGTCTCCTGCACCGCCTCGCCGACGGCTACTACGTCGTCGTCCCGCAAAACATGGTGGGGCACAAATGGCTTCCGAGCCTGGAGGCCGCCGCCGCGGGAATCGCCACAACAATTCACCACCACGACGACATCGTCGTCATGGGCCTCAGCGCCGCACGACTGCACGGAGTCATCCCACGCGCTCTGGCAACCGCACTCGTGGCCGTACCGCGCCAGCACCGCCCCATCACGCTGAGCGATCGGCCAGCGATCGTGCGGTTCGTCCAACGCGACACCAGCCGCCTAGACGCCGAACGGATCCGCACCGACCTGGGGCCGACATTGGTGACAACACCCGAACAGACTGTCCTCGACCTGGCTCACCGCCCAACCCTCGGTGACGACCAAACCGACATCCCTACCGCGGCCGCGGCCCTCTACGCGCGCAGCGACAAGAACCGCCTGCAGGCACTCGCAACCGAACAGCGCCGGCTAGCCTCCCTGCGCCGCGCCGAGAAGTGGGCTGGGATAGATTATGGATCCTGACGAACGCCACTCGTTAGCAACACAATTCGGAGTCTCCACCGAACAAGTCGAACGCGACCACCTCATCTCCCACCTGCTGGCCTTCCTCAGCCGCGACTTCGGTGACCGGATCCACTTCATCGGCGGGACCGCCCCGGCACGCGCATACCTCCCGCACGGACACCTGAGCGAGGACATCGACCTCATCGCCCTCGGGAACCGCAACGACGTCGCACGCGACCTCGACGCCGCGCTCCCCTGTCAACAAGTTCTGGGAGGGTAGCCCGGACCGCCTTAATCAGGTGAGTGAGAAACCAGACCGCGTTGTTGTCGCTGATGTCGACAAGGTGGCGTTCACCGGCGAACTCGGACTCGGTGAGGAAGACCATCGCGTTGAATGCGGCCGTCGCCAGTAGTCACATCGCGGCGAACCCCCAGTCACAATCTGCGACTTCCTCGATGGGAGCGGCGCGAAAGGCAAAATACGCCTGATGTTGACCGCGATGTTGACGGGAAAAACGCCAAAACGCCGTGACCTGCGGTTTCTCTGTGGAGCTAAGGGGACTCGAACCCCTGACCCCCACACTGCCAGTGTGGTGCGCTACCAGCTGCGCCATAGCCCCGAGATGTCGTGCCCATCGAAGCTACACCACCGCCGGGAACCGTTCAAAGTCCCAGGCCACGACACCTACCCGATGACCTGATTGACGACCTCCCGCGCGGTCTGCTGCACCTCGGCCAGATGCTCGGGCCCGCGAAACGACTCCGCGTAGATCTTGTAGACGTCCTCGGTGCCCGACGGCCGCGCAGCAAACCACGCATTGGTCGTCGTCACCTTGAGGCCGCCCAGCGGCGCGCCGTTGCCCGGTGCCTCGGTCAGCTTGGCGGTGATCGGCTCGCCCGCCAGCTCGGTGGCGCTGACCTCGTCGGCCGACAGCTTGGCCAGGCGCGCTTTCTGCTCCCGGTCGGCGGGCGCGTCGACCCGCGCGTACGTCGGCGCACCGTATTCGGCAGCCAGCGCCTGGTACCGCTGCGACGGCGTCACTCCGGTGACGGCCAGCATCTCGGCGGCCAGCAAAGCCATGATGATGCCGTCCTTGTCGGTGGTCCACACCGAGCCGTCCCGGCGCAGAAACGACGCCCCGGCCGATTCCTCGCCACCGAACCCGATGGTGCCGCCGATCAGTCCGTCGACGAACCATTTGAACCCGACGGGCACCTCGACGAGCCGACGGCCCAGCCCGGCGACCACCCGGTCGATGATCGACGAGCTGACCGCCGTCTTGCCGACGGCGAGGCCCGCCGGCCAGGACGGCCGGTGCGTGCAGAGGTACTCGATCGCCACGGCCAGATAGTGGTTCGGGTTGAGCAGCCCCTCGTCGGGGGTGACGATGCCGTGCCGGTCGGCGTCGGCGTCATTGCCGGTGGCGATCTGGTAGCGGTCCCGGTCGGCGATCATCGTTGCGATGAGCCCAGCCATCGCGTCCGGTGAGCTGCAGTCCATCCGGATCTTGCCGTCGTGATCGAGCGTCATGAACCGCCACGTCGCATCGACCAGCGGATTGACCACGGTCAGCTCCAGCCGGTGGCGCTCGGCGATTTCGGCCCAATAATCCACACTGGCCCCGCCCAGTGGGTCGGCGCCGATCCGGACTCCGGCCTCGCGGATCGTGGCTACGTCGACCACGTTGGGCAGATCGTCCACATAGGCGCCCAGATAGTCGTGGCGCCGGGCTGCGCGCAGCGCCCGCGCGACCGGCACCCGCCGCACCGCCGAGCCGCCGTCACGCAGAATCTCGTTGGCGCGCTTGGCTATTGCGTTGGTGACCGCGGTGTCGGCCGGGCCGCCGTGGGGCGGGTTGTACTTGAAGCCGCCGTCGGGGGGCGGGTTGTGCGACGGTGTGACGACAATGCCGTCGGCCAGCGCCTCGGTGCGGCCCCGGTTGTAGGTCACGATGGCATGACTGATGGCCGGCGTCGGCGTGTAGCGGTCGCGGCTGTCGACGACGGCCACAACGTCATTGCCGGCCAGTACCTCCAGCGCCGACACCCAGGCCGGCTCCGAAAGTCCATGGGTGTCACGGCCGATGAACAACGGTCCGGTGGTGCCCTGCTGCGCGCGGTACTCCACGATGGCCTGGCTGATCGCCAGAATGTGGTTCTGGTTGAAGGCACCGTCCAGCGCCGAGCCGCGGTGCCCGGAGGTGCCGAAGACCACCTGCTGCGCGACGTCGTCGGGATCGGGTTCGACTGAGTAATACGCCGTCACCAGGTGCGGCAGATCGACGAGGTCTTCGGGCTGGGCCGGCTGTCCGGCTCGCGGGTGGGCCACCATGGCACCAATTCTGCCCATAGCGCCATTGCCCGCGGACTGCCAGGCTTTACGCTGCGAAGCGCACCATTGGCACACCGGAAGGACTCGACCAGTGGCACGCCACGACTACCGGGAATTGGCCGCGATTTTCGCCGGCGGAGCGCTCGGCGCACTGGCACGTGCGGCGTTGGCCACGCTCGCGGCCCCCGACCCGGCCAGATGGCCATGGCCGACCTTCACCGTCAATATCATCGGCGCATTCCTGGTGGGTTACTTCACCACCCGGCTGCTGGAGCGGCTGCCGTTGTCCAGCTATCGGCGTCCGCTGCTGGGCACCGGTTTGTGCGGTGGCCTGACCACATTCTCGACGATGCAGGTCGAGACGGTCAGGATGCTCGAACACGGCCATTGGGTCCTGGCCGTCGCCTACACCGTCGTCAGCATCGTGCTCGGATTGCTGGCGGTGCAGCTGGCCACGGTCGTGGTGCGCCGGGTGCGGGTGCGCGGATGATCACGGTCGCCGTCTGGCTTGGCGTGATGGTCATCGGGGGCATCGGGTCGGTGTCGCGTTTCCTGGTGGACCGCGCCGTCGCACGCCGGACGGCCCGGGCATTTCCCTACGGCACGCTGGCGGTGAACATCGGCGGTGCCGCACTGCTGGGGTTTCTCGGCGGCCTGACGTTACCCAAAGACGTTGCGCTGCTGGCCGGCACCGCATTCATCGGCGCCTACACCACCTTCTCCACCTGGATGCTGGAAACCCAACGACTCAGCGAGGACCGCCAGCTGCGTGCGGCATTGGCCAATATCACCGTCAGCGTCATACTCGGACTGACCGCAGCGCTGCTGGGCCAATGGATCGCGGAGCAGATATGAGTGAGCAAAGCCTGAAGTTGACCGCCTACTTCGGCGAGCGGCAACGCGCGGTCGGCACCAATGGGTTTCTGGCCGACGCGATGCTGGATCTGTTCGGCGAGCACGGCGTCGCGACGAGCGTGATGATGCGCGGTACCACGGGCTTTGGACCCAAGCACGAGCTGCGCTGCGACCGAACGCTGAGCTTGTCCGAGGATCCTCCGGTCACCATCGTCGCCGTCGACATCGCCTCGAAAATCCGCAGTCTGGTCGACGAGGTGACGGCGATAACCGACCGCGGCTTGGTGACGCTGGAACGCGCCCGGCTGGTCACCCGACATAGCGGCGCCGATGCACTGGGCGAGCTGGAAAGCCGAAACGGCGATGCCGCCAAGCTCACCGTCTACGTAGGCCGTCAGGTGCGGGTCGGCGGAACCGCTGCCGGTTACGCCGTCTGCGAACTGCTGTATCGGCACGGATTCGCCGGAGCCACAGTGCTTCTCGGTGTCGACGGCACGGCATACGGCGAACGCTTCCGGGCGCGCTTCTTCGGCCGCAACGTCAATGTTCCGTTGATGATCATCGCCATCGGTTCGGTTCCGCAGGTCTCGGCCGCCGCTACCGACCTCACCGGCCTCGTGCCCAACCCGTTGCTGACCATCGAACGGGTGAGGCTGTGCAAACGCGACGGCGAGCTATTGGGCCGCCCACAACAGCTGCCGCCCACCGACGACCAGGGACGCAACCTGTGGCAGAAGCTGATGGTGCACACCGCCGAGGCGACCCACCATGAGGGCCTGCCGATTCACCGCGCGCTGGTGTACCGGCTGATGCAGTCGCAGGCGGCGCGGGGCGCGACTGCCCTGCGTGGTGTCTGGGGTTTTCACGGAGACCATAAACCGCACGGGGACAAGCTTTTTCAGCTCGCGCGTAAAGTGCCGGTGACCACCATCATCGTCGATACGCCGGAGGCCATCGCCCGCAGCTTCGGTATCGTCGACGAGCTGACCGCCCGCCACGGACTGGTCACCAGTGAAATGGTCCCTGCGGCGGTGTCCTTGACCGGGTCAGCAGGCAGGGCGGAAACGCCGCTCGCACAATACGACTACTGACTCCGTCACTGCCGCAGGGCCGGCACGTCGTCGAGCGTACGCGGCAGCACGTAGAGGGCCACGCGCCGATCCGCCAGTTCGTGTTCGCCGAGGAAGACGCAACCACCGTTGTGACAGAAGTGGCGTATCCCTTTGCTTCGATAGTCCGGGTCGAAAATGATTCGGCGACACTGTGGTTCGGCATTGAGCACGCTGGCCACGAAGTGCGGCAGCAGGAGCTGGGCCACACCCAGGGTGATGATGTTCGGATCTGCGGTGGCGGCGTGGATCCCCAGATCGTAGGGATCAGACTCGTACAGCGTCGAGATCAAATCTTTTGCAGCCCTGTATAATTCGAGGTACCCATGATATTGGCCATCCAGGCTACCGACGAACGGCCGCGAGTAGTTGCCGTCGAGTTGGGCCCGCAAGTACCGCTGCCATCGCGACGCCGGCCACACACATTCCCACGCTCTGGCCAGGTGCGGCCTGCTCATCCACTCGGCGATCATCTCCGCGTCGGTATCCGGATCGGCCAGCCGGAACGCGTAGGGCGAGGGCACCGCCGGCGTGGGCGGCGGCGGGACGTCGCGGACCTCGTCGGTGAGATCGCTCAGTTGGCGCGGGAAAAGCGCGTCGGCTTCAGTCATGTCAACGTGCCAGCCTACCTACCGCATCGGTTGTGGACAGCCATTTGTCGGCCAGCGCCGAAACCCAGTCGGCTACCGCGCCCGCCTCCGCCGGCGGCGCCTGGACCAGCACCAGCTCGTCCACGCCCAGTTCGGCCAGGGTCTCGACGTCGCCGATGTGGGGGCTGCGCAGCGCCACGGCCAGTGACAGCTCACCGCGGTCGCGATCCGACTCGGCGCACAGCTGCTCGAGCGTGGCGACCCGTTCGCGCACCGCGTCAATACCGTCAAGGTTGAACCCGTACCAGCCGTCCGCCCAGGCCGCGACTCGCCGCATCGCGGCGTCGCTGTTGCCCCCGACCACGATCGGGATGCGGCGCTCGCGGACCGGCTTGGGGTTGACCCGGACGCAGTCGAACGCAACGAAGTCTCCGCCGAACGACGCGACATCGTCGCGCCACAACGTGCGCATGGCGGCGACGTATTCGGCGGTGCGCGCCGCGCGCCGCTCGAAGGGTACCCCGAGCGCTTCGAACTCCTCTTTCAACCATCCGACGCCGACGCCGAGTATCAGCCGGCCACCGCTCAGCCGATCCAGGCTCGCCGCCTGTTTGGCCACCACGACCGGGTTGTGTTCGGGCAGCAGCAATACTCCGGTCGCGACCGCGATCCGCGACGAGGCGGCGGCGGCGAACGCCAGCGCGATCGTCGGGTCCAGCCAATCCGCCTGGGCCGCAACGGCGATCACGCCGTCGTCGGAATAGGGATACCGGGACGCGGGCCGGTCCACCATCACGACATGTTCGCCGGCCCACAAGGTGGCGAAACCGGCGTTGTCGGCCGCGGATGCGACGGCGTCGATCACCGTCCGGTCAGCGCCGGAACCGATTCCCAGCGCGTGCAATCCCAGCCGCATCCGACGATCGTCTCATGCGGCTCAGCTGCCCTTGAGCAGCTTCGCCAAGACAGCTGCGTGACTGCCGTCGACTTCGCGAGTCGCGGTGACCAGAGTGATGGGCCCGCTCTTGGCGAGCTTCCGCAATTCCGCGACCGCCGGGCTGCCCGACAGCTCTGCTTGGTAGCGCGCCTCGAACTCGTCGAAGCGCTCCCGCCGGTGGTGATACCAGTCACGCAGTTCCTTCGACGGGGCGACGTCCTTGCGCCACATGCCGACCCGCGGGTCGTCTTTGCGGATACCCCGCGGCCAGATGCCGTCGACCAGGATGCGTTGGCCGTCGTCGGGACCGGGGTCCTCGTAGATCCGCGTTACTCGCACCTGGCGCTTGGCGACCATGGCGTCAGTGATAGAGCAGATTGCTGTGCTGGCTGCAGTAGCTGTTGACGGCGGCGAGCACCGTCGACTTCGCCTCCTGCTGGGTGAAGTTTCCGGGTCCGCCGACGAGTCTGTTGACCGTCGCCTGGTACGTCTGCGGGGTGGGGCTCTGGTCGAGCATCGCGCAGGTGCTGTGGGCCTCGGCGATCATCGTCTGCAGCGAGACCCGGCCCTGGTAGTTCACCCCGCTCTCGGAGAGCCACTTGGTGTAGTAGGAATCCTCGGTGCTGAGCGGATCGGCTTGGGCCACCGCGTCGGTCATGGGGAAGGCCACCGGGCAGGTCAGCAGAGCCAGGCCCACCAGCGGTACCGCAAACGTCTGTGCAGGCCTCATGATCAGCCTCCCGGTGAGCGTCATCAGCACCGATGTCAGCAGGTCCAACGCTACGCCGGAACTTCTCAGTTGGGGGCAGCTGCGGCGTCTCGATGTCGATCACGTCCGGGTGAACGTCAGCAGTGTCAGTGGGCCGTGCTAGTATCGAACATGTGTTCGAATCGACGATGGCGATCGACCCTCGCGCCGACCAAGCGACCTTGATTGAGCGCATCGCCGAGCTGGAGAGAGTCAAATCGGCGGCCGCTGCGGGCCAGGCTCGAGCGGCGGCCGCCCTGGACACGGCACGCCGGGCCGCCGAAGCTGCCGCCGGCATGCCCGCCGACCGGCGCGGACGTGGCGTGGCCAACGAGGTTGCGCTGGCGCGGCGAGACTCACCGGCCCGCGGCGCGCGGCATCTGGGCTTTGCGAAGGCTCTGGTGTACGAGATGCCGCACACACTCGCCGCGCTCGAATCCGGAGCTCTGTCGGAATGGCGGGCCACCCTGATCGTGCGGGAAAGCGCCTGTCTGGACGTGGCGGATCGGCGCACGCTGGACGCCGAGTTGTGTGGTGACCCGGCGAACCTCGATGGGCTGGGCGATGCGCGGGTGGCCGCGGCCGCCAAGGCGATCGCCTACCGGCTGGACCCGCATGCCGTCGTCGATCGGGCGGCCAAGGCTGCCGAGGAACGCACGGTCACCATCCGACCCGCACCCGACACCATGTCGTATGTGACCGCGCTGCTCCCGGTAGCCCAGGGCGTGTCGGTGTATGCGGCGCTGCGCCGTGAAGCTGACGTTTGCTGCGACGAGCGCCCACGCGGACAGGTCATGGCAGACACCCTGGTCGAGCGGGTCACCGGCCGGGCCGCGACGGTCCCGACGCCGATCGCGGTCAACCTAGTCCTGTCCGACGAGACGCTGCTCGGCTCCGACAGCGCACCGGCGGATGTCTGCGGCTATGGCCCCATCCCTGCGGCTGTGGCCCGCGCGATGGTCGCCGACACCGTCGCTGATCCGCGCTCACGGGCAACGCTGCGCAGGCTTTATGCCCATCCGCGGAGCGGAGCGCTGGTCGCTATGGAGTCACGCGCGCGGCGGTTTCCTCGCGGGCTGGCCGCCTTCATCGAGTTGCGGGATCAGCGGTGCCGAACGCCCTACTGCGACGCGCCGATCCGACACCGCGACCATGCCCGGCCATGGGCCGAAGGCGGTGCGACTACCGCGAATAACGGGCTCGGCTCCTGCGAGCGCTGCAACTACGCCAAGCAAGCCCCTGGCTGGCAGGTGACGACAAGCGACGAAAACCACACGCACACAGCCGAATTCACCACGCCGACGGGTAAGCGATACCGGTCCGGTGCCCCACCGCGGATACCACCGATCACGGTCAGCGACGTCGAGGTCCGCATCGGCATCGCGCTCGCTCGACACGCCGCCTGACAGGCGCCTAATAGTGATAGGTGTCCGTCGGGGCGGGCATGTGAACCCGTTCGTCCTCGAACTCCGAGACTTCGATGCCGTAGGCGCGGGCCAGGTCGAGGATCTTGGTGGCCCGCGCAATGCGCGGCAGGTCGGAGCCATTGCGGATCTCTCCGCCGTCGCGCTGGAACTCGGCGAAAAACTCTTTGGCCCAGCCGATTTCGTCTTGCGACGGCGACAATCCCTCGTTTACCACGGCGCATTGTTCGGGCGAGAGACAGATCTTGCCGGTCATGCCGAATTCGACGGAGACCGCCGTGGCCTCGATGAGCTTGAGCGGGTTGGTACCGATGGTCGGCCCGTCGATGGCACTGGGCAGGTTGGCCGCCTTGGCGGCGATGGTGAACCGTGACCGGGCGTAGGCCAAGGTGGTCGGTTCCTCGCCGAAACCGGTGTCGCGGCGGAAATCGCCGATGCCGAAGGCCAGCCGGAAGGTGCCCTTTGCCGCGGCGATCTCGGTGATGCGCTCCAGGCCCCGCGCCGTTTCGACGAGCGCCACGATCGGCACATTCGGCAGTCGCAGCGCGGTCTCGGTGACATGGTCCACCGATTCCACCATCGCCAGCATCACGCCGCCGATCGACGTGCCGGCCAGCGCGGCTATGTCATCCGCCCACCACGGGGTGCCGAAGCCGTTGATGCGAACCCAGTCGCCGTTTCCGGCGCCCAGCCACCGCACCACATTGTCGCGGGCGGTGGGCTTGTCTTTGGGCGCCACGGCATCCTCGATGTCAAGGACGACGATGTCGGCACGAGAGTGCGCCGCGGACTGGAATCGCTCGGCGTGCGCGCCGTTGACCAACAGCCAGCTTCGGGCGAGAACGGGATCGATGCGTGAACCGATGTCATCGGGATCCGTAGCGGTGCCGTCGACCTGCTCATACATTGCGTGTTCAGTGGTCATCATCATTTCCGTGGGTGTGTAGCGCGGTTCCGTAAACCTGCCTAAACCGTAGCCTCATCGCGAAATGAGCCGTCCGGCTGACCCGCCTCAGCGGCGCGAACCACGACGTTCGTGGCCCGCCGTCAGCCGGAACAGGGCGCGGTCCAGGGTCGGCAAGATCTCGGTGATGGCGATTTCGCCGGCGGTGAATCGCGCCACCAGGCCGTAGGCCAGGTTGGACACGATCGGGGGCAGATCTGCGACGAGGTCGGGGTCGGCCTCGCCGAGCACGGCCATCGCGGCGGGCACGACGGCGTCCAGACCCCGGCTCACCAGCTGCTGACCGCCGGGGGCGGACCGCGCACGGTAATAGGCCCGCAGCATGTCCGGGTGACGCTCCCAGGGTTCGAAAATCGTCCGGAACACGCGCAGCAGGCCGTCGTAGATGGATTCGTCCGGGCGAGGTTGCTGCGTGGCCAAACCGGCGTAGCGGTTCTCGTCCATCCAGCGCTCCAGCGCCGCCAGGATCAGCGCGTCTCGAGTCGGATACCGCTTGTAGATGGTGGCCAGTGAGGTCCGCGCGCGCCGAGCTACCTCCCGCAGCTGGACGGCGTCGTAGCCTGCGGTCTCCAGGATGTCGACGACCACTTCCAGGATGGGATCAAGGTTGCGGTCGTGCGGGCTTTCCGGGTCGCCGGTCACCAACACCACCCTTGCCCTCGCTCAGTAACGTCGTTACCGTACCGGGTGTAACAACGTTACTCAACGAGGAGGAGCGATGGCCGGCCGAGTCGACGACAAGGTCGCGGTTATCACCGGCGCGGCCCGCGGCCAGGGCCGCAGTCACGCCGTGCGGCTTGCGCAGGAAGGCGCCGACATCATCGCGGTCGACATCTGCCAACCGATCGAGAACTCGGCGGCACCACCGGCGACGCCCGAAGACCTCGCGGAGACGGCCGACCTCGTCAAAGCTCTGGACCGGCGGATCGTCACCGCCGAAGTCGACGTCCGCGATTACGGCTCGCTCAAAGCCGCCGTCGACGGCGGGGTCGAGCAACTCGGCCGGCTGGACATCGTCGTCGCCAACGCCGGCATCGGCACCGTGGGAGTCCGGCTGGACCGCATGGACGAAGACCTGTGGCAGCAATGATCGACATCAACCTCAGCGGCGTCTGGAAGTCGGTGAAAGCCGCAGTGCCCCATTTGGATTCGGGCGCATCAATCATCTTGACCAGCTCGGTCGCCGGGCTCAAGGCATATCCCCACACCGGGCACTATGTGGCCGCCAAACACGGGGTTGTCGGCCTGATGCGGTCCTTCGCCGTCGAGCTGGGTCCGCGCAACATCCGCGTCAACTCGGTGCACCCGACACACGTGAACACGCCGTTGCTGATCAACGACAACACTTTTCGCCTGTTCCGGCCCGACCTCGAAAATCCGGGCCTCGACGACTTTGCCCCGATCTGCCAGACCTTTCACATCCTGCCGATCCCGTGGGTGACAGCCGAGGACATCAGCAATGCGGTGCTCTTCCTGGCCTCCGACGAGTCGCGATACATCACCGGCGTCGCGCTGCCCGTCGATGCCGGCAGCTGCCTGAAGTAAGGACCAGCACATGAGAACCGGGCTCTACTACGACCCCTACGACGTCAGCATCGCCGCCGACCCCTACCCCACCTACGCCCGCCTGCGCGACGAGGCGCCGCTCTACTACAACGAGCGCTACAACTTCTGGGCGCTGTCACGGCACTCCGACGTCGAGAAGGCGCTGTCGGATTGGGAGACTTTCTCCAACAGCCGAAGCGACATCCTCGAACTGATCCAGTCCAAGTTCGACATGCCCCCCGGCGTGATGATGTTCCAGGACCCGCCGGCACACACGAGGCTGCGCGGCGTCATGTCGCGGGTCTTCACCCCGCGCCGGATGGCCGAGCTCGAAGACCAGATCCGGGCGTACTGCGTTCGCTGCCTGGATCCGCTGGTCGGCTCGGACGGCTTCGACATCATCGCCAACCTCGCTTCGATGATGCCGATGCGCGTCATCGGCATGCTGCTGGGCATCCCGGAGAGCGACCAGGTCAGCGTGCGCGACGCCAACGACGCGAACCTGCGCACCAAACCCGGCACGCCGATGAGGGTGGCCAATCCGGGCAAGATCGCCGACGGCAGCATCTACGCCGACTACATCGATTGGCGCGCCAAGAACCCCTCCGACGACCTGATGACCGCGCTGCTCAACGTCGAGTTCGAAGACGAGCACGGCGTGACAAGAAAGCTCACCCGCACCGAGGTGCTGCACTACACCCAGGTCGTCGCCGGCGCCGGCAACGAAACCACCGGCCGGCTGATCGGCTGGCTGGCCAAGGTGCTCGCCGAGCATCCCGACCGGCGCCGCGACGTCGCGCACGACCGGTCGCTGTTGACCCGCACCGTCGACGAGACGTTGCGCTACGAGCCCACCGGACCCCATGTCGCGCGCTACACCCTCCGCGACTTCGCGTGCTACGACACCACCGTGCCCGCCCACAGCGCCATCCTGCTGCTCTTCGGCGCCGCCAACCGAGACCCGTTGCGCTACCAGGATCCCGACACGTTCAACATCCGCCGCGACAACATCTCCCACCTCACGTTCGGCAAGGGGGTGCACTACTGCCTCGGCGCCAACCTGGCACGCCTGGAAGGCCGGGTCGCCCTCGACGAATTACTCAACCGCTGGCCCGAATGGGACATCGACTACGACAGCCTCAAGCTCGCGCCGACCTCCACGGTTCGCGGCTGGGAGCGGCTGCGCATCCTGCTACCCTGAGCCCGCACGAACCGGGTCTGCGTCAACCGCATGAAAAGCCTTGGCCCGCGATGGTGTTGGATGGCGGAGTGGCAGGCATCAGTCGCAGCCGGACCATAACGGCCGAGCCGCAGGCGATTTGGGACATCCTGGCCGACTTCGGCGCCCTGAGTTCGTGGGCCGGCGGCGTCGACCATTCGTGTGTGTTGAACCACGGCCCGGGCGGCGGGCCCGTGGGCACCACCCGCCGGGTGCAGGTGGGCAGCAACGCGCTGGTGGAACGCATCACCGAGTTCGAGCCACCCACCAGACTGGCCTACGACATCGAGGGCCTGCCGCCGCGGCTACGCAAGGTCGCCAATTGCTGGACGCTGCGGCCCAGCGGCCCGGGCGGCGCCGCCACAGTGGTGAGCCTGACCAGCACGGTCGAGGTCGGCGACGGCAAGCCGGCACGGATGGCGGAATGGGTCGCGCTGCGCGTCCTGGCCAAGCAGTCCGAGGCGATGCTGGCCGGGCTGGCACACCGATTGGAGAACACGCATGTCTGATCGCCCCGACATCGTCATCGTGATGACCGACGAGGAGCGCGCGGTACCGCCCTACGAGTCGGCCGACATCCTGGCCTGGCGGCAGCGCACCCTGACCGGACGCCGCTGGTTCGACGAGCACGGGGTGAATTTCACGCGCCACTACACCGGCTCGCTGGCCTGCGTGCCCAGCCGCCCCACGATGTTCACCGGTCACTACCCCGACCTGCATGGGGTCACCCAGACCGACGGCATCGGCAAACGCTTCGACGACTCGCGGCTGCGCTGGCTGCGCGCCGGCGAGGTGCCGACCCTGGGCAACTGGTTCCGCGCGGCCGGCTATGACACCCACTACGACGGCAAGTGGCACATTTCGCACGCCGACCTGCACGACCCGGCGACGGGCGGATCCCTGGCCACCAATGACGACGACGGCGTCGTCGACCCGGCCGCGGTGCAGCACTACCTCGACGCCGACCCGCTGGGCCCCTACGGTTTCTCCGGTTGGGTGGGTCCCGAACCGCACGGGGCCGGCATGTCCGACTGCGGTCTGCGCCGCGACCCGCTGATCGCCGATCGGGTGGTCGCCTGGCTGAACGACCGTTACGCGCGCCGGCGCGCCGGTGACGCCGCGGCGCTGCGCCCGTTCCTGCTGGTGGCCAGCTTCGTCAACCCGCACGACATCGTGCTGTTCCCGGCGTGGGTGCGACGCAATCCGCTCAAGCCGTCCCCGCTGGACCCGCCGCCGGTGCCCCCCGCGCCCACCGCTGACGAAGATCTGCGGGCAAAACCGGCTGCCCAGATCGCGTTCCGGGAGGCCTATTACTCCGGTTACGGTCCGGCGCGGGTGGTCAAACGCAACTATGGACGCAACGCGCAGCGCTACCGCGACCTCTACTACCGGCTGCACGCCGAGGTCGAGGGGCCGATCGACCGGGTGCGCCGAGCAGTCACCGAGGGCGGCTCGGACAATGCAGTTCTGGTGCGCACCGCCGATCACGGCGACCTGCTGGGCGCTCACGGCGGACTTCACCAGAAGTGGTTCAACCTGTACGACGAGGCCACCCGGGTGCCGTTCGTGATCGCCCGCATCGGCGCCGGCGCGACGACGGCGCGCACCGTTTCGGCGCCGACATCGCACATCGACCTGGTGCCCACGCTGCTCGGCGCGGCGGGGGTCGACGTCGACGTCGCGGCCGCGCAACTCGCCGAGTCGTTCACCGAGGTGCACCCCCTTCCCGGCCGCAACCTGATGCCGGTTGTCGACGGCGGACCCGCCGATCAGTCCCGGGCCGTCTACCTGATGACGCGTGACAACGTGCTCGAAGGCGACACCGGCGCGTCGGCGTTTGCCCGGCAACTGGGCCGAACCGTGAATCCGCCAGCGCCGCTGCGGATCAAGGTGCCCGCGCACGTGGCCTCCAACTTCGAGGGGCTCGTCGGGCGCGTCGACGACTCCGACGCCGTCGGCGGCGCCGGGCACCTGTGGAAACTGGTACGCACCTTCGACGACCCGGCCACCTGGACCGAACCGGGCGTGCGTCACCTCGCCGGCAACGGCATCGGCGGCGAGGCGTACCGCACCGATCCGGTCGACGACCAGTGGGAGCTCTACGACCTGACCACCGACCCCATCGAGGCCCACAACCGATGGACCGACCCTGACCTGCACGAGCTGCGCCAACATCTGCGGATGCAGCTCAAGCAGCAACGGGCGGTGTCGGTGCCGGAACGCAATCAGCCGTGGCCGTATGCCGAGCGTCAGCCGCCGGCCGACCCGTCCGGCGGTGTGGTACGTCGAGTGCTGGGGAGATTCAGGTAGTCCGGACGGCGCTGCCGCGCGCTCACGGCTCCCCGAGCAGCGCCTTGGCCAAATCGATGGGCTCGATTTCAAGCCCGGCGAGGTCGGCATTGAAATCGGGTCCCAACAAGTCACCGCCCTCATGCATGCCCCTCAGCGGCCCGTCGATGAACTCGTCGAGGGTCAACGAAACCGGTTCCATACCCGCCCACTCCCCCGTCGCGTGCCGGCGCGCATAGGCCGCGGTGGAGTAGACCAGATGTACGCAGACCGGCTCGTCGTCTTCGGTCACGTAGTCATTCGAGTGCACCCACGCTCCCCGCAGATCGGGGCCTAGCAGCACCCAAACTTCTCGGGTCGCGCGCACCCGCTCGATGAAGCGCTGATAGTTCGCCTGAAGTTCGGCGGTCAGGTGGAGAGCCACGCCCGACTCTAACCGCCGCACCGCGATCACGCCGGTCTCCGCCAACCTGTTACGAACAGCCGCGCGTCGATAGGGTTTTGCTATGCAGACATTGCTGTTCACCCTCGGGCTGGTGCTGTTCCTGATCGGTCTGCTCACCGGATTCGCTGGGCCGGTGGTGAAGAACCCCCGGATGGCGTTGTCCAGCCACCTCGAAGCCGTCCTCAACGGCATGTTCCTGGTGCTGCTCGGCCTGCTCTGGCCGCACCTGCACCTGCCTCAGGCATGGCAGGTCACCGTGGTCGTGTTGATCGCATATGCCGCCTACGCGAACTGGTTGGCACCGCTGCTGGCGGCCGCATGGGGCGCGGGGCACAGACTCGCGCCGATCGCGGCGGGCAGCCACCAGGCCTCCGCGGCACAGGAAGGCGTCGTGACTTTCCTGTTCCTGTCACTTGCGGCGGCCATCGTGGCCGGCGTCGTCGTGATCATCGTCGGGCTGCGATGCCGCGACGGCGTCGGCGCACTACGCGCTGAGGCGGCCGAGTTCGGTCGCCAGCTTGTCCAGATGTCGAAGCGTCGGGTCGTATGGCTCGGTGGGCAGGTCCACCAAAACCCGCTCGACCCCCAACGGCCCGTAGCCTTCGAGATCTGTGGCCGTCGGGTCGCCCCAGTGGCAGACGGTCACCGGTACCTCGCTGCCGGCCAGCGCGCGCAGCCGCTCCAGCGGGCGCGACAGTTGCTCCGATGATGGGCTGATCGCGATCCAACCGGCTTTCAGCTCGGCGATGCGGGTGAAGTTCGCCGGCCCACCGCCGACATACAGCGGCGGATAGGGCTTCGTCACCGGCTTCGGCCAGCAGTAAAGCGGGTCGAAATCGACGTATTTCCCATGGAATTCGGCTTTCTCCTGCGTCCAGATCTCGATTATCGCGCGCAGCCGCTCATCGGTCACCCGTCCGCGCACCGCCGGATCGACACCGTGGTTGGCGACTTCTTCGCGCAGCCAGCCCACGCCGACGCCGAAGCGAAACCGCCCCTGCGACACCAGGTCCAGTGAGGCAACCTCTTTGGCTGTCAGGATCGGATCGCGCTCCGGAACCAACGCGATGCCGGTGCCCAAAACCAGCGTCTCGGTGGCAACCGCGGTCGCGGCCAACGCCACGAACGGATCCAACGTCCGGTAGTACTTGTGCGGAATCGGGCCACCAGCCGGGTAGGGGCTGCGCGTGTCGACCGGGATATGGGTGTGTTCGGCAAGAAACAGCGACTCGAATCCGCGCTGTTCCAAGGCCGCCCCCAGCTGTGCCGGGCCAATGCCCTCGTCGGTGACGAATGTGAGCACACCGAACCGCATGCTTCCTCCTAATCGTTATTTACGCGATGGCCTTCGGCAGGTGGGCGGAACAATGCGGCACGCGCCGCGCAGGATCCACGGCGTCCGCCTGGCAACCACCGCCAGGAGTTGCCAGATGCCTGGCACACCATGCAAGTCGACATAGCGCGTAGCCGGCACCGACTGAGCGTATTACCGATGTCCGGGCGCGACCAGCGCCAGCCTCGCACGCCGCTCATGCGGGCGGCCGGCGCGGATGAGGTACTTACCTACCCCACTGCGCTGGGTAACCGGCTGGCGACCGGTTTCGATGTCGACGTCACCTTGTTCGCTTTGCGAATTCCCTTGTCCATCAGCGCTTCCGGGGCGAACTTGCGCAGCAGCGACAGTCCGCGCGCCAGGTTGCCGGCCGGATAGCGCACCTTCGGCCTTCGGCTGGTCGCCGCCTTGAGGACGGCCCGAGCCACCACCGCGGGATCATCCCCGTGGTGCACTCCCTCGGTGATGACGCGTCGGGCGTTCTCGCGAGCGGCCACGTAACTGTCTATCAGTGAATCGGCGTCGAACGCATTGGCGCCGAACGACGTCTTGGTGAAACCGGGTTCGACGACTGACACCCGCACGCCGAATTCCCGGGTTTCATGATCCAGGGACCCGGAGTACCCCTCGACGGCATGCTTCGAAGCCGAGTAGAGCGCGGCGTAGGGCGCGGGCAACAAACCCAACACCGAGCCGATGTTGATGATGCGGCCGCCGCCCTGCGCGCGCAGATGCGGCAGCACCTCACGAGTCAGCCGCACCAGGCCGAAGAAGTTGGTGTCGAAGAGCTGCTGCGCCTGGGTCACCGAGCTCTCTTCCGCGGCACCGATGATCCCTATGCCGGCATTGTTGACCAGGATGTCGATGCGACCGGCCCGCCGGATCACCGAGGCGACGGCCGCGCTGACCGACGCGGCGTCGGTGACATCCAACTGCACCAGTTCCACCCCGGGTATCGGTTGCGTTCCACTCGGGTTGCGACTCGTGCCGAAGACCTCAAAACCCTTCGCCGCGAAAGCGTTCGCCACGGCGAGCCCGATTCCCGAGGAAACGCCGGTAACCAATACCACTGGCGATCGTCCGTTCATCTCCACTCCTAGTAAACCGACTGGTGTACTTTTGCTTGCGCAACGCTACACCGCTTGATGCGATATGTAAACCGTTCGGTATACTTCCGCCCATGGCTAGGCAGCATGCGACACGCAAGGGCGGCCGTGGAGCACGTCAGCGCATCCTGGACGCGGCTGCCGAGCTGTTCTACCGGGAGGGCATCAACGCCACCGGCGTCGAACGACTGGCGAGCGAATCGTCGGTGTCCAAACGTACTCTGTATCAACACTTTCCGAGCAAGACAGCGGTAGTCGAAGAGTACCTGCGCAGCATTGGAGACGTTGCCGCCAATCCGCTGCGGGTCAGCGGCAAAGCCGCACAGCAGACGCCGCGAAGCCGATTACTGGCGTTGTTCGACAGTCCTCGTGCCGGAACAGCGCCGCTGCGGGGCTGTCCCTTTCACAATGCTGCCGTAGAGGCAGCGGGAGCGATGCCAGGAGTTGAAAGAATAGTCCGCGCAACCAAACAGAATTTCATCGATGGGCTCACCGAACTGGCCCGGGATGCGGGCGCCAGCAATCCGCGCTCACTAGGCAATCAACTCGCCGTTCTCTACGAAGGTGCGGCCGCGCTGGCTACCTCGCTCAACGATGCATCGACGTGGACGCAGGCCCGCGCGGCAGCTGAGACGCTGATCGACCAAGCGCTCGCCTCATAACGCGCGGGCCCGAAGCCACAGCTCCGTAGTCTGGATCAGGTGAGCGTTGCACCGGATATGACAGTCGCGCTACAGGACCGGTTCTTTCGCGCGTTGCCGGAGATGGCGGTCCGCTGGCAAGCCGATACGCCGCCGGACCCGCGGCTGCTGGTGCTCAACGAGCCGCTGAGCACGCAGCTTGACCTCGACGCGACCTGGCTGCGCAGCCCCGACGGGGTGCGGTTTCTGGTCGGCACCCTGCTGCCCGACGGCGCCGCGCCGGTAGCCCAGGCCTACGCCGGCCATCAGTTCGGCGGCTACGTCCCGCGGTTGGGCGACGGGCGGGCGCTGCTGCTGGGCGAGCTCGCCACCGCCGACGGTCGCCTTCGCGACATCCATCTGAAGGGCTCCGGGCCCACGCCGTTCGCGCGCGGCGGCGACGGCTGGGCGGTCGTCGGCCCGATGCTGCGCGAATACGTCGTCAGCGAATCGATGCACGCGCTGGGCATCCCGACGACGCGCTCCCTGGCCGTCGTGGGTACCGGTCGCCCGGTACAGCGCGAGACCGTGCTGCCCGGCGCCCTGTTGGTGCGGGTCGCAAGCAGCCACCTGCGCGTCGGCAGCTTCCAGTACGCGGCATTCACCGGCGACCTCGGCCTACTGCGGAGGTTGGCCGACCATGCGATCGCCCGCCATCACCCCGGCGCTGCCGAGGCCGAGCGTCCCTACCTGGCGCTGTTCGAGGCGGTGGTCGCCGCGCAGGCGTCGCTGATCGCCCAGTGGATGCTCGTCGGCTTCGTCCACGGGGTGATGAACACCGACAACATGACCATCTCCGGCGAGACCATCGACTACGGGCCGTGCGCGTTCATGGAGGCCTACGACCCCGAAACGGTGTTCAGTTCCATCGACCACTGGGGCCGCTATGCCTACGGCAATCAGCCGGTCATCGCCGGCTGGAACCTCGCCCGCTGCGCCGAGGCGCTGCTTCCGCTGCTCGCCGACGACACCCAGGAGGCCATCGCACTCGCCGAGCAAGCGTTCGGTGTATTCCGCGACCGCTGTGACGCGGTGTGGTCGTCGGGCATGCGGGCCAAGCTGGGTTTGACCACACCCACCACGCTGGTCGACGAGTTACTGCCGATGCTGCAGGAAAGCCGCGTCGACTACACGTCGTTCTTCCGCCACCTCGCCAAGGCGGCCCGCGGCGACGCCGAACCCGCGCGCGGACTGTTCGTCGACCTCGCCAGGTTCGACGGCTGGCTGTCGCGGTGGCAGGCCCTGGGGCCGGACACCGAGCTGATGGACCGGGTCAACCCGATCTACATCGCTCGCAATCACCTGGTCGAGGAGGCTCTGACAGCGGCGACCGACGGCGATCTCGGTCCCGTCGAACGGCTCCTCGACGCCGTCACCCACCCCTATGCCGAACGGCCGGGCCTGCAGCGCTACGCCAGTCCCGCGCCCGGGGATTTCGGCGCCTACCGCACCTTCTGCGGCACCTGAGCCCGCGCCATCGCCTACCCTGCTGACCACACCACCAGCAGAAGGAGCTAAGGGATGACGTGGCAGATCGTGCTGTTCATCATGGGTTTGATCGTGGCCGGAGTCGCGGCATTGCTGTGGGTGTTCGCCGGCGCCGACAAAGCCCGCGCCCGCGCTAAGACGCTGACCATCGCCGCCCTGGCAGCGTCGGCGTTGTTCTTCCTGTTGGGCTGCTTCACCATCGTCGGGACCCGCCAAATCGCCATCGTCACCGCCTTCGGGCGCCCCAACGGCGTCAGCCTGAACAACGGCTTCCACGGCAAGTGGCCGTGGCAGATGACCCACCAGATGGATGGCGCGGTGCAGATCGACAAATACGTCAAGGAGGGCAACAACGATCAGCGGATCATGGTGCGGCTGGGCAATCAATCCACTGCTCTGGCCGACGTCAGCATCCGCTGGCAGCTCAAGCAGCCCGCCGCCCCGGAACTGTTCCAGCAGTACAAGACCTTCGACAACGTGCGCGTCAACCTGATCGAGCGGAATCTTTCGGTGGCGCTCAACGAGGTGTTCGCCGCGTTCAACCCGCTGGACCCGCAGAACCTCGACGTCTCCCCGCTGCCGAAGCTCGCCAAGCGCGCCGCCGACATCATGCGCCAGGATGTCAGTGGCCAGGTCGACATTTTCGACGTCAACGTCCCCACCATCCAGTACGACCAGGGCACCGAGGACAAGATCAATCAGCTCAACCAGCAACGCGCCCAGACCTCGATCGCGGTGGAGGCGCAACGGACCGCCGAAGCCCAGGCCAAGGCCAACGAGATCCTGTCCCGCTCGATCAGCAACGACCCCAACGTCGTGGTGCAGAACTGCATTACGGCCGCGATCAACAAGGGGATCAGCCCGCTGGGTTGCTGGCCGGGCAGCTCGGCCCTGCCCACGGTTTCCGTGCCCGGACGCTAGCCGACAAGATTGGTGCCCATGGACATTCCGTTCGCCGACGCCGTGCGCGGCCGCTTCGGCCGCCGCGACGCCGAGTTCGACTTCATCGAGGAGTTCGAGCACGAGGCCTTCGATGGTGAGGCGGCCGAGGCGGCGCCCGACACCGTCGACCTGCCCTCGGCCGAGCCGGCCCTGCTGCTGCAGAAGATGGAGAACCGGCTGATCCGCCAGCACCTCGCCAACCCGGACGTGCTGAGCGACGAGCAACTGCGCAAGTTGCGCTACATCCTCAATTTCGCCAGGCTCTCCGACTTCGAGCCGGGCGCAGCCGGGCCCGGGGGCAGCCGTGGCCGTGGTGACGCGTCGGTCGGCGCCGAAGTCGCGCCGTGGCGCTCCAGGGTCACCGACGCGCTGTACGGACCGCTGCGCGAGGAGGCGGATCCGGTCACTGCCCTGAAGGCGGCACGCGATGCGCTGCAGGCTCTGGCGCCAGACCAGGACGACCAGCGGCGAGTGCTCATCGAACGCCACGGCAACGACTTCTCGGCCGCCGAGCTGGATTCCGAGGTCGGCTACAAGAAGCTCGTCACCATCCTCGGCGGCGGCGGGGGGGCGGGCTTCGTCTACATCGGCGGTCTGCAGCGGCTCCTGGAGGCCGGCCAACTGCCCGACTACATGATCGGCTCGTCGTTCGGCTCGATCATCGGCAGCCTGGTGGCGCGCGCCCTGCCGGTGCCGATCGAGGAGTACATGGAGTGGGCCAAGACGGTGTCGTACCGCGCCATTCTCGGACCCGAGCGGCTGCGCCGCCGTCACGGCCTGGCCGGCGTCTTCGCGCTGCGCTTCGACCAGTTCGCCCTGGCCCTGCTCAGCCGCGAAGACGGCGTGCGAATGCGCATGTCGGACTTGGCCATTCCGTTCGACATCGTGGTCGCCGGGGTGCGCCGGCAGCCGTATGCGGCGCTGCCGTCGAGGTTTCGCCGTCCGGAACTGGCGGCGCTGCAGTTACGGTCGCTGCCGTTTCGCCCGATCGGCATCGGACCGTTGGTCGCGGCCCGGATGTGGCAGGTATCGGCCTTCATCGATTTGCGGGTGGTCAAGCCCATCGTGATCAGCGGCGACGACTCCGACCGTGACTTCGACGTCGTCGACGCCGCATCGTTCTCGTCGGCCATCCCCGGTGTGCTGCACCACGAAACGCGCGACCATCGCATGGTCGGCATCCTCGACGAGCTGTGCGCCGAGAAGGACATCGCGGCGATCGTCGACGGCGGCGCGGCCAGCAACGTGCCCGTGGAGCTGGCCTGGAAGCGGGTGCGCGACGGCAAGCTCGGCACCCGCAACGCGTGCTATCTGGCCTTCGATTGCTTTCATCCGCAATGGGATTCGCGGCATATGTGGCTGGCCCCGATCACCCAGGCCGTCCAGTTGCAGATGGTGCGCAATCTGCCGTATGTCGATCACCTGGTCAAATTCCAGCCCACGCTGTCGCCCATCAACCTGGCGCCGTCCGTCGCCGCCATCGACCGCGCCTGCGAGTGGGGACGCGGCAGCGTCGACGAGGCCATCCCGGTGACGACGGCGCTGTTGCAGCCGACGTGGTGGGAAGGCGACGGCCCGCCGGTCGCCGAGCCCACGGCCCGCGCGAAGTCGGTGGCGTCGTCGATGAGCTCGGTGATGGCCGCGATTCAGTCGCCGACCGGACGCTGGGCACGGTGGCGAAACCGCCACCTGACGTAAGGCAACCGGCGAATCGCCCATCGACTCGGGCCTGACTACCATGGCCCCATGGCCGAGCCGGTCCCGGCTTCCGAGGACACCGCCGCACTCGGCGGCGAGACTGCCGCCCTGCCGAATTCGGCACCCACCGATGCAGTTCACACGGCATGGTCGCACACCGACGAAGCCGACGAACCCACCGAACCCGACGAAGGCAAGGACCTCCGCGACGACGAGCAGCCCGTCGCAATCGAAGCGGCCGGCCAGACCTGGGGCACCACGTGGGGCCGCGCCTCGGCGCTGCTGCTGCTCGGTATCGGCATCGCGGTGCTCATCGTGATCGGCGGTTGGGCGCTGACCACGGAGAAGTCCCCCCGCCAGGGGGCGCAGCCGCCCGCGGCTCCGGCGGCGACGACGGCCGCCCCCACAGCGACCACCGCGCCGGCTCCCACGACCATCGCCTCGACCCCGGAGCAGGACAGCGGATACATTCAGGCCCTCAACGACCGCGGCATCACCTTCGCCAATCCCGACGCCGCCGTCTACAACGGCAAGTTGGTCTGCCTGAACTTTCGCCGGGGCATGACGGTGGACCAGATCGTGGCGGCATTTCGGGCCAGCAATCCGGCGCTGAGCAGCAACGCCGAGGATTACGTGGCGATCTCGATGCGCACCTATTGTCCGTAACGCTTCCCGGAACGACTCTCGTCGGGGTGTTCGTGGGCCGCGCGGTGGGTACCTACGCATCTATGACGGATCCGAGTAGCCGGAATTCCCGCCAACCCACCAACCTCGGCGGCCGGCTCACGCGGCGTCGACACAAACTTGCTCCGGACCCCGGCATCCGACGCGCCATCCTGGTGGCCGCCTCGATGTCGGTGCGCGAGCACGGGGTACGCGGGCTCAACGTCGCCACCGTCCTCGACCGCGCGCAGCTGAGCACCCGTGCCTTCTACCGGCACTTCGAATCGAAAGACCAACTGGTTGCGGCGGTCTTCCTGGAGGTGGCCCGGGTCGAGGCAACGCGGCTGCGAACCCAAATGGCCAAGGCAGCCAACCCGGTCGAGGCGGTGGCCGCCTGGATCGACGCGCGACTGGACCTGGCCTTCGACGAGAACGTGAAGGCCGACCTGCGCCACCTGTCGGTGGAGGCCCAAGCACACATGCTCAACGCCCCTGAGCTCGTCGCACCGGCCTATGCCGAAACGCTGGAGCCTCTGGTCGAACAGCTTCACCTGGGCCTGCAACAGGAGGTGTTCCGCGACATCGATCCGGTGAGCGAGGCGCACTCCATCCAGGGTGTGGTGTGGGCGAGCACCGAGCGGCAGTGGGCATCCGGTGACGGTGAACGCGACGGCGTTCGGCAACGCACCGTCCGGTTCTGCTTGCGCGGGCTGGGCGTGGCGCCGGACACCATCGCCGAAGTAGCCGGCACCGGCTGCTAAGCGGCCCGCTAAGCCGCCTGCTAAGAAGGTGCGATGGACCTCGGCTTCACCGGATCGAAAGCTGTGGTCACCGGGGGCAGCAAGGGCATGGGCTTGGCCATCGCGGAAACCCTCGCCGCCGAAGGAGCCAGTGTGGCCGTCGTCGCCAGGGGCAGGGAGGCGCTCGATGCGGCAGTGGACAGACTGCGCGTTGCCGGCTCCCCGGATGCCGTCGGAATCAGTGCGGACATGGCCGACGCCGCCGCCATTGCCGGTGCCTTCGCCGCCGTATCCGAGCGCTGGGGGCAGCTGAATTGCCTGGTCCACACGATCGGACCGGGCGACGGGTATTTCGAAGAGATGGACGATACGGCCTGGGATGCCGCGTTCACACTGGGCACCATGTCGGGTGTCCGTTCGATTCGCGCGGCCTTGCCGTTGCTGCGGGCCGCTGACTGGGCCCGCATCGTGACCCTGTCCGCGCACTCCATTCAGCGGCAGAGTCCGCGGCTGGTCGGCTACACCGCATCGAAGGCAGCGCTGACCAGTGTCACCAAGAACTTGTCGAAAAGCCTTGCCAAGGACGGCATTCTGGTGAACTGCGTGTGCCCGGGGACCATCGTCACGGCTAGCTTCACCGAACAGCTCAACGATGCACTGGCCGCCGACGGCCTGGATGCCACCAATCCGCACGACGTTATGACGTGGATTGACAAGCATTTTCACCACCCATGCGATCTGGGCCGCGCCGGTCTTCCCGAGGAGGTCGCCTCCGTCACCGCTTACTTGGTGTCGCGGCGCAACGGCTATGTCACCGGCGCGACGGTGAACGTCGACGGGGGCTCGGACTTCATCTAGCCGGCGGTGCGACCGTCCCGCCGGAACGGCAACGCATGCACCAGCGCCACCACGACCGCTCCGACGGCCAAGCCGATGACCGCCGAAGTTCCGGTGTCGACCAGCCAGGCAAGCACCGCGCCCACGGATCCCGCGACGTGGCGCACCTGCTCCTCGACGTGGTGAACCAAGGCGTACGGCGGGTGCCAGCCGACGCGGTCGCTGCCGACCAACAGGATGTGGCCGCCCACCCACAGCATGGCCACCGTCCCGACCGTCGCGAGCGCTGAGAGCAGTTTCGGCATCGCGGCGACCAGGCCCCGGCCGACCTGCCGGCCCAAACGGGATCCGGTGTCGGCAAGCCGCAGGCCAACGTCGTCCATCTTGACGATGGCGCCGACGGCCCCATACACCACTGCGGTGATGATCAGGGCAACAACGATCAGGATGACGAGCCGCGGCAGGAACCTCTGGCTGGCCACCTCGTTGAGAGCGATCACCATGATCTCGGCCGACAGGATGAGGTCGGTCCGGACTGCGCCGCTCACCACCTCCTGCTCGCTGGCCGGGCCGGCCTCGGAACCATGACCGCGGATGCTGCTCCAGGCTTTTTCGGCACCCTCGTAGCAGAGGTAGGTGGCGCCCAGCATCAGGATCGGGGTCAGCAGCCACGGCAGGAACTGACTGAGCAGCATCGCGGCGGGCAGGATGATCAGCAGCTTGTTGCGCAGCGATCCGATTGCAATGCGCTTGATGATCGGCAGTTCGCGCTCGGCGGTGATGCCGTGCACGTATTGCGGCGTGACCGCGGTGTCGTCGACGACCACTCCGGCAGCCTTGACGGTCGCGTGGCCGGCCGCGCTGCCGATGTCGTCGACCGAGGCCGCGGCCAGCCGCGCCAGGGCCGCGACGTCGTCCAGGAGGCCGAACAGCCCCCCGCTCATCGCGTCTCCCCCATGGCGATCGAGGTTACCGTTTGCCGTTGCACTCGGCCGTCGGCTAAGCCGGCTAAGCCGGCCCCGTTTGCCACGATCACCTTGGCGCCGCGGCCTGCGCACGTCCGAGCGATGGCGCCGCTGGTCAGTTCGGTCGTCTCGGACACGCCTGAGACTTCACCCGAAGCGCCAAAGCTAAACCCACGCTTACCGCATGCTGGCGCTAACTGGGACTAACTGGGTGGGCCGGACAGCCAGAAAGCGAGTCGGAAGGTGACCTATGCATATCTGATCGGCAGCGCAGGGCTGATGCTGATCTGGGTCGGGTTCTGGGTCCAGGCGGATACCGCGCGCCGCATGACGATGTTGCGGGTCAGCGGGATCACCGCACTGACCGGACTTGCCGAACCGCTCTTCTTGTCCGGATACTGGAATCCGCCGAGTCTGTTTGATCTGAACAACAGAATAGGTGTCGATATCGAAAGTGTTGTGTTCTCATTCGCGGCGGGCGGAATGGTTGCCGCCATCTACACGGGGCTCCGCAAGATCGGCCGGAAAAGCGGGCGGCAACCGCACTGTGCACGCTCCCTCCAAATTCTTGCCCTGGTTTTCCCGATCTCGGTCTTTGTCGCTCTCATCACCACGACGAATGTGAACCCGATCTACGTCACGGTCATCGCGCTGTTTGCCGGTGTCGCCGCCGCGTGCGCATGCTGGCCGGCGCGGATCCCGATGATTATGCTGGCCGGCTTTCTATTCATGGGACTGTATTTTGTGTGCTTCGTGACGTTCACTGCGGTATATCCGCGCTACCTGTTCCATGTGTGGAACTTGTCCGCCCTTTCGGGTGTGGTCATCGCGGGGGTCCCGCTGGAGGAATTACTGTTCGCGTTGTCCTATGGCCTCATGTATTCCAGTGTCGCAGAATACTTCTTCGCCAGAATCTCTGCTGCGCGGGACCACGAAATCAGCCGCTGAATACCGGTCAGGTGATTATGCCGTCTGGTCAAGCATGCCCAGGTTGTAGGCTATGTCGCGGCTTTCTCCCTTGGCGATGGCTTTGACCATTTTCGATATCGCCCACGGCGGGTTCAAGTATTTTTCGATCTCCCGGGCAATCATGGCGTCGTAATCGTCGACTATTTTGCCGCGGCTGGACTCTGGCTCGGCGATAAGCTGTTGCGCGATTGTCCACGCGAGGTCACGAGAACGCTTGAGTTCCGCGCCGACGAAGCCGATGTCCTTGTTGCCCAACATCTTACGGAGCCCCGCCATGACGGGTGAAATGCGATCGATGCTGTCCAGGACTCCGCCGATCTGGCTGCTGAGAATGGCATTGACGATGTCGAAATCGCTCTGCAGCGGCTCCAGCGAATCTCCGGCCGTCGCGGCGGCGGCAATACCAAGGTCGAAAGTGTCGTGGGCGGTCATCGCGGTGAGGATGTGCTGCAAGACAATTGGGCTATCGGCGGCGTTCACATCGAAGGCGACCTGCCACACCCGGGTCGGCTTCCGGTGGTCACCGCCGAACCGGCTCTGCACGGCATCGAAGTACCGGCGAGCGAATGCCACGCCGAACCGCGTCATCCGCTGTCGGTCGGCGAACATTCCCGCGTTGATGGCATCGCGAACCGCGATGGTTGCCCGCTTGTACACCAGCGCGAAGTAGCCGACCCGGCTCGCCGTCTCCCCCGACCATTCGATGACCGCTTCGATGTCTTCGATGACCTCGTCCATCGTGGAAACGTCCATCAGACGCGGGGAAGGCAGCGTCGCGACCATGCCGCTGAGTATCGTCGCCGGCCACCGGATTGTCCTCGGTTTCGACGTGACCGTGCCCGTGGCTGGGCAGTTGACCAGCAGATCCGGGGATTGGGCTACTCGACAGGACGGCACTCGGTGTCGACCAGGGGCACGATCTCCCGGACAGCGCGCAGCGTCGCTCGGCCACCCGGGTCTTCGGCTGTCGAGGGCACGACGGCCAGACAGTCGGCCCCGGCTCGGTGGTAGGCGCGCAGCCGGGCCGCGATCCGGTCGGCGTCGCCCAGCGCACCTACCTGGTCGAGCAGTTCGACGGGGACGGCCGCCGACAGTTCGCGTCGCGTCGCGCCGGTGCGCGCCCTGCGGACGAGGTCGCCGAAGCCCAGCGTGGCGAACATTTCGCCGTAGCCGGGCGGCCCGAGATAGACGGCCACCTGACCCGCCAGCTGCGCGTGTGCAGCAGCACCCGGGTTGACCGCGACCGGCACCCACACCGTCAGCCGCGGTGCGGGACGGCGGACCGCGGCGGCTGCGGCGTCGATCACCTCGCGAACCTGCGCGACGCGCGCCGGCGACGCGAGGTTGAGCACCACCTCGTCGGCATGCTGGGCCGCCAGCCGGATCATGCCAGGACCGAACGCCCCCAACGCAATTCGGGTACCGTGCGGTGCGGTGCGGAGCCGGAAACCACGGCTGCTGACGTGCCGGCCGACGTAGTCGACGCGCTCGCCGGTCAATATCGACCGCAGGCATTCGATGGTCTCGCGCATGACCGGCACATGGTGTGCCCACTGGCGGTTGTGCCAGCCGCTCACGATCGCCGGACTGGACGCCCCCAGGGCAAGGTCGACCCGATTGCCGGTGAGGGAGGCAACCGAACCGACTCCCAGCGCCAGTGCCACCGGGCTGCGGACACCGACGGCCAGCGGGCCGATTTTCAGGGTCAGGTTGGGCGCCCGCAGCCCGATCGCGGTCCCCAGCGCGAACCCGTCATGAGTGGCCATCTCGCCGATCCAGAGGCCGTCGAAGCCCGCGTCGCGGGCCGCCGGTGCGACTTCCATCGCTTCGTGGTCGGGCCGGTCAAGCCAAAACGGCAGGGCGACTTCAACGTCCATGCCGCTCACAGCATCGACACGTCGCTGGGCTGGTCGAGCAGCACCCGGCCGGACAGCTCACGGGAGGCCTCGTTGACCTGGAAGTGGGCGGTGGCCGTGAAGGCGTCCCGGAACCGGCGCTGCAGTGGCGAGCTGTCGTAAATGGCGCTGCCCCCCGCCAGGTCGTACATGGTGCGCACCACGTCGGCCGAAGTCCGCACCGCATGCGTGGCCGCCAGCCGGAGCCGGTTGCGCAACGCCACCGGCACCGCATCAGCATCGTGGCTGGCCCGCCACGCAGCGTCGATCGCCTGGTAGTACAGCGTGCGCGCTGCATCCAGCGCCGCTTCGGCCGTCGCCACCGCAGCCTGGGTCGCCGGGCGTTCGGCCAGGGTGCGCGTGGAGCCCAGGCCCTTCTTTCCGGCGGCCAGTTCGACGAGGTCGTCGATCGCGGCGCGGGCATTGCCCAATGCGGCGGCGCCGATCGACAGCGCGAAGAAGCCGAACACCGGAAAGCGGTACAGCGGCCGTTCCAGGGCGGGTCCGTCGAACACCGAGAACACCCGGTCGGCGGGCACGAAAACCTCGTCGGCGATGCTGTCGTGGCTGCCGGTGCCACGCAGGCCCAGGGTGTGCCAGGTGTCGAGGACCTTCAGGTCCGCTTTGGGCAACGCGACGACGGAGGGCACCCGCTGATCGTCGACGAAGCAACCCGCGAACATCATGTCCGCGTGGCTGATCCCGCTGCAGAACGGCCAGCGCCCGGACACCACGACACCGCCGTCCCCCGACTTCGCCGTGCCCCGCGGCGCCCACACCCCGGCCGCGACACCCCGTCCGCCGCCGAACATCTCCTCGCGGCTGGACTCCGGCAGGTAGGCGACCAGCAGGGCGCTGGTGATCGCGATCGACACGCACCATCCCGCGGAAGCGTCACCGCGCGCAATCGCTTCGGCGCACCGCAGCGCCGCTCCGGGCGCCAGCTCCAACGCCTCAACCTCGAGGGGCATGGTGGCGCGCAGCAGCCCGGCTGCATTCAGGCTGGCCAGGAGTGGGTCGGGAAGTCGGCGATCGTGGTCGATCTGACCGGAAAGCTCGCGAGCCGAGAGTGCGATCTTCTCGGCGACGGTCACGATGTCGGTGGCGGTCGGGTCCGGCTGAGGCATCGGGGCTCCTGTGGCGGTGACGGTTCAATCAACGTACTCCTATCGGTTCAGTAATTGAACCGGGTAGAGTCATTGAACTATGGCCGCTGCCGATCTGTCCCACCGCTTCGCCGGGGAGTCGGTCGGGCGAGCCCTCGAGTTGGTCGGCGAGCGCTGGACACTGCTCATCCTGCGGGAGGCGTTCTTCGGGGTGCAGCGCTTCGGCCAGTTCGCGCGCAATCTCACTATTCCGCGGCCCACCCTGTCGTCACGGCTGCGGATGCTCGTCGACGCCGGCCTGCTGGAACGGGTTCCGTACTCGCAAGATCCTGAACGGCACGAGTACCGGCTTACCGAGACCGGCCGCGAACTCTTCGCGGCGGTCGTCGTGCTCATGCGGTGGGGCGACGAGCACCTACCCGACCCCGACGGGCCGCCGATCATGCTGCGCCATCACACCTGCGGAGAGTTCGTCGATCCGCGCCTGGTCTGCTCACGCTGCGGCGAGGAAATCACTACCCGCAATGTGACGCCCGAAGCCGGCCCGGGATTCCGCGACAAGCCGACCGCGTCGGCATCGCCGTAACCGCTGGGCACACCGCACGTAACAATTTCCAAGCTCGAACGTTTCGAATCGGTAAGCAACCCCAAACACGTTGCCGAGCAACCCTATCCACCTCACCTGTGGAAATTATCGTCTTTTTCGTGGACCGTCGGACCGCGCTCAAGCTACCGCTGTTGCTGGCAGCGGGCACGGCGCTGACCACAGCCGCGCGCGCCGGTGCCGAACCGGGCCGGTGGCCCGCCGAACGTGCCAACAGCTGGTATCGAGCGCAGGGCTGGCTCGTCGGCGCCAACTACATCACGTCGAACGCCGTCAACCAGCTGGAGATGTTCCAGCCGGGCACCTATGACCCGCGGCGCATCGACGGCGAACTCGGCGCGGCGCGGTCGCTCGGGTTCAACACGGTGCGCGTCTTTCTGCACGACCAACTGTGGACCCAGGACCGCCAGGGCTTCCAAGGGCGTCTCGCGCAGTTCGTCTCGATCGCCGCGCGTCACGGCATCAAGCCGCTTTTCGTGTTGTTCGACTCCTGCTGGGACCCGTTCCCCAGGCCGGGCCGTCAGCGCGCACCGCGGCCCGGCGTGCACAACTCCGGGTGGGTGCAAAGCCCGGGTGCCGAACACCTCGGTGACCACCGCCACCGCAGTGTGCTCTACGACTATGTCACCGGAGTCGTGGGCCAGTTCCGCAGCGACGACCGGGTTTTGGGTTGGGACCTATGGAATGAACCAGACAATCCCGCGCGCGTCTATCGCAAGGTGGAGCGCAAAGACAAGCTGGCGCTGGTCGCCGACTTGCTGCCCCAGGTGTTCCGGTGGGCGCGGGGAGTCGATCCTGCCCAGCCGTTGACCAGTGGGGTCTGGCAAGGAAGTTGGGCCGACTCCGGCCAACGCAGCACCATCAGCGGCATCCAGCTGGACAACTCGGACGTGATCACGTTCCACAGCTATGCCGCGCCGGCCGACTTCGAGGCGCGGATCGCCGAACTTTCGCCACTGGGGCGCCCAGTCGTCTGTACCGAATACCTGGCTCGCTCCCGGGGCAGCACTGTCGAGGGAATCCTGCCAATTGCCAAGCGGCACAACGTGGGAGCGTTCAACTGGGGTTTGGTCGCCGGAAAGACGCAGACGTACCTGCCGTGGGACTCGTGGGATCACCCGTACCCCGCGCCACCGAAGGTGTGGTTCAGCGACCTGCTGCGGCCGGACGGGCGGGCCTATCAGGACGGCGAACTCCAAACGATTCGCAAGCTGACCGGTGTCCAGCAGGAATAACGCTGCGCCGCATCGCCTGCTTGGGCGAGAAAGCGAAATGTTCCGCCACGCGCCTCCGGCCGCTATGATGCCGCTGAGTCGCGCACAACCACGAGGTGGTGGACATGTTTCGGGAACTCGCCGTAGGTGCAATAGGAGTGGGTCTTCTCGGAGCGGGGCTGTTTCTCGCCCCGCCGGTGCAGGCCGACGACCCGCCCTACCACATCCTCAGCGCCCAGGATCTGTGCAACCTCGTCTACCCGAGCTCGGAGGCCATGCCGGACCCGTCCAAAGCGTCACCGGCCGTTGGACTTATCTGTGTCCGGCAGGGTGGGCTGCTGCTCCGGTTGGTCCGCGATCAGCCGGCCATCTTCTCCAATACCTTCGCCCTCGAACCGGGCAAAGCTCCTGAGCTGCCGAAAGGTTCGGTGCGCGTCAATCCCAACGATCCGCTCAGCGACTGGATCATTCCCGACTGCTACATCCCCGATCGCATCGACTGTAATCCCAACGCGCCCGGTCACCGCTGACCCGCTTCGTCATGATCAGGGCTTGGTCCCAACCGTCTTGACCGGTAGTCGCGCCCAGCCCCGAACACTGGACGTCCGCGCCCTGCTGGCGTTGTCGTAGTCGACCTCCCAGTCGGTCCATCGCTTGAGGACCTCTTCGAATGCGACCCGGGCCTCGAGCCGCGCCAGCGCTGCGCCGAGACAGAAATGAAATCCCTGCCCGAAGCTCAAATGGCCACCCGTGCGGCGGATGTCGTAGCGATCCGGCTCGGTGAATCTCGTCTCGTCCCGATTGGCCGACCCGTTGAGCAGTAGCATGTGGGACCCCTCGGTCACGGTGTGCCCGTACAGCTCGACGTCGCGAGCGACGTAGCGCGCCTGCACCGGCGACGGCGGCTCGTAGCGCAATGTCTCCTCGACCGCCGAGGCGATCAGGGACGGATCACGGACAAGCTCGTGTCGTTGGTCGGGGTGCTCGCCGAGCAGTTGGCCCATGAAACCGATCAGCCGGGCGGTGGTTTCGTTGCCGGCGCCGGCGATCATCGCGGTGTAGGCCAGAACTTCGGTGCGTTGCAGCCGGCGACGGGATCCGTCTGCTTCTTCAACTTCCGCGTTGAGCAGATCCGTCATCAAGTCGTCGGAGGGATGTGTCGCGCGCCACTCGATGTACTCGGCGAACATCGCCATCGAATCCTCGAAGATCGTCGGGCTGACCCCCTCTCGGCTCGGTCCGAGCGCAAGGTTGCGGTCGTTACGATCGCGGATCAGCTGTTGCGCCTCCTCGGGGATGCCCAACAGGTAGCCGATCGTGCGCATCGGCATGATCGCGCCCAGATCGGCGACGAAGTCGAACCCGGCTGAGTCGCGACGCGGATCCAATGCGCGACAACATAATTCGCGCACCAGCCCTTCGACAGCCAGCATTCGCCGGGGGGTGAAAACGCGCGACAACAGGCGCCGATGCAGATCGTGCAGCGGTGGATCCTCGAACAGCAGGATGCCCGGCGGAACTTCGATGCCGCTGAACAAGATGTCGGCCGTGGTCCCGCGTCCCGACCGATACGTCTGCCAATCATGCAGTGCGGCCGCTACGTCATTGTGGCGGCTCAGCGCATAGAAGGTGTACTTGTCGTTGAAATACAGTGGGGCCTCGGCCCGCATCCGTTTCCACACCGGATACGGATCGTCGTCGATGTCGAAGTCGAACGGGTCGTAGTAAAGCTCCGCAGTCTGGTCGGCAGCCACTCATCCGCCCTGCCGGGGTTGGTTCGCCACGCCGGGGAACAGCTGCTCCGTCGGCCCCGAAGTCACCCAGCCTCCCAGCTTGGTGGCGAGATGCGGCGCGAAAACCGCTCCGTAGAGGACGTTTCCGATGACAACGACGGCGGCGACGGACAGCACGGCCGACTGCAGCCGGCTGCCCGAGCGCTTGTCGGCCCACATCTCGATGACGTTTCGTCCTTCGGTATCTGTGCGGCCGAGCAGGTAGGTGAAGACCATCATCTGCACACCCAATGCGACGGCGTCGTAGACCGGATATTGATGCTTGGTGCCCTCGAAGATTGCCAGGCCGGGGATCACGTAGCCGTAATGAAAGACGCCGAGGCGGGCTCCGACGAACGCGTTGAAGACGAAGGCCCAGCAGAAGCCGACGACGAGTCCGACGATCAGCAGCGTGAGCGGCCTATTATTCCCGGCGAGCCAGCCAAACCGCGCGCTCAATCGTCGCCCGAGCGGGGCGCCGATCACGGCGGGCAACACGAAGTAGCCGATGTAGCCGACCGGCACGGACGACGGCAGCCCGCCCCACGTCATGTTCAGCGGCCACCACGACGGCACCCGGGGCAGGGCGGGCGGGAACTGTGCGTACATCGCCCAGTCGTAGGGCGCCTCGATCCACGAGAACGAGATCGCCGAGATGCACAGCAGCAGCAACGGGTGCAGGCGACGGCGGCGAACGCTCAGATACACACCGATGGCGGTGAACACGATGCCGCTACCCCAGCCGAAGATTACGGCCGCCGTCAGCAACGGCGTCAACTCGGCGCTCCTCGAGAGCGCTTGTCGCGCTCGCCGGGGCGCGCTTCCGGGTCGAAGTAGCTGACCAGGCCGACGATGACGACGATCAGCCCGAACAGGGTTCCGAGCATGATCACCGCGCCCACAACACGCCCTTCCGGCAGGATGGCCAGCTTGTAATAGTGGTTACTATTCTAAGTTGCGGGTCAAGGCCCTCTCTCGTGAATGCCGTCGACCGCTGAGCGCGGTTCCAGGAGTGCCCAGGGAGCAAAAAGACCGTGTCCCAGCGACCTTCGCCCCGGAAGCAGCAGGCGGGCCGGGCAGCGGTTCAGCCGCTCCGCAGGCCCCGCGGTGAGCCGCGCCGGCTCCTGCTCGATGCGGCCCGCGAACTGTTCGCCCGCCAGGACTACCGCAGCACCACCACGCGTGAAATCGCCGAGGCCGCCGGAGTCAGCGAATACCTGCTCTTCCGGCACTTCGGCTCGAAGGCCGGGCTCTTCCGGGAAGCTCTGGTCTGTCCGTTCGTCAGCTTCGTCGACGAGTTCAGCCGGACGTGGCAGTCGGTCGTCCCCGAGGAGACCGACGAAGTGGAACTGACCCGCCATTTCGTCGAGCAGCTCTACGACGTGCTCGTGGAGCATCGGGGTCTGCTCCTGACGCTGGCGGCATCGGAGGCGTTCAGCCAGGCGGAGATTGCGGGCGCGGGTATCGCCGACATTCGCCGGGCCATCGCGGTGCTCGGTCGGATCAGCACCGAGGGCATGCGGATACGCGGGATCCGGTCGAATCAGCCGGACCTGCCGGCGCACTCGACGGTGGCGATGATTGTCGGCATGGTCGCACTGCGGTCGGCCTTCTTCGGCCCTGAGCAGCCCCCGCGCGAGGCGATCATCGACGAACTCGTCCAGGCGATTTTGCACGGCTTCCTGCACCGGCATGACTGAGCGCCAACCGTGCCCGACCCGGCCCGGGCGGTCGCAGACCCGCGGGTCAAGCGTGGCCCGGGGGTTGCGTTGAAAAGTGCCGGCGCCGGTGATAGCGCATTCCAAGATCGCCCGCGCCCGCCTCAGTGAGGCTGATGTGGCCTGTGACCGCGTCAGCCTCTCAGGAGGTGCCCGACCACGCGCAGCCCACATAGCCGCCGAGGGTCATATTCAGGCGGTGGTATTGACGATCAGCACGTCGATTTGGGCCTTGCGTGAGACATTGCCCGGCACCGAGAAAATCCGGCCGATCATCGGATCCAGTCCGACCCTGCCAACTATCAGCAGATCTGCCTTGACCTTCCGGCCAGGTCCACCAGCGCGGCCGCCGGAGCGCCCGGGATCGGTTTGGTCTCGACATCTTTCGCGCCGGCCGCTGTTGCCCAGGCGCTGGCCTCGCGCGAGATCGCCGACGATCTGCGCGCCGCCGACGACCTCGACGGGTGCCCCGTCGCAATGATCAGCCCGGCTTTGCGCTCCGCGGCAATTTCCCCTGCCCGGTAGACCGCACACAACGACGTCTGCGAGCCGTCCGTTCCCACTATTAAGGTCTGGTAAGTACTCATCTGCGAACTCGCGGATCGGGTGCCGGCGCCCAGGAAAAGTAGGCGGCGTCCCGCGTTCGCGCCTCCACGTCCTTGATCCCCTGGCGTAGGTGCTCGGCCAGATACCACTCTGCGCCGCTGCGGGAATCGCGTAACGCCTTTTCGACTGCGCGCTTGGCGTGCTCGAGGTGCTCGCGGCGTTCGTCCCCGGCGGTGACGATTGCATCCAGTACCGCAACGACGGCCTCATGAAAAGCGCCGGCGAAGCCGGCGAGACTCTTGACCGCCACCATGGCTCCTTCCGCCAGTCGTCGCGGACAACCGAAGCAGCTGATTGAGTTCCCCGCCCGAGCGGTCGTAAACAACGGCGCGACGCCTATCCGGCTACCCGTCGCCAGTCGGTTGCGGGATCAGGCCGCGATACCGAGTTCCCGGTTGATCTGCGGCCAGTATTGGACACCGTCGGGAGTAAGCAGAATCCAGTCGTGAATCTGGCCGTTGGCCAGGACGAAGCTGATCGGGGCCCCTTGGGTCGCCGCCGCTTGCTGCAGGACCAACACGTCGGCCGCCAGGATGTCCAGGTTGCCCGAGTAGACATATGTTGGCGGCAGTCCGCTCAGCGAGCCGTTGAGTGGACTCACCAGCGGGTCGTTCACGCCGAGATTGCCTGCCCACACCTTGCCGATCTGCTGCGCAGGCCCGACAGGAAGCAACGGATCCTGGATTAACGCAATGTTCGGATTGGTCATTCCTACGTCTAGCCATGGCGACACCAGAACCATCGACGCCGGTACGGGCTCGCCGTGGTCCACCAGGTATTGGGTAGCCGCCAGGGCGAGGTTGCCGCCCGCGGAGTCGCCGATCACGCTGACGTTGGACGGCTGATGTTGAGCGATTTGCGTGGAGATGAAACCGGCCATCGTGGGTACCACCGTGCCGGCGGTACCGCCTTCTTGCAGCAACGGGTAAATCGGGACTTGAACGGTCGCGCCCGTCTGCTGGGCCATCACCGAGTAATTGATCCAGTGCAAGAACGAGGGCGGAAAGATAAACGCGCCACCGTGAATGGCGACGACGTATTCACCTGTCGGATGAGCCGGCGTGATCTGTACAACGCTCATCCCGTTGTATGTGGTGTACTGGACCGTCTCTCCCAGCAGCAAATTCAAGAACGGTGGCGGGGAGTTGCCGAGAAACCACGATAGCGGCGGGATATCGCTGGCAAACAATGCCAGGAGCGGACTCCCGGGCGACGCGATTTGAGTTTCCAGGCCGGACAAATTCAGGAGGGGTTTTACCGGCCACAGCGCGGCTTCTTCAATTCTTGTCGCCAGCGATGGTGTGCCGGTGAAGGTTCCCGTCTGCGTTGCCGCGAAAGGCGGATTAGCCGGTGACCCGAAGATGCCGGTGATGAGGGTGTCTGATACTCGGGTGAATGCGCCCGCCAGTGCCGTGGGAGTCTGCTGAATTTCCTGCTCTACCAAGGCGAAACCGTTCCCGATCACTTTGGCGAATTCGCCCGGCAGTCCAGGCAGATTGGGCAGCACTTGTTCCCACGGGGCCAACTGCGCGACCGTCGCCGCGGCATTGCTGTGATATCCGCACATCGCGACGACATCCTGAGCCCACATCTGCTCGTAGGCAGCCTCGGCAGCCGCGATCGCCGGTGCGTTTTGACCGAACAGGTTAGAGACCACCAGCGACACCAATTGGCCGCGGTTGGCGGTGATCAGTTCAGGGTGCACGATGCCGGCCAGCGCTGCTTCATAGGCGATGGCCGCCGCTCGGGCTTGGGCCGCTGACCGTTCGGCTTGAGCGGCTGCCCTTCCCAGCCAGTCCACGTACCGGGCTGCCGCGGTCGTCATGGACGCCGACGCCGCGCCTTGCCAGGCCTGAGCCCCCAGGTCCGAGGTTATCGAGCCGAATGCGTTCGCCGCTGAGCTCAATTCACTGCCGATCCCGTCCCAGGCCGCTGCCGCCTCCCGCATCGGCCCCGATCCCGGTCCAGCAAGCAGCAACACCGAATTGACCTCGGGCGGCCACACCGAAAAGGTCATTACTTTTCCCCCTCGATTCTCCCTCGTTCCCCTCGATCAGCCCTATTCCAGGAACGTACCTCGCCCAGGTTCTAGCCGAAGAGTTTCTGTCGCAGTCGCTCTGTCAGTTGCCGAAACCAGCAGGCGGGCGTGTCAAGGACGGACCCGGTGACGTCGAAGAAGCGCGCGTCCACGGACTCATTCCTGCAGGCGCAGAACGACAATCGTCTTGGCAACCGCGATCAGACGGCCTTGGTGGAACCGACGTAGGACAGCACCACGTCGGACTCATCGGTAATGCGGGTCATGGTCGCATAAGAGCGGATGAACGACTGGCCGACGCACCCGTCGATCTTGATATGGAAGTCGCTGATCATAATCCAGGGATTTGGCCCCTTGAACTCTTTCCGGACCACCGGCACGATGACCACGAATCCGGGCTTGAGGCCCACGCTGACCACGTTGTTGTACTGCCCATTGGCCAGCGGTATCACGATCGGCGGCTGGCCGGGACCCAGCGGCAGCTCGGCGGCGAGCGAGGGAGAGACTCCGCTGCCATTTGCCATGACGAAGCCGTTGGAGGTGCTCTGGTCGATCCCGCACCCGATCTCGTACCCGACCTCCAGGACGCCTCGGGGGTCTTCCGGCCCGGTTAGCGAAGCGCCAAAGATTCCGCTGGAGAGGTATTCGCGGGAGGACAGCGCGGTGGTCAGCGGCGCCACCGGAACGTGTTTCTCGTCCTTCGCGCCGAGGGCCAGGACCCAGCCGTCAGGAGTGTTCACCCTAGCCGGTGCGCCGGGAGGTACCGACCCGTCGGACGGTGGCACTGCACCGGGAGGGGGTTCGGCGTCGGGTTGGGCACCTGCCGACGGCGCGGTCATCGATATGACGAGGCACACGGCCAGAACCGCAGCACGGCGAACGACCGCGGAAATCGGCATCACAGCCGATACGCTAAGCACCGCCTCATTTCCTCACGGCTTTGCTGGTTGACGAAATCAGAGTTGTTGCGCGTTTGTCGCCGGTTTGCGATTCAGAAGAGGCAGTCTGGCAACGGCTGCGTCGCTCACCACTGGTGGCCCCGCAGTTCCTGTTTGCCGGAATGCCCAAAGGTGCTTGGCGAGTAAACTTCAGGCATAGCCAGGGATTCGTGGCAGATGGCGCAGATGGCAGAGAGGGCGATCAATGACCCTGCACAGGTTCGCTCGCACAGTGCTGGCCATCCTGATAGCCAGCACCGGAATAGGGGTGACGGCTCTGCTAGGCGGCAGCGGCATCGCTTCCGCAGACCCAGACGATGACATGCCTGCCATAATCGACGATTTTCTCTTCACCCCGATATTCACGCAGGATCCGCAGGTGCTACGTCCGGGCAAAGCAGGAGGCGTCGAGCAAGACTGGGGCCGTATCGGAATGGTTTGTCAGAACCGAACTGTCAAGTGCCAAAAGAACGGATTTTAGTTTAGCGCCGAGTCTGACGTGCAGCAGCTGACCCGTCGACTCTGGACCCGGCAAGACGAAGGTAGAGGGCATCATCACCCGGCGGACGGGCCCGGTGCGGCGCTGGTCGCTTCCCGTCACGACGCGCTCTACCCGGCCATCCAGCACTGGTCCGAGGTGGTGCCGTGAACCGACTGCAGCGAGACGGAGTCACGCTGGCCTTCCGGGTGCACAATCCGCTGGCGCGGGGTGTGCCGGTTTTGCTCACGCACGGTTTCGGCGCCACCGCGGCCATGTGGGACCCCAACGTCGATGCCCTGAGCGTGGACCGGCCGGTGATCGTCTGGGACCAGCGCGGCCACGGTAGCAGCGACGCACCCGACGACATGGATGCCTACACCGAGCAGCTCAGCGTCGCCGACATGGCGGCCGTCCTCGACGCGGCAGGGGCTGACCGGGCCGTGCTCGGCGGGATGTCGTTGGGCGGCTACCTGTCCCTGGCCTTCCACCTCGTCCATCCGCAGCGGGTGGCCGCGCTGGTGCTGGTCGATACGGGGCCGGGCTACCGCAACGACGAGGCCCGCGCCAAGTGGAACGCGTGGGTGCAACGACGCGCCCGGCAACTCGAGCGGGGCGACGCGCCCGCCGACGTCTCGCCGGAACTCACGCAGGCGGTGCATGAGCATCCCGAGGGGCTGCCGCGCGCCGCCCGCGGCGTCATGGCGCAAAAGGACGCTCGGGTGATCACGTCGCTCGACAGCATCACGGTGCCCACCCTGGTGATCGTCGGCGCCCAGGACACCGATTACCTGGCCGGGGCCGACTACATGGCGCGCAAGATCCCCACGGCGCGCAAAGTGGTCATCGACAACGCCGGGCACGCGGCGAACATGGACCAGCCCGAAGCGTTCAACGTCGCGGTGCGCGAATTTCTGGATGAGCTGTGACTGCTTCAGAGGTCACCGTCGACGCGACGGCCGCGTGGCCCAACCCTGCACCTCATCGGCGGGATTCGCGACCCGGCCGCGCCGGTTTGTAGGCTTTCGGGCATGCCGTTCGACAACGGCGAGGTATTCGCTGGCTACGTGATTCAGCGCCTCCTCGGCACCGGTGGGATGGGTGAGGTCTACCTCGCCCAGCATCCCCGTCTGCCGCGTCACGACGCGCTGAAGGTGTTGTCCTTGGCCGCCACAGCAGACCAGGAGTTTCAGGCGCGATTCAAGCGCGAAGCCGAATTGGCAGCGACGCTGTGGCACCCCCATATCGTCGGCGTTCTCGATCGTGGCGAGTTCAACGGCCGGCTGTGGATCTCGATGGAGTACGTGGACGGCACCGACGCGGGCCGGTTGGTCCGGGAGCGCTACCCGGACGGCATGCCAGAGCAAGACGTCGCGGAAATCGTGACGGCGGTGGCCGATGCGCTGGACTTCGGTCATGATCGACGTCTGCTCCATCGTGACGTCAAGCCCGAGAACATCCTGGTGACCGCGCCCGATGGCCACCGGCGCAGGGTGCTGTTAACCGATTTCGGCATCGCTCGCAGAATCGACGACGTCAGCAACCTCACCGACGTCAACGTCGCCATCGGAACCATCAGTTACGTGGCCCCCGAGCAGCTGCTGGGCAAGCCACTTGACGGCCGCGCAGATCAGTATGCGCTGGCTGCGACAACGTTCTACCTGTTAACTGGCGCCCCACCTTTTCAGGACTCGAATCGCGCCGTCGTCGTCAGCAACCATCTCAATACGCCGCCACCGCGGATCTCGGAGCGCCGACCCGAGCTCGCGCACCTCGACGCCGTGCTGGCAAGGGCGCTGGCCAAAGATCCCAGCCAGCGGTACCCGACGTGCACCGAGTTCGCCCTGGCTCTCACGCAGCAGGGCCCCCGCCGCGATGCCGCTTTGGCGGCGGCGCCGGGTCCCGCCGAGGACCTCGGTTCGGGCGGACGTCCGGCCACCCAGCGCCTCGAGCGTCTGGTTGTTCACGGGACCGCACGCGCCGTCACGCAAAGCGCGGCCGGAGCTCAATCTCAGGTCGGGATCTTGTCGTTTCAAGTAGTCCCGTATGAGCCGCTGGGCAACGGGCGGGATCCGCTTTCCGTCGAGATACAAACTGACCTCGTAGCGGGTCAGCTCGCGGATGGGGACGAGGTCGAGATCACCGGTCTGTGGGACGGTCAGACCCTCGACGCCGACAAAATCGTCAACTTGTCTGCAGGAGCTCGTCCGAGACGACGCCCGCCGGAGATGCCGGCCAAACCGCCGCGAGACAAGGCGCCGAAACGCAGAAAACTGTGGATCGCTGCGCTCGTCGCCGTCGTCGGTGTCATCGTGTTGGCCGCGGCGGCCGTTGTGTACTTCAGAGACGGTTTCGGCGGCCGGACCCGACCCGGACCAATCGTCAAGCCGGTCAGCGCAACCGTCTTTTCACCCGACGGCGCCCCCGACAATCCGCAGCAGGCCGGCTTGGCGATCGACGGCAACCCGAACACGGCGTGGTCCACCGTCACCTATCGGGACGCGGTCCCCTTTCCGAAGTTCATCGAGGGGATGGGGCTGTTGCTGCACCTGTCCCAGCCGACCGCGCTGAGCGCCGTGACGATCGACGTGTCCAGCACGGGAACCCAGGTGCAGATCCGTTCGTCGCCCAGCCAGACCCCGACCAAATTGGCCGACACCACCGCGCTGACCCCGAACACGGCGCTGCAACCGGGGCACAACGTTATCCCGGTGCATGACCGGGATAAGACTTCCAATGTGCTGGTGTGGATCTCCACCTTGGGCACCACCAACGGCGAGAGCCGGACGGCAATCTCCGAGATCACCCTGCGGGCGGCTGGGTAGAGTTTCTCCTCCGTAAGACGTGAGCGGGTACAACTGGGGTTGGGACCTACCCTCACCAGTTCGGCGTGCTGCAGATCGTGCTGGCCGGCGTGGCCGTTGCCGCCGTGCTGATGTTGCTGTCGGCCGTGGTCGGGCGACGCCGGACTGTGCATTCGAGTTCAGCGGAGTCGGCGCCGCGGGGACGCCGACTGCAATTCCGGCCCGGACGAGCGGCCGGCGGCGTTGTGCTACTGGTTGTCTCGATTCTGCTGCTCTGGTTCGCCACACTGGTCCAGACGTATGTGGGTCTGACTGGCGAAGTCAAAGCGGCTCACGTGGTGGCGACGGCGGTCGGCAACGAGGCGCACCGCCTCAACGTCGATCTCACGCTCTACGATGACGCGGGCAAGGCATCTGCCCATCAGACTTACGATGTCGAGGGCGACATGTGGGCGCTACAGGCCGGCATTGTCGAGCTCCAGCACTGGGTGAATATCCTGGGCATGCATTCCGGTTACAAGGTGACCCGCCTGTTCGGTCAACGCCTCGACGGGGTGTCGCCGACACAGCACCAGATCATGCTCAACGGCGGCGACGGTGACTTTTTCGACAACATGCGCGGCGGAAAGTGGTGGACCAAGCCGTTCGTTCGCGCTGCGTACGGCAACGCTGTCATCGCCGCGCCCGGTGCATTCGACGTTTACATCTCTCAGGACGCGATAAAAGCCCGCGCAAGCGATGGCTAGCGCACCAGCACACCAGCGCACCAGCGCACCAGCGCACCAGCGCACCGACCGGCCGTAGCGCACAATTCGTCGCTCAATTCGTATGGGGAGAACCGTTATCGGCCTCTCCCCGTGACCGTCGCGCGTCAGTCCTGACGGCGGCTGGTTCAGCACCCTGCGCTCAGGCCACGATCCCGAGTTGCTGGTTGATCTGCGGCCAGTACAACAACCCGCCCGGAGTCAGCAGAATCCAGTCGTGAATTCCGCCGGGTTCCAAGGCGAAGCTCATCGGGGCCCCTTGGGCTAACGCTGCTTGCTGGAGGACGGCGGCTTGTTGTGCAAGTGGATCCAGCGAGCCGGAGTAGACATACGTCGGCGGAAGACCGTCAAGTGACCCATACAGCGGGCTCACCAGATAGTTGTTCGCAGGTAGATTGCCTGCCCACGCCGCGCCGAGTCCCCCAGTCCCCACATCCAGCCACGGAGACAGCAACACCATCGACGAAGGTACCGGTTTGGATTGGCTGACCAAGTATTGGACGGCCCCCAGTGCGAGGTTGCCGCCCGCGGAGTCGCCGACCACGCTGACATTCTGGGCTCCGTGTTGCGCGATCTGCGACGAGATGAACCCGGCTGTTTGGGGAACGACCGTTGCAGCGGTACCACCTTGCTGTAGCAACGGGTAAATCGGCACTTCGAAGGTCGCGCCGGTCTGGTAGGCCGTCACCGAGTAGTTGATCCAGTGGAACAACGAGGCCGGGAGAATGTACGCGCCACCGTGCAGGGCAACCACGTATTCGCCGGTTGGAGCGGCCGGCGTGATCTGCACGACGCTCATCCCCTGATAGGTGGTGTACTGCACCGTTTGCCCCAGCAGCAAATTCAACAGTGGCGGCGGGGAGTTGCCCAACACCCACGACAGCGGCGGGATGTCGCTGGCAAGCAGCATCAGGAGTGGATTACCCGGGATTGAAGTCAAAGATGCGAGCCCGGAGCTGAATCCGGCGGCAATCGTCGTGGGGATCTGCTGGATTTCCAGCTGGATGCCGAGCACCGCCTGCTCAAAGGTCGCAAGAGGCGCAGCGCCGGCCGCTTCGGCGGTGGCATACGCCCCGGCAGCGCCGGTCAATGCCTGCACGAACCGCTCATGGAAAGCCGCCGCCTGCGCGCTGAGGGCCAAATAGTCCCGGCCGTGGGCGGAGAAGAAGGCCGCGATCGCCTCTGACACCTCATCCTCGGCTGCGGCCACTACCGCAGTGGTGGCAGTGGCCATGCCCTGGTTTGCGGTCGCGACCATCGAACCAATCGAAGCCACATCTGTGGCCGCGCCGGACATCAGCTCGGGAAACGCAAAAACATACGACACCGTGCCGCTCCACCCTTCGGGCAACCCGTCGTGTTGCCCAGCCGATACCGATCTCCGAGTAGCCGGAGCTTATGACGAGGCCGGGTCATCACGTAGCGGTTTGCCGGAAACCGGCTGCCAGGTGGACGTCACCTAGGAAGAACCCCCGAAGCGGTGGGATGTCTGGTAGCGATGGCCGGGCTGTTCGCTTCAAACGGGTCAGGGAGATGACGAACACAGCCGTCGGGGTGCCGATTGCGCGTTGAACAATTGCTCGACGGTTGTGCAACGTCGGCATATCTTCGTCGTCATGACGGCGACCATCGGCTTCCGACCTACTGTAAAAGATGAAGAGATCATCAAGGCCGCAATGCGCAGCGGCGAACGCAAGAGCGACGTCATCCGGCGGGCACTGCAGCTGCTGGAACGGGAAGTGTGGATCAAGCAGGCTCGCACCGACGCTGAGCGGCTTCGAGACGAGGACGTCTCCACCGAACCGGACGCGTGGTGATGCGCGGAGCGGTCTACCGGGTCGACTTCGGTCATGCGAAGCGCGGGCACGAGCAACGCGGGCGGCGCTACGCCGTGGTCATCAGTCCCGGCTCGATGCCGTGGCGTGTCGTAACTGTAGTACCGACGTCGACACAGGCCCAGCCTGCGGTCTTCCGCCCAGAGCTGGAAATCATGGGTGCAAAGACACGGTTCCTGGTGGACCAGATCCGGACGATCGACATCGTCTCTGTGCATCGTCTATGTGCATGGCGATCCGGTCGACTATCTGGACCGTGACGAAATGGCCGACGAAATGGCCGAGTGGAACACGCCGTGGCGCGATACCTCGGTCTGTGACGGGGGTCTCTGTGATGGCTGTAGCCCGAAAATGGGCCGCCCACCCGGCCCATCAACTGGTGGAGCTAACTGTCATATTCAGGGAGTCTTCCGTGTCATCCGTACGCCGTTCAATCCGAGTTGAAGACCAGGATTGTCTTCCATAGGTCGAGCCACTTTCCGGCCTCGGTAGGTCACTCGGGCACCGCGACTCCGCCGATCGCGCTCCACTCCGCGAGCGCGTCTCCCACGCGGTCTTGCACACACACGCCTCCGACACGTTTGCGTACCGCGCCAGACCGCGCAAGTGGGTCCGAGTTGAGTCCAGTGGGTGTTAGTTAGGCTGCCGTCGTTGCGGCCTCCTCGGCGGGTTGTTCACTCGACTTTGCGTGATGGCCGACGCCGGAAAAGCAGGCCCTACGCCTCCGTCGGATCTGGATCCGTGATCACGTGCAGATGGGTGATCCCGCCCTGGTTGACGCAGTCCTGCGCGAGGTCGTGCACCTGTTGATGGAATTCCGCATCAGAGGCAGCCGTGTAGATCGTCGACCGCACTGGCGTGTAGCTCGATAGCGGCGTCGAGGCCCCGTCGTAAATGAATCCGTGCCCGTCGATGGTCAGTACCGCGAGCGGCCGCTCGCCTGTCCATGCGACGCCTACGCATACGTCGTACTCCCCGTGGTGCAGTGCTGCTGCTGTTGCACGGGTGAGGGCGGTGAAGTCCGCGATGGCGGCTTCGATCCCCCGGGCCTCGACCTCCCAGCCCTCAAAGTTCTCACCACTGCTCTTCCTGTGCCCGCCGACTGCCGCCGCCAGGGTGACCGATCCATCGTGGTGCACACTCGCCCACGCCTCCCGCCACCGCGAACTTTCGCCGGTGGCATTGTTGGGTGCGACCCACCGCCGCAGGCCCGGCCGCGGGTTGAGGCGGTCGATGTTCTCGAGAGGATGTATACCGTTGCGGTTTGAGTACGTGAGCGTGATCTTCTCCGCCTGCTTGAATATCGCTTGCGCCTCTTCACGCGTGGGGCGAACGAGCGCGCCCGGTATGCGCGGATGCGCGACGGCAATCAGCCACGCGCGGTTCGCGGTGTCACGGCCCGCTGTGGCCTCGACGTACAGCGAGTCGATCAACTCATTGGACCGGCGCTGCTCATCGAAGCGTGCCCGGTACGTCGCTTCGATCTGCCGCTCCTTCATCCACACTGTGTCGGCGTTGTTCCGGACCGGAGCGCCGAAATACTCGCCTCGGTAGATCAGGTGCGGGCCGTCCACACTGGCGGGGACGATGACCGCCACCGCGCGGGGATTGGTGCCCAGCTGGTGGATCTCGAGTCCGAACACCGGCGGTGTGATCGCCGTGATCGCAGCGCTGTGGAGGGCGCGCTCGTGGACTTCGTTCAGAATCCCGGTGTCTTTGCGGCCGGTCGCCGCCTTCTGGTCCTCTTCGACGCCGTACGCGATCACGCCGCCGCCACTGTTCGCCATGGCCGCAATGTCCTTGGGGAAGTCGGTCTGTGGGAGGCCCTTCGCGGGCGGGAGCTCCGACTTCCAGTCGAGGTCGTCCGTCTCGACGACGCCCGCTGTGATTGCGGCATCGAGGATCTCATCAGTCAGCGCGCTCGGAGCGAGACCGAGACTACGGTGCAGGGCGGTGAAACTCACCGGACAAGGGTAGGCACTCGTCGACCACATTCTTCGTCGGAGCTGAGGGCGAGTCTGGAGTCGTTTGGCGGACGTTGCGGGATTGGGTCTGGCACCGCTTCCTACGCGGGACCAGCGCGCCGCATTAGGCGGAGCTGACGCGGTGGCTGTGATGCGTCCTACCGGCGGATTGAGGCTTCCGGGATGGTGCTGCGAAGATGTCGCTCGCTCGGAGTAACTTCCCTCACCGTGCCGGCCTTCGCTGACCTCGTCGTCACCCTTGCCGCGGACCCGCGCGTACGGGGCAGGCAGTTCGAGCACATCTGCCGCTGGTACTTGATGAACGACCCGCAGTACCGAACTGCCCTTCGACAGGTCTGGCTGTGGGACGACTGGCCCGGCCGGTGGAGCGCGGACGCCGGTATCGACCTGGTCGCCGAAGACCAAGCAGGGCGGCTCTGGGCGATCCAGGCGAAGGCGTACGACCCGCAGTACGCCGTCACCAAGGCCGACGTGGATACGTTCCTGTCGGAGTCCTCCCGGGCCGTGTTCTCCTACCGGTTATTGGTTGCGACCACCGACAAGCTCAGCCCGAACGGCCGCAGGACAATCGACGCCCAGGAGAAGCCGGTCGGCATCGTCGGACTCAGCGACCTGCTCACCGCCGATGTCAACTGGCCGGCCAACCCGGGGCGCCTTCGGCCCTCACCGCCCCCGAAACCCGCTGAGCCCCATGGCTATCAGTGCGAGGCGATCGACGCCGTGGTTACCGGCTTCGACACCGGCGGCCGCGGGCAGCTGATCATGGCGTGCGGCACCGGCAAGACACTCACCGCGCAGTTCATCGCCCAAGAGCTCGACGCGCAACGCACCCTGGTACTGGTCCCGTCGCTGTCGCTGCTCAAGCAGACGATGCGGGTGTGGCAGACGCAGGGCCGACGGGGAGTCGAGGCGCTGCCGGTGTGCTCGGACGAGACGGTGTCACGCAATGAGGACATCCCCGTGGAACATGTCAGCGAACTGGGCCTACCGGTCACCACCGACCCCGCCGAGATCGCCGCGTTCCTCCGCAAGCGGTCCGGTCCCCGCGTCGTGTTCTGCACCTACCAGTCATCGCCGCGGATCGCCGACGCGTTCAGCCTGGGCAGGGTGCCAGCGTTCGACCTCATCATCGCCGACGAGGCGCACCGATGCGCGGGGCCGCAGTCCTCGGACTTCTCGGCTGTGCTCGACGGCGACCGGATCAGAGCACACCGGCGGCTGTTCATGACCGCCACGCCGCGGTACTTCACCGGCCGGGTCATCAAGGCCGCGGGCGAGGAAGATCTCGAAGTCGCCTCGATGGACGACGAGACCAAGTTCGGCCCGCTGTTCCACCGGCTGGGATTCAGCGAGGCCATCCGCCGCAACCTGCTCACCGACTACCAGGTGGCGATCGTCGGGGTCGACGACGCCACCTACCGGGCCTACGCGGACAATGGCACCCTGGTCACCCGCGATGGTGAGGAGATCACCGACGCTCGCTCCCTGGCCGGGCAGATCGGCTTGGCGAAGGCGATGCGCAAGTACGACCTGCGGCGCGTCATCAGCTTCCACTCCCGGGTCGCGAGAGCGCAGGGGTTCGCGACCGAGATGCCCGACGTGATTGGCTGGATGCCGGCTCGGCAACGCCCTGCCGGCGGACTGTGGTCCCGATACGCGTCCGGGGCGATGACGGCTGGCGAACGCCACGTGCTGCTGCAACGTCTGCGGAGCCTTGACGACGGCGAACGTGGGCTGCTCGCCAACGCGCGGTGCCTCGCTGAAGGGGTGGACGTCCCCACCCTCGACGGCGTCGCGTTCATCGACCCGCGGCGTTCCGAGGTGGACATCGTCCAGGCGGTGGGTCGGGCGATCCGCAAGGCGGACGACAAGACGGTTGGCACCATCGTCATCCCCGTCTTCATCGACACCGAGGCGGATCCCGAAGCCGCACTGGACGATTCCGTGTTCGAGCCGGTCTGGGATGTGATCAAGGCGCTGCGGGCGCACGACGACGACTTGGCGGAGCAGATCGACACGTTGCGGCGGGAGATGGGACGCCGCGGTGGTGGTGTGCCGAAGCTGCCGGACAAGATCCACCTCGACGTGCCCGTCCATGTCGGAGCTGCGTTCGTTGACGCCTTCGACACCAGGCTGGTGGAGCAGACCAGCGGGCCGTGGGAGTTCTGGTTCGGACTGCTGCAGCGCTACGTGGACGAGCATGGGACGGCGCTGGTGCTGCAGGCGTATGTGACTGATGACGGTGATCGGCTCGGCACGTGGGTCACGACGCAGCGGCTCCAGCGATCGAAGGGCCGCCTGAGCGAAAAACGGCAGGATCTTCTGGACGCTCTGCCCGGATGGAGCTGGGATCCGAAGGCGGATCTGTGGGAGGAGGGGTTCCGGCACCTCCGGGAGTACGTCGCCGTGCACGGAACCGCGGGTATTCGCGACGACCACGTCTGCGACGACGGGTACCGGCTCGGAAAGTGGGTCGGGAAGCAGCGCACGAAGTGGACGACCCTGCCCGCTGATCGCAAGCAACTTCTGGAGGAACTCCCGGGCTGGACCTTCGACGCCCGCGCGGCGCTGTGGGAGACGTCGCTCACCGCGCTCGCTCGCTACGCGGCGGAGAACGGCCACGCGAACCCTCCCCGCGGTCTGCTGGTCGATGGCATCGACGTGGAGTCGTGGATCCGTCGCCAGCGACGCACCTGGGACCAGCTCACCGAAGAGCGACGGCAACGCCTCGAGGCCCTGCCGGGTTGGACGCTCAATATTCGTGACGACAAGTGGGACACGGGCTATCGCCACCTCGTCGAGTGCGTGGAATCCACGGGGAGCGCACAGGTTCTGCAGTCGTATGTCGCCGACGATGGGTACCGGTTGGGAAAGTGGGTCAGCGTCCAGCGGCGCATCTGGGACAAGCTCAGCGAAGACCGGAGGCAGCGGCTCGCACTGCTTCCGGGGTGGACGCTGGATGCGCGGGGTGACTGGTGGGAGGACTGGTTCCGCCGGCTTGAGGAGTACGTGGCCGAACACGGCGACGCGCGCGTTCCCCAGCAGTACGTCTCTCCCGACGGCACCAAGCTCGGGGCGTGGGTGGCGAATCAGAAATCCACCTGGGCGTCGATGCGCGACGATCGCCGGCGGCGACTCGAACAACTCCCCGGGTGGACGTTGGACAGCCGAACTGCGTTCTGGGAGGACGGGTTCCACCACCTCTCGGAGTACACGAAAGAACACGGCTCCGCACAGCCGCCGAGCAACTACATCCGGGACGGCTTCAAACTCGGGACATGGGTCAACACACAGCGGCAGAACTGGGCCACGCTCGACAACGACCGTCGGCGCCGCCTGGAGCAGCTTCCCGGGTGGACGCTGAACATCAAGGTCACGCAGTGGGAGGAGGGCTTCGAGCACCTCACCGCCTACGTCGACGAGAACGGCACCGCGCTAGTGCCCGCCGACTACATGTTCCACGGATTCAAGCTGGGCCAGTGGGTAGCTGTGCAACGGTCCGGTTGGGACTCGCTCCATGCGGATCGCAAGGAGCGGCTCGCGACGCTACCGGGTTGGGCTGTGTCGGTCCGGGACGCCTGGTGGGAGGGGGGCTACGCGCAGCTTCAGCAGTACGCCGACGAGAACGGCCACACCTGCCCGCCCCAGAGCTACGCCAGTGCAAGCGGATTCAGGCTCGGCTCATGGGTCGCAACGCAGCGGCAAAGCTACTCTAAGGGACAACTAAGCGAAGAGCGCCGGAAGCGGCTGGTCACGCTGCCCGGTTGGGAATGGAAGCCACGATCCGGTCCCCGTAACCAGTCTCGGGATCGATGACGGCCTCGACGTCGCCTACGGAACTCTCGGCTGGAGGGGACCGACAGATCGTGGCGGCAGAACCGCCGTCTCCAAGACCTACCGGGCCAGCTGGATGAACAGCGCCCGGCTGAGTCCCGGCCGGTGGGAAATTGACGCCCGCGCGGCGTGCCTGCACACGGCGGGCAGCGAACCTTGCCTACGCTTCGGACGAGGCCCACAAAGATGTGGGATCAGGAGGCGGAGCCGTGAGCGGTCGAGGCTGGGGACCCTGGTCCCGGATCAAGCTGGAAGCACTCTCGGACTACCTGAACGCGTTCACCCGGGCATCGAAGACGGCGAAGTACACGCTGTACCTCGACTTGTTCGCCGGCGCCCCCGACAACTTCGAGCGCGGCACCGGCAACGTCATCCTCGGTTCCGGCCACCGGGCGCTGTCCACGGACCCGGCGTTCGATCGCGTCGTGCTCTGCGAGCTCCAGCAGCGCACCGCTGAGACCCTGCGGAAGAAGCTGGAGGCCGCGCACCCGAACCGTGATCTTGTCGTCCTCCCGGGCGATTGCAACGTCGAGATCCCGAAGCACCTCAACACCTACGACTACAGCTGGCGGCGCGGCGCGGCGGTGTTCGCCATGGTCGATCAGTTCAGCGCCGAAATCACCTGGGACACAATCCGATACCTAGCGAACTGGCGGCAGAACAAGCGGGGTTTCAAGGTCGAGTTGTGGCTCTATTTCGGCCACGCGCTGCTGCCCCGAGGCCTCCAGTTCACCGGCGACGAACCCGACCCGGAGTACGCACAGCGGGTGGACCGCATGTTCGGCACGCCCCAGTGGCGTGAACTGTGGCTAGCACGGCGAGATCAGGTGCTGAACGCCGAGCAGTTCCGCAACGAACTGGTGAACCTCATGCGCTGGCGCCTGGAGAAGGAGCTGGGCTACGCGACGACGATTCCACTCGAGTTCACGAACACGACCGGGCATCCGATCTACACCGTGATCTTCGCGTCAGCGAACGCGACCGGCAACAAGATCATGGAGTCGGTGTTCGCTAAGCATGGTGTAGCGCTTGAGAAGATGCGCACGACCAAGAAAGTCGAACGTCGCGTCGCGAAGGACAGAGACGAAGGCCTGTTCGGGGCAGCCGAACTCGTCGAGCTGACCACCAAGGCACCCGTCCGTGAACCGCTGGCACCACCCGTCGAACCGATGCGGTACGTGCCGAACGACGACCACGCCTAACCGGTTGCGGCAGTGGGCATCTCGTCCCACAGCTGACCGTCGAGCTCGCGGCCGAACGCCTTCGGTGTGCGGCCGCCCCACTGCTTGAAGAAGAACGGCACACCCTCGTCGTTGCAGGCGTCGCGGATCCCGCGCGCCCAGGACAGCTCCATCGGCCGGTACCGGGGTCCGGACTCCCCGCCCGCGATCACCCAGCCGATGCCGGAGAGGTCGATGCCGTCGAGCGGGCCGAGGAGCGGCTCGCAGGACAGGAACCTAACCGCGGCTTGGACCTCACGGAGGTGGTCGACGCGGCTGAGGACGTCGGCGTTCTCGACGGACACGCCCATCCAGAGGTTGTCCGGCCAGTCGAGCTTGTCGGCGAATCGGCGTAGGCGAAGGCTGCGCTTGGTTAGCACCTGGTAGGTGTGCTGCGGGGTGTCCCGGCAGACGTCGAACACGTCGCGGATGAAGTCGAGTGGCACCCGGGCGTGGAACAGGTCGGACATCGAGTTCACGAACACGACCCGAGGCGTTCGCCACTTCAACGGTTCGCCGAGCGCCTGCAGGTGCACCGTCACACCGAAGCCGGGGCCGGAGGTACGGGGGTCACCATCGACCTGGTACTTCGCCGAGCCCATCGCCTTGAGCCGCTTGGCCAGCGTCATCGCGTAGCAGTGGTCGCAGCCAGCGGAGACGCGATCACAGCCGGTGACGGGGTTCCAGGTGGCCTCGGTCCACTCGATCGCCGAACGATCCGCCATCGGGGCCTCCCTCAGCTCTGGTCCTATGCACTCGTCACCCTATGGTCCGGCACCGACATGTGCGGCGATGCAGTTGTGGCCGGTGTGTCGCAAGTGGTTATTTTGCCGTACCCCACCGGGTACCCGCGGGGTTCCGATACGCGCCGAATCCGGCACGGTGTGGGAAATATGGCTCGTGAATCCAGTAATGCGGTGTGTATTCGAAAAATGAAGACTCCGACGCCCTTGCGGGTGCGGCCAGTCACTCCCGGCGCTGCCCTCTCCGAATACGCGTGACGAGTTCGATTTCGGGCCGCTCGGTGTCGCAATCGAGGTGCCGTGCGAACAGCGCGGTGGCGAAACGGTCGAGTTGGTCGTGAAGGTCGCGGTTCTTCTGGCGTAGTTCGGCGATGATCTGCCGGTCGTTGCGGACTGCTGCGTCGTTGAGACTGTCGCCCCTCGTCAGGTTCGCGGTGAGCCGTTCGAAACGGCTGTTGAGCCGGTAGCGGCTGTTCTCGGTTCGGTCTTGAACGAAGGCGCGGGCGACGGCGTCGTGGCTTCTACCGGTGATCGCTTCGATCTGCCGTTTCGTGCGCGGCATGTCGGCGCTGTTCTCAATCGTGGTGATGGCGTCGGCGATGGCCTGCATCACGGCATCGCTGACGCGCTTGCGGGTCGGGCTAGGCATGTCCGTTCTCCTGGTCCAGATCGTCGTCGTAGAGGTCGTCCGGATCGTCGGCGGCCATAAGTTCGCGGCGGATTCGGGCGAGGTTTGCGCGGTCTCGGCGCATCTGCTCGATGAGGGCCGGATGGCCGCGCTGTTCATCGAGATATGTGTCGATGCGGTCGATGGCACCGGCGATCACGCCCATGTGCGCTGGCCGCAGTAAGGCGTTGGTGCAGTCGACACCGACGCATACGTGGTCGCCGAGCTTTGGGCGGTCGCCGCCGCAGCTACTGGTTGCCGGGTTCCACATGCAGTCGTTGGTGAGCCCCAGATGAAGTCGCTCCGCGAGCATCGCGGTGAGCCGATCGGCGCGGTCAGGGTTAGCGATGATCTGTGCGCGGAACCCGGTGACATGGTGAGCTGCCGGCCCGGCCACAGGGCTGTCGTCCTGCAGCAGCGCGGCAGCGTCGCGGTGCAGGACGCGTTTACGTTCGTCGTCCATGAGGCGCACGGCGCGTTGCTGTCCGTCGCTCATGTACCCGGTGGTCATTCGCCAAGCGCTGTGTCCCAGTTGGATTCCCAGTCCGAGTTCGGCTCCTGGGCGGGTGGTGGCGAAGACGCTGAACGCACGTCGGAGGGAGGTCGCGTTGATGGCTTGGCCTTTCGGGATCGCGATGTGTTCCAGTCCGAGTCCGCGTCCACGCCCGGGCCGTTGTGCGGGGTCATCGTTGACGAATGCGATGAGCCTGGCGATGTCGCGGCTGGGAATGTAGGAACCGGCGTTGCGACTGCTGCGGGCGAACAGGTGTGTGTCGTGTCTGGCCAGGTTGCCCAGCACCTCGACGGTGCGGATTACGGGTCGGGGTGCCCACCATGTTCGGCGCTCGCCGCCAGGATTGCCGTTGCCCTTGTGCTGGATACTCTTGAGGGCGGAGAGACCGTCCTTGGTGGTGTGGCTGTCGCGTGTCAGTTCCTGGATCTCGCTGTCGCGCATGCCGGTAAGGCTGGCGATCAGGACGTAGCACGCTGCGCGGAGCACACTTTCGAGATATTCGGTTTCGCCGAGGCCCAATTCCTCCACCCACGTGCTGCTTGTCCCGTCCGGGTGAGAGACGACGGCAGTCGGCGCGTGCAGTCCTCCGAAAGTCGCCCGCTGCGGGTCAGCCGCAGCGGTTGCGATGAGTGCCGCCGCGTCCGGCATGTATTGGTGGCTCGCCCGGTTGAGGACATTGGCGTTGATGCCGAGAAGTCGTTCCAGCAGTGTCGTATTCGGCTCTCCTCGTTGGTGTTTGGTGCGGCCGAATCCGGTGTGAAGCGGCAGTGGTCCACCCTGTTCGGTCCAGTGGAGCAGGGCGTTGTAGGCGTTTGCTCCAGCTGGCCCCCTTGGCTCCTTCGGAAGCGCAGCACGAATCTCGGCGGCGGCGATGATGTCATCGCCGAATCGGTCGACGATGATCCATGATGCAGTGATGAGCGGTGCCCAGGTTACCCACGGGAGGGGCGGCGTGGTGTTCTCGGTGTGCGTGACTTCACCGCTGATGCTGGCGGCGCTGCGGCCGGCCCAGGGGAAGAAGGAAAGGGCATCAGGCAGGACTGCCTGGCACTCTCGGAGCAATCGTAAGGCGGTGACGTAACCACGGATACTCGTCGCGCCGAGTCCAACGCCGCCCGCCCGATGCTGGCCGGTGCGAAGGTCATCGAGGAAACGATCGGCGTCGGCCTGCATCCATTCGGCGAAGCGGGCGATTCCGTTGTCCTCGGACCACTTGGCGATCACGACAAGCTTGCGAAAGTAGTCGTATAACCCTGCTGGTGGTGTTCCATCGCCGCGGCGGACGACGCCCGCCTCTACGACGACTTCGCGGTCGGGGGCTGCGACCGTCATGAGAACGTTCTTGAAGGTCGTGCGGTGCCTATCCGGAGCGCTGGCGAAGTGAATGTAGCGCTCTCCCATGTTGACTCGGTTGGCTACAAGGGCGAGATCCCACGGTTCGTCGCCATAACGCGGACTGTCGGAAAGATGGGGCCAAACGCGCATCGCCGCAACGAAGGGGTTCCTCCACGACGTGGCGGAGCTTCGCGGGAAGGTTCCGGCGGTCATGAGTCCGCGTCTTCCTGAATGCCGCGCATGTCGTTGAAAACGCCCGCGTCGATGGGTGTCAGATTCGCCCGCTGGCGAGCTTGCTGGACCTGCTCGGGGGTAAAGGCGGGCAGCACTACCTCAGTGATGGTGTCGTAAATGGGTTTCCAGTGCGTCTGCCAGGTTCTTGGGTCGGCGGCGCGGTCGGGATGTGCCATGTCCTGGATCGCGAGGGCGGCTGGCAGGTGGTGCAGCGTGATGAGAGCGTTGGGGCATGCGAAGCAGGTGCCGGTGATGGACTTGGTGCATACGGTGCCTTTCTTCTCGTAGGGGCTGTCGAGGGGGTCGCGGCACCCGGCGTGCGGTCCATCGAGTTGGCCAGCCACAAGGGCGCTGGCGGTGCCCGGGTCGATGCCGGGTGCGTCGACTCCGGCTCGCATGGCCTGTTCCGCGTCCGGGGTCACGATGGTGGGACCGCCGATGGCGCTGTCGAACATGTCGTTGACGCTGTCGATGAGAATGCGGCCGGCTTCGCCGCGGAGAACAGTGCTGTTGGTGTAGTGACCGAAGAAGGTCTTCGCGGAATGGCGGCGCCCGTTCGCCAGGTAGGACTTGGGGTCGGCGAGCACTTCGCGGGTGGTGGCAACCTTGCGCAGCCGTGCCCATTGGTTCGGACCCGATAGCGGAAGGCTGTTCCGCGCGGCAATGGCAGACAGTAGGTATGGATCACTCCGCCAAGGTGGTTGTTTGATGATGTCTCGTTCGTCTTTCATGAGGATGAGTAACGGATTGCCGGAGTCGGCGCGAGCAGCGGCGTTGAGCATCAACGCCCATCGAAACGCGGTGAACGGTGCTGTGTCGCGGCGGGCGTACACCTCGTCGTAGGTCTCATGTGCGCGGTTCTTGGTGTACCGCACCCGGAGCAGTTCGATGAGGTCGTTCTCGGCGAGGTAGCCAAGTCTGTCGATCGGTGACAACCCAGTCACGTTGTCCCCCGCTGCATGGACGGCAGTGACTTCGATGTCGTGAACGGTCAGGGCGCGAAGTACCTCTGGTGGCTCGCCTGTTGCGAGACTCAGCAGCACGTGCGTGGCGGTCTGAACGTCGATGTCGCTGATGCCCCGGTCCGGCAATGCCAGAGCACTTTTCACCTTCTGGTACGCCCACCGGCGCCACGCCCGGGTCTCCTCCTCGCCTAACGCCGGAATTCCCTCGTTGCGGTGGTGCCACAGGCGCGGTTGTCGCGCTAATCGATCGGTGACCTCGGTATGCAGCGCACCAGGGTGGTCGTCTTCGTGCCGTCGGAGGAGAGCGAAGACATGGACAACCATGCGGTAGGCGGTGTCTGACTGCGCCTTTCGGTGGCGAGCCAGCATATTGAGTTCCCAAAGGTCCAGATGTGCCCGGCGCAGATCGTGCACGGCGAATCTGCTCTTCTGGTCGTCGGTCAGTGGCAACGTTCCCACCGACCGCAGCAGGTCCAGGAGTCCGGAGGTCAGTGAGGCTTCAAACCGGGCGAATTCCTTGAGCACCTGGACCCAAGTCGCGGCTAACTCGGTTGCGATAACCGGCGTTTCGAACGAGGCAGGCTTGATGGTCTTGGACCTCTTGTCCCCATAGATGGACCATTCGAAGGTGAACTGGTCAGCGTTCTGTACAACCGGCGGCACAGACTCAATGGGACCATCTGGCGTCGAGTAGGAGCCCCTCATCGGATGTCTACTCCGGTTGGATCGGCCTCGGGCTCATCCCAGTCGTCCTCGATCGACTCCGGGTCGGGGCCGTAGTCGTCATCGGTGTGGCCGACGAGTTCCGCTGCGGTCGCTGCTAGGGCGGTCGGGACATTCTCGGTCCATGTTTCAGCGGCGTGGAGGTAGTGCATGGTGGTCTTGACGCTGGCGTGGCCGAGGAGTTCCTTCACGGTCAGCACCGGGTTCGCCAGCAGCAGGTAGGGATCTCCGGCGCGCTGCCGTCCTTCTTTCATGAGCGCGGCGAGCATGCGCACGGCGTAGGAATGTCGCATCGTGTGCGGTGTGACGTGAACGTGGCGTGGCGGTTGATCTCGGTGGCCGCAGCGGCGTACGCGCTCACGTGCATCGGCGAAGAGTTGGTTCCAGCGTTCGAGTCCAGGTGGGAGTCCGCTGCGGGACACGAACAATGCGAGTGGGTCGATGGTGCCGTCGTCGAGGAGCCGGACGGCTTTGGCGCGATGCTTGTTGGTGAACCGGACCAGCGGAATGCGCTGGGATCCAACAGCGACGTAGGGCTTTCCCCGCCGCTCGAACAGATCGTCGATCACCAGTAGTGAGCCGTCACGGACCTTGGCGCGGAGGCTGCGTTGGGCCGACTGCACGATGCGATGTCGTTCACTCTGGCGGTAGAGGTCGGCGGCGTGGGCCACCTGCGCGGTGATGTAGATGGATCGGACCACCTGCTTCTTGCCGAGCCGGTCGAAGACGTGGAGGGACCCAGCGCCCATCGTCTCTGGGACCGGCACCTCGACGTCGAGGAGAAATGCGCACTCCTCACGTCGTAGGCCTGTGGTTGCGAGTAGCAACCCGTACACATAGTCCCGTTCGGGGTAGCCGGGCGCACCCTCCCTGTCGTAGCCGTCACCGCGGAGGCCGACTTCGAGGAAGTGCTTGGTCTGGGCCGCCTTGAGGAAGCGTGCTTGACGCTCGCGCCACGTCCGGGAGATGAGGGTGTTGCGGTTGTTGCGGCCCCAGCGAGGGATCGGGTCTTTCTCCATCCAGCCGACCTGGGTCGCGAAATAGAAGAAGGAGGAGAAGCAGCCGAACTCGGTGGCCAGCGTGGTGTCCTGGACTTCCTGTTGGCGGGCATCGCGGTAAGCGGTCAGATCCTCGGTAGTGGCGGCGGTGAGGTCCACCAGTTGCCCGCCGCGGCGCGCCCGAACGAACCGGAGCAGCCGGGCGAGGTGGTATGTGTGAAAGGTCCGCAGGCTGTCGAGGTCATAGGCGCGTTGACGCCACGCGGTCAGCAGGTAGGTGTTGAGTCGGTCGCAACCGTTCAGCGAGCCATCGTCGTCGACGATGAACGGCAGTCCGTCGGGAACATCGTGTCGGTCGAGCGTTTCCACAACCGATGACCACGGGAGCGATGCCGCGCCATGGGGAGCACGCAGTGTTTCGCCCGCATGGGCGCTTCTCTGGACGACGACTATCCGCATGAAGAAACCTCCTTGCCGACTGTGCATCCAGTGGTACTCCACGGGTATGACACTTCTGCTCGTCGGCAAGGAGGTTCTCGATATGAAGTTATCTGTACTTCAAAAGTGGAGCTGCCGGGAATCGAACCCGGGTCCTACGGCATTCCCTCAAGGCTTCTCCGTGCGCAGTTCGCTATGCCTCTGCTCGGATCTCCTGGTCACGCGAACTAGCCAGGACGACGATCCCAGTCGCTGTTGGTGTCCCGACGAGTCCCGCGACCGAACTCATCGGTTGATCCCTCTAGCTGATGCCAGGGTCCGGGTCGAGGGCGGTCCCGGTCTGACAGACTAGCCGTCGCTTAGGCAGCGAGAGCGTAGTCGCGCTGATGTGAATCGGCGCTTATTTGGTTGCAACGACGCTTACGGTGGTCTCTTGCCTGCACCGGCACGCTTCCCTTGATTCGATGCGCGAAGTCGAAACCGTTCAGCCCCATGTCTTCGAGCACCCTTGCCGGCATCCGGCAAGACAATCAATGGTACGCGTCTACCAACAACCGGCAACGGGATTATCTTCCCGATCAGATCACGAAATTCAGACGCTTCACGATCTGCCCGGCGAGATCCTCGTCGCCACCGAGTTCCACATCCTGGCTGCGGGCAGAGCTCATCGGACGACCGCCGGCGAGCCTGGTGAACTGCAGTCCATCCAGCCGGATGGTCGCGGTCGGTTGTTGTCCGCCGAAGTCTTCGACCACCTGCGCCCGGCCGTCGACGCTGACCCGGATGGTACGGGCCAGGGGGCCGGTCAGCTCGAACAGCACCCGGGAGCCCGCAGGTGCCTTGGCCAGCTTGCCCACGACGAATCCCATGCTGGTGGACATCTCGTCGAGAGACAGCTCGCCAGCCTGACCACCCAGCTCTTCGTCGGAGGACGGCTGCTGCAGCGCCTGGCGGATGTCCTGTTCGTGCATCCAGCAGTCGAAGGTGCGGATCCGCATGAAGCGCCCGTAGGTGTCGGGGCCTGCCGGCGTCGTGGTCGCCGCGTTCCAGTCGGCCTCCGGCATGCTCTCCAATGCCTTGCGGCGTTTGGCGGTCACCTCGCGGAACCGCTCCAGCAGACTGGTGCCCGACTCTCCGCCGAGATGAATTACCCAGCTCTCGTTCATCACTCCGATGGGATTGCGCACATGCTCGAGTGTGGAGACGTCGATGTCGGCCTCCGGTGCGCCGATGCCGAGCAGGAAGGACTCGGTACCGATGATGTGCGACACCACCGCCTTGACGTCCCACCCGGGCAGCGGGCTCGCCGCCTGCCAGTCCGACTCGCTCAGTCCGCCCAGCAGCGCATCGAGGGAGTCCCATACGGCGAACAATCCCGCCAGGACGTCGGGCTTGTCGAGTTGGGTGAGAGGACGATCGGCCATGGACGGATCGTAGGCCGGTCAGCTGAACAAGCGGAGGCCGACCCGAAACAAGATGAGACCGCTGAACACCAGCAAGCCGCAAACCGGAAGGATCCCCACGGGCCAGGCAAAGATGGTGGCCCACGCCCCGGCAAGTACTGCCAGTAGCGCATGAAGGACGCGGAGGGACACGAGGCGGTGCTGTCGCAACACCGAACTCAATACCTGACGCGGGACAGACCGGAGAACCCAGACAAACACGACGATCAGCGCCGTAGTGAGCAACCCGGCAAGCAGGCGCAGTGGCGCCGTCGACTTGCCTTCGCTATGCATCTCCACCACGACACCAGCGATGAATCCGAGGACTCCGGCGGCGACCGTCACCACTTGGAACACCCTCTCCAGCACCGCGGCAATATTCCGGCGGGCTAGGTCTCCGATCTCCGGGTTGCCGCCCGCGGCGGCGAGGAATCCCCGCAGAGCGTGCCCAAATCTTCGCCGATGAAGTCCGTTGACGGCCAGGTTGTTCAGGGCTTCGCAATTGCCAGGGTCCAGCGCCAACGCAGCCCGATACGACTCTGTGGATTCGGGGATGCGGCGCAAGTCGTGCAGGATGGAGCCGCGCAGTACGTGAGCGTCGGCATCATGGGGAGCAAGCCGTACCGCCTGGTCTGCCGCATACAGGGCGTTGGGCAATTGCCACGACTGCTGCAGCAGCCGCGCGTAAGCCAGGTGCACCAGTGGTTCATTGGGATGCGTGAGCACGGCCTGCCATGCCACGCATAAAGCGTCCCAGCTGCGGCCAAGCGCATCCAGCGATGACGCATAGAGCCGCATGGCGAATTCGTTCTCTGGCGCAACGGCCAGAGCGCCATAGGCACTCCACGCCGCGCCCGCATAGTTGCCCAGCGCATGTTCGGCTTGCGCGTGGCGCACCAGCAGCCTTGAATCATGTGGATCTGTTGCCAGCGCACGGCGCAAGACATCCCGGGCCCGCTCATAATTTCCCGTGTCGGCGTAGGCGCTGGCGATGTGGACAGCTTCGGCCACGTGGTCAGTGTCCGTGTCCGACATCACCGAATCTTCCTGCGCCGCAAGTACTTTGCCAGCTCATCGTAGGTGCCGTCATTGTTGGCGAATTCGACGACGTTACGCGCGGTTTCGAACCAAGGTCCAGCGCTGGGCCGGATCTGCGCCATGGCCGCGTGCACATCGGCCATCATCACCGGACGAACCTGCCCTCTGCGCATCGAGTCGGCCATCGCCAATTGCGTGGCGCTGTCGCAAACATGCGCCAGATCAGCACCCGAGAACCCTTCGGTGCGCCCTGCGATCGCGGCGGGGTCGATCCCGGCGATCGGCCGATCCTTCAAGTGAAACCGGACTATCCCCGCCCTGGCCTCGGCATCAGGTAATCCCACGAAAATCATCCGGTCGAAACGCCCGGGCCGGCGCAACGCCGTATCGACATCCCAGGGGGCATTGGTGGCGCCGAGCACATAGACACCCTCGTTGGTGGACGTGGCCGAGTCGAGTTCTTCCAGCAGGGAATTGACGACGGTCCGCATGCCCGAGCCACCGCTCAGCGCGGAACGACGGTGCCCCAGCGCATCCACTTCGTCGAAAAACAGCACGCAAGGCGCGTTGCGCCGGGCATTGTCGAACATCGAGCGGATACTCCGCTCGCTGTCCCCCAGATAGCGGTGCAGCACGTCGGCGATTCCTACTTGATAGAAACTGGCACCCAGTTCGCCCGAAACCGCCTTGGCGATATAGGTTTTCCCGCATCCGGGAGGCCCGTACAGCAACAGCCCGCCGCGGGCGGACACCTGGTATGCCTTCATCAGATCGGGATTGCGCAGCGGTCCCAGTAGCGAAAGTTCCAGTTGCTGTTTGACGTCGGCCATGCCCGCGACATCGGCCAGCCGCACCCGGCTGCACTGCAGTACGTCGAAATCGCTCTCGTCGAGGGCATCGGGGGACGCATCAACGAACGCGGGCTCGATGATATCGGCGACTTCTTTTTCAGCAATGGACCAGTCGAATCCGGCATCGGCGGGCGCTTGCTGCTCAGCAGGGAGCGGCTGCACCGATGCTGCCAGCGCGGCACTGCACCGCTGCACCAGGCTCAGCGCGCCCGCGTTGCCGGGGTCTTGGCTCAACGCCGCGCTGCAGTGTCCCAAGGCTTCGGCGTAGCGGCCCCTGTCCGCCAACAAGGTAGCCAGATGTAGACGTAGCTCGACGACTTCGGGGCTGCGCTCCACCGCCGCGGACAATTCCCGGATCAATGGGTCTTCAGTCACGGCCATCCCCCGTAGGTACCGCCAGGTTGCAGCTGCACGCCGGTCAGCCCATGCCCTTGGCGCGGCGGCCCAGTTCCCGGACGACCTCGCGCTGGGCATCGCGGCGAGCCATGTCCTGGCGTTTGTCGTGGGCGTGTTTGCCGCGAGCCAGCGCGAGCTCGACCTTGACCTTGCCGTCGGTGAAATACAGCGACAACGGCACCAGCGCGAAGTTGCCTTCGCGCAGCTTTCCGATCAGGGTGTCGATCTGACGCCGGTGCAACAGCAACTTGCGGTTGCGCCGCGGTTCGTGGTTGGTCCAGCTGCCGTGCTGGTACTCGGGGATGTGCAGGTTGCGCAGCCAGATTTCGCCGTCGTCGATGGTGGCGAAGGCGTCGACCAACGACGCGTGTCCCTCGCGCAGGCTTTTCACCTCGGTGCCCTGCAGAGCCATCCCGGCCTCGAAGACCTCGATGATCGAATAGTTGTGCCGGGCCTTGCGATTGGTGGCGATGATCTTCCGGCCGATCTTCTTGCCGGCCGTCTTGGCCTGCTTGGACTGCCCGGCCATCGTTACCGCCGCACGTAGATGCGCAACGTCGCATAGGCCGTCAGCGCGGACATCGCCACGCCCAACAGCACCAGCCACGGCGCGATGTAGAGGATGTCGGCGTAGTCCACGCGGGCTATCAGATTGGCTTGGTAGAACTGGTTCAGCGCGTTCTCCAAGAACATCGCCCGCACCAGGATCAAGCCACCGATGGCGATCAGCACGCCGACGGTCGCGGCCAACATCGCCTCCACCAGGAACGGCAGCTGGGTGTACCAGCGGCTGGCCCCGACCAATCGCATGATGCCGATCTCGGTGCGCCGCGTATAGGCCGCGACTTGGACCATGTTGGCGATCAACAAGACCGCGCCGATGGCCTGGACGAGCGCGACGGCAAACGCGGCGTTGCTCAGCCCGTCGAGCACTGCGAACAGCCGGTCGATCAGATCCTTCTGGTTGAGTACCGACAGCACCCCGGGCTGGCCCTGCATCGCGGTGTCGAAGTCCTTGTGCTGCTCGGGATTTTCCAGTTTGACGATGAACGACGCTGGGAAGGAGTCTTTTCCGGCCACGTCCTTGTACTGCGGGAATTTCCGGATGGCGTCGTCATAGGCCTGCTGGCGGTTGAGGAAGCGCACCGCCTTGACGTCGGATCGCTTTTCGATCTTCTCGCGCAGCGCTTTACACGGGTCGCTGTCGCAGGCGGGATCGTTGGCGGAGACGTCGTCGGTCAAAAAGACCTGGGTTTCGACCCGGTCGAGGTAGATGGCGCGGGAGTTGTCGGCCAGCCGGACCACCAGCAGGCCGCCGCCGAACAGGCCGATCGAGATGGCGGTGGTCAGGATCATCGCGATCGTCATGGTGACGTTGCGACGAAGGCCGGTCAGGACCTCGTTGAGCAGGAAGCCGAAGCGCACTTAGCGATCCATCCCATAGACGCCGCGCTGTTCGTCACGAACCAGCCGGCCCAGCGACAACTCGACGACCCGCTGCCGCATCGAATCGACAATGTGATGGTCGTGAGTGGCCATCACCACCGTCGTCCCGGTTCGGTTGATCCGCTCCAACAAATCCATGATGTCCTTACTGGTGTCTGGGTCGAGGTTGCCGGTGGGCTCGTCGGCCAGCAGTACCAGCGGCCGGTTCACAAAGGCGCGGGCGATCGCGACCCGCTGTTGTTCGCCGCCCGAAAGCTCGTGTGGCAGCCGGTTGGCTTTGCCCGACAATCCCACCGTCTCGAGCACCTCGGGCACCACCCGGTTGATCGCGTCGGTGCGTTTGCCGATCACCTCCAGCGCAAAGGCGACGTTTTCGTACACGGTCTTTTGCTGTAACAGCCGGAAATCCTGAAAGACGCAGCCGATCACCTGACGCAGCTTCGGGACGTTTCGACCGCGCAGCTTGTTGACATGAAACTTCGACACCCGCACATCTCCGGATGTCGGCGTCTCGGCCGCCAGCAACAGCCGCATGAACGTCGACTTGCCCGAACCCGACGGGCCGATCAGGAAGACGAACTCACCCTTGTCGATCTTGACGTTGACGTCATCAAGCGCCGGACGCGCCGACGATTTGTACTGCTTGGTGACATGGTCCAGGGTGATCATCACGGCACGCCAGTGTAGCGGTGAGTTTCGCTGCGAAGCGAAATTCAACTGGCCGGGGGCGTCGAACTGGGCGACGGGCCCGGCCCGGGTTGGGGTGACGGCTCCGGTGTGGTCGGCGTCGTGGTCGCCGGGCAGAACGGCGGCGGCAGCAAGCACGGGGGCGACCAAGGCGTCGGCGTCGTGGTCGTGGTCGTCGGTTCCGGCGTCGTCGTCGTCGCGGTGGTGGGCGTCGGCCGCACCCGAGTGGTCACGGGTGGCGCCACTCTCTCCCGCGGCACCCAGGTGTAGTCGGGATCGGGCACAAAGCCCGGCGGCACGACCTGCGCAGGCCTTGCGGGGGCCGGTTCCGGACGGTAGGTGTCATAGGTCCACCACACCGCAAGAAACACGATGATCAACACCACCGTCGACGTGCGCACCCGACCACCGAACAGGTGGCTCGGGGTGCGCCGTGCGTCATTCCCGTCGCGCCTACCCAGCACGTTGGGCCACAAGTTCATCATTACCGCACCGCACCCTTGGCCTCGGCCGCCTCGGCGGCTTCGGCAGCCGGCACCGCAGGGTCTTCGACCAGGCCCACCGAGGCGTCGGCCGCGGTCACGATGCCGGCGCGGGCCAGCGCGCGGATGACCAGCACCCGCAGTTGCCGACCAGCCTCGAACTGCTTGCCGGGCAGCGTGCGGGCCACCAGCCGCAGCGTGACCGTGTCCAGCTCGATGCTCTCCACGCCCATCACGGTGGGTGAATCCAGTAGCAACTCCCCCAGCACCGTATCGTCGCGTGCGTGCTCGCACTCCTGGTGCAAGACCTCGTTGACCCGGTTCAGGTCGGCGTTGGTCGAGACCGGGATATCCACCACCGCGCGGGCCCAGTCCTTGGAGAGGTTGACCGATTTGACGATCTGACCATTGGGGACGGTGAACACTTCGCCGTCCGCGGAGCGCAGCCTGGTCACCCGCAACGTCACGTTTTCGACGGTGCCGGTCGCATCGGTCGCCGACCCCGCGATGGTGAGCTTGACCAGGTCTCCGAAGCCGTATTGCCTCTCGACGATGATGAAGAAACCGGCCAGCAGGTCCCTGACCAGCTGCTGGGCACCGAAGCCCAGCGCCGCCCCCACCACCGTGGCCGGCGCGACCAGGCCGCCCACCGAAAATTGCAGAACGTCGGCGATTTGCATGACCACGACGATGCCGATGAGCACGATCGACACCCACGAGATCACCGACGCCACGGCCTGCCGGTGCTTGGTCGCCTCCGAGCGCACCAACGCGTCGCTTTCGGCGAAGCCGAGGTCGAGCTGCCGGGTCACCCGTTGGGCCACCCAGCTGACGAAGCGGGCCGCCAGCACCGCTGCGATCAGCAGCATGACGATGCGCAGGCCCCGGGTGATGATCCATTCGCCGATGTGACCGCGCCAGAAGTCGTGCCAGCGCTGGGCCACAGAAGCTGTGGCGAGGGCAAGAGCTGTGGTGTTAGTTGCTGTCATCTTTTCGGTTACGCCACCGGATTCCTGCTTCCAGAAACCCGTCGATGTCTCCGTCCAGGACGGCTGCCGGATTGCCTACCTCGTACTCGGTCCGTAGATCCTTGACCATCTGGTAGGGGTGCAAGACATAGGACCGCATCTGGTTACCCCAGGAACTGCCGCCCTCGCCCTTCAACGCATCCAGCTCAGCACGTTCTTCTAAACGCTTGCGTTCCAACAACTTTGCTTGAAGAACTCGCATCGCCGCCACTTTGTTCTGCAGTTGCGACTTCTCGTTCTGACAAGTCACCACAATACCCGTTGGGATGTGGGTTAAACGCACCGCGGAGTCTGTGGTGTTCACCGACTGGCCGCCGGGGCCGCTGGACCGGTAGACGTCGACCCGTACATCGCCCTCCAGGATGTCGATGTGGTCGGTGGTCTCTACCACCGGTAACACCTCGACTTCGGCGAACGACGTCTGGCGTCGGCTCTGGTTGTCGAACGGGCTGATCCGCACCAGCCGGTGGGTGCCCTGCTCGACCGACAACGTGCCATAGGCGAACGGCGCATGCACGGCGAAGGTGGCGCTTTTGATGCCGGCTTCTTCGGCGTAGGAGGTGTCGAAGACCTCGACCGGATACTTGTGTTGCTCGGCCCAGCGGATGTACATCCGCATCAGCATTTCGGCCCAGTCGGCCGCATCCACCCCGCCCGCGCCGGAACGGATCGTGACCAGCGCCTCACGCTCGTCGTATTCGCCCGACAGCAGGGTGCGCACCTCGGTGGCCTCGATCTCGGCGCGCAGCGTCTTGAGTTCGGCGTCGGCCTCGGCCAGAGCTTCGGCGGCGGCTTCCCCCTCTTCCTCGGCCGCGAGCTCGTAGAGCACCGGCAGGTCGTCGAGGCGGCTACGCAGCTGCTCGACCCGGCGCAGTTCCCCCTGGGCGTGCGACAACTCGCTGGTCACGCGCTGCGCCCGGGCCTGGTCGTCCCACAACTTGGGGTCGGACGCCTCGTGCTCGAGCTTGTCGATCTTGGCCCGCAAAGCATCGACGTCGAGCACCCGCTCCACCGTGGTCAGGGTGGAGTCAAGGGCGGCTATCTCGGCTCGGCGGTCGGCTTGACGGTCGGGTTCCACAGCCGACCACGTTACCGGGAGTTACCGTGGTCAGCGTCTAGCATCATGGGACCAGTGCATCGCGCGACTGCGGCACATCCCATTCCGGGCATTTCCGGGCACGAACAGAAAGCTCGAGCATGCGGCCACACCACCGTCCCTACCACGTCGCCATCGTCGGCTCCGGGCCGTCGGGGTTCTTCGCCGCGGCATCGCTGCTGAAGGCCGCCGACGGCTCCGACCACATCGACGTGGCCGTCGACATGCTGGAGATGTTGCCGACGCCCTGGGGACTTGTCCGCTCCGGTGTCGCCCCCGACCACCCCAAGATCAAGTCGATCAGCAAAACCTTCGAGAAGACGGCCGAAGATCCCCGCTTCCGCTTCTTCGGCAACATAGTGGTGGGCAAACACGTATCCCCCGCCGAACTCGCCGAGCGATACGACGCGGTGGTCTATGCCGTCGGGGCGCAGTCCGACAAGCCGCTGAACATTCCCGGGGAGGATTTGCCGGGCAGCATCGCCGCCGTCGATTTCGTGGGCTGGTACAACGCACATCCCAACTTCGAACATGCCGCACCGGATCTGTCGGGCGCCCGGGCTGTGGTGGTCGGCAACGGCAACGTCGCGATCGACGTCGCGCGCATCCTGGTCACCGACCCCGAGGTGCTGGCGTGCACCGATATCGCCGATCACGCGCTGGAGTCGCTGCGCCCCTGCGGCGTTCGGGAAGTGGTGCTCGTCGGCCGGCGCGGTCCGCTGCAGGCGGCGTTCACTACGCTCGAATTGCGGGAACTGGGCGAGCTGGAAGGGGTCGACGTGGTGGTCGACCCGGCCCAACTTCAGGGCGTCAGCGACGAGGACGCCGCGGCGGCCGGTAAAACGGCCAAGCAGAACATCAAGGTGCTGCGCGACTATGCCCAGCGCCCACCGCGGCCCGGCCACCGCAAGATTGTGTTCCGGTTCATGACCTCCCCGATCGAGATCAAAGGCGACGGCAAGGTGGAGCAGATCGTGCTCGGACGCAACGAACTGGTCGCCGACGAGAGCGGGTGGGTATCGGCCAGGGACACCGGCGAGCGCGAGGAGTTGCCGGTGCAGCTAGTGGTGCGTTCGGTCGGCTACCGCGGGGTGCCGACGCCCGGACTGCCGTTCGACGAGAAACGCGGGACCATTCCCAACACCGCCGGCCGGGTGGAAGGCAGCCGCAATGAATATGTGGTGGGGTGGATCAAACGCGGCCCGACCGGCGTGATCGGCACCAACAAGAAGGATTCCCAGGACACCGTCGACACCCTGATGGCCGACTTGGCGGCCACCGAAGCGCTCGCGGAATTCCCACCCGACCATGGCGAGCAGCTGGCCGCCTGGCTGGCATCCCGACAACCTCAGCTGGTCACGACGGCGCAGTGGAAAATCATCGACCACTTCGAACGGGCGGCCGGGGAGCCGCACGGGCGTCCGCGCGTCAAGCTGCCCAATGTCGCCGAGTTGCTGCGGGTGGGCCACCGCTGATCAGGGGTCGACAAGCACACCTGGGTTGAGGATTCCGGCCGGGTCGAGCGCGGACTTCGCCGCGCGCAGGGCCGCCGCGAACGGGTCGGGGCGCTGCCGGTCGTACCACGGGCGGTGGTCGCGGCCGACGGCGTGGTGGTGGGTGATGGTGCCGCCGGCTGTGCTGATCGCCTCGGACACGGCGGCTTTGATGTCGTCCCATTGCGCGTCCAGCGAACCCCAGCGTCCGCCCGCGTAGATGCCGTAGTACGGGGCCGGGCCGTCGGGGTAGACATGGGTGAATCGGCAGGTCACCAGGCCGGTTCCGCAGACGTGTTCGATCGCGGTCCGGGCGGCGTCGGTCACCGCGGCGTGCAGGGCGTCGAATCCGGCCCAAGTGCAAGCGGTTTCGAACGTCTCGGCGATTACGCCGCGGCGGGCCAACGCATCTCGCTGGTAGGGCATCCGCAGGAACGCCGAACGCCAGTTTTGGGAGGCATCGTTTTCCGTTGTGCCGGTAGTTGTTTCGCGGCCACGCCGCGCGGTGACGCTGCCGCCGTGGTCAGCGGCGATCTCCACGGCCCGTTGCAGCCACGCGTCGACGGGGTGGTCTGCCGATTCGAAAGCCAGCACCAGCAGCCCGCCGCCGACCGTGGTGCCGGCATTCAGGAATGCCTCGGCCGGGTCCAGGAGCCGGCAGTTCGCCGGGTAGAGGCCGGCTTGTGCGATCGTGCGGGTTGCCGTAACCGCGGCGGCCCAGTCGTCGAAGGCGACCGACGCGGTGAGCTGCCAACACGGCCGGTCCTGTAACCGCATCCAGGCCTCGGTGATGATGCCGAGGATGCCCTCCGAACCAAGGAATAGCCGGTCCGGGGACGGTCCGGCACCGGACCCGGGCAGCCGCCGCGACTCGCTGATTCCGGCCGGGGTGACGACGCGCATCGACTCGGTCAGGTCGTCGATGTGGGTGTACAGGGTGGCGAAGTGTCCGCCGGAGCGGGTGGCCAGCCAGCCGCCGAGGCTCGAGAAACCGAAGGACTGCGGGAAATGGCGCAGCGTGAGATTGTTTGGGCGAAGCTGGTTTTCGATCGACGGCCCGAACGCGCCCGCCTGGATGCGCGCGACCCGGCTGACCCGGTCGATGTCGAGCACTGCGTCCAACGCGCCGATGTCGACCGTGACCGCCGGCTCGTCGAAGCGCGGCTCCACTCCCCCGACCACCGAGCTGCCGCCGCCGTAGGGAATGACGGCGACGTGCCCGCGCGTACCCCAATCCAGCACGTCGACAACGTCCTGTTCGCTGCGCGGCCGCACGATCAGGTCCGGAAAATGGTCGAGGCGACCCTGCAGGTTGCGCGCGACGTCGCGAAACGCCTTGCCGCGCGCATGCCCGGCACGATCGAGAGGGTCGGCCGAACACAGCCCGGCCAGCGATGCCGGTGGGGTGATCCGCGGGGGCGCCAACCCGAGTGCCGGCGGATCCGGGGGTTGGTGGTCGGTCAGGTCATGGCCGGGCAGCAGCGCCGCGACGCGCGACACCAATGCCTGCGTCTCCCGGTGTGACAGCGCGTCCTCGACGTCACCCCAACCCCACCACGAACGCATGCTCTGTGGTCAGCGTTTGACGACGACGACGGCTCCGCCCACCACCAGCAGCACCAGCGCCGCAGCGATGGCCCAGCCGGCGCCCGCCAGCCACCAGATGGCGGCCAGCAATGCCAGCACCGGTGACAACGCGAACAGCACCATCCCGGGGTGCTGTTTGATCACGGCGAGCGCGCTTGTCGCCCGGACCCGATCGATTTCCTTGCCTGCCATGCGTTCAGCATGCCATGACAGCGGCCCGGTCAACCTCATTCTTCGTCTTCCCCGTCACACAGGAGCCTTTCTGGGTGGTACAACGAATTGGTTCGCGGTTGGCCGTGCTCGAGATGGGCCGGTGGTATCCATTCGGTGTCGCCGCGGGCGTTTTTGCGGGTGGTCCAGCCGCTGTCGAGGAGTTTGTGGTGGGGTCCGCAGGCCAGGGTGAGTTGGTCGATATCGGTGCGGTGCGTGGTCGCCCACTCCCGCACGTGGTGGACCTCGCAGCGATAACCCGGTACGTCGCAGCCGGGTGCGCTGCAGCCACGATCCTTGGCGTACAAGACAATTCGCTGCCCCGGCGACGCGAGGCGTTTGGCGTGGTACAGCGCCAGGGGTTTGCCGTTGTCGAAGATCGCCAGGTAATGAATCGCCTGGCGGGCCAAGCGGATCACATCCGACATGGGCAACAGGGTGCCACCGCCGGTGAGCGCCCTACCTGTGGCGGCTTCGAGGTCGTTGAGCGTGGTGGTCACGATGATGCTGGCGGGAAGGCCGTTGTGCTGGCCGAGCTCGCCGCTGGCCAGCAAGCCGCGCAGGCCGGCCAGCAGGCCATCGTGGTTGCGCTGGCCTTCCGAGCGGGTGTCACGCTGCGCGGCTTCCTCAGGTGCCGGGCCGTCCACCACCGGGCTGTCGTCGTGCGGGTTGCACATGCCCGGAGCGGCCAGCTTGGCCAACACCGCGTCCAGGCTGGCGCGCGCTTCCGGGGTCAGCCAGCCGCTGATGCGCGACATCCCGTCAAGGCCCTGCTTGCCCAGGCTCAGGCCGCGTCGCCGTGCCCTGTCCTCATCGGTGAAAGTGCCGTCGGGGTTGAGGCAGTCCATCAGCCGCTGCGCCAGCTTGGCCAATTGGTCGGGACTAAACCGGGTGGCCAGCCGGGCCAGATGGGCCTCGGCCTTCTCCCGCGTCTCGAGGTCCACACCGGCGGGCAGCTGGCGAAAGAAGTCGCGGATCACCCGCAGCTGGGCCGCGCCGATGCGCCCGTCCCGTTGCGCGGCAGCGGTGGCGCTGAGCTGCGGCGCCAACGGCTCACCGGTCAACGCGCGGCGCTCACCGAGCTCGGTCGCCTCCGCCACCCGCCGGCTGGCCTCCGCCCGCGTGATCCGCAACCGGGTGGCCAACGCCGAAGGCAACCTACCACCCAGCTCCTCCTCGCTGGACTGCTCGGCAATCTGGTTGATCAGCGAGTGTTCGATGCTGGGCAGCTGACGCCGCGTCGTCTCACAGTGCTCCAGCAAGACCAGCCGCTCAGCAGTGGTCAACGCGTCGAAGGAGAGCTCGAGCAACTGCGTCATTGCCGCCTTGAGCGCAGCGAAGGCCGAGATGACATCTTCCCGATTAGTCGAACGCATGTTCGAACACTATCGCCGGCCACCGACATTGATGGTGTCGAACCGACGGGGACCGTCCCTGGCTTGATCTGCCGGGAGGCCGGTAGCGCCGACCCAAGGGAAGAGGAGCTTGGCAGTTCTGTCATCTGTGATTGTCTGCACGTCCTGTTGGCTGTCGCCGCGCACGTCACGTCACGGCGTGAGCAAGACCTTTACCTGCTCACCGGACCGGGCCCCGGCCAGCGCGTAGCCCGTGACCGCTTCGTCCAACGGCATTCTGGTGGTGAAGATGCCGTCGACGTCGAGCCGGCGGGATGCCAGCAGCGGAATCAATTCCGGCCAGGTGCGCTGCACCGGCGCGGTGGTCATCCGCAGCGTGATACTGCGTAACAGGCAGGGCAGGGCGGGGCAGGGGAAACGGCTGCAGATCATGTAGCCCAACAACGGAGACGGTGCCGGCGGGCCGGACCGCGTCGATCGCGTCGGTCAGCGATGCGTCCGTGCCGACGGCGTCGATCACCGCATCCGCGCCGCGACCGCCCGTCGCGGCGATGATGGCCTCGGCTGCCGGCGCCACGATGGGCGTCGCACCCCACGCCGCTGCGCGCTGCAATCGCCCCCCGACCCGGTCGACAGCGAAAACCGTTGCGGCGCCTTGGGCCAACGCGCTGCGCAGCGCGCAGAGTCCGACGGCTCCCAGGCCTATCACCGCGACCGTGCCGCCGAATGGAATGTCGGCTCGCCGAGCCGCAGCCCACCCCGTAGCGAGGTTGTCGGTGAGAAGCAGGGCCTGCTCGGTGGATATTTCGTCGGGGATCTTGAGCAGTTGGAAGTCGGCGGCGGGCACGGCGAGCAGATCGGCTTGCGCGCCGCCGAGCACGCCGGAGCCGAAGATCTGCAATCCGGCCGAGCAGGTGACCGGGTCGCGGGTGGCACAGCCCAGGCGGGCACCGCAGCCGGCCACCGAAGACACCATGACCCGGTCGCCAACCTCGACGGTGCGTACGTGCGGTCCGGCGTCGACGACGGTGCCGACCGCTTCATGGCCGAGGGCCACCGACCCCGGTATCGGGATATCACCTTCGTAGAAATGCAGATCGGATCCGCAGATACCCGCAGCGGTCACCGCGACGATCGCTCCCTCGGGTCCGGTCAGGGCCGGATCGGGACGGGTCTCGACCCGAATGCTGCGCGGCCCGTCGACGACTACCGTACGCACCGGGATGCTCGCAGGATGCCGCGTAGGGAATCCGGGTCGTTGTGGCGAAAGGTCATGACACGCGCGCCGGCCCAACGGGCACCGGCAACGACGCTGGCATGAATGAGCGAGTCGCAGATGGCTGCGTCACCCTCACCCAACAGGTATCCAAGGACTCCGGCATTGGTAAGGAATCCGCTGGTTGCGATGATGGCCGCCTCGACGTCATAGATTCGGGCCAGCCGCTGTTCGAGGCGCGGACAAAGCTCGATCTCGCCTGAGGTGATACGGCTGTTCGACGCCGAGGCGCCGTATTGCGCTACCGCATCCTGTACGGCGCGAACCACTTTCGGGTGATGCGCCAGACCCAGATAGTTCTAGCCGGCGACGTTGGTCAGCTCCCCGTCCCGCGTTTGCAGGACGGGGCTGTTATAGCCCTTGCGCTCGAGAAACAGCGGACTCGGCATTCCGGTCAGCTCCCGGATTGCGCACCTGCGCGCGTTCAGTTCGCAGGCCGCCGCCACATTACGCCGCCGCCCTGTCGAAGGTCGACGGTGTCTTGGATGTGTCGGCACCGCAGGGCACCTATATCGACGGCAGAGCCGTCGGACCCCCTGACGCGCCGACGGGCGTTTCCGGCGGAAGCGCCTTCCTCACCGTGAACAGTAAGGCGCCGCAGTACTCTCACGCCTCCGACGGCCGGCTCGACGCGTTGCACGCGGTCACACCACCCCAGGCCCGCACGGTCGAATTCGGCGGTTTGGCCCAGACCAACCGCGACAGTGTGGCCGCCATCCGGGCCCGAATACCGTGGGTGTTGGGTTTCATCGCCGCGGTGACGTTCACCCTGTTGTTCTTGCTGACCGGCAGCATCGTGTTGCCGGTCAAGGCAGTGATTCTCAACTTCATGTCGCTGACGGCCGTGTTCGGCGCGCTGGTCTGGGTCTTCCAAGACGGACACCTCGGTGGCTTGGGTACGACCTCCACCGGAACGTTGGTCGCCAACCTGGCGGTGTTGCTGTTCTGCATCGCGTTCGGTTTGTCTATGGACTACGAAGTCTTCCTGATCGCGAGAATCCGCGAGTATTGGTGCATGTTGAAGCGGGAGGTGTCGGCCATGACGCCGGCCCCACGACGAGCCGCCAATGACGAAAGTGTCACCCGCGGCCTGGCACACACCGGCCGGGTGATCACCGCCGCAGCGTTGATCATGGCGATCAGCTTTGCGGCACTGACTTCTGCCGACGTCTCGTTCATGCGGATGTTCGGTCTGGGGCTCACGATAGCGGTGCTGGTCGACCGCCACCGTGGTGCGGATGATCCTGGTTCCGGCGTTCATGTACCTCATGGGCCAGTGGAATTGGTGGGCACCCGCGCCGTTGGCGCACCTGCATGGGCGCATCGGCATCGACGAATCCGCAGGCCTGCCTTGACCGCTCGGTCAGCGACGGATTCTGCGCGTCTGTCGAGCCACTAGTCCCGCTGGAAACCCGCAACCCGCGACCCGTCCGACGACACCAGCGCCACCAAACGACCCACCGATTACCGTGAAACCACAGTGACACTAGACATTTGCCGAAATGACGAATGACCCTATCAACCACAGACAATGGCCCGTAACGTCCACGGTGTGGACATCGAGGTGCTCGCGAACGCAGTCTTGCTGGCCTGCCGCGCCCCGTCCGTGCACAACAGTCAACCGTGGCGATGGGTCGTAGAGCACAATGCCAACGTCTGCACCGCCCACCTGTTCGTCGATCGCCACCGAATCGTACGGGCCACAGATCATTCCGGTCGTGAAGCACTTATCAGCTGCGGCGCGGCACTCGATCACCTGTGCGTCGCGATGACCGCGGTGCGGTGGCAGCCGAGCATCACTCGCTTCCCCACCCCGAGCCGCCCCGACCACCTGGCCACAATCGAATTTCGCCTCACCGATCACGTCACCGCGGCCCAGCGACAGCGGGCCGAGGCGATTCTGCAGCGCCGAACCGATCGGCTTCCGTTCGACCGCCCCAGTTACTGGGACCTTTTCGAGCCGGTCCTGCGCGGCGCCGTCGACGACGACGACATCGCGATGCTGGATGTCCTCGCCGATGAGCAACGACCACTACTGGTGCAGGCGTCACAGTACAGCGAAGCGCTGCGTCGTGACGATCCGTCTTATCATGCCGAACTCGACTGGTGGACTTCGCCGTTCGTATTGGCCGAGGGTGTGCCGCCGAGCGCGCTGGCATCCGACACCGAACGCCTCCGAGTCGACGTCGGCAGGGATTTCCCAGTACGAAGCCACCAGCAGCGCCGCCCGCAGATCACGGCCGACTGGTCGAAAATCCTGGTGCTGTCCACACCTGAAGACACTCGGTTGGACGTATTACGGTGCGGAGAAGCGCTGTCAACCGTCCTGCTCGAATGCACCATGGCCGGTATGGCGACCTGCACGCTGTCCCATCTCATCGAGTCGAGCGAAAGCCGCGACATCGTCCGCGGCCTGATCGGCCACCGCGGCGAGCCGCAAGTCCTGGTACGCGTGGGGATCACGCCACCGATCGATGACGCTCCCCCGCCCACACCGCGGCGGCCGCTGAACACCGTCCTTGAAATTCGCGAAAAGCCCGAGAAAGGTTGAGCCGATGCCCGACGAGCCAGTTACCTTCCTATCAGACGACGAGAGTTGGAAACTCCTGAGCAGCGCCGCGCTCGGCCGACTGGTGACAAGCATCGCCGGTGAGCCCGAGATCTTCCCGGTCAACTATGTCGTGCAGGACCGCACCGTGCTCTTCCGCACGGCCGAGGGCGCGAAATTGTTTCTCGCCGTGACGAATAGCCCAGTCGCATTCGAGGCCGACGATCACAATGCGGTGGAAGGCTGGAGTGTCATCGTCAAAGGCCATGCACAGGTTCTGCGCACCGACGCAGAGATCCTGAAAGCCGAGCAGGCCCAACTGCGACCATGGGTCGCGACGTTGAAGCTGCACTACGTGCGGGTTATCCCGTCCGAAATCACCGGCCGGCGTTTCTTGTTCGGTCCGGAGCCGGACCGCGCCGAGACGTTTGCGTAACGACCGGTCACCGGTCGACGAATGCTTAGAACATATACGGTCACACGACCAGGGACAACCGTCCCTTGCTACGGCGGGCCTTGCGCCGCTTGCTGATTGCCACCAGCCGTGCCACCGCGGCTTCGATTCCCCGCGCCAGTTGATCGACGTCGGTCAGCGCGTCGTAGTCGGTGAGAATGCCGAAGTACAGGTCGTCGGCGTAGCTGAGCATCGCAACACCGGTTCGCAGGTGCATCGCCAGCGGCGGGACCGGGAAGACCGCGACCACCCTTTTGCCCAAGACCTTCAGCGGGTAACGCGGCCCGGGCACATTCGTCGCCACCGTCACGATCCCACGTTGAGGCAACCGCATCAGCAGGCCGACCGCCCGGGCCGTCATCGCGAACGGAATGCGATTCGCAAGCGACATGAACACGTTTCCGGCTTGCGGCTGACCGCTGCTCTTGGCGTGGCTCAACCGTTCATGCACGCTTCGCAGCCGCTGCACCGGGTCCTCTTCCTCCACGGGAAGATTCGGAAGCATCGCCGATACGCGATTGTCAATCTCGCCGAAGGCGTCCGTCGACCGGACCGAAACCGGCACCAAGGTCCGCAACGAACCCGGGCGGGGCCGCTGCCGACGCGCCACCAGGACGTTACGGTAGCTCTCGGTCATCGCTGCCAGGGCAACGTCGTTGATGGTGACACCGAACGTCTGACACACCACATCGAGGTCGGCCAGCGAGACCCGCGCCCCGCCGAACCGGCGCAAGTCGCTCAGCGGCCCGTTCAGCGTCGACTCGGCGGGGGTCAACAGACCGGCGAGCAGTTCGCCTGCGCCCTGGACGACGCGGACGATACCTGACGTGATTGCGCCGGGGGCAGTCCATAGGCCGCTCAGCAGGCTCAGCGGATTCGATGCGCCCAGCTCTGGTTTCGGCGCGGCGTGAGTCCGGTCCGCGAAACTGTCCCGAGCGACATGACCGCTTGGGTCGCACAATCCGGCCAGGATGTGGGAGGCCGCGATTCCGTCGGCCATGCAGTGGTGGACCTTGGTCAGCATCGCCCACCTGTCGTCGGTGAGACCTTCGATCACCCACAGCTCCCACAGCGGGCGGTCGCGATCCAAACGCCGCGCCATCACGTCGGCGACCAGCCGGTACAGCTGGCGGTCGTCGCCCGGATGGGGCAGCGCAACCCGCCGCACGTGCCGGTCGATGTCGAAGTCCGGGTCGTCCACCCACTCGGGAGCGCCCAGGTCCAACGGGTGCAGCCGTAACCGTTGCCCGAACCGCGGACAGGCGCGAATGCGCTCGGCGAACAGCGACACCAGCACATCCTGGTCAGGAGCGGAGCCTTCGATGACCGCGAGGCCACCGATGGCCAGACTGACGCGCGGATCAACGTCTTCGGCCTTGAGAAACCCGGCATCCAGCATCGTCAGGTGGGTCATCATCAGTGTCTTTTTCCCAGTTATCTGCAACTCTCGGTACCACTATGCCTCGCGCCCGGGCATCGCGGCAGGGCCAAAGGTCCCTGCTTGCCGAGGGCTTCGTCCTCTGCCACGATCAAATGCCCCGCCCCGATGCTTGATGCATGACAACGATGGGACGGCTGGTCTGAATCGGAAAGGCAGCCATGAATGCCCCATTCCCGGACGCGGGCGCCCTTCGAGCGGTCCTTACGCTGGCCACCCGTGCGCCCTCGGTCCACAACACCCAACCGTGGCGGTGGCGGGTGGGCGCGGCAAGTCTGGACCTGTTCTCCGAGCCCGACATGCAACTGCACAGCACCGACCCGGACGGGCGCGATCTGATCATCAGCTGCGGTGTCGCACTGCATCACTGTGTCGTTGCCTTGGCGTCGATGGGCTGGCGCGCCAAGGTAAGCCGCTTGCCCGATCCGGACAACCCCCGCCACCTCGCGACCATCGAGTTCCAGGCCCAGGATGCCGATCACGCCGACATCGCACTCGCCGCGGCCATCCCGCGGCGCCGGACCGACCGTCGCGTCTACAGCAGCTGGCCGGTGGCCGGCGGTGACGTCGCCCAGATGGCCGCGCGGGCGGCTCGCTGTGGGGTTATGCTCCGCCAGGTCGACGCGCTCGACAAGATGAGATCAATTGTCGCCCAAGCTGTGTGGAGCCATGCGGGCGACGAGGAGTACATCCGCGAGCTCACGACCTGGAGTGGGCGCTACGGCGGCGTGGCCGGGGTTCCGGCCCGGAACACTCCGCCGTCGGATCGCAGCGCCCCGATCCCCGGCCGGCTGTTCGCGGCACCGGCGCTGGCCCAACCCTCCGGCATCTCGCCCGCCGACGACGGCGGCGTCATCCTGGCACTGGGCACCGACCAAGACGACCGCGTGTCTCGGCTCCGGGCCGGGGAGGCGACCAGCGCCGTCCTGTTGACCGCGACCGCCATGGGATTGGCGTCCTGCCCGATCACCGAACCATTGGAGATCCAGAGCACGCGCGACGCCGTTCGCGCGGACGTGTTCGGCGACAGCGGCTACCCGCAGATGCTGCTCCGAGTCGGTTGGGCGCCGATCAATGCCGACCCGTTACCGGCCACGCCGCGGCGTAGTCTTTCGCAGGTCGTCGACGGGCCCCGCGAGCTACTGGAGGAGCGGGGCTGACCAGTGCAGCAATGTGCCGCCAGTGGCGGTCGCATCGATGGCGAATTCGCCACCGGCCTCTTCTGCGCGCCGACGCAGATTGGTCAGGCCGCTGGCAGTGAACTGGTCGGGCATTCCGCATCCGTTATCGCTCACCTCGATGCACAAGTCGTCGGCGACTTTGACCCGGATCATCAATGTCGTGGCCCGCGCGTGGCGGACGGCGTTGCTGACGGCTTCCCTGACCACCGCCTCGGCGTGATCGGCAAGCAGGTTGTCCACCACCGATAGCGGGCCGACGAATTGCACCGAGGTGCGCAACCCCGATCCGGCGAATTGGGCGACGGCGGCATCGATTCGCTGCCGCAGCCGGGTGATGCCCTGTGAGCCTCCGTGCAGGTCGAAAATCGTGGTCCGGATCTCCTGAATGACTCCCTGAAGATCGTCGATCGCTTCCGAAAGTCGTTGCTGCACTTCGGGAACCCGTGCGCGCGGAACGGCAGCCTGCAACGCCAGACCGACGGCGAAGAGGCGCTGGATCACGTGGTCGTGCAGGTCGCGTGCAATCCGGTCGCGCTCGGTCACGACGTCGAGCTCACGCATCCGGCGCTGCGAGCTGGCCAGCTGCAGCGCCAGTGCGGCCTGATCGGAGAAGGCGGCCATCATCTCGAGTTGGTCCTCGCTGGCCGGTCCGGAACTGTCATGGCGCAACAGCACGACGACGCCGGCGCAGGTATCGGTAGCCCGCAGTGGCAACAGCAGCGCCGGACCCGCGACGTCGACGCCGTCCAGCGCAAACTTCTCGACCTGTTTCGGGCTGCTGTCGACGCAGACATCCGCGAGCGCGGTGTCCGCCACCGAAATAACTTGCCCCATAACGGAAGCCACAGTGCTGCCCACCGTCTCGATCACCAGCAGCTCCGTCACCTTGGCGGCCGGCACGTTCTCGTCGAGCGGAACGGCCACCAGAGCCGCGTCCGCCGCGGTCAGCTTGAGCGCCTCCTCGGCGACAAGCCGAAATACCGTCGCTGGTTCGGCGCCGGAGAGCAATTCGGTGGCGATGTCACGGGTCGCCTCGATCCAGGACTGTCGCGTCGTGGCCTGTTGGTAAAGCCGGGCGTTCGCAATGGCGATGCCGGCGGCCGCGGCCAGCGCCTGGACCAGCAATTCGTCGTCGTCGCTGAACGGCTGACCGTTGGTCTTGTCGGTCAGGTACAACGTGCCCAGCGACATGTCGTGCACCCGAACCGGCACCCCGAGGAAGGTGCTCATGGGCGGATGATTGGCCGGAAAGCCAACCGATGCCGGATGCAATGAAAGGTCTTCCAGCCGTAGTGGTTTGGGCTCGTCGATGAGCAGGCCGATGATGCCAAGGCCCTGGGGCAGGTGGCCGATCCGCTCGACGGTCTCATCGTCGAAGCCCTCATAGACGAACTGCAGCACCCGCTTGTGCCGATCGTGAACCTCCAGGGCACCGTAGCGGGCATCAACGAGATTGGTCGCCGAGTGCACAATCGTGCGCAGTGTCGCGTCCAAGTCCAGACCCGACGTGACGACGAGCATGGCTTCCACCAGCCCGTCGAGGCGGTCGCGGCCCTCCACGATCTGCTCGACCCGCTCCTGCACTTCCACCAGCAGCTCACGCAGCCGCAGCTGGGAAAGCGTTTGGCGCAGCGGACGCAGACCCGAGTCCGGGGTTGTGCCCGGATCGACGCGAAGCCGGTTGTCAGCCATGGGTGCGCGTCACCCGACGCCCGGCCGCGAACGCTGCAACTGCGTTGCGAATACCGCGGCCTGCGTCCGCCGCTCCATTCCCAGCTTGGCCAACAGCCGGGATACATAGTTCTTCACCGTCTTTTCAGCCAAAAACATCCGGTCGGCGATCTGCTTGTTGGTAAGACCCTCGCTCAACAGACCCAGCAGCGTCCGCTCCTGATCGGTCAGGCCGGACAACGGGTCCGGCTTCTCGACACCACCCCGCAGTTTGGACATCAACGCCGCCGCCGCCCGATTGTCGAGCAGCGACCGTCCCGCGCCCACTTCTTTGACCGCACGGGCCAATTCCATTCCCTTGATGTCCTTGACGACATATCCACTGGCACCCGCCAGGATCGCGTCCAGCATCGCCTCATCGGAGGTGTACGACGTCAGGATCAGACAGCGCAGTTCCGGCATGCGCGACAACAGATCTCGGCACAGCTCGATGCCATTGCCGTCGGGCAACCGGACGTCGAGCACCGCCACATCGGGGTTAGCCGCCGGAATTCTGGCCATCGCTTCGCCAACCGAACCCGCCTCGCCGACGACCTCGAGTTGAGGGTCCGCGTCGAGTAGGTCGATCAGGCCGCGCCGTACCACCTCGTGGTCATCGACCAAGAAGACTGTTACCAAGACTTCACTCCTGAGATAGTCCCGAGATTGGCTGTTTCTACAAGTTGCCACTGCGTACGGTCAGCACCGAGCATCCTGCGCTGTAGACGTTGCAGGCCTGTGCGGCATGGGAGTCGGTGACATACAGTTGGTCCGGCTTGGCGTTGGCGGCGATGTAGCGGCAGGCATGTCCGCGAATGACGGTCGACTCGACCTCGACGTCGGGGTACAGCCGCGTCCACCGCGCCAGCCGGCGGCTCAGTTGCGCTTGCGCCAAACGGTTTCCGTCGCCGGCGTCACCCGATGTGTCGGGCATGCGTGCCGACAGAGCCCGCAGCGCAACCCCCCTCAGCCTGGCCTCCTCGAACGCATGTCGCAGCACCGAACCGTTGTTCACCTCCGCGACCACCGCGCTGATCTTCGGCACCGGCACTCCGCCGGGGGGGACCTGGATTACCGCCACCGGGCATAGCGCCGACCCGGCCAGGGTCGCCGCGACCGAGCCCTCGCCGCGGCGCGCGTGGTTGAGCCCGATGGACCCGACACAGACCATCACCGCCGACCTGGACTCCTCCATCAGCTTGGTGAGCGGCCTGCCCCGTAGGACTTCGGTTTCCACCTTGACCGGGTGTCCGGTGGCTTCAACGGCACGGCATGCGTCGAAAAGTGCCGCGTGCGCCGTGCCTTGCCGACCATCACGACCGCCACCGCCCGACGGTTCCAGCGGATCGATGACGTACACAAGGCGCAGCGGGATGTCTCGGCTGACCGCCTCGTCGATCGCCCACAGCGCTGCCTGGGTTGCCGCCTTGGATCCGTCGATACCGACGACCACCGCCGGAGCTGACGGGTTGCTCATCGTGCTCTCCTCTGCTGAGCCGTTGGCTACTCGCACGTTATCGATGAGGCACCCGGCTTACCCAGGGGCGTTGGTCCCGATATCAGTGCCATTGGTCCCTACAGGACAGCGGAAACCAAACGCACTATTGCCAGCGCGGCGATAGACGAATTGGATGTTTACGAGCCGTCGTTGCATGTGAACAAGGAGTTGAATCCGCGGCGATACAGCCCATCATCCAGACAGGAGATCTCGGAATGGCTGCTCAACAGACATCGTCATCGCCAATTCCCAGCCGGCAATCGTCGCGCCCGTTGATCGGGAAGGGCTGGATTCAGGGTGTGGCCCTGGTGATGATCTTCGGCTTCCTGGTGATGGGAATCCTGGTCTACCGCACCTATACCGCGGCGATGCCGATGCCGGACAAGGTCGTCACCGAATCGGGCCAGGTCCTGTTCACCGGCGACGACATCACCCGCGGCCAAGAGCTCTACCAGGCGCGTGGCCTTATGCAATACGGTTCGGTGCTCGGCCACGGCGCCTACCTGGGGCCCGACTACACCGCCGACTACCTGCGCATGGCCACCGACGACGTCGCCGATCAGCTACGGGCCCAAGGTGTGGCCGGCCCCCGGGATCGGGTGGTCACCGAATTCCGGACCAACCGCTACAACCCCGATACCAAGACGCTGGTGTTCACTGACCGCCAGGCCGCGGCATTCGGGCGGATCCAAAACCACTACGCCGCCTACTTCGGGGAGAACTCGACGAAGTACGGGCTGCTGCCGCAGCTGATCACCGACAAGGCACAAATCCGGGACCTGACCGCGTTCTTCGCCTGGACGGCATGGGCGGCCGCCGCCGAGCGGCCCGGCCACACGTACAGCTACACCAACAACTGGCCGGCCGAGCAGCGCGTCGACAACGGTCCGACCGCAGCGGTGATCCTATGGTCGGCGCTGTCGCTGATCGCGTTGCTGGGCGGCATCGGGATCATGTTCGCCATCTACGGCCGCTGGAGCCAAAAGGTCGGCTGGCACAGTGCCGAGGCGTCCAACCTCTCCTTCCGCCAACCCGGCGAGGTGAGCCTGACGCCGGCCCAGCGAGCGACCATCTGGTTCTTCGCGATCGTGTCCGTGCTCTTCCTGGCCCAAACACTGCTGGGCGCCGCCGCCGAGCACTATCGGGCCGACTTGTCGAACTTCTTCGGCCTGGACCTGGCCCGACTGCTGCCGTACAACCTGGCCCGAACCTGGCATCTGCAGTTAGCGCTGTTCTGGACCGCGGCAGCGTTTCTGGCGGGTGGCATCTTCCTGGTGCCGTTCATCAGCCGTCGGGAGCCAAAACGCCAGGGCCTGTTGGCTTACGTATTGCTGGGCGCGGTTGCGGTCGTGGTGTTCGGCTCGCTGATCTGCGAGGCGCTCTCCATCTACGGGGTGATCCCCCACGGCGGGCTGCTCTCCCAGCAGTGGGAGTACCTCGACCTGCCACGGCTATGGCAGATCCTGCTGATCGTCGGCATGTTCGTCTGGATCGCGATCATCTGGCGCGGCATGCGCGCCCGGCTCAAAGGCGAGTCCAAGATGAACATGCCGTGGTTGTTCTTCTTCTCCGGCCTGGCCATACCCACCTTCTACGCCGTCGGGTTGTTGGCCAGCAGCGGCACCCACTACACGGTCGCCGACTTCTGGCGGTTCTGGGTGGTGCACCTGTGGGTCGAGGACTTCCTCGAACTCTTCACCACCGTGATGGTGGCCTACATGTTCGTGCTGCTGGGTGTGGTGCGCGAACGCATTGCCCTGGGCGTGATCTTCCTCGATGTGATCCTGTACTCCGCCGGCGGCGTCATCGGCACCATGCACCACCTGTACTTCTCGGGTACCCCGGTGGAGCACATGGCGCTGGGCGCCTTCTTCTCGGCTGCCGAGGTCATCCCGCTGACCTTCCTGACGGTCGAGGCGTGGGCGTTCCTGCAGCTGGGAGCGCGCCAGCAGTCCGGGGATGCCAACCCGTTCCCACATCGTTGGGCGGTCATGTTCCTGGTCGCGGTCGGATTCTGGAACTTCGTGGGAGCGGGCATCTTCGGATTCCTGATCAACCTGCCGGTCGTGTCCTACTACGAGATCGGCACCGCGCTGACGGCAAATCACGGGCACGCGGCGATGATGGGGGTATACGGTATGCTGGCCGTCGGCCTGGCGATGTTCGCCTTCCGCTATGTGATCCCGGCCGACAAGTGGCCGGAGAAGCTGGCGCGAATCTCGTTCTGGGGCATGAACATCGGCCTGGCCTGGATGGTGTTCGCCACCCTGCTGCCGCTGGGTATCCTGCAGCTCTACCACTCGGTCAACGACGGCTATTTCGAGGCGCGGTCGTTGGGCTACATCACCAAGCCCGGCAACGCGGTGATCGAATGGCTGCGGATGCCCGGTGATCTGATCCTCATCGTCGGCGGCGTGCTGCCGTTCGTCTGGATCGCCTGGACCGCGCTGCGCAACTTCCGCTCCGGTTCGACGGTCGAGGAATTGCCGGAACATCCGCTCTACACCGAGGTTCAGGCGGAGACATCCGGTTCCGCAGCGCCGGCGAAGGACTGACAGGTGGCGCCGCCGGCTACCACGGTCTGGCTTGTCGCCGGATATTCGCTGGCATTGCTGGCCATCGGGTGGAGCTTCGACTCGATGGCGCGGCGGGCATCAGCGCGTGCGGCACGCTGGCGCACCGGCCAATTCACCTATCACCCCGACCACGACGCCTGGGTGTGTCCACAGGACCAATGGCTGTGGCCGAGCTCGTTCGATCCCAAGCACCGGGTCATGCGTTATCGGGCGTTGCCGGTGGTGTGCAACAGTTGTCCGGTCAAAGACACCTGCACGACATCGGACCACGGCCGGGAGATCAGTCGCGAGGTGGACCCGTGGCCGCACTCGGATGCCGGACGGTTCCACCGCGGGATCGCTTGCTGCGTGGCCGCTTTGGGAATCGTGCTGCCGCTGGCGACGTTGATCGTCAACCACTCGCCGACTGAGGTGTTGGTGTTGACGGGCACCATGCTGGTCGTCGCGCTGCTGGGGCTGCCGCTCGCCCGCCACCTGTGGAACACCCCGTCCAACGCGCCCGACCATCTGCCGCATCGGACCGCGATCGAGGACCAGGTGGCTGCCGCGGTCGACCGCTATTCGACTCGCTGGGGCGGCTGGGAAGGCAAGGAGGACAAAACATCGTGACCGGTGTGGCGATCGGGTTCATCGTTGTCGGCGTGGTGGTGCTGGTAGTGCTTGCCGTGCTGTCGCCGGCCGTACTCCGCGAGTACGAGCGCGGGGTGGTCTTCCGGATGGGGCATGCACGCCCGCTCTACCAACCGGGACTTCGGTTTCTGATTCCGTTGGCGGACAAAATGATCCGTGTCGACCAGCGGCTGGTCACGCTGACCATCCCGCCGCAGGAGGTGATCACCCGTGACAACGTGCCGGCCCGGGTCAATGCGGTCGTCATGTTCCAGGTGACCGACCCGATGAAAGCGATTCTGGCGGTGGAGAACTACGCGGTGGCCACATCGCAGATCGCGCAGACGACACTGCGATCCCTGCTGGGCCGCGCGGACCTGGATACCCTGCTGGCACATCGCGAGGACCTCAACAGCGATCTACGCACCATCATCGAAAAGATGACCGAGCCGTGGGGTGTACAGGTTCGCGTGGTGGAGATCAAGGACGTCGAAATTCCCGAGTCCATGCAACGGGCGATGGCCCGAGAAGCCGAAGCCGAGCGGGAACGCCGCGCCAAGGTCATCAATGCCCGAGGCGAGCTGCAGGCGTCAGAGGAGCTGCGGGAAGCCGCCGAGACTTTGTCGAAAAGCCCCGCCTCACTGCAATTACGCTATCTGCAAACTCTTTTGGAGCTCGGCGCCGACCAGAACTCGACGGTCGTCTTCCCGCTGCCGGTCGACATCATCACCCCGTTTCTGCGGCAACCTGAACTGTTGCAGAGCGTTGTCGACAACTTCAACCGCCGCGGCTAACCGGGCGCCGCACCGTCAGAGGAGCTCACAGGAGCGTCCCAGAGACGGATTGGGTTCACAGCGACTTAAAGTCGCGACTCATGGCTGGCGCGCAGATCCACTGCACCACAGCCCTGTTCACACCGGGTACCCGACGCTGCACACCGCGGTTCACCGCACCCGCAAGCCCGCCGGCGGGATAGTCACCGCCCTGCGGCCACCGTCGACTGGCTATACGCTGACCGCGGCCCGCGGCCTGCCCACACATGTCGTGATGCTCGTCGACGGTCTGCGCCCTAGCGGTCCCTGCCGCTTATTGCCTATCAGGTGAGCCAGCGCCGGCTCCCGCACCCACGCCGAAGCGGCCGAGAAGGCCACAAAAGTCAAGGGGCTGTGACGCAATGGATTACGCGTTCTTGCCGCCGGACATCAACTCTGCGCGTATCTACAGCGGCCCCGGACCCGGCTCGTTACTGGCTGCTGCAGGAGGCTGGGATACGGTAGCCGCCGAATTGACGTCCGCGGCCGAGGGCTACGGCTCGGTGGTCTCATCCCGGACCACTATGTACTGGTGGGGCCTAGCCTCGGCGTCCATGCCGGCAATGGCCGGCCCCTTTGTGGAATGGCTGGAAACCACTGTTGCGCAGGCCAAGGAGTCCGGCGATCAGGTCAGAGCGGCAGCGGCCGCCTTCGAGCAGGCCCATGCGATGACGGTTCCCCCCGCTGTGGTCGCGGCCAATCGCGCCCAGTTGAAAGCGCTGATCGCGTCGAACTTCTTCGGGCAGAACACTGCGGCGATCGCGGCTACCGAGGCGCAATACGCGGAAATGTGGGCCCAGGACGCCGCCGCCATGTACGGCTACGCGAACAACTCGGCCGCCGCCACCGCGCTGACACCGTTTTCCTCCCCTGAGCAGAGCGTCAACCCGGTTGGAGTGGTCGCCCAGAGCGCCGCAGTCAGCCAAGCTGCCGGCGGCTCCGCCGGAACCACCGCGACCGTGTTGTCGTGGTTGGCTTCATCGGCGCCCGACGCGCTGCAGGCGGTCCAGGATTGGCCGAATATCCTGCCCGAAGACTTCACCATTCTTGACGCCATATTCGCGGTCTGTGCAACCGTCGGCGTGTCACAGGATGTCGAGTCGTTCGCCGCCGGAATCATCGGGGCCGAGGACAACCTCGGCCTACTGGGCACCACCGAAAATTCGGCGGAGTTGCTTCCGACCGGCATCTCCCCGGTCTTCGCAGCAGCCGAAAGCAGTTCTGGCGCAGGGCTGTCCAACGTGGTAACCGCGAGCATGAGCCAGGCGGGCTCGATCGGCCCGTTGTCGGTGCCACCGTCCGAAACCGCGCCGTCGACCGGTCCCGTAACGGCGCTGACGGGCAGCGGCTTGACCACCATCCCCGGGACCGGGGTACCCGACCACGGCCTGCCGGGGGTACCCGGCACGCCGGCCGGCACGCTGAGGCGAGCCTCGAGCGTCGTGCCCCGCTCCGGGCTTCGGCTCACCGTGATGTCGCGCCCCCCGGCGGCCGGCTGATCATCGGCCACAGCCTTCGTCGACTCCGGTAACCGGCCGCGGTGTCGCTGCCGGGCTACCTGCGGCCGACCATTCCAGCGATCGGGCAGAATCGCGAACGCCGAGCAGCCCCGGCAAACTTTCGTTTCGCCTTGGCCCATCCGGCAAATTCACTGCGAATTCAGGTAGCCGTCGCCTAATATTCACTCGAACCGGCGTACGCGGTCGGCTGTGGCTTGCCAGTTTTAGGGCACTCCGGAATCGAAGGTCACCCAACATGCCCTGTGCGAATGGCCCACCAGCGTCGTAACTCCCACGACGCCACCTGAAAACAGCCCGAAAAGTCCTGGGCCGCAATCTCACTGACCCGCTGTGTTGTTAGTCCCGGCTTCCGGACTTACGGGGACAACCCATCTTCCACGACACCGCAAACGCTGCACCTACCGACGATGCCGCCGAACCGATTCGGGCATGCCCCACCGCATACACTACCTAAGGAGCTGTGACACAATGGATTTCGCCTTATTGCCGCCCGAAGTCAACTCCGGCCGGATGTACACCGGTCCCGGCCCGGGCTCGCTGCTCGCCGCGGCGGGCAGCTGGGACGCGCTGGCCGCCGAGCTGGACACCACCGCCCAGACATATGAATCGGTCGTGTCCGGCCTGACCGCTTTGGATTGGTACGGCCCCGCATCGGAGTCGATGACCGCAAAGGTCGCCCCGTATGTGGGTTGGCTCTACACGGCGGCGACCCAGACAAAGCAGACGGCCATGCAGGCCAGGGCCGCGGCGGCGGCCTTCGACCAAGCGTTTGCGATGACGGTGCCGCCGCCGGCGATCGCGGCCAACCGCATCCAGCTGATGGCGTTGATCGCCACCAACTTCTTCGGTCAGAACACGGCGGCGATCGCGGCCACCGAGGCGCAGTACACCGAGATGTGGGCCCAGGACGCGGCGGCGATGTACGGCTACGCCACCAGCTCGACGGCGGCGGCGCAACTGGCGCCGTTCTCCTCGCCGGCGCAGATCACCAACCCGGCCGGGCTCAGTGCCCAGAACGCCGCCGTCGCCCAAGCCAACGCCAGCGCGGCCGCCACCGACCCGGTGTCGCAGCTGGTTGCCGCGGTGTCCCAAGCATTGGCGGGACTGCAGGCAGCAGTCGGCAATGCGATTCCCGAAGATCTCGCCGTCCTCGACGGCATCTTGGCTACGTACGGGACCGTCGGCGCGACCCAAAACATCGAGTCTTTTGTCTCGGGGATCATCGGCGACGAAAGCAGTTTTGGGCTGATTCCCGCGGTCGCAACCGAGGCCGTAACCGAGGCCTCTCCTGTGCTCACCGCGGCGCAACTGCCGACCAGCGCCGGGTTGGGCATGGGGCCCAACCCGGTGCTTGCGAGTGCGGGCCGGGCCGGTTCGATCGGGCAACTATCCGTGCCGGCGAGCTGGGCCGCCCCGGCCACCCGGACTGTCGCGGCATTGTCGCCCGCAGGCCTGACGACGATACCGGGCACCGAGGAGGTCGGGGCAGGGGCGCCGGGCGTTCCGGGAATGGCGGTGCCGGCGCCGTCGCGCGCCTCCGGCGTGCTGCCCCGTTACGGGGTGCGGCTCACGGTCATGGCACACCCACCGGCGGCCGGGTGACTCGGTTAGTCGGGCCCGGGTGGCGGCTCGGTCGGTGCGAAGTTCCAATTGTCGGGATTCTTCGGCGAATACACGACCGGAAGCACCTGCCCCGTAGCCGGCCACTGGCTGACGTCGACCACCATCCGCCGATAGACACTGTGCTCGTTGACGGTGGGCCCGTTGAGGACGCCGGAGATGGTGACGAACTGCTCCCCGGTCTCGTCCGGCCGTGGACTGACTCCGGTCACCAGCAGCGTGCCGCTCGCCAGGGCACCCCGCGGGCCGGGCGGAAAGAACCGCGGAGCAAGGAACACCACCAGAACCGCGACCAAAATGAGCAGCACTCCCAATTCCCATCCCACGCCGCCATGGTAGGACTGCTGGCGTGAGTCAGCAGGATCTGCTCCTTGCGCTGGCGCTCGCCGACCGCGCGGACGCGGTGACGCGCGCCCGGTTCGGTGCGCTCGACCTGCACGTCGACACCAAGCCGGACCTGACGCCGGTGACCGACGCCGATCGCGCGGTCGAAGCCGACATCCGTGCCGCACTCGCCCGGGAACGTCCCGACGACAGCATCCTGGGCGAAGAATTCGGCGGAACCACCATCTTTAGCGGACGGCAGTGGATCGTCGACCCGATCGACGGCACCAAGAACTTCGTGCGCGGGGTGCCGGTGTGGGCCAGTTTGATCGCCCTGCTCGACGACGGCGTTCCGTCCGTCGGGGTGGTGAGCGCGCCCGCGCTGCAACGACGGTGGTGGGCCGCGCACGGCCAGGGTGCGTTTGCCTCAGTTGACGGCACGCCGCCGCGCCGGCTGTCGGTTTCCTCAGTGCCGGAACTGGATTCGGCGAGCTTGTCGTTCTCGAGTCTGTCCGGCTGGGCGCAGCTCGGCTTGCGAAACCGGTTCATCGAGCTGACCGATGCGGTGTGGCGGGTGCGCGCCTACGGCGACTTCCTGTCTTACTGCCTGGTGGCCGAGGGGGCCGTCGATATCGCCGCCGAACCGGAGGTGTCGGTGTGGGATCTGGCCGCGCTGGACGTCCTGGTACGCGAGGCGGGCGGCCAACTCACCAGCTTGGACGGTACCCCCGGGCCGCACGGCGGCAGCGCCGTGGCGACCAACGGCCTACTGCACAACGGGGTTCTCGCCAGGCTCCACGCGGCGTAACCTGGCGTCCGAGAATGAGTTCTTCGCCGGACGACCCGTTCACCATCCCGACCAAACACTGGCACCGCCTCGACGACGGCCGGATCCAGTGCGACGTGTGTCCGCGTGCCTGCAAGCTCCACGAGGGTCAGCGCGGGCTGTGCTTCGTCCGCGGCCGGCGTGCCGACCAGATCGTGCTGACCAGCTATGGACGCTCCAGCGGGTTCTGCGTCGATCCGATCGAGAAGAAGCCGCTCAACCATTTCTTGCCCGGGTCGGCCGTGCTGTCGTTCGGCACCGCGGGGTGCAACCTGGCGTGCAAGTTCTGCCAGAACTGGGACATCTCCAAATCGCGCGAGACCGACACGCTGGCCAGCCGCGCCGGGCCTGCTGATATCGCCCACGCCGCTGACGAATTGGGTTGTCGCAGTGCGGCATTCACGTACAACGATCCGACGATCTTCTGGGAATACGCCGCCGACGTCGCCGACGCCTGCCACCAGCGGGGTATCAAAGCGATCGCGGTGACGGCCGGGTACATGTGTCCGGCCCCGCGCGCGGAGTTCTACCGGCATATCGACGCCGCCAATGTCGATCTGAAGGCGTTCACCGAAGACTTCTACCGCAAGGTCTGCGTCGGCCACCTGCGCGACGTGCTCGACACCCTCGTTTACCTACGCCATGAGACGAACGTGTGGCTGGAGATCACCACCCTGCTGATCCCGGGCCACAACGACAGCGATGCGGAACTCGCCGCCGAATGCGCATGGATTCGCGAAAACCTGGGCGTCGACGTACCGGTGCATTTCACCGCATTCCATCCCGACTACAAGATGACCGACACGCCGCCGACGCCGCCGGCCACGCTGACGCGGGCCCGTCGGATCGGCATCGACGAAGGCTTGCGGTTCGTCTACACCGGAAACGTCCACGACGCCGAGGGCGGCACCACATGCTGCCCGGGATGCGGGACCGCGGTGGTAGTTCGCGACTGGTATGCGATGCGGCATTACGCGCTGACCGATGACGGACGCTGCCGAGGGTGCGGCTGTCGATTGGCCGGGGTATACGACGGCCCGGCGGGACGGTGGGGTCGGCGCCGGCTTCCCCTGCCGACCAGCTTGTCGCCGGTGTGAATTAAGTAACGGCCCTATTTATCTTACTCGGGAGTAAGATAGGGTGATCGCACCGCCCCAACGACAGAGGCAAGCTGACATGACCAACACACTTCCCGCTGCTAAAGCTGCTTCCAGCGCTCAGCGCACCCGCAACCGCCTGTCCCGGCGCCGCGGCCAAACCGCCATCGGGATGCAGCCGCACAAACGAAGCGGTATCGACGTCGCACTGGCCCTCCTGACACCCTTCGTCGGCCAGGAATTCCTGGACAAGTACCACCTGCGCGACCCGCTGAACCGAACGTTGCGCTATGGCACCAAGACCATCTTCTCCACCTCCGGCGCCGCGACCCGGCAGTTCCGGCGGGTGCAGAGCCTCCGTGGCGGCCCGACCCGGCTCAAGGCCAGCGGCAAAGACTACTTCGATCTCACCCCCGACGACGACCAGAAGATGATCGTCGAGACCGTGGACGAATTCGCCGCAGAAATCCTGCGACCCGCCGCACACGACGCCGGCGAAGCCGCGACCTACCCGCCCGACCTCATCACCAAAGCCGCCGAGCTGGGCATCACCGCAATCAACATTCCCGAGGATTTCGACGGCATCGCCGAACACCGCTCCAGCGTGACCAACGTGCTGGTGGCCGAGGCACTGGCGTATGGCGACATGGGGCTGGCGTTGCCGATCCTGGCCCCCGGCGGGGTGGCGGCCGCGCTGACCCACTGGGGCAGCGCGGACCAGCAGGCCACCTACCTCACGGAGTTCGCCGGTGAGAACGTTCCGCAAGCGTGTGTGGCCATCGCCGAACCACAACCGCTGTTCGACCCCACCCGGCTCAAGACCACCGCGACGCGCACCCCGTCCGGCTACCGGCTCGACGGCGTCAAGTCGTTGGTCCCGGCTGCCGCCGCCGCCGAACTGTTCATCATCGGGGCACAGCTGGACGGCAAACCGGCCTTGTTCATCGTCGAGTCGTCAGCCAAGGGTCTGACCGTCAAGCCGGACCCGAGTATGGGCGTCCGCGCCGCGGCCCTGGGTCAGGTCGAGCTCACCGGAGTCACCGTCCCGCTGAGCGCGCGTCTGGGTGAGGTTGAGGCGACCGACGGCGACTACTCGGAAGCGATCGCGCTGGCCCGGCTGGGCTGGGCCGCGCTGGCGGTCGGCACCTCACATGCGGTTCTCGACTACGTCGTCCCCTACGTCAAAGAACGCCAGGCCTTCGGCGAGCCCATCGCCCACCGGCAGGCCGTCGCGTTCATGTGCGCCAACATCGCCATCGAGTTGGATGGACTGCGACTGATCACCTGGCGCGGGGCGTCACGAGCCGAGCAGGGCCTGCCCTTCGCCCGTGAGGCCGCGCTGGCCAAGCGGCTCGGCGCCGACAAGGGAATGCAAATCGGCCTGGACGGCGTCCAGCTGTTGGGCGGCCACGGTTTCACCAAGGAGCACCCGGTCGAACGCTGGTACCGCGACCTGCGGGCCATCGGCGTCGCCGAGGGTGTCGTCATTATCTGAGTCGTTATCTGATCCGAGCCGAAAGTCTAGTGATGGCAATCAATCTGGAACTACCACGCAAACTGCAAGCCGTGATGACCATGACGCATCAGGGTGCCGCCGAGATCCTGCGGCCGGTCTCGCGCAAATACGATCTGAAAGAGCACGCGTACCCGGTCGAACTCGACACCATGATGAGTCTGTTCGAGGGTGTCGCGGACGCCAAATCGGTCGCCTTCGCCGGGGCGGACGCGCTCGGCGACACCGAGTCCACCACCGACAACCACAACGGCGCCAACATGGCCGCGCTGCTTCAGACGCTGGAGGCCTGCTGGGGTGATGTCGCGCTGATGTTGACCGTCCCATACCAGGGGCTGGGCAACGCGGCCATCTCCGCGGTCGCCACCGACGAGCAACTCGAACGGCTGGGCAAGGTGTGGGCGGCGATGGCCATCACCGAGCCGGGATTCGGATCGGACTCGGCAGCGGTGTCGACGACGGCCACCCTGGACGGCGACGAGTATGTGATCAACGGCGAAAAGATCTTTGTCACCGCCGGTTCGCGTGCCACCCACATCGTGGTGTGGGCCACCCTGGACAAGTCCAAGGGCCGCGCGGCAATCAAGTCGTTCATCGTCCCGCGCGAGCACCCCGGTGTCACGGTCGAACGGCTCGAGCACAAGCTCGGCATCAAGGCGTCCGACACCGCCGTGATCCGCTTTGACAACGCGCGCATTCCCAAGGACAACCTGCTGGGCAACCCCGAAATCCAAGAAGGCAAAGGCTTTTCGGGGGTGATGGAGACCTTCGACAACACTCGCCCGATCGTTGCCGCGATGGCCATCGGAGTCGGCCGCGCTTCGCTGGAGGAGATCCGCAACATCCTTACCGACGCCGGAGTCGAGATCGACTACGACCGACCCGCTTATGTCCAGAGTGCCGCTGCGGCCGAGTTCCTGCGGATGGAGGCCGAATGGGAGGCCAGCTACCTGTTGGCGCTGCGCGCGGCCTGGCAGGCCGACAACAACATTCCCAACTCCAAAGAAGCGTCGATGAGCAAGGCCAAGGCCGGCCGGATGGCCAGCGACGTGACGCTGAAGAGTGTCGAATTAGCCGGCACCACAGGCTATTCCGAACAGACCCTGCTGGAGAAGTGGGCTCGCGACTCCAAGATCCTGGACATTTTCGAGGGCACCCAGCAGATCCAGCAACTGGTGGTCGCCCGTCGGCTGTTGGGCCTGTCGTCAGCCGAGCTCAAGTAACGGTCGCGAGCAGAACGCAAAAGCCCCCGCACGCTCGGCGTGTCGGGGGTTTTCGCGTCTGCTCGCGCCGCGGTCGCCTCGCCTGCCTCGTTACCGTCGAGCGCAAGGGCAACTTTCGCTCCAGTCACAGGAGTCTCTGCGGGTTGGGGTGCGCGTTCTGCCCGCCTATCCGCGACAAACGTTGTTGCGGCCAAATGTGGACCGACCAGCCCAGATAACCAGGTGGCGTAGGTGATTGCCGTGAGGCGAGATCACCGCGACGCCCGGGCACCGGTGAAGTCGAGGGCAATATCGACGAGCATGTCCTCCTGTCCACCGACCATGCCGCGGCGGCCGGCCTCTTCGAGCAGGGCCCGGGCGTCGACGTCGTAGCGGGCGCCAACGCTTTCGGCATGCCGCAAAAAGCTGGAGTACACCCCCGCATAGCCGAGCGTCAGGGTTTCCCGATCGACGCGTACTGGCCTGTCCTGCAGCGGGCGGACCAGGTCATCGGCGGCATCTTCGAGCTGGTGCAGGTCACACCCGTGGTCCCAGCCCAGCCGGCTGGCGGCGGCGATGAACACCTCGAGCGGGGCGTTGCCCGCACCGGCTCCCATACCGGCCAGGGAGGCGTCGACCCGGTTGGCGCCGTGCTCTACCGCGACGATCGAATTCGCCACCCCCAGCGACAGGTTGTGGTGGGCGTGGATACCGATTTCCGTTGTAGCACGAAGCTTTTGACGCAGCGCATCAACCCGTGCGGCAACGTCGCGCATGAGCATCGCACCCCCAGAGTCGACGACGTAGACGCAGCCCGCACCGTAGCTTTCCATCAGCGCGGCCTGTCCGGCCAGCGCGTCGGGTGTGGTCAGGTGGCTCATCATGAGAAAGCCGACGGCGTCCATACCGAGGTCTTTGGCTGCGGCCAGGTGTTCGGCGGCGATGTCGGCTTCGGTGCTGTGGGTGCCCACCCGCACCACGCTCGCGCCGGCTCGGTGAGCGTGTTTGAGGTTGCGGACGGTGCCGATTCCGGGCAGCAGCAACGTTGCGACCTTGGCGCGCTTGACGGTACCGGCGACGGCTTCGATCCATTCCAGGTCGGTGTGCGCCGCGAATCCGTAGTTGCACGTCGACCCGGCCAGCCCGTCACCGTGGGCCACTTCGATGGAGTCCACGCCGGCGGCGTCGAGCGCGCCGGCGATGGCCGTCGCCTGCTCGATGGTGTACTGGTGGCGCACGGCATGCATCCCGTCACGCAAGGTGACGTCGCTGATGTGGAGATCGTGGATCATGAACGGGCTCCGGTGGTTTGACTGGCGTGAGTGGCGATGCGCTCGGCGGTGGCCTTGGCCGCCGAGGTCATGATGTCGAGGTTGCCGGCGTAGGCGGGCAGGTAGTCTGCCGCGCCGGCGACCTCGAGCAGTACGGTGACCCGGGTGCCGGTGAACTTGCCGGTCTCCGGGATGAACAGCGGGTTCGCGGCGGCGAACGTCTCGAATTGGACATGCTGCTTGAGTCGGTATCGGGGGACGTAGGTTCGCACCCGCGCCACCATGGCCTCGATCGACCGTTCGATTGCGCCGTGGTCGGTCTCGCCCTCGACCAGGCAGTAGACCGTGTTGCGCATCAGGACCGGCGGGTCGGCGGGATTGAGGATGATCAGCGCCCGGCCGCGCTGGGCTCCTCCGACGGTTTCCAGCGCGGCTGCAGTGGTTTCGGTGAACTCGTCGATGTTGGCTCTTGTTCCCGGCCCGGCGGATTTCGCCGAGATCGACGAGACGATCTCGGCGTAGGAGACGCAGCCGACCTGACCGACCGCAGCCACGATGGGCACCGTGGCCTGTCCGCCGCAGGTCACCATGTTGAGGTTTTGGGCGTCCAGGTGGTCGTCGATGTTGACCGCGGGGACGCAGTAGGGCCCGACGGCGGCCGGGGTCAGATCCAGGACCCACACTCCGGTGTCGCTGAGTTTGGCCCAGTTCGCCCGGTGCGCGTCCGCCGACGTTGCGTCGAAGACGACCTTGATGTCGGTGAAATTCGGCATCGCCAGCAGGCCGTCGATTCCCCGGGCGGTGATCGGAACCCCGAGGCGGTCGGCACGGGCCAACCCGTCGGATTCGGGGTCGATGCCGACCATTGCCGCCACGGTGAGTGGGCCGTCGCTGCGCAGGATCTTCATCATCAGGTCGGTACCGATGTTTCCGGCGCCGATGACGGCCACCGGCCACTTCGCTTGTGGGGACATGGTTTTCCTCAGGTGAAGGTCAGCGAGACCGCACCCAGGCCGCTGATGGCGCCCGAGGCGGTATCGCCGGCGTGGACGAAGGCGGCGGCGGTGAAGGAACCGGACATGACGAACTGTCCGGCCAGGATCTCGGTGCCGAAGGGGGCGAGCGCGTTGGCCAGCCACGCCACGGCAGCCGCCGGGTCGCCCAATACGGCCGATCCCAGGCCGGAGTCGACTTCGGTTCCGTTGAGGCACAGCGATGCTCGTGCAGCGGACAAATCGATGTCGTCGGTATAGGCGACCCAGTCCCCGATCACGACGGCGCCGCAGCTGGCGTTGTCGGCAACGGTGTCACACAACGTCAGTCTCCAGTCGGCGATCCGGCTGTCGACGATCTCCAGCGCGACCGCGACCGCCTCGGTTGCGGTGCGCACGTCGTCGACGGTGACGCCCGGACCGCGCAGCGGTTTGCGAAGCAGGAAAGCCACTTCCGGCTCCACCCGCGGTGCGCACAGCCGGGCTCGTGCCACGGCCGACCCGTTCGGCACCACCATGTCGTCGAGGATGTACCCGAAGTCCGGCTCGTCGACACCGAGCAGGGTTTGCATCGGTTTCGAGGTGAGGCCGATCTTGTGGCCGGCGACGGATCTGCCGTCGCCGAGGCGGCGCGCCAGGTTCACCTGCTGGATCGCGTACGCGTCGGCGACGCCCATGCCGCGATACCGCAGTGTCAACTGGCCGATCGGTGCGGCGTCGGCGTCCGCCGCGGCAAGCAGGGCGGCAGCCTCGTCGATCATGCCGGGCATCAGCGTCATCGGTCTTCGTTCTCCCCGATCATCCGCAGCGCGGTGTCGTAGAGCGCCTTGCCGTGGATCTCGAACATCGCGGTGAGATCGACACTGTCGCCGCCGATTTCCTTGGCGATGAACAGGCCGTCCGCGCCGGCGATCGCGTACGTCGCCAGTTGGTGTGCCTGCTCATCGGTCAAGCCCGGGGCCAGGTCGCGAAGACTGCGGCTCATGGCATCGAAGGCCTGGTCCCTGACCTGAATGAACATCGCCCGCGCGCGGGGTTCCACCGGGCGGCGCTCCAGCGCCAGCATCAGCCCCAGGCGTAGGAAGTCCGGCGAGTTCAGCACCGCCTTGGCGGTTCCGGCCGCGACCTCGAGCAGGCGGTCGCGCGCAACCAGATCCTCGGGCAACTGCCACACCTTCAGCCAGTTACCGAAGCTGCGTTCGATGACGGCGGCGATCAGGTCGTCCTTGTCCTTGAAATGCCAGTAGATCGAGCTCGCCGGAAGCCCGCACTTGGCGCTCACCGCGCCGATGCTGGTGCCTTCGTAACCACGTTCGGCGGCGATCTCGGTGGCTGCGTCCAGGATTCGGTTTCGCGACATCTCGCCGTCGGCGCGCCGCTGACGGCGTTTGGCTTCGCTTTTCGGATTCTTGGTCATCGGACTCCCGCCTCTTGACTATGTAGTGATCACTACAGTACCGTAGCAATCACTACAGAACAAGTCCCCGGCCTACGGGGCCTCAATAGAAATGTGAGACGGCAGTGACTGACACTTCGAGTTACGACGTCGCGATCATCGGCTACGGGCCGACCGGTGCGACCGCGGCCAATATCCTGGGTCGACTTGGACTCAAAGTTGTTGTGATCGAACGCGATCCGGATATCTACCGGCGCGCCCGCGCCATCTCTGTCGACGAAGAGGTGATGCGGGTGTGGCAGTCGGTCGGGCTGGCCGACCGGCTGCAGGAGGACATGCTGCCCGGCCGGCCGATCGCCTTTGTCGACGCCAACTGTGTGCCGTTCATCGAGTGGGTCATCGGGTCGAAGGGCTCGGGGCATCCACCACAACAGTTCATCTATCAACCCGCTGTCGATCAGGTCCTGCGCGAGGGTGTTGCGCGTTTTCCCAGCGTCGAGGTGCTCGTCGAGCATGAATGCCTGCGCGCGCTTAACAAAGGTGACGAGGTCGAGCTGATGCTGGCCGACCTGGCCACCGACACCTTCCAGCGGCTGCGCGCGTCCTACGTGATCGCCGCCGACGGCGGGTCGTCGCCGACCCGGGGGCAACTGGGCATCGGCTACGAGGGGCGCACCTATGGTGAGCGCTGGATCGTGATCGACACCAAGGTGCGCAAGACCTGGGATGCCCACGACCGCTTGCGGTTTCACTGCACACCGAAGCGTCCCACCGTCGACTGCCCAACTCCGCTGATGCATCACCGCTGGGAGTTCCCGATCCGCGCGGACGAGGACGAAAAGAAACTGTCCAGTCACGAGGAGATCTGGAAGGTCCTGGGCGCCCAGGGCATCACCGAGGAGAATGTCGAGATCCTGCGCGCCGTGGTGTACAGCCACCACGTCCGCTTCGCCGACCGGTGGCGCGCGGGCCGAATCTTCTTGGCCGGTGATGCCGCGCACGCCATGCCACCGTGGCTGGGCCAAGGTATGTCGGCCGGCGTTCGTGATGTGAACAATCTGTGCTGGAAGATCGCGGCGGTGCTGCGCGGACAGGCCCCCGACAAGCTGCTGGACTCCTACCAGAGCGAGCGGATGCCCCACGTCAAAGAGGTGACTCGGCGCGCGGTCATGATGGGCCGGCTGATCACCGAGCGGCACCGGCCCATCACCTTCGTCCGCGATCATCTGCTGCGCAGGCTGACCCGCGGCCTGCCCCGTTCGGTGGATGTGCTGCAGAAGTACTTCTGGATACCCGACGCTCGGTACGCCGATGGGTTCCTGGCGGCCGGGCAACCGGCCGTCGGGTGGCAAATACCCCAGCCCCGGGTCATCGACACCAAGGGTGCGACGGTCCGTCTTGACGACGCGCTGGGGAACCGGTGGGCGATCCTGTACACCGACGCCCTGCCCACCGGCGCCGGCGCGTGGACCGAGCTCGGGCTGCCGGCCTTCCGGATCGATGGACCGAACTCGGCAAGCCACAACGACGCGATCCGCGACAGCAGCGGCAACCTGCTCGCCTGGCTGAAGGACAGGGCAGCGGCCGCCGTGGTGGTGCGCCCGGACGGATTCGTCTATGCCGCAGGCGCATCCGGGAAGCCACTACCTCCACCCCCGGCCGGACTGACGCAGTGCAACGCGCCCGCCCCGGTCGAGCCGATCAGAAGTGGAACAGCAGCATGACCGTCATGGAGCTGACCGAAAACACTGCCGTCGTCGCCGGCAAGACCATCTTCTTCGCCGAAAAGGGTCACGGCTTCCCGGTGGTCATGTTGCACGGCGGCGGACCCGGAGCGTCGGGAGTGTCGAACTACTCGCGCAACATCGACGCCCTTGCACAGTCCTATCGCGTCATCGTTCCCGACATGCCGGGCTACGGTCGCTCGGCCAAGAGCTCCGACCACGACGATCCGTTCGGGTACCTGGCCGACATGATCCGCGGCCTACTCGACGAATTGGACGTCCAGACCGCACATCTGATCGGCAACTCCTATGGCGGCGCCACGGCTCTGCGGCTGGCGCTGGACACGCCGCATCGCGCCGGCAAGCTGGTGTTGATGGGCCCGGGCGGTATCGGCACCACCCGCGGGCTACCCACCAAAGGCCTGAAGAGCCTGCTTTCCTACTACAGCGGTACCGGGCCCAGCCGCGAGAAGCTGGCCACGTTCGTTCGCAGCTATCTGGTCTATGACGGCACCGCGGTACCCGATGACCTGATCGATTCGCGCTACCGCGCTTCCGTTGACCCGGAGGCGGTGGCCAACCCGCCGCTGCAGCGGCCTTCGGGACCGACGGCGCTGCGAACCGCCTGGCGCATGGATCTCACCCGCGACAAACGGCTCAAGCAGCTGCCCAACCCCACGTTGGTGCTGTGGGGCCGTGACGACAAGGTCAACCGTCCCTCCGGTGGACCGCTGCTGGCAAAGCTGCTGCCCAACGCCGAGCTGATTGTGACATCCCAAACCGGCCATTGGATGCAGTGGGAGCGCTCGGACTTCTTCAACCAGCTTGTCACCGAATTCCTTTCTCCTGACTCGAAATTGGCGATCTCATGACCAGCATCTCAACTTCGGTCTTCGGCCGGGTTCACCTCGGCTACATCGTGATCGAAACCGAAAAGTTCACCGACTGGCGACGTTTCGGTCGCGACGCCATCGGCATGCACCTCGACGAGACGGCGCCCGGGGTGATGCGTTTCCGCCTCGACGACAACGAATGCCGCTTCCTGCTGCAACGGGGTCCCGGCGAGGATGCCACCGCCCTGGGCTGGGAGCTTGACGACCACTCCACGTTCGACACCATCGAGGCGCGGATCAAAAGCCACGGCGTTCCGGTCACGGTAGGTTCCGACCACGATGCCGCGCTGCGTGGCGTCGAGCGTTTCGTGCGGTTTCCCGGACCCAACGGCCTGACCCAGGAGATGTACGTCAACGCCCGCAACGGCCCCGAACCGCTGACCTTGGCAGCCAGCGGCGGCTTCGTCACCGGGGTGCACGGCATGGGTCACGTGGCCATCGCCACCAAGAAGCCACATCAGATGCGCGGGTACTACGACACGGTGTTTGACGCACGGCTCAGCGACTACATCGACGAGACGATCAGCGGCGTCAAATTCAAGATCCGGTTCCTGCGGGTCAACGAACGCCACCATACGGTAGCGATCGCGTCGACGAAACACCTGCCGATCAACCCGATTCGCACCAGGATTCAACATTGCAACGTGCAGGTCGCCGAGCTCAGCGACATGACGCTGGCCTATCAGCGGGTGAAGCACCTGGGGTTCGACATGGCCCTTTCGGTTGGCCAGCACACCAACGACAAGGAGTTGTCGTTCTACGCGGTGACCCCGTCGGGGTTCGAGTGGGAACTGGGCTGGAATCCGATCGTCGTCGACGAATCGACCTGGGAACCAACCACTCATCAGGGCATCAGCATCTGGGGGCATACCCCGGAGGGACAGGCGATCGTCGACATCTTCGAGCGGTTCAAGGTCGGCGCTCGGTCGATGCTGCACCGCGAGAGCGCCGTTCCCGAGCTCTGCGGGACGGGTATTCCCGACGACCGAGCCGACGAGGCAGTCAACCGAAAAGCGACCGGGTGGAAACCCATCCAGCCGGTGCGGTTAGCGTCGAGCTATGGATACGTTTCAAGCACTGGTTGCCCGCCAGGCCGAGGATCGGATCAGCATGGCGGTGGAGACGCTGACAACGGCCGACCTGCCGCCCGGTGAGGTGACCATCCGGGTGCTGTATTCGAGCGTCAACTTCAAAGATGCGCTCGCATTGACGCCGGGCGGCGGTGTGGTGCGCAAGTACCCAGTCATACCGGGTATCGATCTGACCGGCGAAGTCGTGGACTCGCAGTCACCCGAGTTCGCCGTCGGCGACATGGTGCTGGCCCACGGCTATCAGATCGGGACTGGCCACCACGGCGGCTACGCCGAATATGCCCGGCTACCAGCCGATCAGGTGGTACCGCTGGGCGCGTTGAGTCCGCACGCCGGCGCGGCGGTCGGCACTGCCGGCTTCACCGCAGCGATGAGCGTGCAGGCGCTGATCGATTGGGGTATCGCACCCGACGCCGGGTCCGTCGTCGTCACCGGCTCCTCCGGCGGCGTCGGCACGGTCAGCGTCGACCTGCTGGCGGCCGCGGGCTATCGAGTGGTGGCCTCGACCGGCAAACCCCAGGCCGCTGAACTACTGAAAATGCTTGGCGCCAGCGAGGTTATCGGCCGGCTGCCCGCCGATCCGAACGCCAAACCGCGGCCATTGGCCACCGCGCGCTGGGCGGCTGCGGTGGACTGCGTGGGCGGCGCGACGCTGGCGGATGTGTTGAGCGCAGTCGATTATGGCGGGGCGGTGGCCGCCAGCGGCCTCACCGGCGGGGCGGCCCTGCACACCACGGTGATGCCGTTCATCTTGCGCGGCGTCGCTCTGCTGGGAATGGAGTCCGTGCAGATGGCGATCGGTCCGCGCCGAAAGCTGTGGACACGACTTGGTGATCCGTTGCGGCCACGCCATCTGGCCGACATCACCACCGAGGTCGACGTCAAGAATGTCGTCGAGGTGGTCGACCAAGTCCGGGCCGGCGCGTTCACGGGGCGGGCTGTGGTGCGGGTAGCCGGCGGGTTCTAGATTGGGCCGGGGACTGATAACGGAGGTGGTATGCGCGCGATACGGGTGACCCGACTCGACGGTCCGGACGCGGTGGAGCTGGCAGAGATCGGCGAACCCGCCGGCGGCGGTGTGGTGGTCGATGTATACGCGGCCGGCGTGGCGTTTCCCGACGCGCTGCTCACCCGCGGCCTCTACCAGTACCGGCCCGAGCCGCCGTTCGTGCTCGGAGCCGAAATCGCCGGGGTGGTCCGCACCGCACCCGGGGATGCGGATGTGCGTGCCGGCGACCGAGTCGTCGGCCTGACGATGCTCACCGGCGGCATGGCCGAGGTCGCGGTGCTCTCCCCCGACCGGGTCTTCAACCTGCCCGACAACGTGAGCTTCGAGGCAGGAGCCGGATTGCTGTTCAACGACCTGACCGTGTACTTCGCCCTCAGTGTCCGTGGCCGGTTGCAGCCCGGCGAAACGGTACTGGTGCATGGTGCGGCCGGCGGGATCGGCACGTCGGCGCTGCGGCTGGCACCGGTGCTCGGGGCGTCGCGCACCATCGCGGTGGTCAGCACCGAGGATAAGGCTGCGATCGCGACGGCGGCCGGGGCTACCGATGTGGTGCTGGCCGAGGGGTTCAAAGACGCGGTCAAGACGCTGACGGACGGTCGCGGCGTCGACATCGTGGTCGACCCGGTGGGCGGCGACCGGTTCACCGATTCGCTGCGCTCACTTGCCCCCGCGGGTCGCCTGCTGGTCATCGGCTTCACCGGCGGTGAGATACCGAGTGTCAAGGTAAACCGGCTGCTGCTCAACAACATTGACGTGGTCGGGGTCGGCTGGGGCGCCTGGGCCGGAAAGCACCCCGGCGCGCTGTCTGAGCAGTGGGCCGCACTCGAACGGCTGCTCAGTTCTGGCAAGCTGCCTCCTCCCGAGCCGGAGGTCTACCCGCTGGAGCAGGCCGCCGCCGCAGTGGCGTCGCTGGAAAAGCGCACCGCCAAAGGCAAAGTCGTCCTGCGCGTCCGCGAATAGCGACCGCGGTCGCGCGGCCAGTCAGATCAGCGACGCAACATCGCCGGCGATCGATGTGGCCGCGCAATAGTAGGCATACGCAAGGAAGAAGCTCAGGAACGTGAGCAGTCCCGTGTCGGCGGCAATCGGATAGCCCATCGCGTTGATGATCCCCGCAGGGTCGCCCTGGAGCGCTTGCCTGACCCCGTCCAGGAAGAGATTGACGTCATAGGACGGGAGAGAAATGAGGATGGCGCTCAAGGTATCTACGGTCGGAAGCAGGGTCGCGTAAGCCGACGAGGTCGCGCTCGTGACGGCGTCGGTGAGGGTTGGTGTTCCCGGTCTGCATGATGCCGTCGATCGGCAATGACAACCCCAGGACTGACGACCCTCGACGGCCCCCGACCACTGGAACATCGTGGGCCTGTCATCTTCGTCCTTGCCGTCACCGTCATCATCTATGCGCCCCCCTGATTCTCAAGAAGAAGCAAAATCCAGCCCAAACGTTTCAGCTCTTGCTGTTATATCAGCAATGCCAGTATTGTTCAGCCTATGCTGATATGTGATGTGCGGGAACTGGCGTTGGCCCGACTGGGCCGGGCGCTGGCCGATCCGACGCGGTGTCGAATTCTTGTCGCGCTGCTGGATGGCGTTTGCTATCCGGGCCAGTTGGCATCCCACCTGGGGTTGACGCGATCCAATGTGTCCAATCATCTGTCGTGCTTGCGGGGCTGTGGCCTGGTCATCGCCACCTATGAGGGCCGCCAGGTCCGGTATGCCCTGGCAGATAGTCACCTCGCCCGCGCCCTAGGCGAGTTGGTCCAGGTCGTTCTAGCAGTGGACACCGACCAGCCCTGTGGCGGCGAGCAAACCAGCTGTGAGGAAGCGGACAACGCGCCGCCCAGGCGATGAGCGGCTCGCTGAATCGCAAGTGAGACACCAAAACACGAGGAAGGTTAGCTGTGGTTGCACATGGACTATTGGTTAAGGCGGCCGGGACGGTGGTCACCGGGCTGGTCGGGGCGAGCGCCTACGAGGTGGTGCGCAAGGCGCTGGGCAAGGCTCCTCTACACCGGGTCGCGGTGACCGCGACCGAATGGGGCCTGCGGGGAACAAGGCGCGCGGAGGTGGCGGCCGAGGCCGCCCGGCTGGAGGTTGCCGACGTGGTCGCCGAGGCTCGCGATCGGATCGGTAACGAGGCTCCCTCGCCGGTCGGCACCCAAGCCGATGACGACTGCTGCTGCTGAGAGATCCACAGTCGATCCGCGCCGGCGAAGCTGAAGGGCCCACCGTCCGCATTTGCCGAAGTCCACACCGTGTACCGCCAGGGAGGCAGACGATGCTCACCACTGATTCTCACCCCGCTACCGGCGTCAGGCTGACCGTTGTATCGGCGACTTCGGGACGAATGCGTGTATGCATCAATGGGTTTCGGCTCGGCGAGATGCGGGCCATCGCGATCGAGGACGCGGTCGGCGAGGTGGCGGGAGTCGAAGCCGTACAGGCGTATCCGCGTACGGCCTCGGTGGTCATTTGGCATGCGCCCGCACGCTGCGACACCGCTGCGGTCCTGTCGGCGATCGCCGAAGCCGTGCACACCCCCGCGACCGCGGTACCCGAGCGAGCCCCGCGCTCGGCGGATGGCCGCAGGCCTGGTTTGGCGCAGAGAGTCATCGACTGGAGCACGCGGATACGGTCGGGTTCGTGTGCTGGCGCGCCGGGTCGTCCTGGGCGAACGGTTAGCGATGGCTGTTGCGACCACGACGACAACGACGGGCCGGAGCAGCTGTGGCAGGTCGTCAAGCTGCGACGCGCCGCACTGTCCGGAGCGCTGCTAACGGGCTCGGTGATTACTGCATGGGTCACTCCGCTTGGGCCGGTCGCACTGGGGATGAAAGTCCTTGCGCTGGCGATAGGGGCCTCTACGTTCGCGCCCTCGGCCATTAATCGACTCGCGCAGGGCCGCATCGGTGTTGGCACGTTGATGACCATCGCCGGGGCCGGCGCCGTCGGACTTGGCCGGGTCGGCGAAGCTGCCATGCTGGCGTTTCTGTTCTCCATCAGTGAGGGCTTGGAGGAATATGCGGTGTCGCGTACCCGGCGCGGCCTACGCGCGCTGCTGTCGCTGGTACCCGATGACGCAACCGTGCTGCGTGGGGATACCGAAACCGTGGTCCCCGCGGCTGACCTCCAGGTCGGTGACCAGATGATCGTCAAGGCCGGTGAACGTCTGGCCACTGACGGCATCATTCTTGACGGGCGCACCGCGTTGGATGTCTCGGCGATCACCGGCGAGTCCGTACCGGTGGAAGCCGGACCTGGTGACGAGGTGTTCGCGGGGTCGATCAACGGTTCCGGAGTGCTGCTGGTGGAGGTCACCACGACCGCCGAGGACAACTCGCTGGCCCGCATCGTGCACATCGTGGAAGCCGAACAGGCGCGAAAAGGTGCCAGCCAACGGCTAGCCGACCGCATCGCGCGGCCGCTGGTGCCGAGCATCCTGGTCGCCGGGGCGGCGATCGCCGGCGCGGGCAGTATTTTCGGTAGCCCGACGCTCTGGATCGAACGCGCTCTGGTGGTGCTGGTCGCAGCCTCCCCGTGCGCCCTGGCCATCGCTGTGCCGGTGGCGGTCGTCGCGGCCATCGGTGCGGCCGCCAAGTTCGGCGTACTCATCAAGGGTGGCGCCGCCCTGGAAAGCCTGGGCACGATCGGCCTGATAGCCCTGGACAAGACCGGAACGCTAACGGCCAACCGGCCCAAGGTGATCGACGTCGCGACCACCAACGGCGCCACCCGCGAAGAGGTTCTGGCGATTGCGGCCGCACTGGAGGCCCGCAGTGAACATCCGCTGGCCCCAGCCGTTCTCGCTGCAACCGCAGCGCCTATCGGAGCTGCCAGCGACGTTCAGGCCATCCCCGGTGCGGGACTAACTGGCCGGCTCGACGGGCATAACGTCCGGTTGGGGCGACCCGGCTGGTTCGATTCGGGTGACCTCACCGATCACGTGTCGCGCATGCAACAAGGTGGAGCGACAGCAGTCCTCGTCGAACGTGACGAGAAATTGCTCGGTGCCATCGCCGTGCGCGACGAACTACGCCCGGAAGCCGCCGAGGTCGTTGCCGAGCTGCGCGCCGGCGGTTACCAGGTGGCGATGCTCACCGGTGACAATCACGCCACCGCGGCCGCTCTGGCCGCCCAAGCGGGAATCGGGGACGTGTATGCCGAACTACGGCCTGAGGACAAAGCACGGCTGGTCGCGGAGTTACGTGCGCAGCGGCCTACCGCGATGGTGGGTGACGGCGTCAACGACGCTCCGGCTTTGGCCGCCGCCGACTTGGGAATCGCGATGGGAGCCATGGGAACCGACGTGGCGATCGAAACCGCCGACGTCGCCCTGATGGGCCAAGACCTGCGCCACCTGCCCCAAGCACTGGACCACGCTCGTCGCTCCCGCCAGATCATGCTGCAAAACATCGGGCTATCCCTGGCGATCATCACCGTGCTGATGCCGTTGTCGTTGTTCGGAACACTCGGGCTGGCCGCAGTCGTATTCGTGCACGAACTCACCGAAGTCGTTGTCATCGCCAACGGTGTGCGCGCCGGACGCATCAACGCCCTTGCCGGATCAACGCAAGCCTTGTAGGTCAGGCGTTTTCGCATTTCGCCTAATCTCGGAGCAGGCGTCAGATGTCGGTGGCATAACATCGCGTTGCCGTCGCATCGGTTGAGGGTGAAACACGCCCCGCCGCGTTCATGCATCCGCGGCTGAGCGAGTTTAGCTTCGCGTGGCGTATGGTCTGGTGGCCTCGGGTACCGGGGAAGGGGTCTCGTCGGGACGGCTGGGTGGATGGCGGCTGTCGCAGAGCATCCAGTCAATGATTGCCTGACGGCCGGGTCGCTCTAGGCGGCGGAAATACCGAGGCGACCCGATTACACGACAACGGACCCTTGCGTCCGCGATAAAGAAAAGTAATATCACTTTCAGTTTTGTGTTGCGGAACGTCCCCTGACTTTGCCCGAGCCCTGGAGCCGACGTATGGAATCCTTTGTCCACCTGCGAAAGGGCCGGACACCGCGGCGCCTGCATGCCGATCTCGACGGGCTCAAGGACGACGAACTGGGCCGCGGCGGCTTCACCGGGCGGACCGCCAACATCTACCGCCGCCACGACCCCACCGCGTACCGGGCGGTCGGCCCACTGCGGCCCGTGGACGTGCTGGCCAGCGAGCTCGAACCCAGCGACTCCACCGATGCCAACGGCGGTCCGCTGCTGATGTTCCACAACACCGACTGCCGGATTCTGCTGAGCCGCCGCCGCCGCGAGCCCATGCCGTTCTACTCTCGCCACGTTGACGGCGACTTGCTGTGCTTCGTCCACCGGGGCAGCGGCATGGCCGAAACCGAGTTCGGCCCGTTGCGTTACCGGGAGGGCGACTGGGTCTATATCCCCAAGGCCTGCACCTGGCGCCAGATACCGGACAGCGAAACGACCCTGCTGATGGTCGAGGCCACCGACGAGTTTCGGGTGCCGCCGCCGGGCGCGTTGGGCCGGCACTTCCCGTTCGATCCGTCGCAGGTCACCATCCCGGAGCCGGGGCCGATCGACGACGACGGCCGTGACGAGTACGAGGTGCGGCTGATCCATCGGGAAGGCCCGACACGCCTTTACTACCGACACAATCCGATCGACGTCGAAGGCTGGCGCGGCGACAATTTCCCATTCACCTTCAACATCGCCGACTACAACGTGATCACCTCCGACAGCGTCCACCTTCCGCCGACGGTGCACCTGTTCATGCAGGCCACCGGGGTCTACGTGATGAACTTTCTGCCCAAACCCGCCGAGGGCGTCCCCGGCACCGAGCGCACACCCTGGTATCACCGCAACGTCGACTACGACGAGATCGCCTTCTTCCACGGCGGTTCGCTGTACGGCATTCCGATGACACCGGGGCTGATCTCCCATGCGCCCCAAGGGATTCACCATGGCGCACCCGAAAAGGCACGAGAGCGGGCGCGCCGCAAATTCGACGAGTATTCGACCGTCGACTGGCAGGTGATCGCCATCGATACCCGTCGGCGACTCACCCCGTGCGCCGAGATGCAGACTCACGACCTGGGACGGCACTGATCATGACGACCCGTCACGAATACGACAGAATTCCCTACCTCGTTGCCTTCCAGAACAATTCCGGTGTCCGCGATGTCTATGGCGGGCTGGCCGAGATCACCGTGCTGGAGAGCTATCTGCTGCGGCCCACGGATAACCCGTCGGACACCGTGCTGGTGTTCATGCACCCTATCGGCGGCGGCGCCTATCTGCCGATGATCAACGCGCTGGCGCGGGCCGGCCACCACGTCATCTACTGCAACAGCCGGTTCCGTGGCACCGACTCGGCGCTGCTGATGGAGAAGGTGGTCGAGGATCTCGGCGAGTGCATCAAGGACGCGAAAACGCGGCTGGGCTATACCAAGGTGGTGCTGGCCGGATGGAGCGGCGGCGGTTCGCTGTCGATGTTCTACCAGCAGCAGGCTCAGCACCCGACCGTCACATCCAGCCCGTCCGGCGACGGGCCTGACCTGACCCAGCTCGACCTTTCCGCCGCGGACGGCATCATGCTGCTGGCCGCGCACATCAGCCGGCACGGCACGCTCACCGAATGGCTCGACGCGTCGATCCTCGACGAAACCGACCCCACCAAGCGCGATCCCGAACTGGACCTGTACAACCCGGATAACCCCAACCAGCCGCCCTACACCCAGGAATTCCTCGCGCGATACCGGCAGGCTCAGATCGACCGCAACCGCCGTATCACTGCATGGGTCAAGGACACGATGGCCGAACTGGCGGCACGGGGCCGTCCCGATGACGAGTTCTGCTTCGTCGTGCACGGCACCATGGCCGACCCGAGGTGGCTGGATCCGACCGTCGATCCCAACCAACGAACGCCAGGCACCTGCTACCTGGGTGACCCGCAGGTGGTGAACATGGGCCCAGTCGGGTTAGCCCGGTTCTGCTCACTGCGCAGCTGGCTGTCGCAGTGGAGTTACGACGACGCCCGCGCCGACGGCGTGACATGCGCGCGAGATCTCGCCGTCCCCGCACTGGTGATCGGTAACCTGGCAGACGACGCCTGCACACCCAGCCATACCCGCCGGCTCTTCGAAGCGATCGGGTACCCCGACAAGGAGATGTACGAAATCCCTGGCGCTACACACTATTACGCGGGTCCCGACCAACGTGACAAGCTGGCGCACGCCGTCGAGATCGTGACCGACTGGCTGATCCGCCACGACTTCGCGAGCACCGCATGACCGAGCCGGCCGGGAGTGCGGCACCCGGGGAATCGACCCCAACCGGACCGCTGGACGGCATCCGGGTGCTCGAGCTCGGTACCTTGATCGCCGGTCCGTTCGCCGGCCGGCTGCTCGGCGACATGGGCGCCGACGTCATCAAGGTGGAGCCGCCGGGCGCCCCGGATCCGTTACGCACCTGGGGGCAGGCCGAACTCAACGGACACCGCGTCTTCTGGACCGTGCATGCCCGCAACAAGCGGGCCATCACCCTCGACCTGCGACGCCCGCGCGGCCGGGAGCTCTTTCTCGAGCTGGTCGAAAAATCCGACATCGTCGTCGAGAACTTCCGCCCGGGCACGCTGGAGAAGTGGAACCTGGGATACGACGTGCTGAGCCAACGTAACCCGGGCATCATCCTGGTCCGGGTGTCGGGCTACGGACAAACCGGGCCCGACGCACACAAAGCGGGTTACGCCTCGGTGGCCGAGGCCGCCAGCGGGCTGCGCCATCTCAACGGCTTCCCCGGCGGACCACCGCCCCGGCTCGCGCTCTCGCTGGGCGACACCCTGGCCGGCATGTTCGGCGCCCAGGGCGCGCTGGCCGCCCTGTATCGCCGCGGCGTCACCGGCAAGGGCCAAGTGGTCGATGTCGCCCTCACCGAATCATGTTTGGCGGTACAGGAATCCACGATTCCGGACTACGACGTCGGCGGCGTGGTGCGCGGACCGTCCGGAACCAGGCTGGAAGGCATTGCGCCGTCGAACATCTACCGCAGCGCCGACGGCTCTTGGGTGGTGATCGCCGCGAACCAGGACACCGTGTTCGCCCGGCTGTGCAAGGCTATGGGACGTCCGGAACTGGTCGCCGATGACCGATTCGCCACGCACGCGGCGCGCGGGCGCAACCAGGACGAGCTCGACAGGATCATCGGCTCCTGGGCCGCCGGGCGGCGGCCCGGCGAGATCATCGAAACACTTTCCGCCTCAGGAGTGATCGCCGGACCGATCAATACCGTCGCGGAGGTGGTCGACGATCCACAGCTGCGGGCGCGCGGCATGCTGGTCGAACACTTCGATGAAAGGGTCGAACGATCCGTATTGGGACCGGGGATCGTGCCGGTGCTCTCCGAATCACCGGGGCGCGTGCGCACCGCCGGTCCCGCGCGCCCCGGTCGGCACAACGACGACGTCTATATCGGCCTGCTGGGCAAGAGCGCTCAGGACCTCGATGAGTTGCGTGCCGAAGGAGTGTTATGAATTCCCGGGTAACCGTTCGTGAGGTGTCGCTGCGCGACGGACTGCAGATCGAGAAGCCGATCCCGTTGTCGGCCAAGCTGGAGTTGCTGGCCGCGGTGGCCGCCACAGGAGTGCGGGAGGTGGAGGCAACGGCGTTCGTGTCGCCATCCAAGGTTCCGGCGATGGCCGATGCCGCCGAACTCGCGGCCGAATTACCCAACTACCCCGACATCGAGTTCTCCGCACTGGTGGCCAGCCCCAACGGCGCCAAGCGGGCGATCGCGGCCGGCCTGCGCGCCATCGAGTACGTGGTGGCGGCCAGCGACTCGTTCAGCGAGGCCAACGTCGGTCGCAGCAGCGCCGAGGCGACCGGCCAAATCGGCGAGATCCTCGCCATCGCCCGGAGCAGCGAGGTTACCGTCGAGGTCATCGTCGCCACTGCATGGGATTGTCCGTTCGACGGGCCCACCCCGCCGCAGCGGGTCCTCGACATCGCCGCCGTAGCCCGCGACCTGGGTGTGGACCGGTTCTCGATCGCCGACACCATCGGCACCACCACCCCGGGCCGGGTGAGTTCGCTGATCGCACAACTACGTCCGGTGATCGGCGACATTCCGCTGGGTGGTCACTTCCACAACACCCGGGGCGCGGGGCTGGCCAGTGCCTATGCGGCGGTGTGCTCGGGTGTTACCAGGCTGGATGCCTCGGTCGGCGGACTCGGTGGCTGCCCGTTTGCCCCGGGGGCCACCGGCAATATCGCCACCGAGGATCTGGTGTATCTCCTGGTCGACAGCGGTTTCGAGGTCGACGTCGACTTACCGGCTGCCATCGCAGCGGCTGAGGTTGCGAAATCGGTTGTCGGCCATGACTTGCCGGGTTATCTGCTGCGCGCCGGCGACCGGATCCGGAACTGATGCGCGCCGGCGCGCTCACCTCCAAGGGCCGCCAGACCCGGCAGGCCATCGAGCAGGCCGCGCGAAAGCTCTTTGCCGAGAGGGGATTTCACGGAGTTACCCTGGCCGACATCACCTCGGCCGCCGGCAAGTCGCCCGCGGTGTTCTACCGGTACTTCTCCGACAAAGAGGATTTGCTCGCCGCCCTGGCGGAATCGTTTCTGCACGACGTCGTCGCGCCTTCCGGGCTGAGCGTGCAACTGCCGGATACCCCCGACGACGACGCGTTCTTCACCTCGGTGGTCACCGGTTACTGGAACATCTTCAAACAGAACATCGGCATCATGATCGCTGTCGCCCAACTGGCCGCCACCCAGCAGCGTTTCGCTCTCGTGCAGAACGAATTCCGGCGTTTCGGCATGGACATTGTGGCCGCGTCGGTACGCCGCGCTCAAGAGCAGGGCTACGGCGCCGAGCTTCATCCGGAGCACACGGCGGCCGCGATCGCCCTGTTGTTCGAGAACTTCACCACCGTGTTCGTCGGCCGCTCGGGCCCCGAGAATCTGCGTCTGGACATCAGCGACGAGGACGCGATCAAGACCTTGTCAACGATCTGGAAGAAAACTCTATACGGCGTTTAAGGAGATTAGTCGTGGATTTCATCCTGCCAGAACATCTTCCCGGTCTGCTCGCCGAGATGGACGAGTTCATCGAGTCCCAGATCAAACCGCTGGAACGCCAGCACATCCAGTATTTCGACCATCGCCGTGAGCATGCCCGCACCGATTGGGACAACGATGGCATCCCCCGACCAGAGTGGGAGGACCTGCTGGCCGAGATGCGCAGGCGCGCCGACCGGGCGGGCTGGCTGCGTTACGGCCTGCCGTCACGGTTCGGTGGCCGCGACGGAACCAACGTCGATATGGCAGTCATCCGTGAACACTTGGCGCACAAGGGGCTCGGGCTGCACAACGACTTGCAGAATGAGTCCTCCATCGTCGGCAACTTCCCGCAAGTCATCATGATGGACCGGTTCGGCACCGAAGCGCAGAAGAAGGAGTGGACCGAGGCGCTCATTACCGGCGAGCGGTCGATGGCATTCGGCTTGACCGAACCCAATCACGGGTCGGACGCCACCTGGCTCGAGACTCGTGCCGAGCGCGACAAGGACAGCTGGGTGATCAACGGCGCCAAGCGGTTCAACACCGGCGTACACCGCGCCACCCACGACCTGGTGTTCGCCCGTACCTCGGGCGAGCCCGGTCAGGCCCGCGGCATCACCGCGTTCCTCGTCCCCACCGATGCTCCCGGCTTCACCGTTCCGTACTACTGGTGGACCCTCAACATGCCGACCGACCACGGGGAGGTGGTGTTTGACGGCGTCCGGGTGCCCGATGACGCGGTGCTCGGCGAGGTCGACCGCGGCCTCGAGGTCGGCCAGACTTTCCTGCACGAGAACCGGATTCGTCAGGCGGCCAGCAGTCTGGGCGCTGCGCAGTACTGCATCGACCGGGCCGTCGACTACGCCAACCAACGCAGGGTATTCGGTAAGCCGTTGTCGGTGAACCAGGCCGTCCAATGGCCGCTCGTCGAGCTGCAGACCGAGGCGCAGATGGTGCGGCTGCTGGTGTACTACGCGGCCGACCAACTGGATCGCAATCACCACATGGAGGTTTCGGACAAGGTGTCGATGGCCAACTACCGCGCCAACCGGTTGGTGTGTGAGGCCGCCGACCGGGCGATGCAGGTCTTCGGCGGTGTCGGCTACAGCCGCCACGAGCCTTTCGAGCACATCTACCGACATCACCGCCGCTATCGAATCACCGAGGGCGCGGAGGAGATCCAGATCCGCCGGGTAGCCCAGCGGCTGTTCAAGTTCGGCACAAAGTGACTCTGTCGGAGGAGTTGCCCGCGCTGCTGGGCCCGCTGCTGGGCGCCGAGGTGGCGATCGAAAACCTGCGGGTGCTCACCGGCGGTGCCAGCAGGACCACATGGGCGTTCGACGCAGTCGTGGGCGCCGAATGTCGACCCCTGATCCTGCGCATCGGGCCGCCCGACGACGTGCACGCCGGTATGGAACTCGAAGCCCGTGTCCAGGCCGCCGCGGCAGCCGCGGGCGCGCCGGTGCCGCATATCCTGCTGGCTGATGATTCGCCAGCGGCACTGGGCAATCCGTTCCTGATATGCCAAGAGGTCAAAGGGGAAACGATCGTCCGTCGCATCCAGCGCCAACTCGACGCGGCCGGGCGGCAGCGGCTGTTGCGCCAATGCGCACAGGCGCTGGCCGCGATTCACCGGGCCGATTCGAACGACTCCAGCCTCGCCCGCGAGGACGCGCTTGCGCAATGGCGTGAACGGCTCGATGCGATGTGCGACACCACTGCGACCTTCGAATGGGCCTTCCGCTGGCTTGCGGCGCATCGACCACAGCCCTCGGCAGCGGTTCTGGTGCACGGCGACTTCCGGATGGGCAACCTCATCGTCGACGGGTCCGACCTTGCGGCCGTTCTGGATTGGGAGCTGGTGCATGTCGGGGAGGCGTATGAGGACTTGGCCTGGTTCTGTGTGCGGGCCTGGCGGTTCGGGGCTCCGGCCAACCTAGGCGCCGGTGGATTAGGCGGTATCGACGACTTTTTGCGCGCATACCAGCAGGCCAGCGGGGCTGCCGTCGATCCGGTGGCATTTCGTTGGTGGTTGGTACTGGCCACGCTGCGTTGGGGCGTCATCTGCCGATACCAGGCGGAGCGGCACTTGAGTCGTCAGTCCCGGTCGGTCGAGTTGGCGACGATTGGGCGCCGGGTCTGCGAGAACGAGTGGGATCTGCTTGAGCTGCTCGAGGGTGGTGGACGATGACCGGGCTCTACGGCCGTCCGACCGCGGCTGAACTCGTGGCCGCCGTCGCCGAATTCCTCGAAGGCGACGTACGGTCGGCGACCAGCGGGCAGGTCAACTTCCATGCCCGGGTGGCGGCCAACGCCCTGCGCATCGTCGAGCGAGAATTGTTGAGTCCCAGCGATGTTGGCGTCCAGGCGGCGCTGGCCGGCCTCGGCTTCGCCGACGAGGCCGACCTCGCCACTTCGATCCGGGCCGGTGAGCTGGACAGCCGCGACGACGAGGTCATCGCCTGTCTGCGCACACTGGTACGGCATCGCCTTGCGGTCTCTCATCCCGGATACGACAGCGAATAGGCGGTTTCGACGGTGCTGATTTGGCTGTCACCCGAGCGCCGAGTCACGGCAATCACGTCTTTCTCATCGGTCTCTGGCCGAGCCGGTGCGCGTTGACTCGCCTTCGAGCGACAACTCAGCGACAAATCCATTGCACGCCTGGTTTTATCGCATAACGGCGGGCACGCTGAATTTTCGGGCATGCGCTGACCCGGGCGACTCGACTGACTGACATGACCGGCCCGTCATCGCTTCGACAGCCAACGGGATGACATCCTGCCCCAACGGGCCGTTGATGTCGCGGCGCGGCCGCCGCCCCGTGGACTGGATGAACTGCCCGGATAGGCTCTCGATGCTCTCCTGCGTGCGTTTCGGCCGCTTCGCTGCACCCAGGCTGGTGGGCGTGACCGGCGTGCACCGCTCCACGGCGTGCACCGCTCCACGGCGTGCACCGGTTTAGACCGAAGTTAAGGCTATTGAACTGGCTGAATTCCTGGGTTGACCTGGGTATTGGCTGGTTTGGGTGGGTGGTGGTTCTGGCTACGCGGTGATGGTGACTGGGATCGGGGCGTCGATGAGGTCGAAGGCGCGGCGCTGGGTGGGGGTGGCCTCGGTGAGTTTGTCGATTTCGATGTTGGTGTGGTGGTAGCGGATCCGGTCGCGGGTGAGGGTGGCCAGGTGATTGAGCAGGTCGCGGAAGTTTCGTACTGGGTTGCCGGCCGCGTCGTGTTTGGTGGAGGCTTTGGCGTGTGCGGCTGGGGAACGCTGCGCGGGGGCGACGGGGTTGTCCCGATGCGGTGGTGTTTCGTCGGTGAATGTCAGTGGCGCCCAGGCCTTGCGCAGGTGCCAGATGAGGTAGCAGGCCAGCATGCAGATCAGCACGTGGGCTTTGACGCGGTCCTCGAGGCGGTGGTGGATGGGGCGTAGGTCGAGGTCGTCGGTCTTGATGATGCGAAAGTTGCGTTCGATGTTGGCGAGGTTTTTGTAACCCTGCACCACGGCGGCGGGGTCGAGGACCTTGGTGTTGACGCTGGTGCGCAGCACGTAGATGCCGTCGAGGGCAGCTTGGGCGTCGATGGCGGCCTGGTCGCGGTGGTAGGTGAATTCGGTGTCGGTGATCGTGAGGTGGAAGAGCTTGCCCACCTTGAATTTTCCGCTGACCTTGCCGACTGCGATGCCGATCTTGTCGGCGCCGGACAGGGTGGCTTTGGTGACGCGTTGGGCGATGTGGGCCAGTTGTTTCTCGGTGGCAGCCAGCAGGTCGTGGCGTTTGCGGGCACGTTCGGCGGCCAGGGTGGGGTTGCGGCAGGCGATCAGCCGTTCGCCGGGGTAGTCGGGGTGGGTGATCTCGGCGAGGTCTTGGGTATCGAACAGGCTCATCTGCAGCGGCCCGTCGTCGCGGGCGAGTTTGGCGATCGCGGGTGCACGTAGCGCGGTGATCCAATCGAAGGCGGTTGGGGTGTCGGGGTTGTCGTTGAGTTCGCGCAGCGCGTCGATGCGGGCGGTGGTGATCATGCCGCGATCGCCGACCAGCACCAGCTGTTGGATGGCGAGCTTGTCTTTGATCACCTGCACGATCTGGGTGAACGCGGTCGGGTCGGCGGTGGCACCGGAAAACACGCGCACCGCGACCGGGCGGCCCTCAGGGTCGGTGAGCACCCCGTATTCGATCTGCTGGCAGCCCTTCTTGCCGTCGCGGGAGTAGCCGCGCGCGGCCAGCTGGCAGCATCGGCCGGTCACCCACGAGGAAGTCAGGTCAAACAACGCCATCCGGCCCGGGTTCACCGACTCGTTTAAATGCTTTGCCGCCAGCTTCTTTTCGATCTTGTCCTGCCGGTCGGCCAGCCAGTCCATCCCGGCGTAGATCTCGTCGGTGGAGGCCTCGGCCACCCCGAAATCCACGCCGAGGGTGGTGTTGGGCCACCACGACAGGGTGGACAGCTTCGAGGTGGGCCGCACCACCCGCGAGATGATCAAGGCGAGCACGATATCGCGGGCTCGGCACGGCGGGCCCAGCAGTGCGGCCAGCTCGAGCTTGCGCGCCATCGCGGCCACCGCCGCCACGTCCCCATGCGGCAGCGACCGGGACTTGCTGAACTCCGAGCCGGCCGGCACCAGCGTGTGGCCCTTCAGCGTCGCCTCGATCGCATCGACGGCCTGCGGCGGCAGCATCGACAGGTTGGCCACGGTCTGGTTGCGCACCTTGGCCCCGTCCCGGTAGGTGCGGCGCAACAGCACAGACTCATAGACGCGCTCGTGGCCGTGCTTATCCACGTGAGTCTTCTTAACTCTGACTACGTGAGCTTTGCCAGTATTGCGTGGCACACCAAGAATAATAGCCTGATTCCGTTGAAATGATAGCAACGACACGCATCTATTCGTGACTACATATGAGCACACAACAGCACCCATAATGTCAGTTCAAACCACTAATCCCCAGTCAAAACCGTCGCAACTTCGGTTTAGACCGAAGTTCCCCCTGCTGTGTTGACGAATGGGTGCTGACCTGCGGTTTTGGCTTGTTCACTGACTACATGTAGCCCAGGCGGTGGGTGAGGCCGAGGAGTTCGAAGGCTCGTCGCTGCAGTGGGGTGGGGGTGGTGAGTTTGGTGAATGTTGGCATGTCGTCGGCGGGTTGAATGTGGTTGGCGCAGATGGTTTCCAGGTCGGTGAGCAGGCTGGTGAAGCTGTGCACTGGGGTGCCGTCTTGGGTATGTTTGCGGGCGGCCTTGGCTAGTGCGGCATCGGAGCGTTGGGCCGCGGCAACGGGATTGGTGCGTGTGGCGGCGGCGGCGGGTTTGTCGTGGTCGACAAACAGGATCGGGGCCAGGGCTTGTTTCATGTGCCAGCTGATGTAGTAGGACAGCATCCGCAAGAACATGTGGGCGCGGACCCGGTCGGCGAGATGGTGGCGGATGGGGCGCACGTCGAGTTCGCTGTTGCAGGTGCGGAAGAAGCGTTCGACGTCTTCGAGTCCCTTGTAGCGCAACACGACGTCGCCCGCGACGAGGGTGTCGGCGGGCAGGCTGGTGCGTATCACGTAGATGCCGTCGAGGGCGGCCTCGGCGGCGATGCTGTCTTGGTTGCGGGTGTAGGTGAACGTCTCGTCGGTGATCTCGGTGTGAAAGTGCTTGGCCATTTTGTAGTGGTTGATCACCTTGCCCACCTTGAGCGCGATCTTGTCTTGGCCGCGCAGCGGGCGCCGTGCTCGGGTGGTGGCGGCGGCGATGAGGGCGAGCTGTTTTTCGGTGGCGGCCAACAAGTCTTGGCGTTTGCGGGTGCGCTGGGCGCCCAGGACCGGGTTGTGGCAGCACATCAGCCGCTCCCCGGGAAAGTCTGGGGAGGTGATCTCGACGAGGTCTTGTTGGTCGAACAGGGTCAGCTGCAGCGCGTCGGCCTCGACGAGGGCCTTGATCTGCGGGGCGCGCAGCGCGGTGATCCAATCCAGCTCGGCGGGGCGCAGCTCATCGCGGATGCGCGCGCAGGTGAGCATGCCGCGGTCCCCGATCAAGCAGACCCGGGTGAGCCCGAAGCGTTTTTTGAGCTTGGTGATCTGGGCGCTCAGGGTTTTCGGGTCGGCGGTGTTGCCGTCGAACACCTCGATCGCTATCGGTATCCCGGCGGTGCTACACAGCAGCCCGTAGACGATCTGCGGCCGGCCTTTGACCCCGTCGCGGGCGTGCCCGATCTTGCCCAGCGGGCAGGTGTGGCCCTCAAACGCCGCCGAGGACACGTCGTAGAGCACCAGGGTGCCGTTGGCCAAATGCCGTGCGGCCAGCTTGGTTTCGATGGCGTCCTTGCGCTGAAGCACCCAGTCCATCGCCGCATAGAGGTCATCCTCATCACAGCCGGACACGCCCAGCACGTCACCGAGAGAGCTGGTCGCGGTCTCAGAACGCAACCCGCGCGCCACCGCCAGCTTGGAGCCTGGGTCGATCACCTGGGCCACCAACATGGCGGTCACCAGATTCCGCCGCCGCGAGGGCGCCGGGTCGATCAACTCCTCCACGCCGAGTGCCCGCGCGGTGCCCAGCACCGCGGCCACGTGCCCGTGCGGCAGGCTGCGGGTGATCTCGAACGCCTCGGCCAGCTCCACCGTTGGCGACAGTCCCTTAAGCACCCGCGATAGCGCATCCACCTTGGGCGCCGGCCAGCGGGTCAGGTTGGCCAGGGTGCGGTTTTTCACCTTTCCGCCTTCGCGGTAACTTTCCCGCAGCAGGATCGCCGGCGGTGACCCCCGGTTCGGCACCCGCGCCACGTACATGTCTACTTTATAGCATATCGATAGGAGTTATAACGCTTATTCAATTGATGACGCGCCGTACGAGTCTATCGTGCACATGTCTACATATTCGCCTTTACGTGGGCGCAAAAACACCTGCTCACAAACCACATCGGCGACTCAGACCCCACCTAACGGGGGGAACTACGGTTTAGATGGGCTAGGAGAATAATCCGCGCAAGGCTCCCAGTAAGAACGCAAATAACGGCGGCTGGATGTCCACGATGTTGTCGCCGGGACCTGCGATCGCCGATGCGCCGTCTGCCCTGGCGATTGCGATGTCGTTGTTGCCATTGAATGCTCGAGCTTGGGCGTTGTTGGCGACGACGATCGCGAAGTCGCGATTGCCTTCGTCGCCTGTTTCACCGCCCGCGAAGGCGGTGCTGTCATTTCCTACCACGACCGCCGCGTTGAAGTGGCCTCTTTGCGCATGGACGTCGGTGTTATTGCCGCCGACGACCACAGCGGCGTTGGCGAAGTTGCCGCCTACGGCCTCGGCTGCGACCCCGTTGTTGCCGCGGCCAACGACGGTAGCAGCGGTGACGAAGTCGTTGTCGCCGACAGCGCTGGCAGCTACGCCACCATTGTTGGCACCCACCACCGTCGCCGCCGACGCGACATTGATGCTGCCATCAGCGCTGGCCGTAACCCCATCGTTGGCGTTACCCACCACCGTGGCCGCCGTCGCCACATTGGTGTCACCAACAGCAGTTGCCGTAATCGCTTGATTCCCATCAAAAACCGCGGTGGCCGCCGTCACCACATTGACGCTGCCATCCGCACCCGCAACAACCCCACTATTGCCATCACCGACCACCGTGGCCGCCGTGGCCACATTAATGCGACCATCGGCCATAGCAGCCACCCCACTATTGCCATCACCGACCACCGTGGCCGCCGTCGCCACATTGGTCTCCCCCACCGCCATCGCACTGGCAGCATCAACCACATTGTCATTGCCCACCACCGTGGCCGCCGTCGCCACATTGCGCACCCCCTGCGCACTAGCCAACACCCCAGCATTACGATCCCCCACCACCGTCGCCGCCGTCGCCACATTGGTGTCACCGACCGAACCCGCCACAACCCCACCATTGTTGGCACCCACCACCGTCGCCGCCGACGCGACATTGATGCTGCCATCAGCGCTGGCCGTAACCCCATCGTTGGCGTTACCCACCACCGTGGCCGCCGTCGCCACATTGGTGTCACCAACAGCAGTTGCCGTAATCGCTTGATTCCCATCAAAAACCGCGGTGGCCGCCGTCACCACATTGACGCTGCCATCCGCACCCGCAACAACCCCACTATTGCCATCACCGACCACCGTGGCCGCCGTGGCCACATTAATGCGACCATCGGCCATAGCAGCCACCCCACTATTGCCATCACCCACCACCGTGGCCGCCGTCGCCACATTGGTCTCCCCCACCGCCATCGCACTGGCAGCATCAACCACATTGTCATTGCCCACCACCGTGGCCGCCGTCGCCACATTGCGCACCCCCTGCGCACTAGCCAACACCCCAGCATTACGATCCCCCACCACCGTCGCCGCCGTCGCCACATTGGTGTCACCGCTCGCCGTGGCCAGGATCGCCGCACTATTACCATCGCCCACCACCGTGGCCGCGGTCGCGACATTGGTCGCACCGTCGGCCGCGGCCGTAATCCCGCTGTTGTTGTAGCCGACAACAGTGCCTGCGGTCGCCACATTGGTGTCACCAACAGCAGTTGCCGTAATCGCTTGATTCCCATCAAAAACCGCGGTGGCCGCCGTCACCACATTGACGCTGCCATCCGCACCCGCAACAACCCCACTATTGCCATCACCGACCACCGTGGCCGCCGTGGCCACATTAATGCGACCATCGGCCATAGCAGCCACCCCACTATTGCCATCACCCACCACCGTGGCCGCCGTCGCCACATTGGTCTCCCCCACCGCCATCGCACTGGCAGCATCAACCACATTGTCATTGCCCACCACCGTGGCCGCCGTCGCCACATTGCGCACCCCCTGCGCACTAGCCAACACCCCAGCATTACGATCCCCCACCACCGTCGCCGCCGTCGCCACATTGGTGTCACCGACCGAACCCGCCACAACCCCACCATTGTTGGCACCCACCACCGTCGCCGCCGACGCGACATTGATGCTGCCATCAGCGCTGGCCGTAACCCCATCGTTGGCGTTACCCACCACCGTGGCCGCCGTCGCCACATTGGTGTCACCAACAGCAGTTGCCGTAATCGCTTGATTCCCATCAAAAACCGCGGTGGCCGCCGTCACCACATTGACGCTGCCATCCGCACCCGCAACAACCCCACTATTGCCATCACCGACCACCGTGGCCGCCGTGGCCACATTAATGCGACCATCGGCCATAGCAGCCACCCCACTATTGCCATCACCCACCACCGTGGCCGCCGTCGCCACATTGGTCTCCCCCACCGCCATCGCACTGGCAGCATCAACCACATTGTCATTGCCCACCACCGTGGCCGCCGTCGCCACATTGCGCACCCCCTGCGCACTAGCCAACACCCCAGCATTACGATCCCCCACCACCGTCGCCGCCGTCGCCACATTGGTGTCACCGCTCGCCGTGGCCAGGATCGCCGCACTATTACCATCGCCCACCACCGTGGCCGCGGTCGCGACATTGGTCGCACCGTCGGCCGCGGCCGTAATCCCGCTGTTGTTGTAGCCGACAACAGTGCCTGCGGTTGCCACATTGGTGTCACCAACAGCAGTTGCCGTAATCGCTTGATTCCCATCAAAAACCGCGGTGGCCGCCGTCACCACATTGACGCTGCCATCCGCACCCGCAACAACCCCACTATTGCCATCACCGACCACCGTGGCCGCCGTGGCCACATTAATGCGACCATCGGCCATAGCAGCCACCCCACTATTGCCATCACCCACCACCGTGGCCGCCGTCGCCACATTGGTCTCCCCCACCGCCATCGCACTGGCAGCATCAACCACATTGTCATTGCCCACCACCGTGGCCGCCGTCGCCACATTGCGCACCCCCTGCGCACTAGCCAACACCCCAGCATTACGATCCCCCACCACCGTCGCCGCCGTCGCCACATTGGTGTCACCGCTCGCCGTGGCCAGGATCGCCGCACTATTACCATCGCCCACCACCGTGGCCGCGGTCGCGACATTGGTCGCACCGTCGGCCGCGGCCGTAATCCCGCTGTTGTTGTAGCCGACAACAGTGCCTGCGGTTGCCACATTGGTGTCACCAACAGCAGTTGCCGTAATCGCTTGATTCCCATCAAAAACCGCGGTGGCCGCCGTCACCACATTGACGCTGCCATCCGCACCCGCAACAACCCCACTATTGCCATCACCGACCACCGTGGCCGCCGTGGCCACATTAATGCGACCATCGGCCATAGCAGCCACCCCACTATTGCCATCACCCACCACCGTGGCCGCCGTCGCCACATTGGTCTCCCCCACCGCCATCGCACTGGCAGCATCAACCACATTGTCATTGCCCACCACCGTGGCCGCCGTCGCCACATTGCGCACCCCCTGCGCACTAGCCAACACCCCAGCATTACGATCCCCCACCACCGTCGCCGCCGTCGCCACATTGGTGTCACCGACCGAACCCGCCACAACCCCACCATTGTTGGCACCCACCACCGTCGCCGCCGACGCGACATTGATGCTGCCATCAGCGCTGGCCGTAACCCCATCGTTGGCGTTACCCACCACCGTGGCCGCCGTCGCCACATTGGTGTCACCAACAGCAGTTGCCGTAATCGCTTGATTCCCATCAAAAACCGCGGTGGCCGCCGTCACCACATTGACGCTGCCATCCGCACCCGCAACAACCCCACTATTGCCATCACCGACCACCGTGGCCGCCGTGGCCACATTAATGCGACCATCGGCCATAGCAGCCACCCCACTATTGCCATCACCCACCACCGTGGCCGCCGTCGCCACATTGGTCTCCCCCACCGCCATCGCACTGGCAGCATCAACCACATTGTCATTGCCCACCACCGTGGCCGCCGTCGCCACATTGCGCACCCCCTGCGCACTAGCCAACACCCCAGCATTACGATCCCCCACCACCGTCGCCGCCGTCGCCACATTGGTGTCACCGCTCGCCGTGGCCAGGATCGCCGCACTATTACCATCGCCCACCACCGTGGCCGCGGTCGCGACATTGGTCGCACCGTCGGCCGCGGCCGTAATCCCGCTGTTGTTGTAGCCGACAACAGTGCCTGCGGTCGCCACATTGGTGTCACCAACAGCAGTTGCCGTAATCGCTTGATTCCCATCAAAAACCGCGGTGGCCGCGGTTGCGATATTCAGTCTGCCGTCGGCGTTGGCTGCGACTCCGCTATTGGCATCACCCACGGCGGTGCCCAGGGTAGCGATATTCGTGCTGCCGATAGCGTCAGCTGCCACCGCATTGTTGTCACCGACGACCGTGGCTAGCGTGGCGATATTGACGTCGCCATTGGAGGTGGCGGCGGCGCCGGTGTTGGCGTTGCCGACAACAGTGGCGAGCGTAGCGTAATTGGCAGTGTCGTTGGAGCTGGCCAGAACTCCGCTGTTGTGGTCGCCGACCACGGTCGCAAGAGTCGCGATGTTGGCCGCGCCATTGGCCTCGGCTGTAAGCGCGTTACTGTTACCAACCGCGGTGCCGAAGGTGGTGATATTGCCTGTGCCGTCGGTCTTGGCCTCGACTGCGGTGTTGTCATTGCCGACCGCCGTGGCGGCCGTGGCGTAATTGCCCGTGCCGTTCGCACTCGCCAGAACGCCGCTGTTGTGGCCGCCTACCACTGTCGCAAGAGTCGATATGTTGCCATCACCGACAGCTTCGGCGGTCAGCGCGTTGTCGTCGCCGACCACGGTCGCGAAGGTGGCGATATTGCCCCGGTCGCTGGCGCTGGCCAGGACTGCACCGTTGTCATTACCGATAGCGGTGGCGAAGGTGACGATGTTGTTGTCTCCCAAGGCTTTAGCGGTCACCCCATTGCTGTCGCCGAAGGCGCTGGCAAATGTGGCGATATTGCCCCCGCCGTTGGCGGTGGCTTCGACGCCGTTGCTGGCGGTACCAAAGAGGGTGGCGGCGGTGCCGACGGTGGCGATATTGCCCCGGCCGTTGGCGCTGGCCCCGACCGAATTGTCGCCGTTGCCAAAGATAGTGAGGGAGTTGGCCATCGTGGCGATATTGGCGTCGCCGCTCGCCGTGGCTTGCACCCCATCGTTGCCGTTGCCGTAAACCCCTGCGAGAGTGGCGATGTTGTTATTCCCAGTGGCGCCGGCTTCCACCTGTTGGTTGGCGCTACCGACAACCGTGGCGAAGGTGGCGATGTTACCTCCGCCGCTGGCATTGGCTTCCACGCCGTTGTTGGCGTTGCCGACGAAGCTGGCGTTGGTGGCGAACGTGGCGATGTTGCCGGTGCCGTCTGCGCTAGCTCGGATCGCGTTGTTGGCGTTGCCGACGAAGCTGGCGTTGGTGGCAAGTGTCGCGATATTGCCGGTGCCGGCGGCGCTGGACGACACTCCCGTATTGGCGTTGCCGAAGGCGGTGGCAAAGGTTGCTATGTTGCCCTGTCCGTCGGTGCTTGCGGCGACCCCGTCGTTCGCATTGCCGAAAGTCGTTGCAAAAGTTGCGATATTACCGGTACCACTGGCGCTGGCTTCCAGGTTTTGGTTTCCATTGCCAATAATGTTGATGTCGGTGGCAAAGGTGGCGATGTTGAGGTCGCCAGCAGCCTTTGCCTTGACGCCGTCGTTTCCGACGCTTATCAGGCCGGTCGTGGTGGCGAAGGTAGCGATATTGGTGTGGCCGAGAGCTTCTGCGGTGACCCCGCGGTTGGCGTTGCCCGCGACGGTGGCAAAGGTGGCGATATTGGTATCGCCGCTCGCGCTGGCCGTCACCTCATGATTGCCGTTGAACATGGCAGTGCTCAAGGTGGCGATATTGAGATGGCCTGCGGCGTCGGCGGCGACGTCATGGTTGCCGTTGCCGACAGCGCTGGCGAAGGTAACGATGTTGGTGTCACCGTTGGCGCTCGCGCCGACCTCGTTCCCGCCGCCGACTGCAGTGCCGAAGGTGGCGATGTTCAGGCGGCCGACGGCATCGGCGGCAGCCCCATGGTTGCCGTTGCCGACGACGGTCGCGAAGGTGGCGATGTTGGTATCGCCATCGGTACTGGCTGCGACGCCGCTGTTAGCGTTGCCGATTACGTTGCTAAACGTGACGATGTTGGTGTTGCCGACAGCATCAGCTGCCACCACGTTGTTGTCGGCGCCAATGGCGTTGGCCATCGTGGCGATGTTGAGGTTGCCATCAGCCCCGGCCAACACCCCGCCGTTGTTGTCGCCGAGTACCGTGGCGGCGGTGGCGATATTGGTCTGGCCGGCGACACTGGCTTGAACACCGCTGTTGTTATTTCCCAACACGGTAGCAATGGTTCCGACGTTGGCGTTCGCGACTGCACCACTTCCGTTGGCACCGGCAGCAACCATGCCGTTGTTGCTACCGAGCACAGTGGCGAAGGTGCCGATGTTGGTATTCGCGACTGCGTCATTTCCATTGGCGCCCACGGTAACTGCATTGTTGTGGTTACCGACGACGGTGGCAAAGTTGGCGATGTTCGTTCGGGCTACGGAGCCCGTGCCGTTGGCGCCGACTCCGACCGGGCTGTTGTAGTTGCCGAGCACTGTTGCCGCGTTGAAGTACCCGCCGCCGGCGTGGGCTGCGTTGTTGTCCCCGAAGACCCAAGCGCCGTTGCCTATACCGTCAATCGCACCGGCCTGGTTGTTGTTGCCCAGAATCCCGGCGAAGTTCACAGTGCCACCGGCGCCGGTGCTATTGCCGCTACCGAGCGTAAGAGCCCCTGTGAACACGCCAACGACATCGGCTACGTTGTCGTTACCCAAAACCCAAGCGCGGTTACCGCCCCCGTCAACCACACCAACCTGGTTGCCATTACCGACAAGCCCGGCGAAATTCACATAACCACCAGTGCTCACACTGTTGCCGCCACCGAAAGCCGAAGCCGCAGTAAGTAAACCACCGACCTGCGCCACATTGTCGTTACCCAAAACCCAAGCGCGGTTACCGCCCCCGTCAACCACACCAACCTGGTTGCCATTACCGACAAGCCCGGCGAAATTCACATAACCACCAGTGCTCACACTGTTGCCGCCACCGAAAGCCGAAGCCGCAGTAAGCAAACCACCGACCTGCGCCACATTATCGTTACCCAAAACCCAAGCGCGGTTACCAAAGCCGTCAACCATACCAACCTGGTTGCCATTACCGACAAGCCCGCCGAAATTCACATAACCACCAGTGCTCACACTGTTGCCGCCACCGAAAGCCGAAGCCGCAGTAAGCAAACCACCGACCTGCGCCACATTATCGTTACCCAAAACCCAAGCGCGGTTACCAAAGCCGTCAACCACACCAACCTGGTTGCCATTACCGACAAGCCCGGCGAAATTCACATAACCACCAGTGCTCACACTGTTGCCGCTACCAAAGGCCGAAGCCACAGTAAGCAAGCCGCCGGCCTGTGCGGTGCTGGTGTCGCCCACGGCCAATGCCGTGTTGAGAATGCCACTGCTGCTGGCGCCGGTGGCGCTGCCCAGGGCCCAGGCCCCGTCGAGCAACCCGGCAGCACTAGCAGAACTGTTCGAGCCGAGGGCGACCGCCAGCCCACCGAAAGTCGAGTTCGCGTGCGCGGTGCCCAACTGCAAGAGTTGCAGACCGCTGAACGACACACTGACATCCAGTCCAGTGAAGGATTCAGCCTGGGCGGCCACGTTGACGGCCGCGATCGAACTGCTCGCACTCGCCGAAAGCGTTTGCAGCACTCCTTGCCACGGCACCAGCTCAGCGGCCACCGTTGAAACCCCGGCGTGGTAGCCCGACAGGGCTGCCACATCCTGGGCCCACATCTGCTCGTACTGCGCTTCGGCGGCTGCGATCGCCGGAGCATTCAGACCCAACAGGTTCGACATCGCGAGCATGACGAGCTGATTCCGGTTTGCCGCCACCACCGCCGGGTGCACCATCGCCGCTAGCGCGTCCTCGAACACCGTTGCCGCTGCGCCGGCCTGGACGGACGCACCCTGGGCTCCGGCAGCGGCGGCGTTCAACCAGCTTGCGTATGGGGCGGCGGCACTCGCCATCGCCGCCGCCGCCCAGCCCTGCCAGGAATCGCCGACCAACGCCGAGGTGACCGATTCGAATGACGCCGCCGCCGAGGTTAATTCGTCGGCCAGGCGCTGCCACGACGCCGCCGCCTGCAGCATCGGCGCTGACCCGGGACCGGCAAAAATCTGCGCCGAATTGATCTCTGGGGGCAAAACCGAAAAGTTCATCGCACTCAATCCTCTCCGAGCTGGCCCATTCGACTTCAGAAGTTGCTACCAAAGAAGCCGGCCCATCCGGTACCAATATTGAAGCCACCAGAGTTGCTGTTGCCAAAATTACCAATGCCCGAATTGAATCCATTGGCAACGGTGTTGATGTTTCCGAAGCCGGAATTATTGTCTCCAGTGTTGAAGAACCCAGCATTGTACAAACCTGTGTTCCCGAGGCCTGAGTCATTGTTGGAACCGGTGTTTCCAATTCCGGAGTGTTGCATCCCTTGATTCCCGATACCGGCATTGTTCTGGCCGGGTCCGCCTGCGACGCCTGCGTTGCCGTAGCCAGAGTTGTTATCACCGAAATTGTTGAAACCAGAGTTGCCGGTGCCGGTATTGCCAAACCCCGAGTTGGCAACCGTCTGAATGATCGGACTGCCGAAACCGGTGTTCAGAGTTCCGGAGTTCAGGGCGCCGGTATTGATGTGGCCTGAATTCCACAATCCGGTATTGACGGAGCCTGCGTTGAAGCTCCCGGTATTCACGTCGCCTGCGTTGAAGCTCCCGAAGTTGCCGTCGCCCGAGTTGTAGTCACCCGTGCCGCCGGAGCCCGAGCTAAACCAGCCGGTGTTGTGGCTGCCCGAGTTGAAAGCGCCGGCATTGCCCGAGCCGGCGTTACCAAAGCCGGTGTCGTAGGACCCGGAATTCCAGAAGCCGGTGCTGGTCACGCCCGAGTTGCCAAAGCCGGTGCTGCCCGCCCCGGAGTTCCAACCACCCCAGTTGCCCACCCCCGAGTTCAGCCACCCCAGGTTATTGCTTCCGGAGTTGAAAATGCCGGTGTTACCGCTACCAGAATTGAACAAGCCGACGGCTCCGGTGCCGGAGTTCAGGCCGCCGAAGCCAATCTGATTGTCGCCAGTGAGGCCGATACCGATATTATTGTTTCCGGTATTAGCAAAACCAATATTGTTGCTACCAGTATTAGCGAAGCCGACATTGAGATTACCACTGTTCCCGCTCCCAAGGTTGCCGCTCCCATTGTTTCCACTGCCGAAGTTATTGCTGCCGGCGTTGCCGAAGCCAAGGTTGCCGCCGCCAATATTTCCACTGCCGAAATTATTGCTGCCGACGTTCCCGTGGCCGAGGTTTGCGTTCCCGTCGTTGCCGCTGCCCAGGTTGTTGTTGCCGGCGTTGCCGCTGCCGACGTTGAGGCTGCCGGCATTACCGCTGCCAAGGTTGACATTGCCGGTGTTGCCGCTGCCGAAATTGACGTTGCCGTTGTTTCCGCTACCCAGGTTGACGTTGCCGTTGTTTCCGCTACCCAGATTCAAATCACCGGCATTGCCGGATCCGAAGTTTCCATTGCCGGTATTGCCGAAACCCAGGTTGGGTAGCGAGATATTGGTGCCGGCGGCCGCACTCGACCCGGCCGAGATGGCGGACGCCAACGGCCCTCCCCCGGAAGCCGGCGTCTCTGGCGCACCCCACTGGCCCGATGCGGCGGAAGCGCCCTGCAGCCCAGCACCCCACGGCGACAATGCGGCCGCCGCGGCCGACGTGTCAGCGTAATAACTCAGCATCGCGGCCACGTCCTGCGCCCACATCTGCTCGTATTGGGCCTCGGCTGAGGCGATCGCCGGCGCGTTCAAGCCAAGCACGTTCGACGTCACCAGCTGCACGAACCGATTACGGTTGATCGCCACCATCAATGGATGCACTGTGGCCGCGCGCGCCGCGTCGAACGAACTGGCCACCGCACGAGCCTGAGCTGCCGCCCCCGAAGCGTGACCCGCCGCGGCACTCAACCATTGGGCGTAAGGCGCCGCTGCAGCCGCCATCGCCGCTGACGCCGGCCCCCGCCACGAGCCGTCGACCAAACCCGACGTCACCGACGAAAACGACGACGCCGCACCGGCGAGCTCGCCGGCCAGTCCGTCCCAGGCCGTAGCTGCGGCCAGCATCGGTTGCGGACCGGCGCCGGCGAAAATCCGCAACGAATTGATCTCCGGCGGCAACACCGAAAAATTCATCACCCTAGCCCTTTCGCAGCCGACCTGCCCCGACCGACGGGCCCGCGATCACGGACCACAGCAACCGTTACACCGGCCCGCCCAGGCTGTCAGCGGTTCGGGCGAATTGCTCTAGGAGGTCCTCGACCGCACCCCCGGTTACGGCTGCCACGCGGCGGGTTCCACCGTCGCGGCAGCGACCTTGGTTGCCGACGGGTGGGCAGCGCGACGTGGCGAATCAGGCGGTCCCGACGACCGCCAACGTCGCCTCAAGTGGCGGTAGCACCGACGGCCTGCCGCCCCATGCCGGGCAGGTAACTGACCGACCGGCGATTTCACACCGGGCCACGCACCGACCCGGTGCGTATCGTCGAACCCGACCATGACGAACAACGGGCGATCCGTGCGCCACCTTGGCAGTTTCGAGGCGGACCCGCCGCGGCGATGCCACGCTACGGGCCGGCGCACCGGGCAACGCTGACATGCCTATCGTCCCCCGGCTCACACTGCCACGACACCGATTGGCCGACGCACACGGTGATACGACGAATAGGAATCATGCTCATGCCCTCTTCCACCACCGAGGCCATTGCCGAAGTGGCCGACCGGTTGTTCGCTGCCATCGAAATCAGCGACCGGGCGGCGGTTGCCCGCATGTGGAGCGACGACATCGCAGTGTGGCGCGCGGGTGCCCACCGCGATGACGACAAGGCCCACGCACTGCGGGTGATCGATTGGTTCGTCTCGGCGACCACCGAGCGTCGGTATGAGGTTCTGGACCGCCAGATTTTCGATGACGGGTCCGGTAGGGGCTTCGTCCAGCAGCACGTGCTGCATGCGGCCGGCCAGACCGGACAGTCGATCGCGCTGCGGGTTTGCATCGTGATCAAGCTGGACACCGAAGGTTTGATAAACCGGATCGACGAGTACTTCGACCCGGCCGAGCTTGCACCCTTGCTCAGTTGAAGCCCGTCAGTGCGTCGCCGTCGGCTACAGACTTGCGACCAGCGCCTCCGCTAGCGGGTACACCACAAAGGATCCGACAATCACCGGGTGGGCTCCACGCCCGATAGACAGTGAGGCAGGACGATGACGACGCTCGAAACGCTACTCAGCGATCCCGATGCCGCCGGAGCATGGAATCTTGTTCCGGATCACTCGGCGGTCACCTTCAAGATCAAGAACATGTGGGGCCTGCTCGCGGTCAAGGGCGAATTCACCAAGTTCACCGGCCGCGGCAACCTGACTGAGCAGGGCAAGGTCTCCGGTTATCTCGAGGTAGACGTCGCCTCGCTGCGCACGGGTATCCGCCTGCGCGACAAGCACTTACTCTCGGCCGACTTCTTCGAAGTCGAACGCTTCCCAGAAATCCGGGTTGTGGTGACCGCCCTGCAGCCGACCAAGGGCAAACACGCCGAACTGCAGGCCAGCTTCACCATCAAAGGCATCACAGACCCGGTAACCCTGCCGGTCACGGTCACCGAGTTCAGCGACGGCTCGGTGCGCATAGCCGGCGAAACCGAGATCGACCGAATCCAGTTCGGCTTGCGTTGGAACAAGTTCGGCATTCTGGCCGCAACGGCGACCGCAGCGGGCGAGGTCTGTTTCGTGAAAGCGCCGTAGCAGAACGAAGTCCGTTCAGCCACCACGCATTTGAACTCCCGGCTCTTGCTTTACCCGAGGTCGTAGCTTCCCCTTTTCGGCTTCCGGCCGTAGCGAAACCGCCGTTTCGTCCGCCTCCGACGCCTGGTCCTGCTTGTTGGCTGACCGGTGCGCCACATCGGCGGTCGGCGACGGCCGTAGCGCCGACTCCGAAATTCCGGAACCCGTCGACTGCGTTACCCTCGCTACCGGTACCGGGGCCGCTTTCGCCGCAATTTCCGGATCCGCGTTCGGCAACACCCCCATATGAGGAGCCGCCGCTTCGACCTCGGCCACCGGCGGGGCCGCTGCTTCCGGTGCCCGAGTTGGTGCGCCATTTCCAGCACTGCCCGCACCAATGCCAATGCCGGCAGACCCGGTCTGATTGCCGCCGGTAGCCGGGATCGGGATCGGAACGCCCATCATCCCGGGGGTCGTGACGGCGCCTGCGCTGGTGGCGCCGCCACTCAAGAGACTTGCACTGCCGACATTGCCGCTGCCGGCAATCCCCTGACCTACGTTGCTATACAGCGGGTCGGCCTGCGATAGCCCGACGCTGGGGTTGCCGTTGACGACGTTGTTGGTCTCCGCACCGACCGGGCCGCCGCTCGCGCTACCGGCGTTGCCGCCGCCAGTGTTCGCACCCTCCCCGTTGCCGCCGACATTGGTAGTACCCGCGACGCCGCCGCCGGCGCTTGTGCCCGCGGCGCCGGCGCTACCCATAACCGGAAGGCCCTTTAGGATGCTCTGCCACGGCACCAACTGCGAAGCGAGCGCCGCGGCGCCGGAGTAGTAGCCCGACATCGCAGACACATCCGCAGCCCACATCTCCTCGTAAATGCTCTCCGCGAACGCTATAGCCGGCGCGTTCTGGCCGAACAAATTCGACATCACCAACTGCACGAATGCGTCGCGATTGGCAGCCACGGTCGCCGGAAGCACCGTCGCTGCCTGGGCTGCCTCGAACATGGTGACCATGGCACGGGCCTGCCCCGCGGCCCCGGCGGACTGCGCCGCGGCCGCACTCAGCCACGCCGCGTACGGAGCTGCCGCTGCCGCCATCGTCGCCGCTGCCGGACCCTGCCAAGCTTGACCCGCCAACCCCGACGTCACCGAGGCAAAGGATTGGGCCGCGGCCCCCAACTCGTCGGCAAGCCCCGCCCATGCGGTCGCTGCCTGCAACATGGGCGCTGAACCCGCGCCAATGAACATTCGTAAAGAGTTGATCTCCGGCGGCAGCACCCAAAAACTCACTGCACCAGTCCTCCAGAATCGCTAGCCGGGTTCCTACCCGATCTGCACACAGCGTAACGACAACTGGCCGCCGATTCGCCGCTTAGCTCCGCATTCATCATCTTCGCTCCGACGCCCGACTTCACGGGCGCTCCCCCCACTGCGCCAGACGCTACCCGGACCGCGCCCAGTTGGTCTCAACCAGCGCGCACCAGGCCGCCGGCCGCCCGTAAGCAGCAAGGCCGGCGGGTTCACCGCAGCGGACAGGATGGTGAATCCGCCCGTCTCGCGGCGCCGTGTCACCCGGTATTGACAACTATGGTTGACAGAAGTTCTAATTTACGGGCGATACGGCATTTGTTTTCATAGACAATGGTGCGCCTGCGTCCCGTGATCACGTCCGTTAGCCGCCCGGACGGTCCGCAACCGGCCCCGGGCGAAGGTTGTCGATGCGCGTAACGGAGGCGAGTTTGCGGCCATGGCCAACAACGTCGGATGCCCAATTCACCAGAGACGGTCGACCGGAGCCTGTCGCCGAGCCGAGCGACCCGGCGCAACCGGCGGTCCGCAGGGTGCGCCGTTCGTTGGCCCGACCCGGGGTTGACCTATGGAAACGTTCATCCTGTCGCACCATTCGTATTTGCTGTTACCGCTGCTTACAGCCACCGGCATTCCCGTCCCTGAAGAAGTGGTCACCGTCGCGGCGGGCGCGTTGAGCTCACCTTCGATCGGCCGGCTCGAGCCAGGGTTGGCAATCTTTGCGTGCCTGGCCGGGGTGCTGGTCGGCGACTGCGCGCTGTACTGGATCGGCAGGTCGCTCGGTCAGACACATCTGGGGCGGTATCGCTGGTTCGCGCGGTTGGTCGACAGCGATCGAACAGCGCACGTCGTGCGCATCCTGCAGCAACATGGCGTGAAGGTGTTTCTGTTGGTGCGATTCGTGTTTGGGATGCGCACTCCGCTGTATCTGGCAATCGGTGCCCTAAAGATGGACTTTCGCCGGTTTCTGGTGTGCGATTTGGTAGGCGGGACGTTGGCCGTCGGCACGTTTTTCCTACTCAGCTATCTCGGCGCTGGATGGATCAGCGGGCTGATTCATCGGTCGGAATGGGCCGCGACTGCGATGTTGCTGGTGACGGCTGTGACCGCCGGATTGTATTACGGCGTCTGGAAACGTTGGCGCGTGCAATTGAGCCCGCACCGGCCTGGATTGCAAGGAAAGGCACAATGAGTCAACCGTCACCTGACACCATCCTGTTTTTTCGCGAGTTCTGCGGGAAGTTCGAGGCGACCGGTTCGGTGGCGCCGAGCACCCGCCACCTGGCCCGGGCCATCACGCGCCACCTGCGGAACCGTGGTCCAGCGCCTATTCGCGTTCTGGACTGCGGGCCAGGCACCGGCGCGTTCACTGACCGAATTGTCGACCACCTGCGCCCAGGTGACACATTGGACGTGGTGGAAATCAATGATTCCTTTGTCCGCGTACTACAGAGACGTTTTGCCACCGAACCAAAATGGCAGGCGGTCAGCGATTTCATCAATATCCATCAGCTGCCGTTCCAGAATTTCGATGCCGAGGAGCCATACGATTTCATCATTTCAGGCCTTCCGCACAGCAACTTCCCCGCGATCACCGTGGCGGAGATCCTCCACTGTTACACCCGGCTACTCAAGCCCGGAGGGATACTCAGCTACGTCGAATACCTTTACCTCCGGCAAATCCGCAGAACCCTGTCACGCGGGACTCAGCGCGATCGCATACGCAGTGTCGAGCAGCTCATGTCGTCGCACATGAGCAAACACCAGGTCACCCACGAGAGTGTTCTCCGCAACGTTCCGCCCGCCCGGATACACCATTTGACCGCGCCGGCCGACGGCGCCGGAAGAGGCACGGGTAGTGACTGGAACACGCTCAGCGCGTAGGACCTGCCTGTCCGAGCCCCGCCTCACCGCTCACCACCCAGTGCGCCCGTCACCGAGGAGGTCACAGCACGATCGTCTCGATGCCCGCCGTGAGAAAGGCGGCGGACCGGCACCAGTACCATTTTCACCGTGCCCGACTCCAGCGATGCCCTGCGGATCCTCGTCTATAGCAACAACGTCCAAACCCGCCAACAGGTGATGCGTGCGCTGGGCAAACGGCTGCACCCTGATCTGCCGGAATTGAGCTATGTCGAAATAGCGACAGCTCCGATGGTGATACAGCGGATGGACGAAGGCGGCATCGACTTGGCCATCCTCGACGGCGAGGCGACACCAGCCGGGGGCATGGGAATCGCCAAACAGCTCAAAGACGAACTCTCGACGTGCCCACCGATTCTGGTGCTCACCGGGCGGCCGGATGACTCCTGGCTGGCCAGCTGGTCGCGGGCCGAGGCCGCGGTACCGCATCCGATCGACCCGATCGTGCTTGGCCGCACGGCGCTCGGTCTGTTGCGTGCTCCTGCGCTCTGACCGCTGCCCACACCAACCCAGGCGCCTGTCGGGCTCCGCAACCCCAACCCCGATCCATCCGCCAGGGGACCCCAACGCCTCCGCGGCCGCGGATCTGCAGGTGCCCGCGAGGGTTGACCCCGGGCATGGGCCCTTGCCGTAGCGCGACTATGTTGAAGGTCACTGCGACGGTCCACAAGCCCGGCCCGTCACAGCAGCCCGGTCACCGCCCGGCCGTCATGTTGGCGGCCCGTACGACGGATCATGGAGCGACGTGAACGTCTACATACCCATCCTGGTGTTGGCGGCGCTTGCTGCCGCCTTTGCCGTGTTCTCGGTTGTGATCGCGAGCCTGGCCGGCCCGTCGCGCTTCAACCGTTCAAAGCTCGCGGCCTACGAATGCGGGATTGAACCGACAGACAGCTCGGTGAGCGGCCCGCACGCGACGGCCGGGCAGCGGTTCCCGATCAAGTACTACCTGACCGCAATGTTGTTCATCGTCTTCGACATCGAGATCGTGTTCCTGTATCCGTGGGCGGTCAGCTTCGACGCGCTGGGCACCTTCGCGCTGGTCGAGATGGTGATATTCATGCTCACGGTGTTCGTTGCCTACGCCTACGTGTGGCGCCGCGGGGGCCTGACGTGGGATTGAGGGCTGAGACGGGATTTGAGATGGGTTTGAGATGGGATTGAGGTAGGGCGTGGGACTGGAAGAACAGCTACCCGGCGGGATCCTGCTGTCGACAGTCGAGAAGGTGGCGGGCTACGTCCGCAAAAACTCACTGTGGCCGGCGACGTTCGGCTTGGCGTGCTGCGCGATCGAAATGATGGCGACCGCCGGACCGAGGTTCGATCTGGCCCGCTTCGGGATGGAGCGATTCTCGGCGACGCCGCGGCAAGCGGATCTGATGATCGTGGCGGGACGGGTCAGCCAGAAGATGGCGCCGGTGCTACGCCAGATCTACGACCAGATGGCCGAGCCGAAATGGGTTCTCGCCATGGGGGTGTGCGCGTCGTCCGGTGGAATGTTCAACAACTACGCGATCGTCCAGGGTGTGGACCACGTTGTTCCGGTCGACATCTACCTGCCGGGGTGTCCGCCGCGGCCCGAGATGCTCTTGCACGCAATCCTCAAGCTGCACGAGAAGATTCAGGAAATGCCGTTGGGTGTCAACCGGGAGCGTGCCATCGCCGAGGCCGAAGAGGCGGCGCTGCTGGCCAGGCCCACCATCGAGATGCGCGGACTGCTGCGATGAGCTCCCCAGACCAAGACCCGCGGGAGGCGATCGCCCGCGCGGACGAAGAAGTGATCGACGTTCGACGCGGGATGTTCGGCGTCAGCGGCACCGGTGACACGTCCGGATACGGGCGGCTGGTGCGTCAGGTCACGTTGCCGGGCAGCAGCCCTCGGCCGTATGGCGGCTATTTCGACGACATTGTCGACCGCCTGGCCGAAGCACTGCAGGGCGAGGGTGTCGAATTCGACGACGCCATAGAGAAAGTCGTGGTGTACCCGCCGGGAAAGGGAGCCGAACTGACCTTGCACGTCCGCCGCGAACGACTGCCACAAGTCGCCCAACGCCTGCGCGATGAACCGGAATTGCGGTTCGAAATGTGCCTGGGCGTCAACGGAGTGCACTACCCGCACGAAACCGGCCGGGAGCTGCACGCCGTCTACCCCCTGCAGTCGATCACCCACAACCGTCGTCTCCGGCTGGAAGTGTCTGCGCCCGACAGTGATCCGCATATCCCGTCGCTGTATTCGGTCTATCCGACCAACGACTGGCACGAGCGCGAGACATATGACTTCTTCGGGATCGTCTTCGACGGGCATCCGTCACTGACCCGCATCGAGATGCCCGACGACTGGCACGGACATCCGCAGCGCAAGGACTACCCGCTCGGTGGCATCCCAGTCGAATACAAGGGCGCGCAGATACCCCCGCCCGACGAACGTAGGGGCTACAACTGATGAGTGAAACCGAAACCATCCTGGTCGCCGGCGGCCAGGACTGGGAAGACATCGTCGACGCCGCCCGCAAGGCCGACCCCGGCGAACGCATCGTCGTCAACATGGGACCCCAGCACCCGTCCACCCACGGGGTGTTGCGGTTGATCCTCGAGATCGAAGGCGAAACGATCATCGAGGCCCGCTGCGGAATCGGCTATCTGCACACCGGCATCGAGAAAAACCTCGAATACCGGTACTGGACACAGGGCGTCACCTTCGTGACCCGAATGGATTACCTGTCACCGTTTTTCAACGAAGCCGCGTACTGCCTGGGTGTAGAGAAGCTGCTCGGTATCACCGAGCAGATACCGGAGCGGGTCAACGTCATCCGGGTGCTGCTGATGGAGCTCAACCGCATCTCGTCGCACCTGGTCGCATTGGCGACCGGCGGCATGGAACTGGGCGCGATGACCGCCATGTTCATCGGCTTCCGGGCGCGCGAAATCATCCTCAACGTGTTCGAGTCGATCACCGGATTGCGGATGAACCACGCCTACATCCGGCCCGGCGGCGTGGCGCAGGATCTGCCGCCCAACGCGGCCAGCGACATCGCCGAAGCCCTCACCCAGCTGCGGCAACCACTGCGCGAGCTGGGTGATCTGCTCAACGAAAACGCCATCTGGAAGGCCCGCACCCAGGGCATCGGATATCTCGATCTGGCCGGATGCATGGCACTGGGCATCACCGGCCCGATCCTGCGTTCCACCGGATTACCGCACGACCTGCGCAAGAGCGAACCTTACTGTGGTTACGAAAACTACGAATTCGACGTGATCACCGATGACGCGTGTGATGCCTACGGGCGCTACATGATTCGGGTCAAGGAGATGTGGGAGTCGGTGAAGATCGTCGAGCAGTGCCTAGACAAGCTGAAGCCGGGCCCCACCATGATCGAGGACCGCAAGATAGCCTGGCCCGCCGACCTGAAGGTGGGCCCCGATGGCATGGGCAACTCGCCAGAACACATCGCCAAGATCATGGGCAGCTCGATGGAGGCATTGATCCACCACTTCAAGTTGGTGACCGAGGGCATCCGGGTACCGCCGGGCCAGGTCTACGTGGCGGTGGAATCGCCCCGGGGTGAGCTGGGCGTGCACATGGTCAGCGACGGCGGCACCCGCCCCTACCGGGTGCATTACCGGGATCCGTCGTTCACCAACCTGCAGGCGGTCGCCGCCATGTCCGAGGGCGGCATGGTCGCCGACCTGATCACCGCCGTCGCCAGCATCGACCCGGTCATGGGCGGGGTGGACCGATGACCCAAGTGCCCGATTCTCCCCCGCTAACGGGTGGTACCCCCACCTCGGGCGATAGGCGGCCGGATCGTCGTCAGGCTAAGACCGGACCACAGGGGCAACCCGCGTTCATCCGGCTGGGGCCGCCGCCCGAAGAACCCAACCAGTTCATGGTGGAGGGTGCACCCCTGTCGTATCCGCCCGAGGTGCAAGCGCGGCTGGAGGTCGACGCCAAGGAAATCATCGGCCGCTACCCCAACGCGCGTTCGGCGTTGCTGCCGCTGCTGCACCTGGTGCAAGGTGAGGACTCCTACCTGACCCCGGCGGGTCTGGAGTTCTGCGCACATCAGTTGGGGCTGACCGGGGCCGAGGTCTCGGCGGTGGCCAGCTTCTACACCATGTACCGGCGCGGCCCCACCGGTGATTACCTGGTCGGCGTGTGCACCAACACGCTGTGCGCCATCATGGGCGGCGACGCCATCTTCGAGGACCTCAAAGACCATCTCGGTATCGGCAACGGCGAGACTACCGCCGACGGGTCGATCACCCTGCAACACATCGAATGCAACGCCGCCTGCGACTACGCCCCGGTGGTCATGGTCAATTGGGAATTTTTCGACAACCAGACACCGGAATCGGCACGCGAGCTCGTCGACTCGCTGCGCTCCGGCACCCCGAAGCCACCGACCCGGGGGGCTCCGCTGTGCGCCTTCCGCGAGACGTCGCGCATCCTGGCGGGTTTGCCGGATCAGCGTCCCGATCAGGGCCAGGGCGGAGCCGGTGCGGCCACGCTGGCCGGGCTGCAGGTGGCGAAGGAAAACGACATGCAGGCGCCGCCCGGGCCCGAAGCCACCCCGGAAGGCCAGTGATGACCTCGCAGGCAACCCCGTTGACCCCGGTGATCAGCCGCTACTGGGACGACCCCGAGTCATGGACCATGGCGACGTATCAGCGCCATGACGGCTACCAGGCGATGACGAAGGCCTTGGCCATGGACCCCGACGACGTGATCGGCACCGTCAAGGACTCCGGGCTGCGCGGGCGCGGCGGCGCCGGATTCGCCACCGGCACCAAATGGTCGTTCATCCCGCAGGGCGACAAGGGCCCCGCGGCCAGGCCGCACTACCTGGTGGTCAACGCCGACGAGTCCGAACCCGGCACCTGCAAAGACATTCCGCTGATGCTGGCGACACCGCACGTGCTCGTCGAGGGAATCATCATCGCCGCGTACGCCATCCGTGCCCACCACGCTTTCATCTACGTGCGCGGCGAGGTCCTGCCGGTGCTGCGCCGCCTGCAGAACGCGGTGGCCGAGGCCTACGCGGCCGGTTACCTGGGCCGCAACATAGCCGGCTCCGGCTTCGACCTCGAGCTGGTGGTGCACGCCGGCGCCGGCGCCTACATCTGCGGCGAGGAGACCGCGCTGCTCGATTCGCTGGAAGGCCGACGCGGCCAGCCGCGGCTACGGCCGCCCTTCCCCGCCGTTGCGGGGCTCTACGGCTGCCCGACGGTGATCAACAACGTCGAGACCATCGCCAGCGTCCCGTCGATCATTCTCAACGGCGTCGACTGGTTCCGGTCGATGGGCAGCGAGAAATCGCCTGGCTTCACGCTGTATTCGTTGTCCGGGCACGTCACCCGCCCCGGGCAGTACGAGGCGCCGCTGGGCATCACGTTGCGCGAATTGCTCGATTACGCCGGCGGGGTCCGCGCCGGACACCGGCTGAAATTCTGGACACCGGGCGGGTCCTCCACACCATTGCTCACCGACGAGCACCTTGACGTGCCATTGGATTATGAGGGTGTGGGCGCTGTCGGATCGATGCTGGGCACCAAAGCACTGGAGATCTTCGATGAGACCACCTGCGTGGTGCGTGCGGTGCGGCGCTGGACCGAGTTCTACAAGCACGAGTCGTGCGGGAAATGCACACCCTGCCGGGAGGGCACGTTCTGGCTGGACAAGATCTACGAGCGGCTGGAAACCGGTCGGGGCACCCGCGAAGACATCGACAAACTGCTCGACATCTCGGACTCGATCCTGGGAAAGGCGTTCTGCGCGTTGGGCGATGGCGCCGCGAGCCCGGTGATGTCGTCGATCAAGTACTTCCGGGACGAGTATGTCGCTCATGTCGAAGGAGGCGGATGCCCGTTCGATCCTCGGGAATCCATGCTGATGCCCAACGGAGGAAACGCGTGACCCAGACGGCCGACACCGAAAACCGCGTGGCTCAGCCGGAGATGGTGAGGCTGACCATCGACGGCAACGAAATCAGCGTCCCCAAAGGCACTTTGGTTATCCGCGCGGCCGAGTTGATGGGTATCCAGATCCCACGGTTCTGCGACCACCCACTGCTGGACCCGGTGGGCGCGTGCCGGCAATGTCTGGTCGAGGTGGAGGGACAGCGCAAGCCGCTGGCGTCGTGCACCACGGTCTGCACCGACGACATGGTGGTACGCACTCAGCTCACCTCGGACGCCGCCGATAAGGCCCAGCACGGCGTGATGGAGCTGCTGCTGATCAACCATCCGCTGGACTGCCCGATGTGCGACAAGGGCGGCGAATGCCCGCTGCAGAACCAGGCCATGTCCAACGGCCGGCCCGACTCCCGCTTCACCGACGTCAAGCGCACGTTCGCCAAGCCCATCAACATCTCCGCACAGGTATTGCTGGACCGGGAACGCTGCATCTTGTGTGCGCGCTGCACTCGGTTCTCCGAGCAGATCGCCGGCGATCCGTTCATCGACATGCAGGAGCGCGGCGCGTTGCAGCAGGTCGGCATCTATACAGGCGAACCGTTCGACTCCTACTTCTCGGGCAACACGGTGCAGATCTGCCCGGTCGGCGCGCTGACCGGGACTGCCTACCGATTCCGGGCGCGTCCGTTCGACTTGGTCTCCAGCCCCAGCGTCTGTGAGCACTGCGCGTCGGGATGTGCCCAACGCACCGACCACCGCCGCGGCAAGGTGCTGCGCCGCCTCGCTGGCGACGACCCGGAAGTCAACGAGGAGTGGAACTGCGACAAGGGCCGGTGGGCTTTCAACTATGCAACCCAGCCGGACGTCCTCACCACTCCCCTAATCCGGAATGCCGACGGCGAGCTGGTGCCCGCGTCGTGGTCGCACGCCATGGTGGCCGCGGCCCAAGGACTCGAAGCGGCCCGCGGTCGCACCGGTGTGCTGGTCGGCGGCCGGGTCACCTGGGAAGACGCCTACGCCTACGCCAAGTTCGCCCGAATTGTGTTGGACACCAACGACGTCGACTTCAGGGCCCGGCCGCACTCAGCCGAGGAGGCCGACTTTCTGGCGGCCCGGGTCGCGGGCCGAGCACTCACCGTCAGCTATTCCGACCTGGAATCGGCTCCCGTGGTGGTGCTGGTCGGGTTCGAGCCCGAAGACGAGTCGCCGATCGTCTTCCTGCGGCTGCGCAAGGCGGCCCGCAAGCACAAGGTTCCGGTGTATGCGATCGCGCCGTTTGCCACCCGCGGGCTGCAGAAGATGTCCGGCACCCTGATCAAGACCGTTCCCGGCGCGGAGCCCGCGGCCCTGGATGGGCTGGCCACCGGTGAACTGGGCGATCTGCTGGCCACACCGGGCGCGGTCATCATGGTCGGGGAACGCTTGGCGACGGTGGCCGGTGGATTGTCCGCCGTGGCACGGCTGGCCGACTCCACCGGAGCTCGGCTGGCCTGGGTGCCGCGCCGCGCCGGGGAACGGGGCGCACTGGAAGCCGGCGCGCTGCCGGGACTGCTGCCCGGTGGCCGTCCGCTGGCCGACGAGACCGCCCGATCGCAGGTCCGAGACGCCTGGCATGTGGCCGAATTGCCTTCGGCCCCAGGGCGTGACGCCGACGGGATGCTCGCCGCCGCGGCCGACGGCACGCTGGGCGCGCTGCTGGTCGGCGGTGTGGAACCGGGCGACTTCGCCGATCCGGAAGCGGCGCTTGCCGCACTAGACGCCGCCGGGTTCGTGGTCAGTCTGGAATTACGGCACAGCGCCGTCACCGAGCGCGCCGACGTGGTGTTCCCCGTCGCGCCGACGGCGCAGAAGGCCGGTGCCTTCGTCAACTGGGAGGGACGCTACCGCGGGTTCAAGCCCGCGCTGCAGGGCACCATTGCGCAAGCCGGCCAGTCGGATCACCGGGTGCTCGACGCGCTGGCCGATGAGATGGGCGTCTATCTGGGCGTGTCCACCGTCGAGGCGGCCCGCGCCGAGCTCGCCGCGCTGGGCACCTGGGACGGCAAACACGCCGCCGGCCCGCATGTTGCCGCGCCCGGACCCGCCCAACCGGGCACTGGCGAGGCGGCGCTGACCGGTTGGCGGATGCTGCTGGACGCGGGCCGGCTGCAGGACGGCGAACCGCATCTGGCCGGCACCGCGCGCCCGCCGGTGGTGCGGCTGTCGGCCGACACCGCAGCCGAGATCGGCGCCGCCGACGGCGACGATGTCACCGTCAGCACGTCGCGTGGATCGATCACCGTGCCGCTGTGCGTCACCGACATGCCCGATCGGGTGGTGTGGCTTCCGCTGAACTCCTGCGGTTCGGCGGTGTACCGGCAGCTGCGCGCGAGTCTGGGCAGCGTCGTGCGAATTGGAGTGAGCGAATGACCCGCGCCGGCGACGACGCAGAACGAAGTGATGGGGAGGAGCGGTGCCGATGACCCCGTTCGGGCACGACGTCTGGTGGCTGGTCGTAGCCAAGGCAATCGCCATGTTCGTCTTCCTCATGCTGACGGTGCTGGTGGCGATCCTGGCCGAGCGCAAGCTGCTGGGCCGGATGCAACTTCGCCCCGGCCCCAACCGAGTCGGGCCGCACGGCGCGTTGCAAAGCCTCGCCGACGGAATCAAGCTGGCGCTCAAGGAAAGCATCACGCCCGGCGGCATCGACAAGTTCGTGTATTTTCTGGCCCCGATCATCTCGGTGATTCCCGCGTTCACGGCATTTGCGTTCGTCCCGTTCGGCCCCGAGGTGTCGGTGTTCGGCCACCGGACGCCGTTGCAACTGACCGATCTGCCGGTCGCGGTGCTATTCATCCTGGCCCTGTCGGCGGTCGGGGTGTACGGCATCGTGCTCGGCGGCTGGGCTTCGGGATCGACGTATCCGCTACTCGGCGGTGTGCGCTCGACCGCCCAGGTGATCTCCTACGAAGTCGCGATGGGGTTGTCGTTCGCGACCGTGTTCCTCTACGCCGGCACCATGTCGACGTCACAGATCATCGCCGCACAAGACCGGGTCTGGTACGTCTTTCTGTTGCTGCCGTCGTTCGTGATCTACCTCATCTCCATGGTGGGCGAGACCAACCGGGCACCATTCGACCTGCCCGAAGCAGAGGGTGAGCTGGTCGCCGGTTTCCACACCGAGTACTCGTCGCTGAAGTTCGCGATGTTCATGCTGGCCGAATACGTCAACATGACAACCGTTTCGGCGCTGGCCGCGACGATGTTCCTGGGCGGCTGGCATGCTCCCTGGCCGCTGAACATGTGGGCCGGAGCCAACACCGGCTGGTGGCCGTTGCTCTGGTTCACCGCCAAGGTGTGGGGCTTCTTGTTCATCTATTTCTGGCTGCGGGCCACGTTGCCGCGGCTGCGCTACGACCAATTCATGGCGCTGGGCTGGAAATTGCTGATTCCCGTCTCGCTGCTGTGGATCATGATCGCGGCCGTCATCCGCGCGTTGCGCAACCAGGGATACCAGTATTGGACGGCGACGTTGGTGGTCAGCAGCCTCGTCGTAACCACGGGCCTGGTGATGTCGCTACGAAGCCCGGGCTCTCGGGTGAAGCGCCGCCGGCAGCGCGCCGAAAGCGCGGCCGAACGCGGCGACGCCGAACCGGTATTCCCGACACCGCCGCTGCCCATGAAGCCACTGGCCCAGCCAGTTGGTGCGAGCAAGGAGAACGCGCGTGGCTAGACTCCTGGACGCCGTTGCCGGATTCGGCGTGACCCTCGGGTCGATGTTCAAAAAGACAGTCACCGAGGAGTATCCGGAAAAACCCGGTCCGGTGGCACCGCGTTACCACGGCCGTCATCAGCTCAACCGATACCCCGACGGTTTGGAGAAATGCATCGGCTGCGAGTTGTGCGCCTGGGCGTGCCCCGCCGACGCGATCTACGTCGAGGGTGCCGACAACACCGAAGAGGCGCGGTATTCCCCCGGCGAGCGTTACGGCCGGGTCTACCAGATCAACTACCTGCGCTGCATCGGTTGCGGTCTGTGCATCGAGGCTTGCCCCACCCGGGCGCTGACCATGACCAACGACTACGAGATGGCCGACGACAACCGCGCCGACCTGATCTATGAGAAGGACCGGCTGCTGGCTCCGCTGCTGCCCGAGATGACCGCGCCACCGCACCCCAGGGCTGCGGGCGCCACCGACAAGGACTACTACCTGGGCAACGTGACCCCGCATGGCTTACGCGAGCCGCAGCAGGCCGGAGATTCCCGGTGACCGCATTACTGGCCTCTGATTTTGCTTCTGATCTGGCTTCTCATGTGGCGCAAGACACCATCGTTCGGACCTCCACCGGTGAAGCGGTGACGTTCTGGATCCTGGGCGCGCTGGCACTGATCGCCGCCCTTGGCGTGGTGCTGGCCGTCAACGCGGTGTACTCGGCGATGTTCTTGGCGATGACGATGATCATCCTGGCCGTGTTCTACATGGTCCAGGACGCGCTGTTTCTGGGCGTCGTTCAAGTCGTGGTCTACACCGGCGCGGTCATGATGCTGTTCTTGTTCGTGCTGATGCTGATCGGCGTGGACTCCGCGGAATCGCTGAAGGAGACCTTGCGCGGACAGCGGGTCGCCGCGGTGGCCACTGGGATCGGGTTCGGCATCCTGCTGGTCGGCGGCATCGGCAACGTGGCGACTGGCGGCTTCGCCGGACTGACCGCCGCCAACGCCAACGGCAATGTCGAAGGCTTGGCGGCGCTGATCTTCTTTCGCTACCTGTGGGCGTTCGAGCTGACCAGCGCGCTGTTGATCACCGCCGCGGTCGGAGCGATGGTGCTGGCTCACCGAGAGCGCTTCGAGCGTCGCAAGACCCAGCGTGAGCTCTCGCAGGAGCGCTTCCGTCCCGGCGGACACCCCACCCCCCTGCCCAACCCGGGCGTCTACGCCCGCCGTAACGCGGTCGATTCGGCAGCGCTGCTGCCCGACGGCACGTACTCGGAATTGTCGGTCTCCCCGATATTGCGCGGCCGGGGCGCGGATGGCACAGCGACCCTCTCCGCCGACACGGTCAACGGAGGTACGTCGTGAACCCGGCCAATTACCTTTACCTTTCGGCGCTGCTGTTCACCATCGGCGCCTCCGGTGTGCTGCTGCGACGCAACGCCATTGTCATGTTCATGTGCGTCGAGCTGATGCTCAACGCGGTCAATCTGGCGTTTGTCACGTTTGCGCGGATGCACGGCCATCTCGACGGACAGATGATCGCCTTCTTCACCATGGTGGTGGCCGCCTGTGAAGTCGTCGTCGGCCTGGCCATCATCATGACGATTTTCCGTGCCCGCAAATCGGCGTCCGTCGACGACGCGAACCTACTCAAAGGCTAAGAACGCCAACATGACTCACTACAGCTGGCTGCTGGTGGCGCTGCCCCTGGCGGGTGCCGCGATCTTGCTGTTCGGCGGCAGACGAACCGACGCGTGGGGTCATTGGCTGGGCTGTGCGGCGGCCGTCGCGTCGTTCGGCGTGGGCGCCACGTTGCTTGCCGACATGCTCAGCCGGGGCGAGGGCGACCGCGTTATCCGCCAGACGGTGTACACCTGGATCCCGGTGGGCGGCCTCCAGGTCGACTTCGGGCTGCAGCTCGACCAGTTGTCGATGTGCTTCGTACTGCTGATCACCGGCGTCGGGTCGCTGATCCATATTTATTCGGTCGCCTACATGGCCGACGACGCGGACCGCCGCCGATTTTTCGGCTATCTCAACCTGTTTCTGGCCTCGATGCTGCTGCTGGTGGTCGCCGACAACTATGCGCTGCTCTATGTCGGCTGGGAAGGCGTCGGGCTGGCGTCCTACCTGCTGATCGGTTTCTGGTATCACAAACCGTCGGCGGCGACGGCGGCCAAGAAGGCGTTCGTGATGAACCGGGTCGGCGACGCCGGATTGGCGCTGGGCATGTTCGTCATGTTCGCCACGTTCGGGACGCTGTCCTACAGCGGAGTATTCGCCGGTGCACCGGCCGCTGGTCGCGGTGCGCTGACCGCGATGGGGTTGCTGCTGTTGTTGGGCGCGTGCGCGAAGTCCGCTCAGGTTCCGCTGCAGGCCTGGCTGGGCGACGCGATGGAGGGTCCCACCCCGGTGTCCGCGCTGATCCACGCCGCTACCATGGTGACCGCCGGCGTGTATCTGATCGTGCGGTCCAACCCGCTGTACAACCTGTCGCCGGAGGCTCAGCTGGCCGTGGTCGTCGTCGGCGCCGTCACCTTGCTGTTCGGGGCGTTCATCGGCTGCGCCAAGGACGACATCAAACGCGCGCTGGCCGCATCGACGATGAGCCAGATCGGCTACATGGTGCTGGCCGCCGGTCTGGGCCCGGCCGGTTACGCCTTCGCGATCATGCACCTGCTCACCCACGGCTTCTTCAAGGCCGGCCTGTTCCTCGGGTCCGGCGCGGTGATCCACGCGATGAACGAAGAACAGGACATGCGCCGCTACGGCGGACTGCGGGCCGCGCTGCCGATCACGTTCGTCACCTTCGGGCTGGCCTATCTGGCGATCATCGGGGTGCCGCCGTTCGCGGGCTTTTTCTCCAAGGACGCGATCATCGAAGCGGCGCTCAATGTCGGCGGACCCCGAGGCTATGTGTTGGGCGGAGCGGCGCTGCTCGGTGCCGGCGTCACCGCGTTCTATATGACGCGGGTGATGCTGATGACCTTCTTCGGCAAGAAGCGGTGGGCGCCAGGGTCGCATCCGCACGAGGCGCCTGGGCTGATGACGTGGCCGATGATCTTGCTGGGGGTCGGCTCGGCGTTCTCCGGGGGCCTGTTCGCGGTCGGCGGAACCCTGCGGCACTGGCTCGAGCCCGTCGTCGGCGTACCCGAAGAAGCCGTCCACGCCATCCCGGCCTGGGTCAGCACCACGGTCACGCTCGCTGTCGTCGCCGCCGGCATCGCGGTGGCCTACCGGATGTATGCCACCACACCGATCCCGCGGGTGGCCCCCACCCAGGTGTCGGTGCTGACGACGGCCGCGCGCGCCGACCTCTACGGCGACGCCTTCAACGAGGAGGTGTTCATGCGTCCCAGCGCCCGCCTGACGGACACGCTGGTCGAAGTCGACAATGCGGGGGTGGACGGGTCGGTCAACGCGCTGGCCGCGCTGGTGAGCCGGACCTCGAACCGCTTGCGGCGCATGCAAACCGGCTTCGCCCGCAACTACGCGCTGTCGATGCTGGCCGGCGCGGTGCTGGTGGCCGCGGTGCTGTTGGCGGTGAACCTGTGGTGAGCAACTTTGCCTGGCTGAGCACGCTGTGGCTGGTGCCACTGGCCGGTTCGGTGCTGGTCATCCTGCTGCCCCCGGGACTGCGCCAACTGGCCAAGTGGACCGGCCTGGTCGCCAGCGTCGCGACGCTGGCCGTCTCGGCGGTCGTCGCAATCGGCTTCAAGCCCGGCTCCCAAACCGGCACAGAACCGTACCAGTTCGTCGAAAAGCATTCCTGGATACCGGCTTTCGGCGCCGGTTATACCCTCGGAGTGGACGGCATCGCGGTGGTGCTGGTGCTGTTGACCACGGTGCTGATTCCGCTGCTACTGGTAGCCGGCTGGAACGACGGAGATGGTGACGGCCCGCAGCGCCCGGCTTCGCCGAGCTTGCGATCGTCACGAGGTGGCGAGCGCACTCGCGGTGTGCACGCCTACGTCGCGCTGACGCTGGCCATCGAGTCGATGGTACTGATCTCGCTGGTCGCGCTGGACGTGCTGCTGTTCTACGTCTTCTTCGAAGCCATGCTCATCCCGATGTACTTCCTCATCGGCGGCTTCGGCCAGGGTCCGGGTCGCTCGCGCGCTGCGGTGAAGTTCCTGCTGTACAACCTGTTCGGCGGGCTGATCATGCTGGCGGCGGTGATCGGGTTGTATGTGGTGACCGCGCAACACGGTCCCGGCACCTTCGACTTCCGCGAGATCGTGGCCGGTGTTGCCTCGGGCCGCTACGGCGTGGACCCGGCGGTGTTCAAGGCGCTGTTCCTGGGATTCATGTTCGCGTTCGCCGTCAAGGCTCCGCTGTGGCCCTTCCACCGCTGGCTGCCCGACGCCGCGGTCGAGTCGACTCCCGCGACCGCGGTGCTGATGATGGCGGTGATGGACAAGGTTGGCACCTTCGGCATGCTGCGCTACTGCCTGCAGCTATTCCCTGACGCGTCAACGTATTTCCGTCCGCTGATCGTGACGCTGGCAATTATCGGTGTGGCCTACGGAGCGGTGGTGGCGATCGGTCAGACCGACATCATGCGGCTGATCGCCTACACCTCGATCTCGCACTTCGGGTTCATCATCGCGGGTATCTTCGTGATGACCACCCAGGGACAGAGCGGGTCGACGCTGTACATGCTCAACCACGGCCTGTCGACGGCGGCGGTGTTCCTGATCGCCGGCTTCCTCATCTCCCGCCACGGCAGCCGGTCGATCTCCGACTACGGCGGTGTGCAGAAGGTGGCCCCGGTCCTGGCCGGCACCTTCATGGTTTCGGCCATGGCCACCCTGTCGCTGCCCGGCCTGGCTCCGTTCGTCAGCGAATTCCTGGTGCTGCTGGGCACTTTCAACCGCTACTGGCTGGCCGCGGCGTTCGGAGTCACAGCCCTGGTCCTGTCGGCCATCTACATGCTGTGGCTCTACCAGCGGGTGATGACCGGGCCGGTGGCCAAGGGCAACGAACGGATCGGTGACCTGGTGGGCCGCGAAATGATTGTGGTGGCGCCGCTGATCGCGTTACTGCTCGTGCTGGGGGTCTATCCCAAACCGATGCTCGACCTCATCAACCCCGCGGTCGAGAACACCATGACCACCATCGGCCAGCATGATCCCGCGCCTCATGTACCCGTGAAAACCGGCGCCCCCCGGACAGCCGAAGGACCGCACCAATGACCTTGCCCAGCCCCAGCATTGAGTACTTTCTGCTCTGCCCGATGCTGATCGTCTTCGGCGTCGCGGTGGTCGGAGTGCTTGTCGAGGCGTTCCTGCCGCGTCGCATGCGGTACGGCGCCCAGGTGACGCTCACCGTAGGCGGATTCGTGGCCGCCTTCATTACAGTCATTATGGTGGCCAGGTCGATTCCGGCGTCCGGCCGACGCGCGGTGCTGGGTTCGGTGGCGGTGGATCGACCGGCGCTGTTCCTGCAGGGCACCATGTTGCTCGTCGCCGTGCTGGCGGTCATCTTCGTCGCCGAACGCAGCGCCCACCGGGTTGCCGCCCCGCACCGGGTGGCGGTCGCAGCGGGCACCGGCGGGCTGGATTCCTTTACCCCGCAGGCTTCCGCGGTGCCAGGCAGCGACGCCGAGCACGAGGCCGAGCGGGCCGGCGCCGCTCAAACCGAGCTCTTCCCGCTACTGACGCTGTCGGTCGGCGGCATGATGGTCTTCGCCGCGTCCAATGACCTGTTGACGATGTTCGTTGCGCTGGAAGTGTTATCGCTGCCGCTGTACTTGATGTGCGGGCTCGCTCGTCACCGCCGGCTGCTGTCGCAGGAAGCGGCGTTGAAATACTTTTTGCTGGGCGCCTTCTCGTCGGCGTTCTTCCTCTACGGAGTCGCATTGCTCTACGGTGCGACCGCCACGCTGACCCTGTCCGGTATCCGCGATTCGCTTACGGCACAAAGTGATACCTCAATGGCATTGGTCGGCGTCGGGCTGCTGTCGGTCGGCCTGCTGTTCAAGGTCGGCGCGGTCCCCTTCCATTCCTGGATTCCCGACGTGTACCAGGGCGCGCCCACCCCGATCACGGGATTCATGGCGGCCGCCACCAAGGTCGCGGCGTTCGGTGCGCTGCTGCGCGTGGTCTATGTCGCGCTGCCGCCGCTGCACGACCAGTGGCGCCCGGTGCTGTGGGCGATTTCGATCCTGACCATGGCGGTGGCCACCATCACCGCGGTGAACCAGACCGACGTCAAACGGATGCTGGCCTATTCGTCGGTCGCACACGTCGGCTTCATCCTCACCGGCGTCATCGCCGACAACCAAGCCGGCCTGTCGGCAACGCTGTTCTATCTGGTCGCCTACAGTTTTTCCACGGTGGGCGCATTCGCCATCGTGGGCCTGATCCGCAACGCCGAGGGAGTCGAGGACGCCAACCTGTCGCACTGGGCGGGGCTGGGTCAGCGTTCACCCATTGTGGGCGTCATGCTTTCGATGTTTCTGCTGGCGTTCGCCGGCATTCCACTGACCAGCGGGTTTATCAGCAAGTTCGCGGTGTTTAGGGCCGCGGCCCAAGGGGGGGCGGTGCCGCTGGTGATCATCGGTGTGATCGCCAGCGGGGTCGCCGCCTACTTTTACGTGCGCGTGATCGTGCTGATGTTCTTTACCGAAGGCACCGACGACACACCGCAAGTGGTGGCACCGGGCGTGCTGAGCAAAGCGGCCATCGCCGTATGTGCCCTCGTCACAGTGGTTTTGGGGATCATCCCGCAGCCGGTGCTCGATCTGGCCGAGCACGCCGCGCAGCTGCTGCACTAGCGCCAACACGGTACTGATCCAGTCACCGCGCTCAGCGGAGCCTGGGACGGCGGCGATCACAGCTACCACTCCTTTGCGGCTGTCGTCCGATTTTGTCCATGCGCACCCCCTAGCCGCCGGCTGCTGATAGATTTCGACAAGCACATATCCCCGCGGCGAATTCGGGCTATCCGCGGGGCGCGCTTGGTGGACCACCGACAGATATTGAATATTGGGCAATCGCTGTCCGGCGGCAATCGTGAAAATTGGAGTGAAATGACGGCGGCACAGGTTTCACATCATGCGATGACACCACGCCAGCGGATGACCGTTGTCGCGACCGGTCTCGGAATCTTCATGGTGTTTGTGGACATCAACATCGTGAACGTCGCGTTGCCCAGCATCCAAGCCGTTTACAAGACGGGTGAGCAGGGGCTTCAGTGGGCGGTCGCGGGCTACAGCCTCGGTATGGCTGCGGTACTGATGAGCTGCGCCTTGCTGGGTGATCGGTATGGGCGTCGGCGTGGATTCTTCATCGGGCTGGGGGTATTCGCCGCCGCGTCCATGGTCTGTGCGGTACCGGTCAGCCTGGGAATACTCACGGTGGCGCGGGTTGTCCAGGGCGTGGGCGCGGCGTTCATTTCGGTGCTCTCGCTTGCGTTGCTGAGTCACGCCTTCCCAGATCCGGGGATGAAAGCGCGGGCGATAGCCGGCTGGATGGCCATCGGCTGCATCGGTGCGGGTTCCGCCCCGGCATTGGGCGGGATCCTGGTGGAGAGTATGGGGTGGCGTAGCGTCTTCGCGGTGAACGTGCCGCTGGGAGTGGCCGTCTGGTTGCTGACCCGCCTGAGCGTGACCGAGTCCAAGGATCCCGATCCGACCCAGCTGGACTGGCCGGGACAGCTGATATTTGCCCCCGCGGTCGCCCTGCTCGCATACGCGATCATCGAGGCGCCGAGGGCGGACCGACAGCCCGGACTAATGGTCATATTGCTGTCGGTTGCGATCGTGCTCCTGTGGTTTTTCGTCCAGCACGAGCGTCGCGCTGTGTTTCCGCTGATTGATCTTCAGTTGTTTACCCACCCGGTGTACCGGTCGGCGCTGGTGGTCTACTTCGTGGTGATGTCCTGTTATTTCGGGACGTTGATGGTTATCACCCAGCATTTCCAGAACGTGCGCGGCTTCACTCCGCTGCATGCGGGTCTGTTGATGTTGCCGGTTCCGGTGGGGTTTGGAATTGCGAGCCTGTTGGCGGGGCGGGCGGTGGAAAGCTGGGGCCCCCGGCTGCCGGTGCTGATTTGTCTGGCGGCAATGATCGTCGGCCTGGCGCTCTTCGGGATCGCTATCGGTCGCGTGATGCCAGTGGTGGTTACCGGCCTGGCGCTGTTCGGAGCGGGGGCCGGCGGGTGCGCCACCCCGCTGTTGCATATCGCAATGACCCAGGTCGATGATCATCGAGCCGGTATGGCTGCCGGACTGATCAATCTGCAGCGGTCACTGGGCAGCATTTTCGGTGTCGCCTTGCTTGGTTCGATCCTCGCGGGTTGGCTCAGCGTCGCTCTGCCGGAGCGACTGGATGACGTGATCAGTGATCCCGCTGAGCGCGCATCGGTCCTTTCTTCGGTGGTCGACGGCGCGAATCCGCGTGCTCATGCCGCTGAAATCGGGCCCGGAAACCCGACGACGTCACAGCAGGAGCAGACGATCGTGCGCGTCGCGGACAAAGAGTTCATTCGCGGCGTCCAACTCGCGGTTGCCGGCGCTGCGGTGTTGCTCTCCGCCGCGCTGGCCCTTGGTGTGCGACGCTTTCCAAGCGGCGTTCCCAGCGCGCCATAAGAGTGCTGACAACCACTCTCAGCCAATACTTTTAGCCGAAGCCGGGGTAGCCGCACAGCTGCTGCCCAGCGGACAGCCCGTTGGGCCAGCGATCACTGACATGCCGACGTGACAGCCGGCCATGATTCTGGCTGTCCGTGGCCATGGCTAAGGCCTACATTCTGTCGTCTGAGCCTCGGAGTCGCGATCGCGGCCGCCGTCTGCCCGAACAAGTTCGACATCACCCACTGCACGAACTGGTTGCGATTGGCCGCCAGAAGTAGCCTGCGCGACGGACGCTGAACTGACTTCAGACCTTCATGGTCGGAGTGAGGGCGGCGTGCAGGATGCGGGCGTCACGGGTCGCGATCGTGAGGTTGCGCCTCAGGGCTTGCGCGACGACGACGCGGTCGAAGGGATCCCTATGCTCCCAGGGCAGTCGCGCTGCCAAGATGGCATCTTGTGAATCAATAGCCAACTCGGAAGCGCTCATGTCCGCAACGACCTCACTCCACGTGGACAGAAGCGCGTCGCCGTCGAGCCGACCGAGGCGTGTCTTGACGCCGATCTCCCACGCCGAACCGGCCGTAACCCAGAGATTGGTATCAGAGCGAGACAACACCTTCAGCGCGTCGGCGTCCAGCTTCGATGGCGTGCTGACCAGCCAGACGAACGTGTGCGTGTCGAGTAATACGTTCACGACTCGTTCTCTTCCCAGTTGGCAAGCTCCGACTCAGGCAGCGGATCGTCAAAGTCGTCGGGTACCACCAGATTTGGGAACTGACCAAACCGCCGCGGCACCGGCTGGATAGGGACAAGCATGGCGACAGGTCGACCGTAACTGGTAATGGTGATCGAGGCGCCGGTGCGCTGAACTTCGGCTAACAGAGCATTGAGCCGATTCTTTGCCTCGGTGCTCGTCACGATCTCCATGTGAGCCACACTAAACGCTGTGAGGCTATCTAGCTAGATACGCTAGCTTGTCTAGCTGACATAGTTCGATATGCCGCGCCCATGCGCCCGGCGTCGCGTCGCAGCGGGCTTGTCAGCCGGTCCGGAACCTGGCTGAGCACGCCGCACAGTCGTCGCACTGAGCCAGATCGCCGGATCGTCACCGTGCTTAGCGGAAGAACCCGGACTGGCTGTCGCCGGTGTTGAAGCCACCCGAGTTGAGCGTGCCCGAGTTGAACCAGCCCGCGCCGCCGTCGCCCGAGTTGCCGATGCCCGAATTCAAGCCGAGGCCCGTGTTCGTGTTCTGGAGGCCGGAGGTGGCGGGGCCGGTGTTGTTGAAACCCGAGACGTCGGTGCGGGTGTTGTTGAAGCCCGACACCGAACCGGGCTGGTCAATTGAGCTGCCAAGGCCCGTATTCACGCTGCCGGCGTTGAACAGGCCGGTGTTGGTGGCACCCGAATTGAAGAAGCCGGTGTTGTTCGCGCTCGAGTTGAAGGAGCCGGTGTTTCCGCCCGGTGTGGGGAAGGTGCCGCCGCCCGAGTTGAAGTCGCCGGTGTTGAAATCGCCCGAGTTGAAGAAGCCCATGTTGTCGGAGCCGGCGTTGCCTAAGCCCACGTCCATGATGCCCCCATTGCCGAAGCCGAAATCGAGGTTGCCCCCGTTGCCGGCGCCGGTGTTCCAATTGCCGGTATTCCAGAAACCCGTGTTGATATTGCCGGAGTTCGTAAATCCGAAATTGCCGTTGCCCGAGTTGAAGAAGCCGACGTTGTTGTCGCCGGAGTTGAAGAACCCGATGTTGTTGTTGCCCGAGTTCCCGAGACCGATGTTTCCGGTGCCCGAGTTCAGCCCGCCGATGCCGACCTGGTTGTTGCCGGTGAGCCCGAAGCCGATGTTGTTGTTGTTGTTGTTGTTGCCATGGTTCCCGAAGCCGAGGTTCTTGCTACCGAAGTTGCCGAAGCCGACGTTGTAGGAGCCGTGGTTGCCGGATCCCACGTTCATGGGTCCCCAGTTTCCGAAGCCGAAGTTGTTGCTGGAGTGGTTTCCGCTTCCCAGGTTTGCGTGGCCCCAGTTTCCGAAGCCGAAGTTTCTGTTGCCGTCGACGGGTCCGGTATTGCCGCTGCCGAAGTTGAGATCGCCGCGATTTCCGTTACCGAGGTTGAGGCTGCCGAAATTTCCGTTGCCCAGGTTGTAGTTGCCGATGTTTCCGATGCCCACATTCCAGGCGCCGGTGTTGCCGAAGCCGGTATTGATCGCCGGCAAGATCGACGCCGCGGCAGCCGCCACCGGACTGGCCGCCACCGTCGAGCCGACCGCCGCCGCGACAGCCCCGATCGAGCCGACCGACACCGCACCGGCCACTCGGCCCGCCACACCTTGTAGCGCACCCCGCCATGACGCCAACTGCCCGGCGATCACCGACACCCCGCTGTGGTATCCGGCCATCGTGGCCACCGCCGACGCCCACATCCCCTCATACTCGGCCTCGGCCGCCGCAATCGCCGGCACGTTCTGCCCCAACAGATTCGACATCACCAACTGCACGAACTGATTGCGGTTGGCCACCACCACCGGCCGCACCATCGCCGTCCGCGCGGCCTCGAACACACTGGCCACCGCGTTGGCTTGAGCCGCCGCTCCCGCAGCCCGCGCCGCAGCGACATTGAGCCAACCCGCATAGGGAGTCGCGGCCGCCGCCATCGCCTGCGCCGCCGGATCCTGCCACACCTGACCCGCCAACCCGAACGTCACCGACGAAAACGACGACGCAGCAGAGCCCAACTCAGCAGACAAACCATCCCGGGCCGTCGCGGTCTGCAACATCGGGGCCGAACCGGCACCAGAAAACATCCCCAACGAATTGATCTCCGGAGGCAAGACTGAAAAATTCATCGCATCCGTCCCTTCTGAGCCCCGGCCAGCATCGGCCGATCGGCGAAAACCGAGCATCGCGCGAACCCATCACGCCCAGTAGGGCCTTCAGACCCTACTGCGCGGGACGAAGGTTCAGACCGTTGCGAGTGAGCCGCCGTGCCGCCGACGATCATCGACGTGATCTAGGGCCGATTCCGCGCCTCGGCACCCGGCTGGCCAACCAGCGCAATGTCGCGCCGCGCAGCCGCCGTCAACGCGTGTTAGGTGTGCGCCACAAAGGCTTTCATGTTTCGGTCCGCACTCGACCGATCGGCGCACGGTAGGACGCCGACGCAGGCCGCGGCGGCGCCAGCGGATGCAACGAAAAGCGGATACCCGTTCCGTTAGGGCTGACCGAGGATCCCCGCCTGGTTGTCGCCCTGGTTGAACAGGCCCGCACTGCCGTCACCGGAGTTCCCGACACCGGAGCTGCCAAGTCCCGAGTGGAAGAGACCCGAGCTGAAGCCAAGCGTGGCCGTGTTACCGATGCCGTAAACGAAGCTGCCCGAATTGCCGATTCCGGTGTTGTTGTTACCCGAGTTGAACAGGCCCGTCTGGCCGTCACCGGTGTTCTGGAAGCCGGAGCCGGAGTCACCGCGGTTCTGGAAGCCGGAGGTGTCGTTGCCGTTGTTGAAGAAGCCCGACACGTTGGTACCGGTGTTACCGAAGCCCGACGACGTCGCGCCGGCGGGGGTGAGCGCGCTACCGACGCTGGTGTTGAGATCGCCCGAGTTGAACAGGCCGGTATTGACGTCACCCGCATTGCCGAAGCCGGTATTCAGGCTGCCCGAGTTGAAGAAGCCGGTATTCAGGCCCTGGCCCGGGAAGGCTGAGCCGCCGGCATTGAAGCCGCCGGTGTTGTCCTGACCCGCGTTACCCAAGCCCAGGTTTGCATCGCCCGAATTTCCGAAGCCCATGTTGGTGAAGCCGCCATTGCCGAAACCAAAGTTGATGGAGCCACCGTTGCCGAAGCCGGTGTTGGTGTTGCCGGAGTTCCAGAAGCCCGAGTTGGTGTCGCCGGAGTTGGCGAAGCCGAAGTTGCCGGTCCCCGAGTTGAAGATCCCGAAATTCCCCTCACCGGAGTTGAAGAAGCCGATGTTGTTGTTGCCCGAGTTCCCGAAGCCCATGTTGTTGAGGCCCGCGTTCAACATGCCGATGCCGACCTGGTTGTCGCCGGTGAGGCCGAAGCCGATGTTGTTGTTGCCGTTGTTGCCGAAACCGAAGTTGTTGTCGCCGATGTTCGCGAAGCCGATGTTGGAGGAGCCGATGTTGGCGCTACCTATGTTGAATGCGCCCTGGTTCGCATCCCCGAAGTTGTTGCCGTTACTGAAATCGAACGGGTTAAAGGTGTTGCCACTGCCCAGGTTTCCGCTGCTGAAGGAATTTCCGAAGCCGAAGTTCCCATTACCGAAGAAGTTTCCGCTGCCGAAGTTGAGATTGCCCCGGTTGCCCCAGCCGAAATTGGTGTTGCCCGTGTTTCCGCTGCCGAAGTTGGCAAAGCCGAAGTTGCCACCACCCGAGTTGAGGTTGCCGATGTTTCCGCCGCCTGAGTTCAGGCTGCCGAAGTTCCCGTTGCCCAGGTTGAACGAGCCGATATTGCCGCCACCGACGTTCCAGTCGCCGGTGTTTCCAAGACCGCTGTTGGACAACACAATCCCAAAGGGTGCCGCGGCCGGTGACGCGGCCGCCGCACCGACGGCCGATGCCGCCGCCTGACCCAGGCCCGGCAACCCGGACAACGCCTGTTGCCACGACTGCAACGCCGATGCTGCCGTCGCCGCCCCACCGTGATAGCCGACCATCGCGGACACATCCGCGGCCCACATCTCCTCGTAGATACCCTCAGCAGCCGCGATCAACGGCGCGTTCTGCCCGAACACATTGGAAAGGACCAGCTTCACGAAGGCATTCCGGTTCGCGGCCACCTCGAGCGGATGAACCATGGCCGACCGCGCTGCCTCGAACGCACTCGCCACCGCCTTGGCAGACGCCGATGCTCCCACCGCCCGTGCCGAGGCCGCCTCCAAGAATCCCGCGTATGGTGCCGCCGCGGCGGCCATGGCCGCGGCGGCGGCGCCCTGCCAGGCCTGGCCAGTCAGGCCCGAGGTCACCGACGTGAACGACTGCGCCGCCGTGCCCAGCTCCTCAGCCAACCCGTCCCAGGCTGCCGCCGCCTGCAGCATCGGCGCAGATCCCGCACCGGTGAACATGCGCAGCGAATTGATCTCTGGGGGCAAGACAAAGAAGTTCATCAGCTAGTCCTTTCGTCCGGTCGCCACACCGCATTCCTCCCCGGGCCGCGCAACGGACGCTTGAGCTTCGGGCGACCGTCCACAGCACTACACCGGTTATCGCAGACTTTAGGAAAATCGCCGCCTGAATGTGGGAGTTCCGTCAAACTCGTTGAACATTGTTGCTGACAGCAACCTCGACCGGGTTCACGCTTAGCCCATGAACGGGCGGGTGGCCAGCACGTAGATGGCCACCACCGCCACCGGTGCCACCAACGGCAGCCACGGCACCTGCAGCGGGAATGACGTCGCGACCAATCCGGCGAAGGCGAATCCGGCCGCGGACACGGTCGTCGGCACACTGCCTACTACGAGGCCGATGGCGGTGCCGACGGCATGCCGGCACACCAGGTAGGCGGCTGCGCACAACCCCGACAATGCGGCAAGCCCCTGCGACGGGTCCGACATCACCAGCACCGACACCGAGAGCAGCACAGCAATCGTTGCCGCCGGCCGGAACGCGATCCCCGCCGCCACGGCAAGAGCGGCCGCAATTCCGGCGGCAACGGCCGGCCCGTGCGAGCCGACGACGGCGGATGCCACCATCAGCAGACCGAACAACGAGGACCCGACCCGACTGACCTGGCCGACCTGACCAGCAGAAACGCCCATGTCAGTGCCTTCCCGCCAGCTGTCCGCGCCCCCGACGACGGCGATCCGGCAAGGTGCTCAGCGACTGCTCCAACGGACGATCCCCCTGCCACGACAGCACGTCGACACCGACGGTGGCCATGTCGCGATACATCGCGGAGCGCTGCAGCGCCCACAGCCGCACCACCAGTGGATCCTGCTCGCCCTCGAACGGAGAGCCGTCGAGAACGTCGACGGCAACCACCACATGGCCGCGTTTGCGCAAGTCAATCAGCGCCAGCGCGAATTCGGTGTCGAGCAGGGTGGAGAACGCGATGACAATCGCCCCCGCCGGGACGGCAGCACGCGGCGCCAATGTCCCGGTAGTCCTCTCGAACCCGTCGCCGGTGCCCAGCACGGTATCGAGCACTCGATAGAACTGGCGCTGGCCGATGTCGGCGCCCAGCCACCGGGGGCGATTGCCGCCCAGCGCGACGATCCCGGCGCGGTCACCGTTGCGCAGTGCGGTCTGTACTACCTGAGCGGCGCCACGCGCGATTCGTTCGGTGGCCTCGGTCGCCGGGCCCGGCGGCTGCCGATAGGTGTCGATGAGCACGACCACGTCGGCGGCGCGGTCGGTCAACCGCTGCGTCACGTGCAATCGGCCGCGCCGCGCGCTTACCGCCCAGTTGACGGCACGCAGCTGATCACCCGGCACGTAGGGGCGAATGTCTGCGTATTCCACGCCCGGGCCGATGTGCCGGGTGAGGTGGGCACCCAAGCGGTCGAGCAACTCGGTCTGCGGAATCGCCGTGGGCTGTGGCGGTGTCAATGGAAATACCACGACTTCGGCTGCGTCGACGGTTCCCGTCCCAGTCAGCAAACCTCCGCGCGCGACCACGTCGACCCGGGCCCGGATGGGATAGCGCCCCCACCGCGGGGCCGACACGGCAACTATTCTGGCTGGGCGGCAATCTGATTCGACAACATCGAGCTGCATACCGGTAGGCGTCGAGACCGTGACGTCGACCAGCCCCGACACGGATTGCGCGGTGGAATCCGTTGTGGCCCAAACCTTGACGTGTGCCTGCTCATTCTCGAAGCAGCGCTGCGAATCCGGCTCGCCGTGCACCTGGACGGCCGGGGCCGGTCGCTGCCAGTAGATAGAGCACAGCACGCCGAGCAGCGGCGCCGCGAACGCGATCAGCTGCCACCGACCGCCGATGACGGCAGCCGCCAGCGCCGCTGCCGCACCGGTAGCGATCGCCAGCGTCAACGGTGAGGCGCGCCAGCGCAATTCGACTTCACGAGTTTGGATCATTCGTCCCACTGGTTCGCGGAACAGGCAAGCGCCGCAACAGTTCTCCGACGACGTCGGCGCCCTGTACCTTTCGCACCCACATCTCCGGACGCAAGGTGATCCGGTGTGCGATCGAGGCGGTGGCCAGCGCCTTGACGTCTTCGGGAATCACATAGTCGCGTCCGAGCAGCAGGGCGCGGGCACGCGCGAGTTGGACCAGGTCGAGTTCGGCTCGCGGACTGGCGCCGACGGCGACCTGGGGATGATGCCGCGTCGCGGTGGCCAGTGACACCACGTAGTGCAAGACGTCCTCGTGGACGGTCACCTGCTCGACCGATTCCCGCATCGCCAGCAGGTCGTGCAGGTCGACGACCTGGTTCACCGTCGGTTCGGCCGACCCGCGGTCGAGACGACGGCGCAGCATCGCGGTCTCGTCCCGCTCGGAGAGGTAGCGCAGCTCGAGGCGGATCGCGAACCGATCCAGCTGCGCCTCGGGCAGCGGGTAGGTGCCCTCGTACTCGATCGGGTTGTCGGTGGCCAGCACGATGAACGGCGTGGGCAGCTTGTGCGTCTTGCCGTCGATGCTGACCTGGCCCTCGGCCATTGCCTCGAGCAATGCCGCCTGGGTTTTCGGCGGTGTGCGGTTGATCTCGTCGGCCATCAGCAGGTTGGTGAAAATCGGACCGGGGCGAAACTCGAAGCGGCCGGACTGCATGTCGTAGATCGTCGAGCCGAGCAGGTCGGCGGGCAGCAGGTCGGGCGTGAACTGCACCCGCTTGAATTCCAGCCCCAGCGCGGCGGCGAAGGAGCGTGCGATCAGCGTCTTGCCCAGCCCGGGCAGGTCCTCGATGAGCACGTGGCCGCGCGCCAGGACGGCGGTGAGGATCAGCGTGAGCGCGGCGCGCTTGCCCACCACCACGCGTTCGATTTCGTCGAGCACCGCCTCGCACCGGGCCGTCGTCGTCGCGACCGGCATATTCATGATCGGGTCATGATCGAGTCACATTCGTCCTACCAGCGTCATACCAGCTCGAATTTTTCCAGGATCGCCTCGAGCGCCGCGCGGCCGGGACCGGGCTGATGCGCACCGGAGCCCACGACGTTGTTCGGGTTGACCCATTCCCACAACTCGGCGCCGAACATCATCTGGCCGGTGGCATGAAACGCCGCCGGGTCTTTGGCCAGCCGTTGACCGGTCGCGATTTCATATCGGCGCGCAAGCATCGGACGCAGGTGCCGGTCCCAGTCCGCGCGGGTGGATTCCGACCACCGGATCGTGGTCTCGGTGCTCGACAGCCAGCGGCGCAATCCGTCGCCGAGATCGTCGTGCGCGGGCTCGGCGGCCGGCGATGATCCGCGGCCGAGGACACGGCGGACATTGAGCAACACCAGGCCCACCGCCACCCCGGAAGCCGCGAGCACGAACCGGCGATCCTGCACGATCAGCCCCAGCAGCTCGATTCCGGCGATGAGGCAAACACCCAGGACGACAAGCTTTTTCACACAGCAGCTCCCTGGGTGCGGGGCGCCAGCTCGTCGAGCACCAGCCGAAGCACCCGGACCGCGAGTTCCCGGTGCCCCTCGTTCATCACGTGCGGACTGAACCGCGCCTCGGCGAACAGGTTGACCAGCTGTCCGGCGTTGTCAGCACGCAGGACACCGTGTGCGACGGCGCGGGCCAGCACCTCGGTGGGGGTGTCGAAGTCCTGGGGAACGGCACCGGGAACGTTGGCGAGCTCCCGCTCCATGGCCGCGTAGCAGGCGATGATCGCCTCCCGCGGCTCACGATCGAGATCGGTCATCTCGGCCAACCCCAATTCGGCCGCCCGAGCCAGCAATTCCGACCCCTCGGCCGGCCCCGGGAATTCGACGTCGTCGGCGGCGACGCTCGCCGGGAGCGCGGCGCGCCACCGCCGCCGCGCCATGATGGCTGCCGCCACGACGATCATGATCAACAGCGGAACCGTGTACGCGAGCAGGATTTCCAGGGTGTGTCCGGGATTGTCCGGCGGGTGCTGCCTCGGCGGCGACGGGGGGCGGGGCGCCGGCGGTGGCGCGCTCTGATCCGCCGAGGGCAGGGAGGAAGCCACTTCCTGCGGCACCACCAGCCGCGCGAGCAGCGTCGCGACCAGCAGCCAGGCGGCGATCACGCCCAGCCCGACGAGCAGCACCCGCCAACTCGGGCGTCCCTTGCCGCCGCCCAGCATCTCGGACAGGTTCCCCGCACTGGGCGCCTCCGCGCGTGGATCGCGCAATCGCGCGATCATCGCGAACGCCATCAGCGCGACACTCGCGCTCAGGGCGACGATCACAAACGTCAGCGCCGCCCGGCCGCTACCCGGCTCCGAGTGCGAGCCGCCGTCGGCAGCCGGCAGATAGCCACGCAGGGCAGCAGCGACCAGGATCAATAGCAGGATCAGCGCGACAACGCGTCCTGTCGGCTTGTCGATAGCGGGCATCTGACACACCTGCCTGCCGCCGCTGCGGCGTGGGATTTCTTCATACTGGCACGGCAAATGCCCCTGTCGCCAGCAGCGGCCGAAGTCTTACTCCCGCCGGAACGGCCGAAAGCTGCCGTCGAGAACCTCGTGGTGGCCGATCGTGCGGCCGGTGACCACGGACGCATCAACGAGTGCCAATTCCACTGCCGCCCTGGCGAATTCATCCGCCGAGGCGGTGTCGGCGAATTCCCGGGCATAGTAGGCCAACCCCGGAGTGAAGACCGGCTTCGACGGCGCCAGCGCGTTGACCGCGATGTTATGGCCGGCGAGATCGAAGGCCGCGCATTGGGTCAGATGCTCGAGTGCCGCCTTGGCGCCGCCGTATCCGGGCAGCACCCCGCCGCTGCGGTCCGGATAGGGCCCGTCGCCGGGTAACCGGGAGGCCACCGAGGTGATGTTGACGACCCAGCCGCCGCCCGCCGCGATCATGTCGGGACAGGCGGATTGCATCAACTCGTAGGCAGCGAACACCGAAATCTCGAAGTGCCGGCGATAGGCGGCCAACGGGATACTGAGGAAACCGGGCCAGCGGGGTTTGCCGTCGGTCGGCCTGGCCGGCTTGGCCCGCGGTGGCGCACCCGGTACCGGCGGGCGGCCGGGCGCGGTGAACGCCGCATTATTGACCAGGATCGTGATCGGCCCCAACGTATCTCGCGCTTCGGTCACCAGCCGGGCGACGTCGTCGCGCTCGGTCAGGTCGGCCCGCACCGCGATCGCGCGTCCGCCGGCCGCCTCGATATCGGCCACGGTTTCACCGATCGTCCCGGGCAGCCGGTCGTCCCACACCTGCTCGGTGCGCCCGGCAACGGCCACCGCCGCGCCCTCCGCCGCCAGCGCCAACGCGATAGCGCGGCCCAATCCGCGGCTGGCGCCGGTGACCACGGCGCCGCGGCCGGCCAGCCGCCGCGTCACCGGGTCACCCCGTGCACCAGGATCGCGGCGGTCTGCTCCACCCACGTGTCGTCGAGCTTTTCGTCCGGGCGCAGCAGCATCCGCAGCATCGTGGCTCCCCCGATCAATTCGATCAACCGGTCCGGGTCGACGTCGGGATGCGCCTCACCACGCCCGACAGCCTCCCGCAACCGTGCCCGCACGGCGCCGAACAGGTCGGTGAAGCGTGACATCACCCGGGCGTTGAGCACTGCATCGGCGGTCATATCGGCCACCAGGCCGGGCAACGCGGCCCGTACCACCGGGGTGGTGAACACGTCTCGGGTCGCGGCGAGCATCATCGCGATGTCGGCGGCGATATCGCCCGCCGGAGCCTCCAGCGCCGTGGGCGCTGCCGGGAACGCGGCCTCGTGAACCAGCTCGGCCTTACTCGACCAGCGCCGGTACAACGCCGATTTCGTGGTCCCGGCACGTTCGGCGACCGCGGCCAGGCTCAGGTTCGAATAGCCGATCTGCACAAGCAGTTCCGCGGTCGCCGCCAAGATCGCCGAATCGATCCTCGGGTCGCGGGGCCGCCCGGCGCCCGGGGCCTTGTCAACGGAGGACGGGTCTGCTTTCATAACGCTACCTACCGTATCGTAATTATTGCGAGAAGGAAGACCTGTGGCCAACGAACCGGCGATCGGCGACATCGACCGCCTGCAGCGCTCGAGTCGTGACGTCACCACCCTGCCGGAGGTGATGTCGCGATGGCTGTCGACCGTGTTGCCCAGCGGCGCAACACCCGAGGTGAGCGTGGAAAGCGGCGTCGACTCCACCGGCATGTCGTCGGAAACAATCATCGTCACCGCGCGCTGGCATCAGGACGACCAGCCCATCGAGCAGAAACTGGTAGTCCGGGTGGCGCCCGCCGCCACGGATGTGCCGGTGTTCCCCACCTATCGACTCGACCACCAATTCGAGGTGATACGGCGAGTTGGCGAACTGACCGATGTCCCCGTCCCCAACGTGCGCTGGATCGAGCCCACCGGGGACGTGCTCGGCACTCCGTTCTTCCTGATGGATTACGTCGACGGAGTGGTGCCGCCCGACGTGATGCCCTACACCTTCGGCAACAACTGGTTCGCCGACGCCCCGGCCGAGCGTCAGCGCGAACTACAGGACGCTACGGTGGCGGTGCTGGCCACACTGCATTCGATCCCCGACGCGCAGAACACCTTTGGCTTCCTGGCCAACGATTTCCCCGGCGATACCGCGCTGCGCCGGCATTTCAACGGGGTTCGTGCCTGGTACGACTTCGCGTTACTTGACATCGGCCGCTCACCACTGCTGGAGCGAACGTTGGACTGGCTCAACGACAACTGGCCGCACGAAGCGGCTGCGCGCCAGCCGGTGCTGCTATGGGGCGACGCCCGGGTGGGCAACGTCATGTACCGCGACTTCCGGCCGGTGGCGGTGCTGGACTGGGAAATGGTCACGCTGGGTCCGCGCGAACTCGACGTCGCGTGGATGATCTACGCGCACCTGGTCTTTCAAGAGCTGGCCGCGCTGGCGACGCTGCCCGGGCTGCCCGAGGTGATGCGCGAAGACGACGTCCGGGCCACCTATGAGCGTCTTACCGGCGCGGAACTTGGGGATCTGCATTGGTTTTACGTGTATTCCGGTGTCATGTGGGCCTGCGTGTTCATGCGTACCGGCGCGCGCCGCATTCACTTCGGCGAGATCGACAGACCTGACAACGTCGAATCGCTGTTCTACCACGCCGTTTTGATGAAGCGCCTTATCGGAGAGGACGACTGATGATCGGGCCACTCGACGAATATCCGGTACACCAGCTTCCGCAGCCGATCGCCTGGCCGGGTTCCTCCGACCGCAACTTCTATGACCGCTCCTACTTCAACGCCCACGACCGCACCGGAAACATCTTTGTGATCAGCGGTATCGGCTACTACCCCAACCTGGGAGTAAAGGACGCATTCCTGCTGATCAGGCGCGGCGACACGCAAACGGCGGTACACCTTTCCGACGCCATCGACCAGAACCGGTTGCGCCAGCACGTTAACGGCTACCGCATCGAGGTCATCGAGCCGCTGCGCAAGCTGCGCCTAGTCCTCGACGAAACCGAAGGCATCGCAGCCGATCTCACCTGGGAAGGGCTGTTCGACGTCGTCCGGGAACAGCCGCACATCCTACGGTCCGGCAACCGGGTGACGCTGAATGCACAACGGTTCGCCCAGCTGGGCAGCTGGAGCGGCCGGATAGCGATCGACGGCGAAGAGATCGCGGTGGACCCCGCCACCTGGATCGGCAGCCGCGACCGGTCCTGGGGCATCCGGCCGATCGGTGAGCCCGAGCCGGCCGGCCGGCCCGCCGATCCGCCGTTCGAGGGCATGTGGTGGCTGTATCTGCCGATGGCGTTCGACGATTTCGCGGTCGTGCTGATCATTCAGGAGGAGCCGAACGGATTCCGCTCGCTCAACGATTGCACCCGGGTGTGGCGTGACGGCCGCGTCGAGCAGCTGGGCTGGCCGCGGGTGACAATCCACTACCGCTCCGGCACACGGATCCCCACCGGGGCGACCATCGGTGCGACGGCACCCGACGGCACCCCGGTGCATTTCGACGTGGAGTCCAAGCTGCCGGTGCCCATCCACGTCGGCGGCGGCTACGGCGGTGATTCGGACTGGTTGCACGGCATGTGGAAGGGCGAGAAATTCGTCGAGCGGCTGACCTACGACATGACCGATCCGGCGATCATCGCACGGTCCGGCTTCGGCGTCATCGACCACGTCGGCCGTGCGATGTGCCGCGACGGCGACGCCGAACCGGTGGAGGGCTGGGGTCTGTACGAGCACGGCGCGCTGGGACGTCATGACCCGTCGGGGTTCGCCGACTGGCTGACGGTTGCACCGTAAGCGCGCCGTAACCGGGGCGCCGGCCACCGCCCTCGACGTCAATGGATCACGCTACGGTCAGCCCCAAGGACGGTGCCGATGTCCTACCGGCGGCGGCTGTCGGGCGGGCTCCGGCTTCGATGATCGCGGGCAGGTCGGCGAAAACAATTTTCCGACGGATCCGCCGAAATGCGGTTGACTAGGGGACGTGACAAACCCACGCTGGATTGTCGACGTGGTCATAGTGGGCGCCGGCTTCGCCGGACTGGCGGCAGCCCGCGACCTGACCGGTCAGGGTCATGACGTGCTGGTCTTCGAAGGCCGCGACCGCGTCGGCGGCCGCTCCCTCACCGGCAACGTCGCGGGATTACCGGCCGATATGGGCGGCACATTCGTCGGACCCACTCAAAACCAGGTCCTGGCCCTGGCCGACGAGCTGCGCGTTCCGACCATCCCGACCTACCACGACGGCAAGAACGTGATCCACTGGCGGGGCGCGGTGCGCCCTTACAGCGGCACGATCCCGAGGCTTTCGCTGGCCGGACTGCTCGACATCGCGCGGTTGCGCTGGCAATTCGAGCGGCTGGCCCGCGGCGTGCCGATATCGGCGCCCTGGGATGCGCCGCGAGCGCGCGAACTCGACGGCGTGTCACTGGGTCAGTGGTTGCGCGCGGTGCGCGCCACGGGGTCGTCGCACGAGCTGATGGCCATCATGGCCCGGGTGACCTGGGGTTGCGAACCCGAAGACGTGTCCATGCTGCACGCCACCCGCTATGTGCGCGCGGCCGGCGGCCTGGACCGCCTGCTCGACGTCGAAAACGGCGCCCAGCAGGATCGATTCGCGGGCGGCACCCAGCAGATCGCCGACCTGGCGGCGGCTGAGCTGGGAAACCGGGTGGTGCTCGACGCGCCGGTGCGTCGCATCGACCGGCACGGCGCCGGGGTGACGGTCACGTCGGATCAGGGACAGGCCGAAGCCGGGTTCGTCATCGTGGCGATCCCGCCCGCACACCGCGCGGCCATCGAATTCAATCCCCCGCTGCCGCCGGAATACCTGGAACTCGCCCGGCATTGGCCGCAGGGCCGGTTGAGCAAGGCCTACGCCGCGTATTCGACGCCGTTCTGGCGCGCCAATGGATTCTCCGGTCAGGCCTTGTCCGACAACGGCCCGGTGTTCATCACCTTCGATGTCAGCCCACATGACGACGGGCCGGGCATCCTCATGGGTTTCGTCGATGCCCGCGCATTCGACTCACTGCCCTCCGAGCAGCGCCGCCGCGACACGCTGCGGTGTTTCGCGTCGCTATTCGGCGACGAAGCGCTCAAGCCTCTCGACTACGCCGATTACCGTTGGGGCAGCGAGCAATTCGCCCCGGGCGGTCCCACCGCAGCAGTGCCGCCCGGTTCGTGGACCAAATACGGGCGGTTGCTGCGCGAACCGGTTGGGCCGATTCACTGGGCGGGCACGGAAACCGCGGATGAATGGACCGGCTATTTGGAGGGCGCTGTCAGGTCCGGTCGGCGTGCGGCCACCGAAGTCTCCGCACTGCTATGAGCTGATCCGCCGGACCGTGGAATTCCGCGCAACCGATTCGGCCAGGGTACGCAAATGACGGTTCACCTCGTGGTGCTGTTCCAGCATCGAGCAGTGGCCGCCCGGCAACTCGACCAGATCGAAGACATTGGGTGCGGCACTGGCGATTTTGCGGGACTGGCTGATCGGTGTCAGCCGATCGCGCTTGCTGCCGATCACCAGGGTCGGCACCGTCAAACCGTCGAGGTTGATATGCCGAGGCCCCAGTTCCTGGACGAGCATCCGCGCACAGCCGCCGCGCCCTGCCGGTGAGGTCTGCGCGAACAGCTCGTAGACCAGCCGCGCAGTGCTCGGGTGGGCATCGGCCCCGACGGCCATCATTGCGACCATCAACTGGGTCGGTATCCGGACCGCGCCAGGGATCCGAAATCCCCCGAACGCGTTGATCAAGCCACGGCCGGCCAGCACTCGTGCCGCCGACAATTCCCGTGGCACCGACAGCAACTTCACCTTGCTGAGCAGATCGCCGGTGGTCGTGTTGATCAAGGCGACCGCGTCGGCGCGCCGGTGTACCTTGTGGCGGTATCGTTCCGACCAGGCCGAGATGGTGATTCCGCCCATCGAATGTCCGGCGATCAATGCCCGCTCGTGTGGGGCCAGCGTCGCATCCAGCACCGAATCCAGGTCGGAGGCAAGGTGTTTGAGGGTGTAACTGTCGCGTCGCGGGATGCCGCTGTGCCCGTGCCCGCGGTGGTCGAAAGCGATCACCCGATAGTCGGTGGCCAGGTCCGCGATCTGATATGCCCACACTCGGATGGAGCAGACGAAGCCATGGGTCAACACGATCGGATAGCCGTCCGGCGGCCCGAACACCTGGGTGTGCAGCGAAGTCCCGTCGGCCGCGCGAACAGTCAAGGTGCGACTGGGCGGCAGCGCATCGGGCAATTGGTTCGGCACACTGCCGCGGGTGGACTTCATCGCCGCTCCCCCTTCGAACGCGGCTTCGTCGCCGCCCTCCGGATGGCGCCGAGTTTACCTGACGGTAATGTGGGACCGGTCACATTTACGGGAAAACGATCTGATAACGACGCTGAGCAGTCGACATTTCGGTCTTGGGCGGGTATGAGACGCTGACACCGTGTCCCAGATGTCCCGCCGGGAGTTCTTGGCGGCAACGGCGGGTTTGACCTGTGCCGTCGGTACCGGTGCGACGGCCGGGTGCGCCGGGACAGCGCCTCCGGACAACAAGGCGGTCCTGGTCATCGGCGCCGGAATGGCGGGGCTGGCCGCGGCGCGCAGTCTTGCCGACGCGGGTTGGCCGGTGCGGGTGATCGAAGCCCGCAATCGGGTTGGCGGCCGGGTGAATACCACTCGCGATTGGGGTCCGCCACTGGAAATGGGCGCCTCGTGGATTCACGGCACGACGAATAACCCGTTGGTGGAGTTGGCGCGCAAAGTACAGGCTCAACTCGCGCCGACCGACTACAACCAGGCAGCCAAGCTGGTGATCGATCCTCGTCTAGGGCCGGTCGAGTACCGCCAGGCGACTTGGCGCGCGCTGGTGGGGCAGGCTCGCGACGAGGTCGACGGCGGGAGTCTGGGTGCCGCCCTCAACGCCCAGGCGGAGCGCGACGAGTTGTCCGATAGCGAACGCGCCCAATTGGCCTACTACGTCAACACCGAGATCGAAGACGAGTACGCCGCGGATGCAGACCAGCTCTCCGCCACGACGTTCGACCGGGGCACGTACACCGGCGGACCGCAGATGGTCATCACCAGCGGATACGATGCCGTGCCACGCTCGCTGGCCGACGGCCTTCCCGTCGTCCTCAATACCGTGGCCACAGCGGTGGTGCGGCAAGGTAATTCGGTGATCGTGCGAGCCGGTGACCGGTCCTTCGAAGGACCCGCTGCGATCCTCACCGTTCCGCTCGGCGTGCTGCAAGCCGGGGCGATAGCGTTCGATCCGCCGCTTCCGGACGGACACGCACACTCCTTGCGGGCGCTGGGATTTGGCGTGCTGTCCAAGAGCTACTTCCGCTTCGCGCAGCGGACCTGGGACCTGGAAAACGCGTTCTACCAATTTCTGGGCGCAGACGGCGGCATGTGGGCGCAATGGCTGACGTTGCCGGCCGCCGCCGGGCCGATCGTGTTGGCTTTCAACGCCGGTCACCGCGGCCGGTACGTGGAGTCCTCGGCACCCGGTGAGTTGATGGCCTCCGCGCTGCCCATCGCCCGGCAGTTGTTCGGCAATGACGTCGCCCTCGTCGACGTCACATCGTCGAGCTGGACCGTCGATCCCTATGCCCTTGGCTCGTACTCGTTCCACGCGCCGGGTTCCGGTCTCGACGATCGCCGCCGGCTGCAGGAACCGATCGGTGACCGGCTTTACCTCGCCGGCGAGGCCGTCGGCGAGGACAATCCCGCCACCGTGCACGGCGCCTTGCTCAGCGGCCGACACGCTGCGGCCGAATTGATGCGCCGGCTGGGGTGACCTGGGGTGAGGTTGCCGGCGTGGCCGGTCAGTAGCCTTCCAGCGCGGCCACGTTGCGCCAACTCGGCCATGTCGTCTCCCAGATCCGATGGATTCGACCGTTGCGGTACGCGGCGATGAGCACAACCTCTATTCGGGTGGGCTGCTCGCCGGGGCGAGACGTGGTAATCCACAACCGTCCCGCCACCTTGTCGGCGGCCGCCACCCACGCCTGCTCGTCATACTCGACCGCGTAGCTGATGTCGGTGGCATAGACATTGCGGTGGCTGTCGCGGAATTCGGCAAAACTCTGGCTCAGCCCGTCGGAGTACATCACAAAGTCGGGGTCGTAGTAGTGCTCGAAGAGATCGGCGTTCTTGGCCACGACCACACGGTCGAACATCTCGCGAAGCAGCGCCACCGACACCGGCCGATGGTAACCGGGTTCGGAAGCGCTACGACTGCCGGCCGCGCGGCTCACGCGGGCAGCTCTTGCGCCCCGCCATCAAGATTGTGGAACTGCGCGCAGGGCTCTTTTGCCCCCAGCATGAAGGGCAATGCCTTCGCCCCGAACCCCAGCTTCGCCGAAAGCCGGCCGAAGAAGCCACGTTCTACCACCACGGGCCGCGCCCCGGACGTGGCGAGATCGATATAGAAGGTCGCCGTTCGACCGATGCCCTCGAAATCGTGGGTCAACGCAATCGAGAGCTTCCGCATCGACTCATCGAGGCAAGCGGCCACCACGTCGGTCATCAGCACGTACTCCGACACCGGCACCAGGTTCTTCAGCATCCGGTGCACGAGAATGACGTCGAAGCCAGCGAGTTCGACCCGCCGCTTGACCTTCTGCTCGGCGACTTCGCCTTCGTGAGTGACGAACTTGAGCGATAAATTCCCCAGTTGCGAACAGCTCTGGCAGTCGCAGGCGATGTCTTTCTTCAGCCTTTCCCGCCGCGTCAGAAAGGCTTGTCGCATGGTCGTTATCCGTTCGCACACAACGACTTTGGGATTGCCACCGGGAGCCCAGAAGAACGCGGCATCGCCCTCCAGCTTGGCCAGCTTGAGACCTTTGCCGGCGTCGATCACCGCTTCGAGCAGCTCGGCCACCGTCTGCTGCGCGTGGACCAGGTGCATGCGGTTCCACGTCATGTAGTGCGTGTATCCGCCGATATCGGCAATGAGCAACACGGCGCGCCTAACGGCCATGAAGTCAGAATTTTAGCGGTCTGACCCGGCCCAGTCGATGCTGGCCCGCGCGAAGATCGGCGCCGGCGCAATCGCTTCGGTGGCGCTCTGCCGGACCGTCGCCGGGGCCGCGGTCAGGAAGCCTTGGTGTACCTGCGGACCAATTCACCGTCGCCGAAGGTGCTCACGTAGTCCAAACCGGCGTCGTCGCGGCCGAAAAACGTCCATTGCCTCGGGCTTCTATTCGGCTCACTGATCAGCTTGACCTTGAAGGGAACGTGGGTCGGGCGCACGGTGCCGATGACGTCACCGACCCGGATCTCCGACGGATGAATTTCCGGTGCGTCCCACCAGTTCTGTATGGCCATGTCGTACATCCTTTCTTACGAGCGTCGGCGCGACGCGTCTAAAGCGCAGTCCCGCACCGAGCATGATGGGGGGCGCGGCGGTGGGTTGCCCAAACGCCCGGAGGTCAACGAAGTCGCCGGCTGGTCACGGTCGGACCGCACGTCGAAAAGTGTTGCCGCTGCGCGGCCTTGCGCGGTTGGCGAGGTACCCATCAAGCCGTCACGACTGCATATCGGCCGGAGCGGCGTGCGCGGCCGCCTCGTCCCGGACAGGTCGATCGCGTTGTGCACTTTCGGCCCGAGCGGCACGCAGGATGTCGCCGCAGGTCTGGAATTCCTGAGTGTCCCGCTCCTGACCCATGGCGGGCAGTCCCGCACATCTGCGTAACACCATCTTGGCCAGAGCCGCGGACGTGCGGCACGGTACCACCAACAGATTCGCCGAGGCCCGGCTACCGGTGATCGTCATCAGTCGCTGGCGTGCGACAAACCGGCCGCGCTCGCCCCTGTCACCTACCCCGGGGCGGTTCAGCGCATCGAGATCCGGCGAGCTTTCCAGGGAGGACCAGTTGACGGTGATGGCGGTGATCTTGCCCAACCGCGTGCGCAGGGCATCAACCAGCTCGGGAAGCTCGCGCGCTATCGAGGCCGTGTGCGGCCACCACGCCCCGTCAAGCGGCGCACCCAGCTCCACCGCCAAGGCGACCCGCACCGGGCTGGCCAGGCGCCGACCGCCTACTGCTCCGTTCATGGCGCTGACATTGTCCCGACGGAAACCACCCGCGTTGTGCGGCCGTGGCCCAGCGATATCGTCACCGCCACCAGTCGACCCGCACGCAACTCGCGATGATCCATTGACGACCCCTTCACTTCGGCCTGACCCGGCACACACGTGTGGGGATCGACAAACGAAGCCAGTGACAGACCCTTGGTTGCGATGCGGTCGCGAACCCCGAGATCAGAGCTGGCTACGAAAGAAAACCTCACTATGGACACTACACCCACGGCGGCGGTAACCGCACCGGGTTGAGTGATCAGGTGACGACCCGGTCGTCGCGTCTTCCGGGCCCGCCGCACCGGCCTGCTACGCAAGGGTCGTCGTGAGCGGGCGTTGCGGTGGTCCGATGTATGCGCTCAGCGGCAGGATCAGCGCGTTGGAGGCGGTCTGCTCCATGACGTGGGCGGTCCATCCGACGATCCCGATCATCACGAAAACCGTTGTGAGGCAGCCGATATCGAAGCCCATCAGGTGACAAGCGGGACCGGTGGGAAAGTCCCGATCCGGCTTGACTCCAGTCGCGGCCAACATATCCCGCTCCAGGGCGTGGTAGATGTCGAGCCCTCGCTGACCATCTCGTCCGGCCGCCACCCGCGTCAGGGCCTGCTCCATGCCGGCACCCGTGAGTCACCGTTCGGGTACACCCGATGACCGAATCCCATGACCTTCTGGTAGCGGGCCAGTTTGGTGTTCAACCACTCGGCTGCTCTTGTGGCAGAGCCTATTTCAGACATGTCACGCATCACCGCCTCGTTCGCGCCACCGTGCTGCGGATCCATTGAGAGCCCCGGCGGCCGCCGCGACGGCACTGTAGATGTCGGAGCCGGTGGAGATGACCACCCGCGCCACGAACGTGGAGACGTCGAAGCCGTGTTCGGCGTAGAGGACCATCGACCGCTCGAAGGAGTCCTCGACCACCTGTGGCGCACCGTGATCACCAGCACGTGCTCCCGATCGGTGATCCTGAAAACCATTGCCCGAAACGGGATTTCGTTAGACGAGTCAAACGGGTGACGCGCCGAATCCGCGATGGCCTCGCCCAGCCGGGAAGCCGGCCATTCGGCGGCGTCGATGATCTGCCAACCGAAGTCGGCTTTTGCGGCGGACAAGACCGGCTGCCGGGGTATCCCGTCCGCCGAAAACACCGTGCGCAGGCTATCGTGGCGGCCCACCACATCGGCCACCGCCGTATTCAACCGCGTCGGTACATGCCGATCAGCACCAGCTCGATCGCGCGGTGGCGATCGTCGTCCTGGCATTCCGCCGGGGCAGGGCGCCGGTGTCGAGTTCGTCAGCAAGTGCCAAGGGCAACTGCCCCAACGCCACCACGGCAGCGGGTTCGGCACACCCCACCTACCGCAGCCGCCGATCACGCTTCATCCGGACTCCGCCGCGACGGCTTACGAATCGGAAGTCCGCCTCTGCGCTAGCCTCTCGCGAAGACTCTTCGGCCTGATATCGGTCCAGTTCTGTTCGACATAGTCCAAACATTCGGCCCGGGTGGCTTCACCGTAAACGACCCGCCAACCGGCCGGAATATCGGCGAACACCGGCCACAGGCTGTGTTGCTCCTCGTCGTTGACCAGGACGAAGAAGCTACCGTTGTCGTCGTCGAACGGATTGACACTCACTCGTTCTCCTCACGGCTCAGTAGAGGCGGGTCAAATCCAAACCAGCGCGGAACCATTCTTGTGGTGGCGCGTGGTGTCCAGATCATCGATCGGCGACGTCAACTTAGCACCAATACCGTTCAATCCGGCCGGTTAAGTGCCCCGTTACCGCCCTGTGTGGGAGTCGACGGTCGCGGCCGCGATGTCGCCGGCAGTAACGCGTCAACCGCTCAAGGGTTGCGACGGTGCCGTGGGCCGGCCTGCGGTGGTGACGTCACGTCCCGCGCCGGCCGCCATGGTGGCGGCCTCACCGCGCGCCAAGGCGACCGTCGCGATGATCACCACCACCGCCGAGGCCACCAGCAGCAGCCACTCCGGGCCGTCGGCCTCCAGCGTCTCGCCGAGCACGGTGACCCCCAGCACCGAGGCCACCACCGGTTTGGCCACCGTCAGCATCGGCAATGAAGCGGTCAGGGCGCCGGCGCGAAACGCCGACTGCTGGAAGATCATTCCGCCCAGCGCGGCCAGTACCCAGCCGTACAACTCGGGGGTGCGCAACAGGTTGTCCGTGCCGTGTTCGAGCACGTCAACGATGCCCTTGGTGAGCACCGCGAACAGCGCCAACGACGAACCCGATACCACCGCCAGCAGCACCGCCGCAGCGGGACGATCCGCCAAGATCCGCGCGCCGAGCACACACAATCCCAAGGCCGGGCCCAGCACGGCGGCCACCACGATCCAGGCTTGCAGCGAGCCCCGCGAGTGGCCGACGGTGGGATCCCCGGCCGTGATGACTGTCGCCAACGCCGCAGCCAGCAACACCGCCGACAGCCACTCCCGCCGGGTTATCCGATGATGGGCCAACCGTGCATAGAGGGGCAGCGCGAACAGCAGCACCGTCACCTGCAGCGCCGTCACCAACATCACCGAGCCTTTGTCGAGGGCCGCGGCGAGCAGACAGTAACTGGCGATGTCGCCCAGACCGCCCAGCCACCAGCGGGTGTCGCGCAACAACATGCCGAACAGCGCCAGGTATCCGACCGGTTGGTCGGTGATCTCCTGGGCGGACCGCTGGCGGATCACACTGCCGATCGCGGCTGCCAGCGCGGCGCACAACGCGAGAAACCCGGCGATATCCGTATTCGACATGGGGCGACCTCCTCGCCGACATCCGGCCCGCGGCCGCACGTATACCCACTATTCACGTTTCGTTTGCGTTGAGTCGACCGTGCGCCGGTTCTCATGCGTCCCGGCGCTGAAACCGCCTCGCCAGCTTGCACACTCGCGCACCGTCGGCTCAAAGCGGGAACTTGGCACCGGTCAGCTGTTCGGACAGCTCCCAGAGTGCGACGGCCGTGGCGGCGCGCCTGGCCGCCCAGTTGCGCCAGGTCGGCTGGGTGCGGCCATAGAGGCCGAATCGCGGGCCGACGAACGTGTTGCCGGCAAGATCCTGCGACACCGCATACAACGTCTGGCGGGCACCGAAGTCGGCGTCGGTAGACACCATCCGGTCGACGGCCAAGACCGCCGCATCCACCACTTTGCGGCCGGAGTTGCCCTGCAGGTTCGTGTGCGACCAGCCCGGATGGGCGGCCAGCGCGCGCTGCGAGGAGCCGACGGCATCCAGGCGCCGCTGCAGCTCGCTGGTGAACAACAGGTTGGCCAGCTTCGACTGGCCGTAGGCCAGCCACGCCGAATACGGCCGCGACTGCCAGTTGAGGTCCCTGAGGCTGATGTAGCCGATGTTGTGCAGCAGCGAGGACACCGTCACCACCCGGTCGGCGAGCTTGGGCAGCAGCAGGTTGGTCAGCGCGAAATGACCGAGGTGATTGGTGGCCATATGGCCCTCGAATCCGTCGGCGGTCAGCCTGAATTGGGCGGCCATGATGCCGGCGTTGTTGACCAGGACATCGACTTTGTCGATGCCGTCGGCGAAGTCCCGCACCGAGGACAGGTCCTGCAGGTCGAGCCGACGCACCTCGACGCGAAAGGCCCCGGGGTCGGCCATCTGCCGGGCGGCGGCCTCACCTTTCTCGGTGTTGCGTACCGCCAGGATGACGTGGGCGCCGACCCGGGCCAGCTCGCGGGCGGTTACCTCACCCAGCCCGCTGTTGGCGCCGGTGACTATGACGATGCGTCCGGCGAACGACGGCAGCTCTGCCGCGGTCCACTCAGGCACGGCGGCAGGAATGCGGAGCCTCATCGGCCGTCCCCCGGTGAGCTTTTCGCGGCGTTCCCCATGACCGCCATGGCGCGCGGCGGCATCCCGCTACACCGATCAGGCATCCGTTGTTCACCCCGTCAGTGCCTCGTTCTTCTCGGTTCTTCGCGTTGGGAAACTTCACGCGTCCGACCCCGATGACATCGTAAAGCGCGACCCGTTGCCGGAGTCGCCGACGGTGCGTCGTCACACCCGGGACACCGCCGGGTCCGAGGGCCAGCATTTGGCCGGTTCGTGCGGGCGACGATGGCAGGATTCAAAACCCGTGAAGCTGGGTATCGTCCCGAAAGGTCCGCGTAATCGCGCGTGCGGTCCCTTTGTCGAGGAGTATCCAATTGGGACGCGATGTATCCACCTTGCCGGCCCTGCCCCGCAACGGCCGCAGGTCGGCCAGACGTGCCTCGGGCGGGTGACCCGCAGATGTACCTGGGCGTCATTGTCAACCCGAAAGCACGCAAGAACCTCGCTGCGCCGGGCGATCGCGCCGCCGAGCTGCGCGACATCGTCGGCCGGTGGGGCGAGGTGCACGAAACCGCGTCCGTCGACGAACTCCGCGCGACCGTGCAGCAGCTTTATCCCCGGGTTACCCACCTGGTGGGCGACGGCGGCGACGGCGCCCTGCACTGGTTGATCAACGAAACCCGGCAGTGCGTGGCCGATCCGGAACGCTGGCCGGCTTTTGTGCCCACCAACGGCGGCAGTGTCAACGCCGTCGCACGCAAGGCGGGGGTACGCGGGCGGGCCGATGCGATCGTCCGTGCTCTGGCGGCGGCCGCCGAGTCGAATCAGCCGCCGCAGGAGGTGTGCCTCGACACCTTGCAACTCGACGGTGAGACCGCCGACGGCGCGCCATTTCATCGCCTTTGCTTCGGGCTGGCCGCGGGAGGTGTCGGCAACCGGTTCTACGACAAGTACTACGCCAACCCCGATCATGGCCGTGCGGCCGTCGCCCGGGTGATCGCCCGCACGTTCGGTGACTACGTGGCCTCCAAGGTCGCCCCGAGCCGCATGAACAGACCCAACTGGGCGGCCCACCTGTTCACTCCGACCCACGCCCGCGTGGTCATCGACGGCGAGGAGGTCCCGACGCGAACACACCGGCTGCTGCACGCCGGCGCGATCGACCTGCGTATCGGCGGTCCGTTCCGGCTCTTCCCGAAGGCCGCCGCACCCGGTGCGTTGCATTTCCAGGCCGGGGACACCAGACCCTCCAGGATCGTTGCGCAACTTCCCGCGGGACTCACCTACGGCAGCATCCGCGGTGATCGGGTACGCGATGTCAACGGCGAAGAAATGGTCATCGAGGCCGAGGACGAGCCATTGTCGCCGATCATCGACGGCGAGCGTTTCGTCGGCGTCGTCAGGATTGTGGCCAGCGCCGGGCCACGCGTCCGGATGGCGCAAGTGGGGCCTGCGCGTCAGCTGCCTCGGTGGTGACGTCAGCGCCGGGAGCGGATGGTGCGGGTGATCTGGGCGGACAGTTTGGGGTCGCTCAGTAGTTGGTCGACAAGGGCGACCAGGACCTCTTGTCCGGTGACGCGGGCGAGACCGAGGCGATCGGCGGCTTCTCGCTGCCAGATGTCGAGGGCTCGGTGCTGGGCCGGGGAGAGGTCGACCGTGCGCCGGGTGCGCGCGGCGCGTGTCCGGCCGATGGTGACGGGTTCGGTCGGCGCCGCCGCGACCGACGAAGCAAATGGTGCGTCTGCGGTGTACGCGCGGAAACGTTCGGCGTCGGCGTTGATGCGGTCGGCGCTGCTCATCGTGGTGCCCCCCTCGGCAAGCCGTATCAGTATGTCAGTACTTCCGTTGCAGTATATCCGTAGATGAGGAGTTGCTGCACTATCGCAGCGGATACCGGGTGGGACCGGGTCGCAACAGGGATCCGCAGGCCCGCGGGGTACCGCATCGGGTCGCACCCGGAGGCCGTGGAGGGTCCCAGCCGGTCGCCGGTGACGACGTTGCTGCAGATGTCTGTCGTGAGGCGGCGTGCATAAGGTGTCCGGCGGCGTCCGGCAGCAGCGGTGGCCGCGGGCCGGCGGCGGGCGGCGACATGCGCGGATGTCGCCGACCGCGCCGGCGTCATCGGCACGGCTGGCCCGATGCTGCCGGCGTGCCCGTCGGCACCGGCCGACGACGGGATTGCCCGAGAACGAGACGCCCGTCCACCACCGAGTTACTCATTTTCGCAGGCAGCATAGCATAGATAGTCGTTGCTGCAATGACCGACAACAACAGAATACCGAGTACATATCGAGCCGATTTCTGTTTGTGAATTAACCCCTGGATGACAGCAGCAACATCCGTTGAGCACGGTCGGGCACGGCACACTCTATGGTCTCGGTCATGAAATACGGTAATGCGTATCTCCGTATGTCAGTATCTTCGGATCTTGGCCGCTTGAGCTGCTTAAATGGAGTCATTTGTCGCACTGAGATACTGAAAAGCGTAGGTACGGAAATCTCTGGCGACTCCGCGTCGCGTGCCTGACAACCGGAAGTTCAGTCCCATCACAGCACCCGCTATTTGTAATATGACCTACTAGCTAGAAACGTGCCTGTGAGGTTAGTGCCAACCCGTATGAAAGGCACTGAAATCATTTGCTTGTTATCGGTCTGCCGCGTTACGCTTGGCATTACCGATTGGTGAATGACGTGGTTCCGTCGATCCGGTCGAAGACCGGCTCGGAAGGGGGAATGGCTCCTACGATGGATACGCTTATCGACTACCTGCGGATGTGGGAAGCACGCAAGCCGGACCAGACCCTCTACCGGTTCGTGGATGCCGAAGGCCGCGAGTTCGAGCACCACACCTATCAAAGCTTCACCGAACGGACCCGTGAGCTGGCCGCCTTTTTGTTTGCAGAGGCCGGGCTGCGGCCGGGAGACCGGGCGCTGCTGGTCTACCCGCCGGGGCTGGAGATGGTGGCGGCGTTCTTTGCCTGCGCTCGCATCGGCGTGATCGCGGTACCGGTCAGCCCACCTTTGCCCATGGCGTTCGAAGCGGGCCTGGCCAAGCTCAGCTTCATCGCACGCGACTGCCAGGCCAAGGCGGTGCTGTCGACCAAACAGCTCGAGTACGACTACCGCCTGCTGGTCGGGCACCGACAAGGCGGGCTACCGTGGCCCGACGCCGCGCGTCCGCCGGAGCTGCCGTGGTTCGCAACGGACGGCAGCAGGGAGTTCGGCGGCGCCCGCGTGGCGGACACGCCCGGTCCGGTGCTCTTCCTGCAGTACACCTCCGGCTCCACCAGCGATCCCAAGGGTGTGATCGTCAGCCACGCCAACGTCATCGCCAACGGCTCGGCCTTCACCGGCGGCGAAGTGGCGGTCAGCTGGCTGCCGCAGCACCACGACATGGGCCTGATCTCCGCTTACCTGTTCATATTGCTGCTCGGTGGGACCACGCATGCGATGTCGCCGGCTGATTTCCTGCAACGGCCATCGGCCTGGCTCCGGCTGATCAGCCAGGTGCGCGCCACCCACAGCCCGGCGCCGAACTTCGCGCTGGAGTACTGCCTGCGCGAGGACAAGCTGCCCACCGCCGAGCTGACCGGGATCGACCTGAGCAGCCTGGACAGCCTGGTTGTCGGTGCAGAGCCGTTGCGCGCCAACACATTTGCTCGTTTCCGACAGCGCTTCGCTCGCTACGGTCTGCGGCCCGATGCGCTGGCCGGCGCTTACGGCTTGGCCGAAAACACCCTGATCGTGTCCATCCGGGGGCGCCAGACGCTGGCTTTGAACAAACGGGCGCTAGGGCAGAACCTTGCGCGGGTCGAAAAGGCGCTGCCGGAGAACAACAACCAGGCCCACGTGGTGAGCTGCGGCAAGCCCGTTGCCGGAAACGTGGTCCGCATCGTCGATCCCCACTCAAGGCAGGCCCTGGGCGAGGGTCGAATCGGCGAGGTTTGGCTGGACGGACCGTCCAAAGGCGGCGGCTACTGGCACCGTCCCGAGTTCACCGCCGAGACCTTCGCAGCCCGCATCGCCGGCGATGCGGAGCGCACCTATCTCCGGACCGGCGATCTCGGTTTCCTCTACGAGGGCGAGCTGTTCGTCTGCGGCCGCAGCAAGGACCTGATCATCGTCCGCGGCGTCAACTGCTACCCCTCCGACATCGAGGCCGTGGTGGAGTGGTCGGCCGCGCAGGTTCGCAACGGCTGCGTCGCCGCTTTCTCGGTCGAGCAGGAGGAGCAGGAGGCACTGATCGTGGTCGCCGAGGTGCGTGACCAGCACTCCCTCCCGGACCCGAAGGCACTGGCGCGGTCGATCCGCCGCCACTGCCACGTCGATCCGCACACCATCGTGTTCGCGCCGCCGCGCAGCATTCCCAAAACCACCTCGGGCAAGATCAGGCGCGCGCAGACGCGACGACTGTGGCTCGACGGCAAACTGCCCGTGCTGGCCAGCCATACCCGCCGGACTCACGACGAGCTGGGCGTCACCGCGGGTCCGCTGGAACGCTTCCGTCATCTCATGGACAGCTACGACCTGACCGGCCAGGAGGACTGTTCCTTCGCCGATCTCGGCCTCGACTCACTGGCCCTGGCCGAACTGCGCGCGGACCTGCAGTCGCTGCTGGACGAGCATGGCGCGGCAGAGCTGACCGAGGAGGTCAACACTCGCCTGTTGCAGCGCCTGACGGTCGCCGAGTTCTTCCGGCTGGTGTGGCAGTTCGGCGATGGGTCGGGGCAGCCGATCCACGCCCTGCGCCACGCGCTAGACCGGATTGCCGCCGAGTACGAGGCATACGAGGCCATGCAGATGCGCGTCGACGCGCGGCTGCCGCTGCCGGCGCTCCCGCCGGCGCGATCAGGCCCGCCCAGCGACATCCTGTTGACCGGCGCGACGGGGTTCCTGGGGCCGTTCCTGCTCGCCCGGCTGCTCCGGCGGACGTCCTACACCATCCACGCGCTGGTCCGCGCCGCCGATACGGCACACGGTCACGATCGGATCATCGCCTCGCTACGCCGGGCTCAGCTATGGTCCCCGGCACTGGAGGCCGAAGTCCGGGCGCGGGTTCGGATGATCTGCGGTGACCTGGCCGAGCCTCACCTGGGAATCGGCGAGGCGGAGTTCCGGCGACTGGCCGACACCGTGGACGGCATCGTCCACAACGGCGCCCTGGTCAACTATGTCCGAACCTACGACGCCCTGCGTCCGGCCAACGTGATCGGCACCTGGGAGCTGTTGCGGCTGGCGCTGACCACACACCGCAAGAGTTTCCATTTGGTCTCCAGCACCTTCATCTACGGCTGGAGCACCATGCCGGTGGTCGGCGAGTCGTACGGCAACGAGGAGATGGCCGGGCTGGACTTCGGCTACTCGCAGACCAAGTGGGTCGCCGAGCAGCTGACGCTGGCCGCGCAGCGGCAAGGACTCGACGTGCGGATCTACCGGCCGTCGCTCATCTCACCCACCAGCGCCGGCTTCGGCAGCCAGGACGACATTTTGGTGCGCCTCACCGCGTTCATGATCGAGCACGGCCTGGCTGTCAACGCTCACAACCAGGTCAGCCTGCTGCCGGCCGACCTGGTCGCCGATCACATCGTCGCGCTGATGGGCCTGCCGGCCGAGACCGGCCATGTCTTCAACCTGACGGCGGATGACTACTACAACCTCACCGACGTCACCCGGCTGTTGTCGGAACGCTATGGCTACCGCTTTGCCTATCACGACATTCCGTCGTTCGCCGAGCAGTTGAACCGCCGGTGCACGCCACGCGACCCGCTGTACCCGCTGGTCGATTTCCTGACCCGCTCGGCCGACAAGATCGAGGCGATGCGCGACAAGCGCTACGACAACACGCAGTACCGGCGCGCGCGCACGCTGGCCAAGGTCGGCTGGCGCGAGCCCGCGCTGAGCGACACGGTCGATGCACTGGTGGAGTTCCTGCGCCGCGAGCGGCTGATCTCGGAGGCTGAGGCCGATACCCAATGCAGTGCCTAGCCGCCGTGAGTCGATTGCGAGGTAGTGCCAGCGCAATTTTGGGTACTAGCCGTAAAGCCGCATCCGCGCAGGGGGATCTGCATGTTCACCGTCGATGACCAGGCCGCGGGCCCACATGACGCGTCACTGGATCACGAGCGAATCGTCCTTCAGGCGCGCGATGTCGAGTTCGACTGGGCAAAGCTGCCGTTCTACTACGTGCCCAACGAGCCCTTCACCACGCACTTCTGCAATGTCCTGCATCTGCTGCTGCCGGCGGGCGAAGAGTTCATCGTCGAGGCGTTCAAGAAGGCCTTGCCACTGATCAAGGATGACCAGCTGCGGCTGGACGTGCAGGGGTTCATCAGCCAGGAGGCCATGCATTCCCAGGCGCATTCCGGGGTGCTCGAGCACTTCGCCGCCAGGGGCATTGACGTGACACCGTTCACCGATCAGCTCCGCTGGCTGTTCGGCAAGCTGATCGGTGACCGGCCCCGCTGGAGTCTGCGGCGGCGGCAGAGCTGGCTGCTGGAACAGGTTTCGATCGTGGCTGCCATCGAGCACTACACCGCCATCCTGGGTGAATGGATTCTCGACACCCCGCAGCACGACACCCTCGGCACCGACCCGGTGATGCTGGACCTGCTGCGCTGGCACGGGGCGGAAGAGGTCGAGCACAAGGCGGTCGCCTTCGACACCATGAAGCACCTGCGGGCCGGGTACTGGCGGCAAGTGCGTACCCAGCTGTTGGTCACGCCGGCGATGCTGTGGTTGTTCATCCGCGGCGTGCGGTTCATGTACTCGGTCGACCCGCACCTGTGGCCGGGTACCAAACCACGCTGGCGCGACTACTTCGACGCGGCACGACGAGGTCTGGTGCCCGGGCCATTTCAGTTCCTGCGGGTCATCGGCGCCTACTACACGCCGCGCTTCCACCCGTCCCAGCTCGGCGGGGTCGGACGCGCCGTCGAGTATCTGGCGCGATCACCTGCTGCCCGAGCGTCGCACTGAGCATCGAGGAGCCATGACACGTAGCACCGTGACCGCATCGGACGGCGTCGCCCTGGCCGTGCATGCCTACACCGAGATCGATCCGCGGCGCCCGACCATCCTGGCCATCCACGGCTACCCGGATAACCACCACGTGTGGGACGGCGTCGCGGCGGAACTTGGTCAGCGCTACCCCGCCAAATACAACGTCGTGGCCTACGACGTGCGCGGGACCGGCGAATCCGGACGACCGGTCGACCGGTCGGGTTATCAACTACCGCAATTGGTTTCCGACGTCGGCGCGGTGATCGACAGCCTCGGCGTTGACCAGGTCCACCTGATAGGGCACGACTGGGGCTCGATCCAAGGCTGGACGGCGGTCACCGACGACTCCGTGCTGGGCAGGATCGTCTCGTTCACCTCGATCTCCGGGCCGCACCTGGACTACGCGGGCCGGTTTCTGCGCTCACCGCGCACGCCGCGCGCCGTGGCCGACGTCGTCAGGCAGATCATGGCCTCCTCCTACATCTGGTTCTTCCTGTGCCCGGTGGCGCCGGAGATCGCGATCCGGTCGCGGTTACAAGTGAAAGTGTTTGAGACCGTGGAACGTATCGGGAGATCAAGCACCCGCAGCCGGCGTGGAACGTCGCCCCGGTCGCTAGACGACTACCTCAACGGGCTCAACCTCTACCGCGCCAACATGCCCGCACCGTTTCTGGCGCCGCCGGCCCAGCCGCCGCAGGCCGGCGTCGCGGTGCAGGTGCTGGTGGAGCGCCAGGACCATTTCGTGACGCCTGCCCTGCAGCGCTTTGCCGGCTCGATCCCGGCCGAGGGCAGAGTCGTTGCGATCGAGGGCGGGCACTGGGTGGTGACCTCGCGTCCCGACGTCGTCGCGCGGCTCACCAACGAGTGGGTCGACATGGTCACCGAAGGTGCGGCCCCGGCGGGTGAGTCCACCCGACCGCGCGCTGTGCGCGGCACACTCGCGTTGGTCACCGGGGCAGGCGCCGGGATCGGCCGGGCCACCGCCGTGGAACTGGCCCGCCAGGGGTCGCGTGCCGTCGTGATCGTCGACCGAGATCTGACCGGGGCCAACGAGACCGCGGAGGCCGTCCGGGCTGCCGGCGCCGAAGCCGCGGCCTTCCAGGCCGACGTCAGCGACGAAGCCGCGATGAATGACCTTGCCGCACAAGTACGCAACAAACATGGCGTCGTCGACATCCTGGTCAATAACGCCGGCATCGGCATGGCCGGCCGTTTTTTGGAGACAACGCCGGAGCACTGGGACACCATCATCGGCGTCAATGTTCGCGGCGTCATCAACGGCAGCCGAGCGTTCGGAGCGCAGATGGTCGAGCGCGGCCAGGGCGGCACGATCATCAATGTGGCCTCTGCGGCCGCGTACGTGCCGTCGAAATCGATGGTCGCCTACGGCACCACGAAGGCGGCGGTACTGGCGTTGAGCGAATCGATGCGCGCCGACTTCGCCGACGAGGGCATCACCGTCACGGCCGTGTGCCCGGGCTTCGTCAGCACCAATATCGCCAAGAGCACCGTCTATGCGGGGATGACGGCCGAGCAACAGGAGCGCGCGCGCGAGAAGGCCCATGCCGCGTACCGGCGGCGTAACTACACCCCCGAGGCTACGGCCAAAGCCATTGTCAGAGCAGTCCGGACCGGCCCGGCGGTGCTGCCGGTCGCGGCCGAGTCGCGGCTCGGGTATGCGCTGCGACGCATCAGTCCGTCGCTGGTTCGGCTGTTCGCCCGCTTCGACATTCGGCATACGTAGGGAACTTATTGTGGCGCACACTATTTGGAGCAGCAGACCCGCCGATCTGTACGGCCGGCGCAGCCGCGATCGCATGTTGACCGCATTGTGCGGCGTGGGCGCCCTCTTCGGCGGGTTCGCCTCGGCGTCGCGGTGGACGCCAACGCGGATAGTGCCGGTGCAGCGGACCACCGCCGCGGTGGTCACCAAACGCGAATTGGTTGCCCCCGACGTGATTGCGTTGACGTTGACCGACTCCGACGGTGGGCTGTTGCCGTCCTGGACCCCCGGGGCGCACATCGACGTTCGGCTGCCTTCGGGGCGCCGCCGGCAGTACTCACTGTGCGGTCCGCCCGGCCGGCGCATCGACTACCGCATCGCCGTGCGCCGAGTCGCCGACGGCGGAGGCGGTTCGATTGAGATGCATGAGGCCTTCGCCGAGGGTGACACGCTGATGTTCGACGGTCCACGCAACGCGTTTTACCTCGTCACCGACGAACGGCCCGTGTTGTTCGTCATCGGCGGCATCGGGGTGACGCCGATCCTGCCAATGATCCGGCTGGCCCATCAGCATGGAATCGACTGGCGCGCAATATATGCCGGCAGGAGCCGGGCCTACATGCCGTTGCTGGACGAAGTGGCGGCGGTGGCACCGGATCGGGTGACCGTGTGGGCCGACGACGAGCGCGGCCGCTTCCCCACCGCCGAGGACCTGCTGGCCGGAGCCGGGCCGACGACGGCGGTGTATGTGTGCGGCCCGACCGGGATGCTGGAGTCCGTGCGGGTAGCGCGGGGCCGATACGCTCACGCGCCCTTGCACTATGAGCGGTTCGGTCCCCCACCCGTGGTCGACGGTGTTGCGTTTCAGCTGGAACTGGCACGCTCACGGCGGGTGCTGGACGTGCCCGCCAACCGGTCGGCGCTGGGCGTCATGCTCGATTGCGATCCGGCGACGGCATATTCGTGCCAGCAAGGGTTCTGCGGGACCTGCAAAGTCAAGGTGCTGGCCGGCGCGGTTGATCATCGGGGGCGCGCGGCAGAGGGCGAGGACGACATGCTGGTCTGCGTGTCGCGGGCGAAAAGCGATCGGGTGGTGATCGACGCCTGAGTGGGTGGCGGTACTTGGGGATTGTGGACCGGCTCACGCCGGCCCCATACGACTTGGGCGCCCAACACCCACAGGAAATCCTCGAGACTTCGACCGAGGCCGTCGCGATTGGTTGTGATCAGCAGCTTTTCGGCGTCGATCCACCGATCCCAGCTGCCCGGGCTACACGCACTCGTTCCGGGAGAGAACAAGCGTCTCGGTGGGTGCGGAAATGTCGACATAGTAATGACCCGCACCTGTGGTGCTATGAGTCATCGCCGTCAACAACTCGATGATTTCTATCGCCGTGGCATCGTCAAGCCGCCACACGACCTTGTCGTCGTGCAGCTCGATGTCAGCCGCGCCGGGATCGATCAGGAATTCGTGGATCTTCCCGTCGTGCGGTATCCGAGACGACCCCTGGCGCTCAGCCTGAAACAGCGCTGCCAGGACGGTGTTCACCCCAGCGGTGTCCATGGCCAACAACACCGCGTCGTCACCAAAGTAGAACTTTGGTGCCAGTTCGGCACGAACTACGGTCATCGTCGTCATGTTTTCTCAGGGGCAGCCGAAGCGGGACAGCGCACTCCGGTGTCTTTCCGAATCACGTTCATCCTCGATCAGACGACCGCTACCAATTCAGAAGAACTTTTCATCGAGCCAATCGTACGGCCAGCATCCCCATGGTGGCCTACACCGCAGCGTTTTGTTTGTCCGTTAAGGATGGCCCTCTGTTTCACGCAGTAAGAATCATCGGAAAACGGCTGCGATCACTGGGCAGATCGGGGGGAAAGCAAGGTCAAATACCTTGAAGGCTAGGGGGATACCCGGACTTGTATCGCGCCACTATTTGCAGAATGTAACCGTCTGGTGCGTAGCCAAAGCGATTCGGTTTGTAGAAGCCGTCCCGTTCGTAGACGTACCAGCCCCAGCTTTTCCAGATATCACCGGTCTTGACGATGAGAGCTTCGGAGTCGATACCTGGTGGGAATGTCAAATCGCCATTTGTTGCCAATTCCATCGGCGAGGTGCCGCTGGTGACATCCTGACACGGGGCGACGGTGGCGCCGCTGCTGTAGCGCGTGGCGTCCAGCGTTATTCCCGGTGGAAGCGCCTGCAGGGTCTTCTTCAGGTATCCGATCACAATGTCCTGTGCCTGCTGCTGAGTTTCGGGAATGGCGGGCTGGAGCTTCCATCCAGGTGGTGGCGGCGGTCCGGATTCCATAGTTGGTCCTCCTAGTGGGGTGGCGCCGGCTGGTGTAGGCGGCCCGAGCGGGCTGTCGTGACTGCAGGCACAGACGAACAGCACGATCGTGAGGGCAACCGCAAATGCGGCAAATGGTGGTTGGCTGACGCGGATCATCGGGGTTCAATGTCCTCCATCGTTAAGGATGACCAGCGCTCACCCGGCGCACAAACCCCGAGCCCCATCAACGCGGCGCCAACCGACTTTCACAAGCCGACGTCACCCACGGTGGCTCGACACCATCACCAAAGTGAAAGGTTGTCAACCTGCCCGACGACCGCTTACAGGTTGCCCGACAGCGCGATTCAGCCTGCGCCAGTGACACTTTCGCCGACACGAGTCGGCGGACTTTCGGCGGTAGGTCGTCAACTTCAGTGGATAGTGTTCTATCGGGTTGTCCATTACGGTTGCCCAGCGTCATCACGCAGTGAGAATCATAGGAAAGGGGCTGCGATCATTCGGAACATCGGGGGGAAAGCAAGGTGATACTCCCCCGAGAGTGGGCGGGTAGCCCGGTCGGGATGTCGCTTCGATGCTCAAGCTGTAGCCGTCAGGGGAATATCCAAACCGGTTGGGCTTGTAGAAGCCGTCTCGTTCGAAGACGTACCAGCCCCAGCTTTTCCAGATGTCGCCGGTCTTCGCAATTATGGCATCCACGTCGGCGCCGGGAGGAGGCTTGAGGTCGCCGACCGTGGATAGCTCTAAGGGCGGCGTACCGCTGATGACATCTTTGCACGGGACGGTGTTGGCTCCACCGCTATAGCGGGTGGCGTCAATAGTTGTTCCCGGGGGAAGGTTCTGTAGGGTCTTCGTGAGGTATCCAATCAGCGCGTCTTGGGCTTGCTGCTGGGTTTCGGGCACCACGGGTTGCAACTTCCATCCCGGTGGCGGTGCCGGTGCTGACTCCATGGGTGTGCCTCCAAGGACGGTGGCGCCTGTAGGTGTGGGCGGCCCGAGCGGGCTGCCGTGACTGCAAGCACCGACCAACATCACGATCAACAGAGCAGTGAGGATGCGCAGTCTAGATGGCCGGTGCAGATGGTTCATTTCGCCTAACGTCCCCCCTCGTTTGGAATGACTTGGGGAGCCGGAACGCCAGCGATAACGGCGCCCATGTTACGCAGCGCCGGGTTGTCGTAATCCCAGTAGCTGCTATGGGCCGCGACGCTAGGCGTCAATCCAACCGGATCGCTGCTGGGGCCCGGCGCCGCCACCAACCGTGTCCCGCCAAACTCCGAAGCCGCAGGGTCATGACCGAGGGTCAGGTCGGTGACCATTTCGATGATGTCGTTACGCGCCCTCATGCCGTAAACGGTGGCACCGGCATCAAGATTCAAGTCGCCGGCATGGTGCGAGAGCATCCCGGGACTGCCGACCGCGATGACGTTATTGACGTCGAGATGGTGCCCGCCTGTCGCGGCTGCGCCGACCTCCGTTGAGCCGTAGCTGTGCCCGATCACAGTGTCGATCGACGGCCCACCGACATGGGAGGCCCGCATCCCGCTTTCGAACGAATCGAGCGCCTCTGCACCGGCGCGGGCCCGATCGGGGGATGCGGCCTCGAAAAGATTCATCGGCCGGTCGTAGCCCATCCACGTCGTGACCGCGACATCGCTCGGGTTGAGGCTGGGGTCGGCGCGCAGCGCGGCGCGGAACATGGCCAGAGATTTGGAATCGCTGCCTTCAAAGGCTGAGAGGTCTTGGCCGGTGCCGGGCACCAAGATGGCATTGCGCGTGGCATAGTCGGGGTTCCCGATGGCTACTGCCGCGTGACCTTTGTCATCGATGAGGCCGAGGTAGCGCTTTACACCGTCGTTGCGGTTCAGGGTGGCCTGCACAGTCTTGTAGCCCTCCAGGGTGTGTCGGGCCGCTAGCAATTGAGGCCTTAGGGCGTTGAGTTCGTCGGTGGTCGACTGGCTGTGGTCACCCATGTACAGCCCATTGAGGAGTTGGTTGACGCGCTGCTGCATTCGGTCGACATCGGCCTGGGTGTGCTGCTGCAAGTCTGACAGGTGCAGCCGATTGTAGTGGTCTTTGCCGAGATGATCTGGCGGGTCCCACGGCATTCCAGGATGGCTGCCAATAAACGGATTCTGGTGGTACTCGGCGTCCTTTTGCTCCGGGGTGAGAGCGTTCCATGCTTGCGCAAACTGTTGAGGGTCATCCGGCAGTACCGGCACCGGCGACTGCGGACCCTCGACCGCCTGGATACTGGCGGGGTCGTAGCCGTCGGCGCGCAAACTGGACAATGAGTTCTGCAATGTGGCCGAGTAGCCATTGCGAGTCGCCTCTAGCTGGCCCACAGCGGCCTTAGTGTCGCGGATCGCGTCGTCTTCACAAGCGTTGATAAACGTATCGAGCGCGTCCCTGTCCGCAGGGCTGGGGTGGATGTCTTTTTCCATCTCGAGGGCCTGACCAATCAATTCATCGAGCCGCCCCAATTGACCTTCCAGCGCAGCGATCTGGCCACCAGCGCTTTTCTGCGCCTCGGCCAACGCGGCGGTAATGTTTTCGAGGTCGGCTCCGATCTTCGGCAACTGCAGCGACTGCGCACCGAGCGACTGGACGGTCCGCTGAACTTCTGCAGAATCATTGATCGGGTGGTCACCGTTCTGATGATTCCAGGCAGCATCGAACCGGCGCCGGGCTTGCTCGAACGCAGCTTCGGCCTCGGCGGTGCATCTGCCAGCAGCGTGAAAGGCTTCGGCTAGATGGGAAATCTGCAACGGCTGACCAGTTTGCAGGCTCTGGTTGATCGCCCACGGATCCCCACCGGCCTCCGCGATCAACGCCGGGATACTTATGTACCGCAGCTGCATTGCGCCGCCGGTTGTTCTCGCGATAGTCGATCGGCCCGATCCTGGGCGTGTTTAGGCGGGCGGTAGGGCTTCCCCGGGTGTAAATCAGCGTCGCCGAACATCATTACCCCTTCTGAGCTTGCGTAACGCTACTGCACCCATCCCTCCATCTCAATGAGAGGCCGGCATGCTGGCGACGGATGGGTTCGACGGCGCGTTTGTACCATGTTGTCACGAGTTCATCTCGTCCAGCGTTTCGACCGCGCGGCGGCGGTGGGCCTGTCCGACATCACATTCCATCGTCTGCGCCACTCCTAGGTCATACACCGAACTTGGGACGCGGCTACAGGCACATCACGTGCAACGACAATTCGACGACCGTTCATCAAATCCCCGCGCTGATAACACCTGATAGCCGATGTATAGTCCACTGCCAGTCGATTCGCTCCTGTTCGAGACGCACGCGTTCACCCAATCCGTCTGCGACCAGATCCGAGTAGAGGTCCTGCTCGTCGGGCGTCAGGCGCGTGAGAACGGACGTGGCCGGACGGTCTTCGGTCACCCAACGGTCGCGGTGCGCGAGCAGCGTTTCACGGTCCATGAGCACTGAGCGCGCTTGCGGGAGCCACGCCCGCAGCCGGTCGAGTATGGCGAATCCATGGGTGTCGATGTCTCCCCAGTACAGAACCCTGGCTTCCGCCAGCCATGGCAGTCGACCAACGCTGTCGACCTCGAAACCCTTCCCCCCGACCACGACGCCGTGTTTCGGGACGTCGACGGACAGATAGCTGATCTCGTTTTCGATGATTACCGCTGCGCGTGGTTGCACCGCGAGCTGCGCCAACTCCTCGGAACGCACCGCCAGCTCGGTGAGCGGAGCCGGGAGGCCAACGACGGCGCCGGGCGCAGCCGAACCAATCCCGGCTTGCATTTGAGGCCAAGGCCGGCCAGGAATCCCGAGGCTGTCGAGGAAACGCCAAGCATCGCCGCCAGGACCGGTCGGTGCCTTTCAGCGAATTTGGTATCGACGCCGGGTGCGCTGATCTCGCGCAGATACCGGTTCGAATTGCGGTGAGCGTCCAGCCAAGTGTAGGCAGCGATCAGCTGTGGCATCTCGTGCGCCAGCGCCAGCGCACGGTGCGGATTGTCAACTATCCACTTCCGAACTTGCGGATGTTGTTGTGCGAGAACCAGGAGCTCGTCGAAACGCCGAACCAAAGTCGTCACGCCCAACAGCGCCCAGGCCTGGTCCATCGACACCACCGCGCGGATGGGCAGCCGGTTACGGCCAATCTGTCGGCCTCCGATCGATTGCCACTGCAGGGTGTATCGGCTGTCGTCGCGACGGCCGGCATCCAGAGCGGCCACCCACTCGCGGGCGGCGGCGAGATCGTCGCCGACTTGCGACGGTTTGGGGCCACGAAGCGGGACTTCGATCGGATCAAACCGATCACCGTTGGCGTAGGCACGTAACAGCGATCCGTCGTCCCACCGGCGTCTGACCCTGGCGGCGATGTCGTTTGGCGTGGTCCACCCGGCGCTCATGGCCGCCGTCCGTCCCGTCGTATCCGATACTCCTCGATCGTCATCGTCTGGAGGCGAGAGAATGTTCCAGTCGGATTGTCGACGAATCCGATCGCCTTCACGTACGGCTCGATGACGTGAACCTTCTGCAGCGGCGTGACAATGAGAAGTTGCAGCCCGAGCGTCGCAAAAAGATCCAGTGCGTAGCGTGTCGAGACGTCGGAGCCGCGCCCGAATGCCTCGTCGATGACCGCGAACCGGAAGTCTCGTGACCGCTGCGCACCCCACTCCAGCCCGAATTGGTAGGCGAGCGACGCCGCCAGGATCGTGTAGGCGAGCTTCTCCTTCTGGCCGCCGGACTTGCCGTCGGAGTCGCTGTAATGCTCCCATTCGGCACCGGTTTCCACGTCGCGCTCGGAAGCGGAGAAGACGAACCAGTTGCGCACGTCGGTAACCCGTCGGGTCCAGTTCTTGTCCGATTCGGCGTAGCGATCGCGACACGCGGAAGCGCTCGATGATCCGCTTGACGTCGAGGAAGCGCTGCTCGGAGTATTAGTCGCCGTCGAGCGCGAGGCTGTCATTGGTCAGGTTGCGCAAGTCCGAACGGAACTGCGCCACGTCCTGGTTGTTGGTCGGCTCCTTCTCCAACCGGATGAAGCGGCCCGGGTTGTAGGGCACCGCGCCGAGCGCCTCGTTGATGCGGTCGACGCGTTCGTCGATCACCGAGGCTTGCCGGTGCAGCCAGTTGTTGAACCCGGCCAGCTCCTGAATGGCGTTCTTGTTGAGCTGTTCCTTGAACTCGCTTTCGAACCGCGGAAGATCGTCAGTCGCGATGCGGTCTCGGAAGGCCAGAAACTCTTGGCGGGCATCGACATTGGCGTCCATATCCGCGCGAAGCTCAGGCCACCGGGTCAAGACCTTGAGCATGGACTGGATCAAGCTCTGCGCATGACCGCCAAGTTCTTTGTTAAGCCGGTCGATACGTTGATGCAGATCCGCGGCCAGCGCGTTCTCGGTCTCGGCGCACTCCGCTGCCCGCTTCGGACGGTTCTTTCCCAGGCGCTCGTCGAGGGCTGGGTAGGATTGGCGGGCGGCCTCCAGCGCTGCCTCCGGCTGCTTCGCGACGAGTTCGTCGTCGCGATTCTTGTCCAGTTCTGCTTGCTTGGCCCTCGCGGCGGTGGTGGCTAGCCTGCCGGTGAGTTGCTCGATCGAATTCGCCACCGCCTCAGCTTCTTTGGCATTGTTCTCGAGCGCTCGGGCGATCTCTTCCAAACGCGATGACCCGGCCTGCAACCGAACCCGTTCAGCGTCCAAGTCGTTGGCGCGCGACTCGGCCTCGTCAACGTCGATATCGGTCCAGGAGCGGAATCCCTCAATCCGAAGGAGTGCGTCCAGCCGCTCTTGCAGCGCTTCCCGCAACGTGTTGAGCCGGGCTTGCTCGGATGCGGCCGCCTCGCGCTCGGCTTCGAGCTCGGCGAACTCGGTGCGCAGGGCGGCGATCTTTCGTTCGTTGGCCCAGCCGAGAACCCAGCGACGGGGGTCGTCGACGCGATACCGGTCGTCCTTCTCGTGGCGCTCACCGGAGCGCACCTGGCCCTCGCGGGTAACGGCCCGCCGCTGGCTGCGGAATTCCTCAAGACTTGCCGCGCAACGGAAGTCGGCGCGTTTCGTGAGTTCGTTGATGAGGTATTCGCGGAACTGCCCGTCCTTGACGTCGATACAGTCGCCGAGCAGCAGCCCGTCATGCTCCGGCGGCTGCAGGCGAACACGTTGCCGCGCGACTCTTTCGTAGACCAGCTTGGCTCCAGTCACCTTTCCGCCGCGGCCGTGAAACGTCAGCCGTCGACCGTTCACCCATCCGGCGACGGCATCGTAGTGCTGCTGAGGCACCAGCAGCGAGAGGGCAAACCCGCGCAACACGCGTTCGGCGGCTCCCCGCCATTGGGCGTGCTCGTCGAAAACATCGAGAAGCTCACCCGCGTAAGGAAGATCGTCCGGTGTCAGCCCGAGGGCCGCGCACAGCTCAGCGCGCACCTCAACCTGCTCGACGGGCAGGTTGCTGGTGCGCTGCTGCAGGCTCGTGAGCTCCTGCGCGATGTGATCGCACCTGCGTTGCAGCTGCTTCTCGTTCCCGATCGCTTCGGCGCAGGCCGTGTCAAGGTCTCGTTTCTCGGCCGCCAGCCGCGGACGCTCGGCGGATACCAGAGCGGATAGGGCTGCGAACTCCGCGCTGCCGGCGACCGCTCCCAGTCCAGCGGCAAAGACGGCGGCGTCGAACAAAGTCCTTGCACGACGGCGTTTTTCGGCCTGATCGCGCGCCTCGCGGGCCAGGCGTTCCAGCTCGCCGATGCGATCGCCACCCGCTTTTGCGCGCTCTTCGATGAGGGATTCGCGTTCGCACGTCAGCATCTGATGCCGGGCTTTGGCGCTGTCCTGCTCCCGCCACAGGGCCGCGCCCTCGGTTTCCAGCTGGGAAATTTCGCCGGCCAGCAGATTTGACCGAAGCTCTGCGATGAAGACCCGGACTGCGGATCGCTCCCGCTCCCGGGCGTCGCGCTGCGTCAGCGCATCGTCGTACTTCGCCGTTGTCGCTACGACGGGCTCCAACGCTTCGAGTTGCTCGCGCGCCCGCTTGACGGCGTCGTGAGCCTTGGTCAGATCGTCGAAATGGGCGATGATGTCGCGCACCCGCTCGGTCGAATCGCTCGGTTCGAGCATGTGGTCACGCACGAAATCGTTGAGGTTGCCGACGGACTTCAGCGAGACCGTCTGGTGAAACAGCTCGAGGGCCTGTTCCGATCGAATTCCAAGCAGGCGACGCAACGAGGTTGCGTATTTGGGGAATTCATCGAAGATTTCCGCTCCGGCGGCCCGCAGCCGCTTGCGCAGATCACGCAGGTCGGAACCGAAGTCGGCGAAGTCCGTCGCGATCGACAGTTGTTTTGTCGCGACGACGAAGAAGCGGTGGGGCTGTCCGGTGCTCTCGCGCTGCTGGAAGACCTAGGCCAGGGTAACCGTCTCGTCGTAGCCGTGGTTGGTGAAAACTCCGAGGATCACCGAGTACGTGCCCCGGTTCTCGCGCAGTCCCTTGGCGCGGGACTTTCCGGTGGCCTCGTTCCGCTCCGACTTGTAGTGGCCTTCAACGTAGGAGCGCAGGGTGCGTTCCCTGGCCTCGGCGCCGGCGGCCTTGTTGTAGGCGGCCTTGTGGGACGGCACCAGCAATGTGGTGAGTGCGTCGACGATCGTCGACTTGCCCGAGCCGATATCACCGGTGAGCAGCGCGGTATCGGTGGCAGGGCTGAACCGCCAGACCTGGGTGTCGAACGTACCCCAGTTCAACACCTCCGCGTGCTGCAGACGGTAACCGACCCGTCGGGTGTCCCCGAGTGCGGCTGTGGCAGAAGGTGTTTCACTCATCACTGGTCGCCGCTCCGGCGTACTCCCGCAGCTTGGCCGCAAAGTCCGACAGGGTCTGGGCGTCGACGTAGGCCTTGAGGATTCGCCGAACTTCCCAATGGTCGCGTTGACCGCGCAATGGGCGCAGGAAGCCGAGTTCGGCGGCCTTCTTGATCGTCGTCTCCGCCTGGTCCACGACTCGTGCGTCGTTGCTGGACTCGGCCTGGAACAGTCGCAGCATCTCGACGATCTGGTCGGTGGTCAGAACCAGTCGGCCCTCACTGCCGGTGGTCTCGAACTCGACGAGCCGCTTGCGCAGCAGGACCAGGAGCAGGCTGACGTTGTACGTCAGTGCCCGCCTGCGCACCAGCCGCGGGAGTGCCTCGTCGCCATCTTCGGATGGCCGGGACCGAAGATAGGCATAGCCTTCGGCGTCATCGACCACTACGTCGACACCTATGGTGGCGAAATGGTCTCGCACGCCGGCGCCCAAACGTTCCAGTGTCAGCCAGGTGTCCTCGTCCGACTCGCGGTAGACGACTCCTTGCATCAGCCGGATGATGGCGCTGGCGGTGGCATGCTCGTTGCTCATCGTCGTCGCACCGTCACTTTCGGTAGTCTCGCTCGCTTGGCGATTTCCGGGTCGGCGGGGTCGCAGTATTCCAGGAGAGTCTCATCGGTGTCGTCCATGTCGACGCTCACCTCCTCGTCGTTGAGTGCCAGGTAGCCGACGATCTCTGCCGCACCCTGCTCGATGGGGTGTGCCGCGATGATGTCGGATAACAAAGCCGAAGAATTCTCCGGCAGAACATCGCGGATGGTCTCGATCAGACGTGCTTGGTCGATGAAGGTCTGCGCGAAGAGTAGGTCGGTGTCGACCTCCTCGGTCGCCGGTGGGAGGTGGCTCTCGACCGCGACCGCCGCCGGCACCTGGTAGAGCGGGCGCTCGAACGGAAGGGCAATCTCGAGGCCCGGCTGGTCCAGTTCGAGCCCGAAGGGCGGCGGGTTGTCGCGCAGTTCCAGCGCTGAACTTTCCACTGCCCGAACCAAATTGAGGACACGCCGGTTCTCCAGCCAAATCTGGTCGTCGAGGAAGCGGCGCAGTTGTTCGGATATCTGCCGGACGGTGCGCTGCGCCCGGTCGGCGGCTTCGGACCAGTCGTGGTGAATACCGCGAATCCGATGGTCGGCTTCGATGGTCTCGAGGGTGGAAACCTTGGCCAGGAGTTCGGCCAGCTCGGCTTGGCGCGTCTCGGAGAGAAGGAAGTCGTAGAACGCCTGGAAGCTGCGGCCCTGGTCGGAGCCAGCGATCTGGGAGCGGCTTCCGACCAGCTCGGCGAGCAGTTCACCCTTGGACCCATCCCAGGCCGCGATCTTTTCTCGCGCGGCCCGGTCAAGGAGGCGGAAGTTCTCTTCGACCTCGCGAAAGTCCGAGAGCAGTTCCCGCGCGGTTGTGGCGAGCTGTTGGTAGCGGTCGCGGACTCCGGTCGCGTCCAGCAGCTGAACAACCCCGGCCTCGACGGCGGCGATCTCGGCGTCGAGTTCGTTTCGGCGGCGCCGTAATTCGGCCAGCCGGACATCGGGTTCGACTTCGGTTCCGTGCACGATCTGTCGCAGCAGCTCGACCACGGTGTGCAGCCTGGACTCGGTTCCGACAAAGGACCTGCCTTTGAGGCCCATGACCCATGCGTGGGCCTTTTCGAACGCCGGAGTCACTTCGTAATGGACTTCGTCGTCGCCGGCCGGGTAAAACCGGCGCAGAAACGCCGCGTCGGGGGCCGCCCAGTCCTCGAGATAGGACCGAGCGTCCTTCGGAAAGCGTTGCTGACCGTTCTCGGTGGGAATCTCGGTGTTCAGGGCGTACACGTAGTCGTCCAGGGCGGCCGCGACCTGACTCGCTGGGCAGGCGCCTCGGTTGTCCTCGACGAAAAACACCCCGAGGAAGGAGAGGATCAGCGTGGCATTGCCGGCACGAAGAAGGCGCCAAGCGGGGTGGCGCTCCCGCAATGAATTGATCGCCTCGTATTCCACAGTCAGAGCCTAAGCAAGCCCACCGACACTTCATCCAAGCCCTGCTGACCGCGCTCACTGAAATTCCCCACTGACGCTCATCGAAATTCCCCACCCGTGTGGCTCCGCCGAGAAGGGCGGGCCTCCCTCGAAGCTGCTGGTGTCTGACGCCAGTTGCTCCACCGAAGGAGGCCCGCTTTCTCATGCTCACATGGGAGGACGATGTGGAAGTACATGCCCTACGCAAACGTGGTTGGACGATCTCGGCGATCGCCCGCCACACCGGCTTCGACCGCAAGACGGTCCGCAAGTATCTGGCCGGTGGCGGCACACCCGGGGTCCGCGCCCGCCCCGGCCCGGACCCGTTCGATCCGTTCGTCGACTACGTCACCGCGAGGCTGACCGAGGACCCGCACCTGTGGGCCCGCACCCTGTTCGACGAACTCGAGGACCTGGGGTTCGGGTTGTCCTATCAGAGCCTGACCCGCAACATCCGTGCCCGGGACCTGCGCCCGGTTTGTGAGGCCTGCCGGACTGCCACGCAGCGCCCGAACGCGGTGATCCCGCACCCGCCGGGTGAGGAAACCCAATGGGACTGGCTGGAATTGCCCGACCCACCGGCATCGTGGGGGTGGGGAAAGACAGCGCACCTGTTGGTCGGCTCACTGTCGCATTCCGGGATGTGGCGCGGCTATTTGGCGCCGAGTGAGGACCAGCCGCATCTGGTCGCCGGCCTGGACCGGGTGACCCGTGGCCTGGGTGGACTGACCCGGGTGTGGCGCTTCGATCGGATGGCCACGGTGTGCGACCCCGGCTCAGGTCGGGTGAGCGCGTCGTTCGCCGGGGTGGCCAAGCACTACGGCGTGGCGGTGGCGATCTGCCCGGCCCGGCGCGGTAACCGCAAGGGCGTGGTGGAGAAGGTCAACCACACCGCCGCGCAACGCTGGTGGCGCACCCTGGCCGACGATATGACCGTCGAGGCGGCCCAGGTGAGTCTGGATCGCTTCACGCGGGTCCGTGGTGACACCCGGCTGCGGGCCACGGCCGACGGCCGGTCCTCAGTCGCCGTGGTGGCCAAAACAGAGCCACTGCAACCGGCGCCGGCGACGCCGTATCCGGTGATCGTCGCCGAGGCTCGCACCGCCTCGCGTCAAGCGATGGTGTCTTACCGCGGCAACCGCTATTCGGTGCCGCCGGAACTGGCGGCGGCCCAGGTCGTGGTGTCGCATCCGGTCGGGGGTGAGTTCTGCGATATCGCCACTACGAGCGGGATCGTGATCGCGCGCCACCGGATGGCCGCCGACGGGCTCGGGGTGATGGTGCGCGACAGCGGGCATGTCATCGCCCTGGACGCCGCCGCGATGGCCACCGCAGCGACCGGACGCCCACACCGCCGCAAGGAACGCATCCCACCGGGCCCGGCGGCCAAAGCCGCTGCCGCGCAACTGCTTCAACTCAAGCAGCCATCCATCACCGCCATTGAAACGTCAACTCCGTCAACCGATTCCACCGTCATCGACTTGTCCGCTTACGAGCGGGCCGCCCAGAACAGGACCATCCAATGACCCCCACCCCCCGCACCCCCAAGACCACCACCACGACCACCGTCGAGGAGTCACCGTCAGCAGCCGCGAGCCGCTATCAGCAGCTGCGCTCGCACCTGGCCGAACTCAAACTCGCCGCGGCCGCCGAAGCCCTCCCAGCGGTGCTCGACCAGGCCACCGCAGAGGGCCTGTCGCTGACCGTGGCGTTGGAGCGTCTGCTGGCCGTGGAAGTCGAGGCTTCCACCGCTCGGCGGCTGGCCGGCCGGTTGCGGTTCGCCTGCCTTCCCACCCCGGCCACACTGGTCGACTTCGACGTCGATGCCGCCGCCGGGATCGACCGCAAGCTCATCGACGAACTCGGGACGTGCCGCTACCTGGAATCGGCGACCAACATTTTGCTGGTCGGGCCCCCTGGTACAGGAAAGACGCACTTGTCGGTCGGATTGGCAAGGGCCGCAGCACATGCCGGCTACAGGACCTACTTCACCACTGCCGCCGATCTGGCCGCACGGTGTCACCGTGCCGCCATCGAGGGACGCTGGGCCACCACGATGCGGTTCTACGCCGGCCCCACATTGTTGGTGATCGATGAACTGGGATACCTGCCGCTGCCCGCCGAGGCCGCCTCGGCGTTGTTTCAGGTTGTGTCCCAACGGTATTTGAAGACCAGCATCGTGATCACCACCAACCGGGGCGTGGGCGCCTGGGGGGAGATCCTCGGCGACACCACCGTGGCCGCCGCAATGCTCGACCGCCTGCTGCACCGCTCCGTGGTCATCAACCTCGACGGCGAGTCCTACCGCCTCCGTGACCACCAGGCCGCCGCCGAAACCCTACGCCGCACCACCACCGGCACCCGCCAACCACTACACTGACCGCTGCTCACAGGTGAGGAATTTCGGCGAGCACACCTGGGGACTTTCGATGAGCGCCGTCACTGCGAGAGCCCAGGTCGCAGACTCGCTGTTATGGCCCAGGTGAGGCTTCGCATATCGCGCTGGCTACCGGCGTCCCCGCCAGTGCGCCGTAGCACCTGGTGCTCGGCTTGGTATTACTTAGCGGTATTACCGGCCGATAGGCTGACTGGCATTCGGGTGACGAGCAAAGGCCAGGTGACTATTCCGCTCGCGGTGCGGCGCAAGCTCGGCATTGAGCCGGGTTCTGAGGTCGAGTTCGAACTTGACGAACACGGCGCCCGGTTAGTGCGCAACAAGACCACCCGGGGCAAGGCGATTGCACGTCGGATGCGCGGCCGTGCCACGGTTGCGAGGAGCACCGACGAGATCATGGCACTGACGCGCGGCAACGCATAGTTCGCTGGTGGCCGGAACGCTCGTCGACGCAAACGTGCTGCTCGACCTGTTCACCGAGGACCCCCGCTGGTGCGACTGGTCTGAGACGCAGCTTGCCGATGCCCTCGACCGTGGGCCAACGCTGATCAATCCGATCATCTACGGCGAGATCTCGATCGGCTTTGAGCGGATCGAGGAACTCGAGCGAGCATTGCCAGCGGAGCTGGAGCGCGAGTCCCTACCATGGGAAGCGGCGTTTCTGGCCGGCAAATGCTTCCTCGAATATCGGCGGCGGGGAGGCCAAAAGCGTTCGCCGCTAACGGATTTCTACATTGGCGCCCACGCCGCGACGACTGGCCGTGCGCTCTTGACGCGCGATCCCCGGCGCTACCGGTCGTCCTTCCCACGCCTCGAACTGATCTCCCCATGAACGTCGCGAACTTTGACGCCTAGTTGTCGCCGCCGACCCTCCAACTGCTCAAATGCCGTCGGGGCGTGGGGTTGACTTCTGATGGTGGACAGCTAACTGGTCGGACTGCTGATCCCACGGGAAGGATGTCCGTAGGTCGCGCAAGCGTCGTAAGTACACCCCGGAATTCGGGAGCAGGCTGCCCGCCCCGGCGCGGCGAGCATCCACACCGGCACCTCGGCCGACGCAACCGCCTCAAGCAGCTCCAAGAGCGACGCGCCAAACGCGAAACTCCCGAAGCCCGCCGCAGGATCACCGCCTGAGCCGACAACGACCTGAAGAACTCTTCTTCAACCAGACAACACATATAATGGGAGGGTTATATGGGGACGGTCACGCTGCCAGGCGTCAACAACGCCGTCCCGCTGGCCGTTGAATCCGGAGACGAATGACCATGACCCGGACGTGGCGCGAGGTTCGCCGTGAAGCCGTCGCGCAAGGTCGGCTCGATCCGCTGCGCGCCCGCGCCGCTCGCAAGAAGATGCAGGAAGCGGTCGGCGCCTACCGGCTTACCGAGATCCGGAAGGCCCGAGGCCACACCCGCCAGGCTGATGTCGCCGCCCTGCTGGGGGTCTCTCAGGCCCGCGTATCGAAGCTTGAAAGCGGCGACCTATCCCACACGGAGCTCCGCACGCTGCAGTCCTACGTCGCCGCATTGGGCGGCACTTTGCGTGTGCTCGCCGAATTCGGCGACTGCACCGTCGAGCTGAGTACCTGATGATGCAGGCGGATGCGGCTGCCGGCATCCATCCGATCAGGCGTCGACCGACCGTATCGGAGTGAAATTGGCGAGCTCACCAACGCTGCGATGCCGGTCGTATTCACGTAGCAACGCGATGTAGCGGCCCTTGTCAACGTTCCAGTCGTACTGCTGCAGCGGGTCAAAGTCCTGCGCCGCGGTAAAGACGAGATCAGCCAGCAAACGGGTCGTGCGGCCGTTCCCGTCGGTAAATGGATGGACCCCCACCGCCTCGGCGTGCACGGCGATACCAAGCTCACGAGCGGTCCAGTCCGTGGTGTGCTCCCGCCGATAACGGATCGTGTCCAGCGAGTTCCTCAATTCGACGGCGACCTGCTCAGGCGCCACCCCGATGTTGAGTTCGTGCCTGCACCAAACCCCCGCCCAAGCCCATATGTCTCCGTAGAGCCGAGCGCGGAGATCCCGCAGGAAGAAGTCATTCAGCAGGTCGTCGAGCCCTAGGTTGCCGTCGAGCACCACCGTCAGGAGTTCCTCTGTGACTTGCTCTTGCACACCCTGCTCGAGGTCGTAGACCGCAGCCTTGCTGACCGGCTCTTCCACAAGCTCGGCGATATGCGGCAGTAATGCCTCAAGCTCATCGTCGGGAAGCGGGGTGTCCCCGTATCCGGGCGTGAGCGGCATCAGGACCGAGGCTGTCGCTCAGCGAGAAACTTCTTCACCGACGCCGACCGCACATAGCCAGCAGGGACTGTCCGATTCTCCAGCTTCGCCGACGCCTTGGTGGACCGCACAGCGATTCGCTTCACGACGTCTTTCTTGACAACGCGACGTGCCACGAGCCACACCTCCTATCGGTGATCTCAAACGCCCATCCTAGCGTCGGGCAGCCTCACGCAATGCAGCCTGCAATGCACTCGTTAACGACGCTAATGTTCCCAAAAGTGTTCCCAAAGCGCATGAAAATGGCCCCCGGAGAGATCTCTGAGGGCCATTTCCGCTAGTAGCGGGGACAGGATTCGAACCTGCGACCTCTGGGTTATGAGCCCAGCGAGCTACCGAGCTGCTCCACCCCGCGATGGTGAATGCCAGGTTACCGAACACTACGACCGTGGACCAAATCGCAGGGCCAGCAGCCCCGGCGCAGCTGAAACCAGACGAACCCGGCCTATGCGGTCCGGGCTGGCCGACACAAGCCGACGCTGGTCCGAAGCGACCTAAAATCGCCTCCAAGCCCTGGCGCCGTCGTCGCGCCACAGCGCTTCGGCTCCCGCGCCGGATTAAGCATCAAAGTCACTACGAAAAGGCGCCTATGGCGACCGCGTCGGGCAGATCGGTCCGCAGCGCGGCCGACCCGACACCGGCGCTGCCCGGTCACTTTCGCCTTCGCCGGCCAGCCGCGCTTAACGAGTGCCGCCACCAAGCCGTGGCCACCCGTACTGGCCTCCAACCAGCCACCCAAAAAGTACTTTGCGCCCGGCCATTTCGGGCAGATAGCATCCCAGGCCGTAGCCGGTGCAAGTTAAGTCGCCACCGTCGGCGACAGCACTGCAACTCGGCGCGCTTTCGGTGAAAATCCAACAGCTGCAACATGATCCACGCCCGCTGCCCCACCCGCACTCACGCCGCCGACTATAATCGCGTCCGAAGGAGTTCACTATGCCCCAACGCCTCGGGCCGAAGCTACTCAACTTTGCCAGCGAAATCGACGTTAACACCGTCGAGCAAGCAAACCTCGCCGCATCCATGCCCTTCGTTCACCCGCACGTCTCCCTCATGCCCGACGCTCATCTTGGTAAGGGCTCGGCCGTCGGCACCGTCATACCCACCAAGGGCGCCGTGATCCCCGCGGCCGTCGGGGTGGACATCGGCTGCGGCATGGTCGCGGCCAAGACGCGGTTCACCGAGCGCGATCTGGCAGCCCGATTCGGCGGCGAGTACGCCCAAGAGTTGCCGACGCTGCGGCGCCTGGTCGAGGATGCGATCCCGCCGTCCCCGGGGAACTACAACAAGAAGCTGCAGCGGTTCCCGTTCACCGCCAAGAAGCACGACGAGCTCCTCGAACTGCAGGCAGACCTCGATGTGGACCTCTCCCACAGCCCAAAATGGATGCAGCAGTTGGGATCTCTCGGCGGCGGCAACCATTTCATCGAACTCTGCGTCGACAACAACGACAACGTCTGGCTGTTCCTGCACAGCGGCTCCCGCGGCGTGGGCAACAAGATCGCGCAGCGGCACATCAACATCGCCCTGCAGCAGTGCTCGGGCGACCCGTTGATCAAGGTGCCAAACCGCGACCTGGCATTCCTCAACGAGGGCACGCCTGAGTTCGACCGCTACATCAGGGATTTGAAGTGGGCGCAACGCTTTGCCTACCTCAACCGCGCTGAGATGATGGATCGATTCATCCACGTCTTCGCCTCGTGGTTGGGTGTGCAACCGCAACGCGTGGAGACCGAACGCATTAACTGCCACCATAACTACACGGCCCCCACCCGGCTCGACGGGGAAACGTGTGGCTGACTCGCAAGGGCGCGATCGATGCCACCGAAGGCATGCTGGGAGTCATCCCGGGATCCATGGGCACCCGCTCGTATGTCGTGCGCGGCAAGGGAAACCACGACGGCCTATGGTCGGCCCCGCACGGGGCCGGCCGCCGGTTCAGCAGGACCAAGGCGAAGCAACTGTTCACCGAGCAGGATCTGGCCGCGGCGATGGTGGGCATCGAATACCGCCATGGCAAAGAGTGGATCGATGAGATCCCGCAGGCCTACAAGGACATCGACCGCGTCATGGCCGATGCCGAACCGCTCGTCGACGTCGTGACCTCACTGCGGCAGACCATGAACGTCAAGGGACTGTGATCCCAGTGATCGCGGTGATCGCGGTGATCGCGGTGATCGCTAGAGCCCTACTTGGCGTTGTTGAACTTGGTGATGGCCTCGTCCAGCCGCTGCAGCGCTGACCCGTAGGCGGCGAAGTCACCCTTCTTCTGGGCATCCCGCGCCGCGCCGATTGCAGCCTGGATCTCCTGCAGCGCAGCGGCTTTGGCCGGCGACAAGGTCGCAGCCCCATCCGGGGGCGGCGGTACCACCGCCGTCGGCGGCGGGGTTCCGCCCGGTCCAGTGGCCGGCGGCGGCGGGTTGGCGGGCGGATTCGCCGGCACGCCGGCCTCGGTCGGCTGTATTCCTGCCGCAGCATCACCGGCACCGGGCCCGAACAGCCCGTTGAGCGCATCACGCACCGTGGGGCCGTATCCGACCTTGTCGTTGTACATCATCGCCACCCGGATAAGCCGCGGGTACGACGACGCGGCGTCGCTGGCGCCCGGCGAGGCATAGACGGGTTCGACGTACAGCAGCCCACCTTGAGCCACCGGCAAGGTGAGCAAGTTGCCCCACCTGATCCGGTTCTGGTTGTCGCGTCCGATCACACCCAGATCCTGCGATACCGCGGGGTCGGTGGTGATCGCGTTGTTGGCCAGCTTGGGACCGTTGACCTGTCCCGGGATGGTCAGCACAGTGATCTTGCCGTACGTCGCGGGATCGGAGCTGGCGCTGATGTAAGCGGCCAGATAGTCGCGCTTGAACCTGTTCATCGCGCTGATCAACTGGTATGCGGCCGAGTTATCGTCTTTGGCAATGTTTTTCGCCACGATGTAATACGGCGGCTGGTAGCTGCTGGCGGTTGGGTTCGGGTCCAGCGGCACGTCCCAGAAGTCGGAGGTGGAAAAGAACGTCACCGGGTCGTTGACGTGGTACTTGGCCAGCAGCATCCGTTGCACCTTGAACAGGTCTTCGGGGTAGCGCAGATGCTCGGCGAGCTCGGGCGCGATGTCGCTCTTGGGCTTGACCGTGCCGGGGAAGACCTGCATCCATGCCCGCAGCACCGGGTCCCGTTCGTCCTGCTGGTACAGCGTCACGGTGCCGTCGTAGGCGTCGACGGTGGCCTTCACCGAATTGCGGATGTAGGAGACCTTCTTATCGGGAGCCAGCCGGTTGAACGCCACCTCGGTGGAATCGGCGGTCGCCGACGACAGCGACGTGAGCTCGGAGTAGGGATAGTTGTCCAAGGTGGTGTAGCCGTCGATGATCCACACCAGCCGCTTGTTGACGATCGCCGGGTACACCGCGCTGTCGGTCGTGAGCCACGGCGCCACCGCCTCCACCCGCTGCGCCGGATCCCGGTTGAACAAGATCTTGCTGTTCGAACCGATCACGTTGGAGAACAAGAAGTTTCGCTCGGCGAACTTCGCGGCGAACACGGTGCGGGAAATCCAGCTGCCGACCGGGACACCGCCGCTGCCGGTGTAGGTGTAGTTCTTGGTCTCGGTACTGGTTTCGTAGTCGTATTCCCGGTCTGCGCCGGTCTTTCCGACAATCGCGTAGTCCGCGGACGTGTTGGAGATAACCGGTCCGAAGTAGATCCGCGGCTGGTCCAGCTGCGCCGGCCCGTCGGACACCACGGTGCCGTTGGCGCCGACGACGTTGACCAGAAACTCGGGGTAACCGCCGTTTTGGTTCGGGTCGTTGGCGATCCCGCGCACGGTGTTGGCCGGCGACGCGATGAATCCGTTGCCGTGCGTGTACACGGTGTGCCGGTTGATCCAGTCGCGCTGGTTGTCGATCAGCCGGTCGGGGTTGAGTTCCCGCGCCGCGACGACGTAGTCACGCAGGTTGCCGTTGCGGTCGACGTAGCGGTCGATCGACAGCTGGTCGGGGAAGTAGTAGAAGTTCTTACCTTGCTGGAACTGGGTGAACGCCGGGCTGACGATCGTGGGGTCGAGCAACCGGATGTTCGAGGTCGTGGCGCGGTCGGCGGCGACCTGCTGCGCGGTCGCCTGACCCTCGCCGGTGTAGTTGCGATAAGTCACCACGTCGGACGTCAGGCCGTAGGCTTGCCGGGTCGCGGTGATGCTGCGGCTGATGTATTCGCTTTCCTTCTGCGCGGCATTGGGTTTGACGCTGATCTGCTCGACGATCATCGGCCAGGCGGCACCGACGATCAGTGACGACAGCAGCAGCAGGGCCAGACCGATGGCTGGAATCCGCAAGTCCCGCAGGGCGATTGCGGAGAACACCGCCGCCGCGCAGATCAACGCGATCGCCATCAGGATCAGCTTCGCCGGCAGGACCGCGTTGATATCGGTGTAGCCGGCACCGGTGAACGGCTTACCGCCACGGCTGTGCGACAGCAGCTCGTAGCGGTCGAACCAATAGGCGACGGCTTTGAGCAGCACCAGCATCCCGACCAGGCTGACCAGTTGGATACGCGCCGAGCGGCTCAGCGCACCCGTGCGACCCGAAAGCCGAATACCGCCAAAGATGTAGTGCGCCAACAAGTTTGCCACGAACGCCAGGAACACGGCCACGAACAGATAGCTGAGCACCAGCCGGTAGAACGGCAACTCGAAGGCGTAGAAGCCAAGGTCCTTCCCGAACTGCGGGTCCCTGACGCCGAAATCACCGCCGTGCAAGAACAACTGGATCCGAACCCAGTATCCCTGCGCGACGATGCCGGCCAGCAGCGCGATCGCCGCCGGCACGCCGATTCCCACCAGTCGCAGCCGGGCCAACACGAGTGCGCGATAACGCGCCACCGGGTCGTTGTCGTTGCTCGGCACGAAGACCGGCCGGGTACGGTAGGCCAACGCCAGCCCGGCAAAGACGATGCCGCCGACCAACAGCCCCCCCACCAGGAACACCACGATCCGGGTGACCAGCACGGTGGTGAACACCGACCGGTAGCCCAGTTCGCCGAACCACAGCCAATCGACGTACGCGTCGATCAGGCGTGGACCGGCGAGCAGCACCGCGATGACACCCAGCGCGATCAAGATCAGAATCCGGCTACGCCGAGTCAGCTTCGGCATCCGTGCGGACGGCCGCATCCCCACTGGCTACGCTCCCTGCTCGGTTTTGGCTGCTGCCGCAGATTTGTCTAGACGGTCACAACTGTACGCATCTCGGAGCGTTAGCAACGTGGCGTCGGGGCTCCGGCAGTCATCGCATGCAAGGCGTCCACCGCCTGGCCGAGTGTCTCGACCTTCACCAGACGCAGGCCTTGCGGGGTGTCGGCGGCCGCCTCGTAGCAGTTTTTCGCCGGCACCAGAAACACCGTGGCGCCCGCGGCGCGCGCGGCGGCCATCTTGTGCGTGATGCCCCCGATAGCGCCGACCTTGCCGTCAACGGAGATGGTGCCCGTACCCGCGACGAAGGTCGACCCGACCAGATCACCCGTGGTGAGCTTGTCGACCACCGCAAGGCTGAACATCAACCCGGCCGAGGGGCCGCCCACGTTGGCGAGGTTGAAATCCACCACGAACGGCGCCCACGGCGCATCCAGCACCGCCACCCCCATGAAGCCGTAGTCGCGGTCTTTGTTGGTGCCGAGCATGATCTGCGCCACACCGCCCGGCTCGTTCTTGCGGCGGAAGTCGATGGTCACCGACTGGCCGGGCTTGGTGTTCTTCAGCAATCCGGTGAACTGCTCGACATTGGCCACCGGCGTGCCGTTGACCGCGTCGATCGCATCACCGGCTTTCAGCTTGCCCGCCGACGGGCCGGGGTCGTTGACCGAGGCGACGGTGACCGCCTCCGGATACTTCAGATAGCCCAGGGCCGCGTACTCGGCGCTGTCTTCGGAGTTCTTGAAATCGGCGTTGTTGGCCTTGTCGACCTCCTCGCGCGACTTGCCCGGCGGGTAAACAAGATCCCGGGGCACCAGCTGTTCTTGCCCGGAGAGCCACAGTGTGATGGCTTCGCCCAGACTCAGACCGTCACGCTGGGACACCGTCGTCATGTTGAGATGACCTGACGTCGGGTGTGTCTGAGTGCCCTCGATGTCGACCACCTGCTTGCCGTCGACTTCGCCGAGGGTGTCGAACGTGGGGCCGGGTCCCAGCGACACGAACGGCACCGTCACGACCGCGAGCAACACGCCGAACACCACGATCGGCGCCAGCGCGACCATCAACGTCAAAATCCGCCTGTTCACGCCGCATAGACTAGACGGACCCCGCCGAGGCGGGTTCAGCTGCGAGCGTGACGGCGGATGGCGCTTTCTTCTGCCCCGATGGGTACCGTTGACCGTATGGCTGACCTGCCTTTCGGTTTCTCCTCCGGAGACGACCCCGACCGCGACAAGCGCGGGAAGAACGAACCCGACCCCGGCTCGGGCGCTAACCCGCTGGGCCCGTTCGGTTTCAGCGGGGATTTCGCCATGGCCGACCTGGGGCAGATCTTCACCCGCCTGGGCGAGATGTTCGGCGGTGTCGGCAGCGCGATGACCGCGGGTCAGAGTTCTGGACCGGTCAACTACGCCCTGGCCCGCCAGGTGGCAGCCAGCTCGGTCGGTTTCATGGCGCCCATCCCGGAGGGGACCAACTCCGCGATCGCCGACGCGGTGCACCTGGCGGAGACCTGGCTGGACGGGGCCACCTCACTGCCCGCCGGCACCACCAGGGCGGTGGGCTGGAGCCCCACCGACTGGGTGGACAACACCTTGGACGTCTGGAAGCGACTGTGCGATCCGATGGCTGAGCAGATCTCGACGGTCTGGGCGTCGTCGCTGCCGGAGGAGGCCAAGAGCATGGCCGGCCCGCTGCTCACAGTGATGTCGCAGATGGGCGGCATAGCGTTCGGTTCGCAGCTGGGTCAGGCACTCGGCCGGTTGTCGCAGGAGGTGCTGACATCGACCGACATCGGGCTGCCGCTGGGACCTCAGGGAGTGGCCGCAATCCTGCCTGCTGCCGTCGAGGACTTTTCGTCTGGCCTGGAGCAACCGCGCAGCGCGATCCTGACCTTCCTGGCCGCCCGTGAGGCCGCCCATCATCGCCTGTTCAGCCACGTTCCCTGGCTGGCCGGGCAGCTGCTGGGCGCCGTCGAGGCCTACGCCAAGGGCATGAAGATCGACATGACCGGAATCGAGGAGCTGGCCCGCGACTTCAATCCGGCCACGCTGACCGATCCCGCCGCCATGGAGCGGTTGCTGGGCGAGGGAGTATTCGAGCCCAAGGCGACACCGACACAGATCCAGGCGCTCGAGCGTCTCGAGACGCTGCTCGCCCTGATCGAGGGCTGGGTCCAGACCGTGGTGACCGATGCGCTCGGCGAGCGCATCCCGGGCACCGCCGCACTCAGCGAGACGCTGCGCCGGCGCCGGGCCAGCGGCGGTCCCGCTGAACAGACGTTCGCGACCCTGGTCGGGCTGGAGCTCCGGCCACGCAAACTGCGGGAGGCCGGCGCGCTGTGGGAGCGCCTGACCCAGGCCGCCGGTGTGGACGCTCGAGACGCGGTGTGGCAGCACCCCGACCTGCTGCCCGCGGCCGACGATCTGGACGACCCGGCCGCTTTCATCGACCAGGTCATCGGCGGTGACACCAGCGGCATCGATGAGGCGATCGCCGAACTCGACCGTGAGACCGGCGGCCCGGAGGACTCCGGGCCCGGCGCTGTGGATAACTGAACCGCTCGCCGAGGCCGGCGTGGCACAGTTTCTGGTCATGCCGCGGGCCGTTCCCACCTTGTATTCGCTTGATCCGGCGATGCCGGTGCTCCTGCGGCCCGACGGTGCCGTGCAAGTGGGCTGGGATCCCCGCCGGGCCGTCCTGGTGCAACCACCCGGCGGCCTGGCGGCTTCGTCGGTGGCCGCGCTACTGCGGTCCATGCGCTCGCCGACGCCGATCACCGAACTGCAGCGCCAAGCCGTCAGCCAGGGATTGGTGGACGGCGAGGAGGTGGTGAACCTCGTCAGGCAATTGGTCGGCGCCGGTGTCGCGACCCGCGGGCATCGAGGTTGCCCGGGCCGCGCGGCGTCGATTCGGATCCACGGTCGCGGACCGTTGTCAGACCTGCTGATGCAGGCCTTGCGCTGCTCGGGGGCGCGGGTCGGGCAGAGTAGACAACCGCATGCCGCGGTCGGCAGCGGCACCGTGGATTTGGTGGTGTTGTCCGACTATCTGGTGGCCGATCCACGTTTGGTGCGCGATATGCACAACGAGGGCATTGCGCACCTGCTCGTTCGGGTTCGTGACGGCACCGGCCTGGTAGGGCCGCTGGTTATCCCGGGCGTGACGAGCTGCCTACGCTGCGCCGATCTGCACCGCAGCGACGTGGACTGCGCGTGGCCGGCAATCGCTGCACAGCTGCGCGACACCGTCGGAGTGGCCGACCGAGCGACGTTGCTGGCAACGGCCGCGCTCGCCCTCAGCCAGGTCAACCGGGTGATCGCCGCTGTGCGCGGTGAACAAGCCGACCACGATCCGCCGTCGGCTCTCGACGCCACGCTGGAGTTCGACCTCAACGCCGGCTCCATCGTGGCGCGCCAATGGACCCGGCATCCGTTGTGCTCGTGCTGACGGTGGCCGCGACGGCATCTAGCCGAGGCGGCCCTGCTCCGGGACGTTCGTGGAGACCGCCGCGTAGGCTCTGGCCAAATCGTCCAGCACGCCTTCGGTCAAGGTGCCGTCTTTGCGGTGCTTGTCCAGCGTTTCGATGATCGCCCTGAACAATGCGTCGGCGGTGTCGTGCTGCGTTTGTTTTGCTGACATGGCTTTGGCGGTCCACCCTCCGGATGTGGGGATCGATGCGTCACACCATTGCGACCTGCAAGAGACTACATAGCGGCTGTGCCCGCGGCGATCCGAAAATCCACCGTCATCCGGCGAGCCGAAGGCGGGCGGGGGCCGTCGGTCCGGTGCTCAGCCGCCCGGGCCAGCCGTGCACGCGCGGCCGGTTGATGCCGGATCAATACCCGGTTGGCGCAACCGTCATGGATGATGGGTATGTGTCAGACATCAAACGCGGCCGCGCCGCGCGAAACGCCAAGCTGGCCAGCATTCCGGTCGGCATGGCCGGCCGGGCGGCTCTTGGCTTCGGCAAACGGCTGACCGGCAAGTCGAAAGACGAGGTCAACGCCGAGCTGATGGAGAAGGCCGCCAACCAGTTGTTCACCGTCCTGGGCGAGCTCAAAGGCGGGGCGATGAAAGTCGGCCAGGCGTTGTCGGTGATGGAAGCAGCCATTCCCGAGCAGTTCGGGGAGCCCTATCGCGATGCGCTGACCAAGCTGCAGAAGGATGCCCCGCCGCTGCCCGCGGCCAAGGTCCACCGGGTGCTCGATGCACAGCTGGGCACGAAGTGGCGTGAACGGTTCAGTTCGTTCGACGACACCCCGGTTGCCTCGGCCAGCATCGGCCAGGTGCACAAGGCGGTGTGGTCCGACGGCCGCGAAGTGGCCGTCAAGATTCAGTACCCGGGTGCCGACGAGGCCCTGCGGGCCGACCTGAAGACCATGCAGCGCATGGTCGGCGTGCTCAGGCAGCTCTCGCCGGGCGCCGATGTTCAAGGTGTCGTCGACGAACTGATCGAACGCACCGAGATGGAACTCGACTACCGGTTGGAGGCCGACAACCAGCGGGCCTTTGCCAAGGCCTACCACGACCACCCACACTTCGCGGTGCCGCGGGTGGTGGCCAGCGCACCCAAGGTGGTGATCCAGGAGTGGATCGACGGGGTGCCGATGTCGGCGATCATCCGCAACGGCACGCAGGAGCAGCGCGATCTGATCGGGACCCGGCTGATAGAGCTCACCTTCGACGCCCCACGCCGGCTCGGGATGCTGCACGGTGACGCCCACCCCGGGAACTTCATGCTGCTGCCGGACGGTCGAATGGGCGTCATCGACTTCGGGGCCGTGGCACCACTGCCCGGCGGCTACCCCATCGAGCTGGGGATGACGATCCGGCTGGCCCGGGACAAGAATTACGACCTGCTGTTGCCGACCATGGAGAAGGCCGGTTTCATCCAGCAGGGACAGCAGGTCTCGGTCCGGGAGATCGACGAGATGCTGCGCCAGTACGTCGAACCCATCGAAGTCGACGTCTTCCACTACACCCGCAAGTGGCTGCAGCGGATGACCGTGAGTCAGTTCGACCGATCGGTCGCGCAGATCAAGGTGGCACGGCAAATGGACCTGCCGGCCAAGTTGGCGATTCCGATGCGGGTCATCGCGTCGGTGGCCGCGATCCTCTGCCAGCTGGATGCGCATGTGCCGATCAAGTCACTGACCGAGGAGCTGATTCCCGGCTTCGCCGAGCCCGATACGGCTGTGGTCTGATACGCGGCCGAGCCGGGCAGGCGGCGCAGACCTGGCCGGCGGTCGTGCGCCTTCGCCGAGTGATGGCGCCGATGTCTCCACAAGGCCGGGCCCAGCTCTTGGCGAGTCAGGCCCGGGCCACCTAAGCGGCGACCTTGCGGGGACGCCCCCGCGGACGCTTGCGGCTCACGATCGCGCCGCGCTCGAAAATCTCGCCGCCCCAGACGCCCCATGGCTCGGCACGCTCCAGCGCGGCCGCCAAACATTGGCGCCGGACCGGGCAGCCGGCGCACAGCGTCTTGGCGCGCTCGAGATCAGCTGGGGTGTCGGCGAACCAGAGGTCGGGATTACCCACATGGCATGGCAACGCCGGCAGCCGATTTTTGGGGACTGTCAGTGCTGACATGTTCTGGCTCACCTGCTTCCTGGTCTTGGGGCTGTCTTTCGAAGGTGATCCGGACCAGGTGAGGGAGGTTGACCCCCAAAAAAATCTGGCCACGGATCCTGGTGACTTGGGTCCGTGGCCATTCGGCGAATCTGGGGCTGTTACGCAGTGTCTACGTTGGGCTCCGATCCACGGACGCGTCAGTCGCGGCGGCGACGCGGTGCTTAGCCGCTGCCGCCGGTGCGGCGGCGGCATGAGGGGTTCCCGCGGTTGACGCCGCGGCAGCCACGCTCGCACCGAACACGCTGATGTCGAGCATCGTGGCCACCCTCCTCTCGTACCGCTTGCCGATTTGCCAGCCTTCAACGCCGGCAGCGAAGTGCGCTTCGAGGGTAATCGGTCACGGCTGCCGATGACAACCGATTTTCTGACCTGCGGTTTCGTTGCTCAGCGAGCCTGCCTGACCATGTCGAGAACGTCGCCTCCGTACTGTTCCAGCTTTCGGGCACCGATACCCGGAATGGCGATGAGCGCCTCGTCGTCGTCGGGGCGCAGCTCGGCGATCGCGATGAGTGTGTTGTCGGTGAAGACAACGTAGGCCGGCACGTTCTGTTCCTTGGCGATGTTGAGCCGCCATGACTTCAGCTGCAGCAGCAACTCCTCGTCGATGTCGCCCGCACATGTTTCACATCGCCGCAGCATGACGGCTGCCGGGGTGGTCAGCTCCTTGTTGCAGACCCGGCAGCGGGCGGTGCCCCGGTTGCGACGGGTTTTGCCCGGCCCCGGTTCGGCACGCGTCTGCGGCGCAATGCCATTGAGGAACCGTGACGGCTTACGGCTCTGGCGACCGCCCGGCGCCCGAGCCAGCGCCCAGCTGAGGGCCAAATGCACTCGGGCCCTGGTGATTCCGACATACAGCAGGCGGCGCTCTTCCTCGACCGGCTCACTGTCTGGGCCATGCGCCAGCGCATGCGAGATGGGTAATGTGCCGTCGGCCAATCCGACCAGAAACACTGCATCCCACTCCAGGCCCTTGGCCGCATGCAGTGAGGCAAGCGTGACGCCCTGCACTACCGGCGGATGCCGCGCGTCGGCTCGGGCCCGAAGCTCGGACAGCAGTCCCGGAAGCCGCAAATGCGGACGCTGCGCCACCTCGTCATCGACCAGTTGCGCCAAAGCGGTGAGTCCCTCCCAGCGTTCCCGAGCGCGGGCACCCACCGGCTCGTGTGCCGTCAACCCCAGCGGTTCCAGAACGCCGCGGACCGCGTCGGGCAATGCAGCGTCGGTACCGCGTTCAGCGGCACGCTGTAACGCCACCAGCGCCTGCTTGATCTCCTGACGGTCGAAGAACCCCTCGCCGCCGCGTACCTGATAGGCGATGCCCGCTTCGGTCAGCGCTTCCTCGTAGACCTCGGACTGCGCATTGACGCGGTACAGAATCGCGATTTCGGAAGGCGCAGTGCCGGATTCGATTAGCCGGCCGATCGACGCCGTCACCGCGGCAGCCTCGGCGGGTTCGTCGGGATACTCCTGGAACGACGGGGCAGGACCGGGCTCCCGCTGGCCGGATAACCGCAACTTGCTGCCCGCGACCCGGCCCCGGGCGGCTTCGATCACCCGATTGGCCAGCGACACCACCTGCGGAGTTGACCGGTAGTCACGCTCCAGGCGCACCACCGTGGCGTCGGGAAACCTACGGGAGAAGTCGAGCAGGAAGCGCGGGGAGGCTCCGGTGAACGAGTAGATGGTCTGATTGGCGTCGCCGACGACCGTCAGATCGTCGCGATCCCCCAACCATGCCGAAAGGACCCGCTGCTGCAACGGTGTGACGTCCTGGTATTCGTCGACGACGAAGCAGCGGTAGCGATCCCGGAACTCCTCGGCCACCGCGACGTCATGTTCGATAGCGGCCGCGGTGTGCAGCAGCAGGTCGTCGAAATCGAGCAGGGTGACGCTGTCGTCGCGGACCTTGAGGGATTCGTATTCGGAGTAGACCGCCGCGATGTGTGCGACGTCCAACGGGGTGTCCCGACGCACGGCCGCCACCGCGCTCGGGTAATCCTCGGGACCGATCAGCGAAGCCTTGGCCCACTCGATTTCGCCAGCGAGGTCCCGGACGTCATCGGTGCTGGCCTGGAGCCTGACGCGGCTGGCCGCGCGGGCCACGACAGCGAACTTGGTGTCCAACAACTGCCAGCCGATGTCACCGACCACGCGTGGCCAGAAATACCGCAGCTGGCGATGCGCGGCCGCATGAAAGGTCAGCGCCTGCACGGCGCCGACGCCCGAACCGACCTGCGCGGCGGTGCCCAGTGCCCGCAACCGGGCGCGCATCTCCCCCGCCGCGCGCTGGGTGAACGTCACCGCCAACACGTGACCGGCATCGACATGACCACTGCCGACCAGGTGGGCGATCCGGTGCGTGATGGTGCGCGTCTTTCCGGTGCCGGCTCCGGCGAGCACGCAGACCGGTCCGCGTGGAGCCAATACGGCTTGGCGCTGCTCGTCGTCCAGGGCAGCGGTCAGTGCGTCTACGACCATCGGCATAGCGTCCATCTTGGCAGCGGCGGCCGACAAGCCGGGCGTTTCGACGCGCCGCGCCCTGCGTCGTCGACGGGTGGCGCCGACTCCCCAGGGCTGCCCCGGGGTAAGCGGGCGATGCTCTCGCTCCGGCCCACTCCACGGCCCGGGTGGTTGTCGGGCTACGTTTACCAGCTATGACCAACGCTGCGCTCACCATCTACACGACGTCATGGTGTGGCTATTGTTTCCGGCTCAAGACGGCGCTCCGGACAGACGGGATCACCTACGTCGAGGTCGACATCGAACACGACAGCGCGGCTGCGGAGTTTGTCGCCTCGGTCAACGGCGGCAACAGAACGGTCCCGACGGTCAGGTTTGCCGACGGCTCAACGCTGACCAACCCGAGCGCAAACGTGGTCAAAGCCAGACTGGCAGAAGTCGGCGGCTGAGGCGGCCCGGTGTCGGCCATTCGCCGGGCGTGCCCAGACACGGCCCGTCGCCTGGGCAAAGGTGCCCAACAAGAGGTCCGGTCGCCCGTACGATAAGAATTACGGCGTCGACCTCCGGGCATAACTCGCCGATACCATAACCGCCACCCAACCGCGGACGGCGGTCCGCAGAAAATGGCTATCAACGATGAGGCCAACCGGCTCAACCCGCGCGAGCGTGACACATCCGGCGCTCCGGCTGAAGCGGCACGCGGCAGATATTCGCGCCGCCCTGGCCGGCGCGGGCAAGTCGCTCTTCATCATCTGCACTGCGCTACTCGTGATCACAGCCTGCTCGCACAAAGGCACGTCAGCGAAGCCGAGCACCACCACCACACCCCCGTCGGGTGCCGACGCGTTGATCATCGGCGTCGAAGAGGTACGCCGTATCGCCAATTACGAGGAACTGACCGCACATTCACGAGCGGACTTGCGTCGTCCGCCACCAGGCGACCTGAACGCACCGGGCCCCTGCCGGGCGGCCGGGACCAGTGATCTCACATTCGCCAGCGGCTGGATGGAGTTCCGGAGTGCGGGCTACAGCGGCGTCACCGACGACATCGACCCCGGTGGCATGGTCATGGTCGATTCCGTCAGTCAAGCTGTCGCCATCTACCCGGACGCGCACGCCGCACGCGCAGCGCTCGACCAGCTGGAAGCTTCACTGAACGCGTGCATGGCGTTACATGACCCCAAGTACACGTTCAACGTGGACAAGCCGGATTCCGCCACGCTGCGGATCACCGACCAAGGCTGGAGCCACCTGTATCGCGTCAAGAATGCGGTGTTGATGTCTGTCGGCGTGTTGGGCATCGAACCAGCTGAACGGATCGCCAATACAGTGCTTGACGCGATCTGCGATCGCGTCAAGTAGTCGACCGAGGCAGTTCAGTCGCGCGCCGCCGCCCAGGCTTCGATGATGATGCGGGCAATCGAGACGGAACCCGGTAGCCGCAATTTGGACTCCGATGCGGTGGTTGTCCAGTCGCCCGCGTCCAGCGCCGCACGCACTTCGTCGCGGGTGAACCAGCCCGCCTCGGCGATCTCGCCGTCGTGGAATGAAAAATCTTGATCCGGGTCGGCTAGGGCATGGAAGCCCACCATCAGCGAACGCGGGAACGGCCAGGGTTGGCTGCCCAGGTAGCGCACATCACGGACGGTCAGACCGATTTCCTCACGGATCTCGCGGGCCACGCATACCTCGAACGATTCACCCGCCTCGACGAAGCCCGCCAGCAGCGAGAACATTTGCGGCGGCCATGCCGCTTGGCGGGCCAATACCGCGCGATCACCGCCGTCGTGAACCAGGCAGATCACCGCCGCGTCGATACGGGGAAACTCCTCGTGACCGGTGATCAGGCTGACGCGTGACCATCCAGCCCTGGCGGGTTTGGTCGGGGTGCCGTCGACCGGGCTGAATCGTGCGGTGTCATGCCAGTTCAATAACGCCATTGCCGACGACACCAATTGGCTGCTGGTGTCATCGATGATCTTGCCAAGCCTGCGAAGGTCCACCACTTCGGCCTCTACATCCAGATTCTCCGGGGGCTCGAGTGCGCCCCTGATCGCCCAGACATGGCGACCACCCGCGATGCGACCCAGGAACACCGCCTCCGGCGGTGGCTTGTCGCCCAGCGCGGCTGCCCGACCCAGCACCGCTCGGCCATCGACAACCAGGACCTGGTTGCGCGAATCCACCCGCAGTAGCGCCGCATCGGCCCAGCCGGCAGCCGCCGCGTCGACATCGGTCCGCAAGTGGTCGGCCCGGTCGGCGCCGATGCGCGACAGGAATGGAACGTCCCGCAGCCGCAAGTCCACGCTAGGCCCTCACGCCCGGCTCCGCCGAGCTTGCGATCGCCATTACTGCCCCGTGTTGCGGACGTAGAGGAGACGGTCGTCGGCCTCAATGGCGTCCACCTCGGGCGCTCCGATACGCAATAGTTGCCCGTTGCGGACGACGCCGAGCACGATGTCCCCCAGATGCCGCGGAGAACCGCCGACTTCGCTCGGCTCCACCTCGCGTTCGGCAATCGCCAGCCCCGTATCCGGCGTCAACAGGTCCTCGATCATCTGCACAACGCTGGGTGTAGTGGTGGCAAGGCCAAGCAATCGGCCGGCGGTCTCGGAGGAAACCACCACCGAGTCCGCCCCCGATTGCTCGAGCAGATGCTGGTTTTCGGCCTCCCGGATGGAAGCCACGATCTTGGCCTTGGGCGAGATCTCGCGGGCGGTCAAAGTGACCAACGCCGCCGTGTCGTCACGGCTCGCGGCAACGATGATCGAGGCGGCATGCTGAGCACCGGCCAACCGCAGCACGTCGGATTTGGTGGCGTCACCATGGACGGTGACCAAACCCGCCGCCGCCGCGCGGTCGAGGGCTGCCCGGTCGGTGTCGACGACGACAATCTCACCAGGGACCACCTCGTCGCCGAGCATCGCGGTAATCGCCGTTTTGCCTTTGGTCCCATAGCCGATGACGACGGTGTGGTTGCGCACTCTGTTCCTCCAACGCTGGATCTTCAGTGCTTGCCGGGACGTCTCAGTGACCACCTCGAGCGTCGTCCCGACCAACAGGATCAGGAACGCGATACGCAGCGGTGTGATGATCAAGACGTTGGTCGCGCGCGCGAATTCGGAAATGGGTGTGATGTCGCCATAACCGGTCGTCGACAACGTCACCGCCGAGTAGTACAGGCAATCCAAAAACGTCAGTTCGTCGCCCTGTGAGTCGTGGTATCCGTCCCGGTCGACGTAGACGGTAATGGCGCCGACCAACAACGCCGCCAAGGCAATAGCCACTCGGCGGGTAATGATGCGCGCGGGACTGGCCCGACCCGAAGGAATGCGTAACACGCCGACGAGTGCGTAACTCGGCTGGACCGTCAACCTCTCGTCGAGACGCCTCAGCCGCCGCCAACTACCTTTTGCCACGGGAATCCGTCATCGGCTGATCCCAAAGCACGACACAGGCACGAGAAACATGTAACCACGATCAGGTGTCGCAACGGCGAGCGGAGTCAGCAAGCAGCGCGGCCAACGCTGCACCGTCGGGCAACTCATCGGGAACAACGGTGATGCCACTGCGCACGTAGTAGAACGCGGTGCGTACCGATGACTCCGAGCAGCCGAGCAGCGCAGCCCACGCCAGCCGGTAGACGGCCAACTGGACGGCGGCCTGCCGCCTGGCTTCCGGCCCGCGTGGCGGCTCACCGGTTTTCCAGTCGACCACGGTGACGCCGCCGTCGGGGTCGGCGAACACCGCATCGATGCGGCCGCGAACCACGGTGTCGCCGATCGGCATCTCGAACGGCACTTCTACCGCGATCGGGGTCCGAGCAGCCCAGGGCGATGCGGTGAAGGCCGCCCGCAGTTTGGCCAACTCCTCGGCGTTGCTTACGTCGGAGTCGGCGGCACCCGGAAGGTCTCCGAGATCGAACAGCAATTCCGCTCCGTAGAACTGCTGGACCCAGGAGTGAAAGGCGTTGCCCAGCAAAGCTTGCGGATCCGGACGCGACGGCAGACGATGGGCTAGCCGCTGCCGCGCCTTCGCGGGATCGCGGCCCAGCTCCACCAGACCGCTGACAGACAACTGGCCCGGCAGCTCGCGGGCCGGCGGTTGCGCCGCGCGCGCACGTTCGGCCAGTAACGCATCGACGTCATGGACCCACCCCTCGGTGTCAGCACCTCCGGCGTCGACTACGTCCGCCGCTGTTGCCTCAGCCACCAGCCGGGCCCCGTGTTCAACGTCAGCGCGCCGCGCGCCCAGCGGCTCAGCTGGCCAAACTGCCTGGACAACGTTGTCCCGCAACGGGTTACGTTCTCCTTCCGCCGGTGCGGAGGCCCACTGGTCCACAATCCCGCACGGATCGCCGGCCGCAACCGAGTAATCGATGATGTCTTTGACTTCGCAGAGGAATTCCGACGGCCCGCACGGCTTGACCCCGCTAGCGCCCCAGTGGTGACCCGATACCAACAGGGTGTCCTCGGCACGAGTGACGGCCACATACAGCAACCGGCGCTCCTCATCGACGCGCCGCTGATCGAGCTGCCGACGGTGCTCAGAGATCTTGTCCGACAGCTGTTTTCGATTGGTTACCGTCGAGGTGTCCAGGACCGGGACACCGAGTGCCCAGGCCGAGGCGCGGTCGCCGCGCAGCAGTGGTGGTAGCTCACCGGGATCGGTTAACCAGGTGCTCCGCGACGCGGTCGACGGGAAAACTCCACCCGACAGGTGTGCGACCGCCACGACCTGCCACTCCAAGCCCTTTGCGGCATGCACGGTGAGCACCTGCACCCTGTCGCGCGCAACCGCCGGCTGCGCGGGGGGCAAGCCGTTTTCCACTTCTGCGGCCACGTCCAAATAGGCCAGCAGACCAGCCACCGGCGCCTTTGCCCGCACCTCCGTGCTCGACGAGGTAGCCCGCTCGGCGTATTTCGCTACCACGTCGGCGAAAGCGTCGAGATGCTCGGTGCCAGACCACTCTGCGGTAGCGGCCGATGTGGCGCGGGCTTCGCAATCGACACCCAGCACGCGGCGCACTTCGGCAACCAGATCCGGCAGGCAATGGCCGAGTTGTGCACGCAGCAGGTTCAGTTCGCCGGCCAGGGCCACGATGCGCCGGTACCCTGCCACCGAGTACCAGTCGGCCGGACCCGGGTCGCTGATCGCGTCGGCCAGACATGGGGTGTCGCTGTCCGGGCCGGCTGCCGCCGCAATCGATTCGGGCGACGACTCGTTCGGGCCGCTCACCAGGGCCAGCGCGCGCCGCCACAGCGCTGCCAGATCCCGGCTACCGAGCCGCCACCGGGGACCGGTCAGCACCTGCATCGCCGCGGCTCCGGCCGTCGGCTCGGCCACCAGGCGCAGCATGGCCACCACGTCGGCGACCTCTGGAATCGACAACAGGCCGGCCAGCCCAACAACTTCGACCGGGATCCCGCGAGCACGCAGTGCATCGGCGATGGGTGCCGCGTCAGCATTGCGGCGGACCAGCACGGCTGCGGTAGGCGGGCCGATCCCATCGGCCCGAGCCCGCAAGTAATGCCGCTGAAGGTGGTCGGCGATCCAGTCACGTTCGGCCTGCACGTCGGGGAGCAGTGCGCAGCGAACAGTCCCGGGCGGGGCGTCCGGGCGCGCCCGCAATGCACGCACCGCGACCGATCGCCGGCGCGCCTCGGCAGAAATGGCGTTTGCCAAGTGCAGCGCTCGCGGCGGGTTACGCCAACTGGTCCGCAACTCCAGGATCGGCGCTGGTGTGCCGTCGGAGCGGGGGAAGTCAGTGGTGAAGCGCGGCAGGTTCGTCGCCGAGGCACCGCGCCACCCGTAGATCGACTGAATCGGGTCCCCGACCGCCGTGAGCGCCAGCCCGTCATCGACTCCGCCGCCGAACAATGACGACAACGCGACCCGCTGCGAATGGCCGGTGTCCTGGTACTCATCGAGCAACACCACCCGGAATTGGTTCCGCAGTTCGCGACCGACCTGCGGGAACGACGCCGCCAGCCGTGCGGCAGACGCCATCTGTAACCCGAAGTCCATCACCTTCCCGGCTCGCATGCGTTCTAGCAACGCATCCAGCAACGGCACCAACTCAGCGCGCTCATTCTGGGTGGCCAGCATCCGCAGCAACCACTGGCTGGGGCCGCGGTCGCGCTGATAGTGGCCCGCCGGCAGCGTGTGCACCAGCCGCTCCAGCTCAACGTGGGTGTCGCGGAGTTGCCCGGTGTCCACCAGGTGCTCGGCGAGCTGGCCCCATAACCGCAGCACCATTGCGGTGACCGCCGCCGGGGTCTTCTGAGTACGCAACTCACCGCGATATCCGTTGACCACCTCGAACGCCAGCTGCCACAGCTCGGTCTCGGTGAGCAGCCTGGTGTCGGGCTCGACGGGCAGCAGCAATCCGTAGTCACGCAGCAAGTTCCCGGCAAATGCGTGGTAGGTGCTGACCACCGGCGTGCCCGCGGATTCGCACGCCGCCGGGCCGGGTTCCAGCCCGGCCAACCGCGCCAGTCGAGACCGGACGCGGCGCAGCAGTTGGCCGGCGGCCTTACGGGTGAACGTCAGGCCCAGCACCTGGCCGGGTTCGGCGTAGCCGTTGGCAATCAACCACACCACCCGCGCCGCCATCGTCTCGGTCTTGCCGGCTCCGGCCCCGGCGATGACCACCAGTGGGCCCGGCGGCGCCGCGATCACGGCCTCCTGCTCCTGCGTGGGCGGGAAAAGCCCCAGTGCACAAGCTAATTCGGCGGCGCTGTGGCGGGCATTTCTCACAGCGGTGATCTGTCGGTGTGTGCCGGGCAAAACGGCCGGATCGGGCAGTTCGAGCAACCGTCGTTGCGTCGGGCGATGAACTGCGGCCCGGCCATCGCCTCAGCAGCCTGCCGTACCAGACCGCGCCATTGATCACGAGCGGCCGGCGTCAACGGATCCTGCTCGCGTTCAGTGGCGCCGGTCGGACCGCACTTCCCGGGATAGACCAGACGCGCACCACCGGGCTCGTCGCCTGCGGGCACCATCCCTTCGGCGACCGCCAGCTGATACATCGCCAGTTGCGCATGCTGTTGGGCATCGTCTTTGCTCACCGGTGTCTTGCCGGTTTTGACGTCGACAATCACCAGCCGACCCGCGCCGTCGCGTTCGAGCCGATCGACGCGGCCGCGCAGCCGAATCTTTCCGCCGTCGTCGCGGCGGTTCTGCAGGACGCCGTCCACCTCGATCTCGACACCGACCTCGGTCAACTCACCACGGGTCTGCGCTCGCCACTCGACAAACGACTGGATCATCGCGCGGTGCCGGGCAAGCTCATTGGAGGAATACCAGCTCGCGTCGAAGGGCAACCGCTGCCACACCCGGTCCAACTCGGCCAGCAGTTGTGCTTCACTTCTGCCCGGCCCGGCGATCAGCGCGTGTAGCACCGAACCGACGGTGGAGCGCAGCTCACGCGGCTTGGCTCCGCCGTGGCGTTCGGTCAGCCACCGTAAGGGACACTCGCTCAGCGTCTGAAGGCTCGACGGCGTCAACGTGATGACATCCCCACTGCCGTACAGCGGTTCACTGGTGCTGACCGGGATCAGCCCGTGCCACCCGTCCGGGTCGGCCCCTGGCACACCGGCCGTGGCCAACCGCGCCAATTGCGTTGCCGCACATGCCCGAGCAGCGTCATCGACCGTGCCGTCAGGTGCACACACGACAGCCCGTAACCGACCCACCACCGCCGCGGCCGAGAGGACACGCGGTGCCGGCTCCGGCTGCGCCGCCGCGGGTTCGCCGCCACCATCAGCCAAACGGGCGATCTCGAAAAAGAATGCCGACGGTAGCGCCGGTTCCTGGCCGCCTCCGCCGGCGTCGTTGTCGACGGCTGTCACCAGCAACCGGCGCCGTGCCCGACCCATGGCGGCCACCAAAAGCCGGCGTTCCTCGGCCAGCAGCGGCGCCCGGGCAGAGGCGTTTTGGGTGACACCGTCGAGTTCATCGAGCAGCCGCTGGGTAGCCAACACGCCACCGCGCGGAATTGTGTTGGGCCACAGCCCTTCCTGCAATCCCGCGATGACGACGAGATCCCATTCGTGGCCCAGGGCGGCGTGCGCGCTGAGCACCGTCACCTGTTCTGTCCGCGATACCGGCTCGGCGCTCACGCGCGGCAGCTGCAGAGCTGTGACATGCTCGATGAGTCCGCGCAGCGACGCACCCGAAGTTCGGGAGACGTACTGGTCGGTGATGTCGAACAAGGCGGTCACCGCTTCCAGATCCCGCGCGGCCTGGACACCCGCCGGGCCGCCGCGCTCGCTGGCTGCGAGCCAACGACTTTGAAGACCTGAGCGGTGCCACGCCGCCCACAGCGTGTACCGCGGATCTTGACCCTGACGGTGACACCGTCCGGCCGCGGCGAGCACCGCACGCACTCGCCGCAGCGGACCGGCCTGCGGCCCTGAGAACTGCGGGTGCGATTCGGCTTCGGGGGAAAGTGTCTGTGCCAGTAAGTCACCGAAATCACCCGGTGAACCGCCGGACCGGCCGCGCTGCTGCGTCCGCCGTAGCCGGCGGAGTGTAACCGGGTCGACGCGGCCGATGGGCCCGGTGAGCAGCGCCAATGCCCGCTCACCGGTGAGCCCGTCAGCGGTGGCGGCCAAAACCGTGAGCAGCGCAGCCGGAGCGGGCTCCTCCGACAACGACCCGCCGATCGCCGGCATGGCCACCGGAACTCCGGCGGCAGCCAGCGCCCGGGGCAGCCGTGCGGCGGCGCGCGGCACCGACCTGACGATCACCGCCATCTGCGACCACGGCACCCCGTCGATCACATGGGCTCGTCGCAGGGTATCGGCAATCATCGCCGCTTCGGCATGCGCTGAGGCGGCCAGCCGCACGGCAACCGAACCGTCCTGTTCCCCGTTGCCCTCGATCTGTTTTCCGGCGCTGCCACCGGGCAACCGCCGGGTGATGCCACTGACGGCACGCGCCACCGCGGGCGCGCAGCGGTGCGACACCGTCAAGGTCACTATGCGTCCGCCCTCGACAGCGCCGCCCAGTAACCCGGCGGGCTCGCCGCCGCGGAAACCGAATACGGCCTGGTTCGGGTCACCCGCCACCACGGCACGTTCGGTGCCCGCGGCCAGCGCCCGGACCAGCCGGGCTGCCTGCGGATCGAGTTGCTGAGCATCGTCGACCAGCAGCAGCCGGACACGGGCGCGCTCGGCTGCCAGCAGTCCCGGATCGACCGCGAAGGCCTCCAACGCCGCCCCGACGAGTTCAGCGGCCCCCAATGCCCGTGCCGTCGCTTGTGGCGCCGCCATCCCGGCCGCCGAACGCAGCAACATCACCTGCTCGTATTGGCGGGCGAAGCGGCCGGCGGCAATCCATTCTGGGCGCCCGCAGCGACGGCCCAGCCGCTCCAGATCCCACGGGTCTACGCCACGTTCGAAGCAGCGTGCCAACAGATTCCGCAATTCGTTGGCGAATCCGGCGGTGCTCAGCGCCGGCCACAGATCCGGCGGCCAGACGGATTGGGAGTCCACTGCGTCCTCGATGTCGCCGGCTAGCAGCTCCCGGATGATCGCATCCTGTTCGGCACTGGTGAGCAGCCGCGGCGGCCCGTCACCAGTACGTTCCGCGTTCCGTCGTAATAGTGCATAGGCGTAGCCGTGCACGGTACGCACCAGCGGCTCGCGGACCGCGGACCGGCCGGATCCAATCCCGCTCGACCGCAGCAACGCCGACGTCAACGCGCTGCGTGCGCGTATCCCCAGCCGGCCTGAACCGGTAAGTAGCAGAACCGATTCCGGATCGGCACCCGCAGCGATATGCGCAACCGCGGCCTCGACCAGCAGGCTGCTCTTACCGGTCCCCGGGCCGCCCAGCACGCGCACCAGCCCGCGCATTCCCGGCACCAGCAGCTCGTGCGCCTCGGCACCCCAGCTCAATGACATAGCCGCATGCAACCACGAGGGTCTGACAAGCTCTGGCGGCCAGAGCCGGTGAAGCCCGGGATGGTTTCGCCTCAACCGATCGAGCGGCCTCAGCGGCGATCGAACGCGGCCTGCAGCAGCCGGCCGTCTTCACCGATGCCAGCGCACAGGTCCCGCCCACAGTGCCGCACCGACGTGGGCAGAGCCATCGCGTCTGACCGCAATTCGAGCGGGCGGCCGGTGTTTCCGAACGCGAGCAATCGCGCGGTCGTAGTCGTTGCGCTGCTGCGGATCGCGCAACACGCGGTAGGCTGCCAGAACATGCCGCAGCCGTTCGTCGGCGCCCGAGTCCGGTTCGCCGGACCGCAAGTCCGGGTGGCACCTGCGCAATTGGCGCCGGTAGGCATGGGTTATTTCGGTCTGCGTTGCCGTAGGCGGAACGCCAAGGACTGCGTACGGGTCGATCATGGAGTAGCACCGCGCTTTTGGTGAGTGGTGGCGGGTTGCTGCTGGAAGTGGGCGCGCCGTCTCGGGCGCGCCCACTTCTACGGCTACCCTCCGCGTAGCCTCACCTCAACCACGTTGGGTGGCAATGCGCTGCGGTTACAGACTCAGTCGCGCGTCGATTGTGGCGACAGACGGCACGGAGGGCCGCAAGCGTCAAACAGATGTCAATCCGGCGTCATCACCTCCTCGTCGAGATCCGTTTCAACCAAATGTCGGAGTGGCTGGCAACGGATGCCGTCAGGCATTGATCGGCGTGCGCTCCCCGTTGTGGCCGATCTCGATACGGCGCGGTTTGGCCTTCTCCGCGATCGGAATGGTCAGGCGCAACACGCCGTCGTGGTAGCTGGCCTCGATTCTGTCGGTGTCGAGGGTGTCGCCCAGGAACAACTGCCGGCTGAAGACGCCGCGCGGCCGCTCAGCCGCGACCATCTCGTGCTCGCGATCCACATCAGGTCGCTTCGCGCGCACCGTGAGCACATTGCGTTCGACGTCAAGGTCCAGCGAGTCAGGGTCCACGCCCGGTAGGTCGAATTCGACGATGAACTGGCCCTCCTCCTGCCAGGCATCCATCGGCATAACGGCCGGGCGCGCCGGAGTGCCCAGCACTTGCTCGGTCCAACGGTCGAAAGCGCGGAATGGATCTGAACGCATCAACACCATATTTCGCCTCCTAGTCGCAACGATTATCTATGTTGATGGTCATAGGTTCTATATACCACCCCGACCGGTCGCGCGCAACCATGAGAACCGAAATTTTTTCCGATCCATTACCCGCAGCTGTTCTCGATCGTCCTGGCGTACAGCGCATTTCAGTGACGGCGAACCCCACAGCAGCCAGCCTCCACCGAGTGGCCCGCCACCGCGGCGGGCCCGAGGCGATAGGGCACCGCAGCGAACCGTCGAGCAGGTGGCACAATGCAGGTAACTCGCCACTGGTCCGAATGGTTGATCGGGAAGTTCTGGAAGACCCAGCGACAAGCCGCCAAAACGCAGTCGCCGTGCGACGACACCAGACTGCAGGCCGGACTGCAGGTCAACGAGGCCGGCCGGCAGCCGCAGAGCTACAGCAGGAGTATCGATTATGGGCAAGGCCGACGGAGTAGGTCCGCAGGATCAGATTCCCGAAGCGGACGCGGCGGAGCAGCACCGCACCGCCGATTTCGACGACGAAGCGGGGTTGGACACCGCCTACCTGAGCGATGCCGCGGATCGCGAAGCCAACGAAGCCGACGTGATCGATCAGGCCTATATCGTTCCGGTGTCGGACGACGACGCGGACCATTACGGCTAGCGTGCCGGCGCCCCGAGCCCCTTCGACCGCCCGCAGTGATCTGGCCTGGCACCATCGACACGTGTCTGCCGACCTGCACGTCCACCGTTACGGTCCGTCCGGCCCTGTCCAGGTGCTGACGATTCACGGGGTCACCGAGCATGGGCAGTGCTGGGAACTCTTGGCCGACCGCTTGCCCGAGACCACCATCGCCGCTCCTGATCTGCTGGGTCACGGCAGGTCATCGTGGGCGGCCCCGTGGACCATCGATGCCAATGTGTCGGCGCTGGCCGCACTGCTCGATGAACAAGCCGACGGACCGGTTGTGGTGGTCGGACACTCGTTCGGCGGTGCTGTCGCGTTGCGGCTGTCGGCGGTCCGTCCGGATCTGGTATCAGCGCTGGTGTTGCTCGATCCGGCGGTCGGTCTGGATGGATCGCGGGTACGCGAGGTGGTCGATGGGATGGTGGCGTTCCCCGATTACCCCCACCCGGCCGCGGCGCGCGCGGAGAAGGCGACGGGAGCCTGGGCCGATGTGGACCCCGCCGTGCTCGACGCCGAACTCGCGGAGCACCTCGTCGTGTTGCCGAACGGACGGTATAGCTGGCGGATGAGTCTGCCGGCAATGGTGTGTTATTGGAGCGAGCTCGCTCGGGACATCGTGCTGCCTCCAGCCGGAACCCCGACAACGCTGGTGCGCGCGGGGCGGGCGGATCCGCGGTATGTCAGCGACGAACTCGTCGCCGCCCTCGGTCAACGGCTGGGAGCCGATCTTGTGCTGCACGAATTCGACTGTGGGCACATGGTGCCTCAAGCCAAGCCCGCCGACGTTGCAGCGCTGATCCGCCAACACCTGGCAACGCCCTCGCCATGGCACCGGTGACCGACGAGCAGATCGAGCGGGTGCGCTTGCTGGTTGCGGCCATACCGCCCGGCAGGGTCGCGACCTACGGCGACATCGCCTCGGTGGCTGGACTTTCCAGTCCACGCATCGTCGGCTGGATCATGCGGACCGACTCCGCGGATTTGCCCTGGCACCGGGTGATCACCGCCTCCGGACGCCCGGCGCGGCACTTAACCACACGGCAATTGGAGCTGTTGCGTGCCGAAGGTGTGCTCAGCACCGACGGCAGGGTCCCGCTGGGCCAGGTGCGTTACGAGTTCCCACCCGCGCTGTCAGAGCATTAGCCGGACCAGCGCCGCGGTGCGGGCCAGGCCGGGAAACGCCTCGGCCGTAGAACGCGGATGCAGCGCATGCACCGCCAGCCGAAACATCAACGCGCGCAATAACATCTGTGGCCATTCCGGCAGCGCGCTCCACCGCTCGATGAGTCCGTCATCGGCCTCTCCCCACGACAGCGCATCGACTACGACCACCCCTGCCGCCCACGAAGCGGGCCGCCAGTACGGCGTGATATCGGTGATCCCGGGTGCCGCTGCTCCCACGAAAAGCACTGTGCCGTACAGATCCCCGTGCACCACCTGGTTGGGGCTCCTAGTCAGCTTGCGCAGCGTGGCAAGTTGATTGATCAGATCGATCGATCGATCGGCATCCGCCGTCGGCGAGGACGACCGGGCACCGGGCGGAATGGACTGCAGCGGCCGCTCTTCCCATGCCGCGCGGTCGGCGGCGATGAAGACGTCTACTTCGGCCCACGGCGTCGTGGGCCCCTGGGTCAGGAAGCGTGGCCGTTCCAGCTTGCTGGTGGCCTCGTGCAGGCGTACCGCCGCCGAGACGACTTCATCGTGTCGGGCCTCCGGAGTGCCGGCGACGAAAGTGTCTGCCCGCCAGCCGGAAACCACGTACCGGCCGTCGGTCGAGCGGACCGGCCGGGCCAACCGGACCCCGTCGACGAACAAGGTTTCGCGCACCCGCGCCGACCAGGCCGCGCGGGCGTGGTCGGCCACCATGGACAACACCACTTCGCCACACCGCCAGCCGCCTTCCCAGCTGGAACCCAACGAGGCGGGCTGCACACCGGTCAAACCAAACGCCGCCAGTACGTGCTCGGGCGGTGGCTCGACACTCACACGGGTCAGCCTAATGGGAACACGATGCGGGTCGACACGACCCGCGGAGGAGCCCGACAAATCGGGCACGGTCGGCCGTCTGGACCAGCGTCGGTATCCCGCTCAGTACATCACCATGTCGGGCTGCATTTGCCTGGCCCACGCCACGATTCCGCCCTGCAGGTGCACCGCGTCGGCGAATCCGGCCTTCTTCACCGCGGCCAACGCCTCGGCGGAACGCACACCCGTTTTGCAGTAGAGCACCGGCATCCGGTCCTGGGGCAGCTTGGCCAGACCCTCACCCGACTTGATGGACGACTGCGGAATCAGTGTCGCTCCGTCGATGTGCACGATGTCCCACTCCACTGGCTCGCGGACATCGATCAGCGCCAGTTTCTTGCCGGAATCCATCAGCGCGCGCAATTCCCGCGGGGTGATCGTGGATCCGCTGGCCGCGTGAGCGCCATCGTCGGACACCGCGCCGCAGAACTGTTCGTAATCGACCAGCTCGGTGATCTTGGGCGTCGACGGGTCCTTGCGGATCCTGATCGTGCGGTAGGTCATCTCCAGCGCGTCGTAGATCATCAACCGGCCCAACAGCGTCTCACCGAGCCCGGTGATCAGCTTGATCGCTTCTGTTCCCATCACCGACGCGATCGACGCGCAGATGATGCCCAACACGCCACCCTCTGCACAGGACGGAACCATGCCGGGCGGCGGCGGCTCCGGATACAGGTCGCGGTAGTTGAGCCCCATCCCGTTGGGCGCGTCCTCCCAGAACACCGAAACCTGGCCCTCGAAACGGTAGATGGAACCCCACACGTACGGTTTGCCGGCCAGTATCGCCGCGTCGTTGACCAGATACCGGGTGGCGAAGTTGTCAGTGCCGTCCAGGATCAGGTCGTACTGCCTGAACAGGTCGACGGCGTTGCCGGGCTCGAGCCGGTACTCGTGCAGTTGCACGTCGATCAACGGATTGATCGCGACGATCGAGTCACGTGCCGACTGGGCCTTGGACCGTCCGATGTCGGCGACGCCATGAATGATCTGGCGCTGCAGGTTGGACTCGTCGACGACGTCGAAGTCGATGATGCCAATGGTGCCGACGCCTGCGGCGGCCAGATACAGCAGTGTCGGTGATCCGAGCCCGCCCGCGCCGATTACCAGCACCCGTGCGTTCTTGAGTCTCTTCTGGCCGTCGACACCCAGGTCGGGAATGATGAGATGGCGACTGTAACGGGCCACCTCTTCACGGCTCAGCGCTGGTGCGGGCTCAACTAGGGGCGGCAGCGATGTCGACACCGAACATCTCCTCGGTCTTCCTTGCGATTCAACTTGTGAAGGCGGTTGTCAGGGCGCTGTCAGGGCGCTGTCAGGACATCGTCTATGACCATCACAGCAGCTGTCCGAATCGACGGCAATGAGATCAACACCCAGACCGGCGGTGTTGTTTCCCGGGGTCGGGCCCGTGGTCAGGCGATCGGGTATGGCCACGGATTGAATCGGCAAGTCTTGCCGTCCGCCTTCACCCATTCGGGGTCGAACTTGGCTGCGTCATCGTCGGACGTGGAGAACGTCTGCTGCATCATCACCGGCGCCAGTCCACCCTGCTTGTCACACGGCTCGTGACGCAGGTACCCGATGGCGTGGCCGACCTCGTGATTGATCACGTACTGACGGTAGGACCCGACATCGCCTTCGAACGGGACGGCTCCGCGCACCCAGCGAGCCTCGTTGATGAAGACGCGTGCTTGCCGGTCCGCTCCGAATGACGGGTTGTAACAGGAGGTCTCGAGCCGGAACTCGTAACCGCACCCTTCACGCACCGTCAGCGGTGACACCAGGGATATACGGAAGTCGGGCTTCGCCTTGTCGGTTCCGTCGATCCGGATGAACCCAAATTGCCGATCGTGGGTCCAACCTTTGGGATTGGCCAGCGTCTGGTCAATCATCTGGGCGAACGCGTTGTCGCCGCCGTACATCGTCGGATCCAGCCCGTTCTCGATCTCGACGGTGTACTTGAAGACCTTTACCGTCCCCTGCCCAATTTGCGGCGTGATGCCCGGAACCACGCGCCACGACTTTTCGCCCCCCTCGGTGAAGGGGCCGCCATCGGGCAGTGTTCCGGCCGGCAGGTTGGCATCGAATGCGACCAGACCGCGAGGCGGCGTATCGATGATCGCCGTCCCCACCGAACCGATGGAGGGCGGGTCATGAATGGTGGCGGCCACCGCCGACTTCGGCGACGCCGTCCCCGTCACCGTTTGATACACCACCACGGCAGTGAGCACGATCAGGATCGGCAGCGCATACGCGCGCCAGCCGTAGGTCGACACGAATCGCCCCACCCAGGTTTGTTTGCGCCATTGGCGCGGCCGGTCGCGGTCAACGCGCGGCCGTCCGGCGGCCTGCCTTAGCGGGTCACGCTGGGCCCGCAGCGGTTCACGCCACGGCTCGCGCAGCACCGGCACCCGAGCGGTGCCGCCCGGCGGGCGGGTGGACGTCATTTCCCCAGGATGGCACAGTCGGCCGTGACTGCCACCCCTGGCGCGCCCGAATACGCCCGCCGGAGCCCTTCAACCAGCGTCGACAATGTCTGTTCGGATCGGCGGGCGCCTCGGGTAGTAATGTCTTGCGATAAACCGTGCGGGCGCGGGGATGGCAAGTTGCCCGCGAATGAGCACGATCAGATTGAGGACCGATGAGCGATCTCGCCAAAGCTGCACAACGGCGTGCCGTCAGATCGGCCGACCGGATGCGGCCGGTGGAGGTTCCGGCCCAGAACCGCAAAGGCAATCGGCTGCCCCGCGATGAGCGCCGTGGCCAGTTGCTTGTCGTGGCCAGCGACGTCTTCGTCGACCGCGGCTATCACGCCGCCGGCATGGACGAGATCGCCGACCGCGCTGGTGTCAGCAAACCTGTTCTGTACCAGCACTTTTCGAGCAAGCTAGAACTATATCTGGCGGTACTCAAGCGGCACGTGGACAACTTGGTGTGCGGCGTCCAGCAGGCGCTGCGCACCACCACCGACAACCGCGGGCGCCTACACGCGGCGGTGCAGGCATTCTTCGACTTCATCGATCACGACGGCCAGGGGTACCGGCTGATCTTCGAGAACGACTATGTCACCGAGCCCGAGGTCGCCGCTCAGGTGCGCGTTGCCACTGAATCATGCATCGACGCGGTGTTCGCCCTGATCAGTGAGGACTCGGGATTGGACCCGCACCGCGCCCGGATGATCGCGGTGGGCTTGGTCGGCATGAGCGTCGACTGCGCCCGGTACTGGCTGGATTCGGACCGCCCCATTTCCAAATCCGACGCCGTCGAAGGCACCGTGCAGTTTGCCTGGGGCGGTCTGTCGCACGTGCCGCTTGCCCGCTCCTAACGCCGCGCGGCGTCTGCGCCGATTCCGAACCCAACCCGGCGGGCGTCGGCTACGCCGATTTCGACATAGGCGATCTTGGCGGCATCAATCAGGAACCGACGGCCCCGGTCGTCGCTGAGGCTCAGCAGACCCGAATCCTCACGCAGCGCTGCGCCGACGAGTTCTTCGACCTCATCGGGGGTCTGTGCACTGGCGAAGACCAGCTCGCGCGGACTGTCCGTGATACCGATCTTGACCTCCACGGGGGCCCCTTCCGTTGGTATTGAAGTCGCAGGCGTTTCAGCAGCAGGCTAGTAGACGCTCCCGGCGCCGACCGCACCCCCAGCCCCTAGCGCCATGATCACGATTGGGTCTAACTCGGCCGGACACGCCAACCGGCACCAGGTCGTTACCGTGGACGTCGATAACATCAGCCTCATCAGCAACATGTATCACACCCTTTACCAGGGTTCTCGAGACTCTCGCGACGTCCGGGACTACCCGGACGAGGTAAGCCATGCCGCCGAAACCGATGACTACCACGGCTACGGCTACGAGGACGATGGCTACGAGGACGACGGCTACGAGGACGACGGCTACGAGGACGACGGCTACGGCGAACTGGTCTGGTCGACCGAGAGTCGGTGGCGCCCCGTCGCCGCAATCCTCGGCGTGGTGGTGGCGCTCGGCGCTGTCGCGACCGCAGTCATCATTAACAGCGGCGACAGCGCCACGACAAAAGCGACGGTGGGGGCGCCAGTGGGAGCGCCAATGCCCCGGACGGTGGTCTCCACCACGCCGCGGACGACGGCCCCACCCAGCACGTCACCGAGTCCCCCGCCGAGTACGAGCGCACGGCCCAGCACTTCGGCGGCGCAACTGGCCCCCGAAACCATCACCACGGTGACGATTCCCAGCGCTGCGCCGACGCGAATCCCAACCGCTGCGCCGCCGCAGCCGGGCACACCGCCGTCGGCCGCGCTGAGTCCCCGTGCCGTCTTCTACAGTGTGACCGGGACCAAGCAACTCCTCGACATCGTCAACGTCGTCTACACCGACGAGCGGGGCTTTCCCGTCACCGAGTTCAACGTGGCGCTGCCGTGGACCAAGATGGTGGTGTTGAACCCCGGCGTGCAGACCGAGTCGGTGGTCGCGACCAGCATCTACAGCCGCCTCAACTGTGTGATCGTCAACGCCCAGGGTCAGCCGGTCGTGGCTTCGACCACCAACTCGATCCTGGCGACGTGCACTCGCTGACCGCGGTCAGGCCAGGCCGAGTTCGCGCATCCTTTGGTCGTGTGTCTGCTGCAGACGTTCGAAAAAGGCGCTGAGCTGGCCCAGACCGCCGGAGCCCGCCACCACCAAGTCGACCAGTTCGTCGTGGTCGGCGAGCAGCAATTGGGCCTGCGTGATTGCCTCGCCGAGCAGTCGGCGTGACCACAGCGCAAGCCGGCTGCGCTGTTTGCCGCTGCTGGTGACCGCGGCACGCACCTCGGCGACCACGAACTGGGAGTGCCCGGTCTCGGCCAGTGCCGCCCGCACCACGTCGGCAACCTCATCCGGCAGTCCGTCGGCGATCTGCAGGTACAAGTCCGCGGCCAGTGCGTCACCGACGTAGGTCTTCACCAAGGCTTCCAGCCACGTACTGGGCATCGTCAGCCGGTGGTAGTTCTCCAATGCCGACACGTACTTCGACATCGCCGGCACCACGTCGACACCGCGACGCTGCAGGGCATCGCGCAATAGCTCGTAGTGCGCCATTTCGGCGGCCGCGATGCTGGCCATGGAGATCCGCCCCTGCAGATTCGGCGCCATCCGCGCCTCGTCGGTCAGCCGGTAAAAGGCCGCCACCTCGCCATAGGCCAGCAGCGCGAACAACTCGTTGACGCCGGGATGGTCCGCCGCTAAGCGTGGCCTGGTCGAATCGGCCACCTGGTCGGCGGATGTGGGCGAAGTCATGGCAACACTCTAGTCGCCGGAACCACTCGCACACCGGTGGCAGTTGGCCAACCAGCTATCATGGGGTTTGGTAGTGGCTGGATCTGTGCTGCTACTACCGGGAAATGTGCGTGCACGTAGCTGCGCCCGCCCAGATCGAGCAGCGGGTCGGCCTCTCGGCGACATATCGGAGTCGGAACTCGTGCGCGCGACGAACCGCGACAAAGAAGTACCGACACCAGACCGATACTCGTCACCGAAAGGCTCTTCACCCCCCTAATGACTGCACTCAAAAGCACAACCGAACATAGCTTTGCCCAACTCGGAGTCCGCGACGAAATTGTGCGCGCACTGCGGGAAAAGGGCATCGAGCATCCCTTTGCTATCCAAGAACTCACCCTGCCCCTGGCGCTGGCCGGCGAAGATGTGATCGGCCAAGCCCGAACCGGCATGGGCAAGACTTTCGCGTTCGGCGTGCCGCTGCTGCAGCGCATAACCTCCGAAACCGCAGTGCGGCCGCTCACCGGCACCCCGCGGGCCTTGGTGGTGGTGCCCACCCGAGAGTTGTGCCTGCAGGTCACCGATGACCTGGCCACCGCGGCCAAGTACCTCACCGCCGAGGAAACTCGTCGCTTGGCGGTGGTCTCCATTTACGGAGGGCGGGCCTACGAGCCCCAGGTCGAGGCGCTGCGCGCCGGCGCCGACGTCGTTGTGGGCACCCCGGGCCGGCTGCTTGACCTGTCCCAGCAGGGCCATCTGCAGCTGGGCGGACTGTCGGTGCTGGTACTCGACGAGGCCGACGAGATGCTGGACCTGGGCTTTCTACCCGACATCGAGCGCATCCTTCGGCAGATCCCGGCCGAGCGGCAATCGATGCTGTTCTCGGCGACCATGCCGGACCCGATCATCACCCTGGCTCGCACCTTCATGGTCCAGCCGACACATATCCGGGCCGAGGCACCGCACTCCCTGGCCGTGCACGACACCACCGAGCAGTTCGTCTACCGCGCCCACGCCCTGGACAAGGTGGAGCTGGTCACCCGGATCCTGCAGGCCCGCGACCGCGGCGCCACGATGATCTTCACCCGCACCAAGCGCACCGCCCAGAAGGTTGCCGACGAGCTGAACGAGCGCGGCTTCGTGGTCGGCGCCGTGCACGGTGACCTCGGGCAGATAGCGCGTGAAAAGGCGCTCAAGGCCTTCCGCGGCGGCGACATCAACGTGCTGGTCGCCACAGACGTGGCCGCGCGCGGCATCGACATCGACGACGTCACCCACGTCATCAACTACCAGTGCCCCGAGGACGAGAAGATGTACGTCCACCGCATCGGGCGCACGGGCCGGGCCGGACGCACCGGCGTCGCGGTCACCCTGGTGGACTGGGACGAGCTGGAGCGCTGGACGATGATCGACAAGGCACTGGGCCTGGGCTCCCCCGAGCCCGCCGAAACCTACTCCAACTCACCGCACCTGTATGCCGAGCTGTCCATCCCGGCCGAGGCCGCCGGGACCGTCGGCACCCCACGCGCGTCGCAGCCCAAGCGCCGCGCCACGGATCAGGACGGCCAGCCGTCGGTAACCGCTCGCTCAGGCGCGAGGCGTCGGCAGCGCACCCGCGGCGGCAAACCGATCACCGGGCATCCCGCCACGGGCCCGGCGAATGAGGCCGCCGCAGAGCCGGGGTCCGGTTCCGGGTCGGGGTCCCCCTCGGCCAACGCCGGGAACACCCGACGCCGGCGTCGACGCCGCAAGCCCGCCTGCGTCCCGGACAACGCCACCGCCTCGGCCAACTAAGGCCGACGCTCGAACATGGTCAAACCGGAGCGGCGCACCAGGGGCGATATCCTGGCCGCCGCTGCCATCGTTGTGGTCGTCGCCGTGGCAGCGGCACTGATCTGGTGGACCAGCGACGCCCGGGCCACCATCAGCCGGCCGGCTGCGACTCCGGTGCCCAGCCCCACGCCGGCCCGGGAAGTCCCGGGCGCACTGAAGCAGCTCTGGAGCGCGCCCAGCCCCGCCAGCCGCGTACCCGTCGCGGTCGGCGGGACCGTCGTCACCGGCGACGGACGCCATGTGGGCGGGCGCGATCCGGCCACCGGTGAGACGCTCTGGAGCTACGCCCGCGACACCGACCTGTGCGGGGTGACCTGGGTCTACCGCTACGCGGTCGCCGTCTACCGCGATGACCGCGGTTGCGGTCAGGTCAGCACTATCGACGGATCGACCGGACGCCGCGGACCCGCCCGCAGCAGCTACGCCGACGCGCGGGTACGCCTATCCTCCGACGGCACGACGGTGTTGTCGGCCGGCAATACCCGCCTCGAGCTGTGGCGATCGGACATGGTCCGGATGCTGTCCTATGGCGAGACCGATGCCCGGGTGAAACCGGCAAATCGGGGTCTGCACTCGGGATGCACGCTGGAATCGGCCGCGGCCAGTTCGTCATCGGTGGCGGTCCTCGAAGCGTGCGCAAATCAGGCCGATGTGCGGCTGGTCCTGCTACGCCCGGGCAAGGAGGAGGACGAGCCGGAACAGCGGATCGTGCCCGAGCCCGGGATTCGGCCGGGAGCGGGCGCTCGGGTACTGATCGTCTCGCAGAACAACACCGCGGTGTACCTGCCCGGGGAGTCCGGCGCGCAGCCACGAGTCGAGGTGATCGACGAGACGGGCACCACTGTGGCGAGCACGCTGCTGACCAAGCCGCCGTCACCCGAGGCGACGGTGTCGCAGACCGGCAACCTGGTGACCTGGTGGACCGGCGATGCCCTGATGGTGTTCGATGCCGGCAAGCTGACCCAGCGTTACACCATTGCCGCCGGCGAGACGGCGGCGCCGCTGGGGCCCGGCGTGATGATGGCCGGTCAACTGCTGGTGCCGGTCACCGGCGCGATCGGTGTCTACGATCCGGTCAGCGGCGCCAACAACCGCTACATCCCGGTGCAGCGTCAGCCGAGCGGCTCAGCGGTGATCCCGGGCGTTGTGGGATCCAGGATCATCGAGCAGCGTGGCGACTCCGTGGTGGCATTGGGCTGAACCCGGCGCCGGGCGAGCTGGGCGACCAGACACAGAATCGCGCAGTATCGACTGATTCGATGCGATTCTGTGTCTGTTCGCGCGGCTAAATCTAAAGCTCTACAGCGAATGTGGGCAGCGGCTTGCCCGACTTCCAGTGCTTCAGTAGCGCCTGGGCCAAATCGCGATAGGCCACCGCGCCCTTGTTCTTGCGCCCGGCCATGACCGACGAGCCCGATGCGCTGGCCTCGGCGAAGCGCACCGTGCGCGGAATCGGTGGGGCCAGCACCGGCAGGCCGTAGCGATCGGCGACATCGAGCAGCACGTCGCGGGTATGGGTGGTTCGGGAGTCATAGAGGGTAGGTAGTGCCCCCAGCAACCGCAGATTCGGGTTGGTGATCTGCTGAACGTCAGCGACGGTGCGCAGGAGCTGTCCAACACCGCGGTGGGCCAGCGTCTCGCACTGCAACGGAACAATGACTTCGTCGGCGGCCGTGAGTCCGTTGAGCGTGAGCACCCCCAACGACGGCGGACAGTCGACGATGACCACGTCGAACTGATCGGAGAGTTTGGCCAGCGCCCGTTTGAGCGCATACTCCCGGCCGGCACGCATCAACAACATCGCCTCGGCGCCGGCCAAGTCGATGTTGGCCGGCAGCAGCGCCATTCCTTCCATGGTGGTCACCAGCGCGGTGTTCGGCTCCACTTCCCCGAGCAGCACCTCGTGCACGGACACCGGCAACTTGTCGGGGTCCTGACCAAGCGAGAACGTCAAACAACCCTGCGGATCCAGGTCGACGAGTAGCACCCGCCGACCCTTATCCACCATCGCCGCGCCGAGCGAGGCGACCGTCGTCGTCTTGGCCACCCCGCCCTTCTGGTTGGCCACCGCCAGTACCCGGGTCTCTGTCACAGTGCCATCCTGGCACGTACCCGGCAGTCTGGTAGGGGCGACGGGTCCGGCATGTCGTCCGGCACAATCGGTCGGCATGGGCATACACGAACACCGGCTCCTGCTGGTCCGCCACGGCGACACGGAGTGGTCAGATTCGGGCCAGCACACCGGCCGAACCGATATCGAGCTGACCGAAGCCGGCCGGATACAGGCTGAGCTGGCCGGAAAGGCTCTGGGCGAACTCGATCTCGACAACCCACTGGTGATCAGTAGCCCACGTAAGCGGGCGCTGACCACCGCCGAGTTGGCCGGGCTGACGGTCGATGAAATATCTCCACTGATCGCCGAATGGGACTACGGCGCCTACGAGGGGCTGACGACCGCCCAGATCCGCGAAGTCGAACCAGACTGGCTGGTGTGGACGCACGGATGCCCCGACGGTGAGAGCGTCGCGCAGGTCAGCGAGCGCGCTGACCGGGCTGTCGCGCTGGCACTGGAACACCTGGCGTCACGCGACGTCGTGTTCGTCGGCCACAGCCACTTTTCGCGGGCGGTGATCACCCGCTGGGTCGAGCTACCGCTCGTCGAGGGCACCCGCTTTTACATGCACACCGCTTCGGTCAGCATCTGCGGATTCGAACACGGGATACGCCAGCTCTGCGCGCTCGGAGTGAAGGGGTATCCCGGCAATTGAGCCCCATTGAGCCGCCCTTCGCGCTGTGCGGACCCGGACGAACTCTGGTCGCCGACGGGGTGCGGACACGTTACCGCGACATCCGGGCGGCGCAAGCGGCGCTGCGCTCCGGTTCTGTGCCGATGATACTGGGCGCGTTGCCTTTCGACCTCAGCGAACCGGCCGCGTTGATGGAGCCGACGAGCGTTCAGCACCTCGATGCGCTGCCCGGCTGGCCAACCGGCCCGCTGTCGGCGGTTCACATCAGCGTCGCCGTTCCGCCGCTCGTCGAGCACCGCGCCCGAATCAGCTATGCGCGGGATCAGCTTGCTGCACTTGATAATCCGCTGCGCAAGGTGGTGCTGGCCCGGGCACTGCGGCTTGCCGCCGACGCCCCGCTGGACGCCCGCGTCATCCTGCGCAGGTTGGTCGCGGCCGACCCGGCGTCCTACGGCTATCTCGTCGACCTGAGTGCCGCCGGCGACGATTATCTGGGAGCGGCTCTGGTGGGTGCCAGTCCGGAACTGCTGGTCGCGCGATCCGGTGACCGGGTCACCTGCCAGCCGTTCGCCGGGTCAGCCCCCCGCGCCGCCGACCCCGAAATCGACGCCGCCAATGCGGCTGCGCTGGCCGGCTCGGCCAAGAACCGGCACGAGCACCAGTTGGTTATCGACACAATGTACGCGGCCCTGGAACCCCTCTGCGACGACCTGAAAATCGCATCCGAGCCTCAACTGACCCGCACCGCGGCTGTCTGGCACCTCTGCACACCAATCACCGGCCACCTCCGCGAAACCACTACTACCGCAATCGATTTAGCGCTGGCACTACATCCCACGCCCGCCGTCGGCGGAGTGCCGACAAGCGCCGCCGGCGAGCTCATCGCTGCGCTGGAAGGCGACCGCGGCTTCTACGCCGGCACTGTGGGCTGGTGCGATGCGCGCGGCGACGGCACGTGGGTGGTGTCCATCCGCTGCGCTCAGCTGTCAGCCGACCGTCGCACGGCGATAGCTCACGCCGGCGGCGGAATCGTCGCCGGATCCGATCCCGATGACGAAGTCGCTGAAACCACAATGAAATTCGCGACGATATTGACCGCCTTGGGGGTGCAGCAGTGACGGAGAATATCCGCCGCGCCATACCGGACGACATCGGCGATCTCGTGGCCATGGTTCACGATCTCGCGGAATTCGAGCGCGCTGCCGATCACTGCACCATCACCAAAAGACAAATGCTTACAGCACTTTTCGGCCCTTCACCGACGGTTCGAGGACACGTCGTCGACATCGACGGCCAGATCGCCGCGATGGCGTTGTGGTTTCTGAACTTCTCCACCTGGGACGGTGTCGCCGGCATCTTTCTGGAAGACCTCTACGTGCGGCCGAGCTTTCGCCGCCGTGGCCTGGCCCGAAGGCTGATGGCGAGGTTGGCACGTGAGTGCCTCGACAACGGCTACACACGGCTGTCCTGGGCCGTGCTGAACTGGAATTCCGATGCCGTAGGCCTCTACGACGGGATCGGTGGACAGCCGCAGCGCGAGTGGACCACCTATCGGCTGTCCGGGCCGGGCTTGGTTGCGTTGGCCGGACCACGGTAATCGCTGCCGGCCACCCAGCGCAGCGTCGGAGGACTGAAGAGCAATACCAGAACCGTCAGCGCCACGATCGCTACCGGGATCCCGAACGCCGGCTGCCGCGAGCCGACGCTCAGATACCACGCCACCGGCAGCAGTAATAGTTGGGTGAACACGGCCACGCCGCGGCCCCAGCGTTTGCCGACCACCAGAGCGCTGCCGCCGGCCAGCACCCCGCCACCAATCAGCACGAACCAGACCGCGGTTCCGAGCCCGTTGACCACGTGTTGATCGGCCCCGGCAAGCCCGCGCGCCACCAACACCGCGGCCGTCACCAAGGCCGCTGTGCCCTGTACCACGACGATCAGTCCGGCACTGCGCACGGTAGTCGGCGCACGAAAAGTCACAGTCTCAGCGTAGTCACAGCAGCGTTGGCGGGCCGTCGGCTCGCCCAGGCCGGGCGAGGCGCTGGGCGGACCACCGTCCGCCCAGCCCGTCACATTGGTCGCAATTGCCACTTGAGTCTCTATACCGGCGGCACACATTTTGCCCTTGGAGCGGCTCAGCAGCGCAGCCGGCATTCTTCCCGGTGTAACGCCACGCCGGTCGCCATTCAAGGACGGGCGCAGCGGATGCTCTCGTTAAAGCAGAGGCTATTGCGGTTTTGGGGGATGTGAAATTGCCGCGCTCCTCAACGGGCCCCACCACCCCGCATCGTCGCACGGCCTAGACATCCCAGGGTCGTAGGTTGTCAAGCGGCCTGGTCGCTGGGGGCGGTTTGGCGGTGTGCCCAGGCTTTGTGTTCGTCGTGGGCGGTGTGGTGGCGGAGGCAGCCGTGCAGGATGCCGACGAGCCGGTTTCCCAGGGCGCGTAGGGCCTGGTGGTGGGTGTCTGCGGCGGCGCGGTGTTGGTCGTAGAGGGGACGGGCTCCGGGGCTGGTTTGTAGTGCGCAGAAGGCCCATTGGTCGATGGCGCCATAGAGGCGTCGGTTGCGGACGTGGCGGGCCAGCACGGCGCGTTTCTTGCCCGACGCGACAGTCAATGGTGAGGTTATGGCGTAGTTCTTGCGAGACTTGGACTGGTGTAGCGGTTGGGGTCGTCCCCGAATTCACCGAACACCCAGGCGCCGAGGATGACACCAAGTCCTGGCAGGAAGCGGTAGATGTCGGCGTCCGGGCGTGCTTCAAAATATGTCGCTAACTCGGTTTCCAGATCGGCGATCTGGCGGTTCAGTTCGGCGATGATGCCCACCGCGGCCCGGGTGGTCGCCCCGAACGCGGCGGTGACCGCGGCGGGCGCGGTCAACTGCTCGCTACGCAGCATCTCCTGAATCTGCACTGCCCGGGTGTCCAGGTTGTGTTGGCGCCCAGCGGCTTTGAGCGCAGATCGGATCTTCGACAAGCTCAGGCGCACGCCGTCGGCCGGAGCCGGAGCGCGGCCCAGCACCGCCACGGCGTCGCGGTCAGCCAGGTCGTCGAACGCCTTCAGCGCTGCGGGGTAGTACTCCCGTAACGCCCTACGCAAGGCATTGGTGTGTCGGTGCGGGCCCAGATCAGGTTCTGGTGTCCCCGCGCGAGCACCTTGATCGCCTCGACGGTCGGGCTGTCCCCAGCGATGAGCCGGTGGTCGTGCCGGTCGGTACGCACTTAGATCGGCCAACACCTTGGCATCACCAGCATCTTCGCCCCGGAGACCTGGTGGCGGTCGCGGTAGCGGGCAACCGCCGGCGGGTTGATCGCGAACACCTGGTAGCCGGCCGTGCTGAGCGCCTCGACCCACAGGCCGCGGTCAGTTTCGATGCCGATCACCACCCCAGTGGGCTCGTGGGCATGGGCGGCCACCAGCTCGTGGAACCCACGGATGCCGGCGAGTCCTTCCCGAAGCCGCCGTGACGCCCCACCGAACACCGTCGGCATCCATCAGGTGAATATCGTGATGGGCTTGGGCCCCATCATCTCCAACGAAGATCAGTGCGATCGCCTCCCCAAATCGATGTGGTCGAACCCCTTCGAGCCCCAGGACACCCGGCGGCACCCCAATGGATCAGTGCTCAACAGGCACGACACCCCATCAGCGCTCTAGGCGACCTCACCAACCGGCCGGGGACACAATCTAGGCTTAGGAATCAACAAACACTCCAGGCTCGAACAGTGCTCACCGGCCGGAAGCTCAAGATCAGCGTCCCCGGTCAACCAATTACTCATCGAAGGCTCGCTGGTCGACTCCCATTAGGCTCATGCCTCATGCGCGCCGTCCTGATCGTCAACCCCACCGCCACTTCCATCACACCGGCCGCCCGCGACCTGGTCGCCCACGCGCTCAAGAGCCGGCTGCAACTCACCGTCGAGCACACCAACCACAGCGGTCACGGGGCCGAACTCGGTCAAGCGGCCGTTGCCGCCGGGGTCGACGTTGTTGTCGTGCACGGTGGCGACGGCACGGTAAGCGCAGTGGTCAACGGCATGCTGGGCCGCCCGGGATCGACCCCGTCGGGCCCCATACCGGCGGTCGCAGTGGTACCTGGTGGCTCGGCAAACGTCCTGGCCAGAGCGCTGGGGATGTCGCGCGACCCGATTGCTGCCACCAACCAGCTCATCCAGCTGTTCGACGACTACGGCCGGCGTCCGGAGTGGCGCCGTATCGGGCTGATCGATTGCGGTGACCGGTGGGCCGTGTTCAACACCGGAATGGGCGTTGACGCCGAGGTTGTAGCGGCCGTCGAGGCCGAACGCAGCAAGGGTGGCAAAGTCACGGCCTGGCGCTACATCCGTGCCGCGGTTCCCGCCGTGCTGCGCTATCGGAATCGCGAACCCGTTCTTACGCTGGAACTTCCGGGCCGTGAGCCGATTCCCGGGGTGAGCTTCGTCTTCGTGTCCAACTCAAGTCCGTGGACCTACGCGAACGACCGGCCGGTGTGGACCAACCCCGGCTGTACCTTCGAGTCTGGCCTGGGTGTGTTCGCCCTCACGACCGTGAAGACGATCCCGACGCTGCGCATCGTCCGGCAGATGTTCGCCAAGAGGCCGAAGTTCGAGTTCAAGCACCTCATCACTGACGATGACGTGGCTTGCGTGCGGGTCACCAGCACCGGGGCTCCAGTTGCCTGTCAGTTCGACGGGGATTACCTCGGCGAGCGTCAAACCATGACCTTCCGGGCGGTTCCCGACGCGTTGGCGGTGGTAGCCCCACCCCCCAAAAAGTGGTTCTGACCTGCGGCGATCCAAGCTGTGACAGCCTTGGGACGCAAATGTGGGGCGCAATCGGGAGGCAGTGTAGTACAAATGAGTAAGGGCTTTGGTAAGAGAACGTCAAAGTGAGATAGCCCACGCGCTTAGGTAACACTATTGACATCTGTTGAGCCTGTGAAACGATCAAAAGGTTGCATGCAGAGACATGTAGGGGTACGGATACCTTTTCTTGTGCACGCGTTAAGCCAGGAAATACGCCCGTGCGCCTTGCTGCGCATTTAGTGAGGAGTAGTGACTAATGGATTGGCGCCACAAGGCGGTCTGCCGTGACGAAGATCCGGAGCTGTTCTTCCCCGTAGGGAACAGCGGCCCGGCGCTCGCGCAGATCGCTGACGCGAAACTGGTCTGTAATCGGTGCCCGGTAACCACGGAATGCCTCAGCTGGGCCCTGAACACCGGCCAGGACTCGGGCGTCTGGGGCGGCATGAGCGAAGACGAGCGGCGCGCGCTGAAGCGCCGCAACGCCCGGACCAAGGCCCGTAGCGGAGTCTGACGACTCGGTAGCACAACTGTGCGGCCCCGGCGAATGTCGGGGCCGTATTGTTGCGCGCTCATTGCACCATCAACCGGCCACGCCGCCCGATCGGCACCCGCAACACCACATCGGTTCCGCGCTCAGGAGCCTCTCGCATACCCAAAGAACCGTCCAACTCCGCTGAGACCAGCGTCCGCACGATCTGCAAACCGAGGCTGTCGGACTTCTCGAGGTTGAACCCTTCGGGCAAACCCCGTCCGTCGTCGTGAACCACGACATCGAGCCAACGCGCCGAGCGCTCGGCACGAATCGTCACAGACCCACCTTGAGCGGCAGGGTCGAATGCGTGCTCGATCGCGTTCTGCACCAATTCGGTGATCACCATGATCAGGGCTGTCGCGCGGTCCGAGTCCAGCACACCGAGGTCACCTACCCGGTTGATGCGGATCGGTCGGTCTACCGACGCCACGTCGTTCATGATCGGCAGAATCCGGTCGATGACCTCGTCGAGATTCACCTGCTCGTCCACCGACATCGACAGCGCGTCGTGGACCAAAGCGATCGACGACACCCGCCGCACCGACTCGATGAGGGCTTCCCGACCTTCGGCGTTGGCGGTCCGCCGGGCCTGCAGCCGCAGCAGCGCCGCTACCGTCTGCAGATTGTTCTTCACCCGGTGGTGGATTTCCCGGATTGTCGCGTCCTTGGATATCAGGGCCCGGTCTCGCCGTTTCACCTCGGTGACGTCGCGGATCAGGATGGCGGCACCGGCGCTCGCGCCGTGGACCATCAGCGGCAACGTCCGCAGCAGCACCGTGGCACCACCGGCGTCGACCTCCATCCGCATACTGGGCCCGCCTGTCAGCAGATCGCGCACATGCTCGGCCACCTCTTCGGCCTCGAACGGATCCGAAATCAGCGGCCTGGTGACCTCGACAAGGTTGCGTCCCTCCAATTCCGTGGTCAGGCCCATCCGATGGTAGGCCGACAGCGCATTAGGGCTGGCGTACGCGACGACACCGTCGACGTTCAACCGAATGAAGCCGTCGCCTGCCCGCGGGGTTGAACGCGACATAGCCACGTCCCCGACGTCGGGAAATGTGCCTTCGGACAGCATGTGCAGTAGGTCGATAGCGCACTCCCGGTAGGCCGTCTCCAGGTGACCGGACGCTCGTTGTGCCGCCACCGCCGTTTGGTGCTGCGTCAGCACCGCCACCACCTGGCCGCCATACCGCACCGGGGAGGCCGCAACGTTGGGGCCTGGAAGTTCGCCCGAATGGCATTCGGCATCGCCTTGCCATTTGGCCGCTCCTGACGTGAAAGTCTCGGCAACCAGGGGCAGCTTGTCGCCGGCGACGGCGGTGCCCACCGCGTCGGTCTGCAGCACCGTCGGCGCGGTGTTGGGCCGGCATTGCGCCACGCATACCAGCACGCCGTCGTCGCGACGAACCCACATCAAGTAGTCGGCGAACGACAAGTCGGCAAGGAGCTGCCACTCCCCCACCACCGCATGCAGGTGGTCGACGGCGTTGCCCGGCAGTACCGTGTGTTCGGCCAGTAGATCACCGAGAGTGGACATCAAGAACTCCCGAGTCGCTCCCGGTTGGCGGGTATGGGTCCAACGGCTAGCTGATCACCGCGATGAGATCGCCGGCCTGAATGACATCGCCCACGGCCACGCTCACCTTGCTGACGGTGCCGTCGACCTCGGCCAGGACCGGAATCTCCATCTTCATCGACTCCAACAGCACCACGACGTCACCCTTACCGACTTGGTCACCTTCGCTAACCACGACTTCGAGCACGCTGGCCACGATCTCGGCGCGAACATCCTCGGACATCTTCACCCCACTCGTTCCGGCCATTTCCGATGCTGACTGCTGGGTCTATCGGGCTGCGATCAGCTGATGTATATCGAACCATAAGGCCTGCGAGGGTTGCGGCGCGCGGGCTACCGCGGCCGCGTCGGGGACCGCGTGAGACACTGGACCCCAACCGCGGGCCCGAGTTGCCCGCTTCTGACGCGATACGGAGGTTCGATGATGGCCAAGCGTGGCCGAAAGAAGCGCGACCGCAAGTACAGCAAAGCCAACCACGGCAAGCGCCCGAACTCCTAGCCCGGCGACGATGCAGACCGCACCGCGGTCTGAGAAGGAGCCGGGCGATCCAGGCCTAGCCCGGCGACGATGCAGACCGCACCGCGGTCTGAGGAGGAGCCGGGCGATCCAGGCCTAGCCCGGCGATCCAGGCCTAGCCCGGCAATCCTTTTATTCGCTACGACGGATGATAGTTGTCCGGCGTATCTCCAGCCGGACCCGCTCGCGCAGGCCCTCGGGTGCCTTCTCGCCTTTGCACTTGGTTGCTATCAGCAGCTTGATCCGCTCCTCCAGCCCGTAATGCTTCAGGCAGCCGGGGCAGTCTTCGAGGTGTTGGCGTAGCTTCTGGCGTGTCTCGGCTGTGCACTCACCGTCGAGCAGGGTCCACACCTCGGCAATCACCTCGGCACAGCCAACGTAACCATGGGAGTCCTCGCGATCCGGGCTCGAGTCGCTTGAGCTGACTACATCGCTCATGACGACACCTCCTCGTGGGGTTGGTCACCGCGGACAAAGCCCCGCTCTTTGGCGACGTCAGCCAACAGAGCCCGCAGCTGACGTCGACCGCGGTGCAGTCGCGACATCACCGTCCCGATCGGCGTATCCATGATTTCGGCGATTTCCTTGTAAGGAAAACCCTCGACGTCGGCGTAGTAGACCGCCATCCGGAATTCCTCCGGCAAGGCCTGCAACGCCTCTTTGATTTCGGAGTCCGGCAACGCCTCGAGCGCCTCGACCTCAGCCGAACGCAGCCCGCTCGAGGAGTGCTCGGCGTTGGCGGCCAGTTGCCAGTCGGTGATCGCCTCGGTCGGATACTCCGCGGGTTGACGCTGTTTCTTGCGGTAGCTGTTGATGTAGGTGTTGGTCAGGATCCGGTACAGCCAAGCCTTGAGGTTGGTGCCTTCCCGAAAGGAGCGAAATCCCGCGTAGGCCTTCACCATGGTCTCTTGCAGCAAGTCCTCGGCATCGGCCGGATTACGTGTCATGCGCAGCGCGCCACCATACAACTGGTCGAGCAGTGGAATCGCGTCGCGCTCGAAGCGCGCGGTCAGTTGCTCGTCCGTCTCCGCATTCGGCTGGGGACCGGGAACCTCCGACCGGGTCTCGCCATCGATGTCGGCCATCTTGATTAACACGGTCCCTTCGGTTGCGGTGTCACCGGACAGCGTCAAAGGCCATGCCGGATTCGCAAGGAAGCGATCCAACTGCTCCTCACATAGCAGGCTCGTCGCAGTTGACACCGGGCTCCCTTCCCCCAATGTAGAGGTCGCGACCGACAGCATTTGCCTCGGTCCGTTGAATCTTGTTATCGCCGGACGGCCGCAAGGACCGCATCAATCAACGGCGTGAGCGGGCACACTATTTCCGAGCCGCAGCTCCGACGGTTCGCCGGCGGCCGGACGGGACGCCCGCCTACACCTCCTGCGGGGCCCCCGAAGGATCATCGAGTTACCGAGGCGCGCCGGGGACGTCCCGCAATTCGGATGGGTCGCCGGTCACGTTAGTGTGACGCCATGTCCCTTAACGGCAAGACCATGTTCATCTCTGGCGCCAGTCGTGGCATCGGCCTGGCGATCGCCAAACGCGCCGCACAAGACGGTGCCAACATCGCCTTGATCGCCAAGACCGCCGATCCCCACCCGAAGCTGCCGGGCACGGTGTACACCGCCGCCAAGGAGCTGGAGGAAGCCGGCGGTCAGGCCCTGCCGATCGTGGGGGACGTCCGAGACCCAGATTCGGTCGAGTCCGCAGTCGCCCAGACCGTCGAACGGTTCGGCGGCATCGACATCTGCGTCAACAATGCCTCGGCAATCAACCTCGGGTCCATCACCGAAGTCCCGATGAAGCGCTTTGACCTGATGAACGGAATCCAGGTGCGCGGCACGTACGCCGTGTCGCAAGCGTGCATCCCACACATGAAGGGTCGGGAGAACCCGCACATTCTGACGCTGTCGCCACCGGTGTTGCTGGACAAGAAGTGGCTGAAGCCGACGGCCTACATGATGGCTAAATTCGGCATGACACTGTGCGCGCTGGGAATCGCCGAGGAGATGCGCGACGAGGGGATCGCGTCGAACACGCTGTGGCCACGCACGCTGGTGGCCACGGCTGCGGTGCAGAACCTGCTCGGCGGCGATGAGGCGATGGCTCGCGCCCGTAAGCCCGAGGTGTATGCCGATGCGGCCTATGTCGTCCTCAACAAGCCTTCCCGCGAATACACCGGCAACTCGGTGCTGTGCGAGGACGTTCTGGTGGAATCCGGCGTCACCGATTTGTCGGTATACGACTGCATACCGGGGGCCAAGCTCGGCGTCGACCTGTGGGTGGAAGAAGTCAACCCGCCGGGATACGTCCAGCCTTGATCCCGCCCGGCCGGGTCGGCAACATCTCCGAACTCCTCAGGTGTTGCAGCGACCACTTGAGTCTGAGTGGCGATTGTTCGCCGTGGCGTTACGGTCGCGCACCCGGCTCAGCCCAGGAACTGTTCGATGACGGGAGCGAGCTCAACCGCGTTGTGCACGAGGTCGATGTGACCCCCGGAATGCAGGTGCAGCCGCGAACGAGGCAGCAAGGTGTTCATGATGTGAGCGTTGGCAACCGGAATGATCGGATCATCGGTGCCCGCCACGATCAACGTCTCCTGGCGCACCGCCGGTAGCGCGAACAGACTGGTCCACACCGAACCGGCGAGCAGCTGGTGAAGATAGCCGATCTTCGATCCGGCACGCAATTGCCGCACGAAGAGTTGCGCCACGTCGTCGCCGTGGGCACGGACGGTACCACCGTAGAGCTCAGCGGCGATGGATGCCGCATAGTTAGGATCCGAAAAGCGCCTCGGGGTAAGCATTTTCGCCAGAACCCGGGGGTGGCCGGGAACCATGACCACCCCCGTGCCCGTCGCGACCAGCACCAGCCGACGGCATCGGCGAGGATTCTGAAAGGCGAATTGCTGCGCCAAGGCGCCTCCCCAGGACAGTCCGAGCACATCCACCACCCCTAGGTCGAGCTTGCGCAGGAGCCGCCCCATCACCCAGGCAAGGTAGGGAAACCCATAGGGCAGAACGGATGTGGGTGATCCGCCGGTCCCGGGAACGTCAAATCTGACGACCGTGGAGTCGAGCTCCTCCACCAGCGGATCGAGCACTTCCAGGCTCGCCCCGATTCCGTTGCACAACACCAGCGGCACACCGGTTCCCCGGCGTACGTTGACTCGGATCCGCTGTCCTCCCACGCACAGATAGAGCTCTTCGCCATGCGCGCTCGCAACGTGGCTACCGGGCATGACTCACTTCTCCTTCACATAGGTGCCCGGCGCCGGCCCGAGCGGTGGCAGACCATGCCCGCCAAGCGCTTTGGGGGCGTCGACCTCCGGGCCGCTGCGCTCGGCGAGCCAGCTCACGTAGTCGGGCCACCAGGACCCCGCGGACTGCTGCGCAGCCTCGAGCCACTCTTCGGGCTTCTCCGCATCGACCAGACCCGTCCGGAACGACGCCTTAGGATTTCCCGGCGGGTTGACCAGAGCGGCGATGTGGCCGCTGGTGGACAAGACGTAACGATTGTCCTTGCTGCCCAGCAGTCGTGCGCTGCGGTAGGTGGCCTGCCACGGCGAGATGTGGTCTGCTATGCCGCCGATCACATACGCATCGGAGGTGATGTTGGCCAGGTCTACCGGACTGCCCAGCATGGTGACCGCGCCCGGCATCACCAGCGCATTGCGCAGCCCCATGAGCACCATGTCGCGATGCAGTGCCGCCGCCATTCGGGTGGTGTCGGCGTTCCAGAACAACACATCGAAAGCCGCCGGCTTGCGGCCCTGCACATAGTTGTTCACCCAGTACCGCCACACCAGGTCGGTCGGTCGCAGCCAGGCAAACATCTCGGCCATGTCCCGCCCGTCCAGGTAGCCCTTCCTGGCCGAAACTCGAATAGCCGTCTGCGCTGCGCGATCGCTCATGGCCGCGGCGGCGAAGCCGGCGCGAGTCTCGTCCAGCACGGTGACGGCCAGAGTAAGACCGGCCACCCGATCGGCCTCGCCGATATGGGCGAGGTGGGCCGCCGTCATCGCCGCGATGATGCCGCCCGAGCAACTGGCCATCAGGTGCACGCTGTCGGTGCCGGCGATGTTCTGGACCGCGTCCATTGCCGCCACGATCGCCCCGCCGTACGCGTCGAAACCCCAATCCCGGTGGCGCGCCTGAGGATTACGCCATGAAATGGCAAACACCTGTTGGCCCTGCTGCAGGAAGTATTCGATCATGCTGCGTCCCGGTGCGATGTCCATGATGTAGAACTTGTTGATCACCGGCGGCACCATGAGCAACGGAATGCTCCGCACCTTGGCTGTCTGCGGGGTGTACTGAATCAATTCGAACATCGAGGTTTGCAGGACCACCGCTCCCTTGGTGATGGCGACGGTCTCGCCCACCACGAAGGCATCGGGCTCGACCATCGACGGCACGCGCGGCTTCGAAAGCATGTCTCGCACAAAAGCCCGCATGCCCCGCACCGCGCTCAGGCCCCCCGTGTCGATCAGAGCCTTCCAGCCCAGCGGACTGATCAGCGGGTTGTTGCTGGGCGCCAGGCCCTCTACCAGGTTGTCGACGACGAACTGCATCTTCTCTTGGTCGCGCCAATCCAACTCAGCGTCGGCAAGCAACCCTTCGGCCGTCTCGGCACCGGCAAGATAGGCCTGCATCACCCGGTGCAGCAGCGGATTCTGTTGCCAGGCAACGTCACTGAAGCGCTTGTCGGCTCGCCCCGGGGCACGGTGGGACTTTCCCGCCGCGATACTGCCAAGCTCACGGGCAAGCGTGGCAGTGCGACCGGCGACGGCGCCGGGACGTTGGGCAAGGTTGGCACCGAGGCGGGCCCAGGTGGCGTCGGGCATCATCCGGCTGGCAAACGGCCGGGTGGCGCTGGTGAGCAACAGGTCCAGCGGTGCCGCCAACTCGTCGGGCGCGGCAGCTGGTTTCGGAGATTCGGCCATGGTTATCGTGTGCTTTCAGTTGTCGGAACGGTGATTTCGCGTTTGAGGACCTTGCCGGTTGGGCCCTTGGGCAGCGCGTCGACGAGCCAGACCAGGCGCGGATATTTATAAGCGGCGACCCTGCTCTTGACGTACTCGCGCAATTCGTCGGGATCCGCCGCGGCACCGTGTTTGAGCGCGACCGCGGCGCCGATCTCCTCACCGAGGGAGTCGTGCGGGAAGCCGATGACGGCAGCCTCGGCCACCGCCGGATGCTCGTAGAGCACTTCCTCGATCTCGCGGGGATACACGTTGTAGCCGCCGCGGATGATCAGGTCTTTGGTGCGGTCGACGATGTAGAAGTAGCCGTCCTCGTCGACGCGTCCGACGTCCCCGGTGGCCAGCCAACCATCGGGGGTGATGGTGGCCCTGGTCGCCTCCGGGAGGTTCCAGTAGCCCTTCATCACGTTGTGGCCCTTGATCTGGATCTCGCCGGCCTCCCCCGGCGGAACCTCGGCTCCGCTCGGGTCAACGACCCGCATCTGTACACCTTCGATCGGTGTGCCGATCGAACCCACCTTGCGCGGTCGCTGCGGATGATTGAAGGCCGCCACCGGCGAGCTTTCGGACAGTCCGTAACCCTCGAGAACGGGGCAGCCGAAGGCTGTTTCGAATTCGGTGAGAACCTGGACGGGCAGCGCCGCGCCACCGGAGACGCAGACCCGCAGACTCTGCGTCGCCTCGGACTTGGCCGTGGCGGCCAGGCGCAGCAGCGCGGAGTACATCGTCGGCACCCCCTGAAAGACGGTGACGGCGTCGCGCTCGATCACCTCCAGCGCCTTGCGCGGGTCGAACCGCGGAATCAGGGTCAACGTCGCACCCGCGATGACCGACGCGTTGAGCCCGCAGGTAAGACCGAAGACGTGGAACAGCGGCAGGCATCCCATCACCACGTCGTCTGGCCCCGTCTGGATCAGGGTGCGAACGCTGACCTCGGCGTTGCGGCCAAGGCTTGCATGAGTGAGCATGGCGCCCTTGGGCTTTCCGGTGGTGCCGGACGTATGCAGGATGATCGCGACGTCGTCGTCGCCGCGACTTACCGGGTGCTCCTGGGCGGGCAGGTCGTCGATCAGCATGGCCAGCCTTGCGTCGTCGACGAGCCAGCACTGTGCGCCCAGCTCGGCGGCGCCGGCGGTGGCCTCGTCGGCGAAGGCCGGTGCCGCGAACAGCGCTTTGGCGCCGCTGTTGGACAGGTAGTAGGACACCTCCCGGGCCTTCAGCAGCGGGTTCATCGGGACCGCCACCGCGCCGCGATACATGATCCCGTAGAACGCGATGGCGAATGCCGGGGTGTTGGGCAACATCACGCCCACGCGATCGCCCGGCTCGATACCGGCCTGCTCCAGCAGTGTCGCCACCCGGGCCGCGGCGGCGTCGAACTCACCGAAGGTGAACTGCAGATCATCGAAACGCAACGCAATGCGTTGGGGGTGACGGCTTTTCGATGCGACGAGATTGTCGCTGAGGGTGCCCATCAGGTGCCTCCGGAGTGCTCGTGGGTGGTTGTACTTATGGTCATCCGGCAGGCTGTGGATCACAATGTTGGGCAAAACAATCTGACGGTCAGTTCGGTGTGGCCGCGCACATCCCCATCCCGCGGGTACACGGCATAAGGTTTCGACATATGAGCGCGTCAAGGCATCCGGTTCGAGCCCGGGAAGACACCACTCCCGACTCGAACGTCGTCCAACTTGGCAGGCTCATGCTGTCTCGCGCTGCTGAATTGGGTAACGCGATGGCTGACCTGCTGTGCCAGGAGATCGACGCCTACCGCGACGGCACCGTGGTCACCAACGATGACGTACGCCAAAGCTGCGTGGCGAACCTCACGTTCGTCTTCGACTCACTCGCCGGGGACGCCGACGTGGACGTCTCGCCCGCGGAGCGCACCGGCACCATCCGCGCGCTGGCCGGTGTGCCGCTGCCGGCGGTGATGACCGCATACCGAATCGGTTTCCGATTCATCTGGGAACAGACCCTCGCCGCCGCGCGCGCCTCAGGCATGCCTACGGAATCGATCCTGGATGCCACCGCCCGGGTGTTCCTTGCGCAGGACACCTTCACCCAGGCGATGGCCAGCGCTTACCGCCAGCAGCTGACCACCCAGATTCTGGAGTTGGAGGAAGAGCGCTCGGCGCTGGTCGAAGCGCTGCTGTCACGGCGGATCACTGACCAACATAGTCTCTGGGAGGCGGCCGACCTGCTGCGGTTGCCCACTTCGGGGCCGTATGTTGTCGTGGCAGCAGAGCTGCCGGCGATCGGAAAGTTGGGATTGCCCACCATCGAAAGCAAGCTCTCGGCGCGCGACATCCGCTCGGCGTGGCGGCTGTTGCCGGAGTTGCAGGTCGGCATCGTCCACCTGCGGGGCCGGGATTCAGCCGAGACGCTCGGCATACTTGTCGAGGTGCTGCGGCAATCCGCCACCGCGCGCGTGGGAATCAGCCAGCCGTATCACGAACTGGCCGAAACCAGCGACGCGTTGCGCTGTGCCCGACTGGCAGTCACCGGAAAGTCGCCGGGAGATTCGCTCGTTGCCGTCTTCGACGACGCCCCACTGGCGGTCGCGGCGGTCAGCGCCCCGGAAGTCATGGCGAAAATCAGGTCTTCGGTGCTGGGTCGGCTGGATGGGCTGCCCAGCGAGGAGCGCGTCACCCTGCTCGATACCTTCCAGGCATGGCTAAGCGCCGGCGGCTCTGCCAACCAGGCCGCCGCGACGATCTTCTGCCATCCCAACACCGTGCGGCACCGGCTGCGCCGGATCGAGGAACTGACCGGCCGGTTACTCTCGCGGCCAACGGATCTCGCCGAGTTGTGCTTGGCCCTCGAGGTCCAGCGGCGACTGCCCTGACAGCGCACCCGCCGCACTGGCTTTGTCGCCGGAAGACAAAACCGGGTCGCAACTTCGTTGGCTGGCGACATTCCTGCGCTGCGGCGCAGTCAGTACGTTTGTCAGCGGCGCAGCGTCGCGCTTGACCGGACACTGATCTCGAATTCGGTCGCTCAATACCGAATCACGCAGTGAAATAACCTTTTTCACCTCCGCACCACGGCGGAAGAAATGTGAGCCACTCATGCCGTACTTGACCATTGCCGGAATGCTCGCTCTGACCCTGTTCCCGGCGCTCGTCCCGGCGATCATCACCTTGGTGCACGCCCTCACCGCCCCGGCCACCGACCGGGCCGCTGGCTGAGGCGGCGGCCGGCCCGGCTATTTCGGCTGCAGCACCGCGGCGCCGTACCAGTGACAGGCAAGCAATGCCAGTTCCACGTCGAGCCGATCGCCGCCGATGTCCCGGCCCCGCCGGGCGACGGCGCGGCCAACTCGATACTTCACCGTGTTGAAGTGCATGTTGAGCTCGGCGGCGGCCATCTTGTAGCTGGCGCCGCAACCCAGGAACACGCGCAGCGTCTCCCGCAGGCGCTCGTCGTTTTCGTTGTCCCCCGCCAAGTCTCCGAGCACCCGGGCTACCCAGTCGCGGGTGCCGGCCAAATCGCCACCTATACGCGCCACGACGGACAGCCCCGGGTCACCGGCCGCCACCACCGTCGCTGCGCGGCGATCACCGGCGATCGCGACACCGTGGGCCTCGCGCGCCTCCCGGTGGGTGCGGCGGAAGCCCTCGACGCCGCCGGCCATGTTTCCTATTGCCACATTGGGTGAATTCGGCCGGGACAGCGCGAACTGGCGGACTTTCGAAACAGCATCGGCGACAGCGGCCCGAAAAGGCAGCCAGGCCCATCCGCAACTACGGTCGGCGGCCACAAACAGGGGGCTGGCCTCAGCGCCGACGGATTCACCCAGCCCGCGAAGAAACCGTTGCAGCCGGGGAAGTTCGTCGACATCGAAATCTTGGTCCCCGGACCACATGATCAGCCCGACGTGGTGCCAGCGCAACGGATAGCGAATCGCCGTGGTTGCCGCGTCGACATCGATGCTCTTGGTTGCGGCCAGGAGTTCGCGCACCCGCACGCCCCGCAGGGCGTTCTGGTTTTCCAGCCACCGTTCGCGCTCGTCTTCGTAGACGGCGACGACTTGCTGCGACATCCAGTCGATGTATTCGAAGATCGCGGCGTTCATCGCCTCGATCACCGCAACCCGCATCGATTCCGGGATCTCGGTGGCGCGCATTTCGGCGAAAATCAGCTCGTTCATCCTGCGCTGACCCAGCCGATAGGCGCGCACCAACGCGTTGACGGGCACCCCGTGTTGCGCCAATCGGCGCGCGTACTCCAGCGCGGCGGTCGGCGCCTCGACGCGCTCGACCGCGATGTCGTACTGCAACGCGTGCAGCATCGTGTCCACGTTGCCCTCGATGCTGGCCCCGAGCAGCTCCATGATCCGCGCGTCGCGGCGCAAATCGGGGATCTGCCCTTCGAGGGCACGATGGATCTCCGACGTCACGTCGGCCAACCGACGCTGCAGTCGGCCGGCGACCTCGGCAACGTAGCGGCTCACCTCGACATCGCTGTCGGGGCCCGTTTCCTCCACCTGGTTGACGTTAGCCGCCGCGGTTGTTTTCCGGCGATAAGGCCGACACCCGGTTTTGTCGACTCGGGACGGTGTCAGGTCTCAAGGCGATTCCTAACGTTGTCGAAACTCATCGCAACCCAAGGAGCGAAGACAATGGGATTCACAAAACCGGCCCTGCCCGCACTCGATCCGGATGCGTTCTTGCGCAAACCGCTGATGGAGCGAATGCGGATCCTCGCCGTCGATTGGGCCGAAAACGGTTTCGGCGCGCCGCGGATGGTGCACCTGATCTACATTGTGAAGCTGGTCGTGTTCTTCGCGGTCGGCGGCATCACGCTGGCCACCGCAACGTCGGGGCTGCCGGCCTTCTGGCACGTGACCGAATGGTGGGACCAGCCCATCGTCTACCAGAAGGTCATCCTGTGGACAGTGCTGCTGGAGGCCATCGGCGTTGCCGGCTCGTGGGGTCCGCTGGCCGGCAAGATCAAGCCGATGACCGGCGGCATCCTGTTCTGGGCCCGACCGGGCACCATCCGGCTGCGGCCGTGGCGGTGGGTGCCGTTCACCAACGGCGACCGGCGCACCTGGTTCGACATCGGGCTCTACCTGGCACTGTTGGTCAGCGTGACCATCGCGCTACTGTCACCGGGCGTGCACAGCGACTGGCTCTCAAAAGCGTTGCCGTACAACATCTCCGGGCTGGTCAACCCCGCGCTGCTGGTCGGGCCGATCGTGCTGCTGGTGCTGATCGGCCTGCGGGACAAGACCATCTTTCTGGCTGCCCGTGGCGAGCAGTACTTCCCGGCGCTTGTCTTCTTCACCGTCCTGCCGTTCACCGACATGATCATCGCGCTGAAGATGCTGATCGTGGTGGTGTGGGTCGGCGCCGGCTTCTCGAAGTTCGGCAAGCACTTCTCCAACGTCATTCCGCCGATGGTGAGCAACAGTCCCTTCATCCCGTTCACATGGCTCAAGCGGGCGCACTATCGTGACTTCCCGCGCGATCTGCTGCCGTCGCGGGTGGCGCATTTGATGGCGCACGTCAACGGCACCTTCGTCGAGATCGCCGCCCCGCTGGTCCTGTTCTTCTCCACGAACAAGTGGCTGACGCTGGCCGCGGCGCTGTTGATGGTGGGTTTCCATCTGTTCATCATCTCGACCTTCCCGCTGGCCGTTCCGCTGGAGTGGAATGTCGTATTCGCTTACACGACAGTGTTTTTGTTCCTGGGATTCCCGGCCTGGAACGGTTACTACGTCACCGACATGTCCTCGCCGTGGCTCGCGGCCGCGCTGGTGGCGGGCCTGCTGTTCTTCCCGGTGCTGGGCAATCTGCGGCCGGACAAGGTCTCCTTCCTGCCCTCGCTGCGGCAATACGCCGGCAACTGGGCCGCTGCCGTGTGGGCGTTTGCGCCGGGCGCAGAGGTGAAGCTGGACCGGGTCATCCGGTCGGCGCGCAACCAGGTGGATCAGTTCGTCGCGTTCGGCTACGAACCGGCGTGGGCGGAGATCACCGCGCAGAAGACGATCGCGTGGCGCGCCATGCACAGTCAGGGCCGCGGCCTGTTCTCGCTGTTGTTGAAGCACCTGCCCGACGTCGACGCGCGCACCGTGCGGGAAGGCGAGTTCTTGTGCAACTCGTTGATCGGGTTCAACTTCGGCGACGGTCACCTGCACAATGAAGACTTGATCCGGGCCGTGCAGCGTCAAGCCGAATTCGAGCCGGGCGAATGCGTCATCGCCTGGGTGGAGTCGGAGGCGTTCGGCAGCGGGGTTCAGCACTACAAGCTGATCGACGCCGCACTCGGGGTCATCGAACGCGGCACCTGGAAGGTGGCCGACGCGGTCGCCGAACAGCCCTGGCTGCCCAACGGCCCCATCCCGACTCGGGTGAGCTGGTCGCTGCGCGGCGACAAACTCAGGGCAGTGGCATGAGCACCGCCCTGGTGGTGGGCGGCGGGCCCAACGGGCTTGCCGCCGCCATCTCCTTGGCCGCCGAAGGCGTGCAGGTGACCGTGCTCGAAGCCGCCGACGAAGTCGGCGGTGGCGCCCGCAGCAGCGAGGCCATCTTGCCCGGCCTGCTGCACGACCACTGCTCGGCCATCCACCCGATGGCCGTCGGCTCGGAGTTCCTGAGCCGCTTCGAGCTGCAACGGTACGGCCTGTCCTGGCGCTGGCCGGAGATCGATTGTGTGCATCCCCTCGACGGCGGCAGCGCCGGGGTGCTGTACCGCTCGGTGGAGCAGACCGCGGCGGGGCTGGGTTACGACGGGTCGCGGTGGCGGCTGGCCTTCGGCTACCCGGCCGCCCGGTTCGACGCGCTGAGCGAGGACATCATGCGGCCATTGCTGCGGTTCCCGCACCATCCGCTGATGCTCGCCCGGTTCGGCGCACCCACTGTGCTTCCCGGGTCGGCGTTGGCCCGCGTGTTTCGCACCGAACAGGGGCGGGCCTTGTTCGGAGGCGTTGCGGCCCACGCCTTCCGGCCGCTGCATTACCCATTGACCTCCGCTGTCGGGATGGGCATCATCGCGGCCGGCCACCGCCACGGCTGGGCAGTGGCCGAAGGCGGATCGCAGTCAATCACCAACGCTATGGTGGCGCTGCTGGATGGGTTGGGCGCCAAGATCGAGACCGGTGTCCGGGTCGCGACGGCGTCGCAGCTGCCACCGGCGGACGTCACCATGTTCGATCTGGCGCCGAGCGCGGTCGCCGGGATCCTGGGGGACCGTCTTCCGCGCCGTATTTCGGCTGCCTTCACCAGGTTTCGGCGTGGTCCGGGTGCGTTCAAAGTCGACTTCGCCGTCGAGGGCGGGGTGCCCTGGACGAACCCGGATGCCCATCGGGCCGGCACGGTGCACCTGGCCGGCACCTACTCCGAACTTGCCGCGACCGAGCGGGAGATCCATGCCGGACGCATGCCGGAGCGGCCGTTCGTACTGGTTGGTCAGCAGTATCTGGCCGATCCGCGACGCTCGGTCGGCAACGTTCACCCGGTGTGGAGCTACGCGCACGTCCCCAACGGCTACACCGGCGACGCCGCAGAGGCGATCATCGCCCAGATCGAGCGGTTCGCTCCCGGGTTCCGGGAACGCATCGTGGGACAGGCCGTCCGTACCACATTGCAAATGTCTTCCTACAACGCCAACTATGTCGGCGGTGACATCATGACCGGCGCAAAGGACATTCGCCAGCTGGTATTCGGGCCGCGAACCACGCTGTCGCCGTACACCATTGGTGTGCCCGGTATGTACATCTGCTCGGCGGCCACCCCACCGGGACCCGGTGCGCACGGCATGTGCGGCGCCAACGCCGCCAAGCTCGCGCTCGCCTATCTGGCTCGGCGTGCGTAACTCCCCCTGCTGGGCGAGCAGTGCTGGGCGAGCAGACGCGAAAGCTCCCGCCACGCCAGGGGTTTTGGGGCTTTCGCGGCTGCTCGCACAGCTGCCCTGCGAACGCGCTAGGTGTACTTGTAAAAGCCCTGACCGGATTTGACGCCGAGCTTCCCGGCATCGACGTGTCGCTGCAACACGTCCCGCGCATGCCTGGGCAAGTACGGAAACTCGTCGACGTAGTGGTTCTCGATGTCGAGGACCACGTCGAGGCCAACCAGGCCCTTCATCTGGAACGGCCCGACCGGCACCCGCCAGTTCACCCTGAACATCCCGTCGACATCCTCCGGGCGGGCCACGCCTTCGGCGACGACAGCCAGTGGCTCGCGTTTGATTGCGGCCCAGACGCGATTGAAGACGAAGCCGGTGCATTCGCGGCGCGTCTCGAAGCGATGGACACCGAACTCGGGCAGGACGATCAGCAGGTGTCCAGCAGGCCGCGGTCGGTTTCGCCGTCCGACATCAGGTCGAGTGCGTTGAACTGTGGCGGCATGTAAAAATGCGTGTTGCATAAGCGCGTTTTGTCTCTGATGTTTGCGGCCATCAGCCGTGACGCGAACGACGAAGGGTTGGTCGCGAAGATGGTGTCCGGCGGTGCCGCGTGGTCGATCTGGCCCCACAGCGGAATCTTGATCTCGAGCCTCTCGGGAACCGACTCGACGGCGAGCCAGGCGTCGTCGAGCGGCGACAGATTCCGCCCCGACATGCCCGCGAAACTACGTGACGCCGGAGTTCATAGCCGCCACTACAGCAGCTTCATCTGCTCCGATTGCCGCTCGGCGGCCTCGATCAGCTCCGGCCCGTTATTGCGCACGTTGTTGACCAATGTCGACACCCGACGCAGCTCGATGTCGTGCACGTCCGGCGGACGGGCCACTAACTCCGGATCCAGCGGGGCATCCGGATTCAGCCAGGCGTCCCAGTCGGATTCGGCCAGCATCAGCGGCATCCGGTCGTGGATCTCGGCCATTGGCCCCACGGCGTCCGTAGTGATGATTGTGCAGCTCAGCAGCGGCGCAGCCGCTTTATCGGGCTTCCACACCGACCACAACCCGGCCATGAACACCGGGTCGCCGTCGCGGCGGTGCAGAAAGAACGGGGTCTTGGCGGTCTTGCGCCCCGGCGCGGCATCGGGATTGGCGCGCCATTCGTACCATCCGTCCATGGGCACCAAGCAGCGTTTGCGCTGCGCTGAATTCCGGAACGCGGGGGACGTGGCGACCTTGTCGGCGCGGGCGTTGATCAGCAACGGGCCCTTTGTGTCGGGCGCGCCGTCCGGCGCGGCCTTGGCCCACGGCGGGATCAAGCCCCAGCGCATGAGCCGCACCCGGCGCGATGGCTGATCATCCGGCTCGCTGTGGCGCGACACGACCGTCATGATGGCGTTGGTCGGCGCCACGTTGTAGTTGGGCGCCTCGGCCGTAGGTCCGGCGCCGGTGGTTTCGTCGATCGCCTTGATTTCCTCGGCCAGCCGGGCGGGATCGATGGTGACCGCGAATCGTCCGCACATGAATCCCATGGTGCCTGGTACACACGACAACCGCCGACACGGCAGGATGTAGCCGTGAGCAGCACCGAGCCCCTGCAGGCCTGGCCGGCCCCGTCTATGCCGGCATCGGTGCACGCGACGGTGACCGTTCCGGGCTCGAAATCGCAGACCAACCGCACACTGGTGCTGGCTGCGCTGGCGGCCGCGCAACAGCAAGGCTCCTCGATGATCAGCGGCGCGTTGCGCAGCCGGGACACCGATCTGATGATCGCCGCGCTGCAAACCCTGGGCCTGCGCGTCGACGGGACGGGCTCCCAACTGACGGTCAGTGGCCGGCTGGACCCCGGTCCCGGTGCCCGAGTGGATTGCGGCCTGGCCGGCACGGTGTTGCGTTTCGTCCCGCCGCTGGCGGCACTGAGCGCCGCCGTGGTCACTTTCGACGGCGACGAGCAGGCCCGGGCCCGGCCCATCGCGCCGCTGCTGGATGCGCTGCGCGGTCTGGGCGTCCAGGTCGACGGTGCGGGTCTGCCTTTCCGCGTCCAGGGCACCGGATCGGTCGCCGGCGGCACGGTCGCCATCGACGCATCCGCGTCGTCGCAGTTCGTGTCAGGCCTGCTACTGTCCGCGGCATCGTTCACCCAGGGACTGACCGTGCAGCACACCGGCGCGGCGCTGCCGTCGGCACCGCACATCGCGATGACGGTGGCAATGCTGCGCCAGGCCGGCGTCGACGTCGACGACTCGGTTCCGAATCGTTGGCGGGTCGCGCCCGGCGCGGTCGAGGCACGCCAGTGGGAAGTCGAACCGGATCTCACCAATGCGGCGGCATTCCTGGCGGCGGCCGTGGTCAGCGGCGGCATGGTGCGTATCACCGGCTGGCCGGCCGACAGCGTCCAGCCCGCCGACCACATACTGCATGTCCTGCGAAAGCTCAATGCCGTTGTCTCGCATACAGATTCAATGTTGGAGGTGCGAGGGCCCGCCGTCTACCACGGGTTCGACGTCGACCTGCGCGACGTCGGTGAGCTCACGCCGTCGGTAGCCGCAGTGGCGGCGCTTGCCACCCCGGGATCGGTGTCGCGGCTGACCGGCATCGCCCACCTGCGCGGCCACGAAACCGACCGCCTCGCCGCGCTGAGCACCGAGATCAACCGCCTGGGCGGTGACTGCCGGGAAACGTCGGACGGCCTGGTGATCACCGCGACCCCGTTACGACGCGGCCTCTGGCGCGCCTATGCGGATCATCGGATGGCGATGGCCGGCGCGATCATCGGACTGCGGGTCGCCGGAATCGAGGTGGACGACATCGGCGCCACCACCAAGACGCTGCCGGAGTTTCCACGGCTGTGGGCCGAGATGGTCGCGGGGCCAAACGCTTGAGGCCCGGCGATTACGACGAATCCCACGTCAAGGTCCGCTCCGGCCGCGGTTCGCGGCCGCGGACCAAAACCCGCCCCGAACATGCCGACGCCGAGGCCGCAATGGTGGTCAGCGTAGACCGCGGCCGGTGGGGTTGTGTGCTCGGCGGGGACCCGGATCGTCGCATCACCGCCATGCGGGCACGCGAGCTGGGCCGCACGCCCATCGTTGTCGGAGACGACGTCGACGTGGTGGGCGACCTGTCCGGGCGGCCGGACACGCTGGCCCGCATCGTCCGGCGGGGCCCGCGACGAATGGTGTTGCGCCGCACCGCCGATGACACCGATCCCACCGAACGAGTGGTTGTCGCCAACGCCGATCAACTGCTAATCGTAGTCGCGCTGGCGGATCCGCCGCCACGCACCGGCCTGGTCGACCGGGCACTGATCGCCGCGTACGCGGGCGGGCTGACGCCCATACTGTGCCTGACCAAGACCGACCTGGCCCCACCCGGGCCGTTCGCCGAACAGTTCGCCGACCTGGACCTCACCGTAGTGGTCGCGGGCCGGGACGACCCGCTGCTCGCGGTGGCCGGCTTGCTCGACGGTAAGATCACCGTCCTGCTCGGACATTCCGGAGTCGGCAAGTCCACGCTGGTCAATCGCCTCGTGCCGGAAGCTGATCGGGCGGTCGGGGAGGTCACCGACGTCGGCAAAGGCCGGCATACCTCGACACAATCCTTGGCATTGCCGCTGCAAACCGGCAACGAAGGTTCGGGCTGGGTGATCGACACCCCGGGGATCCGTTCGTTCGGGTTGGCCCACATCCGGTCCGAAGACGTGCTGTTGGCGTTCGCCGACCTGGCCGCGGCAATTCACGACTGCCCGCGCGGCTGTGGGCATATGGGGCCGCCCGCCGATCCCGAATGCGCACTGGAAGGCTTGTCCGGGCCTGCCGCGCGGCGGGTCGCCGCCGCGCGCAGACTGCTAGCAGTACTCAGGGAGACGTGACCAGCCGGATACCAAGCTCGTCGGGCGGTACCAGATGCTCTTTGCCGCAACGTATTTTGATCTGTGCAGCGGCGCCGCAGCCCAAGAGGGTCAGTTGGAACCGATCGCCACTCGCCAGATGCCGTTTGCCCCAACGGAACATCGCAAAGACCACCGGCATGAAATCGAAACCGGCTTCGGTGAGCACATATTCGTCGCGGCTGCGTTGCCCGGGTTGGCGATAAGGTCGCCGGGGCCGTCACCCAGGTCGGCGACCAGGCCGCCAACATCGCACGCAACGCGTTGTTGGGCGCAGGCTTCCCGGAATCGGTTCCCGGCGTCACGATCGACCGCCAGTGCGGCAGCAGCCAGCAGGCCATCAGCTTCGCCGCTCAGGGCGTTTTGGCCGGCGCTTACGACCTCGTCATTGCCGGTGGTGTGGAGTCGATGGGCCGGGTTCCGATGGGCACCTCGGTACTGCAAGGGAGCAACCCGACGGGCGACGACATGACCCGGCGCTACCCGGAAGGCCTGGTGCCGCAGGGCATCAGCGCCGAGCTGATCGCAGCACGGTGGGGCTTTTCTCGCACCGAACTCGACGAGTTCTCGGCAGCCAGCCACGAGAAGGCGGCTCGGGCCACCCTCAAGCCACCTAAGAAGGGCTCTTCGACGCCGAGCTGATCCCGATCGCCGGGCTCGCGTCCGACGAGAGCATCAGGCCCGGCACGACGATCGAGACCCTGGCAGGGCTGCCGCCGGCCTTCTACAGCGTGGCGCTGAAAGACCGTTTCCCGCAGATCAATTGGTCAATCACGCCGGGCAACTCGTCGCCGCTGTCCGACGGCAGTGCCGCGGTGTTGATCACGAGCAGCGACGTCGCCGCCAAGCTCGGCCTGCGCCTGCTGGCCCGCATCCACACCACGACGGTGGTCGGCTCCGACCCGCTCTACATGCTGACCGGGGTCATTCCTGCCACCGAAAATGTATTGCGCCGAGCCGGTTTGACGTTGGCCGACATCGACCTGTTTGCGGTGAACGAGGTATTCGCTCCGGTCGTACTGGCCTGGGCACACGACACCGGCGCCGATCTGACCAAGGCGAATGTCAACGGCGGGGCCATCGCGATCGGCCACCCACTGGGGGCCAGTGGCGTGCGCATTATGACCACGCTTGTCAACGCGCTGCACCAGCGCGGCGGGCGCTACGGGCTGCAGACGATGCGCGAAGGCGGCGGCATGGCCAATGCCACCATCATCGAGCGGCTCGACTAGGGAGATCGGCATACCGCACGCCATGGCGCGCCGAACGTGTAATGACTGCGAGAATATCGGCGAATTCTCGCAGTCATTACACACTGGGCGACGGCCGCTAGGCCGCCAGATCGTCTGTGGCGCTTGACGATGCCGGGGGCAGACGCCTACCGCGCCGCCAGCCACGCACCGCCGCAATCGCGCTCTGGAGACCACGCCGGCGCCCAGTCGCCGGATCAATGCCCGCGAAACCCGGTTCCAGTTCAGCGAACATCCGCTCGCTGCGCGTCTCCGGCGCGTCGTCGGCATTGTCGCGCAGATACTTGTTGGGCAGCGACAGCTTGGCCAGCGTGCGCCACGTCTTGGCGTACTGCACCAGGAACGGTCCTGTGGTGTAAGGCAAGTCGTACTTGTCGCATACCTCGCGCACCCGCAGTGAGATCTCGGCGAGGCGGTTGCTCGGCAGGTCGGGGTACAGGTGGTGCTCGATCTGGTGGCACAGGTTGCCGCTCATGAAGCGCAGCGCGGGACCGGCGTCGAAGTTGGCGCTGCCCAGCATCTGTCGCAGGTACCACTGCCCCTTCGTCTCGCCGATCATGTCCGTCTTGGTGAACTTCTCAGCGCCGTCGGGAAAATGCCCGCAAAAGATCACGGCGTTGGACCACACGTTGCGGATCACGTTGGCCACCGCGTTGGCGGTCAAGGTGGACTTGTATGTCGCGCCGGGCGACAACGACGTCAGTGCCGGGAACGCCACGTAGTCCTTGAACACCTGGCGGCCGGCCTTACCGGAGAACTCGCGCAGCCGGATCTTGGCGGCATCACGGTCCGCCCGGCCCTTGAAGATCTTGCCAATCTCCAAGTGCTGCAATGCAACTCCCCACTCGAACCCGATCGCCAGGATCGTGTTCCAGACCAGGTTGAAGATGTTGTACTTCTTCCACCGCTGATCGCGGGTGACGCGCAGCATGCCGTAGCCCACGTCGTCGTCCATGCCCAGGATGTTGGTGTACTTGTGGTGCACGAAGTTGTGGGTGTAGCGCCAGTGCTTGGACGACCCGCTCATGTCCCACTCCCAGGTCGAGGAGTGAATCTCCGGGTCGTTCATCCAGTCCCACTGGCCGTGCATCACGTTGTGGCCGATCTCCATGTTCTCGATGATCTTGGCCACGCCCAGGGTCGCCGCGCCCGCCCACCATGCGCCGCGCCGCGAGCCGGCAGCCAGCATCAGCCGGCCGCTCACCTCGAGCGCACGCTGGGCGGCAATGGTGCGGCGGATGTAGCGGGCATCGCGCTCGCCACGCGAATCTTCGATGTCCTGGCGGATGGCGTCGAGCTCAACTGCCAGGTTTTCGATGTCGGCGTCCGTCAGATGCGCGAATACGTCGACGTCGGTTATCGCCATTGTCTTCTCCCTACGTCGTACGTCTCTTTGATCGAAACCGTACCTACGCCATCGTAGGCTACGTATCCGTAAGTTACCAGCGGGTAGCTTTAAATGTCGACCACACAGTCACCCGAGGCGGCCGACACACAGGTCTGGATCCGCGTGCCGGGATCATGCTCCTGACCGGTCCGCAAGTCGCGCACGTGACCCGCTACCAGGTCGACCACACACGATTGACAGATGCCCATGCGGCATCCGAAAGGCATCTGCACACCGGCGCCCTCGCCCGCATCCATCACCGAAGTCGCGGCATCCGCCGCCGCGGACTTCCCGCTGCGGGCGAACGTGACCGTGCCACCCGCGCCGGCGGGTGCCGCCTTGGACACTGCGAACCGCTCCAGGTGCAGCCGGTCGCTGATACCAGCTTCGGCCCAGACGTTTTCGGCCTGGTTGAGCATGGCGGCGGGTCCGCACGCCCAGGTTTGCCGGTCGCGCCAGTCGGGCACCTCGTCGCCGAGCCGGGCGAGGTCCAGACGGCCCTCGGTGCGGGTCTTGCGCACCTTCAGCCGATACCCGGGATGGTCGTCGGTCAGGGCGGCCAGCTCGGCGCCGAACATCACGTCGGCTTCGGTGGGCGCCGAATGCAGATGCGTGATATCGGTGATCTGGTTGCGGCGCACCAATGTTCGCAGCATCGACATCACCGGCGTGATCCCCGATCCAGCGGTGACAAACAGCATCGAGCGCGGCGCGGGATCGGGCAGCACGAAGTTGCCCCGAGGGGCGGCCAGGCGCACCACGGTCCCCGGCTCCACGCCGGCCACCAGGTGGGTGGACAGGAAACCTTCGGGCATCGCCTTCACGGTGATGGTGACGGTGCGCGCGGAGCCGGTGGTCCCGACTGGACTCGACGTCAGCGAATACGAGCGCCAGCGCCAGCGTCCGTCGACCAAGAGCCCGATCCCGATGTACTGGCCCGGTTGATAGTCGAAACTGAAGCCCCAGCCCGGCTTGATGACCAAGGTGGCCGAGTCTTCGGTCTCGCGGCGGACCTCGAGGATCCGGCCCCGTAATTCCCGCGCCGACCACAGCGGATTGGCCAGTTGCAAATAGTCGTCGGGTAACAGTGGCGTCGTGATTCGCTCCGCGATTTTGCGCAGCGCATGCCAGCCCGGATGCCGGTCAGCGCCGGCAACGGCCGGCCGCCTGGTGTCGGCGACTTTAGCGTTGATCACCGCGTGTTTCTTACTCATGCGAAGCTCCTGATTGCGGCGCGGCCATTGGCTTCCGCCTGGGTAGCGGGGCAAGCTCACGCCCACGTCATTGAAGCTACGGTACCGTAACTTACGGTTCCGTAGCCAGACCGGAATGTGCAAGCTGCATCACAGGACGCTCGAGCGGGGTTTGGGACCCGATAACCGGCTGTGGCCGGTGTTTCCCGGCAGCCGGGGTCCGGTCAGGCTTCGAGGCGTCTGCGGATGCTGGCGAGGCGTTGTGCCAGCTCCGCTTCACCGATGACGCCGCAAGCGACCAGCGAGTGGGCCAGTGCCACCAACTGGTTCTCGGGGTAGGGCAAGCTGGCATAGAGGCTGGCCGAGAGGGCGTCTTCCTCATCTCGTCGCTGCTTGAAATCAGGAATGTCCGCGCTGCAGGCGGCGCGGTCGAGCGCGTCGCACAGGCCGTCCAAGCTGGTCTTCCACGGGGGCACCGGGTTGGTCACGCCATACTTTGCGGCCATTCGCGACCAGACCTGATTGCGTTCCACGATCTTCTGCAGCGGCGCGACGGTCGTCAGCTCGATCGGCTCCGGATCCCTCATGGGCTGCCCGTCACTCACCGGCAGGATGGATGGCCGCCCGGGTGGCGGTGATGACGTTGGTCGTGACACCCGGTTTGGGCAGGGCCACGCCGATCAAGCAGTCCCGGGTGACGATCTCGGCCAGCCGGTCTTCGTCCCAGCCGTCGGTACCCTCCGGGCGCATGGGCAGCACCATGAACCGGTGCTTCTGGTTGGAATCCTCCACCCGGATCGCGACGTCGTCGGGCAGATAAAGCCCGAATTCCGCAAGCACCTGACGCGGCCAGCGGACCATCCGCCGGCGATAGTTGGGCGTGCGGTACCACTCCGGAGAGTTGCCGAGAATCGGTCGCGGATAACAAGAACACAACGCGCAGACGATCACGTGGTGCAACGTCGGCGTGTCCTCGAGGATCTGGAACGCGGTGAAGTCACTGGGCGTGCCGAAGCCGGTGGGTTCCAGCCAGTCGACGCCGACCTCTTTGCTGGCCGCCAGCGCATCGGTGAGCGCCAGTTGCTTGAACCCAGGATCCAGCCACGCGCGCGCCACCAGGTGCGAGGCCGGCGTCGGGTTGATCTGCTCGGCGAACTCGGTGAAGTGCCGGTGCTCTTCGGCGGTGAAAATCCCCTTCTCGATGCACAATTCACGCAGCGCGATCTCGAGTACCTCGAAGTCGGTGATCTCGTCCACCGTGGGGGCCAGCGTCCGCTCGTGGTCGTGCTCCTGATGGTGATCCCGGTCGGTCATGTCGAAACTCCTACCCTCCGGCCGCCGCCAGCCACCGCTCGGGTAGCTCGGTCTGCAAGGTGTCGCTGGTGGTCCCGGTGTACCCGTGCCATAGCTCGGACAGGTTGAACCGGACGATGTAGAACCACTCCGGCTGCGAATCGGGCCGGTCCCACGTCTCGTCCTCGGGGGCCGGGCTTTCGTAGGCGACCGATGCGATTTCGCCGGCGGCGCCCCGTACGTATTCCGGGGTGCGGGTATACAACAACGCAGGCAGTTCGCGCACCACCACCGCGTCGCCGACGCGGAACCTCGGCTGCCCGGCCAGACCCGCATACACCTGCGGATCGCCCTTGCCGACCGCATGGGTGTGGTGGGCATTGCGGATCACGCCGGCGCCGTCACCTTCTGAGTTCGGTTGCGCCTCAAGCTTTTTACCGTCGAGGCCACCGGCATAGCGGGCCTTGACCGCTGCCATTCGTTCACTGAGCTCACCCAGGCTGATGTGATGCTTTTCCACCAGCACCCGTGCGACCGCCCAGAGCCAGCGACCGTAGTAGGGAAAGCCGAGATAGACCGCACGTCCCACGTCGACGTTGCCGATCCGCCGGCGCTCCTCCGACAGCCAAATACCGCGCCACGCAAGCACTTCGCAGAGCACATACGTCATGTGCTCCCAGTACTCGTACTGTTTGTTCTCGTACTTCATGGGCGCGTCCGGCTCACCGCCGACGTCATGGTTGGTCTTCAGGTACGCCCAGAAGCGATCGTGGTCGAGCAGGTCGGGAGTCGGGGCGTCCGGAAGCTCGGGATAGGCCGACTTCAGTCGGGCAACCAGGTCGAGCTGACGGGCACGGTCAGCGGCTGTACTCATGACCACTCCTCTGGCACCGGGAGCGTTGCGGACGGTGCAGTGATGCTACTACCCGACAGCACCGCCGGTCTTGGACCGACGCCGCAGGACACCTGGCAATACGCTGTCAAAGCAAGTCGAGCAGGAACGGCAACTCCTGGTTGGCATACCACGCCAAATCATGGTCCTGGGCGTCACCGACGACCAGGTCGGCGTCCTCGTCGCCGAGATCGGCGGCGTCGATCACCGCTATCGCCGCAGTGACGGCCGGTTCGGCGGCTGCGTTGTCGACATAGGCGGCGACCACCCGATCCATCGCAACCGGCGCCGTCAGTCTGACGACGGCGTCGTCGAGATCGGGGCGCAACGTGACGCCGTCCACTTCGGCGGCAATCACCACGCGTCGCGGCGGCAGACCCTCGCCTCCGTCGTCGGCCAGTAGACGCAGGGACGCCAACGCAGCCTCCTGCAGAGCCACCTCGGCAAGTTCGTCGTCGTCGCCCTCGGCATAGGACTCCCGCAATTTCGGCGTCACCGCGAAGGCCGTGCCGTTGACCGGCCACAGCGAACCGTCGGCGACAAGTTGCCGCAGCATGGCCAGGGTGGCCGGGACGTAGACCTGCATCATGGGCCGAGTCGCCGAGCCCGCTTGATCGCCGCGCTAACCATCGACCAACGTCGCCGCATAGTCTTCGACGTAGTTGGACAATTCACGCGGCGGGCGCTGGTAGTTGCCGCTCACCAACGGATGTTTGGGCAACTTGACCTTCGGCTTCTCCACGTCGCGGTAGTCGATGGTGGACAACAGGTGGGCCATCATGTTCAGCCGCGCATGCTTTTTGATATCGGATTCCACTACATACCACGGGCTGGTCGGGATGTCGGTGTGCACCATCATCTGGTCCTTGGCGCGTGAGTAATCCTCCCACCGGTACAGCGATTCCAGGTCCATCGGGCTGAGCTTCCATTGCCGGACGGGGTCGCTGCGCCGGGCTTTGAAACGTCGCAACTGTTCCTCGTCGGACACCGAAAACCAATACTTGCGCAACAAGATCCCGTCGTCGATCAACATGTGCTCGAAGATCGGCGTCTGCCGCAAGAACAGCGCATGCTCTTGCGGCGTACAGAATCCCATGACTTTTTCAACGCCGGCGCGGTTATACCACGAGCGGTCGAAGAGCACGATTTCGCCCTTGGCGGGCAAGTGTGCGATATAGCGCTGGTAATACCACTGTCCGCGTTCCCTGTCGGTCGGGGAGGGCAACGCCGCGATACGGGCCACGCGCGGGTTGAGGTATTCGGTGATCCTTTTGATGGTCCCACCTTTGCCGGCTCCGTCGCGGCCCTCGAAGACGACCACCAGGCGCGCCCCGGAATGCCGCACCCACTCCTGTAGCTTCACGAATTCTGTTTGCAGCCTGAATAATTCGGCATGGTAGACGTTGGCCGGGATCTTGCGCTTGGCCGACGGGGTTGACTTCTTCTTCGTCTTCGCCGTCTTGGCCGGCGCGCCGTTGGTTATCGCAGTGCTCACAACATCGGATGGTAACTCCACGAGCCATTCCCACCGAGACAATTACCGGGACAATACCGGGACAATTACCGAGACGCCTCCAGCAGCTCCTCGAGCGATTGGCTTAGCAAGCCCGGCAACAGGTCGACATCGCTCATCGCGTCGCGGTCGGCATTGATCCCGAAATACAGCATGCCGTTGTAGGACGTCACGCTGATGGCCAGCGCCTGGTTGTGCAGTAGCGGCGGCACCGCGTAAGCCTCCAGCAGCTTGGTGCCCGCGACGTACATCTGCGATTGCGCCCCAGGGGCATTGGTGATCAGCAGGTTGAACAACCTTGCCGAATAACTGGTCGCCACCCGGACGCCCATGGCATGCAAGGTGGGTGGCGCGAAGCCGGACAGCGTCACGATGGTCCGGGCGTCCACCAGGCTGGCGGCCGTCGGGTTCGATTCGGTGGCGTGCGCGACCTGGGACAGCCGCACCACGGCGTTGCCCTCGCCCACCGGCAGGTCTATCAGGAAGGGGGTCACCTGGCTCATGGCCTGGCCGGGGCCCGTTGAATCGAATTGGTCATCAACGTAGGCGGCGAGCGGAGCCATAGCCCGTACCGTCGCCGTCGGCGCCACCGTCTCACCGCGCGACATCAGCCAATTGCCCAGCGCGCCGGCGATCACGGCCAGCACCACGTCGTGGATGTCGCAGTCATAGCGGGCACGTACCGCCCGATAGTCCTCGAGCCGTCCGCGAGCCACCGTGAATCGTCGATTGCGCGACACGGTGGCGTTGAGCGGGCTATTGGGTGCGGTGCCGCGCGCCACGGTGCGCGCGACATCGAGAACCCGGCGGCCGGCGTCGACGAGTTGGCCGTAGTTTGTGACCGCGCCGGCGACCGCGGATCCGACGGCCTGCAACTGCGCTCCCGGCCCCATGAGCCAGTCCCCGATGGCGCCCAGCACCAAGCGGGTGTGGCCGGGGTCGCGTTCCGGTACCCAGATGTCTTCGGGGAACGGCGGTGGACGCCGCGTCCGATCGGCGATGACGTGGCCGATGGCCAGTGACGTCACCCCGTTGATCAGGGCCTGGTGCGATTTGGTGTAGAGGGCAACGCGATTCTTTTCCAGGCCCTCGACGAGATACATCTCCCATAGCGGCCGCGACTTGTCCAGCGGCCGGGCAGCCAGCCGCGCGATCAGTTCGTGCAGTTGCTCGTCGCTGCCTGGCGACGGCAACGCCGAGCGCCTGACGTGATAGGTGATGTCGAACTCGGGATCGTCCATCCACACGGGGCGGGCCATGCCGATCTTCACCTCGCGTACCCTCTGCCGGTAACGCGGTATCTGCGGCAGCCGCTGTTCAACGGTGGCCAACAGCGTCTCGTAGCTCAGTCCGGCCCGCGGCCGGCGCAGGATCATCAGCGACCCGACGTACATGGGGGTGGCGGTGTTCTCCAGCCGATAGAAAGACGCGTCCGTCGTGGACAACCGGGTCACCATTTACGGCCCTGTCCTCCTTGTCAATTCGTCCCCAATCTGGCGGTTGGACCGATGTGGCTCACGGTAGCCACTCGACGCGGCCACATTGCGGGGCGGGTACACGCCGGCGTGGTGTGTGCAATGATGACCGGCAGTTTGTCTGCCACTCTCCAGCAGGCCGCGCGGTCCACATCCTCTCGTTGCCATCGTTTGACCTGTTTTGATCTGGAGAGTGCCCGTTGAGCATCAGTCCTGGCTCCCACCCACCTCATCGTCCGACCTTCGCCGTTGTCCCGGTGGTCGAGTATGAACCGCCCACCCGAGCAGTCCCCCGGTGCCGACAAGCAACGCAGGCACCTTTACGCCCGCGCAGTCTACGGGCGCCTCGCCGGCCCCGCAGCAAGCAGCCGACGACCCAGAGCATGTCGGCGCCCATGCGCCAGGCAGGCGTCTTCACCGACGCGGCACTGCGTCGAGTGCTCGAAGTCATCGACCGCCGTCGTCCCGCCGCGCAGCTACGTTCGCTGCTGGCGCCCAACCTGGTCGACGCCGTGCTGTCGGTCAGCGACGTGGTGGCCGCTCAGTACGGGACCGCGGTATTGCGCCGGGTTCGACTGCAACCGGTCGGGTCCTCGGACTCCGCGGCGGAGGTGTTCGGCAGCTACAGCCGCGGAGACCGGATCCACGCGATCGCCTGTCGTGTGGAACGGGTGACCGCCGGAGCCGGAGGGCGCTGGCTGGTCGTCGCCTTGCACATCGGCTGACGGACTTCGTCTCAGGCAGCGGCCCGCAGCGGCCCGCCGGCGTAATGCGCCACGACCGGGCCCATGATCGCCATGATGAAGACATACGACGTCGCCAGCGCCGCCACTGTGGGGATCGACGCGCCGACCAACCCGATGATGATCAGCGAGAACTCACCTCGGGCAATCAGCGCGGTGCCCGCGCGCAACTGGCCGCGCCGCGCCACTCCGTCACGGCGGGCGGCGTACATCCCGGTCAGCACCTTGGTCGCGGCGGTCACCGCCGCCAACACGACGGCCACCGGAAGCATCGGAAGCAGCTCCTTGGGGCCGACCGACAGCCCGATCGCCAGGAAGAAGATCGCCGCGAACAGATCGCGCAGCGGACCCAGCACCTTGCGCGCCCGGTCGGCCGTTTCCCCGGTCAGGGTCAGGCCCACCAGGAACGCGCCGACAGCAGCCGACGCGTGCAACGACTCGGCCACCGCCGCGACCAGCAAGGTGATGCCCAAGACCCGCAGCAATAGTTGCTCGGAGTCGGGGTGCGCCACCAGGCGGCCCACGTGATGGCCCCAGTAGTAGGACGCGGCAAACGCCGCAACAAGGGCGCCGATCGCGGCCAGCGTCCCGCCCAGCGCGTCCAGCCAGCTGCCGCGCAATGCCAGCACCGTGAACATCGGCAGGTAGCCGGCCATCGCGAAGTCTTCGAGCACCAGCACCGACAGCACCGCCGGAGTTTCGCGGTTGCCCAGGCGGCGTAAGTCCTCGAGCAATCGCGCGATCACACCCGACGACGAGATGTATGTGACGCCGGCCAGCGCCAGGACGGCAACGCCGTCCAACCCAAGCAGCCAGCCGGTCACCGCGCCGGGCGTGGCGTTGAGGACGATGTCGACGCCGGCCGACGGCAGATGATGACGCAGGCTGCTGGCGAATTCGGTCGCGGAGAACTCCAGGCCCAACGTCAGCAGCAGCAACACGATGCCGATGGGTGCGCCGGTGCTGACGAAGTCAGCGGCGGCAGCCACCGGCAGGATGCCGCCCTTACCCAGCGCGAGACCCGCTAACAGGTAGACCGGGATCGGCGACAATGCGAACCGCCGGGCGAGGGCGCCGAGCAGAGCAAGCATGACCAAGAGGGCGCCGAGCTCGAATAGCAGCGCCTCCGAAACATCCACCGGCTCAGCCTTTGTTGACGATCTGGCGGACTCCGACGATGCCCTCTTCGGTGCCGATCACAATCAGGACGTCGCGTGCCCGCAGCGTTTCCGCGGGGCCGGGCGAGGCGACCACGTCGTCGCCGCGGACGATCGCGACGATCGAGGCGCCGGTGCGGGTGCGGGCGCGGGTGTCGCCCAGCGGCCGGCCGACGAACGGACTCTCGGGCTCGACCGAGATCTGGCCAGCCTCGAGCCCAGGCACCTCGCGGGTCAGCTCGGTGAACCGCTCGGCGATTCTGGGTGCGCCGAGAATCTGGGCCACGGTGTCGGCCTCTTCGTCGGTGAGGCGGAAGACCGGCCGGCATTCGTCAGGGTCCTCGGCGGTGTACACGACGATGTCGAAATCGCCGGTGCGCCGGGCGATGATGCCGATCCGCTCACCCTTGTGGCTGGTGAACTCGTACCGCAGACCGACGCCCGGCAGCAGCACTTCCTTGACATCCATGCCGCCCATACTCGACGAAATGGCATCGAGAGAGAAGTGCCACCGGCTAATTTCATAGCCGATGGCGTCCTAGAGCCTCCACCTGCGAAGGCCGCTACCCGTCAGAAGGGCGGCCATGGAGCCGGCGGGCGTGGCCGGTCCGGCATCCCGGGCGGACTCGGCTCGCCGGTTCAGGTGGGTGGCGCGGTTTTTTGCGGCGTTCGGTGGCCACCCGGTGGACGCGGTCGTGGGCGCGGGTGCGTATGAGTTTGGTGCAGTGCGGGGGTGGCAGGTGCGGGTTAGGGTTGGGGGGTTTTGTCTGCGGGGTGTGGAGTCGGAGGTCTTGGGTGTGGTGTTTGCGGTGGCGCCGGTGGTGGTGGGGGCTTCGGCGATGACGCAGGCGGGGTTGGCGGCGAGGCTGGGTGCTGGGGTGGCTGCGGCTACACCGAGGTTATCGGCGGTGGTGCCGGTGGGCGTGGATATCGATTCGGCGGCGTTCGCGGCGCTAGCTGTGATGGGGGCGGCGTTTGTGGGCATCGCTGGTGAGTATGGGGCGGGGCGCGGGGTGTTTTCTGATGCCCAGTGGGTGGCCGGCGCGATGGCGGTGGCTGGTGAGGCGATGCGCGCGGTGGCCCGGATCCGGTAGCGGTTAGCGGGTTGTGGTGGCGCATCCCTGGTCGGCGTTTGGCCCGGAGGCCAATTACACGGCGTTGGTGTCGGGGTCTGGTCCGGCCTCGACGTTGGCGTATGCCGAAGCGTTGAGCGCGCAGGCGGCGCAGGTGCAGGCGGTGGTAGCGGCCTCGGCGGCCAGTGGGGCGGCCACGTATGGCACCAATTGGCGCGGGGTGGGGGCGACGGCCTCGGCGGTCACCCAGGGTGCGCTGGATACCCAGCATGAGTTGCTGGCGGCGGCGCTGCTGGAGAAGGCATCCCATGTGGTGGCGGCGGCCGGCGCGCATCAGAGCGCGGTGGCGTCGATGGTCACCGCGCAGGAGGCGGTGGCCAATCGATGCGATGAGGCCACCGCCCGGCAGCTCAACCCGCTGGTGTGGGGGGCGTTGACCCCGCAGATCGTGGCGTTGGACCTGCAGTATGACGGGCAGATGCGGCCGCGGGGGCGGCCTATGGCGCGACCTACGGGGCGGCGTTGCGCGCGGCCGCGGCGGCGGTCATGGTGCCGTTTCCGCCGGCGGTGTCCGGCGGGTCGCCGGCTGCCGCGGTGGTGGGGTTGGCCGACACCGGGGCGATCAGCGCGGCCGAAGCAACCCTGCAGGCCGGCGAGCAAGCCGCCCACGCGGTCATCGCCCCGCCAACCGTCGGTGCCGGGATGGGAGGTGCGCCGCCGGCGCCGTTGGCCGGCTCGGTCTCAGCGTCGGCGTCCCCAAGTGGTGCCTCGGCGGCGGCCACGCCCGCCGGGGCTTCGACGCTAGCCCGGGCGCCGCAGCCTCCGATGGGGATGTTCGCCCAGGCCGCACCCGCCGAAGGAATCGCCGGCCCAGCCATCGAGGGGCCGGGTTCTGCGCGGCTTAGCGAGGCGCTGCGGAGCCGCGCTGGCACCCTGTCCCCGCCAGCCGGATCACAAATGGAATCAGCTGGTGTGGTCAGTGGTTATCCGGGTGCGGGAGCAACCAGCTACATCCGGCCCTCCGGTGACGGGTTCAGCCCACCATCCGTGAAGCGACCCGGTATCGGCGCACCCGCTGGCATGCTCACCGCCGCTACGCTGCACAGTCCAGTCACCACCGCGCCCCGCTCGACGGTGCAGCCGCTGGCCTACGTCCACCCACAACCACCACGACCCGGCGGCCCGTCGTCACCAGCGCCCCCGCTCGACCCCGGCGACACCGCCCACACCCCTCAACTCCCCACCCCCACCCCAACCTCCGGCACCCCCGCCACCGCCCCCACCGGCTACGCCGCAGGGCGGCCCACCAGGGACCTCCACCGGTGACGGCGGTCCTAGCGGCTCCGGGAGCCCCGGCGCCCAAATGCTGGGTTCTGGAGCCGGCCCAGCACCCCAAGCACCACCCGTGCTGCCACCGCTGGCGCCGCAACCACCGATTCCACCGCCACCGTCTCCGCCGCCGGGCAAACCACCGCTGGGGCAGCCCCCCATTCCGCCCTGGGCCAGCCCACCGCCCCCGCCTTCGCTGCAAGCGACGCGAGACGCCTACACCAAGTTGACAAGCGACATCGACCACCACAATCTCAATCCGCCCAATCCTTCCGATTGGAACGCGGTTCAGGTTTATAACCAAGAAGCCTGGTACTACAACAGCTTGAAGGCCCAACTCGAGCGCCAATTAGATGCGGCCAACGCCCAATACCCGCCCGCCAACGACGCCAAACGCGCCGACATCCCATACTGGACACAACCCGCACCACAACAACCCCGTACGCCCGGCGCCCAACCACAACCGGGCACGCCCCCAAGCCCAAGTATTGCCGACCAGGCGAAGAAAATTGGTGAGGAAGTAAAGACGGTTCCGAAGGGTTCCGGGCAGCTCCAGGCCTTGGCGGACAAGGTAACTTCCCTGCACCTTGACCAGGAACAGGCCGCGGAGGCAGCCGAGATTGCCGCTCAGACAGCGTTCGGTGACACTGGCGGAATTGTCAACCTACCCGATGGAACAAAGGTGGTGCTACCCGCGATGTTACCTCAGAAGGTAGCACTGATAGTACGTTCTGACGGTTCGGTTGCAGTGTTCAAGGGCGACCTTACCCAATTCTTGCCTTACCTCGGTAAATGAAGGAATAAACGATGAATACAGCTTCGGTTTCTGAGATACTCGACTTCGAGATTTACCTGCTCATGACAATGAAGATACGAATGGTCAACAAGAATGCGAAACTGCTAGAAAACAAGCTAGCCGAACACGGGCTTTCCGTCGCTGACGCACAACGCATACATGAGCGGGTATCCGAAGCTCTTGGCGACGAAGCCTCTCGTTTCGAAAACATGAAGAAGGTGCTGGGCATGGAAGGCCAGTCCTCGAAATCACTGAAATACAGCAGCGTATTGTGGCCTGGATTTGACTTCACCGCGACCGCCAGTGAAGAAGGAGTGCTTGAGTCGGCACGGTACTGGCACTCGAGGAGCGATTCATCCCGCGTCGATTCGCCAACCGAGTTGCCCCCCTGGAGTATGGACATCAGTGAGTTCACGAAACAGTTTGGCCCCTTGACGGGTGGCCTCAAGTGGACCCTGTTCGACAAACTTCTCCCCGCCCACGAAGAGTACGAATTTCCTTGGAATGGAGAGCGCCACGGTGCGGCATTCAGCTGGGGACTGTTCATGTTTGCGTCGAAGTACTGGCCCGAAGATTGATAAAGAAATTATTGAATTTCAGAGTTACCCTAAAGTTCGGCATCACCCCACAGACCAAATAAGAATCTGCGCCCCGGCATCCGGGTAGTTTACCGGTATTTAATTCTCAATGCGTGGACGAAATGCTTCGACGCGGGGTATCAAAATGAGAAAGCCCCTTCCGAGCGGGGATGATTAATTATCAAATGTTGTTCAGGCGTCAATCAACCGTCTTCTGATAGACACTTCCGACGCGAGCCTCTCACAGTTTCAGCGCCACCTCGCCGGTGTTCGACAATGGAAATCTTGTGTTGTGCGCTGGGTTGGTGTCGTCCGTCGCGTAATTCCCCAGGGGCTGGCGTCACGTAATTCCCCAGGTGCGGGCCTCGGTGTAGGTCTTACCGGCCCGTGGGGGGCGGTGTCTAGTTGGTGGAGCGGCCGGGTCGTTTCCGGGGCCGATAGCTGGGTCCGTCCATGAGGACTTGGTGGCTGGTGTTGATCAGCCGGTCGAGCAGTGATTCGGCCACGACGGGGTTGGGGAACAGCGGATACCAGTCCTTGGGGGCGCGGTTGCTGGTCAGGATCAAGGGTTTGCCAGCGATTGCCCGATCGGAGACCAGATCGTAGAGATCGTCGGACTGGGTGGTGGTGTGTTCACGCATCGCGAAGTCATCGATGATCAATACCAACGGCCTGGTGTATTCGCGCATGCGCTGACCGATGGTGCGATCGGCGTGGCCACCGGCCAGGTCGGCGAGCATGCGGGCGCACTTGACGAACCGGACGTCGCCGCCCCGACGGGCGACGTGATGCCCAAGTGCTTGTGCCACATGGGTTTTCCCGACGCCGACAGCGCAGGCGACAGACTGCAACAGCTTCGCGCGGTGCTGCCGTGCGAGATCACGGTAACTGATCGCGCGCACCCATTGTACGGGGAACAGTTGCGAGCGTTGTCATTTCGTCGACGACAGGGCGTGCTGAGGCTGGTGGTCGTGCTGCCGGACGGCACGCCGGGCATGGTGGCGGCCGACGCGACGGATGTCTTCGGTAGCGACGCCGCCGTGTTGGCGGGGTTGGCGACGACGTTGTCGGTCGAGGGGGTTCGACGGTTGCGGTCCCGGCTGGCGCGTGACACGGGCGTGTCGTCGTGACCGGGTCCGACCAGTTACGGCCGGGATGGGCAAGGCTCACCTCACTGGATCCGCGCCAACGAGACCAGGAGGTGAGCCGTGCGAGGAGTCAGGATAGCGGCCGCGGTGCAACTGCGGCTGCCGTGGGAGCAGGAGCGTGTCGCCGGGAGCTGGGAGCAGCTGCCGGAACCCACACGGGCGCAAGTGTTGTCGCTGCTGGCCCGGATGATCGCCAGGGGTGTGCTGGCCGAGGACGGCAGCGATGGCTGAGCTGACCAAGATCCGGGCAACGCACCTGCAACGACAGGCGTGGGTGTATGTGCGGCAATCGACGATGACGCAGGTGCGGGAAAACACCGAAAGCCTCAACCGGCAATACGAACTCGCGCAGCGAGCGCAGCACTTGGGGTGGCCAGCTGACCGGGTACGGGTGGTCGATGACGACCTGGGTTGTTCGGGCGCGGATGCGAACGCACGCAACGGGTTTCAGGAATTGGTCGCCGCGGTCGGGTTGGGGCAGGTCGGCCTGGTGCTGGGCATCGAAGTGTCTCGGTTGGCGCGCTGCAACGCAGACTGGTATCACCTGCTGGATCTGTGCGCGATGACCGACACCCTGATCGCCGACGCGGACGGGATGTATCACCCCGGTGACTACAACGACCGGCTCGTGCTTGGGTTGAAGGGCACGATGAGCGAGGCTGAGCTGCACGTGCTGCGGTCGCGGCTCAATGCCGGGCTGCGGCACAAGGCCGCGCGGGGCGAGCTGCGCCAACTGCTGCCGGTGGGGCTGGACTATGACCAGGACGACCGGGTGGTGCTCAGCCGGGATGAGGCGGTCCGCGCCGCGATCACGGCGGTGTTCGACCGGTTCGACGAGCTGGGTTCGGCGCGTCAGGTGGTGCTGTCGCTGCGTGCGGATGGCCTGCGGCTGCCGCGCCGGTCCGCCGGCGCGCGGGTCATCCGCTGGGCCGAGGCGACCTACCCGGCGGTCCACGATTTTTTGACCAACCCCGCCTATGGTGGGGCGTACGTGTTCGGGCGAACGAAGGTGAGTCGGCGTCTGGACGAGGCCGGCCGCATCGTGGTCCGCGATCAGGAATTGCCGCGTGAGCAGTGGGAGGTGACCATCCCGGATCATCATCCCGGCTATGTGTCCTGGCAGACCTATCTGGCCAACCAGGATCGGTTGCGCGCCAACGTGCACCCGCCCAAAGGGCAGGGCGGCGGGGCGGTGCGTGAGGGCCGCGCCTTGCTGCAGGGGCTGGTGGTGTGCGGCAAGTGCGGGCGGCGGATGCTGGTCGGCTACTCCGGCCCCGATGGCCGAGTCCCACGGTATCTGTGCGCGCAGGGACTGCGGTTGTACGGCTCGGCGCGCAGCTGCCAGAGTCTGAGCGGACGCCGCCTGGACGCCGCCGTGGTCGAGGAGATGTTCACCGTGTTGCAGCCGGCCGCGTTGGCGGCCACCGCCGCCGCACTGGCCGAGGCCGAGGATCAGCATGCCCGGCGGGTGCGCGCGTTCGAGCTGGGCGTCGAGCGGGCCCGTTACGAGGCCCAGCGAGCCCGCCGCCAGTTCGACGCGGTCGAGCCGGAGAACCGGTTGGTCGCCCGCAGCCTGGAACGCGACTGGGAAGTACGGCTGGGCACGCTACGTCAAGCCGAGGCCGACCTGGCCGCGCAGCAGTCCCGGCGGCCGGCGGTGCTCACCGAGGAAGAGGTGGCCTGGCTATCCCACGCGGGTGCTGACCTGCGGGCGGTGTTCGACGCCGACACCACCACCATCCGAGAACGAAAGCAGTTGCTGCGGTTGCTGATCGGTGAGGTCGTCATCAACGTCGACCGCGACGCTGGTCAGGCCGCGATCCGGATCCGGTGGGAAGGCAGCGCTCATACCGATATCACCGTCGCGTTGCCGCGCCGCGGCGTGGACAGCGCGATCCGCACCGAGGCCGACACGCTGGAGCGTATTCGACGGCTGGCCGCCCACTACGACGACGCGACGATCGCGCGCCTGCTTGCCCGGCAAGGCGTGATCACCGCGACCGGGTTGCCGTTCACCCGCGACCGGGTCGGCAGCCTGCGCCGCAAACACCGGATCGCCGGTCCCAGCGAACCTGTCGGACCCATCGACGAGGATGTGCACATGGTCAGCATCGCCGAAGCCCAGACGCTGCTGGGCACCTCCCGAGCCACCCTCTACCGGTGGCTGGCCAGCGGGTTCATCCGCGGCGAGCAGCACGGCCCCGGCGGCCCGTGGCGAATCCGCATCGACGCCGAGCTGCAAGCCAAGATCACCCCGGACGCGCCCGAGGGATGGGTTGGGCTCGAAGCTGCTGCCCGCCGACTCGGCGTTGCCAAACAGACTGTCCTGGACCGGATTCAACGCGGCGAGCTCAACGCGGTGCATGTCAACCGCGGCCAACGCAAGGGCCTGGCCATCCAACTGCCACCACCGGAAGATGCTTTGTTCGCTGCAACGCCATGAAACGCCGAGGCCAGCGTGTCGCATCCGGTCCAGAGCACCCGGTCGCACCATCTGCGTGACCATGAAAACCCATAACAACGCAGCATCCGGCCCGAATCTGGACCGGATGAGACAACCAGGGAAAGGAAATTAGTAGTGAGAACCCGGCTCGACCGGGCCGTAGAGGATGACCGACTCGCCGGCGTCGAGCCAGCGCAGCGCGGCCAGATCGCGCAGCATGGCGCCGGGCAGTTTCGGGTTGGCGGTGAAGTCGAAGTCTTCGAAGGTGGCTTGTTCTTCGAACTTGGCGCGGCGCAATCGTCGCCTCAGGGCGGCGGATTCGCGGCGGGCGATCTCGTCCTCGCACAGGGCTTGCAGAAATTCGAGGTGGCCGAGCCCGCCGTCGCGGGTTTGGGCCAGCCTGGCGTCGAGGGTATCGAGCATGCCGGACAGTTTCAGGGTGCGCAGCGCATTTCGCAACGCTGGGTCGCAGATGGACACGGGTGGGCTCCTTGGGCGTGAGTCCGTGCGGGCGCAGGCTCGACCGGTCGGCACGGTGTCCCGCGGCGTGCAACACTGCCTCGGCGGCGACGGCATCGAGCTCGCCGGCTTGCACCTGTCGCCGCAGCCGCCGGGTTGCCGACTCCGGTGTCAGCTGTTCCCGATATGGCCTTGTTCACAAGCGCATTGGTAGCTGACCGCGGCTGCCAGAACGCGGTCCGGCAGGCTCAGCGCGGATTCGGCCAGCCCACGCGGGTATCCCGAGCCGTCGAGGCCTTCGTGGTGATTGCCGGCGACCTCGGCCAACTTCCGGAGCCCAGGAACCTGGTTGAGGATCCGCACCGTGAAGTACGGATGCAACCGGACTCGCTCGAACTCCGCCGCGCTCAGCGGACCCTGTTTGGACCAGATCTGATTGGAAACTCCGATGCGGCCCAGATCGTGAACGTGGCCCGCGCGCCGAGTCAGCACCGCCGCGTCCGCATCGAGCCCGGCGGCAACTGCGGCGTCACCCGCCAGCCGGGCCACCGTTCGCGAATGTCCCAGTGTGAATGGGCATTTCAAGTCGACGAAGTCGCCCAGCGCGACGAGTAGCGCGTCCAGGGACTGGTCGTCCAGCGGCTGGTGGTGATCTGGCGAGGCTCGCAGGGCCGCCGCCCACGCATCACCGGTGGGCGGGCCGGCCAGGATCGCGTCCGCATGGTTGACAAATGTGTCGACCACCTCGGGATCGAATTGCCCGCCCCGCCTGCTGCGAGCCATGGCGACGGCACCCTCGACACCGTGGGCGCGGTGGTGAACCTCCACCATGTCGGCGAGCTGGGCGACGCGCATCTGGATCGGGATGGCGTCGCCGCCGACGCCCCTGGGCAAACCTCCCCCGTCGTAGCGTTCGAACGTAACGCCACCGCGGCTTGCACGGTGGGGTCCAGGCCGATTCGATCCGCCAGCAAAGCCGCGGACGTGCAGTGCGAGTGGATCAATTGGGATATGTGGCCGCGCGCGTTGATGAAGAGCGTCGCCATCGTGCTGAGCCGGTGCACCAGCGGCTGACCCCGACCCACGTTGCCCGCCAGGAAACGCAGATACGGCAACCCAGACCAGTCGACCAGATAGGAGTCGCGGCGTACGGCAATGTCGTCGCCGAACCACCGCGCATACTCGTGCGAGTCGGCGTGGCACCCGATCCACATGATCAGGGTCGCGTAGTAGGTGGAATCCCGCTGCTGCCTGCTGAGCCCAAGTCGATCGGCCAGTCTGGTCGCAATCAGCGCGGACCGCAGCATGTGTTCGGCCGGCTGGCCCAAGCCGAGATCGATCGCGACGGACAGCGCCGCCAGCAACTCCGCACGGGTCGGCATATTGGCCTCCGAAGGACCCGGACGTGCTGGCCGGGACGCCCGCGTGGTCATGGACTCATTGTGCACTGGTCACCGGATCGGGACAGTGCCGTTGACCGCATCATGACGTCGCGGGTCGAACGTTTCGAAGTGCCCTGAGCCCACGACGAACAGACCCCGCTGCGGGGGCCGGAAACTGGCGAGCCGCAGCTGACGCTGCAGCGGTCCCACCGGTCCGAGATCCACGCCGCGCAGTACGGCGCGCGACCGTGCCACCGCCCACACCCGCGCGGGGGCAATCATGAACCGCTGGCCGTTCGGCGCCGTCCCGGAGAGCCGGACCTGCCCGGCCCGCAGCAGCGCCCCCGCCGCCCGGCCCAGCACACTCAGAGCCGCACGGTTGGTCCACGCTCCGGCCGGCAGCCGCTCCCCGATAGTGCTCATCAGCCGCGTCGCAAGGGTGGTGCCGATGTCGATATGCCACTCGAGCAGTCCCGGAATCACGACGACCAATGACCACGGGGTGACCCACGCGACGTCGATCTCGCACTGGACCGCGTTATTGCGGGTCACTGAGCTGAAGTAGCGGGCGCAGCTCTGCGGACCCGGCGTCGTCGCGTAAAAAGTCCACCTGCCTTGCGGATCGCGGTGCCACACCGACCGGTACCCCGGTGAAAACGACGTCACCGGAAAGTGCCGCAAGGCAAGGTAGTGCCCGCTGGTGAACGGCAGGCCCATCACACCGAGCCCGACGAATCGTTCGTCGTCGCCGGCAGGCAGGACCGGGTCGTGCAGGACGGCCGCGGCTGCGTCCAAGGGGGTGAGCGATGTGTTCATACATGGATAGTCCGCGCCGCAGCCGCGCGCGCATGAGGCGGGTGCCTCAATTCGGCCAGGGTCGCAGGCAGCCGCGGTTCCGCCGCATCAGATACCCGATCACCCCGGGCTCGGTGAGGGCGAACGCCCCAGCTGCCGGTCGAGAACACGCATCACGGCGGGCCGGATCAATCCGATGAACGGCCCGGTTGCCCTCCAGTAACGCTGGAACCGGCGCCGGCTGGCCTCGTCGGTCGACCTCACCCTGGTCTCCAGGGTGAGGATGCAGGCGTGGGCGCCAAAGGGAGTCACCCGGGTGGTCTCGGCAATTCTGGCGAAGCGGGGCTCGGCGAAACCGGCGAAGCTGTCCGCGGTCACCGGCCGTTCGGGCTCACCGCCGAGCGGCTGCCACGGCTTGGTGACGGTTCCGAGAACCAGCTCGGTGCCGGGCCACTCGCCCAGCAGGATCCATCCGCGCCCTGGAAGGTCCCGCACCCGAAATGTCGGCGGCTCCGCCGCTACGGACTCGCCGCGGCGCCGGGCACGGGCAGCGGCGAGCCGCGCGGGCAGGCCGCGGGCCGCGATCAGCAGATGCACCAGCGGAAGCCGGCCGCAGCGACGAGCGTCAGGACGTTGCCGGCCACGAACGGCCGGCTACGCAGGAACGCCGGCTCGACGAGCGGTGCGGGATGGGACCGCGAACTCAGCACGAACCCGCCCAGGCTAGCCGCGCTGGCAACGAACGACCCGATCGTTCCGGCGCTAACCCAGCCCCAATCCGGGCCCTTGACCGGCCCGAGAGTCAACAGTCCGATCGCCACCGCGAGCAGCAGCGCGCCCCGCAAATCGGGTACCCGCCGCCGCCCCGACGCGCGACTTTCGGTGAGCACCCGCCCGGCGACTAGCACCGCGACGATCCCCAGCGGAAGGTTCACCAGAAACACCCACCGCCAGCTGGAGGCCTCGACGAGCATGCCGCCGATCGGCGGGCCCAAGCCTGAGGCGATCGCTGCCGCAGCACCCGACAGTCCCACCCCATGAGCGCGGCGCGCCGGCGGAAAGGCATCGACAACCAGGGCGAGGGAAGCCGGCACGAGTACCGATCCAGGACAAGGCGCCGAGGTCATAGGTCGGGAAAGATCTCTGGATGTCCGGGAACGCGATGTTGACGATGGTCGAGTCAAGAAAAGCAAGGAAGGCGCCGAACGACGCGACCAGCAGTACTGCGGCCGCCGAGGGCTGGCGACGGCCGGTCGGCGGCGCAAAACCCTGACGCTCTTTCACCTCAAGGTATGGCCGGACACGCTTGTCGCCGGCGGCCGTACGGTGGCGAGCTCGAGCCTTGTCGGCCGGCGAACTCGATGTGGCGCTCATCGTCTGATCTCTCGCCAGGAAACCGCGCGGCCCGGGACCCACTGCATCGTAGTCAGGAGCGGGGACGATCTAATCCCGGTTTTGTCGATTCGCTGCGTCAGTCGACAGCTCTGAGGACGGATCAGGGCCTGGCCAGTACCCGCGGGCCGATGTGGTGGGTGAGTTCGAGAGCGAGTCCGATGGCGAGCCGGCGCTCGCCGGGATGGTGGCCGAGCAGTTCGGTCGCGCGCGCGACCCGCTGCAGGACCGTATTGCGGTGAGTATGCAGACGAATGCCGGCGCGCGGCGCGTTCTCGGCTTCGTCGAGGAACACCCGCAAGGTCTCACGCAACCGAGCCGCACCGGGTGTGTCCGCCGCGAGCGGGCCCAGTGTGGTGGCGACGAATTCGGCTGCGTGGTCCTGGTTTTGGGCAGCCAACGCGGTGACTTCGAGGTCGCGGTGGAACGCGATGCGCTCGCCTGCGGGGTGGCCACTGAGCAGCCGCTGGATGACCAACGCGGCGGCGTGCGACCGGCGAAAGCCGGTGATTCCGGGTTGGGTGGGGCCCACCGCGACTCGGACAGTGGGATCCGCCGAGCGAATCGCGTCGCGTAACGCGTCCAGGGCGGGGGTTGCGTTGGTGCCCAGCCACGCCCACAAGGTCGCGGTTCCCGACGGCAGCGTCAGCGGCGGCCGCGCCCGGGCGGCACGTGCCAGCAGGGTTGCGGCGGACTCCAACACACCCTGGATTTCCCCGCGGGGTTCGGCCCACAGCACCAGCGCCGTGTGACGACGGTCGAGTTCGTACCCCAGGCGCTCACTGGCGCGGCGGCGATCGATCGGCGCACCGTCGAGGATCAAGCGGACCGTCTCGGTACGCCGTGCCATCGCGCCACCGAGAAGTTCCTCGCGCTCGTGTTGCGCGTCGGCGATGACGCGGCCTATCACCTGGTCGACGTAGGAGAACATCAGCTGTGAGGTCACCTCCAGCAGCTCCACCAGTTCCGGGCCGGGCGCGACGACTAGAGCGGCGTAGACCATAAAACGCTGCCAGGCGACGTTCTGTCCGCGCCGATACGCCTGGAAGATGACATCCAGGTCGATGCCGCGACGCACGACGGTGCGCACCACGTCCAGCGCCTCGGGTGGCACGTCGGCCGGTGCGCCCGTGCCGTCCCGTCGGGCAAGTGCGGTGAGCAGGCGCACGGCATTGGCGCGGTTGCTCGCCGACATCTCCGCGGCTATCGCGGCATCGGCCCCCATCACGGGTGCGATCTCGACCACCGCGGCATCCATCTCGGCGACGATGTGATCGATGTCGTTCAGCATCAGGTCGGCAACGTCACCGACGAGCTCGACCACCGCCGGTGGCACCGAAATCCCAGCCATTTGGTAAGTGTGCCATCGCACATACAAGTCTTGAAAGTAGCGACGAGCACACATAGTGTCCGACGGCTCGCGGCCAATAGCGTGAATCTCATCGTCAACCACGACAGGAGCCCTCTATGACCGCCAACACACACTTCGACGTCCTCATCGTGGGGGCCGGTATTTCCGGTATCGGCGCCGCATACCACCTCAAGACCTACCGGCCCGGCACCACGTTCGCGGTCCTGGAAGGTCGCGAGTCGATCGGCGGCACATGGAGTCTGTTCCAGTACCCCGGCATCCGGTCGGACTCCGACATGCCCAGCTTCGGCTACGGGTTCAAGCCGTGGACACACCGCAAGGCGATCGCCGACGGGCACATCATCATGGACTACCTGCGCCAGACCGTCACCGAGAACCGGCTCGAAGAGCACATCCGTTCCGGCTACCGGGTGCTCGGTGCGCAGTTCTCCTCGCCGGAGGGGCTGTGGACGGTCACCGCCCGCCATTCGGGCAGCGACGAGACGGTGCAATTCAGCGCGCGATTCCTGTTTCTGGGCACCGGTTACTACGACTACGAAGCCGGCTTCACTCCCGAATTCGAGGGTGTCGAGGATTTCGCCGGCCAGGTCATCCATCCTCAGCACTGGCCGCAGGATCTCGACTACACCGGCAAGCGCGTCGTCGTCATCGGCAGCGGCGCCACCGCCGTCACCCTGATCCCCTCGATGGCCGGCAAGGCCGCGCATATCACCATGCTGCAACGCTCGCCGAGCTACGTGTTCTCGATACCCGCCGAGGACGCGATCGCCAACGTGCTGAACAAGGTGGTCGGCCCGCGGCGCGCCCACCGGATCACCCGGCGCAAGAACGTCATGCTCAACCGCGGGATCTACCAGGCCTGCCAGCGCGCCCCCAAGTTGATGCGCAGGCTGCTGATCGCCAACGTGCGCCGGCAACTGCCCATGAACTTCGACGTCGACACCCACTTCACCCCGCGTTACAACCCGTGGGATCAGCGGCTGTGCATGGTGCCCGACGGCGACCTGTTCAAGGCGATCTCGGCCGGGCAGGCTTCGGTGGTCACCGACCGGATCGACCGGTTCACCGAGACCGGCATCCTGCTGGAATCGGGTCAGGAGCTGGCCGCCGACATCATCGTCACCGCGACCGGCCTCAACATGCTGCCGTTCGGAAAGATCCAGCTCGACGTCGACGGTCAACCGGTAAACCTGCCCGACACCACGGTCTACAAGTCGATGATGCTCAGCGGAGTACCCAACCTCGTGTTCGCGCTCGGCTACACCAACATCTCCTGGACGCTGAAGGTGGACCTGGTCTGCGAGCACTTCTGCCGACTGCTCGACCACATGGACGCACACGGCTACCACACCGTCGAACCGGTGCTGCGCGATCCGCACATACAGCGGGTGCCGCTGCTGGACATGAGTTCGGGTTACGTCCAACGCGCGATCACGGAGTTCCCGCGCGGCGGCACCAGCGGTCCCTGGACGGTCCAGATGGCCTACGAAAAGGATGTCGAGCGGCTGCGCCGAGGTCCGGTGGCCGATCCGGCCCTCGAGTTCTCCGTCCACCAAGCCGCGCGGCTTGCGTCGTGATCTCGGGCAGGACGACATGAAGAACCTCACCTTCCCCAGCCACGGCGTCAGCTGCGCCGCCTGGCATATTCCGGCCCGCTCGCAGGCTATGACGGGCCCGGCCGGCCGGCCCGGCATCGTCATGGCGCACGGTTTCGCCGGCACCCGCGACACCGGCCTGCTCGACTATGCCGAGGCATTCGCCGACGCCGGCATCGACGCGCTGGTATTCGACTATCGCGGCTTCGGTGACTCGGAAGGCAGCCCCCGCCAACACGTTTCGTTTCGGCGGCAACGGCAGGACTATCACGCGGCGATCGCCGCCGCCCGGCAGCTGCCCGGCGTGGACCCGGCCAGGATCGCGGTGTGGGGCACGTCGTACTCCGGGGGCCACGTCGTCGCGGTCGCCGCGCAGGACCCCCGCATCGCCGCAGCGGTGTCGATGACCCCGGCCACCGACGGACTGGCCGCCCTGGTGCAGCTGGTCCGTTACGCCGGCCCGGGTCAACTGGTGCGCACCGCCGCGCACGGCTTGCGTGACGGCACCCGTGCCGTCACCAACCGTGCGCCGCACCGGATTCCCGTGGTGGCCCGACCCGGATCGGTTGCGATCATCAGCACCCCCGGCGCCGCGGAGGCATACACCTCGATGGCCGGACCGACCTGGCGAAACGAGGTGTGCGCGCGTACGGCGCTGGAGATCGGATTCAACCGGGCCAGCGGTTTCGCGCGGCGTCTGCGGTCACCGATCCTGGTGCAGCTGGGCACCAACGACCGGGTCGCACCCGCCGCGGCGGCCCGGCGCACCGCCAGGAAAGCGGGGCCGCTCGGGCAACTGCGCGAGTACCCGGTCGATCACTTCGACGTCTATGAAGGTCGCTGGCAGCAGCAGGCGCTGGCCGACCAGCTCGGCTTCCTCAAAAGCGCGCTGGCCAGCTAGCGCTTCTTCACCGATTTCGGCGGTTTGGGGCCGCGACCTTGCCGGCGCGCGGCTTCGCGCCGTTCCCGTCGGCTGGCACCGGCCGGCACCCCGGCCGGCGTCTGCTGCGCGCCGCCCCCGTTGCGCTGCACCTGCGCCGAGCCGTCCTCGGACGGGCCGGAGTACGTCAGCGCGGGTGATTCATCCTCAATACCCTTGGCGCGCAACTTACTTGGAGCCTCCTCGGGCACCGCTGCACCGCTGCCACGCTGCTGGGCGGCAGCCGCCGCCGCGGTGGCGAACTCCGCCAGCTCTTCTGGTTCTTCGACGGGGGCGACCTCGACCTGCGGCGCCGGAACCGCCTCCACCGTGACGTTGAACAGGAACCCGACCGATTCTTCTTTCATGCCTTCGAGCATGGCCATGAACATGTCGTAGCCCTCGCGCTGGTACTCCACCAACGGGTCGCGCTGGGCCATCGCCCGCAGCCCGATGCCCTCCTTGAGGTAGTCCATCTCGTAGAGGTGCTCGCGCCACTTGCGGTCGATCACGTTGAGCAGCACGTTGCGCTCCAGTTGGCGCATCGCGCCCTCACCGGCAAGTTCCTCGAGCTCGGCTTCCCTTGCGGCGTAAGCACGTGCGGCGTCTTTGAGCAAGGCCTCGAGCAACTCTTCGCTAGTGAGGTCGTCACGTTCGGAGTCGGCGTCATGGCGTGTCAGCGACTCGTGGTCGATCCCCACCGGGTACAGCGTCTTGAGCGCCGTCCACAGCGCATCCAGGTCCCAATCCTCGGCGTAGCCTTCGGCGGTGGCTCCGTTGACGTAGGCGGTGATCACGTCGCGGACCATGTCCAATGCCTGCTCTTTGAGGTTCTCGCCCTCGAGGATCCGGCGGCGCTCGGCATAGACCACCTTGCGCTGCTGGTTCATCACCTCGTCGTACTTGAGGACGTTCTTTCTGATCTCGAAGTTCTGCTGCTCTACCTGGGTCTGCGCGCTCTTGATGGCCCGGGTCACCATCTTGGCCTCGATCGGCACGTCGTCGGGCAGGTTCAGCCTCGTCAACAACGCTTCCAGGGCCGCGCCGTTGAACCGCCGCATCAGCTCGTCACCCAACGACAGGTAGAAACGGGACTCGCCCGGGTCGCCCTGCCGGCCGGAACGACCACGCAACTGGTTGTCGATGCGCCGCGACTCGTGACGCTCGGTACCCAGCACGTAGAGCCCGCCGGCCTCGATGACCTCCGTGGCCTCTTTGCCGGCCTCCTCCTTGACCTTGGGCAATTCCTCGTGCCAGGCCTGTTCGTACTCGTCGGGCGTCTCCACCGGATCCAGGCCGCGCTCGCGCAGCCGCTGGTCGGTGAGAAAGTCGACGTTGCCGCCCAGCACGATGTCGGTACCACGGCCGGCCATATTGGTGGCGACGGTGATGCCGCCGCGTCGGCCCGCGACGGCGACGATGCCCGCTTCCTGTTCGTGGTATTTGGCGTTGAGGACGTTGTGCGGAATGCGTCGCTTGGTGAATTGCCGCGACAGGTACTCGGAGCGCTCCACGCTGGTGGTGCCGATCAGCACCGGTTGGCCCTTCTCATAGCGCTCGGCGACGTCGTCGACCACGGCGACGTACTTGGCTTCCTCGGTCTTGTAGATGAGGTCGGACTGGTCGGTGCGGATCATCGGTTTGTTGGTCGGGATGCTGACCACGCCGAGCTTGTAGATCTCGTGCAGCTCAGCCGCCTCGGTCTGGGCAGTTCCGGTCATGCCGGCGAGCTTGTCGTAGAGCCGGAAGTAGTTCTGCAGGGTGATGGTGGCCAGCGTCTGGTTCTCGGCCTTGATCTCGACGTGCTCCTTGGCCTCGATGGCCTGGTGCATGCCCTCGTTGTAGCGGCGCCCGTAGAGCACGCGACCGGTGAACTCGTCGACGATGAGCACCTCGCCGTCGCGGACGATGTAGTCCTTGTCGCGGTTGAACAGCTCCTTGGCCTTCAGCGCATTGTTGAGGTAACTGACCAGCGGGGAGTTGGCGGCCTCGTAGAGGTTGTCGATGCCGAGCTGGTCTTCGACGAACTCCACGCCCTTCTCGTGCACACCGACGGTGCGTTTGCGCAGGTCTACCTCGTAGTGGGTGTCCTTTTCCATCAGCGGCGCCAGCCGGGCGAACTCGACGTACCAGTTGGAGGCGCCGTCGGCGGGACCGGAGATGATCAACGGGGTGCGGGCCTCGTCGATCAGGATGGAGTCGACCTCGTCGACGATGGCGAAGTTGTGTCCGCGCTGCACCAGGTCGTCGAGCGAGTGGGCCATGTTGTCGCGCAGGTAGTCGAAGCCGAACTCGTTGTTGGTGCCGTAGGTGATGTCGGCGTTGTAGGCCACCCGACGCTGGTCGGGGGTCATCTGCGCGAGGATGACGCCGACGTCCAGGCCCAGGAAGCGGTGCACGCGACCCATCCACTCACTGTCGCGCTTGGCCAGGTAGTCGTTGACGGTGACGATGTGCACGCCCTTGCCGGCCAGCGCGTTGAGGTAGGCGGGCAGCACACAGGTCAGGGTTTTGCCTTCACCGGTCTTCATCTCGGCGACGTTGCCCAGGTGCAGGGCGGCCGCACCCATCACCTGCACGTCGAAGGGCCGCTGGTCGAGCACCCGCCAGGCGGCCTCGCGGGCGACGGCGAACGCTTCGGGTAGCAGGTCGTCGAGGTCCTCGGGGTTGTTCTCGTCGGCAAGCCGCCGCTTGAACTCGTCGGTCTTGGCTCTCAGCTCGGCGTCGGTGAGCAACGCGGCGTCGTCCGACAACGTGTTGACGTAGTCGGCCACCTTCCTGAGGCGCTTGACCATGCGACCTTCACCAAGGCGCAGCAACTTCGACAGCACGGTGTTGTCCCCTTTTGGGATGTTCCCCTGTGGGTAGGAGTCTTCGTTGATTAAGGCGACTCCCATCGTAGGTGACGCCCGGCCGATGGCCCCTGATCGTCAGGCCAGCCGGATCAAGCCAGCCGGATCAAGCCATAGTCGTAGGCGTGCCGGCGGTAGACGACGGTGGGCCGCTCGGTCTCCTTGTCGAAGAACAAGAAGAAATCATGCCCGACAAGCTCCATCTCGTAGAGCGCGTCGTCCACCGACATCGGCTTGGCCGGGTGTTCTTTGACGCGGACGATGCGACCCGGTTCGTGATCCAGTTCGGCGCCGTCATGCTCGTGTGGCTCGGCCGGCTCCGCGTCGAAGGCCCTTTCCGGTGGCGGGGCCGCCGCGGTGGCCTCGGCCAGTGACACGGGAGTCTTGTCGCCGTAGTGAACTTTGCGGCGGTCTTTGCTGCGGCGCAGCCGGTTCTCCAGTTTGCCAACGGCGGACTCGAGGGCGGCGTAGAAGCTGTCGGCGCAGGCCTCGCCGCGGACAACGGGTCCCCGGCCGCGAGCGGTGACCTCCACTCGCTGACAGGATTTGCGTTGGCGACGGTTGCGTTCGTGGTCGAGTTCGACGTCGAACAGGTAGATGGTCCGGTCGAAACGTTCCAAGCGAGCGAGCTTCTGCGAAACGTAGATGCGGAAGTGGTCGGGAATCTCGACATTGCGGCCTTTGAACACAATCTCGGCGGTCGCTTGCGGTTCCGCCTGTTCATCGGTTTCGGCCGGCGCTTGGTCGACAATCTGGTCGGAATCCACGGTGAGCCTTGACATTCGTGACAACTCGTTTCTCTTTTCACGTCGCACGCGCCCTGCGTGCCGGGCCTTCGGTTACGCGCCGACGGGGGTTGGAGCGGATTTCGTGAGTCACCCGCCGCAGGCTGCCCGCCGGAGCAAGGTGCCGATTACTCACCTCCTACCGCGGTTAGTGCTGGGACCTGTCTTGGACCTACAAAACCTTGGAATCCTGGGTACGCGACCGTGAGCCTTGCCGGTAAGTCTGAATCTGATCTCGACGTTAGCCTGTGTTCACCCCACGGTGCCAGCGAATCGGCCAGCCTTTTGCCGAGTTCTTATGCCGGACGTTTCGCAGCCGACAGGAGACCGGCGAATGCTCGTCATGCCGCCGCGATCGCCAACACAGCGGCCACCCGTACTCCGGCGGCCTGCAAGGCCCGGACCGACTCCCGCGCCGTCGCCCCGGTGGTGACGACATCGTCGACGATCACGACTTCTCCGGATAAACGCCGGCCTCGCAGCAGCACTCGGCCGGCGATGTTGCGCTCACGCGCCGACGTGCCCAGACCGACCGAGTCGCGGACCTGTCCCTTCAGTCGTAACGCCTGGACTACCGTGATGGCGGGATGGGAGGCCACCGCCGCAGCGGCCATGCGGGTCACCGGGTCTCCCCCGCGCCGGCGCACCGCCGAACGCCGAGTCGGCGCGGGCACCAGGGTCAGCGGGGCGTCGACGACCCCCCAGGACAGCAGGCGGTGGATACCAACGGCCAGTGCCCGCGCCAGTGGTACGACCAGGTCGCGGCGACCGTGTTCCTTGATGGCCAGGATCGCCTGACGACGGGCGCCGGCGTAGCGCCCGAGCGCGAACACCGGGACCCGGGGGTCCACCCGCGGGTTCACGACATGCGGTTGATCGGCCGCCACCAAGAGCTCCCTGGAACAGCCGGTGCACCACCGGGTCGCCGGCACACCGCAGCCGCCGCACTGCAGCGGCAGGATTAAGTCGAGCACAGTGTCAGTGTGGCGGTGGGGGCCGACAAACCGTGCCGAGTGGAGACCGACCTGTAACCAAAACCTGACCGACATGCCAAGGCGCGCTGTCACATTCACCCGTCGTCACAGCCATACCATCGACCAGCGACAACGACTGATTACCGATCCGAAAGGTTTCCGGCGAGAGCGATGCGGGCGGCAATACGGTCTGTTCTGGTGGTAATCAGCATCGCCGTGACGGTGTTCGCCGGGCGAAGCGGCGTAACGCTGATGGCGGTGAACAACGCGGGCGGCAACCTCGGCATCGCCTCCGTCCTGCCCATGCGCGGCGCGTTGGTGGGGGTGGCGCATCCGGTGGTGATCATATTCGGCAACCCCGTCGCCGATCGGCAGGCGGTGGAGCGCGCGATCGACGTGAGATCTGCGCCCGCCCGTACCGGCAAGTTCGAGTGGCTGGACGACAACGTTGTGCAATGGGTTCCCGACCGATTCTGGCCGGCGCACAGCACCGTGGCGCTCTCGGTGGGCGGGCTGCGCACGAACTTCGAAACGGGTCCGGCCGTCGTAGGCGTTGCCGACATCGCGAAGCACACCTTCACCGTGAGCATCGATGGAGTCCCGGCGGGAACGGGGGCGCCGACGCTACCAACGCCGCACCACCGGCCGCACTGGGGAGAAGAAGGAGTCCTGCCGGCCTCGATGGGCAGGCCCGAGTTCGAGACGCCCGTCGGCACCTACCACGTGATCTCCAAAGATCGCACGGTGATTATGGATTCGAGCTCGGTCGGCATACCCGTCGACGACCCCGACGGTTACCGGCTCCCGGTGGACTACGCAGTCCGGATCACCAGCCGTGGCCTCTATGTGCATTCGGCCCCGTGGGCGATCCGGTCAATGGGGATTGAGAATGTGAGCCACGGCTGCATCAGCCTGAGCCCCACCGACGCCGAGTGGTACTTCAACACGGTCAACGTCGGCGACCCCGTCATCGTCCAGGAAGGGGTTCCGGCAGACGAAAAGGAAGTAGACCCGGTGATCCCCTGATACCGGGCCGGTGCAGATGCCGACGTCAGTGCGCAGCGGGCCCCGGTGCGGGGCAAGCCGGAAGCGGTGTCGAAGACCCTGCCAGCACAGCCGTGATGGGCGCCTGGGGTAGCGCCGCTGCCACCGGCGCCGGCGGGCCGGGCAGGACCATCGGTTCGGGTGCCGGCGCAGCCGGATCGGTCGGCGCACCTTTACCCGAGCCGGCCGCCATCACGATCGGGGCGGCACCCGGGGCAGCGTCGGCTGGTGCCGCGGCCCCGCCGGCCGGCACCACCGGCGCGACCGGCGCAGCCGGAACCACCGGCACCACCGGCACCACCGGCGCGGCCGGCACCACCGGCACCACGGGCCCAGCCGGCATCACCGGAGCCACGGGCGCAGCCGGCACCACCGGCACGATGGGCGCGAGGGGCACAGCTCCTGCTACCGGTGGACCGGGCAGCACCACCGGCGCTGCGGCCATCGGCGGTGCGGAACCGAGCGCGGCAAGCTGCTCCAGGCACGTCGGGCCGCCGGTCGGCTGGGGTGCAGCCGGCGCGCCCGCACTGAACGCCAGCGCGGCGCCGCATAACCCCGCGCCGGCAGCAACTGCAACGCAGCATCGACCAACAAGCCGCAACGCCGTCTCCGTTCATTCCCGCCCCAGCCGCCCGCGAATACCGCGGCACTGGGGAACCGTATCGGTGCGCCGAATCCTTGCCTAGGTCAAGGCGTATTGGTTGCCGAACCGATACGGTGCACCAGCCGCGTCGTGATCCAGAATTTCCCAAATAGTGACTTAGGGAACGTTTTTCACGTTCGCCGCGGCGCCGAGCATACGCATGGTCGGCCACGCGGGATCCGGCGGTGAGCCGCTGGTGCACGGCATAGGGATGCCGTTCCGGCAAATTCGGCCGATCTGGAACCAGCTGGAACGACAGAGCCGCTCCGCCACCGGTCAGTCCGAGCCGCGCAGCAACGAAGGCCAGGTGAAGCTGAGCGCCCCCTGGCTCAATCGGGCGATCAGATCCTCGAGATGCCGCAGCGGCAACTCCATTCGCCACTCCGGCAGCAGAGCGGACAGGTGCAGCGAATCCGGGCCAAGGTCGACGTCGGTCAGCAGCAGTCCATGCGGCAGCTTGGGCAGCGGCACCTGGTAGGCGGGGACCCGGATGGGCAGGGGCCACCGGCGGTGCCCGGTGATCACGGCGCGCGGTCGCAGCCACAACGTCGTGCCCACCACGTCGGCGTCCACTTCCACCCCGCCCCAACCGGGCCGGCGTGCCCAGCGCAGCCGGGCGGTGCCGTCCCCGCGTAGCTCACTGCGCAGCTGCGGAGCCACCTGTTGCAGAACATCATCGAAGATGTCCGCCGACAGCACTGATGACAACCGGGCCGGAGCCGCTACCACCAGCGGGGGCACGCCCGGACGGATGTGCACGTTGCGCAGGACGGCGACCGCGGTTTGGAGGTGGTGCTGATCCCACCTGACGTCACGCGCGGCGACTCGGACCTCGCCGAGCTGACCGACGGGCAACCCCTGCGGGTCGAGCTCGGCGTCCAGCTCGGTCACGGTCAGCACCACATCGTCGCCGCCGATGCGCACCGTGACTTCCTTGTCGACGAGCAGCTGCTGCAGCGTCATGAACAAGGTGCGGTATGGCATGGCAACCGCTTGGGCGGCTCCCGCGCTCACCGACGGCAACCCGGTCGACGACCACAACGAGGCCAGCATGTCGAGGGCGCGGAACGGATCGTCCCAACGCAGGAAAGGAACTCTGGGCGACATCGACAAGCGCCTCCTCACTGCGAGGGTAGCCGGTGAGATCAGCCCAGCCCAGCACTCATCCCGGCAACACCGGCGCCGCCCCCGCCACCATCAGGCCCGGAACCTCCGCCCAGCCCTGTTGACCGTCGGCGGCCGACGCCGAATACATCAGCACCCCTTGCGGGGCGGCAACGTACACCGTCGAGGGATTGGCGGCGATGGCGAACAGCGGTATCTGCAAACCCCTGGCCGGGGCGTCGGAGTTGACCCCGTCGAGGTTGACATACGACACCGGATGCGTCGCATCGTTGCGGGTCACCACGATGTCGTCGCCGGTTCGCCAGGACAACGACACCACCGAGGTGCCCAGCCCGAAACCCAGCCGCCGCGGATAAGTCAGGGCGAACTGACCGGCCTGGGTCTGCTCGACACCGGCGAGGATCACGTGCCCGTCGATCACCATCGCGGCCCGCGTCCCGTCGCGAGAGAGCTGCAGGTCGGTGATCGCGCCCGGAAAGCGACTGGACACCGCGGTGGAATCCACGGGGATCCGCGCCGGCTGTCCGGATGCGGTTTCCTGGATCGCCCGCAGCACGATGTTGGTGTCGACGACCACCCACACCGCGTCGTCCAGCGACCAGCTGGGCCGCGAAAGATTATGGCCGTCGGCCGACTGGACCGCCTCGCCGCCGAGGTCGCCGATCCATAAGGAGGCCGCCACATCGGGGGCGCCACGCCGCAGCGTCACCACCGAGGCCACCTGCCGGCCACTGCGGGACAGTGCGGCCCCGGTTTGGTCGCCCATCCTTCCGAAGGCGCCGGGCACGGTGGTGATCCGTTGTCCGTCCAGCGCCACGAGTGAACCGCCCACCAAGGCGTGCAGGCCGGCGCCCGCACCATCGGCCACTCCCGGGTCGGTGGCGGCGACGTCGGAGGTGTTCCATCCTTCGGCAAACCTGTCGTCGAGCGGGGCGCCGTCGGCGTTGATCACGTACGGCCCTCGGATGTCGGCTCGGGCCAAAGTCCAAATGATCTGGGCGGCAAGCAATTGCCTGCTGTGCGGATCGGTGGTGGACAGCTTCTCCAGGTCGATGCGCGCCCCGCCGTACCCCTTGCCGATGCCGCTCTTGCCGCCGTCGGCACGGGTTACCGGACCGCGCAGCCGCAGCGGCGGAGCCAGCAGGTTGCGCACCGTGTGGGTCATCTCCGGACGCGGCCCCGACAGCAGCTTGGACACCAACTCGGTGGCCAGCTGGTCGTGATCGGACACCGCGACGTAGCGCGGATCGGGAACCACGGTCTTGCCGGTCGGGTCGGCGAAGTACAGGGTGTTGCGCTTGTAGGTCGCCTGGAACTGCTGCCAGTCCAGGAAAACCCCGTTGGGCAGCCGGTCGATGCGCCAGCCTCCGGGGGTCTTGACCAATTCGATCGGGCCTGGATCCGGCAGCTGGCCCTCGGCGGTCTCGAAGACCCCGATATCGGACAGCGAGCCCAGGATATCTGCCCGCATGGTCGCCGAAACCCGTTCTGCACCACGGGTTTCGACGAAGACCACATGGTCGATCAGCAGGGCGCTGCCGGCGTCGTCCCAGGCGTTGGATGCCGACTGGGTAAGGAACTGGCGTGCCGCCAGATGCCGGTTCGCGGGGTCGGCCGTGGCCTTGAGGAATTCGCGCAGCAGCACGTCTGGATCCATGCCCGGGGTCGGCTTGGGCAGGTTCGACGGCGCCGGACGCTCGACGGTGCCGATGGCTTGCGGCGCCGACGAACTGGGCACGCTCGCGCAGCCGGCGAGCAGCGCGGCCACAAAAAACAGGGCTGCACTCGCCCGGATCGCTCGGATCCGTCGCATCAGCCGCTCCATTCCGCGGGTTCACGCTGGTGCTGCCGATCTTTCTGTTCTGGCGCATTCGGCTGCGGGACCGGTTGCGGGATCGGTTTCATGGGCAGCGGACTGGTGGTCACCTTGTGGCCGCGCACCAGGGGCAGCGTCAGCCGGAAGCAGGAGCCCTGGCCGGGTTCGCCCCAGGCTTCCAGCCGGCCCTGGTGCAGCCGCGCGTCCTCGATGCTGATCGCCAGACCCAGCCCGGTGCCCCCGGAGCGTCGCACCCGCGAGGGGTCGGCGCGCCAGAACCGGCTGAACACCAGCTTCTCCTCACCGGGCCGCAGCCCCACCCCGTAGTCGCGCACCGTGACCGCCACCGTGTCCTCGTCGGCACCCATCCGGATCCGCACCGGTTTGTGCTCGGCGTGGTCGATGGCGTTGGCGATCAGATTGCGCAGTATCCGTTCTACCCGGCGGGCGTCGACCTCGGCGATCACTTCGTGGGCCGGCAACTCCACGAGCAACTCGATACCGGCCTCCTCGGCCAGGTGCCCCACGTTACCCAGGGCGTTCTTGACGGTCATCCGCAGATCGACCGCCTCCACCGACAGCTCCGCCACGCCGGCGTCGTGCCGGGAGATCTCCAGCAGGTCGTTGAGCAGCGACTCGAACCGGTCCAACTCGCTGACCATCAGCTCGGTGGAGCGGCGCAGCGTCGGGTCCAGGTCCGCGCTGTGGTCGTAGATCAAGTCGGCGGCCATACGCACCGTGGTCAGCGGGGTACGCAGTTCGTGGCTGACGTCGGAGGTGAAGCGGCGCTGCAGGTTGCCGAACTCCTCGAGTTGAGTGATCTGGCGGGACAGACTCTCCGCCATGTCGTTGAACGACACCGCCAATCGGGCCATGTCGTCTTCACCGCGCACCGGCATGCGTTCGGACAGATGCCCCTCGGCGAACCGTTCGGCGATCCGCGAAGCCGAGCGGACCGGCACCACGACTTGGCGCGACACCAGCAGCGCGATACCGGACAGCAGGACCAGCAGCACCAGGCTGCCCGTTGCCATGGTGCCGCGCACCAGCGCGATGGTGGCCTGCTCATTGGCCAGCGGGAAGATCAGATACAGCTCCAGGTTGGCCACTCGCGACGACGTCGGCGTACCGACGATGAGCGCCGGCCCGGAGAAGCCGTCGGTGTGTACCGTGGCGTACTGATACGCGGCCTGGCCGGCCTTGACGAAGCCCCGCAATGCAGCCGGGACCTGGTCGACGGGTCCGGCCGTGGAGGCAGCGCGCGGCCCGTCACCCGGCACCATCAGCACCGCGTCGAATGCACCGGCCTGGCTGGTACCGGAGGCGGGATCGGTTTTGGAGGTCAGGGTGTTGCGCGCGAGCTGAAGGCTGCTGTCCAGCGAGCGGGTCTCTTCGCCGTTGACGATGCCGCTGACGGTGTTTCGGGCCCGCTCGGTCTGGTCGATGGCGGCCTTGAGTTTGACGTCGAGCACCCGGTTGGTGACCTGGCTGGTCAGCACGAAGCCGAGCGCCAGGATCACTGCCAGCGAAAGTCCCAGTGTCAGCGCCACAACCCGCAACTGCAGCGACCGGCGCCACGCCACGGCGACGGCCCGACTCAGCGCACTCAAGCCACGGGTCATCGGGCCAGAGCGCCCCCAACGACCACGAGTACGTCGCCGAGAGCCCCAGATCACTGGCGCCGCACTCCCCCGCCGACGGGCGGTACCCCTAGGGCATCGCGGTCGTCCCCGGGGATCACGGAGGTCCGGCCTTGTATCCCACTCCTCGAACGGTCAACACCACTGTCGGGTTCTCCGGGTCTTTCTCGACCTTGGCCCGCAGACGCTGGACGTGCACGTTCACCAGCCGGGTGTCGGCCGGGTGACGATATCCCCACACCTGTTCGAGCAGCACATCACGAGTAAACACCTGGCGGGGTTTGCGTGCCAGTGCGACCAGCAGGTCGAATTCCAGCGGCGTCAGCGAGATCTGCTCACCGTTGCGGGTGACCTTATGCGCCGGCACGTCGATGTCGACATCGGCGATGGACAACATCTCGGCGGGCTCGTCGTCGTTGCGGCGCAGCCGTGCCCGCACCCGGGCGACCAGCTCTTTGGGCTTGAACGGCTTCATGATGTAGTCGTCGGCGCCCGACTCGAGACCGAGCACCACGTCGACGGTGTCGGTCTTGGCGGTCAGCATCACGATTGGAACGCCGGAGTCGGCGCGCAAGACCCGGCATACGTCGATGCCGTTCATGCCGGGCAGCATCAGGTCCAGCAGCACCAGATCGGGGCGCAGCTCGCGCACCGCGGTCAGGGCCTGAGTGCCGTCACCGATGACCGCGGTGTCGAAACCCTCCCCACGCAGCACGATGGTCAGCATCTCTGCCAGCGAAGCGTCATCATCGACGACGAGAATCCTTTGCCTCATGGTGTCCATGGTGGCACTAGAACGGGACAAAACTGCGATTCCACCCGGGCGTTTCGTCTTTGATATGGGCAAATAGTCTCAAAATCGATCATTTGAGGCCATCAGAGTCGCCGCCAACCGGTCCGCGTCGACCTCGGAGTCGACCACCAACCATCGCCCGTTCCAGTCTGCGGCGGCCAGTTGCGCATACACCACGCCGGTGCGCTGCTGCAGTTCGTCGTCACGTTCGTAGCTGTCCCGCGCGCGCCCGGGATCCGCTTCGGCACGGCTGCGGGCGCGCTGCGCGGCGAGGTCGGCCGGGACCGCGAGCAGCACCTGCCAGTCGGGAACGGGCACCCCCATCCGCTGGTATTCGATCTGCTGGACCCAGGCCACCGCTGGCCCGCCGGCATCCTCGCGCAGCCGGGCCGCGCTGTAGGCGGCGTTGGAGGCGACGTAGCGATCCAGGATCACCACGTCGTAGTTCCGCCGCAGCTCCGCGATCTCCGCCGCCGCGCCGGCGCGGTCGAGCGCGAACAGCGTCGCCATCGCATACACCGACGAGGCGAGATCACCGTGCCCCCCGTGCAGGGCCTCCGCAGCGATGTCGGCGGTGACCGAGCGCCCGTAGCGCGGGAACGCCAGTGTGACCACCGACTTCCCGACCGCGTGGAACGCCGCGCGCAGACCCTCGGTCAGCGTCCGTTTGCCGGCACCGTCGACACCTTCGATCGCGATGAGCACGGCGTGAGCCTAATCGCTGCCTTGAGCGTGACGCTGCAGTCTCACTCGGCGCCGAACGCGACTGTGGCGTCACGCTCGGCCGCCGAGAGCAGCCTCAGTAGCGGTAGTGATCCGGCTTGAACGGACCCTCGACGTCCACACCGAGGTACTCGGCCTGCTCCTTGGTGAGCTTGGTCAGGTGACCACCCAGTGCTTCCACGTGGATGCGGGCCACCTTTTCGTCGAGGTGCTTGGGCAGCCGGTACACCTCGTTGTCGTACTCGTCGTTCTTGGTCCACAGCTCGATCTGGGCGATCACCTGGTTGGCGAAGCTGTTGCTCATCACGAACGACGGATGCCCGGTGGCGTTGCCCAGATTCAGCAGCCTGCCCTCGGATAGCACAATGACCGAGCGGCCGGTGTCAGGGAAGGTCCACAGGTCGACCTGCGGCTTGACGTTGACCCGGGTCGCCCCGGAGCGCTCCAGGCCGGCCATGTCGATCTCGTTGTCGAAGTGACCGATGTTGCCCAGGATCGAGTGGTCCTTCATCGCCTTGATGTGCTCGAGCATGATGATGTCTTTGTTGCCGGTGGCGGTGACGACGATGTCGGCGTCGGCGATGGCGTCCTCGACAGTGACGACGTCGAAGCCCTCCATCATCGCCTGCAGCGCATTGATCGGATCGATCTCGGTGACCTGGACCCGCGCGCCCTGGCCCTTCATCGCCTCCGCGCAGCCCTTGCCGACGTCACCGTAACCGCAGATGAGGACCTTCTTTCCGCCGATCAGCGCGTCGGTGCCGCGGTTGATGCCGTCAATGAGCGAGTGCCGGGTGCCGTACTTGTTGTCGAACTTGGACTTGGTCACCGAGTCGTTGACGTTGATCGCCGGGAAGGCCAGGTCGCCGGCCGCGGCGAATTGGTAGAGCCGCAGCACACCGGTGGTGGTCTCCTCGGTGACACCCTGGACCGACTCGGCGATCTTGGTCCACTTGCCCTTGTCGGTCTCGTACCGGTTCCGCAGCAGGTTCAGGAACACCTTCCACTCTGCCGAATCGTCTTCTTCGGCGGGCGGCACCACGCCGGCCTTCTCGTACTGCATGCCACGCAGCACCAGCATGGTGGCATCGCCGCCGTCGTCGAGGATCATATTTGCAGGAGCGGGTCCGGCTTCATTATCCGGCCAGGTCAGCATCTGCTCGGCGGCCCACCAGTACTCCTCGAGCGTCTCGCCCTTCCACGCGAACACCGGGACACCTTTGGGCTCCTCGGGTGTGCCATGCGGGCCGACGACGACGGCGGCGGCGGCATGGTCCTGGGTCGAGAAGATGTTGCAGGAGGCCCACCGGACTTCGGCGCCCAGCGCGGTGAGGGTTTCGATCAACACCGCGGTCTGGACGGTCATGTGCAGTGAGCCGGAGATGCGGGCACCTTTGAGCGGCTGCACCTCGGCGTATTCGCGACGCAGCGACATCAGGCCGGGCATCTCGTGCTCGGCGATCCGCAGTTCCTTACGACCGAAATCCGCCAGCGACAGATCGGCAATCTTGAAGTCGATGCCGTTACGAACGTCGGGGGTTAACGAGGTTTCGGTCGTCGTCATGGCGTGTTTGATCCTTACTGTGGGCCTGCGGGAAGCTGAGCGAGGCGACATAGCCTAGGTATGCTCTTCAGCCACTGTAGCCGCCGACCCCCAGCCACGCAGGTCAGGGGATGTTGATCACCCCGTGGCGTTCCGCGAACGGCGTCATCAACCTCGCCAGGTCCGCGGCGACGTCGTGGTCGGCCTCCGGCGGCATCGGCACATAGCTCAAGCACAGCCGCACGATCGCCCGCGAGAGCACACCGGCGTCGTCGTCGCTGGTGGCCACCCAGGTCTGGGTGAAGGCCTTCGCCAGCCGGGCCGACGCACGGTTGATGATGGGCGCGCTGTCGGTGGTGATCAGCTGCAGCAAATCGGGCTTGGCGGCGCCGGTCAGCAACGAGATCACCAGTGGATCGGCCGCGGACTCGGCGAAGAAAGCGCGAAAACCCTGCAAGAACGACTCAAAGATATTGCCCACGTTGGCATCCAGCGCGGCATGCACCCGGTCGACCAGGCGGTCGGTGAGGCGCAGCGCATAGCCCTGTGCCAGGCCCTGCCGAGAGCCGAACTCGTTGTAGATGGTCTGCCGGCTGACGCCTGCGGCGCGGGCCACGTCGGACAGGGTGATCGCCGACCAGTCGCGGGTCAGCAACAGATCCCGCATCGCATCCAGGACTGAATCGCGCAACAGGGCCCGCGATGCCTCGGCGTAAGGAATCCGCTTCACAGGCGCGACAATATCTGTTTCCGCCAGCACGTTGGTCTCCATCACGACCGGGCCACCTCCACCATCACGAAGTCGGACTTCGCCGCCCCGCAGTCCGGGCAGCTCCAGTCCTCCGGGATGTCCTCCCACCTGGTGCCGGGTGCGATGCCCTCGTCCGGCCAGCCGAGTGCCTCGTCGTACTCGAAGCCGCACTGGACGCACTGAAACAGTTTGTAGTCGCTCATTTGATTCCTCCTCGCGTTACTTGATTCGGCTCCTCGGCACGCCGCGCCGACGCGGCGCGCACCGGAGTCGGACTAGACCTTTTCGAAATCGACCTTCTCCCGGACGGCGCAGTCCGGACAGCACCACTCGTCGGGAATCTGCTCCCATCGGGTGCCGGCTGGAAACCCTTCCCTGGCTTCACCTTTGGCCTCGTCGTAGACGTAGTCGCAGACCGGGCACCGATAGGCCGCCATCATGCTGCGTCTCGTTGCCGGGCTCCTTGCACGGCCCCGTACCGCGCCAGCATCTTGGCGCGCACCCGGGGGTGCAGGTTGACCCTGGTGATGTCGCCGTCGTAGTGCTCGAGCACCCGGTGGTCCATCACCTTGCGCCACAGCGGCGGGAAGTAGGTCAGCGAGATCATCGATGCGTACCCGCTGGGCAGGTTCGGCGCCCCGTCCATGCTGCGCAGCGTCTGGTAACGACGGGTGGGGTTGGCGTGGTGGTCGCTGTGCCGCTGCAGGTGGTACAGGAACAGGTTGGTGACGATGTGGTCGGAGTTCCAGCTATGCACCGGCGCGCAGCGCTCGTAGCGGGCCTTCCCGGAAGCGGTGCCGATCTTCTGCCGCAGCAGTCCGTAGTGCTCGAGGTAGTTGACCGCTTCCAGCAGGCTGAAGCCGAACACCGCCTGGATGATCACGAATGGGATCAGGCCCACGCCGAAGACCGCGATCAGCACTCCCCACAACACCACCGACATCGCCCAGGCGTTGAGCACGTCGTTGGACAAGTAGGTCCGGGGATCCCAGGGGCTCTTACCGAGCCGGCGAATCCGTTGGGCTTCCAGCCCGACCGCGGACCGGAGGCTGCCGATGACGCTGCGCGGCAGGAATTCCCAGAAGGTCTCCCCGAAGCGGGCCGACGCCGGGTCCTCCGGGGTGGAGACCCGCACGTGGTGCCCGCGGTTGTGCTCGATGTAGAAGTGGCCGTAGCAGGTCTGGGCCAGGGTGATCTTGGACAACCAGCGTTCCAGCGACTCCTTCTTGTGTCCCATCTCGTGGGCGGTGTTGATGCCGACGCCGCCGAGCACACCGACCGACAGGGCAACCCCGATCTTGCCCGCCCAGCTCAAACCGCCGTCAAAGCCCAGCCAACCGAGGTCGGAGGCGGTGAACAGGTAGGCGCCCAGCACCACGCTGAGGTATTGGAACGGGACGTAGATGTAGGTGCAGTAGCGGTAGTACTTGTCATTTTCCAGCCGCTCCATCACCTCGTCGGGCGGGTTCTGGCCGTCGGGTCCGAAGCGCAGGTCCAGCAGCGGCAACAGGATGTAGACCAGGAACGGTCCGATCCACAGTGGCGCCTGGGCCGCGGCGTGCCAGCCGAGCTGGTTCAGCCCCCACACGATCGGCAGCATCACGAACAACGCCGTCGGGGCGATCAATCCCATCAGCCACAGGTGGCGCTTCTTATCGCGCCACTCCGCTTCGGGAGCTTGCGTCAACTCGGAACTGAACTGTGTGGTCATATGCCAAACCTCCTCGTGAGTCACACCACGCTTGAGGTTGGACATTACTGCCTTGTACGTCTGCTGTCTAGACACCAGATCCAGATTTGTACACTAAGTTTCCAAAAATGCTTTACATGTCAGGCGCCGCGTTGGCCATCTCCCGGTTTCCGTGCACCGAATGCCGGTGCCCGTAGCCCACGTAGATCGCGGTGCCCAACACCAACCAGACACCGAACCGGATCCAGGTCAGCGCGGTCAGGTTCACCATCAACCACAGACACGCGCACAGCGAGGCGATCGGAAGCCACGGCACCCACGGCGCCCGGAAGCCGCGCTCCAGGTCGGGCCGCTTGCGGCGCAGAATGATCACACCGCCGGACACCAGGACGAAGGCGAACAAGGTGCCGACGTTGACCATCTCTTCGAGCTTGATAATGGGAAAGACCGACGCCGTCGCGGCCACCACCACCGCGACCAGCACGGTGATCCGCACCGGCGTGCCGCGCGACCCGGTCTTGGCCAGCTGGCGTGGCAACAGCCCGTCGCGCGCCATCGCGAACAGGACCCGGCACTGCCCGAGCATCAGCACCATCACCACGGTGGTCAGCCCGGCGAGTGCTCCGACGGAGATGATGCCGCTGGCCCAGTAAACCCCGTTGGCCTTGAAGGCGGTGGCCAGGTTCGCCTGGCCGGCGCCCGGCACGGTGCGCAGCTGTCGGTAGGACACCATGCCCGACAACACCACCGACACCGCGACGTAGAGCAGCGTGACGATGCCCAGCGACGCCAGAATGCCCCGCGGGACGTCGCGTTGCGGATGCTTGGTCTCCTCGGCCATCGTGGCCACGATGTCGAAGCCGATGAACGCGAAGAACACGATCGACGCCCCGGCCAGCACGCCGTACCAGCCGTAGTGGCTGCCGTGGGCTCCGGTCAGCAACGACAGCACAGACTGGTCGGCACCCTTGCCCTGATGTTCGGGTTCCGGTTCGGGAATGAACGGCGAGTAATTGGCGGCCTTGATGTAGAACGCGCCGACTATCACGACGAAGACCACCACCGACACCTTGATGGTGGTGACCACGGCAGAAAACCTCGACGACAACTTGGTGCCCAGCGCAACCAGCGTCGCCACCACCGCGACGATCAGCAACGCACCCCAGTCGAAGTTGACCAGTCCGAGATGGATTGTGCCACCGGCAAATCCGAACACGGTGCCCAGATAGCTGGACCAGCCTTTGGCGACGACGGCCGCGCCGACCGCCAATTCCAGGACCAGGTTCCAGCCGATCACCCACGCCAGGAACTCGCCGAATGTCGCATAAGAGAAGGTGTATGCGCTGCCGGCCACCGGCAGCGTCGAGGCGAATTCGGCATAGCACAGGGCCGCCAGCGCACAGGTGCCCGCGGCGATGAGAAACGACACCCAGATGGCCGGGCCGGTGATGTCGCCGGCAGTCGAGGCGGTGACCGTGAAGATACCGGCCCCGATCACCACCGAAACACCGAAGACCACCAGGTCTCTCCAGGTGAGGTCCTTGCGCAGCCGAGTGTCCGGCTCGTCGGTGTCGGCGATCGATTGCTCTACCGACTTCGTGCGCCATCGACCGGCCATGGCGTGTCCTCTCGTCTCCTGCTGTGACCGCACAGTACTGGGTACGCTGCCGGGGATGAGGGCGAGCTTGCGAAACAGCGCCGCAAACCCCAGGGCCCACGCGGTCGTCATCGGCGCCAGCGTCGCCGGGTTGTGCGCAGCGCGCGCGCTCGCCGACTTCTATGCCACGGTGACCGTCTTCGAGCGCGACGACCTGCCGGACACCCCCTCGTATCGCGGCGCGGTCCCCCAGGACCGGCATCTGCACCTGCTGATGGCCCGCGGCGCGCTCGAGTTCGAGGCACTGTTCCCGGGCCTGTTGGCGGAGCTGGCGTCGGCCGGCGTGCCGATGCTGGACAACCGCCCGGACTGCATCTACCTCGGCGCGGTGGGCCACGTCCTGGGCATCGGCCGGCAACTGCGTCAGCAGTTCACCGCCTATCTGCCGAGCCGGCCCCATCTGGAGTGGCAGCTGCGACGACGGGTGCTGGCGCTCAGCAACGTCGAGATCCGGCAGCACAACGTCAGCCGGCCGCAGTTCGACGGCGCACGCGACCGGGTAACCGGTGTGTTGCTGGAGACCGGCGCCGGTGATCCGGAGTTCGTCGCGGCCGATCTCGTCGTCGATGCGGCCGGCCGCGGCAGTCGACTGCCGGTGTGGTTGGCGCAGTGGGGATATCAGCGCCCGGCCGAGGACACCGTCGACGTCGGCATCGGCTATGCCAGCCACCGGCTCACCATTCCCGACGGGCTTATCCGGGAGAAAATCGTGGTCACCGGTGTCGGCCCGGGGCAATCGCTGGGCCTGGGCATGCTGTGCTACGAAGACGGCAGCTGGATCTTGACGACGTTCGGGGTCGCCAAAGCCACCCCGCCTGGGACGTTCGAGGAGATGCGTGAGCTCGGCTACCGGCTGCTGCCGACCCGCTTCGTCGATGCGCTGGCCCAAGCCGAACCCGTCGGCGGCCCGGCATTCCACGCGTTTCCGGTCAGCAGATGGCGCCGCTACGACAAGCTGAGTCGCTTCCCGGCCGGCATCATCCCGTTCGGGGATGCCGTCGCCAGCTTCAATCCCACCTTCGGGCAGGGCATGACGATGACGGCACTGCAGGCCGGCCAACTGCGCCAGGCGCTGCAATCCGCACCCGGCGAGCCGGCCACCGAATTCAACCGGGCCGCCGCCAAGATCACCCGACCGGTCTGGACGATGAACGCGATCGCCGACCGCTGCTTCCAACACGCCGACGGGCCGATGCCGCGCTGGTATCGGCCGGTCGGCGCGCTCTACGACCAGTTCCTCGGTGCCGCTGAAACCAATCCCGTTCTGGCCGAATGGTTTTTGCGCCGTATCTCGCTCCTCGACAGCCTGTACACGGTGCCGTCGGCGCCGATCATCGGCCGCGCCGTGGCGCACAACATGCGGCTGTGGCTGCGCGAGCGCCGGCTTGGCCGGCGCTAACCGGTACGCTGCGGGAATGCGGGGGAACATGTCGACAACGGCCAACACCAGAGACCACGCCGTCGTCATCGGGGCCAGCATCGCCGGCTTGTGCGCGGCGCGGGTGCTCTCGGATTTTTTCCGCCGGGTGACGGTTTTCGAGCGCGACGAGCTGCCGGACACGCCGGCCAACCGCGCCACCGTTCCCCAAGACCGGCACCTGCACATGCTGATGGCCCGTGGTGCAGGCGAATTCGACGGCCTGTTCCCCGGCCTGTTGAAAGACATGGTCGCCGCCGGTGTGCCCATGCTGGAGAACCGGCCGGACTGCATCTACTTCGGGGCCGCGGGCCACGTCCTGGGGACAGCACACACGCTGCGCAGAGAATTCACCGCCTACGTGCCCAGCCGGCCGCATCTGGAATGGCAGCTGCGCCGGCGGGTACTCCACATCGACAACGTCGAGATCGTGCAGCGACTCGTTCTCGAACCACGGTTCGAGCCCGCCCGGCAGCGGGTGACCGGGTTGCTGCTGGCTCCCCGTGACGACGGTGCCGACGGTGATCCCGAGTTCCGGGCCGCCGACGTCGTCGTCGACGCGGCCGGGCGGGGCACCCGGCTACCAGTCTGGTTGACGCAGTGGGGATTTCAGCGCCCGGCCGAGGAAACCGTGGACATCGGCATCAACTACGCCAGCCAGCAGTTCCGCCTCCCCGAGGGCCTGCTGCGGGAGAAGGTGGTGGTCGCCGGCGCCTCACATAACCAGTCGCTGGGCCTGGGCATGCTGTGCTACGAAGACGGCACCTGGGTGATCACCACCTTCGGCGTCGCCCATGCCAAGCCGCCGTCGACCTTCCCCGAGATGCGCGCCCTCGCCGACCGGCTGCTGCCGGCCCGATTCACCGCCGCCCTGGCCCAGGCCGAACCCGTGGGCAGCCCGGTCCTGCATGCCTTCCCGGCCAGCAGGTGGCGTCGCTACGACAAGCTGGAGCGGTTCCCGGCGGGCATCATCCCGTTCGGCGACGCCGTGGCCAGCTTCAACCCCACCTTCGGGCAGGGTATGACGATGACGTCGCTGCAGGCCGGCAATCTGCGCCGGGCGCTTCAGTCAACCCGGAAAGACCCCCGCAAGGATTTGGCCGCCGAATTCACCCGGCTTACCAGGAAGACGACGTATCCGGTGTGGATGATGAACGCCATCGGCGACATCACCTTCCACCACGGCGTCACCGGGCCGGTCCCGTGGTGGTGGCGGCCATCCGGTGCGTTGTTCGACCAATTCCTCGGCGCCGCCGAAACGAATCCCGTTCTGGCCGAATGGTTTTTGCGCCGGTTCTCGTTGCTCGACAGCCTGTACATGATTCCGCCGCCGCGGATCGTCGGCCGGGCCATCGCCCACAACATGCGACTGTGGCTCGGCGAGCGCCGGCAAGCCGCCGCGGACCGCCGGCAAGCCGTCACAGCCCTACGGTAGCCCTGAACAGTTTCGTGGGCTCGTGCGCGAGCAGCCGAATCGGGCCGTCGTCAGCGGCCACCCAGGCAGCCATGCCCTGCTTGAGCGTCAGCGACTTCGACTTTCCATGGATCATGGTCGAACCCTCGGTGCACAACAAGATCTGTGGGCCCTCATGGCTGCAGGGTGCGTCGATCTCGTGGCCCAGCTGATCTGCGTCGAGCGCCAGCAACGCGACCGCGAACTCCTCGGCCGGGGTGTCGTAAACCAGCTCCAGCCCGTCGCGCCGGATCGGCGGCCGCAGTTCCGACTCCGCTGTCGGGGCGAAGTCCAGCACCCGCAGCAGCTCCGGCACGTCGACGTGCTTGGGGGTCAGGCCGCCACGTAATACGTTGTCGGAGTTGGCCATTACCTCGAGCGCGAAACCACGCAGATAGGTGTGCAAGTTGCCGGCCGGCAGGAATATCGCCTCACCCGGCGAAAGGCTGATCCGGTTGAGCAACAACGCCGCGAGCACCCCGGCGTCGCCGGGGTAACGCTCGCCCAGTTCCAGCACCGTCTTGACTTCCGCGGCGAATTCCGCCGCGCCGGAGCTGACGTAGTGAATGGCGCCCTCCAGCACGGCGGGCACCAGCACGTCGATGTCGGGCTGGGGCGCGGTGATCCAGGTGGTGAACAACGCACGCAGGCCGTCGGCGTCGGATTGGTCGCTGAGCAAGTCGATGAACGGGTCGAGGTCGGACACCGCCAGCGCTTGCAGCAGCTCGCGGGTGCGGGCGGCCTGACGGAAGCCGGCCAGCGCCTCGAACGGCTGCAACGCCACCAGCAACTCGGGCTTGTGACTGGTGTCGCGGTAGTTGCGCACCGGCGAAGCCACCGGAATGCCCAGCCGTTCTTCCCGTAGATAACCCTCGATAGCCTGCTCGGCGCTGGGGTGGGCCTGCAGCGACAACGGCTCGTCGGCGGCCAGGACCTTCACCAGGAACGGCAGCATATCGCCGAACCGGGCCCGCGACCCGTGACCGAGCTGTCCCTCCGGATCGGCGCTCAGCGCTTCCAGCAACGAGGTTTCGCCTTTGTCGGTTTCCAGCCAGGCGGGGTCACCCGGGTGCGCACCAAACCAGAGTTCGGCTTCGGGGTGGGCGGCCGGCACCGGCCGCCCAGTGAACTCGGCGATAGCGGTACGCGATCCCCAGGCGTATGTCCGTAACGCTCCCCGTAGTAATTCCACCTTGTATCTATCCCCGCACCAGTCGCAAATACACCGCAGCCATCTCCAGCCGAACGGCCAATATTGCCAGTTGCTGTTCGGGACGTTGAGCCTCGGCCGGTATCAGCAGGCCATCCGATCCGGCCGTGACGGGGTCCTGCGTCGCGTCCTCAGCCGTGACCAGGTAGATGTCGTCCAGCCCGGCGATCCGGGCTCCGACCACCGTCCGCTCCCCGGCCAGCGTCAGCGCCAGCACCCGCATCCGCTCGGGCAGCGGGCCGTCGATCTGCTCGTCGTGGAACAAGGCATCCCCCGAATAGCCGGCAGTGCCGGCCCGCAGCGCCACCACCGCGTCGGCCAGCCAGGCGGCCGCGGCCACCTGCTGCGCGATCCGCAGCAGCACCGAGCTGCCGTGGCGGGCCAGGGCCAGGGTGGCGGAGTTGTCACCGGTCAGCGCAACCCGGCGTCCCGCTACGCGCGCGGCAAGCGTCTTGGCCGGGTTGGTGAACACCTCGCGGGCGGCGCTGTTGTGCAGCGTCTCGGCATCGAGCTCGTCGGCCAGCGATACCAGGTCGATCTGCAACCTGGGGTCCACGGTGCTCAGCGCGGCCAGGCCCGCGGCCAGGTAGCGACACAACCCGAACTCGTCGGGAACGCGTAGTCGTGGTTCCAGCACCGCGACTCGACCGGCCGTGGAGTCGCGCAGCGGACCCGCATAGGGGGCCACGACGACGACCCGCGCCCCTCGGCGCACGCCGGTCGCGGCCGCTGCGACCAGTGCGGGATCACCGGGGTCGTCGCCGGCGACAATGAGCACGTCAAGCGGACCCACCCAGGGCGGTGCCTCCCTGGCGAGTGCGATCGGCTCGGCGGCCGCAGCCGCGAGCGTGGAGACCAGCATCGCCCCGGCCGTCTCGGCGGGACCCCGCCCGCCCACCCAGATCACCGTTCGGGGCCGGTCGCCGCCGCGCAGCAAGTCCAGTTCGCCTTCGTCGTGTGCCGCGGCAATGGCCCGCACCTGCGCACCGGCGGTCGACGCGGCGCGCAACAGGCCGTCGCGGTCGGCGGCGATCAGGCCGTCGGCGTCTTCGAGATCGACCGACTGGACGGCGCTCACGGTCCGGCCTCCGCCTGCGGCTGTCCCGCGATTTCACCGCTGACCTGCCGCACCACCGCATCGACATCCTCGGCGGTGCGGGCCTCCACGTTGAGCCGCAGCAACGGCTCGGTGTTGGAGCTGCGCAGGTTGAACCAGCTGTCGTCGCCCAGATCCACCGTTACCCCGTCGAGGTGGTCGATGGACTGGACCCGGTTGCCGAACGACTTCAGCACCGCCTCCACGCAGGCCTCGGCGTCGGCCACGTGGAAGTTGATCTCACCCGACGATTCATAGCGCTGGTAGTCGGCGGTCAGCTCGGATAACGGCCGGTCCTGCTCGCCGAGGGCGGCCAGCACATACAGCGCGGCCAGCATCCCCGAATCGGCGCCCCAGAAGTCGCGGAAGTAGTAGTGGGCCGAGTGTTCGCCGCCGAAGATCGCGCCGGTGTCGGCCATCAGCGCCTTGATGTAGGAGTGTCCGACTCGCGAGCGCAGTGGCGTGCCGCCGCGCTCGACGACCAGTTCGGGCACCGCGCGCGAGGTGATCACGTTGTGGATCACGGTGGCGCCGATCTCCCGGCCGAGTTCGCGCGCTGCCACCAGGCTGGTCACCGTCGACGGCGACACGGGATGGCCGGTCTCGTCGACCACGAAGCAGCGGTCGGCGTCTCCGTCGAAGGCCAGGCCGATATCGGCGCCGGTGTCACGCACATACGTCTGCAGGTCCACCAGGTTGGCCGGGTCGAGCGGGTTGGCCTCGTGATTGGGGAACGAGCCGTCGAGCTCGAAGTACAAGGGCAGCAAAGTAATCGAGCCGATCGGGCCGAGCACGGCCGGCGCGGTGTGGCCGGCCATCCCGTTGCCGGCGTCTACGGCCACCCGTAACGGCCGCAGGTCGGTGGTATTGACCAGCGATCGCAGGAATTTCCCGTAGTCGTCCAGCACATCCCGGTCGGTGCGCGTTCCGGGCGGCCCGTCATAGGCGGGCACGCCATTGATGAGATCGTCCCGGATGGCGATGAGTCCGGTGTCCGCACCCACCGGCTTGGCACCGGCCCGGCACAGCTTGATGCCGTTGTATGCGGCGGGGTTGTGGCTGGCGGTGAACATCGCGCCGGGGCAGTCCAGCAGTCCCGAGGCGAAATAGAGCTGATCGGTCGACGCCAAACCGATGCGCACCACGTCGAGGCCCTGTCCGGTCACCCCGTCGGCAAACGCGGCGGCCAGCGACGGCGAGCTGTCGCGCATATCGTGGCCGATCACCACCTGCCGCGCGCCCTCGGCGTGCATCAACCGGGCGAACACCGCGCCGATATCGGCGGTCAGCGACTCATTGATCTCTTCCCCGACCAACCCGCGCACGTCATAAGCCTTGATAACACGATTGATAACCGCGGCGGGCCAAGACATGGCGGGGCTCCTGACGACTTGGTTTCTTCGTCCCTTGGCCGCCAGCCTATCGGCCCGGCGAAGTCGCGGACGGCATCGGTGTCGACCGGAGCCGAACCGGCTGCTGGCTGCGGGAATCGGCCGGGCTGGTCGGGACTAGTCGGGGGGATCGGGCAACACGCGCAGGTGTCCGCGGCGACGTCCATCGCGATGTTCGGACGGCGCGAACACGCCACCAGTCGGGGCGGTGGCATGTGCACCGGTATGGACACCGGCGTGGTGCACAACGGGATCGGGGAAGCCGTTGTGCGGCGAGCCGTTTCTGCCGGGATAGGCCGCGGCAGCCACGGAGCCGCCCTCGCGCACCGCGTCGGCCAGCGCAACCAGATCGTCCTCATCGGGATTGGTGGGTAGCGGCCCGGCATGGCGCACCAGCTCCCACCCGCGCGGCGCGGTGATGCGGCCGGCGTGGCTGACGCACAGATCCCAGGAGTGCGGTTCACGTGCGGTGGCGAGCGGACCCACGACCGCCGTCGAGTCCGAGTAGACGAACGTCAACGTTGCCACTGCATAATGCGGACACCCGGGTCGGCAGCAGCGACGGGGTACGTTCACGACCGAAAGGCTATCGTGCGGAAACGCCGCCGAAGCGGCGGACACGCGCATCCGTTCCGGGCGCGATGTTCAACCGTTACCATCGGCGCGTGAGCGATTCCCGCGGCTACCCGCGCAGCGGCCGGCCGGGTGGCAGATCCGCGGCGGCGCGCCGGGTGCGGCGCCGAGGCCGCGAGTGGCGTGGCCCGCTGCTGCCGCCGACGGTGCCGGGGTGGCGCAGCCGGTCCGAGCGGTTCGACATGGCGGTGCTGGAAGCCTACGAACCCATCGAGCGCCACTGGCAGGACCGGGTGTCCGAATTGGACGTCGCGGTGGACGAGATCCCGCGCATCTCAGCCAAGGATCCCGAGAGCGTGCAGTGGCCGCCCGAAGTCATCGCCGACGGGCCGATCCCGCTTGCCCGGCTGATACCGGCTGGAGTCGACGTCCGCGGCAATGCGACGCGAGCACGAATTGTCTTGTTCCGCAAGCCAATTGAGCGACGGGCGAAGGACACCCTGGAGCTTGGCGAGTTGTTGCACGAAATCTTGGTGGCCCAGGTGGCCAGCTATCTGGATGTCGAGCCCTCGGTCGTCGACCCGACGATCGAGGACGAATGAGCAGCGGGCCGCCCTCCAGACCCTGATCAGATCCCGATCAGATCCCGATCAGATAATGCCGCGCTTGAGGCGACGACGCTCGCGCTCGGACAGGCCACCCCAGATGCCGAAACGCTCGTCGTGAGCCAGCGCGTATTCCAGGCACTCGTGGCGCACCTCGCAGCCAAGGCAGATCTTCTTTGCCTCGCGGGTCGAGCCGCCTTTCTCCGGAAAGAACGCCTCGGGATCCGTTTGGGCACAAAGGGCGCGGTCCTGCCACTGGTCGGCGGGCGGCTCGGCGGGCGCCGGCGCCGGCTGGGGCTCGAACGCGTCGGGAACCAAACTCAAGTGCGGTCGGGCAATCTCCATCGATGGCACTGTCGCCGAGCCGGCAGCGGTGTGCGGTGCGCCTGCCATCACACCCCTAAGGTGCTCATAGGACATGCCGCCGCCTCCTCACCTAATAGATCGTGAAATGGTTTGCCACTGTTTTGATGTGCAGTTAACCCAATTCGAACTAGTGATCGAATCTCGGTCTGCGACACCGAAACCGGCCGGCCAACCGGGAAATGACACTCATGTGATTAGACACGCATTGGGCAGCCGGGTCAAGCATTCCGGCGCATTTCCATACCATCTCGTGATCAAATTTCCGCGATTCTGTTTCGGTTCGGTCTACGGCGTGTCTAGTGCACTTCGTCACAACGCCCGTCAGGGGCCGGCGTGAAAGCGCGGCAACCCCACCCTGACTCCCCTTCCCCGGCGGGTACTGTCCTGCGATGTGAAGGTCACCGTTCTCGTGGGGGGAGTCGGCGGCGCCCGCTTTCTGTTGGGGGTCCAGCAGTTGCTCGGCCTGGGACAGTTTGCCATACCGGGACACGACGCATGTCACGAATTGACCGCCGTGGTCAACATCGGTGACGATGCCTGGATCCACGGGCTGCGGGTCTGCCCGGACCTGGACACCTGCATGTACACCCTGGGCGGCGGTGTCGATCCGCAGCGCGGCTGGGGTCATCGCGACGAAACCTGGCACGCCAAAGAGGAACTCGCGCGCTACGGCGTGCAGCCGGACTGGTTCCAGCTCGGCGACCGGGATCTGGCCACGCACCTGGTGCGCACTCAGATGCTGCGGGCCGGCTACCCACTATCGCAGATCACCGCGGCGCTGTGCGACCGCTGGCAACCGGGGGCGACATTGCTCCCGGTCAGCGACGACCGTTGCGAGACCCACGTGGTGATCACCGACCCGGTCGCCCAATCCCAGCGTGCCATCCACTTCCAGGAATGGTGGGTGCGCTACCGTGCCCAGGTCCCGACCCACAGCTTCGCCTTCATCGGCGCCGAAACAGCGAGTGCCACAACAGAAGTGGTGACCGCCGTTGCCGAGGCTGACGTCGTCATGCTGGCTCCGTCCAACCCGGTGGTCAGCATCGGCGCCATCCTGGCGGTCCCCGGCATCCGCGCCGCGCTGCGGGCCACCCCGGCGCCGATCGTCGGCTACTCGCCAATTATTGGAGGAAAACCGTTGCGCGGCATGGCCGATGCGTGTCTCTCGGTGATCGGGGTGGATTCCACCGCGGTGGCCGTTGGCCGGCACTACGGCTCGCGCACCACCACCGGCATACTCGACTGCTGGCTGGTGGCCGAGGGCGATCAGGCGGACATCGATGGCGTGCTGGTGCGATCGATACCGCTGTTGATGAGCGACCCGAAGGCAACAGCTGAGATGGTGAGCGCCGGGCTGGAGCTTGCGGGCGTGGCGGCGTGAGCGAGCACGGCACCGGATCGGTCGTCGAAATCTTGCCTGTCACCGGGCTTCCCGAATTCCGGCCCGGCGACGACCTGAGCGCGGCGATCGCCGCCGCCGCGCCCTGGCTGCGCGACGGTGACGTCGTGGTGGTTACCAGCAAGGTGGTGTCCAAGTGCGAGGGCCGGCTGGTGCCGGCGCCGGAGTCCGACGAGGCAAGAGATCGGCTGCGGCGCAAGCTGATCGACAATGAAGCCGTACGGGTACTGGCCCGCAAGGGCAAGACCTTGATCACCGAGAACCGGCTCGGGCTGGTCCAGGCCGCCGCCGGGGTGGACGGATCCAACATCAACCGGAATGAATTGGCGCTGCTGCCCGTCGATCCCGACGCCAGCGCCGCGACCCTGCGCACCGGACTGCGCGAACGCCTCGGTGTCGCCGTGGCGGTGGTGGTCACCGACACCATGGGCCGCGCCTGGCGTTGCGGCCAGATCGACGCCGCGATCGGCGCCGCCGGTCTGGCGGTGTTGCATGACTATGCGGGCGTCCTGGACCGGCACGGCAACGAATTGGTCGTCACCGAGATCGCGGTCGCCGACGAGATCGCCGCCGCCGCCGATCTGGTCAAGGGCAAGTTGACGGCGCTGCCGGTGGCCGTGGTCCGCGGGCTGCCGGTCCGCGACGACGGCTCCACGGCGCGGCGCTTGGTGCGGCCGGGCGCCGAGGACCTGTTCTGGCTCGGCACGGCCGAAGCCATCGAGCTGGGGCGCCGACAGGCCCAGCTGTTGCGCACGTCGGTTCGCCGGTTCAGTGCCGAGCCGGTGCCGCCGGAGCTCGTCGAGTCCGCGGTCGCCGAGGCGCTCACCGCGCCGGCCCCGCACCACACCAGGCCGGTGCGGTTCGTATGGTTGCAGACGCCGACGGTGCGCGCCCGGCTGCTCGACCGGATGAAAGACAAGTGGCGTTCCGATCTGGCCGGCGACGGCAGGCCGGCCGAGGCCGTCGAACGCCGCGTCGCCCGCGGCCAAATCCTCTACGACGCACCCGACGTCGTCATCCCGATGCTCGTCCCGGAGGGTGCCCACGTCTACCCCGACGCGGCGCGCGGCCACGCCGAGCACACCATGTTCACCGTCGCGGCCGGAGCCGCGGTGCAAGCCCTGCTGGTTGCCCTGGCGGTGCGTGGGCTGGGCAGTTGCTGGATCGGCTCGACGATCTTCGCCGCCGATCTGGTGCGTGCCGAATTGCAGTTGCCTGCCGACTGGGAGCCGTTGGGCGCCATCGCGATCGGCTACGCGCAAGAGCCGACGGGGGTGCGCGAGCCGGCGCCCGTCGGGGACCTGTTGGTCCGCAAATGACGACATTCGCGGGTAAGGCCGCGGCGTCCGCCGACAAGGTCCGCGGCGGCTACTACACGCCGCCGGCTGTGGCCCGGTTCCTGGCTCGCTGGGTCTGCGAGGCCGGCCCACGGATACTGGAGCCCTCCTGCGGAGATGGCCGGATCCTGCGCGAACTGGCCGCCCTCACCTCCCGGGCGCACGGTGTGGAACTCGTTGAGCGGGAAGCGAAGAAGTCGCGAGAATTCGCCGCCGTCGACGTCGACAACTTTTTCCGTTGGCGGCATACGACCCGACCCGGCAGCTGGGACGGCATCGCCGGCAACCCGCCCTATATTCGCTTCGGCAACTGGGCATCCGATCAACGAGAACCCGCCCTGGAACTGATGCGTAGCGCGGGCCTGCGCCCGACGAAGCTGACCAATGCCTGGGTCCCGTTCGTCGTGGCCAGCACCGCCCTGGTGCGCGAGGGCGGACGAGTGGGCCTGGTGGTTCCGGCGGAGTTGTTGCAGGTCAGTTACGCCGCGCAGCTGCGGGAATTTCTGCTGAGCAGTTATCACGAAATCACGCTGGTGACCTTCGAGCGATTGGTATTCGACGCGATCCTGCAAGAAGTCGTGTTGTTCTGCGGAGTGGTCGGTGCGGGTCCGGCGCGGATACGCACGGTCAACCTCGCCGATGCCGGTGGGCTCGAGCGCGCGAACCTCACCGGCGAGACCGCTCCGGCACTCCTTCACCAAAAAGAAAAGTGGACCACCTATTTCCTCGACCCGGGTCAGATCGAGCTGTTACGCGCACTGCGCCGGTCCGGGACCATGGTCAGGCTCGGCGAGCTGGCGGAAGTGGACGTGGGCATCGTGACCGGCCGCAACAGCTTCTTCACCTTCACCGACGCCGAGGCGGCCGCGCTGGGGCTGCAGCGGCACTGCGTTCCGCTGGTCTCCCGCAGTGCCCAACTCACCGGTCTGGTCTACGACGACGACTGCCGGGCAAGCGATATCGCCGCCGGGCACCGAACCTGGCTGCTGGACGCCCCCGCGGCCCCGGCAGCAGATCCCGCTCTTGCCGCCCACCTTGCCGCCGGTGAAACCGCCGGGGTGCATCTGGGTTACAAGTGCTCGATCCGCAAACCGTGGTGGCGGACCCCGTCGCTGTGGATTCCGGACCTTTTCATGCTGCGCCAAATCCACTGCGCGCCGCGCCTGACGGTCAATGCGGCCGCGGCGACGAGCACCGACACCGTGCATCGGGTGCGGGTGGACCCCACCGTCGATCCGGCAAGGCTTGCCGCCGTCTTCCACAACAGCGCGACGTTCGCGTTCGCCGAGATCATGGGCCGCAGTTATGGCGGCGGCGTCCTGGAGCTCGAGCCGGGTGAGGCCGAGCTGTTGCCGGTCCCGCCGCCGGCGTACGCGAGCACCGAACTTGCCCGCGACGTCGATCTACTCCTGAAGGCGAACGAGATGGAGAAGGCCCTCGACATTGTGGATCGTCATGTCCTGACCGAGGGGCTGGGTCTGTCGCCGGACCTGGTCGCGAACTGCCGGGCGGCATGGACTGCCCTTCGCGGTCGCCGACGCAACCGGGGGTCGCGTTGAGCATCCGGGATTCGGTGATCGCCACCCTCACCGATTGGCAGGCTCCCGATCCGGGCCAGGACTCGCTACGGCATGCCGTGCTGGCGTTCGTACATGCACGTGCCGACGCGTGCCGGCGTGAGTGCGAAGCCGGCCACGTCACCGCCTCGACGCTGGTGCTCGACGACAGCGGCAGCCGGGTGCTGCTGTGCCTGCATCGCCGTTTCGGTCGTTGGGTGCAGCTGGGCGGCCACTGCGAGGACGACGACCGCGACGTCGTCGCCGCGGCACTGCGCGAGGCCACCGAGGAATCCGGGATCACCGGTTTGCGGTTGGCGCCCGAACTCGTTGCGGTGCACGTCCATCCGGTCACCTGCTCGCTGGGGGTTCCGACGCGTCATCTGGATCTGCAGTTCATGGCGCACGCGCCGGCCGGGGCGCAGATCGCGATCAGCGAGGAGTCCGAGGACCTGCGGTGGTGGCCGGCCGAGCAGTTACCACCCGGAACCGATCACGGGCTGGCGTACCTGGTCGCCCAAGCGACTCAAGCGCCCCGCCGAGCGTGACGCCAGCGTCACGTTCGCGGTCGAGCGTGACGCTGGCGTCACGTTGGAGGGTGCTCAGACGTCGGACGAGTAGCGGATGCCGCCGTCGGGAATGGAAACCCCGGGCCACACCCGGGCGCCGCGCAGCAACTCGCAGCGGGCGCCGATGTCGGCGCCGTCGCCGATCACGCCGTCGCGGATCAGCGCCCGCGGCCCGATACGGGCGCCGAAGCCGATGATCGATCGCTCGATCACGCTGCCCGCCTCGACCTTGACGCCGTCGAAGATGACCGCGCCGTCCAGGCGGGCGCCGGGGCCGATCTCGGCGCCCCGCCCGACGACCGTGCCACCGATCAGCAGCGCCCCCGGCGAGATCGCCGCGCCGTCATGCACGAGCTGCTCGCCGCGATGGCCGTGCAAGGCCGGCGACGGGGCGATGCCGCGCACCAGGTCCGCCGACCCGCGCACGAAGTCTTCCGGGGTGCCCATGTCGCGCCAGTACGTGGCATCGACATAGCCGCAGATCTTGACTGCGGGGTCGGCGAGCAATGCCGGGAACACCTCGCGTTCCACCGAGACCTCGCGGCCCCGCGGAATCCGGCCGATGATCTCGCGCTTGAACACATAGCAGCCGGCATTGATCTGGTCGGTGGGCGGATCTTCGGTCTTCTCGAGAAAGGCGGTGACCCGGCCGTCGGCGTCGGTGGGCACGCAGCCGAAGGCCCTCGGGTCGCCGACGCGCACCAGGTGCAGCGTGACGTCGGCCTGGTTGGTGTCGTGGAAATCCAGCAGCTGGCCCAGGTCGGCCCCGGACAGGACATCGCCGTTGAACACCATCACGGTGTCGTAACGCAGTCTGCCGGCGACATTGGCGATACCGCCCCCGGTGCCCAACGGGTGCTCTTCGGTCACGTATTCGATCTGCAGACCCAGCTTGGACCCGTCGCCGAACTCGGCTTCGAACACCTCGGCCCGGTAGGACGTGCTCAGGATGACGTGTTCGATTCCGGCCGCGGCGATGCGCGACAGCAGATGGGTGAGAAACGGCAGCCCCGCCGTGGGGAGCATGGGCTTGGGCGCGGACAATGTCAGCGGCCGCAGCCTGGTGCCCTTGCCGCCGACCAGGATCACCGCATCGACTTGCCGAGTTGCCACCTCAGTGCCGCCCTTCTGCTAGTTTCCGGCGCGAGCTGCGCACCATGAGACGAGAACGCACCGCCAGTGATCCCCGCAGCGTCCAGCGCAGCGGCGCACGCCACCAGCCGCCATGCCGATCCGCCAGGAATATATATGTGCTCTGGTGGTGCGCCGCCAGATGAGTCGCCGGGTCGCGTCCGGTCGAGTGGCCCTTGTGATGCAGGACTTCGGCGGAGGGCACATACACACTGAGCCAGCCGGCCTTGCCGAGCCGATCGCCCAGGTCGACGTCCTCCATGTACATGAAGTATCGCTCGTCGAACCCGCCGACCTGGGCGAAGGCCGCGCGCCGCAGCAACAGACACGAACCCGACAGCCAGCCGACAGCCCGTTCACTGGGCTCCAGGTGCTCCTGGCGGTAGGCCTTGGTCCACCGATTGCCCGGCCACACCGGCCCGAGCACCGCGTGCATGCCGCCGCGGACCAGGCTGGGCAGGTGACGCGCCGACGGGTACACCGACCCGTCGGGATCGCGGATCAGCGGACCCAGCGCACCGGCGCGGGGCCAGCGCTCGGCGGCCCCCAGCAGGGCGTCGATGCTGCCCGGCCCCCATTGCACATCCGGGTTGGCCACGATCACCCAGTCGTCCAGCCAGTCCTCACCGAGCCGGTCGAGCTGGGAAACGGTGAAGTTCACCGCGGTTCCGTAGCCGAGATTGGCGCCCGTCGGCAGCAGCCGCACGTTGGGGTAGCGCTCGACCGCCGCCTGCGGTGTTCCGTCGGTGGAGCCGTTGTCGGCCAGCAACACACTGACCGGACGCTCGGTGGCCAGCGACAACGACGCCAGGAACCGCTCCAGGTGAGGGCCCGGCGAATAGGTCACCGCGACGACCGGTAAGACGTCAGTCACGCGTAGAGGGTAACGGTCGCTGCGTGGGATGTCCCGGGACTGCGCCGCGAGCTGCCGCCAGGGCCGCGGCCAGCGCGCTGCGCCAGGGCCGCAGCGGGGTTAATCCGGCCGTTGCCCAGGCCCGGCCACCCAGGGCCGAGTAGCTGGGCCGCGGCGCGGGCCGCGGGAACTGGGCACTGCTGACCGGCCGTACCCGGCGGGGATCGGCGCCGCATTCTTCGAACACCGCACGAGCTTGGGCGAACCGGGAGACGGCACCCGCGTTGGCGGCATGCAGCACCCGCCCGCGCACGCCGGAGCCGGCCACCTCGAGCAACGCCGCGGACAGGTCGGCCACATAGGTCGGTGATCCGGTCTGGTCGCTGACCACGTCGATCGGGCCGTCACCGGCGGCCAGCCGGCGCATGACGGCCACGAAATCCGCGCCGTCGCCGCCGGTGTAGACCCAGGCGGTGCGCACCACGACGGCCTCGGGCAACGCCGCCAGCACCGCCTGTTCGCCGGCGAGCTTGCTGCGGGCATACACACTCTGGGGCGCGGTTGCGTCGCCGGGCTCGTAGGGATGTGGAGGCGCGCCGCCGAAGTCGCCGTTGAACACGTAGTCGGTCGAGACGTGGATCAGCCGGGCACCGACACGCGCGCAGGCACGCGCGAGGTCTTCCGGGCCGGTGGCGTTGACGGCGTAGGCGCGGGCCTCGTCGCTTTCGGCGGCGTCGACGTCGGTGTAGGCGGCGCAATTGAGCACGATGTCGCCGGTTCGGATGATCACCTCGGCCGCGCGCGGGTCGGTGATATCCCACTGCGACGACGTCCGGGCCAGCACCTCGCGGTCCCCGCGAGCCGCCTGCGCAGCCACAACGCGGCCCAGCTGCCCGCCCGCACCGGTGATCACGATCCTGCCCGACATGCGTTCGAGTCTGGCACGCCGGCCCGCGCTACCCAGAAAGTAGCTGTGGCACAAGTAGCCTACAGTGATGCCTGTGCAACGTGTGGTTCGTGCGGTCTGCACCGCATTGGCCGTCGCGGTCGTCCTCGGCACCGGATTGGCATGGACCAACGTCCGGTCGTTCGAAGACGGCATCTTCCACATGTCCGCACCCTCGCTGGGCCATGGCGGCGACGACGGGGCGATCGACATTCTGCTGGTCGGCCTGGACAGCCGCACCGATGCCCACGGCAACCCGTTGTCCGCCGAGGAATTGGCGACGTTGCGGGCCGGCGACGAGGAAGCCACCAACACCGACACGATCATCCTGATCCGCATCCCCAACAACGGGAAGTCGGCCACCGCGATATCCATCCCGCGCGACTCCTACGTCCAGGCCCCCGGCCTGGGCAAGACCAAGATCAACGGTGTCTACGGCCAGACCCGGGAGGCCAAGCGGGCCGGACTGGTCCAAGCGGGCGCTTCCGCGGCCGAGGCCGCCGCGGCGGGCACCGAAGCGGGTCGCGAGGCCCTGATCAAGACGGTGGCCGAACTCACCGGCGTCACGGTCGACCACTACGCCGAGATCGGCCTGCTCGGTTTCGCGTTGATCGCCGACGCGCTCGGCGGCGTCGACGTGTGCCTTAAAGATCCTGTCTACGAACCGCTTTCGGGCGCCGACTTCCCGGCCGGCCGGCAGAAGCTCAACGGTCCGCAAGCGCTCAGCTTCGTCCGCCAGCGCCACGAGCTGCCACGCGGCGACCTGGACCGGGTGGTACGCCAGCAGGCGGTGATGGCCTCGCTGGCCCACCGGGTCATCTCCGGCAAGACGCTGTCCAGCCCCGCCACACTCAAGCGGCTGGAGGCGGCCGTGCAGCGCTCGGTGGTGCTGTCGTCGGGCTGGGACATCATGGATTTCGTCAAGCAGATGCAGAGCCTTTCCGGCGGCAACGTCGCCTTTGCCACCATCCCGGTGCTCGACGGCGCCGGCTGGAGCGACGACGGCATGCAGAGCGTGGTCCGGGTGGACCCGCACCAGGTTGCCGACTGGGTCGGCGGACTGCTGCACGAGCAGGACGAGGGCAAGACCGAGCAACTGGCCTACACACCAGCCAAGACCACCGCCGACGTGGCCAACGACACCGACATCAACGGATTGGCGGCGGCGGTCTCAGAAGTCTTGAGCACCAAGGGATTCGGCACCGGATCGGTGGGCAACAACGACGGCGGCCACGTGAAGGGCAGTCAGGTGCGGGCCGCCAAGACCGACGACCTGGGCGCGCAGCAGGTCGCCAAGGAACTGGGCGGGCTGCCCGTCGTCGCCGACTCGTCCGTACCGCCGGGAACGGTCCGGGTGGTGCTGGCCAACGACTACACCGGGCCGGGCTCGGGCCTCGGCGGCAACGGGACCGGTGCCATGACGCCCGCCCGCGCGTCGAGCGCTGGGAATGCCGGCGCCTCGGACACCGCTCCCCCGCCGTCGCCGATCCTGACCGCGGGTTCCGGCAATCCGGAGTGCATCAACTGACCACACTGTCCGGGGCGATCCTCGATCCGATGCTGCGGGCCGACCCGGTCGGCCCCCGCATTACCTACTACGACGACGCTGTTCGGGCCGCGGGCGAGCGCATCGAGCTGTCTGCGGTGACCCTGGCGAATTGGGCCGCCAAGACCGGGAACCTGCTGCGCGACGAGCTGGCGGCCGGGCCGGCCAGCCGGGTTGCGGTGTTCCTGCCGGCCCACTGGCAGACGGCGGCCGCGCTGTTGGGGGTGTGGTGGATCGGCGCCGAGGTAGTGCTCGACGGCCCGGCCGATCTGGCTCTGTGCACCGCGCAGCGGCTCGACGAGGCCGACGCCGCGGTTTCCGGCGGCGAGGTGGCGGTGCTGTCGCTGGATCCCTTCGGCCGGCCGGCACCCGACCTGCCGATCGGGGTCACCGACTACGCCACGGCGGTGCGGGTGCACGGCGACCAGATCATTGCCGAGCGCCACCCCGGGCCGGCGCTGGCCGGCCGATCGGTGACCCAGGTCCTGGCCGACTGCCGTGACTCAGCAGCGGCGAGAGGTTTGACGGCAGCCGATCGGGTGCTTTCCAGCGCGTCTTGGGCCACACCCGATGAGCTGGTGGACGGCTTGCTCGCGGTTTTCGTTGTCGGCGCCTCGTTGGTACAGGTGGCCAATCCCGACGCCGGGGTGCTGCAACGCCGGATTGAGGTGGAAAAGGTCACCCGCGTCCTGTAACCACCCACCAACCGGTGGCATGGCGGGCTGAAGCCGACACGATCTGCCTCGACTAACCGGGCGGACTGCAGGATGATGCACCCGGCGAAAGCAGGGCTAAGGCGTCGGGTGCGGGCCGCCCCGCCACGGGTACATCGTCTTGGTCGTCACGTCGACAATGCCTTCGGAATTCCAGTACCAGTCGTGGGGAACATTCCAGTCCCAGCTGAGCACCTGACTACCCGGGGGCGGAGGGTCACCGGGGAACCAGTGCGTACAGGTCAGTCCCGGCGGGCAGTTCCCACCCTGGTAGCTGGGGCCGTCCGCCTGGGCAGTGCCCGATGCGAATACCGCCACGGCAAAACTGGCGGCCACCGTGGCCGCAACTGCCCGCAGTCCATTCATGATGTCCTTTGCGCCCGGCGCGACCCGATGACGCGCCTGCCTGAAGCCATTTGAGTGCATCGTGATTGCTACCGATCCCAACTATGCCGGAGGGAACGCGGACTGGTACCGGTTACCGACAGATGCCGACTTGCTGCGCCGCGAGCGAAGATCTCGGCGGCTGACGCCGGCGATCGCCGACTCGACATACCGGCGGGCAATACATATTGATATTGCCATATTTCTATGTTAATTTCGGCACCGCAATCTAGCCCACAGGGTGACGACAAGACCAAAAGAGAGGTTCAAGCAATGGCAGTGCAGGCGATCTTCGCGAAGGCAGCAACTACGGTGATCACTGGTTTGGCCGGGGTCACCGCCTACGAGGTGTTGAAGAAGGTGGCGGCCAAGGCCCCGTTGCACCAGACCGCCGTGTCGGCCGCGGAGCTGGGCCTGCGTGGCACTCGTAAGGCCGAGGAGGCCGCGGAGTCGGCCAGGCTCAAGCTTTCCGATGTGATGGCCGAGGCCCGGGAGCGCATCGGCGAGGAGGCGCCCACGCCCGCCGTTGCTCACGACCACGACCACGACCACTGACCGACGTTCGACATGACCCTGGCAATCACTCAAGCGATGCCTCATGCAGTGGTATCCGACGCCGCCGGACGCATGCGCGTCCACGTGGGCTGGGTCCGCGGCAACTCCCGGCGGGCGGTAGCGGTCGAAGAGGCCGTCGCCAAGCAGAACGGGGTGCGGGTGGTGCACGCCTACCCGCGCACCGGGTCGGTCGTCGTGTGGTACTCGCCGCGACGTTGCGACCACTCGGCGGTGTTGCAGGCGATCAGCGACGCGCAGCACGTCGCGGCTGAGTTCATTCCGGCGCGGGCGCCGCATTCGTCGGAGATCCGCAACGCCGACGTGCTGCGCATGGTCATCGGCGGCGCGGCGCTGGCCCTGCTCGGGGTGCGCCGCTATGTGTTCAAGCGGCCGCCGCTGCTGGGCCCCAGCGGCCGGATGGTCGCCACCGGCGTCACCATCTTCACCGGCTACCCGTTCCTGCGCGGTGCGCTGCGGTCGCTGCGCTCGGGCAAGGCGGGCACCGACGCGCTGGTCTCGGCGGCCACCGTCGCCAGCTTGATCCTGCGGGAGAACGTCGTCGCCCTGACCGTGCTGTGGCTGCTCAACATCGGTGAATACCTGCAGGATCTGACCTTGCGGCGGACCCGGCGGGCGATTTCGGAGTTGCTGCGCGGCAACCAGGACACGGCCTGGATTCGGTTGCCGGACGGCGCCGAAGTCCAGGTGCCCATCGACACCGTGCAGATCGGCGACGACGTCGTCGTGCACGACCATGTCGCCATCCCCGTCGACGGCGAGGTGGTCGACGGTGAGGCCATCGTCAACCAGTCGGCGATCACCGGGGAGAACCTGCCGGTCAGCGTCGTCGTCGGGACACACGTGCACGCGGGTTCGGTGGTGGTGCGCGGACGCCTGGTGGTGCGCGCCCAGGCGGTGGGCAACCAAACCACGATCGGCCGCATCATCACCAGAGTCGAAGAGGCACAACAGGATCGGGCCCCGATCCAGACGATCGGCGAGAACTTCTCCCGCCGGTTCGTGCCCGCCTCGTTCATCGTCTCGGCGATCACCTTGTTGATCACCGCGGATGTCCGGCGGGCGATGACCATGCTGTTGATCGCCTGCCCCTGCGCGGTGGGTTTGTCCACCCCGACGGCGATCAGCGCGGCGATCGGCAACGGGGCGCGCCGCGGCATCCTGATCAAGGGCGGCTCGCACCTCGAGCAAGCCGGCCGGGTCGAAGCGATCGTGTTCGACAAGACCGGAACGCTGACCGTGGGGCGGCCGGTGGTCACCAATATCATTGCCATGCACAAAGATTGGGAGCCCGAGCAGGTGCTGGCCTATGCCGCCAGCTCGGAGATCCATTCGCGGCACCCGCTGGCCGAGGCGGTGATCCGCTCGACCGAGGAACGCCGGATCAGCATCCCGCCGCACGAGGAGTGCGAGGTGCTGGTCGGCCTGGGCATGCGCACCTGGGCCGACGGGCGGACCTTGTTGCTGGGCAGCCCGTCGCTGTTGCGTTCGGAGAACGTCAAGGTCTCCAAGAAGGCCTCGGAATGGGTCGATACGCTACGGCGCCAGGCGGAGACCCCGCTGCTGCTGGCCGTGGACGGCACCCTGGTGGGGCTGATCAGCCTGCGCGACGAGGTGCGGTCCGAGGCGGCCGAGGTGCTGAAGCAGCTGCGGGACAACGGCGTTCGCCGCATCGTCATGCTCACCGGGGACCACCCGGACATCGCCAAGGTGGTCGCCGAGGAGTTGGGCATCGACGAGTGGCGCGCCGAGGTGATGCCGGAGGACAAGCTCGAGGTGGTGCGCGAGCTGCAGGACGACGGTTACGTCGTCGGGATGGTCGGCGACGGCGTCAACGACGCCCCGGCGCTGGCCGCCGCCGACATCGGGATTGCCATGGGCCTGGCCGGAACCGACGTCGCGGTCGAGACTGCGGATGTGGCACTGGCCAACGACGATCTGCAGCGGCTGCTCGATGTGCGCGACCTGGGTGGGCGGGCGGTGGAGGTGGTCCGGCAGAACTATGGCATGTCCATCGCCGTCAATGCCGCCGGACTGCTGATCGGGGCGGGCGGCGCGCTGTCCCCGGTGCTGGCCGCGATCCTGCACAACGCATCCTCGGTTGCGGTGGTGGCCAACAGTTCTCGGTTGATCCGCTACCGCCTGGATTGAGACCGGCTACGTCGAGATTGCCGCTGGGGCTGTGGAAGAGCCGCTTTTACCACAACCCTGGCGGCAATTTCGGCGTTCGGACCGACGGTCAGCAGCCACAGTCGTGGCCGCGCCAGGACCGGACGCCCTGCCAGACCGCAACACCGGAGATGGCGAGCCCGATGACGGGGTCAACCCACCAGCCGCCCGGCCAGCCGGCCGTGATCGCCAGTCCCAGCAGAACCCCGGCCGCCTGCGCGGCGCACAGGTAGTTCTGGGTGCCTTCGCCCTCGGTGGCCCCCGATTTCAAGCGGGCGCCCAGCTTGTGGTTGGCCCAGCCGAGAATCGGCATCAGCACCAGCGCGATGGCCGTCAGCGCGATGCCCAGCACCGAGGTTTCGGCATGCTGGCGGCCGGCCAGGTGGTGCAGGGATTCGGCGGCGATGTAGGGGGCGGTCAGCCAGAACGACACCGCGACTCCGCGTTGCGCCCGCCGCTCGGCGGTCGGCGACAGGGTGCGGTCGCCGGTGAAGCGCCACAGCACCATCGCACTGGCCAGGCCCTCGGACCCGCCGGCGAGAGCCCACCCGGTCAATGCCACGGATCGCACCGCCAGGCCCTGCCACAGCCCGATGCCGCCCTCGATGAGCAATACGGCCAGGCTGACCCACGCCAGCCGGCGCGCCCACACGGCGTTGTGCTGCCATTCGGGGTCCCGCTCGACCGCCGGCGTTGCGGGCGTGACCCCGTGGTAGTGGTCGGTATGCGAGATCCCGGTGTCCATCCCGACGATGTTAAAGGCAAGGCCGGCCCGACGCCGGTTCGACCGGCCCACTGTGACCGAAGCGATGGCGATTACGCTGACTGCAATAGCCTGCGGCCGTCGAGGAGATCGCAGATGGGACGCACCGAGAACGACACCTGGGACCTGGCTTCCAGCGTGGGTGCCACGGCGACCATGGTGGCGGCCGGACGTGCCCGCGCCACGCCGCCCCAGCCGGCCCCGCTGCCCCTGCCGGCCCAGCCGGCCCTGCCGGCCCTGCCGGCGCTGCCGTTGAGGGCATTCCCTTCGCCGAGAATTACTACTGCACTGCGGTGCTGCGCCGGCAGGCGGCCACACGTTAGGGAATAAGGGAAGGGTTCGCCGATGCAGAACGACAGACCCGCCAAGCCACTCGACGGGTTTCGGGTACTCGATTTCACCCAGAACGTCGCCGGTCCGCTGGCCGGACAGGTACTGGCCGATCTGGGCGCCGAGGTGATCAAGATCGAGGCGCCCGGCGGTGAGGCGGCTCGCCACATCACCGCGGTCCTTCCCGGACGTCCGCCGCTGCCCACGTATTTTCTGCCCAACAACCGGGGCAAGAAGTCGGTGACGGCGGACCTGACCACCGGCGCGGCCAGGCAGCAGATACTGCGCCTCGCCGACACCGCCGACGTGGTGCTGGAAGGCTTTCGCCCGGGCGTCATGGAACGGATGGGCCTGGGGCCAGAGGACTTGCGAGCCCGTAATCCGAAACTGATCTATGCGCGCCTGTCGGCGTTCGGCGGCAACGGCCCGCACGGCAACCGGCCCGGTGTCGACCTGATGGTCGCCGCCGAGGCCGGGATGACCACCGGGATGCCCACACCGGACGGCAAACCGCAGATCATCCCGTTCCAACTGGTCGACAACGCCAGCGGCCACGTGCTGGCCCAGGCGGTGTTGGCCGCGCTGCTCAACCGCGAGCGCCACGGGGTGGCCGACACCGTCCGGGTGGCCATGTACGACGTCGCGGTGGGTTTGCAGGCCAACCAGCTGACCATGCACCTGAACAAGACCAGCGGTGACCGGCCGAGGACCGATTCCGCGCCACAAGGCAAGCGGCGCAAAGGGGTCGGTTTTGCCACCCAGCCGTCCGACGCGTTCCGCGCCGCCGATGGATACCTGTTGATCAGCGCGTATGTGCCCAAGCACTGGCACAAGCTGTGCCACCTCATCGGCCGGCCCGATCTCCTGGACGACGAGCGGTTCATCGACCAGCGCGCGCGGGCGATCCACTACCACGAGTTGACCGACGAGCTTCAGTCGGCACTGGCCGCCAAGACCGCCGCCGAATGGGTTGAGCTGCTGCACGAGGGCGGTCTGATGGCCTGCCTTCCCTACACGTGGAAACAGGTCGTCGACACCCCGTTGTTCGCCGAGAACCAGCTCGCCGTCGAAGTCGGCCACGGGGACTACGCCGTCACCGTGATCCGAACTCCGGCGCGCTATTCGAGCTTCAGCGCGGTGGTTGCCGATCCCCCGCCGGCCATCGGCGAGCACAACGACATGCTTCTGACCGAACCCTAAGGTCCGGTGTCACGGCCCATCGCTTTCTTTGAGTTACCGATGAATTGACCTACCCCGCGCTGACCTCCTACTGACCGGCGTAGAGGATTACAGGGTCGTATTCCGTCACCTCACATATTCGCTATTTACCCAATATGAACTCTCGCTTCCAAGCCGGTGGGCAGCAGGGGCGTCGGGACGGGGAAAGCGGTTCTGCCGCCGCCGACCTTTTGATCGCTTCGAGGAGCCACGATATGAGCGCCGCTATCAAGGACTCCGCCTTACGTACCGAAACTCGCTCACGGTCGATCTTGGTTAACCTGCGGCACGACCTTCCGGCTTCGCTCGTCGTCTTTCTGGTCGCGTTGCCGCTGTCGCTGGGGATCGCGATCGCCTCGGGCGCTCCGCTGGTCGCCGGGCTGATCGCGGCGGTGGTGGGCGGCATTGTCGCCGGGGCCATCGGCGGGTCGTCGGTTCAGGTGAGCGGGCCGGCTGCGGGTCTGACCGTGGTGGTCGCCGGGCTGATCGACCAGGTCGGCTGGCCGATGTTGTGCCTGATGACCATTGGCGCAGGTGCGCTGCAGATCGCGTTCGGCGTGAGCCGAATGGCCCGCGCCGCGCTTGCCATTGCTCCGGTGGTGGTGCACGCCATGCTGGCGGGCATCGGCATCACCATCGCGTTGCAGCAGATTCACGTGCTGGTGGGTGGGTCGTCCCGGAGTTCGGCGTGGCAGAACATCGTGGCACTGCCCAACGGCATCCTGCATCATGAACTGCACGAGGTGATCGTCGGCGGCACCGTCATCGCCATCTTGCTGTTGTGGTCGAAGCTTCCTTCCACAGTGCGGATGGTCCCGGGCGCCCTGGTGGCCATCGTGGCGGCGACCGCGCTCGCACAGGCCACTGGACTAGACGTCGAGCGAGTTACCTTGTCCGGCGACTTTTTCGAGGCGATCAGCTTGCCGAACATCCCCGAGATGTCCCCCGACGGCCGCCCGTGGACCCAGGAGATCGGCGCTATCGCCGTCGGTATCCTCACCATCGCCCTGATCGCCAGCGTCGAATCGCTGCTGTGCGCGGTCGGTGTCGACAAACTGCACCGAGGGCCCCGCACCAACTTCAACCGCGAAATGATCGGTCAGGGCAGCGCGAATATGGTGTCCGGACTACTCGGCGGCCTGCCCGTCACCGGGGTTATCGTCCGCAGTTCGGCCAATGTGGCCGCCGGTGCCCGGACCCGGATGTCGGCGATTTTGCACGGGGTATGGATCCTCCTGTTCGCGTCCCTGTTCACCGACCTGGTGGAACTCATTCCCAAGGCGGCGCTGGCCGGTTTGCTGATCGTGATCGGCGCCCAGCTGGTCAAGTTGGCTCACATCCGATTGGCCTTGCGCACCGGCAATTTCGTGATCTACACCATCACCATCGTGTGTGTGGTATTCCTCAACCTGCTCGAGGGTGTGGCTATCGGGCTTGCGGTGGCGATCGTGTTCCTGCTGGTCCGAGTGGTGCGCGCGCCCATCGAGGCCAAGCCGGTGGGGGAAGAGGCCAAGCACTGGCGGGTCGATATGGACGGCACGCTGAGCTTCTTGCTGCTGCCGCGGCTGACCCATGTGCTCTCGACGCTGCCGCGGGGAGCCGACGTGACGCTGCACCTGAACGCGGACTACATCGATCACGCGGTGTCCGAGGCGATTTCGGACTGGAAAACCGCACACGAGGCGACCGGCGGATTGGTCGCCATCATCGAGACGTCGCCCGCGAATATGATCAGCGCGCACAGCAGTCCGCCGAAACGTCACTTCGGGACCAGGTCGCTGCGGGATGTGGCGTGGCCGTCGCGGCGCGACAAGCATCCCGAGCGCGCTTCCATCCTGCGCGGCGTCGAGGAGTACCACCGCAACGGCGCCAGGGCACTGCACCACCAGGTGCGGGCGCTGACGGATCCGCCGAACCCGGACACGTTGTTTCTCACCTGCGCCGACTCCCGGATCCTGCCGGACGTCATCACCGCCAGCCGGCCCGGTGACCTCTACATCATCCGCAACGTCGGCAACCTGGTACCGACCGATCCCGCCGAGCACTCGGTGGACGCCGCCCTCGACTTCGCGATCAACGAACTCGATGTGAGTTCAGTTGCGGTGTGCGGACATTCGTCATGCCACGCGCTGCAGGTATTGCTGGAGCGGAGCAGTCCCCTGGGTCCCATGGGTCACTGGCTGCAATATGCACTCGAGAGCCTGGCCGCATTCCGCGACAACCATCCCGCGCGGTTGAGCGCGGTGTCCAACGGCTTCACCGAAGCTGACCAACTCGCCATCGTCAACGTGGCCGTGCAGGTGGAAAGGCTTGCCCGAAACCCGATCCTGGCCCCGGCATTGGCGTCCGGCGCGGTACGAATCGTCGGAATGTTCTTCGACCTGTCCACGGGCCGGGTGCACGAGGTGGACCGCAGCGGCATCGTGTGCCTGGAAGAGCCGGCCGGCGCGCAATAGCGGCATCAGAGCGTCAGCTTGACCGCCCGGTCGTTGCCGCGGTCGGCGACGTACACATTCCCCGAGCCGTCGACCGCCACCGCCAACGGGGTGTTGAGCCCCGTGAACGGGAGCACGGTCGCGGTGTTCGACCCAGCCGCCAGCTTCACCACATCGTTCTTGTTGTGCTCGGTGACATAGACGTTGCCGACGGTGTCCACGGCGATACCCCACGGCACGGAGAGTTCGTGGAACGGCAGCACGGTCTGGTTGTTGGACCCGGCGTCCAGCTTGACCACCCGGTTGTTGTCGGTGTCGGCGACGTAGATGTTGCCGGCGCCGTCCACCGCCACACCATCGGGATTCTTCAGGCCGTCGAACGGCAGCACGGTCTGGGTCTTGGCGCCGGCCACCAGCTTCACCACCCTGCTGTTGCCGCGGTCGGCGACATACACACTGCCCTGCGCATCGACAGCGACCCCTTCGGGGTAATCAAGGCCGTCGAACGGCAGCACCGTCTGGCTGTTGGAGCCGGCGGGCAGCATCACCACTCGGTTGTTGAAATCGGTGACGTAGATGGCACCGGCGCCGTCAACCGCCAGCCCCTGAGGTTGGTAAAGCCCGTTGAACGGCAGCACCGTCGCGGTGCTCGACCCGTTGGCCAACTTCACCACCCGGCCGTACATGCCCTCGCTGGTGACGTAGACGTTGCCCGCGGTGTCCACCGCCACCCCGCCCGGCGAGAGCCGGAAGTCGATGCCCTTGAACGGCAGTACCGTCTGCCCGGACGCCGGAGTCGAGGGGCGCGACGGCCGGGCTACCACATACCCGAGGGCGGCGACGACGAGCAGTGCTGCAGCGCCTACCAGGATCCACAGCTTGCGCTTGGAATGGTGCCGCGGCGCGCCCGGCGCCAAGTCGGGCGCCGGCGCGCGCGGTGGCTGGCCGAACCCGGGCGGCCCGGCCGGACCCGCGGGCGGCGCGGGTGCGGGCCGGTCCCGCCAGCTGCCGGTGCCCGCGCCCGGTGGCACCGGCGCAGCCATCGTCTCGGCGCGAGGCGACGGCTGCGCCGGACCCAGCGGGACGCCGACGGAGCCGGGCGCGGGATGCCCCGGTGCGCCGCCCGGTCCGACCCCCGCGGGCGCGTCCTCGTCCAGCCGCCGCAAAATCGTGGTGGCCTGATCCTGCTCGGGTGCGCTCAGCGCTTGATGGGCGGCGGCGGCCAGTTCGCCGGCGCTGCGGTAGCGCTCTCCGGGATCCTTGGCCATGCCTTTGGCGATCACCTCGTCGAATGCCTGCGGAACCCTTCCGGGTCGCAACCGGCTGGGCTGCGGGGCGGGCTGGGTCAGATGCGCGCCGACGGCCCGTTCGATGCTGTCGGTCGGATACGGAGGTGACCCGGTCAAGCATTCGTTGAGCACACAGGCCAGCGAATAGATGTCGGCGCGATAGGTGACCTCGTCGCCGGTGAATCGCTCCGGAGCCATATAGCTGTAGGTACCCATCGCGATCCCGGCCCGGGTCAGCCCCGGATCGGTGGCCGCGCGGGCGATGCCGAAGTCCACGAGATAGGCGAAGTCGTGGTCGGTGATCAGGATGTTCTCCGGTTTGACATCGCGATGCGTCACACCGGTGGTGTGGGCGGCGTCCAGCGCGGCGGCGATCTGGCGCACGATGGCCACCGCGCGTGCCGGGCTCAACGGCCCGGACCGCTTCAACAGCGTGGCCAGGTCGGTGCCGTCGACCAGCCGCATCTCCAGGAACAGCTTGCCGTCGATCTCGCCGTAGTCATGGATGGGCACCACATGCGGCTCGGTCAGCCGTCCCGCGGCGTCGGCCTCACGCTGCATCCGGGCACGAAACACCGGGTCACCGGAGAACTCCGGCGAGATCAACTTCAGCGCCACCACCCGGCGCTTACGGGTGTCCTCGGCCTCGTAGACCTCGCCCATCCCGCCCCGGCCCAGCAATCGCCTCAACTCATAGGGCCCGAACCGGGCCCCGGCCCGCGCATCGGTCACGGCCGAGCTCCCTTCACCGGATCACGAGATAGCATTGACCGCCTTCGCCAGCTTTGCCTGAAACGAGCTCGGCAGGGGAATGGATCCATACTGCTCCAGACCGTCCTGGCCGGGGCCGATCGCGGCCTGCATAAACGCCTTTACCGACTTACCCGTCGCCGCGTCCGGGTATTTGGAGCACACGATCTCATAGGTCGCCAGCACGATCGGGTAGGCGCCGGACTGTGTCGGCTTGTAGAACGACGACGTATCCAGCACCAGGTCGTTGCCTTGCCCCTGGAAGCGCGCCCCGGCGATGGTCTTGCCAACGGAATCGGTGGTGATCAGCACCGGGTCCGGGCCTGCCGAGGTGATGATGCCGGCCATGTGCAGCTGCTTGCCCACGGCGAATGACCACTCGTTGTAGGTGATCGATCCGTCGGTCGTCTCCAGCAGCGCCGACGTGCCGTTGTTGCCCGCGGCGCCGTCACCGACACCCCCGTGGAACGTTTCTCCGACGCCTTTGCCCCAGGCGCCGTCGGATGCGCCGTCGAGGTACTTCTGGAAGTTGGCCGTGGTCCCTGATTTGTCGCTGCGGAAGATCACGTGGATAGGCGTCGGTGGCAGGCCGGTGTCGGAGTTGAGGGCCTTGATCGCGGGGTCATCCCATTTGGTGATCGTGCCGTTGAAAATCTTTGCGGTCGTGGGCCCGTCGAGATTCAGCTTGCTCACTCCGTTGACGTTGTAGGTCACCGCGATCGGGCCGAACACCGTCGGCAGATCCCACGCCGGCGAGCCGCACCGGGCCGCGGCCCGGTCGGGCTGACCGGTCGACGGGTCCAACGGCACGTCGGAGCCCGCAAGGTCGGTCCGGTTGTTGACGAACTCCTCCACCCCGGCCCCGGAGCCGTTTGCGTTGTAGTCCAACGTGTAACCGGGGCAGGCACGAATGTAGGCGTAGACGAATTGTTCGATCGCATTCTGTTGCGCGGTGGAACCGGCGTCTTGGAGTTCCTTTTTGCCGCCGCAGTCGATCTTCGTGGCGGCGCTGTCGGTATGACCGCCGCATGCCGAGAAGACCAGCGCGGCCGTGGTCAGCACGCTCACCAGGCCGCCACGGCCAATAGGTCGGTTGGACGTCACGGAACTCCTCTACACCACCGTCGCCACAGGCCGCGAGCCGAGCCGGAACCGCTCCTGCGAGACGTATGAACGACAAAGGTGAACATAGTAAACCTTCGCGGGTAAACGGAACTGTGACAAGGGGTATGCCCGGATCGTCCGTGGGCTACCTGACCTGTCCGATTTGGACGTTTTCCAACGTGTCGTCGAAATCGGCGCAGAACCCGTCCTATGACCTGGCGTTGTCGCTGATCGTGTTCGCAGGGCTGCTGATCGCCGCCGGAGGGCTATTGGTTTGCCCGGCGGCGCTCCGAATCTCGTTGAGCGGCAACCACTCAGCTCGACGGCAGCCGCACCACCTGCAGGAAGAACTCGTCGATCTGCCGTACCGCGGTCATGAACTGGTCGAGGTCGACCGGCTTGGTGACGTAGGCGTTCGCATGCAACTTGTAGCTGCGCAAGATGTCTTCCTCCGCCGCGGAGGTGGTGAGCACCACGACCGGGATGCGCGACAGGTCGGGGTCCGACTTGATCTTCTCCAGCAGCTGCCGACCGTCGTACTTCGGCAGGTTCAGGTCGAGCAGGATCAGATCGGGTCGGGGCGCATCGTGGAACTTGCCGCGACGGTAGAGGTAGTTCAGCCCCTCTTCTCCGTCACGCGCGACGTGGAGCCTGTTCTTGACCTTGTTGTGCTCGAATGCTTCTCGAGTGATGAGCTCGTCGCCCGGGTCGTCTTCGACGAGCAGGATGTCGATGGGTCGGCCTGCCGATGTCATGCGGTTGTTCCTTTCGGGGAGGGCACGTATTTGCCGTCGGCACCCGTGGAGCCGGCAGCCGGGGGCGCGGCGATGGGCAACGTGAACTCGAAGCGGGTTCCGTCGGTGTAGGAGGTGTCGATCCAGACGGCGCCGCCGTGGTGCTCGACGATTTTGCGGCACAACGCAAGACCCAGACCCGTTCCGGCGTAAGTGTCGCGACCGTGCAGCCGCTGGAAAATGATGAAGACCTTGTCGGTGAATTCCTCCGGGATGCCGATGCCGTTGTCGGTCACGCTGAACAGCCATTGACCGTCGCGCTCGCCGCTGCCCCGCCGGCATTCGACGACGACCCGCGGCGCGCGGTCCTGGCGCCGGAATTTGATCGCATTGCCAATCAGGTTCTGCCACAACATCGTCAGCAACGTCGGGTCACCCACCACCCCCGGCAGCGGCTCGGCGGGACTCACAACGTGGGCGTTGGATTCCTCGATCGCGGTGGCGAGGTTGGCCAAGGCGGCGTCCAGCGTCGTGTCGAGGTCGACGTCGGTGCTCGTGGTGCCCAACCGGCCGACCCGGGAGAACCTGAGCAGGTCGTTGATGAGCACCTGCATGCGTTTGGCTCCGTCGACCGCGAAGCCGATGTATTCGAGGCCGCGCTCGTCGAGCTGATCGGCGTATCGCTTTTCGAGCAACTGACAGAAGGCGGCGACCTTGCGCAGCGGTTCCTGCAGATCGTGGGACGCGACGTAGGCGAATTGCTCCAGTTCGGCGTTCGAGCGCCGCAACTCGAGGGCCTGCTCATCCAATTGCGCCCGTGCCGAATGCGATGCCTCGAGCTCTTCCACTATCCGCTGCCGCATGTTCTCGACGTCGGTGGCGATGCCCCGGATGTCTTTGGGTCTGCGGGGCGGCGTGATGGCTTCGCCGAAGTTGCCTTCGGTGACCCGCCGGCATGCCCGCGCCAAGGCAGCCAGCGGACGGGTGACCGCCCGTCTGGTCAACAGCCCCAGCAGCGCCGCTGTGGCAAAGAACACCAGCACCATCGCGGCCAGCACCCGGTCGCGCCAGTCGTCCATGTGCTGAAGCCGGTCGGCCGCCTGCGCCCGGGCCTCGGCCAGATGCTGGTTCTGCACGCCGAAAAGCTCACGGAGCCGGTCGAATTGGGCCTTGCCCATCGCCACGATGGCGCCGTTGACCACGATCGGGGTGTCCGGGGTCACCTGCGCGATCAGCGGCTGGGCATAGCTGGTCCGCCAGGCGGCGGCGGCGTTTTCGACCGCGTCCAGATCAGCCAGCAGTTCAGGGTGGTGAGCCAGTCGCCGGCGGACGTCGTCGGCGGCGGCCTGCTCGGCACGCTGCCCCTCGTAGTAGGGGCCGAGGAACTGCTTGTCGGCCGATATCAGGTAGCCGCGGATGCCGGTTTCCTGGTCGCGTAACGCCGACTGCAATTGGCAGGCCGCTACCCGTGACGGCGCAATGTCGTCGCGCAGTTCGCGCGACAAATCGTCGGTGCGATTCAGCAATATCGCACCCGCCACCGCGCCCGCGAGCACCATCAAGCCCATGACCGCCAACACCAGCGCTTGCCATCCCCGCACGGTGAGTTCTGTTCGGCGCCATGCCGTCCCGCCGGCAGTCATCGGGTCGTGCGCTCCACACGTAGCACGGCGATGTCGTCGGTGAGTCCGCCGAGCGACTGGGCGCGCTGCTGTGCCCCGTCGATCAGCGCGTCGACGAATGCGGGACCGGGCAGCGCCGCGTGCGAGCGGGCCAGCGCCAGCAGGCCGTCCTCACCGAGGCGTTGCCGCCCGGATCCCGAATACCCCTCGAACAGTCCGTCGGTGATCAGCAGCAGCCCGTGGCCCGCCGGCAACGCCAGCTCATGCTCCGGCCAGTTGTCCAGATGCAGGCCCAGCGCCGGGCCGGCCGGTGGCTCGAGCCATTCCACGGTGCCGCCGCCGTGCAACAACATCCCGGGATGACCCGCCCGGATCACCTTGATGCAGCCGCCATGCGGGGGGCCAGCCGGGATGGTCAGGCTGAGCACCGTCGCGAACACTCCTTCGCCGGTGCGTTCGGCGCGCAACACCTGCTCCAGCCGCCGCACCCGCTCCACGCCGTCGACGCCGGCCAACGTCAGCGCACGCCAGGCGATCCGCAGTGCCGCGCCCAAGGCGGCCTCGTTGGGGCCGTGCCCGGCGACGTCACCGATCAGGACATGGACAACCCGGTCCGGGGTTTGGACGACGTCGTAGAAGTCCCCGCACAGCAAGGCGTCTTCACGGCTGGGCCGGTACCGGGCGACGATGTCGACGCCCGGACGATCCAGCAGCAGCGGGGAGGGCAGCAGGCCGCGTTCGAGCACTGCGTTCTCCCGCGCGCGAAGCCGGCTTGCGTGCAGATCGGCGGCGATCAGCTCGGCACGTTTGCGCTCGATCGCGTAAAGCAGTGCGCGCCGCAGCATTTCGGGCTCGACCCGCCCCTTGACCAGGTAGTCCTGCGCCCCCGCCGCCACCGCAGTGGCGCCGAAGTACTCGTCGCTCAGCCCGGTCAGCACGACGATCGGCACGGTGGCATCGCGTTCGGCGATGCGGGCAAGCGCGTCCATCCCGTTGGCGTCGGGAAGGTTCAGGTCCAGCAGCACGCAGTCGGGCCGGGCGGCGTCCAACTCGCGCTCGGCGTGTGCCATCGAGGGCGCCCATCTGACCTCGATATCGCTGACCGCGTCGGCGATCAGATTTTCGACGAGGACGGCGTCGGCCCGATCGTCTTCGATCAGCAGCAACGACAACGACTGCCGTTGCGCCGCGGGGGCGATGCCGGGACCCGGCCCGGGCGTCAGGTCGCGCTTACGTGGTGCGCGCACAGATAACCACGCCTTCTACCTCACTCCCCCTGGCCGCGGTGTACCCGTTTGCTCGAGTCCGACGATGACCGACGATAGCCGGTCCCCGGTTGTGCCCACACCTGCCTGCCACCCCGACGGTCGGCAGCGCTGCGAGCTTGACTTTACTGGCGGATCCTGAGCGTGGACCCGTCCCGGAATGTCAGCGCAGCAACGCCCGCGACATCACCACGCGCTGGATCTGGTTGGTGCCCTCGTAGATCTGAGTGATCTTGGCGTCGCGCATCATTCGCTCGACCGGGAAGTCGATGGTGTAGCCGGCGCCGCCGAACAGTTGGACCGCGTCGGTGGTGACCTCCATCGCGACGTCGGAAGCAAAGCATTTCGACGCCGCGGAGATGAAACCCAAGTTCTGCTCGCCGCGCTCGGCGCGTGCGGCAGCGGAGTAGACCATCAACCGCGCCGCCTCCACCTTCATCGCCATGTCGGCGAGCATGAATTGCACGGCCTGGAAGGTGCTGATCGACTCGCCGAACTGCTTGCGGTCCTTGGTGTAGGCGATGGCGGCGTCCAGCGCGCCCTGGGCGATCCCCACGGCCTGGGCGCCGATGGTGGGGCGGGTGTGGTCCAGCGTCGCCAGCGCCGTCTTGAAACCGGTGCCCGGCTCGCCGATGATCCGGTCGCCCGGGATGCGGCAGTTCTCGAAGTACAGCTCCGTGGTGGGCGAACCCTTGATTCCGAGCTTGCGTTCCTTGGGACCGACGGTGAAGCCCTCGTCGTCCTTGTGCACCATGAACGCCGAGATGCCGCTGGCGCCCTTGTCCGGGTCGGTCACCGCCATCACCGTGTACCACGACGATTTGCCGCCGTTGGTGATCCAGCACTTGGCGCCGTTGAGAATCCATTCGTCGCCGTCGGCCTTGGCGCGGGTGCGCATCGATGCCGCGTCGCTGCCGGCCTCGCGCTCACTCAGGGCGTAGGAGGCCATCGCCGTGCCATCCGCGACCTGCGGCAACACCTGCTTCTTCAACTCCTCGGAGCCGCGCAGGATCAGGCCCATGGTGCCCAGTTTGTTGACGGCGGGAATCAACGAGGCGGACGCGTCGACACGGGCGACCTCCTCGATGACGATGCAGGCCGCCACCGAGTCGGCTCCCTGGCCGCCGTACTCCTCGGGCACGTGCACCGCGTTGAAGCCGGAGGCGTTGAGCGCATCCAGCGCCTCCTGCGGGAACCGCGAATTCTCGTCCACGTCCGCGGCATGAGGAGCGATTTCCTTTTCTGCCAGCGCGCGAATCGCCGCCCGCAACTCCTGGTGCTCTTCGGGCAGCTGGAACACATCGAACGACGGGTTTCCGGACCAACCAGCCATTGTACGAGCCCTCCTAGTCTCCTTCTAGTCGCGGGTTAACTTACCCGCACGATTCTGCAGTTCCGCATCCTTGGCCCGGACGGTCTCGGCCAGCCGGTCCTGGAATGCCATGACTCGCGCCCGCAACTGGGGATCAGACGACCCCAGCATCCGCACCGCCAGCAGGCCGGCGTTGCGCGCCCCGCCGATGGACACCGTAGCCACCGGCACCCCGGCCGGCATCTGCACGATCGACAGCAGCGAGTCCAGGCCGTCGAGCCGGGCCAGGGGCACCGGCACCCCGATCACCGGTAGCGGCGTGGCGGAGGCGACCATACCGGGAAGGTGGGCGGCGCCGCCGGCGCCGGCGATGATGATCTCGATGCCGCGGTCGGCCGCACCGCGTGCGTAGTCGAACATCAGCGCCGGGGTGCGATGCGCCGACACCACCCGCACCTCGGTCGGGACGTCGAATTCGGCCAGCGCCGCGGCGGCGTCGGCCATCACCGACCAGTCGCTGTCGCTGCCCATGATCACCGCGACCCGGGGCTGTTCGGTCATGCGGATCCCATCCGTCGCGCCTCCACTTCGCTTCCTCCCTCCCAAGCGGGAGGGGGTACCTCCCGCTTCGGGGGGCGTGCCCCCAGTGCATCGTCGCCGGCGGCATGGGGATCCCATCCGTCGGTCCACTGTGCATGTGACAACCAATGCGCGGCAAGATCGGCGCGTTCCCGCAGCTGTTGCAGGTCAGTACCGTCGGCGCCGAGGAAGTTGAGGTGTCCCACCTTGCGGCCGGGCCGCTCCGCCTTGCCGTACAGGTGGACCTTGGCGTCGGGCATCCGCGCGAACAGGTGGTGCACTCGCTCGTCGAGCGACATTGCCGGCGGGGCGGCGGCGCCGAGCACGTTGGCCATCACCGTTACCGGAACGATCGCGTCGGTGTCGCCGAGCGGATAGTCGAGCACCGCGCGCAGATGCTGCTCGAACTGACTGGTCCGGGACCCGTCCATGGTCCAGTGCCCGGAGTTGTGCGGCCGCATCGCGAGTTCGTTGACCAGCAGCGTGCCGTCGGTCGTCTCGAAGAGCTCGAGGGCGAGCACCCCCACCACACCCAATTCGGCGGCCAGCCGCAACGCCAGCTGCTGCGCGGCCGCGGCCGAGTCGCCGGTCAGCTCCGGCGCGGGCGCGATCACCTGGACGCAGATGCCGTCGCGTTGCACCGTCTGGACCACCGGCCAGGCCGCGCCCTGGCCGAACGGTGACCGCGCCACCAGCGCCGACAGTTCCCGGCGCAGCGCCACCCGCTCCTCGACCAGCACCGCCACACCATTGGTCAGGTAGTCGTGCGCGATGTCACGGGCATCGGCGAGGTCGCGCGCCATGCGCACGCCCCGGCCGTCGTAGCCGCCGCGAACCGCCTTGACCACCAGCGGTGCGTCCGCCTGCCCGGCGAACCCGTCCAGGCAGTGCAGGTCGTCGAGCCTCTCGATGCCGATGTAGCGCGGCACCGGGGCGCCCAGGGCCGCCAACTTCTGCCGCATCACGAACTTGTCCTGGGCGTGCACCAGGGCCTGCGGCGGGGGCGCCACGTTGACGCCTTCGGCGACCAGCTTTTCCAGCAGCTCGGTCGGGACGTGCTCGTGGTCGAAAGTGAGCACGTGAGCCCCGGCCGCGACGCGGCGCAGGTCGTCGATGTCGGTGTGCGACCCGATCACCACATTGGGCGTCACCTGCGCCGCCGACTCGTCGGCCGAGGTGGCCAAGACGCGCAGGTTCTGACCCAGCGCGATGGCGGCCTGGTGGGTCATCCGGGCAAGCTGACCACCGCCGACCATGGCGACCAGCGGGGCCACTATCGGGGTGCGGGAACTCGGCACGGGCACCATGGTGTCATGGCCCGCCACCGGCGTGTTTGACGGCTGCAGTACCAGATCGTTATGTAGCATTTTGCGTCGATTTCGCGTCGATCCGTACACTGACGTGTTGTGTCCTTTGCCGATGCCACGATTGCGCGCCTTCCCGGGGTGGTTCAGCCCTATGCGCAGCGCCACCATGAGCTGATCAAATTCGCCATCGTCGGCGGCACCACATTCATCATCGACTCGGCAATTTTCTACACGCTGAAGCTGACGATTCTCGAGCCCAAGCCGGTAACGGCCAAGGTGATCGCCGGGATCGTCGCCGTCATCGCGTCCTACGTGCTCAACCGGGAATGGAGCTTTCGCGACCGCGGCGGCCGCGAACGCCACCATGAGGCACTGCTGTTCTTCGCGTTCAGCGGCGTCGGGGTGCTGCTGAGCATGGCTCCGCTGTGGGTCTCCAGCTACGTCCTGCAGCTGCGGGTGCCAATGGTGTCGTTGACGGTGGAAAATATCGCCGACTTCGTCTCCGCCTACATCATCGGCAACCTGCTGCAGATGGCGTTTCGGTTCTGGGCGTTCCGGCGCTGGGTATTCCCCGACGAGTTCGCCCGCAACCCGGACAAGGCGCTGGAATCGGCGCTCACCGCCGGCGGAATCGCCGAGGTGTTGGAGGACACCCTCGAGGGCGGCAACGTCACTCTGCTGCGCGCCTGGCGCAGTAAGAGGAACCGGACCGGCCGGTTGGCTCAGCTGGGCGCTTCCTCCGAGCCCAGGGTGTCGAAAACTTCGTGATACAGCAGCGCGTGCACTTCACGTAGGCGCGGAATGTCGGGGAATTCCAGCGGATCGTGTGACGCCGACTCGATGATGAGCGTCCCGGTGCGAAACATCCGTTCGGTAATCCGGTCACGAAACTCCACGCTGTTGATCCGTGCCAACGGGATGTCGATCCCGGTTCGGGTCAGCACGCCGTGCCGAAACATCACCCGCCGGTTGGTGACGACGAAATGCGTGGTCAGCCAGCTCAGGAACGGCCACAGCGTGCCCCAGCCGACGATCACCAGCCAGATGCCCCAGATGACGCCGTGCAGGATGTTCTTGGTGAGCTGCGGCCACTGTGTCGAGTTGACGAACCCGGAACCCAGCGCGGCCAGGCCGGTGACCAGGATCAGCACCACGACCGGCCAGATCAGCCGTTTCCAGTGCGGGTGGCGATGCAGGACCACCTGCTCGCCGGCGGCCATGGCGTTGTCCGGATACCTCATGGTGGCGACCTTAACTAACGCAGATGCGCCACGTCACCGGCTGACACCAGCACTGGCTCACCCCCGGTGTCGACACAGAGCCGGCCCTGGTCGTCGATGTCGCGCGCGATCCCGACGACGTCCTTCCCCCCGGGCAGCTGCACCCGCACGCGCGACCCGATGGTCAGGCTGCGGGCCCGGTAGTCGGCCGCCAGTTGCGCGTCTGCGTCGCGCCACTGGGCGATCCGTGCCGCGAGGCCTCGTAACAGCCCGGGGATCAGTTGGTTCCGGTCCGGTTCCGGCACGCCGAGGTCGAACAACGACGTCGCCCCGGGACCGTCGACCTCCTCGGGGTCCTGCGTGACGTTGAGTCCGACACCGATCACCGCGAACGGTTGGGCGACCTCGGCCAGGATGCCGGCCAGCTTGCCCATGGCTGCGGCAGACCCGGCCAGCACGTCGTTGGGCCACTTCAGGCGTGCTTCACTCCCGCCGGCTGCGATCAGCGGGGTGACCGCGTCGATCACCGCCAGCCCGGTAGCCAGCGACAGCCAGCCCCACGCGGCGGTGGCGACGCGGTCGATACGCACGCCGACCGACATGGTGATCTGCGCACGGGGCGCGGCCGTCCAGCCTCGGCCATGGCGTCCGCGTCCGGCGGTTTGGTGCTCGGCGATCAAGACCGCCCTGTCGATATCGACTCCGGAGGCCGCGCGCTCGAGCAGATCGGTGTTGGTGGAGCCGGTCCGCTCCACCACGTCGAGTTGGCGCCATCCCGAGCCGATCGCCTCGGCACGCAAGGCCGCGGCATCGAGTGGCGGCCTGAGCTGATCCCGGTTCATCACGGCTCAGCCTAGGCACGCCCCGGAGAACCTCAACGACGCCGGTCCGGGCTGTTCCCGCCACGGCTCTACGACTGTGGGCCGCCAGGTGAATCGCTGGGGATGATCCGCCTGGCCGCGCTCCAGACGTTGACCGCCGGGCTGGTCCGTATCAGACCATCCGGGAAGCCGTCACAACGCCGAACGCCGGGCAGGCATCCCGATATTCTCCTCAGACCTGGGGATCGCCATCGGCCGAGCGGAGAATACGTAATGTCAACTGTGATAGCGGTCCCGGAGATGCTGACTTCGGCTGCGGCGAATCTGGAAAGGCTCGGCTCGACGATCAGGCTCGACGATCAGCGCGGCCAATGCCGTGGCCCCGACCGCCGGGGTGATGGTTGCCCCGCTGATGAGGTGTCGCGGCGGTAGCGGCGCTGTTTTCCGGACACGTTGGGGTGCTCCCTGATCGGAAACGGCGCAGACGGCGCCCCAGGGCAGGCCGGCGGGGCCGGCGGGTTACTGTTCGGCCACGGGGGCAAACAGCGGCCAAGGCGGCGACCGCGGGGCCGGCGGGACGTGAAAGGCCTGCCGGGCACAGCCGGTGAACGGCGGCGAAGCGCTGTCAGAGCCATTGTGGGGCCATTGTGGGGCCATTGTGGGGCCATTGTGGGGCCATTGTGGGGCCATTGTGGGGCCATTGTGGGCACTGTTCGACGTGGGACCGTCCAGACGGGTCGTCAGCACAGCCGGCCACCCAGGATGGGTGAGACAAGCTCGGGCTTCCTGACGGCGCACGAAGTGGCTGCCGATACCATCGACTCCCATGACGAGCGTTACCGACCATACTGCCGAGCCCGCCGCCGAGCACACCATCGACATCCACACCACCGCGGGCAAGCTCGCGGAGCTGCACAAGCGTCGCGCAGAGTCCCTGCATCCGGTCGGTGAGACGGCTATCGAGAAGGTCCATGCCAAAGGCAAGCTGACCGCCCGGGAGCGCATCTACGCACTGCTCGACGAGGATTCGTTCGTCGAGCTGGACGCGCTGGCACGGCACCGCAGCACCAACTTCGGCCTGGAGAACAACCGTCCGCTCGGCGACGGGGTGGTCACCGGATACGGCACCATCGACGGCCGCGACGTGTGCATCTTCAGCCAGGACGCCACCGTGTTCGGCGGCAGCCTCGGCGAGGTGTACGGCGAGAAGATCGTCAAGGTGCAGGAATTGGCGGTCAAGACCGGCCGTCCGCTGATCGGCATCAACGACGGCGCGGGCGCGCGTATTCAGGAAGGCGTCGTCTCGCTCGGCCTCTACAGTCGGATTTTCCGCAACAACATCCTGGCCTCCGGCGTTATCCCGCAGATCTCGCTGATCATGGGCGCCGCGGCCGGCGGGCACGTCTACTCCCCCGCGCTGACCGATTTCGTCGTCATGGTGGACCAGACCAGCCAGATGTTCATCACCGGACCCGACGTCATCAAGACGGTCACCGGCGAGGACGTCACCATGGAGGAACTCGGCGGTGGCCACACCCACATGGTCAAATCGGGTACCGCGCACTACGTCGCGTCCGGCGAACAGGATGCCTTCGACTACGTTCGCGAGCTGCTGAGCTATCTGCCGCCCAACAACTTCACCGACCCACCGCGCTACCAGACGGAGGCCCCGGCAGGGCCGGTAGAAGACAACCTCACCGACGAGGACCTCGAGCTGGACACCCTGATCCCCGACTCCCCGAACCAGCCCTACGACATGCACGAGGTCGTCACTCGCATCCTCGACGAGGACGAGTTTCTCGAGATCCAGGCCGGCTACGCGCAGAACATCATCGTCGGGTTCGGGCGCATCGAGGGCCGGCCGGTGGGGATCGTCGCCAACCAGCCCACCCAATTCGCCGGCTGCCTGGACATCAACGCTTCGGAGAAGGCGGCCCGCTTTGTGCGGACCTGCGACTGCTTCAACATTCCGATCGTGATGTTCGTCGATGTTCCGGGCTTCCTGCCCGGCACCGATCAGGAATACAACGGCATCATCCGCCGCGGCGCCAAGCTGCTCTACGCCTACGGCGAGGCCACCGTCCCCAAGATCACCGTCATCACCCGCAAGGCCTATGGCGGCGCGTACTGCGTGATGGGCTCCAAAGACATGGGCTGCGACGTCAACCTGGCCTGGCCGACCGCGCAGATCGCGGTGATGGGTGCTTCCGGCGCCGTCGGCTTCGTGTACCGCCAGCAGCTCGCGCAGGCGGCGAAGGATGGCGAGGACGTTGACGCGCTGCGGCTACAACTGCAGCAGGAATACGAGGACACGCTGGTCAACCCTTATATCGCGGCTGAGCGCGGGTACGTCGACGCGGTGATCCCGCCGTCGTACACCCGCGGCTACGTCGGTACGGCGTTGCGGCTGCTGGAACGCAAGATCGCGCAGCAGCCGCCGAAGAAGCACGGGAACATTCCCCTGTGAGTCGAGTGAGCGTAGCGAGCGACGGGAACGAGACGAACAATCACGCCCCTGTGAGTCGAGTGAGCGGAGCGAGCGGAGCGAGCGACGGGAACGAGACGAACAATCACGCCCCTGTGAGTCGAGTGAGCGGAGCGAGCGCAATGAACGCAATGAATGAGCGCAATCAGACGAGCGAAACCAGGACCGCCGACCCCGCACCTCACCCGCACGAACCGCACATCGAGATCGTCAAAGGCCATCCCACCGATCAGGAGTTGGCGGCGCTGATCGCGGTGCTGGGCAGTGTCAGCGGTGCGCCGCCGGCGCCGGAAACCGAGCCCACTCGATGGGGCTTGCCGGTCGACAAACTGCGGTTCCCCGTCTTCAGCTGGCAACGCATCACGCTGCAGGAAATGCTGCACATGCGCCGATGACCCGGTTGGTGCTCGGATCCGCATCCCCCGGCCGGCTCAAGGTGCTTCGCCAGGCCGGCGTCGACCCGCTGGTCGTGGCCTCCGGTGTCGACGAGGACGCGATCGTCGCCGCGCTTGCGCCAGATGTAGCGCCCGTCGACGTGGTGCGTGCCCTGGCACGAGCCAAGGCCGAGCAAGTAACGGCCATGCTGACCGGCAAGGACAGCATCGTCGCCACAGATTGCCTTGTCATCGGCTGTGATTCCATGCTTTACATCGACGGCCAGCAATACGGCAAACCAGAGACGGTCGACGATGCACGACAACTCTGGCACGCGATATCCGGCCGTACCGGCCAACTGCAAACCGGCCATTCCGTGTTCCGGTTGAAGGACAACAGAATCGTCTACAGTGACGACGAAATATCAATCACCACAGTCTATTTCGGAACGCCCTCGAACACTGACCTAGAGGCATATCTGGCTAGCGGGGAGTCGTTACGGGTCGCGGGCGGATTTACGCTCGACGGCTTGGGCGGCTGGTTCATCAACGGTATCGAGGGCGACCCGTCTGCGGTGGTGGGACTCGGACTGCCGTTGATGCGAATGCTGATCGGCCGTGCCGGCGTGTCCATAGCCGCGCTGTGGGCGGCCAATCCAGTCACCTGAGGCGAAGCGCGGGCCCGGTCGTGTGCCCGTCCTGACCCGAGTCGCGAGCGGCATCAACGCGGCGTGGCATCGGCTTCGAGTCATGTGCATGCCTTTTCGAGTTCACAGTTGCATCGAGCCCGCCGAAATCGAGGCGGTGTTAGCGGCCCATCCCCGAGTCGCCCAGGCGATTGTCATTGCTCACACCGCCACGTCCGGCGATCAGCAGCTGGTGGCCTATGTGGTGCTGGACCGAAAGGCGACACAAGCGCGTGGGCCCGAACGGGAAACTCAGCTGGTTGACCAGTGGCGGGGCGCATCTGACGACCTGTATTCGGATTGTTGGACAGGTGCGCCCCGGCTTCGTTGGGTGAAGATTTCGGAGGTTGGAACAGCAGCTACACGGGCGCGCCGATCCCGTTGGACCAGATGCGGGAATGGCGGTCTGCCACGGTGGATCGAATAGCGGGGCTAGCTCCGCAGCGTGTGTTGGAGATAGGGGTGGGTGCGGGGCTGATGCTGGCCCAGCTGGCTCCGCAGTGCACCGAATATTGGGGCACAGACCTTTCCGCGTCGATCATCAACAGGCTGCAGGCGGCGATCGCGTCGCAGTCGTGGGCAGATCGGGTGGGGTTGCTGGTGCAGCCAGCAGAGATGGCCGATGAGCTGCCACAGAGCTATTTCGATGTCGTGGTACTCAACTCGGTGATCCAGTACTTCCCCAGCGCGGGGTATCTGTTGGACGTTCTGACGACCGTGACGCGGCTGCTGGCGCCGGGCGGAGCCGTGTTTATCGGTGACGTCCGCAATCTGACGTTGCTACGGGCGTTCACAACCTCGGTGGTGTGCGCCGATATCGCCGGCGCTGAAGATACCGCCGCGACGGCACGTGAGCGGGTCCGTCGGGAAATGCTGGCCGAACGCGAGCTGCTGATGGCACCGGAATTCTTCACCGCGTTGACGCAACACGTTGCCGGCATCGCCGCCGTTGACCTGCGGCTCAAGCAGATGAAGGCGGTCAACGAACTCAGCAGCTATCGCTATGACGTGCTACTGCGTAAAGCTCCGGCGTTGGTGCGCTCCCTTGCGGACGTGCCAACCCAACCCTGGCAGCGGTACGGCAGTCTTGCCGCAGTCGGCCAGTATCTGCAAGCGAAGTGCCCAACACAACTACGCATCAGCGGGATCCCTCATGGTGGGATCTGGCCCGACGTGACGATGTCCCATGCGCTGGCCTAGCACTTCCAACTACCAAACAGCATGCCCATCATGCGTCGATGCTGTCGACACACACAGCAGCCGCCGAAACGAAACATTCGTACTCGGCGAACAGCAGTTCGTATGACATAGCTTCACCTCCCTTCCTCACTAGTCCGGGAATCTCTCTGGCCCGACGCTGTGCGGAATCCGGTAACGTCGCTTGGCCCGCTTCACCTTGGCCGCGGAACGTTCCAGGGCGCGGGACGCGACATCCGCAATCTGAGTCCTGGGCAGTAGGCGGTTTGGTGCGTTGTCTTTTGTTCTGGCGCTTACTATTCCGCGGCGCCCTCGCCGGATCTGTCCCCCGAACAGCCCCTAAGCTAAGGAGATGATCGGCCTATCCCCTAATCGGGGGACCACCCGGTAACAGAAGGATGCAGAGTTCCGTTGTGCGCGAAGCTTTTCCAAAGCCAGCCGGGCCGGGTCGTTCGAGGACTGCCACCGCCGGCACCGGACCCACGGCGCGCCGATCCACAACGGCAATCCGTACGAGCTGAAGCGTGTGGTGCGCAAGCACTTACCCGACAGCCCCGCTGGACAACGAATGCGCCGACGCGACCGAGTTCGGATTGGCCGCTGCCGAACCCAAACATGGCGAACGCTTTGGGGTGTAAGAGGTCGACCATTCCAGTCTTCCCAACGCTGATGAGGATCAGGCCGGCGATCGAGGCCATGAGATTGCGCTCGGGTGGCCACCCGTTGCGGAAGGGGATTGAACAGAATCGTGCATGTTCGTCGTCTTCGCATACGTGGTTGGAACTCATCAATTGTGTTGCGCCGTCATAACGGTCACCGACCCAGTGGCCATCGTGGACGACGAACGGGACGGCTCTCTGGCCGGGGGGAGGCAGCCCCTAGGGCGGGGACGCCGCCACTTCACTGACGAAGCTGCCGCCGGGCTCCAGGTGGCCGGCGGCGTTGATGGACGCGACCCCGTGAGTCTTGAGTGGTCAGGTTATAGATCGTGTTGGAAACGAGGTGAACAAGCGAGAACTCGCCGGGTGCACGGGTGCTGGCGAAGTCTCCGATCGTGACGTCGACAGCGGCTCGGCCGGGCTTTGCCCGCAATCGAGCCACCATCGCACGGGATAGGTCAATGCCGTTTACTCGACGCCGCGGCGTGCCAACGCAAGTGCGATACAGCCTGTGCCAATACCAATTCGAGCGATCTCCTCCGGCCGGCAAGCCGGAGAGGGCGTCGACCACCGGCCCGACTACGCCCACGTCGAACATGTCGGACTCATCGGCATCGCGGGTTGCCGCGATCTGGTCACCAAGTGACCGTGATCCCCACCGCTGGCCGAGCGTGAGTAGTGCTGGCAGCCCCTGTCCAGGCCAGCGGTAGGCTCGGCAATGTGCCCCTGCCCCCTGATCCGAGTCCTACCTTGTCGGCCTATGCCCACCCCGAACGGCTCGTGACCGCCGATTGGCTGTCCGCCCACCTGGGCGCGCCCGGCCTGGCGATCGTCGAATCCGACGAGGATGTCCTGCTTTACGACGTCGGCCATATTCCGGGTGCGGTCAAGGTCGATTGGCACACCGACCTCAACGACCCAACGGTGCGCGACTACATCGACGGCCACCAGTTCGCCGCTTTGATGGACCGCAAGGGCATTGCCCGCGACGACACCGTGGTGATCTACGGCGACAAAAGCAATTGGTGGGCGGCCTACGCGCTCTGGGTTTTCACCCTGTTCGGCCACCCCGATGTGCGCCTGCTCAACGGCGGACGTGACCTCTGGCTCGCCGAGCGCCGCGACACCACCCTGGAGGTACCGGACGAGACGTCGACCGGCTACCCCGTGGTGCAGCGCAACGACGGCCCCATCCGCGCGTTCAAAGACGAAGTGCTGGGCATCTTGGGCAACCAGCCGCTGATCGACGTACGCTCGCCGGACGAGTACACCGGCAAACGCACCCACATGCCCGAGTACCCCGAGGAAGGCGTACTACGCGGCGGCCACATTCCCACCGCCCGGTCGATTCCCTGGAGTAAGGCGGTCGACGAGAGCGGGCGGTTCCGCAGCCGCGAGGAGCTGGAAGAGCTCTACGGCTTCTTGAGCCCGGACGACAAGACCGTCGTCTATTGCCGCATCGGCGAGCGGTCCAGTCACACCTGGTTCGTGCTCACGCATTTGCTCGGCAAGCCCGGCGTCCGCAACTACGACGGGTCGTGGACCGAATGGGGCAACACCGTGCGCGTGCCGATCGTGGCGGGAGAAGATCCGGGAGCCGTGCCCGAGCGATGAGTCTGCCCGCGCCGCTGGCCGAGGTGGTGTCCGACTTCTCCGAAGTCCAGGGCCAGGACAAGCTGAAGCTGCTGTTGGAATTCGCCGACGAACTTCCAGCACTGCCCGTCGAGCTCGAGGAACGGGCCATGGAACCCGTGCCCGAATGCCAGTCCCCGCTGTTCCTGCATGTCGACGCCAGCGATCCGCAGCGGGTGCGCCTGCACTTCAGCGCGCCGGCCGAAGCGCCGACCACCCGCGGCTTCGCCTCCATCCTGGCCGCCGGGCTGGACGGGCAACCGGCGGCCGACATCCTGGCGGTGCCCGAGGATTTCTACGCCGAACTGGGTTTGGCCGCTCTGATCAGCCCGCTTCGACTGCGCGGCATGTCGGCGATGCTCGCCCGGATCAAGCGCCGATTGCGCGAAACGGTTTGAATCGGGGAACCGCGTGACCGGCTCCACGGCGCGGCGCATAAACTTCCCCGAACGAGACTTGTAAGAAAATCTCTTAAAGATGTTCAGCCCAACAGGAGGCGCAGTGGCCAGTCACGCCAGCTCCAGAATCACCAAAGTTCTGGTCGCCAACCGCGGCGAGATCGCAGTCCGGGTGATCCGGGCGGCCCGGGATGCCGGTCTGGCCAGCGTGGCCGTCTACGCCGAACCCGACGCAGACGCCCCGCACGTACGGCTGGCCGACGAGGCGTTCGCCCTGGGCGGTCAAACCTCGGCCGAGTCCTACCTGGACATCGAAAAGCTACTCGACGCGGCGGCCAAGTCCGGTGCCAATGCCATCCATCCCGGCTACGGCTTCCTGTCGGAAAACGCCCATTTCGCCCAGGCCGTGATCGACGCCGGCCTGATCTGGATCGGGCCCAGCCCGCAGTCGATCCGCGACCTCGGTGACAAGGTCACCGCCCGTCACATCGCCGCCCGCGCGCCGGCGCCGCTGGTGCCCGGCACCCCGGACCCGGTCAAAGACGCCGACGAGGTGATCGCCTTCGCCAACGAATACGGCCTGCCGATCGCAATCAAGGCCGCGCACGGCGGCGGCGGCAAGGGCATGAAGGTGGCCCGCACCATCGACGAAATCCCCGAACTGTACGAGTCGGCCGTGCGGGAAGCCACTGCCGCGTTCGGCCGCGGCGAGTGCTTCGTCGAGCGTTACCTGGACAAGCCGCGCCACGTCGAGGCCCAGGTGATCGCCGACCAGCACGGCAACGTCGTGGTCGCCGGGACCCGGGACTGTTCGCTGCAGCGCCGCTACCAGAAGCTGGTCGAGGAGGCGCCGGCGCCGTTCCTGACGGACGCGCAGCGCAAGGAAATCCACGAATCGGCCAAGCGGATCTGCAAAGAGGCCCACTACTACGGCGCCGGAACGGTCGAATACCTCGTCGGCCAGGACGGCCTGATCTCCTTCCTGGAGGTCAACACCCGCCTGCAGGTCGAGCATCCGGTCACCGAGGAAACCGCCGGCATCGACCTGGTGCTGCAGCAGTTCAAGATCGCCAACGGCGACAAGCTCGACATCACCGAGGATCCCACCCCGCGCGGGCACGCCATCGAGTTCCGGATCAACGGCGAGGACGCCGGCCGGGGCTTCCTGCCCGCCCCCGGCCCGGTGACCAAGTTCCACCCGCCCGCGGGCCCGGGCGTGCGGCTGGACTCCGGCGTGGAGACCGGCTCGGTGATCGGCGGCCAGTTCGACTCGATGCTGGCCAAGCTGATCGTTCACGGCGCCGACCGCGGCGAGGCGCTGGCCCGCGCGCGCCGCGCGCTGGACGAATTCGAGGTGAAGGGTCTGGCCACCGTCATCCCCTTCCACCGGGCGGTGGTGTCCGACCCGGCGTTCATCGGCGACGAGCACGGCTTCTCGGTGCACACCCGCTGGATCGAGACCGAGTGGAACAACACCGTCGAACCCTTCACCGCCGGCGAGCCCAGCGACGAGGAAGACGCCCGGCCGCGGCAGAAGGTGGTCGTCGAGGTCGACGGCCGCCGGGTCGAGGTGTCGCTGCCGGCCGACCTCGCACTGTCCGGCGGCGGCGGGTGCGACCCGGTTGGCGTTATCCGACGCAAGCCCAAGCCGCGCAAGCGTGGTGCCCACAGCGGTGCGGCAGCATCGGGCGACGCCGTTACCGCGCCCATGCAGGGCACCGTGGTGAAGGTCGCGGTCGAAGAAGGCCAGGAGGTGGTGACCGGCGATCTCGTGGTGGTGCTGGAGGCGATGAAGATGGAGAACCCGGTCACCGCGCATAAGGACGGCGTCATCACCGGCCTGGCGGTCGAGGCCGGGGCCGCCATCACCCAAGGCACGGTGCTCGCCGAGATCAAGTAGCCGCTCACTGCCGGCCGCCCCCGTCTGACCAGCGATTCTCTGAGTCGGATCGGAGAACGTTGTCGCCCCGGCACCCGCCGGGTAGCCTCGAAACAGGTTGAGTTCACAGCCGCCCGGAGCCACGTCCTGTCACTGCGTCAGGGTCGCCAGGGAGGCAAACTCCCTGCATAACGGCCCGCTGCAGACGCGACGTGGTCGACAGCAACACATGCTCGATGGATGGAGTCCACGATTGTCTGTGATCCAATCCTGGCAGAAATGCGGAACCGCTGACTTCACTGCCAGCTATCGTCCGTCGGCCGGCGTGGTCACCGTAGAGGGTGAGCTCGACGCCGCCAACGCCGATCAGCTCGCCGGATACGTCCAGCAGTGCGCAAGGTATTGCCGGTGGCTGACCCTGGACCTACGGCGTCTGGAATTTATTGGGACTGCCGGGTTTTCCGCTCTTCACCGAATCAACGTGGTCTGTTCGGCGGCGGACACCCAGTGGGCGATGGTGCCGAGCCGGGCCGTGTCGCGGTTACTGGAGATTTGCGATCCCGACGGCGCGCTGCCGGTCATGGAGCCGGTGAACGACACCCCCGACGGCGGCGTGCGCCTACTCGAGTTGGTCGCGGAGCCGCGCTAGCGACTTGGCCAGCAGCCGGGACACGTGCATCTGGGAGATTCCGACCCGCTCGGCGATCTGGGTCTGCGTCATCGACTCGAAAAACCTGAGGATCAATACCGTTCGCTCGCGCTCGGGCAGCGCCTCGAGCAGCGGGCGAAGCGACTCGCGATCTTCGATCCGGTCCAGGCCGGCGTCCATGTCGCCGAGGGTGTCCGCGATGACTCGGGCGTCGTCGTCTTCGTTACCGCCACCGCTGTCGATTGACAGCGTGTTGTAAGAGCTGCCCGCCACCAGCCCTTCGACGACCTCGCCGCGGTCCATACCGAGTTCGGCGGCAAGTTCGGTGGCGGTGGGTGCCCTGCCGAGCCGCTGGGACAACTCGGCGGTGGCGGTGCCCAACCGCAGGTGCAGTTCCTTCAGCCGGCGAGGAACCTTGACCGACCAACTGTTGTCCCGGAAGTGCCGCCGGACTTCCCCCATGATGGTGGGCACGGCGAACGAGACGAAATCCGACCCGGTCTCGACATCGAAGCGGACTACCGCGTTGACCAGTCCGACCCGGGCGACCTGAATCAGGTCGTCGCGGGGTTCGCCGCGTCCCTCGAACCGCCGGGCGATGTGATCGGCCAGCGGCAGGCAGCGCTCCACGATTTTGTCGCGGTGGCGCTGGAAATCCGGCGAGTCGGGGTCAAAACCGGCCAACTCACGAAACATCTCCGGGACATCGGCGTATTCGTTCGGCCGTGAAGCAGAACCGCCGGCAGTACGCGGCGTCACCTGCCAGAGGCCGCCCGTCGGGCCGTCAACACAATGCCGAACACACTGCCGGCGGCGTCGGGCATACGACCGTCGTGGAACGTCTGGACGTCGTCGGCCAGCGATGTCAGCACATGCCAGCTGAAGCTGCCGGGTGCCACCACGTCGTGGGTGTCGCACATCGCGGACGCCTCCACCACGAGTTCGTCGTCGCGCGGGTCGACCACCAGCGTCAAGGTCGCGTTCGGTGTGGCGGAACGGATCAGCCGGGTACACACTTCGTCGACCGCCAGTCTCAGGTCGGCGACCGCATCGAAATCCAAGTCCTCGAAGGTGCCGATGGCGCCGACCAGGGTGCGCAGGATCGCCAGATTCTCCAAGCGCGCAGCAACGTTCAGCTCGACGGCGCGGTCGCCGCGTTGGTGCCTGTTGGGACGCGCGTCGGCATCGCTCATGTGGCCTCCCGGCAATTTTTGACCGACACTACTACTACTGATGTGGGTCCCGATTTGGCTGTCGATTTCGGTCCCTTTCCGATCGCCTCCCGGAGGCCCGTTTTGGGCCGCGCGTTCCAACCGGTTGGTCATGGTCGCCACCGGGTATTCAACCAGCCATGGACCAGGCGGACGTGACCGACACAATCCGGACGCGCCGGCTCCGCCGCATCGCGGTGGTCGCCGGGGTCACCTTGGTGGTTTTGATCGCGGTCGCTGCAGCAATCTATGTCGGTGCCTTCGTGATTCTGTCCCCGATGATGGGGTGACAGCGCCGACGCGGCAATGCCAGTACTCGTCATGGTTCACACCGGATACCCCGTCGGTGCCACTGGTAAAACAAAACCGTCGCTCGGTTCTTGCGGTGAGGCGCCAGCCGGCACTGGAAGCTGCTAGCTGGCCAGCCGTTGGCGCGGGACCTCGGGATGTTCGGCATACCACCGCTCGGCGATTCGACGCACCCGCCGATGCTCGACGGCCAGCCACACCAGCCCGGCCACCGTGACCACGAGCGCCGCGACGCCGGCGACCATGCCCTGGGAGTCATGCCCGGTGCCGAAGGCGGCAAGAGATCCGACACCGCCGATAACCCCGGCCACCACCAGCAGGTACCCGGGCCAGTGCAGCACGTCGATCAGCGACTCGCCGGCCAGCGGCCGCGTCGTATGCAGGTGGTCGACGGGGTCGCGGTAGGTGTCCCCCATGGCTCCTCCTCGTTCTCACTCGTCAGCGATCGGACTCGCGGGACCGGATGGCGGGATCAGAGCCAACCAACCGCCAGTGCCGGGCCGGCGATGGGAGCCACGCCCATGGACACGGCCACCACCATCAGCGTCAACAAGAACCATCCGGCGCCATGCCATCCCCACCAGGTACCGCGGGCTCGCCACACCTGATAGGTGCGGATGAAGGCCCAGATTCCGCCGGCCAACAGAATCAGCGGGCCGCCGAGGGCCAGCAGGGTCCGTTCCGGCGGGCCACAGGCCACCGTGTCCAGGCCCGCTCTGCCGCCGCAGGTGCTGACCCACAAGGCCGCCATGATGACAAACCCCACACCAGCGCCCGCGGCCAGGACTGCGAACCGGATGGCGGCGCGAACTTCGGCGTCGTCCTGTCCTAGTCGGTCACCCGGTGACCGTTCGCGTGTGTTCTGCATTCCTGAACCCCATCCCGCATTCGCGGAGTACAACGTTTCCATACCCCGCGGTCAGCCCAGGCAAACGGTGCGGCTTGGTCCACACCTGGGCCACACCTAGGTCACAGCCGTCAAGGCTGCACGCACACCAGCGATCGCGGCATCGATCTCGGCGCGCGTGACGGTCAACGCCGGGCGGAAGCGCACCCCGTCGTCACCCGTCGGTAGCACAATCACCGCGCGTTGCCAGAGCCGGCGGATCACGTCGTCACGGTCCGCGGTGGTCGGCAGGCTGAAGGCACACATCAACCCCCGGCCGCGCGGATGGAGAACCAGGCCCCGGAACTCCTGGGCAAGCTCGTCGAGCCGGGCACGCAGGTGGCGGCCCTGCCGGGCCGCATGTTCGAAGAGCCCGTCGCTTTCGATCACCTCCAGGATGCGGCGGGCCCGCACCATGTCGACCAGGTTTCCGCCCCACGTCGAGTTGAGCCGCGACGTGACGGCGAACACGTTGTCGGTGACCTCGTCGACTCGGCGGCCCGCCATCACCCCGCACACCTGGGTCTTTTTTCCGAATGCCACGACATCGGGCGCTACACCCAGTTGCTGGTACGCCCACGGGGTTCCGGTGATCCCGCAGCCGGTCTGCACCTCGTCGAAAATCAGCAGCGCATCGTGTTCGTCGCAGAGCCGGCGCATCGCGGTGAAGAACTCGGGCCGGAAGTGGCGGTCCCCGCCTTCGCCCTGGACGGGCTCGGCGATGAAACAGGCGATGTCATGTGGATGCGCCTCGAATGCCGCGCGGGCCTGCCGCAGCGCCTCGCCCTCCAGCGCATCGATGGCCGACTCGCTTAAACCGGGTCGGATATACGGCGCGTCGATGCGCGGCCAATCGAATCTCGGAAAACGGGCCACCGTGACGGCTTTGGTGTTGGTGAGCGACAGGGTGTAGCCGCTGCGGCCGTGAAATGCCCCGCTCAAGTGCAGTACCCGGGTGCCGAGCGCCGGATCGATGCCATGCGCCTGGTTGTAGCGGCTTTTCCAGTCGAATGCGACCTTGAGGGCGTTCTCCACCGCCAACGCGCCGCCCTCGACGAAGAAAAGATGCGGCAGCGCCGGGTCGCCCAACACCCTGACGAAGGTCTCGACGAATCGAGCCATCGCCACCGAATACACATCGGAGTTGCTGGGTTTGGTCAACGCGGCCTCGGTGAGCTCGGCGCGGAATTCTTCGTCACCGGCCAGTGCCGGATGGTTCATGCCCAGCGCCGAGGAGGCGACGAAGGTGAACATGTCCAGGTAGCGCCGGCCGGTTCGGGCGTCGACCAGGTAGCCGCCGGCGGACCGGGACAGATCGAGCACCAGGTCGAGGCCGTCGACCAGGATGCTGCGGCCCAGCACCTCGTGGACTTGGTCTGGCGCTATGGGCCGGCGTGTGTGCGCAGACGATCTCACGGCGGCAGTCATATCACCATGCTAGCCGTGGTTTTACGGAGTCAGATGATATCTACCGGAAAGATTATGGTATGGACTGCCGGTCGCTGTAAAAAGTATTCAGAATGATGGTGCTTCGAGTGCGCACGTTGGCGGCTGTCCGGATTCGCTGCAGCAGGTCCTCCAGGGCCCGGGCAGACTCGACGCGCACCAGCAGGACGTAACTCTCCTCGCCGGCCACGGAGTGACACGCTTCGATTTCGTCGATGTGTTCCAGCCGGGCGGGCGCATCATCGGGTTGGGAAGGGTCCAGAGGAGTGATGGCCACGAACGCCGACAGCATGTGCCCGACGGCCTCCGGGTTGACCCGCGCCGAATACCCGGTCACCACGCCGCGCGACTCCAGCCGGCGCACCCGCGACTGGACCGCCGAGACCGACAGGCCGGCGCTGGCGGCCAGCTCCGAGAGGGTGGCACGCCCGTCGGCGACCAACTCGCGCACCAGGATCCGGTCGATGTCGTCGAGCCTGTCACCCATGGCCGGAGACTATCGCAGCGGCGGCACCCGATGAGTCCGGTCACGAGGCTGGCCACCTGGCAACTGCGGGCCCGCTTCGCCGCCGGGCTGTCGGCCATGTATGCCGCCGAAGTTCCCGCCTACACCACGCTGGTGACGGTGAGCACTCAGGTCAACGCCGACTACGCGGCGCGCCACGGCGACGCGGAACGGTTGGGCTCGCTGCGGCGGGTCACCGCCGAGCGCCATGGCGCCATCCGGGTGGGCACCCCGGCCGAGCTCGCCGCCGTCGCCGACCTGTTCGCCGCGTTCGGCATGGAACCTGTCGGCTGCTACGACCTGCGTTCGGCGCGGCCGCCGATTCCCGTGGTGTCCACCGCATTTCGTCCGATCGGCGCAGACGAATTGGCGCGCAACCCGTTTCGGGTGTTCACGTCGATGCTGGCCACCGGCGACAGCCGGTTCTTCGAGGCCGGCCTGCGCCACCGCGTGCAGACCTTTCTGGCGCGGCGGCAGTTGTTCGATCCCGCGTTGCTGGCCCGGGCGCGGGTGATCGCGGCCGACGGCGGCTGTGACGCCGCAGCAGCCGACGCTTTCGTCGCGGGCGCGGTGGCCGCATTCACGCTGTCGCGGGAACCGATCGACAAGTGCTGGTACGAAGAGCTGTCCCGGGTGTCGGCGGTGGCCGCCGACATCGCCGGGGTCGGCAGCACCCACGTCAATCACCTGACGCCACGGGTCCTGGACATCGACGAGCTGTACCGGCGGATGACCGGGTGCGGTATCACCATGATCGACACCATTCAGGGCCCGCCGCGCACCGACGGGCCCCCCTTGCTGTTGCGCCAGACGTCTTTTCGCGCGCTGGCCGAACCGCGGTTGTTTCGCGGCAACGACGGCCGCATCGTCGAGGGCAGCCTGCGGGTGCGGTTCGGCGAAGTCGAGGCGCGCGGTGTCGCCCTCACCCCACGCGGGCGGGAACGCTACGACACCGTGATGGCGCATGCCGACCCGGCCGCCGTGTGGGGCGACTACTTCCCGTCCACGGATGCGGAGCTGGCCGCGCAGGGCCTGGCCTACTACCGCGGCGGCGACCCGTCGGCGCCCATCGTCTACGAGGACTTCCTGCCGGCCTCGGCGGCCGGAATCTTCCGCTCCAATCTGGACCGGGATAGCCGCGCTGGCGAGGATGCAGGCGATGCTTCCGGCTACGACGCCGAGTGGATGGCCGGAGCTATCGGACGCGATATCCACGACCCCTACGCACTCTATGAAGCACAGGCCAAGGAGGCTGCCGCATGACCAGCACCAGCGAGCTACGCGACCGGGTCCTAGGGGCTTTCGACTCGATCGGGGTGACGGCCGGCCTGGGCGAGCCGGGCGGGCACGGGATGCCGGTCAGCACGCCGATCACCGGCGAGTCGTTGTTCACCCTGGCCTACACCACTCCCGAGCAGGCCGATCGCACGATCGCCGAGGCGGTGCAGGCGTTCTCGACATGGCGCGGCACGCCCGCGCCGGTGCGCGGCGCGGTGGTGTCCCGGCTCGGGGAGTTGCTCACCGCGCACAAACACGACCTCGCCACGCTGGTGACGCTCGAAGTAGGCAAGATCACCGCCGAGGCGCTGGGCGAAGTCCAGGAAATGATCGACATCTGCCAGTTCGCGGTCGGCCTGTCGCGCCAGCTCTACGGGCGCACCATCGCCTCGGAGCGCCCGGGCCACCGGCTGATGGAGACCTGGCATCCGCTGGGCGTGGTCGGTGTGATCACCGCGTTCAACTTCCCGGTCGCGGTGTGGGCATGGAACACCGCGGTGGCGCTGGTGTGCGGGGACGCCGTGGTGTGGAAGCCCTCGGAGCTGACACCGCTGACGGCGCTGGCCTGTCAGGCATTGCTGACCCGCGCCGCCGCCGACGTCGGCGCCCCGCCCTCGGTGAGCGGCCTGCTGTTGGGCGAAGCGGATCTGGGAGAGCTGCTCGTCGACGACCCGCGCATCGCGCTGGTGTCGGCAACCGGTTCGGTGCGGATGGGCCGGCAGGTCGGTCCCCGGGTCGCCGCGCGCTTCGGCCGGGCGTTGCTGGAGCTCGGCGGCAACAACGCGGCCGTCGTGACTCCCTCGGCCGACCTCGAGCTGGCGGTGCGGGCCATCGTGTTCGCCGCGGCGGGCACTACGGGTCAGCGCTGCACCACCCTGCGCCGGCTGATCGTGCACCGCTCGATAGCCGACGACGTGGCGGCCCGGGTCGCCGCCGCCTTCGGGCAGCTGCCCGTCGGTGACCCCTCGGCACCGGCCACACTGGTCGGCCCGCTCATCCACGAGACCGCCTACCGCGACATGCTGGGCGCGCTGGAACAGGCGCGTGCCGACGGCGGCGAGGTCGTCGGCGGTCAGCGCCACCAGGACGAGCACCCGAGCGCCTACTACGTCGCGCCCGCCGTGGTCCGGATGCCGTCGCAGACGGCCATCGTGGCCACCGAGACGTTCGCGCCGATCCTCTACGTGCTGGCTTACGACGACATCGACGAGGCTATCGCACTCAACAACGCTGTGCTACAAGGGCTTTCGTCGGCGATCTTCACCAACGACCTGCGCGAGGCGGAGCACTTCCTCAACGAATCCGACTGTGGAATCGCCAACGTGAACATCGGTACCTCGGGCGCGGAGATCGGCGGCGCCTTCGGCGGCGAGAAGCAAACCGGAGGCGGTCGCGAGTCCGGTTCGGACGCCTGGAAGGCCTACATGCGCCGCGCCACGAACACGATCAACTACTCCCGCGAGTTGCCGCTGGCGCAAGGAGTGCGGTTCGGCTGAAAGTCAGGTCTAGCGGAGCCCATAGTCGACATGAGTAGGATCGTCCCCATGGCGACAGCCAGGAGGCGGTTATCCCCCGAGGACCGACGCGCCGAACTGCTGGCCCTGGGGGCGGAAGTTTTCGGAAAGCGACCTTACGACGAGGTCCGCATCGACGAGATCGCGGAGCGCGCCGGGGTGTCGCGCGCGTTGATGTACCACTACTTCCCGGACAAGCGGGCATTCTTTGCCGCTGTCGTCAAGGACGAGGCGGATCGGCTGTACGCGGCCACCAACAAGCCACCCGCCCCGGGTCTGACGATGTTCGAAGAGATCCGCACCGGCGTGCTGGCCTACATGGCCTATCACCAACAGAACCCGGAAGCCGCGTGGGCGGCCTATGTGGGCCTGGGCCGCTCGGACCCGGTTCTGCTGGGCATCGACGACGAGGCCAAGAACCGCCAGATGGAACACATCATGACCCGCATCGGCGAGGTCGTGAGCGGCATTCCGGGCAGCACCGCGCTGGAGCCGGAGGTCGAGCGCGACCTTCGGGTGATCATTTTCGGCTGGATCGCGTTCACCTTCGAGATATGTCGCCAACGGATCATCGACCCCACCACCGACGCCGAACGCCTTGCCGACGCCTGTGCGCACACGCTGCTGGACGCGATAGCCCGGGTGCCGCAGATTCCCGAGGAACTGGCTCATGCGATGGCGACCGCACGAGACTTGTCACAGTCGTAATCTGTCGGTACCCGTGGGCACGATGGTCCGGTGAGCTTTGACCCGCTAGGCCGATTCAGTGCGATCACCCGCGACTGGTTCGCCAGCACCTTCGCCGCGCCCACCGCCGCGCAGGCCGACGCCTGGGCCGCTATCGCCGACGGCGAGAACACCTTGGTCATCGCCCCGACCGGCTCCGGCAAGACGCTGGCCGCCTTCCTGTGGGCGCTCGACAGCCTGGCTGGCGCGCCCGATCGGCAGTCGGGCACCCGTGTCCTCTATGTCTCGCCGCTCAAGGCGCTCGGGGTCGACGTCGAGCGCAATCTGCGCACCCCGCTGGCGGGGCTGACCCGGCTGGCCGAGCGCCGGGGTCTACCCGCGCCCGACATCAGCGTCGGAGTCCGCTCCGGCGACACCCCTCCCGCGGCACGCCGCCAGCTGATCGCGCGGCCCCCCGACGTGCTAATCACCACGCCCGAGTCGCTGTTCTTGATGTTGACCTCGGCCGCCCGCGAGACGCTGGCCAACGTCGAGACCGTTATCGTCGACGAGATCCACGCCATCGCGGCCACCAAGCGGGGCGCTCATCTGGCGCTGTCGCTGGAGCGCCTCGACGACTCGGCGCTTGGGCCGGCTGGGAGGCGCCGCGCACAGCGCATCGGGCTGTCGGCGACCGTGCGTCCGCCCGAGGAACTCGCCCGGTTTTTATCGGGCCAGTCCCCGACCACCATCGTCGCTCCCCCCGCGGCCAAAACGGTGGAGCTCTCGGTGCAGGTGCCGGTGCCCGACATGGCCAACCTGGCCGACAACTCCATCTGGCCCGATGTCGAGGCCCGGCTCGTCGACCTGATCGAAGCGCACAATTCGACCATCGTGTTCGCCAACTCGCGGCGGCTGGCCGAAAGACTTACCGCGCGGCTCAACGAAATTCACGCCGAACGCTGCGGCGTGGAGCTTCCCACCGCGACTGATGAGAAGACCAACCCGCAGGTGGCCGGCGGCGCCCCCGCGCACATCATGGCAAGCGGCCAGAGCTTCGGCGCGCCTCTGGTGTTGGCGCGCGCACATCACGGATCGGTCAGCAAGGAGCAGCGCGCCCTCGTCGAGGAGGACCTCAAACGCGGGCTGCTCAAGGCGGTGGTGGCGACGTCGAGCCTGGAGCTGGGCATCGACATGGGTGCGGTGGATCTGGTGATCCAGGTGGAGGCGCCGCCGTCGGTGGCCAGCGGCCTGCAACGCATCGGGCGGGCCGGGCACCAGGTCGGTGAGATCTCGCGCGGAGTGCTGTTTCCCAAGCACCGCACCGACCTACTCGGCTGTGCGGTGAGCGTGCAACGCATGCTGGCCGGCCAGATCGAAACCATGCGGGTGCCGGCCAATCCGCTGGACATCCTGGCCCAGCACACCGTGGCGGCGGCCGCGCTGGAGCCGCTCAACGCCGACCGCTGGTTCGACACCGTGCGCCGCAGCGCCCCGTTCGCGACCCTGCCGCGCAGCGCGTTCGAGGCCACCCTGGATCTGCTGTCCGGCAAGTACCCGTCCACCGAGTTCGCCGAGCTGCGGCCGCGGTTGGTCTACGACCGCGATACCGGGACGCTGACCGCGCGCCCGGGAGCGCAGCGACTCGCCGTCACCTCCGGCGGCGCCATCCCCGACCGCGGGCTGTTCACCGTGTGGCTGGCCACCGAAAAGCCTTCGCGGGTAGGCGAACTCGACGAGGAGATGGTTTACGAGTCGCGCCCCGGCGACGTGATCTCGCTGGGGGCCAGCAGCTGGCGGATCACCGAGATCACCCATGATCGGGTGCTGGTGATTCCCGCGCCGGGCCAGCCGGCCCGGTTGCCGTTCTGGCGTGGCGACGACGTCGGCCGCTCGGCCGAGCTGGGCGCCGCGCTGGGCCAGCTGACCGGCCAGCTGGCCCGCCTGGACCGCCAGAAGTTCGGCAAGCGTTGTGCCGCTTTGGGTTTCGACAACTACGCGACCGACAACCTGTGGGGGCTGCTGGATGAGCAGCGGGCCGCTACCCGGGTGGTGCCCACCGACACCACGCTGCTTGTCGAGCGGTTCCGCGACGAGCTGGGCGATTGGCGGATGATCCTGCATTCGCCGTACGGGCTACGGGTGCACGGACCACTCGCGCTCGCCGTGAGCCGACGGCTGCGGGAGCGCTACGGAATCGACGAGAAGCCGACCGCCTCCGACGACGGCATCGTGGTGCGGTTACCCGATGCTGGCGACGCCCCGCCGGGTGCCGAACTATTCGTTTTCGACGCCGACGAGATCGACGCCGCCGTGACCGCCGAAGTGGGCGAGTCGGCGCTGTTCGCGTCGCGGTTCCGGGAGTCGGCTGCCCGCGCATTGCTGTTGCCGCGCCGCCATCCAGGCCGCCGCTCGCCGCTGTGGCACCAGCGCCAGCGTGCCGCCCAGTTGCTGGACGTGGCCCGCAAATACCCGGACTTCCCGATCGTGCTGGAAACCGTCCGCGAGTGCCTGCAAGACGTCTATGACGTCCCGACGTTGATCGCGCTGATGACCGAGATCGCACAGCGCCGGGTGCGGATAGCCGAGGCCGACACCGTGACACCCTCCCCGTTCGCGGCCTCACTGCTGTTCGGTTACGTCGGTGCGTTCATCTACGAGGGCGACGTCCCGCTGGCCGAACGCCGCGCGGCGGCGTTATCGCTGGACAGCACGCTGCTGGCCGAGCTGCTGGGTCGAGTCGAGTTGCGTGAGCTGCTGGAGCCGGAGGTCATCGCCGCGACCGGTCGGCAGTTGCAGCACCTGACGGCCGACCGGGTGGCCCGCGACGCCGAAGGCGTGGCGGACCTGCTGCGGTTGCTGGGTCCGCTCACCGAGGACGAAGTCGCCGCCCGCACGAGCGCGCCCGACGTCGGGGGCTGGCTGGAGGGGTTGCGCGCGGCCCGGCGCGCCCTGACGGTGTCCTTCGCCGGGCGCAATTGGTGGGTGGCCGTCGAAGACATCGGCAGGCTGCGCGACGGCGTTGGCGCGGCGGTTCCGGTGGGACTGCCGGCGACGTTCACCGAAGAAGTGGCCGATCCGTTGGGTGAGCTACTGGGCCGCTACGCGCGCACCCACACGCCGTTCACCACCGCCGAGGCCGCGGCCCGGTTCGGCCTGGGCCTGCGGGTGACCGCCGATGTGCTGGGCCGGCTGGCTGGAGACGGCCGACTGGTGCGGGGCGACTTCGTCGCCGCTGCGGCGCCGGGCGGCGTCGGATCGCAGCAATGGTGCGACGTCGAGGTGCTGCGCATTCTGCGGCGCCGGTCGCTGGCGGCGCTGCGAGCCCAGGTCGAGCCGGTCAGCACCGCGGCCTACGGGCGCTTCCTGCCGGAGTGGCACCAGGTCGGCGCCACCGATGCGGGCGGCGTCGACCGGCTCGCGGCGGTGATCGATCAGCTTGCCGGTGTGCGGATCCCGGCTTCGGCGCTGGAGCCGCTGGTGCTGGCCCCGCGAGTCCGCGACTACTCCCCGGCGATGCTCGACGAGCTGCTCGCCAGCGGCGAGGTCAGCTGGTCGGGCGCCGGGTCGATCTCGGCCAGCGATGGCTGGATCAGCCTGCACCTGGCCGATTCCGCGCCCTTGACACTGGCCTTGCCTCCCAACCAGCCCGCCGAGATCAAGTTGACCGATACCCATCGGGTAATCCTGGACACGCTGGCCGGCGGCGGCGCGTACTTCTTCCGCCAGCTCACCGGAAACGCACACCCCGAGACCGCCCTCAAAGCCGCCCTGTGGGAACTGATCTGGGCCGGCTGGGTCACCGGCGACACGTTCGCGCCGGTGCGCGCGGTCCTCGGCGGCGTCCCGGGGGCCCGCAAGCGGTCGGCCACCGCGCACCGCGGGCACCGGCCGCCGCGGCTGAGCCGATTTAGTGTCGCGCATGCCCAGGCACGCGCCGCGGACCCCACGGTGGCGGGGCGATGGTCGGCGCTGCCGCCTCCGGAACCGGACTCCACGCTGCGGGCCCACTATCACGCCGAGTTGCTGTTGAACCGCCACGGCGTGTTGACCAAAGGCGCGGCGGCCGCCGAAGGGGTGCCGGGTGGGTTCGCCACCCTATACAAGGTGTTAAGCGTGTTCGAGGAGGCCGGCCGTTGCCAGCGCGGCTACTTCGTCGAGTCGTTGGGCGGCGCTCAGTTTGCCGTGGCATCCACCGTGGACCGGCTGCGTAGCTACCTCGATGGAATCGACCCGCAGCGGCCGGAGTACCGGGCCGTGGTGCTCGCCGCCACCGACCCGGCCAATCCCTACGGAGCCGCACTGCCGTGGCCTATCGCCGAACGTGCCGCCGGGGCCCGGCCGGGCCGTAAGGCCGGAGCACTGGTCGCGCTGGTTGACGGCGAGCTGGCCTGGTTCCTCGAGCGGGGCGGCCGCACCCTGCTGACCTTCACCGACGACCCGGGGGCCAGCCACGCGGCAGCCATCGCGTTGGCCGGTCTGGTGGCGGCCCGCCGGGTCGCGTCGATCCTGGTGGAGCGCGTCGACGGGATACCGGCCCTGCAACCCGGCGGGCCGGACTGGGTGACCGGTGCCCTGGTCGAGGCCGGATTCGTCCGCACCCCGCGCGGTTTGCGGTTGCGATGAGCCATGCCCGAGGGTGACACCGTCTGGCATACCGCGGCAATACTGCGGCAACAGCTGGCCGGCCGGACGCTGACCCGCTGCGATATCCGGGTGCCGCGGTTTGCCACCGTCGACCTCAGCGGACAAATGGTCGACGAGGTGCTCAGTCGGGGCAAGCATCTGTTCATCAGAGTCGGCGGAGTCACCATTCATTCCCACTTGAAGATGGACGGCAGCTGGCGAGTTGCCGAGCACCCGCTGCGGGTGGATCATCGGGCGCGAATCGTCTTGGAGGCAGGCAACATTCGGGCGGTCGGTGTCGACCTGGGCGTGCTGGAGCTGCTGGACCGTGACAACGACGCCGCCGTCGTCGCGCATCTGGGACCCGACCTCTTGGGCGAGGATTGGCATGCTGCGGTTGCGGCCGCCAACCTGGCCGCCGATCCGGACCGGCCCATCGCCGAGGCGCTGCTCGATCAGCGTGTACTGGCCGGGATCGGCAATGTCTATTGCAACGAGCTGTGCTTCGTCAGCGGACATCTGCCGACGGCGCCGGTCAGCGCCATCGCCGATCCACACCACCTCGTCACCCGTGCGCGAGAGATGCTGTGGGCCAACCGTTTTCGCTGGAGTCGCTGTACCACCGGCGACACCCGGGCCGGCCGGCGGCTGTGGGTCTACGGACGAGCCGGTGAACCCTGCCGGCGCTGCGGAACCCGCATCGAATGCCTCCACGCCGGTGGCAGCGCCGGGCGAGTCCAGTTCTGGTGCCCTACCTGCCAGCAATGACCTAGTCCCGGCCGTGCCAAAAGACCTGCACAACGACTTGGGAACGGCCGAAAGCGCACGTGATGGCCCCGCCGATCGCCTTGGGCAGATCGTGCGTGCCGCCCGCCCAGGCGGCTCATCGCGACCGACACACATCCAGGCAGGCCGCGGCGCCTGCCCGCGGCCTAGCTGAGGAATGGGTTGAGAACCGGCGGGATGATTTGGTTGCCGGTCACACCGGTGAGCCGGACCCAGATCTGTGCGGGGATGTTAAGCGACTGGTAGACGGCGGCGCCGAGCCATGAAACGGGTAGCTGTAAGAAGCTGGGCACCGCGTCGACGATGTTTTGTATCGGGGAGTACACGAAGTAGGGAATCGTGGCCGCCACCGTGCGCGACCCCAGGCTCAGGTTGGTTGCGATGTCGGGATACCCCTGTCCGGCGAAATCGGCGCTGAGGACACTGAACAGGTTGGGGCCGGGATCAACGTAGGTGCCGTCGAAGTTGGCGGACGTCAGCGGCGCACCCTGCATATAGGGCAGCGGTGGAATGCCGAATTGATCCATGATCGTCGGCGTTGTGCTGACGATTTGCCACGAGTTGTTGATATAGCCGTCTCGCACATTATTGAAGGCCTGGTCGAAGATGAGGAATGTCGCTGTCTCACGGGGTGATTGGAAGCCATGGGTGAGGCTGAAATTTTGGGGCCCAATTTCACCGTGGTCGGTGACCACGAGCGTGGAGAACTGCTCGGTGGGGTTTGCGACCTCCCAGTCGGCTACCGCTCCCAACAGGCCTGAACCGCCCATATTCGTAGGAAGTTGCCGACCGAGGTTGTAGTCCATGTTCCGAATGGCGGCCTGGTACTGAGGCGAATCACCGCCATACATGTGCGCGTTTTCATCGACCCCTACGAAGTAGGAGAAGATGAGATTGCCTTTGGTTGGATCGGCGGCCAGAATCGCGGCCTGGGATTTCTGGCCGACCAGATTCTGCGTCGCTATCCAGTTCGTGTCGCCCGCGATCTGCGGGACGAATTCGATATAGTCGGCCGGGTACGAGCCGGCGCCGGCGATGTCGGTGATAACGGGCCAGTTGGCGATGACCGTGGTGTTGACCTGGTCGCCCCAGGTGCCCTCGAGCTGGTTGTACACGGTCGACCAGGTGTCGTAGGTCCACGGGGTGAAGACATTGTTGGTCACGCCGGCCGTCTCGCTCCACACACCGGTCTGGATCGTCGTCCACGAGGGGTTGGAGACGCTGGTGTGTCCGACGATCGTGGACGCGGAGGTGACGCTTTGCTGCATCAGCGCGTGGAAGTTCGGGGTGCCGGCGGGGTCGGCAAGGATCGCGGCCAGATTCGTGCCGTCCGTGCCGATCAGCAAGAAGTTCGTGTCTGGTGCCATCGAAAGCAGAGCAAGAGCCTGTGCTTGAGACACCGACAGCACCGCTGGATGCTCCCCGACGCTGCCGGTGGCTCCCGGGGCGCCGAAGAAGGACAACGCTCTTCCGCCCAACCCACCGGCCCCGGCCGCGATGGATCCGATGCCGAGCCCGCCGGTGCCGCCGGCACCGCCGTTGCCCAGCAACCAGCCACCCGTGCCGCCGGCTCCACCGGCCCCGCCTCCGATACCGCCGGTGCCGCCGACGCCACCGTTACCGATCCACCCGGCACTGCCGCCGGGCCCTCCCCGCTGGCCCACCGGACCCGACCCGCCGGTGCCGCCATTGCCCCAAAGAATCCCGCCGGCCCCACCGGGTTGCCCGCTGCCGGGCAGGGCGTCAAGACCGTCGCCGATCAACGGCCGCCCGAACAGGAAGTTCGTGGGCGCATTGATCACACCCAAAACATCGTCGACGAGGGTTTGCAGCAGGTTGACATTGGCCGCCTCCGCGGCCGCATATGCCCCGCTGGCGGCACTCAATGCCTGCACAAATTGCTCGTGAAACGCCACCGCCTGCGCACTGAGCGCCTGGTATTCGTTGGCGTAGCCGGAAAACAGCGATGTAATCGCGGCCGAAACTTCGTCAGCAGCAGCGGCCATCAGCGTGCTGGTCGGTGCCAATGCGGCCAGGTTCGCGGCCCGCACTGAGGAGGCGATACCCGCGGCATCCACGGCTGCTGTGGTCAACATGTCCGGTGCGGCGATCAGATACGACATTGTGGCCCTCCAACCCGGCAACGTGTTGACCCATCGGAAGATGTGATGCTGCCCATAATCGCACGATTCGGGCTCTTTTCCGAGTACTATTCCGCGGCGGCCGGCGTGGCGTTGGTGCCGAAGTCCTCGCAGGCGTCGCCGCTACGGTGGCCGATCGTGTGAGGTTGTGCCACAGGCAAATCCAACAAAGACGTGTCAGTAACCCTTAGGCCCGGCCGTGCGACACAAAGAACTGCACAATCGCTTGTGACCCGTCAAAGGCGCGCGTGGTGGCGCCGACGATCGTCTTGGGCAGATATTGCTTGCCGCCGGGCCAGGTGTGCCCGCCGTTGTCGATTCGATAGAAGATCACTTCGGTCCCGGCCGCGCATGACCGCGAGTCATAACGGCGTACCACGGTTCCATCGCCGACGTTGGGCAATTCGTCCATCGTGGGATCGCCCTGGCATCCGTCCACGGCGCGCCAGCGGTCGACCATGCCGGCAGCCGAGATGGCTTGGCTGGGACCGCCGCGGCCGCGCACTTTCCCGCCGTTGAACGGCACCACCGGATCCGCGGTGCCGTGCGCTTCCATCACCGAGACCGGCCGCGACGGATTGCAGGCCACACCCACGCCCAGCGTGCCGGCGATCGGCGCGATCGCGGCGAACACATCGGCGCGGTCGCACGCCAACCGGTTGGACATGAACCCTCCGTTGGACATTCCGGTGGCAAACACGTGGCCGGCGGGAAATGAAAACTCGCGTTGCAGCTTGCCCACCAACGCGACCAGAAAGCCGACGTCGTCGAGATGGCGGCGGTCCGCCGGCGAGGCTCCCCGCCCGTCGGCCCAGCTCTTGTCGTAGCCGTCGGGATAGACCACCAGCAGGTTGTTGGCGTCGGCAACGGAGTCGAAGGCTGAAAGACTCTGCTGTCCGGCGCCGGTGCCACCACCCCCGTGCAGGTTGAGCACCAACCCCACCGGCGCGCCCGGCGGCGAATGCACTATATAGGTCCGCTTCAGACCGCCAAACTGTAATGTTCCGGCCTGATCTCGAGAACGTGCCGCCGACACGTGCTGTTCTCCGCAGCCGGCCAGGCATGCCACGAGAACGAGCGACAAGAACCATCGCGCCCACGGCATGACGGCCAAGTTACCGATCGTCGCCGCGTTGCGGTTGGCGACCTCGGGAATTCACACGGTTATCGAGGCGCCGCGCTCCAACTCGATGATTCGGTCGGCCGGACCACGGTTCCCCATCTCGCGGTTGAAGTCCGCCAGGGGCGACGCGAAGACACCGCAGTCGTCGAAGTGGATGGGGATCAGCATCGGCAGCTCGAGCAGCTGCACCAAACCCGCGCCGTGGCGTCCGTCCAGGGTCACCGTCAGGCCGAAGGACAGGCCGCGGCCGGCCTTTCGGCCTGGTCCCGCACAGAGGCAGTACGCCGTGATCAATCGAATCGAAACGACGGCGAATCTTGTTGAGCTCCTCGACGAGCAAGGTGTCGCCGGAGACATACGGCCGGCGCAGCATCGAACGGTCGACGGATCTGAATTCGAGCATGGTGCCCATGACGGGCGGCAGCAGCCGATGAATTCCCGGCGGCGCATGTCGGCCGGGCAGCGACGTCACCATCAGCTTGACGCCGGCGTCGCTGATCGTGTGCTGCTGCCAGGTGAGCAGGCCGAATGCGTGCCGGAAGACGCGACGAGGTAGCCGTTTGGCGGCGTGCGGGGTGGCAGCGACGGGCAGTTCGTGATCGAGGCCCCGTCGCGCCACCCGGTCCCGGTGATCGCCGTGCATGTGCGACGGGACAATGGCGCCGATCGGCGGTAGTTGATCGATGCTCAACGCCGGCTCCCGCAGCCGCTTGGACACCAGCCCGTAGCCCAGGTTGGCGTGCGGTCAGCACCTGGCAGGCCAGCGGCGCCGTCAACGTTGCGGCGTTGCCGATGAACGTGACGGTGATTTCGGTAGCCTCCATCGCCGCCGACGACCCGAATGACCGCGGTTCAAGCAGCCCGAAATCCGCGTCCCCCAATTTGTCTCGGCATTGTGTGCGGCCGTAGGGTACGCAGTCGCGGCTCGACGTGCCGTCGCCGCGGCACCGTCTGTCAGATGGGAGTTTTCGGCCATGTTGACCGCTCATGGGCGCAACCTGGTGCGGTGGCGGTTAGCTGCCGGTGTTGTCCTGATGTCGGCGCTGGCCGGCTCGCTGAGCGCAGCCCCGATCGCGCATGCCGACGACACCGACGAAGCGTTCCTGTCATCCATCGGCTCGGTGGGCATCACCTATTCCTCGCCCGAGAACGCTGTCCAGGCCGGTCATTTGGTTTGCGGCCTGCTCGATCGGGGCAAGGCCAAGGTCGACATCGCCCGGTCGATAGTGGGCAAGGATTTCGGCGGCAACCCCATGGATGCCTGGCATGCCGGTTACTTCGTCGGCGCCGGCGTTGCAGCGTATTGCCCGCAGTACCGGGGCTAGACAGCACGTAGACTCCGGGTAACCACTACCAGGAAGAGCTCCGCATGATCAGCAAAATCCTGGCCGGCGTCGCGCTCGCGGCCGGTGCCGCCGTGTGGATCGCCGCGCCGGCCGGTGCTGACCCCGACCCGTTCGGCAATCTGGGCTGCAGCTGCCAGTCACCGGTTCAGGGCAATCCCGCAGACCAGCTCAACCAGGGAATTCAGCAGGGTCAATCCGATCTGGAAACTCTTCTGGCACAAGAATAATCAGCCCGCTGCGCCCTGTCCGACGGCTTGCACCGACGCGTGCTCGTGCAACGCCTTCTCCGACTCGGGATGGACGGGCTTGAGGTCGAAGATCACCTCTTTGACGGCTCCGGTGAACGCGTACGGCGCTTTGTCCTCGTAGTCGCGGTCGACCACCAGCCCGTTGTCGCGGCCGATGTCCATCCCGGCGTAGGACGTAAACGACAGGCTCACCGTTTGCGGCAGCCGACCCTCGCCGATCAACCGGTCGTCGGCCCACAACGTCACCTTGCCGCCGGAACCGACCACGGGCTGGTCGCTTTCGAACAGCATCCGCGCGGTGATGTCGCCGGTGGGCAGCGGCTCCGTCGACACCTGCCGATAGGTCTCGACGCCGAGGAAGGAGTAGGTGTGATGCAGCCGCTGCTCCTCGTCGACCCAGAGCGCGAACCCGCCCATGAAGTCGGCATTGGCGACGATCACGCCCTGCGCCCCGCTGTCGGGGATGTGCAGCCGTCCCTCGATCGCGTAGGAGCGGCCGAAGATGCGCGGGACCATGCCGCGCTGGATGTTCTGCACGTCTCCCTGGAAGGCGAAGCGGGTGGTGGTGGGCAGTGGCGGCAAATCACCGAACATCACGGCCAGCCCGCCCAGCAACGGCAGCACCCGGTTGCGTTCGGCTTCCTGCCACCACAGCTGCTGTAGTTCGGCGAGCTTGTCCGGATGCTCGGCCGCCAGGTTGTTGGCCTGGGAGAAGTCGTCGGGCAGGAAGTACAGCTCCCAGATGTCCTGTTCGGGGTCGTAATTCCCGGGCGCGAAGCGCTGCATCGTCTGCGGCGACAGGTCCCATGGCACCCGGTCCAGCCGAGCGCACGCCCACCAGCCGTCCCGGTAAATGGCGCGGCTGCCGAAGTTTTCGAAGTACTGCACGGTGTGGCGCTCTTCGGCGACCGGCCCCATGCTCGGGTCGAAGGTGTGCAGGAAACTGGTCCCGTCCATCGGCTCCTGCTCGACACCGTCGACACTCGTCGGCTCCGGTAAACCGATGGCCGCCAACACGGTTGGCGCAATATCGATACAATGGGTGAACTGGCTGCGCACCTGGCCGTCGGGCCGGATCCGGGCCGGCCAGGCCACCACCAGCGGATCGCGGGTGCCACCGAGGTGGCTGGCCATCTGCTTACCCCACTGGAACGGCGTGTTGTTGGCGTGCGCCCAGCCGCTCGCGAAATGCGGTGCGGTGAACTCGTCGCCGAGAGCTTCGATGCCGCCGTATTGCTCGATGAGCGCCAGCTGTTGATCGGCGTCGAGATCCAGGCCGTTGAGGAACGTCATCTCGTTGAACGAGCCGGTGTTGGTGCCCTCCATGCTGGCACCGTTGTCGCCCCAGATGTAGAAGACCAGCGTGTTGTCGGCCTCGCCGAGATCCTCGATGGCATCCAGCAGCCGGCCGACGTTCCAGTCCGCGTTCTCGGAGAACCCGGCGAACACCTCCATCTGCCGGGCGTAGAGCTTCTTTTGGGTGTCCGACAGGCTGTCCCACGCCGGGAACAGGTCGGGCCGCTCGGTCAGTTCGGTGTCCGGAGGAATGATTCCTAGCTGTTTCTGTCGTTCAAAAGTCTTCTGCCGGTATACATCCCAGCCCTCGTCGAATTGTCCGCGGTATTTGTCGGCCCACTCCTTGAACACGTGGTGCGGTGCGTGCGTGGCGCCGGTCGAGTAGTACAGCAGCCACGGCTTGGTGGCGTTCTGGGCCCGTACCGTGTGCAACCATTCGACGGCCTTGTCGGTGAGGTCGTCGGGGAAGAAGTAGGGCTTGCCGTGTTGTCCCTCCGGTATGCCGAGGACCGAGTTGTCCTGCGTGATGATCGGGTCGTACTGACCCGCGGCACCGCTGGGGAAACCCCAGAAATGGTCGAATCCCCAACCCAGCGGCCAGTTGTCGAACGGCCCGGATGCTCCCTGAACGTTGTCAGGAGTCAGATGCCACTTGCCGAATGCCGCGGTCACATAGCCGTTGTCGCGCAGGATCCGAGGCAGCGCGGCACAACTCTGCGGCTTGACCGTCGAATAGCCGGGAAACGGACCTGGGAATTCACACACCGATCCAAACCCCACCCGGTGATGGTTGCGTCCCGTCAGCAGCGCCGAGCGGGTCGGCGAGCACACCGCGGTGACATGGAAACGGTTGTAGGCCAACCCGTTCTGTGCCACCCGCGACAGTGTCGGCGTTCTGATGCCGCCGCCGAAGGTGTCCGGTCCGCCGAACCCGGCGTCGTCGATCAACACTACCAAGACATTGGGCGCATTGTCCGGCGCGCTCGGGCCGGGGACTATCGTCCAGTCGCCGACGGACTCTGCCATGGTGCGACCGATCGTGCCGCCGAAGCTGCGCTGCGGTATCGGCAGCTTCGTCCGGTCGGGGTTGAACTTGCCCATGGCTTCCTGCAAGGCCGCGCCCAAGCTTCGTAATGTCGAATGACTCAGCTCTGCAACCGATTTCATCGGCGAGCCGGCCAGGGTCTGCTCCACCGGCAGCCGGCCCGCCGCCGGTGTCACGACGATGATGACGGCGCTTCCCGCCGACAGCGCTTGCCCGATCTTGTCGGCCAGCCCGCTCGTGATCCGATGGTGGGCGAAGGTGCCGGCCACTGCTCCGGTCGCGGCGCCCACCAACCCAGCGGCCAGCAGCGCCGGCGAGAACAGCCCGACCGCCAAGCCGACACCCGCGCCCCATTTGGCGCCGCGGCGACCGAGACGATTCCCGGTGTCGAGCAGCACCGGATTGCCCTCGTCATCCTTGCCGATCAGCACCGCGCCCCGCAGCGGGACCGTCTTGGCGTTGGCCCGGCCGGTGAGGTTCTCGAAATCGTGCCGGGCCGAATCAATGTCCTGATACCCGGCGACGATGACCAGTGCATTGTCTTCACTCATGACCAGATTCCCTCTCGGCGGCTGATGAACTCACGGCGCGAGCCGGTGAGCGGATCGTCGAACTCGATGCGCTTCGCCAGCAGCTGCAGCGGCGAGCTGAAGTCATCGTCAACTTCGTGGAGCACCTTGGGGTACAGGGGATCTCCTATGATCGGCAACCCCAGTGACGCCATGTGCACCCGCAGCTGGTGGGTGCGGCCGGTACGCGGCGTCAGCCGGTACAGGCCCTTCGGTGAGATCAGCTCGACCAAGGTCTCCGCATTCGGCTCGCCGGGTTCGCAAACCGCCTGCAGCTGACCGCGACGCTTGACGATGCGGCTGCGGACCACCCGCGGCAGCGCCACGGCGGGGTCGACCGCGGCCCGGGCCAGGTAGGTCTTGTGCACCGCACCGCGTGCGAACAGCGTCTGATAGCGGCCGCGCAACGCGCGCTGCGTGGTGAACAGCAGCACCCCGGCGGTGAGCCGGTCCAGCCGATGCGCGGGGCTCAACTCGGGTAACCCGAGTTGACAGCGCAGCCGCACCAGCGCCGTCTGGGCGACGTGGCGCCCGCGCGGCATGGTCGCCAAGAAGTGCGGTTTGTCGACGACGACGATGTCGTCGTCCTGGTACAGAACCGGCATTTCGAAGGGCACCGGAACTTCGTCGGGCAGATCGCGATACAGGCGGATGAAGGACCCCGGCGGCAGCACCGTATTGCTATCGACCACCGCGCCGTCAGCGTCGCGGATTTCCCCGGCCAGTAGCTTTGCCCGAGCCGGCGCACCGAACCGGTGGGTCAGCTCGGCCAGCACCGGCCCGCCGTGCAGCCGCACCCGCGCCGGCCCCAGCGCGTCGCGAACGGCAAGCGATGCGGGCTTCAATGCGCTCCTCCTCGACGGCTGCCGGTCCATAACATTGCAGCCGGTCGCAGACTACCGATCCCGGCGCACTTGCGGGCCGGACTTGCCAGTCGGACTTGCGAACAACGGCGGCCAACTGTGCGGCCAACGAGATTCAAAGCCAGTCGCGACGCCTAAACGTCACATAGAGCACCACCATCAGGACGATGATCACGCTGGTGCTGACGATGAAGCCCGACAGGGAGCCGAAGCCGGGATAGGGGATGTTCTGGCCGTAATAGCCCGTGATCGCGGTCGGTACGGCAATGATCGCGGCCCAACCGGTCAGCTTCTTCATGACGGTGTTCAGCCGCGCGTCCTGCAGGGACAGATTGGTTTCGAAAATGGTTGTGACCATGTCACGCAACGACTCCGTCCATTCCGACACCCGAAGCACGTGGTCGTACAGGTCGGCGTAGAGCGGGTCGAGTTCGCGGGCAGCTTCGGCCTGCGGGGCCTGCAACCGGTGATGCTGGATGGAGTTGACGACCTCGCGCATCGGCAGCGCAACTCGCCGCAGGTTCACCAGGTCTCTGCGCAACTGGAACGTTCGGCGCTGAAAGTTCGCCTGACGTGAGTTGCCGTCGAACAGCTCGTCCTCGATGGCTTCGATGCAGTCGTCGAGCGCCTCCACCGCCGCGAAATGACTGTCGACCACGACATCGAGCAACCCGTGCACCAATGCGCCGACACCGTGGCGCTGACCGCCGATTTCCCGCCACTGTCGGGTGACCTGCCCCATGTCGAATTCCGGCGTCAGGCGCACCGTGATCAAACCCCGGGCAAGCACGAACGCCGAAATCCGGTGCATCGCCAGCATCGGCTGGGGATCGGCGCCGGCTCTAGCAACGGAGCAGACGGCAACGGCATAGACAGTGAAGAAGGTGTGGGTTTCGTACGCGGTGGCTTTGACACGTTCGGCTGCTGCCACGGCGTCTTCGACAGCCCAGGGGTTCAGGCCGAGTTCGGCCGCCAGCCCGCGCAATGTGTCGTGATCCGGGTCGCACAAGTCGACCCACACCAAGGTGTCGTCCTCGCTGAGGTAATCGGAGATCCGGTCGAACTCGAAGTCGTCCTGCGGCTCACCGGAACGCCATACGCAACCCCGGTTACTCGGCGCGAACTGCACCAGGTCATCTTGTCAGGCCACCCGCCACTACCGGTAAACCGTCCCCGGTGCGTCGACATGTCGTCGCCCGGAGTCGAAGCCAACACCACGACGCCGCCGGGCACGTTAGCCGTTTTACCCTGTCTCCCAACGTGACTGCCGCGCCGGTCGGCTCAGCGCGGCACCCGCCGACTTCGCAGGGAAGCGGGTGGGGCGAACCCGCTGCCCCCGCTCGCGTGTCAGTGCCCGTCAGTCTGACGTTCGGGCGTAACTTGACTCGACAGAATGCACGCGCCGATGTGGTGAGCCAAACGGGTGCCCGAACCGGTCTTTCGTTTCCGGCCGGCGTATTCGAGAATCGGTGCGAGGTGGGTGTGAACAAATTGATCGGCCCCGGTCGTCTGCCCGGCTTCGGCCTGGTGGCAGCGCCGCTGCGGGCTGCCGTGGCGGGCACCCGCAGGACCGTCACCGCCGGCGCCGCCGTTGCGGGCGCCGCGCTCAGCACCGTCCTGGCGGGAGGCAACCCGGCGGCGAACGTGGGCAGGTCGTTATCCATTGCAGCGCAAGATATTTCAAACTTGACACGCACGGCGGCGGGGGTCGCGGTCGAGGCGGTGGGTGGCCCGCCGGCCCGGCGCAGCTGCACCACCGGTCCGCGGTGCTGGGTCGAGGTTCGCGGCCTCGGCGATACGCACGCCGCCGCCATCACCACCGACGTGCTGACGGCGGTGCGAACGACGCCCGGTGTGCGCGAGGCCTTCCTGAACCGCACCATTGCGCGGCTGGTCGTCACCGTCGACCCCAACGGACCGTCGGCGGCCGAGCTCTGCCGGATCGTCGCCGACGCCGAACGGCGCCACGGCACCGGCGACACGCGCCGGCGTCCGGTGAGCCTGCCGGGCGACGACGCGCTGCTGATGGGACGGATGATCGCGGCCGCGGCGGCGACCGCGGCGCTGGGCCTTTCGCTGACCGGGAGCCTGCTGCGGCTGCCCAGGCTGCCCGATTTGGTGGCCGTACCGCCGACGCTGGCCGACCACCTGCCGCGACTACGGAAAGAGCTGGAACGGCGCCTCGGACCCGAGGGCACCGACGTCTTGTTCGGTGTCGTCAACGCCACCGCGGCCGCGCTGACGCTGTCACCGACGGCGGCGGCCGCCGAGGCCGGGACCCGCGCAATGCTGGTGGCCGAGGCCTGGACCGGTCGGCTCACCTGGCATCGCCACGAACCCGGGTTGGGCAGCCGGCCGGTGCCCGACGATGCCGCGTCGGCACCCAGGAGCATCCCGACCCCACCCGACGGGCCCGCGGAACGCTACGCCAACCGCACCGGTGCGGCCGGTATCGGCGCCGCCGCGGTGGTGGGCGTGCTGTCGCGCAACCTCGACATGGCCGGTGCCGCGGCGCTGACCGCCGTCCCGAAGCCGTTGCGCACCGTGCGGGAAGCATTCGGCTGCACGATGAGCAGCGGGCTGGCTGCGCGTCACGACGCGCTGGTGCTGCGTCCCGGTGCCTTGAGGACACTCGACCGGGTCGATGCGATCATGATCGACCCGCGGGCGTTCTACACCGACGATTTGATGGTCAGTCGCGTTCTGGGCGTTCCGGATTCGCAACGCACCCGGGCCTGGGAAGCGGTGCGGGCCGCGCTGGACGAGGCCGGGCTGACCCCCGGATGGCACGACGTGGCGGATATCCCCGGGGCCGGCGGCGGCACGGGCCAGGCGCTGATCAGCCCGGTGCGCGATCCGTTCGCCGCGGCGGTGCTCACCGAGGCGCGCCGGTCACACCCGCGGGTCTTCTCCCTCGATGACGACGGATTGCGTTCGCTGGCACAAGGATTCGACCAACTATATCCCCTGGACGGGTCGATCGACGACGCGGTGGCGGCGGCTGTCGCGGAACTGAAGGCCAGCGGCGCCACCGTGGCGTTGCTGACCACCTCGCAGATGCGGACCGCGCATCGGGCCGATGTCACGATCGGGGTGCAGCGGCACCGGCATCCTCCGCCGTGGGGCGCCGACGTTGTCGTTTCGGACCTGGCCGGCGCCTGGCGGGTACTGCATGCGATGCCCGCCGCGCGCGCCGCCACCGACAATGCGGTCCGGCTGTCGGCCTCGGCGTCGGCGATCGGCGCCCTGATGTTGATTCCCGGCGTACCGGGCCGCAGTTCGGCCTCGGTCAACGTCGGCATGGCCGCCAGCCTGTGGTTCGGATTCCGTTCGGCCGCAAAGGTTTTCCGCGAACCAGTGCCGGAGCCCGAAACCGTTCACGACTGGCACAGCCTGCCCGTCACCGAAGTACGGCGGCTGCTGCCCCGGCCTCCCGACGAACACCCGGCGCCAGCGTCCAGCCGCTGGCACAACCTGCCGCCGGTTCGCCTGCTGCAAGCCGCGGGGGCGAAGTCATGGCGACTCGTGCGCGATTTCGCGGAAGAGATGCGCTCCGACCTGTCCGACCCGATCACGCCGCTGCTGGCCACCGGCGCGCTGGCCAGCGCGCTGCTGGGCTCGCCGCTGGATGCGGTGCTGGTGGGTGGCGTGCTGCTGGTCAACGCGGGGCTGTCGGCCGAACAGCAGTTGCACGCTCAACGCGTCCTGAATCGCCTACTGGCCGTGCAGGATCCGTCCGCACGCCGGCTTACCGGCCCGCTCGATGAGCAGCGCCACGAAAAGGTGCCCGCCAAGCGGTTGCGCCCGGGCGACATCATCGAAGTCCATGCCGACGAGGTGATCCCCGCCGACGCCCGGCTGCTGCACGCGTCCGACGTCGAGGTCGACGAGTCCATGCTGACCGGAGAGTCGCTGCCGGTGGCCAAGCAGACCGAACCCACGCCCGGCGCCCCGCTGGCCGAACGGACCTGCATGCTCTATGCCGGCACCACGGTGGTTGCCGGCACGGCCGTGGCCGTGGTGACCGCGGTCGGTTCGCGCTCGGAGGTGCGCCGGGCACTGGCGATGGCGCCGAGGAAGTCGCAGGAGATCGGCCTGCAACGACAGCTGCGGCGGATCACCCGGCGGGCCTTGCCGTTCAGCGTGGCCGGCGGGGCTCTGGTCGGGTTGCTCAGTGTGGCGCGGGGCACGCCGCTGCGTGCGGCGGTGGGAAGCGCGGTCACGCTGATCGTCGCCGCCATTCCGGAGGGGCTGACCCTCGTGGTGACGCTGGCTCAGCTGGCCGCCGCGCGCCGGCTCACCGGAGAGTCGGTGCTGATCCGTAATGCCCACTCGATCGAGGCGCTGGCCCGGCTGAATGTGGTGTGCTTCGACAAGACCGGCACGCTGAGCGAGAACCGGCTCAGGGTCAAATCGGTACACCCGGTGACGGGCCATACTCCCGGACAGGTGCTGGATGCCGCGCTGAGCACGACCTATTCGAGGCACACCCACCGGGTGGAGCATGCCACCGACGATGCGATCAACCGGGCCGCCGCCGACCCCGCGCTTCGGGGCTCGCGGCCGCAACCGCGACGGACCCGGGACGCCTTCTTGCCGTTCCAATCCGGTCGCCCGTTCGCCGCCGCGCTGGTCGGCACCCGGCTGACCATCAAAGGCTCACCGGAGGTCCTCTCATCGGCGCTCGCCGGGCCCAGAGCCCGGATTGGCCCGTTGCGCAAGCAGATTGACGAGTTGGCGGCCAAGGGGTTGCGCGTGCTGGCGGTGGCCGAACGCCGCCTCAGCCGCGAGCAGGCCGCGGCCGCGGCGGCCGATCCCGATCTGCTGGAAAGCCTTTGCCTGTCCGGGCTCGTCCCGATCGGCTTGCTGGGGCTGGCCGATACCCCGCGGCCGATGGCCCGGTCCGTGCTGACGGCACTGGCCGACCGCGACATCGCGGTCCGGTTGATCACCGGCGACCACCCCACGACCGCGGCCGTGATCGCCCAGGAGCTGGGCATCGACGTCACCGTCGAGCAGGTGGTCACCGGCTCCGACTGGGAAGCGATGTCCGCCGACCAGCGCGCCGAGGCGGTCGTGTCGCGGCTGGTCTTCGCGCGGATGACCCCGGAGCACAAGATCGAGGTGGTGCAGACCCTGGAACGGGCCGGGCTGGTCACGGCGATGGTCGGCGACGGCGTCAACGATGCGGCGGCGATCCGGGCGGCCAGCGTCGGCATCGGGGTGGGCGCGCGCGGCAGCGACGCGGCCCGCACGGCCGCCGACGTGGTGCTGCTCGACGGGAAGATCGAGGCACTGCTGGACGCCCTCGACGAGGGCGAGCAGCTGTGGCGCCGCGTGCATTCGGCGGTATCGGTGCTGCTGGGCGGCAACCTCGGCGAGGTGTCCTTTGCGTTGATCACCACGATCCTGACCGGGCGTTCGGTGCTCAACGCCCGCCAGATGCTGTTGGTCAACATGCTGACCGACGCGCTGCCGGCCGCCGCCCTGGCCGTCAGCCCCCAGGCGGGAACCGCCGAGGTCGATCGCGGCGAGGCGGCGATGTGGCGCGCGATCGGCGTTCGTGGCGCTTCCACCACGATCGGCGCCATGCTGGCGTGGCTGCTGGCCAGCGCGACCGGCACCCAGCGCCGCGCAGCGACGGTGGCGTTGATCGGGCTGGTCGGCACGCAACTGGCCCAGACGCTGGCCGACTCACACAGCGCGCTGGTGGTGCTGACAACCGTCGGGTCCTTCGGCGCGCTGGCGGTGGTGGTGAGCACGCCCGGCCTCAGCCAGGTGTTCGGCTGCACCCCCGTGGGCCCGCTGGGCTGGGGTCAGGCGCTGCTGGCGGCCGCGGTGGCGGGCCTGGTCTCGGCGCTGGCACCCGACCTGCTCGTTCGCGCGTCCGAGCACGCCCGGCGGGTCATCGGCAGCACCGCCGACAGTGCGGCGTCAGTCGATGAGGCCGACTCTGTCGCGCGCGAGTAACCAGAACACCCCGGACCGGTGCGCCGAGATCGTCGACAGCGCGGGAAAGTTCGAGAACGGGCCACGCTGCCGTCGATCGCGGTGACGCAGTGCAGCCGCCGTCAGCCGGTCATGAGCTCCGTGATCGCTTCGACGTCGGCCGGCCCGAGCAGCCCCCAGTCGGGCTTGTAGTCGAACAACTCGTCGACCTGCATGGTCTGCAGGTCGACGTCGAGCAGTTCGATGGCATCCAGGGGCACCAAGGCGGGGTGCACGTGGCCGCAGGCGCGGGCCAGGTAGAGCAGCTCGAAGCGCAGGGTGGTCCAGATAGTTGGCGCAGCGCACCGACTTCAACGCCGGATCGAGGCCATGCTGCAGCCATGCCGACTGGGTGGCCGCCCCGGATGGGCAGCGGCCGGTGTGGCAGCGCTGGGCCTGGATACACCCGATGGCGAACATCGCAGTCCGGCCGACGTTGACCATGTCGCAACCCATGGCTTGCCCGAACCGATGAACACCACGTCGTGGTGCAGGCCCGCTTCGGCAAAAGCCCGGTAGACCCTGGGAAATGCCCACTTGAAGGGCGCGCCACGTGGTCGCTGAACACCAGCGGCGCCGCGCCGGTGCCGCCCTCCCCGCCGTCGACGGTCACGAAGTCGACACCGCGTCCGGTATGGGCCATGCGCGCGGCCAGTTGCGGCCAGAACGCCCCGTCGCCGACCGCCGACTTGATGCCCACCGGAAGACCGGTCCGCGCGGCGATGGCCTGGACGAGCTCGAGCAGCCCGTCGACGTCGTGGAATGCGGAATGCCCGGCGGGACTGCGGCAGTCCACCCCGGCCGGAATGCCGCGGATAGCCGCGATTTCCGGAGTCACCTTGCCGCCGGGGAGCCTGCCGCCCAGACCCGGCTTGGCGCCCTGACTGAACTTGATTTCGAGGCCCGGATCGACGGCGTGGCGGCCACCGGGTCGATCAACCGAGGCAGGCTGAAGGTGCCGTCGTCGTTGCGGCAGCCGAAGTACCCGGTGCCGATCTGCCAGACCAGGTCGCCGCCGTTGAGGTGGTACGGCGATATCCCGCCCTCCCCGGTGGTCTGCAGGGCACCGGCTATGGCCGCACCTTTGTTCAGCGCGGTGATGGCCGCGCCGCCCAGTGACCCGAAGCTCATCCCGGAGACGTTGACCAACGACGAGGGCCGGAATGCCTTGGCCCGGCCCCGCGCGCCGCCGAACACCTTGGCCGCGCCGGCAGCGGCACCGCCGCATCGGGGTGACCCAGGTCGCCGTCGGGGGCCGACACCGGGAACGTCGCGTGCTTGATGATCGGGTAGTTGTAGGCGCGTTCCAGATCGTTGTCGCTGCCGAACCCGAAATACCGGTTGCTCAATGTCGACGACGTGTAGACCCAGCGCCGTTGGTCACGGCTGAAGGGCCGCTCCGCGTTGTTGTCGGTGACGATGTACTGGCGCAGCTCGGGCCCCACGGCTTCGAGAAGGAACCGTAGATGGCCGATAATCGGATAGTTACGCAGGATGGTGTGCCGGCGCTGCACCAGGTCCCAGCCCACGGCACCGGCCGGGCTGCCGCCGATTACGGCGGCCAGGGATGTGCACTCTCAATTGAGTGGCACCGGTTCGAGGATCTCGGCCCGCGCTTCGGGTGCGCTGGCCCGCAACATGTCCGCCGACACGTCGTCGGGCTGCGCTTGCGAGAGCACCTCGGCTTCCACTCGGGCCTTGTAGTTGGCGACCTCACGCTCGATGTCCGCGGCGGACCAGCCCAGTACCGGTGCGATGATGTCGGCCACCTCCCGGGCGCAGTCCACACCGCGGTGCGGATATTCGATGGAGATCCGCATCCGCCGGGCCAGCACGTCCTCGAGATGCAGGGCCGCCTCGGCGGTGACGGCGTAGAGGGCTTCGACTCGCAGGTAGCCGGGCGCCTCTTTGATCGGGCTGAGCAGGCCGGGGTCGTCGGCCGCCAACGCCAGCACCTCGTTGATCAGCGAACCGTAGCGATCCAGCAGATGACGCACCCGGTACGGGTGCAGACCGTGCATCGCGCCGACGTGTTCGACCTGGTTGACCAGCGCGAAGTAGCCGTCGGCTCCGAGCAGGCTCACCTTCTGGGTGATCGACGGCGCGACCCGGGCCGGAATGAACTGCACGGCAGTGTCGATCGCGTCGGCGGCCATCACCCGGTAGGTGGTGTACTTGCCGCCGGCAATGGCTACCAGTCCCGCTGCCGGCACTGCCACGGCGTGCTCCCGGGACAGCTTCGAGGTTTCCTCGCTTTCCCCGGCAAGCAGTGGACGCAGCCCGGCGTACACGCCGTCGATGTCGGCGTGCGTCAACGGGGTGGCCAGCACGGTGTTGACGGTGCCCAGGATGTAATCGATGTCGACCTTGGTGGCCGCCGGATGGGCCAGGTCAAGATTCCAGTCGGTGTCGGTGGTCCCGATGATCCAGTGGCTGCCCCACGGGATGATGAACATGACCGACTTCTCGGTGCGCAGGATCATCGCCACGTCGCTGACAATCCGGTCCCGCGGGACCACCACGTGCACACCCTTGGACGCGCGCACCTGAAAACGTCCGCGCTGCTTGGACAACGCCTGGATCTCGTCGGTCCAGACCCCGGTGGCGTTGACCACGACGTGGCCGCGGACCTCCTTGATCGAACCGTCCTCGGAGTCGCGAACCCGCACGCCGGTCACCCGGTCGCCCTCGCGCAGCAGCGCCACCACCTGAGTGGAGCAGCGCACGACTGCGCCGTACTGGGCCGCGGTGCGCGCGACCGTCATGGTGTGGCGGGCATCATCGACGACGGTGTCGTAGTAGCGGATACCGCCGATCAGGGAGGTCCGCTTCAACCCCGGGCACAACCGCAGTGCCCCGGCCCGGGTCAGATGCTTTTGCGCCGGAACCGATTTGGCGCCGCCCAGCCGGTCGTAGAGGAAGATTCCCGCGGCGATGTAGGGACGTTCCCACCACCGTTTGGTCAGCGGAAACAGGAACGGCAGCGGCTTGACCAGGTGCGGCGCCAACCGGGTCAGCGACAGCTCACGCTCGAAGAGCGCCTCGCGCACCAGGCCGAATTCCAACTGCTCGAGGTAACGCAGTCCGCCGTGGAACATCTTCGACGATCGGCTCGACGTGCCGGAGGCCAAGTCACGGGCCTCCACCAAGGCCACCTTGAGACCGCGGGTGGCAGCATCCAGCGCGCAACCGGAACCCACGACGCCGCCGCCGATGACGACCACGTCGAATTGCTCGGCACCGAGCCGCTCCCAGGCCGACGCGCGTTGCTGCGGTCCCAGCGTCCCAGCGGGCTGCTCGCTCTGCGGTTCGCTGATTGGGTTGCTCACGGAAAGGGACTCCTGTCGATTACTGGTCGGTAGCGTTGCTCCACAAGGCTAGTTCCTGGGGCGTCGCGGGGCTGGCCTTCAGTCGAGATCGTCGTGGGCCATCAGGCGGCGAGCGGCCTCGGTGATCGAGCCCGACAACGACGGGTACACGGCCAGCGTCTGCGCCAGCTCGTTGACCGTGATGCGGTTCTGCACGGCCACCGCGATCGGCAGGATCAGCTCCGAGGCGATCGGTGCCACCACCACGCCGCCGATCACCACGCCGGTGGTGCGCCGGCAGAAGATCTTCACGAAGCCTTGCCGCAAACCCGACATCTTCGCCCGGGCGTTGGTCCGCAACGGCAGCATGATGGTCCGCGCGGTCACCGACCCGTCATCGATCGCCGACTGCGGCACGCCAACCGCGGCGATCTCGGGCCTGGTGAACACCGTCGCCGCCACCGTACGCAACCGAATCGGGCTGACGCCTTCGCCCAGCGCGTGATACATCGCGATCCGGCCCTGCATGGCGGCGACCGAGGCCAGCGGCAGCAGGCCGGTGCAGTCGCCGGCGGCATAGATGCCGGGCACCGACGTCCGCGACACCCGGTCCACGGTCAGGTAATTGCCGGGCCCCAGTTCGATGCCGACCCGTTCCAGGCCCAGGCCGCCGGTGTTGGGCACCGACCCGATGGTCATCAGGGCGTGGCTGCCGTCGACGGTGCGGCCGTCGGTCATGGTGACCAATACGCCGGTGTCGGTACGGGTCACCGATTCGGCCCGGGCGTTCTTGACCAGCCGGACTCCGCGTTCGGCGAACGACTCCTCCAGGACCAGCGCCGCGTCGGCGTCCTCGTACGGCAGCACCCGGTCCCGGCTGGCCACCACGGTGACCTGCACACCGAACTCGGTGTAGGCGTGGACGAACTCCGCGCCGGTGACTCCCGAGCCCACCACGATCAGGTGCTGCGGCAGCGCCTCCAGGTCGTAGAGCTGACGCCAGGTCAAGATGCGTTCACCGTCCGGCCGGGCCGAGGGCAGTTCCCGCGGGCTGGCCCCGGTGGCGATCAGCACCACGTCGGCGTCGTGCTCGCTGCTGACGGGGCCGTCCGGCCCCGAATCGGAATGGGTCGCCTTGACCCGATGGCGGGCCAGGCCCGGGGTGGGGTCGATCAGTTCGGCCCGGCCGGCGATCACGCGCACGCCCATGCCCAGCAGTTGGGCGGTGATGTCGGCCGACTGCTCGGCGGCCAGTGCCTTGACCCGGGCATGGATCTGCGGCAGCGAGATTTTCGCGTCGTCGATGTCGATGTCGAAGCCCAGGCGCTGCGCTCGGCGCAGCTCGGTGCGCAGGCCGGTGGATGCGATGAATGTCTTGGACGGCACACAGTCGTCCAGCACGGCGGCCCCACCGATGCCGTCGGAATCGATGACGGTGACTTGGACTGATTCGGGGTGCGCGGTGGCTGCGACGATAGCGGCCTCGTAGCCGGCCGGGCCGCCGCCGATGATCACGATACGAGTCACCACAGGCCTAACCTAGCCCGGTCACCCGGCACTTCACGAGCAGGCCGCAGCGCGGCGCGGGCGCTACCGCGGCCCGGCGCGCCGCAGCACCGGGTGAGGGCTGCATCACACCCGCCTCGGACCCTCGAGTAGCCGCCATCCATACAGCCGACGTTTAAGCTTTCTCCCGTGCCGCTCTACGCCGCCTACGGGTCGAACATGGATCCCGAGCAGATGCTCAAGCGAGCACCCCACTCACCGATGGCCGGAACCGGCTGGCTGAACGGCTGGCGGCTGACCTTCGGCGGTGAGGACCTCGGCTGGGACGGGGCATTGGCCACCGTCGTCGAGGACCCGGATTCCAGGGTGTTCGTCGTGCTCTACGACATGACGCCCGCCGACGAGAAGAACCTGGATCGCTGGGAGGGCTCCGAGTTCGGCGTCCACAAGAAGATCCGATGCCGCGTGGAGCGGTTGTCGTCGGACACCACCACCGACCCGGTCCTGGCGTGGCTGTACGTGCTCGACGCCTGGGAAGGTGGGCTGCCGTCGGCACGGTATCTGGGGGTGATGGCCGACGCCGCCGAAATCGCCGGCGCTCCGGCCGATTATGTGCATGACCTGCGCACCCGTCCGGCCCGCAATATCGGTCCGGGGACGATGACCTGACCCGTGCCGGGTGGGCTGGCCCCGCCGCGATCGGCATCGCGGCAGGCATCGCGACCGGCCGCTGGTATCGGTTACCGCATGACGCCGAACATCAGGGCTGTGCCGACAGCGGCGAAGGCCTGGGACAGCAGTCCCAACTCGGTAAGAGGGCCGGCGCCAGCCGACCGGCCGGCTCGCCGCGCGCCGAAGTAACGCCATAGCCAGAGCATGGCGGCGACCGCGAACCCCAGGGTCACGATCCAGTTCGCCGTCGCGATCCACGCTCCGGTCTGCGGCATCTGCGCCGCGGGCATCGACCCTCCGGCGATATGTGTCGGCGCCGAACCCGCCAGCATGTGGTCTGGTGAATGATCGCTGTGGCCCGCCGGGCTGCCGTTTATCAGCGTGTACATCCATGCCATGGCGATCATCATCGTGGCGTTGTAGCAGTTGGCTATTCGGTCGCCGAGGGCGCAGCGTCGCCCGCCCGCCACGAGTACGAACCAGCCAGCCGCCAGGAGAAAGAAGACAATCGGCACCAGGCTGTGGGAGGCTGGACGGATCCGCCAGGCCATGGCGATCATGGCCGCCGACATCGACAGGTGCAGCAGGTGGTCAACTGCGCGGGTCCAGCGAAGATCCCGGGTGCCGAAGAGGTAGACCTCCGCTACGATGCTGACGCCGAAGATCATCGCGACCGCCCAGCGCAGTGCCGAGTCGTTCAGCACGGCGGCAGACATCGCGGCGCCGGGAACGCCTTGCGCGGCGTGGCCGGCAGCGGCTGAGTCGCGTGACCGGATTCGTCCGGACCACAAGTGAAATCGCCGCGGTTGCATTCTGTGGACTTGCCGTGAAAGAAGCCGACTGCCATGCCAGTACCCTACCGGGGTAGTGTAGCTTTGCAAGCTGGCACGCACGATAGGAAAGGTTCGTTCAAAATGGTTTCATGGCATGGGCTCTTGGCGAAATCCGTACCCACGTTGGTGACCGGCGTGGTAGGAGCGGCGGCTTATGAGGTGCTGCGTAAGACGGCGGTGAAGGTGCCGCTGCGGGAGGCGACGGTCGCCACCACGGCGTGGGGACTGCGTGGTCTGCGCACCGCAGAACGCAAAGCCCAGCAGGGCTCCGAGCAGGCTCGACTGACGCTGGCCGATGTGATTGCGGAGGCGAAAGAGCGTATCGGAGAAGATGTTTCACTGTCACAGGTAGCAGGCGGATGCCATGACCACGATCGCTGAGCTGCGCCCCGACGCCGATGTCGAGCTGACCGTCGTATCCAATGCGTCGGGGCGGATGCGGGTTCACGTCGGCGGCTCCGGTTTCGACGAGATTCGAGCCGTCGCGACCGAAGAGACCGTCGCCACGGTGGCCGGCGTCCGGGCCGTTCAGGCATATCCGCGAACCGCGTCGGTGGTGATCTGGTACGCGGCCGAAGACTGCGATACCGCGGCGGTGCTGTCGGCAATCGTTGACGCCCAACATATTCCGGCAGATTTGGTGCCCGTGCGGGCTCCGCATTCGGCTGCTGAGCGCAACGGTGGTGTGATACGCACGATCATCGGCCGGCTGCTGGGCCGCCCGCGCGACGTCCCCGCGGATCACGGCGGATGCGGCGAGGTGCAGGTCGCCTCGTGCCATGCCTCGCCGGGCGCGGATCCCGCGGCCGAACGGCGGACGTGGTTGCGCCGGGTCTGGCTGGCCTGGCCGTTTGGGTTGCTGTCGGCCGGGTTGACGATGATGGCGGCCCCGTGGGCGGGGTGGTTGGCGTTTGCCGTCACGGTGCCGGTGCAATTCGTGGCCGGCTGGTCGATTCTCCAGGAGGCCGTTGCGCAGGCCCGGGCGTTGAGCGCCAACATGGACACGCTGATCGCACTGGGCACGCTGACTGCGTTCGGCTACTCCACCTATGAGCTATTCGCCGGTGGCCCACTGTTTTTCGACACCTCGGCGTTGATCATCGCGTTCGTGGTGCTGGGCCGCTACCTGGAGGCCAGGGCCAGGGGCAAGGCGTCGGAGGCGATCAGCAAGCTGCTTGCCATGGGCGCCAAGGAAGCCCGGCTGCTCATCGACGGCGAGGAGCAGCTCGTCCCGGTCGACCAGGTGCAAGTCGGCGACCTGGTGCGGGTACGACCCGGGGAGAAGATTCCCGTCGACGGCATCGTCGTCGACGGACGCGCCGCCGTCGACGAGTCGATGCTGACCGGCGAATCGGTTCCGGTCGAGAAGAGCGTGGGTGACCGTGTCGCCGGGGCGACGGTCAACGTCGATGGGTTGCTGACCGTGCGCGCCGTCGCGGTCGGGGCCGACACCGCGCTGGCGCAGATTGTGCGCCTGGTCGAGCAGGCGCAGGGCGGCAAAGCCCCGGTGCAACGCCTGGCCGACCGCGTCTCGGGGGTGTTCGTACCGGCCGTAGTGGGTATCGCGGCCGCGACCTTTGCCGGCTGGACGCTGCTGGCCGCCAACCCGGTCGCCGGCATGACCGCCGCGATCGCGGTGCTGATCATCGCCTGCCCATGCGCGCTGGGCCTGGCCACCCCGACGGCCATCATGGTCGGCACCGGCCGCGGCGCGGACCTGGGGATCCTGGTCAAGGGCGGCGAGGTGCTGGAGGCCTCGCAAAAGATCGACACCGTCGTCTTCGACAAGACCGGCACCCTCACCCGCGCCCAGATGCGGCTCACCGATGTGGTGGCCGACGAGAGTGCCCACCGCGAGTTGGTGCTGCAGCTTGCCGCAGCCGTGGAATCCGGTTCCGAACACCCCATCGGCGCGGCGATCGTCGCCGGTGCGCGTGAGCGGGCGCTGCCGATTCCGGCCGCGACCGAATTCGCCAACCTGGCCGGACACGGGGTGCGGGCCGATGTCGACGGGAAGCCCGTGCTGGTCGGTCGACACAAGCTCGTCGTCGAGCACGATTTGCAGCTGTCCGACCGCCTCGCCGCCGCGGCGGCCGAACTCGAAGAGCAGGGCCGCACCGCGGTGTTTGTCGGCCGGGGGGACCGGGTCGTCGGGGTGGTGGCGGTGGCCGACACGGTGAAGGACGACGCCGCCGAGGTGGTCCGCCAGCTGCATGCGATGGGACTGCAGGTCGCGATGATCACCGGCGACAACACCCGTACCGCCGCGGCGATCGCCGCCCAGGTGGGCATCGACCGGGTGTTGGCCGAGGTGTTGCCGCAGGACAAAGTCACCGAGGTGCGCCGGCTCCAAGACGAGGGCCGGGTGGTCGCCATGGTCGGCGACGGCGTCAACGACGCTCCCGCGCTGGCGCAGGCCGATCTGGGCATCGCGATCGGCACGGGCACCGACGTGGCCATCGAGGCTTCCGACATCACCTTGATGTCCGGCCGGCTCGACGGCGTCGTGCTGGCGATCCAGCTCTCCCGGCGCACCCTGCGCACGATCTACCAGAACCTCGGTTTCGCGTTCGGCTACAACACCGCCGCGATACCGCTCGCCGCGCTGGGCATGCTCAACCCCGTCGTGGCGGGCGCGGCGATGGGCCTCTCCTCGGTCAGCGTGGTGACCAACTCCCTGCGGCTGCGCCGCTTCGACCGGCTACCCGCAGCCCCGAAGGAAATCCCGGCACGATTGAACCCACCCGATGACCCGCCGCCGGGTTAGGACGGCGCTGATCTCGCGGCCCGAGTTGGCGGACGCAACTGCGACTTTCCCGTCAGCCCCATCAGCCTCCAGGCGTTCGGGGCGTTGGTCGTGCCCGGCTGTCAGCGCCGATTCCGTTGCGCCCCTTGGCTTGTCGCTGAAGTACGGGCATCTTTGATTGAGTCAACACGCATCGGGTCGGCCCGAGACCAATGTGCAGGATGTGGGTGCCGGGCCCGGGAGTGCGCCGAGCGCGGTGACGAGATCGGCACCGTCCCAGGACGGCGCTCAACGAGGTAGTCGGTACATTATGTGCCCGGCCCGGGCGATGAAGAGTCCACTGCCCCAGGCGATCTTGCAAAACTATTCGTGCTCAGCCGATCGCCCGACAACGATGTCCGTGGTTGCGGCTGCCCAACCTGAAGCGACCCGCCACCGGATCAGAACGCCGCCGCCTGTTCGATGATGTTGACCATCACCCGCAGCCCGATCGCCAGGGCTCGCTCGTCGAGGTCGAATGTCGGCTGATGCAGATCCAATTGCGGCCCGTCGCCCGACCACACGCCCAGCCGCGCCATGGCCCCGGGAACCTCCTCGAGATACCAGGAGAAGTCCTCGCCGCCGCCGGACTGCCGGGTATCGGCCAGGACTTCGGGGCCGACGGCTTCGATGGCGTGGGTCAGGATGCGGGTCGAGACGTCCTCGTTGACCACCGGCGGCACCCCGCGGTGGTACTGCAAGGTGTGCTCGATCACCAGCGGCGCCAGCAGCGCGTCGACGGCGTGGCGGATGATGTCCTCGAGGTCCAGCCAGGTCTGCCGGCTGGCGGTGCGGACGGTCCCGGACAGGACGCCGGTTTGTGGGATGGCGTTGGCGGCCACGCCCGCGTTGACCGCACCCCACACCAGCACGGTGCAGTTGCGCGGGTCGATGCGGCGCGACAGCACTCCGGGCAGGCCGGTGATCAGCGTGCCCAGGCCATAGACCAGATCGGCGGTCAGGTGTGGACGCGATGTGTGCCCGCCCGGCGAATACAGCGTGATCTCTATCGAATCGGCCGCCGACGTGATGGGGCCGTGCCGGACCGCGACCTTGCCCACCTCGAGGCGGGGATCGCAGTGCAAGGCGAAGATGCGCGACACCCCCGTAAGCGCCCCGGCCGCGATCGCATCGATGGCACCGCCGGGCATCAGCTCTTCGGCGGCCTGGAAGATCAGCCGCACCCCGACCGGCAACTCGGGCACCGACGCCAACGCCACCGCGGTACCCAGCAGGATCGCGGTGTGCGCGTCGTGCCCGCAGGCGTGCGCGACATTGGGCATCGTCGAGGCGTACGGCGCGCCGGTGCGCTCGGCCATCGGCAGCGCATCCATATCGGCGCGCAACGCTATCCGCGGCTGATGTTCCGGACCGAAATCGCACGTCAGTCCGGTGCCGCCGGGCAGCACTTTGGGGTTCAGGCCCGCGTCGGCCAACCGCTCGGCGACAAACTGGGTGGTGGCATACTCCTGGCGGCCCAGCTCGGGGTAGCGGTGGATGTGGCGGCGCCAGGCGACCAGGTCGTCGTAGTGGGCGGCCAGCCACGACTCGGCGGTGTCGACGAGGCTCATCGGGCCGCCGCCCTGCGCTGCCGCGCAGCCAGCACCCGGTCCCGCTCGTCGGGAGTCTCGGCGAGGCGAACAACCGTGCGCGCCAACATGATTGCGCCGTCGACGACCGCGCGGTCGGCACTCGGGCCGGCCGCGGCCGCGGCGAAGGCGCGCTGGTGAACCGTGGCCCCGCCCGCCTCGACACCGATCACCGGATGGATCCCCGGTAGCACCTGCGTCACATTGCCCATATCGGTGCTGCCCATGGGCAGTGCTGCCTCGACGGCGGCGGGCACCGGGTCGCGCCCGAGCCGGCGCATTTCCTCCCGGCACGCGTCGACGAGCCATGGATCGGGGTTCAATTCCGCGTATGCGGGTGCGGCGGTGTCGATGTCGTATTCACATCCGGCGGCCAGCGCCCCCGCGGCAAAGCAGGCATATACCTTGCCCTCCAGGTCGCGCAGCGACTCGGACTCGAGCGCGCGCATCGCGTAGCGCAGCGTCGCGTGCCCGGGAATCACGTTGACCGCCTGCCCGCCGTCGGTCACAACGCCGTGCATCATCTGTCCGGGCGCCAGCTGCTGGCGCAGCAGGCCGATGGCCACCTGCGCGACGGTCGCGGCGTCGGCGGCGTTGACTCCCAAATGCGGGGCAACGGCGGCGTGCGATTCCTTGCCGCGGTACTGCACGCTGACTTCCGACAGCGCCAGCGACCGGGCCCCGGCGATATCCGTGGGCCCCGGGTGCACCATCACTGCCAGCGCGACGTCGTCGAACGTCCCGGCCCGCAGCATCAGCGCCTTACCGCCCCCGGACTCTTCGGCCGGAGTGCCCAGCAGCGCAACGGTCAGGCCCAGGTCGTCGGCCACCTCGGCCAGCGCCAGCGCGGCGCCCACCGCCGATGCCGCGATGATGTTGTGGCCGCAGGCATGCCCGATCTCGGGAAGCGCATCGTATTCGGCGCAGATCCCGGCCACCAGCGGCCCGTGGCCGAAGTCCGCCCGAAACGCCGTGTCCAAGCCGCCGGCGGCCGCGGTGATCGCGAAACCGCGCTCGGCGGCCAGCGTCTGCACTTTGGCGCAGCTGCGATGTTCGGCGAACGCCAACTCCGGCTCTGCGTGGATGGCGTGGGAGAGTTCGACCAAGTCGCCGCTACGGCGTCGCACCGCGGCCTCGACACGGTCGGCGGCGGTGAGTGCGGGCATCTTGGCAGTATCTCATCGAGGGGCGCCGGTTCATTGGCGAGCAGACACAGAGTCGCATGCCAAGGCCGGCCGGCGTGCGACTCTGTGTCTGCTCGCGCTGAGTAGGCTCGCGCAGTGTGACTGTCGCGCAGCCCGATCCGCCCGAACTCGCTCGACATGCAGCGCACGTCATCGCCCAGCGCACCGGGATCGGCCGCCATGACATCGCCGTCGTTCTCGGGTCGGGATGGTCTGCGGCCATCGCCGCGTTGGGCCAGCCGACGTCCGTACTGCCCCAGGCCGACGTGCCCGGGTTCGCGCCGCCACGGGCCGCCGGGCATACCGGCCAGCTGTTGTCCGTACCGGTCGGTGGTCACCGGGTGCTGGTGCTGGCCGGCCGCATCCACGCTTACGAGGGACACGACCTGCGCCACGTCGTCCACCCGGTGCGCACGGCGTGCGCGACGGGAGCACACACCGTCGTGCTGACCAATGCCGCCGGAGGGCTGCGGCCGGACATGCGGGTCGGTCAGCCGGTGCTGATCAGCGACCACCTGAACCTGACGGCGCGGTCCCCGCTGGTGGGGGCACAGTTCGTCGACCTGACAGATGCGTACTCGCCGCAGCTGAGAAGCCTTGCCCGCCAATGCGATCCGGAGCTGACCGACGGCGTGTACGCCGGCCTGCCCGGGCCGCACTACGAGACACCCGCCGAGATCCGGATGCTGCAAACGCTGGGCGCCGACCTGGTGGGCATGTCGACGGTGCACGAGACGATTGCCGCCCGCGCCGCGGGCGCCGAGGTGTTGGGCATCTCGCTGGTGACCAACCTGGCGGCCGGCATCACCGGTCAGCCGCTCAGCCACGCCGAGGTGCTGGCCGCCGGCGCCGCATCGGCGGCCCGGATGGGCGTGCTGCTGGCCTCACTGATCGAGCGCATTGCGCGCGCCTGAACCGTGACGCCCGTGACGCCCGAGGAATGGATCGCCCACGATCCCGATCCGGTAACCGCCGCCGAACTCGCCGCCTGCAGCCCCGGCGAAATCGCCGCGCGGTTTGCCCGTCCACTGACGTTCGGCACCGCCGGGCTGCGCGGGCCGGTACGCGGCGGCCCGGACGCGATGAACCTCGCGGTGGTCCTGCGCGCCACCTGGGCGGTGGCCCGGGTGCTCGACTCGGCAGGGTCGCACTCTCGCACGGTGATCGTCGGGCGCGACACCCGCCACGGCTCCGCGGGTTTTGCCACTGCGTCATCGGAAGTGTTTGCCGCCGAGGGGTTTTCGGTGGTGCTGCTGCCGGATCCGGTGCCCACCCCGGTCGTCGCGTTCGCGGTGCGCCGCACCGGAGCCTCAGCCGGCATACAAATCACAGCCTCACACAACCCGGCGACCGACAACGGTTACAAGGTGTACCTCGACGGCGGCATCCAGATCGTCTCGCCCACCGACCGCCGCATCGAGGCCGCGATGGCCGCCGCCCCGCCGGCCGATCAGATCGCGAGAAAACCCGTCCGGCCCGCTCGCACCGATCTGCTCGCTCGCTACATCGAGCGGGCGGCCGCCGTTCGCCGCTCGACGGGCTCGGTCCGGATAGCCCTGACCGCGATGCACGGCGTCGGCGGCGCGGTGGCCGTCGAAACGCTTCGCCGGGCCGGCTTCACCGACGTGCACACCGTCACATCGCAGTTCGCGCCCGACCCCGACTTCCCCACCGTCGCCTTCCCCAACCCCGAGGAGCCGGGCGCCACCGATGCGCTGCTGGCTCTGGCCGCGGGCGTCGGCGCCGACGTCGCGATCGCACTGGATCCCGACGCCGACCGATGCGCGGTCGGCATTCCCGCCGCGACCGGTTGGCGGATGCTGTCCGGCGACGAAACGGGCTGGCTGCTGGGCGATTACATCCTGTCGCAACCACAGGACGGGGCGAGGATGGTCGCCAGTACGGTCGTGTCGTCACGGATGCTGGCGGCGATCGCCGCCGACCACGGCGCGGTGCACGTGGAGACGCTCACCGGCTTCAAGTGGCTGGCCCGCGCCGACGCGGACCGGCCCGGGACCCTCGTGTATGCCTACGAGGAAGCGATCGGGCATTGCGTCGACCCCGCCGCCGTGCGGGACAAGGACGGCATCAGCGCCGCCGTATTGGTGTGCGACCTGGCGGCCGCGCTGAAACGGCAGGGCCGTTCGGTGCCCGGCAAGCTCGACGAGCTCGCCCGGCGCTATGGCGTCCACGAGGTTGCGGCGGTGCCGCGCCGGGTCGCCGACGCCGGCGAGGCCAAGGCATTGATGACGCGGCTGCGTGACACCCCGCCCGCCCGGCTGGCCGGTTTCGCCGTGACCGTCACCGACATCACCGACGCGCTGATCTTCACCGGCGGCGACGGTTACACCACCGTCCGGGTAGTGGTGCGACCCTCGGGAACCGAGCCAAAGCTGAAGTGTTACTTGGAGGTTCGCTGCGCGGTGGCCGGCGACTTGGCCGCTGCTCGGCACCTCGCCGGGCGGTTGCGTGACGAGCTGGTCGCCTCGGCGCGGAACTGGTGATTCAGCTTTGGCGGGGACCGTACTGGCGGTCGCCCGCGTCACCGAGACCGGGCAGGATGAACGCCGCTTCATCGAGCCCGTCGTCGAGGGCCGCGATGAACAACCGCGCTTTCGGCGCCACTTTTTCCAGCGCCGCAATGCCCTCCGGTGCCGCGCACACGCACAGCGCGGTGATGTCGGTCGCGCCGCGCGCCACCAGCAGGCCGACCGTGTACGCCATCGAACCCCCGGTGGCCAGCATCGGGTCCAGGACCATCACCGGCATACCATTCAGGTCCTCGGGCAGCAGCTCCAAATACGACACCGGCCGATGGGTCTGCTCGTCCCGGCCCACGCAGACAAAGGCGACGTCCGCGTCCGGTAGCGCCGCATGCGCCGCGTCGACCATGCCCAGTCCGGCGCGCAGCACGGGCACCAACAATGGCGGTTTGGTCAGCCGCACTCCCATCATCTCCGCGAGCGGCGTGCGGACCGGAACCGGCTCGGTGGGCGCATCGCGGGTCGCCTCGTAGACCAGCGCCAGCGTCAGCTCACGCAACGCGGCGCGGAAGGCGGCGTTGCACGTGCGTTCGTCGCGCAGCACGGTCATTCGGGCCGCCGCCAGCGGGTGGTCGATGACGTGGACGTCCACGGGGTGTGACCCTATAACGATCGGGCTCACGGCGGCTGACACGCTGGCTTTGGTGCTGCAGCGGGTCTAGGCCGCCCATATACTCCGGGCGTGCGCGGGCTTCGGGGGTTTATGGCGGGGGCGGGTCGAGTCCTGGCGGTGTTCGGCGCGGTCGCGGTGGCGATGTTGGGTCAGGTCAGGGCTCACGACGGGGTGCGGCCGACGGCGGCGCCGTTGCCGACGTTTGCGCACGTGGTGATCGTGGTGGAGGAGAACCGCTCGCAGGCCAACATCGTCGGCAACCCGGCGGCGCCGTTCATCAATGCCCTTGCCGCCAACGGCGCGATGATGGCGCAATCGTTCGCCGAAACCCATCCCAGCGAACCCAACTACCTGGCGATGTTCGCCGGCAGCACCTTCGGCCTGACCAAGAACGCCTGCCCGGTCGACGCCGGCTCGACGCCCAACCTGGCCTCCGAATTGCTGGCCACCGGGCACACTTTCGTCGGTTTCGCCGAGGATCTACCCCACGTCGGCTCGACCGTCTGCAGTGCCGGCAAATACGCGCGCAAGCACGTGCCATGGGTCAACTTCAGCAACGTCCCGCCAACGCTGTCGGTGCCGTTCAGCGCGTTTCCACAGCCGGAGAACTACCCGAGCCTGCCGACGGTGTCGTTCGTCATCCCCAACGCCGACAACGACATGCACGACGGCACCGTCACCGCCGGCGATGCCTGGCTCAACCGCGAAGTGTCGCCGTACGCCAACTGGGCCAAGGCCAACAACAGCCTGCTCATCCTCACGTGGGACGAGGACGACGGCAGCAGCCGCAACCAGATTCCGACGGTCTTCTACGGGGCGCATGTGCAGCCGGGCACTTACAACGAGCAGATCAGTCACTACAACCTGCTTTCCACACTGGAGCAGATGTATGGCCTACCCAAGACGGGCAATGCGATGAACGCTCCCCCGATCACCGATATTTGGAGCGGCTGAGCACTACCGGGCCGGGCCCGGCTCCCGGCCGTCGCTATTCTGTGCCGCATGGCTGCTGACCTCGTGCCCATTCGCCTGGGCCTGTCCGACGGTGACCGCTACACGCTGTGGGCACCGCGCTGGCGCGACTCCGGCGACGAATGGGAGGCGTTTCTGGGTAAGGACGAGGATCTGTATGCCTTCGAGAGCGTGGCAGACCTGGTCGCATTCGTCCGCGGCAACACCGACAACGACCTGGTGGACCACCCGGCGTGGGAGGAGCTGACCGAGGCGCACGCGCACACCTTCGATCCGGACGCCGACAATACATTCGATCTGGTGGTCGTCGAGGAGCTGGTGGCCGACAAGCCAACCGAGGAGTCGGTGGCAGCGTTGGCCGCGACACTGGCGATCGTGTCCTCCATCGGATCCGTATGCGAACTGCCGGCGGTGTCGAAGTTCTTCAACGGCAATCCCACCCTGGGCACCGTGTCCGGGGGGATCGACTACTTCACCGGTAAGGCCGGCCAGAAACGCTGGAATGCGATCGCCGAGATCATCGCGCGCAGCTGGGACGACGTGCTCAAAGCCATCGACGACATCGTCAGCGTTCCCGAGGTCGATGCCGACCTGGCGGCCAAGGCCGCCGACGAATTGGCCGAAGAGCCCGAGGAACCGGCAGAGGAGGAAGCCGAGGAGGCCGAGGAAGCCGTCGACGAGTCGGCGGCGGAGTCGGCCGACGAAGAAGACACCGAAGCCGCCGAGCTGGAATCCGAGGACGCCGACGAAGACGCCGAAGAAGAGGAAGCCGCGGCGGCCGTCGTGCTGGGTGGCGACGAGGACTTCTGGTCGAAGGTCGGCATCGACCCGGTCCAGATCATGACCGGTGCCGGCACCTTCTACACCCTGCGGTGTTACCTCGACGATCGTCCGATTTTCTTGGGCCGCAACGGCCGGATCAGCGTCTTCAACTCCGAGCGGGCGCTGGCGCGTTACCTCGCCGACGAGCACGACCACGACTTGGCTGACCTGAGCACCTACGACGACATCCGGACCGCGGCCACCGACGGCTCACTGGCGGTGGCCGTTACCGATGACAATGTCTACGTGCTCACCGGACTGGCCGACGATTTCGCCGACGGACCTGATGCCGTGGATCGTGACCAGCTGGATCTGGCGGTCGAGTTGCTGCGCGACATCGGCGACTACTCGGAGGAAAGCACCGTCGACAAGGCGCTCGACCCGGGCAAACCACTGGGCAAGCTGGTCGCCTATGTGCTCGATCCTGATTCGGTCAGCAAGCCCGTGGGCCCCTATGCCAAGGCGGTACGCGAATGGGAGCGAGTGGAACGGTTCGTGGAGTCGCGGCTCAGGCGCGAATAGCGGCGCCAGCCGGCGACGGCGGGCGCACATAGGGCCGCCAAGTTTAGGATCATGGCAAGGCGTTTGTTCTGCGCGCAGGGAGTAAAGTCCCAGGTGATGGTGTTTGCGGTGGTGCCGGCTGTGGCGGGGCTTCGGCGATGACGCAGGCGGGGTTGAGCGGCGAGGCTGGGTGCCGGTCGGGGGCGGCCGGGATGGCGGTGGCTGGTGAGGCGATGGGCGCGCGGGCCTGGCTCGGTAGGGGTTAGCGGGTTGTGGTGGTGCATCCCTGGTCGGCGTTTGGCCCGGAGGCCAACTATACGGCGTTGGTGTCGGGGTCTGGTCCGGCATCGACGCCGGCCTACGCCGAAGCGTTGAGCGCGCAGGCGGCGCAGGTGCAGGCGGTGGTAGCGGCCTCGGCGGCCAGTGGGGCGGCCACGTACGGCGGCGGTTGGCGTGGGGTGGGTGCGGCGGCGTCGGCGGTCAGCCAGGGTGCGCTGGATACCCAGCATGAGTTGCTGGCGGCGGCGCTGCTGGAGAAGGCATCCCATGTGGTGGCGGCGGCCGGTGCGCATCAGAGTGCGGTGGCCTCGATGGTCACCGCGCAGGAGGCGGTGGCCAATCGATGCGATGAGGCCACCGCCCGGCAGCTCAACCCGTTGGTGTGGGGGGCGTTGACCCCGCAGATCGTGGCGTTGGACCTGCAGTATGACGGGCAGATGCGGCCGCGGGGGCGGCCTAGGGCGCGACCTACGGGGCGGCGTTGCGCGCGGCCGCGGCGGCGGTCATGGTGCCGTTTCCGCCGGCGGCGTCCGGCGGGTCGCCGGCTGCCGCGGTGGTGGGGTTGGCCGACACCGGGGCGATCAGCGCGGCCGAAGCAACCCTGCAGGCCGGCGAGCAAGGCGCCCGCGCGGTCATCGCCCCGCCAACCGTCGGTGCCGGGATGGGGGGTTGGGCCGGCGGCGCCGTTGGCCGGCTCGGTCTCAGCGTCGGCGTCCCCAAGTGGTGCCTCGGCGGCGGCCACGCCCGCCGGGGCTTCGACGCTAGCCCGGGCGCCGCAGCCTCCGATGGGGATGTTCGCCCAAGTCGCACCCGCCGAAGGAATCGCCGCCCCAGCCATCGAGGGGCCGGGTTCAGCGCAGCTCAGCGAGGCGCTGCAGAGCCGTGCTGACACCCTCTCCCCGCCAGCCGGATCGGGTCCAAGAACCGCTGGTGTGATCAGCGGTTATCCGGGTGCGGGAACAACCAGCTACATCCGGCCCTCCGGTGACGGGTTCAGCCCACCATCCGTGAAGCGACCCGGCAGCGGCGCACCCGCTGGCATGCTCACCACCGCTACGCTGCACAGTCCGGTCACCACCGCGCCCCGCTCGACGGTGCAGCCGCTGGCCTACGTCCACCCACAACCACCACGACCCGGCGGCCCGTCGTCACCAGCGCCCCCGCTCGACCCCGGCGAGACCGCCCACACCCTCAACTCCCCACCCCCACCCCAACCTCCGGCACCCCCACCACCGGCCGCCCAACCGGCTACACCACCTGGCGACGCACCCGGTCCCCCCACCGGTAGCGACGGTCCTAACGGCTCCGGGAGCCCCGGCGCCCAGATGCTGGACCAAGGAGCGGGCCAAGCACCCCAAGCGCCACCAATGCTGCCGCCGCTGGCGCCGCAACCACCGATTCCGCCGCCACCGTCTCCGCCGCCGGGCACACCGCCGCTGGGGCAGCCCCCCATTCCGCCCTGGGCCAGCCCACCGCCACCGCCATCGCTGCAAGCGACACGGGAGGCCTACAACCAGTTGACAAACGACATCGACCACCACAATCTCAATCCGCCCAACCCTTCCGATTGGAACGCGGTTCAGGCTTATAACCAAGAAGCCTGGTATTACAACACCTTGAAGGCCCAGCTCGAGCGCCAATTAGATGCGGCCAACGCACAATACTCACACCCGCCAACGACGCCAAACGCGCCGACATCCCATACTGGACACAACCCGCACCACAACAACCACGTACACCCGGCGCCCAACCACAACCGGGCACGCCTTCAAGCCCAAGTATCGCCGACCAGGCCACAGAAATCGGTAGGGAAGTCTCGACCCTTCCCAAAGGGACCAGGTCAGATGGAATTGCTCAGAGGGTGACCAGCCTGCACCTTAACCAGGACCAGGCTGCAGTGGCAGCAGACATTGCCGCAAAGACCGCGTTCGGTGAAACAGCAGGAATTGCCAATCTGCCAAACGGAACAAAGGTAGTGCTGCCGGTTAGGATAGATCAAGGGATAGCGCTGATAGTCCAGCCCGACGGTTCGGTCACAGTGTTTCGAGGCGATCTTCATCAGTTCCTAACCTACCTCGGTAAATGAATGGATAAGCGATGAATAGACTCCTGCTTTCCCCCCTTATCGACTTCGAGGTGTACTTGCTCATGACGATGAAGCTGAGAATAAAGATGTCGCATAAGGAAGACCAACTAGCGGCCAAAGTGGCTGACCGCGGTCTATCGGTCGACGATGCGGAACGTATACATGAACGAGTAGCCGAAGCTCTCGGCGACGAAGCCTCTTATTTTCGAAATATGAAGAAGCTGCTGGGTATTGCCGGCCAGGACGCTACATCAGTGGAGTACAGCAGCATACTGTGGCCGGGATTTGACTTCACTGCGATCGCTAGCGAAGACGGCCTCCTCGAGTCTGCGTGGTACCGGCATAAAAAGCGCAATTCACCTACCGTAGATTCTCCGATCGGACTGCCTATCTGGAGTATGGACGTCGCCGAGTTCACAGAGCGATTTGGCCCTATGAACAGTGGTCGCCAGTGGTCCCTATTCGACAAGCTGCTCCCCGCATATGAAGAGTACGAATTCTCATGGGAAGGAGAGAGTTACGGTGCGGGATTCAGTTGGGGATTGTTCATGTTTTCTGCGATGTCGTGGGATTAACATCAAAAGAGAGTCACATAATCGAAAGTGCCGTAAGAATTGAGAATCCTCGTTGGCCCTTTCTCATGGATCATTGCTAGCACTTCAACCTTTAGCGAGCAACCCGACTTTTAACAGATTAGTGCGCACCGCTGTCGGCGTGGATTTCTGCTAGGGCTTCGGCGAGGTCGTCGGGGATGGGGTCGGCGGCGGTGATTGTGTGTTTTCCGGCTTGGATGGTGATGGTGCGGTAGCGGCGTGCAGTCCGCGCGAATTTCTTGATGCTTCAACCGGTTCGGTGTTCGATCCAGTGGGTAAGGGCCATCGCGGCGAACACAATCGTCAGGTGGGCATCAATGGATTGTCGCTTGTGGTGGTAGACCGGTCGGGCCTGCAGGTCGTGTTTGGACATCCGGAAGCTCTTCTCGATGCGCCACAAGTGGTGGTAGGCGCCGATCACGAACGTCGGGGTTTGACCGGTCAGGTTGGTGGTGTAGCCCTTCCAGCCGGCTAGGGCGCGGGCCTTGGCCTCCGGGTCTCGGTCGATGGCCTTGGTTTCCCCGGTCAAGGTGATGAACCGGTTGCGTTTGACCGGGGCTTTGCCGTCGACGGCTTTTTGGGCTTTGGCGATCTGGTCATCGATGCCCCGCAGGGTGCGCCGTGCGCGATCAGCGCGGTACTGGTAGTGGATAACCCGGTCAGGGATCCCGCGGGCCTTCTTCGGACTGGTGGCCGGCCACGGCTGGGTCAGGATCAGCTCATCGGGGACGGTTTCGTCGGGGTGCTTGTCATGCCATTCGCGCACCACGTCGGGGACAAATGGGAGCCGGGCACCCAGAATGTAGGTCAATCCGGCTGCAGCGATGTCGATCTGGTTGATCTCAGAGATCATCCCGGCGTCGGCGACCACCGTGATGCCGGACAGTTGATGGGCTTTCTTAAACGCCTTGATCACCGGCAGCATCGTGGCGGTTTCGGCCTTATTGCCCTCAAATGCCTGCACCGTCAACGGGAGTCCCGTCGCGTCGGTGAGCAACCCGACGGTAATTTGAGGCTCCAGACGCCGTTCCTTGGAAAATCCGGGCTCCCGGAAACCCGTCGCCGGCGTCGGTTTCGAAGTACAGCGTCGTCACGTCGTACAACACCAACGTGGCCGGCCCCAGGTCGGCGTGCGCGGCGCACGCGGCCGAAGGCCGTTGCCGGAAAGCATCTTTAGCGTACAACGGCAAGCGTCGGTTCAGAGTCGGGTATGACGGGGCCGCCACTCCGGTCTCATCGAGAACGCGCCCTGAGTCGATCTTGCTGGTTGGTTCGATGATCCGTGCGCACACCAACCCTCGGAACACATCATCGGCGACCTCGTCGAAACCGAGCAACCGATAAGCCTGGCACAAGGCATCCCACAGATGCGCTGCCCGCGACGAGGTGATCGGTAGCGGCGCTGACCCCCTTTGACCGCCCATTCCGAGGTCCAGTTCAGCCTGCCCCGCGCTCATCCGCTGGACAGCGGCGGCTCTAAGTGCCGCCACACTGGGCTCATCGTGGGCAGAACCCACATGCTCGATCGAGCGTGCGCCGCGCCGCGCCGCGACGACCACACGATCTGCACCGCGGTCGCCCCCGAACTCGTTTTCACCGTGCGCACGTAGGCCACCACCGCACCATACGGACCCGTCCTAGTGCGCAAATCCGCACCAGCGAGCAACCAAACCTGCAGGTCCCCGCCCTAGGGCCGGACTGAGGCCGCCAAAGTGATAAAAGTCGGGTCTCATGGATCATTGCTAGCACTTCAACCTTAAGCGAGCAACGCACTGCCTACACCTCAAACAGGAAGAAACTCATGAAGCAACCGACAGCGCAACGGCGGCCGCGTTGAGTGATACCGCGAATTGTTGACGCGCCCGCCAAAGTGAAGGCGGCTGGGAGCCGAGGACGAAGCAGCACCGAAACACGACAGGTTGCAGCCGTATCTGTCGCCGCTGCGTTCGTCGTCAAGCAGCTTCCAGGCAAACGGTGATGGCTATGAGCCGGAAGAGAATCACCGGCTGGAGACCGCCGGAAAGGTGCTGAGCCCCACACGGTGTGGTGCCGGTGGCGTAAGAAAGTACGTGTCCACTTGAACGTCGGTTGACATGGCTTACCCGGATCTGGTGGGGCTCGCAGTTTACGAGAGCAACGCTGTCGCTCCGCAAAACTGGAGCGCGAATAGCGGCGCCAGGGTGCGGCACTGATCAGAGTCGATACATCGCGCGCGCCATGCAGGCGTCCTCGAGGAACGAATAACGCTTGGGGGCGTACCGACGCGATTGCGGCCGGTTCCGCTGGTCGGGCGAGAGGGCGCCAGTCTCGTCGCTGGGGCCACGATTCGACTTGGTGTGGTGCTTCATCGTCGAGGTTCCTTTCGACTTCTTGCTTGAAATCTGGACAATTCGACTGTCCTCGGTGGCGCGGCCCCGGCCATCGGCCGGAATGCGCAAATTTGCCCCAGAGGGGGTCGTACGTTGGCGATCCGTACCTACGCCACGTACGCCTTTTCGCTGAGATTTGCGGCTCGCGGCTGGTCGCGCTGGTTAGCATGAGCGAGATCGACCCAATGTGCGGACGTGCGTGGCATGGGACTGGAGCGTGGGCGAGTTGCTGCTTACCGGGACCGTGACGTTGCTGTTGGCGGACATCGAGGGATCAACACGGCTGTGGCACACGCAGCCCGCACAGATGGCCGACGCGATCAAGCTGCTGGATCAAACCGTTGCCCAGGCCGTCGAAGCCCACGGCGGAGTACGGCCGGTCGAGCAGGGCGAAGGCGACAGCTTCGTGGCGGCGTTCGGGCGGGCGGCCGACGCCGTCGCGTGCGCCCTGCAATTGCAGAGCGCACAACTACCCCCGATTCGGCTACGCATCGGCATCCACACGGGTGATGTCCAGCTACGCGACGACAGCAACTATGTCGGCCCGACGATCAACCGCGCGGCGCGGCTGCGTGACCTGGCCCATGGCGGCCAGACACTGCTGTCCGCCACCACCGGCGACATCGTCATCGACGAGCTCCCAGCCGATGCCTGGTTGATCGACTTGGGAATCCAACCGCTGCGCGACCTACCGCGCCCGGAACGGGTGGCGCAGTTGTGCCACCCCCGGCTGCGAAACGAGTTCCCTGCGCTACGCACTCCGAAAAGCATTGTGAACCAACGGCTTCCAGTGCAGCTCACCAGTTTTGTGGGCCGCGAGCAGGAGCTGGCCGAGGTGGCCCGGCTGGTGACGGAAAACCGGCTGGTGACGCTGATCGGTGCTGGCGGCTCCGGCAAGAGCCGCCTGGCCATCCAAGTGGCGTCACAACTGACTTCTGGTTTTCCCGACGGCGTGTGCTACGTCGATCTCGAGCCGATAACCGATCCCGATATGACGCCGATCTTGCTCGCTCGCGCGTTGGGCCTGTCCGACCAGTTAGGGCGCTCAACGGCCGATGCGGTGCTGCGCTACCTGGCCGAGCGGGAGATGCTCATTGTCTTGGATAATTGCGAGCACCTGCTCGACGTCGGCGCCGGCCAAGTCAATGCGCTGCTGCAGACCTGTCCCCGGGTCACGATATTGGCCACCAGCCGAGAACCGATCAAGGTGGCGGGTGAGCTGACCTGGCGGATCCCGCCGCTGTGCTTGGACGACGCGATTGCATTCTTCACCGACCGCGCCCTGCTGGCCCGGCCCGACTTCGTCGTCGACGACGACAGCGCCGCGATGGTACGGCAAATCTGCCAGAGATTGGACGGCATGCCGCTGGCGCTCGAACTCGCGGCCGCACGGGTGCGGTCGTTGTCGCTGTCCGACATCATTGCCGGCCTCGACGACAGCATCCGGCTGCTGACCGGCGGGGCGCGCACCGCGCTGCGCCGCCACCAGACCCTGCGTGCGTCGCTGGACTGGTCTTACGGGTTGCTCAGCGAGCCGGAGCGGATCTTGTTGCGACGACTCGGGGTGTTCGTCGGTGGATTTGACCTCGACGCGGCGCTGGCGGTGGCCGGCTTCGGTGAGCTGCCGCGTCACCAGGTGCTCGATGAGCTGGCACTGCTGGTTGACAAGTCGCTGATTTGGGCAGATAGCTCGCAGGGTCGAACCCGGTACCGGCGGCTCGAGGGAGTGGGCCAGTACGCGATGGAAAAGCTCGCCGAGGCCGGCGAAATCGACGTCACGCGCAAGCGATACTGCGATCACTACATGGCGCTGGCCGCGCTACTCGACAGCCCTGGGCGCACGGACTATCAGCAACTTCTCGACCGGGCCGAAATCGAGCTGGACAACCTGCGGGTGGCGTTCCTGTGCTGCCGCGAATACTGCGACCTGGAGTCCGCGCTGGCGTTGACGTCGTGGCTGCAGCCGCTGTGGCTCAGCCGGGGCCGTATCCGGGAGGGGCGAACCTGGTTCGAAACCATCCTCGTCGAGCCGGACGCGCACCATGGGCAGGTGAGCGCCGCGGTGCGGGCGCGCGCGCTGGCGGATAAGGCCGTCCTCGATATGTTCATCGACACGAGCGGCAGCAGCGTGGACGAGGCTCAACAAGCGCTGGCCATCGCTCGTGAAGTCGATGACCCGGCCTTGTTGGCACGCGCACTCACCGCCTGCGGTTCGACGGCCGGGTTCAGCTACCAATCCGATGCGGCCCGCCAGTACTTCGCGGAGGCGACCGACATTGTCCGGGCCTTGGACGATCGGTGGACACTCGGCCAGATCCTGAGTTGGCAGAGCAATGCCGCCGTGGTATCCGGCGACACGATGACCGCGCGGATTGCGGGCAGCGCCGGACGCGATGTGGCCGACGAGATCGGCGACCGGTTCGGCGCGCTACGGTGCCGTTTGAGCCTGGCGTTCGGTCAGCTGTGGCAGGGAGAAGTGGCCGGAGCCGTCGCGCAGTTCAGCGAACTGGTGGAACAGTCGTTGGAGGCCGATGCTGATGTCCTCACCCCGCTCATCCTTAAGGGGTTGGGCGATGCGCACGCGTACCGGGGTGACGTGAGCGCCGCGTGGGCAGCGGGCGAAGCGGCGGTCGAAGGTGCCGGAGACGGCAGCGAGTACTTCCTCGGACTCGGCTATGCGACGCTGGCGATCGCAGCTTTCGCCGGCGGCGACATCGACTCCGCGCGCGATGCGAGCACCAAGGCGTGGCAGAACCTGAAACTGCAACCCCATGTGGCGAATTATCTGCGTCCCACCAAAGCACGGATCTCGTTGGCGAGCGGGGATGTCGCCGCAGCGCGACACTTCGCCGACGAGGCAGCCTCGGTGCTGTCGGGCTGGCATCTGGCGCTGGCGCTGACCAGCCGCGCCCGGGTGGCAATGGCACAGGGTGAGCCGGAACAAGCCGAGCGTGATGCCCACGACGCGCTGACGGCTGCGGTTGAAGCCTGTGCACACAATTGCGTTCCCGACATCCTCGACTGCCTGGCCGCCATGGCGGTCGGGCACGACAGCCACCGTGAGGCCGCCCGCCTGTACGGCGCGGCCGAGTCCATGCGGCAACGCCTGGGCACCGAACGGTTCAAGAGCTACGACTCAAGCCATGCGGACTCGGTGGCATTGCTGCGTACTGCATTGGGCAGCAAGGAGTTCGACAGCGCATGGGCAGAAGGCGTCGCACTGTCCAGCGACGAGGCGATTGCCTACGCGCAGCGCGGACGCGGCGAACGCAGGCGGGCAGCGACCGGGTGGGAGTCGCTGACGCCGGCTGAACGCGAGGTGGTGAACCTGGTGGGCGAAGGTCTTTCCAACAAGGACATCGCCGCGCGGCTGTTCGTCTCGCCGCGCACCGTGCAAACCCACCTCACGCACGTGTACACCAAGCTCGACCTGAACTCCCGGGTGCAACTCGCCCAAGAGGCGGCGCGGCATTCGTAGCGCATGCTTGGGCACCACGGAATCAGTCGTCGACGTCCAAAAAAGCCCGCCCACGCGGCGACAGGCGGTAGCCGACGTCGAGGCTGATGGTCAGGCCCAATTCCTTGAGCCGCCGCACCCGCCGCTTGAACCCAGGGACGTCGAGTCCTTCCCGGGCCGCCAGGTTCGGCGCCCGCACCGCCTCGTTCTCGGCGATCAGCCGTAGGTAGCGCCTGGTCCAGGGGCCGGTCCCGCTGGCGGCGTCCACGCGGTCGAGGCGGGACCTGATCGTAGCCGCGTCAGCAGCGGTCAGCACGCTTTCCGCGGCCAGGGCCCGGCGCTCGTCGGGGCCGGCGAAGGACACCGTGATGAGGTAGGTATGGCGCGCCGACCTGCTGTCCAGCTGGGCCTGAGCCGTCGCGGCATCGGAATAACCTGCAGCCCGCGCCTGTTGATCGCTGACCTGGTAGTCGGGTGCGTACTCCTGCACGTCATCGATACGGATCGTGCCGGCTGATGTGCGCTGGGTGCCTCCCGGCTTGATGCGCGCGACATCCCACCGGCGCAACACCAGGCTGATTCGGCCTTCCGCAATACCCTCGGCGGTGGCGCGGTCGAGCAGCACAGGTGTGATGTTAGGCCAGGCGGGTGGTTCGGCATCAAGATCGACGGGCCGGTCTCATCAGATGCAAACTCGACCCGGACTGCCGGGCGACAGCATTCGCCGCCCTACCACAACCATTGGGCGCCAATGCATTTGTCACTACCCCAAGCAACGGCGGACACCAATTCACCGAGCAGCAGCGGCACCGCCCGCGGGCGGCTGTGGTGGGCCGGTATTGGTGTGCGTCGCAATAGCGCTATCACTTTCGACACCGGCACATGCCCGGTTGGCGCTGACTACATTCCGGACGTCCTACCCGATCAGCACCGCGAATCGCGGCTTGATCACCTCGTCGATGATGGCCAGCCGCTCGTCGAACGGGATGAACGCCGACTTCATCGCATTGATGGTGAACCGTTCGAGGTCACTCCAGCCGTAGCCGAACGCCTCCACCAGCCGGTGCATCTCCAGGCTCATCGACGTGTCGCTCATCAGCCGGTTGTCGGTGTTGACGGTCACCCGAAAACGGGTGCGCGCCAACAGGTCGAACGGGTGCTCGGCGATGCTGGCCACCGCGCCGGTCTGCACGTTGGAGCTGGGGCACAGCTCCAGCGGAATCCGCTTGTCCCGCAGTATCGATGCCAACCGGCCGAGCCTGACACCGCCGTCGGGGCCGACGCCGATGTCGTCGACGATCCGCACCCCGTGGCCCAGCCGATCCGCGCCGCAGAACGCGATCGCCTCGTGGATGGAGGGCAACCCGAATGCCTCACCGGCATGAATAGTGAAGCGCGCGTTGTTGTCTCGCATGTACTCGAAAGCATCCAGGTGCCGCGTCGGCGGATGGCCGGCCTCGGCGCCGGCGATGTCGAAACCCACAACTCCCTTGTCCCGGAACCGGATTGCCAGCTCGGCGATTTCCCGCGACACTGCGGCATGGCGCATCGCGGTGACCAAGCAGCGCACCTTGATCGTCCGGCCGGCGCCGGCACACGCCTTCTCACCCTCGGCGAACCCGGCCAGCACCGCGTCCACGACCTCGTCGAACGACAAGCCGCGGTCGATGTGCAGTTCGGGCGCAAACCGCACCTCGGCATAGACCACCGAATCTGCGGCCAGGTCCTCGACACATTCGAAGGCGACCCGATACAACGCCTCTGGTGTCTGCATCACCGCCACGGTGTGCGAGAACGGCTCCAGGTAGCGCTCCAGCGAGCCGCTGTGTGACCGGGTGCGAAACCACGTTGCCAGCGTGTCGACGTCGGTGGCGGGCAGGTCGTCGTATCCGATCTGGCCGGCGATGTCCAGCACGGTTTCCGGACGCAGTCCGCCGTCGAGGTGGTCGTGCAGCAGGGCCTTCGGTGCCTGCCGAATCATCTCCAACGTCAGCGCAGTGGTCATCGGATGATCCGATCGATAATCAGGGGCCGCGGAGCCGGCCCGGTCTCCCCGACGCTCCAGCCGCCGTCCAACATGGCCAGCGCCGGGCCGAAGCGTTCGCGAGTCTCGGTGTAAAGCGTGAACAGCGGCTCACCGGCCACCACCGGCTCTCCGGGACGACGATGAATCCGCACCCCCGCGCCGTGCTGCACCCGTGCCCCCGGCCGGGATCTGCCCGCGCCGAGCCGCCAGGCCGCCAAACCCACCGCCATCGCGTCGATGTCGCCCATTGTGCCGCTCCGGTCGGCCGTGACGGTTTCCGAACACCGACCAATCGGCAACGGTTTCGACAAATCGCCGCCCTGAGCGGCGACCAGCCGGCGAAACCGGTCCATCGCGGTGCCGTCACGCAGCATCTGTCCCGGATCGCGGCGGTCGATCCCCGCGAGCTGCAGCATCTCGCCGGCGAGCCGCACAGTCAGCTCCACAACATCGGACGGTCCGCCGCCGGCCAGCACTTCCAGGGCCTCGGCCACCTCCAGCGAGTTGCCCACGGTGCGACCCAGCGGCGAGTTCATGTCCGTCAGCAGGGCGCACGTGGGCACGCCATGGGCGGCGCCAAGGTCCACCATGGTGTGCGCCAGTTCGCGAGACTGCGCCTCGGATTTCAGGAAGGCCCCCGCACCGACCTTCACGTCGAGTACCAGCGCGCCCGATCCCTCGGCCAGCTTCTTGCTCATGATTGAGCTGGCGATCAGCGGCAGGGATTCGACGGTGCCGGTGATGTCGCGCAGCGCATAGAGCTTCGCGTCGGCCGGGGCCAGCTCGCCGGCCGCGAAGATCGCCGCGCCGACATCGCAAAGTTGTTGGCGCACACGTTGATTGGACAGCTTCGCGGTGAAACCGGAAATGGATTCCAGCTTGTCCAGAGTGCCACCGGTATGGCCGAGTCCCCGGCCCGCCGCCTGCGGCACCGCCGCACCGCAGGCGACGACGACGGGCACCAACGGCAGGGTGATCTTGTCGCCTACCCCGCCGGTGGAGTGCTTGTCCACCGTCGGCAGCCGCAGATCGGCGAAATCCATCCGGGCACCCGATACCAGCATCGCCGACGTCCATCTGGCGGTCTCTCCGGAGTCCATGCCGCGCCAGAAAATCGCCATCAACAAGGCCGACATCTGCTCCGGGGCGACCCGGCCGTCGGTGAAGGCCTTGATGACCCAGTCGATGGCGGCATCGGATAACCGACCACCGTCGCGCTTGGTCCGGATTACCGTCGGCGCGTCGAATTCGAAGTCCGTCAACACGATTCCTCGGTCAGCCCGGGTCGACGGGGCCGGGGCTCGCCCAACCGGCGATAGCCCACCGGGTGGTCGGTGCGCAACGCGGGACGGTCGTCAACCAATGCCGGGACGGTGCGCGGAAACGCGAGAACGGCGGATACGCTCCGGTCGCTTCGTCGTTTGTCTTGTCCCGCAGCAGCTTCCAACAGCTCATTGTCGAGCACGCGATAGAGGGTACCTCGCCCGACGTACACCCGACTTGCAGCCGTTCTCGTCGAATACCCCCGCGTCGCAGCTCGGCACGGGTGCCCATCTTCGCCGGGGTAACCAGCGATAACCCGGCCGGGATAAGCCGTTGGGTGGCGCCGCGGTCGGCTAAACGCCGTTGACGAGGACGGAGAAGGAATCGAACCCCGCGGCGACGCTGCCACTGCAGGGCTCCAAGCCGGCCTGGATGCTGGTCAGGTACCACGAGTAGGTGAACGGCTCCGGGGGTTCTTGTCTTGGCTCGCAAATCGGGATTGGCAGTGGTCGCGGCGGGTTGAGCTGTTGCGTTGCGTGCGGAGATCGGGCGGGCCGGCGTTGTCGGTGGTGGCTGCGATGATGAGGTCATGTCGTCGAGTGCAGCCGCTGGTGCTGTGGTGGCCGGTCCTGGCGAGCGTCTTGAGGAGCTGTTCGAGGAGTTGGCGGAGTTGGCCGGTCAGCGCAATGCGATTGATGGGCGCATTGTGGAGATCGCCGCCGAGATGGATCGCGACGAGCTGTGTGGTGCTACGGGTGCGCGGTCGGTGGCGGCGTTGCTGGCCTGGAAGCTCGGCTCGTCGTCGACAAACGCCCACACGATCACCACCGTGGCGCGTCGGTTCGAGGAGTTTCCACGGTGTGTCCAGGGCATGCGGGAGGGCTGGCTGTCGCTGGATCAGGTCGGGGTCATCGCCGCGCGGGCTGGTGCGGGATCTGATGAGCATTACATGCAGCTGGCGCGGGTCGCCACGGTCAACCAGCTGCGCACCGCGGTCAAGCTCGAACCGCGACCCGAACCCGATCCGCGGCCGCACCCGCAGCCCTCGATCACCAAGACCACCAACGAGCAGGGCAGCTGTTGGCGGATCAGACTTGCCCATGACGACGCAGCGAAATTCGACGCCGCGCTGGCGTCTTATCGTGATGCCCTGATTGCCGAGTGGAAACACGATCACGACAACGCCGCATCGGAGAGCACGCCGCCGTGGCCGACCACCGTCGAGGCGTTCATGCGGCTGGTCGAGACCGGCTGGGACGCCGAGGTGGCCCGCCGCCCCCACGGGCAACACACCACGGTGGTGGTGCACGTCGATGTCAAGGACCGCATCGCGGCGCTGCATCTGGGTCCGCTGCTATCCGACGCCGAGCGCCGCTACCTCAGCTGTGATGCCACCGCCGAAGTCTGGTTCGAACGCGACGGCCAGCTCATCGGCGCCGGGCGGGCGACCCGCGTGATCAACCGCCGGCTGCGCCGCGCCCTTGAGCATCGCGACCAAACCTGCGCAGTACCCGGCTGCGGCGCCACCCGTGGCCTGCACGCACACCACCTTCGCCATTGGGAAGACGGTGGCGCCACCGAGCTGGACAACCTGGTACTGCTCTGCCCCTATCACCACCGCAGCCATCACCGCGGCATCATCGCCATCACCGCACCCGCAGCCAATCCCACCATCACCGACACCTGCGGCCGGCAACTCAGCGCAGGATCGCTGGCACGCCCACCAACCCAACCCCCGCCCACCGTCCCGCCGTACCCCGGGCCCACCGGCGAACGCGCCGATTGGTGGTGGTACGACCCCTTCCAACCCCAACCACCACCAAACAACTGAGTTGGTTGCCGGCCCGGTCATTGCAAGCACCGGATCGAACCCAAACGCCTTGGGGAACAAAGAAGCTCGTTCACACCACCCCGGCCATCAACACCCGCGGTCACAGCGCGTGCTAATTCGAGTCAAGGCTGCCGAAACGCTGGCCGGCTGGCCTGGCACTTCCCATGAGTCGGGGTTAAACGCCGTTGACGAGGGCGGAGAACGAATCGACCCCCGCGCCGACGCTGCCGCTCCAGGGCTCGAAGCCGGCTTGGATGCTGGTCAGGTACCACGAGTCGGTGACCGGCTCCAGGGTTTGGGTGTTGTCGATGAACTCCATCACATCGAAGTTGTTCCAGGAGGTGATCGGTGTGGTCGCGACGTAGGACACCACATTGTTCTGGCCGTTACTGCCCTTCCACACCTGGAAGTTCTGCCCGTCAATGGTGGCGTTGCCCACCACGGAGCCGACCGGCTGGATGGGGCCCTGGTGGTTGAACCAAATCATCACTTCCTGCTGGTTGACGCCGGTCGTGATGGGCGTGGGATTCAGCCAGATGTCATAGGAAGCGTTATAGATACCGGTGCTGGGATAGGTGTAGTTGATGCTGCTGGTGGCAGTCTGGATCTGGCCCAACTGAATCGGCAGGTTGGTGCCGGGCGAACCGGTGCCGTAGTGCCAGCCGTCGTATATCGACGGGTATCCGAGAGGTGCGCCGTTGGTGGGAGCGGAGCCGTTTTCGGTGGCGATGGAAAACCCGGTGGGGGTGACGTTGATCGACTGTCCACCCGGGTTGTTCCATGCATTGTTTTGAACCACATAGGCGTTCTGGATCGTCGTCGTTCCGTACTGGGACGTGATCAGCGTGCCGCCGGTACCGGTGCCGGTGCCGCCGGTCCCCGTGCCACCGGTCCCCGTGCCGGTACCGCCGGTCCCCGTGCCGCCGGTCCCCGTGCCGCCGGTCCCCGTGCCGGTACCACCGGTCCCCGTGCCGGTACCGCCGGTCCCCGCGCCGCCGGTCCCCGTGCCGGTGACTGGTTGTCCGTTCACCAGCAAATTCGTGGGCGACGCGTATGAGCCGGTCTGCGCCGCCTGGAAACCAACAGTGACCGAGCTGCCGGGCGCGATCGTGGCGTCATAGCTCTGCGGGGTCACGGTGTAATGGGTGCCCGATTGGGCGACCTGTCCGTTCCACAGATTCGTGATGGATTCGTTTGAAGGCAAGTCGAATTGGAGTTGCCAGTCGGTCACCGGGGTGGTGCCCGTATTGGTGATCGTGTAGTTGGCGACGAAGCCGTTGTTCCACTGCGACGTCGGCGCGTATGTCGCCGTGATCCCGCTGCCGCCGGTGCCGGTTCCGCCGGTGCCGGTTCCGCCGGTGCCGGTTCCGCCGGTGCCGGTGCTGCCGGTACCCGTCCCGCCAGTGCTTCCGGTACCGGTGCCGCCAGTGCTGCCGGTGCTGCCGGTACCCGTCCCGCCAGTGCTTCCGGTGCCAGTGCCACCGGTGCTTCCGGTGCCGGTGCCGCTGGTCGTGGTACCACCGGTACCGGTGCCGCCGGTGCTCGTACCGGTGCCGGTGCCACCGGTGTCACCGCCGACGGGTTGTCCGTTGACCAGCAAATGCGTCGGTGGCGAGTAGGAGCCGTTCTGCGCGGCTTGGAATCCAACGGTGACCGAATTGCCGGGTTCGATCGTCCCGTTGTAGCTGGCGGGGGTGACGGTGTAGTGCGTGCCGGACTGGGACACCTGCCCGTTCCACAGGTTGGTGACGGATTCGTTTGTCGGCAAGTCGAATTGAAGCTGCCAGTTGGTCAGTGGAGTCGTACCCGTATTGGTGATCGTGTAGTTCGCGGTGAAGCCGCTATTCCATTGCGCCGTCGGCGTGTACGTCGCCGTCACGCCGGTGCCTCCGGTACTGGCGGTGGTTGTCCCGGTCGACGTCGTCGTCGCAGCCGCAGTCGCCAGGGCGGTGGTGCCACTGGCCGTGCTCGTCGGGGCCGCGGTAGTCGGGTTGACCGCCGCCGTGCCGCCGGCATCGGTGTCGGTGCCGGCGGGCGCCGCGGCCGTCGTCGCAGCCGCGGTCGTCGTGGCCGTGGTGCCACTGGCCGTGCTCGGGCCGGCCGAACTCGGACCGGGTGCCGCGGCACCAGTGGCACCGGTGCCGACCGGCGCGGCGCTCCCGTACTGACCGCTGACGGCGGCCGTCCCGCCGCCGGTCCCCGATCCGGAGCTGCCGCTGCTTGCCACGGATGAGCCGCCGTGCCCGCCGGCGCCGGTCGCCACCGCCTGACCACCATTGCCGGCAGTGGGTGCGCCGATCATTCCGAGCAGCCCTTGCACGACGTTGCGTAACGGCGCGATGTTGGCCGCCTCGGTGCTCAGATACGACCTCGCACTCGCGGTCAAGGCGGTGACGAACTGCTCATGAAACGCCACCGCCTGGGCACTCAGCGCTTGATATTCCCGGGCATGCGAGCTGAACAGCCCCGCGATGGCCGCCGACACCTCGTCGGCGCCCGCCGCCAGCAGCCCTGTTGTCGGTGCCGCTGCCGCGGCATTCGCGGCGCTCAGGGTCGAGCCGATGCCGGTGATCTCCCTCGCCGCCGCCGCCAGCGCCTCAGGTACGGCAGTCACATATGACATATTCATTCGATCACAACCTTATTACGAATCAATCACTGCCCTATCACGGGCGACCCTAATAAGGTTGATCACGATTTGATCACGGTCTTATCACTGCTTCATTAATTTGCCATAAAATCTTTAAACTGCCAGGCCGTCAAATTTGAGCGGGCTCACGACAATTCGCGACCGTCATCATCGTTCCCGGGCCGATCGGGCCCCCGTCTTCGCACCGCCGGATCGGCAAGATCTGCACGGAAAGGTTCCGGCAGTAGTTCGCCGAGCCGACGCGGCCCGCCCGGATGGTCGATCAACAGCTCCGGGCCGCCATGTTCGAGCAACAACTGACGACACCGCCCGCACGGCATCAATGCCGACCCGGCACCGTCCACACATGCCAATGCGACCAAACGACCGCCCCCCGTCGCGTGCAATGCGCACACCACTCCGCATTCGGCGCACAGGCCCAGGCCGTAGGAGACATTCTCCACGTTGCAGCCGATGACGACGCGGCCGTCGTCAACCAGCGCGGCCGCACCGACCGGAAACCGCGAATACGGCGCATACGCCCCGGCTGACACCTGAATAGCCTTGTCGCGCAGCATATCCCAATCGATATCAGGCATTCACAACCCCGCTCGACGATGGGCCGACCTCGGTACGCAACCATAACCCCGACGAGACGAGCCGCGTCGGCGACGAATGGCCACGCGATACATGATTGCGATCGGACTGTCGGTACCGCCCGCGGACCTGGTCAAGTTAAGCTCGATTGCCCGGCTAGAGCTGTTTCATGACGGTTTTGAAGGCGGTGAGGACGGTCTGACCACAAAGGCGACAACCGCGAATCCGGCAGCGCCCACAAAGGGGCCTGAACCTGCCCCTGGATCATCACGCAAACGGCGGCCACCGCGGACCCTGTATCGCGGCGACCCAGGCATGTGGTCGTGGGTGCTGCATCGCATCACCGGCGCGACGATCTTCTTCTTCCTGTTCGTCCACGTCCTGGACACCGCACTGGTGCGGGTCAGTCCCCAGGCGTACAACTCGGTGATCGGCACCTACAAGACGCCGGTCGTCGGCCTGATGGAATTCGGGCTGGTGGTTGCGGTGTCCTACCACGCCCTCAACGGAATCCGGATCATCTTGATCGACTTCTGGTCGCAGGGGCCGCGCCATCAGCGGCTGATGTTAGGCGTCGTCGGCATCGTGTGGCTGCTGATCCTGGTGCCCGCGGCGGTGGTGCTGGGCATCCACATGTGGGAGCACTTCCGATGAGCACCCCCGCCCGTCAACACGCGCCCGTGCTGCAGCGCAGCGTCGACCGGCCCGCCAGCCTGGACAATCCGCGGTCGCCGCGCCGCCGCGCCGGTATGCCCAACTTCGAGAAGTTCGCCTGGCTGTTCATGCGGTTCTCCGGGGTGGTGCTGGTGTTCCTGGCCCTGGGGCACCTGTTCATCGGTCTGATGTGGGACAACGGGGTCTATCGCATCGACTTCAACTACGTGGCGCAGCGCTGGAACTCTCCGTTCTGGCAGACCTGGGACCTGCTGTTGTTGTGGCTGGCGCAGTTGCACGGCGGCAACGGCCTGCGCGTCATCATCGACGACTACAGCCGCAAGGAATCCACCCGGTTCTGGCTCAATTCGCTGCTGGCGGTGTCGATGACGTTCACGTTGGTGCTGGGCACCTACGTGTTGCTGACCTTCGACGCGAACATCTCCTGAAAGGCGCACATGTTTTCGCCACCTCTCCCCCGCAACCGGGCGCTACCCCCACGCCCCCGCAAGCGGAAGGTACCCCCACATCGCTTCGTCCCCCTCGCCGCCGCGCGGCTGGGGGTGCCCCCACTGCATCGTCGGCGGCGGCGGTGATTCACCAGCACCGATACGACGTGGTGATCGTCGGCGCGGGCGGTGCCGGTATGCGCGCTGCCGTAGAGGCCGGTCCGCGGGTTCGCACCGCCGTGTTGACCAAGCTCTACCCGACCCGCAGCCACACCGGCGCCGCCCAGGGCGGCATGTGCGCCGCCCTGGCCAACGTCGAAGACGACAACTGGGAATGGCACACCTTCGACACCGTCAAGGGCGGCGACTACCTGGCTGACCAGGACGCCGTGGAGATCATGTGCAAGGAAGCCATCGACGCGGTGCTGGACCTGGAGAAAATGGGGATGCCGTTCAACCGCACCCCAGAAGGCCGCATCGACCAGCGCCGCTTCGGCGGACACACCCGCGACCACGGCAAGGCCCCGGTGCGCCGGGCGTGCTACGCCGCCGACCGCACCGGCCACATGATCCTGCAGACCCTTTACCAAAACTGTGTCAAGCACGACGTGCAGTTTTTCAACGAGTTCTACGTACTCGACCTGGCACTCACCCACACTCCCAGCGGTCCGGTGGCCACCGGGGTGGTGGCCTACGAGCTGGCGACCGGCGACATCCACGTCTTCCACGCCAAGGCCGTCGTTATCGCGACCGGCGGCTCCGGTCGGATGTACAAGACCACATCCAACGCGCTCACCCTCACCGGCGACGGCATCGGCATCGTCTTCCGTAAGGGACTTCCGTTGGAGGACATGGAGTTTCACCAGTTCCACCCGACCGGATTGGCCGGCCTGGGCATCCTGATCTCCGAGGCGGTGCGCGGCGAGGGCGGCCGGCTGCTCAACGGCGAGGGTGAACGCTTCATGGAGCGCTACGCCCCCACCATCGTCGACCTGGCTCCCCGCGACATCGTCGCCCGCTCGATGGTGCTTGAGGTGCTTGAGGGCCGCGGCGCCGGCCCGCACAAGGACTACGTCTACATCGACGTGCGCCACCTGGGTGAGGACGTGCTGGAGGCCAAGCTGCCCGACATCACCGAATTCGCCCGCACCTACCTGGGCGTGGACCCGGTGCACGAGCTGGTCCCGGTCTACCCGACCTGCCACTACGTGATGGGCGGCATCCCCACCACGGTCAGCGGGCAGGTGCTGCGGGACAACACCCACACCGTCCCGGGCCTGTACGCGGCCGGCGAGTGCGCGTGCGTGTCGGTGCATGGCGCCAACCGGCTGGGCACCAACTCGCTGCTGGACATCAACGTGTTTGGTCGCCGGGCCGGCATCGCCGCGGCCAACTACGCGCGCGGTCACGACTTCGTCGAGATGCCACCGAACCCGGCGGCCATGGTCGTCGGATGGGTGAACGACATCCTGTCCGAACACGGCAACGAACGCGTCGCCGACATCCGCGGCGCGCTGCAGCGCACGATGGACAACAACGCCGCGGTGTTCCGCACCGAGGAGACCCTGAAGCAGGCGCTCACCGACATCCATGCACTCAAGGAGCGGTACTCCCGAATCAGCGTGCACGACAAGGGAAAGCGCTTCAACAGCGACCTGTTGGAAGCCATCGAGCTGGGCTTCTTGCTGGAGCTGGCCGAGGTCACCGTGGTCGGCGCACTCAACCGCAAGGAATCCCGCGGCGGGCATGCCCGCGAGGACTACCCCCACCGCGACGACGTCAACTACATGCGCCACACCATGGCCTACAAGCAAATCGAGGCCGATAAGCAGGGCACCGAACTACTCAGCGACATCGCGCTGGACTTCAAACCCGTCGTGCAGACCCGCTACGAACCCAAGGAACGGAAGTACTGATGGCCGAAGGCGACACTGTGGGATCAGCAGAGGTAGCCGAAACCGAACCGGTGCCGGACCTGCCGGGGAAACCGCTGCCGCCCGTTCCCGAGGGCGCGGTGATGGTGACGGTCAAGATCGCCCGGTTCAACCCCGACGACCCGGAGCGGTTCGCGGCCACCGGCGGCTGGCAAAGCTTCCGGGTGCCCTGCCTGCCCAGCGACCGGCTGATCAACCTACTCATCTACATCAAGGGTTACCTCGACGGCACGCTGACGTTCCGGCGATCGTGCGGGCACGGGGTCTGCGGCTCGGACGCCATGCGGATCAACGGCGTCAACCGGCTGGCCTGCAAGGTATTGATGCGTGACCTGCTGCCGAAAAAACCCGGCAAGCAACTGACCATCACGGTCGAACCGATTCGCGGGCTCCCGGTGGAAAAGGACCTCGTCGTCGACATGGAGCCGTTCTTCGACGCCTACCGCGCGGTCAAGCCGTATCTGATCACCAGCGGCAATCCGCCCACCCGCGAGCGGATTCAGAGCCAGACCGACCGCGCCCGCTACGACGACACCACCAAGTGCATCCTGTGCGCGGCCTGCACCACCAGCTGCCCGGTGTTCTGGAACGAGGGCAGCTACTTCGGCCCGGCGGCGATCGTCAACGCCCACCGCTTCATCTTCGACAGCCGTGACGAGGCCGCCGCCGAACGCCTCGACATCCTCAACGAGGTCGACGGGGTGTGGCGCTGCCGGACCACGTTCAACTGCACCGACGCCTGCCCGCGCGGTATCGAGGTGACGAAGGCGATTCAGGAGGTCAAGCGCGCGCTGATGTTCTCGCGGTGAGCAACACGAGAAGACAACCAACGTGGCCCTGATCGATCGGCGAAAGCTTCGCCATGTACCCGAGGCACCCACCAACCCCACGGCCGACCATCGCGGTGCGCCCGTCTTCGATGTCGCCGACCTCTACCGGGGTCCCATCAGTACGGGTGAGGAGCATGCCGGCGAGGTCGCGCTCGATGAAAAGCTGCGTCAGGCCTACTTCTGGATCGTCAACCAGGCGATCATCAGCCCGCATTACGACATCGACTACTTCCACGGTGCTCACCAAAGTTTCCGATTCGGCGACTCCCAAACCCAGGTCGATTTTCCCAGCGGCCAGTCCTACAGCAGCTTCGTCCTGATCCCCCTGCTCAACTTCGCGGTCCGGCGACGGTGCCTGCTCGTCGGCGGGCCGGGCCGGGGCAAGACGGCCAGTGCGGTATTGATGGGTGTCTTGGCCGGCTACTCGGTTACCGAAATCCGCCGCGGGATGCAGCATGGTCATCCGGAGATGACGGTGGCAGACCTGCTGGGCAGCCCGCTGCCCGCCGACCTGATCAAAGCCGCCAGCCCGCAGGACATACGGATCGCCTGGCGGGCTTGGCTGCAGATGCGCGTCCGAATTGTCGACGAGTACAACCGGATTCCCACTCGCACCCAGTCGGCACTACTTACGCTGATGGGCGACAACTACGCCGAGATGTTCGATCAGGTGCTGGAGTGTCCCGAGGCCGCCTGGTATCTGACCGCCAATGACGACGCCGGCGGCGGCACCTATCACGTGATCGAAGCGCTGCGCGATCGCATCGACGTGGTGGTGGCGGCGCTGAACTTCAACCCGCGCTTCCTCAGCCATCTGCTCGACCGGATCGAGGCCGGCTTTCGTCCGGACGAAGTCGTACCCGAACAGCTGGTGTTCAGCGCCGCGGAGCTGGATCGGCTCTATGCGGAGGTCCTCGCCGTCGAGATTCCCTTCGAAGTGCGACGGCGGATCGAGTTCTTCGTCAGCCAATTCGAGTTCCTCGACGCCGCGGCGTGCACCCTGGAGTACAAGACAAAGACACCGCACGGCTGGCCGGGCTCGATCCGCACCTGCTGGCCCTCGACGACACCGGCCGCGATCGCCTCGCCGACCTGGGCGCGCAAACCCATAACGGGCTGTCGGTGAGGTCGCTGCAGACCATTTTGGTATTTGCAAAAGCGTTGGCGTACTTCCGCGGAACTCGCATCGTCGCGATCGACGACGTTCGGCACATACTGCCGTTCGTCCTGGTGAATCGGCTGGCCCAGGATCGCGACGCGCCGTTTTCGAGGTGGCGGGCAACGCCGCCTACCGAGCCGACCGAGTCGGCTGGATCCGTCGGCTGTTCGAGCTGTCCTGCGCCCAATACGACCAGCAGGGACTCGACGCCGACGATCCGGTGGTCGATCTGTTCGCCGAGTTCGAGCTGGGCCTCGACGGCATCACCGAGCGCCAGGTGCGCGATCGACTGGTCCGCATCGAGCGCACAGTGAGCGGCTGGTCGACCGGACGAAAGCTGTACGACACCGTCTACGACGACATCATCGCGCTGAAGTACCTGCACCAGCGCTACACCAACTATCTCGCATGGCTGACCCATGACCCTGGTTGACGGCCCGATGGCCGCCGCGCTCGCCCAGCATCGGGACCGCTGCAACGCGATCGTCGCCAACGCGCGCCGAACCTACGTCGACTTCGACACCACCATCCTGGAGAACCACATTAGGGGCCCGCTGCGCGACCTCGTCGACTCCTGCGACCGGATCTCGCCCGGCTCCGGTGCGCGCGTGTTGGCCGCGGTATTCGACTCCGTTGTCGAACTCGTCGGCCAGCACCGCCTTGGCGGCGGCTCCCACGACCCGCTGCTCGCCGCGCTGCCGGGGTTGGCGCGGATCCTGCTCGACGAACCACGCAAGGTCTTCGGTTCACTCGCCAATGCCGTTGTCCACCTGCACCACTGCGGGCTATCCGTCGGCGAGTGGCTCACCCGCGTGACCACCGCGGCAGCCGACGGTAACCCGACGATGACGATGCGTGCCGGACAGGTCGCGGCCTGGCTGCTTGGCCTCAGCCAGTATCGCGACAGCGCCCTGAGCGTCGCGGCGACGCTCAGTGATGCCGCCTTCAGCGCCGCAGTCGGCGTCGACGGAGTGACGGCAACCGACACCCTGCGACGGTTGCGGGACAACCGGTGGTGGCGACCCGGCCGAACCCCCACCGGCGCTCCGTCCGTCGCCCACCGGGTGGGGGCTTTCCGCGGGTTCGGAGGTCAGTTCTTGAGTCCGCCGCGGGTCGGGGTCCGGGCCGGGCACCTCGTGGTCTGTTCCGGACCAGACGCCTGGTTGCTGCACGCCGATGCCTGGGGTGCCACGTTGACCCGCACCGAACCGCAGAGCATCGATTTTTCCTCGGCCACAAAGGCTTTCGTTCCCTCGGGGGTTCGCCCGGTCAGTGTCGCCGCTACCGCGGACATCACGGCGCTCACGGTGCCCACCAGCTATCAGGTGCTGGTCGTGGAGCCCGGCCGATGACAACCGTCACCACCGCGGCCGACGCCCGCCTCGAATGGCACCGACGCTGGTCCGACGTCCTGGCGTTGTGGAGCCGGTTCACCCGGCTGCGTGAGCCGCAGTTGTGCACGACGACCGAGCAGGCCAACAGGTCGGGCCTGGACGGCAGCTTCGCCATGATCCGGCTGACCGACCAGCTGGTGGTGATCGACCTACAACAGGTGATCATGCGGAACCTGGTTGACCTGCCGTTGGAGATCATGGGTCACGAGATCGGCCACCACATCCTGTGTCCGGCCAACCTCACCGACCAAGCCCGGATGCTGGCCCGGATGCGCTGGGCGCTGCCGGGGGTGGAAGGCGCCGCACCGGCCGTGGCCAACCTCTACGCCGACCTGCACATCAACGACCGGCTGCAACGCGGCTCCGGCCTGCGCATGGACGAGGTGTATCGCCGGCTGAAAGCCCATGCCCCCGACGGACCGATCAGCGACTTGTGGCGCCTCTACCAGCGCATCTACGAGATCCTGTGGGCATTGCGCCGCGGCGACCTGGCCCCCGGTCCGCTGCCCGACCGGATCGAAGGCGACGCCCAGCTGGGAAGTCGGCTGGTGCGTGCCTACCGTTCGGACTGGCTCGACGGGGCCGCCGGGTTCGCCGCTCTATGCCTGCCGTATCTGGCCCAAGACCCCGACGCCCGCCGCGTTCTGGCCGGCTGGGACGACTCGCTGAACACGGCTGGCGGTGTGGTACCGCCCGGGCTCACCGACATCGACGCCGGCGAACGGACCGAGCCACTGCATCCCGCCAACGACCCGCGGGTCACCGAGGGCGCCGAACCCGTTGCAGCACAGCCGCTCTCAGAGGTCCCGTCGACCGCGCCGCGGGGCCAGGCTCGCGAGCCCTTCCAGTACGGCGAACTGCTGCGCGCGCTGGGTCTGAAGCTGAGCGACCATGACGTCGCGGTCCGCTACTACCGGGAGGCGGCCCAGCGCCACCTCATCCCGTTCCCGTCGAGGCCGGCTCCTAGTACCGGAGACCTTGTTCCGGAAGGCCTTTCGCCGTGGACGGTGGGGGAGCCGATGGCCGACATCGACTGGCTGCACTCGGTCATTCGCAGCCCGCTCGTCATACCGGGAGTCACCACCGTCAAGCGAGTAATGGCCCCCGAGGAAGACCTGCCGCCGCGCCCGGAACCATTGGACCTCGACCTCTACATCGACTCGTCGGGCTCCATCGTCAACCCGCAACGACAGCTGTCTTTCCTGGCGCTGGCCGCAGCGATCATTGCGCTGTCCTGCCTGCGCTGCGGCGGCCGTGTCCAGGCCACCCTGTGGAGCGGGGCGCGGCGGTTCGAAACCACAGCCGGTTTCATCACCGACACCGAACGCGTCCTGCGGATCGTCACGGGCTACCTCGGCGGCGGCACCGCCTTTCCGATCCACGTGCTGCGCGACACCTACGCTGCTCGCACCGAACGGGACCGGCCCGTGCATGTGCTGGTGATCTCCGATGACGGCGTGACGACGATGTTCAACCGGGACGAACACGGCAACGACGGCGCAGTGATCGCCCGAGAATCGTTGGCTCGGGCGCGCGGCGGCGGCACCATGGTGCTCAACCTGTACCGGTGGCCCGACGACTTGAGCCCGGCCGTCGACATGGGCTGGGACGTGGTTTCGATCCGGGGCTGGGCAGAGTTGCTGGGTTTCGCCCGCCGTTTCGCGCGCCAGGCGTACCCGGCCGGGTGAGCGACATGTCCACGCCTTCAGTTGCCACGCTGGTTCATCGGCTGGCCGACTGTCCGGACGACTTCTTGGCGCCGCCATTGATCGGTGACCGCGGAGTAGTCGCAGTCGCCGCGGTGGTCGGCGACACCCTGGCCTCATTGGGCGCCGCCTTACCCGATGACTGGCTGGCCGTCCTGACCCCCGGCCAAACGGACGCGGCGACGGAAAACTGGCTGCGAGCCTGTCTGGTGTCCTGCTGGCTGGCCAGCGACGAATCGGCACGATCTCTGTTGTCCGGGGCCGCTTTTCTGGGGCTCTTGGGTGAGGAGCTGTGGGCAATGGCCGCCTTGGTGCGCGCCGAACTGCTGATGCGCGATCCCGACCGGCGTGAAGAACTCGCCCGTCTGGTGTTCCGCCGCGCGGGGGTGGTGCCCGCCGGCGAAACCGTTGAACAAGCGGCTGACCGGCTGTCCACCCTGGACTCGGCGACGCGGGCGCGGGTGGAGGCCGAGGCCAGAGCCGCCGAAGCGCGGGCCAAGGAAGTGCGCGCCGCCCTGGCCCGCAAGCGTGCCGAGGAAGCCGCGGCCCGAGCATCGAGGGAATAGCCCATGCCACGATTCACGCCCATGGGATCAGGCGTCGTTCCCTTCGAGGAACGCCAGCCGCTCATTTCTGCCACCGGGCGGCAAACCCTTGATGCGCTGCTCGAAGCGCCCGAAGCGCCGTTGTGGAACCATCACTGCGGCGACCGCTTGAACCGCGAGGCGCTCGACCGAGTCAACGCCTACGCGACGTCCGTGGTCCTCGATCCCCCGCGCTGGCGTCCCGATCACCGACCGCCGTGGCTGGCCGGCTACCTTGCCCGCGTCCGGCAGGTCGTGCCGCGCTACCGCCAGACCGACGCCGCGTCACCGGCTTTCACCACCGGACGGGCGAACCTGGCCCGCGGCTGGTGGGAACTGGTTCCCGACGACGCCGACCTCGACGACCTCATCTGGTTCCCGACGTCGGGATCGGGACATCCGGCAGTCGTGGTGCCCACGCACCCGGTCTCGGTTTCCTGCTACTACCCCTTGCTGCTGCAGGCCGCCCGCTGGCATGGCGTCACCGTGCAGTTCCGGGCCGACCGCGCCGACTGGATGACCGTGGTGAGCCAGCGCCACGGCGGCTTCATCGTGCCGTCCTGGTCGTCATTTCTCGGCTGTGCGACCGCCAAGGTGAACCTCGAGGATGCGGGCTGGCCGGAGCCCCTGGCCCGGCGGCGTTTCTTGGAGCACCACGATCCGCAGGTGATCACCGGCGACCCGGTCTCACTGAGTCAGCTCGCCGGGCTGGACGTGGACCTGCATCCCAAGGTGCTGATCTCCACCGCGTTACACCTCAGCGCCGCGACCAGGCAACGAGTTGCCCAGCGCTTCGGATGCCCTGTCGTCGACCTGTACTCCACCACCGAATCGGGCCCGGTCGCCGCCAGCCGTCCCGGACGCGGCATGGCCTTGCTGCAACCACGGCTGTTCGTGGAGGTGCTCGACGATGCCGGCATGCCGTGTGCGCCAGGCGCTTTGGGGCAACTCGCCCTCACCGGCGGGATGAATCCGTACCTGCCACTGCTGCGCTACCGCACCGGGGACAGCGCTCGGCTGGTGTGGTCGGGCGACCAGCCGGGCATCGAAGACTTGGTTGGCCGCACCCCGGTGATGTTGAGACGTGCGGACGGCACTCAAGCGAACTCGTTCGACGTCACCCAGCTTTTCCAAGAGCTACCGCTGCGTCGCTGGGCGGTCCGTCAACACGCCGACACGTCGATCACCGTGCAACGGGAGCTGGAGGTCGGCGCTGCAGACAACGCCGACGACCGCATCGTTGCTGCCCTTCGGCGCGCACTCGGCCCTGTCCCGGTAGCCGTCGAGCCGCTGACCGCACCCGACAAGGTCACTGCGTTCACCACCGCGAGGCCACGATGAGCTGGGCCGACTGTTCCTTCCTGACCTGCTCTGTGCTGCCGGTACGGATGGCCTGCCAGTGCAGCTGCCCGTTCTGCTTTTCGCGCTCGTCGATTTCCGCGCTGGAATCCGCGCCGGCCCGCTGGTCGGATGAGGAGCTGCGGACCCACTTCCACTGGTCGGCCAGCAGGGGTGCCAGCCGGATGGTGGTCACGGGAGGCGGCGAGCCGCTGCTGCGCCCTGACGAATGCGGGCGAGCCATTCGGTTGGCCGCCGACGTTTTCGACGAGATCGCGCTGTTCACCAACGGGGCCCGACTGAGTTCGCCCGTCGCCGCCGAGTTGCGGGCCGCGGGCCTTTCGTACCTGTGTTGGTCTCGCCACGCCGTGGATGACGCCGAGAACCGGGCGATCATGGGCGATGCCGCGCCCACGGCCGAGGCGGTGTTGGCGGTCGCGCACGGCGCAGGACTGCCGGTTCGAGCAACCTGCGTGATGAGTACCGCCGGTGTCGTCGACCCTGGCCAGGTCTGGGCGTACATCGGGGCGTTCACGGCACTGGGCATAACCGAATTCACGTTCAAGCACACATATGTGGCGTCGGCACGGTCGCTGTTTTCCTCGTCTGACGCCAACCTGTGGTGCCGGGAGCATCAGATTCACGCTGATCCGTTCGCCGGTCGTGGCCACGTCGTCGGGAAACTGCCATGGGGCCCCAAAATCCGTCGCATTGGGAAGGTGCAGGTATGCCATTACTACGAACCGACACCGGAGTGGGAGCTGCGGCATCGGCTGGCCCGCTCGTCCAACCTGCTGGCGGACGGCCGGGTGTACGCGTCGCTGGAAGACCGGGCCAGCCTGCTGTACCGGCTGGGCTGCTCACCGATGCGGGCTGCGAACCGTTAGTCGACGCAGACCTGCTCGCGGGTGCTATCCCGCCGGATCAGGTCGAGTCGCTGCGCCCGCTACTACCCGTCGGTTCTCGCATCGCGGCCGAGGCATACCGGAGCGCCGTTGCGCAGCTGAGCGCCGACGACCTGTCCAACCATTACCGCGACGGCCAAGGCTGGCTGCGCCATGTCTTCGGACCCGCCCTGATTGACCGGGTGCAACGACTCAGCGAAGGCGAGTGGGATTTAACCGGCTGGCAGCTTTTTTCGGCCGGCAGCGACGTCGACCTCATCACCCACATCACCGAGGCGGTGGCGGCCGCGGGCCAAGTGGTGATTTACCCGGGCGACTGGTACGGCTTCATGGTCGGCGCTACCCATGACCACGCCGTCCGCTTCGACGCCGCGGGATCAGCAGACCTGGCCTGCTTGTGCGTGCCGTCGGTGCGCAACGGTCACCTGACCAACGAGATGGTGGCCTTCCTGGCCCGCTCGCCGGCGCGACTACTCAACATCAACCTCTTTCCGACGCTGGCCGCCGACGACCGCGCGGAGATCGCCCGGGCGCTGCGGCCGCTGCTTCCCGGCGCGCTGTTGTCGATCAGTTTCAGCCGCGGGTTCGGCCTGACCGCGTCGCAGCTCGGCGTCCTGCTCGTCCCGCCCGGTCACCCGTTCGCAACCAGATACCGGCGGCAGTGGGACTGGTTCTCGTACTTCTACAACGCCCTGGCCGCTCGAGCCTTCATGGCCGTCGACATGCCAGCGCTGGCCAAAGTCGACGCCGCGCGGCGGGACTGGGTGGCCGATTGGCTTTCGAAGCGTCAGTTACCCGCCGTGGCATCGGGCAGCTACTACGTACGCAGCTTCCGTCCAGACGGACCCGTCGCCGATCACCTTCGACCGTTGTTCCGGCACGGGGTGTTGCGCTGTTGCCTCAAGCCGACGATCACTGGGTAACAGCATCTTCGGGCGCCAACTCCCCCCTGATTACTGGTGACCGTCCTGCACGGGGTCGACGGAACACGGCGCCGCAGGACTATGTCCAACTGCACCGAAGCCTCACCTCGTCGACCACGCTCTGCCAGGACGCACCGTCCATGCACAGGTGGCTGGCGCTGAGCACCACCCGTTCCGGAGTCCCGGGCAGCAGCGACACCGCGAACAACCGGCCGGTGCGCATGTCGAAGGAAGCGCGTTGCCTGGCGACGACGTCGGCGACGGTAACCCCCGGGGGTTCCACTGCCCAGCCCCAACCACCGCCCGGACGAACCGCCCAGCAGTCGAAGAACGGCTCGAACACGGCACCCAGGGCGGGGTAGGCGGCGAAGATCTCCTCCACCACAGCGCGCACCCGCCCCTGGTCCACGCGCGACTCGGCAACCAGCACAGCGGTGTGCATCAGCGGCTCGATGTCCTCGAGCCCGGGCAGCTCAGCGATATACGAGTAGGACGACACGTCCACAGACTCGGACGCCGTTCTCGGCGAATCCTTGGCGGATCCTTGAAGCTGTCACACTGTGGCGAGCCGTCTCGTCTGATGGGTATGACACAGAAAACCCGCATCGAGCCCCTGCCTCCACAGCGCGCCGGCCTGCTGGTGCGCGCCATGTACCGGGTCGCCAAGCGGCGCTTCGGTGAGGTTCCCGAGCCGTTCACCGTCGCCGCGCATCACCCGCGGCTGCTGGTCGCCAACGCCGTACACGAGACCATGCTGCAACGCGCCTCACGAACGCTGCCCGCCAGCGCACGCGAGCTCGCGGTGTTCTGGACCGCCCGCACCATCGGCTGCTCATGGTGTGTCGATTTCGGCGCCATGCTGCAGCGCCTGGACGGTCTCGACGTCGAAAGGCTCAAGGACATCGACAACTACGCGACCTCGCCCCGCTTCAGCGACGACGAGCGCGCCGCCATCGCCTACGCCGACGCGATGACCACCGATCCTCATTCGGTTACCGACGAGCAGGTCGAGGATCTGCGGGCGCGCTTCGGGGACGCCGGCGTGATCGAGCTGACCTATCAAATTGGTGTGGAAAACATGCGGGCCCGGATGTACTCGGCGCTCGGCATCACCGAGCAGGGGTTCAATTCCGGCGATAGGTGCCGCGTCCCCTGGGCTACGGCCTGACCCAACCCCGGTCTCCTTGTCCGGTTCTGGGCACGCTCTGGCTCGTCAGCTGACGTGCTTGGCGTCATGTCTGACACCAAGCACGTCGTTCTCATCCACGGCGTGTGGGGCGCTGGAGACGGCTGGGCTCCGGCTCGGGCGGCCTTCGAACAGCGCGGTTTCACGGTGCACACTCCGACGCCGCGTCATCACGAACTGCCGTTGCAGGCGCCATGACGATCGCGCAGCTGAGCCTGCGCGACTACACCGATGATCTGGTCGCGCTGTCGACTCGCTGGATTCGCGACCGCTTGTGGTGGGGCTGTCGATGGGCGGTCCGCTGGCGCAGCTGGTCGCCGCCCGCACCCGTAGTGCCGGGGTCGTCGCCGCCTGCCTGCAGCCGCGGCCGTGGGCCAAACCATTGCATCCCCCGACGTGGCAGCGGTTCCGGCGCTCGATCGCCAACACCCAGACCGAGGAGGTCGCCTGCGAGAACTTCGCCGACCTGGTGTGCGAATCGGGGCGGGCCTGTTGCGAGATCTTCAGGTCACCCCTGGATCGCCGCAATAGCAAACCACCGTCAACTTCCCTGCCGTCACCGCTCCGGTGCTCGTGATCGGAGGCGAACGCGACCGTGTGGTGCCGCCACAGGTCGTTCCCAATACGGCGGACCGGTATCAGCAAGGGACCTATGTGGAAATTGCCGGCGCAGACCACCTCGTCTTCTGGGGGTCTTCTGGGGGTCTTCTGGGGCCGGCGGCTACCCGCCACCATCGGCGATATCGAGGACTGGATGGCTGAAAATCGTGTTTTCGCACATCCGGCCTGCCACCGACGGAGCCCCGATTCGTTCAAATTCTGAACTAAATCGTGCCCGATCCCGTACCATGTGACAGCAGTCCGAAGGTTGTCGGCCAACCTGAAAGGGGGCCGCCGATGTCGTCGTATGTGATCGCAGCACCCGAGGCTATTGCCACAGCTTCCGGGAACTTGACCGGGATCGAGGAGGCGATCAGGAAGGCCGCGGCTGCGGCGTCGTCTTCGACGACGAGGATCGCCGCGGCTGCGGCCGACGAGGTGTCGACAGCGATCGCGACGCTTTTCGGCGGCTACGCCCAAGAGTTTCAAACACTGGTCGCCCGGACAACGCTGTTTCACAACGAGTTCTCGCGCGCGTTGAGCGCGGCCGGGGCCGCGTACGCGGCCGCCGAGGCCGCGAATGCGTCACCGCTGGGGTCGCTGTTGGCGCAAGTCGGAAGTCTGTTTTCACCCCTTGAACGGCTGCTGGGGCCTCCGCTCATCGGTGGCCCCGGTAGCGCAACGCTGGGAGCGCTGCTCAACTCGGCCACCAATGCGGTGGGTTTGGGCGGAGTGCTGAACTTCCCCTCCACCGTCCTCACCGCCCCGGGCACCAACGGAGTGACCGGGGTCAGGATCGGGTTCTCGTTCCTGCAAATCCCCGTCGGCCCAAGTTCCTTCCTCGGCTTTACGATTCCCCAGTTCAACTACCCGGCCCCCGCGCTGTGGTACTTCCCGACGCAGGCGAACGGGTCGGTGAACGCCACCGGCACCGTCTATCTGCAGCACGGCTTCGGCGCTTTCGGTTTGTTGTACCAGCCGTTGGCCATCGAGCTGGCGCAGCAGACCAACAGCGTCGTGGTCACTCCGACCATCCCGTCGATTCCGTTGCCGTTCGGCCTGTTTCTGAGCAGCCCGGAGATGCAGCAGGGCGTGGCGTCGTTGTTCCTGGGTCCCCAGACGAATCTGAACATCAGCGCGCAACGGGCCGGTTATTTCGGCACGCTGCCGCAGGATTTCATCCTGTCCGGACACTCCGCCGGCGGCGGCCTGGCCACGATCGCCGGCGGGAATTACCTCGCCGCCCTCGGGGGCGGCACCAACCACCTCAAGGGTGTGGTGATGTTCGACGGCGTCGCCAACAACGCCACGGCCTTCGGGAATGCGATCGCCAACCTGCAGGCGGCCAATGTCCCCGTCTATACGGTCGCCGCGCCACCGCAGCCGTGGAACGCCTTCGGCAACACCACGAATCAACTGGTCGGTCTGTACCCGAGCCAGTTCGTCGGCGCCGAGATCGTGGGCGGCTCGCACGTCGACTCGATGCTGGGCCTGAACCCCGTCACCGACTTGATCCTGCAGTTGGTGACCGGGTTCTCCCCGCCCGGCGCCACCTCGGCGGTGTACACGCTGTCCACGGGCTGGATCAACGACATGTGGAACGGATTGGGTCCGACCAACCCACTGGCTCAAGGCATCTACGGGCCCACGGGCAACTACGTTCCCCCCGGCGGTCAGGCGATCTTCCTCGGCCCGACCGCCGCGATCATCCTGCCGGTGTAGCCCGCAGCGGCGACCCGGTGAACTTGTCGGGGTTGGCGATATCCCATATCGCACAGACCTTTCCCTCGCGAACCGTCATCGCGGTGATCCGCGGCGCCATGTCCCGATGCCCGTCGACACCGGCGAAACCCGTCGTGTAGGCGCCGAGTTCCCCGTTGACCAATGCCAGCTGATTCGCGGTGAAAAACGCCGGGCCATAGCGCCGCGCCAGGCCGAACATGAACCGAGCCACCTTGTCCGCGCCGTGAATAACCTGAACGGCGGTGGGCGCCTTGCCATTCGAGTCGCCGGTAAAAGTCACGTCGGGATGCAGCAGCGACACCACGGCTTCCAGATCGCCGGCGGCCATGGCGGCCATCAACTTGCCGACCACCTCGTTGTGGGTGAGGTCCGCCTTCGGCGGCGGATCGACAGCGACAGCCCTGCGCGCCCGCGACGCCAGCTGCCGGGCGGCGGCTTCGCTGGTGCCCAGCACGTCGGCGATGTCGGCGAACGGCACCGAGAACCCGTCGTGCAGCACGAACGCGACCCGCTGATCGGGCGACAACCGCTCCAGCACCACCATCGCCGCAAACCGCGCATCCTCTTGTGCGACAACAACTCCCAGCGGATCGGCGCCGTCGAATCCGGTCACCACCGGTTCGGGCAGCCAGTTGCCGGTATACGTTTCCCTGCGGTGCGTCGCCGACCGCAACCGGTCCAGACCCAGGCGGCTCACCACGGTGGTGAGCCAGGCGCGCAGGTCTTCAATCGCCCGGTCCTGCGCGGACCAGCGCAGCCAGGCCTCCTGAACGATGTCCTCGGCGTCGGCCACGGTCCCGGTGAGCCGATAGGCGACCGACATCAGATGCGGTCGCAGCGCCTCGAATTCGGTGACCTGTATCCCGGTGGCAGACAGTGCCATGGCTTCGAGCTTAACCGCTACGCTCGCGAACAAATGACGAGCAATCTGTGGCTTCACTTCGCCCGGCACGGCGCGGGGATCACACCGCCGGTCATCACCCGCGGCGACGGCGTCACTATTTACGACGACCGCGGCAAGAGCTACCTCGACGCGCTGTCCGGGCTGTTCGTGGTCCAGGTCGGTCACGGCCGCAGCGAGCTCGCCGAGGCCGCCGCCCGCCAGGCGGGCACGCTGTCGTACTTCCCGCTGTGGGGATATGCCACCCCGACGGCGATCGAGCTTGCCGAGCGGCTCGCCCGCTACGCGCCCGGAGACCTGAACCGGGTGTTCTTCACCAGCGGCGGCACCGAGGCCGTCGAAACGGCCTGGAAAGTCGCCAAGCAGTACTTCAAGCTCACCGGAAAACCGGGCAAACACAAGGTCATTTCGCGGGCGACCGCCTACCACGGCACCACCCAGGGCGCGCTGGCCATCACCGGCCTGCCGGCGTACAAGGCGCCGTTCGAGCCGGTCACCCCGGGCGGGTTCCGGGTGCCCAACACCAACTTCTACCGCGCGCCGCGGCCATTCGACACCGACATCAACACGTTCGGGCAGTGGGCCGCCGACCGGATCGCCGAGGCCATCGAGTTCGAAGGACCCGACACCGTGGCCGCGGTGTTCCTGGAACCGGTGCAGAACGCCGGCGGTTCCATCCCGCCGCCGCCGGGCTATTTCCAGCGGGTCCGCGAGATCTGCGACTCCTACGACGTGCTGCTGGTCTCCGACGAGGTGATCTGCGCGTTCGGCCGGATCGGGTCGATGTTCGCCTGTGACGACTTCGGCTACGTGCCGGACATGATCACCTGCGCCAAGGGCCTGACCTCCGGTTACTCGCCGCTGGGCGCGATGATCGCCAGCGACCGGGTCTTCGAGCCGTTCAACGACGGCACGACGATGTTCGCGCACGGCTACACCTTCGGCGGACATCCGGTGTCGACGGCCGTCGCGCTGGCCAACCTTGACATCTTCGAGCGCGAGGGCCTCAACGACCGCGTCAAGCAGCACTCCCCCGTACTGCGCGCCGCCCTGGAAAGGCTCTACGACCTGCCGATCGTCGGCGACGTGCGCGGCGAGGGCTTCTTCTTCAGCATCGAGCTGGTCAAAGACCGGGCGACCAAGCAGACCTTCACCGGCGAGGAACGCCGATCGTTGCTGAGCCGGGTTTCCGCGGCGCTGTTCGAAGCCGGGCTGTATTGCCGCACCGACGACCGGGGCGATCCGGTGATCCAGCTGGCGCCGCCGCTGATCAGCGGCCAGGCCGAATTCGACACCATCGAAGCCACCCTGCGCGGGGTGCTCGGCGAGGTGGGCCGCTAAAGCCAGAACCGTCGCTCGGCGCCATTTCGGCAGACGGAGCGTGCTTTTCTCGCCCGCCGGAAAGGATGCGGCAATTCGCCAGTGGCCGCGGGATCGTTCATCTCTGCAGCTAGGGGAGAGCAGCTCGACGCCGAGCCGGCTTTATGCGCCGGCTTGAGCAGATTTCTCGAGCTGCTTCGCTATGAACTTGCCCGTTTCGGTGAGTTTTAGCCAGACAGAGAACGCCCACATTCCCGGATCGTCATAATGGTTCACAAAGAGGTCGTACACACGTGCCATCGATTCGTCCAGCGACAGGTCGTCCCAACCCTCAACCGTCATGAGTCCATCGTCAACAAGCGACCGGACGACGGACAGTACTAATGATTGTTGCTCCGCGGGGGTTGTTGCCAGAGTGTCGCGGGTGATCACCGATTCGACCTGAGCCAGTGGCACCAAATCGTAGAGTCCACTGATGAGCAACTCTGTGCGCAGGCGCTCCCGTGGGGTCATCAAGATTTCGATTCCGGTTCGGAGGCCATCATTCTAAAACTCCTTCGCGGGGTCACTAAGTCGCCGTTGCACCGACGATGGGCAAGGAGCCAGCGTGTCGTCAGCCCGGGGCAAACTCGTCCAAATCGGGTAGTTCATCCTTGCCCAATACTGGCGGTCCGTGGTGACTATGAGGCGGGTGAACCGGGTGCGGGATGGATTCTGGTGGTACCGGGCCGCCACCAACGAACGGTGGCACTGGCCCGACGCGACCTGGCCCCGGCTCGACGATGGGCGCGGAACGGGTGCGGGTTGGAGCGGCGCCCGGACAGGTGGCGCCTCAGGTTGCATTGGTCTAACTGGCGCCGAGATGTCCGGTACTCCTCCTCGGCTTGGGTTGATGTGCACCTTGACATAGCCGCCTTCGCCTGGAATGCGGACATCCAGCGCCGGTAACTTCGTGGAGCCGGCTGCTTCACGCCGTCCGACGATGGTGCCGTCGGGCAATTGTCGCATCTCGCCGGGAATCCCACCGTAGCCACCCGGCCGCTCAACCCCGTGCTCTTGCATCCATTTCCAGAGATTGTCGAGATCCTGCTGGGAGCGAACTTCTCTGACTTCGGGTCTGTCGCCGACAGGGAGTTTGTCAAGTATCCGGCGGATGTCGTCGGCGGTTGGACCGTTGGTAGGCCCCGGTCCGGGTGGTGGTGCCGGGTCTTGTTTCCACGTGTAGTGGTCGACGGCGTGGACCCGGTTGTCTTTCGGCAAAATGGCAGGGACACGGGGTTGTGGGAAGGCCTTGCGGATACCGGCCACGGCTGCAGTGACCTTGGCGGCGACTTGCTGGTCCAGGCCGACCAGTTGCACAGCCCGCAGCCGGATGTCGCCCGCGAAGGCCTGCGCTTGAGCTTGCCGGGCGGCCCGCTGCGCTGCCGACCCACCAGCCAGGCGGTCGGTGACCGAAAGGTCATCACCCACCGCAAAGCCCGCCGCGCGAGCATCCTGGACGGCGTAACGGAGCCGCGAGCGCGCTGCAAACAGATCCGAGGCACCGCTACGGGCAACCTTGGCCGCCTCATGCAACTGGTCAACTACCGCACTGGTCGTCATCATGTCGTCATGCGTCTCGGTTCGCAGTGCATCGGCGGCTGCGCCCTGCCAATCCACCGCTAGCACATCCCGCCAGACCTGATTGGCCACCCCGTAGCAGCGCCCACCAACGGCCACCCAGTTGTCAGCAGCCTCCGTTAAGTGGTCGGTGGGCCAGGCCAACAACTCCGAAAGGCTGGGAAACGCCGTGACCGCAGACATCCCTACACGCCGGTCACCGGAAAGGCCACCACGGCCAGCATTGTCGCGGAGCGGGTCTCGTTGGCGAGGTAGCTATTAACAGCCTCGGTGACGAGGGTTGCATGGGCGTCCACCTGCGTTGCCAGCGCCGCGGCGAAGACGGCGATGTCAGCCTGGGCGCTGTTGACCGCTACCACGCTGGCCTGAACCGACAAGCCCAGCTCCGCCGGAGCCCCGACGTCGCTCAGATCGCTTACCGAAGCACCCCATCGACCCGCCATGGTCCCGAGCCCGGCACTATCGACACGCAATCGCTGCTGCACTGGCGAAAGTGTAGTCGTCGCGTCACTTTCGTACCTGTCGTAACCGATCCCAGGTCTGTGGCCCGTACATAAGTTGGAGCCCGACACCGTCGATGTTCGCCTCCGCCGCCTCTGGCCACGCGCCTGAAACAACGACCGCGTCAAGCAGCACTCCCCCGTACTGCGCGCCGCCCTGGAAAGGCTCTACGACCTGCCGATCGTCGGCGACGTGCGCGGCGAGGGCTTCTTCTTCAGCATCGAGCTGGTCAAAGACCGGGCGACCAAGCAGACCTTCACCGGCGAGGAACGCCGATCGTTGCTGAGCCGGGTGTCCGCGGCGCTGTTCGAAGCCGGGCTCTATTGCCGCACCGACGACCGGGGCGATCCGGTGATCCAGCTGGCGCCGCCGCTGATCAGCGGCCAGGCCGAATTCGACACCATCGAAGCCACCCTGCGCGGGGTGCTCGGCGAGGTGGGCCGCTAAAGCCAGAACCGTCGCTTGGGCAGCACCTTCCTGACCGCCCCGACCGCCTCGCGCACCTGCAGCGCTCCCTCCTCGGTCGGGCTGCACAGGTATCTGGTCAGCGTGTCGCACAGCACCGTCAGCGCCGCCGTCAGATTGGGATCGGTCGCTGCGTCGCGATGACCGATCAGTTCGGCACAGACCTCGTCGAGTCCGGAATCGTCGCCGCCGGCCAGTCCCTTCTCCAGCAGCTTGAGCAGTTCCTTGAGGGCGTGTTTCGGCGCGGCCGGTGCACCGGCGAGCGGTACGGCGCTCGCCATCGCGGCGATACCGCGCGCCGCAGCCGCTGCCGGAGCCGGCAGGAAACCGACCCAGCCCGACGGCTGCTCGACGGGCTGCACAATTTCGGTGAGCGGGCCGGCCTCGGTGTGCTCGGGATCGATGGCCACGAACGCGGTGAACCTCGACAGCACTCCGAACCGGATCGAGTGCGCGACCAGACGCGCCGCCAGCTCCTCCGAGTGGCGGCCCGACGCGTAGTCGTCCTCCAGGTCACGCACCACCGATCGCGCCCAAATCGTCTGCACTGCAATAGCTTCCGCTGATACCCGGGCGGGTAGTGGCACGGCGAACGGGCCGCCGGGGGCGTCGGCCTCGACGCGCAGCGCGACCTCGGTCAGTAGGCCGCCAGCACCGCGATAGCGCCCGGAGACCACGCAGGGCACGCCGGCGAAGGCGTCGGGCATCCGGCTGGGCGTGGTGCTGCCCTCGAGGATCTCGAGACCCTCGGCGCGTACCCGCACCGAAGTCAGCGCCGGGCGCCCGATGGTCCGGGCCAGTCGGGACATCGCCTCGTCCAGGCGGGCCTCGGACTCCACCAGCTCGGCGCGCCCGCGGCCCAGCCGGGCCAGCCGGTCCAGGAAGCCGGCGTTGACCGCCCGGTCGATGCCCACGCAGTAGATGCGGGTTCGCCCGATCGAGGGCGCCAAGGTTCGCAACAGGTGGTCCTCCCCGGTGATCTGGCCATCGGTCACCAACACCACGCTGGCCTGCCGGTCCTCCCCCGAGGCGGCGAGCATCTGCACGGCCTGCTGCAGCGGCTCGGCCATCTCCGTCCCGCCCCGGCTGCGCAACGAGCCCAGCCAAGACGCCGCGGCGAACCGGTTCTGGTCGGAGCCCTCGAGCAGCCCTGGCGCCATATCGGCGGGTGTGTCGATGTGGTCGTCGAAAGCCAGCACGCAGAACCGGTCGACGGTGTCGAGCATGTCCACGATGCGCCCTGCCGCTCGGCGGCCGGCGACCATCTTCCAGCCGCCCATCGACCCCGAACGATCCAGCACCACAACCACATCCCGCGGCGCGCTGGACGGCTCGGCCGGCGGCACCAGGGTGACCGACCAGGTGCCTTCATCACCGTCGGCATCCGGGACCAGCAGCGCCGACGACGACAGCGCGCCGCGGTCGAGGCGGAAGCGCAGCACAAAATCACGGTCGGCCCGAGCGCCCGGCTCCACCCCCAGCCGGGTCGGCCCGTCGGCCGAGTCTTCGAGCACGGCGGTGGGAAGCGAGCTCCGCAGGTCCGAGACAGGCAGGCCGGCGCCATCGACAGTGACCGAGATCTGCAGGTCGGGTCGCTCCTCGTCGTCGGCCAGCCGCGGCGGCGTGAGCCGTGACGCGTCGGGCACCACATCGGTGTCGCGCGCCACTCCCGGACCCGTCTGGTCACCGGGCAGCGGGGTTCCAGCGGTGTAGCGATGGGCGACCACGAGCGGGAAGCGGAAGGTGGCCTCGCCGTCCTCGAATGCCAGCGGGCCGGTCAGCCGCAGTTCGATGGTGGCTTGCTCACCCGGCCCGAGATTGCCCACCCGCACCGAGAACACATCGGAGCGGTCCTCCTCCACGATCGCGGCGCGCCGGCCGGCGGCCAAGGCCTGCTCGTAGTCCGTGCGGGCCTGGGCGCGCTCTTTGAGCATTCCGATCACCCGCCGCCCGGCCAGCGATGCCGCGAAATCGGTGACACCAGCGCGAGCCGGCAGTGGGAACACGTAGGTCGCTTCCACGCTGGTATCGCCGGAGTTGACGAAACGCTGGCGCACGGTCGAGGTCGCGGTAATCCCGACGACAACGGTGTCCACGCTGATCGCCTTCAACGGCAGCCGCCGCCCATCCGCGGAGGTCAGCTCGCCGCGTCCGGTGGGTGCGGGAGCGACGGGGATCAACGGCAGCAGGGTGGTGCTCATCGGGTGTCCTTTCGGGTGGCGGCCTGGGTAGCGGCGAGCAGGTCCAGCAGCGGCGCGGCGGCCTGCCGCAAGGTGTCGAGGGCCGGCAGCGGGCCGTCGACGAGCACCGTGACAGTGTCGGAGAGCCGGACGGCCTGGAGGTGGGCGGCCGGCGCCGGGGCTGTGTTCGGCGCCGAGGCCGTGTTCGGCGCCGGTGCCGGGGCGGCAGCCGGCGCCGGCGCGGTCTCCGGCATGGCACGCCAGAAGCGCCCGGCGGCCCGCGACATCTCCGGGGCGGGCTCGGGATCCCCGAGTTCGGCCGGTATGACGCCGGCCGGGATCGCGGCCAGCGACGCCAGCTCCGCCGCCGACATCGAGTTCAAGCGCTCGCCGATCTCCTCCAGCGACAAACCCTTGCCCTGCAGCCGCTTGACGGCGACCAGCCGCAGCAGGTGGGTACGTCCGTAGGTCAGCGCACGGCCCCGGGTTCCGGGGCGCGGCAGCAAACCCCGCGCCGTGTAGTACCGGATCATCCGCTCCGCCGGCACCGCTTTGGCCTGGCGGTTTTCCGGCGCCGCGCCCGACGCCCGCACGGCCGTGGCGGCCAGCGCGGCGAATTCGGACAACGTGAGCAGTGACGGCATGATTATTTGACAGTGTCATCCATGTAAATGGCACTGTCAAGTAGCACTTTTCAACTTCCGCCTCATTAGTCACAGCGCGGCGTCCGGCGATCCGCCGGCCCATCGCCTAATCTGCACAGCGATGTACCTCCTACGCGCAGCATCGTGCCTGGTCGCAGCCGCATTACTGGCAGCGGGGCCGGCCGCCGTGCCGACCGCACACGCCGACCCCAATGCGGAGGCCAACGGCGCCGGAAATTGCCCGTACAAGGTGTCCACCCCGCCCGCGGTGGATTCCTCGGAAGTGCCAACGGCCGGTGATCCACCGCTGCCGCTGGCGGTGCCCCCGACGCCGGTGGGCGGCAACGCGCTGGCCGGCTGCGGCATCATCACCGCACCGGACACCCCGCAGGTGCCGGGCGACGTGTCCGCCGAGGCGTGGCTGGTGGCCGACCTGGACAGTGGTGCGGTCATCGCCGCCCGCGATCCCCACGGCCGGCACCGCCCGGCCAGCATCATCAAGGTGCTGGTCGCGATGGCCGCAATCAACCAGCTGAACCTCAACAAGTCGGTCGCCGGGACCGACGACGACGCGGCCGCCGAGGGCACCAAGGTCGGCGTCGACGCCGGCGGCACCTACACCGTCAACCAGTTGCTGCACGGCCTGCTGATGCATTCGGGAAACGACGCCGCGCACGCGCTGGCCAGGCAACTCGGCGGCATGCAGATGGCGCTGGAGAAGATCAACGTGCTGGCCGCCAAGCTGGGCGGACGCGACACCCGGGTGGCGACGCCGTCCGGACTCGACGGGCCGGGCATGAGCACCTCGGCCTACGACATCGGCCTGTTCTACCGGTACGCCTGGCGCAACCCGACCTTCGCCGACATCGTCGCCACCCGCAGCTACGACTTCCCCGGCCACGGCGACCATCCCGGCTACGAGCTGGAAAACGACAACCAGCTGCTCTACCACTACCCGGGTGCCCTGGGCGGCAAGACCGGTTACACCGACGACGCCGGGCAGACCTTCGTCGGCGCCGCCAACCGCAACGGTCGCCGCCTGATGGCGGTGCTGCTGCACGGCACCCGGCAGCCGATCGCGCCGTGGGAACAAGCCGCCCACCTGCTGGACTACGGCTTCAGCACCCCGCAGGGCACCCAGGTCGGCTCGCTGATCGAACCCGACCCCGCGCTGGCCTCGGGCAAGGACAAACCGGCCAATCGCCAGCCCGATGCCTCCCAGGCGGCCGGCTTCATGTCGGATGCCGAGGCTTTGCCGGTGCGGGTGGGGGTGGCGGTGATCGGCGCCGTCGTCGTGTTCGGGTTGATCCTGGTCGCAAGGTCGATGAACAGCCGCGCTCAGCACTAGACTCTGCGGGATGACTGCCCTGTACGAGGACGCCGGCCTGCTGCTGGACGACGACGGAATCACCATCCGCCGCTATTACTTCCCCTTTGCTGGCTCGAAGCGAATCGCCTACCGCGACATCAAGGGCATCAAGGCCGAACAAATGGGCTGGGCGTCCGGCAAGGGCCGCTTCTGGGGCGCGACCGACCCGCGCTACTGGTTTCCGCTGGACCTGAAGCGGGGCAGCAAGAACACGCTGCTGATCCTCGATGTGGGCAGCCGGGTCAAACCCTGCATCACCCCCGAGGATCCCGACCGCGTCATCGGGCTGCTCAAGGCCCGGATACCGACTAGCTGAGCTGTCCGTGCAGCGGGGAATACTGGTCGGGCTCACCGCGGCCAGCGTCGGCCTCATCTACGGCTACGACCTGTCCAGCATCGCCGGAGCGCTGCTGTTCGTCACCGAGGAGTTCGGTCTCACCACACGCCAGCAAGAGCTGCTGACCACGACCGTGGTGCTCGGCCAGATCATCGGGGCGCTGGGCGCCGGCGTGCTGGCCAATGCGATCGGGCGCAACAAGTCGACGGTGCTGCTCACCGCCGGCTTCGCGGTGTTCGCGCTGCTCGGCGCGTCGGCCGTCTCCTTGCCCATGCTGCTGGTCGCGCGCCTGTTGCTGGGGGTGGCCATTGGTGTGGCGGTGGTGGTGGTTCCGGTATACGTGGCCGAATCCGCGCCCGCGGCGGTGCGCGGCTCGTTGCTGACCGCGTATCAGGTGGCCATTCTCAGCGGCATCATTCTGGGCTACCTGGTGGGTTATCTGCTGGCCGGCTCGCACGGCTGGCGGTGGATCCTGGGGCTCGCCGCGGTGCCCGCCGCACTGCTGCTGCCATTGCTGATGCGCCTGCCCGATACCGCTCGCTGGTACCTGCTCAAGGGCCGCGCCGACGACGCGCGACGAGCGCTGCTGTGCATTGAACCCGAGGCCGACGTCGATACCCAGCTGGCCGACATGGCCGGTGCCCTCGGCGAAGGCCGTGGCCGGGTGTCCGAGATGCTGCGACAGCCCTATCGGCGCGCCACCGTGTTCGTCGTCACCCTCGGCTTTCTGGTCCAGATCACCGGGATCAACGCGATCATCTACTACAGTCCGCGGATCTTTGCCGCCATGGGTTTCACGGGTGATTTCGCGTTGTTGGGGCTGCCGGCGCTGGTGCAGCTGGCCGGATTGTCGGCGGTGTTCGTCTCGCTGTTTTCGGTCGACCGGTGGGGCCGGCGCCCAATCCTGCTGTCGGGCATCGCGATGATGATCGCCGCGGACGGCCTGCTGGTCGTGACATTCAGCCACAGTGCCGGCAGCGGGCTGATCGGCGGATTCGGCGGCGTGCTGCTGTTCATCGTCGGCTTCAACTTCGGGTTCGGCTCGCTGGTGTGGGTGTACGCCGGCGAAAGCTTTCCCTCCCGGCTGCGGTCAATGGGGTCGAGCGTGATGCTCACCTCGACCCTGACGGGCAACGCGATCGTCGCCGCGTTCTTTCTCACCATGCTGCATTGGCTCGGGGGCGCAGCCGTTTTCGCGCTCTTCGGGGCGCTGGCCGTGATCTCCTTCGTGGTGGTCCTCGGGTATGCGCCGGAGACCAAGGGCCGCGAGCTCGAGGAGATCCAGCGTTACTGGGAGAACGGCGGTCACTGGCCTACCGAACCGGCCCCGGCCCCGGAAACTCGGTGAGCCTGATCCATGCCGGCGCCGCCGTCATCGACGGGCAGGTGTGCCGGCCGGGCTGGGTGCAGACAGCCGGCGCAACGATTTCGGCCTGCGGCGCCGGCCGGCCAGCGCAGCCGCCCGACGTCGATTTCCCCGACGCCCTGCTGGTGCCCGGCTTTGTCGACATGCACGTGCACGGCGGCGGCGGCGCATCGGTCACCGACGGCGACATCGGCCGGGCGGCGAGCTTTCACGCGCGCCACGGCACCACGACCATGCTGGCCAGCCTGGTCACCGCGGCGCCGGCAGCCTTGCTCGATGCCGTGACTCGTGCCGCCGAAGCGACCCGGTCGGGCGCCGTCGCCGGCATCCATCTGGAAGGACCGTGGCTGAGTCGGGCGCGCTGCGGCGCACATGATCCCACGCAGATGCGCGCCCCGGACCCCGCCGAGATCGAGGCGGTGCTGGCCGCCGCCGACGGCACCATCCGAATGGTGACACTTGCCCCCGAGCTGCCCGGCGCCGACCGGGCGATCCGTCGCCTCCTGGACGCGAATGTTGTAGTAGCCGTGGGCCATTCGGATGCCACGTACGAGCAGACCCGCCATGCCGTCGAACTCGGCGCCACGGTGGGCACCCACCTGTTCAACGCGATGCCGCCGCTGGACCATCGCGCGCCCGGGCCCGCGCTGGCCTTGCTGGCGGATCCCCGGGTGACGGTCGAACTGATCGCCGACGGCGTCCACGTTCACCCGGCCGTGGTGCGGGCGGTGATCGCGGCCGCCGGCCCTGACCGGGTTGCCTTGATCACCGACGCGATGGCCGCCGCCGGATACGGCGACGGAGCATACTGGCTGGGCTCGGTGCCGATCGATGTCGACTCCGGGGTGGCACGGGTGCGCGGGACGTCGACGATCGCCGGCAGCACGGCCACCATGGATGAGTTGTTTCGCAGCGCGGCCGGACCCGATCCGGACGACGACGCGCTGGCCGCCGCGGTGCAGATGACCTCGGCGACCCCGGCCCGCGCTCTCGGGCTATCGGGCATCGGCAGTCTACGGGCCGGCCTGGACGCCGATCTCGTTGTGCTGGAACGAGATCTGCGGGTGGCCGCGGTAATGGCCCACGGCGCGTGGATCGATTTCTGACGATCGACTGCACCCGGTACCGGTCGCGAAGCTTCGGAGCGGTTCAGCGCGCCAAACATCAGATGACCATTGCGTTATACAACTGTTGCCCTACGGTATATCTTGCGTGGCGCGGCGCATCCGAAGCATGCACAATAGGCGCCGGTGTTGCTCGACCAAACCGGAACCGAGCAGGGAGGCGAGACGCGATCAGAAGGAGTACCGAGGGTAATGCTGCGAGTCGTTCCTGAAGGTCTGGCAGCCGCCAGCACCGCGGTCGAGGCGCTCACCGCGCGGCTGACGACCGCGCATGCCGTCGCCGCACCGCTGATCACGGCGGTGGCGCCACCGGCAGCCGACCCGGTCTCGGTGGCGACGGCGGCCAGGTTCAGCGTCCAGGGCGACATTCACGCCACGGTTGCGGCCGGCGGCGTCGAAGAGCTCGGGCGGTCCGGTGCCGGCGTCGGCGAGTCCGGTGTCGGCTATGCCGCCGGCGATGCCATGGCTGCGTGCGCGTACGGGATTTCGGACGGTCTGGCATGACGGCACCCATCTGGTTTGCCTCGCCACCAGAGGTCCATTCGGCGTTGCTGAGTTCCGGCCCGGGCCCCGCTTCCCTGTTGACGGCCGCCGCATCGTGGACGTCGCTGAGTTCCGAATATGCTGCTGCCGCAGAAGAACTCGCTGCCGTGCTAGCTGCGGTGCAGACCGCAGCGTGGCAAGGCCCGAGCGCCGAGAGTTACGCGGCCGTCCACGCGCCGTACCTGGCCTGGCTGACCCAGGTCAGTGCCGACAGCGCGGTGATGGCAGCCCAGCACGAGACCGCGGCGGGAGCCTATGCCAGCGCGCTGGCGGCCATGCCGACGCTGGCCGAACTGGTCGCCAACCACACCACGCACGCCGTGTTGGTGGGGACGAACTTCTTTGGCATCAACACGATTCCGATTGCCCTCAACGAGGCCGACTACGTGCGGATGTGGGTCCAGGCGGCCACGACGATGAGCGTCTATCAGGCCGTTGCGGGCGCTGCCCTGGCGTCGGCACCTCAGACCACCCCGGCGCCGGTACTGCTCAATGCCGGCCTGGGTGCAGCCGCCGCCGTACCGGGCATTGCCGCCACGGTGGGCGAGCTGCCGATCATCATCGTGATATTGATCCAGATCATCCTGATATCGCTGGAGATCCTGTTCGCCATCGTGGCATACGCGATCGTCATCGCGCTCATCACGCCGCTGCTGATTTTCACCTACGCGATAGTCTTCGCGATCCTAGCGCTCATCCTGGGACCGCCGTTGCTGCTGATCGCATCGCCATTCCTGCTGGGCGGTTCACTGCTTGCGTTGCCGGCTTCGGCGGCGATTCCGTTGGCGACGGCGTTGCCGATCGGGATCACCCAGTACCTCGCGGCTGACGCCGAACTCAAGACGGCCGACGCCGTGCCCGTTGCCGCACCCACGGTGATGGCATCGGCGGTAAGCGAGTCTTCTCCCGTGCGGCCCGCGGCGAGCCGGGCTCCGGAGGCAAGACTGGTGTCGGCTGTGGAACCAGGTTCGGTGGTGGCTTCTGATCGGGGCGCGGACCTCTCCGGGTTTGCCGGCACCGCCATCAAGGAGACCGTCGCGCAGCCATCCGGGCTGGCGGCAGTGCCGGCCGACGAGCTTGGCGATGGTGCGCAGATGCCGATGCTGCCGATGCTGCCGGCGACCTGGGAGTCGAACGCGCTTGCGGCAGCCGGCCATTGAGCCGACAGCAGGCAGCCCGAAACCACTTCGAGAGGAACCGTTATGAGTATGTTGGACGCCCATATTCCACAGCTGGTCGCGTCCCAGTCGGCATTTGCCGCCAAGGCGGGGTTGATGCGGCACACGATCGATCAGGCCGAGCAATCAGCGATGTCGGCGCAGGCGTTTCACGTCGGGGAGTCCGCGGCGGCTTTTCAGGCCGCCCACGCCCGTTTCGTGGCGGCCGCCGCGAAGGTCAACGCCTTGCTGGATATTGCGCAAGCCAACTTCGGCGACGCCGCGGGCACCTATGTGGCCGCTGATGCGGCCGCCGCGTCCACCTACACCGGCTTCTGAGTCGCTAATCCTGGCAGGCGCAATGGAGCCAGGCCCTGCAAGACCTGATGGGGGCGTATCAGTCGATGGCCGGCACGCACCAATCCAACACCACGGCCATGATGGCCCGCGACCAGGCCGAAGCCACCAAGTGGGGCGGCTGGCTCAGCTGGTGCCGGATTGGCCGCTGCCGCAGACGCTTTCAGGCTCAGAAGCCACTGGCAGCCGTTGCCGTCAATCCACCCCGCGGGTTCGCCGCCGCAGTAATCGTGAAAACGTCAGGGCCCCAACGGCTCCGGTGACCACCGCAGCCAGCGCCTGACGCGCAGCAAGGCCCTCGTTGACCTGTATTCGCGGCCGGATGATCGCGGGGCCGGGCGGGTCGACATGCTTGGCACGCGGGTCCTCCGCGGAGTCAGTGGCCGCCCACGCGGTGGAAAACAGCACGAGGTAGGCGGTGACATAGGCGAACACCATCAAACCCAGCACCGGCCCGAACGTCGCGCCGGCCGGGCTGCGCAGGACTGTCCGCAGGTAGATCGACCCCACCTGCTTGAACAGCTCGAACCCGACCGCGGCGATCAGACCGGCCCGCATCGAGGTGACGAAGCGCCCCGACTGCCGCGGCAGCCGCGCGATCATCCAGGTGAACAACAGCCACGACACCACCACCGACAGCACCACCGAAACCGCCCGGAAAGCCCAGTCGAGCACCGAAAGCTCAGGTATCCCAAGCCATTTCAACGCCGCAGCCATCGGCCGCAAGTAGCCCAGCGCGGTCAGCGCAATGGTGGCCATGGTCACCACGAACGTCCCGACCATCGCCGCCAGGTCAGAGAGCTTGTTACGCACGTAGTTCCCCAACTCGACGGGATGCGCCCACATCTCGCTCAACGCCACCCGCAGATGCGACATCCAGCCCAGCCCGGCCCACGCCGCGGTGGCCAGGCCGATCACACCGACGGACGCCCGCGCATCGATCGCCGAGTTCACCAAGTCGATCAGCTGCTGACCGAAGGCGCCCGGAACCAGTGCCCGGATCCGGTCGTAGGTCATGTTCAGCAGCCTGTCATTGCGCGACAGCGTGAACCCGACGACCGCGAAACCGACCATCAGCAACGGGAACAACGCGAAGATCGTGTAATAGGTCAGGCCTGCCGCATAGAAGCCGCCGCGGCGCTCGCTGAACCGTGTGTAGGCGCGCACCGCATGGTCGAACCACCCGTACCGGGCCCGCAGCCTATCGAGGATTCCAGGCTCGGCCGGCTCGCTCATGGCAGGTGATTACCCCGTTGCGGTAGGAAACCAAGCCTTTCATAGACCCGCTGGACGGTCTTGCTGGCGACTTCGTGGGCGCGCTCGGCTCCGGCCTGCAGCACGGACTCGAGTTCGGCCACGTCGGCGGTCAGCTCGTCCACCCGGGCCTTGATGGGGCTGACGTAGGCGACGACGGCCTCGGCGGTGTCCTTCTTCAGGTCGCCGTAGCCGCGTCCGGCATAGCCGTCGACCAGGGTGTCGATGCCGGCCCCGGTGACCGCCGACTGGATGCTGAGCAGATTCGACACACCAGGTTTGGCGTCCGGGTCGTAGCGAATCTCCCGTTCACTGTCGGTCACGGCCGAGCGAATCTTCTTGGCGGACACCGCCGGATCATCGAGCAGGCTGATCAGCCCGGCGTCGGTGCTGGCCGACTTGCTCATCTTGGAAGTCGGGTCCTGCAGGTCGTAGATCTTGGCGGTGATCTTGGGAATGAGCACATCGGGAACCACGAAGGTGTCCGGGAAGCGGCTGTTGAACCGCTGCGCGATGTCGCGTGCCAGCTCCAGGTGCTGGCGCTGGTCCTCCCCCACCGGCACCAGGTCGCTGTCGTATGCCAGCACGTCGGCGGCCTGCAACACCGGGTAGGTGAACAATCCGACGGTGGTGGATTCGCTGCCCTGCCGACTCGACTTGTCCTTGAACTGGGTCATCCTCGACGCCTGCCCGAAACCGGTGAAACACCCCAGCACCCACGCCAACTGGGTGTGAGCGGGGACATGACTCTGCACGAAGATGGTGGCGCGCGCCGGATCGATGCCCAGCGCCAGATATTGCGCGGCCGTGATCAGGGTCCGGCGGCGCAGCGCCTCCGGATCCTGCGGCAGGGTGATCGCGTGCAGGTCGACCACGCAGAAGAACGCGTCGTGGTCGTCCTGCAGCGTGACCCACTGGGTGACGGCGCCCAGGGCGTTGCCCAGGTGAAGCGAATCGGACGTTGGCTGCACGCCGGAGAAAATCCGGCGGGATCCGGTGGGGGTGCTCATGATGCCCCTGATCTTGTCACGGGCCGGCGGAGCGATTCGCAGACGCTTGCGATACCGGCGGTACCACCTTGTAATGTCGGAAATATGCCTACCCGCGCTCCGATCCACCTGGGCTCCGGCGAGCCGGTCCTGCTGCTGCACCCGTTCCTGCTGTCTCAGGCGGTATGGGAGAAAGTGGCCCGCCAACTGGCCGACACCGGCCGCTACGAGGTGTTCGCCCCCACCATGGCCAGCCACAACGGCGGGCCCCGTGCCGGTACCTGGTTCCTGTCCTCGGCGGTGCTGGCCGATCACGTCGAGCGCCAGATGGACGAACTGGGCTGGGACACCGCCCACATCGTCGGAAACTCGCTGGGCGGCTGGGTCGCCTTCGAGCTGGAGCGGCGAGGGCGGGCACGCAGCGTCACCGGCATCGCCCCGGCCGGCGGTTGGCACCGCTGGAGCCCGGCCAAGTTCGAGGTGATCGTCAAGTTCATCCTGGGTATCCCGCTGCTGGTGTCCGCCTGGATGTTCCGGCAGCGGGTGTTGCGGCTGCCGTTCAGCCGCCGGCTGGCCACCTACGCGATCAGCGCCTCACCGAATGGGGTCAGCGACGCCGAACTGCACGGCATCATCGACGACGTGGCGCACTGCCCGGCCTACTTCCAGCTGCTGGTCAAGGCACTGCTCCTGCACGGCTTGCGGGAATTGGCCGAGAACGCCGTCCCGGCGCACCTGGTGATCTGCGGCAAGGACCGGATCATCCCCTCACCCCGCTACACCCGGCACTTCACCACCCACCTGCCCGACGACCACCGCGTCACGCTGATCAAGAATGTGGGCCACGTCCCGATGTACGAGGCGCCGGAACGCATCACCGAGGTAATCAGCAGCTTCATCGAAGAATGCTGCCCGCACCTCCGGGCCGTCGACCCGCCGGCGAGCTGACCAACTCCAGGTTCTCGCCGAGTGTGCGGCGGCGGCGTCGACAGCGCACTCGTGGCGGAGTTCTCCGGCCGGTTACCCACCCTGGACGCATTCTGAAAGCCGTAGCCGCACACTCGTGCGCGCCGGGACCTTTCGGGCCTAACCAACCAGCCGTTTCTCCAGGTTCTTCGCAATCGCGTCGAGAAACTCCTCGCTATTGAGCCAGCCCTGCCGCGGGCCGATCAGGACGGCCAGATCCTTGGTCATCTTGCCGCTCTCCACCGTCTTGATGACCACGTCTTCCAGCCTCTGGGCGAATTCGACGACGTCGGGGGTGTTGTCCAGCTTGCCGCGATGCGCCAGTCCGCGGGTCCAGGCGAAGATCGAGGCGATCGGGTTGGTCGAGGTCGGTTGTCCGGCCTGGTACTGGCGGTAATGGCGGGTGACGGTGCCGTGGGCGGCTTCGGCCTCGACCGTTTTGCCGTCGGCGGTCATCAGCACCGACGTCATCAGCCCCAGCGAACCGTAGCCCTGCGCGACGGTGTCGGACTGGACGTCGCCGTCGTAGTTCTTGCACGCCCAGACGTAGCCGCCTTCCCACTTCAGGCACGCCGCAACCATGTCGTCGATCAGCCGGTGCTCGTAGGTCAGGCCCTCGGCTTCGAACTTGTCCTTGAATTCGGTTTCGTAGATTCGCTGGAACTCGTCTTTGAACATGCCGTCGTAGGCCTTGAGGATGGTGTTCTTGGTCGACAGATAGACCGGCCATTTGGCGTTGAGGCCGTAGGAGAACGACGCGCGCGCGAAATCCTGGATGGATTTGCGAAAGTTGTACATTCCCATCACGACGCCGCCGTCCTCGGGAATGGACACGAGTTCATGGACGATCGGCTGACCGCCGTCGGCGGGAGTGAATGTCAGGGTGACGGTGCCGGCCTTTTCCACCTTGAAATTCGTCGCGCGGTATTGATCGCCAAAAGCGTGCCGGCCGATGACGATTGGCTTGGTCCAGCCCGGAACCAGCCGCGGCACATTCGAGATCACGATCGGCTCGCGGAAGATGGTGCCGCCCAGGATGTTTCGTATGGTCCCGTTGGGTGACAGCCACATCTTCTTCAAGTTGAATTCCTGGACACGCGCCTCGTCGGGGGTGATGGTTGCGCATTTGACGCCCACACCGTGCCGCTTGATGGCATAGGCCGCATCGATGGTGACCTGGTCGTTGGTTTGGTCACGGTGCTCGATGCCCAGGTCGTAATACTCCAGATTGATGTCCAGATGCGGCAGTATCAGCTTGTCCTTGATGAGCTTCCAAATGACGCGGGTCATCTCGTCACCGTCGAGCTCTACCAACGGGCCTTTGACCTTGATCTTGGCTTCACTGGACATGCGGGCCCGAATCCTCCAGCCTGGTGAGCTTTGCGGCGAGCGGTTGCTCTGCTGGCCAGGTTACTAGGAGCGTTCACCCGCCCGGCCGGGCCGGAGTTCGGGTCGGAGTCGGGTCGGAGTTGGCATGAAGCAGGCGCCGTACGGTAGGCTTCGAATCGGTCATGAGCGCCAGCGTCAAGCCCCGGCTTGCTGGCCGGCAACCCTCCAACCGCGGTGGGGTGCCCCGGGTGATGACCCGGTTGAGTAGCCACAATCGGCTACACGGCAAGCGCGGGTCCGCCGTGACGGGCCCCCTGAGCTGACAGGGAGTTATGTCTATGAGCGCCGAAGACACCAGCACCGACGGCGATCCGGCCGCGCACTGGTCGTTCGAAACCAAGCAGATTCACGCCGGCCAGCAGCCCGACTCCGCCACCAATGCGCGGGCGCTGCCGATCTACCAGACCACCTCGTACACCTTTGACAACACCGCGCACGCTGCGGCTTTGTTCGGGCTCGAGGTGCCCGGCAACATCTACACGCGGATCGGCAACCCCACCACCGGTGTGGTCGAGCAGCGCATCGCGGCCCTCGAAGGCGGGGTGGCCGCGCTGTTCCTGTCGTCGGGTCAGGCCGCGGAGACCTTCGCGATCCTGAACCTGGCCGGCGCCGGCGATCACATCGTGTCCAGCCCGCGCCTGTATGGCGGCACCTATAACCTGTTCCACTATTCGCTGGCCAAGCTCGGCATCGAGGTCAGCTTCGTCGAGGATCCCGACGATCTGGACTCCTGGCAGGCAGCCGTCCGGCCCAACACCAAGGCCTTTTTCGCCGAGACCATCTCCAACCCGCAGATCGACATCCTGGACACCCCGGGGGTCGCCGAGGTTGCGCACCGCAACGGCGTACCGCTGATCGTCGACAACACCATCGCCACGCCCTACCTCATCCAGCCGTTCACCCAGGGCGCCGACATCGTGGTGCACTCGGCCACCAAGTACCTGGGCGGACACGGGGCCGCGATCGCGGGTGTGATCGTCGACGGCGGCACCTTCGACTGGACGCAGGGCCGCTTCCCCGGATTCACCACCCCCGATCCCAGTTACCACGGCGTGGTGTTTGCCGAACTGGGTCCACCGGCGTTCGCGCTCAAGGCTCGCGTGCAGCTGCTGCGCGATCTGGGTTCGGCGGCCTCGCCGTTCAACGCCTTCCTGGTGGCGCAGGGTCTGGAGACGCTGAGCCTGCGGATCGAGCGGCACGTCGCCAACGCTCAACGCGTAGCCCAGTTCCTGGAAGCCCGCGACGAGGTGCTGTCGGTCAACTACGCGGGGCTGCCCAGTTCACCGTGGTACGAGCGGGCAAAGAAGCTGGCGCCCAAGGGCACCGGCGCTGTCCTGTCCTTCGAGCTGGCCGGTGGTATCGAGGCCGGCAAGGCGTTCGTCAACGCGCTGAAACTGCACAGCCACGTCGCCAACATCGGTGACGTGCGCTCGCTGGTGATCCACCCGGCATCCACCACCCATGCTCAGCTGAGCCCGGCCGAGCAGCTGGCCACCGGCGTCAGCCCAGGGTTGGTGCGGTTGGCCGTCGGGATCGAGGGCATTGACGACATCCTCGCCGACCTCGAGCTCGGCTTTGCCGCGGCCCGAAGATTCAGCGAGTTCAGCGGCCAGTCGCACACCGTGGCAGCCTTCTGAGGGGCTCTGACGTGACGATCTCCGACGTGCCCACCCAGACGCTGCCCGCCGAAGGTGAGATCGGTCTGGTCGACATCGGCCCGCTGCGCCTGGAAAGCGGTGCGGTGATCCACGACGTCTGCATCGCCGTACAGCGTTGGGGCACGTTGTCGCCCAACCGCGACAACGTTGTGGTGGTGCTGCACGCCCTCACCGGTGATTCACACATCACCGGACCCGCCGGGCCGGGGCACCCCACCCCCGGTTGGTGGGACGGGGTGGCCGGGCCGGGCGCGCCGATCGACACCGACCGCTGGTGCGCGGTGGCCACCAATGTGCTGGGCGGTTGCCGCGGCTCCACCGGGCCCAGTTCGCTTGCGCGCGACGGGAAACCCTGGGGCTCAAGGTTTCCGACGATCACGGTACGCGACCAGGTGGAGGCCGATATGGCCGCGCTGGCCGCGTTGGGCATCACCCAGGTGGCCGCGGTGGTCGGTGGATCCATGGGCGGGGCTCGTGCGCTGGAATGGATTGTCGGCCACCCCGACCGGGTGCGCTCGGCGCTGCTGCTGGCCGTCGGCGCGCGCGCCACCGCGGACCAGATCGGCACGCAGACAACCCAGATCGAGGCCATCAAGGCCGACCCGAATTGGCAGGGCGGCGACTACCACGACACGGGCCGCAAGCCCGAGGCGGGGCTGAAGATCGCCCGGCGCTTTGCCCACCTGACCTACCGCGGCGAGACCGAACTCGACAACCGGTTTGCCAACCGCGGTCAAGACGGCGAAGACCCCGCCGACGGCGGACGCTACGCGGTGCAGAGCTACCTGGAACACCAGGGGGACAAGCTGTTGTCCCGATTCGACGCCGGTAGCTATGTGGTGTTGACCGAGACCCTCAACAGTCACGACGTCGGTCGTGGACGCGGCGGGGTCGCCGCGGCACTGCGCGGGTGTCCGGTGCCCGTCGTGGTCGGTGGTATCACCTCCGACCGCCTCTATCCGCTGCGCTTGCAACAAGAACTGGCCGAGTTGCTGCCCGGCTGCGCCGGGCTGCGCGTTGTCGAGTCCGTCTGCGGGCACGACGGCTTCCTGATCGAAATGGAGGCTGTCGGCGAATTGATCCGTCAGACACTGTATTTGGCTGATCATCAAGCCGACTATCGGGGCGTGCGTCCATGGTGACCCGGTCCAGCCAGGACCCATCGCTGTCATTCGGTTCGGCAGCAGCCGCTTACGAACGGGGCCGCCCCTCTTATCCACCGGAAGCCATCGACTGGCTGCTGCCGACCGGTGCCCGCAAAGTCCTTGACCTGGGTGCCGGTACCGGCAAACTGACCACCCGGCTGGTCGAGCGCGGTCTGGACGTGGTGGCCGTAGACCCGATTCCCGAGATGCTCGAGGTGCTGCGTGCCTCGCTGCCGGAAACGCTGGCGCTGCTGGGCACGGCGGAAGAGATTCCGTTGGACGACAACAGCGTCGACGCCGTGCTGGTGGCTCAGGCCTGGCATTGGGTGGATCCCGCGCGCGCCATCCCCGAGGTCGCGCGGGTGCTGCGGCCGGGCGGCCGGTTGGGTTTGGTGTGGAACACCCGCGACGAGCGGCTGGGCTGGGTCCGCGAGCTGGGCGACATCGTCGGGCGGGACGGCGACCCGGCGCGTGACAAGGCGACGTTGCCCGAACCGTTCACCGACGTGGAACGTTTTCAGGTCGAGTGGACCAATTACCTTACGCCGCAAGCACTGATCGATTTGGTGGCGTCTCGCACCTACTGCATCACCTCACCGGCGAAAGTCCGCACCAAGACACTCGGCCAGGTGCGTCAGTTGCTGGCCACTCATCCGGCCCTGGCGAATTCGGCCGGTTTGGCGCTGCCGTACGTTACGGTGTGTGTACGGGCAACGCTGTCCTGAGGATCGGGTGGCGTTGCGGCGCTTGTGAATAGCAACGCCGGGAGCGGCAAAGCTAGCGCGACGGCTGGTGAGCCGAGCCAACCTCACGCGAAAGCGTAAGACTAGCAATCGATCTCGGCATTCAGATCGAATTCGGCCAAGGTGTGCGACACCAGCTCCCGCAGCTCATCTGTGGTATTCGAGCGACCGACAATATACGCAGAGACTCCGATACGCATCTTCCCGCGGCTGCGCCCCGAACTCAGCAGCATTCGTCCGCCCGTGCCCTCGAGTTCGTTTCTGGTGATATTGGGCTCGATCTGTCGCATGTACGACGAGTCGGCATCGGTGCCGTCGGGACGGTTGGCGGCCGGGGGCAGGTCACCGACATTGGAGCACGTGACGGGAAGGCCGGGACCACCCGCCGCCATCCCGAGGAGCCTCCTGGCCACCCACGTCGGTGTCACCGCTGCCAGCGGGAGCGGTGCCAGTAACTCGTTGTCGGAATCCTCCATCGCTTCGAGGACGGCTCGGGTGATCTTGGCGTGCATTTCCCCGAGGTTCCTCGCCGCGTGCTCCGGGTCGACGGCCACGTCGACAGCGGTCAGCGCATTGCCGCGGGTATCGCCTTCGGTCCGAAGCGACACCACGAATCGTAGGGTGACCGTTCCGTCGTCCTGAACCCGTCCGGCCCGCACCGCGAGCCTGCAGGCAACCCCGCCTACAAGCGAGTTACTGTTCGCGCCAAGCCTTTTCGCACAAGCATCCCATTCCGCCAGATCGATGCATGCGGTCACGGCGGGAACCTCCACCGTCTGGTCGCCGCCGGGCGTCCTCCGGGAAGGCGGTGCCGCTTTGATTGATGACCGGAACTCCTCGCGATCCCGCCGAAGCCTTCGCACCACGCCACCCACAGCGTGCACTACGTCGGGCAGTTCCTCGACGGTTTGCCGGAGATCCGCTCGCAACGCCCGCCTGAGGGTGCGCGATCCCGCGGGCAGATAACCCAGATCTCGCGTCCTGCCCTCGGCCGCGTCGACTATCGCCTGGCCGAAAGCGATCGCGTCGACCACCGCATGCGAGGCCACCAGACTTATCGCCGTCCCGCCGTCCTCGAGCGGTAACACGCCGAGATGCCAGGCCGGCCCCCACTCCGGATCGATGGGTAGGCGCGCCCGCTCGTCGACCCACGCGCCCAGATCGGCGCGCCGCCGCGGCGTCGCGGCGAAGTCAATCTCCGCCGGCGCCGGCGCCAACACCCAGTGATCACGGGCGAACGGCACCGGCGATCGTTCGATCCTGCGGCCCAACAGCCCGCGTCCGAGATTGCGGTGAAAACGCCGCAACCCGTCAACGTCGACGGCGCGGTCGTAGATCCATGTCACCTGCAGCAGCGACACGTGTCCCGCCCGCAGCCCGAGGAACGCCGCTTGATCCAGGTAGGCGAGCCGATTGTCCACCGTCTCGGCGCCACCCGCGGCGACCTCCGCCGCCGGACCCGCGGGCGCAGCGGTGACGCTGAGCAAACCGGCGAGGTGGGCGGCGAGCATCGCGGGGCTGGGGTGGTCGAAGGTGACGGTGGCCGGCAAGGCTACTCCGGTTTGGGCCGACAGGGTGTTGCGCAGTTCGAGCGCACTGAGCGAGTCGATGCCGAGGTCCTTGAAGGGCTGTTCGGGATCCATTGCTGCCGGGTCCGGGTGGGCCAGCACGGCCGCGGTGGCGGTGATGACCAGGTTGGCCAGCATGTCGTGCTGTCGCTCGGGGGCCAGCCCGGCCAGCCGCGCAGCCAGCGCGCGGGAGTCGGCCGCGGCGGCCTGAGGCCGGGCGGTGATCAGCGCGGCCAGGATCGGAGGCAGGCTGTTTTCCCGGGCCAACGCCGCCAGCGCCCGGGTGCTGAGCGGGGCCGGGATCAGATTGGGGTGCTGCTGGGCAAGGGCGGCATCGAACAGGGCCAAACCCTGGCCGGCGGTGATCGGGACCATCCCGCTGCGGGTCAGACGGGTGAGATCACGCGACTCGAGGTTGCCGGTCATCCCGGAGGAGGGCTGCCAATACCCCCACGCCAGACTGGTAGCCGCCGGGCGGTCGAGGGCCAGGGCGTCGAGGACGGCGTTGGCGGCCGCGTAGTTGGCTTGCCCCGGGGCGCCCAGGACAGCGGCGGCCGAGGAGAACAACACGAACGCGGCCAGCTCGGTGTTGGCGGTGAGTTGGTGCAGGTACCAGGCACTGTCGGCTTTGGCGGCCAGCACGTTGTCGAGCTGTTGTGGGGTGAGCTGGCTGGTCACCGCATCATCGAGCACTCCGGCGGCGTGGATGACCGCGGTCAATGGGTGCTCGGCGGGAATCGAGCCGATCAGGGCGGCCAGCTCGGTCGGGTTGGCACAGTCGCAGGCGCTGATCGTGACATCGGCACCTAAATTCTGAAGGCGCTCGGCAAGCTCGACCGCTTCGGGCGTTCTGGCGCCGCGCCGCGAGGTCAACAACAGCCGTCGCACACCGTAGCCGGTGATCAGGTGTTCGGCGAACAGCCCGCCGAGCATGCCGGTGCCCCCGGTGATCAGCACCGTGCCCTGCGGATCGAGCACCGCGGGCGGGGTGAGCACGATTTTGCCGGTGTGGCGGGCCTGGCTCATGTCGCGGAATGCCTGGGGGGCGCGCAGCAGCCCGTAGCGCGTCACCGGCAGGGGCGCGATCACCCCGGTGCTGATCAACTCGCGCACCCCGGCCCAGGCGCGTTGCAGCTGTTCGGGGGTGGCGGCGCTGAGGTCGTAGACGTGATAGCTCAGGTCCGGATGAGTCTGTGCGACGTCGGTGGCTGCCCGGATGTCGGTCTTGCCGATCTCGACAAAGCGCCCGCCCGGGGCCACCAGGCGCAGCGACGCGTCCACGAATTCGCCGCGAAGACTGTTCAACACCACGTCCATGCCGCGCCCCCCACCGGCTGCGGCGAAGGTGTCACCGAAGTCCAGGGTGCGCGAGGAGGCGATGTGATCCTCGGGTATGCCCAGCCCGCGCAGGATGTGGTGCTTGGCGGGATGAGCGGTGGCGAACACCTCGGCACCCAGGTGCGCTGCGATGCGGATGGCGGCCTGGCCGACCCCGCCGGCAGCGGAGTGGATGAGCACCCGCTGTCGGGCCGACAGCTGCGCGATGTCGATCAAAACGCTGTACGCGGTGATATACGCGGCCGGAACCGAAGCCGCTTGCGGGTAGGACCATCCCGGCGGGACGGCCACGACGCTGCGGTGATCGGTGGTGGCGGCGGGGGCGAACGCGTTGTTGGGGAACAGCCCCATCACCGCATCCCCCGGCGCGAAATCCGTGACGTCGGCCGCCGTGTCGATGACCACACCGGCCGCTTCCGCGCCAAGGCCTTCATCGCTGATCGCCGCCAGGGCGACCACCACGTCATGGAAATTCAGGCCGGCGGCGCGGATCTGCACCCGGATCTGACCCGGGCCCAACGCCGTCGGCGCCGGGGTGGGAACCAGGGTCAGGTTCGCCAAATCCCCGCGACCGGTGGTGATCAGCTGCCAGTGCGGTGTCGGCGGCGGGGTCAACGCCCGCGCCGGGGTCAGCCGGGGAATATGAGCGATACCGTCACGCAACGCCAGTTGCGGCTCACCGCTGGTGCCGGCGAAGGTGGCCAGCAGGTGCAGCGCGGTGTCGGCACTGGTGGCGGCGTGGTCGGTATCGACCAGCCGGATCCGGCCCGGATACTCGTTTTGGGCGCTGTGCAGCAGCGCCCACACCGCGGCCTGCGCCAGATCCGGCGCCCGGTCATGGGGGCTGATCGCCACCGCGCGAGCCGTCAGAACCACCAACACCGTGCCGGACGTGTCCGGGCGGGCCAGCCACGCCTGCACGCCGGCCAGCACCCGTCGGGTCAGCACATGAATGCTCGATACGGCATCACCGTCATGGCCGGGACGTTCCGGCAGCGCCAACGACCACAACACCACCGGCGGGCATGGCCGCACAGCATCCAAATCGGGGCGTACCGGGCCGTTGCGCAGGCTGGTCGACAGCGCATCGAGATCTTCGGCGACCACCACCCACTGCGGCAGCTCGGCCGCTGCGGCAGCATCGGTGGACAGGGGCGGCCAGGCCAGCTCCCACAAACCCTGAACGGACGGCGCCGCCGTCGTGGCTGGTGTAAGAGTCGCCGTGTCGGGCAGGACCCGCACCACGACCGTGTCGATGCTGATTACCGGCGCGCCGGCGGGATCGCTGGCCTGCAGGGTGAAGGTGTCGACGCCGGTGCGGCTCAGCCACACCTGAAGCCGGGTGGCCGCGGTTGCATACAGGGTGACCCCGCTGAACACGAACGGCAGGCGCACCGCCGCCGGCTCGGCGTCCGCCCCGACGCCCAGGGCGGCGGCTATGGGCTGCAGCGCGGCATCCAGCAAAGCCGGGTGGATCCCGTAACCGGTGATATCGGTCCCGGCAGGCAGGGCCACCTCCGCGTAGATGTGGTCGGGGTCGGCCGGCTCGTGGCCGATCCCGCGTACCGAGCAGAACGGCGGATCGTAGTGCAGGCCGCATTCGGCCAGTTGCTGATAGAAACCGTCAACATCGATAGCCGTCATCGGTAATGCCGGGATGGGTGGTTCACCGGCAGCGGTTTGCTCGGAGCCGAGGATTCCGCTGGCGTGCAACACCCAGCCCGCCTCGGCCCGATGGTCGCTGCCGGTGCGGGAATGGACGGTGAACGAGCGTCGCCCGCCCCCGTCGGGGCCGGCCACGCTGATCTGGATATCGGTCGGGGTGTGTTCGGCGAGCACGAGAGGGGTGTGCAATATCAACTCGTCAATGACTGGACACCCCACGTAATCCCCGACCCCCAACAAGACGTCGACAAACCCGGTCCCGGGCAACACCACCACGTCACCCACCCGATGGGCAGCAAGCCAGCCCTGCGAACCGACAGCCAACCGACCGGTGGCCACAACCTCGTCCCGATCGGCCAATGTGGTGATCGCCCCGAGTAACGGATGCTGCGGTTGATCCAGCCCCAGGCCGGCAGCATCGGTGCTGGATCGTGGGGTCAGCCAATACCGATGGTGTTGGAAGGGATACGTCGGCAGCTCCACCGTGCGGGCGTGGGGATACACCACCGACCAGTCCGGGCTACGACCATGAACCTGCAGCCGGGCCAGCGTGGTGGTCAAGGCGTCCAGGTCGGGGCGCTCGCGATGCAGGGTGGGAAGGACCGCCGAGCCAGAACGCCCGGCAGTGCCGGCCAGGGTGTCGGCGATCGCCGGGGCCAGCACCGGGTGCGGTGATACTTCTACAAACACCTGCTCAGCAGCGGCCAGCAGATGTCGGATGCTGTCGTAAAACCGGACCGGTTGACGCAAATTGGCATACCAATAGTCGGCGGTCATGGTGGTGGTGTCCAGCGGCTGGTCCGACATGACGCCGTGCACGGTGGAATACAGGGCGATCCGCCCGGGTTTCGGGGTCAGCCCAGCCAGCTCCTCAAGTAGGCGCTCGCGCAACGGTTCGACCTGACCGCAGTGTGAGGCGTAATCGACTGGGATGGAACGGATCTGGACGTTGTCTCCCTCGCAAGCCGCGACGAACCGCGCCATCGCGGCGGGACCACCGCTGATGATGGTCTGGGTGGGTCCGTTGACCGCAACGACCGCCAATGCATCACCGTAAGGCCCCAGCCGCGCAGCCACGTCGTCAGCGGCCAGCAACACCGATGCCATCGCACCAGCCCCGGCCAGATCCGCGAGGGCCGAGCTGCGCAGCGCCACGATTTTGGCGGCCTGCTCAAGGGTGAACACCCCGGCGACATGGGCGGCCGCAATCTCGCCTTGAGAGTGTCCGATCACCGCGTCCGGTTCGATCCCGTAGCTGATCAAAGTGCGGGCCAACGACACCATGACCGCGAACAACACCGGCTGGACCACATCGACGCGATCCAGGGAGGGGGCGCCTGGCTCACCACGAAGCACCGCACGCACCGACCAGCCCGTGCAGGCACCCAGGGCCTGATCACACTCGTCGAGCGCGGCGGAAAACGCGTGGTGCCGGCCGTAGAGCTCGGCGGCCATACCGGGGTACTGGCCGCCCTGGCCGGGGAACACGAACACGGTTTTGGCCGCCGACGTCGCGCGTTGGTGGTGTTGGATCAGGTGGGGATGTGGTTGATCGGCGGCTAACGCTTCGAGTGCCGCCAGCAGCTCGGTCCGGGGATCGGGGCTGTCGGCCGGCACCGTCAGGACGGCCCGGTGCGGGTGGTGGCTGCGGGTGCTGGCCAGGCTGTAGGCCACGTCGGCGAGGTCCAGGTCGGGACGGCGGACCAGCAGTTGGTGTAGCCGGTCGGCCTGCGCGCACAACGCGACGCGGGTGCGCGCCGAAACCGGCCACATTGGCAATACGGGCAGCCCGAACTCAACGCCGTCATCGGTGCGCCCGGCTGAGGGTCGGGTGTCAGCCGGGATGGGGGCTTGCCGCAGGATGAGATGCGCGTTGGTGCCGCTGATCCCGAACGAGGACACGGCCGCGGTGCGGGGATGATCGGTGACCGGCCAGGGCACCGGTCGGGTGAGTAGCCGGACGGTGCCGGCCGACCAGTCGATGTGCGGGCTGGGGCGATCGACGTTGCGGGTCGGCGGCAGGCTGTCGTGGTTGAGGGCGGCGATCATCTTGATCATTCCGGCGACACCGGCGGCGGCCTGGGTGTGACCGATGTTGGATTTGATCGATCCCAACCACAGCGGGTGCTCCGGCCCACGCGCGGCACCGTAGGTGGCGATCAGGGCGCCGGCCTCGATCGGGTCGCCCAGTGTGGTGCCGGTTCCGTGGGCCTCGACGACGTCGACCTCGTCGAGCCCGATACCGGCATTGGCGACGGCTTGGGTGATGACGCGCTGCTGAGCGGGCCCGTTGGGGGCGGTCAACCCGTTGGAGGCACCGTCTTGGTTGATCGCCGATCCCGCGACGACCGCCAGCACCGGGTGGTTGTTGCGATGTGCGTCGCTGAGCCGTTCCAGCACCAGTACCGCGGCCCCTTCGCCCCAGCCGGTACCGTCGGCAGCGGCCGCAAATGCTTTACAACGCCCGTCGGCAGCTAACCCGCGTTGCCGGGAGAACTCGGTGAACACTGCCGGCGTGGTCATCACGGTGACGCCACCGGCCAGGGCCAAACTGCATTCCCCGTTCCGCAGCGACTGAGCCGCCAGATGCGCGGCCACCAGCGACGACGAACAAGCCGTGTCAACGGTGATAGCCGGGCCCTGTAAACCCAACGCATAAGCGACCCGCCCGGAGGCCACACTGGTGGACGTCCCAGTCATGGCGTATCCCTCCGCGCCATCAGAACCGTTCCCGCCATACTGCTGGGACCAGGCTCCGACGAACACCCCGGTCTCCGAACCGACCAACGCGGCCGGGTCAATTCGGCTGGTTTCCAACGCTTCCCAGCACACTTCCAGCAGCAGCCGCTGCTGGGGATCCATGGTCTGGGCTTCCCGCGCCGAGATCCCGAAAAACTCGGCGTCAAACCCGCTCGCATCGGCCAGAAACGCCCCGGCACGCGTGTAGGTCTTGCCCACCGCATCAGGGTCGGGGTCAAACAAGTCCGCCAGGTCCCAGCCGCGGTCGGTCGGAAACTCCCCCACGGCCTCGGCGCCGCCGGCCACCAGATCCCACAGTGCCGCCGCCGAATCCGCGCCCCCGGGGAACCGGCAGGCCATCCCCACGACTGCTACCGGTTCGTTCGTCGCCACCTGTGGCTGCACCGGCGCAGCCACCACAACCGACCCGCTCAGAAGCTGGCCCAGGTGGGTAGCCAACTCGGCCGGGGTGGGGTAGTCGAAGGCCAGGGTGGGTGGCAATGCCAGCCCGGTGACCGTCTTGAGGCGGTCAAGCAATTCGGTGGCTTTCACCGAGTCAAACCCCAGGTCCTGAAATGTGCACTCGGGGTCGATGTCCTCTGGGCTGGGATAGCCCAGCACCGTTGCCGCCTGCTCGCACACCATCCCGAACAGCAGGTCGTGTTGCTGCTGGCGCAGCGTACGTAGGCGTTGTGCCAACGTCACGTCGGCCCCGGCGCTGGCAGCGGTGTCAGCAATATCTGGGTCCACGCGCTTTTCTCGCCGACGGCTCTGCCCGTCCAGCCGGGTGAACTCATCGCGCAGGTACAGCTGTAGGCAGTCCCGTCGCCGGACCTTGCCGCTTGTGGTCAGCGGAATCGAATGAGGTGGAACCAGAACGAGATCCGCCACACTCAGGCCCTGCGACTTCGAAATCTTGGAGGTGATTTCCCGCCTGACGACACTCATCAGCCGCATCGCCTCGTCGGAGTCGCCGCGCGTCTTGAATTCGACTATCGTGACCAGCTTTTCGACGCCGTCGTCGTCGGGAACCGCGATCGCCACACAGCGGCCTCCGGTGATCTCCTGGATCGTCGCCTCGATGTCGTCGGGAGAGTGGTTGCGGCCGTACACGATCAGCAGATCCTTGATACGGCCGATGATGAACAACTCGCCTTCGGAGACGACGCCCAGATCACCGGTCCTCAGCCAAGGCCCTGCGGGCGTTCCGGCCGACGGTGCGACCAGGGTTGCACCGAAGGTCCGTTCCGTCTCTTGCGGTTTCTGCCAATAGCCCGTCGAGACGTTGTCACCATGTACCCAGATCTCACCGACGGCGCCCTCCGGACACTCGATACCGGTCTCTGAGTCGACGATGCGCACCATCGGCGAGCGCGGCATGCCGTAGCTGACCAGCGGTGTGCCGTCTCCGCCGGCGCACCGCTGCGCGCGGCCGGCGGTCAGTTCCTCGGTTTTGAAATTGACAGCCAGCGGTGGTTGATCGCTTTCGCGGGTCGCCACGTACACCGTGGCTTCCGCCAGCCCATACGAGGGCCGCAACACCTTGGGGTCGAGGTTGAACGCGGCGAATCGTTTGGCGAAGCGCCGCAGCGTCGCGGGTTGTACGCGTTCGGCACCACTGACAATGTTGCGCACGTCCCCGAGGTCGAGCCCGGCCATGTCGTCATCTGATGTTTTTGCCGCCGCCAATTCGAATGCAATGTTGGGCCCGCCGGTGAATACGGAGCTGTTACTTGCCGTCAATTGCATCCACCGCGCCGGTCGTTGCAAAAACGACCCCGGGCTGGTCAGCACTCCCGCAAAGCCGCCCAGAATCGGGATCGCAATTCCCAGGACCAAACCCATGTCGTGAAAGAACGGCAGCCACGACACGACGGTGGTGTCCGGCGGAGCGACCTCGCCGCGGTCCCGATACAAGCTGGACAGAATTTGCTCGACGTTGACGTGAATGTTCTTGTGCGAGATCTCAACTCCCGCCGGCGTACGGGTAGACCCCGAGGTGTACTGCAAATAGGCGATGTCTGGTCTAGGCGAGGCTTCGTCAGCGGGTCCGCTCGGGGAGTCCAAGTCCAGCAGATCAACCTCGATCAGCGACGGCGCGCCGCGGTCGCGGGCTTCGGACCTGACGCATTCGGCGATGGTGCCGGCGACAGCCGACGTCGTCAGAATCGTCGACGGCGACGCGTCGCCCAGGACGGCACTGACCCGCTCATCGCTGGCGCCACCCAGCGGCATCGACAACGGAACCGCGATCTGACCGGCCTGCAGTGCGCCCAGAAACGCCAGGACATACTCCAGTCCTTGCGGTGCCAGTATCACCGCGCGGTCACCGGTTGACCCGCGGGCGCGGAGCTGTTGTGCAACGTTGCGCGTCCGCCGGTACAGCTGCGACCACGTCAGACTTTGCGCAACGCCCGCCCGGTCCTGCTCGTAGTCGACAAACGTGAACGCTGTCTCGTCAGGCCGCAGACTGGCACGTTCCTGCAGCACGGCGGGAATCGAGTTCTCACGCACAGCTAAACGATAGGGGACGAGTAGACAGGCCGTCCGGAGAACCGACGCAGCCCAGAACAAGCCACTTTCGGACGTAATCGGGTGCCGCGCCGTCGCCGAACGCGCCGCGGCCTGGATCGCCGGGGTGCTCGACAACAGTGTCCACGCGTTGGGCCGGCGCGGTGTCCACGCACTGCAGTCGGGCAGCGTTTGGGCCGAAGTGTCGCGCCGGCGCGGTGTCGGGTTCCAGGGCGCTGGCGTGACCGCGGCCAGTTGACGGCACCTGTTGTGTCCGATGTCGCCGGAATGCCAAGACCGAAGCCGGAAAATCGGCACGCAGCTGACCAGCCAAGCGGGTCACAGTGGCCACACCAGCATCACCGAGGTGTTCTGTATATGAGCCACCACCTGCGCGTGCGTCTGGTGTGCAGGCGCCCACCCCCGACCCTGGCCGCGACCACCAACGTAACCCCGGTCGGGCTGAAGTCACAGTGACACGGCCGATTTGACGAATGACAGTTAGAAGCTGAGACCGGAGTACATCAATCGGTTCGGGTCGTATCGCTGCCGGATCTCGGTGAGCCGCGACAGGTTCGACCCGAAGTATCGCGACGGCGTGGTGTTGGGTTCCAGGTAGTTGACGTACGCTCCGACCGAAAACTGTTGCACCGCTTGATGTGCGGCGCTTAGCCACTTGTTGGCGACGGCGGCTTGCCCGCTGTTGGGCGTCTCGACGTACCATTGCGCGACGGCGGATTGCCGGCGCCACGGAAATGCCGAGCCACTCGGATCGATATCGCCGACCGCGCCGCTGAGCGTGTCCACGATCACCGACGCACGTCCCGAGGCCGGCGGCCACTTGCCCAGCGCTGCGACAATGGACTGTGCCGCAGCCGAATTCACCGTGCCGATGACGTCGGACCCGGCCACGAAGGCCCGCGGTGAACTCGTCGAGCTGCCGCCGGCCAGATACATCACCAGGTCCATATGACTCAGCGTCTTGTGCTCGACCCCGGTGGGCTGGACACCGACCGCGGAGGTGATCGCGTTGGCCACCGCGGGGCCGGATCCCGCCGGGCACGTTGCCAGCACATGGCAATTGGCCTGCGACGCGCTGACCGACATGTCGACCAGGCCCCAGGTGTTGCGGTCGGCTGCCGCCAGCCAGGTCTGCCAGCCGGTCAGCACCTGGGCCGCCGACGACGGGGCGAAGTCGACGCGCACCACGTCGGCATCCGCGGTGGGGAAGGTCGCAAACGTCATCGACGTCGTCACCCCGAAGTTGCCGCCCCCGCCGCCCCGCAACGCCCAGAACAGGTCGGGATGATCGTCGGCGGATGCGGTGACCGTTTCCCCGCTGGGCAACACCACCGTCGCTGACCTGAGCGCATCACAGGTCAGGCCGGCGTGGCGGGAATCGGCGCCCATTCCACCGCCGAGTGTCAGCCCGCCCACGCCGACGGTCGGGCAGCTGCCGGTGGGAATCGCGCGGCCGGCGCCGGCCAGCGCCTGCTGCACCGCATACAGATCGGTCGCGGCCGGCATCGTGACGTTTCCGGTGGCACTGTCGAAATTCACGCCGCCGGTCAGGCCGCGCAGATCGATCACCATGGCGCCGGCCGCGGCCGAGGCGCCGATGTAGGAATGCCCGCCGCCGCGCGGGGCGATCTTGAGCTTGTTGGCGGCCGCGAACGCGACCGCCTTCTCGACGTCGGCCTGCGAGGTGACCGTGACCACTGCCGCCGGGTTCGAGCCGTTGTAGAGCGCGTTGAAAACCTGCTTGCCCGACGTGAACGAGCCCCCGCTGTCCGGCAGCAGCACCCGGCCACCGATCGAGGAGGCCAGACCGGTCCAACCGCTGGACGGATCCGCAGCCGCCCGCACGTGCCCGAATACCGCCGATGTCGCCAACGCTCCCACCGCGCCGCGAAGGAACGCTTGCCGAGAAATCATGGGCCGCATTGTCAATCAGCGCGGCGGCGAAACCGGTGAGGTGCGACGTGTCGTGGCACAGTGTGACGCGATCGTGTCGTTGAGCCCGTGCTGACAGTAGAAGGCAAACCTTTACGCGGTCGTGTTCGAAACGTGACGGCCGTGCACCAAGGTTCGTAGGGAAACCTGAGTGTGCCCGAACGGCCTGGTGCGCTCCGATACGAATGGGGAGCAGACATGAAAACATGGCGCCATCAGCCACTCACGACTCGCCTGCTGGCGGGGTCCGCGGTGCTTCTCACCGCGGCCGCGGCATTGGCGGCACCGGCTGAGGCCGGCACGATCGACGACGCCTTCATCAACGCGCTCAACCAGGCCGGCGTCAACTACGGCGACCCGGCAAGTGCCGTGGATTTGGGCCATTCCGTGTGCTCGACACTGGCCCGACCGGGCGGGACGTTCAACTCGGCGGCAGCGACCGTCGTCGCCACGGGCACCGGCATGCCCAAGCCGATGGCACAAATTTTCACCAGCATCGCCATCTCGACGTATTGCCCGCAGGCGATGACCGACGTGGCGACCGGCAACCTGCCGGGTTTGCCGCAGATACCGGGGATTCCCGGGTTGTAGGTTTCAGCCGGTGCCCAGCGGGTCGATCGTTGACGCGATATAGACCATCGCGGCCCCCACCAGCGCCATGGTGATGAAGTCTGTTCCCTTGCTGCGCACCGCCAGCAGGCCGGCCAGCTCGTCGGACAACACCAGCCGCAGTGCGGCCGCCACGCCCACACCGATCCCGATCAGCAGCGCACCACGGCGCCAAAAGTTCGCCCCCACCAGCACGAACGCCACCACGAAAATCAGCCCTACGAGCAGGATCGGCCACTGCGCGCGAAACGTGTGCGCCAGGACGGCCCGCGCCGTCATCGTTGCTCGGCCAGCTCGACGACGTTGGTCAGCAGGAACGCCCGGGTCAGCGGCCCCACGCCACCCGGGTTCGGCGACACGTGACCGGCGACCTCCCAGACATCGGGGTGTACATCGCCGACCAGTCCGTCGTCGGTGCGGCTGACTCCGACGTCGACGACCGCGGCGCCGGGGCGCACCATGTCCGCGGTCAGCAGGTGCGGCACCCCGACGGCCGCGACGATGATGTCGGCCTGCCTGGTCAACGCCGACAGGTCGCGGGTTCCGGTGTGGCACAACGTCACCGTCGCGTTCTCGGAGCGGCGGGTGAGCAGCAGGCCCAGCGGGCGGCCGACCGTCACGCCGCGGCCGATGACCACCACGTGCGCCCCGGCCAGCTCGACGTCGTAGCGCCGCAGCAGGTGCACGATGCCGCGCGGGGTGCAGGGCAGCGCCGCCGGGGTGTTGAGCACCAGCCGGCCGAGGTTGGTGGGATGCAGCCCGTCGGCGTCCTTGCCCGGGTCGACGCGCTCCAGCGCCGCGTTCTCGTCCAGATGTTTGGGCAGCGGCAGCTGCACGATGTAGCCGGTGCAGCCGGGGTTGGCGTTCAGTTCGTCGATGGTCTCGTTGAGCGTGGCGGTGCTGATGTCGGCGGGCAGGTCGCGGCGAATCGAGGTGATACCGACCTTGGCGCAGTCGGCGTGCTTACCCCGCACGTAGGCCTGCGAGCCGGGGTCGTCACCGACCAGGATGGTGCCCAAACCGGGCGGGCGGCCCGACGCGGACCCGGACGAAGTCAGAACCGCCACCCGCCGCTTCAAGTCCACAAAGATCTCGTCGCGGGTGGCTTTGCCGTCCAGCGTGATTGCGCCCACGGCAGACAGTGTGGCACGTCCGCCGCGTACGCTCCTGACATGGCCGATGCCCCCGACGTGTTCAGCCCGGCCAAGCTGGGCCCACTGACGCTGCGCAACCGCGTCATCAAGGCCGCGACCTTCGAGGCGCGCACGCCCGATGCGTTGGTGACCGACGATCTGATCGAGTACCACCGGCTGCCGGCGGCGGGCGGGGTCGGTATGACGACGGTCGCGTATTGCGCGGTCTCCCCCGGCGGCCGCACCAGTGGCGACGGGATGTGGATGCGCCCGGAGGTGGTGCCGGGGCTGCGCCGGCTCGCCGAGGCCGTGCACGCCGAGGGCGCGGCGGTCAGTGCCCAGATCGGCCACGCCGGGCCGGTGGCCGACGCACGGTCCAACAAGGCGACCGCGCTGGCGCCCGTGCGGTTCTTCAACCCGATCGCCATGCGGTTCGCCAAGAAGGCGACCCGCGACGACATCGACGACGTGCTGGCCGCGCACGCCAACGCAGCTCGCCTGGCCGTCGACGCCGGCTTCGACGCCGTCGAAATCCATTTAGGCCACAACTATCTGGCGAGCTCGTTTCTGTCGCCACTGATCAACCGGCGCGACGACGAGTTCGGCGGGTCACTGGAGAACCGGGCCAAGGTCGCACGCGGATTGGTACTGGCCGTTCGCCGCGCCGTCGGACAACAGATCGCGGTGACCGCCAAGCTGAACATGGCCGACGGCATCCGCGGCGGCATCACGACCGAGGAAGCGCTGACCACGGCGAAGTGGCTGCAGGACGACGGCGGGCTGGACGCGCTGGAACTCACCGCCGGCAGTTCGCTGGTCAACCCCATGTACCTGTTCCGCGGCGACGCGCCCGTCAAGGAATTCGCCGGCGCCTTCAAGCCGCCGCTGCGCTGGGGCATCCGAATGACCGGCCATAAGTTTCTTCGCGAGTACCCCTACCGCGACGCCTATCTGTTGCGCGATGCGCGGCTGTTTCGCGCCGAGTTGTCGATGCCGCTGATCTTGCTGGGCGGAATCACCAACCGGGAGACCATGGACCTGGCGATGGCCGAGGGATTCGACTTCGTTGCCATGGCCCGGGCGCTGCTGGCCGAGCCCGACTTGGTCAATCGGATCGCCACCGACGGGCAGCGGGCCCGTTCGGCGTGCACGCATTGCAATCTGTGCATGCCCACCATCTACAGCCGCACCCGATGTGTCGTGACCGGCGCGCCCGACCGCTGACGATGCACCCGTGTCGAAAACACCGCTGCCCCGCGCCGAGGTTGCCTCGGCTTTAGGCCGGACCCAAGGCGCCGACTTCGATGGACGGCAACCGGTCATCCGCGGCCGCGACCGCGAACAGGGTGGCGGCGCTGTAAAAGGCTTCTTCGCTCATCAGGCCGCGACGGGCCAGTTCGATGCGGTCCACCTCGGTCCCCCATCGCTTGGCGAAAAGGACCTTGAGCTGCTTCGGATCGGGTCTGTGCACGTTCAAACGCGGCTTGGAGCGGGCAAGTTCATCGCGCCGGGCCAACGCTTGGGCCGCGACGCTGCGCCAGTGCGGCAGGCGCGGGTCCGCGCGTAACAGGTCGAGAAAGTGCTCGATGGCAGGAAGCGACCGGGTGACAAACAGGGTGCGGGTAACGAGCAACGCTGAGACGGCGATCGGGTCGGCGCACAGCGTGTCGTTTTCTTCGTCGGTCAGCCACTGCGATCGAACCGACGCCGGAAAGCCGGACTCGTCGGCAAGTCCGATGGCTACGGCGTAGCGGTGGGCGACGATCTCCAACGCGCGTTGCTGGGTGTCGGCAGTGACCTGCGAGACGGCGCGGGATGCATGCTGGCGAACGTCGCCGTGATCACCCGGGTGGGTGATGATCCAGTACCAGGAGGCGACTTGCTCGAGAGCGGGAAGGTGGGCCCAGCGGTCGGTGGCGCAGATGCTCAGCAGGGATAGGACATCGGTGTCGCGGACCTCGATGGTGGTGCCCGTGCCGGTGTCGGAAGTGGTGGTGACCGGCGCGGGGGGCGCCCAGCGTTGTTTCCAGCGAACGGACCATACCGTTGGCGGTGGGCCCGGGCGGGTGGCCACGCCGCCCTGGCCGTCGGCGATGTTGCGGAGCGCCACCAAAGCGTCGGCGTGTTTGATATCGACCCGTGATGCCGTCAATTTCTTTGCTAGGCAATGTATTTCGGGATGATCCACGGCGTCCAGCAGCCGGTTCCAGGTGCGCATGGTGAACGATGTGCGGCGGGCCTTTTCGACCAGATCAGTCGCCAATTGTGCTGACAGCAAACCGGTCTCGACGCCGCGTGCCAGCGTTTGGCGGATGTTGACCAACGCGTCGACGAAGACAGGATAGCCATCTTCGGGCTCGCCGTGGACCATGGCGACCTCGTCGTCGGCTTCCAAATATCCGTTGCGATAGTTGTCGAATACCCAGCCGTAGCCTTCCATTCCGAAGGGATGCAGTTCGGCGGCGCGCAGCGCGCCCATGCTGGACGAGCCGACGACACGAACGCCGTCCTGGATCAAGGTCAACAGTTCTTTGTGCCGCACCGGGGGGTGCTGGAAGAACAACCCGTCGACAATCAACAGCGTGTCGCCGGGCTGCAGCCCGTACCGCAGGGCGTCGCCGAACGAAATCGGCGCTACCACCTCGGCATTGGGCAGCACCGCATGGATATCGGCGGCACCGATGGTGGGCCCCGCGGTCACCACGATCCGGCCGGCGGCCCTCATGCCAACTCCTGCAAGGGGGTGCGCATCGGAGAACCGTGTGCGGCCGTCAGGCCGGGCGCGATGACCTTCACCACCGGAACACAGCTGCCGGCAAGATCGCACACGACCGCCAGCGGCTCGGTGCCCGACCGGGCCGCCACCGCCGTTGCGGCCGAAGCCAACAGGTCACTCAGCGAATCGGCGTCGGGGACGTGCCATGATGTGGGTTCGGCGGTAGGCAGGTGCCGCATGGTTGGCCGCAACGGGCCGTAGGCATGCACTCGGGCGAATCGGTGGTACAACGCCGGCGACAGATCTTCACGTGCTCCGCTGATAGCCGTCAGCCGCGATTGCGCGGCTTCGGTGATCGCCCGGGACAACGCCACGTTGGGATCGTGGTGCAACCCGAAGCCGCTGAACGGCACCCCCAGCATGGGCGAACAGATCTCGGCGGTAAAGCACGGGAAACCGTCCCACGTGTCGGTCCGCGCTACCTTCAGTTCGCTCCCGGCCCGGTAAATCATGTCGACCAATTCGGCGCAGCCGGAGCCGGCAACATCGTCGACAGGCACCTCGAACAGGGTGCTTCCGGGTTCGCCGGCGGCCATGGCGTGGCGCTCCATGACCTCGTAGAGGCCATGCAGGCTGGCCTCCCAGTAGCTGTTGCCCGACGCCAACCCCGTGGTGTCCATCGAGAACATCGGCGGATCCCAGCGGTTGTCGACCGCCGCGCTCACCAGAACCGCCTCCCACGGCACCCAGGTTTGGCGGCCGGTCAACAGCGTCGTCGCGGTCATCCAGTCGAGCTTGGCACCGGGATGGTAGATGCTTCGGGCCGACAGGAGCAGGTGGGCGGGATCGTAGGTCAGTGCCGCCGCGATGTCCGTGGTGCTCATGGAAAACAGGTCGGGCGTGACGTTTTCAGCGTGCCAGGTTTCCAGCGATTCCATGACCGCAGAAACCTGGGCGGCGCGGTAGGTCGCGGCCTTGCCCTGACTGACCGACAGTGTGACTGAGGCGGGCCGCACTGCCTGAACGGTGGGAATGCCGAGATCATCGAGCCAGGTGAGGTCGGCGACCCGGGTGATGCCCGCCAATTCCAGCATCGGTTGCACGGCCCGCCAGGTCTGTTCGGGAGAAATGATGCGGTAGGTCCCGTCCCGATGGGCGATGGCGGTGGCAGCGCCATGGCCCAGCACCCGGGTCGGCCACTGCGACCAATCCGGGCCCACGGACACGGCGGTGGCCGCAGCGCATGATTCACACATGGACTCGCGTCCTCCGGTTGCGGGGATTGCACAGATGTGCGGTTGCTGTCGGCGGCTGATGCAGCCCTACCTGACGCGGGAAAACAGTGGAGACCGCTGGTGGGGGTTCATTGCCTGACAAACCCCCGCCAGCGCCGCCTCCACAGTTCTCTTCAGTTCGCTTCAGTTCTCTTCAGTCGATGCTCTCCGCGTTGAACCAGTAGCAAACGTAGTGGAGCCGGTACGTTGCTTCGTCTTCGACAAACAAGAGTTCATGGGCCATGTGATCACCTCCTTCCGTGCGGACCAGCGGTTGCCAGCCGCGTGTCGCGTTAGGGCTTCACTCGACTGGGCCGTTACTTAACATGCGCAATTGTAACGATAGACAATAGTAGCTGATAGCTATCGATGCGGGCCCCCCTGGCGAGCAGACGCATAAGCCGCCGCGCCCTCGGCGTGTCGGGGGCTTATGTGTCTGCTCGCCGCGCGGGACGCGGTGGCTCGCGCACGTACGCCGGCAGCCGGGCTGCACTGCCGCGCGTGCACCTCGCCACGCGAGTGCTGCGCCGTGGAGCAGCATCAACCTTGGCCTTAGATACAGTTGGATCGATGCACCAACCTGCTCCGCCAGCGCTGACCGTTCGCTACGACGGGTCGGAACGCACGTTCGCCGCCGGCCATGACGTGGTCATCGGACGCGACTTGCGCGCCGACATGCGCATCACGCATCCGCTGATTTCGCGCGCCCATCTGTTGCTGCGGTTCGATCAGGGCCACTGGCTGGCTATCGACAACAATTCGCTGAACGGGACCTTCTGCAACGGCCGACGGGTACCGATGGTCGACATCCACGACGGCCAGAGCGTCAACATCGGAAATCCCGACGGGCCATTGCTGACCTTTGAGGTCGGCCGGCACCTGGGGATGGCCGGGCGGCCGCCGCAAACCGAGTCGATGCGACTGGGCGCGCAGTCGTCGCCGTGGCCGCCGCCGGCGACGCAGGCTGCTGGTCACCCGGGACCGCCGCCGTCGGCACGCCAGTCGAACTGGACCGCCCCGCCGTCGGCGCGACCGCATCCCGGCCCGCCGCCGCCGAAATCGGGACAACCGATGTACCCCAGCAGCTCGGCGTCCCGGCAGTCCGGGATTGCACCCGGGCCGCCGCCGCGACAGCCTTCGAATTATGCACCGGCCGGGCCGCACCTGGTGCCGTCCACGCAGATGCAGCCCAGTGCCGCCAAGCCGCCCGAGGTGGCGAACCTGGCGACGAAGATGATCCATGCGCTGTTGCCGCGGACCGGGTCCAACGAAATGCCGGCGGGATCGGTCACCATCGGCCGCGCCACCGATAACGACGTCGTCATTCAGGACGTCCTGGCATCGCGTCACCACGCATTCCTGACCATGACACCGCTGGGCACCGAAATCCGCGACGCGCACAGCGTCAACGGGACATTCGTCAACGGGGTCAGGGTCGGGTCGGCGATCTTGAGCGACGGCGACATCGTCACCATCGGCAACGTCGACCTGGTATTCACCGGGGGCACGCTGGTTCGCCGCACCGAGGCGGCCACCCGCACGGGCGGCCTGGAAGTGAAATCGGTCTGCTTCAAAGCCGATGGAAAGCAACTGCTCGACCAGATCTCGCTGACCGCCCGCCCCGGCACATTGACCGCCATCATCGGCGGCTCCGGCGCCGGTAAGACCACACTGTCGCGGCTGATCGCGGGTTACACCAGCCCCAGCTCGGGAACGGTGACCTTCGAGGGCCACAACATCCACACCGAGTACGCGTCCATGCGCAGCCGGATCGGGATGGTCCCCCAAGACGACGTCGTGCACCGCCAGCTCACCGTCAACCAGGCCCTCGGGTACGCCGCCGAACTGCGGCTGCCACCCGATACCAGCAAGGCCGACCGCGACCAAGTGGTCGCCCAGGTCCTCGAGGAACTCGAGCTGACCAAACACGCCGACACACGGGTGGACAAACTGTCCGGCGGACAACGCAAGCGAGCCTCGGTGGCGTTGGAGCTGCTCACCGGGCCGTCGCTGCTGATTCTCGACGAGCCGACGACGGGTCTGGACCCGGCGCTGGACCGGCAGGTGATGATGATGCTGCGGCAACTCGCCGACGCCGGCCGCGTCGTGCTGGTGGTCACCCACTCCGTGTCCTACCTGGACGTGTGCGATCAGCTGCTGCTGGTGGCTCCGGGCGGCAAGACGGCGTTTTTGGGCCCGCCCGACCAGATCGGTCAGGCCATGGGAACCACCAACTGGGCCGACATTTTCACCAAGGTGGGCGCCGACCCCGACGAGGCCAACCGCCGCTTCCTGGCCGACAACCAGGCCCAGCCGGCGTTTCCGTCCCAGGCCAGCCCCGCCGCCGACCTGGGCGAACCGGTGCACACCGACGTGTTTCGTCAGTTCTCCACCATTGCCCGCCGCCAGGTTCGCCTGGTCGTTTCCGACCGTGGCTACACGGTGTTCCTGGCGTTGCTACCGTTCCTCATCGGTGTGCTAAGCCTCACCGTTCGCGGCAAAACCGGATTCGGAATGTCGGATCCGCTGGGCAACAATCCCGCCCAGCCCGACCAGATTCTGGTCATGCTCAATGTCGGGGCGGTGTTCATGGGGACGGCGCTGACGATCCGTGACCTCATCGGTGAGCGTCCCATCTTCCGGCGCGAGCAGGCGGTCGGCCTGTCCACCGCGGCCTACATGGCCGCCAAGATCGTGGTGTTCTCCGCGTTCGCAATCGCACAGGCGGCAATCGCCACCACCATCTGCGTGATCGGCTGGGGCAAGCCGCTTTCCGACGCGGTGCTGCTGGGAGACGTCAGGTTCGAACTGTTCGTCACCGTGGCCGCGACCTGTGTGGCCTCGGCGATGCTGGGCATGGCACTGTCGGCGCTGGCACAGTCGCAGGACCAGATCATGCCGATGCTGGTGTTCTCAATCATGTCTCAGCTGGTGTTCTCCGGGGGCATGATCTGGGTGACCGACCGGATCCTGCTCGACCAGTTGTCTTGGGCCACGCCCGCCCGCTGGGGCTACGCGGCGTCGGCGTCGACGATCGACACCCATCGGCTGGTACCCGGCCCAACCGACCCGAAAGACCAGCACTGGGACCACAAAGCGAGCGCGTGGCTATTCGACATGGCCATGCTCGGGGTGGTGTCGATTGCCTATACCGCCATCGTGTGGTGGAGGATCCGGCTCCGACGGCGCTGACGCGGTCGCAACTCTTAGGGTGAAGCAATGACCCGAGCTCAGCGGCCCGTGCTGACAGTTCGGTCGGACCGCTCACAACGTAGTTTCGCGCCGGGCGCTGACGCGATCGTCGGCAGCGATCTGCGTGCCGACCTGCGGGTCGCACACCCGCTGGTGGCGCAGGCGCACGTGGTGGTGCGCTTCGAGCAGGGCAACTGGATCGCCATCGACAATTCGCGGACCGGGATGTTCGTCGACGGCCGCCGGGTGCCGCTGGTGGACATCCGAGACGGTCTGGTGGTCAACCTCGGCAGGCCCGACGGGCCACGCATCAGCTTCGAGGTCGGACATCACCGGGGCATCATCGGCCTGCTGCCGCAGACCGGCTCCCCGCCGCCCGGGGGTGCGCCCGGCGGCACCGAGCAGCAGCGTCGGCCGCCCGCGCAGCCACCGGGAGCCGCGCCGCCGGCACCCGGCCCACCCGGCTACCCCGAAGCCCGGCGCACCACGGTCATACCGGTTTCCCCGCCCCCCGCACAGCGGGGACGCGACACCACGACGCGCAACATCCTGGGCGCCAACTCCCAGCCCGCGCCGCCACGCGGGGACATCGCCTGGATCGGCCGGGCGCTCGACAACGACGTCGTCGTCGCCGACGTGCTGGCATCACGCCACCACGCTTTCTTGACCCCCACCCCGGTGGGCACCGAGATCAACGACGCGCACAGCATCAACGGCACGTTCGTCAACGGGATCCGGGTCGGCTCGGCGATCCTTCGCGAGGGCGACGTGGTCACTATCGGCAACGTCGACCTGGCGTTCACCGGTGACACCCTGGTCCCCCGCACCGAAGCCGCGGCCCCCACCGGCGGCCTCGAGGTCAACGCGGTCAGCTACCGCGTCGACAGCACCGCGCTGCTCGACAACGTGTCGCTGACCGCGCGGCCCGGCACGCTGACCGCCGTCATCGGCGGCTCCGGCGCCGGCAAGACCACACTGTCGCGGCTGATCGCCGGCTACGCCAGCCCCAGCTCGGGCACAGTGACCTTCGAGGGCCACAACATCCACACCGAATACGCATCGTTGCGCAGCCGGATCGGGATGGTCCCCCAAGACGACGTCGTGCACCGGCAACTGACCATCAACCAGGCGCTCGGCTATGCCGCCGAGCTGCGGCTGCCACCCGACACCGGCAAGCAAGACCGCGCGCACGTGGTCGCCGGCGTGCTCGAGGAGCTGCGGCTCACCGAGCACGCCGACACCCGCGTCGACAAGCTGTCCGGCGGTCAGCGCAAACGCGCCTCGGTGGCCCTGGAACTGCTCACCGGCCCGTCGCTGCTGATTCTCGACGAGCCGACGTCGGGCCTGGACCCGGCGCTGGACCTGCAGGTCATGACGATGCTGCGGCAACTCGCCGACGCCGGCCGCGTCGTGCTCGTGGTCACCCACTCGCTGACCTACCTCGACGTCTGTGATCAGGTGCTGCTCATGGCGCCCGGGGGCAAAACCGCTTTCCTGGGGCCGCCCGACCAGATCGGGCAGGCGATGGGCACCACCAACTGGGCCCAGATCTTCGCGAAGGTCGGCGCCGATCCCGACGAGGCCAACCGCCGCTTTCTGGCCCGCCACCAGCCCCCCGCACCGGCACAGACCGAGACGCCCACCGACCTGGGCGCACCGGCGCACACCAGCGTCCGCCGCCAGTTCTCCACCATCGCGCGCCGACAGGTTCGGCTGGTCGTCGCCGACCGGGCCTACTTCACATTCCTGTCGGCCCTGCCGTTCGTCCTGGGTGCGCTGTCCCTGACGGTTCCGGGTGACACCGGGTTCGGCATGGCCCAGCCGACCAGCCAGACGCCCGACGAGGCCGCGCAGATTCTGACGCTGCTGTCCATCGCCGCCGTCTTCATGGGCACCGCACTGACCATCCGCGATCTCATCGGCGAGCGCGCCATCTTCCGTCGCGAGCAGGCCGTGGGGTTGTCGACGAGGGCATACCTCGGCGCCAAGATCACGGTGTACTGCATGTTCGCCGTCACTCAAGCGGCGATCACGACCGGGGTCGTGCTGTTGGGCAAGGGCGTACCGACCCAGAAGGCGGTGCTGCTCGGCAACCCCAGCTTCGAGTTGTTCACCACGGTCGCCGCCACCTGCGTGGCCTCGGCGATTCTGGGCCTGCTGCTGTCATCCGTCGCCCGGTCCAGTGAGCAGATTATGCCGCTGCTGGTGGTATCGCTGATGCTGCAGCTGGTGCTCGCCGGTGGCCTGGTCCCGGTGACCGATCGGATCTTCCTGGACCAGTTGTCGTGGGCGGTGCCCGCGCGGTGGGGTTACGCGGCGTCGGCGGCAACGGTCAACCTGCGCGAGCTGGTGCCCGGCTCCTACAGTCCCGAGGACAGCCACTGGACGCACTCGCGCCCGGCGTGGCTGTTCGACATGGCGATGCTCGCGACGCTGTCGGTGGCCTATGCCGGCCTGGTGTGGTGGCGCATCCGGCTCAGACGCCATTGACGCGGGCCGAAGCCCGTCCAGGTTTCGGAGCGGGTGTCAGCGGCTACAGCTAATTTCGATGAACACGGTGGCGCCGCCCGTGCTGACAGTGTCGGGGCTCGGGCCGCAACGTACTTTCGCCGCAGGTCACGACATCATCGTCGGCAGCGACCTGCGTGCCGACATGCGCGTCACCCACCCCTCGGTCTCCCGGGCCCACCTGCTGCTGCGCTTCGACCATGGCAGGTGGATGGCGATCGACAACGGGTCACATGAGGGCACCTTCGTCGACAACCGGCGGGTACACGCCGTCGAAATTCGGCCCGGCCAGAAGATCAACATCGGCAGCCCCGACGGACCATGCCTGACCTTCGAGGTCGGACGGCATGAGGCGCCGGCCGGACGGCCGCCGCGAACGACGCCGATACCGGCCGCGCAGCGCCACCCGCATCCGGCTGCGCGACCGGTTCCGCCGCCACCGCCGGGCCCGATACCGTCGATGGAGCCCGCCCACCCCGCACGCCCGACCACGCTGGGCAAGCCCCATCCCGGGCCCTACCCGCCACCCACCCAGATGCGGCCATACCTGGCGCCGGACCCTGCGCCGCCGCGCCCGCCCAGCCACCCGCCTGCTCCTCTGCGCGACCCGTCAAACCTGGCGACGAAGGTGATCCGTTCACTGTGGCCCGAATCCGGCCGAAACCGCCGGCTGGCGGGTGCAGTGACCATTGGCCGAGCGCAGGACAACGACGTCGTCGTCCCCGACGTCTTGGCGTCACGACGGCACGCCTTTCTGGTCCAGACGGCGCTCGGCACCGAAATCCGCGACGCGCGCAGTGTCAACGGAACGTACGTCAACGGGGTGCGGATCGGGTCGGCGGTGCTCAGCGAAGGCTACGTGGTCACCATCGGCAATGTCGACATGGTGTTCTCCGCCGGCACGCTGACCCGCCAGGTCGATGCCGGGACGCCAGCCGGCGGCCTGGAGGTCAACCGGGTGCAGTTCGAGATCGACGGCAAGCAGCTGCTCGACAACATCTCGCTGACTGCCCGTCCGGGCACCCTGACCGCCATCATCGGCGGGTCGGGAGCGGGCAAGACCACGCTGGCCAGGCTGATCGCCGGCTACACCCGCCCCAGCGCCGGCTCGATCACCTTCGAGGGACACGACATCCACGCCGAATACCCGACCCTGCGCAGCAGGATCGGGATGGTTCCGCAAGACGACGTCGTGCACCGCCAGCTGACGGTGAACCAGGCGCTGGGCTATGCCGCCGAGCTGCGCCTGCCACCGGACACCAGCAGCACCGACCGGGCCAAGGTCGTGGCCCAGGTGCTCGAGGAGCTCGAGCTGACCGAGCACGGCGATACCCGGGTCGACAAGTTGTCCGGCGGGCAACGAAAGCGCGCGTCGGTGGCGCTGGAACTGCTCACCGGGCCGTCGCTGCTGATTCTCGACGAACCGACCACCGGCCTGGACCCGGCGCTGGATTCCCAGGTCATGATGATGCTGCGCAAGCTCGCCGACGCGGGTCGCACCGTGGTGGTGGTCACCCATTCGGTGTCCTACCTGGACCTGTGCGACCAGTTGCTGTTGCTGGCGCCCGGGGGCAAGACCGCCTACTTCGGCCCGCCCGAGCAGGTGGGCTCGGTGATGGGCACCAGCAACTGGGCCCACATCTTCGTCAAGGTGGGCGCCGATCCCGACGAGGCCAAGCGCCGGTTCCTGGCGCAGCGGGGGTCGGAGCCGAAGCTCTCGGCGCGGGCCGAGCCCGGAGACCTGGGCGAGCCGGTGCGCGTCGACGTGTGGCGCCAGTTCTCGACGGTCGCGCGCCGGCAGGTCCGGCTGGTGGTCTCGGATCGGTGGTACACCGTGTTTCTGGCCGCGCTGCCGTTCCTGCTGGGGCTGCTCACCTTGACGGTGCCGGGCCACAGCGGTTTCGGCGTGGCCGACCCGAACGGTAAGACGCCCGCCGAGCCGGCGCAGATACTCGTTCTGCTGTGCGTCGGGGCCGTGTTCATGGGCACCGCGCTGACCATCCGCGACTTGGTCGGCGAGCGGCCCATCTTCCACCGCGAGCAAGCGTTCGGCTTGTCCACACAGGCATACCTGCTGGCCAAGATCGCGGTGTTCTCGATGTTCGCCACCGCCCAGGCGGCGATCGTGACCACCATCGCGGTGATCGGCAAGGGCGCCCCGACCCGTGGCGCCGTGCTGCTGGGCAACCCGACACTCGAGCTGTTTGTCGCCGTCGCCGCCACCTGCTTCGCCTCGGCGATCGTCGGCATGGGCATGTCCGCGCTGGCCCGCTCCAGCGAGCAGATCCTGCCGCTGCTGGTGGTGGCGATCATGGCGCAGCTGGTGTTCTCCAGCGGCATCATTCCGGTCACCAACCGCGTGGTGCTCGACCAGCTGTCCTGGCTCACGCCGGCGCGGTGGGGCTTCGCGGCGTCGGCCTCGACGGTCGACCTCAACACCGTGCAACCAAGCCCGTTCAGCCCGAAGGACAGCCACTGGCATCACACCACCGGAGCCTGGCTGCTCGACATGGCGATGCTGGGCCTGTTGTCTACGGTCTACGCCGGCTTCGTGTTGTGGCGGATCAGGCTCAAGCGCTAAGCCCTCACGCGTCCAACCGCAAGCCGTGGGCCAGCGCGAACGACAGGGCCTGCGGCACGTCGATGCGCGCACCGGCGAGCGACGCGGTGCGCCACAACGACGGGTCGACGGTGGCCCCGCGCAGATCGGCCTGCTCCAGCCGGGTACCCGTGGTCCGGGCACCGCTCAGGTCGGCGCCGCGCAGCACGGCCTTGCGCAGGTCGGTCTCCACCAGGCTGGTCTCGCGCAGCCGGCAGCCGCTCAGGTCGGCACCGCGCAGGTCGTTGCCCCCCAGCACCGCGAGGGTGAAATCGACCTCGTCGAACGTCAGCGGCCGCAGCCGGCAACTCACGAACACCGAACCCAGCAGGCTACATTGCTGAAAGGTACTGTGCCACAACGTTGTTCGCTCAAAGGTGCAATTGCGAAACGCCGATCCGCAGTGCTGCGATTCGGCCAGGTTGACGCCGCTGAAGTCGCATCCGCTGAACACGACGCGCTCGGTGCGCAATCGGCTGAGATCCTGGTCTCGGAAGTCCTCGCCGGTGAATTCGCGGTCGATCCAGGTCGGCACGCGGTCAGCTCAGACTCGCCAGCGCGTACTCGCTGACCGCGATCAGCGCGTCGGTGGCAGACCTGCGGCTGCGGGCGTCGATGCTGATCACCGGGATGTGCGCGGGCAGCGTCAGCGCCTGGCGCACCTCGGCGGCCGGATACCTTGGTGCACCGTCGAATTCGTTGACCGCGACCAGGAACGGCAGGTTGCGGTGCTCGAAGAAGTCGACCGCGCCGAAGCTGTCCTCCAGGCGGCGGCAGTCGACCAGGACGATCGCGCCGATGGCGCCGCGCACCAGGTCGTCCCACATGAACCAGAACCGGCGCTGGCCGGGTGTGCCGAACAGGTAGAGCACCAGATCCTCGCCCAGGGTGATGCGGCCGAAGTCCATCGCCACCGTGGTGGTCTGCTTGTCCGGGGTGGCTTCGAGCATGTCGACGCCCACCGAGGCATCGGTGACCATCGCTTCGGTGCGCAACGGCATGATCTCCGACACCGCGCCGACGAACGTGGTCTTGCCGGCGCCGAATCCGCCCGCGATGACGATCTTCGTGGAGGCATGGGCCGCGGTACCCCGCCCCGGGTGCACCTCAGAGTGCTTGGAGCCCACGCAGCGTCCTTCCTATGAGTTCGCGGCGCTCATCGCTGGTCGAGCGGTCGGTCATCGTCCGATGCACCCGAAGGTAGTCGGAGCTGACCAGATCACCCACCAGGACGCGCGCGACGCCGACCGGCAAATCCAGCCGGGCAGCGATTTCGGCCACCGACGGGCTCGACGGGCTGTCGGCGCATAACCGGATGATCTTGCCTCGCATGTCGTGCGGCGGCCAGCGGTGAGCCGAGCCCGCCGGCAGCGCCTGCACCGGCGCTTCCAGTGGCAGGTCTATGTCGGTGCCGGTGCGGCCGGCCGTCAGGGTGTACGGGCGGACCAGGTTCGCCCCCGGCCGGGCTAGCGGCGGGTCGCGTCTGTCCATTGCGGCTCGGGTTGGGCCCGGCGGGAGGACTGCACGACGCTGCCGACCCGCTCGACCAGGATGGCCATTTCGTAGCCGATCTGCCCGATGTCGCATCCGGTGACCGCCAACGTCGCCAGGTGCGAGCCGTCGCCAACCCGCATCAGCAGCAGGAAGCCGTTCTGCATCTCGACCACCGACTGCAACACCTGACCACCCTCGAACAGCTGGGCGGCCCCGGTGGCCAGGCTGGCCAGGCCGGAAGCGACGGCCGCCAGTTGGTCGGCGCGTTCCCGGGGTAGATACTCGCTGGCGGCCAGCGGTAGACCGTCGACGGACACCAGCAGGGCATGCGCCACGCCGGGCACCTCGCGGGCGAATTTCGACACCAGCCAGTCCAGCGGGCTGTCCAACGAACGGGTGTTCATTGCTGATCGGCTTCCTGACTGGTCGTGCGGGCGTGCGCCCGGCCGGTGTGCACGCCACCGAAGTGGCTGCCGATGGAGGCTCGAACCGCATCGGGGTCACGCACCGTGGCCGCAGCCGGCGGTTGCCGGTCGGGATGCGGTCCGCCGCCGGGCCCGGGTTCGGCGGCGCCGGGGACCAGCCGGGCGCCGGGGGTGCGCACCGGCAGGCCGTGGTCGGTGCGCGATTCCACCGGCTTGTCCTGGGCCTCGGCAGCGGCCGACCAGCCGCGATCCCACACCGACCGCCAATCCAGATCGGGGCTTGCGGCCAGCTCGCGCGGGTCACCCAACATTTCCGACAGCATCCGCTGGTAGATCACGTCGTCATCAACGGGACCGGCGGGAGCCGACGGCTTGGGCGGCGGATCGGCGGGCCGCGCACCGGCGGCGGTCGAGCGCGGCGCGAAAAACGCGGAGGTATCCGACGCGGTGGCCGGCTTCGGGGGCGGTGTCTGAGCCGGGGTCTGCCGGGCCTCCTGCCGGGCGTCGTGCCGGGTCTCCCACCAGGGCGTTTTCAGTTCGCGCCGGGCCGGTGGCTGCTGGCCGGCGGGCTGGGCGGGAATGTCGGTGATGCCGCTGGAGCCCGGCTTGCGGCGCGGCAGCAAGGTCACCGGCGGCACCGGCTTATCGGCACCGTTTTGGTACGACGACGTCGCGGCCGGGTCCGGCGCCGGTTCGGGCGTGGGCGGCTTGATCACGAACGGCCGCGGCGTGGGCGCGGGCGCACCGGCCTGGCCCGCCGGCGCTTCGCCAGCCAGCACGGCAACGGGCAGGTAGACCTCGGCGGTGGTGCCATTACCGGCTTCACCGGTCGACGGGCCGCGCAAGCCCACCCGGATGCCATGGCGGGCCGCCAGTCGGCCGACCACGAAAAGACCCATGTGGCGCGCGTTGTCGGGGGTCACCTCGCCGCCGGCCTGCAGCCGCATATTGGCGATGCGCCGATCGGAGTCGGTCATGCCCAGGCCGCTGTCGGCGATGCGCAGCAGCGCCCCACCCGCGCTGCCTCGAACCGCCGAAACCCGAACGGAGGTGTTGGGCGGCGAATAGCTCAGCGCGTTGTCGATCAGCTCGGCGAGCAGGTGGATGACACTGCCGGCGGCCGCGCCGAGCACCTTACAGTCGGCCACGCCGCCGACGGCGACACGGCGGTAATCCTCGACTTCCGAGACGGCGGCGCTGACCACCGTCGGCAACGGAACCGGTTCGCGCCGGTCCCGGGAAATCTCCGCACCCGCCAGAACCAGCAGGTTGGCGCTGTTGCGGCGCAGCCGCGCGGCCAGGTGATCCAGCCGGAACAGGCTGTCGAGCCGGTCGGGGTCCTGCTCGTTGCGCTCGAGCCGGTCGATCAGCGACAGCTGCTGGTCAACCAGGGAACGGCTGCGCCGGGACATGGTTTCGAACATGTCGTTGACCAGCAGCCGCAGTCGCGCCTCGTCGCCGGCCAACAGTAGAGCCTGGGTGTGCAGCTCGTCGACCGCATGGGCGACCTGGCCGATTTCTTCGGTGGTGTAGACGGCCAGCGGCTCCGGCTGCGGCTCGGCGCCGGCTCGCACCCGGGTGATTTCGCCCTCGAGGTCGGTGTGGGCGACTTTCAGCGCGCCGTCGCGCAGTACCCGCAGCGGCCGGACCAGCGCTCGCGCCACGAGCAACACGATGACCAGTGCGATCGTGATGGCGGCCAGCACCAGCACGGCGTCGCGGATGGCGGCGTCGCGCCGCGCGGTGGCCTGCGCCTGGACCGAATTCGTCACCGACGCGGTGGCGTCCTTGATGACCTGTTCGGCGATCCCGTCGGTGATCTTGATCGAACGCAGCAGTTCGGGATTGTCGACGAGCTCGCTGGCCGGGTCGGACATGATCGCCATCCGGGTGAGCAGCTGCTGCTGCAGATTCTTGGCGTCCGGTGAGCCGACGCCGAGCACTTCGCTCATCCCGAACAGCGTCGACGGTTCGGTGCCGGCCAGGGTGATCATCGAGGTGCGCAGTTGCGGCTCGGGCAGATCGGCGCCGCGGGTCACCAGGATCTCCTGCATCGTCATCTGCCCGCGTGCTCCGACGGCGCGGCTCAGACCCTGAACCTGGGCCCGGATCTGCTCACTGTCGACCCGCACGGACGCGTTGATCGCGTCCTCGGCCGTCAACAGCAGCGGCGCATAGGTGGTGATCCGCTCCCGCAGACCGATGCTGTTGTCCAGCACCTTGTCCAGCAACGCCTGGCCGCCGTTGAGCAGGGTGTTCACCCCGGACCGGACGTCGGGGATCACGTCGGTGTCGGCCAGGCGGGTCTGCAGCTCGTACTTGCGGGCCGCGAAGTTCTTCTTGGCTCCCTCGACGTCGCGCCCGGTGGAACTCGCCAGCACCGCCACGTCCAGTGCCGACATGTACTTGCTGATCGCCGGAATCACGTTGGCCCGGGCAGCAACTAGGCGCAGATTGCCGGAATTGGCCATCGCGGCGTCGACCCGCAATAGCCCGAACACCGTCGCCAGCACCAGCGGTACCACGGCGATCGCGACGACTTTCCAGCCAACCGGCCAGTTGCTCAGCGACCAGGCCGCGGGGCGGTGCCTCGCGGGCCGTGGTTGGGCGCCGCGCACCTCGGGTGGAACCGCCGCGACCGGGGTGGTCGGGCGGGCGAACATGGTCACGTTATTGCGGCCGGGGAACCGGCCGCACCCCTGATTCGTCGCGCTCGCAGAGACCAGAGACTCATCAAACTTCCTGCCTTGTTCCGCCCGCCCCGGCAGCTGAGAGCCAACGCAAACGCCTGGCAATCCGACGAGTATGACAGGCTCCCCTGTGAACAAAGCCGAGGCCTCCACAATTGTTACTGAGCAGATAACGTCCGCCGCAACACACCGGGCGCCGGCAGTAGTCCGAAATGCGAAGACTGCGTGGGCGGTGGCGATCCGGCATACGAAGCTGTTTTCCACCTTCCTCACGAATTATGTTGTGTTGCAACGGATTAGCGCGCACCCAGAGCGTCTCGTGCAGCGTTGAGCACGTCGGCGGCGGCGTTTGTCGGGCTGGTCGGCTGATGGGATAGTCCTGCATTGGGGGTGCTGCACGGGTGCCGGTTGGGAGGGGTGAGGATTCATGCGCTGCGGCGAGGGTGCCGACTCGCGCCTCGGCGACGACTCGAGACGGCCCGAGACGGCGTTGTCGCCTGAGCGACAGCACATGTACACGGTGCTCAGCGAGGTCGACGAGTTGCAACGCCGGGGCGAAACGGATTTCGAATCGGCGCTGCGCGACATCAACGCGATCACGGTGGCTTCGGTCCCCGGCGCTCAGTACCTCGGCGTTACCGTCGTCGACACCTCCGGGACCATCCAGACGTTGGCCGCCACGCACCGCTACCCGGCCGTGCTCGACGACGTCCAGCGCGATGTCCGCCAGGGCCCGTGTCTGTCGGCGGCCTGGGAGCAGCACACCATCCGCGTCGACGACCTGACGACCGATGGGCGCTGGCCGCGCTATCGCACCGCGGCGCTGGAGCGCACCCCGGTGCGCTCGATCATGTCGTTCCGGCTCTTCGGCAACGACAAGGCACTGGCCGCCCTGAACTTCTACGCGGAGTCCATCCAGGCCTTCGACGACGAATCCGTCGAGCTGGGACTGGTCTTTGCCGCACACACCACCGTGGTCTGGAACCTGATCCGCCGCCAACAGCAATTCCGCAGCGCGTTGGCCAACCGCGACCTGATCGGCCAGGCCAAGGGCATCCTCATGGAACGGTTCGACATCAACGCAGTCGCCGCCTTCGAATTGCTGCGCCGGCTGTCCCAGGAGTCCAACACCAAAATCGTCGAGATCGCCGAAAAGCTGATCGAGCTCAAGCACCGCTAGGACGGCAACCCGGCTCCGAGCCGGTTCCCCGCGCGGCGTCAACCCCGCAAGGTCGCATGGGGCGAGCGGCCGTAGTTCTCTCGGTAGTAAATGGCGAACCTGCCGATGTGGGCAAAGCCCCATCGATTGGCGATCTGCTTGACCGTGGCGCTCCCCCGGGACGAATTCAACAGCTCGCGGTGAGCCCGGTCCAGCCGGACTCGGCGAAGATACTGCATCGGCGTGCAGTCCAGGCGCTGGCGGAACATGTACTGCAGGGCGCGCGGGGTCACGTAGACGTGGGCAGCGATGTCCGCCAACGCGACGTCGTGGTGAGCGTTTTCCTCGATGAAGGCCATGGCCCGGCGCAGCAGCACCGGCCGGGCCGAATCGCGCCGGTCGGTCGGGGTGGGATCGAGCAACGCGCTGTGGGGGAAAGCGTTGAGGGTGGCGACGGCCAGGTGCGCCGCGGCGGTGTCGATCACCAGCGGCGCCGACGCGGCGCTCGGATCAGCGAGAATGTGGTCCCGCAGATAGTCGATCATGGCGCTGAGCCTGTTGCCGGCCGCGACCGACACCGGTCGATGGCCGGTCAAGCGAACCGGCTCGTGGGCCCGGTCCGGGCCGCTGGCTGCCACGCGATCCAGCAACATGGGGTCAAACCCGGTCAGCTGGTAGCCGGCGTGGCGGACCCGCCCGGAATGGGGCAGCTCCGGCGGGCCGATCACGGCGAGCTCACCGGGGGCCAACATGTGCTGCGGTTCGCCGATGAAGTTCTCCTCGATCCGGCCACTGCGGACCCGGCAGAGCAGGATCTTCCCCAGCGGGTTTGCGTCGTAGCCCATGTCGTAACTGAACGACAGTTCATCGACGCTGAGCGAGCCCAGGCAACGACGTTGGATACGGGCTCGGCACCGGCGACCCTCGCCGCTGATACGCATCTTGGTGTAGGTGCGGACGAGGAAATCTTCGGTCTCAGCGAGATCGCTGCTGTCGAAATCGACATCGCACAGCGCCGGTTCGCTGGCCGGTTCGCGGGCCGGTGGCCTGGACCGGGCCGCCGGCCCCGTCGAAATCGAGATCTCGCACCGCACTCTTCGCCCTTTCGCCGCAACCGTCCCGTCGCCGTTACGGCGGCATCGCCGCCCGCGCGGTCCTGGCCCCGAATTCCCGGTGTGGCGCGGGCCGCCCGTCCGGTCCACGCAGCGCCTTACTCAACCGTACCGGCGTTGGTCACCTGGGTGCGCTTCGTCGCAATGTGGCGCGACGCGTGCGCTGAGAAGATGGCGTGGTGTTCAAGCTGATGTTTGTTTCCCCACGTATTGCGCCCAATACCGGAAACGCCATCCGCACCGCTGCCGCCACCGGGTGCGAACTGCATCTGGTGGAACCGCTGGGGTTCGACCTGTCCGAGCCCAAGCTGCGGCGGGCCGGCCTGGACTACCACGACCTGGCGTCGGTCACCGTCCATGCCTCGCTGACAGCAGCGTGGGACGCGGTGTTGCCGGCGCGAGTGTTCGCGTTCACCGCCCAGGCCACGACACCGTTTTCCGACGTCCGTTATTGCGCGGGGGACGTGCTGATGTTCGGACCGGAACCCACCGGGCTGGACGCGGCGACCCTGGCCGACGGGCACGTCAGCGAGCAGGTGCGCATTCCCATGCTGGCGGGCCGGCGTTCGCTGAACCTGTCCAACGCAGCCGCGGTGGCCGTGTATGAGGCCTGGCGGCAGCACGACTATTCCGGAGCAATCTAGGGCCTGGCTGCCTGGGAGTCAGGTGTCCGTCGGCTGTGAATCTGCTGCGGTTCGGATCCGAACGCCAACTCACCCCGCCGGCGCTGCCATACGTTACGAGAATCGCGGAATCGCGGATTCGCGGTGATAGCCCGAAAAGACAGCGATGTCTTACCTCGTGGCAGTCCCCGAAGCGGTCGGCGCTGCAGCGACGAAAGTTGCCGGCTTCGGCGCGTCCCTCAGCAACGCGAATGCATCGGCAGCGGTTGCCACCACCGGGTTGCTGGCCACCGGTGGCGACGAGGTGTCGGCGGCGATAGCGTCGCTGTTTTCCGCGCACGGGCAGGCCTACCAAGAGGTGGCCGCGCAGATGACGGCGTTTCACGACCGCTTCGTGCAGGCATTGACCGCCGGTGCCGGCGCTTATGCCCACGCCGAGGCGGCCAACGCCTCCCCGCTGCAGCCCTGCAGCAAGACGTGCTCGGCGCGATCAACGCCCCCACCCAGGCCTTGTTGGGGCGTCCGTTGATCGGCGACGGCGCGGCCGGTACCGCGTCCAACCCCAACGGACAAGACGGCGGACTGCTGTTCGGCAACGGCGGTGCCGGCTACTCCCAACCGGCCGGTTCCGGCCTGGCCGGCGGCAACGGCGGCAGCGCCGGGCTGATCGGCAATGGCGGCATCGGCGGGGCCGGCGGCGCCGGTGCGGCCGGCGGCGCGGGCGGTCACGGCGGCTGGCTGACCGGCAACGGCGGCAACGGCGGCGTCGGCGGCAACGCGGTGCTCGCCGGCGGCAGCGGCGCCGACGGGGGGCCGGCGGCGCCGGCGGCAACGGCGGGCAGGGCGGTAATGGGGGCGACGGTGGTCATGGTGGCACCGGCGGTCGCGGCGGGTTGCTCAGCGGTCAGCTGGGCACCGCGGGCATCGGCGGTGGCGGCGGCGCTGGCGGCGGCGGCACCCACGGCACTGCCGGAAACGGCGGCGCAGGCGCTCTCGGTACCGGATGTCTCCGGCTTCGACGGCAAAGCCGGCCAGGGCGGCGATGCCTTCAACGGCAGCCCCGGCAACAACGGCAACCCGGGCTGATCCGCACCTGGATTACCAGCTGTTCCAGTGCGTCAGGCTTTCGGCGGGCAGCCGCTTGGCCGGGCGGAAGTCGGTGCCTTTGGTGTAGGCGATCGGGAACAGCCCACCCTGGCTGTACTGGTCGTAGGGAATACCGAGCACATCGGCCACCTGCTGCTCACCGTCGTCCAGCAGGTGCAACGTCGTCCAGCAGGAACCCAGTCCGCGGGACCGCAGCGCCAGGCAGAAGCTCCACACGGCCGGGAACAGCGAGGCCCAGAACGACACGCCGCCCAGCGGCGTCTGGTCTTGCCGGCCCTGGATGCACGGGATCATCAGCACCGGCGCTTCGTGCATGTGCTCGGCGAGATAGGTCGCGGAATTTCTGACCTTGCCCATCCGCTCACCGCGGGTGTCGCCCTCGGGGTACTCGGGTGCGGGTGCGCTGAGGTATTCCCGGGCATTGGCCAGGTAGACGTCGGCGATCGCTTTCTTGGTGGCGGCGTCCTCGACGAACACCCACTGCCAGCCCTGGGAATTGGAACCGGTGGGCGCCTGCAGCGCCAGTTCGAGGCATTCCATCAGCACGTCGCGGGGTACCGGCTGGTCGAAGTCGAGGCGTTTGCGGACCGAGCGGGTTGTGGTCAGGACTTCGTCGACGGTCAGATTCAGGGCCATATGGGGAGGCTACCGGTGTCCCCATGCAGGACCCCCCTTGTGGGCCGAAAGTGAACTGCACGACGCAATCTCGGCATGTCCCGTCGCCGATTTCACGGTCGGCGCGAGGGTTCAGCGGAAGTCGCGGGACCTCGAGCCCACCGCCAGGCTGATGAGGCCCAGCCGCTCGGCCACGACGGTGATTGCGCCGCTGGCGTTTTGGACCTGGCCGCGGATCAGCAGCGCCGGCGCCGTGTTCGCCAGCTTGCGGTGCCGGGCCCATACCCCCGGTGTGCAGAGCACGTTGACCATCCCGGTCTCGTCTTCGAGGTTGATGAAGGTCACCCCTTGGGCCGTTCCGGGCCGCTGACGATGGGTCACCGCACCGGCGATCAGCACCCGGTCGCCGTCGGGCACCGATCCCAGCGCGTCGGCGGGGAGCACCCCCATCGCGTCCAGCTCGGCCCGCAGGAACTGCGTCGGATAGCTGTCCGGGGAGATGCCGGTGGCCCACACGTCGGCGGCGGCCAGCTCCAGCTCGCTCATTCCCGGCAACGCCGGGATGTGCGACCCATCAGCACCGTGGGCACCCACCCCGGGCAGCCGGTCCGGCCGCTGAGTGGCGGCGGCCCCGGCCGCCCACAGTGCCTCCCGCCGCGACATCCCGAAGCAGCCCAGCGCCCCGGCCGTCGCCAGCGCTTCGGTCTGCGGCACGGAAAGCTGCACCCGCGATGTCAGGTCCAGCAGCGAGGCGAAGGAGCCGTTGGCTTTTCGCTCGTCGACCAGCTTCTCGGCGAGGTCGTCACCGATATGGCGGACGGCACCCAGCCCAAGGCGGACCTCCATACCCGCGTTCTCCAGAGTCGCGTGCGCCAGGCTGGCGTTGACGCACGCGCCGTGCACCACCACACCGTGCCGGCGCGCGTCGGCCACCAGCGACTGGGGTGAATAGAAACCCATCGGCTGGGCGCGCAGCAGCGCCGCGCAGAACGCCGCCGGGTGGTGCAGCTTGAACCACGACGAGTAGAACACCAGCGACGCGAAGCTCAGCGCGTGGCTTTCCGGGAAGCCGAAATTGGCGAACGCCTCCAGCTTTTCGTAGATCCGGTCGATCACCTCATCGGGGGTGCCGTGCAGTACACGCATGCCGTCGTAGAACCGCCCGCGCAGCCGCTGCATGCGTTCGGTGGAGCGCTTGGACCCCATGGCACGACGCAGCTGGTCGGCCTCGGCGGCGGTAAATCCGGCGCAGTCGACCGCCAGCTGCATCAACTGCTCTTGAAAAAGCGGCACCCCCAATGTCTTCCGCAATGCCGGCGCCATCGACGGATGTTCGTAGACGACCGGGTCGATGCCGTTGCGCCGCCGGATGTAGGGATGCACCGACCCTCCCTGGATGGGTCCGGGACGGATCAGCGCGACCTCGACCACCAGGTCGTAGAACACCCGCGGCCGCAGCCTGGGCAAGGTGGCCATCTGCGCACGCGACTCCACCTGGAACACGCCGACGGAATCGGCGCGGGCCAACATTTCGTACACCGCCGGTTCGGAGAGGTCTAGCTTGGCCAGGTCCACCTCGAGGCCCTTGTGTTCGGCCACCAGGTCTATGGCGTAGTGCAGTGCCGAGAGCATGCCCAGCCCGAGCAGGTCGAACTTCACCAAACCGATGGCCGCACAGTCGTCTTTGTCCCACTGCAGGACGCTGCGGTTTTCCATGCGCGCCCACTCCACCGGGCACACGTCGGCGATCGGACGATCACAGATCACCATGCCGCCGGAGTGAATGCCCATATGCCGCGGCAGATTCCGGATCTGGGTGGCCAGGTCGACCACCTGCTCGGGGATGCCGTCCACCTCAGCGGCCTGCCCGTTCCAGTGGCTGATCTGCTTGCTCCACGCATCCTGCTGGCCCTGCGAGAAACCCAGCGCGCGAGCCATGTCGCGCACCGCACTGCGTCCCCGGTAGGTGATGACATTGGCGACCTGGGCGGCGTAGTCGCGGCCGTATTTGCCGTAGACGTACTGGATGACCTTTTCCCGCTGATCCGACTCGATGTCGATGTCGATGTCGGGCGGGCCGTCGCGGGCCGGCGACAAGAAGCGCTCGAACAACAACTCGTTGGCCACCGGGTCGACGGCCGTGACGCCGAGGGCATAACAGACCGCGGAGTTGGCCGCCGACCCCCTGCCCTGGCACAGGATGTTGTTCCTTCGGCAAAACTGGGTGATGTCGTGTACCACCAGGAAGTAGCCCGGAAACCTCAGCTGGGCAATGACTTTCAGCTCATGCTCGATTTGGGCGTAAGCCCGTGGCGCACCGTCGGGCGGTCCGTAGCGGTGGCGGGCGCCCGCCATGACCAACTGCCGCAGCCAGCTGTCCTCGGTGTGCCCGTCGGGTACGTCGAACGGCGGCAGCTGAGGTGCGATGAGCGCCAGCTCGAACGCGCACTGCTCGCCCAGCTCGGCGGCGGCGGTCACCGCCTCGGGGCGCCAGGCGAACATCCGGGCCATCTCGTCGCCGGACCGCAGATGCGAGCCACCCAGCGGCGCCAGCCACCCGGCGGCGGAATCCAGGGACTGTCGAGCGCGGATCGCACCCATCGCCATGGCCAGCCGGCTGCGTGACGGGCGCGCGAAATGGGCTCCGGTGGTGGCGACGACCCCGACGCCGAAGCGTGGCGCCAGCCCGGCCAGCGTCGCGTTGCGTTCGTCATCGAGCGGGTGACCATGGTGGGTCAACTCGATGCTGACCCGGTACGCACCGAACCGATCCACCAAGTCGGCCAGCGCCCGCTGCGCCGCGTCCGAGCCGCCTTGGCAAAATGCCTGGCGCACATGGCCTTTCCGGCATCCCGTCAGGATGTGCCAGTGCCCGTCGGCGGCCTCGGTCAGCGCGTCGAAGTCGTAGCGCGGCTTACCTTTCTCACCGCCGGCCAGATGGGCTGCGGCCAGTTGCCGGGACAGCCGCCGGTAACCCTCGGGGCCGCGGGCCAGGACCAGCAGGTGCGGGCCGGGCGGGTCCGGCTGCTCGGTGCGAGCCTCCGATCCCAGCGACAGCTCCGCGCCGAACACGGTACGCATATCGAGTTCGGCAGCCGCTTCGGCGAAGCGAACCGCCCCGTACAGGCCGTTGTGATCGGTGAGCGCCAGTGCGCGCAGATCCAGCCGGGCGGCTTCTTCGACCAGTTCCTCCGGCGTACCGGCCCCGTCGAGGAAGCTGTACGCCGAATGCGCATGCAGCTCGGCATACGCGACCGACGAACGGACCCGAACATTCTCTGGCGGCTGGTACGTCCCGCGCTGACGCGACCAGGGGCCCTCCAATCCGACATCGTCGGCCGGCTCGGCCGCAACCGCCGCACCGGCGTGGCGCGGCTTGCCGTCCAGCACCCGCTCCATCTCCGCCCAGCTCGGCGGCCCGTTGCCCCAGCCCATGCCCCGCAGTGTATCGAACGTCTGTTCGATTGTCGAGTCATTCTGCCGCCCCCATTCGCCGCCGTAAACCCTTCGTTAACTCGAAAAACGCGTTCTTAACCCGGCAGGCCTATCGCACCCGAGCGCTCACGACGGATACTGGACGGATTCACAAGAGGCGGTGGGGAACCCGGCATGGCACAACTGACCACATTGGACACCGGCTTGCTCAAGGCTGGGGATTCGCAGTGGCACACGAGCCTGGCGACCGGTGCGGTGGCGGTCGTCAACGGCGTCGTGCCTGACTTTGATCTACTCAAAGACGTTCTGGCCCAGCGGCTTCGATCAATGCCACGATACGCGCAGGTGCTCCGGGCCGAGTGGGTCGAACATCCGCAATTCGATCCGGCCCAGCACATGCAACGGATGGCGCTCCCCAGCCCGGGCGACGACAATGAACTGTTCCGGGCGATCGCTCACGCCTTGACCCGTCCCCTCGACGTGGACCGCCCGCTGTGGGAATGCTGGATCATCGAAGGCCTCAACGACAATCGCTGGGCGATCCTGCTCAAAATCCACCCGTGCATCGCGGACGGCATCTCGGCTGCGCAGCTTCTCACCGGCCTCTGCGACGATGCCGACAGCGACACCTTCGCCAATCGCGGTGCCGTGACGCCGCTTCCGGCACCGCACGCCGGCGCCCGCAGCCGGACCGATGCGCTGTGGCGAACTGCCGCCGCCGTCACCACAACGGTGTTCCAGGCGGCCGCCCGCGCTGTGACCTGGCCGGTGGCGCGCACGTCGTTGACCGGACCGCTGATCACGATGCGGCGTTATCACACGGTGCGAGTTCCGCTCGCCGACGTCGACAGGGTGTGCCGCAAGTTCGGGGTCACCGCCGACGACGTCGCACTCACGGCCATCAGTGAGGGCGTTCGGACCCTGCTACTCAATCGCGGCAACCAACCGCGTCCGGCCTCATTGCGAGTTCTCGACAAGACCGACCGGCAGATCGCAACCCAACTGCCGCATCTGCCCGTCGAGCAGGAAGACCTGATCGAGCGACTGCGCACGGTACACGCCCAATTGCACCTGGGCCACCAGAGCGACCGCGACAACCCCGCTGGGCTTTCGCAATTCGCGCCTTTTTCACTGTGCGCCAAGGCGATTCAAGCGTTGACCCGGCTGTCGCCGCGCAGCGTGGTGACCCTGGCAACCGACATGACCGGGCCGCGCCACCGGCTACGGCTGATGAGTCAAACGTTGGACCGGCTGCTGCCGATCCCACCGACCGCCCAGGAGTTGAGCACCGGGGTCGCGGTGCTGAGCTACGGCGACGAGCTGGTATTCGGCATCACCGCCGACTACGACGCCGCACCCGATATGGCGCGACTTGCCGCCGGTATCGAGCTGGGGATGGCGCGTCTGGTGGCACTCAGCCAAGACTCCGTTCTGCTGTTCTCCAGGGACCGCCGCAGGCGTGCGGCCGGCACCCGGACCGGCGGTGCTCGCGGCCGCTCGTCCGCGTCCCCGGTGCGCCGCTGAGCCTGATCCGCCGGCATTGACCACCGTGAGAAGGTGGGATGATGTCGGTCACCATCGACCCGCGCCGCCACGATGCGGTGCTATTCGACTCTTCTTTCGACTCGTCAGCTGACTCCGCCGAGCCGCTGATCGGGCAGCTACGCGAGGCCCGGGTCGGTACCGGGGCTTTTTCGTCCAGCGGTGATTGCCGAAACGCCCTCAGCGACGCGGCCGATCGGCTGGCGGTGCGGCCCGGCAGGTGCGTCGTCGTCGCCGTCGACCCGGCCGGCGCCACGGCGGCGCGCGAGAGCGGGTTCGCACTGGTGATCGGGGTCGACCGGAACGGACACGGTGACGCGCTGCGTGGCTGCGGCGCCGACGCCGTCGTCACCGACCTGAAGGATGTGCGGGTGCGCACCGGCGACCGCCGCATGTCCGAACTTCCGGACGCACTGCAGGCACCTGGCCTCACCGCCCACCGGCCCGCGGTGTTCTTCGACTTCGACGGCACCCTGTCCGACATCGTCAATGATCCCGACGCGGCTCGGCCCGTCGCCGGTGCGGCCGAGGCGCTCATCCAGCTGGCCGCGCAGTGCCCCGTCGCGGTGCTCAGCGGCCGCGACCTCGCCGACGTGACCGCGCGGCTGGGCGTACCCGGGATCTGGTATGCCGGCAGCCATGGTTTCGAGCTGACCGCACCCGACGGAACACACCACCAGAACGAGGCAGCCGCCGCGGCCATACCGGTGCTGGAGCAGGCGGCGGCACAGCTGCGCGAGCGGCTGGGGTCGATTCCCGGTGTTGTGGTGGAGCACAAGAGGTTTGGCGTAGCCGTGCATTACCGCAACGCGGCACGCGACCGCGTCGGCGACGTCGCCGCGGCGGTGCGCACCGCCGGCCAACGCGATGCGCTGCGGGTGACGACCGGCCGCGAGGTGATCGAGTTGCGCCCGGACATCGACTGGGACAAGGGAAGAACGCTGCGCTGGGTGATCGACCACCTGCGTTCAGGCAATGCGCCCCTGGTGCCGATCTACCTGGGTGACGACATCACCGACGAGGACGCGTTCGACGCCGTCCGGCCCGACGGCGTGCCGATCGTGGTGCGGCACACCGAAGATGGCGACCGGGCCACGGCGGCGCTGTTCGCGCTGGACAGTCCGGCGCGAGTCGCCGAGTTCACCGCGTGGTTGGCCCGTCAGCTTACTGACGCTCGCGTGAATTAACTCGCAGTACTGGCATCCGGCAATTCAAGCCGAGCCATAGAAACCAACACGCGCCCTGAGGGATTGGCGTTGGGCTCGCACCGGTCGAGCGGAGGACTCCATGTCGTATGTGTTCGCAACCCCGGAGATTATCGCCACAGCCGCAACAGACTTGGCCGGAATCAGGTCGTCGATCGAATCCGCGACCGTGGCGGCATCGGCGCCGACGGTGCAGGTGCAAGCGGCCGCCGCCGACGAGATATCGACGGCGATCGCAGCGCTATTCGGCCGGCACGCCCTCGCATACCGGGAGGCCTACATGCAGGCGAGGGCGTTTCACGAGCGCTTTGTGCAGGCACTGGCCTTTGGTGCCAGCCAGTACGCCAGCGCCGTGGCAGCCAATGTTGAGCAGACTTCTGCTGGACGCCATCGACGGGCCCACCCAATTCCTGCTGGGACGCCCGCTGATCGGAAACGGCGCCGATGGCACAACGACCAGCCCCAACGGCGGGGCCGGTGGGCTGTTGTTCGGCAACGGCGGCAACGGCTTTTCCGCCACCACCGGCGGCGCACCCGGTGGTAACGGCGGGTCTGCCGGGTTGATCGGCAACGGCGGGGCCGGCGGCAACGGCGGGGTCGGCGCCAACCCCGGAACCGGCGGGATTGGCGCCGCCGGCGGCAACGGCGGGACGTTGTTCGGCGTACCGGGGACCACGGCGCCGACGGAACCTAAACGTAACCCGGCAATTGCGGGCGGTAATCCGCGGCGGTGGCGTCGCAGTGACGCCGTCGCCGTGAACTCGCCGCCCCAATAAGTGCGCCCCGCGTCAATCTATGGCACCGTCGCACGTCCAGTGCTAACAACTGAGTGCTAACACCGCGTGCAACGGATGTCATAAGGAGGACCCCCGATCGGCAAACTTGGCTTCCGGAGCGTTGTGATGCTCGGGATCAACTCGATAATCGGTGCCGGCATCTTCCTGACCCCGGGTACGGTGATCAAGCTCGCGGGACCATGGGCGCCCGTCGCCTACATCCTGGCGGGTCTTTTCGCGGGCATCATGGCACTGGTCTTTGCCGGCGCGGCCAGATACGTCAAGACCAATGGCGCATCATATGCCTATACGACAGCCGCTTTCGGGCAGAAAATCGGTATCTATGTCGGCGTGACCCATGCGATCGTCGCATCCATCGCCTGGGGCGTGCTGGCGTCGCTGTTCGTCTCGACATTGTTGAAAGTGACTTTCCCAGAGAAGAATTGGGCTGACGACAGCGAGCTGCTGAGCGTGAAGACGTTGACGTTCCTCGGGTTCATCGTCGTGCTGTTGGTCATCAATATTTTCGGGAACCGGGCGATCAAATGGGCAAACGGGATCTCGACGGTAGGCAAGGTTTCGGGGCTTTCCGTCTTTATCGTCGGCGGCCTGTGGCTCATCGTCACCCATCACCCGAGCGATTACGGAACGGCAAGTGCACCAGGCGTTTACCAACCGGCCCCCTATGCGTTGTTCGGTGGGATTCAGCTTGCGCACGGTGCCGTTTCGGGATTGATCCTTGCCACCATCGCGGCGTTGTATGCTTTCACCGGTTTCGAATCGATCGCCAACGCCGCCGAGGAGATGCACGAGCCGGAGCGGACGCTGCCGAAAGCCATTCCGCTCGCGATCCTCGGAGTCGGCGCCGTCTACGTGCTTGCTGTCGCAGTGGCGATGCTGCTGGGATCGGACAAGGTTGTCGAATCCAACGCCACGGTGCGACTGGCGGCGGCCATCGACGACGGTCCGTTGCGCACGACCGTCGTTCTCGGCGCCTTGGTTTCGATGTTCGGCATCAACGTAGCCGCCTCGTTTGGTGCGCCGCGCGTGTGGACAGCGCTGTCGGACACCCGGATCCTGCCGGCACGATTATCGACGCAGAATCGATTCGGCGTCCCGATGATCGCATTCGCGATCACGGCATCGTTGGCCTTGGCTTTCCCACTGGCACTTCGCTTTGACAGCGTGAACCTGATCGGGCTTGCGGTGATCGCGCGGTTCATCCAGTTCATCATCGTCCCGATCGCTCTGGTCGCACTGGCCCGGGACACCGCCGACGACCGGGCGACGACGAAGCGAAACTCGTTGACCGACAAAGTGTTACCGATGGCTGCCGTTACCGTCTCGGTGGCATTGGCGGTGTCGTTCGACTACCGGACCATCTTCGCCACACCGCAGGGTGGCGCCAACTATTTCTCGATCGCGTTGATTGTGATCACGTTCTTGGTAGTGCCGGCGATCGCCTATCTGCACTACCACCGAACCGTTGACCGATAAGGTCGCGACCGCGCGATCACGTCCATGTCGAGCGCGTGCGTCGTCGGGCCCTCACAGCTTGAGAACGCGACCCGCGATGAGCAAGTGCACCTCGTCGCAGACGTTTGCCACACGTTGGTTGATGGTGCCCAGCAAATCACGGAATAACATCCCCGAACGATGGGCGGGTACCACACCTAAGCCGACCTCATTCGTCACCACGATCGCATCGGTCAGTGCGGTCAGTGCCGCGCACAACGTGTCCAGTCGCTGCTCGACCGCAGCATAGGCCTCAGCGGACGTGGCGTTCCACAATGCCTCGCCATCCATGAGGGCGGTTAGCCAAGTGCCCAGGCAGTCCACCAGGACGGGACACCGCGTGTTGGACAAAGCCGTTGCGACGTCCGCGGTTTCGATCGTCAGCCAGGTCGGTGGGCGACGAGCGCGGTGCAGCGCGACCCGGGAATCCCAGTCCGGGTCGCTGCCATCGGCGTGGCGGCCCGGAGTGATGCAGACAGCCTCTACGGCATTGGCCAACAAGGCTTCGGCGTGCGTGGACTTTCCCGAGCGGACTCCACCGGTGACCAGTATCCGCATCGCGTCATCGTAAGCACCTCGTTCGTGCGCAACCGGTGGCCGCCCGGGCGGCTGGTGTGCTGCTGGACTTGGTAGCCGACCGCGCGTCCGGCGCCCCTCGGTGGCTGCACCATTACGCGGTCTTCGGGAGCCTCGCAACAACGACGGTCACGCTGTCCCGCCGTGGCACGACAGTGTCGTTCACTCCGAAGGTGAGTCGTGGGGTAGCGCCTGGTCGAAGCCCCACGTGCCCGGCAATATTGGCGCGCGTGGGCTGCTCGGGAATGTTTCGGTGGATAGCGTGATCAATCCTGCGGCCGGTCTGGAACCGGCCGGTTGCGTGGTCCCGGCGAACCCCAGGGTTCCTGCTCCCTGGTCTGGTGCCGCCAGGGTCGTCGGCCCGCTCGGGTCGTGCTCGGCCGCCACGGTGATGGGCTCCAGATCCAGGTATTCATAACCGCGGCCGAGCTGTTTGACTTTCACCCGTCGACGCCACTGCCGTCGAGGTTTTTCCTGAGGTGTCGCCGCGACCGCTGGGGCCTCGGCACCCTCGGGTTGTGGTGCCGCCTTTCGGGAGCGGGTGCCCGTGGGCCTCTTGGCATCCGCGCTCAGGCCACCGACCAGGTAGCCGAAGTTGTCCATCCCGACACCCAGCCCCGTGTTGCTCACCGGCGGCGCTGCGGCAGCCGGCGGCGGCGGTCCGGGCGGGGGCGCCTGGACGCTCGCCTCCACGGGCGGCTGAATCGGGGTCGTGGTGGAGGTCGGGGCGCTGGCGCCAAGTGCCGCAAGGGGCGGCACGGTCGGTGTGACGGGCGGGGGCGCTGGCGGCACGGCCGCCACTGCCACCAGCCCTTTGACACCGATCGGTGCCAGCACAGCGCCGGCAGCCATGGGTACCAATGGGGCAGTCAGCAGCGGCACCACGACGCTGAGTAGCACCGCAGTCTGCTCCAACAGCGTCTTAAGCAGCGCAATCGTGTCGGTGATGATCGTGCCGATGGCTTCGACACCGGTGAACAAAATAGTGAACCCGATCGTCACCGGGTTACCGGTAGCGAAGGCCGCGGCGAGATCTGCCCCGATAAAGGTGAAGGTTTGCGACAACAGTGCCACGTACGTGCCGATATCCATCGGGTAGCCAAGTGCGAACGCGATGTTCAGCGGGCTCAGATAGGTAAGCGGGTTGCCAAGAATGACCAGGTAAGGGTCGATCCCGGCAAACATCGTCTGGAAGAACGGCAGGTTCGCCAGCCAATCGACAAACGGTTGTACGACGTTGTTGTAGAAGTCGGTATACATCTGCCACAACCATTGCTGGAACTGGCGCAGCGGGTCCGAACTCGATATTCCGGCCTCGGCGGCCCTAACCAGCTCCGCGTCCGTTTTCATGATCGGCGGCGCCGGCGGGGACTGCGGTGAGGCGACAACAGCCGCAGTCGAGACCGCGTGATAGGTGCCCATTACGACGGCGGCCTGTACCCACATCCGCACGTAGTCGGCCTCGTTGAGCGCGATCGAGATCGTGTTGATGCCAAAGAAATTCGTCGCCGTCAATACTGCGTGCGCGGCATGGTTGGCGGCCAACTCAGCCAAAGTTGGCATCGCGGCCACGGCGGCGGTGTATGCGGTAGCCGCGGTTTGTTGGTGAGCGGCCAATGCGGCGCTGTCGGCGCTGGCCTGCGTGAGCCAAGCAAGATAAGGAGCATGGGCGGCCGCGTATTCCGCGCCGCTTGGGCCTTCCCAGCTATCCGCCTGCGCCCCGGCCACCAGCGCGGCCAGCTCGTCGGCCGTCTCGGCGTAGGCATTGCTCAACGACTCCCATGCGGCCGCCGACGCCAGCAACGGGCCCGGGCCGGGGCCGCTGCTCAGCAGCGCCGAATGCACCTCCGGGGGTGCGGCCATCCAGATGGGGGCGCTCATCAACAGCCGCCCGCGGGTGGATGCACCGACCGGCTGGTCGGCACGTGCACAGCAGGGCCGCGGTCCGCCTCACCGACGGTGAGCGGGCGGCGGCGTCGGCTCCTCGACGCCCCCGCCTGCCGCGACCTCATGGCATAGGTCATGACGGTTCGCTCTCTCCGGGGTACACCGCCCCAGGTTCGCAGGGCACGATGACGCGAGTCTCCTGGCTCTCGGATCGCCGCTCGCCTCGCCTTCCAGCACGTGGCCGTGGCCGATGAGGGTCGCTCCCCGATTACAGTGGCGGGACCGCGCCGGCTTCGCACCGGCTTCCTGCATTCGTCATCGCCTTACCCGCAACATCATCGCACCCGGACAACACCGTCGCCATCCCGACCTGTCACCTGGGTTTGCCGGTGAGGGGCTACGGAAGCGCGGCGAGAGTGCGCACTACATCCGGTGACGACGAAGATGCCCCCCGGATTTCCCTTGGTGTCGACGACGTATCGGGACCGCCACGTCTTCCATGGCGCCGCCCTGCAGCCATGCGAGCTGACGCCCGAGCAGAACTCCGAGCTGACGCCCGAGCAGAACTCCTAGGCCACGTACTCCACCGCGCCGTCGTCGAGCACCACCCGCGACTCGGAGCCATCCGCACCAGACGCCTCGGTGCGATACACCGCGCGGCCCGGCTCGGTGCGCCAGATCAGCGTGGTCAGCGTCTCGCCGGGGAACACCGGCGAGGTGAACCGCGCCGCGATCGACGTGATGTTGGCGGCCACGCCGCCGCCGAGTTCGGCGACCAGCGCGCGTCCGGACACGCCGTAGGTGCACAGCCCGTGCAGGATCGGCTTGGGAAAGCCGGCCAGCTCCTTGGCGAACCAGGGGTCGCTGTGCAACGGGTTGCGGTCGCCGGAGAGCCGGTAGATCAGCGCTTGATCCTCACGCGTGGGCAGGGCGACCCGGGCGTCGGGCTCGCGGTCGGGGAATTCCGGGGCGGGAGGCCGCTGACCCGGCTCCCCCCCGAAGCCGCCCTCGCCGCGGATCACCAGGGTGGTCAGCGTTTCGGCGACCAGCGCGCCGCTGTCCGGGTCGCTGCCGCGCCCGCGCAACATGATGATGGCGTTCTTGCCTTCGCCTTTGTCCTGGATGTCGGCGACTTCGGAGACCACCGACAACTTTCCGGCCGGCGGCAGCGGCGCATGCAGCCGCACGGTTTGCGAGCCGTGTAACAGCCTGGCCCAGTTGAACTTTCCCACCTTGCCGGCCGCCCCGAACGCCGGACAGCAGATCACCGCATAGGTCGGCAGCACCTGCTGGGCAAGGCCGTGGCTGTTCTCCGTCGTGAACGACAGGTCCTCGGTCCCGGCACCCACCCCGAGCGCATACAGCAACGTTTCACGGTCGGTCCAGTCGAACAACATCGGCTCGGTCACCGCACCGACGGCGCCGGGGTCAATGGCCATGCGAGTCTCCTCTCGATTCCAAATCGAAGCTTTTTCTGCAGTCAACCATCGCAAACCCTTCCCAGCGACGGCATCGGCAGGGCAGGCTATCGCCATGGCCAAGCGCACCATGATCTGGAAGATGACCTGGAGAACCGCCAACGTCCTAGCTGTGCTCGCCTCGGTCATGATCATCGGCGCCTGCGGCGGCGGCGGCACGCAGGCCCGCAACATCACCGTGACCTTCATCCGCAACGCCCAATCGCAGGCCAACGCCGACGGAGTGATCAACACCGAGGTGCCCGGCACCGGGCTCACCGCTGACGGTAAGGGGCAAGCCCAGCAGCTCGCCCATCAAGTCGCGCACAACGAATTCGACAGCATCTACTCCTCGCCGATGGCCGAAGCCCAGCAGACCGCCGCACCGTTGGCAAACGAACTGGGCAAGCAAGTCGAGATCATTACCGATCTGCAGTCCATCAATGCCGGCTGGTACAACGGCGAACCCGAATCAAGGGCCAACTCGACGTATCTGCTGGCGCCTATGGGTTGGCTCAATGGCGATGCCACGAACTGCATCCCGGGGTCGATCACCGGCGACCAATTCAACAGCCAGTTCAGCAGCGCCGTCCGCAAGATCTACGACAGCGGCCACAACAAGCCGGTGGTGTTCTCCCAGGGCACGGCGATCATGGTGTGGACGCTGATGAACGTGAAGAACCCCAAGCTCAACCTGTTGAACAATCATCCACTGCCCAACATCGGTCGTGTCGTCGTCACCGGCAACCCGATCGACGGCTGGAAGCTGGTGGACTGGGACGGCATCCGCAACTTCACCTGACCGGTTGACGGGTGCGGCCACCAGCCGCCACGATGGGCTGCATGCGATATGTCGTTACCGGCGGTACCGGGTTTATTGGTCGCCGTGTCGTCTCTCGGCTGCTCGATACCCGGCCCGACGCGCAGGTGTGGGTGCTGGTCCGCCGTCAGTCGCTGGGACGTTTCGAACGCCTGGCGGCCGAATGGGGTGAGCGAGCCAAACCGCTGGTCGGCGAGCTGCGGAAGCTCGCGCTGAGCGATGAGACGCTCGACGAGCTGGGCCAGGTGGACCATGTCGTGCACTGTGCGGCGATCAACCACAGCACCGACATCACCGCGGGCGAGGCCGAGCAGCGCGCCGCCAACGTGGCGGGCACCCGGGCCGTCATCGAATTGGCACGACGGCTGGACGCCAGCTTCCACCACCTGTCGTCGATCGCGGTGGCCGGCGACTTCAACGGCGAGTACACCGAGGACGACTTCGACGTCGGCCAACAGCTGCCGACGCCATATCACCGAACGAAATTCGAAGCCGAGCAGCTGGTGCGCTCGGCACCCGGACTGCGCTACCGCATCTACCGCCCGGCGGTGGTGGTGGGCGATTCGCGCACCGGCGAGATGGACAAGGTCGACGGGCCGTACTACTTATTCGGGGTGCTGGCCAAGGTGGCGGTACTGCCCACGTTGACCCCGATCATGCTTCCCGACACCGGGCGCACCAACATCGTCCCGGTCGACTATGTCGTCGACGCGCTGGTGGCACTCATGCACGCCGACGGTCGCGACGGGCAGACCTTCCACCTCACCGCTCCGAAAACCATTGGTCTGCGGGGCATTTACCGCGGCGTTGCCCCGGCGGCCGGGCTGCCGCCGCTGCGCGGGTCGTTGCCCCGTTCGGTGGCCGCCCCGGTGCTCAACGCGAGCGGGCGGGCCAAGGTGCTGCGCAACATGGCCGCCGCCCAGCTCGGCATCCCCGCCGAAATCTTCGACCTGGTCGACCTCAAGCCCACCTTCGCCTCGGACGAAACCCGGAAGGCGTTGCGCAGCAACGGGATCGAAGTTCCCGAGTTCGCCGACTACGCACCCCGGCTGTGGCGGTACTGGGCGCAGCACCTCGATCCCGATCGCGCCCGCCGCGACGACCCCCGCGGGCCGCTGCACGGCCGCCACGTCATCATCACCGGCGCCTCCAGCGGTATCGGGCGGGCGTCGGCCGTCGCCGTCGCGCAGCGCGGCGCAACGGTATTCGCGCTGGCCCGCAACGCCGACGCACTGGACCGGCTGGTCGCCGAGATCCGCGCGAGCGGCGGGCGGGCGCACGCCTTCACCTGCGATGTCACCGACTCGACGTCGGTGGAGCACACCGTCAAAGACATCCTGGGCCGCTTCGGCCATGTCGACTATCTGGTGAACAACGCCGGCCGGTCGATCCGCCGCTCGGTGGTCAACTCCACCGATCGGTTGCACGACTACGAACGGGTCATGGCGGTCAACTACTTCGGCGCGGTGCGGATGGTGCTGGCGCTGCTGCCCCATTGGCGCGAACGCCGGTTCGGTCACGTGGTCAACGTCTCCAGCGCCGGGGTTCAGGCCCGCAACCCGAAGTACAGCTCGTATCTGCCCAGCAAGGCGGCGCTGGACGCGTTCGCCGACGTGGTCGCCTCCGAGACGCTGTCGGACCACATCACCTTCACCAACATCCACATGCCGCTGGTGGCCACGCCGATGATCACCCCGTCGCAGCGGCTCAACCCGGTGCGGGCGATCAGCGCCGAGCATGCGGCGGCCATGGTGGTGCGTGGTCTGGTGGAGAAGCCGGCGCGGATCGACACCCCGCTGGGCACGCTGGCCGAGGCCGGCAACTACTTCGCGCCCAAGGTTTCGCGGCGCATTCTGCACCAGCTGTACCTGGGCTATCCCGATTCGGCTGCCGCGCGCGGGTTGCCGTCGGCCCCGGCGACGCCCCCGAGACGTAAGCCGAAGCGCCCGGTGCGTGCCGTCATCGTCGGCATCCGGACACCCCGGCCGGTCCGGCAGCTGGCGCGGTTGGTGCCCGGCCTGCATTGGTAGGCCCACGGTTTAAGGGGCGCCGGATCGCGGTATTCGACCGCGGTGACTCCGATTTCCGGCGACAACCGGACGGACGCCGACCCGGTAGCCGCCGCGGCCACGCTGCTCACCGCGACCGGCGTCGCCGTCATGTCGGCGCTCGACCTGACACGCAGCCTCGGCGTGGGCCGGGAAGCGTGGACCCGATTCGCCCGGCATTGGAACGATTTGGCGCCGGATCCCTATGCAGCGGAACTGGGTGTCCAGCGACTGCGGCGATACGGCAACTATGTGTGGTGTGGCGCGGCATGGCGCGTGCTGCCCAACCGCGCGTTCGCGCAGCCGGACAACTCCAACCCGCTCTACATCGGCAAGAACCGTGACTTCGAGCCGTTGACGGATGCGTTCGCCGAAGATCCGCTGTTGCAGTCCTTGATGGGCGTGCTTGCCCAGGCGGCTGCGGCCCTGGACGACGCGGCCGAATGGGATGTCAAGGTGCATCCGTTCCGCGTCCAGTCGGTGGCCGGCAGCGACGGGCGGCCGGCGCCCGAGGGCTTGCACCGCGACGGCGTCACCCTGGTCAGTTCGCTGCTGGTCGGTCGGCGCAATGCCCTCGGCGGCCAGAGTTCGGTGTGCGACGTGGACGGCCGCCCGTTGCTGACCGCGACGTTGGACGAGCCGGGTACATTGCTGCTCGGCGACGACCGCCGTACCCTGCACGACGTGTCGCCGATCCGGCCGATCGACAATTCTGAGCCGGCGCAACGTGACGTCCTGGTGATCACCTTCGCATCGCGCTGAAACGCCGGGATGGCTGCCTTAATGTCTAGACGGTGAAGCCCGTTTTCGTCGACGTCGACACCGGCGTCGACGACGCATTGGCATTGCTGTACCTGCTGGCCAGCTCCGAGGCGGATCTGGTGGGCATCGCATCGACAGGCGGAAACGTTGCGGTACAACAGGTTTGCGAAAACAACCTGGGCCTGCTCGAGTTGTGCCGAGTCACCGGCATACCGGTGTCCAAGGGTGCCGGCGCCACCCTGACCGGCCCGATGCGAGACCCCTCGAGATCCCACGGACCCAGGGGTCTGGGGTATGCCGAATTGCCGCCCGCGGACGCCCGGGTCACCGGCTACGATTCCGCGACAGCCTGGGTGCGCGCGGCCCACGCCTTTCCCGGTGAACTGATCGGTGTGGCGACCGGCCCATTGACCAATCTGGCGACGGCGTTGCGCGCCGAGCCCGCGCTGCCGGCGTTGCTGCGCCGACTGGTGGTCATGGGCGGCTGCTACGACGGAACTGCGGCGGCGGAATGGAATATCAGCGTTGACCCCGAGGCGGCGGCCGAGGTGCTCGCCACCTGCTCCGAAAGCCCTGAGCCGCAATGCATTCCGATTCTGTGCGGCCTGGACCTGACCCGCAAGGTCGCGATGACGCCCCAGCACCTCGCCCGACTGGCCGAAGCCGCGGGTGCGGCGACCACGACGATGAGTGCCCACGACCCACGCGGGACCAGGTCGACGGCGTCCAATCCGCTGATCCGGCTGGTCGAAGATGCGATGCGCTTCTACATGGAGGCCCATTACGACAATGGACAGGAATATCTGGCGCATCTGCATGATCCACTGGCCGCGGCGGCCGCCCTGGATCCGGCGCTCGTCGCGATCCGCCCCGCCACCGTCGACGTCGAGCTGACCGGAACCCGCGGCAGGACCGCGACCGACTGGACGGGACGCCGAAAACCCAATGCGCTGATCGGCATCGGTGTCGACGCGGCGGTGTTCTTCGACCGGTTCATCGCGCGGGTTGGAACGTTCGCGCGCCGGGTAGCCGAAGGCGTATGAGACTTCGCCGCATCGAACTGCTGCGTGGGGGCTGGGGCGCCGTGCTGCTCACCGCTCCCACCATGGTGCTGAACCGGATCCACGGGGTGCACGTCGACCGCAACGCGCTGGTCGTCACTCGGGTGCTGGGGGCGCGTCATCTGGTCCAGGCGCTGCTGTCCGGCCCGAACCCGGGGCCGGCGGCGCTGGCGGCCGGCGTCCTGGTGGATACCGTGCACTCGATAACCGCATTCGGGCTGGCCATGGTGGACCGGCGCCGAGCCCGCGGCGGCGTCGCCGACGGGCTCGTGGCCGCGACCTGGGCGGGGCTGGGCTGGCATCACCTGCACAGCGCGCGGGGCACGCGCCCAGCGTGACGTCAGTGCGAGTTTCGCGCCGGATTTTCGCGCTGACGTCACGCTCGGCGACCCGAACCATCACGCGACCCGGTATTGCTCGAGGTCGGCGTGCTTGACGGTGAGCCCGTGCCCCGGCGCGCTGCGATCCGGACGCAGCAGGCCGCCCGGTTCGGGATCGACGGTGCCGTCGAACGCCAGCCCCTCGATGCGTACATGGTCGTGGAAGTACTCCAAATGGCGCAGGTGCCAGACGGCGACGCCGACCTGGCCGCTGATCTGCGGGGCGCAGTGCAGTGAGAGGTCGATGCCGCGCGCGTCGCACAGGGCGGCAACCTTGAGCACCCCGGTGATGCCCAGGGCGCGGGTGACGTCGGCCTGCAGGCAGTCGACCGCGCCCGCGGCCAGCATCTGGTGGAAATACGGCAGGTGGTAGCCGTATTCGCCGGCGGCGACGTCCATGCCGGCCGGGCCGTGCTCGCACAGCTGGTGCAGGCCGTCGAGATCGTCGGAGCTGACCGGCTCTTCGAACCAACGCACGTCGTACTCGGCGAAGCGCTGTGCCCACAGCAGCGCTTGTTTGCGGTGGTAGGCGCCGTTGGCGTCGACGAACAGCTCGACGTCGTCGCCGATGGCCGACCGGGCCGCCGCCACCCGGCCCAGGTCGGCATCCGGGTCGCTACCCACTTTCATCTTGACCCGCGGAATGCCGGCCTCGACCCAGCCGCACAGCTGCGCGCGCAAGGTGTCGTTGTCGTAGGAGGTGAACCCACCGCTGCCGTAGACCGGGGTGGCGTCGTGCCCGGCACCGAGCGCGATCACCAGCGGCTCGTCGAGCAGCCGCGCCCGTAGGTCCCACAGCGCGATGTCGACCGCCGAGATCGCGCAGGCCACCACACCGGGCTTGCTCAGGTTGCGGACGGCGTGCTGCATTTGCGCCCATCGGGCCGGCGGCTGCAATGCATCCGCGCCGGTCAGGACGTCGGCGAGGTTGGCGCCCACCACCGTCGCCACCGCGGTGCCACCGTAGGTGTAACCGGTCCCCACCTGCCCGCCGGCCCGCACACTCACCAGGACGAAGGTGGTCGAGTCCCAGGCCAGGGTGCCGTCGGACTCCGGGGCGTCGGTGGGAATGGTGTAGGCCGAGGCTTCGACGGATTCGACAGGGATCGGTTCACCCGCGTGCAATGTCATGCCCGGGTGACTACCCGCAACCCAAACGGGGTATGCCGCTTCGCGTGGACGACAGACCACCGGTGGCCGAGCTGCTGTCGCCGCATGTGTTGCGCGAATACGCGTTGCTCGCCGACGGTGAACGCGGAATCGTCATCGGGCCGCGCGGCGACTGCTGCTGGATGTGCCTGCCGCGCTGGGACAGCCCGGCGGTGTTCGGCTCGCTGCTGGGCGGCAACGGCGTGTACGCCGTCTCGCCGGATCATCCGCGGTTCGTGTGGGGCGGACGCTACGAGCAGGGGTCGATGATTTGGCGGTCGCGTTGGGTGACCACCGACGGGCTCGTCGAGTGCCGGGAGGCGCTGGCCTTCCCCGGGGACCCGCACACCGCGGTGGTGCTGCGCCGCATCAGCGCTCTCGACGTACCGGCCCGGATGCGGATCGCGCTCGACGTGCGAGCGGATTTTGGCACCGCGCCGATGTCGCAGTTGCGCTGCCGCGACGGGGTGTGGACCGGACGGTCGGGACCGCACCGGTTCCGCTGGACCGGGGCCGGCGATGCCACCCGCAGCGGCGACGGCCCGCTGCAGGCGGTGATCGAGGTGGTTCCGGGACGCGACCACGACCTGGTCCTGGAACTGTGCGATCAGGAACTGCCCACCGCCGCCGCGCGGCCCAACGACGCCTGGCGTGACACCGAAAATGCTTGGGCAGCAGCGGTTCCCACCATATCGGGGTCACTGGCCGACGCCGACGCGCAAACCGCCTACGCGGTACTGCGCGGGCTGACCAGCAGCGGCGGGGGCATGGTGGCCGCCGCCACCATGTCGCTGCCCGAACGGGCCGAGCAGGGCCGCAACTACGACTACCGCTACTGCTGGATCCGCGACCAGTGCTACGCCGGACAAGCTGTCGCCGCCGCCGGAGCCCACCCGTTGATCGACGACGCCGTCGGGTTCGTCAGCGAACGCGTCCTGGCCGACGGTGCCAGCCTCAAGCCGGCCTACTGCATCACCGGCGACCTGGTGCCCGAAGAGCAGGACCTGGATCTGCCGGGCTATCCCGGCGGCACCGTCAAGACCGGCAATTGGGTGACCGACCAATTCCAGTTGGACGCGTTCGGCGAGGCGCTGCTGTTGCTGGCGGCCGCCGCCCGGCTTGACCGGCTGGACACCGGGCATTGGCGGGCCGTGGAGACGCTGGTGGAGTCCATCGAAAAGCACTGGCGCGAACCCGATGCCGGAATCTGGGAGATCGACGACCGGCGCTGGGCGCATTCCCGGCTGACGTGTGCGGCGGGCCTGCGGCGCATCAGCGAGGTCGCGCCCGCGCGCCAGGGCGCGCAGTGGCAACGTCTGGCGGATCTTCTTGTCGCCGATACCAATTCGGACTGCCTGCATCCCGACGGACGATGGCAGCGCGCGCCCGATGACCCGCGAATCGACGCGGCGCTACTGATACCGTCGATCCGCGGCGCGATCCCGGCAACCGACCCGCGCAGCGTCGCCACCGTGGCCGCGGTGCGCACCGACCTCGGCCGGCATGGGTTCGTGTACCGGTTCCAACCGGGCAAGCGACCACTCGGCGAGGCCGAGGGCGCCTTCCTGCTCTGCGGATTCCTGATGGCGCTGGCCGATCACCAGCAGGGCAACAACCTGGCAGCCGTGCGCTGGTTCGAACGAAACCGCACCGCCTGCGGTCCGCCCGGTCTGTTCACCGAGGAATTCGACATCGGTCAGCGTCAACTGCGCGGCAACCTGCCCCAGGCCTTCGTCCATGCGCTGCTGTTCGAAGCGGCGCACCGGCTGACGGACGGGTACGGCCCGTGCGTTGGCAGCGGAACCGGGTAATTCGCCGTTTGACCGGCGTAGCGGCGGGTAGACCACAAATTGTGACCATCGGCAATCGTCGCCGCCGGAAGTTCCCCGACCGCTCGACGGTGGCGATCCGGTGGTCCACCCGCGTAGTTGCCGCACCGAAGGAGCAGCATGCCCAAGACCGCCGACTTCATCGTTGATCGCCTGCGACAGTGAGGAATTCACCGAATCTTCGGATACCCCGGCGGCGTGCGCCGCGCCAAAGACCTTGGAGTCGACGGCATTTACTGTTCCAACCACGGCGGCCGGCAGGCCAACGGCGGACTGCCCGCACTGGATTGCCTGCCCGGCGTGCTCCAAGCCGCCGACGGGCTGCCGGTGCTGTTCGATTCGGGCGTCCGCGGCGGCGCCGACGTCATCAAAGCCCTTGCGATGGGAGCCACCGCGGTGGGGATCGGCCGGCCCTATCCCTACGGGCTGGCGCTCGGCGGTGTCGACGGCATCGTGCACGTGCTGTGCTCCCTGCTGGCCGAAGCCGATCTGATCATGGCGGTCGACGGGTATCCCTCCCGAAAGGACCTGACGCCCGAGGCATTACAACGCGTCCAGGCTTATTCATAGCTTCCCTCGAGATACCAGCGCCGCTGGCGGTAGCACAGCAGCAACGCACGCTCACTCTCCAGCAACACTTGGGCGCGGGCGGTGCGGCTTCCCCCTTGACCGGCTTCGGGCCGGTCATCCCACCACCGCTCATCGACCGGCCATGGTCCGGCCCACCAGCGCAGCCGCTCGTCGCGGCCACCGACGGTCAGCCGCGCCGGGTCGGCAGAAAACATTCCCCGACTGGTTACCCCCACCGAATTGCCTTGGACATCAAGCAATTCCACTGGGTCGTCCAGTAATACGGCCGGTGACGGCTCGGGCAGTTGGCCCGGCCACGGCTGATTCGGGTCGGCGTGCGGCACCGGCTCGTCGCCCAGCGGGGTCAACGTGATGCGCTCGGCCGGCCCGCGACCGCCGGACAGCACCGGCACCTGCACCGCCTCCGGGCCCAGCAGACCTTGCACCCGCACCAGCGCCCGCCGGGCCCGCAGCCTGTCTTCTTCACCCAGGCCTCCCCATAGCGGCAACTGCAGCGCCTCGGCGGACACCACCTCGATCGCCTGCAACCGCAGCCGCGTCACCGGCGCGGTGGGCCGGTCGCGAACGGTCCGGTTGGTCAACCATCCGTCCAGTTGCCAGCGCACCCGGTCGGCGGTGCCATCCTCGGTCAGCGGTTCGGCGCAGCGCCACACCCGGCTGCGCTCTTCGCCGTTGGCGGTGACCGCGTGAATGGCCAGCCGGGTACATCCCACGCCGGCGGCCATCAGCGCCTGATGCAACGTTCCGGCCAGCGACCGCCCGGCAAATGCCGCGGCATCGACCCGGTCGATCGGTGGATCGCAGTGCAGTACGGCGTCGAGTTCCGGCGGCGATTCGCGTCCGGAGGGAAGGCGTTCGGGTTCACCGCGGGCGAACCGGTGCGCGGCCACCGCGTCGGCGCCGAACCGGGATGCGATATCGGTGCGGGACAATGCGGCGAACTGACCGATGCTCCGAATCCCCATCCGCCACAACAGATCCGTCAACTCCTCTCGCCCCGGCCCGGACAGGCTCGGCTCGGTGGCAAGCTGACGGATCGACAACGCCGACAGGAACCGCGCGTCGTGCCCGGGCTCCACGACGCGACCGGCACGCGCGGCGTATACCGCGGTGGACAGCTGGTCGGCGACCCCGACCTGGCACTCGGCGCCGGTCACTGAGCTCACAGCCACCGCGTCGATCAGCCGCTCGGCCGCCTGCCGCTCGGACCCGAAAAACCGCGCCGCGCCACGCACCGGCAACACCAAAAGCCCGGGCCGCAACACCTCGGCACGGGGCACCAGATCGTCTACCGCCGCGATCACCCCCTCGAAAAAACGGGCGTCGCGGTCGGCGTCGGCGGTCACGATATGCAATTGCGGACAACGGGCCGCCGCCTCCCGCCGCCGTAGCCCACGGCGTACTCCGGCCGCACGCGCCGTCGCCGAGCAGGCAATCACCCGGTTGGCCAAAGTGACCGCGACCGGAGCCGTCGCCGGCAGGCCCGAGGCCGCGGCCGCCGCGACCGCGGGCCAGTCCATGCACCAGATCGCCAGCACTCGAGACGAGGCCACCAGGTTCACCCCATTAGCACTCGGCCGACCGGCTGCCCCCGCGCGCATCCGCTGACCTGTAGCCGCACCCGGCTGATCCGTCCGAATCCGGGAGTGGGGACGCCCCGGCCGCACGCCGTGATCTCGTAGCCGCAGACCCGGGCCTCCAGCCGTGTCGACCCCCCTTCCCAGTCGCCGTCGGTGACCAGCAGCGTGCACCCCCTGTTGCGAGCCCGCGCCACCACGGCCCGCGCCCGCGTCCGCGTCACCCGGCGACCACCCAGACCCAGGACCACCAGGTCCATGCCGTCGATGAGCACCGCGGCCACCTCCACCGGATCGGTCCCGGGATCCGGTATCACCGCGAGCCGGCTCAGATCCGCCCCCATCTCCACCGCAGCCAGCAGCCCGATATCCGGTTGGCCGACGATGGCGGCATTGCCCCCGGCCGCCGTCACCGCGGCCACCATGCTCAGCAGCAAGGAGCGGGCTCCGGACAGCATCGCCACCGTCCCCCGCGGCAGCAGCGCCGGCAACTCCGGAACCGCCAGCGTGGATTCCGATTCCGGCAGCAGGTCATCGGAACGAACGAGGTCTTTTCCGGACAGCACAGCGATCTGCCGGCGCAACGATTCCAGCTGCTCAGCACGGCTTCCATGCGGTGGGCGGGAGGCGAAAGCCGCAGTCATGACTCGCCCTCCTACCAACTCTTGGACCGATGTTTTCGAATATATGTTCGATACGGTCGAGTAAACACCCACTCCGCGACAGCCGTCAAGCAACATGAGAAGCTGCTGTGTGCGCTCGGTGCTGGTGTGGCTGCTGGTGTGTTTCGGCAGCGTTTTCGCGCCGGCCAGCAGCGCTGCCGGATCCTGTCACCCGGCGGAGCTGTTCGCCACCGACAACGCCTGGGTCATCACCGGCCCCGATTCGGAGGCAGCCGGCCAATTGCACGACGACTTGGAGCCGTTCGAGCGTCAAGCCGTGGTGACCATCGCCCAGACCGGCGCCGAGGTGACGGGATCGACCTTGGTCGACGGCGTGTTCTGGTCCGCTACGCTGCAGCAGATCGCCTATGAGCGCGCCCGCCAGTTCCATCTCTGCGTGGTCGACGAACCCACGCTGCACATCGCCGCCGAGGCGATGAATCGCCAGTTCCACCAGGAAACTGCACTGACCTTCGAATATCTTCCGCACGGTGCGCCCGGAGCCGACGCGATCCTCATTGCGGTGCCCGGCATCGACATCGCGCGCTTCGGCGATGCGTTGATGGCTGATTCAGCCGCACGCCAGCGACTGCTGGGCGGATCTATCACCACGGCCGACCACACCTTGCTCCTGGTCGCCGCCAACCGCGATCTCGATATCGCCCGCCAACTCGTCGAGGAGGCCGGCGGGTCCTGGACCGCGGCCACCATCGACTACGGCAGGCGCGAATTCGTCCAGACGTAACGGTGCCCGGCCCTGATGTAGGTTACTCCCGGCTACTCCCACTCGATGGTGCCCGGCGGCTTGCTGGTGATATCCAGCACCACGCGGTTGACCTCGGGCACCTCGTTGGTGATGCGGGTCGAGATGCGCTCGAGCACCTCGTAGGGCACCCGGGTCCAGTCGGCGGTCATGGCGTCCTCACTGGATACCGGGCGCAGCACGATCGGATGCCCATAGCTGCGGTTGTCGCCCTGCACACCGACCGAACGGATATCGGCCAGCAGCACCACCGGACACTGCCAGATCTGGTTGTCCAAACCCGCGGCGGTGAGTTCCTCGCGCGCGATCGTGTCAGCGCGCCGCAGCGTCTCCAGCCTGGCAGCGGTGACCTCACCGACGATCCGGATACCCAGTCCGGGCCCCGGAAATGGTTGGCGCGCAACGATTTCCTCCGGCAGACCCAACTCCCGTCCCACCGCGCGCACTTCGTCTTTGAACAACAGCCGCAGCGGCTCAACGAGTTTGAACTTCAGGTCCCCGGGCAGGCCGCCGACATTGTGGTGGCTCTTGATGTTCGCGGTCCCACTGCCGCCGCCGGATTCCACCACGTCGGGATACAACGTGCCCTGCACCAGGAACTCAACCTCGCGCCCGTCCAACACATCTCGCACCGCACCCTCGAAAGCCCGGATGAATTGCCGGCCGATGATCTTGCGCTTGCCCTCGGGATTGCTCACCCCCGACAGCGCCGCCAGGAAGGTGTCGGCCACGTCGACGGTCACCAGGTTGGCCCCGGTGGCGGCCACGAAGTCGCGTTCCACCTGCGCGCGCTCCCCCGCGCGCAACAAGCCGTGGTCGACGAAGACGCAGGTCAATCGGTCCCCGATGGCGCGCTGCACCAGCGCCGCGGCCACCGCGGAATCCACTCCGCCGGACAGCCCGCAGATGGCGTGCCCATCGCCGATCTGCACACGCACCTGCTCGATCAGTGCGTGAGCGATGTTGGCCGGCGTCCACTCCGCGCCGATCCCGGCGAACTCGTGCAGAAACCGGCCCAGCACCTGTTGCCCGTGCGGAGTGTGCAGCACCTCCGGGTGGTATTGCACCCCGGCCAGGCGCCGTTCCCGATTCTCGAAGGCGGCCACCGCCGCCCCCGCGCTGCTGGCCACCACCTCGAATCCGTCCGGGGCGGCCGTCACCGCGTCACCATGGCTCATCCAGACCGGTTGGACCTGCGGCAGGTCCGAATGAAGCTTGCCACCAAGGACTTTCAGCTCAGTCCGACCATACTCGCTGGTGCCGGTGTGGGCGACCGTCCCGCCGAGCGCCTGCGCCATAGCCTGAAACCCGTAGCAGATACCGAACACCGGCACACCCAGGTCGAACAGCTCCGGATCCAGCTTGGGAGCGCCGTCGGCGTAGACGCTGGCCGGCCCCCCGGACAGCACCAGCGCCAGCGGATCACGGGCTTTGATCTCCTCGATGGCGGTGGTATGCGGGATCACTTCGGAATACACCCGGGATTCCCGGATGCGCCGGGCGATCAATTGGGCGTATTGCGCACCGAAATCGACGACGAGCACCGGCCGCGGCGAGGCTGATTTCACGGGCACTGAGTCTAACGGCTATCGAAACTCACCTGTTTCGCCCGCTCCCGACGAGGAGGCCTCCGGCAGCGAAAACACGCTGCGCAGCGCGTCAATGGCGCGCTGGTCACCGGCAAACCTGACCCGGCGCAGCGCTGCCGCGCGCTCGGCGTCCCCCGCCCCGAGGCGGGCGGTGACCAGATCCGCCGCGCTGGCGGTGATGGTGACCGAAGGTTGGCCGACAGCGCCGGCCAGACGTCCTTGCGTGACGGCGAACTCGAAACGGCGCCCGTCGATTTCGGCACGGCAGGTCGCTTCCACGCCGGTGGCATCGGCCGAGTTGAAGCCCAGCAGGATTCCGGCAAGAAAGCCGTTCAATGGCGACACCGGACCGCTGTCGATCGGATCAACCCGGTCCAGGCCAAACCAGGCAAGGCTCTGCAAGACGGGCAGCACCCGCCGCCAGCCGAGGTCGCTGAGGGTGTAGACGGTGCGCCCGACCGGGGCCGGCAGGTCGGTCCGGTCGATGAGTCCGGCGTCGTGGAGTTCTTTGAGCCGATCGGCAAGCAGGTTGGTGGCGATCCCGGGCAGCTCGGCGCGCAGGTCACCGTAGCGACGGGCTCCCCCCACCAGCTCGCGCAGGATCAGCAACGTCCATCGCTCACCCAGGACGTCGAGCCCGCGCGCAATGGGGCAGTTCTGGTTGTAGTTGCGGGCGGCCACGCTGCCAGCCTAACCAGCTTAGACAACTTCCTCAACTTTATACTTGAATTAATTGTCTATTAACTTTAGCGCCTTGTCCATGAACACTCGACCGGTCATCCGCCCGCACCCGATTCCCGCGCTAGCCGTCATCTGCCTGTCCGTCTTCGTCATCAGCGTCGACGCCACCGTCGTCAACGTCGCCCTGCCCACGCTGTCACGCGAACTCGGCGCCGACACCGCGGCGCTGCAATGGATCGTCGATGCCTACACCCTGGTGATGTCGGGCCTGCTGCTCTCGGCCGGCAGCCTGTCCGACCGCTACGGCCGGCGGGGCTGGCTCGTTGCCGGCCTCGCGCTGTTCGCGATCACCTCAGGTATTGCCGCGCAAGTCAATTCGGCAGATGCCCTGATCGCGGCACGAGCCGCCATGGGTGTCGGCGCGGCGGTGATCTTCTCGACCACGCTGGGACTGATCACCAACATCTTCACCGATCCCGTACTACGCGCCAAGGCGATCGGATTGTGGGCGGCCATGGTCGGTGTCGGGGTCGCCGTCGGGCCCATCACCGGCGGCTGGTTACTCGAACACTTCTGGTGGGGCTCGATTTTCATGGTGAACATTCCGATCGCGGTAGCCGCCATCGCCGGCGGCATCCTGTTCGTGCCCACCCCGCGCGACCCGGCGGCGCCCTGGGTCGACACTGCCGGCCTGCTGCTGTCGGCGACCGGGATCACCGCCCTGGTCTACACCGTCATCCAGGCACCCAGCTGGGGATGGACCAGCACCCGTGCGGTAACCGGATTCGCCTTGGCCGCAACGATTCTCCTCGGGTTCGCGCTGTGGGAGCGGCGCAGCAGCCAGCCGATGCTGGAAATGTCGGTGTTCGCCAACCGGTGCTTCTCGGGCGGCAGCCTAGTAGGACGTTGACTTCGGACCGGCGTTCATCAAGATCTGCTCCTATTTTCCGTACCCGATGAAGGTGCGGCTCAACGGTCACGAGTGGGCCAAACGCCAAGCCACCCAGGCCGGCATCGCGTTCAGCGAGTTGTCCAATGGGTTTGCCTCCTGCGCGGATCCCGACGCGCTGGAGGCGATCTGTGATCGGCTGGGCCCGGGCACCATCACGGTGTTCTTCGAGCGCTGGATAAGTCGCCTGCCGCTACCGCTGACCGAGCACGACCGCACCGCGGGCTACTGGTGGGAGCTGTCGATGCGCCAAGTCGAGGTCTCACGCACCCTGGTCTTCGGCGCCCACGACACACCCGGGGGTTCTTGGAAGCCCTGGTTGCTGACAATCTCGACATCGGCCGCCCCGACAGCGTGGAGCTGATCTTCCACAGGCCCCGAGGGCTGGGCCAGCCCATCAAACTCGGCTGCATGCCCCGCGCCAGGATCGTCACCCGCGGTACCCAGGTCCTCATCAACGCCTTCTACAAAAGTTCCCCCATCAAGCAGTATGTGAAAGACGGGCGCGCGTTGCGCATCGAGACCGTGATCAATCCCGATGACCTGCGCTGCCATCGCCGCCTGATCCATTTCGACGAACTACAGGCCAAAGCTCGTGACGTCAACCATCGCCTGCTTGATACTGCTTGATACTGAACGTGTCGGCCAGGGCTGCGTCCTTGCGAGTCCAGCCTTTGAGCGGATCGCACAGCCCACCCTCACCGAGGATGGCAGGAGGGCCCCGGCCTTACGGTTCGGCGACCCCCGGGTCCAAGCCCTGACCCGCGCTTCTAGGCACCAGCGTGCTCGCCGTCACCGGCATCACCAACAAGAGCCCGCGCGCCTTGATGACCGGCCTGCTCGACGGCACCGACTACTCGATGAACCAGGTCAGCTACGACCTAACCCGCCTGCGCACTAACAAGCACGCCGGGCACTTCCTGCAGCTTGAACAGCCGGACGAGGTTGCCGAGTTGATCCTGGCGTTCATCGGCTCACCCAGCTGAGGCGCGTTTGGCCGCGCGTCGGGTCGAAACGCCTGACACCCGTTCAGGGCAGGTTTAGTCTCTCGCCAAGGCCGGTGACCAGCCGGGCGGCAACCGCTAGCCCGATGTTGATGGCGGAAGGAATGCCGATGTCGTATGTGATCGCAGCTCCCGAGATTGTTGGCGCGGTGGCCGGCGATTTGGCCACGATTGGGTCATCGATCAATGCCGCCCGGGCGCTGGCGGCGGCCCCGACGACGGGGCTGCTGGCGGCGGGCGCCGACGAGGTGTCGGCGGCCATCGCGTCGCTGTTTAGCGGGCATGCCCAGGCCTACCAGTCGGTGGCGGCGCAGGCTGCGGCGTTTCATGACCAGTTCGTGAAAGCCTTGGCCGCCGGTGCGGCGTCGTATGCGAGTGCCGAGGCGGCCAATGTCTCGCCGCTGCAGGCGCTGCAGCAAGGCGCGTTGAACCTGGTCAACGCGCCCACCGAGGCGTTGTTGGGGCGGCCACTGATCGGCGATGGGGCCAACGGGGCGCCGGGGACCGGGCAGGCCGGCGGCGACGGCGGCATTTTGTGGGGCAACGGGGGTAAGGGCGGGTCTGGGGCGATCGGCCAGGCCGGCGGTAGCGGCGGGGGCGCGGGGCTGTTCGGCAACGGCGGTGCCGGCGGGGCCGGGGGGACGGGCGCGGCCGGCGGCGCCGGCGGGGCCGGCGGGACGCTGTATGGCTCCGGTGGTGCCGGCGGGACAGGCGGGATCGCGGGAGCCGCCGGGACCGGCGGGGCCGGCGGCACCGGCGGTAACGCCGGGTTCTGGGGCAACGGCGGGGCCGGCGGCAATGCCGGGGTCGGCGCGGCCGGCGGTAACGGCGGCACCGGCGGGACGCTGGTGGGCGACGGCGGCGCCGGCGGCGCCGGCGGGGTGGGCGTGGCAGGCGGCGGTACTGGCGGGGCCGGCGGGTCCGGCGGCAACGCCGTCGGGTGGTGGGGCAATGGCGGGGCCGGCGGGGCCGGTGGGATCGGTGGCACCGGTGCCGACGGTGCCAACCCCGGTCTCGCGCCCCCGGTGACCCCGGCCGCCAACGGCACCGACAACAGCGGCAATGCCAATACACCCGGCGGCAACGGCTCACCCGGCACCGTTGCCGGGCAGGCCGGCGGCAACGGCGGCAACGCCGGCGGCACCAGCGCCTCTAGCAGTGCAACAGGTGCCTCCGGTGGATCCGGTGGCCAGGGCGGCACCGGGGCGCCCGGCGGGGACGGCGGCAAGGGCGGTTTCACCACTGTTTCCTCTGGCATTGCGACGGGTGGTACGGGCGGTGCCGGTGGTAACGGCGGGGTCGGCGCGCCGGGCGGACTCGGCGGCACCGGCGGCCTCACCACCGCGACGTTCTCTGGCACTGCTGTCGGCGGGACTGGCGGGGTCGGCGGGGCCGGCGGTACCGGCGCGCCGGGCGGCGCGGGCGGCACCGGCGGCACCGACAGCAGCGTGCTCGGCGTTGGCGGAACCGGCGGGCATGGCGGCGCCGGCGGTCCCGCTGCCAACAACGCCGGCACCGGCGGGACCGGCGGGGTCGGCGGCGCCGGGGGTCGTGGCGGGATTCTGGGCGGCAACGGCGGCGACGGCGGTGTCGGGGGTGCCGGCGGAACCGGAGGGGTCGGTGCGGCTGGCGCCGTTGGCGGGGGCGGCGGGGGCGGCGGTGCCAGCATAAATACAACCGGCGGCGACGGCGGTGACGGTGGTGACGGCGGTGTCGGGGGTGCCGGAGGCACCGGCGGCGCGGGCGCGGCCGGCGGTGCGGGCGGCGCGGGCGGGATCTTGGGTCACGCGGGTAGCACCGGGGCAGGCGGCATGGGCGGGACCGGCGGGGCCGGCGGGGCCGGCGGTAACGGTGGCGTCGGGGGCGCCGCCGGCCTGGGTCCGTCCGGCAGCGGCACGGGCGGGGTTGGCGGTGCGGGCGCCGATGGCGGGACCGGCGGCGCCGGCGGGGCCGGCGCCGCCGGAAGCGCCGGCGTCGGTGAGACCGGCGCTACCGGCGCACAGGGTAACAACGGCGCAAACGGCTGACGTCGCGTGCCCCACGGGGTGTGGGAACCGGGCCCCGCCAGCGCGAGAGGGTCCCGCGTGCTCCAATTGTCGCTATTCCCTGCCCCTTTGGGGCGTGCGGTCATCGATCGGGGCACGTGTGAGGACCGCGGCGGCGCAGCGGATGGCGGCCGTCGACGCGCAGTTCTATTGGATGTCGGCCAAAATCCCCAACGATCAGTTCCCGCTCTATGCGTTCGACGGCGAACCTCGCGATCTCGAGCGTGCACGCAAAGATGTGCGCCGCCGGGCTCGGGCTTGCCCGGACTTGAGCATGCGGGTTGACGACGCATGCATGCTGACCTACCCGCAATGGGTGCCGGCTGCCATCGGGCCCGAGCACGACGACGGCACCGGCCACCGAGGCCATCATGGGGTCCCCGTCCGTCGACAAGGCCGCGATGGGATCGGCGGTCAATGACACCACGCGGGAATTCGGCGGCACCCTCGGCGTCGCCATCGTGGGCAGTGTCTTTGCCTCCGTCTACTCCGGCCGGCTTGCCTCGGCGGCCGCGCCGGCCGGGCTACCCGATGACCTCCGCTCAGCAATGCAACGCTCAATAGCGATGGCGGACAAGGTGATCGGACAGCTTCCAGCGCAGCGCAACACGGCGATTCGCGATGCCGTCCAGCATGCATTCCTCGACGGCCTGCAGGCGGGCACGCTGGTGTGCGCCGGCATCGCGCTGACCGCGGCGGTCGTCGTCGCGTGGCTGCTGCCGCCGCGGGCCGAGCAACCAGCCATCACAACGTTCGACCGGGAACAACTGGAAAGGGAAATCCGATGACACGCAAGCGCGTACTGGTAACCGGCGCCACGGGCCGGATCGGCGGCGCGGCGGCATGAACACCACCATCGCGTCCCAATATCGGACCGGCCTTTCCCGGCACAACATCGAGCACGCCCTCGTCGCCGCCGGGAAAGACCTCAACCACCTCACACCGGCCGACCTGGGGCCGCTGGAGGACTTTCACACCATGGGCCGATACGCCACCACGCAATTGGTGGAGCTGGCCGAAATCACCTGCCACGACCACGTTCTCGACGCGGGCAGCGGAATCGGCGGCACCGCCCGCTTCGTCGCCGCCCGCTGCGGCTGCCCGGTCACCGCGGTCGACCTCACCGACGAGTACTGCCAAACCAATCGCTGGCTCAACGGACTCGTCGGCCTGGACGACCGGATCACGGTTGCGCAGGCCGACGTCACCGCGCTACCGCTGCCCGACTCCGCCTTTGACGTCGTGATCAGCCAGCATGTGCAGATGAACGTGGCCGACAAGGAGCGGCTGTACACCGAAGCGCACCGGGTGCTGGGCTGCGGGGGACGACTTGCACTGTGGGACATCATGATTGGCGATTACGCCGAACTCGACTATCCGCTCCCCTGGGCCGACCAACCCGCACGCAGCCAGCTGGTCACCCGCGATCAGTTACGCACCGTCATCGAGTCCTGCGGCTTTGCGATCGAGCACTGGAACGACCTCACCGAACAGGCGGCCGCCCTGATGCAAGTCCTGCTGGGCCAACCCGCCAATCCGCTGGGCTTGCACGCCTTCGTCCCCGAGTTCAGGCGAAAAGCCGAGCACCTCACGCGCGCCCTGGCGGACGGACGCCTGCGCGCCATCCAGGGCGTCGCGCGGGCAACCGAGCAGCCGGGCACAGGGCTACGGTTGCGTAGCCCCACGGATTGATCAGGCCCACGCCGGTTGCCCCGAAGCGGCGAGCATGTCGGGTAACTAGTGTGGACCGCCGGGCCACGGCGAAATCCGTTGACGACGTCGCCCGCACTCCAAACGATGCCCGTCCCCGGGAGCCTGACGCGAATCGCTGGCGGCACACCGGTAAGCATGGTGGAGTGGTACCGCCTGAACCACCCCGAAAGCGAGGTACTCCGGTGCTGGGTCTGCCCGACAAAGTGCGCGCCTGTCTGTTCGACCTCGACGGTGTCCTCACCGATACCGCCAGCGTGCATACCAAGGCCTGGAAGGCCATGTTCGACGCATACCTGTCCGCGCGGGCCCAGCGCACCGGGGAACCCTTCGTCCCCTTCGATCCGGCCGCCGACTACCGCCAATACGTGGACGGCAAGAAGCGCGAGGACGGCGTGCGGTCCTTCCTGGACAGCCGGGGAATCCAGCTGCCCGACGGACATCCGGACGACCCGGGCGAATCCGAGACGGTCTACGGGCTGGGCAACCGCAAGAACGACATGTTCCAAAAGGTTCTGCGCGACGAGGGCGTCGAGGTGTTCGAAGGGTCGCGGCGCTATCTGGAAGCGGCCGCGGCGGCCGGGCTCGGTATCGCCGTGGTGTCGTCGAGCGCCAACACCCGCGACGTGCTCGAGATCACCGGGTTGGGCCGGTTCGTCCAGCAGCGGGTGGACGGCGTCCGGCTGCGCGAAGAGCACATCGCCGGCAAGCCGGCCCCCGACTCCTTCCTGCGCGGGGCACAGCTGCTCGACACCGATCCGGACGCGGCCGCCGTGTTCGAGGACGCGTTATCCGGCGTACAGGCCGGCCGGGCCGGTAATTTCGGCTTCGTGGTAGGCGTCGACCGAGTAGGCCAGGCCGAGGACTTGCGGCGCAACGGCGCCGACGTGGTGGTCAAAGATCTCGCCGAACTACTACAGGGGGCATGATCTCCGATGATCACCGAAGAGGCCTTCCCGGTCGAACCGTGGCGAGTCCGCGAGACCAAGCTCGACCTGAACCTGCTGGCCCAGTCGGAATCGCTGTTCTCGCTGTCCAACGGGCACATCGGCCTGCGCGGTAACCTCGACGAGGGCGAACCCTACGGTCTGCCCGGCACCTACCTGAACTCCTTCTTCGAAATTCGGCCCCTGCCCTACGCCGAAGCCGGATACGGGTATCCGGAGGCCGGCCAGACCGTCGTCGACGTCACCAACGGCAAGATCGTGCGATTGCTGGTCGACGACGAGCCGTTCGACGTCCGCTACGGCACGTTGATCTCTCACGAGCGGGTTCTGGATCTGCGCGCCGGGACGCTGACCCGCCGGGCCCACTGGTGCTCGCCGGCGGGCAAGCAGGTCAAGGTGGTCTCCACCCGGCTGGTGTCACTGGCCCACCGGGCCGCCGCCGCCATCGAGTACGTGGTGGAGGCCGTCGGCGAATTCTCTCTTGTCACAGTGCAATCCGAACTCGTCACCAACGAGGACCAACCGGAGACCTCCGCCGACCCGCGGGTGTCGGCGATCCTGGAGAAACCGCTGGAGGCCGTCGACCACGAATGCACCGAGTGCGGCGCACTTCTCATGCACCGCACCCGCAGCAGCGCCCTGATGATGGCCGCCGCGATGGACCACGAGGTCGAGGTCCCCGGGCGGGTCGAGATCACCACCGACGCCCGCGCCGACTTGGCCCGCACCACCGTGATCTGCGGGCTGCGCCCGGGACAGAAGCTGCGCATCGTCAAGTACCTGGCGTATGGCTGGTCCAGCCTGCGCTCCCGCCCGGCGCTGCGCGACCAGGCCGCCGGGGCGCTGCACGGCGCGCGCTACAGCGGGTGGCAGGGGCTGCTGGATGCGCAACGCGCCTACCTCAACGACTTCTGGGAGAACGCGGACGTCGAGGTGGAGGGCGACCCCGAGTCCCAGCAGGCGGTCCGGTTCGGGCTCTTTCACCTGTTGCAGGCCAGCGCGCGCGCCGAGCGCCGCGCCATCCCGAGCAAAGGCCTCACCGGTACCGGCTACGACGGACACGCCTTCTGGGACACCGAGGGCTTCGTGCTGCCGGTGCTCACCTACACCGCGCCGCACGCGGTCGCCGACGCGCTGCGGTGGCGGGCGTCGACGCTGAGCCTCGCCAAGGAGCGCGCCGCCGAGCTCGGACTCGACGGCGCCGCGTTCCCCTGGCGAACCATCCGCGGGGAAGAGTGCTCGGCCTACTGGCCGGCCGGCACGGCCGCCTGGCATATCAACGCCGACATCGCGATGGCGTTCGAGCGGTACCGGACCGTCACCGGCGACCACACCCTGGAGAAGGACTGCGGCCTGGCCGTGCTGGTGGAAACCGCTCGGCTGTGGCTCTCGCTGGGCCACCACGACCGCCACGGCGTGTGGCATCTCGACGGGGTCACCGGCCCCGACGAGTACACGGCGGTGGTTCGCGACAATGTCTTCACCAATCTGATGGCCGCCCACAACCTGGTCACCGCCGCCGACGCCTGCCTGCGTCACCCGGAGGCGGCCGAAACGATGGGCGTCACGACCGAAGAGATGGCCGCCTGGCGCGATGCCGCCGACGCCGTGAACATCCCCTACGACCAGGAACTGGGTGTTCACCAGCAATGTGAAGGGTTCACCACGTTCGCCGAGTGGGACTTCGAAGCCAACACCACCTACCCGTTGCTGCTGCACGAGGCTTACGTGCGGCTCTACCCCGCCCAGGTGATCAAGCAAGCCGACCTGGTGCTGGCCATGCAGTTCCAGAGCCATGCCTTCACCCCGGAACAGAAGGCGCGCAATGTCGACTACTACGAGCGGCGGATGGTGCGCGACTCGTCGCTGTCGGCGTGTACCCAGGCAGTGATGTGCGCCGAGGTCGGACACCTGGAGCTGGCCCATGACTATGCCTACGAAGCGGCGCTGATCGACCTGCGGGACCTGCACCGCAACACCCGGGACGGCTTACACATGGCCTCGCTGGCCGGCGCCTGGACGGCGCTGGTCGGCGGCTTCGGCGGGCTGCGCGACGACGAGGGCGTCCTGTCCATCGATCCCCAACTGCCCGACGGCATCTCGCGGCTGCGGTTCCGGCTGCGGTGGCGGGACTTCGGGGTGACCGTCGACGCCAATCACTCCGACGTCACCTACACCCTGCGCGACGGGCCCGGCGGCGAGCTGACGATCCGGCACGCCGGCGAAGACATCAAACTGGACACGTCGTCGCCGTCGACCATTGCGGTGCGCCCGCGCAAGCCGCTGCTGCCGCCACCGCTGCAACCGCCGGGCCGCGAGCCGATCCACCGCCGGCGCATCGGCGGCCACTGACCCGGGCGCAGCCGCCGGCGCACCCGGGACGTGCCGGGTCAATGCGGTTCGAGTATCCGCTCGACCTCGGCTTGCACAGCCTGCCGCAGTTCGGCGTCGTTGAGTTCAACACCGGTCGCCGACCGCAGCATGGGCTCGAATAACCGCCAACCCAGCCGCAGCGCAACGGCATTGGCGACGGCCAGGCGCGCGCTGGCATCGTCGTGGTGGCGGGTTCGCACGTAGTCGAGCAGTTCGGCAAGGTTGGGAAATCGCGCCTGCAGTTGCTCGGCCGAATATCCGTCGAGCAGCGTGCGGGCCCACACCCGCGTCTGACGGTCGAGGGCACGGTCGAGCGCCTCCGCGGGTGCCCCGCAGCGCAGCAGCGCGGTCAGGTTGGCACCGAGATGATTGAGCACGGCACCGACGAGCTGTTCCTTGGTCCCGAAATGCCGAAACACCAACCCGTGGTTGACCTTTGATCGGGCGGCGATGTCCCGGATCGACGTCGCGGCCGGACCGCGCTCGGCGAACAGGTCGGCGGCGGCCTCCAAGACCGCGGCGGCCACCTCTTCGCGCCCGGAAGGTGCCTCCCGGCGACCGCTTGCCGAACGTGTAGTCACGCGACTACACTACTGTGTAGTCAACTGACTACACTATTCTTCTCGAGGATGACAGCAATGACAGACCTGATAGCCGTACGCAAACTAAGTAGCCGTATCGGCGCCCGGATCGACGGCGTACATCTTGGCGGCGACCTGGCACCGGCCGCGGTCGAGCAAATCCGCACCGCGCTGTTGACCCACAAGGTGATTTTCTTCCGCGACCAGCACCACCTCGACGACCAGCAGCAGCTCGCGTTCGCCGGCCTGCTGGGCACTCCCATCGGCCACCCGGCCGCCGCTGTTCTGGCCGCCGAGAACGCGCCGATCATCACCCCGATCAACTCCGAATACAGCAGGGCCAACCGCTGGCACACCGACGTCACCTTCGCCGCCAACTACCCGGCGGCCTCGGTGCTGCGAGCGGTCACCCTGCCCGGCTATGGCGGGTCGACACTGTGGGCCAATACCGCGACGGCCTATGCCGACCTGCCCGAACCGCTGGTGCGCCTGGTCGAAAACCTATGGGCGCTGCACACCAACCGCCACGACTACGCGCAAACCTATGCGCAAAGCGGACCACTGACCGAGGCGCAGCTGGCGCACCGGCAGGCGTTCCAGAAGCCCGATTTCCAGACCGAGCATCCCGTGGTGCGGGTGCACCCGGAAACCGGTGAGCGCACCCTGCTGGCCGGCGCGTTCGTGCGCAACTTCGTCGGACTGGAAAGCCACGAATCAAGCGTGCTCTTCGAATTGCTGCAGCAGCGAATCACCATGCCGGAGAACACGATTCGCTGGAACTGGGAGTCGGGCGATGTGGCCGTCTGGGACAACCGGGCTACCCAGCACCGGGCCATCGACGACTACGACGACCAGCACCGGCTGATGCACCGGGTCACCCTGATGGGCGACGTGCCCGTCGACGTGCACGGCCGGCGCAGCCGCGTGGTCAGCGGCGCGCCGCTGGCTCTGGCCGGCTGAGGGGCCCGCTAACCGGCGTCGGCTGCGGTGTTGACCGGAGTGATCGGCAGCCACCGCAACGCCCCCGGCGCGTCGGCGGGAACCACCGGATGCTCCGGCTCGATCGGATCCAGCCGCCGGTACCCGTCGCCCTGCAGCGGCCGCTGATCGTTCTGACCCTTGTTGGGCCACAGCGAAGCGGCACGCTCGGCCTGCGCGGTGATGGACAGCGACGGGTTGACGCCCAGGTTCGCCGAGATCGCGGCGCCGTCGACAACGAACAGCGTCGGATAGCCGTAGACCCGGTGGTAGGGGTCGATGACGCCGCTTTGCGGGCTGTCCCCGATCACCGCACCACCGAGGAAGTGGGCGGTCAGCGGGATGTTGAACAGTTCACCCCAGGTGCCGCCGGCCACGCCGTCGATCTTGGCGGCGATGCGGCGGGTGACCTCGTTGCCGATCGGGATCCAGGTGGGGTTCGGCTCGCCGTGTCCCTGCTTGCTGGAGTACCAGCGAACGCCCAGCTTCCCGCGCTTGGTGAACGTGGTGATCGAGTTGTCCAGGTGCTGCATCACCAGCGCGATCACCGTCCGCTCGCTCCACTGCCGGGGATTGAGCAGCCGGATCATCTTGCGCGGATTCTCGCCGGCCTGCTGCAGTAGCTGCCGCCAGCGCGGCATGTCGGTGCCCTCGGGACCAGTCCCGTCGGTCATCAACGTCTGCAGCAGCCCCATCGCGTTGGACCCCTTGCCGTAGCGGACCGGCTCGATGTGGGTGTCCGGCGTCGGATGAATCGACGACGTGATGGCCACCCCGTGCGTCAGGTCCAGGTCCGGTGAGACCTTCAGTCGCGCGGCGCCGACAATCGACTCGGAGTTGGTCCGGGTCAATACGCCCAGGCGTTTGGAGAGCCGGGGCAGCTTGCCGCGGTCGCGCATCTTGAACAGCAGATGCTGAGTCCCCCAGGTGCCCGCGGCCAGGATCAGATAGGTGGCGGTGAAGGTGCGCCGATCCCGGCGTGCCCAACTACCGGTGCGGACGGTCCGAACCTCCCACAACCCGTCGGACCGCTGCTCGAAGGCTTTCACCGTCGTCATCGGAATCACCTCTGCCCCAGCCGATTCCGCCAGGCCAAGGTAATTCTTCACCAGCGTGTTCTTGGCGCCGTGGCGACAGCCCGTCATGCACTCGCCACATTCGATGCAGCCGGTGCGAGCCGGGCCCGCGCCGCCGAAATACGGGTCGGGCACGGTCTTGCCCGGCGTCTTGGTGTCATTGGGGCCGAAGAACACCCCGACCGGGGTCGGCACCCAGGTGTCACCGAATCCCATCTCGTCGGCGACTTCCTTGACGATGCGGTCCGCGTCGGTGAAGGTCGGGTTTTTCACCACGCCCAGCATGCGCTGGGCCTGCTTGTAGTGCGGCATCAGCTCGTCGTGCCAGTCGGTGATGTGGCGCCACTGCTGGTCGTTGAAGAACGGCTCCGGCGGTATGTACAGCGTGTTGGCGTAGTTCAGCGATCCGCCACCCACGCCGGCGCCGGCCAGGATCATCACGTTGCGCAATGGGTGAATGCGCTGAATGCCATAACAGCCCAGCCGTGGTGCCCACAGGAACCTGCGCAGGTCCCATGACGTGTTGGCGAATTCCGCGTCGGAGAACCGGCGGCCGGCCTCCAATACGCCCACCCGATAGCCCTTTTCCGTCAATCGCAGCGCGCTCACGCTGCCGCCAAAACCCGAACCGATAATCAGGACGTCATAATCCGGCTTCATCGCTGCAGTATGACCTTCTTTACACTCGGCCCGTCAAGGGGCCACCTGGTGGCACCGCCGTACTGATGCGCTGATGCGTTGATAACCATCAGTGCATACGACGCTCGACATCGACGGCGATGTGGTCGCCGCGGCCGTGAACTTGCGGCCCGTCCGGGAGTGGTTTGCCGCCAACGCGTCACGGGGCTGGGCTACCTGCCCGATCACCGTCGGGCTGGGCGGCACCAGCTGCTCGCGGGGATCAGCTGCCGACCGTCAGGCCGACCTTCTGGAACTCCTTGAGATCGCAATAACCGGCCTTGGCCATCGACCGGCGTAACCCACCAACCAGGTTGAGGGTGCCGAACGGGTCGTCGGACGGCCCGTTGAGCAGCCGTTCCAGCGGCGGCCGCTCACCCACCGCGATCTGCAGCAACGCCCCGCGGGGCAACGACGGGTGCGCCGCCGCGGCCGGCCAGAACCAGCCCTGGCCCAGCGCCTCGGCGGCCTCGGCCAACGGTGTGCCGAGCACCACCGCGTCGGCCCCGCAGGCGATGGCCTTGGCCAGCTCACCGGAGGTGTGGATATCGCCGTCGGCCAGCACGTGCACGTAGCGGCCGCCGGTCTCGTCGAGGTATTCGCGCCGTGCGGCCGCGGCGTCGGCGATCGCGGTGGCCATCGGGACGCTGATGCCCAGCACCTCGTCGGTCGTGGTCACCCCCTGCGTGGAGCCGTAGCCCACGATGACGCCGGCGGCGCCGGTGCGCATCAGGTGCAGCGCGGTGCGGTGATCCTGCACGCCTCCGGCGACCACCGGAATGTCGAGCTCGGCGATGAAGGTCTTCAGGTTCAGCGGCTCCCCGTCGCTGGCTACCCGCTCGGCCGAGACGATCGTGCCCTGGATGACCAGCAGATCGATCCCGGCCTGCAGCAGCACCGGGGTCAGCGACTGGGCGTTTTGCGGACTGACCCGCACCGCGGTGATCACCCCGGCTTCCCGGATGCGGGCCACCGCGGCGCCCAGCAGATCGGGGTTCAGCGGCGCGGCATGCAACTCCTGCAGCAGCTGTATCGCCGCCGCGGGTTCGGGGGCGGCCGCCGCAGCTTCTAGCAACTGCGCGATCTTGGCCTCGACGTCGGCATGCCGGCCGATCAGTCCCTCGCCGTTGAGCACCGCCAGCCCGCCCAGCCGGCCGAGTTCGATGGCGAACTCCGGCGATACCAGGGCATCCGTCGGGTGTGCCAGCAGGGGGATCTCGAACCGGTAGGCGTCAAGCTGCCATGCGGTGGACACGTCTTTGGACGAACGGGTCCGCCGCGACGAGACGATGCTGATGTCACTGAGTTCGTAGGTGCGCCGTGCCGTGCGGCCCATGCCGATCTCGACCATGATGCGCCGTCAGCGTGCGTAGTAGTTGGGCGCTTCGACGGTCATGGCGACGTCGTGCGGGTGGCTCTCTTTGAGACCGGCCGCCGTGATCCGGACGAACTGCGCCTGCTGCAGCACTTCGATGGTGGGTGAGCCGGTGTAGCCCATCGCCGCGCGCAGACCGCCGGTCAACTGGTGGATCACCGAATTCAGCGGTCCGCGGAACGGCACCCGGCCCTCGATCCCCTCGGGCACCAACTTGTCCTCGGAGAGCGCGTCGTCGGCGAAGTAACGGTCCTTGGAGTACGACTTGGCCGCCGCGCCAGAGCCCCTGCCCGCCATGGCTCCCAGTGAGCCCATGCCGCGGTAGCTCTTGTACTGCTTGCCGTTGACGAAGATCAGCTCACCGGGCGCCTCGGCGGTGCCGGCGAGCAGCGAGCCCAGCATGGTCGTCGACGCACCCGCGGCCAGCGCCTTGGCGATATCACCGGAATATTGCAGTCCCCCGTCGGCGATCACCGGCACACCCGCCGGCCGGCACACCGCGACGGCTTCCAGGATCGCGGTGATCTGAGGTGCGCCGACGCCGGCCACCACCCGGGTCGTGCAGATCGAGCCCGGGCCCACGCCCACCTTCACCGCGTCGGCTCCGGCGTCGACCAGGGCCGCCGCTGCCGACCTGGTGGCGACGTTGCCGCCGACTACATCGACCCGGTCGCCCACTTCGGCCTTGAGCTTGCGGACCATGTCGAGCACCAGCCGGTTGTGGGCATGCGCAGTGTCGACGACCAGCACGTCGACCCCGGCGTCCACCAGCATCATGGCGCGCACCCACGCATCGCCGCCGACCCCGACGGCGGCACCGACCAGCAGCCGGCCGTCGCTGTCCTTGGTGGCCAGCGGATGCTGCTCGGTCTTGACGAAATCCTTCACGGTGATCAGGCCGGTCAGCCGGCCCCGCCCGTCCACGACGGGCAGCTTCTCGATCTTGTGCCGGCGCAACAGGCCCAGCGCGGCCGACGCACTGACCCCCTCCTGGGCGGTGATCAGCGGGGCTTTGGTCATCACCTCGGCGACCTGCTTGCCCTGATCGACCTCAAAGCGCATGTCCCGGTTGGTGATGATGCCGACCAGCGCACCGTCGTCGTCGACCACCGGCAACCCGGAGATCCGGAACCGGGCGCACAGCGCGTCGACCTGGGACAAGGTGTTGTCCGGTCGGCAGGTGACGGGATCGGTGACCATGCCGGCCTCGGAGCGCTTGACCATCTCGACTTGGCCGGCCTGTTCGGCGACCGGCAGATTGCGGTGCAGCACACCCATGCCGCCGGCGCGGGCCATCGCGATCGCCATCCGAGATTCGGTGACGGTGTCCATCGCCGAGCTGACCAGCGGCACCTTCAGCCTGATCTTCTTGGTGAGCTGGCTGGAGGTGTCGGCGGTGGCCGGCACCACATCGGAAGCCGCCGGCAGCAGCAGCACGTCATCGAAGGTCAGCCCCAGCATGGCCACCTTGTGCGGGTCGTCGCCACCGGTCGGCACCGGGTCACCGGTCAGGCCACCGACATGCGCGTCGCGCACATACGGGCTGCCGACCAGGTCGGAGCTTTCTTCCAGGCGAGACATGCCACGGGACATCGGGGGCCCTCCATACGCATGCGGAGTGAGAAACCCATCCTATCGGCTCCCGTCCGGGCGACGACGCAGGCCGCGACGCGGCGTGAGATCGCGGTCCCCTCAACCAGGTAGCGGCAAGGGGCGAACCGGGCAACAGCCCGTACTCGGCCCGCAGCCTGTGGCGCGGCCGGGTCCGACCCGTACGGCGCGCCCGCTGAATTTCTGGCGCGATGGCTGCCTGGCTGCGTAGTGTAGAGGCGTGCGCGACCACCTGCCGCCGGGTTTGCCGCCCGATCCGTTTGCCGACGACCCCTGTGACCCGTCGGCGGCGTTGGAGGCCGTCGAACCCGGTCAGCCCCTCGATCAGCAGGAGCGCCTGGCGGTAGAGGCTGACCTGGCAGACCTCGCCGTCTACGAAGCTCTATTGGCGCACAAGGGGATTCGCGGCCTGGTGGTCTGCTGCGACGAGTGTCAGCAGGACCACTACCACGACTGGGACATGCTGCGGGCTAACCTGCTGCAGCTGCTGATCGACGGCACCGTCCGCCCGCACGAGCCGGCCTACGATCCCGAGCCGGACGCCTACGTCACGTGGGATTACTGCCGCGGCTACGCCGACGCCTCGCTCAACGAAGCGACGTCAGACGCAGACGGATTCCACCGCCGTCACTAGGTGGTCCGCCCGGTAGCTCCTTCTAGCCTGGTTCCCCGGCCGGTGCCGGCGATGAGCCGGGTTCCGTTGGGCCCGCAGCCGGAGGCACCGGCGTGCTGGTGGGCAGCGGCGACGACGGACCGGCCGTCGGCTTCGACGTTGGTGCCGGGCTACCGGTCGACATCTCGGGCGTGACCGGACTGGTCGGCGCCGTCGATTCCGGTGCCCCTGATGTCGCTGCCGGCTCGGTGTCGGGAGCCGGCGGCGCCGACGACGTTGCCGGGGATTCACCCGGGGCAAAGACCCTGGAAAGAACGGACTGCGGCGACGGGCCCGGTGGCACCGTCGCGTTGGGATCGCGCCTTTCCACCTTGGTGTTCAACTGGTTCAACTCGTTGAGCAGGTGCTGCCGGCGGCTGCCGTCGTTGACGGCCTGCAACGTACTGCTGATTTCGGCCAGTTGCGTTTCGGCCTGGTCCCACTGTCCCTGGGCGATCAGTTGCTCGGCCCTGGCGAGGTCGGCCTTGGCCGACAACACAATTGGGTCGTCGCTGACCCGCGGCTCGTTGAACATCATCGCGTGCAGGCCGTACAGGGCGTCGCCGGGCCGCGCATCGGCCACCAACGCACCGAACCCACTCAGCGCCAGCAGCGTCGCGGCCACCGACCCGACAGCTGCCAGCGCGCGGCGAGAGCGCCGGCGCTCGGCGATTCCCTCGATCAGTGCGTCGACGGCCTCATCCGGCGACACCAGCGCACTGGCCGGTGGCCACCGCAAGTCGTCGCGCCATTGCCCCAGCAGGGTGGCCAGCGCGTCATCGTGCGGATCGTCGAGGGCGACTTCGACGCGGCCGGCGAGCGCGTCGAGAAGTAGATCGGTCCCGGCCAGCTCGTCCAAGCCGGGCCGATCGAAACCGGAATCACGCATAGTCACCTGCCGCGACAATTTCGTCTTTGAGCCGTTGAAGCGCGCGATGCTGGGCCACCCGGACCGCTCCCGTCGTGCTGCCGACGGCGGCCGCGGTCTCCTCGGCGGACAGGCCGACGACAACGCGCAGGATGAGGATCTCCCGTTGCTTGGACGGCAAGATCTCGAGCAATTCGTTCATCCGGGTCACCGAATCGGCTTCGATGGCCAGCTGTTCGGGGCCGGCGTCGGCCGATCGGCGGTCCGGAACCGACTCTGCGGGGTATGCAAGGTCACGGCCGGCCGCACGATGAGCGTCGGCGACTTTGTGCGCCGCGATGCCGTAGAGGAAAGCCAGGAACGGGCGTCCTCGGTCCCGATAACGCGGAAGCGCCGTTATGGTGGCCAAGCACACCTCCTGTGCCACATCGTCTGCTGAGAGGCCACTCCGCTCGATCGTGCCGACTCGCGCCCGGCAATATCGCACCACGATCGGACGGATGGTCTCCAGCACCTCCCGAAGTGCGTTCCGGTCTCCTGCCACGGCCTCCGCAACCACCGCGTCGAGACGTTCCCCTTCAATTGTCATTGACGGCGATATCTCCAACGTTACGAACCGGACACATCCCGGGCTAACTCACGGATTGACAATAACGGTCTAGCGGCGAATCAAGCGGGACGCCAGGTCCCACCGGCGCGCCGTACTTGATCTGCGCAGATATCACGAATTTCGCGCAACTGGCGTGTCGAAAACGTGACACTCCCGATATCGATCAGCAAGCGAGCCAACGCCCAGCGCAGCGGAATCAGACCCAGGCGCCCGGTAGTTACCAGCGCCTGCTCACCCACGCAGCGAGCCCGCTCGGCAGCGCCGGCACCGCACAGCGCCGCCGCCAGCACCACCTCACTTTTGACCCGGTGCCTGGCCGACCCGCCGGCCATCGTCCGCGCCAGCTCCACCGATTCCCTGGCACGGTCGACGGCGGTCGCCGCCTCACCTGAGGCCATCGCCAACTCCGCGGCCACCCAGCCACGGCGTACCGCCAGCCGGTGCGCCACGTCGGCCGGCAACCCGGCCGCATCGAGCACCGCGTCCGCACGCGTCAACAGCGTCGCCGACACAGCGAAGCGGCCGACGCCCAGAGCGTCGGCCGCCAGTCCGATCAGCGCATCACCGCGGGCCTCGGGATCTGTCCCGGCCAATGCCAGAGCGTGACCGTCCCAGCCCCGCGCCAGCGTGTGCCAGCCGAGCTGGCGCAGAAAGGACCCCTGGGTGCTGTGCGCCAGCGACGCCAAGCGGCCGGTCGGGACGCGGCGCCGCAGCGACTCCAGATCGCTGTAAGCCGAGCCGTAGCGACCTTGTCCCCCGGCGGCCACGGCGCGCAGCCACAGCTGTCGTGGCGTCGTCGCCGTCGGCAGCGGCCAGCTGCCCGGGCTGCTTCCGAAGGCTGCATCGGCCAACCGCGACTCAATCGATTCAATCGCCATATCGGTCGAGAAAGTGTGTCGAGTTTCTTGCAGGGTGATAGCTGCACCCTAACGCGAATCCGATGCTGCAATTGCCACAAGGGCCCCGTGGCGACCGGAGCGCCTATTGATCCTGAATTGTCGGAATTGCCGACGCAGCGGCAATTCCGGAGGAAACGCCACGCGCAGGGTCGCCACGGCCCGATGGCCACGGCTGACGGCAACCTCGACGCACCTGCCACGATGGCGGTCACGTGGCCACACCACCGGCGACTACACCGATCAACAGCGGCACCGCACCGCCACTGGATTGCGTCCGGGCTGCCGGGCCGACGCGGGCGGTACGCGTCGGTATAGGCGACATGCGTTGGTGATGGGCTTCGTCAAATCGACCAACTTTCGGTCGCCATTGTCATAAGCTTTCCGTTGTCACGGTTTTCGACGGGTGTGGTGCGCGATGGTGCTGACGGACGCGGAAATAGGGGGAGCCGTCGCTACGCGCCGAGATACCGCCACGCACGCAGATCAAATACGTGCCGCAGCGCCAATTGGGGCCGATTGGGCACGATATCCGTGATCCTCGATTCCGTCGTCATTGTGGTGGCCAGGCCGAGAAGGCCGGCCAGAAGGGATGATTGCGATGAATTTCTTGGTGGCACCGCCTGAGGTCAATTCGGCGCGAATGTATGCCGGTGCGGGCCCGGCGCCGATGCTGACGGCCGCAACCGCGTGGGACGGATTGGCCGAAGAGCTGGGATCGGCGGCACGTGCGTTCTCCTCGGTGACCTCGGACCTGACGGCGTCCTGCTGGCAGGGGCCGGCCTCGGCCGCGATGGCGGCGGTGGCCGTCCCGTATGCGCAGTGGCTCGACGCCGCGGCGACCCGGGCGGTGGGCGCGGCGGTGCAGGCCAAAGCGGTGGCGGCCCTGTTTGAGGCGGCGCGGGCCGCGGTGGTGCATCCGGTGGCGGTGGCCGCCAACCGGCATCACCTGCTGTCGCTGGTGTTCTCCAACCTGCTGGGTCTCAACGCCCCGGCGATCGCGGCCAATGAATGCGAATACGAGGAGATGTGGGCCCGGGATGTGGCCGCGATGGTGGGTTATCACGGCGGGGCGTCGGCAATAGCAGCTCAGCTGGTGCCCTGGCAGCAGGCGCTGCAGATCCTGCCTGGCCAGGTCGCCGCAACGGCTGCGGCCAGCCCGGTAGCCCCCATCCAGGTCGGAGCCGCTGCGGCGGCCAACCCGGCGGCAACACTGATCGAGTACGCCCTGATCGCCGGTCTCCTGCAAACCGGCCTCATGGTCGCCGTGGCGAATGTGGGCAAGGGAGTCGAGACGACGTTCGCCGCCGTGTCCGGGGCGATCGAACCGGCGGCCAGGGCGATCGCGACGGGCGCGACCGCGGTCGCGGCGCCGGTGGCCAAGGCACTTGCGGAATCCCCGGTGGTGGCCGCCGCGACCGCGGCCATCGCGCCGGTGGCCACGCAGGTCGCGACCGCGGTGACCGTCGCGGCCAACACCGCGACCGCGGCCGTCGCGCCGGTAGCCGCCCAGGTTGCCAGCGCCGTGGCCGGTGTGGCCGGTACCGCGGCGACGGTCGTCGGGCAGGTGGCGACGGCTGCGACCACCCAGGTCGGCGCCGCCATCACCGCGATTCAGACCGCGGGCGCGGGATTGGCCCAGCAGCTGACGGCGGCTCTGGGCGATCCGTCGTTGCTGGCCCCGTTGCTGACGTCAGCGTTGGGTGATCCGGCGGTATTGGCCAACGCGGTCACGACCGCTCTGGCCAATCCAGCGCTGCTGACCGACTTGGTCACCTTGTTCGCGGGCAATCCCGCCTTGGCGACCAATCTGTTTGGGCTGCTGGCGGCCAATCCACAACTGCTGGCAACCCTGGTCAGCCAAGTGGAGAACAATCCGGCATTGCTCGCCGCGTTGATGACGGCCTTCTCGCAGCTACAGGCCAGCAACCCGGCGCTGGCCGCACAGCTGATGAGTTTGGCAGAACAATTGGCCAGCCAGCTCGGGATCGGACAGGCGGCCTGAGCAGGCGCGCCGGACAGTCCATAGACTCAGTCGGCCCCGCCACCGCCCAGTCCAACGGCCCCGTGGTCGGCGAAATCCGTGATGGGTGAATAGCGAAAGGGCACCCACCACGCGCCGGCCGCCGATCACGAAGCACAACATTCGCGTTTCACTCACCCTGAGTGGTAAAAAGTTTGTGCTTTCTGTGTTACGTACACATTACTCACAGCAATCTGTCGGCAAATTACAGCATGCTCACAGCAGCCCGTTGAGCTGCGGAAACAAGATTTCACACCGGTCTCGACGGCACGCTTGGGCGTCGCCAAATGCGTGACAGATGAACACCGAGTTAATTCTCGTCCAACGCACAGGTATTTGGCCGCTCTGGCGGGCTATTGACGGAAATTCGGAAGTCCCCCTAGCGTTTAGCGTTGTCTGGTAGTCATCGGTGACTCCTCCTGAAGTATCAGTTGCACACCTCGCGCGTTCGCGAACCTAACCTCCACTTGGATGTGCCGTGCAGAGAGGGAATGAGTAATGCCACAGCCGGAGCAGCTACCCGGGCCCAATGCCGACATCTGGAACTGGCAGTTGCAGGGTCTGTGCCGCGGAGTCGACTCATCGATGTTCTTCCATCCCGACGGCGAGCGCGGTCGCGCCCGCATGTTGCGCGAGCAACGCGCCAAGGAAATGTGCCGTCGCTGCCCGGTGATCGAGCAATGCCGCTCCCACGCCCTGGAGGTGGGCGAGCCCTACGGCGTATGGGGCGGCTTGTCCGAATCGGAGCGCGACCTGCTGCTCAAGGGCGGCATCGGGCGCAGCCGGGGTATCCGCCGCTCGGCATGACGGGCCCGGCTCGCCGCGCTTGAGCGGTGATTACGCGGCGACGTCCGGTCTGCGGTAGATGGTGCGGCCCTCTTTGATCGTCTCGACGACCTTGATGTCTTTGATGTCCATCGGGTCGACGGTGAGCGGGTTGCTGTCCAAGATCACCAGATCGGCGAGTTTGCCGACCGTGATCGAGCCCTTGGACTGTTCCTCGCGGTACTGATATGCGGCGTCGATGGTGATCGCTTTGAGCGCCTCGAGGGGCGTGACACGCTGATCGGCGCCGATGACCTCACCGCTGCGTGAGACGCGATTGACCGCCGTCCACACCACGAACAACTGGTCCAGTGGTGAGACGTTGAAGTCGGTGTGGTTGGTCGGGCGCAGGCCAAGGTCGATGGCAGTGCGCATCGGGCTGAGGAAATGCGCCTGCTCCTTGCCGCGCAACCGGACATGGGTATCGCCGAAGTAGAACGCGTGCTCGGTGAACAGCGACGGAATCAGGTTGTATTCGACGTACTTGTCGAGCTGGTCGCGGCGCACGAATTGGGAATGGATGACGGTGGTGTGGCGGTCTTTGGAAAGGTCGGCGGCGGCGGCGTATTCGTGTGCCGTCAGCAGGACGTCGATGGCGGCGTCACCGTTAGCGTGGATGTTCAGCGGCACACCGAGGTCGTAGACACGTTTGAACCAGGAGTTGACGGTTTCCTGCGGGAACGGCAGCTCGCCGGTCCAGTTCTGCTGCCCGTCGGGGCCGTCGACGAGGTAGGGGGTGGTGAAGAACGCGGTCCGGCCCTGCGGCGAACCGTCGAGAGTGACTTTGACGCCACCGAGCTTGACGCGGTTGTGGTAGCTCCCGAACGTGTCGGGCGGGTTGTCCTCGAGAACCGCATCGAGGTCGAGGATGAACGGATAGGCGACGACGTCGATGAGGGTGGCGCCGCCCGCGGCCGCCCGCTGCATCACAGCGATGTCCGCCGCGTGAGTCGCCCCTTCGTGGGCAGTCGTGATACCGGCCGCCGCGTACAGCAGTTGGCCGGCGATGCTCCACTCGACCTCTTGCTCGCGGGTGGGTTTGGGCAGCGAGGCGAAGATCGGCAGAAATGCGGTTTCCATGACCAGGCCGTCGGGTTCGTCCGAGCCGTCCTTGCGCACGATCACCCCGCCCGGCGGGGTCACGGTGCTGGCCGAAATGCCGAACTTCTCCAGGGCCGCGGAATTCAGCACGCCGCCGTGCAACGACACGTGCCCGACCATCACCGGGTTGTTCGGGAACTCCTTGTCGAGGTCTTCTCGATGCAGGGTCCGGCCCTCGGGCATGACCGTCTCGTCGTAGCCGTAGCCCATGATGAGTTCACCCGCACCGATGTTTCGCGCATCGCGGAAGTTCTTCAGCTCCGCGACGATGGCGTCGACGTCGGCGCCGGGACCTGCCGGTGGCGCGAACACATTGACCTGGTTTGCCACCGTGAGCGCATTGATGTAGTGGCTGTGCGGGTCGATGAAGCCCGGCAGCAGCGTTTTGCCGGCGAGGTCGACGGTGCGCGTTCGCGGGCCTTGGTGTTGTTGTACCACGTCGTCGCAAGCCCCGACGGCGACGATGCGACCGTCCTTGATGGCGACTGCTTCCGCCGTTGGCTGCTCATCGTCAATCGTGACGATGTCACCGTTCAGATAGATGGCGTCAGCGTCGCCAGTCATGTTGACCTCCTTGTGATCGCCAGCCATCTTAGTGCGGCGTTCTGCAATACACGCAACTCCGGTTGTCGGTGCCGGCGACACCAGCATACGAAACATGTTGCGCTGCAATGTGTTATCCGACTGTCAGCGACGTGAACAAACGCTTCGCCGGACCGACGCCGGGTGAGACCCCGAGTCTGTATCAGAGCCAGTCTGTTCTTTTTGCGGAGCAATGAATTTCACGCCATCATCGAGAGCTCGGCCGCCGCGTCGGGTGACTTTCGGTATCGAGCTACCGACCCGGCGTCAGTCGGTAAGCCCGTGCGAACGAGGACGGTCCGGCATTCTTTGCGAAAAGCCGATATCTGCAATGCCATCGGCGTAGCGTGCGTGGCGAGTTACTCGATCCCACCTTCGGGCACCGGGTCGCTTTCGAGAATTCCACGTGTTACTGACAGGGGACCTGCCGTGGCAAATTTCGTGATGCTGCCGCCAGAGATCAATTCATTGCGGATGTTCACCGGTGCGGGATCGACGCCGATGCTGGACGCGGCCGCGGCCTGGACCGGGCTGGCCTCGGAGTTGGGGACGGCGGCGTCGTCGTTTTCGGGGGTGACCTCGGGGTTGGCCCTTGAGTCGTGGCAGGGTGCGGCCTCAGCGGCGATGACGGCCGCGGCTGCCCCGTACGCGAAGTTGTTGAGCGCGGCCTCGGCCCAGGCTGCGCGGGCAGCCCAGCAGGCGCAGACGGTCGCCGGTGCATTCGAGGCCGCCCGCGCGGCAACGATCCATCCGTTGGCGGTGGCGGCCAACCGCTCCGCCTTCGTCCAGCTGATCAGGTCAAATTGGCTGGGCCTCAATGCGCCGGCGATCATGGCCGCCGAGGGGCAGTACGAGCAGATGTGGGCTGCGGACGTGGCTGCGATGCTCGGCTATCACGCCGAGGCGTCGGCGGCGGCCGCGCAATTACCGAGTGGTCTGCAGCAGTTCCTGCAGAATCTGCCCAATTTGGGCATCGGCAACAAGGGGAACGCCAACGTCGGCAACGGCAACATGGGCAGCGGAAACATCGGGTTCGGGAACAGCGGCCTGGGGAACAGTCAGCTTATTCCCCCGCAGCCGGGCAACAATAACATCGGCAGCGGAAACAACGGCAACAACAACTTCGGCGCCGGAAACGCCGGCAATGGAAACTTCGGCTTCGGCAACTTCGGCAACGGGAACATCGGCTTTGGAAACGGCGGTCCCACCGACCTATCGAATCCAAACCTGTTCACATTTTCTCCCACGCCGGGCAACAACAACGTGGGCATGGGCAACACCGGCAACGGCAACTTCGGCCTGGGGAACCTGGGTAACGGAAACATAGGCGGTGGGAACACCGGCATTGGCAACATCGGTGCGGGAAACACCGGCACCGGAAACTGGGGCTTTGGAAACCACGGCAACAATAACTTCGGAATCGGCCTCACCGGTGACAATCAGGTGGGCATCAACCTGGCCGGGCTACTGAATTCGGGCAGCGGCAACATTGGCTTCGGCAATTCCGGCACCAACAACATCGGCTTCTTCAACTCCGGCAGTGGCAACATCGGCGCCTTCAGCGCAGGCACCAACACCGTATTTCCTGATCACCTCAACAGCTTCGGCTTCGGGAACTCGGGCACGGGCAACTTCGGCTTCGGGAACTCGGGCAGCGGAAACGTCGGCTTCTGGGATTCGGGCCTGCTCAACACCGGCTTCGGGAACGCGGGCTCGATCAATACCGGTGGCTGGAATGGGAACAACCTCAACACCGGCTTTTTCAACTCGGGCTCGACCAATACGGGCTTCGGTAACTCCGGCCACGTCAATACGGGCTTTTGGAATGCGGGCAATCTGAACACCGGCTTCGGGAATACCGCCGACCAGGGTCCGGTGGGCTTGGCTGCCACTGGAAACTCGGGATTCTCTAACGCGGGTGTCGCAAACTCGGGGTTTGGAAACACGGCTGCTAACGGCGGCCACGGTATCTCGGGCTTCTTCAATTCGGCCGCCGGGGGCTCGGTTATCACCGGGGTTAGTTCAGGCTTTTTCAATACCGGTGTCACCGACGCGATGGGTCCATTCCCGAGCGGCATGCTCAGCGGTTTCAACTCGGGCTTCTTCAACACCGGCATCGCCAATGCTGGCCTGCTGAGCCTCGGCCGGCTGGTTCTCTTGGCTACCTGATAGCTTCCGGCACTTTCGGCGCCGCAATAGTTGAATTCGACCGCGGCGAGGCGTCCGGCCACGTCTGCGCGGTCGCTGGTCCGCGGTGGCTTCGCGTCGCTAAGCGTGGGTTCCGGGGCCGCGTTGCGACTGCCGGTGCACACTTTTGCACCATCGATCACGGCGAATCGGAACATTATGACCTTTGGTCGGCGGTGCCGCGGCATCGATCATGGAGAGTACCTCGAGCATCTCCGCGGAGCGAACCGGTACGGGGCCGCTGCTAGCCACCGCAATCACCCCGGGCCGCCAGCACTTCCGCAGCCGCCAGCACGTGTTGCTCTCGGTGCTGTCGCCGAGGCCGAGCCGAAAGGATCTAGCCGAATGAACGCCACAGCAGCCGCCGGCAAGCCCAGTCCACGAATCTTGATTTCGCGCGGGCTGTTTTTCGACGGCAGCGGCGCGCCAGGGGTGGTGCGCGACGTCGCGATCGCCGACGGCGTGGTGATCAACGTGTCCGCGCACGCGCTGAACCCGGGCAGCTTCGACGAAGTCATCGACGCCGACGGGAAGTGGGTCATGCCAGGCTTTCTGGAGATCCACTCGCACTACGACGCCGAAATCGTCACCGCCCCTGGGTTGCCCGAGTCGGTACGGCACGGGGTGACCACGGTGGTTACCGGTAACTGCTCGCTGAGCATGGTCACCGTGGATGCCGACGATTCGGCGGACCTGTTCGCCCGGGTGGAGGCCATCCCGCATTCGGGCATCAAAACGATTCTGCAGCAGAGCAAGACATGGAGCACGCCGGGCGACTACCGGAAATGGCTTCAACAGCAGCCGCTGGGCCCCAACGTCGCGGCCATGTTGGGTCACAGCGACCTGCGGGTCGGGGTACTGGGCCTAGAAGCGGCCACGGACAAGAATTTTCGGCCGAACGACACCCAGATGACCGAAATGGAGCGCATTCTCGACGACGCGCTGGACGAGGGCTTCCTGGGGTTGTCGACGATGACAACTCGTCGTGACAAGCTGGCCGGTGACCGGGCCTGGGCAGAGCCATTGCCGTCGACGTTCGCGAGGTGGCGCGAATACCGCAGGCTACACAAGCGGCTGCGCCGGCGGGGCCGCATCCTGCAGAGTGCCCCCAACGCCGAAACGCAAGTGAACGTGCTGGCGTTCGCGTTGACCGCGGCCGGCATCGGTCGTCGGCCGCTGCGCACCAGCCTGCTGACCGCGATGGACTTCAAGTCCAACCCCATGCTGCACCGGGTGTCGCGGCTGCTGGCATTTCTGACCAATCGAGCGCTTCGCGGCGACTTGCGATTTCAGGCGTTGCCCGGCCCGATGACGATCTTCTGCGATGGGGTGGATTTCGCGGCCTTCGAGGAGTTCAGCAGCGGCGTCACGCTGCGGAACCTGCGCACTGCCGACGATCAGTACGCGCTGCTGAGCGACCCGAAGTTCCGGGCCCAGTTCATCAAGGACATGGGCGGATTCATGATGAACGGCCTGTGGAACCGACGTTTCGACGATGCCGTCATCATCGATTGCCCCGATGTCTCGGTGGTGGGCCGCACCTTCGAAGACCTTAGCCGCGAGCGCGGTCAGCACCCCGCCGAGGTGTTCTTGGATCTGGCCGCCACCTGGCGGGACAAGTTGCGGTGGTACACCGTGGTGGGCAATCACCGCCCCGACATCGTGCTCGACTTGTTGGCAAGCCCAGGGACCCACATTGGATTCGCCGATTCCGGTGCGCATTTGCGCAGCCTGGCGAACTACAACTTCGGGCTGCGTGCCCTGACGATGGCCAAGCGGGCCGGACAGTCGCCGCGCCCGAAGATCACCGTCGGCGAGATGGTGCGCAAGCTGACATCGGATCTGGCCGACTGGTGGGGCGTAGAGGCGGGACGGCTGCGCATCGGCGCCCGCGCCGACGTGGTGGTGGTCAACCCCGACGGCCTCAACGACCAGGTCTTCGAGGTCGCCGAGGCACCCGCGCCCGACGCCTTTGGGGTCGACCGCGTGGTCAACCGCAACGATGACGCGGTGGACGCCGTGCTCATCAACGGCCGCACCGCCTACACGCGTGCGTCCGGTTATGCAGCTGATCTCGGGCAGTCTGCGGCCTACGGAATTTTTCTGCCGTCGACCCACACGCCAACCAAATAGCACTAACCCCGACAGATGACGAAAGAGGTTCTGGGATGCGGCATTTGCTACCGCGTTGCGGCGCCGCTGCCGCGCTTACTCTGACGCTGGCTTTCTTGCCGGTGCTCGGAGTCGGCGCACCGGCGATTAGCCGGGCCGACGACAATTGCCCCGTTGGCTGGGTTTGGAACAACGTTTCGCAACAATGTGAGCTGGCTTCGACGCCGGGATCCGCAGCCGGCCCCACACATATTGGGCCCCCACCACCGGGTACACCGGGAGGTGTCTACGGGCCCGGCGGCTGGGGCGGACCGGGTGGACCCGAGGGACCCCCAGCGCCCGGTGAACCCTACGGACCTTATGGACCCCAGTGGGGCGTGCCCGGAACCCCCGGCGGCATCGGAAGCCCCGGCCAAATCGGTGGAATCGGCGGACCCGGCGGCTTCGGCGGACCCGGCGGCATGGGTGACGCCGGTGGGAGACGGTGACATCGGCGGGCATGCCGGTATTGCCGGCACGGGAGGACGCTGAACCTCGTTAGGTGGCCGGTTTGCCGCGCCATTGCAGGAGCTCGAGCGCGACGGCGACGTGAACGCTGCTGTGTTCCAGCGGTCGAGGCAGGAGTTGCTCAGCGCGCTCGAGTCGACGCAGCAACGTGTTGCGGTGTGTGTAAAGAAGTTTCGTGGTGCGCCCAACGCTGCACTGCTCGTTGATGTACGTCAGCACCGTCTTGTGCAGCTCGGGCCCGGCCGACTCGAAGTCTCCCAGCGTGTTTTTGATGAATTCCTCTGCGGCCTCGCGGTTTTGAGTGATCAAAGCGATCAACTGGACATCGGCGAAAAACGCTACCCGCTGACGGGATTGCAGCCCGGCCACCATGCGCTGGGTGGTGAGCGCCTCGAGGTGGCTGCGGCGGAAGCCCTCGATACCCTTGGCGATTGTGCCGATGGCGATTCGCGCGCCGGGAGTGCCCTCGACCGCCCGACGAACCAGCTCGACATCGAGGGCGGACTCGGGCACCCAAACCCACCGGGTGGCCGCACTCGCGATCACGGTCAGTGGCCGCGCGAAACCGGCGGCGTCGCCGAAGGCGTCGGCGACACGGTCAAGCTGGCTGAGGTCGCCGTCGGGTTCGTCGCTCCAGATGACCGCGCCGATATGGGAGCGGTTCAGGGCGTAGCCCAATCGCGCTTCGGCACGCTGGCGGCTGATCGGGGCGCCGTCGAGGATCAGCGCGGTCACTTCGCGGCGCTCGGCATGAGTGCCGCGGGCCAATTCGTCGCGTTCCTGTTGCACCTGGGCGGCGATGCCGGCAGCCGTGGCGTCGATGAAATTGCTGATGGACCGAAAGGACACATCGAGCAGCTCGCGCAGCTCGTCGGCGTCCGAGGCCAGCTTGAAGCCGATATCCATCCAGAGCCGCCAGCCCACGGTCAGCGCCGGACGGAAAGTGAACGGCTCCAGGCCGCGGCGCGCCATGTCCCGGGCGATACTCAGCGGCTCGGGGCCCACATTGGGCGGCACCGGAGCACCCGGGTTGCTGACATTGGCTGCGGCCCAATGCATCAGGCTGGATCGAATGCTTCGTCGGGTGGCCGCTGCCAGGACGGGATCGTCGGCAATGGACGGATTGGCCGCCATAGTTTGCCGGTCGTATTCGTCAAACCACTCCGGGGGAGCGTTGAGGACAATCCGCGCTCCTTGCCGAATCATCTCGCATACCTGCGGTGACGGACTTTGCCATACCACCCACCCACCCTAAACCCGTGTGCACACTTTTGCACCATTTGTAGGTCGGATTGGGAAGTTTGGCCCTTGGCCGGCAACGGCCCGATAACGATGATGGATCGCAGATCGTCGGCAGCCATAGCCGTCTGCGGCGGTGGTGAGCAACTTGCCGGGCTCTGGCGCGGCGACGAGCGCGCATTGGGTGATGGCGGCCGCTCCGCCACCGAGGTTTTTCCGACCGCCGCCGAGTAATCCAATGGGGAAAAATGAAAACCACATCACGGCCGCTGCACATTCCCGGCGGTTCGACGAAACCACCGGCCCGACTTCAAATACTCAAACGTCCCGGTGCGGCCTCACCCGGATATGGCGGGATCGGCTTGCATTGTCCGGTCAACCCGTACCCGTTGGCACCACACATCCAGAACGCGGTCATCGAAGCGGTCCGAGGCCAAATCGCAGCCATCAACACCTATCCCGACAGTAACGCGACGGTGTTACGAACAAAATTAACCGAATACGTCTCCAATCACGCGCGCATCCCGGTGACGCCTGAAAACATCTGGGTTGCCAATGGTTGCAACGAAATACTGCAGCAGATCTTTCGCGCATTCGCCGGGCCCGGGGGAACCGCACTGGGCCTGGAACCGTCGTACAGATACTTTCCGGTGATCGCGGAAGCGGTCGGCATCCAATGGCGGAGCGTGCCGTCGCGGGCGTTTCCGCAGCGCGACATAGAGACGGCCCTTACCGCCATAGAAAGATGCCAGCCCGATGTCGTGGTGATCGCGAATCCGAACAATCCCACGGGCGACAGCTTCAGCATGGAGATGTTCGAGGAAGTGCTGTCCCGGTTACGGTCCGGAATACTCGTCATCGACGAGGCATTCATCGAAATGTCAACCAAAGACAGCGCGGTCCAGCTCATACACCGCTACCCGGACAAGATTGCGATCTGCCGGACTCTGAGCCAGGCGTTCACTTTCGCCGGCGGAAAATTAGGCTATGTGATAGCCGCCCCCAACATTATTAATACGCTGCTCGCAACGCGACTGCCGTATCACGTGTCATCGATGACACAAGCTGCGGCGGCGGTGATCATCGATCGCGCCGACGAGATCCTGGCTAAAGTTCCCGAGCTTCTGCTGGAACGTGACCGGATGGTCACCGCCCTTCAGCTGGCAGGATTCGACATTCCCCACAGCGACACCAGCTTCTTTCTCCTGGGGAAATTAGATGATGCGCATGCGGTCTGGGAAGCCTATGCAAACGCCGGCATCTTTCTCGGCGACGTGGGTTTATCACACTATCTACGCGTTTCCGCTGGATTGCCACACGAAAACGACCAGTTCCTGGAGGCGACCAGCCATTTGCTCGATCTCGGCAAGATCGCTATTAGTTAGGAAGATGTCGTGAACGCTCCACAGTTGGTATTGACGCGCGGACGGGATGACTGTCGCGGCGGACAGCTGTCCGCCTTCCGACCTCCGAATGTTTCGGACGTCCGGCCGGCCGCCGTGTCGCCGCGGCCGTCCGTGGCAATAGTTATCCCCGCCTATAATGAGGACCGTATTATCGGCAGATGCCTGGAATCATGCATCGCCCAGACATCTGCGCCCGACGAAATAATCGTGGTCAACAACAAATCGACTGACGATACCCTGGCGGTGGTGCGCCGATATCAAAGACACCACCGGCAGTTCAACATCCGCCTGCTCGAGCAGAATGAGCATCAAGGGCTCATTCCGACACGCAACCATGGGTTCGACCATGCGCGCAGCGATGTCATCGGCCGCATCGATGCCGATACCATCATCGCCGATGACTGGGTCGAAACAATTCGCCGCCGATTCGCCAATCCGGCCGTGGACGCGGCGACCGGTCCGGTTTTCTACCATGACATGCCTTTGCGAAGACTCGGTTTCTGGGGGGACCACCGAATTCGCAGCTATCTGGAGCGCCACTCAACAGATCAGCGGTTTCTCCTGGGCGCCAACATGGCAATCCGGAACTCGGCGTGGCGAGCGGTCCGTCAGCTGGCCCATCGGGATCCCGAAGATCAACTGCACGAAGATATCGATCTTGCCCTGACCTTGTTCAAGAACGATTTGAAGATTGCGTACGAGCCGACAATGGTCGCAGGCATATCGGGCCGGCGGTTGGAAGCCCCAGTGCTTGACTTTTACCGCTACATCACGCGGTATACCAGGACGACGAAGGTCCATGGCGTCAAGAGCTGGACGGCGCTGCTGACGATGGCCATTCTGCTGCTGGTGTATTTGCTATTCCGGCCGGTTCGGTTCTTTTACGACGTCGAGAACCATCGATTTACATGGTCGAAGCTGCGCGCCAAGCTTCGCCGGACAGCCACGACGCCGCCGTTCGGGCGCAGGGACGCAGTGACAGCAGGGCACACTGCGGACCACCGTGCGGCCGACAGTGTCGGGACCGGCACTCGGGCCGGGCCGATAGTCCTATGCAAGCCAACATGTTTGGGGTCTTTGCCGTGAGACCTGGGTAGTGGCACGGATTCCGGCATGAACCGGAAATCACCCTAGCGCCGCGCGATAGGCGATGTAGCGGTAGTAAATCGCAGTGCGGCGCAACGGGTTGGTAGCCGCGGCCGGATAGGCCGCATCGAGCGTGACAACGAAGTCTCCTGCAACCGGACCAGACACCCGCAGGGGCGTGGGCACAGGCCTCCGGCATCCGCGGGCGGCGACCACGTCGGCGCCGATCGCGCGGCGTGCGCACACTTTTGCACCATCCCCCGCCTTGGGTTGGGTCATTTCGCCCTTGGGCGGCGGTGCTGTGGTCTCGATCATAGAAAGCACTTGGCCAGTACACGGCCAGTTCAGGGACCAGCTCACAGGTCAACTCAGAGGGAGGTAAGCGCATGTCTTTCGTGACCGCCCAGCCACCGGCGCTGGTGGCCGCAGCAGCCGATTTGCTGGGCATCGGCTCGGCGATGAACGCGCACAACGCGGCCGCGACGGCCACGACCACCGCGGTCGTGCCACCCGCTGCCGACGAGGTTTCCGCGCTGATCGCCGCTCAGTTCGCCGCGCACGCCGTCCTGTACCAGGAGATCAGCGCCCACGCCGCGGCCATTCACGACCAGTTGGTGACCACGTTGGGCACCAGCGCCGCCTCGTACGGCGCCGCCGAAGCCGCCAACACCGCTGCGGTCGGCTGAGCGAGGGTGCCGCGATGGACTACGCAGCTTTGCCGCCGGAGATCAACTCCGCGCGCATGTATGCCGGGGTCGGTTCCGGGCCGCTGCTGGCTGCGGCGGCGGCCTGGGACGGGCTGTCCGTTGAGTTGTACTCCACCGCTGCCCGGTGCTGGTCGGTGATCTCGGGGCTGGTTGGCGGGCCCTGGCAGGGCGCGGCATCGGTGGCGATGGCGACCGCGACCGCCCCCTACCTGGCGTGGCTGAACGTCACGGCAGGGCAGGCCGAGGCGACCGCCGGGCAGGCCACCGCGGCCGCGGCCGCCTACCATGCGGCATTCGCGATGACGGTGCCGCCGGCGGAGATCGCGGCCAACCGCGCGCTGCTGATGGCGCTGGTAGCGACCAACGTCCTGGGCCAGAACACTCCGGCGATCGCGGCCACCGAGGCCCACTACGCCACGATGTGGGCCCAAGACGCCGTCGCGATGTACGGCTACGCCGCGGCCGCGGCCGCCGCAACCCGATTGACCCCGTTCGCCGTAGCGCCGGAGGTCGCCCAGGCGGCCGGCCGGACGGCCAGTCAAGCGGCCGCCAGCAACGCGGTGAAGTTGTCCCAGTTGATCAACACCGTGCCACCGATGCTGAAGTGGTTCGCCACCCGTCCGTTAGTCGCCGGTGTGGTCACGGTGGAAGAGGGGATGCTGACCCCGGTCGAGGTCGTCATGGGCAGTACGTCGGCGACGATGTCCATCACGTCGGTCCTGAGGTCGTTCATGTCGATGGGGCAGGTCGCCGCACAGGCCGCGACGCCGCTGGCGCAGGCGGTCACCAACTTTGGACTCAAGATGCCGGGTCTGGGCCGCGTCGGGACGGTGTCGGCGGGCATGGGCAGGGCCGGTTCGATCGGGGCGTTGTCGGTACCGCACAGTTGGGGCGCCGCAGCCCCGAACATCAGCCACGCCGCCACGGCATTGCCGAACACCGGGCTAGCGTCCACTTCCCAGATTGCACCGGATGCAGCAGCCCCCATGTTGGGCGGTCTGCCAGCGGCGGGCAGAGCCGCCAACACGAGCAGCGCTAGCGCCTCCCGATACGGCCTTGCGCAGCGCTTCGTGATCGTCGGCTCGCCCGCCGCCGGTTAACCCGACCCACCCCACACGTCAAAACGGAGGAACCCCATGGCTGCGCTCTACACGCAAACCCGGTCGGCCCAGGACAAGCTGACGTTCGCCCAATGGATGACCGTGCTTGCCATGGGCCTGGGCTTCTCCATCACCGGTGCCGACCCGGCCATCTTCTCCAGCAGCCTGGTGCCGGTGCGCGAGGGCCTGCACATGAGCACCGCCGCCGCCGGATTCACCGCGAGTCTGGCCACGCTGACCCTGGCGGCGACGATCCTCGGCGCCGGAACGCTGGGCGACATCTACGGCAAACGCCGAATGTATCTGCTGGGCCTGGCCGGAGTGATCGTCAGCGGCCTGCTCGCCGCAGTCTCGCCCAATGCGGTGACCCTGATGATCACCCGGGCTCTGACCGGTGTCTGCTTCGCCTTCCTGCTGGGCCTGTCCCTGGCGATCATCAACGCCGTCTTCCCGCCCGCGCAGCGAGCCAAAGCCATCAGCTTTTTCTTGGGGACGGCATTCCTGGTAGGAGCGCCGCTACCACTGATCGGCGACATCCTGGTCGAGTCGCTGGGGTGGCGCTGGGCATTGGTCGTTGCCCCGGCCGCGGCGTTGATCACCATTCCCATCACGTTGCGGTTCGTCCCCGAGACATTCCGTATCCAGGGCCGCCGGATCGACTACCCCGGCATTGGCGCGGCCGGCCTCATGATGGTCAGCCTCGTCTACGGCCTGTCCCGCCTGGCTCATGGCCCCGGCGCGGCGGCGCCGCCGCTGCTGATCGGGCTGGCCGCCGGAGTCTTTTTCGTCTGGTGGGAGCAACACACCGACCAGCCGGCGCTGGACCTGCGGATCTTCCGGGCCGGCCCCTTCAACGCCGCGGTCATCACCGGATTGGCCTTCAATTTCCTGCTGGCCGGCCGCGTGCTCCTGCTGGGTTACTACACCACCGTGGTCCGCGGGTTTGCGCCGACGGTGCTGGGTCTGTTGCTGGTGCTGGCCGCCGCGGTGCAAGCGCCAGCGGCCGTCATGGGCGGTCGCCTGATGATGCGGACCTCGGCGCGAACCACGATCCTGTGGGGTCTGGGACTGCTCACCCTGGCCAGCTGCATGTTCGCCACCTTCGGGGTGGGCACCTCCCTCCCGGTGATCGCCTTGGGAGTCGTGATGCTGAGCGTCGGCGTCGCCATCGTCGAGCCGCCGCAGGCGAGCATCATGATGAGCTATGCCCCGCCGGGACTGGAGGGCTCGGTGTCGGCGGTCAAGCCCGGGGCCGGCCAATCCTTCTACTCCCTGGGCCCCACCGTGGTTACCCTGCTGACCACCACGTTCTACACCGCACGGGCCCGGGAGCGGCTCGCCGGCTTGGGTATCTCTCCCGCGCAGGCCGCCAACGCGTTGGAGGCATCGCGCTCAGCCGGCGGCGGTCACGTCGGCAGCCTAGGCAGCCTCAACCCCGAGCTGGCGCATCGGGTTCTGGCAGCTACCCAGGAGCTCATCGCCTCGGCGCTGCGCACCACCAGTCTTGCCATGGCACTGGTACCGCTGGCCGCGGCCGTCGCCGTCTGGCTGCTTCTCCCCCGCAATCGAGCAGATCAGAACTCATGACGGGTGGTGCCGGCCGCACCCCGATGGGATTGACCGGCGGGGTACGGCTGGCTCGCCCGCATCGCGGTAGCGTGCCGAGAATGAGCATCGGCGACCGGAAGCGGTTCCGCGGCTGCCTTCTCGGTGGCGCGGTGGGCGACGCGTTGGGCGCACCGGTGGAGTTTCACACCCGTGAGCAGATCCTGGCGCGGTTCGGCCCGGAGGGCATCACGGCGTATGCGCCCGCTTATGGCGGTGTCGGCATGGTCACCGACGACACTCAAATGACGCTGTTCACCGCCGAAGGGCTGCTGCGGTACTGGGTCCGCGGACGCATGAAGGGCTTGTCGACGTACACCGGGGTAACCGCAAACGCGTATCTGCGATGGCTGCGCACCCAAGGTGAAGCACCCGTGCAGCATGTCGGGATCGGCGAGCCATTCGGTGACGGCCATTCGGGCTGGCTCTACCAGCAGCGCCAGTTGCACAGCCAACGCGCGCCCGGCAACACGTGTATTTCAGCGCTTCGCGGGATACGTCATCTCGGCGAGCCCGCGGAAAACCACAGCAAGGGCTGCGGCGGGGTCATGCGGGTGGCACCCGTGGGGCTGTTTGTCTCGCGCCAGCCCGATGGGACGCTGCGCCACGCGTTCCGGATCGGTACCGAACTTGCGGCCCTGACGCACGGTCACCCCACGGGTTCGTTGTCGGCCGGGGTGTTCGCGGCGCTCATCTACCAGCTGGCGCTGGGGATACCGCTGGCGGAGGCGCTGCCGGAGGCCAAGCGCATCCTCGTCGAGTTCGCTGACCACGACGAAACCCTCAACGCCGTGGAGTCAGCCGAGGCCGCGGCACGTCGCGGCGGGCGCCGCCATGAGACTGTAGCGGGGTTGGGGCAGGGCTGGGTGGCCGACGAGGCGCTGGCCATCGGCGTGTATTGCGCGCTGACAGCAGAGTCGTTCGAAGACGGCATCGTGGCGGCGGTCAACCACGACGGCGACTCCGATTCGACGGGCTCGATTGCCGGCAACCTCCTCGGCGCGGCGCTCGGCGTGGGCGCGATCTCCAGCGACTGGCTGGAACCGCTGGAACTTCGCGACGTCATCAGCGAGATCGCCGACGACCTCTACGACTGTGCGGACTGGCATCTCTCCGAGTACAGCTTCGACGACGCCGCTAAGCGCATGTGGCACAAGTACCCGGGGTATTGACCAATTACAGCCGATAGCCCGAGTCGCTCGTTTGGCGTTGGCCGATCCGGGTAGGCCCATGCCATGAACAAGGGCGTGCAAAAGCCTGCGGCCGTTGCCGCAGCCGTGCTTACCGCGGTCATCGCACCGATAGGTGCGTGTGCCAACCAGAACACCGCCCAGCCCAACACGTCGCCGCTGACCGCCCCGCCGCCCGGCACCGAGCGGATGACCACACAGTTGAAGAGCGCCGACGGAACTCTGGTGGCCAACGCCACCTTCGATTTCGCCAACGGCTTCGCGACGCTGACCGTTGAGACGGTCCCGAACCAGGTCCTGACCCCTGGTTTCCACGGGCTCCATATCCACTCGGTGGGCAAATGCGAGGCCGATTCGGTTGCCCCGACGGGAGGAGCGACCGGCGACTTCAACTCCGCCGGAGGCCATTACCAGGCGCCTGGGCATACGGGTTATCCCGCCAGCGGCGACCTGACCTCCTTGGAAGTACGCTCCGACGGCACGGCAAAACTCGTCACCACCTCCAACTCGTTCACCGCGGCGGACCTGCGAAATGGCTCGGGCACCGCGCTGATCATTCACCAGGACCCGGATAACTTCGGCAATATCCCTCCCGCCCGCTACACCCAGAAGAACGGCACACCGGGCCCGGACGAAGAGACGCTGGCCACCGGCGATTCGGGTAAGCGAGTGGCCTGCGGTGTGGTCTCCGCGGCGACCACCACCTCGTCTCCTTCCTCGTCCTCCACCTCATCCGAAGGCGCCACACCTACCGTCACCACGCTCACCACCACCGCCACCGTCGTGCCGCCGCCGTCCATGAGCACCAGCACCAGCACTGTCACCGTCACCAGCGTCCCGACCGTCACGTCCACGCCGACCGGCACCGTAACGACTCCCAGCCTTCCGCCGAGCGGCTGATGCGCCGACCGTCTTTTAGATCCGAAGTACGGGCGTGCCGGCGGCAGCGGGTCAGGCCAATCTCCTGGTGAAAGTGCACCTCACGTAGGTATAACTCGAGGTCCCCGCAGACGGCAGACCGGGCTTCGGTGTCGACAAGCGGGAGCTTCACGGCCACCGACCGAGGCACACCCGGTTCGCCGTCGAGATGGGTGCGGTAGATGCGGCCGAGCAACCACTGAGTCGAGCAATGCGAAACACCCCCGGCTGGGCCGCCGCGGGTGTTTCGTTTATCTGGTCCAGACGTGGGTGGTCTGCCGACACTGGCCAATGCTCGGCGCGGGCGAGCCCTGGGAATCACTTCTAGCTGATATCAGTTGAAGCTGATACTCTATGGTACGTGCGGAAATGGGAGGTCGATCTGACTCTCATCGAGGCCTGGATGGACACCCTCGACGACGAGGAGTACGACAACTTAATAGCAGCGCTCGAGCAGTTGGAGGAACACGGCCCAGTCGCCCGACGACCGTTCGTGGACACCCTCGAAGGCTCAAAGCACCCGAACATAAAGGAGCTTCGTCCGCGCCCCACCAGGGCTGGAGCCCACATTCGTGTGCTGTTCGCGTTCGATATCAGATCACAGGCGATCATGCTGATCGCCGGAGACAAGGCCGGCAATTGGTCCACGTGGTATGCCAAGCACATTCCCATCGCAGATGACCTGTTCACCGCTCACCAGGAACGTCTACCTAGGGAAGGAGCTGACACGGCCAAAGCCGTTGATCCGAAGACAAGGAAGGGGAAGAAACGATGACCAATCTCGATGACATGCGCCGCCGTCGTCCGGGCAACCGGACCCGTATTGACGCGATCAAGGCGGAGATGGACCGTGAGGTCGCCCAGTACCGTCTCCGTGAACTTCGCGAGGCCGCAGGCCTCACTCAGACGACCCTCGCTGCGGCTATTGGCGTTGGCCAGAACCGTGTCTCCCAGATAGAGCATGGCGAACTGGGCACGTGTCGTGTCGACACACTACGCAAATACGTCGAGGCGACAGGCGGCGAGCTGGAGGTCTCCGTGAAGCGACCGGACGGGTCGCGGGTGCTCCTCAGTCTCTAAGGTTCATCCCGATGACCTAGGACCGAAAAGCGAAGCACCCCCGGCGTATTGGGCCGGGGGTGCTTCGTACTGGGCGCACCTAGTGATGGTGGTGGCCATGACCATGACCATGGCCGTGGTCGTGTTCGTCGGCGTTGGCGGGCTTGTCGACAATGGCCGTCTCGGTGGTGAGCACCATCCGAGCCACCGATGCGGCGTTGAGCACCGCGGACCGGGTCACCTTGACCGGGTCGACGACACCGTCGGCGGCCAGGTCGCCGTAGGTCAGGGTGCTGGCGTTCAGCCCATGGCCGACGGGCAGCTCGCTGACCTTGCTGACCACGACCGCTCCGTCAAGCCCGGCATTGGTGGCGATCCAGTACAGCGGTGCTGCGAGCGCCTCGGAAAACACGTCGACGCCGAGTGCCTCGTCGCCCGACAGCGACGCCCGTAGATCCTTCAGCGCCTCACGGGCCTGGATCAGCGCGGAGCCCCCGCCGGCGACGATGCCCTCCTCGACCGCAGCCTTGGCCGCCGCGACCGCGTCCTCGACGCTTTCCTTGCGTTCCTTGAGCTCGGTCTCGGTGGCGGCGCCCACCTTGATGACGGCCACCCCGCCGGCCAGCTTGGCCAGCCGCTCGCCCAGCTTCTCGCGGTCCCAGTCGGAGTCGCTTCGCTCGATCTCGCCGCGCAGCAGGTTGACCCGGGCCGCGACCGCTTCCGGAGCGCCACCGCCGTCGACGATGATGGTCTCGTCCTTGCTGACCACAACACGCCGGGCCGAGCCCAGTACGTCCAGGCCCACTTCCCGCAGCACCAGGCCGGCGTCGGGGTTGACCACCTCGGCGCCCGTCACCGCCGCCAGGTCCTGCAGGAACGCCTTGCGCCGGTCGCCGAAGTACGGCGACTTCACCGCGACCGCTCGCAGCGTCTTGCGGATGGAGTTGACGACCAGCGTTGCCAGCGCCTCACCCTCGACGTCCTCGGCGATGATCACCAGCGGCTTGCCCGATTCGGCAACTTTCTCCAGCAGCGGCAGCAGGTCCGGCAGCGAGCTGATCTTCTCCTGGTGCAACAGGATCAGCGCGTCTTCGAGCACGGCCTCCTGCGAGTCGAAGTCGGTGACGAAGTAAGCCGACAAAAAGCCCTTGTCAAAGCCGACACCCTCGGTGAATTCCAGCTCGGTGTTCAGCGTCGAGGATTCTTCGACGCTGACCACGCCGTCGGCGCCGACCTTGGTCATCGCCTCGCCCACCAGCTCACCGATCTGCTCGTCGCGCGAGGAGACCGTGGCCACCTGCGCGATGGCGTCCTTGCCCGATACGGGTGTCGCCGACGCGAGCAGTGCTTCGGACACCGCGTCGGCAGCCTTGCCGATGCCGGCGCCGAGTGCGATCGGGTTGACACCCGCAGCGACCAGCCGCAAGCCGGCCTTGAGCAGAGCTTGGGCCAGCACGGTGGCGGTGGTGGTGCCGTCGCCGGCGACGTCGTTGGTCTTGGTGGCCACCGACTTCACCAGCTGGGCGCCCAGGTTCTCGAAGGGGTCTTCCAGGTCGATCTCACGTGCGACGGTGACGCCGTCGTTGGTGATAGTGGGTCCGCCGAAGGACTTGGCCAACACCACGTGCCGACCACGCGGGCCCAACGTCACCCTTACCGTGTCGGCGAGCTTGTCCGCACCCGCCTCCATGGCGCGACGCGCGATTTCGTCGTACTCAATAAGCTTGCTCATCAGGTTCCTTCCGCCGGGCGATGTCCACTACGGCCTCGGCTGCTAACGCATGCCGCCCCGGAAATCACCCGTGGCCGTGCACGGGGATCGCCGGGGCGGAACACGGTTCTGTTACTTGGAAACGACAGCCAGCACGTCGCGTGCCGACAGGATCAGGTATTCCTCGCCGTTGTACTTGATCTCGGTGCCGCCGTACTTGCTGTAGATGACGGTGTCGCCCTCGGCGACGTCCAGCGGGATTCGCTTCTCGCCATCCTCGTCCCACCGGCCGGGGCCGACAGCGACGACGGTGCCCTCCTGGGGCTTCTCCTTGGCGGTGTCGGGAATGACCAGACCGGACGCGGTCGTGGTCTCGGCCTCGTTGGCCTGCACGAGAATCTTGTCCTCGAGTGGCTTGATGTTCACCTTCGCCACGATTGGAGCCCTCCACTATTGGGTCGGGTCCGGGTTCAGGCCCGGACCGGATTTGGCGGTCGGTCCGGGGCTTGCCCCGGAACCGTCCGAATTACCAGGTGATTCGGCATTCTTCCGTGCCCTCGCGCCGTCGTCGCGGGTGCCGGCAACAGGGGTCGTCCGACTGCCACCTAGCACTCTATACATGAGAGTGCTAGCACTCAAGGGCACCCCGGTGCTTCTGCGTGTTGGCGTGTCCGCCGTCCGCGAACTCTCAGCCGACCTGGCCTTTTACCTGACCTGTCACGACAGGCAGGCCGGGGTCGGTAGCCACATCCAGCGGTGACGGCGGAGCCCCCGCGGCCACCAGGTGCGCGGCGAACGCGGCGATCATGGCGCCGTTGTCGGTGCACAGTCGGGGCCTGGGGATACGCAGACTCAGGCCCGCCTCGGCGCAGCGCTGGGTGGCCAGCTCGCGCAGCCGCGAGTTGGCGGCCACGCCTCCCGCGATCAGCAAGGTGGACACCCCCAGGTCGGTGGCCGCGCGCACCGCCTTCTTGGTCAGCACGTCGGCGACGGACTCCTGGAATCCGGCCGCGACGTCGGCGGGCCGAGAGTCGGGATGGCTTTCCAGATAGCGGGCTACGGCGGTCTTGATCCCGGAGAAGCTGAACGCGTAGGGATCATCGGCCGGCCCGGTCATGCCACGAGGGAACACGGGCATCTCCGCGGCCTCCCGACCGCAGGTGCGGGCCAGGTCGTCAAGCACCTTGCCGCCCGGATAACCCAGGCCCAGCAGCCGCGCCACCTTGTCGTAGGCCTCACCGGCCGCGTCGTCGACGGTGCTGCCCAGCTCGACGATCGGCTCGGCAAGCGAGCGCACGTGCAACAGGTGGGTATGTCCGCCGGACACCAGCAACGCCACGCACTCGGGCAGCGGGCCGTGTTCGTAGACGTCGGCGGCCAGATGCCCGCCCAGGTGGTTGACGGCGTAGAACGGCACTCCCCACGCCGCCGCATAGGCTTTGGCCGCGGCCGCTCCCACCAACAGCGCACCGGCCAGGCCCGGACCGATGGTGGTAGCGACGACATCCGGTCGTTTCACGCCGGCCGCCGCCAGTGCCCGGCGCATCGCGGGACCAAGCGCTTCCAGGTGTGCCCGGGAGGCTATCTCGGGGACCACGCCGCCGAAGCGTACGTGCTGGTCGACGCTGGAGGCCACTTCGTCGGCCAGCAATGTCACCGTGGCCCCAACACCCGTGCCGCCCAGCCGCGCGATGCCGACTCCTGTTTCGTCGCAAGAGGTTTCGATAGCCAGCACGATAGTCACTGCGCGCCGCTTCTCCTCATCGCTTCGTCCCCCGCAAGCGGGCGGTACCCCCACGGCATCGTCGCCGGCCCGGGTCATCGGCGCGCCTCCCGTCGCATCGTGTAGGCGTCGGCGCCGCTGACCCGGTAGTAGCGCCGGCGCAGGCCGATCTGCTCGAATCCCATGTTGCGATACAGCGCGAGGGCGGCCTCGTTGTCGGTGCGGACCTCCAGGTATACGACCCCGCCCTCGGCGAAACGGAGCAGGTCGTTGAGCAGCCGACGGCCGATGCCTTGTCCCTGATAGGCCGGATCCACCCCGATGGTGTGCACCTCGTACTCGTAGGGCGGGGTGCGCCCCAACCGGGAAATGCCGGCATAGCCGACCAGGGTGCCGGCGCTGCGAGCTCCCACGTAGTGGTTGCGCGCGCTGGCCAGTTCCCGTTCGAAGGCCACCGCCGGCCACGGGTCGTCGCCGTCGAACAACTGGGCTTCCAGCTCGGCGCACCGCTCGGCATCGGCGGGGGTCAGCGCACCGAGGATGACGGGCCCGGTGTGGGCGGTCATGCGCGAGCCGCCAACGGCTTGGCATCCGGCCGTCGCAGATACAGCGCCACCAGCGGCGGCGGGTTGGCGGACCATTCGCGCACCGCGCCGACCAGCCCGGTCGGCGTCGGGTACACCGGCTCACATCGTGGCAGGCCGAACAACGCCGCGTGCTCGGGCGAGCCGGCGACGGCGCGGGCCGGCCCGAGATCGACGTCGGCCGGGGCGCTGACGGCCGGCCCGGCGATGCGGGCCCCGTCGCGATAGCGAGCCCAATACACCTCGCGGCGGCGTGCGTCGGTGACGACCAGCGTGTCACCGGTGGTGTGGCCGCCGATGCCGTCCAGGCTGCACACGCCGTATACCGGGATCTGCAGCGCATGCCCATAGGCGGCGGCGGTCGCCATCCCGACCCGCAAACCGGTAAACGGGCCGGGGCCGCAGCCGACCACCACGGCGTCCAGCTCGCTCATGCTCAGCGCCGCGTCGGCGAGTGCGGCCAGCACGTTAGGCGTCAGCCGTTCGGCGTGCGCCCGCGCGTCGACGGTGACCCGCTGGGCCACCGTCACGCACTGCGTGCCCTCCATGAGGATCACGCCCGCGGTCACGGCCGGGGTGGCGGTGTCGATCGCCAAGACCAGGCTCATGAACACACCCACTGCCAGGTCGCGATCCGCACGTCGGAATGGCTGACTCGCTCCAACCGGACGTCAAGGTGGCGCTGCGACAGGCGTTCGGCCAGGCCCTCCCCCCACTCGACCACCACCACCGCGTCGTCGAGATCGGTGTCGAGGTCCAGCGAGTCGAGCTCGCCGAGCAGAACGGCACCGGGCCGGTCCAGCAAGCGGTACAGGTCGACGTGAATCATCGCCGGACGGCCGGATCGGCGCGCCGGGTGTACCCGCGCCAGCACATAGGTCGGCGAGGTGACCGGACCGTCGACATCCATGGTTGCGGCAATTCCCTTGGCCAGCACGGTCTTTCCAGCACCCAGTGGACCGGAGAGCACCACCACGTCGCCGGCCCGAAGCTGCTCACCCAACCGGGCTCCCAGCGCGACGGTGTCCTCGACACGCTCCAGCTTCTGCTGCTCAGCCACGGCGCCGCCACCGTTCCCGAAACCGCCGGTACCGCAACGTCATCGCGGCCGGAGTGGCCCGGTCGACCAGCCGAACCAATCCCTCGTTGATGGCGTCGGGCTTCTCCAGCAGCGCCAGATGACTGGCCCCGGTGACGATGACCAGTTCCGACTGCGGCAGCGAAGCCGCCATCTTCCTCGAATATTCGTCCGGGGTGAGCAGGTCGTGGTCGCCGCAGGCGATCAGCGTCGGGACCTTCAGCAACGTCCATAGCCCCGCGGTTTCGTCGTGGACTTCCAGGGCCTGCAGGAACTCCACCAGGGTGGCGATCGGGGTGTCGTTCATCATCCGCTGCGAGAACGCATCCAGGCTCCGGCTGACCTGCAGGTCGCTGAAGGACGCGGCGCGCAGGATCGGGGCGATCAGCGACCGGGACACGGTGCGGCCGCGGTGTACCAGCTTCGGTGCGGAGCGGGCAGTGAACCGCACGGCTTCCAACGCCGGGTTCTTGAGGAACTCGCCCAGCGGTGAGCGCGTCACCCCTTCGGCGGCCGAGGAGATGATCGCGGCCCCCACGATCCGCTGGCCGTAGTGCTCGGGGAACTGGCGGGCATGCGACAGCACCGTCATTCCGCCCATCGAATGTCCCACCAGCACAATCGGCCCGCGCGGCGCGGTGGCCCGCAGGACCGTTTCCAGGTCCTGGCCGAGTTGGGTCAGCGTGTAGGTCTGCGGCGCGGCTTCACCGGACTGGCCATGCCCACGCTGGTCGTAGAAGACCATCCGCACCTTCGAGCCCCAGTGTTCGCCAAGCCGGATCCGCTGAAAGTGGAAGGCGCCCATGCGAAGACAAAAACCGTGGGCGAAGACCAGGGTCACCGGCGCATCGACCGGCCCGGCCTCGCGCACCGCCAGCGGTACCCCGTCGGGGGTGGTCACCACGTGGCCGCGGTCGCTGTCCAGCCGCTCGAAATCCTCGTCGGTGTAAGGGTCTTCAATGACGCCGCTGCGTTCGGCCAGCGAGCGGCGGGCAGCGGCTCCGACGATCGTGGCGACCGCGGTCAGCCCGGCGCCTCCCGCAAGCCAGGCCCTACCCTGGTAACCTTTATGGGATTCGTTGGGATTCAACGGTTTTCGGCCTCACGATAGGTCCTGGTGATCCGCCCGCGCGGGCTGGTGACCACTTCGTAGTGGATGGTGCCCACCAGATCGGCCCAGTCCTGTGCGGTGGGCTCGCCGCTGGTGCCGGGCCCGAACAGAATGGCCTCGTCACCTTCGGCCACGTCGACCCGGCCGGGGCCGAGGTCGACGACGAACTGGTCCATGCAGATCCGGCCGACGCCCGGTCGGCGCCGGCCGTTGATCAGTACCTCCAGGCGCCCGCCCAGTGACCGGAACACGCCGTCGGCGTAGCCGATCGGCAGCAGCGCCACCGTGGTGTCGTGCGGCGCGATCCAGGTGTGCCCGTACGACACGCCTTCTCCTGCGGGAACCGACTTGACCAGCGCCACAGCGCATTTCACGGTCATGGCCGGCACCAGGCCCATCTCGCCCAGCTCCGGCACCGGGCTCAACCCGTACACCGCGATGCCCGGGCGCACCAGGTCGAGGGTCAGGTCGGGACGGGCCATGGTCGCAGACGAATTGGACAGGTGCGCCACCTCGAACCGGACGCCCTGTTCGCGGGCGTATGCCAGCATGTCCCGGAACCGTTGGGCCTGAACGTCGTTGATGGGCTGTTGCGGCGCGTCGGCGTACACCAGGTGCGACATCACTCCCCGCAGCCGGATCGCATGCTCGGCAGCGGCCTGACGCAACCTGGCCAGCATCTCCGGGTACAGCGCCGGCGGCACGCCGTTGCGGTTGAGACCGGTGTCGACCTTGACGGTCACCGTCGCCGTCGTGCCGGTGCGGGCCACCGCATCCAGCAGTTCGTCGAGTTGACGCGCCGACGAGACCGCAATTTCGACGTCGGCAACCAGCGCCGGCCCGAAATCGATGCCGGGCGGATGGAGCCAGGCCAACACCGGGGCGGTGATCCCGTCGGCCCGCAACGACAGCGCCTCGTCGACGGTGGCGACACCGAGTTCGGCCGCCCCCGCCGCCAACGCCGCCCGGGCGACCCTGGTCGCGCCGTGGCCGTAACCGTCCGCCTTGACGACGGCCATGACCTGCGCGCTTCCGGCGTGCTCGCGCAGCACCCGCACATTGTGTTCGACGGCACCCAGGTCGACCACGGCCTCGGCCAGGACGCCCGGCGTTCGGGATATCGGCGTAACGGCCAACGAAGTCGTGCTCCCACTCGTCTGTGTGTTGGTTCGCAGCCATTCTCCCAGAACGGCTCGGATCACCGGTGAGAGCTACGCGGCGTTGGTCACATGCGTCACACCCGTCCCGGGAGTTGGCAGGCGCCCGATGTGCCCACCTAGTACTACAGCCGTAGATCAGGGTTGTTGATGCTGGCGTGTCTGCGCTGGTAGAGGCGGCGACCGCGGCATGTTCGGTGTTTGTGATGACAACGGAATTGGCCTCGGTCGCCGCGGCTCATAGCGTAGACCCTGATCGGTGGCAGACGGAGTTCTCGGCGGTGATCGATCGCATCACGTTTTGCTCGTTACGAACCCTTGCGGCATGCCGGTGAATTGATGGCCGGGATGGTCTCGGGCCTGGACAGAAAGAATTGCTGGACCATCGCCGAACATCGCGGTGCGGCCACCCCGGACGGGTTGCAGCATCTGCTGGCACGGGCCAGCTGGGACGCTGATGCGGTCCGTGATGATCTGCGTGATTACGTCATCGACGCCTTTGGCGACCGGGGTGCGATCTTGGTGGTCGACGAGACCGGCGACGTGAAAAAAGGGCACTGCGACGGTCGGGGTGCCACGTCAGTACAGCGGTACGGCTGGGCGGATCGAGAATTCTCAAGTGGCGGTGTATCTGACCTACGCCGCCCCGCGCGGACACGCCCTGATCGACCGGGCACTGTAGCTACCCAAGTCGTGGAGCGAGGACACCGACCGGTGTGCCGATACCGGAATCCCCGAGGATAAGCGGGGTTTCGCGACCAAACCGACGCTGGCCGCCAAGCTGATCGACCGCGCCGTGGCGGCCGAGGTACCTGCGGCGTGGGTGACCGGCGACGAAGTCTATGGCGCTGACCCGCGGTCGCGCGCGCGGGTTCGCGAGCACCGCCTGGGGTATGTCCTGGCGGTCGCGGCCAACCGGCGGGTACCCACCGACGCCGGCCCGATCCGTGTCGATGCGCTACCGGCGCTGATCCCTGAACACGCCTGGCAGACACACTCCGCCGGCCCTGGGGCGCACGGCCCCCGCCTGTACTCCTGGGCGTGGTTTCGGCTGCTGGCCGAAGACGACACCGACACCGGCGTTCACCATTTGCTGATCCGCCGCAACGATGCCACCGGTGAACACGCCTACCTGCGCTGCTACAGCCCGCGCCCCGTCCCACTACGCACCCTGGTGGCCGTGGCCGGTCAGCGCTGGCGCATCGAGGAATCCTTCCAAGCCGCCAAAAGGACTCGTCGGCCTCGACCAGCACCAGGTCCGGCGCTGGAACTCCTGGCATCGCTGGACCACCTTGGCCATGCTCGCCCACGCCTTCCTGGCCGTGGCCACCGCCATCGAACACGACACCGCACCCACCCCGATCGGATTGATTGCATTGACTGTCAACGAGTTTCGACGTCTCTTCGACGCACTGCTGCTGACCGCAACACACACCCTGACAAGCCTGCTGGCCTGGTCACGACGGCGGCGACGACACCAATACCGAGCCCGGCTCTCGCACTATCGACGGCGTGAAACCCAATGATCCCGATCTACGGCTGCAGTACTAGCAGCGACAACCTCACGTGTCGCTGCTAGGTGAGCACAACGAACATCCTCCCCGGCAGAGGCCACTGTGACGGATGTGACATGACGCCGTTGCGGTGCGCCCGCCTCCCCAGGGGTCCGCGCTAATGCGCGAAGTGCTGGGCGTCGTAGTGCCCGCCGGGCTTGAGCTTGTTCAGCGTGCGCACCGCGGTGGAAATGTCGTCGTGCAACGCCCGGGCCAGGTCGGCGGACAGCCCTTCCCGCACCACGATGCGCAGCACGGCGATGTCGGTGGCGTTGTCCGGCATGGTGTAGGCCGGGACCTGCCAGCCGAAGGTACGCAATTCATGCGAGACGTCGAACTCGGTGTAACCGTGGTCCCCGGCGAGGCGGAAAGCGACCACCGGAATCGCCGAGCCGTCCGAGATCAGCTCGCAGTGTTCCACGGTGCGCAGCTGCTCGCCGAGCCACCGCGCGGTGAGCGACAGTGCCTGCATGACCTTGGTGTAGCCCTCGCGACCGAGCCGCAGGAAGTTGTAGTACTGCCCGACGACCTGGTTGCCCGGACGGGAGAAGTTCAGCGTGAACGTCGGCATGTCCCCGCCCAGGTAATTGACCCGGAACACCAGCTCCTCGGGCAGATATTCGGGGCCGCGCCACACGACGAACCCGACGCCGGGATAGGTCAGCCCGTACTTGTGGCCGCTGACGTTGATCGACACCACTCGGGGCAGCCGGAAATCCCATTGCAGGTCCGGATGCAAGAACGGCACCACGAACCCGCCGCTGGCGGCGTCGACGTGCACCGGGACGTCCACGCCACCGCTCGCCGCCAACTTGTCGAGCGCGGCGCAGATCTCCGCCACCGGTTCCAGCTCACCGGTGTAGGTGGTGCCCAGAATCGCCACCACACCGATGGTGTCCTCGTCGACGGCGTCGACCACCTGCTCGGGAGTAATGACATAGCGCCCTTTCTCCATCGGCAGATAGCGGGGTTCGACGTCGAAGTAGCGGCAGAACTTCTCCCACACCACCTGCACGTTGGAACCCATGACCAGGTTGGGTGTCCGACCCTTCCAGTCCTTGGTCTTCGCCCGCCAGCGCCACTTCATGGCCAGACCACCCAGCATTACCGCCTCACTGGAGCCGATCGTCGACACTCCGGTGGCGCTGCCCGGGTCGTCGTCGCGCAGCCCCTCGGCGTGGAAAAGGTCGGCCACCATGGATACGCAGCGGGACTCGATGGCCGCGGTCGCCGGGTATTCGTCTTTGTCGATCATGTTCTTGTCGAACGTCTCGGCCATCAGCTTGCCGGCCTCGGGGTCCATCCAGGTGGTCACGAAGGTGGCCAGGTTCAGCCGCGAACTGCCGTCGAGCATGAGTTCGTCGTGGATGAAGCGGTAGGCGGTCTCGGGGTCCATCGACTCTTCGGGAAGCCGCAGCGCCGGCACCGGAGCGGTGAACATCCGCCCGGTGTAGGCCGGAGCAATCGAGTGCGCGGGCACGGACGGGTGGCTGCGGGACACGGTGGATCCTTTCGTTGTGGATATCTACAGAGCAGCCAGAGCGGCCCTGATGTGGTGCAGGATTCGTGATGCGGACGTCGGCGCACCGCCGGGCCCGGGATCGACGGCCGAAAGCCCTGCCGCCCGAGCATGCACGAAGGCCGCTGCCGCGGCCGCCTCGGCCGATGCAAGGCCCGACGCCAGCAGGGCACCGATCATCCCGGACAGCACGTCACCGGAACCGGCGGTTGCCGCCCACGATTGTCCGGCCGGACTCAGGTACACCGGGCCGCCGGGATCGGCGATGACGGTGACGTTCCCCTTGAGCAGCACGGTGGCGCCGAAGCTGTCGGCGAGCCTGCGGCAGGCGCCGACCCGATCGGGACCGGGCGGTGCGCCGGCCAGCCTGGCAAATTCACCGGCATGCGGCGTCAGCACCGTCGGCGCTCGGCGATCGACCACCAACTCCGGGTGGGCCGCCAGCATGGTCAGCCCGTCGGCATCGACCAGGACGGGCAGGTCGGTTTCCAGCGCGAACCACAACGCGGCGGCGGCCTCCTGGTCTGAGGTACCCAGTCCCGGCCCGACGACCCAGGCCTGCACCCGTCCGGCCGCCGCCGGGGTGGGCGACGCGATCACCTCCGGCCAGTGGGAGAGCACCTCGGCATGGGCGCTGCCGGCGTAGCGGACCATCCCCGAGGTGGCCGCTACCGCTGCACCGGTGCACAGCACCCCCGCACCCGGATAGGTCGAGGAGCCGGCCAGGACACCGGTGACGCCCTGGGTGTACTTGTCGTCGTCGGGACCGGGTACCGGCCAGCGCGCGAGTACGTCGGCGGCCTGAAACTCCCGCAGATCGGTGTCGGGCAGGTCGAGCCCGATATCGACGAGCACGACGCGACCGCAATCGGCCAGCGCGTGGACCGGTTTGAGGCCGCCGAAGGTGACGGTCAGCGCGGCGTGCACCGCGGGACCGGTGATCGCTCCGGTCGCCACGTCGATGCCGCTGGGGATGTCGACGGCGACCACCGGGATCCCGGCGTCGTGCACGGCGGCGAACACCTCGGCCGCCGCGGGCCGCAGCGGCCCCGAACCGGAAATGCCCACCACCCCGTCGATCACGAGATCGGTTGCGGTTGGCACGCTTTCGACGACGCGACCGCCGGCTTTGGTGAACGCCGCCAGCGCCTTAGGGTGGGTGCGTTCCGGGTTGAGTAGCACCGCGCGGGCCGACGCCCCGCGACGGCGCAGGAAGGTGGCTGCCCACAGCGCGTCGCCGCCGTTGTCACCGGATCCGACGACCGCGCACACCCGCCGGCCGGCAACTCCGCCGGTGCGGGCGGTCAGTTCCCGAATGATCTCGGTGGCCAATCCGTAAGCCGCCCGCCGCATCAGTGCGCCGTCGGGCAGGCTGGCCAACAGCGGTGCTTCGGAGTCGCGGATCTCGTCTGCAGAGTAGTAATGCCGCATCGGTGTCAGCATTCCATGCATGCCAGTGGCTTAGACGGTATGGGGGGCCGGTGCCTCCTGCGAGCCTCGCTTGCGGAAAATCTCCTTGAGCCTCGCCGGATTCCAGGCCGGCCGTTGGCGTTCTCGAGCCATCGGATAGAAGGCCAGGCCGATGAGGATGGCCGTGAAGTGCCCGATCGCGGTGAAGTCCAGTTCGGTCTTGTCCATAGTGATCAGCGGGAAGCCGAAGATGACGAACAGCACGCCCAGGTAGCCCCACCGCCACGGCTTGGCGATGTGGTAAGTCAACACGGCCATCACCCCCACCAGGAAATAGCTGACCCCGATATCGCGCGACTGCACCAGACGTTCGGACGCGTCACGCATTTGGATCGCGAAGTAGAGCAAACCCTCGCTGAAATAGGTAGCGCCGATGTGAGCGGTCAGTCCTACTGTGAGCCAACGCAACTGGCCAAGCCAATGCTCGGCGGGAGCGAGAAACAGCGTGAACAGTAAAAGATAGGGCTCCAGGTTCCGGCCGTCGATCCACAACAGGCTGGAGAACAGCACCTCCAGCGGATCTCGCCCCAGGTGCCTGATGTTGGTCGACCGGTGCAGCAGGACGGTGTGCAACTGGCGCCCGGTGAGCTGGTTCTGGATGATCGTCGTGATCGCCAGTACCAACAGCCAGGTGTACGTCAATGGCGCGTTGCTGACGAAATGCCACACCGCAAGCACCCAACTGCGTACTCGCGTCGACACCGATACATGCGTCACGCATCAACTTTTGCATGTCTGGCCTTGCCACGTGAAGCGACGGGCCGTGCGTCAGTTACTCCACGGTAACGGACTTGGCCAGGTTGCGCGGCTTGTCTACGTCGTAACCCCGGGCCTGGGCGACCGCGGCGGCGAACACCTGAAGCGGGATGGTCGACAGCAGCGGTTGCAAAAGCGTTGACACCGCAGGGATTTCGATCAGGTGATCGGCGTAGGGACGGACGGTTTCGTCGCCCTCCTCGGCGATCACGATGGTCACCGCGCCCCGGGTCTGGATCTCGCGAATATTGGACAGCAGCTTTGCGTGCAATGTGGCCGAGCCCTTGGGTGAGGGCATGATGACGATCACCGGCAGGTCGTCTTCGATCAGGGCGATCGGGCCGTGCTTGAGCTCGCCGGCCGCGAAGCCCTCGGCGTGCATGTAAGCCAGTTCCTTGAGCTTGAGCGCACCTTCCAGCGCCACCGGGTAGCCGACATGGCGACCCAGGAACAGCACCGTCGACGACTGCGCGAACCGGTAGGCCAGGTCGGCGACCGGCTTGACTCCGGAGATGACCCGGGCCACCAGATCGGGCATCGCTTCCAGTTCGCGGTACTCGCGTTCGACCTCGTCGGGGTACTTGGTGCCGCGAGCCTGCGCCAAGGCCAGACCGAGGAGGTAGTTGGCGGCGACCTGCGCCAAGAAGGTCTTGGTGGAGGCGACGCCGATCTCCGGGCCCGCGCGGGTGTACAACACCGCATCGCACTCCCGTGGGATCTGGGAGCCGTTGGTGTTGCAGATCGCCAGCACCTTGGCCTTCTGCTCCTTGGCGTGGCGGACCGCTTCCAACGTGTCGGCCGTTTCCCCGGACTGCGAGACCGCTACAACGAGGGTGCTGCGGTCCAAAACCGGGTCGCGGTAACGGAATTCGCTCGCCAGCTCCACTTCCACCGGCAGTCGCGTCCAGTGCTCGATGGCGTATTTGGCGAGTAGCCCGGAGTGATACGCCGTGCCGCAGGCGACCACGAACACCTTATCGATGTCGCGCAGTTCCTGATCGCTCAAGCGTTGTTCATCGAGCACGATCCGGTTGCCGACGAAATGCCCCAGCAGCGTATCGGCCACCGCGGTGGGCTGTTCGGCGATCTCTTTGAGCATGAAGTACTCGTAGCCGCCCTTTTCGGCGGCCGCCAGGTCCCAGTCGATATGAAACTCACGCGCATTCGCATCGTCGGGGTTGCCGTCGAAGTCGGTGATCCGGTAGCCGTCCGCGGTGATCACCACCGCCTGGTCCTGGCCGAGTTCGACCGCGTGACGGGTGTGTTCGATGAACGCGGCCACGTCGGAGCCGACGAACATCTCGCCGTCACCGATACCGAGCACCAACGGAGTCGAGCGGCGGGCAGCGACGATGGTGCCGGGATCGTCGGCGTTGGCGAAGACCAGGGTGAAGTGGCCCTCCAGCCGGCGCAGCACGCACAGCACCGAGGCACCGAAATCGCCGGCGGTGTCGCCCTGGTGATACGCCTGCGACACCAGGTGCACCGCGACCTCGGTGTCGGTGTCGCTGGCAAACTCCACGCCGGCCGTCTCCAGCTCCTGGCGCAGCATGGCGAAGTTTTCGATGATGCCGTTGTGGACGACGGCGATCTTGCCGGCGGCGTCGCGGTGCGGGTGCGCGTTGCGGTCGGTGGGACGACCGTGGGTGGCCCAGCGGGTGTGGCCCAAGCCGGTGGTCCCGGTCAGCTCCGACGGCGCCATGTCGGCCACCGCCGCCTCCAGATTGGCCAGCCGGCCGGCACGGCGGCGCACTGTGAGCTTGCCCTCACCGTCGACCACGGCCATGCCCGAGGAGTCGTAGCCGCGGTACTCCATCCGGCGAAGCGCGTCCAGGACGACCTCGCAGGCAGGACGCGGCCCCACGTAGCCGACAATTCCGCACATAGCAGACCAGGGTAGTGCAGCCGCCACCAAGACGACGGCTGCACGAGGCAGACCGAGGTAGTGCAGCCGCCACCCAGGCGACCCTATTGCCACGACCCCGGTGGACGACTGGACCCATCGTCAGAGTCACCGCTAACGTCGACGGGTGGCCCGCACCCGCACGCTCTTCGCCGCCCTCAACCGCCGTGGTCCCCACCGCGTTCTGCGCGGTGACCTCGCCTTTGCCGGCCTACCGGGGGTGGTGTACACCCCAGAAGCCGGACTCAACCTGCCCGGTATCGCCTTCGGCCACGACTGGCTGACCTCCGCCACCCGCTATTCGGGACTGCTGGAACACCTCGCGTCATGGGGCATCGTGGCCGGAGCTCCCGATACCCAACGGGGCTTGGTGCCGTCGGTGCTGAACCTGGCCTTCGACCTGGGTGTTGCGCTCGACATCGTGGCGGGGGTGCGGCTGGGTCCCGGCCAGATCAGCGTCCACCCCGCCAAGCTGGGGCTGGTCGGACACGGCTTCGGCGGCTCGGCCGCGGTGTTCGCGGCGGCCGGCATGCCCGCCAAACCATCAGCCGTGGCGGCGATCTTTCCGACAGTGACCGCTCCCCCGCCGGAGCAGCCCGCAGCGACACTCAAAGTCCCGGGCCTGATCATGAGCGCACCAGGAGATCCCAAGACGTTGACGTCCAACGCCCTCGAGCTGTCGCAGGTGTGGGACACTGCCACGCTGCGCATCGTCAGCAAAGCCAAGGCCGGTGGCCTGGTCGAGGGCAGGCGGCTGACGAAAGTGGTCGGGCTGGCCGGCGCGGACCGCAGGACGCAGCGTTCAGTTCGGGCGCTGCTCACCGGATATCTGCTGTACACCCTCGACGGCAACAAGGCGTATCGCGAGTTCGCCGATCCCGATGCGCGGCTGCCCAAGACGGACGCGCTGGATCCGGAGGCTCCTCCGGTGACCCCAGAAGAGAAGATCGTCACGCTGTTGAAGTGACGCGCTGCGGTGTGCTGACGCCCGGAGCCGGGTAGTTACGCACTATGCCGACTGTGCAAGTGCTCTACGGCCGCTGGATTACCGAACTCTGGGCCGGCCGCCGAATCGGCACCGAAATCGTGACCGAAGACTTCGTGGGTCATTGGCCAGGCCGCGACATCCATGGACCTGCCGAGCTTGAGCAGATCATCGATGAGACGCGAAACATGTTCGCGGACTTGAACTTTGCCATCGAAATCGGCCAGCTGTGCAACGGTGACTGGGTCGCCGGCCGCTGGGTGGGCACCGGCCACGGCCCGGGCGGGTCGGAGGTCTTCACCGGCAACGACATCTTGCGCCTCAGCGCCGACCGGCAACGGTTCGCGGAGTATTGGACGGGTACCTCGACAGGCTGAGCGCTGCGCCGTGGTAAGTGTCGTTGATGCGCATCGGCATTGCCCTGGACTACTCGGGCGGCTTTCACGACGCCGTCGACCGCGTCGTCGAACTGGAGAAGGCCGGCATCGACATCGCGGTGGTGGCGGAGGCGTATTCCTTTGACGCCGTCAGCCACCTGGGGTACCTGGCGGCCCGGACCACCCGCGTGGAATTGGCCTCCGGGGTACTTCCGATCTATATCCGCACGCCGTCGCTGCTGGCGATGACCGCCGCTGGCCTGGATTTCGTCTCCGACGGCCGCTTCCACCTCGGGATCGGCACGTCCGGACCGCAAGTGATCGAGGGCTTCCATGGCGTCGAATTCGACGCCCCGATAGGCCGTACCCGCGAGGTGGTGGAAATCTGCCGGCAGATCTGGCGCCGGGAGCGGCTGCACTACGCGGGCAAGCACTACCAGATCCCGCTACCCCCCGATCGCGGAACAGGTTTGGGTAAAGCCCTGCAGCTGATCAACCATCCTGTGCGGGAACGCATTCCGATATCGATCGCCGCACTGGGACCAAAGAACGTCGAACTGACCGCGGAGATCGCGGAGGGCTGGCAGCCGGTGTTCTTCTATCCGGAGAAGGCTGACGGGGTCTGGGGGGAAGCGCTGGCTACCGGCGCCGCCAAACGAGATCCTGCGCTGGGACCGCTGGACGTGATGGTCGGTACCTCGCTGGCGATCGGGGAGGATGTCGAGGGGCGGCTCGGGTGGACGAAACCGCAACTGGCCCTCTACATCGGCGGCATGGGCGCCAAAGGCCGCAACTTCTACCACAGCCTGGCCACCCGCTACGGCTTCGGGGCGGTCGCAGACCGGATCCAGGAGCTGTACCTGGCCGGCCGCAAACGAGAGGCGATCGACGCGGTTCCCGACGAGCTGGTGCGCGGGATCGCGCTGATCGGGCCGCGGGGCCACGTCGCCGAGCGACTGGCCGCCTTCGCCGACGCCGGTGTCACCACGCTGTTGGTCAGACCGGTGACCGCCGATTCCGGTGAAGCGGTGCGCTATGTCGAGGAACTGCTACGCCTACGCCCCTCCTGACCCGGTCACTGCCCCGCCTTCGGAAGTTCGTCCGCGGCGATCTCGCAGGGGGTCGACCCATTCGTGGCCGATTGCGATGGCGACCCGTTCACCGGAGCCGAGGCAGGCGGTGGTCCGCCGGTCCGCGGTTCAGTCACCAGCGGCCCGGCAGCCGGAGGTTCAGCGTCCGGCGCCGCACCGACGCCCGGCGGTTCGGCGCCGGACGGTAGTCGCGCGACCGGTGGCATTGCACCCGCGGCGCCAACAGTTCCGGTGCCAGACCCCGGCTCGCCGCCTTCGCCGGCCTCTCTGGCGTCGGCTATCTTTCCCGCCTCGTCTGGTTCGGCATCGTCGGCGACGTCGTCACCCATGGGATCGTCGGGCACGGCCGGACTCTCCGAAACCGCGGGGTCGGCAAGCGGTCCGGTCGCCGTCGCCAGCAGGTCCGCCATCGCATCGACAATTCGGCCGGCGAGTTCACCCAGCCCGCCGTCTTCCGCGAGTCCACCCGAACCGCCGAGCGGAGCCGCCGCACCATCGCCCATCGCGGCTCCCAGTCCCGATGGCGTCGGCGCGGTGGCCGGGGCTGCGGGGGTCGCCGGCGCAACCGCAGTCTGAGCGGGAGCCGGGTCCGACGGCACGGTGTCCAGCACGCCCGTGGCGGGTATAGCTGCCGCTTTCGGCGCGGTCGGCCATGCGGGCCGGGCAGGGCGCCAGCCGGGGCCGAGGTCCCCGGCAATCTCGAAGCACGTCCGCGGCGCGGCGGCCAGCCGGTCGGTGACCATGTCGTAGGACGCCGTCACCCCGGCCAGAGTCGAATTCATCGCGGTCAGCCAGTCGCCGCGAATATCGTTGTCTACGTATGGCATGACCTGGCCGCGAAGCACCTCCTCGGCACCAGCCCGGTCTCCCGCTCCGCTCAGCACTGTGCCGGCCGCGGCCGACCACAGCGACCGCTGTGCGAGAGTGCGATCGTCGATGGCGACGGCCGTCGCCACCTTGGCATCGATCAGCTGCCACAGGTTGTCACGCAGTGACTCGCAGCGTTGCGCGGCCGCGCGCACCTCGGTGGCCAGCGTGGTTGCGCCATCGCAGTGCCGCTGCAGAAAGCGCACGGCGGCGTCGGCTCCGGGTCCCGCCCACGCGGTCGCCAGCTCCAGCACCTGCGCACGCTGTATTCGCAGCGCTTCGCTGATCGCCGTACACGCGGCCCGCAGCTGCGCGCAATCGGAGTCCAGTGCGTGCAGGTCGAGTCCCTCTTCGCTGTCGTACCAGTCGCTGATCTGGGCGGGACGTGATGTCAGGTCCGGGTGGTGGTAGCCAAGCCGGCGGCAGGCCAGCAGGTACGTCTCGGTTCGCTCGACCGCGGGCCGTCCTTCCGCGAGGCGTTCGGCGACGTCTAGGCGATCAGCCACGATCAGGCGATCCGGCCGGCGGCGAACAGATCGGCATCGGCATAACGCTGGGCGCCGGCCCGCAGCGCGACGGCGATCTCGGCGGCAGCACGAGACCATTGCGACAACTCGGCGGCCAGCCGATCCAGGCCCGCACGCAACGCCTCACCGCGCTGCGAGTGCGCCCGGCCGGCGCAAGCACCGCCAAAAGTCAACCGGGACAAAAGGTCTACTGCTACGTCTTCGACGAGGTCGGCCGCGGCGCCAATCTTGTCGGCGACCGCAAGCACCGCCGTCACGTCAATAGCGCTGCCGGCTTCGATAGCGCTGCCAGCGTAGTTTGTTCCATGATCGAGTCTCATGCTTGGTTCGACGCCGAATACGGCGCCCGGGTTCCGCCGAAATTCAGCGCGCAGCGCTCACCGCATCGGCGACGCTGGCCGCCAACCGCCGAGCGACATCCTCGTCGGCCGCCTCCACCATGACGCGAATCATTGGTTCAGTTCCAGAGGGGCGCAACAGGATTCGGCCCGTATCGCCCAGTTCTGCCGCAGCCCTGTCGACGGCCGTCTGGACCGACGGCGCGGCGGCGGTGGCCTTGTCGGCAACCTCGACGTTGATCAGCACCTGGGGCAACGTCTGCATCGCCGATGCCAGGGAGGCGAGCGACGAGCCGGTCTGCACCATGCGGGTCATCAGCCGCAGCCCGGTGACGATGCCATCTCCGGTCGATCCCAGCGCCGGCATCACGATATGGCCGGATTGCTCACCGCCCAGGCTGTAGTCGCCGGCGCGCAATTCCTCGAGGACGTAGCGGTCACCGACGGCGGTGGTGCGCACGGTGACGCCGGCGGCGCGCATGGCCAGGTGCAGGCCGAGGTTGCTCATGACCGTGGTCACCAACGTGTCGGCGGTCAGTTCGCCGGCTTCCCGCATGGCCAGTGCCAGCACCACCATGATGGCGTCGCCGTCGACGAGTTCACCGTTGGCATCGACGGCCAGGCAGCGGTCGGCATCGCCGTCGTGCGCCAGACCCAGGTCGGCACGATGCGCAATGACCGCCGCGCGCAGACAATCCAGGTCCGTCGATCCGCAGGAGTCGTTGATGTTGACTCCGTTGGGTTCGGCGTTGATCGCGATCACTTTGGCCCCGGCGGCGCGATACGCGCGCGGCGCCACGGCCGAGGCGGCGCCGTGCGCACAATCGACGACCACGGTGAGCCCGTCAAGCGGCGTGGTGCTGGCCTTGCTCACCTGACGCAGGTAACGTTCCGCCGCGTCCTCGGCGTCGACGACACGGCCGATCCCGGCGCCGACCGGACGCAGCCCGGGACCGGATGCGACCAGGTTCTCGATCTGATCCTCGGTGTCGTCGTCGAGTTTCTGGCCGCCGGCGCCGAAGATCTTGATGCCGTTGTCGGGCATCGGGTTGTGCGACGCCGAGATCATCACCCCGAAGTCGGCGTCGTAGGCGCCGGTCAGGTACGCCACCGCCGGTGTCGGAAGCACCCCGACCCGCAGCGCGTCCACACCTTGGCTGGTCAGCCCAGCGATCACGGCGGCCTCCAGCATTTCGCCGCTGGCCCGAGGATCACGGCCGACCACGGCAACCCGCCGGCCCGGTTCACCCGAACTCGCCAGGTGCCGCGCGGCGGCGGCGCCCAGCGCCAGGGCCAACTCTGCGGTCAGCTCGCGGTTGGCGACCCCGCGCACACCGTCGGTACCAAATAGTCGACCCATGCGGACAAACCTCTCACAGTTAACGTCTTGCACCCAAAGGTGCCCATTTCTTTCTCGCCGAAACCGTGCCCGCGGGTACGCCGACACGCCGCACACGATGCATAAAAGGCACGGTTGCGGCCAGAAAGTGATGTTCGATCAGCGCTTGCTGTACTGAGGCGCCTTGCGGGCCTTCTTCAGCCCGTACTTCTTGCGCTCGGTGGCACGCGGGTCGCGGGTGAGGAACCCGGCCTTCTTCAGCGGAGGCCGGTCCTCCGGATTGGCCAGAATCAGCGCGCGCGCTATGCCGAGGCGTAATGCCCCCGCCTGGCCCGACGGGCCGCCGCCGTGGAGGTGGGCGAAGATGTCGTAGCTTTCCACCCGGTCAACCGTGACCAGCGGAGCCTTGATGAGCTGCTGGTGCACCTTGTTGGGGAAGTAGTCCTCCAGGGTGCGGCCGTTGAGGTCGAACTTGCCGGTGCCGGGCACCAGACGCACCCGCACCACGGCTTCCTTGCGGCGTCCGACTGTCTGGATGGGCCGTTCGAACACGAACGATTCGCCGTGGACTGGCTGGCTCTCGACGACGGGAGCCTCGCTGATTTCGGTCACTGCGCCACCTGCTTGATCTCGAACGGAACCGGCTGCTGCGCGGTGTGGGGATGCTCCGGCCCGGCGTAGACGCGCAGCTTGCGCTGGATCTGACGGCTCAGCTTGTTCTTGGGCAGCATCCCGACGATCGCCTTTTCCACCACACGATCGGGGTGTTTTTGCATCAGCTCGCCGATGGTGCGCTTGCGCAGGCCGCCGGGATATCCCGAGTGGCGATAAGCCATCTTGTGGCGCAGTTTGTCGCCGCTGATGGCGACCTTGTCGGCGTTGACGATGATGACGAAGTCGCCACCGTCGACATTGGGCGCGAACGTCGGCTTGTGCTTGCCGCGCAGCAGGTTGGCCGCTGCGACGGCAAGGCGGCCAAGCACCACGTCCGTGGCGTCGATGACGTACCACGACCTCGTGGTGTCACCCGCTTTGGGCGCGTATGTAGGCACAGCGCTTACCACACTTTCTCTCGGGCGGATCCCGGTGCGACCCGGGTGCCGGTCAGGCGTCGACGGTGAGCGTCAACGATGGGCTTGTTCTCGGCGACCGACATTGACCCGAGGCCCCGGCGTACCGCACGCCAACGGAGCAGCTTACCGACGGCGATCCCCGCAGGTCAAAATCGCCGCAGGTCAAGCTCTCCGCAGAGCAAACTCGCCGCAGTTCAAACTCGCCGCCGTTCAAAATCACTGTGCGGTCCCGACGGCTCTCCTCCGTCGGGACCGCACAGAGTTCAATGGGGCCTGCTCAACGCCCCCAACTACCGGCTGCCCGGCGGTCGGCTTGCGCCACCTCCTCGGCGCCGTCGCGGACGGCATTTCCCAAGTCGACCAGGATCTCGTTGAGGGCGCTGGCCGCCTGATGCCACCTGAGCTGCTCGAGTTGGTATGCGGCCGCCGCTTCCCGAGTCCAGAGTTGCTGCAACGGCGCGATGCGGGATCTCAGCTCCTCGAGCGCGGCGTTGAAACGCGCCGAGGTGGTGTGGATCTCCTGACGAACGCTGTATTCGATGGCGTCGAAGTTGTACGACAATGCGGTGTCTGTGGTCATATCCGCTGCTGGGTCCTCTCCCGTCACAGGTTCCCGCCGGCTGCGGCGATATGGTGGGCATGGCTTTGACCGGCATCACGCAGCATGGCCTCGTTGTGCCGAATGGTTTCGGCGATCGCGTGCAACACGTGGTACAGCCGCGTCGACTCGGCGTTCCAGCGCTCCACCACGTCTTTGAATCGCGCGGCCGCCATCCCGCCCCAGGTCGACGCCGGCACGCTGCTGATCCGGCCGATGAATGCCTGCAGCATCGCCCGGATTTCCTCGTTGCGCGCGTCCGTCGTGGCCGCGACCGACCGCAGCAGGTCGAAATCGGCATTCAGTGCGTTCGGGCTCACCTGTTCCATCTCCAATTGCTCCCCGGTTCTTGACACCATGTACGACTATCGGCGACGCGATTCGGTTCCGTCCGAATTTCCGCGACTCAGCCGACCACATGCGCGGACCGCACGGCACGTTCACAGACGTCGCGGACGGCGTCCTGCGCACCGCGTCTGCTCTGGCATCCGATGCTCATCCGGACGCCGCCGTCGAGTAACACCGTCCACCACACGTCATGTCCGGCGCGCAGCTCGCGGTAGGTCACCGCGGGCCGGCCGGCGCTGACGCCGGACGGGTTGAAGTCGACGAACACACCGGCTGGTTCGGCGTCGACGGCCCGTCGCAACCGTTCGACGGTCTGCGTCATCGTTTCCCCGGGCACCTGCGATTGGGTGATGTGCAGCGCCACCTCGGGATCTGTCGGCGACGTGAGCTGTACTCGAGCCGAACCCGGCCCGCCGATCACCCGCTGCGTGGGCCAGCCGGCGGGAACAGTGAGCGCGACGCGGCCTTCCACCAGAAACGTCGTCGGCGCCACCGGCACCGCGGTGGCGCCGTGACGCGCCGTTGCGGCCACCGCCAACACCGTCAAGGCGGCGCCGGCGGCCGCCAGTCCCGCGAACCTGCCGGCGCGAGCTCCCCGCTCCACCCACGGGGACCCACCCGAAGACCTCGACGGCTCCTCCGGCACGTTCTTCGCCAGCTGCGACAGTCGAGAATCATCGACCTCGGTGACGGCTTGGCGGCCGCGCAACGCACCCGCGATCGCCCTGGCAAGCGTTGTCGCGCCAGCGACGCTGCCCGGCATGTCGATGACCACCGCGGCCCCGGTGCCCCGGGTCATGCCGGCGACGACCCCGGCGACCTCGCCGGCCACCACCCGAGTCTTCGCCAAGCGCGGCACGGCGGTCATCACGTCGGAGTCGACGACGGCAACCAACCGATCCGCGATCTCCACCACGACGTTCTCCGCGGAGGCCGACGCGGCGGCCTCCGCGGCGGCTCGGGTGAGCAGCCACGACCGCGGCCGCACCACGAGCTCACCGGCAGTCACCGCCCGGGCCGCGCTGGTGACCACACCCACCCGCGCCACCGGCCACCACGACGGATGCACGAGGACCATGCCGTCGCCGTGGTCGCGCGCCAGTCTGCGCAAGGTGGCCGACCACAGCGTCGCGACGGCGACCGGCCGCTCACCGACCAGCGCCACCCGGTCGTCGATCGCATCCAGGGCAGCCGCGCGTACCTCGGCATCGGCGACAACACCTGCGCCACAACACAGTCGGCGGATGGAGTCGGGGCCGGCAGCGATCACCACCGGATGCGTGCTCATGACGGCGGACTCCACGCCACCTGGACCCGTCGCTCGCCACCGGTTCGGCTGATCAGGACACCGCGGCCCGCGGGCAACGGGCCCGGGCGGCTCGAGCCGAACAACGCGCCTTCCTCCGGACGTCCGCTCATCATCAACGCCATGCAACCGAAGTCACGCAGACCCGCCAGCAGTGGCTCGAACATGGCGCGTGCGGCTCCGCCGCTGCGTCGCGCAATCACCAGGTGCAGTCCGAGATCCGTTGCATACGGCAAGTATTCGAGCGCAGCCAGCAGTGGGTTGCCCGCAGCTGTGGCGACCAGGTCGTAGTCGTCAACCACCAGATAGATATCCGGTCCGGCCCACCAGGACCTGGCACGCAACTGCGCCTGGCTCACGTCGGCGGGGGGCATTCGTTGTTGCAGCAGCGATACCACGCCCGGCAGCATTGCCTCCAATGCCGGCACCGACATGGCATAGCCGCCAAGGTGTTCCGACTCGACAACACCGAGCAGGGCGCGCCGAAAGTCGACGATGAAAAGTCGGGCCTGGGCAGGGGTTCTGGCACGGACGACCTCCCGGCACAGCAGGCGGAGCGTGGCCGACTTGCCGCACTCGTTGTCGCCGATAATCACCAGATGAGATTGATGTTCGAAATCGATTGCAGTGGGCCGCAGTTCGCGCTCTTCGAGACCGATCAGGATGCGCTGGTCGCCTGCGATGCGCAGGACGCCGTCGTAGTCCACCCGCGCGGGCAACAACGGTATCGGCGGCGCTACCGCGTCACCGCGGTGGCGACACATATCGACTCCGTTCGGCCCGGGCAGGGCGACCATCATGTGCGAACCGTCGGGCGCAAGCCCACGTCCCGGTCGGTCTCGGGGCACCTGCTGCGCCTGCCTGCGGTCCACTTCGGAATCAGCGGGGTCGCCGAGACGCAGCTCGATCCGGGTGCCGATGTGGTCCTTGAGCGACGGCCTGATCTCCGCCCATCGCGACGCCGACACCACCACGTGAATCCCGAATGAAAGGCCCTGTGCTGCGAGCGCTGTGATCGGCTCCTCCAGGTCTCCGAATTCATGGCGCACCGTTGCCCAGCCGTCGACCACCAGAAAGACGTCAGCGGGCCGACCGCAGCTCCCGTTTTGCTCGCATGCCGATGACTCCCGCGACCGCAGCACCGACTCCAGCTCGGCGACCATGCGCCAGACCAACTCCGGGTCCGAGCGTCCAGCGAGCGCCCCGACATGCGGCAGGTCGCGGATCGCGGCCAGGGCACCGCCGCCAAAGTCCAGGCAGTAGAACTGGACCCGGCCCGCATCGTGGTTGGCTGCCAGTGCGGTGATCAGCGTGCATAAGGCCGTCGACTTGCCCGATCGGGTCGCGCCAACGACCGCGACATGTCCTGCGGCCGCGGACAAGTCGACAGTCAGTGGCGAGCGGGACTGGTGAAAAGGCCGGTCTACGACCCCGATCTGCACCATCAGCTCGCGCCGCGCATCGTCGGCCAACAGGGCATCCAGCGCCGGTGCCTCCTGCAGCGGCGGCAACCAGACTCGGTGCGCGGGTGGACCGTGACCGGCCAATCGGTCCAGCACCGCATGAAACACGCTGCGCGCGGTCCCGGCACTCGCCTCGGCGGCGCCCGTGACCGCTCCGGCATGCTCGGACGTGAACAGCCGCACCTCCTGCGGCAGGGCCGATCGAGCCCCAGCCCCGGGCGGCAGCGGTCCCGAAACGAACGCGGTCTGGAACCGGGTCAGCTCCCCGGTGGCCGTACGCAGCCAGCCGGCGCCCGGAGCGTTGGGCAACTCGTAGGCGTCGAGTGTTCCCAAGACGGCCCGTGAGTCGGCGGGGGACAACGTTTTCAGGCACACCCGGTAGGACAGGTGGGCTTCCAGTCCACGCAGCCTGCCCTCGTCGAGCCGCTGACTGGCGAGCAGCAGATGCATCCCCAGCGAGCGGCCGAGCCGGCCGATCGCGACGAATACCTCGGCGAAATCGGGGTGCTGGCTCAGCAGTTCGGAGAACTCGTCGACGATGATGAAGAGCGTCGGCAGGGCGACCAGTCGGGCGCCGCCGCGGCGCGCATTCTCGTAGGCTGCCACGCTGACGAAGTTGCCGGCCGTCCGCAGCAGCTCTTGCCGACGGTTCATCTCGCCGGCCAGGGCCTCCTGCATCCGGGCGACCAGCGGCGCCTCATCGGACAGATTGGTGATGACAGCGGCCACGTGCGGCGCCCGGGCCAAGTCGAGAAACGTCGCGCCGCCTTTGAAATCGATCAGCAGCAGATTCAGCACCTCGGGGCAATTGCGCGCCATCATGCCCAGCGCCACGGTGCGCAACAATTCCGACTTCCCCGAACCGGTGGCGCCGACACAGAGGCCGTGCGGTCCCATACCGTTTTCGGCGGGTTCCTTGATATCCAGTTCGATCGGGGTACCGTCGGCTCCGGTTCCGATCGGCGCGCGGAGCCGGTCCCGGGTGTTCTGGTTGCGCCACACGGCGGCCGGGTCGAAGGTATCGACCGCACCGATGCCGAGCGATGCGGGCCAATCTGAGCCGGCGGTAGGGCGGTCGCCCCGGTGGCTGGCACTGTACGCCGCCAGCCGGCGCGCGCAAACTAGCGCGTCAACCGGGTCCATCCGGTCGACACGGGCCGGCGTCTCGGCTGCGCCGCCATGCCGGAGCACCACGGCCGCACCATCGCGGCAGCGGCCGACCGCAAGGATCATCGCACCTTTGAACGGGGTACCGGCACGTTCGTCGGTGTCGACGATCACCACAGTCGGCAGCGCCCCGCCGCTGAGCGAGGCGTGTGCAGCCGCCCAAGTGGCATACACCATCCGAGCCGAGCCCAGCGAGTCGACACAACGTTGATGTTGGTTGTGCGGCAACCACTTCACCCAGTCCCAGTGTCCCCGATTCCGGTCGCCGGCCACCGCTGCGATCGACACCTGATCCGGCGGGTGCAGCACCGCGAGTTGACAGACCATCGCGCGGATCAGCGCACGCACCCGGGCCGCGTCGCCCTCGATGGTGATGGCCTCGCATAGCGAGATCACCAGGGGCGCATCGGTAATCGTCGAATGCGCACGGAGAAAGCGGCGTAGCGCGGTCACGGTGACCAGATCGGCTTGCTGCCCGGCCGGCAGCGGCGGAGCCACCAAACGGGTTGCCAGCGACCGGGTTCCACGGCCGACACGCACGCGGCAGAAGTCGGCATCGTCAGCGCGGCGCTCCCACATCCGCGGTCCACCGACCAGGGTGAACAGCACGTCGGGCTCAGGATGCGTCCAATTCAGTGAGGAATGCTGCGCCACAGCGATTTCGGTGGCGGTAGCGCGCAGGCCGGTCAGGTATCGGAGGTAGTCCAGGCGCTCGCCGTCCAGGCCGCCATCGCGGCCGCGACCGAGACCGGTTACCGCGGTGACGACCAGCGACGCCACCGTCATCGCCGGGAACGCCAGAAACACGGGGCTGCGGGTTGCCGACGATCCTGAAAGGAAGGCCACCGCCGTAATGGCCAGCATCACAACCGATACCGCAATCGGCGCAACGCGCACCAGCAGACCCGGTGACGCGGATCGCGGCACCTCTGGTGGCGGTGCGACCACCACTTCGGCTGTCACAGTGCGACGACGCTAGGCAGCGCCGCAACCGGCCGCAAGTCAGCTGTGCACAGCCGGATACGGCGCCGGTCCAATCCGGTTAAGGTGCCGCTGAACCGAACCCGAGGGGAGCCCCGTTGTTTGCAGCCGATCCGGGCCTGCGCCGCGTCGCCGTTCATGCCGGCACCACCGTCGTCGACCTGTCACTACCCGCAGCGTTTCCGGTCGCGGCGTTGATCCCGCCGATCATCGACATCCTGGGCGATCGCATCCCGCAGAACACCGCGACCCGCTACCAGCTGTGCATCCCGGGCGGGGAAATACTGGCATCGACGACGACACTGGCGGAAAGCGATATCCGCGACGGTGCCGTGCTGTTGCTCAGCCGGTTCCTTCCCGAGCCGTCCGTCCAACGCCACGACGACCTGGCCGAGGCGGTGTCGGCGATACTGGGCTCCGCGGCCCACCGTCCCTGCCGCCGCACAGCTCGGCTCACCGGTGCGCTGGCCGCCGGTGTGGTGACCGGTGCCGGGGCCCTGGCGCTGGTTCGGGATGCGTTGCGCGCCAGCGCTCAACATGGCGCGACAGCGGGTGTCGTGGCGGCAGCCGGCGTGATCGCTCTGCTGCTTGCAGGCCTGGCACAGCGGATCCACCGCGACCCGACCGGCGCACTCACGTTGAGCGTGATCGCCACGGTCTTCTTCGCCGTTGCCGGTCTGCTGGCGGTGCCCGGTGCCCCGGGCGTTCCCCACACCATGCTCGCCGCCACCGCTGCGGCCGTCGCGGCGGCGCTGGCGATTCGCGTAACCGGTTGCGGAATAGTAACTTTGACCGCCATAGGAGGCCACGCGACCGTCGTCGCGGTCGCCGCGCTGGCGGGGTTGATGACCGCTGCGCCAGTGTATGTCATCGGTTCGTGGGCCGCGTTGGCATCGTTGGGTCTGCTGGAAGTGTGCGGGCGGATGTCCATTGCGTTGGCGGGCTTGTCGCCGCAGCTGCCACCGGCGATCGACCACGACGACTCCTACGAACTGCCACCAGCCGATGTATTGGCCACCAAATCGATGCGGGCCGACAACTGGCTGACCGGCCTGCTGGCCACCTTCTGTGGCTGTGCCGCCATCGGGGCAATCCTCGCCGCACTGACCACCCAGCGCGCCGTCCCCCTGGCCACGACCACCGCCGCGCTGTTGTTGCTGCGCGCCCGCGCACACCGCCACCGGACCCGATGGCTGCTGCTCGTCATCAGCGGAATCGTCACTGGCACAATAGTGTTTCTCATCGCAGCGGCCGGCTGGATGCAGCACGGAGTCTGGGTCGCCGCGCTGACCGCGACACTGGCTGCTGCGGCGTTGTATCTGGGCTTTGCCGCTCCCGGGATGTCGCTCTCGCCCGTCGCCAAGCGAGGTGTCGAGGCTCTGGAGTTGGCGGCATGGGTCGCCCTGGCGCCGCTGGCCTGCTGGACATGCGGGGTCTTCGGCGCCATTCGGACCCTCGACCTGATATGAACACGACCACCGTGCGCATCACCCATCTGCTGGCGGCAGTGCTGACCACGACGCCGTTGTGCGTGACGCCGCCGGCGCACGCCGTGTCGCCACCGCGGGTAGACGAAAAGTGGCTGCCCGCAGCGGCATCACCGGCGCCGCCACAACCCACCGTGCAACGCGAGGTCTGCACCGCGGCCACAGCAGTATCCGGCCATGCCGCCGCCGCCGCGCAACTCGCGGATCTCGAGTTGCCACATCTCTGGCAGCTCACCCGGGGGGCCGGCCAGCGGGTCGCCGTCATCGACACCGGGGTCGCCCGGCACCGACGACTGCTGCATCTCGTCGGCGGCGGCGACTACGTGTCCACCGGCGACGGCACCCGGGATTGTGACGCACATGGCACCGTCGTCGCCGGAATCATTGCCGGCACAGCGGATTCCAGCGCTGACGGGTTCAGTGGCGTAGCACCCGAGGCCACCGTGATCAGCATCCGGCAGTCCAGCGCCAAATTCGCTGCGGTCACCGACCGCTCCGGCGCCGGGGTCGGTGACGTCGACACGATGGCGCAAGCCGTCCGCACCGCAGCCGATCTCGGCGCGTCGGTGATCAACATCTCGTCGGTCGCCTGCGTCCCGGCCGTACCCTTGCTCGACGACCGCGCTCTGGGCGCCGCGCTGGCGTATGCGGTCGATGTCAAGGATGCCGTCGTGGTGGCCCCGGCGGGCAACAGCGACGGCGGCGCGCAATGTCCGGCCCAGGGGCCCGACGTATCCCGGGACACCGTTACGGTCGCAGTCAGTCCGGCCTGGTATGACGACTACGTACTGACCGTCGGGTCGGTGAACCCGGCCGGTGCACCGTCGTCGTTCACTCTTGCCGGGCCATGGGTGGACGTCGCCGCCAGCGGCGAGGAAGTGACCTCGCTGAGCCCGGTTGGTGGCGGGGTGGTGAATGCCCTCGACGGACAACATGGCTCGGTGCCACTGTCCGGCACGAGTTTTGCCGCGCCGGTCGTCAGCGGGCTGACCGCCTTGATTCGCGCCCGATTTCCGGCGTTGACTGCCCGACAGGTGATGCAGCGGATCACCTCGACCGCCCATCACCCACCCGCCGGATGGAATCCCCTGGTCGGCAACGGCACCGTCGACGCCCTGGCCGCGCTGAGCACGGATTCCCCGCCGCCGGCGCCCGTGGCCAAGCCCGACATGGAAGCCGCGCCGATCACCGCCCCGACGGTGCCGGTGCCTGCCGATCACCGCAGCCGTGACGCGGCTTTGGGCGGGGCCGCCATCGGCCTGGTGGTGCTCGTGGCGGTTCTGGCCTCGTTCGCAGCCACCAGGCCTCGGCTAGGACGGTCCGGCCGCGACGGTGTCGTGGGCGACTGATGCCTGCTGCCTGCCGAGTTCGGGTCCCTGTGGCAGAGCCGCCAATATCGGCCACGGCGCCGGGACCGGCGCCGGCAGCCCGAGGTGACGTGCAGCGTCGTCGTCGCGGATCGCGAACCGCACGCCGGTGTCGGTGACGAGGTAGCGCCAAACCGTCCGGGTTTCCGCGCCGGACAAGCTCCGCACAGCCGCGTAGGCGCTGCGCCCCGGTGGCAGGTAGACCGCGTCCAGTGCGGGCCCGCGACCATCCGCCTGCGCCAGCGTTACCGGGACCGTCGCGGACGGCAACGGCAGGCCACCGCCGGTCAGGAAGGCGAGGTCGGGTCGACCCGACTGCGCGGCCAGCCACGTCACGCACAACGTGGTGTCGCTGTCGTCACGAGGGGTCGCCACCTCATCGGGAAACGTGGACACCGGCAGGATGTTCGCGATCGGAGCGGAGCGGATCGCATCGGGTGCCACGGCGACGATGTGAATGTTGCCGTGCGAGTCGCTGAACCGCAGCAGGTCCGCGGCGACCCGGCCGATCCTTTGGACACCCGTTTTCAGCACCACGTAGAACTCCTCGTTCTCGTCGCGTGTGATGCGCAGCACAGTGCCGACGGGAAATCCCGGTACTCCGGCCGCACTCGGCTCGCCAGCGTGGCTGATCGGCGGAGTCGTGATCGACGGGGCCTCCGGCACGGCGCTGAGCAAAGACTGCGAGACGACCCGCGGAGTCCGGCCCTCCAGCCGGAGCGCCCGCAGCACCGCGGAATCGGCAAGATCCACCACGGCCCGGCGGCCGTGGTACAGCAGATATGCCGGTGCACCGGACCCTACGGTGACCAGAAGCGTCTGCTCAGCGGTCAGCCGGCGAACCGACGTCTCGTCAACAGGACCGACCAGCACCGTGGTTGCCGCTTCCCGATCGGTGTCGCAGACGGTCCACCTCGACTCGGCGGCGGCCAGCCACGGTCCGATCAGCTGTGGTGCGCCCGGAATACCCAGCAGCGGGCCGCGTTTGGTGTGACGCAATTCGGACTCCCGCACCCGCCGGGGGTTGGCGTCCGACGCCGCGATCAACCGTGCCGAGGCCAGGTTCAGCACCGGATGCCAGGTATCGCCCACTCGCACGTACAGCGCCCCGGTGTCGCGGCCCATCACGATGCGCGCGTCACCGAGGCCCGGCTGCGGCCGCACCACGGCGCCCATCGCGCAGACCGCCGCCGCGACGGTCGCCAGCACGCAGCCGACCGCCAACCCCAGCGTGGGCGCCCGCAGTGCCCGATCACCATCCCGATGCAGCAACACACACTCGAGGCGTCGGAGCAGAAAGCGGTAGGCATTGACGTGTCGCCCCGCGCTCGATTGGCCGGGCATTTACTCCCCACCGTCCATGCCCAAACAGTAGGCCTTGAACAGGAGCTTCTTCAGTCACTCATCCACAGCCCGGAGCTTGTCGCAGGTTTTGTAGCGGTCGGCAGCGGGTAAAATCTCGGCGTGAACACGCACCCTATGGGCCTGCTGGCGGGCGCTGTGGCCGCCGCCGGCATGGTCCTCGCCCCGTCCGCCGTTCCGACCGCGATCCCGTCGGCCGCCGCCACCGACTGCCCGGACGCGGAGGTCATCTTCGCCCGGGGTACCAGCGAACCGCCCGGCATCGGCCGGGTCGGCGAAGCGTTCGTCGACTCGCTGCGCCAGCAAACCGGCAAGAACATCGGCGTGTACGCGGTGAACTATGCCGCGAGCCGCCTTCAGCTGCATACCGGTGACGGCGCCAACGACGCCATCGCACACATCAAATCCATGGCCTCGTCATGCCCGGACACCAAGCTGGTTCTCGGCGGTTACTCGCAGGGCGCCGACGTGATCGACATCGTGGCGGGAGTTCCCTTGGCGGGCATCAGTTTTGGCAGCCCGCTGCCCGCCGAATACGCCGACAACATCGCGGCTGTCGCCGTCTTCGGCAATGTGGCCGACCGCTCGGGCGGGTCGTTGACGACGCAGAGTGCGTTGCTGGGCGCCAAGGCGATCGACTTGTGCAATCCCGGCGACCCGATCTGTCATGCGGGCCCGGGTAACGAGTGGAGCGACCACACCGACGGCTACGTCCCCACCTACACCACCCAGGCGGCGAGCTTTGTCGCGGCCAGGCTCGCGGCCGCCTCCACGGCACCGGTACTGCAGTTGCCCGGCCCGGTTCCGCAGGCGCCCGGCCCGGCTCCGCAGGCGCCCGGCCCGGCTCCGCAGGCGCCCGGACCTGCGGCCGGGGTACCCGGATCGGTGGTGGGAGCACCCGGGTCGGTCGTGCAGGTTCACTGACGCCGTCAACGCATGTGCAATAAGCCCGTAAGATCGCGTCATGCGGCTTATCATCACGGGCAGAGCAAGACTCATCACCCGCCTGGTGGCCGCCGCACTGACGGCGGCCGCGTTGTCAGTTGCCTGGCCGTTGCCGCCCAGGGCTTCCGCGTCCTGCCCGGACGTCGAGGTGGTGTTCGCCCGGGGCACCAGCGAGCCGCCGGGACTGGGCCGCGTCGGCAACGCCATGGTCGCCTCGTTACGCCAGCAGACCGGCAGGAACATCGGGGCATACGGGGTGAACTACCCCGCCAGCAAAGACTTCCTGGCAGCCGCGGACGGCGCCAACGACGCCAGCGACCACGTGCAACAAATGGCGAACGGGTGCCCCGACACGAAATTGGTGCTCGGTGGGTACTCCCAGGGCGCCGCGGTCATCGACATCGTGACCGCCGCACCACTGGCCGCCCTGGGCTTCACTCAGCCGCTACCGGCCGAAGCGGCAGATCACGTCGCCGCGGTCACCCTGTTCGGTAACCCGTCTGGGCGCGCGGGCGGGCTCATGAGCGCGCTGAGCCCGCATTTCGAGGGCAAAATCCTCAACCTGTGCAACGAGGGCGACCCTATCTGCTCCGACGGTAACCAATGGAAAGCGCACACCGGCTACGTACCGGGACTGACCAACCAAGCAGCGAATTTCGTCGTGGGAAAGATCTGACTCGGCGGCCGAGTCACCGGAACCGCCAGACCAATCCCGCCGACCTTGTGAGGCTACTGAGCAACCGCTTCGATATCGCTGTGCCGGACCGCTTTCGGCTGGCACGCTCCCGAAAACCGGGGTTACGATCACGCCGGGTCGCAACGACGTTCACCGAACGCGTAGCCGCAGGAGTTCGCTTTCCCACTTTCCACGAAGGCAACTGCGTGGGCACACCATGGAATGCTGATCGCTAATTACCGTCAAATGCGCTGAGGAGGGCTAATGTCGGGCACCGAAGTCTACATCAAGCCTTCAGCGCCAAGTGATTTCGATCACATCACGGCTATCGGGGAGACGCTCGAAGACTACACGCTGCGCTTCGCACCTCGCGGCTACCGCCGATGGTCCCCAGCGGTGGTGGGAATCTCGGCCCTCGGCGGAATCGCCTACCTGGCCGACTTCGCGATCGGCGCCAATGTCGGTATCACCTGGGGTACCGCGAACGCCCTCTGGGGTATCGGGATTTTCGCCGTCGTGGTGTTCACCACCGGGCTGCCCCTGGCCTACTACGCGGCGCGCTACAACATCGACTTGGACCTGATCACCCGCGGTAGCGGTTTCGGCTACTACGGTTCGGTGGTCACCAACGTGATCTTTGCCACCTTCACGTTCATCTTCTTTGCGCTCGAGGGCTCGATCATGGCGCAGGGCCTCAATCTGGGACTGCATGTCCCGCTGTGGCTGGGATACGCAATCTCGACGTTGATGATCTTCCCGCTGGTGATGTACGGCATGAAAGTCCTGTCGCAGCTACAACTTTGGACCACCCCGCTGTGGCTGCTGCTGATGGTCGCCCCGTTCGGCTACCTGGTCGTCAGCCACCCGGAATCCATCGGAGAGTTCTTCTCCTACGCCGGGAAGGGCGGTGGCGGCGGCGTCACCGCCGGCTCGGTTCTCTTGGCAGCCGGTGTATGCCTGTCGCTGATCGCCCAGATCGCCGAGCAGATCGACTATTTGCGCTTCATGCCGCCACGAACGCCGGATAACTCGCGTCGGTGGTGGACCTGGACGCTGCTGGCCGGGCCCGGCTGGGTTGTCTTCGGTGCGCTGAAGCAAATCATCGGGTTGTTCCTGGCGGTGTATCTGATTTCCCACATGGCCGGCGCCACGGCGATCGCCAATCTTCCGGTGCACCAATTCATGCAGATCTACCGCAACGTCATGCCGGGCTGGCTGGCGCTGACGCTCGCCGTGATCCTGGTGGTCCTCAGTCAGGTCAAGATCAACGTCACCAACGCCTATTCGGGCTCGCTGGCGTGGACCAATTCGTTTACCCGCGTCACCAAGCACTACCCCGGCCGCATCGTGTTCCTCGCCGTGAACCTCGCAATTGCATTGATCCTGATGGAAGCCAACATGTTCGACTTCCTCAACACGATCCTCGGGTTCTACGCCAACTGCGGCATGGCATGGGTGGTGACCGTGGCCTCCGACATCGTCTTCAACAAGTACTTGCTGCGACTCTCGCCGAAGACCCCAGAATTCCGCCGCGGCATGTTGTATGCCATCAACCCGGTCGGCTTCGGCTCACTGCTGCTGGCTGCAGGGCTCTCGATCGTCGCGTTCTTCGGTGGCCTCGGCGAGACGCTGCGGCCCTACTCACCGCTGGTCGCAATCGTTATCGCGGTGGTGATGCCACCGATCCTGGCGATCGCCACTCGCGGCAGGTATTACCTTCGGCGCGGGCACGACGGCATCGACCTGCCCATGTACGACGAACATGGCAACCCCTCGGCCGAGCAACTCAACTGTCATGTCTGCCGCCATGATTTCGAGCGGCCCGACATGCTGGCCTGTCATACACACACCGCACACGTCTGCTCGTTGTGCGTGTCCACGGACAAGCGAGCCGAGCATGTGCTGAGAGCGTCGATGCAGTAGTTAACCGTTACACTTCTTGCTATAGTGTATAGTTGCAGTAGGATATGTTTGCTATTCCGTGGTGACCGGGCATTCCCACTGATCCTGACGACGGCGATGTCGCAGCAAGCTGACTTTACCGCTGTCCAGGAGGGTCGATGGCTTTTGAGATCCACCCGTCAGGGGGCGATGCCATCGGCGTCGCATCCCTCCCACCAGCGCCAATGCTCATCGACTTCGGCGCATTGCCGCCAGAGAGCAACTCCGGCCGCATGTACACCGGTCCGGGCTCGGGCCCGCTGATCGCCGCTGCGGGAGCCTGGGAAGCGCTGGCCGCAGATATCGGCGCGGCGGCCAGTGGCTACCGCACCGTCATCGCGGAATTGACGAGCTTGCGGTGGTTGGGCCCGGCATCGGCCGCCATGGTGGCCGCGGTCACGCCGTACGTGACGTGGTTGTGCGCGACGGCGGCACGAGCCGAGCAGGCGGGCATGCAAGCCCGGGCGGCCGCCGCCGCCTACGAAACCGCTTTCGCCATGACGGTGCCGCCACCGTTGATCGCCGCCAACCGAGTTCGGTTGATGGTGCTGCTGGCCACCAACTTCTTCGGCCAGAACACGCCCTTGATCGCGGTCGCCGAGGCGGAATATGCCGAGTTCTGGGCCCAAGACGCCACCGCGATGTACGCCTACGCCAGTTCCTCGGCAACCGCTTCGGTGTTAACGCCCTTTACTGCGCCGCCAAACACCGCCAGCCCAGGCGGCCCGGCCGAGCAGGCCCTTTCGGTCGGCAAAGCCGCAGCCCAGCAAGGCCTTTCAGAGTTGAAGCGGCCGTGGTTCCCCATCATCCCGACCCAGGACTGGAACGCGTTGATCAACACCTGGGGATTGACCTATTTCGGGGCCGGGATCGTTCAGCTGGTCACCTTGTTCGCCCAGCAGCTCATTCCCGAATCCGCGGCCGCCACAACGCCCATCGCCGGCGGAGCCGCGCCGGCGTCGGCTTTGGTGCCCTCGCAGCTGGCCGTCGCCCGTCCGGTGTCGGCCGTATTCGGCCAGGCGGACAGGTTGGGCTCGCTGTCGGTGCCGCCGAGTTGGGCAACGCCGCCGAATCCGGCAAAGGCCGGGGCGGCCGAGATTTCGCACACCGTCAGCACCGGCGGCCGTACGAATGCGCCCCGGGGCCTATTCCCGAATGTGCCGACGGGGAACGACCGCCGGGGCACGACCTTCGCCCGGCGCAGATACGGGATACGCCTGACGGTGATGTCCCGCCCGCCGGGCGCTGGATAGCGGAAACCCCTGAGCCACTGCCGTATTGAGGAGGAACAGAGATGTCAGTTGCAGCTACCCAGGTAAGGTGTTGATAACGATGGATTTCGGGGCATTACCGCCGGAGATCAACTCCATTCGTCTATATTCCGGGCCCGGTTCGACACCAATGGTGGCCACCGCGTCGGCGTGGAGCGGATTGGCCGCCGAGTTGACCTCGGCCGCCAATGAATACCAGACAGTGATCGCCGCACTGCACAGCGAAGGATGGGTGGGCCCATCGGCTGTGACGATGGCCGGTGCTGTCGCGCCATACGTGGCATGGATGCATGCCACCGCAGCGGCGGCTGAACAAGCCGCCGGCAAAGCACGTTTGGCGGTCGCAGCCTATGAGGCCGCGTTCGCCGCCGTGGTGCCGCCGCCGCAGATCGCGGCCAACCGCGCTCAACTGTCGACGCTGATCTCGACCAACGTCGTCGGCCAGAACACCGCCGCGATCGCTGCCACCGAAACTCAATACGGCGAGATGTGGGCACAAGACGCCGCCGCCATGTACGCCTACGCCGCTGCCTCGGCCACGGCGTCGGCGGTAACGCCGTTTGTTTCGCCGCCGCAGACCACCAGTCCCGCCGCGTCGGCCACTCAGGCCGCAGCGGTCACCAGTGCCGTCGCCACCGCGGCCGGTGCCACGCAGAGCACCCTGTCGAGCTTGCTTTCGGAGCTGCCCGGCGTGCTGGAAGGCCTCGCCTCGCCCTTGGCCTCTGCCGTCTCAGCGACAGCGGGTCCGATCGAGCGGTTCTTGGAGTGGTGGGCGCCGTTTGCGAACTTCCTCTATGACACCGCTGGGTTGCCGTTCTTCGGCGCCGGGATCGCCAGCTTCTTTGCGTCGACCGCAAAGACGATGGGTCTGATCGCCCCGGCGGCTGCCGCGCCGGAGGCTGCCGCGGCCGCGGCCGGTGCGGCCGGACTGGTGGGAGGCGGGCCGGTGTCGGCGAGTCTGGCCCAGGCCAGCGCCGTCGGCAAACTGTCGGTACCACCCACCTGGGCCGGAGCCAGCCCGGTAGCGACCCCGACCAGCACGTCGATGTTCGTCAGCGATGTGATCGAACCGGCGGACGTCGGGTCATCCGGAAACGTGGTCGGCGGCATGCCCATCGCCGGTTCGAGCCGGGGGTCGGCGGGTGTCGGTCCCCGATACGGATTCCGCCCCACCGTGGTGACCCGCCCGCCGTCGGCGGGCTAGCGCGAGCGCAGGTCCCGGGTGGTCGACGCCCGTAAGGCCAGCTGGTCGTCGGGCGGATAGTCCACCTGGACGAGCGTCAGGCCATGCGCCGGGGCGGCTGCGAAGTCGCTGGAACGGCCAGTCGCAGTGAGTAATTCGCGGCACCAGGAGGTGCTGCGACGGTGATCGCCGACGGCCAGCAAAGCCCCGACCAGGGATCGCACCATAGACCAGCAGAATGCGTCGGCGGTGACATGGGCGGTGACCAGGACGCCGTCACGTGCCCAGTCAAGCCGCTGCAAGTCGCGGATGGTGGTGGCACCGTCGCGATGACGACAGAACGCGGCGAAATCGTGTAATCCCAACAGATCTCGCGACGCAACCGCCATCGCCTCCACATCAAGATCCCGCGGCCAGGCGGTGACGTAGCGCGCCAGCTGCGGCACCACCCCATAGGGCGCCGTCGACAGCCGGTAGACATAATGCCGACGCAGCGCGGAAAATCTGGCATCGAAATCCGCTGGGGCGCGGGCTATATCGAGAACTCGGATATCTGAAGGCAGGAAGCGGCCCAGCCGTCTCAGCAGGGGCCGGAATTCGGGTTGGCCGGGGCGGGCCGAATACGAATAGGCGTTGGGCAATGCGTCGATGGGCACATCGGCATGGGCTACTTGTCCGCTGGCATGGACCCCGGCATCGGTCCGTCCGGCCGCGCGCAGCCGTATCGGCGTGCGAAATATCGTCGTCAGCGCCGCGTCGAGCACGCCGGCGACCGTACGCTGCCCCGGCTGCGTCGCCCAGCCTGCGAAGTCGGTTCCGTCGTAGGCGATGTCGAGCCGCAGCCGGACGTCCGCACTAATCCTTCGTGGCTCCTTCGGCGTCCTCGGTGGCCGCCTCGGCCTCTTCGGTGGCCTCTTCGGTGGCCTCGTCGGCAGGCTCGGCCCCTCCGGCCACTTCGTCGGCAGCCTCTTCGGCGACCTCTTCGGCGGTCGTTCCGACCGCGGCTTCAGGCTCGACCGCCGCCTGCGGCGCCGCCGCGGCCGCCACCGGGGTGTCTCCACCGACGGCGGCCGTCTTCGACGCCTTCACCCGCCGTGCCCGATCCGCCTCGGCCGTCACCGTCTTCTCCCGCACCAGCTCGATCACGGCCATCGGAGCGTTGTCGCCCTTACGCGGCTCGACCTTGATGATGCGGGTGTAGCCGCCATCGCGGTCGGAGAAGAACGGCCCGATCTCGGCGAACAGCGTGTGCACCACATCCTTGTCGCGGATTTTCTTGAGCACCTCGCGCCGATTGTGCAGCGTGCCCTTCTTGGCGTGGGTGATCAGCTTCTCCGCGTACGGGCGCAACGCCCGAGCCTTGGGCTCGGTGGTTGTGATCCGGCCGTGCTCGAACAGGGACGTGGCCAGGTTGGCCAGGATCGCCTTCTGGTGCGACGATGACCCGCCGAGTCGTGGGCCCTTGGTGGGCTTGGGCATTGCTGACGCTCCTGTCTAGATCGCGCTGAGTCCAATTGTCCGGCTCCTCAGCGGGCCGCTAGCGGCCCGCATCGTCACCGGCGCCATTCAGAGCTGTTCGGTTTCGGCGTAGTCCTGGTCGTCGTAGGAACCCTCCGTGGACCAGGTGCCGGTGGCCACGTCGTAGCCCGCGACCTCCGACGGGTCGAAGGTGGGCGGACTGTCCTTGAGCGACAGACCCAGCTGATGCAGCTTGACCTTCACTTCGTCGATGGACTTCTGACCGAAGTTGCGGATGTCAAGTAGGTCGGATTCGGTGCGCGAGACCAATTCGCCGACGGTGTGCACGCCCTCGCGCTTGAGGCAGTTGTAGGACCGTACGGTCAGATCCAGGTCGTCGATCGGCAGCGCGAACGAGGCGATGTGGTCCGCCTCGGCCGGCGACGGCCCGATCTCGATGCCTTCGGCCTCGACATTGAGCTCGCGTGCCAGACCGAACAACTCGACCAGCGTCTTGCCCGCCGACGCCAACGCGTCGCGGGGAGTGATCGAACTCTTGGTCTCCACGTCGAGAATCAGCTTGTCGAAGTCGGTACGCTGCTCGACCCGGGTGGCTTCCACCTTGTAGGTGACCTTGAGCACCGGCGAATAGATGGAATCGACTGGGATACGGCCGATTTCGGCACCAGAGGCCCGGTTTTGGACTGCCGGGACGTAGCCGCGGCCACGCTCGACGACGAGTTCCACTTCCAGCTTGCCCTTGTCGTTCAACGTGGCGATGTGCATGCCGGGGTTGTGCACCGTGACACCGGCCGGGGGCACGATGTCGCCGGCGGTGACCTCGCCGGGACCCTGCTTGCGCAGGTACATGGTGACCGGTTCGTCCTCCTCGGAGGACACGACCAGGCTCTTGAGGTTCAGGATGATGTCGGTGACGTCTTCTTTGACCCCGGGCACCGTGGTGAACTCGTGCAGCACGCCGTCGATGCGAATGCTGGTGACGGCCGCACCCGGGATAGATGACAACAGGGTGCGTCGCAGCGAATTGCCAAGGGTATAGCCGAATCCGGGCTCCAGCGGTTCGATGGTGAACTGGGACCGGTTGTCGGTGAGGACTTCCTCCGACAGGGTGGGACGCTGAGAGATCAGCATGGTGTTTTCTTCTTCTTCCTTTCGACGTCCGCCATATGACGTCTTTGGGGGGTACTCGGGGGCTGGTCTCCTGGGAGCCCCCGAGGGTGGGGTACTCGGGGGCGGTTCTCTTTCGAGCCCCCGAGGGGTTACTTCGAGTAGAACTCGACGATCAGCTGCTCGGTCAGGGGGACGTCGATCTGGGCGCGTTCGGGTAGTTGGTGGATCAGGATGCGTTGCCGCTCCCCCACAACCTGCAGCCAGCTCGGGATCGGCCGGTCACCCGCGGTCTCCCGGGCGATCTGGAACGGCACCGTGTTCAACGACGTGTCCCGCACGTCGATGATGTCGTACTGCGACACCCGGTAGCTCGGGACGTTGACATGCACGCCGTTGACGCTGAAGTGCCCGTGGCTGACCAACTGGCGGGCCATCCGGCGGGTGCGCGCCAGGCCGGCGCGGTAGACCACGTTGTCCAGCCGGCTCTCCAGGATTCTCAGCAGTTCCTCACCGGTCTTGCCGGGCTGCCGCACCGCCTCTTCGTAGTAGCGGCGGAACTGCTTTTCCATTACGCCGTAGGTGAAGCGGGCCTTCTGCTTCTCCTGCAGCTGCAGCAGATATTCGCTTTCCTTGATCCGGGCGCGGCCGTGCTGGCCGGGCGGGTACGGACGCTTTTCGAAGGCCTGGTCGCCGCCGACGAGGTCGGTGCGCAGCCGGCGCGATTTACGAGTGACGGGTCCGGTGTAACGAGCCATGGTTGTCTGCTAGACCCTTCTGCGCTTGGGTGGGCGGACGCCGTTGTGCGGCTGGGGGGTGACATCGGAAATCGCGCCGACCTCCAAGCCGGCGGCCTGCAATGAGCGGATCGCAGTCTCACGGCCTGAGCCCGGCCCCTTGACGAACACGTCGACCTTGCGGACCCCGTGCTCCTGTGCCTTGCGCGCGGCGTTCTCCGCGGCCAGCTGCGCGGCGAACGGCGTCGACTTCCGAGAACCCTTGAACCCGACATGACCCGACGACGCCCAGGCGATGACATTGCCCTGGGGATCGGTGATCGTCACGATCGTGTTGTTGAAGGTGCTCTTGATGTGGGCGGCGCCGTGCGGGACGTTCTTCTTTTCCCGCCTCCGGGTCTTCTGTCCCTTTTGACCCTTCTTGGCGGCGCCGCTTGCTGTTTTCTTGGCGGGTGGCATCGGTTACCTGGCCTTCTTCTTGCCTGCGATGGTGCGCTTGGGACCTTTACGGGTCCGTGCGTTCGTCTTGGTCCGCTGGCCACGCACCGGCAGCCCACGGCGATGCCGCAGACCCTGGTAGCAGCCGATTTCGATCTTGCGGCGAATGTCGGCCTGCACCTCGCGGCGCAGGTCACCCTCGACCTTCAGGTTCGCTTCGATGTAGTCACGCAGATGGGTGAGCTGGTCGTCGGTGAGATCCCTGGTACGCAGGTCCCGGTCGATGCCGGTGGCGGCCAGAATTTCGTTGGAGCGGGTACGGCCGATGCCGTAGATGTAGGTCAGGGCGACCTCCATCCGCTTGTCGCGCGGCAGGTCGACGCCGACTAATCGAGCCATAGGTGGCGTTTCCTCTTTCTCGGCGGAGGTGTGGTCCCAGTCCGTTCCCGCCAAACTTGCGGGGCCCGGCCTCCGTCCGGGCGTGGATGAGCTGGCCCATCTCTACAAATGCCAGCCGCTCATTGGTGCTGGGAGGTCTGCATTCAGTTGTCTGGTGTGCTCGGCCGGGTCCGGCGGACGCCTTGACTAGCCCTGCCGCTGCTTGTGGCGTGGATCGGAGCAGATCACCATGACCCGCCCGTGCCGACGGATCACCCTGCACTTGTCACAGATCGGCTTGACGCTCGGGTTCACCTTCACGGCAGTCTCGGTCCTGTTCTCTGGGTCTTTGGTCTCAATGCCAGTGCGGCTACTTGTACCGGTACACGATGCGGCCCCGGGACAGGTCGTAGGGAGACAACTCCACCACCACGCGGTCCTCGGGCAGGATGCGGATGTAGTGCTGCCGCATCTTGCCGCTGATGTGGGCGAGCACCTTGTGGCCGTTTTCCAGCTCAATGCGAAACATGGCATTGGGCAGGGGCTCTACCACGCGACCCTCGACCTCGATGGCGCCGTCCTTCTTGGCCATTGCGTTCTGGCGATCCTCACTTCTTGTCAGTGCACCGGGTTCGGCGCAGCACCTGCCCGACTACAAACGTGAGCCGGTGGTGGAAATTCCGCGAAGCGTTCCGAGAAATTTCGGGACTGGGCAGGCCAGAAGCCGGCACGGGCGCCGCACCGTTGGTCCACAATACTCGCATTGCCGCGTCCGACGCAAAACCCGACCGGAATCGACCGGAATCGACCCGAATCGACCGGAATCGACCCGAATCGACCGGAATAGCGTGCCCGGACCGGCGGGTTGGACCAACCGTGACCGATTCTGCTCCCAGTGCCCCCAACGCTCCCGAGGATCAAACCAGCTCTGCGGCCGGCAACCCGGACCTCGGCCGGTTCGGATCCTTCGGACGCGGTGTAACCCCCCAGCAAGCCAAAGAAATCGAAGCCCTGGGCTACGGGGCCGTCTGGGTGGGCGGTTCGCCGCCCGCGGAGCTGGCCTGGGTGGAACCGATTCTCGAGGCGACGACCACCCTGCACGTGGCCACCGGCATCGTCAACATCTGGTCAGCGGCCGCGAAGCCGGTCGCCGAGTCGTTCCAGCGGATCGACAGGGCCTACCCGGGCCGTTTCCTGCTGGGTATCGGCGTCGGCCACCCCGAGGCGACCGCCGAGTACCGCAAGCCTTACGACGCCCTGGTGCAGTACCTGGACCAGCTGGACGAGTATGGCGTGCCGGCCGACCGACGCGTGGTGGCGGCCCTGGGTCCCCGGGTGCTCAAGCTGTCGGCCGAACGCAGCGCCGGGGCCCACCCCTACCTGACCACTCCCGAGCACACCGCGCACGCCCGCGAACTGATCGGCCCGTCGGCGTTTCTGGCGCCCGAACACAAGGTGGTGCTGACCACAGACTCCGAGCAGGCCCGTTCGGTGGGCCGCAAGGCCCTCGATATCTATTTCAACCTCGCCAATTACCGCAACAACTGGAAGCGGCTGGGCTTCAGCGACGACGACATCGCCCGGCCTGGCAGCGACCGCCTGGTCGACGCAGTGGTCGCCCACGGCACCCCGGAGGCGATCGCGGCACGGCTCAAGCAGCACCTCGACGCCGGCGCCGACCATGTCCCCGTTCAGGTCCTGACCAAAGCGGAGAACCTGATCCCGGCGCTCGCCGAATTGGCCGGTCCACTCGGGCTCACACCGTCGTGAAACGGGTATAACCGGCTCGTGACGGACGCAGTTCCCGTCAAGCCCGGCCTGGGTCAGTTCGGTATCCGGCCATACCTGGGCCGATGTCTCCACGAACACTGCGGCTGGGAGACCGACGAGACGATATTGCCGGCACCCACCGAACTGGCCGGGACGCCGGGTCGACCCGTTAGGGTTTGGCCATGCGGCTGCTAGTCACCGGTGGAGCTGGCTTCATCGGCGCCAACTTCGTCCACAGCACCGTGCGCGAACGTCCCGAGGTCCAGGTCACAGTCCTCGATGCGTTTACTTACGCGGGCCGGCGTGATTCGCTGGCCGACGTCGCGGACGCGATCACACTGGTCGAAGGCGACATCACCGATAACGAGCTGGTGTCCCGGCTGGTGGACCATTCGGATGCGGTCGTGCATTTTGCCGCCGAAACCCACGTCGACAACGCGCTGGACGACCCCGAACCGTTCCTGCACACCAACGTGATCGGGACGTACACAATCTTGGAAGCGGTCCGGCGCCACGACGTCCGGCTGCACCACATATCCACCGACGAGGTCTACGGCGACTTGCCGCTCAACGACCCGCAGCGGTTTACCGAGTCCACACCGTATAACCCGTCGAGTCCGTACTCGGCGTCCAAGGCGGCCGGTGACATGCTGGTGCGGGCCTGGGTGCGGTCCTACGGCGTACGCGCCACCATCTCCAACTGCTCCAACAACTACGGGCCGTATCAGCACGTCGAGAAGTTCATTCCGCGCCAGATCACCAATGTGCTCACCGGGCGCCGACCCAAGCTCTACGGCAGCGGGGCCAACGTCCGCGACTGGATTCACGTCGACGACCACAACAGCGCGGTATGGCGAATTCTCGAAAAGGGCCAGATCGGCCGGACCTACCTCATCAGCGCCGAGGGCGAGCGCGACAATCTGACCGTGTTGCGCACCCTGCTGCGGATGATGGGCCGCGCCCCCGACGATTTCGACCACGTCACCGACCGAGTCGGTCACGACCTGCGTTACGCCATCGACCCATCCCCGCTCTACGACGAATTAGCTTGGGCGCCAAAGCACACCGATTTCGAAGAGGGATTGCGCACCACCATCGACTGGTATCGCGACAACGAAGCGTGGTGGCGACCGCTGAAAGACGCCGCGGAGGCCCGCTACGAGCAGCGCGGTCAGTGACATGAAGGTACGTGAACTCGACATCCCCGGCGCCTGGGAGATCAGCCCTACCATCCACGGCGATTCGCGCGGATTGTTCTTCGAATGGCTTACCGAGCGCGGCTTCAGCACCTTCGCGGGTCATCGTTTGGACGTCCGGCAAGCCAATTGCTCGGTATCGGCAGCCGGCGTCCTGCGCGGCCTGCATTTCGCCGAGCTGCCGCCGGGCCAGGCCAAATATGTGACCTGCGTGTCCGGCTCGGTATTCGATGTCGTCGTCGATATCCGTTTGGGTTCACCGACATTCGGACGATGGGACTCGGTAGTGCTCGACGACGTGGCCCGCCGGTCGGTTTACATTTCCGAAGGCTTGGCGCATGGTTTCCTTGCGCTCCAAGATAATTCGACCGTGATGTATCTGTGCTCGGCGGAGTACAACCCGCAGCGCGAGCACACCATCTGCGCGACGGATCCATCGCTGGCCATCGACTGGCCGTTGGTCGACGGTGTGGCGGCCAGCCTGTCCGACCGCGACGCAGCTGCCCCCAGTCTCGACGAGGTACGCGCCACGGGCGTTCTGCCGACCTGGGCAGCGACCCAGAAATTCATCGACGCGCTGCGCGGCGAGTAAAACGCATCTGTACGCCGGCTACGCCGCCATACATACTGCTTCAGAAGATCTGCCGGTATGGCAGGTGCAGACCTATCCGAAGGAGAACTTGGTGAAGCGTGAGTTGTTGATCGCCGTCGGGGCGGCGACCATCGTCGCGGGTGTGGCGGGATGCTCCAACGACAACAAGTCCGGACCATCATCCAGCTCCACCACGTCTCCGAGCGCCGCCTCGAGTTCGACGTCGGCGCCCGCATCGAGCAGCACCCCGGCCGCGTCGGGAGAAACCAAGGTCATCATCGGCGGCCAGCCGCAAAACGTCAGTGGCCCGGTGGTGTGCTCGACGAATGCCGGAAGGTTCTCCATCGCCGTCGGAGACATGGCAACGGGAATCATCGTCGGCTTGGAGCCGGACGGGTCGGTGGTCCACAGCGCCGGCTTGGGTACCGTCGACGGCGTGGTCATGAGCTTCACCGAGGGTGTGCCCGACGAGAACGCCAGCGCCACCAAGACCGGCAACAGCTACCACATCACCGGTGTGGCCAGCGGCGTCGACAACGCCGGTCAGCAGGTCCACAAGCCGTTCGAGGTCGACGTCACCTGCCCCTAGCAGGCGCATCGGCTACCTCGATGCCGTCACCGCTCCGAAGCCGGGTGAAGGATGGCGAATAACAGCACATCCGCCTGGTCCGCGACGTAAATTTACCTGCAGCGCAACCTCCAGGCCGCAGCGCGATCCGCCAGTTGTCGTTGTCTGGAGCTGCCGCGCCGAGCACGAAGCGCGACGACAGGCTGGAACGGATGACACTAGGGGAACAATTCGACCCGCGAAAAAACGCGCTGAATGCATTTCGGCTCGCCCTGGCGATCGCGGTGATCCTGTGGCACTCCTTCCCACTCACCGGCCGCGACGTGGGTGTCCCGGCGGTTCGTCAACTTCTCAGCTCGGTGCATGTCGACGGATTCTTCGCGATATCGGGATTCCTGATCACGTCGAGTTGGCTACGCAACCCCAAGGTCCGCGACTACCTGGTCGCCCGAGGACTTCGGATACTGCCCGCCTTCTACATCTGTTTGATCATCACCGCCTTTGTCATCGCACCGCTCGGTGTGGCGATTCAAGGTGGCCCGGCCGCGAGACTGCTTTTTTCGGCCGCGCCGATCGAGTACATCGTCAAGAACGGTGCGGTATGGGTATTCAAGGCCGACATCGGGGGAACACCGAGCGGGATCCCATTCCCGGGTTCGTGGAACGGCTCGTTGTGGACGCTTGGATGGGAACTGGTGTGCTACCTGGCCGTGGTGATACTTGGCGTCACCGGACTCCTCGGTCGGATGTGGCTGCTGCCCGCGGCGACAGCACTGGCAGTGTTGTGGTCGGCGGTGGTGGCGCCGACGACCTGGGAAGTCCCGAGGCCCGAACAGAATGCCGCACGCTTTGCCGTCATGTTTTTCGCCGGCGCGCTGATCTACCAATGCCGGAACGTGATACCCGCACGGTGGTCGCTGGTCGCGGTGAGTGTGGTCGTCGTCCTCGCCTGCGGGTTGCTGCCCAACTATCGGGTGATCGCCGCGGTTCCGCTTGCCTACGCCATCATCGTTTCGGGTGCGCTGATCAGCAACAGACACTTTTCCTTGCGTACGGATCTGTCATATGGCGTGTACATCTTCGCGTTCCCGATTCAGCGGTTGCTGGTTATCGGCGGGCTGGACAGCATGAACCCATTTGCGTTGTGGGGCATTGCGACCCTGGCCACGCTGCCGATAGCCGCGCTGAGCTGGTTCCTGGTGGAAAAGCCTGCGCTGTCTTGCAAAACCCGCTTAATGAAGGGGAAATCCGCTGCTCGCAGCCGGCCGCAGTACCGCGCTGATGCCCAGGCTGCGTTGCCGTAACGCGGATGTCCTGGCGTTTGCCGGATGTGAATTAGCCGCTAGCCGTTAGCTTCCGGGCGGCTTCGGGCAGCAGAAGAGGCCGCAGTTGCCCGGCGGCTTGCACACTCGTCGCCTCCCGCAAAGCGGGATGTCTGCGTTTCCCCAAGCTACGACCGCCGCAACGACCTTCGGCGGGCGGCGACGACGGCGACCCACAGCGCCACCGTCGCCAGTTCAGCTCCGGCACTAACCCCCGCGTGCGGTGCGGGATCCCAGCCACGTTCGGAAAAGCCGAAAGTCCCGACGGTCCGCGACAGGGCGAAAGCGGTCAACGAGCCCCCCGCCGCCGCGGCCGCTACCCAGCACAACCACCCAGGACCGCCGAACAGAATCAACACCGCGACTGCGAACGAGACGCCGGCCCCGACGAGAAACGCGGCGCCGATCACCGGGATGTGTTGGTATCCACGGACATACAGGTAGGCATGGCTGACGGCGCTGACGGCCACCGACACCGCGAAGCCGAAACGAAGCATCTTCTCCGTCGACGTCATTGCAGTGTTCGCTCTTTCAAGGCCAGCTGGTGCTCACCGTGGGTATAGCTCACCTCGCGGATGCCGAGCGCGTCACCGAGCCGACCGGCGGGCAGCGTAACCGGCCTGGGAGCCGACCCATCACCCGGACGTGGCAGCGGGTAGGCGGTCGTCGTACCGCTGCAAAACGTCACATTGCCTTCGACCTGGGAAAGAGTTGGTGCACATGACCATTGAGGCAGGTAACGGATGAGAACCGGCGTAGATAGTGCAGCGCCTGAGCGGCGTCGTCGGTGCCCCAGCCCCAGTCCGGGTACATCGCGAACAATGGGATGTGGCTGACCACGATGATCGGGGTATCACTGGACAGCCGCGCGACATCTCTTTCGATGAACTCCAGTTGCTCGACCCCCAGATGCCCGAGCTTGTTCATATTCAGCGTATTCACCAGGGCGATCACATGGACACCCGCGACGTCGAAGCTGTACCAGCCACCGCCGCGGGTTCCCGCGCCGAAGACGCTGCGGTAATTTTGCCCGGCATCGTCGACCGAGTCGTGCTCGCCGGGGACGGTAAAGACATGTGATGTCTTCAGGCCGCTCACCATCTGCTTCACCTGATCGAACTGGTCGAGAGTGGACAGGTGGGTGAGGTCGCCGGTGTGGATGACGAAATCCGTTGTGTAGCCGGCGGTGCCGACATCGCCGACAACCCCGGGGTCGCGTCCGCGCGGTAGCCGAACGTCGGCGCCGGTTGGCTAACGGGCCGCGAACCCGCGCACCCGGCCAGCGCCACGCTCAAAGCCACTGCGGTGACGTGATATCTGAGTAGCACCGGCGACATGGCACCTCCGTGATCGAGTGGTTGGGCCGAGCCCGTCGATGGTCACCAATGGATACGGCGGCGGGTTACGCCGGTCAGCCGGATTGGTCGTGGCGCACCGGCGCGAAGACCTCGATGAAACCGTCGGCTTCGCGAACCATCACTGCGGACACCGGCTTTGGTGCGATCGGCAATTGATGGGTGAGCACTTGCCCGGTCGGCGCGAACGATGTCGAGTGACACGGGCAGCGCAGCCGATCATCGGGTGCGTCGAACCACAGCCGGCATCCCTGATGGGTGCACACTCCGGATACGGCTTGGGGTTTGCCGTCGACGCGGCGGACGAACCCACTGATCGAGCCGAGATCGAACGGGCGCATGCGGTCGTCAGGACCCTCGGCACTGGCCGCGACTCGCTGCCAGCTTCCGTCGTTGGGGGTGAACCGTCCGGCGACGGCCGCGGGTCCGCCTGCCCGATCGCCGATTACGGCTCGATCGATGGCAACCGCGGCCACCGCGGCGGCGGCAGCGGCCGAGGTGCCGACGATGACGTGACGGCGCGTGGCGCTGTGCTGCGGTGCCGAATCCGTTGCGGCGCCTGCCATCTGCTCCGTAAGGCGTTGGTGCAGGTCGGCAAGGAAGTCCTCGCGCGGAGCGTCGGTTACCTCAGCTCCAGGCCGCGACCCGCGCAACTCGATTGCCGTGCGGATCTGCGCCGCTTCGAACTCGTCGGGCCGGAATGGCTTGGGCCGGCGGCCCTGGAGGAGCTCGTCGATGTAGCGGCGTACGTTGCGCGCGGTCATCGCCGGCCCTCTTCGTTGACCTGTGCCGCCAATCGCAGGGCGCGATGCTGCAGCACTTTGGCGTTGGCGACGCTTATCCCGAGTTCCGCGGCCGACTGTTTGATCGAATTCCCCTGCAGAAAACGCAATTCCAGGATTTGGCGATAGCGGTCAGGCAGGCCGTCGAGCACGTGGGCGACACGCTGCGGGGCGGTGCTGATCGCTTCCTCGCTATCGGGCGGTTGTTCGATGTCCTCGATCGAGGTTATCTCGCGGCCCAGCGTCTCTCGCCAGTGCGCGGCCAATACCGTGCGCGCGGTGGCACGCAGGTACGCGCGCACCTCCGCCACGCTCGCGGTGAGGCGCAGCGGTCGCAGCGCGGCGAGGAAGACCTCGGCGGTGAGGTCCTCGGCATCCCGGCCCACGTTGTCCTGGTACACGGCTTCCCAGTGGGGGTAGCCGTCGTCGGGCACCGCGCGCAGCGGCCGCGGGTTGACGGGCTCATACTGTGCCGTCACGTCCCTCCTTCACCGACCAATATCAGCCGGGGTTACAGCCAGGAGACAATGCCCCGCCAACCGCGGCACCGGATCGCCGGACGCCAGACGAAGCCCGTGTCGAACCGATCGTGGGCCGGTCTCGTCGTAACCCATATGGGTAACGGCCGTCACGCACAGGATGGTTCGAGCTCGCGGACCACGGTGGCCGGAACAGTCGACGCCACCGGATCGCCCATCCGCGAACTGACCATCGAACTCCGGGACGTAGCCCGCCGGTACCGGGCCGGCGGTCAAACCGTGCGCGCACTTGACCACATCAGCCTGGACTTGGCAGGCGGGCGGTTCGTGTCGGTCGTCGGGCCGTCGGGTGCGGGAAAGAGCACGTTGTTGCATGTGCTGGGCGCGTTGGACTCCCCAGACTCCGGGTCGATCATCTTCGACGGCGAGGAGATCGGCTGCCTCCGCGATGAGCAGCAGTCGCAATTCCGGCATCGTTGTGTGGGGTTTGTGTTTCAGTTCTTCAACCTGTTGCCGACGTTGTCGGCGTGGGAGAACGTGGCGGTGCCCAAGCTGCTCGACGGTGTCCGACTGGGTAGGGCCAGAGCCGAAGCGGTTCACCTGTTGGACCGGGTGGGGCTGGGTAACCGCGCCGAGCACCGGCCGTCGGAACTGTCCGGGGGCCAGATGCAGCGGGTTGCGGTGGCGCGGGCGTTGATGATGGACCCGCCGCTGATTCTTGCCGACGAGCCGACCGGGAACCTCGACTCCACCACGGGCGCTTCGATTTTGGCGCTGCTGGCCGAGGTGGCGCACGAACCGGGCCGAGGTCGGCTGGTGGTGATGGTGACCCACAATTCGGAGGCCGCGGCGACGACAGATCGGGTGATCACCCTGCAGGACGGCAGAGTCTGCTGCGACGCAGCGGTGGTGCCATGGTGAAACCGGGCTCGGCAATACCGGCTGCGGCGAGCCGGCTACGACTGTTCAGCCTGCGCGAGCTTGCCGTGCATCGCCGGCGCACCAGCGCCGTCATCGCCGTCATAGCAGTGGCGGCGATGTATCTGGTCGCGGTATTCGGAATCTTCGGTTCAATCACCGGATCGGTCAACCGGTTGGCCGACGGGGTCGCCGGCCTTGCCGCGCTCGAGGTGTCGGGCATTACCGACGCCGGTTTTCCCGACACGATCGCCGCCGACGTCGCGGCGGTCCCCGGTGTCGGCACCGCGGCGCCGATGATCCGGATGTCGGCGTCCACGGTGTCGGGTCCGGTACTGCTTTTCGGAGCCGACGCACGCTGCGCCGAGCTCAGCGGTGTCCTGAAAGATGCCTTCAAAAGTTTTGGGGCACAACCGTTGGACGTGCCGTCGACGACGCCCGGCGGAGTTCAGGTCGGGCCCGGTACCGGCTACGCGAAAGGCGACACGTTCCGGCTGGGCTCGGGCTCGGTCACCGTCGTCGAGGTGCTCGGAAGCCGGCGACTCGCCGAGCTCAACGGCGGCCATTATGTCCTGGCGCCAGTTGCCTTGGCGCAGCGCGTTACCGGGCGCCAAGGCCGGCTGGACTCGATACTGATCACGACCCAACCGGGTGCCGATCTGGCCGCGGTGCGCGCCGGTGTCGTCGCCGCGGTGAACGGCCGCGCGGTTGTGGCCTACCCGAGCATGCGGGCGACCCGGGCCGGCGACGGTGTGAAGCTGATGAACTACATGGCCCTGATGGGCGCAGGGGTTGCCTTGCTGGTCGGCGCATTCCTGATCTACACCACGATGACCATGGCGATTACCCAGCGGCGGCCGGTGATCTCGCTGTTGCGTGCGATCGGCGGCCGCCGCGTCACCATAGTCGGCGACCTACTCGCCGAGGCCGCGTTTCTCGGGCTGATCGGCGGAGCTATCGGAGCGTGCAGCGGAATAGTCTTGGGCCGCATGGCGATTGGCCGGCTTCCACCGGCAATGACCCAGGGACTGGAGGCCCGCGTCGAGTACTGGCTGCCCGGCTACGCGCTACCGGTCGCGCTGGCGACGACGATGCTCATCAGCGTGGCCGCGTCTGCGATGGCTGCCCGGCAGGTGTACCGGGTCTCGCCGATCGAGGCTTTGGCGCCGGTCGGGGTTTCGTCGGCAGATGTCGTGCCGCGCTGGCTGCGGGTCGCGAGCGGCTCTGCAGCCGTGGCGATGTTCGCGGCGTCCACCGTGGTCGTGGTCGACCACCGCGGCAGGTACGCCTTGGCCCCGATGCTTGCCCTGTTCGGCGCCGAGATCGCGCTGGGGTTTGCGCTCACCGCGCCCGTAGTCGGGGCCGTCGCCGCGACGGCACGAAGGTTCGGACCGGTGGGCGCGCTCGCGGCGGCGACCATCCAACGAGCGCCGCGGCGCGTGTGGGCGACCGTCATGACCGTGTTGATCGCGGTTGTCACCACGACGGTGATCACCGGCGCCAACTCCGACATGATCTCGTCCGCGCGGGAAATCTTCGCTCCGGTGGCCGACGTCGACGTGTGGGTGAGCGCAGATCCACCGGACAGATACCCTACCGGCCCACTGCCGCAAGGCCTTTCCGAACAGGTCGCCGCGGTGCCCGGCGTCGCCCGTGTTACCGAGGGAGCGGCTGCGTTTGCCGTGGTGGGCGGTACCCGGGTGCTGCTCGACGGGTTTTCCCCCGGAACCGCCGATTCGCTCTACCGCGCGCTGGATTTTCGGGTGCGCGACGAGGTGCTGGCCGGGCGGGGTGTGGTGCTCACCCGGAATCTGGGTGCGGCTCTGCGGGTGCGGGTCGGAGATGAGCTGCCGTTGGACACCCCGCACGGACGGCAACGGCCAACCGTGTTGGCGCTGGTACCGTACTTCTCCACCGTCATCGGCACGGTGGGGATGAGCCTCGATCAGATGCGGTCCTGGTTCGACCGGCCGGCGGCGACCACGCTCCAGATCACCGCGGCCCCGGGCGTTGATCGACATCGCTTGTCGGACACTGTGCGACGCGTGGTGCCGCCACCCGGCTACGTTTACGACGGTCGCGCGGCGCTGGCGGGCGCCGAAGCCCCACTGCATCAGAGTATGTTCATCGCCGACGCCGTCTGGATCATCGTGGTCTTCGTGGCCGCGGTGGCGCTGCTCAACACTTTGACACTGTCGGTGCTGGAACGGCGCCGGGAGATCGGGGTGCTGCGGGCAATGGGCTGCAGTCGGCGCTTCACGGCGCAGATGGTGTTGGCCGAGGCGGCGGGCATCGGTGTTGTCGGTGGGGTCGCGGGGCTTGCGTTCGGACTGACCGACCAGTGGCTGTACAGCCTCGTCAGCGCAGACGTCATGAATTTCGGGGTTGGCTTCCGGCCGGGCCCCATGGCACCCGTGTTGACGATCGGCGCGGTGGCGGTCAGCCTGCTTGGCTCGTTGCCACCCGCAGTGCGCGCCTCGCGGCTGAACATCATCGAAGCAGTCGGACTCGAATAGTCAGAAACCAAGGGGAAGAAGTGCCGTAAACAAAGGCGCCAAAGGATCCGTGACAGGAAGGGCGAGCGAACTGTTCAAGAAAGGCAAGACCGGGCTTTGAAAGGTGTTTATCGTCTGCCCGGGGGCGCCCAGACCTAATGTGGGCTCAAACCCGGAAGTCAATGTATTGGTGAAGAGTGGACTCGAAATAACGAGTCCGACGAAATCATTGTCGTCAGGGTCAGCAAGAGCCGTGCTGGTGAACAAGCCGAAATTGGTGGTTTGACTCATCAAATCGGGGTCGCCGGCCACGGGATTGGTGACCGGGCTGAGACCCAGGGTCGCGGCGAGCCGGCTTGCCAGATCGTGCAGCGATTGCAGCCATGGCTCCAGCTGCGCTGCTGCCGCCGCTGCGCCGGCATGATAGCCCGCCATCGCGGACACATCCTGCGCCCACATCTCCTCGTACTCGGCCTCGACGGCCGCGATCGACGGCGCGTTCTGCCCAAAGAAATTCGACAATATCAACTGCGCCAACCCGTTCCGGTTGGCCGCCACAGCCAGCGGATGAATCGTCGCCGTCCGCGCGGCCTCGAACGCGTCGACCACCGCCTGCGCCTGCACGGCCGCCCCCGTCGCCCGACCCGCCGCCGCGCTCAGCATCTCCGTATAGGGGGCCGCCGCGGCCGCCATCGCCGCGGACGCCGGACCCTGCCACGCCTGGCCCAACAGCCCCGCCGTCACCGACGAAAATGACGCCGCCGCACCGGCCAGTTCGTCTGCCAATCCATTCCAGGCCGCGGCGGCCGCGACCATTGGGGCCGAACCGGCACCAGAAAACAGCCGTGCCGAATTGACCTCCGGCGGTAACAGCGAGAAATTCATGATCACCGACCCCCTTTTTGTCGACACGTATTTCGGCGGCTGCCCCCACGCCAAGAAATTAGACCTTGATTTTATACCCCGGCAAGCGAAATGTTCAAGATGCCGACAAAATAAATGTGCGGCATTATTCGTCGGCCAGGGTGGCGAATCCTTGCAGATGAGGTGTGCAGGGCGGCGGCACCAGGGTCCGGGGAATGCTGCGCAGTCCGCTGGTGTCGAATCCGGCCGCGGCAATGGCGTCGATCGTTCGGCGGTTCGGCTCGCAGCCGCACGCCAACCGAGACCAGGGCATTGCGATCAGGTCCTGAAACCGGCCCATCGTGCCGTCACCGCGGACGTGCTCGAGCACCACCAACCTGCCCGCCGGTACCAGCACCCGCCGGATTTCGGCGAGCGTGGCGGCCACGTCGTCGACTGAGCACAGCACCAGGCCGATGTGTACCGAGTCGAAACTGTTGTCCGGGAAGGGAATCGACTCGCCAACCCCGTCGACGACGTCAACCGCGATGTGGTGGCGGCGCGCTAGCGCGGCAGCCATCCGCCGAAACGCCGCCACCGGCTCCACGGCGGCGACCGACGTCACCGCGGGCGGAATAAACCGCAAATCGGTTCCGGGACCGACACCGACCATCAGCAATCGGCCGACCGCGTGGCTCATCGCCTCTCGTCGATACCGGTTGTAAAACGTCCGGTCGAAGAGCGGCATCCCGAACCGATACACGTACGGAAACAACGAATTACCGTGCGTCAGCTACCACCTTGGTCCAGTCGGAACGGCGGATACTCGTCTCGCATCAACGAAACGTACACCGCAACCCGGTATCGCCACCGGACGATGCCCATCAGCAGGTCGAACATGCCCCGATGAATTACCCCGGTGCACAACAACCACACCGCCGAGACCACGCACAGCACCTGCAGCAGCGGCTCCATCGCCCAGCACAGCAGTATCTGCGGAAGCCCCAACAGCCACCACTTCACCAGCACACGCCACTTCCCCAGCCGCTGCGGATAATCCACCTCGAGATCCCCCGGGTACGCGGGCCGAGACGCAAGCGTGAAGGGTGGGTATTTGTCGGTGCTGTTCATCGGAAACCGGTAGTTCATGACCCGCCAGGACCAGCGCAGCACCCCGACGTTGAAGTCGAAGATGGGGCGCGGATACCGTCCGGTGAAGAGGATCGCGACGCCGGCCACGACCGTCAGCACCGGATAGACCGCATACAGCACTATCAAGACCGGGTAGTGGGGGACGGCCAGTACGCACCATTTGAACAGCCACAGCCAGCGCGAGGGCGCATCGATCGCACCTCGTACCCGTACCGGGTCGGCCGCGTTCATCGCACCGCACACGACGCGGCGGCCGCGACGGCGCCGAGTTCCTTGGTGATCTGCATGGACATCCGATGGTGGCTCGTCCTACTCAAAAACGTTGTCAACGCCCAGGTGTGGAGACTGTCGGAGATCATTGCCGCCGGCCTGAGCACGGATTCACGATGCGACACCGGTAGCGACGCCACCCGCGACACCGCCATCAGCTTGCGGCGTCTGGTCTTTTCGTACCAGCGCAGCGCGGCGGACACATCGCCGCGGTCGAGGTCCCACAGCGCTTTGCGCAACACCATCGTGTCGAGCAGCGCCTGATTAGCCCCCTGCGCGAGAGTGGGCGGCATCGTATGCGCGGCGTCGCCGAGCAATGTCACCGCGCCACGGCCCGGAGGCGGGATGGGATGGCGAAAATGCGGGTAGGGCGAATGGACAAGGTCGTCATCGGTCAGCGCGGCCAATACTCGATCGACCGAGCCGGACCATCCGGCGAATGTGGCCCGGATCATCTCGGTCGGACGTCGCGGCCTGACGAAGTCGTACGACCACGGCAGGTCGAACCACCACTGCACATCGCAGCCGCCGGCAGGCCACAGGCCGGTGTTTCCGCGGTCGCCGATGATGACCTGCGCGACGTGCTTGTCGGCGAGATCTGGCAAGCTGACCAGCCCCTGCCAGCTACACCAACCGGTCGGCTGCGCATGCTGCGCGCCGACGATGTCTCTCACCGTCGAGTGCAGTCCGTCGGCGCCGATCAGCAGATCCGCTTCGGCCGAGCTGCCGTCATGGAATGCGGCGCGCACGCCGTCGTGCCCACCGGTCACGCCCACTACGCAGGAGTTGTAGCAGATCCGTTCGGCCGGAAAGCCCTTCAGCAGCCGCTCCACCAGGACTCGGCGTGGGACCATCCGAACCGGCGCGCCCAGCCGGCGCACCATCGCGCTCACGTCCAAGGTGGCCAGCGGGCGACCCGTGGACGTCAGTATCCTTACGGCGGAAAGCAATTGGCCGGCGCCGTCCATGTCGACGCCCAGCTGTCCCAACACCGTAGCGCCGTTGGACCAGATGGTGACGGCGCCGCCACCTGGCTGCGCATCCGGCCGCCGTTCGAACACGGTCACGTCATGCCCGTCGCACAATAGCCCCCGCGCGATGGAGAGACCGCCGACACCGGCCCCGACGACAACGATGCGAAGCTTCACCGAACCCCCCTCGCCTGACTTCGTCGGCGGCGTCCAAGAGTCATCAGCGTGCGTCCGTTCAACCGGTGTAAAGCCCTCATCCCGAGTGACGAAGCCGCATCCAGTTCGGTTCACCCGCGGTTGGGCACGACGCATATGCCGGCAGATGGCCGAACAGGGCGTGGACACGCTGTCGCAAGACCAGGGTGATTCGGTGGAAGCGCCACGTGCCCACTCCCGCGAACCCTCGTTTGCGCACCCCCGACCACAGTTACTAGGATATGCAAGTATCAACGTTTCCGCCCCAACCAACCTGGACAGCCATGACCACACATATTCCGCATTTCATCGACGGCCAGCGCACCGCCGGCCGGTCCACCCGTACCGCCGACGTCTTCGACCCCAACACCGGTCAGGTCCAGGCAACAGTGCCGATGGCCTCGCCAGCCGACGTCGACGCCGCGGTGGCATCCGCTGTCGAGGCCCAAAAAGGCTGGGCCGCATGGAATCCGCAACGCCGCGCTCGAGTGCTGATGCGGTTCATCGAGTTGGTCAACGACAACAACGACGAACTGGCCGAACTACTCTCACTCGAGCACGGCAAGACGCTGGCCGACGCCGCAGGCGACATTCAGCGCGGCATCGAGGTGATCGAGTTCTGCCTCGGGATCCCGCATCTGCTCAAGGGTGAGTACACCGAGGGCGCCGGACCGGGCATCGACGTCTACTCGCTGCGACAGCCACTCGGCGTGGTCGCGGGCATCACCCCGTTCAACTTCCCGGCGATGATCCCGCTGTGGAAGGCCGGCCCCGCCCTTGCCTGCGGAAACGCGTTCCTGCTCAAGCCGAGTGAGCGCGACCCGTCGGTCCCGGTACGGCTGGCCGAACTGTTCGCCGAAGCCGGCCTGCCCCCCGGGGTATTCCAGGTCGTGCACGGCGACAAGGAAGCCGTCGACGCCATCCTCAACCACCCTGACATCAAGGCAGTCGGCTTCGTCGGCAGCTCCGACATCGCCCAGTACATCTACGCCGGCGCCGCCGCCACCGGCAAGCGCTCGCAATGCTTCGGGGGCGCCAAAAACCACATGATCGTGATGCCCGACGCGGATCTCGACCAGGCGGTCGACGCGCTGATCGGCGCCGGCTACGGCAGCGCCGGCGAACGCTGCATGGCGATCAGTGTCGCGGTCCCGGTCGGTGAGCAGACCGCGGAACGGTTGCGCGCCAGGCTGATCGAGCGGATCAACAACCTGCGGGTCGGCCACAGCCTGGACCCCAAGGCCGACTACGGCCCGCTGGTCACCGAGGCCGCGCTGACCCGGGTGCGCGACTACATCAACCAGGGCGTCCAGGCCGGCGCCGAGATCGTCATCGACGGCCGCGAACGGGCCAGCGACGACCTGACTTTCGGTGACGCCAACCTGGAAGGCGGCTTCTTCATCGGGCCGACGCTGTTCGACCACGTCACCCCGGACATGTCGATCTACACCGACGAGATCTTCGGGCCGGTGCTGTGCATGGTCCGCGCCCACAACTACGAGGAAGCCCTGCGCCTGCCCTCGGAGCACGAGTACGGCAACGGCGTTGCGATCTTCACCCGCGACGGTGATACCGCACGCGATTTCGTCTCGCGGGTTCAGGTGGGCATGGTCGGCGTCAACGTTCCCATCCCGGTACCGGTGGCCTATCACACCTTCGGCGGCTGGAAACGCTCCGGGTTCGGCGATCTCAACCAGCACGGCCCGACGTCGATCCAGTTCTACACCAAGGTCAAAACCGTCACCTCGCGCTGGCCGTCCGGCATCAAGGATGGCGCCGAGTTCGTCATCCCGACGATGCAGTAGGCGGTAGGCGCCGATGTTTACCCTCAACGACGACGAGCGGGTGATCACCGAGACGGCGGCTGCCTTCGCCGAAAAGCGGTTGGCCCCATACGCTCTGGAATGGGACACCAGCAACCACTTCCCGGTGGACGTGCTGCGTGAGGCCGCCGAACTCGGGATGGCCGCCATCTACTGCCGTGACGACGTGGGCGGCAGCGGGCTGCGCCGGCTCGACGGGGTGCGCATCTTCGAGCAGTTGGCCATCGCCGACCCGGTCACCGCCGCCTTCCTGTCCATCCACAACATGTGCGCCTGGATGATCGACAGCTTCGGCACCGCCGAGCAGCGCAAGGACTGGGTGCCACGGCTGGCCGCCATGGACGTCATCGCCAGTTACTGCCTGACCGAGCCCGGGGCCGGATCGGACGCCAGTGCGCTGAGCACCCGAGCGGTCAAGCACGGTTCCGACTATGTGCTCGACGGCGTCAAGCAGTTCATTTCCGGCGCGGGAGCCTCGGATGTGTACGTGGTGATGGCCCGCACGGGTGCGGACAGCCCGCGCGGCATATCTGCCTTCGTGATCGGAAAGGGAACTGCTGGACTGAGTTTCGGCGCCCTGGAAGAGAAGATGGGCTGGCATGCCCAACCGACCGCCCAGGTGATCCTGGACGGGGTCCGGGTGCCCGCCGACGCCATGCTGGGCGGCGCCGACGGCGAGGGGGCCGGCTTCGGCATTGCGATGAACGGTCTCAACGGCGGCCGGCTCAACATCGCGGCGTGTTCACTGGGCGGCGCGCAGGCAGCCTTCGACAAGGCCGGCGCCTATGTTCGGGAGCGACACGCGTTCGGGGCCAGCCTGCTCGACGAACCCACCGTCCGGTTCACCCTGGCCGACATGGCCACCGGGCTGGAAACGTCGCGAATGCTGTTGTGGCGGGCCGCGAGTGCGCTCGACGACGACGCCGCCGACAAGGTCGAGCTGTGCGCCATGGCCAAGCGCTATGTCACCGACACCTGCTTCGAAGTCGCCGACAAGGCGCTGCAACTGCACGGCGGGTACGGCTACCTGCGCGAGTACGGTCTGGAGAAGATCGTCCGCGACCTGCGGGTGCATCGCATTCTGGAAGGAACCAACGAAATCATGCGGGTGGTCATCGGCCGGGCCGAAGCCGCGCGGTTCCGCACCACCGTTTAGGCTCCACCACGTGACACACGTGACAGAGACGATCGCGTTCTTGGGACTGGGCAACATGGGGGCGCCCATGTCTGCGAATCTGGTTGCCGCCGGCCACATTGTGCGCGGGTACGACCCGGCGCCCGCAGCGGCGACAGCGGCGGCATCAAGCGGCTGCGCGGTGGTCGACAGCGCAGCCAGCGCGGTTTCCGAGGCCGACGTGGTGATCACCATGCTTCCCACCGGTGACGTGGTCAAGCGCTGCTACGCCGAGGTGCTGCCCGCCGCGCGACCGGGTGCACTTTTCATCGACAGCTCAACGATCTCGGTCAGCGATGCCCGCGAGGTGCATGCGCTGGCCGCATCGCACGGCCTGGCCCAACTCGACGCGCCGGTTTCCGGCGGTGTCAAGGGTGCCGCGGCCGGGACGCTGGCGTTCATGGTCGGCGGCGACGCGGACGTTTTGGAGCGGGCCCGCCCGGTGCTGGAACCCATGGCGGGCAAGATCATTCACTGCGGTGCGGCCGGCGCGGGCCAGGCCGCCAAGTTGTGCAACAACATGGTCCTGGCTGTGCAGCAGATCGCGATCGGCGAGGCGTTCGTGCTGGCCGAGAAGCTCGGGCTGTCGGCCCAGTCGCTGTTCGACGTCATCACCGGCGCGACCGGCAACTGCTGGGCGGTGCACACCAACTGCCCGGTGCCGGGCCCGGTTCCCACATCGCCGGCCAACAACGACTTCAAGCCGGGCTTCGCGACGGCGTTGATGAACAAGGACCTGGGCCTGGCGATGGACGCGGTGACCGCCACCGGATCCCCCGCGCCGCTGGGCCGGCACGCCGCCGAGATCTATGCCGAGTTCATCGCGTCCGACGTCGACCACGGCGCCTTGGACTTCAGTGCGGTGATCGAAATGCTGCGAACCGGCTAGCTCACCGGACCTTTCGGCCCAGGAACGCGGCCAGCCGATCTGCGGGCGCACGCTCCGGTGAGCACGGCTGCTCCTCGGCGAAAGGCTTTCCCGGCCCGCGGAACTGCGGCCCCACGAACGCGCGCACGGCGGCGAGCTGTTCGGTCGCCAATTCGGGGTCAAGATCGGTGGGTTGACCGGTGGCGGCCGCCAGATCCCACGCGTGGGTCAGCACATCGCTGGTGCGGATCCCGACGAAGACCTGGCCGGGCAGCTCCCCGAACGGCAGCTTGAAGGCGGTGGACATCCCGTCGGACGCGGCGAAGACCTCCTGGGCGGCGGCGGCCGCGGTCCGGTGAGCGGCCAGCATGTCGTCGGGCCGTGCGGGCGGCTCAACCGGGTGTTGCGCCCATTGCCCGACGTGCTCGTTGCCGCTGATGACATGCTCGATCAGGTCCCGCACGGTCCACTCCGAGCAGGGTGTCGGAGCGCCGTGCTGTTCGGGGCTGACGTTGGCGAGGACGCCGGCGAACGCATCCTGCGCTCGCTGGTGAGCAACTAGTGGGTCCACTGACGTGCCTTTCTCTCGGTTCACTCGGTGAAATCTCCGGCGTTGCGCCGCAACGTTTCGATGGAGGACACCAGCGCCGCCGATTCGTCAGCGTCCATTCCGATGTCGGCGAACACCTGCTCGTTGAGAGTCAGGGTGGCGTCCTCGACGGTGGCGCGCCCCAACTCGGTGATCTGCACCAGCGTGGTCCGCCCGTCGGTGGGGTGCGGCACCCGTTGTACCAGCCCGTCGGCTTCCAGCCGGCGGATCGCGTGCGTGACGCTGGTGACATGAACCTGAAGGCGGTCGGAGGCCTTGGTGATCGGCAACGCTCCGGTGCGGCTGAACGCCAATAGCCGCAGCAACTCGAACCGCGAGAAACTGAGATCGTAGGGGCGCAGCGCCGTTTCGACGCGGGCCAGCAGAATCTGGTGTGCACGCATCACCGACGTCACCGCGACCATGCCCGGCACCACGTCACCCCACCCGGCCTTCTCCCAGTTGGCCCGGGCCACAGCGATCGGGTCAGGTTTCTCCGGTCGTGATGCAGCCACGCCCTTTCTTACCGCACTGGCGGGGCCATCGGGTCAACACACGACATTCACGCCGCAGATTTTCCGACCGCGGACAACACCGCCAGAGTTGACGCGCGGCTGCCCACGGTTATCCGCGCACCGCCGTCCGGGTACAGCCGGACCTGCAGCCCGGCCCGGGTGAAAACTTCATCCCAGCGCCGACCCCTCGACGGCAGGTACATGAAGTTGGCGTGCGCGTCGGTGGTGAATATCCCCATCGCGCTCAATTGCCGCCGAAGATAGCGCCGTTCGGCTGTGATCAGCCGAATCCGGTGCGCCAACTGGTCTTCGGCCTCATAAGAAGCGGCGACCGCGAGTAAGCCGGTGCCGGCCATGCCGAACGGAAGCTGCTGGGCCCACATCGCTGCGGCCAGTTCCGCCGCCGCCAGGCCGTAACCGATCCGCAGCCCGGCCAGCCCGTAGGCCTTGGAAAAGGTCCGCACCACCAGCACATTGGGGAACCGAGAAAGCAACGCCGAAGCGTCGATTCGATACTTCGGCGCAGCGAATTCGACGTACGCCTCGTCGAGCAGCACCACGGTGTCCGGCGGCACCCGGCTCAGGAATCTCACCACCGCCGGCGCCTGCTCCAGCGTGCCGGTGGGATTGTGGGGCCGGCACAGCGCCACCACTCGGGAGTGGGCGGCGGCGTCGGCCAGCGCCCCCAGATCGTGATGGCCGTATTCGTCGAGCGGGACGGTCACCACCGTCAATCCCGCCAGCTGCGCGACGATCGGATATCCGTCGAAGGTCGGCGCGGCCATCGCTATCACCTCGCCGGGCACGGTCACCGCGCGGAGGGCCTGCATCACCACGCCGGTCGCACCGGCACCGAGTACCACCTGTTCGACGGGCATGCCGATGTGGGCGGCAATCAATTCGCGCAGGCGCTGCGGCAGAAACTCCGGATACCTGTTCACCGCGTCGATCGAGCGAATCAGCGCCGAGCGCACCGCGGGCAGCGGCGGGAACGGATTCTCGTTGAGCGACAACGCACACGGGTCGATCGCATTCGGGGTCGCGACGGTGAGCATCAGGGCCGCCCGCCCCAGCGCATCGCCGCCGCCCCGGCGAAATCGCCGGCGTGGGCGAACCCGGCCATCACGACCACGGCGCTGGTAGCCACCCGCCCGGTCGTGATCGCCCGATCCAGGTTGACCGGAATCCCCGCGCCGAACAGGTTTCCGCACGCGTCGAAGGTGTCGAAGTGCCGTTCGGCAGGCAATTCGAGTGCTTCTCGCCAGTTGCGCAGAAACACCCGGTTCGGCTGGTTGGTGACTAGTAGGTCAATATCATTGGCGGGCAGGCCAATCCGATCGCAGACCGCCAGCGCCACTTCCGGGACCTGCCGGTTGCCGCGGGCCAGCACCTTGGTTATCTTGCTCTCGGTGAATCCGATACAGAGCTCGCCGGTTCCGGGCTGCCACCACTTGCGCGGCGGATCGGGGGCAAGCGTCATCTCGCCGGCGTATTCGCCGTAGGTGCGGCACTCGATGCCCACAATCGGCGACCGGTCGGACAGCGTGACCAAGCCCACCGCGGCCCCGTCACCGGGCACCGCCGCCTGTGCCTTGCGGCGGACGCCGGGTTGATCGAACACCTGGCCCGCCGAATTCTGCGCAATGGCGATCAGCGCCGTGCGCCCGGCGCCGGAGGTCAGCAGTTGGCGAGCCAGGTTGAGCGCCAGCACAAATGCCGCGCACCCACCGTTGTGCAAGTCCAGTACCCACGAGGGCCGCATGCCCAGACGGTGAGCGATCCCGCCACCGGCGCCGTAGAACGGCACATCCGGCGCCTGAGTATGCGTGATCAGCACGTCGACGGTCTCGATCACCTCCTCGCCGTGGCGTTCGATCAACCCTCGTGTCGCACGCTCCACCATGTCGACGGCGGTCTCGTCCGGCGCGACGTGATGGCGGAACGCCGGCGCACGAAACATCAGGCTGTCACGCAGGTCATCGGATTCGGCGAATTGCGCATAGTAATCCGCGCCGATCGGCTCGCCGGGCAGATAGCTGGAAACGTCAATGAGACTGACGGATTGGCTCACCATGGGTTTCACCTCATCCAGACGGGGACGACGGATAAGCCGTTGCGGTGCCGGTATTCCGCGATAGCTTTGAGGTTCTTCAGTTCCAGCAGATGGCCGGGACCGAACATGTCCCAGAAATCCCCCACCCAGACCGATCGGTCGGCCGGAGCGGTCTCCGGGTAGGGGTTGTGGTCGTAGAACGGGTGATGGCAATTCGTCCACAGCACAACCGAACCCGGCCGGTCCAGCACCACCTGCGCGTCGACGACGCGCATCAGGTAGACCATCCACAGATGTTTGCCCTGATCCCAGGCGCAGTGGTAATCCACCGCCCGGGCCTGCTCGTTGGCGATGGTGCGGGTGTAGATCTTGGTCTGCGAACCGAGCCGATCGTAGGCCAGCCACAGGCCCGGCTCGTCGGTAGGTGTGAAGCCGCGCAGGCTGTACGTCCACTCCTCGAGGCTGCGGGTGTCGGCCATATAGGCGAACAGCTCGTCAGGGGGACAATCGATGAAATCGTTGACGGTACAGTACTCCCCGAAAACCTGCTCATGCGGATACACCGACCGCATCATCTCCATGATGATTGGGGTGGCCTTCTCCCGCGGGCTGGTTTCGATACGGATCAGCCCGTCGATGGGTGCCACGGTGCCGGTATGGGTGAAGATATCGTCAAGCGCTGGCAGCGACATGGGTACGGTTCTCCTTCGCGGTGGTTCCAATGAGAAACGGTGCAAACGGCGGAATTTCGTCGGCGGCGCATTCGACGCTGATCACCGCCGGCCCGTCAGCGTCCACGGTGGTGCGCACCGCCGTCGCGAAATGCTCGACATCGGTGACGTCGACAGACGTCAGGCCCGGAAACATCGCCGCCAGGCCCGAGCCCAGGCGGCTGCGGCGAAATCGGTTGTAACTGTATAGATCTCCGTAGAACAACTGCTCGCGGGTCACACACATGGCGTGGGCATTGTTGTTGAACAAGACGAACGTCACCGGAAGCCGGTACTGAACGGCGGTGTGCACCTCCATGCCGTGCATGAAAAACGCCCCGTCCCCGGCGATCACCACGGTGCGTCCGGGGGGACGTCCGGTGTTGGCGCGTCCCAAAGCCATTCCGATGCCGGCCCCGAAACTGTAGCCCATGCCGCCCATGCCGAGCGCGACAGCGAACCTGCCGCCCCGGCGGGCCGGCAGGTAGTGGATCGCGGCCGCGCCGGTGTTGCCGGCGTCGACCACGATGTCGGTGCCGTCGGGCAGCTCATCGTTGAGCACCGCCATGGCATCGCGGTATCGCACACCCGCCCCCGTCCAGGACGGCGGCAGCAGCTCGGCGCGCCGCACCACGTCCGGCACACGCAGCCCGGTAGGCCGCCCGGATCCCGAGAGCGCCTCGGTGAGGATCCGTAGCGAGCCGCGCAGGTCGTCGGTGTGCAGATGGGTACACGGAAGATAGGGCGGCGCCGAACCGATCGACACCGTTCGCACCGCGGCAAGTGCGTCTTCCAGGCCGGCGCGGGCGGTCACGGGCAATCGGGTGCCGACGACGAGGCACACCGCGCTGCCGGCCACCGCTTCGGCCACGCTCGGGTGGCCCATGACTCCGGTCACCCCCAGCACCGACGACGATCCAAGGCCCGGTGTCCCGGCGACATCCATAGCCTCCGGTACGGTCGCCACTCGGGCGCGCAACACCGCTCGCAGTTGTTCGAGCTCCGGCCGGCAGTTGTCGCGCGCGACCTGCTCGCCGACGATGATCGTGACCGGGCCGTTCGCGCGGCGCAGTGTCCGCGCGATGGGATACGGGTTGCCGATGGGCCGCACCTGCGCCGGCTGACGGCTCTGGTCGTCCTCAATCGCCACGTATCCCTGCTGAATGTCCTTGGGCAGCAACAACACAGCCGGACCGCCGGCGCGCGCCGCGGCGATGGCACGCGGCAGGGCCGAGACAATCTCGGCCGGCGCGAGCACCCGCTGACACGATAGCGACACCGCGGAGAACACCGCTTCGGCATCCAGCGATCCGTTGCACCCGCTGGTGTCCTGAAAGGCGCCCCGGCCATCCAGGGCGGTGGCGGATTGGCCGACCAGGGCAAGCACCGGAACCCGGCTTGCCAGCGCCTCCCCCAATCCCGCGACGAGATTGAGGGCGCCGCCGCCGGAAGTCGTTGCCACAACGCCTAACCCAGATCCCATCCCGGCTCCGCTGCGGCTGTAGCCGTCGGCCATTGCGGCGGCGGAGAATTCGTGCTTGGCCAGGACGGCGCACAGCGACGGGTGGAAATGCGCGGCGTCGTAGAGATCTTCGATGTTGGCTCCGTCCACACCGAAGACGTGGTCTACTCCGATTGCCGCGAGGTGGTCCACGATGTGGTCGACCACCCGGTGCTTCCTGGGCATGTCGGTAACACGACCCGCGGCGAAGTTCAGTTCACCGCGGGCCGCGAGAATTCAGAGCGAACGCTGCAGCAGCACCTCGCCGGTATCGGCGGAAACCACTTGCACGGCGGCGATTCGATCGATTGGAGTCGAGATGCTGCCGGCCGGTGTGGCAGTGTGACCGGGTTCGGCCACCCACGTCGCCAGCCGGGTTTGGCTGCCGTCACGACCCACCACGACCAGCGCCAGCGTGTCGTGGGGCGCATCCGGCGGAGCCAGGCAAACACACCGCAGGTTGATGAACGTCCCCCAGTGCTCGGGGCGAACCGACACCGTCGAAGCCAGGAGTTTGGTCCCGACCTGTGCCATCGGCTGCGCCGACACGACCGGCGGCTGCGGTGATCCGGAATTGCCCTGGACACCAAACAGCACAGCGATTCCCAACACCACGGCGGCGGCGGCCGACGCCACCCACGTCGTCAGCCTGGCGCGGCGACGGCGCCAGCGCACCGTTGCCAGCAACGACGGCAACAACTGCGGCGAGAGCCGCGGCGCAGCCGGCGGATCTCCCGCGGCGGGGCCGCATTCGTTCATCGCCGCCACCTCGTCGCGGTCGAGCTGCGAAAGCAATGCGGGCACACCGGAGAGTTCGGCGACGGCCTGGCGGCAGGCGGGACACCCGCTCATATGCGCTTCGTATTCGCGGCGGTCGGTCGCCGACAAAGACCCCAATACGTAAGCGGCGTCCCACATCCCATAGGGGTGGTTGTGACCGGTCGTCAGGCTATACCCCTCGTTGTCACCGGGCGGGCCAAGCCCCCTAAGCGACGTGACCATGTCATCCATCTCCTGTCACCCCCAAGTATTCGGAACGGACGGCCGCCCGGATGGGCCGTGAACAGTCCCTCGAATCAGGCCTGCCGTCATCGCGTCACCCCAAGTTCCTGCAGACCGAGCCGCAGTGCCCGCACCGCGTAGTGAAGTCGCGACTTGACGGTGCCTTCGGCGATTCCGAGGTCGCCGGCAATCTGCGCGGTGGTCCATCCACGATAGTAGGACCGCTCGATCACGGCCCGGTGCTCATCGGAGAGGTGAGCCATCGCCTCGGCGATCAGCAACCGGTCCAGCGCCGCGTTCACCTCGTCGGGCACGGACTGCTCGGGCGCGCCCGATTCGTCGGTGGAGCCGACGACATTGCGTGACCGTGCACTACGCCGGTCGTCGATGATCATGTTGCGCGCGACGGTGAACAACCACGCGCGCGCCGACCGCTCGGTATCACCTATCACTTCCGGGTGCTGCCATGCCCGCAACAACGTCTCCTGGACGACGTCCTCGGCCTGGCTGGCGTCGCCGGTCAACCGCAACGCATAACGCCACAACACCGCGGCATGCTCGTCGTAGAGCGCCTTCATCAGCGCGGCCTCGGTAGCCCCGGATGCCGCCCGACCACCGGCCACCCGACCCACTCGATCACCTCCCGCTTCTGACACGAGTCGAGTAGGTGTTTGGTTCAGCCGTCTAACCAAAGGTCAGGATTCGGGGCCCGTCCTCGGTTACCGCAACTGTGTGCTCCCAGTGTGCCGCACGCGATCCGTCGGCAGTAGTGACTGTCCAGTTGTCGTCGAGCACCACGGTCCTGCCGGTGCCAAGGGTCAGCATCGGTTCGATGGCCAGCACCGAGCCCGCGACCAGCATCGGCCCGCGCCCGGGAGCGCCCTCGTTGGGCAAGAACGGATCCAGGTGCATCTGCCGGCCGATCCCGTGGCCGCCGTACCCGTCGACGATTCCGAACGAGCGACCGTAGCGGGTCTCGGCGCTACGGGTGCCCCGCTCGATGGCGTGCGAGACGTCGGTCAGCCGATTACCGGCCACCATCGCCTTGATGCCGGCCTCCAGTGATTCCCGGGTCGCTTCCGACAGGGCTTCGTCGGCCGGACTGAGCGGTCCGACCCCGAAGGTTATTGCCGCGTCGCCGTGCCAGCCGTCCAGGACCGCGCCGCAGTCGACCGAAACCAGGTCGCCGGCGGCCAGGATTTCGGCGGCGGACGGAATGCCGTGGACCACGCGGTCATTGACCGAGACGCAGATCGACGCCGGGTAGCCGTGATAGCCCAGGAACGACGGGGTAGCGCCGGCCTCGCGGATCACCGTCTCGGCGATGTCGTCGAGGGTCCGGCTGGACACCCCGGCGACCGCCGCCGCGCGGACGGCTCGCAGGGCCGCAGCCACGACGGAGCCCGCGGCGGCCATCGCGTCAAGCTCGCCGGCACTGCGTTGTGGCACGACTTTGCGGCCCCGCAACCGTGCCAGGGCACGCATGACTACTTCCCCAGGGCCTGCAACGCGCGAGCGAACACTTCGTCCATGGTGCCAACCGCGTCGACGGTCTTCAATTGGCTGCTGTAGTACTCGAGCAGCGGGGCGGTCTCGTCGCGGTAAACCTTCATCCGGTTGAGGATCACGTCGTCGGTGTCGTCGGCGCGGCCACGGCCTTTGAGCCGCTCCAGCAACACCTCCTCCGACACCCGGAACTCCAGCACGGCATCGATGTCAGTCCCCCGGCGTTCGAGCATCTCGTGCAGCGCCTGGGCCTGTTCCACCGAGCGTGGGTATCCGTCCAGGATGAAACCGTTGGCCGCGTCGGGGTTGTTCAATCGATCGTCGACGAGTTGGTTGGTCAGATCGGACGGCACCAGGTCACCGGCGCTCAGGTACCGCTTGGCCTCGACGCCCAGCTTGGTGCCGTCTTCGATGTTTCGCCGGAACAGCTCGCCGGTGGAGATCTGCGGGATCCCCAACTTCTCGGCCAGCTTTTGGGCTTGCGTCCCCTTGCCCGCCCCGGGCGGTCCCAGCAAAACGACTCTCACTTGAGGAACCCTTCGTAGTTGCGCTGCATGAGCTGACTCTCGATCTGTTTGACCGTATCCAAACCGACACCGATCATGATCAGGACCGCGGTACCCCCGAAGGGTAGGTTCTGAACTCCGCCACTGGCGCCGATCTGGAGGAACAGATTCGGCAACACCGCGATCACGCCGAGGTAGATCGAACCCGGCAGGGTAATCCGGCTCAGCACATAACGCAGGTAATCAGCGGTCGGGCGGCCCGGACGAATGCCGGGAATGAAGCCGCCGAACTTTTTCATCTCATCGGCACGCTCGTCGGGATTGAACGTGATCGACACATAGAAATAGGTGAAGAAGATGATCAGGCCGAAGTAGATGGCGATATAGCCCAGGTTGCTGGGGTCGGACAGGTAGGTGGCGACGAACTTGTCCCACCAGCCGCGGCCTAGACCCCCGGTGCCACTGCGGACCAGCTGGGTGATCAAGTGCGGAATGTAGATCAGCGACGAAGCGAAGATCACCGGGATGACGCCGGCCTGGTTGACCTTGAGCGGCAGATACGTCGACGTTCCGCCGTACATCCGCCGGCCCACCATCCGTTTGGCGTATTGCACCGGGATGCGGCGCTGGCCCTGCTCGACGAAAACCACGCCGACGATGATGATCAGCGTGGCCACGCAGACCGCGGCGAAGACCGCGCCGCCGCGGCTTTCCAGGATGTCGTGTCCTTCGGGATAAATGCGGGCGGCAATGCCGACGAAGATCAGCAACGACATGCCGTTGCCGATGCCGCGTTCGGTGATCAACTCGCCCATCCACATCACCAGCGCCGCGCCACTGGTCATCACCAGCACGATGACGACCAGGGTGAAAATGCTGTCGTCGGCGATGATTTTCTCGCGGCAGCCTTGCAGCAGCTGGTCGTTGGCTGCCAGCGCCACGATGCTGGTGGCCTGCAGAATGGCCAGCGCGATCGCCAGATAACGGGTGTACTGCGTCATCTTGGCCTGACCGGACTGGCCTTCCTTACGCAGTTCCTCAAATCTGGGAATGACGACGGTCAGCAGCTGCACGATGATGCTGGCCGTGATGTAGGGCATCACTCCGACCGCAAACACCGTGAGCTTGAGCAGCGCACCGCCGGAGAACAGGTTGATCAGTGAATAGATCTGGCCGGCTTCGCCGCTGCTGGCCTGTTTGATGCACTGCTGGACGTGCGGGAAGTCGACGCCCGGAGACGGCAGCGAGGCGCCGACCCGGTAGAGCACCACAATGCCCAGCGTGAACAGGATCTTCCGTCTCAGGTCGACTGTACGCAGCGATGAGATGAAAGCCGAAAGCACTACTTCCTCCTGCGCGGCGGGGTCATCCTGCATTACGCGCCCAACACTCGCAGGCCAGGACGTAAGGGCCGCATTATCTACAGCGCGTCAAACCGTTACGAGATTAACAGCTGATCTGGGCGGGACTTGCCAGGGTGGCCGTGGCGGCGCCGGGTGAGGGGCACAGTCTTGGTAGTTCGTTACACTTGCTAAGTATCAATGGGTGGCCGACGGAGGGCAAACGAATGACGCAATTGGGTAGCGCGAGCTTCGAGGGCGACACCTGGGACCTGGCTTCCAGCGTGGGTTTGACGGCCACCATGGTCGCGGCGGCCTGCCGGGACGGCGCCGGAGCCATTGCCAGCGACCACTTCGCCGAGCCGCTGGTCACAGCGGTGGGCGTCGACTTCTTCAGCCGCGTCGCCAGTGGCGAGCTGAATACCGCTGACCCCGATGACGACACGGCCAACGGCATCCGGCACTTCGCAACGCCATGGCGATCCGAACGAGGTTCTTCGACGACTTCTTCACCGACGCAACCCGGGCCGGTATCCGCCAAGCCTTGACGTCCTCCCCGCAATGAAATTGCGGGGATTCCTCGTGCCGACCGGCTGTCTCGATAGGCGCTCATGCGGCTATCGCCGTGGGCTGGTCGGTAGTGGAGGTTCGCGCCGAGCGGCTCTGTCGCTTCAAGGCCCTGCGGGCCTTGATACGCGCCACCGACCTCCGCGAAGGCGGATGCCTGCGGCCTCGCCGCTTGGATACTGCTACGGCCAGACCTCGACGCCCATCAACGTCGTGACGGTGAAGCGGCCAACCATCGTTGGCTGCTTGCAGGTCCAGCCGGTCGAGACCATCAGCCCCCGTGCGGACATGCAGTCCCAGGTATGCCGACAATAGGTCCCGGTCTTCTTTGATTCCGCATTCACAACGGTGGCCCCGTTGGGAGAGCGGCTTTTTCTTGCGGTTCCCGCATAGACAGGATTGCGACAGGGTTGTGGTTGTGGTGTTGAACTCGTAGAGACGATTACCGCCGGCGCTTTCAGCCTTGCGGCGCATCCTCTCCACGAGCAACCCCGGTGCCCGGTCGCGCACACTGCGCGGGAAGTTCTTCTGCCACGAAACGTAATCCAGCTTCTCGCACGCCACATCAGCGCCGTGCGCCAACAACCTATTCGCCAACCCACCGTGCAACGTCTTACGGTGCTGCGCCAGCCGGCGATGCTCCTCAGCCACATCCGTAGTGGTCCGCTTGGCCGTGCGGGAACGCTGCCGCCAATCGCAACCGCCGGTCTTGTGGGTGCCGTCGGCGCGGAAGCAGCCCGGCGACCCGGCGCGGTGCTGGCGATCCAGGCGCCGCTGGCGGCGGCGTAACCGCACCGTGTTCAACCGGATTCGATCGGCCAGCGGCTCAATCCATCCCATCCAAGTTCGATCGCTTCGTTGGACGCTGACCGCGATCTCGCTAGGCCCGAGGTCGAACGAGACCCGCCCGTCGCCGACCGGATGCCGGCGGGTCGGTTGCCCATCGCAGACCAGTTGCATGCGGTAGGTGTCGCGCCCGGCGATTACCGTGCGAACGATCCGGGTGGACAACACTTTCCCGGCCACGATCAGTGCCTTGATTTCGGCCAGCTCGGCCTGTTGTTCCTTGCCGCGCCGGCCCGTGCGCGCAGGCGAAGCGATCCCAACCACGAAACCCGCACCCCATTGCAGGCCCACCAGTCGACCGGCCTCATCGGTCTTGGGTCGCAACGCACCATTGCCATCTTTGGCCGCCAGCGAATGCAACCCCCGCCTGGTCGACTTGAACCGCGGCTTGCCTCTTTTGCCGAAGTGTCACTGCTTGACCGCCTCGAACGCCCGCGCCCCCACGTTCTGGGTCCCTGGAAATTACGGACTCGGTCGTGCAAAAAGCCGGGTGTTCTGATCCGGTGGTGTCGGGTGTTCTGAGCAATTTCTTTGAAGTCGAAAACGCCGACAGGGTAGGTGAAGTCGGCTTCGGTGCTTCGGCACGAACGAAGGCATTACCGAATGGGTCGGTTTCCTGTCGCACATCAATGAGCGCCACCCGGGTTTGCACCTCGGGCTGAGTACCCCGACCCAGCCGAGAACAACGGTCGGCTGGACCGCGCCGCTACACCTCGACATGATCCTCGACGGATGCAGCATCTGGTTCGACGAGGCGCTGGTCTTCTCCGACGGCCGGTGGGACCGCGCCGCACTGGACTCTCAGAGCCAGGGGCACACTGTAGGGGAAGTCCTTCACATCGACGCGGTCTGAAACTCAAACACATGGCAATCGACTCATCCCGATCCCCCGGCGACAGCTGGGATTTGGCATCCAGTGTGGGCGCCACGGCGACGATGGTCGCCGCCGCCCGCGCGCTGGCGTCCACGTCGGCCGACCCGATCGTCGACGACCCGTTCGCCGCACCGCTGGTGCGCGCGGTCGGCCTCGACTTCTTCGCTCGCCTGGTCGACGGTGACATTCCCCGCGACGACGAAGCCGACCGCGAATTGCAGGTCATCACGGAGTCGATCGCGGTGCGCACCCGGTTCTTCGACGAATACTTCCGCGATGCCGCCCGCGAGGGGCTTCGCCAATACGTCATTTTGGCCGCCGGCCTTGACGCCCGGGCCTACCGGTTGTCCTGGCCGGGCGACAGCGTGGTCTACGAAGTAGATCAGCCCGCGGTTGTCGAGTTCAAGAGCAGCACCATGTCGGAGCTGGGCGCCGTCCCCGCGGCACGGCGCCGAACGGTCAGCATCGACCTACGCGACGACTGGCCGAATGCTCTGCGCCACAAGGGATTCGACGACAGTAAACCGACGGCCTGGGGCGCGGAGGGCTTGCTGATGTATCTTCCGCCCGATGCGCAGGACCGCCTGTTCGACAACATCACCGAACTGAGCGCGCCCGGAAGCAGGCTGGCCACCGAGTACCATCCCGACACCGGTTCGACGATGGCGCAGCGTGCCCAGGAGTTCAACCAGCGGTGGGCCACGTTAGGCTGCGATATCGACCTGTCGGGGCTGTTCTACGACGGCGAGCGCAGCAACGTCGTGGAGTACCTGACCGGCCGGGGCTGGCAGGTGGGCACCCGGCCGCGCCGGGAGTTGTTCACCGATTACGGTCGCGTGCTACCCGATGACGACATGTCGCAGCTCGGCGATATCGTTGCCGTCACCGCAACGCTCTAACCCCTAAGCCGGATGGGCCGCCGGCGCGCGGACGACCATGGGAACGGCCGGGAACGCCCACGCCATCTCCGAGCGCGACTTGCGCAGTGCCGCCGTGCCGTAACCCTTCTTACGGTGCTCGGGGCGTATCCAGATCCGGACGTTCACCTCGCCGTGGAGAAGCTCGCCGAACACCATGCCGACCTTCTCCCCGGAATCGATGGCGACAAACCAGGCCGCCTCCTCGTCGTCGACTCGGCTGATCGCCGCCCTGATCTCGTCATCGAGGTTGCCGGCGGGTCCGCCGGACCCGTCGCCGGCCGCACCCATTTCCTCGGTGCGTGCGGCGAAGATGTCACGGTCCTCGTCGGCGGAGAAGGGCCGCAGCTCCAGGCTCTCGCCGAAGCTGGCCGGACGGTCTTTCGCGGCGAAAGTCAGCTGTTGGTTCAAGTCTTCGAGTTCGGCCAGGATCTGCGTGCGCGCATCCTGGGTGAGCTGGTCGAAGGACATGCTCATCACCGCTTCGGCGGCCACATGCGAGGTGCCCAGCAGCGTCACGATCGCCTCGACCGCAGCCGCTTTGTTCTCGGCGTCGACAATGGCGTCGGCGACCTCGTGCCGACGTTCAAGTGCGGCGAGCAAGGCATCTGCGATCTCGCGGCGGACGGCGGTCTGGTCGTGGTCTGTCATTGCATAAGCGTAGAACGACACACCCGGTATCGCGCCACCCGCTAGGCCAACTTTGATCCACTGAGCTCCAGGAACCGCCGATAGCGCTCCTTGGTCGGGCCGATCCACTCCGGACGGGGTTCCACGACCCGCTCGATCGTGGCCCAGCGGGCGGCGTCGGTGATCGACGACTCCAGACCGGCCGCCATGCGCCCGAGGAAAGCCGCGCCCAGGGCGGCTCCCTCGGCCACGCGGGACACCTGCACCGGCCGGCCGGTCGCCTCGGCGATGGCCTGCAGCCAGGGCTGGACGCGGGTGCCGCCACCGGATGCGACGAGACGCAAGGCCGGCGCCCCGCTCAACTCGATCAGTTGGCGAACCACGAAGCCCGATGCTTCGAAGGCCGCCCGCCGAACCGACGCGGGGTCCTGGGTGAGGTCCAGGCCGTCGAGCAGGCCTCGGCGGTCGGGATCATGGAACGGCGTCCGTTCGCCACGAATGTAAGGTAGCCAGACCGGTACCCGCTGTGGATCGGCAGCAGCCGGATCGCCCTGTGCCACAACGCGATCTACCCAGCCGAGGAACAAGCCACCGGCGTTGCTGGCCCCGCCGATCTGGCTTTTGCCGGCGGCCGTGTGCGGAATGGTCCACAAGCCCGGCACCTGCCGGGGCTCGGCGATGGTCGTCCACACGATCAGCGTCGTGCCACACAGCACCAGCACATCGCCGTCGTGGTCGGCGCCCGCCACGATCTGCTCACACAGGGCGTCGATGGCGCCGGTACCCAGCACCGCGTCGGTGCCGTGCACCTGACCGATCGCCGTACCGAACGTTTCGACCCGAGGCAGCTGCGCGACACTGGCCCCGCAGTCGGCGCACGCCGCCGGGTTCCAGCCGGACCCGTCGAACAACGGCAAACCCGTGACGGCCGTGGCGAAGTCGATCACCGGCTCACCCGCCAACGCGTAATTGGCCACCGCCGGCGCCGGCCAGTAGCCGGTCGCGTCTGGCGCTTCGGCCGCCGTCCAGCGCAGGAATTCGGCCGCTTCACCCACCGACGGCAGCGGCTGTTGGGCGGCACCGGGTACCCGGCCCCTGCTGTCGCCGTAGAGCAGTCCCGGGGTGACGGGCCGGCCGTCGGAGTCGACGGCGGTCAGGGAGGGCGCCATCGCCGAAACGGCCACCGCTTTCGCAGCGGCAGGGGCCAGCTGGTCCAGGGCCGCCAACGGCCCCCGCCGCCATGCCTCGTCGGCATCGTGCTCGAGCCGGTCGGGCGCCGGCACCCGCAGCTGATGCGGGATCCGCACCCGTGCTGTGACGTTGCCGTTCTCGTCGGCGACCACCGCTTTGACCGCTGTGCTGCCGATGTCGATGCCCATTGTGACGGCTTCACGTGACACGGGCGCCACGGTACGCCAGCATTGGCATACGTGACGTCTCGACCGCGCGCCCTGGTGACGGCCCCGCTGCGGGGACCAGGCCTGGCCAAACTGCAGCACCTGGCCGATGTCGTATACGACCCCTGGATAGACCAGACCCCACTGCGCATCTACAACGCCGAGCAGCTAGCCCAACGGATCACCGTCGAGGCCGCCGATATCGTTGTGGTGGAATCGGATTCGGTCAGCGGGCCGGTGTTCGAGCAGCGGTCGCGGACCCTGATTGCCGTAGCGGCCACCCGTGGGGATCCCAACAACGTCGACATCCGGGGCGCCACCGCGGCCGGCATCCCGGTGCTGAACACCCCGGCCCGCAACGCCGACGCGGTTGCCGAGATGACGGTGGCGCTGTTGCTGGCCGCCACCCGACATGTGCTCACCGCGGACGCAGATATGCGCTCCGGCAACATGTTTCGCGACGGCACGATTCCCTATCAGCGGTTCCGCGGCTGGGAAATCGCCGGGCTCACCGCGGGACTGGTGGGTCTGGGCGCGGTGGGCCGCGCCCTGCGCTGGCGACTCGCCGGGCTGGGTTTGCGGGTCATCGCCCACGACCCGTACAACGACCAAGCCCGCCACGGCCTCGACGAGCTGTTCGCCGAATCCGACGTCATCTCCCTGCACGCGCCGGTCACCGACGAGACTGAGGGCATGATCGGCGCCGATCAGTTCGCGGCGATGCGCGACGGCGTCGTCTTCCTCAACACCGCCCGGGCGCAACTGCACGACACCGATGCGCTGGTGGACGCCCTGCGCAGCGGCAAGGTGGCCGCAGCCGGGCTGGACCACTTCGCCGGCGAATGGCTGCCTGCCGATCATCCGCTGACGGGCCTGCCCAACGTGGTGCTCACGCCGCACATCGGCGGGGCAACGTGGAACACTGAGGTCCGGCAGGCCCAGCTGGTGGCCGACGACCTGGAGGCGCTGCTGTCGGGCAACCGGCCCGCCCATATCGTCAACCCGGAGGTGCTCGGCTCATGACATCGGTGACATCCGTGAAATCCGTGGACAATCCGGAGGCCGCGGTGCTGGCGGCGGCCAAGGACATGCTGCGCCGCGGCCTGGTCGAAGGTACGGCGGGCAATATTTCCGCTCGGCGCTGCGACGGCAACATCGTCATCACGCCGTCCTCGGTCGACTACGGCGACATGATCCTCGACGACCTGGTACTCGTCGACCCGGAAGGCGCTGTGCTGCACGCCAAGCCGGGGCGCTCACCGTCGACGGAGATGAAGCTGCATCTGGCGTGTTACCAGGCGTTCGACGACATCGGCAGCGTCATCCACAGCCATCCGGTGTGGGCGACCATGTTCGCCATCGCCCATCAGCCGATTCCGGCCTGTATCGACGAGTTCGCGGTTTACTGCGGCGGGGACGTTCGCTGCACCGAGTACGCCTCGTCCGGTACTCCCGAGGTCGGGCGTAACGCGGTGCGGGCTTTGCAGGACCGCGCCGCAGCGCTGATCGCCAACCACGGCCTGGTGGCCGTCGGGCCCCGGCCGGACAAGGTTTTGCATGTCACCGCGCTCGTCGAGCGGACCGCCCAAATCGTCTGGGGTGCACGCGCTCTCGGTGGACCGGTCGCTATCCCCGAGGAAGTGAACCGCAATTTCGCCGGCGTCTACAGCTACCTGCGCGCCAATCCGTTGTAGCCCGCCGCGCGTGCGAACCGTGCGACGCGACATGCCGCGGAGGCGTCGTGAGATTCACAATCGCCGCGCGCCGTACCGCTGATCGATGGCCACCTTGACGGCCCCGGTCACACCCTGATCGGCGATCGCCAGGAAGGCATCGCGCCATTGCTCCAGCCCGAAGGTGTGGGTCAGCAGGGGCCGCAGGTCCACCCGGCCGGCTTGCACCAACTCGAGGTAGTGGGCGATGGCGTGCCGGCGGACACCGTCGACCTCCTCGATACCGAAGGCGTTGGACCCGACCCAGCTGATCTCTTTGAAGTAGAGCGGACTCCACTCCCAACGGCCGGGTGTGTGGACACCGGCCTTGACCAGCGTCCCGCGCGAGGTCAGCACTCGCACCCCCACCTCGAACGTTTCCGGCTTGCCGACGGTGTCGTAGACAACGTCGACCGGGCCGGGGTGGGCCATCGGCAGGCCCAGCAACGGCTGACGCAGCCGGCCACCACCCCAGGCCACCAGTTCCTCGATGATGGCCAGACGTGGTTCGTGCGCAACGACTTTGGCGGCGCCGAACCGCCGGGCAAGCTCGGCTTGCGCCGGGAACCGGGCGACGACGGCCACCGCCACGTCCGGATACAGCGCCCGCAGGATCGCCAGTGCACACAATCCGAGCGAGCCGGCCCCGTACACCAGCACCCGGCCCGAGTGCGGCGGCGGATGGCGGGTGATCGCATGCAGCGACACCGAGAACGGGTCGGCGAACACGGCCGCCTCGTCGGGAACGGAGTCGGGAACGGCGAACAGCATGCTGTGGTGGGCGGGCATCAGCTCGGCATATCCACCGGTCACGTCGGCCGACACCCCGGTGTGGATTCCGGGTTTGATGTCGCCGTCGGCGAAGCTCCAGCACAGGCTGTAGTCGCCGGCTTCGCAGGCCGGACATGGCGGTTCGATGCCACGTGGCCCGCACGACAGCCACGGATTGAGCACCACCCGCTGTCCCACCGCAATCCCGCGGGCCTCCGGCCCCAGCTCGACCACGTCGGCAACCACCTCGTGGCCCATGACCTGCGGGAAGGAGCAGAATGCGGCCATGGCGTTGTCGGCGTCATGCTCGCCGAAGTCCAGCAGGATCTGCTTGGAATCAGACCCGCAGATGCCCGTCAGCCGCGGTCGGGTGATCACCCAGTCCGGGCGCAGCAACCGCGGGTCGGGCAGCTGCCGCAGGCCCGTCGGGCTGTGCGACAGATTCTGGGTGAGGGCGTTGGCGCCGTCGGGGACCTCGAACGGCTCGGGTGGCACGCCGTAAACCAATGCCCTCATTGCCAGGTCATGGCCGCCGCGCCGGCGATAAACGCGTCCAGGTCGGCGTTCTTGGCGTCGACGACGTCTTTGAGGGCCATCAACTCGGGCAGATAGTGTTCGAACCGGTCGCTGCCGATGGCCGCGACGATGCCCTCGGCCACCAGGTCGGCGCCAACCTTGGGCCCCCGATAAAGAGGTTCGTCGTTGTCCGGCCGGTCCCAGATCTCGGTGTCCACCGGACCCGGCTGGATCAGCTTCACCGACACTCCGGTGCCCGCCAGGTCGACCGCCATCGCCTCGCTCCAGCCGCATAGCGCGAATTTGCTTGCGCAATAGGCAGCTTCGTGGATGATGCCGAGGCGTCCGCCGACGCTCGACACGTTGACAATGACGCCGGACCGGCGAGCCAGCATCCGTGGCAGCAGTGCCAGCGTCATCCGCATCGGGGCGAAGAAGTTGACCCGCATCACCTCCTCCACGTCAGCCGGCTTCAGCGCGGTCACCGCCCGGCGTCTGGGTATTGCCGCGTTGTTCACCAGCACGTCGATGCCCCCTAGGGCGTGCCAGGCTTGCAATGCCAGCCGTGCGGCCGCGGGGGTGTCGCCCAGGTCGGCGGCCCACATCGCCGACTCCGGCGAGGTCCTGCGGCAGTCGGCCAGCACCTCACCCAGCCGGTCCCGCCGTCGGGCGATCAGCCCGACCACCGCCTGCTGGGCCGCCAGCCGCCTGGCCAGGGCCGCTCCGACTCCCGAGGATGCGCCCGTGATCAACACCCGCTTGCCGGCCATCGCGTACGACATAGTTCTAGGTTGCCGTGCGGGGCTGCCCAAAGCCAGCGCTTTATGCTGGTTTTCGTGGCCCACCATCATCTGCATCGCGTCGTCACCGCCCTCGGAAAGCGGCATGACTACTTCCCGGCCGCGGGCCATGATGCGCTGCTGCCGCTCTACGATCTGTTGGCACGGCTCTTGGGATTCACCCGGGTCTACGAGAAGCTCATCGCGCAGGCCGATATCGGCGACAGCCAGCGCGTCCTGGAAATCGGTTGTGGCACCGGGAATCTGGTGATCCGGGTAAAACATGCCCACCCCGCGGCGCAGCTGGTCGGCTGTGATCCTGATCCGCTGGCATTACGTCGAGCGCAGCGAAAGTCGTTACAGCTGACCGATATTCGTTTCGAACGTTGTTACGCCCAGCAGCTGCCCTATCCCGACGGCGAATTCGACCGGGTGCTGTCGTCGATGATGCTGCACCACCTGGACGATGCGGCGAAAACCGCTGCCGCGGCAGAGGCATTCCGGGTCTTGCGGCCCGGCGGCCGGCTACACCTGGTCGACATGGGGGGTGACCTGACCGATCACGACGGCTTGGCCGCGCGGCTCATCGTGCGCGGCCACCGCGGCGCCGGCAATCTCGGCGATGCGATTCCGCGGCTGCTGACGGCGGCCGGGTTCGACTGCGCCGAGGTCGATACTCAACGGCATCGTGTCTTCGGGCGGCTCACCTACTATCGGGCCATCCGTACCCCGACCACCGGGCAGCAAACCGAATGATATGCATCGAGCCACAACTTACCCGACCGACGGTGACAGCCGGCGGGTATCGGCGACATAAGCTACGTCACCGGAACCCAACTAGACCCGGATAGGACGGACATGGCACGCACTCACGACGACAGCTGGGATCTGGCCTCCAGCGTCGGTGTCACCGCGACCATGGTCGCCGCGGGGCGCGCAATGGCGACCAAGGATCCCCGCGGGTTGATCAACGATCCCTTCGCCGAACCGCTGGTGCGTGCCGTCGGCGTCGACTTCTTCATCAAAATGATGGACGGCGACCTCGATATGGCGGCCATCCAAGATGTGTCACCGACCCGGGCACAGGCAATGGTCGACGGAATGGCGGTGCGCACCAAGTACTTCGACGACTACTTCATCAACGCCACCGGCGGCGGAATCCGGCAGGCGGTGATCCTGGCATCCGGCCTGGACGCGCGCGCCTACCGGTTGCCATGGCCGGCCGGGACCGTGGTCTATGAACTTGACCAGCCCCGGGTGGCCGAGTTCAAGACAACGACGTTGGCCCGGCTGGGCGCCGAGCCGACCGCTTCTCGGCGGGTGATCCCGATCGATCTGCGCGGCGATTGGCCGACGGCACTGCGGGCCGCGGGCCTGGATGCGGCCGCACCGACAGCGTGGTTGGCCGAAGGCCTGCTGATCTACTTACCACCGGATGCCCAGGACCGGCTGTTCGACAACATCGCTGCGCTCAGCGTCCCGGGCAGCACCATAGCCACCGAATTCGTGCCGGGCATAGTGGATTTCGACGCCGACCGGATACGGGAGCAATCGGCGGCGTTCCGGGAGCACGGCTTCGACATCGACATGGCGTCGCTGGTGTATCCCGGCGAACGCAACCATGTCGTCGACTACCTGAGCGCCAGGGGCTGGGACGTCGAGGGTGTGACCCGAGCTGAACTGTTCCGGCGCGCCGGCATTCCGGTGCCCGATCCGGACGACGACGATCCGCTCGGCGAGATCATCTTCATCAGTGCCGTCTTAGCCGCCTAGAAGCGCGACTCCCCCAGCCACAACGCGCTGGCGCCGCTGAGCGTCTGCTCGATACGCTCGACGACACCGGTGATCGAGCGAATCAGCAGCGTCCCGACGGCATCCGGCACCGAAGCCGCCGCCGGTCGCGACGACATGCGCGGAAGCAGCAGGTCCAACAGCGACGAGCCCGGATAGCTGACCAGGCGGACCTCGGTGTCCTCGTCCAGGCCCGCCAGGATTTTCGCGCGCCGTACCGCCGTGCGGAAGCCGCCGAGTTCGTCGACCAGGCCACGCTCGAGCGCATCGGCACCGGTCCAGACCCGGCCTCGGGCCACCACATCCACGGCTTCGGTGCTGAGGTTGCGGCCCTCGGCGACGCGGGCCACGAAGTCGCCGTAGAACAGATCGGCCTCCGCCTCCCGGCGGGCCCGCTGCTCCGGCGTGAACGGCTCGTCTATCGACCAGGCGTCGGCGTTGGCGTTGGTGCGCAAGGTTTCCGACCCGACTCCCAGCCGGTCCTTCAGATCGCGAACCACCAGCTTGCCGGTGATCACTCCGATGGAACCGGTGACGGTGCCGGGATTGGCGACGATCGCGTCTGCCGCCATCGACACGTAGTAGCCGCCGGAGGCAGCGACCGCACCCATCGATGCGACGACGGGCTTGCCCCGGCGACGGGCCCGCTTCACCTCACGCCAGATCGTCTCCGACGCGGTGACGGATCCCCCCGGACTGTCCACCCGCAGCACGATCGCCGAAATCGAGTCGTCGGCGGCCACCTCCCGTAGCGCCGCCGCGATGGTGTCGCCACCGGCGCTGGACGGGCCGAACGGAAGACCCTGCGGGCCACCGCGTCCGCTGACGATCGGACCTTCCACGGTGACCACCGCGATCGTCGGCTTGGAACGGCGGCCGGGTATCGACGGTACCGGTGGCGCCAGTCGCGACCGTGCAGTGCCCGCATAGCGCGCCAGGTACATTCGCGCCGGCTTCTCGTCGGTGTCGACAGAGTCCGACGAAACACCTTCGATACCAACCAGTTCCGCCATATGAGCGTAGGCCTCGTCGCGGAACCCGATCCGGTCGATCAGGCCGGCGGCCACGGCCTCGTCACGCAACAGCGGAGCCCGGTCGGCCAGCTCGTTGAGCACGTCGACGTCGATGCCGCGCGATTCGGCGACCGCCCGCCACACCTGGCCCTGCAGGCTTTCCAACATCCGAGTGACAGCCTCGCGATGGGCGTCGGTGTAGCCGTCTTCGGTGAGAAGGTTGGCCGCCGACTTGTATTCGCCGCGCGTGAAGATCTCGGCTTCGATGCCGGCCTTGTCCAGCGCGTCGCGCAGAAACATCGCGTTGCTGGCGAAGCCGATCAGCCCGACGCTTCCCGAGGGCTGCAGCCAGATCTCGCGGAATGCCGAAGCCAGGTAGTAGGACAGCGTGCCCGGATAGGTTTCCGCCCACGCCACCGACGGCTTGACGGCGCTGAAGGCCGCGATCGCCTCCCGAAGCTCCTGAACGGCACCGGCGGGCGACGGCGGAAGCTGGACGCGCGCAATCATTCCGGCGACCCGTGGGTCCTCGGCGGCCCGATGGATCGCGGCGACGGCGTCGCGCAGAGCCATTGGCCGGCCGCCTCCGGACAGGATTGTCAGCGGGTCGAAACCCGTCGTCTCCACCGGCATGTTGCGCAGATTGAATTCGAGCACGCAACCGTTGGGCACGCCGTGGTGGCGCGCGGTGTCCACCCGGTCAGCAAGGGCGCGCACGTCGTCGACGCCGGGCAGAAAAGACAGGAAGGCGAACATGTTTACCCAGCCTACCGATAGCCGGCGGGCAGCCACCGTACGGTGAGGGTGTGCGGTTTAGCATCGCGATCCCCCAACTGGACTACGACACCTTCGACACCGCCGGGCTGCGCTCGTATCTGGGTCGCGCCGAGGAGTTGGGCTTCGAAGGCGGCTGGGTGCTCGAACAGGCCGTCGGCGAGTCACCGTTGCTGGCACCGTTGGAGCTGCTGGCATATTCGGCTGCCTGCACCGAGCGGCTACGGCTGGGGGTCGCCGTGCTGGTGACCTCGCTGCATGATCCGTTGCAGCTGGCCTCGGCGGTGACCGCCGTCGACCGGCTCAGCCACGGCCGTCTCGATCTCGGTGTTGCGGCCGGCGGTGGTTCCCGCAGATTCGCGGCGTTCGGCGTCGACAAAGCCACCCACGTCCGATATTTCACCGAGGGCCTGGCCTTGATGAAAGCGGCGTGGTCCGACGAACCGCGCGTGACATTCCACGGCCGGTTCCGCGACGTCGACGACCTGCCCATCGCGCCCAAACCGGTGCAGCGGCCACACCCGCCGATCTGGTTCGGCGGCCGGGCGCCCACGGCGCTGGCCAGAGCGGTGCGCCGCGGTGACGCGTTCCTGGGGGCGGGTTCGTCGACAACGGCCGACTTTGCCCAAGCAGTCACCGCGGTGCGTCGTGAGCTCGCCGAACAACACAAGGATCCGGCAACCTTCACCATCGGCAAACGGGTTTATCTGATGGTGGACGACGACGGCGACCGGGGCCGCGAGCTCGTGCTCGACGGGTTACGCGGCATCTACGGCAGGATGTCCGGCATCGATTCGGTGGCGGTGGCGGGCACCCCCGACGACGTTGTTCGGGGCCTGAGCGAAGTGATCGACGCCGGGGCCGAGATGCTGCTGCTCAATCCGGTGGGCGCCGACGTCGTGCAGAACCGCGAGCAGATGGAACGCCTTGCCGCCGAGGTGATTCCGCGGCTGGGTTAGCTTGCGCGAGCGGTATTAGAGCTCGGTGGCTGAGCCGCCGGCCGCGGTGATCTTCTCGCGTGCGCTGCCGCTGAACTTGTGCGCGGTGAGGTCGACCTTGACGGTCAGCTTGCCGTCACCGAGCACCTTGACCAGAGCGTTCTTGCGAACCGCTCCCTTGGCCACCAGGTCCTCGACGCCGACGGTGCCGCCCTGTGGGAACAGCCGATTGATGTCGCCGACGTTGACGATCTCGTATTCGGTGCGGAACCGGTTACGGAATCCCTTGAGCTTGGGCAGTCGCATGTGGATGGGCATCTGCCCGCCCTCAAAGGTCACCGGCACCTGCTTGCGGGCCTTGGTGCCCTTGGTGCCACGCCCCGCTGACTTGCCCTTGGAGCCCCCACCGCGACCGACGCGGGTGCGTGCGGTCTTCGATCCGGGCGCCGGCCGCAGGTCGTGCAGCTTGATGGTCACTTGGTCTTACCTCCGGTCGCCTCCACGTTTGTGGACTCCACCTCGACGAGGTGCCGCACCACCGCGATCAGGCCGCGGGTCTGAGGGTTGTCCTCGCGAACCACCGAGTGGCGAATCCGCCGCAAGCCCAGAGTGCGCAGGCTCTCGCGCTGCTTCCAGCGGGCCCCGATGGTGCTACGCACCTGGGTGATCTTGAGTTGGCTCATGGCTGTGCCGCCTCCCGCACCGCCGCGGCGGCGAGCGCGTCACTTTCGCGGCGCGCCTTCAGCATGCCGGCCGGAGCGACGTCCTCGATCGGCAGACCGCGACGGGCGGCCACCTCCTCGGGACGCTGCAGCATCTTCAGCGCAGCAACGGTGGCGTGCACCACGTTGATCGCGTTGTCGCTGCCCAACGATTTGGCCAGAATGTCGTGCACGCCAGCGCATTCCAGCACCGCGCGGGCCGCACCACCGGCGATCACACCGGTACCGGGGCTGGCCGGGCGCAACAACACCACGCCGGCGGCCGCTTCGCCCTGCACCGGGTGCGTGATGGTGCCGCGGATCAAAGGCACCCGGAAAAAGCCCTTACGAGCCTCCTCGACGCCCTTGGCGATCGCGGCCGGAACCTCCTTGGCCTTGCCGTAGCCGACACCGACCATCCCGTTGCCGTCGCCCACGATGACCAGCGCGGTGAAGCTGAATCGCCGACCACCCTTGACCACCTTGGAAACCCGGTTGATGGCCACGACACGCTCCAAGTAATTGCTCTTGTCGCCGTCGCGGCCGCCGCGGCCGCTGTCGCGCCGGCCCCGGCCGTCGCGCGAGTCGCGGCTGTCCGGGGCGCCTTGCCCGCCAGCCGACTGTTCCGCCATTATGCGGTCCTCCCGTTCATCAGAAGTTCAATCCGTTCTCGCGTGCGGCATCTGCCAGCGCCGCGATCCGCCCGCCGTAGCTGTAGCCGCCGCGGTCGAATACCACGGTGTCGATGCCGGCCGCCTTGGCCCGTTCCGCGATCAGCTGGCCGACCCGGACGCTGCGGGCTTTCTTGTCCCCGTCCAGACCACGCACATCGGCTTCGATCGAGGATGCCGCGGCGACGGTGGTGCCGTTGAGGTCGTTGACCAGTTGCACGTGAATGTGCCGCGCGGACCGGTGTACCACCAGCCGGGGACGCTGCGGGGTGCCGGCGATCTTCTTGCGCAGCCGTGCGTGCCTGCGCAGCCGGGAGACTCGCCGGGTTGCGGATACGCTCTGCCCCACCGGCTTTCGCGCAGCGGTTTCAGCCTGTGATTGCGCCATGACTACTTACCTGTCTTTCCGACCTTGCGGCGGATCTGCTCGCCTTCGTAGCGCACGCCCTTGCCCTTGTACGGGTCGGGACGACGCAGCCGGCGGATATTCGCCGAAATCTGGCCGACCTTCTGCTTGTCGATCCCGGACACCGTGAACTTCGTCGGCGCCTGGACCGCGAACGTGATGCCTTCGGGCGCTTCGATCACCACCGGGTGGCTGTATCCGAGCGCGAACTCGAGATTGGCGCCCTTGAGCTGGACGCGGTAACCGACACCGTAGATCTCCATTTTGGTGGTGTATCCCTGCGTCACGCCGGTGACGAGGTTGGAGACCAGGGTGCGCGACAGCCCGTGCAGGGAGCGGTTGCGCCGCTCATCGTTGGGACGCGTGACGACGATGGCGCCGTCATCGTTGCGGGACACCGTGATTGGCTCGGCGACCGTCATGTCCAGGGCGCCCTTGGGCCCCTTGACGGAGATGTTCTGGCCGTCGATCGTGATGTCGACTCCGGGCGGTACCGGAATCGGTTGCTTACCAATACGCGACATGGTTGCTTCCTCTCACCACACTCTCACCAGACATATGCGAGGACTTCGCCGCCCACGCCCTGTCTGGCTGCCTGACGGTCGGTGAGCAAGCCCGAGGAGGTCGAAATGATCGCCACACCCAGGCCGCCGAGTACCCGCGGCAGATTGGTGGATTTCGCGTAGACCCGCAACCCCGGCTTGGACACCCGGCGCAAACCGGCGATGCTGCGCTCCCGGCTGGGCCCGTACTTGAGCTGCACGATCAGCGATTTGCCGACCCGAGCATCCTCGGTGCGGAAGTCGCTGATGTAGCCCTCGTTCTTCAGTATCTGGGCGATGTTGGCCTTGATCTTGGAGTGCGGCAACCGCACCTCGTCGTGGTACGCCGAATTGGCATTGCGCAGACGGGTCAAGAAGTCTGCGATCGGGTCAGTCATGGTCATGACAGCGTCTGTACCCTTCCTCGCGGTTACCAGCTGCTCTTTTGCACACCGGGTAACTCACCCGCATGCGCCATCTCGCGCAGGCAAATCCTGCATAACCCGAACTTGCGGAACACCGCGCGCGGGCGGCCGCACTTGCTGCATCGGGTGTAGCCGCGCACCGCGAACTTGGGCTTGCGTGCGGCCTTGTTGACGAGTGCCTTCTTCGCCATCTGCTCAGTTCTCCTTGAAGGGAAAGCCGAGGGCCCGCAACAGCACTCGTCCTTCCTCGTCGGTTGTCGCCGAGGTGACGACGTTGATGTCCATGCCGCGCACCCGGTCGATCTTGTCCACGTCGATCTCGTGGAACACCGACTGCTCGGCCAGTCCGAAGGTGTAGTTGCCCACTCCGTCGAATTGCTTGGGCGACAACCCGCGGAAGTCGCGGATACGCGGCAATGCGATCGACGTGAGCCGGTCGAGGAACTCCCACATCCGGTCTCCGCGCAGCGTGACGCGTACGCCGACCGGCATGCCCTCACGCAATTTGAACTGCGCTATGGACTTACGTGCCCGGCGGATTTCCGGGCGCTGCCCGGTGATCAGTGCCAGGTCGTTGACCGCGCCATTGATCAACTTGGCGTCCCGAGCGGCCTCACCGACGCCCATGTTGACCACGACCTTGGTCACGGTCGGGATCTGCATGACGTTGCGGTAGCCGAACTCCTTTTGCAGCGTGTCGCGGATCTCGTTGCGGTAGCGCTCTTTTAGACGCGGCAGGGTCTTCTCTGCAGTGGTCATCAGATGTCCTTGCCGTTGCGCTTCGAAATACGGACCCGTTTGCCGGTCTCCTCGTCGACCCGGTAGCCGATTCGGGTGGGATTGCCGTCGGAGTCGACGACCATCACGTTGGAGACGTGGATCGGGGCCTCCTGGGTGACGATCCCGCCCGACCTGGCGCCACGCTGGTTGGTGGAAACCGCGGTGTGCTTCTTGATCCGGTTGACTCCCTCGACCAGGACCCGGTTACGGTCCGGGTACGCCTGCAAAACCTTGCCCTTTGCTCCTTTGTCTTTACCGGCAATCACCAGCACGGTGTCGCCCTTGTGGACCTTCATCTACAACACCTCCGGGGCCAGCGAGATGATCTTCATGAATCGCTTCTCCCGCAGTTCCCGCCCGACCGGCCCGAAGATGCGGGTTCCGCGCGGGTCGTTGTCGGGCTTGATGATCACCGCGGCGTTCTCGTCGAACTTGATGTAGCTGCCGTCGGGACGCCGGCGTTCCTTGGCGGTGCGCACCACGACGGCCTTGACGACGTCTCCGCGCTTGACGTTGCCGCCGGGAATCGCGTCCTTGACCGTGGCGACGATGACGTCACCGATGCCGGCATAGCGTCGCGACGATCCGCCGAGCACGCGGATGCACAAGATCTCCTTGGCGCCGGTGTTGTCGGCGACCTTGAGCCGCGATTCCTGCTGAATCACTAGATCTCCTGACCTGGTTGACGTGTGCACGGCAGGGTTAACCGAACACCCTGACATGCGCGGTCTTTCGTCACCGACGGGCACGCGGGGCCGATAACGCCTGCGCGCACCGGCCGAGGTCTGCCCAAGGCAACCCCTAGAGTCTAGGGGACGGCCAGCTCAGAGCCAAATTCGAGGGCCGCTTAGCAGGGCGGGCTGCCGGGTGACCGACTTCGATCGCATCTGGGTTGTGCTGGGACTGCGGGCAGGTGAGCCGCGGTGTGGCTTTCGCCGGCAAGCTATGCCGCGCAGGCATGACCAGCTCTGGACCACAGGGGCGTGTTCATCGAGGCTAGAGCCACGGCGACCTGCCTGTGAATCTGCGCGGTGCGTCGTGCACGTGGTTGCAGGCTGGCGGCGACGAGGCGGCGTTTGACAGGGCCGCGCGACGCCACCAGCCACATCGGTCACAGACGCACCGTCCGGCGGCCATTGGCGGATCCACGACGGGTGATCTCGCACGCACCAGTATCCGAACGCCGTCCACACGAAAGCCAGACCCAAGATCCAGACGACCTCACCGAAATCGCCGGCCGAGTTGAAAATTGCCTGGGCAAAGTCGGCTATTCACTCATTCCTGTCGCGAGCCAGTGGAGCGTCTCTTCGTCCAGCTTCAGGGACAATGCCGCCGCGTTCTCGGCGAATTTCTCAAACGTCGTGCAGCCGACCACGGCAAACACCTCAAGCGGGTGGCGCAGCACGTAGGCAAGCGCGACCTGTGCGACGGTGACCCGATGCTCGCGCGCGAATATCCTTGTGCGCTCCAGCTTTTTGATGTTCTCATCGGCGCCGAAGTGGGCGGTACACCGCCGGCTCACGCGATTGGCGGCCGGATGCTTCGGGTCGAAGTGATCTGAAAAGAATCCGCGGCCAAGGCTGGACCACGCGAACACTGATAGCCCGTGCATCGAATACCATTCCCGTGCGGCATGCTGGCCGTCCCCCCCGAGGGTGACCGCTCCAGGCCACAGAGGTCGTGTCCAGTCGGCAAGGCTGAATTGAGCGCTCGACGCGGTGAACGGTTTCAGCCGCTGGCTGATGGCGAGCGCATTGGCGTCAGCAATTCGCTCGTGCGACCAGTTCGACGCACCTATAGCGGTGATTTTGCCTTCGTCAATGTGACGGTTGAGCCGTTCCATGAGCGGTTCGATTTGCGCACCGGGGTGGTCGTAGTGGAGCAGATACAGATCAATGAAATCGGTGCCGAGCGCTTTGAGGGATGCGTGCAGGTCGCGGGTGACGTCTGACGCAGACAGCCGCGGGCGTTTTGACAACAGCGTGGGATGACATCCCTTGCTGATGACCACCACGTCGTCGCGATTCCGGCGTTCCCGAATCCATACCCCCAGCGTCCGTTCGCTGTCCCAATATAAGCGTGCCGTGTCGAAGGAGTTGCACCCGAGTTCGAAGGTCCGATCTAAAAGCGAGAACACCTGTTGCTCACGGCCTCGATTGGGTAGCGACTGCAATAGCGTGCTCCGCAGGCGATCGGTGCCGAAGACGATTCGCGAGACGGGTTTATCGATCCCGGCAACCTTTCCGTACTCCATTCAGTTCACATACTTCGCATAGTCACCAACGATGAATCGACACGCTCGAACCGTGAGAGCCATGATCGTGAGCGTGGGATTCTGGAATCCGGGGTGGACAAAGCATGCGCCGTCGGTCACGAACACGTTGTCCGCGTCCCAGCACTGACAGTACGAATTCAACACCGAGTTTTCGGGTTTGTCGCCCATGCGCGCGCCGCCGGTCTCGTGAATGGCCACTCCAGGCCGGCAGAGAAAACTAGAACGAAGCAGGCGATTGAAGATCTTGTCGACCTTGAGGCCGCCGGCGACCGCAATTTCTGGGAGCCGCTGCCTCATATGGGCAATCATATTGAACTCAGGCCGAGAATAGCTACACGAGATATGAGCCACTGGAATCCCCCACGCGTCTGTGACGGTCGGGTCGAGCGACACATGATTTTGGTATCGAGGCTGCATTTCGCCGAACGCGGTCATGGCCCACCACGGTCGCCCGCGGCCGATCGACATCTGGATGCCGTAGCCGCCGGGAAAGTTTGTTGATTCCTTTTCGCAGAAGCTCGGGATGTAGAGTCCAACGTTTCCAAAATCGAAGCCATCCGCGTTCGTACCGGGCTCGACATCCCTTTTGGGCACTGTGCCAACAAGCGTATGCACCACGTGGTCGCACAGATAGCGACCGAGATTGCCCGACGATCCGCCGACACCGGACGGATGCCTGGCGCAAGCCGAGTTCAGAAGAATCCGCACGCTTTCGATTGTCGACGCGCAGAGGACGACGACTTTCCCGTAAACCAGCTGCGGATTCCCCGTCAATCGCTCGATGTATTCGACGCCGGTCGCCTTCCCCGTTCGCGCATCGATGAGCAACCGGCTCACGACGGCGTCCGTCCGTATGTCGAGGCGGCCTGTTGCCCGGGCGACTCTGGCGGGAAGCGGAATCCGCTCGTTGTCGTACTTGACCTTCCTTGCGTACGTCACGCGAAGCCCCGGGAGACGCTTCTCGACTCGGGACAGAAACGTCTCTTCGACCTTTGTTGTTTTCGCACGTCCGATGAACTGGCCATCCGGGCAATTTGGAATTCCTGCGGATTCTCCGTGGACTCCGAGCGTCCGTTCGACGATATCGTAGTACGGTGCCAGATCTTCGTACGACAATGGCCAGTCGACGCCGTCTCCGCGGACACTTGCGGCTTTGAATTCGTAATTCGACATCCGCGGTGCATGTCGATACCACGTGTGAAGGCGGCCGCCGAGTTGTCGGCCCCTGAACCAGAGGAACGTATTTCCTGGTGCCGATGTATACGGGTTCTCCCGGTCGTTGACATAGAACCGCTTTGTAGTCTCGGAAAAAGCTGGCGATCGCGCCTGAACATGTTGGCCATTGATCGCCGACTTGACGCGTGGCGCAATCCCACTAAATTTCAAGTCGGCGTCGGCAGGAAAGTCGCGCGCGATATCCAGGTTCCGGCCGGCCTCGAGCAGGACCACCCTCAGGCCGCCTTCCGTCAGCTCTTTGACAGCCCACGAGCCAGCAGCTCCGGAGCCGACGACGATGGCGTCATACGTTGACCCAGTCCGGCGCATATGTGCTTGTCTCATTCCTCCGATGTGATTTGCCCGATTTGCGTCGTCAGTTGCGGCAACCGTGGCCAGCGCTGCCGCGATAGCTGCGGATCAGGCCTGCTCGTCCTGGTGATCGTTGGCGGCCATGACCTGACGCAGCAGTTCGTCGACATGGTCGTCGGAAATCTTCGGCATCCGGCCAAGCAGGTCCATCCACCCTGAGCCGGCGATATCGGTGACCTCCGACGACCCGCCGGCGGGGTCCAGCCGGCAGCCGATGCCGACGGCGGCGAACGGTTCGGCTGGGCTCGCGGAGCCACTGGCTGTCTCCACCGCTGCGGCAGGCTCGGCCAAATGTCCGGACAACAGGTCGATCGTCGGGTACTCCTGCGTCAGCGTGGGCGAGAGCTCACGTCCGAGCCAGGTTTCCATTGCTGCGGTCAACCGGATGGCACGGATCGAATCAAGACCGTAGTGCGCGAGCGGCAACGATGTGTCGATCTCAGCCGGTGATAGGCCAAGCTCGAGAGAAAGCCTGGAAACAAACCACTCTGAGATCTCGGCACGCCCGGCGTGCAGTGGAGTCGGCTCGGTAGGCGATACGGCCGGCTGCGGATCGCGCGGCATGTGCCACTGCGCGAAAACCTCGAGGCCGCCGTCGAGGAACCGTTGCCGGCAGGCGTTTCGCCGGATCTTTCCGCTCGAGGTTGTCGGGATCCGCAGCGGCTCCACCAATAAGACGGCGTGCGCCTGAATCTCATGGTCCTCGGTGACCGCGGCACGAATTGCGGCGATAACCGCGCCGACGTCGGCTTCGCGGATCCGCTCGCGATCCACCTCCTGTACGACGATGAGCTGTTCGGCGTCATTGGCTGACGGCATTACCGAGAACGCCGCACCCCGCCCGCGCAGCAGCGCCGCATGGCTGTCCTGCACCGTGGCCTCGATGTCTTCGGCGTAGTAGTTGCGGCCGCGGATGATGACGAGGTCCTTGAGCCGCCCCGTGACGAACAGCTCGCCGTCCAGGAAGAACCCCAGGTCCCCGGTGCGTAGGAACGGTCCGCGCCCGGTATCGGCGAGGAACGCCGAGAATGTCTCTTCCGTCTCGATCGGTTCGCCCCAATATCCCTGCGCGATACCGCCGCCGGCGAGCCAGATCTCGCCGACTTCGCCGTCCGCACAGGACCGTCGGGTGTCCGGATCGACGATAACCACTTCCACGTCGTACAGTGCGGGACCGCAGCCTACGAGCGTGACGGCGGCCGGGTGCGCCGGCGAGACGCCTACCACGTGGTGCTCGCGCAGCGCAACAGGATCGACGTGTCGGACGAGCGGGACGATCCAATCGGCCTGACCGGATGCCAGCAGTGTCGCCTCCGCCAGACCGTACGCCGGTTTGAACGCCTCCGGCTGGAAGCCGCTGGGGCCGAAGGCATCGGCGAACCGGTCCAAGGTAGCGGCGCGCACCGGCTCGGCGGCACACACGGCTAACAACCACTTTGAGAGGTCGAGCGCGGCGCGTTCCTGTTCGCTGCTGCGTTCGACACACAGGTCGTAGGCGAAATTCGGTGCAGCGGTGATCGTGCCGCCATAACGGGAAAGCGCTTCGAGCCAACGCATTGGGCGTTCGATGAAAGCTTCGGGCGGCATCAAGAAGCAACTGCCCCCAAAGCAAATCGTCCCGAGAATCATGCTGATAAGGCCCATGTCGTGATGCGGCGGCAGCCAGGACACCGCGACGTACGAGTCGACCCAGCCCGTGGCCCTACGGATGGTCTCCAGGTTGGACAGCAGGTTTCGGTGCGTCACCATCACGCCTTTTGGTGTGCTCGTAGAACCCGAGGTGTACTGCACGAAAGCGATTGCGCTCGGGTCGATGTCCGGTGTGATCCACTCCGTGGCGGATTGCGGGTTGACGGTGTCTACGGCACACCACTGCAGGGAACTCCCGTCGGCCAAGCCGTCCACCACATTCTTGACCTTCGCTTGGACTTCCGCGGTGGTAAGCACGAAGCGCGCTTGCACATCCGCGATAATCGACGCCACGCGCCCAATCACCCGGTCGCGAACCGGTGGATGCACCGGTACAGCGACGGCCCCGGCGTGGATACACCCGAAGAAGCCGGCGATAAAATCCAGACCCGAGGGACAGAGGACCAGTACCCGTTCGCCCGCAGCGCCCTGTTGTTGCAAGATCGACGCGATCGCACGCGCCTTGATGTCGAGTTCGCGATAGGTTAGCTGGCTATGTTCTTCCCCGTTGGGGGAATACCGGCAATAGTCGAATGCAACCTTGTCTGAATAGCTTTCGGCGTTACCACGCACAAGGTCTGACAAGGTTGGTGGAGCCGGGAACACGCTATCTGTCGGCATCTACTACTCCTTGCTCCGATGGCAATCCGGTTGTTGGGTCGTCGTGCCAGCCGGCGCCACCCCCACCACGACCGGCTCCCTGACGCCATCGGGTCCGTCGTTGCGAAACCCACCTCGGCGAAGCGGGTATGTCCATCAGCCAAACCGCCTCAGGCGAGCCGCATCTTCCAACGCGTCGGCGGTGGCGGCGATACTGTCGGCGGGTTTGCTCATCCGGGCGGCGATTTCGCGCGCACGGCCGCCGCGTTCTGGTGTGAGGATGGCACTCAAGTCGGCGACCAGCGATTCCTGCGTGACATTAGAGAAACGCCGGCCAGTGCCAACGTTGAGCCGCTTGACCGCGGCCGCAAACATCGGCTGGTCGGAAGTGAACCACAGGATCAACGTCGGGACGCCGGCCCGCAAACCCGCGGACGTGGTGCCGGCTCCACCGTGGTGGACCACCGCGCGGCACGCGGGAAAAATGGCCGCGTGGCTCACCGCGCGAACAACTTTGACATGGTCGCGATCCGGAGTCGCGGTGAAATCATTCTCGCCGGTGCAAATCAGCGCCCGCTCACCCAGCTTTTCGCAGGATGCGCTGATCATGGCGATCAGGTCTGCGATCGATTTGACCGGCCTACTGCCGAATCCGAAGTAGATCGGCGGCGCGCCGGCGGCAATCCACGACGCGACCTCGTTGTCGACATCCGTTGCCAATTCCATCGTTAGCGCACCAACAAAGGGCCACCGCCCAGCCCATTCGGCTGCCAGCCCGGGAAATAGCAGCTCGTCGTAGGCTTGGATCTCAAGCGATCCCCGCTCGCCGTTTCGTCGTCCCGCCGAGGGCGTCGCTGTTGGCAAACCCAATTCACGGCGTTGCGCCGCCTCGGCTTCCTTCGTCATCCTCCAGTACATCCACCAGGCCGCCGAAAGCGCGCCGCGGCCCAACGGAGCGGGAAGGCTCGGCAAGAGTCGGCTATTGACTTGCAGTGGAGCGAAATTCAGCATAGCAACCGGAATGCCATAGTATTCGCCAACATTGGCGGCGATCCCGGGGTACATCCAGCTTGACATGATGAGATCGGCATCGCGCGCCAGAGCTGTCAGTGTTGCGCTCATCTCGGCCCAACCCCTGGTGATGAAATCTCTGCCCTTGTGCAGAAACGTGGTCGGAGTCCGGATCATCTTCCAGAAGTCCTTGGCGAAATCGTCCTTCTGTTGCTCCCGCGAGTCCGGCCCGTAGGGGACCGCCGTAAGCCCGACCGACTCGGCAAAGCCAAGCAAGTTGGGCGGCACTGCAATACGCACGTCGTGGCCCCGCCGCAACAGCTCCAGCGCGACCGCTGCGCAGGGCTCGACATCTCCGCGCGTTCCGTAGGAGACCAGGGCAAATTTCATGACGGACCGCGGCCTTTCATGTTGCAGCACAACACAACAACATTGTGGCGACCAAACACATCGCCGGTTCGGCCGGCAACTGCGCGGATCGTTCGTGGGTTGCCGTTCTTCCCGTAACGGCAGTCAACATCGGCATCAGAAGCGGTAGGTGGCACAACCGACCTCGATGCCGGAGCCGACGCTGATGACCAGCCCGATATCGCCCGGACTGACCAGCTGATGCCTCCAGGCGTGTTCCAGTTCGTAGGGCAGACACGAGGAGAACAAATCGGATTCGGTCGCGAGGTCAATGAATCGTGAAACCGGAATGTTCAGGCGCGCGGCGAGTTCGGTGCGATCCGCCGGGGACAGGTGCGGAGGGAACACGGCCGCGATCTGGGAGCCGTCCAGCTCTTCGAGCTTGAGCAGTTCCTCGACAGCGGCCGGGATGCAGTCCAGGTAGCGGGCCGACAGGTCCGGATCGCGGTCGATCTGCAGCCAGCTGCGTCCATCCCCTTGCTGCAAGTACGTTTCCAGTGCGGAGGCGTACTCCGGATGGTGATGGAAGACAAACCGGCCGAAGCCTGAATTGCCGTCGGACCTGCCCAGAATCACCGCGGAGCCCGTCTCGCTGACGCCATACAACGGGTGCCCGCTGTCGGCGCCGTTATTTTCGATCTCGGCAGCCACGACCATCGCGTGTTCGGCTTTTCCAGCGCCGATCATCTGCACGCCCACTTGACACGCGTTGAGGAAGCCGACCGCGCCATTGAGCACGTCGAAGGCGAAAGTCTTTGACGCATCGGGAGAATCGATGTCGACGTTAGCACCGAGTTCGCAGGCCACCAACGCCGCGATGGCCGGTTCGGCGATGAAGTCTTCCCGGTACACCCCGGCGTAGAGGATCAGTTCGAGCTGTGCCGGATCCATGACGCGCCGGCTGAGGCACTGTCTGGCGGCTTGCGTCGCGAGCTCGACTGCACGCCGAGGCCGGGATTGCTCGGCGGCGGTGCCGACCCCTTCGATCCGCACCCGGGGCCCCGGTGGTGGCTCCGGGCGCCGTCGACGGGCCGAGAAGCCGTGGTGGTGGTGTTGACCCTCGGGCGCCCTGCGCATTCGGGCCGGCAGGTCGTCGAAGGTGTAGAGGGCGGCGCCGATCGTCTGTCCGGTGCCGCTGATACTGAACAGCACTTTGTCCCCTGGGTTGATCCGATTGGCCCGGATCTGATCGCCGAGGGCCACGAAGTGTGTGGTGCTGGCGGTGTTTCCCCGTTCACCCAGATTGTTGACGACGCTGGCCGGTTGGGCGCTACCCGGGCCGAACATCCCATTCATCGCCACGACCGCGTCGTTGAGCGATGCCTTTGATGTCTGATGTATGACGATGTGGTCGCAGTGTTCAGGCCGCCAGCCGCGTCGACTCATCACGGCGGCGGTGTACGGCAGTAAACGCTTGACCACCGTGGCGGTGATGTTGATCGAGTCGGTGGTCATAATCGCGCCGCCGTGTGGACCATCGCTTGCCTTGGCCATGCAAAGGGTGCTGTACCGGCTCAGCGTGGCCATGTCGATGTCGTGAAAGCCGACCCGGTCATTGGTGCCGCGCTCGAGGATCACCGCGGCGCCGGCGTCACCAACGGTCAAGCACGCGAGCCGCGGATCCATTGGTCCCTCGATTTGCTGCTGCGCCGTCTCGGTGATGTGGCTGATGTATTCACCACTGACGACCATGGCGCACTCGACCAGTCCGGCCTGCAGGAATGCATCGGCCACGGCGACACCGGTGAACATCCCGGCGCATGCGTTGGAAACGTCGAAGGCAATCGCATTGGTAAGGCCGCATTGGTCTCGAAGCCGCGCCGCGGTGCTGGGCTCGAACACGACCTTGTGCCCGGGTCCGTCGTAGCGGGAAATGTTGCAGCAGATGACCAGATCAATCTCGTCAGGCGCATACTTCGACCGGGCCAGACAGTCGGCCATCGCATTTCGGGCCAGGTCGATCGAGAACTCGCCCGGTCCGACCACCCGCCTGCTGCGGATTCCGGTCAGACGTTCCAACGGAATACCGATCTCGTTGACGCAGCCTGCCAGGACGCTCTCGGTCGACATCACTCCCGCCGGCAGATACACACCGATGCTTTCCATCACCGTGTTACGCGTCTGCGGGCTGGTAGCGGGCACCGGCGGAGCAGAGTCGGCTGCGACGACCTGGCTGCCGGGCTCGGATGTCTCGGATGCTCTAGCCACGTCGGGTTCTGGCACGTCCTGCGTGGCCTTGCCGCCGTACTCGCCGGCCAGCTCGGCGATGGTGCCGAAGACGAACAACGACTCCGGCCGCAACGGTAGGTTGGCTGCATTCGCTTTCGCCGCGACTTCCAGGCTGTGGCTCGAGGAGCCGCCAAGGGAGAAGAAATCATCATGCACGCCAACCGTTTCCAGATCGAGCACCTCACACCAGATCGCGGTGAGGATCTTCTCAGCAGGCGTCCGCGCGGCGACGAACTCCGGCCCCGTTACCGGCGCCGCTTGACGTGCCGCCTTCAGCGCGCGGCGGTCGACCTTTCCGCTCGACGTATGTGGCAGGGATTCGACCATCGAGAAGACCGCCGGCACCATCGCCGCGGGAAGCTGATCGAGGAGAAAGCGGCGCAGCTCGGCAACACTCGGCACGGCATCCTGGGTCGCCACAATATGGGCGACCAGCCGCGGGTTGCCGCGGCTGTCGGTGTCGGCCACGACCGCGCTGTCGCTGACGCCGGGGTGCTTTAGCAGTGCGGCCTCCACCTCACCCGGCTCGATCCGGACGCCGCTGATCTTCACCTGGTTATCGAGGCGGCCCATGTACTCGATGTTGCCGTCCGGCAGGTACCGCGCCCGGTCGCCGGTCCGATACAGCAGCCCTCCGGGAACCTCCGCGAACGGATCGGTGAGGAAGCTGGCTGCTGTTGCGTCGGGCTGATTGAGGTAGCCGCGCGCCACCCCTACCCCACCGATGCACAGCTCGCCCGGCACGCCGACCGGCACCGGGTGCTGATGAGCGTCCAAGAGATGAATGCGAATGTTGGCGATCGGTCGCCCAATCGGGACCGGCGAGCGGGACTCACCACGTTTGCAGTGGTAATGGGTGACGTCGATCGCTGCCTCGGTGGGACCGTAGAGGTTGTAAAGCTCGGCGTCCAAGGTGTCCAGGAAGCGGTCCTGAAGGTCACCCGGCAGCACTTCGCCGCTGCAGAACACCCGGCGCAACCTGACGCACTCGGTTGCCCCGGGCTGAGCCAGGAAGGAGCGCAGCATTGACGGCACGAAATGCACTGTGGTGACAGCCTGTTCGACGATGGTGCGAACCAGCGCAGCCGGGTCCTTATGAACCTCGGGTTCGGCGATGACAAGCCGTGCGCCGACGATCAACGGCCAGAAGATCTCCCAGATCGAGGGGTCGAAACTTATCGGAGTCTTGTGCAGGACCCGGTCCGCAGGAGTGAGTTGGTAGGTGGCCTGCATCCACAACAGCCGATTCCGGATCCCGCCGTGGGTGTTGAGCGCACCCTTTGGCGTGCCGGTCGAGCCGGACGTGTGGACGACGTAGGCAAGGCTTGCCGCCCGACCGCAGCCGTGGGTACCGGCGGCCGCCGCGACGCCGTCTGCCGGCGTCATGGGCAGGTCGAGGCAGAGGCGATGACCGGTGAATCCGGGCAGGCTTTGCAGATGTCGGCGGTGCGTGACGCATACCAGCGCGTCCGGCACGTTGCCAATCATCGCCGCGATGCGGTTGGCCGGTTGCGCCGGGTCCAGCGGCATGAACGCGCCGCCGGCCTTGAGCACTCCCAGCAAAGCCACCACCAGGTCTGCTGAGCGGTCCAACAGCACCGGAACGATGCTGTCGGGCCCCACTCCCAAGCCGCGCAGCCGATGGGCCAGGGCATTCGCTTGGTCGTCGAGCTGCCCGTACGTCATCTCCTGATCGGCGAACGACACGGCGACGGTGTGCGGGCTGCGCCGGGCGGTTTGCGCAACCATCTCGTGCAGGCAATCGGGGGCGTCGTAGCAGACCCGGGTGTCGTTCCATGCCGCCTGTTGGCGGCGCTCCAGCTCGGTCAGCAGCGGCAGCTCCGACAGGCGACCGGCGGGATCGGTGACGATGCCGTCGAGCAGCGTCGTGAAGTGCCCGACCATCCGCTCTATCGTCGCGTCATCGAAAAGATCGCTGTTGTAATGCAGATCGCAGGTGAACTCCCCGCCCGCATCGGCCACCTGGATCATCAAGTCAAAGGCCGCACCGCCCTGGCCGACGTGCAGGGTCTCGAGTTCAAGTGCTTCGGGACCCAGGTCCCCGCCGGCTGCGCGCTGGAATCGGCGGGACTGTTCCCACGCGAACGAGACCTGGACGATCGGCGTAGAGCTCAGGTCCCGGGACGGACGTAGCCGTTCCACAAGCAAGGCAAAGGGGTAATCCTGGTGCGCGAGCGCGCCCAGAACCGTCTGCTTGACCCGTCCCAGCAACGACGAGAACGTCGGGTCACCATGCAACTCGGCGCGCAGAACGACCGTGTTGGCCACGTAGCCGACCAGACCCTCCATCCCGACCCGATCGCGGCAGGCGAATGGTGAGCCGATCAGCAGGTCGTCCTGGCCGGTGTACCGATGCAACAGCGTGGCGAATGCGGCCAGAAACGTCATGTATGGTGTCGCGCCGGCGCCCCGGGCCACCTCCCTGAGATCGGAGGCCAGCCGGCCGTCAACGCTGAATCGTCGCAGGGCACTGCGCAACGACGGAGCCGCGGGTCGCGGCCGGTCGGTGGGTAGGCCCAGTTTCGGCAAGTCGCCGGCCAGCTGTGCGCGCCAATAGTGCCAAAGGCGATCCCCCTCGGTACTCGACAGCATCTGCGTCTGCCGATCCGCGTAACCGACATAACGCTCTGGGCTAACCGCCGGCGCGTCGGCGCCGTGCTGTGCGGCATAGAGTTTGCAGAGATCGTCGAGAATGACGTCGACAGACCAGAAGTCGGCGGCGATGTGATGCACTGCGAGCACCAGGACGTGCTCGTGTGGTGATTGCCGGAGCAACGTCAGGCGGAAAACCGGCCCGGTTTTCAGGTCGAACGCACGATGGGATTCCTGACGTATCCACTCGTCAACCTCGCCAGCATCCACATCTTGTCGGACAATGCGCACCGGCCAGTGTGGATGGACGAGTTGAACCGGCTGCCCGTCGCGCACGACGAACGTGGTGCGCAGGATCGCATGCCGTTCGACAAGTGCCTGTGCGGCGCGTTCCAGCGCCGCCACATCCACCTCGCCGCTGATCCGTCCGGCATAGCTGAGGGTGTAGGCGGGGTTGCCGGGCGCAAGCTGGTAAAGAAACCACAGCGACCGCTGCCCGTATGACAACGGATGCGCCGACGCCGACGCCTGCGCCTTCTCCATCAGTAGCCGCGACAACAACGCGCGCTTTTCCTCGGCGGAGAGCTTGGTGATGTCGATCGACTTCTCGCTGGACCTATCCGTCATCCTCAATCTCCCTTGGCGGCAATAACCTGACGAAGCAGTTCGTCGACGTCGTCATCTGAAACCTGCGGGACCTGGGTCAGCAGCTCGATCCACGGTGCGCCGGCGGTGTCGGTGGCCTCCGGCGTCCGGTTAGGCTGCGCCGCAGTGGTATCGGCGGCCGCGGTCGGATCGGGCTGCGCCGTAGCCGCGCCGGAAAGCTGGTCGGCGAGCCACTCGGCAAGGCCTGCGATGCTGCCGCCGTCCAGCAGCTGAACGGCCGGGACAGCGATGCCGAAATCGTGGTCAATCTGATTGCGCAGCGCCAACGCGCTCAGCGAGTCGAGCCCCAAGCGGTCGAGGGCCGACTGGGTGTCCAGGCGAGACGGTGTCACACCGAGTTTGCCGGCAGCCAGATCACACAGGTACGACTCGAGCCGACGTTGACGCTCCTGGCGGTCTGCGTGGCGCAGCGCGTCGCCCAAGCTCGCTTCCTGGTCGCGCGGGCCGGCCAGCCCGGCCAGCAGCGAGGACTCTTTGGCGGCGGGGAAAGATTGGAACCACTGGCGGGCGTCGAATCTGAACACTCCGGTGCGGGCCCGGTCGGCAACCAGAAGTTGTTGCATGGCAGCCAATCCCAGCTCCGGGGTGAGCATCGAAAAGCCCCGATCGGCCAGGAATTGCCCACGACCCACCTGCGCCCACGGCCCCCAGTTGATTCCGATCGCCGGTAGACCCTGAGAGCGTCGGTAGGCCACCAGCCCATCCACCCACGAGTTGGCTGCCGCATAGGCCCCCTGTCCCGGTGAGCCCAATAGCGAAGCAGCCGACGAAAAGGTCAACCACCAGTCCAGGTCGAGGTGAGCGGTGGCTTTGTGTAACCACCAGTGGCCGGCCACTTTTGGCGCGAACACTCGCGCCATCGCCGACGCCGACATGTTCGACACGATCTCATCGGCCAACACCATCGCGCTGTGCAACAAACCGGCCGGCCGCAGTCCGGCTTCCTCGACGGCGGCCACCAACCGCGCCGCGGTATCAGGTTGGGCGATATCGCCGGTGATGACCTGCACCCGGCGTCGGCCGGTGTTCATTTCCGCAATCGCGTCCGCAACCTCGGCGCCGGGCGCCGAGCGCCCGTTAAGCACCACCAGGCCCGCGCCCTCGGCGACCAGCCAGCGCGCCACGACAAAGCCCAGCCCGCCCATGCCGCCCACCACGATGTAGCCGCCATCGGCCCGGACCAGCGGTTGGGCGGGCGGGAAGGCAAGCGCTGCAATGCTTCCCGCGGTCGGCATCGAGATCACGATCTTGCCGATGTGAGTGTCCGAAGCCATCATCTCGAAGGCGTCGACGGCCTGGTCGAGGCTGAATACGCTGACCGGGAGCGGCTGCAGCTCGCCGGCCACCACCTGTTGCAGAATCTCTTGCAACAGCTCACGGTAACGTCGCGACCGCAATCTCAGATTCACATCCAGATCGACCACTGCGAAAGACGCACTCCTGGCCAGCGCAGCCAGCTCCAGCTGCGCACCGGCGTAGCCGTCGCGTTTACTGAGTTCGACGAATCGCCCACCGGGAGCCAGGATCTCCATGCCACGACGCCGAATCGCTTCTTCGGCCGACGAATTGAGGATGACGTCGACGCCTTGCCCCCCGGTGGACGCTGCTATCTCATCAGCGAACCCCAAGCCGTGCGAATCGCCGACGTAATCAACACCCAACTGCGTCAACATCTCACGCTGGGCCGGCGAGTTCGCCGTCACGTAAACGATCGCCCCGACGACCCTGGCGATCGACACCGCCGCCAACCCGACATCACCGGCGGCCGAATGGATCAACACCCGTTCCCCGGCCGTAAGCCGCCCCACCTCACACAATCCGTGCCACGCCGTCAGGTAGGCAACACTCAGGCCGGCCGCCTCATGATCCGACAACGCCTGCGGCACCGGCACTACCAAATCGGCCGATGTCGTCAGATACGAAGCAAGCGAACCAGGCCCCAACGCGATAACCCGCTGTCCCAGCTGAACCGAATCCACCGCAGCGCCAAGGCCGGTCACATATCCCACGCATTCGCTGCCAAGCGCCGGCACACCGTCGCCCACCGTGTCGTCCAACGCGGGATACAAACCCTTCGCCTTGAGCACGTCGCTGCTGTTGAGCCCAGCGGCCACCACCCGGACCTCGACCTGATCCGCTGCCAGCGGCATACGCCGCGCCGCATGCACCGCCAACGCACCCAACCGCCCCGGCTGATCGGTCTGCAAGCGCACCGCGCCGCCACGATCGAGATCGACCAGCGCCGGACGCCGCTCGGCAGCCACGACACCGGTAGCCGAAACCGGTACCCGGACAAGGCGATTCACGTACCGCTGCCCATTGCGCAAGGCCACCTCATCGTGGCCGCAATCGGCGCACAACTCATCAACCAGCGCGTCAGCCGACATATCGGCTTCGGCATCAACGTCCACGATGGTGGTCTGCAACTCCGGATGCTCAAACGTCAACACCCGCGCCATGCCACGAAGCGTTGTCTGCGCCAACGTCACCCGCTCACCAGCAGCTACGTGCTGAGCTCCGCGGGTCACCATCCACAACCGCGGACGACCGCGAATACCGCTCCGCGACAAACTCTTGACAATGTCGGCAACCAACAGTGTCCGCGACTGCGCCACCTCCAACTGCGCAGAATCAGACAACGCCTCATCGACCGAACGCGGTGGACACACCAGCACCACCGCGCTCCACCACACATCGCTTTCGGTCAACGCGTCCTGAAGCCCGGCCCGATCCCCCGCCAGCACCACCTGACAGTGCGACGCCCGTCGTGAAAGCCCTGCGTGGACCGCGTCCAGCAACCCGTCAGCTGCACCATGTTCACCCACCAGCAACACCGCACCCACCGCAGCGGCCGGCTTATCCGCATCCACCGGCTCCCAGGCCAAGGTGAACGTGTGACCGGCCACCTCGTTGCCGGCCCCGGCCCGCACCACCGCCATCTCGATCTCATCGATCACCAGCAAGGCCTGCCCCTGGCTGCCTGTGAGCACCACTCGGCCTACGTACCGATCCGGGTCCGCCGTCGGCCTCAGCACCCCCAGCGCGGCAACACCTTCGGTGAGATCTCCATAAACCCGCACACCGCGAAACCGTGCCGGAAGCACCATCGACCCGGTGCCCTGCGCACCGCCAAGGTCGGTAGCCGGCTTGGTCGCGCCAAGTGTCTGCAACGCAACATCGACCATCACCGGATGCGCCAGGAGCCGCCGCACACCCTGCCGGGCAACCGATGGCAGCCGCACCTCGGCCCGAGCCGCGCCGCAACCGAATACGCTGAGCCCGATCACCCCCTGGAAAGCAGGACCATGCTGTTGAGCGGCACTGCGCAACCGGTGATAAAGGCTGTCGGCATCCAACTCCGTAACCGACGAGTCGTCAACGTCAATCGGTTCGACGACCCGCGGCACGCCGCGCTCCAGCACCGCGCTGGCATGCAGCGTCCACCCCGAATCCTGGCTTCCGGAAAGGATTTCCACGCTCGGCCGGGACGCGGTACCACTCAGTGTCGTGACGACGACGGTAGGTTCGGTGATCGGCATCAATTCGCGCAGGCACAACTCAACAACTTCCCACGGCATATCGCGGTCAGTCCCATGCGCATCGGTCGCCGCCGCCAACGCCATCTCGATATACGCCGCGCCCGGCAAGACGCAGCTGCCATCTATACGGTGATCGCCGAGCCACAGGTAATCGGGAGTCAGCGTGCGTTCCCACACCCGAATTCCATTGGTGGGATCGGTAACGCCGACCCCCAACAGCGGATGGCCCACCACCGCCGCGGCGGTGGCCGACCCGGCGGAAAGCCAGTGCCGCTCATGCTGCCAAGGAGTGGCCGGCAGCACCGGATGCGGGCCGGAGGGATGCGGCAGGCGTGGCGGGTGACTGATGCTGGCAGCGTTGAGGTTGGTGTGGAAGCTCAGCGTGTCGTCGCCGTCACGCCACAGCGTGCCAATGCTGTGATGGTGCATCTCCGATCCCAACGTTTCGGTGATGGCATACGTCAGCATCGGGTGCGGGCTGATTTCGATGAAGATCGCATGGTCTTGCCCGGCGGCAGTGATGGCCCCGCTCAGCAGTACCGGTTGCCGGAGATTGGCCACCCAATAGTCGGCATCCAGCGGCGGGTTGGCGGTACCTGTGACGGTGGAGAGCAACGGAATCATCGGCGTCTTGGGGGCCAAATCGGCTAGCGCGGAACGCCACTCGGGCAGGATCGGATCCATCAAAGCGGTATGCGAGGCGACCTCCATGTTGACCCGCCGGGCAAACCGGTCTTGCCGCTGCACCTCGGTGATCACCGCGGCCACCTCGGTTGGGGGTCCGGCGATCACCGTTTGCCGCGGCGACAAGAAACCCGCCGCGCTGACCCCGGGATGGGTGTCGAGCAACGCGGCCGTGGCCTCGGCGTCGAGTTCTATCAGGGCCACCGCGCCCTGGCCGGCCAGCCGCGCCATCAATCGCGATCGGACCGCGATCACCCGCAACCCCTCGGCAGGTGTCAACGCCTCGGCCACCACCGCCGCGGTGACCTCGCCCATCGAATGACCGATCACCGCATCCGGATGGACCCCGTAAGAACGCCACAACTGCGTCAGTGCCAGCTGCAGTCCCATGATCACCGGCTGAACCCGCGCATCACCGGTCACCGGCTGCGCCTCGGCCAGTACCTGATGCAGCGAAAACCCCACCTGCTCGACGAATATCGGCTCGAGTTCGGCCACCGCCGCCGCGAAAACCGGTTCGTCGGCCAACAACTGCCGACCCATTCCCGCCCACTGCGAGCCCTGACCCGAGTACACGAACACCGTGCCCGTCCGGCAGGCCCCCTCATGCGGGCCGACTAGCCCGGTTACCGCCCGGCCGGCTGCCAACGCCCGTAGCCCGGCCACCGCCTGCGCCCGTTCCCGGGCACACACCGTGGCAAACCGGGAATGGTGCACCCGGTGATGCGCGAGCGTGTGAGCCACCTCCGCCAACTCGACCCCGGCACCCGCACCGGCCATCCAGTCCGCCAACACCCCCGCCGCCGCCGCAATCCGCTGCGGCGTCTTACCCGAGACCACCAACGTGCCGACGGCCGGGTCCGGCTCGCGCACCACCCCAACGTGCTCGGGGGCTTGCTCCAACACCACATGTGCATTCGTGCCGCCGAATCCAAACGACGACACTCCCGCCCGCCGGGGTCGGCCCACTGCCGGCCACTCCTGCTGATCCGCAACGACTTTCAACCGCAACTGGTCAAAAGCAATATGGGGGTTGGGGGTTTCGAAGTGCAAGCTCGCCGGCAGCCGGCCCCGCTGCACCGCCAGCACCGCCTTGATGAAACCCGCGACCCCCGCCGCCGCCTCGAAATGTCCCAGATTCGTCTTGATGGAGCCGATCAACAGCGGGGAGGTGGCCGCGCGCCCGCGACCCAACACCTTGCCCAGGGCACGCGCCTCGATGGGATCACCCAACAAGGTCCCGGTCCCATGCGCCTCCACATAGTCCACCTCGCGCGGCGGCACGTCTGCGTTGGCATAAGCGGCCCGCAGCACCGCCATCTGAGCAGCCGGATTCGGAGCCATCAGCCCGTTGGATCGGCCATCTTGATTGACCGCCGAACCGCGCACCACCGCGAGCACCCGATCCCCGGCACGCAGCGCGTCATTGAGCCGTTTGAGCACCACCACGCCACAGCCCTCGCCACGCACAAAGCCGTCGGCATCCGCGGAAAAAGCATGACAGCGACCGGTTGGCGACAAGACACCGGCTTGATCGAAGCCGTGGAAAATCGCCGGCGACAACAGCAGATTGACCCCCGCGGCAATGGCCAGGTCCGAGTCGCCCATCCGCAGGCTTTGACAAGCCAGATGGATCGCCACCAACGACGACGAACATGCGGTATCCACCGCAACGGACGGGCCGTGCAGATCAAGGAAATACGACAACCGATTGGCGATGATGCTCAACGCACCGCCGGTGTTGTTCCACGCATCAACCCCGGGCAAATCGGTGGCTGCCAGGTGCCCATATTCGCTGACACAAGCGCCGGCGAACACTCCGGTCTGCGAGCGCCGCAATGACGTCGCGGGAATCCCAGCGTGCTCCAAGGCTTCCCAGGCCACTTCCAGGAGCAGTCGCTGCTGGGGATCCATCTTGGCGGCTTCGCTCGGGGAGATCTCGAAGAACTCGGCATCAAACGCGTCGATGTCGCTCAGGAACGAGCCCCACCGAGTCGTCCGGGCGAGGGTTTGTTCTACCGCGGGCGAGCCGTCATCGAACGGCATCCAGCGATCAGCCGGAACCTCACCTATCGAACAGCGACCTTCCCACAGAAACTGCCACAGTGCTTCGGGCCCGGAAATCCCTCCCGGGAACCGGCAGCCCAGGCCGATGACCGCGATCGGTTCGTCGACCCAACGATTGATCGAATGACCCTCGTCCACAACAGATTCCGACTCCGTCGTGGTGAGAAAAGCGACCAGAGCGTTGATCGTCGGGTGCTGCCAACAGTCCACCGGCGACACCGGCCGACCGAGCAGCTTGGCCAGCTCGCCCGACATATTGATGACATCCCGGGAGCCCAGCCCTAAGTCCTTCAGCGACAGGTCTGGGTCGATCCCATCCGCATTGCACTCAACGTTGGTTACCAGGTAATCGATCAGCCACTTTCGAAGTTCCACATCGCCAGGAAGGCTCGCCGTCACGGCGTGACCTCGACACGCTCCAATTCATCCCGCCGATAACGCTCGGCACAGGCCGAACGCCGAACCTTGCCGCTGGTCGTGGTCGGAATCGAACCAAGCGTCACAAAAACGAGATCCGCGATGCGCAGGCCATGCGAGTTCGAAATCGCCGAGGTGACTTCACCCTTCAGCGTTCGGAGCTTTTCCTTTTGCTCTTCATCGGACATGCCGGTTGGCTTGACCTCGGCAATGGCGACCAGCTGCTCGGTCCCGTCATTGGGAACAGACACCGCCGCGGCCCGGCCCCTGGTTATTTCGTGAATGGTCGCCTCGATGTCGTCCGGATAGTGATTGGACCCGTCCACGATCAGCAGATCCTTGATTCGGCCGATGATGAACAACTCGTCGTCGGAAATGACCCCTAAATCGCCGGTTCGCAGCCACGGTCCGACCGGCGTGCCGGTCGACGGATTAACCAGGCGGGCGCGGAATGTTTGTTCCGTCTTTTCAGGATTGCGCCAGTACCCCATCGCGACGTTGTCGCCCTGCACCCAGATTTCGCCGGTCCGTCCCGCCGGACACTCGGTCCGCGTCTCGGGGTCGACGATCCGCACCAGCGGTGATTGCGCCAACCCGTAACCGACCAGCGCCGCACCGCCATCCCGGCACCGCTTAGCCCGCCCGGCGGACAGTTCCTCCGAGTCGAAATGAACGATGTCCGGCGGCTGAGCCGGTGTTCGGGTCGACGCGTACACCACCGTCTCGGCGAGCCCATAGGTGGGCCGTATCACCGTATCGGGCAGATTGAAGGGCGCAAACCGCCGCGTGAAGCGCTCCAAGGTTGCCGGCTGTACCCGCTCTCCACCGCTGCAGAGAATCAGCAAGCCGCCAAGGTCCAGCCCGGCCATGTCCTCGTCGGCGGTTTTTCGTGCCGCCAATTCGAAGGCAAAGTTCGGCGCCGACGTTAAGACGGTCCCATTGGTCGCTGCCAATTGCATCCAACGAGCCGGCCGTTGCACGAACGACACTGGACTCATGAGCACGGCGTGTCCGCCGGACAGCATCGGCTGGCAAAGTCCCATCATCAATCCCAAGTCGTGGTAGAACGGCAGCCACGAGACCGCGGTTATCGCACCACGGTGACCGCCAGCCAAATCGCGCGTCCACTGCCGAAAATTGGCCACCACGTTCCGATGCGAGATCATGACCCCGGTGGGCCGACCGGTCGATCCCGACGTGTATTGGAGATACGCGGGTTGGGAAGGTGGGCAACGCCTGGGTTCCGATTGGCATAGCGCTTCGGTGTCCAGCGAATCGATCTCGATGGCTGAAGCGGCGGAACCGTCGTTGCAACCACCCGTGTACCTCACGGCATCTGCAGCGGCGCCGCTGGTCGTGAGAATTACCGAGGGAGCGCAATCTCGCAGCGCTGAAGAAACCCGCTCCTCGTGAACGCCGAACTGCGGAAACGGCAACGGAACCGCTATGAATCCGGCGTGGAGTGCACCCCAGAAAGCAACAATGTATTCAAGGCCCTGCGGGGCCAGGATGGCGGCCCGATCACCGCTCGAGCCGCATATCAAGAGCTCTTCGGCAACAACTTGTGCTCGTTGATGAACTTCTCCCCAGGTGAGGGTTTCGGAAATGCCGTTCGGGTCGGTCTCGTAGTCGATAAAAGTGTATGCGTCGCGGTCAGGGTGCTGGTTGGCTATTTCCTGCAGCAGTTCCGTCAGAGAAGGTTCACCGGCCATAGGTAATCGTCGCCTCCGTCTGTCTCATGTTGGATAGACCTCGCCCAGATCAGCCTCGGACAGATTAGCTTCGAACTGTGGGGACGTACGCGGAATGGCAATAATTATCGATCACGTAGATCGCAGTCGTGCCGGGACCCAGATCGGTTTGGCCATACCGGTTTTCGGGACCGGTTTTCGGGACCGGTTTTCGGGCGGTGACGCGTTGCGCGGTCTTCAGCGATGCGCTCTGATCACGGCGGGCCAACCGGATTCCTCGGCACCGACGTCGCCACGTCCGGCCCGCTGCTACTCCGATTCCCGGTACCACGCAATGACGTAGACCACCATGGCCGTGGCGAGCGCTATCAGCACCCAGATCACCACGGCCTGGTCGATCCACGACCCCGCCGGCGGCGAGCCGGGAAGGATATTGCGCAGCGGCACCACGGCGAACAGCATCGCCGCATACCACGTGGAGAATGGTGGCAGGAATTTTCGCCGGCCGGTGACCATCTGGATGGCCACGAACAGGGCCAGCGTCGGCAGCGTGACCAGGACCAAACAGATTCCCAGGTCGAAAACCAGCGGGCCCTTGGCTCGCTTCAGCGTGATGATCACGTTGTCCGGGCGATCCGAGGTCTGACTCGCGTCCCCGACGCGCTGGGCGCTGATGTCCCAGCCCTCCAGCGATCCGGTCACTTCGACGCGGGCCGGCTTGTACTGGCGAGTGTCGCCCGCCCCGACCAGCACATCGGCCTGGATGGTGTCGGTGGTGTAGGTGTCGAATGGCCAGTTACCCGGATCACCGTGCGCCTCGATGGTGGTGGCGACCTGAGCCGGCGATTTCCCTACCGGGTACTGCAGGTCACCCAGGTCGTTGGTCGGATAAAGGCGCACCGAAGTGTCGGTGGTCAGCACGTCCAGACGCTTGTCGATCATCGAATCGTCGGGCATTACCAGAACTTTCACGTCGAGGCGATTTGCCACGGTGTGCAGCTGCTCGAAGCGCACCAACACCACGGTGTCCTCGGTGGTGCCCACATCCGGCTTGGGCAACGGTCCGGGCGTGCTGGCCAGCCAGTGATAGCCGACCAGCGACAGGACGTAGACGACGGCGACACCGACAATGATCGACACGTCGAGCACCAGATGTTTCCGCCGCGACATGTGGGGGCGGGCCGGCGGAGACGCCGCTGATCCGCCCGGCGGAGACGCCGCCGCAGGTGTACCCGGCTCTGGCGCCGCCGGCGCGTGGTTATCGGTCATCTGCGGTCACCGCCGGAGAGACCGCTGACATATGCCTGCCCCCGAACACGGAGTCAGATGGTAGCAACCGGCGTTCCCGCCGGTGACGTTTCTAGATCAGTCCGATTGCCGGCGGTAGGCGAAGATGAACAGGCTCATCGCCACGATCAATGCGATCAGCACCCATAGCGTGACGGCTTGGTCGATCCAGGAGCCGGGCGGCGGGTTGCCGGGCAGGATATTGCGCAACGGGACCACGGCGAACAGCATGGCGGCAAACCACGACACGAACGGCGGCAAGAACTTCTTCCTGCCCAACGCCATCGGGATGGACACCCACAGCCCCAACGTCGGCAGGCTGATGAGGACCAGAATGATGCCCAGGTCGAAGATCAGCGAGCCCTTGGCCCGATGCAAGGTGATGATGACGTTGTCAGGGCGAGTGGTGGTCTGGCTGGATTCCCCGACCCGCTGCACGCTGACGTCCCAGCCGTCCAATGACCCGATCACCTCGACCCGGGCGGGTTCTTTCACCCGGCTCTCGCCGGTCCCGACGATCACGTCGGCAGAGATGACGCCGGTGGTGTAGGAGTCGAACGGCCAGTTGGCGGGATCGCCTTCGGCCTCGATCGCGGTGCTGACCTGCGCCGGTGTCTTACCCACCGGGTACTGCAGGTCGCCGAGATCGTTCTCTGGATACAACCGCACGGCCAGGTCTTGGGTCAACACGTCGAGGCGCTTGTCGAACTTCGAATCTTCTGGAATGACAAGCACATTCACCGTGAGACGGTTGGCCACCGTCTCCAGCTTCTCGAGCCGGACCTGCACGACGGTGTCTTCGGTGGTGCCCAGGTCCGGTTCCGGAAGCGGGGGCGCCGACGTGGCCAGCAAATGCACACCGAATAGCGATAGGGCGTAGACGACGATGACGCCGACGACGACGGCCAAGCCGATCGCGAGGCGCATTCCACGCGACTTGCCCGGGGGCGGAGACGCTGGTGCCGGGGCCTCCGGAGCCTGATGCGTCATAGCGCCCAGCTCTTCGTGGTGAACACGGGGCAGATGCTAATAAGCCGCACCGGCGATCAGGCGGCAACGCGCCGGGCCGAAGACCCGCGAATTTCCTTAGCCCGATCCGCGTTCGGCCACACACCGGAATCCGATGTGGGTGGTCGCGGTGTCCTGTGATTGCGGCGAGCGGGCCGCCGGCCGATACCGATGGCAATACTCCGGCGCGCACAGATGCGAGCCGCCTTTGAGGGTCTGGCTGATGGTGGGGTCGGCAGGACCGGCCGGAGCGCAACACGCCTTCGGAGCCTGATCGAGGCGGTGGTGCGCGGCGAACTCGGTTGCGGTCCATTCCCACACGTTGCCGATCATGTCGACCAGACCGAAGCCGTTGGGCGGGAAGGCGCCTACCGGCGAGGTGCCCACCCAGCCCAGCGCGCCGTCGTTGCGGTAGGGAAACTGCCCCTGCCAGGTGTTGGCCATCAGCTGCCCGCCGGGCGTGGCCTCGTCGCCCCAGGCATACGTCGTCGTGGTTCCCCCGCGCGCCGCGTACTCCCACTCGGCCTCGCTCGGCAGCCGCCGTCCCGCCCACCGCGCGTAGGCGGCCGCGTCGGGATAGGCCACCTGCACGACCGGGTGGTCGGGCTTGTCGGCGATGTCGCTATCCGGGCCAAAGGGCTGGCGCCAGGTCGCACCCGGCGCCCAATCCCACCACTGCCGCCAGTCGCGCAGGTCGACCGGACCTGCGGTCGGACGGAACACCATCGCACCGGGAACCAGGTCGTCGGGGTTAGCCCCCGGATAGAACGCAGGGTCCATCGGTTGTTCGGCGACGGTGACATACCCTGTGGCAGCGACGAATTCGGCAAACTGCGCATTGGTGACCGGGTGGCGCTCGATCGCGAACGCGGACACGGTGACGGTATGAATCGGCGCTTCTTCGGGGTAGAAGCTCGTCGACCCCATCCGGAACGACCCGCCCGGCAGCTCAACCAGTTCGGTTAACACGGCTTCAGGGTATGACTCAGGGGATGACGACGGCGAAGTTCTGCATCAAGGCGGACTTTGCCGAACGGAAGCCGGGCACCGCCGCCGGGCCCTCCAGATGGATGGCCACCAGGTAGTTCTTGGTGTTGGTCCAGATGTGAGTGATGCGGTCGGCGAATTCGATCGGGCCGGACGATCCCTGCAGGGTGCCGGTCAACAGCTGACTGCTGAAGCCGCAGAACGGCGCCCCGGTGGCGGAGAAATTGAGGCGCCGCACCGACCGGCCCAGGCTGGCGGTGTAGGCCAGGAAAGCGCTGTCCGGCTGCCGGTCGGTGGGGGCGATGGTCACTGTCGCCGACATGCCTTTGGGGCCGGTCAAAGTCAGCGCCGTATCCCCGCTGCCGGGGGTCGAGGTCCAACCGTCTGGCACGCTGATCGTGATCCTGGGTGCGGCCGGGTCCGAGACACTGGCGAGCGTCGCTCGCCCCTCGCCGGTCAGCGACGGCGAACAGGCGACCGTGTCGGGCGGGATGTGCTCGGGGTGCGTCGTCACGATGCCGGGCACCGGCTCCGCCGGGTCAGGATGTGCGGGCGTGCCCGGCCCACCACCGCGCTCACCGCAGCCGGCCACGATGCCCGACGGGCATAGCAGCGCCACCGCGCACAGCAGTCTCGCTGCGCGCCTAGTCGCGCGAAAAGGCAAGGGCGAGTTCTTTTTCCACGTCTTCATACGGTCGTCCGGATAGGTCGATCGTCACTTGGGCAATGGTTCCGCCGGTGAAGGCGAACGGCGCCTTGTAGCGGCTGGACACCGCCGAACCGCCGTTGTGTCCGACGGTGATACCGGCACCTGCCAACCCGAATGTTCCCGGGTGGGTGGTCACGTCGGCGAGCGCACCGACCTCGTGGTGGTCGAAGTACATCGTCAGGTCACCCAGCGGGGTGTGGCTGTTGGGCACGGTTCCGGTCCGCGCGTAGCGCACGCCGAGCAGGTGTCGGCCGAGCGGGATCGGGCCGACCGACGAGAGCAACTGCTGGCGCTCACCAAGGAAGTTGTAGACGTAGTGCAGGCGTCCGTCCTGGATGAACAACACGTGCCCGCCGTGCGCGCCGCCCTGCTTGAACAGCACGCCTTCGGCACCGGTGGTGTCGACTGTCACGTCGGCCACGACGGCGAACGAACGGCCGCGGATTTCGGCGGCGGCCCCGATACCGACGTCAGCGCAATTGGGGTAGTAGATGTAGGTGGATCGTTCGGTGACCAGGTAGGGCCGCGACCGCATCATGGTTTCCACGATGTTGAGATCCGACAGCGGCAGGCCGTTGTACTTGGCCGCCTCGGAATACCACAGCGCCTTGAGTTCTTCGAGCTTGTCGGGGTGCTCGGCAGCGAGGTCATGGCATTGGCTGCGGTCTTTTTCGATGTGGAACAGTTCCCACCGATCGGTGTCGAAATGCGACCAGCCAGCCGGTGTGGCGGCGTGGATGGTGTTGGCGAACCAGCCCTCGTGCCAGATCCCGCGGGTGCCGAGCATGGCGTAGAACTGAGTGCGCTTGCCGCTGTCGGCGGCCGGATCGTCAAGGGCGGCTTTGAAACTCACCCCATCCAGGGGCTTCTGGGTGATGCCTTTGACGGTGTCCGGCGGCGTCATGCCCAGCAGCTCGTAAACGGTCGGGGTGACGTCGGCGACGTTGACGTAGTTGTCCCGGACTGCACCGTGGGCCGCGACGCCGGACGGCCAGGAGATGATGGCCGTATCGGCGATTCCGCCTTCGTGCGAGGCATAGCGCTTGAACAGCTTGTAGGGCGTGTTGAAGGCCATCGCCCACCCGATCGGGTAGTGGTTGTAGGTTTGCGGGCCACCCAGGTGGTCGAAGAGCTTCATGCTCTCTTCGACGGTGTCGATATAGCCGTTGAAGAATTTTCCTTCGTTGACCGACCCGTTGGGTCCGCCCTCGCCGCTGGCACCATTGTCGGAGATCACCACGATGATGGTGTTATCCAGCTGTCCCGATTCCTCGAGGTAGTCCAGGATCCGGCCGATCTGTGCATCGGTGTAGCTCAGGAAACCGGCGAACACCTCGGCCATCCGGCAGAACAGCTTCTTCTCTTCATCGTTGAGTGAGTCCCACGGCCGCACGGTGTCCTGCAGTGGCCATGGCTCGCCTTGCGGTCCCTTCACGTCGAGATAGGGGTTGATGGGCGACAATTCGGTGTCCGGCGGCACGATCCCCATCGATTTCTGCCGTTCCAGCACGACCTCGCGATACTTTTCATAGCCCATGTCGAACTTGCCGGCGTATTTGTCCGCCCACTCCTTGAAGACGTGGTGCGGTGCATGCCCGGCGCCCGGGCACAGGTAGGTGAACCAGGGTTTGTCCGGCGCGATCACCTTGGCATCGCGGATGAATTGGATCGCCTTGTCCGCCAGGTCCTTCGACAGGTGATAGCCGTCCTCAGGGGTGCCGGGCGGGCTGACCGGGTGGTTGTCGTACACCAGGTCGGGATACCACTGGTCGGTCTCGCCACCCATGAATCCGTAGAAACGTTCGAATCCCCGAGACGTGGGCCAATGCCGCTTCGTCGAGGCCATGTTGGCCTCTTCCAGCGGTGTCAGGTGCCACTTGCCCACGCAATAGGTGTTGTAGCCGCGTTCGGCAAGCACCTCCGAAAGTAGGGCGGTATCGGCCGGTATCCGTCCGTTGCAGTTGGGGAAACCGTCGGTGAATTCTTCGATGGTCGCCATGCCGACGGTGGTCGCGTTGCGACCGGTCAACAGCGACGCCCTGGTTGGCGAACACAACGCGGTGGTGTGGAATTGCGTCAGGCGCACGCCACGCTCGGCGATGCGCGTCATGGCGGGCATCTCCACCACGCCACCAAAGCAGTCCCAGGTCGCGATGCCGGTGTCGTCCCAGACCAGATATAAGATGTTGGGCGCGTTCTCCGGCGCGGTCGGCGCCGCGTAGGGCCCCCAATCCGGTTCCGAATCACGGATGTCCAGCTCGATCTTGCCTTGAAACCCGGTTGACCCCGTCGTCACTGCAACACACCCACTTTCTGTACGCACATTTATCGGCGTCGCGTGGAGATTACCCCGAACAGAGGTGACCCGACCGCACAACGACGCGGCAGTGCACAATTTGGGCGCTTGCCAGATTTTGCGGCCTGCCGCTACCTTACATTGTCAACATAGTATGACAAATTTCGCGGGGCCGGCATCGGGGTCTTGCCGGGCGTTCCGCGGGCCCCGCCACTGCTGGCGGCTTCCCGCCCGCCGGCACCGGTGGCGCGGTCAGTTGAATTCCACGACGAGGTGCCGCAACCCGTTACGGCGGTTGCTACCGGTCCACTCCACGGGCGCCGACACCTCGCCTTCTTCGGAAGGCGGCGGCGTAGCAACTGGCTGTCGCGCCATGATCCGGCCGCCGCACCGAACGCCCGTGCGATGTACTCCGCTCGGAGCCGCGGTGTCGGGCGATTCGCCTCACCACGACCAACTGTCATGTCCAAGAAGAAGCGCCGGGTCAGGCGATGAAAATCAGCTGACCCGGCGCTCAGAAAACTCTTTCGGCCGTTACTTGGCCTTCTCGAGGATCTCGACCAGCCGCCAGCGTTTGGTCGCCGAAAGCGGACGGGTCTCCATCAGCGAAACGCGGTCGCCGATGCCGGCGATGCTGTTCTCGTCGTGCGCCTTGACCTTCTTGGTGGTGCGAATGATCTTGCCGTACAACGGGTGCCGCATGCGGTCTTCGAGCTCGACCACGATGGTCTTCTGCATCTTGTCGCTCACCACGTAGCCGATGCGTGTCTTACGACGGCCCCGCGACTTGGGTGCGCTCGGAGTGTGCTTGGGGCCCTTCGCTTTCGAGGGGACGTCCTTGGCTGCGGCCTCTTTGGACGCTGCCTTGCGTGGGGCTTTAGCCGCCGCGGGTGCCGCCTTTGCGCCAGTCTTAGCCTCTGCCATCACGATTCCTTACCTTCGGGACCTTCGGGGCCGGAAGCCAGACCCAGTTCTCGTTCGCGCAGCACCGTATAGACGCGGGCGATTTCCCGACGCACCGTGCGGAGCCGGCGGATGTTGTTGAGCTGGCCGGTCGCCATCTGGAAGCGCAAGTTGAACAACTCTGCCTTGGCTTCGCGCAACCGCTCGGTCAGTTCCTCGTCGGTGAGCTCACGCAGTTCGCCAGGGGAAATTCCCACTGCCATCAGAACTGTTCCTCTCGCGTGATAATGCGTGCCTTGATCGGCAACTTGTGGATCGCACGGGTCAGCGCGGCCCGCGCGATCGCTTCATTGGGGTAGCTGAGCTCGAACAGCACCCGGCCCGGCTTGACGTTGGCCACCCACCACTCCGGGGAGCCCTTGCCCGAACCCATCCGGGTCTCGGCGGGCTTCTTGGTCAACGGGCGGTCCGGAAAGATGTTGATCCACACCTTGCCGCCACGCTTGATGTGCCTGTTGATGGCGATACGGGCCGACTCGATCTGCCGGTTGGTGACATAGGCGTGCTCGAGGGCCTGGATCCCGTAGTCGCCGAAATTCACCGACGTTCCACCGCTGGCGATGCCTCGCTGGCGGGGGTGATGCTGCTTGCGGTGCTTGACCTTGCGGGGAATCAGCATGATTCATTCACTCCGTACTCTGCGCTTCAACGGCCGGCGCGGTCTCGTTGCCGGCCCCCGCGGTGCTCTCTTCGCCGCCCGCGGCGCGGCCCGCGTCGGTGCCCGTGGCCGTCGTGCCCGAGGCACCGCTGCGGCGCGGACGGGTGCCCGCCGGCCGTTCGCGGCGCGGCCGTTCGGGGCCCGCGGGGACCGCGGCGGCCAATTCGCGCTTGCCGCCGACGATGTCGCCCTTGTAAATCCACACCTTCACGCCGATCCGGCCGAAGGTGGTCTTGGCCTCGTACAGGCCGTAGTCGATGTCCGCGCGCAAGGTATGCAGGGGCACCCGGCCTTCGCGGTAGAACTCCGAGCGGCTCATCTCGGCCCCGCCAAGGCGGCCCGAGCACTGAACCCTGATCCCCTTGACGTTGGGCTGACGCATCGCCGACTGGATGGCCTTGCGCATCGCGCGACGGAACGCCACCCGGTTGCTCAACTGTTCGGCAACGCCCTGGGCCACCAATTGAGCTTGCGACTCGGGGTTTTTCACTTCCAGGATGTTGAGCTGAACCTGCTTGCCGGTCAGCTTTTCCAGGTCCGCACGGATGCGGTCCGCCTCGGTGCCGCGGCGGCCGATGACGATGCCCGGGCGCGCGGTGTGAATGTCCACCCGGACCCGATCGCGGGTCCGCTCGATCTCCACGTCGGCGATACCCGCGCGCTCCAGGCCGCTCGACAGCAACCGGCGGATCGCGACGTCCTCCTTGACGTACTCGGCGTACTGCTTATCTGCGTACCAGCGCGACTTCCAGTCGGTGGTGATGCCCAGCCGGAAGCCGTGCGGATTGATCTTCTGGCCCACTAGTCTGAGCCTCCCTTCGCTTCAGAAGTCTCAGATGTCTTTGCGGGTGACTTCTTGGCGGGCGCTTTGGCAGCCGCCTTCTTGGCAGGCGCCTTGCTCGCCGCCTTCTTAGCCCCCGAACCAGGACCCGCCTTTGCGGCGGCCTTGCTGCCCTCGGCACGGCGCGCCCTCGACGACTTCGAAGACCGCTCGTCCTTGGCCGGCCGACTCTCCACCACCACGGTGATGTGGCTGGTGCGCCGGCGAATTCGGAACGCACGACCCTGGGCTCGCGGACGGATGCGCTTGGCGGTCGGACCCTCGTCGGCGTAGACCGTGGCGACCACCAACGTCGTCGGGTCCAGGCCGTTGTTGTTCTGCGCGTTGGCGGCGGCACTGGCGATCACCTTGGCCACCGGCTCACTGGCGGCCTGCGGCGCCCAGCGCAGGATATCGAGTGCATCCGATACCGAGCGGCCCCGCACCAGATCGATGACCCGGCGCGCCTTTCTCGGCGATACCCGCACGAACCGTGCCTTGGCGACGGCCGACGGATATTCGGTAGTGGTAGTCATCGCCGCTTACTCTTCCGGTCGTCCTTGATGTGCCCCTTGAAGGTGCGCGTCGGTGCGAATTCACCGAGCTTGTGACCCACCATCGCCTCGGTGACGAACACTGGGACATGTTTGCGGCCGTCGTGCACCGCGAAGGTGTGGCCGATGAAGTCGGGGATGATGGTCGAACGTCGCGACCAGGTCTTGATGACCTGCTTGGTGTTCTTCTCGTTTTGTACGTCGACCTTCTTGAGCAGATGGTCGTCGACGAACGGGCCCTTCTTCAGGCTGCGTGGCATAGTTGGCTACTCCTGAAATTTCCTGGGTCTAAATTGCCCGCGCGCATCGTCGCGAGGCTAGCGGCCATGCTTCTTGCCGGTGCGCCGGCGGCGGACGATGAGCTTGTTACTTTGCTTGTTCGGATGGCGGGTGCGCCCTTCCTTCTTGCCCCAGGGGCTGACCGGGTGACGGCCACCGGAGGTCTTACCCTCGCCACCACCGTGCGGGTGGTCGACGGGGTTCATCACCACGCCACGGACCGACGGGCGCTTGCCCTTCCATCGCATCCGACCGGCCTTGCCCCAGTTGATGTTCGCTTGCTCGGCGTTGCCCACCTCGCCGACCGTCGCGCGGCAGCGGACGTCGACCCGGCGGATCTCGCCGCTGGGCATACGCAGCGACGCGTAACTGGCTTCCTTGCCGAGCAACTGGATGCTCGACCCGGCCGAGCGCGCAAGCTTGGCCCCGCCGCCGGGCCGCAACTCCACGGCGTGGACCAAGGTGCCGGCCGGGATGTTGCGCAGCGGCAGGTTGTTACCAGGCTTGATGTCGGCATTGGGACCCGATTCCACCACGTCGCCCTGCGAAAGCCCGTTGGGCGCAATGATGTAGCGCTTTTCGCCGTCGAGATAATGCAGCAGTGCGATCCTTGCGGTGCGGTTCGGGTCGTACTCGATGTGCGCGACCTTGGCGTTGACCCCGTCCTTGTCGTTACGACGGAAGTCGATGAGCCGGTAGGCGCGCTTGTGACCGCCGCCCTTGTGGCGGGTGGTGATCCGGCCGTGCGCGTTGCGGCCGCCGTGGCCGTGCAACGGACGCACCAGCGACTTCTCCGGCGTGGACCGGGTGATCTCGGCGAAATCCGACACACTGGCGCCGCGGCGGCCCGGCGTCGTCGGCTTGTACTTGCGAATTGCCATGTCTAATCAGGTCTTTCTCTCGCGCGCGGCTGGCGGTATTGCCCAGCTCCTCCTCATCGCTTCGCTCTGCATCGTTCGCCGGGCTACGCCGGTGCTCCGAACAGGTCAATCGGCTTGCTGCCCGCCGCCAAGGTCACGATGGCGCGCTTGGTGTTGTTGCGCCTGCCGTATCCGGTGCGGGTGCGCTTGCGCTTGCCTGGCCGGTTCGCGGTGTTCACCGATGCGACCTTGACCGAGAAGATTTTCTCGATGGCGATCTTGATCTGCGTCTTGTTGGAATCGGGATGCACCACGAACGTGTAGACGTTGTCGTCGAGCAACCCGTAGGACTTCTCCGAGATCACCGGGGCCAGGATGATGTCGCGGGGGTCGGCGATGGTCGCCATCAGGCCGAAACCTCCTCGGGAGTGTTGGCTGTTGTATTAGCTGCTGTACTGGCGGCTATGTAGGCGTTGAGCGCCGCCACGCTGAAAACCACGTCGTCGGCGCGCAGCACGTCGTAGGTGTTGAGTTGGTCAGGCGACAGGACGTGCACACCGGGCAGGTTGCGGACGCTCTTGGCCGCTGTCTCGTCATCGCGCCCGATGACCACCAGCAGCTGCTTGCGGTCGGTCAGCGTGGCCAGAAATGTCTTGGCGCTCTTGGTGGACGGGGTTTGACCGGCGACTAACTCGGTGACGGCATGGATGCGCCCGTTGCGCGCCCGGTCCGACAACGCGCCCCGCAACGCGGCGGCGATCATCTTCTTGGGGGTGCGCTGGCTGTAGTCACGGGGCTTGGGACCGTGCACGACGCCGCCTCCGGTGAACTGCGGCGCCCGCGTCGATCCCTGCCGGGCGCGACCGGTGCCCTTCTGCCGGTACGGCTTACGACCACCGCCGCTGACATCGCCGCGCGTCTTCGTCGAGTGCGTGCCCTGGCGGGCCGCTGCACGCTGCGCGGTGACCACCTGGTGCATCAGCGCGATGTTGGCCGGTACGTCGAACAACTCGGCCGGCAGCTCGATGGAGCCCTCGACCTTGCCGGCCGGTGTCTTGACGTCAATCTTGAGGATGGTGGCAGCCATTACTTTTCACCTCGTTTGATCGCGCTGCGGACCATCACGAGTCCGCCGGTGCGGCCGGGAACCGCACCCTTGATCAACAGCACACCATTTTCGGCATCGACCTTGTGCACCAACAGGTTCTGCACGGTTACCCGGTCATTGCCCATCCGGCCGGCCATCCGGGTGCCCTTGAACACCCGCGCCGGGGTGGCACAACCGCCGATGGAGCCGGGACGCCGGTGCACCGCCTGGGCGCCGTGGGCAGCTCCCTGACCGCGGAAGCCGTGCCGCTTCATGGTGCCGGCGAAGCCTTTGCCCTTGGAGGTACCGGTCACGTCCACGTAGCTGCCGTCGGCGAAGATCTCGGCCGTCAGCTCCTGCCCGACCTCGTATTCGGCCACCGCGTCCGGGTCATCGAGGCGCAGCTCGGCCAGGTGCCGCCGCGGATTGACGCCTGCGGCGGTGTATTGACCGGTCAGCGGCTTGGTGACCTTGCGGGGACTGATTTCGCCGTAGGCCAGCTGCACGGCGCTGTAGCCGTCGCGCTCCGGCGTGCGGATGCGCGTCACGACGTTCGGCCCTGCCTTGACCACTGTCACCGGTACGACTCTGTTGTTCTCGTCGAATACCTGCGTCATGCCCAGCTTGGTACCGAGAATGCCCTTTCGTGCCATGCTCTGCAGACTCCTACTGGATATTGACGTCGACGCTGGCTGGAAGATCGATGCGCATGAGTGCGTCAACCGTCTTCGGGGTCGGGTCGAGAATGTCGATCAACCGCTTGTGGGTGCGCATCTCGAAGTGCTCCCGCGAGTCCTTGTACTTATGCGGGGAGCGGATGACGCAATACACGTTCTTCTCGGTCGGCAGTGGCACCGGACCTACGACGCTGGCACCCGTGCGGACGACGGTCTCGACGATCTTGCGCGCCGAAGCGTCGATAGCCTCATGGTCGTAGGCCTTCAGCCTGATGCGGATCTTCTGTCCCGCCACGCTTCTCCTACCTCACTCCAATACTTTCAGGCCCGGGTCCGGACCTGGTGCCCCCAGCCCGCCGTTCGACCCGGCCGATCCCGGGTCGAACGAGCGTGCGCCGGATACTGCGCCGCTGTTTACCTGTCGTGGTCCACCGACCCCCGCGGTCGGGCGTGTCGCCCGCACGCAGCCTCGTAGGCGCCGAAATCGGTCGCGCTCCAAGGATGGGGCCGGACGCGCCCGTGTGGGCGCCGGTCGTGTGCCTGGCCAGGCGCAAACCTGGCGCAAGGCAACCTGAACAGTATGCCCCAGATCACCGCTTCGGCCAAATCCCGGGTCATCGACATAGATCGACATATGTGGGGCCGCCCGCGGTGTCTGCAGGGCGGTCCACGGTAAGCGCCGGCAGCGACCCTACCAGCGCTTTTGGCTTGTTCCACCCGGACACCGGCGCTACGCGTAGGCTCTCATCCCGTGATCGGGCCGGATTTGGGGGAACCTGACGCCGCGCAACCGATGGTCGACTGGATCAACGGTGCCCCGCCGGGCGAACTAGCCGCCGAACTGATGGCGGCCTTCGACCCCAACGTGTCAGGGAGGGCGCCGGCACTGGCGTTGTCGGAGTTCAGTGACTGGATGTTCCGCGGCTTCCCGAGGCGCCGAGGCCTCATTGTGCCCGCTAGATCGGTGCTCGAGCCGATGCTGGAAGCCATTCAGCTGTTGGAGCATTCCGAACTGATTCTGGTGCGCTGGATCATCAATAACGAGTTCAAGTGGAGCGCTACCCGCCTGGGCTTGGCCACACTGGCCGAAGGCAACGCCGCGGTCAGGCAGCGGATCAAGGATCGGACCGGCCGGTAAGGCAGCTCAAATCCGTTGAGCGGGAGGCAGATTCGTCCGTTGACTCATGCCGATTCGATGTTGGTGGCAGCCACCGCTCCGTCCCGCCGGCGCTGGACGTACAGAAAGCCGTCGACTGCTGCCCGCGCGCATTCCCGATAATCGAAGTCCGGCAGGGTGCTCAAGCGTCCCAGCACCAGTGGGCCGATCAGCAGGGCGATCGCGCGGGACCGGTCGATCTCGCCCAATTCGGCCGCCTCCGGGCTGTCGAAAATCGCATCGAATGGCGCCGCATACTGCTGGGCGATGCGTTCGCGCAAGGTGGCAAGCGCAGTGCTGTCACCGCTATGGGCGCGCCGCGCTTCCGGCAGTTGTTCAAGATCGCCGCCCAGCGCGACCCAGGCCATTGCAGTCAGCATCCCCGGCGCTTCGGCAATCAGCTCGGCCTGAGCCTGTAACAACGCGATGAGCCGGTCCCGCAGCGAACCTTCCGAAGGCGGCATGGGCGCCGGCGGTATCAGGCTGTTGAACGTCGCGGCCAGCAGGTCGTTACCACTGGAGAAGTGGCGGTACAACGTGGCTCTGGCAACGTTGGCGCCGCGAGTGACCGCCTCCACGGTCACCGCCCTCGGCCCGCCGGAACGCAGCAGCGCAGCGGCGGCTTCCAGTAACCGAGCCCGAGACCGCTCCGGGCGGGGATCAACGCTACTGCCGGCGATCTGCACTACCTCCGTTTAAGAACGAGACTATCCGTCTATATGCAAGACCGTTAGTCTCGGCAAGTACTTGCCGCCGGAAGGAGGCGTACAGCATGGTGAACACCCTCATCCGGCCTCATCAGCGTACCGACGGGATGCCGTCGGGTACCTCTGATCGCGCTCGAATCTGGACCCTGGCGGTGGCCTGCACGGGCGTGTCGCTCGTCGTTGCGTCGATGGTCGCGTTGAACACGGCACTGGGCGACCTTGCAGTGGCGACCTCGGCGACGCAATCCGAGCTGACCTGGGTGGTCGACGGTTACACCGTGGCGCTGGCCTGCCTGCTGCTACCGGCCGGGGCCATCGGCGACCGTTACGGCCGGCGTGGCGCGCTGCTGTTCGGTCTGACTGTGGCCTCGGTGGCCTCGGTGGCGCCGGCGATCTTCGACGCCCCGCTGCAGATCATCGCGGCCCGGGCGGTGGCCGGCGCCGGCGCGGCATTCGTGATGCCCGCGACGCTCTCCCTGCTGACCGTTGCTTATCCGAAAGAAGAGCGGATGAAGGCCGTCGGGATCTGGGCCGGAGTGGCGGGCTCCGGAGGGGTGCTGGGCATGTTCGGTTCCGGTATCCTTCTCAGCTTCTGGGATTGGAAGTCGATCTTTTGGGCACTCGGCGCCGCCGGCGCGTTGGTCTTTGTGCTGACGTGCACCGTCGCGTCGTCACGCGAACCCGATGCACCGCGAGTCGACTGGCTGGGCGCGGTACTGATCGGCGCCGCCGTCGCGGTGTCGGTATTCGGCATCCTGCAAGCACCCCAGCGCGGGTGGAGCGACGCCGTCGTCGTCGGCGGCCTGGTCGCCGGAGCGGTCCTTGCCGGGGCCTTCGGTGTCGTCGAATTCCGGCGGCGGCAACCGCTTCTCGACGTGCGCCTGTTCGCCGATCCCGGCTTTGCCACCGGGGTGGGAACGATCGTCATGCTGTTCGGTGCGACCTTCGGCTTCTTCTACCTCGGCATGCAATACGTCCAGCAGATCATGGGCTACTCCGCTCTGATGACGGCGGTCGCCTTCGGCCCGTTCATGGTGCCGCTGGGCATCTTGTCGGCACTGTCGTTCTGGTACGTCCCGAAACTCGGTCTGCGGCTGGTGCTGCTGGTGGGCATGCTGGTGATGTCGGTCGGTTTCCTGTGCATGCGCGGGCTGTCGGTGGACTCGTCGTACTTCGACCTGGCCTGGCCCGCGTTGATACTCAGCGCGGGCATCGGGTTATGCACGGCACCAACGACTTCGGCGATCATGGCGGCGGTTCCCGACGAAAAGCAGGGCGTGGCATCGGCGGTCAACGACACCACCCGGGAGGTGGGAGGAGCGTTGGGAATCGCGGTGGCCGGCTCGATACTGGCCGGACGCTACGCGCAAGAGCTCGCGACGAGTTTGTCGGCCTTCCCGCCGGCTGTCCGCAACCCGGCGGGCGATTCGCTGGCCAAGGCCGTGGAGGTGGCCAACAAGCTTGGGCCCCAGGGAAAGCAGCTTGCCGACGTCAGCAAGGCGGCTTTCCTGACCGCCATGCACGCCTCGACGCTGGTGATGGCCGTGATTGTGGCCGTCGCAGCGGTGCTGATCGGACTGTGGGCACCCGGCCGGGATGGACGGCAACTGGGTCTGATCCGCCGGGTCGTCGCACCGGCGCCGGCAACGGCGGGAGGTCACCGGGCCTGAAGCTCATGCGACGAATTCGGCCGCCCGATGCCCCAGCATCACAATGGTGGCATGCGGACCGCGGCTGGTGATCACCGGCAGGACGGAACCGTCGATCACCCATAGGTTTTGGATACCGTGCACCCGGCACCGGACGTCCACGACGCCCCGCGGGTCACCGTCGGCACCCATGGGGGCGCTGCCGCACAGGTGTTGTGACGTCGACCACGCCGCTTGCCCAATATCCGTTGCTGCACAGGATATTTCGCGGACCAGGTCGACGCCCCGCTGCAGAGCGGCGACGTCGGCCGGCTCGCTGTCGTAACGATGCTCGATCCGCGGCGGCACGTCGGGATCCGCCGAGATCAGCGTGATCCGACCGCGCGCCCTGGGCTGCATGAGCGCCACCCCGATATGTGGCCAATCAGGCTGTCCCGCAATACCATTACCGGTCATCGCCACGAAACCACCGGTATAGGGCCTGATCTCGAGGCCGTCTGCGGTATGGAGCACCACTTCCAGCACCGGCCGTTCGGGAACCACGCCCCACGTCGTGGGGAGCACCCATTCCGCGTGATCGCTGCAATTCATTCCGACCGCCAGCGGCGCCACCACCGGCACGCCAACCGCACGCAGCATCGCCTCGTCACCGACGCCGGACAGCATGAGCAGATGCGCCGACTCAATCGCACCGGCGCAGAGAACAATTCGGTCGGCCGCCAGAATAATCGGCCCGGATGGGCCAACCGCGTCGACACCGACGGCTCTGGTGCCGGAGAAGCGCAATCGCAAGGCGCGGGTTTGCTCCAGCAGTGTCAGGTTTGGCCGCCGCAGCGCGGGCAGCAGATACCCGGCGCCGGACCCGGTCCGGACACCGTCCACGATGTTCAGCGGGACCGCGCCCACCCCCGAGACACTCGACGGTCCAACGTCGTTCAGGTCGTCGATCCAGGGGAATCCGGCGCGCTCGGCAGCAGTGATGAAGCGCTGGGTGATGCCGGCCATCTCGCGCGTCCGCCGAACCAGGATGGGGCCGGCGCCACCGTGCGCAGGCGTGTTGAAATCCAGATCTGTCTCGATGGCCCGGAAGTGTTCGAGTACGTCTGGCCATGCCCAGCCGGGTAGCGCGGCGCGATCGAAATCCTGTGGTAGTCCGCGGCAGAAGTAGCCGCCGTTGATCGCACCGCAACCACCGAGCGTTGCACCCCGAACGATCGCCAGTCGGCGAATCGGCCGGTCGGTGAGCCGGGTCTGGTACCGCCGGACCAGCGGACTACCGACGCCGATCGGCAGCCGAAACCCATCGGAGGTTTGTGCCAGCAGCTGCGGATCGGCGAGGCCGGGACCCGCCTCGAGGACGGTCACGACACAGCGGGGATCGGCAGAAAGACGGGCGGCCACAACCGATCCGGCGCTGCCCGCGCCGACGATCAACACGTCGCTGTGCCCGGCGGCAGCGGTCAAGGTGGCCGTTATGCCCGAATTTGCGGTTTGAGCGCGCCGACATTGCGTTCGCGCACCACGCCGTACCACAGGCCCAGGCCGTAGGCGAGGTCGTCGACGCGCTTGAGTAACACGTAGGTCAGCACGCCGATCGGTTCGGTATCGCCATCGGCGGCCTCTTTACGGCGGAGCCAGTCGACCACGCCCTCGACGATCGCGGCGACCAGCACGACCCGCCGGCAGCGCCGAAAAAGCAGGGCCGCAACCAAGGTCACCGGCCAGTAGTGCCGGCACATAGCCGACGCCAACTGCAAAGCCGCGGAACACAATCCGCGCGTGGCGACTACCAGCACATCCGACAGTGAGGTGTCTGCGCTGCGCATTGTCCTGGCGATGCGCCGACCGGTCACCACCGCGATGACCAGCGACGCCAGCTGACAAAGCCCGGTACCCAATGACATCAGGATCCAGGCCGTCAGTGCCCAGCCGGAAATCACCAGCGGCGCGGTCTTGTCGGGGTGACGCACAGACAAGGGCGCGGCCGAACCGCCGTAGAAGGCCTTGCGCGCAATCCAGTCCCGTAGCTGCGTGCGATGGTCGTGCGCGACCAGCGCGATCGGCTCGTAGCGCAGCCGGGCGCCGACTTCGATCAACCGCCAGCACAGGTCGACGTCCTCTCCCGAATACAGGGTCTCGTCGAAACCACCCACGTCGCGCAGGGCTGCGGCGCGGCAGACGATCGCGGCGCTCGGCACGTAGGACACCGGGCTGTGCGGTAGCACCGGCGCCTCCCGCAAACCGAGATCCAGCGACGAGCGCACCGCCTCGTAACGAGCCACCAGGTTCTCGCTTTGCGCCATACCGACGATGCGGGGCGCGACCAAGGCGACCGTGGGATCACAGAAGTGGCCCAGCAGCGCTTCGAGCCATCCCCGGCGTGGCGCCACGTCGGAATCCAGGAATGCCACGAAGTCGGTGGTGCACGCCGCCAGACCAGTGTTGCGTGCCGCCGCCGGACCTTTGCTGCGCGGGTGATGCAGCACCTCGATGTCGCAGCGCGCCCCGGGAAAATCCTCCAATTCGACCGGGCACGCCGACCCGTCGTCGACCACGATGACGCGCAATCCACGCAGTGAGGCCACCAACCGGCGCACACCAGATGTGTTGTCGCGCACCGGTATAACTATGGTGACGTCACGATATGAGGGACCGCTGGCGGGGCGCGGATGCGCCACCGTGGCATCCAGCAGGGTGCGGGCCAGTTGTGCGCTGAGCTCGTCGCGCACCTTGAGCCGGCCGTCGGAAAGCATGTCCTGCGCGGCGGGAGCCAGCCGCAGCAGCCGGGTCGGTGAACCACCGAGCAGGGCCGAGCCGTGGCCGAGCACCCGCACGCGGCGGTCGACCTGCACCGCGAACCCATCCGGCAGTCGCGTCTGGGTCATGCCAGCATCCCGTCGGGTCCGGGTAACCACCGGGCAATCCGACGCCGGCAATCATCGACCATCTCCGCGAAGATCCGTCTTCCGGCCGCCGCCGTCGCCGTGGTTGGGTCGCCCAGCACCCCGGTCGGACTGACGGCCGCGACTCCGCCGCGCCGCATCGACGGCAGCAATTCCTGCAGCGGCGCGCCGTTGCCGGCCAACAACCGGTCGGTCAGCACTTCGTCCGGCGAAATATGCAGCAGTACCGATGTTTCAGTGTGCCCGGCATGCGCGTCACCGCCCACGGTGCTGCACGAACACCATCCGGCGTCGCGACCTTCGGAGCGCAGCAGGCCGACTGCGCGGCCCAACGCCCCGATATTGCCGCCGTGACCGTTGACGAAAACCAGCCGATCGGCCCAGCAAGTGGCCGACCTGCCGTACTCCACCAGCAGCATGGCCAGGGCGTCGATACCGATGGAGATCGTCCCGGCAAAGCTCTGATGCTCACCGCTGGCGCCGTAGGCGATCGCCGGAGCCACCAGCCAGTCCGGCCGGGGCAAACGCGTGGCCACCGCCCGGGCGACGGCGGTCGCGATCCGGGTGTCGGTATCCAGCGGCAGGTGCGGACCGTGTTGTTCGGTAGACCCCAACGGGACCACTATCGTCGGCGAGATGCTTGGTAGCTGGCTCGACGTCGAGTTCCCCAGTTCGCCGCGTACGGGCACTCGCCGATGGTAGGCCGAATTTACCTGCCGTGCACCGATTGTTACCTCTTCTACTGAATTTTTTTCTGCGCCACCGATATTGACGCGGCCGGAATTTACTTGGAAGTTACACACCCAATTCCCGAGCGAAACCCGCGGGCACGATGATGTCGTCCGGCCGCAGGTCATGGACCGAACTGCGGCAAAGGCCCATCAACGCGGAGTCGATGCCGCCGCGCAGGATGTCGAGGACGTTTTCGACGCCGGCCTGGCCGTTGGCGGCCAGTCCCCAGAGGTACGCGCGGCCGATCATCACTGCTCGCGCACCCAACGCGACCGCTTTGACGACGTCGCTGCCCCGCCGGATGCCGCCGTCCAGCAACACCTCGATCTGGTCGCCGACCGCTGCCGCCACGGCGGGCAGGGCACGAATCGAGGCAGGCGTGCCGTCCAGGTTGTTGCCGCCGTGGTTGGATACCGATATCGCGGAAACGCCGGCATCGACCGCTCTTTTGGCGTCGTCCACCCGCATCACTCCCTTGAGCATGAACGGGCCCCCCCACAGCTCACGCAGCCAGGCGATGTCTTCCCAGGTCGGCGGCGGGGTGCCGAGCCACTCGCCGTAGGCGGCGAAGAACGTCGGGCCGGGTTCGCCGCGGCGGCCCTGATTGGGCACCCGCAGATCCGGTGGGCGCAGCGTCTTGCCGAACTTCCACAACCAGCGCGGCCGCACCATCGCCTCCGGGAACCGCTGCACCACCGACCACAAGCTCATCTCTTCGGGAATCTTGGGGCTACCCCAGTCGCGCCCGTGCGAGAACGACCAGTCGGTGGTGACGATCAGCCCGACCGCTGCGGCCTGCCGAGCCCGTTCGACACGCTCGGCGATGGCGTCGCGGCCGCCGAGCCAGTAAATCTGGAAGAAGATCTTGGGATTGGCGGCAACGACCTCTTCGATCGGTTTGCTGGCGAACGAGGACAAGCCCATCGCGGTGCCCCGGGCCGCCGCCGCCCGCGCGACGGCCACCTCGCCGTCGGGATCGACCGCCTGCACACCGGTCGGCGAAATGATCACCGGCAGCGAAATATCCTGGCCCATCACGGTCGTGGCCAAGTCACGCTTTTCCGTCGCGCCGATGACGTGTGGCGCGAAGCCGAGTTCTGCGAAGGCCGCGACATTGTCGGCGACCGTGATTCCGTTTTCGCTTGCCGCGATCAGCGACGAGTACACCGACTTGGGCAATCGCCGCTTTGCGCGTTGCTGGGCGACCGCCACCGTTTCGAACCAGGCATCGGCCATGACTACAGCGGGCTTTCGTTGCAGAGCCTGGCCGGCGGTCTGACGTTCAGTGTCAGGGGTACGGGTCGACTTGCCTTTCGCGAATGGTCGACGCGCGGGCGCGGCGCCTCGCGTTGGCGGGCCAGGGCCGGCGCAGCGTGGCCTTGCACGCATTCGGGATCCGGGCCGTCCAGTGGCAGGCCGGTGAAAAACTTGGCCGCCATGCATCCGCCCCGGCAGCTGTCGTAGTGCCCGCAGCTGCCGCAAGCACCCGCGGATTGCGGCTCCCGCAATTCACGGAATAACGGAGCGTTCTTCCAAACATTCTCGAAGCCAGTGCCAAAGCCGGAGTCGGACAACACGTTTCCGGCCAGAAAGCGGTCATGGATGGCAAACGGGCAGGCATACACGTCGCCCACCGGATCGATCAGGCAGACCACCCGGCCGGCGCCGCACATATTGAGACCGGCCAGCGCACCGGATTCGCCCAGTGGGGACAGGTGGAAGAAGGAGTCGCCGGTGAGCACCCGCTCGCCGTTGCGCACCAACCAGTCGTAGAGCTCAACCTGCTGAGCCGCCGTGGGGTGCAGGTCTTCCCAGACATCGGCGCCCCGCCCCGACGGGCGCAGCCGGGTGATCCGCAGGGTGGCGTCGTAACGGCTTGCCAGCGCGGCGAATTCGTCGAGCTGACCGACATTGTGGCGGGTGACCACCACCGAGATCTTGGCGGCTCCGGCCTTGCCGAAGCCCGCCTCGGCCAGGTTTTCCAGAGCACGCACCGCCATCGCATACGAGCCCGGGCCGCGGACCGCGTCGTTGACCTCGGCGGTCGCGCCGTCGAGCGAGATCTGGACGTCCACGTAGTCACTGGCGGCCAACCGCGCCGCCACCTCCGGGGTGATGCGAACCCCATTGGTGGAGAACTTCACGCCGACCCGGTGGGCGGTGGCGTAATCCACCAACTCCCAAAAGTCGGGACGCACCGTAGGTTCACCGCCACCGATGTTCACGTAGAACACCTGCATGCGTTCGAGCTCGTCGATGATGTCCTTGCACTGGCGGGTGGACAGCTCGCGCGGATCACGTCTGCCGGACGACGAAAGACAGTGCACACACGCCAGGTTGCAAGCGTAGGTCAACTCCCAGGTCAGACAGATCGGCGCGTCCAGTCCGTGTTCGAACTGCTCGATGAGCCGCGGTACCGTCACCGGTCCTCCCGGGGGATCAACATCGTCGAAGCGGCCAGCACACCCAGCGCATGCAGATAGGGACCCTGTCCGGAATCCGCCACACCGGCGCCACGGCAGGCGGAGCGCGCGTCGGGATAATCGGCCAGCGACTGCACCACCGTCAGGATGGTGCGATTCTTCAGAAACGACAGCTTGCGGTTGCCGAAGTGATACAGCAGCGCGCCGAAGGGCTCGGGCCGAACCGCCACCTGCGGGTGCAGCCGCCAGCCGCGATCCGGATCGAACTCGTCAGGCACGCCCTGCGACGATGCGGGCCGGATAGCACCCCGAGGTGGGGGTCCCACCCGCTTGCGGGGGAGAACCGGGCAATCCGGCACCGGGTCAGTAGACCCCGCACATGCCGTCAATGGAAACTTCTTCAACCAGGGTCTCGGTGACGAGTTCGACGTCGGTGTCAGTCTCGTGGTCCACGTGGATGCCTTTCGTCCTGGGCCTCGACAATGTGAGGTGGTACCGGTCACACTGATCGCTAGAATATGGCATCGAGTGCCTAAATGGAAGGGCGGGGTCTGATGCTGCACGCGTCGCGGGTGGGCCGGCGCCGCTCGACGACCAAGCACCACATCACCGACGTTGCCATCGAGTTGTTCGCTGCCCGCGGCTTCGGCGAAGTCAGCGTCGACGACGTCGCGCAGGCAGCCGGCATCGCCCGTCGCACCCTCTTTCGCTACTACGCATCCAAGAACGCGATTCCGTGGGGTGACTTCGACGCCCACCTCGCGCAGTTACAGCTCCTGCTCGACAACATCGATCCGCGGGTCCGACTGGGCGCTGCGTTGCGTGCGGCGCTGTTGGCGTTCAACACCTTCGACGAGTCCGAGACCGTCCGGCACCGCCAGCGGATGCGTATCATTCTGGAAACCGCTGAGCTGCAGGCATATTCGATGACGATGTATGCCGGCTGGCGAGCGGTGATCGCCGGGTTCGTGGCCCGCAGGCTCGGCGGCAGGACCACCGACCTATTGCCTCAGACCATCGCCTGGACGATGCTCGGGGTCGCTTTGAGCGCCTACGAAAACTGGCTGGGTGACGAATCCGTGTCGCTGCCCGAGACACTCGGCAATGCCTTCGACGTCGTCGGCGCCGGGTTGGACCGGCTCGGATGAGCGGCCCCATCGATAGCGGGCACCTGCTGCACACCCTGCGATCGCAGGGACGGTTCTGCGCCGGCTCCGGCTCACCGATGTACGGCGAGCTGTTCGAGCTGGTGGCCGCCGACGTCGAAGCCGACGGGGTCTTCGCGACCGTCCTGGCCGGCCACGAGGCCGACCCATCACGCCACGCAGTGCCGCTGCGTCTACTCGGCGGCCTGCACCGGTTGGTACTCGACGGCCGGGCGCCGTCGTTGCGCCGCTGGTATCCGAGCACCGGCGGCAGCTGGGATGCCGCATCCGCCTGGCCCGACATCGTGCGTGTCGCCGTCGATCGCACCGATGCGTTGCGGGCGGCCCTGGACCAACCACCACAAACCAACGAGGTCGGCCGGTCCGCCGCGCTGATCGGTGGCCTGTTACACCTCAACCACGAATTCAGGTTGCCGGTAAGACTTTTCGAGATCGGTGCCAGCGCCGGCCTGAACCTGCGGGCAGACCGGTACCGCTATCGCTACCACGGCGGCCAGTGGGGACCGGCCGAGACACCGGTGACGATCGACGATGCGTGGCGCGGTCGGTTGCCGCCGACCGCTGCGGTGCGCATCGTCGAGCGCCACGGGTACGACATCGCGCCCATCGATGTGACCGGCGCCGACGGCGAATTGACCGTGTTGAGCTACGTCTGGCCCGACCAGCACGCCCGCCTGAAACGGCTGCGCGGCGCCATCGAGGTCGCCCGGAACGTCCCGGCGCAACTGCACCGTCAGACCGCGGCCGAGGCGGTCGCCGCGCTGACACTGGCCGACGGCGCCATGACGGTGCTGTGGCATTCGATCACCTGGCAGTACCTGTCCGCCGACGAGCGGTCCGCGATCGGCGCCGCGGTCGAGCACCTGGGCGCGCAAGCCGGCGAGCGCACCCCGTTCGCGCACCTGACGCTCGAGCCGGCGCGCAACGGACCCGCCGGTGCGCTGAAATTCCTGGTCCGCGCCGCCAGTTGGCCTGACGGGCGGACGCGGGTCCTGGGCGAATGTCATCCGCACGGGCCACCGGTGACCTGGCAGTAGTTTTGTCGCGCCCGGGTCGTGGGCCTGTCCACCGATCGGAGAACACCACCCGCGCCATTCGGGGATCGGCGTTCAGCCCGATAAATGGCTATTCGGCTCATGCCATACGGTCCGCCGGTCACGCAGTATGATAAGGCGGTGACTCGCATCCCATTCGGCGGGTCATCGCCTCTGTGCGTCTCACCAAATCTCCGTAGATGCTGCCATGCCGATTCATGCTCACCGGGCACCACGGGGAATTTCGGCCCGGATTGGTCCTTTTGGCCCAATCGGTTCCTCGGCTCGGCCGACCCTGCGGTTATCGGCCATCGCACGGGCACGCATCGGACCATCAGCCCCGAGGAGACATGGCAGGCCGTACAGCCATCCCGTTCCGCTGCCGGTATCACTCCCGTCGCCGATATCACCTGGCTGGACAGTCTCGGTATTCCCGCAGTGCAGGCGGTGCGCCCGGCGTCGCTGACGGTGTCGGTGAGCCAGGGAAAGGCGACCAGCTACCGCGCGGCCCACGTTAACGTGCCCGAACGCGAGCTCGCCGCCGGCCCGGCCGAGCATCCCCCCACGCTGTCGTGACCGCGACACCGGTAGTTCTGTGCGGCACCAACTACGGCGCCTGCTACGTCCCGTCGCTGCAGGAACTGACCGACTCGTTCGAGCTGATCGGCATACTCGCCGCCGGCAGCGAGCGTTCCGCACGGCTTGCCGCGCGGCGAAACGTTCCTGGACAAGCGTCGCGGAGGTTCCCGACAAGGCGCGGGCCGCCATCGTCGCGCTTCCGCCGCCAACCGCGGGATTGGTGACCGCACAGCTGCTGCGCCGCGGTGTGCACGTCCTGATGGAGCACCCGGTGCGCGCCGACCTACTCCGGGAGCTGCGTCAAAAAGCCTTGTCGGCGAAGGTAATTCATGCCGTCAACTGCCACTTCGCGGAATTGGGCCCGGCGCGCGCGTTCGTCGGCGAATGCCGTCGGCGCCGAGCCTCGAACCCGCCGACGTACGCCTCCGTCGTTACCGCGCCCCGATCGGCATATGCCACATTCGATCTGCTGGGACGAGCGCTGGGCTCCCTGGCCGGGTCAGCCCTGGAGCGCGAAGTGGCGCCGAGCGCTACACCGGAACACCCGTTCAGGAGCTTTCGCGGGGTCATCGACGACGTGCCGGTACGCGTGCAATGCAGCCATGACGCCGGCGCCGTCGACGACGGGAGCGACAGCCCCGTACCGCAGCGCATCGAAATCGGATTCCCGGACGGCAGCCTGATACTGCACTCATACGCCGGCCCGGTCATCTGGCTGGAGAAGTTCCGAATGCAGTTGCATAACACCACGATTCCGCTGTGGCGGACCCACGCACCGGAGATTGCGACGTTTTCGGGATTGATGGACGAGCGCGTGCAGGCGAACAGTCGAGCACTACGGGAATTCCGTCAGCAAATCCAGACCGGAAAACAGCCCGAACACCGAACCACCGAATGGCTGACCGCCGTGGCTGAGCTCGCAAGGGCCATCCGAACCCGTCAAGTGCTGCCGGAATAAGGCTCAACCGGCGTCGGGTGATTCCAGCATTTCGGAGATGGGTACGCCGGCGGCGATCTTGGAGCGCACCTTCATGACCTTGCCCGGCATCCCGCCGCCCACCACCCCGACCAGCACACCATCGCGCTCGTAGTAGGCCAGGAACCTTCGGCCGTCGTCCTCGACGAGGTGGACGATATCGGTGGCGTGCGGCTCACCCAAGCACTGGATCTTGACGTCATACTGGTCGCTCCAGAAATAGGGGACGACCACGTTGGACGGTACGTCGCGGCCCAGCATCGCCGGCACAACCACCCGGGCCTGGTCGGCAACATTGCTCCAATGTTCCACGCGCACTTGGTGTCCCATCGGATCGCGCCAGGAGGCGACATCACCGAGCGCCCAGACATTGGGCGCACTGGTGCGTCCGGCTTCGTCACAGATCACGCCGTTGTCGACGTTGACGCCGCTACCGTCGAGCCAGCCGGTCGCCGGATGCGACCCTATGCCGACAACCACCAGGTCGGCGGGTAGTTCCGTACCGTCGGTCAGGACCACCGTGTCGACATGGCCCGCACCGCGGACCTCGGCCACGCCGATACCGGTGCGCACGTCGACGCCCTCGTCCCGATGTAGGCGGGCCACCAGCTGACCGATCTGCGCGCCGAGCACCGATGCCAGCGGCGTCGGCTGCGGTTCGACCAACACCACGGCCACACCCAGACCGCGCAGGCTGGCCGCCACCTCGCAGCCGATAAAACCGGCCCCGACGACGACGGCGCGGGTGGCGGCCGACGCGTGGGTGCGCAACGCCATGCACTCGTCGTACGACCGCAGCACCCGAATGCCCTCGATGTCCGGGAAGGTCGGAATGCGCCGCGGCACCAGGCCGGTCGCGATGACGAGCTCGTCGTAGCCCAAGACGGTTCCGTCGGCCAGGGTCAGTGTCTGGGCGACGGTGTCGAGGCCGGTGGCCGCCGACCCCAGCCGAAGCGTGATGTCCTTCTCGTCGTACCACTCACGCGGTTTGAGGGCGACGTCGTCGACCTCCTTGCGCAGTACTTCCTTGGACAACGGCGGCCGGTCGTAGGGGAGGTGGACTTCGTCGCTGACAATCGTGAGGCGACCCGCGTAGCCGGCCCGGCGGAGTTGCTCGGCGGTCCGGGCTGCGGCCAGTCCCCCACCGACGATCACGATCCCGCGGTTTACGCCTTCGCTACTGGTCACCTGCAGTTCATACACGATCGCGCGTCAATACTTCAAGGCGCCCTTGTCGACGGGTATCTGCGTTCCGGTCAGCGTGCCCGAGCCGTCGCCGGCCAACCACACGACCACGTCGGAGACCTCATCGGGAGCCATGAATCCCTTGGGCTGCAACGGCATTGGCGGGAAGCTATGCACATAGCCGGCATGCTTGGCAAATATTTGCATCATCACTTTGGGCTCGATCATCGGGCTGTCGACCGAATACGGGTGGATGGAGTTGACCCGGATACCGAACTCGCCGAGCTCGAGCGCCAGCGTGTTGGTCAACGCGACCAATCCGTGCTTGCTCGCTGCGTAGTGTCCGTTTCCCGGCGTGGCCTTCAGCCCCGCCGCAGAGCTGACCACCACGATCGACCCGCCGTTGCCCGCCTCGATCATCGCGGGCACCGCGGCGCGCAGGGTCTGCCAGGTGCCGGTGAGGTTGACCCCGACCACGGTGTCCCACTGCTCATCGGTGAGTTCCCAGAGCCGCCCCCAGCCCAGCACCCCGGCATTGGCCACCAGGATGTCCAGCCGGCCGAAAGCCGCGATGCCATCGGCCACCAGCTGGCGCAGCGCCGCGCCGTCGCGGACATCGGCCTCGCGCGCCAGCACCTTGCGGCCCTCGGCCTCCACCGCGCGGACGGTCTCGTTGAGGTCCTCCGGTGTGGCCGCGGGGTAAGTGAGACAGTCCGACGCCGGCGCACAGATGTCCAGCGCGATGATGTCGGCCCCCTCCCGGGCCAGCCGCACCGCGTGCGACCGTCCCTGAGCGCGGGCAGCTCCGGTGACGAATGCGACCCGTCCCCGTAGTGATCCAGCCACGTGCACCCCTTCCGCCGCCTGTCAGGCTAGCAGCGGAATTGGAACGTGTTCTAACGGCCGGCGACGAGGCGACGGCGGGTCACGGGCGGGCTTGGCCGTCGAGTGTGCAGTGGCGGCTTTGACTGTGCGGCCACGGCGAGTTCCCGGCCGGTATGCCGCCGTGTGGTCACACCGGAATCCGTAGGCGCACACTCGAACAAACGCAGTCGGCGGAGGCGGACCGGGCGATCCAGCCGCCCGGCGACGACCCGTCCCCGCTCAGATTTCGGCGATGATCTGCGCCCGCCGGCTGGTGTACTCCTGATCGTTCACCACGCCGCTGGCCCGCAGCGACTCCAGCTCCTGCAGCCGATCGGCGATCGACGCCTGCGAGGCGGCCGGCTGGGACCCCGGTGCCTGCTGCTCGGCCGCCCGTCGTACCACCGCTTGGATCTGCTGACGCAACGCCGGATTCGACCGGATGTCGACCATTCGGTTGAGTGGAATGCCATTGGCCTTCAGGATCTGCAGGATCTCCATCAACGGGCCGGCCTGCCCGCTCAAGTCGTAGGTCTTGTTGTCCTCGGCCAAGGTGAACTGGGCCGGGAGCAGGCCGTTGACCAACGCGCTGCGCTCCCAATCAATCAGGTATTGCTGGGTGGACGGGTCGACCAGAACGACAAGCTTGCGCGCGGTCAGGTTGCCGAGGCGGGTCACGCTGGCGATGACCCGGTCTTCGCTGTCGAACGGCACGATGCCGGGTCCGGCGATGTGCAGGTGCACCTTGACCACCGGTTGGTCATTGATCCGGGTCCCGGTTTCTGTGAGGCCGGTGATTTGCGCGAGCGCCAGCACACCGCTCTGCTCGAGCGCGGCACTCTTGGCCGCCGTCTTGACGCCCCAATTGGTCAATGCCAGCGCGATCAGCACGTCCGCCACGGTGATCAGGAGACCGACATAGAACATCCACGACATCAGGCTGCCCAGGCCAAGCGTGAAGTAAACGATCAAGAAGATCGGCCCGACCAGGCCGCCGCACAACAGCACCAACAACTGCATCTTGATATAGCGCGCCAGCATGTGCCTGCTCCTCGCATCACGGTTAGGTCGTGTCAGATTAGCGCGCACGTTCGGCTACCGATCACATACCGCGCTGCGGACACAGTCGCTTGCCGAGGGCAACAAGCACCAGGCCCGGATTGCCATGATCGGCAATCCGGGCCTGGCGATGAACCGGTTAGCGCTACTTGATGATCTTGGTGACCCGGCCGGCGCCGACAGTACGGCCGCCTTCACGGATCGCGAACCGAAGACCTTCGTCCATGGCGACGGGCTGGATCAGCTTCACCGCAATGTTGGTGTTGTCGCCGGGCATCACCATCTCGGTGCCCTCCGGCAGCGTCACCACACCGGTCACGTCGGTGGTGCGGAAGTAGAACTGCGGACGGTAGTTGTTGAAGAACGGCGTGTGCCGCCCGCCCTCGTCCTTGGACAGGATGTAGACCTGGCCCTCGAACTCGGTGTGCGGTGTGGTGGTGCCGGGCTTGATGACGACCTGGCCGCGCTCGACGTCTTCACGCTTGACGCCACGGAGCAACAGCCCGACGTTGTCGCCGGCCTGCCCCTGGTCGAGCAACTTGCGGAACATCTCCACACCGGTGACGGTGGTCTTGGTGGTCGTCGGGCGGATGCCGACGATCTCCACTTCCTCGTTGACGTTGACCACGCCGCGCTCCACACGACCGGTGACCACGGTGCCGCGGCCGGTGATGGTGAAGACGTCCTCGACGGGCATCAGGAACGGCTTGTCGGTCTCACGGACCGGGTCCGGGATCGACTCGTCGACCGCATCCATCAGCTGCTCCACCGACTCCACCCACTTGGGATCGCCCTCGAGAGCCTTGAGTGCCGAGACCCGCACTACCGGGGCGTCCTCGTCGAACTCCTGGGCGGCCAGCAGTTCGCGGACCTCCATCTCGACGAGCTCGAGCAGCTCCTCGTCGTCGACGGCGTCGGCCTTGTTCAGCGCGACCAAGATGTAGGGCACACCCACCTGACGCGCGAGCAGCACGTGCTCACGGGTCTGCGGCATCGGGCCGTCCGTGGCGGCAACCACCAGGATCGCGCCGTCCATCTGGGCGGCGCCAGTGATCATGTTCTTGATGTAGTCGGCGTGGCCCGGCGCGTCGACGTGTGCATAGTGCCGCTTCTCGGTCTGGTACTCCACGTGCGCGATGTTGATCGTGATACCGCGCTGACGCTCCTCAGGCGCGTTGTCGATCTGGTCGAACGCCTTCGACTCGTTCAGGTCCGGGAACTTGTCGTGCAGGACCTTGGTGATAGCCGCGGTCAGGGTGGTCTTGCCGTGGTCAACGTGACCGATGGTCCCGATGTTGACGTGGGGCTTGGTCCGCTGGAACTTCGCCTTCGCCACTGTTGTGTCCTCCTGGACTGTTGGTGCTTATAAAAGCAGTGTTGATGTTTTCGGTTATGCCGCGGTAGGTAACCGGGCCAGCTTACTCGTGAGCCCGACGACCTATTACTCGCCCGTCGCCTTCGCTGTGCTCATTGCTCGACTCCTTGCCTCGTAGGCTGCACCTACTCGCCCGTCGCCTTCGCTGTGCTCATTGCTCGACTCCTTGCCTCGTAGGCTGCACCTACTCGCCCGTCGCCTTCGCGATGATCTCCTTCGACACCTGAGCCGGCACTTCGGCGTAGGAGTCGAACACCATCGAGTAGTTCGCCCGGCCTTGAGTCTTGGACCGCAGGTCGCCGACGTAGCCGAACATCTCCGACAGCGGCACGTGCGCCTTGACGACGCGCGAACCGCCCCGCTCCTCCATGGCCTGGATCTGACCACGGCGCGAGTTCAAGTCGCCGATCACATCGCCCATATACGTTTCGGGCGTGGTGACCTCCACGGCCATGATCGGCTCCAGGATGACCGGCTGCGCCTGGGCCGCCGCCTTCTTCAGCGCCTGGGAACCGGCGATCTTGAATGCCATTTCCGAGGAGTCGACCTCGTGGAAGGCACCGTCGAGCAAGGTGACCTTGAGATTCACCAGCGGGTAGCCGGCCAGCACACCGTATTGCATAGCGTCTTGGGCTCCGGCGTCGACCGACGGGATGTACTCGCGCGGGATGCGGCCACCGGTGACCTTGTTCTCGAACTCGTAGGTCGCACCGTCTTCGCCGGTGAACGGCTCCAGTTTGATGATCACCTTGGCGAACTGGCCGGAGCCGCCCGTCTGCTTCTTGTGGGTGTACTCGACGGTGTCCACCACGCGGCGAATGGTCTCCTTGTAGGCCACCTGCGGCTTGCCGACATTGGCCTCGACCTTGAACTCGCGGCGCATCCGGTCCACCAGGATGTCCAGGTGCAGCTCGCCCATACCACCGATCACGGTCTGGCCGGTTTCTTGATCCAGATGCACCTTGAAGGTGGGGTCCTCCTCGGCGAGCTTCTGGATTGACAGGCTCAGCTTCTCCTGGTCGCTCTTGGTCTTGGGCTCGATCGCCACCTCGATCACCGGGTCGGGGAAAGTCATCGACTCCAGCACGATCTGGTTGTTCGGGTCGGCCAGCGTGTCACCGGTCGTGGTGTCCTTTAGGCCGATCACCGCGTAGATGTGGCCGGCGCTGGCCCGCTCGACAGGGTTCTCCTTGTTGGAATGCATCTGGAACAGCTTGCCCAGCCGCTCCTTTTTGCCCTTGGTGGCATTGATGACCTGGCTGCCGGACTCGACGGTGCCCGAGTACACCCGGATGTAGGTCAACTTGCCGAAGAACGGATGCGTGGCGATCTTGAACGCCAGCGCTGCGAAGGGCTCGTCGGTAGTCGCGTTGCGGACGACCTCTTCGTCCTCCTTGCCGGGCGGATGGCCGATGGCCGGCGGCACGTCCAGCGGCGACGGCAGGTAATCCACCACGGCGTCGAGCATCGGCTGCACGCCCTTGTTCTTGAAGGCGCTGCCGCACAGCACCGGGTAAATCTCACTGGCGATCGTCAGCTTGCGGATCCCGGCCTTGATCTCCGCGACGGTGAGTTCCTCGCCGCCGAGGTACTTCTCCAGCAACTCCTCGTCAGTCTCGGCGACCGTCTCGATCAGCTTGGTGCGGTATTCCTCGGCTTTTTCCCGCAGGTCGGCCGGGATTTCGATGGTGTCGTAGGTCTCGCCCAGCTTGGTCTCGCCGCGCCATACCTTGGCGTTCATCTCGACCAGGTCGACGACGCCTTCGAAGTCGGCCTCGGAGCCGATGGGCAGCTGGATCGGCACGGCGTTGGCCCCCAGCCGCTCCTCCATGGTGCGCACCGAGAAGTAGAAGTCGGCGCCGATCTTGTCCATCTTGTTGACGAAGCAGATACGCGGGACATCATATTTGTCGGCTTGGCGCCAGACTTGCTCGGACTGCGGCTCGACGCCCTCTTTGCCGTCGAAAACGGCGACCGCCCCGTCGAGCACCCGCAGGTTGCGCTCCACCTCGACGGTGAAGTCGACGTGTCCCGGCGTGTCAATGATGTTGAGCTGGTTGTCTTTCCAGAACGTCGTCGTCGCAGCAGAGGTGATGGTGATACCGCGCTCCTGCTCCTGCTCCATCCAGTCCATCGTCGCGGCGCCGTCGTGCACCTCACCGATCTTGTAGTTGATGCCGGTGTAGTACAGGATTCGCTCGGTCGTCGTGGTTTTGCCGGCATCGATATGTGCCATGATGCCGAAGTTGCGGACCCTGCTCAGGTCAGTTAGCACGTCCTTCTGTGCCACAGAAGTCTTCCCACTCTTTCGGTTGCGTAGTTAATTCGCTGTCGGTTGCGCCCGGCCGCCTCTCGCCGGCAGCTCTCACCAGCGATAATGCGCAAAGGCGCGGTTCGCCTCGGCCATCTTGTGGGTGTCCTCACGCCGCTTGACGGAGGCCCCGAGGCCGTTGCTGGCATCCAGAATTTCGTTTGCCAACCGTTCGATCATCGTCTTCTCCCGGCGTTGCCGCGAGTAGCCGACGAGCCAGCGCAGCGCCAGCGTGGTCGACCGGTCCGGGCGCACCTCGACCGGCACCTGGTAGGTCGCACCACCCACGCGGCGGCTGCGGACCTCCAAGGCCGGTTTGACATTGTCGAGAGCGCGCTTGAGGGTGATGACGGGATCGGTGCCGGTCTTGTCGCGGGCATGTTCGAGCGCTCCATAAACAATGCGCTCGGCCAGCGATTTCTTCCCCTTCAGCAGAACCTTGTTCACCAGTTGGGTGACCAGCTGCGACCCGTACACCGGGTCGTTGACCAACGGACGCTTGGGCGCGGGCCCTTTGCGCGGCATCAGCTCTTCTCCTTCTTGGCGCCGTAACGGCTGCGAGCCTGCTTGCGGTTCTTCACTCCCTGGGTGTCGAGCGAACCGCGGATGATTTTGTACCGCACACCGGGCAGGTCCTTCACCCGGCCGCCACGCACCAGCACCATCGAGTGCTCCTGCAGGTTGTGGCCCTCGCCGGGGATGTATGCCGTGACCTCAACCTGACTGGTCAGCTTCACCCGCGCGACCTTGCGAAGCGCCGAGTTCGGCTTCTTCGGAGTGGTGGTGTACACCCGAGTGCACACGCCACGGCGCTGCGGGCTGCCCTTGAGAGCCGCGGTCTTGACCTTGGCGATCTTGTCCCGACGACCCTTTCGGACCAGCTGCTGAATGGTTGGCATCTACCGGCTTTCTGTGTCGCTGTCTAGGGTCCGGCTCCGGTCCCCGTATTGTTATCAAGTCCTTGTACTGCAGTTATGCCCTGCCTCGGAACCAACGTCGTGTCAAACGCCGTACCCCGCTGCCGGGTGCGTCGCATGCGGTTGGCCTCCGAACTCAATCCGCCTCGTCCATGACATCTCGGTGACATCATGGACATGCGAATTGGCCCGGCATCCACGCCCTCAAGTCGGGCGCTGTAGGCCGCCAGGCACGAGCAACCACAATACCGCTCGGCGGTCAGGCAGGTCAAAGTGGTGCCCGAACCAAGCGGAGATCCATTACCCGGGCCTACCCAATCAGCGTTAGGCCTGCTTGGCGCCGTGCTCCGCGGTGCGCTTTTCCATCCCCGCCGCCAGGCGCAACACCATGTCGGAGAACACCGCGTCGGTATCGATCTCATCCATCACGCCGGTCATTTCCAGCAGCACGAACCCGTGTAGTGCCGACCAGAACTCCAGCGCTGCGTAAAAGGCCTCTTCGCCTTCCAGGCCGTAGGAGGACAGCACAGCGATCACCGGCGCGGCGGCACTTCTGGTCGCCGCGGCGTACTCGGGATCGTCGCCGCCCAACGGCATCCGGGTGAATGCCGAGTACCGACCCGGATGGTGGTGGGCATAGCTGCGGTACGCACCCGCCATGACCAATACCGCGTCATCGCGGGCGCGCCCCTCGCCAACCCTGTTCAGCATCGTGATGATGTCGTCGATCACCCGAACCCGCACCGCGCGGCGCAGGTCCTCCAGGCTGTCCACATGGTTGTACAGCGACGGCCCCTTGGTTCCCAGTTGGGTCGCCAGCGCGTTGATGGTCAGCGAATCCCAGCCCTCCCGGTCCAGGAAGGTCAGGGCACCCTCGACGATGGAATCTCGGCTCAACTTGGCCGGCCGCGCCGCGGCTTTCACGGCGCGCTGGCGCCCAGCCGTTGACGGCGATTCCGGCGAAGCTGCCATGACGATCGTCCTTCAATTGCTCCACGTGCGAATGACGGTGGGTCATCGCCGCTCTAGCGGTTGTGGGAGGTCAACGGTGGGTCAACTAATGACTCTAGTTGACCCGACCGTGGATCGACCGCGCCAGAGGCGGGCGCGGCGGGGTGTCAACCAAATGCGCTCAACGCTGTCGTCGGGCAGGGCACTACACCTAGGCTAGGTGCACACCTCAATCGAGCACCGATCACGCGCCAACGGAGGGGGGGGGCCCGCAGTGAAATGGACAACCGCCGCCGCGTCACTGGCCAGCTGCGCCGTCACCATCGTCACCACCGCCGTCACGTCGATCGCGCTACCGCCGGCCGCGCACGCGAAAAACGGCGACACCCATATCACCGGCGAGGGCCTCGAGCAGGTCTTGGACTGCAACGATTCGACCCTGTTGGTCAACGGCACCGCCAACATCATCACCGCGAAGGGAACGTGCTGGGCGGTGACGGTGATGGGCTCGTCCAACACCGTCGTTGCCGACACGGTGATCAACGACATCACGGTCTACGGTTGGGATCAGACGGTGTTCTTCAAGAACGGCGATCCATTCATCTGGGATCGCGGCCGCGAACTGGGTATGGTCAACCGGCTCCAGCGAGTGGGCCCCTAAGGAATCGAGGAGCCTATGCGCGCTCACGTCCCCACCTCGCGGCTGTCCGCGATCGCTCTGACACTGGCACTCGGCACGACGGCCGCCGGGCTGGTCGCCTGCAGCTCGACGGCCAATCCCCCGCCGGCCACCAGCAGCTCCGGAAAGTCCACAACCGCGACGAGCAGCGGAACGGCGGCGCCGTCCACGTCCAACGGGCCCCCGACGACCGCGTCGATCGAGATCGGCAACATGCTGAACTACGGGTCGATCGGGACGACCGCCACCCTGGACTGCGCCGACGGCAAGTCACTGAATGTCGCCGGCTCGGAAAACACCCTCACCGTCAACGGCACCTGCTCGACGGTGACCATCGGCGGCACCAACAACAAGATCACCTTCGACAAGATCGACCAGCACCTGAGCGTGCTGGGGCTCAACAACACCATCACCTACAAGGACGGTGACCCGAAGGTCGACAACATCGGCTCGGGCAACACCATCAACAAAGGCGGCTGACGCGCCGGGCGCCGTCACGTCACGCCGGGGCGCCGTGGCGACCGGCGCCCGCGGCAAAGCGTGCGGCTCCCGTCGACGCCTCGCCCGCCACCCGGGACATGCTGGCGAATTCCAGATCGAGCGCCGCCGATTCGGGCAGACCCCATTGGTGCAGCGCCGACAACCGATCCGATCGCAGGCACTGCTGCGGCAGGGCGGCCAACTCGGCCGCCAACGCCTCGGCCGCCTGCCTGGCCTGCCCCTTGGGCACCACACGATTGGCCAGTCCCATCGCCAGCGCCTCATCAGCCCGCACCGCCCGGCCGGTGAGGATCATGTCCATCGCCCGGCTGTGTCCGATCAGCCGCGGCAACCGCACCGTGCCGCCGTCGATCAGCGGTACTCCCCAGCGGCGGCAGAACACACCGAACACGGCGTCCTCTTCGGCCACCCGCAGGTCGCACCACAACGCCAATTCCAGACCACCGGCTACGGCGTAGCCACTGACAGCGGCAATTACCGGTTTGGACAGCACCATTCGTGACGGGCCCATCGGACCTGGGCCCGTGCGGTGCACGGCATTTGCCTCCGCCGTGCCGAAGGCCTTCAAATCAGCTCCGGCGCAAAAGGTTCCGCCATTACCGCACAACACGGCCACCGCAGCGGTGTCGTCGCGGTCGAATTGCTCGAATGCCGAATAGAGCGCGGCGGCCGTCGGGCCGTTGACCGCATTGCGCTCCGCCGGCCGGTTGATGATTACCGTGGTCACCGGGCCGGTGCGCTCCACTTGCACCAGATCGCTCACGTCGCCTCCAGAAGTTGAGTTGGGTCAAGGCGTTTCGCCAGCTCGGTGGCGAAGTCATGGTATGCCGCGCGCAGCCGGGCACCCGGCCACTGTGCGGGCAGCAGTTCGGCGGGCAGCATCGGATCGGTGAGCAGATGGCGGACCATCGCGGCGGCCACCACGAAACGACCGGGAATGTCTGCGGCTTGGGCGATCTCGTCCAGCAACTGCTCGCCGGCGTCGGCCCAGTCGGCTAGGTCCCATAGCCGTGCCGCCAGCTCAGCGGGTGCGTCATCGTGGGCGCTGAGCACCCGCACCTGAGCTGTGATATCAGGGGGAAGTTCCAGGTCGAGGTTGTCGGGCCGCAACCACACCCCTTCGCGTAGTTCACCGAACCGCTTGTCCTGCAGGTTGGTTCGCAACGCGGCGCGGGTGCGGGCGTCGTTGCCGACGCTGGTGATCACTACCAGGCGCCAGGAGCCGTTCCAGTCCCGGGCCCGCGGGCGCATAGCCTCGTCCTGCCGCCGCTGACGGGCCAGCAACCGATCCGAAAGCCGGTAACCGTCGGCGGATCTGATCAGGTCGCCGGTGCTGACCATACGGGTCAGCGCCACCCGCAACGTCGCCTCCTTGATACCGAAATCGGCTGTCAGCCTGACCAGTTTGCCTGCACTGGCCCACGCGGGGTGAGCCCCGAGCAGCAGACTGAGCACCACTGAGCGAGCGGTCATGCGCGCCAGCGATTTCGGCATGAAGTTACACTCCGGACGCTTTCCGGCCGTAGTCGCCGAAGGGCTCGTCGCGGTGCTTGACCGCATCCCGGAAGCCGTGCTCGACCGCGTCGGCGACGAAGGCGTGGCCCTCGGGCGTGTGCCGGGCGATCCCGTCGAATACCGTGCTGACCATCCTGCTGGTGGCCACACCCTGTTGCAGCAGAGCCGAATTGAGCGCCAGCTTGATCATGACCAGCTGATTGACCGGCAAGGCAGCGATCCGTTGCACCAGCCGCTCGGTGCGTTCGTCGAGGTCCTTCGGATCCGGCGCCTCAACGGCCAGGCCCCATTCGGCCGCTAGGGCACCGGTGATGCAATCGCCCGTGAACAGCAAACGTTTGGCACGCTGGTCGCCGAGCCGGTGTGCCCACAAGCCCGCCGCGGGCACACCCCAGACCCGTGTCGGCGGGTACCCGATCTTGGCGTCGGCTGCGGCGATCACCTGGTCGGCGTGCAGCGCGATGTCGGTGCCGCCGGCCACGCAGTAGCCGTGAATCTTGACCACCGTCGGCTTGTCGGCATGCATCAGGCTGGAGAACCCGCGCACGAACCGGCTCATCATCTGGTAGTCGATCATCGGGTCCCACGGCTGGTTGGGCAGGTGGTTGACGGCCTGCGTCTTGCCGTCCAGCACCGTGCCCTGGTAGGCGCCGGTGCCGCCCGCCGAGCCGGTGCCGTCCGCGTAAGCCGACAGGTCGAAGCCCGCGCAGAAACCGTCGCCCCGGCCGGAGACCAGAATGACGTGCACCTTGGGATCGAGGTCGGCGCGCTCCACCAGCGCCGACAACTCCAGCGGTGTATCCGCGACGATCGCGTTGCCTTTCTCGGGCCGATTGAAGGTGATCCGCGCAACTCGATCGGCGACCTCGTAGGTCATCGTTTTCAGATTGCCGAAATCGACCGGCCTGATCGCATGAGTCATCCCTTGACTAAAGCACGCTCGAGAATGGGCGCCAGATCCAGTCCGGTCGGCATGGTGCCGAACGCCCCGCCCCACTGCCCGCCGAGCCGGGTGGCCAAGAACGCCTCGGCCACGGCCGGATGCCCGTGTCGCACCAGCAGTGACCCCTGTAGCGCCAGGCAGATATCCTCGGCTATCTTGCGGGCCCGGTATTGGATGGTGTCCAGGTCGCCCAGCTGTTCCCGCAGCCGGTCGACATGGCCGTCCAAGCGGGCATCCTGGCCCGCACTGTTAGCCAGGTCGTCGAACAGCACCTCCACGCATTCTGGACGAGTTGCCATGGCGCGCAACGTGTCCAGTGCGCTGACATTGCCCGAGCCCTCCCAGATGCCCATCAGCGGCGCCTCCCGGTAGAGCCTGGGCATGCCGGAATCCTCGACATAGCCGTTGCCGCCCAAGCATTCCAGCGCCTCGGCGGCGTGCGGAGTTGACCGTTTGCACACCCAATACTTGCTGGCCGCCAGGCCGATACGGCGGAATAACGCCTCGGTCTCGTCGCCGCGCGCCGCGTTATCGGTGGCACCGGCCATCCGCATCGCCACGATCGTGGCCGCCTCGGCCTCCACCGCCAGGTCGGCCAGCACGTTGCGCATCAACGGCTGGTCGATCAGGTAGGCGCCGAACGCCTTACGGTGCTGCGCATGGTGGATGGCACGGGTGAGACCGGTGCGCATGCTGGTGGCGCTGCCCAGGGTGCAGTCCAGGCGGGTCAGGTTGACCATTTCGATGATGGTGGGGACGCCGCGGCCCTCCTCGCCGACCAGCCACGCGATGGCACCGTCGTATTCGACTTCGCTGGAGGCGTTGGCGTGGTTGCCGAGCTTGTCCTTGAGCCGCTGCAGGAACATCCGGTTGCGGGTGCCGTCGGGAAGGATCCGCGGCAGCATGAAGCAGGACAACCCCTTTGGGGCCTGCGCGAGCACCAGAAAGATGTCGCACATCGGCGCGGAGGTGAACCACTTGTGGCCGGTCAAGCTGTAGGTGCCATCAGCGTTCGGCGTCGCCTCGGTGGTGCCGGCGCGCACGTCGGAGCCGCCCTGCTTCTCGGTCATCGACATGCCCGCGGTGATACCGCGTTTCGTGCTGGCGAGCTTGAGCTCCGGATCGTACTCGCGGCTGGTAAGCAGCGGCTCGTAAACGCTTGCCAGCTCGGGGTTGTGGCGCAGCGCCGGCACGACGGCGTAGGTCATCGAGATCGGACAGATATGGCCGGGCTCGACGGTCCACACGGACGTCTTGGCGGCGCGCACCACGTGGGCTCCCGGCCGGTCGTCGGCCCAGGGGGCGGCATGCAGCCCGTGCGCGATCGCGGTGCGCATCAGTTCGTGGTAAGCCGGGTCGTATTCGACTTCATCGATGCGGTGGCCCACCCGGTCATGGGTGTGCAGGACGGGCCGGTTGCGATCGGCCAGCTCACCCCAGCGCTGGGCGTCGTGGCCGCCCGAGATCGCGCCGAGCTCGTTCACCTCGTCCAGTCCCCACTGTCCACCCTCGCGGATCAGCGCTTCGACGAGCATCGGTGAAGTGGCGGGATTGTGGTTGTCCAGCGGCGGGACCTGATTGGTGACGACATGGGTGTCTGGCATGTCACCAATATTACATTTTACCGACAACCGTACAAGAGGTGTAATGGGTCGTGCTCAACGAGGATGGGCAGCGAAGAACTCCCACAACATTTCGCTGGCCACCGATGGCCACTCATGGCCGCCGTCGTCAACGGTGACCAGCACCACGCTGCGGTCGTTCGCGCATGTAGCGGTGGACGTGGTAACCCGGCCATTGGTCGTGGTGGCAGGGCGCGCACATTGATCAACGTTGCGCCAGAACGCATTCAGCTCCTCGACCGGCGGCCCGTCGATCTGGGCGAATCCGGCCCCCGGCCCACCGAAGTAGCGGACAAGTGGATCCCCGGTGCCGTGAATATGCATGACCGACACCCGATGCGGGGATGGGCACGGGTCGAGTTGCGTTCCCGAAACGGGACCGATCGCGGCGAAGATCCCGGTGTTGCAGGCCAGGGTGTAGGCCATGATGGCACCGTTGCTCATGCCGGTGGCGTAGATCCTGGCCGGGTCGACGGGCACGTTCGCGGCGACGTCGGCAACCGCCGCGCTGACAAAGGCGACGTCGTCGACGCCTTCGCGTGCGGACCGGCCGCAGCAGCCGCCACCGTTGGCGTTCCACGCCCTATTCAGACCGTCGGGGTAGGCGACGACGAACTTCTCCGAATCGGCCAATTCGTCCCAGTCGTAAGATCTTTCAGCCTGTCGGGCGCTGCCGAATCCACCGTGCAGCATGACGACCAGCGGGGCTGCTCGCGGCAGGCCTGCGGGCTTGTATAGCCGGTAGGAGCGCTGGACACCGCCGACGTCGATGGTGTGGAAGCTCGTGCCGTTTCCAAACCCGGCGGGCGGCGGCGCCGGGATGTGCGCGCAGCCAGCCAGCAGCCCCACGACGCCCAGCAGCGTGACGAAATGGCGAACCATAGGTTAACGGTAGGCCCGCGACGCGACGTTAACGAGGTTTAATTGAGCCGTGAAATCAGCCGTTGACTTTTTCCCGCAGGAACGCGATGTCGTCCTTGCGGCCCTCGTCGGCGGTTTCGCAGATCACCGGCGCATCGGCGGCCGTGACCACCGCGACGAGGTGGTCGGGATCGATCCGACCGTTGCCGATATTGGCATGCCGGTCGGCACCTGACCCCGCGGCGTCCCGTGAGTCGTTGCAGTGCACCAGGTCGATGCGGCCGGTCAGGGCCTTGATCCGGTCGACCGCGTCGATCAGTTGCTCACCCGCGGCCCACGCGTGGCAGGTGTCCAGGCAGAAGCCGAGTCCCTTGTCGCCGATGTGATCCCATAGTCTGCCGATGGTGTCGAAGTGGCGGGCCATCGCATGGTCGCCGCCCGCGGTGTTTTCCAGGTACAGCTGCACGTCCGTTTCGAGGTAATCCAGCGCTTTGACCCACCGCTCGAAGCCGGCCTCCATGTCGTTGTCGTCGGCGTGGCCGCCGTGCACGATCACCGCCGTCGCGTTGATGGCAGCGGCCGCGTCACAGGTGTCCTGCAGGATCTTGCGCGACGGGATGCGGATGCGGTTGTTGGCCGATGCGACGTTGATCAGATACGGCGCGTGGACATACAGCGGAATGGTCGACGCCTTCAGCATCTCGGCGTCGTGCCGCGGCTTGGGCTTCTTCCAGCTCTGCGGGTTGCCGAGGAAGAATTGCACCACGTCAGCGCCGTCGGCCTGAGCGGCAGCCAGGGGATCGTCCGAGTGGACGTGCGAACCGATGAGCACGACGGCCAGTCTAGTGGGTTGCCTTTCTGTGACGAGCAGTCGCAAAAGCCCCCGACACGCCGTGGGTGGGGGCGCCTTTGCGGCTGCTCGCCGGACTGAGCAGGTGGAATGTGATGCGGTCCGCGAGGCTCACGGGGTCGCCGCGAATGTCGTCGACCGTCATGGGGATGCTGGTCCAGCCGCATTCCTGCAGACGGGCGGTTTTCAGCCGGTCGTGGACGAGGGCCTCGCGGCTCGTGTGCCACTGGATGCTGTCGTACTCGGCGACGACCATCGCTTCCGGCCATGCGAAGTCGACGCGCCAGACTCTGCCGTAACGGTCCACAATGGCATACTGCACCTGCAGCATCGGTAATCGGTTGTCAATGAACACAAGTCGCGCCTCGCTCGCCATCGGTGATTCGGCACGACCGTCGGCGTAGCGGATCAATTCCCGGACTCCGACGATGCCGCGGCGGCCTCGTTGTTCGCGGATCGCCGCATCCAATTCGCCTCTGGTGCATGCGCCAAACCTGCAAAGCAGCATCGAGCGTCGCCAACGCACGCGGCCGACGCAATGTCCGCGCGACTTCGATCACCGTCCACGCCGGCGCTGTCGCAAGCCGGCACCGCCGACAGTTTGATCCCGGCATCTTCGAGCAGCTTTTCCAGCCGCTGGATTTCTTTGGTGCGCGCTCGGGTGATGGTGGTGCGCGCCCGGGTCAGATCACGCAACATCCGAATCGGCTCCGGCGGCACAAACGAGGCGCGCACCAGGCCATGAGCACCCAGATCAGCCAGCCAGGTGGCATCCGAGACATCTTGCGTCCGGGCACATTGCGCACCGCCTTGGCGTTGACCAGCACCACATTCAACGCGTCTTCGAGCAGGTAATAAAACGGCTTGCAGTCGGGTAGCTCCGGCGCGTCGCCGCGCCGGAGCCCCCTCAGAACTTGGGTGACGGCCTCGGCAGTGTGTGTGAATGAGACGGAACGCGGTATAACCCAATGACTCTGGCCCCGAATCGACGACGATCGCCTGGTGGCGGATCGCCTTGGCGGTGGCAGTGATCCACTGCTCCCACTCGTCGGGGTGTTGCGGCTCGACCTCAGCGTGCAGCAGTAGCTGGCCGCAAAGCGGGCAGCGTCCGCGCTGCATGCGGATCAGTCTCGACCGGGCCCGGCCCAGCGGGGGTCTCCCGCGGCGGCGCCGGGTCGCCCAGTAGTCGGTCAAGGCAGGGTCGTCCGGGGACGCCCAGCCCTTGACCAGGGTGTGCCGGGTGATCGCCGTCCAGGCGAACTTGACCAGTAGGCGCCGCTGTCGCGGTCACCGAATACCCAGCGGTCGCGCCGGGACGGGTGGAACGCGCCGAAGTAACGGGACACGATCCAGCGCCGTCCCTTGTGCGGATGGGTGAATCTGGCCCACTTGTCGGTGAGCTTGCGTCGACCCCACCGGCCCGCCAAACAACCACTTACCCAGCCGAACGGCCGGCACTAATTTTCATCCCCCACCGCGGGGCGACGCCCCCCGCACAGCTGCTCGCGGAATTACCGGTAGTCGCTGTAGCCGTAGTCGTCCAGCGGCACCGCGGCCCCGGTGGCCTGGCCGAAGTCCGGGCTGTAGTACTGGTCCTCGTAGGACGGGATCGTGTACGCCGCTGCCCGGGCCTCCTCGGTCGGCTGCACCGCGATGTTGCGGTAGCGGTTGATACCGGTACCGGCCGGGATCAGCTTTCCAATGATCACGTTTTCCTTCAGACCGTTGAGCTTGTCGCTGCGGCAGTTGATCGCCGCATCGGTCAGCACTCGCGTGGTCTCCTGGAACGACGCCGCCGAGAGCCACGAGTCGGTGGCCAGCGACGCCTTGGTGATTCCCATCAGCACCGGGCGGCCGGCGGCGGGCTCGCCGCCCTCAGCCACCACCCGGCGGTTCTCCGCCTCGAACTCGGCACGGTCGATCAGCGAGCCGGGCAAGAATTCCGTCGAGCCCGAGTCGATGATGGTGACCCGGCGCAGCATCTGGCGAACGATCACCTCGATGTGCTTGTCGTGAATCGACACGCCCTGCGCGCGGTAGACCTCCTGGACCTCGCGGACCAAGTGGATCTGCACCTCGCGGGGGCCCTGCACCCGCAGCACCTCGTGCGGGTCGGCCGAGCCTTCCATCAGCTGCTGGCCCACCTCGACGTGGTCGCCGTCGGAAAGCACCCGCTCCGAGCCGTCCTCGTGCTTGAACACCCGCAGCCGCTGCCGCTTGGAGAGCTTGTCGTACACGACCTCCTCGCTGCCGTCGTCGGGCACGATGGTGATCTTGTAGAAGCGTTCACCGTCCTCGAGGCGCACCCGCCCGGTGACGTCGGCGATCGGCGCCTTACCGCGGGGCACCCGGGCCTCGAACAGCTCCTGCACCCGCGGCAGACCGCCGGTGATGTCCTCACCCACACCACCCTGGTGGAAGGTACGCATGGTCAGCTGGGTGCCGGGCTCGCCGATGGACTGGGCGGCCACGATACCGACCGCCTCGCCGATATCCACCAGCTTGCCGGTGGCCATCGAACGTCCGTAGCACGTCGCGCACACGCCGGTGCCCGTGGTGCAGGTCAGCACCGAGCGCACCTTCACCTGCGTGATGCCCGCCGCCAGCAGCGCGTCGATCTCCGGGTCACCCAGGTCCTCGCCGCGCGCGACGACCACGTTGCCGGCCTCGTCGACCGCGTCGATGCCCAAAGTCCTTGCGTACGCCGAGGTTTCGATGTACGGGTCACGGATCAGCGCGACCTTGCCATCAGCCCCGGGCTGGCGCTCGGCCAGCTCGACGACGATGCCGCGTTCGGTGCCGCAGTCGTGCTCGCGCACGATGACATCCTGGGACACGTCCACCAGACGACGGGTCAGGTAACCCGAGTCGGCGGTACGCAACGCGGTGTCGGCCAAGCCCTTTCGAGCACCGTGGGTGTTGATGAAGTACTCCAGCACGGTCAGGCCCTCACGGAACGACGACTTGACCGGACGCGGGATGAACTCACCCTTGGGGTTGGTCACCAGACCCTTCATGCCGGCCAGCGTCCGGGTCTGGGTGAAGTTACCCGTGGCGCCGGAGTCGACGATGGTGATGATCGGGTTGTCGCTCGGATAGTGCTCCCGCAGCGCCTGGCCCACCTCGTCGGTGGCTTCCTTCCAGATCTCCACCAAGGCCTCGTTGCGTTCGTCGTGGTTCAAAGCGCCACGCTGGAACTGCTTTTCGACCTTGTCGGCGCGATCCTCGTAGCGGTCGAGGATCTCCTTCTTGCGCGGCGGAACGAGCACGTCGGCCATCGAGACCGTGACGCCGCTTCGGGTCGCCCAGTAGAACCCGGCGTCCTTGAGCTTGTCGACGGTCTGCGCGACCACGATCATCGGGTAGCGCTCGGCCAGGTCGTTGATGATCGACGCCTGGACCTTCTTGTGCATCTGCTTGTTAACGAACGGGTAGCCCGGCGGCAGCAACTCGTTGAACAGCACCCGGCCCAGCGTCGTCTCGGCAATCCAGGGCTCGCCCGGATGCCAGCCGTTGGCTCCGAACAGCTCGGCCTCGATCTCGGCCGACGGACGCAACTGGGTCAGCCGCACCTTGATCTTGGCCCGCACCGAGAGCACACCGCGGTCGGCCGCCATGATGGCTTCGGCCGGCGAGGAGTACACCCCCGTCTCGGGACGGTCGGCTGCGGCCGGCTGGTATTCGCCGGTGTCGCCGTCGACCTCGGTGGTCAAGTAGTACAACCCGGTCACCATGTCCAGACGCGGCATGGCCAACGGGCGACCGGAGGCGGGCGACAGGATGTTGTTGCTCGACAGCATCAGAATCCGGGCCTCTGCCTGCGCCTCGGCGGACAGCGGCAGGTGCACGGCCATCTGGTCACCATCAAAGTCGGCGTTGAACGCCTCACACACCAGCGGGTGCAGCTGAATCGCCTTGCCCTCGATCAGCATCGGCTCGAACGCCTGGATACCCAGCCGGTGCAGGGTGGGCGCCCGGTTCAGCAACACCGGGTGCTCGGCGATGACCTCCTCCAGCACATCCCACACCTGCGGACGCTGACGTTCCACCATCCGCTTGGCGCTCTTGATGTTCTGCGCGTGGTTGAGGTCGACGAGCCGCTTCATCACAAACGGCTTGAACAGCTCCAGCGCCATCAGCTTGGGCAGACCGCACTGATGCAGCTTGAGCTGCGGACCGACCACGATAACGGACCTGCCCGAGTAGTCGACACGCTTGCCGAGCAGGTTCTGGCGGAATCGGCCCTGCTTGCCCTTGAGCAGATCACTCAACGACTTCAGCGGACGGTTACCCGGCCCGGTAACAGGCCGGCCGCGACGTCCGTTGTCGAACAGCGCGTCCACCGACTCCTGCAGCATCCGCTTCTCGTTGTTGACGATGATCTCGGGTGCGCCGAGGTCGATCAGCCTCTTGAGCCGGTTGTTGCGGTTGATCACCCGGCGGTACAGGTCGTTCAGGTCCGACGTGGCGAAGCGGCCACCGTCGAGCTGCACCATCGGGCGCAGCTCCGGCGGGATCACCGGGACGGCGTCGAGCACCATGCCCATCGGCGAGTTGCCCGACTGCTGGAACGCGGCGACCACCTTCAGCCGCTTGAGAGCGCGAAGTTTCTTCTGCCCCTTGCCGCTTCGGATGACCTCGCGCAGCGCCTCGGCCTCTGCGTCGATGTCGAAGTTCTCGATGAGCTTCTGGATCGACTCCGCTCCCATGGCGCCGGTGAAGTATTCGCCGTAGCGGTCCTGCAGCTCGCGGTAGAGGTTCTCGTCGACGATCAGCTGCTTGGGCGCCAGCTTGGTGAAGGTGTTCCAGATGTCTTCCAGCCGGTCCAGCTCACGCTGGGCCCGGTCGCGCAGCTGACGCATCTCGCGCTCGCCGCCGTCGCGAACCTTGCGCCGAGCGTCGGCCTTGGCACCCTCGGCCTCCAGCTGGGCCAGGTCGGCCTCCAGCTTTTGGGCACGCGCTTCCAAGTCCGCATCACGCTGGTCCTCAACGGCCTTGCGCTCCACCATCATTTCGGCCTCGAGCGTGGACAGCTCGTTGTGCCGCATCTCCTCGTCGACCGCAGTGATCACATAGGCGGCGAAATAGATGATCTTCTCGAGGTCCTTGGGCGCCAGGTCCAGCAGGTAGCCCAGGCGCGACGGCACGCCCTTGAAGTACCAGATGTGGGTGACGGGTGCGGCCAGCTCGATGTGGCCCATCCGTTCCCGGCGCACCTTGGCGCGTGTCACCTCGACACCGCAACGCTCGCAGATGATGCCCTTGAAGCGCACCCGCTTGTACTTGCCGCAGTAGCACTCCCAGTCGCGAGTCGGCCCGAAGATCTTCTCGCAGAACAAGCCATCCTTCTCGGGCTTGAGCGTGCGGTAGTTGATCGTCTCCGGCTTCTTGACCTCGCCGTAGGACCATTGCCGGATGTCCTCCGCGGTGGCCAGGCCGATGCGGAGTTCATCGAAGAAGTTGACGTCTAGCACGTAACTCCCTTTCCCCTTGCGGGTTTAGTTACTTCCAAGAAGGTTCAGGCCAAGTCCTCGACGGAGGCGGATTCGTTGCGGGACAAGTTGATTCCCAGATTTGCTGCCGCGCGCTCCAAGTCCTCGTCCTCGCCTTCGCGCAGCTCGATCGCCGCGCCGTCGGACGACAGCACCTCCACGTTGAGGCACAGCGACTGTAGCTCCTTGAGCAGCACCTTGAACGATTCGGGGATGCCCGGCTCCGGGATGTTCTCGCCCTTGACGATCGCCTCGTAGACCTTGACCCGGCCGACGGTGTCGTCGGACTTGATGGTCAACAGCTCCTGTAGCGTGTACGCCGCGCCGTAGGCCTGCATGGCCCAGCACTCCATCTCACCGAACCGCTGGCCACCGAACTGCGCCTTACCGCCCAGCGGCTGCTGGGTGATCATCGAGTACGGGCCGGTGGAGCGGGCGTGGATCTTGTCGTCCACCAGGTGGTGCAGCTTCATGATGTACATGAAGCCGACAGTCACCGGGTACGGGAACGGCTCGCCGCTACGGCCGTCGAAAAGGACCGCCTTGCCGTCGCCGTCGACCAGCACGTCGCCGTCACGGTCGGGCAATGTCGACGACAACAGGCCCTGCAGTTCGGCTTCCTGGGCGCCGTCGAACACCGGAGTCGACACGATCTGGTTCGGCTCGGCGCTGCGCAACGCCTCGGGCAGGTTGGCCGCCCACTCGGGTGAGCCCTCGATCTGCCACCCGCTGTGCGCGCACCACCCCAGGTGGGTTTCCAGGATCTGGCCGATGTTCATCCGTCGCGGCACTCCGTGGGTGTTCAGGATGATGTCCACCGGGGTGCCGTCCGGAAGGAACGGCATGTCCTCTTGCGCCAGGATCTTGCCGATGACGCCCTTGTTGCCGTGCCGGCCGGCCAGCTTGTCGCCGTCGGAGATCTTGCGCTTCTGGGCCACGTAGACGCGGACCAGCTCGTTGACACCGGCGGGCAACTCGTCGTCGTCCTCGCGGGAGAACACCCGGATGCCGATCACCTTGCCGGACTCGCCGTGCGGCACCTTCAGCGAGGTGTCGCGGACCTCGCGGGCCTTTTCGCCGAAGATCGCCCGCAGCAGCCGCTCCTCGGGTGTCAGCTCGGTCTCACCCTTCGGCGTGACCTTGCCGACCAGGATGTCGCCGTCGCGCACCTCGGCGCCGATGCGCACGATGCCGCGCTCGTCCAAGTCCGCAAGGACCTCGTCGGAGACGTTGGGGATGTCCCGGGTGATTTCCTCGGCGCCCAGCTTGGTGTCGCGGGCGTCGATCTCGTGCTCCTCGATGTGGATCGAGGTGAGGATGTCCTCTTCGACCAGCCGGTTGGACAGGATGATGGCGTCCTCGTAGTTGTGGCCCTCCCACGGCATGATCGCCACCAGCAGGTTCTTGCCCAGCGCCATCTCGCCGTTCTGGGTGCACGGACCGTCGGCGATCACCTGGCCGGCCTCCACGCGGTCACCCGCATCCACGATCGGAGACTGGTTGGCGCAGGTGCCGTGGTTGGAGCGGGCGAACTTGCGCATCCGGTAGGTGTGCCGGGTGCCGTCGTCGGCCATCACGGTGATGTAGTCGGCGGACACCTCCTCGATCACCCCGGACTTCTCGGCGACGACGACGTCGCCGGCGTCGATGGCCGCACGCAACTCCATGCCGGTGCCCACCAGCGGCGCCTCGCTGCGTACCAGCGGAACCGCCTGACGCTGCATGTTGGCGCCCATCAGTGCCCGGTTGGCGTCGTCGTGCTCGAGGAACGGGATCATCGCGGTGGCCACCGACACCATTTGGCGTGGCGAGACGTCCATGTAGTCCACCTCGGAGGAGGCGACGTATTCGACCTCGCCCGCCTTGCGGCGCACCAGAACGCGCGGCTCGACAAAGCGGCCGTCAGCGTCGATCGGCGAGTTGGCCTGTGCCACGACGTGGCGGTCCTCTTCGTCGGCCGTCAGGTAGTGGATCTCATCGGTGACCAGCCCGTCGATCACCTTCCGGTACGGCGTCTCGATGAAGCCGAACGGGTTGACCCGCGCGTACACCGACAGCGATCCGATCAGGCCGATGTTGGGACCCTCCGGGGTCTCGATCGGGCACATCCGGCCGTAGTGCGAAGGGTGCACGTCACGCACTTCCAGGCCGGCACGCTCACGGGACAGACCGCCCGGCCCCAGCGCCGAAAGCCGGCGCTTGTGGGTCAGGCCCGACAACGGGTTGTTCTGGTCCATGAACTGCGACAGCTGGCTGGTGCCGAAGAACTCCTTGATGGCGGCGACCACCGGGCGGATGTTGATCAGTGTCTGCGGCGTGATCGCCTCGACGTCCTGAGTGGTCATCCGTTCCCGGACCACCCGCTCCATCCTCGACATGCCGACCCGGATCTGGTTTTGGATCAACTCGCCGACGGTGCGCAGCCGCCGGTTGCCGAAGTGGTCGATGTCGTCGGTTTCCACCGGGACCTCGACCCCGCCGGGCACAGTCATGACGGCGGGCTGGCCATCCTGAGAAGCATGATGCAGGCGGACCAGGTACTCGATGGTGGCGACGACGTCTTCTTCGCTCAGCGTGGTCGTGGTGATCGGATGATCGGTGTTGAGGCCGAGCTTCTTGTTGACCTTGTAGCGGCCCACGCGGGCCAGGTCGTAGCGCTTCTCCTTGAAGAACAGGTTCTCCAGCAGGGTCTGGGCGGACTCTTTGGTCGGCGGCTCGCCCGGACGCAGCTTGCGGTAGATGTCCAGCAGCGCTTCGTCGGTGCCGGCGGTGTTGTCCTTTTCCAGCGTCGACATCATGATCTCGGAGAACCCGAACCGCTCGGTGATCCGCTCGCTGGTCCAGCCGAGGGCCTTGAGCAGCACGGTGACCGGCTGCCGACGCTTGCGGTCGATGCGCACGCCGACGGTGTCGCGCTTGTCGACGTCGAACTCCAGCCAGGCCCCCCGACTGGGGATCACCTTGACGCTGTGCAGCGTCTTGTCGGTGGACTTGTCGATGGTCTCGTCGAAGTAGACACCGGGCGACCGGACGAGCTGGCTGACCACCACGCGCTCGGTGCCGTTGATGATGAACGTGCCCTTCTCGGTCATCATCGGGAAATCACCCATGAACACCGTCTGGCTCTTGATCTCGCCGGTGTTGTTGTTGATGAATTCGGCCGTCACGAACAGCGGGGCCGCGTACGTCATGTCCTTGTCTTTGCACTCATCGACCGGCGCCTTGACCTCGTCAAAGCGGGGGTCGGAGAAAGACAGCGACATCGACCCGGAGAAGTCCTCGATCGGCGAGAGCTCGTCGAGCACCTCTTCCAGGCCGCCGATCGGGTTCATCCCCCCTGCGGCCTCGCCTCGGGCTATAGCGGAGTCCCGCCAGCGCTGGGAGCCGATCAGCCACTCGAACGAGTCGGTCTGCACGTCAAGCAGCCCCGGAACCTCCAGCGGTTCGCGGAGCTTGGCGAAGGAAACCCGATTAGGCGCTCCGGGCACGGAGCTGTTTGAAGAACTTTGCGGGCGACTCTGAGTGGGACTAGCGTCTGTTTTGCTTTGGCGGAAATCAGCCAAGATGCGTCCTTCCAGCACCTCGTGCGACTACCGGGAGCCGGCGGTCACCGGACCTTTCGCCGCAGATAATTGTGTCGGTTAGGCCGGCGAACGAACTGTCCGGATCTCACGCACGCAACCGAACAACTGAGCCGGAAACTGGGCTCAGGCTTAGACCACAATGTCAAGTGGCGGGTGAGGTGGGCAGGAGGTAGCCAGCGCAACGTCCTACACTAGCGCAGGACAGCGCATTCCTCAAATAGCTACCGATATGTGTCCCCGGGAAGCGGCGCTGGCTGGCATTTCGACTTGCCCTGGTACAGGTACAACACATGCTGCCCAACAGATTGACCCGTTTACGCCCCGTCGTCAAGGGGACGGGCGGCAAGTTACCGCAAGTTAGCGTGAATTCTTGCTCACCGACCGCCCGCGGACACGGCCACTGTTAGTTGCGTCACCGCGCGCATGAGATTGACTGAAACAGCCGCCGTCACCGCCGCCGCGGGTTGCGGCGCTTCACCGCCGGCGTCGCCGGGGTTAGCCGCCGAACTCGCTCGCGTGATACTTGTGTGTGCCCTCGAGATCGTCGAGGATCGCTTCCTGGGCCTTCTTCGGCAAGGTGTGCAGCATGGCGCGCACCCGGGCCTGGCGGCGCGCCACCGCTTTGCGCTCCGGCATGCCCGGCGTCGCGGTGATCTGCGGCGGCACGCCCTCGATCTCCTCGACGCCGCCCGCCTGGTGACCGGCGTCTAGCAGCGCCTGCTCTTCGGCCATGGTGGCCTCGTCCTTTTCCTCGGACATGCCGATCGGCCCGATGCGCCGGCCGTTGAGGAACTGTCGCACCACCGGCTCGTCGCTGGTCAGCAGCACTTCGCGGGGTCCGAACATGACCAGGTGCTTGCGGAACAACATGCCCATGTTGTCGGGCACCGTACGGGCGATGTTGATGTTGTGGGTAACGATGAGGATGGTCGCGTCGATCTGGGCGTTGATGTCCATGATCAGCTGGCTCAGGTAGGCGGTACGGACGGGGTCTAGACCTGAGTCGGGCTCGTCGCAAAGAATGATCTGCGGATCGAGAACCAGCGCCCGGGCCAGGCCGGCACGCTTGCGCATACCGCCGGAGATCTCGCCGGGGAACTTCTTCTCGTCACCGCCCAAGCCGACCAGCGCCAGCTTCTCCATGACGATGTCACGGATCTCTTTTTCTTTTTTCTTGGTGTGCTCGCGCAGCGGGAAAGCGGTGTTGTCAAACAGGTTCATCGACCCGAACAGCGCACCGTCCTGGAAAAGCACACCGAACAACGTCCGGATCTCGTAGAGCTCCTTGGCCGAGCATTCGATGATGTCGGTGCCGTCGATGACGATCGAGCCGCGTTCGGGCCGAAGCAGGCCGATGAGGGACTTCAGGAACACCGACTTGCCGGTACCCGACGGTCCCAGCAACACGCTGACCTCGCCGGCGGGGATCGTGAGCGTGACGTCCTCCCAGATCCTCGAGGAACCGAAGGACTTCGTGAGTCCGTTGACCTCGATAGCGACGCCCATGGGAAATCCTTCCGACGCTCAACATTTGCAAGATGCCCGCCACCTGCCACTTTATGTGGCTTGAGTCACTGTAGCGCACCGCTGGGGCGCGACATCAGGGTTGGATACATAACAATCCTCGCCGAGGCCGGCGCGTGGTGTCGGGGCGCCTCAAGCAGCCGCCGGTGCCCAGTTGCCGTGGAAGCCCATCGGGACCCGCTGCGGCAGGTGCACGGTGGCGATCAATTCGCACGTCTGGGCGTCCAGCAACAACAGCTGGCCCTCGTCGCGGTCGCGGTGGTAGCCGTACCCCATCAGGATGCCGTCGTCTTCCGCCCTTTCCCCGGAAGCACCCGGTGGGTTCGGGACGAAGCACATCTCGCCGATCAGCAGGGCAGCATCCAGCGGGGCGAGTTGGCAGGATCCGGTCTTGTAGTCGTGCTTGTACAGCGAGGTGGACATTTCCGTCGTTCCGCCGGTCAGGTAGCCGCCGTCCACGCCGAGGGTGTAGCCGAAGCGATGCCGAGCGCCCAGCAAGGTCTCGTTGATCCGGGGAAACTCCTGCGGCCGGTCGTCGCGGCATTCGGTGGTGACGGCGCCGGTGGCCAGGTTGAGGGTCCAGCGGTCCAGCGATGGACGCGTGTCGCCGGGGCCGTGCCGATCGCGGTCGAACATCCGTGAGTACCGCACCACGTCGAGCACCAGCAGCTCGGACCCGTCTCGGGCTTCGGCGTAGGCGTTGAGGGGGTGGTAGACATAGCAGGGCTCAATGTCGAACCACCGCACGTCCCGATTGGTTCCGTTCCGCGGCATGACACCGATACGGGCCGGATAGTCCCGATTCCAGGCGTACGGCATGCGATCCGACGGCTTGGGGTTGCGGTTCATCATCGCGGCGATCGGTCCGGGGACCCGAACGTGACCGATCAGGGCCTGCATCACCAGCTGGGCCGGCAAACTCAGCCAGCGCGGCATTTTCGCGGGCAGCACCTGCGATGAGTCGAAGGTCACCGGCAGGTCGTAGACCACCACGTAGTTGTCGGTCAATGAAAAATCGTGCATCATCGGCGATCCGGTCACCTCGATGTCAACGGTGCGGCGCGCCCGCCCTCGGGTATCGATTACCGAATACTGCACCGTCCCTCCGCGGGCGAAGGAATAGGAAACGGCGTGCAGTTCGCCGGTCCGGGGGTCGCGGTGCGGATGGGCCGTGTAGCCGCCGCGCAGGGTGCCGCCGAAGTCGCATGTCCCGACGGTGTCGAGGTCCTCGGTGAGTTCGTAGTTGGCGACACCGCCCTCGACCAGCGCCAGGGTGCGTCCGGCGTGGGTCAGCACGCTGGTGTTGGCGCCCAGGGACAACATCCCCGCCCGGGGATCGAGCCTGCTCGGAGCCGGCTCTCCGAGGGCCGCACAGACCGGCAGGCTGCGCACCCAGCGGTTGCGATACCAGCTGGCCCGCCCTTGACGAAGGGCGACCCCGTGCACCATCCCGTCACCGCTGAACCAGTGATAGACGGCGGGATCGACCTCGGCGACCGGGTTGGGCCCATTGCGCAGATACCGTCCGTCGAGATGCTCCGGGATCTGCCCGGTGACCTTCAGGTCGGTCGCGGTCACCTCGTTGCGCACCGGCGCCATGAAGCCCTCGAGATACGGGTTCCCGGATTGGGCAGTTCGCATTGTCGTCACCGCTGAACTCCTATAACGTCGTTATTTCAGTGTTATTCGGACCGTACGCCTGCGATGAGACGATGGCAAGGGATGACGAGAAATGGCTGAACAAGCCCAACACGGCATTCGCGGTGTTCGCGAGGAGATGGTGCACGCCGCCGTCGCCCTGCTCGACGAGCACGGACCCGACGCCCTGCAAACCCGCAAGGTGTCCGGAGCCGCCGGGACGTCGACGATGTCCGTCTACACCCATTTCGGCGGCATGCGGGAACTCATTGCGGCGGTGGCCGAGGAGGGATTGCGGCAGTTCGACGCCGCGCTCGCTGTGGTGGTGCCGACGGCCGATCCCGTTGCCGATCTATTGGTTGTCGGGGCAGCGTATCGACACTATGCCATCGAACGACCGCACATGTATCGGCTGATGTTCGGCAGTACCAGCGCCCACGGCATCAAGGCGCCGGCCCGCGATGTCCTGACGCTGACGGTCGTAGAGATCGAGCAGCACCACCCCAGCTTCGGGCACGTGGTGCGCGCGGTGCACCGCTCGATACTGGCGGGACGAATCACCGTGGGTTCGACGGGCGACGGGGACATCCCGGACCAGGTGGTCGTTTCCGTTGCCGCCCAGTTCTGGGCGTTGATCCACGGCTTCGTGATGCTCGAACTGGCCGGTTTCTTCGGCGAGGAGGGCGCGGCGGTCCCACCGGTGCTGGCCGCGATGACCACGAACCTGCTTGTGGCGCTGGGCGATTCACCCGAGCGGGTGCGGCTGTCGCAGCGCTCCGCGTTCGGCTGAGCGCACCATGCCCCCGGTTCCGATACCGGGGGCTTGGGCGTGCGGACTTACTTGACGGTGACGGTGGCGCCGGCAGCCTCGAGCTTGGCCTTGGCCTCGTCGGCGGCCTCCTTGGCAACCTTTTCGAGCAGCGGCTTGGGCGCGCTGTCGACCAGGTCCTTGGCCTCCTTGAGGCCCAGGCCGGACACGATCTCGCGGACAACCTTGATGACGCCGATCTTCTTCTCTCCGGCGGCCTCGAGGATCACGTCGAACTCGGACTGCTCTTCGGCGGCCTCAGCCGGCGCGCCACCGGCGGCAGGACCGGCCGCGGCGACGGCGACCGGTGCGGCCGCGGTGACCTCGAAGGTCTCCTCGAACTTCTTGACGAAGTCGGAGAGCTCCAACAGGGTCATTTCCTTGAACGCGTCAAGCAGTTCGTCTGTCGAGAGCTTGGCCATGGTGTGGGTCCTTCCTGGTTTCGGGTAGTGGGGTTATTCGGCTGATGCCGGTTCTGGAGCCGGGGTTTCAGGGGTGGCAGCCGGCGCGTCTGCGGCAGGTTCTGCCGCGGCCCGCTTCTCCTGCAGCGCGGCCGCCAACCGGGCAACCTGCGAGGCGGGCGCGTTGAACAGCCCGGCGGCCTTGGCGAGGTTGCCCTTCATCGCGCCGGCCAGCTTGGCCAGCAGCACCTCGCGCGACTCCAGGTCGGCGATCCGCTCCACCTCGGCGACGGTCAACGGGTGGCCGTCCATGTAGCCGCCCTTGATGACCAGCGCCTTGTGTTCCCTGGCGAAGGTCTTGAGGGCCTTGGCCGCGTCGACCGGCTCACCGGTGACGAACGCGATCGCCGTGGGGCCCGCGAACAGCTCATCGAGGCCGTCGATACCGGCCTCGGATGCCGCTCGCTTGATGAGGGTGTTCTTGGCCACGGCGTAGGTGGCCGACTCGCCCAGCGATCGGCGCAGCTGAGCCAGGTGGGCCACCGTCAAGCCGCGGTATTCGGTGATGACGGTCGCGGTCGAGGCCTTGAAGCGCTCTGCGATGTCTGCAACGGCGGTGGCCTTGTCAGCCCTGGCCATGCATACCTCCTGAAGTGTGCGACGTGGCGTCTGCGGCCACCTCGGAACGTCGAAGAACGTCGAAGAACGTCGAAAGAACGTCTGAGAACGACGAACGCCCCGGCGCAGGGAACGGCACGGGGCGTAACTGATGCACCGACGCTCGCGCCGGCGCTGATGCCTCGTCCTCCTGCGTGGGCCGCCGGGTTGTTCCCGGACCTTCAACCGATTGCTCGGTGACCGACGGTCTTCGGTGGATCGGCAACCACAATAGCGTTACCGGTTCGATCAGCCAAAACCGGGTGGACCCGGCGCACCGGGGCGTCAAGTGTGCTCCCACGGCTCCGGACGAGCATGCCGGGCGGCTACACGCCGACGTCTCCGACCAGGTTGCACAGTCGAAGCCAACGACTCGCGCTCGACGGACACTGGGCGCGCAATGGCCGAACCTGCTCCGTCACGGCGCGCGGGCTAGCCGGGCCCCACCAGCCGGGCCGCGCCGACCAGCCCGGCCGCACCACCGAGCTGGGCCGGCACCAGCCGCAGCCCGGCCAGGAAATCCAGCCGCGCATGATCGGCCAGCGCCGCCCGCAGCGGGTCGAACAGCAGGTGCCCCGACTTGGCCACTCCCCCGCCGATGACCACGAGGTCCAGATCGCACACCGCCCCGACGGACGCGATCATCGCCGCCAGCGCTGTGGCACTCCGGCGGAAAGCGGCCAGCGCCAATGCATTTCCGGCGACCGCTGCCTCGGCAAGCTCCTTGGCGCCGGCGCCGCGGGGCGCGGACCAGCCGTTGTTGCGGGCCCAACGCACCATCGACGGGCCGGACGCGATGGTCTCCACGCAACCGCGGCCACCGCACGCACACCGCGCACCATCCTGGTCGACCACGACGTGACCGACGTGACCGGCGTTACCGGTGCGGCCGGGATAGGGAGCACCGTTGAGCACCAACCCGCCGCCGACACCGGTGGACACCACCATCCCCAGCAGGAATCGGGCGCCCCGTCCCGCGCCGAGCCAGTGCTCGCCCAACGCCATACACACGCCGTCGCCGCCGAGCTCCACCGGCGCGCCGGGCACCACCGCCGAAACCCGGTCGCGCACCGGAAACCCCCGCCACGACGGAATGTTGATCGGGCTGACGGTTCCGCTGAGCCGGTCGATCGGACCGGCCGACGCGATGCCGACGCCACGAACGGCGCCACCGGCGACGAGTAATGCATCGGCGATCATCGCGGCGACCACGTCCCAAATCCGTTCGGCTCCTTCGGCAGCCGGGGTCGGACGTTCGGCGGTGTGCACCAGGGAGCCGCCCGGGTCAGCCAGGCCGGCAGCGATCTTGGTGCCGCCGATGTCAAGGCAGAGGGTATGCATCAGTGGCGGTGGGTGTTGTCGGGCTGTCGGGGGTCACCGGGATGCTCATAGCCGGGAGCCAGCCGCACCGCCTCGGCCCGGCGGGCATCCAGCCAGATTCGAAAGGCGCGCCGCCGCGCGGCGGCCAGCAGATGACCGGCGATCGCCGGCCGCACCTGCTCCAGTGGCGGACCGGCCACGGCGGGAGCGCGCCAGCCGTGAACTTCGGGGCGCGGCGGGGCGAACCGCAGCGGGTTGCGCGCATGGTAGTCGGCCACCTCGTCGTCGGTGATGACGACCTCGGCGGTGACGTCGGCGAACAAGGCCCGCGCGCGCGAGTCGGCCAACACCGCCGCGGCGACGCTACCGATCTCCAGCCGCGCCGCCACATCCGGCAGCAGCTCGGCCTCGGTCGGAGCGGCTGCCGCCGTCAGTCCGCGCGCCGCCGCCTCGGCGGCAATCAGGCGCTCGGTGACGATCAGTTGGGTCAGCCAGCGCCGCAGCTGGCGTCCCTCGCTGGTGCCGCTTGGCGGCAGGGCGGCCGCACGCGGACTGTTGCGCAACCCTGCTTCCCGCGCGTCGACGTCGCCGACGTGGACGGGAACTCCGGTGACGGTAGCAACCGGGTCGGCGCTCATGTCACCGTCACCTTCACCGCCGGCGAGTAGACCAGCCCACCGGCGCAGCCGACCCGCACCAGCGCCCACCACTGGCCGGGTTCCCGCCACGGCGGCGGGGTTACGTCGAATGCAAGCTCGACCGTGCCGCCCGCGGGCAAGACAGCAGCTCGTACCGCCGGACCGAGCCACTCCCAGGTGCCCCACGGGCTGATCAGGTGCGCCTCGACTGCCACGTCGGCTCCGGCACGGCTCCCGAGGGTGACGATGATGCGAGCCGAGTCGCCGGCGACCACGTCGATGTCTGTCGGCCCATCGACGAGGTAGGCCAGCTCCTGCTGAGGTGTACCGACCGCCAGCACGCACACGTCCTCCACCACCTGCCGCCACGCGGCCGGCGCCTCCCGGTCGGTGACGGCCAGCCGGGCCCGGACCGGATACAGCCCCGGCGGCGTGTCGGCCGGGATCATCACGACGACATCGGCTTCCAGGTATTCGCCGGCAGCCAAGGTGAACGGCAGCCGGGCCGGCGCCACCGACCAGCCGCCGGGACACACCACATCCACCGTGCCGCCCAACGCGGAATCGCTGCAGTCGCTGGCGGCGGTGAGACGCAACACCACCTGGTTTCCCGCCTCGGCGCTGACCAGCCGGGGATGAAGGTAGGCGACGGCCGGCAGTCCGCCCAGCGGAGCCGGGCCGCGGTTGTGTAGCCAGTAACGGGCATACAGCGGCTGCGCCGTTTCGGCTTGCGGCCCGAGTTCGGCGTCGCCGGGGGTCTCGCTGATGTCGAGCCGCGCCACCACGGTCGCGACCTGGTAGCCGTGCAGGTCGATTGATCGCTTCCGCTGCTGCGGGGATTCCAGCAGGTCGGCCATCCGGAATCCGGCTACCTTGCCGACGCCGGAGCCGATCCGGACGCGGGCGGCGGCCCCGGTGGTCTCCACCAGCCGCAGCGCGACCACCGCGGGATCGACGGGCTGGGCGCTGCCGGCCGTCAACGGGTTGCCCGCCGCTTTGAGCGCGCTCAGGTGGACCGCATCGGCGGGATCGACTTGCAGCAACGAGCCGGCCGACGGCAGCCTTGCCGCCGATTTTCGCGGGATCACCGCGATGAGCGGATGCGCGAACTGCGCGCTGCTCGTGGGCAGGCCGGCCCTTCGCCAGTCGCCGTCAGCGCAGACCAGGGCGTAGTCGAAATCGTGTGTCCAGTGCTGGAGCTGGAAGTTGGAGCCGTCGGGCGCGGTGCGGCGCGGTTCGTCGATCCAGACACCGGACGGCCAGCCGGTGCAGGAGCGCATCAGCGCGGTATGCAAGGTGCCCTCGGTGTCGACGGCGAAGCTGGGCACCCCGCGGTTGAGCAGTGCCACGGTGCGGGCCTCGAAGGGTTGCATCGCAGGCGGTGCCTGTTGACGGACCTCGATCTCGGCGTCGCCTAGGTCGGCGATCAACGAGGTGATCGCCGCGGCGAGGCTGGCGTCATCGCGGCCGTCAATCACCAGCACCGGCAGCGCGCCCGGCGCGCGCAGGTCCGCCCCGGGCACCCAGACCGCCGGCAACGGCGCCGCAGCCGGCACCCACATCCTGGCCCGGCCGGTCTCGGCCAGCTGCCGCTGGAGTTCGGCGGTGTATGCCGGGTCGGCCTCGGCCAACACCGCCTTGGTGAACACGTTGCGGTCGGGCCCGCCCAGCGCGATCCGGGTGTCCGGCAGGTTGGAGTCCACGTCGAGGTTGCCGTAACGCGGTTTATCGGCGCCGCTGCAGGTGGCCGTGACGCCGGCGCGAACCAGCGCGACCATCAGCTCGCGAGCCATCGGGCCCGACATCGTCTCGCCGGGCGAAACCACCTCGGCGACCGATACCGCCCGGACGGCGTCACCGCCGGCGCGGACCCGCACCGCCGACGACAAGCCGAACCAGCCGTGGGCCGGGTTGTCCAGCGTCCACGGGTGGTCTGCTGTGTCGACCGAGCGGTGCCCCGATTCACCCGCGCTGTGCAGCAGCGCGAAACCGCGCCCGACGACGGCATCGCCCACCTCGCTGACCGGCATGGCGCCCGGGACCGGACACGGCCAGCGCAGGCGCAGCAAGCGGTCCTCGCCGGTGAACCCGTCAACCGTGGTGCGGCAGTCCACACGGGCCACGCCGTTCCATAGGGTCAGGGTTTGGGTGTAGCGCAAGACCGTGCCGATCCGGCCGCGCACCACCAGCTGCTGGCCCAGCGGGCACCGGTAGGCCCGCACCTGCGCCGGCGATTCCGACGAGCAGACCACCGGCCCCTTGGGCAGCAGGTGCCAGGGACCCTCACCCTGCGTCGGGTGCGCGGGGTATTCCTCGTAGACGGCAAGCTCGTTGCCCACCCCGCCGTCGGCGATGAGCTGACGACCGTCCTGCACCAGCGAGGCCACCGCTCCGCCGCGCGCGGGATCGACGCTCAAGCGGTAGTGCTCGTTGGCAATCGCTTCACCGGACGCCGGTTGCCAGCCGACCGGGCCGTGGGCCGTTTCCAGTCGGTAGCACCGCCAGCCCAGTGACGGCACGTCCCGCGCCAGCCAGGTGACCGTGCGCCCGTCGTGCTCGACGAGTGCGGGAACCTCGGCGCCCTCGGAGTCACGGACCCGCACCCCGGCGACCTGCGGCGCTTCGAGCCGCACCGTGACGATGTCGGTGCGCCGGTGGGTCAGCGGGTTCCACACGACGACAGCGCCCTCGGGAGCATCGACCAGGCCGGAAATCGATGCCAGCGCGTTGTCGCGGGCGGTGCGGCCCAGTTCCCACGCGTCACGCCAGCCGGTCAGCAGATCGAGGTAAACCTGGTCGGATTCCGACCCGGTGATCGCGTCGTGGTGAGCGCCGTAGGCCAACTGCACCCAGGCTTTGGCCAACCCTGCCTGCGGATACCGGGCGCCGGTCAACACCGCGGCGAACACGGCGAATCGTTCGGCGTCCAACAACGCGTTCTCGGCGCCCCGATTCGCTTGCTTGGTGTCGATGTACGAGACGTCCTTGCCGGTGTAGATCGGGTTCATGTCGCGAGTCTGCGGCGACGGCACGGCACCGCGCTCGGCGAGTTCGGCGCGTACCGCCGCGAAGAACTCCCGCGGCAGCCCGCACACGAACCGCGGCCAGGTGTAGCGCGCCGCCCAGTGGCGGTGGATCTCGGTCACCCACTTGTTCGGCGGGGTGTAATCGGTCCCGACTGGCAGCAACACATTGCGGGTCAGCGCAACCTTCTTGAGCTGGTCGAAAAGCGCATACGCGGCCTCCTCCGCCTCGGCCAGCGAGCTCGACGAGTCCATCCACCAGCCCGCCGAATAATGTGCCGGCATGTAGTGGGTGAGCAATCCGCGGCCCGACGGCGAAATCCACTCGAACTCGCTGGAAAATTGCATCCGGTCGACACCGCCGCCGTCAGAGCCCCCCTGGGCCGGGCCCCATTGATGGTGTGGCCCACGAGCCCACGAACTGGACGTCAGCCCCGCGTCGGCGGCCATCCCGGGAAATTGCGGGTCGTGGCCGAACACGTCGAGCTGCCACGCGGTGGCCGGATCGGCACCCAGCACGTGACGTTGAAACCCGCTGCCGTGAACCAGGTTTCGAATCGTCGTCTCGGGACCGGTGAGATTGGTGTTGGGCTCGTTATAGGTGCCGCCCATCACCTCGACACGGGCCTCGGCGAGGAACCGGCGCAAGTCGGCACGGTCCTCGGGGTGGGTGTCCCAGTATGGCTTGAGGTAGTCGACTTCGGCGAGCACGAACTTGTAGTCGGGATCGCGGCGCGCCAGCTCGAGATGGGCGCGCACGAGCTCGAAGCCATTGGCCTGTCGGGCTCGCCCCGGCGGGTCTTCACGCCACTGGCTGGTGTAGCCGGCCTGGGTGTTCCACCACACCGGGTCGTAGTGGAAGTGGCTGACCATGTACATGGTCCAGCCCGGCTCGGCCACAACGAAATCGAAAGCCAGGCCGGCCCCAGCGGCGCGCACCCGCGCGGGCAGCCGCGCCCCCACCACCGGCCGGTCCACCGAGACCGCGATCTCGACCACCTCTTCGCCGGAAGCCACGACCGTCTCCCCGCTCAGGCCGTCACCGTCGATGCGCAGCGGTGTCGACTCGGCGCATCCGGCGACGGCGACGCGTACCAGTTGCAGCGGCTGATCGGGCGGGCCTACGAACAGCTCGGTCGATGCCGCCGAAACCAGTTGCATGACCGCACCCTACGGTGCCGTACCCGCACGATGAAGACGTTTGCCCATCGCACCCGCCGCCGCCTGCACCAGCACCTCGAACTCGGCACCCACCTTCGCGAAGTACAACACCATCCGCTGTCCACACCCGACGCGACTGCAGCAACCCCAGCAGCTGCAGCACCCGACTCGTGGTCGCCGACGTGCGAGCAAGTCTGGCACTGGCCCACCCAGCTGCGCCCGCGCCCGGACGGCCTGACCGACGACGGATACTTCTGGTAGCCGGTGCCGGACTGCTGGACCATGCATCCGGACGGCTCGGTGGATTTCGTGTATGCGACTCCCAGCCCGACGCCGTTCACCACCATCGCCTGGCGGCTGGCTCACGTCATCGTCGGAGCGTTCGCTGTTGCGCAACCACCACCACTCCGGGGGTCCGCCGGCGGACTACCGGAAGTGGCGGTACGCCACCCACGCCGCGACCGCCCTGCGGCAACTAGACGAGGCTTACGCGAACTGGATGTGCGTGCGCTGTCCGCCACCGACCTGAACCGGCCATGCGGTCCGGCGGCAGGACCCTACGCCCAGTACGCATTGAGTGAATTTATCCTGCACATCAACCGTGAGGCGATCCATCACGGCGCTGAGATCGCATGTCTGCGAGACCTTTGCCTGCACAACCAACTGCACACAACTCCACAACCACCCGCACAACCAGTTGCACGACCGAAAGGATTGACAATGCCGGCCCTTGCCGCTCCAGTCACCGATGAGCGCAGCGCGCTGCGCGAGTTCCTGGCCTATCACCAGAGCGCCTATTTCGCGGTGTCTTACGGCCTGACCGACGACCAGGCGCGATCGGCGCCGTCGGCCAGCGCGCTGTCCATCGGCGGTCTGATCAAGCACGTCACCGGTATGCAAAGGGTATGGATGGCACGGGTGGCCGCCGCGCCGAACCCCCCGCAGGAGGATCCGCGGCCGTTAGCTCAACGCACCGCCGAACACGCCGGCGAATTTGTGATGCGGCCCGAGGAAACCCTTGCGGATTTACTCGAGACATTTGCCGCGCAGAACGCGGAATCGCTGCGGCTCGTCGACACCACTGACCTCGACGCCGCGGTGCCGGTCCCGCGGGACGCCCCCTGGTTTCCCAAGGACGTCGAAGCCTGGTCGGTGCGCTGGGTCATCTTGCACGTGGTCAACGAACTGGCGCGCCACGCCGGGCACGCCGACATCGTCCGGGAAAGCATCGACGGGGCCACCATGTACGAATTGATCGCCGGCCTGGAGAAGTGGCGGCCGCAGCCGTGGCTGACACCCTGGCAACCCAAATAGACCGCCGAACGTGTACTCAGTGCGAAAATCCGCGCCGATTTTCGCAGTACATACACGTTCAGCGAAGGCATAGCCCATCCGTCGGCCGCGCTTTTGCCGCGAGTGAGGGCAGCGCACGCAAATTGTGAGTCGTCTCCACCAATTTGGCACACTGCACAGATGAGTTCCACCAAACACCGCGACGTGGCCAAGCTCGACCGGGTGCCGTTGCCGGTCGAAGCGGCCCGGGTCGCCACTACTGGTTGGCAGGTCACCCGCACCGCCGCTCGGGTGCTCACAAGGCTGCCGGCTAAGGGTCCGTGGCACCAGAAGATCATCAAGGAAATCCCGCAGACCTTCGCCGATCTGGGGCCCACGTATGTGAAATTCGGGCAAATCATCGCCTCCAGCCCGGGGGCGTTCGGCGAGTCGTTGTCGCGGGAATTCCGCAGCCTGCTGGACCAGGTGCCGCCCGCCGACACCGACGAGGTACACCGGCTTTTCATCGAGGAGCTCGGCGACGAGCCGGCCAAGCTGTTCGCCACCTTCGAAGAAGAGCCGTTCGCCTCAGCATCGATCGCCCAGGTGCACTACGCGACCCTGAAGACCGGCGAGGACGTCGTGGTCAAGATCCAGCGTCCGGGCATCCGCCGGCGGGTCGCCGCCGACCTGCAGATCCTGAAGCGCTTCGCGCAGGCGGTGGAGTTGGCCAAGCTGGGCCGGCGGCTCTCGGCACAAGACGTGGTTGCCGACTTCTCCGACAACCTGGCCGAAGAGCTGGACTTCCGGCTCGAGGCACAGTCGATGGAGGCGTGGGTGTCGCACCTGCACGCCTCCCCGCTGGGCAAGAACATCCGGGTTCCGCACGTGCACTGGGACTTCACCAGCGAGCGGGTGCTGACGATGGAGAAGGTGCAGGGTATCCGCATCGACAACGTCGCCGCCATCCGCAAGGCCGGGTTCGACGGCACCGAACTCGTCAAGGCGCTGCTGTTCAGCGTGTTCGAGGGCGGGCTGCGCCACGGGCTGTTCCACGGCGACCTGCACGCGGGCAACCTGTACGTCGACGACCAGGGCCGCATCGTGTTCTTCGACTTCGGGATCATGGGCCGCATCGATCCGCGTACCCGCTGGCTGCTGCGCGAGCTGGTCTATGCCCTGCTGGTCAAGAAGGACCATGCCGCCGCCGGCAAGATCGTCGTGTTGATGGGCGCCGTCGGGACCGTGAAACCCGAGGCCCAGGCCGCCGAAGACCTGGAGAAGTTCGCCACCCCGCTTACCATGCAATCGCTGGGCGAGATGTCATATGCCGACATCGGCCGGCAGCTGTCGGCGCTGGCCGACGCCTACGACGTCAAGCTGCCCCGAGAGCTGGTGCTGATCGGCAAGCAGTTCTTATACGTCGAGCGGTACATGAAGCTGCTGGCGCCCAAGTGGCAGATGATGTCGGACCCGCAGCTCACCGGGTACTTCGCCAACTTTATGGTCGAGGTCAGCCGCGAGCATCAGTCGGACTTAGAGATCCAGTGAGGTCCAGTGAGGTCCAGCGAAGTCCAGTGAGGTCCAGCGGAGGTCTGGTGGAAGTTCGCAGCGGCACCGCGGTCGCGGGGCAGGTGAAGTTGTACTACGAGGACATGGGTGACCCCGACGACCCACCCGTGCTGCTGATCATGGGTCTTGGTGCCCAACTGCTCCTGTGGCGGACCGCCTTCTGCGAGAAGCTCGTCGCCCAAGGTCTGCGAGTCATCCGTTACGACAACCGCGACGTCGGCCTGTCCAGCAGGACCGAGCACGTCGACCCCGGCCAGCCGATGCCCTCGCGGCTGCTGCGCTTCTGGTTCGGCCTGCGCAGCCAGGCCGCATACACGCTGGAGGACATGACCGACGACGCGGCCGCGCTGCTGGACCACCTGGACATCGAGCACGCCCACATCGTTGGCGCGTCGATGGGCGGCATGATCGCCCAGGTCTTCGCGGCACGCTTCCCGGAGCGGACAAAGGCCTTGGCGATCATTTTCTCCAGCAACAACCGAGCGTGCCTGCGGCCGCCGGCACTACGCGCCTTGCGGGCCATGCTCAACGGCCCACCGCCGGGTTCGCCGCGCGAGGTAGTGGTCGACAACGTCGTGCGGGTCACCAGGATCACGGGCAGTCCCGGCTATCGCCTGCCCGAGGAACGCGTCCGGGCCGACGCGGCCGAGAACTACGATCGCAGCTTCGACCCGCTGGGGGTGCGCCGACAGTTCAACGCGGTCCTGGGCAGTGGCAGCCTGCTCCACTACAACAGGCGCATCACGGCGCCGACCGTGGTGATCCACGGCCGAAAGGACATAATGGTGCGGCCTTCCAATGGCCGCGCGGTCGCCCGCGCGATCGATGACGCTCGACTGGTGTTGTTCGACAGGATGGGCCACGATCTGCCCGAACCGCTGTGGGACGGGGTGATCAGTGTGCTGATGAGCAACTTTGCCAGGGCCGGCTGAGTCTTGAACGAGGGTTGTAGGGTTGCAAAAGGAGGTTGTCTCACGTGGCCGAGTTGACACCGTATTACGAGGACTCGCAAGCGGCGTACGACATTTCGGACGACTTTTTCGGGCTTTTCCTTGATCCGACGTGGGTCTACACCTGCGCCTACTTCGACCGCGACGACATGAGCCTGCAAGAGGCGCAGCTGGCCAAGCTCGACCTGGCGTTGGACAAGTTGAATCTCGAGCCCGGGATGACGCTGCTGGACGTCGGGTGCGGCTGGGGCGGCGCGCTGGTCCGGGCGGTCGAGAAATACGACGTCAATGTCATCGGCCTGACGCTGAGCAAGAACCACTGTCAACGCAGCCAGGACCGGCTCGCCGCAATTCCCACCCAGCGGCGGGCCGAGGCGCGGTTGCAGGGCTGGGAAGAGTTCGACGAGAAGGTGGACCGGATCGTCTCCTTCGAAGCGTTCGACGCCTTTCACAAAGAGCGCTACGGCGCGTTCTTCGAACGCGCATACGAGATCATGCCCGACGACGGGCGGATGCTGCTGCACAGCCTCTTCACCTATGACCGCAGGTGGCTGCACGAACAGGGCATCGCGCTCACGATGAGCGACATCCGATTCCTGAAGTTCCTGCGCGAATCGATCTTTCCGGGCGGCGAACTGCCTTCCGAACCCGACATCGTCGACAACGCGAAGGCCGCGGGTTTCTCCGTCGAACAGATCCAATTGATGCAACAGCATTACGCCCGGACCCTGGACATGTGGGCCGCCAACTTGGCGAACGCGCGCGAACGTGCCATCGAAATCCAGTCCGAAGCGGTCTACGACAACTTCATGCACTACCTGACCGGATGCGCCGAGCGGTTCCGTCGCCGCCTGATCAACGTCGCCCAGTTCACCCTGGCGAAATAGCCCGGCACCGGCTCTGGCCTGGGCAGACTCGGTCGTGATTTAGTGCTGCGGCGCCAAATCAGATAACATTCCCCGAGCACATGGGGGAGCGTTTTTCGGTGCATCTTATGTGAGCACCGTAGGGCCGGTCCTGGCCCGGAAAGGCATTCATAAGGTCATGGCTGAACAACTGACGCCGCATTTCGACGACGTGCAGGCGCACTACGACTTGTCCGACGAGTTCTTCCGGCTGTTCCTGGACCCGACCCAGACCTACAGCTGCGCCTACTTCGAGCGCGACGACATGACCCTGGAACAGGCCCAGATCGCCAAGATCGACCTGGCGCTGGGCAAACTGGGCCTGCAACCCGGGATGACGCTGCTCGACGTCGGCTGCGGCTGGGGCGCCACCATGCGCCGGGCCATCGAAAAGTACGATGTCAACGTCATCGGCCTGACCCTGTCGAAGAACCAGGCCGCCCACGTCCAGAAGAGCTTCGACGAACTCGACACCCCGCGTACCAGGACGGTGCTACTGAAGGGCTGGGAACAGTTCGACGAGCCCGTCGACCGGATCGTGTCCATCGGCGCCTTCGAGCACTTCGGCCACGACCGCTACGACGACTTCTTCGCCATGGCACACCGGGTTCTGCCCGCCGACGGCGTGATGCTGCTGCACACCATCACCGGGCTGACCGGACCGCAGATCGTAGAGCGCGGCATGCCGATGACCTTCGAGATGGCGCGCTTTATCAAGTTCATCGTGACCGAGATCTTCCCCGGTGGCCGGTTGCCGTCGATCGAGAAAGTCGAGGAGCACGCGGGCAAGGCCGGCTTCACCCTGACTCGGCGGCAGTCGCTGCAGCCCCACTACGCGCGGACCCTGGACCTGTGGGCCGCGGCGCTACAGGCGCACCAGGACGAGGCCATCGCGATCCAGTCCGAAGAGGTCTACGAGCGCTACATGAAGTACCTGACCGGCTGTGCCAATGCGTTCCGCATCGGCTACATCGACGTCAACCAGTTCACCCTGGAAAAGTAGTGACTGCGACCATCGCAGATCCAGTCGGGAAAAACCGGCGTCTCATCGACTTTCAATGCGATGGATGTGCCCTACCCGGTGTAGGGTGCCGTGGATGATCACCGCGTGAGGGTGCTCATCTGTTCTTGGAGGACATATGGCTGGTAAGACCACAAATGCCGTAAGCACCCGGTCTAACTTGGACGACGTCCAGGCTCATTACGACATATCCAACGAGTTTTTCGCCCTTTTCGTCGATCCCACGCGCACCTACAGCTGCGCGTACTTCGAACGCGACGACATGACCCTGCACGAAGCGCAGCTCGCCAAGATCGACCTGACGCTGGACAAGCTGGGACTGCAGCCGGGGATGACGCTGCTCGACATCGGTTGCGGCTGGGGCTCGGTGCTCAAGCGCGCGGTCGAGAAGTACGACGTCAACGTCGTCGGGCTGACCCTTTCCAAGAACCAGCACGCCTACTGCCAGCAGGTGCTCGACGAGGTCGACAGCAGCCGCTCACGTCGAGTGCTGCTGCGCGACTGGGCCGAGTTCACCGAACCGGTGGACCGCATCGTCGTCATCGAAGCGCTGGAGCACTTCGGCTTCCACCGCTATGACGACTTCTTCAAATTCGCCTACAACGCCATGCCCAGTGACGGGGTGATGCTGCTGCATGCGATCACCGGGTTGCATGTTAAGCAGGTCATGGAGCGCGGCATACCGTTGACCATGGAGATGGCCAAGTTCATCAGGTTCATCGTGACCGACATCTTCCCGGGCGGCCGGCTGCCGATGATCGAGAAGGTCGAGGAGCACGCGGACAAGGTCGGTTTCACGGTGGCCCGCCGCCAGTCGCTGCAACTGGACTTCGCCAGGACTCTGGACTTCTGGGCGGAGGCGTTGGAGACACGAAAGGACGAGGCGATCGCGATCCAGTCCGAGGAGGTCTACGACCGGTACATGAAGTACCTGACCGGTTGCGCCAAGGCATTCCGGATGGGCTACATCGACTGCAACCAGTTCACACTCGCCAAGTAGACTCTGGTGCCACAGACGGGCTATGGGTGCACACGCTCGCGTCGATAGGTAATAACGCCTCGAGGGTGCGTCGAGCGGTTGCACAAGTCACACCGAGGCTTCGCGTGCGTTCGGGCAATGAACACTATCCAGGAGAACAGGACGACAATGGCTGAAAAGGCGCCGACACAGACGAAGACCCGGACGCGCTCGGAAGACATCCAAGCGCACTACGACGTCTCCGACGACTTCTTCGCCCTGTTTCAAGACCCGACCCGGACCTATAGCTGCGCTTACTTCGAGCGCGACGACATGACACTCGAAGAAGCTCAGTACGCCAAGATCGACCTCAACCTGGACAAGTTGGACCTCAAGCCGGGTATGACGCTGCTCGACATCGGCTGCGGCTGGGGTATCACGATGAGGCGGGCCGTCGAGCGTTTCGACGTCAACGTCATCGGCCTGACCCTGTCCAAGAACCAGCACGCCCGCTGTGAGCAGGTACTGGCCGCCCTGGACACCAACCGCTCACGTCAGGTGCGGCTACAAGGCTGGGAAGACTTCACCGAGCCCGTCGACCGGATCGTCTCCATCGAGGCCTTCGAGCACTTCGGACACGAGAACTACGACGACTTCTTCAAACGGTGTTTCGACATCATGCCTGACGACGGGCGGATGACGGTGCAAAGCAGCGTCGGCTACCACCCCTTCGACATGGCCGCCCGCGGCAAGAAGCTGAGCTTCGAGACGGCGCGCTTCATCAAGTTCATCATCACCGAGATCTTTCCGGGCGGCCGGCTGCCGTCGACCGAGATGATGGTCGAACACGGCGAAAAGGCGGGTTTCACCGTCCCCGAACCCCTTTCACTGCGACCGCATTACATCAGGACGCTGCGGATCTGGGGTGACACCCTGGAGTCCAACCGGGACAAGGCTATCGAGGTGACCTCCGAAGAGGTGTACAACCGCTACATGAAGTATCTGCGCGGTTGCGAGCACTACTTCACCGACGAGATGCTGGACTGCAGCCTGGTGACCTACCTCAAGCCGGGCGCCGTCGCCGCCTAGTTGGTGTCGGATTAGGGCTGCGCGGTCGTCTAACCGGTAGAGAGTGGAGCACAGGGCTTCGCTCACTGCCGGAGGTGACCACGATGCAGTACTTCGCCCTATTGATCAGCCAGGAGCGCGACCGCACGCCCGACGAGCGGGCCAGCGAGATGGCGGCCTACGAGGCCTTTCACACCAGGGTGGCTTCGGCGATCCGCGGGGGTGACGCGCTGCTGCCGGCGGCGACCGCCGTGCGCATCACCGGCGGGCCCGACGCACCGATCGTCACCGACGGCCCATTCGCCGAGACCGCGGAGGTGGCCGGCGGCTACTACGTGTTCGAAGCCGACAACCTGGATGAGGCATTGGCTTTGGCGCGCGACATCCCCGCGGCCAAACACGGCGCAGTGGAGGTCTGGCCGATGTTCGGCAGCTTCGAACCGACCCGGCGGGAAGGCAGCCAGTGGCTGGCGCTGCTGCTGGAACCGCCATCGAACGCGGTCGCGCCGGGCAGCCCCGAATGGCAGGCGTTGGCCGCACCGCACCAGGAATTCATGGCCGCAGCCGGTGATCACATCACCGGCGGAGCCGCCCTGCACGAACCGTCCACGGCGACCACCGTGCGGGTGCGTGGCGTCGAGGCCCTCATCACCGACGGACCCTACGCCGAGGCTAGCGAAGTGGCCAACGGCTTCTATGTGCTCAGCGCAGCCGACCGCGACGAGGCCGTCAAGCTCGCATCGATGATCCCTGCCTCCGCCGTGCACCTACGTCAGCAGGCCGGCGTATCCGGACTGTAGCTGTCGATGGTCAATCTGGACGGCGTCTTGCGTCGCGAATGGGGTCCGGGCCGTCGCCGCGATCGCCCGGTGGTCCGGCGACCTCACCGTTGCCGAAGACGCCGTCCAGGAGGCCTGCGCGGAAGCGCTTCGCGCCTGGCCGCGTGACGGACTGCCGGATCGCCCCGGGGGTGGCTGGTAACGGTCGCCCGCAACCGCGTCCGGGACCGCCGGACCGCCTTCGCCGCGAATCTGCGCGTCCTGGAAAGGAAATGGCGGCCGTGATCGACGAGATTCGGGCGCGTACCGATGGCACCGACCCACATCCGGTTCGCGACGACGAGCTACGGATGATGTTCACCTGCGCCCACCCGGCATTGGACCGGCAGTCGCAGCTGGCGCTCACACTACGGCTGGTGTAGGGGCTGACCGTCGCGGAGATCGCCCGCGCGCTGCTGCAGACCGAGACGGCGGTCGGTCAGCGAATCACCCGTGCGAAGAACAAGATTCGCCGTGCCAATATCCCGCTGCGGGTGCCGCCCGCCGAGCTGCTGGCCGAGCGGACTCCGCATGTGCTCGGCTGCATCTACTCGGTGTTCACCGAAGGATATTGGTCCACGGCAGCTCCGTCGGCGATTCGTGACGAACTGTGCGACGAGGGAATCCGGCTGGCAGAAGAGCTGTGTGCGCTGATGCCGAATGAACTGAACACACATGCGCTGGCCGCCCTTGTGCTGCTGCATGATTCGCGGCGAGTCACTCGGGTGGACGCCTCCGGGGTGCTGGTGCCGCTGGAGGAACAGGACCGTCACCACTGGGACCGCGGCCGCATCGCCCGCGGCCTGGACCGGCTCCGGCAGGCCCGCGGATCGACCGGACCGCGATCTGCGCGGCCTACGACCGGCTACTGCAGCTGACCGACTCTCCGGTGGTGCAGGCCAACCGAGCGCTGGCGCTTGGTTTCCGCGACGGCCCCGGTGCCGGTTTGGCGGCACTGGAATGGGTGGCTCACGACCCCCGACTGGCCCGTGCGAACCTGGTCGCCGGGTACGTGCCGATCTGCTGCGCCGCGCCGGACGCCGATCCGAAGCCCTGGTCTGGTACCGAAAGGCGTTGGACGCCAACGGCTCCGATCCGGGCCGGGCATTCCTGCGGCGCCGCATCGCCGAGTGCGGCCGGTAATCCGCCAGCGGTGTTCGCCGGGCCCGGCCCGGCCACCAGACACAAAAGCGCCGGACACGCCGGGGAAATAGGAGCTTTTGCGACTGCTCGCCGGGGCGGACTAGGCCTCGGCGAAGTTGCGGGTGATGGACGGGTCGACCGGAATGCCGGGGCCGGTCGTCGTCGACACGGTGATCTTCTTCAGATAGCGCCCCTTCGATGCCGACGGCTTGAGCCGCAGCACCTCGTCGAGAGCGGCGCCGTAGTTCTCGGCCAGCCGCTTCTCGTCGAACGACGCCTTGCCGATGACGAAGTGCAAGTTGGCCTGCTTGTCCACCCGGAAATTGATCTTGCCGCCCTTGATGTCGGCGACGGCCTTGGCGACATCGGGGGTGACGGTGCCGGTCTTGGGGTTGGGCATCAGGCCCCGCGGGCCCAGCACCCGCGCGATGCGGCCGACCTTGGCCATCTGGTCGGGTGTCGCGATCGCGGCGTCGAAGTCCAAGAACCCGCCCTGAATCTTCTCGATCAGGTCGTCACTGCCGACAATATCGGCTCCCGCGGCGACGGCAGCATCGGCCTTTTCCCCTACCGCGAACACCGCGACCCGGGCGGTCTTACCGGTGCCGTGGGGCAGGTTGACGGTGCCGCGGACCATCTGATCAGCCTTGCGCGGGTCAACCCCGAGCCGAATCGCCACCTCGACGGTCGCGTCCTGCTTGGTCGACGACGTCTCCTTGGCGAGCTTGGCCGCTTCCAGCGGCGTATAGAGCTTGCTGCGATCCACCTTCTCGGCGGCGGCGCGGTAAGCCTTGCTGGTCTTGCTCATATTCGATATCCAATCTGGTGTTGGGTCGTGGTTTCCAAACGGGCCGAAGCGAGCCCTCCCACGCGGGTTTGATCCCGGCTTATGCCGACCTATGCCGACCTATTCAACAGTGATGCCCATCGACCGGGCGGTGCCGGCGATGATCTTGGCCGCAGCGTCGATGTCGTTGGCGTTGAGGTCGGTCTTCTTGGTCTCGGCGATCTCGCGAACCTGATCCCAGGTGACCTTGGCGACCTTGTTCTTGTGTGGCTCCGCCGAACCCTTGGCCACACCTGCGGCCTTGAGCAGCAGCTTGGCCGCGGGCGGCGTCTTCAGCGCGAAAGTGAAGCTGCGGTCCTCGTAGACCGTGATCTCCACCGGGATGACCTGGCCGCGCTGGTTCTCCGTTGCGGCGTTGTACGCCTTGCAGAACTCCATGATGTTGACGCCGTGCTGACCGAGCGCAGGGCCAACCGGCGGTGCCGGGTTGGCCTGACCTGCCACGATCTGCAGCTTGATCAGCCCGGCGACCTTCTTCTTCTTCGGGGGCATGGCGACTCGATTGTTCCTTCCTGGTTAAACCTGGTTAATGCGCTGTGCTTGATTGTCCGGCCCGCTCCGGCCGGCGGGGGCGGGCCCCCCTGCGGCGGGCCGGCTAGATCTTGGAGACCTGGCTGAAGGTCAACTCCACCGGTGTCTCGCGGCCGAAGATCGAGACCAGCACCTTGAGCTTCTGCTGTTCGGCATTGACCTCGCTGATGGTCGCGGGCAATGTGGCGAACGGCCCGTCCATGACGGTGACCGATTCGCCCACCTCGTAGTCGACCTCGACAACCGGACGTTCCAGCCCGCCGGCTTCGGTGACGGCGGCGGTGCTGGCCGCACCCTTCGCCGCCTTCTTCGCCGCTCCCCGGGGCAGTAGGAACTTCACCACGTCGTCGAGGGAGAGCGCCGATGGGCGCGAGGTTGCCCCGACGAACCCGGTGACCCCGGGCGTGTTGCGCACCGCCGCCCAGGAGTCGTCGGTCAAGTCCATCCGCACCAGGATGTAGCCGGGCAGCACCTTGCGGTTGACCTGCTTGCGTTGGCCGTTCTTGATCTCGGTGACCTCTTCGGTGGGCACCTCCACCTGGAAGATGTAGTCACCGACGTCAAGGTTCTGCACCCGGGTTTCCAGGTTGGCTTTGACCTTGTTCTCATAACCCGCGTAGGAATGGATGACGTACCAGTCGCCGGGCTTGCTGCGCAGTTCCGCCTTGAGCGCAGCTGCCGGGTCGACCTCTTCAGCGGGGGCGTCTACTTCCTGGGCGGTAGTGGCCTCTTGCAGGTCCACCGCCTCACCCGCGGACGTGTCACCGTCGAAGGTAGTCACGGTTTTCAGTCCTCTCTGTCACTGCCAAGTCTCAGCCGAACACCAGCATCACGAGCCTGCCCAGGCCGAGATCGGCGCCGCCCACCAGCGCCACCATGAAGGCAAGAAATACCAGCACCACAGACGTGTAGGTGATCATCTGCCTGCGGTTAGGCCAGATCACCTTCCGCATCTCGGCCACAACCTGCTTCATGTAGTTGTAGACGAAGATGAACGGGTTGGCCGAGCGTGCGGCAGGTCTGCCGGCCTTCGTGGCTTTCTTGGCCTTCACCGACTTCTTAGCCTTAGCCGACGTCTTAGCCGACTTCGTGTCTTTCTTGGCGGAGCCCTTCTTCGAGACCTCGGTCGCGGTCGACGACTCCGTGTCCTCGGCGTCCTCGTCGGTCTCTACCGCGCGCTGCCGAGACCGCTTGCCGGTCGGTCGTTGCGGCCGCACCACGGACTTCGTCACCACGGCCGTGCGACCACCGCCGTCGCTGCCGTCCTCGGTTGCGCCGCCGTCGTTTGCGGCGCCATCGGCGGCGTCGCGCTCGTCGCTCACCGCGTGCTCCTTTGTTCGCTAACTATCCCGCCAGCCGTCTCGCTAAGACTGGGTATCCTCCCAGTGTCCAGCATGGCATGTCTTTGCCTTCAGCAGGGGCGACAGGACTTGAACCTGCAACCTGCGGTTTTGGAGACCGCTGCTCTGCCAGTTGAGCTACGCCCCTTCGCGGTTGGCAGGCCAACCTACTCGTGTCGGGGCTTACATGACACGCGCGCACCCGGTCGGTGGTCACGAACCGAAGTGAGACAATTCGTTCGTCTCGCTCCCGTCGCCGGCTTCGCTCGACCGACTCACGGAAAAGTGCGCTGATGTTGGGAAACCCCGGGGTCCGAGTGTACTAGAGTCTACCCAGGCGCCGGTGCCAGATACTAATTACGCAGTCCTGATGACCTGCCCGGATTCCTTGTCCCATTTGAGTTTGGCGGAGCCGTCGCCCTGCTGACCCATCAGGGTGGTGTAGGCCTCCAGCACCAGCTCGCCGTCGTCGTTGTGGCAGGTGTTCTTTGTGACGACGATGTCGGCGCCGAAACGCTCGTCCACGGAGTGGATGTCCATCCGGGCCCATAGCTTGTCCCCGGCAAGCACGGGTTTGTAGAACACGAACCGCTGGTCGACCTGGACGATCTGCATGGTCTCCATGCCGATGTCGACGCTTCGGAAGAAGTCGAGCTGGACCAGCTTGGCGAGGATTGTCACGAAGGTCATGGGCGCGACGATCGCGCCGTAGCCCAGTTCGGCGGCCGCGTCCTCTTCGAAGTAGGCCGGATGGTCGCACTTGATGGCTTGGGCAAACTGGCGGAGTTGCTCGCGGCCGACGATGAAGTAGTCGGGGTAACGCCAGATCATCCCGCGGATATCGGTTTTCAAGGCCATGGCTATGCGAATTCCTAAGCCAATTTCGCCGACGCGATCGCCCGCCCGAAGATTTTCTTGCCGCCGGTGGTGGCAGTGAGCGCGATGGTGACCGACTTGCTGTCCGGATCCACCGACTTCACCCGGCCGCTGAACACGAGCTCGGCGCCCTTGCCGTCGTTGGGCACCGGTACCACCGCGGTGAACCGCACGTTGTACTCGGTGATCGCGCCCGGATCCCCGACCCACGACGTGACGTAACCACCGCCGATACCCATCGTCAGCATGCCGTGGGCGATCGCGGTGTCCAGCCCGACGACCTTGGCGAGCTCGTCGTCCCAGTGAATCGGGTTCAAGTCACCCGACACGCCGGCGTAGTTCACCAGATCCTGGCGAGTCAGCGGATAGGTCCGCTCCGGAAGCTGGTCTCCGACCTTGACCGAACTGAACTCACGCAGCGCCATCTGAAAATCCCACTTCCCCGTCCTCGCCGGCACGACCCGCCAGGGTCGTGTAGGTCTCCTGCACAATGTCACCGTCTTCGTTGGTGATGATGTTCTTGGTCACGATGATCTGGGTGCCATGCGCCTCACGCATCGAATCCACGTAGACGTCGCAGTAGAGCTTGTCACCGGCAACGATCGGCTTGGCGAACTTCAGCACCTGGTCGACCTGGACAACCTGCGCGTCCTGGACGGCGATGTTCGCGTGTTTGAAAAACGCCGACTGCGCCTTGTAGCCGAACACACAGATGAACGTCAACGGGGCCAACAGCCCGTCGTAGCCGAGCTCCGCGGAGGCCTTCTCGTCGAAAAAGAAGGCGTCGTCGTTTTGCACGGCCTGCGCATGTTCGCGGATTTTCTCGCGTTCTACCTCGTAATGGTCGGGGTAGCGGTAATGCATCCCGACAATGTTGGTTGTCAGTGGCACGGCTATCGAATCTACCGAATCAGTTTGCGTCCCGTATGTGGTCACCGCGTCTCGCGGTGCGCTTGGTGCTTGCCGCAGTTCGGGCAGAACTTCTTGAGCTCCAGGCGGTCGGGGTCGTTGCGGCGATTCTTTTTGGTGATGTAGTTGCGGTGCTTGCACACCTCGCATGCCAAAGTGATCTTCGGCCGCACGTCGGTACTGGAAGCCATGACGGTTCTCTCTCGAATCTGATGTCAAACGTCTCGATGTTGTGTTGTAGCGATGGCCGGACTCGAACCGGCGACCTAACGATTATGAGTCGTTCGCTCTAACCGACTGAGCTACATCGCCTCTGGGCGGCCCTTGGTTCGGGGCTGCCCGCCTGCTCGGCGTCCGCCGAGCCCCCTAACGGAATCGAACCGTTGACCTTTTCCTTACCATGGAAACGCTCTACCGACTGAGCTAAGGGGGCCGCTCACCCGTAACGGCCAGTCGTGCCCCGGGCAAAAAGAGGGTACAGCCTGGTGCGCGGGGTCACCAAACCACGTGCGCGACGCGATGGGCCAACTGACGGCCTGGAGACGCGGGACAACGGCGGCCACGACGGGTGCGCAGATCAGCTGCTGCGGTTGCCCCGGCGAGGGTCGAGCACACTGAGATCGCTGAACTCGTCGTATTCCTCCTCGTCGGCCTCCCCGCTACCGCCCTCGGCGAGAAGGGTCCGCAACGCGAGATGGACCGCCTCCCGCGCACCAGCCAGACCGTACCGACGAATCGCTTCCTGGACCAGATCGTCGTCGATCTCGATCTCGACCTTCTTCAGCATGCGCCAAGAATACCCACCGGCCTCGCCCCGGGAATCACAGAAGGGCCGCATTTCGCATCCGGGCCATCATGGCTTCAACGCCGCCAGCATTGGACCGATCTTGGATCAGTCATAGTCTGGTGACGTGTCAGACTCGGACCGGCTGTATTTCCGGCAACTGCTCTCCGGTCGCGACTTTGCGGTCGGCGACATGATCGCCGCGCAAATGCGCAACTTCGCCTACCTGATCGGCGACCGCCAGACCGGCGACTGCGTGGTGGTCGACCCCGCCTACGCCGCCGGCGACCTCTTCGACACGCTGGAAACTGACGACATGCACCTGTCGGGAGTGTTGGTGACGCATCATCACCCGGACCATGTCGGCGGCTCGATGATGGGCTTCGAGCTCAAGGGATTGGCCGAGTTGCTGGAGCGGGCCACCGTACCGGTGCACGTGAACACCCATGAGGCACTGTGGGTTTCCCGGGTGACCGGGATTCCGATGAGTGACCTGACCACCCATGAGCACCGCGACAAGGTCGCCATCGGCGACATCGAGATCGAGTTGCTACACACTCCGGGCCACACGCCGGGTAGTCAATGTTTCCTACTCGACGGCCGGCTGGTCGCCGGTGACACGCTGTTCCTGGAAGGCTGCGGGCGCACCGACTTCCCCGGCGGGGATTCCGACGAGATCTACCGCAGCCTGCAACAGCTCGCCGCGCTACCCGGCGATCCGACGGTATTTCCCGGGCATTGGTATTCGGCCGAACGCAGTGCGCCGCTCTCGGAGGTCAAGCGGTCGAACTACGTCTATCGCGCCGCCGATCTGGGCCAGTGGCGCATGTTGATGGGCGGCTGAGCACCGGCGCCAAATCCGAGTTGATCCCTGCCACGTGCCCGCCGCCGCGATGGGGCCACACCCAGGATCGTGCGCCGCTCAATTTCGCCGGCGGATCGGTGTGGTGGTATAAGCGGAGGGTGGATTCCATGGGGTGGGTCCAGAGCAGCTGGCATGGGGTCACCGATGTCGAGTCCGGCACCTGGTTCGCGGTGGCCGCGTGGGCGGCGTTGGCGCTCGGTGTTATCGCACTGGTCGTGATGAACTATCACCTTCGCCGCAGCCGCGAACTGACGTTCGAGCAGACGCGACCGTATGTGTCGATGCTGATGGAGCCTCACGTCGCGGACTGGCATGTGATCGAACTCGTGGTCCGAAACTTCGGTCGCACCGCGGCCTATGACATCCGGTTCTCGTTTCCCAATCCGCCGACCGTGGCCGAATACGAGAACGCCTCGGACGGTTACGCCGACGTCGTCGAATTACAGTTGCCCCGCGAACTGCCGACGCTGGCGCCCGGTCAGGAATGGCGGATGGTGTGGGATTCGGCACTCGACCGCGCCGAGATCGGCCATGGCGTCGAATCCCGGTTCGAGGGGACGGTGATCTACTACGACCGCCCCGAGCAGCGGCCCGGCTGGCGGTTCTGGCGACGGGGGCGGCGTCCACTCGAGACAAAAGTGGTGCTGGACTGGGATGCCCTGCCGCCGATTCAGCGGATCGAGCTGATGACGACCCACGACCTGGCGAAGCGGGAAAAGCAGAAGCTGGAGCTGTTACGCAGCCTGCTGACGTATTTTCACTACGCAAGCAAGGAAACCCGACCCGACGTTTTCCGCAGCGAGATCGACCGGATCAACCGCGCCGTCCAGGAGACCCAGGACAGGTGGCGAACCCGCCAACTCGACGAGCCCACCGACGTCAGCCTGCGCTGGGGTGACGCGGAAAGCGAGCTGGGCAAGCATCGCAGTCAGCGGGTCTGAGGGCGCGCTGCGGCCAGCCAAGCGGTGCGCGGCGAAGTTGATCTGATTCAATCGACGTCCCTACCGAAGGAGTAAACCCATGAGCGGCCCGGTCACCTACACCCACGACGAAACCATCGCGGTGATCCGGATGGATGACGGCAAGGTCAACGTGATCGGCCCCGCCATGCAGCAGGCTCTCAACGAGGCGATTGACCAAGCCGACCGGGACGACGTCGGTGCGCTGGTCATCGCAGGCAACCACCGAGTATTCAGCGGCGGCTTCGACCTCAAGGTCCTGACCTCCGGCGAGGTGCAGCCCGCGATCGACATGCTGCGCGGCGGCTTCGAGTTGGCCTACCGGCTGTTGTCCTATCCCAAGCCGGTGGTGATGGCCTGCACCGGTCATGCGATCGCAATGGGCGCGTTCCTGTTGTCCTCCGGCGACCATCGCGTGGCCGCGCATGCCTACAACATTCAGGCAAACGAAGTCGCGATCGGCATGACCATTCCCTACGCCGCCCTGGAAATCATGAAACTGCGGCTGACTCCGTCGGCCTACCAGCAAGCCGCCGGACTGGCCAAGACATTCTTCGGTGAAACCGCGCTGGCGGCCGGCTTTATCGACGAGATCGCGTTGCCCGAAGTGGTACTCAGCCGCGCCGAGGAAGCCGCGCGTGAATTCGCCGGTCTCAATCAGCAAGCCCACGCCGCGACCAAATTACGCGCCCGGGCCGACGCCCTGAAAGCGATGCGCGCCGCGATTGACGGAATAGAAGCGGAATTCGGTGTGTAACCGCGGCAAAGCCGTAAAAGGCGGTAACGGCCGCTAACGCGGATTTCCGCGCAGGAAGTTCGGCACAAGTTGGTCAGTTGAATTCGTAGCGGAGTGTTCGGTTTCCCCACCATGGGACGGTGGTGTCGTGTGCCAGGTCGGCTTGGCGGAGGACGGGGGTGTAGGCGCGTCGGTCGAGTCGGACGGTGATGGTGTCGTTGGTGGTGGTGATCTGGCCGGGGGTTTCGAGGAAGCGGCGTTGCAGCACGTCGGGGGTGACGGCGGCGTAGCCGGGTAGTCGGTTGCGCAGGGCGGCGGTGAGGGCCTGGGCGAGCACACAGAGCATGATGTCGAGATCGACGTTGAGGTTGACCGCTGAGGACAGCGCGTCGGCGTGGAAGGCTTGGATGATCTCGGCGAGGCGTTGCTCGATGGTCATGCGCCGCGCGTAGTGGGCGATGAGGGCCTTGGCGGGCAGGTCGTGGTCGTTGGTGATGATCACGGTGGGGGTGTCGCGGCCGAGCCCGGTGACGACGAGTTGCCGCACGGTGGCGGGGTAGCCGGTCAGGTGTACGCCGGTGGTTTCACATACCTTGGGGCGGTTGAACTTTCCGGGCCGGTCGAGGGTCACGGTGGTGAAGTCTTTGCCCGTGAGGGCGTCGATCTGTTTGACCAGGGATGCCGAGCGCATGCGCAGGGTCAGGAACTTGACGCCGCGGTCGTTGAGTTCGCCGAGCACGGTGTGGGTGGTGACCTTCTGGTCCATGATCAGCATGGCCGGGTCGGTGCCGGACACGGTTTTCCAGTGGTCGCAGAAGGCGATGACCTCGCGGGCCTGGGTGGCTTTGGACAGGTCGGCGTTGGCGTAGACCAGGTTGTGGGTGCCGGTGTCTTGGGCGAAGAAGGTGAGCACGGAGCGGGCGCGTTGCGAGCGGGTGGGCACGTAGTGCTTTTCCAGCGCGGGGTCGTGGCCCCAGTGCATGACGGCGTGGAAGTCCAGGTCGAAGACTGCGTTCTCGCCGGTGGCGAGCCCGCCGTCGATCATCTTCGCATCCAGTGCGGCCAGGAAGCGGCGTTGGTGGTCGTGGCCGGTGCGATAGGAGTAGTCGGTCAGGGCGGACTTTTTCGGCAGTGCGGCCAGTCCGGCGAACAGGGCCGCGGCCGGGTCGGAGATCAGCAGGTCATCGACGTGGGAGACGCGGCGGGTGCGGGTCAGCTTCAACGCCAGCAGCGAGAGCAACCACGAGGTCGCGGGCACCACCCGGGTGCCGGGATAGCCGGCTCGGCGCACCAGCTCGGGCAGCCCCAGCGCGACCAGGTCCGGGATCAACAGCAACAGCCCCGCCTTGCCGGTTTCGACTGTGGCGGGCCAGGTTTGGAAGTCCAGCTTGCCGGTGCGCGGTAGCCGGGTGTCCCGTCCTGGGGTGGCCGGGCTGGTGCTGGCGACCGGTTCGGGGTGGCGCAGCAGGCGCCCGAATCCCTCCTCGGTGAGGATCTCGCCGACGCTGGTGCGGTTCAGCGGGGTGTTCTCGCCGGCGAGCCGCGCGGAGATCTCGTAGGTGGACAGCCCCTCGCGACGCAGCTCGATCACCCGGGCGCGGACCCGCTCCTTGGCCGGCGCGGTGCCCGGTGCGGGGCCGGGCTTGCGTTGCGGGGCGAACAACTCCAGCTTGCCGGCCCGGTGGTCGCGCACCAGGTTGACCATTCCCCACCGGGTGTAGCCGAACCGCTCGCCGGCCTCGGCATGGGACAGGCCCTCGACGAAGAACGCGCGCAGCGCCTCGTAGCGGCGCTGGTTCACCTGCTCCGGCGCGGTGAACGCCCGCACTTCTCGATCTTGTGGTGATCTAGCTGGCACACAACAATTTTAACAGTTCTACTCGGCAAGCTAGCACTACGACATGCCGGCACGGAAAGTGTTGAACTGCAACGATTGCTGAATTCAGAGTGCGATTCTACCCGTCGCTCCGCTCGACGATTACGACAGCCAACGATCACCAATTGTCTATAATGACAGCCAGCTATACACAATATAGGTCAGTGATCCACACCCGAAATCACCAAGAAACCGCAGGTCAGGCGGCTCTCGCTACGCGCGGGTGTTGCCCCGAACCAACTACGCGGAAATCCGCGCTAACAACCGCGGCGTTTCGAATTCTCATCGCCGGGTAACTATCCGCCCATGGCTACGCCGGACCGGATCGCCCAGCCCTGGGGAACCAGGACCCCCTACGGAACCGGCCAGGACTGGCCGCAGCGCGTCGATCAATACTTGGCCGACGGCCTGGACCCGGAATCGGTTGATCAGTGGGTGCAGTCGGCTGCGGTGTTGCACTCCAACGGCGACGGCCTGGACATCGCCGTCAAGGATGGGCGCATCGTCGGTGTCCGCGGGCGCGCCGTCGACCGGGTGAACCATGGGCGCCTCGACCCCAAAGACCTGTTCGGCTGGCAGGCCACTGCGTCGCCGGACCGCCTCACCACACCGCTGATCCGCCGACACGGCCAATTGCGACCGTGCGACTGGGACACCGCCATGGACGCGATCGTGCAGCACAGCCGGGAGCTGCTGGACAGCCACGGCCCCGGCGCGATCGGGTTCTATACCTCCGGCCAGCTGTTCCTCGAGGAGTACTACACCCAGGCCATCATCGCGCACGGCGCTATCGGCACCAACCATGTCGACGGCAACACCCGGCTCTGCACCGCAACGGCTGCGGAGGCGCTGAAGGAGACATTCGGCTGCGACGGCCAGCCCGGGTCGTATACCGACGTCGACCATGCCGACGTCATCGCGCTGTTCGGGCACAACGTGGCCGAGACGCAGACCGTGCTGTGGGCGCGGATGCTCGACCGGCTGGCCGGCGACACGCCCCCCGCCATCGTGTGCGTCGATCCCCGTCTCACCCCGGTGGCCCAGCAGGCCACGGTGCACCTGGCGCCGCTACCGGGCACGAATGTGGCGCTCATGAACGGGTTGCTGCACGAGATCATCGCGCACGACTGGGTCGACCGCGACTACATCGACGCGCACACCGTCGGCTTCGACGAGCTGCGCAGCCGAGTGGCGGAGTTCCCCGCACAGCACGCTGCCGAGATCTGCGGCGTCGACGCCGACGACATCCGCCGCGCGGCAAGGCTTCTCGGCACCGCCGAGCGACTGCTGTCCACTGTGCTGCAGGGCTTCTACCAGTCCCATCAAGCCACTGCGGCAGCGGTCCAGGTCAACAACATCCACCTGGTGCGCGGCATGCTCGGAAAACCGGGCTGCGGCATCTTGCAGATGAACGGGCAACCGACGGCCGAAAACACTCGCGAGTGCGGCGCCGACGGGGATCTGCCCGGCTTCCGCAACTGGTCCAACGACGACCACATTGCCGACTTGGCCCGGGTGTGGAACCTTGAGCCACAACAGATCCCGCACTATGCTCCGCCCACGCACGCGATGCAGATGTTCCGCTATGCCGAAGAGGGCACGCTTCGGATGCTGTGGGTTACCGCCACCAATCCGGCGGTGTCGCTGCCGGAACTCTCGCGGATCCGCGACATCCTGGCCCAGAAACGACTGTTCCTCGTCGTCGAAGACATCTTCATGACGGAGACGGCCGAGCTGGCGGACGTGGTATTGCCGGCCGCCGCGTGGGGCGAGAAGACGGGAACGTTCACCAATGCCGACCGCACCGTTCACCTATCCGAAAAGGCCGTCGAGCCACCAGGGTTCGCGCGTAGCGACCTGGACATCTTTCTCGACTACGCGCGGCGCATGGACTTTCGCAACAAGGACGGCCAACCGCTGGTGTGGTGGACCGATCCCGAATCGGCGTTCGAAGCGTGGAAGAAGTGCAGCGCCGGACGACCCTGCGACTACACCGGCCTGAGCTACGACAAGCTACGCGGCGGCAGCGGCATCCAATGGCCCTGTAACGCAGAGCATCCCGACGGTATCGAACGGTTATACATCGATGCCCGATTCTGGGCGCATCCCGACTACTGCGAGGCTTACGGCAAGGACCTGATCACCGGCGCTCCGCTGGAGCCCACCGAATACCGCGCGATGAACCCGTACGGCAAAGCCATTATCAAAGCGGCCGAATACATTCCGCCGCACGAGCCGATCACTGCCGAGTTCCCGTTCGCGTTGATCACCGGCCGCACCCTTTACCACTTCCATACCCGCACCAAAACGGCTCGGGCACCGCAACTTCAAGACGCGGCACCCGAGGTGTGGGTGGAAGTCTCGCAGCGCGACGCGGGCCGGCTCGGCATCGCGGAGGGCGATACCGTCGAGGTGAGCACCCCGCGTGGCAGCGTGCGCTGCGCCGCCCGGATCAGCGGCATCCGCCACGGCGTGTTGTTCGTGCCGTTCCATTACGGCTATTGGGACGCCGAGGAGGCCCATGACCATGGTCATCATCGAGCCGCCAATGAGCTCACCCTGACCGATTGGGATCCGGTGTCCAAACAACCGATCTACAAGACCGCGGCCGCAAGGCTGCGGCGGCTGCGCGCCGGAACCGGTGGTGCGGCATATGCGCCGACCACGGCGGCGCCGGCGCCGGTCGGCGGCGCGGTGCCCGATACGGTGGGCGGAACCGCGGCTCGCGCAGCCGAAGCCCTGGTCAGTGGCGGTGCGTCGTGAAGCTCAAGCTCGCCATCCGCGAATTGCATCGCTCTGAGCGCAAACTCGCTCACCGGTTCAACGTGATGGCCGCACGCCACCGCAGCGACCAGGACATCTATCAGCTGGCGCACGACCAGGCCGGCTGGTCGCTGCATCACCTCGAAGAGCTGGCCAAGCATGGCCGCCACTACGGGCTGCGGCTGTCCGCCGACCCGCATACCCGCGCATTGACCGGCTTTGCGCAGACTCGGATGAGCGGCATGCTGCGACACCGCCCGGAACCGGCCCTGTTGCTACTCGCCGACCTGCGGCGAATACACCGGATCGCCGCGGGCGCATCCCTGGACTGGGAGCTGCTGGGCCAGGCCGCGCAGGCGGCGAAGGATCTCGAACTGCTGGAGCTGACGTCGCGCTGCCATCCGCAGACACTTCGCCAGATGCGTTGGGCCAACGCAATGCTCAAAGAACTCTCACCACAAGTGCTCACCAGCTGAACGCTCTTTCACTGCTCATCAGCCGAAACCCATTGATAGGGAAGGAATTTCCCATCGAATGTCACAACCACCCGGTCACCTGAGGAATGTGTCTGCCGCTGCACTTCGACGCTGAAGTTGATGGCACTCATGATGCCGTCGCCGAACTTCTCGTGGATCAATTCCTTGATGGCTCCCCCGTAGACCTGCAGCGCTTCGTAGAAGCGGTAGATCGTGGGGTCGGTGGGCACCGCGGTGGGCAGACCGCCGCGCATCGGCGGAGCGGCCAGCACGGGCACCGCCGACGCGTCAAGACCCAGCATCTCGACCAGGACCGTGCCCAGTTCGGCGGGAATAGGGTGCTGTCCAAGTAGCGCCGACGTCGTCCACACCACCGGTCTGCCGATGGCGTCGGCCAGTTCCTGCCAGCTGAGCCCTGTGGACAGGCGGGCCAAGACGATCTGTTCGGTAATGCGGGATCTGTTCATCGACCTAGCATGCGTCACCGAGGTTTCGTGGCGGCGACCAGGCGCGTGGAAAACCACGGCCCCCCGTACCACATACGCCGACCGGCACGGGTGGCAATGTTGTGCATGGCCAGGCTGCTGACCACCACGTCGACGCTATCGTCGGCCGACGGCAGCGCGGTCATGTCGGCGGTGCGCAACTCGATCCGATCGGCGACGTCCTCCACCGCCGCATTGGCCAACGTGGCCTCCCGCGAATTGTCCGTCTGATCGGCACGCCACAAGTCGACACCGATCGCGCGGCCGTGTGGCAGCCGCTTGGCCGCCGCCAGCAGCACCGCACCGCGTCCACAGCCGAGGTCGAGCACAGTCTCGTCGCCACGCAAGGCCAGCTCGTCGAGAATGCGATCCCAAACCCAGATTTTGTTGCCGCCACGCGGTTACCCCGGGCAAGGCTGATGCCCCGCCGCCGCGGCGAACACAGCGACCTGAACACCGACACCTGCCAACTGCGTTGTCGCCGAAAAGGTGCCGAAGGACCCGTCGTATCCATAGTCGGCTTGGTGGCCGCGGCGCATCACCTGCGCCCGGATCGGCGCGCGCGGCCGACCAGCCGGACAGCCAACGCCGAGCTGGTACGCGACCAGCCGGTTGTCGGGGGCGCCAGAAACGCCCCGGGCCCTGTCCTGGTCACCCACAGCGGGCCCCGGTACCGCACGGCGATCAGTCACGACGACGAAGTCGTCGCAGGTTTCCATGCGCCCCATGGTGCCATCGGCGTCGGTCCGGCGGGCTATGGTGGCCCGCGATGGCACTTCATCTCCACCGTGCCGAGCGCACCGACCTGCTTGCCGACGGACTCGGCGCCCTGCTGGCCGCCCCGCTGCCCGACCCGTTCGCATCGGAGCTGGTGCTGGTGGCGGCCCGCGGCATGGAACGCTGGTTGAGCCAGCACCTGTCGCATGTGTTGGGCAGCCGCGGTGCCCACGGGGACGGAGTGTGCGCCGGCGTCGCATTCCGCAGCCCGCAGTCGTTGATCGCCGAGATCACCGGGACCGCCGACACTGACCCGTGGTCGCCGGAGGCCATGACGTGGCCGCTGCTGGAGGTGATCGACTCCGTCCTCGACGAGCCGTGGTGCCGCCCACTGGCAACGCATTTGGGCCACTTCGACACCGACGCCGTCGAGGCAGAGTTGCGCCGCGGTCGCCGCTATTCGGTGGCGCGCCGCCTGGCCGGGCTGTTCGCCTGCTACGCCCGGCAGCGTCCTTGGCTGCTCGCCGGCTGGCTGGACGGGCACTTCGACGACGTGGACGCCGACCTGGCGTGGCAACCCGAATTGTGGCGGGCGTTGGTCGCCGCGGTCGCAGCCGATCCGCCGCACATCCGGCACGAACAGACCGTGGCCCGGCTGACCGCAGGCCCGGCCGACCTGCCGGCGCGGCTGTCGCTTTTCGGGCACACCCGGCTGGCGTGCACCGACGTGCAGCTGCTCGGCGCGCTGGCCACTCATCACGATCTGCACCTGTGGCTGCCGCACCCCAGTGACGACCTGTGGCAAGCGCTCGCCGGTGTCCACGGCGCGGTGCCACGACGTCAGGACACCAGCGGGCACGCTGCCCGGCATCCGCTGCTGCAAACCCTCGGGCGCGACCTGCGGGAGCTGCAACGGGCGCTGCCGGCCGCTCCGGCGACCGATGAATTCCTCGGCGGGGCAACCAAATCCGACACGTTGCTGGGCTGGCTGCAAACCGACATCGCCGCCAACGCGACGCGCCCGGACGGACGGCGGCTGGCCGTCGGCGACCGCTCGGTGCAGGTCCACGCCTGTCACGGACCGGCCAGGCAGGTCGACGTACTGCGCGAGGTGCTGCTGGGCCTGCTGGAGGACGACCCGGCCCTGGAACCGCGCGACGTGGTGGTGATGTGTCCCGATATCGAGACCTACGCGCCGCTGATCGTGGCCGGCTTCGGGCTGGGTGAGGTCGCCGGTACCGGGCATCCGGCGCACCGGCTTCGGGTCAGGCTCGCCGACCGCGCGCTCACCCAGACCAATCCGCTGCTCGGCGTCGCCGCCGAACTGCTCGGCATTGCGGGCAGTCGTGCCACCGCCAGCCAGGTGCTCAACCTCGCGCACGCCGCCCCGGTGCGCGCCCGCTTCGGTTTCAGCGACGACGATCTCGACGTGATCACCGACTGGGTGCGCCAGTCCAACATCCGGTGGGGATTCGACCGGCACCATCGCCGGCCGTACGGCCTGGAGCGATTCCTGCACAACACCTGGCGGTTCGGCATCGACCGCATCCTCACCGGCGTGGCCATGTCGGACGACTCGCGGGCGTGGCTGGACACCGCGCTACCCCTCGACGACGTCGGCAGCAACCGGGTGGACTTGGCGGGACGCCTGGCCGAGTGCGTCGCGCGGTTGCATCACGTGGTCGAACGACTCAGTGGCGCAATGCCGTTGACCGACTGGCTGGATGCATTGACGGACGGGGTCGGTCTACTCACCCGCTCCGATGAGGATTGGCAGCAGGCGCAGCTACATCGGGAATTCGCCGACGTCCGCGCGCAAGCCGGCGCCCGCGCGTCCACCCTGCTACGGCTGCCCGACGTGTCGGCGCTACTGGACGCATCACTGGGCGGACGTCCCACCCGGGCCAACTTTCGTACCGGCACCCTGACCGTGTGCACCATGGTGCCGATGCGATCGGTGCCGCATCGGGTGGTATGCCTGGTCGGCCTCGACGACGGGATCTTCCCGCGGCACCGCGCACCCGACGGTGACGACATGCTGGCGCGCGCACCGATGACAGGTGAGCGTGACGTCCGCTCCGAGGATCGCCAGTTACTGCTTGACGCCATCGGTTCGGCCACCGAGACATTGGTGATCACCTACACCGGCGCTGACGAGCACACCGGGCAGCCGCGTCCGCCGGCCGTGCCGCTGGCCGAGCTGCTCGACGCGCTGGATCGCACGACGGTAGCGCCGGTTCGGCGGCAGATCCTCACCAGACACCCGTTGCAGCCCTTCGACCGCAAGAACGTCACACCCGGGGCACTGGTGCCCGCCACACCGTTCACCTTTGACCCTGCTGCGCTCGCGGCCGCCGAAGCGGCCACCGGAACGCGCTGTGCGCCTGTAGCGTTCGTTGGTGAGCGGCTGCCTGATCCGCCCGCCGGCGACGCGACGCTGGCCGATCTGCTCGACTTCTTCAAGAACCCGGTCAAAGGATTCTTCCGAGCACTCGACGTCACCCTGCCGTGGGACGTCGACACCGTCGAGGACGAAATGCCCGTCGAGATCAACGCCCTGCAGGCGTGGACGGTAGGCGACCGGATACTGCACGACATCCTGCGCGGCATGCATCCGGATGCGGCCGCCAACGCCGAATGGCGCCGGGGAACCCTGCCGCCCGGGCGGATTGGCGTGCGCAAGACGAAGGAAATCCTCGACTCTGCGTGCCAGCTGGCCCGGGTCGCGTTGCCACACATGGCGGCCGACGGCGACGCTCACGACATTGACATCGATCTCGGCGCCGGCCGCCGGCTCAGCGGAACCGTCACGCCTGTCTACGGCGAGCATCTGGTGTCGGTGACGTACTCGAAGCTGGCGCCGAAGCACGTACTGACGTCATGGATCGGGCTGGTCGCGTTGGCCGCTCAACTTCCGGGCCGCGATTGGGCGGCGCTGTGCATCGGCCGCGGGAACAGCAGGACCCGCACCGCCAGAAGGGAATTCGCGCCCCCGCCGGACCCGGTGGCCGTCCTACGCGATCTGGTGTCGCTGTACGACGCGGGCCGGCGCGAGCCGTTGCCGCTGCCACTGAAAACGTCGTACGCGTGGGCGCAGGCACGCCGGGACGGCGACGAGCCCGCATTGGCCGCGCGAGAACGGTGGGAGTCCAACAGGTTTCGCGACGGAGACGACCGTGAGCCTGCGCACATACGGGTCTGGGGCGACAAGCCCGCCTTCGCTGTGCTGCTTGGCTCGCCCCGCCCGGGCGAGGAGATGGCCGGCGAGGACACCCGCCTGGGTGCGCTGGCGGCCCGGTTGTGGCTGCCGCTGCTGGGCGCCGAGAGGACCGGCTGATGGAGCGCTTCGACCTGCTGGGGCCGCTGCCCGAGCACGGCGCCACCATTGTGCTGGAGGCCAGCGCGGGCACCGGCAAGACGTTCGCGCTGGCCGCTCTGGTGACCCGTTACCTCGCCGAGACCGACGTCACCCTCGACGAGATGCTGCTGATCACGTTCAACCGCGCCGCCAGCCGCGAGCTTCGCGAACGCGTCCGCGACCAGGTCGTGGCGGCGGTGGCCGCTCTGGAGGACCGGATGCCGCGCGACACTGATCTGGTCAGGCACCTGCTGTGTAGCGAGGCCGAGCGCGCCGTACGGCTGGCTCGGCTGCGGGGCGCGCTGGCCGACTTCGACGCCGCCACCATCGCCACCACGCACGAGTTCTGCGGCTCGGTGCTGAGATCCCTTGGCGTAGCAGGTGACACCGATTCCGGCTTGGCCTTGCAGGAGAGCCTCGACGACCTGGTGGCCGAGATCGTCGACGACTGCTACCTCGCGCGCTTCGCCAACAGCGACACCGATCCGGTGCTGACGTACGCGCAGGCGCTCGACCTGGCCCGCAACGTCGTCGCCGATCCGTATGCGCAGCGGCGCCCGCTGGATCCCGACCCGGACAGCGCGGCCGGTGTCCGGTTGGACTTCGCCGAGCAGGTGCTCGACGAGCTCGACCGGCGTAAGCGCCGGCTACGGATTCTCGGCTACGACGACCTGCTGCTACGGTTGTCGAAAGCCCTTGCGGCAGTGGACTCGCCGGCTCGCGGCCGAATGCGGCGCAGGTGGCGAATCGTGTTGGTGGACGAATTCCAGGACACCGATCCGATCCAGTGGCAGGTGCTGGAACGTGCTTTTCGCGGGGTCTCGACGCTGATCCTGATCGGCGACCCGAAGCAGGCCATTTACGGCTTTCGTGGTGGCGACATCTACACCTACCTCAAAGCGGCCCGCACCGCCGATGCCCGCTACACGTTGGGAGTCAACTGGCGCAGTGACGGGGTGCTCGTCGAGAGCCTGCAGACGGTGCTGCGGGGCGCCGCACTGGGTCATCCGGAGATCGTGGTGCATGACATCGAGGCGCACCACGGCGGACATCGTCTGCAGGGGGCGCCGCGCGGCGCGGCATTTCGGCTGCGCGTCGTCAAGCGGCCGGCCGTCGGCTACGACGGTACCGCCAATGTGCCAATCGGCTTGTTACGCCAGCATATTCCCGCCGACCTGGCCGGAGACATCGCGTCCCTGCTGTGCAGCGGCGCCAGGTTCGCCGGCCGGCCGGTCGCCGCCGGGGACATCGCGGTGATCGTCGAACATCACCGAGACGCCCGGGCCTGCCGGGACGCCTTGGCGAGAGCGGGTATCCCGGCGGTCTACACCGGCGACACCGATGTGTTCGCGTCCCGGGGGGCCAAAGACTGGCTGTGTCTGCTGGAGGCCTTCGACGCGCCGCAGCGCAGTGGGCTGGTCCGCGCCGCCGCCTGCACCATGTTTTTCGGCGAGACCGCGGAAACACTTGCCGCTGAAGGTGATGCACTGACCGACCGGGTCGCCGCGACACTGCGTGAGTGGACGGACCAGGCGCGGCTGCGGGGTGTGGCGGCGGTGTTCGAGGCCGCGCAGTTGGCCGGTATGGGGCGCCGGGTGTTGGGCCAGCGCGGCGGCGAGCGACACATGACCGACCTGGCGCATCTCGCCCAGCTGTTGCACGAGACGGCTCATCGGCAGCGCTATGGCCTTCCGGCCCTTCGTGATTGGCTGCGCAGGCAGTGCGACGACACCACCCGTGCCGGCGAGCAGAACCGGCGTCTGGACAGCGACGCCGCGGCGGTGCAGATCATGACGGTGTTCGTGGCCAAGGGTCTGCAGTTTCCGATCGTGTACGTGCCGTTCATGTTCAACCGGAATGTCCGGCGCGACGACATCCTGTTGTACCACGACGACACCGATACCCGCTGCCTCTATCTCGGCGGCAAAAACAGCCGATCGGTTCAGGAGTTGAACCGCGCCGAGGCGGCCCGGGACAACATCCGGCTCACCTATGTCGCGCTCACGCGGGCCCAGTCTCAGGTGGTGGCCTGGTGGGCGCCGACCATCGACGAAGTCAACGGCGGCCTGTCGCGGCTACTGCGCGGTCGTGGCAGCGGTGATCCGGTGGTGCCGGATAGGTGCACACCCCGGATCTGCGACGACGACGCGTGGGCGGTGTTCACGCGCTGGCAGGACGCCGGCGGACCCTCGGTCGAGGAATCGACGATCGTCTCCCCCGCCGCCATCGAAACCAGCTCGCCGGCTGACGGTTTCGCGGTCCGGCATTTCCACCGCCAGATCGACACCAGCTGGCGGCGCACGTCGTATTCGGCGCTGGTGCGCGCCGCAGATGCGAGTGCGCCGTCCGGCGTGACCAGCGAACCCGAAGTCGACGTGCGCGACGACGAGGTGGATGCGGTGGTCGTGGCCGAGCCGGGTTCGGGTGCCGACCTCGCCTCGCCGCTGGCGGCCATGCCGTCCGGTGCGGCGTTCGGGTCGCTGGTGCATGCGGTGCTGGAAACGGCCGATCCGCAGGCCGTCGACTTGGCTGGCGAACTCGAGGCGCAGGTGCGACGGCATGCGCCGTGGTGGCCGGTCGATGCCGATACTGCCGAGCTGGCGACGGCGCTGGTGCCGATGCACGATTCGCCGCTGGGTCCGCTGGCCGGCGGCTTGACGTTGCGCCAGATCGGGGTGCGGGATCGGTTGCGGGAGCTGGACTTCGAGATACCGGTGGCGGGTGGTGATCTACGGTCTCGCGCCCCCCGGGTGTCTCGGGTGTCTCTGTCGGATGTGGGTGAGTTGCTGCGGGTACACCTGCCCCGCAGTGACCCGTTCTGGTCCTACGCCGATCGGTTGACGTCGCCCGGTTTGGGCGGTCAGTCGTTGCGGGGGTATCTGTCCGGGTCGATAGATGTGGTGTTGCGGTTGCCGCAGCAGCGATACCTGGTGGTGGACTACAAGACCAATTACTTGGGCGCCACCGCCGCTGACTACAGTGTCGCCCGCTTGACAGAGGCCATGCTGCATTCCGACTACCCGTTGCAGGCTCTGCTGTATGTGGCTGTGCTGCATAGGTTTCTACGCTGGCGGCAGCCCGGATACGATCCGCGGCGGCACCTGGGCGGGGTGCTGTATCTGTTCGTGCGGGGAATGTGTGGCCTCGGAACGCCGATCCGGGACGGGCACCCGGCCGGTGTGTTCGGCTGGCGTGCGCCGGCCGACTTGGTGGTGGCGCTGTCGGATCTTCTGGATGACGGGAGACGTGCCGGGTGAGCGTTTCCGACGTCGAGACCGCCGTTACCGCGGCGGGCCTGCTACGCCTCTTCAACGAGGCCGGGATACTCAACCTTGCGGACATCCATGTGGCGCAGCGCCTTTGCGCTCTGGGCAAGGAGCCAGATGACCGGGTGGCGCTGGCCGCGGCGCTGGCGGTGCGGGCGCTGCGCGGTGGGTCGGTGTGCGTGGACTTGTCGACGATCGCGGGGGCCGCTGACGGCGTACCGTGGCCGGACTCCGAGCAGTGGCTGGCCGCAGTGCGGGCCAGCACGCTGCTCGCGGAGCCGCCGGTGCTGCATCTCTATGACGACCGGCTGCTGTACCTCGACCGGTACTGGCGCGAGGAACAGCAGGTCTGTGACGACTTGGTGGCCATGCTGGTTCCCAGACCGTCCGAGCCTACCGCCGAAGTGCCCGCCTTCGAGCGACTCTTCCCGTCAGGCTTCGAAGAGCAACGTAGCGCGGCGGAAATCGCTGTGTCGCAGGGCGTGACCGTACTCACCGGCGGGCCGGGAACCGGCAAGACCACCACGGTCGCGCGCCTGCTGGCGGCGCTGGCCGAACAGGCCGAACTGGCCGGCCACTCGCGGCCCCGCATCGCGCTGGCGGCACCGACGGGCAAGGCGGCGGCGCGGCTGGCCGAGGCGGTACGACACGAGGTGACCCGTCTCGATGCGGCCGATCGCATGAGACTCGGCCAGCTGCAGGCGGTTACGGTACATCGTCTGCTCGGTAGCAGGCCCGACACGTCGTCACGGTTTCGGCACGATCGCGGCAATCGGTTGCCGCACGATGTGATCGTGGTCGACGAGACGTCGATGGTGTCGCTGACGCTGATGGCGCGGCTGCTGGAAGCGGTTCGTCGGGGCGCGCGGCTGATTCTGGTGGGTGATGCCGATCAGCTGGCGTCGGTGGAAGCCGGCGCGGTGCTGGCGGATCTGGTGGACGGGCTCGCGGCGCGAGACGACGTGCGGGTGGCCGCGCTGCGCACCTCGCACCGGTTCGGCAAATCGATCGGGAACCTGGCTGATGCGATTCGCGGCGGCGACGCGGACCGGGTGGTTGCGCTGCTGCGATCGGGTGACGAGCACATCGAGTTCATCGACGACGAGGACCCGACGCCACTGTTGCGCGCGGTGTTGGTGCCGCACGCGTTGCGGCTGCGCGAGGCGGCGCTGCTGGGAGCCGTGGGCCAGGCGCTGGCCGCATTGGAGGAGCACCGGATGCTGTGCGCGCACCGGCGCGGGCCCTTCGGTGTCGGGCACTGGAACCGGCAGGTGGAGGCCTGGCTGGGCGAAGACACGGGTCAGCCGCCCTGGTCGCAGTGGTATGCCGGGCGGCCGCTGCTGGTGACGGCGAACGACTACGGGCTGCGGGTGTACAACGGCGACACCGGTGTGGCCGTCGTCGGCCCGGACGGTCTGCGCGCCGTCCTGGCCGGTGCCACCGGGCCGCTCGACTTCGCGACGGGCCGGCTGTCCGACGTCGAGACCATGCACGCCATGACCATTCACAAGAGCCAGGGCAGCCAGGCCGATGAGGTGACGGTCCCTCTACCGGACCAGGATTCGCGATTGCTGACGCGAGAGCTCTTCTACACCGCGGTGACGCGGGCCGAGAAGAAGGTGCGCGTCGTGGGTTCCGAGGCGTCGGTGCGGGCCGCGGTTGAGCGACGCGCGGCGCGGGCATCCGGACTGCGAATGCGGTTGCAGTGTGGGTGATTTCGAGGACGGATCGCTGTGCACGCCATCCCACCCGCGCAATAAAATGTCGGCGTGCCCTCGGTACCCCGCCAGCCTAGCTCCGGGCGCGCCCGCCAGACAGTGATAGCTGCCCCGGAAATACGGCTGAACGCAGCCCCGCCGGTTGTCACATTGAACCCCGGCGCCGTAATCGGCTGTCCGGCGCGCGTTTCGGTGCACCAGCGTTCTTAGTCAAAATGGTGGTGGCTTGTTGCGTTCGGCGACGTGGGCATCGTTGAGGACCCGTTCGCATTTGATGCGGAGGGCGACCCCGGCGGCTCGGGTGCGTTGCCGGTGGGGCATCATCACGCCGCGGTCACCTATAGTAGTTGCGGGGGTGGGAGGCAAGTCGCCGGTGGTGGTGTTCCAGGCGGGAAAGAAGATTTAGCTGCCGGGGCGGGTGGTGTAGGTCCGTCCGTTGGGCGCGGTCCAGATCACCGTGCCGTCGGGCAGCTGCACATACTTCCGGGCCGTCCAGAACGTTTTCGGGCTCTTCACAATGTGGGGTGTAGTTGGGGTCTGAATCCGCCGGTCTCCGGGAGTGCTCTTGCGATGTAGTTGGTCAGGTTGCGGAATCCGAGGGCGGAGCCGCGTAGGTGTTCGAGGCGCCCGTTGATCGCTTCGGTCGGCCCGTTGGCGGTGCCGGGTCGGATCGAAGTTGGCCAGCACGTCGGCGGCGCGTTTTTTAACGTGCGTCCCAGGGGTGATGACTTCGGCGAGCACGGCGGGGACGCCGTGGCTGATCGACTCGATAAGCGTGCTCATCAGGGTGCGGCCGGTCCGGCGGTCGGGGTGGCGGTAGGCGGTGATCATGCGCTGGTAGATGCCCCAGGTCGCCTCGACCTCGACGTGGGCGTCGGCGGCGAACAACGTCGTCAGCCGGTCTTTCTGCTTGTCGGTGAGCAGCTCAGCGCCGGTGTGCAGGGTCCGCCGCGCGGCATAGAGCGGATCGGCTTTGCGGCCGCGGTGGCCACAGGTGTCGAGTTGGACGCGGCGGCGGCATCCATCCAGCGCCTCGCCGGCCAGCCGGACAACGTGGAAGGGATCCATCACCGCGACCGCGTCGGGCAGTTCCTCGCTGGCGGCGGTCTTAAACCCGGTGAACCCGTCCATTGCCACCACCTCAACTTCGTTGCGCCAGGACTCTTCTCGTTCGACCAGCCAGGCCTTGAAGGCCTGTTTCGAGCGGCCCTCGACCATGTCCAGCAGCCGCGCCGGGCCGGTGCCCTCGCGGATGGCGGTCAGGTCGATAATCACGGTCACGTACTTGTCCCCGCGCCGCGTGTGGCGCCACACGTGTTCGTCGACCCCGATCACCTTGACCCCGTCGAACCTGTCCGGGTCGTCGATCAACACACGCTTGCCTTCGGCCAACACGGCGTCGTTGGCGGTATTCCACGAAACCCCGAGTCCCTCGGCGATACGGGAAACGGTGAGGTGTTGGCACACAACGGCTTCCAACGCCCACCGCAAGCCATGACCTGACTTCGGTCATTTAGTGCGTAGGTCGGCTCCGCTGATTTGGGCGAGGGCGTCGCGTAGGTCGGCGGGCAGTGGATCGGCGGCGGTGAGGGTGTGTTGGCCGGCTCGGATGTCCACGGTGCGGTATCGGCGTGTGGTGCGCACGAATTGCCGGATACTCCAACCGGTTTGGTGTTCGATCCAGTGGCTGACTGCGAGCGCGGCGAACACGATGTTTAGGTGGGCCTCGATGGACTCGCGTTTGTGGTGGTAGATCGGGCGGGCGGCCAGGTCGTGCTTGGACATCCGGAACGCCTTCTCGATCCGCCACAACTGGTGATACGCATCGATGACGAAGTCTGCGGTCTGGCCGGTCAGGTTGGTGGTGTAGCCCTTGATCCCGGCCAACTCGCGGGCTTTGGCTTCTAACTCCCGGTTCACCGACCGGTTCTCGCCGGTCACGGTGATGAACCGGTTGCGTTTGAGGGGGGCCTTCCCGTCGACGGCGGCCTGGGCTTTGGCTACCTGCTCATCGATACCACGCAGGGTGCGCCGGGCCCGGTCAGCACGGTACTGGTAGAAGATGACCCGGTCGGGGATCCCGCGGGCCTTCTCCTTGCTGCTGGCCGGCCAGGCCTGGGTGAAGATGTGCCCGTCAGGGATGTCCTCGCCGGGATGCTTGTCGCGCCATTCGCGTATGACGCCGGGCAGGAACGGGATCCTGGAGCCGAGGATGAAGGTCAGCCCGGCGGCGTAGATCGCTTTCTGGTTGTCCTCGGAGATCATGCCGGCATCAGCGACCACTGTGACATCGGTGAGTTGGTGGGCCTTCTTGAAGGCGTTGATGACGGGCAGCATCGTCTTGGTTTCACCCTTGTCGCCTTCAAATGCGTGTACTGCCAATGGAAATCCAGTCGCATCGGTGAGCAGGCCGATGGTGATCTGCGGTTCGAGCCGACGTTCTTTGGAGAATCCGGGCTCGCGGAATCCGTCGGCCTTATCGGTCTCGAAGTACAGCGTCGAGACGTCGTAGAGCACCAACGACGCCGGCCCCAACGCCGCCTGAACCGCGCACGCCTTGGACAACGCCCGGCCGAAAGCCGCTGTGGCGAACCGCGGCAGGTGCCGGGTCAGGGTGCGGTAGGACACCGTGGCGATACCGGTCTCGGCCAGTACCCGCAGCGAGTCGGCCTTACTGGTCGGCTCGATGATCCGGGCCAGCACCAGATCCCGGAACACCTCATCGGCTCCAGCGGCCCGATCGAAGCCAAGCCGGACATACGCAGCGCACAAGCTGTCCCACAAAAACGCCATCCGCGAAGAGACGATTTCCAAAGAGGCACCGGATATTTCGGTGTCACCGACATCAAGGTCGAGGGTCTGCTGACCTCCAGTAAGTGTCAATGGCCAGGTTGAAGTATCCGCTGGTGGCCAGATAGAAGTATCCACCCCGTGCGGTAGTTCCTAGGTTGGTGTGGGCGTCTCCTTCCGGTGTTTGGCGTCTTTCATGCGGTAGGAGTCACCGTCGGTGATGACGACGGTGGCGTGGTGCAGGAGGCGGTCGAGGATGCTGACCGCGGTGGTCTGTTCGGGCAGGAAGCGGCCCCACTGCTCGAAGGGCCAGTGCGATCCGATGGCCAGCGAGCGGCGTTCGTAGGCGCCGGCGACGAGCCGGAACAGCAACTGGGTGCCGGTGTCGTCGAGGGGGGCGAACCCGAGTTCGTCGAGGATGATCAGGTCGACCCGCAGCAGCGATTCGATGATCTTGCCGACGGTGTTGTCGGCCAGGCCGCGGTAGAGGGTTTCGACGAGGTCGGCGGCGGTGAAATAGCGGACCTTGTGTCCGGCGTGGATCGCGGCGGTTCCCAACCCGATCAGGGTGTGGGACTTGCCGGTGCCGGCGGGGCCGATGATCGCCAGATTCTGTTGCGCGCGAATCCATTCCAGACTCGACAGGTAGTCGAAGGTCTTCGGCGGGATGGAGGAGGCGGCCACGTCGAAGCTCTCCAACGTCTTGGGCACGGGGAACGCCGCGGCTTTGAGGCGGTTGACGACGTTCGAGGCGTCGCGGGCCGCCAGTTCGGTCTCGACCAGCGTGCGCAGAACCTCCTCGGGAGTCCAGCGTTGGGTCTTGGCGGTGATCAGGACTTCGGGTGCGGTGCGCCGCACCGCGGCCAGTTTCAACCGTCGCAACCCGGCATCCAGATCGGCGGCGAGGGGTGGAATCGATTTCGGTGCAACGGGTTCAGCGTCGGTGATGGGTGGCGTCCTGCTCATGGGATCACCTCGCCATCGGCCACGGCGGGGGTGATCCTGTAGGCGTCCAGGGAGCGGGTCGGGGCCACGGGCAGGTCGAGGATGAGCACGTCGCCAGCGGGTCGGGGCTGCGGCGCCCCGGTGCCCGCGGCCAGGATGGAACGCACGTCGGCGGCTCGGAACCGGCGGAACGCCACCGCCCGGTGCAGCGCGGAGACCAGGGCGTCGGTGCCGTGGGCCGCGCCGAGGGCGAGCAGGATCTCCAACTCCGAGGCCAGCCGGGTGTTGCCGATCGCCGCGGCGCCGACCAGGAACGCCTGCGCATCGGCGCCGAGGTCGCAGAACTGCTTCTCGACCATGGTCTTCGGGCGCGGGCCGCGACTGGGTGCTAGCCGGGGTCCGTCGTAGTGCTCATCGAGGATCGAGGTGCCGCCGGGTGCGACGAGTTCGTGTTCGGCCACGATCACCCCGGTGCCGGGCTCCAGCAGACAGATGGCGCCGTGGTCGACGACCACGGCCACCGTGGTGCCGATCAACCGCATCGGCACCGAGTAGCGCGCCGACCCGTACCGGATGCAGGACAGGCGGTCGACCTTGCGCAGCACCGATGGTGCCCCGATCTGCAGTCGCAGGGATGGGAGTGGTTGCAGCAGTTCATGTTCGACGATCAACCGTTCATCGGGAACCGCGCAGATCTCCGAATGGGTCGCGGCGTTCACTTCCGCGCACCACACCTCCGCCGCGGCATTGGCGATACGCAGATCGACCGGTGTTCCGGTGACGGCGGCCTCGGTCAACAGCGGGACGGCAAGATCGTCCTGGGCGTAGCCGCACAGGTTCTCCACGATGCCCTTGGACTGCGGGTCACTCGCATGACAGAAATCGGGAGCGAAGCCGTAGTGACCGGCCAGCCGGACGTAGTCCGGAGTCGGGACGACGACGTTGGCCACGACCCCGCCCTTGAGGCAGGCCATCCGGTCGGCCAGCACCCGCGCCGGGACCCCACCCGCGGCGGCCAGGGCTTCGGCGATCAATGCCAACGTGGTCGAGGCACGCTCGTTGGTGGCGAAGCGCACGAAGCGCCACCTCGAGAACGCCAGCACCGCACAGAACAGGAACAACCCCGGTCCGACTTGAGCCCAGTCGATGACCAGGTACTCACCGGGTTCCCACACGGCTGGACGACGGCCTCGGTGATTGGTGCTGCGCCACAACGCTTTCGCCTCCGCGACGAGGCGGCGGAAGTTACGATCAGAACCCGTGTAGCCCGCCGCACGGGCCTTCGGGAGCAGCCGCTTGGCCGAGATCCGACCCTTCGATTTCTCCACGCGTTCGGCGACCAGATCGGCGACCGCGTCGTAGTTGTGGGCCCGTTCGGCCCGCGGTGGTGGCGGGACGCCGGCCTGGTCGGCCTCGAACTTGTCCACGATCTTCTTGACGGTGCGGTGGGTGGTGCCGCAGTGCTCGGCGGCAGCCCTATACGACCCGAGCTGTTGGTAGGCGGAAATGATGTCCATTCGGTCCTTCGCAGATTTCAATGGAACTCCCCGGTGGTGGCGCTGAGTGGTTGGCGCCTTCACCGTCACCATCGGGGCCCGCAGTTCCTGATCGACACGACGAACACGGGGTGGATACTTTTATCTGGCCAAAAACGGATACCTCGACTTGGCCACCAGTGGGTACTTTTTCATGGCCACGGACAGTAAGCCGCCGTACGGCCGCCGTCTTGAGTGCTTGCAATTCCACCGCGTCATGAGCCGAACCCACATGCTCGATCGAGCGTGCACCGCGCCGCGACGACCACACAATCTGCACCGCTGTCGCCCCCGACTTGGTCCTCACCGTCCGCATATAGGCCACTCCGGCACCCTACGAACCCATCCGTTAGTGCACACATTCCGGCCCCAACGACCACAAAACAGCAGGTCCAAGCGTCGCGCCAACCCCAAACCGGAAAAGTGACCGAAGTCAGGCCTCGCGGATGGCGGTCAGGTCGATAATCACGGTCACGTACTTGTCCCCGCGCCGCGTGTGGCGCCACACGTGTTCGTCGACCCCGATCACCTTGACCCCGTCGAACCTGTCCGGGTCGTCGATCAACACACGCTTGCCTTCGGCCAACACGGCGTCGTTGGCGGTATTCCACGAAACCCCGAGTCCCTCGGCGATACGGGAAACGGTGAGGTGTTGGCACACAACGGCTTCCAACGCCCACCGCAAGCCATGACGCGACAGCTTCGCCCGCGGCTCGGCCGCCGCGCTGGCGTCTTGGCGCCACACGTGCCCGCAGCCTGTGCACCGGTACCGGCGCACCGTGACCAGCAGGGTCGTCGGCCGCCAGCCCCACGGCTCGTGGGACAACCGACGGGTCACCGTATCGCGTGGCGTGCCCTGGCAGCCGCAGCGACGACACCAATCGTCGGGTTCGACGACCAGGCAGGCCAGCACCGCACGCTCGGGCTCGACACGCTGCCCGACTACCTCCAGGCCGAGATCATCCAACCGGCAAAACGTAGTCAAATCAGGGGCAATGAAGATAGCGTCAGCCATGTCGAGGTCTTTCAGATGAGGTGTATAGGAACCTTCATCCTCGGAAGACCATTCCGGCAACGACGCGCCGACCAGCCCTACACCCTCATCTGCGAAGAGCCCGTTTTCAGCAGGTGGTGTTATCGACACGCACACTTGAGATTTGATGCAAATCCGTAAGCTACCCCCGCAGGTGGGGCATTAAAGCTCACCGGTTCCACTCCACCAGCTTCATCCGCACGTCGACACCTGGTCCGAGCTTCTGCTTGAGACCCTGCATAAAACCCCACTGACGCACCGCCTGGTCAGCCAAACGCCGACATAGCCGCTCCACTGCGTCGACCGGCTGGTTTTCATAGTCGATATCACCGCGGGCATCCAACGTGTCCGTCGCGGAAGCAACCGGTACCTCGTTCTCTAACAGCAGCACCGCGAGCTGACGCTTGTCCACCAGCACCACCCACCGCATCTGTGCAGGCAGTTTGGGGAGCGTCGTTTCATCGCTTGCTGCGTACGTCATGTGCGTTCCTGCCTGAGTTCCTTCAGGCCCACGCGGAGACCACCGCCGGACGATGACCTCTGCGGACAGCGTCGCCTCATAGCCGATTCCCCGCAGTGCAGCACTTCCCTGACGCCTCCCCTATTGCTGACCCACGTGGGCGGTGCCGAACCCGCAACGCTTCATGAGATGGGCCATTGAGGACTGCCAATTCGTTGCGGAACTCTCGGATATTTCGCACCTTGGCGAGCTCACTCCCAGACCATCGAAGATGACAAGAATAGACCCCAAAGGAATCCCGCCCCATAGCGATCTCCCTTCCATAAGAACTCGTAGCCTTCGTACGCGGGAAGGATATCGTCGAATAGCGGCCTGTTCTCACGTCGAATACTAGGGCCGAAACGCTCATCGAATTCGAGAATGTCGCAACTCCAAGCGGCCAGTTGGGTCGGAGATTCGACATCGAGCGGTGTGTGCTCGGTGTGAGTGTAACCCGCTGACTCAAGTAGTCCGTTCGCGTCAGCGTGCGCGTTGAATTCAAATCCGGGCCACAACACGCTGTTGTACTTCAGTGATGTGGCGTCCTCGTCGAGAACTCCTAACAGCGTCTTCATATATCGAAACCGCGATATCTCTTCGCTGAGGGCTTCTGCTACCCGATCGTGAATACGTACTGCGCTGTCTAAAGATAGCCCGACCTTGGCCAGCTTGGCATCTAGTAAGCCCTTGGTATCTGCTAAGGACAGTCGCGGCTTCATGGTCATTAGGAGATAAACCTCGAAATCGACTACTGCTGCATACAAAGTTACGTCCATCGCCTACTACTCCACTACTTCGGCAAAAACTGAAAGAGATCGCCCCGAAATACAGAAAGCGTTCCGTCCGGCGCTACCATGATAGCTTCCCCAACCTGCGGGACAACTGGTAGCACCAGCTTTGACCCATTAGGCCCGTCGACAATTCCCGCGGTCTGACCCCACGCCGCTTTCGCCGCGGCGTCGGCCGCCTCCGCGGCCTGTTGCTGATTGCCGATGTGCAATTGATTAAGCCTATCCACCAAAGAATTCAGTCTCGAGCCCTTAGGTACGTGTTCCATGACATCTTTACCGATTTGCGTGGCCTGATCGGTAATACTCGGGCTTGAAGGCGCACTCGGTTGGTTTGATGGGGGCTCGGACCGAGCTGTACCCGGCCGCGTGGGGCCTGGGGCGGGTTCGCCTTCTATGGGTATGCCTAAGTCGTTTAAGCGGGCCCGGATTGCGGTTTGGCGTTCGAGGAGAGGACCGCGCGAGGCGATGCAGGCGTTGTATTGGGCCGGCGGCAGCGGCCCGACGTTTTCGACGCCGCATCGGGCGTTCCACGCCCGTATCTCAGCGTTAACTTTGGCCCATTCTGCGATCGCCTGCTCGGCGCTCATGTCTTTAGGGTCGACCGGCATGGGTGGCGGGGTCGGGTCACGCGGTGGGGGCAAAGATGGTGCCGCCGGCGCCGAGGCTAGCCCTGGCGGGCCGAAGCCCAGCATGTGGACACCGCCGTTGCCAGTCCCGGGTGTCGTAGCAGACGGCGCGGTACCGGCGGGACCGGGGTCGAGTGTGACAGGTGCGGGGGCAGGGGACGATGACTGCGCGGCCGGGGATTGGTGCGCGTGCGGGGATTGCGTCTGCGGCGGATCGGTGGAGGGCAGGTGTTGCGGTGCGTGCTCGTGCCGCACTTGCCCGGGATCGGCAAACTGCGTCGCTGCGGGTTCGGCGGTCGACGGCGACGGGTGGGGTTGGACGTGTGTTAGCGGGGTTGCCGCGGCAGCAGCGGCCGGTGCGCTGATCGCGGTGGCGGCCGTCGTCGAGACCGCGCCCGTGCTGACCGGGGCGGCCATGGCGGCGATCCCCGAACTCGGCCGGGCAGCCAGCGAGGACAGCCAGCCGTCGCCGGTGCCGGCCCCGGCTCCGACGCTGCCGCCGAAGGCAGGCAGGGGGCCGGCACCTGGCGGCAGCGGCACCGGCGGCGCGATGCCCGCCAGCTCGCCGGCCGCTGGTGGGGCTTGCCACGTTGGTGCCGCTGCTGAGGCCGCGGCCTGCGGTGATATGTGCCGTATCAGCGGGCTCGCGCCGGTCAAGGCATCGAGCAGCGACGATGCTGAGGGGGCTGGCGGTGATGGCGGCACCGTCGGATTCGGCGTGTGGGTGGTGGTGATGGCGGCGACCGCCTGGATGTGGCCGCGCACCGCGCCTTCGCCGCCCAGCTCTCCGGCGGAGCGCGCCACGTCGGTGGCGGTCTGCACCTCCTGGCCGGTGAAACGGGTCACCTGAACACGCAGATCGGCGCAGATGGCCTGGGCGGTGGGCTGCCGGGCGTACCAGCCCATCGAGCCCGGCGCATACATCGCGTCGGTGGCCGTCCAGCCCTCGGCGACCGCGAACCCTGACTGGTTGGCCCGCTCGACGGTGGCGAAGATGGAGTGCTTTTGCTGGTGCAGCACGGCGGCCCCGTCCTCGGCGGTGGCCGCTGCAGTATCGAGCAGCTCGGCTTCCTGTTCGGCGGTGATGGCGTGGCGGGCCAACGCGGCCTTCATCGCCTCATCGCCCTGACCCTGCCAGTCCAGCGAGTCGGCCTGGCTCTTGATCGTGCCCACCACCGAGCGGCGGCGCCCCGCCAGCTCGCGCCAGTGCGCGGCATTCTCGGTCAGATGCGACACGGTGTAGCCGCGCAACGCCGACTGGGTGGGGATCACGCGTTACGGGCTGTTCCGGTGATCGTGGTGACCACGTATTTCAGCATGTCCGCGGCATCGGAGTCGGTGGCTTCATAACCGGTCGCCGCGACCTGGGTCATCCCGGCGCTGGTGGCGATCTTAGGGTGCAGGTCGGCAGTGGCGACCTGGACCGCGCCGGTCAGCGGCGGCGAGCACCGTGGGCCACCCGCCAGACGGTTCCAGCGCTGGTGGCGCGGCGTGGAGATCGAAAGCCTCCACGTGCCAGCCGGTGCTGGTCACCCGCAACTGGGCTGGGTTGACGCGAAGGTTGTCGCCCACGCGGGGATTGTAGCGGTGACGCTCACCGGGCGAGAACGTGTGGGACGAGACCACCGGGCGATATCAGGGATACCCGGCGGATGAGCCCGACCTCCTTGATAGCAGTGACGAAAGTTCTCACGCGCAGGGGCAGGGCAGGTCACCGAGGGTCGTCAGGTAGCGACGGTCGCCGGCGGTGTGGTCGCAGGTCTGCCAGCCGTCGCGCAGGTAGTCGGGGTGGGTGGCGAACAGGATGGAGTTTCTAGTTCCCCGGCGTGCATATCGTCGTGGCAGCTGCTGCGGATTCCTGCGACGGTACGGGCCTCGGCCCAGTCTTCGCGGCTGGGGCAGAGCCCGACGCTGATGGGGGCCTGTTCCTATCTTGCAGGTGTTCGCGCGCAATAGCGCTTTGAAACACCCCTATACCGCAACGTTGGATGAGGTTCACGATTGGTTTGTGGTTTGACCTGGTTGTCGATGATCACCCCACGCAGAACGACGACAAAGACACCGCCGCACAGAACGACGAATCATGTTCTACGCCAGGCAGGCAGCTGCTCATGTGCCAACTGCGACACTCCGGCACCTCACCGACGTACCGAGCCAGGCTAATCGACCGTCACTCGGTCAGTTGGCGACCGCGGTAGCAATCTCTTCACGATCCGTTACCGTCAACCGAACTTTGGTCCAAAAGAACCTCCGGCCTGGGCCATACGCTACTTCGGGGTTCGCCGACCCGCTGCAGTCTCAACAAGGAGCCGGCATGGACACACACGAACTACGCATTTCCAACGTCGACGTCTTCGACAGCGTCGACGGCCGGATCACCGGGCCCATGGACGTCACTGTCTGCGACGGGTTGATCGCCGCGGTGACACCTGCGGGCTCAACCGAATTCTCCGGCCCGCAGATCGACGGGACCGCAAAGACGTTGATTCCCGGGTTGATTGACGCGCATTGGCATGCGATGTTCGCCACCATCCCGGCGGTGGTGGCCCAGCTCAGCGAGCTCGGCTATGTCTACGCGAGGGCGATCACCGGCGCCCGGGAAACGCTGCTACGCGGCTTCACCACGGTCCGCGATCTCGGCGGGCCGGTGTTCGGAATCAAGCAGGCCATCGACGAGGGTGTGATCGCCGGTCCGCGTATTTACCCGTCCGGCGGGTTCATCTCCCAGACCGGCGGGCACGGCGATTTCCGGCTGCCCCACGAGGTCCCTCGCGGTGTCTGCGGGCACCTGAGCTACACCGAGATCATCGGTGCCGCCGTCATCGCCGACGGCGAAGCCGAGGTGCTGCGGGGAGCACGAGAGATGTTGCGGCGCGGCGCCTCTCAGCTCAAGCTGATGGCCGGCGGCGGGATCAGCTCGACGTACGACCCGATCGACGTCGCCCAGTTCACCGAGGCCGAGATCCGCGCGGCGGTGGCGGCCGCGGAGAACTGGGGCACGTACGTCACCGTCCACGCCTACACACCCCGCGCGATACGCACCGCCGTCGCCGCAGGCGTCCGCTGCATCGAGCACGGCCACCTGATCGACGAGGACACCGCCGCACTGCTCGCCGAAAAGGGCGTCTGGTGGTGCCTGCAGCCGTTCGTCGACGACGAGCCCACGATCCCCGTCACGCCGCAGACGAGGGCAAAGCTGCGGCAGGTGGTCTCCGGCACCGACGCGGCATATCGGCTTGCGATCAAGCACCGGGTCAAGGTCGCATTCGGAACCGACATATTGTTCGACACGGCACTCGCCAGCCGACAGGGCGCCCAGCTGGCCGAGCTCACCCGCTGGTACGCGCCCGCCGAGGTGTTGCAGCAGGCGACGATCCGCAACGCCGAGCTCTTGGCCATGTCCGGGCCGCGTAACCCCTACCCGGGCCGGCTGGGCGTCGTGGCCGACGGCGCCCTGGCGGACCTGGTTCTCGTCGACGGCAATCCGGTGGCCGACATCTGGCTGATCGCGCGGCCCGACGAGGCGTTCGTCGCCATCGTCAAGGACGGCCGGTTGGTCAAAGGCACTGTCGAGTAGCCAGGGCGTGCCCGGACATGCCGGTGCGGAAGAATTGCGGTCAGCATGGTCGACAACCCCGGTTCTCCGCTGACATCCCGACGACCCCACATCGTGCGGCTCGTCGTGTTCGCCGGCTTTCTACTCGGGCTGTGGTACCTGGTAGCCGTCGCACGAGTCGTCGACGTCGAGGTGGTGCGTCGCGCGGTCTCGGCGACAGGTCCGGCGGCGCCGCTGACCTACGTTGTGGCCTCGGCTGTCCTCGGAGCGTTGTTCGTGCCGGGCCCGGTCCTGGCCGCGGGTAGTGGTCTGCTGTTCGGTCCGGTAGAGGGCATCTTTGTGACGCTGGGTGCGACGGTGGGTACCGCGATCGTCGCCAGCTTCGTCGGCCGTCGGGCCGGACGCGACAGCGCACGTACTCTGCTGGGGGCGAGCCGCGCCGACCGCGTCGACGTGCTGATCGAACGACGCGGACTGTGGGCGGTGGTCGGTCAACGCTTCGTCCCCGGCATCTCGGATGCGCTCGCCTCCTATGCGTTCGGGGCATGTGGAGTTCCGTTGTGGCAAATGGCCGTCGGTGCGTTTATCGGTTCGATGCCGCGGGCATTCGTCTACACCGCGCTGGGCGCCTCGATCGGTGATCGGTCCTCACCACTGGCATACGCGGCGATAGCGGTGTGGTGCGTGACCGCCGTCGTCGGCGTGTTCGCCGCACGGCGTGGTTACCGATCTTGGCGTGGGCGCGCACTGCCGAGTCAGCGGCCGCGACGCTGAAGATGCGACCCGACCAGCTCCTTGCGCGCGGCGACGCCGCGGCTGCGGTAGACGACGTAGGGCCGGAACAGATACGCGACCGGTGCGCTGAACGCGTGAACCAGCCGGGTGAACGGCCACATGGCAAACAGCGCCAGCGCGATCATCACATGCAGCTGGTAGTACAGCGGCGCCAGCGCCATCAGTTCGCCGCGAGGTTGCAGCACCCAGATGGACCGGAACCACACCGAGACGGTTTCGCGGTAGTTGTACGACTCGCCGAACATCCCCGAGCCCAACGCGGTCGCGTACAGCCCCGCCGATATCGCCCCCACCAGGAACACATACATCAGCTTGTCGTTGACCGTGGTGGCCATGAACACCGGTCCGCGGCTGCGTCGCCGGTAGATCAGCAGCGCCAGCCCCGTCAGCGTGGTGACCCCGGCTATCGACCCCAGCACAACAGCCTGGACGTGGTAGGCGTGATGACTCACCCGGGCTGCGTCCGTCCATGATTCCGGGATCAGCAGGCCGATGACGTGTCCGACGATCACCACCAGGATGCCGTAATGGAAGAGCGGGCTCGCGATACGCAGCAACCGCACCTCGTAAAGCTGCGACGAGCGGGTGGTCCACCCGAACTTGTCATATCGGTACCGCCACCAGGTGCCAACGGCGACGATCGCGAGTACCACGTAGGGCACCACATCCCAGAACGTCTTGCCGAGCACCTCATTCACCTCCGGAGTTGCGTCGCGGCGCAATTCTCACATCTCTCGACGCAAACGGTCGCAGCGTCCTCATCGCCGCCGCCCACGCGGGAACATTCCGGGTGGCACCCCGCGACCGTCCCAGTTGAGGAGGTTGACCCGCGACGGCTGATTGGCGTTGGCGGCCATCCCTTCACTGGTCTGCCGTTGCCGCAACGCGTGGAACGTCTCGACCGCCACCGGCACCGGTCCTCCGCTGGCCTCGCCGAACGGCCCGGAGCCGTACATTCCGGGACCGCCGTCGAAGGACAACGAGCACCCGGCTTCCTCGACCGCGTCGCCGTCCAGCTCGTATGCGGTCGGGATCACGTACCGCTCTTCGTATTTCGCCAATGCAAGCAGCCGGTACATCTGGTAGATCTGCTCTTCGGTCATGCCGACCGATTCCGGGATGTGCGGCTGCGTCGGCCGGCCGAGGTTGATATCGCGCATATAGGAACGCATCGCCGCCAGCCTGCGCAGTACGGATTCCACCACGGTGGTGTCGCCGGCGGTGAACAGCCCCGCGAGGTACTCGATCGGAATGCGCAGTGCCCCCAGGGCTCCGAACAAATTGCCGAGGTCCTCGCCGTCGTGCCCGTCGCGGCCGATGGCGTCGACGACCGGAGACAGCGGCGGAATGTACCAAACCATCGGTACCGTGCGAAATTCCGGATGCAGCGGAAGCGCCACCCGGTAGGTGTTGATCAGCGCGTAGACCGGGGAGCGCTGGGCGGCCTCGATCCATTCGTCGGGGATCCCCTCGGCGCGGGCACCGGCGATGACGTCGGGGTCGTTGGGGTTCAACAGGATTCGCCGGTGAGCATGGTAGAGGTCGGCGTCGCGCTCCACCGACGCGGCTTCCAGCACCCGGTCGACGTCGTAGAGCACCAACCCGAGGTAACGTAGCCGTCCGACGCACGTTTCCGAGCACACCGTCGGCAGGCCCACTTCGATGCGCGGATAGCACATCGTGCACTTCTCCGCCTTACCGGTCTTGTGGTTGAAGTACACCTTCTTGTACGGGCAACCCGACACACACATCCGCCAGCCGCGGCAGCGATCCTGGTCGACGAGCACGATCCCGTCCTCGGTGCGTTTGTACATCGCGCCCGACGGGCAGGAGGCCACACACGACGGGTTCAGGCAGTGCTCGCAGATCCGCGGCAGATAGAACATGAACGCCTGCTCGAGTTCCAACCGCACCCGTTCGCTGACCTGCCGCAGCACCGGGTCGCCGGGCACGATTTCCGGTGAGCCCCCAAGGTCGTCGTCCCAGTTCGCCGACCACGACACCTTCATCGGCTTGCCGCTGATCAGGCTGCGCGGCGGCGCCACCGGCATCTGCTCGCCCAGTGGGGCGGTGATCAGCTTCTCGTAGTCGTACGTCCAGGGCTCGTAGTAGTCGCCCAGGCTGGGCATCTTCGGGTTGGCGAAGATCTTCAGCAGCTTGGCCAGCCGCCCGCCGCCGCGCAGCCTCAGTCGACCGCGCCTATCGCGTTCCCAGCCCCCGCGCCAGCGCGTCTGGTCTTCATAGGTGCGCGGATAGCCTTGTCCTGGACGGGTTTCCACATTGTTGAACCAGACGTACTCGGTGCCCGCGCGGTTGGTCCAAGCCTGCTTACACGTCACCGAACAGGTGTGGCAGCCGATGCATTTGTCGAGGTTCATCACCATCGCCAGCTGCGCCATGACTTTCATCAGTACACCACCTCCTGGGAGCGGCGACGCACCACGGCCACCTCGTCGCGCTGGTTGCCGGTGGGACCTAAGTAGTTGAACGCGTACGCGTTCTGCGCATAACCGCCCGCCAGGTGACTGGGCTTGATCAGCAGCCGGGTCAGCGAGTTGTGGATGCCACCGCGACGCCCGGTAGTCTCGGTCAGCGGCGTGTCGATGGTGCGCTCCTGGGCGTGGTAGACGAATACCACGCCGTCGGACATCCGGTGGCTGACGATCGCTCGGCACACCACCACCCCGTTGCGGTTGACCGCCTCCACCCAATCGTTGTCGCGCACGCCGATCTTGGCCGCATCGTCAACGCTCATCCACATGGTGGGTCCGCCCCGCGACAGCGACAGCATGAGCAGGTTGTCCTGATACTCCGAGTGGATCGACCATTTCGAGTGTGGCGTCAGATACCGCACGGTCAGTACGGCGCCGTCACCGCCCAGTCTCGGCTCACCGAAAAGCCGCGACATGTCCAGCGGCGGACGGTAGATCGGCAGCTGCTCGCCGAGCTCTTCGACCCAGTCGTGGTCCAGGTAGAAGTGCATTCGGCCGGTGAGCGTGTGAAACGGCTTGAGCTCCTCGATGTTCACCGTGAACGGTGCATACCGGCGCCCGCCGGTCTCGCTGCCGGACCACTCCGGGCTGGTGATCACCGGCACTGGGCGAGCCTGGGCGTCGGCATAGGTGATGCGGCGTTCCTCGCTGCCTTCGGCCAGATGCGCCAACCGGCGCCCCGTCCGTCGTTCCAGTTCGTGAAATCCCTCGACCGCGAGACGGCCGTTGCTCGTTCCCGACAGCGCCAGGATCACGTCGGCCATCCGCTCGGCGGTGGTGATCGCCGGCCGCCCGGCGGCGGGCCCGGAGTTCAGCACCCCGAACTTGGCGGCGAGCTCGTCGACTTCGCGATCCGGCCAGACGGTGACGCCTTTGGTGGTCAGCCCTAGCCGTTCGGTCAGCGGCCCCAGCGCGGCCCACTTGTCGGCAATGGCGGCGTAGTCCCGCTCGACCACCGCGATGGTACCCATCGTCTTACCGGGCTTAGGCAGCTCTCCTGTTGTGCGCCAGTCGTATTCGACGCCCGACGGGTAGGCCATCGCGCCGGGCGTGTCGTGCTGCAGCGCGCCGAGCACGACATCGGCGCGGGTGCCCAGATGCTTGGCCGCCAGCGTCGAGAAAACGCTCGCGATCGCACCGAACGCCTCGTAGTCGGAGCGTGTTTCCCACGGCGGATCGATGGCGGGGCTGAATGCGTGCACGAACGGGTGCATGTCGGTGCTGGACAGGTCGGCCTTCTCGTACCAGGTGGCGGCCGGCAGCACCACGTCGGACAGCAATGTCGTGGACGTCATCCGGAAATCGATGGACATCAGCAGGTCGAGTTTGCCTTCGCCGATGTTGTCGCGCCACACGATGTCGTTGGGCCGCAACGCTTCTGGTGCCGGCGTTGCCTGCAGGTTCGACGTCGTGCCGAGCAGGTGCGTAAGGAAGTATTCGTTGCCCTTACTGGACGAGCCGAGCAGGTTGGCGCGCCACACGTTGAGCACCCGGGGCCAGTTCGCCGGGTCGTCGGGATCGGACAGGGCCGGTTTGAGTGCGCCGGTGGCGAGTTGCTCGGCCACGTAGTCGGCGATGTCCCGCCCGGCCGCGCGCGCCTCGTCGGCGACGTCGAGGCTGGAGCGGTTGAACTGCGGGTAGAACGGCGTCCAGCCCATCGCGACCGCGGCGGCCAGCACGTCCATGGTGTGCTTGCCGGTGAACCGGCTGCGGCCGGTGGGGCTGGCCAGCGCGTCGGCTCGGTAGCCGTCGTAGCGCCACTGGTCGGTGTGCACGTACCAGTACGACGTGCCCGCCATCTGCCGCGGCGGCCGCGACCAGTCGGTGGCCATCGCCATCGTCGCCCAGCCCGTGACCGGGCGGCACTTTTCCTGGCCGACGTAGTGCGCCCAACCCCCGCCGTTGCGGCCCATCGACCCAGTGAGCAACAGCAGCGCCAGCACGGCCCGATACGTGGCGTCGCCGTGGAACCACTGGCAGATGCCCGCACCCATGATGATCATCGACCGGCCACCGGATTCCTCTGCACTACGGGCGAATTCGCGTGCCACGCGAATCACCTGGTCGGCAGGTACCCCGGTGATCGGCTCCTGCCAGGCCGGGGTGTACGGATATGCCGCATCGTCGTAGTCGGTGGGCCAGTCTCCGGGCAGCCCGGGCCGGGCCACCCCGTATTGGGCCAGCATCAGGTCGAACACCGTGCAGGTCAGGTTCTCGCCGATGCGGCGTACCGGGACGCCGCGAATCATGGTCTCGCCGCGACCGTCGGCGGTGTCGAAGCGGGGCAGGATGATTCGCGCGGATTCGCCGGCGCTGCGGTGCGCGACGGTCAGCGCCGGCACGATGTCGCCGAGGTCGAGGTTCCACTTGCCCACACCGTCGTCGCCGTACCGGAAGCCGAGTGATCCGTGCGGGACCGCGGCCTGGTCGGTGGCGCCGTCCAGCAAGACCGGTTTGAACGCCGCGTTCTCGACGTCGTGGCCGAGGTCGGCGGCGGTGAGGACCTTGCCCGGCACCAGGTCGTCACCGCGGCTTTCCAGCTTGACCAGGAACGGCAGGTCGGTGAACCGGCGGACATAGTCGACGAAGAACGGAATCCGTTGCGTGACGAAGCATTCCGACAAAATGACATGCCCCATGGCCATGGCCAGTGCGCCGTCGGTGCCAGCCGCGCAGGGCAGCCACTCGTCGGCGAACTTGGTGTTGTCGGCGTAGTCGGGGCTGACGGTGACCACCTTGGTGCCGCGGTAACGCACCTCGGCCATCCAGTGCGCGTCGGGCGTGCGGGTGACCGGCACGTTCGAGCCCCACATGATCAGGTACGCGGCGTCCCACCAGTCGCCGGACTCCGGCACATCGGTCTGGTCGCCGAACACCTGCGGCGCCGCCACGGGAAGGTCGGCGTACCAGTCGTAGAACGACGTCATGGCGCCGCCGATCAACTCCACGAAGCGGGAGCCGGCCGCGTGGCTGACCATCGACATCGCCGGGATCGGCGAGAAGCCGGCGATGCGGTCGGGGCCGTAGGTTTTGATGGTGTGCACGTGCGCCGCGGCGATCATCTCGGTGGCCTCGGCCCAGGTGATGCGCATCAGCCCACCTTTGCCGCGCGCCCGCTGGTATCGGCGGCGCCGGTCGGGGTCGGACACCACGTCGGCCCACGCCAGCACCGGATCGGTCAAGCGCGCCTTGGCTTCCCGGTACATTTCGACCAGCACCCCGCGGGCATAGGGGTGACGCACTCGGGTCGGCGAATAGGTGTACCACGAGAACGCGGCACCACGGGGACAGCCGCGAGGCTCGTATTCCGGGCGGTCGGGGCCGACGGACGGATAATCGGTCTCCTGGTTCTCCCAGGTGATGATCCCGTCTTTGACGTAGATCTTCCACGAGCAGGACCCGGTGCAGTTGACGCCGTGGGTGGAGCGCACGACTTTGTCGTGACTCCACCGGTCGCGGTAGAAGACGTCGCCTTCGCGCCCGCCCTCCCGGGTGACGGTGCGCAGATCGGCGGAGAACTGCCCCGGCGTGAAGAACCTTCCGGTGCGCTCGAGGAGTTCTTCGATGCGGCCCCCGGGCGGGTTGCTCACGTAGTCGCCTCCCTGCGTTCGGGTTCGTCGGCATGCAATCCCAGCGCGGTGTATGCCAGTGCCACCAGGGCGGTCGCGACCAACAGCGCCAGCCCGACCGTGTAGTCGTTTTCGACGGGGTCGTAGGTGGCGCCCATCACCATCGGCGGGAAGTAACCGCCCAGCCCGCCAGCGGCGGCGACGATGCCGGTGATCGTGCCGACGGATTGGGCGGGCGAGCGGCGGGCAACCCAGGCGATCACGCCGCCGGTACCGGCTCCCAGGAAGATTGCCAGCGTGATGAACGTCAGCGCCGAGAACACATCCGGCGGCGGCTTCAACGTCGCGATCGACGCCAGCGCCGCAGTGCCGGCCAGCGACGCGAGGACGACGTACTTGGGTGCGAAGCGGTCGGCCAGCGCGCCGCCGACCGGCCTGGCCACCACGGCGGCCACCGCAAAACCGGCCGTACGGGCGCCCGCGTCGACCGCGGAGAATCCGTAGATCGTCTTGATATAGGTGGGCAGGTAGTTGGCAAACGCGACGAAACCACCGAACACGATGGCGTACAGGAACGACATCTCCCACGTCACCCGCAGCTTTGCGGCGGCGGCCAGCTTCGGCAGCACCGGACCGGTGTTCGGTGTGAAGTCCGGCGAGTTACGCATGACCAGCACGCACGCCGCAGCGGTGAGCGCCAGCGCAGCGGCGATGATGACGTGAGTGGTGAACAGGCCGAACCAGCGCACGAATCGTGGTGTGAAGAACGCCGACAACGCGGTGCCCACCATGCCCATGCCGAACACTCCGGTGGCGAACCCACGGCGGGCGGCCGGATACCACGCGTTGGCGAACGGGATCCCGACGGCAAAAACCGTGCCCGCGATCCCGAGGAAGAACCCGAACACCAACAGCAACGGATAGGAACCGTACTTCCCGGCAAGGCCCACCGCCAGCACCGGCGCGATCGGCGCCAGCGAGATCGCAATGAACATCGCGCGCCCGCCGAACCGGTCGGTCAGCGAACCGATCACGATGCGGCCCAGCGCGCCGACCAGAATCGGCGTCGCCACGAGCAGCGAGGCTTTCGCGCTCGACAGCCGCATCTGCTCGGCATAGGTGGTTGACAGCGGGCCGATCATGTTCCATGCCCAGAAGTTGACGGTCGAGACCCAGGTCGCCAGGGCCAAGTTCGCATTCCGCTGTGCGCCGATATCCGGCGTACTCGCCGTATCCACGGCTATACCCAATCACCTCATCAACCGATTGGAAACCAAACAGAAGTAATCGGCGGTCCGGCGGCGGCCCGGTACGGATTACGCTAGGCGCCGGCCCGCACCGCAGACACGAACAGATTCCGCGGCGCGCTGTCTTGGACCTCCTTCGGCGGGTTGCGGTCGTAGCCGGCCATCAGTTGCGCCGACGGCGTCACCGTCACCTCCCAGCCGTGGCGGCGCAACCAGTCGCCGACGTCGTCGCGCTCCTCGAAGTACCACAGCTCGTCGGTACTGGGCACCTCGCGCCGCGGGTCGACCTTGACCATCAGTGCTCGGACACGGTCCATCCGCTCGCGCCGCTTGGCGCGGAAGGCGGGATCCAGAAAGTCGGGGCCCAGCGCCTCGACAGCGATCCGGCTACCGCTGACCGCGAGCTCTTGAACGCGGTTGAACAGCAAGTCCTGTGCAGCCGCCGGCAGATACGGCATGAGCCCCTCGGCTGACCATGCGCTCGGCGCCGACACGTCGAAACCGGCCTGCCGCAACGCCTTCGGCCAGTCTTGACGCAGGTCCACCGGGACGCCGACTCGATGACAGGTCGGCTCGGCCCCGTGCTCACGTAGCGTCGCCGTTTTGAACTCCAGCACCTTGGGCTGGTCGAGTTCGTAGACCGTGGTGCCGTCGGGCCACGGCAACCGCCAGCACCGCGCGTCCAGGCCGGCGGCCAGAATCACCGCCTGACGGATACCCGACCGGGTCGCGTCGAGGAAGAAGGTGTCGAAAAACGCCGTGCGGCAGGCCATATAGTTGATCATGGCCTGCATTCGCAGCGGCACCTCGGGTTCGGCTTGGAGAACCTCGGCGGGTAGCTGCGGCGCCGAATACCAGTTCCACACGCCGTCGCCGGCCGCGTCGAGGAAGACCCGGGCGAACGGATCGCGGATCAGCGGGTGCTCGCTCTGGGTTTCGGCCGCGCGCGCCGCTGCCACACCCAGCGCCGTCGCGCCCACGCTCTCGGTGATCTCCCAGCTGTCGTTGTCTGTTCTGGCGGTCCTGGCCATGCGTTCACTTCCTCCCGCTCAAGCACCGACCCTACGTGCCAGCGCCCAGACCGTCAGGCTCGGGGGACCCGGGTTCGCCGGATGTCAGCCGACCGTGGGGAATGAGTATCGCGACGTCATTGTGCAAGTGCGCCAGGCCGCTCTCAGGGTCGCCAACTGCCCGTCGTGGTTCCGCGCCAGCTGAGCCAGGTAGGCGTCGGTCACCTGTCGATGACCGATCACGCCATCGATGTCGACATCGTGAAAGAGGCACTGTCAGTCGCGGGGTTCTCGCGGCGCGGCTTCGCACGGCATAGGGTGGTCGCCGTGGCTGATGCCTTCGGGGGGTCGCAGACCCCGGCAAGAATCCTGGCCGAGCACGGCCCGTTGCACGAGGACGACTTTGCAGCGCGGCTACGGGACAGCGGCGTGGCCGACCCGGAGGCCGAACTGGACCAGATTCTCGACGAAACTGAATGTCCAGCAAGGCAATTAGTTGACGACAGGTGGGTGTGGCTGCCGACCATGCTGGCCGGGCGGGTGTTCACCCACCGGCTTTGCGCCGAAGAGCTGGCCTATGACGCTCTCAACGTGACCCCGGATCTGGACCCCGTCACCGCCCTGTGTGAGCACGAGCAGTACCAGCGGCTCGCGGACGGTTCGCCGGCCGGGGTGGTGCTGGCCGACTTAGACGACGAGTTGCTCGAACAGCGAGGCATCCCGGACGAGGCGGTCGACCCGGCCTGGGCGCTGCTGCTGGCGCCGGGCACATTAGGCGCGCTGGGGTTGGCCGAGGGCGACCTGGCCGGGGTCCGGCTGACCGAGGACGGGTTAGTGGTCGAGCGGGTCACCGAGGTCGCGTCGGCCGAAGGAGTGGGTGCGCGGCTAGCCGCGGCGCTCGACACCGAGAAGCCGGCGTACTTCGACGCCGCGGTGTGGACGGTGTGCGCGGAGGACCCGCAGCTATTCACCGAGCCGCTGCCGCCGCTGTCCGAGATCGTCGACGACCACGGCCTCGCGCACCAGGGCGATTGGCTTGCACCGGGCGGATTCGATTTTGGCGCTTGGCATTTCAAGCTAGGCTGCCAAGCGCTGGCCGAACGTCATGAACTCGACCCCAACGACGCGGTCGCGTTGTACGTGCTGGTCAAGTTGCACGACCAGATCGCAGCGCTGCTCGACGCGGGCCTGGCGCCGCAGGAAGCGTTGGCCGCGGCCACCGACGGCGCGACAGGACCCGACATGGATCTCGTCGGTGAGTTAGGGGCCGCCCTCGCCGATCCGCTGCTGGCTGAGCTGCTGGTGGCCGAGACGATCGGCACTGACCGGGTGGGGACGGCCGGGCTGGGCTTGTTCGCCGAGGTGCTGGAGTCGAAGGTGCCCCGCCCAGCGCGGGTGGCGTGTCGGTGGCTGCGCGCGGTCGCGCTGGAGCGGATGGGCAACGTTGAAGCGGCCGAACGCGAACTGCTGGCCGCCGAGACGATGGATCCGGATTGGCCGTTGCCACTGTTAGATCTGGCCCGCATCGCCTCCGATCGCGGTGACGTCGATCGCGGGTTGGCGTTGCTGCGCCGCGCCGGCGCCGAGCCGGACTACCCGCTGGTGGAGCTGCTGGAGCAGTACCGGGCCGAGCCGCGCCGCGACCTCGGCCGAAACGAGCTGTGCTGGTGCGGATCTGGGCGCAAGTACAAGAAGTGCCATCTCGGGCGTGAACAGCTGCCGCTGGACGACCGAGCGCGCTGGCTGTATGCGAAGGCCATCCAGCATGCGCTGATGAGCGGCTGGAATGACCTGCTGATCGAGGTGGCGGACGAACGCTCTCGCCACGCCGGCGATGATCCGGACGCGCTGACCACCGCGCTGGGTGATCCGCTGGTGATCGACGCGGTGCTGTTCGAGGGTGGGGCGTTCGAGGAGTTCCTGCAGGTGCGCGGGTCGTTGCTGCCCGACGACGAGCGACTGCTGGCACAGCAGTGGCTTCTGGTGCAACGGTCGGTGTTCGAGGTGGAGCGGGTGCAACGCGGCCACAGCGTCACCGTGCGCGACCTGCGCAGCGGCGACACCCATGAGGTGCGGGAGCACGCGGCCAGCCGCCAGCTGAAGACGGGGCAGCTGGTGTGCGCGCGGGTGCTGCCCGCCGGCGACACCATGCGATTTTTCGGCGGCGTGGAACCGGTCGCGCTGCACGAGCGCGACCCGCTGATCGAACTGCTCGACACCGAACCCGACGCGGTGACGCTGGTGGCCTACCTGAGCCGCCGGTTTGCGCCGCCGACGCTGACCAACACCGAGGATGATCCGCTGGCGTTCTGTGAGGCCACCGTGCGTGTCGGCGACCCGGCCGCGATCGCGACCGCCCTCGACGAAACCTACGAGCGCGTCGATGCCGACGAGCCGCCCCGGTGGTACGAATTCGTCACAACCCAAGGGACCCAACGGATCCGGGCGATACTCGCCCTCGACAGCGACACGCTCCGGGTAGAGACCAACAGCGAAAAGCGGATGGACCGCGTATTGGCCGCACTGGCGCGCCTCGACCCGGCGATGATCGTCCTGGAAGATACCCGCCGCCCGTTGGGCGACACCCGCGAGCTCGCCGAACTCGCCCAGCAGCTACCGGGCGGCGAGGAAGGCGTATCCGAGCCCGATGGACCACCCGGTGGACCAGAGGTGGCCGCGGCCCTCGAGGAAGTCATTCGTCGGTACGAAACTGCGTGGCTCGACGAACCCATTCCCGCACTCGGCGGTCACACCCCTCGGCAGGCAGCCGACGACCCCACCCGACGCGGCGACCTGATCAAACTCCTCGACAGCTTCCCCGTCCGAGCAGCCGCCGGCGCCATGAATGCCGACCGGCTGCGCGCCGTGTTGGGCCTGTAGTCCGGGCGGCGCAACGGCGCGTTTCTGCAGAACCGGGCCGCGGTAATGGTCGGAAACCGGCGCCGGACAGCGCATGATGGAGGGGTGCGGATCGGAGTCGGATTCTCCACCGCGCCCGATGCGCGGAAGGCGGCGGTGGAGGCGGCCACGCAGGCGTGCGACGAGCTCGCCGGAGAGGCGCCGTCATTGGCCGTGCTGCTCGGTTCGCGGTCGCACTCCGATCAGGCGGGAGACGTCCTCACCGCGGTGCAGCGCATCGTCGGCTCGCCCCCGCTGATCGGCTGTGTCGCCCAGGCGGTTGTCGCCGGCCGCCATGAGATCGAGGACCAGCCGGCGGTGGCGGTGTGGCTGGCGTCGGGTCTGGCCGCCGAAACGTTCCAACTGGACTTCGTCCGCACCGGCTCGGGCGGATTGCTCACCGGTTACCGGTTCGACCGGTCCGCACACGATCTGCATCTGCTGTTGCCGGACCCGTACACATTCCCGTCGAGTCTGCTCATCGAGCACCTCAACAGCGACCTGCCGGGAACGACCGTGGTGGGCGGCCTGGCGAGCGGAGGACGTGGACCGGGCGGCACCCGGCTGTTCCGTGACCGCGGCGTGTTCAATTCCGGGCTCGTCGGGGTGCGCCTGCCCGGTGTGCGCAGCATCCCGATCGTGTCGCAGGGCTGCCGACCGATCGGCCGTCCCTACATCGTCACCGGCGCGGACGGCGCGGTGATCACCGAGCTGGGCGGGCGCCCGCCGCTGCACCGCCTGCGCGAGAGTGTCGAGGGGCTGCCGTTGCACGAGCAGGAGCTGGTCAGCCGTGGCCTGCAGATCGGCATCGTGGTTGACGAGCACCTGGCGGCTCCGGGGCAGGGCGACTTCCTGATCCGCGGGCTGCTGGGCGCCGATCCTTCGACCGGGGTGATCGAGATCGGCGAGGTTGTCGAGGTCGGCACCACGGTGCAGTTCCAGGTCCGAGACGCCGCGTCGGCGGACAAGGACCTGCACCTGGCCGTGGAGCGGGCGGCAGCGGAGCTGGGTGGGCGTCCGGCGGGCGCGCTGCTGTTCACCTGCAACGGGCGGGGACGGCGGATGTTCGGGGTGGCCGACCACGACGCGTCGACGATCGAGGATCTGCTGGGCGGGATTCCGCTGGCCGGTTTCTTCGCTGCCGGGGAGATCGGCCCGGTTTTCGGCCGCAACGCCCTGCACGGCTACACGGCGTCGTTGGCGCTGTTTGTCGACTGACTGCGCGGGGTTCGTCACTGGTGTCACAGCTGACACGGGCTGCCGGCGGGCTCATTCCGGCAGCGCGGATCGGACGTCGGTATGCCCAAAGTCATTGCCTTTCCACAACAGTGGCTCGCGTAGGTCTACGGCCAGTGCATACGACAGGCAATCGCCGAAGTTCAAACCGGCCGGGTGGCCACTGCCTTTGCCGAAATCTGCGTAGGCCTGACGCGCAAGCCGGGCCTGCCGTTCGGCCACCGGCTCGACCACGAACCGGGCTTCCTCGAGCAGCTCGTCCAAACTCCTGCTGATGATCGGGTCACGTAGGGAATCCAGGACAATCCCGCATTCGAGATAGCTTGCCGCAGAAAGCCTTCTCACATCCGCGGCGGCGATTGCGTTGGCGTAGCGGGCGGCGTCGTCCTCTTCGGTGAGGATCGCAATGATCGCCGACGTGTCCACGATCACGCCGGTAGCCCTCGCTCGTCGTAGAGCAGTGCAGCATGGTCCAGCGGCTTGTTCTCCGGGTTCATCCGGCTGGCGGTCTTGTGGCCGATGGCCAGGAGCCGGGCGGCCAGATCGTCCCTCTGCAGCCGGGACAGCCGCTCTTGCACCGCCGTCGCCACCGCCTGAGCCTGAGACTCGCCCGTGATCGCGGCGATCTGCCTGACCGCTTCATGGACCGACGCATCTTTGATGTTCAACGCCATGTTGGTACCTTTCTACCTGTCTGATGGTACCGTGGTGTCGCGTCACTCGCGAAGGCTCGCGGTGCGCCGTCGACGAAACCATTTGTCAGCTCCGGTCGAAGCTCTCACCGATGTCGACAGAGACTCGGAGATTGAGATCTTCGGGTCGCTGAGTCGCACACCGGTTGAGCGCTGCGCAGGCTTCCGGCGACGATGCGGCCCAGCGCCGAAGGCCGCGGCACGCTCGGCTAGCCTGTTGGCCTGGGCGACGTCTATTCGGGCCAAACGTTGCCGACGTGCAAACCTTTATCCCGTTCTCGGACCGCGAGCTGCCGCCACAGACACCGCATGGCTTGGTGGCGCCCACGCGCGTGGTCCGTCACCGATCGCTTCGGAAAATGTGAACAACGTGCCAAATTTGTCGCACACCCGAAGTATGGTCGCCTCCGGGTCGGTACCAGCTTCCTAACGGGAGGTGTCATGGACGCGTTCGGTGTCCTTGACGAAGTCCTGAACGACTACGAGTCCTTCGTGAAGGGCTTCCTTGACATCAAGGACGAGCAGATCCGGGCCAAGGTCGAGGGCGAGATCGAGGACGGCCTGCTGTGGCCCGAGCCATGGTTGGCGCTCAACCCCGCTTTCGACCCGGGGGGTCGGTCGGCGAGCTGGTCGAACGGAGAGTGCTGCATCCCCACGCTCGCGAGATCTTCCGCATCAAGGCCGACGACGACGCTATCGGCCGGGAAGTCACCTTCCATCGGCACCAAACCGACGCCTTCGAGATCGCCAACCGCGGCGAATCGTACGTCCTGACCACTGGCACCGGCTCGGGCAAATCGATGTCGTACATCGTGCCCATCGTGAACCGGGTGCTGCACGAAGGATCGGGCAAAGGTGTACGAGCCATTGTCGTCTACCCGATGAACGCGCTGGCCAATAGTCAGCGCAGCGAACTGGAGAAGTTCCTCGGTACCGCGAACCACAAGGTGACGTTCGCCCGCTACACCGGGCAGGAGACATCGAGCGAACGCGAGACGATCCTGGCATCGCCTCCGGACATTTTGCTGACCAACTACGTGATGCTCGAGCTGATGCTCACCCGGCCACGTGAGCGTAAGGCGCTGATCTCCAGTGCCGGGAACCTGTCGTTCCTGGTCCTCGACGAGCTGCACACCTATCGCGGGCGCCCGGGCGCCGACGTTGCGATGCTGGTGCGCCGGCTGCGCAGCGCGATCAACGCTGAAAAGCTGCAGTGCATCGGCACCAGCGCGACCCTTGCCGGTCCGGGCACCAAGGCCGAGCAGCGCCAGCAGGTCGCCGACCTGGCCACCCGAATCTTCGGTGTCAAGATCCCGGCCGCCAACGTGGTCGGCGAGACGCTGCGACGGGCGACGTCCGGCCACGTCGATACGGCTGCGCTCACCGCGCGGCTGCCAGCGTCGACCCCGGATACTTGGGAAGACTTGCGGACCGATCCGCTGGCCGTGTGGGCCGAGGACGAGTTCGGGCTGCGCGAAGACGACGAGGGAAAGCTCAGCCGTCGCCCACCGAGCAAGTTGAGCGAGGCGGCGGCAAAGCTACACATCGCGACGGGCGTCGACGAACAGATATGTCGTGACAAACTCCGGAAACTCTTGCTGGCGGGGTCGCGAGCCCGCGATCCCCAGGGTCGTTCGCTGTTCGCGTTCAAGCTGCACCAGTTCATCGGCAAGGGCGACACCGTCTACACCACGCTGGAGCCGGCGGAAAGCCGTTACCTGACAACGCAATACCAACGAAGCGCACCCGAGCGGCCGGCGGGTCAACCGTTATTTCCACTGGCCTTCTGCCGGGAATGCGGCCAGGAGTTCTTGGTGGTCAACCTCGATCGCGGCCGCAAGAGTTTCAGTCCACGTATCCTGCACGCAGGCATCGATGAGCAACCCGACGCGACCGGGCTGCTCTACGTCACTGACCAACCATGGCCCGATCCGGCGGACCCCGCACTTCTGGAGCTGGTGCCCGACGACTGGGCGGTGTCTGCCGGTGCGGGCCAAGCCCTTGATCCCGCGCGCCTCAACAAGCTCCCGGTATCGCTGCGCGTCGACCCTTTTGGCAGCATCACCGACGACGGAATGCCCGTTGCGATCTTCGAACGGCTTGACTTCTGCCCCTCGTGCAAGACGAGCTACGAGAGCGCCCGGCAGTCGGAGTTCTCCCGCGTGGCCAGCCTTGGTACCGAGGGCCGGGCCAGCGCGGTGACGGTGCTGTCGCAATCAGTCGTGCGTGCCCTGCGCGACGAGACCGATCTCGATGCCGAAGCGCGGAAGTTCCTGGCGTTCAGCGACAACCGTCAGGATGCGAGTCTGCAGGCCGGACACTTCAACGACTTCGTCATCGTCGCGTTGATTCGATCCGCACTCTACCGGGCCGCCCTCAACCATGGCGACGGGCCACTCACCGACGAGAACCTGGGGCCCGAAGTGGTTTCCGCGCTTGGCGGTAACAACCTCAAGCGCTTCGCACGCGACGAGGACACCGCCGACGAGCTCGTGCCGCGCAAGAAGATCGCCCGCGCGCTGCGCGATGTCGTCACCTATCGACTGTGGCGCGACCTCGCCCGCGGATGGCGCATCACCATGCCCAACCTCGAGCAAACCGGCCAATTGCGGCTCGATTACTTCGGTTTGGATCAGCTCGCAGATGACGACACCAAGTGTGCTGCAAGAGGCGGCCCATTAGTCAGCGCAGATCCCAAGGTTCGCCGGCAGTTGATGCACGTGCTGCTCGACGAACTGCGCCGAAACCTCTGCATCGAAACCGAATTCCTCAGTGAGGAGAAGTTCGATGCGATCAGGCGTGCCAGCCGGGAGTGGCTGAAAGATCCGTGGGCGATCACCGACGAATCCGGAACGTACAGTGGCACAGCGTATCCCGGCAGCCGGCCCAAAAACGTCGCGGGCACTGGCGCCGACCTTTACTTGTCGGGTCTCGGTTCGCGGTAGTCACGTTAGCGGGTGACGACATACGGCCGAGGCGGCCACGGGAGATCCTGCATGTCCGCGAGGTTGCATAGCTTAGTTCGCAGCCCGGTCCGCCCCGCCAACGACTCCGGAGCGGTGCTGCCACTGGACTTTCAACGTGGATACGTGGACCCATGGGCGTGCCGCCGATGACTTCTCAAAAGCCGCCGCCCCCGGCGATCGAGGCCGCCTACCGGATTCTTGCGGAGCACGGACCGCTGTCCGCGGCAGATCTGACGGGGCTCTACGCTCGCAGGGCTTCGCCAAGTCGATCGAGAGCCTCTCCCAACTCGCCGATCGCTTTCCGCAGCGCTTTCAGACGGCACGCTGTCCATCAGGTCCGCTGAGCCCCCGGTGACCGTCGCCCGAGTCGGAAGATATCAACGAGAACACCGACGGGTACCGACCCACGAACATTCGCCGCGCCGCGGCCGACCGTATCGCGGTCCTCGACATCGAGACCACCGGGCTCGACTCTGCCGCAGACTTCGTCTGCGAACTCGCTTTGGTTGGGTTAGACGGCACGCCACTTGCGAACATCATGGTCCAATTGCCAGCCGGTGTGGCGCGGCCGAACGAGAGTCTCGGCGCGGAATTCCCCCTCGACGACGCGCTGCGGTTACTCGAGGCCCACCTGGCCGAGATCGACCTCGTGATCGGCCACAACCTACTGGAATTCGACCGGCCGCTCCTGCACAAGGCGGCCGAGCGCGCCGGCATCGATCCCCCGCACCTTCCGTCGTGTGTCGACAGCCTGCATCTCGCAACCCTTTTCGACGCAGCGATGCCCAACCGGTCCCTGGCGGATCTGACGCACCAATTCAACATCGATCACCAGGAGCCCCACCGCGCCCTGGCGGACGCGACCGCGACGGCCGGGGTCGTTCGGGCGATGCTGGACGCAATCGATGTGGAAGAGCCCAGCTGGCAGCTCGCCATCGGTGTCCTCGAGGCCTTCGATCATCCGCTCGTGTCGTTGCTGCCCGGGCTGACCGCAACCCCCGAGCTGTCCACGTCGACTCGCCCGCCAGATCCGCTGCTGATCCCGTCGGGTTCACCGGCTGCCGACGCGTTCTCGGCCGCACGCGACGCCTTCGCGGTCCTGCAAGCCCGGCATCAACTCCTCCCGCGCGAAGCGCAACAGCAGATGGCGCGCGCCGTCGCCGACGTATTCGATCACGGGGGACGCTTTGCGGTCGAGGCTCCCACCGGGACCGGCAAATCGCTGGCCTATTTGTTGCCGGCCCTTGGACGCGCCTCGCGACCGGCTCAACCGGTCGTCATCGCGACCGTAACCAAAGCGCTGCAGAGCCAATTGCGCGACGAAGCAACGCGTCTTTACACCGACGGGCTACTGGGGGCACCATTCCGGCAGATCCAAGGCGTCGGCAACTACGTGTGCACGCGCGAGCTCGAAGATGCGCTGTCGGACCGCGAATCCTCCCCGCTCGCCCTGGCCGTCGCGCTGCGTGCCATCGCCGCATCCCCGACCGGAACCTGGGACGACGTCACCGACGACGTCATCCGCCGTCGGGACACCCGCTATGCGCGCACCCGGGCGCGGCTACGCACCAACGCCGGCGGTTGTGAACGGACGAAATGCGTTTGGGCACAGGTGTGTCCGCTGACCCAGCAGCTCAACGGTCTCGACAAGACACCAGGTGTGGTGTCGGTGAACCACGCGCTCATCGCCAACTGGGTGAAGACCGACCATGCCCCAGGTGACGTTCTCGCCGAGTCCCGCGCCGACCTCGTGGTCGACGAGGCGGTCACGGTAGCGGATGGCCAGGTCTGGGGGCACCAAGCGAACCTCAGGCCTGGCGCAACCGATGCACGCCGAATGGACAGCACCACAACGCTTCCCAGAGACCATGGTGTCATCGACCGGGAAGGCCACTTTGGGCCCGATGCGTCCCGATGCAGTTACTGTGGCGGCAGAATCTGCCCGGTGTGCCTGCGCGGCATGGTCTCGTGTGACTGTTGCGCAACGCCGATCTGTCAGCGATGCGTGAATAAGCCGAAAGAAGAACTCTGGCTATGCCCTGCGTGCGCCACGCTGCGGCGCGCCACCCGACGGGAAGCCCGCCAACATGGGCGGTTCCTGCTGACCCGAGGCATGCTCATCGGGACCGACCCTGTGCACACTGTCGTCGTGGAGCACACGAAACATCGGTGGATGCGTCAGGCCGAAGACGGCGCCCAGTCCGTCATCGCGAGCCCCGCGGTCGAAGGATTCCTGAACGAGCGCTTGGCGGATGGCGACGACTAGTTCCCCGGGACCATGCACCGGTGCGCATCTTCCTTGGCGACTGCCCGATAAGCATGCATAGCCGGATAGACGCATAAGCCGCCGCACGCTCCGCCGAACCAGCGTCAGGCCCGAGCGGCCCAACGCCGGCACCGTTCTCGATCCGCAGCCGTCGTAAGGCCGAGCCTCCTCGGCATGCCGCGCCGCCTGCCGATGCCGAGACCGTCGAAGGTGCGTCATGATCGCATCCCGCCTGGATTGATTACAAAGTTGACTTCTGCAACTCTGTCCGATACAGATGTATAGATTTCAATACAAGATACATACAGGCGCCGCTGGGCGACGAGGGAGTCAACACAGGCGCGCAGTATCAAGCGATCCGAAGGGATGTCGGCAGTGACGCTGTGGGTGGTTGCCGTAGACCCAGCGGACGCGACGGCATCGGTGAAGTGGTTGAACGCGCCGCCGGTAGCGGCGTACACCGGCCCCGGGGATTTCGGCGATGGTTGCTGCCTCGGTCTCGTTGCTGCCTCAACGGTGTTGAACAGCAATGATTTACAGCCCGCCGAGGCGACCGCCGAAAGTGCCGGCCAAATCCGGGCTCGCGCCGGTGCCTACCGGCCAGGCTATGGCGCCGGTGTCGCTGCAGCAGCGTTGACGCCCCCCCGCCACCGGTCTGGGGTGAACACACTGGCGACACCGTGAATGGCACATCGAAGACATCGTTTGACCCCGCATCGCCGAAAGGACCATCCGCCCATGCCCAGACCGACCCGTAGCGCGAGACCTGAAAACACCGCCGACGATGCCGAATCTGGTTCGGCTCAACCCAAAGCCGGGACCGCCAAGTCGCGGCGAGGCAGGCTTGCGGCCGGCGCCACGCTGGGAGCGCTGGCACTGACCAGCGGCATCGCCGGCATCGTCGACGCCTCAAGCCCGACCACCGCCAACGGTCTCGGCGTCGATGTGGGGCGGCTTACCATCACGCTGGCCTCCCACGGCGGCTTCAAGCTCGACAGCTGCACCAGCAACACCAACGACACTTCCGGTAGCAGCCTCAGCGGCGGCACGTCGAGCAATTCGAATGACACGACGGCTCCTACCCAAGACAGCACCACGGCAACCAGCAGTTCCGGCGGGGCCAATGAGCCTCCCGCAGATACTCAGACAAATGTGATCCCGGGTAACGCTCAGCCGGCGGGGCCGCAAGTTACGTCCAGCACCGGCGCAGCAGGCGGGTATGACGACTACGACTACTACAGCTCGAGCGAATCCGACGACGACAGTTCAGGCACAAATACCGTCGCGCAATGGCAAGCGAACAACAACGAATACCGCCCTGACGACCCTAGTAGTGAAGAGCAATCGGATCTCGACTATGCAGCTGCATATGCGGCAGGCGACCCGTATAACCCTGACAACTAACGGCAAACAGGCAGATCGGCATTTCGCGTTGGTCCGGTATGACCGGACTGACGTGATCGGAAAGACATTTGGGCCCGAGATGTATATGCGTTCGACTACCCGGAAACACCAGCGGCGTAGTCCGGATTTCCGGCCTCGGCAAGAAAGCGGGCGAGGTTATGGTAACCATTGCCGATAGCACCCCCTCCCCTACCGCCACCTCCGGCATCACACCTGCTGAAAGCAATGATTCGGACGCGAGGGTGCTCGACGCTCATCTTCGTGAGGCGTTGGCCTTCGAGGCGCCGTATGTGCTTGATCGGCTGCTTAGCGACCGGGTGGTCGAGACCCGCGCTCAGGCCGAGAAGCTTTTCACCGAAGTCAAGAAGTATCTGGTGTTATGCGAGCTGAGCCACGACAGGGTCATCGGTATGTATTCGGAGATGGTCGACGCCGCCTGGCACACATTTATCTTGTTCACCGATCAGTATGCGGACTACGGCCGGCGGTTCTTCGGCCGTTATCTCAGCCATGCCCCTACCCACTACGGCCCCGGGCACCACGGGAAGCGCAGGACGGCAGTGAAGAATCGGCCGCCGGCAATTCCAGTGAATGGCCGGGGCCCGCGGTGGAAGTCCACATTCACTGATTTCCGCGAGCGCTACGAAGCATTGTTCGGACAACCACTCCCCGATGTCTGGCATGACGTCTGCTTTATCACCGTCAACCGCCGGATGCTTGTCGACGACCGCCGGGGCCGGCTTACCTTGGCTCGCAGTGACGACTACGTCGCGCTGTGTCGCACCGACGGCACCGCTGTCTTGTCGGTCAACGATATGGCCTGTGCAGCATTGCAATTCATCATCGCCGCGGGCGCCTTCTATGTCCGGGAATTGCCCGGCGGGCTGACCGACGATGAAAAGATCGGCCTTGCTCAAGCGCTCGTCCGGTCTGGCGCACTCAAAGTCGCTCCCTAGCAACATGTTCGGTGCCGACGGGGCCGCCGCAGGGCGGGCGGGTACGTCAGCAGTGTCACCGGCTTTGGACGCCAACGGCTTTCCCGAGCCCCTGGCGGCGTCGGGCGGTCAGCGGGGCACCACCGGATGAGTTCGTCAATGCGGCAAACAGGCCGCGGTTTCCCATCATTCACCACCAGCAAGGCCAGGAGCCATCGTGTTTGATTTTGCGCTGTTGCCACCAGAGGTGAATTCGGCCCGGATGTACACCGGTCCGGGATCGAGCTCGCTGCGGGCCGCCGCAGCCAGCTGGGAACTACTGGCAGCCGAACTGCACTCCGCGGCCGGCATGTACCGAGCGGTGGTGATGGACCTGACCAGCATGCGGTGGAGCGGTCCGTCGTCGATGTCGATGGCCGCCGCGGTCATTCCCTATGTGGAATGGCTGACCGGCACCGCCGAGCAGGCTGGACACACCGCGGCCCAGGCAACCGCCGCCGCGACGGCCTTTGAGCAGGCCTTCACGATGACGGTGCCGCCGGCGCTGATCGCCGCCAACCGCGCCCAGCTGCTCGCGCTGATCGCCACCAACTTCTTCGGCCAAAACACCGCCGCGATCGCCACCACCGAAGCCCAATACCTGCAGATGTGGGCCCAAGACGCCACCGCAATGCACGACTACACCCTCGCCTCGGCCGCAGCATGGAAGCTGACCCCGTTTGTCTCCCCGCAATCCGACACCAACCCCGGCGGGCTCAGCGCTCAACACGCCGCAGTCACCCACGCCGCCACCAAGGCCCCCACGCCTTCGAACAAGGGCAACTGGATCGGAAACCTGCTCAAAGACATCGGAGCGGCGTTGACCGCGGTCGGCCTACCCGAGGTCGGGCTGCCGCTCTACGAATTGGGCGTATTCGTCAACACCTTGAAGCTCCCCAAGATCCTCAAAGACGACTTCACCGCCCTCGACGCCCTGTTCGCCTGGTACTCCACCATGGGCTCGGTGACCGGCGTCAGCGGCATGGCCAACGGGATCATCAATACCGAGAAGAGCCTCGGCTTGATTTCCGGCGTGGCCCAACCCGTGGCCGACACCGCACCCAAAGTCGCCCCGGCCCTGCTGGCCCCGCTCAATGCCATCGCCAAATCACTATCCGGAGCAACCATGCGCGCCGGAGGCGTCCTGGGCGGTCAAGTCTCGGCCACCGCGCGCAGCGCAGGCACCATCGGACAACTGTCGGTGCCCCCCTCCTGGGCCACACCCCAGGCCACCGTCGCCGCCAAAACATTCCAGGCCGCCACCCCCCTGAGCACACTGCCCACCAGCGACGCCGCACCCGCAGCCATGCCCGGCCTACCCGGAATGCCCTCCGCCGCAACCGGACGCGCCGGCGTCATACCCCGATACGGACTCAAAATGACCGTAATGTCACGCCCACTCTCCGGAGGCTAACCACACCCTCTTGGCCAGCTTTGCTGAGGACGCAAGGTTTGACAGCGCATACGCCCACGGTTTTCACGGCAGACATGCTGAGAGCGTCGACTGTGCACTGACGGCGCTGAGCGTGCACTGAGGGCGTCGACTGTGACGTCAGGCCGGCCGGATCGCGAATATGCCGCCCGCCATGCACCCTCAAACCCGCCACCGCACACTCGATACGGCGGCATGGCAGCCGACGAAGCTGCGGCGGGCCGAAAACAGACGCCAACGGGATGGTCCATCGACGGCGCGCACGTGGACATCGATGACCAGCAGCTCCTGGTCACCTTGAATTTTCGAGGACGTGGGCAAACCGCATACTCGTGAGACCGGTGTGACCACACGCCGGGTCGGCTCGGCGAGCAACCCGCCGCGCATGCACTGTCGGGGCCAGAACCCAGCCTGGCACCAGCCGACATCGGCCGACTCATCGGTAACGGTTAAGTTGTCGACAGGACGAGCACGGCTCAGCGAACACCACCCGAAGGATCGTCGGGAACAACATGCGAGTTGACGGGCGCGACATCGCCGTTTCCGGCAGCTTGCTGCCCCCGGTGATCCGGCGCACCAACGACATCATCCGGCTCACCCTGGCGGCGATATTCCTGCCCGCGGTGATCGCGAGTTCACTGTTCACCCGCCCCCAGTGGATCGCGCTGGAGAAATCCATCTCCGAGATCGTCGGCGTGCTGTCGCCCACCCAGTCGGATCTGGTGTACCTGGCCTACGGCATCGCGATTCTGGCGTTACCGTTCATGATTCTCATCGGCCTGATCGTGTCCCGCCAATGGAAGCTGCTGGGTGCGTATGCGGCCGCCGCGTTCATGGCCTTCCTGCCGTTGTCGATCAACAGCAACCGCATCGCGGCACCCCGTTGGCATTTCGACCTGTCCGACAAGCTCACCACCCTGCCCGCCCAGTTTCTCGACGACCCGCGGTGGATCGCCATGCTCGCGGCGGTGCTCACCGTCTCGGGGCCATGGCTGCCGGCCCGGTGGCGACATTGGTGGTGGGCGCTGCTGTTGGCGTTCGTGCCGATCCACCTCGTTATCAGTGCCATCGTGCCGGCCCGCTCGTTGCTGGGATTGGCAGTGGGATGGTTCGTCGGCGCGCTGGTGGTCCTGGTCGTCGGTACCCCTGCGCTGGAGGTGCCGCTGGACGGTGCGGTGCGCGCGCTGGCCAAACGCGGATTCGCCGTCGCCATGCTCACGGTCGTACGGCCGGGCGGACCCGGCCCGCTGGTGCTGTCGGCCACCTCGACGGACCCCGAGTCCAGGGCAGCAGTGGAGTTGTACGGTCCGCATCAACGCAGCGGCGGCGCGCTGCGGCAACTGTGGTGGAAGCTGCGGCTGCGCGGCTCCGAAACCGCGCCGCTGCAGACCTCCATGCGCCGCGCCGTCGAGCATCGCGCCCTGATGGCCATCGCCATCGGACAAGCGGGCGTCGCCAACACGTCGACGATCGCTTTGTCCGACCTCGAACGCGGCTGGACCTTGTATGCGCATCAGCCCGTTCGCGGGATTCCACTCGACGAGTGGACAAGCCAGACTGCGGTTTCCCAGGTGTGGAAATCGCTGCGCATCCTGCACGACCACCAGATCTCGCACGGAGACCTGCGCTGCAATGCGATCACAGTCGACGATGGCACCGCGCTCTTCGGCGGGTTCGGCGCCGCCGAATACGGAGCCACCGACGCCCAACTGCAATCCGACATCGCCCAGCTCCTGGTGACGACGACGGCGCTGTACGACGCGAAGTCCACGGTGACGGCAGCGATCGACGCCTTCGGCGCCGACACCATCCTGACGGCCTCCCGCCGGCTCACCAAATCCGCAGTGCCCAAGCGTATCCGCGAATCGGTAGCCAACGCCAAGACCGTCATCTCCAACGCCCGCTCGGAGGTGATGCGCCAAACCGGCGCCGATCAGATCGAAACCCAGACCATCACCCGGTTCAGCCGCAGCCAGTTCATCCAACTGGTGCTCATCGGCGCGCTGGTCTATGTCGCGTACCCGTTCATCAGCACCGTGCCGACGTTCTTCTCTCAGCTCAAACATGCCAACTGGTCGTGGGCGCTGCTGGGTCTGGCGGTGTCGGCGCTGACCTACGTGGGTGCGGCGGCGGCATTGTGGACCTGCGCCGACGGCCAGGTGAGCTTCGTGAAGCTGTCGATTGTCCAGGTGGCCAACACCTTTGCCGCAACCACCACCCCGGCCGGCGTGGGCGGGCTCGCGCTCAGCACCCGCTTCCTGCAGAAGAGCGGCCTGACCGCATTGCGCGCCACCGCCGCAGTGGCGCTGCAGCAATCGGTCCAGGTGATCGTCCATCTGGCGTTGCTGATCCTGTTCAGCGCCGTCGCGGGCACGTCGGCCGATCTCTCCCACTTCGTCCCGACCGCCACCGTGCTGTATCTGATCGGCGGTGTGGCGCTGGGGATTATCGGCACGTTTCTGTTCGTGCCCAATCTGCGGCGGTGGCTCTCGACGGAGGTGCGTCCCAAACTCAAGGAGGTGTCGAGTGACCTGGCCGCGCTCGCTCGCGAACCACGACGCCTAGCGATAATCCTCTTGGGTTGTGCCGGAACGACTCTCGGTGCGGCGTTGGCCTTGTGGGCCAGCGTCGAAGCCTTCGGCGGCGGTACGACGTTCGTCACCGTCACCGTGGTGACCATGGTCGGCGGGACGCTTGCCTCGGCCGCTCCCACCCCCGGCGGCGTCGGCGCCGTCGAGGCGGCGCTGATCGGTGGGCTGGCCGCCTTCGGAGTGCCGGCGGCCATCGGAGTCCCCTCGGTGCTGTTGTATCGGGTGCTCACCTGCTGGCTCCCGGTATTCCTCGGCTGGCCGATCATGCGCTGGCTCACCAAGAACGAGATGATCTGAGCCCCTCTTGCGCTTCACAGGAAGACCGGCACACACCCCAGGACTAGCCCGAAGTTCCCCCTGCTGTGTTGACGAATGGGTGCTGACCTGCGGTTTTGGCTTGTTCACTGACTACATGTAGCCCAGGCGGTGGGTGAGGCCGAGGAGTTCGAAGGCTCGTCGCTGCAGTGGGGTGGGGGTGGTGAGTTTGGTGAATGTTGGCATGTCGTCGGCGGGTTGAATGTGGTTGGCGCAGATGGTTTCCAGGTCGGTGAGCAGGCTGGTGAAGCTGTGCACTGGGGTGCCGTCTTGGGTATGTTTGCGGGCGGCCTTGGCTAGTGCGGCATCGGAGCGTTGGGCCGCGGCAACGGGATTGGTGCGTGTGGCGGCGGCGGCGGGTTTGTCGTGGTCGACAAACAGGATCGGGGCCAGGGCTTGTTTCATGTGCCAGCTGATGTAGTAGGACAGCATCCGCAAGAACATGTGGGCGCGGACCCGGTCGGCGAGATGGTGGCGGATGGGGCGCACGTCGAGTTCGCTGTTGCAGGTGCGGAAGAAGCGTTCGACGTCTTCGAGTCCCTTGTAGCGCAACACGACGTCGCCCGCGACGAGGGTGTCGGCGGGCAGGCTGGTGCGTATCACGTAGATGCCGTCGAGGGCGGCCTCGGCGGCGATGCTGTCTTGGTTGCGGGTGTAGGTGAACGTCTCGTCGGTGATCTCGGTGTGAAAGTGCTTGGCCATTTTGTAGTGGTTGATCACCTTGCCCACCTTGAGCGCGATCTTGTCTTGGCCGCGCAGCGGGCGCCGTGCTCGGGTGGTGGCGGCGGCGATGAGGGCGAGCTGTTTTTCGGTGGCGGCCAACAAGTCTTGGCGTTTGCGGGTGCGCTGGGCGCCCAGGACCGGGTTGTGGCAGCACATCAGCCGCTCCCCGGGAAAGTCTGGGGAGGTGATCTCGACGAGGTCTTGTTGGTCGAACAGGGTCAGCTGCAGCGCGTCGGCCTCGACGAGGGCCTTGATCTGCGGGGCGCGCAGCGCGGTGATCCAATCCAGCTCGGCGGGGCGCAGCTCATCGCGGATGCGCGCGCAGGTGAGCATGCCGCGGTCCCCGATCAAGCAGACCCGGGTGAGCCCGAAGCGTTTTTTGAGCTTGGTGATCTGGGCGCTCAGGGTTTTCGGGTCGGCGGTGTTGCCGTCGAACACCTCGATCGCTATCGGTATCCCGGCGGTGCTACACAGCAGCCCGTAGACGATCTGCGGCCGGCCTTTGACCCCGTCGCGGGCGTGCCCGATCTTGCCCAGCGGGCAGGTGTGGCCCTCAAACGCCGCCGAGGACACGTCGTAGAGCACCAGGGTGCCGTTGGCCAAATGCCGTGCGGCCAGCTTGGTTTCGATGGCGTCCTTGCGCTGAAGCACCCAGTCCATCGCCGCATAGAGGTCATCCTCATCACAGCCGGACACGCCCAGCACGTCACCGAGAGAGCTGGTCGCGGTCTCAGAACGCAACCCGCGCGCCACCGCCAGCTTGGAGCCTGGGTCGATCACCTGGGCCACCAACATGGCGGTCACCAGATTCCGCCGCCGCGAGGGCGCCGGGTCGATCAACTCCTCCACGCCGAGTGCCCGCGCGGTGCCCAGCACCGCGGCCACGTGCCCGTGCGGCAGGCTGCGGGTGATCTCGAACGCCTCGGCCAGCTCCACCGTTGGCGACAGTCCCTTAAGCACCCGCGATAGCGCATCCACCTTGGGCGCCGGCCAGCGGGTCAGGTTGGCCAGGGTGCGGTTTTTCACCTTTCCGCCTTCGCGGTAACTTTCCCGCAGCAGGATCGCCGGCGGTGACCCCCGGTTCGGCACCCGCGCCACGTACATGTCTACTTTATAGCATATCGATAGGAGTTATAACGCTTATTCAATTGATGACGCGCCGTACGAGTCTATCGTGCACATGTCTACATATTCGCCTTTACGTGGGCGCAAAAACACCTGCTCACAAACCACATCGGCGACTCAGACCCCACCTAACGGGGGGAACTACGGACTAGCACGAACGCCGTCGCCACGATGCCGGCCAGCCCATAGCCGGCGACTCTGTCCGCCGCCGCTGTGAACATTAATCGCCCACGAAGGCTTGCTTATTCGGACGACTCCACTTCCATGACCACGACGAGCAGCACCGAACTCCGGCTGCTTTCACCCACCGTGGTGGTCAGATACACCAGGTAGTACTCCTCGGGCACTGCCTGCGACACCGTGATCGCCACGTTCACCGATGCCGACCCGTCGTCGGCGAATCGACCGGACACCGGCGCCACGGTGATCCCGCCGACCGTGGACATGCCGGTGATCGTGTAGTCGCCGGCGCCGTCGATCATCCGCTGCGCGTCGAGCGTGACGGTCCCCGTGGTCCCCGGAGCGATCGTGACGATAGGCCGTGGAACATTGACCGTCACTGCCGAACCGCCCGCACCGAACGACGGCGGCGCGGAGGACGGGGCGGTGCCCCAGACCGTGTCGGGGTTGGCCGCGAGCGAGAATGCGACGTCACCGCCGGTACGGATGATCGACTCCGGTAGAAACGTCTTGTCGGTGGGCCGTCCGTCGATGGTCAGGCCGTTGATGTACTTCATCCGGCCGGGCGCCGAAGCTCCGGGCGCCGCGATCCGGATGGATTTGCCTGCCGGAAGCGCGATTACGGCGCGATCGAACAACGGTGTGTTCACGGTGAGAATCGATGTTCCCGGAGTGCTCGGGTACAGCCCGAGGGCCGCCCAGACGTACCAGCTGGACATCGCACCGAGGTCGTCGTTGCCTGGCGCCCCGTCAGGTGTGGCCGAGAACAGCCCGCGGACCCGGTCGACGGTGCGCTGCGTCTTCCATGGTTGCCCGATGTAGTTGTACAGCCACGGAACCCCGAAACTCGGCTCGTTACCGGCCCACAGATAGGGCTGGTTAGGGCCCACGTTGAGCTTCTTGGTGAAGCGGTCGAGGCGGTCGGCCACCGCCTTGCGGCCGCCCAGGGCGGTCACCAAGCCGGCGACGTTGTGCGGTACCCACCAAAGGTATTGCTCGGCGTTGCCCTCGTCGAAACCGTCCTGGCCGAAGCCATCCGGGGTCTCGACGAACCCCGGGCCGTAGCGGAAGAACCCGGTCGGGCTGCGCGGCGAGACATAGCGGGTGCTGGGGTTGAACAGGTTCTGCCAGTATTGCGCCCGGTTCTGGAATTCGGCGGCGGTGGCGCTGTCGCCGAGCGCCGCGGCGAACCGGGAGATGGTGAAATCGTCGACCGACCATTCCAGCGTGATCGAAGCGCCGGCGATCCGGCCATCGGTGCGGAACTCCGCCGTCTGGGGCCCGTAACCCAGCTGCAGGTAGGTGGCGATTCCCGGGCGCTCCACATAGCCGCCCAACCCGGCGCCACCCTCGGTCGCGCCCCGCACCATGTAGCGTAGCGCCGTGTCGACATCAAAGTCCTTGCCGCCGAAGGTATATAAGTTCACGATCAGCGGCACCACGTTGTCCCCGGTCATCATGCCTGTCGCCGAATTCGCCAGGGCCCAGCGCGGATAGGACCCGCTCTGCTCGGCATCGTTGACCAATGATTGCGCCATGTCGCCGGCACGCTCGGGGAAGAGCAGGCCCTGCAGGGGAGCCAAACTGCGGTAGGTGTCCCAATCGGAAAAGTTGGCGTACTGGGTATGTCCTTGGGCAACAGCGTGGATGAGACCGTCGAACCCGAGGTAGCGACGGTCCGCGTCGTTGAATGTGTTGGGGTGCAACAGTGACCGGTAGAGGCAGGTGTAAAAGGTCGACACCTCACCGGGATCCCGCCCGGCCACCCCGATGCGCGACAGGGCGTTGTTCCATTCGGTGGCTGCGGCCGCGCGAACGTCGTCGAAGCTTGTGCCACCCTCGGCGGCGAGGTTTGCCCGGGCCCCGTCGATGCTCACGTAGGAGATCGCGGTCCGCACTTCGAGCACCGAGCCGGCCGGAAACTCCACGTATCCCCCGCTGTAACGCGACTGCGCCCGGCGGGCACCGGCGTACACCGCATAGCCGTCCCAGGTGCCATAGGAGGTGAACGGCCTGCTGAACCGCATAGCGAAGTACACCGTGTAGGTGTTTTTCTTGCCGCAGAACCCTCCGCTGGTGGCCCAACCGGTGATGGTGGTGTTGTCCGTGCCGATCTCGATGGCCGCGCGCGAGTTTCCGGCGAGTGACGCGCCCGAGCGCACCCGAAACGACGCCGGCCGGCCGTCACGCGGATAGCTGAACCGGCCGAAGCCGGTGCGGGTGGTGGCGGTGAGTTCGGCGGTCACCCCGGTCGCGGGGAACCGCACCGTGTAGTAGCCGGGCACCCCGACCTCGGTGTCGTCGTGGGCGATCCGCTCCGCGGCGCGCCAGGGTTGCGCACCGATTGCGGTCGTGGTCGGCAACATCGAAATGTCGCCGAAGGCAGCGCAACCCACCGAGGCGTGGGTCATGCTGAAGCCGGTGGAACGCGAATTCTGGTACTGGTAGCCGGCGTAGGTGTGGGTGGTGTCCGGTGAGTACTGCACCATGCCGAACGGCACCGACGCGCCGGGGAAATTGTTGATCTCCCCGACGATCTCGCCCCCGGAACCGGTGCCGACGAGCGTGTCGACGTGGTCAACCGGATTGGCGACGAAGGTCGGTTCACCGTCGTAGGCCGTGGGCGAAGCCGCAATCAACGGCACGAAAAGACCCAGCACCGCGACGAGTGCCACCAGGGCCCGCAGCGACCTCCGTGACCGCATAGCTGTCTCTTACTGCACGTGGCGCCCTCTCGTGGCTGTTTCGAGGCGATTGACACCGACAAGCGGCCGGAGATTTCCGCCGGTGCAACGGTATGCGTCAAAGTCGTGCACTGATACCGGCCGCGTTTCGCGCGGGTTCGGCTAGTCTCAGTGCCGACGTCGCCGGTGCAGGTACCGGGACCCAGATTCGGGAGATGCAATATATGAAGCACCTGACCGCGGTAGTCGCAGTCGCAGCGGTGAGCCTGGCGCTGGCCGGTTGCGGCTCAAAGACCGAAACCAAGACCTCCACGTCGACGTCATCGACGACGAGTTCCACGTCGACAACCTCCGCGTCTTCGACCAGCGCGACACCGGGCGCACAGGCCAAGAAGACCATCTCCGACTATCTCAACGAGAACCACATCACCGAAACCCCGGTCCACCTGGGTGATCCCGGCTCGCCGACGATCAATTTGCCGATGCCCAACGGCTGGCAGACAGCCAACGACAGCAGCACCTCATACGGCGCCATCGTCTACAGTCAGCCGGCCGACCCCAAGGACCCGCCCACCATCTCCGCACTGGTCTCCAAACTCACCGGCAACGTGGACCCGGCGAAAATCATCGAGTATGCCCCCGGCGAACTGCAGAACCTGCCCGGATACCAGGGTTCGGGCAACGGGTCCGCGTCCACGCTCAGCGGTTTCCATGCCTGGCAGCTGGGCGGCACCTACGTGCGGGACGGCAAGACACGCGCCGTCGCCCAGAAGACGGTGGTGATCCCCGGTCAGGACGCCGTTTACGTGCTTCAGCTCAACGCCGACTCACTGGAAAGCGAGCAAGGCCCGTTGATGGATGCGACCAGCGTCATCGACGAGCAGACCACGATCACGCAGTAACGCAGTAGCTGGCCAGCGCCTGGCCCGCCGGCGGGAGCCGGCGAGCCACGCGTCGGTGCGTCACGTGTGGCGCGAGACGACCGGCCTGTGGCGGCGCACTCACGCCGGAATCGCATGGCTTTGACTGTGGCACAACACCATCGGCGGCAGTCGACAGCACGCCTTGCTTCGGATTCACTACACTGAACGACAATCTGGATCGACAAGTGCAGGTGTCCCGCACCAACGCAAGCCGAACGGACGACGATGAGCAACAGAACACTCTACGAACGGTTGGGCGGTTACGACGCCATTTGCGCTGTGAGCCACGATCTCGTGGACCGCTTGCAAAATGATCCGCAGCTCGGCCGTTTTTGGCAGCACCGCGGCGAGGACGGCCTGAAGCGGGAACGCCAACTGCTCGTCGATTTTCTATGCGCGGCAACCGGCGGCCCCATGTATTACCGGGGCCGAGACATGACCCTTGCCCATCGAGGCATGCGTATCAGTGAAAGCGATTGGGCCATTTTCCTCCAGCACGCCGACGCAACCCTGAAGAGATTTGAAGTCCCTCAAGCCGAACACGACGAAGTTGTCGCGTTCATCCAGACCACAAAAGGGGAAATCGTCGAAGTGTGAACCCCGGCTCGCAGCCGGGCATCGACCGCGACGCATTGCCGCGTGATCACCGCCATCAGCTCACCACGACCAGCGGCCCGACAAGGCCAGCCCGAAGGACGGTGATTTGGGCCAGGAAAGACTTCACGTTTTCCGCCCGTATCGCGGGCTCGCCATTAAGCTGACCGTCGTCTCGATGACCAGCGACCGCGGTAACGAATCGATGGGAGGCAGAAATGTCTTTTGTGCTCACGCCGGAGACGGTGACAACGGCAGCACAAGATTTGGCGGCCATGCATTCCACATTGGGCGAGGCGAGTGCGGCCGCTGCCGGCCCGACAACAGCATTGGCAGCTGCGGCAGAGGACGAGGTATCGGCCGGGATCGCGGCGCTGTTCGGCGCTTTTGCCCAGGAATATCAATTAGTCAGCTCCCAAGCTCAGACATTTCATGAGCGGTTCGTCAAACTGTTGAATGCGGGCACCAGCGCCTACTGCAGCGCCGAGGCCGCCAATGTGAGCTCATTCACCGCCGCCGCAGCATCGGCGGGCACCGATCCGTTGCAGAACCTCGTCGCGAATACCACCGCCAATCTGCAAAGAATCAGCAATACCTGGACTAACAAGACGGCACCTTCCCTGCTTAAAGCGGTCACCGGGTACCCGCAGCTGATCTCCACGTCGCTGACGACCGGAAATCCGCTGCCGCTCCTGGGCATACCCGTACGCCTCGCTCAGGGTGGCACCACGCTGTATCAAGCGATCTCCGCACCGATGTCGCTGTCGCCGTCCCTGACTTTGTCGGGCCTATCACTCGAGTTGAATCCCGGACTGCCAGAGCTTTTGGGGCTCAACGCCTTAGGTGCACCGTTCAACGCGGCCGTGGCGGCCGGAACAAGCGCCACATCATTTGTCGGCGCTGTGTTCACGGGGGACCCGGTGGGAGCGGCCACCGCACTCTTGGGTGCACCGGCCCACATTGTCGACGGTTTCCTCAATGGCCACCAGACCCTATCGACGCAGCTACTGCTGCCGGGACTCACCGTGACGGCCACTGTCCCGCTAAACGGGCTTCTCGGTCCGCTCGAACCGCTGACCGCGACGGCCACGCTGCCCGGTCTGCCGCTACTCAATACACTCACCGTCACCGGCTCACACTTCGGCGGCCTCGTCCCGACCCTGTTGGAATATGTACCAGAACTGCTCGTGACGGCACTGGGTCCCTAAGTCGCTCACCAGCGGACCGGGCAAGGAGAGAGTGCGGCAAACCCCCCGCTACCAGCCCGCATTGCCCTACGGTATTGGCATGACAGAACAGTCGTACGCGGTGGACGTCGGTCACCCGCCTTCGGCCCTGCTTCGGGCCGTCAACCCGGTTCTTGGCTTCCTCCTGGGCACTCCGCTGGCGGGCCCGATACGCAAACAACTGATGGTGCTGAACTTCACGGGGCGAAAGACGGGACGGCAGTTTTCACTTCCGTTGAGCGCCCATGTGATCGACGACGAGCTGTATGCGCTGACCGGCGCCGGGTGGAAGCAGAATTTCCGCGGCGGCGCGCCCGCGCAGGTCCTCTACGACGGTAAGACGACCGCCATGCGGGGCGAGCTCATCCGGGACCGCGAAGTGGTATCAGATCTTTTCCTGCGCTGCGCCCAGTCCTACGGTCCCAAACGCGCCCAACGGATGATGGGATTGAAATTCCGTGACCCACGCATCCCAACACTCGACGAGTTCGCCGAGGCGGTCGACCGATTGAAGCTCGCCGCGGTCAAATTGACTCCGGCCAGCTAGTACGGAATCGGTTGTGCGCCAGCGCCTTCAGTGCCTCGTCGTCGTTGATTCATCCGGCATAGCTGGACAACTGATCAAGAAGTCGTCCGACCAGGCGGACCAGCCGCGCATGATGTGAACCGGCCCAATAGATCCGGCCGCAGTCCAGGCAGCGGTTGAATTCCTGGTAGTAGCGGCGGGTCAGCGGCTCGAGACGGTCCATCACCTCGTCCTTGGAGACCGCGGCCAGCCTGCCGTTGCATCGCACGCAACGGGTGAACGGCGCCAGCCGTTGTCGCACGTCCAGTCGCCGGATCACCTCGAGCGTCTGCTCTTCCGGATTCTGGGAGTGGACGAACAACCCATGGGTGACGGCGCGGCGCTTCAACAGACCACGGTCTCGGGTCAACAGGATTCGCTGCTGCGCCACGCTGACGTCGACCAGGGTCGGGTCATCGGCGGCGCTTGACCACCACACGTCCAGGCCGAGCAGTCGAAGCAGCCGCGCCAGCCGGCCGAGGTTCACGTCCACCACGAACCGCGGATTACGCAACGGCACCGACCGCAGCCTGGTCGTCGACTCGATGTCGAGCGCCTCGAACATCGGATAGGCGGCAATGCGGTCCCCCGCGGCCGGCCGGTGGCTGAAATCAGCTGGATGACCGTTCACCAGGATGAGGTCCACCTCGGTATGCGGAATGCCCATCGCTTCCAGGACATCCTTGACCGTCTGATGGCTGCGGAACGGTCTGCGCACAGTCAGACCGCGCGACTCCGGGTCGACGAAGTCGTTGAGTTCCGCGTAGGCCCGCACATCCACGTAACCGACCACTCCTCATGTTCTACCGCTTGCGGGGAAGCTGGTTGGTAGGTACACCGAAGTGCGGTGTTCCGATTGACGGTGGACGGCGGTGGTTCGGCGTGGTCTCTGCTGTGGTGACGCTGCTGGGCGGCGACGTCATGCTCGGCCGCGGTGTCGATCAGATCCTGGCGCACCCCGGCCACCCGGAATTGCGTGAGCGGTACCTGCGGGATGCGACGGGGTATGTCCGACTGGCCGAGCGGGTGAACGGGCCCATTCCGCGTCCCGTCGATTGGCGGTGGCCGTGGGGTGAGGTGCTCGATGTCCTCGACGACGTCGGCACCGACGTCCGCGTGGTCAATCTGGAGACGACGATCACCACCGGCACAGAATTCGCAGACCGCAAGCCGGTGTGTTACCGGATGCATCCGGATAACCTGGCGGCGCTGACGACGTTGCGACCGGACGCATGCGCGCTGGCCAACAACCACATTCTCGACTTCGGCTACCAGGGGCTGACCGACACCGTCGCGGCCCTCGCGGCCGCCGGCATCCGGGGCGCCGGGGCGGGTCCCGACCTGCCCACCGCTCGCCGCCCGGCGGTGGTCACGGTCGGCGACCGGCACCGGGTCGTCATCGGCTCGGTCGCGACCACGTCGAGCGGTGTCCCCGAATCCTGGGCCGCGCAACACAACCGGCCCGGTGTGTGGCTGGTCCGTGACCCGTCACAACGCGAGGCCGCCGATGACGTCGCGGCACAGGTGCTGGCCGGCAAGGGCGACGGCAAAGGCGATGGTGTCACCGTCGTCTCGGTGCACTGGGGATCCAATTGGGGCTACGCGGTAGCGCCGGGTGAAATCGCATTCGCGCACCGGCTGATCGACGCCGGCATCGATATCGTGCACGGCCACTCGTCGCACCATCCCAGGCCGATCGAGATCTACCGCGGCAAACCGATCATGTACGGGTGCGGTGACGTCATCGACGACTACGAGGGCATCGGCGGGCACGAATCGTTCCGCGGCGACCTCAGGCTGCTGTATTTGACCTCCACCGATCCTGCGACGGGAAATCTGTTCTCGCTGAAGATGATTCCGCTGCGGGTCAAGCAGATGCGCCTGCACCGAGCCTCCTCGACCGACACCGAGTGGTTACGCCGCACCATCGAACACGTCAGCCGCAGGTTCGGGATTCGGGTCACCGCCGGGCCCGACGATCTGCTCGAGGTCTCCTCAGCCGGGGACACCCATTCCCCGGTGGCGGTGCGGGGCTGAGGCCACACCACCGGCCAGACGTGCGCACCCGCCGGATATGGTCGTCGGCGTCATCGACCAACCCCAGGAGTTGCCATGCGCGTCGGCGTCCCGACCGAGATCAAGAACAACGAGTTCCGCGTCGCCATCACCCCGGCCGGCGCCAGGGAACTGACCCGGCGGGGCCATCAGGTCACCATCCAGGCCGGCGCCGGTGAAGGATCGTCGATTCCCGACGCCGACTACGTCGCGGCCGGCGCCAAGATCGCCGCCGCCGCTGAACAGGTATGGGCCGACGCAGAGCTGCTGCTGAAGGTCAAAGAGCCCATCGAGATTGAGTACGGACTGCTGCGCCGCGGGCAGATCCTGTTCACCTACCTGCACCTTGCCGCGTCGTTACCGTGCACCGAAGCGCTGCTACGTTCGGGGGTCACGTCGATCGCCTACGAGACGGTGCAGACGGTCGACGGCGAGTTGCCGTTGCTGGCCCCGATGAGCGAGGTCGCCGGCCGGCTGGCCGCCCAGGTAGGGGCCTACCAGCTGATGAAGCCGGCCGGCGGACGCGGCATCGTGATGGGCGGGGTGCCCGGTACCGGGCCGGCCGATGTCGTCGTGATCGGCGCCGGCACCGTGGGCTACAACGCGGCGCGAGTCGCCGCCGGGATGGGCGCGCACGTCACCGTCCTCGACGTGAATATCGAGCGGCTGCGCCAGCTCGACGCCGAGTTCGGTGGGCGGATCCGCACCCGGTATTCCACCGGCCTGGAACTCGAGGGTGCGGTCATGCGGGCCGACCTGGCGATCGGCGCGGTCCTGGTACCCGGGCACAAGGCACCCAGACTCGTGTCGAATTCGCTTGTGGCGCAGATGAAACCAGGCGCGGTGCTGCTCGATGTCTCGATCGACCAAGGCGGTTGCTTCGAGGACTCCCGGCCCACCACTCACGACGAGCCCACGTTTCGCGTGCACGACACGGTGTTCTACTGCGTGGCCAACATGCCCGGCGCGGTGCCGCGGACATCCACGTTCGCGCTGACCAACGCGACGCTGCCCTATGTGCTCAAGCTGGCGGACCAGGGCTGGCAGTCCGCGTGCCGGTCCGATGTCGCGCTGGCTAACGGCCTGTCCACCCACGAGGGTTTGCTGCTCAGCGACGAGGTGGGCGCCGACCTGGAGTTGCCGTTCACCGATCCGGCGCAGCTGTTGAGCTGACCGATCGGGAGGCTTCGGCCGGTCGGGCCGGCACCGGGATGCCCTTCGGCCCCACGTTGATGGGCCTTATGACTCTGCCCACACCACGACGCGGCTGGCCACTATCGAGAGCATCGCCAACAAGGGAGCACACGGTGGAACTACGACAGACCGACCGCGCGCGCGATGCTCGCCGCGGTGGCCAGCGAAGGCTCGGCGCCGCCGAGGGTGTGCTGGTTGCGCTGCGGCATTGCAGCCTCGACGAGGCGTTCACCGACATCGTGCAAACGGCCCAGCGGCACAATGTGGCCCCGATGGAATTGGCCGACGGGTTGGTGGCGATCGCCGAGAACGACGCGACGTACGACGTTGACGACGCCGTCGTCGCCGCCGTGAGCCGCGCCTGGGGCGACCTGTTGGCCAGGCCCGGGCAGGATCGGTACGGCGAACCCGCGCCGCAATCGCACTAGCCGATGCCGGTGGCTCCATTGGCCTGCCAAATTCATTGGACACCAATGATGTTCGAAGTTCTTGTCCGCACGTGTAGACGTTACGAGCCGAGAGGCAGAGGGTAACCGGCAGCCATGGCCATCCGTCAGGATATCGGGGCGTTGTTCACCGATCTGTACGAAGTGGCGATGGCGCAGGCCTACTGGACCCAAAGAATGTCGGGCACAGCGGTTTTCGAAACGTTTTTCCGCAAGCTCCCGCCGGGCCGGTCGTACGTGATGGCCGCCGGCCTGGCCGACGTGACCGACTACCTGGAATCGTTTCGATTCGACGATCAGGACCTGGACTACCTTCGTGGTCTTGGCCAGTTTTCCGACGAGTTCCTGCGGTGGCTTGCCGGCGTGTGCTTCACCGGAGACGTCTGGGCGGTGCCGGAAGGAACCGTGGTCTTTCCCAACGAGCCGATTGTCGCGGTGATCGCGCCGATCATCGAAGCGCAGCTCGTCGAAACCTTTGTGCTGAACCAGATTCACCTGCAAAGTGTGCTCGCGAGCAAGGCCGCGCGGGTGGTCGGCGCCGCACGCGGACGGCCGGTGGTGGACTTCGGTGCCCGGCGCGCCCACGGCGCCGATGCGGCCCTGAAGGTGGCGCGCACCAGCTACCTTGCCGGTGCCGCGGGCACGTCGAATCTTCTGGCGGCCCGCCACTACGGGATTCCCGCGTTCGGCACGATGGCCCACAGCTATGTGCAGGCCTTCGACAACGAGAGCGACGCCTTCGACACGTTCGCCCGCCTCTACCCCGGCACCACGCTGCTCGTCGACACCTACGACACGCTGCGCGGCGTCGACCGGGTCATCGAGCTGGCGCGACGACTCGGCGATCGCTTCGACGTGCGGGCGGTCCGGCTGGATTCGGGAGACCTCGGCGCACTGTCGACGGCAGTGCGCGCACGGCTGGACGCCGCGGGTCTGCACCAGGTCGAGATCTTCGCCTCGTCGGGCCTCGACGAGCACCGCATCGCCGCGCTGGTGGCTGCAGCCTGCCCGATCGACGGCTTCGGCGTGGGCACCAAGCTGGTCGTCGCGGCCGACGCGCCCGCCCTCGACATGGCCTACAAGCTGGTGGAATACGGCGGCATCGGCCGCACCAAGTTGTCCAGCGGCAAGGTGATCTATCCGGGTCGCAAGCAGGTGTTCCGCACCCTCGAGCACGGGAGGTTCCACGGGGACATGCTCGGCCGGCACGACGAAAAACTGCCCGGTGAGCCGTTGTTGGCGCCCGTCATGAGCAACGGCCGGCGCCTCGCGCAGCACGTGTCCGACTTGGCTGCCGCACGCAACCGCGCGCGGCAGCAGACCGACGCGCTGCCGCCGGAGCTTCGTTCACTCGAGGACACCGGCTACACATACCCGGTGGTCGTCAGCGACGCGGTGGTGGGTGAACTCGAGCGGATACGGCACTCCGGCGCGGCAATGCCGGGGCCGCCGAGGTGATCCGGTTTCGGCCACAAAACCCCGAACTACCGACAAAAGCGCGCTCGCGCAAGACAATCGAACGCATGCAGCTCGATATCGACCCCGAAGCGCCGGACTATATCGAGGACCCATACTCGTTCTTCGCCCAACTACGTGCCGAAGCACCCGTCTGCTACAGCCAGTCGCGGCGATGCTGGGTCGTATCCACATACGACGACGTTGCGGCGGCGCTTCGCGCACCCGCAGTGTTCTCCTCGGCGATCAACCCCGCGGGTGGCATGGATCAGTTCACGGCAGGGCTGGCGCCGCCGCTGCTGTGCGACGATCCGCCACGCCACACCTTCCTGCGCCGCTTCCTGCGGCCGCACTTCACCCGGAAGGTGCTCGCCGCCTGGGAACAGCGGGCGCGTGCCGCCGCCGAGGCTCTCATCGGTGAGATGCAACAGACATCCGCGGGGGGCAACCGGTCGACTTCGTGGCGTCGTTCGCGAGACCGCGCTGTTGATCGGCGGCGAGCCATTGCTTTTCCCTGACCGGATCCGGGCCTACGTGGAAGGCATGGAATACGTCTCGTTATCGACCAACGGCATGCGCCGGCTGCCGCGCGAGGGGTTCGAGCGCGTCCAGTTGTTCGTCACGGTGTTCGGCGGTGACGCCCTCGACGACGAGTGGCGGGCAATCCGCCCCGGCGGCAAGCGCTTCACCGGACTGTTCCAGACCGCGCTGGACAACGTGCGCGACGACCCACGCGCGATGTTCATCGTTCACCTTGCCGAGCAACCGATTTCGAGCATCGAGCCGACGGTGGAGCGCATCGCCGACAACGGCAACAGGGTGACACTCGGCCTCTACGGCGCCTACGACGAGCACGACCCGATCGGACTTCGAGACCCGGATCGGCTGATCGACGAGGCGCTGCGGGTCAAAGAGCGGTTCCGGACGTGGTGCTGAACACGCCCTACTACCTGCGGGCCATCGTCACCGGTACGGCACACTTCGGGCGCTTCGGTTACGACGCCTGCCCCAGCATCGGCTGCAATCGACCGACCTGCAAATTCTGCATGTGCTCCCTGATGCCCAAGACCGAGAGCTACGTGCGCGAGCCCGCCGACATCCTCGCCGACATCGACGAGGCGGGAGACAAGTACGGCGCAGCGGTGGAGAAGGTGTTCTTCACGCTCGCCAGCGCGCTCTGCGCGCCGACGGACACGCTCCTTGCGGCGGCCGGCCCGCTGCCGGGAACGGTTCCCGAACCTGCGGCAGATATCGCGTCCTACGCCCACCCGCTCGACATCCTGCGCAAGACCGACGATGAGCTGCGGGCGCTGGTTGCCGCCGGGCTCAAGCGGATCTACGTCGGCGTCGAGTCGGGCAGCGACACGGTACTGCGAGCCGTGCACAAGGGCGGTAGATCCGCGCAGGTGGAACGCGCTTGCCTACGGGCGATCGATGCCGGGCTGGAGCTGTCGTGTCAGGTCATCCTCGGCCTCGGCGGGGTCCGGCACACCGACGATCATGCCGAGGCCACCGCACGCATCCTGACCAACGTCTCCCCCGACTACGTGGGCTTCCTCAGCCTGATGGTCACGCCGCGCACCAAGCTGGCCGAGGAGGTCGAGGCGGGTACGTTCCAGCTGCTGGACGAGAAGCAATACCTGGACGAGTTCGAGCGGATCATCGAGGGCACCCGCCCGCGGCGGCCCATGGTGGTGCGATCCAATCACCCGTCCAACCACCTCACTGTGCGGGGGACGCTGCCGCACGATCGCGACAAGATCCTGGCATCGTTCCACACGGCGCGATCGGGAAACCTGCGCCGCAACGAAGAGTTTATGCGCAACCTGTAAGTCGGAGGGAGACAACACCATACGAGAGAACCCGCCCGGCGAAGAGCGACGCGCACTCGACGACTTGGCGGCCGCACTGGGCGAAGAACTCCCGGTACACCCGAAGCTGGGCGTCGACGGGTTCGGTGTGACGGTGCGGGACGGCCATGTCGTCACGATCAACGTGTCGACGCATCGGCTGCGCGAATTGCCGGAGTCGATCGGCGCGTTCACCCGACTCGAGCAGCTCGACGTCGAGAACAACGAGCTCACGCGCCTGCCCGAGTCGCTGCTGGAGCTGCGGGCGCTGGAGGTGCTCGGGTGCGCTCGCAACCCGATCTCGGCGCTGCCGCTGGGTTTTGGCGCGCTTACCCGGCTCCGCGCGGTGACGCTCGCCGGAAACATCTTGCGGCAGTTGCCCGACAGCATCGGCCGGCTCGAGTCGCTGCGCGTGCTCGACCTCGACAACGACGAACTCGAGCGGCTGCCCGACGCATTCGGCGGGCTGCGCGCGCTCGAAGACCTCAACCTGGGGGCTAACCGGCTCTCGACATGCCAGGAGAACGCCGGCGGCGGACTCGGATTCAAGATGCTGGGACTCACCACGCAGACGCCCATGCAGGCGCTCGGCGGCGTGGAAGTCATGACGGATCTCCCGGAAACCTTGCTCGGCCTGCAGGCGCACCTGCTCGGCATGCGCTACAACCGGCTGACCGAGCTACCCGAGTCGTTCGGTGAGCTGCAGGCGCTCTCGACGCTGTCGATGGTCAACAACCGGCTGACACGGCTGCCCGACTCGTTCGGCACGTTGACGTCGCTGCACGTCGCGAACCTGCGCGCAAATCGGCTCAGCGCGCTGCCCACCTCCATGACGGGCCTTACCGCGTTCGAGGAATTGGACCTGCGGGACAACGCATTCACCGCGCGACCGGCCGTCCTCGACGAGCTGCCCAGCCTCAGCCGTGCGCGCTTGGAGGGCAATCCGATCGCGGCGGCAACGCCGGTGGCGGTTGCCTAGCCCGGCCGGCGCTCTCGCCTTCGATCGCCGCTGATTGCATGCGCACGCTCGGCATCGCATTCGGCGGCATCAGCGCCGAGCACGAAGACAACATCCTGCCCGGCTTCAGCGGCCACGACGCCGCGGCGGCGCTCATGGTCGACGGGCGGGTGGTCGCCGCGGTGGAGGAGGAGCGGCTCTCGCGCCTGAAACACTCGAACTTCTTCCCGGCCCGCGCCGCCGCATTCTGCCTCGCTCACGGCGGACTCACCAGCGAGGATGTCGACGCGGTAGCCGTCAGCCTCTCGCGGACATCCGCCGATGGATACGCGCGACGGATGGCACTGGAAGATACCCGCGCCACCGAGCGCGACGGCGTGTCCTGGATCGCGGGCCTGTTCCGTCGCCACCTCGGGTGGGAGGTCGCCCCAAGTTGCGCTTCTGCGCACACCACGAGGCGCACGCGTGGAGTGCGTTGCGGTGTGCGCCTTTTGACGAGTCGCTGATTCTCGTGCTCGACGGGATCGGGGAGGACGGCACGGGCGGGTATGCCTCCGGGTTGGTGGCCGACGGGCGCCGCGACGGCCCGGCGATCCGGCGCACTTTTACGCTGGAACAGTCGCTCGGGCTGTTCTACCAGCGGATGATCGGTGTCGTCGGATTCGGCGTGTTCGACGAGTACAAGGTGATGGCGCTCGCCGCCGACGGCGACGCCGGGCTGTATGGGGATCTCTTTGCCTCGATGTTCGAACTTCTGCCCGACGGCGACTACCGATTCGCCACGCCCGCAGCACAATTCGACCGGCTGGCCGGTGCGGGACTGATCGGGCGGGCTCAACTGCCCGCCACGCACACACATCTGGGGCACATGAACGTCGTCGTCGAGGTGCGGCCCGACCGGCGCGCGGCCCTCGCAGGCCAGACCGTTGCCCGCGCGGACAATCCCCGGCTGTGGGAGCTGCTTGAGGCGTTGGGCGAACGCACTGGCGTGCCCGTCCTCATCAACACGTCGTTCAACCGTGCGGGCGAGCCACTCGTCGACTCACTTGACGACGCCGTCGACGCGTTCCTCGGCATGGGCCTGGACCGCATGGTCCTCGGTGAGCGCCTCGTCGCGCACGTCGGCTCGTTGGACACCACCCTTCCCTCGCTCACCCTCGGCCTCGCGCCCTACAAAAAGGTGGTGCGGCGCGCCTTGTCGTTTCGGATGGCGGGTTTCGGCACGCCATCGAAAGCACCGCGTCCCGCTTTTTCGACGACGTCAGCGTGTGTGTCTCACCGGCTGCGTTCGAACTGCTGGTGCGCTGCGACGGCAGCCCGACCGTCGGCGAACTCCGTATCCGATGGGGTGGCGACGAGCGCCAATGGGCAGACCTTGTCGCCGAATTGCTCGACCTCTGGCGTCGGAGGGCGATCGTGCTCCGGCCGCCGAATGCGAATCACTGAGTACCCGGCCCTTGTCCGCATTGTCGCGCCGCCCGGTCTATCTCATCCTGTTGGCGGCCCTGACCGCCGCGGCGGGTAACGGTATCTCGATGGTCGCGTTTCCGCGGCTGGTGCTGCAGCGCACCGGCAGCGTGGTCGATGCGTCGATCGTCGCCGGCGCCGCGTCGTTGTCGCTGCTGCTCTCCACGCTGATCGCCGGCGCTGCGGTGGATTACTTTGGACGGCAGGGTATTTCGATTATCTCGGATGCGATTTCGGGTAGCAGCACGGCCGCGGTGCCGTTACTGGCCGTCGGCCTGGGTCCCCAGAGCGTCACCGTCGGCGTCCTCGCGGTGCTGGCCGCATTGGGCGCGGTGTTCAAGCCGGTAGCGATTAGCGCGCGGATATCGATGCTGCCCGAGGCCGCCGCGCAGGCGGGGTGGACGCTCGATCGTGCCTACCAGGCCAGCTACCATGTCGCCTACATCATCGGGCCCGGAGTCGGCGGCATGCTGATCGGGACCATAGGCGGGGTCAACACGATGTGGTCACCGCCAGCGCGTTCGGCCTGTCCATCTCGGCGATCAGCGTGTTACGGCTGGCGGGCGCCGGACCGGTCAGCAAGCGACCGGCACAGGCGTGGTCCGGGATGGTCCGGGGGCTGCGGTTCGTGTGGAACGTCACCGTGCTGCGCACGCTGGCGCTGATCGACCTGGCGATGACCGGGCTGTACCTGCCGATGCAAAGCGTGCTGTTTCCCAAGTACTTCACCGACCGCAACGAACCGGCGCACCTGGGTTGGGTGCTGATGGCACTGAGTATCGGCGGGTTGACCGGCGCCACGGCCTACCCGTTGCTGGTCCGGTGGCTGAGCCGGCGCACCATGCTGCTCGTCGCCACGCTGACGCTCGGTGGGTGCACCGCACTGTTTTCGTTGTCGCCGCCGCTGGCGGTGCTCTTGCTGCTGTGCGGGCTCATCGGATTGGTCTACGGGCCGGTCGCGCCGATCTACAACTACGTGACCCAGATCAAGTCGCCCCCGCGGCTGCGGGGCCGCGTCGTCGGCGTCATGACCTCGCTGTCTTATGGGGCCGGCCCGGTGGGCTACCTGCTGGCCGGCCCGCTCTTCGAAACCACCGGAATGCGGCGGACGTTCCTGGTGCTGGCCATCCCGATGATCGCGATCGGCGTGGTGGCACTGCGACTGTCCTCGCTGCGGGAGCTGGATCCCGTCGCGGAGACGTCGAGCAGGTGACGGCGGTGCGTTTTCGTGAGTCTCACGGCTACCTTTCCGGGCCCAACGTCGTCGCCCCGAAGGCCCAATGGCCCTAGAACGGCGCGATCGGCATGTCTAGATTTCAGACTGCCGCACCGTCGAAACCTAGCGTTACCGAAGTTACAGGAGAAATGCCATGAGCACCGCCAAAGACATCATGCACATCGGAGCGACCTGTATCGGCGAACATGAGACCCTCGCCGCTGCGGCCGGGCACATGCGTGACCTGGGGGTGGGCGCCCTGCCGATCTGCGGGGACGACGACCGCCTGCACGGCATGATCACCGACCGCGACATCGTCACCAAATGCATTGCCGCCGGCCACGACCCGAACACGATGACCGCCGGCGAACTGGCCCAGGGCAGCACCTACCACGTCGAGGCCGACGCCAGCATCGAAGCGATGCTCAACGTGATGGAAGAGCATCAGGTGCGACGGCTGCCGGTCATCGAGGGTCACCGGCTGGTGGGCATCGTCTCCGAAGCCGATATCGCCCGGCACTTACCGGAACACGCAATAGCCCAATTCGTCAAGGCGATCTGCGCGCAGCAAGCAATCACCAGTCGCTGACCCCTCGGAGCAGATGGCAAGCCACGAGTGTTCATCGAAGACGGGAAGTCGCCCGCCCGTGAACCGATGGTGGACACAGTGAGGCCTGGGAAGTGAGGAGCATATGGTTGCCCACCCGCAATGCGCACGCTGCAAACAGTCGATTGAAGCCGGATGGCTCTACATCACCGTACATCGCCGCGGCCAAGCCGCAACGTCCGAAGACAGCACAGTCCTCATCCATGTGCCCGGCGAATGTCCACGGCCCGGGGAACACGTTCCGCCAAGCTAGCCAGTCGCCCGGGTGGTCGAACAGGTGCGCCGAAGGGGCTTAAGGCCGGTACAGGAGAACGCTAATGTGTTGTCCAACAACGTTTCTGGAGGAGGAATGAGCAGCGGCGTGCCGTGGCGACATTGTGTCATTACAGCAACCGGTGATTCATAGAGAGGGCAACGCCAATGGCTGAGCACGCCACGGAACAACAGAAGCCGCAGAAGAAGACGAGCGCCAAGAAGACGACCGCCAAAGCAAAGAAGGCCGTAGAGCACCCCGGCGCCAGGAAGGCGGGGCAGAACGCAACGGCGAAGACGGCAGTAGAACGCGGTGCGAGGATCCTGGTCCTTACCGATGATCCCCGCAGGAGCGTCGTGATTGTGCCCGGTTGCCACATCGATTCCATGCGCCAAGAAGGCGACGCGTACTTCTTCGAGGACGGCAATGCGCTGGTTGGGATGATCGTCGAGGGCGGCACCGTTGAGTATCACCGTGCCGACCGCACATATGTCGTGCGGCTCACCGACGGAAGGCATACGGCTGGGTCATCTGCCGAATGTTCATCGGCGCGTCGATCGACCCCGTTCGAAGGTCAGCGATGAAATTACTTCCGGCCCCGGAACTTCATGCGCATCCGAAGTTGTGCCGCGGCTACGCCTGGGGCTGCAGCAGCAACCGGATTTCGTTCGGGAGCTGATCGAGAGCCTTGGCCACCTGGGCCGGTGGCAGGAAGTGCAGTAGGGCAGCGGTAACCGCACGAGCCGCGTTGTCGACGTCCCGGAGCGAGATGTTCGCGTCACGGGCAAACCGGGCGATGTAGGCCTCGGCGTTGTACTTCACCGGGACGCCACTGGGATCCCAACCCGCGTAGAAGATGCCCCTGATCAGGTCCGGCAGTTGGGCCGCAAAGTGCGCAGCTGCCTCCACTGGAAGCCGATCCCGAAGTGTATGCAGCCATGCCCGCAGCACTCCATAGGCGAACTCGCGATCATCGGTGCCGAATTCTTTGGCCACTTCGTTAACCCACGTGTGAGCAACATGCATCGCATGGTCGAGCGCCGAAACCTTCGTGTTGGCGGGCATGACTACCTCCTCGCGGCTGTCTCCAGCACACACCGGCCGCCATTCCACCCGCCAGGGGCCGAAAGTCACTACTTACTAACGCCGCACAAAGCCAATGGGACGACAACATGTCACCGATCTCCGCAGTCGTTCGCCCCGGCCCGCTGCGTGACACCGCCGGTCCAAGGGACCGTGGTCAGTCACCCAAGGGACCTAATTCCATTCCGCTGGGCCTTACATCGCGACACACTCGGCAGATGAGCCCATTTGCGGATCGCCGCGACGCCGGACGGCAGCTAGCGCAGCGGCTCAAGCATCTGTACGGCCAAGGCGTGGTCGTCCTCGGGCTACCGCGCGGCGGGGTGCCGGTGGCCTTCGAGGTCGCCGAGGCACTGCAGGCACCACTCGACGTCCTCGTGGTACGCAAGCTCGGGGTGCCGTTTCAACCGGAATTGGCCTTTGGAGCCATCGGGGAGGACGGCGTGCGAGTGCTCAACGACGGCGTCGTTCGCGCGGCAAGCCTCGATGACGAAGACGTGCGGGCGGTCGAATGCACGCAACGGATCGAACTGCGACGTCGCGTGGAACGCTTCCGCCGCGGACGTGACCGGATCCCTTTGACCGGACGGATCGCGGTAATCGTCGATGACGGTATCGCGACCGGCGCGACGGCCAGGGCGGGCTGCCAAGTCGCCCGCGCGCAGGGGGCCAGCACGGTGATCCTGGCCGTTCCCATTGGCCCCGACGACATCGTCGCGCGATTCTCCGGATATGCCGACGAGGTGGTGTGCCTGGAAACCCCGCCGCTTTTCTTCGCCGTCGGACAGGGTTACCGCAACTTCGCCCAAACCTCCGACGACGAGGTGATCGCGCTCCTCGATCGCGCCCGGAAAGACTTTGCCTCGGCTGCGGCGATCGACACCGGGGCCGACCCACCCCTTCGAGACGAGGAAGTCCGGGTGCTCGCTGGCCCCGTCTCGGTGGCCGGACACCTGATCATTCCCGAAAACCCCAGGGGAATTGTAGTTTTCGCTCACGGCAGCCGAAACAGCCGGCACAGTCCACGCAATCGGTACGTGGCCGATGTCTTGAATGGAGCCGGTCTTGGCACGCTGCTGTTCGACTTGCTCACGCCCGCAGAAGAACGCAACCGGGCCAACGTCTTCGACATCGAGCTGTTGGCTTCTCGACTCGTCGACGTAACCCGTTGGCTGGCCACCCGGCCAGACGCCGGGGACCTGCCGGTCGGCTACTTCGGCGCGAGCACCGGGGCGGGCGCAGCGCTGGTCGCGGCCACTGACCCGCGAATGGAGGTGCGAGCGGTGGTGTCCCGCGGTGGTCGGCCCGATCTCGCGGGTCGCTCGCTGTCGAACGTCACGGCGCCGACCCTGCTGATCGTGGGTGGACGCGATCACGTGGTCCTCGAGCTGAACCGACAGGCGCAAGCGGTGATCCCTGGGCCCTGCGAGCTCGCGGTGGTTCCCGGCGCGACGCACCTGTTCGAAGAACCGGGCACGCTCGAACAGGTCGCGAATTTGGCGTGCGACTGGTTCATCGATCACCTGAGCCGCGCCGTCACCACCGGGTAGATGTGAGAAGCCATGCGCCACAACGTATCAGGGCATCGAAGTGTCCCGCACACGGCGGATCTCCGCATCGAGGCGTGGGCACCCACCCGCAACGGGTGCATCAGGCAGGCGGTGCTCGGCACGGTGGAGAGCTTCCTGGATACATCGTCGGCCACGGCACAACAGACCCGGCGACGCCGGATCACCGCGAACCGCGACGACGACCTGCTGGTCGCGGCCCTGGAGGAGGTCATCTACCTGTTGGAGACGACCGGCCAGGCCCCGGCCGACCTGAGACTGAGCGAGGCTGACGGCGGTGTCGACATGACGCTGGAGATGATCGATGCCGGCGCGGTTGCTCAGGTGGGAGCGGTGCCAAAGGCGGTGTCGCTCAACGACCTTTGCCTGGTACGCGACGAGCATGGCTGGCAATGCTCGGTAACTCTGGACGTCTGACGGGGCCGCCGCATGAGGCTGATCGAAGAGACTCCATACCGGTTCCGGATCGAACAAGAGGGCGCCATGCGGGTGCCGGGGATCGTGTTCGCGTCTCGCGAGCTGCTACCCGACGCACCCGGGGACCAGGCATTGGCTCAGGTGGCCAACGTGGCGACCCTGCGGGGCGTCGTCCGGGCCTCCTTTGCGATGCCCGACGTGCACTGGGGATACGGTTTCCCGATCGGCGGTGTGGCCGCAACGGATATTGACGACGGCGGCGTCGTCTCCCCCGGCGGCGTCGGATTCGACATTTCCTGCGGGGTCCGCCTGCTGGTGAGCCCGGAGCTGGACCGCGACCGGCTGCAGTCACGGATCCGGGCGGTGATGGACCGCCTCGATGCGGCCATACCGCGCGGAGTCGGCACCAAAGGTGTGTGGCGCCTGCCGGACCGCCGCGCGCTGGAGCAGGTCCTCACCGGCGGCGCCCGCTTCGCGGTGGACCAGGGCCACGGCGTCACACGGGACTTGCAGCGCTGCGAAGACGGCGGCGTGCTCGACGGCGCCGACTCGGCCACCGTCAGCGAGCGGGCGATCGAACGCGGCCTCGGTCAGATCGGCAGCCTGGGTTCTGGCAACCACTTCCTCGAGGTGCAGGCCGTCGATCGCATCTACGATGACGGCGCGGCCGCGAGCATGGGGCTGGCCGCGGGCGGGGTCTGCGTCATGATCCACACCGGCTCCCGGGGCCTGGGGCATCAGATCTGCACCGATCACGTCCGGCAGATGGAAAATGCCATGGGCCGCTTCGGCATTGAGGTGCCCGACCGACAGCTGGCATGCGTGCCGGTCGACTCCCCCGAGGGTCGGGCCTACCTAGCCGCGATGGCAGCCGCGGCCAACTACGGACGTGCCAACCGTCAACTGTTGACCGAGGCGGCCCGTCGCGTGTTCGAACAGGAGACCGCCACGACGCTGGACGTGCTGTACGACGTGTCGCACAACCTGGCCAAGCTCGAAGAGCATCCCGTCGACGGCCAGTTGCGCACCGTCTGTGTGCACCGCAAGGGGGCGACTCGCTCGCTGCCGCCGCACCATGCCGACCTGCCCCCCGACCTGTCCGCGGTCGGCCAGCCGGTGCTGATCCCAGGCACCATGGGCACAGCCTCCTATGTCCTGGCGGGAGTACCGGACAACCCGGCATTCTTCTCGACGGCGCACGGAGCCGGCCGAGTGCAGAGTCGGCACCAGGCGGCCCGCCACACCGACGCCGACGCGCTGCGCAGTGGTCTGGAACGGGCCGGCATCCTCGTCCGCGGCAGCTCACGGCGGGGGCTGGCCGAAGAGAAGCCCGAGGCATACAAGGACATCGACACCGTCATCGAGACCAGCGACCGCGCCGGGCTGGCGCGTAAGGTCGCGCGGCTGGTGCCGCTGGGCGTCGTTAAAGGCTGACCACACAAGGAGGGCACAACACCATGCGAACCGTCTACCATGAGCAACTCACCGACCTGGCTGATCAGCTGGGCAGGCTATGCGGTTTGACCGCGGCGGCCATGGAGCGTGCAACGCGGGCGCTGTTGCAGGCCGACGCCGCCGCTGCGGAGCAGGTCATCAGTGACCATGACCAGCTGGCGGTGCTGCGAAAACGCGCCGAGGAGAGCGCCTTCAGCTTGCTGGCGCTGCAGCAGCCGGTGGCCGGCGAGCTGCGCAGCATCGTCGGCTCCATCCAGATCGTCGCCGACCTGGACCGGATGGACGCGCTGGCGGTGCACGTCGCCAAGATCGTCCAGCGGCGACAGCCAGAACACGTGCTGCCCACCGAAGTTGAGCATGGTTTCGCCGAAATGGGCAGGGCCGCAGCAGAGCTGGCGCATTGCGCACAGGAAGTGGTGATGACCCGTAATACCGACATGGCAGCCCACATTCGCGAACAAGACGACGAGATGGATGAGCTGCACCGACAGCTCTTCACCACACTGATGGACCGCGACTGGAAGCACGGGGTCAAAAGCGCTGTCGACATCGCATTGCTGGGCCGCTTCTACGAGCGCTTCGCCGACCACGCCGTCGAGATCGGCAGGCGCGTGGTGTTCGAAGCGACCGGTGCTGTTCTTCCCGAACAGGAAATCGGGACGTATTAAATTTAGGCCGTTAGCCTGCCGGGGTGATCAACCCGTAATGACCGTCGTAGCGGTGATACAGGACGCTGGCACGGCCCTGGGCGGCATCGATGAAGAACAGGAACGGCAGCCCGAGCAGGCCCAGCCGCTCGGTGGCCTCCTCGAGACTCAGACACGGCGCCGGTTGCGTGCTGATGGTCACGTCGAGCTCGAACGGACTGAGCTGATCCGCGGGAACGGGGGCTACCAGCGCCAGGCGGTAGCCCGTCGGACCACCACGGTAAAGGACGCCCGCGGTGGCGGTGGACTTCTCGGTGAACAGGTGAAAGTCGTAGTCGAGCATGTTCATTTCGAGCACGGCCTCGTCGACCGTGCAGGGCGCCATGGTGAACGACTTGCGTCGGATGACGCGGCGTTCGTCGGCCGGACGGGGAAAGTGGCTCGGCCGGTGGCTGGGCTCCGATACATGGCGCCACTCGTGCGGGCCGGCTGCCGGTTGCTCGCCCCGCCGCGACTCCCAATGTTCGGCTATCCTTTCCAGCCGATGCCGCAACCGCGACTCGAGCAGATCGATCGCTTCCTGCGCGGTCTCCCCCTGAGCTTGGGCCCGCACCAGCCGGCCGTCGACGTCGAGGTTGCCCTGCGCGACCACGGGTCGATCTACCGCGGGGTCACGATGCTCGGTAACCCTGACGCGCGCGCGCAGCACCGGTTGGTGGGCGAGCCGGCCCAGTTGGCCGATCTTGGTGCGGGCGTAATCGGCCGCTCCGGGAAGCTCGCCGCGGGTGGTCACGTCGACCTCGATGGCTGGTGGTAATTCTGTTTCGTGGCGCATGTCCTCCTTACTACGCCGCGAATCTGCGTGCGGGCCAGGGCCAAAGGTCATCACGAAGCCGAGAGCGGCCGAGGGCACGGTCAGAACTCGCAAGACCGCCCGGCGCAGCCGCCGCTGAACTCGGTGTCGGCCCGGGCCAGCACCGGCTCCGGGGCAGCGTAGGACAACACCTGACCTTCCCGACTGCCGTAGCGATAGACCGTGATGCCCTTGACCTTGGCCTGCCACGCGGAGAGATAGACGGCCCGGACGTCGTCGACCGTTGCGGCGGCCGGCAGATTGACCGTCTTGGATACCGCGGCGTCGACGTGGCGCTGCACGGCGGCCTGCATGCGCAGGTGCCACTGCGGCGCGATCTCGGCCGCGGTCGGAAACGCCGCACGCACCTCGGCGGGCAACCGGGGATAGCCGCGTACTCCGCCGCGTTGCGCGATCTCGGCGACCAGCTCGTCACGGTAGAAACCCTGATCGCGGGCCAGCCGATCGAAGCACGGGTTCACCTCCAGCAGATGTCTGCCGACGATGGCGCGGGTGAAGGCGATGGCGAACATCGGCTCGATCCCGGCCGTGGTGCCCGCGATCAGTGAGATGGTGCCGGTCGGGGCGACAGAGGTGACTTGTGCGTTGCGCCGCGGGCCGGAACGGACCAACCGGCTGTCGGCGAACGCCGGGAAGGAACCCCGGTCTTCGGCCAGCCGCCGCGACGCCAGGTGCGCGTGCCGCTGGATGCGACGCATGACCTGGCCGGCCAACCGCACACCCTCGGCACTGTCGTACGGGATGCCCAGTGTGGCAAGCAGTTCCGCCAAACCCATGACCCCCAGCCCGACCTTGCGGGTGGCGCGGGCGGCCTCGGCCAGCTCGGGGAAGGGATAGCGGCTGACGTCGATGACGTCGTCGAGGAACCGCACCGCCACTTCGGTGACCGCCCCGAGCCGGTCCCAGTCGACGTGGCCATTGGTGATCATCCGGGCCAGGTTGATCGAGCCGAGGTTGCAGGACTCGTACGGCAGCAGCGGCACCTCCCCGCACGGGTTGGTCGCCTCGATCCGGCCGCGTGCCGGCACCGGATTGGCTCGGTTGATCGTGTCGAGAAACACCAGCCCGGGGTCGCCGCAGGCGTGCGCGGCGTGGCAGATCGCGTCGAACAGTTCGGCCGCGGGCATCCGTGCGACCGTCTTGCCGGTGCGCGGGTTGACCAGTCGGTGCGCGCCGCCGCGCTCGACGGCGCGCAGGAACGCGTCGCCGACGCCGACCGACAGGTTGAAATGGGTGAGATGACTGGGCGATTCGGACTTGGCGGTGATGAAGTCGCAGATATCGGGGTGCGACGCGTCGAGCACTGCCATGCAGGCGCCGCGCCGTCGACCGCCCATCGAGACGACACTGGCGGCGGTGTCGTACAGCCGCAGAAACGAGACCGGCCCGCTGGCCGTGCCGCCGGTGCTGGCCACCCGGTCCCCGGCGGGCCGCACCCGGCTGAACGCGTAGCCGGTGCCGCCGCCGGCGCGCTGCACCTCGGCAGCCTGTCCCAGGGTCGCAAAGATCGACCGCAACGAATCCTCAACCGGCAGAACGAAACAGCCGGCGAGCAGCCCCAGGTCGGTGCCGGCGTTCATCAGGGTGGGCGAATTGGGCAGAAATTCGAGGCTGCGCAACAACGTCGCAAACCGCTCGGCCCACTGCCCCGACGAGCCGATCCGGTACTCGTCCTCGGCCGCGGCGACACAGCGCGCCGCCCGGTCCATCATCTCGCCCGTCGACTCGGTGGGCCGGCCGCGCGCGTCGCGCAGCAGATAACGTTCTCGCAGGACCGTCACGGCCGCCAAACTCAGCTTCAGCTCGTCACGCACACCAAGCAGTGCCTTGCCCGCGCGCAATTCGGCGCGGCGCTGCCGGTAGATGATGTATGCGCGGGCGACGTCGTCGAGACCTGCCTCTCCGAGCCGTGCCTCGACGAAGTCCCCAACGCGCTCAACGGACGCAATCCGGGGACCCAATGTGTCGGCGACGGCCCTGGCCACGGTGGCCGGCATGTCGGGGTCGTCGTAAGCGACCTCACGGGCGGCCCGCGCCACCGCGGCTTCGATCCGCGCGATATCGAACGGCACCAACGTGGCGTCTCGGCGTCGAACTTGTGCCGGCCATCGAGCCGCCATGGCCGACTCCATCGCCCGAGCCGATGCTGCCTACGTGCTCTTGCCGTGCAAAATCGCCGACTGCACGACCCCGAACCGATGCTGGGCGCGCTCGTCGGCCGCCTTCTGCTCCGCTGCGGTAACGACGACCGCGTCCGGACCGGGCACCACCGTGGCCACGTGATCGGTGTCGAGCCATCGCACGACGTAGGGCGGTGAGCCATCGGCTGAATGCACTTCGATGATCAACCCGCGGTGGTCCGGTCGGTCGATCGTCGTGCCCTTGATCACCAGCCAGTCTCCGACATTTGCCTTCATCAACATCCCCCTTCCTCGCACGAGTCCAATCGTCCGCTCATCCGGCGCGCTTGCGGGAGGGCAGTAGGCCACTAGCTCCGGTGGCCGAAAGTCCCTCGGCACGCCGGTTCTGCTGGCTCAGTCACGGCATCATTGCCATCTCAGATCGTCGTCCAGCTCGTCGCGTTGGTTGCCGTGCTGATCCGCCGGCCGGGTGTCAATCGTGACCTCCTGCCAGTATGACGGACTGTAGAGATGAATATCGTTGCCGCTGAGGACCTTTAGTACACCGCCGGTGAGCACTTCGTAGGAGGTGCCGTCCGGGAACTCGGCATCGTCGTCGCGGTCTCGAATTTGTATCCACATTTTCATACTGCGAGCAGTCCCTCGGCATCGACAGATCAGGATTCTTGACGCTACCGCACTACCATGCCGGCGATTGGGAAAGTCCCTCGAGCACACGGCACTCCTAGCAGGCCCGCCACCACGCGGCTTGGGCCGGCCAACGCTGTCGGCGACGCCTGAAAACTGACCCCGTGTCGACGCCCGAATTTTGACCCCCTTCGTCTGAGTCTCGGCTTACGAGCCGAGAGGAGAAGGGAGTTGTTAGCTGTGGAGGACTGGGCTGAGATCCGCAGGTTGCATCGAGCGGAAGGGTTGCCGATCAAGACGATCGCCAGGACGTTGAACATCTCGCGCAATACGGTGCGCTCGGCGTTGGCCGCTGAGGGCCCGCCGAAGTATGAGCGCAAACCGGCGGGCTCTGCGGTGGATGCATTCGAAGACGCGATCCGTGCCCAGCTCAAGGCGGTGCCGACGATGCCAGCGACGGTGATCGCCGAGCGGGTCGGCTGGACGCGGGGGATGACGGTGTTCAAGGAGCGCGTGCGGGAGTTGCGGCCGGCGTTTTTGCCGCCGGACCCGGCGGGGCGTACGACGTATGAGGCCGGCGAGATCGCCCAGTGCGACTTCTGGTTCCCACCGACCACGGTCCCAGTCGGCTATGGGCAGGTCCGTACCCCGATGCAGCTTCCGGTGCTGACGATGGTGTGCGGGTATTCGCGGTGGCTGGCCGCGATCTTGGTTCCGTCGCGGTGCGCTGAGGATCTGTTCGCCGGGTGGTGGCAGTTGATCCACGCGCTGGGGGCGGTGCCGCGCACCCTGGTCTGGGACGGGGAGGGCGCGATCGGACGCTGGCGCTCAGGCCGGGTCGAGCTCACCGGCCAGTGTCAGGCGTTCCGCGGGGTTCTGGGTGCGAAGGTGGTGGTCCTCAAACCTCGAGAACCCGAGCACAAGGGCATCATCGAACGCGCCCATGACTACTTGGAGCGCTCGTTTCTGCCGGGCCGAACCTTCAGCGGTCCCGGCGATTTCAACCACCAACTCCAGCAGTGGCTGCAGACGGTGAATCGGCGGACCCGCCGGGTACTGGGCTGCGCCCCGACCGAGCGCATCGGCGCGGACCGTCAGGCCATGCTGGCGCTGCCGCCGGTGGCGCCGGCGACCGGTTGGCGCGCCACCACACGGCTGGCGCGCGATCACTACGTGCGGTTGGACTCCAACGACTACTCCGTGCACCCGGGCGTGATCGGGCGGCGCATCGAGGTCCTGGCTGATCTGGACCGGGTACGGGTGTTCTGCGAAGGCAAGCTGGTCGCCGATCACGAGCGGGTGTGGGCGTGGCATCAAACCATCACCGACCCCGAACACCGCGCGGCGGCGAACATGCTGCGCTGCAACCGCATCGGCGCGCTGCGTCCGGTGCGTGAACCTGCGGATCAGATCAGCGTGGAACAGCGGGCGCTGGCCGACTACGACACCGCCCTGGGCATCGATCTCGGCGAAGGCGGGCTGGTGTCATGACCACCACCAAAACCACGCGCACGACCGTGGCGTCCTCGAACCACCGGGACCTGAGTGCCGAGATCAGCTTTTTGACCCGCGCCCTGAAAGCACCCACGATGCGCGAAGCAGTCGCCCGATTGGCCGAGCGGGCCCGCACCGAATCCTGGACTCATGAGGAATTCCTGGTGGCCTGTCTGCAGCGCGAGGTTTCGGCTCGCGAGTCCCATGGCGGTGAGGGCCGCATCCGCGCGGCCCGGTTCCCATCGCGGAAGTCGTTGGAGGAGTTCGACTTCGACCATGCCCGCGGCCTCAAACGTGACCTGATCGCGCACCTGGGCACCCTGGACTTCGTCACCGCCCGTGACAACGTGGTCTTCCTGGGGCCGCCGGGCACCGGCAAGACCCACTTGGCGATCGGAATCGCGATCCGGGCCTGTCAGGCCGGCCACCGGGTGTTGTTCGCCACCGCCTCCGAATGGGTCGCCCGGCTAGCCGAAGCCCACCACGGCGGGCGGCTTCAACCCGAACTCCTCCGGCTGGGACGCTACCCACTGCTCGTCATTGACGAAGTCGGCTACATCCCCTTCGAACCCGAAGCCGCCAACCTGTTCTTTCAGTTGGTGTCATCGCGCTACGAGCGGGCCAGCCTGATCGTCACCTCCAACAAACCGTTCGGCCGCTGGGGCGAAGTGTTCGGCGACGACGTCGTAGCCGCGGCCATGATCGACCGCCTCGTCCACCACGCCGAAGTCATCGCCCTCAAAGGCGACTCCTACCGCATCAAAGACCGCGACCTCGGGCGCGTCCCGGGATCGACCACCGAAGAATGAACACCAAGGGGGTCAATTTTCAACCGTCGAAAAGGGGTCAATTTTCGGCCGCCGTTGACAAACACAGCGTTCGATCTTCAAAACGCCGCCGAGACTGTGCCAAAGTCGCCTTGGGCACGTACAACTGACCACCACGCAGATCTACCTGACCCCCTCACAAGGAGGACGTCGTCCAACGCGTGCTGGCCACCACGGCAATCCACGATCGGCGGTCAGGTCCAGCCCGTTGGGGTGCATAACACGATCATCGGCCACGATACCGGGCTGCGAGGGCGTGCCCTGTCGGGCGGCGTGCTGGATTGTCCGACACCGCACCGAATGCGCGCAGAACGAATAACCCAACCTGACCGCCTTCAAGAAACCCCGGGGTTTCCGGAGCGCAGCGATTGGGCACCCAGGCCGGGATAGGAAAATTGGACAAACAGTGCCGTCGCAAGGTAATTCGGCACGCGCAACCACGCGTCAATCCCAGCCGACTCCTCACCGCTTAATGCGCTCGGCGAGGTGGAGCATCGCCGAGCGCCCCGACCGGCCACGAACTAACCTCAATCGCCCGTGCGCTCGAATGTTTCCTCGAATTCTGTGATGTGGGTGCATGACCCAGACTGTTGGTGGTGACCGTGCCCGGTGAGCCGAATGATCGGATCCTGCGGTGGTTGAGGCGGGGCAAACTCCGCGGTATTTTCCACATGCGACGTGCCGCCGTTTCGGCACTTCACGTGGTCCTCGCTGGACAACACCCAGGTTCTGCCGCCAAATACCAGCGGCTTGGAGCTATTAGGCGGTGCATGGAAGTAGCTCATGCACCGATCCCCCATGCGCAGACAGTGAGTGGAGACCACCCAGTCGTACTCCTGTTTGGGCTCTTCCGCCCAGTTGATCGTGTCGTGGTAGCGGCCGCGCAGCGCTTCGGCTGGAGACACCACCCGTGGCGGCTGGCCCGCAGGGTCGGAAACGCTGTTGATGTCGACGTCCCCGGTGCGTGTGAAGGTCACGGGACTTTTCATGCCGCAGCCATTGGCGCTGGTTTTACTGATTTCGCCAGCCAGGGTGCTGTCGGGACGTTGTTGCAGGGTCATCACCACCCAGAATTCACCGGGAACATCGAGGCACGTGTCGGTGCCGGTGCCTACAGCCAGCCAGCGTCCGCCGACGTCGTCGAACACCATCGTCGACAGCATCGTGGTTTCGCCGCCAACGCGTGACGCCGTCGCCACGCACCCAGTGGGGCGGCACACCGAACGCACGCCCCACGTGGTCGTCGATGGCCTCGAACCTTCAACAGGCCCACCGTCGATCCCGATGGCAGGGCCATAGTCGCCCCGGTAGGTGCCGGTGAAGGGACCCGCTGCGGTCGGCGCCGCGCTGTTCGGAGGTGCGGAAGCGTTTGGACTCTGGTGTGTGGAGAGCTTGATGACCGCAAAGATGCCCCCTCCGATTAGCAACGCGATGGCCGCGACGACGGCAACCACGAGGCGGGGGCGTCGCCCCTGTCGCTTACCGGTGGGTGGTGATGGTGATGGCGGTGGCGGTAATGGCGGCCGGACGGGCGCGTATCCGTTGAACGCAACTTGTGTCTCTTGGGTGTTGGCCACGTAGGTCGGTTTTGGTGCGGGTTGGCGGGCGGGGTTGCCGGCGACCCAATCCAACCCGCGTTGCAGCTGCGCAGCGAAGTCGTGGCAACGGGTGAACCGCTCGGCCGGATTCTTGGCCATCGCTCTGACGAACACCGGCTCAAGCGCTGCCAGCTCGGGGCGGTATTCGCCGATCGCAGGCGGCGGGGCCATCACGTGTTTGGTGATGACGACCGCAGCGCTGGGATAGTCGTAGGGCTGCGTCCCGGTAAGCAGGTGAAAAGCTGTGCAGGCCAATGCATACTGATCGGCGCGCCCGTCGACCGGCTGGCCCATCAGCTGTTCGGGCGCGGCATAGGCAACCGTACCCATGGCCACATTGGTGGCGGTGAGACCCGCGGTGTCATCGAAATGCCGTGCGATGCCGAAGTCGGCCAAAAACACCCGTTGCGCCTCCGACCCAGGGTCGGCGATCAAGATGTTCGCCGGTTTGACATCACGATGCAGCAGACCGCGCTGGTGCGCGTAATCCAGGGCCGACGCCATCGCGGTAATGATCTGCACCGCCAGGCCTACTGGCATCCCGCCGGGATAGCGCTCGCGCAGCAACCTGGCTGCATCAGTGCCATCGACAAAATCCATCGCGATCCAAATTTGGCCGTCGCACTCGCCGCGGTCATGGATGCCGAGAATGTTTGGATGCGACAGGCTGGCTGCAATGTCCGATTCGCGCACGAACCTGGCCCGGTACTCCGGTTCAGCGGTGAGGGAAGCCGCGAGCACCTTCAGGGCGTCGCGGCGCGGCAAGCGCGGATGTTGGGCCAAATATACCGTGCCCATCGCGCCCGCACCGAGCACCCGCAAAATGGTGTATCCCGCGAACACCTCACCAACCGCCAACGGCATGGGCAAAATCATAGGTCCTATGCGCCGGGAAGCGGGCGAAACACCGGCAGAATCCGGTGTCGCGAGGATGAGGCTGGCCTGGTCGTCGTACCGGTCATCCACCACTCCGTCATGGGCGATCGCCGCCGCGGCGTCAGCGGCGGACAAGGTGATTCCGGTATCTGCAGCTGGTGGTAAAAGCGCTGGCTGCCGACGTGCCAGGCCAGTGTGGCCACGATCCTGGACCGCGTCAGCCGTCGACGGGTTTCGACGATATGCACATCAATCAGGCCGTCGTCCGTGCGGGTAAGCCGGGACGCTCCGCTGCGCTGCACATGTTGGCGCCCAACTTCTTTGACTTCAACACACGCGTCGATTACAACGATGAACCTGACCGACGAACCGATACCGGGCCACTGGCGGCGGGTGTGGTCGCTGGCACGACGTGCACGTGTGCTCGGCCTCGACCTCTGCGGGGCCGGCGACCCAGCCGTGCATCAGCCTTCGCTGGTTGACCAGCCGATCCACGCCGCGGTGAGGTCTTCGGGAGGCGCTGTGACCAGCCGGCGAGCAGAGGCTCCGGAACGACGGCCATGGCGCGACCGTCGATGATGCCCTCTAGATCGAGTCCCTGCGTGGGGTGGGGCCCTCGACCGCGGGAAGCTCGCCGACCTTATCGGCGAGCCCCCTTGGCGATCGCTTTCCCGATGGGGCGCTCTGAGGCATCCTCGAGTGCACCCGCAGTCGCAGCAACTCATCGGGCTGTTCACCATCGGCGGTAACGACGTCGAACAGTCTCAACACGCCGGTGGTGATGGAACCGGTCTTGCTGCGCAGGATCGTGTCCATGCGCGGCGTCGATTGCAGCATCTCGGACTGCTTGGTCAGGATTCGCGCGCTCGTTTCGGCCGTCGACGATTACCGTTGCGTCGATCCCTCGGTCGTCATGCCGGATCTCCACCGGCATGGATTCTCCGGTGAGCATCGACGCGTCCACTGCCGAAGAGCTCTCGACGACGCCGCCCGCGGGTTACCGCCAGTTGTAGGGACACCGGGACTGTGTGCCCGGCTGCGCTCGAACGTCTGCAATGGACGCTCCGCCAAGGAGATCCGCGACAGCTGGTTCGTGATCGAACTCCCACCTTGATATAACGAAGACACTCCAATGCCTGCAACGAACCAGGCCGATGGCGACCATCGGCGCTATCATGCCATGCGTGTAGACATCGTCGACACCAATGGCCTCGGCCAGCAGCGTCATCAAACGTCCCGAGAAGTCAGCCTGGTCGACCGGGGGTCGGGCTTCGATGACAGGCAAGGCAAGCCGTGACAACAACGGGCTGTAACCCCAGGTTTCCAGCACCCGCCGTGCGCGAGCTGAGCCTGATTGGCGCCCTTTCGCGGTCGAGACCAGTGCGGGGCGCCGCATGCTGTCCATGTGCTGCCGGCGTCATTGGGTGGTGAGTTCGCCCTCAACGTTGATCACCCGCACGTGGACAGCGGCTCGTCCTCGGCTCACCCGATCTGCGAACTGTCCAGCGTGCTATGCGCGCCAATGATCAGAAGCCTGCCGACTAACCACACCACCGCCGCCACCACAGCCACGGGTCGGCACCGTAACCGACCGATGCTGTCGGGCTCATACGCCTCACCGCGGCAGCGCTGAAGGCCAGACAACCGCTGGACTGGAGGCCGTGTGTGCCGACTCGTGATCCACCCCGCGGCGCGGCGATGTGCAGCACGTCATGACCACTACCCAGCAGCGGCGTATCGAAGCGTCGAACAGGCACACGCTCATGCGTGATATACCCTATGGAGGTATACGCTAAACCCATCGCCTCGCCGTTTGATGCGGGCGAGGGGTTCGATCGCATGCCCATGGCTAATGGGTGCCAGTACTTCACTGAGACCAGGTGATCGCTGATAAGCCCCGGCCGATCACTAGACAGGAAGAGACGATGGCCACTTCGCCCGATTCCAGCACCGGGGACCCAGCGGTATTGCTGCTGGCTTTCACCGGGGCGCTCGCTGGCATCGCCGGGTTTGTCAATTCGGTGGCTCTGCTGGTGTGGGCGTTTCCGGTAGGGAATCTCACCGCCTTGACGACTAAGGCGGGTATGCACAGCACATATCCGCTTCTTTATCAGGGCCGCATGATCGCGGCGATCGTGGCCGCATTTTTTGTCGGAGCCGCCGCCGCGGGTGCGGTGCTGGCTGCTGCGCGCACCGTGACCGGCCCGCGTCATGCCGCGGTCTTGCTGGCTGAGGCCACGCTGCTAGTCGCCGCAGCTGGCGTCGAGCACCCGATCGCCAGAGCGGCCCTCGCCGCCAGCGCTTGCGGGCTGCAAAATGGGATGAGCTCCAACTTTTCTGGGATGCCGATTCGCACCACGCACTTCACCGGCACCATCACCGACCTCGCGCTGCTGGTGGGCCGCAGCTCGCGCCACGGCGTGGACAAGTGGAAAACCACCGTGCTGTCCACGACCGTGGTGCTGTTCGTCGCTGGCGCGGCGGCGGGTGTGCTGCTGGGCAACCGAATCGGCGACCACGCGCTGCTACCACCTGCCGTCGCCTGCCTGGCTCTGGCCACAGCCATTATGCTGCACCGACGGCGCAGGGGCCATGCCACTCCGATGACCGCCGCGATCGAGCCTGCACAACAAAAATTTTGACGTCTCGGCGCGCCATGGGCCTGGCTCTTACTCCGGTCGTCACCGCCGCCGACGCGCGCGTCGGTCAAAATTGACACGAGTCAGGTCGCCCCCTTCATCGGCGCACCGTCTGCGGCTTGCCCCGATAGGCGGGCACGTGATGACATCGACAGCCCACTACCCATGCCTGGCGTAGATCACCGTTTCGCGGGCATTCCTACTTGATGCACCGAGGGTTGTTCGCGGGCACTTTTCGTGATGCTCGTCGAGGTGCTGCAGAAGGTGTGGGCGGCCTCGGGTGGGCAGTGCGGCCGGTGCTTGGCCGCTCGATCGCCCGACCCAAACACGGTGGTCCATGGTTTGGTGGCCAACCGGTGGTCCCATCCTCGTGGCAAATGACATGTCGGTCGGCCTACCACCAAAAATCAACGTCGAAAATGGTCGCGGCTCGACACCATCAGCCCATCGGTTGGATTCAGGTTTAGATACTGGTGTCGTTGGGTACTACCTGGGGGTATGAGGCAAAAACACAGTATGATACAAGCTGGGCGCTTCGCCGCAGCGATTGCCATCTTGACCGCTGGCCTAAGCGTGGCAGGTTTGGGGGCGGCCGCTGACGTCAGCGCCCAACCAGGTTCCCTGTCAGCTTCCAGCTGCCCCTGGTATAACCCCTACTGCCACGGCGGCGGTCATGGCGGCGGTCATGGCGGCGGTCATGGCGGCGGCCATGGCGGCGGCCATTAGCACGCTAATACCGCAGCTGTAGTTCGGGATTGGCGTGTTGTGGCGTGGCTGCGCTGGTCGTCCGGAGCGGTGGTCGCGGCATTGTTCGGAGTTTGTGCAGACTTCTGGATATGCCGCGGTCGCCGCGGTTCATAGAGTAGACCCTCAGCGGTGGTGGACTGAGTTCTCGGCGGTGATTGAGCGGATCGCGCTGCCACGGCTGCAGGTCTGTTGCCGAGCGCTCAAAATGGGGATGAGAGCGGCACTTTCGGTGAGGACGAACAGCCGTAGTTGGTGTTCATGCTGAGGTGTTGTTGTTCACGGTGACGGCGTGGGGTCGGCGTTGGTGTTCATCGTGCCGGTCGGAGCCGGGCATGCGACATCCCAGGCCCCGGCCGTCGGGTCGGGCCTTTGGAGGGGCTCAGCCGGGCGTCGCGAGGAGGCGCCCGCCGGTGTAGAGCCCGATGAGTGTCCATACGGGCTCGGTGATGCCCAGCCGGCAGCGTGCCCACCAGGCCGCGGCGGCCAGAATGGTCAGGGTATCGCGCAGCCGGTTGCCGGTGCTGGCAAGCGCGTTGAACGCGTCTGCGTTGAGCCGGATCAGCTGTTGGGCTCCGTGTTGCCAGAGCCGGTTCAGATGAGCGGGATCGCGGGCGCGACGCAACCTGCGGCGCACGGTAGATGGCGAGCGGCCCTGGCTATCTAAGGACCTGTGTTGAACGGCACCCGGTATGGGGACCACAGCGTCTGTGGGTGAGGATGAGAAGTGCGGTCGTGCGCGGCGGCATGATGACCACGACCAGGGGCAGCCCGGGAACGGGCGGATACCAGATCCCTGGTCGGTGTTCATGGTGACGGTTGCCGGCAGGGGAGATCAGCTGGCGCAGAGCCGATTCCGAACCGGGCACTCCCAACACGAATTGGCCCCTTGCTCGACGAGGACGTGATAGACCACGCTGATGGCTGATGTCACTCGTATCGCTCGATGATCATCGTGCGCGCCGCCGAGGCAGCCGAGCAGGACCTGGCCGACGGGACCATGCGCTGACCCCGCCGCGGATGCGGCGACACCCTGCAGCGGTGGGGACACGGCAGGCGCCGACGCATCCGCGGCTTGGGCACGGACCCGATCGACGTGCAGCCGCGGCGGGTGCGCTGCCGCGGCTGCAAAGTCACCCAGATCCTGCTGCCGGCCGCGTTGCAGCCCCGTCGGGCCGATTCGACCGAGGTGATCGGCATCGCACTGGCCCGCAAGGCTAACCCGAAGTTGCGACGGTTTTGACTGGGGATTAGTGGTTTGAACTGACATTATGGGTGCTGTTGTGTGCTCATATGTAGTCACGAATAGATGCGTGTCGTTGCTATCATTTCAACGGAATCAGGCTATGATTCTTGGTGTGCCACGCAATACTGGCAAAGCTCACGTAGTCAGAGTTAAGAAGACTCACGTGGATAAGCACGGCCACGAGCGCGTCTATGAGTCTGTGCTGTTGCGCCGCACCTACCGGGACGGGGCCAAGGTGCGCAACCAGACCGTGGCCAACCTGTCGATGCTGCCGCCGCAGGCCGTCGATGCGATCGAGGCGACGCTGAAGGGCCACACGCTGGTGCCGGCCGGCTCGGAGTTCAGCAAGTCCCGGTCGCTGCCGCATGGGGACGTGGCGGCGGTGGCCGCGATGGCGCGCAAGCTCGAGCTGGCCGCACTGCTGGGCCCGCCGTGCCGAGCCCGCGATATCGTGCTCGCCTTGATCATCTCGCGGGTGGTGCGGCCCACCTCGAAGCTGTCCACCCTGTCGTGGTGGCCCAACACCACCCTCGGCGTGGATTTCGGGGTGGCCGAGGCCTCCACCGACGAGATCTACGCCGGGATGGACTGGCTGGCCGACCGGCAGGACAAGATCGAAAAGAAGCTGGCGGCAAAGCATTTAAACGAGTCGGTGAACCCGGGCCGGATGGCGTTGTTTGACCTGACTTCCTCGTGGGTGACCGGCCGATGCTGCCAGCTGGCCGCGCGCGGCTACTCCCGCGACGGCAAGAAGGGCTGCCAGCAGATCGAATACGGGGTGCTCACCGACCCTGAGGGCCGCCCGGTCGCGGTGCGCGTGTTTTCCGGTGCCACCGCCGACCCGACCGCGTTCACCCAGATCGTGCAGGTGATCAAAGACAAGCTCGCCATCCAACAGCTGGTGCTGGTCGGCGATCGCGGCATGATCACCACCGCCCGCATCGACGCGCTGCGCGAACTCAACGACAACCCCGACACCCCAACCGCCTTCGATTGGATCACCGCGCTACGTGCACCCGCGATCGCCAAACTCGCCCGCGACGACGGGCCGCTGCAGATGAGCCTGTTCGATACCCAAGACCTCGCCGAGATCACCCACCCCGACTACCCCGGCGAACGGCTGATCGCCTGCCGCAACCCCACCCTGGCCGCCGAACGTGCCCGCAAACGCCACGACCTGCTGGCTGCCACCGAGAAACAACTGGCCCACATCGCCCAACGCGTCACCAAAGCCACCCTGTCCGGCGCCGACAAGATCGGCATCGCAGTCGGCAAGGTCAGCGGAAAATTCAAGGTGGGCAAGCTCTTCCACCTCACGATCACCGACACCGAATTCACCTACCACCGCGACCAGGCCGCCATCGACGCCCAAGCTGCCCTCGACGGCATCTACGTGCTGCGCACCAGCGTCAACACCAAGGTCCTCGACCCCGCCGCCGTGGTGCAGGGTTACAAAAACCTCGCCAACATCGAACGCGACTTTCGCATCATCAAGACCGACGACCTCGACCTACGCCCCATCCACCACCGCCTCGAGGACCGCGTCAAAGCCCACGTGCTGATCTGCATGCTGGCCTGCTACCTCATCTGGCACCTGCGCAAGGCCTGGGCGCCACTGACATTCACCGACGAAACACCACCGCATCGGGACAACCCCGTCGCCCCCGCGCAGCGTTCCCCAGCCGCACACGCCAAAGCCTCCACCAAACACGACGCGGCCGGCAACCCAGTACGAAACTTCCGCGACCTGCTCAATCACCTGGCCACCCTCACCCGCGACCGGATCCGCTACCACCACACCAACATCGAAATCGACAAACTCACCGAGGCCACCCCCACCCAGCGCCGCGCCTTCGACCTCATCGACGCCCCGATCCCAGTCACCATCACCGCGTAGCCAGAACCACCACCCACCCAAACCAGCCAATACCCAGGTCAACCCAGGAATTCAGCCAGTTCAATAGCCTTAACTTCGGGCTAACGACCTGGGATACCGGCGCATCGCTGTCGCGCTGAGGGTATCTCCTGGCCTGCGCAGCTTTTTCGGTGCGTTTGATCGGGCCTTTCGGCGGTGGTCAGGCGGGTGGCGCCACGGTCATCCAGCGGCGCCGGTCTAGCCGAGTGATCAGCGCGAAGGCCTCGTCGGGATCCAACGGCACGAGTACCTTTTCGTATGGCATCGCGATTCGTACCGCATCGCGAACTCCCCTTGCGGTAACGGGTAGTCGTTGGCATCGACGACGAGGCGGTCGAGCTCCTGGCTCCAAAACGACTCGAAAAGCGAACGCAACCGCCGCAACCCCCGCTCATCGAGCCGGTAATAGCGTTCACGCTCCTGCTTCCGGCACGTAACCAACCCCCACCTCGGCGAGGATCGCGAGATGTTTCGAGATCGCCGACAGGGTAGCCGGAAACCCCGACGCGAGCTGGGTAACGGTGCGTTCACCAGGTGCCAACAGTTGAAGTAGCCGACGCCGAGTCGGCTCTGCCGCGACTTCCAACAAGTCGAGCACACGCCAATACGTTGGCCGCTGCTAACTGCTCGCAGGGCCTCAACCCGGACCCGCGCCCGCAGCAGCATGGGTCCGGCTGACCAGCGGCTGTTGGTAGCCGGCGTCGCGCACCGTCCGTCGCACCGCCTGCCCCACGCCCTCCACCCGGCCATGCGGCACCAGGGCGATCACGCAGCCACCGAAACCGCCGCCGGTCATCCGGGCACCCAGCGCACCACTGCGCACCGCGGTGTCGGCGATCAAATCGAGGTGTTCGGTGGTGATCTCGAAGTCGTCGCGCATGGACGCATGCGAGGCGGTGAGCAGGCGGCCCGCCTCGGCGAAATCCGAAACCGTCAACGCGGCAACGAAATCCAGCACGCGCTGGTTCTCGGTGAGCACATGTCGGGCACGCCGGGCGTCGAGCCGGTCGCCGATCGCGGCCAGCGACGAGACGTCACCGATGTCGCGCAATGACGAGACCTGTAGAGCCGCGGCTGCCCGCTCACATGACGCGCGGCGCTGCGCGTATTCGCCGGCGGCGTGACGATGCCGGGCCCGGGAGTCGATCAGCAACAATGTGATCCCGGCAGCGTCGGGGTCGAAGGGCACCGGCCGGATGGCGAGGTCGCGGAAGTCGATCAGCAGCGCCGTCGACGGCTCCCCGAACAGCGCGGCCAATTGGTCGAGTAAACCCGTTGGTGCGCCGACGTAGTCGTTTTCGCCGTGCTGGGCGAGCCGGGCCTGCTCGATCCGGTCGATGCGGACGCCGGCCGCGGTTGTGATCGCGCCCAGGACAGCGCATTCCAGCGCCGCCGAGGACGAGAGCCCAGACCCGATCTCGACGTCGCTGGCGATCGACATCTCTCCCCCGGGTACCGGATGGCCGGCGCCGCGCAGCGCCCACATCACCCCGGCCACATAGCCGGCCCAGCCGGTCACCCCACCGGGGGCGGTGTCCAGCGGTATGCGCTCCGCGGCATCCACGCGGTCGCTGCGCACCGTGATCGCGCCGCTGCCGTCGGGTGCAAACGTCGCCACCGTGCGCTGCGGCAGCGCGATGGGCAGCGCCCAGCCGAGGTTGTAATCGGTGTGCTCGCCGATCAGGTTGATTCGCCCCGGTGCGGCGTAGCGGATGGTCATGCCAGGTCTCGCAACCGCTCGGCCACGCTTTCCGGCGTCACGTCGCTGATGAACGCATCCATCGCCGACTCGGAGCCGGCTAGGTATTTCAACGCGGTAGCGCTGCGGCGGATCGACATCAACTCGACATGAAAGTAGCCCTCCGGCTGCGCATCGGTGTATTGGTGCAGCGCTGAAATATAGGGGAGCGGTACGGAATACATGCGGTCGAAGCGGCGCAGCACGTCCAGATAGAGCTGCGCGAACCCGTCCAGCTCGTCGGCGTCGAGTTCGATCAGGTTGGGCACGAACCGGTTCGGGTAGATGTGCACCTCGACGGGCCAGCGCGCGGCGAACGGCACGAACGCGGTGAACAGCTCGTTGCGAGCGATGACACGACTACCGTCGGCCACCTCATGGGCCAGCAGATCTTGGAACAGGTTGCTGCCGTGCCGCATTCGATGCTCGCGTGCCTGATGCAGCATGGTCGCCGTCCGCGGGGTCAGATAAGGGTAGCCGTAGATCTGACCATGCGGATGGGTCAGCGTCACACCGATCTCCTCGCCGCGATTCTCGAAGCAGAACACCTGCTCGATGCCCGGCTGACTCAACAGCTCGGCGGTACGATGCCGCCACGCCTCGACGACGAGGCGGGCGTGCGGCGCTTCCAGGCCGGCGAACGAACCGGTGTGGTTGGCCGAGAAGCAGATCACCTCACAGCGACCGTGGCCCGGCGCCGAGGCGAACCCGTCGCCGACCGGTGGGAGTCCGCCGGCGCCGGACAGGCTCGGGAACCGGTTCTCGAAGACGACGACGTCGTAGTCGCGCGCGGGCACCTCGCTGGTCAACCCCGTCGGACCCGGACACAGCGGGCACTGATCGGGCGGCGGCTTGTAGGTGCGGTCTTGACGCAACGCCGCGATGATCACCCACTGACCGGTAGACCGGTCGAACCGCAACTCCGAATGTTGCTTGTCTCGCGGCGGCAGCGGCCGACGATCGGGAACTTGTTGCGAACGGTGACCGGGCAACGCGAAGAACAAGATGTCACGGCCATCGGCCAGCTTCGCCCGCGTCGGCGCCGTCACGTTTCGAACATTAACCGACCGATGGGCCGAGGCCGCGCTCACTCAGTCCAGTGTGGCGAGCCAATCGGCTATCGCTTGCCCAATCTCGTGCGGGCTGTCCTCCTGAATGAAGTGACTGCCACGCACCGTCACCTCGGTGAGATTGGCCCAGCTGCGGCAGAACTCGCGCTGCGCCCCCGTGAGAATGGCTCCGGGGTCGGCGTTGACGAAAAGCTTCGGAAAGTCAGCTGCGGGCAGCCACTGGGCGTAGCCGGCAACGATCTGGTGAACGTCGGCGGGCTCGCCTTCGATCGGGATCTCGCGTGGCCAGGTGAGGGTCGGCCGGCGGTGTTCTGGCTCAGTGAACGGGCGTCGGTATTCGTCATGCTCCGCGGGTGTGAGGCTGCGCAGAATCGCGCCGGGCAGGACCGCCTCGACAAATAGGTTCTTCTCGATGACCATCTGTTCTCCCGCATCGGAGCGAAACCCCTGAAAGATTCCGGTCACGGCCTCAGGCCACTCAGCCCAGGTGAGCGGCCGGACGATCGCTTCCATGAAAGCGATGCCGCTGACGCGGTCACGGTGGCGGTTGGCCCAGTCGAAGCCGAGGGCGGAACCCCAGTCATGGACGACCAAGACGACATCGTCGCCGAGGTCGAGCTGATCAAGAAGTCCGTCGAGGTAGTGGCGGTGCTGGGCGAAGCGGTAACTGCACGGACCGGTGTCGTCGAGCTTGTCCGAGTCGCCGTGGCCGATGAGATCGGGCACGAGGCAGCGACCGCGATCGACAACGTGCGGAATGACGTTGCGCCACAAGTACGACGACGTCGGGTTGCCATGAAGGAATACGACCGGTCGGCCCTGCCCGGTCTCGTGGTACGACATCCGCTTGCCGTCGACGACGAGGTACCGTTTGCTGAGCGGGGTGGGATCGATCGCAGTCAAGGGGTCTCCTGGCGCACTTCATCAAAAGAACCGGCAGGTTGCTTGCTGACGGCGATCTTAGCCGGGCGGCGGCAAGGGGGCTTCAGGCCCAAGGAGTCGAGACCGCAAGGCTGCGGGCAGCTCAGCAGGTCGTCAGCGGCAGCCTGCGGCACCTTGCCAGCGCGGCGCGAATCCCGATCCGGAAGCGTTGGATCCGATTAGCGTCGGTAGGCGCGGCCTTGAACCGAATTTTGCCATAGGGCACAATTGCATTATGCAAGTAGCGATCAGCGGTGCTGGAGTCGCGGGAGTCGCGCTCGCACACTGGCTGCAGCGCACTTGCCACACCCCTACGGTGATCGAGCAGGCGCCGCAATTCCGCACCGGCGGCTACCTGATCGACTTCTGGGGCGTGGGCTACCAAGTGGCCAAGCGGATGGGCATCGAAAGCACTCCCAACCGCCGGGTACCAGGTTGAGCGGCTGCGTTCGGTCGGCTCCGGCGGCCAGATCCAAGCCGAGGTTCGCATCGACGTCTTTCGACGGATGGTCGGCCCGGACCTCACCAGCCTGCCCCGCGGCGATTTGGCCGCCGCGATCTACGCCACCGTCAACGGCAAAGTCGAAACCATGTTCGGCGATAGCATCACCAAGGTCGATCAGCGTGACGACTGTCAGGCTGACGTTCAGCAATTGCGCTCCAAGGGATTTCGACCTTGGTCGTAGGCGCCGACGGGCTGCACTCAAACGTGCGTCGGTTGGTCTTCGGCCCGGAGCGCTCCTACGAGCACTACCTCGGCTGTAAGGTCGCAGCCTGGGTCGTGGAGGGCTACCGGCCACGCGACGACCTGAGCTACGTCACCTACAACACTTCCGGCCGGCAGGTGGGGCGGTTCGCGCTGCACGGCCACCGCACGATGTTCGTCTGCATCCTTCGCGCCCCGCGCTGCGGCGTCGATGAGGCGCCAAAAGGCCAGCTGCACAACGCGTTCGGCGGGGCCGGCTGGGAATGTCCTGAGATCCTGGCCACCCTCGACGATGTCGACGACCTCTACTTCGACGTTGTGAGTCAGATCCGAATGGAAGGTTGGTCACGCGATCGGGTTCTGCTCATCGGCGATGCGGCCGGGTGCATCTCGCTGCTCGGCGGCGAGGGTACCGGCCTGGGCATCGCCGGGGCTTATGTACTGGCCGGGGAACTGGCGCGGGCTAGCGGCGACCACCACCGCGCCTTCGGCGCCTACGAGCAGCGGCTGCGCCCGGTCATCGCGAAGAAGCAAGCCCCCGCGGCGAGATACATCGGGTTCTTCGCCACCCGGACCCAGCTCGGGCTGTGGTTTCGCAACGTGGCGATGCGCGCGATGAACTTCGGACCGCTTGCCGCGCTGTTGGCCGGTAGCGTGCACGACGACTTCGAATTGCCTGACTATGGCATCTAGTGCCACTGCTGGTGTAGTCCCCGGCTGGTTGTCGTGCTCGAGTAATCCTGGTCACTTGAGTCACTTCAGTCAGATGGGTGGGCACACTCACTGTTGGTCGATGGGTGACCGGTGTGGCGGGGTGGCTCACGTTGGCGTCGGGGTGATGAGATCGGTTGTCGGACCGCTGCGTTGGTTTGCGGTGGGCACCGGCGAATCCAGTGCGTTGTTCGCTGTGGGTGAACATGTGAAATCGGTTGTTCGGCAGTCACTTTCTGCCCGGGTTTGTGTCAGAGGCCGCCGATAGGTTGGGTGTCATGGCGGAGCGCGAAGCGATCACGGCGGCCTTCGACGGGTTGGATGCCGCGCTGGATGTGGTGGTGGGTCTGGACTTTGACGCGTTGACCACGTTGGAGTGGTTGGCGTTGCTGGAGCGCTGCGAAAAAGTGCGCCGGCGCCTACCCGTACCCGAGCACCAGCTGATCAACCACCTGGCCCGCCAAGCCAGCGCCGAAGAGCTGGGCGGCAAACTGTCGCATGCGATCGCCGAGTGGACACTGACCAGCCGCGCCGAGGCCACCCGGCGCATCAACGCCGCCGCCGATCTGGGGCCACGGCGCGGGCTCACCGGTGAACCGATCGCCCCGGCGCTGGCCGCCACCGCCGCCGCCCAACGCGACGCCAAGATCGGCGCCGAACACATCACCGTGATCCGCCGGTTTTGCCGGCAGCTGCCCGGCTGGGTCGACCAGCCCACCCGCGAGCGCGCCGAAGCCCAACTGGCCCGCCAAGCCAGCCAGTTTCGCCCCGAACAACTCGCCGAGCTGGCCGCCACCCTCGCCGACTGCCTCAACCCCGACGGCACCTACACCGATCAGGATCGGGCGCGGCGGCGCGCTCTGACGTTGGGCAGCCAACACGCCGACGGCATGTCGGAGCTGCGGGGACTGATCACCCCCGAACTACGCGCCACCCTGGAAGCGGTGCTGGCCAAACTGGCCGCCCCGGGCATGTGCAACCCCGAATCTGAAAGCCCATGTGTCGAGGGCACCCCCAGCCAAGACGCCATCGACGCCGACACCCGCTCGGGCGCGCAGCGCCACCATGACGGGCTGCTTGCCGGGCTGCGCACCCTGCTGGCCTCCGGAAACCTGGGCCAACACAATGGGCTGCCCGCCTCGATCATCGTGTCCACCACGCTCAAGGATTTGGAGTCGGCCGCCGGCGCCGCACTGACCGGCGGGGGCACCATCGTGCCGATGTCGGATGTGATCCGCCTGGCTCGCCATGCCCACCACTATTTGGCGGTTTTCGACCAAGGCAAAGCGTTGGCGCTGTATCACACCAAGCGGCTGGCTTCCCCGGGGCAGTGAATCATGTTGTACGCCAAGGAACGTGGCTGCACCGCCCCAGGCTGCGACGTCAAAGGCTACTACGGTGAAGTCCACCACGTGATCCCCTACGCCCAATCGCCCACCACCGACATCAACCAACTCACCTTCGCCTGCGGACCCCACCACAAACTCCTCGACAACGGCTGGACCACCCGCAAAAACACCCACGGCGACACCGAATGGCTCCCCCCACCCCACCAAGACCGCGGCCAACCCCGCACCAACACCATGCATCACCCCGAAAAACTGCTCCGCCACGGAGACGACGACGACGAACCCCCATAGCCGGCACCGCAATGACATTGCAGCGCAACGCCGTACCGCGGCAGACGCAAACCGCAAACAGGCCGGCCAACCGCCCTCAGCGGATCGGCGCCACCGCGGGCTTCAGGTCGCGCCGCGCACGCCGCTGGCACCGTGAGTCGCGGGCAGGGCCGCGGCACCCCGTACCGGCGGCAGGTCATTGATCGCCCGGACGCGGATGCGCGCGCCGCGATGCGGCACCACGACGACGTGCTTGAGCTTCTGCCGTTCGCCGGGCTCGGTGGTGGTCGTCAACACGGCCCGCCGCAAGATCTCCCGCAGGACCACCCGCATCTCGACCAGGGCGAAGGTCGCGCCGAGGCAGCGCCGGTTGCCGCCGCCGAAGGGGAACCACGTGGCCGGACTCAAAGTCGCGCCGAGCATGCGATCCGGATCGAACCGGTCCGGTTCGGGGTACAGCGTGGCGCTGCCATGCACCAGACCGATCCCCGGAGCAACCATGGTTCCCGCGGGCAGTCGATAACCGGCCAGATCCGCCGGTTTCGTCAGGATCCGGCCCACGTCGAACACCACCGAGCGGATCCGCAGCGTTTCCTTTGCCACCGCATCCAGATACTCGTCGCCGGCCGGGTCACCCACCGCGCTGGCATCGGCGGCTCGTACAGCCTTGGCGAGGACGGCCGGGTGGCGGGTCAGCCGCTCCAGCGCCCAGGACAACGCGGTCGCGGTGGTGTCGTGGCCTGCCACCAGCAACGTCATCAACTGGTCGCGAAGCTCACCGTCGGTCAGCGAATCTGTGTCGTGGTGTGCGCCGCGGACCAACATGGCCAAGGCGTCGGTGCGTGTCGTGAGATCGGGATCGACACGGCGATCAGCGATTTCGGCGTAGAGCAGTCGGTCGGCTTCCGCGATGCGCCGGCGTAGCCCGCGCCACCCACGATGACGCAGCAACTCCGGCTTGACCAATGCCGGCGACTCCCACGGACGTACGCGAAGCAGCCGGGGCATGACGTCGCGCAGCGCAGCCAACCGGACCGGGTCGCTGGCACCGACCACTGTTCGCAGGATCACCTCGAGGGTGATCTGGGACATCTTGGGCGCCACCGCGAAGTCGCGTCCCACAGGCCAGGTGGCAATGTTCGCCGCGGCGATCTCGGCCATCAGCGCGGCCTGCTGTGCGACGGCATCGCGGTGGAATGGCGGCAGCATCATGCGGCGACGATCCCGGTGCAGGTCGTCGTCGATCACCAACAGGGAGCTGTCGCCGAGCAGCCCTCGCAAAATCGAATTCGCTTCGCCGGCGTGAAAGACGCTCGGGTCACCGCCGAACACGGCCTTGATATCGGCGGGGTCAGCCAGATAGACGATCTTCCCCACCCCGACGACCCGCAAGGTGAAAGCGGCACCGTAGCGGCAGTGACATGCGGCCACGAAATGCGACCCGCGGGTCAGCATCATCAACGCCTGTACCCATCGGGGCAGCCGAGGTCCGCGCGGCAGTGACCTGGAATCGCCCATCGGTACAAGTCTAGGTCGGTACCGGCCCGGCCAGCAGCGCGCCGGCACATTGACGGCGTTCCGCCTGGGTGCGCGTTGGCCGCGCTTCCGGTTCCTGGCACTCCCTGGAAACGTCCGCTGTCGTCGTCGGATCCACTGCCCGGGCGGACTCGGCGAACGCGCACAACCGCATCGATGCCATAGGGCTTCGCGCTATGAAATGTTTCAATCAGTCACGAATGAAGCTCAATTCCCTGTCTGTGCCGATCCGGCGTCGTGGAACCGACGATTACGCAAGAACTTTTCAGCGCGAGCGGCGCGCACAACGTTTTCGCTGGTCCGAAACGCTTGAGTGCTGCGTTCGATGGGCATGATCGGCAGGGTCGCGGCCTGACGCAACACCATAATGGCGAGGGCAGGAGAAGTTCGGCACGGTACCACTAGGAGATTCGCCGATTCTTCAACGCCCGTGACCCTCATCAGCCGTTGGTGGCCGATGATTCCGCCGGGGTTCGCCATCCTCATGCAGTTCATCAAGTCCAGGTCTGGTGAACCCGCCACCGACGACCAGTTGATGCTGATTGCGGCAATCTCGCCCAGCCGCGTCGACAGCGCATCAATCAGCTCGGGAAGCTCCCCAGCTATCGAAGCCTTGTGCGGCCACCATCCCCCGTCCAGTGGTGCGCCCAGGTTCGTCGCCAAGGTAAGCCGAACCGGGCTGGCCAGGCGTCGTCCGTGTACTGCTGCGTTCACGGAACGGACGCAGTTTCCAACCGAACCGCGCGCGCAGTTCGGGCGGTGACACGAGGGTGCGCGGCGAACTCCGGCCCGGCGGGTATCAACGAAATCGTCACTGCCAGTGGGCGATCCCGACATTGCCCAAGGAGATTCATCGCAGATCCCTCCGCCTAGGTCTGACCCGGCACAGGTATGTGAGGGACGACAAACGAAGCCAATCAATGATCGTCACGCCCGCAGTGGTCGCACCCGAGGATCCAGTTTGGCTAAGGAACGTTCATCAGCAACGCTACACCTCGCGGGGACTCGAACCGCAACATATTCGAAAAGTATTGAGCGAACTACTAATTCGCCAACGACCAGGTGAGGATGCACGCATGGTACAGCGAGCCTCACCGAACGTGCTACCTTGATGAAGGATGTCCTTTCCGTACATCCGTTTCTAAGAAGAGAGAAGTAGAAAAAGTTATGACACAGGGGACTGTGAAGTGGTTCAACAGCGACAAAGGCTTCGGTTTCATCGCTCCTGACGGCGGTGCAGAGGATGTATTCGTTCACTACACAGAAATACGCGGGAGCGGTTATCGATCACTCGAGGAGAACCAGCGGGTTCAGTTCGAGGTCGGCCAGGGTGCCAAAGGACCCCAGGCAATGGGAGTGACACCCGTCTAAGCTAAGAGACCGCTTCATCAGGTGGGCTGGCAGGCAGTGTCCCGCCGGCCCACCTCGGTTTTGCTGTACTAGCCTTTATCCGCCGGAGCGGCGTACGATCCTGAAACCGGGACCAACCAGGCCCCATACGAAGGGTCAGTCGCGTCCGATAAGTCTCCCCGCCAATCTCTGGGCAAGAAATCCAGCCAGACGCTTAAGCAGAAGTGTGCCGCCAAACGTGCCAAAGCAGAACACGGTCGCCAGGGACGATTCGCTGAAGCCGAATCGCCACTGAGACAGTGGCTTTCGCGGCCATGGCCCTTAAGTCTCGCCCGGTAACTCTCACGACATCGCATTGTTTGTCTGAAAACATCGGCGTGCAATGCTTTTCGATCCAAATCGGCAATCAGCGCGCCGGGGAATAAGCACCCCGAACACAGCAAACAGGCGGGTGCGCGCCGGCTGCCGGCTGCCGGCTGCCGGCTGCGAGTAGTATCTGACCATCGGCGGTACCTCGCACGCGACCATCTGAGATTGCGTCATCACCGAAATGGTTTGGCCGGACCGCGGCCGAGACGGGAGCGTCGGATGACGCGAAAACGAGACTCAATCACAGCCGGCTCCCGGCACACACCGCCGGAGAACACCCCGCGCCTGCGCTTGAAACCCAAGGCGCCAACTACCGGGTACGTCGATGGGGCATGGTGGCCGCACGGCGACGACCTTCCGATTGAACTGCCCGACCTGCTGGCAGTACTGTCCGTACGGCTCGGACCCATCGACCGCGTGACATACCACCTGGCCGAATGGGCGGAAGCACCGGCAAAGATGCGCGTCGGTCAACGACTGGTAAAACTGTCCGGTTACTACCGGCAGCCGCCGAATACCATCGAAGTGTTCGGTGTGAACCAAAAGATCGTCCTGCTGGTAGTTCCCCATCACACCGACCCGCACCACGCACAAGACTCCATGAGGGCGGCTGCCACCCGCGATAACGCCTCGACAACCGACTGCCTGCTCCATGACTAGTACCCGAGACGGACAATAGGTGCCTTCGGTTTAGGTTGTTATGCAACGAGTTCGGGCACAGACTGCACCGTTGTTACTGACGCCGGCTACGCGAATGCTTCGTCACGTGTGACGTCATTTGCGTTACGACTGAGCGGCCCTGCCCCCGGGGGAATTCACGTGCGGCCGCCACAAGAATGTCCACCGAATCGGCGATACCGTTTGCTATGGCATCGACGGCGGGTACGTTGTCCGGACACACGCACACGCTCAGATCCAGCACGTCGCCGCGAGCGGTCATCGCGATGTTCAGCCCGCAATCTCCTTGTAGCGGGTCCACCGTTTGCATACCAACAACTTTGACACCTGCGCAGTATGCCGGCACCGGCTGGCCGGAAAAATACGATACGTTGCCATGACAGTTTCCCGGAGGCCGTTGCCGCAAGCCCAGGCTGGCATCAAGTCGCTTCGCCGCCTGACGGATAGCCGACTGGAATACCGCCGCGATGCTCGCCAAATCTAAACTTGGCCTTGATTTTTCGGGATTGCGCAGCCTCGCTGAGTTCAGCCTGTCGGTGGCAGTGTGGAGATTGACCAGCACCTGAACGGGATCGCTGAGTTGTACTGGGATACCAATTCGACCGACGGCCAGCGCATTACCACAAGATGCGGGATTACCCCCTGACAGCGGCAGCGGCACCCGCATCAGCAGCGGCTTGTCAGGCACAGTGTCGTAGCGTTCGAGCCAGGCGCGCAAGGACAATGTGCACGCCGCCAGAAAAACGTTGGTGACGGAACCGCCAAACGCATGGCTCACCGCATCCAGGTCGGCTCGCTGTATCGAGGCGAAGGCCACCGCCCGCCGCCTGGTTAGCGGCGCATTGAACACACAGTCCGGCACCGGCGAGCTCCTCGACGACACCGCCGGCGGCATCTGAAGGAGTTCACTCAAGCCGGACAACATACCGCGAGCGGCCAGCACCACGTCGCTTGCGGACCCTGCCAGCTGCCAAAGGCTGCTGACATAATTCTCAACGAGCCCGCTAATTGCATCGGCAACGAATTCGCCGAAGCAGGGTGCGCCAGTGCCCGGCCCAGCCGACTGAGGATCAGCGGGGTCTTCGTGTGGGCTCGACCGAAGTAGCCGCGACCACACGTACTCTGGGCCACTCCCGGCAATATCGAGTGCGGGCGACGTCGCCACCACCAGCGCCCGCCGACTGCCAGCCAAACCGTCGATGATCCAGGCTTTCCACCCGGCCTCCGGGCGATCATATGGTTCGACAATCAACTGCGCTATGAAGTCGGCCAACTCACGTTGTCCGCCGGGCGCGCAAATCGTCGCGCTGCGAATCGGCGACGTTGGGTCGTCGTCATCGATCTGGGAACTCAAGCGCTTTGCCAGTCTCAGGGGCGTGGCAGCCAACCGGCTGCCGAAGCGGTCCGGCTGTGCCAACGACGAGTCGATCAGCTGATGTAATCGCTGATGACTGAGCCGATCGGATGGCTCCATGACAATCACTGCAATCGTGCCGGACGGCATCGCCGTTCGGAAGTAGCGCCGCACCCCATCTGCGTTCACAGTGCGGGTACCATCAGCATGGTCTTGCCTTGTCAGCTGAAAGCTGTTGTGACACAGCCTCTATAGCGCCTGGCGAATATCGGCGATGAGGACTGGCCACTTCGATGGAGGCTTTGGGGGCCAGACATGTCAGCACCTGGGCTGTCATATTCCTAGTTGTTCCTGCTTCAGCTCGCTGAGTTGGTCCCGAGTTCAGCCAGGGCACGTGTGGTGACTCTTGGTGCCAGAGCCGGCGTGCAGCTGCACTACCGCTCTACGGTGGCCGCATGCGAGACCGTTGCTTCCGACGGTACGTCGTCAGTGCGAAAACCGCTACGCGTCCTGACCGCCGGGTTTCGCTAACTTGTCAGTTGTGGGCGGCAATTCGAGCACGAACTACAACACGACTGCGATCGATGGCCGCGCGGCAACGGCCCGGGTCACTTGGTACCGATCGCATTCGCTTGAATCTTGTGCCCCGCTGATTGCGGCTTGACTGGCACCTGGAGTCGAAGCGTTCGGCGTTTGGGTATTTGCCGAGCCCTTAGCTTAGGTAGCGGATGCCCCGGGCCCGGTCGCGCTCGACGAACTGCTCAACCCGGCCCTCATGACGCTCCCAGCCTCGACCGTGCGTGGCCGGCAGCGGGTGCGGGTCGTCGTCGCCGCGGAACACCTGGTTCAGTGGTGTTGCATACCTCGCTTGCCTGCCAGACGCTTGCCCTGCATGTCCTCGCCCGAGGCGGTGAGCGCGAGCGCGATCATCACGTCGGCGTAGGTGACAAAAAGCCCGATCCAGTACGCCCACTTCATCGTGGAATCCGGCTGCGACACGAAAAACATGACCAGGAAAATCGGCCCGACAATGCCGAACACGAACATCATCAGCTGAATGACGACGTAGCGCCGCAAGGTTGCCACTCTGCAAACTCCCATCCTGCTGGGTGGCGGGTCGGCTCACCTTACCGCTATTCCCCGGGGACCGGTCGTCGTCCGAATCTTCTTGTGCCCGAGCTACCTTCTGCCGAGCAGCTGTCGCGGCGGGCGAATGTTCGAGGTAGTCCATTACCATCTGCGTCGTCGTCTCGGTGCTCGGGGGATGGCTGGGCCGCAGGTAGCGGATCGGCACCGTCACCAGAATCCGCCACGGCCTGGCGAGTTGTACTGGCGGGCCGCTGGCAACCAGTCCCGCCAGCGCCACTTCGCCTCGATGGTGGGGTCGTTGGCCATCAGGTAACGGGCTCCGGCGATCCACGACGACACGAACAGCGGGGCCGTCATCAGCATCGAGACCGCTCTGATCATGTAGTTTCCGCAGATGTTTTGGTTTTGGTAGACGTCGTATACCAACGCGCGGTGCTCGATCTCCTCGGGCCCGTGCCAGCGCAACAGGTCCAGCATGACCGGGGTCCGTTCCTGCGTCGTCCAGGCCCCGTTTTTTGGCTCTACTGCCATGAATGTGGATGACGGCCCGCGTGGTATGGCAGTTCGAGATTGCCACGACGAGTCGACCTTACGCGTGTCGTAGCGTTGCCGTGTCGTGAACTCGCATCGTGGACACGCCAGCCGCCGCCTGCACAACCCGACCCTCACCCACAGCTCGCCGTCAACTACAGCAGTCTTGCCGGCCCGCACACCGGGCAGCTCCAGGACAGCATTGAGTAGGGTTGACGCGCGCACGGACGGCTCCAGAATCGATCGGGGTCAGAGCCATCGAACCTAGATCACGTCCGTGCGCCCCCAGCTCACCGGCCACCGCCCATACCACACGCTCCCCGACCCACACCTACGTCAGCAGAGCCCGTTTTTTTGAATTACCCACTGGCCGAGCACCGCGGTGAAGTGTTCCAGCGCTGCCCCGTCGGCCACCCGGCGATAAAGCCACCATCGTCGTAACGGCTGGGGCCAGTTGGTGATCAGCCGCTCCTCCCACCTAGCCGAGGCGTGTCATGTGTCGGCACCAGAGCGGCCGCCCCCGGCCTCGGACGTCGCTGCCAGCACGGCAGACCGGGCGGCGCCCGCTGACCGCATCCGGATATACCCGCGGGAACCGACGGTGAAACCACCTACCGTCCCTGCGTGACGATGAGGTGGCGGTGCCGACTTCGGCAGGAGATTAATCACGTTGGGGCACAAGGTATTACGACGATGCGGCAGCGCGCCGTTGGCCGTCCGCCACGCGGGTCCGCTGGCGCGGCCCGACACCAGTGTACGGTGACCCGGCCCATGTGCGATCGATGCGCGCGGGTTCTCCTGTCGAATCGTCCGGCCGCTTACCCGGTGATCTCGAGCAGACCGGGTGCCCGCCGCCTTCTCTTCGCATGGGCCGTTCGGCAGCGCACCTGCCACCCGACGACCAGCAGCCACGAGATGGCGACGAGCGTGAAGACGGCTATCGCGACCTTGACGGACCACTCGGACGGATACACCACTCCGGTGATGTAGTGCGCAATGAAGCCGTCCGGCGACAGCGGCGCCATCCCGGCATGCGCTCTGCCCCATCGCTCAAGGCCTGTCAGCGGACAGTTGAGGTGCTCGGTGACGCTCACCATCGACCACCCCACCGCCAACGCGTGACAGGCAATCGTCCGAGGCCATCGCAACGCGACGAACCCGCCGGCCACCAGGTAGGCCAGGTGGGCAAAGTGGACGGCAACCGCCGCGACGACTACGGCGATGTACACCAGCGAACCGTCCGGTCTGCGGTCAACGCGTGCACCCTTCCGTCGCGCATCCGAGGGGGCCCCTTACCACGGTAGATCGGATGTCCGCCGATTTCACCGAGGTTGCGCACGGGTTGCGGTACGGCACACCCGGCGAGAGGCATTCATCAATTTCCGTGACTCAACACCTCCCCAACGGGGTAACCGGTTGGCGTGACGAGAAGCGCCCAGTGTCTCGATGAGCAATCCGGCCAGGCCGGACGCGAGCCGATATACCGCTGGCGGTTGTCCACACAGTCGTGTCCGCGGTGTCCGGCCGGCTAACGCATCCGGCCTAATAGCTGGCCCCACAAGAAGCACAAAAAGCACCACAAAAAGCACCACAAGAAGCAGTAGTAAAGGAGCATTTCGTGACACTCTCAAAATCCCCGTCGACGGTGGTCATCACCGGAGCCAGCGCCGGTGTCGGGCGTGCCGCCGCCCGCGAATTCGGCAAACACGGTGCCCGGGTAGGACTGCTGGCCCGCGGCCAAGCCGGACTGGATGCGGCCGCCGCGGAGGTGGAGGAAGCCGGCGGGCAGGCGCTGGCCATACCGACCGATGTCGCCAGCTACGACGAGGTCGAGGCGGCGGCCGAACAGGTGGAGGACTGGTTCGGGCCGATCGACGTCTGGGTCAACGTGGCGTTCACTTCGGTGTTCGCGCCGTTCCATGAGATCACTCCCGACGAATACCGTCGCGCGACCGACGTGACCTACCTGGGCTTCGTCTGGGGCACCATGGCGGCGTTGCGCCGGATGCGGCCCCGCGATCACGGCACGATCGTTCAGGTCGGGTCCGCCCTGAGCCACCGCTCAATACCGCTGCAATCGGTCTACTGCGGGGCCAAACACGCGGTCAACGGATTCACCGAGTCGCTGCGCACCGAGTTGTTGCATGACAACGGCAACGTCCAGGTGACCGTCGTCCAGATGCCGGCGCTGAACACGCCGCAGTTCTCCTGGGTGTTGTCCCGGCTGCCGCGACAGCCGCAACCGGTACCACCGATCTACCAACCGGAGGTCGCGGCGCGAGCGGTCTACTATGCGGCCAACCACCCCAAGCACAAGGAATACTGGGTAGGCGCCAGTACCACCGCCACGCTGTTGGGTCAGCGACTGTTTCCCGCCCTGCTCGACCGCTATCTGGCCCGCAACGGCTACTCGTCGCAGCAAACCGACCAGCCCAACACTGAAGCCGCTAACCTGTGGCAGCCGGTGGACGACGGGGACGGCAAAGATTATGGCGCGCATGGGGTTTTCGACGGCCGTTCGCACGCGGTCAGCGCACAATGGTGGCTGCGCGAGAACGCCAAGCCGCTGGCGGTCGCGGCCGGCGCGGTACTGGCCAGCATCGCCGGCGCCGCCGCTCGGCACTGATCGCTGCGAGGGATGCCCATTCCGGCCGCCGATATGCACCGACGCGGCTCGGCACCTCACGTTTGGCAACCTGTACTACCCTACAAACAAACACTAGGTATAACGTTAAGATATTTACTGAACTCACGCCGCTGGCCTTTAGGTTTAGGAGGCGAATCCGGTGGTCGCTCTCAAGATGCTGCTAGTAGGCGCGTTCGCCGCAGGCGTGGTGGTGGCGAACGAGCCGATGGCGCAGCCCGACCCGCTGACCCCTGGCCAGACGCAGTACCTCAGCGACGGCGAGGACGATCGGCCTTGCCCGGATGGGACATGCCAGCGGCCACGCCAAGCTACCAAGCCACCTCGCGGTGTCATGGGGTGTGTCAGGGGTGCCTGCGTTCCCCGGCGCGTTCGCCCATGACCAACTGAACTGCTGGCTGGCGCGAAATGCCCTCCCCTGCAATTGGTTTCGCGGCCAAGCCGGTGGTGTGTCGATAGCCGAGCATGGCTGCTAACCTAGCCGGCTATGGGTGCCTTGGATGGACGCGTGGCCTTCATCACCGGCGGGGCTCGAGGGCAGGGGCGTGCACACGCCTTGGCCCTGGCGGCCGAAGGGGCGGACATCGTCATCGGCGATGTGCCCGCGCCGATGGCGAACCTGAGCTATCCGCTTGGCACCGAGGAGGAGCTGCACGACACGGCCAAGCGAGTCGAAGAGCTGGGCCGGCGGTGCCTGCCGATCACCCTCGACGTTCGCGACCCCGACCAAGTTAGCGCCGCGGTGCAGCAGACGCTCGACGACCTGGGCAGCCTGGACATCGCGGTGGCCAATGCCGGCGTCGTCAGCACCGGGCCGTTGGATGAAGTCAGCGATCAGGTGTGGCAGCAGCTGGTGGACACCAATTTGAAAGGCACGTTTCATACTCTGCGGGCGGCCATTCCGGTGATGCGGCGCCAGCGCTACGGCCGGATCGTGGTGACATCCTCGATGGGCGGGCGAATGGGCATCCCCGAACTCGCCGCATACAACGCCACCAAATGGGGTGTCATCGGACTGGCCAAGTCGGTGGCGCTGGAGGTCGCCAAAGAAGGCATCACGGTCAACGTCGTCTGCCCGACAACCACCCAGACACCGATGGTGCAGCCGACTGGAAGTGACGACGTTCCCGACGATTTGGTGCGCCGCATGATGAAAGCCAACCCGATACCGCTGCCCTGGCTGCAGCCCGAGGATGTCAGCCGTGGAGTGGTCTACCTGGTCACCGACCCCGGGGTCATCACCGGCAGCGTCTTGGAGATCGGCCTTGGCGGCAGCGCCCGCATCCACTGACGTGGCGTTGTGATCGGCCGGTAATGTCGGCGACGGGGCCTGACCTAGCCGCTGCGGGATGCGAACTCCCGAAGTGACCGCGCCACCCGACCGGTGGCCCAGAGTCCTTAGCCGGCCGCGTATTTGGAGACCAGAACCGACACGGGAGCGAGGACCACGTGGCGCCCGAGCCTCGCGCTCGGTGGCCGCGATCACCATGAAGCGGTGCAGCGCAGGTGTGACGGCGGCTGGGTTTCGCCCGGCAGCGCGGGCCGCGGTTCGTACCGTCGCCAGCTTGTCCGCGTACTCGTGCGGCGACACCACCGCAGTGGGGTACCACCCGTCGCCGTAACGTCCGGTCAACGCGAGCATGCGCGGACCATGGCCGGCGATCCAGATCTCCGGCACCCTGCCCGTTGCAGGCTTGAGGTCCACCGTCGCCCGGTCGAGACGAAAGTACTTGCTGCAGAACGTGATCGGTCCTCGTACCGACAGGCACAGCCGGACGATCTGCAGGGCCTCCTCCAGGCGGGTGACCGGGTGGGCGAAGTCCAGCCGGTAGGGGTCGATGTTCATCCGTTCGCCGGCCCCGATACCGAGGATGGGCGCGCGTTTGGTGAGATGCGACAGCGTCATCATGGCCCGGGCAATCAGAACCGGGTGCCGCCGAATCGATTCGGTCACCCCGACGCCCAGACGCATCCTTTCGACACGTGACGCGAGGTAGCCGAGCAACACCTGGTAGTCGAAGAATTCGTGCGGCGTGGGGCGTCTTGCGGCGAGCCAGGTCAGCTCCTGATCCCAGATAGCGCTGGGAAAGACTTTCTGGAAATGGTCGATGAGCATCACGGAGTCCAGCCGCATCGCCCGTGCTCCGAGGAGAAAGGCGCGAGTGGCGCTCAATGGAGGCTGGGTGCCCAACTGAAGCCCGATCGAGATTCCCGCGCTGCTCACGACGTACTCACCGGTTATCGCGCGACTGCCCGAGGATCCAGGCCCCAGCGAGCGTCGCAATCGGCATCACCCGTCTCCTTTATACCGGTGTTGCCGCAAGTCAAGTCCCGGCCGGGCTTACCGGGCTAGTGCCGAAAGTCCTTGGGAGTGTGACCATGTGGATCCGCGCTCGGGGTCGCGGGCAGCAACCGTGCCGCACCTGGTGACGCCAGTGCGCTGCGCCCTATGCCGCGCGGTGATGACCTGAATTCTGCCCGCTGGGGACTTCGGTCCCTAGCGACCGGTACCGCGTGAGCCAAGACTGAATTGGCAATGTCCGTGCAGCGGCGACTTGGCCCGCGTCCGTCACCGACGTGAGGTAGTGAAAGGGGAATGCCATGAATCGCGAGGTGTGCAAGTTTTTCTCCGGGTCGTTCGCTGCGCTCGCCTACGTCCACGCCGCGTATGCGGTGGCGACCTCTCGTGGGATCGTCGACGAGCCGGTCTTCCTGGGCAGAAGGTGGGGGGCATCGGACATATGTGGGCTGAGGCCGGTGTCTACGCTGCGGTCAGCCTGGCGCTCGGGTATGCCGGCGGGATTGCTAAACCTCAACTGCCGCAACATGAATCGACAATGACCAACATCGACTGTTCGCAGCTCGCGACATATTGACCCATGTCGAAGTCCGGTGAATCAGCCCGGCTGCTGCTCAACCAGCTGGCAGACGAACGCAGCCGACGCGTCGTCCCGGTATCGCACCGCCTTCTCAACGAGAACACCCGCTACGCCGGCGGCGCTACCCGCCCCGGGGCGGTGACCGAGGTGGTCGACGAACTGATCACCGCACGCGTCGGTATCCACCAGCTGCCCTGCCCCGAACAGCTGGCGTGGGGCGGCGTGCTCAAACGCCACAGCCTGCGGCTCTACCACTCCAAGGGCGGACCGCTGTATGCGGTGCGCGGCGCGTTGCTGAGCGCATTCATCGTGTGGACCAAGGTGGTTTACCGGCATCTGGCCCGGCGGGTCGCGCGTCAAGTGGCCGATTACCACCGGGCCGCGATCACGGTCGCCGGCATCGTCGGAATCGGCGCCTCACCTTCTTGCGGAGTGAGCACCACCCTTGATATGCGCGCTTCCCTGGAGGTGGTGGCCGCTTGCCCGGCGGCCGCTCTCACCCGAGACGTCATGAACGAGCAGGCCGTTCTGGGCTGCCGGTGCTGCGGGCAGGGCTTGTTCATCAACGCGCTCGACCGCGAGCTGACCCGCCGCCGACTGACCCTGCCCGCGTTCGAACACGACCTCGCCGCCGAACTACGCGGCCAACCCCAAGCGGTGCCCGCCACACCGGCGCCGAGAACACTGGGTACTGCGGCAGCGGCCGCAGCCCAGGGCCATTAGGTCAACCCGCACCCGGAACGCTCACTGCGCCAGGCCGGCGATCCGCTTGGCCAGTTTTTCGGTGAGCGCCGGACGGTCCAGGGGTCCCAATTGCCGAAGACGGGCGCGGCTGGGCTTCTCGAGCGTGGCCATGCCGTGCATGCCCACCCAGAGCAGGAAGGTATCTTCGTGCGGATCCGCGCTGGTCGACAAGCCGGCCGCGACGCAGTCCCGCAAGGCGTCTTCGATGCGAACGAAGATGCTGATGGCTTGCGGGGCAAAGCCGTTGGCCGCGGTCATGAATCGGTAGCGCGACCGATATGCCCACCCGTACCGGACGTACGCCAGGCATCCGGACACTAGCCGCGCTTGCGGTGTTTGTTCCTTCGACATGGTCTTGGCCACCGTCGCATCGAGGTCGGCGAAGCTACGCTCCAGGACGGCGTCGAGAATGTCGCGGAGATCGCGGAAATGCGGGTAGATCGACGGGGCGCTGATTCCGGCTTGGCGGGCTATGCCTCGCAGGGTCACCGATGCGGGATCCTCAGCGGCATCGACCAATGCGCTCGCGGCGACGACGATGCTGTCGCGCAGCTTCTCGCCCTCCCCGCGCCGGTTTCGGCCACGCGGCACCTCGCTCATACCTTGACCCGCTTTCCATCTTCGTCAGGGCAGTTGCGCCGCAAGTCTAACGGTCGTAAGCTAACGGACGTTAGGTTACCATCTGTTAGTTTACGGTTGTTAGACGATCCGGCATTGCAGGAGCCCGCCGGGTGAACCCTCACACCAGCTCGACCCCGCCCGACATCGTCGGACTCGAACCGTTCGACGAGGCTGATCGCGCGGCCATCACCCGAACACTGACCCGGCTCTTCGCCGGGTTCGCCCACCGCGACGCCGGCCTGTTGACGGACGTCTACGCCGACGACGCGGATTGGATCAACGCGTTCGGCACGGTGCGACGGGGCAGTGAGCACATCACGGCTTACCTGCGGGGCCTGTTCGCCGACAAGAACTTCAACGACGGACGCATCGTCATCGGCCTCGGTGCACGGTGCGCCGGCTCGACCGAGACCATGCGCTGATCCACGCGCACCTGCAGATCGAAGGCCAGGGACTCGTCGCAGGGATGGTGTGACTCTCGACGGGTCGAAGATTCGGAAGCCTTGTGGCAAGTGAAGCCGGAGCGCTAGTGGGCTATAGTCAGCACATGCGACTGCACATCACCGTCGATGACGAGCTCGTTGCCGAGCTCGATCGGCGGGCCGGAAGCAGGCGACGCAGCGCATTCATTGCAGAGTTGATTCGCCGCGGACTCGATGACGAGCGGCGATGGGACGATATCGAGGCAGCGCTCGGGGCGATCGCCGACGAAGGCCACGAATGGGATGACGATCCCGGTGAATGGGTCCGCCGCCAGCGCTCCGACCGACGTCGCGTCGGCTGACGTGGCAAGGATCCTGCTCGACTCGACCGTGCTTATCGACGCTCTACGTGGCCGTCCGGCCGGCGAGCGCCTACGCGCTCTGCGTCGCCAAGGTGACGAGCCCTGGACTTGTGCGATCTCGATCGAGGAGATCTGGCGCGGACTGCTTCCCGGCGAAGAAGCCGTAGCACAACGGCTGGTGCGCGGCCTACGGTGTGCACCGTTGGGTCCGTCCGAAGGAATTCGCGCTGGACGGTGGCGCCGCCAGTTCGCCGGACGAGGGATCACACTTCACCAGGCCGACTGCCTGATTGCCGCAGCCACCGCCGGCATCGATGCCCGCTTGGCCACGGGCAACCCCGCTGACTTCCCCATGGACGACATCACAGTCGAGCACTGGCCCGTCGGGCGCTGAAGCGTATTCGCCAAGGACACGACTGCGGCACCCGACATATGTGCACTGCCAGGAGCCTGCGCCGGCAGACGCAGCGCGCAGGTTGGCCCGCGCACATCGAAGCGCCCTCGCAGTCCCGGCTGGCGGCTTCAGCGGCTACCGATTGTTAGCTGAGCTGAACCGGCGTCCGCCCTACAGCACCGCATGGTCAGCCGCGAGTTGTGACAACCCCGTGCCAATTTCACTGTCGACGCAGAAAGCCGCGGCTCGACCAAAATACCCTGTGACCTGCTGAAGTAAGTGGTGGCAGGTACAGGATTCGAACCTGTGAAGCTTTCGCGACGGATTTACAGTCCGCTCCCATTGGCCGCTCGGGCAACCTGCCGCCTAGCAGGTTACAACGACCGGGTAGACAAAGCACAAAAGGGTATCGGAAGAAGGGACGGACCGTATGGCGGACTCATCGTTCGACATCGTCAGCAAGGTTGACCGGCAGGAAGTCGACAACGCGCTCAACCAGGCGGCCAAGGAGCTGGCCACGCGATTCGACTTCCGCGGCACCGACACCAAGATCGCGTGGAAGGGTGAGGAGGCCGTCGAACTGACCTCGTCCACCGAGGAGCGCGTCAAGGCCGCCGTCGACGTCTTCAAGGAAAAGCTGATCCGCCGCGACATCTCGATGAAGGCCTTCGATGCCGGCGAGCCGCAGGCCTCCGGCAAGACCTACAAAGTCACCGGCGCCATCAAGCAGGGCATCAACAGCGAGAACGCGAAGAAGATCACCAAGCTGATTCGTGACGAGGGACCCAAGACCGTCAAGACCCAGATCCAGGGCGACGAGATTCGCGTCACCAGCAAGAAACGCGACGACCTGCAGGCCGTGATCGCGATGCTGAAGAACGCAGACCTCGAGGTTGCGCTGCAATTCGTCAACTACCGATAGGCCCGAGCCGCATCGAGCGTGACGTCACTGCGGGATCAGACGCCTTGGATCCAAGCGGTGGCGTCACGCTCGTCGTGCATTCGCTTCGTGCGGTATCCTGGAAGTGCATGAATCGAACGCAGGAGCCGTGTGCATGACCCCCGTCAAGACCCTGGACGAGCTGACCGCGGCGGATCGGCGCCTCCGCGAGAGCGCTCAGGCGGTGGGCGCCGCCTTGTCGTCGGTCGCGGTGTACACCGAGCCGGCGGTTGCGCGCGCGGTGCAGGCCGAACAGAACCTCTACGCCCGAATGGAGGCCGAGTTCGGCTTGCTGACCAGCACCGAAGCCGGCAAACGGATGGGCTCACGATCCAGCGCGCCACGCAATCTGGCCACCACCGCACACCGCAACAAGGCGCTGGTCGCCATCCGGCGCGGCAACTACCTCGCCTACCCGGGGTTTCAATTCGGGGCAGACGGCAAACCCCTGCCCGCCATCGAGCGCTTGCGTGACGTCGCGGAGACCAACGGCTGGTCGGAGACCGGCCTGGTGCAGTGGCTGTGCGCACCCACCACCTATCTGGATGGGGACCGCCCGGTGGATCACCTGCTCACCGAACCCGACCGGGTCGTCGCGGTGGCGGCGGAGGCCATGGCCGTGTCTTGGTAAGGCGGCCGCCGGACCCGTTCGAGCCGGCCACCGCGACCCTGCCGGCCGGGCAGCTGCTCTATCGCGTGCTCTCGTCGTCGCGCACCGCCACCGACTTCAACCCCGGCATCGGCGCGCCGACGCGGTTCGGCTTCTTCGGCACGCCGGTGGTGCCGATCATGTACGCCGCCGAGACCGAAGACGCGGCCATCGCCGAGACGCTGCTGCACGACATCCCGGTGTCGGGCGGCGTGCTCCCCTACGACCAATACGCCGACAAGGTGCTGGTGCGGCTGAAAGTGACCCGCCGGCTGCAGGCCGGGGTGCTGCACGGCACCGGCCTGCGCCGTCTGAAGGTGACCGCCGCCGAGCTCACGTCCAGCCCGGCGTCCAGCTATGCCAGCACCGTGTTGTGGGCCGAAGCGGCCCATGATGCCGGCCTGGACGGGCTGGTGTGGATGTCCCGGCAATGCAACGACGCCAAGGCGTACGTGTTCTTCGGCGACCGGTGCGCGGGTGCTGTGACGCAGGATCGCACCCATGCCCGGATCTTCGCCAGCCCGGCCGACCAGATCTGGCTCATCGACCGCTGCGCGCCCCTGCACGTCGACGTGCTCATGCGGCCTGCCTGAGATACCGCCAGCTGGCCCGACCAACCGGTCGGTGCCTACTCTGGTGAGCAATACCCGAATTCAAGCGAGGTTTGGCATGACCGTGAGCCCCCGAGAAGCCATCGACACGGCCTACTTCGACGTCGTCATCGTCGGTGCCGGGATCTCCGGCATCGGCGCGGCCTACCGGCTGCTGCAACGCAACCCCCAACTCAGCTACGCGATCCTGGAGCGGCGCGAACGGATCGGCGGCACCTGGGACCTGTTCCGCTACCCGGGGGTACGCTCCGACAGCAGCATCTTCACCCTCAGCTTTCCCTACGAGCCGTGGACCCGGGAAGAAGGCGTGGCCGACGGCGAGCACATCCGCGAGTACCTGACCACCACCGCTCACAAGTACGGCATCGACCGCCACATCCGGTTCGGCAGTTATGTCTTGGCAGCAGACTGGGATTCGGCCACCGACACGTGGACGGTCACCTTCGAGCAGGGCGGCGTCGCACAGCAATGCTGCAGCCGGTTCGTGTTCTTCGGCAGCGGTTACTACAACTACGACGAGGGCTACACCCCCGACTTCCCCGGCATCGAGCAGTTCGGCGGCACCGTCGTGCATCCACAGCACTGGCCGGACGACCTGGACTACACCGGCAAGAAGGTCGTGGTGATCGGCAGCGGGGCCACCGCCGTCACGCTGATCCCGTCGATGGCCGAAAAGGCCGCCAAGGTGACCATGCTGCAGCGCTCGCCCACTTACCTCATCTCGGCGTCCAAGTACAGCAGGTTCGCCGCCGCTGCTCGTAAAGTACTGCCCTGCAAGACTTCTCATTTGGCCATCCGGATGTACAACGCGCTGCTGGAGGCAGTGCTGTGGTTCCTGTCCCGCAAGACGCCGCGACTCATGAAGTGGCTGCTGCGCCGCACGGCGATCAAGAACCTGCCCGCCGGCTACGACGTCGACACCCACTTCAAGCCCAGCTACAACCCGTGGGACCAACGGCTGTGCCTGATTCCCGACGCCGACCTCTACACCGCTATCGCCGACGGGCACGCCGACGTCGTCACCGACCACATCGACCATTTCGACGCCACCGGCATCGCGCTCAAGTCCGGCGAACACCTCGATGCCGACATCGTCGTCACCGCCACCGGCCTGCAGCTGCAGGCACTGGGCGGCGTCAAGATCAGCCTGGACGGCGTCGAGATCAATCCCTGTGACCGCTTCGTCTACAAGGCGCACATGCTCGAAGACGTGCCCAACCTGTTCTGGTGCGTGGGCTATACGAATGCGTCCTGGACGTTGCGCGCCGACATGACGGCGCGGGCGACAGCAAAGCTGTTGGCGCACATGGCCGCTCACGGCTACACCCATGCCTACCCGCACCGCGGCGACGAGCCGTTGACCGAAAAGCCCTCCTGGGACATTCAGGCCGGCTATGTGCTGCGCTCGCTGCACGCACTGCCCAAATCAGGCACCAAACGGCCGTGGAATGTGCGGCAGAACTATTTCGCCGATGCCCTCGACTACCGGTTCGACCGCATCGACGAGGCGATGGTGTTCGGCCGTGCCGCCGACCGGGCGGCAGTAGCGGGCTAAAAGCGGGCTAGAGGCCGGTTAAAGGCCGGTTGCCGGTGGGCTGAAGGCGGGCTAAGCGGGTTTCGCCGATTCGCCGGCCGGGATTTTCCTGCCGCAGTTCGGGCAGAACTTCTCGGCAGGGTGAAGCGCCGCTCCGCAGTTGGCACAGAAGTGCGGCTCACTCGACGGTGCGGGAACAAGACCCAGCGGCCGGACCGTGCCGGTCGCCCGCGGTGGCCGCGCATCCGCAGCGGTGGCTTCCGCGGCGGCTTCGGCGTGTCTTTCGGCTTCGGCTTCCGCTTCGGCGATAGCTTCGGCTTCGGCTTCCGCCTCGGCCATGGCTTCGGCTTCGGCTTCGGTGCGACGCTGCCGACGGCTCTTGCGCACCATGAAGGTCACCCAGCCGCCCACCGTGAGCAGCAGCAAGACGCCGCTTACCGTGTACCACACCGGTTTTGATCGAAGAAACACCGGCGCGTCACCGTACTGCTGACGTAGGTTGGCCGCGCTCGTCTTGAGATCGGCCACGCCCGGATAGTCGGGTGACAGCGCCAGGGCCTGGTCGAAGTCGTAGATCGCGTCGCTGTACTGGCCCGAGAAATAGTGGTTGAGCCCTTGACGGTAGTACAGGTCGGCGGGCCCGAGCATCGGCTTGACACCCTTGCCGGCCAGTAGCGCCGCGAGACTGTCTGCGGGCGCGATGAAGTTGAACGGCTGCGGCTCGCCGACGGGGCCGAAACTGTTCACGCCGATCACCTTGCCGTTGAGTTCGACGGTCGGGCCGCCGCTCATGCCCTCGGCGACGGGGGCGTCGATCTCATAGATCGGACTCGATTCCATGGTCGACTTCTTGCTCACCTTGCCGCTCTTGTTCGTCGGGTCCAGCGACATACCGGTGACCCGTTGAGTCGTCTCGGGGAAACCCACCGCCAGAACCGGTGCCCCGATGCTGACGTCGGCGTCGGTGCCGAGCTCCGACGACGGCAGGTTGTGCTTTTGCACCTTGAGCAGCGCGACATCGCCTTTGCCCATCGGCCGGAAGTCCACGACGGTGGCCGGGAGCTTCTCGGCGAGCTTCGTCCCGGTTCCGTATCCCAGCATGAGGCTGATCTCGGGCCCCCGATCGGGGGTCTGACCTTCGACGCGCGCATTTTTGGTGAGCCAGTCCAGCGTCGCGGCGGGGTTCTGGCCCGCGGGCGAGTTGGGAAGCTGAGTCAGGAATTCCGTGACGGCGCGTTTGAGGATCAGCTGTTTGGCCGTCTGCGGATCGACGCAGTGACCTGCGGTCGCCACCCAGCCGTCGGGATTGACGACAAAACCCGTGCAGGTCCACGTCGCCGTGAAGGGAATACCCGAACCTTCGCCGAGCGCCGACAGCAGCTGGCCGTCGGGCAGCCGGACCTGACCGTGAGCCTGGGCCGCAAGGTACATGACGGCCGGCCGGATCATCGCCGCCGCTCGTTGTTCCGGGTTAGCCTGCGGGCGACCGCCGTCGGCGAAGGCAATACCCGGCGACCCGGCCAGCAGCGCCAACGCGGCCGCGATCAGCAGTACGAACGTCCGGACGCAACACGACGGCAGATACCTCTCGCGCGGCCGGCTCGCTCGTCGCGCCATGATTCCTCCTCGATAGAACAGCTATCTTTCACGATCCCGGCGTGGTCGCCCCGGCGGGTAGGGACCGAAGTCCCATGCTCGGAGGTCGTTGGTTTCGACTTCGTCTCGGGGCCGCGGGCGGCGATCAACCGCTGTCAAATGTCGGGCTACCGCAATAGGCTGTGCCCCATGGCAGCTGCGAAGCGCGAACCCAAAGTCGTTGTCCTCGGTGGCGGTTCCTGGGGGACCACGGTGGCGTCCATTTGTGCACGGCGAGTGCCGACGTTGCAGTGGGTGCGCTCGGCGGCGACCGCAAGCGACATCAACGACAATCACCGCAATAGCCGCTATCTCGGCAACGACGTGGTGCTCAGCGAGACCCTGCGCGCCACCACCGATTTCTGCGAAGCCGCCAACAGCGCAGACGTCGTCGTGATGGGAGTGCCCTCGCACGGCTTCCGGGGTGTGCTCACCGAGCTGAGCAAGGAACTACGGCCCTGGGTACCGGTGGTGTCCCTGGTCAAGGGGCTCGAGCAGGGCACCAACATGCGGATGTCGCAGATCATCGAGGAGATCCTGCCCGGTCATCCGGCGGGCATCCTCGCCGGTCCCAACATCGCCCGGGAAGTCGCCGAGGGCTACGCGGCCGCGGCGGTCCTGGCCATGCCCGATCAACATCTGGCCACCCAGCTGGCAGCATTTTTCCGGACCCGCCGCTTCCGGGTGTACACCACCGATGACGTCATCGGCGTCGAGATGGCCGGGGCGCTCAAGAATGTGTTCGCCATCGCGGTCGGCATGGGCTACTCGCTGGGCATCGGCGAGAACACTCGAGCGCTGGTGATCGCCCGCTCGTTGCGCGAAATGACCAAACTCGGTGTCGCGATGGGGGGCGACACCGAGACCTTCCCCGGACTGGCCGGTCTGGGTGATCTGATCGTCACCTGCACCAGCCAGCGCAGCCGTAACCGCCACGTCGGCGAACAACTGGGCGCGGGCAAGCCCATCGACGAGATAATCGCGTCGATGAACCAGGTAGCCGAGGGTGTCAAGGCGGCCAGCGTGGTCATGGAGTTCGCCAACGAGTACGGGCTGAACATGCCCATCGCTCGTGAGGTCGACGCCGTGATCAACTACGGCTCCTCCGTCGAACAGGCCTATCGGGGCCTGATGCTCGACGAGCCCGGACACGAGGTGTACGGCTCAGGGTTCTAAAGCATGGCGTTCCACCTAGTCAGCGCCCATCGCATCCGAAATCTGCGTTCGGTATGCGCGCTGCGCGCCAGCTTGACCCCTGTTGAGCTGCCCGAATACTGTCAAGGGCAGTGGCGGGCGCCTGCAGAATACCTTCAGCCGAATGTATTCGCCGGTGCGCCAACGATTTACGAATAGGTGACCAAGTAGTGCGGGGGCCGTTGTCGGACCGTCCCCCGCAATGCCCAGACGGGGGAATGACCGATGCAGCCCAGCGAACCACCCAGCCAGGCCCCGGACAAGGGCCCGCCAGTGTCGCGGACTGACCGACTGCGATCGATCATCCGGCACGACTTGCCCTCGTCGCTGGTGGTCTTTCTGATCGCACTCCCGCTGTCGGTGGGGATCGCGATCGCTTCGGACGCACCGGTGCTCTCGGGCCTGATCTCGGCAGTCGTCGGAGGCATCGTCCTCGGAATCATCGGCGGGTCGCCGTTGTCGGTGAGTGGTCCGGCGAACGGGTTGATGGTCGTTACCGCCGGTCTCGTCGCCCAGTTCGGTTGGCGGGCGACGTGTCTGATCACCGTGGCCGCCGGTGTCCTGCAGCTCATCTTGGGGCTCAGCCGGATTGCCCGAGCGGTACTGGCGATCTCGCCGGTCGTCGTGCACGCGATGCTGGCCGGCATCGGCATCACGATCGCACTTCAACAAACGCACGTCCTGCTGGGCGGGGAGTCGCACAGCACATCGTGGGAAAACGTCGTTCAGTTGCCGGGACAAATCATCGGCGCACACAAGCCCGGAATGTTTCTGGGTGTGTTGGTGATCGCCATCATGGTCGCCTGGCGCTGGGCCCCGGCCAAATTGGCTCCCATTCCGGGTCCGCTGGTCGCCATCGTGACGGCAACCATTATCTCCGTGGTGTTTCCGTTCGACTTGGCCCGGATCACCCTCACCGGGTCGCCGCTGGACGCGTTCCAGCTGCCGGCCCTTCCCGAGGGGAAGTGGGGAGCCTTCGCGGTCAGCGTGCTCACTGTTGCCTTCATCGCCACCGTCGAGAGCCTGCTGGCATCGGTGTCTATCGACCGGATGCATCCCGGGGCGCCCACCAACTTCAACCGCGAGTTGACCGGACAGGGCGTCGCAAACATCACCTCCGGGATGATCGGCGGCCTCCCGATCGCCGCCGCCATCGTCCGTAGCTCCGCGAATGTGCAAGCGGGCGCCAAGAGCCGCGCCTCGACGATCATGCACGCCGTCTGGATCCTCGTCTTCACGCTGTTTTTTGCCGGGCTGATCCAGCAGATCCCCACCGCCGCACTTGCCGGCCTGCTCGTTTTCGTCGGGATCAGGCTGCTGCAGCCCGCCCATATCGAAACCGCCATGCGAAACGGGGACCTGGCCGTCTATCTGGTGACCGTCGTCGGTGTCGTATTCCTCAATCTCATGCAGGGCGTGTTGATCGGACTCGTCCTGGCCATCGCGCTGACCGCATGGCGGGTGATGTGGTTCAGGATCCATGCCCAGCCCGCCGGTGACGAATGGCACGTAGTCGTTGAAGGGGCGGCCACCTTCCTCTCCCTGCCCCGGCTGACCCAGGTGCTGGCGTCCATTCCCGCCGGCAAGACGGTCAACGTCACCATGTCGGTCATCTACCTCGATCACGCCGCGCATCAGGCGATCGCCGACTGGCAGCGACGGCATCAGGCGACGGGAGGGGTGGTGCACATCCATGGCGGGGTCCATACCGGCCACCGCGCTCGTCGGGCGATGGACGACCTCGTCGACGCCGAAGGACCCGAAACGGCGGCATAGCGAGGGGCTTGAGAGCGAAGGCCGGAATATCGCCGGCTTGTGCCAGGCCAATGCATTCGGGCTTGAGAGCGTCGGCGCGGCCACAAAAATTTGCGTTCGCTATGCAGCTAGCGCGTCCGGTTGACCCTTGCTTCGCCGGCAAAATACCGTCGAATTCCGGAGCCAACGGGCGCCTGCCTCGAACATTGGAGTTTGGGCAGATTTAACTGCCTGTGCGCCAATCATTTACGACTACGTTACGTAATTCGGGGCGGGATCATCGGAACGTCCCCCACGGAAACGAGGGAGCTACCGATGCAGCACACAAAATACCGCGGCAAGCCGTGTCTTGACCGCAGCGATCGGCTTGACCCGGGTAGCCAAGACATCGTTTCGCGCCAGGTGGCGCAGTCGCGAACCGATCGAGTTCGATCGGTCATCCGCCACGACCTGCCGTCTTCGATTGTTGTCTTCCTGGTTGCGCTGCCGTTGTCATTGGGCATCGCCATCGCATCCGATGCGCCGGTACTCGCAGGTCTGATTGCCGCGATCGTCGGGGGAATCGTCGGCGGAGCTATCGGCGGATCACCGCTGCAGGTCAGTGGCCCCGCTGCCGGGCTGACCGTGGTGGTCGCCGATCTTATCGCCCAATTCGGTTGGGGATTAACCTGTTTCATCACCGTGATCGCCGGGCTCATGCAAGTCTTGTTGGGGCTCAGTCGTGTTGCCCGGGCCGCCCTAGCCATCTCGCCCGTGGTCGTGCATGCGATGCTGGCCGGCATCGGGATCACCATCGCGCTTCAACAAACGCACGTGCTGCTCGGCGGCGAGTCCCATAGTTCGGCCTGGGACAACGTCGTTGAGCTGCCCGCGCAGATTCTGGGTGCGCACAAGCCCGGAGTGGTGCTCGGCCTACTGGTGATCGCCATCATGGTCGCCTGGCGCTGGGCCCCCGCAAAGGCAGCCGCCGTTCCCGGTCCGTTGGTCGCCATCGTGGCGGTCACCGTCGTCTCGGTAGTGTTTCCGTTTCACGTGTCGCGGATCGTGCTTGAGGGTTCACTGCTGGATGCACTGCAACTTCCGGTAATTCCGCACGGAAACTGGGGTGCCGTCGCTATCGGGGTCATCACGGTCACACTTATCACCAGCGTCCAAAGTCTGCTGACGGCGGTCGCGACGGACAGGATGCACAGTGGCGCGCGGTCCCAACTGGACCGCGAGCTGATCGGGCAGGGCGCCTCGAACATGGTGTCGGGAGCGATCGGCGGCCTCCCCATCGCCGGCGTCATCGTCCGCACGTCCGCAAATGTCAAGGCAGGAGCCAAGACTCGTGCGTCGACGGTCTTGCACGGATTCTGGGTGATGTTGTTTGCGCTTCCGTTCGCAGGTCTCATCGAACTGATTCCCAGTGCCGCGCTCGCCGGATTACTGATCGTCATCGGAATTCAGCTACTTCAGCCGGCACACATCGAAACCGCGGTCAAAACCGGCGATTTCGCCATCTACCTGGTAACCATTGTCGCCGTCGTGTTCCTCAATCTCCTGCATGGGGTGATGATCGGGCTTGTTCTGGCCATCGCGATGACCGGATGGCGGGTGATACGGGCCAAGATTGACGCTCACCCGATTGGCGACGAATGGCGTGTGGTAGTCGAGGGTACCTGCACCTTCCTGGCGCTGCCCCGCCTGACGCAAGTGCTGGCCGCCATCCCGCAACGCACCACAGTCACGCTTCATATCGCGGTCAACTACCTCGACCACGCAGCGCACCAAGCGATTACGGACTGGCAGCGTCAGCACCACGCCACCGGCGGGAATGTGCACGTCCATGGTGGCCTGACGAGGGGCCATTCGTCGCGGAAGGTACCACTAATCGAAGGGGAAACGCCCGAAGCTGCCGGCTGATTGACGATCCGCCGGATTCGTGCATATGCACGCGCGGTCCGGCATTCATCAGGGGCCGCTCCGCGCTCCCCAAGACAATAGGCCTCCGCGAATCTGATCGTGCGGGTGCTGGCGTATTCGAAATGGTGCACGTGCCCACATCGAATTGGCTCTCCCGGGAAATAGGACACCGCTAACATTAGAAGGGAAGCAAAACCGTGCCACCAATAAGCTCGTTATTCTCGGTGTCGGCGTCGGCGGACTCAGCGTCATCAAAGAACTCACCGAATCCGGCGTCCTCTCGATAATCTCGACATCACCGTCATCGACGAAGACTTCTCCCACTATCTGGGCTTCACCCTGCCATGGGTGATGCGCGGCTGGCGCGGCCAGGCCAGCGTGCCCATTCGCCCCACCCCCGACGCACTGCCCGGGCTCACGACCATCACCGGCTCAGTCGGCAGCATCGACCCCGTCGCGCGCACCGTCACACTAGCCCGAAGTTCCCCCTGCTGTGTTGACGAATGGGTGCTGACCTGCGGTTTTGGCTTGTTCACTGACTACATGTAGCCCAGGCGGTGGGTGAGGCCGAGGAGTTCGAAGGCTCGTCGCTGCAGTGGGGTGGGGGTGGTGAGTTTGGTGAATGTTGGCATGTCGTCGGCGGGTTGAATGTGGTTGGCGCAGATGGTTTCCAGGTCGGTGAGCAGGCTGGTGAAGCTGTGCACTGGGGTGCCGTCTTGGGTATGTTTGCGGGCGGCCTTGGCTAGTGCGGCATCGGAGCGTTGGGCCGCGGCAACGGGATTGGTGCGTGTGGCGGCGGCGGCGGGTTTGTCGTGGTCGACAAACAGGATCGGGGCCAGGGCTTGTTTCATGTGCCAGCTGATGTAGTAGGACAGCATCCGCAAGAACATGTGGGCGCGGACCCGGTCGGCGAGATGGTGGCGGATGGGGCGCACGTCGAGTTCGCTGTTGCAGGTGCGGAAGAAGCGTTCGACGTCTTCGAGTCCCTTGTAGCGCAACACGACGTCGCCCGCGACGAGGGTGTCGGCGGGCAGGCTGGTGCGTATCACGTAGATGCCGTCGAGGGCGGCCTCGGCGGCGATGCTGTCTTGGTTGCGGGTGTAGGTGAACGTCTCGTCGGTGATCTCGGTGTGAAAGTGCTTGGCCATTTTGTAGTGGTTGATCACCTTGCCCACCTTGAGCGCGATCTTGTCTTGGCCGCGCAGCGGGCGCCGTGCTCGGGTGGTGGCGGCGGCGATGAGGGCGAGCTGTTTTTCGGTGGCGGCCAACAAGTCTTGGCGTTTGCGGGTGCGCTGGGCGCCCAGGACCGGGTTGTGGCAGCACATCAGCCGCTCCCCGGGAAAGTCTGGGGAGGTGATCTCGACGAGGTCTTGTTGGTCGAACAGGGTCAGCTGCAGCGCGTCGGCCTCGACGAGGGCCTTGATCTGCGGGGCGCGCAGCGCGGTGATCCAATCCAGCTCGGCGGGGCGCAGCTCATCGCGGATGCGCGCGCAGGTGAGCATGCCGCGGTCCCCGATCAAGCAGACCCGGGTGAGCCCGAAGCGTTTTTTGAGCTTGGTGATCTGGGCGCTCAGGGTTTTCGGGTCGGCGGTGTTGCCGTCGAACACCTCGATCGCTATCGGTATCCCGGCGGTGCTACACAGCAGCCCGTAGACGATCTGCGGCCGGCCTTTGACCCCGTCGCGGGCGTGCCCGATCTTGCCCAGCGGGCAGGTGTGGCCCTCAAACGCCGCCGAGGACACGTCGTAGAGCACCAGGGTGCCGTTGGCCAAATGCCGTGCGGCCAGCTTGGTTTCGATGGCGTCCTTGCGCTGAAGCACCCAGTCCATCGCCGCATAGAGGTCATCCTCATCACAGCCGGACACGCCCAGCACGTCACCGAGAGAGCTGGTCGCGGTCTCAGAACGCAACCCGCGCGCCACCGCCAGCTTGGAGCCTGGGTCGATCACCTGGGCCACCAACATGGCGGTCACCAGATTCCGCCGCCGCGAGGGCGCCGGGTCGATCAACTCCTCCACGCCGAGTGCCCGCGCGGTGCCCAGCACCGCGGCCACGTGCCCGTGCGGCAGGCTGCGGGTGATCTCGAACGCCTCGGCCAGCTCCACCGTTGGCGACAGTCCCTTAAGCACCCGCGATAGCGCATCCACCTTGGGCGCCGGCCAGCGGGTCAGGTTGGCCAGGGTGCGGTTTTTCACCTTTCCGCCTTCGCGGTAACTTTCCCGCAGCAGGATCGCCGGCGGTGACCCCCGGTTCGGCACCCGCGCCACGTACATGTCTACTTTATAGCATATCGATAGGAGTTATAACGCTTATTCAATTGATGACGCGCCGTACGAGTCTATCGTGCACATGTCTACATATTCGCCTTTACGTGGGCGCAAAAACACCTGCTCACAAACCACATCGGCGACTCAGACCCCACCTAACGGGGGGAACTACGGACTAGCCGACTCCACCGACATTGCATTCGACGCATTGGTCATCGCCACCGGCGCCCGCAACGCCGTCGACAAGGTGCCGGGGCTGTCAGCCGCTGTGGACAACGGCACCGCAGTCCATTACTACAGCGCCGACGCCGCCACTGACGCGCACCGCGCCTTGCGTAGCTTCGCCGGTGGCAAGCTGGTGTTCCTTGTAACCTCCCAGCCGTACCGCTGCCCAGTAGCCCCCTACGAAGGAGCCCTCCTGGCGGCAGACCTTCTCAGTGAGAACGGCTCCCGCGCCGCGACGCAGATCTCCGTATACAGCCCAGAAAAACAACCCATGCCCTCGGCGGGCCCCTATGCAGGCCCCGAACTCGTCGCGCTACTCCACGCCAACAACATCGATTTCTACGGCGAACACAGCGTTGCCCGCGTCAACAACGACACCCGGGTCATCGAGTTCCAAGACGGCGCCGTCGTCGAGTTCGACCTTCTGGTGTTTATACCCCCGCACGAACCGGCGCTCACGCTCGACGGACCGGGCTGGATCGGTGTCGACGCTACCACCATGCAAACCCAATACCCCGGAATTTTCGCGATCGGAGACACTACCGCGATCACGTCCCCATCCGGCCGACCTCTGCCCAAAGCGGCGATCTTCGCCAAGAACGGCGCCAAAGCCGCCGCGGAAAATGCACTCCGCTACCTTCGCCAGACCGACCACGCTGGTGTCCTGTCGGGGCGGGGATACTGCTTTATCGACACCGGAGCACACACCTCCGCCCAAGGCGCGGGAGACTTCTTCGGCCTGCCTCACCCCGCCATCCACCTCACCCCGCCGTCCGAGGAGCTACACCAGGACAAGCAGAAAGAAGAACACGACTGGCGAGCCCTCTGGGAACACCCCGTCTCGGCCACGCAGTAAAAGGCCGCACCAGTATCGACGACCCAAGTACCTTTGGCTAGATTCCGGCGGGGCGAAATAGTCCCCGGGGCGGGGCGGTGCTCGCCGCGCTGGGCACGAGCACGCGGTTGTCAGTATCGGGGTATGAGCTTCGTGGTGTTTGCACTATCCACGCTGCCAATCCGCGTGACCGACTGCGGGCGGCGTGATGGGCCGGCGATCCCGCTGACATGAGGAGATGTTCACCGGCATGCACAGCAGCCGCTTTGGCGGCTGGAGAAGAGGCACGTCGAGCTGTCGCGCCTGGCCTTGGCGCAGCCTGTGGGGTAGCGCGGGCGGCATTGCACCTGTTTTGGGGCGGGCCGCGAAGGCTGTGCGGACACCGGCGTGTGGCCATGCCGATCTGATAGACACCTGGCATCAGGGCTGCAACGTCGGGTGCCTGCGTTGCAAGTGCTGCTACATTCGAGGGCATTGTGCGGAGCGGCCTACTTGGACAGTCACTGCTGCGATCGGCCATTGCCATCGTCGCGGCGCTCTGGTTGCTGGGCGGTGCCGTCGAGCACGCGTGGCACGCGGCTGTCTCGCTTGATGGGGCCCATGGGTCGGTTAGCTCATCTAGTGGTGCACTCGCCGTTACTGGCGATCACGCGCAGTGTGATAGCGGACTATCGCCGTCGTGTCTCGTATCGACTGCGGCGGTGGATCTCCCGCGGTGGGACACTGCGCTTCTCGCTTCCGCCGCGGCCGCGACGGTGGCCACTGTCGGTTGGCGCTTTGACCGGGTACGGCAGGCCAGACGCGGCCCGCCCCGGGGCCCTGCCACGCCCATCGCAGGTCAAAAGCTGTTGAGACAGTTGTGTCTCGCACGGCGTTGATAGGTCAGCGTCAGGTCATTCGACGCTGCGCTTTCCGCTGGTAACCGCTTGCCCATTCGACAGCCCTGGCTTATTGCCGGAATCGGTTGCCGACCTGCCGACACATTGAGTCGATACGGAAGCGCACTGCGTCGAGTCATCTGACGTCCGAGCTGACAGCCCGGCCAAAAACGATCGGTCATGCCTGAGAACACCGAAGTGGACCACGCCGAGTGTGTTGCTTCGTCTAAAGCCCATATCTTCACGGAGAACTCAATGTCTCATCGCACCATCAAATTCAAGTCACTGGCCCCGGTTGACGATACAGGCGTCAGCGGGCCGCCGGGCTCTACGGCGGGCGCCGGCGCAGCGCCTGTCATCGAGGCGGCTGTCTGTGCCGCCGGCGTGCGCGCGCTGGTGATCACTGCGCCATTCCACCACTACGGCCCGCTGAGCAATGGCGGCCAGTAACATGGATTTTGGAGCATTACCGCCGGAGGTCAACGCAGCCAGATTGTATTCTGGTCCCGGCTCGGGACCGATGTTGGTTGCTGCTGGCGCTTGGGAGGGCCTGGTCGACGGGTTGTATTCCACCGCCGCCTCGTTCGAGGCGGTAATTTCTGGGCTTGGCGACGATTCGTGGCGAGGCTCCGCGGCGGCGGCGATGGCGGAGGCGGTGGCGCCATATCTGAAATGGATGCTCGCCACTGCCGGGCAGGCGCAGCAGGCCGCCGCCCAGGCCAGGCTGGCAGCAACTGCCTATGAAACGGCGCTGGCGATGATGGCCTCCCCGTCGGTGATTGCGGCCAACCGTGACCGCGTGGCATCGCTGGTGGCGGCCAACTTTCTGGGTCAAAACACTCCTGAGATCGCGGTCACCGAGGCCCAGTACAGTGGCATGTGGGCCCAGAATGCCGATGCGATGTATCGCTATGCCAGCAGCTCGGCGGCGGCTTCCCGGGTGACTCCGTTTACCGCACCTCCGGTCGAATTGAGGGCCGCTTCGCCACGAGCCTCGGGCGACGACACGTCAGCGGCGACGAACACGCTTCCGATGGTGGCGGCCGATCCGGGGTTGTTTTCCGCGGTGCCTGCTGCGCTGAACCAGCTTGCATCGCCGGCGGTCTCGTCGTCTGGCTTGGATCTGTCGACATTGAGTTTGGTTGGCGGTGAAGCGGATTCGGGTTGGGCTTCGCCTTGCTCGATGTTCTCATCTCTGGTCTCTCGGGTGACGTCGGCGATAGCGGGTGGTGTGGCTGGCGAACGCTTTCGGGTGAGGGGCCGGCCGGTGTCGGTGCGGGCGTGGTTTGGGGGCAAGTGTGCGGACTGGATGAGCCGACGTCGTGGGCCCGCAGGCCGCGATGAGGCGCTGTCGCACACGAACATCGATCCGCCGACTATCGTCGGGAAGTTGTTGGTGCCGCAGTCCTGGCTTGTGACCGCCACAACAGAGTGCGTTGAAACAGCCTCGGGGGCAACCAAATTCATCCTCCCTTCCGAGGTGCCGGCCGTAATGGGATGGAGATAACCGTGAGAAGACAACCGCTTGCCGCACGCTGGACCCCGGTGACCATCTCGGGAGTCCAGCCGACCACGACAACCGGGAGCTTTAGCAGATCTTCAGGCGCCGGACGGTCACCGTATCAGCGTGTGAACCAGCATTTGCGGTGGTGGCCCTACGTTGCCAATGGTGCCAGCCCAGGCATCTGCCCGGCCATCTTGAAACGACCTGACATCAGGCAGGCTTGGATAGGGCAAATGGTCAGGGCCAACGACTGTAGGCTCGCGCCACGAGCAACGCCGAAGTACGTGCTGATGCTCGGCGCACCCGCAGAGCGGCCCTCATGACATCGCTTGATTCAGCCGCCACCCCGGCAATCGACGACGACATCTGTTGTACTGCAACCACTTGCGTATCACAGATGGCATCTCGTCGCGATGCCCGGTGGCACCGGGCCGCGCGATGGGCGCGAGGGCTGGCCTGGGCCAGCCTGGTTTTTGTGGTCGCCGACGGGGCGGTCGGCTTGTGGCAGGGCGTGGCCGCGGGATCCGTCGCTTTGACTGCATGGGCGTTAGGAAGCGTGCCTGAAGCGATGGCCAGCCTGATCGTGATTTGGCGGTTCAGCGGCGCGCGGGCCCTGTCCGAAACAGCCGAGCTTCGCGCGCAACGCGGTGTGGCGGTAACGTTTTGGCTCAGCGCCCCCTACATCGCCGCTGAATCCATGCACCATCTGCTCAACGAGCACGCATCGCATGCCACGCTGGGCGGCGTTTTGTTGACCGCGGCCGCATTGGTGCAGATGCCGATCCTAGGCCGTGCGCAGCACAAACTGGGTGCACGGTTGGGTTCGGGCGCCACGGTCGGCAAAGGCATCCAAAGTTATCTGTGCGCCGCCCAGGCTGCCGCAGTTCTGCTTGGCCTGGCGCTCACCCTCAGGTGGCCCGGCGGGTGGTGGTTGGACCCTGCCATCGGGCTGGCCATCGCCGGCATTGTCGTCTGGCAAGGTCTGCGATCGTGGCGCGGCAAGGACTGCGGATGTTGAAGAACGAGGATGGTAAACAGCGCCGGAATACTAGACATCCTGATTGCATATATCGCGATGTACGCATAGTTTGTGGGCATGGGTCAGGCAGCGCGAGTGCGGCGATGAGCGCCGGACATAGCCACACGCATGGGCATGCGTCGCCGGATGCTGACCGCCGCTGGCTGAGCGGTGCGCTGGCGGTGATCGCCGCGTTCATGCTGGGCGAGGTGGTGGTGGGTCTCGTCGCGGGGTCCTTGGCGTTGCTTTCCGATGCGGCGCACATGCTCACCGATGCGGCCTCGATTGCGCTGGCGCTGTGGGCGATTCGGCTGGCCGCGCGCCCGGCGTCGGGGCGAATGACCTACGGGTGGCGGCGCGTGGAGATTTTGTCCGCGCAGGCCAACGGCGTGACCTTGCTGGTGTTGGCGGCATGGTTGGCCTACGAGGCGATCAAAAGGCTGATTCATCCGCCGCAGGTCACGGGCATGCTGGTGCTGATCACCGCGCTGGTCGGTGTGGTTGTCAACCTGGGGGCGACGTGGATGATCAGCCGGGCTAACCGGGCCAGTCTCAATGTGGAGGGCGCTTTTCAGCACATTCTCAACGACTTGTTCGCATTCATCGCCACTGCGGTGGCCGGGGTGGTGATCGTGGTCACCGGGTTCGGGCGTGCGGACGCGATCGCCACGTTGATCGTGGTGGCGCTGATGCTTCGAGCCGGTGTCGGATTGGTGCGTGCGGCCAGCCTGGTTTTCCTGGAGGCCGCCCCGGCGGGTATTGAGCCGGGCGCGATCGGGCAGGCGATGGCCGCCCATGACACGGTCGTGGAGGTTCACGACCTGCACGTGTGGGAAATCACCTCAGGGACACCGGCGCTGTCGGCACACGTGATTGTCGCCGCGGCCCGCGACTGCCACGCCACCCGAAATGACTTGGCGCAGCTGCTGGCCCGCGAGCATGGCATCTCCCACGCCACGTTGCAGCTTGACCACGCCACGTCTGGAACCGGCAAGCAGGGTGCGACTGGCGGGTGTGCGTACTGCGAGGATCCGCACGGTCCGACGCATCGCTCCACCGGCACATAACAGACAGGCACCGACCGCAACCATGGCATCGTGGTGCTCAACGCAGGTCGTGACCGCCGCTCAGGGCACAAGTCGGCCGGGAGCGTCACTCAACGTCGATGAGCAGCGCTCGCTCTGTGGGCGACGAGCGGCGGCAATCTGTAAGCACGAGAAGGGGGACTTTAATTTTTATGGCCGATCACGGATTTGATCAGGACAAGGAATCACGCCCGCAGTGTGGGCGCTGCGATACACAGGTGCTTGCGCGGCCACAGTGGGCGGTGACCGTTCACCCGTGCACAGGCTGCGGGGACGCCGTCGTTGATTGGGCCGAGCTGGACTCATCCGTCGATGCAGCGGCGGTGAGCGACCCGGTGCGGCAATCCGCGGCAGCTTCGCCGGCGTCCGCGCATAGTGCGATCTTCGGCCGTGAAGCGCGGTTGTCTTGGGTGCTGGCGGGGTTGGCGGGATTAATCGGGGCGGCGGCGTTTACCCACTCCGCGGGCTACTTTGTCACCTTCATGACGGGTAATAGCGAGCGCGCCGTATTGGGACTCTTTCGCAATGAGCAGTGGCTGTCGATCGCGGCGGCGTTGTTGTTGGCGTCTTTTGTCGGTGGTGTCGTGACCGCATCGCTGTGTCGCCGGCACTGGTGGCTGGCGCACCCGCATGGCCCGACCGTGCTGACCGCCCTGTGCCTCTTCGTGGCCGCCGGCGTCGATATCGCCGTGGACGGATGGTCCACCAATCAAGTCTCCTTTGTCCCGGTGCTGTTCGCCGCGTTTGGGATCGGCGCGTTAAACACCTCCTTTGTCAAAAACGGCGAGGTCTCGATCCCGCTGAGCTACGTCACGGGCACGCTGGTCAAGATGGGTCAAGGAATCGAGCGTCACCTCAGTGGCGCAAGCGCGAGGGAATGGCTTGGATACTTCCTGCTGTGGTTCAGCTTCATCGCCGGCGCGGCGACCGGCGGCGGTATCAGCTTGGTAGTCAGTGGGTCCCAGATGCTTGCGGTCGCGGCCCTCGTCTGCACGCTCACCAGTGGCTACACCTTTTTTCACGTCGACCGTCGCGCACTGCGCAACTAAATCCCACACGCGCGCAGACGGCCCACCCAACCAGATTTCCAGCGAGGCCAGCCTCGGACCGCCGAGGTGGGCGGTTAGGTGGGGTGGGTTCGTTGCCGGTTAGCTGCCGGTTGAGAAGCGGTCCGAGCCTGCCCTCACGTGCGCCGCGCCGGGATTGGTCGCTGGTCAGGACCGGTTTGACCGAGCAGGCTAAGGGTCATGGCTGCGGCAGTGACGGTCAACGATGTGCTTGATGGGCATGTGGTTCTGGATTTGGACTGCATGGATCGGATCTGTCTCAATGGCTATGTGCCCAATCTGCAGGTGGGCGGGCAGGTGGTGTCGTTTATGACCGCGCACCTGGGTTATCCGATCCCGTCGCCGGCGATCATCGAGAAGATGGGCACCACGTTTCGCCGGGCGGTCGAGCGCTTCGCTGCCGACAACACCATCCCGGTGGTCAGGTTCGGCAAGGACGACCGCAAGATTGAGGTGATGCGCCCATATTTGGTTGGACAGGCGGGTACAGGCCGCTCCGGGGTGGTCGCAGTCGGGATCGGCCAGGAGTTCCAGAATGTGTTCGCCTCGGCAAAACACATCGGCAACAACGGTGTGCCGTGGTTTTCGTTCTACAAGGCAGACCGGCGGGTCACGTGTTTTTATTTTTATGTCTGGGACATCGATTTCGGGCCGGCGTTCATCAAGATTTGCACATCCTTCCCGTACCCGATCAAGGTGTGGCTCAACGGCCATGAGTACGCCAAACGGCAGGCCGCCAACGCCGGCATCGGGTTTGACGAGCTGTCCAACGGGTTTGCCGCCTGTGCGGATCCCGCCGCGCTGCAAGCCATCTGCGACCGGCTGGGCCCAGGCGCCATCGAGGTATTTTTCGAGCGTTGGATGAGCCAGCTGCCGCTGCCGCTGACTGACGCCGACCGGGCGGCGGGCTACTGGTGGGAACTGTCGATGCGCCAGGTCGAGGTGTCACGGACCCTGGTTTTCAACGCCCCACGCCACGCCCGCTCATTCTTTGAAGCCCTGGTCGCCGATAACCTCGACATCGGACGTCCCGACACCGTGGAACTGATCTTTTACGGGCCCCGCCGAGGCGGTCGGCCCCCGAAACTCGACTGTGTGCCCAAGACGAAAGTCGTCACTCGCGGTACCGAGGTCACCGTCAACGCGTTCTACAAGAGCTCACGCATCAAGCAGTATTTGAAAGGCGGGCGGGCGCTGCGGATCGAGACCGTGATCAACTCACCCGATGACCTACGCTGCCAGCGGCGCCTGGTCCATCTCGATGAGTTGCAGGCCCGCGCGCGTGCAATCAATCGGCGCCTGCTCGATACTGAGCGTGTCGGCCAGGGCTGCGTCCTTGCGAGTCCAGCCTTTGAGCGGATCGCGCGGCCGACCCTCACCGAGGATGGCGCGAAGACCCCGGCCTTACGGTTCGGCGATCTTCGGGGTCCAAGCCCTGGCCGGCGCCCTGTGCACGACGATGCTCGCTGTCACCGGCATCACCAACAAGAGCCTGCGTGCCTTGATGACCGGACTGCTCGACGGCACCGCCTACACCACCAACCAGGCCAGCTACGACCTCACCCGGTTACGCGTCAACGGCCTGATCACCCGAATCCCGGGCCGCAACCTCTACCGCCTCACCGGCGACGGGCTGCGGTTTGCGATCTTCTACACCAAACTGCACAACCGTCTACTGGCGCCCCTCATGGCCGCCGACCAGCCACCCGCACCACCGCCATTACGAAACGCATTGCGCACCATCGATACTCACATCACACAACGCACCGACGCCGCCAGACTGCTACCCAAAGCAGCCTGAAACTCAAGACAATCCTCAAGGTCCTAGCGACCAAGGGTCCCTAGCGACCAAGGGTCGCCAAGGGTCGCTACGCCGCCGCCGGGACTTCGCCCGGCGGCGGTGGCCCTTCGGGCAGTTTGACCTCGCGCGGGCGGGTGGTTTCGTAGGTTGAGCGGGTGTCTGGGGACGAGTTCAGCCTGCGGTATTCGGATTTGGTGACCGGCAGCTATGACTGCGTGGATCGGATCGTGCTCAACGCGTTCTTCCCGTTGGGGTATGACCCGGGCGGGTTGCGTACCTGGTGGCGACGATTGCACGGCGGCAGCGACGCCGAGCTGGACAACACCCATTTAATGCGGATGGCGGGCCGGTGCGCGCGCCGGGTCAAGGCCTGGGGTGCAGCCAACGCGGTACCGGTGATCTTCTGCAAGGCAGGGGAACGCAAGCATCGCATCGCCGAGGAGTACCTGGCCACCCATGAGGTCGGCATTGGGGTGTTTTTGGTGCTGGTGGCCAAGGCGCCGGCACCGGTGTGGAAGGTGAAACGCTCACCGAACACCGGCCGGATCGTCAACATCTAGAGGAGGCGCGAATACGTCAACCACTATTCGTTTCACATCATCGACCCCGATTGGGGGCGTGTGACGATCAAGATGTCGGGGCATCCGCCGTTTGGCGCGCAGATCATGCTCAACGGGCATGAGTTCGTGGCTCGGCAGGCCGCCGCGGCGGGGATAGCATTTAGCAAGGTCGGCAACTGTTTCACCGCGGTGGCCGACCCGGCGGGCCTGGCCCGGATCGCAGATGCCTTGTCGCGCGATGCGGCTGTAGGGCGGCTGGGCCAGGTCTGTCACCGGTGGATTTATTCGGCCTGCCTGTGCTTCGGGCTGGATCTTGACGAGCAACAGCGAAGCGGATTCGGCTACGGGTTGGCCGTCTATCAGCTTGAGTACAGCCGCAACCTGATCTTCGCCGACGGCCCAACGATGCAACGGGTGTTCGACACCGTGGTGGATCGCACCCGCTCGCGGTTGGACGTGCCCAAGATCCGCACCATCTTCGGCACCGCGCAGCGTCCGCGGCGCACCCGCAAACGCTCCTCGGTGATCGAGGCCGCGATCGAGACACCTACGTATGACCTGACCGTGTTCAAGCTGCACTTCGGGCGCCTGACCGGCAAGGCCTACACCAAAGGCGAACGCGTGCTTCGGTCCGAGGCGATCGTGCACAACACCGCCGAGCTGCGCTGCGGGCGCATGATCGAGCACTTCCCCGAGATCGTGACCCGCCTCGCCGGCATCGCCGACCGGTTCGCCACCGCGCTGGACTGTGTGGACACCGGATTCCTCCGCGACGGCGTGCTCGATGAGCTGCCGACCGGCACCCAGTTGGGCGCCACCCGCGTCGGCCGTGTCGACCTCAACAAACCCCGCATGCATGACGCGCTGCGTGCCGCCCTCGCGTTGGCCCCGGCCCCCAACGGCTTTACCGTCTCCGAGTTCACCGCCAAGGTGCACGCCCTCACCGGCCACGACCACTCCGACTACAGCGTCCGTCAGGCGGCCTACGACCTGCGCAAATTGCGCGGCAAACAGCTCGTTGACAAGCCCAGCCGCGCACGTCGCTACCTCGTCCCGCCGCTGGCTGCGCGCACGATCGCGGCCCTGCTCACCTTGCGTGACCAGGTCATAACCCCGATCCTCGCCGGAGTGCGTAGCCCCAGGATGGGACGCAAACCCGCGCACTGGACACGCGTGGACCGTGACTACGAACAGATCCGGATCGACATGCAAACCCTCTTCAATGACCTGGCCATCGAAACACCGCTAGCCGCTTGAGGATTCGCCACAAGCCAACCATTTCACATCGACAACAAATTGTCGAAAGTCAATCCTCAAGCGGCTAGACACCTCAATAGCGGGCGCCAAAAGCGCGAGCAACTGCGATTCGATCCACCCACGCCCAACGCGGTCGTCGTCCAATCCGAAAGAAATTCATAGTCATATTGCGATGTATCTATGTTATACTCGGGCGTGGCAGCGATAAAGCTGTGCTCAACTGGACCCAAACACGAGGAGGAAATCGATGTTTCCGCACGCGCTAGCGGCAAAGGCAGCCGCCACGGTGGTCACGGGATTGGTGGGCGTGAGCGCCTATGAGTTGTTGCGGAAGGCGGCCGGCGCGGCGCCGGTGCGTCGGGCGACGGTCGCGGCCGCGGAATTGGGTCTGCGAGGAACGCGGCGCGCTGAAGTGGCAGCGGAATCGGCGCGGCTGAAGGTGGCCGATGTGGTCGCCGAGGCGCGTGAACGCATCGGTGAAGAGGCTTCCCCGCCGGCTGCCGCCGCAGACGACGACCACGACCACTGATCGCTCAACGATGGCTGTTGTCGATGACACCACCGTAAGAATTCTTTCCGACGCGGCGGGGCGGATGCGCGTGCATGTGCCGTGGGTTCGTTCGGATTCCCGCCGTGCGGTGGCGGTCGAAGAAACGGTGGATATGCAGACCGGGGTGCGCGCGGTGCATGCCTATCCCCACACCGGATCGGTCGTGGTGTGGTATTCCCCCAAGCGTTGTGATCGCTTGGCGATCGTGGCGGCCATCTCGGCGGCTAAACACGTCGCGGCTGAGTTGATTCCGGCACGTACGCCGCGCTCGGCCGATGTGCGCAACACCGAGGTGCTGCGGCTCGCGATCGGCGGGGCCGCACTGGTGTTGCTGGGTGTGCGCCGCTACGGTTTCCGACGCCCGCCCCTTCTGGGCCCCAAAGCTCAGCTGGTGGCCACCGGTGCGACGGTGTTCATGGGCTATCCGTTCTTCCGCGGGGCGCTGCGTTCTGGTCGCGTGGGCACCGACACGCTGGTGACGGTGGCCACGGTGGCCAGCATGGTGTTGCGGGAGAACGTGGTCGCGCTCACCGTGTTATGGCTGCTCAACATCGGCGAGTACCTGCAGGACCTGACGCTGCGGCGGACGCGCCGGGCCATCGCCGACCTGCTACGCGGCACCGCGGACACCGCCTGGATCAGGGCTAATGATGGCAGCGAAGTCCAGGTGCCCATCGACACCCTGCAAATCGGTGACGAGATTGTGGTCCACGATCACGTGGCGATCCCGGTGGACGGCGAGGTGCTCGACGGGGAAGCGGTGGTCGACCAGTCCGCGATCACCGGGGAGACGCTGCCCGTGAGCATGGTCGTCGGCTCCCGCGTGCACGCCGGATCGGTGGTGGTACGCGGACGCCTAGTGGTGCGCGCCGCCGCTGTCGGCAACGAAACCACGATCGGGCGCATCATTTCCCGCGTCGAAGAGGCCCAGCACGATCGGGCACCGATTCAAACGGTCGGTGAGAACTTCTCCCGCCGGTTTGTTCCGATCTCGTTCATCGTGTCCGCGGCCACGTTGGCTTTCACCGGGGACATTCGGCGCGCGATGACCATGCTGTTGATCGCGTGCCCGTGCGCGGTGGGGTTGTCGACCCCGACCGCGATCAGCGCCGCGATCGGCAACGGCGCGCGCCGCGGCATCCTGATCAAGGGCGGATCTCACCTCGAACAAGCCGGCCGGGTGAACGCCATCGTGTTCGACAAGACCGGAACGCTCACCATTGGGCGCCCTGTCGTGACGAATGTTGTTGCCTTCCAGAAGGACTGGCAACCTGAAGAGGTCCTGGCCTACGCGGCCAGCTCAGAGATCCACTCTCGCCATCCGCTGGCCGAAGCGGTGATCCGCTCAACTAACGAACGCCACATCGCTATCCCGCCCCATGAGCAGTGCGAAGTGTTGGTCGGCCTGGGCATGCGCACCTGGGCTGATGGCCGGGTTCTGCTGCTGGGCAGCCCCTCGCTGCTACGCGCCGAAAAAGTCCGGGTCTCCAAGAAGGCAGCCGAGTGGGTGAGCAAACTGCGCCGTCAAGCCGAGACCCCGCTGCTGCTGGCCGTGGATGGCACGCTGGTCGGGCTGATCAGCCTGCGCGACGATATTCGTCCCGAGGCGGCCGACGTGCTGAACAAGTTGCGCAGCAACGGCATCCAGCGCATCGTGATGCTCACCGGTGATCATCCCGAGACCGCTGAGGTCGTCGCCGGCGAACTCGGTATCGACGAATGGCGCGCCGAGGTGCTACCCGAAGACAAGCTTCAGGCGGTGCGCCAACTCCAAGACGAAGGCTACGTCGTCGCCATGATCGGTGACGGCATCAATGACGCTCCGGCGCTGGCAACCGCCGACATCGGGATCGCCATGGGCCTGGCCGGCACCGACGTCGCAGTGGAAACCGCCGATGTCGCACTGGCCAACGACAACCTGCACCGCCTGCTTGACGTACCCGATCTGGGTGCGCGGGCCGTCGCGGTGATCCGGCAGAACTACGGCATGTCTATCGCCGTCAACTCTGTTGGCCTGTTGATGGGTGCTGGAGGTGTGCTCTCGCCGGTGCTGGCCGCGATCCTGCACAACGCGTCCTCGGTCGCGGTGGTCACCAACAGCTCTCGACTGATCCGCTACCGCCTGACCAACGGTCAATCTGCGACCGCCAACGGGCACTCGACGACAGCGCCGGCACCAATCTCTCGCACGGTGAGGAGGCCAAATGAGTCCATCAAAAGTGTCGGCTGAGCAGGCGGGGCGCGGCCGGTAACCCATCTCTCTCTCTGAGCTGCTGCGCGCTCCGGTACTGGCACGCGGGTCGTGACTAGGACGACGGGACTTTCAGAGCTACCTGGCAAAAGTGCGCCCACTCACGTTGCCGCGCCGAGGCTCATTGGTTCTGATCATTGCCCCGTGCTCGACCCGGAGCCCAGCTGCCGCCGTGAAGGGAAACCGTGACCCAAACGAAGGCAGAGTTTGGGAAGTGGTCGATAATCAGCGCGATCCTGCTCTCCGCCGCCGCGCTGATCTCCGCAACGCCAGCAGCAGCGGATCAAACCGATGATGAGTTCTTCGGGGCGCTCAAGAAACACGGGATCGTCTTTGCGAACCGCAACGCCGCGATTGCTATGGCCCATAGCATGTGCGCCGGATTGGACAAAGGCCAAAAGCCAACGCTCCTGGTGAACCGTCCCCGGTTTCCTGCACACCTCTTTACGTGTGACCGGTGTGCTCCCCGGCCTGGAGTCGAGCGTAGTACTCGGCCTCGGCTTCCGCGGGTGGGATGCGGCCCAGGCGGTGCATCAGCCGGGTGGTGTTGTACCAGCTAACGCTAAATCTGATGGCGCGGGCGCTAGCGTATTCGCGGCTTTCCACGGAAATAGGACTCCGCCAGATGCGATAGCGCAGGTGCTATCACAATAAAAACCGTTAACCGCGGGCCATCGCCTCCAGGCGGCGGATGCGGTCCTCGATCGGCGGGTGCGTCGAGAACAACGACCCGATCCGCTCGCCTGCCCGGAACGGGTTGGCGATCATCAGGTGCGCCTGGCTGGCCAGTTGCGGCTCCGGCGGCAACGGAGCCAGCTGCACGCCACCGGAGATCTTGCGCAGCGCCGACGCCAACGCCAGCGGGTCGCCGGTCAGGACGGCACCCGATTCGTCGGCCTGGTATTCGCGGGACCGCGACACCGCCAACCGCACCACCGTCGCGGCGATCGGGCCGAGCAGCGAAACCAGAAGCAACGCAAAAGGATTGCTGTTTTCTCGGTTTCCGCCGAACATGCCCATCCACATGGCCATATTGGCCAGGGCGGTGATCACGCCGGCCAGCGCGCCGGCCACGCACGAGATGAGGATGTCGCGGTTGTAGACGTGCGACAGCTCATGGCCCAGCACCGCACGCAACTCCCGCTCGTTGAGGATCTGCAGGATGCCGGTGGTGCAGCACACCGCGGCGTTACGTGGGTTGCGGCCGGTGGCGAACGCGTTGGGCGCCGCGGTGTCGCTGATGTACAGCCGCGGCATCGGCTGATGGGCAGCGGTGGCCAGCTCGCGCACGATCCGGTACATCAACGGCGCCTGCAGCTCCGAGACCGGCTGCGCATGCATGGCCCGCAAGGCCAGCTTGTCGCTGTTGAAGTAGACGTAGACGTTCATCCCGACGGCGAACAGCACCGCCAACCACATTGCCGTCGTGCCGAACAGCCGGCCGGCGAACACGATCATCGCTGACATAACGACCAACAGCAGGAAGGTCTTCAGTCTGTTGGCATGCGGATGCCAGGTCATCTGTGTGTGTCCTCCTACGAACACCTCGGCTTGCCGATTTACTGTTGACTCAACGCCCGGAGGGTCCGCCGGGTTCCGCGGGTCCGATAATCCCCGCTAGCCGTGCCGGCTCACGGTGTAGTCGACCAGCGCCGCCAGTGCCTGCCGACCCGGAACCTCGGGCAGCAGGTCCAGCTCATGACGCGCCGCGGCAGCGTATTTGCCCAGCACCTCCTTGGCCATGGCCATCCCCGGCGACGCGCGCAACAGCGCCAGCGCCTCGAGCACCGCGTCGTCGTCGTGGATGGGTCCGGCCAGCAGCGCACGCAGCCGTGCGCCGTCGGGCCCGGTATCGCGCAGCGCGTAGAGCATCGGCAGCGTGCGCACGCCTTCGCGCAAGTCGGTGCCGGGCACCTTTCCCGACTCGTCGGATTCGCTGTCGATGTCGATGATGTCGTCGGCGATCTGAAAAGCCGTGCCGACGATGCCGCCCAGGCGGCTCAGCCGCTCGACCTGATCACCGTCGGCGCCGGAGAACATGGCACCGAACCGGCCCGCGGCCCCGATCAGGCTGCCGGTCTTCTCATGCACCACCGTCAGGTACTGCTCGATCAGGTCCGCGCCTTCCGGGGCGCCGCGAGTCTCACGCATCTGACCGGTCACCAGGGCAGCGAAGGTGTCGGCGACGATCCGCACCGCGGCCGGCCCCAACCGGGACACCAGCCGTGACGCCGTCGCCAGCAGGTAGTCGCCGGCCAGAATCGCGACGTTGTTACCCCACCGTGCGTTGGCGCTGGGGGCGCCGCGGCGGACCTCGGCCTCGTCCATCACGTCGTCGTGGTAGAGCGTCGCCAGATGGATCAGCTCGACGACCGCGCCGGCGATGATCACTTCCTCAGCCTCCGGGTCCGGCCCGACCTGGGCCGACAGCACGGTGAACAGCGGCCGGAACCGCTTACCCCCGGCCTTGAACAGGTGCAGCAGCGAGTCGATCATCACCACGTCGGCGCTACGCAACTCGGTGTCCATGAGCTGCTCGATCCGCGCGACACCGTCACGCACAGCCGTGGCGAACCGGGCATCCCCGAAGTCGACGCCTGCCACCACCGTCGCCGGAGTTTTCATCCGACCAACATACTGGTGAGCATGAAGACCGGAGCCGACCTGGTAGTCGTGGGCGCCGGACCGGCCGGGTCGGCAGCGGCCGCCTGGGCTGCCCGCAGCGGCCGGGACGTACTCGTCATCGACTCGGCCGGTTTCCCCCGCGACAAAGCCTGCGGTGACGGCCTGACGCCGCGAGCGATCGCCGAACTGGAACGGCTGGGGCTCGGCCGGTGGCTGGCCGGCCGCATCCGCCACCACGGCCTACGGATGAGCGGATTCGGCGGCGAGGTGGAAATCGCCTGGCCCGGACCGTCCTTCCCGGCGCACAGCAGCGCGGTGGCCCGCACGGAACTCGACGACCGGATCCGCAAAGTCGCCGAGGACTGCGGGGCCCGCATGCTGCTTGGTACGAAAGTCGTTGCAGCGCATCATGACTCGTCGCGGCGAGTGGTGTCGGTCAGGTTGGCCGACGGGACCGAGGTGGCCTGTGGGCAGTTGATCGTCGCCGACGGCGCGCGGTCGCCGCTGGGCCGCAAGCTGGGCCGCCGATGGCATCAGGAGACGGTCTACGGCATTGCCGCACGCGGCTATTTGACGACCGAGCGCGCGGACGATCCGTGGCTCACCTCGCATCTGGAACTGCGCTCTCCCGACGGCGCCGTGTTGCCCGGCTACGGCTGGATTTTCCCGCTGGGCAACGGCGAGGTGAATATCGGCGTGGGAGCGCTGTCGACCACCAAACGACCGGCCGAGCTGGCGCTGCGGCCGCTGATGTCGTACTACACCGACCTGCACCGCGACGAGTGGGGCTTTCCCGGCGAGCCCCGGGCGGTGGCGTCGGCGCTGCTGCCGATGGGCGGCGCGGTTTCCGGGGTGGCCGGGCCGAATTGGATGTTGATCGGCGATGCCGCGGCGTGCGTCAACCCGCTCAACGGCGAGGGCATCGACTACGGGCTCGAGACCGGGCGGCTGGCCGCCGAAGTGCTGGACGCAGCCGACCTGTCCCGGGTGTGGCCGTCGCTGCTGCACGACCACTACGCCCGGGGATTCTCGGTGGCACGCAGGCTGGCGTTGTTGCTGACTTTCCAGCGGTTCTTGCCCACCACCGGTCCCGTGGCGATGCGCTCCACCACATTGATGACGATCGCCGTGCGCGTGATGGCCAATTTGGTCACCGACGACGACGCCGACTGGGTGGCGCGGGTGTGGCGCGGCGCCGGTCGGGCGTCGCGGCTGATCGATCGCCGGCCGCCGTTCAGTTGAGCCCTGCTGCGCCTCTTGCGACGTGCAGCAGAGGTGTATAGTCCGGCTAATGAAGGGAACGGGGCTGGCTCTTATCGCCTCCACAGCCGCGGTCACCGTCGTGCTGGCCGCACCCGCGCGGGCCGACGACTACGACTACACATTCAAGCAAACCGTCAACGGTTTCGGCGTTTACGGCCCGCAGGACCAGCTCGCGTGGCTGGCCAAGATCAGCTGCGAGCGGCTGGAACGAGGCGTCGACCACACTGCCTACAACTCGGCGACCTTCCTGCAGCGCAACCTGCCGCGCGGGACCACGCAGGGGCAGGCGCTGCAATTCCTGGGTGCCGCCATCGACCACTACTGCCCCGAGCAGGTCGGCGTTCTGCAGGGTGCCGGCATCAGCTAATCGGGTTCGCCGGTCTTGTACCCGGCATGCAGCGCCACGATTCCGCCGGTCAGGTTGCGCCACCGCACCGCCGACCACCCGGCCCGCGAAATGTGGGCCGCCAGGCTCGCCTGGTCCGGCCATGCCCTGATCGACTCCGCGAGGTACACATAGGCGTCGGGGTTGCTGGACACCGCACGCGCCACCCGCGGCAACGCCCGCATCAGGTATTCCTTGTAGACCGTGGCGAACAACGCGCTTGTGGGCGTGGAGAATTCGCACACCACCAACTGGCCCCCGGCCCGGGTGACCCGGGCCATCTCGCGCAACGCGGCCGGGAAGTCGGCCACATTGCGCAGCCCGAAACTGATGGTGACCGCGTCGAATACCCCGTCGGCGAACGGCAGCCGAGTGGCGTCACCGGCGACCTTGGGCACCTTGCGGGCCCCGCCGGCGGCCAGCATCCCGACCGAGAAGTCGGCCGCCACACACCATGCGCCGGACTTCGCCAACTCCACGGTGGACACCGCCGTGCCCGCGGCCAGGTCCAGCACCGTGTCGCCGGGACCGATCCGCAACGCCGACCGGGTGGCGCGCCGCCAGTACCGGTCCCGGCCCAGCGACAGCACGGTATTGGTCAGGTCGTAACGGCGGGCGACACCGTCGAACATCGACGCGACGTCCCGGGGATTCTTGTCCAGGGCGGCGCGGCTCACCAGCCAGACGCTACCCGCCTCAGGCGGACTGCGAACTGCCGGCGCCGTTCGTTCGCCGCCCCCGCCAGCGCGGGCCCGTCAAGCGCGTATCACCCGGGCCGGCCGTCGTCGCCGGTCGCCCCGGTCTGACCGGCCTGACCGGCAACGCCAGTCGACAACCCCGCCCCGAAAGAACCTCCGGACCCCGGGTTGCCGCCGGTGCCGCCGGCACCCGCGCTGCCGCCGGCGACCGACGCGCCAGCATGGCCCCAAAGCCCGCCTGCCCCGCCAATACCGCCGCTTCCGCCGTTGCCACCGGCACCTCCGGTGCCGCCGTTGCCGCCATTGCCGCCATTACCGCCGGCACCGGCCAGGTTCCCGACAACCAAGCCGGTGTTGCCGCCGCCGCCGCCGGCGCCGCCGGTGCCGCCCATGCCGCCGCCGCCAGCGTTTCCCCCGATGCCACCGGCGCCGCCATCACCAATCAGGAAACCACCGTGGCCACCGGCACCTCCGGCGCCGCCCGTGCCGCCGGTGCCCCCGGTACCTCCGACACCCCCAAAACCACCCGCTCCGCCGTTACCGTTGGCGCCTCCACCCGCGGCGGGTGCGGCGCCGCCGCTGCCGCCGGAGCCACCGGCACCGGCGGTGGCGCCGGTGCCACCGGCACCGGCGCCACCACCCACGCCACCGGATCCGCCATTGCCGATCAGTAGGCCGCCATGACCGCCCGCGCCTCCGGCGCCCCCGGAGCCGCCGGAGCCACCCGCGGTGCCAACACCGCCCGGCCCGCCCGAACCGCCACCGCCGCCCACGAAACCCGGCCCGCCGGTGCCCCCGGTGCCGCCATCCGCGCCGGTACCCCCAGCGCCCCCGGTGCCGCCGGTGCCGGCGTGTCCTGAGGAAGTAAAGGAAGTACCGCCCCACGCACCGCCGGTGCCACCCTGCCCTCCCGCGGCGCCCGCACCGCCGTTGCCCCCGTTAGCGCCATTGCCCGCTTCCGAGCCGCCAAAGCCGCCATCACCGCCCGCACCGCCCGGGGCGCCCACCCCGCCGTTACCCCCGACACCCCCATTACCCCCGTACGTAGTACCGCTGCCGCCGACGCCGCCGGTACCGCCGGCCTGCCCCTGGGTGGGGCTGCTGACTCCATTGGTGCCGGCTCCACCGTTCCCACCGAAGGTTCCAGCGCTACCCGGTGAGCCGTCGCTCGCCGGGGGGCCGGCAGGCAGCGGGCCTGGGTTGACGCCGTCGGCACCGGTGGCACCCAGTCCGCCCGCCCCACCGGCCCCGCCCTGACCGAAGAACCAGGCCGATCCCCCGCTGCCACCCGCCCCGCCATTCTGGCCAGGCATGATGGCGTTGCCACCGGCCCCACCGGCCCCACCGCCGCCGAACCACAACCCGCCGCTACCGCCATTGCCCCCGGGCGCACCCGGCGCACCCAGACCACCGCTGCCACCCCAACCGAACAACCCGGCGTCACCGCCGTTGCCGCCACCGGGATGGGTACCGCCACCGGATCCGCCATTGCCGCCGTTGCCGAACAGCAGCCCACCGGCCCCGCCGTTTTGCCCCGTCCCGGGCGCCCCATTGGCGCCGTTACCAATCAGCGGGCGTCCCAGTAGCAGCTGTGTGGGCGCATTGATCACACCCAGTACCTGCTGCTCAAGGACCTGCAGGGGTGCGACGTTAGCGGCTTCAGCGGCGGCATAGGCATTCCCGGCAGCAGTCACGGCCTGGACGAATTGGCCATGAAACGCCGCCAGCCGCGCGCTCAGCGCCTGGTAGTTCTGGGCGTGCGCAGCAAACAGAGCCGCGATAGCCGCAGACACCTCGTCAGCACCCGCCGCCGCCAACGCCGTTGTCGGAGCGGCCGCCGCGGCGTTGGCCACACTGATTACCGACCCAATGCCCGCCAAATCCGTTGCGGCGGCTGTCACCAGATGCGGTACGGCGATCACATACGACACCACGCCGATCCTCCTCGCCAGCCCACCAACCGCAGCATCAGCCGCTAGGGGCCCGAACACGCCGATGCTATCGCCATGCCGGGATGTGCATCGGCACATTAAGCAACTTAGGCGCCCAATACCGCGACCCGGAATTGGACCCGCCACGAACCCGCATCCATGAGCACCCACGACGAGAAAGACTCCGAGCATCGAAACCTGAAACGTGCCTTAGGCTTAGGCACGACGCGTTCGCCACACCGAATCGCGCGCCCGCGCAGCCGGCGAGAGCACCGCCGCGTAGTGGCCCAGCAGCTCGTCGCAGATCGCCGGCCAGCCCCGGCCCAGCACACTGCGCCGCGCCGCCGGTGCGTAGCGGCTGCGTTCGGACACCAGGTGCGCGACGGCAGCCGGCAACCGGGCCTCGAACTCGGCGACCGGCAGCAGCAATCCGGTGCGGTAGGGGACAACCAGGTCGCGGGGGCCGCCGGCGTCGGGGGCGATAACCGGCAGCCCCGACGCCAGCGCTTCCTGCACGACCTGACAGAACGTCTCGTGTTCGCCGGGATGCACGAAGACGTCCATGCTGGCATATGCCCTCGCGAGCTCGTCACCGTGCAGAGCTCCGGTGAAAAGTGCTGTGGGCATTGCCGATTCGAGTTTGCGACGGTCGACTCCGGCGCCTACGATGACCAGCCGCACCGCGCCGGAGGCGCTCAGCGACGCGAGCCGCTCGACATGCTTCTCCGGGGCCAGACGGCCGACAAAACCGACAATCGGCCTACCGTCGGGCGACCAGTGCCGGCGCAGCGCCGCGTCGCGGGCGGACGGCACGAACCGCAGCAGGTCGACTCCGCGCGCCCATCGGTGGACTCGCGGGATACCTTGGACGGCAAGGTCTTCCATGGTTGCCGTGGACGGCGCGAGGGTACGGTCGGCGAGGCTGTGCAGGTGGCGAAACCAGACCCACGCGGCCCGTGACGCCAGCGGAATGCCGTAGCTGGCGGCGAACCCCGGTACGTCGGTCTGGAACACCGCGACCGTCGGGGCGCCGAGACGGCGGGCCGCGCGCAGCCCGCCGTAGCCGAGCAGCGCCGGTGACGCCAGATGCACCACGTCGGGGTCGAAGCCGCGCAGCACCCGAAGGATCCGCGGGGTCGGCACACCCAGTGGCAGCGTGGTCACCTTGGGGAACATCCGGGCCGGCACCCGGTGGACCCGGAGACCGTCATGCAGCCGGTCGGCGCGCGGCTCGCCGGGCGGGTTGTCCGGGGCAATGACGAGGGCCTCATGACCGGTGCGGCGCAGATGCTCGAGTATGTGGAGCACCGAGTTGCTGACGCCGTTGACGTTGGGCAGGAACGACTCGGCGACGATCGCAACGCGCACCCGGCTACGGTGTCAGGCCTGATTGTCGGCAAGGTTTCGCACGGGCATACGCGGCGCGAAAACTAGCCGCACGGCGGGCTGTTCAGGTGCTTGTCCAGCCGCCGGTCCAGCAGGGCCAGACCGATCAGCGCGACCGCCGCGGCCAGCCAGGCCACGACCGCGATAGACCCTGCCGGGATGATCGCCAGGCTCGCGTTGCGGTGCTGCACCCGGACCAGATTGGGATCTTTCTTGTTGTATTCGACGTAGATCCGCATACCGGTAGCCAGCTCGGAGGGATACAGCACGCCGAGCTCGGGGCGATAGGTGATCCGCTCGGGTGTGACGAACTCGATGGTGGAACGGCGCGGGCCGGCACTGAGCACCTCGGCCTGCGCGACGCCCATGTTGCGTTCGATGGCCAGGTCGTTACGCCAGGCGCCGGCCACCAGCAGCACCGACTGCAAGGTGACCAAGGCGGTGATGATCAGGACGGTGATGCGGACCCACCGCACCACCCGTCGCGGCCAGGTGTCCGGCAGTTCTTCGCTGGTGCCATGGATCAGGATGCGCAGCAACAGCTTTGGCGAAATCACAGGGCCGCCTTGATAGCGGCGTGCAATTGCCGCAGCGACGACCGGTCCGCTTTGACCTCGAGCACCCGCAGTCCGGGGTTGGGTTCGTCCAACGCGGCCCGCAGCTGCTGGACCTCGATCTGGCGGCTTTCCACGTGGTAGGCGCGACACAGCGCGCCCACGTCGACGTCGTGTGGGGTGCCGAAGATCCGCGACGACACGTCGGAGAACCGCGGGTCACCCTGCTCGAGCAGTTCGAAAATGCCGCCGCCGTTGTCGTTGGACACCACGATCGTCAGGCGCTGCGGCGTCGGCTCGGTGGGACCGATCAGCAGCCCGGAGCTGTCGTGGACGAAGGTCAGGTCTCCGATCAGGGCGATGGTGCGACCTTGGTGCGCCGTCTCATAAGCCCGCTCATAAGCTAAAGCCGCGCCGATGGCCGTGGAGACGGTGCCGTCGATACCGGCGACGCCGCGGTTGGACCGGACCTGGATGCCCCGGGTGTTCAGCCCGACCAGGGCCGCGTCGCGCACCGGGTTGGACGCCCCGAGGACCAGCTGGTCGCCGGGCCGCAACGTGTCAGCCACCGCCGCGGCGACGTGCAGACCGGTGGTCAGCGGGTGGGCCGCCAGCTGCTCGCGCACCGCGGCGAGCGCGTGGCGATTCAGGTCCGCACAGCGCTGCAGCCACTTCGGGTTGGGCGTGCCGCACAGGACCGCCCTGGTGCCGGTGGCCTGTGAGTTGCCCGAGACGTCCGGCCAGCGCGGCCCGGTCGTCAGCGCGTAGACCGGCACTGCCGGGTTGGCCAGCAGGGCCGACACCGGGCGATGCAGCGTCGGGCGGCCCAGCATGATCACCTGTTGGGGACGCAGCAGCGGCAGGGTGAGCGGATGCAACGGGTTGGGTGCGTACGGCGCGGTCGGCTCCGCGACGGTCGGCAGCTCCGCCAGATTGCGGTTCACCCCGGCGCCGTGTCCGGCGATGACGACGGTGTCTGCCGACACGTCGATGTCCAGCGGCTGGTCGAAGGTGACCGGCGGTGTGTAGGTCCACGGTTTGCCGTCCGGCCGGCCCGGGGGCACGGCGGCGCCGTGGGGCTCCGGGTCGGGAACCAGCGGTTCGCGCAACGGGATGTCGAAATGCACCGGTCCGGCGTTGGCGGTACGAGAACCCTTGGCCGCCACCAATACTCGGCAGGTTGCCGATCGCCACGTCGCGTTGAGGGCGGGCAGGCGCTCGGGCGCATCCTCGGCCAGACCCAGGCTGATAGTCGCGCGGACCTGGGTGCCGAAGTAGCCGAGTTGCTCCATGGTCTGGTTGGCGCCGGTGCCCAGCAGTTCGTAGGGCCGGTTGGCCGAGAGCACGATCAGCGGCACCCGGGCATAGTTGGCCTCGACCACGGCCGGGCCGAGGTTGGCGACGGCGGTGCCCGACGTCATCGCGACACATACCGGTGCGCCCGCCGCGACCGCCAGCCCAATCGCCAGATAACCGGCGGTGCGTTCGTCGATGCGCACATGCAGCCGAACCCGGCCGGCCCGGTCGGCGTCCTGCAGCGCGAATGCCAGCGGCGCGTTTCGTGAACCCGGACAAAGAACCACGTCGCGGACGCCGCCGCGAATCAGCTCGTCAACGACGACGCGGGCCTGTGTCGTCGAGGGGTTCACCAGTACAGGGTGTCACAACCCGCGGTCAAGGCGTTCAGGCCTTGACGCTGGCGAAAAACCGCAGCACCGCGGCGTTGACGGGCTCCGGCCGCTCGAAGAAGCCGAGGTGGCCGGCATCGGGTATCTGCAGGTAGCGACCGTTGGGCAGGGCGTCAGCGACCTCTCGTCCCAAGTGCGGCGGGGTCACGATGTCATCGGCGAAGCCGATCACCAGCACTGGCGCGGCAATATTGCGGTAGGCGGGCAGCCGGTTGGTCTGCGGCGAGCAGTCCAATTGACACCGAAGTCCCGGTGTCTGCTTGACCGGCCACATGGAGAACATCGCGATCCAATCGGCCACGGCCGTGTCGTCGTTGAGCGTCTTGCGCGAAAAGCTCTCCAGCAGGCGAGCTCTCGCATCGTATGCGAGCGGCAACTGGGTGCCGGAGTCATACAGCTCGGCCTCGGCGGCGCGGAAGAACTGCCGGGCGCGGTCCAGCCGGCCGCGGGTGGCCATCAATACCGCGGCGCTGACCAGTTCGGGCCGCACCACCATCAGCTCCTGGGCGATATAAGCGCCCATGGATACCCCGACGATGCGCACCGGGGCGATACCCAGGGATTCGATCAGCGCCGCGGTGTCGTTGACCATGGTCTGCGTGGTGAAGCCCTCGGCGTTTTCGGTGGCGCCGACCCCGCGATTGTCAAACGTGATGCAGCGATATCCGGCGGCCAGGAACGCCGGGACTTGGTGAGGATGCCAGGTGCGTCCGGCACCGCCGCGACCGGCGATAAAAAGGACCGGGTCACCGGTCCCTTTGTCGTCGTAAGCCAGGTTGATCACCCGAACGACGGTACAGCAGCGGGTAGCAGGCCTTGATCCGATCGATCCACCATTGCCGCCGGTCAGGCGGCGCGGCCAGGGCGTGCAGCCGCGCCGGGTCGGGCGTGACCGGCCCGACAGCCACAGTGCCGTCGACGGGCATGACCGGATCGGTGACATCCTCGACGAACAGTCCCCCGGTGCCCAGCCCGCAGGCGTGATCGAGCTCGGGCAGGGCCGCGGCGGCGGTGAGGCCATGGCTTATGCCCACGGCCGAATCCAGCGCGCTGGAGATCACCACCGGGATGTCGATCTGCGCGGCGATGTCCAGCAATGCCGAAACTCCGCCCAGTGGAGCAACTTTCAGCACGGCGACATCGGCGGCCCCGGCGCGGACGACGGCCAGCGGGTCGTCGGCCTTGCGGATGGATTCGTCGGCGGCAATGGGCACATCGATCCGCCGGCGCAGCTCGGCAAGTTCGGCGACGGTCGCGCAGGGCTGTTCGAGGTATTCCAGCGGGCCGTCGGCCGTCAGGGCGGCAGCGGCCGCCACGGCCCGGGCGACGCTCCAGCCGCCGTTGGCGTCCACCCGCACCGTCGGGACCAGCCGCCGTACCGCGTTGACCCGCTCGACGTCGTCGGCCAGGCTCTGTCCCGGCTCGGCGACCTTCACCTTGGCGGTGCGGGCGCCGGGGAACCGGGCCAGCACCTCCGGCACCTCGGCGGCGGCGACGGCGGGCACGGTGGCGTTGATGGGGATACGGTCGCGTCGCACCGGCGGCGGCTCACGATAAGCGGCCTCTAGGGCCGAGGCCAGCCAGGCGGCGGCTTCCGGCGGCTGGTATTCCAGGAATGCTCCGAATTCGCCCCAGCCGGCAGGGCCGTCGATCAACGCCACCTCACGGGTGGTGAGGCCGCGAAAGCGCACCCGCATGGGCAGAGCCACGACGTGTACGCGGTCCAGCAAGTCCGCCAGCGCGGGCGTCACTGCCGATAGACCTGCCGGCCCGCCAGAAATGTCGCCCGCACCTCGAGATCGGCGATCTCCTCGGGCGGAACCGTCCGCGGATCCGCCGACAGCACCACCATGTCCGCGTACTTGCCCACCTCGAGCGAGCCGACGACGTCGTCGGCGAACATCTGCCAGGCGGGATCGAGGGTCTGCGCACGGATCGCCTGCTCGACCGTCAAACACTCCTGGGGGCCCAGCACCCGACCGCTGGGCGCCACTCTTGTCACAGCCACGCTGATGTTGCGCAGCGGTTCTTCCGGGGTCACCGGCGGATCGTTGTGCAATGAGATCCGCATGCCGGTGGCCACCGCGGACCCGGCCGGCATCCAGCGGGATCCGCGTTCCGGCCCGAACAGGCCGTCGACCACGACGTCACCCCAGTAGTGGATCTGGTCGACGAAGATGCTGCAGGTGACGCCGAGTTCGGCCGCCCGCTGCAGTTGGTCGGGCCGGATGGCGCCGACGTGCTCGAGTCGCAGCCGGTGATCCTCGCGCGGGTGCGCGCGCAGCACGTCTTCGTAGACATCGAGGATGGTGTCGACACCGGCGTCGCCCTGCACGTGACAGGCCATCTGCCAGCCCTTGGGGAAGTAGGCGTGCACGATTTCGGTGAGCTGCTCGCGGGTGTAGTTGGCGCAGCCACACGAGCCGGGTGGCACACCGATGGTCCGGGTGGCTGCGGTGTCCAGGTAGGGAAAAGACAGGTCAATGTTGCCGACATACGGGGAACCGTCCACCCAGATCTTGATTCCCACCTGACGCAGGATGTCGTCGCCCTGGCCGGGCGTGGCGTCGGTGGACATCCGCGCAGTGGACATCTCGTAGGTGCGTAACCGCACCGTCAGATCGTCGCGGACCTGCTCGACCAGTGGCCCGTAAGCCGGATCGAAGGCCATTTCCGAGCACATGGTCAGGCCTGCACGGTTGAGCCGGACACATTCGGCCCGCAGCATCGCCGGGTAGTCGTCGGGTTTGATCGCATCGCCCAGCAGGGAGAACACCGCCCCGATTTCCACGGCGGTGCCGTCGAGTTCCCCGTCGGCGTCGCGGCCGTAGCTGGAGCCCTTGGGATCGGGAGTGTCGCGGGTCAGGCCGTTGATCCGGGCCGCGTGCGAGTTGAAGAAGGCCTTGTGGCCGGAGTTGTGGATGATCACCAACGGCCCCTCGGGCGCCGTCTCGTCGAGCCAGGCCAGCGTGGGTTTCGGAAGACCCGACTGCAGCAGCGGGTCCCAGCCGTTGAAGTAGGCGCCCTCGGCTCCGCGTCGGGCGACTTCGCCGCGGATCGCCTCGACGACGGCGTCGGCCCTGCCGATGGTGACCGGACGGATGTCGACGAACCGGTCTGACAGCGCGACCGCTTCCATCAGCGGATGGCCATGGGCCTCAACGAAACCCGGCATGACACAGCCCGAACCCAGGTCGATGGTCCGGGTGTCGGCGCCGATGAGGTCGTTGACGTCGGACCGGTTTCCGACGGTGACGATCCGGCCGTCGGTCACAGCGAGCGCTTCGGCGGTGGGGCGGGACTCGTCGACGGTGAGCACGGTTCCGATAATGACGAGATCTGCATGGCCCATGAGCGGCGATCCTAGTGATAACTGCGGCCCGCGAGGGTGCGGTAAGCCCGAATTGCAACACGTTCTAGTCTTGCCACATGAGTGACGAGTCGTTGCGCAACCCGGTCCATAACGGCCATCTGCTGGTGGGCGCACTCAAGCGCCACACGAACAAGCCGGTGCTGTTCCTGGGCGACACCACCCTGACCGGCGGCCAGCTGGCCGACCGGATCAGCCAGTACATCCAGGCCTTCGAGGCGCTGGGTGCCGGTACCGGCGTCGCCGTCGGCCTGCTGTCGCTCAACCGTCCGGAAGTGCTGATGATCATCGGCGCCGGGCAGACCCGCGGCTACCGGCGCACCGCGCTGCACCCGCTGGGGTCGCTGGACGACCACGCCTACGTGCTCTCCGACGCCGGGATCAGCTCGCTGATCATCGACCCCAACCCGATGTTCGTCGAGCGCGCGCTGGGGCTGCTGGAAAAGGTGGATTCGCTGAAGCAGATTCTGACCATCGGGCCGGTGCCGGACGCCTTGAAAGAGGTGGCTGTCGACTTGTCCGCAGAGGCGGCCAAATACCAGCCGCGGCCGCTGGTGCCCGCCGACCTGCCGCCGGACCAGGTCATCGGGCTGACCTACACCGGGGGCACCACCGGAAAGCCCAAGGGCGTGATGGGGACCGCGCAGTCGATTGTCACCATGACATCGATTCAGCTCGCCGAATGGGAATGGCCGGAAAACCCGCGGTTTCTGATGTGCACGCCGTTATCGCACGCCGGCGCGGCGTTTTTCACGCCGACCGTGATCAAGGGCGGCGAAATGGTGGTGCTGGCCAAGTTCGACCCCGCCGAAGTGCTGAAAGTCATTGAGGAGCAACGCATTACAGCTACGATGCTGGTGCCGTCGATGCTCTACGCGCTGCTGGACCACCCGGACTCGCACACCCGCGACCTGTCGTCGCTGCAGACCGTCTATTACGGCGCCTCGGCGATCAACCCGGTGCGGCTGGCCGAGGCGATCGCGCGGTTCGGCCCGATCTTCGCCCAGTACTACGGCCAATCCGAGGCCCCGATGGTGATCACCTACCTGGCCAAGGGTGACCACGACGAGAAGCGGCTGACCTCGTGCGGGCGCCCGACCCTGTTCGCGCGGGTGGCGCTGCTCGGCGAGAACGGCACGCCGGTGCCGCAGGGCGAGCCGGGCGAAATCTGTGTCAGCGGACCGCTGTTGGCCGGTGGTTACTGGAATCTGCCTGACGCGACGGCCGAGACATTCCGGGACGGCTGGCTGCACACCGGCGACATGGCCCGCGAAGACGAGGACGGGTTCTACTACATCGTCGACCGGGTCAAGGACATGATCGTCACCGGCGGATTCAACGTGTTCCCCCGCGAGGTCGAAGACGTGGTCGCCGAGCATGCTTGCGTTGCCCAGGTGTGTGTGGTCGGTACGCCCGACGAGAAGTGGGGCGAGGCCGTCACCGCGGTGGTGGTACTGCGGGCCGACGCCCCCCGCGACGAGGCGGCCATCGAGGCGATGACCGCCGAAATCCAGACCGCCGTCAAGGAACGCAAGGGTTCGGTGCAGTCGCCCAAGCGGGTGGTGGTTGTCGACTCGCTGCCGTTGACCGGGCTGGGCAAGCCGGACAAGAAGGCGGTGCGGGCGCGGTTCTGGGAGGGTGCGGGCCGCGCCGTCGGCTGATGCTGGGCTGGTGCGGCGCCCAGCGTGACGCTGCAGGCGCGTTCGCGGCCGGGCGTGACTGTGGCGTCACGCTCGGGGGTGGTGACTACTGTGGCAGCCATGACTGACGGTGACCGGGTCAAGCCGCCGTGGTGGCTGAAGGCGACCAACAGGGTCATGATGACCGTGTCGCGACTGGGACTGGCTGCTGGCGCGGAAGATCCGGCCGTGTTGACGGTGCCCGGCCGCAAGTCCGGCATTCCGCGATCGACGCCCGTCACACCGATGGTTGTCGACGGAGCCAGGTATGTCGTGGCCGGCTTCCCGGGCGCCGACTGGGTCGAAAACGTCCGTGCCGCAGGCGAAGTCACCCTGACCCGGGGCCGCAGGTCCGAACGCCTGCGGCTGGTGGAGCTGCCGCCCGCGCAGGCCCGTCCGATCCTGCGCGCCTTTCCGGCCCACGTGCCCACGGGCGTGCGGGTGATGAAGCGATGCGGCCTGATCACCAAGGGCAGCCCCGACGAACTCGAGGCAATGGCCGGGCGCTTCGTCGTCTTCCGGTTCGAGCCCGCGTGAGAACGGAGTCCACAAGATTTGAGCGACAACCCCTTTGACCCTAACGTGTGGCGGCCGGTCGACGGATTCGGCGACCTGACCGACATCACCTACCACCGCCACGTCAGCGACGCCACGGTCCGGGTGGCGTTCAACCGTCCCGAGGTGCGCAACGCCTTCCGGCCGCACACCGTCGACGAGCTCTACCGGGCGCTGGACCACGCGCGGATGTCACCCGGCGTGGGCGTGGTCCTGTTGACCGGCAACGGGCCCTCCCCCAAAGACGGCGGCTGGGCGTTCTGCTCCGGCGGTGACCAACGCATCCGCGGGCGTAGCGGTTACCAGTACGCCTCCGGCGAGACCGCGGACACCGTCGACGTAGCCCGCGCCGGGCGATTGCACATCCTCGAGGTGCAACGGCTGATCCGGTTCATGCCCAAGGTGGTCATCTGCCTGGTCAACGGGTGGGCCGCCGGCGGCGGGCACAGCCTGCACGTCGTGTGCGACCTGACCCTGGCCAGCCGCGAACACGCCCGATTCAAACAGACCGACGCCGACGTCGGGAGCTTCGACGGCGGCTACGGCAGCGCGTATCTCGCCCGTCAGGTCGGCCAGAAATTCGCCCGCGAGATCTTCTTCCTGGGCCGGCCGTACACCGCCGAGCAGATGCACCGCATGGGCGCGGTCAACGAGGTGGTGGACCACGCCGGGCTGGAGACGGCCGGTCTGCAGTGGGCGGCGGAGATCAACGCGAAATCGCCTCAGGCGCAACGGATGCTGAAGTTCGCGTTCAATCTGCTCGACGACGGTCTGGTGGGTCAGCAGCTGTTTGCCGGTGAGGCCACCCGATTGGCGTACATGACCGACGAGGCCGTCGAGGGCCGCGACGCGTTCCTGCAGAAGCGCCCGCCGGACTGGAGCCGGTTCCCGCGGTACTTCTAGGGCCGCCCCCTAGACTGCCCACCTGTGAGCAAGAGTCCGCTGCGCCGGTTGGCCGAGCAGATCTCGCTGGCCACCATGCGGCCGCCGGCGTCACCGCAAGTGCTGGTCAACCGGCCCATGATCAAACCGGTAAACCTGGCCGGGAAGCGCATCCTGATCACCGGCGCCTCCTCCGGCATCGGCGAGGCAGCGGCCGAGTTGTTCGCCCGCCGCGGCGCCACCGTTGCCGTCGTCGCCCGCCGCAAGGATTTGTTGGACGCCGTGGCAGACCGCATCACGACGTCCGATGGAGTGGCGCTGTCGATGCCCTGCGACCTTTCCGACATGGAGGCCGTCGACGCCCTGGTGACCGACGTGCAACGGCGCATCGGCGGCGTCGACATCCTGATCAACAACGCCGCGCGGTCCATCCGTCGTCCGCTGGACGAATCGCTGCAACGCTGGCACGACGTCGAACGGACGATCGCGCTGAACTACTACGCCCCGTTGCGGCTGATCCGCGGACTGGCGCCGGGGATGCGCGAGCGCGGCGACGGCCACATCATCAATGTCGCGACGTGGGGCGTGTTGTCGGAAGCGGCACCGCTGTTCTCGGTGTACAACGCGTCGAAGGCCGCGCTGTCGGCGGTGAGCCGAACCATCGAAACCGAGTGGGGGCGCAACGGGGTGCATTCCACGACGCTCTACTACCCTTTGGTGTCGACTCCGATGATCGCACCGACGAAGGCCTACGAGGGAATGCCCGCCTTGACGCCACGGGAGGCGGCCGAGTGGATGGTGACCGCCGCGCGCACCCGGCCGGTGCGGATCGCGCCGCGGATCGCCCTGGCAGCCAAGGCACTGAACACCATCGGCCCCCGCTGGGTCAATGCCCTTATGCAGCAACGCGACAACCAGCTCGACGGCAACTAACCCGGGAGTTTTCATGGCCGACATCTGGACCACCATTGCGGCCGAGCGCGGCGCGCTCGCCGACGACCTCGCCACCCTGACACCCCCGCAGTGGGACACCCCGTCGCTGTGCACCGGATGGACGGTGCGCGACGTCGTCGCGCACCTGTCGGCGACGGCAGCACTGAACCCGGCCAGCTTCATGCTGGCGTTGGCCAGAGCGGGGTTCAACTTCGACAACTTCGCCGAGGGCCAGATAGCCAAGCGCCGCGGCCCCGATGCGGCCGCCACCCTAGAGGAGTTCCGCCGCTTGCAGCATTCCACCTCCGCCCCGCCCGGGCCGAAGACGTCGTGGCTCGGTGAGGTCGTCGTGCACGGCGAGGACATCCGTCGTCCGCTGGGCATCTCGCACGCCTATCCGCCCGACGCGGTTGCACAGGTGATCGACTTCTACAAGGGCTCAAACATGCTCATCGGCTCCAAGAGCCGCATATCCGGGCTGGCGTTGCGGGCCACCGACCACGACTGGCAGCACGGCCGAGGCGACAAGGTCGAGGGTCCGCTGCTGTCACTGCTGCTCGCCACGACGGGCCGGGTCGCCGGTTGCGACGAGCTCACCGGCCCCGGCGTGCCTACCCTGCGGAGCCGATGCGGCCCCAACTGACGACGACGTGATAGACACGACACCATGGAAATCCTGGCCAGTCGGATGCTGCTGCGGCCGGCCGACTATCAGAAGTCGCTGAGCTTCTACCGCGACCAGCTGGGGCTGGCCATAGCCCGCGAATATCCTTCGGGGACAGTGCTTTTCGCTGGCCAGTCGCTGCTCGAGCTGGCCGGCTACGGCGAGCCCGACCACTCCCGCGGCCCGTTTCCCGGGGCGCTGTGGCTGCAGGTGCGCGACCTGGACGCGACGCAGGCCGAGCTGGCCGACCGGGGGGTGCCGATCGCCCGCGAGCCGCGGCGCGAACCCTGGGGCCTCTACGAGATGCACGTGATCGACCCGGACGGCATCACACTGATCTTCGTCGAGGTCCCCCAAGGCCACCCGCTGCGCAGAGACACCCGAGGTGAACGCGGCGGAACGGCGGGTTAACGGCAAAGTAATATCTGGCGACGAGTCGCAATACACCTGGGTTTCGGGTACTCAGTTATTCGACAGCGGATCAGCCCAACCACCAGAATCAGGTGCCGTGAGCCTCGACTTCTTCCTATTGGTGATCGTCGTAATCACCGCGTTGGCCTTCGATTTCACCAACGGTTTCCACGACACCGGCAACGCCATGGCCACCTCCATCGCCAGCGGCGCATTGGCGCCAAAAACAGCGGTCATTCTGTCGGCGGTGCTGAACCTGGTGGGCGCGTTCCTGTCCACCGCTGTCGCCGCCACCATCGCCAAAGGTCTCATCGACGCCAACCTGGTGACACTGGAGTTGGTGTTCGCCGGCCTGGTCGGCGGCATCGTGTGGAACCTGCTGACCTGGTTGCTGGGCATCCCGTCGAGTTCGTCGCACGCCTTGATCGGCGGCATCGTCGGAGCCACTATTGCCGCCGTGGGCGGTCACGGCGTCATCTGGAGCGGTGTGGTGTCCAAGGTGCTCGTGCCGGCCGTGGTGGCCGCGTTACTGGCCACGCTGGTCGGGGCGGTCGGCACCTGGCTGGTATACCGGGTCATCCGTGGCCTCCCGGGCAAGCGAACCGAAGCCGGGTTCCGGCACGGTCAGATCGGCTCGGCGTCGCTGGTTTCGTTGGCGCACGGCACCAATGACGCCCAGAAGACAATGGGCGTCATCTTTCTGGCCCTGATGTCCTACGGCGCGGTCAGCAGGGCCGCGACGATGCCGCCGCTGTGGGTCATCGTGTCCTGCGCGGTGGCGATGGCCGGGGGCACCTACCTGGGTGGCTGGCGCATCATCCGGACACTGGGCAAGGGGCTGGTCGAGATCAAGCCGCCACAGGGCATGGCGGCCGAGTCGTCGTCGGCCGCGGTGATCTTGTTGTCCGCACACTTCGGGTACGCGCTGTCGACCACCCAGGTGGCGACCGGATCGGTGCTGGGCAGCGGCGTGGGCAAGCCAGGCGCCGAGGTGCGTTGGGGGGTAGCCGCCCGGATGGTGGCCGCATGGCTGATCACGCTTCCATTGGCCGGCCTGGTCGGGGCGATCACCTACGAGCTGGTGCACGTCATCGGCGGATATCCCGGCGCCTTCGTCGGCTTCGGCCTGCTGTGCCTGACCTCCGCGAGCATCTGGCGGCGGTCCCGAAAAGCGCGAGTGGACCACACCAACGTCAACGCCGACTGGGAGGGCAGCCTGACGGCCGGGCTCGACGGGCCGGGGAAACCCGCCGCGCAGCCGCCTTCGCCACCGGCACCCGAAACCAATGGCCACCTCCCGGAGTTCGGCGCCGACGACGCGCTCAAGGCGGGTAACGCGTCATGAATCACTGGTTCAATTACGAGGCCACGTCGAAGATCCTGGTATTCAGCATGCTGCTCGGCGCCGGGCTGCCGGCGCTGTTCGCGCTCGGGGTGCGGCTGCAGGCCGCCGGGGCGGGCGTCATCGCGGACCACGCCGCGCCGCGGCGCCCGGTGTTGGTCGTGCTCGGATGGGCGATCTTCGCGCTGGTGCTGGCGGTGGTCGTCATCGGCGTGCTGTATATCGCCCGCGACTTCATCGCCCACCACCTCGGCTGGCACATCCTCGGAGCCAAACGCGCGTAGCGTCGGATTAGTCCTGACATAGTTTGACGGGCCGACCGGAAGTTGTATCAGCGTGAACCGATTTCTCACCTCGATCGTGTCGTGGCTGCGGGCGGGCTATCCCGAGGGAGTTCCACCGACCGACTCCTTTGCCGTCCTCGCCCTGCTGGCCCGGCGACTGACCAACGACGAAGTGCAGGCCGTCGCCAGCGAACTCATGCGGCGCGGCGAGTTCGACCAGATCGACATCGGGGTGGTGATCACCCAATTCACCGACGACCTGCCGTCACCGGATGATGTCGAGCGGGTGCGCGCCCGGCTGGCCGCCCACGGCTGGCCGTTCGACCCGCTCGACGAAACCCGCGAGGACCACGCATAGCCGTCCTGCGGGCGCTGAGCGTCCCACCCGGTTTCGCCGTCTCGGTACTGCTGCCCGCCCTGCAGCGGGTTCTCGAGGGCCGCGACCCGGCGCTGGTCGTGACGGCGGCACCCGATGAGTCTGCCTCGGCCGCATTGCGGGTAGGGGAAGAGATCGACGACGACGTAGCACTGGTGGTGACGACGTCGGGAACCACCGGTGCGCCCAAGGGCGCGTTGCTGACCGCGGCCGCTCTGGCCGCCAGCGCCTGGGCCACCCACCACCGTCTCGGCGGCCCGGGCAGCTGGCTGCTGGCCGTGCCGCCGTATCACATCGCCGGACTGCAGGTGCTGGTTCGCAGCGTGCTAGCCGGTCGCAAGCCCGTCGAGCTGAATGTTTCCGCCGGCTTCGACGTTACCCAATTGCCAAGCGCGGTAATGCGATTGGCCCCGGGGCGGCGATACACGTCGCTAGTGGCCGCCCAGCTGGCCAAGGCGCTCACCGACGCGGCCGCCACCGCGGCGCTGGCCGAACTGGACGCCGTGCTGATCGGCGGCGGCCCGGCACCACGGCCCGTCCTGGACGCCGCGGCGGCGGCCGGCATCAGGGTGGTACGCACCTACGGCATGAGTGAGACCGCTGGAGGCTGCGTGTACGACGGAGTGCCGCTCGACGGGGCCCGGGTGCGGATCCTGGCCGATGGCCGCATCGCCCTCGGTGGTGCGATGCTGGCCAACGGCTACCGCAACCCGGTCGATCCCGACCCGTTCGCCGAACCGGGCTGGTTCCACACCGATGACCTTGGCGCGGTGGATGATTCGGGTGCGCTGCGGGTCCTGGGGCGGGTGGATGACGCGATCAGCACCGGCGGTCTGACCGTGCTGCCGGGGCCGGTGGAGACCGCACTGGCCAGCCACCCCGCGGTGGCTGACTGTGCGGTTTTCGGGCTGGCCGATGACCGGTTGGGCCAGCGAGTGGTGGCCGCGATCGTGGTCCGCGCTGATTGCGCCGCGCCGACATTGGAGGCATTGCGGGCACAGGTCGCGCGCACGCTCGATGTCACCGCCGCGCCCCGGGAACTGCACATCGTCGACGAGCTACCGCGCCGCGGCATCGGCAAGGTCGACCGGGCGGCGTTGGTGCGCCGCGTCGCTGGCGATCAATAGGCTGAGCGATCGTGAGAATTGCCCGTCGGGAAACGGCAGCCGTCGCAGTCGGGGTCGTCCTGGTGGCAGCCGCCTTCCTGCTGCCGCGGATGAACCTGGGTGTCAAACCGCGCAGCGATATCGGCCTGGAACGCTTCGCCTTGCGGGCCGGCGCGGCGCCGATATTCGGATATTGGGACATCCACTCCAGCTGGGGCACCACCGCCGCGATCGTCATTGCGCTGGCCGTCGTGACGTGGGGTCCGGTTGTGGCGCAACGTCTTTCGTGGCGGTTATTGACCCTGGGCAGCTGGGTCACCAGCTGCGCCTGGGCGTTCTCGCTAGCGATGATCGACGGCTGGCGGCTGGGCTTCGCCGGCCGCTTGACCACCAAAGACGAGTATTTGTCGGAGGTGTCGGGCATCAAAGATATCCCGGCGACGGTGCGGACGTTCACCGGCCGGATCGTCGACTTCCAGCCGGATTCCTGGACCACGCATGTCTCCGGGCATCCCCCGGGTGCGCTGCTGACGTTTGTGTGGCTGGACCGGCTTGGCCTGCACGGCGGCGCCTGGGCCGGGCTGCTGTGCCTGCTGGTCGGTTCCAGCGCCGCCGCGGCGATGGTTATCACCGTCCGCGCGCTGGCCGGCGAGCACACCGCGCGGCGCGTCGCCCCGTTTGTCGCCTTGGCGCCGACGGCGATCTGGGTCGCGGTGTCGGCCGACGGATATTTCGCCGGCGTCGCGGCGTGGGGTATCGCGCTGCTCGCGGTTGCCGTGCACGGTGGGACGCGGTTTCCCGGGCTGGCGGCCGCCGGGGTGGGCCTGCTGCTGGGCTGGGGTGTATTCCTCAGCTACGGCCTGCTGCTGATGGGGCTGCCCGCAGTGGCGGTGCTGGTGTCTTCCAAGGATTGGCGAGCGGCCCTGTGGGTGCTGGGGCCGGCCGTCTTGGCCGCGGCGGCGGTGGCGGCGGCCTTCGCGGTTGCAGGCTTTTCCTGGTTCGAGGGCTATACGCTTGTGCAGCAACGCTATTGGCAGGGCATCGCCCATAACCGGCCGTTTCAATACTGGAGCTGGGCCAACCTGGCGTGCGTGGTGTGCGCGATCGGGCTGGGCAGCGTCGCCGGCGTCAGCCGGGTGTTCGACCGCGACGCGATCCGCCGCCGCTCCGGGTTCCACCTGCTGCTGCTGGGGGCGCTGGCCGCCATCGTCTGCGCGGACCTGAGCATGCTGAGCAAGGCGGAGACGGAACGGATCTGGCTGCCATTCACCATCTGGCTGACCGCGGCGCCGGCGCTGCTGCCGGCGCAGTCCGACCGGCTGTGGCTGGCGGTCAACGCTGTCGGTGCCCTGCTGCTGAACAGCATCATCTTCACCAACTGGTAGGCGGACGCATGGAAGAGTCGGCACTGGCGCGTCGGCTCGGCACCACCGATGCGGTGGTGATCGGGCTGGGATCGATGATCGGCGCCGGGGTGTTCGCCGCGTTTGGCCCGGCCGCCCGTGCTGCGGGCGTGGGGCTGCTGATCGGGCTGGCCCTCGCCGCGGCGGTGGCCTACTGCAATGCGATCGCCTCCGCCCGGCTGGCTGCGCGGTATCCGGTGTCCGGCGGCACCTACATCTACGGGCGGGAACGCCTGGGACCGTGGTGGGGCTTCGTCGCCGGTTGGGGGTTTGTGATCGGCAAGAGCGCCTCGTGTGCGGCGATGGCGTTGACCGTCGCCTCCTACACCGTCGCCGGGCCGGGCTGGGCGCAGCGAGCCGTCGCGGTCGCGGCCGTGGCCGCGTTGGCCGCACTGAACTATCGCGGCATCACCAAGACCGCGATGCTGGCTCGAATATTGGTGGCCTGCACCTTCATTGCGCTCGCCGTCGTGGTGATCGGCATCGCCGCGGCCAGGCCCGGATCGGCCCATCTGATCGACGCCTGGTCCGCCGTCACGCCCTACGGGGTGCTGCAGTCGGCCGGACTGCTGTTCTTCGCGTTCGCAGGTTATGCGCGCATTGCCACGATGGGGGAAGAGGTTCGTGACCCGGCCCGTACCATCCCGAAGGCGATAACCCTGGCCCTGACGATCACGGTGGTCACCTATCTGGTGGTGGGGGTGGCGGTGCTGTCGGCCGCCGGCCCCCAGCGGCTGGTCAGTGCCTCCGCTCCGCTGGCCGAGGCGCTGCGCGCCGCCGGTGCCGCGTCGTTGGTGCCGGTGGTGGCCGTCGGCGGCGCGCTGGCCTCCCTCGGCGCGCTGCTGGCGCTGATCGCCGGGGTGGGGCGCACCGCGCTGGCGATGGCCCGTCATCGAGACCTGCCTCACTGGCTGGCCGCGGTCCATCCGCGCTATCAGGTGCCGCATCACGCCGAGATCGCGCTTGCCGTCGCGGTGTGCGTGCTGGTGGCCACCGTGGATCTGCGCGGCACGATCGGTTTCTCGTCCTTTGGCGTGTTGATCTACTACGCGATCGCCAACGCGGCCGCATACACCCTGGCGGGCCGCGTCCGGCTGCGGGCGCTGAGCGTCTGCGGGCTGATCGGTTGTCTGGTCCTGGTGGTCACACTGCCGTGGGAATCGGTCGCCGCGGGACTGGGCATGTTTGCCGTCGGGATCGCCGGGCGCTGGGCGGTGCTGCGGCGGAGAGCCCCTTAGCAATCACAGCCCAGCCGCGCGGGTGACCCGGGCGAAGCGGCTGTCCGGGGCGCAGGCGTCGCGGACCACCGCGAGGTCGTCAATGACGTCGACATCGGCCAGTGCAGCCACCGTTGTTGCCTCAATACCGTCGTGGCGCAATGCCTTTAGGGTGAGTTCACCGGTGTCCGACTGCGACATCGGGATGCCGCGCAGACACTCGGCCGCGGCCGGAGTGTGCACGCCCAGTACCCACCAGCCACCGTCGAGTGCCAATCCGAGCACCGCCGGCGTCTCGAGCAGCCGCTGCGCGCACACGGTCAGAAGCCCGGCACTCACCTGCGGGGTGTCCATTCCGATTTGCAGCACGGGATAACCGTCTGCAGCGTCGGCGTGTGCGTTGGCGAGCCGGTCGGCGAAGCCGTCGCCACGCTGCGCGATCACCGTGAATGCCTCGAGCCGTTGCCGGATGTCGGTAGCCGCGGCGGCGTTATCGAGATTGCCGGTGAGCGCCACCACCCGCGCGGCGACCGGCGCCGCGGCGACCGCATCGAGCGTGTCCAGCAGGGCTGCCGCGGCGATGTCGGCGGCGACCCGGTCACCGACCGTCGCGGCCAGCCGCGTCTTGGCGAATCCGGGCTCCGGCGCCTTGGCGACCACCAGCACCGTGACCGGCAGCACGCTCACGAGATCACCTTCCAAAAGTCCAGAATCGCGAAGATGCTGCCCCGCAACGAACCACTGACCTTGGATCTGCCGCCGGTCCGGGGACCGTAGCTGACGTCGAGTTCAACCACGCGCCAGCCGGCTGCAGCCGCGCGGACCAACAGTTCCAGCGGATACCCGGACCGCCGATCGGCGACGCCCAGATGCAGCAGCGCCTCGCGGCGAGCTACCCGCATGGGCGCGATGTCGTGCACCGGCAACCCGTGCCGGGTACGCAGCCGCCAGCTCATCACTACCGTGCCCACCCGCGCTACCCAGGGCCAGTGCAATCCGGGCACCGGACGCCGGCGGCCCGTCACCAGGTCAGCGCCCCGCTCCAGTTCGGCGACCAGCCTGGGCAGGTCACCAGGATCCATTGAACCGTCGGCGTCGATGACGGCGACGATGGGCGTGGTCGCGGCGACCACGCCGGCATGCACTGCCGCGCCGTAGCCGGGGCGCGGCTCGGTAACCACGTGAGCGCCGTGCCCGACGGCCACCGCAGCGGTGTTGTCGGTGCTGTTGTTGTCCACCACCAACGCCCGATAGCCGGCGGGAATAGCGGCCAGTACCGCCGGCAGCGACTCTTCCTCGTCGAGACAGGGCAGCACCACAGTCACCGCATCGCCAGGCATGCCCACCGACCTTAGGCGACGCCGCAACCGGGGTCAGTGGCCGCCGCTGCTACCGCCGCCGCCGCCGCTGCTGCCGCCGCCACCGCCGCTGCTGCTGCCGCCGCCACCGCTGCTGCCGCCGCCGCCGCTGCTGCCGCCGCCGCCGCTGCTGCCGCCGCCACCGCTGCTGCCGCCGCCACCGCCGCTGCCACCGCTACCACCGCCGCTGCCGCCGCCACCGCCGCTGCCACCGCTACCACCGCCGCTGCCACCGCTACCACCACCCCCGAGCGGCGGCTGTGGAGCCGGGGCCACTGTCTGCGGCGCCTGCGGGGCCACAGTCTGCTGCTGGGTTGGTACCTGTTGGGTTGGCACCTGTTGGGTTGGCACCTGTTGGGTTGGCACCTGTTGGGTTGGCACCTGTTGAGTTGGTGCTTGCGTCGGCTCCTGGGTCGGCTGCTGCGTCGGCTGGGGAGCGACGGTGGTCGGAGCGACCGTGGTCGGAGGAACGGTCGTCGGAGCGACCGTCGTGGTCACTGGGGCCATCGTCGTGGGCGGAGTGGTCACCGGTGTGGTCGGTGGCGTGGTGGGTGGCGTCGTCGGCGGAGTCGTCGGCGGAGTCGTCGGCGGTGTCGTCGGCGGAGTCGTCGGCGGCGTGGTCGGCGGTGTCGTCGGCGCCGTGGTGGGCGGGGTCGTCGGCGGCGTCGTCACTCCCGGTGACCAACCCGGCCAGGGCGGAATGATGACCGGAACCGGGATCGGGATGGGTGCCGGCACGATGCCGGGAGGCGCCGGGGCCGGTGCAACCGGCTCTCCGCCGGTCGCGGGCGGCGTTTGCTGCCGGGGAACCACGCCCTGGACGGCCGGGACGGTGCCTCCCTGGAAGCCTGCGGTGGGGTTGTCGACAGGTGGCGGTGGGACCGGTGCCTGCTGTTCCGTCGGCAATAGCGGCATGAACTTGCCCGGCTGCGCGTTCTGGTAACCCTGGACCGGCTGCGACGCCGCTGTCGGCCGGATGGCGACCGCCACCGCCACCGCCAGCGAAGCAAATCCGATGACCATGAATGCCACCACGGCATTGCTGATCAGCAACGACCGCGAGTTGAGCCGCGGACGGCCCGAGGCGGCCGCCTCGTCGTCGCCATAGTCGCTGTGCTCGCCGTACTCGCCGTCATAATCGTCATAGTCGCCCGCATAGTCGTCATAGTCGCCGGCCTCCGAGTACGCCAGCTGGGCATCTGCTGCCTCACCCGCAGGCACCACGGCCGGCGGCAGAAAAGTCGTCGCGTCTGCGGCCACGGCCGGCTGCGCCATCGTCGAACCCGACGCGCCCGCCGCCGCCCCGGCGACCAACGCCGCGCCGCGGGCCAGGGCGAACGTCGGATCGTCGGCAACCTGCACCCGCATCGTCGAAGCGGCCTGGAACTGGTCGGCCAGCACCGAGGTCTGCTCGGCAGAGGCACCCACCAGCAAAACCTCACCGGGTGCGCCCGACTGCTCGTCGAGCCGCGCCATCAGCGTGTCGAAAGTCGCCGCGGCGTCACCCTCGACCGGCGCGGCAGCCAGCACGGTCGGCGGCGCGTCACCGCCACCGGCGACCGACAAACTCGCCGTCTGATCGCCGACCAGCAACACAGCCGAGTCCGAGCCCTGCGCGCCCAACAGCGCGGTGGCAGCCTCCGACTCCGACAGCACCTCCACATCGTGGACCCCGGAATCGACCAAGGCCTGCCGCAGTTCGTCGGCTTTGCCGTGATCCGGCCAGCACAGCCGGGTGGCGACCAGCCGGTGGCCCTCGTCGGCCAGCAATCGGTCCGTGCCGGCGACCGTCTCGGTCAACACCGAGATGGGCTCTTCGGCCACATCGACCGAGGATTGGTCGATCACGGCGGAACCGCCGGCGCCCGCCCCGACAAGCGCCAACCGCGCGACCGGACCCGCGACCGCGACCCCCAACACGACGTCCATTTACGGTCTCCTTCGGCTGGCGACCCCACGGCCAGCAATGTCCGGCATCATTAGACTGCGATACGGTCGGCAGTATTCATCTTTTCAGGCGACAAACGCAGCGTAACTGGATTTCCGAAGGGCTGGGTCACACCCGGAACCCCGCCACCTGCCGCGCCGTCCGAATGGAGGATATGTTCGCAATCCAACAACGCCGAGCGGCCGGCAGGGGGTTCCCTCGCCGCCGCGCCGACCCCGAGGCAGCCGCAACCGATCTCGATCCCAGGGAGGCATCGTGAGCCTGAGCAGCGACGACACGCCTACCGGCCCGATCATGGGTGCGCGGCCGCCGGCCCCGCCCGGTCAGCCACGACACTCGCTACAAAGGTGGAACATCAACCGGGACCTGGCCGCCGGTGTGCTGGTGGTCAGTGCACTGTTCTTCCCATGGAATCTGTATTTCGGCTTCCGGATTCCGGGCAGCGGCAGAATCTTGTTCGGGGTCCTGCTCCTGGTGACGCTGCTGTCGTTGACGGCGGCCGTGGTGCCGTATCTGGGTAAACCCGATCCCGGCCGGGCAGGCCGGCTGCGTCTGGGCCTCAACACCCCGTATCTGCTGCTGGTGTTGGCGTTCGTCGTCTACGACGCGTTCCAAACGATCCGCTTCGGTGGCACCGTCAACGTGCCGGGCGGTGTCGGGCCGGGCGGCTGGCTGGGAACCGCCGGCGCGGTGCTCAGCGCACAACCGTCGATCACCAGCGCGATCACCGACGATGACAAGCACCGCAACTGGTTGCTGGCCGCCCGAATCATCGGCTATGCGTCGATGTTCGGTGCCGCCCTCAGCGCTGGTTTCAACCTTGTCTGGCGGGTGCGATACGCGTTGCATCCCGCTGGGGCCGCCTCCGGGTTCGGCAAGCAGAACATCGTGGTGATCGACACGGCGGTGGTCTATGGCGTTGTCGCCCTCGTTGCGGTCCTGGTCGCGTCCCGGTGGATGCTGAAGGGCACCGAAGACTACCGGCTGTCCACGATTGCGCTGGGAGCCTCGGCGCTGGTCGCCGGAGTCATCGTGTGGATCCTGCCGGTCGGCCGCGAAATCGACGCATTCCACGGCATCGCGCAGAACACCTCGACCGCCGGAGTCGGATACGAGGGGTTCCTGGCGTGGGCGGCCGGCGCTGCCATCTTCGCGCCGCTGACCTTGGTGCGACCCCCGGGCGGCCGGCCGATAGCCAAGGCGGTCTGGCGCGCAGCGGCCCGAAACGGCTTGCTGCTCATCGCAGCGTGGTGCCTGGGTTCGGTGGTGATGAGGCTGACCGACCTGACCACGGCGGTGATGTTGGATTACCCCTATTCGCGCTATGACACCATGACGCTGGCGGGCTTCGATCTGGTCACCGCGGTGCTGGCGATCTGGCTTCGGCTCAACCTGACAACCGATGCGCTGCCCGGCCGGCTGATCTCGTCGCTGTCCGGATTTCTGTTCGCGTTCAGCGTTTCTCGCGTCATCCTCGGCGTCGTCCTGGCCCCACGCTTTGCGACACCGCCCGGCACCCAGGCGAACCCGGTCTATGGCAACAATCTGGCCCAGCAGATCAGCAGCGTCTTCGACGTGACGCTGTGCGGCCTGGCACTGGGCATTCTCGCCGCCGTCCTCATCGCCCGACGGCCGCGCCCACCGCGGCGACCCCGGCCGCACTCGCGACGCCCTCGGCCTGGTCGGCGCCGGACCCCACCCGGCGGGCGGCCCGCGCTGCCGTCGGAAGCAGAGACGGCCCAGTTCCGGGCACCGGACGCGGGCCATGACGCACCCACCACCGTCCTGTCCGGGCCGGGGCCGTCCCCCCGGATCTTCCGGTCAGCCGAGACGACCGCGCCCGTGCGCCCGAAGATCTACCGTCCGCCAGGCGATTCGCAGTAACTATCAACGCAGGGCTGCGAACGCGAACTCGCGCAGCCCGTCGCCCGGCGCCACGACCGCACGGAAGCCCAGCACCTCGGCGGCTCGCGCCGGATCGGCGACGATGTGGCGCACATCGCCGTTGCGGTACTGCCCGGTGATGACCGGAGACATCGAGTCGCCCCGGGCCTCGCACAGCACGGTGGCCACCTCCAGGATCGAGATCGGCCGGCCCGAGCACACGTTGACCGCGGTGAACCCGCCGCCGTCCGCCGCGGTCAGATTCGCGGCGGCCAGGTTGGCCGCGGCGACGTCGTCGACGTGGACGAAGTCACGCATCTGACCGCCGTCTTCGAAAACCCTTGGCGGCTCGCCCTTTTCCAGTGACGAGCGAAATATCGCCGCCACCCCGGAATACGGGGTGTCGCGGGGCATGCCGGGACCGTAGACGTTGTGGTAGCGCAGGGCCACGACCGAGCCGCCCGTCGACTCCGACCACGCCAGCGCGTAGTGTTCCTGCGCCGCCTTGCTGGCCGCGTACAGGCTGCGCGGCCGCACCGCGGCGACTTCGTCCACCAGCCGCCACCTGACCGGGTCCCCGCAGACCGGGCAGCGGTGCTCGAAGACGCCGGCGTCCAGGTCGGCCCGCCGCCGCGGCAGCGGGTCGACCAATCCGTGCCGGCCACAGTGGTAGCGGCCCTGCCCGTAGACCACCATCGACGACGCCAGCACCAGGCGACGTACGCCGGCAGCGAACATCTGGGCCAGCAGCACCGTGGTGGCCAGGTCGTTGTGGGCGCCGTATTCGGGCGCGTCGGCGGCGTCTACCCCGGCACCCACCATCGCCGCCTGGTGACACACCAGGTCCACCCCGGCCAACAGCGGCGCCAGGGCGTCGCCATCACGGACGTCCACCCGGTGACACCCCGGCGGCAACTGCGCATCGGGCCCGTGCGCGGCCGGCAGCAAGGCGTCGACACCGACCACCTCGTGGCCGGCGGCGCTCAGCGCGACGGCCACCCGGGATCCGATGAAACCGGCCGCGCCGGTCAGCAACACCTTCACGGCAACTCGAACGGCAACGTGACGCCGGCATGCAGCACGCACAGGGTGCAGGTGCGCTCCGGGGCGACCCGGGGGATCGCCGCCCGCACCAGCTGCTTGAGCACCTCGATGTTCTCGCCGAAGCTGGCGAACACGTCGGCCGCCGTCACCCCCTCCCCGACATCGACACCTGCATCGACATCCGTCACCAAAGCTATTGCTGCATAGCATAATTCAAGCTCTCTGGCGAGGACAGCCTCCGGGTAGCCGGTCATGTTGACCAGGTTGAACCCAGCGGCGGCAAACCACTGGCTTTCCGCGCGGGTGGAAAAGCGCGGCCCCTGGATCACCACCAGGGTGCCGCCGTCGACCACATCGGGTAACCCGGTGACCGCGCCGCGCAGCGTCGGACAGTACGGATCGGCGAAGGTGGCGTGCACACCGCCGGAATCGAAGTAAGTGTCGGCCCGGCTCCGGGTGCGATCGACCAGCTGATCTGGCACCACCACCGCGCCGGGACCGAGCCGGGGAGTGAGGCTACCCACGGCGCAGGGGGCGAACACCCGTCGCACGCCGAGGGCGCGCAGCGCCCACATGTTGGCCCGGTAGGGCACGGTGTGCGCCGAGTACTGGTGGTGGACACCGTGCCGCGGCAGGAATGCGACGTCGTGGCCTGCGATGGTGCCTATCGTGATCGGGCCGCTGGGCTGACCGTACGGGGTATCCGGCTCGACGGCGCGCGCATCGGGACCGAAGAAGGTGTAGAAACCGGTACCGCCGATCACTGCGAGCATCCGATCATTGTGGTCCATGCCCTCGGAAGTTGATCGCGGGTGCGGGGCACCGGCAGGATGCCTTGGTGGCCAGTTTTGCGCAGTGGATCGCCGGCGCTCGCCCACGCACCCTGCCGAACGCGGTGGCGCCCGTCGTCGCGGGGACTGGCGCCGCCGCGTGGCTGCATGCCGCCGTGTGGTGGAAGGCGCTCCTGGCACTGGCGGTCGCGGTTGCGCTGACCGTCGGCGTCAACTACGCCAACGACTACTCCGACGGCATCCGGGGCACCGACGACGAGCGGGCCGGCCCGGTGCGGCTGGTCGGCTCACGGTTGGCGGCCCCGCGCTCGGTGCTGACCGCGGCGATGGTGAGCCTGACGGTCGCCGCGCTGGCCGGACTGGTGCTGGCGCTGGTGAGCCAGCCGTGGCTGATCGCGGTCGGCGCCGCCTGCATCGCCGGGGCGTGGTTGTACACCGGCGGGGCGAAACCCTACGGCTACTCCGGTTTCGGCGAGGTCGCGGTGTTCGTGTTCTTCGGCCTGATCGCGGTGCTGGGCACCCAGTACACCCAGGCCTTGCGGGTCGACTGGGTGGGGCTGGTGCTGGCCGTCGCGACGGGAGCGCTGTCCTCGTCGGTGCTGGTGGCCAACAACCTGCGCGACATCCCGACCGACACCGTGTCGAACAAGATCACCCTGGCGGTGCGGCTGGGCGATGCCCGCACCCGAGTCCTCTACCAGGGGCTGCTGGTCACGGCGGGGGCGTTGACGCTGCTGCTGACGATCGCGACGCCGTGGTGTGCCGTGGGCCTGGTGGCCACACCGCCGGCCCTGCGTGCCGCCGCGCCGGTGCGATCCGGCCGCCGCGGGCCCGAGCTGATCCCGGTGCTGCGCGATACCGGACTGGCGATGCTGGTGTGGGCTGTCGCGGTGGCCGCGGCTTTGGCGGTGGCCACATGAGCGCGCGCGCCGGGGGGTCGGCCGCGTATTCAGGCGGGTGCCGTTGGCGCGCCGCGACCCTGGGCGCACACTCGATATGTGGATAACAGCGACCGAGGACGGGTATGACGGAGATCGCCACAGCCAGCGGGACCACCAACGTGGGGTTGCTCAGCGTCGGGGCGTACCGCCCCGCACGGGTGGTCACCAACGACGAGATATGTCAGAACATCGACTCATCCGATGAATGGATCTACACCCGAACGGGTATCAAGACCCGCCGGTTCGCCGCCGCCGAGGAATCCGCCGCATCGATGGCGATCGACGCCAGTAGCCAGGCGATCGCCGGTGCCGGCCTTGAGGGCAGCGACATCGACGGGGTGATCGTCGCCACCAGCACCCACTTTCTGCAGACCCCGGCGTGTGCCCCGATCGTTGCCGCGGCGTTGGGCACCCAAGACGTTCCCGCATTCGACATCTCAGCAGGATGCGCCGGATTCGGATACGCGGTGGGGGTCGCGGCCGACATGATCCGGGGCGGCAGCGCCGGAACGGTGCTGGTGATCGGCACCGAAAAATTGTCACCCACGGTTGATATGCAGGACCGGAGCAACTGCTTCATCTTCGCCGACGGTGCCGCCGCGGTGGTGGTCGGGCAGACGCCGACGCAAGGCATCGGACCGACCGTCTGGGGCAGTGACGGCGAACAGGCCACGGCGATACGGCAGGACATCGACTGGATCACCCACGCCGAGAACCCGATCGGACCACGGCCGTTCCTGCGCTTGGAAGGTACCGCCGTCTTTCGGTGGGCGGCGTTCGAGATGGGTAAAGTCGGTCAGCGGGCGCTGGACGCAGCGGGCATCGCACCCGACGAGATCGACGTGTTCATCCCGCATCAAGCCAATAGCCGGATCAACGAACTACTCGCCAAGACCCTGCAACTGCGGCCGGATGCGGTGGTGGCCAACGACATCGAGCACACCGGGAACACCTCGGCGGCGTCCATTCCGCTGGCGATGGCCGAACTGCTGGCGACCGGGGCAGCCAAGCCGGGTGACCTGGCGTTGTTGATCGGTTACGGCGCCGGCCTCAGCTATGCCGCGCAAGTGGTCCGAATGCCTAAGGCGCCGAAGGGATAAGCGGGGGGGTTCAGCCTTCGCCGGCGCGCTGGTCGGAGTTAGGATCGTCGGGATTCTCACCTCGCAGCCGGGCCCGCAGCCGTTCGCGTTCGGCGCGCCTGCGCTCCCCCGCAAACGCCAAGGCGGCGGTCGCCCGCCGGCGCAGCGGAGTGAACATCCACATACCCAGGGGCATCGCAATGGTCAGGCCGAACAGCGCGGCGACGACAACCGGGAACTCGGCGATGCCGGCCAGCCGCGCCACCCCGTAGATCACCCCGGTGACCACGAGGGCGAGCAGCAACCGGGCCGTAGCGTAGAGCGCCACGTCGACGACGCCGCGGTGCCCGGTGGTTTTCTCGGCGCTGTTGCCGTTAGGCGCTGCTGACACAGCCTGAGCCTACGGCGCGGGTATATTCGCTCACAGGAGGTGTCGAGTGCTTTACCTGCTCGTCGTCCTGGTATTGGGGACGCTGATCTACATCGGCTGGCGTGCGGCACGGTCGCAGACAAGCCGGCCCAAGACTCGCGTTATCGGACCCGACGACGACCCAGAATTCTTGCGCCGGTTGGGACAAGGCTGACTGCCGCTAGGTCGACCTAGATGAACGCCGGGTTGGTTCGCCGCTGATCGCTGGGAAACCCGTCGGCGACCACGGCGGCCAACTCCATCAGCGCCTCGCGAGTCTCCCGCTTCAACCGCTCGAAGCGGATCTCGGCGCCCTCTTCGAGATGCGGGTCGAACGGCACCAGCCGCACGGCGCGGCAGCGCCGCGAGAAGTGATCGACCACCTTTTGCATGTCGACCTTGCCGGACCGCGGCCGGACGGCGTTGATCACCGCGACCGATCCGCGTACCAGCTCCTCGTATCCGTGTGCATCCAGCCAATCCAGAGTTGCCGAGGCGCTGCGAGCGCCATCGATGGATGCCGAGCTGACCACGATCAGCACGTCGGCCGTGGCCAACACCGCCGACATCGCCGAATGCAGCAACCCGGTCCCGCAGTCGGTGAGCACCAGGCCGTAGAACCGCTCGAGGATCTCGAGGGTGCGGGCATAATCGTCGGCGCTGAACGCCTCCGACACCGCCGGATCGGTTTCCGAGGCCAGCACTTCCAGCCTGCTGGGGCCCACCGAGGTGTAGCTACGGACATCGCTGTAGCGCTCGATGCCGTCGGCGTCGCGCAGCAGATGGCGCACCGTGGCCGGCGTCTCCACCGGCACCTTCTGGCTCAGCGTTCCGCGGTCCGGGTTCGCGTCGACCGCCACCACCCGGTCACCGCGGATCGAGGCGAAGGTACCGCCCAGGGTGGCGGTGATGGTGGTTTTGCCGACGCCGCCCTTCAGGGAGAGCAGCGCGATCCGATAGCAGCCGCGCAATGGCCTGTTCACCTGAACCACCAGGTCGTTGTATCGGTTGACCCGCGGGCTTTCCCCCAGGTTGATCAGCTTGCCGGACACCATGTAGAGCCAGCGGCGCCAACCCTCCGACGGCGGCGGTTTGACCTGCCGCAACAGCGTGCTGGTGGACAATTCCGGATAACGGGTCGACGGCGTGCCCGCCGGTCGCTGCGCGGTCTCCCCCGAGGTGTCGGCCGGCTGTCCGCCCAAGTAGCCGTAGGGCTGCGCATCCGTGATGGTCGGCAACCCCTTGGCCGGCGTGGTGGCCGCCCACGCGCGGGGTTCGGCGCGGGTCGGCGGCGGGGGCACGACGTGCGTCTCCGATTCGGAGAAGCGTCGCTCGGTGCGGAATCCGGCGAAAGCCCGGGTGGGCGCCTCGCTGGAGTCGCCGCCCGTCTCGCCGGCCGGCAGCTGTGTCGTCGGGCGATCGGCGTCCGGGCGTTCCGGGCCTTCCTGTCCCAGTGGCGCCCCCACGCCCTCCGTCGGATGGTCAGACACGTGCACGTCCCCTCGTCGCAGTACTTGGTCTTTGTACCCGCTGCCTGGTCACCCCACACCAGCGTAGGAGTGCAAACCGACGGTAACCAGGTTAACGAAGAACAGGTTGAAGACCATGGCCACGAACCCGACGACGTTGACCCAGGCCGCCTTCCGGTCCCGCCAACCCGCGGTTGACCTGGCATGAAGGTATGCGGCATACACCACCCACGCGACGAAGGACACGGTCTCCTTGGGATCCCAGCCCCAATAGCGGCCCCAGGCTTCCTCGGCCCAGATGGCGCCGAAGATGACCCCGAAGCCGAACACCGGGAAGGCGAAGATCGTGGTCCGGTAGGCGATCCGGTCCAGGGTTTGGGCATCGGGGAACCGCTGCACGAGACGGGCGAGGGTGCCCTGCGCGTCGGGTTCGCCCCGCGGCGAGGTCCGCAACAAGAACAGGATGCTGGCGATGCCGGCAACCAGGAACACCCCCGAACCCAGGCTGACCACCGAGACGTGAATGGGCAGCCAGTACGACTGCAGTGCCGGCATCACCGGGGCCGCGTTGGCGTAGAGCCAGCGCCCGGACACCGTCAGCAGGATCAGGACCGGGACCAGCAGGAAGACCCACAGCGGCCGGTTCTGCGGGCGGCGCAACACCACCGCGCCGGCGACCAGCCCGGACATGCAGGTGAGGTTGATGAACTCGTACATGTTTCCCCACGGCACCCGCAGGGTGGCCAGGCCCCGCAGCACGATGCAGGCAGCCAGCAGCCCGATGCCGAGGTAGAGCACTGCCAGCCCGGCTCGCCCGACGCGTTCGTCGAACGGTCGCCGCGGTCCGTCGGTCACGATGCCCGGGGTGGCGCTGTCGACGGCGACCGATCCGGCGGCCACCGCGACCGGTTCGAGTTTGCGGCCGCGGACGTAGGCCAGCTCGAAGGCCAGCAGCAGCAGCGCCACCACCAGAGCCACCACGGCTGAGGTGAACGCCCAGTCGGAGTAACGGGCCAGGCCGATGTTGATGTGTGCGGTGTTCATCTGACGTCCTGCGGGCTCCTTCTGGCGGGCGCCGTTTCGGCAAGCCCGGCCAATAACCGCTCGGTCAGCCGCTCGAACTCGTCACCCCAGCCGGAGTTGTCGGTCCGCGCCAGGCCGCCCAGCTCGACGTTCACCGTACCCGCCGCGGGCGTCAGCCGAATCCACACCCGCCGCCGGCGCACCAGCAGCGACACCAGCAGCCCGGCCATCATCGTGACGGCGAACACCAGCACCCACGTCTGGCCGGGGTCGTGCGAGACCTGCAGGTTGACGAAGGGCACGGCGCCGTCGAAGCGAACGGTGGTGCCGTCCTGATCGAGGCGCACCTGTTCGCCGGCGCGCAGGTTGACCCGCTTTTCCTTGGTGAGCCGGCCCTGGTCGATCAGCCGGGGATCCAGGCTGAACAGCGACTGCGGTCGCCCGGTGTCCAGGCCGGTGTCGCCGCGGTAGATGTCGATGGCCACCGCGGGGGCGTCCAACGCCGGGAAACGCGACGACAACAGGGTGCCGTCGAGCTGCTCGGTCGGCGCCAGCAGGCCCTGGATCGCGATTTGGTGCCGACGGCGTTCTTCGGCGGTGGAATAGCTGCCGGCCGGCGGGTCGATGCGGATCACGCCCGACGACAGCAGGGTCTGCGGGTTGTCGGGCCGCCATTGCACGGTCGACGTGCGGGTCTGCCCGTCGGGGAAGGTCACGGTGAAGCTGGGAGCGTAGCCGTGGCCCTGCAGATACACCCGGTCCCCGCCGACCCGCAGCGGATGGTTGACCTCCAGCCGGTAGGGCCGCCATATGTTGGCCGCCAGATCGTCTCCGGCTTGATACGTGATGTCCGCAGCGAACGACGTGGCCTGGCCCGACGGCTGGTAGTGCGCCTGGAAGTCGTTGACCCGGATGCAGATCGGATGCAGCGACGTGCCGTCGACGGTGTTGCCGGCGCGAAACGAGTCGAAGGCCGCCGGCGAGGCCGAACAGAAGCCGGGACCGCCGTCGGCGATGACGATGACGTTGCCCTCGTAGCCGAACAGCTTGCCGACGGCCACCGCGACCAGCAGGCCCAGCAGCGAGAAGTGGAACACGATATTGCCGAATTCGCGCAGGTAGCCCTTTTCGGCGGAAACCTCGACGGTGTTGGGGATGGCCGGGTCATTGCGGCGGACGGCGGTGCGCCAGCCACGCAGCCTGGCCGCGATGGTCGCGGCCAGCGCGTCGGGGTCCCCGGCGATCTGGGAGCTGGCGTGCTTGGGCAGCCGGGCCAGGTTGCGCGGCGCGGCGACCGGGGTGGCCCGCAGGCTGCGGGCGTGCTCGATCATCCGCGGGGTCAGGCAGCCGACCAGCGACACGAACAGCAGCACGTAGATCGCGGTGAACCAGAAGCTGGAGAACACGTCGAAGGCCTGCAGCTCGTTGAGCCACGGGCCGATCACGGGGTGGGCTTTGAGATAGTCGTCGACCTTGCCCGCGTTGAGGCTGCGCTGCGGCAGCATTGCCCCGGGGATGGCAGCCAGCGCCAGCAGAAACAGCAGCACCAGCGCGGTGCCCATCGACGTGAGCGATCGCCAGGTGTTGCGCGCCTTCCCCGCGAGCAGCCGCAAAAGCCCCCCAAAACCGCCGGTTTTGGGAGCTTTTGCGGCTGCTCGCGAGCGGGAGGTGCCCCCAGCTCGCCCGGCTCGCCCGGCTACTCGCGCCGTCAAATCGGCAACCTCACGTCGGAGACGAAGGCGTCGCGCAGCCAGGACACGACGTCGTTCCACACGCCGGTGACCAGCGCCAGGCCGACGGTGATCAGCAGCACGCCGCCGAAGACCTGGATGGCCCTGGTGTGCCGGCGCAGCCAGCCCAGGCCCGCGACCGCCCCCGCCGAGCCGAACGCCAGCAGCACGAACGGGATGCCCAAACCCAGGCAGTAGGCGATCACCAGGACGATCCCGCGCGCCACACTGGCGCCGTCGGTGGCCGAAGCCACGGTGATCACCCCGGTCAGCGTCGGCCCCAGGCACGGCGTCCACCCGAGCGCGAACACCGCGCCGAGCAGCGGCGCCCCGGCCACCGTCGTCAACAGCCGCGGACTGAACTTGACCTGACGCTGCAGGGCCGGGATCAGACCCACGAACACCAACCCCATCACGACGGTCAGCACCCCGCCGATCCGCTGCAGCAGCACCTGGTTGCTGATCAACGTGGTCGTCATACCGAGCACGGCGACCGTGCCCAGGACGAACACCGCGGTGAACCCCGCGACGAACAGCGCCGCCGACCCCGCGACCCGCCACCGGGCCGCGGGCTGGGGCCGTGGCTCCTCGTTGACGCCGACCACGCCCGCCAGATAGGAAAGGTAGCCCGGCACCAACGGCACCACGCAGGGGGAAGCGAACGACACCAGCCCGGCCAGCACGCACACGCCCAGCGCCAGCAGCAGCGGCCCGGCGGCGGCGATCTCGGTGAAACCTGTCATTGGCGTCCCGGCGGGGGTTCCTCGGCAGCTACCCGCTGCACCACCGGCTGCAGATCCTCGGCCAGCAACTCGCGCAGAAACACCGCTGCGACCCGGTGCCGGCGATCCAGCACCAGCGTGGACGGAATGACGGTCGTCGGATACTTGCCGCCGAACGCGATCAGGGTGCGCATCGCCGGGTCGTAGATGGACGGGAACGTGACGTGCCGGTCGTTGACGAAATCCAGTGCGGCGTCGCGGCTGTTGTCGCGCACGTCGATGCCGAGGAAGGACACCCCGGATGCGTGGGTGGCGTCATACACCCGCTGCAGCTGGGTGACCTCGGCCCGGCAGGGCCCGCACCACTGGCCCCAGACATTGACGACGACGACCTGCCCGGGGAAGTCGTCGAGGGACAGCGTGCGCGCCGGGTCGCGCAGGTCCGGCCCGGAAAGCGGCCCCGGACGGCCGCGGCTGGCCGGCGGGTCGTAGAAGATGTCGGTCTTACCGCCGGGAGAGACGAATTCGAAGGTGCCGCCCTGTGCGACGGCATCGCGCCCGGAACAGCCGGTCAGCACGGCTGCCACGGCCAGAGCAATCGCGAGCCGCCGCACGCTCAGCAGCCCGCCGGTTCGGAGTAGACCACGTCGACCAGCCGGTCGCCGTCATAAACCAGGGAGGTCACCGACGCCAGCGAGCACTCGCGGCGCCGCGGGTCGTGCCACAGCCGCCTGCCGGTCACGTGCAGTCGCAGCGTCCAGACCGGAAGCTGGTGACTGACGCACACCACCTCGTGGCCGGCGGCGCGCGCCCGCGCCTTGTCCACCGCGGTCGACATCCGCTGCGCGATCTGGGTGTACGGCTCACCCCACGACGGGGTGAACGGGTTGCGCAGCTGCCACCACACCCGCAGGTCACGCCAGGCACCGTCACCGAGGCCGACGTGGCGGCCCTCGAAGAAATTCGCCGATTCGATCAGGTCGTGGTCGGTGTCCACCGGCAGATCGTGGCGGGCGGCGATGGGCGCAGCCGTCTCCTGGGCGCGTTGCAGCGGCGAGGCGATCACCGCGACGACGTCGCGGCCGGCCAGGAAGTCGGCGACCGCGGCCGCCTGCGTTCGGCCGGCATCCGACAGGTGGAAGCCGGGTAACCGGCCGTAGAGAACCCCGCTGGGGTTGTGCACCTCGCCGTGGCGCACCACGTGCACCCGGGTTTCTTCGGCCATCAGGCGCTGTCCTCTCGGGCGGCGGCGGCGGCCCGACGGGCCGCAATAGGCAGCGCGTCGGCGATCCGCTCGAACGCGGCGTCATCGAGGGCGGCCGAGACGAACCACGCCTCGAACGCACTGCACGGCGGGTAGACGCCCGCGTCCAGCAGGGCGTGAAAGAACGGGGCATAACGCCACGTCTGGCTGGCCCGGGCCGACGCGAAGTCGGTGACCGGCCGGTCGGTGAAGAACACGCTGAGCATGTTGCCGGCCCGTGGAATCTGATGCGGCACCTCGGCCTCGGTCAGCGCCTCGGCCAGCAGCGCTGCCAATCGGTCGGCATTGGTGTCCAGCGCCGCGTACACCGCGTCGTCGGCAGCCCGCAGCGTGGCCAGCCCGGCGGCCACCGCCACCGGGTTGCCCGACAGCGTCCCGGCTTGATACACCGGCCCCAGCGGTGCCAGCCGCTCCATCACCTCGGCGCGGCCGCCGAACGCGGCGGCGGGCAACCCGCCGCTCATCACCTTGCCGAAGGTGAACAGGTCGGCGGCCACCGGATCCAGGCCGTACCAGCCACTTCGGCTGACCCGGAACCCCGTCATCACCTCGTCGACGATCAGCAGCGCGCCGTGTTCGGCGGTGATCGAGCGCAGCGCAGCGTTGTAGCCCGGCCCGGGCGGGACGACGCCCATATTGCCCGGGCTGGCCTCGGTGATCACCGCGGCGATCTGCTCGCCGTAACACGCAAAACTCTCCCGGACAGCGTCGACGTCGTTGTAGGGCAACACGATGGTGTCGGCTGCCGCGGCGCCGGTGACGCCCGGCGACGACGGCAGGCCCAGCGTGGCCACGCCCGAGCCCGCGTCGGCCAGCAGCGCGTCCACGTGGCCGTGGTAGCAGCCGGAGAACTTGATGATCTTGGCGCGGCCGGTGTACCCCCGCGCCAGCCGGACCGCGCTCATGGTGGCCTCGGTGCCGGAGTTGACCAGCCGTATCCGCTCAACGGGTGCCACGCGGGCGATGATCTCGGCGGCCAGCTCGGTCTCGGCCGGCGTCGGCGCCCCAAACGACAGGCCGTTGGCGGCGGCGGTGGCGACGGCGTCGACGACGGCGGGATGGGCATGGCCGAGGATCATCGGTCCCCAGGAGCACACCAGGTCGACGTAGTGGTTGCCGTCGGCGTCGCTAAGCCGGCAGCCGTGCGCTTGGGTGATGAACCGCGGGGTGCCGCCGACGGCCGTGAAGGCGCGCACCGGGGAGTTCACCCCGCCGGCGATCACCGCGCAGGCGTCGGCGAACAGCTGCGCGGAGACGCGCGTCCGCGCGGTCGCCTGGTCCGTGCTGCCCATGACGACTAGTGTCCCAGCCGCCGCGGCCCGTTCAACTACAGGGTGTAAGAGTCCGCCGGCCGCGCGCGGGTGTAAGCACGCGCATGGCGGGGAAAGCATCCTCCATGGGCGTAGGCAAGCCAGCCAGAGTGGGCGCGGCATCCGCGGACCTGGTGACGGCAGTACTCACCGGCGGCTGCGGCAGCGACAACCCGGTGATCGACTCGTCCAACCGCGGCTCGAACTCCCACACCAAGGACACGACGGTGCAGAACGCCTACATCGTGCCCTGCTTTCAACCCGGATCGTGTGCGATACAGGTGGGTGACGCCGCGGCGCTGGCTTTCACGGCCACCAACAATCGCAGCACCGAATCGGAACACCTGCTCTCGATCGCCACCCACGCGGCCGATGCCGTGCACATCGCTCCGGCCGCGCCACTGGAAATCCCCCGGGATCGTCGATCGCGGCGGGACAACCGATCGAGCAGGTCGGTCAGGGCGCTTCGGACCAACCGTTCACCGTCAGCGTGCGTGGCCTTCGGGAATCCGCCAGGCCGGGTACGTCGGTGCTGGTGACCTTCGTCTTCGACAACTACGGCGACCTGACCATGCGGGTGCCCATCGAGGCGTGTCCCAACCAGCAGTAGCCCCGAGGTCGAAAAGCCATGGCAAACAACCGCTTTCGGCCGGATTCGACGCGGTGTGCATACGACCGGCCGGCACGGGGTAACCCTCTGACGACTGACAGTGACAGACAAAGACACGAACCGGGAGGAATGAGGACTGATGACCGACCGCGCGGGGGAACGCCCGACATCGAGCACCGGACAACGGCTGGTCGCATCGTTTGACACCTACCACGCGGCTCAGGAGTTGGTAGACCGCATGTCTGACGGGGGATTTCCCGTCGAGCACGTGCGCATCGTCGGTGACGGCCTGCGCACCGTCGAACAAGTCACCGGCCGCATGACCAAGGGCAAGGCCGCGCTCGCCGGTGCGGCCAGCGGCGCCTGGATCGGTGCGCTGATCGGCCTGCTGTTCCTGCTCTTTGCCGTCAGTCCGCTATGGCTGTGGGTGTGGGTGCTGCTGCTACCGATTGCTTTCGGCGCGCTGTGGGGGGCCGTCTTCGGCTTCGCGGCGCATGCGTCGACGGGTGGAAAGCGAGACTTCACCAGCGAGCAGAGCCTGCTGGCGCGCCGTTACCACGTCTATGTCACCGCCGAGTACGCCGACCACGCCGCCCACTTTCTGCCGGCAGCGCAGAGCGCGGCTCGCTGAAACCCGGCCTGAAAGTTGGAGACAGCCGAGCCGGCGCGGTGTACTACGTTTATGACGGCTGCCAGATTGTCGACGGGCGCGACGATTCCCGCACAGGTGCTGGAAACCATCACCGGCCGGTCCGTGCCGGTGCCGGCACCCCGTAGGCGCACCCATCTGCAGTTTCGCCGGTTTGCCGGGTGCCCGATCTGCAGTCTGCATCTGCACAGCTTCGCCGACCGCCACGACCAGCTCACCGACGCCGGTATCACCGAGGTGGTGTTCTTTCACTCGCCGGCCGACGCGCTGCGCGGATATCCGACCGTGCTGCCGTTCGCCGTGGTCGCCGACCCCGACAAGGTGCACTACCGGCGATTCGGGGTGGAGAGGAGCTGGCGTGCCCTGGCCAGTCCGCGTGCCTGGTCGGCTTCAGTCCGCGGCTACCGCGACGCGCTGCGGCATCGCCGCGACCCGGCTTACGCCGGCGTCGGATCTACTGACGGCACAACGCATTTGGGACTGCCCGCGGACTTTCTCATCGATCCGGAAGGCAGGCTCGTCGCGGTGCATTACGGGCGTCACGCCGACGACCAGTGGTCGGTCGACGAGCTGCTGAGTATCGATCGGTCGCTGGGGTAACGGCATGGCCAGCGAAGTCGTGGTCTACTGGCGTCCGGGCTGTCCGTTCTGTTGGCGCCTGCGCAGGGCGCTACGACGACGCCGGCTGCCCACCCGGGAGGTCAACATCTGGACCGACCCGGACGCGGCCGCGGTGGTCCGCTCGATCGCCGATGGCAACGAGACCGTGCCCACCGTCGTCGTCGGCGACATCGCCATGGTCAACCCGACGGCCGGCCAGGTCATCGATGCGGTCCGCAACCAGGCTCCGCACCTTCTCGCCCACGTCTCGTCTACCCGGTGGCCGTGGACATTTCGGGGGCCAAAGCTGAGGCGCCGTTAGCCCGGCCGGCCCTCGATGCTCACACCCCGCCAGAACGCCACGTGGTTCTTGATGTCGCTGGCCCGCGGGCTGGGGTCCGGGTAATACCAGGCAGCGTCCGGGTTGGTCTGGCCGTCCACCACGACGGTGTAGTAGTTGGCCACCCCTTTCCACGGGCATATCGACGTGGTGGGGCTGTCGATCAAATACTCGCGGCGCACCGATTCCGGCGGGAAGTAGTGATTGCCCTCCACCCTGACGGTCTGCGCCACTTCTGCGAGCACGGTCCCGTTCCATACGGCGCGAATCATCGGCCCACCTCCCTGTCGGTTTCGATAGTGCACGTTTTCGACAGCCGGCGCGGCCGATTGCCCGCCTTGAGATGTGCCGCCGGAAGCGAGTTGGATGGTGGCATGCAGTTTCCGCAACGGCTCGCCCGGTTCAACCGCCATGTCACCAATCCCATTCAGCGGATGTGGGCCGGCTGGCTGCCCCCGTTCGCGATCATCGAGCACGTCGGACGGCGCTCCGGCAAGCCGTACCGCACCCCGGTCAACGCCTTCGACGCCGCCGTCGACGGCAAGCCCGGCGTGGCGATCGTGCTCACCTACGGCCCGGACCGGGACTGGCTGAAAAACCTCACGGCGGCGGGCGGCGGGCGAATGCGCCGGCGCGCCAAGGTATTTGGCATCACCGATCCGCGGGTGGTGAGCATGGCCGAGGCGGCCTCGCACGTGACCCGCGGCTGGCGGCCAGTTTTCGCGCGGCTGCCGTTCGAAGACGCGGTGCTGTTTACCCGGACCTCCTGACTCCGGGCGATGCGGCTCACCGCGGTCCGGGAACACCCGGTCGCACTGCACGGAGGCCCCGCCAACGCCGTCGTCAACTTCGCCCACCACACGGTGTCGCTGGTGGCAGTGGTCACCGACGTGGTCCGGCACGGAAAGCCCGCCACCGGGGTGGCATTCAACTCGATCGGGCGATTCGCCCAGAGCGGGATCCTGCGTGACCGGATGACCCCCCGCCTGATGTCGGCAGCCCCGGACGCCCTCCTGGATCAATGCGGCCGGATCGACCCCGCCGCCGTCTTGGCAGCTGCGCTGACCGACGAGAAGCCGGGCGGCCACGGCGACCGGGCGGCCGCGGCCGCCGCCCTGGAACTGGCGTGCTGGGACCTTACCGCCAAACTCGACGACGAACCCGCCTACGCGACCATCGCACGTCATTTCGGGCGAACCCCGGCGCCCGCGGTCGCGGTGTATGCCGCCGGCGGCTACTACCACCCGGGACGCGGCCTGGCCGGGTTGCGCGACGAGATGCGCGGCTATCTCGATCAGGGCTATGACGCGGTCAAGATGAAGATCGGCGGCGCCGCGTTGCCCGACGACCTCGCCCGCATCGAGGCGGTGATCGACGTCGTGGGCGCCGAACGCATCGCGGTCGACGCGAACGGCCGGTTCGACCGGTCCGCCGCGACGCACTGGGCGACCGCGCTGGCGCCTTACGGCCTGCGCTGGTACGAAGAGCCCGGTGATCCACTCGATTTCGAACTGAACCGCGAGGTGACTGCCTACTACGACGGCGCGATAGCCACCGGTGAAAACCTGTTCTCGGTGCCCGACGTGACCAACCTGGTCCGCTACGGCGGCATGCGGCCCGGCCGCGACGTCTTCCAGATGGACGCCGGCCTGAGCTACGGGCTGGGTGAGTATGCGCGGATGCTCCAGGTGATCGAGGCGCACGGATTCGATCGGAGGTTCGCCTTCCCGCACGGCGGGCACCTGATCAACCTGCACATCGCGGCGGCCCTGGGGCTGGGCGGTTGCGAGTCCTACCCGGGAGTTTTCCAGCCCTTCGGCGGATATCCCGACGAGTGCGCGGTAACCGAGGGCCGGATCTCGCCGACGGACGCGCCGGGCTTCGGGCTCGAGCAGAAACCCGGCTTAGCCGACCTGATCACCGAGCTGACGGCATAGGAGCACCCCGGATGAAAATCGCGATAATAGGCTGCGGCGCAATGGGTTCCATCTATGCAGCCAAGCTGACCGCCGCGGGCAATGACGTCGTGGTCATCGATCGGCAGCGGGCCGGCGTCGAGCAGATCGCCCGACACGGGCTGCGGGTCACCGGACCCGGTTATGAGCAGCTGGTGCCGCTGCGGGCCGCCACCGCCGCCCCCGCCGAGGCGATGGACCTGATTGTGCTGGCCGTCAAGGCCGCTGATGTGGAAACCGCTGCGCGGCAGGCGCTTCCGATGCTGGGCGCCGCTACCGCGGTCCTGACCATCCAGAACGGTCTGGGGTCGGCCGAGACCGTCGCCGGTATCGTCGGAGACCGGCGGGTCGCGGTCGGGATCGCCAGCGGCTTCGGCGCGGCGCGGATCGCACCCGGGCACGTGCGCCACAACGCCATGCGCGCCATGCGGTTCGGGGCTTATGCGTCGCTGCCGCACGAGACCGTCGAGTCGATCGCCCGGGCCTGGACCCAAGCCGGTTTCGATGCCGCCGCGGTCACCGACATCGCCGCCATGCAGTGGGAGAAGCTGATCTGCAATGTGGCCTACAGCGCGCCGTGCGCATTGACCGCGATGACGGTGGGCCAGGTGATGGACGACCCGGAGATGGGCCCGGTGAGCCGCGCGGCCGCGACCGAGGCGTGGGAGGTAGCGCGGGCATCGGGTATTGCGGTGGCGGTGACTGACCCCGTCTCCCATGTCCGGGCCTTCGGCGCGGCGATGCCCGACGCGAAGCCGTCGGCCCTGCTGGACCACGAAGCGCGCCGGATCAGCGAGATCGACGTCATCAACGGTGCGGTCCCGCGGTACGGCGCCCGGGTCGGGGTGGCGACGCCGGTGAATGCGACCTTGACGGCGGTGGCCAAGTCGGTGGAAAAGCATTGGGGCGGCTGCTGATCCGAGGTCGGATATACGCCTGGTGCGTCGACGAGGCTGCGACCGAGAGAAGGGCGTCGATGACTGCCACCGCCTCTGCGCGGCCTGCGGCCCTCCCCGAATTCGGCACCATCACCGTCGGATGCGACTACCACTGTCACTTCAACCACACGTGTCTCCACGGGTAAGGGGGGTGGTGCCCGTCTTTCAGCGACAAGTCCATTGCCCCCTTCGGTTGTCGCTGCAAGGCAGGCAAATTGGGTACCGAATCAGTCAGCGCCCACGAGAACGATGTGATTGCCGCGGGGTGGGACTCCGAGATCGAGGCGCCTTCGATGAGCAGCCGCGATTAGTCGGTCGGCTGAGCGTCGCGCACTACGCGCACGGGAACAGCGCGGCCGCCTCGGCGGCCCGCGCCCACTGCTCGGTGAACAGCCGGCTTACCGCGTCCAGCGCCGGGGTCAGCGGTTCGATGGTCCGCGACACCAGGGCCCGCTCGTCGGTGGCGGCTACCGGATGCCAGTACACGCCGTCGGCGGTGACGGTCACCTCCGGAACCAGCGATTCGCGGCGCAGCGACAACCCCTTGGACGCAACGCCTTCCAAGGCGATCGGTCGCACCAGCTGATCCTCGCCAGCGATGCCGAGTGCGTCGAGGAACTCGTGAAATGCGGCCAGTTCGCCGGGCCCGGGGGCGGCGACCGTCGCGGCCACGCGTACCCGGAAGCCCAGCGACAACGCGAAACGGATTCCGGCGACCGCCTTTTCCCACGTCCCGGCGCCGCGATGCAAGTCGTGCAGCTCCGGCGTCGCCGAGTCCAGGCTGATCTGCAGGGCGAGCCCATCTCTGGGCAAGGATTCCAGCGCCCGGCGCGCCCGGCCTTTGAACACCATCCCGTTAGTCAGGACGGTGGTGGGCAGCGTCTCGACACAGGTCGAGATGATCGTGGCGATGTCGGGCAGCAGGAACGGCTCACCGCCGGTGAGGAACAACTCCCGTACCCCCCAGCGCGCGGCTTCACCGACAATGCGGCCGATTCGTTCGGCCCCGAGTTCGCGGTGCGCAGCCTGCGGCGACGAGGAGACACAGCAGTAGTCGCAAGACAGATTGCAATGAAAATTGGTATAGAGCCACAGCCGGACCCCGGGCAGCCGATCGGCGCCCAGCACCTCGGCGGGATCGGGCGGATGACCGCGCCGCACTATCACGGTACCGGCTCCCGCCTCGTCCAGGTCCGCACGCACCAGAGTGTTTCCGGTTCGGGCGCACCACTTTTCGGCAAGCTCTCGGTCGCCGGGACTGCTGACGGCAACCTCGACGGTGGCGCCCTGTGCAAGACCACCCACCTGGCGCATCAAGTCCAGGATTACCATCGCGGGTCGATACCCTGCTCCTCGACGGCCTCGAACAACGGCTTGTATCCATCCAGATGCGGCGGCACCCAGCGTCGTAACCCCTCGAGTTCCAATATCTTTCGGTGCTCGGGGTTCTCCCAGTTCATCGCCAGCAACCGGTCCAGCCACGGCTGGTACCGCTCGGCGGCCAAGGTGTCCAACGCGGTGAACATGCAGTGGCAGTAGCCGTCGGTGCGCCAGACTTCGGCCAGCGACTCCCCCATCAGCTCTGCGGCACCCATAGCCGCCCACGTCGAGCTCCCGATGGCCGCCACATCGGCCTCCCCGGCCAGCACGGCGTCCACCGCGTCCAGTTCGCTGCGGCCGGTGTCGCCGTGTTTGCCGATGTCGGTGTTGAATCGGATGACGTGCAAGGCCGTCTCGGCGATGCCGGCGCGCCGCAGGTAATACAGCGGCAGGATCGCTGCGTGCGCGGAGTCGGCGGACCCGAGCGCAAGACGTTTTCCGGCAATATCGCCCGCGCCGTGCAGTCCACCGCCGGCGCGCGCCACGAAGACGGTGGTGTAGTCCACGTCGGTGTCCCGCTGGGCCAGGGCCGTGCAGTGCCCGCCCGTCTGCAGCACGGTTCGCACATAAGCGAGGTTGGTGTTCCAGGCGATGTCGATGTGACCAGCAATCAGCGAGTCGACCAACCGCCCGTAGTGAGAGTAGAGCACGAAATCCATGTCGGTATCCGGGTTTTGGGAGTCCCGAAAGTAGCTTCGGATGCCCTCCCAGATCGGGACCACATTGGGCGTGTATGCCACAGCCCCGACAACCAGCGGTTCGGCTGACATATCCCTCCCTAGAACAGCGGCAGCCCGGTGACGGCCCGGCCGTAGAAGTCGTACAGTGCGTCGGCGGTCGGTGCCATCACCGCCCCGGCGCGAGCGTCGCGGAAAGCCCGTTCGATGGGCAGATGCTTGGAGAACGCCGCACCGCCACACACCCGCATCGCCGACTCGGTGATGGTCAGCGCGGCGTCGTTGACCGACGCTTTGACTCCCAGCACATGTGTCAGTGTGGTGTCGTCGGGCGAACTCACCCGGTCGGCGACCTGCGCCAGATATGCCTCCTGCGCCGCCAGCCCGGTGCCCATCCGAGCGATCTGGGCGCGGATCGTCGGCAACTCGGCCAGGCTCCCGCCGAGGTGTTCCAGCCGGGCGCTGGTGACGTGCTTGACCGCGGCGCTGGTGGCGGCGGTCGCCAAACCCAGTGACACGGCCGCATTTCCGAGGTTGAACCACGGCAGGACGGTTTCCATCATCATGCCGAATCCGCCGCCCGGCGGGCCCAGGCGATTGGAGGCGGGCACGCGAATGTCGACCGACATCGGCGCCGAGGCATTGCCGCGCAGACCCATCCCGGTGAAGGTGCCGGTCACCCGCAGGCCGGGCGTATCCGCCGGAACCGCGTAGAGATCAACGTCTCCGGCGACGCCACTGACCGAACCGGTGGAGACGACGTAGACGTCGGCGAACCCCGCCGACGTCACCCAGCTCTTGTCGGCCTGCACGACGACGGCGTCCCCGTCGGCCGTCGAGGTGGACACCGGCGCCCAGAAGTGCGAACGAGAGCCCTTTTCGCTGAACGCCAACGTGCCTAGTTTCTTGCCAGAAGCCATGTCCGCCAACAGATCCGGCAGGCCCGGCGGGGGCGCTGCGGCGACCGCGACGGCCGCGGCCACATGCATCAGATAGATCATGGCTGTCGATCCGCAGGCGGCCGATAGTTGCGCCACTACCTGCGTGAATTCCCTTGGGCTAGCAGCCATTCCACCGACATCGGCCGGTAGCACCAGACCAAGGAGGCCGTTGGCCCGCAGGGCATCCACCGACTCCACCGGAAACGAACAGTCGGCGTCCACTCGCTCGGCGTGTTCTGCAGCGACGGCAACGACTTGCGGAACAACCCCCGATGCGGTCATCACGCCCCTTTCGTCCATCCGATTCTTGGCCCCGCTGCCAGACTCACCACCGCCGCGCAGACGAAAACTACTGCGGTGGTGTTGGTTCCACCGAGCCATACCGAAGTCCCGGCTACTTGGACATAGATGGAGGCCGCGGCCAGCGCTGCTACCGCGGCGGCCGCGATCGCGATCACGCGCTGGCCGACCTTAGCCGCTGCCAGCATCGCCACTGCGACCGCGATCAGCACCACGGCGCCGCGCAGATTGTATTGGCCAAGTGAGAATTCCAGCGGCCGGATGCCGACGTAGGCGGGCCAACTACCGGCAAGACCGCGCCACACGGCGATCAGCCCGATCAGCAACAGCACGGTTGCCCAACCAGCCAGCAACCGCTGCGCGGCCGACCGGACTGCCGATGGGGTGCTCGCCGCGCGCACGGCGTCGACGGCGGCGTACCGGGTCGACGCCACGAATAACAAGACGACGTGGATGCCGAGCAGCATCGCATACGCCCACGGCCATTCCCCGGGGGACTCGGCGACGGAAAGGCCTATCGCCAGTGACTGCCCGATGCCGATCAGGGCAGCCAGCCGCACCGCCGTACCGGTCAGCAGGAGCACCGCCAACGCGGACTCGGCGACCAGCACCGCCCAACCGAAGGCGGTGAAGTACGGCAGCACCAGGTGCTCGACGGCCCAGCTGAATGGTTTGAACACCGGATGTTCGATCGCCAGATGGGTGAAGTGGTACAACCCGCTGTTGCTGCGCTGCCCGAAATCAGGTGGCAGTTTCCAGACCACGTTGTAGAGCCAGATCAAGCCGGCCAGCAGCCGCAGACCGGCCAGAGCTATCAGACCACCGGTCTCCGGCGCCGCGGCGGGAGAAAGCAACAATTTCGTTCCGCGACGAACGCCGGCCGTCCTCATGCGTTGCAGTATCACACGCGGCGCAAGAGTCTGCGCGTCGTCTTCTTGGCGACGAAGTAGACCGCGACCACCACCAACCAGGACAGCAGGCTGAGCCACAGCTGGGTGCGCGCGGTGCGTTCGAACGCCATTTGCACCAGTACGGCGACGATTCCGGCGACCGTGAGGATCGACAGCGCCGGGAAGAACCACATTTTCACCCTCAGCTTCTCGGCGGGTGTGCGGCGGCGCAGCATAATTTGCGACAGCGCGATGAGCAGGTAGACGAACAAGATCACCGCACCTGAGGAGTTGAGCAGGAAGAGGAACACCGTGCCGGGCGCGAGCCACGCCATGACGACGCAACCGAACCCCACCGCCGACGAGGACAGGATGGCGACGTGCGGTACCCCGCGCCGGCCGACCCTGACCAGAAGTGCCGGCGCCTCGCGCCGGTCGGCAAGCACGAACAGCATCCGCGACGCGGTATACAGGCCGGAGTTGAGACAGGAGAGCACCGCGGTGAGCACCACCGCGTTCATGATCTGGTCCGCGCCGGCAAGACCCATGTGCTTGAGGGCCGCGACGTACGGCGAGGCGCCGAGTTCCACTGAGTCCCAAGGCAAGATCACGACCACCAGAAATACCGAGCCGACGAAGAAGATCGCGATCCGCGCCACCACCGAGTTGGTGGCTCGGTGTATCGCGCGCTGCGGGTCTCGACTTTCGGCCGCGGCGATGGTGACCACCTCGGCGCCGACCATGGAAAAGATCACCACCACGATGGCGGCGAAGACCGCCCCGACACCCTTCGGGAAAAACCCGCCATGCGCGCTGAGATTGGCGAAATCTAGATCATGGCCCGGCAAGAACCCAAGCACGAAAGCCGTGCCGACACCGAGAAAGATCATGATGGTCGCGACTTTGATTCCGGCGAACCAGAATTCGAACTCACCAAACGACGACACCGAGAACAAGTTGGTCGCGGTCATCAGCACCATCAGACATAACGACAACAGCCACAGCGGCGCAGGAAACCAGTAGGCCAGCACCTTGCCGCCGGCCACGGCCTCAAAACCGACGACGATCACCCAGAAGTACCAATACAGCCAGCCCACCGAAAACCCGGCCCAGCCCCCCAGGGCCTTGGCCGCGTAATCCGCAAAGGAACCGGTGGACGGGTTCGCGGTAGCCATCTCCCCGAGCATCCGCATCACCAGCACGATCAGCACCCCGCACATCGCGTAGGTCAGGAAGGCCGCGGGCCCGGTCGCCTGGATCACCACGCCGGAGCCGACGAATAAGCCGGCGCCGATCACCCCACCGATGGCGATCATGTTGAGCTGACGCTGTGACAGCCCTTGGCGCAGTTGAGAAGTCATACCCGAAGGCGGGCGGGCCGGCCCACCCTCGGTGTTCGTGCGAGCCACGCGATGCGCTCGGTTCTGCGTCCGCCGCATTACCGGACGCTAGCAGTAGTTGTCAGCGATCGCCGCCAGTTGGCGCGGCGCCTCGTGAGCGATCGTGTTCTCCTGTGCGGTGCGCGCCACGGCTCCTGCGCAGCAGCTTGTCGGCGGCCACGACGAGGGTGACGACCGTGGCGACGGCGAAGATCCGCATCCAGGCGCGCGCCCCGATCGGTGCGGTACCGAACACCGCGTTCATCGCGGGTAGATGGGTGATGGCAAGTTGAGCGATGGCCTGCACGGTCACGCCCACGATGATCCAGCGGTTGGAGAAGATGCCGATCGGAAGGCCGAGTGGGTCAGCGACCGGCAGCTGAACAGGTAAAACGCCTCAACCACCACAAAGAGGTTCAGCGCCGCGGTCCGGGCCGCTTCGACGCTGACGCCCTTGCCGATTTCCCATTCGAACAACCACCAGGCAGTGGCGACCAGCATGGTGGCGACCAGCAGAATCCGCGCCACCAGGCCCCGGGTCAGCAGCGGCTGGTCGGGATCGCGCGGCGGACGAGTCATGATGCCGGCTTCCTTGGGCTCGAAGGCGAGCATGAGGCCGAGCGCGATCGCGGTGGTCATGGTGATCCACAGAATCTGGGTCGGCAGTATCGGCAGGGCGGCGCCGACTGCGATCGCAACCAGGATCACCAGTCCCTCACCGATGTTGGTGGGCAGCGTCCAGGTGATGAACTTCGTCAGATTGTCGAAGACCCCGCGGCCCTCTTCGACCGCGGCCTCGATGGTGGCGAAGTCGTCGTCGGTCAACACCATGTCGGCGGCGTCCTTGGCGACCTCGGTGCCACCGAGTCCCATCGCGACGCCGATGTTGGCCTGCCGCAAGGCCGGTGCGTCGTTGACGCCGTCACCGGTCATGGCGACCACGTGACCCCTGGCCTGCAACGCCTGCACGAGCCGCAGCTTCTGCTCCGGCGATACCCGGGCGAATAGCGTGGCCCGATCCACCGCGTCGGGATACTCGTCGCTACTCAGGGCGGCCAACTCAGCACCGGTGAGCACCGCGCCCGCGGTCGGTTCCTCGTCGTCGAGCAATCCGACCTTGGCCGCGATCGCTGTAGCGGTACCGGCGTGGTCACCGGTGATCATCTTGACCGCGATACCGGCGGTGTGACAGGCCGCGACAGCGGATGACGCGGCGGCCCGAGGAGGATCAAGCATTGCCTGCAGCCCGGTGAACGCCAACGTGCCCGGCAGCGCATCGTCGTCGAATTCGCCGGGCTCGCTTCCGGCGCGGACGGCAGTGGCCAGTACCCGTAGACCCCGGGCGCTGAGTAGGTCGGCGGCCCGCAACACCGTCGCGCGGTCCAGCGGACGCAACGCGCCGTCGGCACCCAGCTGCGTGCTGCTCAACTCGAGCATCCGCTCCACCGCGCCCTTGGCCAGCACCACGTGGTCAGCGCCGTCACGATGCAGGGTGGCCATGTACTGGCGCTCGGAGCTGAACGGGATGGCCGCCACCCGCGGCATGCCCGCGGCGGCGCGCTCCACATCGAGCCCAGCCTTGGCCGCGACGACCAGCATCGCGCCCTCGGTCGGGTCACCGATAACACTCCAGTGCCCATCGTCGTGGCTCAGTGCCGCGTCGTTGCAGCGCGCACCGGCGATCAGTGACCAGCGCAGTGCCGCATGGGCATCCACCGACACAGGGGCGCCGTCGCGATCCTGCAGGACACCGTCGGGCGCATAGCCCGTTCCGGTCACCTCGACCATGCCGTCGGGAGTCCAGATCGCCTGGACGGTCATCTGGTTCTCGGTCAGCGTTCCGGTCTTGTCGCTGCAGATGACGGTGGTGCTGCCCAGCGTCTCCACCGCCGGCAGCCGGCGAATCACCGCGCGGCGCTTGGCCATTCGGGCCACACCGATAGCCAGCGTGATGGTGACGGCGGCCGGCAGGCCTTCGGGGATGGCCCCGACCGCGAGGGCGATCGCCGCGGTGAAGGTTTCGACGGCATCCTGGCGGCGCAGCAATCCCGCGGCGAAGGTGACCGCCGCCAGGGCCAGGATGGCGATGGTCAGGACCTTGCTGAACCAGGCCAGCTTCGCGGTCAGCGGCGTCATCAGGGTTTCCGCGGCACCGACCAGCCGATGAATTTCACCCAGTTCCGTTTCGGCGCCGGTCGCGACGGCGATGCCGGCGGCGTGCCCCGCGGTCACCAGGGTGCCGGAGTAGACCATATTGCGGCGATCGGCGACCGGAGTGGCCTCCGGTAGTGCGACCGCGTCCTTATGGACCGGCACCGACTCTCCGGTGAGCGCTGATTCGTTGACGTGCAGTTCGGTTGCCCGCACCAGCCGCAGGTCGGCCGGCACTTTGTCGCCGCTCTCCAGCAGCACGAGGTCCCCGGGAACCAGGTCCGCCGACGGCACGGTGCGCTCGTGGCCGCCACGGACCACCTTGGCCTGGGTGCGCACCATGGACCGCAATCCCTCCAGCGCGGCCTAGGCCTTGGATTCTTGGGATGAAACCCACGATGGCGTTGACGACAACCACGCCCAAGATCACGGCGGAATCGACGTATTCCCGCAGGCCCGCGGTAATCAGCCCCGCGGCGAGCAGAACGTAGATGAGCGGATGGTGAAACTGCCGCAGAATGCGCACCAGCACGCTGCCCCGCGCAGCCATCGGCAACGTGTTGGGTCCGAAGCGCTGCAATCGCTCCGCCGCTTCGCCGCCGGACAGCCCGCGGTGCGGATCGGTCTCCACGAGCAGCACCACTTCATGCACCGGCAAACCGTGATGAGCCGTGGATTCCGGCACTCACCTCACCCCTCGCTACCCCTTGCGACCCTTGCGACCCTTGCGACCCTTGCGACCCTTGCGACCCTTGCGACCCTTGCGCACTGACCAACCACCTGTTCGTTTCACAGTGCCGGCGGGGGCCGCGGCACCGCTGCCGGCCCGGGCCGGCCGATCACGATCCGGAGACGACCTCCCACCCGCCCGGGACGACCATCACCGGTCGATGGGAGTGGTGCACGGTTCCCACGGCTACGCTGCCCAGCACGACGTCCCGAGCACCGGAGCGTCCTCGCGATCCGACGACCACCAGAGCCGCATTGTGGTCGTCGGCGGCCGCCACCAGTGCTTCCGAGACGGCACGGGCACGCAAACCATGACCGCGGTTGACGGTCAACCGAAGCACGTCTGCGGCTACCGCTCCCGAGGGATCGACCGGCGGTCCGGGCGCTGGGCCGTCGCCGACGGCTATCAGCAACACATCTCGCCGCGGGCACAGCCGCTTGGCCGCCGCCAACGCCGTAGCGGCACCGCTCGAGCCGTCCCAGCCGACGAGGATCGGTCCGTTGGCGAGCGCTTCGTACTCGGCTGACAGCATCGGATGCGGTACCACGACCACCGGCCGGGGGCAAGTAATGCAGCACCATGTCGGACACGCTGCCCAGCACCGCTTGGGTACCTCCGAACCCGCGAGCCCCGACAACCACCAGGTCCGCCTGCACGTCGTCGACCGCTTGCGCGATTCGCAGCCCCTCCGGACCCCAGGTCCGCCTCAGCAGCCGCTCGGCATGCCACCCGGCGGCGCGAGCCAGCGTCACGCCCATCCCGACTATTCGCTGGGCCTCGCACTCACCCTCGCGCTCGACCATTTCAGCCAGCTCGTTTGCGTCGCGAGCCATGGGGCACAGCCGCCGACGAACCTTGTCACTCGCGAACGGCGGAACCCATAGATAGGTGGTCCACCCGTGCGCCCCGGGAAACAACAATGCGCCGGCAGCTATCGCCGCGCTCGCACCCGGCGAGCCGTCGTATCCCACAATCGCATCCACCGGCACTCGCGCACCTCCTCACCACAGACGTTAAGCAAACGTCGGCCGCGGCGTCGGGAGGCATTGGTCGCTAATCGTCCGGTCACCCGTCACACGTCGAGCGCGGACCGGCTGCCGGCGTACCGGCCTGACCGGCGGTGACGCGAAAACCGTTGGACTCATGAGGGTTTGGCTACTACCGCGGCGGTCTCAGTCCAGGCGGGCGGCGGCCTCAGTCCCGGCGGGTGGCCACCACCGACCACACCGGAATGTGTACCCGGTGGTCCTGCAGCAGCGGCTGCAGGACGTTCAACTGCTGCATGAGCGGTCGCATGCGCTCGAGCATCTCGTCCTGACTTTCCGAAACCACTTTGGTCATGGCATCGAAAGTCTTTGGCAGGAAGCGTGCTTGATAGGTGGTGCCACCCAGGTAATCCACGCGCCACCCGCTTGCGCCCAGCACCCGGTCGAAATTGTCCGCCGGGATGCCGGCCCATTGGATGCCGTTGACGTTGTGCGGGCTGAACTCGAACATGTAGAGCCGTGCCCCGGGTTTGGTGGCCCGGTGCAGCGCCTGCGCGTAACGCGTCTGGGTGGCCTCGTCGCCCAGGAAGACGTGATAGAAAGCGCTGTCCACCACGGTGTCGAAGCGGCCCTCGAAGCCGTCCAGGCGAGTGGCATCGGCCACCTGGAAGTCGACTGTGACGCCGGCGCGTTCCGCGTTGCGCCTGGCCCGCTCGATGGCCGAGGGCGACCCGTCAATCCCGGTCACCGAAAACCCTTGCGACGCATAGTGAATCGCATGGTAGCCGGGACCCGTGCCCGGGTCGAGGACCTCGCCGCGGATGGCGCCATAGGCGACCAGCTGCTCGACGACGGGCTGCGGTCCGCCGATGTCCCACGGGATCAGTCCCTCGGCCAGTTCCGCGTCGCCGTACAACGGCTCGAATCCGGCAACGTTGGTCTCGATTGTCATGTTCTTCTCGCTTCCTTCTCCGACAGGGAACGGCATGCGCAGATTGTATACGGTGTCGTTCACTAAATCCGCAGCCTAATCGACGCACGCAGGGAACGCAAGCGTCTACAAAAAGATGGGCGAGGGAACGCCGGTACGGCGCCATGTGGCGCACCGATCAACCCGCCAAATCACCTGGCGGGCAGGGTAAAGCGATACGGCGCTAATGCGCCGAGACAACCGCCAACGGCATCGGGGCCGGTGTCGACTGATCGTTGGGCCGCGCCCACAGACCCCTGCGCTCGAGCAGCGGCAGCACGCCTTCACCGAACCAGTAGGCCTCTTCCAGGTGCGGATATCCCGACAGGACGAAGTGGGTGATGCCCAACTGCGCATACTCGGCCAACCGGTCGGCGACCTCGTCGTGCGACCCGACCAGCGCGGTGCCCGCCCCGCCGCGCACCAGGCCGACCCCGGCCCACAGGTTGGGCGCGATCACCAGCCGGTCGTTGTTGCCGCCGCGCAACTCGACCATGCGGCGCTGTCCCTCCGACTCGCTGCGCGCCAGGTTGGCCTGCATCCTGGTGACATCTGCCGGGTCGACACCGGCGAGCAGCCGATCGGCCTCCGCCCAGGCCTGCGCGGAGGTGTCCCGGCTGATGACGTGAATCCGTAAGCCGTACTGCAGGGTTCGGCCGTGCTCGGCCGCCAGCCCGCCAATCCAGTCCAGTTTGTCGCCGACCGCGCCCACCGGCTCGCCCCAGGTGAGGTAGACGTCGGAATACTTCGCTGCGACCGGCCCGGCAGAGCCGGACGATCCGCCGAAAAACACCGCGGGAACCGGGTCGGGCCGGTTGTTCAGCGCCGCGCCTTCCACACGGATGTGGTCGCCGGTGAAGGTCACCGGCTCACTCGACGTCCACAGTTGCCGCACCACGTGCAGGAATTCCCCGGTGCGGGCATACCGCGACTGTTTGTCCAAGAAGTCCCCGTAGGCGCGCTGCTCGTGCGGTTCACCGCCGGTGACGACGTTGAGCAGCAGCCGGCCACCGGACTGGCGCTGGAAGGTGCCGGCCATCTGGGCGGCCAGGGTGGGACTGGTCAGGCCGGGACGCAGGGCGACCAGAAACTTCAGCGTCTCGGTGCGCTCGACCAGCATCGCCGTCGTCAGCCACGCGTCCTCGCACCACAACCCGGTGGGGGTGAGCACCGCCTCGAAACCGTTGGTTTCGGCGGCCGCACAGATCTGGTGCAGGTACTTCAGCGTCGCGGGCCGGTCGCCACGCATCGCGGTACCGTGCCCACCCGCAACCAGATTGCGAGAATCGCCGTACGTCGGCAGAAACCAATGAAAAGCCAGGCTCATCCGGGTCCTCTTTCTGCTACCAAGGTCAACGGCCGATCGTGCCCACCGACGCCGGGCCGGGCGCGGGTCGCTGTCCTGATTTTGAGCTGCCATGACGTGCCCTGGTCATCTCCGATGCCCGACCGCGTGCTTTCCATGATCGGGGCCACACCCCCGCCGCCCAAGGGCGAAACCTCCCCAATCCGACCGACGGGTGGTGCAAGAGTGTGCATTCGCAGCGTGAGGACCCCTGGGATCCCAGCAGCCCCGGCCCAGCGTCACGATTGGGCTACCGATGCGGCGTGGCTCGCCGGGAAAAACCCTGTCGGGGCGGCATTATGGCCCCGTGGCTGACCTGACCCGTCGCGCAGTGCTGCGGATGGGCGCCGGAGCCAGCGCAGCAGCCGCTGGTGTGTGGGCTCTGAGCGCCCTGCTGGATCCGCTCAAACCCCAGGCGGCGCCACCGCAGGCGCCCGCCCCGTTCGAGCCCCCGGCAGCCGGCAGCAGCTTGCCGACCAAGCTGTCCGGCTCATTCATCTCGGCAGCCCGCGGCGGTATCCAGACGAACTGGGTGATCGCCCTGCCGCCGGGCCAGACCAGGTTATTGCGGCCGGTCATCGCCCTGCACGGCAAGGACGGCAACGCCGGCATGATGCTCGACCTCGGCGTCGAAGAGGGGTTGGCCCAGCTGGTCAAGGCGGGCAAGCCGCCGTTCGCGGTGGTCGGTGTCGACGGCGGCAACACCTACTGGCACCGCAGGGCATCCGGCACCGACTCCGGCGCGATGGTGCTCGACGAGCTGCTGCCGCTGCTGGCCTCGATGGGGATGGACACCACCCGGGTGGGGTTCCTGGGATGGTCCATGGGTGGATACGGCGCGCTGCTGCTGGGTGCTCGGCTGGGCCCGGCGCGGACGGCCGGAATCTGCGCGATCAGCCCGGCCTTGTACAGCTCGTTCACCGGCAGCGCACCGGGCGCGTTCGACAGCTACGACGACTGGGTGGCCCACAGTGTCATGGGTCTGCCGGCGCTGAACCAGATTCCGTTGCGGGTGGACTGCGGCATCGGCGATCGGTTCTACTTCGCTACGCGTCAGTTCGTCAGCCAACTGAAGACGGCCCCGGCGGGCAGCTTCTCCGTCGGCGGGCATGACATGGACTATTGGCGCGGACAACTGCCCGGCGAGTTGGCCTGGATGGCGTCGTGAAGCGAGCCCGATGACACTCCCCCCAGCAAACCCAGCAGGCCCCGCGGGCCCGCTGCCTCCCGGGGGGCGACCCCGTCGGGGGATCGGTTTCCGCCCCGACATCGAGGGCTTGCGCGCGGTCGCGGTGGTCGCCGTCGTGCTCTACCACGCAGGCATACCGGGCGTTGTCGGCGGGTACATCGGTGTGGACGTCTTCTTCGTCATCTCCGGCTTCCTCATCACCGGCTTGCTGTGGCGCGAGGTGACCACCACCCGTACCGTCCGGCTGGGCCGCTTCTACGGTGCGCGGGCGCGCCGGCTGCTGCCCGCCGCGGCTACCGTCGGCGTGGCCACCGCGATCGGCGCCGCCGCACTGCTGCCACCCCTGCAGGCGCGGCGGGTCTTCGTCGACGGCATTGCCAGCGCGTTGTATGTCGGCAACTACCGGTTCGCCGGGCAAGGCACCGATTACCTGTCCGCCGACCAGCCGCCGTCGCCCTTCCAGCATTACTGGTCACTGGGCGTCGAGGAACAGTTCTACCTGGTGTGGCCGGCGCTGATCATCGGTACCGGGTGGCTGGTCCGACGTGTCGGTCGCGGCACCGGGTCGCGTTCCATGCCGTATGCCGTCGCCCTGGGTTTGGTGGCGGCGGCGTCGCTGGCAGCGGCGGCGATCTGGACCCGCACATCGCCGTCGTGGGCGTTCTTCTCGCTGCCCACCCGCGCCTGGGAGCTGGCGGTCGGCGGGTTGGTGGCCCTCTCGATCGGTCATTGGCGACGGCTGCCGCTGGCGCCCGCGGCAGTCGTCGGCTGGGGCGGTCTGGCGCTGATCCTGCTGACCTGCACCCAGCTCGGGCGAAGCACTCCCTACCCCGGCACCGCGGCGCTGCTGCCGGTGCTGGGCACCGCGCTGGTGATCGGCAGCGGTTGCGTCACCGGCGCGATGGGAGTGGGTCGCGTGCTGTGCCGCCCGGCCATGCGGGCGATCGGGCGGGTGTCGTACTCGTGGTACCTGTGGCACTGGCCGGTGCTGCTGCTAATGCCGCCGCTGCTGGGCAATGCCGCCGGATTGCCGGCCAGGCTGGCGGCCACCATCGTCTCGGCCGGGCTCGCGGTGATCACGCTGCATCTGGTCGAGAATCCCGGCCGGTTCGCCGCGGCGTTCCGCCGATCCGCCAAGGCGAGCCTGGCGCTGGCCGGTGCGGCCAGCGGCGTCGCTGCGTGCGCGTCCGCGGTCCTGCTGACCGCGGTACCGGTGCCGGCCGGCCGCGGAGCGGCCGCGCCCGAGGCCAAGATCGCCGCGCTACCGTCGGCGGCCGCGGGCGCGAACGCCCCGAGCCCGCAGGAGGCGGCAATCCGAAGCCTCTTCGCCCAGGTGCGCGACGCCGTCGCAGCCGCCGCGGACCTGCAGGCGGTGCCGGCGAATCTGAACCCGCCGCTGGCTGTGGCGCCCGGCGACAAGGCCCCGGTCTTCGCCAACGGCTGCCTGCGGTCCTGGCGTGACGTCGGTCAGCGCGAGTGCGCTTCGGCCGACACCTCGTCGGCGACGACCATCGCGCTGGTCGGCGACTCGCATGCCGCCATGTGGGACCCGGCGCTGCAGCAGGCCGCCGAGCAGCGGCACTGGCGGCTGGAGACGTTGGCCAAAGTCACCTGCCCGCTGCTGGACCTGCCGATCGTCAGCCCGTACCTGGGCCGCAGGTACACCGAGTGCGAACAGTGGCGCGCCGAGATACTCGACCGGCTGCGGGCCGAGCGGCCGCGCCTGGTGGTGCTGGGCATGAGCCGCCGCTACCACGCCGACTTCAGCTTCGCGTCCTACGACCCGGCCTGGATCGATGCGCTGTTCCGGACTGTGGCCCAGCTGCGCAGCAACGGTTCGGCGGTGCTGGTGCTGGGCCCGGTGGCCGATCCGCAGTCTTCGGTGCCGACGTGCCTTTCCGCCCACTTGGACGACGCACGCGGCTGCGCGCCCCTTCGGTCGGTGGCCGTCAACGGCGACGGCATCGGCGCCGAGCAGGCGGCCACCGCAGCCGCCGGCGGCCACTATGCGGATCTGACCGATCTGTTCTGCAGCACCGAGCGATGCCCGGTGATCGTGGGCAACACGCTGGTGTTCCGCGACGACAACCACGTGACGACCGAGTACTCGCAGCTGCTGACACCGGTTATCGGTGCGCTGGCCGATCGCGCCCTGGGCGATCGGTGAAGTTGGGTGATGACACGGATGAATTTCTTTGCGAATGAACCACATAACCACGCAGGACGTGTTATCACTGAAAGAGTCTTGGAGGTTTCGAGATGAGTCCGTTGATGCTGATATTTGTGACGGCGCTCACGCCAGTCGCCGGGCTCGGTCTCGTGCAATTGCAAGCGCGCCTTGAGCGTTGGGACTACGAAAGGCACGCAGAAGACTGAATGGCGACACTTGAGACGTTGGGCGGCTGACGGTTTGGACGACAATCGGCCCGTTCATCGAAGCAACTGCGCGCGAATGAGCGGTGCGATCTTGTCCGCCAGATATTGATGCCCGGCGTCGTTGGGGTGCACGCCGTCAGCGCCGATCAACTCGGGCCTGTCCACGAACCAGCTGTCGCCGATCGGATCGACGAATGCTGCTCCCGCGGCGTGAGCCGCGGCGTTGAGCACGTCGCGAATCTGCAGCATCCAGTCGGGGACGTCGGCGGTCGGCCACGGTGGCCCGATCACCAGCAACCTCGCGGCCGGTGCGTGGCGGCGCGCCAACTCGAAAGTCCCGCGGGCCTTTTCGGGCAGGAGTTCGGGATCGACGCCCTCGTCGTTGCGGGAACCGAAGAACACCACCAGCACGTCGTCGGGCTTGACGGCCCGGGCGGTCAGATCCTCGAAGATGCGGCCGTGGTCGCCCGGTACCCCGTAGCCGGCCCGGCCCTCGGCTGCCACCTCGGGTGCAACCCGCTCACCGCCTTGTGCCAGCATCTGCCAGGCACGTGCCGTCCATGACTTGGCACCCAGGCCGCCCTCGTCGGTGCCGGCGGTATAGGAGTCACCGATGACCGCGAGGTGGGTGAGCCGGAAATCCATGGTCAGCGGGCGGTAGCCGGGGGTTGCCGGGGTTGCGCCGGTCATCAGAGTCAGACCAATGATGAACATGGCCACCCGGCTCATTACCAACCTCCGCTGGGATACGGCGTCGTCATCGTACGAGGAGAACAGGCGAACTCGCCGTCGACGCGCTGCAACCGTCACCCCGCGCGCGCCGAAACCGCTTCCCGCGCACCGTCGATCGGATGAAGCGTGGCGCTCGTCGACTCAGCGGATTCGCTTTTCCGGTGCACTCCTCTTACATCTACCATCTTGCGCATCCAGCGGCGCGCGGGCTCCTCGACGAAGTGATACAGCAAGATCGAGGCACCGACGGCGATCGTGAGCAGGCCGATGATGTTCCATTTCCACGGGTTGTCCTGCGGCGTCAGATCGAATTGAAGAACGGCCCAGCCCCACCCGGTGTGCACCAGCTCGTGCACCATGTACAGGCAAAATGAGATTTGCCCGCCGTAAACCATCAGCCGCGTCGACAGCAGTCTCGGCAGGCTGCCCAGGCCGACCGCCAGCGTGATCACCAACGGAACGAACAACACGTCCACCACGCCGCCGCTGTCCACGACTCCGCTGATGGGATGCGCGTCCAACCAGTACATGACGACCACCATGACCGCGATCAGCAGCAGGGAAAGGTAGCCGGCCACGCGGCGAGCACGATCGGACAACCGCAACCGGCGCACCGCGGCGCAGGCCAGCGCGCCCGCGATGAACTGTGTGACGATGCGCGGCAGCCAACTCCACGGCGTGTAGAACTGACCGCTGGCCAGCAACAGCAGCACCGGCGGCAACGACGCGGCGAAAGCCAACAGCATCAGGCTGCGGGCGCGCGTACCGCGCTCCATCCGCAGGATCACCAGGATGAGTACACCGAACAACAGGTAGGCCAGCCATTCGGCGCTGATCGACCAGGCCGGACCGTCCCAACTGGACCCGTCGAAGAAAGGCTGAAACCACAACTGCACCAACAGGATCTGCCGCACGTAGCTGATAGCGGTGAGATCTCTCACTTCCGGTAGCGGCACATGCCCCACGTGCAGGCTCAAGATCACCAAGAGTGCCGCCAGGTGCAAGGTGACCAGGTAGACCGGCCACACCCGGGCCAGCCGCAGCCACAGAAAGTGCAGGGTGGCCCGGGTCGACCAGGACCTGCCCATGCGGTCGAGGTAGTTCCAGGTCAGCACAAAGCCACTGAGAATGAAGAACAGGTCGACGCCCTGTGCACCGCAGTTGAGCACCGGCGCGAGCGCATCACGGAAATCCGGCGATGCATCGCCCAGCATGGGCCGGAAGTGAAACAGCACGACCCACACCGCGGCGATGATGCGAAGTCCGGTCAGCGACTTGATCTCCCCGCGGATCTCACCCCTGATGTCTGCGGTGATGTCTCCGGTGCGCACGACGCTCTTTCCGTCTGGACTCTGCTGTTTCGTCATCTGATTGCCCGACTCCGCCCCGCAAGCTCCCCGACGGGCGGGCGGTGCCGGTACCCCACCTCGCTACGTGGCGCGCATTGTCGTCGGGCGTGCGCCTGCTGCTTCGGCCGAGCGGGCGACCGGCCTGTTCTCCAGCCCGCCGACTGGCGATGGGCAGCCATCGCAGCCTAACAGCGACACGGTCCCGACGGCACCGGCGCATCGTGGGAGGTTGCCGTGGGAAACCGCCGCCCCGCTGCGACCGACGTTGCTGAAGGCTTGGCAAGCGTCGCGAAAATCGCTCTTAGCAAAGAGTTAAACGCGGCTTTCGGTCCCCTTAGGTTTGCGGGTTAGCGTGGGGCACAGACTGCCACGGGGAGTGAGGCCGCTCATGACTATCGCCGACGTCACTGATCCGACGGGTCGACGGGGAAACTGGACCTACGACTGCGCCGGCGCACAGATCCGGGCGCACTGTCGTCACCTGGCGACGGTGCTAACGATCCGGGGAGACATCGACGCCGTCAATATCGATGAGGTCAACCGGTACCTTCGGCGGTTCATCCTCGAGGATCACCCGGTCGTCCTCGACCTGAGCGGCGTCAGCTATTTCTCCGCGGCCAGCATCTCACTGTTGCAGACGCTTGACGAGAACTGCCATGCCGCCGGTGTGCAGTGGTCACTGGTCGCGAGCCCGGCCGTCCGCCAACTGCTCGGTGACGACCGCGACAACGCACCGTTTCCGCTCACCGGCTCCGTCCACGAGGCGCTTCGCGACCTGGCCGACGCCATCGTCAACCGCCGTCAGCTGGTCCTGCCGCTGATCAAGAAGACGGCTTAGTCGCCGGCCGGGGTGTCGACGGGGCCCTTGATCGGACCTGGCCGGGCGCTGCGCCGCAACCTGACCGTCCCCACCACCGCGAGAATTCCGGCGACCGTTGCCAGCAACAACGTCAGAACCAACAGTTGCGGGTGATAGACCACCGACACGGTGACCGGTTGCCCGTCGGCAACCGGTCCGACGGCCACCGTTGAGCGGGTGTGCAGCCAGCTTGCCGCAGTGGCCACTGCCGCGGCCAAGGCCAGGGCCAGCTCGGCCACCGCCCGGTGACGGCCGGTCATCGCGCCGGCCCGGTGTCGTCGTCATCGACGTCCACCTGGACGGGCTCGACGCGCTCGGTGACCAGTGGAGTCAGCGCAGCCCGCAGGTGACGATGCCGGCGCGCCCAGGCTTGGGCGGTGCGGCCCCCGGTGAGCTTCAGACCGATGCCCACCCGGCCCCGCGGCACCCCGACCAGTTCGCCGAGGGCCCGCGCCGACTGCCACTTGGCCAACGGCTTGCCCGATGCCTCCGAATTCTCCGCCTCGGGAAACACCTTCACGATCTCGGACACCAGGATGGTCTCAGTGCCCTGCCGCAGCGCGTCTTCGGTGAGCTCCACGGAGGTGTGGATCCGCGCCGCCTTCACTTGCACCGCCACGAACGCCGACACCATCACCAGGAAAATCGCCGGCGTCACCAGCCCAACCCCGCCGCCGCCGGACATTTCGATCAAAATCATCGACACCGCCGCGATCGGACCGGCCAACAGCCAAAACCAGCTGGCCCCGGGTTCGTAGAACAACGGCTTGGATTTGGTGTCCCCCGCTGATGTCATGGAAGCCTCCGTCACGAAAGCCAACCCGCCGCGTGGGCGGCCCAGTAGGTGAGCACGATATCGGCCCCGGCGCGCCGGATACTGGTCAACGATTCCAGCGCAGCGGCCCGTTCGTCGATCCAGTTGTTGGCCGCGGCCGCGCAAATCATCGCGTACTCCCCCGAGACCTGGTAGGCGGCCACCGGCACCGGCGAATCGGCGGCCGCCGCAGACACGATGTCCAGGTACCCCATCGCCGGTTTGACCATCACGATGTCGGCGCCCTCCTGCAGGTCCAAGTCGATTTCGCGCAGCGCCTCCCGCGCATTGCCCGGCTCCTGCTGGTAGCTGCGCCGGTCGCCGGACAGGCTGCAGCTCACCGCCTCACGGAACGGGCCGTAGAACGCCGAGGCGAACTTCGCGGCGTAGGCCAGGATCACCACGTCGGTGTGGCCGGCGGCGTCCAAGCCGTCGCGGATAGCGCCCACCTGGCCGTCCATCATCCCGCTCGGACCGACCACGTGGGCACCCGAGTCTGCTTGTGCCACAGCCAATTCCACGTAGCGAGCCACAGTTGCGTCGTTATCGACCCGGCCACGCTCGTCGAGGACACCGCAGTGCCCGTGGTCGGTGAACTCGTCCAGGCAGGTGTCGGCCATCAACACCGTCGCGTCGCCCAGGTCCTTGGCCAGGTCCCGAAGCGCGGCGTTGAGGATGCCATCCGGGTCGGTGCCGACCGAACCGACAGCGTCCTTGTCCCGGTCCCGGGGCACACCGAACAGCATCAGCCCGCCCACTCCGGCGGCGACCGCGTCGGCGGCGGCGGTGCGCAGCGAATCACGGGTGTGCTGCACCACGCCCGGCATCGAACGGATGGGTCGCGATTCCGATATACCGTCGGCGACGAACATCGGTAGTACCAAATGCCTTGGCTCCAAAGAGGTTTGCGCCACCAAACGACGCATCGCGGGGGTTGAGCGGAGCCGGCGTGGCCGCTGCCGCGGCCAGCTCATGCGCGGCGACCCGCTGCGCCCGGCCCCGCCGCGCTTGCGATCTCCGCGGAGCTCATGCGCGGCGACCCGCTGCGCCCGGCTCCCGCCGCGCTTGCGATCTCCGCGGAGCTCATGCGCGGCGACCCGCTGCGCCCGGCTCCCGCCGCGCTTGCGATCTCCGCGGAGCTCATGCGCGGCGACCCGCTGCGCCCGGCTCCCGCCGCGCTTGCGATCTCCGCGAGCACTAGCGCCTGCGGCTCTTCTTGCGCGGCGGCGGCAGTGCGCCCTCGGCGCGCAATCGGGCGGCGTGTTCGGCCAGGGCGTCGACCAGCGGACCCACCGCGGCGGTCTCCGGCTGGACATCCACCCGAAGCCCGAATTCGGCGGCGGTCTCGGCGGTCTTGGGGCCGATACAGGCGATGATGGTGCGTGCGTGCGGCTTGCCGGCAATGCCGACCAGGTTGCGCACCGTGGAGCTCGAGGTGAAGCACACCGCGTCGAAACCGCCCGTCTTGATCATTTCCCGGGTGGCCGCCGGCGGCGGCGCCGCCCGCACGGTCCGGTAGGCGGTGACGTCCTCGATTTCCCAGCCGCGTTCGCGCAGCCCCTCGGCCAGCGTTTCGGTGGCGATGTCGGCGCGCGGCAGCAGGACCCGGTTAACCGGGTCGAAAATGCTGTCATACGGCGGGAATTCGTCGAGCAAACCCATCGACGACTGCTCGCCCGACGGCACCAGCTCGGGGCTGATCCCGAAGGCACGAACCCGGTCGGCGGTCGACTCGCCAACACAAGCGATCTTGACCCCGGAGAACGCCCGCGCATCCAGACCGAATTCGCCGAACTTCTCCCAGACGGCCCGCACCGCGTTGGTCGAGGTGAACACCACCCATTGGAACCGGCCATCGACCAGGCCCTTGACGGCGCGTTCCATCTGCGCGGGGCTGCGCGGCGGTTCGACGGCAATGGTCGGCACCTCGACCGGCAGCGCCCCGTAGGACGTCAACCGCTCGCTCATCTCGCCGGCCTGGTCCTTGGTGCGGGGCACCAGCACCGTCCAGCCGTACAGCGCCCGGCTCTCCCACCAGTTCAGCTTGCCCCGGTTGCTCACGGTCTTGCCGATGGTCACCACCAGCGGCCCGGCGAACGGGCCAGCGGGGTCGGCGCCGCCCAGGATGGCCGGATCGGTCAGTCCCTGCAGCGTGGTTTCGACGGAGCGCTGCTGGCAGGTGGTGCCGTGCGCGGTGACCACGCACGGTGTCGTGTCGGCCAGCTCGTGGTCGAGCAGGGTGCGTGCGGCGTCGGCCAGATGCGACGCGGTCGCCTGCAGGATCAGTGGTCCGGGGGCGGCGGCCAGCGCGTCCCAGTCGGTGTCATCGAGTTCGCCGCGCACGTCGGCCACCGTGTGCGAGGAGCCCAGCGGCAGCCCGGCATACGTCGGGACCGCGCTGGTGGCGGCCAGCCCGGGCACGACCTCGAAGTGCACGTGGGTGCGTGCCACGGCGTTCACCTCGGTGATCACCGCGTCCACCGACAATGGGTCGCCGGCGACCAGCCGCACCACGTCGGCACCCGAACGTGCCTCGGCGGTCAGCGTCTTGGCCACGTCGGCGGGTTCGCCCAGCGCCGGGCGGATATCGGGGCCGCTCGAGACCACCGCCGGGGCGCTCTGGGCGGGCTCTCCCGCACCCGCGCCGACGTTCTCCCCCGCATGGGCAGCCGGCGCCGGCCCGGATACCGGTGGCAGGTCCTTGCCGATCAGCGCCAGCACCGGCTCGGGTACGTCGGGGTCGGTGAACACCAGAGCGGCGTTGGCCAACACCGCGGCAGCCCGGGTGGTCAGCAGACCCGGGTCGCCGGGACCAGAACCCACGAAAGTGATGCGGCCCGGAGTCGGCTTACGCCCTCGCGTCATCATTGTCGCTCCCACGTCACTCAAATTTTTCCTTGCGCGGGTCTTGCCGCGCTCCCCACATCAGTTCTCGGGCGCCCAGTTCGAACAGCTCCGCGGCGACCGAGAGCCCCAGCTCCCGTGCCCGACCGGAGGTGCCGACGCCGGACGCGCGGATCACGTCGGATCCGTCCAGCGCCGCCACGCAGCCGCGCAACGACAGCTCTTCGAAGACCCGCCCCTCCTCATCGATGGACTCGACCACCTCGGCGATCGCGCCCACCGGTGCCGAGCAACCGGCCTCCAGTTCGGCCAGCAGGGCTCGCTCCGCAGTGACCGCCGCCCGCGTGTCGGCATCGTCCAGCTCCGCCAGCACTGCCGCCAACCAGCGGTCAGCGGCCCGGCATTCGACGGCGAGCGCGCCTTGCGCCGGCGCTGGCAACATCTGCACGGGCTCCAACGTCTCGGTGACATCATCGAGGCGGCCCAGCCGGGCCAGACCTGCCCGGGCCACCACGATGGCGTCAAGATCACCACTGCTTACCCTGTTCAACCTGGTATCTAGGTTGCCTCTTAGGGGGCGGATTTCCAAACCGAGACCCAATGCTCTAAGCTGTGCGGCCCGCCGCGGGGAGGAGGTGCCGACCAGCGATCCGGCCGGCAACTCCCCAAGCACCAGCCCGTCGCGGGCCACCACCGCATCGCGGGGATCGTTGCGCGGCGGTATCGCCGCGATCGTGAACCTCGGATCTTCGGCGGTGGGCAAATCCTTGTGCGAGTGCACGGCCGCGTCGACGCGACCGTCTTCGATGGCCTCACGCAACGCGGTCGTGAAGGCGCCCACCCCGAGCGTCTCGATCGGCGCTGACGACCGGTCGCCGGCGGTGCTGATGGTCACCAACTCGGCCGGGTGGCCGTTGGCGATGAGCGCGTCTCTGACCGTCGCGGCCTGGGTGGTGGCCAGCAGACTGCCCCGGGTACCTATCCGGATCACGTGTGACAATCAGCTACTCGCCAAACGGGTTCCGGTCGTGCGGCAGGTCACCGGGGTGCATGCCCGCGTCGAATCCGCTGGACACCGCCGGCAATTCGGCTGCGGTGGCGACGGCAGCTACGGAGTTTATGGCCGTCTGATCGAGTTCGAAAAGCTCGCGCAGCGCCTCGGCGTAGCTGTCGCCGCCGGGAGCGCTGGCCAGTTGCTTGATCCGCACCGTGGGCGCGTGCAGCAATTTGTCCACCACCCGCCGCACGGTGCGGGCCACCTCGTCCCGCTCGGCGCGCTCCAGCCCGGGGAGCCGGTTCTCCAGGCGCAGCAACTCGGCCTCGACCACGTCTGCGGCCCGCTGGCGCAACGCCGTGACCGTCGGGGTGACCTCGGCCATCCGCTGCCCCACCAGGTAGGCGGCGACTTCGGCGGCGACGATGTGGCGGGCGGCGTCGACGTCGGCCGCCGTGGCGTGGGCCGACGGCTCGTGTTGGACGCGGTCGACGTCGACGACCCAGACGCCCGGCAGGCCGGCCACCGCCGGATCGACGTCGCGGGGCATCCCCAGATCGCAGATGACCAGCGGCTGTGTCTCTTCGTCTCGGCGGGCATGAGCCAGCGCGTGGTGCACGTCGGCCAGCAAAACCACCGGACTCACCGCTCCGGTGCAGCTGACCACCACGTCGGCATCGGCCAGCGCCTCGGCCAGGCGGTCGAGCCTCATCACCTCGGCCGGCACACCTGCTCCGCGGACCTTGCCCGCAAGCCGCTGCGCCCGCGGCAGCGAGCGGTTGAGCACATGGATCCGCCCGATACCGGCCCGAGTCAGGTGTGCGGCCGACAGCGCACCCATCGCCCCGGCGCCGACCACCACGGCGGTCTTGGCCTCCAGCCCGCCCAGGTGTCGTTCGGCAATGCTCAGGGCGACGGACACCACGGAAGCACCGGCAGCGTCGATTCCGGTTTCGGAGTGCACCCGCTTGCCCACCGACAACGCCCGCTGGGCCAGTTCGTGCAACACCCGGCCGACGGTGCGGTTGGCCTCGGCGGCGGCATACGAGCGCCGTACCTGGCCCAGCACCTGCTGCTCGCCGATCACGGCCGAATCCAGGCCGCTGGCCACCGCGAACAGATGCTCGACCGCGGCCTCGCTGTAGCGGACGTAGGCGTGTTTGGTCAGGTCACCCATCGACATGCCGGAGTGCTCGGACAGCACCTGGCCGATCACCGACAGGCCGCCGTGAAACGCCTCCACCACCGCATACACCTCGACGCGGTTGCACGTCGACAGCACCATGGCCTCGGTGACCAGCGGTGATTGCAAAACCTTGTCGACGATCTTGACTTGCTCGGATTCGTCGATGCTGAGTTGCTCCAAGACGGAAACCGGCGCGCTGCGATGCGAAACCCCGAAGAGCAGGATGCTCACGGCAGCACCACCTGGCCCGCTCCCTTGCGCATTGAGAAGTGAACTGCTTTCTACGGTAGACGCTCGTCAGGTGGGCTACCAAATAATTGAGCGACCTGCCAGCGCCTTCTCAGCCGGCCAGATCAGCGCGCAGCCGGGCTTCGTCTACTTCCCAGTAGCTATGTTCGCGGCCATCGAGCAAGATCACCGGCAGCCGGTCGCCGAACTCGGCCCGCAGGCCGGTGTTACCGGCCGCGGCCGCGGCGTCGACGTCGGTGCTGACCAACTCGAACCTCAGCTCCTGGGACAGCTCGGCCAGCTGCGCGTGTACCCGCAGGCAGATCGCGCAGCCGTCGCGGGTCAGTAGCTCCACCTGCCGGCGCCCGGATCGCGGTGCTGACGGCGTCATGGGCACCAGTGTGGCATTCGGTGGCACTCCCGGTGCCGCAGGATGCGGACTCGTCGGGTTCTCGAGTGCACGGCGGAGCGCGCCTTCCGGGCGCCGGGTCCGTTAGGGCGCGGGTTCGGGGTCGGTGTCCCGGGCTTGCCACCGGCGTGGGCCGGCGGGGCCTGAATCGTCGGCGTCGTCGGAACGCCGGAATGCCGACTCGTGGGGCGACGACATCCCTGATCGGGCTCCGCCGGGACCGACGCCCCCGCGCCGGTCCCCGGTTGCCGATCCGCCGTTGGGCGGCAGCAGCAGGGCGCGAACCAGCCGGCGAGGCCCGTAGGCCCGCAGCATCCGACTCGCCGGACGCGGCCGCACCCGCTGCGGCCACCAGAACCAGCGTCCCAGCAGCGCGGCAATGGACGGTGTCATGAACGAGCGGACGATCAACGTGTCGAACAACAGGCCCAGCCCGATGGTGGTGCCGATCTGACCGATAATCCGCAGATCGCTGAACACGAAGAGGGACATGGTCACGGCGAACACCATGCCCGCGGCCGTCACCACTCCGCCGGTGCCGGCCATCGCGCGGATGATCCCGGTGTTGAGCCCGGCTCCGATCTCTTCTTTGAGCCGCGAGATCAGCAACAGGTTGTAATCCGATCCCACGGCCAGCAGCAGGATCACCGACATCGCCAATACCAGCCAGTACAACTCGATGCCGAGGATGTCCTCCCATACGAGCACGGACAGACCGAAAGACGACCCCATAGACAGCAGCACCGTCCCGACGATGACGGCCGCGGCGACGACACTCCGGGTGATGAGCATCATGATGATCACGATCAGGCTGATCGCGGCCACTCCGGCGATCAGCAGGTCGTAGGTGGCGCCCTCTTGAATGTCCCGGAACGTCGCCGCGGTACCACCCAGATAGATCGCGGCACCCTGCAACGGAGTGCCTTTGATGGCCTCCCGCGCCTCATCCTTGATCTGCTCGACCCGGGCGATACCGGCCGATGTCGCGGGGTCCCCCTCCAGGGCAATGATGAAACGGGCCGCTTTGCCGTCCGGCGACAAGAACATCTTCAGGCCGCGCTGGAAGTCGGGATTCTTGAAGGCCGACTGCGGCAGATAGAAGGAATCATCGATTTGGGCGGCGTCGAAGACCCGGCCCATCGCGCCGGGATCCTTGCTGCCCGTATCCGATTGGTCATAGAAAGACTGCAACGTGCCGTGCCAGACAACCAGCATGTCCCGCATGATCGTCATCGTCTCTATCATCGGCGGAATCTGGGCACGCATTTGCGGCAGGAGTTTCACCAGAATATCCATGTCGGTGACCAGATATTCGAGTTTCTCGCTCATCTGGTCGACGTTGTCGATCATGTCGAATATTGATCTGATGGACCAGCAAACCGGGATATCGTAGCAATGTTTGTCCCAGTAAAAGTAGCTGCGAATCGGCCGGAAGAAATCCTCGAAGTCGGCGATGTGATCTCGCAACGTGTTCGTGATATTCGACAGATCATGAGTGAGGTGATCCATGTCGACGGTATTGTCGATGACTTCACCCATGAGTTCGTACATGGTGTGCATGGTCGCAATGGAGACATCCATCGCCTTTACCTGTATCAGCATGTCGTCCATGCGGGCCTTCATAAACTGCATGTTTTCGGTGTTCGATACCCCTTGCATGCTGATGATAAATGGTATCGAAGTGTGCTTGATGGTGGTTCCCAGCGGCCGGGTAATCGCTTTGACTTGTTCGATACCGCGACTGTGGTAAATGTTCTTGGCTATTTTGTCCAATACCAGCATGTCCACCGGATTACGCATATCGTGGTCGGTCTCGACCATCAGCACCTCGGGGTTGAGCCGGGCCCGCGAAAAATGCCGGCCCGCTGCCGCATCCCCGACGTTGGACGGCATGCTGGCCGGCATGAACTTGCGCAGATCGTATGTCGTCTTGTAACTGGGCAACGCCAGCAGGCCGATAAACGCGATCACGCAGGTCGCGGCTAGAACCGGCCCCGGCCAGCGGACGATTGCCGTCCCCACGCGTCGCCATCGGCGGGTGTTCAATCTCCGCTTGGGATCGAAAAGCTTGAATAAACTGCCGATGGTTAGCACCGCGGGCCCAAGCGTGAGGGCTGCGAAGACCGCGACAAGCATGCCTATCGCGCATGGCGGGCCGAGTGTATTGAAATACGGAAGCCGGGCGAAGCTGAGGCAATACATGGCGCCGGCAATGGTCAATCCGGAGCCCAAGATCACGTGGGCGGTCCCATGGAACATCGTGTAGAACGCGGTCTCGCGATCTTCGCCGGCGTTGCGCGCTTCGTGGTAACGACCGAGCATGAATATGGCGTAGTCCGTGGTGGCCGCAATGGCCAACAGGACCAGCAGATTGGTTGCGAAGGTGGAGAGACTGAATACGTTGTGGTCGGCGAGAAAGGCAATGGTTCCCCGGATTGCCCCCAGGTCAATCCCGACCATGATCAAGACGAGAAACGCGGTAACCACGGAGCGGTAAATGAAAAGCAACATCACCGCGATCACCAGGCTGGTGATCGCGGTGACCTTGGCGATGCTTTTATCCCCGGCCTCGGCCTGGTCAGCGTTCAGTGCCGATGGGCCGGTGACGTAAGCTTTGACCCCCCGCGGCGGCGGTGTGGTGTCCACGATATGCCGGACGGCGTGCACCGATGCGTATGCTTCGGTTTCGTTGTCACCGACGAGATACACCACGACATATGCGGCTTTGTCGTCCGGGCTCTGAGATCCGCCGGCGGTCAACGGATCACCCCAGAAGTCCTGAATGTGCGCGACGTGCCTGGTATCAGCTGAAAGCCTTTTCATCAGCTCGCCGTAAAATTGGTGTGCCTCGTCGCCGAGTGGCTTATCGCTTTCCAGCACAATGGTCACGGCATTATCGGAGTCGAACTCCTTGAATGCTTGGCCGACGCGCCTTATCGCCTCGATCGACGGCGCGTCGCTGGGGCTCATCGATACCGAGTGGGCCTTTCCCACCGCCTCCAGCTGCGGAACGGCGAGATTGACGATCGCGGTGAACCCCAGCCATAACAACAGGATCAGCACCGCAAAACGGCGGATCAATCGCGGCAGAGGCGGGCGCTTTGGCGCCGCCGCGCCATCCCGTTCGCTCATGCCGATGTCACCTGGCAAAAGGTCAGGGCTTTGGGTCTGGTGACCGACCTTTCGTCCTTGACGGTGCCGTTCACGATGATCCGGCAGCCGATGGTGTCGGCGTTGCTCTGCGCCATCAGGTTCACACTGACCGCGGGCAGCGTCGTGGTGACCGTCTGCGACCACGGCAGCGGCACGTCCGGCAGCTGCAGCACATGGGCGTCGGGGTCCAGGTAGGCGATCCTTGCGGTCGGGGCGGGGCCGAAAACTTCGTAGATCACTTGCTTCGGGTTGAACAGCGGGACATCGACATCAGCCTTGGCCATCACGGCGGGATGCTCGTGAACGCCGAATACGCGGTGCAGACGATAGATACCCAGCGCCGCGACAATCGCCACGGCTGAGACGGCCAGCAGCAGCCACATTCGTTTCACAACGCTGGTAACCGGACTCATCCTCACCTTCGTGCTTCGCCACCGGGCCCACACCATAGACTGCGGCATCGGGTGCGTCGCCCCCGGCTCGTCCCAATCAAGGTGCGTGGTCGAGAGCGCCCATTGCGCGAATCTGAACCTCCCAGAAATCTCCAACGTGTGTGGCAATCCGATGCGTCGTTTGCGCTCGCAGCGTAGACGCTACCGCCGACCCGCTGAATGCATTTCGGATTTCAGACAAACCTCGTTACCGGTGCCCCCGGCGACGGCCGGATCAGACGGGTCACAGCAGCTTCTCCAGGGTGATGGGCAAATCGGTGACGCGTCTGCCGGTGGCGTTGAACACGGCATTGGCGATCGCAGCGGGTACCCCGACGATGACCAACTCGCCGAGTCCCTTGACGCCGATCGGGTCGGCAATCGTGTCCTCGGCCGGCAAAAAGGTCGCGTCCAGGGCGGGGACGTCGGCGTTGACCGGAACCAGGTAGTCGGACATGTTTGCGTTGACTATCCGGCCGTCGCGGTAATCCAGCTCCGTCCGCTCCAGCAACGCCATCCCGATCCCGCCGACCATGCCTCCAATCGCCTGACTGTGCGCGAGTTTGGGATTGATCACCCGGCCGGCGTCGTAGCACGCATACATGCGGCGGATCCGCACCGTCGGCAGCAAACGGTCGACGACCACCTCGGCGAATACGGCTCCGTAGCCGTAGGTGGAGTATCGGCGATCGGCGTCGTCCGGCGTCCAGGTCTGTTGTGAATCCAAACCGGACCAGCCGCGGCGGCGCAACAAGTCCTGATACGACTCGCCGCGCTCGGATCCGGCCCTGGAAGCCGTGGCGCACATACGGCCGTCGGCAACCACCACCTCCTCCGGACGCAGGCCGCTCAGCGGAGATCGCGGGTCGGTGACCGCCGTGCGAATAAACCTGTCGCGCAGCATGTTCGCGGCGGTGTACACCGCAGAACCCACACTGGCCATGGTTCGCGAGGCCGAGTGCGGGGGCGCCGGCGGAAAACTGCTATCACCCAACGCGAATCGTACCCGGCTCAACGGCATTCCGAGGGCATCGGCAGCGACCTGCGTCATCGACGTATAGGTCCCGGGCCCCATGTCGCTGGTTCCGCATTGCACTTCGGCGGTGCCGTCGGCGAAAACCTTCGCGATCGCCGAGCACTGGCTGCGATACGTGTAGTAGGCAGCGGCGGCCACCCCGATCCCGACGAAGAGATCGCCCTCGCGGGTGGCGGCGGGCGCCGGATTGCGCCGGTTCCATCCGAACCTCGCCGCGCCCCGGGTCAGGCATTCGGTGAGCCGACGGGTGGAGAACGGCATCCCGTTGGTCTGGTCGACGTCGGGTTCGTTGCGCATCCGCAATTCGATCGGGTCCATGCGCAGACGGTGTGCCAGATCGTCCATGGCGCACTCGAGCGCAAACGCTCCGGTGACCGCGCCGGGGCCCCGCATGAACCACGGCAGGCCAACATCCAACGGCACCACGCGATACGTCGAACGCATGTTGGGGACGCGGTAGAGCAGTCGGGGACTGCGGACGAGTCCGTCCTCATAGTCCCCGTACCTGGCCGTCTCCGTATGCCCTTCGTGGATCATCGCCCTGAGGCGCCCGGATTCGTCTGTCCCGATCGCCATACGCTGCCGACTGGTGGGCCGGTATCCGATTGCGCTGTACATCTGCCGGCGGGTCAATACCAGCTTGACGGGTCGTCGCATCCGGCGAGCCGCGAAAGCGGTCAGCACTTGATGCGGCCAGGTCCGGCTGGCACTACCGAACGAGCCGCCCACGAACGGCGAGATCAGCCGGACACGATCTGTGGGTAGACCGAAGGCGTCGGCGTAGAACTGTCGGGCAGCGCTGATGTCTTGCACCTTGTCCCATACCGTGAGCCGATCGCGCTCCCAGGTGGCAATCGTCGCAGGCATCTCCATGGGGCTGTGATCGTTGCGCGCGATGCTGAACCGCATGTCCGTCATCACCGCGGTACGGCGAATCGCCTGATCGGCGAACCCGCGGAAATAGTCGCGGATGAACCGGCCGGGTCGCTTGTCCGCTTGTGCCGCATCAATATCGGTCAGCGGCGGCCGACTCGAATACCGGACGTCGACCAGTTCTGACCCGTGGACCGCCGACTCGAGCGTCGTCGCGATCACCACGGCGACCGGCTGTCCGAAGAAGGTCACCAGCCGGGTGTCGAAGGGCAGTTTCACCCCGGTGAAGTCGGTCAGCACGGCAAGCACGTCAGGCTGCCGCAACGCGGCACCGGCGTCCATGCGCTTGATCCCGCCGCATGCCACCGTGCTACAGACCAGTGCGGCGTAGAGCAATCCGGGAATCTGGTTGTCGGCGGCGTAGCTGGCCTTGCCGGTCACCTTCAGCGGCCCGTCCACCCGGCTGACCGGCTGGCCGGAAACGACCTGGGCGGCGTTGAATGCGTGGGTCATGGCATTGCCGCCACGGTGGCCAATTGCTTTTCGACAGTGCGCTGGAGAAGTTCGACCTTGAAACCGTTCTCCCGCAACGGTTGAGTACCGGCAACCGAAAGTTCGGCGGCGCGGCGGAACAGGCCCGTGTCGATCGGGCGGCCCTGCAGCTCCCTTTCGACGGCCGGTAACCGCCACGGGACGGTGGCGACGCCGCCAACGGCGACCCGCGCGCTGCGTATCGTGCCGGCGACGATGTCGAGTGCCACGGCCGCCGAGGCCAGCGCAAATTGGTATGACTGCCGATCGCGCACCTTGAGATATCCGGACCGGCGGGCCTCCGGCCCGAGAGGTACCTCGATCCCGACGATCAGCTCGCCCGGTTCGAGGTTGTGCTCGCGGTGCGGTGAGTCACCTGGCTGGCGGAAGAGTTCCGCCAGCGCAAATCGCCGCTGCCCGGCGGCTCCCCGACTGACGACGACGGCGTCCAATGCCAGCAGCGCAACCGCGAGGTCCGAAGGGTGGGTAGCGCTGCAGTGCCGGCTGGTACCGAGGATTGCGTGGGTGCGGTTACGTCCGTCGATCGCCGAGCAGCCGGTGCCCGGAGCGCGACGGTTGCATGCGGCCGACACGTCGCGGAAATACAGACACCGCGGGCGTTGCAGCAGGTTGCCGCCGATCGATGCCATGTTGCGAAGCTGAGCCGAGGCGCTGAGCTCGAGTGCCTGACCGATCACCGGGGCTTGTTGCCGGACGACGGGATGAGCAGCAAGGTCGGACATCCGCACCAGGGATCCGACACGGATCATTCCCGGCTGCACGTCGATCCAGCGGTACGGAAGCGCGTTGATGTCGACCAGCGAATCGGGGCGTTCGACCGATTCCCTCATCAAGTCGACCAGCGTGGTGCCCCCGGCGATATAACGGGCGCCGGCCGCCGCCGCCCGCAACGCCGCCTGCTCGTCGAACGCTTTGAGGTAGCGGAACGGGAACACGTGCTACCGGTCTCGTGCCACGGTTGCGACCGCCTTGACGATGTTGGTGTATGCACCGCACCGACAGATGTTGCCGCTCATCCACTCTCGTATTTCCGCGGGCGAACCCGCGTGCCCTTCGGCGATACAACCGACGCCGGACATGATTTGGCCGGCGGTGCAGTAGCCGCACTGGAAGGCGTCCTCATCGATGAACGCTTGTTGCAGGGGATGGAGTCGGCCGCCCGAACCGGCCAAGCCCTCGATGGTGGTGATCTGCGCACCCTCGTGCATGACCGCCAAAGTCAGGCAGGAGTTGATCCGCCGACCGTCGACCAGCACCGTGCAGGCACCGCATGCGCCGTGGTCGCAGGCCTTCTTGGTGCCGGGCAATCCCACCCGCTCGCGCAGCATGTCCAGCAGCGACGTGCGGTTGTCGACGGCGATTTCTCGAGGTTCGCCGTTGATCTCGGCCCGCACCACGGCGGTGTGGATTTCGTCCTGGACGGTTCGCTCAGATCCGGCAACGGTAGTGACGGCGACGACACCGCCCGCGGCGACGGAGGCACCCACAAACGTCCGGCGATTGACTCGGAACCCAAGTCGGTCGTCCACGGCTCAACTGTAGAAGCGCAGCTCGCAACATCGTTGATAAACTCGGATCCCGGCCCGTGTTCGTCTCGCGTCAGCCTGGAAAACCTCCCCAACACATATGCCGGATAGGGTTTATGTTGGCCGAAGTGTCGCCCACCGGCCGGGTACCGCGATTGTGAGAGGTTTCTGATGGCTTCCTCTGATCTGGGCACCTCGAATCGCATCACCGGCGCCGACCTGGAGTCGGTGGCCGCAAATGCCAGCGCCGAACGCGCCCTCGACGGCCTGCGCGCGACCGCCGCTGCGCAGGATCGTCCGCAGCCGCCGATCGACCTGACCGCGGCGGCGTTCTTCGATGTGGACAACACGTTGGTCCAGGGCTCGTCCGCGGTGCACTTCGGCCGGGGGCTGGCCGCCCGTCGTTACTTCACCTACCGCGACGTCCTGGGCTTCGTCTACGCGCAAGCCAAGTTCCAGCTGCTCGGCGTGGAGAACAGCGAGGACGTCGCAGCCGGGCGGCGCAAGGCGCTGGCCTTCATCGAGGGCCGTTCGGTGGCCGAACTGATGAACCTGGGCGAGGAGATTTACGACGAATTCATCGCCGACAAGATCTGGCCGGGCACCCGCGAGCTCACCCAGATGCATCTCGAAGCCGGGCAGCAGGTTTGGCTGATCACCGCGACGCCGTACGAGCTCGCGGCGACGATCGCCCGCCGGCTTGGCCTGACCGGCGCGCTGGGCACGGTGGCGGAGTCCGTCGACGGGGTGTTCACCGGCCGGCTCGTCGGCGACATCCTGCACGGCACCGGTAAGGCTCACGCGGTGCGTTCACTGGCCATCCGGGAAGGTCTGAACCTCAAACGCTGCACCGCCTATTCCGACAGCTACAACGACGTGCCGATGCTGTCGCTGGTGGGCACCGCCGTCGCCATCAACCCGGATTCGCGGCTGCGCAGCCTGGCCCGCGAGCGGGGCTGGGAAATTCGGGATTTCCGGACCGCGCGCAAGGCCGCCCGGATCGGGGTGCCGTCGGCCCTGGCGCTGGGCGCGGCCGGCGGCGCGTTGGCGGCTCTGGCGTCCCGGCGCCAATCACGCTGATAAGCTGCGCCGCTGAGCACACATTCGAGCAGAGAGCACAGCGGCATGACAGTCCCCCAGGAAGCAGAAGGACTCATCGGCAAGAACTACCGCGCCCCCGACTATTTCGAAGTCGGGCGGGAGAAGATCCGCGAGTTCGCGGCCGCGGTCAACGACGAGCATCCGGCGCACTATGACGATGCGGCCGCGGCCGAAGCGGGCTATCCCGCATTGGTGGCCCCGCCGACCTTCCTGGCGGTCGCCGGACGGCGCGTGCAGATGGAGATTTTCACCAAATTCAGCATTCCGATCAACATCGCCCGGGTCTTCCATCGCGACCAAAAGTTCCGGTTCCACCGGCCGATCCTGGCGGGCGACAAGCTTTTCTTTCATACTTACCTAGACTCTGTGATTGAGTCACACGGCACAGTGCTCGCCGAGATTCGAAGTGAAATCACAGATGCCGACGGCAAGCCGGTCGCTACCGGCGTCGTCACCATGTTGGGGGAAGCAGCGCACCACGAGGCCGAGGCCGATGCCACCGTGGCGGCAATTGCATCTATTTGAAACAAGTCGAAGCCAGAAGGTAGGGTCCGTTCAATGACGTCTCAGGGTGAAACGGGTGGCACGCAGCTCAAGCCGCCGGTCGAAGCAGTCCGTTCCCACTACGACAAATCCAACGAATTCTTCAAGCTTTGGCTTGACCCGTCGATGACGTACAGCTGCGCGTACTTCGAAGAGCGCCCCAATATGACGTTGGAAGAGGCGCAGTACGCCAAACGCAAACTTGCCCTGGACAAGCTGAACCTCGAGCCGGGCATGACGCTACTCGACATCGGCTGCGGCTGGGGCGCCACCATGCGCCACGCCGTGCAGGAATACGACGTCAACGTGATCGGCCTGACGCTCAGCGAGAACCAGTACGCCCACGACGTGGCGAAGTTCGAAGAGATCGACAGCCCCCGCCGCAAGGAGGTGCGGATCCAGGGCTGGGAGGAATTCGACGAGCCGGTCGACCGGATCGTGTCACTCGGTGCGTTCGAGCACTTCGCCGACGGCGCCGGCGATGCCGGGTTCGAGCGCTACGACACCTTCTTCAAGAAGTACTACAGCTTGACGCCAGACGACGGCCGGATGCTGCTGCACACGATCATCATCCCGGATGCCGACGAAGCCAAGGAGCTCGGCTTGACGTCGCCGATGAGCCTGCTGCGCTTTATCAAGTTCATCCTGACCGAGATCTTCCCGGGCGGTCGGTTGCCGCGAATCTCGCAGGTCGACCACTACTCGTCCAACGCCGGCTGGAAGGTCGAGCGCTACCACCGCATCGGCTCCAACTATGTTCCGACGCTGAACGCCTGGGCCGATGCGCTCGAGGCACACAAGGATGAGGCGATCGCCCTGAAGGGGCAGGAGACCTACGACATCTACATGCATTACCTGCGGGGCTGTTCGGACCTGTTCCGCGACCACTACACCGATGTTTGCCAGTTCACATTGGTGAAGTAGCGCTCGCATTTTGCTTCAGTCGCGAACGTAACGCCAAGGCGAATTCCGGCCCCGGCGTTACGCTCGCGCACCTCCAACAGACCGCGCCCAGTACGTCAGCCTAGGAAAATGTTGCGGCGCCCGGCCAACAGCCGGTACAGCGTCTGCTGAATGGTCTCACGCACCTGATCGGTCAACTCGAAGGTGACCATCGGATCCTCGGCGTCGGTGGTCGCGTAGTCGGCCGTGTGGATCGGCTCCCCGAATGCGATGCGCCACTTCGACGGCAGCGGCACCAATCCGGCGGGGCCGGCCAACGGGAACAGTGGAGTGACCGGGAAATAGGGCAAACCGAACAGCCGCGCCAGCAATTTGACATCGGTCAGCATCGGGTAGATCTCCTCCGACCCGATGATCGAGCAGGGCACAATCGGCGCCTGGGTACGCAGCGCCGCCGATACGAAGCCGCCGCGTCCGAATCTCTGCAGGCGGTAACGGTCCTCGAAGCGCTTACCCAGGCCCTTGTAACCTTCGGGGAACACGGCCGTGAGTTCGCCGGAGGCCAGCAGTCGGTGCGCGTCGGTGGTGCAAGCCATGGTGTGCCCGGCCTTGCGGGCGGCCTCGCCCACCACGGGCAGGTCGAACACCATGTCGGCGGCAAGCAGCCGCAGATCCCGGTGGGCGGGATGTTCGTCGTGAACCGCCACCGAAAGCATCAACCCGTCGAACGGCAACACTCCGGCATGGTTTGCCACCACCAGCGCGGCGCCATCGCTCGGAAGATTCTCGATTCCGCTGACTTCCACGCGGAACCATGACCTGAAGAAAAACCTCAGCAAAGGCCGAACGATCGCGTCGTTGAAATGCGGGTCGAATCCGAATTCGTCGACGCTGTAATCGCCGGTCAGGCGTTGCCGCAGGAATCCGGCGACCGCGGCGACACGCTGCGCGAGATCGCTGAGCGGCGCTTCGCCCGACCCGGGAACGGCAGTCGCACCCGCGGCACGCCGATGCTCGTCGATTTCACGGACCACTGCGGCGATCTGTTCGGCCGACGCGCGGCCGTTCGGATCGGACAGCAGCGACGGATGCTCACGGGACGAGTCGGCGCGTTGACCGGCACGGCGGCGCGCTGCTACCCGACCCCGATTACTGTGCAGTGGAATGACATTCGCTCTGGTCTCACCCGCCACGATAGCTACCCAAATCTACCTGACCCCCACCCATGGAATTGGCTTCCGGGTTCCCCACCGTTGCGCTAACGCGATCACGCGACCCTCCCAGGAGCGTACCCGATGCGGATCGATAATGGGAGTTAGGCCACGGCCCCGAACGTAGTCGTCGAAAGCCTCGGCCGTCGTCCACTTGGGCTGATAGCCAAGTTCGGAACGCATTCTGGTGGTGTCCATCACCCTGCCGTAACTCAAATAATCGAATTGCTCGCGGTTGATCTCGGTGTATCCGTTGGCTCGTCTCAGCGAATCAAGCGCCCACACCCCAAATCCCGGTACCGGCAACGGAATTCGGCCGGCCCGGCGGATCGCCTGCGACAGCATGATGATGCCGTCGGCACCGATGTTGAAGGTGCCGGCTTTGCCGGCCATCGCAGCGCGCTCCAGGGCACCCAACGCATCCTGCTCGTGCAGCAATTGCAGTCGCGCGTCGCGACCGAACATCGTGGGCACGAACGGCCCGGCAAGATACCGCGACAGTGTGGTGTCCATCGCGGGGCCGATCATGTTGGCCAGCCGCAGGATGGTCACCGCGATATCGGGTCGACGCCGGCCCAGCCCGCGCGCATACCCCTCGATATCGAGGCTGTCCTTGGCGAAACCCTCCCGGAAGGGTCGACGGCTGGTGCTGTCCTCGGTGAACACCACCGGGTCGTGTGGGCTCGAGCCGTAGACCTCGGACGTGGATTTCAGCACGACGCGGCGAACCGAGGGTGACTTCTGGCAAGCCGCGAACAGCTGCATGGCGCCCATCACGTTGATTTCCTTCAACGCGGCACTACCGCCGGACCGTGGCGCGTAGGAAGCGGCGGCCGCATGCACCACAGTGTCGACATCGCCATTTCGAATCACCTTGGCAATGAAGGGATTTCGAATGTCGGCGCGGACGAACTCGGCCCGGCCCATGCGACGCAGCATGTCCTTGCTGGGTGCGATCGCATCGACCGCGATCACCGAGTTGATCAACGGGTTCTGCGCCAGCCGGGCGGTCAGGTAGCCACCCAGAAACCGGCACGCACCGGTAACCAGCACTACCTTGGGGTAGTGCACGGTGTCGTCATTGCGGCCGCCGATTCCTCCGGCGCCGCCCCCCTGGCCGCTCGATGAGTTCACCCCGACAGCCTAGCGGCGTCGAGAGACAGCGGCGTTACAAGCCGGTGACGGTACGCGTCAACTGGGGCCGGCCGAGCCTTACTTGCCGAGTTTCCTGCGCTGTACCCGGGTGCGGCGCAGCAGCTTGCGGTGCTTTTTCTTCGACATGCGCTTGCGCCGCTTCTTGATTACTGAACCCATGGACTCCGCTACCTGACCATGCCCGCTTGTCAATGTTTACAAGGGACTACCAATGACTACAAAGGACCCAGTCACTTTACCCAGCCCGCCGCACCCAACACCAAACCGGCGCCATTGGTGGCCGCCGGGCCAGCCGAAGCAGACCCGTGGCGGCCTGCTCGGACCTGCGGCGCTGTCGGCTAGCCGGCGAAGTACGAGGTCTGCAGCATGTCGTGGACGGCCTTGGCATGCACCCGGAAAGACCGCCCGACCCGAACCGCGGGCAACTCGCCGTTGTGCACCAGCCGGTACACGGTCATCTTCGAGACCCGCATCAGCGAAGCCACCTCGGCCACGGTGAGGAATTGAGTACCGGCCTGCTGGCCTTCCCCCGTGCCGCTGTCGCGCACCGATTTACCTGCGGAATCCCGTGCTGATGGCCCGTTCGTTGACGTCATCGCAACCCAATCATGTCAGGCACGCGCAATGCCAGCGGCTTCCCCTCCGCTGGCACCCACACGTGCATACAAAGAGGAGAATAGCGGGACTAGTGGGGTTATTGGTACTGGTGAGAGGAAATCAGTTCAAAATTCCCGAATTATTCCGATGTAATTCTTAGCTGCTCAGAGCGGCTTTTGGCGGCTTGGACGGCCGCATCGACGATCCCCCGAAACCCGCCTTTCTCCAGCTCGCGCAGCGCGGCGGCAGTCGTCCCACCGGGGGAGGTGACCGACGCCCGCAGTTGCAGCGCCGTGGTGTCGACCAGCAACCCCGTCGGCTCACCGGCGGCCGGACGCTCTTGCTCCATCCGCTCCAGCAGCATCGCCGTCGACCCGGCCAGGGTCTGCGCGGTCAGCTCGGTGGCCACCTGACGGCTCAAGCCCACCGCGACGCCGGCGTCGACCAGGGCCTCGACCAGCAGGAAGAAATACGCCGGCCCGGAGCCCGACACTGCGGTCACAGCGTCCAACTGTTGCTCCGGAACGTTCAGCACGACGCCGACGGCATCGAAGAGTGCGGACACTTCGTTCAGCTGTTGCGGGGTAACGAACCGCCCCTTGGCCAGCGCGGTGACCCCGGCTCCCACCAGTGCGGCGGCGTTCGGCATCGCCCGGACCACCGGCGTGCCCGCCGGCAGCTTGGATTCGAAGTAGGAGGTCGTGACACCGGCGACGACCGTGACGACCACCTGCTCGACACTGTCGCTGCCGGCAGCCGTGGCCGCTGCAGCCAAGTCCCCCATCACCGTTTCGACGTCGGCCGGTTTCACCGCGACGACCACAAACGTCACGTGCTCGATCGCTTCGCTGACCGAGGTGACCAGTACCGAGTAGGTGCTGGCCAGGTACTTGGCGCGCTCGGGGATCCGTTCGGCCACGACCAGGTCCTTGACCTGCCGGCCCGCGCGCAGCAAACCCGACAGCAACGCTTCGCCGATACTGCCCCCACCGATGATCGCGATTCTTGCCATGCCGCACAGCATCGCAGACCCCGGAGCGCTAGCCAGCGGCCGGGACCATTGCCAATTGACGTGCTTGCACCACCAGACGGCCGTTGCTGTCGACGACGGTGTGGTCCTCGTCGAACCAGTCGTGTCCGATCTCCATGCAGGTGGCGATGATCCGCAGCCAGCCGTCGGCGGGCAGTGCCCGAAGGAAGGCGGTGAGCTGGACGGTCGGCGCCCAGCCGGTGCGGTCTACGGCAAAGGTGACCGGCGCCGACAAATCCCCGCACATGAGCGCGAAAAGCGGATCAGGAGCCACCCCGCGCGGGCGCGCCCACATCTGGATGACCGGCGGCCGCCCGTCGGTACCGGGCTGCAGCGTCGACAGCAGCGGCCGCACGTCGCAGCCCTCGCCCAGGTGCACCAGCCCGGCCAGCGGGTGGCCCGGTCCGATCGGCGCCACATCGTCGGGAGGTTCAGGTGCCATCAGATCCACGACCGGGTTCGCCGACAGCAGCGGGGTCGTCACGCCGAGCAGTTGGTGCTCGGGTTCGCCCAGCGTGACGACGGCATGCACCGCGGTGCGCTCACCCTGGGTCAGCTCGACGTCGACCACGCCGATCCGGCGGCCACGCTTGCGGATCGACGTCACCAGTCGCATCGCTCCCGGATCCGGCGCCCACAGGAAGTTGGCCGATACGACCACCGGTTGCAGTGCCGGCTGTGGCGCCGCCCCTCCATAAGCCATCCGGGCGGCATTGGCACACAGCGCCATCATCGCGCCGCCATGCACCTTGGGACCGATCGTCCAGTGCCGGTTCAGCTCGCCGTGAAACACCGCGTCATCGGCAGCAGCGTCGACCTGCCGCAGCGCCATCGCGGTGGTGAACATCGCGCTCATTTCACCGCAGCAGATGGGTCCGGGCGAACTGCAGGGACTCAACCAGCATGGCTTCCCGCTCACTCGCCGAACGTGCGGACGAGGTGGACACCTCCAGCACCACATGACCGGTAAAGCCACCGCTCGCCAGCATCTGGCACACCTCGGCAGTGGGCTGCGTGCCGTGACCGGGCACCAGGTGTTCATCGGCGGGCAGCCCGCTGCCGTCGCACAGGTGCAGATGGACCAGACCCCGGCCCATCCGGCGGGCCATATCCAGCGCATCGGTGCCCGCGGTCGAGGTATGCGAGAGGTCCAGCGTGTAATGGGCGTGATTGCCGTCCAGTGGGTCGTAGGACGGCGCGAACGCCGAAATCGCCGGACCCGGACCACCGCCGCGCCGGCGCATCCGTTCCCGTGATTGGCCGACCCCGAAAAGCCGGTCCGCCCGGAACGGAAACATGTTTTCGACGGCGACCATCACGTCGCTGGACGCTTCCAACGCGGCGACCTGCTCGCCGAACCCCTCGGCGTAGCGACGTTGCCACCGGAACGGCGGGTGTACCACGACCGTCTGCGCGCCCAGTCGTTCGGCGGCCCGCACACTGCGCTCCAGCTTGGGAATCGGGTTGGCGCCCCATACCCGTTGCGAGATCAGCAGGCATGGCGCATGCACGGACAGCACCGGCACGCGGTAGCGTCGCGACAGTCTCTTGACCGCGTCGACGTCCTGGCTGACCGACTCGCCCCACACCATCAGCTCGACTCCGTCGTAGCCGAGTCGGGCCGCGTACTCGAATGCGGCTTCGGCCCGCAGCGGGTACACCGAAGCCGTCGACAAGCCGACTTTGATTGCTGGACGCACTGGGTATCGGCGCGCCTAGCCTGTTTGCAGGGATAGCACCAACGGTCCCCAGGTAATCAGCGCGCCAACCGCAACCGCGATCAACGTACTGGCGATGTCCTCGGTCTTACGGACTACTCGCACCGCGACCACCAGCCCGAGGATCACCAAGACCGAGAGCACCAATGCCACGATGCTGTTCCATCGCCACAGCTGGTCGAAGGCGATGAACAGACCGGCGCCGAACACGACGGCCAGGATCGACTGCAGCACCACCACAGTGCCGCGCCACAGGGCCACCAGCGCACCCGGGGCACGGCCGGAGCCTCCGGTTTTGTCGGCACGGTCACGGTCGAGCCGTTCCTCGTCGAACACCGCCGGGGCCGCCTCGCCCCGCCGCCGGGCCACCTCGTCGGCCAGCGACTGCCCGCCGAACAGGGTCCGCTCCGCGGCGCCGTCCACATCGTGTAGGTAGGAACGCACGTAGGCTGTCTCGTCGGCGGCCGGTTCAGCCTCGTCCACCGCAACGTCTATCGCGTCCACCGAGGTGTCGACGTAGTGGCCTACCGGGTCGGGACTCATGTGCTCGGCACCGGACTGCTGCTCGGAGGTGTCGCTTTCTTCGGTGTGACGCAAGGGTCGCGGGTACTCGCTGCGTTCGGGGCCCGACTTGCGTCGGGCGATCGGCTCGGATCTGGGCCAGCGCGGTTCGGGCTCGGACCAGTACCTGGCCTTGGCCGGCTCCTCGATTACCGGTTCTGCGGCGACCGGCTCAGGTTGTGGAGGCGACGGCGTGACCGGCTCGGCAACCTCGACGCGTGGTTTGCCGGGCTGTGGCTGAGTTGGCGGTTCGGCCGGGACTGTAGGCGCCGGAGTCTCGGCCGTCTCGCGCCGGTCTTCGCGCCGGTCCTCGCGAATGATCGGGATTTCGCCGGTCAGCTCGGCCACCGTGACCGCATCGCTATCGCCGCGGCGACGGCGACGCCGCCGGGTCACGGCAGGGGCGCCGATGGTGCCGTTTCTGGCCAGTAGTTCGGCGACCGAGATCTGCTTGGTGTCCTCCGTGTCGGAATGTGGTCCAGTCATGGTTTGTTGCCTCTCGATCGGGGAGCGGCATTCCGATCTGCTAACTGACCTCCAGCATCGCGCACCGACGTCGCCACCGGCGAAGTTTCCATGAAGGCGGTCCCGTCGGCCTCGCTGTCGAGTCGGCGCAAGATCACACCTTCTCGCAGCGCCCACGGGCAGATATCCACCGCGTCTATCGACAGCGCTCGCATGCTTGCCTCCGCGACCAGAGCCCCCGCTACGATCTGCGGCGCGCGCTCGGCGCTGACTCCTTCCAGTTCTGCACGGTCAGCGGTCGTCATCCTAGAGATGAAAGATATGAGTTGCCTGAGGCCGTCGGCCGTCAGCATCCGTTTCACCCGCGGTCCGGCGGCCGACGGCGCGGCTCCGGTCAGCCGTGCCAGCGACCGAAAGGTCTTCGATGTGGCGACCGCGAGGTCAGGATTGCCCGCCTCCAGAACGGCCACACTGGCGTCCGACAGCTCTGCGTCGAGCCAGTCACGCAGCATCGCCACCCGCCGCCGGCCGGGCGGATCGTCGGGCAGCCATTCGCGGGTCAACCGGCCGGCGCCCAGCGGCAGCGACAGCGCCACCTCGGGCTCCTCGTCCACGCCGCTGGACAGCTCCAGCGAACCGCCGCCGATGTCGAGGTTGACGATGCGGCCCGCACTCCAGCCGTACCATCGTCGCACCGCCAGGAAGGTCAGCCGGGACTCGTCGACCCCGCCCAGTACCTGCAACTCGACACCGGTTTCCTTGCCTACCCGGGCCAGCACATCTTCGGAGTTCTCGGCTTCCCGCACGGCCGAGGTGGCGAAGGCCATCAACTCGGCACAACCGGAGCTCACCGCGATCTTGGCGAACTCGTCGATGGTCGACACCAGTTTGTCGGCGCCACGCCTGGTGATCTTGCCCGAGCTGTCGGTGGCTTCGGCCAGCCGCAGCGTGGCCTTCGTCGAACTCATCGGCGTCGGATGCCCGCCACGGTGAGCATCTACCACCAGTAGATGGACCGTGTTGCTGCCCACGTCCAGCACGCCCAATCGCACGAGATCAAACTAGCGGGCGACGACGCGGGTCGCTCAGCGACCCGATGCGGGAGCACCATCGGGCTTGCGGGGAGAGCCCGCGCAGGATGCGCCTGCCGCTGGCCGCCCAGACGACCGCAACGGTGGACTAACGTTGCAACCGTGGCAAACTCGCGCCTGAGGCCGGTGCACCCGGGGCAAGAGGTCGAATTGGATTTCCCCCGTGAGTGGGTGGAATTCTACGATCCCGACAATCCCGAGCACCTGATCGCGGCCGACCTCACCTGGCTGCTGTCGCACTGGACATGTGTGTTCGGCACGCCCGCCTGCCAGGGTACGGTGGCGGGCCGGCCGGACGACGGGTGTTGCTCGCACGGAGCCTTCCTATCCGATGACGACGACCGTGCCCGGCTCGACGACGCGGTGCAGAAACTGACCGACGAGGACTGGCAATTCCGCGGAAAAGGCCTGGGCCGCAAGGGATATCTGGAACTCGACGAGCACGACGGCCAACCGCAGTACCGCACCCGAAAACACAAGGACGCCTGCATCTTCTTGAACCGGCCGGGCTTCAAGGGCGGCCCCGGCTGTGCGCTGCACACCAAGGCACTGAAGTTGGGTGTGGCGCCGCTGACGATGAAACCTGATGTCTGCTGGCAGTTGCCGATCCGGCGCAGTCAGGAATGGGTGACCCGGCCCGACGGCACCGAGATTCTGAAAACCACCGTCACCGAATACGATCGCCGCGGCTGGGGTTCCGGCGGGGCCGACCTGCATTGGTATTGCACCGGCGATCCGGCCGCCCATATCGGAACCAGACAGGTGTGGGAGAGCCTGGCCGACGAGCTCACCGAACTGCTCGGCGTGAAGGCGTATGCGGAACTGGCCGAAATATGTAAACGCCGCAGCCGGTTAGGGCTGGTGGCCGTCCATCCTGCGACGCGCGCAGCGCCGAGGTAGCGGACAGGCCCCGGGGGAGTTTGCCGCAACGGCGCTATCCGGCCTCCGCAGCACGATACGATCGGCGCCCAGGCTACGGCGTTTCATCAGCAGTTCGTGGCAGTTCGTGGCAGTTGGTGCAGGCGTTGACCGCGGGCGCCGGCTCGTATGCGGCGGCCGAGGCCGCCAACGCCGGACCGCTGCAATCGATACTCGACCTGATCAACGCGCCCACCCTGGGGCTGCTGGGCGTCCGCTGATCGGCAATGGCGCCGCGGCGCCCGCGGGCAGTGGCAAAAACGGTGGGGATGCCGGGATATTGATCGTGAAACGGGGGCAATGGCGTCTCTGGCACCCTCAACCAGGGGCCGGGCGGCACCGGTGGCACCGGCGGCCTGCTGTTCGGCCAGTACGGGATCAACGGCTAGCACACAGTCAGCTCGTAGATCCCTCGGTGTAGGCCACGATCATCCGCAGCGCACTGGCGCGTAGATACGCCTCGACGGCCGCACCTGCGACAACGGGGTCGCGCGCGAGCACCGCCTCGGTGATCGCGTGCAGATCGGCCAGGACCGGCTCGGCATCGTCGTAGGCCCCGGTCAGCCCGTGCTCGCGGTCGCCGAAGGCGTGCTCGACCCAGCGATACAGCAACCCCAACGCGCGGTTGCGGCTGCTGTGGATGAGCACCCGGAAATAGGCGAGGTCGGCCTCCTGCCGGCCGGCGGCATCATCGGCGTCCCGCAGGGCCGCCAGCGCGTCGCGCAATGCGTGGGCATCGTCGGGGGTGTGTCGCTGCGCGGCCAGGCGGCCGATCAACGGACCTAAAGCCGCGCGGATCTCCAGCAGTTCGGCGAGGAAATCCGGACCCAGTTTGCGTACCAGCGCCTCGACAACGGCGGGATGAGTAAGCCCCTCGGGATCGCGTACCACGCTGCCGCTGCCGTGTCTGACCTCGATCAGGCCCATCTGCTGCAGCCGGGCCAGCCCCTGCCGCAGCGACGTGCGGTTGACCCCGAACTGCGTGGCCAGGTCACGTTCCGGCGGCAGCGTCGAGCCCGGCGGGAAGACCCCGTCCAGGATGGCGTCCGCGATCGACGCGGCGATCTGTTCGTCGACGCGCTGACGGTCCGGCGGCTGAAAGGCACTTGACTGGTTCATTGGCTCAACCAATATAGTGGACGAATCAACCGGAGGTGGAGCAAGTGGACGATGAATTGCGGTCGGCGACAGCCCCGCGCTGGCAAGGTAGGGCCGGACGCCTGGAAGTCTGGTACGCCACCCTGTCCGACCCGTCGACGCGTGCGGGTCTGTGGGTCCATTGCGAAACGGTGGCGCCGACAACCGGATCGCCCTACGGGCACGGTTGGGTCACCTGGTTTCCGCCGGAGGGCCCGCCGCGCACCGAACGTTTCGGTCCGACACCGGTCCAGCCCGCCGCCGGCTCGGCGTGGTTCGACGCCGCCGGCGCCCGGGTGGCGCCCGGAAAGCTGACCGGGCGGGCGGGATCACTGGCCTGGGACCTGGCTTGGGAGGACGCCGGCGCGCCGCTGTGGACGTTTCCCCGGGTAGCGTGGGAGCGCGAGTTGCTGCCGGGCGCGCAGGTGGTGCTTGCCCCCACGGCCGACTTCACCGGCTCGCTGAACGTGGATTCTCAAGGCAACACCACCCATCCCGTCACCGGCTGGCGCGGCGGCGTCGCACACATCTACGGGCATGGCAATGCCAAGCGCTGGGGCTGGATCCATGCCGACCTCGGCGGCGGCGACGTGGTGGAGGCCGTCACCGCGGTGTCGCACAAGCCGGGACTGCGCAAGCTTGCGCCACTGGCGTTCGTCCGGTTCCGCATCGACGGAAAAGACTGGCCGGCAAGCCCTTTCCCGTCCCTGCGGATGCGCACCACGCTCGGCGTGGCGCACTGGCAGCTGGAGGGACACATCGGCGGCCGCAAGGTGCTGATCCGTGTCGATCAACCCCCGGACAGGTGCGTGAGGCTGGAATACACCGACCCGGACGGGGGCCGGGCGGTGTGCACCAACACCGAGCAGGCGGACATTTACGTCGAGGTCGAGGACCGGCGTTGGTCGGTGTTGGGCATCGGGCATGCCGAAGTCGGGTTGCGCGGAGCCGACGCACCCGCCGTCCACGAAAGGACCCCGTCATGAGTTTTCTCCTGGACCCGCCGCTGCTGTTCGCCAGCGGAGCGCTCATCGAGCGCAGGGTGCCCGAAGACCGTCGTGATCTCGCCGAAGCCGCCGTGCTCGGTGTCTTCTTCGCGGGATCGTTCGGGCTCTACAACAACGTGCCCGGCCTGGGGTTCTTGTGGCGCCCGTTCCGCTCGCAGAACGGCCGTGACTTCATGTGGAACAGCGGCGTGTTCGACGTGGATACCGCGGAAGCAGGGTGGCCGTTGCACGCCGCCGCCGGCGGCATCTTCGGGACCTATCCGTTCTTCATCAAACTCGGTCGACGGTTCGGGCGCCGGCGATGAGCCGGCTGGCGGATCGGGCCGTGGCCGCGTTCGGCACGGCGTTGCTACCACCCGAGCACGGTGGTCCAGCGCCGGCTCAGTTCGTCGAACGCGTCGGGCGCTACGTCGAACAGTTGCCGGCGATGCAACGGTCCGCGGTCCGCGCCGGGGTGCTGTCGCTGGCGGCCGCGAGCTACCTGACCACGGGCCGGTCGTTGCCGCGATTGAGTCCGGCGCAGCGGGCCCGGGTGCTGGGCCGGGTCGCCGCCGTCGGCCCCGATATGGGTGCCGCGGTGGAGGGCCTGAAAGCGATCGTGCTGCTGGCCAACGGCGCGGACGCCTACGCCGACGAGCTGCTCGCCCGCGCCCAGAGAAACGACCCGGCGCGCCCGGACGCGGAGCTGACCGTCCGCTCGTCGACGGATAGCGCTTCGGTCGTCACCACCGATGCGGTGATCGTCGGCTCCGGGGCCGGCGGCGCCATGGCCGCGCGCACGCTGGCGCAGGCCGGCGCCGGCGTCGTCGTACTCGAAGAGGGGCGGCGCTGGACGGTCGAGGAGTTCCGTAGCACCCACCCGATCGACCGCTATGCCGGCCTTTACCGCGGCGCCGGGGCCACCATCGCGCTGGGCCGCCCGTCGGTGGTGCTGCCGATGGGCCGGGCGGTCGGGGGCACCACCGTCGTCAATTCCGGCACCTGCTTTCGGCCACCCGATGCCGTGCAACGCCGCTGGCGCGACGAATTCGGGCTCGGCCTGGCGGACCCGGACCGGCTGGCCGGTTACCTCGACGAGGTGGAGCGCACGCTTCAGGTCGCACCGGCGCCGCGCAACGTCATGGGCCGCAACGGCAACCTGCTGCTCGAGGCCGCCACTGCGCTGGGCTGGCGGGCTGCGCCCATCCCGCGCAACGCGCCAGGCTGCGAAGGCTGCTGCCAATGCGCGATCGGCTGCCCCGGCAACGCCAAGTTCGGCGTACATCTCAACGCACTGCCGCAGGCCTGCGCGGCCGGCGCGCGGATCGTCTCCCACGCGCGTGTGGAGCGGGTGTTGCACGAGCACGGACGCGCCCGTGGCGTGCGGGCCCGCCGGCCCGACGGCACCGCGATCGATGTGCTGGCAGACACCGTCGTCGTCGCCGCCGGAGCCACCGAGACGCCGATGTTGTTGTGGCGCAGCGGTCTTGGCGGCCATCCCCGGCTCGGCCGGAACCTCGCACTGCATCCGGCGACGATGCTCGCCGGCCGCTTCGATGACGACGTGTATGCCTGGCGCGGCGTGCTGCAAAGTGCGGCGGTCCACGAGTTCCACGAATCCGACGGGGTGCTGATCGAGGCGACCGCCACGCCGCCGGGCATGGGCTCGATGGTCTTTCCCGGCTACGGCGCCGAACTGCTCGGCTGGCTGGACCGGGCTCCCCGGGTCGCCACCTTCGGTGCGATGGTGGCCGACCACGGCGTGGGATCGGTCCGGTCGGTGCGCGGGGAGGCGCTGGTGCGCTACGACATCGCCCGCGCCGACATCGCCAAGCTGCGAGTCGCCATGGAGGCCATCGGCCGGCTGCTTTTTGCCGCCGGGGCGGCCGAGGTGCTGACCGGTGTGCCTGGCGCGGGCACCGTGGCATCACCCGCCGCGCTGCAGGATGTGCTGCGGCGCGCCGACCCGCGCGGCCTGCACCTGGCCGCGTTCCATCCGACCGGGACCGCGGCCGCGGGCGCCGACCCGCAGATCTGTCCCGTCGACCCGAGCGGCCGGCTGCGCGGCGTCGACGGCGTGTGGGTTGCCGACGCATCGATCCTGCCCAGCTGCCCGGAGGTCAACCCGCAGGTGTCGATCATGGCGACGGCGCTGGCGGTGGCTGACCAGATAGTCGCCGGCCGTACAGCGCCGACTATGTGAGCTAAAGAGCGCCAGCCAGCGCATTTCAGGTTCTCCCAACAACTACCAAAGGCGCATCCGGATAGTGAGATCCGGCGGCGACAAAGGCCTGCGTTGGGAGGACAAGTCATGTCATTCGTGATTGCGACGCCCGAAGTTCTGGCGTCGGCATCAGGAGACTTGATCGGCATCGGCTCGGCAATCAGCTCAGCCAACGTGGCCGGGGCCGCCCCCACGACCGGGTTGGCGGCGGCCGCCGGCGATGAGGTGTCGGCGGCCATCGCCGCGCTGTTCAACGCACACGCTCGGGAGTACCAGGAGTTCAGCGCTCGGGTAGCGATGTTTCACGACCAGTTCGTGCGCACGCTGCAGGCGGGCACGAACTCCTACACGACCGCCGAGGCCGCTAACGCCGGCCAGCAGTTGCTCGACGTGGTCAACGCACCGGCGCGGGCACTGCTGGGACGCCCCCTGATCGGTAACGGCTACGACGGGGCGCCCGGCACCGGGCAGGCCGGTGAAGCCGGCGGCGTGTTGTTCGGCAACGGCGGCAACGGCGCGTCCGGTGCGCCTGGACAGGCCGGCGGCGCCGGTGGTGATGCGGGATTCATCGGCAGCGGCGGGACCGGCGGGACCGGCGGAGTCGGTGCGCGCGGCGGAAACGGCGGTGCCGGGGGCTGGCTGCTGGGCAACGGCGGCGCGGGCGGAACCGGGGGGATCGGCGCCGCCGGCGGTAATGGCGGCAACGCCTACTTCTTCGGTGACGGCGGCGCCGGCGGGCGCGGCGGCACCGGTCTGGCCGGCGCCAACGGCCTCAGCCCCACCGATTCCGGCACCGCCGCCACCGGGCAGCATGGCGACAACGCGTCGGGAACCGATAACTTCCCGCAAGGCGGCTCGGGCGAGATTGGCAGTCCGGGCGGGACCGGCATCAGCGGCGGCACGGGCGGGGCGGGCGGTGACGCGAAGCTCGTCCTGACCAAGGCCGCCGCTCCGGTTCTGTACGAAGCGATCGCGGGTAACGGAGGCGACGGAGGTCCCGGACCCAACGGCGGCGCCGGCGGGGCCGGCGGCAACGCGACTGTCATGCCGGATGGAAGCGGCCCCGGGCTGTCAGTCACGGGTTTGGCTCGCGGCGGCGGCGGCGGTTACGGCGCCGACGCTGGCGCGCCCGGCGGCTCGGGCGGCGCGGGCGGCCCCGGCGGTGCCGCCACGTCCTCCACCCTCCGTGCGACAGCCTTCGGAGGCTTCGGCAGAGGCGGTGGCAACGGCGCGGCCGGTGACCTGTCCGGCGGGGCGGGCGGCAACGGAGGTGCTGGTGGTAACGGCGGCCAGGCCGGGCTATTCATCGGCAACGGCGGCGCCGGTGGCGCCGGTGGCGCTGGAGGCGCCGGCGGGTTCGGGATGTCGGGCGGTGTGGGTGGCGCCGGCGGTGACGGCGGAATGGCATCAGCTGCCGGTGGCAACGGCACGGGTGGTCTGGGCGGCGACGGCGGCGACGGCGCTGACGGAAAGACCGCAGGCGGCCACGGCGGTAACGGCGGCACCGGCGGTATCGGGGGCAACGGCGGGCGGCTGTACGGCAACGGCGGCGCGGCCGGTGATGGCGGTGCCGGCGGCGCCGGCGGCGCCGGTGGTTCGGGCGGTTCTGGCGGAACCGGCGGCGCCGGGGGTGATTTCACCGCAGGCATAGGCAAGGGCGGCGATGGCGGCCATGGCGGTGACGGCGGTGACGGCGGCGACGGTGGCGACGGCGGCAACGGCGGGGCAGCCGGAACGTTCGGCCTCGGGGGATTGCTCGGGCCCACCAGCGATGGCGGAATCCGGATAGGTATTGGCGCCGGCCCGCTGGGATCGGGCGGAGCTGCTGGTGCGGGCGGAGCGGCCGGTGCCGCTGGGGCGGCCGGCGTCGGCGGAACCGCCGGAACCGGGTTGTTCGAGGGCACCGCTGGGATTGACGGCACCGATGGCACTGCCGGCACGGCAGGCGTCGCGGGCCAAGCCGGTCAGCCCGGCCCATCAGGGACCTGGCCGGGATTATTCTAGGCCTGACCAGCCAAAGATGTTGTGGCCCATCGGCTTTGGGCTCCCGTGTTGGGCCGAATGACACTCGATCGGCGAACCGCCCGCCGCCCGGTCACACTCGCGGGGCGTGATTACCGTCGGCTCGGTTCCGCCGCCGGCGGCACCGGGATCGATACCAACCCGTCGGGCCCGAGCAAGCGGTTAGCCCTCCAGCTTGTAGCCCAGGCCCCGCACCGTCACCAGGTGCACCGGGTTGGCGGGGTCGGCCTCGATCTTGGACCGCAGGCGCTTGACGTGGACGTCGAGCGTCTTGGTGTCGCCGACGTAGTCCGCACCCCAGACCCGGTCGATCAGCTGGCCGCGGGTCAACACCCGCCCGCTGTTGCGCATCAGGTATTCCAGCAGGTCGAACTCCTTGAGCGGCAGCGTGATAACTTCGCCGTTCACCGAGACGACATGGCGTTCGACGTCCATGCGCACCGGCCCTGACTCCAGGATGCCGTCGCTGGACTCGGCGTCGTCGTCGCCGCCCCGGCGCAGCACCGCGCGGATCCGGGCGATCAACTCACGTGCCGAATACGGCTTGGTCACGTAGTCGTCGGCGCCCAACTCCAGCCCGACCACCTTGTCGATCTCGCTGTCCCGAGCTGTCACCATGATCACCGGCACGCTGGACCGGGCACGCAACTGCTTGCACACGTCGGTGCCCGACATGCCCGGCAGCATCAAATCGAGTAGCACGATGTCGGCGCCGGCCCGATCGAACTCGGCCAACGCCGACGGACCATCGGTCACCACGGTCGCCTCAAAGCCCTCCTTGCGCAGCAGAAACGCCAGCGGATCGGCCAACGACTCCTCGTCCTCCACGATCAACACGTTGGTCACCAGCGCCACTCCTTCTCATTGCTTCGCACTGCATCGTCGCCGGCGCGGGTCACCGCCTCAGCTCTTCCTCTCGTTGCGGCCGGTTGGGCCGCACCTCACGGGCACGCGGTTGGTCCCACTGCTCGGCATCGTCCTTCTCCGGCGCCGCCGGAATCGACAACGTGAACGTGGAGCCGGTTCCGGGTTTGCTCCACACCCCGATGCTGCCGTTGTGGTTGGCGGCCACGTGTTTGACGATGGCAAGTCCCAGTCCACTGCCGCCGGTGGCCCGCGAGCGCGCCTTGTCGCCCCGGAAGAACCGCTCGAAGACTCGCTCCTGGTCCTCGAGCGCGATCCCGATTCCGCGGTCCGTGACCGCGATCTCGACGTTGTCGCCACGGCGGCGCCGGCTGATCGAGACCAGCGACCCGCGTGGTGAATAGGCGATCGCATTGGAAACCAGGTTGGCCAGCGCGGTAACGAGCAGGGTTTGGTCGCCGAGCACCCGCAACCCGCTGGGCGCATCGGTGCGAACCTCGATGTCAGCAGTGTCCGCAGCCACTTTGTGACGTGAAATCGCCTCGGACACAATGGTATCGACGTCAACGTCGGTCACATTGTGCAGCCCCTCGGCACCCTGCAGCCGGGACAGCTCGATCAGCTCCGCGACCATGTCGCCCAGTCGATTGGCCTCGATGAGCACCTTCTCAGCGAACCGCCGAACGGTGTCGGGATCATCCGGCGACGCGAGTAGAGCTTCGGCAAGCAGGGCCATGGCGCCAACCGGGGTCTTGAGTTCGTGACTCACGTTGGCCACGAAGTCGCGCCTGGTCGCCTCCATCCGGGCATAGTCGGACTGGTCATGGACGAAGACCACGACGAACCTGCGGTCTTCCTCGCTCAGCAACCGGGCGTGCCCGTGCACCAACAGTCCGGAGCGGCCGGCCACACGCTTGGCGGGTGACAGATCGAACTCGACGTCGTCACCGCCCAACGCCTGCTGCGCGGCCCGCCAGGCTTGGTCGTCGAGCTGCCGGTCGCGCACCAGGCCCAGCTCCCTGGCCCGATGGTTGAGGTAGACGACATCACGATGAGCATCCACCACCGCCGCACCCATCGGCATCAGGGCGACGATGCGCTGCAGCATCTGCGCGACGGTGATCCCGGCTCGCTCGGTGGCCGCGTGCTGGCGGCGCCGCGCGACCCGCTGCGACAGGCGGTTTCCCGCCGCAACACCTACGGCCAGCGCTAGCGCGGACAACACCCCAGCCAGCAACAGTGCCGAGAACACAGTCACAAGCAAAATCCTACAAACTCCGGTGAACGCGGCCCTAGCCGAGCAAGGCCGAAATCGGACAAGTCACACCAATCGCCACAGGTGTTCGGCTGTCGTTCACGCGTTGTTCAGCAAACAGGCCTACCAGCGCCGACGATCAGACTTTGGCCGTGCCTTGGCTGGCCACCGCGGCAGCGCCGGCAGCCGCGGCCTCCGGATCCAGGTAGCGGCCGCCGGGCTGCACCGGGCGCAATTGGCGGTCCAGGTCATAGCGCAGCGGAACGCCTGTCGGGATGTTCAGTCCGACGACGTCGTCGTCGGACATCCCGTCCAGATGCTTGACCAGCGCCCGCAACGAGTTGCCATGCGCCACGATCAACACCGTCTTGCCCGATCTCAGGTCGCCGACGATGACGTCGGTGTAGTAGGGCAGAAACCGGGCCACCACGTCGGCCAGGCACTCGGTCAGTGGGCCACCGCCGATATCGGCGTACCGCGGGTCGGCGTCCTGGCTGAACTCGCTGCCCTTCTCGATTGGCGGCGGCGGTGTGTCGTAGCTGCGCCGCCAGGCCATGAACTGCTCTTCGCCGTAGCGCGCCTTCGTCTCCGCCTTGTTGAGACCCTGCAGCGCCCCGTAGTGGCGTTCGTTCAGCCGCCAGCTGCGCCGCACCGGAATCCACAGTCGGTCGGCGTGGTCCAGCGCCAGATGCGCGGTCGTGATCGCGCGCCGCAACAAGGACGTGTAGAGCACGTCCGGCAGCAAGTCGTGCTCGGCCAGCAGCTCGCCGCTTCGGATCGCTTCGGCCTCGCCCTTTTCGGTCAGGCCGACGTCCACCCAGCCGGTGAACAGGTTGAGCGCATTCCAGTCGCTCTCACCGTGGCGCAGCAGCACCAACGTGGCAGTGTCTCCCATGCCGGCAAGTCTCTCACGCGTCCTCACCGTCATCACCGTCCTCACCGTCATCACCGTCGATCAGATGCGCAAAAGCCTGCAGATTCTTCAGCGATTCGCCGCGCGACACCCGCCATTCCCACTCTTTTTGAATCGATGAACGAAAACCCAACTCCAGCAACGTATTAAAGTCCGAGTCCACCGCCTCGAGCACCTGCCCGAGCACCCGGTCGATCTCCTCGGCGTCGACCGAGGCCAGCGACATCCGGCCCACCAGGTAGATGTCTCCGACCTTGTCCAAGGTGTACGCGACACCGTAGAGCCGGCGGTTGCGTTTGAGCAGGAACCGGTAGACACCCTCGTGGTTCTCGTCCGGTTTGCGGCACACGAAGGCTTCGACGCGCACCGAATGCTCCCCGATGCTCAAGATGGTGTTGGTCTTGAGCTTGCGTTCACCCGGCAACTCCACCACGATGCCCGCCGGCCCACCATGCGCGCCGGCGTGTCGCGAATAGTTCAGCCGACTGGCCTGCAGCGCCTGTTCGATCACCTGCGTCACGGTCTCGGCCGCATCGGAGGCCCACGGGGAGGAAGTCACGCGCCCACCCCGCGACGAGCCGTCCAGCGGCGCGGTTTGCGCACCGCAACCAGGTCGCGCACCCGGCGCCGGCGCCCCGCGGTGAAGTCGCCGATCGCCCGCCGGTAACTGGCCAGCAGTGCGTCGGTGGTGTGGTCCCACGAGAACGCGGCCGCGTGTTCGGCCGCCGCGGCACTCATCACCCACCCCTGCGGGCCGTCGTTGCCACGCAGTAGCCGCCCGATCGCGTCGGCCCACCGGTCCACGTCGTGTCCGGACACCAGCGTGCCGGTGATCCCGTCGCGCACCGCGACCGGCAGCCCCCCGACCGCCGCCGCCACCACCGGCGTACCGCAGGCCTGCGCTTCGATGGCCACCAGACCGAACGACTCCGAATAGCTCGGCACCGCGACCAGGTCGGCGGCGTGGAACACCGTCGCCAGATCCGTGCGGGACTGTGGCGGCAGGAACGTCACTCGCTGCGCGATACCGAGTTCGCCGGCCAGCCGCGCCAGTCCCGCCGGCGCGGCAAGTCCACTGCCCGACGGCCCGCCGGCGACGACGACGCGCACTCCCGGGAGCTTGGCGGCGGCGCGCAGCACGATGTCGGGTGCCTTCAGCGGCTGGATCCGTCCGACGAAGGCCACCACGTGGCCGTCCAGCGGCAACCCCAGAGCGGCCCGCGCTGCCCGCCGGTCGCCTGGTGAGAACACGTCGAGGTCGACACCGGGATGAACGACGTCAACGCGCGCCGGATCTGCATGATGGATCGAAATCAGTTGTCGGGCTTCATCTTCGGTGTTGACGATGAGCCGGTCCGCCTCGTCGACAACCTGCTGTTCGCCGACGATACGCAGCGGCGGCTCGGGCGCGTCACCGTCGGCCAGCGCCGCATTCTTCACCGCGGCCAGCGTGTGGGCGGTATGCACCAACGGCACCGCCCAGCGATCGCGGGCCAGCCAGCCGACTTGGCCGGACAGCCAGTAGTGCGAGTGCACGATGTCGTAGTAGCCCGGTTCGTGGGCGGCTTCGGCGCGCAGCACCCCGGCTGCGAACGCGCATAACTGGGTGGGCAGGTCGTATTTGTCCAGACCCTCGAAGGGCCCGGCTACCACGTTGCGCACCAGCACGCCCGGCGCCACCTCAACCACCGGTGGATCCATCGAAGCGGTGGCCCGGGTGAAGATCTCCACCTCGATACCCCGCCGGGCCAGGTGCAGCGCAGTTTGCAGCACGTAGACGTTCATGCCGCCGGCATCGCCGGTCCCCGGCTGGGCCAGCGGCGAGGTATGCACCGCCAGCAGAGCGACCCGGCGTGGGTGTTCGTCTCCGGCTAGCCGGGGACTGTCGCTGTGGCGCACACTGTCATCTTTACAGGACGGTTTCCGGGGCCAGGCCCGCGCACGGGCAGAAGCCGCACTAAGCGAGCGCCCCCGGCTCGGTATCCGACAGCCGGGTGTCCAGTGCCCCGGCACGACGCATCGCGCCCAACGGGTCGGCGTAGAGCCCGCCCAGCGACACGATGCCGGCCCCGGCTTCTTGCACTCGGTTGCCGAACGCGGTGACCCGGATGTCCCGCGGCGGCAGCACCGAGGATGCGGCGAAGGCCTGCTCCACCTGCTCCATACCTTCCGGGTACTCGGTGAACGCCTGACCACCCACCACCAGTTCGTCGGGGTTGAGCAGGTCGCGCAGCAGCGCCACCGACTCGCCGAGCACCCGGGCCCGCTCCCCCAAGAGCTCCCTGGCCTGCTGGCTACCGGCGCGTGCCGCCCGGAGCAGGTCGGTGACGGTGCCGGCCGAGCCGTTGGCGCGCGTCGCCGTGGCGGCCGGAATGATCCGCAGGCGGCGCGCGGCCGCCAACACCGCCTCGTCACTGACGGTGGACTCGAGCTGTCCGGTGCCGCCCAGGAGCTCGGAGCGGGCCGGCAGGCCCGCAATGGTGCCGGGCCCGCTGGCCGGGCAGTGCACCCGCCCGTCGATCACCAGCGCGTAACCCACGGTCTCGCGCGCATAGACGTACAGGCTGGTCGACGAGCCCGGCGCGAACCGTCGCATCCCGAGCAGCAGCTCGGCACCGGCCATGGCATCCACGTGGGATGCCACCGAGACGGGAAGGCCCAGCGCATCGGCCAGCACCGGGCCGACCGGTGCCCGCTGCCAGCCCAGCCGGGCGTGATCGACGTGGCCGGTCGCTCCGTCGACGGTGCCGCCGATCGCCACTCCCACCCACAACGCCCGACGCCGATGCCAGCGCCTCAGGTAGCGGCAGGCACTGTCGGCCAACGACCCCAGCGCCGCCCCCGCGGCACTGAGCGGTGTCGGCGTCTCGACCGCGTCGAGGGTGCGACCGAACAGGTCGGCGGCCACGATACTGGTCGTGCGCGCACCGATGTGGATGCCCAGCGTCACGAACGGCTCGTGGTTGACCTCCACGGGGACCCGGGGCCGCCCGATCGCCCCGGAAACCGCCAAGTCGGCGCGCTCACGCAGCAGACCGGCCTCGAGCAGCGCGATGACCTGGCGATTCACCGTCGCGATGCTCAGCGAGGTCACACTGGCGATGACGTCGCGTCCGACGGGGCCGCGCAATCGCACGGCCCGGAAGACGGACGCAGCCGCGGAGTCAGCCAGGTGCAGCGACGGCGGCACGACCTGGCGGTACGGTCGCGGCCGGCTACCGCGGGCGGGGCGATGGGTGGTGAGAGTAGTCGAGTGCACTGTCGTCCTTATTCCGAGTTCAACTGGCCGGGTCCTTGGCCACGCTTGACCTGAGTCAGGCGCGACAAAGTACGCGGCAACAACAGGCGCCCGCGCAAAGACACGCGGTCGTCGTGTTGAACCAGGCGCTGCAGTACACACCGAAAATTTAGCACGTTTATTAGAGTGGTCCCGATGACAACTCCCGAGGCGCCGAACCGGGTTGCGGTGGTTACCGGTGCCAGCTCCGGTATTGGTGAAGCAACCGCTAAAACCCTTGCGGCACAAGGGTTTCATGTAGTCGCGGTGGCTCGTCGCGCGGATCGGATCAGTGACCTGGCAGACCAGATCGGCGGCACCCCGGTTGTGGCCGACATCACGGACGACGCGGCCGTGGCCGCGCTGGCCGCGAGACTGAGCCGGGTCGACGTCCTGGTCAACAACGCCGGTGGCGCAAAGGGCCTGGAACTCGTCGCCGACGCCGACCTGCAGCACTGGCGCTGGATGTGGGAGACGAATGTGCTGGGCACGCTGCGAGTGACCCGCGCGCTGCTGCCCAAGTTGATCGAATCGGGTGACGGGCTGATCGTCACCGTCACTTCCATTGCGGCACTTGAGGTTTACGACGGTGGCGCCGGCTATACGGCCGCCAAGCACGCCCAAGGTGCGTTGCACCGCACGTTACGGGGGGAGCTGCTGGGAAAGCCGGTCCGGCTCACCGAGATCGCGCCCGGCGCGGTGGAGACGGAGTTCTCGCTGGTCCGCTTCGACGGTGACCGGCAACGCGCGGACGCCGTCTACTCCGGGATGACGCCGCTGGTGGCCGCCGACATCGCCGAGGTGATCGGATTTGTGGCCTCGCGGCCGCCGCACGTCAATCTGGACCAGATCGTGATCCGGCCGCGCGATCAGGCTTCAGCGACGCGCCGCGCTAACCACCCGGACCCGCGCTAGGTTCCGGCGTGCCGGACAAGCTGGGCGCAGTCGACGGTGTGGCCGGTGCGGTGACCGGGATCTGCGTCCCCGGGGGACGCGAGGTCGGGCGTGGCAGCGCCGACATCGACAACCAGGTGTCCCAGTCCACGGCCCAGTCCCAGATGTCGCCGTCGGCGTAGGACAGCTGGATCGTGCTGCCGGTCACCTCAACCGGGTCGCCGTACATCGCGGTGTGGAAGTACTCCTCGGCGTTGTCCGTCGACAGGTTGATGCAACCGTTGGTGACGTTGCTGTTGCCCTGCGCCCCCGCGCTCATCGGGTTGGCATGAATGAATTCGCCGTTGTTGGAGATGCGCACGGCCCAGCGCTCGTGCACATTGCTGTAGCCGGCCGCCGGGTTGGACATGTAGAAGTCCGCGTATTTCTCGGTGACCACGTGGATCCCGTTGCGAGTCACATTGCGCGCCTTATCGGCTTCGCCGTAGCTGCACGGGAAGTCCATGATGACGCCCTCGTCGGTGACGACCTGGATGCGGTGGGAGGAGACTTCGGCCTTGACGACTTGCCGCCGCCCGATCTGGATGCTCAACGAGAAATCCTGGGCGCCGTAGGCCCCGTCACCGAACGGCAGCCCGTAGAGCTTGGCGTCGACGTTGACGGTGGCGCCCGCCGGGTAGTACTCGCGGGGACGCCAGTGCACCCGGGCCCCTTTCGCCTCGTCCGGCAGCCAGGCCCAGCTGCCCTCGACGGGCGGGTTGGTGGTCACCGTGAGCGCCCGCTCCACGGAAGCCTTGTCGCTGATCGGCGCGTCGAACTGGATGATGATCGGCGCCGCGATCCCGACGGTCTGGCCGTCGGCCAACTGGAAGCCGCCGTCGATCTTCTTCTTGGGTGTCACGGTGGTGAATTTGCCGGCGACCGGAATCGCCTTGCCGTCATGGCCAACGGCCGCGCCGCTCCAGCTGTAGGTGGTGTCGTAGCCCAGCGGCTCGGTGATGGTGTACACCGTGTGGTCCTGGTTGTAGGTGCCGGCAACGAGCTTGCCGGACGGGTTGGTCAGCGCTACGCGCTGGAACCAGCCGTCGCCGACCTCGACGCTGATCGGGGCGATCGGCAACACGTCGTCGGCGGCATCGGCCGGCCGGAATGTCAGATGGGGCGCAGCCGGCGGCTTCTTCTCGGATTGCCTGGTGACCCCGCCCGCGCAGGCGGCCAGCACATTGGGCGCCAGCACCCCGGCCCCCAATGCCATCAAAGCCAAGCGCCGGTTGATCGGCCCCTGACCTTGGGGGGTGCTGGAGGTGTTCACGAGATTCAAAGATACCGGGCGAATCCGTCCGTAACCGGCTGCAAGCGCCGGCGAACCCGCCGCGGCAACTGTGCGGTGAGCGTAATCGGGCACGAAAGTAGCAGCTACAACCGGCAACCGATCAGGATCGGTTCGGGTTGCAATGTGATACCAAACACATCACGGACGCCGTCGCGGATCGTGCGGGCCAGTAGCATCACGTCGGCCGCCGTCGCGGTGCCCCGGTTGGTCAACGCCAGCGCGTGCTTGGTGGACAGCCGGCACGGGGCGGCCTCCCCGGTGAGCGCCGGATCCGGATACCCCCTGCCGAAACCGGCGTGCTCGACCAGCCAGCCCGCGGCCAGCTTGACACCGCCCGGCGCCGGATAGTGCGGCACCGGACCGTCCACCGCCACCGCCAGCCGTTCGTAGACGTCCGGTGCGACCACCGGGTTGGTGAAAAACGACCCCACACTCCAGGTGTCATGGTCGGTCGGGTCGAGCACCATGCCCTTGCGCGCCCGCAGTGTCAGGACGGCCGCGCGGACGGCTTGCGGGTCGGCCCGCTCGCCGCTGACCGCACCCAGCGCCGCCGTCAGTTCGCCGTAGCGCAACGGCGCGCTGCGGCCCGAGGCATCCAGCGCGAACTCCACCTCCAGCACCACGGCCGGCAACCGCAGCCCGTCAGCCTGCTTGAGCACGCTGGTGCGGTAGCCGAAGCCCAGGGCGGCGCCCGGTACCCAGTGCACCTGGCCACTGCTGCGGTCCAACAGCCGTACCCGGCTGATGACGTCGGAGACTTCCACGCCGTACGCCCCGACGTTCTGCACCGGGGTCGCACCGGCCGATCCGGGTATCCCCGACAGGCATTCCAGCCCGCCCAGACCGTGGCCGATGGCCCTGAGCACCACGTCGTCCCATACCGCGCCCGCCTCGGCGCGCACCAGCTTGCCGTCGACGGTGATGCCGGCATTGGCCAGGCGCACCACGGTCAGGTCGGCCACGGCATCGCCGATCACCACATTCGAGCCGCCAGCAAACACCAGCACCGGCCCACTGTTTTCGGCTCGGGCATCGGCGTCCAGCTGCCGCAACACCGCGACCACCTGATCGCTGGTGGCGCAGGTGATTACGCGCCGCGCCACGGGTCCCACCCGCAATGTCGTCAGCGGCGCCAGCGGCACCGACTCCTCGACGCGCGCGCCGGCAAAGCGTGAACCGACTGCGCTCCATTTCATGGCCCGTAACGGTAGCCTGACCAGCTATGCCGCGTTCATTCGACATGTCGGCCGACTACGAAGGCAGCGTCGAAGAAGTTCACCGGGTTTTCCACGATGAGGAGTACTGGCGGGGCAGGCTGGCCGAAACCCCGGTCGACATTGCGACCCTGCACTCGATGCGCGTAGGTGGTCAGTCCGGAACCGAGGGCACCATCGAGGTGGTCACGCTACAGACCGTGCATCGGCACAACCTCCCCGGTTTGGTCACCCAGTTGCATCGGGGCGACCTCTGCGTGCGGCGCGAGGAAATGTGGAGCCCGGTGACCGACGGCATCGCGACGGCATCTATCGCCGGATCGATCGTGGACGCTCCGGCCAACCTGTGGGGCACCGCCGTGCTGTCTCCCAACGCCGACTCGGGCGGCGCCCGGCTGTCGCTGCAGGTGACCATCCAGGTACGTATTCCGCTGATCGGCGGCAAACTGGAGAGCATCATCGGCACCGAGCTGCGCCAGCTGGTGACGCTGGAGCAACGCTTCACCACGCAGTGGATCGCCAACAACGCCTAGCCACACCAGCGGGTATCGGCGGCTCCTAAGCTGACCAGTATGCGGATCGCGTTGGCGCAAATACTCAGCGGTACCGACCCAGCAGCGAACTTGCTCCTGGTGCGCGAGTACGCCAACCGGGCTGTCGACGCCGGTGCCGAGCTGGTGGTGTTTCCCGAAGCGACGATGTGCCGGTTCGGTGTGCCGCTGGCACCGATCGCCGAGCCTGTCGACGGCCCCTGGGCCAACGGTGTGCGGCGGATCGCGACCGAAGCCGGCATCACCGTGGTCGCGGGCATGTTCACCCCCGCCGATGCCGGGCGGGTGATGAACACCCTGCTCGCAGTGGGTCCGGGGAGGCCGAATCAGCCTGACGCGCACTACCACAAGATTCATCTCTACGACGCGTTCGGCTTTACCGAGTCGCGTACCGTCGCCCCGGGACACGAGCCGGTGGTGATCACAGTCAACGACGTGCGGGTAGGTTTGACCGTTTGCTACGACATCCGCTTCCCGGCGCTCTACACCGAGCTGGCCCGGCGCGGCGCTTCGCTCATCGCCGTGTGCGCGTCCTGGGGTTCGGGTCCTGGCAAACTCGACCAGTGGACATTGCTGGCCCGGGCCAGGGCACTGGACTCCACGAGCTATGTCGCCGCGGCGGGTCAAGCCGACCCGGGCGGCAGGCTCACCAGTTCGGGCGCGCCCACCGGCGTGGGCGGCAGCTTGGTCGCTTCGCCGTTAGGGCAGGTGGTGGCATCGGCCGGCGCCGAGCCGCAGCTCCTGGTCGCCGATATCGATGTCGAGAACGTGACCGCGGCCCGCGACAGTATCGCCGTGCTGCGCAACCCCTCAGACTTCGTTCATATTGATAGGGCACAATCGCGTAGGTGACGAACCCGCAAGGGCCACCCAATGAGGGCCCGTCGACATGGTCGCGTCCCAGCAATCCAGGCCCCCTTGGCCGGCCTCCGGCGCCTACAGATCCCTCCGGCGGGCAGTTGCGTCCCGGCGGGCCCGGCTCGACCCCTGCCCAGGATCCGGCCCCTCAGGCCGGACCCGGGGCCGGCCAGGCAACCCAGCCGACGGAGCACTTGGCTGCGGCCAATGCCGATGCACAGCGACCCGGGCCACCGCAGGCCGCCGCGGCCGCCGCCAAGACCACTGCGATCGCCAAGCCGCAAGACGACGCCGAATCGGGAGCGCCCAAACGGAAACGCCGCTGGCGTCGGGACCCGCTGTCGATCTTCCTCATCCTGATCATCGTGTTTTCGCTGGTCGTCGCGGGCCTGATCGGAGCGGAGCTGTACGTCCGTCATGAAGCCAACAGCAAGATTGCCGAAGCGGTGGCATGTGAGGTCAAGGACAAGGCCAGCGCTTCCTTCGGTGTGGCCCCGTTGGTCTTGTGGCAGCTCGCGACCAAACATTTCACCAACATCTCTGCAGAGACGGCGGGCAATCAGGTTCGTGATGCCAAGGGCATGAAGCTGCAAATCAACATTCGGGACGTCCAACTCAGAGACACCCCCAACTCCCAGGGCACGGTGGGTGCGCTCGATGCCACCGTCACGTGGACGTCTGTGGGCATCAAGGAATCGTTCCAAAACGCGATACCGGTGCTGGGCCCGTTCGTTTCCAACACCGTGACGACCCACCCCAGAGACGGCACAGTCGAGATGAAGGGCTTTCTCGACAACATCGTGGTCAAGCCGCAGGTGACCGGAAACGGTCTGCAACTGCCGATTGTCACGTTCAACGCGCTGGGCTTCACGCTGCCCAAGGAGTCGGTGCAATCGATGCTCGACGACTTTTTCAGCAAGCTGACCAAGGATTTCCCGCTGGGTATTCATTGGGACAATGTGCAGGTCACCGATACCGGTGTGGTCGCTCACCTATCGACCCGCAACGCCACCATCCCCGCCGGCGGCGAGCAGGATCCGTGTTTCGCCAACCTCTGAGGCCCGTCAGTCGGGGCTGAGCCCATCGAGAACCGAACGGGTTCCGGACAGGCCGAGTCGGGTGGCGCCGGCGCGCAGCATGTCGATAGCGCCGGCGGCGGTGCGAATGCCGCCACTGGCCTTGACCCCCAGACGACCGCCGACGGTGTCGGCCATCAGTGCGACCGCGGCCACCGTCGCCCCGCCGGCGGGATGAAACCCCGTCGACGTCTTGACGAAGTCGGCGCCGGCGCCTTCGGCGACCCGACACACCGCTCTCAGCAGGTGCTCCCCCGCCCGGTCCAGCAGCACCGCCGACTCCACGATCACCTTCAGCACGGCCCCGGCCGTCGCGGCACGTACCGCCTCGATGTCCGACCGCACCGCATCCAGGTCTCCGGCCAGCGCAGCGCCGATGTCGATCACCATGTCGATTTCGACTGCCCCCGACGCGACGGCCTGCGCCGCCTCGAGCGCCTTGACCGCTGACAGGTGCTTGCCCGACGGGAAACCCGTCACCGCCGCGATCCGCACGTCACCGGCTCCGAGCGCGGCCGGCACCATCGATGGCGAGACACATACCGCATAGACGCCCAGCCCGGCGGCTTCTCCGACCAGTGCCGCCACATCGGCAGCGGTCGCCTCGGGCTTGAGTAGCGTGTGGTCGACCAACGCCGCCAGCTGCCGTCGCGTCGGCGGGCCCGGCATCAGAACTGCTCTTCGGCGCCACCCGGGTTGCACCGGGAGGCAAACATCTCCGTGTCGTCGACGACCGGCCGCCACGGCTCGAGGTTCCAGCTGATCTTCCCGGGTAGTGCGAACTCGGCCAGCTGCCAGTGACAGTCGAACTGTGCCCGCATGCCGGGTGTGTCGGCGTCGGGGGCCAAGCCGAGTACCTCCGCCCAGGCCTCGTCGGCGGCTGCGGCGCTGCTGCCGGGGTCGCGGGAAGCCGCGCGACCGGATGGCGTCGGGTAGACCCGCAGGCTGCTCAGGCGCCCCGAATACGCCCATTGGGTGTGATCGACGAACGGCGGCGAAAATACCGAGCCCGACGGGTCAGCGACACCGCCACCGAGACCGGCTTCGGCGGGAACAGCGCACAGCACGCCGACCAGCACCGCTACCGCCGCGGCCACCAGGGCTTTCATCCGGTCAGCGGGACTTACCCTGGATTTCCAGAAGCTTGGGCCGCACGTCGACCAGATAGACGCCGGCCGCGCAGGCGGCGATTGCCATCCCGAGCACGCCGAAGACGAAGCCGAGGATTGAAGTCAGCGCCACCGCCGCCCCAAGGATCACCAACCACACCGGCTTGGTCAGCTTGTCTGCGGCGGTATAGGCGTCTGGCCGCTGCAGCGCCGCATGCACGAAGGCATACACCGCCGTCACCAGGACGGCGATCTGCAAGACCAACATGACGGTACCCACAAGGTGGCTCACGCTTAAAGAGTATGCGGGCAGCGCCCAAAACGTCGACTCCGGGTCGCCCGTTGGGCGACTCGGACCCCCAAAAAACGTCGACTCCGAGTCGCCCGTTGGGCGACTCGGAGTCGACGGTCGAGGGTCGCCGGCTTACTTTTGGGTGACCTTCTTGGCCGGAGCCTTCTTGGCAGGCGCCTTCTTGGCCGGAGCTGCCTTCTTGGCCGCAGCCGGGGCCTTCTTCGCCGGAGCCTTCTTACCGGACTCCGCCTTCTTCGGCAGCTCGATGCCGACCAGCTTGGCGGCACGCTCACCGACGGCGCGGGTCTGCGACGCGACGGTGCCCAGCGCCTCCTGGGTCAGCTCGACGGCCTGGTCCACGTAGCCCTCGGCACGCGCCGACGCATCTTCGAAGACCGGCTGGCTGCGCAGCCGCTCCAGGGCGGCTTCGCCGCGCTGGACCAATTCGTTGTACCGGTTGGTGGCAGCCTCGAGGTAACCCTCGGCAGCCTTGCGCAACTCCTCGGCGGTGAAACGCTCACGGAGTTCGCTGAACTGCTCGGGAAGGTCCTCCTGCAGCTTGGTCAGGCGGGCACGACTCTCCTCAACGCGGGCCTCAACGCGGGTGCGGGTGTCCGTGCGGGTCTCTTCGGCACGCTCGCGCAGGTTGGCGATCAAGTCGTTGACGGTGGCCAGAGCCAGGTCGGCGGCACCAAGCGCGGCGAGCAACGGAGCCCGCAGGTCCTCGATGTTCGGGTTTTCAGCCATGGTATTTCCTTTCCATCAATTGTTTCGTTATCGGTGTTATTGCATCGTGATATGAAGTTGGAGCAAGCGTCGGCTCCTCTGGCGGAGTAGTCAAGACCCGCGGATTGACCTGGCACGCGACTTGCTGAAGACCTCCTGATGTGTCGGGTCGGTTGGTGATCGAGTTCGTCGTTGTCCGGGCCGCGTTATCGGGTCGGTCAGGCGGCTTGCCTGAAACAGAATTCCCCGTCCCTCTTGGGTTGCCCGGCGGCCGTCGATCTAGACCTCACCTGACGTCGGATCTGACGGCCGACACGCTGATCAATCGTCAATGTCGGATGGGCTCGAACACTCCTCACGGGTGGCTTCGTTCTGGTGGGTGAACGCGGCGTAGATATCCAGCAGAATCTGCTTTTGACGCTCGGTGATCACCGTGTCTGTGATGATGGCGTCACGAACTTGGCTGGTCTCGCTGGGCTCGAGAATTCCGGCCCGCACATAAAGGACCTCGGCGGAAACCCGCAACGCCTTTGCGATCTGGGCCAGGACGTCGGCCGACGGCTTACGCAGGCCGCGCTCAACCTGGCTCAGGTATGGATTGCTGACACCGGACCGTTCGGCAAGTTGCCGCATCGAGACCTGCGCCGTTTCGCGTTGTGTCCGGATGAAGCTGCCGATGTCGGAGGCTCTGGAAGTCACACTGGACACCTTCGCGCCGAACTTTTCCTCCGGCGGCATTGGTGCGCTCCTTACATGCTGTTTGATCTTGACGCACTCAGGGTACGGACAGGTGCTTGCTTTTGCAAGCGCTTGTTAGCACCCCTAGAAGAACAGCTGGGCGATGGCGTAGATGGCCAGCCCTGCCAACGCGCCTACCACGGTGCCGTTGATCCGGATAAATTGCAGGTCGCGGCCCACGTGTAATTCGATTCGCCGACTGGCTTCCTCCGCGTCCCAACGTTCGATCGTGTCGGTGATGATCGCTGTGATCTCCACCCCATATTGCGAAACCAGGTGTTGGGCGGCCCGAACCATCCAATTGTCGAGCTTGTCGCGCAGCTCGGCGTCGTCGCGCAGTGATTCGCCGACTCGGATCACCGTGTCGGCGATCCGGGTGCGCAAACTGCTGGACGGGTCGTCGACGCCCTCGAGCACCAGCTGTTTGAGCGTCTTCCATGCCGCCGCGGCGGCGTTGGCGACCTCATCGCGCGCCATCAGCTGCTCTTTGACCGCATCGGCGCGTGCGATGGTGGCGGCGTCGTTTTGCAGGTCGTCGGCGAACTCGAACAGAAAGCGCGTCGCTGACCGGCGCAGTTCGTGATCGGGATTACGGCGGACCTTGTCGGTGAAGTCCATCAATTCGCGATGGATACGGTCACCCACCAGATGGTCGATGAATCGCGGCGACCAGGTAGGCGAATCGCGTTCCACCACCCGCTGAATAACCACCCCGGCATTGAGCGACCACTGAAATGCGCGGTCGGCCAGCAGCTGGATCAGCGCCTCCTGCCGGTTCTCGGACAGCGCGGTCTGCAGCATCCGTCCCACCGGCGGGCCCCACTGCGGCTCGGCGATGCGCCGCATGATCATCCGGTCGATCAGCTGATGAATCTCGTCGTCGTTGAGCAGCTCCACCAGCACCCGCAGCACCGTGGCCGTCTCGGCCGCCACCCGACGGGCGTGCGCGGGATCCGACAGCCACTTGCCCAACCGGCTGGGTACTTGCGCGTCGCGCAGTTTGGTCTCCACCACCGGCCCGGACAGGAAGTTCTCCCGGACAAAGGTGCCCAGGCCCTCGCCCAGCTGGTCCTTCTTGCGCCTGATGATGGCGGTATGCGGGATCGGAATGCCCAGCGGATGCTTGAACAACGCAGTGACCGCGAACCAGTCGGCCAGCGCGCCCACCATGCCGGCCTCCGCGCCCGCGCCGACGTAGCCGACCCACAGCGGTGCAGCGCCATCCGCCTGCGCCCACCTGCAGGCGAGAAACACGACCGTGGCGCCAAGCAGAAAACTCAACGCCACCAATTTCATCCGCCGCAGCGCCCGCCGGCGCTCGGCGTCCGCCTCCGGATCGGCTCCGGCGAACGACTCCGCCAGGGACCGCCGACGCACCCCTGCCGCCGGCGTGCCCACCCCAAGCCTCGGCGGCGAACCCGACGCGTCGACTCTGTGTGCCACCACACCATCATCCGCTATCCCCGCGGCCAGTTAGTGTGACGGCACTCTTCCCGGGCTTCACCCACAGGCAGCCGATGAGCCATATGAGCCCCCGCACGCCGTAGTATCGACTGCGTCTAGTAAATGGGAATCGGCGGAGAGTGACAGAGCATATCCCGGCCGCGACGGGCAAAACGGATGGGCGCAAGCGGCGCTGGCACCAGCACAAGGTGGAGCGGCGCAACGAACTCGTTGACGGAACAATCGACGCCATACGGGTCCGCGGCCGCTTCCTGAGCATGGACGAGATCGCAGCGGAGATCGGTGTTTCCAAGACCGTGCTCTACCGCTATTTCGTCGACAAGAACGATCTGACGACCGCGGTGATGATGCGGTTCGCACAGACCACGTTGATTCCGAACATGGCCGCGGCGCTGTCATCCAACCTCGACGGCTACGAGCTGACCCGCGAAGTCATCCGGGTGTACGTGGAAACGGTGGCGTCCGAGCCCGAGCCATACCGGTTCGTGATGGCCAACAGCTCGGCCAGTAAGAGCAAGGTGATCGCCGACTCCGAGCGGATCATTGCCCGCATGATCGCGGTGATGCTGCGCCGCCGCATGCAGGAGGTCGGCATGGACACCGGCGGGGTGGAACCGTGGGCGTATCTGATCGTCGGCGGCGTTCAACTGGCCACCCACTCCTGGATGTCGGCCCCGCGGATGTCCAGCGACGAGCTGATCGACTACCTGACGATGCTGAGCTGGAGTGCTTTGTGCGGGATCGTGGAGGCCGGCGGGTCGCTGGAAAAGTTCCGCGAGCAGCCACATCCGTCGCCGATCGTGCCACCACGGCGGCCGGTGGAATAGGCTGCCCCGGCAGGGCGCGGCGCGGCCGAGGGTAGCGGTGCGGACCCGGTGGCGGCTGCCGCGGCCGTTGCAGGCCTTTCGCAGCGGCTAACATGCTTGAGGGGCATCCCGGGGGGAGACCAGGGTGCGCTGAGCCACGCCCTGCGAAGCAGAAAGGCCCAACCGCTATGTCCGTGCAGCTCACACCGCATTTCGGAAACGTGCAAGCCCACTACGACCTGTCCGACGACTTCTTCCGGCTGTTTCTGGACCCCACCCAGACCTACAGCTGCGCATACTTCGAGCGCGACGACATGACGCTGGAAGAGGCGCAGCTGGCAAAAATCGACCTGTCGCTGGGAAAGCTCAAGCTCGAGCCCGGGATGACGTTGTTGGACATTGGCTGCGGCTGGGGCGCCACCATGCGGCGAGCCATCGACAAGTACGACGTCAACGTTGTGGGCCTGACATTGTCCGAGAACCAGGCGGCCCACGTCCAGCAGATGTTCGACAAGATGGACACCCCCCGCACCAGGCGGGTGTTGCTGGAAGGGTGGGAGAAATTCCACGAGCCTGTCGACCGGATCGTCTCGATCGGCGCATTCGAGCACTTCGGCCGTCAGCGCTACCCACGCTTTTTCAAGATGGCCTACAACGTACTGCCCTCCGACGGCGTGATGCTGCTGCACACCATCGCTCGTCCCACCTTCAAAGACGCCCGAGCTCGGGGGCTGACCCTTACCCACGAAATCGTGCACTTCACTCAATTCATCCTGGCCGAGATCTTCCCCGGCGGCTGGCTGCCAACAATCCCAACGGTTGAAGAGCACGCCACCACGGCCGGTTTCAAAGTCACCCGGGTTCAGTCGTTGCAGCTGCACTACGCAAAGACACTGGACACCTGGGCAGCGGCGTTGGAAGCCAACAAGGAAAAGGCGATCGCGATCCAGTCCGAGAAGGTCTATGACCGCTATATGAAGTACCTCACGGGTTGCGCGAAACTGTTCCGCGAGGGCTACACCGACGTCGACCAGTTCACGTTGGAGAAGTAGCGTCGCTGCCCGGCCCGTCGCTACGCGTGAATGTCAATACGTGTAGAAACCCCGACCGGATTTCTTACCCAACTGGCCTGCCTCGACCATCCGCAGCAACAGCGGCGGCGGTCCGTACAGCGGCTCCTTGAACTCCTCGAACATCTTGTCGGCGATCAGTTTGAGCGTGTCCAGGCCAACGAGGTCGGATAGGCGCAATGGCCCCATCGGATGCGACAGCCCGGCAACGACGGCCTTGTCGACGTCTTCGACGGTGGCGAACCCGGCTTCGACCATCCGGATCGCCGACAACAGATACGGCACCAGGAGGGCGTTCACCACGAAACCGGATCGGTCGGAACAGCGCACCACCTGCTTACCCAGGACGGTGCCGGCAAACTCCTCGGTGCGGGCCGCAGCGGCCTCGTCGGTGACCAGCGTGGTGACCAACTCGACCAGCGGCAGTACCGGGACCGGATTGAAGAAATGCAGACCTAACACACGCTGCGGGTTCTTGGTGGCCGCGGCGATTCTCATCACCGGGATGCTCGAGGTGTTGGAGGCCAGCACCGCGTCGGGATCGGTGATGACTCGGTCGAGTTCGGCGAAGATCGCCGCCTTGACGGCTTCGTCCTCGACCACGGCCTCGATCACCAGCTGCCGGTCGGCCAGGTCGTTCAGGTCAGTGGTGAAGGTCAAGTTACTCAGCGCGCGGTCTCGCTCGCGCTCTGTCACCTTGCCAGCGCTGACGCCTCGCTCCAGCGATTTCACGATGCGGTTGCGTCCGGCGGTGACCAGCGCCTCGGTCGCCTCGAACACCGTCACTTCGACGCCCGCGCGTACCGAGACCTCGGCGATTCCGGACCCCATCTGTCCGGCCCCGACCACCCCTACCCGCTGGATCGCTGCGTCACTCACTGTTACCTCTTCCGAATCGTATTGCCTTGCACCGCAATAGGCCCCGCCCAGGTTGACTGAGCGGGACCTATGCTGTCAACTTCGCCCGCGAGCAGACGCAGACTCGCATCAACTGCACGCTAGACGTGCGACTCTGTGGCTGCTCGGCGTGGCGTCAGTGACCCGAGCCTTCGGTTTCACTTCCTCGTCGCGGGCTGCACCCGCTCCTCGTCAGTGAAACTGGCCCTCTTCGGTCGAACCGGCCAGTGCCGTGGTCGACGACGTCGGGTCCACCGTGGTCGCGATCCGGTCGAAGTAGCCGGCACCGACCTCGCGCTGGTGCTTGGTGGCGGTGTACCCGCGCTCCTCGGCGGCGAACTCGCGCTCCTGCAGCTCGACATAGGCGCTCATCTGGTTGCGGGCGTAGCCGTAGGCCAGGTCGAACATCGAGTAGTTGAGCGCGTGGAAACCGGCCAGCGTGATGAACTGGAATTTGAAGCCCATGGCACCCAGCTCCTTCTGGAACTTGGCGATGGTGGCGTCGTCGAGGTGCTTGCGCCAGTTGAACGACGGCGAGCAGTTGTAGGCCAGCAACTGGTCGGGGAACTCCGACTTGACACCCTCGGCGAACTTCTTGGCCAGCTCCAGGTCGGGAGTACCGGTCTCCATCCAGATCAGGTCGGCGAACGGCGCGTAGGCCTTGGCACGGGCGATGCAGGGCTCCAGGCCGTTCTTGATCCGGTAGAAGCCCTCGGCGGTGCGCTCACCGGTGATGAACGGACGGTCGCGCTCGTCGACGTCGGAGGTGATCAGCGTGGCCGCCTCGGCGTCGGTGCGGGCGATGACCACGGTGGGGACACCGGCGACGTCGGCCGCCAGGCGCGCCGAGGTCAGCGTGCGGATGTGCTGCTGGGTGGGGATCAGCACCTTGCCACCCAGGTGGCCGCACTTCTTTTCCGAGGCCAGCTGGTCCTCCCAGTGGGTGCCGGCGACACCCGCGGCGATCATGGCCTTCTGCAGCTCGTAGACGTTGAGCGCGCCGCCGAAGCCGGCCTCACCGTCGGCGACGATCGGCACCAGCCAGTTGTCCACGGAACGGTCATTTTCGACCTTGGCGATTTCGTCGGCGCGCAGCAGCGCGTTGTTGATGCGGCGGACGACCTGCGGCACCGAGTTGGCCGGGTACAGGCTCTGATCGGGGTAGGTGTGACCCGACAGGTTTGCGTCGCCGGCGACCTGCCAACCCGACAAATAGATGGCCTTCAGGCCGGCACGCACCTGCTGCACGGCCATGTTGCCGGTTAACGCGCCCAGCGCGTTGACGAAGTCCATCTCGTGCAGCTGCTCCCAGAGCACCTCGGCGCCGCGCCGGGCGAGAGTGTGCTCCTCGACGACGTGGCCCTGCAGGGCGACGACATCTTGGGGGGTGTAGGTGCGGGTGATGCCCTGCCACCGGAGGTTGTGGTCCCAATCGTGCTGGATCTGCTCAGCGCTCTTCGGGGTGCCAACCACAGACATTGGACTGCTCCTAACGGTCACTCAATTTGCTGGACTGCTGAGACCACAGCGCGACCGCGACGGTGCGGAGGGCCCAGCTTCACTGGTGTGCTAATCCGACCATGGCACAGCCAGCTAACCTGGTCTACCCATTTCATTTGCCAAGTTCAGCAATGACTTTCGGCGATTTTGCTAATTTTGCAAAGTCACCGCTGAACTGAACCGTTACAGAACTTACCTGTCAGTAACGGCAAAGCCGCAGGTCAACACGTGGATTTCCGGTAACGGACCGGCCTTAGCGGGCGAAGATGGCGGCGACGGCTTTGGTCTCGTCGCCAACCGCATATGTGAGCGTTGTAACAGTCCGGTCGGCCAGGCTGGAGCCGAATTGCTCGGTCGAGCCGGGCGGATGAACGTGCGAGATGATCTCCAGTTTGTCGCCCAGCGCCACCGGCGCCTCGTGCTCGATGGTCACCCGCAACGGCCCCGCCAACAGGTCGGTGTGGCCGGCCAGGTAGTCCTCGATCACGCTCCAGTACACCGAGTTGTTCATATGGTCGAACAAGTCGATGTCGGTGACCCGGACCGGGAATTCGTGGATTTCGGTGGCGTCATCACGGCTGCCGGGCTTGAGGTAGCCCTTCCACCGCAGCCGGTCAACGGAGGTGGTCTTGTGCAGCCCTGCCAAGAAGTCGTCGGCGATACGCGCCGGCATCTCGGTTTCCCGGTTGACGTGGATCCAGAACGCCTCGGACTCGATGAGGCCGCGTCCGCGCTTCCCGTCTATACGAACACGCATTTCACACCACCGGTTGGAGGTTCCCGAACACCAGCGCCGACACCGCAGCATGTCCTGGAACTCGATCGGCCGGATCATGTCCACCATGGTGCGCCGGACTATCCACAACGGGTGGGTCTCCTCGAAACCCATCTCGCGCAACTGGTCCTGGCCGATGTCCTGGATATGCCGGCACGCCGCGTCCAACCGCAACCTGCCGGTGCGGTCGATATCGCCGACACGCAATGGCCACTCGCGATCGAACACGCTGGGGTGACCGTCCGGCACCGGCATCAATTCTTTGTCCAGGCTCACGGCTCTACTCCCCGTTCCCTCCTTGTGCGAACCCCAGGTTTACCCTGAGAGGCTGATGCGAATCATGCCAACGACGCGTTGAAAACACCAATCGGAACACCGCCCGGCGCGGATATGCGAACTCTGCGAAACATGGCTTCGCACAGCCGGTACGCTCATTGAAGTGTCCAAAACGTTCGTCGGCTCCCGGGTCCGCCAGCTGCGGAGCGAACGCGGGTTCAGCCAGGCGGCGCTGGCCCAGGTGCTCGAGATCTCGCCGAGCTACCTCAACCAGATCGAGCACGACGTCCGCCCGCTGACGGTGGCGGTACTGCTCCGGATCACCGAGGTGTTCGGGGTGGACGCGACCTTCTTCGCTTCCCAGGACGACACCCGGCTGGTCGCCGAGTTGCGGGAGGTCACCCTGGACCGCGACCTGGATATTGACGTGGACCCGACCGAGGTCGCCGAAATGGTCGGTGCACACCCGACCCTGGCGCGGGCGATGGTCAATCTGCACCGGCGTTACCGCATCACCACCGCGCAGCTGGCCGCCGCCACCGAGGAGCGGTTTTCCGACGGCAGTGGCACTGGGTCGATCACCATGCCGCACGAGGAAGTCCGCGACTACTTCTATCAGCGCCAAAATTATCTGCACGAGCTGGACACCGCCGCCGAGGACCTGACGGTCCAGATGCGGATGCACCACGGCGACCTGGGCCGCGAGTTGACGCGCCGCCTCACCGAGGTCCACGGCGTCCATATCAACAAGCGGATCGACCTCGGCGACGGCGTGCTGCACCGCTACGACCCCGCGTCCAAGACGCTGGAAATCAGCAATCACCTCGCGCCCGGCCAGCAGCTGTTCAAGATGGCCGCCGAGCTGGCGTACCTCGAATTCGGCGACCTGATCGACACCCTGGTCGAAGAGGGCAAGTTCACCAGCGACGAGTCGCACACGCTGGCCCGGCTGGGGCTGGCCAATTACTTCGCGGCGGCCGCGGTGCTGCCCTACCGCCAATTCCACGACGTCGCCGAGAATTTCCGCTACGACGTCGAGCGCCTGTCGGCGTTCTACTCGGTGAGCTACGAGACCATCGCGCACCGGCTGTCGACGCTGCAACGGCCGTCGATGCGCGGCGTGCCATTTTCCTTCATCCGGGTTGACCGCGCCGGCAACATGTCGAAACGCCAGTCGGCCACGGGTTTTCACTTCTCCTCCAGCGGCGGAACCTGCCCGCTGTGGAACGTCTACGAGACGTTCGCCAATCCGGGGAAGATCCTGGTGCAGATCGCCCAGATGCCCGACGGGCGCAACTACATGTGGGTGGCCCGCACCGTGGAGCGACGCGCCGCCCGGTATGGTCAGCCCGGTAAAACCTTCGCGATCGGACTGGGTTGCGAACTTCGCCACGCGCACCGACTCGTCTACTCGGAAGGACTCGACTTGTCCGGGGATCCGAACATCACCGCAACACCGATCGGCGCGGGTTGCCGGGTATGCGAACGCGACAACTGTCCGCAGCGGGCCTTCCCCGCGCTGGGCCGCGCGCTCGACCTCGACGAGCATCGCAGTACCGTGTCGCCCTACCTGGTCAAGCAGCCATGACCGGGGACCAGGTCGCGCGCATCCCGTCGGGCCGGTTACGCCAGCTGGGACCGGTCAACTGGGTCCTCGCAAAGCTGGGAGCCCGTGCGGTCCGTGCACCGGAGATGCACCTGTTCACCACACTGGGCTACCGCCAGTCGCTGTTCTGGGCCTGGCTGATCTACGGCGGCCGGCTGCTGCGCGGACGGCTGCCCCGAATCGACACCGAGTTGGTGATTCTGCGGGTGGCGCATTTGCGATCGTGCGAATACGAGCTGCAGCACCATCGCCGGATGGCGCGCGCCGCGGGGCTGGATGCGCAGACTCAGGCCACGATCTTCGCGTGGCCGGACGTTCCGGAGGGCGACGGGCCCCGAAAGGTACTCAGCGCGCGGCAGCAGGCGTTGTTGAAGGCGACCGACGAGTTGATCAAGGACCGGTCGATCACCACCGACACCTGGCAGCAGCTGGCGGCCCACCTCAAACAGCGTCAGCTGATCGAATTCTGCATGCTGGCAACCCAATACGACGGGCTCGCGGCGACGATAACGGCGCTCAACATTCCGTTGGACAACCCGCGCTAGCGGTTCAGAGGTAGATGTCGGCCAGCACGGCCAACGTCAGCACCACCGGAAGAATCGGCAGGCCGAACACGAAGGCCGCCCACAGGTGGTTACTGCGCCAGCGCAGCAGCAAGCCGCCCAGCGCGGCGCAGACGGCCAGCACTCCCGACAGCAGCAACACCGCTTTGCTCCAGCTGTTCACTGTGGTGAGGTCTTCGCCGATCGAAATGGCCACCAGCCACAGCACATAGCCGGTGGCCACACCGCCGATGCCGCCCAGGAGAGTCTCGGTGCGAATCATCGGGTGGCTCAGAAGTTGATCATGTGCCCGGTCAGGCCGTGGAAGCACTCCTGCAGCGCCTCCGACATGGTCGGGTGGGTGTGGACGTTGCGGGCCAGCTCGGTGGCCGTCAGATCCCACTTCTGTGCCAGGGTGAGTTCGGGCAACAGCTCGGACACATCGTGGCCGATCAGGTGCCCACCGAGCAGCTCGCCGTGGTTGGCGTCGGCCACCAGTTTGACGAAACCGCTGGGGTCGCCCAGGCCGTGCGCCTTGCCGTTGGCGGTGAAGGGGAATTTCGCCACCACGACGTCGTAACCCTCGTCGCGCGCCTGCTGCTCGGTGAGCCCGAAGCTGGCGACCTGGGGCTGGCAGAACGTCGCACGCGGCAACATCCGGTAGTCGCCCAGTGCCAAAGTCTCTGCGCCGGCAATGGTTTCGGCTGCCACAACGCCCATGGCCTCGGCGACATGGGCCAGCATCAGCTGCCCGGTGACGTCACCGATGGCGTAGATGTGCGAAACGCTGGTCTGCATGTACTCGCTGATGCCGATGGCCTTGCGGTCGGTCAGCGCAACGCCGGCCTTGTCCAGCCCGTAGCCGTCGACATTGGGCGCAAAACCGATGGCCTGCAATACTTTCTCGGCCTTGAGCTCCTCGGATTTGCCGTCCTTGCTGACCACCACGGTGACCCCTGAGCCGTTGTCGGTGATCGACTCGCACTTGGTCCCGGTGAGGATCTTGACTCCCAGCTTCTTGAATTGCTTCTCGATCTCCTTGGAGACCTCGGCGTCTTCGTTGGGCAGTGCCCGCGGCAAGAATTCCACGATCGTCACATCGACGCCGTAGTTCTTCAGCACGTAGCCGAACTCCATGCCGATGGCGCCGGCTCCGGCAATGATGATGGACTTCGGCAACTCCCGGGACAGGATCTGTTCCTCGTAGGTGACCACGTTGGCCGATAGCGACGTGCCGGGCACCAGCCGGGTACTGCTGCCGGTGGCGATGATGGCGTTGTCGAAGGTCACCGTGTCGGTTCCGCCGTCGTTCAGGTCGACCGAGAGCGTGTTGGCGTCGGTGAACCTGCCGTAGCCGTGGATCTCGGTGATCTTGTTCTTCTTCATCAAGAAGTGCACCCCGGCGACGCGACCCTCGGCCACCTTTCGGCTGCGGTCGAAGGCGACGCCGTAGTCGAACGTTGCCTCGCCGCTGATACCAAAAGTCTTGGCGTCCTTGGTGAAGATGTGCACGAGTTCGGCGTTGCGCAGCAACGCCTTGGACGGGATGCAGCCGACGTTGAGGCAGACGCCGCCCCAGTATTTCGGTTCGACGATTGCGGTGTTCAGACCGAGCTGCGCGCAACGAATGGCGGCCACGTATCCGCCCGGACCGGCCCCGAGGACGACGACGTCATAGTGAGTCACGGGCACTACCCTAACGGCTGCAATGCCTGGGCAGGGATCGAGTCACGGGCAGTCGCGGCGGCGATCCCACAGCCGTCGGCACTGCGGCGGCGACTGGCATAGCCGCCGCGATTCCGTCAGCGGCCGTGACGGTGCCGTACTCGGCGGGCACCGGGAGCTGCCTGCGCCCGTCCGATCGGCCGCGGACGCTAGTTACTTCGCCGATTCAGCCGCGGAGGCCGGGGCCGCGACCCTAGAATTGACACGATCGAAGAAATGAGCGCAATGGGAATCACCGATATCTGCGAGCATCGTCGCGGCCCGGCGGATCGCCGGGCCGTCCCCGGGACAGCGGCACCACCACGGCCACGATGCTCGCCGTAAGCGGGCTGCCATCGTGGTCGTTCACCACGATCGAACGCTGTATTGCGACGCTGCCGCCGATTGAGGAGGTTTGGGCGAGGCTGCCCGACGCCGGGGCGACGGCCCAACTGAAGCGGCGTGAAAATCTGCTCGATGTCGCGACTCTTTCCTGTCCCGCGATCGAGCTCCTGCATCTCCTCATTTCCAGACTGGGTATTTTCCACACGATTATTCGCCATCCGCCCTCCGTGAAAGCCAGCACTAAGCAGACCCTGATAGCGGGTGGGCTCGACGGCAGCGTGCTACTGGTCAACAAGACGATGACGGTGCGGCTGGATAACCAGCATTTTCTGTTCACCGGGGCGGGCGACTTCACCATCAATCGCCGGTTGTTACACCGCGTCGCAGCGGAACTGGGACTTGCCAAACGTGCCGTGAAAGATTGCCGGATCAATCCGGCGGATTACTGCCCCGAATCCGAGCTGAGGCTATTGAAGGGCATCGTCTCGCCTTTCTTCTCACCCGCGATAGCACGGCCCACCCTGCGAGGGGTAGTGCTGATTGCGCCAACCGAGGTTGACCGGGCCGAAGGGCACATGGTTGCGATATCGCTGTCGCCATTTGAGAGCCTGGTTGTGCGGGTCGCCGACTTGCCTGCATTGGTGCGGTATTACGCGGCGCGCGCATATCCCGACCTCAAGAGGACCACACTTGGTGCTGAACTCAGCGGGGTCGGGGGCCTTCGCGGATAACTGCCCACGTACGCGACTGCGCCCGACGACGATGGGCCGCAGCGTCTCTCTGCAAACGTCGTCGGTCGATGCAGCGACGCCGCCAGCAGCCGGGTCGATAATCCGGCACCGACAGCTGGCCGCACAGGTGACTTGTGCAACTATGTCCCAATACAGTTGTATCCTATACAATATATCCGTATGACGTCGCGGAATCCGGCGGCGTCAGCTTCACAGTCTGAGATGACCTGGAAGGGGTTGTGGCGGTGATGTTGTGGGCCGTCCCTGACGACATGGCGAGCGCGGCTGGCGCCGTAGCGGTGCCGAGCGCTCGACCGGCGGCCGCGCACGCCGCTGCCGCACCGGCGATGCACACGGTGGTGGCACATGTCGGCTAAGCGAGAAGCCGCCAGTTGTCACGGCGACGCCAAGGCCGACGGCCTGAATCGCGCGGCGAGTCGCGGTAAATCCCGAGCAGGCAAATCGCCGCGGCAACGCGCCCGGGTGGCCGGCGTCGCACTGGGAGCACTCGCCCTGACCAGCGCCGCCGGTGCCAACCTGGATGTCGCGGCACCCGAATCGGTGACGAGTTCTCAGCTCGGCGTAGGCCGACTCGCTATCACGCTGAATGCTCACGAGGTATTCAAACTCGATACCTGCACATCAGAGGACCCTGGCGGTTCTGTCACCACATCCACCGACGATTCAGATGGCATGGGAGAAACGCCGTCAAACAACGCGACCACCAATCCTCATACGGCACGCATCCGCATCCCCGAGCCCATGCCGATACGCGCCCTGGCGCTCCTCTCTGAATCTGAAGAATCCGAGGCCGTACGAAATCTTCCGGTCCATCTCGATGAGTTTGAAGAATCATCGAGCGAATCATTCGAACCTACTAATCCCGTGGAAACAGTCAGAAGGATATTCGAGGAAATCGACACACCGGAAGCAGAAGCGGAGTTCAGAAGCGTATTCACTCCAACGAACGTATCCTCGACAAGAACAGCAGAGACTCCATATTTCATACCCGACGTCGGTTGGGTAGATGAGAGTTTCGCCAGTAGATTCAGGTATGAGCTGGACGAATTACAGGACCAGCTCAACCAATTCAACCCTGAGGTGGGTGGGAGCAAAGTCGGATTTTCGAGAGACAACATTGACGACCATTTAACTACCCTGCGCGCGAATTTGCCTGAGATTTCTGCGTCAGACCAGCGTGACAGTTCTGAGTCGGACGCGATGGTATTGAGTGGGGAAGAAGATAATTCCGTCTTCGTTACTCTCGGTAACAGCCCTTCCAACGATAACCTCTCGAACCTCTCGAACAATAATATTCCTGACTATAACGCGGTCGACTATGAGGTGAATACCGAGCCGTCTTCAATGCAGATCCCGTTGATCGACCCTTACGCCGACACACCCGACTACCACGGTATGAGCGTGGCGGCGCTTTCGGCGTTGGAATATAGCAATCTAGTCGGCGTCGGCGACAATTATGTTACCGTAGCCGACGTCTTCAATAACGCAGGTTCCACCGATAACAATTGAACATCGCTGGCGGTTAAATACTTCGGCGAGCTAATTGTTTTTTGGTGGTCTAATCGGTTGCCAGGTGCACCAGCGAACGGGAGTAGTGAAATGACGTATCCGGTGGGTCCGACATCCCCGGCGGCCGTCGTTGCCGCGCGGGAGTCATTGCGTGCTATCCGGAGCACGACCGACCCCGCTGCTACGCCAGCGACCACCACGCCGGGCGCCCCCGCGGGCAGTCCGATATCGCCGAGCACCGCGCAAGCCGCGGCGAACAGAACCGCAGGCCAGGTACTGGGCCGCTGGCGGATCGGCGCTCATCGACACGCTGGTGGCTTCGCGGCCCGCGATGCCGCCATGGTCTCGAAGGCGCTCGCAGGTGGTGCGAAGTGACGGCGCCGCTGTGGTCGGCGTCGCCGCCGGAGGTGCATTCTGCATTACTTCATACGGGCCCCGGACCGGGTTCGTTGCAGGCCGCGGCGCAAACCTGGGCAGCGCTCAGTGCGGAGTATGGGTCGGTTGCTGAGGAATTGACCGCGGTGCTCGCTGCGATGCAAGCCGGCACGTGGGACGGTCCCACCGCGGGGTGTTGCATCGCGGCCTACGCGCCGTACACGGCGTGGTTGCTGCAGGCCAGCGCCGACAGTACGCAAGCCGCTGCTGCTCATGAGGCCGCGGCGACGGCCTATGTGAGTGCCTTGGCGACCATGCCGACGCTAGGCGAGTTGGCGGCTAACCACGCCACCCACGCCGTGTTGGTGGCGACGAATTTCTTTGGCCTCAACACCATCCCCATCGCCCTGACTGAGGCCGACTACGCGCGGATGTGGATCCAAGCCGCCACCACGATGAGCGTTTACGAAATGTCCACTGCCGCTCTCCTGTCATCCGTACCATGCACGAGTCCGGCACCGGTCATCGTCAAACCCGGAGCCGCTATCGCCGGCAACGTCGCCCGAGCCGCCGCCCTTCCCGACCCGATTGATAGATTATTGAATGAGCTACTGCTATTAATTGTGAGCGAATGGTTCAATAGCGTACTGGCGATCTTTGAGTCATTTTTGTTGATTTTATGGGGACCGGAATTCTTTATCAAAGCGCTTTGGTTCCTTTTGACTGGCCACTTTGCCGCCGCCCTTGTTTTGCTGGAGAATTATCTCCTAATCTGGTACTTTTTCCCTTTGTCATTGGCTTGGCAGGTACTGACAGATCCTCTCATCGTCGCAGGTGCGATCCTCGAATGGATTCTCGGCGGCGCCGGTTTCGGTCTTATTCCGGCTTTGTCGACGTCAGTTGCTGGGGGAATGGCGCTGTCGACGGCTACGTTGGCTGCTGCCGACTCGAGCGTGGCTGCGCTGACCGCCGCGCCGGCGGCGGGTGGGGCTGTTGGCACCCTGGGGCCGTTGGCGGGCGCATCGGCGGTATTGCCGCAAGCCCCGTTGGTATCGGCAGTAACGACCGGGGGCGCGCCGACCATATCGGCGCCGGTGGCGGCTGCCGATCAGGGTGCTGGCGCGATGGGGTTCGCCGGGACCACACCCACCGGCGCGCTGATGCAGGCCGGCGGGTTGGCCACGATCGGCGGCGTCGAGTCAGGTGGTGGCGCGCAGGTCCCCATGCTGCCGACCGGTTGGCAGCCAGGTTTGCTCGACGCTGCCCACACCGTGCTCGCGAGCATCTAGTACGGGATGACGCCGACCAGACAGTGGCCCACCCGCTCGCAGTAGTAATAGCCGTACAGCGGTGCCGCAGCGGCGACGGAGGCGAACGGCCCCGACATCACGCCAATTGACAATGCCGCGATCATGGGCCGACCCTGCACCATCGACAGAATCAAGCCACCCACGGCGCACGCGACGACATAAACCAGGACGACAAAGACGGCCGCCGTCTTGTCCAGCGTGTGATACCACCAATAGAACAGACTCAGCCCGACCTCGGCCGCGCCGAACCATACGCCGAGGATGACCAGCAACAACTTCCACCACTTCAGATACTGGTAGCGGCCGGGCACCTGCACCGGTGCGGCAGCCGGCTCGCCCGTCGACGTGTCGGTGTGTGCCTCCGCGACGGTCGGGGTGGACGACGGGCTTTCAGGTTCCTCCCTAAGCTGCGTCGCCGAGTCCGCCTTCTCGGCTTCGGCGGCTAACACGGGCAAGGGCTCCGAGCCGGTGTCGAAATCGGGCACGAACGGAGCCGTCCCCGGGTCTGAAACGTGATCTTGGTCAACCTCTTTGTCAGCCACCGGATGCCACCTCGATTGCCACCAGCACACCGAACCAGCCCGGCGCCAGCGCAAGGATGAACGCGCCCAGCGTCGTCACCCAACGGCGCCCGGAAAACAGGATGATCGCCAGCCCGAGCACGCTGGGAATCGCGACCACCAGCGCAATGACCAGATCTGGCCGGATCGGAGTATGCACCAGCACGGTTCCCGCCACCCCCGCCAGCAAGCCGACCGCATTACCGACCAGCAACGCGCTGGTCAACAGCCGCGCTCGCGGAAGGGGAATCACGTTGTACGACCTTACTGCGGTCACCCCCGAGTGGCCCGGCACGCTCCCGGCGCGTTGTCGGCCACGACTTCACCTCGTACCGGCGGCCGTTCGCCGCGCGCGTAAGCCAGACCCGTGATCACCGGAACTGCTACCAGCGCGGACTTCTCCTCGTCGGTGAAGACCCGGCCGCGACTGAGGAAACGCACCCCCTCCGGTGCTTCCAGGCTGAACCCGCTGCCGCGGCCCGGCACCACGTCGATCACCAGTTGGGTGTGCTGCTCTCGATATTGAGCCTGATACTGCGGACCCGAGATCCATACCGGCACGCCCGGTTCCGTCACATCGAGCACGCCCAGCAGGACGTCGCGGTCACCGACGAGAAAGTCCCCTTGCGGATAGCACATCGGCGAGGACCCGTCGCAGCAGCCGCCGGACTGGTGAAACATCAGCGGACCGTGCCGGTCGTGCAGCCGGGCCAGCAACTCGGCGGCCGACGCGGTGATGACCACACCGGGCGGCGCAACCATCAGAACAACCCGAGCGCCTTGTCGCTGTAGGACACCATCAGGTTCTTGGTCTGTTGGTAATGCTCGAGCGCCATCTTGTGGCCCTCGCGGCCGAAGCCGGACTGCTTGTAGCCGCCGAAGGCCGCGTGCGATGGATATACGTGGTAGCAGTTGACCCACACGCGGCCTGCCTGGATGTCGCGGCCGGCGCGGTAGGCGGTGTTGCCGTCGCGGCTCCACACGCCCGCGCCCAGGCCGTAGAGGGTGTCGTTGGCGATCTCGATCGCATCGTCGTAGTCCCGGAACGACGCCACCGCCACCACCGGTCCGAAGATCTCCTCCTGGAAGATCCGCATCGCGTTGTTGCCGGCGAAGATGGTGGGCTGGGCGTAGAAGCCGCCGGCCAGGTCGCCACCGAGGTCGGCGCGCTCGCCACCGGTGATGATCTTGGCGCCCTCCTCCTTGCCGATCTCGATGTAGGACAAGATCTTCTCGAGCTGGTCGTTGGAGGCCTGCGAGCCCAGCATCGTCTCAGTGTCCAGCGGATCGCCCTGGCGGACCGCCTTGGTCCGGATCGCCGCCAGCTCCAGGAACTCGTCGTAGATGTCGGCCTGGATCAGGCTGCGCGACGGGCAGGTGCACACCTCGCCCTGATTCAGCGCGAACATGGTGAAGCCCTCCAGCGCCTTGTCCTGGAAATCGTCGTTTGCGGCCATCACGTCGGAGAAGAAGATGTTGGGGCTCTTGCCGCCGAGTTCCAGGGTGACCGGGATCAGGTTCTGGGAGGCGTATTGCATGATCAGGCGTCCGGTGGTGGTCTCGCCGGTGAAGGCGACCTTGGCGATCCGGTTGCTGGACGCCAGCGGTTTTCCGGCCTCGAAGCCGAATCCGTTGACGATGTTGACCACTCCCGGCGGTAGCAGCTCACCGATCAGCGACATCAGGTGCAGAATGGACGCCGGGGTCTGTTCGGCGGGTTTGAGCACCACGGTGTTGCCGGCGGCCAGTGCCGGCGCCAGCTTCCAGGCGCCCATCAGGATCGGGAAGTTCCACGGAATGATCTGCCCGACCACTCCGAGCGGCTCGTGGAAGTGGTAGGCGACGGTGTTCTCGTCGATCTGGGAAAGCGAGCCCTCCTGGGCGCGGATCGCCGCGGCGAAATAGCGGAAGTGGTCGGCGGCCAGCGGGATGTCGGCGGCCAGCGCCTCCCGGATCGGTTTGCCGTTGTCCCACACTTCGGCCACCGCCAGGGCGGCCCGGTTTTCGTCGATGCGATCGGCGATCTTGTTCAGGATCGCCGCCCGCGCGGCGGGCGCGATCTTGGCCCACCCCGGCGCCGCGGCATGCGCGGCGTCGAGCGCCTTGTCGACGTCGGCCTCGTCGGATCGCGGTATCTCACAGAACGGCTGACCCGTCACCGGCGTCAGGTTTTCGAAGTAGCGGCCCTGGGTGGGTGCGACCCATTCGCCGCCGATGAAATTCTCGTACCGGGATTCATACGACATCAGCGCACCGGCGGAACCCGGACGTGCAAACACAGTCATCTGCTCGGCTCCTCGCTAGTCATGTAATACAGCTCACAGTAGCGCTGTGGCGGTACCTCTGGAGGTGGTCAGGGCCGTGCGGCGCGGATGCCCCGACCGACGATGTGGTTGAGGGTGGTCAGGGCCGTTTCGAGGGGTACCCCGCTGGCCTCTTCGATCCCGGCCCGAACCACGCCCCATCCCATCTCGAACAGCACCGCTGCGCTGGTTTCCGGATCAATGTCGGCGCGCAACGTTCCGTCGCGGCGGCCTTCCTGGAGGATCTCGGTAAGCACCGCCCTGATGCGGCTGCGCTGGATGTCGGCGGCCAGCGCTGCGGGCCGGCCGTCAACCAGGTTCGAGTCACCGAGCAACGAGGCGCGCAGCAATTCGTCGTGCCCGTAATGTTCGGCGGTCACCTGGGTCAGGGCGGCGAGCCGGCGGGGGACGGTGCCCTCGGCGTGCAGCGCGGCGGTGGCCCGCGCGACGAAGCGTTCGAGGGAGGCTTCGATGACCGCGAGGTAAACGGATTCCTTGGAGTCAAAGTGCAGGTAGAGGCTGCCCTTGCCGGTGCCGGCCCGACGAGTGATGTCGTCGATGGTGGTCCTGCGATACCCGAAACGCCGGAACTGCTCCTCGGCGGCCGCCACCAGACGCTCGCGCGGTGGTGGGCCGGCGACGACTGGGGCCATGCCCGTCATGATAGCGGTTGACGAATACTGACCAGATTTGTATTTTGGTCAGTCGATGACATATCCGCGTCAACCGTCGGCGTACCTGAACGACGACCACGACGCCTTCCGCGCCGCGGTGGCCGCCTTCGTGGCGCGCGAGATGCGGCCCCACGCCCAGGAGTGGGAGACGGCCGGCGTCTTCCCCCGCGATCTGTATGTCAGGGCGGCGCAGGCCGAGCTGCTGGGGTTGCGGTACGAGCCGCAGTGGGGCGGCAGCGGCCTCGACTACTTCGCCACCGTGGTGCTGTGTGAGGAGCTGGCCAAATGCGACTCGATCGGCACCGCGGTCGGGCTGATGGCCCAGTCGGAGTTCGCGCTGTCGGCCATCGCCGACGAGGCGTCCGACGAGTTGAAGGCCGCCTACCTGGCGCCCGCGATCCGCGGCGAGCTGATCGGCGCCATCGGCGTCTCCGAGCCGGGCGCGGGCTCCGATGTCGCCTCGATCGCCACCTGGGCGCGCCGCGACGGCGACGAGTACGTCATCTCGGGGCAGAAGACGTTCATCTCCAACGGCACCCGGGCCGACTTCCTCACCCTGGCCGTGCGCACCGGAAAGCCGGGGCCGCATGGCATTTCGCTGGTGGTGTTCCCGACCGACACGCCGGGGTTCTCGGTCGGCCGGCGCCTGGACAAGTTGGGAGCGCGGGCGTCGGATACCGGCGAGCTGTTCTTCGACAACTGCCGCATCCCGGCCGCGAACCTGGTGGGCGAGGAGGGGTGGGGTTTTCGCTACATCCTGTCGCACTTCGCCGGCGAGCGACTGGTGATCGCCGCGTTCGCGGTCGGGGCCATGGAGCACCTGATCACGATCGGCCTCGACTATGCCAGGACGCGTCGTGCCTTCGGCCGCGCGCTGTGGGACTTTCAGGCGTGGCGGCACCGGTTTGCCCAGATGACGACCCGGCTGGAGGCGACGCGGCTGCTCACCTATCAGGCCGCCGACCTGCTGAATCGCCGCGACCCGGCCGCCGAGGTGGCGGTGTCGATGGCCAAGCTGGCCGCCGCCGAGGCCGCCCAATTCGTGGCCGCCGAGGTGCTGCAGCTGCACGGCGGCTTCGGCCAGATGGAGGAGTCCCCGGTGCCCCGCTACTACCGCGACGTCGCCGGGTTCTCCGTCGGCGCCGGCACGTCGGAGATCATGCGCGAGCTCATCGCCCGCGCACTCGACCGAGCAAGGGAGAAGTCGTGAGTGAACGCGTGGGCGCGATCGACGCCTGGATGACGATCTGCGGGCCGGGCGCCGCCGATCGCTGGCCTGACCCGTTCTGGCATATCTTCGCCAAATACGGTGTGGCCGAACGGTTTCGGCGGGGATTCACCCTCGACGAGGTGCTGGCCGAGATGGACGCCGCCGGAGTCGAGTGGGGCGTGGCGTCGTCGTTTAAGTTCCTCGACACCTGGGTCGTCGACAACGACGAGACCGCCGCCTACGTCGCCAAGGCGCCGGACCGGCTGATCGGCTGCTGCACCGTCGACATCCGCGACCCGGTGCCGGCCATGCGGGAGCTGCGCCGCTGCGTCGAGGAGCTGGGCATGCGGGCGGTGCGCCTCGAGCCCTACCAGTACGGCGACGGCCGCACGACCGCACCGCCGCCCACCGACCGGATGTACTGGCCGATCTACGTCGCCTGCTGCGAGTACGGCATCCCGGTGGCCATCCAGGTCGGTCACACCGGCCCGCTGCTGCCCTCGGAGTGTGGGCGGCCCATCTACCTCGACGAGGTCGCGCTCACCTTCCCCGAGCTCACCATCGTGGGCACCCACGTCGGCAACCCGTGGGAGGAGGAGATGATGATCCTGGCCTGGAAGCATCCCAACGTCTATGTCGAGACGTCGGCCCGGCCGGCCCGCCGCTGGTCGGCGTCGCTGCGCGAGTTCGCCGGCGGCTGGGGTCAGGACAAGCTGATCTGGGGCACCGACTACCCGCTGCTGCCGTTCGACCGCACGGTCAACGACGTCTTCGACTGCGGCTTCTCTGCCAGCGCGACCCGAAAGATCCTGCGCGCCAACGCCGCCCGAGTGTTCGGCATCCCTGTTTGAGGCGGGCTCGATGATCGACGTCTTCCTCACCGACGAACAGCGCCGGCTGCGGGCCGAGGTGCGCGAGTGGCTCGATGATGCCTACCCCCCGGACCGCGTCGTCGCGCTCGAGCGTGACCGGGAATACCCCGAGGAGTTCTGGGCGGCCTGCGCCGAGCGGGGTTGGTGCGGCATCCCGGCGCCGGTCGAGCACGGCGGGCGCGCCGGCACCGTGACCGACCTGTGTGTGTTCGTCGAGGAGGTCGCCAAGACGACGATCTCGCTGGCGACGTTGTACATCACCGCGACGATCTTCGGCTCGCACGCGCTGGAGATCTGCGGCTCACCAGCCCAACGCGAGCGGCTGCTGCCGGCCGTGGCCACGGGCGCGGTGCGATTCGCGCTGGCCATGTCCGAGCCGGGGGCCGGTTCGGACTTTGCGGCGATGACGACGACCGCGACCCGGGTCGACGGGGGGTGGCGCATCGACGGGCGCAAGGGTCCCATCAGCGGCGCCGAGCGGGCCGAGGTGCTGATCACCGCGGCCCGCACCGCGACCGACCCCGGCTCGCGGCACCGCGGCATCAGCCTGTTCCTCGTCGAGCCGCCCGTGGCTGGGCTGACCTTCGAGCGGCGCGAGTTCGCCGCGATGCGCGGTCTGCCGGTCGACGACGTCGGCTACGACTCGGTGGTCGTGAGTGACGACGCGCTGCTCGGCGCCGAGGGCGAAGGATGGCGCAACCTCGCCCGGCTGATGGACCCCGAACGGCTCGCCAACGCGGCCCAGGCCGTCGGCGTCGCACAGGCCGCGGTCGACGACGCGGTCGCCTATGCCCGCGCCCGCCACCAGTACAGCAAGCCGATCGGGCAGTTTCAGGCCGTCGCCCACCCGCTGGCCACCGCTCACGCGGAGATCGCCGCCGCCCGGCTGCTCGTGTACGGCGCCGCCCGCAAGCGCGACGTCGAGGGTCCGTGCCCGCTGGAGGCGTCGATGGCGAAGATGGTCGCCAACAACGTCGCGGTGCGGGCCACCGAGGCCGCGCTGCAGACCGCCGGGGCTCGCGGCTACCAGGCGGACTCACCGTTCATGCGTAGGTTCCTCGAGGCCCGCGGCTGTGAGCTCGGCGGCGGAACCAGCCAGATCCAGCGCAATATCGTCAGCCACTACCTGGGGTTGCGATGAGAGCAGTGGTGTTCCGGGAACCGGGCGTGGTCAAGCTGGAGACGGTCGCCGATCCCCCCGCCGGCCCCGGCGAGGTGGTCATCGAGGTCGCGGCGGCCGGGGTATGCGGCACCGACCACCATCTGGTGGCCGGCGAGCTCGGCGTGCCGGCCGGAACGATCCCGGGCCACGAGACGGCGGGATGCGTGGTCGAGATCAGCCCCGATGTTGATGGCGTCGCGGTCGGTGACCGCGTGGTCTGCTACGGCCAGGTGGTGTGCGGCCGCTGCGAGGCCTGCCGCAGCGGGCACGACAACCGCTGCACCCGGCCGCAGGGATTCGGCATGGCCCGTCCCGGCGGGTTCGCCGAGTACCTAGCCGCGCCGGCGTCCTGCCTGCTGCCGCTGCCCGACGGGGTCGAACCGGAGATCGGAGCCATCGCCACCGACGCCATCGCCACGCCGTTTCACGCACTGGACTCGGTGGGCGCGGTGCGGCCGGGCGAGCGGGTGGTGGTAGTGGGCACCGGCGGCCTCGGGCTGCATGCGGTGGCCCTGGCTCGGCTGATGGGCGCCGGCCGGGTGGTCGCCGCCGACCCGTCCCCGCAGGCGCGGTCGCTGGCGCTGGCGGCCGGGGCCGACGACGTGCTCGACCCGGCCGCAGTGGCCGACCCGGGCCGCGAGCTGCGGGCCCTGGCGGGCGGCGCACACGCCGCGTTCGAGTTCGTCGGCCGCGCCGACACCGTCGAGCTGGCCCTGCAATCCCTGACCGCCGGTGGCCGCCTCGTCGTCGTCGGGGTGGGCCACGACCGCCCACGACTCCCCCCGATCATCCGGTTCGTCGGCATGGAGCTGGCGGTGCGCGGCTCGTTCGGGTCCACGAGGACCGACATCGCCGCCGCCCTCGCGCTCGTCGCAGCCGGACGCCTCGACGTGTCCCGCTCGGTGAGCCGCCGCGTCGACCTCGACGAGGCACCCGACGTGTTCAACCGGCCGGCGTGCCCGGCACGCACCGTCATCACGCCGCACCCACCGCAGAACGGGACGCGATGACTACCGAGGTCGAGTTCGACGTCACCGGTGCGGTGGCCACCGTGACACTCAACCGTCCCGACCGGCTCAACACTCTTTCCATCCCGATGGTCGACCGGCTGGTCGACGTCCTCGCCGAGGCCGCGGCATCGTCGGCGCGAGTCGTGGTGCTGGCCGGGGCCGGTCGGACGTTCTGCGCGGGGGCCGACCAGGCCGAGATGTTCGAGCGGGACGCCCAGGAGTGGGAACGGGTCGTGCGGCGCTACCTCGACCCGGTCCGCGCGATCGTCGCGATGGACAAACCCGTCATCGCCGCGCTGCACGGCGACACCGTCGGTGGCGGCCTAGGCCTGGCGATGGCATGCGATCTGCGGATAGCGGCCGACGGTATCCGCCTCGGCTCGCCGTTCACACCGATCGGGCTGGCCGGCTGCGACATGTCGGCGGGATGGTTCCTGCCGCGCCTGGTGGGCCTGGGCGCGGCCAGTGAGCTGATGCTCACGGGTCGGTTGGTGACGGCCGAGGAGGCCCTGCAACTCGGCTTGGTTCACCGGGTTGTGCCGCGAGATGACTTCGCCGACGAGGTGCGGCGGTGGAGCGAGCAGCTGGCCGCGGGTGCGCCGGTGGCGCACGCGTGGACCAAGCGGGCAATCCACCGCTCGCTGGGCGTCGACATGGACGGCGAGTTCGAATTCGAGATCTTCGCCCAGGTGCAATGCCTGCAGACCGCCGACCACCGCGAGGGTGTGGCCGCCTTTCAACAGCGCCGCCGCCCGGAGTTCACCGGTGAGTGACCTCGGCGCCGAACAGGAGGCGTTCCGCGTCGAGGTCGCCCGGTTCGCCGCCACCGAGATCGCGCCGCATGCCGGTCGGTGGGATATCGAAGACCGTTACCCCACCGAGCTTTTCGCGCGGCTTGCCCGGCTGGGCTGGCTGGGCGTCGGGTTCGCCGAGGAGGACGGCGGCTGTGGTGGCGGCCCGGTCGAGCGCTGCATCCTGATCGAGGAGCTGGCCCGCGCCTCGGCCGGGGTCGCGCTGGGCATCTATGTGCACACCGCGCTGGCCGCGGCCGCCCTCGCCGACGTCGCCGCGCCCGCGCTGCGCGGGCGGTTCCTGCCTGGGCTGCTGGCCGGGCAGACCACCGCGGCGTGGGCCTACGCCGAGCCCGACGCCGGTGCAGACGTCACCCGGGTGCGCCTGGCGGCGCGCCGTGACGGTGGTGACTACCTGCTCGACGGGTCGAAGCTCTACATCACCAACGGCACGTTCGCCGACGTCATCCTCGTCGTCGCCCGCACCGGTGACGAACCGGGCCGGCTACGGGGCCTGTCGGTGCTCGTCGTCGACGGCGACACGCCGGGGCTGACCCGCCGGCCGATGGCCAAGGTCGGCATGCACCCCGCGGAGCTGGCCGAGCTGCATTTCGACGGTTGCCCGGTGCCCGCCGACCGGCTCGTCGGCGACGAAGACGACGGGTTGCGCCAATGCCTGCCGGTACTGTCCCGCGGCCGCGTCTACGGCGGGGCGCTGGCCCTGGGGCTTGCCGGCGCCGCACTGGACGCGGCAATCACCCACGTGGCGCGCCGCGAGCAGTTCGGCGCGCCACTGGCCGCGCTGCAGGGCGTGCGGTTCACGCTCGCCGACATGGCAGCCCGGCTGCGCGCCGCCCGCGCCCTGGTCTACGGCGCGGCGACCACGCTGGCGGCCGCCCGCGAGGCCGGTACCGACGCCTCGATCGCCAAGCTGGTGGCCTCCGAGGCGGCCACCTGGATCGCCGAGCGGGCCATGCATCTGCACGGCGCCCACGGCTTCATGCTCGACAGCGCAGTGCAGCGCTATTACCGGGACTGCAAGGTCCTCGAATACGGTGAGGGCGCCAACGAGGTGCAGCGCGAGCTGATCGCCAAGGCGCTCACCGGCGGGTTTCGCCCATGACGAATGCACCGAACGCAGTGGTGAAGGCCGCGGTGATCGAGGCGCCCGGCTCGCCGCTGCGCGTCGAGGAGCTCGAGCTCGCCGGGCCCGGTCCCGGCGAGGTGGCGGTACGGATGCGCGCCACCGCCATGTGCCGCAGCGATCTGCACGTTGCGCAGACCGGCGAGGGTCTGCGCTTCCCGGCGGTGCTCGGCCATGAGGGCGCCGGCGTGGTCGACTGCGTCGGGGAGGGCGTCGGCATCGCGGTCGGCACGCCCGTCGTCTTGTCGTGGACGCCGCGCTGTGGTCGCTGCCCGCGCTGCCTGGAGGGCCGTCCCCAGCTCTGCCAGCGGCTTTCCACCAGCCCGCCGGGCGGCCACCTGTCTCGGGCCGACACGGTCATGGGCGCCTACATGGGTCTGGGCTGCCTGGCCGAGGCGGTCGTGGTGCCCGAGGCGTGCGCCGTGCCGGTGCCGACCGGCGCCGACCTGGAACGGCTGTGTCTGCTCGGCTGCGGCGTCACCACCGGGTTTGGCGCCGCGGTGCACGCGGGAGCCGTGAAAACCGGTGACACCGTGGCGGTGTTCGGTTGCGGTGCTGTCGGCCTGTCGGCCATCCAAGGCGCTCGCATCGCCGGCGCCAGACGCATTTTCGCGGCCGACCCGATAGCCGCTCGCCGCGCGCTGGCCGCCGAGCTCGGCGCCACGGATCTGATCGACACTGTCGATCGGATCGTCGACTGCACGGCCGGCGGCGTCGACGTCGCGATCGAAGCGACCGGCGCACCGGAAGCGATGGAACGGCTGCTCGACGTCGTCCACCCCGGCGGTACCGCCGTCGTTGTCGGTCTGCCCGGCTTCGCGGCGACCATCACCGTGTCGCCGTTCCACTTCCTGATGGAAAAGACGCTCACCGGCTCGATCTACGGCTCCGCCGACCCCTGGCGCGATTTCGCTATCCTCGTCGACCTCTACGCCCAGGGGCGGCTGCGCCTCGACAAGCTCACGGGCGGGCGGTTCGATCTCGCCGGCGCCAACGACGCCCTGACCGAACTTGCCGACCACCGCTCTCCCCGCCCGATCGTCACCTTCTCCGCCGAAGGGAGCTGAAGCGTCGCGTGTCGGCCTGTGCGCCTGGCGCCCGGTCGCGCCGGCCGCCGTTAACGCGCTGGGGTCGAAGCGCACTTCCTACCCTCATCAGCGAAAGCTACGGTTCGAAGATGAAGCGCGTAGTGGTGCCACGCTACGGGGGGCCGGAGGTCCTCAGCGTCGTCGAGGAGGACCAACCCGTCCCGGGTCCAGGCCAGGTTTCCGTTCGCGTGCTGGCCGCGGGCGTGTCATTCACGGATACGCTGCTTCGGGCCGGGACCTATCCAGGCGGACCCAAGCCGCCCTTTACCCCTGGGTATGAGTTCGCCGGCGTTGTCGAGCGGATCGGTCCGGGATGCTCGACGCTGGTGCGCGGAGACCGTGTCGCCGCGCTGGTGGTCCGGGGCGGCTACGCCGAGATCGTCTGCGTTGCAGAGTCATTGGCGATCAAGGTGCCCGATGATGTCGACCCGGCCGTGCTGGTGAGCGTGATTTTCCCGTACCTGACCGCCTACCAGCTCATCCATCGCGCGGCGAAAGCTCAGCCCGGGGCAACCGTGCTCTACCACGGGGCCGCGGGGCGGGTGGGGGTCGCATTACTCGAGCTCGCCAAGCCTGCAGACCTCCGCGTCTATGGGACGGCGTCGACCGCGGACTGCGCGTGTCGAGCGACTCGGCGGTGTGGCGATCGACTACACCCGCAAGGATTTTCTCCGATGCGTGCGCGAGCTGCCCGGCGGCGGGGTCGACGTCGCGCTCGATGGAATCGGCGGATCGCTGTCGTTTCGTTCTCTTCGCGCATTGCGGCGCGGCGGTCGGCTGGTGCTCTTCGGCCACTACTCGACCGTTGCCCGCGGACGCCGCACTTGGCGCGGTTCGGCTCGGTTCTACGCCTGGGCGGGCGCTGCCGCGCTTGGCGGGCTTGTCTCGCCTAGTCTGGGCGGCACGTAATGACCTACCGGATCGCCAAGCTGCGCGACCGACATCCCGACTGGTTCCGTGACGATCTGCTCGAGCTAATCCGGCTGCTGCGCGAAGGCAGTATTCATCCGGTCGTCGCACAACGCATACCGTTGGCCGACGCGCGTCGCGCACATGAGTTGCTCGAAACCGCCGCCGCCCAGGGCAAGCTTGTCTTGATCCCTTGATCGACCTGCGGTGCCGGGCCGCAAGAGCCGCAAGCCCAGCCGATTCCCCCTCGGCCTGGCCACAGTCGACGGCCGGCCCTGCCTCGGGTCCATGCCGTTGCGCTGCCGAGATGCGGCGGCGAAGACCATTGATCCGGTCACAACCACTGCTCCTTCGTCACAGCGGGCCCCGGGACCGGTGCGCGGCCGCTGCATCGTGGGCCAGCGGCTGCCATCACAATGGCCTTCGTGAGGACTGATCCCTATCTTTGGCTCGAGGAAGTCACCGATGAGAAAGCACTTGATTGGGTGCGCGCCTGCAACGAACGAACCCTCGCGCAGTACGGCGGTGAGCAGTTCGAGCGGATGCGGACCGAGGCACTCGAGGTGCTCGACACCGACACCCGAATCCCCTACGTGGTGCGGCGCGGCGACTACCTCTACAACTTCTGGCGCGACGCCGCCAACCCGAGGGGGCTGTGGCGGCGCACCACGCTGGACAGCTACCGCACCGACAACCCGGAATGGGATGTCCTGATCGACGTCGACGAACTCGGTCGTGTGGACGGCCAGAAATGGGTGTGGGCCGGCGCCGGCGTGATCGAACCCGACCACACCCTCGCCCTGGTGGCCCTCTCCCCGGGCGGGTCGGATGCATCGGTCGTGCGTGAATTCGACATGCGGACACGCCGATTCGTCGACGGCGGATTCGAGCTGCCGCAAGCCAAGTCCCAGATCGCCTGGCAAGAACCGGATACCGTGCTGGTGGGCACCGACTTCGGCGCCGATTCGCTCACCGAATCCGGCTACCCTCGCGTCGTCAAGCGATGGCGCCGGGGCACCCCGCTGGCTGACGCGGAGACGGTGTTCGAGGGCACCCGCGCCGACGTCCGCGTCATGGCATCGGTGGATCGCACCCCCGGGTTCGAGCGCACCATGATTGCGCGGGCCCTCGACTTCTGGAACGACGAAGTCTACGAGCTGCGCGGCGCGGAGCTGATCCGTATCGATGCACCCACCGACGCCAGCGTGTCGGTGCACCGCCAGTGGCTGCTGATCGAACTGCGCACCGACTGGGCGGTCGGCGCCACCACCTATACCGCGGGTTCCCTACTGGCTGCTCGCTACGATGAATTCCTTGCCGGCACAGCGCAATTGCGAGTGGTATTCGAGCCGGACCCACATACCGCCCTGTATCAGTACACGTGGACCCGCGATCGGCTGCTGATCGTGACGCTCGCCGACGTAGCCAGCCGCGTCGAAATCGCCACCCCTGGCGACTGGCGCCGCGATCCGTTGTCGGGCATCCCCGCGGCGACCCACACCGTCGTCGTCACCGCCGACAGCTACGGTGACGAATTTTTCCTCGATTCCAGCGGATTCGACACGCCGTCGCGACTGCTGCGCGGCACCGACGACGGAGAACTCGCCCCGATCAAGTCCGCGCCGGCCTTCTTCGATGCCAAAAACCTCACGGTGGCACAGTATTTCACCGAGTCCGACGACGGGACGGCCATTCCGTATTTCGTCGTACGGCCCGCGGACACCGACGGACCCGGCCCCACGCTGCTCAGCGGCTACGGTGGATTCGAGGTGCCCAGGACACCCGCATACGACGGCGTGCTGGGCCGGTTGTGGCTGGCCCGCGGCGGCACCCACGTGCTGGCCAACATCCGCGGCGGCGGCGAGTACGGACCCGGCTGGCACACCCAGGCGATGCGCGCTGACCGGCACAAGGTGGCCGAGGACTTCGCCTCAGTTGCAACGGATTTGGTGAAACGAGAACTCACCACGGTCGAGCAGCTCGGCGCCCGGGGCGGCAGCAACGGCGGGCTGCTGACGGGCATCATGCTGACCAAGTACCCGGAGAAGTTCGGCGCGCTGGTCTGCGATGTGCCGCTGCTGGACATGAAGCGCTATCACCTGCTGCTGGCCGGAGCCTCCTGGATGGCGGAATACGGCGACCCCGACAACCCCGACGACTGGAAATTCATCTCCGAATACTCGCCTTACCAAAATATTTCAGCGGACCGGAAGTACCCGCCGGTGCTCATCACCACCTCCACCCGCGACGACCGCGTCCACCCGGGCCACGCCCGCAAGATGACCGCCGCCCTGGAGGCCGCGGGCCATCAAGTCTGGTACTACGAGAACATCGAGGGCGGACACGCCGGCGCGGCCGACAACGAGCAGCTGGCCTTCAAGTCGGCGTTGAGTTACTCCTTCCTGCACCGGATGCTGGGCGGCGGCCGGTAGCCCGGTCGCCAGGGCAGCCGCGATGGCGGATGGTCGCGGTCGCGACGTCTAACGCCACGCATCTTTGGGGACCCCGGTTGTCATGGCTGCGCAACTGCCCGGTGTACTTCACTCGCTTGCACCCGTCGTGGACCGTGACGGTTACGCGGCGATCATCGTCCTGGTCGGAGTGCAGGGTGCGGGTGGCCGCCACCGAGCGTTTCTTCGCCAGGCGCGGCGCCATCTTCGTGGCCGGCGCGCGGTTCATCGACGGGCTCCGCCGGGCCAACGGTGTCGTTGCCGGGGCAGCCCACACGGGTTGGTGGCGTTTTCTGGCGTTCAACGCGCTGGGGGGCGCCGCGTGGGTCACTCTGTGGGTGTTGGTCTGGCCGGTGATCACATCGGGGCGATCTACGCGGATTTCCAGCGGTACGAGAAGTACGTGTGGGCAGCGTCGGCCGTCCTTGTCGTCGCCCTGCTGATCCGTTGGCTGCTCACATGGCGATCCGGGCGCGACATGGAAGCGTAAGAAGCGCAAGGCGTCCCGTGCGCCTCGCAATGACGAGCGCTTGACATTGAAGTCCCTCAGCGGCTTCGCTTCGGCTATGTCTTTTTCCCGGCCCGATGCCCGGCCTGTTCCCCGCCCTGTGCCCGACTTCGAAACGCTGCTCTACTCCACGGCCGGGCCGGTCGCCACCATCACGTTGAATCGCCCGGAACACCTCAACACCATCGTTCCGCCGATGCCCGACGAGATCGAGGCGGCGGTGGGGCTGGCCGAGCGTGACCGAGACATCAAGGTCATCGTGCTGCGCGGCGCCGGACGTGCCTTCTCCGGTGGTTACGACTTCGGCGGTGGCTTCCAGCACTGGGGTGAGGCCATGATGACCGCCGGCACGTGGGATCCGGGTAAGGATTTCGCGATGGTCAGCGCCCGCGAGACGGGCCCCACCCAGAAGTTCATGGCGATCTGGCGGGCGTCGAAGCCGGTGATCGCGCAGGTGCACGGTTGGTGCGTGGGCGGCGCCAGCGACTATGCGTTGTGCGCCGACATCGTGATCGCCAGCAACGACGCCGTGATCGGCACCCCGTACAGCCGCATGTGGGGGGCCTATCTGACCGGGATGTGGCTGTACCGGCTGAGCTTGGCCAAGGTCAAATGGCACGCGCTGACCGGCCGGCCGTTGACCGGTGTCCAGGCCGCCGAGGTCGAGCTGATCAACGAGGCGGTGCCCTTCGAACGGCTCGAGGCGCGGGTCGCCGAGATCGCCGCCGAGCTGGCGCGAATCCCGTTGTCGCAGTTACAGGCACAGAAGTTGATCGTCAACCAGGCCTACGAGAACATGGGACTGGCGTCCACCCAGACGTTGGGCGGCATTCTCGACGGCCTGATGCGCAACACCCCCGACGCACTCGAGTTCATCAAGACCGCCGAAACCCAGGGGGTGCGGGCCGCGATCGAGCGTCGCGACGGCCCCTTCGGCGACTACAGCCAGGCTCCGCCGGAGCTGCGTCCCGACCCGAACCACGTGATCATCCCTGATGGCAATGCATAGTGAGACGGGCTAGGAATGTGACTGAATACGACGGCCGACGCTATGCCCGGGCCCCGAAAGTGTTACCGTAACAACTATGTCTCGGCTGAGTTCTAGCCTGCGCGCAGGCGTTGTTCTTCTCGCGTTGGGTGTCGCCGCAGTGGTCGCCCCGAAGGCCGCAACGGCCGATTCCACGGAAGACTTTCCGATCCCTCGCCGGATAATCGCCACCACCTGCGACGCCGAACAAATACTCGCGGCCACCAGGGACACCAGCCCGGTGTACTACGAGCGCTACATGATCGACTACAACAACCATGCGCAGTACCAGCAGGCGACCCAGGACAAGGTGCACTGGTTCTTCTCGTTGTCACCCGCGGACCGCCGGGATTACTCCGAGCACTTTTACGACTCCATCGATCCGCTGTGGTGGGGCTGGCGCAACCACATGAAGATTTTCTTCAACAACAAGGGCGTGGTCGCCAAGTCCACCGAGGTGTGCAACCAATACCCGCCCGGCGACATGTCGGTGTGGAACTGGGGGTAGGCACCGCCGTTCGCCGAGATCGACGGCAGCGCGAGGTGTTTCGCATTTCTTCCCGCTGGCGTAATCTCGCTGCGGCTCAAAACGAATGGTCCCCGTCAGTAGTGCGGGGTGCTCACCGGGAATCGATCGGTGTCCGCGGTTCCGGAGGGGTCCGCGGACTTACCGTCGCGGGGCAGCAACAAGGCACGAACCAACGGGCGTGGGCCGTAAGGCCGAAGTAGCTGACTGGCCGGGCGCGTGCGCACCCGCTGCGGCCACCAGAACCAGCGGCCCATCAGCGCCGCCACCGACGGCATCATGAACGACCGGACGATCAGCGTGTCGAACAACAGACCCAGTGCGATCGTCGTTCCCACCTGCCCGATCACCTTCAGATCACTGAAGATGAACGAGGCCATGGTGGCGGCGAAGACCAGGCCCGCAGACGTCACCACCGCACCGGTGCCGGCCATCGAGCGAATGATCCCGGTCTTTATTCCGGCGCCGATTTCTTCCTTGAAGCGCGATACCAGCAGCAGGTTGTAGTCCGATCCGACGGCCAGCAGCAGGATGACCGACATCGCCAGCACCATCCAGTGCAATTCGAAACCAAGGATGTCCTGCCAGACCAGAACCGAAAGCCCGAACGAGGCACCCAACGACAACAGCACCGTACCGACAATGGTGAAGGCCGCCACCACGCTTCGGGTAATGACCAGCATGATGATGAAAATCAAACTGGCGGCGGCAATTCCGGCGATCATGAGATCCCATTTGGAACCGTCGCGCATATCCTTGAAGACCGCGGCGGTTCCGCCGAGATAGATCTTGGCGCCCTCCAGCGGAGTCCCCTTGATGGCCTCCTTCGCCGCCTTCAAGATCGGCTCGACGTGCGAGATGCCTTCGGGGGTCGCCGGGTCACCTTCGTGGGAAATGATGAAGCGAACCGCGTGCCCGTCCGGCGACAAGAACATCTTCAGACCCCGCTTGAAGTCGGGGTTGTCGAAAACCTCCGGCGGAATGTAGAACGAGTCGTCGTTACGCGACGCGTCGAACGCCTGCCCCATCGCCGTCGAATTCTTGGACATCTCGTCCATCTGGTCATACAGCGACGACATCGAGCTGTGCATGGTCAGCATCATCGTCCTCATCGTCTTCATGGTCGCGATCTGCGGCGGCAGCTGGGCAAGCATCTGCGGCATCAACACGTCCAATTGATCCAGGTTGCCGGAAAGTTCTGCCAATTTCTCGTCGATCTGGTCCAGACCGTCCAGCGCATCGAATATCGACCGCAGCGACCAGCAGATCGGAATGTCGTAACAGTGCCGCTCCCAATAGAAGTAACTGCGAATCGGCCGCCAGAAATCGTCGAAATCGGCGATGTGATCCCGCAATTGATTGGTGATGACGACCATTTCATGCGTCAAGACATCCATATTGTGGGTGACTTTCACCGTCTGGGCCATGATGTCGTACATGTGCTGCATGGTGTCGATCGACTGCTGCATCGCGTCGGCCTGCGTCAGCATGTCGGCCATCCGCTGCTTCATGTACTGCATGTTCTCGACCTGGACAGTGTTTTGCATGCTGATCTGGAACGGAATCGAGGTGTGCTCGATCGGCCTGCCCAACGGCCGGGTGATCGCTTGCACCCGCGAGATACCGGGCACATGAAAGACCGCTTTGGCGATCCGGTCGATGACCAGCATGTCGGCCGGATTCCGCATATCGTGATCGGTTTCCACCAGGAGCAGCTCCGGATTCATCCGGGCCTGAGAGAAATGACGACCGGCAGCTGCGTAACCCACATTGGCGGGGGTCCACGGCGGCAGATACTTCTTGCTGTCGTAATTGGTCTTGTACCCCGGCAGGGCAAGCAGCCCGATCAGGGCGATCGCGATGGACACGGCCAGGATCGGTCCGGGCCAGCGCACGATGGCGGTGCCCACCCGTCGCCAGCCCCGGGTCCGCATCTTGCGCTTGGGGTCGAAAATCTTGAAGTAGCTTCCGACGACCAGCACGGCCGGCCCCAGGGTGAGTGCGGCAAGCACCGCTACCAGCATTCCTATTGCGCACGGGGCGCCCAGGGTCTGGAAATACGGAAGCCGGGTGAAGCTCAGGCAATACATCGCGCCGGCAATCGTGAGGCCGGAGCCGAGGACCACGTGCGCGGTTCCGTGGAACATCGTGTAGAAGGCCGTTTCCCGGTCCTCACCGAGGCCGCGCGCCTCTTGATATCGGCCGAGCACGAATATCGCATAGTCGGTGCTGGCTGCGATCGCCATCAGCACCAGCAGATTAACCGCGAAGGTGGAAAGCCCGATGATGTTGTAATGCCCCAGGAAAGCGACGACCTGCCGGGCCGCCATCAACTCGATCCCGACCATCACCAGGACCAGTAGCACCTGGACAATGGATCGGTATACGAACAGCAGCATCACGATAATCACCAGAAAGGTGATCATCGTGACTTTCTTGACGCCTTTGTCGCCGGACGTGGACTGATCGGCGGTGAGCGCGGCCGCACCCGTGACATATGCCTTCACACCCGGCGGGGCCGCAACGCTGTCGACGATCTTGCGCACCGCTTCGACGGACTCGTTGGCCAGGGACTCGCCCTGGTTACCGGCGAGGTTCAGCTGGACGTAGGCCGCCTTGCCGTCGGGACTCTGCGAACCGGCCGCCGTCAGCGGATCACCCCAGAAATCCTGGATGTGCTGAACGTGTTTGGTGTCGGCGGAAAGCCTGCGGATCAGTTCGTCGTAATAGTGATGGGCTTTGTCATCGAGCGGCTTGTCGCCTTCCAGCACGATCATCACCGAGCTGTCGGTGTTGAACTCATGGAAGACGTTGCCGACACGCTTCATCGCGACCATCGACTCCGCGTCATTGGGGCTCAACGACACGGTGTGGTCTTTACCCACCTTTTCCAGCGACGGGACGAAAATGCTGAGAACGACGACCAGTCCAATCCAGAGCAGCACGATCGGCACCGCAAGGCGGTGAATTATCCGGGCCAACGACGGCCGTTTGCCGGCCCCGTTTACGGTTGGGTCCGCGGGACTGTTTCCGGTGGCCGTCTGGATATCGCTCATGCCGATTTCACCAAGCAGAAGGTTTGGGCGTTCACTTCGTTCTCGGACCTTTCGTCCTTGACTTCGCCGTTGACGATGATGCGGCAACCGATCTGGTTACTGTCGCCCTGCGCCACCACGTTGACGCTCACCGAGGGCAATGTCGTCGTGACGGAGAGCGTCCACGGCAGCGGCACATTACTGACCCGCTGCGGCTGCGCATTGATGTCCAAATAGTTGATGTTGGCGATGGTTCCGGGGGGACCGAACACCTCATAAACCACGTGCTTGGGGTTGAACGGCTTGATGTCGTCGGCAATGCCGCTGGTGATCGGTCCCTTGTCCGTATAGCCGAAAAAGCCGCGTAGCCGGTAGACACTGAAACCAGCCACCACGACCACGGCAATGATGACGAGCGGGATCCACACTCGCTTCAGCGCGCTGGCAACCGAAATCCTTGCCACCGATCACCTTCCGCTCGCCGGGACCGGGACCATGCGTCGCAGCGCTCGACCCACCGCGCGCGCCGGGTTTGTCGAAGGGATCCGGGAAGCAAACCCGAGGCGGCCGGCAACGGCCGGTGTAGGCGACCACCCCATCCCGATGGTTTGTTGCACTAAGTATCTTAGACGTACCCCGGGCGGGCCGCTGAACCTCGCCCCCGCCATGGTCTCAACCGGTTGTGGTCTGGTCACAAAGCTTTCCATCCTCGGTGGCTCAAGGAGATTCGGCGGTGAGGCCGAAACAGGTCGCGGTGAGGAGCCGGGTAAGGGCGGAGGCGAAGTCGAGGTTCCATTCGGGCGGCAGGACGTCCGGCTCCTCGGCGTAGGCGTCGGTGAGCCGTTCCGGCGGATTGGCGATCTGCCACAGCGTGGCGGCCAACGAGTACGCAGCCAGCAGGATATCGAAAGCACCGGAACGCCCCAGCGCCGGCAGCGCGTCCTCGATCGCGTCCGCGAGCGCGATCACGGCGGCGGTGCTGGTGCGCTTCACCTCGACCACCCGGTCGACATCCACCTCGTGTTCGAGGTGCAGGTGAAGATTGGCCAGCAGGTCACAGAACAGCGGATCGGCGGCCAAGCCGTCGGCCAGAGCCTGCGCCACCCGCGAGTGCGACATCGGGCCGGGCTCACTCAAGCTCTCGCATACCGTCTTCGACCACCGCACCCAGCCCTCGGCCGCGAGGTGGAGCAGGACCTCCTTGTGGGAGGTGAAATAGCGGCGTACCGCCGAGTAGTGAATCCCGGCGCGGCTGGCGACGGCGGTCAAGGTCACCGACGCCACCCCGGTTTCGGACGCCAGCGAACGCGCCGCTTCCATCAACGCCGCGGCACGCCGGCGTTTGTTCTCCTCGGTGCGGGCGCGCCGGAACGTGAGTTGCGCCACTGGCAGAGGATAACGCACATCATGTGATTTGCGAGCGGTAAGCCAACCGAGTACCGTGCCGTTACGCACGTGATATGCGTTACACTGCCCCGGGTGGGGGAAGGCGTCGTTCCGCACACCGCAATGATTTACTTAGGCAAGGCTAGGCACAGTATTACGGGCTCGAGGTGATTCAGGATGACCCACGGCGGCTTGCCGCGGCGACCGGGGTCTTGGGCCCGGCTGATCGAGTGCGTGGTCGTGGTGCTCTGTCGTTGGAAGCCGTCGAAAGCCCTTGAAAGGCCTTGAAAGCTGGGAAGGACTTTCACGGGGCGGGTATGGTTCGCCCGTAGCAAATACCAACCGGCGAAGGGAACTTGAGATCTTCAAGGTGCTGTCGCGGACGTGGATCGCACTGGTAATCCTGGCGGTGATCATCGTCGGGGGGTTCACCGTGCACCGGATTCGGGGCTTTTTCGCGTCCGAGAGGCGGGAGTCCTATTCCGACAGCAACCTCGACAGCAAACCCTTCAACCCCAAGCAGATCACCTACGAAGTGTTCGGGCCACCCGGGACGGTGGCCGATATCAGCTATTTCGATGTCAATTCCGACCCGCAGCGGGTCGATCAAGCCGTGCTGCCGTGGTCGTTGCACTTCACCACGAATTTGGCGGCAGTGATGGGAAACCTCGTCGCCCAAGGTGATACCGACAGCATCGGCTGCCGGATCACCGTGGACGGCGTGGTCAAGGCGGAGAAGGTTTCACACGAGGTCAACGCGTACACCTACTGCCTGGTGAAGTCGGCGTGACCATCAAGTACGCGAACGACCCCGACACCGGCAGCCACGCCGAAAAGCCGTTGATAGCGCGGATCATCCACGCGTTCGCGGTGCCGATCATTCTCGGCTGGCTGATGATCTGCGTTGCGCTCAGCGTTTTCGTGCCGTCGCTGGAAGAAGTCGGGCAGGAGCGCTCGGTGTCGCTGAGCCCCAAGGAAGCGCCGTCGTACCAGGCCATGAAGCACATCGGGCAGGCGTTCAACGAAGGCAACACCGACAGCGTCGCCATGATCGTCTTGGAGGGCAAACAGCCACTCGACGACGCGGCCCACAAGTATTACGACGTTCTCGTCCGCAAACTGCGAGCCGATACCAAGCATGTCCAAAGCGTCCAAGACTTCTGGGGCGATCCGCTCACGGCGGCCGGGGCACAAAGCAACGACGGCAAAGCCACCTACGTCCAGCTGAATCTCGCCGGCAACCAAGGCGAGCCGTTGGCCAACGAGTCCGTCGAAGCGGTGCGCAAGATCGTCGCGGACACGCCGGCGCCGCCCGGGGTCACGACGTACGTCACCGGCGCCGCGGCGCTCGTCGCGGACATGCACCACAGCGGCGACAAGTCGATGGTCAAGATCACGGTGACGACGGTCGTGGTGATCTTCGTGATGTTGCTGCTGGTCTACCGCTCGCCGATCACCGTCATCATGCTGTTGCTGACGGTCGGGGTGGAATTGACCGCGGCCCGGGGAGTGGTCGCACTGCTCGGCCACAGCGGGGCCATCGGACTGTCCACCTTTGCCGTCAGCCTGCTGACCTCACTGGCCATTGCCGCCGGCACCGACTACGGGATCTTCATCTTCGGGCGCTACCAGGAGGCCCGTCAGGCCGGGGAAGACCGGGAAACGGCCTTCTACACGATGTACCGCGGTACCGCCCACGTCATCCTGGGCTCGGGCCTGACGATCGCCGGCGCGACCTTCTGCCTCAAGTTCGCCCGGATGCCCTACTTCGAAACCCTCGGCATCCCCTGTGCGGTGGGGATGCTGGTGGCGGTGTTCGCGGCGCTGACGCTGGGGCCCGCCGTGCTGACCGTCGGCAGCCGATTCGGGCTGTTCGACCCCAAGCGGCTACTCAAGGTTCGTGGCTGGCGCCGGGTCGGCACCGTGGTGGTGCGCTGGCCGCTGCCGGTACTGGCCGCCACGTGCGCGGTCGCCCTGGTCGGTCTGCTCGCGCTGCCCGGATACCGCACCAACTACAACGACCGTTCCTACCTGCCCACCTTCATCCCCGCCAACGAAGGATTCGCCGCCGCGGAACGCCATTTCTCGCAGGCCCGGATGAAGCCCGACGTGTTGATGATCGAGTCGGATCACGACATGCGCAATCCCGCGGACTTTCTGGTGCTGGACAGGCTGGCCAAAGGCATCTTCCGGGTTCCGGGCATTTCCCGGGTGCAGGCGATCACCAGGCCCGACGGAACGGCGATGGACCACACGTCGATCCCGTTTCTGATCAGCATGCAAAACGCCGGCCAGGTGCAGACCCTGAAGTATCAGCGGGACCGGATCGACGACATGCTCAAACAGGCCGACGAGATGGCCAAGACGATCGCGATCATGAAGCAGATGTACAGCCTGATGTCGCAGCTCGCCGAGAATACTCACCACATCGTCCGCGACACCGAAGAGATGCAGCAGATCACCAACGAACTGCGCGACCATATCGCGGACTTCGACGACTTCTGGCGCCCGATCCGTAGCTACTTCTATTGGGAGAAGCACTGTTACGACATTCCCATCTGCTGGTCCTTCAGGTCGATATTCGACGCGCTGGACGGACTCGACCAGGTCGACGAGAAACTCAGCGCTCTGGTGGCCGATACCAAGAACATTGACCGGCTGATGCCGCAGATGCTGGCGACCTTCCCGCCGATGATCGACAGCATGGAAAGCATGCGGATCATGATGCTGACCATGCACAGCACCATGGCCGGCTTCTACGACCAGATGAACGAGATGAGCGACAACGCGAACGCCATGGGGAAGGCGTTCGATGCCGCCAAGAACGACGACTCGTTCTATCTGCCGCCCGAGGTCTTCAAGAACAAAGACTTCCAGCGCGCCATGAAGTCCTTCCTGTCACCCGACGGGCATTCCGCCCGCTTCATCATCTTGCATCGGGGAGATCCGCAATCACCCGAGGGAATCGCGAGCATCAATGCGATCCGCACCGCGGCCGAGGAGTCGCTCAAGGGAACCCCGCTGGAGGACGCCAAGATCTATCTGGCCGGGACGGCGGCCGTCTTCTACGACATCGCCGACGGCGCCAAATGGGATCTCCTTATTGCCGGGATCTCTTCGCTGTGCCTGATTTTCATCATCATGCTGATACTGACGCGCGCCTTTGTCGCGGCGGCGGTGATCGTGGGCACGGTGGCGCTTTCGCTCGGTGCCTCATTCGGGCTGTCGGTGCTGTTGTGGCAGCACATCCTCAGCATCGAGTTGCACTACATGGTGCTGGCGATGTCCGTCATCGTTCTGCTGGCCGTGGGGTCTGACTACAACCTGCTGCTGGTCTCGCGGTTCAAGGAGGAAATCGGCGCCGGGCTGAACACCGGCATCATTCGCGCGATGGGCGGTACCGGCAAGGTCGTGACCAACGCCGGGCTGGTGTTCGCGTTCACCATGGCGTCCATGGCCGTCAGCGATCTGCGGGTGATCGGCCAGGTGGGTACCACTATCGGCCTGGGTCTGCTGTTCGACACGTTGATCGTGCGTTCGTTCATGACGCCGTCGATCGCCGCGCTGCTGGGCCGCTGGTTCTGGTGGCCGATGAAGGTGCGTTCACGTCCGGCCCGAATCCGGTCGGCACCAAGCGGTTCCGGGGAGGAGCCGCAAACCGACCGGCTGATGGCGATGAGCGGCGAACACTAACGCCGGTTTGGTCCATCCCGTCCGAGCTGCCGACGGTTCCGAATACCTGATGTGCAGCAACGACACCCCTCAGAACGCTCGATAGCGGTCATCGGCAGCGGCGTGGCCGGCCTGACCGCCGCCTACGTGCTGTCCGGCCGTGACCGAGTCACCTTGTACGAGGCCGACACCCGGCTCGGCGGACACGCCCACACCCATTACGTCGATCGCGGCGACGGGGCGCACGACGGCAGCGTCATCGCGGTCGACTCGGCATTCCTGGTCCACAACGACCGCACCTACCCGACGCTGTGCCGACTGTTCGACGAACTGGGTGTCGCCACCCAGGAGTCGGACATGTCGATGTCGGTGCGCGCCGACGGCATCGGCCTCGAATATGCCGGGGCTCTGGGAGTCCGGGGACTGTTCGCCTGCCGGCAGGCACTGCGGCCCCGCTACCTGCTGATGCTCGCCGAGATCTTGCGCTTCCACCGTGCGGCCTCGCGGCTGCTGCGCGAGGAAGCCGGCGACCGACTCGAAACATTGGAGGCGTTCCTCAAGCGGCACCGCTTCTCGTCGTTTTTCGCCGACTACTTCATCACTCCCCTGGTGGCCGCGGTGTGGTCGTGTGCGAGCGAGGACGCGTTGCGCTACCCGGCCCGGTATCTGTTCGTCTTCCTGGACCATCACGGGATGTTGTCGGTGTTCGGCTCGCCCACCTGGCGCACCGTCACCGGGGGCTCGGCCACCTACGTGCAGGCGATCGCCTCCCGGCTGGCCGAGGTGTCCACGGGCACCCCGGTGCATTCGCTGCGCCGGGTCGCCGGTGGCGTGGTGGTGCAAGCCGGTCACGACACGCCGCGATTGTTCGACGCCGCCGTCGTCGCCGTGCATCCCGACCAGGCCCTGCTGCTCCTCGACCCGCCGACCGCCTGGGAACGGCACGTGCTGGGAGCGATCCCCTACTCGACCAACCGGGCCCAGCTGCACACCGACGAGTCGGTGCTGCCCCGCCACACCGGCGCCCGCGCGTCGTGGAACTACCTGGTGACACCGGGCACCGACCACGTGGTGGTCAGCTACGACGTCAGCAGGCTGATGCGCATCGACGACAACCGAAGGTTCCTGGTCACCCTCGGCGGCCATGACCGGGTGGACCCCGGGTCGGTGCTTGCCGAGATGACCTACAGCCATCCGCTGTACACACCGGAATCGGTTGCAGCCCAACGCTTATTGCCCACCCTCGATGACGATCGGGTGGTGTTCGCCGGGGCCTACCACGGCTGGGGGTTCCACGAGGACGGCGCCGCCTCCGGGCTGCGCGCGGCCCGGAGGCTGGGGGCGGACTGGCCGGCCGCAACCCGAAGGGAAGTGGTGGTGCCATGCTGACTCCGGCGATCTACCGCACCACCATCACCCACGCGCGACGCGCCCCGGTGCACCACTCGTTCGAATACCGAAGCTACAGCTGGTATGTCGACGTCGACGAGCTGCCGCAGCTGCCCTGGTGGCTACGAACGTTCGCCCGATTTCGCGCCGACGACCACTTCGCCGCCGCGTCGTCGGGCACGCCGCACGGTTCGCTGCGCGACCGGCTGGAAGCGTTCTTCGATGAGCGCGGCGTCGCTGTTCCCGACGGCCGGATCACCGCACTGCTGCAGGCCCGCGTGCTCGGGCATGTCTTCAACCCGTTGAGCGTCTATTGGTGTCACGACCGTGACGGCCGGGTGCGCCATGTGGTGGCCGAAGTGCACAACACCTATGGAGAACGGCACGCGTATCTGCTGCCGCCGGCCGACCTGCCCGTGGTGACGGCCAAGAAGTTCTACGTCTCGCCGTTCAATGACGTCGAGGGGCATTACGTGGTGCGAGCGCCGCGGCCCGGCGGCGAGGTCGACGTCACGGTGGCGCTACACGGCGAAAACCACCCGGCGTTCCCGGTATTCGTCGCGAACCTCCGCGGGACACGACGACCCGCGACAACCAAGGAAGTCGCACTCATGCAATGCATTTCACCGTTGGCCCCGTTGGTGGTGGCCGCCCGCATCCGGATACAGGGGATCACACTGTGGTTACGTCGAGTGCCAGTGGTACCGCGATGAGCATCGAAACAATCGGAACACCTTCGGTCACAATAGATTCCGAGCGCTGGCCGGCTGTCGCCGAGGTGCCGTCCGGACCGGTCGCCGCGACGTCGGCGGCCATCGCCGACTGGCTGTTGCGTCGCGCGGTCGCCCGACTGCCGCTGCGACTGGTCTACCCGGACGGCACGGCAGTCGGCGCCGGCGACGCCACGTCGGCGAGGCTGACGGTTCACCGCCCGAAGGCGCTGGCACGACGGATCGGGCGGCACGGCCTGATCGGCTTCGGCGAGTCCTACCTGGCCGGTGAATGGTCGTCGGAGGATCTCACCAGAGTGCTGACGGTCCTGGCCGAGTCGGTCGCCGACCTGGTTCCGGGCCCGCTGCAGTGGCTGCGTCCGCTGGCGCCGGCGTTCGAGCCGACCCGGGGCGATCCCAGCCGCGATCAGGCCCGGCGTAACGTCGCCGAGCACTATGATCTGTCGAACGACCTGTTCGCTGAGTTCCTCGACGAAACCATGACCTATTCGTCCGCGCTGTTCCGCGATCTTCCCGCCGCGTGGCCCGATTTGGCTGCCGCCCAACGGCGCAAGATCGATCGGCTACTCGACATGGCCGGTGTCGGGCCGGGCAGCCGGGTGCTCGAGATCGGCACCGGCTGGGGCGAGCTGTGTATCCGGGCGGCCGCCCGCGGGGCCCGGGTGCGATCGGTCACGTTATCGGTGGAGCAGCAGCGGCTGGCGCGTCAGCGGGTCGCCGCCGCGGGCCTGTCCCATCGGGTGCAGATCGACTTGTGCGACTACCGCGACGCGCGGTCGGGGCATGACCCTTATGACGCGATACTCTCGGTCGAGATGATCGAGGCCGTCGGATACCGCTCCTGGCCAACGTATTTCGCGGCGCTAGACCAGCTGGTGCGCCCGGGCGGCCGAGTGGCGATCCAGGCGATCACGATGCCCCACGACCGGATGCTGGCCACCCGCAACACCCGCACCTGGATCCAGAAGTACATCTTCCCCGGCGGGCTGTTGCCGTCCACGGAGGCCATCGCGGCGATCACGAACCGCCACACCAGCCTGCGCACGGTCGACACCGCCTCGCTGCGACCGCACTACGCCGAGACTCTGCGGCTGTGGCGGGAGCGGTTCGTCCAGCGGCGAGACCGGTTGGCACACTTGGGTTTCGATGAGGTGTTCGCCCGGATGTGGGAGTTCTACCTGGCCTACTCCGAGGCGGGATTCCGGTCCGGGTACCTGGATGTCGTCCAGTGGACGTTCGAGCGCAAGGATGACCGATGAACGAGGCTGCCATCTTCCAGGTATCGGGTGCTTCGGCGCTGGCGCTGGCCGTGGTGCATTCGACGACCTTCCTGATCGGCAGGTGGCTCGGCCGCTACAACGTCGTCGACGTCGCCTGGGGGTTGGGGTTCATCGCAGTAGCAGCCGTGGCGGCCGTATTCGGCACCGGTGACCCGGCCCGGCGGTGGCTGCTGCTGGCGCTGGTGACGGTGTGGGGGCTGCGGCTGAGCTGGCACATGTACCGCAAGACCGCCGGCAAGGGTGAGGATCCCCGCTATGCCGACCTGCTGCGCGGCGCCACCACAGGTCAGGTGGTGCGCAAGGTCTTCGGACTGCAGGCCTTCCTGACGCTGTTCATCTCCTTCCCGCTGCAGCTGTCGGCGATCACCGGGCCCACTCCGAAGCCATTGCTGGCGGTCACCGGTGTCGGCGTGGCGGTGTGGCTGGTCGGGGTCGTCTTCGAAGCGCTCGGTGACCGCCAGTTGCGGGTCTTCAAATCCGACCCGGCCAATCGCGGGGCCATCATGGACCGTGGCCTGTGGGCCTGGACCCGCCACCCCAATTACTTCGGCGACGCCTGTGTCTGGTGGGGGTTGTGGCTGATCACCATCACCGGCTGGGTGCCGCTGCTCACGGTGGTCTCGCCGTTGTTGATGACCTACTTCCTTGTCGACGTGAGCGGGGCCCGGCTGACCGAGAAGTACATGAAGGGCCGTCCAGGTTTCGCCGAATACCAGCGTCGTACAGCGTATTTCGTGCCCCGGCCACCGCGATCGGCGCGTCAGTTATGACCGGTTTGGCGATTTCGGTGCGACCTGACGATAGGCTACCGTCGATGACGGGACCGCCACGGCTGAGCAGCGACCTCAGCGCCCTGTTGCACCAGATCGCGCGGGGCGACCGTGACGCGTTCGCAACGTTCTACGACCACACCAAAACCCGGGTGTACGGACTGGTGGCGCGGGTGCTGCGGGACCCGGGCTACAGCGAAGAAACCACCCAGGAGATCTACCTCGAGGTGTGGCGCACGGCGTCGGAGTACGACGCCGTCAAGGGCTCGCCGCTGGCCTGGTTGCTGACCATGGCACACCGGCGCGCCATCGACCGGGTACGCGCCGAGCAAGCCGGCAGCCAGCGGGAGTCACGCTACGGCGTGGCCAATATCGACCCGGCCAGCGACGTCGTCGCCGACTCCGCGATCGCCGGTGACGAACGGCGCCGGGTCGCGGCATGCCTGGGCGGGTTGACCGACGCGCAGCGGGAGTGCATCGAACTGGCCTACTACGGCGGCCTGACGTACGCCGAGGTGTCGCACCGGCTGGCCACCAACCTGTCGACGATCAAATCGCGCATGCGTGACGCGCTGCGCGGTCTGCGGAACTGCCTGGGTATGTCATGACCGAGCCGACCGATTTCGGACTGTTGGAGCTGGCGATCCCGTATGCCCTGCATGCGATGTCCGACGAGGAACGAGTCGACATCGAGCGCATGGTCGCCGCGGCACCCTCGGCGATGACGGCGGCCTTCAACGAAGAAGTCCGCGCGGTCCGCGAGACGATGGCGATCGTGTCGGCGACCACGGCCACCGAACCGCCGGAACGACTGCGCGCGGCCGTGCTGGACACCGTCAAGCCGACCGCTAGCCGCCGTCAGTCACGTTGGCGCACAGCCGTTTTCGCGTCTGCAGCCGCTGTGGTGGTGGGACTGGGCGCGTTCGGCCTGGGCACCGTGCTGCGGCCGCCGGCGCCGCCGACGGTCGCCGAGCAGGTGCTGGGCGCGCCGGATGTGCAGACCGTTTCGCGCCCGTTGGGCGGCGGGACCGCCACGGTGATGTTCTCCCACGACCGCAATGCCGGCGTGCTCGTGATGAACGACGTGCCGCCGCCGTCCCCGGGCACCGTCTATCAGATGTGGCTGCTGGGCGCCAACGGCCCGACCTCGGCGGGGACCATGGGCCCGGCGGCGGTGGCGCCGTCGACGAAGGCCACGCTGACCAACCTGGGGAACTCGACCGCGCTGGCGTTCACCGTCGAACCGGGCACCGGTTCTACGCAGCCGACCGGCGCGATCCTGGCCGAGCTGCCGCTGCGTTAAGAGGGGCGCCAGCGCGCCCGCAGCCATGACCCCACTCGCGACCTGTGACGCTACCGCAACGGCTACTTCCACAGGCTTCCCAGCACCGCCGCCAGCACGCCCAGCACCACCAGTGCCGCACCGGCGACCAGCGTCAGGTTCAGCCACAGGTGCAGGCTGCGCTCCGCCGTACCGACCATGACGTCGGCCACCCGCCGGATATCGCCAGTGGTCCGATTGAGCGCGTCGTTGATATACCGCCTGCCGATCTCGATACCCGCCCAGCCGCCCGCGCCGACGAGCAACGCCGAAACGCCGAGGCTGGTCAGCGCCTTGCCTCGGCGGCGCGCGGTGGCCAGCATCAGTAACGCGCAGCTCGCACCCGAGGCTGCGGCGCCGATACTGACCCACGGCCCCCACACCGCCAGCCGCCGCAGCTGTCCCTGGTGCACCGGCCGGGGCGCCGACACCGTCAGCGGAACCTGCAGCGTCGCCGGCACCGTGACGTGGTAGCCGCTCAACACCTGCTGCATCGAGCTGTCTTGCAGCATCGGGGCCAGATCGACCACCCATTGATCACCGGCGCGGCCAGAACGCGGCTCGCCGAACAACCAGCCGTGCGCGACCCGGTTCGCCCGGGCGAACAGCGGCGGAAACGCCGGGCCGGCGGTGAAGGCTGCGGCAGCATCGTGCACCGTCGAGTTATCGACCGGAGAACTCGGGCGCCCATGCCGGGCGATCAGCGCCAGGGCGCGGGTAGTGAGCTCGGCCGCCATGGCGGACTGCAGAACCGGGTCGCGGGCGGCCTTTTGGGCCAGCGCGGCATAGCCGTCCTCGTCGATGATCGTTGTCTGCGCCCACGCCGCGGGGACGGCTACCGTCAGCGCGACCGTGGTGGCCAGCCAGAACACCACCGTGGCAGCAAATCGCACGCCTCACAAGCTACTGGGCAGCTACGGCACGATCCCGCGCAGGTAGGCGGCCTGACCGAGGTGTTGCGCGCAATCGTCGATGATGCTGACCAATCGCATGCTGGCGGTTACCGGCGGATCCCAATGGGTGTCCACGATGCGCGCCAGCTCGTCTGCGGTCACGCCTGCGACGTACTCGAGGGTGAGCTGGTGCACCGCGTGGTAGTAACCGGACAGCAGCCCCGCCGGTGCGCGCACCTTGCCCACCTCGGCGGGGCTGTGCCCGTAGCCGGTGTCGTCGCGCGGTAGGTCAAGGCCGAACCGGTCGACCCAGCCGTCGCGCGTCCACACCTGCTCCACGCCGGCGATGTGGGCCAGCTGGATGTCCTGGACGCGGGCACTGTGCCAGAGCAACCAGGCGATGCTGTTGGCGCTCGGGGTCGGCCGGTAGGCGGCGACGTCGTCGGTCAGGCCGTCGGTGAGGTCGTCGGCGTGTTCGATCAGGCGGGTGAACGCGTCACGCAGCAGCTCCCGGGCCGGGGCGTCGTCGGCGTCGTTGGCATCGGGGCCGGCCATAACGGCGACTTTACGGGCGGGGCAACGATCATGGCACCATCCACGCGGTCGTAGATTAATTAGATGACCTACGACCTGCTCATCCGCAATGGCACTATCGTCGACGGGCTGGGCGGCGAACCGTATGTCGGTGACGTCGCGGTGCAAGACGGCGTCATCAAGGGTGTTGGTGTTGTCAACGGCGAAACCGCCAAGCGCGAGATCGACGCGACCGGACTGCTGGTCACCCCGGGTTTCGTCGACCTGCATACCCACTACGACGGCCAGGCCATCTGGTCCGACCGGCTGACACCGTCGTCGGCGCACGGAGTGACCACGGTGGTGATGGGCAACTGCGGGGTCGGCTTCGCGCCCTGCCGCCACAAAGACCACGACGTGCTCGTCGACGTGATGGCCGGGGTCGAGGACATTCCCGGCGTCGTCATGACCGACGGCCTGCCGTGGACCTGGGAAACCTTTCCCGAATACCTGGACGCGCTGGAGACGCGCCAGCGTGATATCGATGTGGCCGTCTACCTGCCGCATTCGCCGCTGCGGGTTTACGTGATGGGGCAGCGCGGCGCCGACCGCGAGCCGGCCACCGCCGAAGACCTGGCGAAGATGCGGGCGCTGGCCAAGGAGGCGGTCGAGGTCGGCGCGCTGGGCTTCGCGTCGTCGCGGTTGACCATTCACAAGACCGAAAGCGGTTCCCCGATCCCGAGCTACGAGGCCGCCCGCGAGGAGATCGAGGAGATCGCCAGGGGTGTGGTCGACGGCGGCGGCGGGCTGCTGCAGTTCGTGCCCGACATTCCTGCCGGCGGCTATCAGCCGGTTTTGCAGATGGTGTTCGACGTCGCCGAGGACGTACGGCTGCCGGTCACCTTCACGCTGGTGGTCGCCAACACCGGCGATCCGACGTGGCCCGACGCCATCACGATGATCGAGAAGGCCAACGGGGCCGGTGGAGACATCACCGCGCAGCTGCTGCCCCGCCCGATCGGGCTGATCATCGGGCTGCAACTGTCCGCCAATCCGTTCGTGCTGTACCCCAGCTACCGCGAGATCGCGCACCTGCCGCTGGCGCAGCGGGTCACCGAGATGCGCAAGCCCGAGGTACGCGCCCGCATCCTGGCCGACAAACCCGGCCACGGCCATCCGATCCTGTATGTGGCCCAGGCCTGGGACTGGATCTTCCCGCTGGGCGACAGCCCCGATTACGAGCCGGACCCGTCGGGCAGCATCGGGGCCCGCGCCCGAGCCCGCGGGGTGAACCCGATGGAGGAGGCCTACGACCGGCTGCTCGACGACGACGGTCACGCCATGCTGCTGGTCGCCACGAGCAACCTCGAGAACAACTCGCTGGATACCGTCGGCAAACTGCTGCACCGCGACGACGTGGTGCTCGGCCTCGGCGACGGCGGCGCCCACTACGGCATGATCTGCGACGCCAGCTACTCGACGTACTTCTTGGCGCACTGGGCGCGCGACCGGGCGTCCGGGCGGTTCACGGTGGCCGAGGCCGTGCGCGAACTCACCTCTGTTCCGGCCCGGGTGGCCGGGCTGGCCGACCGCGGACGCATCGCCGTCGGCTACAAGGCCGACCTCAATGTCATCGACCACGGCGCGCTGCGGCTGCACAAACCGGTCATCAGATACGACCTGCCCGCCGGCGGGCGGCGACTGGACCAGACCGCCGAGGGCTACGTCGCGACCGTCGTCTCGGGCGAGGTGATCGCCGAGAACGGTGTTCCCACCGCCGCCCGACCAGGCAAGCTGGTCCGCGGACGTCGGTCCGCTCCGGCCCCCGCCTGAGCACTTAGGGGGTTCCTGTGCACCGGGTATGGATATGCAGTTTTCCTGCGCCGATATGGCCACGTCGAGGGGCTCGGGCGGGTAGTTTGGGCTAGTGACAAACCCGCATTTCGCGTGGTTGCCGCCAGAGATCAATTCGGCACTGATGTTCGCCGGTCCCGGCGCGGGACCGCTCCTTGCCGCGGCCGGGGCCTGGAGCGGCCTGGCCGAGGAACTGGCGTCGTCGATGTCGTCGTTCAGCTCGGTGGTCGCCGAGCTGACCAACGGCTCTTGGCTGGGTCCGTCTTCGGCGGCGATGATGGCCGTCGCTACCCAATACATGGCGTGGCTCGGCGCGGCCGCAACCCAGGCCGAGCAAGTCGCGGCTCAGGCCGCGGCCACGGCCACGGCCTTCGAGGCGGCGCTGGCGGCCACAGTGCAGCCCGCGGTGGTCGCGGCCAACCGTGGCCTGATGCAGGTGCTGGCGGCCACGAACTGGTTGGGGTTCAACACCCCGGCCATCATGGACATCGAGGGCGCCTATGAGCAGATGTGGGCGATGGATGTGGCGGCGATGGCGGCATACCACGCCGACGCATCCGCGGCCGCGTCACTATTGGCGCCCTGGCAACAGGTGCTGCGCAACCTCGGCATCGACATCGGCAAGAACGGCGCGATCAACCTCGGCTTCGGCAACACCGGCAGCGGAAACATCGGTATCGGTAACACCGGCAGCGGCAACCTGGGCATCGGCAACACCGGCAGCAGCAACATCGGCGGCGGCAATACCGGCAACAACAACGTCGGCATGGGCAACCTGGGCAATAGCAACCTCGGCATCGGCAGTACCGGCAATCATGACGTCGGTGTTGGGCTGACCGGCAATAACCAGGTCGGTTTCGGCGGCCTCAATTCCGGTAGCGGCAACATCGGCTTCGGCAACTCCGGCACCGGCAACGTCGGCTTTTTCAACTCCGGCAACGGAAACCTGGGAATCGGCAACTCGGGCTTCCTCAATAACGGGTTTGGGAACTCGGGAAATATCAACACCGGCTTTGGCAACGTCGGCGGCATGAGCGCGGGCCTGTGGCCGTCGGTGATGCAAGGCAACGTGCCGGGATCGGCCGGCTTGGACGCGGGGTTGGCCAGCTCCGCGAGCTACGCAACCGGTGGCACGGCAACCTTGAGCTCGAGCATCCTCAGCTCCGCCCTCGGTCAGACGGGCGGCCTGCACCCGGGTCTGGCAAACGCGCTCAACCCGGCCCCGGCCACACCCCCGGCCGCGACGCCGATCACCCCTCCCGCCGGAATTGACCCCGGGACCGCGAACACCGGCAACGCCAATGCCGGCACCGGCTCCCCTGCCAATGCCGGATCGCGCAGCGCGGGCAGCGGGTACACCAGTTTCTACAACTCGGGCAACAACGATACGGGTGTGCGCAACACCACTGTTCGCGAGCCGGTCAGCGGGGCTCCGGTCCTTCCCGGGTCGGGCATCCCCAAGTCGACCTTCTACCCCAGCCGCGAACCGGCCGACCCCGGCACCGGCATCAAACTGCCGGTTCGCTCAGACTAGCCCCAACTAGCCCCAACCAGCCCGGCAGCGCACGTCCTCCCGTCCGCACCGGGCGTCTACTCTCGACTGCATGGGCGCTAAAAAGGTAGACCTCATGCGGCTGGCCGCGGCCCTGGCCGACTATCCATTCGCCTACCTGATCACCGTCGATGACGACTACCGCGTGCACACCGTGACCGTCGAGCCGGTACTGCGCGGGGCAGTCCTCGACGTAGGGCTGGTCGGCGGAGGAACCCGCAAGAACCTGGCCCGTCGCCGCGACGTGACGCTGCTGTGGCCCCCGCGTGAGCCCAGCGGCTATTCGCTGATCGTTGACGGCAGCGCCGAAGTAACAGGAGCCGGTGAGGAGACCGTCCGTCTGTGGGTGGCGCCCACCCGCGCGCTGCTGCATCGCGAGGCCGACCCCGGCTCCGCCGCGGCGGCGAAGGGATGCCGCCACGACTGCGTGGTGTTCTCGACGCCGTAGCTCAAGCCCTGCGCGCGCGCCGAGACTGCGGTCATTGCGTCGAAACTGCGGTGAGCGCCCGCGTTCCCGCCCTCCTATCGCGCTGTACGCAGTCTCGGCGCGCGAAAAAGCCCGGCCCCCTGCGAGGGCCGGGCTTCTTCGCTTGCACGGACTAGAAGTCCATACCTCCCATGTCGCCGCCACCGGGCATGGCAGCCTTTTCCTTCTCCGGCTTGTCGGCGACGACCGCCTCGGTGGTCAGGAACAGCCCCGCGATGGACGCCGCGTTCTGCAGCGCCGAACGGGTCACCTTGACCGGGTCGGCAACGCCGGCCTTGAGCAGGTCCTCGTACACGCCGGTCGCGGCGTTGAGGCCGTGTCCCGCGGGCAGGTTGCGCACCTTCTCCGCGACCACGCCGGGCTCCAGGCCCGAGTTGAACGCGATCTGCTTCAGCGGAGCCTCCAGCGCCACCTTGACGATGTTGGCCCCGGTGGCCTCGTCGCCCTCGAGCTTGAGCTCGTCCAGCGTGGGCGCGGCCTGCAGCAGCGTCACACCGCCGCCGGCGACGATGCCCTCTTCGACGGCCGCCTTGGCGTTGCGCACCGCGTCCTCGATGCGGTGCTTGCGTTCCTTGAGCTCCACCTCGGTGGCGGCACCGGCCTTGATCACCGCGACGCCGCCGGCCAGCTTCGCCAGGCGCTCCTGCAGCTTCTCGCGGTCGTAGTCGGAGTCGCTGTTCTCGATCTCCTGACGGATCTGCGCCACCCGCCCGGCGATGGCGTCGCTGTCGCCGGCGCCCTCGACGATGGTGGTCTCATCCTTGGTGACGACGACCTTGCGAGCCTTACCGAGCAGGCTCAGGTCGGCATTCTCCAGGGTCAGGCCGACCTCTTCGCTGATCACCTGACCGCCGGTGAGGATCGCCATGTCCTGCAGCATCGCCTTGCGGCGGTCACCGAAGCCGGGGGCCTTGACCGCCACCGACTTGAAGGTGCCGCGGATCTTGTTCACGACCAGGGTGCTCAAAGCCTCACCCTCGACGTCCTCGGCGATGATCAGCAGCGGCTTGCCGGCCTGGATGACCTTCTCCAGCAGCGGCAGCAGGTCCTTGACCGTCGACACCTTGGAGCTGACCAGCAGGATGTAGGGGTCTTCCAGCACTGCTTCCTGACGCTCGGCGTCGGTGACGAAGTAGCCGGAGATGTAGCCCTTGTCAAAGCGCATACCCTCGGTGAGCTCGAGCTGCAGGCCGAAGGTGTTGGACTCCTCGACGGTGATGACACCCTCGTTGCCTACCTTGTCCATCGCCTCGGCGATCAGGTCGCCGATCGACTGGTCACCGGCCGAGATGGCCGCGGTGGCCGCGATCTGCTCCTTGGTCTCGACCTCCTTGGCACCCTTGAGCAAGGTCTCGGTGACCTTCTCGACGGCCTTCTCGATGCCGCGCTTCAGGCCCAGCGGGTTGGCGCCGGCCGCCACGTTGCGCAGGCCCTCCTTGACCAGCGCCTGCGCGAGCACAGTGGCCGTGGTGGTGCCGTCGCCGGCGACGTCGTCGGTCTTCTTGGCGACTTCCTTGACCAGCTCGGCGCCGATCTTCTCGTACGGGTCCTCCAGTTCGATCTCCTTGGCGATGGAAACCCCATCGTTGGTGATCGTGGGGGCGCCCCACTTCTTCTCCAGGACGACGTTGCGGCCCTTGGGTCCCAACGTCACCTTTACCGCGTCGGCGAGGGCGTTCAGGCCCCGCTCGAGGCCGCGACGGGCCTCTTCGTCGTACGCAATTGTCTTGGCCATTGCGAAGTGATTCCTCCGGATTGGGAATGAAACTGGGGTCACCGGGTGACCCCGTTACTTACGCTGGCCGGGCGCAGTGCCCGCGACGGACGATCGCAGCTTGCGTGCTGGACCTCACCGTCCCGACCTAGCACTCGCCGGTGGAGAGTGCCAACGTCATTCTTAGCACTCGCCCATGACGAGTGCAAGGACGCCGGCGACGATGCGCGCCGCGGCGGCACGCCGGGGAGCGAGCCCGTCGCCAACGGCTCGGTCAGGTCGAGGCAGACTCGGGCACACTGGATAGATGTCGTATCCCCCGCCCCGGTACACCGGCGACAAGGGGGAAGTCAGTGCCCGGCTCACGCGCTTCGACGAGCCACCCGATTTCGAGTTCGGCGGCACCACCTACCACTACCTGGCCACCCAACAGTCCACTGACGGCGATTTCGGCCTCTACCGGGTCGACATCGCCCCCGCCGGCGGCGGTCCCGGTCCGCATTTCCACAAGACGATGTCGGAGTCGTTCTTCGTCCTGTCAGGGTCGATGCGCATGCACGACGGCCGGGACTGGATCGACGCGTCGGCCGGCGACTTCCTTTATGTACCACCCGGCGGAATCCACGGCTTCCGCAACGAGTCTGGGCAGCCCGCGTCGATCCTGATTCTGTTCGCTCCGGGGGCACCACGCGAGGGCTACTTCGAGGGCCTGCCCGGCCTGGCCGACATGACCGACGACGAACGGCGCGAGTTCTTCATCGGTCACGACAATTACTGGATCCAGTAGTCGCCGGGCACCATGGCACGGGTGCGCTCGAAGAACGTCCGGCCGCTGTAAGGCAATTGGGTGACGACCTTCCCACTCGGATGCCGGAAGTAGTTGGCACACGCCAGCCACACCTTGCCTTCCATGGCGGCCTGGATTTCGTCGTTGTAGCGCCGCTGCGCCGCGGGCGTCACCTCGACGGTGCGTGCCCGTCGGCCGGTCAGCACGTCGAGGATGTGGCGGATGAAGGTCGTCTGCGCCTCGTGGATGTAGATGATCGAGTTGACCCCGTTGGTGTTGGGGCCGTAGAGCGTGAAGAAGTTCGGATATCCGGCGACCAGGGTGCCCAGATACGCCTCCGCGCCGTCGCGCCAATCCTCACGGAGCCGGCGGCCGCCGGTCCCGTACACGTCGATGCTGGCCAAGTAGTCGGCGGCCTTGAACCCGGTGCCGTAGATGACGGTGTCGACGCGATGTTCGACGCCGTCGACGGTGCGTACGCCGTGTTCGGTCAGTTCGGCGATAGCGGTGGTTTCCAGGCTGACGTTGGGCAGCGAAAAGGTGGGGTACCAGTCGCGCGACATCAGCGGTCGCTTGCAGCCGACCGGGTAGTCCGGAGTCAGCTTGGCGCGCAGTGCGGGGTCGGCCACCTTGCGCAGCAGGTAGCCGCGCGCCAGTTCGGTCGCCTCACTGGTCTGCGCCGCGTCGATGTCGAAGCTGGAGGACTCGTAGGAGTCGAACGCCTCGTCGCGCAGTTTCCGAGCGGCGGCCGGGTCGCACTCGAACAATTCCTGCTGCTCGGCGGTGAACGGAATGTCGAATCGTGGCGAAATCCAGATCGGGGTCCGCTGGAACACCGTCAGCTGCGCGGTCCGCGGGGCGATCGCCGGAACATACTGGATCGCGCTGGCGCCGGTGCCGATGGACGCGACCCGCTCCCCGGCCGTCGACTTGCTGTGGTCCCAGCGCGCCGAATGGAACCGCCGGCCGCGAAACCGTTGCGTCCCTGGGATGTCCGGGATGCTGGGCAGGTCGAGCATGCCGACGGCGCTGACGACGACCTCGAATTCGTGCCGGCGGCCGTCGTCGGTGGTCAGCATCCAGCGCTTGCGGGCATCTGACCAGCGTGCCGTGATGACCGCGGTGTTGGGCCGCAGCTGGGCCTGCAGCCCGTAGTCGGCGGCGACCTTCTCCAGATAGGCCAGGATCTCCGGCTGGTTCGCGTACGTCTTGCTCCAGCGCGGGTTGGGTGCGAACGAGTACGAGTACAGATGCGACGGCACGTCACAGGCCGCGCCCGGGAACGTGTTGTGACGCCAAGTGCCGCCGAAGCCGTCGGCGCGGTCGAAGATGGTGAAGTCATACCCGCCGGCGGCGAGTTGGATGCCCATCGCGATGCCGCCGGCGCCAGCTCCGATCACCGCGACCCGCGGCTTCAGTCCCATTGCGCGAAATAGGGTCGTTCCGGCCGGCTCTTCTCGACCAGAATGAACACCACTCCCCACGGGTCGGCGAACCACGTGGTGCGGACTCGCGCCACCTCTGCGATCCCGTCGACCAGGAAGCGCACCCCTTTGCTTTCCAGGTCGGCGCGGGTGGAGTCGAGATCGTCACAGATCAACGCGACGTGCGTCAGGCCGTGATCGCTCAGCGCCGCCGCGGCCCGGTGGCCGGAACCTTCGATGTTGAGGTACTCGATGACCTCGAGGACGCGGTCGCCGTCGCCGGGCAGGCCGACAATCGCCGCCTTCATCGTGGGGTCCGACACCAACCCGCCCATGTCGTCGCGAATGGCGTTACCGGCCATGACGAACGGCGGCGAGAGCACTTGCAGGCCTAATACCTCGCGATAAAACGCCACCGCCGCCGCACAATCGGGTACGCAGATGCCGGTGTGCGCCAAACCGGTAATCACGTTCTCAACTTTACCCAGTCAAGCAGCGCCGGGCGCCGCCGTCGACGCCACTGAGTATCTTGTGCCCCATGGCCTCTGACGTCTCGAAAAACGCCACGGCTAACCGAAGGTGGACGCGGGCCGACATCCCGGATCAAAGCGGCCGGGTGGCCGTCGTCACCGGCGCCAACACCGGCCTGGGCTACCACACCGCTGCGGTGCTGGCCTTCCGCGGCGCGCACGTGGTGCTGGCGGTACGCAACCTCGAGAAGGGCAACGCCGCCCTGGCGCGCATCGTCGCCGCCGCGGGCCAAAATGCCCGGAAAGTAGACGTCACGCTGCAGCAGCTCGACCTGAGCTCGCTGGGTTCGGTACGCGCCGCCGCCGACGCGCTGCGTGCGGCGTATCCCCGCGTCGACCTGCTGATCAACAACGCCGGGGTGATGTGGACGCCCAGGCAGGTCACCGAGGACGGGTTCGAGTTGCAGTTCGGCACCAACCATCTCGGTCACTTCGCGCTGACCGGCCTGCTGCTCGACCGTCTGCTGCCGGTGCGAGGGTCGCGGGTGGTGACGGTCAGCAGTCTGGGTCACCGGATTCGCGCCGCGATCCACTTCGACGACCTGCAGTGGGAACGCGGCTACGACCGCGTCGCCGCCTACGGCCAGTCCAAACTGGCCAACCTGCTATTCACCTACGAGCTGCAGCGCCGCCTGGCGGCGGATCCCAAAGCCGCCACCATCGCCGTCGCCGCCCACCCGGGCGGCTCCAACACCGAGTTGGCGCGCCACCTGCCGCGGATGGTGCGACCGCTGTCCAACATCTTCGGGCCGGTGCTGTTCCAGAGCGCGGAGATGGGTGCGCTGCCGACATTACGGGCCGCCACCGACCCGTCCGTCGAGGGCGGGCAGTACTGCGGTCCCGACGGTTTCGCCGAGCAACGCGGCCACCCTAAGCTGGTGCAGTCCAGCGCTGCGTCACACGATGAGGATCTGCAACGCAGGCTGTGGGCGGTCTCCGAGGAACTGACCGGCGTCCACTTCCCGGTCTAGCGGACCATAATGGCCGGGTGCGATCAGTAGCAGAACACCAGCGCGTCGTCACCGACATCATCCGGGCACGTCCGGCGGTGACACTCGCGTTGAGGGAAGCCCAGGGCCTGGTCCTGGCCGGCGACGTGGTCGCGCAGCTGTCGCTACCGGTGTTCGACAACTCGGCGATGGACGGGTACGCGGTTCGCGCCGAGGACACCGCGGGTGCGACGGACGAGCATCCGGTGATGCTGCCGGTGGCCGAGGACATCCCCGCCGGGCGCACCGACGAATTGCGGCTGGCACGCGGCACCGCGCACCGCATCATGACCGGCGCGCCGATGCCGTCCGGCGCCACGGCTGTCGTGCCGGTCGAAGCCACCGACGGCGGCGTGCAAACGGTGGCGATCCGACAGCAGGCCACGCCGGGTAAGCACATCCGGCGTGCCGGCGAAGACGTCGCCGCCGGCACCACCGTGCTGCACGCCGGCCAACACGCGACGCCGGCCGCGCTCGGTTTGGCCGCGGCCCTGGGACTGCCCGAACTGACCGTGATTCCGCGCCAACGGGTGCTGGTGATCTCCACCGGATCCGAACTGGTGCCGCCGGGTAGCCCGCTGCGGCCGGGGCAGATCTATGAGTCCAACGCCGTCATGCTGGCCGCCGCGGTGCGCGACGCGGGCGCCGTGGTGGCGGCCACCGAGACCGCCGGCGACGACGTCGCGCAGTTGGCGGCGATCATCGAGCGCTGCGCGGGTGACGCCGACCTGATCATCACCAGCGGCGGCGTCAGCGCCGGGGCGTACGAAGTGGTCAAAGACGCCTTCGGCCGGGCCGGCGACCAGGGCGTGGAATTCGTCAAGGTGGCGATGCAGCCGGGAATGCCGCAGGGCGTCGGCGTGGTGGCGGGCACACCGATCGTGACTCTCCCGGGTAACCCGGTCAGCGCGCTGGTGTCCTTCGAGGTGTTCATCCGGCCGGCACTGCGCATGGCCATGGGTTTTCCCGATGCGTTGCGGCCGCGGCGGGCCGCGATGCTCACCGAGTCGGTGACCTCGCCGCGCGGCAAACGGCAGTTCCGGCGGGCGGTACTGGACGCCGACAGCGGGCAGGTCACCAGTTACGGCCCGCCGGCCTCCCACCATCTGCGCTGGCTGGCCTCGGCCAACGCGCTGCTGGACCTGCCGGAGGACGTCGTCGAGGTATTCGCCGGAACCGAGGTGCAGGTCTGGGATCTGTCCTGATCTCAGACCGCCGGTGACACGATCGCGTCGCGGTGGCATTGGCCGGCCGCTTCGAACGCGCCGGTGTAGTGGATCGCTACCGAGGCAACCGAGATCGTCAGCGCCGTCGGCACCAGCGCCATACCGGCACCCAGCGTCGCGAATCCCGGCACGCTCAGCACCGGATTGGCGCTGACCAGCGCCCAGGACTGGGCCGAGGCTCCCCCGATTACTCCATCCCCGAGGGCCACTGCAGCCAAAGTCCGGCAGTCGCGGAGATCGGCCGGATCGGCACCGGATCGACTCGGGCACACCGGACGCCCGCCTTCCGTAAGATGACCGCGTGGCACGACGCCCCCGCCGCCCTTCCGCTCAGGAGGGCCCCTCCTACCCGGAACCGACGCTGAGCCCGCAGCACCTGCTGGCGTTGGTGCGATCCACCGTTCCGCCGATCCACCCGGCGGGGCGGCCGTTCATCGCTGCCGGCCTGGCAGCGGCGTCGGCCGGGATTCTGGGCCAGGCCGCCACCGGACGCAATCTTCGCTGGCTGCGCCGGACGGGTCTGCTGGCCGCGGGCGCATGTGCCGGGTTCTTCCGGCACCCCTCCCGGGTGCCACCCACCCGGCCCGACGCCATCGTCGCACCCGCCGACGGCGTGATCTGCGTGATCGACTCCGCGGCGCCGCCCGCCGAACTCAGCATGGGCGCCGCACCCCTGCCCCGGGTCAGCATCTTCTTGTCGATTTTCGACGCCCACGTGCAGCGGTCACCGGTGAGCGGCGAGGTGATCGCCGTGCAACACCGGCCCGGCCGTTTCGGGTCCGCCGATCTGCCCTCGGCCAGCGACGACAACGAGCGCACCAGTGTGCGGATCGGCACCCCTAGCGGCGCCGAGGTGGTCGCCGTGCAGATCGCCGGGTTGGTGGCGCGCCGCATCGTGTGCGACGCACATGTCGGGGACAAGCTGTCGATCGGTGACACCTACGGCCTGATCCGGTTCGGCTCGCGGCTGGACACCTACCTGCCGCCGGGCGCGGAACCCGTGGTCAGAGTGGGCCAGCGGGCGATCGCCGGCGAGACTGTACTGGCCGACCTGCCATGATGACCAAGCCCCGGATCAGGCGAGGGGTGAACCTGCATCTGTTGCCCAGCGCCATGACCGTGCTGTCCATCTGCGCAGGCTTGACTTCTATCAAGTTCGCCCTCGACCACAAGCCGATACCCGCGATGGCGCTGATCGCGGTGGCCGCCATCCTCGACGCCCTGGACGGCCGAGTGGCCCGCATCCTGGATGCCCAGTCGCGGATGGGCGCCGAAATCGACTCCCTGGCCGATGCCGTCAACTTCGGCGTGACGCCCGCGCTGGTGGTATACGTGACGATGCTGTCCAAATGGCCGGTCGGCTGGATGGTGGTGCTGCTATATGCGGTATGTGTGGTGTTGCGGTTGGCCAGGTATAACGCTCAGCTGGACGACGGCACCCTGCCCCCCTACGCGAAGGAATTCTTCGTCGGAATGCCCGCGCCGGCGGGCGCGGTGTCCATGATCGGTCTGATCGGCCTCAAACTGCAGTTCGGCGAAGGCTGGTGGACGTCGGTGTATTTTCTGGCCTTCTGGATCACGGGCACGTCGCTGCTCATGGTCAGTGCCATCCCAATGAAGAAGATCCACACCGTCGCGGTGCCGCCGAACCTGGCGGCCCCACTGTTGGCGGTGCTGGCGATCGTGGCGGCCGCCGCCGTCCTGGCACCCTACATCCTGATCTGGGCCATCATCATCTCCTACGTGTGCCACATCCCCTTCGCGGTACGCAGCAAACGTTGGCTTGCCGAACATCCCGAGGTGTGGGGCGAAAAACCCAAGCAACGACGTGCCGCCCGGCGCGCGATCCGCCGAGCCCAGCCGCACCGGCGGTCGATGGCGCGGCTGGGGCTGCGTAAGCCGGGCGGGCGGTTGTGACTCGTTCCGGCGACCCGGTTGGGACTCGCCCCCTCGGGGCCCCGCAGCTGACGCTGACCGCCCGGCTGAATACCTCGGCCGTCGACTCGCGCCGGGGTGTGGTGCGGCTGCACCCGAGCGCCATTGCCGCCCTGGGCATCCGGGAGTGGGACGCGGTATCGCTGACCGGGTCCCGGACGACCGCGGCGGTGGCCGGCATGGCCGGCCTGCACATTCCGGTCGGCACCATCCTGCTGGACGACGTCACGCTGTCCAACGCCGGAGTACGGGAAGGCACCGCGGTGCTCGTCAGCGCGGTCACCGTCTACGGCGCGCGAACGGTGACGTTGAGTGGCTCGACGCTGGCCTCTCAGTCGATCTCGCCGCTCACCCTGCGCCAGGCCCTGCTCGGCAAGGTGCTGACCGTCGGCGACGCGGTGTCACTGCTGCCCCGCGACCTGGGTCCCGGCACCTCGACGTCGGCGGCCACCCGCGCGTTGGCAGCGTCGGTCGGGATCAGCTGGACCTCGGAGCTGTTGACGGTGACCGGCGTCGATCCCGAAGGACCGGTCAGCGTGCAGCCGAACTCCCTGGTCACCTGGGGTGCCGGCGTACCCTACCGGGCGTCGACGGCCGCGGAGAAGGCCAGCGTCGCCACCCCGGAGATCCAGGTCGAAGAGCTCAAGGGCACCCAGCCGCAGGCCGCCAAGCTCACCGAATGGCTCAAGCTGGCCCTCGACGAGCCCCACCTGCTCAAGACCCTGGGGGCGGGTGCCAACCTGGGGGTGCTGGTGTCGGGTCCGGCCGGCGTCGGCAAGGTGACATTGGTTCGCGCGGTGTGCGCCGGGCGCCGGCTGGTGGAGCTGGACGGACCGGAGGTCGGCGCGCTGGCCGCCGAAGACCGGCTCAAGGCCGTGGCCGCTGCCGTGAAGGCAGTGACGGCGGTGCGTGACGGCGGCGGCGTGCTGCTGATCATCGACGTCGACGCCCTACTGCCGGCGACCCCCGAGCCGGTGGCCTCACTGATCCTGGCCGAGTTGCGCACCGCGGTGGCCACCGACGGCGTGGCGGTGATCGCCACCACCGCCCGGCCCGACCAGATCGATGCGCGACTGCGCGCGCCCGAGCTGCTGGACCGGGAACTCGGTCTGCCGCTGCCCGACGCCGGCACCCGCAGGGCATTGCTGGAAGCGCTGCTGCGGCACGTCCCCACCGGTGACCTTGACCTCGACGAAATTGCTAGCCGCACACCGGGTTTCGTCGTTGCCGACCTGGCCGCGCTGCTGCGCGAGGGGGCACTGCGGGCCGCCTCGCGGGCCAGCGCGGACGGCCAGTCACCGAAACTGAACCAGGACGACCTGGTCGGCGCGCTGACCGTCATCCGGCCGCTGTCCCGCTCGGCCGGCGAAGAGGTCGCCGTCGGCAGCATCACACTCGACGACGTCGGCGATATGGCCGAGGCCAAGCAGGCGCTGACCGAATCGGTGTTGTGGCCATTGCAGCACCCCGACACCTTCGCCCGGCTGGGCGTCGACCCGCCCCGCGGGGTGTTACTCTACGGCCCGCCCGGCTGCGGCAAGACCTTTGTAGTGCGAGCGCTGGCCAGTACCGGGCAGCTGAGCGTGCACGCGGTCAAAGGCTCCGAGCTGATGGACAAGTGGGTCGGCTCGTCGGAAAAGGCGGTGCGCGAGTTGTTTCGGCGCGCCCGCGACTCCGCGCCGTCCCTGGTGTTTCTCGACGAGGTCGACGCGCTCGCACCCCGGCGCGGCCAAAGCTTCGATTCCGGAGTGAGCGACCGGGTGGTGGCGGCGCTGCTGACCGAGCTCGACGGCATCGACCCGCTGCGCGACGTCGTCGTGCTGGGCGCCACCAACCGGCCCGACCTGATCGACCCGGCCCTGCTGCGCCCGGGGCGGCTGGAACGCCTGGTGTTCGTGGAACCACCGGACGCGGCGGCGCGGCGCGAAATTCTGGGTACCGCCGGCAGGTCGGTCCCGCTGGCCGCCGACGTCGACCTGGACGAGGTGGCCGCGGGGCTCGACGGGTACAGCGCCGCCGACTGCGTGGCCCTGCTGCGGGAGGCTGCCCTGACCGCGATGCGGCGTTGCATCGATGCCGCCGACGTCACCGCCGCCGACCTGGCCGCCGCCCGGGAAATCGTACGGCCGTCGCTGGATCCGTTGCAGGTAGCGGCGCTGCGTAGCTTTACCGAGGGCCGTTAGCAACGCGGGCCGGCTGCACGACCGATAACCGGCGCGTTATCCGGACAGCTGGAACTCCACTATCGCGGCCACCGCGTCGACGGCCTCGCCCAGCGCTGCCAGCCGGCCCGCCGCCGACGGCGCCGACAGCACCGCGTAGCGATCAGCGGTGCCCATCGGAATCCGAGATGCCAACGCATACAGACGTTGCCCCGCTTCCGGGTCGGCACGGCCGTAGCCCAGCAGTTCGTCTCGACCCGGCAACTGCGCACCACGGGCCGCCGCGATCCGGTCGAACAACGCCATCACCCGATCCTCGAGTTCGAGCAGCTGCGCTTCGGTCACCGGTTCTGCGGGCTCGTCGGGCCAGCTGTGCGCGATCGCCCGCGGATAGGGATCGTCGGGCAGCCACTCGGCCACCCGAATGCGTTCGGCGGTGCGGCAACGCAACAGGAATCGGCCGAGGCCGAGATCGGCGCATTCCTCGATCCTGGCCAATGTCCCTACGTCACAACGTGTTTCACCACCACCGACCTCACGCCCGCGCGAGATCAGCACGACGCCGAACGGATCGCCGCTGCCCGTGCAGTGCCGCACCAACGCGGTGTAGCGCGGCTCGAAGATGCGTAACGGCAGGTCCTGGCCGGGCAGTAGCGCCGTCTCGAGCGGGAACATGGGCAGCTCCACCGGTGCGAAAGACGCCATCAGCTAAACCTAAGGCCATCGAGGCGGGAGTTGATAGCCCGACCCTAGATGTCGAGCTCCGCAACCAGTGCGTCGACGACGGCGCGCAGGTCACCGTCATGGTCCTCGGCCACCCGCCGCTGCCGCTGGTAGGAAGCACCCACCCGGGGGATCTCGGCCACCGCGGCCAGCTCGTCGGCACAGTTCAGCGATTTGGCGACCGGCTCCAGCCGGGTCAGCAGATCGTCGAGGTCCTCGGTGACCAGCCGCTCGTTACTGTCGGCGTCCAAGATGATCACCGCGTCCAGGCCGTAGCGAGCGGCACGCCACTTGTTTTCCTGGACATGCCACGGAGGCATGGTCGGCAGCGTCTCCCCGGCGTCGAGCCGGCGGTCCAAGTCGACCACCAGGCAATGGGTGAAGGCGACCAGCGCGCCGAGCTCACGCAAGTTGGAGATGCCGTCGCACACCCGTATCTCGATCGTGCCCAGATGCGGTGAAGGTCTTATGTCCCAACGGATTTCGTCTATATGGTCGATGATGCCGGTCTTCTTCTGGTCGTAGACGAAGCCTTCGAACTCGGCCCAGGTTTGGAACTGGAACGGCAACCCGGCGGTGGGCAGCTGCTGAAACATCATGGCCCGGTTACTGGCATAGCCGGTGTCTTCGCCGCCCCACCAGGGTGAGGATGCCGACAGCGCCAACAGGTGCGGGTAGTAGTTGAGCAGCGACGAGATGATCGGCATCACCTTGTTGGCCGACGAGATCCCGACGTGGACGTGCACGCCCCAGATCAGCATCTGGCGGCCCCACCATTGGGTGCGTTTGATCAATTCGGCGTAGCGCGGCGCGTCGGTGAGCTTCTGGGTCGACCACCGCGCGAACGGGTGGGTACCGGCGCAGAACAACTCCATGCCGCGGTCCCGGACGATCCGGCGCGCAGAGCCCAGGGTGTCACGCAGATCCTGCATCGCCTCGGCGGCACAGTCACAGATACCGCTGACCACCTCGACGGTGTTGCGCAGCAATTCCTTGTGGACGCGCGGGTTTTCGCCGATCTCGGCGATGACCGCGGTGGCTTCGTTGCTCAGATCCCGGGTCTGCGCGTCGACGAGGGCGAACTCCCATTCCACACCGACGGTCGGCCGTGGTGACGGGGCGAAATCGATTCGGACATCACCTTTGTTGGGCGTCCTGTTGACCGGCGAGCTAGCCGGCACCGATGACACCACACGCGACCCGCTTGCCGGCGTCACCGGTGGTCATCGTGGTCTGATCGGGTCCCGGTGTCCCGTTGGCCTGGGTGTAACGGTCCGCCGGGATGTTGGCGAAATTGTCGGCTCCGGCGTGAATGATGATCGCGGTTTTTTCGCCGCTCACCAGGTCGTCCATGGTGAAGGCATCGGTGGTGGTCACCAGCGTGCCGCTGCCGTCACCACGCACCTGCAGCGACGTCAAGTCACCATTGGATTGTCCGGCCTTAGCACGCCCGGGCACCTGGAAGTGCCCGCCGGCGGACAGGAAGTCGCCCGGAGCCCCGCCGGACGGGGCGACCGAATTGGGCTCGCATTTGCCCGCCTGGTGGATGTGCACGCCGTGGAAGCCGGGTGCGAGGCGACCGGTGCCGGTTGTCACGATCGTGATGGTCGCGTACCCGTTGGCGAACTCGAACTTGGCGGTCGCAACCTCGGTGCCGTCGGGTGCCCGCAGCTGGGTGGTCAAGCCCTGTGCGCCGGGCACTCCCTCCTGATGGCCCCGGCCCTCCGACGGCGCGGGTGATCCGGTCCAGACTGACGGCGTGGTACCCGGTGTTGTCGAGGCGTGTTGCGGTGACGAGCACGCACTTGCCAGCGCGACGCAAGCGGCCGCGGACAGGGCGGACAGGGTGGCGGCTACGACGGGGCGGTGACCGGCGGGCATAGACATAGCGGAGAGCCTAGCCTGGCGCCCAAGCGGGTCGAAACGACCCGCTTGGAAGCCGGGCGATTAGACCCAGCCTGGCGCCCAAGCGGGTCGAAACGACCCGCTTGGAAGCCGGGCTCAACCCGTGACGAGGACGATGACGCCGGGCGGTTGGTCGGCAAGTTCGGCGATGCGCCGCTCGACGGGCGCTCCCAGTTTCTGTCCCACCGCGTCCGCGGTGGCGCGCTCGCCCTCGGCATCGCCGTAGTAAACGGTGGTGGCGGAGACATCCGACACGGCGAGGTTGGTGACCTCGGTCACTTTGAAACCGGCCGCCTTGAGTTGGTCCGCGGTCCGCCCGGCGACTCCCTCTTTGCCGGAGATGTTGTACACCCGCACCTCGGCCTGGTTCGCTGCGGGCTTGGCGCTGGTCGAGCTGGGCGCGGTGCTGGTGGTCGTCATGCCGGCCACCGTCGACGAGTCGTCGTCGGATTTCCCGGACGAACCCAGGGCTTGCCAGCCCAGCAGCAGGAAGATGACACCCAAGAACAGCAGCACCATCACCATGGCCCGCAGGGGAAGCCCCGTAGAGTCGGGTACGCGCTCGTTCATCGAGCCCACTGTAGCCAGGAGTGGCCCGAAACCTGTAACGGCACGTCAAAAGGTGGACGGGTGTCAGGTCACCTCGAAGCCGAGGCGCCGCGCCGCCCGCGCCTTCTGACGGCTGGCTCGCAGCCGCCGCAGCCGTTTTACCAGCATGGGGTCGGCGGCCAGCGCCTCGGGCCGGTCAACCAGCGCATTGAGCACTTGGTAATAGCGTGTCGCCGACATGGAGAACAGCTCTTTGATCGCTTCTTCCTTGGCACCGGCGAACTTCCACCATTGACGTTCGAAAGCCAGGATGTCGTGCTCGCGACGGGTCAGACCTTCGGCAATGTCAGAGTCGTCCCCCGCTCGATTTGCCCGCGCCATAGCGCCGTCCATATTGGTTCCCCTGGGCCCTTCCGGCGAATGCTCACTTGGCTCGAATGACTTGACCTACAAAGGCGCATGTTCCGGCGAATATTGAACCACGCCGGGAACTGTTGCCCGGTGAGCCTGACCCGCGAGTCGGCCGATTGACTGCACGCAGCGCGGTGATCGCCCAAGGCCGTCACGTCCACATGAGTGTGCGTTGGAGGCTTCGAGAGTGCGAATACGGCGGCCCACAGGCGTCAGGCGCACCGTCCGTACACACTCAAAGCCACCAATGCACAGGCGGCCGGGCTGGGCGACTCGACGGGCCAACTCGACCGCCCACGTTGTCCACCCGCCGCGGCGCGGCGCGGATGGTCGGCCCGCCTAAGCTAGCCGACCATGGCAGTTGTACCTATCCGCATCGTGGGCGATCCCGTCTTGCACACTCCGACCAAGCCGATACCGGTCGGCGCCGACGGATCGCTGCCGGCCGATCTGCCGCAACTGATCACCGACATGTACGACACCATGGACGCCGCGTACGGCGTCGGCCTGGCCGCCAACCAGATCGGCTACGGACTGCGGGTGTTCGTCTACGACTGCGCCGAGGACCGCGGCAAGACCGCGCGCCGCCGAGGGGTGGTCGTCAACCCGGTGCTGGAGACTTCCGAACTCCCCGAAACCATGCCCGACCCGGATAACGACGAAGAGGGCTGCCTGTCGGTTCCCGGCGAGTCGTTTCCCACCGGGCGGGCCAAGTGGGCGCGGGTCACCGGTCTCGGCGCCGACGGCACACCGGTCGACATCGAGGGCACGGGCCTGTTCGCGCGGATGCTGCAGCACGAAACGGGACACCTGGATGGCTTCCTGTACCTGGACTGCCTGATCGGCCGGTATGCCCGCAGCGCGAAACGCGCGGTCAAGTCACACGGCTGGGGCGTGCCCGGCCTGTCGTGGCTGCCGGGCGAGGGCCCCGACCCATTCGGTCACTGATGGCGGTCTCGTGGCCGGACGCCGGGACGCGGGTGACGGTTCGCTACCGTCGGCCCACCGGGTCGGTCCCGCCGCTGACCGACGCGGTCGGCCAACTGCTGACAGTTGACCCGACGGTGCGGGTGCGGACGAAGACCGGCGCGACCGTCGAGATCGCACCCGCCGACGTCGTGGCGGTGCGGGTACTGACCGATGCGCCGGTACGCACCGCGGAGATCCGGGCCATCGAGCACGCGGCGGCCAAGGCCTGGCCCGGTGTGGAACATGCCTGGCTGGACGGCTGGCTGCTGCGAGCCGGTCACGGAGCCGCTCCCGCCGATTCGGCAGTGCCGCTGGACATCTCGGCCCGGGCCGGCACCGTGCCCGCGATCGCCGACTGGTACCGGGCCCGCGGCCTCACGCCTCGGCTGGCCATCCCCGACCGGCTGCTGCCCCAGCCGACCGGATGGGTGCCCGAACACACCGAACGCCTCCTGGTGCGCGACGTCGACGACGTGGAAGAAGTAGCCACCCGCCGAACCGACCGCTCGATCACCGTGTCCGCCCGTCCCGACGAAAGCTGGCTGCGGCTCGACGACCGCCGGATACCCGTTGACGTCCTTATCGCAGTCGTCGACGGTGAACTCGCTTTCGGCAGCTGCCCCGGGGTGGCCGCCGCACGCGCGGCCGTCACCGACGCACCGGACGGCACGCGGTGGGTGGGGCTGTCGGCACCCCGCGACGGCGAGCAGTCCCGCGCCGCCCCACTGTATGAAGCACTGCTGGCCTGGGGCGCTCGCCGCGGCGCGACCCGCGCATACCTGAGCGTGCCGGACGCCGGCCCGGCCCAGCTACTGGGTTTCCGGCCGCACCATCGCCGCCGCTACCTGCGGCCACCCGATAGCCTCTAGCCATGCCCGAGGGCACCCTGCGGCTGGCCACCTGGAACGTGAATTCGATTCGCACCCGCCTGGACCGTGTCCTCGACTGGCTTGCCCGCGCCGACGTCGACGTATTGGCCATGCAGGAGACCAAGTGCGCCGACGGCCAGTTCCCCGCGCTGCCGCTGTTCGAACTCGGCTATGAGGTGGCACATGTCGGCTTCGATCAATGGAACGGTGTGGCAATCGCATCCCGGGTCGGTATCGACGATGTCCAGATCGGCTTCGACGGCCAACCCACCTGGAGCCGTAAACCGGAGGTGGCGGCCACGGCGGAGGCTCGCGCCCTGGGTGCCACCTGCGGCGGCGTGCGGGTGTGGAGTCTGTACGTGCCCAACGGTCGCGCCCTGAACGATCCGCACTACACCTACAAGTTGGATTGGCTTGCGGCGCTGAAGAATACGGCCGAAGGATGGTTACGCGACGATCCCGCCGCCGCCATTGCGCTGACCGGCGACTGGAATATCGCTCCGACCGATGACGACGTCTGGAGCACCGAGTTCTATACCGGAGCCACGCACGTCTCCCAGCCGGAGCGCAACGCGTTCAATGCCATTGTCGACGCCCAATTCGCCGATCTGGTAAGGCCTTTCACCCCCGGACCGGGGGTCTACACCTACTGGGACTACACCCAGCTGCGGTTTCCGAAGCGGCAGGGAATGCGTATCGACTTCATCCTCGGCTCGCCCGCGCTGGCGCGCCGTGTCGTCGACGCGCAGATCGTCCGCGAGGAGCGCAAGGGTAAGGCGCCCAGTGACCACGCGCCGGTCTTCGTCGATGTACGCGACGACTCGACTGCATAACCGACAGACACTCTCCGGTCACTCTTCGTTGTCCTGGCGTTGGTAACGTGGCAGGCTTTTAGTAGACATGCGTGCTGTGAAGTGTGCGGCCCAGAGTAGATAAACGATTACAAGCCAGGGAGTCATCATGGGAGTCGTCGGCGGAGCGGTCCGCAGCGTTGGTCGAACGGTGAGTCAGGCCGCCACGGTGACCACGGCGGCCGCCGGCGCCGTCGGCGGCGCGGCGGTCAACGGCGTTGTCGGCGGCGTAAAGGGAGCCGCGGAAGGCATGCAGCGCGGACTCAGCACCGGCACCAAGTCGACACCGGCGGCCGCGTTGGCCATCGGCGCGCTCGGCGTCACCGGAATTGTCGAGTGGCCGATCCTGTTGGCTGTCGGGGGCGGCGCGTTGTTGTTGCGCCGGATGAACAAGAAACCCGGGGACTCCGGGCCGCCGGTGAAGGCGAAACTCACCTCGGTACCCAGCGAGTCCGAGCCGGAAAAGGCCCCACCGCAAAAGACAACCGGCAAGGCACCAGCCAAGAAGACGGCCGGGCGTCGGGCAGGTAGCACCGAGCTGCGCAGCACCAACTGACGGCGGTGTTGAGCACCCGTTGAGCATTGCCAAGTCCATAACACGGTCTCTGCCGCTGCGCGCCCTCGCGACTGGCATTCAAGCGACCACCGCGCTTACTGTCGCATCGGTCACGGTCGCCGCGGACGTCGCCGAAACGCTGGGCAAGAGGGCGGGTTCGGTCACCAAGGTGTGTTTCGAGGCGTGTTTGGAGGCCGGCACCGCGCCGCTGCGCGACGGAGCCAATGCGGTTTCCGGCGAGCTGTCCCGCGAGACACTGAGCCGGCACTGCTGGCGCGGTGACGACCGCGCCTGGATCGAGGTGCGGGGCCTCGGCGACGACGGCGAACTCGGCCGCCTCGTGCTCGAGTCGATACGGGCCCACCCCGGCGTGGCGTCGGCCAGCCTGAACTACCCGTTATCCCGTGTCGTCGTCGGCATCGACGAGCCGGCGACAACGCTGCGGGAGCTGTGCCGGGTCGTCGCTGATGCCGAAAAGCGTTACTGCTCAACGCACGACGCGTATGTCCGCACGCCTGCCCGCAGCCTGCCGGGCGATGGCGTGGTGCTGGCTACCCGAGCGGTGACCCTGGCCGCCAACGCCGCCGGGCTGGGCCTGGCGGTCAGTGGCCGGGCCCTGCGCTGGCCCCGATTGCCGATCAGCGTGCTCGCGGGCGTGGTGGCGCTGGACTATCAGCCGCGATTGCGCGGCCTGCTCGAAGAACGCATCGGCGCCGCGGCGACCGACACCGTCATGACCCTGGCCGTCGCCGCGGCAGAGACGCTCACGCAGGCGCCGGCGTCGCTGTCGGTGGGCCTGGCGATGCAGACGCTCAAAGCCGCCGAATCCCGTGCCGCCGCGCGGGCCTGGCACTACCACGAACCACTGTTGGCGCGGTATGCGGACCAAGCCCCGAGGGAACCAGTCCGCCGGTCCGCGCCTACCGTCGAGCGCGCTACCGGGCGTTTTGCGCTCATCCAGGCGATCAGCGCCGGTCTGGTCGGCGCCAGCACCCGCAACCTGGACATGGCCGCCACCGCCACGCTGGTGGCCACGCCGAAGGCCAGCCGAACCGCCCCCGAGGCGTTTGCCGCCGCGCTCGGGCAGGGGCTGGCCGATCACCATCGGGTGTTGCCGTTGCGCCCCGAGGGCCTGCGCCGCCTGAGCAAGGTCGACGCGATCGTCGTCGACCCTCGGGTACTGTGCACCGAAAAACTGAGGGTGGCCCGCATCGTCGGCGCCGAGCAGGACGAGCTGTCGGCGGCCTGGAACCGCGCGCAGCTCCTCCTGGAAAAAAACGGTCTTCGTCCCGGCTGGCACCCGGTTCCCGGAATGACTTCTGGCACAACGGACTCCGGTGTCAGAGCGCTTTTTCTGCCGGCCCACGACCCATTCGCCGCGGCCGTGGTGGCCGAGGCACATCGCACCGGAGCGGAACTGGTCGCGGTCGACGACGGCTCGTTGGGCGAGCTGCGGCCGGCATTCGACGATATCCGGCCGCTGCGAAAAGGCGCGCCCAACGGCTCGATCGACGATGCCCTGGCCGGCGCGGTGGCCGATCTGCACGAGGCCGGCCGGACCGTAGCGGTGTTGTCCGCAATTGGTGGGCAAGCCATTTCGTCGGCAGATGTGGCGCTGGGGGTATTGCCGCGCGACGTGGCCGGCCCGACGTGGCATGCCGACCTGTTGCTACCCGACCTTGCCGCCGCCTGGCGCATGATGCACGCCATTCCCGCGGCCCGGGAAGCACGCCGGCGTGGCATCGAAATCTCTGGTGGCGCATCGGCTTTGGGCGCTTTGCTGATGCTGCCCGGGGTCCGCGGGCTGGGTCCCGGACCAGTGACCACCGGAGCGGCGGCGGGGATGCTGTCGGGATATCTGTTGGCGCGCAAGATCGTCGGTGCGCAGCCGCCGCGCCCGGCGGCCTTCCACGAGTGGCACGCAATGTCTGCCGAGCAGGTCCGTAAACTCCTGCCGTCACCGGATGACCCGGCGCAGCCGGCACCGGAGCACTCGACACTGGCCACCCGCGCCATCGCCGGTGGCATTCACACGGCACAGCGCGGTGCCCGGATGACCGTGGGGCCCGCGCAGGCGATCGGGCAGTTTCTCGGTGCGGTGCGCGCGGAATTGTCCGATCCGCTGACCCCCATGCTGGCGCTGGGCGCCACCGCCAGCGCGGTGCTGGGGTCGCCCGTCGACGCGGTGATGGTCGGCTCGGTGCTGACCGGCAACTCGGTACTCGCTGCGACTCAGCGGTTGCGCGCCGAAAGCCGACTGAATCGCCTACTGGCGCTGCAGGTTCCGCCGGCCCGGAAGGTGGTGACCGGCGCGGGCGGACAGCGGGTGTACCGCGACGTCATCGCCGAGCAATTGCAGCCCGGCGATGTCATCGAGGTGCGAACCCACGAGGTGGTCCCCGCCGACGCCCGGGTGATCGAGGAGGTCGACGTCGAGGTCGACGAATCCGCGCTCACCGGCGAATCGCTGTCGGTGACCAAACAGGTCGACGCCACCCCGGGTGCGGACCTGGCCGAGCGCCGTTGCATGTTGTACGCGGGCACCACCGTCGTCGCGGGTACCGCGGTCGCGGTGGTGACCGCCGTCGGCGCCGACACCCAGGAACGGCGCGCGGCCGAACTCGTTTCCAGCGACCTGTCCAACGTCGGTCTGCAATACCAGCTGAGCCAGCTCACCAACCGGGCCTGGCCGGTCAGCATGACCGGCGGCGCGGTGGTCACCGGGCTGGGGCTGCTGCGCCGCCAGGGCCTACGGCAGGCGGTGGCCAGCGGCATCGCGGTCACCGTCGCCGCCGTCCCGGAAGGCATGCCGCTGGTGGCGACGCTGGCACAACAAGCCTCGGCGCGACGGCTGACGCAGTTCGGCGCGTTGGTCCGCATCCCGCGGTCGGTGGAGGCGCTCGGCCGGGTCGACATGGTGTGCTTCGACAAGACCGGGACACTGAGCGAGAACCGCCTGCGCGTGGCCAAGGTGCGCCCGGCGCCGGGGTACAGCGCTGACGAGGTGCTGCGCTGCGCCGTGCACGCCGCTCCCGCCACCAACGGCGGCCCGCAGCTGCATGCCACCGATGTCGCGATCGTGGCGGCGGCGCCGTCCGGTGTGGCCGGCAACGGGGACCCACCCGACGCTCACCTTCCGTTCCGGTCCGGCCGGGCGTTTTCGGCCTCGGTGTCGGGCACCGAGCTGACGGTCAAAGGTGCGCCCGAGGTGGTCTTGGCGGCCTGCGGCGCCGATGGCCCCGACATGGACCGGACGGTCGCCGCACTGGCCGCCGACGGGTTGCGGGTGATCGCGGTCGCGCGTCGTGAGCTCGACCCGCAGCAGGCTCGCTCGGTGCTGGACGACCCCGACGACATCGCCCAGTTCTGTCGCGACGGCCTGTCCCTGGTGGGCTTCCTCGGGCTGTCGGACACGCCCCGCGGCCCGGCCGCCCAACTGCTCGCGGACCTGCACGAGCACGGGCTCGACGTGCGGCTGATCACCGGCGATCACCCGATCACCGCCGCCGCGATCGCGCAAGAACTGGGTATGTCGGTGACCACCGACCAGATCATCAGCGGTGCGCAGTGGGATGCGTTGTCGCGCAAGGACCAGGAACAGGCGGTGGCCGAGCGGACTATCTTCGCCCGGATGACCCCGGAGAACAAGGTGCAGATCGTGCAGACGCTGGAACGCAGCGGGCGGGTCTGCGCGATGGTCGGCGACGGCTCCAACGACGCCGCCGCGATCCGGGCCGCCACCGTGGGGATCGGTGTCGTCTCGCACGGTAGTGACCCCGCCCGGGTCGCCGCCGACATGGTGCTGATCGACGGCCGCATCGAATCGCTGCTGCCCGCCATCCTGGAGGGTCGTCAACTGTGGCAGCGGGTCCAGGCGGCGGTGTCGGTGCTGCTGGGCGGCAACGCCGGCGAGGTGGCATTCGCGATCATCGGCAGCGCCATCAGCGGAACCTCGCCGTTGAACACCCGACAGCTGCTGCTGGTGAACATGCTGACCGACGCGTTGCCCGCCGCGGCGCTGGCGGTCAGCAAGCCCCGCGACCCGACGAGCCCGGACGCCCGCGGCCCGGACCAGCGTGTGCTGTGGCAGGCGGTAGGCGTCCGCGGGGCGACCACCGCTGCCGCGGCCACTGCGGCGTGGACGATGGCGAGGTTCACCGGCCTGCCGCGGCGCGCATCGACCGTGGGACTGGTCGCACTGGTCGCGGCCCAGCTGGGCCAAACCCTGCTGGACTCCCATGACTGGCTGGTGGTGCTCACCGCGCTGGGCTCACTGGCCGCGATGGGAACCCTGATCAGCATTCCCCTCGTCAGCCAGCTGCTCGGCTGCACCCCGCTCGGCCCGGTCGGGTGGGCGCAGGGCCTGGGGTCGGCCGCCGCCGCGACCGCCGCGATGGCCGTTCTGAACCGCATTCTGGACAGTACGGATGCGGAACCGGATCCATCGGGCCCGCTGCCGGCTTCCGCTCCACGATCTCCACGACCCCGACACGCCACAGCAGCGCGTAAAGCTCCCGCAACGGCACGCTCAGCACCGCGGCTATCGACGAAACCAGCGGATCGGCCAGGGCGTCGGTCGTCGACATACTCCCGACGGTGACCCTACGACACTGCTCGGCGGCAAACCCTTCGTTACTGAAAGGCAAATGATGGTAGAAAAGAAGGCTCGTCGCGGAACATCGCAGCGTGAAGCCGTGAAGAAGATCAGAGAGGGCGAGACCTTCGTGGTTAATCTTCCGTTGGTAGGACAACTCGAAGTGCCGCGGCCCGAACAACTGGCCTACTACGGCGGTCTGGCCGCGCTGGCCGCCCTCGAACTCATCGACTGGCCGGTCGCTTTGGTGATCGCGACCGGACACGTCCTGGCGAACAACCACCACAACCGGCTCCTGGAAGAACTCGGCGAGGCGATGGAAGAGGCCTAACTCCTAACCAGGTCTGGTCAGGTCTGGTCAGTTCCCCGTCAGTGCCCTGCCGCGCCGTCGAACTGCAGCGCAACCCGGGTTCCGCCGGCAGTACGGACGGTGTCGACCCGGTCAGCGAGCCCGCCCATCAGGGTGAGCCCGCGTCCGCGCCGCTGGCTGCGCAGGCTGGCCGAGGAATCACCTGCCCACCGGCCGGAGTCGCTGACGGTGACCACGACCCGGTCCCGGTGCAGGAAAGCCTCGATGGAGACGGTTTTGCGGGCATCGCAGCCGCTGCCGTGTTCGATTGCGTTGGTCACCGCTTCTCCCGTGGCCAGCAGGATCTTGTCGCTACCGGCGGGTGCGATGTCGAGGGTTGCCAACCAGTCCCGCAGGCGCTGCCGAGCGCCCGGGATTTCCGCCGGCACAGCGCGCAACACGGTGGCGAAACTGCGCGTCCCGACATGGCTGGGCCGAAGCGCCAGCACCACGACGTCGTCGCGGTAGCCGTCCGGGGGGCACATGCGGTGCAGCAGTTCGGTGCAGACCGCGTCGACGGGCAGCCCGGCGCATGCTGCGGCCGCGGTGTGCAGACGGGCGAATCCCTGGTCGAGCGTCTCCCCGGCCCGTTCGATCAATCCGTCGGTATAGAGCAGGATCAAACTTCCCACAGGTAGCTCAGCATGGCCGGTGGCCTCGGCGGAGTCTTCTCCGTACGTGGCCACCGGGGGCCGCCGGCCCGACCGGAGATAGACCGGGCGACCGTCCGCGGAGACCAGCAGCGGATAGGGATGCCCGGCACACAGATACCGCATGGCTCCGCACCCGGCATCCGGTCGGGCGTCGATGACGGCGTAGGCAACGGTGGCGCCGCGGGCACCGGCGATGGTAGCCGCATACTTGTCCAGCGCCGCCAGCACATCGGACGGCTCGGCCGACGTGAGCGCGGAGGCAGCCACCGCCGCGCGCAGTCGGCTCATCACGATCGCGGCGGGCAGACCATGCCCGACGACGTCACCCACCGAGATCCCGATCGTGCCGTTGTCGTCCAACGGCGTCACCGAATACCAGTCGCCGCCAACCCGCATCGCTTCACCCGCCGGTTGGTACACCGCGGCCACCACCGCGGCCGTCGACCCGCGATTCAGGTCGAGAAGGTGCTCCTGGAACGAGACGGCAATCCGGTGTTCCTGGGCTCTGAGCAGCACCCGGTCCAGTGCGGATTGGGTGAATTCGGCGATCCGGGTAAACATGTCGAGTTCGGCGGCGTCGAACTGGCGCGGCGTGGGCCAGAGCAGGATCAGCACTCCGACGACACGGCCGGTGCGACCGCGCAGCGGGTGGGCGACACAGGCGCGCACACTGGCAGCGGTGTCCTGCACGGCGTGTTGATAGCGCGGCGGCAGCGCCAGGGTGTCGCTGACGACCATGGGTGTTCCGCGGCGGATGACGTCGGGTCCGACCAGGGGGCTGTTCAGCGAGACCACGTGATACCGGTCGCGCACTTCGGCGGGAAGCCCGCCGGCGTATTCGAAGCGGGCGTAATCGCCGTCGACAACCCCGATTCCGACCGCGGCCGCGTCCGAACCGAACCGGGAGTCGAGCATCGCGGCCAGTATTCCGGCCACCGAGTCGGTGGCCTGCAGCGCGGCGTCAAGCTCGGCCAGATCCACCGCCAGTCCCCGCCGCCTGCGCTCGCGGTCGACGGCGGCCAGCCGCGACTTCACCCGTTCGACGAGTTCCTGGGACCGGAACGGCTTGGGCAGGTAGTCGTCGGCGCCGCCGGCAAGGCCTTCGCTGACGGCTTCGGCGCCGGCCCGGGCGGACAGCATGATCACCGGCGTGGCCGCCAGGACCGGATCATCACGAATTGCCGCGACGAATTCGAATCCGTCCAGGGACGGCATCATGACGTCGGTCACGATCACATCCGGGTGCAGCCGGCGAGTCGCATTCAGCGCCGCCTCGCCGTCGGCGACCAGCACGGTCTGCCAGTGCGGCGACAACACCCGGTCCAGATAGGCCCGCATGTCGGCGTTGTCGTCGACGATCAACACCAGCTCGCCGCCCTGGTCACGGGTGATCTGCGTGCGCGGCGCCGACGACCCCACCCACTGGCTGGCCTCCTCCACGTACGGATTGTTCCCGCCCTTCGTTCGGGTGTACGGCGGGTCGACCGCGGTGTCGCCCACCGACGACGGAAGCCGAATGGTCACGGTGGTACCGCGACCCGGTTCACTGTCGATCTGCACCGTGCCGCGCTGCAGCTCGACCAGCCCGCGCACCAGGGACAGTCCGATGCCGGTGCCCTCCGCGCTGCGCCCGCTGACGTTTGCCGCCCGGTAGAAGCGCTCGAACAGGCGGCCCAGGTCGTGTCCGGCAATCCCGACTCCGGTGTCGCGCACGGCAGCGCGGCAGTGCGCGCCTTCGCTGCGCACCTCGACCGTGATCGATCCGGTCAACGTGTACTTGACGGCGTTGGACAGCAGGTTCAACACGATCGTCTCCCACATGTCCGGATCGACATCGGCTAACACTGGATGACAGTCCAGCACCAGATCGAGACCTGCGCGCGCACACAGCTCGCTGAACGAGGAAGCGATATCCGAGGTCAACGCCCCCACGTCGGTGCATGCCAGCTTCGCGTTCGCCCGGCCGGCTTCGATGCGGGAGAAGTCCAGCAGCGAGTCCACCATCCGCTGCAGACGCTGCGCGTTACGTCGCGCAGTGCCCAGCCGTTCGGCCAGGAGTGTGCCGGACCCCGCGTCGGACTGCGCGTCGTCGAGCGGCCCGAGCAGCAGCGTCAGGGGCGTGCGGAACTCGTGGCTGACGTTGGTCAAAAAGGCTGTCTTCGCCCTATCCAGTTCGGCCAGCGCATCGGCTCGCCGCCGTTGCTGCTCATAGGAGCGCGCCGCTGCGAACGCCGCGGACAGCTGGTCGGCGAGCAGCTGGCAGAAGCTGTGATACAGCGGGTCCAGCGGACGGCGCGGATTCGTCCCGACTACCAGCGCCCCGGGGGCCGAGTTCTCGCCGAGCGGCAGCACCAGCGCCTGCCTCGGGCAGTCCTGGGTGAAAACTGTGTCGATGCCAGGCATCAGCTCGTCAAGGTGGCCGATGACGAGCGCCGTCTCCCGCGATCGCACTGCGGGATCCCACCCTGTCAGCAACGCCAGGTCGGCGGGCAGCACCGGCTGCATCGACGGCGTGGCACCGCGCAGCGGGGCCCCGTCCCTATCGGTGTCGGGCCCGTCGCGCACGTAGACCGCGATGAACGGCAGATCCTCGGGCTGGCCGGCACAGGCGGTGACGGCTGCGCTCACCGCGTCGTCGATAGTGCGGGTCTCCATGGTCGCCGATGCCACGGCATTGAGCAGGTGCAGGCGGCGCTCGCTCAGCACCCGCTGGGTGGTTTCGATGACGGCACAGAAGACGGCGGTGACGGCGCCGCGGCCGCCGATGATCGGGCTGTAGGTGAACGTGAAGTACCGCTCCTGCGGCATGCCCGCCGTCACCAGCGGCAACATCAAGTCATCCGACCAGGTGGCCTTGCCGGTCGTCACGACTCCGGCCAGCATCGGCCCGATCGCTGTCCAAATTTCCGGCCACACCTGCCGGCCGGCAGCGCCCAGAGCCGCCGGATGCTTGTCACCCAGGATGTGCGCATACGCGTCGTTGTACATCAGGAACAGCTCTGTCGGGCCCAACCACAAGACGATGGGAAACCGCGACGTCAAAGCCACCGCCACCGCCGCACGAATCTCGGGTGACCAGTCGGCGGGGGGGCCGAGCGGATGAACTGCCCAGTCGAATTCGGCGAAACGCCGGCCCATCTCACCACCCAACGGGACCGCGGCCGCCAGGTCATCGGGTAGCTGTCGCCTACCGGATGTGCTGGGCGGGGCCGGCTCGCTCATCGCGCCTGTTCACAGCTCCTTGGGTCGGGCCGTCTGCAGTGCCTGCGCCAGGGTTGGGTAGATCTGGAGAATGCGGTCCAGCTCGGTCACCTTTATCGGCTGGGTGACCTGACCGTGGCCGGCGACCAGCCGGACCGACGTCCCGGCGGCGGCGCCCTGCTCGTGGCAATCCAGTACCGCGTTCAATCCCGCGCTGCCGAAGAACGTCACCGGCTGCAAATCGATGACGACCAGGCGGGCGGGGTGGGTGGCGGCCAGCTGCAGGGCCGTGGTCAGGTGGGCGGTGAGTTCGTCCACCGTGGTCGAGTCGATGTCACCCTCGGCACGCACCACAACGGCGTCCTGGCGAACCTCACACTCGACCGCCAGCAGGTCCATGGCCCTCACTCCGCCCGCGAACATGTCGAATTCCGGTTGCTAACTGGGGCGGGGCGCCCGACCCACGCCTGCGCCGTCCTAGATCGCTACAGCCTAATCCGGTCCGGCCGGGATACGTTCATGCACCGTCAGCAACAGGTGGTCGAACTGGCTTTGGACCGTCGCCGACGGGGCCGGCAAGGTGGCGACTTCGGCGACCAACTGCTTTGCCAGTGCGCGCACTTTGGTATTGGTCTCTTGCGACCGCCACTGCAGGACACGGAAGGCTTGCTCGGGACTGACCCGGTACACGGCCATCAGCACACCCTTGGCCTGCTCGATCGCCGCGCGGTTCTCGAACAGGTCGGGTAGGGCCTCGTCGAGCACTTCCTGCCGGGCTTCGTCGAAGGTGTCGGTGAGGTCGATGTAATAGCCGGCGGTGCCCAACACCGCACCCGAATCGTCGAGCATGCGATCGGCCACGACGATCGCGTCGTGCACGTTGCCCCCGGTGTCGACGAATCGATGACGGCTCGAAAACGAGCCACCCGAGCGCAACGCGTAGTCGAGCAAGTCCTGGACATGGGCGCGATCGTCGGGATGTTTGTGCGACAGCAGCAGCTTCGTCGTCGGCACAACCGATCCGGGTTCGTAGCCATGCATTCGTGCTACTTCGTCGGACCACTCCCAACGTTGACCGACGAACCAGAAACGAAAACCGCCGACATTCAAGTATTCACTGGCCCCGGCGGGCAATGCGCCGCCGGTCGGATGGTCACGGCAGTCGGGCAGGTGCACGTGTGAAATCATCCCACTTCGTCAGCCGACCGGCCAGCAGGATCCAGACGCATCGACACAGCTGTGCCGCGCTGCGCGGCCGCGAGCACCTTCTGTTAAATACGCCAAATCCGGCGGTCAAGCGGCGGTAAGCTACTTTAGCCTGACGGGAGCACATCATGTCCTTTGTGATCATGTCGGCGGCTGAAGTGGCCTCGGCAGCAACGGATCTCAGCAAAATCGGTTCGACAATCGGCCTCGCCAACTCGATGGCGGCCACCCCGACGACTCAAGTGCTCGCCGCCGGCGCCGATCAGGTGTCGGCCGCGGTCGCGGCGCTATTCGGTACCTACGGGCAGCAGTATCAAAAGCTGAGCTCCCAGATGGCCGCGTTTCACGACGAGTTCGTGCGGACACTCAACGCCGGAGCCGCGTCCTATGCCAGCGCCGAGGCCGCCAGCGTCCAGCAGATGCTGCTAGACGCGATCAACGCGCCGACCCAGGCGCTGTTGGGCCGCCCACTGATCGGCGACGGAGCCAACGCGACGACGCCCGGCGGTAACGGCGGGGCCGGCGGCATCCTGTTCGGCAACGGCGGTAACGGCGCGCCGGGCGCGTCGGGCCAGGCCGGCGGTAGCGGCGGACCCGCCGGGCTGATCGGCAACGGCGGCGCCGGCGCGACCGGAGGCTTGGGCGCACCAGGGGGTAGCGGCGGCGCCGGCGGGTGGTTGCTCGGTAACGGCGGAGCCGGCGGAACCGGTGGCGCAGGTGTGGCCAACGGTGGATCCGGCGGCGTCGGCGCCCCCGGTGGTGCCGGCGGCAGCGGCGGTGCGGCCGGACTCTGGGGCAGTGGCGGGACCGGCGGAGCTGGTGGCGTGGGCGGGTCCCTAGATGTGAACGACACCGAGGGCGGGGCCGGCGGGGTCGGTGGCTCCGGTGGGGCCGGCGGGCTGCTCTACGGTAACGGCGGGGCCGGCGGATCCGGCGGGGCCGGCGGGGCCGACACCGGAAGTCCCATCGGGCTTGGCGGAACTGGCGGCACCGGCGGCGCCGGGGGCGCGGCGAGGCTGTTCGGCGTCGGCGGGGCCGGCGGGACCGGCGGGAGCGGAGGCACGGCTAACGGCACATCTGGGGCCGGCGGAATCGGCGGGCTGGGCGGGCACGGGGCTGGCGGCGGGTTGCTGTGGGGCGATGGCGGAGCGGGCGGTGCCGGCGGCAACGGGGGCGCCGGCACCATCTTCTCGCTCGGGGGGATCGGCGGTGACGGCGGCAGCGCCTCGCTGATCGGCACCGGCGGGGCCGGCGGGGCCGGCGGCAATGCCGACACTTCAAGTGCCAACGGCGGTTTCGGCGGGCACGGCGGTAACGCCGGTAACGGCGGCCAGCTGTTCGGCAATGGCGGAGCGGGCGGCGCCGGCGGAAACGGAACTATTGCCGCCGATCAAAACGGCGGGGGCGGCGGCGGTGGCGGTCGCGGCGGTTTCGCCGGGCTGATCGGTAATGGCGGGGCCGGCGGCGCAGGCGGAAACGGCGCGGCCAGCTCGGCTGCGTTCGGGACCGGCGGGTCCGGCGGCGCCGGCGGGGCCGGCGGCGACGCCAAGCTGATCGGCAACGGCGGGGCCGGCGGGGCAGGGGGAACCGCGGACCAGGGCGGGCCCAACGGTAACGGCGGTAAGGGCGGTAGTGGCGGGGCCGGCGGCCATGGCGGGGGGCTGTTCGGCGACGGCGGATGGGGCGGGGCCGGGCAGGCCGGCGGGGCCGGTGGCGCCGGTGGATCCGGCGGCCAGGGTGGCTCGGGCGGCGACGGCGGTGACGCCGTGGGGTTGATCGGCAACGGCGGCAACGGCGGGGCCGGCGGCGGCGGTGGGCTCGGCACTCCCCCCGGTGGCGGCGGCAGCGGCGGCAAGGGCGGTACCCGTGGGCAGCTTTTCGGTACTCCCGGTGCGCCCGGTGCGCCAGGCTGACGGTAAGACTCCGCCGCCCCTGCACAGCGGTGCCGCGCTGCGCTAGCGTTGGGTACATCCACCTAATCCACACGGGAGCGCACGCCTAGTGCGCTGAGAGGACGGCTCGGGGCCGTCGACCGTACGAACCTGACCGGGTAATGCCGGCGTAGGGAGATGACAATGACCCTGACCACCGAACCGTCGGCACCGTCGGTGACCACCGGACCCATCGCGGGCAGCAGCAAGGCTTATCGCGTTCTGGACGGGGTGCCCGGCGCTCGCGTGCCGTTTCGGCGGGTGCACCTTTCCACCGGCGATCACTTCGACCTCTACGACACCTCCGGCCCCTACACCGACCCCGACGCGGTCATCGATCTGACCGCAGGCCTGCCCGCGCGGCCCGGGGTGGTGCGCGATCGCGGCACCCAGCTGCAGCGCGCCCGTGCCGGCGAGATCACCGCCGAGATGGCGTTCATCGCCGTGCGCGAAGGGACGCCGGCCGAGCTGGTCCGCGACGAGGTCGCCCGCGGGCGCGCGGTGATCCCGGCCAACCACAACCATCCCGAGAGCGAGCCGATGATCATCGGCAAGGCGTTCGCGGTCAAGGTCAACGCGAACATCGGCAATTCGGCGGTGACGTCCTCGATCGCCGAGGAGGTCGACAAGATGGTGTGGGCCACCCGGTGGGGCGCCGACACCATCATGGATCTGTCCACCGGTAAGAACATCCACGAAACCCGCGAGTGGATCCTGCGCAATTCGCCGGTGCCGGTCGGCACGGTGCCGATCTATCAGGCGCTGGAGAAGGTCAAGGGCGACCCAACCGAGCTCACCTGGGAGATCTACCGAGATACCGTGATCGAGCAGTGCGAGCAGGGCGTGGACTACATGACCGTGCACGCCGGGGTGCTGCTGCGCTATGTGCCGCTGACCGCCAAACGGGTGACCGGGATCGTGTCCCGCGGCGGATCGATCATGGCCGCCTGGTGCCTGGCCCATCACCGGGAGTCATTCCTGTACACGAACTTTGAAGAGCTGTGCGATATTTTCGCGCGCTACGACGTCACATTCTCGCTGGGCGACGGACTGCGGCCGGGTTCGATCGCCGATGCCAACGACGCCGCGCAATTCGCCGAGCTGCGCACCCTGGGCGAGCTGACCAGGATCGCGAAAGCCCATGGCGCACAGGTGATGATCGAAGGACCAGGCCACATACCCATGCACAAGATCGTGGAGAACGTGCGCCTGGAAGAAGAACTGTGCGAGCAGGCCCCGTTCTACACGCTGGGGCCGCTGGCCACCGACATCGCGCCGGCCTACGACCACATCACCTCGGCCATCGGCGCGGCCATCATCGCCCAGGCCGGCACCGCGATGCTGTGCTACGTCACCCCCAAGGAACACCTTGGGCTACCCGACCGCAAGGACGTCAAGGACGGGGTGATCGCCTACAAGATCGCCGCGCACGCAGCGGATTTGGCCAAGGGGCATCCGCGTGCGCAGGAAAGAGATGACGCGCTGTCCACTGCTCGATTTGAATTCCGGTGGAATGACCAGTTCGCCTTGTCGCTGGATCCCGACACCGCACGGGAATTCCACGACGAGACGCTGCCCGCCGAACCGGCCAAGACCGCACACTTCTGCTCGATGTGCGGGCCGAAGTTCTGCTCGATGCGCATCACCCAGGATGTGCGGGACTATGCGGCCAAGCATGGTCTCGACAGCGAAGAGGCCATTGAGGCAGCTATGGCTGAGAAGTCCCGCGAGTTCGCCGAGCACGGCAACCGGGTGTATCTGCCGATCACACAGCGGTGATCGCAAGCGCGGCGGAGCCGGGCGCCGCGGGTCACCGCTCATCCGACTCATCCGACTCATCCGACTCATCCAACACCGTGAACTATCTGCCCGTGCCGCCCTCGGGGACGACCCCGCTGCGGGTGCTGACGATCGCCGGGTCGGATTCCGGGGGCGGCGCCGGCATTGAGGCGGATATGCGGACCATGGCGTTGCTGGGGGTGCATGCGTGTGTCGCCATCACCGCCGTTACCGTGCAGAACACGTTGGGCGTCAAGAGCTTTCACGAGGTGCCCTCCGATGTTGTCGTCGGCCAGGTCGAGGCCGTGGTCACCGACATCGGTATCCAGGCCGCCAAGACGGGGATGCTGGCGTCCTCGCGCATCATTTCGGCGGTGGCCGCAACGTGGCGCCGGCTCGAGTTGGGCGTTCCGCTCGTCGTCGACCCGGTCTGCGCATCCATGCACGGCGACTCGCTGCTGGCCGCGTCGGACCTGGATTCGCTTCGCGCTGAATTGTTTCCGCTGGCCATGCTGGTGACGCCGAATCTGGACGAGGTGCGCCTGCTGGTGGATATCGACGTGGTGGACGGCGAATCGCAGCGTGCGGCGGCCAAGGCCCTGCATGCCCTGGGTCCGCGCTGGGCGCTGGTCAAGGGCGGGCATCTGCGGTCGTCGGAACGCAGCTGCGATCTGCTTTACGGTGGGGCCGATTTTTACGAGTTCGACGCGCCGCGGGTGAGTACGGGCAATGACCATGGCGGGGGCGACACGCTGGCCAGCGCGCTCGCCTGCGCACTGGCGCACGGATTCACCGTGCCCGACGCGGTGGCCTTTGGAAAGCGTTGGGTCACAGAATGTTTGCGCGCCGCCTATCCCCTGGGGGCCGGGCACGGCCCCGTCTCGCCATTGTTTCGGCTGTCATGAACCTCGATCGGATCGCGGGCATCGCGCATGAACCCGACGGCCGCGCCAACGGCGTCGTGGTCGTGACTCACGGTGCTGGTGGTAGCCGTGAATCTGTTCTGCTGCAACAGCTTTGCGACGAGTGGGCGCGGCGCGGCTGGTTGGCCGTCCGGTATAACCTGCCCTACCGTCGCCGCCGCCCGAAAGGGCCGCCGTCCGGCTCGGCAGAATCCGACCGTGCGGGCATCGCCGAAGCGATCGAGCTGTGCCGTGGCCTGGCGGACGGCCCGCTGATCGCGGGCGGCCATTCCTACGGAGGCCGGCAGACGTCGATGGTGGTGGCTGCCGATGGCGCAGCGGTGGACATCCTGGCACTGTTCTCCTATCCGGTGCACCCGCTCGGCAAACCGGAGCGAGCCCGCACCGAGCACCTGCCGAACATCACCGTGCCCACGGTGTTCACCCACGGCAGCTCCGACCCCTTCGGTAGCATCACAGAGCTGCGCGATGCCGCGGCGCTGATCACCGCGCCCACCGAGATCGTCGAGATCACCGGCGCCCGACACGATTTGGGCTCGAAGACCGTCGACGTCGCCGCGCTGGCGGTCGACGCGGCGCTACGCCTGCTGTCCGGCTGACTCCGGACAGACCGGACCCTGTCCGCTAAAAGGGCGGTGGTTCGTCGTCCACGACGACGGCGATGTCCTGGTCCTCCGATTGCTGCTGGACGGCGACGCGCTCGTGGATCTGGTGGTTTTTTCGCCTTTCGGCGGCGATGTAGCGAGCACGGTTCTGCGCCCGGGTGGTGGCCCGCAGCGCCATCTTCGCGGTACGGTCGCCACAACACGCGGTGGCTTGCGAGGCTTGCCGGGGTGCCTCGCCGGTGGGCGCACACAAGCTGGGAAACAGCAGCGCGCTGCCCGGGGTGGTGACGTAGGTATCTCCGGACGGAGAGGTCCAGATCACCGCGCCGTCGGGCAGTTGTTTGTCGCGCCATCCCCAGAAGGTTTTCAGCAAATGATGTCGGCGGCAAAGGCATTTCAAGTTTGAAGCGTGGGTGGCACCGCCGTCGCCGTAGGGGATGGTGTGGTCGATGTCGGCGTGCATCGCCGGGTGGTCGCAGCCGGGAAACCGGCACGTCAAATCCCGGCAGCGGACAAAATCAGCCAACGCCTGCGACGGCGTGTAGCCGCGCTCGGGCGCCGCATCGACCGGGTGCACGACCGGGCGCAGGCGCGCCGACTCGGCCAACTCGGCGAGCAACTCTGCCGGGATGAGGCCCTCGGCGCCGACCAGTGCGCCCGGATTTGTCGAAGTGCCGTCCACGCTGGCCCGGTCGGCGACCACGTGGATCACCACCGGCCGCGGCGCCGGCGTCGTCCCGGTAGGGCACGCCGACTGCCCGCAGCGACACTCCAGCCGCTCGGCTCCGGCCGCCAAGGCCCCCAGTGCGTCGGCACGGCGCTGGTCGCGGGTACGCGGGTCATCTACACATACCGCGGCGGCCAACGCATCCAGCCGCGCATCAAGCGCCATGGCATCGCTGGTGACCATCCTGCCGCCGACTTCGGTAAGACCGTTGCCGCTGCCCCAGATCGAGAATTCCCGCTCGGCCTGCCGCTCCCGGACGCGCCGCACGGCATCACGATCCGCACGCGCGACGACCCGGTCGATATAGGCGGACAGGCGAGAGCGTGTCATCGACGGCCATCGGCTCGCCTTCATGGCAAGCTCGGCGTCCACGGCGGCCATTACCTCGGGATCTTCGATCAGCTCGGTGCGATACACCATCGTCTGGAACATCGCGTAGCTGATGTCGCCGGCCAGTAACGCCGCACCGGACTTCGGCAGCCGGTTGCGCACGGCGCGTGAATAGTGCAGGTAGCTCGACGCCAAAGCCTGGCTGATCCGCAATGCCGCCGAGACCTCCGCACTCACCGCATCCCAGGTATCGGTCCCCCACGACTCGCGGTCGCCAGAAGCCCTCAGCCGCAACACATCCAGCTCGCCGATGGCGGCCAGCCGCTCACCAGCGGCCCGGTTTTCCGCCCGCGACGCCGCGCAAAGCCGGTCCACGATGGCGGCAGATGCCGGCGTGGTCGGCGGATGGCGCCGCTCGGCCATGGCATCGAACCTCTCGATCACCTCTGGTGGCGACACGGTGACGCTGGCATCGAACATACTTTCGATTCTACACCGCTCCGCTGACAGGTGCGCATCGACGGCGATCAGAGCCGGGTCGGCACCGGCCCGGCCGGGTGGGGTGTCACCTCCACCACACCAGCAAGTCCGCGCACCGAGGCCCCAGTGACGGCGCTACCGTCAAGGATTGACGAATCCGCAATGCCTGCAATCACATTCGTGACCATGCGCGATTATCGCCGGTAGGCGCACGACACCAGGACCGAGCGGCGGGAGCGCAGTCACCGCTGCTGAGTCGCCGGAATACATCGGCCGGCTACTGCCCTTGCTCGGCCCACTCCGGCAAGCGCGATCACGGAACGCTATCCCACTGCTGTTCGGGTGCATCGGCGTTGCACCAGCGGGTGGACACCCAGGTTCCGGGATCCGGGCCGCCGAGAACGGCGAGACAGCCACCAAGGCCATTGCCGATCTGGCCGTTGGGCTGGATTGTCCAATGCTGGCTGATCCAATTGCTACAGGGATTGAGCTTCGCCCAGAAACCCTCCCCCGGTTGTTGCAGGCACTCCCCGGGAAAGGCCACGCTCTCGATCTCTCGGTCACCGTTGACATTCCAGCGCTGGAAGTCCGTGCCATTGCAGGGGTTGATCACCACCGGGCTGACCCAGCTGCCACTCGGGGCGTCCAGACAGAAATCGCCTAATCGGCTTTTCAACTGGACCGGGCCGTCGGCGCTCGCCGTGCCGGCGCACAGTATCGCGACGCCGAACACCGCGCCCGCAAGGGCAAGGACGCGGGTCCGGCGCACACTGGTCGTCAACACCGGTTCACCCATCCCGACTCCATTACCACCTCGGCGAAGCTCCACCGACCGCGCGGCGCAGTTCGCACCGAAACCACAGCCGCCGCAGCCGGTTTGCCACGGATAGCGAGATCCTCACTTTAGCCCGCGTCCAACCACTTCGCATCTGGTGAGGCGTTCCCCGCTGGGACTCCGCATGGCCGTGGGCACCTACACCGGCGAGTTTCACCGGCCAATCCTGCTCGGGGCAAAGGACTTCCGAGCGATCCAACGCGTGCGCTACAGCGCGTAACGCGAATAGCAGGCCTCCATGTCGCCACCCACTCCGGCACGGAATGCCGCGATCCGGGTGAACCCGGCCGGCACGCTGATCCCGTCGGCGTCACTGGCCACCATGTGGTTGGTCAGCAGTCCGGAAACGGCTTCGTCGAGATCACCGGCGGTCAAAATGAGTTGCTGACCGGAGGGCAGGTCGATCGGCTCGGCCATTTTCCGGTGCGCAACGCCCGTCAGGCAGGCCGTCCGCAGGGCGGTCCACGGACTCTGCATCGCCAGCCCGCGTTCATGCTGCGCCGCCAGTGCATATCTCGACATCACGATCGACAACGCGGTGTCATCGCCTTGCGGCAACGACTGTTCGTCGGTGCCGGCGACCTTTCCCATGGTCGCCAACGCCGCCAGGTCAACGACAATCGTGTTGCTGGCCGGACAGTATGACGCCGGCGGGCTGGGCTTGGCATCTCGGCAGCCGGTGGCCTGGTAGGACAGCGTGGGCGGATTCTTGGGCGAAAAGATCTTGCCCATCAACTCCATCAGCGTCTTCAGTGTGTCTTCGTTGATCGCGACCTCACCGGTCTCCTGGCTCCCGCTGCTGTCGACCCGCAGGCCGGTCGGCAGGTCGCCACGGCGCCGCTCGATCTCGGACTTGTTGATCGCCGCGCAGGCCTCGGTCCCGCTGAGGAAGCCCATCTGGAAGGCGCTGACGCGGTCCAGGGCGGACCCGTGCTCGTCGTCGTTTTCCGCATCCGCGTCCATCACCGGGTCGCGGGTGGTGATGATCCCGGCGAGCACGTGGTCGAGCCCGTCCGCGGTGCTCAACGTAAAGCGTGGCGACTTACCCGCGGCCACCCAGTACAAATAGACGCCGGCGAAGCAATCCGCTTGTTGCTCACGGACAATGGTGGCGTCGTTGCGGGTCACCAGCTTCGCCATCACCTGAAGGGCATGCCCGAACTCGTGTGCTAACACTCCGGTGACGGAGATGTCGCCGAAATACCTCTCGGCGACCGGCATGAATACTCCTCGGTCCCAGGCGATCATGTTGCAGCGCGAGGTGAAGAACGCGTTGACCAGCTGATAGGTCTCGTTGTTGCAGACCATCGGGCTGCTGGGGTCGTTGGAGTCGTAAGACACCAGTTTGTCGACAGGCTTGAACGTGCCCTTGAGGGCTTCGCTGTAGACGGCTTTCCAGTAATCCTGGATGTCGTTGACCGACAGCAACGACAACTTGTCGATCGGTCCGTTGTTGGTGTTGATCACCGTGCCCGTCGCAGCGGGCCCGTCGGGACGGGGGCCGCTGGGACCGTTGGTAGCGGGCAGACCTCCGACCCGGAACGGGTCGTTGAGGATCGACAGCGCACGTCCCTCCACCATCGTGGTACAACCGGCCACCACCAGCATGGCACTCAGGCCGGCCGCCGCGGCGCGTAGCGATGCGGTCAGCCCGCGTGTGCGTCGCCGCCGCAATGGACGTCTTGCCCGACCGCAGTTATCCATGTAATCGACCCCGATCCCGACCGCCTGCACCCAAGGTTCCCAGTTTAGATCGGTTGGTTGGAACTCAGTGCGCAAACCAACCAGCGACGCCGCAAAAAGTCCGGGTGCCGCATACGGCCCGAGCAGGCCCGTGCCACAACGGTTTCTATAGATGCCGGAGCTGCCGGACCCCGGCCGGCGCGGCAACCGCTACGACACCGGCGCGCGATGGCGCTTGTCGTGTGGGGTGACGCCGTTGACGCCCCCGACGGACTGCGCATAGCTGCCCACCGCGAACGCCACTGCCGAGCCCATCACCGCCAATGCCTCGCGGTTGATGTTGTCGACGGTGTCCCGAGGGCTCAGGTAGTTGGGATCGAATGCCACGCCGGCCTGACCCCCCCAAAGGCGTGCCTGCACAGTGGTTTTCGTCTGGGAGGCACCGGTGGTCAGACCGCCGATCGGCACCCCGGCGACCAGGAAAGAATGGTAGTCGGCACCGGCGGTCAGCGGCATGTCAGCGGGCCGCTTACCCGCCAGGTTCACATAGCCGGCGAGGGTGCGTTCGATGCCGGCCGAACCTTCCGGGACATCGGCTGACGCCACACCGGGACCCGGCGGCCCGGACTGGTCACCGTCGTCGGTGAAGAAGCCCGCGTTGGGCGAGCCCAGCATGTCGAAATTCAGGTACATCGCGATGTTGTTGAGCTGTTCACCATTCAGACCGAAGACGTAGTCCATCGCACCGGTGAGCCCGGCGCCCCAGAAGGCGAACCGCACCGCATTGTTGACCGCCGGCAGCGGCCCCAACTGCAGCGCTGTTTCCAGCACCGCGGCCACCCCGGACCCGCCGTCGTTGATGCCCGGGCCCCCGGCTGGGCTGTCGAGATGTGCGCCGAGCATGATCACCTCATTCGGCGTCCCGGTTTTTGTCTGCGCCAACACATTCCGCGATGTGATCTTGACGTTTTCGGTGTCCAGCACCAGCCGCACCTGGGCGGTCGCGCGTCCCAGGGCAGCGGCGACGTCGGCGTCGACCACCGCGACGGGCACGGTGAGCCGGTTGTAGTAGCCGGGGCTGAAGAGGGTCGGCGGGCTTCCCCGTCTCGTGGGCTCACTCACCACGATCAGCCCGATAGCACCTTTGGCGAGGGCGCTGTTCTGCTTGTCGACGATCGAACAGCGCGTATCGTCCACCACGGCGATCGCGCTCTTCGGCAGGACGGACGGGTAGTCGCCGACGGCACAGCCGGCCGGTTGGGTGGGCCGCGCCGGCTGGCCGGTCAGGCCACCGGGTGGCGTCCGAACCAGCAGCGAGGCCTGATCGACGGGATAACTGCGGCCGGCGACCGTCAGCGCCGGTTTACCCTGCGACGCGGTGTACACCCGCTCGAACTGTGGGGTTGATACCTCAAACCCCTTGGTGCGCAGCGCATTCGCCACATAGTCGACGCTAGCGTCGTAGCCACGCGTACCCGTCGCCCGGTTGCCGTTGTTGGCGTTGGCGATGGCCTGCAGCGCACGCAGGTGGGTGAACATCCCGTCGGCGGTGACCTTGCCGGCCAACATGCGACCCAGGTCGGGCGCCGCAGCCGGCGGCGGCTTGGGCGCCGAGCATGCGGCCGGCAGGCAGGCCAGTAGCAGCGTCGCTATCAGGCTCCGCATCATGGCTTGACGAGCACGTGACGGGTGCGATCCTCTATCGGGGGAACACCGTTACGGCCGGTCAGGTCCTGCGCGTACAGGCCCACTGCGTAGGCGACACCGGCGCCCTGGATGCCCAGCGCCGTGCGGTCGATGTGCTCTAAGGTGTCACCCTTTTGGTGATAGTTGGGATCGAAGGGCTCGTTTGCGGTGCCGCCCCACAGCTTTGCCTGCTCGTCGGTCTTCTTGACCTCCGCGCCGGCAAAGAGCCCGCCGGACGGGATCCCCGCCAAGGTGAATCCGTCATAGTCGGAACGACCGTCGAACGCCGTGTCCTGCGCGGTCTTGCCGGCCAACTTCAAATACGCGACCAGCAGCCGCTCGATTCCGGCCGAGCCTTCGGGCACTACCGGCTGGCCACGGCTGTCCAGTGGCAGCGACTGGTCTCCGTCATAGGTGAAATAGCCCGGATTGGGGGACGCCAGCATGTCGAAGTTCAGATAGAGCGCTATGTTCCTCAGCGCGTCGAGATTCAGCGACTCGACATAGTTGCGGGAACCGATCAGCCCCAGCTCCTCGGCACCCCAGAATCCGAACCGCACCGCGTTGTGCACCTGTGGCGAGTTGCCCAGTTGAACTGCGGTTTCCAGAACCGCGGCCACTCCGGAGCCGTTGTCGTTGATACCGGGACCCTCGGCCACGCTGTCCAAATGGGCGCCTGCCATCACCACATCGGTGGTGGACCCGGTCTTCGTCTGCGCGATGACGTTGCGCGCCTTGAAACTCTGGGTGCTCGCGGCGAGCTTGACCGTTGTCGGCCCGGACTTCCCGCGCAACTGCATGCCCACCGACTTGGTGACACCGACGACCGGAATCTTGACGTCGGTGTTGACCCCCAGGGTGCCGCCCATCGACTGCTCGTCGACGTTGTCGACGATGATCAGCGCCGCGACGCCCTGCTGTGCGGCGACGTCTTCTTTCTGGGCGAACTCGCAACTGCCACGGTCCACCAGCGCCACGGCACCCCGTGCGGGCAGTTTGTCGTAATCGGCGGCGGTGCAACCCGGGCTGTCGTCGGTAGGAACCGACAGCAATGGCCCGCTCACCCCGTCCGGGGCGGTGCCGAGGCTGTACTCCAGCGCATGTGCCTCCACGGTCAGGCCACCGACGGTCACCGACCCCTTCTCGGCGTGGAACACGCGGGCCGAAAACTCGGGTGTCTGCACGTCAAAACCGCTGTTGCGCAAGGTGTTGACGACGTAGTCGACGCTGGCGTCATAGCCCGGGGTGCCAACCGCCCGGGTGCCGTTGTTGGCGTTGGCGATGTCCTGCAGTTTGGCAAGATGCGCCATCATCGCTTCGGTATGCACCCGGTTGTGCAACGCGTCGGCGAACTCGGCCGCGGCGGGATTGCCGGTAAGGCTCCGCGGACAGGCCGACGAATGAACACAACCGACCACCAGCAGGGCAACGACCCCCATCACGGCCATCACCGCGGTCCTTGATTTGTTCGCCATCGCGCCCCAGATTAGACCGCGGTCCAGCCATGGCGCCGCTTGACACCCATCCGGCGGGCAATCGATTCGGGCTTAACTGAATCCAGGTGAACCCAGACAGACCCGGCCAGACCCGGCCACACGCAGCCAGACCCAGACGAACTCAAACGAATTCAGACGGACAAAGCGGTGAACGGCGCCACCGGGATGTTGCGCACCACGAACCAGGCCAGCACCAGCGACAGCGTCACCAGGGCAGCCCAGCGATTGCGCTGCCAGCCGCCTATTCGACGGCCCACCAGGCGACCATACGTCCACGCCAGGTAGGCCCACACCAAGAGCACCACCGCCGCCAGGCCGAGAGCGTTGAATCTGGCGGCGGCCAACAGATTGCCGTGCACCAGGCTGTACAGCATCCGCAGGCTGCCACAGCCGGGGCAATCGATTCCCAGCAATGCCTTGGTGGGGCACACCGGCAGCGGACCGTTCGGCGTCGTCGGGTCACCCACCCAGATAACGGCGCACACCGAGACGGTGGCCGCGGCCACCAGCAGTGGCGCACCCAACCGCAACGGCACCGACCCTTGGTGGGTCACCATGTGCTCGCCCTAAACCATCCCCACGAGGATGGCCGCGCTCGACGTCCCCGCGTTCAGCGCGCCGACCGCCATCAAGATGCCGTAGATGACGATCACGACCACACCTGCGATGGCCGACCACATCACGAACTTCTTGGCGCTGTCGGCGGCCGCCTGGGCCTCTGCATAGCGCCCCTGTGCCCACAGCCCACTGACCTGGGTGGACTTGACGATCGCAACGATTCCAAGCGGAAGACAGCAGAACAACGTCACCAGAATGGACCACACCAAGTAGTTGTCAGGTTGTTGCCCGGCAGGTGGCTGCTGCGGCGGGTAACCAGGCGGTGGTGGTTGTGTCATGAAAACTCCAGATCAAGAGAAGTTAGCTGGCCTAAAGCGTTGCCTACCATACCCGAGAGGCGTCGCGACGGCATCACCTAATCGAAAAATTCGCGCGGCGGCAGGCGCCCGCCGAACCGACTTCCGTGCCGCAGTCCGGCGCCCTTGTCTGAATCGGCTCGACCCGGATTACCCGGGCGGCAATCGTTTACCGCTGCGACCAGGGTCAGCCGGAGCCAGAACCCACAGTCGATCTCGAGCAAAACGTATTGTCCGACAGTCGATTTCAGCAACAAAGGGCACCAGCGCCTAGACGTGCTGGCAGCTTGATCAATATTTGCCGCACACCAAAATTAATGTCACGACAGACAATTTCCCACAGAATATGTGTTCGGGCGCAGACATAGACCTGTAACGGGCCCTATAACGGCCCTTCCATACCGATCGGCAAAGCCCTGTTTTCCGACCAGCGACACCAATACACTCACCGATGTCAACGCAGCCGCATCGTCGGTCCGACACACCAAGGAGTCAAGGATGTCTCACTTCACCACCGCGCTGCGAGCCGCGACGGCTGCAGCACTCATGGGTAGCCTCGCTTACCTGGGTACTGCCACCGCGAATGCCGACCCCACCGGCGCTGCGTCCGACGTCAACACACTCGCCGGTTCGGTGTCGAAGGGTTACGGCCTCAACAACTGCACGGCCCAGACGATCACCAGCGGCGAACTCGCCGCGCTTTCCTGCGGGCAAAACCCCGACGCCGCGGGACCCGCCCTGGCCAAGTACATCCTCTTCGCCACCCCCGACGATATGAACGGCTCGTTCAAAGCCAGCATCAAGGACGAAACCCTCACCGCGTGCGGGGACAGCGGCCAGTCGCCGACCACCTGGCGCCAGGGCAGCGCGGGCGCCACGGCCGGACAGGTGGCCTGCGGCACCTACCAGGGTGCCGCCGAGATCATCTGGACCACCGACGCCAAGAACGTCCTCAGCTACATCCGTGCCGGCAACTCGGATGTCCCCGCGCTTTACCAGTGGTGGCGGACCAACGGCTGACGCTTACAGTTGGGCCGCAACCAGTTTCGCCACCGCGCGCATCCCGGCGGCATTGGGGTGCAGCGGCGCCGGTCGCGCCGGTAGCGGCACCCCGAGCCGTGCAGGCTTTTCCGTCCACGGCTCGGGTGACCATGCGTGGTGGTCGCGGCTGGCTGCCGCGGCGCGCACGACCTCACAGCCGGTGAGCGCGGCGGCGTCAGCGGTAAGCCGCTCCAGCGTTGCGGCAACGTGGCGGCCGAGTTCGCTGTGCGCCGCGGACAGCGGCGGAGCCGGCACGCCCGCCGGTGGCAACAGCGTGAGGTAGTCGACGAAGAAAACCCGCGCCTGCGGCGCCTGCCGGCGTACCGACCGGCCGACCTCGCACAGCGAGTCGAAAACCTGGGCCAGGGCCTGATCGCGGGAGTTACGGTCCAGCAGTTCGGCGATCCACGCGCCGAGCATCGGCAGGCGCCGCGCCGGTCGCGGCAATGCCGCGGCCATCAGCAGCGGGATGTAGCCGACGTCGTTGCCCCCGATGGTGACCGTGACCAACGACTCCGAGCCGTCCAGCGCGGTTATCTGGGGCGGCGCGCCGTGCTGGTGATCACGCAGCACATTGGCGGTGGTGGCGCCGGAGTAGGTGACGTCCACCAACTCCAGGCGTTGTTGTTCGGCGACCAGGTGCGGGTAGTTGCGGGCCGATCGGCCGGATCGCCACGGCGCGCCGGCCGCCCGGGGCCGGATGCCCGGACCAGCTGCCATCGAGCTGCCAAGCGCCACATAGCGTTTGGTCATAGCTCGGGGCTGGAGGCCTGTGCCCAAAAGCGTTTCGGGATCCTGCCGGCCCGGCGCGCCAGATACCCGGCGGTGACGGCCGCGGCCATGGCGGCGGCCATCGCCGGGGGATCTGCGGCCCGGGTCACCGCGGTGGCCAGCAACACCGCGTCACAGCCCAATTCCATCGCCAGCGCGGCATCGCTGGCGGTGCCGATGCCCGCGTCGAGCACCACCGGAACACCGGCCTGCGCCACGATCATCTCGATATTGTGCGGGTTGGTGATGCCGAGGCCGGTACCGATCGGTGAGCCCAGCGGCATCACCGCCGCACAACCGGCGTCCTCGAGGCGGCGGGCCAGCACCGGGTCGTCATTGGTGTAGGGCAGCACCACAAACCCGTCGTCGACCAATTGCTCTGCGGCCCTGACTAATTCAACAGCATCGGGTAGCAGGGTGCGCTCGTCGGCGATCACTTCCAGCTTGACCCAGTTGGTGTCCAGCGCCTCGCGGGCCAGCTGCGCGGTCAGCACCGCCTCGGCGGCGCTCCGGCACCCCGCGGTGTTGGGTAGCGGCACGATACCCAGCCGGTTGAGCAGGTCGAGCAGACCGGTTCCGCCCTCGGCGTCGACCCGGCGGATCGCGACGGTGGTCAGCTCGGTACCCGAAGCGACCAACGCCTCTTCCAGCACCGCCAGATTCGTCGCTCCCCCGGTGCCCATGATCAGCCGCGACGCGAAACTGCGGTCGCCGATCGTCAGTTTGTCACCCAGGTCAACCACCCTGCACCGCCGTCACCACCTCGAGCCGATTACCTTCGGAAAGCGTTGTCGCCCAGTCAGATCGAGGAAGCACCGCGCAGTCCAGGGCTACCGCAACGCCGCGGTCCGGGAAACCCAGCGACTGCAGCAGCGCGGCCACGGTGGTTTGCTCGTCGATCTCCACCTGCTGCTCGTTGACGACGACGATCATGCGCTCGCTCCGACCGCAGCGAGTTCGGACATGATCTGCTCGGCCGTCCACGGCGCCAACAGGAATCCCGATCGGCCATGGCCCGCGGCGACCAGGGTCCGCGCGTCCAGGCGTTGCACGATCGGCAGGTTGTCGGGCGTCATCGGCCGCAGTCCCGCCGAGCACTCGGCCAATTCGTACTCACCCAGGGCCGGCAGCACCGCGCACGCGTCGTCCAGCAGGTCACGCACACCCGACACCACCGGTGCGGTGTCGCGGCCGTGTTCATACTGGGTGGCGCCCACCACCACCCCGTCCGCCCGCGGCACCAGATACACCTGACGGCCATGGACCCGGGCTCGAATCACTCTGCGTGACAACGGCATACAACCTTTCCGCCAGCGCAGCCGTAACACCTCGCCCTTCACCGGGCGCACCGGCAGTCCGGGCCACAACGCGGGAGCGTCGATGCCGTTGGCGATCACCACCACGTCACCCTGGGCGTCGGACAACCCGGTCACCGGAGCAGCCCAGGCGACGCCGAGGCGCTCACAGTCCACGATCAGCGCGTCGAGCAATGCGCGGTTGTCCACCGCCAGTTCGGTAGGCGCGCGAAAGCCGTGCCGGATGCCTTGTGCCAGCAGGGGTTCGACGTCGCGGGCGGCCGACTCCCACACCACCGGGTGTCCCTGCTGCGACAACCAGTCCGCAACGGTATGCAGGTCGGCGACGTCGGCCCGGTCGACGGCCACCACCAGCGACTCGCGGGCGGTGACCACGTGTGACGGCAGCCCGTCCAGGAAACCGCCGTCGTGCCACAGCCGCAGCGACTCCAGCCCGAGCCGTAACAACCGTTCCTCGCCCGGCCAGCCTTCGCTGTGCGGGGCGATCATGCCGCCGGCGACCCACGACGCGCCGGGCTCACCGCTGCGATGCACCCGCACCGACCATCCGGCCCGGGCCGCCCGGCGCGCCACCGACAAGCCGATGACCCCGCCGCCGATCACGGCTAGTGACCCCGCGGGTGTGGGTGCTGACATCCTTGCTCCCTTCGCCGGCATGACCCGGATCAGGTGTGACGGTCAGGACAGGTCCAGGGTGCAAGTTGGCTTGCACAATGGAGGTGCCCACTCTCAGTCCCGCTGGTTACCCGGGACTCCCGTGCCTACAGGGGTTGTTCTGGGTTCCAAACTAGCGCGCTAGCGTCGCAGTGTGCAGTCCCGTCTGGCCCGCGTGGCTCGTCTTACCGAGGCGCGGCTCTATCTATGCACCGACGCCCGTCGTGAGCGCGGCGACCTGGCCGAGTTCGCCGACGCCGCGCTGGCCGGCGGCGTGGACATCATCCAGCTGCGGGACAAGGGCTCGGCCGCGGAACAGCGGCTCGGCCCGCTGGAGGCACTCGACGAGCTGGCGGCCTGCGAAATCCTGGCCGACGCGGCCCGCCGGCACGGCGCCCTGTTCGCGGTCAACGACCGCGCCGATATCGCTGCGGCCGCAGGCGCCGACGTGCTGCACCTGGGTCAGCGCGACCTGCCGTCGAGCGTGGCGCGGCAGATCGTCGGGCCGGGCATGCTGCTCGGCCGGTCCACCCACGACAACGACCAGGTTGCTGCGGCCGCCATCGGAGATGCCGACTACTTCTGCGTGGGACCCTGCTGGCCCACCCCGACCAAGCCCGGCCGACCGGCGCCGGGGCTGGACGTGGTGCGGGCCGCCGCCGCGATCGGTGGCGACAAACCGTGGTTCGCGATCGGTGGTATCGACGCGCAGCGCCTGCCCGAAGTCATTGCTGCCGGCGCCCGCCGGATTGTGGTGGTGCGCGCCATCACGGCGGCCGACGACCCGAAGGCCGCCGCCCAACAGCTCAGGTCAGCGCTTCCAGCAGCGAGCTGACCCGAGGGCTCAGCTGCGACGGCGCCAGGTCCGCGTCGCCCGGCATGCACCACACGAACACTCCGTCCTCAATTTCCACCGTGCACGGCAGGCGTCGCCGGCGTTCGTCGCCCCGGTGCAGCGGCACGGTGACCGGGGCACTGCGCAGCAGCTGCCAGCTGGCGGCGAATCCGGGATGCAGCGGCAGGTCGGTCACGTCGTCCTCGGCAACCCAGCGCAGCTCGGCGCTTTCCCGGTTGGGCACGGTGTGCAGCAACTCGTCGGTGTCGGCGACGACCGTCGTATAAGTCCAGGCGGTGCCGCGTGGGCTGGCTGTCACCAGTACCGCCCGCACGACAAGGCGGTCGGCGGCCAGGCCCGCCTCTTCCCGGGCTTCGCGGACCGCGGTCTGTTCCGGGGTCTCATGGCTGTCCCGGGCGCCGCCCGGCAAGCCCCAGGTGCCACCCTGATGGCTCCACACCGCCCGGTGCTGCAGCAGCACCGCCGGGCCGCCGTCGGGCAACGGGGCCCGAAGTAGCAGCCCGGCCGAGCCGAATCGGCCCCAGTAGTGGGCGCCGTTGTCGGATACCACCCATCCGTCCCCGTCGCCCTGCACCAATTCAGGATATGTACGCGAGCCGCCGGGGACTCCCAGGTATTCGAGGGTGATTAGGGTAATTAGGTCTGCCTCCCCACATCTGTCGGCGCATTCTCTTAGAATTCGCTTATCCGGGTTGGTGACTGAGCCGAACAAGCCGAACAAGCCGAACAGATATCGAAAGCTGAGGTCGCAGCAGACGTGACGGTTGAGCTGGCGCACCCGTCGACCGAGCCGCTGGGATCGAGGTCGCCCGCCGAACCGGCCCATCCGCGCTGGTGGTTCGTCTCGACGACACCCGGGCGGATCCTGACCATCGGCATCGTGTTGGCAGCCCTGGGCGTGTCCAGCGCGTTCGCCACGTCGACGACGATCAACCATCGTCAGCAAGTGCTGACCACCGTGCTGGAACATACCGAGCCGCTGTCGTTTGCGGCCGGACGGCTCTACACCACACTGTCGGTGGCCGACGCCGCGGCAGCCACCGCGTTCATCGCCCAGGCCGAACCCCGCGCCGTCCGGCTGCGCTACGAGCAGGCCATCACCGACGCGGCGGTGGCCGTGACCCGCGCATCGAGTGGGCTCACCGATGAGTCGTTGGTGCAATTGCTGGGCCGGATCAACGCTGAACTGGCGGTCTATACCGGCCTCATCGAGATCGCACGCACCAACAACCGCGCGGGTAACCCGGTCGGGTCGTCGTACCTGTCGGAGGCATCGGGGCTGATGCAGTCGACGATCCTGCCCGATGCACAACAGCTGTACCAGGCGACGTCGGAGCGGGTCGACACGGAAACCACCGCATCCACCCAGATCCCGGCGCCGGTGATCCTGGTCGTCACCACCACGGTGGTCTTCGGCGCCTTCTCGCATCGCTGGCTGGCCCGGCGCACCCGCAGACGGATCAATCCCGGTCTTATCGTCGGTGCGCTCGGTATTCTTGTCATGGTGGTCTGGGTCGGAACCGCATTGACAATCTCTACGGCCGCCAGCCGTAGTGCCAAAGACACGGCGGCGGAGTCGCTCAAGACCGTCACCAATCTGGCGATCACCGCCCAGCAGGCGCGAGCCGACGAGACGCTGTCGCTGATCCGGCGCGGCGACGAAGAGATCCGCAAGCAGTCGTTCTATCAGCGCATCGACACCATGCACCACCAGCTCGAGGCCTACATGGCCCGCCGCGACGCCGTCGACAAACCCGATCTGCAGGGCGCCGATCAGCTGCTGGTCCGCTGGCAGCAGGCCAACGACCGGATCAACTCCTACATTTCGGTCGGCAACTATCGGGCCGCCATCCAGGTTGCGTTGGGCAAGGGCGAGGACGACGCCACGCCGGCGTTCGACAAGCTCGACGAAGCGCTGACCAAAGCGATGGAGCAAAGCCGTATCCATCTGCGCCACGACATCCTCCACGCACGCCGAGGGCTGGCTGGCGCCCAGCTGGGCGGCGTGGTGCTCAGCCTGGGTGCGGCCATCGCGGTGGCCCTCGGACTGTGGCCCAGGCTGAAAGAATATCGGTGATGAGCGGCCTGCCCAGCGTCCGGCGGGCCGTCACCGCGCTCGTCTCGGCGATCGTGCTCGCCGGCTGCGGCCACTCCGAATCGCTGAAAGTGGAGACGACGCCGACGCTCCCGTATCCCACGCCGGTCGGAATGGAGGTGATGCCGCCCGAGCCGCCGCTACCGCCGGACTCGGCGAGCCAGGACTGCAACCCGACCGCCAGCCTGCGTCCCTTCCGCACCAAGGCCGAGGCCGATGCCGCAGTGGCCAATATCCACGAGCGGGGCCGGTTGATCGTCGGGCTCGACATCGGCAGCAACCTGTTCAGCTTCCGCGACCCGATCACCGGCGATATCACCGGCTTTGACGTCGACATCGCCGGGGAGGTGGCGCGTGACATCTTCGGCAGCCCGTCACATGTCGAGTACCGGATCCTGTCGGCCGCGGAGCGCATCACCGCGCTGCAGACTTCCCAGGTCGACGTCGTCGTCAAGACCATGACCATCACCTGTGAGCGACGCAAGCTGGTGAACTTCTCCACCGTCTACCTGGATGCCAACCAGCGCATCCTGGCCCCCCGTGACACGTCCATCTCGAAGGTGTCGGACCTGTCCGGCAAGCGGGTTTGCGTAGCCAGGGGCACCACGTCGTTGCGGCGTATTCGCGAGATCGCGCCGCCGCCGGTCATCGTGTCGGTGGTCAATTGGGCCGACTGCCTGGTGGCGATGCAGCAGCGGCAGATCGATGCCGTCAGCACCGACGACTCGATTCTGGCCGGACTGGTGGAAGAAGACCCTTATCTGCACATCGTCGGGCCCGACATGGCCAATCAGCCCTATGGTATCGGGATCAACCTCGACAACACCGGGCTGGTCCGGTTCGTCAACGGCACACTCGAACGGATCCGCACCGACGGCACTTGGAATACGTTGTACCGCAAGTGGTTATCGGTCCTCGGTCCGGCACCGGTGCCACCCCAGCCGAGGTATCTCGATTGATGTCGTCGAAGCCCGCGCACAACGACTCAGCCACTGACGATCAGGAAGGCCGAGAAGAGCTGGCTCACGGCCCGCAGTCCGCTGACGTGCAGACCGGTGCGGCCGCGGGCAGCCGGCCACCGGCGACTCAGGCGATTTTCCGTCCTGATTTCGACGATGACGACGACGACGTGTCCATCTCACTGGGCGCGATGGACACCCAGCCGCAGGAGCGCATGTCGGCCGCGACGCGGGCGCTGCCGCCGGTCAGGAAGCTGGGCGGCGGCCTGGTGGAGATTCCGCGGGTGCCCGATACCGATCCGCTCAAGGCGCTGATGACCGACCCGGTGGTCCCCGAGTCGAAGCGGTTCTGCTGGAACTGCGGGCGCCCGGTAGGTCGCAGCGGCGCGGAGGGCACGGGCGCCTCGGAGGGCTGGTGCCCGTACTGCGGCAGTCCGTACTCGTTTCTGCCGCAGCTGAGCCCCGGCGACATCATCGCCGGTCAGTACGAGGTCAAGGGCTGCATCGCGCACGGCGGAATGGGCTGGGTGTATCTGGCGCTCGACCACAACGTCAACGACCGTCCCGTCGTGCTCAAGGGGCTGGTGCACTCCGGGGACGCCGAGGCGCAGGCGATCGCGATGGCTGAGCGGAAGTTCCTCGCCGAGGTGGTGCACCCGCAGATCGTGCAGATCTTCAACTTCGTCGAGCATACCGACCGGCAGGGGGATCCGGTCGGTTACATCGTGATGGAGTACATCGGCGGGCAGTCGCTGCGGCGCGGCCGCGGCGAGAAGCTGCCGGTCGCGGAGGCCATCGCCTACATCCTGGAGATCCTGCCGGCGCTGAGTTATCTGCATTCGATCGGCCTGGTCTACAACGACTTGAAGCCGGAAAACATCATGCTCACCGAGGAGCAGCTCAAGCTGATCGATCTGGGTGCGGTGTCGCGGATCAACTCCTTCGGATACCTCTACGGCACCCCCGGCTTCCAGGCTCCCGAGATCGTGCGGACCGGTCCGACGGTAGCCACCGACATCTACACGGTGGGGCGCACCCTGGCGGCACTCACGCTCAACCTGCCGACCCGCAACGGGCGGTATGCCGACGGTCTGCCCGACGACGACCCGGTGCTGGACAAGTACGACTCCTTCGGCCGGTTGCTGCGCCGCGCCATCGACCCCGACCCACGACGGCGATTCGCCACCACAGACGAGATGTCGGCGCAGTTGACGGGCGTGTTACGGGAGGTGGTCGCCGCGGACACCGGGGTGCCCAGGCCCGGGCTGTCGACCATCTTCAGTCCCAGCCGGTCCACCTTCGGCGTGGACCTGCTGGTCGCACACACCGATGTGTATCTGGACGGCCAGGTCCATGCGGAGAAGCTGACCGCCAAGGAGATCGTGACCGCGCTGCAGGTACCGCTGGTCGACCCGACCGACGTCGCGGCCCCGGTCCTGCAGGCCACAGTGCTGTCTCAGCCGGTGCAGACCCTGGACTCGCTGCGCGCTGCCCGCCACGGCGCTCTGGACGCCGAAGGTGTCGACCTTTCCGAATCGGTCGAACTGCCGCTGATGGAGGTCCGGGCGCTGCTGGACCTCGGTGATGTCGCCAAGGCCACCCGCAAACTCGACGACTTGGCCGAGCGGGTGGGTTGGCGGTGGCGGCTGATCTGGTACAAGGCTGTCGCCGAGTTGCTCACCGGCGACTACGACTCTGCCATCAAACATTTCACCGAGGTGCTGGACACCTTCCCAGGCGAACTCGCACCCAAACTGGCGCTGGCCGCGACCGCGGAACTGGCCGGCTACACCGACGAGCACAACTTCTACCAGACGGTGTGGCAGACCAACGACGGCGTGATATCGGCGGCGTTCGGCCTGGCCAGAGCTCTTTCGGCTAAGGGTGATCGAGCCGGCGCGGTGCGCACCCTCGACGAAGTGCCGCCCAGCTCAAGGCATTTCACCACCGCCCGGCTGACCAGCGCGGTGATGTTGCTGTCGGGACGGTCGCGGAGCGAAATCACCGAGGATCAGATCCGCGACGCCGCTCGACGAGTGGAGTCGCTGCCGCCCACCGAACCGCGCGTGCTGCAGATCCGCGCGCTGGTGCTCGGCGGCGCGATGGACTGGCTGCAGGACAACCAGGCCAGCACCAACCACATACTAGGGTTTCCGTTCACCGATCACGGGCTGCGGCTCGGCGTCGAGGCGGCGTTGCGCAGCCTGGCGCGTATCGCGCCGACGCAGCGGCACCGCTACACCTTGGTGGACATGGCTAACAATGTGCGTCCCACCAGCACGTTCTAGGTTTGTTATTTGAGGTGCTTGGGCGTTGGGCGGACGCCCGGGCTGGTGTTTCCATAGCCTTACGGGCGTCTTGGGCTGCGGTAATCACAGCTGCCACATGAATCACTGTCTGGGGTGGTGCGCCTCGTTGTGACTCATGTGACTGACGTGATCGACTGCCGTCGCGCCGGGCCGTGAGCGGGTTACTACCTCAGCAGCGGGGCTGGGCGTCCAGTGTGCGCCCAGGGCGTCGAGTGTGCGCCCAGGGACTCGAGTGTGCGCCCAGGGCGTCCAGTGTGCGCCCAGGGCGCAAAAACCGCCCAGATACCGCCCAGGATGCACCGTCGACGCCATGGACGCACACTGGAAACCAGCACGGCACAACCGAACTCCGCCCCCGCCGCCCGGGGCTCACCGCACAATCGAATTGCGCTCCGCCATCGCCGCCTGCACGCGACGCAGGATGTCTGCGGGGCGATCCTCGGCGACCACCCGGATGATGATCCACCCCAGCTGCTCGAGCAGCTCGACGCGTCGAATGTCCTTGACGTACTGCTGGCGGTCTCGTTGATGATGGTCGCCGTCGTATTCGACGGCGACCATATAGTCCTCCCAACCAAGGTCGAGGTACGCGAACGGCATGCCATCGGCTCCTGGTACCGGTATCTGCGTGCGCGGCCGCGGAAATCCGGCATCGATCAGCAGTAGCCGCAGATAGCTTTCCCTCGGTGATTGTGCGCCAGGGTCGACGAGATCCAACGCGGTCTCCAGCTGGCGCACGCCACGCGCCCCGGGATGACGGGCGGCGACGCACAGCACATCGTCGACCTTGAAACCCGTCGCCCGAGCCAGCGCATCCAGCCGGACCACAGCCGAGCGGACCGCTCCGCGACGGCCAATGTCGAAGGCGGTGCGCTCGGGTGTGGTGACTGTGCGCCCGTCCATGGTCTGTGTTTCTCCGTCGCCCAGGACGTCGCGCCGCGCCAGCACACCGTGCGGCGGCCGGGAATTCCGACATATCAGCTCGACGGGAAAGTCGACGGGAATCCACTGGGCCCCGTGCAACGCCGCAGCCGCCGCACCGGCAATCACAGCCGAACCATGCGACCACAGCCAGGCAGCAGCAATCCGCTGCTCCAGCGACACCTGCGCCCGTCGCGACAGGTAGACATTCGGCAGTACGGCGCGGTAGTGCGTGCGCAGCTGATGCCGGGTCAATGCTCCACACGCCAGCGCCTCGCTGCCGAGGAACGGCGCTTGCGAATCCCACATGACGGGAAGATTGGCACGCAGACCGCCGACGGTGATTACCGATTTCCACAGACTTGGAATCGAGTGTGCGTCCACGGCCGCGAGTGAGCGTGTATGGCGGGCGTCACCGCCGGAATCCCTGCGTGGGCTCACACTGAGAGCCCCCACCTCACGCTCGACGCCAGCGACACCACCGATGCACATAGCGAAAACACAGCTTCACCGGCCACAGTTATTGCATGGCCGGGCAATCCGCGCGGTGGATCACCACGGCCCGAGTCCTGCGCCGGGCCGGGTTCGGGGTGAGCGGCCGCGAGGTGGACGCGGTGGCCGGTCAAGACTGGCCGGCCTACCTCGACGCCGCCCTGGCCGCCGACCCCGACGCGGACCCGGGCGTCCAGGAAATCCCGATGCCCGTACTGCCCACGCCGCGGCCCCCGGGCAAGAAGGCAACCCCGGCGGTGCGCGAAGAGTTCAAGCGCGAGCTGGCCGAGCAGCAGGCCGTGCTGTCCGGATGGTGGCTGCGCCGCATGGTCGCCGTCCGGCAGCCGCTACACGAGAAGCTGACCCTGTTGTGGCACAACCACTTTGCCACTTCAGCGCGGAAAGTCCGGGTCCCGGCATATCTGGCAGCGCACAACCAGAAACTGCGCACGCTGGCACTGGGCGACTTCCGCACGCTGGCCTACGCCATGCTCACCGACGCCGCGATGCTGCGCTGGCTGGACGGGCAGAGCAATACCGCCAAGGCCGCCAACGAGAACCTGGCCCGGGAATTCATGGAGCTGTTCGCGCTGGGCCACGGCAACGGCTACACCGAGGACGACGTGCGGGCCGGTGCCCGCGCGCTCACCGGATGGGTGATCGGCGCCGACGGCCGGACATCGATGCTGCCCAGGCGCCACGACTTCACCGTCAAGACGCTGTTCGGGCTCACCGGTAACTTCGACGCCGCCGGGTTCTGCGACGCGGTGCTGGCCCAGCCGAAGTCCGCGCAGTACGTCGCGGGCCGGTTGTGGCAACAGGTGGCCTCCGACGAACCACCGTCCACACCGGTGCTCGACCGACTGGTCAGCGCCTACGGCCCCAACCGCGATCTACGCGCCCTCACCCGCGCCGTTCTCACCGACGAGGAGTTCACCGGCGGCCGGGCAACAGTCGTCACCACCCCGGTCGAATGGCTGGTGGGCGTGATCCGGTCGCTTCGGGTCCCTGTCGACAACCACCTCAAGCTGATCGAGGCGACACTCAAAGTGCTGGGGCAGCGGCCATTCTTTCCGCCGGACGTCGGCGGCTGGCCGAAGGGCCAGGTGTGGCTGTCCACCGCATCCGCCGGGACGCGACCGCGCGTCGCCCTCCACCTGGCGAACACGGCCGACCTGTCGGCCATCGAAAACACCGCGGCGCGCGACCGGATCGACGCCGTGGGCTACCTGATCGGCGTGGGCGCATGGTCGGACCGCAGCGCCCGCGCACTCGCCCCGCTGGTACGCCGACCGCCCCAGTTGGTCGCGGCAGCCGTCAACGCGCCGGAATACCTGACGTCATGATCAACCGCCGCAGATTCCTGATCGCCAGCGCCGGCGTCGGCGCGGCCGGTCTGCTCTCCGGGGCGGTGGCGGTCAGCTGGCGCGATCTGCAGCACGCGGCCTACGACCGTCCGCTTGCCGACGACGCCGGCGTGCTGGTCATCGTCACGCTCTACGGCGGCAACGACGGGATCAACACCGTAATCCCTTACGCCGACAACGCATATCACGACGCGCGTCCCGAACTCGCCTACACTGCGGGCGATGTCCTGCAGCTGGACGCGCAGCTGGGACTCAACCCCGCGCTGCGCGGTCTGGCCCAACTATGGCAGCAGCGGCAACTGGCGATCGTGCGCGGCGCCGGCTATCCGAAGCCCGACCACAGCCACTTCCGCTCCATGGACATCTGGCAGACCGCATCGCCGGCCGAAGCGGTCTCGACGGGCTGGATCGGTCGCTGGCTCGACGCCACCGGAGATGATCCGCTGCGCGCGGTCAACATCGGTGCCGTCCTGCCCCCGCTGGCGGTGGGCGAAAAACACACTGCCGCAGCGCTTTCCGTCACCGTAGCGCCGCAGGCCGCGGACAGGTTCGACGCGACGATGCAGGCGCTCAGCGCGCCAGACCCGAACGACACCCCGGCGATGGCGGCGGTTTCCAGGGCCTATCGCGACGCGCGCACCACCGACGCGGCGTTCGCGTCCCTCAAGCCGGAAAGCGGCCACAATTCGCTGGCCACCCAGCTGAGCATGGTAGCCGCTGCGATCACGGCGCGGGTGCCGACCAGGGTTTACACCGTGCAGCTCGGCGGATTCGACACCCACGCCGACGAACGCGACACGCAGCAGCGGCTATTGCAGACGTTCGACGAGGCCGTCGCCGGATTCCTGCGCGAGATGGCCGGCGATCGCTGCGGCCGCAACGTCGTCGTGCTGGCGTATTCGGAGTTCGGCCGCCGGGTGGCCGCCAACGCTTCCCAGGGCACCGATCACGGCACGGCCGGGCCGGTCTTCGTCGCGGGCGTGCCCGTCAACGGCGGCTACTACGGCGACGAGCCCAGTCTCACCGACCTCGACCACGGAGACCTCAAGGCCACCAAAGACTTTCGCGACATCTACCACGAGCTGCTGGTACACACCCTGGCAAGCGACCCGGCACCGTCAGTCGGAACCGGCCGGACGAGCCTCGGTTTCCTGTAGGCAGTCCCGGGCGATCGCCAATTCCTCGTTGGTGGGGATCACCAGCACCGCGATCGGCGAGTTGTCCGACGAGATCTGTCGGGCCCCGCCCGCCGGAGCGGCGTTGCGCCCCGCGTCGAGTTCGATGCCCAGCTCAGCCATTCCGGCCAGCGCGTCACGACGCACCGCGCTGTCGTGCTCGCCGATGCCCGCGGTGAAAGTCAGCACATCGGTGTGTCCGAGCACGGCCAGATAAGCACCGATGTATTTACGCAACCGGTGGACGAATACGTCGTAAGCCAATCGCGCCGCGGGGTCGCCTTGTTCGATCATCTGGCGCAGCCGGCGGAAATCGCGCTCACCAGCCAGACCCAACATCCCCGACCGGTGGTTGAGCATCGACTCGATCTCGTCCACACCCATGTTCGCGGTGCGCCATAAGTACCACATGATGCTGGGATCCACATCACCGCTGCGGGTACCCATCACCAAGCCCTCCAGGGGAGTCAGGCCCATGGAGGTGTCGACCGGGCGGCCGGCGGCGATCGCCGAAGCCGACGCACCGTTTCCCAGATGCAGCACAATCTGATTCAGAGTTTCCAGCGGCCGGCCGAGGACGGCGGCGGCCCGCTCGCTGACGTAGCGGTGCGAGGTGCCGTGAAATCCGTAGCGGCGGATCTGCCATGTCTCGGCCAGGTCCCGGTCGATCGCATAGGTCGCCGCTGCGGCGGGTAGGTCATGGAAAAACGCCGTGTCGAACACCGCGACGTGCGGGACGTCGGCCAGCATGGTGCGTGCCACCTTGATGCACAGCACCGCGGGCGGGTTGTGCAGCGGAGCCAACACCGACAGCTCCTCGAGCCGGGCCACCACCGCATCGTCGAGAAGCGTCGGCCGGTGAAAGTCCTTGCCGCCGTGCACCACCCGGTGTCCGACCGCCACCAGGCCACAGGTCCGCACGTCAATGCCGTCCTCGGACAACATGTCGAACGCACGACGCAGCGCCGTGTCGTGGTCGGGCACCGAGGACGACGCTTCGCCGATCCGCTCGATATTGCCTGCCGCCCGTGAAATACCGGACACCGGATCGATCAACTGGAACTTCAGCGACGACGAGCCGGAATTGAGAACCAGCACCAGCCGGCTACCTGCCATCGTCGATCCCCTGCGCCTGAATTGCGGTAATGGCAACCGTGTTGACGATGTCCTCGATCAGCGCTCCGCGCGACAGGTCGTTCACCGGCTTGCGCAGGCCCTGCAGCACCGGGCCGATCGCGATGGCTCCCGCCGAACGCTGCACTGCCTTGTAGGTGTTGTTGCCGGTGTTGAGATCGGGAAAGATCAGCACCGTCGCCCGGCCGGCCACCGGCGAATCACGCATTTTGGCGGCCGCGACCGCGGGGTCCACCGCGGCGTCGTATTGGATGGGCCCCTCGACCAGCAGCTGCGGCTCCCGTGAGCGGACCAACTCCGTTGCTGTCCTGACCTTTTCGACGTCCGCTCCGGTCCCTGACGCCCCGGTGGAGTAGGACAGCATGGCCACCCGCGGTTCGATACCGAACTGTGCGGCGGTGCGCGCCGAGCAGATGGCGATATCGGCCAACTGCTCGGGCGTCGGGTTCGGCACGATCGCGCAGTCGCCGTAGGCCAACACCCGATCGGGCAGGCACATCAGAAAGATGCTGGACACCGTCGAGATACCCGGGGCGGTTCCGATGATCTCCAGGGCGGGACGAACGGTGTGCGCGGTGGTATGGGCAGCTCCGGACACCATGCCGTCGACGTGGGCATTGTATACCAGCATGGTGCCGAAAGACGATACGTCACAAATGATTTCACGTGCCAGCTCGGCGGTGATGCCGTGCGACTTCCGCAATTCGGCATATTGCTCGGCGAAGTGGTCGCACAGCGGGCTGGTGCGCGGGTCAAGCACCTTTGCCTGGCCCAGATCCACGCCGAGTTCGGCTGCGCGCGGCCGGATCCGGGCCTCGTCGCCGAGTATCGTCAGGTCGGCGATGCCGCGCTGCAGCAGGCGGCCGGCGGACTTGAGGATGCGGTCGTCGTCGCCCTCGGGAAGCACGATGTGTTTGCGGTCCAAACGCGCGCGTTGCTGCAGGCCATAGGTGAACATCTGCGGTGTGGTCACGGTCGGGATCGGGATGGCAAGGTGGGTCATCAGGTCGGCGGCATCGACGTGGCGGTCCATCAGCTCCAGCGCGGTGTCGATCTTGCGCTGCGAGGTTGCGGTGAGCCGGCCGCGGGCCGCCGCGGCGGCGCTGGCGGTCTCATAGGTACCCAATGTGGTGGCGATGATCGGCAACCTCAGCCGCAGCCCCGACACCAGCGCCGCAATCGACGGATGCAAGTCGAAACCGCCGTTGAGCACGATGCACGACAGCGACGGAAACCCCTCGGCCGCATGGGCGCTGGCGACGGCGAGCACCACGTCGGAGCGGTCGCCCGGGGTGATCACCGCCATGCCGTCGCGCAGCCGCTCCAGCACGTGATCGGCGGTCATCCCGGCCACCAGCACGTCCAGCACCTCGCGATTGCGCAGCGGCGCCTCACCGCTGATCGCCGTCCCGTCGACGGCCCTTTCCAATTCGGCTACCGTCGGCGCCGACAGCAGCGGCTCCTCGGGCAGCACGTAGCTGGGCGGCCCGACGATGCGCAGCGCTTCGCCGACGGCCGCCAGTTCCGCCGGGTCGCAGCGGTTGGCCACCACCGCCGCGGTGTGCGCGTGGTGGGCCGACAACTCGGCCAGACACACCCCGACGACGCTGACCACCTGGTCGGCGGTGCGGCCTTTGGCATTGACCGCCAACAGCACCGGCACGCCGAGGTTGACCGCGATCCGGGCGTTGACCGACAGTTCGGTGGGGGTGGCGACGTCGGTGTAGTCGCTGCCGACGATCACCACCGCGTCGCACTTGTGCGCCATCGCGTGATACGCGGCGACGATGTCGGTGACCGCGGAATCGGTGTCGCCATGCAGCTGTTGGTAGGTCACACCCACGCATTGCTCGTAGGGCAGGCCCGCGGTGGTGTGTTCCAGCAGCAGCTCCAGGAGGTAGTCGCGCGCCCCGGATGCTCGCGTAAGTGGCCGGAACACACCGACTTTGGCGACCGTCGCGGTCAACCGGTGCAGAATCCCCAGCGCGATCGTCGCCTTACCGGACGCAGGTTCGGGCGCAGCGATATAGATCGCAGTGGTACCCGGGGAGCTGGAAGACACCTGCCGTTCAGCCCAGCCGTCGCAGCCGCGGCGCCAGGTCCGTTTCGAACAGCTGCAGGAATCGGCGCTGGTCGTGCCCGGGCGCGTGGAACACCAGGTGGTTAAGGCCCCACGTCACGTACTGGCCCACCTTTTCCACGGCTTCGTCCGGGTCGGACGCCACGATCCAGCGCTTGGCGATCTGCTCGATCGGCAGGGCGTCGGCGGCCTTCTCCATCTCGATCGGGTCGTCGATGCTGTGCTTCTGCTCGGCGGTCAGCGACAGCGGCGCCCAGAACCGGGTGTTCTGCACAGCCAGGTCTGGGTCTGGGTCGTAAGAGATTTTGATTTCGATCATCTTGTCGATGTCGTCGGCGTCGCGGTTGGCCGCGGCCGCCCCTTCCAGGACGCCCGGGATCAGCTTTTCGGTGTAGAGCTCTGCGCCCTTGCCGGATGTGCAGATGAAACCGTCGCCGGCCCGTCCGGCGTATTTGGCCACCGCCGGACCACCGGCGGCGATGTAGACCGGCACGCCGCCCTCGGGCACGTCGTAGATGGAGGCACCTTTGAGCCGGTAGTAGTCACCGTCGAAATCCACACGGTCGCCGCGCCATAGTTCGCGCATCAGCCGCACCGATTCGCGCAGCCGGGCGAACCGTTCCTTGAATTCCGGCCAGGCCCCCTCGTATCCGGTGGCGATCTCATTCAGCGCCTCGCCGGTTCCCACGCCCAGGAAGACGCGGTCCGGGTATAGACAAGCCATGGTGGCGAAGGCCTGCGCGATGACGGCGGGGTTGTAGCGGAAGGTCGGGGTGAGCACCGAGGTGCCCAGCAGCAGCCGCGTGGTGCGTTCGCCGACGGCGGTCATCCACGACAACGAGAACGGTGCGTGCCCGCCCTTGTGGCGCCAGGGCTGGAAATGGTCACTGACCGTCGCGCTGTCCATGCCGTGAGCTTCTGCGACGACGCCAAGTTCGACGAGTTCGCGCGGGGCGAATTGTTCAGCCGATGCCTTGTATCCGAGTTTGAGTTCAGCCACTCGTTCTTTCTACTCCTGCACCCGGGGAGCCGGTGTCGGCGCCGCACCGAAACCAGGCGCGAGCGCTGCAGCCGAATGGCGACCAGATTGCACCCCGGGACAGCCCAGAGCCGGGTCCGGCCGTGGCGATAATCGGTTGTTGACGATCAAACGCGTTGCAGCCGTTACGCTGATCGCGCGGTTATCGGGCTGGCAATGCCTTGACGTAGGAGAAGACATGGCCCACCAGCTGAAGACGGAGCTTGTTCAGGTTACCGAGAAGGTTCACCTCGCCCATGGGCACGCGGTCAACTGGGTGCTGGTGATCGACGACACCGGGGTGATGCTGATCGACGCCGGTTATCCCGGCGATCGCGCGGAGGTGCTGGGGTCGCTGCGCCTGTTGGGCTATCAGCCTGGGGATGTGCGCGCAATCCTGCTGACCCACGCGCACATCGACCACCTGGGCACCGCGATCTGGTTCGCCCGTGAGCATCACACCCCGGTGTACTGCCATGCCGACGAGGTCGGGCACGCCAAGCGCGAATACCTGGAGCAGGTGTCGATACTCGATGTCGCGCTGCGTCTCTGGCGGCCCCGCTGGGCGGTGTGGACCGCTCATGTGGTGCGCAACGGCGGCCTGGTCCGCGACGGCATTCCGACGACACGGCCATTGACCGCCGAGGTGGCCGCGGGGCTGCCGGGTCATCCGATGGCGATCTTCACTCCCGGACACACCAACGGGCATTGCTCGTATCTGGTCGACGGCGTACTGGCCAGCGGCGATGCCTTGATCACCGGCCATCCCTTGTTGCGCCGCGGCGGGCCGCAGCTACTGCCGGCGGTGTTCAGCTACAGCCAGCAGAACTGCATCCGCAGCCTGGCGGCGCTGGCCCTGCTGGAAACCGAGATCCTGGCGCCGGGCCACGGTGCGCTGTGGCGCGGCCCGATCCGCGCGGCCACCGACGAGGCCCTGCAGCGAGCGGGAGCATTCGCCCGCTGATCAGGGCCGGCCCCGCTCACTCCGCCAGTTCGCCCGTCGCGAACCAGACACTCTCGCAGGCCATTTCCACGTCGCAGAACAATTGCTCGTAAGTCACGTCGATCACCTCCTTCCGGATTCAAGGGCGACGCGATTTTCAGCGTCGCTTCGCCAGCAACCACCGGGTCGAATTGGGCGCGGCGGTCGTCAGGGTGAGCCCGGCCGCCGTCAGCTCGTCTCGCACGGTCGCCGGGCTGACGCGCTGCAGCACGAGCGACTGGTGCCATCGCCGGCCGTCGGCCGTCAAGGTGAACTCACCCGTGATGATGCCGCCGGCGTTGGAGTGGATCGTCAGGGTCGCTGCCGCTTGCCCGAACGTCACGGTCTTGGTCCAGCCCTGCTGCCGGGACGCCAACATCGAGGGCGGCACCCATTCGATGATGACCTGCCCGCTCGGCGCGAGATGGTGGGCAAACGTTGCCAGCATCGATCTGCGCAGCGGGGCGTCCGGGTAGTTGATCAGGTTGGAGACCAGCAGCACGGCGTCGAACTTCTCGGCCAGCCGGACGTCCTCGATGCGGGCCTGAATCGCTCGGGCGCGGCGGATGTGTGCGAGCATCTCGGGCGAGTCGTCGACGGCCGTGACCCGATGACCGAGCGCGGCCAGAGCGTCGGCGATACGCCCGGTGCCGGAGCCCAGCTCCAGCACCGAACTGTTGGGTGTCAGCAGCGACTGAATGTGCTCGATTTCGCCCAGTGACGGCATCCGCCGGTAGATTTCGACCGCGCTGCCGTCCTGTGTCACTACACTGACACCGGGAATCGTTGCGCTGCTGGACATTCAGTTAGTTTTCCGTCAGGGCCGATCATCATATCGTCAACCATAGTTGACGGAAACCTATAACGCCGTGGCGCCGCGGGCAAGCCGCGTTTGCGGAATCCTTACACCCGCGCGCCCGGTCCCAGGCCCAAATGCTCACGCAACGTCTCACCGGCGTACTCGGTATGCAACCCACCGCGCTCCTGCAACAGCGGCCCGCGTATTCGACGCGGCGGATTCGGTCCGGGTCGAGGTAGGCGCCGTCCTCGACGTCGGCCGGCGCACCACCTCGACGTAATCCCGGGCTTCTTCGAACAATTCGTCGGGATTCACCGAGCGGCGGCCGAACAGGGCCGCCCCGTGAGTAATGACCCTGAGCCTCGGCTGCCAGCCGGTCCGGTCGTGCGACATAAAGTCAAGCGTGGTAACGGCTTTCGAGATGCGGAAGGCTCTAGACCAGCGTCGCGGTGACGTATCTGGGTGTGATCGCCACGTCACGAGGCCGGACACTCCAGCGGCCGGGCATTCCCATCGCGGCGAACAGTTCGACGACGTCGCGGTCCACCGTCTCCCAGCCGTTGGATGCCAACCATTCCGGCAGATAACGGTATTCACCCGGATACGTCAGCGCTGCCAGGTCTACGTCCAGGCCGAACTTGCGCCAGCGGTCGACGAAAGCCCGTCCCGCCTTCTGCTGTAACGGTGTCCAGGTGGGCATGTGATCGGCGGCGAACCGGCTGCCGAGCGCACTCACCGCGGTGACGTCTTTCAGCAGCCGCTCCTGCCCGCCGGGCGGCAGGTAGCCCACGAGCAGGTTCTCGGCAATCCACACCGTGGGCTGGTCCGCGTCGAAACCGACCCGCCACAAGGCCGCCAGCCAATCCTGACGAAGGTCGATGCCGACCGCACGGCGGTGCGCTGTCGGCTTGGCGCCCAGCCCATACAACAAGCGGGTTTTGAATTCGATCACTCGGGGCTGGTCTATCTCGTACACCGTTGTTCCCGGTGGCCACCACAGCCGGTATGGCCGGGCATCGAGGCCCGACCCCAGGATCACCGCCTGACGAATCCCCGCCCGGCCCGCGTCGGCAAGGAAACCGTCGAGGAATCGGGTGTGGGTCACCAGGATGTCGATGAGCGCGGCCGTTGTCCGGTTTTCGGCCTCGTCGGTCTCCACCAGATCGCCGTCGATAATCCGGGTGAAGTACGGCACTCCCGCGGCGCGAACCAACGGTTCGGCGAACGGGTCGTTCAGCAACCCGGCGGCGGCGCCGACGGCCCTGGCGGTGGCGCCGAACGTCGCGGTTACCCCGACGCCGGTCGCCGGATCCCAGTCGTCGTCATCGGTGCGTACCATCTGCCCTCACCCCGTCAGGGCCTCGTCACACATCCGAACGGCGGCGCAGCATCAGCCCGGCGGCCGCGCGCCAACCGAGCAATAACACGCCGGTGACCGACGAGGCGACCACGACGAAACTCACCGCCACACCGGCCGCCGTGGCCTTGCGCAACACCATGCCGACCGCCACCGTGCCGATCCACACCATCACCCCGGTGGGTGTCACGCTGGTGGGCCGTCGCCAGCCCCGCGACACCAGCCATCCGGCGAGGGTCCCGCTCAGAAACGGCCACGCGGTTGTCGCGACGCCGGCGACGCTGATGCCCTCGGCATGGCTGCGGCGCCCGAGGGTGCAGAAGATCAGGACGGCGACCACGTCGGTTGCCAACGCGCCCATCCAGGAGAGCCGGCGCCGCGGTTGCATGGAGCGAGATTACCGGGCCGGGCAGGATGTTGGTCATGAGCACTGACACACCGCCCGCCTTCGACCGCTACGACCCGCTCGGGCTGGACGCGTCGCTGTCCGCCGATGAACTCGCGGTCCGCGACACCGTACGGCAATTCTGTGCCGAACAGGTGACGCCGTTCGTCACCGAGTGGTTCGAGAACGGCGACCTTCCGGTGGCCCGCGAGCTGGCCAAACAGTTCGGCCAACTCGGCCTGCTGGGAATGCATTTGCACGGCTACGGATGTGGGGGCTCGTCCGCGGTCCACTACGGCTTGGCCTGCCTGGAGCTCGAGGCCGCCGATTCCGGCATCCGGTCGTTGGTATCGGTGCAAGGTTCGCTGGCAATGTTCGCCATTTGGCACAACGGCTCCGAGGAGCAGAAGCAGCAATGGCTGCCCGGCATGGCGGCCGGTGAGCTGGTCGGCTGTTTCGGGCTGACCGAACCCGACGCCGGATCCGACCCGGCCGCCATGAAAACACGGGCCCGACGTGACGGCTCGGATTGGCTGCTCGACGGGCGAAAGATGTGGATCACCAACGGTTCGGTCGCCGACGTGGCAGTCGTGTGGGCCGGCACCGACGAGGGAATCCGCGGATTTGTCGTGCCCACCGACACCCCGGGCTTCACCGCCAACACCATTCACCACAAGCTCTCGCTGCGAGCGTCGATCACCAGCGAGTTGGTGCTCGACAGTGTCCGGCTGCCCGCCGAAGCGATGCTGCCCGCCGCTATTGGACTCCGGGCGCCGCTGGCGTGCCTGTCCGAGGCGCGTTACGGAATCGTTTGGGGCGCAATGGGTGCGGCGCGCTCGTCGTGGCAGTCCGCGCTGGACTATGCTATACAGCGCACCCAATTCGGCCGTCCCATCGCCGGATTCCAGTTGACTCAGGCGAAGCTTGTCGACATGGCCGTCGAACTGCACAAGGGCCAACTGCTCGCGCTGCATCTAGGACGGCTCAAAGACCGTGTCGGCCTGCGCCCCGAGCAGGTCAGCTTCGGCAAGCTCAACAACACCCGCGAGGCGATCGAGATCTGCCGGACCGCGCGGACCATCCTGGGCGGCAACGGAATATCGCTGGAGTACCCGGTGATCAGGCACATGGTCAACCTGGAATCGGTACTGACCTACGAGGGCACCCCCGAGATGCACCAGCTGGTGCTCGGCCAGGCCTTCACCGGCATGGCCGCATTCCGCTGAGCCAGCCCGGGCCGATGGTTCAGCCGGCACGTTCTATTCGAATCCGCCCCACCCGTGACGCCAGGACAGTAGATGATGGGCGTATGTCACACCGGATCGTCGTCGCCGTGGCTGTGTGCGGGCTGTCACTGGGCGCTCTGACAGTGGCCCCCAAGGCAGTCGCCGAGCCCACCGTTACGCTGCCGCCGATGACCTCCACCGGCAGCGGTCCGATGATCGCCGGCCCCGGCGCGGCGCCGGGCCTTTCCCAGCAACTGACCGGCCTCAACAACCCGAATGTCCAGGAGGTCGACGGCTCGGACGCGGCTCAATTCATCATCGCGGCCGCCTCGGTGACCGACCCGCAGCTGGCTGCGCCCTTCGTGCTGCTGCACCGTGCGTTGGCCTGCCAGGGCAACGGTGCGGGGTCGGGTCCCCCGTTCGGGGCCCGCGCCTACCGGCGTGCGGACGGGCTGTGGGGAGGCGCGATGCTGGTCGCGGCCAAGAGCGCCACTGCGAACGTCGACGCATTGGTCAGCTGCGTCAAGACCAATTGGCGCCGGTCCACCGCGGGCGGCGAAAGCGCCATGTGCAACAACGGCTGGACCACCCCGACCGACGGCGATCTGCGTCGCACCGAGGTCTACTACATCTTGCTCGCCGGCACGGCCGCAGATTTCTGCACCGGGCTCAACGCCAGGTACGCCACTAACGCCAGCGGCTGGCCGTGAGCCGGCCCCGTCGCCCGGTCCGTCGCGACGCACGGGACCCGGCGGGCTCATCCGCCGAACAGCGGGCGCGGCATCACCGTGGGGGGCGCCCCGGGCCGTGGCGTCGTGCCGTTCAGGCCGCTCGCACCACCGCGGCTGGGCATTCCGGCAATCGGCAACCCGCCCAACAGGTTTCCGCTCGCACCTGACTGGGCGGCCACAACACCGGCGGCGCCGCTCCACGGCGCGGCCGCGGGGCTGACCGTCATTGCGGTCGAGGCCCAACTCGACGGCACCGACAACGGTCCCAGCGACGCGGCCTTGCCCACCTCGGCCGCGACGGCCGATGCGGTCCCCGCCGTGAAAAGCCCTGCCGCCGGCGCCACCGCTCCGACACCGGACAGCGCCGAGCCCAGCGTTGCGGCATCGCTGGCCACCGCGGTGGTGGACGAGCTGAGAAGCTTTGCCACCGAGCTCACCGAGGACATTGCCGACATCGTCGAACTCATCGTCGAGGCAGCCGCGCTGGCGGGCGAAGTCAACGAGGTCAGCAGGCTCAGGCATTCCGCGAAGTTCCACCCCGAAGCCGACGCCGTTACCGGCTGGGCGAGATCGCCACCGCTGCCTGGCCTATCCAGGTGTGGCCGGTGACGGCCGAGATGGTCGCGGCGCACGAATCCGCCGCGCAGTACAGCTCGTCGGCTACTGCTTCCCACGCTGCCGCCGCGCCCAGCAGCGACCCGGCGCCAGGGCCGGTATACATTTTCGCCGAAGTGGCTTCGGGTGCCAATGCACCAAAATCCATTTCGCTTGACCTTCAACTGAATTAGCTCTACGCACACTGCGCTCAACGTCAGATGCGGCGCTGCACAGCCGCTTTGACGCCTGAGGCGACGGCGGAAATGCCGATCACAACGAAGACGACCGCCGAAGACATACCGATTGTCGGTTTTCAGGCGAGCCGAAAACGGCGCGCGGCCGCTTGACCGGTCAGCGACGCGCTACCCAGAGCCGGGTCAAGAGCACCCGACCGGAGATGGCCCAATGTGGCGTGGCAGGCGGACTGCGCCCACCGAACGCCACCGGGTCAACGAACAGACCAACGAGACCGACCACCGCGAGCATGGCGACGACACCCAGGGCCGGCGTGACCGACTGCGGCAGTATGGCCGTCGCCAGCTTGCCGGGACACAGCGATGCCGCAGCGTCGGAACGCTGCGCGTGCTTCCCGTTGATCACCAACTGATGGTCGGCGTCGCGAGGCGCGACTGTGATAGGTGGGCCGGGGAAAATTCCCATCGCGGCAACCCGCAATGACCGCCTGCCACCCCGAGCAGCAACGCGGCCAGAGCCGCGATGAGCGCAGATCGCCCAAGCAGCCTCGAGACAGTGCCCGCCTGCCGGAGGGCCACGGCGGCACCATATACCCCCACCCGTATATTGCAACCGTTGTGCCGCTCCGCGGAAAGGCACCGCACTTCATCGCGACCGCACCCATCCGATAGCGCCACCAAACGAACGAGACTGGCCGGCAATAGGTTTGCTTCCGAACACGACCGGAAAGCAGACGCAGATGATGCTCGGCGCACGGTGGGGCCCGGAAACAATCGACGTCAGCCCGGGCGAAGTCGTACGGTATACATGCGCCGCAGTGACCCTGAGACTGTCGCAGCGAATGACGAAAACTGAAGGAGGACCATGACGCCCCCACCCAGCGAAGGCTCGTCCGTCGGCAGGCGCCATCACGTCGTCATCATCGGCAGCGGTTTTGGCGGGCTGACCGCGGCCAAGGCGCTCAAGCGAGCCGACGTCGACGTCACCCTCATCTCCAAGACGACCACCCACTTGTTCCAGCCGCTGCTGTACCAAGTGGCCACCGGAATTTTGTCCGAGGGTGACATCGCCCCGACCACCAGGCTGATCTTGCGCAACCAAAAGAACGTGCGGGTGTTGCTGGGTGAAATCATCGGCATGGACCTGAACGCAAAGACGGTCACGTCGAAATTGATGGACATGGAGACGGTCACGCCGTTTGACAGTCTCATCGTGGCAGCCGGTGCGCAGCAGTCCTATTTCGGCAACGACGATTTCGCCATCTTCGCGCCCGGCATGAAGACCATTGACGATGCCCTGGAGCTGCGTGGGCGGATCCTGGGAGCGTTCGAGGCCGCCGAAGTCGCCACCGACCATGCCGAGCGCGAACGCCGGCTGACTTTCGTCGTGGTCGGGGCCGGTCCCACGGGCGTGGAGCTCGCCGGGGAGATTGTCCAACTCGCCGAGCGCACCCTCGCCGGGGCATTTCGAACCATTACGCCCAGCGAGTGCCGGGTGATCCTGCTCGACGCCGCGCCCGCGGTACTGCCGCCGATGGGCCCGAAGTTGGGTCTCAAGGCGCAACGAAAGCTCGAGAAGATGGACGTCGAAGTCCAGCTCAACGCGATGGTGACCGCCGTGGATTACAAGGGCATCACGGTCAGGGACAAAGACGGCACCGAGCGCCGCATCGACTGCGCGTGCAAGGTGTGGGCGGCCGGCGTACAGGCCAGCCCGCTGGGCAAGATGGTGGCCGAACAGTCCGGGGGAACCGAAACCGATCGCGCCGGACGGGTAATCGTGGAACCCGACCTCACCGTCAAAGGACACCCGTACGTCTTCGTGGTCGGTGATTTGATGTCGGTGCCCGGTGTACCCGGGATGGCCCAGGGCGCCATCCAGGGGGCACGCTATGCCACCACGATCATCAAGCACGCGGTGAAAGGCCATGACGACCCGGCCAACCGCAAGCCGTTCCACTATTTCAACAAGGGCAGCATGGCCCTCATCTCCCATTTCAGCGCCGTCACCAAGATCGGCAAGGTGGAGTTCGCCGGATTCTTCGCCTGGCTGGCGTGGCTGCTGCTGCATCTGCTGTACCTGGTGGGCCACCGCAATCGCATTGCCGCCGCGTTCTCCTGGGGGCTGGCCTTCCTGGGCCGCACACGCGGGCAGATGGCCATCACCAGCCAGATGGTCTACGCCAGGCTGGCGATGCGCTATGTCCAGGCGCGGGCCGAAGAAGGCGCCCTGGCCGCTGCCGAACAGGCCGAAAGGGCCGAACAGCGAGCGGTCGGTTAGGTTGCCGTCCAGGACGCTGGTCGCCGCGCCGGCGTCCCGTAGCCGGCGGACGTTACCTGCGCCACCGCAGTCGCCGAGAAGCCGGTGCGCGGTCTGCCCGCCCGTATCTTCGCTCAAACCTCTTGTGGTGGCGGATTTCCGGGGATGACTTACGTGCTCAACCGGTCGGCTGTGATGCTGCCGCATCGAGTGTGCGGTGACGGCTTTGAGTGTGTATGTAGGGCGGGAAAAGCGCCGCGGGCCGCCCTGGCGGCACACTCGACGCCCTGGCGGCACACTCGACGCCCTGATTGACATACCCACCCAACCGCGTCCGCCAACACTCACCGCGACAACCTAACGCGCCCAAGATATTTGGAGCGCGAGAGCCGGGCACTACAGACGCCGACTAGCTCAACGCCCGGTCCAGATCGGCGATCAGGTCGTCGGTGCCTTCCAGCCCGACCGAGATGCGGACCACGTCGTCACCCAGGCCGATCGCGGCGCGGCCCTCCGGGCCCATGGCCCGGTGCGTCGTGGTAGCCGGATGCGTGACAAGCGATTTCGCGTCCCCGAGGTTGTTGGAGATATCGATCAGCGCAAGCTTGTCGAGCACCTCGAACGCCCGTTGCTTGGCCGCACTCTCCGGAGCGTCCAGCGCGAAGGTGACGACGGTTCCGCCGCCGGACATTTGCCGCTTGGCCAGGTTGTATTGCGGATGTGACGGCAAAAACGGGTAGCGCACCCAACTCACCGCGGGATGGGCTTCCAGGAACGCGGCGATCCGCAGCGCCGAGGAATTGCTGTGCTCGACCCGAACCGCGAGTGTCTCAAGGCCTTTCAGCAGCACCCAGGCATTGAAGGCGCTCATCGCCGGTCCGGTGTGGCGCATCAGTTTCTGCACCGGGCCGTCGATGTACTCCTTGTCACCAAGGATGGCGCCGCCGAGCACCCGGCCTTGGCCGTCGATGTGCTTGGTGCCCGAGTACACCACCACGTCAACCCCGAGCGGAAAGCCCTGCTGCAGCAATGGCGTGGCAAAAACGTTGTCCAGCACGACTTTTGCACCGGCGGCATGTGCCAGCTCAGTCACCGCGGCGATGTCCACCAGCGACTGCATGGGATTCGCCGGCGTCTCGAAGAACACCGCTCGGGTGGGCTTGGAGGGGTCGGCCAGCGCCTGCTCCCATTGCGAAAGGTCGTCGCCGTCGACGAAAACCGTCTGCACTCCCCAGCGCGGCAGGATCTCGTTGCACACCACAAAGCACGATCCGAACAGGCTGCGCGCGGCCACCAACCGATCCCCGGCCGCCAGCAGCGCGCCCAGCGAGGTGAACACCGCCGCCATGCCGCTGGCGGTGGCGAATGCCGCCGGCGCTCCCTCGATCAGTCGCAGCCGCTCCTCGAACATCGATACGGTCGGGTTGCCGTAGCGCGAGTACACGAAGTGGTCCAGCTCGCCGGCAAACGACTGCTCGGCCGTCGCCGCCGACTCGTAGACATAGCCGGACGTCAGATACATCGCCTCGGCGGTCTCGTCGAACCCCGAGCGCAACAGCCCGCCGCGCACTCCGATGGTGGCCTGGCTGACACCGTCGGGCAGCGGCTTGGGCGTGCGGACCGAACGCGCGCCGGTCATCGCCGCCACCCCGTCACCGGATCACCCCTGCCTCCACGGCAATCCGATTGCCCGCCAACCGACCACACCACGATGACCCTCGGCGTCGAGGTGCCCTTCGAAGCCGTCCAACACGTTGTAGGCCGGCGTGATCCCGGCGCCGGTTGCGGCTTCGGCAGCGCCGATGGAGCGATGACCGGAGCGGCACAGGAAAACGACCGGCCGCTCGCCCGGACCTTCCGCGGGCGCGATGGCGTCCTGCAGTGCGGCGACGAAGTTCGGGTTGCGCGCTCCGTCGACGGTGTTCCACTCGATGTAGACGACGTCGCGGCCCAGGCTGGACAAGTCCGGTACACCGACGAAATGCCACTCGGCGGCGGTCCGCACGTCCACCAACACAGCCTCAGGGTTGTCGCTGAGCATGGTCCATGCTTCGAACGGCGTTAGATCTCCCGCGTAGCTCACCTGCCCGAGTCTCGCATACTGAGCCGGTCGGCGACGTCTCGGGCGCGGCCGCGCGCGGTCCCCACGTCGGGCGCGGTCGCCAGCGCCACGCCAAGCCTGCGCGCTGCGGCGGCGCGCGCACTCGTAAACACCCGGACATCGCTTTCCGGGACGCTCAGCGCGGCCGTCAGCGTCTCGGCACTGGGCGCCACACCCGCCGCCGCCCGGCCCGGGCCGACCACCCGAGCGGCGCCCGGCGACACCATCAACGTGTCCACCCCAAGGCCCATAACCGCCCGGGCCTGCAACTCGAAGGCGGAAAGCCGCTGGCTGCACAGGGTGACCCAGGCGCTGTCGCCCGGCCACGCGGTGACGTCGGCGAAGTACACCTCGTCGCCGTTGACCATCAATTCGACGCTGAAGACACCCCGTCCGCCGAGTGCCTTCACGATGCGGGCGGCTATCGACCTGGCCGCGTCGTGCGCGGCGGTACTCAGCTGCTGCGGTTGCCAGGATTCCAGGTCCCCGTCACCCCGGTCGTCTGCGCCGCGATAGCCGACCGGCGCACAAAAGGTGATTTCCGGTCCCGCCGGCCCGTCGCTGCACACCACGATCAGGGTGACCAGAACCTCGATATCGACCACCCTCTCGGCCCACACCCTGGGAGGTGCGCCCGCGAGCTCACCTCCGGCTGCGAGATGCCAGGCACGCTCGATCTCGTCGGGCCCGCGGACCACCGACCGCTCCCGACCGCTTACCTTGGCGACGGGTTTGACCATCAACGGGTAGCCGGCGTGAGCGGCCACCGCCTGGAGTTCGGCAAGCGATGCGACGAACCAGAACGGTGCGGTAGGCAGGCCGAGCTCGTCGGCGGCCAGCTTGCGCAGGCCTTCCCGGTCACGGGTCAGCCGGACGCTGCGGGCGCTGGGCACCAGCTCGGTGTACCACCCGTCAGACCGAGCCTGCCGGGCTTGGCCGGCTTGGAGAGCATCGAGTGCGTCGACGCTGACCACGTCGGTGAGCGTCACCACGAAGTCCGGATGCAGCCGAGCAAAGAGCGCCGCCAGCTCGTCGGCATCGGCCATTGAGACGACAAGCGCCTGGTCGGCGACGCGGTGCGCGGGCGCATCGGGGCGTTCGTCGGCAGCGATCACCTCTGCGCCAAAGCCTTGTAACGCAACTGTCAGCTCCCGGCCCAGCTCATCCGAGCCCAGCAACAGCACCCGCGGCCTGCCATCGGGCTCGGCCGCCGCCGGCAGGCCGGTTGCGGCGGGCGACACATCCAGGGCCGTCGTCGCGTCGTCCCGGGCCGGACCGTCGCCAGCCGCCGGCCGCTCGTCATTACCGGTGAGCTCATCCCGTCCCTCGGTCAAGCCGTCAGTCACCAGCTCACCCTCTCCATCGGTAGTGGTCCCGCTGCTCAAGGATAGGGGCGCTGGCGCGGGTGCCGAACGCGGCGGGACCAGCGAGGCCCGCGGCAACGCAATTACCCGCCGTAACCGTGGGCTCGCTAAGAGAAAGGCGCTTCTGCGCTCATTTCTCGAGTTTTTGTGTAACCCTGCTCACAGCCCGGTGTTTGCCTCGCCTACGAGCATGTGGGTCGGGTGAGTGGCGGGCGGTCATTTGCGCCATCCGAATAGAAGGCCCTTCGCGGACCGCGCAATTTCCGTCAAGGAGAAGTTCATGTCTTTCGTGATGACCCGGCCGCCGGTGGATGCGGCCGGCGATGCGACTCACGCCGCGGCGGCGGGCCGGGGGGGGACATCGCGATGATGATGGGAATGGACTTCGCGGCACTGCCGCCGGAAATCAATTCCGCAAGGCTGTATGCCGGTCCCGGCTCAGCTCCGCTGCTGCACGCGGCGGCGGCCTGGGAGCGGCTGGCCAACGAACTGAACGCCACGGCCGCGTCGTATTCCGCGGTGATAGCCGGGCTCACCGGCGACGAGTGGCGAGGCCCGTCGGCGCTCTCGATGGCGGCCGCGGCCGCGCCCTACGTGGCGTGGATGCGGGTCACTGCGGCTCAGGCCGAGCAGGCCGCGGCTCAGGCCGTTGCCGCGGCCAACGCCTACGAATCGGCGTATGCGGCGACGGTGCCCCCGGGGGAGATCGCGGCCAACCGCAGCACCATGGTCGCGCTGGCGCGGACGAACATCTTCGGACAGAACACGCCGGCGATCGCCGCCAGTGAAGCCGATTACAGCGAAATGTGGGCTCAGGACATTGTCGTCATGGACGGCTACGCCGGCAGCTCGGCGGCCGCGTCGGAGTTGCCGCCGTTTGCCGCCCCGCCCCCGACCACGACCGGGATCCAACCGGCGCCCGACGCCACCACCGCTCAGGCGGCCAGCACGGCCGCCCCGGCGGCGGCTGCGCCGGCAGCCGCAGTCGTGGAATTGCCCGACTTGGTGAACCTGCCCACACCGCTTGGGGAACTCGACTTTCTGGTGGCCGCGGCGGTGATCGTCGCAGCCGGCAGCTGGGGGCTGCAGGCGGCGCAGCTGATCGAAATCTATCGCCACGACGAGGTCGATGAATGGGAGAAGGATCTGGGTGCGAGACAACCCGACGAGAGTGCCGACGACGGATCGACCTGTGTCCCCAGCCCCGGCCGCGACAGCACTGGCCGCGTCCCCCTGCCAGGCCGGGTGTTCACCCCGCCCCAGCCGCCGATCGCCGCGCTGTCCGGCTACTCGGCCAATATCGGCGGGCTCTCGGTGCCGCAGAGCTGGATGCTTCCGCCGGCGGTGCGCCAGGTCGCTGCGATGTTCCCCGGCACCACACCGATGTACATGACGGACGGTTCGGACAGCGGCTACACGGGCATGGCGGCGGCGGGCTTGGCCGGGACCAGCCTGGCCGGCCTGGCAGCCCGGGGCGGCGCCTCCTCGCCCACCCCGGCCGCGGCCGCACCGGCAGCGGGTGGCGGGGCCGCGGCGGCCGGCAGACCTGCGGCGAACACACCCTCGATCCCGGCGGCCGCCGGCGCGAACATCCCGGGGTTGCCGTCCGGTTTACCGCCCGGCGTGGTGGCCAACCTGGCCGCGACGTTGGCGGCCATCCCGGGGGCGACCATCATCGTGGTGCCGCCGAACCCGAGCCAAAGCCAGTAGCTTCCCGTTAGGGCTGGCCGGGCAGCAGCCGCACCATCAGGCCGTTGCCCTCGGCCAACACCGTCTCGCCAGGGCCGCGGGCGTCGACCAATTCCGCGGACACGAACGCTTTGCGGCCCTCGCTCCGGGTCACCCGTCCCCGGATGACCAGCGGCGCATCGATCGGGGTGATTTTGCGGTAGTCGACGTGCAGGAAAGCCGTCCGGCTGATCGGCCGCCCCGCCGCATGCGACACCATGCCGAACATGTGGTCGAACAGCAACGGCAGCACGCCACCGTGCACCGCGTGGTTGCCCCCGACATGAAACCGGCTGAACGAACCCGTCATTTCCACACCGTCGGGCCGGTAGCGGGTCAACGTCCACGGCGGCAGTAACAGGCTGCCCATGCCGGGCAGATCGGGGGTCCGCCCGGCCGGCCCCTTGCCTTCCTCGGCCCGGTACGGACCCAGCAGCTCGACCAGCGCGGCGGCGCGCTCGGCGGCCTCGTCCCACACGTCGTCACCCGGGTCTGCCGACACCGCCAGGTCCTGCAACCGGCGCATCGTCGTCACGAAACGGCGGAAACCCGCGCCGGGGCTGGCGGGGGCGTATTCCGGAAAGCCGCCGTGGTGCTGGTATTCGGGATCTTCTTCTTCGGGGCATCCGTCTGACGCCAGCGAGGAATAGTGCGTCACGGACGGGCCGCCAGGACGTCGCGGCGCACGATGGTCTGATCCCGTCCGGGACCGACACCGATGCACGAAACCGGCGCTCCGGCGAGCTCTTCCAGCCGCAGCACGTAGTCACGAGCCTTGGCCGGCAGGTCGTCGAAGTCACGCGCGGCGGAGATGTCTTCCCACCATCCCGGCAGCTCCTGGTAAACCGGCTCAGCATGGCACAGATCACTCTGGGTCATCGGCATCTCGCCGGTGTGCTTTCCGTCGATCCGATAGCCGACACACACCGGCACCGTTTCCAGGCTGGACAGCACGTCGAGTTTGGTCAGGAAGAAGTCGGTGATGCCGTTGACCCGGGTGGCGTAGCGCGCGACGACGGCGTCGAACCAGCCGCAGCGCCGGCGCCGGCCGGTGGTCACCCCGAATTCGCCGCCGGTCTTGGACAGGTATTCGCCGTTCTCGTCGAACAGCTCGGTGGGGAACGGGCCCGAGCCCACCCGGGTGGTGTAGGCCTTGAGGATGCCCAGCACCGTGCGAATCCGGGTAGGGCCGATGCCGGAGCCCACGGCCGCCCCCCCCGCCGTCGGGTTCGACGAGGTCACATAGGGGTAGGTGCCATGGTCCACATCGAGCAACGTGCCCTGGGACCCTTCCAGCAACACCGTTTCGCCGGCATCGAGCGCGTTGTTGAGCAGCAGCCGGGTGTCGGCGATGCGATGGCGGAAACCGTCGGCCTGCTCCAGCAGCGATTCGACCACCTGCGCCGGCTCCAGGGCCTTGCGGTTGTAGATCTTGACCAGCACCTGGTTCTTGAATTCGAGTGCGGCCTGGACCTTGTGGGCCAGCTGCTCGGGGTGGAGCACATCGGCGACCCGGATCCCCATGCGGGCCACCTTGTCCTGGTAGCAGGGGCCGATGCCGCGGCCGGTGGTGCCGATCTTCTTGCTGCCCATGTAGCGCTCGGTGACCTTGTCGATGGCCACGTGATAGGGCATCAGCAGATGCGCGTCGGCCGAGATCAGCAGCTTGGAGGTGTCGACCCCGCGCTCTTCCAGGCCGTGCAGCTCGTCGAGCAGGACCCCGGGGTCGATCACCACGCCGTTGCCGATGACGTTGGTGACGCCGGGGGTCAGCACACCCGACGGGATGAGGTGCAACGCGAAGTTCTCGCCGGTCGGCAGCACGACCGTGTGCCCGGCGTTGTTGCCGCCCTGGTAACGCACCACCCACTGCACCCGCCCCCCGAGCAGATCGGTGGCTTTACCCTTGCCCTCGTCGCCCCACTGGGCGCCGATCAGGACGATTGCCGGCATGACGCGCTCCCACCTGCTCTCGCGGGTTGTGCCCGCCTATTGTGGTCCAGCCGGTGACTTACCCTACCCAGCGGTTTGCGAGGAACCATGCATAACGGGGCGAAACTGCCCAGCACCGCGGTATTGGTGTTCGGTGATCGGCCGGTGCCCGCCACCTTGACCGGCCTGCCGACGCACCGACCCGGCGACCTCGACACCGCAGTCTGCTCCTACCGGCGGCTCATTGTGATCGGCGATGACGCCGACCTGGCCGGCGTGCTGACCCGGCTGCTGCGCGCCGGCCGACTCGACATCGAGGTGGGCTACGCGCCGCGTCGGCGCACCAGGGCCTGCCGGGTGTATCGATTGCCGGCCGGGCGCCGTGCGGCGCGGCGGGCGCGGCGGGGAACGGCCCATCGGGTGCCGCTGATCCGCGACGAGACCGGGACGGTGATCGTCGGCCGGGCCGGTTGGCTGCCGCTGGACCGGGCGCGGCTGATCCGCGGCGAGGCCGTGGTCGACGACACCGTGTTGTTCGACGGCGACGTCGCCGGGGTGTGTATCGAGCCGACGCCGGAGTTGCCGGGCCTGCGGGCCGCACTGGACACCGTACCGTGGCGCCGCTGGGTCAGCGGACGGGCCGCTCAGCTGGGCACCACCGGCGCCTTGGTGAAGCGCGACGGTGTCGCGGCACCCCGATCGGTGCGAAGATCCGCGTTCTACCGCCACGTCGAAGGCTGGCTGCTGGTCCGGTAGTTTTCGACCGGTGAGAGAGAGAGGCCTGCACGAGTCGGTGCGACCCAGCCCGATCTTTCTGGGCCTGGTCGCACTGACGGCCGTGGGCGGGGCGCTGGCGTGGCTGTCCGGGGTCAGTGCGCGGCCATTGGCCTATGCCGGAGTGTTCATCTTCGTGATCGCCGGCTGGTTGGTCTCGCTGTGCCTGCACGAGTTCGGGCATGCGTTCACCGCCTGGCGATTCGGCGACCACGACACCGCGGTGCGCGGCTACCTGACCCTGGACCCGCGGCGCTACAGCCATCCGGCCATGTCGCTGTTGTTGCCGATGGTCTTCATCGCGCTGGGTGGAATCGGCCTGCCGGGCGCGGCGGTCTACCTGCGGACGTGGTTTATGACGCCGACCCGTCGCAGTCTGGTCAGCCTGGCCGGACCGGCGGCTAACCTGGCGCTGGCAGTGCTGCTGCTGACCGCAACCCGGTTGCTCTACGACGAGCACCACTGGGTGCTGTGGGCCGGGGTGGCGTTCCTGGGCTTCCTGCAGATCATGGCGGTGGTGCTGAACCTGCTGCCGATCCCGGGCCTGGACGGTTACGACGCCCTGGAGCCGCACTTGAGTCCGCAGACGCAGCGGGCGCTGGCGCCGGCCAGGCAGTTCGGCGTCTTCATCCTGCTGTTCGTCCTGCTGACACCGGTACTGAACCAATGGCTGTTCGGGATCGTGGGCTGGCTCTTCGACTTTTCCGGAGTGCCGCACGTGCTGGCGACCGCAGGCAATTCGCTGACTCGGTTTTGGAGCCGCTGGATCTGATCATGTTGCGATATATGCGTTGTTATGCATATATTACTGGTCATGGGCGCTGTCCACAATCACACCTCGCATGCCCCGGCCGGGGCGGACGTCTCTCGCATGATCCCGCGGATGATCGCGGCCGCGGCCATCCTGGCGGCGTTCTTCGTGGTGGAACTGACCACGGCGCTGCTGATCAACTCGATCGCCCTGCTGGCCGATGCCGGACACATGCTCACCGACGTCGTCGCCGTGTTCATGGGGCTGGCCGCCGTCGTGCTCGCCAGGCGGGGCAGCTCGTCACCGGCCCGCACCTATGGTTGGCATCGAGCCGAGGTGTTCACCGCGGTAGCCAACGCGGTGCTGCTAATCGGGGTCGCGCTGTTCATCCTCTACGAGGCGGTGGACCGTCTTCGCGAGACTCCCGCGGTGCCCGGGATGCCGATGATCGTGGTGGCGCTGGCGGGCCTGGTCGCCAACTTCGTCGTGGCGATGTTGTTGCGGTCCCATTCCGAGGGAAGTCTGGCGGTCAAGGGCGCCTACATGGAAGTCGTGGCCGATACCGTCGGCAGCTTCGGCGTGTTGATCGCCGGCGTGGTGACCGTCACGACGCGGTGGCCCTATGCCGACGTGGTGGTGGCCGTGCTGGTCGCGCTGTGGGTAGCGCCCAGGGCTCTGTCGCTGGCCCGCGCAGCATTGCGCATCCTTTCCGAGTCGTCGCCCAGCCACATCGACGTGTCGGAGCTTCGGACGGCGCTGGGCTCCGTGGACGGTGTGACGGACGTGCACGACCTGCACGTGTGGACCCTTGCACCCGGAAAGGACATGGTCACCGCACACCTGACCAGCGGCGGCGAGTTGACCACAGTGCTGCGGGAGGCGCGTGCGCTGCTGTACGACCGGGGGCTGAAGCACGCCACCGTTCAGGTAGAGCTGCCCGAGGATGCCCGATACTGCGCTGCCAACCTGTAACCATGACTGCTGACCGCCTGATCCGGCCGCTGCGCGACGCCGACCTCGCGGCAGCGAGCGCGATCTGCCGACGGGCATTCGCAACGTTCATGAGGGTGCCCGACACGCAGACCTTCTGGGCAGATCGTGAGTATGTCCGGACACGGTGGCGCACCGATCCGGATGCCGCGCTTGCCGCCGAGGTAAACGGCGCCGTGGTGGGCTCGAATTTCGCGACCAAGTGGGGCAATTTCGCGTTCTTCGGACCGCTGACGGTGACACCGGAGCTGTGGAATCAAGGCATCGCTCAGCAGTTGATGACGGCCACGATGGAGCTGATCGACTCCTGGAATGTGACCGCAGCAGGGCTCTTCACGTTTGCGCACAGCCCGGGCCACATCCACCTCTACCAGAAGTTGGGCTTCTGGCCTCGGTTCCTGACCGGGCTACTCGCCAAGACGGCCACCGAGCCGGCGGCCGTCTCGTTCACCAGACTGTCGCAGGCCAGCGCCGCCGAACGGACCGGTCTGATCGATGCCTGCCGTGCCCTGACCGACGACATCTACGACGGCCTGGACGTCAGCGCCGAGATTCGGTCGGTCCACACCCAGCAATTGGGCGACACCGTGCTGCTGTGCAGCGGCGACTCGCTGGACGCATTCGCGGTCTGCCACCTGGGCACCGGTGCCGAGGCCGGCGCGGACACGTGCTATGTCAAGTTCGCCGCTGTCAGCCCGAGGACATACGCCGAACGCGTCTTCGGGCAGTTGCTGGATGCCTGCGAAACGCTCGCCGTGCATCAGGGCATGCGCCGAGTGGAAGCGGGCGTCAACCTCAACCGTGGCCGGGCTTATCAGAGCATGCTCCGTCGCGGCTTCACGGCCGAGTCGTACGGCGTGTCGATGCACCGACCCGATGCACCCGCCTACAACCGGCCCGACACCTACGTGTCGACGACCTGCGGTGACCAACCCGGTCAGAGGCCCAGCGCCGGGCGCGCCGCGGCGTCGCAGTCGTCCAGCAGGTCCACGCACCGGTCGTACTCGTCGGTTTCCCCGATGGCATCGGCGGCCCGCGCCAGCGCCGCCACGCAGCGCAGGAAGCCTCGATTGGGCTGGTGCGAATACGGCACCGGACCGAAGCCCTTCCAGCCGTTGCGGCGCAACTGGTCCAGGCCCCGGTGGTAGCCCGTACGGGCGTAGGCGTAGGCGGTGATGGCCTTGTCGTCGGCAAGCGCCTCCTCGGCCAGCGCCGCCCAGGCCACCGACGCCGACGGATGTGCGGCGGCGACGATGCCCGGGTTTTCTCCGGCCAGCAGCTCGGCCTCGGCGTCACTGTCGCCGGGAAGCAGGATCGGATCAGGCCCTAGAAGATCACCCATCGGCGTCATGACCCCTATTCTGCAACTTCGCCCATCCGCCCTCTTCGGGCCGGTGGTCATTTCCCAAGGACCCCGCCCCACCTCGGCGATCGGGCGAATCGGGGGTCGAATCGCTAAGCTCCGAACTACCCACTCGATAGCGAGAGGACAACAGCGCTTATGCCCAACGCACCCGAACCCGACCGCGGCGACACCGAAACCGGGGACCAGTCGGCCGGCAATGAAGGCGCCGCAGGCACCGAGGGCCAGCCTTTGATCCCCGACCCTCTGATTCCCGATGACGCCGAAACCGAGACCGTGGTGATCTCCACCTCCGACCCGGCGGACAACCCGGGGTCGGCAAACGCGGACCTGCCGCGCGAACGCCGCTTTACCGCGCCGGGCTTCGACGCTAAGGAGACCCAGGTCATCGCCACCTCTCCCGAGCCGGCCACCGAGGTCTTCCACACCTCCCCGGCACCGCCCGGTCCCCCGCCGCCGATCGGCGGACCACCGAAAACCGCTATGCCACAGTCGATTCCGCCTCGCAGTGGCAAGCCGCCATTGCGACAACGCAACTGGGGTTGGGTGTTGGCGATTGTCGTGATCGTGCTGGCGGTGGCGGCCGTCGCCATCCTGGGTACGGTGCTGTTCACCCGCGGCAAGCACGCGAAAGTGTCGCAGGAAGAGCAGGTGCGGCAAACCATTCAGAGTTTCGACGTGGCGATCCAGACCGGCGATCTGACCACGCTGCGCAGCATCACCTGCGGCACCACCCGCGACGGCTACGTGGACTACGACGAACACTCCTGGAGCGAAACCTATCGACGGGTTTCGGCGGCCAAGCAGTATCCGGTCATCGCCAGCATCGACCAGGTGGTCGTCAACGGCCAGCACGCGGAAGCCAATGTCACCACGTTCATGGCCTACGACCCGCAGGTCCGCTCGACGCGCAGCCTCGACCTGCAGTTCCGCGACAACCAGTGGAAGATCTGCCAGTCCCCGAGCTAGTAAGGGGGCGAGCAGTCGCAAAAGCCCCCGACACGCCGGCCGTGCGGGGGCTTTTGCGACTGCTCGGCGCAGCTAGCCGAGGGACTTTCCGGCGCAGTGCAGGTCGTTGCAGGCCTCGATCACCCGCTCGGTCATCCCGGCCTCGGCCTTCTTGAGATAGCTGCGCGGGTCGTAGACCTTCTTGACCCCCACTTCACCATCGACCTTGAGCACGCCGTCGTAGTTGGTGAACATGTGACCGGCGATCGGGCGAGTGAACGCGTACTGGGTGTCGGTGTCGACGTTCATCTTCACCACGCCGTAGCGCAGCGCCTCCTCGATCTCGGACTTCAGCGACCCTGACCCGCCGTGGAAGACGAAATCGAACGGCTTGGCGCCCTCGGGCAACCCGAGCTTGGCCGCCGCCACCTGCTGCCCCTGGGCCAGGATGTCGGGACGTAGCTTCACGTTGCCGGGCTTGTAGACGCCGTGCACGTTGCCGAACGTCGCGGCCAGCAGGTACTTGCCGTGTTCACCGGCGCCGAGCGCGTCGATGGTTTTCTCGAAATCGTCCGGGGTGGTGTAGAGCTTGTCGTTGATTTCGTTGGCGACGCCGTCCTCTTCGCCGCCCACCACGCCGATCTCGATCTCGAGGATGATCTTGGCGGCGGCCGCCGCCTTGAGCAGCTCCTGGGCGATCACCAGGTTCTCGTCGATCGGCACCGCCGACCCGTCCCACATGTGCGACTGGAACAGCGGATTGCCGCCGTTGCTCACCCGCTCCGACGACAGAGCCAGCAGCGGCCGCACGTAGCTGTCGAGTTTGTCCTTGGGGCAATGATCGGTGTGCAGCGCGACGTTGATCGGGTACTTGGCCGCGACGACATGGGTGAACTCGGCCAGCGCAACAGCACCCGTCACCATGTCCTTGACGCCGAGGCCGGAGCCGAACTCCGCACCCCCGGTGGAGAACTGGATGATGCCGTCGCTGCCGGCGTCGGCGAAGCCTTTGAGTGCGGCGTTGACGGTCTCCGACGACGTGCAGTTGATGGCCGGAAACGCGTACGCGTTCTCCTTGGCACGTCCCAGCATCTCGGCGTAGACCTCGGGCGTTGCGATAGGCATGAAACTTCCTCCTCGAAGAACGCTGGGTGTACTCAGTATTGCAACTCACCAGTTTGTGTCCAGGCCGGTGGGTCTGGCCCGGTATGTTGGGACATCGTGAGCGTCGCCGTGACGGCCCTGCCGGACATTCTCGACCCGATGTACTGGTTGGGCGCCGACGGGGTTTTCGGATCCGCCGTGTTGCCCGGGATCTTGATCATCGTCTTCATCGAGACCGGCCTGCTGTTTCCGCTGCTGCCCGGGGAATCGCTGCTGTTCACCGGCGGACTGTTGGCCGCCAGTGCGAACCCGCCGGTCACCATCGGGGTGCTCGCCCCAGCCGTGGCTGTGGTGGCGGTGCTCGGCGATCAGAACGCGTACTTCATCGGCCGCCGGATCGGGCCGGCACTGTTCAAGAAGGAAGATTCGCGGTTCTTCAAAAAGCACTATGTGACCGAGTCGCATGCATTCTTCGAAAAATACGGGCCCTGGACGATCATCCTGGCCCGCTTCGCGCCGTTCGTGCGGACCTTCGTCCCGGTGGTCGCCGGCGTCTCCTACATGCGCTATCCGGTATTTCTCGCGTTCGACATCGTCGGCGGCATCGCCTGGGGCGCCGGCGCGACGCTGGCCGGCTACTTCCTGGGCAACGTGCCGTTCGTGCACCACAACCTGGAAAAAATCATCCTCGGCATTCTGTTCGTCTCGCTGCTGCCGGTGATGACAGCGGCGTGGCGTACCTACCGGTCGCGGCGGCGGGACAAGGACCGCGACAAGAACGAGGCCGCACTACCCGAGTGAGCTGACAACGGCGACGCTGTGGGCGGCCTCCATCAGCATCCAGCCCGACAGCTGGACCGACAGATCGCGCTCCGGGATCTCGGAGCTGTTCACCGCCCCCGCGACGAACTGAGCCTGCTGTCCGCCCGCGGCGGGCAGTTCGGCGTTACGGTCCCAGAACGCCCCGAATACCGGCAACCCGTCCACCGTCTGCCGATAGTCCCACGCTGATTTCGCCGACGACAGCACTACCTTGGCGGCGGTGCGGCGAGCCGCGACGTCGTCGGCGGCGTCGCCCGGCAAAGTGGTGGCCACCAGCGCAAGGTAGCGAGCGGTGATACCCGCGAACAGACCGCCGTCGCCGCCGCCGGCGCCGCGCAGCACACCCGCCGGAGCCATGTGCTCGTCCACGGCGGCGACCAGCCGCTGCACCCGGGCGAAGTGGCGCTGGTCGCCGGTGCGCGCCGCTAATTCGGTCTCCAGGCCGAGCACCACGCCCTGGCAGTAGGTGTACTGGGCACGGACCAACGACCCGTCCTTGATGCCGTCGAACACCAGATGCGTCTCCGGATCGATCAGCGTGCGGTCGACCCAGTCGGCCATCTGCTGGGCCCGCTGCAGCCAGTCGTCATAACGGGCCAGGAAGATCCCGGCCGGGCCGTTGGCGGGGGCGTTGAAGAACTGGTCCTGCTTGCGCCACGGGATACCGCCGCCGTCCTCGGGTGCCCATGCCGTGACGAACTGGTCGGCGAGTTTGGGCAGCGCGCGCCGCCGCTGCACCCCGGCGATCCGGGCGGCACGCTCCAGGGCCAGCGCCAGCCACGCCATGTCGTCGTAATAGCTGTTGGTCCAGGAGAAGTTGTTGCGCAGCCGATGCGAGCGCACCTGCCGGTTGATGCTGGTGTGTCGCAGCGGCTGTGGGTCCCGCAGCTGCGCATCGAGCAGGCAATCCAGCAGATGCGCCTGCCACCAGTAGTGCCAGGTGCCGAACAATCGGTCTTTGCGGGCCGCCGGCCAGGCCACCACGCCCAGCTGCGTCCCCGGCATCGCCCAAAGCCGTCTCAGGTGCCGCTGGGTGACGGCGGCTTCGGAGGTGGCGGCCCGGTTGGCCCAGAGCTGGTCCATGCCTGCCGACCCTATCGAGTGCCGGCGAGCACGAACAGCTGACGCAGGCCGGCCAGTGAGTGGGCGGACAGAAAAAGATCACAATAGGGCAGCGCCACCGCCATCGAACCGGTCAGCGGCCGGAACTCCGCCTGCGCGGCGCGTGGGTTGAGCCAGATCAGCAGCTCGGCGCGGCGACGCACCCGGGCGAGCGCGTGGTCCAGCACGTCGGGAGGATCGCTGTCCCAGCCGTCGGAGGCGATGATGACCACCGCGCCGCGCAACGCATTGCCGTAGGGCGAGGCCAACAGGGCGCCGACGCTGCGGCCGATGAACGTGCCGCCATAGCGGTCGGTCACCTTGGCGTTGGCCCGTTGCAGCGCGACCTCGGCCGAGCGGTGCGACAACACCGCGGTGAGCCGGGTCAGGGACGTCGAGAAGGCGAACACCTCGGGCCGGATTCCCGCCTGGCGCAACGCTGCGGCTCGCATCAAGTGCAGATAGATCGCGGCGTAGGGCTGCATCGACCGGCTCACATCGCAGACCAGCACGATCCGCCGGGGCCGGCGGCGCCGCCTGGTTCGCGCCAGCAGCATCGCCTCCCAGCCGGTCGACCGCGACGCGTTGATGGTCGCGCGCAGATCGATGTGCTTGCCGTGCCGGCTGGACTCCAACCGCAGGCTGCGCCGACGCGGCCAGCGTTGCACCGCGGTCTCCAGCCACGCCCCGAGCAGCCTGAGGTCGTCGCGATCGAACCGGTCGAACGGTTCGTCGGCCAGGGCAGCGATGCGGCTGGGCAGGTACTCCGGCAGGTGGACACTGGGGCCGGCGGCGCCGGTCTCTTCGGGGCTGGTCCGGGTGGCCCACGGCAAGGTGTCGACGCCACCGCCAGATCGGCTGCCGGCGCGGTGCCCGGTCCCGGCCGCGGGGGTGCGGGCGCCGGCAAACGGCAGCGACGGCGCGGGCGGCCCGGCGGCATCACGGTCGAGGGCGCCGAACAGCGCGGCAAACACCGCATCGAAGGCGACCAGATCTTCCATCCGGTTCACCAGGGTCAAGCGGGCGGCCCAGTACAGCGCCACCGCGGTGTGCGGCACCAACTGGCGCAGCGCCTGCACGAAGCTCGTCTGTCCGCCGGCCGACACCAATATCCCGGCGCTGCGCAGCCGTGCCACCATTGCGGCCGCGAACGCCGCCAGATCGACGCCCCGCAACAACGGCGTGTTGATGGGCATGTTCATGTCGTCAACGTCGCCGGCGCAGCACCCAGAGCAGCACCAGCACGGCCGTCACCGCCAGCGCCACCGCAGCGTACTTCTTCAGCCGGTCGGCCCCGGCGAGCTCCAGCAGGTCGATCGGGGCGGTTTCGGCGGCAGCAGTGCCTGCCGAGCGCGCGGGGCCGGCCGGCTCGGGACCGGTCGCGGTTGCCGGGCCCGCCGCCGCGAGTTCAGCTTCCAGCGAATCGACGAACTGGCTCAGCAACTTCTCTGAAACCTGCTGCAGCATTCCGCTGCCGAACTGGGCCAGCTTGCCGACGATCTTCAGGTCGGTGTCGACGGTCACCTGGGTACGCTCGCCCGCCTCGTGCAGCTGGGCGGTGACGGTGGCGGCGGCGTTGCCGGTGCCCCGGGCTTCCTTGCCTTTGGCGTCGATCACCGCGCGGTGCTGGTCGCGGTCCTGCTCGACGAAATGCACTCGGCCGCTGAATTCGCTGGTGACCGGACCCACCTTGACCTTGACCTTGCCGAGATAGTCGTCGCCGTCGTGGCCGGTCAGTTGCGCCCCGGGCATCAGCGGGATCACCTTCTCGAGGTCGCACAGCACGTCCCAGGCCTGTTCGATCGGGGCGCTGACGCTGAACTCGTTGGCGATCTTCATGCTGCGGGTCCTCTCATGTCCGGCTGCACTCGGTGAAAGCGGCGTACGCGTCACGAATGAGCGTACGGTCGTCGGGTGTCTTGGCCAGCGCCCCCAGGCTGGCGAACGCAGCCGGAACCGATTCGTCCTGCAGGTCGGCGACGCCGAGCGCCACCAGGGCGGCTACCCAGTCGATGGTCTCGGCCACCCCTGGTGGCTTGTCCAGGTCGAGATCGCGTGTGCGGCCGACGAATTGGGTGGCGTGCTGGATCAGCGGCGCGGTGGCCCCGGGCACCGTGCGGCGCACGATCGCGGCGGCGCGGGCCGGCTCCGGGTAGTCGATCCAGTGGTACAGACAGCGCCGCCGCAGAGCGTCGTGCAGGTCACGGCTGCGGTTGGAGGTCAGCACCGCGACCGGCGGGCGCTCGGCGACGAAGGTGCCCAACTCCGGGACGGTGACGGCGGATTCGCCGAGGAACTCCAGCAGCAGCGCTTCGAATTCGTCGTCGGCGCGGTCGATTTCGTCGATCAGCAGCACCGGTGGCCGTGGGCCGCGATGGCGGACACAACGCAGGATCGGCCGGTCCACGAGATAGGCCTCGGTGTAAAGATCAGCCTCGTGAATACCGGTGCCCTGCGCTTCGGCCAGCCGGATGGACAGCAGCTGGCGTTGGTAGTTCCAGTCGTACAGCGCCTCGCTCGCGGTCAGCCCCTCATAACACTGCAGCCGGACCAGGGTGGTATCCAGCACGGCGGCAAGGGTTTTGGCCGCTGTCGTCTTGCCGACGCCCGGCTCGCCTTCCAGCAGCAGCGGTCTGCCGAGGGTGACCGCGAGATAGATTGCCGAGGCGGTCCCGAAGTCGAGCAGGTAGTCGTGCGCGTCGAACCGGTGGACGACGTCGTCGGGGGCGGTGAACATCACGATGTCACCAGCCGCTGGTAGTCGTCCCAGGTGTCCACGTCGAGCGGCATCGGACCGTCGACCCTGAGTTCGCGCACCTGGTGCCGGCCCGACTCCATCAGCTTCCACACCCCCTTGTCGCCGTGCAGTTGTGTCAGCTCACCGAAGATGGTGCGGGCCAGCCAGAATGGATGTCCGACGCCGTCGGCATAGCGGCACACCATGATTTCGGCCGCCGGTCCTCGGGTCGCCATCTGCCGCAGCGTCGTGGGATCCACGCCCGGCTGGTCACCCAGCATCAGCACGATGCCGGCGGCCTGCGGGGCCACCCGTTGCAACGCCTCCCGCAGCGACGCCGAACACCCGGCCCCGTGGTCGTCGGTGACCACCACGTCGACTCCGGCCAGCGGCACCGTGTCACGCACCTGCTCGGCGCCATTGCCCAAGGTCACGATCACCTGATCGAATCCGGCGCGGCGAGCGACATCCAGGGTCGCTCCCAGCAGCGTTGTATCCCGGTATGGCAGCAACTGTTTGGGCGTACCCAGCCGTCGGGAACTGCCGGCGGCCAGCACGACACCGGTGACCGTCATCCGACCGGCCGGTTTGCGAACGCGGCGCGGCATCCCGCACCGCAGAACCAGTAATCGGTGCCTTCTCGCTGCAGGTGCTCGGTCGTGGGCGTCACGGTCACCGTCATGCCGCATACCGGGTCGACCGCTGCCCGCGGCGCGGTTGCCGGCACGCTCAAATTGCCCTTGCGCAGGGCGTCAATAAGCTCGGCGGCGATCGACACCGCGATCTCCGCCGGCGTCTTGGCGCCGATCGGCAATCCGACCGGCGTGTGGATGCGGGCCCGCTCGGCCTCGGACAGGTCCAGCGAGCTCAGGATCGAGCCGCCGCGGACCTTGCTGGCCACCAGGCCGATATACCGGACGCCGTTATCCAGTGCGGCACGGATGATTTCGGCCTCCGGGCCACCGTGGCTGGCGATCACGAGGGCAGTCGGCGCTGCGGCGCCGGCAGCCGGCTCGGTGTCGCGTCGCGCGTCGTAGCCAAGCACGCCACACAGCTGGATCAGCGCGTCCGCGATCGGCGTGGCGCCGTATACCCCGATCAGTGGCGCCGGCAGCTGCGGGGTCAAGAAGATCTCCAGTGCCCCACCGGACAGGCACGGGTTGACCACCACGCAGGCGCCGGGCGCTTCCGGGAAGTGCACGTCGCCGTCGGGAAGCACCCGCAGCAGCACGCTTTCGCCGGCCTGCAATGCGCCCAGCGCCGCCTTGCGGACCGAGTTCTGCGCGCACTGGCCGCCGACGAAGCCTTCGATTGTGCCGTCCGCCAACAGTATTGCCTCGTCACCCGGATAGGCGGAAGTCGGCGGCTGAGCCCGGACCACGGTCGCGTGCACGAACGGTGTTCGTGCCGCCAGTAGTTGCTGAGCCCGTTCGCTGATCGTCATCATGGTCTAAATCGGTGGCCTCGCCCGGCCCTGCATGGCTTCCCACACCCGCGACGGTGTCAGCGGCATGTCGGCGTGCCGAACTCCGAACGGGGCCAACGCATCCACCACCGCGTTCACCACCGCGGGCGGGGATCCGACGGTGGCCGACTCGCCGATGCCCTTCGCGCCGATCGGGTGATGCGGTGACGGCGTGACGGTGTGGCCCGTCTCCAGGTGCGGCACCTCAAGCGCGGTCGGGATGAGGTAGTCCATTAGCGAGCCGCCCAGGCAATTGCCGTCCTCGTCGAAAGCGATCATCTCCATCAGCGCCATCCCGATTCCGTCGACGACACCGCCGTGCACCTGGCCCTCGATGATCATCGGGTTGATCCGGGTGCCGCAGTCATCCACGGCCAGGAAGCGGCGCACCTTGACCACGCCCGTGCCCGGATCGACGTCCACGACGCAGAAATACGCGCCGTAGGGGTAGGTCAGGTTCGACGGGTTGTAGCACACCTCGGCGTCCAGCCCGCCCTCGATGCCCTCGGGCAGATCACCGGCGCCGTGGGCGCGCATCGCGATGTCGGCGATGGTCACCGACGCCGACGGGTCACCCTTGACGTGGAACTTGCCCTTCTCCCATTCCAGGTCGGCCACCGAGACTTCCAGCATGCCCGAGGCGATGATCTTGGCCTTGTCGCGCACCTTGCGGGCCACCAGAGCAGCGGCCCCACCCGATACCGGGGTCGAACGGCTACCGTAGGTGCCCAGCCCGAACGGAGTCTGGTCGGTGTCGCCGTGCACCACCTCGATATCGTCGGGCGGGATGCCCAGCTCCTCGGCGACGATCTGCGCAAACGTCGTCTCATGACCCTGGCCCTGCGTCTGAACCGAAAGCCGCACCACGGCTTTGCCCGTCGGATGCACCCGCAGCTCGCAGCCGTCGGCCATACCGAGGCCGAGAATGTCCATGTCCTTGCGCGGCCCGGCGCCCACAGCCTCGGTGAAGAACGACATGCCGATGCCCATCAGCTCGCCTTGCTGCCTTCTGCGCCGTTGTTCCTCGCGTAACGCGTCGTAACCGATCATGTCCATGGCCTTGCGCATGGTGGCCTCGTAGTCGCCCGAGTCGTACACCCAGCCCGTCTTGGTGGTGTACGGGAATTGCTCGGGCTTCAACAGGTTTCGCAGCCGCAGCTCGGCCGGGTCCATCTTCAGCTCGAAGGCCAGGCAGTCCACCAGCCGCTCGACGAAGTAGACCGCCTCGGTGATCCGGAAGGAGCACGCATAGGCCACCCCGCCGGGCGCCTTGTTGGTGTACACCGCCGTCATGTGGCAGTAGGCGGCTTCCAGGTCGTAGCTGCCGGTGAACACCCCGAAGAAACCGGCCGGGTACTTCGTCGGCGCCGCCTGACCGTTGAACGCGCCGTGGTCGGCCAGCACGTTGGACCGCAACGCCAGGATCTTGCCGTCCTTGGTGGCCGCGATCTCGCCGACCATGATGTAGTCGCGCGCGAAACTGGTGGAGGTCAGGTTCTCGCTGCGGTCCTCCATCCACTTGACCGGCTTGCCCAACACCAGCGAACCGACGATCGCGCACACATATCCGGGGTAGATCGGCACCTTGTTGCCGAAGCCGCCGCCGATGTCGGGCGAGATGACCCGGATCTTGTGTTCGGGCAGGCCGGCAACCAATGCGTACAGCGTGCGGTGGGCGTGCGGCGCCTGCGAGGTGGTCCACAGCGTCAGCTTTCCGGTCACCGGGTCCAGATCAGCTACCGCGCCGCAGGTTTCCATCGGCGCGGGGTGCACCCGCGGATAGACCATCTCCTGCTTGACAACCACATCGGCCTTGGCGAACACGGCTTCGGTGGCGGCGGCGTCGCCGGTCTCCCAGTCGAAGATGTGGTTGTCTTTCTTGCCTTCCAGATCGGTACGGATCACCGGCGCGGCCGGATCGAGCGCCTTACGGACGTCCACGACAGGATCGAGCGGGTCGTACTCGACGTCGATGAGCTCCAGCGCATCGCGAGCCGAATACCGGTCTTCGGCAACGACGAACGCCACCTCTTGGCCCTGGAAGCGCACCTTGTCGGTGGCCAGCACGGCCTGCACGTCATTAGCCAGTGTCGGCATCCAGGCTAGGCCCTTCTCCGCCAGGTCGGCGCCGGTCACCACCGCCTTGACCTTCGGATGGGCAAGGGCCGCAGTGGTGTCGATACTGACGATGCGGGCGTGCGCATACGGGGAGCGCAGGATCGCCAGGTGCAGCATGCCGGGCAGCGTGACGTCGTCGACGTAGGTGCCGCGGCCGCGGATGAAACGGGGATCCTCCTTGCGCAGCATCCGGCCGTGGCCGCACGGCTTCTGGTCGTTGTCAGCGGTGTCTTCCGGCCGTCCCTCCGGGGCTGGCGGACGTGACTCGACGGTGGTCATGACTCTGCCTTTGCGATGGAGTTCTTCGCCGCCCATTGGATGGACCGCACGATTGTCGTGTATCCGGTGCACCGGCAGATCTGCCCGGAGATCGCCTCCCGGATGGTCTGCTCGTCGGGATCGGGGTTGCGGTCCAGCAGGGCCCGGGCGGTGATCATCATGCCCGGCGTGCAAAAGCCGCATTGCAACCCGTGGCAACGCATGAACCCTTCCTGCACCGGGTCGAGCTGACCATCGACAGCCAAGCCTTCCACCGTCCGTACGCTGTGCCCGGATGCCATGGCGGCCAGCATCGTGCACGACTTCACCGGGACGCCGTCGACGTCGACCACGCAGGTTCCGCAGTTGCTGGTGTCGCAGCCCCAGTGAGTTCCGGTGAGCCCCAACTGATCCCGGAGGAAATGCACCAGCAGCATCCGGGGCTCCACCTCGGCGGTGACCTGTTCGCCGTTGACGGTCATGTTCACCTGCATGACTAGTTCCCTTCCGGCTCAGGGATGTTGCGCACCCGCTCGGTCGCGGTTCGCAGCGTGCGGATCGTTAATTCGCAAGCCAGGTGCCGCTTGTACTCGGCGGTGCCGCGAATATCGGTTACCGGATCGCAGGCTTGGCTTGCTTGCCGGCCCGCCTCCGCGAAGGTTTGTTCGATGGCCGGCCGGCCCACCAGCGCCTGGGAAAGCTCGGCGAGCGCTGTCCTATTGGGATTCACCGCGGTGAGACCCACCCGGACGGCGGCGATGGTGTCGCCGTCTAGCGTGATCGATGAACCAACCGCGGTGACGGCCCAATCACCAACCCGCCGTTCGACTTTCGCATAGGCGCTGGAGGTGTTGTGCCGCACCGGGATACGTACCTCGACCAGGATCTCGTTGTGCGCCACCGCGGTCTCGTATGGTCCGACCAGGAAGTCGTCGATCGCTATCTCACGCTCGCCCGATGGCCCCCGCGCCAGGCACACGGCGTCCAGCACCGTGCATACCGTCGACAGGTCCTCGGCCGGATCGGCCTGACACAGCGAACCGCCCAGGGTGCCGCGGTTGCGGACCACCGGGTCGGCGATGACGCGTTCGGCATCGCGAAAGATCGGGCACACCGCCGCCAGCGTGTCCGACTCCAGGATCTCGCGATGCCGCGTCATCGCACCGATGCGCACCAGGGTCGGGTCGGTGATCACGTATCCGAGCTCGGGCACCAGGTCGTTGATGTCGACCAGATATTCGGGGTTGGCGATACGGAGCTTCATCATCGGCAGCAGGCTGTGGCCGCCGGCGACGACCCGCGCCCCCTCCCCCAACCGATCCAGTAATCCGATGGCGTGGTCGACGCTGGTCGCACGCTCGTATTCGAAGGGCCCAGGTACTTGCATGCGCCCAGTGTCAGCCGCTGCTCAACAAGCGTCAATATCGACTTAAGTGATCGCTGAACTCGCCATCTAGCTGCGTGTCATGGTGGATCCGCCCGTCGGTCTCGGCCAGCGGGCGCCCGTCGCCGCCCCACCGCCGGGCGATGATGTCGCCGGCGATCGACACCGCGGTCTCCTCGGGCGTACGGGCGCCGAGGTCCAGTCCGATCGGGCTGGACAACCGGCTCAGTTCGGCGTCGGTCAGCCCGACCGCCCGCAGCCGCTGCAACCGGTCGTCGTGCGTCCGGCGCGATCCCATCGCCCCGACATACCCGACGCGGGCCAGCCGCAGTGCCACCTCGAGCACCGGCACGTCGAACTTCGGATCGTGGGTGAGCACGCAGATCACGGTGCGCTCGTCGATGGCGCCGGCCTCCGCCTGGGCCGCCAGGTAGCGGTGCGGCCACTCGACGACGACCTCGTCGGCCGTCGGAAAGCGCACCGACGTGGCAAAGACGGCGCGAGCGTCGCAGACGGTGACCCGATAGCCCAGGAACGATCCCTGCCGCGCCAGGGCGGCGGCGAAGTCGATCGCGCCGAACACCAGCATCCGCGGGCGCGGCGCGTAGCTGGACACAAAGACCTCCATGCCTTCGCCCCGGCGTTGCCCGTCGGGGCCGTACTCGAGAATTTCGTTGCGTCCCAGCGCAAGCAAACCGCGTGCGTCGTCGGTGACCGCAGCGTCGGCACGCGCCGAACCCAGCGATCCCGCCACGGGGCTGCTGGGATCCGGATGCACGACGAGCCGCCGGCCAACCCATTGCGTGTCCGGGTGAGTGATCACGGTCGCGATCGCCACCGGCCGATGGGCGGCGATGTCCTGGGCCACCGCGCCGAGTTCGGGAAACGTTGACTGCGAGACGGATTCGACGAAGACGTCGATGACGCCGCCGCAGGTCAGGCCCACCGCGAAGGCGTCATCGTCGCTGAACCCATACCGTTCCAGCCGCGGTGTCCCGCTGTGTACCACCTCGGTGGCAAGTTCGTAGACAGCACCTTCCACGCAACCACCCGACACCGAGCCACTCACCGAACCGTCGGGCGCCACCACCATCGCCGCACCCGGGGGCCGGGGCGCAGACCGCAATGTCCGCACGACCATCGCCAACCCCGCGGTATCACCGGCGCGCCAGATCGACAGCAGCTCGGCCAGCACGTCACGCATTCCCTTAAACTAGGCCAGAAGTAGGCTCTTTCCATGACTCCGGCTCAACTTCGGGCCTATTCGGCGGTGGTGCGGCTGGGCTCGGTGCGAGCGGCCGCCGCAGAGCTCGGCCTCTCCGATGCCGGGGTCTCCATGCACATCGCGGCGTTGCGCAAGGAGCTCGACGACCAACTGTTCACCAGGACCGGCGCCGGGTTGGCGTTCACTCCCGGCGGGCTGCGGCTGGCCAGCCGGGCAGTGGAAATCCTGGGCCTCCAGCAACAGACGGCGATCGAGGTCACCGAGGCCGCCCACGGCCGCCGGCTGCTGCGCATCGCCGCGTCCAGCACCTTCGCCGAGCACGCGGCACCGGGCCTGATCGAGCTGTTCTCGTCTCGAGCCGACGACCTGTCCGTCGAGTTGAGCGTGCATCCGACGAGCCGATTCCGCGACCTGATTCTGTCGCGGGCGGTTGACATCGCCATTGGCCCAGCCAGCGAAAGTTGCCACGGCGCTGACGGTTCGCTATTCGTACGGCCGTTTCTGAAGTATCAGATCATCACTGTCGTGACACCCAACAGCCCACTGGCCGTTGGCATTCCGACGCCAGCGTTGTTGCGCCAGCAGCAGTGGATGCTCGGCCCCTCTGCGGGAAGCGTGGACGGAGAGATCGCAACCATGTTGCGGGACTTGGCGATTCCAGAGTCACAGCAGCGAATCTTTCAGAGCGATGCCGCTGCCCTCGAGGAGATCCGGCGAGTCGGTGGTGTCACGCTGACCATCGGCTTCGCGGTCGCCAAGGACCTGGCCGCCGGACGGTTGGTGCACGTGACGGGTCCGGGACTGGATAGGTCCGGCGAGTGGTGCGCCTCGACGTTGGCACCCTCGGCCCGTCAGCCCGCGGTGTCTGAACTGGTCCGGTTCATCACCACCCCGAGGTGCACCCAGGCAATGATCCGCGGCAGCGGAGTCGGTGTGGCGCGGTTTCGCCCGAAGGTCCACGTCACCTTGTGGAGTTAGCTATACGCTTTACCCCCATGAGCGTGTACAAGGTGATCGACATCATCGGGACCAGCCCTACCTCCTGGGAGCAGGCCGCGGCGGAGGCGGTGCAGCGAGCGCGGGAAAGTGTCGACGACATCCGGGTCGCCCGAGTCATCGAGCAGGACATGTCGGTGGACTCCAGCGGCAAGATCACCTTCCGGATCAAGCTCGAGATCTCGTTCAAGATGAGGCCGGCCAAACCACGCGACTAGTTCGCTGTCGGGCTCGGGTGCCGAGCGTGCGTCTGCGGCTTTGAGTGTGTATCCAGGGCTGCGGATTCGGCGCGATCGCTCCCTCACGGCACACTCAACGCCACAGACGCACACTCAACGCCGCAGGCGCACACTCAAATCACCACGCTCGCGACAGATCAGCGTGCTGACGTATCCAGGCATGCATCGCGATCCCGGCGGCCACGCCGGCGTTGATGCTGCGGGTTGAGCCGAACTGGGCAATCGACACCGTGATCGACGCTCCGGCGCGGGCGTCGTCGGTGATGCCGGGTCCTTCCTGACCGAACACCAGCAAGCACTCCCGCGGCAGCGTCGTCTCCTCCAGCCGCACAGCACCCGGGACGTTGTCGACGGCGACCACCGTCAAACCGGCGCCAGTCGCGAACTCCATCAACTCGGCGGTGCTGTCGTGGTGACGCAACCGCTGATAGCGGTCGGTCACCATGGCGCCACGGCGGTTCCAGCGCCGACGGCCGACGATGTGCACGGTGTCCACGGCGAACGCGTTGGCGGTGCGCACCACCGAACCGATGTTGGCGTCGTGGCCGAAGTTCTCGATCGCCACATGCAGCGGGTGCCGGCGGGTGTCGATGTCGGCGACGATCGCCTCCCGGGTCCAGTACCGGTAGGCGTCGACGACATTGCGAGTATCGCCGTCGCGCAACAACTCTGGGTCATACCGCAGGTCGTCGGGTAGGTCACCCACCCAGGGACCGACGCCGCCGGCCGGCACCGCCCATTCGGTGGGCCCCGCTTCGTTCATCGCGACGTCCACACCGCGGCGTGAGTGCCCACGATCGCCACCGTCGCATACAGCAGCGCCTGGTTGATTTCACCCTGGGTGCACAGCGACGCGTCGATGTGTACGGCGTCGCGGGACGCATCCGGCAGGATCAACACCGATGCACCGTAGGTCGCGCACGCCGGGCTCAACCCGCGGCCGGGCAACGTCGGCGCGGCAAGCAGCATCATTGGCCCGCCGCGGGCGGCGGAGTCGTCGCGATAGCGGGTCGCCAGCGCATCGGCCGCCATCCCCAGCAGCATGTAGCCGTTGCCGGTGAATGCCGCTGGGTCCCCGAGCTGGGTCTTGGTCACCGGGGCACCGTCGGCGCGCCACGCCGACAAGCTGGTGGTCTTGACCACTAGGCCGGTGTCGTTCTGATTGGTCGGCAACATCCCCACCGGAAATGCGGCCGGGTACGCCGCCGCGGTGTTGGCGATTCGATCATGAGGCGAGTAGGTATACACACCGCGCACCGCGCTGCGGTCGGTCAGCGGGCCCAGACAGACCGTGCCGGTGAGCCGGTCGGGCGGCGCCGACAGCGGCTTAGCGATATCACGCACCTTGGTCATCGCGTCGTCGCAACTGCCGAGGCCGGTCGACTCCAGCGGATGGGACAGCGCTCCGTAGAGGCCGTAGCGAACGTCCTCGGGTTTGGCGTGTGGGGCATGTGGATCGCTCGGCGAAGCATCGACGTCGACCAGTACGTAGTCACCGGACCAGCGCAGATTCGACACCGCCATGTTCCAACCCAGCACCGGCAGCGACTCGCCCAGCCGGGCGCTCTGGGCGCCGTAGATGCGATCCGTTGTCGAACGGGAGCACGCCACCAGGCAGGACAACGCCACGATCAGCGCAATCAGGACACGCACCGCCGGCGGCCTAGCCCAGACCTAGATCGGCAAGCCCCAGCACGCTGCGGTACGGCAGACCTTCGGCTTCGATAGCCTCGGCGGCACCGGTGGCGCGGTCGACGACAGTGGCCACACCGACCACCTCGCCACCGGCGTCTTGCACGGCGTGCACCGCAGTCAGCGCGGAGTTGCCCGTGGTACTGGTGTCCTCGACCACCAGGACCCGCTGACCGGACACCTCGGAACCCTCGATAAGTCGTTGCAAGCCATGGGTTTTCGTCGACTTGCGGACGACGAACGCGTCGATCGGGCGGCCGGGCGCGTGCATGATGGCGGTCGCCACCGGGTCCGCGCCGAGCGTCAGGCCGCCGACGAGCGCATAGTCCCAATCGGCGGTGAGTTCGCGCATCAGCCTGCCGATCAATGCCGACGCCCGGTGATGCAGGGTGGCGCGGCGCAGGTCGACGTAGTAGTCGGCCTGTTTGCCCGACGACAGGGTGACGCGCCCGTGCACCACCGACAACCGGCGCACCAGCTCGGCGAGCTCGCCGCGGTCAGCTTCGGCCACTGCCGCCGCCGACACGTTTGACAGCCGCCCTGACCAGGCCCCGCGGCATCAGCCGCCCGGCCGTGACGATCGCCTTGTAATGCAGGCCTGGGACGCTGATCACCTTGCCGCGGGTGACATCGGCCAGACTCTGGCTGACCACGTCGTCGACCTCGAGCCACATGAACGACGGGAGCTTGGCCATGTCGATGCCGGCCCGGGCGTGGAATTCGGTGTGCACGTAGCCCGGGCATACGGCGTGCACACTGACACCGGTGCCCTGTAACCCGTTGGCCAAGCCCTCACTGAACGAGATCACCCAGGCTTTGGACGCCGAGTAGGTCGACCCGCGGCCGGATAGCAGACCGGCGACGCTGGCGATATTGATGACAGTGCCCGCGCCGGCTTCGAGCATGGCCGGCAATGCGGCCCGGGTCAGTTGCATAACTGCGGTCACGTTGACGTCGAGCTGCGCCTGCAGTAGGGCGGGATCGGTCGTCCAGAATTCCCCGGAGGTGCCCAGACCGGCGTTGTTGACCAACACCCGAACGCCCCGGGAGAGCCGTTCGGCGACCTTGGCCCGGTCGGTCGCGTCGGCCAGGTCGGCGGGCAGGATCTCGACGCCGCCGGCCTGCGCTTCCAACTCGCCGGCCAATTGCTGCAACCGGTCGACATCGCGGGCGACCAGAACCAGGTCGTAGCCGTCACGCGCGTAGCGTCGCGCGTAGCCGGAGCCAATCCCGGAAGTCGGACCTGTGATCAGCGCGACGGGCCGTGGCATGAGCGACAGTGTACTGACCGGCCGACGGCCCCCCGGGCCCCGCTATCAGTGCTGGAAGTTGCTGGCTTGCCGACCGTTACGACCGGTCGGCGGCGGACGCCGAACGCCTTCGGGACGATCTTGGTCACGACGCACCGGTTCGGCCAGCCGACGAGCCGGATCGGGTATCAGCCCGGCGGCCGGGTCGACCTGAGCGCGCCGGGACGGCAATTCGGCCTGACGTGCGGACGCCAGGGGACGCCCCGGTGCTGCGTTGCGCGCCGGTTCGGGGCTCTCTTGAGAGGTCTCGTCCTGCGGCAGCGGCGGCAACACCCGCAACAGGTCGTTGAACTGGCGCACGGTGCGCAATCCCTCGTCCCACTGCGCGCGGGTGCTGGAGATCGGCATGCTGACCAACGTCCAGTTCTGCTCGTTCCACATGATCTCGGCGCAGTCGGGTGCGGTGTGCGCGAAGGTGACCATGCGCCGGTCGCAGGCCCGCCGGGCCGCGTCGAGATTGGTGGAGTAGACCATCCGCGGCCCGATCGCGCCGAGCAACCAGATGTCGCTTTCCCGGGGTTCCTTGAGCCCCTTGAGCCGCAGGTCCACCACGACGTTGGTGCCTACCTTGCGGTGCAGGGCGATCACCGTGGCGACTTCCTCGAGATCGAAGATGTAGACGGCCTCGCCGCGGATCTGACCCAGCACGACGTTCTTGGCCGGGACATCACCGACCGTCGACATCACACCGCGCTTCCAGCGATGCAGGATTTCAGTCGACTCGCGCTCGTAGTCGAAGCCGTGCGACCGCGCCCACGACCTACGACGTCGGCTGCGCCCGCGTCGTCGATCGATGTCGACGTACAGCAACACCACCGCACCGACGAAACACAGCGCGGACAGCGTGAACCAAAGCGGGACCACGGGAGACAGCCTATCTGCTGATCGACCCGAATAAAGAATCCGAGCAGGTCACAACCGAATCACAGGACGCAAAACCAGGCGCGTCGCATGCCCGTCGCATGTGGCGGCAAACGTATTTCACGGTGGCCGCGGCGCCCCGGGATGCGCCCGGCACCACTGCTGCAGCACGGAAACGCACGGGACGGGTAAATCCAGGTGGATTCGGGTGGATCATTGCCGACATCGAATCCGCACTATCGAGACGGGAGTCATCTGTGTCCCTTGCCGACGAAACGCTGCATATCGACGTTCCGGTCGAACTCGACGAGGTGAAAGTCGCGTTCAGCGTGGCATCGCTCACCTTCGAAGGCGACATGCCGGCCGTGCTGTTCCACCTGGGAATCGTCGTGGCCGACGCGGCCGCCTGGAAGGCCAGGTCGCACGTCGTCGCCGTGTTCCACACGAATGCCGGACATGTGACACTCGACGACCAGGCCTACAACGCCAACCGGCACGTCAGCACCGGCAATCCGTACAAGCTGGTGCTGGCCGACCTGATAGCCAAGGGCGTGCACATCGAGTTGTGCGGGGCCACCGCGAGGGCCAACGGTTGGCGCAATGCCGACCTGATCCCCGGAACCAGAATCAACAGGAATGCCATGGCCAGACTGACCCAGCTGGTGCAGCAGGGATACGTGAAGATCTCGGAGGCGTAGGGAGGCGTACGGATGTACCAGGATTACCGGCTCATCCGCATCTGCAGCGCGAACGGTGTCTGCCGGGCGACGATCGATCACCCGCCGATCAACGTGCTGGACATGCCCTTGCTGACCGAGATCGACCGGCTCTTGCGGGAAGTCGCCGGCGACGACGGGGTGCGAGTGCTGATCGTCGACTCGGCCGATCCGGAGTTCTTCATCGCACACGCGGATGTCTCGCTGCTCGGCGACTTGCATTTCCGTCCCGAAAGTGCGGACACCGCGCTGCACGACGAACTGTCGTTCCTCCACGCGATGACGGAGCGGATCCGAACCCTGCCGAAGGCAACCATTGCGGTTGTCGAGGGAATCTGCGGTGGTGCTAGCTGCGAGTTCGTGATGGCCTTCGACATGCGTTATGCCGCGCTCGGCACGACCGTGCTGGGTCATCCCGAGGTTTCGGTGGGAATCATTCCCGGTGGCGGAGGCACTCAGCGACTCCCCCGTTTGGTCGGTCGCGGGCGGGCCCTCGAGGTGATCCTGGGCTGCCAGGACGTCGACGCCGCGACGGCCGAGGCCTGGGGATATATCAATCGGGCGCTGCCGGCCGACGAGCTGCGTGGGTTCGTCGACACGCTAGCGGCCCGCATCGCCTCGTGCCCGCCGGCGGCAATCGCGGCCGCCAAACGCGCGGTGGACGCCGCCCTGGACCAGCGGCTGGACGTCGCGACCGGCCTGCGCATCGAGGATCAGCTGCTTCGCAAAACGCTGGCCGAACCCGCAGCACGCCGACTGCTGCGGGCGATCATCGACGCCGGTGCCCAGACCCGAGACTTCGAGCTGGGCACCGCGCCGAAGCCGCCCGCCCGGCCGTCACGCCGGGGAACTCAGCCCAGGATCAGCGAATCGCCGTCGGCGCTGACGTTGACCGGCACCACGTCGCCGTCGTGCACCTCGCCGGCGAGCAGCATCTTGGCCAACTGATCGCCGATGGCCTGCTGCACCAACCGCCGCAACGGGCGCGCACCGTACACCGGGTCGAATCCGCGATGCGCCAGCCACTGCCTGGCCTGCAGCGACACCTCCAGCTGCAACCGCCGCTGCGCCAGCCGTTTCTGCAGCTGCGCCAACTGGATGTCGACGATCTGCACCAGTTCCTCGGGGTTGAGGCCCTCGAAGATCAGCACGTCGTCGAGCCGGTTGATGAACTCCGGCTTGAACGTGGCCCGCACCGCGGCCATCACCTGTTCTGCGCTGCCACCCGATCCCAGGTTGGACGTCAGGATCAGGATGGTGTTGCGGAAGTCGACGGTGCGGCCATGGCCGTCGGTGAGCCGGCCCTCGTCGAGCACCTGCAACAGCACGTCGAACACGTCGGGGTGGGCCTTCTCGACCTCGTCGAACAGCACCACGGTGTAGGGGCGGCGGCGCACCGATTCGGTCAGCTGTCCACCGGCCTCGTACCCGACGTAGCCGGGCGGGGCACCGATCAACCGGGCCACGGTGTGCTTCTCGCCGTACTCGCTCATGTCGATGCGCACCATCGCGCGCTCGTCGTCGAACAGGAAGTCGGCCAGCGCCTTGGCGAGCTCGGTCTTACCGACGCCGGTCGGCCCGAGGAACATGAAGGCCCCGGTCGGCCGGTTGGGGTCGGAGACGCCGGCGCGGCTGCGGCGCACCGCATCCGAAACCGCCTGCACCGCCTTCTTCTGCCCGACCACGCGCTTGCCCAGCTCGTCTTCCATCCGCAGCAGCTTGGCGGTCTCGCCTTCGAGCAGCCGCCCGGCCGGGATACCGGTCCAGGCCGACACCACGTCGGCGATGTCGTCCGGGCCGACCTCCTCCTTGAGCATCACCTGCTCGCGGGCCTGGGCCTCCGGCAGCGCCGCGTCGAGTTTCTTCTCGACCTCGGGGATCCGGCCGTAGCGCAGCTCGGCGGCCTTGGCCAGGTCGCCGTCGCGCTCGGCCCGCTCGGATTCGCCGCGCAAGGCTTCCAGCTGCTCCTTGAGCTCACGGACGATCTCGATGGCGTTCTTCTCGTTCTGCCACCTGGTGGTGAGTTCGGCCAACTTTTCTTTCTGGTCGGCCAGCTCGGCGCGCAGCTTCTCCAGCCGCTCTTTGGAGGCCTCGTCTTCCTCCTTGGCCAGCGCCATTTCCTCGATCTCCAGCCGGCGTACCAGCCGCTCCACCTCGTCGATCTCGACGGGCCGCGAGTCGATTTCCATCCGCAGCCGGCTGGCGGACTCGTCGACCAGGTCGATCGCCTTGTCCGGCAGGAAGCGGGCGGTGATGTAGCGGTCCGACAACGTGGCCGCGGCCACCAACGCCGAGTCGGTGATCCGCACGCCGTGGTGCACCTCGTAGCGGTCCTTGAGCCCGCGCAGGATGCCGATGGTGTCCTCCACCGACGGCTCGCCGACGAACACCTGCTGGAAACGGCGCTCCAGCGCCGCGTCCTTCTCGATGTACTTGCGGTACTCGTCGAGCGTGGTGGCGCCGACCAGCCGCAGCTCGCCGCGGGCCAGCATCGGCTTGATCATGTTGCCGGCGTCCATCGCGCCCTCGCCGGTCGCCCCGGCGCCGACGATGGTGTGCAGCTCGTCGATGAAGGTGATGATCTGCCCGGCCGAATTCTTGATGTCGTCGAGGACGGCCTTGAGCCGTTCCTCGAACTCGCCGCGATACTTCGAGCCGGCGACCATCGAGCCGAGGTCCAAGGCGATGATCGTCTTGTCCCGCAGGCTTTCCGGGACGTCGCCGGCGACGATCCGCTGGGCCAGGCCCTCGACGATCGCGGTCTTGCCGACGCCGGGCTCGCCGATCAGCACCGGGTTGTTCTTGGTGCGACGGCTCAGCACCTGCACCACCCGGCGAATCTCGTTGTCGCGGCCGATAACCGGGTCGAGCTTGCCCTCGCGGGCACGGGCGGTCAGGTCGGTGGAGTACTTCTCCAGCGCCTGGTAGGTCGCCTCGGGTTCGGGGCTGGTGACGCGGGCGGAGCCGCGCACCTTGACGAACGCCTCCCGTAGGGCTTGCGGGGAGGCGCCGTGGCCGTTCAATAGTTTGGCGACGTCGGAGTCACCGGTGGCCAGGCCGACCATCACGTGCTCGGTGGAGACGTACTCGTCGTCGAGCTCGGTGGCCAGGTGCTGCGCGGCGGTGATCGCCGCTAAGGATTCGCGCGACAGCTGCGGCTGCGCACTGGCGCCGGTGATCTGCGGCAGCCGGTCGAGTAGATGCTGTGCTTCGGCGCGGACCGCGGCGGGCTCGACACCGACGGCCTCGAGCAGCGGCGCGGCGATTCCGTCGGCCTGCGTCAACAGGGCCATCAGCAGGTGGGCAGGCCTGATCTCGGGATTGCCGGCAGCCGAGGCCGCTTGCAGGGCCGACGTCAGCGCCGCCTGCGTCTTGGTGGTCGGGTTGAAAGAGTCCACGACAACTCCGTTCGGGATCTAAGTTCGGTAAAAAATGCTTGTCAGGATATAGAACGCCGCCAATGTTGAGTCTGTTCCGCTCAAGCCTAGGTTGTCGGCGAACGCCCGGCCATACTTCTGATACCACCTGGCTCAGCTTGGTAACAAGAGACCCCCGAAGTCCGGGAGAACCAGCGGGGGCGACGGCGATCACCGCGCGGCGGTGGTGGCAGCGGGCGGACGCTCAGTCCCCCCTGTGATGGCGGGTGCATCGCGATGACGTCAGCTACCGTTCTTCGCGTGACGGTCGGAGAGTCTTCCTAAATGGTTGAAGTGGTGCCGCTTGCCCTGGTGATCACGGTTTCGCCGCTATCGATCATCCCGGGAGTGCTCGTCTTGCACGCGCAACATCCGCGGGAGAGCGGTCTGGCCTATCTCGCCGGTTGGCTGCTCGGGCTGTCCGGGCTGACCGCCCTTTCCATCAGCATCTCCAACCTGTTGGGCGGTCTGCGTGAGACGCCCCCCGCATGGGCGTCCTGGATGCGGATCGTCCTGGGCATGGCGCTAATCGTGTTCGGCGTCATCCGCTGGCTGACCCGCCGCGGTCACGACCACATACCGGCCTGGATGCGAACGCTCACCTCGGTCGCCCCCAGGCGGGCGGTGCTGACCGCAGCGGCACTGACCGTGCTCAATCCCAAGGTGTTATTCATCTGCGCGGCAGCCGGATTGGCAATCGGCACCGATGCACTGGGTGACAGCGGCACGGTGATAACGGCCGCGCTCTTCGTAGCTGTCGCCGGCTCGTCGGTCGCGCTTCCGGTGTTGGCCTATGCCGTCGCCGGTGAGCGCCTCGACGCTCCGCTGGAGCGACTGAAGGATTGGATGGAAAAACACAACACCGCACTAGTGGCGGCGATCTTGGTGGTGATTGGGTTAGCGGTGCTGCACAAGGGAATTCACGCTCTGTAGGGCGTGGCGGCTTGCGCTCGCCGCTTCTTTCCCGGCTCGAAGCGGTGTTGCCCGCAGTCGCCGGAAGTCACTTTAGATGTTCGAGGATGTTCGAGACCGCTGAGCACCACGCCCGGCGAGCCTAGAATCGTGGTCCGTGGGCCTCGAGGACCGAGATGCATTGCGGGTGTTGCGTGACGCGTTCGCCCCATCGGAGGGCCCTAACGACCTCGTCCGCCGGTTCTACACCAACTGGTTTGCCCTCGACGTTTCGGTGCGCGACCTGTTCCCTCCCGAAATGGAAAGTCAACGGGCAGCTTTCGCGCATGCGCTGCACTGGGTGTACGGGGAGCTCGTCGACCAGCGCGCCGAAGAACCGGTGGCCTTCTTGGCCCAGCTCGGCCGGGACCACCGCAAATACGGCGTGCTCCCAAACCAATACGACACCTTGCGCCGCGCGCTGTATCAGACGCTGCGCGGGTACTTGGGCAGTTCCTGGACTGACACCGTCGAGCGGGCCGCCGACCAGTCGCTCAACCTCATCACCGGGGTGATGAGCGGTGCCGCTGACGCTGAGCAGGGACCCGGGTGGTGGGACGGGACCGTGGTCGAACACACCCGGGTGTCGCGTGACCTCGCGGTCGTCCGGCTGTGTCTGGACCACCCGCTGCACTACCACCCCGGCCAGTACGTCAACGTCCATGTCCCGCAATGCCCGCGCCGCTGGCGATACTTCAGCCCCGCCATTCCGGCCGACCCGGGTGGCCGGATCGAATTCCATGTGCGCGTGGTGCCCGGCGGGTTGGTGAGCAACGCCATCGTCGACGAGACCCGGCCCGGCGACCGGTGGCGATTGTCCAGCCCGCATGGCGACTTCCATGTGGACCGCGACGGCGGCGATGTGCTCATGGTCGCCGGTAGCACCGGCCTGGCGCCGCTGCGGGCACTGATCATGGACCTCAGCCGGTTCGCTGAAAATCCCCGGGTCCACCTGTTTTTCGGAGCTCGCTATTCCTGCGAGCTCTACGACCTGCCCATGCTGTGGCAGATTGCCGCACACAATCCGTGGCTGTCCGTCTCGCCGGTCTCGGAGTACCCCCGCGACCCGTCGTGGGCCGCCGATTACCCCGACGTGTCGCCGCCGCGCGGCCTGCATGTGCGTCAGACCGGGCGGTTAGCCGACGTGGTCACCAAGTACGGCGGCTGGGGCGACCGACAGATCCTGATCTGCGGTGGCCCGAACATGGTCCGCGCGACCAAGGCCGCTCTCATCGCCAAAGGCGCACCGCCGGAACGTATTCAGCACGACCCGCTGTCGCAGTAGGGTGGCACCGGGCCGCACCGCACCGCGGTACCGGCCCCATACCGGAAACGCCGGCAGCCGAACCCGCCGGTCAGGCCGGGCCGGCCAACTAGGCTGACGGGGTGCACGTCGTCACGCTGCGCGACCCGTCCTCATCGGTGGCGGCGCAATTCGTGCCCGAGGCCGGAATGATCGGCAGCGCACTGACCGACGGCGGTGTGCAACTGCTCGGCCAACGAAGAGGTCTGGACGCCTACATCACCGCGGGCAAAACGATGGGGATACCGATTCTTTATCCGTGGGCGAATCGGCTGGGCGCCAATACCTATAGCGCCGAAGACGTGACGGTGACGCTGGTTCCCGGAGCAAACGGAGTTCGCACCGACCCCGCCGGGTTACCCATCCACGGCGTCCTGGCCGCATACCCGGGCTGGCGGGTGACGGCCGAATCGGCGAACGAACTGACCGCCGAACTGGACTTCGGCGCCGACCCGACGTTGCTGGCCAGCTTCCCGTATCCGCATGTGCTCGCCATGGCCGTGCGGCTGGTGGAGCGCACGTTGACGGTGCGCACCACGGTCACCGCGACCGGGGACCGGGCGGTGCCGCTGTGCTTCGGCTTCCACCCCTACCTGCACATCCCGGACATCGCCCGCGGCGACTGGATTATCGAGACACCGCCGCTGCGCCATCTGGGTCTCGACGAACGTGGATTACCCACGGGAGAGACGGCGGAGCAGCCGGCGATGTCACGGCGATTGGGTGACGAGGCTTTTGACGACGGCTACGACCAGGTTGGCGAGGGATCGGTCTTCGCGGTCTGCGGCGGCGGCCGCCGCCTCGAAGTGCATTTCGAACGCGGCTATCCGGCAGCGCAAATCTTTGCGCCCCCGGGCGAGGACGTGGTGTGCTTCGAGCCGATGGCCGCGCCGACGGATGCGTTGCGCCGCGGCGGTTATCGGGTGGCCCGCCGCAGTGAGCCGGCGGTCGCCCAGTTTTCGATCCGCGGGTGAGCCGGCGCCGCTCACCCGCGCACGCTCTGAATTTTTCCCCCAAACAAATACGGTCCGGCCTCGCACTTCCGAATAATCGTTACGCTAGGAGACTCACGGACCCGAGGGATGCGACGGGATTGCCTGCCTCTGCGACGGCGACCGACGGTTCCAGCCAGGAGAGCTGATGAATTTCGCGGTCTTGCCCCCGGAGATCAACTCGGTGCGTATGTATCTCGGCGCGGGGCTGGGGCCGATGCTCACCGCGGCGGCGGCTTGGGACGGTCTGGCTGCAGAGCTGGGTTCGGCCGCGACGTCGTTTTCCTTGGTGACCTCGGGGCTGGCAGGTTCCTTCTGGCAGGGCCCGGCCTCGCAAGCGATGGCCGATGCGGCCGTCCCCTATCTGGGCTGGTTGAACGCAGCGGCTAATCAGGCTGAGCAGGCGGCACTCCGGGTGCGGTGGGCGGCGGCCGCGTTCGAGGCGGCGCTGGTGGCCACGGTGCATCCGGCCCTCATCTCGGCCAACCGCACTCAGCTTGTGTCGCTGGTGTTTTCGAACCTGCTCGGGCAAAACGCGACCGCGATCGCCGACGCCGAGATGCAGTACGAGCAGATGTGGGCCCGGGACGTGGCCGCGATGTTGGACTACCACGCCGCGGCGTCGGCGGCCTTGTCGACGCTGACGCCGTTCCCGCCGACGCTGGCGGGTCTGGTTAACCCAGCCACCGTCAATGCTGCCGCGGCCGCCGCCCAGGACATTATCGTCCCCTTCCGCAACGTGGGCTTGGCCAACGTCGGCCAGGGCAACGTCGGCAACGCCAATATCGGCGATTTCAACTTCGGGTCGGGAAACACCGGCAGCGGCAATATCGGTAGCGGCAATATCGGCACCAACAACATTGGCTTCGGAAATTCCGGCCCGCTGTTGACGGCAGCCCTTCGCAGCATCGGCTTCGGCAACACGGGCAACGGGAATATCGGTATCGGTAATACCGGTGACAACAATATCGGCTTCGGCAACACCGGCAACGGGAACCGCGGCATCGGGCTCAATGGGGACGACCGGTGGGGTTTCGGTGGCATGAATTCGGGCACCGGCAACGTCGGCTTCTTCAACTCGGGCACCGGTAACGTGGGGATTGGAAATTCGGGTACCGGAAACTGGGGCATCGGGAACTCGGGTGCTGGCTACAACACCGGCATTGGTAACTCGGGCGACGTCAACAGCGGCTTCTTCAACTCCGGCATCGTCAACACCGGTATCGCCAACTCCGGCGGCAATAACAGCGGCAGCTGGAACTCGGGCAGCTTCAACACGGGCGCCTTCAACGTCGGCGACTACAACACGGGCTGGCTGAACTACGGCAACTACAACACCGGTATAGCCAACGCGGGCAACGTTGATACGGGGGCCTTCATCTCGGGCAGTTACAGCAACGGCTTCTTCTGGCGGGGCGATTACCAGGGCGGTGGCCCCGGCATCGGCAACACGACGAGCATCCCGTCTTCGGGTTTTTTCAATTCCGGCACCGGCAGCGCATCCGGATTCTTCAGCTCCGGCGCCAACAATTCAGGCTTCTTCAACTCCTCGACCGGAAGCCAAGGCAACACCGGAATCGGCAACTACGGAGCTCTGCTGTCGGGGCTGGTGAATACGGGCAACACGATGTCGGGCCTCTTCAACGCGAGCACGCTGAGCCTCGGCACGGCGGCCCTTGTCTCGGGTGCGGTGAACACCGGCAACCACATGTCAGGTTTCTTCGGTGGGCCCTCGAACTTCAATGTCGGCTTCGCCAACAACGGCCGGCTGAATTTCGGCAATGCTAACCTCGGCAGCTTCAACTTCGGCAGCGGGAATGTCGGTAGTGTCAACTTCGGCGGCGGAAATGTCGGCGACGCCAACCTGGGCAGCGGGAATTCCGGCTTTTTCAATGCCGGCTTCGGAAACCTGGGCAGCTACAATATCGGCTCGGCAAATCTGGGCAGCCACAATATCGGCCCGGCGAACCTCGGTGAATTCAACGTCGGCTTCTGGAACGCCGGCGACAGCAATCACGGATTTGCCAATAGCGGTGACAACAATGTCGGCTTCGCCAATACCGGCACCAACAACATCGGCATCGGACTCACCGGCACCGGCCAGGTCGGGTTCGGCGCCCTGAACTCCGGTACCAACAATATCGGCCTGTTCAACTCCGGTGCCAACAACATCGGCCTGTTCAATTCGGGCACCGGCAACGTCGGCGTCGGCAACACCGGCACCAGCAACTGGGGGATCGGCAACCCGGGCACCGGCAATACCGGTATCGGCAATACGGGCAGCTACAACACGGGCGTGTTCAACGCGGGCATCGTCAACACCGGCTTCGCCAATACGGGCGACTACAACACCGGCGCGGCCAACCGGGGCAGCTTCAACACCGGCTGGTATAACCCCGGCGACTACAACACCGGATGGTCCAACCCCGGCGACTACAACACGGGCGTGTTCAACACCGGAAACGTCAACACCGGCGCGCTCAACTCCGGCGATTTCAATAATGGATTCTTCATCAGTGCCGACAACCAGGGCCAGATCGCCGTCAACCTGAATATCACCACTCCGACCGTACCCATCGATTTCGAGATCCGAATCCCGGTCTACAAGGTATATGATCTCGGCGGGCAGGTATATACCATTCCCGGCTTTTATTATCCCAAGACGGCTTTCGGAAACTTCTACCTCGGCCCGATGACCATTCCGACGTCTTCGATCTCCGCTCCTCACGTTACCCTCACTACCGGCAGCCACACTACTGCGATTGAGATATCTATCCACGGCGCCCTCGAGGGCCGGACTATCCCCATCATCAATATCGCCGCGGCACCGGGTTTTGGGAATTCGACGAGTGGTCCGTCGTCGGGGTTTTTCAATAGTGGGTCGGGTAGTTCGTCGGGGTTCGGTAATTTCGGGGCCAACAATTCGGGGTGGCAGAATTTCTCGACGGGGGTGTTGGGGAATTCGGGGTGGCGCAATGTCGGTGCGTTGCAGTCGGGGGTGGCCAATCTGGGAAACACCATCTCGGGTTGGTACAACACCAGCACCGTGGATCTGGCCAGCGTGGCCCAGGTTTCCGGGGTGGCCAACATCGGCACCGATCTGTCGGGGGTGTTGCACAGCGCGGCGGGCACGGTGTTCAACGCCGGGCTGGGCAACGTGGGTCAGCTCAATGTGGGCTGGGGCAACCTGGGCAGCTTCAACATCGGCAGCGGCAATGTCGGTGACTACAACCTGGGCAGCGCCAATATCGGCGAGCACAATCTGGGCAGCGCCAATATCGGCAGCGCCAACATCGGGTTCGCCAACACCGGTGACGCGGTGGTCGTGGGGCTCGACAACATCGGGATCGCCAACACCGGCAGCCACAACCTGGGCTGGGCCAACACCGGGGTGGGCAATATCGGCTTGGCCAATACCGGCACCGGCAATATCGGTGTCGGGCTTAGCGGTGATCATCAGGTCGGGTTCGGCGGATGGAACTCCGGCACCAACAACTGGGGCCTGTTCAACTCCGGTGCCAACAACGTCGGCGTGTTCAATTCCGGCAGCGGCAACTTCGGCATCGCCAACTCCGGTAGCTACAACACCGGCATCGCCAACACCGGCACCACCAACACCGGATGGTTCAACTCCGGGGCGGTCAACACCGGCGCGGCCAACGCCGGCAGCTACAACAGCGGCTGGTACAACACCGGCACCACCAACACCGGCATCGCCAACCCCGGCGGACACAACACCGGCTGGTTCAACACCGGCACCTACAGCACCGGCATCGCCAACGCCGGCACCCTCGACACCGGCGCCTTCATCACCGGCGACATGGACAACGGCCTACTCTGGCGCGGCAACTCCCAAGGCCTCTACGGCGGCAATTACACGATTCATGTGCCCCAAATTCCGGTCAACGTGGCCGGAACGCTCTTCATCGATATCCCCATTACCACGGCCTTCGACGGCAACACCGTTTATAGCGGTATGACCATCAGCGATATTCCCTTCGGATTCACCAACCACATCGGTCCGATCCCGGCGCTGGTAGGCACGATCAACGCTCTGTACATCCCGCAAATCACGCTGGCCAGTCCGATACCCGCGCCGCAAGGAACCATCGGATCGCCGGGCACTTTGCTACCTATCACCGGGTACGGCACTATCGGCCCCTTCGACATCACCATTTTCAATTTCGGCATGGTGCCCGGCTACGGGAATTCGACCAGCCTGCCGTCGTCGGGCTTCTTCAACACCGGCACGGGCAGCTCATCGGGATTCTTCAATGTCGGTGCGAACAATTCGGGTTGGCAGAACGTATCCTTCGGAAGCGTCGGAAACTCAGGGATCAAGAACTGGGGCTCGGCGCTGTCGGGCCTGGCGAACCTGGGCAACACCATGTCGGGCCTGTTCAACACCAGCACAGCGGGCCTGTCCACCCCGGCCAACGTTTCCGGATTCCAAAACGTCGGCACCAACCTGGCGGGCTTCTTCCGCGACTACATCACCGATGCCACCGACTTTAACGTCGGCCTCGGCAACATCGGTGACATGAATATCGGTTTCGGCAATATCGGGGACTACAACCTCGGCTCGGGCAACAGCGGCAGCTACAACTTTGGTAGCGGTAATATTGGGCTCTATAACCTCGGTCCCAGCAACGTGGGTGATTACAACGTCGGCTCCGCGAACTTGGGCAGCTGCAATATCGGCCTTGGGAACCTGGGTGCGAACAACTTCGGCCTCGGGAACTTGGGCGATTACAACGCCGGTTTCGGAAACGCCGGCGACGCCAATATCGGCTTCGGCAACAGCGGCACCGGCAATATCGGCATCGGCCTTACCGGCACGGGACAGGTCGGGTTCGGCGCGCTGAACTCAGGTAGCGGCAACAGCGGCTTGTTCAACTCGGGCGCCAACAACATCGGCCTGTTCAACTCCGGCACCGGTAACGTCGGCATCGCAAACTCGGGCACCGGTAACTGGGGCATCGGCAACTCCGGCCATATCAACACCGGTTTGCTTAACGCCGGTGATGTCAACACCGGCCTCTTCAATGCCGGCAACGTCAATACGGGTATGGTCAACGCCGGGCACTACAACTCCGGAAGTTTCAACGCCGGCAGTTTCAACACGCTTGGATTCAACGCCGGCAACTACAATTCGGGCTACCTGAACACCGGCGACTACAACACCGGCCTGGCGAATTCGGGCAACGTCGACACCGGCGCCTTCAACCTGGGCAGCTACTCCAACGGCGTGTTATGGCGCGGTGACTACCAGGGCCTGGTGGCGATCGACTACGAGATCGTCATTCCCGACACCGCCATCCCGGCGTATCTGGAGCTTCAGGTACCGGCCAATCTCCCATTCAGCGGCACATTTGGCTCCCTTGTTCTGGAGAGCTTCACGCTCCCCAAATACACCGCCGATGTCAAAATACTCGGCTTTCTGAAGTTGGAAGCAGTCAGCGTCGGCCCGATCACCGTTCCCAACATTTATATTGACCTGCCATCGTTTTCCGGGACTCTCGGCTCACCCAGTTCTGTTCTGGAACTCAGCGGTCCCGGCAGCATCGGACCCATCAGGATCCCGATTGTCCACATCCCGGCGGCTCCAGGCTTCGGGAACTCGACCGCGGTACCGTCGTCAGGTTTTTTCAACTCAGGCAACGGAAGCTCATCGGGAATCGGCAACGTCGGCGCCAACCTGTCTGGGTTCTGGAACGCAGCGTCCGGCAGCTCGGGAATCTCCGGGTACAAGAACCTGGGCGACCTGCTATCGGGCGTGTCCAACTTGGGCAATACCGTTTCGGGTTTCCTGAACACCGCCACGGCAAGTCTCGCAACACCTGCCGACGTTTCCGGCATCGGAAACACCGGCAGCCACATTTCGGGTCTTTTCAACGGTGTGTCGAACATCAACCTAGGATTTGCCAACCAGGGCAGCTTCGACGTGGGCAGCGGAAACGACGGCAGCTACAACCTGGGAAGTGGAAACGTCGGCAGCTACAACGTCGGCTTCGGGAACTTCGGCGACGGCAATATCGGCTCTGGAAACTGGGGCAGCGGCAACGTCGGTCCGGGTAACTGGGGCAGTCACAATATCGGCCTGGGGAACCTGGGCACTAACAACGTCGGCCTCGGAAACCTGGGCGACCTCAATGTCGGTTTGGGAAATGCCGGTAACTCCAATATCGGCTTCGGGAATACCGGGACCGGCAACATAGGCATTGGTCTCACCGGCACGGGCCAGATCGGGTTCGGCACGCTGAACTCAGGTAGCGGCAACAGCGGCTTGTTCAACTCGGGCACCAACAACATCGGCCTGTTCAACTCGGGCACCGGAAACGTCGGGATCGGAAACTCGGGCACGGGCAACGTCGGCATCGGCAACGCGGGCACCGCCAACACCGGTATCGGCAACCCGGGTGTCGGCAACTGGGGCTACGGGAACCTGGGCAACTACAACACCGGCATCACCAATACCGGCAGCGTCAACACCGGCTTCTTCAACACCGGCGGCGTCAACACCGGCATCGCCAACCCCGGCGACTACAACACCGGCTCCTACAACACCGGCAACACCAACACCGGCATCGCCAACCCCGGCGACTACAACACCGGCTGGTTCAACACGGGCGACTACAACACTGGGTTGCTCAATTCGGGCGACGTCAACACCGGCGTTCTCATCGCCGGTAACTACAACAACGGCTTCCTGTGGCGGGGCGATTACCAAGGTCTGGTTGGCTTCAGGGCCGGAATCTATATTCCCGAATTCCCGCTGCTGAATCTGGGTTTGGGTCTGCCGGTGAACATTCCACTCAATCTCGGCATCACGGACCTGAACGTAACCGGCTTCACCATTCCAGAGTTCAAGGTGAGCGTCTTGAACTCGGACTATCTCAGCGTGGACATCGGGCCCATCGTCATCCCCACCATTACCGGCGTCCTGCCCCAGCTGACCGCCCAAATCGGCTCACCGACGACGTCGGTAGCTGCCGTTCTCACCAGCGGCGTGGGCCCCATCAACGTGACGTTCATAGATATTCCCGCACAGCCCGGTTTTGGGAATTCGACGAGTGGTCCGTCGTCGGGGTTTTTCAATAGTGGGTCGGGTAGTTCGTCGGGGTTCGGTAATTTCGGGGCCAACAATTCGGGGTGGCAGAATTTCTCGACGGGGGTGTTGGGGAATTCGGGGTGGCGCAATGTCGGTGCGTTGCAGTCGGGGGTGGCCAATCTGGGAAACACCATCTCGGGTTGGTACAACACCAGCACCGTGGATCTGGCCAGCGTGGCCCAGGTTTCCGGGGTGGCCAACATCGGCACCGATCTGTCGGGGGTGTTGCACAGCGCGGCGGGCACGGTGTTCAACGCCGGGCTGGGCAACGTGGGTCAGCTCAATGTGGGCTGGGGCAACCTGGGCAGCTTCAACATCGGCAGCGGCAATGTCGGTGACTACAACCTGGGCAGCGCCAATATCGGCGAGCACAATCTGGGCAGCGCCAATATCGGCAGCGCCAACATCGGGTTCGCCAACACCGGTGACGCGGTGGTCGTGGGGCTCGACAACATCGGGATCGCCAACACCGGCAGCCACAACCTGGGCTGGGCCAACACCGGGGTGGGCAATATCGGCTTGGCCAATACCGGCACCGGCAATATCGGTGTCGGGCTTAGCGGTGATCATCAGGTCGGGTTCGGCGGATGGAACTCCGGCACCAACAACTGGGGCCTGTTCAACTCCGGTGCCAACAACGTCGGCGTGTTCAATTCCGGCAGCGGCAACTTCGGCATCGCCAACTCCGGTAGCTACAACACCGGCATCGCCAACACCGGCACCACCAACACCGGATGGTTCAACTCCGGGGCGGTCAACACCGGCGCGGCCAACGCCGGCAGCTACAACAGCGGCTGGTACAACACCGGCACCACCAACACCGGCATCGCCAACCCCGGCGGACACAACACCGGCTGGTTCAACACCGGCACCTACAGCACCGGCATCGCCAACGCCGGCACCCTCGACACCGGCGCCTTCATCACCGGCGACATGGACAACGGCCTACTCTGGCGCGGCAACTCCCAAGGCCTCTACGGACTCAACCACACCATCACCGTCTCCGAAATCACCGGGTACTTCGACTTCTCCGTATTCGGCGATATCCCGCTAACCGCCACCATCACCCCGGCCAACATCGACGCCTTCACCATTCCGACGATTCCCTTCAGCGGACTCAACGACCATCTCGGCGGCAAAGTCGAAGGCACGGTTGGACCCATCTCGATATCAGCCATCTCCTTCAGCATCGCCAGCCCCGCGGTGAACTTGCATTTCGGCGGCTCCAACGGTTCGCCGGTGGTCGACATCGGCGGCAACGGCAGCGTCGGCCCCATCTACATTCCGCTCATCGACATCCCGGCCAGCCCGGGATACTTCAACGCCACCGGGCTGCCGTCGTCGGGTTTCTTCAACGCCGGCACGGGCAGCTCGTCGGGCTTCTTCAATGTCGGTGCGAACAATTCGGGCTGGCAGAACGTGTCCTTCGGAAGCCTCGGAAGCTCGGGGATCAAGAACTGGGGCTCGGCGCTGTCGGGCCTGGCGAACCTCGGCGACACCATGTCGGGCCTGTTCAACACCAGCTCGTTGGACCTGTCCACCCCCGCCCATGTTTCGGGATTCCAAAACATCGGCGCCGACCTGGCGGGCTTCTTCCGCGACGGAACGAGCACGGTTTTCAACGTCGGGCTGGCCAACCATGGCATCGTGAATTTCGGCAGCGCCAACATCGGCAACGACAACCTCGGCAACGGAAATATCGGCAACCTCAACCTGGGCAACGCCAACATCGGCGACCACAACGTCGGCAACGGCAACATCGGCAGCGAAAACTTCGGCAACGGCAACATCGGCAGCGGCAACATCGGGTTCGGAAATGTCGGTAGCTCGTTGACGGCGGGGTTGAACAACACCGGGATGGGCAACACCGGAAGCCACAACTTCGGCTGGGGCAACACCGGAGACGGCAATATCGGCTTCGGGAACAACGGCAACGGAAATATCGGTTTTGGGCTCACCGGCGACAACCAGCGCGGCTTTGGCGCCCTCAACTCCGGCAGCGGCAACATCGGGTTGTTCAATTCCGGAACCAACAACATCGGCATCGGTAACTCGGGCACCGGAAACTGGGGCATCGGCAACTCCGGCAACTACAACACCGGCATCGGCAACACCGGTAGCACCAACACCGGATGGTTCAACTCAGGCACCGCCAACACGGGCATCGCCAACTCCGGCAACTACAACACCGGTTTCTACAACGCGGGCGAAACGAACACGGGCAGCTTCAACAGCGCAGACCACAACTCGGGCGGCTTTAACTCCGGCATGTACAACACGGGCTACTTGAACGCGGGCGACTACAACACCGGCATCGGCAACACCGGTGACGTCAACACCGGCGCCTTCAACTCGGGCAACTACAACAACGGCTTCCTCTGGCGAGGCGATTACCAAGGTTTGGTTCAGCTCTCCTACAAGGTCACCATTCCCGAATTCCCGTACCAGGGCGACGTCCATGGCCTCGTCGAACTACCAATCCAGGGCACCATCAACGAAATCACCCAGGATGCGTTCACCATTTCCAAGATCCGGATCAAAGTCGTTTTGCACCAATGGCCCGGAATAAATATCACCGTCTATGACGGTGACATAGGCCCTTGGACAATTCCCGCAAATGTGCTATCGACTCCAATTCATATCGATGACATCGTTCGCACAACCTTCGAAAAGTCCGGCGATGGCACCGCGGGCCCATACACCTTCGGTTTTGACTTCGTCCAGGGACCGGGATTCTTCAATTCAACGACGACTCCGTCGTCGGGCTTCTTCAATTATGGCAGTGGCGCGTCGTCCGGTTTCTTCAACTCAGGCGCTGGTCTATCGGGAATCATCAACACCGGCACGAACCATTCGGGTATCTGGAACGCCGGCGGACTGGAGGACTCGGGCTTCTTCAACTACGGCGCGCTGGCATCGGGTCTGTTGAACAAGGGCAACACCATCTCGGGCATATTCAATACCAGCACAGTGGATCTCGCGACGCAGGCATTTGTATCCGGCGTCGCAAACATCGGCACCCAAGTGTCCGGCTTCTTCCATAACGTCAGGCTGCCGTAACCGAACAGATGAGACGCGACCGACCGAACACCGCCGGTCTCGCAGCACGCCTACGTGGGGCCACGTCGGTTCGCTGCTGAGCGTGCGCACGGTTCTACCCGATGTGGATCGTACCGATGAGCGGCCGACCATCATTGAATGGCACAACGAGACCACATTGTCGATATTTTCTGGAAAAATTGTCACCGCGATGACGGCCGGCCAGGCGGTGGTTGAGGCGTTACGTTCCCGTACCGGTATTCCGAGGACGATCACCGGTAGTCGGCCGGAAGGACGTGAGCGGGCGAGCGAACGGCGCCGTCGGCTCACCGGCGCGGTTGCCAGAGGACGAGGGCCGTGCTCTTAGGCAACACCGCAAGCTCACGACGTTGATTGGCGCGCAGGACCGCCAATTCCTCGGCCATTTCCTTGACCCTCGCCTGCAGCGCTTCCACCTGATTCGTCAGCTCGATGATGCGCTTGATGCCGGCGAGATTGACGCCCTCGTCCTGCGAGAGATGCTGCACCTGACGCAGCAGGTCGACGTCCCGCTCCGAATAGCGCCGCCCCCCACCCGAAGTGCGCCTCGGACTGACCAAACCCAGCCGGTCATAGGTGCGCAACGTTTGCGCGTGCATTCCGGCCAGCTCGGCAGCCACCGAGATCAGAAACGTCCGAGACTCGTCCTTCTTGGCCATCAGCGATTACCCGCCCAACCGGCCCTGGGGTTGAACCCGCTGGACCGCTCGGCCGCCGCGTAAGCCTGAAGTGCCTCTTCGGCGGCGCCTTCCAAATTCGGCGGAACGGCCACCTTCACCGTGACGAGCAGGTCGCCGCTACCGCCGCTGCGCTTGGGCACGCCACGTCCGCGCACCCGCAAGATGCGACCGTCGGCGGTGCCCTTCGGCACCCGAACGCCGACGGTCCCATCCAGCGTCGGCACGGAAAGTGTTGAACCCAAAGCCAATTCGGTAAAGCTGACCGGAACGGTCACGGTCAGGTCATCACCGTCGCGCCCGAACACGGGGTGCGGTCGAACATGCACCGTCACATACAGGTCTCCCGACGGCGCACCGCGCAACCCGGCTTCGCCTTGGCCGGGCAATCTGATCCGCTGTCCGTCCTCGACTCCCGGCGGGATCCGCACATTGATGGTGCGGGTACGGGTGGTGACGCCAGTGCCTTTGCACTCATCACACGGGTGCTCGATGATCGAGCCGCTACCCCGGCAATCGGTGCAGGGCTCGGAGAAGCCGAACGCGCCCTGATTCCGGTTGATTACCCCGGCGCCGTTGCAGGTCGGACACACCTTAGGGCTGGTGCCCGGCCGCGCTCCGCTGCCGTGGCAGTTGGTGCACGGCGCCGGACTGGTCAGCCGCAACGGCATCGCCACGCCCTTGGCGGCCTCAACGAAATCAAGCTCGGTCTCGGTCTCCAGGTCGTTGCCGCGTCGCGGCCGACTGGGACGGGCGCTGCCCCCGCGGCCGAACAACCCGCCGAACAAGTCACCGATATTGGTCCCGCCGGAACGGCTGGCGGCGTCGAACAAATCATTGAGGTTGAACTCGGCGCCATCGGAGCCGTAGCCGCCTCCCCCGAAACCCCCGAAACCGCCGGCGTCGAACCTACGGCCGCCGAAACCGCCGCCGGCAAAAAGCCGGCGCGTTTCGTCGTACTCCTTGCGCTTGGCCGGATCGGTGAGCACTTCCTTTGCCTCGGAGACTGCCTTGTAGCGATCCTCGGCCGCCTTGTTGCCCGGGTTCCGGTCGGGATGATTCTCGGCGAGCAGCTTACGAGCCACCCGCTTGATTTCTTCAGCGGTAGCGTCAGAGGAGACGCCAAGCTCCTTATAGAAGTCCTTCTCGACCCATTCTCGCTGGGCCATGTTGCGTCACCTCCTCACCTTCGTCTCCGTAGTTTTGACTCGCCTGTGATTCTCGGCCTTATTCACCGGGCACGTCGGCGTTATCGCTCGTGTCGGGCTGCTCGGTTTCGACGGGGCCGTCGGCCGCGGGCGGAGCGTCCGATTCGGCCGTGTCGTCGGCAACCGTGTCGACGACGGCGACCAGGGCATTTCGCAGAACATGCTCACCGAGCTGGTAGCCCTGCCGCATGACGGTTCCGATCACCGGCTTGGCGTCTTGTCCGCCACCGCCCTCGTGCTGCACCGCCTCGTGCAGCACCGGGTCGAAATCCTCGCCCTCGGCACCAAATGGCTTCAGCCCCAGGCCGGTCAACGCGCTCATCAGCTTGTCGGCGACGGCCTTCAGCGGCCCGGAATCCAGGTCTCCGTGCTTGCGCGCCCGCTCGATGTCGTCCACCGCATGCAGCAATTGGCTGACAACGGCGGCCTTGGCCCGGTCCGCCGCGGCCTGCTGGTCACGCAGCGCACGCTTGCGATAGTTGGCGAAGTCGGCCTGCACCCGTTGCAGATCGGCCGTCAGCTCGGAAACCTTTTCCGCCAGTTTGTCGGTGCCGACCGCCGAGCTTGCGGGTACCGTCCCTCCCGGCGTATCGCCGGGAGGGACATGGCGTACCTCGCCCGTTTCCGGATCGATGCGCCGCTTGTCGGTGACCGTCACCTGTTCGTGTGGGTTGCTTTCGGTCACTTGGACTCCCGGTCGTCGTCGACCACCTCCGCGTCCACCACGTCGTCAGCCGAGCCCGACGGGGCGCCGCCCGGCTGCGCCGCGCCGGCAGCGCCGGCCTCAGCCTGAGTGGCCTCGTAGATCGCCTGTCCGAGCGCCTGCGATTCGTGGCCGAGCTTTTCCATCGCCGATTTGATCGCGGCGATATCGGTGCCACCCAGTGCCGTCTTCGCCTCCGCGACCGCGGCTTCGACCTTGCTCAGCGTCTCTTCGGGAACCTTGGAGCCACCTTCGGCCTCGCGTTGTTCTTTGACGAACTTCTCGGTCTGGTAGACCAGCGTCTCGGCCTGGTTGCGGACGTCGGCCTCTTCGCGACGCTTGCGGTCCTCCTCGGCGTGCGCCTCGGCGTCCTTGATCATCCGGTCGATCTCTTCCTTGGACAGGCCCGAGCCTTCCTGGATCCGGATGGTGTTCTCCTTGCCGGTGCCCTTGTCCTTGGCCGTGACATGCACGATGCCGTTGGCGTCGATGTCGAAGGTGACCTCGATCTGCGGGACGCCGCGGGGCGCCGGCGGGATGCCGGTCAGCTCGAAGGAGCCCAGCAGCTTGTTGTGCGCGGCGATCTCGCGCTCACCCTGATAGACCTGGATCTGCACCGACGGCTGGTTGTCGTCGGCGGTGGTGAAGGTCTCCGACCGCTTGGTCGGGATCGTGGTGTTGCGCTCGATCAGCTTGGTCATCACACCGCCCTTGGTCTCAATACCCAGGCTCAACGGCGTAACATCAAGCAGCAGAACGTCTTTCACCTCGCCCTTGAGGACACCGGCCTGGAGAGCCGCCCCAACCGCTACAACTTCATCAGGGTTGACGCCCTTGTTGGGTTCCTTGCCGCCGGTGAGCTCCTTGACCAAGTCGGTCACCGCAGGCATCCGGGTCGAGCCGCCCACCAGCACCACGTGGTCGATGTCCGACACCGAGATACCGGTGTCGGCGATCACCGACTGGAACGGCTTGCGGGTGCGGTCCAGCAGGTCCTGGGTGATGCGCTGGAACTCTGCCCGGGTCAGCTGCTCGTCGAGGAACAGCGGGTTCTTGTCGGCGTCGACGGTGATGTAGGGCAGGTTGATCGACGTCGACTGGCTCGAACTCAGCTCGATCTTGGCCTTCTCGGCGGCCTCGCGCAGCCGCTGCATCGCCATCTTGTCCTTGGTCAGGTCGATGCCGCTGGTGCCCTTGAACTTGTCGACCAGCCAGCTGACGATGCGGTCGTCCCAGTCGTCACCACCGAGATGATTGTCACCACTGGTGGCCCGGACCTCGACCACGCCCTCGCCGATCTCCAGCAGCGAGACGTCGAAGGTGCCACCGCCCAGGTCGAAGACGAGGATGGTCTGTTCCTTCTCGCCCTTGTCCAGGCCGTAGGCCAGCGCGGCCGCGGTGGGCTCGTTGACGATGCGCAGCACGTTGAGGCCGGCGATCTGGCCGGCGTCCTTGGTGGCCTGGCGCTGGGCGTCGTTGAAGTAGGCGGGCACGGTGATCACCGCGTCGGTGATGTCCTCACCGAGGTAGGCCTCCGCATCGCGCTTGAGCTTCATCAGGACACGCGCGCTGATCTCGGGCGCGGTGTATTTCTTGCCGTCGATTTCGATGGACCAGTCGGAGCCCATGTGTCGCTTGACCGAACGCACGGTGCGGTCGACGTTGGTCACCGCCTGGTTCTTGGCGGGCTGGCCGACCAGCACCTCGCCGTTGCGCGCAAACGCGACGACAGACGGAGTGGTCCGTGAGCCCTCGGAGTTGGCGACCACGACGGGGTCGCCACCCTCCAGCACGCAGACGACGGAGTTGGTGGTCCCGAGGTCGATTCCGACCGCACGAGCCATGGTGATTCCTCCTGAGTAGGTAGACCTTCTGTACTGCACTATGCTGAGTGAACCCCGCTCAAGCCTGCTCCCAAGGGGACTTGGTGTCAAACAGGGTTGAGTCGAATTCACTCAACTTGTTGAACATGTTAACGGCGGGTGCCACCGTCTTGTTCCCGGGTGCGGCGGCCACTTGCCCACTCCACTTATTGGCACTGCTTGGCGGATGCGTCTGGCTTGTCGAAGGCGGAGCGTCTAGCCGTCGGGAATGCTCACGAGCCGAACCGCAGCAGATCGGTGTTCCAACGGACGGCAGCCCATGCGGCTGGAACAGCTCCTGTCGCTGGTGCCGCGGCGTCAGACATATGGCGTCTAGACATGAGGTCTCATCCATCAACTTGTTCGGCGAGTGTGCGATGACGGCGTCGAGTGTGAGGTGAGGGTTTCGATCGTGCACTGTGGGTTGAAGTCGTCGGGTCAGCCCATCCCTAGCTCACACTCGACGTCCCCAGCACACACTCGACGTCCCCACCTCACAGTCGACGCCCCCACCGCACCGCAAAAATCCGCGTGCCGCTTAGTTCCCCAGGTGTCATGCATTACCTGGCAACGGTGGGATAGCCTGACAGCCAATCTCGCGGCTTTTCCGCGCAAGCCATGCCGATAAGGAATTCGATGGCACCGCCTCCCAGCATGCTCACCCGCGAAGACACGGGTTATCACAAGGATCTCAAGAACCGTCAGCTACAGATGATCGCGCTCGGTGGCGCCATCGGCACCGGCCTTTTCCTCGGCGCCGGCGGCCGGCTCGCGTCCGCCGGGCCGGGACTGTTTCTGGTGTACGGGATCTGCGGCGTCTTTGTCTTTCTCATTTTGCGCGCCTTGGGCGAACTGGTGCTGCACCGCCCGTCGTCTGGATCGTTCGTGTCCTATGCCCGCGAATTCTTCGGCGAGAAGGTGGCGTTCGTAGCGGGCTGGATGTATTTCCTGAACTGGGCGATGACGGGAATCGTCGACACCACTGCGATCGCACATTACTTTCATTACTGGCCCGCATTCCATGTCATCCCGCAATGGACACTTGCGCTGGTCGCGCTGGTGGTGGTCTTGTCAATGAACCTGATCTCGGTACGACTTTTCGGGGAATTGGAGTTCTGGGCCGCGCTGATCAAGGTGTTGGCCCTGGTGACCTTCCTCTTCGTGGGCACGATTTTCCTGGCAGGCCGTTTCAAGGTCGACGGTCAGCAGACCGGGATATCGCTGTGGAACAGCCACGGCGGACTGCTGCCGGTGGGCTTGCTGCCGCTGGTTCTGGTCACGTCGGGCGTGGTATTCGCCTATGCCGCAGTCGAATTGGTCGGAATCGCAGCCGGGGAAGCCGCCGACCCGGAAAGGATCATGCCCCGCGCGATCAACTCGGTGGTATTCCGCATTGCGGTCTTCTACATCGGGTCGACGATTTTGCTGGCGCTGCTGCTGCCCTACACCGCCTACCGAAACCACGTGAGTCCGTTCGTGACGTTTTTTTCCAAGATCGGTTTTTCCGGTGGCGGCAGCCTGATGAATCTCGTGGTGCTCACCGCGGCTCTCTCGAGTCTGAACGCCGGACTGTATTCCACCGGGCGGATTCTGAGGTCGATGGCAATCAACGGCAGCGGTCCAAAGTTCACCGCGCCGATGTCGAAAAACGGTGTGCCATATGGCGGAATCTTGCTCACCGCCGGGATTGGGCTGTTCGGCATCCTGCTCAATGCCATAAAGCCGAGCCAAGCGTTCGAAATCGTATTGCACATAGCCGCGACCGGCGTCATCGTGGCCTGGGCGACGATCGTGGCCTGCCAGCTGCGGCTGCACTGGCTGGCGAACGCGGGGCAGCTGCAACGGCCGAGCTTCCGGATGCCGCTGGCCCCTTACAGCGGGTATCTCACGCTGGCTTTCCTGGCCGGCGTGCTGGTCCTGATGATGTTCGACAAAGAACACGGTCCCTGGATGCTCGGCGCGATGGTCGTGGGAATTCCCGCCCTCATCGGCGGCTGGTATGCGGTGCGCCACCGTGTCCTGGCCATTGCCCGGCACACCGTCGAGTCGACGTCACCCGGCTGACGGCTCATCGATGTCGACGCCGGTGGCCAGGTCGCTGCAATCGACGAGCTCAACATCGGGCGCGATGCGTAAGTAGGCCGCCGCACCCTGGTCGCCCGACATCGCTGCCAGGACTGCGGGCCAGTGGCTGCGTGCGATCACCACCGGATGGCCGGGCCGCTCTCCGAAGCAGGCCCGCGCCAGACCACCGCGGGAGCTCAGCGCCCGCGTGAGAACGCGCCTTACCACCGATGCGCCGACATCGGGTGTATCGACGACGTGCACGACGGCGAAGTCCGCCTGCATGCGATCAGCCTGAGCGAGGCCGGCGCGAACCGACGCGCTCACACCCAGCTGCCAATCCGCGGCGGTAATCGCGGTGACGCCTCGCGGGGCCGCGACCTGGGCAGCGCCCAGCACCAGAATGACGTCGGCACAGCCACCGCCCAGCAGCGCGGCCACCGCTGTCTCCAACCAGCCTGTTACCAGGACTTTTGGCTTTCCATAACGCCGCCCCGCCCCCGCGGCCAGCAGGACTCCGACGACGCGATCACGCACTGCCGCCGCTTCGCGTCGCCGTCACTTTCCACCGCGATAGGTGCACTCTCCCATGATGGCATCGCACTTCATGAATCGCTCGTACGGCGGCGCGGGCAGCCATCAGATCGAACAGGGGAACCGTGGGACGGCATTCGGCTTGGCCCGGGGGCGCGGCGAGCGCATCGGTGCGTAGGCCGCTACGCCCTCGTCAGCGCCGGCGCAGCCGGCGCCTCCCAACTGCCGCGCGCTAGCTGTAGCGCCGCGCGGCGCCCGGCGGCGAGCCCGCCTCCGACGATGCCCGGGCCGAAGGTGCCTATCGCGCTGGTAATCGTGCTCTCATATTATGACACTGGCCTTCTCGCTAATCGTGACTGCGCTGTGCCCAGCGCCGAGGCATCGGATGGAGCGCCATGACTCAGGACTTGCAGGGGACCAGCGCTACCCCGGCGCCCCGCTACGCCGGCACTCGTGTGCAGCGCGTCGAAGACGCCCGGCTGCTGACCGGGCACGGCAGCTTCGTCGACGACATCTCGCGGCCCGGCATGCTGCACGCCTGTTTCGTGCGCAGCCCGTTCGCGCGGGCCCGGATCAACAGCATCGACGCCTCGGCAGCGCTGGCACTGCCCGGCGTCCACGCGGTGTTCACCGCCGCGGACCTCAATGCGGATGTCCGGGAGGCCTGGCACGCCGTCGCGGGTAAAGACGTCCCGGACACGCCGCGGCCCCCGCTGGCCGAAGGCGAGGCGAAGTTCGTCGGCGACCCGGTTGCCTTGGTCGTCGCCGAGAACCGCTACCTGGCCGAGGACGCGCTCGAACTGGTCGATGTCGACTACGAGCCATTGCCGGCAGTCGTCGACTTCAGGCGGGCGCAGTCCGCCGATGTGCTGGTCCACGACAGCTACCCGAACAACGTGGCCGGCGGGATGGGCGGGGCGCCGCCGGATGAAAGTATCTTCGCCACTTCGCCTTACGTCGTCGAAGAGCACCTATACCAGCAGATCTACCTGCCCGTGCCGATCGAGACCCGCGGCCTGGTGGTCGAGTGGGCGGCGGCTTCCGGAGAACTGACCGTTTGGGCGTCGACCCAGACTCCGCACGAACTGCGCGCGTTCTGTGCCCGCCTGTTAGGCATTGCGGCACAACGGGTTCGGGTCATCGCGCGGGACACCGGCGGCGGCTTCGGCCAGAAGGTCCTCCCGATGCGCGAAGACATGTGCATCATGCTGGCCGCCCGGAAGGTGCCCGCGGCGCTGAAGTGGATCGAGGACAGGCGCGAGAACCTGATGTCGGCCGGGCAGGCGCGTCACGTCGACGGCAGGGCCAGGATGGCGTTCGACGACGAGGGCAACATCGCGGCCGCGGACATCGACTTCGTCCAGGATATCGGGGCTTATCCGACGCCTTACCCGGTGTTGACGACGGCCGCCATCGGCATGTTCTTCCCGGGTCCGTACCGGGTGCCCAAGGCCAGCTTCAACTACAAGACGGTCTTCTCCAACACCACCGGCTTGGCGGCCTACCGCGGTCCATGGCAGTTCGAAAGCCTCGCGCGCGAAGTACTTCTCGACATCGCCGCGCGCAAGATGAACATCGATCCCGTCGAGCTGCGCCGCCGCAATCTGCTGCGCCGTGACGAGATGCCGTACTTCAACCCCAACGGCATGCCCTATGACCACGTCGCTCCGATCGAGACGTTCGAACAGGCCGTGAAAATCGTTGACCACGAGGGTTTCCGCAAGGAACAGGCCGAGGCCTTGACGCACGGGCGCTACCTGGGCCTCGGCTTCTCGGCCTACATCGAGGCCACGGGCGCTGCTACCGGTCACATGGCTACCGAGGGCGCCACCATCCGGATGGAACCGACCGGCAAGTTCACGGTCTACGTCAACGGCGGCTCGAGCGGAAACAGCTTGGAAACCACGGTCATTCAGCTGACCGCCGACGTGCTGGGGGCGGATTTCGACGACGTGGGCACCGTCCAGGGCGACACCGCGACCACGCCGTACGGGGCCGGGACCCAGGGCAGCCGTAGCGGACCGATGACCGCCGGGGCCGTCAGCGAGGCGGGGACCATGCTGCGCGAAAAGATCGTCAAGCTGGCCGCACATCGCCTGAAGGTGGCCGAATCAGAAGTGGAACTGGCCCATTCGCGCGCCGCCGTACGCGGCGATCCATCCAGGCAGGTGACTTTCGGCGAACTGGCTGACGTGGCCTACTACTCACCGCAGCAGTTGCCCGCGGGAATGTCGCCCAATTTGGAGGCGACCGCTCGGTTCAACTCGCCCAACCCGATTCACTGGGCCAACGCGACCCACGCCTGCACCTGCGAAGTCGACACCGAGACCGGCAAAGTCACGCTGCTGCGCTACATCGTCAGCGAAGACGTCGGGCCGATGATCAACCCGGCGATCGTGGAAGGACAGATCGCCGGCGGAACGGTACAGGGCATCGGCGGTGCACTGCTGGAAAGCCTCGTCTACGACGACGACGGCAACCCCCTGGCCACAACATTCGTCGACTATCTGCTGCCGACCGCCACCGAGGTGCCGCTGATCGAATACGGCCACGTCGAGATCCCGGGCCCGGGCCCGGGCGGATACAAGGGTGTGGGCGAAGGCGGGGCAATCGGCTCGGTGCCCGCTGTGATCAACGCGATCAACGATGCCCTGGCGCCGCTGGGCGTGACCATAACCCATTTGCCGGCCAGTCCGGCGTCGATCGTCTCGCTACTGGAAGGAGCGTCGCGGTGAAGCCGGCAGCATTCAACTACCACCGCCCCGACACCGTCGAAGCGGCTGTAAGCCTGCTGGCCGAACTCGGCGAAGATGCGAAAATCCTTGCCGGAGGCCAAAGTCTGGTGCCGATGTTGTCGATGCGGCTGGCCTACTTCGATCATCTCATCGACATATCCCGGCTGCCCCAACTGCACGGTATCGAAGCCCGCGGCGACCAACTGTGGATCGGAGCGGGAACCACCGAAGCCGTAGTTGGCGCCGATGCGCAAGTGCGCCAATCGGTTCCGTTGCTGAACTTAGCGACGCCGTTCGTCGGGCACTTCCAGATCCGCAACCGCGGCACCCTGGGCGGATCGATCGCGCATGCCGATGCCGCCGGTGAATACCCGGCGGTGGCGCTGGCCCTGGACGCGGTGCTCGAGGTGCTTTCGCCGCGAGGGCGACGCGAGGTCGCCGCGGCGGACTTCTTCGCCGGCCTGTGGGAAACCACCATGGAGCCCGACGAGGTGCTCACCGGCGTCCGGTTTCCGGTGTGGAATGGCCGATCCGGCTTTGCGGTACGCGAATTTGCGCGCCGGCAAGGCGATTTCGCGATCGCCGGAGCAGTCGTCGGGGTGCGGCTCGATGACCATGACCGGGTGTCGCGATGCGCGATCGGGTTGCTGGGCCTGGGCGCCACGCCCAAGCGTGCGACGGCGGCCGAAACAGCGGTCACCGGCATGCCGCTGCGCGACGTGATACCCGAAGAGATCGGCCGGGCGGCCATGTCGGAACTCGACGACATTCCGTCGGACCTGCAGGGGTCGGCGTCGTACCGCAGCCGGGTGGGTGCCGCCATGACGGCACGCGCCTGGACCCAAGCAGCCCAGCAAGCAAACGCCGGAGCCAGTTATGCATGAGCGATCAGTCCAGTTCTCGGTAAACGGAAATTCCGTCGCCGCCAGCGTTGAGCCGCGGATGACGTTGGCGGACTTCCTGCGTGACAAGTGCGGACTCACGGGCACTCATCTCGGGTGCGAGCACGGTGCCTGCGGCGCGTGCACGGTGTTGCTGGACGGTGCTGCCGTGCGCTCGTGCCTGCTGTTCGCGGTCCAGGCCGACGGCAGGGAGGTGACGACGGTGGAGGGTGTCGCATCAGCCAGCGGCGAGCTTTCACCGGTGCAGTCGGCCCTGCGGGAGTGCCATGGACTGCAATGCGGCTTTTGCACCCCGGGGTTCGTCATGTCGATTACCGCGTTGCTGAACGACAATCCCCAGCCCACCGACGACCAGATACGCGAAGCCCTATCCGGCAATTTCTGCCGATGCACCGGCTACCAGGGCATCGTGGCGGCCGCGCGCCGGGCCGCAGAAGTAATGGGCCACGCCGAAGCCGAAGGCGCGTCACTGCGGTAACTTGCGTCACCTGCTGCGTAATCTGAGTTTTGGTCTTTGAGAATTTCGGGAGTAGCGCGTGCGGTTATTGCAGATCGGGGCGGCCCTGCTGGCGGCGGGTGCGCTCGGTGCCGGATGCGATTCCACTATCGACGGCAAGCCGATCGCCAGACCGGGTGCCGGGCCAATCGAGCCGTCGTTCCCGACGTCGCGGCCCAGTACCTCGCCACCGACCGGCACGGCGCCGCTGCCGCCGACACCGCCGGCCAGTCCGACTACGCCGGCCGGTGCCATTCCGTTGCCGCCAGACCAGAACGGTTACGTCTTCATCGAGACCAAATCCGGCCAGACCCGCTGCCAGATCAACAAAGACAGCGTCGGCTGCGAGGCGCCGTTCACCAATTCCCCCATCAAAGACGGCGAGCATGCCAACGGCGTGCACATCACCGCCGCCGGCACCGTGCAGTGGGTTCTCGGCAATCTCGGCGCGATCCCGACCGTCACCATCGACTACAAGACCTACGACGCGCAGGGCTGGACCATCACCTCCACCACCGAGGGCACCCGCTTCCAGAACAACAGCACCGGGCATGGCATGTTCGTCAGCATCGACCGTGTCAGCACCTTCTGAGCTGGGAAGCACCACGGCGTAAGTACCATCGGTTTTGTGGCACGCTACGGACCACCCGAAGACTTCCACAACCAGCCGACCCAGTACGGCGGCTTCGGACCCGGCGGCTACCCGCCGGCCGACCGGCCTCCGCCGAACCAGCCGTACCAACAAGCCCCTCCCCCGCAGACCCAGCACGGGCCGCCGTCTGACCAATTCCCGCCGCCCGACCAACCCGAACCCCCCGAGCAATCCAACCTCGACGAAGAACCCAAACCGTGGTATCGCAAGCCGGCGACGCTGATCGGCTGGGCGCTGCTATGCCTGATCCTGATTGCGCTGATCATCTACGGCATCACCCAGCTGATGGGTGGTCAGCAGGGCACAAACCCGACCCCGACCACCACGACGACGGCCCCCACGACCACCACCACGACAGTGGAGTCGACCACGACCACAACGACTCCATCGCCGACGACGACAGCTGAGGCTCCGCCGGCCACCACGCCGCAAGGCCAGCCGCCGGCTCAGCAGCCGACCCACGCCCCGACGCGGCACTTCCCGCATCTGCCGCCGTTGCCCTCGGTGATCACCATTCCGGGAATGCCGTCGCCGATCACCCTCCCGCCGAATCTGCCGTAAGGCTGCTGATCGGTAACGGTCCGCGTGGCTGCCGTATGCCGGAGGCCGTCGCGGGCTAGCATCTGCGGCCGTGGCAAGGTACGACCCGCCCGATTACGGCGCCAACGACCCGACGGTCTATGGCAACTACGGATACAGCGCCGGCCCGGGCGAATACGGGCAACAGCCCCAACCTGCGCCCACCACCCCGGGATGGCGCAAGCCGCTGGCATTGGTCGGCTGGGGCGTACTGATCGCGGCCCTCATCGCGCTGATCGTGTACGGCATCATCCAGCTTGCGCACGGTCGCCCCACCCCCGCGTCGGTCACCACCACCGTCACCACCACGGCACCGACCACGACCACCCGGACCACGACGACCACCACCACGACCACCGCGACCACTGCGACGACCACGACGACGACCACCACGACCACCACGACCACCACGTCGCCGACGACGACCACCACCACCACCACGACCACCACGGCACCGACGCAGCCGACGACGACAGCCAACCCGTCGCCTGGGGCGTTGCCGACTCTGCCGTCGCAGATCACGCTGCCGATACCGACCGTGATCAACTTGCCGCCAGGCCTCTGAGCCGATCCCTGCACTTCGACGGCGGCTATCGTGGGGAACGGCCGTCGGCCACCGATCGCCGGCAACGCAATGGACCGCAGGGGGTGCGAGATGACCGTTTCGCTCGGGTTGTCCATCGGGGTGGCCAATCTGGTCGCGGCCCGGGCGGATGGCACCCCGGTGCGACGGGCATCGGTGTTACGGCTGTTCGAGCATCGGGCAGCCGAAGTGGGCCTGCCAGAAGAGAACCCGGACTTTGCCGAGCCGGGCCTGGTGTTGCGCGGTTTTGTCGAGCGGGTCGGCGACCCGGCGCCGCTGGTTGCGGCCGACGGGACCAGGCATCAGGGCGAGGCCCTCACGGTGGAAGCACTCAACGCCATGGCGCGAACCGTCGGCTACGGCGCCCCGATCACCATCGCGGCTCCGGCCTACTGGTCCGAAGGCCAGTTCGCCGCGCTGCGCGGAGCACTGCTCAGCCAGCCCGCATTGGCGCCCGACGGCGTGCCGGCAACGGTGATCTCCGATGCCACGGCCTCACTGGCGGCGCTGCACGCCAGGCCCGGATGCCCGACAAGTGGCGTCGTCGCGCTGTGCGACTTCGGCGCCGCGGGCACGAGCGTAACCTTGGCCGACGCCGGTTCGAACCTCCGCCAGATGGGCCCGACGTTTCGGTACCGCGAGTTCTCCGGCGACGAAATCGACCAGCTCGTCCTGGGCCACCTGCTCAGAGTGGCCCCCAATGTCGACAGCACGGAAGTGTCGGGCACCGCCACCCGCATGGGATCGGTGACGCGTCTGCTCGGCGGATGCCGGTCCGCCAAGGAGCAACTGTCGACGATGACGACGGCCACCATTGCCACCGGCGCCGGCGAGCCGGTTCGGCTGTCGCGCAACGATTTTGAGCAACTGATCGCCGCCCCCCTGGTCCGTTTCGTCGGCTTTGTCGAAGAGATATTGCAACGCAACGGGTTTCGGGAGGCCCTGGCCGCCGTGGCCACCGCGGGCGGCGGTGCCGCGATCCCGCTGGTGACCACCCGCCTGTCGGAACGCTTGCAGGTGCCCGTCTTCACCACGCCGCAACCGTCGTCCAGCGCCGCGATCGGCGCGGGCCTACTTGGCCAGGCGCAGTCGTCAGCGGGTGCCCCTACCGGTGCCGGACCCGCCGTCGACGCGCCTACTCATATCGTCGGCGCGGTCGTCCCTACCGAGGCAGCGCCGACGGCGTGGGTCAACCCACCCGCCACCGAACCGGCCAACCTCCCGCTGGCCTGGTCCGAAGACGCTAACACCGGCAACGAACCGGTGCCCTACACCGGACCCGATGCCACTGGTGAATACGGTCGCACCGCAACGGCTTTCGACCAGCAGCGTGACCAGCCGCCGGCTACCGAAGCCGAACCTCTGCCGTGGTACAAGCGCGCTGCCGTGGTCTTCAGCCTGGCCGCGGCGGGATTGGCGATATTGGTCGCGGTGGTGTTGGGGCTGACACTGGGCCCGAGCAGGAGCAAGCCGGTCAACACCACATCGCCGGTACCCCCGCCGACACCGCAGACGGTGACGGTGGTCGGGCCGAACAACAGCCCCACGGTGACGGTGATAACACCAAGCACCACAACGCCGCCGCCGCCGGCCACCACGACAACCACGCCGCCGGCTACCACCACGACCACGACCACGACGTCTCAGCAGCCCACGACTACCACCACCACCACGACTGCTCCACCGACCACGACAACCACCCAACCGACCACAACCAAACCGACAACGACCGCCCCGCCGACGACTACCGCGCCGCCGACGACCACTCAACAGCCACCGACAACGACAGCGGCGCCCATCACACCGACCACGGCGGCACCGGGGGCCTAGCGTCGTCAGCGCCGTGCGGCGAATCCGGCCACCAGCGCCTCCGCACTGCGCACCGCCGCGCGACAGGCCCTGGCGGTGAATGGATCGTTGAGCGGATGTTCGGCCCGGCGGCGCCAACGCTGCACCGCGGCGAGCGCGGCGCGTGGACCGTCAGGGTAGTTCTCCGGATTCAGGCCCAGCCGGGCCGCGGGACTGGTCCCCGAGCCACCGATGATGCGGCGCAGCGACGAGAGTTCGTCCTCGTTCAATGTCGTTGTCCGCGAAGGCAATAGACTCAGCACCCGAAGTTCCTCGAAGGCGTGGGTGTCGGCCAACAGCGGGTCGATGTCGGCGATCACGTACGGCGTCGCCATGACCGGGTGCAGCTGCACGAACCGGCGCAACGACACCAGCGCGGTATGCGCCTTGAGCATGTCGGCGCGTTGCGCGAACTGCTGATCGATCACCTTGCGTAGCTCCACCAGTCCGCTGCGCTCCAGCAATTCGGCCGCCAGGCCTGACGAATCGGTGATCCCGGCCGCCAGCAGGGCAATCGAAATGCGGATACCGAACATGCCGAACCGCTCGAGCAACTGCGCGCGCGTGCCCGCGTCCACCGGTAACGGACTGTCCGGCCGGACGAAACGATCCACGCTCAACAGGGCCTTGTTGAGTTCGGCGGCATCTGCGCCAGCCAGTTTCTTCAGTGCGACAAACTCGGCCTGGCGCAACGTGCGCGCGGTCAGTGCAAGCAGCCCGGATACCGGCACCACCGCCTGACAGACGCCCGTCCGACTCAGCTCATCGGTGAACCGCGTGGCCACATCCTTGGCCGACACCATGGCATCGATGCGCCCCGCACCTATTTCGTCGGCCCGCGACGCCACACCGATGATGCCCAGCGCACCCGCCGAACCACCCACGAGCCCGCCAATCTGCTTGAGCAAGGCGATGTCTGCGGCATTGAGAGTCCGTAGCAGGAACACCACCGCGTCCACCCGCGGCACCCCGTCGGCGGGCACCAAGAGCCGCACGGTGCGCTCGGAGGTGTCGCGCGCCAGCGACGACGTTCCGGGGGTGTCGATGAGGGTGGCGCCGGCCAATTCCTCGGCGGGCCACTCGACGTCCAGGTCGACGATGTCGGCTGGATTGAGCCGGCTCAAGTCGAAACTCAGACCACCCCGATGGGTGATCGGCACATTCGTGCGGCGTCCGCCGCGGTGGTTGGCGGTCACCCTCGGCGCCGGACCGTGCCGGAACCAGGTCACGATCCGGGTTGCCTCGGTGGCATCGGTCGGGGCGATGTCGTCGCCGACAAATGCGTTGACCAGAGTGGATTTGCCCGCCTTGAGCGTGCCGGCCAGGGCGATCCGGATCGGTTCGCCCAGGCGCGCCCTGATGCGCTCGAGCTCGTAGAAGACGTCTGCCCGCTGCCGGTAGGCCGGCTCACCCCGGTAGGCCTCGATGGTTCCGCCCAGAATCGCGCGGACCCGATCGGTTGTGCTCACTCTCGTCCCAGCGGCGTCAGCATGGCTTCAATTTGCGCAAGTTGTCGGTCACCTGGCTCAGGATGTCCAGCTGTCGTTCGAGTTCGCGAATCCTGTTGTCGCGCTCGGCTTCTTCCAGATGTGCCGCGGTGACGGTGGCTTGCAGCGATTCGTTCAACGAACGGGTGAGCTCGTTGGCGATGTCGCGGTAATGGTCGCGTAACGTGCGCTGGATCATCTTGAGCCGGTCGCGCGACTCTTTGCCGACCACGAACGAGACGTCGTCGACGAAGCGGCGCACATTGGTCTTGGCCTCGGCGCGGGCCCGCAGCAGCCGGTTCTCCTTGTCCTCCTTGTAGGCCATCCGTCCGAGTATCAACCCAGCCCCCACCGACACGGGGTTGAACAGACCGAGACCGGCCACCGAGGACAACATCCCGATCATCACCACGCCGCCGTAGGAACCCCGCAATCCGGAGACCATTTTCTGAGCCTTGCCGGCCGGTTTGGATTCCAGCCGGGCCAGCGCCTTGAGCTGGCCGAAATCAGCGCCCATGGCGCGCTTGCTCAGCTCCGGGGACATCACCGAATCCAGCCCCGCGTCGGCGAACGAGCGCGCGACGTCGTCGGCCAATGCCTCGGCGCGATGATATGCCCAGACAAAGTTGTCCCCGACAGCGGTGGCGATCGCGTTTTCCACGTCGGCGCCGATCTCGGCCCAGTGCAGCGTCGGATCACACGAATCGATTTGCCGCTCAGCATCTTCGGTGACTGCCCGGAAGCGCGCCCGCAAATCGTGATCCACATCGGTGCTCAGGTCGGTGAAACCGTCATTGAGCACCTGCTGCCACAACGCGGTCTGCTGCAGAGCATCCTGGGCTTCGCGCTTGCGGCGCTCCAAGTCGGAAGCCAGCCGGTCCCGCACCGCCGGGTCGTTGATGACCGACAATTCCGAACCGGCGGATATCGCTAATTGCTCTGCAGCCGAACGTATTTCACGCAGGACTTCGTCACGGACCCGGTCGGTCTCGCGGGACAGCACCTTTTCGCTGAGGAACTTCACGATCGCCGGGAAGTTGGATTCTTCGTTGAGTTCCTTGTCGTTGAGCGTGACGGCGTGGCTGCGCAACAATGACGAGACGGGGATGATCGGCATGGGCACGCGGGCCCGCTGCAGGTGCGCGGCATTGGTATTGACGATCTCGCGCCAATGCGGGTACAGGTCGGTTTTGGTGGCCACCACCACCCCGACCGGACAGACCTGGTGTGCCTTGCGAAGAAACCACATCTCCGGTTCGGTGAATTCCTGGCTGGCGTCGCTGACCATCAGCAGCGCATCGGCGTCGGGCAGCAGTCCCAATGTTGCCGACAGATGCGGCTGCCCGTGGCCGCCCACACCGGGGGTGTCGATGAACGTCAGCCCACCCTGAAGCAGCGGACTCGGCGCGCCGATCTCCACTCGCAGTACTGCGCGGCCGTGGGCCTGCGGGGCCCGACGCAGATCGGTGGTGACGTCGTCGACCGGGATGTCAACCGCGCTCGTCTCACCATTGGGCCCCGCCGCCAGGATGATCCGAGCCGACGGCCGGGCGCTATAGCTGACGACGGTGATCACGACGGTGGCCTCGTCATCTCCCACTCGCGCCACCGGCAGATTGAGCAGCGCATTGAGCAGTTGACTCTTTCCCTGCTTGAGCTGGCCGGCGATCACCACCCGGATGCGCGGGTCGGTGATCCGCTCGCGGGCGCGCCGCAACCGCCGCACCAGATCACCACGTTCGTTGAGTTCGGCGATCGCGATGGTGTGATCGATCAGCTCGACGATCACACCGACCCGGCGCGGGTCATCGGGTTGAGTCACCGGACTGCCCCACTTTCTCGATCGTCTGCAAATACGGTAGGCGCATGAACCGGCGGGGACCACGAAGGTCCCCGCCGGTTTTGCCGCGCCGGTTCCGCCGAATCAGAACCCGTGCGGACCCATCGGGCCGTGCGATGGCGGCTCGGTGGGCATCGGCGGCGTGTCTGGCACCGGCGGCTCATGGCCGAACACCGATGGACTCGGCGGCGCGTGCTGGACCGGCGGCTCGACCGACTGCTCCTGCGGCGTTATTACGGGCGCGTGCTCAACCGGAGGAGTGTGCGCCGGCGCAGGCATCGGCGTCGGCGCGTCCGGCGCCGGTGCGCTGATCACCGGAGGTTGCGCGCCACCGAGCCCGACAGTGCCCGGGCTGTGGACGACGGGACCTTGACCTGCAGGACCCGAGGGAGGCGTCAGGTGGCCATCAGCCCCGGCGCCAGCGCCGCCCTGGATGACCGGACCGTGGGCCGCGGGGACGGTAGGGCCTTGCTCAACCGGCGTGCTACTCGTACTACCCACGCCGCCGCCGAGCGCGGCGCCTTCGTGGCCGAGGATGTCGCCATGCGCCCCGCCGGCTGTGGTTCCGCCAACTCCGGCTTGGCCACCAAGGCTGGTCTCGCCACCGACACCGGCGGCTGTGCCGCCCAGCCCGGTCATCGTTCCGCCGCCCAGCCCGGCAGCGCTGCCGCCGATGCCGGTGGCTGTGCCGGCCAGGCCGGTATGGGTGCTTACGCCGGTCCCCGCTGAAGCCAGACCCGCCGATTGAGGTGCCGCGTGTGCACCCAGTGCGCTGCTTTCGCTGCTCAGGATGTCGGTGCGGGCAGTCGCTCCAAGGCCCAGGGCGCCACCGCCGGTAACACCGGTTTGACCGCCGACGCCGACCCCGGCCAACGGACCGGAAATGTTCGGGGTAGCTGCACCGCTCAGGGCAGCGCCTTCGCTGGCGATCAATCCAGCCTGACCGCTTGCGCCCAGCGATGCGTTGCCGCCAATACCGGTCAGGCCGCTGACATTGGTTACGCCGGCGATCCCACCACCAGCTGAGGCCGCTGCGCCACCGCTCAACGCTGCCTGCCCGCCTATGCCGAGACCGGCCTGGCCGGCGATACCCGCCTGGCTCGCGATACCCGCCTGGCTGGCGATACCCGCCTGGCCGGCGATACCCGCCTGGCCGGCGACAGCGGCCTGGCCGGCGACAGCGCCACCGGCACTTACGGCCGCCTGACCGCCAATACCCGCCGCTCCGCCGACAGCGCCACCGGCCTGGCCGGCGACAGCGCCACCGGCCTGGCCGCCAATGCCACCTTGGCCGCCAACACCGACCTTGCCGCCAAGGCCGCTACTGGCCTGACCACCGATCGCGCCACCGGCCTGACCACCCAGGCCGCCGCTGATGCCACCGCCAAAGCCGCCACCGGCCTGACCACCAACACCAGCGCCAACCACGCCACCGGCCTGACCACCAATCGCGCCGCCGACGCCACCGCCAAACTCGCCACCGATCGCGCCGCCAACCTGACCACCAACGCCAGCACCGACCACGCCACCGGCCTGACCACCAACACCAGCGCCAATCACGCCGCCGGCCTGACCACCAACACCAGCACCAACCACGCCACCAGCCTGACCACCGATCGCGCCACCGGCCTGACCACCCAGGCCGCCGCTGATGCCACCGCCAAAGCCGCCACCGGCCTGACCACCAACACCAGCGCCAACCACGCCACCGGCCTGACCACCAATCGCGCCGCCGACGCCACCACCAACCACGCCGCCGGCCTGACCACCAATCGCGCCGCCGACGCCACCGCCAAAGCCGCCACCGACCGCACCGCCAAACTCGCCACCGATCGCGCCGCCAACCTGACCACCAACACCAGCACCGACCACGCCACCGGCCTGACCACCAATCGCACCAACGGCCTGACCCGCCAGACCAAACCCGGCACCACCCCCGAAGGCGGCATCCCCACCGAGCCCGCCGCCAAGGCCCCACCCCAGGCCGGCGCCAACCTGACCACCAACCGCGGCTTGGCCTCCTAGACCAAAGCCCACACCCGTCTGGAAACCCAGATCCGTGTGCGCACCTAGACTTAGGCCGACTCCGGCCTGGGCACCAATTCCGGCCTGAAGACCGGCACCAAAACCTAGACCAGCCTGGGCACCCCAGCCCGTCTGCGCGCCAAGGCCAACGCCTAACCCGGCACCGACCTGCGCGCCGATTCCAGCCTGGACTCCGCCACCGAAGCCCACACCGACCTGACTGCCGAAGCCTCCGGTTGGGGCGGCAAATACGGCACCGGGCAAGAATCCGCCCGCACCGGTCTGCCAATCCAGGCCGCTCTGACTCCAAACCCCGGCACCCAAACCACTAGTAAGGCCGGCGCCAATGTCGGCTGCAATGACATTCGCCGCGGAGGCGCCGACCTCGCCCGCGAAGAGGCCCCCGCCGCCGGCGGTGGCGCCTGCGTCGCCCGCGACGGTTCCGGCTTCCTGGGCGACAAACGTCGATGCCATGCCACCCCCGTCCGACGCCAGCGCAAGGCCGTGCCGATCGGCCACCGCCTGCTGTAACCCACCGATGGGGTCGCCGGCACCAAGATCAAGAAAAGGCAGCGCGGTGGCCGCGGCCGACGAGAACTCCGCGGGCGACACATTGATCAAACCGGCGTTGGTCATGGCCTGCCCGGGAGCGGCGACGAACGACCTCGCCGCGTCTTCACTGCGAAACAGGCTCAGGATGTAGTCGACCAGCGAGGTCATGTTCGCGTCCCTTCGATTGAGGTTGTTGTTCGCCGAGAAGGCCGGCGCTCTGCCATCAACGCTATGGAGTCATCAGGTCGCCGAAATCGGGGTCGGATCCCCCGGTCAATCAGGTACCCATCGGGATCGTCCGGGTCACCCCATTAGGGGATTAGGGGAATCAACACGGCCCCTACGAGGATCCGGAAATCGCCCCTACTGTCGGCATTTGTGCACGTCAAAACACCGATAGAACAAGCCGCGGCGTGATCGATCAGATCAATGAAGGAAGGGATTCACCCGTGGATACCGAACCCGTGGTGATCGGGGTCGTCGGTGTGCGGGTGAATGATCGGGTGATCCCAGACAGCCGGGTCGTGCGCCGGGAAGCTACCGTCGTCGAACGTCGAATCGGGCGTGTCAGCACCGGTGACCAGCACTGACGGCTGATGCGGTTCGATTCCGACCGGATGAGGATCGGCAGCGTTTTCGCTGGCCCTCGGGACGACGGGTTCGTTGATCACATAGCTGGCCGGGCTGTGCTGCTGGACCACCGGCGCCGTGCTGTGCGGTGAGAACGCATCGAGAGCAGCCGTCGCCGCACCGCTTGCCCAGACGTTGCCATGGTCAGTGACTTGAGTCGCGCCGGCTGTGCCGGCCGAACCGGCCATCGACAGCGAATCCGACACCACCGGAATCAGATTGTTCACGTCGGCGCTGGTCACATTCGTCAGGTGCGCATCGGCGATCGCCTGGGCCGGGTTGGCCGCATAGCGTGCGGCCGCCTCGGCATCACGTACAAGCGAGATGACGAAGTCGAGCAACGAGTTTGCCATCTCGCCTCCACATCGCACATGTCTCGCGTTAGCACGATGCTATCGGTTGACGCCAGGTCTGTGTTCGGTGTGAAACCCGCGGTCCCCGCGATCCCATTAGGGGGTGTCACGTTAGGGGAATACCGGGGTTATGGGGCCAACCGGATATGGTGAAACCGCTGCCGACCACACCAGTGAACACCCGCGAAGGATGCGATATGAGCCAGTGGCTGGACTCGCGCGATGCGGCGACACATCGGTGATCCCCTCCCCCACCGATGTCCCGCCCGGCGCACGCGGTGTCCTCGACCACGTGGCCAACGCCGCCACGACGCCGGTCAAAGTCCTAGTCTGTGGTGGCATCGGTACCGGCAAGACATCCCTGTTAGCCGCGGCACGCGAGACGCTGCGCCGCACCGGGTTGACGGTCCTGACCCGCCCCCCACGGGACGGCGATCCGCCCGACGCGGCGCTCGTCGTCGACGACGCCCACCTGCTTACCGACGCCGAACTGCTGCGGCTTACCGAACGGGCATCCGACCCTCGCGCAACGCTCGTGGTGGCCACCGAAGACCACCAGCACAACCCCGCGCTATGTGCTCTGACGACGGCCATCGACCGGGAGCGCCCTCGACTATCGCTGGGTCCGCTGCCGGTTGCCGAGCATCTGCGTGAGTGCACAGCCGGGCTGCCGTTCCTTATCCATGCGGTGTCCGACGGAGCGCACCCGCCGCCACAGGCCGCCACGTTCGCGCTCGTCGAGCGGTTGCGCCGGCTCGACGAACCCACCCTCGACGCGCTGCTGCTGATGTCGCTGAGCTTAGAGTTAGGGATCACCGATGTGGCTGCGGCGCTTGGGGTTTCGACACCAGACGCGCGCCGGCTCGTCGATCGCGCGCATGCCAGCGGACTCGTCATGCCGTCCCATCCCGCGGCCTTCCTGCAGACAGTGCATGACGCCATCGCCCGGATTGTCGGCAACGCACACCATCATCACGTCGAAACATCGCTGCTGCGCACACAATTCGACATCTCGCCGGTATCTCAGGATCTTGCCTTGCGACTAGCCGAACATGGGCTGCGTGACGACCGGCTGGCCGGCATCCTCAGCCGACAGGCCGTCGCCGCGGGCGACTCGGCGCGCAGCGCACGGCTGTATCGCGCAGCGGTCGATGCGGGTGCGACCGGGCTGACCTCCCGGCTGGCCGATGCGCTTGCCCTCACTGGTGATTGCGCAGCAGCGGCAGCCCTGGCCGACCAACTGCTCAGCTCGCCCGACTCTGCCGAACGCGCTGCGGCGGTAAGGATTGCGGCCAGCGTGGCCGTCCATGATGGCAATTCCGCTCAGGCTGCCGAATTGTTCGGCTGGCTGGGCCCATACCCGGACGCGGTGGTCGGCTCGACCGCGGCCATCGTACTCGCGGCCGCGGGTGATCTGGCGGCTGCACGAGCCGCGTTGCGGCTCAAGGACTCTGGCCCGCCCACGATGGCCGCGCGTGCTTCGCGCAGCCTCGCCGAGGGGCTACTACTGACCATGGATCAGCCCTATCCGGCCGCGATGGCAAGACTGGGCCAGGCCCTTGCGGCCCAACAACCCATCGGCGAAGTCTTCCCGGACAGCCCCGCCGCGCTGGTCACGTTGGCCGCAATACACGCCGGCGACCCCGTCCGCGCCCGCGGTGTGATCGGGCGTGCGGTGCACGCCGATCGGGACGCGTTGTTCCGCGGCCGGCACCTACTGCTGTCCGCCTGGATCAAAATGCAGGACGGTCAGCTGCCGTCGGCCGCCGCGGATGTCGCCGCAGCCGGCACGGAGCTGCACCGACGTGACACGTTGTGGGCCGCGGCGCTACGCATAGCCATCGCGCGCCGCAGTGGCGACACCGGCGCGCTACACACGCAGTGGCCCGCAGCCATGGAGGTGCTCGCCGAATATTCCGTCGATCTGTTCGGCCTGTTGCCCCTCGCTGAATTGTGGGTGGCCGCCACCCGAATACGCCAGCAGGACCAACTGCGACACCCCGTGAATGAGGCGTTCGCCCTTCTGGATTCGCTGGGCAGCCCGCCCTTGTGGGCCAATCCACTGCATTGGGCCGGGGTGCACGCCGGAATACTTGCCAGCTCACCGGAATCGGTAGCGCCGCACGGTCAGGCCCTGGCCGCGGCGGCGGCCCACAGCGGCCTCGCGCAGATCCTCTCCGGCGCCGGCCGGACCTGGCTACGAGTGCTGGCCGACCAGGTCGACGCCGACGAGGTCACTGTGGCGGCGCGGTCGCTATCCCACGTTGGCCTGACCTCGGACGCGACCAGGCTGGCCGGTCAGGCTGCCCTGCAAACACCGGACGCCAAGGTTTCGGGGGCGATGCTGCAATTGGCCCGAGACCTCAAGCTGGGGACGGGTTCTGCGGACGTCATGGACATGGAGCCAACCGCGGGCACCTCGCCTGCACCGCGCCAGCCGCCGACGGGCACTCCGCTATCGGATCGCGAACGCGAAGTCGCCGAGTTGCTGCTGCTGGGGTTGCCGTACCGCGACATCGGCAGCCGATTGTTCATTTCGGCCAAGACGGTCGAACATCACGTCGCACGGATCCGCCGGCGGCTCGGCGCTGAGTCCCGCTCGGAAATGTTGTCGATGCTGCGGGCAATGCTGGCCCCGCCGTCCTGAGCCCCAGGTGAGACCGCAGCCCTGAGGAGCAAGGTTAGGACAGCCTATCTCGCGTCGAACACGGCAAAGATGTCAGTATAGGCAGGTTGAGCAGGCAATAAAGCACGCCAGAGTGACCCAAAATGACCCCAACATGACCCAAATTGACTAGGCATTGGAGAGACTTTCGGTGACCACGCAGACGCTCATCAGACTGGTAGTCGGCCTGGGCATGACCGCAATAGTGGGCGCGTTCGCGCTGCGGCGGGTCTGGTGGCTGTACAAGCTGATCATGTCCGGTCAACGGGCCAGCGACCGCACCGACAACCTCGGGATCCGGATCTGGACCGAGATCGCCGAGGTGTTCGGCCAGCGCCGGCTGCTGAAGTGGTCGATCCCGGGCCTGGCGCACTTCTTCACCATGTGGGGCTTCTTCATCCTGCTGACGGTCTATATCGAGGCCTACGGGTTGCTGTTCCAGCCCGACTTCCACATCCCGATCATCGGCCGATGGGACGCGCTGGGCTTTCTGCAGGACTTCTTTGCGACCGCGGTGTTCCTCGGGATCGTCACCTTCGCGATCATCCGGTTGCGGACGGAGCCCAAGGAGTACGGCCGCGGCTCACGGTTCTATGGCTCACACACCGGCGGCGCGTGGCTGATCTTGTTCATGATCTTCAACGTCATCTGGACCTATGTGTTGGTGCGCGGATCGGCGGTGAACAACGGCACGCTGCCCTACGGCAAGGGGGCGTTCCTGTCTCAGTTGTTCGGCGCGATCCTGCGTCCGCTGGGCCACACCGGTAACGAAATCCTGGAAACGGTGGCCCTGCTGCTGCACATCGGCGTCATGCTGGCCTTCCTGATCATCGTGCTGCACTCCAAGCACCTGCACATCTTCCTGGCCCCGATCAACGTCGTGTTCAAGCGCCTGCCCGACGGGCTGGGCCCACTGCTGCCCATCGAGGCCGACGGCAAGCCGATCGACTTCGAAAACCCGCCCGACGAAGCCGAATTCGGCCGCGGCAAGATCGAAGACTTCACCTGGAAGGGCATGCTCGATTTCGCCACCTGCACCGAATGTGGGCGCTGCCAGTCGCAGTGCCCGGCGTGGAACACCGGCAAACCGTTGTCGCCCAAGCTCGTCATCATGGACCTGCGGGACCACTGGATGGCCAAAGCGCCCTACCTGCTGGGCGAGAAGGACGCCGCAACGGAGGGCGGCTACGTCGAATCCGGTCGCGGCGAACACCACCACGTTCCCGAATCCGGCTTCGGGCGGGTCCCGGGGTCCGGACCGGAACAGGCAAACCGGCCGCTGGTCGGCACCGCCGAACAGGGCGGTGTCATCGATCCCGACGTGTTGTGGTCATGCGTGACCTGCGGGGCCTGCGTGGAGCAGTGCCCGGTGGACATCGAGCACGTCGACCACATTGTTGATATGCGCCGCTACCAGGTGATGATGGAGTCGGAGTTTCCCTCCGAGTTGTCCGTGCTGTTCAAAAACCTTGAGAACAAAGGAAATCCGTGGGGACAGAACGCCTCCGACCGCACCAACTGGATCGACGAGGTCGACTTCGACGTCCCGGTCTACGGCGAAGATGTCGACAGCTTCGACGGCTACGAGTACCTGTTCTGGGTGGGCTGCGCCGGCGCTTACGACGACAAAGCCAAGAAGACCACCAAGGCCGTCGCCGAGCTGCTCGCCATCGCCGGGGTGAAGTTTCTGGTGCTGGGTGCCGGGGAAACCTGCAACGGCGACTCCGCACGCCGCTCGGGCAACGAGTTCTTGTTCCAGCAACTGGCCGCCCAGGCCGTCGAGACGCTGGACGGGGTGTTCGAGGGCGTGGAGACCGTCGACCGCAAGATCGTGGTCACCTGCCCGCACTGCTTCAACACCATCGGTAAGGAATACCGGCAGCTGGGCAGCAATTACACGGTCTTGCACCACACTCAGCTGCTCAACCGGCTGGTGCGCGACAGCAGATTGGTCCCCGTCACCCCGGTCTCTCAAGACATCACCTATCACGACCCGTGCTATCTGGGCCGGCACAACAAGGTGTACGAGGCGCCGCGCGAGTTGATCGGCTTCGCGGGCGCCAACCTCACCGAGATGCCACGCCACGCCGAGCGGAGCTTCTGCTGCGGGGCGGGCGGTGCCCGCATGTGGATGGAAGAGCACATCGGCAAACGGATCAACCATGAACGCGTCGACGAGGCGCTGGCCACCAATGCCGCCACCATCGCCACCGGCTGCCCGTTCTGCCGGGTCATGGTGACCGACGGCGTCAACGACCGGCAGGAAGAAGCCGGTCGCAGCGGCGTCGAGGTGCTCGACGTGGCCCAGGTGTTGCTCGGGTCGCTGGATCGCGACGCGGTGAAACTGCCGGAGAAAGGCACGGCCGCCAAAGAGGCCGAGAAGCGGGCTGAGAAGACCGAGAAGAAAGAGAAGGCCGCGCCGAAAGCCGCCGCACCGACCGCTCCGGCTGACACACCGGCTGAGGCACCGACCGAGGCTCCGACGCCTACTGCGCCGGCCGCGCCGGCCAAGGGGCTGGGCATAGCGGGCGGAGCCAAGCGGCCCGGCGCGAAGAAAGCAGCCCCCAGCGCTGGCGTCGACAAAGAAACCGCCGAAGCACCCGCAGCCGCACCCGCCAAGGGGCTCGGCCTGGCAGCCGGAGCGAAGAAGCCCGGCGCCAAGAAAGCAGCCCCCGCCCCTGGCGTCGAAAAAGAAACCGCCACGGCGCCCGAAGTGGCGCCGGCTGCCCTGGCCAAGGGCCTCGGCATCGCCGCCGGCGCCAAGCGACCCGGCGCCAAGAAGGCCGCCCCGGCAGCGACCGCCCCCGCGGCTGAGCCCGCCACGACACCGGAGGCCGAAACACCGCCCGCGGCGCCCGTGAAAGGTCTGGGGATCGCCGCCGGCGCCAAGCGGCCGGGAGCGAAGAAAGCCACCCCAGCGGCGGCGGCGCCCGAGCCGGCCGCCCCTGGAGAACCTGAAACCGAACCGGAGTCCGAGTCCGGTGCCCTAGCCGATGCTGACACGGCTCCCCCCGCAGCGCCCGTCAAGGGACTGGGCATCGCACCCGGCGCCCGTCCACCGGGGAAGCGCTGATCACGGTTTGACACCTGTCAGCAAATATCGCTGGACAGCGATGAGACCATGGATGACGTGACTACCCACCAGCTGCCATGGCACGCCTCCACACACCACCGGCAGCGCACCTTCGCACAGTCGTCCAAGCTTCAGGACGTCCTGTACGAAATCCGCGGACCGGTACACCAACACGCCGCGCGGCTGGAAGCCGAAGGTCACCGCATCCTCAAGCTCAACATCGGCAACCCGGCACCGTTCGGTTTCGAGGCGCCCGACGTGATCATGCGCGACATGATCCAAGCGCTGCCCTACGCCCAGGGATACTCCGACTCCCAGGGCATCCTGTCGGCTCGCCGCGCGGTGGTCACCCGCTACGAGCTGGTCGACGGCTTCCCCCGATTCGACGTCGACGACGTCTACCTGGGCAACGGGGTGTCCGAGCTGATCACCATGACCTTGCAGGCCCTCCTGGACAACGGCGACCAGGTGCTGATTCCCTCACCGGACTACCCCCTGTGGACGGCGTCGACCTCGTTGGCCGGCGGCACGCCCGTGCACTACCTCTGCGACGAGACCCAGAACTGGCAACCTGATATCGCCGACCTGGAATCCAAGATCACCGAGCGCACCAAGGCCCTGGTCGTGATCAACCCGAACAACCCGACCGGGGCGGTCTACAGCCGCGAAATCCTCACTCAGATGGTCGATCTGGCCCGCAAGCATCAACTGTTGCTGCTCGCCGACGAGATCTACGACAAGATCCTCTACGACGACGCCAAGCACATCAGCGTGGCCTCGCTCGCCTACGACATGTTGTGCCTGACCTTCAACGGCTTGTCCAAGGCATACCGGGTCGCCGGATACCGGGCCGGCTGGTTGGCGATCACCGGACCCAAGGACCATGCCAGCAGCTTCATCGAGGGGATCAGTCTGCTGGCCAACATGCGGCTGTGCCCGAATGTTCCTGCGCAGCACGGGATTCAAGTCGCGCTCGGTGGACATCAAAGCATCGAGGACCTCGTCCTGCCCGGCGGCCGGCTACTCGAGCAGCGCGACGTCGCCTGGACCAAGCTCAACGAGATTCCCGGCGTTTCCTGCGTCAAGCCGGAGGGAGCGCTTTATGTGTTTCCCAGGCTGGATCCCGAGGTCTACGACATCGCCGACGACGAGCAACTCGTCCTGGACCTGCTGCTGTCGGAGAAGATCCTGATCACCCAGGGCACCGGATTCAATTGGCCGGCACCGGACCACCTGCGCATCGTCACGTTGCCGTGGGCGCGCGATCTTACTGCCGCAATCGAGCGGCTGGGCAACTTCCTAGTCAGCTACCGGCAGTAGGTCCCGGCGCTCGAGTCCAAAATTCCAGCGTGCCGCCGAGCTCGTCGCTCGGGTAGCACCACCTCGGACGCCACGGGGCCGGGACGCTGCACGAATCCTGCCTAAAGCGCGCCGTTGTCCGTGCGAACAATCTTTGGCCAAACCCCCCGTAACCCGCCCACGACCCGCATACGATGCAAACCTACTTAGCCGATGGTGAGTGGGCGATCCAGTCGTCACGCGCTTCGGCGATGAACAGGTGGGAGGGGTCCATGTCGTTTCTTACCGTGGCGCCAGAGGCATTGGCGGCGGCTGCGTCGGATGTTGCCGGGATTGGGTCGGTGCTCAGCGAGGCCAACGCGGCCGCGGCGGGCCCAACCACTGCGCTGCTCGCGGCCGGAGCCGACGAGGTGTCGGCCGCTATCGCAACGCTGTTCGGCTTCCACGGTCAGGCCTACCAGGCGCTCAGCGCCCAGGCGGGGGCGTTTCATACCCAGTTCGTGCAGGCGTTGAACGCCAATGCCGGCTCCTACGCGGCCGCCGAAGCAACCAACGCGGCCCAAAGCATCCTGGTGGACCCGCTGAACGGAATCAGCCAAGCACTGACCGGGCGCGCACTGATCGGCAACGGCACCAACGGGGCACCGGGAACCGGGCAAGCCGGCGGGGCCGGCGGCTGGTTGATCGGCGACGGCGGTAACGGCGGATCCGGCCAATCCGGGGTGTCCGGCGGGCAGGGCGGCAACGGCGGGGCCGCCGGACTGTTCGGTAACGGCGGCCTGGGTGGAGCCGGTGGCAGCGGCTCGATCAACAACGGCGGCAACGGCGGGAGCGGCGGAACCGCCGGACTGTTCTACGGCGCCGGCGGCGCCGGCGGCGCCGGCGGGAACGGCTCCGCCAACGGCGGTAATGGCGGCCTTGGGGGTGCCGCCGGCCTGATCGGTAACGGCGGCGCCGGCGGCGTTGGCGGAGTGGGCAGTAGCGGCTTGTTGACGGGCGGCGGGGCCGGCGGCCAGGGTGGGTCCGGCGGCATACTCTTCGGCAACGGCGGCGCTGGCGGCGCCGGCGGACTCGGTGACGTATTTGTCGGCGGGACCGGCGGCAACGGCGGCAATGCCGGGTTCTTCGGCGGGGTCGCCGGGGCCGGCGGCGCGGGCGGCGACTCGTTGGGTAGCCTTGCGGGCTCCGGCGGCAACGGCGGCCACGCGGGGCTGTTCGGGACCGGTGGCGGCGGAGGCACCGGCGGGGCGAGTTCCGTCGGGTTCGGTGGAAGCGGCGGCGACGGCGGCCGCGGCGGACTGCTCTCTGGCACGGGCGGCAATGGCGGCACCGGCGGGCAAGGCAGCCTCCTTGGCGCCCCGCTCACCAGCACAGGCGGTGCCGGCGGCAACGGTGGAGCCGCCGGCCTATTCGGCTTGGGTGGAGCGGGCGGTGCAGGTGGGGCCGGCTATGCCGACACTGCCGGTGCCAGCGCCACGGGCGGTGCCGGCGGCGCCGGCGGGTCCGGCGGCATCGTCGTCGGCAACGGCGGGGCCGGCGGCAACGGCGGGTCCGGCTTCCTGAGCGCCGGCGCCGCCGGAGAGGGCGGCAACGGCGGCAACGGCGGCAAAGCCGGGCTGATCGGCAACGGCGGCAGCGGCGGCAACGTCGGGACGCCCGGAGCGAACGGTCTCGGCCTCGGTACCGGAGGCAACGGCGGCAATGCACAGCTCATCGGCAACGGCGGCAACGGCGGCAACACCGGCAAAGCCGGAGTCGGAACCCCCGGCAACCCCGGCTCTGGCGGGTTGCTGTTCGGCGAGATCGGGCAGCCGGGGCTCTAGTTCGTGCAACCAGCCGGATCGCAGGCGCTGATCTGCCACGGAATGTCAGGCCGGCAGCAGGGCTGATCGAATAGTCGGATCGCCAAAACTCGCGTTTGTCGTCGAGATATTTGGCCGCCGCCGCACGCGTCCCGGTGGCACTCTGATGTACCAGAGCCGCCATCGCGTCAGACGGCGTTCCCGGGTGGCGCAATTGACTAATCGCCAGCTGCTTGGCCTCCTCGGTCTTGCACCGCCCTAGAGCCAACGCACCAAGTCCGACTTAGTCGGAAACTCACGCTCGGAACGGATCAACGCCGCCACCCGCAGGAAGTCCGAGCGATCACAGACTTGAGCCAGCGCAAACCCGGTGGCCTCGAGCTCTTCGTCGCAAAGCGGCGGGTCGATATCGAACTGATGAAACACGATGTCAGCGGCGGCGCGATTACCATTCGCATGCTTGGTAAACAGGTTGCGGATCAACGCGACTCGCCAGGCACGGCGATCCTCGTTAGCTGGAACACGTTCGTCGAGGTGCTGCAGCCAATCCACCATGATCGGCACCGCCTGCGGATAGTCATGGCGCGAGTTCATCAGCTCCCAGACGGTGTCTTCGGGAATGCCGACGGCATCCAGCTCGGCCTTCATCGCCTGCTCGGATTCTGGCCACGTGCCGGGCTCCCCTGGCGACCTCATGACAAATTCTTACTATGAACCGTACCGGGTTTCTTGCACACCTTCTTCTGAGCGAAGGATGGGCACGATGCCGAGCAAGTACGACGAGAACACCAAGGCCCAAGGCGGTTCGGTTGGTTCGCGAACACCGCGATGACTACGCCACGGGAGTGGGCGGCGATGCGGGAGATCTCTGGCCGACTGGGGATGAGCGCGGAGACGCTGCGCAAGTGGGTGCGCCAGGCCGAGGTCGACGCAGGCGAGACGGCCGGGGTGTCCAGCGAAGAAAAACAAGAGCTGCGTGAGCTGCGCAGGAAGAACCGCGAGCTCGAAACCACAATCGTTATCTTTGGCTGGACCGATGGTTTTGCGGCGTGAGCTGAGCTTTGCGTCGTGGACGGTGTCCGTGACGTGGGTGGCGGCGACGCGGTTGACGCGGAGTTGTCCGTGCAGGAGCGCGATCTGGTTCCGCAGTTGACGGTTTTCGTCCTCGAGTTCGCGAATGCGTTCGTGGGCGAGTGTGAGGCGTTGCCGCAGCGAGGCGATCGGATCCGCGCTCGATTCGGGCAGGTGCCGACTCGGCCGTCTCCGGTTTGGCGGTCAGTCGGCGGAGTTGGTCGCGCAGTTCGGTCTGGGCGTAGAGCCATGAGCGGGAGACGCCGGCATGGGCGGCGATCTGCATGACGGTGCACCGCTGGCCGGTTTCGTCGAGTTCCTGCAGGGCTTGGCGGGCCCGTTCGAGGGTGTCGGCGCGACGGCGTTGGGCAGCGGCGACGAGGTGCTGACTGTTGTCACGACGCATCAGATCAGTCCTTCACGCAACATGTTTCGTTGTCCGCTGCGGCGCAACGGCAGTCGTGTTGGTCGGCTTCGAGGGTAGTGATGATGGTGAGCAGGTTGGTTTCGACGGTGCGGTTCATCTCGGCCAGGCGGGTGTGGCCGTCGGTCTTGGCGCGTGTGATCAGCGTGCGGGTGTCGTCGAGCTGCCTGCGGTGTTGGGGTAGGAATGCGGCGGTCGTGATGAACACTGGGCAGGTCAGGCACGCGTTGGCGTGCGGGCACGATTTGTGTAGCGGTAAACCGCAATAGCCATTGGGTAGAACCATTTTCGCGCGGGCAAGGTTCTGTTTCATCCATTCGGCATCGGCGAGCGGTCCGTCGATCGTGGTGTCGATGGGCTCACCAACGGATGTTGATCTTCTGGGCGCGTTCCCAATGCTCGCGAATGGTGCTGTCGGCCAGGCGGGCATACACAGCCGTCATGGTGTGGCTGGTGTGGTCAAGCAGCCGTCGGACCACTTCCTGCGGCACGTCATGGTTGATCCACCGAGTGGCCGCTGTGTGCCGGAACTGGTGAGCTGTGACATGGACTGGCTGATCGAGTTCGTCTGTGACACACCACGTTTCGGGCCACTGGCCGAGCTGGAGGTGGAACGTCGCGGTGGGAATGGGCAGCCGCCCGCCGGGGTTGGCGCTGCTGCGCGGCAACAGCACACCGGTAGTGGGGAACCGTTGCTTAGTACACGCCTGCTGCGCCTCGATCATGGTGGCCAGTTCGTCGTCGATGGGCACCACCGCGTCGCGGCGCATCTTGTGGTTGCGATAGCGCAAATAGACCGCGCCCTGCGGGTCGCGGACCAGGCAGTCCAGTGGTAGCCGGGTGGCGTCGCCGATGCGCAAGCCGGTGCGGATAAGGATCTCTACCAGCAGCCGGATCCGGGGGTCGCTGATCCGGTCAAGGTTGGCTGGGTTTTCCAACTGGCCCATGACGAACTCGGGGATTGCCCGCGGTGCTGGTGTCTCGTCGCGGCGAGGCTGATCACTGGGATACAGCTGCACCTCAGCCGGCACCGATGCCCACCGGTGCTGGCGCACTGCGTGGAGAAAGCCGGTCACGCAGCCGATTTCGGCGCTGCGGGTCTTCGGGTGCGCGATTTCGACCGCCAGTCGGGCCAGATAGGCCTCCAACGCCGCGCGGTCGAGCCCAATCGGGCCAGGCGAGCTCGCCAATCCCGGTGTCAGCCGCGACAACCGCACCAGCGCAATGCGGTCCCGTCGCAGCTGCCCCAGCCCGACTCCGCACGACATTCGCCACCGGCACCAACGTTTGACCAGCTCTCGCAGCCACGGTGGTTGCACCGCGGTGAAATCCAGGCGGGCCCCGTCATGGCCGGAAACACCGAGCCGTCGTAGCCGCCACACGTCACGCTCGTATTCGCTGTCCCAGCCGGTCCCGTCGCGCAGGTCAAGCAGGCACTCGATCGCATAGGCGAGGAACGCGCGCGGAGTGTGCAGCGCGGCTGCGGCCGACAGCCCGGCCAGCCAGTCGTCGAGCGGACGCTCCAGCAGCGACTCGACTTCTTATGCCGACCTTTGAAATATGCCGATGATTTCGGCAATGGTGCAGGCCGATGGTGGTGTTGAGGTGCAAAAGGTCGGCATAGTCGCGTAGCCGAGATCACGCTTCAGGCACGGAAGTGTCTGGAGGTGAGGTCCGTGACGAAGAGATCGCCGATGGCCCGGTCGTATCCGGTTCGGGTCGCCGGTCTCTACCGGGGCAGCGCATTGCACGCCCACCGGCATGTCCACCAACGAACACCGTTGAGCAGCAGTCATTTTGTCCGCTGGCTGACGGTGTGGAACTGCACAGTCGACGAAATGTTCCAGGGTCCCGTCGCCGAGCACGCGAAGGTCCAGGGCGCCAGGATCGCCTGGGCCATGCACCGGCGGCTAACGGGAACGGACGCAGCAGAACTCGACGCCTTGATCACCCGCCAAACCGGCTGAGTCCGCGGGCCGGCCCGCTGACTCCGGTTGCCCTAAATGGTCTGATGACGCCCGAAGAATTCATGGTCTTCGTTGTAGCCGCCGTAGCCGCTACCGAGTTCGGAGTAATGCGCGACGAACTCGATACCCTTGAGCCACTTGACGTGCCGAAAGCCGTGCTGCAATTCATTACGCAGCCGCAGCGGTGCTCCATGCCCGTAGCTCACCGGCTCGCCGTTCATGTCGTAAGCCAGCATGGTCAGGTGGTGGCTCATCTGCTGGATCGGATGGGCCACGTAGTAGATCCCGCCGTCGGCGCCGGGCCCTAGCGAGTAGAACACCACCCATTTGGCCTCCGGCAGCGGTTTGACGATATCCATGATCGTCCGCATCGACACGCCACCCCATTTCGCGACACCCGACCAACCCTGGATGCAGAAATGCTGGGTGATCTGTTCGTGGTAGGGCAGGTCGCGCAAGTCGGCCAACGAGAACTCGGTGGGGTTCTCGACGAGACCGTAGACCCGCAGTCGCCAATCCACGAAGTTGTTCTTCTCCAATTCTTTGTACTCAACCGATTCCGGGTAGGTGCCGTTGTGCCAGAAGTACGGCGAGATGTCCTTCTCGGTGAACGCACCGGGCTTGAAATTGGTGTACTCAAACAACCGCTGCAGCGGCCCGATGAGCGCGTAACCAACTCGCTGCACGGTACGGGGATGGCGAAAAGTCAACGGCGTGGCCATCACCCAGCCGATGGCTACCACGACCATGGCTGCCGCGAAGATCCAGAACCCGACCCAGCCATTGTCGTCGCGGGCGGCGAACATGTGGTTGAGATTGCGCAATGCCTCGGTGGCGAAGACCAGCGTGACGTGGACGAGGATGAAGGAGGTTGTCCCGGGTCTCGTAGAAATTGAGGTGGCGGTCCCCCGCTCGTGACCTGCCGTGTGGTAGGTGTCGGGCGTTCCGCCAAGAACACCATCGAGAAGGGGACCACCAATGAAGAACAGTAGTCAGGACAGGGCCGAAGACGCGACGATGGTCGCGATTCCAGAGCACGTCAGTGTGGCGATGGCCGAGATCGCCGGAAACATGTCCGAGGGGTTGCTGGCGCTGGCCATCGGAGCGGGGCTGCAGGTGATGCAGATTCTGATGGAGTCCGACGTGACCGCAGCTGCCGGGCCGAAAGGCAAACACGATCCGGCACGCACCGCGGTGCGACACGGCCATGAGAACGGCTCGGTGACCCTTGGTGGGCGACGCGTGCCGGTCAGCCGTCCGCGGGTGCGTGCCGTCGACGGGTCCGGCGAGCTGCCGGTGGCCTCCTATGAGCTGTTTTCGTCCACCGAGATCCTGGGACGGATGGCGATGGAGAAGATGCTGGCTGGGCTGTCCACTCGGCGTTACCCGGTTGGGCTTGAGCCCGTCGGTCAGCAGGTGAATGAAACTGCCTCTGCCACAAGCAAGTCTGCGGTATCGCGGAAGTTCGTGGCGATGACCGAAACCGCGCTGGCCGAGCTGCTGGCCAAGGACCTGTCCGGGCTGGATGTGGTGGCGCTGATGGTCGACGGCGTGCATTTCGCCGAGTCGTGCTGCGTGGTCGCGTTGGGCATCGACATCGACGGCGTCAAGCACCCGTTGGCGGTGGTGGAGGGCTCCACCGAGAACGCGACCCTGGTGAGCGACCTGCTGGTGGGCCTGCGGGACCGCGGCCTGAATGTGGCCCGCCCGATACTGGTCGGCATCGACGGATCCAAAGCGCTGCGCAAAGCCGTGGTCGACGTGCTCGAGCGCCCGGTGATCCAACGCTGCCAAATCCACAAGGTCAGGAATGTCAAAGATCATCTGCCGCAACGACTTCGGTCCATTGTAGGCCGTAGGATGACCGATGCCTACCACGCCGAGTCGGCGTTGGAGGCCCAGGCCGCGCTGCAGGCGTTGGCCACCGAGTTGGACCGCACCCACTCCGGCGCGGCCGCGTCCCTGCGCGAAGGGCTCGAGGAGACGCTGACCGTGCTGCGCCTGGGTGTGCCACCCGCCCTGGCCCGCACCGTGCGCTCGACCAACACCATCGAGTCGATGATCTCGGTGTGTCGTGAACACGCCGGCAACGTCAAGCGCTGGCGTGACGGCAAGATGGCGCTGCGCTGGTGTGCGGCCGGCATGGTCGAGGCCGGCAAGCAGTTCCGCCGCGTCAACGGCCACCTGCACCTACCGGCGCTGCGCGCCGCACTCGAGCGGGAATTCGCCGAACCTGTCGCACCCATCGTGCACAATGACGTGGTGAGCGCAGCCTGATGCTCACCGGACCGCCACCGAAGTTCCACGGAACTCGGGACATCCTCAGGATGAAGAACAGGAAATACACCAGCACCAGAAAATGCAGCGAGCGCGCGGCCTGAATGCTGAACCGCTTACTGATCACGGTGAAACGCATTGACAGGGCCGGCGACATTCCGAGACCGGTGATGAGGGCGAGCGGTGCGGCGATGAACACGGTGGTGAAGTACGCCAGCAGCTGCAACGCGTTATACGCGACCCATGTGTTGTCTACCGGCCAGCTCAACGACAGGTATTGAATTGCTACCGACGCGGCGTTGGGAAAGACGTCCCAGCTGGTAGGCACGATGTGCCGCCATTGGCCGGTGGCGAACAGCAGCACATAGAAGACCGCGCCGTTCAGCAGCCACAAGACGTCGATGCCCAGGTGCCACCACCGCGCCAGCCCAATGGAATGCCGAATTCCGGGTAATCCCAGCTGACGGGGCAGGGCAACTGAATCATCCTTGGCCGTCCACAGCGGGTCATCCGGCACCGGCTTTGCCACGCACAGCCACTCGTCCTTGCCCGGCGTGGCATTGCGACTGAAATACAGCCGTGGATGATCGCACAGGATCTGAATTCCGGAGCGGATGATGAACATCATCAAGAACAGGTTGAAGAAATGCGACCAGCCCACCCAGGCGGGAATGCCCGGGCCGACGCCGGACGGGACATGGGTGCCGGGATATCGCTGGATGAACGCCTGGACGGCCGGCATGTTGTGCAGCCCTTTGCCCACTGCGACCGCCGCGACCAGCAGGGCAAACCCGATGGGAATCAACCACAGTAGGTTCAGCCACCTGTCACGACCGACACGCAGGCGCGGGGCGATCGCCCGCTTGTCTTCTATACCGCCGGCCCAGGTCTCCGGGTTGACAATGTTCTCAGCGAGGCGCAGCTCGGCGCGGTAGCCGAAGGCCAGCTCTCCGTCACCGCGCGCAGCGGTAGCCGTTCCCGGCGAATCAACAGGCATGACCGCGCTGCGACGCTCGCCAGGAAAGCTTTGGACATCAGGGGCCTGGTCGGTCATCTCGCGCCTATCTATTTTCTACAATATATGCTGTGTAAACAGTACGCCATGGCGTGCATGTTCGGCAGACCGGGCGCTGACCTGGCCGGGGTGCTCCTAGCGTGCGGGATCGCGCCGAGCGCCGTGGACCCTACGACGGGTTACGAAATCGCGCTCACACGGAGCTCGGGGGCGTTGCTTGACTCGTCAACACGTTGCCCGACTATGCGCGACAAAATCCGTTGCGCGCCTGAGGTTGTCGCTCAGAGGGGGCAAATGCGTACCGCCTGAACCCGACAGATCGACAACCGTCCTCACGCACGGAGGAGGCGCCGAACCTCGCCGCCGCCACCGGCCAAACTCGCTGAAATTAGTTGCGCTCCAACAGGTCCAGCAAGTAGCTGCCGTATCCGGATTTGGTCAGGCTGCGGGCGTGGCGTTCCAGTTGCTCGTCGTCGATCCAGCCCAACCGCCACGCCACTTCCTCAGGGATGCTGACCTTGAGTCCCTGCCGGCGTTCCAGCGTCCGGACGAAGTCGGCGGCATCCAGCAGCGAGTCAAATGTGCCGGTATCTAGCCACGCCGTCCCGCGGGCCAGCACCTCCACCGCTAACCGACCCTGATCGAGATAGAACTGGTTGACCTCGGTGATCTCATATTCGCCACGCGCGGATTTCGTCAAACCTCTGGCGATCTCGACCACGTCGTTGTCGTAGAAGTACAGCCCCGGCACCGCATAATGCGACTTCGGCGTGGCCGGCTTTTCCTCCAGCGACACGGCCATGCCCTCGTCGCTGAACTCGACCACCCCGTAGGCCGACGGGTTGGCCACCCAATAAGCGAAAATCGCGCCACCACTGACGGATTGGAACCTGGTCAAACTGGTGCCCAGACCTGGCCCGTAAAAGATGTTGTCCCCCAACACAAGTGCAACTGAATCGCTGCCGATGTGATCCGCGCAGATGACAAAGGCCTGTGCCAGTCCCTCGGGACGATTCTGGGTGGCGTAGCTGATATTGACCCCCAAGTGCCTGCCGTCGCCGAGCAGGCGGTGAAAACCGGGCGCATCGTGCGGGGTTGTGATCAGTTCGATGTCACGGATGCCGGCCATCATCAAAGTGGTCAACGGGTAGTAGATCATCGGCTTGTCATAGACCGGCAACAACTGCTTGCTGATACCCCTGGTGATCGGGTACAGGCGGGTTCCCGAACCACCGGCCAAGATGATTCCACGCATCAGCAGCTCCTCAATCGACCGAGTCCTCCTCGGTGAGTTCGGTAGCCGCCAGCGCCGCCGCCAAGTCGTCGTGCCGAAAGACCGCGGTCACGTGGTCGTGGACCACGCGGAACGCCGATGCGACGGTCTCGACGGACCCGACATCGTCGCGGTCCACCAACTGCTGTTCGACAACCACCACCCCCTCGTGCACGTACATCTGCCCCGGCTCGACCGTCGTCGTCACCGAATCAGCCCACCGGCGCAACGCCTCATGACCCTGCACCGCCCCGTGCGCGTCGCCGATGTCGATGTCGTCGCTTGACAACGACACCAACATCTCAATATCACCGGCATTCAATGCGTCATGCCAAGCCAGCACCGTAGCGATTTCCGACGTCGTCATGGTCTGCCAGTCTAAAGAGGCGTACGGTCCAGCCAATTCCGCCACACGGCATCGTCGCCGAACACCTCGATACCGGTGTCGGCGACCGGAACTCGGCGCGCCATCGCCAGCAGCAGCTCGGCGGCGCGGCCGCGCAGCGCCACGGTCGCCTTGCCGTGCTGGTGCGACCAGGAAATCCGGCCATTGTCGACGGCGATGGTCCATTCACCGGCGGCGCCAAGGCCCGGATCGGTGGCGTGCACATGCAAAGTGTCGCTCCCCTCGAGCGGAGGGGCAGCACCGTCGCCGCCCGCCTGGACGACAATCCGCTCCAAGAATTCGCTGATCCCGTCGGCCGCGATGTCCGGCTCGAGTGTGAAGTCGCTCCCGACGGCGACCGCGGCGTCCGCCCGGTGCACCGCCACCTCGTGCAGCCGGCGCCGGATCCACCAGCCCGCCGGGCGCTGACCGAGGAAGGTCCACACCGGCGTTTGCGCTCCGGTCTGCTCGACGGCATCGACGAGACGCTGTGCTCCACCGTGCAGCCAGGTGATCGCGCCGTCGAGATCGGCTGGGGGCTTTCCCTCTTCGACACTGCGCGGGTCCAAGAAGCTGTCTAGTCGATCACGCACGATCTGCGCCGCCCAGCGGTCCCCACGCCCGACGTGGCGGAACAGCTGTCCGAGGTTCCATCCCGGGCATGTCGGCACCGGCGTCGATTGGTCGGCGTTGCGGAAGAGGTCGCCAAATGCCCGGGTCTGGTCAAGATATGCCGACGGGTAGTCCACGGCGGTCACGCTACTCGCGGCCCGAACTGATCCCCAGCCCGGAGTTCGGTCATCGCGCTGCCCGGCGTTGCCGGAAGTTGCCTACCGCTTGCACCGGTGCAGTTGACGCGATGCTCGGCGAGCCCGGCACTGCTGCGCCCGACCCTGGTAACGCGGCGGCGGACGTCTCAGCGCGCCTGGCGAACCGGACGGGTGCGCCAGACCAGCAGTATTGCGACGGCAATCGCGATCAGGGAAGACGACAGCCACCATGCGGAGATCACCAAAGCGGCTATCGCAAGTTCGCGACCATGCTGCCGGCGGTGGGCGATCTGGTAGAGCGCGACGATGCCGAGGGGAATGCTCACATACAGCAACCCCAGCAGACTCGTCACCAACGCCACGACCGCAAAGCCGTTCATGGTCATCGACCGCGCGCAGACATCCTGTGGGAACGCCGTCGCCGGAGTGGCGTTGGTCATGTTCGGTACCTACCTCGTCGGCTGGCCGCCACGCGGCCACTTGGTTGACAAGCAGATATTCGCGGCCGACGCTGCACGGATGCTTGATGAATTCTTGGTGCGACTGCGCGGTTCCGGTCTGGGAGCGCGACGGCCCAACCGCCTGTCCGGGCAGCCACCGCTGTTCCCAGCTCGTGCGTGCTACACGCGCATTAGCCGCTGCCGCAACTGATGTGACCGCAGGGTACTCACCCCCGGCATGGCACTGGCGGTCAAGACCCTTCAGGCCGGTCAGAGCCAAGAATCGCAGTCGCGACGGCATAGGCAACCGTGAGCGAAACGTTGACTCCGTTGTCGGCGCCTTTTTCGAAATCGTCGCCGGCTACGGCCATGGTGTTGGTGATATGCGCCAGACAGACGACCTTCTGGTGCGCCGCAGCGGCGTAGGCGTACAGTGCCGCGGCCTCCATCTCGACGCATGCGATTCCGCGTCGCTCGGCTTCTTTGATTGCCAATGCGGTTTCCCGGTAGGGAGCATCGGTCGTCCAGGAACTTCCCGCGACTACGTGGATGCCGTTGCTGTCGAAGACATTACGAAGTTTGTCCTGGAGTTCCTCGGCGAGATAGCTCCATTCAGCAGGCGCAACGTAGTGCGCGCTGGTTCCTTCGTCGCGAAGCGCCCGTTCGATGAGCACGAAATACGGTGGTGTCTCGTTGCCGCTAATGCGTCCTGCGGACGTGATGCTCACGGTCAATGATGCGCCCGAGGCGGCTAGCTGCTCGGCGACTAACACCGCGAACGGCGCACCGACAGCCATGCCGACAACTCCGATTTCAAGCCCGTCGACCCGGGTGACCCACATGTCGGTGTGGTAGCAGGCCCAGCCCGCGTGCCGGTATCCGGTGCCGGCGCGCTCCAGGTGGCGCACCATGTCACCATCAGGATCGAGAACGCACACCGCCGGAACAGCCTTGTCCGGCAAGGACTTCTGACGACGCGCCTCGCGCAGCAGATTCGCCGGGCGAAACACCGAAGGTGCGTCGAAGTCCTTTGGCGCAACCAGCGGATAACCCTCTTGGCCGTCGATCACGATGCCGACGTTAGCGCATTCCTCCAGCGGTCCAGCCACGCCCGCTCTTGGGCAACCTTCTCGTGGTGAAACGCCGCCGAGGGCGGGTACAGGGTCACCAAAGGTACGGGTGCGCACAGGAAATTGCCTTCGCCCTTAGCTCCCTGGTGATCACCGGTCTCGACATAGCAGGCACCCTCCCCGGTGATAAAGCGCTCCGGCACGTCATCGCCGCGATGGCGGGCGACACCGTGCGCAACAACTTCAGCCTGGGCTTGGGCGAACACCGCCGCCTTGGGCAGCGGCTTACCATTCGGCAGCGTCAGCACAGTCGCGTCACCGATAGTCCACACGCCGTCGACCCTAGTGGACAGGGGTCGACGCGTCGGATCGCGGTGCCGGTAGCGGGGGTGTCGTTCAAGTGCCGGCCGCGCCGGTCGGGGTGACGTTCCTCATGGCCGCCCAACTCGGCGATCGATCCGCGTACGGAGCTGTACACATCGACACCTTCACACCCGATCCGCTGCCGATGCCCGTCGCGGGACCCGAGGTCGGCGAGGCTTTGGTGGCGATGCTCAAGGATCGGGGCATCGGTTTCCAACCCGAAAGGCCATCACGCAGTTCGATTCCGCATCCAAGGACGTTGCATTTCGACGATGGCACGTCGACGCCCTGACCTGCTCGCGGTGGTTCGGCCACACGTGCGGTCGGCCGCGGCGCGGTAAACCGGCCTCAGCGAGGCCGGGTGGATCGCGGCGGATCCGCGCATCCTTCGCGCGCAGTTCCCTCGGGCCACCCCCCACAACTCACAGCACCGACAAGCCCAGCGTACCATCAAAGCTATTGTGCGCCAGAATGATTCGATCCTCAGATGGCAGCAGCCGGCGGATAATGCCAGCGGTGGTGGTGAGGCCGCCGACACCGACACCAAGAATGAGAACTGTCTTGCTCATGACCCTGAATCCTTCTTCCTCGACGTTGATGATCGGGTTGGCCTCGGGCCGCGCCGAGCAACTGAGGCGCCCACCACCCGATGAGCTTGTTGTTGGCGCCGTTGGGAGGGTCGTGCACGACAGCAACTTCATGGTCTGTTCCACAACGCTTTGGATAAGCACATACGACCTAAGAGGTCCGCACGAAGTTCCTCCGTCCCAACCCTGGAGTTGACTGACTCAGTCGGTCACTTTATGCTCAGTCCGTGGCCCGCACGATCCCGCCTGACCGATTCCCCGCGGTCGTCGCTGCGTCGGCGCGGGTGTTCATCACACACGGGTACCAGCGCACGCAGGTGCAGGACGTGGCAGACGCCCTCGCCTTAGCCAAAGGCACCCTGTACGGATACGCTCAAGGGAAAGCCGCGTTATTCGCCGCGGCGGTGCGCTATGGCGACGCTCACGAGACCCCGCCCCCGACGACCGACCTCCCCGTGCCGGCCCCAAAAGAAGGCGAGATCGCAGCGCTGGTTTCAGGGCGTCTGATCGCCGAGATCGCCGACATGCGGCTAACGCAGGCGCTACGCGACTCATTACCGCCCGATGCAGCAGCTGCGGACACGCGCACCGAGGTCGCCGGCATCGTCACCGATCTCTACAGCCGGCTGGCCCGCCACCGGATCGCGCTCAAACTGGTTGACCGGTGCGCCCCCGAGCTCCCCGACCTGGCAGAGGTGTGGTTCGGCACCGGGCGGGATGCCCAGGTCGATGCGGTCCAGGCATACCTGGTACACCGCGAACGCGCCGGCCATCTGAGTCTGCCCGGCCCCGCGCCGGTGGTCGCACGGACCATCGTCGAACTCTGCGCGTTGTGGGCAGTTCACCGCCACTTTGACCCGGCACCGAAGTCCGGGTCAATCGCCGGACCCAGCGACGATGCGGTCGCGGCGACCCTCGCCGAATTCGTCGCTCGAGCCACCACCGCTGCCAGATAGCCGTTCCAATCGAGGAGGTCGCCTCATGGCCCTCACAGCACCGGCCCGACGGTACCTGTCCAGTCAGGCGGCGCGGCCCCGCGGTGCATTCGGTCGCCTACTGGGACGGATTTGGCGAACCGAGACCGCCGGCGTCAATCGCGTCGCCGTCGAGATCCTGGCGCCAGCACCGGGTGAGCGCATCTGCGAGATCGGCTTTGGCCCCGGCCGAACCCTTGGGCACCTCGCCGCCGCCGGCGCCGAGGTGATCGGCGTCGAAGTTTCCCCGACCATGATCGCAATCGCCACCCGACATAACGCGAAAGCCATTGCCGCCGGGCTCATTTCGCTCTATCAAAGCGATGGAATAACCCTGCCGGTTGCTGACCGCAGCCTGGACAAGGTGCTCAGCGTGCACAACTTCTACTTCTGGCCGGATCCCCGCGCCAGCCTTGCCGACATCGCTCGGGTACTGCGGCCGGGCGGCCGACTCGTCCTGACCTCCCTGTCCGATGACCTACCGCTCGCAGGGCGTTTCGACCCCGTGATCTACCGCGTGCCCACCACTGACGACACGGTGGCGTGGCTCCGCGCCGCCGGCTTTGTCGACGTCTGCATCGAGCGCAGGTCGGACCATCCGGCGGTTGTATGGTTCACGGCGACTGCGACGTGACGTTGCCGATGTCGACCAGTGCTTGCAGTACCTCCGCCGATCGCGGGGTGGCCGACGGGTCGGCGATCCACTGGATCATGAGGCCATCGATGACGGCCATCAGAACCGAGACGATGGCGGCGAGGTTCCCGGGTGGTTTGAACCCGGTGTTCGCGAGAGCAGCGCGAGCTAGATCGACCGAATGTTGACGTACGTCGGCATATCCGGCAGCAAGGCGCTCCCGGAGCACCGCTGAGCGCACCGCCGGCGCGTAGGACTCGACGCATGCGTAGACAGCGGGACGAATCTGCTCGAACGAATCGACGGTGGCTTCCAGAACAGCCCGGATCTGTTCGGCGGGACCGGTGGCTGCGGACTGATCGAACGCGTCCCGGACCCGCTCGTTCCAGGTGGTAAAGCAGCGGCCGAGTGCGTCGTCGAGCAGAGCCCCTTTGCTGCCGAAGTGGTAATTGATCGACGCGACGTTCATCCCCGCGGCACGCGCGATGTCCCGCGAACTGGTGTTGCTGTAACCGCGTTCGCGCAGGCAGGTAAGAGCACCGTCCAGCAGTTTGTCGCGGCTCGTTCGCTGCTGTTGCACCAAAGCATCGTATCGTGATAAACAATCGTTTCAATCAAACATTTGTTTAAGGACATCATGCCTATCGAGTTGGTCCGCGTCATCAGGGTGGTCAACGGCGACGGCGGCCTGCGCGACGAACTTGCGTACCTCTTCGGCAACCTGCGCGCGGCGACGTCGTGCGTTTGTGCGATATCAGTCACCGGGGTCTGCGGATCAATCCGCAGTGGAAGGACCTGACGTGCGACAACGACGTGGCCTGGCCGGGCGCCGAGGCGCAGCGCCAGGCCGCACGGTGACCGCGAGCCTGCCTCCGGGGCCGTCGCTACCCCCGGTTGTACAAAGCGTGCTGTACCTGAAGTTTCGGGAATGGTTTTTGCCGGCGATGCACCGCAAGTACGGCGATGTGTTCTCGCTGCGGGTGCCCCCGTACGCCAACGACCTCGTCGTCTATTCCCGTCCCGAACACATCAAAGAGATTTTCACGGCAGACCCCAAGACGCTGCACGCCGGTGAAGGCAACAAGATCCTGAGTTTTGTCATGGGCGAGCACTCGGTGCTGATGACCGACGAAGCCGAGCATGCGCGGATGCGATCGCTGCTCGTGCCTGCGTTCACCCGGGCCGCACTGCACGGATACCGCGACATGATCGCCACCATCGCGCGGGAGCACATCGCGCGCTGGCCCGCCGGCGAGCACATCAACAGTCTTGATTGCATGAACGCGCTCACCCTCGACGTCATCCTGCGGGTGGTGTTTGGGGTCGCCGACCCAAACGTCAAGGACGAGTTGACCATTCGTCTACAAGACATCGTCAACATCCATCCCGTGATCCTCGCAGTGCTTCGGTACCCCTCCCTCAAACGCGTGAATCCGTGGAGGCGCTTTGTGGAGAACCAACGCAAGATCGACGAGATCCTCTACCGCGAAATCGCTTCCCGCCGTGTCGCTTCAGACCTCAATGCCCGCACCGACGTGTTGTCCCGGCTCCTGCAAACCAAAGACACGTCCGCGATTCCGCTCACGAATGCCGAGCTCCGCGACCAGCTCATTACCTTGCTGCTGGCCGGCCATGAAACGACCGCCGCGGCGCTGTCCTGGACACTCTGGGAAATCGCCCAGGCGCCGGACATCCAAAGCCAGGTGATCAACGCAGCGGTCGGCGACGACGACGGCTTTCTGGAAGCGGTCTTTAAAGAAGGGATGCGCCGGCACACGGTAATTGTCTCCACCGCAAGGAAACTCACCGTCCCGAGGCAGATCGGCGGCTGGAGACTCCCGGCGGGGGCGGTGGTCAACACGTCGATCCTGCTGGCCCACGCGAGCGAGGAATCACACCCCAATCCACGCGAGTTCCGTCCCAGCCGCTTCCTCGACGGCAACGTGGCGCCGAACACGTGGCTCCCCTTCGGCGGGGGAGTGCGCCGATGCCTCGGCTTCGGGTTCGCACTTACCGAGGGTGTCGTCATCCTGCAAGAGATCTTCCGCCAGTTCACCATCACCGCCGCGGAACCGACCAAGAGTGAGACTCCGCTGGTCCGCAACATCACCACCGTCCCCAAACATGGTGCGCGCCTGCGGCTTACCCCGCAGCGCCCGGTTTGGTGACGATGATGCGCCACAGCCGCCGGGGCAGCTCACCTTCTTGGAAGGCGGGCGCGTCTTGCAGGATCCCAGCCGGCAGCCAGACTCTCCACCAGCTCGCGGAGAAGAAGTGCATCACAGATCCTTCGCCCCCGCGGTTTGCTCGTCGATTGCGGCAACCACTGACTGATCAATAATTCTATTGAATTAGCGATTATTGGACTATAGTGGGACGGTGACGATCGCCCACGGGGCCGAGCGTGACTTTAGAGATCGGCTATGCGCAGAGCCCGTCCACATTGGCGAGGCCATTTCCAGCGGGCATCGCCTCGAGATCATCGATGTCCCAGCGCCAGGTGAGTGCACTGTTGATTCGCTCGCGACCGCCACCGGACTCCCAGTACGCCGGGCCCAGCTGGTGGCAGCACGACGGAATGTACTGTCCATCGACTACGCGTCCTGGCCCCAAGTCACCGCCTGATGCTGGCCTTGCGTGAGACCGCGGAGCACCACCTGGCCGAGGCAGCCGGGCTTTTGGCCGACTTCCTGGACGATCGCGACCGTCTCGAGCCGGTAACACCTGATGAGCTGGATCAGCGGATGGCCACTGGCGACGTCGTGCTGCTCGAGGCGCGCCCACAACAGGAGTATTCGGCCGGACATATCACGGGAGCGGTTTCGACGCCGGTCGCCGACATCGGTGCCCGCATCGCCGAACTCCCCCTTGACAAGAACTATGTCGCGTACTGCCGAGGGCCGTACTGCGTACACGCAAACGCGGCGGTCAGGGTGCCGCATGCGCATGGACGTCGCACGCGCCCCCTGACCGAGGGCTTCCCCGAGTGGCGGCTTGCAGCGACCGGTAAGCGACCGCAGTCGCGAGATCGAATGAATAAGGAGGACACCATGTCAAGGCTGCTGATAGTCGGCTACGGAGCGATCTGCTATGTGGTCTTCCTGGCGGCATTTCTGTACGCGATCGGTTTCGTGGGAAACCTTGTCGTGCCACGCACGATCGACAACGGCGTCACAGCGCCTACCCTCGCGGCGCTTGCGGTCGACATCGTTCTGCTTGCCCTGTTCGCCGTGCCGCACAGTGTTATGGCACGACCGGCGTTCAAGCGGTGGTGGACACGGCTGATCCCGGCGACGATCGAGCGCAGCACCTATGTGCTGGTGTCGAGCCTGCTGCTGCTTCTTCTGTTCTGGCAATGGCGCTCCATGCCCACCACCATCTGGAATGTCGGCTGGCCGCCCGGGCGCGTTGCGCTACAAACATTGTTCTGGCTCGGCTGGATCATCGTGCTCACATCGACATTCATGATCAACCATTTCGACCTGTTCGGACTGCGACAGGTCTACCTGGCGTCACGAGAACGCTCGTACAGTGCAGTCGAATTCCGCACCCACCTGCTCTATCGGCTGGTGCGGCATCCGATCATGCTGGGCTTCATCGTGGCATTCTGGGCCACACCGACGATGACCGTCGGCCATCTGTTGTTCGCGGTAGCGACAACTGCCTACATTTTGATCGCCGTGCCGATCGAAGAGCATGATCTGAGCCGATCGCTGGGCGATGACTACCGGAAGTACCGCGATCGCGTACCCATGCTCATTCCTGGGATTCGCTTGCCCAAGCAACGCTCTAGCGCCGACACCGGTCCCCGGTGATCTGGTAAGTGCTGGCAGCGGGGCAACGGCTTGCCGGGTTGTCGACGACATCGACGACCGGTACCTCACCGCTGCCAAAGGGATGTCGTCGGAAAGTCTGCTCAACTACGAAATCCCCACGTGGCAAACGTCTTCATCGTTCTGCTGACAGAGCGTCGGATCCTTGCGGTGGGCGCGATCTGCGTCGGTTTGTGGATCGGACTTTCCTACCGTCACTACGGGCAGCGTCAACGCGGCACTACTGCTCATCGCGGCGACGCCGGCTTCCACCGGCTTGGGGGCGCACCTACGGACCACAGCACACGCCGACACCACCGCCCAGCACCGGGCCGTTTGGCTCTTGCCACAGACGAGGCGAACTTTGATGACTGAGATCTACCTCGACTACAACGCGAGCACCCCCATCGACCCGATGGTGGCCGACGTTATGAGCCCATTGCTTCACGAGGCCTTCGGCAAGCCTTCCAGCGACCATTGGGCAGGCCGGCCGGCAAGGGCCATGAGAGCGGACGCCGCGCCGGCACCGAAAGCGCACTGCTTGCCACCGGGCTGGGCCAAGCCTGCGCCTTGGCCCAGGACCTCACCGCCATGGCCAGGGTGCGCGTGCTGCGTGATCGCCTTTGGCAGGCACTGCATGAGACGTACGGCAGTCGGGTGGTGCTCAACGGTCATCCGCATCATCGGTTGCCCAACACTGTCAACGTCGGCTTCATCGGTCATGTCGGGGCCGACATTCTCGCCGGGTTGCCCGGTGTCGCGGCGTCGACAGGTTCGGCCTGCCATTCCGGCCTCGTGGCACTGTCGCCGGTGCTCGCCGCGATGGGCGTCCCCAAAGAGGTTGGCATCGGGGCGATCCGGTTCAGCCTGGGCCGACCGACAACCGCAGCCGAAGTCGATGCGACCATCGCGTCGATTGCCGAACTGCCGGACCTGTCGACGTGAGCAAGGTGGACAGACGCCGCGCATCACTGAACCGCGCACATCGGTGGCCTGCACGGCGACGCCCAGTGGCGAAATCATCAGCTCGCCACTGGCGCACCCTCGTCGATCGGCAATCCGGCCAAGCGCCATTCGAGCATGCCGTCGTCGAGTCGCTTTACCGCCCGGCCCGCTGCATGAGCGATCCGGACCGCGTCGGGGGCCATGACGCAGTAGGCGCCGCGACAGTAAGCGACGACGTCACGATCGGCCGGTAGTTCAGCGAGCCGGTCGGCCAGTTCGGCTACCGGAATGTTGATAGCGCCGGGGATGTGCCCGGCGTAATACTCCTCACGCGGTCGCACGTCGACGAGCGTCACCTCACCGGCGTCACGGCGGCGCAGCAGTTCGGTACGGGTGATGGCATCCTCGGGCGAACCGAGGGCTGCCGCCGCCGCGACCGCCACATCGGCCAGATGCGCATCGGCGACGGCCTGCACCAGCGTGAACAACCTCGCCACGTCGTCCCCGGCCAACCGGTAGTACTGACGCGTCCCGTCGCGACGGGCTTCGACGAGTCCACCGCTCTTGAGCGCCTGCAGATTCGCCGATGCGGTGGTCAGATTCATCCCGGTCGCCGTTGCGATCGCTTCGACGGTGCGCTCCCCCTGAGCCAGCAGGTCCAGGATCTGCAGTCGCCGGCCATTGCCCAGCGCCTTACCCACCCGCGCGATCTGCTCGAACAGCACCGCCTTGCGATCGGATTGCCTTGTCATGTTGCTTCTCCATTATTAATTGGAATATGGTATCTATTGTTGCTTGGAATTACATCGTAAGACACCAGCCACGGATAACCTGCCACGTCATCTGGAGAGGACCCGATGAAGTACCTATTCGTCCTGCACGATCCGCCGTATGGCACCGAGCGCACCTATAACGGCATCCGATGGGCGCGCAGCTTGCTGGATTCCGACCCGTCCGACCAGGTGCGGGTGTTCAACTTCGCCGACGCGGTCATCTCGGTCACCGCCGGTCAGCGCGTCCCCCCGGGCTATTACAACCTCGCAGCGATGACCGCGGCGCTCGTCGAGAAGGGAGGGGTGATCGGCAATTGCGGCGCGTGCATGGACGCACGCGGCTTGCCCGACGACCGGCTGATCGAAGGCGCCCACCGCTCCACGATGGCCGAGCTGGCCGACTGGACCGCCTGGGCCGACCAGGTCATCAACGTCTGATTTCAAGAAGGGAAGGGCCATGGCTATCCATATCGTGATCGTCGGGGGATCTTTCGGGGGACTGACCGCTGCTTTCGAACTGCGTCACCACTTGGATCCGGACCAGGTAAAGATCACCCTCATCTCGAAGAACAGCCGGTTCGTCTTCATCCCGTCGCTGCCCTGGGTGGCGATCGGACGCCGCAACGTGGACGAGATCTCCTTCGCGCTCGCGCCCGTGCTCGCGCGCAAGTACGTCGACTTTGTGTGCGACAGTGTTGAACGCATCGACGCGGCGAAGAAGACGGTCAGCACCGGTGCAGGCGACTATCGCTACGACTTCCTGGTGGTGGCCACCGGGCACCGCAGCGCCAACGAGAAGGTGCCGGGCCTGGGACCCTTCGACGGCCCGGGACATTCACTGATGTCGGCACCGGAGGCCGAAGAACTCAACGAGGCGATCGCCCACCTGCTACACCAACCCGGACCCGTCGTCGTCGCGGCCGCACCGGGAGCAAGCTGCATCGGCCCGGCCTACGAATTCGCGTTCGAAATCGACCATCTGCTGCGACGCCGGCGATTGCGGCACCAGGTGCCGATCACCTTCGTCACCCCCGAGCCATTTCTGGGGCACATGGGCATGGGCGGTGCGGGGGCCATCCGCCAGATGCTGGAAGGCGCACTGGACGAACGCGATATCCCGTACCAAACCTCGGCCGCGGTGACCGGCATTGGTGTCGACGCGGTCGAGGTGGCTGGGTCAGGGTCGATCCCGTCGGCGCTGTCGATGGTGATTCCACCCCTTGCCGGAGTTGCGGCGGTCGCGAACAGCCCCGGCTTGGCCAACCCCAATGGCTTCGTCCCCGTCGACGAGCGCTACCGGCATCCGGATGCCGACGGCGTCTACGCGATCGGCGTCGCGACAGCCATGCCACCGGTCGCCCCGACACCCGTGCCGGTCAATTTCCCCAAGACCGGAGACATGACCGAGCAGATGGCCACGGTTGCTGCCGCAGACATCGTCGCCAGAATCACCGGCGGCGAGGCAACGGTTGCCGAACTTCGCGCGCGCTGCGTGATGGATATGGGCGATGAAGGCATCTACATGTCCGTCGACCCCGTCCGGCCACCCCGCGACACGATCCCCACGATCTCGAAGGGGCGCCGCTGGTTGTGGGCGAAGCGAGCGTTCGAACGCACTTACCTATTCACCGCCCGGCACGGCCGGCGGGTCCCTACCGCGTTGGGCTGGTGACCCGATTCAGGCAACGTCCGCCGTTGCCTGCCTCGCGCTCGCGAGGTGCTCGCGGTGTTCGCTCAACCGGACAACGAGTCCTTCGGGCTCGCGGCGGTTCTGCGCGGTTTCACCACGCAGGGCACACGCGTTCGAGCGTTGTGCTTCACCCATGGCGAGGCCTCCACGCCCGGCCAGACCGACCGACACCTGGCGAGGTGAGATGCGAGGAACTCGCTGCGCGGCGTCGGCATCCGGTATTCCCGTGTTGGCTTGCGCGCTGCCACACGAGGTTGCGGCTGAGCCCAACGTCTAGTTCGGTGCCCCGTTCGGGGTGCGCGGTCGCGGTGAGTTCGACATCGTGATCGAGGTTGATCGCGCGCGACAGCGGGCCGCGATCGACTGCCACGCCACACCATGCGCCGACAACCCCGCGCTGTGGCGGCGTCTCGGCCTGCTATGTGACCGGGAGTACTTGCGCTGGTTACTCTCCAAGGCGAATTCCAATCTATTTGGCCCTTTCAGCGGTCCAATCGCCGTGAACCGAGGCGAAACACCCGCCAGCCCGAGCGCTCCCAGCGGGCGACGTCGAGGCAGTTGCGGCCGTCGACAATAACGCGGGCCCGCACTCGGTTGGCCAGATCGTCGGGATCGAGGTCGACGAACTCACGCCATTCGGTAAGCACCAGCACGGCGTCGGCGCGCTCACATGCCTCCGCAACCGAAACCGCGTAGTTCAGGGTGGGGAACACCCGGTTTGCGTTGTCGAGGGCCTTCGGGTCGTACACGTTGACCGCAGCACCGTTGAGCTGCAGCTGGCCCGCGACGTTGAGCGCCGGCGAGTCGCGCACGTCGTCGGATTCGGGCTTGAATGCCGCGCCGAGCACGGCGATGTTGGCACCCAGCAGCGAACCACCGCACGCAATTGTTGCCAGCTCGACCATGCGAGTGCGCCGGCGCATGTTGATGCTGTCTACTTCGCGCAGGAACGTCAGCGCCTGGTTGGCACCGAGTTCGCCGGCGCGGGCCATGAACGCGCGGATGTCCTTGGGCAGGCATCCGCCACCGAAACCCAAACCGGCGGTGAGGCATTGGCGTCCGATGCGAGGGTCGTATCCAAGCGCGTCGGCTAACAAACTCACATCGGCGCCCGCAGCTTCGCAAACTTCGGAGATCGCGTTAATGAATGAGATCTTGGTTGCCAGAAAGGCATTGGCGGATACCTTGACCAGCTCTGCGGTCTGCAGATCGGTCACCAATAACGGTATCCCGGCGTCCAGCAGCGGGCCGTACAGTTCGCGGACCGCCGCTTCAGCGCGTATCGAATCATCCTGCACACCAAGCACAATGCGATCCGGATTCATGGTGTCGTGGACTGCGAAGCCCTCGCGCAGGAACTCCGGGTTCCACGCGATTTCAACGGCCACATTCGGCGGCGCCAGCGCGGCGGCCCGACGGCCCAGCTCGGTGGCGGTCCCAACCGGGACCGTCGACTTGCCGATCAGGACCGACGCCCTGCTCAGACGCGGTACCAGCGTGTCGATCACGGCATGGACATGGCACAGGTCCGCACCGTATTCACCTCGCTTCTGCGGTGTTCCGACGCCGAGAAAATGCACGTCGGCGAACTCGGCGGCCATGTCATAGTCGGTGGTGAATTGCAGCCGGCCAGCAGCCAGATTGTCGCGCAACAGCTTTCGTAAACCGGGCTCGTAGAACGGAATGTCACCGCCGGCCAGCTTGGCGACCTTGCCCGGATCGATATCGACCCCCACGACCTGGTGCCCCAGCTCCGCCATGCCGACGGCGTGGGTGGCGCCCAGATAGCCGGTGCCGAAAACGCTGCATCGCATACCACCGTGTGTAGGTGCCCCCGATGAGCGGGCCACATCGCGACGCTGAACGGCAGATGACGGCTATCCGGCGAAATCAGAAGCCGGGGACGAATGGGATGTTGAACCCGCCGCGACCGTGCCCGCCGCCATGGCCGCCGCCATGGCCGCCGCCGCCCGGGAAGCCCCCGCCACCGCCGGGGGGACCAAAAATAGGGACCGGGATCTGCACGGGCACGGGGATGGGCACCGGCGCCGGGGCAGGGGCCGGAGCCTCCGGAACCGGAGCCGGGGGCGGCGCGGGTGCGGGAGCCCGTGGCGCCGGAGCGGGCTCTTGCGGAGCCGGTGCGGGAGCCTGTGGAGCCGGAGCGGGCTCTTGCGGTGCCGGCGCCGGAGCCTGCGGGGCCGGCGCCGGTGCGGGAGCCTGCGGTGCGGGCGCGGGGGCTTGCGGTGTCGGCGCGGGAGCGTGGGCTGCCGGTGCCGGCGCCGACGGTGTCACGACGTTGTGCCCGGGGTCGGGCTTGACGTCGGTTGACGACCGGATACTGACGGCCAGCGAAAGCGCAAGGGCCGCAACACCAATGACGAAGATCGACGTCACGATGCTCGCGAGCACCGGGAACGGCTTGCGCTCCGGCTGATCATCGGGGACCGCACTGTCGGGCACGACGCTGTCCGGGACGGCGCTGTAAGCCAACGGCCCCTCGCCTGTTTCCACGCTGTCGGAGACGTCGTTGAAGTAGGCGGCGTCGAGCCGGTAGGGGTCCAGCGCGCCGGTACCGGGGTCCTGTGCGTAGGCCAGCGCGGCCGTCGACGACACGAAGAGGGGGGTGTTAGCCGAGGCCAGTGCCGCGCCTCGGGCCAGCGCAGTATCGGGTTCCTCCGCCGCGGTCACCGGAAGCGCGGTCGCGGTCTCCAGCGCCGGCTTGATCATCGGGATGTCGACACCGGAGCCGACGACGAATATGGCGTCCGGATGTGTCTCCAGGCTTTCGGCGCTGGAGACCAGCTCGGTCAACTGGGCAACCGCGGTGTCGTCGTCGTCGGAAAGCAGCTGTCGCTGGATGTCGGCGATCGAGCCATCCGCGCTGTCGACCACCGCAAGAGTCGCGGTCTCCGGCTCGATGAACAGCAGCGCCGTGTGGGCGTAGTTGGTCTCGTTGCCAACCGCTTGTGCCAGGGCCGCCGCGGCCAAGAATGCCGAGACCAGCACGACCTTTTCGATTTTCTGGTTGGCCAGTGCCTCACGCAGCGCAGCGGCCTGGGCCGGATCCCGCCAGGTCACACCGGTCGAGGCCAGCTGGTAGCCACCCTCAGAGGCACCTTCCCTGGTACCGAGGATTGCCGAGACCACCTGTTGGGCCGCACTGACAGTCGCCCCATCCCCGTCGCCGGAGACGTCGAACTCGTCCTGGTCAACTAGTGCGCCGTCGCCATTTTCGCCTTCGACCAGCACCATCCGGACTGCGTTTGGCGCCATCGACACGCCAAGTACGGTGTCCAAAGCTCCCCCATATAGTCTTTTGCATCGTCGCGGATACGTGACTGCGAACATTGCTCCGGGTCCCCAACCCGCATTTCAATCTTACTCGCGGCCCGCAACTACTCCCGGAGTTGGTTTGCTGCGACGCCCAAGACTCGTGGCTCCATCGCCCGCCAGGAGTGCTGAGTCCGACAGTTCGCAGTTTGCTATTTGGGTCCGTGCCCGCCGCCGAAGCCGCCGTGGCCGCCACCGCCGTGGCCGCCGCCACCGAAGGGACCCTTACCGCCGACCGGACCCTTACCACCGACCGGCCCCTTGCCGCCTGGGCCGCCGCCGAACAGCCCGCCTCGACCGGGGACACCGGCACCACCACCACCGGGGCTATGCCCCGGTTTAGGTGACGGCCTCAAGGCCGGAGGAGGTTGTCGGACCGGCTTGCGCGGACCCGGGCTCCCGACTCGGGGCGGCGACGCCGGAACCTGAACGCCCGGCGCAGGCGCTTGCGGTTGGGGCCGGGGCACTTGCGCCGGGGCCTTTGGCACCGGCGGGCGCAGCAGCGTCTCGGGACCAGTCGCAAGGACCGGGGGCACCAGGATCGGCAGCAGGGGCGGCACCACGACCGCCGGATCACGCGCCGGCGCAGCCTGCCGAATCGGAACCTCCGGAGCCGGCAACACCGGCACCGGTAACGCCGGTAGAACCGGAGCCTCCGGGACAGAGGCCGCAGGCAATGGAGCCGGCGGTTGCGGGCTTGCGGCTCGGGGTGCCCCAGCGGGTCGCGGCAGGTCGATCTTCGGCTGCGGAGCCGCCGCGACCTGCGGGGGCGCGGGAGCAGGCTCCGGCGGCGTGACGAGATGGTTCTCGCTGGGTTTGGGCAGCAAGGCGACGGTCGGACGGATGTTGATCGCCAGGGCAACTTCGAGCGCCACCACCGCGGCGATGGCGATCACCGCGACCGCACTGCCGATCAACAGGGCCGACCGGCGGTCGGCAGAGTCGTCGGGCACGGAGCCTGCGACGAACTCATCGCGAAGAAGGTCGGGATCGGGCAGATCCTGCGCATAGGCCAGAGCCGCGGTGGAAGAAGCGAACAACGGCGCGTTGCCCGACGCCAGCGCCGCACCCCGAGCCAGGGCCATCTCGTCTTCCTCCGGCACGCTTACCGTCAGCGACGTCGCCGCGTCGAGCGCGGGTTTGATCAGGGAAACGTCGACGCCCGTGCCCACCACGTAGACACCGTCGGGACCGGACGGCATCGACTCGACGCCGGCGACCAGGTCGACCACCTCGGCCACCGCCGTGTCGTCGTCCTGGGAAAGCAGCTGCCGGCGCACCTCGCTGACCGACCCGTCGGCGGTGTCCACCACCGCCAACGTCGCCATGTCCGGTTCGACGAACAACACCGCCGTCCGGTCGTAGCCGACGGCGCCGCCGACCGCCTGCCCCAACGCGGCCGCAGCCAGAAACGCCGAAACCAGCATGACGTTGTCGAGCTTGTGGGCGGCCAGTGCGTCGCGCAGTGCCGCAGCCGACGTGTCGTCGGGGCACGTCACGCCGACGGAGGAAAGTCGCAAGCCGGCCTCGACCGCGCCCTCCCTGGTGCCCAGAATCGCGGCGATCACCTGGTCGGGTGCGCTATTGGTGGACGGGTCCGGGCCGACGGGGAAGGTGTCTTCTTCGACGATCAGGCCGTCACCGTCTTGGCCTTCGACCAACGACATCCGAACCGCGGCCGGTGCCATCGAAATGCCAAGTACAACGTCCAAAACCCCTCCCAAGGTTTTGCGACCGGCGGTGGACGAAGGAGAACACGCCCAAGAAAGATGTTAGTCCGACAAACAATGCCGGGAGCCGGCCCGAAGCTATGTAGAACGTATGAAGTTCACATAGGAACGCGACGGCGTCGGGCCGCGCTGACCTTGATACTTGGATCCGACACCGCTGCTCCCGTACGGATGCTGAGCCGGGCTGGTCAATCGCAGAATGCACAACTGGCCGATCTTCATTCCCGGCCACAGCGCTATCGGCAGGTTGGCGACGTTGGACAGTTCCAGCGTGATGTGGCCGCTGAAGCCGGGATCGATGAAGCCGGCGGTGGAGTGGGTGAGCAGTCCCAGCCGGCCCAGCGACGACTTGCCTTCCAGCCGTCCGGCGAGATCGTCGGGCAGCGTGAACAGCTCCAACGTCGAGGCCAGCACAAACTCGCCAGGGTGTAGGACGAACGGATCTCCTTTGGCCGGCTCCACCAGGCTGGTCAGCTCGTCCTGTTGCTTGGCGGGGTCGATGTGGGTGTAGCGAGTGTTGTTGAAGACCCGAAACAGGCAGTCGAGCCGGACGTCGACGCTGGACGGCTGCACCAGGCTGTCGTCGAATGGGTCGATGCCCAGTCGTCCGGCGGAGATTTCGGCTCTGAGGTCACGGTCAGAGAGCAGCACCCGACGAGCGTAGCTGCCGGTGGCGGCGCAGCGGCTCGTGTCGGCTCAGCGGCGCGCGGCCTCAGCCGGCTGGCGCTGAGCTCAGCGCAGGTAGATTTCCTCGCCGGTCGGGTAGCCGCCGCCGGTGGTGGTGATGTGGACGTGGTCGTAATGGCCGGCACCGGACTTCCGTGCGCCTTCGGGCGTGTAATAGACGCCCCGCCAAATCGCATCCTGTATGCCGAATCGGCTTGCGTTCAGCAACACGTAGCCGACGATCTGATTACCCAGCGCAATACCGTCGGCGCTGCCCGGATCCGGAATCATCACGTCAAGCGCCAAACCGTTGGGATGCCACCGCAACGCGTCCGCTCGAACGCCGCCGATTTCGTGGATCTCGGGGAACAGCGCACTGATACTGCGAGCCACCAGGATGGTCTTGACCTGAAGGCCCTGCTCTGGGGCAGCCCCCGGCGGCAGTGCCCGGGACCGGGTGTCGACCCGCCACCGGGATGCCGCAGCGAACTGACCGCTTCCCAAACCCGTGCCCGCCTCGCTACCAGGCATTCTCGACACCAAAGCCGGCGGAGTGGCCGCCACTATCTCCAGGCAGCAGGGCCCGTCACCCTGGTCGACAACACGCGCGCCGAGGGGACCGACATCGCCGGCCACCGCGAAGAAAACAGCAGCTGGGGCCAGGACAGCGGCCAGGACTGCTGGCGACCTTCGCCGTTCCCGGGCTAACGAGTGCCTTCCCACCTGACGCACTCTACGAGATCACGAAACAATAAACATCCCCTATATAGGAAATTATTCTTCGCGTAAACCAGCGGTTTATCAGAGCGCACCGGCAAAGGCGCGGCTACCAGTAGTGATGTCAGATCTGCAATCGAGACCGCACGGGTTCGCCGATATCAGACAATTGTCGAACCGCGGCCTCGATACCGGCAGCCACCCCGGCGACCGCCGTTTCCACGGACATGCTCGGAACACCGAGGTTGCGCTCCAGGGCGGCAACGCTGGGCAGGCACGGCAGATGCATCCAGCCGGCGCGGATCGGCAGGGCGTTCGTCGCGATGTGGTGCAAGACGCCGTACATCAGGTGGTTGCAGACGAACGTTCCGGCGGCATCGGAGACGTCGGCGGGCACGCCGGCCTCGCGCATGGCGACGACCATGGCGTGGCTCGGTACCGTCGCATGGTAGGCAACGGGGCCGGCCGGGTCCGTCTGCTCTCCGACCAGAACCGTGCCGGCGTTGTCGGCAAGCCCGTATCGCCCGCAATCGTTGATGTTTTGTGCGAGTCGCTCGACAGTGATCATGGCGCGCCCCGGATATTCGCCCAACATGACCACCACCTCCGGCCGAATGTCGGCGATGGCCTGCCGCGTTGCGGCGATCGACTCGAAGAACACGTTTGGCACGATCCGGATGATCACCGTCGCGCCGGCGATGACACGACCGTCGAGTGCCGCGGCGGTGAGCTGCGCCGGGTTGGCCGGAGTGTTGCCGTACGCTCCGAATCCGGTGACCAGTACCTGCGACATGATGCTCCTTGATCTGCGGTCTGCGCGCTTGCGCGATGACACATTTTCGACCGGACCCGGGAGGTTGGCATCAGCATCGTGACGACGGCCGCGTCCCTGGTCGCCTTCCCCGTTGTCGCCGGGATCATCGGCGGCGTGGTCGCGGTGGTGCGGAGCCCGTCGCCTGCACTCGTCAGTGGCGTGCAGCATTTCGCGGCGGGGGTGGTCATGGCGGCAGTGGCCGGTGAGGTACTGCCGAATCTGCGCGCCCGGGGTTCGCTGTGGCTGATCGTCGTGGGCTTTAGCGCGGGCGTCGCGGTGTTGATCGGGCTGCGGCATTTCGACGGCGACGAGCATTCCGCTGACCTCAAGGTTTCTGGCGGTGTCTTGCCCATCGGGTTTCTCGCCGTGGTGGCGGTCGACCTCTTCATCGACGGGTTGCTTGTCGCAACCGGCGCGACCGTGTCTCGACGGACCGCGGTCATCATCGCGATCGCCTTGACGGTCGAGGTGCTGTTTCTGGGGCTGACGGTGGCGCTGCGTTTGGCCGGCTCGGGAGTGCATCGGGTGCGGGCCGCGGTGATCACCGGGGGCGTCAGCCTGGTCACCGCGGCGGGGGCCGTGCTGGGCGCGCTGGTGCTCGGCGGCGCCGGTGCCGACGTCCTCACCCTCGTGTTGGCCTTTGCGGCGGCGGCGCTGCTGTGGCTGGTTGTCGAGGAGTTGCTGGTCGAGGCGCACGAGACGCCGGAGCGGCCCTGGATGGCGGTGATGTTCTTCGCCGGATTCTTGATCCTGTACTGCCTGGGAGTGATGGAATGACCCGGATGCTAGCCTTCTGAAGCAACCACGCCGATGTAGTTCAATGGCAGAACATCAGCTTCCCAAGCTGAATACGCGGGTTCGATTCCCGTCATCGGCTCCACGTTTACCAGGACCTTCGCCAGATTCCCGCTCTTGTCGCTGGCCGCCGGTCCCGTATCGGTCCCGTACCCCGACGCCCCGCGCGCCGCCGTGGCGATAGCTATGAAAGGCCTGGCATACTCGCCATGCCGCGACGCCACCTCTCCGACGCCGCGCGGGATGGGGTTCTCAGAGATGGCAGACGACGGCCTACCGCTACGTGACCGCGGACTGAATGCGGTCGAGATGACAGCGCTGAGACTGATCCTCAGCACTTACCGAGACGGCAGCGGCCAGGTTGTGCTGAAAGCCACCGGGGAAACCATGCCTGGCTTTCGTGACTTCGAGCGCGCGCTGGCCGCAGTCACCAACGGCGCCACGACGGAGAACAAGGGAATCTTCGACGTGATCGTCCCGGCGTCCCCGCTGCCGTACGGCCTGTCCGCGAAGATGTCGAAGATTCAGCCGGAACGCAACAAGTGCAGCTTCATGGAGCTTGCTAACTCAGCTGCGAAATTTCGGCAGAACCTACTCGACAAACAGATCAACTGGAACCGATGTTGGCCGGCCCCGAAATCGTGGATCAGGTGACAGGCTGGCATCTCGCCGAGGCAGAAGGCATCGACGTCCCGCACAGCAAGTACGTAATTCTCGCGCACAACAATCCTTGGACGCAGTTCCAGTTGATCTCGTTCCCGCTGACCCTGAAGGTGGCAAACCCGAAGGGCGAAGTGGAATGGCTTATCGAAGGCGCGTCTCTTAACGGATACATCGACGACAACGGCCGACGTCACCGACTCTGGCAGTGCTACATGAACTCTGGCGGCCAGCTCAAGTACTACCCGCCGCTCCATTGGGCTGACTGGATGTCAGCGGCCTTTGCTCTGGAGAAGCCACCTGTCGGCTCACCTTCGCAGCGCGCACAGGAGTACTTCCCAGAGCTCTGGCCCGAAGGCTTCGGCGATACCTAGGCTGGTTTCACCCACAACACTTCAGTGCGCGCCGCGCCCTTCTCCACTTTCGGCGGCTTCAGTTCGTGAGTAGCCCAGTCGGACAACATATCTGCGTACAAGTCAGTCGCGTACGCGCTCAGCACAACAGGCCCAGGATGCGCACGCAACGTCTCAAGAAGTTCCACGTGTTCGGCATCCGTCATTTCAAAGCCGTACATCGTCTGAGTGCGGGAACTGTGGACGTACGGCGGGTCGGCGTAGATCAAGCAATCTGCGCCCGCGTGACGCTTGATGACCTCAATAGCCGGTCGGTGGTCAATCTCGGCGTCACTTAGCCGCCACGCGAGTACCCGCAGTTGATCGGGAACCTTCTGCCATCGATGGCTCATCCCACCCGCACGCTGCTTAACACCCCGGCTCTTCCAACCCGTCTTCTTGGCTAGATCGCTCGCGTGAGCCTGCCAGCACCGCACCACGAATCGTCGTGCGTCTTCTACCGGGTCGCCGGTCAAAATGTCCGAGTCGACGTATTCGTCGCGTGACCATGGTGTTGCTTCCAATGCCCAGCACAGGTCTTCGGTGTGATCACGAAGCGCACGGAAGAGGTTGACGACCGAGCCGTTGGTGTCGTTAATGACCTCATGCTGCGATGCCTCCTTCGAGAAGAACACCGCACCGCTACCGAAGAACGGCTCCACGTAGTGGTAGTGCGGGCCAAAGTGTTGGATGATCGCGCCCGCGAGCGACCACTTCGATCCTGGATAGCGCAACACTGCCGGTGAGGGCCGCGACGGGGCGGCCTCCACTTCGATCAGCGAGAGCGTTTCCGCAATAGCCCCGTTTACTGCAACCTTCGCCACCGATGCCGATCCTCTCGTCGGTCTGCCACGCGACTCGCTGGCACCACGTGCTAGGAACCTACCGCTGCCGATAGCCCCCGCGCCGGGTACGACTCGCCGTTTCCAGCAGAGTTAGTTGGGTTCAGCATATTCGAACATATGTTCGAAGACAATAAGGATTTCTGTGGCTCCCGCCCGACTACGACTGGGACGTCTCAATCGCACGCTCGTCGGCGCTCCGCAACCGCAACCGTTCGGCGATCATCTCGGCTGGCTCGTCGGGAACCGGGGCGAACCCGCGCTGGAATTTGTCCAAGGTGAAGTCGGTCTCGTGCTGGTGGCTCCGAACGAACCCAATGAATAGAGGCTGTTTGACCTCTAGGTCGAAACGGATGGGGATGAGGTAAGACCACCTTGCGAGGCCGCCCGCCCACGGTATTTCACTGCTTCGCTTCGCGACCCTAGCCTCACCCATGACCGTGCCGATCCCGGCGTAGCCACGGCCACCCAGCCAAAAGAGGAGGTGATCTCCCTCCTTTGCGGTGAATCCCAACTTCGACTTTCCGGGAATGCCCCATAACTCGGTCGACTTGCAGAGGTCCCAATTCTCGGGTTCACCCTTGGAGATCGTGCAGACAAACCAGGTCATGCCGACAGACCTTACGCCCGCGACCTCGGCTTTAACCTCCCAATGCTCAACCGTGTAGCGGATGTCAACGGCGGCCGAAAATTGACCCCTTTTCGACGGTTGAAAATTGACCCCCTTGGTGTTCATTCTTCGGTGGTCGATCCCGGGACGCGCCCGAGGTCGCGGTCTTTGATGCGGTAGGAGTCGCCTTTGAGGGCGATGACTTCGGCGTGGTGGACGAGGCGGTCGATCATGGCCGCGGCTACGACGTCGTCGCCGAACACTTCGCCCCAGCGGCCGAACGGTTTGTTGGAGGTGACGATCAGGCTGGCCCGCTCGTAGCGCGATGACACCAACTGAAAGAACAGGTTGGCGGCTTCGGGTTCGAAGGGGATGTAGCCGACTTCGTCAATGACGAGCAGTGGGTAGCGTCCCAGCCGGAGGAGTTCGGGTTGAAGCCGCCCGCCGTGGTGGGCTTCGGCTAGCCGGGCGACCCATTCGGAGGCGGTGGCGAACAACACCCGGTGGCCGGCCTGACAGGCCCGGATCGCGATTCCGATCGCCAAGTGGGTCTTGCCGGTGCCCGGCGGCCCCAGGAAGACCACGTTGTCACGGGCGGTGACGAAGTCCAGGGTGCCCAGGTGCGCGATCAGGTCACGTTTGAGGCCGCGGGCATGGTCGAAGTCGAACTCCTCCAACGACTTCCGCGATGGGAACCGGGCCGCGCGGATGCGGCCCTCACCGCCATGGGACTCGCGAGCCGAAACCTCGCGCTGCAGACAGGCCACCAGGAATTCCTCATGAGTCCAGGATTCGGTGCGGGCCCGCTCGGCCAATCGGGCGACTGCTTCGCGCATCGTGGGTGCTTTCAGGGCGCGGGTCAAAAAGCTGATCTCGGCACTCAGGTCCCGGTGGTTCGAGGACGCCACGGTCGTGCGCGTGGTTTTGGTGGTGGTCATGACACCAGCCCGCCTTCGCCGAGATCGATGCCCAGGGCGGTGTCGTAGTCGGCCAGCGCCCGCTGTTCCACGCTGATCTGATCCGCAGGTTCACGCACCGGACGCAGCGCGCCGATGCGGTTGCAGCGCAGCATGTTCGCCGCCGCGCGGTGTTCGGGGTCGGTGATGGTTTGATGCCACGCCCACACCCGCTCGTGATCGGCGACCAGCTTGCCTTCGCAGAACACCCGTACCCGGTCCAGATCAGCCAGGACCTCGATGCGCCGCCCGATCACGCCCGGGTGCACGGAGTAGTCGTTGGAGTCCAACCGCACGTAGTGATCGCGCGCCAGCCGTGTGGTGGCGCGCCAACCGGTCGCCGGCGCCACCGGCGGCAGCGCCAGCATGGCCTGACGGTCCGCGCCGATGCGCTCGGTCGGGGCGCAGCCCAGTACCCGGCGGGTCCGCCGATTCACCGTCTGCAGCCACTGCTGGAGTTGGTGGTTGAAATCGCCGGGACCGCTGAAGGTTCGGCCCGGCAGAAACGAGCGCTCCAAGTAGTCATGGGCGCGTTCGATGATGCCCTTGTGCTCGGGTTCTCGAGGTTTGAGGACCACCACCTTCGCACCCAGAACCCCGCGGAACGCCTGACACTGGCCGGTGAGCTCGACCCGGCCTGAGCGCCAGCGTCCGATCGCGCCCTCCCCGTCCCAGACCAGGGTGCGCGGCACCGCCCCCAGCGCGTGGATCAACTGCCACCACCCGGCGAACAGATCCTCAGCGCACCGCGACGGAACCAAGATCGCGGCCAGCCACCGCGAATACCCGCACACCATCGTCAGCACCGGAAGCTGCATCGGGGTACGGACCTGCCCATAGCCGACTGGGACCGTGGTCGGTGGGAACCAGAAGTCGCACTGGGCGATCTCGCCGGCCTCATACGTCGTACGCCCCGCCGGGTCCGGCGGCAAAAACGCCGGCCGCAACTCCCGCACGCGCTCCTTGAACACCGTCATCCCCCGCGTCCAGCCGACCCGCTCGGCGATCACCGTCGCTGGCATCGTCGGCACCGCCTTGAGCTGGGCACGGATCGCGTCTTCGAATGCATCCACCGCAGAGCCCGCCGGTTTGCGCTCATACTTCGGCGGGCCCTCAGCGGCCAACGCCGAGCGCACCGTATTGCGCGAGATGTTCAACGTCCTGGCGATCGTCTTGATCGGCAACCCTTCCGCTCGATGCAACCTGCGGATCTCAGCCCAGTCCTCCACAGCTAACAACTCCCTTCTCCTCTCGGCTCGTAAGCCGAGACTCAGACGAAGGGGGTCAAAATTCGGGCGTCGACACGGGGTCAGTTTTCAGGCGTCGCCGACAGCGGAATCACATTGCCGTAGTTGGCTTTCTGCGCCGGGGCCGCGAGTGCTCCCAGCGCGGCCATGTTGCCGGTGTGATCGTCGGTGTTGATCAGCTTTCGCGTAAACGGTGAGCGTCGTCTTGACGTCCCGATGCCCCATCAACTCCGCGATGTCGATGGGCCTGATGCCCGCCGCGATACACAGGCTTGCGTACGTGTGGCGCAGCGAGTGGAACGACTGGTCCGGGTCCACCTTCGCGGTCGGGGTGAGCCTGTTGGCGCGCAACACCGCCGGTCGGTAGATGGCCTTGTAGAACGTCGCGTGGCGTAGCGGCGTCGTCCAGTCGAGCACTAACCGCTGCTCCGCTTCCTCCACAGTGAGTTCGGCGAGTGCGTCGGCCTGTCGTCGCGCGCGGTCCTTCGCGGTCGCGCTCGGGGCTGCCTCGTCCACAGCCGTACTGGCCGCTCCCGGTGCCGCGTTGTCGGCCCGCACTCCGGTAGGCCGGGGCGGGGTCAGCGACATACCGGGCCACAGGGGCGCGGCGGGGTCATCGGCGCGCGGGTGCTCGGCGAGGTAGTCCCGCAGCAACTCCGTCGTCTCGGAGGTCAACGGCACGCGGCGGTAGCTCTGCTTGGTCTTGAGCGGGCCGTACTCGATGGTCGCACCCTTCGCCCGCGTGGCCTGCTGGACGCGCAGCACGCCTGGCTTCGCCGCGACGTTCGGGTTCCGTGGCGCGTCTGGGAGTTCGACGTTGGCGATGGTAAGCCCGCCCAGTTCCGCCGCGCGCAACCCCGCCCATGCGGCGACGTGCACCAGGACGTTGTACGGCCAGGGCGTCGCATCGACAAGTGCAGAAACCTGTGCGGGCGTGAGGAACATGGCCCGATCCACGACTACCCCGACCTGGCCGCCGTTGGTGCCGGTCTCGGTGGGGAGCTTGATGTACTCGGCGGGGCTTTTCGCCAGCCGGCCATCCTGCTCCAGAACCATGCGAACGGTCCAGAACGCGTGCCGCACGGTCGAGGGCTTCTTGCCCGCCTCGGTGAGCCGGTTGACCCACGCCTGGATGTACTCGCGAGTGATCTTGTTGAGCGGGTAGCCGCCAAACACCGCGTCAATGCCCAGCGTCTTGCCGTCGCCGCGCCGGGTTGCGGCCGGGGCGAGGGCGTAGCGGTGGTTCTCGGCGTTGTTGCGGGTGTCGGCCTTGCGCGACTCCAGCCAGATCGCCGCCGCGTCCCGGAACAACATCTTGCCCTTGCCGGGGTCGAAGTCCATGCCCGTCAGCGTTTCCGCGTCGGCCTTGACCGCGAACGCCTTGGCGTCCTTCCGGGTGCGGAACCCGCCCTTGGTCCGTTCGGTGCCGTCGGGCGTGTACCACCGCACCACGTATGTTGTTGTTCCGCTTGTGCGTACGCGCTTCTGAACGCTTGCCATGTCATGAATCCTGTTCTCGGGGTGTGGGTCCGGTGGTCACGTGGGAGTCGCCGCTCAGAACGGCGCTGATGGTCGATTGGGTGACGCCGTAGATGTAGGCGAGGTCGCCCTGGCTCCACTTGCCCGCCGCGTAGTCGGCGCGGATGGACCGCACGTCCTCGGCGGTGAGCTTGGGTCGCCGGTCTACCCGCGCAGGTGTGCGTTCCGGCCCGCTCTCCGCGTGCTCGGCGGGTTGCGCGCCTAGGGCCGTCGCCGGGGACCGGGGCGTACTCGGCACCGAGTACGGGCGACCGTCCGGTGTGCGCTTGACGAGCGGCCTCATGCTGGCTCCACCTCGTCCGCGAGGTAGTAGGCGGTGTGGTGGTCGCCCAGCGGGTAGCCGTGCTCCGCGCAGAACTGCACGGTGTACACCAGCGCGCCGTCGTCGGCCTCCCAGGTATTCGCAATCGTGCCGACGCGGCCGGTGTAGGGGTCGCCGCGCGCCGTGACGAGCACGCGCGAACCGGGGCGGTGGGCGGTCATGCTGCCGCGCCGTTCTTGTTGGCGCGCTTGAGGACGTCGCTGACGGTCGTCGGGTACCACTTCGGCCCGCCGCCTGGCGTCGGCACCTTCTGGGCTGTGAGACGCTGCGCGATCTTGTTGACGCTCAGTCCGTCTCGTGTGCTCATGCGCACTATGCGTTTGGCCAGGGCGCTGTCGGGTGCGATCTGCGGGGGTCGGCCCAACTGCGTGCCCTGTCGCCGCGCCTTGTCCAGACCCTCCTTGGTCCGCTCGCTGATCTTGCGGCGCTCCTCGGCAGCGACGGCGTTGCGAACGTCTGCGGTGAGCCGCTGACTCGGGTCGCCGCTGTCCGCACCGTCGCAGTCCATCAGCCGCCACGCGTTGCGGTGGGCGCGCTCGAACAGGCTCGCGTGGTCGAGTTGGCTCCGTGTCGCGCGGTCCAGCGAACGCACCAGCAGCGCGTCTGCCACACCCGTCTCTATGACCGCGATAGCGACCTCTCTGCCGTACATTCGTACCGAATCAGCGCCGCTTACAACATCACTCGTCACCGTAAGCAGTTCGTAGCCGCGCTCGTCGCAGAACTGCCGCAGCGAATCATGTTGCGCTCCAAGCCCGTAACCATTCTTACCCTGATCCTTGGTACTCACTCGAACGTAGCCGATCACTCGTCTTGCCATCTCGCCTCCTATAGCCGTGACCGCCGAAACGGTCGTTTCGGCTATTACGCTACGCCAGCTTTTATGCCTCTCACCTGCGATTATGTGCCACCTGGCTACCGTCGTCGCCGCGCCTTGGTGATGCGGGCTGCCCGGTTCGCTGCGGCGACCTCTGCGGCCGCGTCCTCCAGGGTCACGAGTTCGCGGCTAGGAGGTGCTGCGGGCGAGGGTTCAGCCCAGTCGGGCACGTTCGGGCGGTCCGCACGCTCTCCGACACGCTCGGGTGTGTCTTCGACAACCTCCGCGTCCACGATGTCGACGTCGGGCGCGGGTAGCGCGGGCGGTGGGGTCGGCGGCAGCGGTTCCCCGCGCTTCATCGCCTCGTGCTGCGCCTTGGTCACGTGCGCGACGTCACCAAGTAGTTCCTCCCACGGCGCTTTGACCTCAACGGCCACTTCGGTCTTGGCTCCCATGCCCGCTCGGTCAAGTGCATCCCGAATCGCTGCTAGCGCAACATTGTCTGCAACGTCGCCATCGAGTGCGAACTTCAAGAGTCGCTGCACGAGAACATCGGCGGCTTGGTCGAGGCGGCGTCGCGCCGCGGCCTTCACCTAGCGGGAGTTTCCGGCCTTTCTTGATTGTGGGTCTGGTTTCGCCTGGTGGGATGGCTTTTTCGGGCAGCGCTGGTGTATTACCCAACTCGCTGTGAGGGGCCCGGCGGGGTCAGCGGGTGGGTGCGTATTGGTGGATGTCGAACAGGTCGGCCAGTTTCTGTTGGGTGGGGGTGGTGTCGGTGAGCATGCGTTGCACGCGGGGGCGTCCCTTGCCGCCGTCGTGGTAGAGCAGCACGGTTTCTTCGATGCCGGCGAGCTGGTCGAGTAACTCGCGCACGGACAGGTGCAGCCCAGCCTGGTCGGCGTGGCGGCGCATCAGGTGGGCGACGGCCAAGGCGAGCACGCAGTAGGACACGTGTACGCGGATCTTGGAGTCGGTCCAGTGGTGCATTGGGCTGAACGAGACCACGTGCGGGTCCTTGAGCTGGCGGAAGCCGAATTCGGCGTCGGATTGGGAGCGGTAGGCGGCCACGATGTCGGGCACCGGCCAGTCGCGGTTGGTGAACAGGATCCGTTTGCCGAAGATTCGTTGTTCCAAGCGTTTTCGGGCTTTGCTGTCGGTGTGCCAGGCCAGCCGCAACTCGGCGGGCTGCTCGCCGGTGAGGGTGACGGTGATGATATCGGCCACCCAGCGGGGTTTGCAGATCGCAGCGATCTGGGCCTGCACCTTGTCGCGGTCGCGGCGGGTGTGGCCGCGGGCCAGGCGGGCGGCCAGCTCGGCCAGCCGACGCCGCGCCTTGGCCAGGGTCTGGTCCAGGCCGCGGGCCTGCTTGGCCGCCAGGTTCGCCGAGTGGGTCAGCACCGCGCGGCGGGTCACCCCGAGCGCGGTGACGGTGGTGTCGACGAAAGTCAGCCCGGGATAGCGGTCTTCGTCGACGACACGGTAGTCGCGCGCCGGGATGCCCAGCAGGTCGGGGTGATCGCTGGGCGGCAGCGACCCGACGAACCCGATCCCGTGCTCTTCGACGACCGTGTGGTTGTCGCCGCTGTTTTGCCCGGCGTCATAGACCACGGTCAGCGACTCGACCGAGGACACCAGGTCGCGGTAGCGGGCCACCAGCTCGTCGATGACCGTGGGGAACTGGGTGACATCAGGCCGATCACCGGGATAGGCGTGGCTGATCACCGGCACCCCGCCGTCGCGGGTGATGACCAGCGCCAACCCGACCAGCCGCAGATCGGTGCGTTTCTGTTTGGCCTTGCCGCGCTGCGCGATCGACGCCTTCGCGTTGCCGGTGTCGATGAAGGTGGCGAAGTTGGTCATGTCCAGCGCCAGCCCGGTCAAATCCAGCCCGAACTCGCCGACCATCGCCCGCCCGAGCCGGGTCTCGATCTCGCGCAGCTCGCTCTCGCCGAGGCGGTCCATCGCGTCCCAGAACCGGCGGTGATCCAGCGCGGCGCGGCCCAGCTTCACCCATCGCGGCCCGGCCGTGCTGGCCCACCAGTCGGCGAATTCGCGTTTGGAGCACGGGTCGACGATTCGGTTCGCGCATGCCAGCGCGATGTAGGTGCCCACCGACGCGGCCGCGTCCGCGCGACGCGGCGCCACCTCGTCGACGATCCCGGCCACGTCCAGCCGCCTCAGCGTCGACCACACCGCCGCCAGATCCCCGAACTGCTTGTGCTGGCTGCGGATCGGCTGCCCGCTCGGCGTCGCCGACAGCTTGGCCAGCACCTCATCGGCGCTGCCCAGATACTGCTGGGACACGATGCGCGGCTTGCCGCCCACCCGCGCCGATTCCACCAGGTAGTAGTAGGTCTGCTTGCCGCGGCGCTTCCCCACGATCGACGCCATATATGGGTAATACTCTCTCGTCACACAAACCTCAAGCACCACAACGAAAGACACGCCGATCAACTAAAAAGGCCGGAAACTCCCGCTAGGGGGCTGAGCCGCCGTGTACCGGGCAGACGTTCGCGCCGCGTGCTGCTGGTCGTCGGCATTGCTCGCCCGTGCGTTGGCTCCGCGCCGTGCACTTCCCGTCGAATCCCATCAGTTTAAGGTCGGCGCGTTCAGAGGTAGGCATCTCGGTTCTCCTGTTTCCGTTTGGTTTTCATCGTTCGCCCGGTCGCCATGTCTCGGGTGGTCTCGGCTCCATGCGCGGGTTCCGCCTCGGCCTTATGGGATGACCCCGCCGGGTGCGCGGTGATGGTCGCCACCAATACGGCGGTTCAATCGGCGTGTAAACGGTGCTCATTCGATCCGCCTAGCCCGCCGGTGTTTTCGATCCTCGACCACCTTGGGCAACCCAACCCGTTCCCTATAGGCGCGGCGGGGAGGGTACGGGTTCCCTCCCCCGCCCGCTTCCGACGCCTCACCGGGGCAACCCGTACCGTTGAGGGGTACGGGTTCGATCCTGCTGTCTACCAGCTGTTTTCCCGCGTTCACGGTTCAACCCGTTCCGAACCCATACCGTTTTCGGTATCGGTTGCGGCAACCCGTTCCGAGCCCGGTACGGGTTCGCCAAGCCGGTATCGGTTCCGGCGCACCCGTTCGGCGTTCTCCCCCGGTCCGACGAGTGCGCGTTTCACGGAGCGTTTGCCCTCCGGGCGCTCGCGTTCTTGGACGACGAGGGCACCGTTGGCCTTCAGAACTTGCAACGTCTCGTAGGCCTTGTCCTTATTGCCGCCGACCTTCGCCAACACGCCGGTCTCAGTCAGGGCGAACGGCTCATCGTCTATGACTTGGAGGATGCGCTGGATCGTCTTATCAACCTGTCCCGCAGCCGACTTCCCCGCCATCGGGCGGGTATCCCAATCGACGCCACGCCACATGGTTGTGTCGGGGTCTGCGCTATCCCGCTCCAACGTCCAATCGACCTCAAGGTGCTTTCCGCTGCCTCGGCGGGTACCAGACTCGACTTCTAGCCAGAACTTGCCGTCTTCGAGATTTGGTGTCTCCCGGTGCTTCTGCAAGATCCAGGAGTCGGCCCACTGCGACATGCCTGCCTAGGCGATGTTGTCGAGGTCCAACCGCGTGCCGGTGGTCTTCTTGAAGTGGTCGCCGACGATCAACGCCGCCTCGCCACCGATCAACTCCCGTAAGTTCGCCAACATCGGCCCGCGTGCGTAGACGTTCTGCACCTCAACATCGCCCGGGTGATAGGCGTGTAGCGGATCCAGCACCACCAAGGCGGGCTGCAACTCATCCAAGTGCCGCTTTATCGCGTCAGTGAACTCGCCGTCGTCCAACATCCCCACGCCAAACTCGGCACCGAACTCCAAGTCCGGCAAGATATCGGTGATCCCGTACCGTTCGGCGATAACCTGGTGTCGGTTAGCGAAGGTGGTGCGCCCGCCCTCGCCAGGCAGGTACAGCGCCGGCCCCGGCGACACGACGTGATACTTGTCGAACAACGGCCTCCCCGATGCGACCGCAAGAGCAAGTGCTTGCAGATTCCATGTCTTCAAGGACTTCTTGTCGCCCGCAAGGACGCCTGCGGATCGCTCGGGCCAGATGCCCCTCACCAGCCACCGCATCGGCTCCACCGGCTCGGCAAGCTCGCGTGCCGTCACCAAGCAATACCGGCCCGCCCTGCCGGGGTCGTTTGCCAGCCGGTCCGTCCATGCGTCGCAGTCGAACTTGGTCTTGTCAACGGCGCACGTGTCCTCAGGCACGTAGTCGCCCCATATCGGCTGGATCTTGTCGAGCGCCCCGGCGATGCTGCGGCCCATCTCCGCGCCTAGCGTCTCCAGGTCGCGCTTCCCCACCGCAGCGGGCCAGCCAGCCCGCGTCACCTGGTCAAGAGCGGCCTTCACTCCTGCATGACCTTCGGAGGCCAACTTGAGCAACCGCCAGTGCGCGTCCCGAAGTACGTCGTGGGTGCTTGAACTGGCCTCAATCTTCGCCACCCACTCGTCCACGGCGCTCTCCATCTCCGAGCACATCCCATCGCCGTAGCCCGGTCGGGCCTCCAGCCACTCCCACAGCTGGCCGTCCGACAGGCCGCTTATCGGGTCATCGCTCTCGCCCATCCCGCCGCGCGTCAGGTGGGTGAACCAGGCCTTCGGCAGGACCGCGACCTGCTCCAGGGTCGGCATTCCGTCCTCGAACCGCTCCAGCGATTCGGCCCCCGCGTCCGCGAGCTTGGACGGCGCGCCCCAACCCCACTCGTACAGGGCATCCTCTGCATCGGGATTGGTGCTCGGGTGAACCACCATGTACCGGTGGCGCTTCTGGATCACCTCAATGGAGTCCTCGGCCTTCCCCGCGAACCGGTAACCCTTCGGCACCAGGAACACCGCGATGCAGCTTCCGGTGGAGAGCCTGGCCCCGCTCAGCGCGGTCGCGGGTAGTTGGCCTAGTTCGGCCTCCAAGTCACGCAGCTGCTCCGCGCCGCGCTTCTCAGAGTCGCCCTTGGAGTAGTTGTCGACGTCGATGCCGACCAGTTCCCACCCGTCGACATTGTTGCCCGCATAGATCGGCGGTAGGTCGTCGCGATCGGCCAGAGACTCGCGTGGGACGTCAGACAGTCGCAGCGCGATGTTCCCACTCCGGTGGTCACGGATCCACGTCGCAACCTGTTCGTCATCGGGGTGTGGTCTACCACCCCCTGTGAATCCAGTTGGAGGCGAGGACTTCTGCCCGCGCGGGAGAGGAAGTGTGCCCATGAATCCATTGGCGCGATACTTGGAAGCAGCGCGCCCAAATACACTCTTGCTGCGACGCTTCGGATTTCGGCGGCATCGGTTTCAGGTAGACTCGGCATTGTTCTCCTTCAGGGAATACGGCACCCCGGCCCCGTCCGTCAGCGCCCGCCAGGCATAAAGACTTTGGGTCGGGGTCTTCTGCATTTACAGTTGGCGTGCAGGAACTTTCGATGCGCTGTACGCACCAGCCTGCTTACGGGATCGCAGCCACGCGAGGCCGTCCCGCCGTGAGAAGAAGTTGCCATTGCCGAGTCGCGTCGGCTCAATCTCGCGGTTGATCACCGCCATCTTGATCGCGCGCCGAGTAACGGGGATGCCCTCGTCGTAGTGCAGCCACTCCCACAACTCAGTTTCAGTCATGGTCGGCTTATCATCGTCGTCCACGGACGCCTCCAAACTCCAGTTCCTACATGGGGTTTGCGTCCACGGCAATCCCTGTCTACAGACGCGCCAGGGGCCGACTCTTACTCTACCCGAACCCGCACCGGGTTCGCCCGAACATGTTTCGTCTGTATCCGGGCGAACGCGGCAGCGAGGTAGTCGATTAACCGATAGTTATCGACATCGAGGTTGTCGTCATCGGCCAAGCATCCATGACTGCGCGCATAGTGTGCTGGAATGCAGCCAGCGCCGACTCGACGTCATTGACGAAGTCACAATGGAACGTGACTCCCTTCGACCCCGCGCTGTGCAGGTGCCACTCGTCCGGCGTTGGGTAGTCGTCATCAATCGATGCCATTTTTCCTCCTTGGCGGTTCGGACGCAGGACCATCCTGCGGACCTACCTCCACTATGGGCACGATCGAAACTGTCTGCACGAGAATCTTTTTCGTGTTTGATTCGGGCCAGTCTGGCCCGCGACAGAATTACGTATTGACTGTCTAATTTGCGCTTAGCTCGCCTATACGTATTCTCGCATCGACGGGAGCGCAGCGGTCAGCTCGGCCTCGCAGCCCCAGCAGCACCGGAACAGGAGGATGAGCGCGCCCCGGTCCACCGGCAGCAGCCGCGTGCGGCCGCCACAGTCCTCCGCGACGTTGACGTTGCACTCCAGGCCGCAGCCGCCCGCACAGCCGTAACGCTCACAGTGGAACCAGTCGAGCGTGTCGAGCTTGTTGGTGATGTGACCCGCCGCGTAGCTGACAGGTGTGGGCAGACGCGTTGGCGAGTCGTGCCAGCGGTCGCGCACGATGTCGACATGGTTGGTGCCGACCGTCCATATCTTCAGCGCGCTTTGTTCGTAGATGGCATTGGGATCGTAGTAGGCGTCACCGTCCCACGTGTCGTAGCAGAGCACCGGCGTCTCACCCTCGGCCCTGGCGCGCGCATCGCAGGCCGCTTGGCGGTGGAACTCGTCAGCCGCCACATCGGCTCGCGTTCGCATCGCGGGCACACCTGTCAAGATCACGTCCGCGAGGGTCAGATTGTTCCAGGCGCGCTTGATGATCTGCTCGGCCCGCATCGACGCCTGCACCTGCGTATTGGCGCGGGGGTTCATTGCCGGGCGGCCCACCGGGGCCTGCGCAGCCGCGCGAGTGAAGAGGTGCGGAGCCATGGGCGTGAAGCCACGCGGTTCGGGCGTCGTGTCGGTCATGCGGTTTCCGCCTCCCCCGCAACCGCCACCACCCAGTCGTACAAGTCCTGCGTGCTGAAGTAGATGGCGCCTTTGATGATTCGGCGGGGTATCTGCTTCTTGTTGGCGGCGGACACGACGTGATTCAAGCTCAGCTGCACGCCAAGCTCGCCGGTGATCCAGGCGTGCGCGGCCTTTATACCTTTGATCGTGGGGAGCTTACTTAGCCTGAATCCGTGGATCGGCTGGTGGTTTGATCGGCGTGTGAACAGCGAAAATGCCTTCTGGCCTGGGATAATACGAGTGCTGAAGTCGTCTTTTTCCAGTGTTCAGGAAGGCATTTTCGGTGCATTCATCGTATACGTTCACTCTCGGGTCGGCGGTGTTTGACGAGCCGAATCTGGTGTCGGCCGCGGGTTTGGTTCCGGTGCTGGAATTGGCTGAGCAGACCGGGCTTTCGGAATTGATCGGTGAGCATGTGGATCTGCCGTCGACACGGGTGGCCTCCGGTGCGGTCAACCCGGTCGGGAAGCTGACCTCGATCATCGCCGGGATGATGTGCGGCGCGGACTGCATCGACGACGTCGACGTGTTGCGTGCCGGCGGCACGCCACGGGTGTTCAACGAGGTGTATGCGCCCTCGACATTGGGGATCTTCTTGCGCGAGTTCACTTTCGGGCATGCCAACCAGCTCGCGGCCGTGGCTCGCGCGCATCTGGTGGCGCTCGCGCAGCGGGTGCCGCTGTTGCCCGGCATCGAAGAGCGCGCCTTTTTGGACATCGACTCGCTGCTGCGTCCGGTCTACGGGCGCCATAAGCAGGGTGCTTCGTTCGGGCACGCCAAGATCGCCAGCCGTGCGCTGCTGCGGTTGGGTCTGTCGCCGCAGATCACCACGATCTCGACCGCGCAGGCCCCACCGGTGATCGCCGAGGCGCGGCTGCGCAGCGGTAAGGCCGGCTCCGGCCGCGCCGCGGCCTGGCAGGTCAAACAAGCCATCACCACCGCCCGCGGGTGCGGGGCCGGCAAGATCATGCTGCGCGGCGACACCGCGTTCGGCAATAAAAAGGTGATCGGCGCCTGCATCGCCGAAGGCGTCGAGTTCTCCCTGTCGATGACCCGAAATCGGGCCATTACCACCGCGGTCGAGGGCATCGACGAGGCCGCCTACACCCCGGTGCACTACCCGGGCGCGGTCGAAGACCCTGACACCGGGGCGCTGATCTCCGATGCCGAGGTCGCCGAAACTCCCTACACCCTACGGCTGGGGCGGGGCAAGAAGATCACGGCCCGACTGGTAGTGCGCCGGGTCAAAGACGCCCGCTACCCGGATGCGTTGTTTCCGGTGTGGCGCTATCACCCATTTCTGACCAACTCCGAGCTGCCCACTGCCGAGGCCGACATCACCCACCGCCGCCACGCCATCATCGAGACCACCTTCGCCGACCTGATCGATGGCCCACTGGCTCGGATCCCTTCAGGGCTGTTCGCCGCGAACTGCGCCTGGTTGGCCTGCGCGGTGATCGCCCATAACCTGCTGCGCGCCACCGGGACCCTCGCCGGCGGTCACCACATCGTGGCCCGCGGTGCCACCCTGCGCCGCGACCTGGTCAACGTGCCCGCCCGCTTCGCCGCACCGGCCCGCAAACCGATGCTGCACCTACCCGTCCACTGGCCCCGACAAGTCGAGTGGAAAGCCCTGTGGGACAGCGTCATCGGCTACCCGACTGCGCAACCCCGCGCCGCTTGACCAAGCGGCCAGCCCCTGTCCACCCCGCCATCCAGGCCCGACCCGAGGAACCCCTAAAGGAAAAGCTGGTGCAGGCCAGCGGATCACATACACGCCAAAGTGTCCACGCCCCAGCGCCACTCGCCCGAACCCGCCGATGACCACCCGAAATCATCGATCCACGGATTCAGGCTTAGCTCCACATTTGGTACGGGTGGTTTGGTCGGCGCTGTTGCACCGAACCATGTTTCGTTCGCCATCACGGCGACTCCTTCTGTTGGGGAACGTAATTCCGAATCTAGTCCAGTTCCGCACGGGCCCGCTCGGACTTCTTCCCGTGTTCCACCCGACCCTGCGCGCGGCGCTCATACGCTCAGCGCAGCAACGTGTTTCAGGCGTAGCGTCGAGTCAAGCAATACTTACGGGAGTAGATATGACAATCAATAGACACGGAACCGCTACCCGCGGAGACACTTTGGTGAATCGCCTCGCGGATGGCGTCGAGCTCGATGATATCTGGGTCGAGATCACCGACGCGCTGAGGGCGTACAACGAACAGAAGTCGGCCTTGGCGGGCCTGTTGTCGTTCAAGACCACCAATGTCGCCGAGGCCGTCCCGCAGGGCGCAGATTTGCCCCTGTTCGAGGAAGCCACCGAGTTCGGTACCCCGCGCGGTATCGCAGACCCGACCTACCTGTCCCTCGGGTTCACATTCAAGGACTTCGACGTTGCGAGCCGCATGTCGTGGAAGTACCTGCGCGAGGCCGACTCTGAGCAGGTTGTGAACCGCGTGGCGCGCATCTTGGGCGGCGACAACCAGCTGGTAAATGGTTCGATCTTGCAGCGCCTTCTTGACCCCACGGTTCGCGTGAACGACTGGGGCCACACGGTTTACGGTCTGTACAACGGCGATATGCAGCCACCCGACTACCTTGGGAAGAAGTTCGCCGCCGACCATAAGCACTACCTCACGACCTTGGGCACGGCGCTCGACAGCATCCATGTCGAGGCCGGCATCTCCCACGTCAAGGAGCACGGCTACGGCGCGCAGTCGGGCCGCTTCCTGCTCCTGATGCATCCCGACGATGTCGTCTCGTCCAAGATCACGTCGTGGCGGGCCGGGGTCGAGTACCGGACTGGTGGGCCGCTGCCGAAGTTCGATTTCGTTGTCAGCAGCAACGCGCCAGCGCGGATCACGCACGAGCACGTCGAGGGCGCCACTCCGCCACCGGAGTACGCAGGCCAGCCGGTCGTTGGTTCGTACCGTGGTGCGCTACTGGTTGAGTCGTACTTCATCCCCCAGGGCTACGTCATCATCGCCGCCACGGGTGGGGCCAACTCCAACGACAACCCGGTCGGCTTCCGTGAACATCAGAACGCGGCTTACCACGGGCTCAGGGTGATTCCTGGCGTCGGACCGTACCCGATCCAGGAGCACTTCTACGTCCGCGCTTTCGGCACTGGTGTTCGCCATCGGGGCGCAGCCGTTGCCATCCAGATCACCAACAACGCGAACTACGCCGCGCCCGTGATCGTCGCGCACCGTTAACCGCCATGGGCTTCGACAGAAAGTGGTACGGCCCGTCGTGGGGTTCCCGCTGCGGACTCGACGGCCCCACGGAGTTCTCCTGGGGGCCGGGGCCTGTGCCGCCCGGCGCGGAGTACGCGACCCCAGAGGATGGCGGCGCTTACCGGCCCAAAGCTCCCGACATGGTCGACCCGCCGCGTCGTACACGCCGCAGCGAGGCGCGCGGCAATCCCGGCGACGTCATCGCCCAATGAGCAGGCCGGTAGCGGGTGGCCCAGCAGCGCCCGTTACCGGCCCCTAGTCGGCCCGGTCGCGGGTTGTCTGGCCCGTCGCCCGCGACCGGACTGCGCGATCCGGCGGTAACAGTGCCTCGCCTAGCTCGCCTCTGCCATCGCGGACTCAGCCAACACGGCGAACCCGAAGTAGAGGTGACTGAGATTCGTTATGGCGCTCAGCACCGAATGCTTGTAGTAGCAGGCGTTCTGTTCAGCTTCCAGCAGCGTCGACAGGTTCGCCTCTTCATCTTCCGAGAAGTGGATGGTGTCGCCATAGTTGAAGGTCAAAATCAGCTTCTGCGGGTTGATGTTCGCGTAACTGAAGGGCGGCACGTCGTCCTTACGTTCCGGCGGCACGGGCGGGGCCGCCATCTCACAAACGATGGTCTGGAGCATTCGGTTCATCAACGCACCGCGCGCCCTGGCCCACTGCTCTACAACACTTCTCACCGCTTGCCGCTCAGTGGCGAGCAACGATTTGCTGGCTCTCATCAGTCGACCCTTTACGCGGTCGAATGACGCCGAGTCCTGATTACTGTGCAGCTGGCGGAAAGCGATCGAAGTCCCGGCGAAGGCTTCAGGAGTAGGGAACTTCAACGTGATTTCGGGCTCGCCGCCCTGCTTTTGGCTGAAGTACATCCCGCTCTCGTCGTTCAGCGCGGAGTATCCCGCAAGCTGGCGGCACAAACGTACGTAGCGCTTGAGGACGCGCCTGTCGTCATCCGCCAGCGCCGGTAGAACAGGGAACCCATTCGGGTCCGGCAGATTGAACGCGTAAGTCAGAAGCTCCCAGTGGTGCCGAAAGCCGTGGCTCTCGCCAACCGCGTGCTCAATCAGCGGCGGCTCAAAGTTCAGAGCTACCGGCTGGATCGAGTTCTCATACGGGACCATGTCGAGCGTCCGCGTGCCGGTCAGAGGGTTCACGACGTTCTTGGTGATCTTTGCGAGCTTCTGAATGTCGCCCCACTCAAACGACAGGATCTCGGATGCGTCGTAGTCAGCGGGCGTCATCGGGCTCATATCAAGCATTCTCCCAAGGGCGACTGACACCAGCCCGTCTCAAGCCTTTGTGTCGCCGCCGGTCCCGTATCGGTCCCGTAGACGCAGCCGAACTGCGGACGTACCGACGCCGTACCCGAGGCGTCCACTACCCGTACCGAAATTGCATCTGACCAGTGCAAACGCTGGGGCTCGGCAGCACGTCTACCAGCGCCTATCGCTCACCCGTTCGGGCGTAGAAAATACTTCCCAAGCTGAATACGCGGGTTCGATTCCCGTCATCGGCTCCACTTTGAGCAGCGCGAAGCTGTTCGAAGCGTTCGAAAACCCGGATTGCGTGTCACGACGATGTCACAACTCGCGGACAACAACTCGGTCCAGCTGACCAGGAGAAACGGTTTGCTGACTGTCGGTGGCGGGGCTGGCGTGAAACAACTTCGGACAGCTCGGAATTCACGAAGGCTGCTCGCGTCGACGCGCGCCGCACCGATGGGCTCCCGGCGAGGGGGATGCCCCGCGGTCGACGAACATCACACCCGGGGCGGGGAATTTCGAAGGCGCGTGCGAGGACGCGTTCACGGTGGCGGCCAGCTCGTCGTAGGTCAGCTCGCCCAGGGAGCGGTCCTTGACGGCGTGGATCAGGATGGGGCGTTCACCGCACCACGTCGCTCGCCGCGAGGTGACTAGCTCACGTGGTGCACCTCTTGTAAGCCGTACACCGGCGTGGGAATCCCTTCATGGCGGGCCTTGAGCTGGAGGCCGAGAAAGAGCGAGTAGTGCCGTGACTGGTGCAGGTTGCCGCCGTGGAACCACAGATTCTCCTGCTGGGTCGGCTTCCACATGTTGCGCAGCTCGCCTTCCCACGGCCCCGGGTCTTGGGTGGTGCCCGACCCGAGGCCCCACACCTTGCCGACTTTGTCGGCCACGCTTTGGCCGATGAGGTCGGCCACAACGCTATTCATCGACCTGAAGCCGGTGGCGTAGACGACCAGATCGGCGGGCAGTTCCGTGCCGTCGTCCAGAATCACCGACTGCTCGGTCAGCCGCTGGACTCCGCCGTGGCATAGCTTGATGCTGCCGTCGCAGATCAGGTCGCAGGCGCCAACATCGATGTAGAAGCCGCCGCCGCGCCGCAGATACTTCATGAACTGGCCGGAATCGTCGTCGCCGAAATCCAGCCGGAAGCCGACCCTTTCCAGGCGTTCGTATAAGTCCTTGTCCCGCAACCGCATTGCATCCGATATCGGTTTCTGGAAGTCCGCGATGATTCGATAGGGCAGCGATGCAACCGTCAGGTCAGCCTTCTCGGTGGTGATACCGGCGGCCGCCGCCTGCTCGGAGTAGAGGCCGCCGAGCGCGATTTCCAGCACCGCGTCCGACGCGACGACGAGGGTGGACCCGCGCTGCACCATCGTGACGTCAACACCCTTCTCGTACAGGGCTTTACAGATGTCGTGCGCGGAGGTGCCAGAGCCGATCACCACCGCGCGTTTACCCACATAGGAGTCCGGGCCGGGGTGCTCGCTCGAATGATGCTGATCTCCTCGGAAATGGTTCTGGCCGGGGAGCTCTGGGACGTTGGGCTTGCCGGCCATTCCTGTCGCGAGCACCAGGTGGGTAGGCCGCAGCGTGAGCCGTTCGCCGGCGCGGTCGACCTCGACCGCCCACTGGTTTGCCTGAGCATCAAACGACGCCGACCGGCACGTGGTCGAGGTCCAGTACGGGATCTCCATCACCCGGGTGTAGAACTCCAGCCAGTCCGCGATTTTGTCCTTCGGCGAGAACACCGGCCAGTTCGCCGGGAACGGCAAGTACGGAAAGTGGTCGTACCACACCGGATCATGAAGGCACAGCGTCTTATACCGCTTGCGCCAATGGTCACCCGGGCGGGCGTGCTTGTCGATGACGATGGCCGGGACCCCAAGCTGGCGGAGCCGGGCACCCAACGCGATTCCGCCCTGGCCGCCGCCGACAACCACGACGTAGGGCTGCTGCGAATAGCCAAGCGACGCATCCTGTTCCGCGCGCTTCTCCGCCCACGACCGGCCGTCGGCATCGGGGCCGTGCACGGCGCCACGTATGCGGCGCGGACCCATCGGCTCCTCGTGGCCCTTGAGCTCGTCCAGCGCGGTCAGCAGCGTCCAGGCGAGATCGCCCTTGAGCCGAAGATGACCGACACCCCGGCCGACCGCGGTCTCGAATTCAATGAATGCCGATGTCACACCGCCGCCCTCGTCGGTCGGTGCTTCCCGGGCACGGAATCCCGACGGGTCGGTGTCGGCGAGTCGTGCGCGCAACATGTCGGCGATGCCGTCGCGGCCCTCGACCGTCTTGATGTTCCACGTGAACGCCACCAGATCGCGCCATAGGCTGTCCGGAACGAATTTGGCAACCACGCGGTCGATGTCACGCGCCGCGAGGGCAGACTCGAAGCCGGCCAACCACGCCTCAACGCGGGCCTGCGGTGATTGGGTGATGGCCGCGTCCAACTGTTGAGTCATGCGGGGCACGCTACACGCCGGAGGGATCCGGCCTCGCCTTGTACAAACTGGTCTCCGCGCTGGTAGAAGCTACGCCGGCTACGCCAACCCGTTCGTCCCGTTCACGCCGAACAACCCGCCGATGCCACCGGCGCCAGGGTGCTGGTCGCGAACAGGCCCTCCCCGGCGTTGCCGCCGTTACCACCACTGCCAACAGCACCGCGTTGCCGCCGTTACCGCCGTTACCGCCAAGACCGCCCGCCAGCGCCGCCCACACCGCCATTGCCGAACACCCCGGATTTGCCGCCGGCCCCGCCGGCACCACCGATGGGCAAGTTGGCCAAGTTGCCGGCACCGCCGCCGGCGCCGCCATTCCCGCCGTCACCGAAGAGGAATCCCGCGTTGCCACCGGCTCCACCAACACCGCCGAATCTGCTGGCGTACCCGCCGACGCCGCCGGCGCCGCCGGCACCGCCCAGCAGGCCGCCGTCGCCGCCGGAGTGAAGCGGCATGGCGGTGCACACGGCGCTCGCATCGGCGCATTGGCGGGAGCCGGTGAGGTGCTGGCCAGCCGCCCCGTCCGCGACCTCTCCGCCGGGTCGGGCCTGACCTTCGAAAGCCTTGGGCCACAACATCTCAAGGGCCTACTCGAAGCGATCGACGTCTACCGGGTCACTACACCGACGAACGGCCTGACGAAGTAGCGCTATCACGTTGCCCGCCTTGGGCTCCGGCGGGATCACAGTGGCGGCCATCTCGAGTATCAGATGAGCCCCGGCGACTTCGTTGCTGGCATCCACTCCAGCGGCGTTAGCAACGCCTCGAAGGTCGTCCGTCCCAACGTCTGAAGACAGACCAAGGTCTCACTTATATGACAGCGGACACGCAGTGTGGCCGAGCCTTGGTTCAGGCCGAGCTTCGCCGAAGCGCAGGACCGCTTCTTCAGCAGCGTGTTCGCCACCGAGCTACCACCGGCCAGTCATGAGAACTCGCCGCTAGGGTGCGGGCCGACGCCGGTGCACTTGAACGGCCACCGTGGGACGTGGGCTTGCCGATGGCGATGGCAACACCCTCGGCGTATCGAATTTCCGGTTTTCCCTTGGCTGGGAACCACCAGCGTCCAACGTTACTGCGGTGCTTCGAAGACCATACGACGCGGTAGCTGCAGCGGCCAATCATTTTCCCAGTGCCTCCTTGGTTCTCGTGCACCTGGTGCCATACCGGACCAGCGGTCAAACCGGGCAGCCCAACGATGTGTGGGACATCAGAATCACAACGCAGCATTGGCTTCACCGCGCGATGAATACGGATAGCGATAAACGATCCCCACGGGGGCCGGACACATATCCTTTTCCTAGTGTAGCGGCGCGGTGCGGGTCCAGCCCGTAACGACTGCCCGAAATCCATTGATGTGAGCGAACACACATGCACGCACCAGCATTGAGGCCGCCGCACGGATGGTGTCGAGCGTGCATCTGAAATGGAAACTTCGCAGCCAGCAGGCCACGTCGAACGGAATCGGCACCGTCATCGTAGGCGTCAAAAGTGGCCCACCCCAAACGATCTGCCTCAGGACCGAGGCGAAAATGGGGAGAATATGACTGCCGCGCCGAGCAACCAGCATCGACTCTTATCACGGGCCGGAACCGGCACTGCCCGGCAAGCACCCACAAACAACGCCCCATGGGCTCAGATCGTCACAAGCGGTATCGATGCACCGGGTTGCCACGGTAGCCGCCGTACCAAGTTGTTCGCCACCCGATGCTCACCAGCGAAACGATGCCGTAGCGACGAAGCCCGGAACGGGCTCTGGTGGTGAGGATTTCAGGCACCATCTTCGACGTTTGGGTTGTTGCCGGAGAGCGCCCGCCGCCTGCGGACCCTTCGACTTATGTCGGCGAGTTAGCTTGCAACAGCGTGGTTTATCGCGCTGGATTGGTAACTGGGATGCCAGTCAGCCTGTGCCGGGGCTCAGCGCCGTCCTCGACGCCGATGGTGGATCCGCCCGAGCTGTACCCACCATCGACAGCTCCCCAGACCGATCGCACCCGCTTGACCAGTGCGAACGAATGCTGTTTCACCACAATGCGTTTACCCCACATTTGGCAGGGCAAACCTAGAATGTCATCGCTGTTGGCGCCGGACTGTGCCCGGTGATGCCGTCTACAGACACCAACCAGCCTGTCGGCCCGCGATCTGGACGGCGGCCTCCCTGATTGGCGAACCCGCAGCGCTTCAAGCGGGGTCTTTCGCCATGCCGTCGCGGGCCTTCGAGCACCTAAGCTAAGAGCGCACGGAGCAACGGCGTTCCGCCGAGGAATGATCAGCGCACCAATGGGTATGACCGAGGCATGGTTGTACGACGAATACTGCTTTTCGCGGGTGCGGTGGCGTTGCTGGTAGGTGTCGTGGGACTGCTGGCTCCGGTGTCGGTTTCCCCTGGATTGCACACCGTCGGGTGCGGAAGCGCCTTGGCCCCGGATCTCTCCGCCGCCAGAGCCAGAGACGACAGGACCCCGGCCAATGTGCCGATCGACGGCAAGGTTGTTGCGGACATCAATTACACAAGGCTGTGTCAGCTGGAGATCGAAGATCGACGGATCTGGACGATCAGCCTGGCCGCGCCCGGAGCGCTCGCGGTCATCGTGGCACTGGCGCTGGCAGCGTGGTTCAAGCGCGCGCCACCGCCGATGACAAGATCGACACTTTAAGCCGTCACCTGGCCCGCGACGCGGTGCGCCGATCGATTCATTCGCGCGGCGCCCGGCAGCAGTGAGTCCTCAATCGTTGCCGAATTGATATCTACTCCGGTGTTTTGGCCGGGATTTCCGTGGCTACGCCATCGTGGAAGGAGGTCCCTTAACCAAGGCGGTGGCTCATGCATCGGTGTCCGCGGTTTGACCTGACCGGAAAGTACCCAGCTGCGCCGCCGGATGCCGTGAGCAAGTGAGTGTCGCAGTCAAGTGACCGGTTGGAACCGCGGTGCATAACCGAGTCGTCAGCGCCACGGCGGCAGTATCGGTCATTGCGGCTGTCGTAGCCGGATGCTCGTCGGAATCCCACGCGCGGGTGGAGGCCCGCACCATCAAAGTGCTCATCAACGGTAGCGACACTGGCCGTCACCTGGTCGATTGCACGCAGGTGCGCTGGCTTTGGAGCTTGAAGACACTTAAGGACGATCCCGGCCTCACCGCGCAACTAGAAACCGGGGGAGACGTTGTCGCAAAATTGGTGCAAGTCAACAACCTCGGCGGTTTCACCGGCACCTTCGGGCAAGACATTATCGGTGCGGCACAGGCCAGCTTTCGGAATGGGACTTTCAAGATCGTCGGCACCGCAATCGGGTGGTATCACGATAAGCCCGGTGAACGATCGAGCGCGAGGTTCGAAATCATCACCGCGTGTTGATGAGGTCGGCGCATCGATCTGTCCGAAAGCTGGAACTTGTCGCCGGATTGCGGAGGCTTGTTGCGACAGATTGGCGGTGTACGGGTCACACCACGGCGAGAAGAAAAGTATTGCCTCATCCACTATTTCGGTTGCTAGCACCGTGCATCGCAAGGTACTTCAGTACGACCCAACAACCCATCGAATGACCGATGAGCACTGGCGGAGAATCCATCTCGGCCACAACAGCGTGCACGTCATCCACGTAATCGGCTATGGAACAAGACTTGAGAGGCTTGGACGAGCTGCTGGCACCGTGGCCGCGAAAGCTCAGCGCGACGGCGCGGTAACCCTTGTCAGCGAAGAAGTCCAAAAAGTGCTCGTCCCAGACCGACGCTGTGCTGCAAGCGCCGTGAACAAACAGCAGCGGAACAGGATGCGATTCGGCCGCAGACCCCTTGTCAATGACTTCGAGCATAGGTGTCTCTCCGGCCGGTTGCGCATTGCTTCAGCAATCTTCGCAGCCACTTGCGGCTGATCCGCGCCGGCGCCCGTCACGGCGAGTACTGCGCTGGCGACCAGGGCTGGGTCGTCCATCATCGGCACGTGGTTGACGTCGGGGCAAAAGGATGAATGTCGCCCGGGGCAGGCGCTTACGGGCAACCTGACCGTATGGCGTGCCCGAAAAAGGCGAATCTTTCTCCGACCCGCTCAGCGGAGTCTGGTTCCGGCAGTCACATCGTTCACAGTGATCTCTGGCCCGGCGCGCTGCACAATCTGCCCACCTCAGTGCGATAAGTAAAGGCGCGCAATGAATTTGTCGCTCAAAGACGGGCAAGACGAGACATCCCAAACCCGTGGAGACTGATGTGGCTAATGGGAAAGTCGCCGTTGCATCCGACGACTCGGGGCATCAGATCAGCGTCGTCCTACGTAGCCTGCGGCCGCGCGATCTGTGACTCGACGCGGCCGCAGGCCGCAGGCCGCGTGGGCGTCGAGCAGATCGTCGCGACCACCCCCGCGGAACCGGCCGCCGACCGACGCATACTCCGAAAACCCAGAGCCCGAGGTGCTGTAACGCCACGCGCAGTTGCGTGAGCCGACCCAAGGCGTGACACCACCAACAGCCGATCGCGAAGCCTAATCGCCGGTGCGCTCGAACCTCTCGTCGAACTCGACGCTGAGGGTGCACGACTTGATCTGTTCATGGTGACCGTGCGCTGTGAGCAGCATGATCGGATCCTGCGGCGGTTGCGGCAGGGCGAACTCCGCGGTGTCTTTGACCGGCGTCGTGTCGCCGCCGGCGCATGTCGCTTCCCGCTCGGTCGACAGGATCCAGCTCCTGCTGCTGAACACCAGCGGTTTGGAGCCGTCCGGTGGCGCGTGGAAAAAGCTCATGCACCGCTCGCCGGTGCGCAGGCAATCGGTACGGACGGCCCAGTCGTATTGCTTGGGTGTCGCGCCGTTGGCCCATTTGACCGTGTCGTGGTAACGGCCGTGCAGCGCCTCGGCCGGCGACACCACCCGCGGCGCCTGGCTCGCCGGATCGGACACGGCGTTGACGTCGACATCTCCGGTCCGGGTGAAGGTCACCGCCTTCTTGATCGCACACCCGTTGGCGCTGGTCTTGCTGAATTCGCCGGAAAGTGTGCCGTCCGGCCGCGGTCGCAGTATCAAGGCCACCCAGAATTCGGCGTTGACGTCCTGGCACGTGGCCGTGGTGAGACCCACCGACACCCAGTGTCCGCCGACGTCGTCGAACACCATCGTCGGCAACGAGGTGATCTCGCCGCCCAGGCGTGCCGCCGTGGCCACGCAGCCGGTGGGGCGGCACACCGAGCGCACCCCCCAGGTGGTCGTCGAGGCCGTCGCACCCGGGATGGCGAGGCCATCCAGGCCGGGGCCGGTGGCCGCGTCGTAGTCGCCCCGATAGGTCCCGGTGAACGGACCGGCGCTGGCCGCCGCCGCGCTCGGCGGCGCGCTTGCGGGACTGCGACTCTGGTTACCGGATAGCTTGACGGCCGCGAGAACGCCGGCCGCGCCGAGCACCACGACGGCAGCCAGCGCGGCAACGAGGACCCGGCTGCGTCGTGCCGGGCGCTTGCCAACGGGTTCGGGACTCGGTGGCGCAAACGCCGCACGCGTCGGCGCCAGCTGGGTGTCCTGGCCGCTCGGCCCGGAGCCAGCGAGCGTCGGCGCGCAACCGGACCCCAGATGTTCGGTGAACTCGCGGCAGTGGGCGAACCGCTCGGCCGGCTTCTTGGCCATCGCCCTGGCAAACACCGGATCCAGGGCTGCCAGTTCGGGGCGACGCTCGCCGATCGGCGGCGGCGGGGCCATCACATGTTTGGTGATGACGGTCGCGGCGCTGGGCGACTCGTAGGGCTGGGTTCCGCTGAGCATGTGGAAAGCGGTGCAGGCCAACGCATATTGATCGGCGCGCCCGTCGATCGGCTCGCCCATCAGTTGCTCGGGCGCAGCATAGGCGACGGTGCCGATGGCAAAGTTCGTGGCGGTCAGACCCGCGGTGTCGTCGACCGGCCGGGCAATGCCGAAGTCGGCCAGGAACACCCGTTGGGTGTCCGACCCGGGATCGGCGATCAGGATGTTGGCCGGTTTGACGTCGCGATGCAGCAGACCGCGCTGGTGTGCGTAATCCAGTGCCGATCCCACCGCGGTGATGATCGGCACCGCCAGCTCCGGCGGCATGCCGCGGGGATAGCGGTCGCGCAGCAGTTTGGCCGCGTCAGTGCCGGCGACGAAGTCCATGGAAATCCAGAACTGGCCGCCGGATTCGCCGCGGTCGTGGATGCCGAGGATGTTGGGATGCCAAAGGCTGGCAGCGATCTCGGCCTCGCGGACGAACCTTGCCCGGTACTGCGCGTCGGCGGTGAGCTCAGCCGGGAGCACCTTGAGCGCGTCGCGGCGCGGCAACCGCGGATGCTGGGCCAGGTACACCGTGCCCATCGCGCCCGCGCCCAACACCCGCAGGATGGTGTATCCCGCGAACACCTCGCCCACCGCGAGCGGCATTGGCACATGTTAGGTCGGCGTTTTCGGTCACACAGGTCAATTCGACGGAAGCGGGCGAAATACCGGCAGCACCCGATACTTGGCGCTGAAGCTGGCCCTGTCGTATTCCTCGCCGACTTCGCCGTCGTGCGCGACGACGGTGGGTCCGTCAACGGCGGTGAAACTGAACTCCGGCACTTGCAGTTCGTGGTAGAGCGGGCTGCGTTGCAGACGGCCCAGCGCCAGCGCGCCCAGAATCCGCAGGGTCGCCAGCCTCCGGCCGGTTTCCAGAATGCGGACGTCGATCAGGCCGTCATCCATGCGGGTACGCCGTGCCGGGGCGAATCCGGTGGGCAGATATATCGAGTTGCCCAGGAAGAACAACGACGTGTGCACGGTCTTGTTGTCGTAGCGGATCCGGACGGGCTGGTCGCGGCGCAGCGTGTGCAACGTGGCATAGATGCTGGCCAGCGGCTTGCCGACGCGCCTTTCCAGCTTTTCGCGGTACCGCACGAAGGTGGGGTACGCGCCGATGCTGGCGTTGTTGACCACCATCCGGCTTTCGTTCAGGCACACCAGGTCGACGCAGGCCACGCTGCCCGCCCGGATCGCCTCGACGGTCTTGGTCACGGTGTCGCAGCCGATGTCCTTGGCAAAATGGTTGAACGTCCCGGCCGGAAACACCGCCAGCGGGAGCCCGGCATCGTAGGCGACCGCCGCGGCGGCCGACACCGTGCCGTCTCCCCCGCCGACCGCCAGCACCTCGGCGCGCCCGGCCGCGTCACGCAGGACCTGTTCCGGGTCGTCGTCGGGACCCAGCTCGACGATCTCGGTCCGAGGCAGCTCGGCACGGATCTCGTCGAGCACCCGGGCTCCGTTACCGCCGCCCGATGCCGGGTTGATCACCAGGACGACTCCGGCGCCGTCTGGTCGTGGCGGGGTCCGCACCCGAAGCGGTTCGGTAGTCGGCAACGTCGTCTCGACGACCGGTGGCACCAGCCGCCCGCCCAGCACGGCGACGCCGGCGCCGATGCCGAAACCGGCAAGGACATCGCCCGGGTAATGTGCTCCGGTCGCCACCCGGGACAAACCCACCAGGCCGGCCAGCAATGCCAGGGCGAACCCCAGCAGTGGATTCTCCAGCCCGACCCCCACGGCGAACGCGGCCGCACTAGCCGAATGCCCGGACGGCAGTGAATTGGATGTGGGGCGCCTATGCACTCGTCGGACCAGCGGCACCGAGTCATCGAGGGGACGCGGGCGCCGGCGGATTCGCTTGGCGACCTGGTTGGTCACCAAGCTGGTGACTCCCAGCGTCACGACGCCGCGTACGGCGCCGCGCTGCGCCGCAGGCCTTTTCGTGGCGATCAGGCCCGCGGCGATGGCGAACCACAACTTGGAGTGATCGGCCGCGCGGGTCAGCGGCGGCATCACCGAGTCGAGCAGCGGTGTCTGCGCCTCGGCGATCACCCCGAACAGTTCCCGATCGAGGCTGCCCAGACCCCGGGTGATCGCTGTGATACTTCGCGCGCGTTGCCGGGGCCACCTGTTCACTCACCCCACCCTAACTCCGGGTCACCGCGCCCGAATCGGGTCGTTGGGATGTGAGCTCAGCGGCGTGGTCTCGATGGTCATCCATCCCGACAGCGGCAGCGATTCCAGGATGGCCATCAGCTCGCCGGGATCACGGGCCCGCCACAGACCCACCATGCGCGGGCCTTCCGGCCCGTCGGGCAGCGTCCAGAGCCGCACCAGGTGTCCGGCCTCGGCCAGGTCACGGGCGCGGCGGGCCTGGCGCGCCGCGGCGTCGTCGACGACCTGCGCCGCCGTGCCCGGTGGCACCGTGACGGTCATGGCGATCAAGAACTCCGGCCCCTTACCGGGCCGCGGAGTTATCCCCGCGCCCGGCGGGTCGTCGGGATGGCAGCCGAGCGCGCAGACCTCGTCGGTGCGCCAGATCCGCAGCGGCATCGACGCGAGCAGTTGCTCCAGCCGCTCGTCGTCGGCGGCGGCGAAAAGGCCGAGCGTGCGCCGTTCGCCCGGCCGCAGCGGCGGGCGCCACAGCCGAAGTAGGTTTCCCCGGGTCGCGAGCTCGCGGGCATGCGCGGCCTCACGAGCGCGGACGTCGTTGACCTGATCCAGGGACGTGCCGTCGGGAACGCGGGTGGTCATCGTGACCAGAAATTCCATGCTGTCTCCCGGGCACGCCATGCTGAGGGCTTTGTGAAGGTAACCCCGGAGCGCGGCGCTCTAGAAGACGCGAACCCAGTCGACGAGCATCTCCTGCGGATAGCTGCCGGCCGCCGGATCACCGCCACCGGAGCCGCCGACGGCAAGGTTGAGAACCGGGAACATCGTGTAGTCGGGATCGTTGAACGGCCACTCGCGGATGGGCTCGTCCAAATTCTCGATGCCGGTAGCGGGGACAGAGAAGTACGGCTGCATGCCGTCGGCGTAGTCCAGCCAGAAGTACATGCCGCTCGGATTCCAGCTGACTCGCCAGTTGTGCCAGCCATCGTCAACGCCGATCGGGCACGTCTCGAAGGCTGTCCCGTCCGGGTTCGCGTGCACCGTGGTTCCCGAGGGCCAGGTGCCGTTGCCGTACCACTCGATCAGGTCGACCTCGCCGCTGCGGCCGGGATCGTCGTTGGACAGCCACCAGGCCGGCCACATACCGGGCGCCAGGCAGTTGAACTTGATCCGGGCTTCCCACGTGGTCCCGATGCCGCCCCGCCACAGACCGTGGACCAGGCCGCCGAAGTAGCTGTTGCCGTCCCGGGTGGCGCGCAACACCAGGTTGGAGTTGCCGTCCAGGAACACGTTCTGGCGGCTGTCGCGGTACTGTCCCCAAAATTGGGGCTGGTCGAACCCGACGGGATTCCTGATCGGCGTCCGGTGATTCGACACCGCCCACTTCGACGGATTGGGGGCCGAGCCGGCCGGGCCGTCGAACTCGTCGTGAAAGAGGAAGCCACCGGTTGCCCCCGCGGCCGGGGCCAACGGCGTCGGACTCGCCGGAGCAGCCGGAGGGGACGGGGCGGCCAAGGCCGTAGGGGCCGGGATCGCGGCCGCCAGCGCGCCGAATCCGGCCATCATCATCAGTCGGCGACGGTCAATCTCGGGCATAAGCATGGGACGATAGCAGCTCACTTTGCGCCGTGCCGACTCTGGGGCGACCCCTCTTCGCTTTGCGTCCAGGCCGGCGCGGTAACCGAGCGGGGCCGCCGCCCGGTTGTGCAGCGCGATCGCCGCCCGCTGAAATGGCAAGCAGCGCACTATCTCTCGCGCGGCTTCAGTCGCGTCGCGGTTCAGGCGCCGGACGGTTCGCTGATCTTGACCAGCGTCTTGCCGATGTTGGCCCCGGTGAACAGCCCGTTGAGGGCGTCGACGCACGACTCGATGCCGTCGAAAATGGTCTGCCGGTGTTTGAGCCGCCCCTCGGCCTCCCACTGGCGCAGGAGGGCGAAAGCCTCGTCGAAGCGGCCCCACTGCTCGAGAGTATTGAACCCCTGCATGAGCGCGCTCTTGGACAGCAGGTTGACGTAGTTGGCCGGACCCGGGTGCTCGCCGGTCAGGTAACTGGAGATGACACCGCACAGCACCACCCGCGCGTGGTGGGCGAGCCGGCCCAGCACCGCGTCGAGGATGGGGCCACCGACGTTGTCGAAGTAGACGTCCACGCGCTGGGGGCAGTGCGCTTTGAGGGCGGCGGCCAGGTCCTCGTTCTTGTAGTCGATACACGCGTCGAATCCGAAGTCTTCGACCACCGCCCGGCACTTCTGCGGCCCGCCGGCGATGCCCACCACCCGGGCTCCGGCGATCTTGGCGATCTGCCCGGCCACCGATCCGGTGGCGCCCGCCGCCGCCGACACCACCACCGTCTCGCCCGGCTTGGGCCGGCCGATGTCGGTCATCCCGAAGTAGGCGGTGGCCCCTGTCGGCCCGTACACCGACATGATCGCCAGCTGGTCACTCTCCCCCGGGATCGGTGTGCTGAACACGTCGTCGCGAATGATCACATACTCCTGGAAACCGGTCAGCGTGGTGACGACGTCGCCGACAGTGTAAGCGTCGCAACGTGTTTCGACGACTTCGCCGATTCCGGCCGCCCGGATGACCTCGCCCAGCTGCACCGGCGGAAGATAGCCGGGCTGATCGTCCAGCCAGGTTCGCGCGGCCGCGTCGATACCTACATACGTGGTGCGCAGCAGCGCCTCGCCCGGCGCGGGCCGGGGCGCCGGTGACGTGACGAGTTCGGTGTCGTCGGACTGCACCAGCCCGGTGGGACGGCGACGTAACACGATCTGGCGGTTGGGCAGATCCGGCACGATGTCGAGCTTATTCGGGCCTATTCGGCACGGTCCCGTTATGGGAGCATCTGTGCATGAATCCAGAGGACGACCCGGAAGCCCGGATCCGCCAGCTCGAGCAACCGCTGGCCGACGCGGCGCGCGCATCCGAGCTGGGGAGTCCGCAGCCGCCCGGCGGCTCCGCATACCAGGGCTATCCGCCGCCCGGCCCGGTGCCGCCGCCACCGCCGATGCCGCCTCCCTACGGCTCGACGTATGGGTCCTATGACTCGTATGGCTATCAGTCGCCCTTCCCGGGGGCCACACCGCGATCGTCGTCGGGCAACCGCCTGTTCTGGATCTTGGCCGCGGTATTCGTGGTCGGGATCCTGGTCGTGGTCGGTGGCATCGTCGCCTACGCGGGAAGCCACATTTCGCGCACGTTGTCCACCCTGACCCCCACCTTCCCGACGATCAGCGGCCCACCCGGGACCGTCCCGCCGCCCTCGGGCAGCAGGACCCGGAACCCGACGGCCGGTCCGTCGACGTCACCGGCGTCGCCGCCGGGCGGAAATCTCAGTGTCAGCGGCCTCAACGAAAACAAGACACTGGCCTGCAACGACAGCGTCGTCGAAATCAGCGGAATGTCCAACACGGTCGTCATCACCGGCCATTGCGCAAGCCTGACCGTCTCGGGAATCGAGAACACCGTCACCGTCGACGCCGCCGACACCATCGAGGCCTCCGGCATCAACAACAAGGTCACGTATCACTCGGGCGCACCGAAGGTCAGCAAGTCCGGCAGCGGCAACGTCGTCCAGCAGGACTGAGGAGTTACGTCGGTTCGTCGGCGGGATCGTCGAGGACGCTGACCGCGATGCCGTAGGGCAAGAAGCGCACTTTGCGCTTGGGGTCGGTGTTGTCCTTGTTGGCCCGCAGGGCGTCCAGTTCGGTCGCATACACCTGTTCGACGCGGGCACCGCCGTCGGCATCCACCGTGTAAATAGCCCACACCCCGTCGCCGGCCTCGCCCGCGGTTTCCGGAGCCGGACGCCTGCGCCGCCCCAGATCTTCGAAAATCATCGACCACCCCGACCGGTCGCCTGGGCCGGTGAGGAACCTGTTGATCCGCTCGAACGCGTCGCGCAGACCCTCACTGCCTTCCCTGATCACCCGATCGAAGTCGTCGGGGTCGAATCCGAATGGACCGTTGCTGCCCACGCGACCTCCTCGAAATTCATCCAGTTACTGCCCAGTGTGCTGGCAGTGGACCCGATCCGCTACCCGCCTACGGCCCCGGCTCGGGTGGGGGCGGCGGTGGCGCAGGCGGGTAGATCGGAATCGGGATGGTGACGAACGGGACGTGCAGGTACATCGTCGCGATCGGGCTCGGCGGGGGAGCCTCCGGCGCCGGCGCCGGCGGGGGCGCGGCCGGCGGCGTGGTCGCCGGCGCTGCCGGTGGCGGGGCCTGCTCCGCGGGAGCCGGCACCGGTGCCTGGCGGGTCGGCGCGCGACGAGGCGCCGCCGGCGGTGCCGCATTGACCGCCGTTCGGGGCGGCTGGGCAACCACCGGAGGCGGCGCCGGCGAGGCCGGTGGCGGCGCCGCCTCCGGAGGCGGCGCGGCCGGCGGAGGCGGCGCGGCCGGCGCAGAACTCGGAGCAGGCAACTGCACTTGCGGCACGGTCTCCGGTCCCGCCTGAACCGAGGGCACGGCGCCGGCGCCCTCGGGCGGGCCGGGCTGCGGAGCAGCCATCGGCCGCACATCCGACGAGATCACCAGCAGCCCGGTCGCGAGGGCCGCCGCTGCGGCCAGGGCACTACCGGCCAGCTTCACCGGCCGGCGCCGCGGAGCGATCTCGTCGTCGTCCTCGTCGAGGGCGCTGTAGGCCAGGGCGCCTTGCCCGGGGTCGGCATGAGCACTGACGTCCAGGTAGGTCGGGGTCAGAGCGCGCGGGTTCACTTCACCGGTGCCCGGGTCCAGCGCGTAGGCCAGCGCGGCCGTCGACGACACGAAGAGCGGCGCATTCGCCGACGCCAGCGCCGCGCCGCGGGCCAGCGCCATGTCGGGCTCCTCGGGGACGCTCACCACCAGCGATGTCGCGGCCTCCAGCGCGGGTTTGACGGGGACAATGTCGACCCCGCAACCGATCAGGAACACCCCGTCCGCCCGCGAACCCGCCGCGTCGAGACCGGAGACCATCGGCGCCAGTTCGGTCGCCACGGCGATGTGGGCGCCAAGAGACTGCCGATGCAGGTCGACGATCGAGCCGTCGGTGACGTCGACGACTGCCAGCGTCGCACTGCCGGCCTCCACGAACAGCATCGCGATGTGCTGGTAGTCGAGCGCGGCGCCGACGGTCTGTGCCAGGGCGGCCGCAGCGAGCAGCGGCGAGACCAACATGACGCTTCCGATGTCGCGGGCGGCAAGCTCGTCACGCAGCGCACCGGCGCCGCCGGGGTCGATCCACGTCACCCCGGTCGATGTCAACCAGTAGCCGCCCTCGGCCGCGCCCTGCCGGGTGCCGACAATGGCCGCAATCGCCTCGGCCGCTGCCGCCGAATTCGCCGAGTCCTGCGACGCGACGACCTCGAAGCTCTCTTCCTCGACGGTGGCACCGTCGGCGTTTTCGCCTTCGATCAGCACCAAGCGGACCGCCGAGGGCTCCATTGATACCCCAAGTACGATGTCCATCTGGCCCTCCCAGGCCATGTGATAACTAGCCATGGGGGTCTAAGGCGGACGAGCGTACCGCGCCGGCCGCCGTCGACAATCCTCACGTCGCATTGCTGGTGCGACTAGTTGCATCCAAATAGCTGGCGCTTATAAAGTTGTGCCCAATTTGGACACTACTCGTGTCCAGCAGGTCGCGGACCCGTTCTGGTTAAGCTCAAAGCTGACTGCCAGGCGCGGAGTCAGCTCAGGGGGTGCCGGAACCCGCGAACGGGTTTTGCGGCCCCTGAGGCTGCTGGGTCTGCGGCGCCGGGTTTTGCGGAGCCTGATTCGCCGGCACCTGAATCGGTATCGGCACGGGCAGCAGCGGGACGTGCAACCACTCCGTGGTCATCTTCACCGTCGAGGTGGTGGTCGGTGCATCTTCAGTCGTGGTGTCCTCGGGCTCGGCCGTCGTGGTCGGCGTCGCCGAGGTGGTGCTGGTCGGCCGGGGACTCGTGGTGGTGGTGAGCCGGGGCGCGGTTGTCGTGGTCACCGCCGGCGACGGCGCCAGCGTCGACGTCGGCGGTGGCGCCGTCAACGTCGGTGAGGGCGGTGGTGGCGCGACGGTGGTGGGGGCCGGTGCCGCACTTGGCACCGGCACCGAGCTGGGCGGCGGGTTGACCGGGCTGGGCACCGCGGCGCTCGGCCGCAGCGACACGGAGGGCGCGGGCAGCGGCACCACACTGGGCACCACGGGAGCCTGGCGCCGCTCGACGCCGGTCAAGGTGAATGCCACACCGCCGATCGCGGTCATCGCCACCACCGCGGAGAGCCCGATCAGCAGCTGAGAGAACCGGAACCGGCGCCACGGTGGTTCTTTGGGCGGGTCGATCACGTTCAAGCGCATCGACCAGCACGGGCCGTCCTCGTTGTACGAGTCACCCTCGAAACGCACCGGCACGTCGCCCGGGAAGTCCGTTTGCGACCAGGCCAGCTCGCGATCGGTCACCGCCTCCTGGTCGATCACCATCACGTCGCCGGCCGGCAGCTCGATCACGGCGGTACCCGACGCGGCAGCAGCCCTGGCCATCAACCCGACGGACGTCCGAGTGCGGAAGTCCAGGTCTCGCCCACGGGCAGCCAGCAACAGCGCACCGGCTGCGGCCGCGCAGGCCGGCTGCGAAACGGTCAGCACCGGGAGCCGGGTGTGAAAGGAAAGGCGTTGAGTGACAAGCGGAATACTGGCGCCACCGCCGACGGTGACCACCGCCGCCAGATCGGTCCAACTCGCCTTGTTGCGCGCCAGCATGTCGTCGAACGCGTAGATGAAACCGGTCAGCCGATCCTGGATCAGGTCATCGAGCGTGTCCCGGGTAAACCGGATCGTAGTGCTGGTTCCGGCCAGCTCCGTAGCCAATTCCGTAACATCGACGGTGGATAACCGCTCCTTGGCCTCTCGGCACTGTTCCTTCAGTAGGCCGAGCTGGGCGACGGCGGCGGTGCCGGCCTGATCGATGTCGTCGTGGCCGAGCCGGTCGATGACATGCAGCAGTATCGCCTGGTCGATCTGTTCACCGGAGAAATCCGCGTAACGCAGTGTGGCGCTTATCGGTTCGAAATCAGACTTGGTCTCCACCAAAGTGACGTACGAGGCGGAGCCACCGAAATCGAGCAAACCGACCACGCCCCCGGCCGGGATAGCCAGTTCGGTGTTCGCCGCCGTCATCGCCGCGATTGTGTCGGGGACCAGCTGCGGCGCCATACCGCTACGCACGAAGCCGACGTGCGTGCGCAGACCGTTACGCAGCGCCTGGACAGTTCCGGGTTTCCAGTAGGCGGGGACGGCGATCGCGATCTCCGACGAACTCGCGTCCACGCCGGCGGCGACCACCATCGCGTCCAGCGCCTCGATCGTCAGCAGGTCCGGATCGTGAGCCGACCCGTCCGGGGACACCAGGGCAACCGAGTCGCCGACGCGTTCCACGAAGCCACTCATCAATGTGCCGGACTCGGCCACGTCCGGGTTACGGCCGAGCACACCGATTTTCGGGGCGCAGTGCGGGTACAGCGTCAGCACAGCGCGACGAATGACCGGAGAGCTTCGGTTAGATGCCGCAACCAGGTTCGTGGTCCCGATCGACAACCCCAGCGGGTCGTACATAGAGCGGATACTTTCGTCGATAGGGTCGAAGGCCAGGGTCAACCATATCCGCGGGCATACCGTATTGGGTTCGCTCCCAATCTCATTGGTATGCGGTCGATGCCGTGTCGTCACCGAAAAGGTACAGCCATCGCCTTGACATATGGCGTGGGGTCAGACCACGGTCAGCGGCAGCGAACGCCTCGGCTGGAATACAAAGCTCGACCCGCCACTTACCTTGGCCACCAACACCTCCGGCAATTCGGATGCCGGGCTCTCGGTGTTCACCAGCTCGGCGGTCCACTCGGTGTTCGTCCCGCCGAGCCGGACGGCGACGTGCGGGTCGACCGCGGTGGCGACCGCCTGCAGTGGTCGTCCGGATTCGGGTGTGCACAGCGAAATCCATGCGGCGTCGTCGTGCCCCGGCGAGCGGTGCAGAAGCAACCTGTCCCCCGTCGTCTCGGCCTCGATATAGCCGGCGGGGTTGAACAGCGGGTGCAACTCGAATACCCGTAACACGCCATCGATTCCGCCGGGCAGGGCCAGCGCGCGGTGGATGCGCTCCGCGGCCAGCCCGGCTATCCCGATCAACTGGCGGGTGCTGATCGACCGCGCCAGTTCGGCGTCCGCACCGGCGCGTTTGCCTACCGCGATGGCGAACGACAGGTAGAGCAGGTGCATTTGCAGACAGATTTCGTCCGCTATCCGCACCAGCGCCGAGTGGGAGAAGGCACCGAAGTCGAGATCGGCCAGCAGCGGGCCCGCATAGTCGGCGAGTCCGTCGTCCGAACGGTCGACGGCCACCAATTCCCAACGCGCAGCTTTACTTTGCGCAACGGCGTCCAGCGCCGGGATGCCCCGGGCCTCGGGGTTGGACTCGTCGATGACGACGGTCCACGCGCAGTGCGGATGCCGGTCGGGTGGCACCCGCGGCGGCCGGTGGAGGGGCCGGACCTGCGCCCGCGGGTTGGTGGCCACGGCCGTGGCGTCGAAGGTGGGGTCTTCGATGGTGTGGCACATGCCGAAGACGTACTCGTCGCCCATCGGTTCGACATCGAGCAGCGCACCGCAGTGGTCGAGGCGGAATTCGCCGTGCCAGCGATCGTGGACCGTGAAGCGGAAATCCATGAATTGCGGTGGAGCGCCGATGTCGAGTTGCAGGCCCTTGAAGATGGTGGGTACGTCGTCGCCCTCGAAGTTCAGCGCCTGTTGCATGCGCCTGGTGTAGATCGGGCTGGCTGCGGCCCACTCCTCGATCGCGATCTGCAGCATCTCCTCGCGACCGAACGCCTGGATGCACCACGCCATGCCGGAGCGGTCGATCAGCTGCCCGATCAACAGCAGTTCGGGCACCAGGATTGCCAGCTCCGCGCGGGACAACCCGGCGTAGCGGGATTGGCTCATGCCCCGACGATAACGTCGGCGGCGAACGTGCTGCAATGACGTGATGAACCCTGCAGACCTGGCTGCCCTCGCCGCGGATGTCGCACATTTCGCCGATGTCAAGGACGTCGAAGCAATCAAACAGCTCAAGTACCGCTATCTGCGGGCCCTGGACACCAAGCACTGGGACGACTTCGCCGACACCCTCACCGAGGACGTGCGCGGCGACTACGGCTCGTCGCTGGGCAAGGAACTGCATTTCACCAACCGCGACGACGTGGTGGAATACCTGCGCTCGGCGTTGGGACCCGACATCATCACCGAACATCGGGTAACCCATCCGGAGATCGCGGTGACCGGCGACACGGCGACGGGCAGCTGGTATCTGCAGGATCGCGTCATCGTCGCCGAAGCCAATTTCATGCTGATCGGCGCGGCCTTCTACCGCGACGAGTATCGGCGCACCCCCGACGGCTGGCGGATCAGCGCCACCGGATACGACCGCACCTACGAGGCGACGATGTCGGTAGCCAACCTGGGGTTCACCGTGCGACCGGGCCGCGCGTTGGCTGACTGACGGCCCCGGTTACTTCGCGATCGCGATCACCGCGCCGGGCCGCAACCACCGGATGATCTGCACCAGCGTCGCATCGTCTATTGCCACGCATCCCGCTGTGGGTCCGCCGTCGGTGGTGTGGAAGAAGAACGCGGCACCGCCGCCGGGCACCTTGTTCTTGTTGACGCCCATCACCACCGAATGCTTGTACTGCGGGATCTGTAGGTTCTCACTCTCGGCGGTGTTGAACGGGCACTGGGCCTTCTGACACACCTGCATGGTGTTGAAGGTGGGGCTGTGGTCGTCCCCACTCCACCAGTGGTTGGGTCCGACTTGCGTATACGGAAGTCCGCCACCGGGATTGGGCGCGGTACCGAAGGCCGAGTCCAGGCTGTAGACGCCCATCGGGGTAGCCGGATAACCGCTCTTGGCCTGCGGCGCCATTCCCGCCGAACCGACATGGGTGGGAATCCCGGTCTTGAGTGGCTGCCAGCCGGCGGCGGTGCGCTGGTACACATCCATTTTCGCGGTAGAGCCGCCGGTCGAGACCACCGAAACCACCTGCGTGGCATTGCCGACCGAGTTCGCGAACCACGGATTGCCCGCCGCGACGGTCACCGGGGCGAATCCCAGGGCCGCTCCGGCCAGGCACACCGCAGCACTCAGTACAGCTCCCAGTCGGTGCATCGTTTCATCGTCAAGGGGACGAAACCTCAGGGTCAAGTAAAGGTTTAATCCCGGTTGGATCACTGCGCCGAGACACTGCGAAAAGCGCCGCGCCGCAGGGCGTCAGCGGACTTCGGCAAGCCGGGCCGGCTCCGCATCCGTTACCCGTAGCGGCCGAAACACCCACAGGCACACCAGAAAATACACGTATCCGAGCAACCATCCCGCGATCACATCGGACGGGTGGTGCACATTCAAAGCCACCCGGGCCGTTCCGACCGTCAACACACCCAGCGCGGCCACCGCAACCGAGACGACGCGCATCCACCGGTGACTCGTCATCGGCCACAGGAAGGTCAGCAGCGCAAGCACACTGGCCGTCAACTCGAGCGCATGCCCGGACGGGAACGAGGTCGATGGCGCGGTGACGAACTCCGTCACCGGTCGTGGCCGGCCGGCCAGATCCTTGGCGGCCATCGTGACCAATCCGTTGAGCGGCAAACAGGCCAACAGCAACAGCGCCATCCGCACCTTGTGCTGCAACGCCGCAACCACCGCCAGCACCATGCCGATCAGCCGCATGGGGATCGGGCCCAGCACGAACGACACGCCGACCCAGAAGTCCACCCAAGCCGGGTGCTTGATCCCGATGTCGTGCGCGGCGTTCAACAACGACCAATCCAGGCCGTGCACCCAACCCCAGTCATGGCGGTGCCCCACCCACAAGACGGCGTAGCCGACGATCGCAGCCGCCGCGAGGATCACGGCCACGCTCATCGGGCGACGGATCATGTTCAACGGATACCAGGCGACGGTGCGGCCCGGCCCGAGCGGCCCCATACTGGCCTCATGGCGGTGATTTTTCGCAGAATGTTCGGCATCGGAAAGCTACCCGCCGACTTGCGGGATCAGCTTGAGGCCGAAGGACTCATCTACCTCGAAGAGTATGTCGCGGTCACCAGGCGGTTCACCGGCGCAATTCCCGGTTTGCGGGCATCGCACAGCATTGCCAGCTACCCGGGCGCGCTGGCGTTCACCGCGCAGCGGGTGCTGGGAACGCTCTCGTCGCTGCCCAAGCTGGCCGGCCGCGCCGTCGACGTGCGCTGGGACGCGCCCCAGACCGGTGCGGCAACCGCCGAGATCTCGTCGACGGGGCTGCAACTGGATCTCGACGTCGCCAAGGTGGACCCGCGGTTCCACGGGCAGCTGTCGCTGCACTTCAAAACGGACATCGGCGAGGACGTGCTGGCTCGCCTGCCGCTGCGGTCACTTGCCTTCGACGTGCCGCCCGAATACGTGTTCCGCGCGGTCGGAGTTACCTACAGTCCCTGATCCGGGTAGTCCCCGATCCGGGCCGCACGGGCCACACCTTTTCTACGATGACCGGGTGACCGAATTTGCGTTCACCGCCGCGGAGCGGCGGGCGGTGTATCGCGTGATCTCCGAGCGTCGGGACATGCGCCGCTTCGTGCCCGGCAGCGTGGTGCCCGAAGAGGTGCTGGCTCGGTTGCTGCACGCCGCACACGCCGCGCCCAGTGTCGGTCTGATGCAGCCCTGGCGGATCATCCGGATCACCGATAGGGCGCTGCGCAACGACATCCACGCCCTCGTCGACGAGGAGCGCGCGCGGACGGCCCACGCCCTGGGCGAACGGGCCGAGGAGTTTCTTGCGCTCAAGGTCGAGGGCGTTCGCGAATGCGCCGAGCTGCTGGTGGTGGCGCTGTGCGACAACCGGGACGTGCACATCTTCGGCCGGCGCACACTACCCCAGATGGATCTGGCGTCGGTGTCCTGCGCGATCCAGAATCTGTGGCTGGCGGCTCGCGCCGAAGGCCTCGGCATGGGTTGGGTGTCGCTGTTCGATCCGCAACGGTTGGCGGCGCTGCTGGGGATCCCCTCCGATGCGGAACCGGTGGCAGTGCTGTGTTTGGGCCCGGTGCCGGAGTTTCCGGCACGGCCGGCGCTGGAGTTGGACGGCTGGGCCGTCGCGCGGCCGCTCCCGGAGTTCGTCTGGGAGAACCGCTGGGGACAGGCTTGAACTTCGCCGGTTCGGTCGACACCGGGTATCGTCGCCGCCGCAAGCACGCTCGAGAGGCGGCAAACGGTGACGGGTGAACGCGACGACGGCCAAGACGCCATAGACGGTAAAGACAACGTGCTGATCGTGCATTGGCACGACCTGGGGCGCTACCTCGGTGTCTACGGTCACCCGGATGTCGTGAGCCCGCGACTGGACCAGCTTGCCGCCGAGGGGATCTTGTTCACCCGGGCGCACGCCACCGCGCCGCTGTGCTCGCCGTCGCGGGGATCGCTGTTCACCGGTCGCTACCCGCAAACCAATGGGCTGGTGGGGCTGGCCCATCACGGCTGGGAATACCGCAGCGGAGTCCGGACACTGCCGCAACTGTTGGGCGAGCAGGGTTGGTATTCAGCCCTTTTCGGGATGCAACACGAGACGTCCTACCCCGCGCGGCTGGGATTCGACGAATTCGACGTGTCGAACTCCTACTGCGAATATGTGGTCGAGAAGGTGCGGGAGTGGCTGCAGGATTGCGTGCCGGATCTTTCCGGCCAGCCGTTCCTGCTAACGGCAGGGTTTTTCGAAACCCATCGGCCCTACCCGCACGACCGCTACCAACCGGCCGACAGCGCAGGCGTCGACGTCCCCGACTATCTCCCCGATACCCCCGCAGTGCGCCAGGACCTGGCTGATTTCTACGGAGCCATCACCACCGCGGACGCCGCCGTCGGCCGGATGCTGGACACGATGGCCGAAACCGGGCTGGACGCCAGCACCTGGGTGGTGTTCCTGACCGATCACGGCCCGGCGTTTCCGCGTGCCAAATCCACGCTCTACGACGCCGGAACCGGCATCGCCATGATCGTGCGCCCACCCACCCGCCGGGAGGTTGCCCCGCGCGTCTACGACGAATTGTTCAGCGGCGTCGACCTGTTACCGACACTGCTGGACCTGCTGGGGATCGACATCGCGGCCGATGTCGACGGCCTGTCACACGCGGCCGCCTTGGTCGGGGCCGACACCGTCGCCGAGCCGGTTCGCGACCATGTGTACACCACCAAGACCTACCATGACTCCTTTGACCCGATACGTGCAATCCGCACAAAGGAATTCAGCTACATCGAGAACTACGTGCCCCGCCCGTTGCTGGATCTGCCGTGGGACATCGAGGAAAGCCCGTCCGGGATGGCCGTCGCACCGTTCGTCAGGTCACCGCGACCGCAACGGGAACTGTACGATCTGCGCGCCGACCCCACCGAGACCACGAATCTGCTGACCGGTGCCGCCGCCGCGAAGATCGACGCGGTCGCAGCGGATCTCGCCGTCCGGCTTCACGATTGGCGTCAGCGCACCGGAGACGTGATCCCGTCGGAATTCGCCGGTACCCGCATCGCAGAGCGTTACACCGAAACGTATCTGCGGATCCATCGGACGACGCCCAGCAGCAGGTCGGCGATCGCGGCCGACCGCGGTATCGAGGAAGAAGCCGCGCCGGCCGGTCAATAGCGCGATCCTCGAATACGCCGGCGCAACCGCCTAATTGGCCACACCTGCCGCCTCGGTCCGGTGTGCCCGCGTCACTCAATTCAAGGTGACCACAAATGCTGCTGGTCATCGATGTCTGCGGGCCTTGCTGCGCACACCCGGCTGGGCGTCAGTCCTCGGCACGTCGGTTCGGCTGCCATGCCGCCGTATCGAGTGCGCGGTGACGGCTTTGAGGGTGCTTGTAGGGCGGGAAAATCCGCGGCGGGCCGCCCTGGCGGCACACTCGGCACCCTCACCGCACAGTCGGCGCCCTCACCGCACACTCGACGCCCTTAGCGCACACTCGGCACCCTCACCGCACACTCGGCGCCCTCACCGCACACTCGGCGCCCTCACCGCACACTCGGCACCCTCACCGCACGGTCGACGCCCTCCCCGCACAGTCGACGCCCTTAGCGCTCACAGCGACAACGGATGTGGCGCAACCAGCGCAGGCAGCGGCATCGACGCGGCCTGTGCGAAACGCGACACGGCCGACGAGCCCGACGGGCCGACCGCCGATACGAATTCGCCAAGACTCAAGAACCGCGGCGTGCTCCCTCGACCTCGGCGACGATGAATAGCCGGCGGAACGGGAAGATGGTGGTGCCGTCGGCGCGGCGCGGGTAGGCGTCGTCGAGCAGCGGAATCAGCTCCTGGCGGAACTGCTGCCAACCCGCGTCGTCCAGCCTTTCCCGCACCGGAACGAGCGCGGTGCCGGTGATCCATTCCAGCACCGGGTGCTCACCGGTGAGCTGGTGCAGGTAGGTGGTCTCCCAGGCATCGACCTTGCATCCGGCGTCCATCAGCAGATTCGCGTAGTGGGCCGGCGGATGCACCACCGCTCCCACCCGAAACGGGATGTCGCGCAAGAGCTTTGCGTACGGCTCCCGCCGGGCCAGAGTCCGCACCACGGCGTGCGACGGGGTATCGAAGTTGCCCGGGACCTGAACCGCTATCCAGGATCCTGCCGCCAGCTCGCCGGCCCAGCGGACCAGCAGTTCCGAGTGTTCGGGCACCCAGTGCAGTGCGGCGTTGCTGACCACCACATCGGTGTCTGGCCGAGGCTTCCAGTTCCGCACGTCGCAGGTCGTGGCGTCGATACCGCGTTCCCGGGCGGCGGCTACCATTTCCGGTGAACTGTCCAAAGCCTCGATCGTCGCCTCGGGCCAGCGTCGCGCCAGGTGCCGCGTCAGGTGGCCGGGTCCGCAACCCAGGTCGACCACCCGGCGCGCCCGCTTAGCGCCCACCCGGGACACCAAGTCATAGAACGGACGGCTGCGATGATCCGCAAAGGCCAGGTAGACGTCGGGATCCCACATGTCGGTCCTCCTGATCAACACCGTCGCCAATCGGGTGTTATGGAACAACCTATTACCGATGGGGTCCGGACGTGCACCGCGTTGCCCCAGAAATTGACGACACTGTCGAATTCGCCGACACCCCGCGATATCGGCGAGATAGCATCGACGGGATGTCGGAGTTTTCGGGGATGTCTCCAGCGGATCCCATAGATCCGCCGGTCCCGATTCCCGACGTACCCGGGGCCGACGCCGGCGCCGAAGGGCTACCGCCACGATCTGCGCTCTCGCTGCGTCAACGCATCGTCGTCGAGTCGTCGGCCGTAGGCGATATCGCCCTGCGCACCGCGGCGTCGTCAGTGCTGTCCACCACGGTCGCACCGGCCGTCCTGGCGACCGCCTTACTACGCGTCAATTCCGGCAGCGAACGCAGCAATTTGAACTTCTACGCCGAACTGGCCGCCGAACATGATCCGGCAAGGTCCTTTCCGGCACCGACGGATCTGCCCAGGATTTCGTCGCGGCGCGCCAGCCCGCTCGCCGAGTGGATCGCGCGCGGCACCGTCGACGACATCTCGTTCGCCAGCGGCTTCCGGGCGGTCAACCCCACCATGCGTAAGCAGTGGAGCGGGTTGACCGCAAACAACGTGGTGCACGCACAGCATTGGCGCCATGACGACGGGCCGCGCCCCACGTTGTGTGTCATCCACGGTTTCATGGGCTCGTCGTACTTACTCAACGGGCTGTTCTTCTCACTGCCGTGGTATTACCGGTCCGGTTACGATGTGCTGTTGTACACCTTGCCTTTTCACGGCAAGCGAGCCGAGAGGCATTCCCCGTTCAGCGGTTTCGGTTTCTTCGCCGGCGGCTTGAGCGGCTTCGCCGAGGCGATGGCCCAAGCGGTGTACGACTTTCGCTCCATCGTGGACTACCTGCGCCACACCGGCGTCGAGCGCATCGCACTGACCGGAATATCGCTGGGCGGCTACACGTCGGCGCTGGTTGCGTCGGTGGAGAATCGACTCGAAGCCGTCATCCCCAACTGCCCGGTGGTCAGCCCGGGCAAACTGTTCGACGAATGGTTTCCGGCCAGCAGGCTGGTCCGGCTGGGCCTGTGCCTGTCACGCATCAGCCGTGACGAGCTGAGCGCCGGGCTGGCCTACCACGGCCCGCTGAATTATCAGCCGCTGCTGCCCAAGCACCGCCGGATGATCATCACCGGCCTCGGCGATCGGATGGCTCCACCCGAACATGCCGTAACGCTATGGGAGCACTGGGATCATTGCGCGCTGCACTGGTTCCCCGGCAGTCACGTCATGCATGTGAGCCAGTTGGATTACCTGCGGCGGATGACGCTGTTCCTGCGCAGTTTCATGTTCGATTAGCATTAGCGGCCTCGGTGAGCGCCGTGTGCCCCGCCCAAGCCGACGGGGTGGGCCACACCAGTCGCTCCAGCAGGCCGTCGGGCGCGTCGGTATGTCCGTCGAGTCGCCGGGTGGACGACGGCTCCAATGCCGCCAGTGCCAGCCACTGGCTGCCGCGTTGCAGAGTCAGTCCAGCCATCGGCGCAGCGCCGTCGGGACGCGTGTCGGTGCGGAACGCGCACGCGACGGCAATCGTGGGCGGGCCGTCCGCTCGACCGGCGGTGCCGATCTCCAATGCCGCCCAGGTCTCACGCGCCGGATGCGACCACACGGCAGCCAATGTTTCCGGCAATGCGGCATCCACGCTGACCCGGTATGCGGCAAGGTAATCGGAGTCGCCGTGGCGCACGCACCGCCACGTTTCGCGATCGGCTCGGGCCAGCAACCGCGGCGCGTCGTCACGCCCAACCGTGCCGACGTCCCAGCCGATTTCGCGAAGGTGGTCGGCAAGCCGGCGCGCGGCGACCTCGGCGGTCTGCTGCAACGGGATTCGGGGTGACCGGGCCTGCAGCGCCGCTAGGTTGGCCACGGCCGACACCGTCATCCCGATCCACAGCTCCCGCTCGCCCGCCGCGTTGACATGCCCGGTAATTCGGACGGCGTCGGCGCGGATGCCGTAGCGGTCCAGGTACCCGGCTATCAACGGCAGCGGGAGCACCTCCAGGCCCGGGGCCGGCGGACCGATCCGCAGCAGCGCCGTGGTGCGCACCTGGGCTGCGGGATCGGTGCCCGACCGCCGTCGCCGCATCATGGCCAGCCGGCGACGCACGATCGTGGTGAAGTGCAGTCCGCGCCACCAGCCGAACAGGACGATCACCACCAGGGCGGCGATCCCGATCAGCCAGTAGTCGCGGGTCGACTGCCACGGGTAAGCCATCGCCGCGGGCACCATCGCCAGCAGCGCCACGGCGATCCGCCCGTTTCCCGGGCGCGGAATCGAATTGGGGCTCACGGGATCGGCTCCTTTCGCCGGCGCACCGCCGCCGCAGTTGCTGCGGTGATGCCGACCAGCAATGCCAACGCTGCGGCTCCGGCGAATGCGACGTTGCGGGGTGTGGTGTCCTTGGGCTTGGGTGCCGGTGGAACTGCAACGGGTTTCGCCGTTGCCGCCGCTGGCGCTCCTGATTGCCGGGCGGGCAGTTGCCAGGTCAGCGCCGCCACCGGATCGACGGCGCCGGTGCCGACGATGTTGGACGGGGCGCGGGCGCCGTTGTGGGCGGTGGCGGTGATGCGGCCCACCACCTCGCCCGCGCTCAGGCCGGGATACTTGCTGCGGACCAGCGCTGCGACGCCGGAGACGTAGCCGGCCGCGTAGCTGGTGCCGCTGATCGGCACCAGTTGCTGGTGGTCATTGGGAAGGCCGTTGGCCAGGCCACCGCCGTCGCCATTGCTCACCGACAGAATGTTTTCCCCGGGTGCGGCGATACCCACCCACGGACCGGCCATGGTGAACTTCGACGGCTGGCCGTCCGGCGCCAAGGATGCCACCGACAACACGTACGGCTGCCACCACGACGGGATGGAGATCGAGGTGACGCCGGCCCAGTTGCGTGGATCGTCCGGGCGGCTCAGGTCGGTCAGCGGGTTCGAGTCGCAGGAGCTCCCACCGCCGCCCGAGCCGGCCGCGCCGCTGTTGCCGGCGGCGGCCACGATCACCGCGTCCTTGTCCACGGCCGCATACCTGATCGCCGCCCCCAGGGCGGACTGGTCGACCGTCCGGTCGGCGGGCAGGCAGGTCACCGCGGAGATGTTGATCACCCGGGCGCCGAGGTCGGCGGCATGCACGATCGCGCGGGACAGCGTGTCCACGTCGATCGCTGCCCGGGCCAGCGTGGGGTCCCCGCCTGAGGTCCGCGGCGAGAATTTGGCCGAGGTCACCCGGATTGACAGCAACCGCGCCGCCGGCGCGACTCCAGCGAAGCCGTCGGCGCCGGGCTGCCCGGCGACGAGCCCGGCGACCAGGGTGCCGTGCCCGTCGCAGTCGGTCAGGCCGTCGGTCGAATCCACGAAGTCGCCACCGCCGTCTACGTTCGGCAATCGCGGACCCGGTTGTACCCCGGTGTCGATGATGGCCACCAACTGACCGTCACCGCGCGAGAATTGCCATGCCGCAGGCAGATTCAGCATCGCTTGGCTGGGTGCCGGGACACCGACGTCGGTACCCGCCATGAGTCCCGAGACACTGCAGGCACCGCGTTGCTCCATCGGCTGCACCGGCCCCGGGGTACCACTGGGCGGATCCACGGTGGCGTCGACCACCGGCGGCGCGATAGCCGACGCCGGCGGAGCAGTGGCCACCACCACAGCCAGAATTGCTGCGCAGCAACCTAATCCGGTGCCACGTGTCATCGATTGAGGACCCAGGTGAACAGGCCGACCAGGTATGCCATCACCGGGATGAGCGAAACGTCCAGGCCGGCGGCGACAAAGCCCAGCAGGCGGCGCAGCGGCAGAGAGTAGCTGTCCGGCGAGGCAATGGCAGGGTTCAGCGCAACGACGATCCAGGCCAGCACGAGTACCGCAAGCACCAGCACCGCGCCCAAGGCGGCGACATAGCGCCCGGTCGCCGTGTAGACCACCAGCAGGACTCCCGCCACCAGATGCGGCTGGGCCAGCAACCAGGCCTTGCAGGCGGCCGAATCCCATACGCGGGCGCGCAGCGCGGTCGCGGCTGCCGTCGCCGCCACCACGTACCAACCCACGCCACTGACCGCTTCGGGGCGCACCGCGATGGCCACCGATCCCAGGACGCTCAGCAGCACGGCCGCGGCGATGAAACCGCTCTGATGGGCGTCACTGACGCGCACCCGCCGCGGCAGGTCTTCGAGCACCCGCAACGACGGCGCCGACGGGGTGGGGTCCCCCGGCGCCGGGATGACCGGCAGCGGAAAGCGCGCCCACAGCGCCGACAGCTGAGCCGCCTGGATGGTGATCAGCAGCGCGGCCACGATCAGCCCGCAGCCGACGCTGCGCATCGGCAGCTGCCACAGCACTTCGGCGCCGGCGGCCAGCCATACCCCGGCTGCCGTCACCGCCACCGCGGTGAAGAAGGCGACGATGCGCTCACGTTCGGCGCTGGGCACCATCAGGCAGATCAGAGACCACGCGGTGACACCCGCAGCCGCCAGCAGCAGCTGCGCCGGCCCGAAGTTCCCGGGCACCGCCAGCGCCAGTGCCCCGGCGATCGGCACCAGCGCGGCAATCGACATCGCGGTCCCCGTCCGTGGCGAGCGGGCCGTGACCAGCAACCCGGCCACCGCCAGCACCACCGCGATCCCGCTGACCGTGACCAGGCCGGCCAACGCGTCCGTCGTCACCCGGTAGCTGACCGCCAGGCCGGTCGCCACCAGAGCCACACCGATCACCGCGGCGAGCGCCCCGCGCTGGATATGCTTTGGCCCCCAAGGGTTCAGCCGCGAACTCGAGAAGATCATGGCGGCGTCGGCGATGTCCTCGACGATCCCCGGGGCGGCCGGACCGGTGGGCACCGGCTGCAATGCGAGCAGATCACCGTCGACCACCCCGACGGTGTCCAGGCTGGCGTCGAGGCTGAACGGTGCACCGCCGATGGGCGCCAGGCTCAGGTGCGCAGCCGCACTCAAACCGGCCTCGCCGCCATCGCCGTTCTCCGCCGCGGGAATGACCAAACGCTGGACCGCGGGCAGGATTTCGCGCAGCGGCAGCTCCGCGGGCAGGGCCATCTCGGTCAACCGGCTGTCGGCGAGGATGGCGACGCGGACAATCGGCATCACGGTGCCCGACATCACCGGACCGTCCAAATCCGTTGGGGCCGTTGCGGAGACATCGTACTCACTTTCTGATTTCGGTTATGAGGGTTGTCCGGAGAAGTCGCGGGACAACCGCTGGCCGGGGAACCATTGCCCCTCAGGCAGGTTGGCGATGAGTTGCTCGATCGCGACGGCAGTCGCAAACGGTGTCCCGGGGCTGAAGGTCGACACCCACTCGCCGTCGAAGGCTCGGGACGGACTCACCAATACCCGGCCCGCGGTGGTGTCGACGATGCTCAGACCGACGTCGGTGGTGGTGTGCTGGCCGTCGCGGTTGCAGCCGGCGACGATTTCGACGTAGCTGCGCGGCCCGGAGAAGACCGCCTCCACCACCGGCCGTGCCGACGCCGGGATGCCCAGGTAGTCAAGGACTTCCTCGAGTGGCGCGCCGGAACGCAGCCGCTCGTCGGCGCGGGCGCCAACCCGCATGGGCATGCTGAACTCCTCGAACCGGGCCGGCGCCCGCTGCGACAGCCCGACACCGAGGACCGGAACCAGGGCCCGCGGGTCATCGATATCCATTGCCGTGAAGGTGATCAGCTGAGCGCTGCGCAGTGCGACGACGGTGTTGAATTTCCGGGAGGTCTTGCCGCCGGCGCCGACCCGCCGGGCGACAATGCCACGCAGCAACTCGCCGGTTCCCTCGGCCGATGCCGGCCCTATGTAACGTAGGTCCAGCCACCGGTCGGGGAAGCACACCACTTTGATCCAGTCGGCCACCGCGGTGTTGACGGTACCGTCCGGCGACATCAACCCCAGCCCGGTCAGCTCGTCTTTCTGACGCTCGAAGAACGCATTTCGTTGCGCGCTATCGGTGTATGGCGGGGTGATGGCCAGCACCCACGGGAAACTGCCGGCCCCGACGCTTTCGGCGATGAACCATGCGTTGTCGACCGTCAGCTCGACGGCGTTAGGCTGCGACGGTTCTGCGGATTCTGCAACCATCTAACTTGCTAGCCGCCCCATTTTGCGGCTTCGGCCTGGTCGCGGGCCATCATCGCCATGGTGTTGGCTTCGTGCGTGCCGGCCATCGACTGATAGGCCCGCACCAGGTCTGCCATCGCCTGGTTCCACTGCGCCTGCCATGCCTGATACGTCAACCCGGTGTCGCCTTGCCAGGCGTTCGACAGCGCGGACTGCTCGGCGGCGATATCCGAGCCCAGCCCCTGCATGGTGCCGGCATATCCCGACATGTCCCCGGCGTGTCCCAGCATCGCCGGGTAGTTGTACATGATCTGTGACATCACAACTCCTTTCGGTTGTCTGTGGGCTCAGAACGCCGTGTAGCTGGACGCAGCAGCGGAATCGGCGGCCACATAAGTTCCGGCGGCGTCACCGAGGTTGGCCTGGGCGATGTCCAGCAGGGCGTTGACCCTGGCCGCTGCCTCCACGAACCGGGCGTGGGCGCCCTGAAACGCGGCGGCGGACTCGCCCTGGTGAAACGCCTGCGCCGACATCGCCGCCTGCTCGGCCTGACCGATCGTGTGACGCATCAACGCCGCCTTGGCGCCAAACGCCGACTGGGAGGCCACCAACTGCGGAATGTGGGCATCCAGAAGACTCATAACAACCCCTTTCTCTGACAATTCGGATTTCGGTTACACGCTGTCGTGGTGCGAAGCGTCGGCTCCCCCTTTCGGTACGCCTTCCTGCAGGCCGTCCCAGCTGCTCGGTACCATCGGCATCCGCGGACCGCCCCCGAACTCGTCACCGGCCAACGCCGTCAGGCCGACCGCACGCAGCACCGGCTCTTGGGCTGCGGTCCCGGCGAACCCGAGCGGGCCCGCCCCGCAGTCGGACGCCTGGGCGGGGTCCCCGGTTGCCGCGGGGCCGGCGCCGGAGTCCATGTCGAGGAATTCGTCGCCGTAGTCCCGTAATTCGCGTCGCGAGCGGCGTCGCGCGCGGCTTGCCGCGCGGCTTGCCGCTGCCGCGCCGGCGGCCGGGATGGTCGCCGCCGGCGCCTTGAGGCTGCCTCGGCCACCCACCGTCGGACCCGAGGTGGGTCCCCAATCATCAATGCCGCCAACTAGGTAGGCAAAACTTGCGGGAGCCGGGGCAGCCGGGGCCGGCGCGGCGCCGGCCGAAGCACCAGCTCCGGGTGGTGCCGGAGCCCCCGCGAGGCCGCTGGCCGTTGAGGCAAGACTGACAGCCGGCCACGGAGACGCCGACGTGACGGCGACCGCCAGCGGTATTCCCGCGGCCGGGCCGGCAGCCACCGCGATCTCGGCTGGCGCCAGCGCCGCGAATGCTATCGCGCTCAGACCTAGGCTGAGCGCGGCCGGCACCAGGAACGGCGAACTAAACACCATGCCCCAGGTGGGCCAGCCGACGAGGTTGAAGAAGACCTGGTATCCCAGCGCGAACAACAGTGGGCCGTAGGTGATCAACGCCGCCACCGGGTTGGTGAGGAAGGCGATGATGATCTTTATCGAGTTGCCGATGGGGTCCTGCAGGAACGTCGCGATCTCTTTTAACATCCAGCCGTAGAAGCCCGTGTAGGCGTTCCACATGTCCTGGAGCAGCTGCCAGAGGAACTGCCAGGGGTTGAACGTGGCGGCGGCGGCTTGTGCCTGAGCCGCGTTGGCGACCATCCCGGCGGCCGGCTCGCCGCCGGGATTCATCACTGCCGGCGCGGGAGCAGGCGGCGGGACCGACGCCAGGGCGCTACCCGCGGCCGCCTGATAAAGGCCCATGGTCGCGGCAGCCTGGACCCACATGCGCAGGTAGTCGGCCTCATTCAGCGCGATCGGAATGGTATTGATGCCAAAGAAATTCGTCGCCACCAAGATGCCATGAATGACGTGGTTGGCGGCCAGCTCCACCAGGGTCGGCATGGCCGCTAAGGCAGCCGTGTAGGCGGCCGCGACCGCCTCGTGCTGGGTCGCGATCGCCGCGCTGTCGGCGCTGGCCTGCATCAGCCACGCCACATAGGGCAGATGTGCGGCGACATACTGCTGCGCGCTCGGCCCCTGCCACGCTCCCGCTTGCACCGCCCCCAGGATCCCACTGAGTTCTGCTGCGGCCGCGGCATATTCGGCGCTGAGCAGATTCCACGCCGCGGCCGCCGCCAGCAGCGAACCCGGACCAGGACCACTGCTCAGCAACGCCGAATGCACCTCGGGCGGCGAAGCAATCCAAAGGGGCCCCAAGGGCGCGACCATGGTCAGGCGCCCGCGATCCCGTAGGTAGCCGCGGCCGCCGCATCACCGGCGAGATAGCTTGCGCCCGATTCGCCCACCCCGACGCCCGCACGTCCCAGTTCCTCGACGCCTTCGGCGGCGACGACGGCGTGCTCCTGCCCCTGGACGCTGAACTCGGCGGCGGTCTGCAGCGAAACCGGATCCACGGCAGGCGGCACCACCGCGGTGATCGACGGAGCCGCGGCAGCATGCGCGGCCGCCAGCCGCGCCGTCAGCGCCTCCACGGCCGCGCTGGCAGCGGTCAGCCCCTCCGGAACCACTCGCAACGTCATGACTGACTCCCCTTCTGTTGCGTTTCACCAAATGTCGCGGCCTCCCCGACGAGCGGGTTGACCAACTGCATGTAGGTCGGAGATTCGCTGTCGCTCAACAACACCGCGCGTCCAGGAGGCAACCGGTCGAATCGCTGACCCCGGATCTTCCCGCTGTCGGCCGGATTGCCCGAAAGCATGACGGTGGTCGCCTGCAGGTCGTTGAACCGCCGCAGCAGCTGGCTGGTCATCAGCGCGTGGCCCGAGCCGGAGGCACGCGCCGTCACGATCACCCGCAAGCCCAAATCGCCCGCCTGCCCGAGCAGACCGATGAGCGGGGTCCAGGGCCGCTGTCCGATGTACGGACCCGTCATGGCCGCCGAATCCGGGATCTGGTCGACGTCGTCGATGATGAGGTAGTGGGTGTGGCCGTGGTAAGTCCAGTGGGCCAGCTCGGCAGGAGACAGGCCGGCCGGTGGCCGTCGTGACTCGATGAGGTTTGCCAGCCCGAGCATCGCCGGGATGACCCGGTCGATGTTGGCGGTGTATTCGTTGTCGGGGAACAGCGGTTCGTCGACGAGATGCAGCCGGCGGTCCAGCACGGTGAAGGCCACCTGGTCGGCGGTCGAGTGCGCGCGGATGGTGCGGATCAGGTGGCGCAGCAGGGTGGTCTTTCCGGACTTGCTGTCGCCGAACACCATCAGCAGCGGATTGGCGGCGAAGTCGAGCATCACCGGCGCCAGGTCTTCCTCGCGCTGGCCGATGACAATCTGATCCGGTCCGCGATACAGCGCGCCGACCGCTTCGGCAGCGAGGTTGGTGGGTAGCAGCCGCACCGGCGGGGCGGCAACTCCGGGGTAGCGGGCGTTGATCGCGGCAACCTGTTCCGGCTCCGGAGCGGCGAACAGGAAGTGCTCGGCGGCCATGGTCAGCCCGCGGCCGGGCTGGTCGGCCGGGACGGCGTCGGCCGGCCGGCGCAGCGCCCCGACCACCCGCACATTGCTGTCGCGCGCGTCGTGCAACTTCAGCTCCAGGCGCAGCCCCAGGCCGTCGCGCATCGCCAGCGGCACCTCCAGCCAGCTCGGGGTGGTGATGATCACGTGGATGCCGTACGCCAGACCCACGTTGACCAACTCGGTTACCTTGGACAGCAATGGGTTTCGTGTGTTGAACTGGTCGATGTTGTCGCGGCCGAAGGCGTAGAGGTTGTCGATGACCAGGAACACCTCACCGTAGCCGTCGTCGGGAGCCGAACCGTTGCCACCGCGGTTGCGGAACACCTCACGCTGCTGCCGGGACAGCAGCAGCTGTTCCAGCTCACCGAAGGTACGCCGGATGCGTTCGGGTTCCAGCGCCGACGCGACGCTGCCGACATGGGCCAGACCGTCCAGTGAACGCAGTTGTCCGCCGCCGTAATCCAGACAGTAGAACGTCACCTCGCGGGGTGAGTGCAGGCTGCCGGCCGAGAGCATAAATGTTTGCAGTGCAGTCGATTTGCCGGACTTGGGACCGCCGTGGATCACCATGTTGCCGGCTGACGACCGGGCGTCGAACACCAGCGGATCGCGGCGCATCTCGAACGGCTTGTCGATCTCTCCGAGCGGCCAGCGCCAGTGCCGTGGCGGCACCGCGGCTCGGGCCAGCAGTGCGGTGAGCGGGATCGGTTCGTCCAACGGCGCCAGCCACAGCTGGGGGGCTCGCGGTCCGTAGCGGGCCAGCTGTTCGCCGACGGTCGCGATCAGCTTGCGCGGCGGGCCGGCCGGTTCCTCGGCATCGGCGGTGGCGATCACCGTGCCCGGGTCTGCCTCCACCGCTGCGGCCGTGAAGATCTTGGGTTCTGGGAGTGATTGCACGACACGGGCTTTGGTGGTGCGTGGCGGCTCGTAGATGCCGTCGACGTAGGTGCTGCGGAACTTGATCGGGGTGGCCCCGGGCGCGGGCACCAGGAAGCCGATGCCTTTGTGTTCTTTGCCGGACTCGATGTGGTAGGCGTCCTCCACACCGATGATCTGGCGGGAAACGCTGGGGCTGGCCACTTTCAGCCCGATCCGGTAGGAGGTGTTCTTGTCGATGTCCTTGATCTTGCCGACATCCAGCGTCTGGGACGCGAACAGGATGTGGATGCGGAACGAACGCCCCTTGCGTGCCACATAGTCGAAAAGCTCGGCGTATTCCGGATGATCGGCCAGCATCAGGGTGAACTCGTCGGCCACCACGAACAGCGTCGGGATTGGCGCTAAGTCGAATGTCCCGGCGGCCCCGGATTCTCGAGCATTTTCATACTCGAGCACGGAGTTGAACGCGCTGCCCTGGACGCGGCGGCCGGCCTCGCGCAGCAGCGTTTCACGGCGGGCCACCTCACCGCGCAGCGTGTCGGCGAACCGGTCGGCCAGCGACTTCTTCTCGGCCATGTTCGAGATCACCGCGACAACCTGCGGGAAATTCCGGAAGCTGTCGGCGCCGGCCTCGCCCTTGAAGTCGGCGTAGATGACGATCAGCCGGTCCGCGGAATGAGTCGTCAACAGCGCCAACAGAATCGACATCAGCGTCTGCGACTTGCCGGAACCCGTCATCCCGATCATCAGCCCGTGCGGACCCATTCCGCCTTCGGCTTCGTCCTTGAGATCGAACATCAGCGGCTCGCCGGTGGCGGTGACGCCGATCGGCACGCGCAGCTCGTCGTCGCGACGGCGCGGCGCCCACAGCGCCGGCACGTCCAGCCGGGACGCATCCGGGATGCCCAGCAGCGTGGTGAAACTCGCGCCCCGGGTGGCCGCGGAGCGCAACCCGGCGTGCGTCGGGTTCGAGTCCCACCGGGACAGCCGGCGGGCCAGGTGAGCGGCCTCGTCGGCGCCGAACTCGTCGGCATTGTCGATATAGGGCTGCCAGCCACCGGTCTGCCACCGCTGGATGCCACCGTCGGTCATCTGCAGGATCGGTTTTTCCGGATCGGAATATTGCTCGCGATGCGGTGGTGTGGCCGAATAGTGCACGACAGTCACCCCGGCACGGCCCACGCCGAGCGTCGACGCGGTCACGTCGTAGTCTGGATCGTCGACCACGATCAGCAAGTGCCGCAACGCATCTGCTGCCGCACCGGTGAATGCCGGACGGTCGAGCAGGGTGGAGCCCAGCATTTCGACCAGCTCGTCGGCGTCGGCCGCCAAATAGCGGGCCGGGCCCACGCCATCGGCCTGCCCGGGAATGTCCACGTGCGGCAACCACTTCAGCCAGGACCAGTCACTGCTCTCCAGATCGGGGCTGGCCAAGGCCACCCCGAGGACCGTCGGATCGTGCCAGGTGACCGCCTGCGCCAGCCACGCCCGCAGCGCCGCACGCACCTGCGCGTGGTCGCCGAGGACGGTGATCCGCGAAACCTTGGTGACGTCGATTCCGGTGGGAACGTCACGTACGGTGCGCTGCGTGTCGAGCAGGCTGCGTAATGCGCTGTGCGACACCGGCTCCAGGTCGACTTCGTCAGCGGTGTCGTTGACCCGCAGCGTGGTAGCCAGGGGGGCGGAGTGGCGTCCGGCACGCAACACCAGGAAATCCGGATCGTGGGGGTCGCGCTCCCACTGGCGGCGGGATCCGGGCACCGAAGCCAGGGCCTCCGGTTCCGGATGAGACCACTGCGCGGCCGCGCGCTGCTCAGCTGCCTGCGCACGGATGTTGTCCCGGACCACCGACAGATAACGCAGATAGTCGGCCCGCTCGGCGTCGACTTCCTCGGTGCGCATCTTGTTGTCGTTGCCGCGAAATAGTGAGGTGGCCGCCAGCAGCATCACGAAGGGAAAGAACAGGGTCTGCGGAGAAATCAGCCGCATCCCGGTCGCGACCATCGCGACGATCATGCCGACGATGAGGATCCCCATCAGGTAGGGCATCGCGCGTCGCAACAGGGACGGCGGAATGACCCGGGGCAACTGGGGTGGCGCCTCGATGGTGATGGTGCCCTTACGGGTCGTCGGCGGAGTCAGCCGCCGGCGAGCCTCGAAGATCAGTCTGCTCATCGGGACCCTCCATCGGCCGACGCCGCGCGCCCGGGCTTGGTGTCCGGCGGCAGGGCATCGTGAGCCAACAACGCGTCGGCCCGTGACAGCGTCGGGCCCGACGCGAACAGCGTCAGGAACGACCACGGAATGGTCAGCGGCGGGGTCTGCAGGCCAAGTGCCTCAACGGTTTTGCGTCCGCCTTCACCCTCGGTGTCGATGCCGTAGCGCACCCCGGTATCGGAGACCCAGAACAGCGAGCCGGTGGCCGGAGCCGTTGCACCACCACCCACGCTCTGGGTGAAGTAGCCGGTGCCCGGCGGCAGCGCGACCTCGGTGGCGGTGGTACCGCCGCCCCCGACCAGGTCGACGGTGTGCACGGCGTCGGCCACCGGCAGCGCCGCGCCGCTGAGCAAGCTCAACGAACTGGTGGCCGCCCCGGCCGGCTTGCTCCAGTACGCGCACGTGACGGGGCTGCTCGCCACGTCGACCAGGCTCAGCGACTGAACCGGATAACGCGTGGTGTCCAGCATGCGTGACACGGGCAGCTTGGCCACCTGGTCTGCGCTCAGCCGTGGCGGCTGCTGCAAGCCGAAGGAGTTGGTGTTGCGCAGGAGCGCGGCCAGCACCGGCGAGATCGGCTGCAGACCGTCCGGCAGCACCGCGTAGTACTGCGAGGTTTCGGCTTTAGCGGCGCCATTGAGGGTGACGTCCTCCACCACCGCGCCGACCGGCACGGGCACATCGAAGGCCGGCTGACTACCGGCGTTCGGAATGACCGGCGCCGTCAGTGGCGGCGCTTCGGGAATGGCGTTGAACAACCCCAACGCGATGGGCCGCGGCACGAGTGCGTCGGTGCCCAGCCCGAGCGCGCTGGTGACCGCATGGTCGTTTAGGTCCAACTGGCTGCGCCTGCCGTCCCATAGCAGCCAGCTGCCCGTGCCGTTATCGACCAGGACCGCCTGGGCGGAGCCGAGCGCGGCCGCGCGGGCGCCGTCGCTGTCCGGCCGCCCCGCAATGACCGTTACCGCCGTGCTGTGGGCGCTGCGCCCACCCTGCCCGCTGACGGAGTCACACACCGTCCAGTTGGCGTCGCGGGTGGTGTTCTGCACCATCCGCTCCGGGGCGCCCGGAATGCCGATCAGATTCCCACGCGGAAAGCGGTCCAGTTCAGAGCTTTTCACCGTCGTGGGGTTGACCGGCTTACCGACGATCAACCGCGCCGAGGTCAGGTTGAGCACCGGGTGCACCGCGTCGCCGACCCGCACATACAGTGCGGCGGTGGACCGGTCGGCCAGCACCGGACTGGTGCCCGCCTGGCCGTTGGGCCGGATCAGTGAGAACACGAAGCAACCGACCAGCCCGGTGACCAGGACGAGCGCCCCCATCAGCACCGCGCGTGACTGGGTGCGCAGCGGGTCGACGAGCATTCGGGTGTCGTGCAAGGCAATACCCGAGGCGATGCGGCGCATCACGAACCGCCAACCTGTTACCTGGTGGCGCGTGACGAAACCCCGGCGGTAGACCACCTTGTCGGGGTTGTGATTGACCGGGGTGCGCGAAGCAAACGAACGGCGTTCTGGATCAGGGTTAGTCATGCCGGCACCGAGAGTCCCAGGCCGCGCAGCAGCGGCTCCACGGACCTGTTCACGTCCTCGGCGGTGATGGTCATCAGCTCCTCGTCGCTGAACTCGCCGGTTCCGGCGTGCTCGGAGTGGTCAAGCCGGAATTCACGTTCTTCCTCCGCGCGTTCGACGATGTTGCGGACGAACCGCCCATTGCCCGCTATGTCGAGGCTGCGGCGCATGATGCCGTTGGAGTCCGGGGTCGCCGCCGCCGCCAATGCGGCGAACAACGCCTCCAGGTGGTCGAGCGCCGATCGCTCGAAGACGCTGTCTCGCTGTTCGGCCATCTTGTGCGCGATCTCCACCAGCTCGTGTGAGGTGTACGACGGGAATTCGATGCTGCGGGTGAACCGCGACCGCAGGCCCTCGTTGGTGTCCAGGAACTTGTCCAGGTCGGCCCGGTACCCGGCGATGATCACCACCAGCCGGTCGCGGTCATTTTCCATGCGGGCCAGCAGGGTGTCGATCGCCACCAGCCCGAAGTCGTTTTTGGCGCCGGTGGCCACCAGGGCATAGGCCTCGTCGAGGAACAGCACCCCATCGAGTGCGCTGTCGATGATCGCGTTGGTCTTGGCCTCGGTCTCGCCGATGTGCTGGCCGATGAGGTCGGCGCGATGTACCTCTCTAATGTTCTCCCGCTTCAAAAGCCCCAGGCCGCAATAGATTTTGGCGACGACCCGGGCAATCGTCGTCTTGCCCGTCCCGGGCGGGCCGGCGAAGATCAAGTGGTGCGTGCGCTGGGCCACCGTGAGCCCACGCTGCTTGCGCACCAGTTCCATGGCCACCGAGCTCTTCAGCCGTGATACCTGATTTTTGACCTCGTCCAGGCCGATGAATTCGGCGAGCTGACGTTCGGCCTCGTGGAGCAACGCGGCCTTGCGCTCGTGAGCCGCGGGATCGACGAAATCGTCTGCGCTGGGCTCGGTTTCGGGATCCCATGGGTCCGTGCGGGCCTCGATCCGGGCCGCGGTGGTGGTCACAATGCCGAAGCTGGTGTCCGACAGGGCCTGCTCGACCTGCTCGTTCTCCGGATGGGCCGCATACAGATCCTGAAGTACCTCGGCGGCCGACTCCTCGTCGACATGCGCGCGCAGCACCAGGGCCTTGGCCAGTGCCCCGTCAAGCGCCGCGACCGGGACCGGACCTTCGGGCTCCTCCAGATACGACAACGCCGGGGCGAACATGCCCAACCGGGCCAGCGCGGTGCCCAGGGTGATTTTGGCGGCATGAGCGAAGGTCTGGTCGAGTTCGGGATCGTTGACGATCGGTGTCAGCAGTTTGACGACGTCCGACCAGCGTGCGGCACGGTAGTTGACGACGACCATGAGCCAGCGGGCTTCGCGCCAGCCAGGCCGGCGCCCGGTGATGCCGGCAACCACGTCGTACGCCTTCGCGTAGTCACCGGTCGTCGCGAGTGCCGCTGCGTACGCGAGATGGAAATCGTCCGGGCCGGTGGCCCGGAACCGCAAGTACAACCCCGTGTCGTAATGAAACCCCAACGCGTTGGGCGCCAGTTCCACGTGGCGCTGCAACACGCCCGCGGTGGCCGCGGTGCGGGACACGGCTTCGAGCACGGCAATGGACTGGTCACCGGCGGCAGCCAGCCCCGTCCACGCGTCGCACTGGTCACCGGCGATGCGGGTGAGCGCGGTGAATCCCGACCGGGCAGCAGTCAGGTCGGCCGGCCGGCGCCGGTCGTAGACGGCGATGCCCAGCGCCCGGCAGCAGGTGGCGAACCGGCTGACGACGTCAGCGTCTACCTTGCCGCTTGTCCGGGGTACGACGGAGTGAGTTGCGAGCATACCGATATCACTGCGTTCCACGCTCCCGCCGTCTCCTGAACCTAAGGTCGCCACTGGTCATTACCGCCTGAAGCTGGCCTCCCGAAGTTAGCATTGCATAAGCTAACCTGTCGAGGGTGGCTCCGGTCGGGTTGCCTCAACATGTGGTGGCCAATCTCGTGGCACTGACCAGCGCCTTGTGGGCGGCGGTCAGCACTCGCGGCTTCATGCCAGACGTTCCTCCTATTCGAACCCACCCAGCACTATGCAGCTTAGTGAACATGATTTTCATTACCAAGGGCGGGTAGTGCCGACCCGGGCCAGTAATCGGCGTCGTGTCGCCCATGACGACCACGCCTGATTCGGAAAAAAATCTCACAGATCGTAACTATTGTCAACTATTGTCTACTGCTATTTTTGTCGCAATGTCGCTTTCGCGGTTGCAAGCACCGATCACGTACTGGGTCCCGAATGCCGGGCCGAGGCCGGACCCACCTGGCGCGGGTCGAGCCACCGGCCCGGCAAGCGTCCGGGAGTAGTCGTCGTGATCATCCGAAGAGCATTGAGTTGGCGAATGCAGCTAGTTGGTGATCACTCCGGCTGGCGCCGACCAGCTGCTCCGTTCGGTTAGGCGCCCCACTTGGCGGCCTCGGCGGTGTCGCGGGCCAGCATCGCCATCGTGTTGGATTCGTGGGTAGCGGCCATCGACTGGTAGGACCGCATCAGGTCCTCCATGGCCTGGTTCCACTGGGTCTGCCAGCCCTGGTAGGTCATCCCGGTATCGCCCTGCCAGGCATTCGACAGCGCGGCCTGCTCGTTGGCGACATCGGCGCCCAGGCTGTGCAGGGTGCCGGCATACCCGGACATGTCCCCGGCATGGCCGAGCATGGCCGGGTAGTTGTACATGATCTGTGACATCACAAGTCCTTTCGAGGTGCTAGGGCGACTCAGAAGCCGGTGTAGGTGGACGCGGCGGCGGCATCGGCGGCCACATAGGCGCCCGCGGCGTCACCCAGGTTGGCCTGGGCGATATCCAGCAAGGTGTTGACCTTGGCGGCGGCCTCCACAAAGCGGGCGTGAGCGCCCTGAAACGCCGCGGCGGACTCGCCCTGATGGAACGCCTGCGCCGACATCGCCGACTGCTCGGCCTGACCGATGGTGTGACGCATCAGCGCCGCCTTGGCCGTAAACGCCGACTGTGACGCGACCAACTGCGGAATATGGGCATCCAGCAAACTCATAACTCTTCCTTTCGATGTGGTATTCCAGTTATTCGTTGTCAGCTCGTCAAGCTGCAAACGCCTGTTGGCTGCCCGCTTCGAGGGCAGTCGACTCCCAGGTGGCCGGCAGCATCGGCAGGTGCGCGGCACCGCCGTACTCGGCGCCCTGCAGCGCAATCAATCCGCACGGCTGTCCGACGATCTCCTTGCCGGCCGTTCCGGCAAACCCCAATGTCCCAGCGCCACGATCAGAAGCCGATGCCGACGCCGGCGTGATCCCGGAACCCGGCTGCACTGTCGACACCAGGCGCGCCGGCTCCGCCGCCCCAACAGCAACCGCCGCAGCACCGGGCGCCGGCTCCACTGCCGCGACCGCCACGGCCGGCGCAGCAGCCAATCCCGCAGCCGGCGCGGCCACCACAGCCGCCGCCGGCATAGCGGCCAATCCGGCCAATCCGGCCACAGGAACAACAGCAGCAGCCATCGCTCCCACCGCAGTGCCCATCAAGAGCGAACCGACACCGAACAAATTGCCAATAATCCAGCTGCCAATAACGTCGACAACTTCCAGGACAAGAGCGAACAGCAGCAATGGAATCAGCATCACTCCGATGGCAAACCAGGTCTCGGTGAGAACCAGCATTATCACGGCTTCGAGTGCCACCCAGAAATTCAAATTCACAAGTGCGAGGATCAAATTGTACGACCACAGAACGAACGAGAAGGCGGCGTTCACCAATAACTGGCCGATCTGTGTCCATGCCTTCGAGAACAATTCCAGGAACTGAAGTAATTGATGCCACGGGAAGGGGGTAAGGGTTTGACCCGCCGTGGCCGCGGCGTTGCCGGCCTCCCCCACGCCGGGTTTGACCAGTACCGGCGCCGGCGTGATATGCGGTGTCGAGACCAATGCCGCGCCGCTGACGGTCTCATAGACGCCCATCGTGGTCGCGGCCTGGATCCACATCCGGACATAGTCGGCCTCGTTGAGCGCGATCGGAATGGTGTTGATACCAAAGAAATTCGTCGCGACCAATACCCCGTGGGTGACGTGGTTGGCGGCCAGTTCCGCCAAGGTCGGCATTGCAGCCAGTGCGCTGACGTAGGCCGCAACCACGGTGTCATGCTCGGCGGCCGTTGCCGCACTGTCGGCGCTGGTTTGCATCAGCCACGCCACATACGGCACGTGGGCGGCCACGTACGCTTCGACGCTGGGGCCTTGCCACGCGCCAGCCTGCACCGCTGCCAGTATGAGCGTGAGTTCTTCTGCCGCCGAAGCATATTCGGTACTCAGCGATGTCCATGCCGCCGATGCTGCCAGCAGCGGAGCAGGGCCGGCACCGGCGCTGAGCAATGCCGAATGCACCTCCGGCGGGCTGGCCATCCACAGCGGCGCGGTCATACCCAACCGCCTAGGGCCGAGTACGTCACCGCCGCCGCGACGTCACCGGCAGCGTAACTGACGCCGGATTCAGCGACACCGATCCCCGAACGGCCAAGCTCTTCAATGCCTTCGGCCGCCACCGCGGCGTGTGCGCTGCCGTGCGCGCTAAACCCGGCCGCGGCCTGTACCGACACCGGGTCAGCCGCCGGCGGCACCACAGCCGTAATCACCGGCAGTGCAGCCGCATGCGCGGCCGCCAGGCGAGCGGTGAGCGCTTCCACCTCCGCGCTGGCCGCCGCCAAACCTTCCGGAACCACTTGCAACGTCACTATCGACTCCTTCCGATTGTGTCTCATCCACCTGCACGACCGAGGGCCTTGTCGGCCACAGCTGTCGGACGCGGTGCGGAAAAAAATCTCACGGATCCTAACTATTGTCAACAGTTGTCAATAGCTACGGTTACGTAGGAAAAACCTACGTGTGCGTAGGCATTTCGCACCGACAAGAGTCGTTGAGCGACGGCGGAATGTACCGTTGCCACCCGCTGCGGCGGCGAGATCCGGTCGCGTTCGTCGAATTGCACCTGTGGTTCTGCCCTCTAGTTCGACCCTTTGGTTCGACCCTGTATCCCCCGCATCTGAGTGACCAGCGAATCAGGCTGCCCGCCAAATCTTTTCGTAGTGGAACCGGTCAGGTGCGAACAAACGGCGGGTGCGGTTGGCGGGTATGGGGATGATTCGCTGAGTCACGCTGCGGTGGACGCGCGTGCCAACGATTACTTGCCGAAGCTATTGCGGCCCTTTTTGTTCAGGTTCGTTGAGCCAGCAGCAGATCTGACTATCACTGATATCACTATCTGCCAACGGATTTCATGAAACCGGATCGGTATTCCAACCACCGGGAACCATTGGCACGACCGGTCCGTCACCGAACCCGCCGCCGGTGAGCGTCGCCAGCCCTGCGGCTTTCTGGATGCCTTCCGGCTTGCGGTTCCGGTGAATCCCAGAATCCCCGCACCCTGACCGGACGCCGTGGCCGGAGCAGGCGCTGTATCCGATGCGGGTTTCCGGGTCCAGAAATTTGTAGCGAAAACCACAGTCCTGCAACGCCTTCCGACGACGCCGACGCGCGCGCTTCTCCTCCCGTGCCCCCGCAGCAGCCGCCGCCGGTGTGGCAACGTGATCCGGTTCGGGCGCTGACCGCCGGGCGGAACCGCTCATGGCCGAGTCGAACCCCACGCCGGGGCCCCCGACGACATAGGGAAAAGCCGCACCGCCGACCCCGGCGGCCGGCGGTGGTGCGGCGGACGCCGCTGACACCGCGGCCGGCGCGGCCGGCGGCGCGGGGGCCGTCGTTGGAGCCGCAGCCGGCGTTGCCGCCGCGGTCCCGAACGAGGGGCTGGCGACGGCATTCAGGCCGGGCTCCGACGTGGCGGGCATCGGCGCAACCACCCCCTGGGGCACTGCGGCCGGCTGGATTCCAGCCAGCGCACTCAACCCGGCAAAGCCGGCCACGAGACCGGGGGCCATGATCGGCAGCGCCAGCGGGAGGGCCTGCAATTGCGGGAACGTGCTGATGACTTCGCCCACGTGGCTGATTTCGTCGGCAACAAGTAACGGAATGTCGTTCTGAATTGGCGCGATCGACGCGGACGGGTTCTCCGGAAATTCCTCCAGATCCCTGCCGAGGGTCTGGGTGATTTCGGTGAAACGGTTTATCCACCAACTCAACTGCGTCGGGTCGCCACCGTCATAGTCGACGATTCCGCCGTGGTCACCCTCGTCGGCGCCGTCGTCGGCGTGCATTACCTCGATTTCCGGGGCCGGCTCGGCCGGCGGCGCGGACGCCACCGCAGCACCGGAGAGCGCCTGATACGTCGACATGGTGACAGCCGCCTGTATCCACATCCGGGCATAGTCGGCCTCGTTGAGCGCGATGGGAATGGTGTTGATCCCCGAAGAAGTTGGTCGCGACCAGTACTGCATGGGTTGCATGGTTGGCCGCCAGTTCCGCCAGCGGCGGCATCGCGGCCAGCGCCGCGGTGTAGGCCGCGGCGCTGGCCTCATGCTGAGCGGCCCCTCGTCGCGCTACTCGCGCCGGCCCGCGACAGCCAGGCCAGGTACGGCACGTCGGCGGCCACATGGCGTGCGGCGGTCGGTCCCTGCCAGGCGCCGGCCTGAACCGCCCCCGGATGCTCGGCGAGCTGCTCTGCCACCGCGGCGTATTCGGCACTCAGCGAACTCCACGCCGACGCCGCAGCCAACATGCCGCCCGGCCCGGGGCCACCGCTGAGCTGGGTCGAATGCACCTCTGGGGGCCAAGCCATCCACACCGATGCTGTCATGGTCAGGCCAGGCGGTCGAGAGCAGCCGCTAGCGCCATGCAGGCCTCCTTGCCGGAATACGCGGTGGGCCGTCAGTAGTCGTACGCCGGCCCGGAAAAGTTCCCGCGCAAGGCGAACTCATTGCGTCTTCCGATGCGCCTACGGCTTGGTGGCGCTGACCAGAGTGTTGCGCACAAACAGCGCCCCGGCCTCGGTCCCCGGTTCCGGCACCGGCCGGCCGACCTCGCGGAGGTACTCGACCAACGGAGTACCGAGTGCAGTCCAGCCATGCGCCCCGAACCACTCGGTGGCCGGTGCGCACTGCTCGTTGTAGACCAACTGGAAAAACGGATTCGCGTCACCGGCCGCGACGACGGCACGTTCTTCTTCCACTTTGGCGGCGAATTCCTCCGGGGGAAGCGGGCTTCCGTCCTCCACGGCGGCGTGGCTGCCAGGACAGGCGAGGATGTCGATTCCGGTGAACAGCTGCTCCTGCGCGGCGGCCGGAAGATAGATCAGCAGCCCCTCGGCGATCCATGCCGACGGTGTGGCAGGATCAAAGCCGTTGTCTTGCAACGCTTGCGGCCAGTCTTCCCGCAGATCGACCGGGATTTCACGTCGCTCGGCGCGCGGGGTAGCGCCGTGCCGGGACAGCACCTCGCGTTTGAAATCGAGCACCGGCGGCCGATCCAGCTCGAAGACCGTGGTTCCATCCGGCCAGGGCAGCCGGTAGGCGCGTGAATCCAGTCCGGCGGCCAAGATGACCACCTGGCGCGCTCCGGCGTCGGCGGTCCGCTGGAAGTAGGCGTCAAAGTACCTGGTGCGGGCGCCCTGGAAATCGACGAAGTGCTCGCCGAATTCCTTGCTCTTCAAGTCGTGGTCGGGAGCCTTGCCGTCGAGCACGTCGGCCCAGGAACCGCCGACGGCCCGGCAGAACAGTTCCGCGTACGGATCGACGGCCAGCGGGTCGGGCTTTTGGGCCTCCAAAGCCCGTGCCGTGGCGACGAAAAGCGCGGTCGATCCGACACTCGTGGTGATGTCCCAGGTGTCACCTTCACTACGCACCCAACCGACATTAATGCCTGGCTGGGCCGTCCGGCTCCCAGGTACCGGGGAGCATCGGCTCCCTGGGTCCGGCATCGAACCGATCACCGGCCAGCGTGGCCAGGCCTGCCGCCGCGCCGGCTGTGTCCTCGTGAACTGTGCCGGCGAATCCCAGGTTCGCCGCACCTTGATCCGAAGCAGTCGGCGCAGCCGGCTCCTCGTCCTGCGGTACGTCCCAGTCCGGGCCGACCTCGACGTCCATAAACTCGTCGCCGTAGCCCCGCAGCGCCGCGCTGCGGCGCCGCCGCCGTCGGGCCTGCTCACGGGCGGCCGCCGTGGCGGCCGCGGCGGCGGCGCTGGTCGCGGAGGAGGGAGCCGGCGCCGGCGCGGGTGCCGCAGCCGACGGGGTAACCGACGGCGGCATCCCGGCGACCGGCACCAGGGTGGGCGCGGTGGCTACCGACGGCGCCGCGACCGGCGGGATTCCGGCCAGGCCGGACAGCCCCGCAAACCCGGTCACCGCCCCGAGGTTGGAGATGGCGCCGCGGATGGCGACAGCGAGCAACTGCGGGGACTGGCTCAACGTTTGGACGATCTGCGCGACGTGAGTCTGCCAGTCGAACAGCATCAGTTCGACGAGGATTTGCATCGCCGCCGCCGGGCTGGTGAACAGTTCCTTGGTGAACGTTTGAAAGTCCTGGCTGAATTCGAGAGCACGAACAAGCCACCAGATGGGCTGGGCCGCATTGGTGTACTCGTCGTACGGGATGCCATTGACCGTGCCTTCGGCGGGATCCCAGATCACCCGGCCACCGGTGATGATGCGCAGGACTTCGGCAACGAAGTTGTCGATCGGCGTGGGGTCACCCCCGTGTTCATGGTCATGGCCGTCGTCGGCGGCTTCGGCTGTCACAATCTGCGGCGCCGGGGTGGTCCGCGGTGTGGATGCGACAGCCGCTCCGGACGCCGCTTCGTAGGTCGTCATGGTGCTGGCCGCCTGAATCCACATCCGCACGTAATCGGCCTCGTTGAGCGCGATCGGGATGGTGTTGATCCCGAAGAAGTTCGTCACCACCAACACGCCGTGGACGGCGTGGTTGGCCGCCAGCTCGGCCGGCGTCGGCATCGCCGCCAGCGCGGCGGTGTAGGCGGCGGCCACCGTTTCGTGCCGCGCGGCCGCGTCCGCACTGACCGTGCCGGCTTGCATCAACCACATCAGATAGGGCACGTGGGCGGCCACATACCGCTCAGCGCTGGGACCTTCCCAGGCACTGCGCCCAGCACGGCCATGAGTTCGTCTGCCACGGCGCCGTATTCGGCACTCAGCACCGACCGCGCCGCCGCCGCGGACAGCAGCGAACCCGGTCCCGGGCCACTGCTGAGCAACGCCGAGTGGACCTCCGGCGGCGACACGATCCACACCGGCCACATCACCGCGAACCACTGCAGATGATGAACATGATTTTCATTATTGCTCTTCGACCACCGCGGACCGCCACCGTGCAAGTCCGGTAATCGATGTGGGGCTCGGCCACGCGGGCCATCACCGTCGAGGGTGGGCGGTCGCGGCCGCAGGCTCGCAAAACCTCGCCCGGATTTCCGGCAAACCCACCACTGTGTCCGCCGCACGGCGATACGCTGTGCTGGCCGATTTTCTCTGGTGACGGGGGAGGCTCCAGATCGGCGTGACAGCGCAGTCATGGCGTATCGGGAGGTGTCAGATGTCGTTTCTGATCGCAGCGCCGGAGGCGCTGGTGGCAGCGGCAACAGATTTAGCCACTATCGGGTCGACGGTCGGCGCAGCCAATGCCGCCGCCGCGGCCAACACGACGAGCTTACTGGCCGCGGGCGCGGACGAGGTTTCGGCGGCGATTGCGGTGCTGTTCGGTGCGCATGGCCAGGCCTATCAGGCGCTGGGCGCGCAGGCGGCCGCATTCCACCAGCAGTTTGTGCAGGCCCTGACCGCGGGCGGGACCTCGTATGCGGCTGCCGACTATGCCGCTGCGACGCCGCTGCAGCCCCTCTTGGACGCGCTCAATGCGCCGTTCGTCGCCGCTACCGGGCGTCCACTGATCGGCAATGGCGCCAACGGGGCCCCGGGGACCGGGGCCAACGGCGGGGCCGGCGGTTGGCTGATCGGCAACGGCGGAGCCGGCGGGTCCGGAACGTCCTCGACGACCGCCGACGGCGGCAAGGGCGGCGCCGGGGGGGCGGCCGGGCTGCTCGGTAGCGGCGGGGCCGGCGGGGCCGGCGGCAACACTTCGGCCGCCGGCAAAGCCGGCGGGGCCGGGGGGGCCGGGGGCAACGCCGTGCTGATCGGCGCCGGCGGCGCCGGCGGCGCCGGGGGTAGCTCGACGGATGGCGGCGGCGCGAACGGCGGGGCCGGCGGGGCCGGCGGCAACGCCGGCATGCTCTACGGCGCCGCCGGGAACGGCGGTCCCGGAGGGTTGACAAACGGTGTCGGTGCCACCGGCGGCGCCGGCGGGGCCGGCGGAGCCGGCGGGCTGTTCTCCGACGGCGGAGTCGGCGGGGCCGGCGGGGCCGGCTCGTCCGGCGGCGCCGGCGGGGCCGGCGGGGTCGGCGGGCTGTTCTCCGACGGTGGTACCGGCGGGGCCGGCGCAACCGGCAGCGTCGTCGCCGGCACCGGCGGGAAAGGCGGAGCGGGCGGTGACGGCGGGATGTTCGGTGCCGGTGGTACCGGTGGCAGCGGCGGGGGGGCCAGCGTGGGTGGCGCCGGCGGGGCCGGCGGTAACGCCGGCACGCTCGCCATCGGAGCCGCGGGCGGAGCCGGCGGCTCCGGCGGACAAGGCCTCCTCACCGGCGGCGGGGACGGCGGAGCCGGCGGCAACGCCGGCATGTTCTTTGGCTCCGGCGGCGCCGGTGGCGCCGCCGGGGCGGGCTTGACCAAGGGTGGAGCGGGCGGGGCCGGTGGCAACGCCGGCATGCTCAACGGCTCCGGCGGCGCCGGCGGCACCGGCGGCGCTGGTAACACCGGCCCCGGTGGGGCCGGCGGAGGCGGCGGCAAGCCCGGGCTGATCGGCAACGGTGGTAACGGCGGTGATGGCGGCGCCAGCGCGGCCGCCGCCGGCGGCAACGGCGGCACCGGCGGCAACGGTGTGCTGATCGGGAACGGCGGTAACGGCGGCAGCGGCGGCACCGGCGCAACCCCGGGCAAAGCCGGCCTCGGCGGCCTCGGCGGGTTGCTGCTGGGTGCAGACGGAATACCCGCTCCGCCCAGCCCCAGCCCGCTGCACACCCTGCAGCAGGATGTGCTCAATGTGGTTAACCAGCCCGTTCAGGCCCTGACCGGGCGTCCACTGGTCGGCAACGGCGCCAACGGAGCTCCGGGGACCTCGACTCGCGGCGGGGACGGCGGCTGGTTGTTCGGCAACGGCGGCAACGGCGGGCACGGCAATACCAATACCGCCGCCGGCGGCACGGGCGGGCCCGGCGGGGCCGGCGGGGGCGGCGGGGTCCTGTTCGGCAGCGGCGGCACCGGCGGAAGCGGCGGGATAGCCACCGGCGTCGGCGGGAAAGGTGGCGCCGGCGGCGCCGGCGGTTCCGCCCTGCTGATCGGCTCCGGCGGGACCGGCGGCACCGGCGGGTTCGGAAACTCCGGCGGCGGTGGCACCGGCGGCGCCGGCGGGCGCGGCGGCAACGCCGGCTTCTTCTTCGGCGCCGCCGGAACCGGTGGCGCAGGAGCCGCCCCCGGTAACCCGACCGGCGTCGGCGGCGACGGCGGTACCGGCGGGCTGTTCGCCGACGGCGGGGCCGGAGGAGCCGGCGGGTTCGGCGGAGGCGGCGGCAAAGGTGGGAACGGCTTGGTCTTCGGCGCCGGCGGCACCGGAGGGACCGGCATGTTCAGCGGCAACGGCGGGGCCGGTGGGGACGGCGGGCTGTTCGGCGCCGGCGGTACCGGCGGCTCCGGCGCCGGCTCCACCGGCAACAACGGCGGGGCCGGCGGGTCCGGCGGCAACGCCGGTATGTTCGCCCTAGGTCCGTCCGGCGGAGCCGGCGGCAGCGGCGGGGTCTCCAACAACCTCGGCGGGAAGGGTGGGGCCGGCGGGTCCGGCGGTTTGTTCTTCGGCTCCGGCGGCGCCGGCGGTAACGGCGGATGGGGCGGGGCCGGCGGCAACGCCGGCACCGGCGGTGCCGGTGGCGCCGGCGGCAAAGCCGGCTTCCTCATCGGCTCCGGCGGCGCCGGCGGCGCCGGTGGCGCCGCCGGCGGCGGTGCTACCCCCGCCGGCACCGGCGGCAACGGCGGGGTAGGCGGCGCGGCCGGGTTGTTCGGCAGCGGCGGTAATGGCGGGGCCGGCGGTGACGCCGGACCGACCACCGGCACCGGCGGCAATGGCGGTAACGGCGGCAACGCCGTACTGGTCGGCGATGGCGGCAACGGCGGTAATGGCGGGAAGGCTGCAGCCAATGGCAAGGCCGGCACCGGCGGCACCGGCGGGCTGATCGGCGCGGACGGGTTGAACGGGTTGCCGTAGCCGGACAGGCTCCGGTCTACGGCAACCGCGGTTTCGTCGGGCGATGCCCCTGGCGTGGGCCGCATTGGCGGGCAGCCACCCACGCAGGTTGCCCCCTCACGGCGGGGCTGTCGCCCGCTACACCAGCGGGCGCCCGGCCTTGATCCGCCGGTCCAAGTCCCAAAGCATCAGGTTGAACGGGAACTGCCGGACGGCCCGCGGCATCATGGCATTCACCGTCCCAATTACCGCCATCAACCGGTCGAAAAGCTGTTGTTTGCCGGCGTCCCAGGGCAACCGCATCTCGTCGCGAAACCGTTGCGGCAGAAAGCCAGTGGTGATCAGCAACGCGATACTTTCCGGAACCCTGCGCAGCACGCCGGGCAAGGGCACACCCGGTATCCGGGCTGCGGCAATCGGATACAGGTAGTCGCGAACGGCGTCGTCGATACGCACCTTCTTCAGCGACTCCTGCCAATACCGGTCAAAAGCAGCTCGATCCGGTGGCCACATCTCCGGCGGTACCTGCAGCGTGGTCGCCAACGCCATAGTCTCGCGGTAATGACGGTCGGCCTCTGCGTCGTCCAATTCGCCGACGAAGATGCGGTGCACATCAGCCGCGCCCTTGCACATGCATGCCGCCACCCATAGCTGCAACTCGGGGTCAAATGCGTTGTACTGCACCGGACTTTCGGATGTCGAGTACACCTGAGCGTGCGCCCGGTTCACCGCGCGGCGGTAAGCAGTTTGCTGGGCGTCGCTGCCGGCCATGGCCACCGCGAGATAGGTAAAGGTGGTGCGCGTCCGCTTGATCGGGTGCAGGTCCAACCGGCCGCTCTCGACCCGGCTCTCCACCACGCCGTAGCCGACTTCGGGTCGCGCCAGCTGCATGATGACGTTGGCCGGGCCGGCCAGCAGCGCGATCCCCATCAAGTTGTCGTCGGTGGCGGCCGGCCGCGCGCGCCCAGCCCGCCCGGGCCGGGGTGGGTCGGCCACCGGACGCTCGACATGGGGAACGGGCTGGCGAACCGCACCGGGAATTGCCACCGTACGTCCTCCTGCCGAGCCGAGCCGACCCGCTAATTGTGATAACGCCTGTTTCCCGATATTGCTCGGGTCCCTGCCCTGGTGTCAAGATGACGTTCGTGACCGAAGACTCCGGGTCAGGCGAACCCTCCGCACGCCCGTACCGCGGCGTCGATGCGGCCCAGCGGCTGGCCGCGCGCCGTCGGCAGTTGCTGGACGCCGGCTTGGACCTGCTCGGCTGCGACGACGGGGACATCACTGAACTCACGGTCCGCGGCGTCTGCCGCCGGGCCGGCCTGTCGGCCAGGTATTTCTACGAAAGCTTCGCCGACAAGGACGAATTCGTCAGCGGCGTGTTCGACTGGGTTATCGCTGAGCTGGCCGCCACCACCCAGGCGGCGGTGGCGGCGGTGCCGCCACACGAGCAAGCTCGCGCCGGGATGGGCAATGTGGTGCGGACCATCGCCGGCGACGCGCGCATCGGACGCCTGCTGTTCAGCACACAACTGGCCAACCCCGTGGTGATGCGTAAGCGCGCCGAATCCAGCACGCTGTTCGCCATGTTGTCCGGTCAGCATGCCGGCAACGCGCTACGAATTCCGGCAAATGAGCACATCAAGGCGGGCGCGCACTTCGCCGTCGGCGGAGTCGGCCAGACCATCAGCGCCTGGCTTGCCGGGGACGTCGCGCTCGAGCCGGACCAACTCGTCGAACAGCTCGCGTCGTTGCTCGACCAACTCGCCGACCCGAAGCTCTACCACCTCACGGGAACAGCGGCAGGTGCCACAGCCGCGTCCCCGGTCGAATCAGCCAGAGCCGCGCCAAGGTAAGCCGCATGATGCGCTGCGCGCTGGTGATCATCACGGCAGCAACCGGCAGCTCCAGGGACACCGCGGTCAACACCGACCACCAGCGCTCGTCGGGCCCCGCCGTCATCAGGTCGAACCACGCGTCACAGATCAGCAGCACCCCCGTGGTGAACGAGGTGAGTAGCAACAGCTGGCGGCGCAGGTAGCCCAACACGGCCGTGGCCATCATGAACCCGACCAGCAGAATGTCGAAACCGACCCAGGTGGCCGGCCAATTGTGCGCGACGTAGTTGGCCGGCAGTGTCAGCCCGAGAAATGCCGTCCACGGGATCAGCGCCAGCGCGCAGCCGATGACCAGGCGCAACCGGACACGCCGAGTCCGCGCGAGGGTGGTCTCGTCCACCAACTCACCCAGCGGCCGCTCCAGCCGGGAAATGAGCTCTCGCCGTTGCTCTGGACTCAATGCGGCGATCTGATCGTCGGTCAAAATGCCGTCAGTCACGGCTTACTAGCCACCGCCGCGGGGCGCCGGTCGGCCGCCGTCCTCGGGACGGCAGGCGTGTCGTTCTCGGTGAATTCCTTTATCCAGCATGCAAATTCCAGGGTGATGCCATCAGGGTCCTGGAAATAGAACGAGCGCACGTACACCCCGGGATGCACCGTCGCCGATACCTGCATCTGGCTCTCGTCATGATTGAGCACCGGGCCCACCCGCACCCCTTTGTCCTTGAGCCGCTGCCGGTAAGCGTCGAACTTTTCGGCCGGGACGTGGAACGCCAGATGGTTCATGGTGCTCACAGCGCTGGTGATGTCGCCAATCCCCGGGATGGCGCCGGGCGAGGAAATGCCCGGTACTCGATCGGGCGCGCCGGCGAACCAGAAGAAGGCGACGCAGTCGCCGTTGCCGGCATCGAAGAAGAAGTGCTGCCCCTGGCCGCCGGGCAGGTCGAGCGACTTGATCAACGGCATGCCCAGGATGTTGCTGTAGAAGTCGACGGTGCGCGCCATGTCCGAACACACCAGCGCGACGTGGTTGATTCCGCCGAGTTCGAACTCGGTATTGGTGTTGTGCGGCTTGATCATCGTGCGGCTCCGATCGGCCCCTGCCCTGGCTAAGACGCAAATCTGAATCTAACATCAGGTTCAGTTTCGCTCCAGAGGAGGTGCGCCCGATGTCTGCATTTCCGACGCACCGCGGGCGGCGGACCCACGCGGCGATCGACACGGCCGCCCGAACGGTTATCGCGCGCAAGGGAATCCTGGCCACGACCGTCGCCGATATTGCCGCCGAGGCCGGCCGGTCGACCGCGTCCTTCTACAACTACTACGACTCCAAAGAAGCCATGGTGCGTCAGTGGGCACTGGGCTTCCGCGACGAAGCCAACCAGCGGGCCCAGTCCGTTACCCGGCATGGCCTGTCCAACCGTGAGCGCGCATATGAGGCTGCTGCCGCGCACTGGCACACCTACCGGAACCGGCTCGCGGAGATGATCAGCGTGTCGCAGTTGGCCATGGTCAACGACGACTTCGCCCAGTATTGGGCCGAGATGTGTGCGATTCCAACCTCTTTCATCACCGACACAGTCAAACGCGCCCAGTCGCAGGGTTATTGCCCAGGTGACGACCCCCAGCTGATCGCCGAGGCTATCGTTGCGATGTTCAACCAGTTCTGCTACCTCCAGCTCAGCGGGGCTCGTGCCAGAGAACCCGACGACCAGGCCTGCATCCAGACCCTGGCCAACATCTACTACCGAGCTATTTACGGCGAGGAGGTTCACTGAATTGCCCGATGTTGCACGCGAGTTCGTCGGCTTGCCATCGCCGACCGCCGGACGCGCCGGTGCCGGCGGACACCCGTGCCAGGGTCTCTACCACCACGTCGCCGGAACCAAGCCCACGGTGGCGATGATCGCCACCCACTACCAGATCGACTTCTCCGAACACTATCTCGCCGAGTATATTGCCGCCCGCGGGATCGGCTTCCTGGGCTGGAACAGCAGATTCCGCGGCTTCGAAAGCAACTTTTTGCTCGACCACGCATTGGTCGACATCGGTGTCGGAGTGCGCTGGCTGCGCGATGTCAAGGGCATGGAAACGGTGATATTACTGGGCAATTCGGGGGGTGGCTCGTTGATGGCCGCTTATCAGTCGCAGGCGGTCGACCCGAACGTCACCCCGCTGGAAGGTATGCGCCCAGCCACCGGGTTGACCGAGTTGCCCGTCGCCGACGGCTACGTCGCCACCGCTGCGCACCCCGGCCGCCCGGATGTGCTCACCGCCTGGATGGACGCCGCCGTCGTCGACGAAACCGATCCCGTGACAACGGATTCCGATCTGGATTTGTTCAACGAGGACAACGGACCGCCCTACTCCCCCGAGTTTCTCGCCCGATATCGCGCCGCCCAGATAGCGCGCAACGAGCGCATTACCGAATGGGCGCAATCCGAGCTGAAACGGGTACGTGCCGCCGGTTTTTCGGATCGGCCGTTTGCCGTGATGCGAACCTGGGCCGACCCGCGCATGGTCGACGCCACCATCGAACCGACCAAACGTCCGCTCAATTCGTGCTACGCGGGGGTTCCGGTGAAAGCCAACCGCTCAGCGCACGGCATCGCCGCGGCGTGCACGCTGCGCAACTGGCTGGGCATGTGGAGCCTCCGGGTGGCCCAAACCCGGGCCGAGCCGCACTTGGCCCGGATCACCTGCCCGGCGCTGGTGATCAACGCCGACGCCGACACCGGAGTGTTTCCCTCTGACGCCCAACGCATCTACGACGCGCTCGCCGGCAACGACAAGACCCGGACGTCGATCGACACCGACCACTACTTCACCACGCCGGGTGCGCGCGACGCGCAGGCCGACACCATCGCCAGCTGGATAGCCGACCGATGGCGCTAACAGTTCTCGCCCACTTCATGCCCGGCGAGAAGGTGCTTGATCTTGTTGCACCCGAACAAGACTGACTCGACATTCGATCGTGCGCCGAAGATGACGACGCGTCCTTCTATCGCGAATTGCGCGAAGCACAAGTGATTTGGCATCCGCTTCGTCCGCTGTCGGGCACCTACCTACACCGCGGGCCCGGATGCGGCTGGTCCACAAATTCGGCGCGGGGGTGAACACCATCGATGTAGCCGCAGCGACGCGACGCGGTACCCGCGACGACGGACGCCCTGGCTGGCGACCGTTGCCGCACCGGTTGGCCGGCGGCGACACCACCTCCCTGCACGAACCGTTGACCGGTGACACCAAGCAGCTGATCGACGCCGGCGCGCTGGCCCGGATGAGGCCGGATTCGGCGCTGGTGAGCACGGCACCCGTTGGCCAACCTGGCCAACCAACCCACCGGTTGTTAGCTTGGAAGGAACTCGCGCAAGGGAAGGCGAACAATGCCGATCGCAATCACCCGTGAACATCAAGACCTCGCCGATTCGGTGCGATCGCTGGTGGCGCGTGTGGCGCCGTCGGAGGTGGTGCATGCGGCCCTGGATGCAGACCCCGGCACCCCGGTCGAAAACCCGCCGCCGTACTGGCAGGCAGCCGCAGAGCAGGGGTTGCAGGGGGTGCACCTGGCCGAATCGGTGGGCGGTCAGGGTTTCGGGATCCTCGAGCTGGCCGTGGTGCTGGCCGAGTTTGGCTACGGCGCGGTGCCCGGGCCATTCGTCCCCTCGGCGATAGCCAGCGCGCTGATTGCGGCGCATGACCCCGAGGCCAAGGTGCTTTCCGAGCTGGCCACCGGGGCGGCCATCGGTGCCTACGCACTTGATTCCGGGCTGACCGCCACGCGTCAGGGTCTGCAGGACAAGGGGGTACTGGTGATCCGCGGCGAAGTCCGCGCGGTCCCCGCGGCGGCTCAGGCCGCCGTTCTGGTGCTGCCGGTGGCCATCGACAGCGGCGAGGAGTGGGTGGTACTGCGGGCCGAACAGCTCGAAATCGAGCCGGTCCGCAGCCTGGACCCGCTGCGGCCCATCGCACACGTGCGGGCCAACGCCGTCGAGGTCACAGACGACGTCGTGCTGAGCAATCTGAGCATGACCACCGCCCACGCGCTGATGTCCACGCTGCTGTCGGCGGAGGCCGTGGGTGTGGCCCGCTGGGCCACCGACACCGCATCAAGCTACGCCAAGATTCGCGAACAGTTCGGCAGGCCGATCGGCCAGTTCCAGGCGATCAAACACAAGTGCGCCGAGATGATCGCCGACACCGAACGCGCCACGGCCGCGGTGTGGGACGCCGCCCGCGCCTTGGACGAGACAAGCGAGGGCAGCCCGGACGTCGAGTTCGCCGCGGCGGTAGCGGCAACCCTGGCGCCGACAGCAGCCCAGCGCTGCACGCAGGACTGCATCCAGGTGCACGGCGGCATCGGCTACACCTGGGAGCATGACACGAACGTGTACTACCGCCGGGCGTTGATGCTGGCCGCCTGCTTCGGCCGCCACACCACCTACCCGCAACGGGTCGTGGATACCGCGACCACCACGGGTATGCGCCCGGTAGACATCGACCTGGACCCCGACACCGAGAAACTGCGGTCCGAGATCCGGGCCGAGGTTGCCGCGCTGAAGGCCATGCCGCGCGAGCAACGCAGGGTCGCCATCGCCGAAGGCGGCTGGGTGCTGCCCTATTTGCCCAAGCCGTGGGGTCGGGCGTCCGGCCCGGTCGAGCAGGTCATCATTGCCCAGGAGTTCACCAGTGGACGGGTCAAACGGCCGCAGGTCGGCATCGCGGCCTGGATCATCCCGTCGATTGTCGCGTTCGGCACCGAAGAGCAGAAGCAGCGCTTCCTGCCGCCGACCTTCCGCGGTGACATGATCTGGTGCCAGCTGTTTTCCGAGCCCGGCGCCGGCTCGGACCTGGCGGGGCTGACCACGAAGGCGACCCGGGTCGACGCCGGCTGGCGCATCACCGGCCAGAAGATCTGGACGACGGCCGCCCAATACGCGCACTACGGCGCACTGCTAGCCAGAACGGACCCGAACGCCCCGAAGCACAACGGCATCACCTATTTCCTGCTGGACATGAAAAGCCAAGGCGTGCAGGTAAAGCCGCTGCGTGAACTGACGGGCCACGCGATGTTCAACACCGTCTACCTCGACGACGTGTTCGTTCCCGACGAGTGCGTGCTCGGTGAGGTGAACCGGGGCTGGGAGGTCAGCCGCAACACGCTGACGGCCGAACGCGTGTCGATCGGCAGCAGCGACGCCAACTTCCTGGCTACCCTGCCGCAATTCGTCGAGTTCGTCCGCGACGGCCATTTCGACCAGGTCGCCCAGCACCGCGCCGGTCAACTGATCGCCGAGGGTCATGCGGTCAAGGTGCTCAACCTGCGCTCGACGCTGTTGACCATCGCCGGGGGTGACCCCATGCCGTCAGCGGCGATTTCCAAGCTGTTGTCGATGCGCACCGGCCAGGGCTACGCCGAATTCGCGGTGTCGACGTTCGGCACGGACGCCGCGATCGGCGACACCGATGAGCCGGCGGGCAAATGGGGCGAGTACCTGCTGGCCAGCCGCGCCACCACGATCTACGGCGGCACGTCGGAGGTACAGCTGAACATCATCGCCGAACGACTGCTCGGCCTGCCCCGCGACCCCTAAGTTCCCTGCGCCGAGCAGACGCAGAATCGCGGGGGCGCCGGGCGCACCATGCGATTCCGTGTCTGCTCGCGCCGCTAGATCTCCATCTCGCGCAGTTCACGCTTGAGAATCTTGCCGGTGGGATTGCGCGGCAGCTCATCGATGAAGATCACTTCCCGCGGCACCTTGTACCGCGCAAGGTGGTCGCGCACATAGTGCTTGATGGTGTCCTCGTCGACCTCGGCATCGGGCTTTTTCACCACGAATGCGCGCAGCCGCGCGCCCCACTCCTTGTCCTCGACACCGATCGCGGTGGCCTCCACCACGTCGGGATGCCCGCTGATCAGATCCTCCACCTCGGCCGGGAACACATTCTCACCGCCGGAGACGATCATCTCGTCGTCGCGGCCGCTGACGTAGAGCAGGTTGTGCTCGTCGAAATAGCCGACGTCACCCGACGACATCAGGCCGTCGATGATCTGCTTGTGCCCGCCGCCGGTGTAACCCTCGAACGGGAAGGCATTGCCGACGAAGATCCGCCCGACCTCGCCCTGCGGCAGCTCCTTGCCGTTCTCGTCGAGGATCTTGACCTTCACACCCTTGACGACCGGCCCCACCGTCGCGGGGTTGCGCTCCAGGTCCTTGGGCCCGGCGATGGTGGCGAACGCGATCTCGGTCGAGCCGTACATGTTGTAGATGACCGGCCCGAGGTCCTTGAGCGCGCGCGAGGCCAACTCGGCGCCCAGCTGCGACCCGGACACGAACACGATCTTCAGGCTGGACAGATCGGGCTTCTTCTTCATCTTTTCGATTGCATCGAGGATGCGCGACAGCATCACCGGCACCACCACCATGGCGGTCACCTTGTGCTTCTCGATGTCTTCCAGCACCAGCGGAGGCTTGAACTTCCGCCGCAGCACCAGCGTCGACCCCAGGAACATCGCGATGGTGGCATGCAGGTAACCCAGCGCGTGGAACATCGGCGCCGGCAGCGACGTCACCTCGTTGGCCTTGAAGGGAACATGCGACAGGATGCCGCCGACGGGCGCCAGCGTCGGCGGGGTGCTGCGGTTGGCGCCCTTCGGGGTGCCGGTAGTTCCACTGGTCAGGATGATGATCGACGCGTGCTTGCCGGCCTTGGGTGCGGGCGCGGTGCTGCTGCGCGCGATCAGGTCGGCGAGGGTCTCGTCGGTGCTTCCCGACGGCTCATCTTTATCGGGGTTGGTGCCCAGGGCGCGGAGCTTGCCCAGCGGCGGCTCGGCCTTGCTGACGGCCTTGGTGTACTCGTCGTCGTAGATGATCAGCTTGGCGCCTTCGCGCTCCGACACCTCCTTGATCTGCGGGCCGGAGAACTCGCTGTTGAGCAAGATGATGCGGGCGCCCACCCGGGCTGCGCCGTAGTTGGCGATAAGGAACCAGCGGTGGTTGCGCGCCAGGAGAGCCACCCCGTCACCGGCGCGCACCCCCTTGGCGAGCAGGGCGTTGGCCAGAGCGTGGGCGGCGTCGTCGAGCTCCTTATAGGTGAACTCGCCGTCTTCGTCGATACAGGCTGCCCGGTCCGGATGGCGTCGGGCGTTGAGCGACGGCAGCATACCGAACTCGCCCCACTTCACGATTTCGTTTGCCATCGCGGCATAGTTCAGCGGCGACTCCAACCGGAACGCGCCCGATTCGACGATCTTGCGCACGTAGTGCAGTTCGGAGGTACCGCGGTCGACGTATTGCTGGATCTTTCCGAGCCCGGGCAAGTCACTGAGGTTAGGCATAACCTCACAATATGTGACGGGAGTCGCAAAGCGGCCAGAAGGTATTCCGGAATTAGCATTGGCTCCTATGACCCGTCCGGCATCACTGGACGTCGCCGGACACCGTGTCACCATCACCCATCCGGACCGAGTGGTGTTTCCCGGCCCGAACGGCCGGTCCGGATATACCAAGCTGGATCTGGTTCGTTACTACCTCTCGGTGGCCGATGGCGCGCTGCGCGGCGTGGCCGGCCGCCCGATGATCCTGAAGCGTTTCGTCAATGGCATCTCCGAAGAAGCGGTGTTCCAGAAGCGTGCCCCCGCTAACCGCCCGGACTGGGTCGACGTTGCCGAACTGCGGTACGCGTCGGGCACGTCCGCCAACGAAGCCGTCATCCACGACCCAGCGGGGCTGGCGTGGGTGATCAACCTGGGCTGCGTCGACCTCAATCCGCACCCGGTGCTGGCCGCCGACCTCGACCATCCCGACGAGCTGCGGATCGACCTGGACCCGATGCCGGGCGTCGAGTGGCGGCACATCATCGACGTCGCCCTGGTGGTGCGTGCGGTGCTCGAGGACTACGGCCTGACCGGCTGGCCCAAGACGTCCGGTTCGCGCGGCTTCCATGTGTACGCCCGGATCGCGCCGCGCTGGCCGTTCTCGAAGGTCCGGCTGGCCGCCCAGACCGTTGCGCGCGAAGTCGAACGGCGCGTGCCCGACGCCGCAACCAGCCGCTGGTGGAAGGAAGAACGCGAGGGCGTGTTCGTCGACTTCAACCAGAACGCCAAGGACCGTACGGTCGCGTCGGCTTACTCGGTGCGGGCCACTCCCGACGCCCGGGTATCGACCCCGCTGGGCTGGGACGAGGTGCCCGACTGCCATCCGGAGGACTTCACCCTGGGCACCGTTCCGGACCGGTTCGCCGAGCTGGGTGACCCGTGGGCGGGGATGGACGACGCCGTGGGCCACCTGGACCGGCTGCTCATGCTGACCGAGGAATTGGGGCCGCCGGAAAGGGCGCCCACAGGGGCCGGCCCACGGGCCGGCCGGCGCCGGTCCTCCAAGCCGCTGATCGAGGTCGCCCGCACCAAGACCCGGGACGAGGCGATGGCCGCTCTGGACACCTGGCGCCACCGCCATCCCGCCGCAGCCGACCGGCTGCATCCCGCCGACGTGCTCGTCGACGGGATGCGCGGGCCCAGTTCCATCTGGTACCGGATCCGGATCAACCTGCAGCACGTGCCACCCGACCAGCGACCCGCGCAGGAGGAGCTGATCGCCGACTACAGCCCCTGGCCGAACTATCCGCCCAAGCCGAAACCCACGGACACCTGATCAAATCCGACTCGTCGCGGCTCCCCTGCGCAGGTAGCGGTACCACGTCACGATCAGCAGGCCCAGGAAGAAGACCAGGTAGCAGCGCAGCGCCGGTTCGATACTGCCGAACTGCGCCTTGGACCACGCATACGCCAGGGGCACCAGAAACCCGCCCAGGGCACCGACCGCGGAGATGACGCCCAACGCACCCGCGGCCTGGCGGCGCATCTGGACCATGGTGTCGGGGTCACCGCCCGCGAGCTCACCTTTGACCGTGAAAATCCGGGAGATCATCCGGTAGGTCGATCCGTTGCCGATGCCGGTGGCCACGAACAAGAACATGAAGCTCAGGAAGAACAGCGGAAAGTCGACCGCTTGAACCGACCACAGCGCCGCTGCCGCTCCGACCGCGAGCATGACGAAGCTGCCGGCGGTGATCCGGGCACCGCCGATCCGATCAGCGAGCCTGCCACCCAGCGGACGGATGACGGATCCGATGGCAGCGCCCAGGAAAGCCCAGCCCAACGCGATGTCGCCGCGGCCGAAGACGCTGGTCAGCAAGGTCGGAAAGGCAGCGGAGTAGCCGATGAAGGATCCGAAAGTGCCGATGTACAACAACGACAAGACCCAGGTGTCGGCGTGCCGCAATGCCTGCCAAACGGGTTTCACGTCAGCTTTGGCCTCGGTGAGGTTGTTCATGAACAGATAGGCACACACCGCGGCGGCCACGGCCAGCGGGACGAGCAACAATCCGGCACGTGCCAGCGCCACGCCGCCGCCGGCGACCACGACCGACGGAATGACCTTCTGCACCACTGCAACCCCGATGTTGCCCCCGGCCGCGTTGAGACCCAGCGCCCAGCCCTTGTCACGCTCCGGGAAGAAGAACGAGATGTTGGCCATCGAGGAGGCGAAGTTGCCGCCCCCTACCCCCGCCGTCGCGGCGATCACGACCAGCAGCACGAACGGGATGCCGGGATGACTTACCGCCCACGACAGCAGCAGACAGGGAACCACCAACAAAGTTGCCGAGATGATCGTCCAGTTGCGGCCACCGAAGATCGGGACGGCAAATGTGTAGGGCAACCGCAGCAACGCACCGACCCCGCTGGGCACCGCGACCAGACAGAGCGCCTGGCTGGCCGACAGCGCCCAGCCAGAGGCGGCCGGGTGGCCACCGACGGCCGTCATATGCACCACCACGATGCTCCACAGCATCCACACGCTGAAACCGATGTGCTCGGCGAAGATGGAGAAAACGAGGTTACGACGGGCAATCGGTCTGCCCGTGCGCTCCCAGAACTCGGGGTCTTCCGGGCGCCAGTCGTCAATCCAGGGACCTTCGACATAAGGCGCGCGCGGTGGGGCCTGCTGGATCACCGGGGCGCTGGTCATGGCCCGACGCTAACGGCGCGCTGTTACCGGCTCCGGCGCCCCCAGTTACGTGGCCGAAAAGCAAACATCACAACGGTCTTGCGATGCCTGTCAGAAAAATGCGGCGCCGGTGGGGACGCACAGGCATTGCGCGGCGGTGAGCCGACTCGGGCACGCGATAGTCTCACGCGGTGCAACGGGGATGGAGTCGGCGCGGATTCCTGCAGGTCGCTGGAGCAACGGGGCTCGTCGCCGCCGGGATTTCGGGATGTTCGTCACACGAATCGAAACCGGGCACACCCGGCGGCGGGGCGGTGACCATCACTCACCTTTTCGGCAAGACCGTCGTCAAAGAGCCGCCCAAGCGCGTGGTCAGTGCGGGCTTCACCGAGCAGGACGACTTGCTGGCGGTCGGTGTGGTCCCGATCGCGGTGACCAACTGGTTCGGCGACCAGCCGTTCGCCGTATGGCCGTGGGCCCAACCCAAGCTCGGAGCGGCGCAGCCGGTGGTGTTGAACCTGGACAACGGAATTGCGGTCGATCAGATTGCCGGCCTGAAGCCCGACCTGATCGTGGCCATCAACGCCGGCGTCGACGCCGACACCTATCAGAAGCTGTCGGCGATCGCCCCGACCATCCCGCAGTCCGACGGCGACGCGTTCTTCGAGCCGTGGAAGGACCAGGCAACCACCATCGGCCAGGCGGTTTTCCAGGCCGAGCAGATGAAGTCGCTGATCGACGACGTCGACCGCAAGTTCGCCGAGGTCGCCCAGAAGAATCCGCAATGGAAGGGCAAGAAGGCACTGTTGCTGCAGGGCAGGCTGCGACAGGGCAACGTGATCGCCACCATGGCCGGCTGGCGGACCGACTTCCTCAACCAGATGGGGTTGGTCGTCTCCGACGCCATCAAGCCCTACGCCGCCGACCGGCTCGCGGTCATCCCCCCCGAGCACATCAAAGAGGTGCTCGATTCCGCCGATGTGTTGATCTGGTCCACCGAAAGCCCGGACGACCAACAGGCGTTGCTGGCCGACCCCGCGATAGCGGCCGCGGGGTCGACCGCCCAGAAGCGCCACATCTTCACCACCAAAGACCTGGCCGGCGCGATCGCGTTCGCATCGCCGCTGAGTTATCCTCTGGTGGCCGATCAGCTTCCCCCGCAGATCGGCGCGATCCTGGGCTGAATTCCCGGTTGGCAATGCCGCTGACCGCATCCTCATGAGCGTTTGCTAAGGCACCTCTGGCAGTGCTCCAAGATCCCTCGCCCGAGCGCCGATATCGGGGCTACCGTCGAAAGATGAGCGTGACGAACCTCTCCAGCGACCCCGCAGCCGACGCGGTGACGCGCACCGTTCTGGACTACGGCGACCAGGCCCTGATGGTGCAATGTGACAGTACCGCTGAGGTTTTGGCGTGGACCGACGCACTGCGCGCGGCGGCCCTGCCGGGAGTGGTCGACATCGTTCCGGCTTTGCGGACGGTGTTGGTCAAACTGGCCGCACCCCGCTTCCAAGGGGTTACCCGCCAGCGGCTGCGCCGGTTGCCGGTCGGCTCTGCGGCAGCACCGACGGATCGCCGGGGCGATCACCCCGTCATCGACGTCGTCTACGACGGCCCGGATCTCGCCGAGGTCGCCGCCCACACCGGCCTGACCGCCGCACAGATCATCAACGCCCACACCACAACCCCGTGGCGGGTGGGATTCAACGGGTTCTCGCCCGGTTTCGCCTACCTCATCGGCGGCGACCCACGGCTGCGGGTGCCTCGCAAGTCCGAACCGCGAACCGTGGTGCCGGCCGGATCGGTCGCTCTCGCAGGCGAATTCAGCGCGATATATCCTCGCCAGTCGCCGGGCGGGTGGCAGATCATCGGCCACACCGAAGCCGTCTTGTGGGACGTCACCAGACCCAACCCCGCGCTGCTCATGCAGGGCATGTGGGTGCGGTTCCGGGCTGCGTAACAGGAGCGGCTGCCATGGCGATCCTGGAAGTTCTGCGCACCGGCCCGCTGGCCATCGTCGAAGATCTCGGCCGGGCCGGCCTCGCCCATCTCGGTGTCGGCCGCTCCGGAGCCGCCGACCGCCGCTCCCACACCCTGGCCAACCGGCTCGTCGCCAACCCCGACGATCGGGCCACCGTCGAGGTCACCTTCGGCGGGTTCTCGGCACGGGTTCGCGGCGGCGACGTGGACATCGCTGTGACGGGGGCCGACACCGATCCGACTGTCAACGGAATCATGTTCGGCACCAACAGCATTCACCACGTCCGTGATGGCGAGGTGATTTCACTGGGTACGCCGCGCGCCGGGCTTCGGACGTATCTGGCTGTACGCGGCGGTATCTGCGTCACCCCGGTGCTGGGTTCGCGGAGCTACGACGTGATGTCGGCGATCGGCCCTGCGCCGCTGCAAGCCGGCGACCTGCTGCCGGTCGGCGAGCACACCGCCGACTATCCCGAACTCGACCAGGCCCCGGTGGCCGCCTTCACCGGAGACACGGTCGAACTGCTGGCGATACCGGGTCCGCGCGACGACTGGTTGGTCGATCCCGACGCTCTGGTCCACACCGACTGGGTGGTCTCCGACCACAGCGACCGGGTCGGGACGCGGCTGGTCGGGCGTCCGCTGCAGCACCGCGACCCGGACCGCCAGCTGCCCAGTGAGGGCACCACCCGCGGCGCGCTCCAGGTGCCGCCCAATGGCTTACCGGTCATCTTGGGTCCCGATCACCCGCTTACCGGCGGCTATCCGGTGGTGGGTGTGGTGATCGACGAGGACATCGACAAGGTCGCCCAGGTGCGGCCGGGCCAGCACGTGCGGCTGCAATGGGCGAGGCCCCGCACGCAGGCCCGTTAGCCGGCCCGTGCACGCCCAGGTCCACACCGCACGCTTGGTGCACACCGCCGATCTGGACGGCGAGACACGCCAGCGCATCCATCAGATGGTGGCCGAAGCCTTTGCCGGCGACTTCACCGAAGACGACTGGGAACATGCCCTGGGCGGGATGCATGCTCTGATCTGGCACCACGGCGCGATCATCGCGCATGCCGCGGTGGTGCAACGGCGGCTGATCTACCATGGCGGCGCGTTACGCTGCGGTTACATCGAAGGCGTTGCAGTACGTGAAGATTGGCGCGGCCAAGGGCTGGTGGGGGCGCTCTTGGACGCCAGCGAGCAGGTGATACGTGGCGCCTATCAACTCGGCGCGCTCAGCTCCTCGGCTCGAGCCCGCAGGCTGTACGCGTCGCGGGGTTGGTTGCCTTGGCTCGGCCCGACGTCGGTGCTGGCGCCCACCGGCCCGGTGCGCACTCCCGACGACGACGGCGCCGTATTCGTCCTGCCGGTCGAGGTCACTCTGGACACATCGGCGGGACTGATGTGCGATTGGCGCGCGGGCGACGTCTGGTAATCGACACGTAGTTCCATTGTGCGCCAACGTCTGCTGCTCGAACACACAGTGAACGCCGATGACCCGCAGCACATTCGATGCGCAACTCAAGGCGCCTGCCAGGAAGCTTCCAGACAACTGGAATTCAACTTTCAGGCGATATCGCGCTCACCAGGTTGACTCACTTCCATACTCGATGTGAGCATCGAAAGGACTGCGACACATGCCTGGTGACCGCGGGCTGCCTGCATCCCGCCGACGATGAGTTGCGGTGGGATGGCTCGACGGGGGATCTGAGTGCACTCCGTTAAGGATGCTGCGCTCGTGACGTCTGTTCGGGACAGAACGCCGCGCACGAAAGGTGAAGACCGTATGGGCCGCAACCATTGCCTCCCGGACTGGAATCCGGAAGACATCGCGGCCTGGGAAGCCGGTAACAAAAAGATCGCGCGGCGCAATCTGCTGTGCACGATGGCCGGCGACCATGTGGCCTTCTCGATATGGTCCCTGTGGTCGGTGATGGTGTTATTCATGCCGGCATCGGTCTACGGCTTTTCCGCCGGCGACAAGCTGCTGCTCGGCGCGGTCGCCACGCTGGTCGGTGGCTGCGTGCGTATCCCATACACCTTGGGTATCGCGAAGTTCGGCGGCCGCATCTGGACGACGTTCTCGGCATTCGTGCTGCTGATTCCGACCGCCGGCACCATCGTGCTGCTGGCCAACCCCGGACTGCCGCTGTGGCCGTATGTGGTGTGCGCGGCGCTGACCGGGCTGGGCGGCGGCAACTACGCGGCCTCGCTGGCCAATGTCAATGCGTTCTACCCGCAACGGCTCAAGGGTGCGGCGCTGGCCGTCAACGCCGGTGTCGGCAACCTCGGGGTCGCAGTGATCCAACTTGTCGGCCTGTTGGTGCTGGCCACAGCGGGCCACGAGGCACCGTACTGGGTGTGTGCCACGTACCTTGTGCTGCTGGCGGTCGTGGGCATCATGGCGGCGGTGTTCATGGACAATCTCGAGCACCGCATCGAGATCAACCACATGCGGTCGATCCTGTTCGACCGCGACACCTGGGTGATTTCGCTGCTCTACGTTTGTACGTTCGGCTCGTGGATCGGGTTCTCGTTCGCGTTCGGGCAGGTCTTGGAGGTCAATTTCACGGCCAACGGCGAAACCGCGAAGCATGCGTCACTGCACGCCGCCCAAATCGCCTTCGTCGGACCATTATTGGGCTCCCTTGCCCGGATATACGGCGGACGCTTGGCCGATCGCCTCGGCGGCGGTCGCGTCACGCTCGGCGTGCTGGCCGGCATGATCGTGGCCGCCGGGATGCTGGTCGGCATCAGCACTTACACCGACTATGCCGCGGCGACAACCACCACCATGGTGGGCTACGCCGTGGAGGTCGTCGGGATCATCGGATTTATGGCGCTGTTCATCTTGTCCGGAATGGGTAATGGGTCGGTGTTCAAACTGATTCCGTCGGTGTTCGAGGCACGCAGCAGGTCACTGCTGGTCACCGACGCCGAACGCCGCCACTGGGCGCGTGCCATGTCGGGAGCGCTCATCGGAATCTGTTCGGCAGTCGGCGCACTCGGCGGCGTGGGCATCAACCTGGCGCTGCGTGAGTCCTACCTCAGGAGCGGCACCGAGACGTCCGCGTACTGGGCGTTCCTGGCGTCCTACGTCGTTGCCGCGATCCTGACCTGGATGATGTATGTACGCCGGCCGGTTTCGGAAACCAAGGTCCACGAGGCGAAGGCCCCAGTCCAGCTCGCGCGGGTGTGAGCACCGCCTCAACCATGGGCAATGCCCAGGCAATTGCCTTGTAACGCCGCCGCAATTTACGACGCTTAGACAGTTGATATGGCCCAGCGGAACTCTGAGCCACTGCGGGGCTTCCGCATTGCAGTGACATCGGCTCGCCGCGCCGACGAGCTGTGCGCGTTGCTGCGCCGTCAGGGTGCCGAGGTATGCAGTGCCCCGGCGATCTCGATGATCGCGCTGCCCGACGACGACGAACTCTACCGCAACACCCAGGCGTTGATTGCCGATCCGCCGGACATACTGGTGGCGCATACCGGCATCGGCGTTCGGGGCTGGATAGCCGCCGCCGAGGGGTGGGGGCTGGCCGGTGGGCTGGTCGGGGTGCTGTCTGCGGCCCGGGTCATATCTCGCGGGCCGAAAGCCACCGGGGAGTTGCGCGCCGCCGGGTTACGCGAGGAATGGTCCCCGGACTCGGAGTCGTCGCTGGAGGTCTTGGACTACCTGCTGCGATCCGGCGTATCCGGGAAGCGAATCGCCGTCCAACTGCATGGCGCCACCGACGATTGGGACCCGTTCCCGGAGTTTGTCGGCGGGTTGCGCTCGGCGGGTGCCGAAGTGGTGCCTATCCGGGTATACCGCTGGAAGCCAACACCATTGGGTGGCGAGTTCGACCAGTTGGTCGCCGGCATTGGCCGACGACAGTTCGACGCGGTCAGTTTCACCTCGGCACCAGCCGCGGCGGCGGTACTGGAGCGGGGCCGCCAGTTGGGTATCGAGGAGCAGCTATTGGCGGCGCTGCGCAACGATGTGCACGCGATGTGCGTGGGCCCGGTCACATCGCGCCCCTTGACCCGAAAAGGCATCCCCACGTCGGCTCCGGAACGAATGCGATTGGGAGCCTTGGCCCGGCATATCGCCGAGGAATTGCCACGGCTCGGATCGTGCACCCTCACCGCCGCGGGGCACGTCGTCGATATCCGCGGGACCTGCGTGTTGGTCGACGATTCCATCAAGACGCTGCCGGCATCGGGAATGGCGATTCTGCGAGCGCTGGCCCGACGCCCCGGCGACGTCGTCGGGCGCGACGAACTGCTCGCCGTGTTACCCGGCAACGGCGACGACACCCATGCCGTCGACACCGCCGTGCTGCGGCTGCGAACGGCACTGGGCGACAAGAACATCATTGCAACGGTGGTCAAACGCGGCTACCGGCTGGCCGTCGACACGCAGGACGACGAATGAGTCTGATCCTCACGGCACACGGCACCCGCAGACCGGCCGGTGTCGCCATGATCGGCGACCTTGCCGCACGGGTAAGCGCATTGGTCGACCAGACCGTGCACGTTGCGTTTGTCGACGTGCTGGGACCCACCCCCCGCGAAGTGCTCTCCGCATTGTCCCCCGCAGCGGTATCGGCCCAACACGCAATCCTGGTGCCCGCCTTCCTGTCTCGCGGATACCACGTCCGAACCGACCTGCCGGCTCACGTCACAGCCAGCGGCCATCCGGCCGTCACCGTCACCCCGGCATTGGGACCCAGCCGGGAGATCACCAGAATCCTGGCCCACCAGCTAGTGAAATCCGGTTGGCGTCGAACCGATTCGGTGATCTTGGCGGCGGCGGGAACATCGGACCACCGAGCGCACGCCGACCTGCACACCGCTCGGACGTTCCTGTCGACGCTTACCGGATCCCACGTGGAGCTGGCGTTCGCGGCCACCGGCGGTCCGGATGCATGCACGGCAGTTGCCGACGCCCGCCGAAGCGGTGCGCGCCGCGTCGTGGTCGTCTCTTATCTGCTGGCCGAAGGTCTGTTTCAAGAACGACTACGCGCCTGCGGCGCCGATCTGGTGACGCCGCCGCTGGGCGAGCATCCAGGATTGGCGCGGTTGATCGCTGGACGATTCCGCAGTGCCATCCGGTGTCGATGGGGCAGCCGGCGAATGCAACGCATGCCGAACTAGGTGGAAGACAAGTTCTTTGCCGGCACGGCTGTGCCGGAAGGGCACGCCGGTGTCACGGACGCTTGATCTTTGATCACATCCGCGCAATCCTGGCACCATGGCCCATCACCAGGAGCCCTCACGCGGGCTCCTCGACCCGGTAGCCAAGATGCTGCGGCTGCCGTTCAGCACACCGGAATTCATCGACAAAATTGTCACCGGAAGCGTCAACCAGGTCGGCCGCCGAACGCTTTACATGCTGATTACCACCTGGGACGCCGCAGGCGGCGGCCCGTTTGCGGCCAGCGCCATCGCATCCACGGGCCTGGCCAAGACCGCCGAAATCGTGCAGGCGATGTTTATCGGGCCGGTCTTCAACCCGCTGCTGAAGATGCTGGGGGTCGACAAGATCGCGGTCCGGGCCTCGTTATGCGCTTCGCAGCTGGTGGGCCTGGGCATCATGCGCTACGGGGTGCGCTCGGAGCCGCTGCATTCCATGTCGGTGGAGGCCCTTGTCGACGCCATCGGCCCGACGATGCAGCGCTACCTCGTAGGCGATATCAGCCGCGGCTAGTCCGCTGCTCGGCCTGATGGGCCGGCGGTCGGCGCGGTCAGGCTGCGATCCGCGCGACCTGGATGTGGCCCTCGGGTGTGACGCGCGCCGGGTAAACCGGTACCGACACCCGCGGATCGTCCAGGCAGCTACCGTCGTCGAGCGCGAAAGCCTGCTTGAGAATCGGTGATTGGACCGTGACCCGTCCGCCGCGATCTCCGACGATTCCGCGGGACAGCACGGCCGCGCCGGAGAACGGGTCCACGTTGCCCACCGCGCGCACCGAGCCGTCGTCCAGCCGGAACAGCGCCGCCTGGCTCCCGTCGTCGAGCAGCACACCGACACCACGGCCGGGAATGAGGTGGTCGTACGCACACGCGGTGGTCCACACCTGAATGTCGTTGATAAGTGTCATGATTCCCTCCCTGACTATGAGCGCATCCGCGGCATGCCAATGGGCACAGGCACTTTACGCCCGGCACGCTCGGTGAACGTCACGGTCGAATCGACCGCGTCGGGGGCGTTGACGAAGGAGACGAACCGTGACAGCTTGTCCGGATCCTCCAGCACGCCCTTCCATTCGCACTTGTAGTTGGCAACATGCCGCTCCATTGCGGCCTCGAATTCCTCGGCCAAGCCGAGCGAGTCGTCGCAGACGACCTCGCGCACATGGTCGAGCCCAAGCGATTCCACCCACGGCGCGGTGCGTTGCAGCCGGTCGGCCGTGCGGATGTAGTACATGAGGAACCGGTCGATGTAGCGGACCAGCGTCTCGGTGTCGAGGTCGCTGGCCAACAGCTGGGCATGCTTGGGAGTCATGCCCCCGTTGCCGCCCACATAAAGGTTCCAGCCTTTTTCGGTGGCGATGACGCCCACGTCCTTGCCGCGCGCCTCAGCACATTCCCGCGCGCAGCCCGAAACGCCCAGCTTGATCTTGTGCGGTGCGCGCAGGCCGCGGTAGCGCAATTCCAGATCGATGGCCAACTGCACCGAATCCTGTTGCCCGTAACGACACCAGTCGCTGCCCACGCAGCTTTTCACCGTGCGCAGTGCCTTGCCGTACGCGTGGCCGGACTCCATGCCCGCATCCACCAACCGCTTCCAGATTTCCGGAAGCTGGTCAACCCGGGCACCGAACAGGTCGATCCGCTGCCCGCCGGTGATCTTGGTGTACAGCCCGAATTCCTGGGCGATCTGGCCGATCAATATCAGGTGCTCGGGCTTGATGTCGCCACCGGGGACCCGGGGCACCACCGAGTAGCTGCCGTTCTTCTGGATGTTGGCCAGGAAGTGGTCGTTGGAATCCTGCAGCGCGGCCTGCTCGCCGTCCAGGATGTGGTCGGAGCCGGTGGACGCCAGGATGGAGGCGACCACGGGTTTGCAGATATCGCAACCTTTTCCGCGGCCGAAGCGCTCCAACAGACCGGAGAAGGTCCGGAGCTCGGTAGCCGAAATGATCTCGAAAAGCTCAGCCCGCGACTGGCTGAAGTGCTCGCACAGCGCCTTGGACTGCTCTACACCCTCGGCTTCCAGCAGTTGCTTCAGCAGCGGCACGCACGACCCGCACGAGGTGCCGGCCGCGGTGCACGCCTTGAGGGCCGGCACGTCGGCGCAGCCATCGGCGATCGCGCACTTCAGGTCGCCCTTGGTCACGTTGTTGCAGGAGCAGATCTGCGCCGAATCCGGCAGCGCACCAACCCCCAAGGCACCAGCCCCGTCACCGGATCCCGCCGGCGCGATCAGCGCCAGCGGATCCCCGGGCAACTCGCTGCCGACCATGGGCCGCAGCACCCCGTACGACGAGGCGTCACCCACCAACACGCCGCCCAGCAGCGTCTTGGCATCGTCGGAGAGCACCAGCTTGGCGTAGGTGCGCTTCACCGCGTCGTTGATGACGACCTCGAGGCAGTTCTCGGTCGCGCCCATCGCATCGCCGAAGCTGGCGACGTCGACGCCCAGCAGCTTGAGCTTTGTCGACAGATCCGCCTCCGGGAACTCGGCAGCACCGCCCAGCAGCCGGTCCGCCACCACCTCGGCGCTGGTGTATCCCGGTCCGACCAGGCCGTAGCAGCACCCCTCAATTGCCGCCACCTCCCCGACCGCATAGATATCGGGATCACTTGTCCGGCAAGATAAGTCGGTGAGCACGCCGCCACGTTCGGCGATCGCCAGACCCGCCGCCCTCGCCAACTCGTCGCGCGGGCGGATACCGGCGGCGAAGATCACCACCCCGGCATCGATGCTGTCACCGTCGGTAAGCTGCACCCGCACCGACGCAGAACCATCTGAGTGTTCAACGGGCTCAATGGATTCAGTGCCCGTGCCAACGTGGACGGCGATCCCGAGATCAGTGATCATGCGAGCGAGCAGGGCGCCGCCGGCCTCGTCGATCTGCTGGGCCATCAGTCGCGGCATCATCTCGACGACGTGCGGCTGCAACCCGAATTGGCGCAGCGCATTGGCGGCTTCGAGTCCCAGCAGGCCGCCACCGATGACCACTCCGGCGCCGGTGTGAGCCGAGTTCAGTGTGCGTTGGGCGCCGGCGCGGATCGCGTCGAGGTCGTCCAGCGTGCGGTAGACATGGCATTCGGGCAGGTCGTGCCCGGGCACCGGGGGGACGAATGCATAGGAGCCGGTGGACAGCACCAGAGCGTCGTAGCGGTGACGCTGTCCGTCGGCGGTGACGACCGACTTGGTCGCCCGATCGATCTCGGTCACCCGGGTGTTGAGCAGCAACCGCACCCGATCGTCGCCGGCATAGTCATTGCCCGGCAATGCCAACAGGCCGCGGTCCCAGCTTTCGGTGTAGGACGTCAGCCCGACCCGGTCGTAGGCAGCGTCGGCCTCCTCGGCCAGCACCGTGATCCGCCATAAGCCGCCGGTGTCGCGGACACGCAGTGCCTCCACCAGGCGGTGGCCCACCATGCCGTGCCCTACCACGATCACGTGCCGTCGGCAGGGCGATTCCCCGTCGCGCGCGCGAGTAGTTCCGGCTGAAGCCATGCCATGAAGGTTAAAGGCGGAAAATTGCCGGAAAATCGCCCACTGTGACAGCCCGATGACATGGCGCTCACAGCTGGGAACAGCCTGTGTGATTGCGTTCACTAGCGGCGAAAGCCCAGGTGGAACTTTAGCGGCGGCGACTCATGTTCTACGGGATAGCCGGCCCGGCACAGCGCCGGGCACAGCTAACTCACAAGGAAGCATAAGGAGATATCCATGAGCAATCTCGCATTGTGGTCACGTCCGGCGTGGGGCGCCTGGGACCCCGACCGCTTGTTGCGTGACTTCTTCGGTCCTGCGGCGGTGACGGACTGGTACAAGCCGGCGACCAGCGGGTTCAGCCCGGCCGCGGAGATCCTCAAAGACGGCGACGACGCCCTGGTCCGCCTGGAGCTACCGGGTGTCGACGTCGACAACGACGTCAACGTCGAGGTCGAGCTCAAGAACGGGGTGAGCCGCCTGCTCATCCACGGTGAACACCGCGACGAACACGCGGAGAACACGGACGGCCGCGTCCTGAAAGAGATCCGTTACGGATCATTCCGCCGGTCGTTCCAGCTGCCCGCCCACGTCACCGGGGAGGCCATCACCGCGTCGTATGACGCCGGCGTCCTGACGGTGCGAGTCAGCGGCGCCTACGCGGGAAATCAGGCGCAGCGCATCGCGATCACGAAGTAACCGGTCAGTCCGGCGACCTGATCCGGCGGGGTGAATGGCCCCGCCGGATCCGCCGGTTCCGGGCCCGGTCCGCGCCCAAGGTCGACCTCGCCGGTTGGGCTCGGCTGGCGGTGCGATGCCCTGTGCATCGCAGCGGAGTGCGGATACCATCGGGTGACGTATTGTGATCCGAAACACCTTCGCCGTCCAGGAAGACACAGGCCGTCCAGGAAGATACAGGGAGTTACGTTGTCCGCCTCTGCTGAAATCGCCGAACTGCACGACCTCATCGGCGGTCTGCGGCGATGCGTGACCTCGTTGAAGTCGCGATACGGCGACGACCCGGCGATGCGCCGCATCGTCATCGACGCCGACCGGATCCTCACCGACATCGAATTGCTCGACACCGATGTTTCTGAGTTGGACCTGGATCGCGCCGATGCCCAGTATTCCGGCGAGAAGATCGCCATCCCCGACACCGACTACGACCGCGATTTCTGGCGCGACGTCGACGACGAAGGTGTCGGCGGTCACAGTAGATACTGACAACCAAACCCCGCCGAAAAGAGGGCCCTCTATCTGTGTACCCTTCGACGAGATACCACTCGAAGAGGATCACACCAGATGAGCGCACCCACGGCGAACCGTCCTGCTACCGGCGTTTTCTCAACCACCCGGGCGCAAATCCCCGAACGGACCCTGCGCACCGACACCTGGTGGTGGGCACCGCTGGTCACCAACATCGGATTCCTGGCGTTCATCGTCTATGCGACCACCCGGGCATTTTGGGGTAGCGGCTACTGGGTCGAGAAATACCACTACCTGACGCCGTTCTACTCACCGTGCGTCAGCGCGTCCTGCGAGCCTGGCGCGAGTCACCTCGGCGTCTGGTTCGGGCACTTCCCGTGGTGGATTCCGTTGGGAATGCTGGTATTACCGTTCCTACTGGGTTTCCGGCTGACCTGCTACTACTACCGCAAGGCCTACTACCGGTCGGTGTGGCAGTCACCGACCGGTTGCGCGGTACCTGAGCCGCGGGCCCATTACACCGGCGAAACCCGGCTTCCGCTGATCATCCAGAACAGCCACCGGTACTTCTTCTACATTGCCGTGGTGGTGTCGGTGATCAACACCTACGACGCGGTCATGGCCTTCCATTCACCGTCCGGTTTCGGCTTCGGTTTGGGCAACGTCATTTTGGTGACCAACGTGCTGCTGCTGTGGGCCTACACGGTCTCCTGCCATTCATGCCGGCACGTGACCGGCGGCCGTCTCAAGCATTTCTCCAAACACCCGGTCCGGTATTGGATCTGGACGCAGGTCAGCAAGCTCAACACCCGGCACATGCTCTTCGCGTGGATCACCCTGGGCACGCTGTCGCTGACCGACTTCTACATCATGCTGGTGGCTACCGGAACCATCACTGACTTGAGATTTATTGGCCAATAAGCCATTTCAAGATTGTCAGAATTTAAGCTAGCGAGGTTTCATGGTTGAGGTCGAACGGCACTCCTACGACGTGGTCGTCATCGGTGCCGGCGGCGCAGGGTTGCGGGCGGTCATCGAGGCACGTGAGCGCGGCTTGAAGGTCGCGGTGGTGTGCAAGTCGCTGTTCGGCAAGGCCCACACGGTGATGGCCGAGGGCGGCTGCGCGGCCGCGATGGGCAACACCAACCCGAAAGACAACTGGCAGACCCATTTTGGCGACACCATGCGCGGCGGCAAGTTCCTGAACAACTGGCGCATGGCCGAACTGCATGCCAAGGAGGCGCCGGACCGCGTCTGGGAGCTGGAGACCTACGGCGCCCTGTTCGACCGCCTCAAAGACGGCAAGATCAGTCAGCGCAACTTCGGCGGCCACACCTACCCACGGCTGGCCCACGTCGGTGACCGCACCGGCTTGGAGTTGATCCGCACCATGCAGCAGAAGATCGTCTCGCTGCAGCAGGAGGATTACGCCGAACTCGGCGACTACGAGGCGCGGATCAGGGTGTTCGCCGAATGCACGATCACCGAGTTGCTCAAAGACGGTCCGGAGCACGAAGAACGGATCGCCGGAGCGTTCGGCTACTGGCGCGAAAGCGGCCGGTTCATCCTGTTCGAGGCACCCGCGGTGGTGCTGGCCACCGGCGGGATCGGCAAGTCGTTCAAGGTGACGTCCAACTCCTGGGAGTACACCGGCGACGGGCACGCGCTGGCGCTGCGGGCCGGCGCGTCGCTGATCAACATGGAGTTCGTCCAGTTCCACCCGACCGGCATGGTGTGGCCGCCCAGCGTGAAGGGGATCCTGGTCACCGAGGGTGTGCGCGGCGACGGCGGGGTCCTGAAGAACTCCGAGGGCAAGCGGTTCATGTTCGACTACATCCCGCCGGTGTTCAAAGGCCAGTATGCCGAGAGCGAGCAAGAAGCCGACCAGTGGCTCAAGGACAACGACTCGGCCCGCCGAACCCCTGACCTGCTGCCCCGCGATGAGGTAGCGCGGGCGATCAACTCCGAAGTCAAAGCCGGCCGGGGCACCCCGCACGGCGGCGTCTACTTGGACATCGCATCCCGGCTGACGCCCGAGGAGATCAAACGGCGGCTGCCGTCGATGTATCACCAGTTCATGGAGCTGGCCGGGGTGGACATCACCAAGGAGCCGATGGAAGTCGGGCCCACCTGCCACTACGTGATGGGCGGCGTCGAGGTGGACGCCGACACCGGCGCGGCCACGGTTCCCGGGCTGTTCGCCGCCGGCGAGTGCTCAGGCGGTATGCACGGCTCCAACCGGCTGGGCGGGAACTCGCTGTCGGACCTGCTGGTTTTCGGCCGGCGGGCGGGCTTGGGTGCGGCCGACTATGTGCGGGCCCTGAGCAGCCGTCCGACGATTTCATCGGAGGCCGTCGACGCCGCCGCCAAGCAGGCGCTCAAGCCGTTCGAGGGGCCGACGGACGGTTCGGCGCCGGAGAACCCGTATGCACTGCAGATGGATTTGCAGCACGTGATGAACGACCTGGTCGGCATCATCCGCAAAGAAGACGAGATCACCCGGGCATTGACACTGCTGGACGAGCTGTGGAGGCGATACCAGAAGGTGCAGGTAGAAGGGCATCGTCAATACAACCCGGCCTGGAACCTGGCCATCGACCTGCGCAATATGCTGCTGGTCAGCGAGTGCGTGGCCCGGGCCGCACGGCAACGCAGCGAAAGCCGGGGCGGTCATACCCGTGACGATCATCCCGGCATGGACGCCAACTGGCGCAACACCTTGCTGGTCTGCCGCGCCGCGGGCGATGGCGACACCGGCGACGGTCCCCATATCACCATCACGCGGGAGTCACAGGTGCCGATGCGACCGGACTTGCTGGAACTCTTCGAGATTTCCGAGCTGGAGAAGTACTACACCGACGAAGAGTTGGCTGACCATCCGGGACGGAGAGCGTAATGGGCTACAACGCGTGCTTGCGAGTGTGGCGTGGCGACGAGAGCGGCGGCGAGCTCCGCGACTTCACCGTCGAGGTCAACGAGGGCGAAGTGGTGCTCGACGTCATCCACCGTCTGCAGCAAACCCAGACGCCCGACCTGGCGGTGCGATGGAACTGCAAGGCCGGCAAGTGCGGATCGTGCTCGGCGGAGATCAACGGCAGGCCGCGATTGATGTGTATGACCCGGATGTCGACGTTCGCCGAGGACGAGGTGGTCACCGTCACGCCGTTGCGCACCTTCCCGGTGATCCGCGATCTCGTCACCGACGTCTCGTTTAACTACGAAAAAGCCCGCGAGATACCGTCTTTCGCGCCACCGAAGGATCTGCAGCCGGGCGGGTACCGGATGGCGCAGGCCGATGTCCAGCGCTCGCAGGAGTTCCGCAAGTGCATTGAGTGCTTCCTGTGCCAGAACGTCTGCCACGTCATCCGCGACCACGAGGAAAACAAGCAAGCATTTGCCGGGCCGCGATTCTTGATGCGGATCGCCGAACTAGAGATGCATCCGCTGGACACCCGCGACCGGCGCAAGGAAGCCCAGGAAGCTCACGGACTGGGATACTGCAACATCACCAAATGCTGCACCGAGGTGTGCCCGGAAAACATCAAGATCACCGACAATGCGCTGATCCCGATGAAGGAGCGCGTGGTCGACCGCAAATACGACCCCGTCGTCTGGCTGGGTAACAAGCTGTTCCGGCGCTAGCTAGTTCGGGGACTCACCTCCGGCCGTTAGGCCGACAGCGGCATCGGGTACCCCTCCCATGTGCGTGACGTGGGGTCAAGCCTGTCCGCAGCCGGAAAGGCAGGAGGAATGATGCGGGAAACCAAGAGCATTAACGACATTCGAACCGCAATCAGGGAGTTGTCGGTGCGCGCGGAACTCGCGCACAAAGAAGGACGACATGAAGACGCGGCCGAAATCGAGGGCCGCATCCAGGGGTTCCGGGATGAGTTGGCCGAGCGCCCGTAGCGGCCAGCCTGAAGCGGGCTGCCGCACAGGTGCCGCCCTTGACCGCAGGCTCCGTCACCGCGGTGGGCCGACCGGCGCTCAGACGCCGAGCCGACGAAAGACGCTGCGGTGGAAAACGATCGGTGCGACGTCGGCATCCACGGTGACCTGATTGACCCGCAGGACGACGATGGTGTGATCCCCGGCCGGGATCAGTTGCTCGATCGCGCTCTCCAGCCACAGGCTGGTGCCCTTGACGAAGACCGCGCCGCTGTCGCTGGACACCGTCTCGAGCCCGGCGAACCGATCCCCGGTCTTGGCGGCGAGGGTGCGCGCCGCCTCGTCATGAGTTTCGCCCAGCACACTGATACCCAGCATCGGGGCAACCTTGAGTTTGGGCCACGTCGTGGAAATGTTCTGCACGCAAAACGACACCAGCGGCGGGTCCAGCGAGACGGGAACGAAGGTGCTGGCGGCCAGGCCTTCTCGGATCCCGTCGATTTCGGCGGCGATTGCCACCACCCCGGACGGGAAGTGTCCGAAAGCCTCACGCAGTGAGGACGGTGTGAGGTTGCTGTACGAATTCACCGGACTTCATTCGCCCCTCGAGCCGAGGACGGATTTCTCGCAGCCGACACTACCCGGCGCGATATCGAGGACGTATCCGTACTGGGATGCCACATCCGGGTCGTAGTCCGCCTGCGGCACTGCGGACAGCCGCCGCGCCGCCCCGCGAATCCTGCCCACGAGCTCTCGGACACGCGGTGGCTGGTCACACAGAAGCCCCGTTTGCCGGGCGGCCTCACGCCGGGTGCTGTGCCGGTGACCGGTCGGGGTCTGCAGATCCACTACCGGTAACGCCGCGACACCCGTTCGCGACAGTGAGCATCATCGTCGCAGGTAGCAGGGCCTGCCGGGGATGCCGACGCGGCGGATCCAACCGGTTGGTTGGTTCGCACGTGAAATATAGCTCACATCTACTTGCGTACAACTACGTCGCCGATATATTTTAACGGTGTTACTGGTGGGTAACTTAGACCTAGTACCCAACCGCAAGTGGCATTCTCAACGAGGAGGACCGTAGTGAGCCACTACAAGAGCAACGTCCGCGACCAGGTTTTCACCCTGTTCGAGATGTTGGGCGTTGACAAGGCTTTGGGCAAGGGCGAGTTCAGTGACCTGGACGTCGACACCGCCCGGGAAATGCTGGTCGAGGTCAGCCGATTGGCTGAGGGACCGGTGGCCGCGTCGTTCATCGAGGGCGACCGCAACCCGCCGGTATTCGACCCGAAGACGCACTCGGTGACGCTGCCGGAGGCGTTCAAGGATTCCGTCCGCGCGGTGATGGACGGCGGCTGGGACAAGGCCGGTGTCGAGGAGGCCCTGGGCGGGATGCCGATGCCCAAGGCGTTGGTCTGGGCGCTGCACGAGCACTTTCTGGGCGCCAACCCGGCGGTGTGGATGTATGCCAGCGGCGGCGGCTTCTCCAACATCCTCTACCACCTGGGCACCGAGGAGCAGAAGAAGTGGGCCGTGCTGGCTGCCGAGCGCGGCTGGGGCTCGACGATGGTGCTCACCGAGCCGGACGCGGGCTCGGACGTGGGCGCCGGACGCACCAAGGCCGTTCAGCAGGAGGACGGCTCGTGGCACATCGACGGCGTCAAGCGGTTCATCACCTCCGGTGATTCCGGTGACCTGTTCGAGAACATCTTCCATCTGGTGTTGGCCCGCCCCGAGGGTGCGGGTCCGGGCACCAAGGGGCTGTCACTGTTTTTCGTGCCGAAGTTCCTGTTCGACTTCGAGACCGGCGAGTTGGGCGAGCGTAATGGCGTCTTCGTCACCAATGTCGAACACAAGATGGGTCTCAAGGTGTCGGCGACCTGTGAGCTGTCGCTGGGCCAGCACGGTGTGCCCGCCAAGGGCTGGCTGGTCGGCGAGGTGCACAACGGCATCGCACAGATGTTCGAAGTCATCGAGCAGGCCCGCATGATGGTCGGCACCAAGGCCATCGCAACGCTGTCGACGGGCTACCTGAACGCGCTGGAATATGCGAAGTCGCGCGTGCAGGGCGCCGACCTTACCCAGATGACAGACAAGACCGCGCCGCGGGTGACCATCACGCATCACCCCGACGTGCGACGCTCGCTGATGACCCAGAAGGCGTACGCCGAGGGTCTGCGTGCGCTCTACATCTACACTGCGACGTTCCAGGATGCGGCGGTTGCCGAGGCGGTGCACGGCGTGGACGCCAAGCTGGCCGCCAAGGTCAACGACCTCATGCTGCCGATCGTCAAGGGTGTGGGTTCCGAGCAGGCCTATGCCAAGCTCACCGAGAGTCTGCAGACCCTCGGTGGCTCCGGCTTCCTCCAGGACTACCCGATCGAGCAGTACATCCGGGACGCCAAGATCGACTCCCTCTACGAGGGCACCACCGCCATCCAGGCGCAGGACTTCTTCTTCCGCAAGATCGTCCGGGACAAGGGTGTCGCGCTGGCCCACGTATCGGGCCAGATCCAGGAGTTCGTCGACAGCGAGTCCGGTAACGGCCGGCTGAAGGCCGAACGGGCGCTGCTGGCCAAGGCGCTCACCGACGTCCAGGCCATGGCGGCCGCGATGACCGGCTACTTGATGGCCGCTCAGCAGGACGTCACCAGCCTCTACAAGGTGGGCCTCGGTTCGGTGCGGTTCCTGATGAGCGTCGGTGACCTGGTCATCGGCTGGCTGTTGCAGCGCCAGGCCGCGGTGGCGGTGGAGGCTCTCGACGCCGGTGCCACCGGGGACGAGCGCGCCTACTACGAGGGCAAGGTTGCGGTGGCGTCGTTCTTCGCCAAGAACTTCCTGCCGCTGCTGACCAGCACCCGCGAGGTGATCGAGGCCCTGGACAACGACATCATGGAGCTCGACGAGGCCGCTTTCTAAAAAGCACTCATACAAGAGCCAGATCCCCCGTTTCGTCGTTGAAACGGGGGATCTGCGTCTGTGGGGCATCCGGAAAAGACCGCCGCTGGATCCCCTCGCTCCAGCGGCGGCCTTTTTCGTACGCCCGTCGAAAGGACTGCCGACCGGCGGTCGACCAACGGATTGCCCCGCGCTGCGGCCGGGGTCGGGGGGTCAGACCACAACGCGGGGCTATCCGAGCTAACAATTACCCATCGGCTCCGGGTAATAAACCCGCCGACAAATCTTTTCGTTTCGCGGACTTTGGGCGCCTTGTTCAGACCTTGTCAGGCCTCGAGGATCGCGGCTACACCCTGGCCACCGGCCGCACAGATCGAGATCAGTGCACGAAGGGGCTTAGCCGAGCTGCCTTTGCCCGTCGCCTTCTTCTCATTCAATTGCTTGGCGGCCTGAGCCAGGATCCGTCCACCCGTCGCGGCGAAGGGGTGACCGGCAGCCAATGACGAACCGTTGACGTTGAGCTTGGAGCGATCGATCGCGCCGAGCGCGGCGTCAAGGCCCAACCGCTGCTTGCAGTACTCCTCGGATTCCCATGCCTGCAGGTGCGCCAGCACCACCGAAGCAAACGCCTCATGGATCTCGTAGAAGTCGAAATCCTGCAGGCTCAACCCGTTTCGCGCCAGGAGCCGCGGCACGGCGTAGGTGGGCGCCATCAGCAGGCCGTCGCTGCCGTTGACATAGTCGACGGCCGCGGTCTCGGCGTCGACGAGGTAGGCCAGCGGTGACAGCGAGTGGTCGGCCGCCCACTGCTCGCTGGACAGCAACACGGCGGAGGCGCCGTCGGTCAGCGGAGTCGAATTACCCGCCGTCATCGTCGCATCGCCGGCCTTCACCCCGAAAACCGGGCGCAAGGCGGCTAATTTCTCGGCGCTGGAGTCGGGCCGCATATTGTCGTCGCGGTACAGCCCCAGGAATGGCGTGACCAGGTCGTCGAAGAATCCGCGGTCGTAGGCGTTAGCCATATTGCGATGGCTGGCTGCGGCCAGCTCGTCCTGGTCGACGCGTTTGATGCCCAGTTGCTTGGTGGTGATGGCCGCATGCTCTCCCATGGACAACCCGGTACGCGGCTCGCTGTTGGCCGGGATCTCCACGCCGAGGTTGGCCGGCAGAGTGCCCAGCAGCTTCAATCGCTGCACATTGGACTTGGACCGGCGCAGCTTCAGCAGGTTCCGGCGCAGGTCGTCACCCAGGCCGATCGGCGGGTCGGACGTGGTGTCCACACCGCCGGCAGCGGCCACGTCGTACCGACCGGACGCGATCCCGTCGGCGGCGACGATCGCGGCCTGCAGGCCGGTGCCGCAGGCCTGTTGCAGGTCGACGGCCGGGGTGTGCGGCGACAACTCCGAGCCCAGCACACACTCGCGCATCAGGTTGAAGTCGCGGCTGTGCTTGAGCACCGCGCCGCCGGCCACCAAACCCAGGCGTTCACCGCGCAGGTTGAACCGGTCTACCAGTCCACCCAGCGCTGCGGTGAACATGTCCTGGTTGGACGCGTCGGCATAAGCGCCGTCGGACCTGGCGAAGGGAATGCGATTGCCGCCCAGGACGGCGACTCGACGCTTGGACTCGGAATTCTGTTGAGCAGCTGCGGGCACTTTGCGTTCTCCGGGTATCTGCGGGTTCTTGGGTATTTCGGAGGCCTTGCGGATTTTTGGGCATCAGCCGTTGCAGGCCATACTACCCACTGTTCTTACTCTCAAGTAAGTTCGTCCTCGCTACGGTTGCTTATAGCAACGCATACCCGACACGGAAGGCAGCTCTGTGGCTCCCAAGCTCTCGTCCGATCTGTTCTCGCAGGTTGTCAGTTCTCGACCCGGATCGTTCGTGGCCAAGCAACTCGGTGTCCCGCAACCCGAGACGCTGCGCCGGTATCGACCGGGAGATCCGCCCTTGGTCGGATCGCTGCTGATCGGGGGGGACGGCCGAGTGGTCGAGCCGCTGCGCGCCGCTCTGCACAATGACTACGACGTGGTGAGCAACAATCTCGGCGGCCGCTGGGCCGACTCGTTCGGCGGGCTGGTCTTCGACGCCACCGGCATCACCGACCCGGCCGGGCTCAAGGGACTGCACGAATTCTTCACGCCGCTGCTGCGCAATCTGGGCGCCTGCGCACGGGTGGCGGTGGTGGGCACCACTCCCGAAGCGATCGCCGACACCCACGAACGGATTGCGCAGCGCGCACTGGAGGGCTTCACCCGCTCACTGGCCAAGGAGTTGCGGCGCGGCAGCACGGTCGCGTTGGTGTACCTGGCGCCCGACGCCAAGCCCGCCGCCACCGGGCTGGAATCGACCATGCGGTTCATCCTCTCGGCCAAGTCGGCCTACGTCGACGGTCAAGTGTTCTATGTCGGGGCGGCCGATTCCACGCCACCGGCCGATTGGGACCGGCCGCTCGACGGCAAGGTCGCCATCGTCACCGGCGCTGCCCGCGGGATCGGCAAGACGATCGCCGAGGTGTTTGCCCGCGATGGCGCCGCGGTGGTGGCGATCGACGTGGAGTCCGCCGAGGAGGCTTTGGCCGAGACCGCCAGCAGCGTGGGCGGCACGCCGCTGTGGCTCGACGTCACCGCCGACGACGCCGTTGACAGGATCACCGAGCACCTGCGCGACCACCACGGCGGCAAGGCCGACATCCTGGTCAACAACGCCGGTATCACTCGGGACAAGCTGCTGGCCAATATGGACGACGCCCGCTGGGACTCGGTCATCGCCGTCAATCTGCTTGCCCCCCTTCGGTTGATCGAGGGCCTGGTCGGAAACGGCAGCATCGGAGAGGGCGGGCGAATCGTCGGGTTGTCGTCGATCGCCGGCATCGCAGGCAACCGCGGGCAGACCAATTACGGCGCCACCAAGGCCGGGATGATCGGCATCACCCAGGCGCTGGCGCCCGGGCTGGCCGACAGGGACATCACCATCAACGCCGTCGCGCCGGGATTCATCGAAACCCAGATGACGGCGGCCATCCCGCTGGCCACCCGCGAGGTGGGCCGGCGGCTGAACTCGCTGATGCAGGGAGGGCAGCCCGTCGACGTGGCCGAGACCATCGCCTATTTCGCCAGCCCGGCGTCGAATGCGGTTACCGGCAACGTTATTCGGGTCTGCGGCCAAGCCATGATCGGCGCTTGAGCGGCTAGGAGGATCCGGTGAACCAGCCAAGCGGCCTGAGAAACATGCTCCGCGCGGCGGCGGGGGCGTTGCCCATGGTGCCGCGCGGCGGCCAGCTGCCCACCCGGACGGTGACCGTCGAGGAGCTTCGGATCGACCACACCAATGTGGCCGACTATGCGGCGGTCACCGGTCTGCGCTACGGCAACGACGTTCCGTTGACCTACCCGTTCGCGTTGGCGTTTCCCTCGGTGATGGCATTGGTCACCGGTTTCGATTTCCCTTTCGCCGCAATGGGATCGATACACACCGAGAACCACATCACCCGGTATCGGCCGATCGCGGTGACCGACACGGTCGGCGTGCGGGCGCATGCCGAAAACCTCAGGGAGCATCGCAAGGGGCTGCTGGTCGACCTGGTGACCGAGATCAGTGTCGGTAACGAGCTCGCCTGGCAGCAGGTGACGACGTTCCTGCATCAGCAACGCACCAGCTTGTCCGGCGAACCGAAACCGCCGCCGCAGAAGCAGCCCAAGCTGCCCCCGCCGTCTGCCCTGCTGCGGATTACGCCGGCCCGAATCCGCCGCTATGCGGCCGTCGGCGGAGATCACAATCCCATCCACACCAATCCGATCGCGGCGCGGTTGTTCGGCTTCCCCACCGTCATCGCACACGGGATGTTCAGTGCTGCAGCGGTTTTGGCGAACATCGAGGCCCGGCTGCCGGACGCGGTGCGGTATTCGGTGCGATTCGGCAAGCCGGTGCTGCTGCCGGCCAGTGTCGGCGTCTACATCGACGAAGCCGATAACGGCTGGGACCTGACGTTGCGCAACATGTCGAAGGGGTATCCGCATCTGACCGGGACTTTGCGGCCGCTGTAGCGATCAGCCCGCGCGATGGTCGAGGTGTGGGAGCCGGCCGCCGACAGCGAGCCTCTTCAGTGCTTGCGCGCCGGCCGCGGTGACCAAGAAGACCACCAGCATCCAAATCGGTGGCCGGGCCAGCTCCCAGACGAAGATGGCCGCCCAGATCGGCGAGTCCTGGGTGACCGCAAGCACGCCGGCGGCACCGGCCAGCGAGATCACCGGCCCGTGCAGGTGCGTCCCGGCCGCCGTGTTGAGCGTCAGCACCAGCAGCGACCCCGCCGCAGCGCCGGTGGCCAATGACGGCGTCAGCAATCCCCCGGCTCCGCCCGCACGCAGGAACAGCGCGGTCAACAACGGCTTTAGCACCAAGATCACGGCCGCCGAGGACAGCGTCATCCCGCTGGCCAGACTGACCGTCAGAATGCTCTTGCCGTTTCCGGGCAGCTGGGGCCACCAATGCGAACAGATCCCGGTCAGCAACCCCGCAGCCGCCAGAGCCGGGATCAGCATCCAGGACCGCAGCAAGGTGCGCGGCCGCGCCGCCGCCATGATCCGGTTGAACGCCAAACCCACCGCGAGCGCGAATGGCGCCAGCAACAATCCGTGCGCACTGAGCAGATACGTCGATTCGGCACCGGGCCAATCGAGTTCGGGGCGATCATGCGTGACGGCCGAACCGATCGCGACGGCCAGGCTGGACGTGATCAGCGCCGCACCCACCGCCCGCAACCGCCAGGTGTTGAGCATGATCCGCAGGGCGAATAGCGCCCCGGCCAGCGGGACCGCGTAGACCGCCGCCAGCCCGGCCCCGGCGGCGCATGCCAGCAGGATCTCCCGATCGCCGGGTGACAGCCGCCTTAGCCATCGGGTTCCGACATCGGTGAGGGCAGCGGCGAATTGGCGTGGCGCGCCTTCGCGGCCGAGCGAGGCTCCGGAGCCCACCAGCACGATCTGAAGCGCGGCGTCGATGCTCCACGACACCGGCGGTATCCGCTCGTGCCGAGCGATGGTTCCGGCCAGCGGCGGCACCTCGGTGCTGCGGCGCAAGATCCACCAGCCCAGTCCCGCCAGCGCGGCACCGACCATGGGCCCCACCGCGCGCCGGACCGGACTGCTGCCGGTGATCCCGTCGAGCAGCGAGCCGAAAGTGTAGTGGTAGGTGAGGTGTTCGATGAAGCGCAGCAGCACCGTCGTTGACAACCCGGCGAGCCCGGCCAGCAGGCCGGCGATGAGCACCGCGCAGAAGAAATCGAGGTGGGGGCGGGCCGGCCGGTTAGGCACCGCACGAATCTAGCCTGCGGCGACATTGGAACCCAGGTTCGGGCCGGTGTCGCGTTCGGCGGGCGGGCCCTTGAGGCCGTGCCAGAACAAGTCGATCATCATCTCGGCCGCCTCGTCGACGTCGATGTCGCCGACGCTGAGCCGGGTGCCGACCGCCTCACCCGCGCCCACCAGCGCCACGGCCATCATGTCGATTTCGGCCTCCGACCGCGGGCTGCGAGTCCCGGCGTGCAGCATCCCGGCGACCAATTCGATGATCTGCTCACGTCCCTCGCGCACCGTCTGGGCGAACGCTTGCGAGCTGGTGGCCTGGGTGTACATCACGATCCAGGACGCCCGGTTGGCGTCGATGTAGCGCAGGAACGACACGATGGCGTTGCGCAGCAGGTCTTTTGGGCTCACGGTCAAGTCGATATCGGCGCGCAGCGCGTCGATGAACCGGTTCATTTCACGGTTCAGGCAGGCGCCGAACAGGTCTTCCTTGGAGCCGTAGTACAGGTACAGCATCGGCTTGGAGATTTGCGCCGCGGCGGCGATCGTGTCCATCGAGGTCTCGTGATAGCCGTTGGCCGAGAACATCTGCACGGCGGCATCCAGCATCTGCTGTTCGCGGACAGCACGCGGTAGCCGCTTCGTACCACCTGCCATTGCCGTGCACCCCTCCAGCCGGTCAATCCGACTCTAGGGTAAGCAATGCGGGGTCAGCTAATGACCACAGTTCGGGGAGACGTTCTTCATCGCTGCCACCCGGACAACCGATTCGTCGACCGCGGGCATCTGTAATTCGCCGGCAGCCAATGCTTGTTCCAACCGGTCAAGCACCGCGGGCACCTCTTTGGTCGTGACCCACAATGCGATGTCGGTGCCGGCCTGCAAGGTGCGTAACACCGCCTCGGCCACGCCGTACCGGTCCGAGATCGCGGCCATGCTGGAAAGGTCGTCGCTGAACACCGGGCCGCCGAAAGCCGGGCCACCATAACCGGTGCCGGTGCGCAGTAGGTCCACCGCGGCCTTGCTCAGGCTGGCCGGTTCGCTGCCGGTCAACCCGGGAACCTGCAGATGGCCCACCATCACCGCGACCGGGGCCTGGGTCAGCAGGGTGCGGTAGGGCACCAGGTCACTGGCCACCAGCTCGCTCAGCGGCGGCGTCGTCACCCCGCCGGTGTGTGAATCGCCCGAGCCGCGCCCGTGACCGGGGAAGTGCTTGAGCACCGGCAGCAGCTCGGCGTCCCGCAGCCCCTGCGCGTATGCGCCGGCGTAGGCGGTGACCTTATCCGGATCCGAACCGAACGAGCGGTCCCCGATCACCGTGTCGTCCGGGGCGTCGGTGATGTCAACCACCGGCGCGAAGTCGACGGTGATACCCAGCTTCTTCATCTGCCGGCCCCGCTGCAGCGCCAGATCGTGGACCTGCGCAACGGTTTGGGTCTGGGCCAACTCCCGCGCCGACGGCCCCCGGCCGCCGAGCAGCGAGTGCAACCGCGATACCCGGCCGCCTTCTTCGTCCACACCCACCGCCAGCGGCAGCGGGCCGGCACCGGCGGCGAGGTCGGCCAGCGGGCCGTTCAGCATGGACAGGTCGGTGTCGCTGCCGATCAGGATGCCGCCGACGCGATAGGTGCTCACCACGGCCTTGGCGTCGGCGGCGTCGCGCACCCCCACCATCAGCAGCTGGGCCAGCTTGTCGCGGGTGGACAACGATGCCGGCACGGCCGTCGGATCGGCACACACCCGTGGTGCGGGAGCGGCGACCGGGGGCGGTCCGGGCGGCGTGCTCGACGCCGTCGCCGACGACGATCCGGTCCGGGTGCCGCCGTGGCTGCAGGCGGCCACCAGGACCGAGACGGCCGCAAACACCGTCAGTGTGCGCGGGAAAGCCATCCGGACATGCTGTCACGGTGGTGCTTCGGCGCCGGGTTTGGGGGCAACCGCTGTTACCCCTCGTTACACAGCCGACCGATCCCGCAAGACGACCCCGGAAAGCAGGGACGCGCTATGCCCGGGTTCACACTGCCAGCAGCTGCCAGCACCGGCCAGCAGCGGCCGGTAGCGGCCGGTGGTGCGGCCGCCTGTCGATGGGCGCCGCGGCGACCGTCGGCGTGACCCCGCTGATGCAGGGCACCAGTATGGTGCCCGAGCGGGACGTGCCGCGAGCGTGGTGCACTACGGCGACCGGTGTTCTGGCGACTATTGCCCGCCGCCCTGCGGCGAGACGTCGCCATGGCTGAACATCGCGCCGCGGCCCGACGATCGCTCCCGACGGCCATGAGACCGCGTTCTGCTAGGTTGGCGCTAAGTTTCTTTCAGCCACCACGTCACGCCCCGAGGAGCTCACAATGAACCGGATCGTCGCGCCCGCCGCCGCGAGCGTGGTGGTTGGTCTGTTGCTGGGCGCGGCCGCAATCTTCGGTATCACCCTGATGGTGCAGCAGGACACGAAGCCGCCATTACCCGGGGGCGATCCGTCGTCGTCAGTGCTCAACCGGGTCGAGTACGGCAACCGTAGCTGATAGCCCGGCGGCGTCGGCTTCGAAGGTCAGCGCGGCGGCGCTTGCAGCAGACCCGCCGGTGACGCCCCTGTCCCGCCGGTGGTTGCTATTGGTCGGGGCGGTGTCGCTGACGCTGACGTTCGCTCAATCCCCCCGTCGCGTCTCCCCCGACACCAAACTCGATCTCACCGCCAACCCGCTGCGGTTCCTGGCGCGCGCGACGAACCTGTGGAACAGCGAGCTGCCGTTCGGCCAGTCCCAGAACCAGGCTTATGGCTACCTGTTTCCGCACGGGACGTTCTTCCTGGCCGGCCATCTGCTGGGCATCCCGGGGTGGATCACCCAACGGCTGTGGTGGGCGGTGCTGCTCACGGTCGGCTTCTGGGGGCTGCTGCGGGTTGCCGAGGCGCTGGGCATCGGTAGCCCCGCATCGCGGGTGATCGGGGCGGCGGCGTTTGCGCTGTCGCCTCGGGTGCTGACCACGCTGGGGTCGATCTCGTCGGAAACCCTGCCGATGATGCTGGCGCCCTGGGTGCTGCTGCCGACGATTCTGGCCCTGCAGGGAAGCGACCCGAAGGGCACGTCGGGCCGATCGGTACGGACGTTGGCGGCACAGGCCGGTGTGGCGGTCGCGCTGATGGGCGCGGTGAACGCCATCGCAACGCTGGCCGGTTGTCTGCCCGCGGTGATCTGGCTGGCCTGTCACCGGCCCAACCGACTGTGGTGGCGCTATACCGCATGGTGGCTGGTGGCGCTGGTGTTGGCAACGCTGTGGTGGGTGGTGGCGCTCAGTCAGCTGCGCGGGGTCAGTCCGCCGTTCCTGGATTTCATCGAATCCTCCGGCGTGACGACGCAGTGGTCGTCGCTGGTGGAGGTGTTGCGCGGCACCGACAGCTGGACGCCATTCGTGGCGCCCGACGCGACCGCCGGAGCGCCGCTGGTGACCGGGTCGGTCGCGATCCTGGGTACGTGTCTGGTGGCGGCGGGTGGGCTGGCCGGACTGGCCAGCCCGGCGATGCCGGCCCGCGGACGGTTGGTGACGATGCTGTTGGTCGGGGTGGTGCTGCTGGCCGTGGGCTACAGCGGTGGGCTCGGTTCGCCGCTGGCCCACCAGGTGCAGGTGTTTCTGGACGCGGGCGGCACTCCGCTGCGCAACGTGCACAAGCTGGGGCCGGTGATCCGGCTGCCGCTGGTGTTGGGCATCGCCGAGTTGCTGGGCCGGATACCGCTACCCGGCAGCGCACCCAGGTCGGAGTGGCTTCGCGCGGTCGCGCACCCCGAGCGCGACAAGCGGATCGCGGTGGGAGTCGTCGTGCTGACCGCGCTGGCGGTCAGCACCTCGCTCGCCTGGACCGGTCGGCTCACCCCATCCGGCACCTTCGGTGCGATACCGCGGTACTGGCAGGAGGCCGCCGACTGGCTCAACGCGCACAACACCGGGACGCCGACGCCCGGGCGGGTGCTGGTGGTACCGGGGGCGCCGTTCGCCACCCAGGTGTGGGGCACCAGCCACGACGAGCCGCTCCAGGTGCTGGGCAGCAGCCCGTGGGGAGTACGCGACTCCATCCCGCTGAACCCGCCGCAGACCATCCGGGCGCTCGATTCGGTGCAACGCTTGTTCGCGGCCGGACGCCCCTCGGCCGGCCTGGCCGATACCCTTGCCCGCCAAGGCATTTCCTATCTGGTGCTGCGGAACGATCTGGACCCCGAGACGTCGCGCTCGGCGCGGCCGATCCTGGTGCACCGCGCCATCGCCGGCTCACCCGGGCTGGCGAAGGTGGCGGAGTTCGGCGCGCCGGTGGGTCCCGGCTCGCTGGCCGGGTTCGTCAACGACAGCGGATTGCGGCCACGCTATCCGGCCCTAGAGATTTACCGAGTGATACACCGATCCGGCGGGTCGGTGGCGGCACCCTACTTCGTCGACACCGACGGGCTGCTCCGCGTCGACGGCGGGCCCGAGGTGCTGCTGCGTCTCGACGAGCGTCGGCGGCTGTCGGGTCAACCGGGGCTGGGTCCGGTGCTGATGACGGCCGACGCCCACGCGGCCGGCCTGCCGGCACCCCTGGTGACCGTCACCGACACCCCGGTGGCCCGCGAAACCGACTACGGCCGCGTCGACCAGCACTCCTCGGCGATCCGGGCGCCCGGGGACGCCCGGCACACCTACAACCGGGTGCCCGACTATCCGGTCCCCGGCGCCGACCTGGTGTACGGGGGGTGGACCGGCGGCCGCGTCACGGTGTCCAGCTCGTCGGCGGATTCCACCGCCATGCCCGACGTGGCCCCGGCCACCTCTGCGGCGGCCGCGATCGACGGCGACTCGGCAACCGCCTGGGTGTCCAACGCGCTGCAGGCCGCCGTGGGGCAATGGCTGCAGGTGGACTTCGATCATCCGGTGGCCAACGCCGTCATCACCCTGACGCCGAGTGCGACCGCCGTCGGCGCACAGATCCGGCGCATCCTGGTCGAGACCGTCACCGGCAGCACCACCCTGCGGTTCGACGAGCCGGGAAAACCGCTCACCGCGGCGCTGCCCTACGGCGAAACGCCGTGGGTGCGGGTCACCGCGGCCGCCACCGACGACGGGTCCGCGGGGGTGCAGTTCGGTATCACCGATCTGGCGATCACCCAGTACGACGCATCCGGGTTCGCCCAGCCGGTCCAGTTGCACCACACCGTGTCGGTACCCGGGCCGCCGGCGGATTCAACGATCGCGCGCTGGGACCTGGGGTCCGAACTGCTGGGCAGGCCGGGTTGCGCGCCGGCGCCCGAAACGGTGCGCTGCGCCGCGTCGATGGCCCTGGCGCCCGAGGAGCCCGTCAATTTCAGCCGCACGCTCACCGTGCCACGCCCGACGGCGGTAACCCCGACGGTGTGGGTGCGGCCCAGGCAGGGGCCCAAACTTGCCGATCTGATCGCCGAGCCGGACACCACCCGCGCTCACGGCGATTCCGATGTACTCGATGTCCTGGGCTCGGCCTACGCCGCCACCGACGGCGACCCCGCCACCGCATGGACCGCACCCCAGCGGGTGGTGCAGTACAAGTCGCCGCCGACCCTGACCCTCAGCCTGCCGCGGTCCACCGAGGTGGCCGGACTGCGCCTGCTACCCAGCCGGTCGGCGTTGCCCGCCCATCCGACGATGGTGGCCGTCGACCTGGGCGACGGGCCCCAGGTGCGTGCGGTCGATGGCGACGGCGAGCCGCAGACGCTGTCGTTACACCCCGGCGTCACCGACACGGTCACCATCAGCCTGCTCGACTGGGAAGACATCATCGACCGCAATGCGCTCGGCTTCGACCAACTCAAGCCTCCCGGGCTGGCCGAGGTGACCGCGCTCGGGGCCGACCTTAGGCCGATCGCGCCCGCGGACGCCGTGCAGAACCGATCCCGAGAGATCACCGTCGACTGTGAGCACGGCCCGGTCATCGCGGTGGCCGGCCGCTTCGTGCACACGTCGATTCGGACCACGGTGGGCGCGCTGCTGGACGGCGAACCGGTTGCCGCGCTGCCGTGCGAACGCGAGCCCATCTCGCTGCCGCCGGGCCGGCAGGAGCTGCTGATCAGCCCGGGCGCGGAATTCGTTGTCGACGGTGCCCAGCTGACAGCTCCGGAAGCAGCCGAATTACCCTCCACCGCAACGGTTCCCGCATCAACCGGGGTGTGGGGCCCGGGCCGTCGGGAGGTGCGGGCGCCCGCCTCGGCAACCTCGCGAGTGTTGGTGATACCGGAAAGCATCAACCCCGGCTGGGTAGCGCGTACCAGTAGCGGAGCCCGGCTGACCGCGGTCGTGGTCAACGGCTGGCAACAGGGCTGGGTGGTGCCCGCCGGTGATCCCGGCACCATCATCCTCACCTTCGCACCCAACTCGGTGTATCGATCGGGCCTGGCTCTCGGGCTTACGTTGCTTCCGGTGCTGGCCCTGCTCGCGCTCTGGCGGCGGCGAGGGCAGGACCTCGGCCATGCGGCCGTACGCCCTTGGATACCCGGGCCGTTGGCGGCGGTAGCGGTGCTGGCGGCGGGCGCGGCGATTGCCGGTGTGGCGGGAGTTGCCGTGGTAGGCGCCGCCTACGGGCTGCGGTATGCGCTGCGTGATCGGGAACGGTTGCTCGACTGGGTCACCACCGGATTGAGCGCGGGTGGTCTGATTCTGGCCGGGTCAGTATTGTCTCGTCATCCGTGGCGCTCGGTGGACGGCTACGCCGGCCATTCGGCGAGTGTCCAACTGCTGGCCTTGATTTCGCTCGCGGTGTTGGCCGCATCGGCGTCGATACCGGCCACGGGTGGGAGTCCCGGACTGGACCCCGAACAGGAGACTTGACGTGGAGTTCTTTCGCAGCACCGGACCAATTGCCATGGCGCACCGCGGGTTCACCTCGTTCAGGCTGCCCAAGAACAGCATGGCGGCCTTTCACGAGGCAGTGAAACTCGGGTTCCGTTACCTCGAGACAGACGTTCGCGCCACCCGGGACGGCGTCGCGGTGATCCTGCATGACCGCCGGCTCCCGCTCGCGTCCGGAGTCTCGGGTGCGATCGACCAGCTGTCCTGGCGACAGGCCAGTGCGGCGGATCTGGGCTCCGGAGAACCGATTCCGACGCTCGAAGAACTACTTGTCACGTTCCCGGACGCGCGGGTCAATATCGACATCAAAGCCGAGTCGGCCATCGAACCGACCGTCGAGGTCATCGAGCGGTTGAAGGTGCACGACCGGGTGCTGATCGCGTCGTTTTCCGACCGGCGTCGCCAGCGGGCCGTACGTCTGCTCACCCAGCGGGTTGCCAGTGCGGCGGGTACGGGTGCGTTCATGGCGTTCATGGCGGCCCGGTCGGCGGGCCGGCGGGCGTATGCGCAGCGGATGCTGCGCGACAGCGACTGCGTGCAGTTGCCACCGCGGCTGGGCGGCGTGCCGGTGATCACGCCGGCGTTGTTGCGGGCAATGCATGCTTCCGGACGTCAGGTGCATGCCTGGACGATCGACGACCCCGCGGCCATGCATGCGCTTCTCGACATCGGCGTGGACGGCATCATCACCGATCGCGCGGACCTGCTCCGTGAGGTGCTTACGTCGCGGGGACAGTGGTAGGGGCGCGGCACCTGTTGGCTACCAGTTTGCCGACTGGTTAACTGGATACGCGGGTTCGAGGAGTTGCGGCCATGGGATGGTTTTCGGCACCCGAATACTGGCTGGGCAGAATGGTGCTCGAGCGGGGCGCCGCGGTCATCTACCTGACCGCGTTCATCGCCGCCGCGCTGCAGTTCCGGTCACTCATCGGAGAGCAGGGAATGCTGCCGGTGCCGCGATATGTGGCCGGCAGGTCCTTCTGGCGAACACCGAGCCTCTTTCACCTCCACTATTCCGACCGCTTGTTCGCCGGCGGGTGCTGGCTCGGCGTCCTGCTGTCGGCGGCGGTCGTCGCCGGTTTGGCCGACTTGGTCCCGTTGTGGGCCGCCATGCTGATGTGGCTCGCACTGTGGGTGCTGTATCTGTCGATCGTCAACGTGGGCCAGGTGTGGTACGGATTCGGTTGGGAATCATTGCTACTCGAAACCGGATTCCTGATGATCTTCCTGGGCAACGCCCGGGTGGCACCGCCGATTCTGACGCTGTGGCTGGTGCGCTGGCTGCTGTTTCGGGTCGAGTTCGGCGCGGGACTGATCAAGATGCGCGGTGACCCGTGCTGGCGCAACCTCACGTGCCTGTACTACCACCATGAGACGCAACCCATGCCGGGGCCGCTGAGCTGGTTCTTCCATCACCTGCCCAAGCCGCTGCACCGTATCGAGGTGGCGGGCAACCATTTTGCGCAGCTGCTCGTGCCGTTCGGATTGTTCGCCCCGCAACCGGTCGCCAGCATTGCGGCGGCCGTCATCATGGTCACCCAGCTGTGGTTGGTGCTCTCGGGAAACTTCTCGTGGCTCAACTGGCTGACGATCCTGCTGGCATGCAGCGCGGTCGACCAGGCATCGCTGGCGGCGGTGCTGCCGGTACCTGCTCAACCCGCGCTGGCTGGACCGCCGCTGTGGTTCACCGCCCTGGTGTTCGTGTTCGCCGCGGCGGTGTTGATTCTGAGCTACTGGCCGGCACGCAACATGCTGTCCACCCGGCAGCGGATGAACATGTCGTTCAACCCCTTTCATTTGGTGAACACCTACGGCGCATTCGGCACCATCAGCCGCAGCCGCCACGAGGTGGTGATCGAGGGAACCGACGATGCAGCGATCACCGACACTACGGTGTGGAAAGAGTACGAATTCAAGGGCAAACCCGGCTCCGTGCGCCGATTGCCGCGGCAATGGGCGCCCTACCACCTACGCCTGGATTGGCTGATGTGGTTTGCCGCGATCTCTCCGGGCTACGCGTTGCCCTGGATGACGCCGTTGCTGACGCGACTGTTGCGCAACGATCCGCCGACGCTGACGTTGTTGCGGCACAACCCATTTCCTGATAAGCCGCCACGGTATGTGCGTGCTCAGCTATATCGGTACCGCTTCACCACTTTTCAGGAGCTGCGACGCAACCGCGCCTGGTGGCATCGCACGCTGGTAGGTAGCTACGTGCGGCCGATGTCGCTCGGGAGAGCCGAATCACCGCCCGGGTGAGGGGCGCCCCACACCCGGTTCTGCGTCGGTGGACATCCGTCGTGCCCAGCTATCCGCGACAACGAGGCATCGCGCCGGTCCCCGGCTTGCGACGTCGTCACGGGATTATCGATACGGTCGCCGGATGGCCGCTGCCCATCCGGCCACGTCCGCGGTTGTCGGCGACGTCCCGAACCGCCACCAGCGACGCCCGTTCCTCCTTGGCGGACAATTGCGTATCGGTTGCCCGGCCGTCGCGAGCGCTCTGGCAACTCCGCGGGTAGCGTCGCTACTACCAGCCCTGGAGTTTGTGTCAGCGGAAATGCCGCACCAACCGACCTGATAGAGGGGTTATGACCGAACCGACCGTCACCAACGCCACCGAAAACAAGCGTTACGAGATCAGCGCCGACGGCGTGCGAGCCGGGCTGACCGCCTATGTCGACACCGGCGGCCAGCGCATCTTCTACCACACCGAAGTCGATGAGAAGTTCTCCGGCCGTGGCCTGGCCAACCAACTCATCGCCGCGGCGCTGGCCGATACCCGCGCGTCGGGAAGGCGCATCGTGGCGATCTGCCCGTTCGTCGCGGCCTACGTCGACAAACACAACGACTACGACGACATCCTCGACCCGATCACTCCGCAGGCGCACGCAGCAGTGCGAGCTCGGGCTTGAGTTCGGGGCAGTTCTTCAGCCGAGTCCCGCGTCCGTAAGCAGCCCCGGCAGTCCGTGTTCGCGGCAGCGCGCGACGACCGCGGGCGCCAGGGCGTTGGCGTCGTCGATTTTCCCTGTTGCCCTGAGTGTTTCGACTAGCAGCAGCTGCGCACCCAATGCCGCCCAGGGCCGTCGCCTGCCGTCGATGCCGGCAAGCAGATCGGCGGCACGCCGGCATGCCTGCTCCTGGTCCTCTGCCGAGTCGCTCGCCGATAACAGGCGAATGCCGGAGTCCTCGTCGAGTTCGGCGGTGATCGTGGCGATTCCGTCGCCACGGGGAGGCTGATGAATGGTGCGGGTCGCGCGCAACCGGACCGCGATCTCCTGCGGGATCGCGATACCCAGCCGGATTCGCTCATTGTTGACGGCGGCCGCCAGCCTCGGCAGCCGCAGCCGCTCCGCCGCCGCCATTCCATCGGTGAGGCGATCGATCGCGGCACCGCGATCCCCTTGCACTGCCTTGACTCTTGCACCCGTCACGTACCTGGCGATCATGATGTCGACTCCGGCACCCTCGGACTCCAGCTGGTAGCCCTCGTCGAGCAAACGGGTGGCCTCGGCCAATTCGCCGGTCTGGTAGCGCAATTCGCCGAGAAGGGCGCTGGCGAGCCGCGCCGCGTAGGAGTGCTGTCCCGCCGCCGCGCCCAACTCGTAGGCTTCCCGGAAATTCTTCAGGGCGCCGGGAATGTCGAGCCTATACCTGGCAGCGATGCCGCCGAAGCAATGTGCGTACACGCCGGCGAAGGGGCCCATCATCTCCTGGTAGGGCTCCGCCCACGCGAGTAGCCGATTCGCGGCGTCGAATTCGAAACGGTGGACTGCGGCGAACGCTGCCAGGCTTCCCGCCACGCCGCCCACCCGCGGATGGAAGCTGTCCGGCCGTGCCAGTGCCTCGGCAACCAGATGATCGATGGCGTCCACCCTGTCGGCGAAGACCTCTCCGACTGCACGCAGCACGTCGGCCTCCACCCGCAGATCTGCCCGCGTCACGTCGCCGAGATCAGCGCGACCCAGTGCCGTCTCGAATGACTTCAGCGCCGCGGCGGCGGGCGCCAACCGTTGCAGCAGAACGTTCGTCCACGCCAGGGTCAGCTGCAGCCGCGCTCTCGAAACCACCAATCGCGGCGGCAGTTTCTTGACGATTTCCAGCAGCGTCGTCATCTTCGATTGCTCGAGCAGGTTGGTCTCGTCCTGCTCGACCAGGTCGACCGCCCGGGCGGCGTCGCCCGAGGCCAGCGCGTGGTCGACGGCTTCGTTGAGGTGGTCGTGTTCGGCGAACCAGTCCGCAGCCACGCGATGGAGTTGGCCTACCCGGTCGGGGTGGTCACGTTCGAGCCGGTGGCGCAGGAATTCGGCGAACAAGTGATGGTAGCGAAACCAGTTCGGGTCGTTGTCGATTCGCTGCAGGAACAGGCCGCGCTGCTCGACGTCTTCCAGCATTGCCTGCCCGCGCGGCACCTCGGCCAGCGCGGACGCCAGCCCACCACAGGTGCGCTCGGTGATCGATGTCGCCAGCAAGAAGTCGAGCAACTCTGGTTCCAGGCTGTCCAGCACGTTCTCGGCGAGGAAATCGCCGATCATCTCGCTCGCACCGGAGATCCGGCTCACCAGGCTTCCGGCGTCGGCGCCGCCGCGCAGCGACAACGCCGCCAATTGCAGCGCGGCGACCCATCCGTCGGTCGAGGTGGTCAGTGCCCGCACGTCACCATCCGGCAGCCCCAGGCCGACATCGTTGAGCAGCGATCGCGCTTCCTCGACGTCGAAACGTAGTGCGTCACTGTCGATCTCGACGAGTTCGTCGCATATCCGCAATTTGCTCACCGGTAGCCCGGCACGTGACCAGCTGGTCACGATGACCTGCAGATGGTGGCAGCCGCGCTCGAGCAGAAAACCGAGCGCGCCGATGGTCCGGGTATCCGACACCCGGTGCCAGTCGTCGATGACCACCACCAGCCGGTCGTCATTCTGGTGTATCTCGTCGATGAGCGCGGTCAGCACATATCGGGCCGCGTCGTCGCCGTGCTCGTCGAGCACCTGTCCCAGCGACGCGGCGAGCGCCGGGCGGACCTGCCGTATCGACTCGAGTAGGTGCGCCAAAAACCACACCTCGTTGTTGTCGTCGTCGTCGATGGTCAACCAGCCCACGGGTATCCGACTGCCCAGCTCCTCGCGCCACTGGGCCGCCAGCGTGCTCTTGCCGAAACCGGAGGGCGCGTGGATGAGGACCAGCCGTCGCCGTCCGCCCGCCCGCAACACGTCGAGCAGCCGGTTACGGACAACCAGCGATCGGGTCGGAACCGGCGGTCGGTACTTCGTCGTCGGCGTCGGCGGTGTCGGTGTGGCTCCAGTGTCCCGCCGCACCGCCGAGGGGGCCGCCGGCGACGTCCGGCGCTCCACGCCCAGATCGACGGGCAGGGCCATCTCGTCGACGGCGACGCCGCTGGCGCGTTGAACGTCGCGCAGCTCGTCGCCGAACGCCGCCGCACCCGGTGGGCGCGCCGCGGGATCGCGCGCCATCGCCCGTTCGATCACCGCGGCCACGTCAGCCGGCAGTCCGTGCTCCCGCAGATCCGGGACCGGCTGCGACGTGATGCGCAGGAACTGAGCGATGACCTTCTCACCGCTGCGGCGCTCGAATGCGGCGTGTCCGGTCAGCGCGCAAAACAGCGTAGCGCCAAGGGAATACAGATCCGACGCCGGTGTGGGCGCATTGCCTTCGAGCACTTCGGGCGCGGTGAACGCCGGCGAGCCGGTGATGATCCCGGTGGCGGTCTGGAAGCCGCCGGACATCCTGGCGATTCCGAAGTCGGTCAGTTCCGGTTCGCCGTACTCGGTAAGCAGGATGTTCGCCGGCTTGACGTCACGGTGCAGGATGCCGGCACGATGGGCGGCCGCGAGTGCGCCCGCGAGCTTCACGCCGATGCGCAGCGTCTCACCCCAATCCAGCGGCCCATGGCTGCGGATCAGCGATTCCAGCGAATTCTTGGCGTGGTAGGGCATGACGATGAACGGCCGGCCGCTCACCGTGGTGCCGACCTGCAGGATGGTCACGATGTTCGGGTGGCCGGACAGCTTGCCCATTGCATGCTGCTCACGCAGGAAGCGCTCGAGGTTCTCCGGATCCAGGTCGGTGGTCAGCACCTTGACGGCGACCATGCGGTCCAGCAGCGGCTGCGCGCACCGGTATACGACGCCGAAACCTCCGCGCCCGATCTCGGCGACGTCGTCGAATCCCGCCTCGCGCAGTTCCGCGGGGATGTCGGGGACCAGACCCCGCTGCGTCGGGTGCGAATCGACGTCGACCATCGCCGGTCACTATCCTCCCCAGGGAGGCTGTTGAGCTCCGCTGACACTGACACCCTAGCGCCGATTGCGGTCAGCGAAAACGGGATGGGAGCCAACGCAAGAAACGCGCTGCGGTGCCCGCCATGTGCTTGATCCGGCAATCCGCGCGCCATTATCCGCCGGGGCCAGGACCGACTGGCCCGGCCGAGTGTTGCCGCTCAGTGGCAACCGCTCCTGGTGCGGGGTGCCCGAAGTTGAGGCAAACACCCCACGCGACCGCGGCGGCTGCGACCGATGATCAGGGCAGCGCGGCCGGTGTGGCCGTAACCACTGCTGAGCGATCGACGCAATACCGGCGGTCAAGCAGCCGCCGAGCGCAACCAGTACGTATTCGACGGGCGCGGCGCCGTTGTCATGTCCGGCAAATGCCAACGGGTGATCGATGTCATACGTGAACGGCGTCTTGTGGTGCTGTTCCGCCCCCAAGCCGTAGAATGTGTCGATGGTGGCTCGACTGCGGGTTCCGTTGACCCAGCGGTGATTTGCGCGCCACTGAAATTGGGCCAATTGTGGTTCACCGGCCAATGTGGTACGGGCTGCGAGCAGAGCGTCGACGTTGACGCCGTTGTCGACGGAAGCGTTCGTGGTGGTCATGGTTTTCCTTTCTGTGTACCAACCGGTTTCATGTTGAGGTTGGCGATTTCTCATGAGTTGCAACGACTCCGGCCTGCAATTTCGCAGCGGATGAGTGTCAATGCCCGTCGGCTGGCGCAGCTGGACATGCATATGATGGTCCGGGCGCCAATAATGTCCGCGCATCGAGGCATCTGCCCCAAGTTCCGCAGAGCGGCGAGCCTTTGGGGGTACGACCTGTTGGCGACTCTGCCGGCAGAACCTGTTACGCCGATACCGCTTGTCGTCGGCGATATCTCGGCTGAAGAAGCCGGACAGGTTGCGGGCGATTCCGGCCAGGCCTCCGATGGATTCGAGTGTTTGGAAGCCCCGCCTAAGCCGAAGGGCCGGCCGCCGCCCGAAGCTACAGTGTGCCGTCCAACTGTCCCAGCCGGTCCGTCAGGCGCAGGTTCTCGGAGTAGTCGACGGGACAGGAGATCAGTGCGACACCGTCGTCCTCGAGCGCGGCTTTCAGTGTCGGCAGCAATTCCTCGGCGCTGGTGATGCGATACCCCTTGGCGCCAAAGCTTTTCGCGTAGCTCACCACATCGGGATTGCCGAACTTGACGTAATAGTGTTCGCCGAGTTCGAGGTCCATCTTCCACTCGATGAGCCCATATCCGCCGTCTTCCCAGATCAGCACCACCAGCGGTATCCGCTCCCGGACGGCGGTCTCGATTTCCTGCGAGTTCATCAGGAACGCGCCGTCGCCGACGACGGCCAGCACCTTGGCGTCCGGCCGGGCCAGCTTGACACCGATGGCCCCAGGCAGGGAAAAGCCCATGGTGGACAAGCCATTTGATATCAGACAGGTGTTGCGTTGGTACGTCGGATACAGCCGGGCCATCCACATCTTGGTGGCCCCGGTGTCGACCAGTACGACGTCGTTGCGCCCGAGCGCCGCCCGGGTGTCGGCCACCACTCGTTGCGGTGCCAGCGGGAAACGCGAATCCTGTTGTCCCCGAGCGAATTCTTCTTCGAGTAAGCCGGATCCGGGCATGTCGGTGCCGCAGTCGAAGCGGTGGCCGGACAGCGCGTCCGTCAGCGCATCCAGGGAGGCGCTGATGTCGCCGATGATCCCCACCGCGACCGGATAGTGTGCGTCGACCTCGGCCGGGAAGCGGTGGATATGAATGATCTTCTTGTCGCCGCCCGGGTTGATCTGGACGGGGTCGAACTCCTGTAGCTCGTAACCGACGGCGATCACGACGTCGGCGTCGTCGAACCCGAAGTTGACGTAGTCGTGCCGCATGAACCCCATGGTGCCGATGCTGCTGGGGTGGTCGTCGGGCATCACGCCCTTGCCGTGGAACGTGTTGGCCACCGGCACGCCGAGCGCGTCGGCGAACCGGACCAGTGCCGCGGTCGCGTCGCCACGGGCGGCGCCATGTCCGGCCAGCACGACGGCCCGGCGAGCCGCGCGCAGGATCTCGACGGCGCGTGCGACCTGTCCCGCCGCCGGCGCGTCGGCGCGCACCACATTGCGCGGCAACGGGGCCAGGTCGCAATAGTCGGCTGCGTCGGCGTCCAGATGCTCGGGCACCGCCAGGTACACCGCCGCCGGGCGTTCGGTCTCGGCGACCTTGAACGCTTTGCGGAACATCTCCGGTATGGCGCGCGCGGTGGGCACGCCGGCGGCCCACCGGGTGATCGGGGCGAACATCGACACCAGGTCGACGTACTGGTGCGATTCCTTGAACTCCCGGTCGTGACCCACCTGCGCCGAGATCGCGACCATCGGGGTGCTGTTGGTGGTCGCGTCCGCGACGCCGAGCTGCATGTTGATCGCGCCCGGTCCCAGCGTCGTCGACACCACCGCGGCGCGGCCCGTGACCCGGCCGTACATCTCGGCCATGAACGCGGCCGCCTGCTCGTGCCGGGTGAGCACATAGCGGATGTCCGATGCGGCCAACGCCTGTACGAAACGGATGTTCTCCTCGCCCGGTATCCCGAAGACGACGGACACCCCCTCGCTTTCCAGGCACTTCACCATGAGTTGGGCGGCGGTAGTCACACTGGCCACGATAGTGGCAGGCTGGGCGGGGAACCTTCCGCTAGACCACCAGCAGAGGATGTCACCGTGCCCATCGCCTCGATCAACCCCGCCACCGGAGAGACCGTCAAGATCTTCACACCGGCGACCCGCGAAGAAGTCGACGCCGCGATCGCGCGCGCCTATGAGCGGTTCGCCGACTACCGCCACACCAGCTACGGGCAGCGCGCCCGGTGGGCGAACGCCACCGCCGACCTGCTCGAGGCCGAGGCCGACCAGACCGCGGCGGTGATGACGCTCGAGATGGGCAAGACGCTGGCCTCGGCGAAAGCCGAGGTGCTCAAGTGCGCCAAGGGATTTCGCTACTACGCCGAGAACACCGAAGCGCTGCTCGCCGACGAGCCGATCGACGCGGCGAAGGTCGGGGCAGCCAGGGCCTACACCCGCTACCAACCGCTGGGGGTGGTGCTGGCCGTGATGCCGTGGAACTTCCCGCTGTGGCAGGCGGTCCGGTTCGCCGCGCCCGCCCTGATGGCCGGCAACGTGGGTCTGTTGAAGCACGCGTCGAATGTGCCGCAGTGCGCGTTGTATCTCGCCGACGTCATCGCGCGCGGCGGGTTCCCCGACGGTTGCTTCCAGACGTTGCTGGTCCCATCAAGCGCGGTGGAAGACATCCTGCGGGATCCGCGGGTGGCCGCGGCCACGTTGACCGGCAGCGAACCGGCCGGCCAGTCGGTGGGCGCCATCGCCGGTGACGAGATCAAGCCCACCGTGCTCGAGCTCGGCGGCAGCGACCCGTTCATCGTGATGCCCTCCGCCGACCTGGACGAGGCGGTCAAGACGGCCGTCACCGCCCGGGTGCAGAACAACGGCCAATCCTGCATCGCCGCAAAGCGGTTCATCGCGCACACCGACATCTACGACGCCTTCGTCGACAAGTTCGTCGAGCGGATGGCTGCGCTGCGGATCGGAGACCCGACCGACCCGGACACCGACGTGGGTCCGCTGGCCACCGAGTCGGGCCGCGACGAGATCGCCAAACAGGTCGACGACGCCGCGGCGGCCGGCGCGGTGATCCGCTGCGGCGGCAAGGCCCCGGAACGGCCGGGCTGGTTCTATCCCCCGACGGTGATCACCGACATCACCAAGGACATGGCGCTCTACACCGAGGAAGTCTTCGGGCCCGTCGCCTCGGTGTACCGTGCCGCCGACATCGACGAAGCGATCGAGATCGCCAACGCCACGACCTTCGGGCTGGGGTCCAACGCCTGGACCCGCGACAACGCCGAGCAACAGCGCTTCGTCGACGAGATCGAGGCCGGGCAGGTCTTCATCAACGGCATGACGGTGTCCTACCCGGAATTGCCCTTCGGCGGCATCAAGCGATCCGGCTACGGCCGGGAACTTTCCGGACACGGGATCCGCGAGTTCTGCAACGCCAAAGCCGTCTGGGTCGGCTAACCTTCCGCTGGCGAGCAGCCGCAGAATCGCATCAGCACCGCGATAGTTGTGCGATTCTGCGTCTGCTGGCGGGGCCTCGAGGGTCTGGGACGACCCGGGGCCTAGGCCGAGGCCGAGGCCGCGGCCAGGGCGCGCTCATCCTCCTCGGCGAAGGTGTCCTCGAGCTGCACCGGCGTGAAGTCGAGGTCGATTTCGCCGACCGGGCGGCCGCGGGCGCTGCTGATCGTCCCGAAGCGCCGCATGCCCTTGTCGCTGGAATACGTTATGAACTCCTCCACCGACAGGTCGAAGGGCATCGGGTCCCCGTAGAGGGCGAAGCCGTCCTGGGTAAGTTGCAAGGCCAGCGGGATGAGCTCATTCATCCGCTCTTCGAACACCGTCCAGTTGGCGTCGTTTGCGGCGACGTGGCGCCGGCAGGTGAAGGTGCCCCACGCCATGTGGCGGCGCTCGTCGTCGCTGATGTGCCGCACCAGCCGCTGCATGCCGGGAAGAATGCCGCGCTCCACACAGATCTTGTGCCACGCGTAGTAACCGGTGAGCGCGAGCATGCCCTCGACGATGTGGTTGTAGGTCACCGATGCCCGGACCTGGGCCGCCGGCGACGGATCGGTGGCCAACGCGCTGAGGCATTCCGGCAGTTCGTCGTAGAACATCTGCCGGTAGGACGGCAGGTCGTCGAGGTAGCCATGCAGGTCCCCGGTGACGCCGACGGAGTCCAGCCACATGCGGAACACCTGGGTGTGCTTGGCCTCCTCGAACGCGAACTGGGTCAGATACATCTCGTCAGCGAGGCGCCCCTCAGCCCGCATGGCGGCCATGAACGGCTGAATGTCCTCGGTCACGGCTTCCTCACCGGCGACGAACTGGGCGCACAACCGGATGGCATAGTCGCGTTCGGCGTCGGTCAGCCGATCCCAATCCTCGCGCTCGCGGGAGAAGTCGATGTCGGCCGGATCCCAGAATTTGGCGTTGCCGCCGGCGAACAACTTCAACGGCAGGCTGTTCCAGTTGAGGCCGCCGGCGGCCAGCGAGCCCGAGCGTGTCCGTGTCATGTGACCTCCTCAATTTCCGAGGCGAGTTCCGCGGAGAGTTTCGGGGAGAAGGCCGCCGCCAGCACGGCGACCAGCCTGCGCACGGCCAGCGCCGGCTGCTCGGGCGTGGGTTCGTCGAGCCCCAGCACGGGGTCCAGACCGCGCATGTAGGGCGCCAGCGCCAAGTGCGGAAAGATCAGCAGCAGCAGGGACAACAACACGTCGATGTCGGCATCGGCGCGCAGGTCACCGCGGTTTTGCGCATCGCGCACCAACGGCCGCAGCACTTCCAGGTAATGACGATGAATGACGCTCCGCACGCTGATGCGGGCGTCGGTGTCGACCTCCAGCGTCGCCGCGGCATGAAGGGCACGCTCGCGGGGGTGTTCGGCGTAGTAGGCGACCCAGCCGTCGAGCAGGTCGGCGAGAAATTCGAAGAACGGCCGGCTGGGATCGAGCTGACGGATGAGGTTCTCCATGTACGAACGCACCCGCTGGCTGCCGATGTCGGCGATGAACGCGTACAGGTCCCGCTTGTCGGCAAAGTATTGGAACAGACTTCCCTTGGCGACCCGCGCGCGCCGTGCGATGACGTTCAGGCTGCCGTTGGAAAACCCGTGTGCCCCGAACTCGGCCTCGGCGGCTTCCACGATGGCCGCCCGGCGAGCCGGGTCGACGCGCGCCCATGTCACCGTCGGCATACGCCTCCTCGCATCGATGACCACTGGTCATTCTAGTGTGAGGTGCGTCATAGTCAAGCGCGCCCAGCTCGGCTCAGCGTCAGCACCACCCGCCGCTGCCCCCGGTCAACATCGTCGGAGAGCTACCCGGCCCGGCCTCAGCGGGATTTGGGTAAGCGCCTGGCCTGAAGCGATGCGTCCGCCACTTAGGGCCGCATCTCGTATGCGCCGTTGAGCGGCAGCACGTGTTCCTTCCAGATCCGGTCGTAGCGCGCCGGGTCATGGACGGGACGGCGGATCATCCGCATGGCGAACCGCGCCTGCTCGTCCGTGGTGGCCGATTTGTCGTTGAGCTCAACGGCATAGCTGTTGAAGTCGCGGACCAGCAAGCCGAAGATCTCGTCGATCAGCGCCTCGTCCACACCCGACAGCGGGGCCTCTTCCAGGATGAGCTGGCCGTAGGGCACCGTCGCAAAGAGCTGTCCCACACCGAACGCGAAGTCGATGTCCTTTTGCTGGGCGGCATCCGGGGTGGCCGACGCCAGCATCTCGGCGAGCACGTCGACCTGCTCGCGCAGCAGCGCGACATTGGGTAGATGGGCGTAGCTGTCGAACGACGCCCGCCAATTGTGGAAGCGCACCTTGCCCAGGCCGCCGGTCGGGCCCTGGTTGAACAGGAAGGTGTCGTCGGCGGCGTCGTCTCGGCGCGAGATCAGCGGCAGCGCGGCGTCGGGGGCGAACAGGTAGTTGGGCATGAACTTGCCCAGCAGCCCGATGTTGATGTGGACGGTGCCCTCCAGCCGCGGCAGCAGCCCGATTTCGCGGGCCACGGTCTCGAAGAAGGTGTCCTTCTCCACGCCCTTGGCCGCGATGACGTCCCACAGGGCGATGATGACGCGCTCACCCTCGCTGGTGACCTTGGCCTTGGTGAGCGGGCTGTATAGCAGGTAGCGCCGGTCGTCCGCCGACGCGCTACGCATGTAGTCGCTGGCTCGGGTGGCCACCAGCCGCATCGCGACCAGCCGCGCGTAGGCGTCGGTCAGCAGCCGGCGCACGTGGCTGAAGTCGGTGACGACGGTGCCGTACAGGTGCCGGTTGGCGGCGTGGGTGATCGCCTCGTACATGGCGTGGGTGGCCATGCCGACGGCACCCCAGCCCAGGTTGTACTTGCACACGTTGACGGTGTTGAGCGCGGCGTGGAAGGCGCCCATGCCGCGGTGCAGCAGGTCAGCCTCGGTGACCGGATAATCGTGCAGCGCGTAGTTCGCCACGTAGTTCTGCGAGTTGACCACGTTCTTCTTCAGCTCGTAGCGGTCGTGCTGGGAGTCGGCGGCGAAGAAGACGTACTCCGGGTTGCCGGACGAGTCGTCGATCTTGCCGAAGGTGGAGACCATCCGGGCGACGTTGGCGTTGCCGATGTAGTACTTCTCGCCGTTGGCGACCCAGCCGTGCTCAGATGGCGTGAGGATCATGTCGGTCTGGTACACGTCGGCGCCATGGGCCTGCTCCGACAGGCCGAAAGCGAACACTTCGCCCTGTTCGAGCTGGGCGGCGGCCTTGCGCTTGGCGTCCTCGTTGTCGCTCATCCAGATCGGGCCCAGGCCCAGGGCGGTGACCTGGAACGGGTACCAGTAGCTCAGCCCGTAGAAGCCGATGATCTCAGCGAACTCGCTGATCCGGTAGGTGTCCCAGCGGCAGTCGTCCGAGGCGCCGTACTGCGCGGGCGTCAGCAGCGAAGCGAAGATCCGTTCCCGCCCCATGTGGTCCAGAAAGTCGGAGTACCACACCCGCTCGTGGTCGTCGTGCTTGAGGCGCGCCTTTCCCCGGGACTCGAAGAAGTCCACGGTGGCCTGCATGATCTGCGCCGAGCGGCGGTCGGGATATTTGCGTTGCAGGCGGTTGGGGTTGAGCAGCATGAGGGTGGCTCCCGGGCGGATTCGAATGTGTTCGGAAATGGACGCGGGTAGACCGTACTGCAAGACCGCCGTCGTTGTTACCGGGTGCCGACAAATCGGCACTGTTGGCTGACTGGCGTGGCGACCTAGCATCGGCTACGTGTCAGAACTCAATACCGCCCGCGGGCCCATCGATACCGCTGATCTCGGCGTCACGCTCATGCACGAGCACGTGTTCATCATGACCACCGAAGTCGTGCAGAACTATCCCGACGCCTGGGGAGACGAGGACAAGCGGGTGGCAGATGCGGTCGCCCGGCTCAACGAGCTGAAGTCCCGGGGCGTGGACACCATCGTCGACCTGACGGTGATCGGCCTGGGCCGCTATATCCCGCGCATCGCCCGGGTGGCCGCGCAGACCGAGCTGAACATCGTCGTCGCCACCGGCTTGTACACGTATAACGACGTGCCGTTCTGTTTCCACTATCTCGGACCGGGCACACAGCTCGACGGCCCGGAGACCATGACCGACCTGTTCGTCCGCGACATCGAGCAGGGCATCGCCGACACCGGTATCAAGGCCGGCATTCTCAAGTGCGCCACCGACGAACCCGGCATCACCCCCGGTGTCGAGCGGGTGTTGCGCGCCGTCGCGCAGGCGCACAAGCGCACCGGGGTGCCGATTTCCACCCACACCCACGCGGGGTTGCGGCGCGGGCTGGAGCAGCAGCGCATCTTCGAAGAGGAGGGTGTCGACCTCAGCCGGGTGGTCATCGGGCATTCGGGCGACAGCACCGACGTCGGCTACCTGGAAGAACTCATCGCCGCCGGCTCCTACCTGGGGATGGACCGGTTCGGCCTCGACGTCATCCTGCCGTTCGAGGACCGGGTGAACATCGTGGCGCAGATGTGCGAGCGCGGTCACGCCGACAAGATGGTGCTCTCACACGACGCCAATTGCTACTTCGACGCGCTGCCGGAAGCGCTGCTGCCGGTCGCCGCCCCGAACTGGAATTACCTGCACATCCACAACGACGTGATTCCCGCCTTGAAGCAGCGCGGTGTCACCGACGAGCAGCTGCACACCATGCTTGTGGACAACCCGCGGCGCATTTTCGAGCGGCAGGGCGCTTACGAGTAGCCGTACGGCGCTTACGGCGCGACGGCGTCCGCTTCCCGGTCGACGTCCTGCGGCTCGATGTGCTTGGCGCGTTTCTCCCACCGGCGCAACGCTTCCCGGCAGGGCGACTCGACCAGGGCATAGCTCACCGCGGCGATGGCGAAACCGAAGATCAGCGTCAGCGCCAGCACCGTCGGCAGGTGGCCGGTGAACGGAAAGATGCCGACCACCGGAAACACCATGTCCAGCGCGGCCAGGTGCCAGATGAACAGTCCATAGGACCACCGCCCCAGCGTCACCATGGCGGTACTGCCGAGCAGCCGGTGCGGTGTCGTCGGTCGGTCCAGCACCAGGGGCGCGACCAACGCCCACGCCACCAGCGCGCCCATCGCGGTCTTCACCGCGAATTGGGTCGCCGTGCCCTGAACCAAGCCCGCCGGACCGGCCAGCGGTGATGCCGCGACCAGGTAGGCGAGCACCGCCACGACGGCCATGAGCACCCGGCGGCGCGCCAGCCGGTGCGGCCACCCGATCGGGCTGTGCGCCCACTCGGCCAGCAGCATTCCCGCGGCAAACCATGAGAAAAACGCCGGCGGCCAGTTCAGCGGGTTGGTGCCGGGATCGGTGTGCACGGGGATGAAAGCCCAGGTCCAGCTGACGACCCCGAGGGCGGCGATCGCCGGCACCCGCGCGCCGACCGGAATGCGGCGGGCCAGCAACGCGAGCACCGGCAGCGCCAGATAGAACGTGACCTCGACGGACAAGCTCCACATCTGAGTCAGGCCGCCGGTCAGGGTGAGCGGCACATAGATCTGGGTGAGCGTCAGGTTGGCCAGCCACACCGTCGGGCTGGCGTGATCGGCGTCGGGCAGCAGGGACAGGATCACGACCACGGCCACCACGTACCCCGGCATGATGCGGACCGCCCGCGATCGCAGATAGTGACCGGTACGCGGGCGTGGTCCGGCAGCTCGCGCCGCCGCCGCGTGTCCGCGCCACAGCAGGAATCCCGACAGCGCGAAAAACACCGCGACGGCCAGATCGAATCGGCCGAACAGCCGGCCGGCGACGCCACTGGAATGCCCGGTCTGGAATGCGGCATGGGTGACGACCACGCCCATGGCCGCGCATGCGCGCATACCCTCGACGGCGGGCAGGAAGCTGCGCGTCCCGCCCACTTGCCGGCTATCGGTCACCATCACAGTGTGCCCGTGTGCCGAGGCGCGAATGGGGTACACCGGCGAAGTGGGACAGGTAGGCAGCCCGGGGCAATACATTCTGCTGTTAGGGTCAAACGGGTTTTGCCTCGCTGCTTGGTCAGGTCGGAGCGGATCGCAACTGACGAGTCCATGGTCTGAGAAGGAGGTCACGGCAACGTGAACCGAGCAGTCATGTTGCGGATGGCCGCATTAGGGACGATCGGGCTCGGAGCCGCTCTGCTGATGGCCGCACTGCTGCTGTCCACCTATACCAGCAGCAGGATCGCCAAGATACCGCTGGATATCGATGCCACGCTGATCAGGCAGGGCACCGGGTCGGCGCTCGACTCGGCATCTTTGTCCGGTGATCACGTCGTGGTCAACCAGAACGTACCACTGGTGTCCCAACAGCAGGTCACTGTCGAATCGCCGGCCAACGCCGATGTGGTCACCCTCCAGGTCGGCACCTCGGTGCGGCGTACCGACAAGCAGAAGGACACCGGTCTGCTGCTGGCGATCGTCGACACGGTCACCCTTAACCGCAAGACGGCGATGGCCGTCTCCGACGACACCCACACCGGCGGCGCGGTCCAGAAGCCGCGCGGTCTCAACGACGAAAGCCCGCCGACCGCCATCCCGCTACGTCACGAAGGATTGGCCTACCGCTTCCCGTTTCACACCGAGAAGAAGTCCTACCCCTACTTCGATCCGATCGCGCAGAAGGCGTTCGACGCCAATTACGACAGCCAAGAGGACGTCAACGGCTTAACCACCTACCGCTTCACGCAGAACGTGGGCTATGGCTCCGACGGGAAGTTGGTTGCGCCGATCAAGTACCCGTCGCTGTACGCCGGTGACGAGGACGGAAAGATCACCACGACGGCGGCGATGTGGGGCGTTCCGGGCGAACCGGGCGAACAGATCACGATGAACCGCTACTACGCCGCGCAGCGAACCTTCTGGGTGGACCCGGTGACCGGCACCATCGTCAAGGAAACCGAACGCGCCTATCACTACTACGCGCGCGAGGCGATGAAGCCCGAGGTGACGCTGGCCGACTACAAGGTCACCTCCACCGAAGAGACCGTCGAATCCCAGGTGAACTCCGCCCGCGACGAGCGCGACCGGCTGGCGCTGTGGTCGCGGGTGTTGCCGATCACCTTCACTGCCGTCGGCTTGATCGCGCTGGTCGGTGGTGGCCTGCTCGCGTCCTTCAGCCTGCGCACGGAAAGCGCCCTGACGGAGCCCGGCCTCGACCGCGACGACACCGACTACTTCCGGCGCGCCGGGCTGGAGCAACCTGTGCCCGGAGCCGAAGCCGAGACGGAGAAACTGCCTACCCAGCGTCCCGAATTGCCGGCAGACCCGGCCGCACCCGCGGCGGAGTCGCCGCCGCCCCCGTCGGCCTCGACCGAGCCGCCACCGGAATCCGGACCGCCTGAGACTCCCCCCTCGGAACGGGCTTAACGCGTCGACGTGCGCTGGTTGCGACCGGGCTATGCGTTAGCTCTGGCGCTGCTGGTGGTGCTGCCGCTACTGCGACCCGGATATCTGCTCGTGCGCGACGCGGTGTCCACCCCGCGGTCGTATCTGTCCGACACCGCCCTCGGGTTGACCGCGGCGCCCCGCGCGACGCCGCAGGATTTTGCGGTGGCGCTAGCGTCGCATCTGGTCGACGGCGGCATCGTGGTGAAGGCATTGCTGGTCCTGGGCCTCTGGTTCGCGGGCTGGGGTGCGGCCCACCTGGTGACGATGGTGCTGCCGACGGCCGGAGCCGGTGGCCAGTTCGTCGCGATCACGATCGCGATCTGGAATCCCTATGTCGCCGAACGGCTTTTGCAGGGGCACTGGAGCCTGTTACTCGGCTACGGCTGCCTGCCGTGGGTTGCCACGGCGATGCTGGGGTTGCGCTTGAGCGGATCCGGCTTTTTCGCCCTGGCATTTTGGACGGCGCTGGCCGGACTGACCCCGACCGGGCTGCTGCTCGCCGCCACGGTTGCCCTGGCCTGTGTGGCCGCGCCCGGTGACGGCCGGCCCCGTTGGCTTTGCGCCGCAACGGGATTGGGTATTGCGGTGGTCGGCGCGCTGCCCTGGCTGACGGCGTCGGCCCTCGGTTCGTCGTTGGCCAGCCACACCGCGGCGAACAGGCTCGGCGTCAGCGCGTTCGCGCCACGCGCCGAACCCGGCCTGGGCACGCTGGCCAGCCTGGCCAGTCTCGGCGGAATGTGGAATGGCGAAGCCGTACCCGGCTCGCGCAGCACGATTTTCGCGGTGCTGTCCGCCACGGTCTTGCTCACCGTGGTAGCCGTCGGGCTGCCCGCCGCGGCGCGTCGTCCGACCGTGGTGCCGCTGCTGGTGCTGGCGGGGGTTTCGGTGCTGCTGCCGGCGGCTTTGGCCGCCGGCCCGGGGCTGCGGGTGCTGACCGCGATGGTTGACGCCGCACCCGGCCTGGGCGTGCTGCGGGACGGACAGAAGTGGGTGGCGCTGGCGGTGCCGGGTTACGCCGTGTGCGGCGCGGGGGCGGTGGTGACGCTGGCACGCTGGTCGCGGCCTGCCGTGGCGGGGTTGGTCTGCTGTGTGGCACTCGTCTTGGCGTTGCCGGACCTGGCATGGGGCGTGTGGGGCAGGGTCACACCCGTGCACTACCCGCCGGGGTGGGCGGCCGTCGCGGCGGCGATCAACCGTCAGCCGGGGACTGTCGCGGTGCTGCCCGCCGGCACCATGCGGCGCTTTTCCTGGTCGGGGCCGGCGCCGGCGCTCGATCCGCTGCCCCGCTGGGTCCGCGCCGACGTGCTGACGACGGGCGATCTGGTTATTTCCGGGGTGACGGTTCCCGGGGACGGCGCTCACGCCCGCGAGGTGCAGGAGTTGCTGCTGCGCGGAGCCGATCCGTCGGCGTTGGCGCGGGCCGGGGTCGGCTGGGTGGTCGTCGAATCGGACAGCGCCGGGGATATGGGTGCGGCCGCGCGCACGCTCGAGCGGCTGACGCCGGCCTACCGCGACGGCGAGTTGGCGCTGTATCGGATCGGCGGCTCGGGCGGTGGTGTCCCGGCTGGCCGCCTACGAGCGACGACGATTGCGCATTGGGCATGGCTTTGCCTGTTGCTGGTGGGTGGGGCAGGCATGGCCGGCTGTTGGGTGCGTCGACACGCCCGCGCAGATCGCCGAGGATGAAGTCTCGCGGATTACACCACGCCGCTGACGAACTCGCCGGCCAGCACCGTTTCGAGCACCATGCGCATGGCTTGGGCGCTTTGTCGCCAAGAGAATTCGCCGCTGCGCACCTGCGCCTTGACGCCGAGTTGATCGCGCAGTACCGGGTCGGAGAGCAGTTGTTCGAGCCGGTCCACGAGTTCGCGGTGGCTGTCGACCAGGATGCCGGTCACCCCGTCGATGATCGAGTCGGACAGACCGCCGGAGGATCGATACCCGACCGTGGGCACGCTGTGCTGGGCCGCCTCGACCACCGCCAGACCCCACCCCTCCTTGCGCGACGGCAGCAGGTGCACCCAAGAGCTTTGCAGCACATGGTGTTTGGTGAGGTCGTCGACATGACCATGGAAAGTCACAGCGTCGGAAATGCCGAGCCGGTTCACGTGGTCGACGAGTCGCTGCCGCCACCAGCCGCCACCGACCACGTCGAGGTGCAGACCCGATATCCCCGGGTTTCGTCGCCGTAGCTCCGCCACGGCTTCCAGCGCATCCTCGATCCGCTTGTGCGGTACCAGCCGCGACAGCACCACCACCCGCGGCGTGGCCGCTCGCGGCACGGACAACGTCTGCGCCGGCGCCTCGTCGACTCCGTTGCGGACCACCGCAATTCGCCCGTTATCCACACCCAGAGCGACCAGATCACGCGCCGACGGCAACGACACCGTCACGTACTGGTTGTACCGGTTGAGCCGTGGCGACAACCTCGACTCGACGAACCAGCCCAGCCGACCGAGCACCGGACCGGCCACCGGCCACTGCTCGCGATGGCAGTGGTGGACCAGCACCACCGTGCGACGCCCATACAAGAGCCGGGCAAGAAACGGCAGACCGTTTTGGGTGTCGACGACCACGTCCGGCCGCGCCCTGCGCAGCGGGCCCAACCGGAACCGCGCCAGTGCCATCGCTACCAGCGCCCATACGTACACCGAAGAGCGGCCACCGGCGCGGCTGATCCGCACCCCGTCGATGACTTCACGTCGCTGCGCCCCGGGATAGCGGGCGGTACGCAATGTGACCTCGACACCGGATGCGACCAGCTGCGCGCCGATGCGCTGCAGATAGGTTTCGCTGCCACCGCCCTGGGGATGCCCGGTATCGCGCCAGCACAGCAGCAACACCGAACGCAATTCAGACATCAATCGCCAGCCTAGCCTGGCGACGATGCGCGCCGCCCGGCGGCGCGAGGTGGTGGCACGGCGCCGAGTGTGTACCGGCGGCGCCTAGTGTGTACCGGCGGCTGAATCCAAGACCTGTCGACCGCCCAGAATGCACGACCAAAGCCGTAGAGGCACAGTCGATGGTGCCTGAGACCCGCCCCAGCTGATCGACATCGTGGGCGGCGCGAAAGGCGTGGACAGGAGCGGACAGCGGACAGCTGACGTGCGTAGGGTGTGGCCGGTGGCCGTCGCCTCACATATCACCGATGTCTTTGCACGCCGGGCGACACTGACCCGCTCGCTGCGGTTGCTGTCGCAATTCCGCTACGAGCAGTCAGATCCGGCACGTTTCTACAACGCCCTGGCGGCCGACACCGCGACGATGGTCGGTGATCTCTGGCTGGCCGGCCACGGGGAGCCGCCGACCGGTCGCACACTGCTCGACGTGGGCGGTGGTCCCGGATACTTCGCGACGGCGTTCGCCGACGCCGGAGTCCGTTACATCGGCGTCGAACCAGACCCTGACGAAATGCACGCCGCCGGTCCGAGGCACACCGGTGCCCCAGGTGCATTCGTCCGAGCTTCGGGAATGGCACTGCCATTCGCCGACGACTCGGTGGACATCTGCCTGTCTTCCAATGTCGCCGAGCACGTGTCGCGGCCGTGGCAGCTCGGCGCCGAGATGCTACGGGTGACCAGGCCGGGCGGGTTGGTCGTGCTGTCGTACACCGTCTGGCTCGGTCCGTTCGGCGGACACGAGATGGGTTTGACCCATTACCTCGGCGGTGCCCGCGCCGCCGCGCGCTATGCCCGAAAACACGGCCATCCGGCGAAAAACAACTACGGGTCGTCGTTGTTTGCGGTCTCGGTGGCCGACGGTCTGAAGTGGGCCGGCAGCACCGGTGCCGCGATCGCCGCTTTTCCCCGCTACCACCCGCGATGGGCGTGGTGGCCGACGTCGGTGCCGCTGCTGCGGGAGTTCTTGGTGAGCAACCTGGTGCTGGTCCTGCAGCCGCGATAATGGAACGTGTTCTCGTTTCCGGTCGGCTTGGGTAGGGTGGCGCCATGAGCGACAGCCACACGACCGAATACGACAAACTCTTCATCGGCGGTAGGTGGACGGAACCGTCGACCCCGGAAGTCATCGAGGTGCACTGCCCGGCGACCGGCGAATACGTGGGCAGGGTTCCCATGGCGGCACCGGCCGACGTCGACGCCGCAGTAGCCGCGGCACGGGCAGCATTCGACAACGGACCGTGGCCCGCGACACCGCCGAAGGAGCGCGCAGCCGTGATCGCCGCCGCGGCCAAGCTGCTCGAGGAGCGCAAGCAGCTGTTCACCAAACTGCTCGCCGACGAGACCGGTCAGCCGCCAACGATCATCGAGACGATGCACTGGATGGGTTCGATGGGGGCGCTGAATTTCTTCGCCACACAGGCCGTCGACCAGGTCAAGTGGCGCGAGATCCGCAGCGGCTCCTACGGCCAGACCATCGTCCATCGCGAGCCCGTCGGTGTCGTGGGCGCGATCGTGGCGTGGAACGTGCCGCTGTTCTTGGCCATCAACAAGTTGGGTCCCGCACTGCTGGCCGGCTGCACGGTGGTGCTCAAGCCGGCCGCCGAAACCCCTTTGACGGCAAACGCTTTGGCCGAGTTACTGGCCGAGGCCGGGCTGCCCGAGGGGGTGCTGTCGGTGGTGCCCGGCGGTATCGAGACCGGTCAGGCATTGACCTCCAACCCCGACGTCGACATGTTCACTTTCACCGGCAGCTCGGCCGTCGGCAAGGAAGTGGGCAAGCGCGCCGCCGAGCTGCTCAAGCCATGCACGCTGGAACTGGGCGGAAAATCGGCGGCCATCATGCTCGAAGACGTCGATCTGGCCAGCGCTGTCCCGATGATGGTGTTCTCCGGAGTGATGAACGCCGGACAGGGCTGTGTGAACCAGACGCGGATTCTGGCGCCGCGCTCCCGTTATGACGAAATCGTCGACACGATAAGCACTTTCGTGCAGGCATTGCCGGTGGGGCCGCCGTCGAACCCGGCCGTACAAGTGGGGCCGCTGATCTCGGAGAAACAGCGCGCCCGCGTGGAGGGATACATCGCCAAGGGTATCGAGGAGGGCGCACGGCTGGTATGCGGCGGCGGCCGCCCGGAGGGCCTGGACAACGGATTCTTTGTCCAGCCAACGGTGTTCGCCGACGTCGACAACAAGATGACGATCGCCCAGGAAGAGATCTTCGGGCCGGTGCTGTCGATCATCCCCTACGACACCGAAGAAGATGCGATCAAGATCGCCAACGATTCGGTCTACGGGCTCGCAGGCAGCGTCTGGACCACCAATATCCCGCACGGTATTGAGATCTCCGAAAAGATCCGCACCGGCACCTACGGAATCAACTGGTACGCCTTCGATCCCTGCTGCCCGTTCGGCGGCTACAAGAACTCCGGAATCGGCCGCGAGAACGGGCCGGAAGGTGTCGAGCACTTCACCCAGCAGAAGAGCGTGCTGATGCCGATGGGCTACACCGTCGAGTAACCAATGGCGAGCAGACGCAAAGTCCCGAACTCGCCGCTTTGTTTGGGGCCTTTTGCGTCTGTTCGGCCAACTAGCAGTAGCGAGTGTCCTCATACGTGAGTTTTGAGGCTCGGCCATTCGGCCGGGTGTGGTGGTAGAGACGAGGGATCTCCGTGTTCGGAGATCCCTCGTGTCGGTCGTAGCCTCGGGTTGTTCAGACCAAGGAGGCAATGATGGCCGACTATGCAACTTTACTGTGCGATCATGTGACGCTCACCTGTCGGTCGGTGGACCGGATCTTTTTGCAGGCATATGTGCCGAAACTGCAGTCGGTGGGCGGGGTGTGCCAGTTTCTGTACTGGCAGAAGGGGTTTGGAATTCCGTCGTCGGCGGCGTTCGGCAAGATCGGCGACGCCTACGTCGCCGAGGTGCACCGGTGGGCTAAGGCGAACGCGATCCCGGTGCGCCGCTTCGCCAAGGGCGAGAACAAGGAGGAGATCGCGCGGCCATTGATCGAGGAAGCCGAAAGGGAGGGCGGCGAGGGGCGGGTGGTGTTGATCGGGATCGCGCAGGAAAAGACCCCGATATGGCGCTCGTGGAAGGCCAAGGGCCAAGAGCATGTGGCTCATCCGCACATGGAGTGGGCTCGCCAGATGGGCTTTGTTAATCATTTCTACTTTTACCTGTGGGATCCCGACTGGGGTGGCGCGTTTTGGAAGACCAATGCCTACGCACCGTGGCCGGTGTGGATCTGGCTCAACGGGCACACCTGGGCGCAACGGCAATGCGACCGGCTGGGCATCGGCTACACCGCTCTAGACAACGGGTTCCGCGACTGCGAGGACCCCGCCGCGCTGCAGCGCATCTGCGACCGACTGGGGTCGGGCGCGGTGAAGAGCTTCTTTTGGCGCTGGCAAAAGCTGTTGCCATCGCCGTTCACCCGCGATGACTTGCGTGCGGGCTACGTCTACGAACTGGCGTTTCGCCAATTCGAGGTTTCTGATACCCGGGTGTTCGACCGGCCCGCGGCCGGGCGATCGTTTTTCGAACAGCTCATCCGTGACCACCTCGACATCGGACGCCCGGAGAAGGTGTCGCTGATCTTCGACCGGCGCATCAGCTCGCGCACGCCGGGCACCTGGCGCACCCAAGTGATCACCAAGGGTGTGGATCCGCAGATCAGCTGCTACTACAAGTCGAGTCGGATCAAGCAATACTTCAAGGAGCATCGGGCGTTGCGCACCGAGACGGTCATCTGCGACACCCGCGATTTTGGCATCGGTCGGCGGGTGACCGCCGAGAACTGGAAGGCCCTTCGGGCGGTTGGCGAGCATGCCAACCAGCGTCTATGCGACGCACAAGCCACCGATGCCCGGCCCGCTCCGGATGTGGCCACCTTCACCGAGGTGACCCGACCCTCACAGATCGACGGTCAACATGCCCCCGGACTGCGGTTCGGGGATCCGCGGGTGATGGCGGTGCTGGCCGCTATCGTCGGATTCACCCATCTGCTCGCCGGGTTCGACAACCCAGCCCTGGTTCGAGCGGTAACCACCTTGCTGGGCTGCTCCTACACAAGCCGCCAAGCCACATATGACCTGCGCCGGCTCAAACGCAAGGGGCTCATCGTCAGGCTGCCGGGCCACCACCGCTACCAACTCACCCCGCTGGGCCGCCGCGTCGCGGTGCTGTTCACCAAGGTCTACGGACGTGTTCTCGCACCCGGCCTGGCCGAGTTAGACCCAAGGCTCCCAACGGATGATCTCGCCAAACGCAGCGATCTGGCGATCGCCTGGCGCCAACTCGAACGACACCTCAATCAATTCACAAACGCAGCACTCACCGCGGCCTGAACCGCAACTTGATCTAATTGTGAACTTCGCCCTCACCAAGCGAAGCTAGCGACCCTCAAAGCGGGCCTGTCGTCGTTCGATGAATGATTGGACCCCCTCGGCGGCGTCGGCGGTGGCGAACAAAGCCGCGACGTCGGGACGCAGGCGTTCGATGGCCGCCGCCTCGCCCTGCCGGCGGGCCAGGTGCGACGACGCCAGCGTGGCCTTCACCCCCAGCGGCGCGGCGCGGTCGGCGATCGTGTGGGCGATCTCGCTCGCCCGTGCCAATGCCGCCGCGGCGTCATCGGCCACCTCCTGGACCAGCCCGATGCGGTGCGCCTCGGCAGCGTCGAATTCCTCGCCGGTGAGCAGCCAACGCATGGCATTGCCCCAGCCGGCGTCGCGGGGCAGGCGGATGGTCGCCCCGCCGAAGGGGTATATCCCGCGCTGCACCTCCAGCTGGGTGAACCGGGTCCCGGCCGCGGCAATGCGAATGTCGGCGGCCAGCAGCAATTCAATGCCCAACGTCATGCACCAACCGTGCACGACGGCGACCAGCGGTGTGGTCCAGTCGCCGTCCAGCCGCCAGGGATCGCGGCCACCCTCGGGGAAAGCCGACTCCCCGGCCGCGATGCCGGGACCGACGTCGACGAGATCGAGACCGGCGGTGAAGTGGTCGCCGTGGGCGAATAACACCCCGGCGCGCAGCGAATCGTCGGCTTCCAGCAGCCCGCACGCCGCGGACAGATCGGCGAGCATCGCCCGGTCGAACGAATTGCGTTTGTGTGGCCGGTTCAGCCCGATCAGCAAAACGTGCCCGTCGCGCTCGAGGGACACGGTGCCGAGGTCGGGCAGAGCGGGCTGTGCAGCGCTAGTCATCGGCACAGTGAACCCCACAATAAGGCATTATGCAATAGACCATAGTTCCGTTGGCAGGTTTGTTGGCAGTTCGATGCGGGCTCTTCCGCAACGAGCGCGGATATATTATGCTGTTTCACATAATCGTGGCCGGTGATCCGGTACATGAGGCAATACCTTCCACCGGGAGTAACCATGTGGATCATCGAGCTCAACATCGCCGGCTTCCGATTCACTCGCCAACTGCCCGATCGACGCCGACGACCACTTCGGTTCCACCCACGCCATCTGCACTGGCCGGTACCGCGTCACGGCCACTCGCACGCCGCATGACGCCGACCGGCACGGCCGCGAAGAAGCGCGGCCGCACGCGGGACAAGATGCTGGTCAGCGCCGCCCAGGTGCTGCGCGAACGTGGCGCGTCCGGGGTCACCATCGACTCGGTGCTCGCGCGCAGCGGCGCCCCGCGCGGCTCGGTGTACCACCACTTTCCCGACGGCCGAAATCAGATACTGACCGAGGCGCTTCGCTACGCCGGTGATTCGATCACCGCCGTGATCGACAACGCTGCCGACCGGGGTGCCCGGGTTCTGCTGCGCGAGTTCGTCGATTATTGGCAACACCTGCTCACCGAGGGCGGCTTCACCGCGGGCTGCCCCGTGGCCGCGGCAGCGCTGGGCTCGGCCGACGACGAACTCGAGCTATCCGCGGAGGCCGGCGCCATCCTGAACCGCTGGTGCAGCGCGTTGACTCGGGCGTTTATCACCGACGGTTTCGACGAGTCGGACGCGGCGTCGCTGGCGGTGACCTCCGTCGCCGCGCTGGAAGGCGCGATCATGCTGTGCCGCTCGACGCGTTCCGCCGAGCCGTTACACACCGTTGGCGACCAGCTCCAATTCTTGGTTTCTGCAAGGGAATTCGTTCGCCATAGCGGTACTGCCGTCAATCAGAACGGCCCGCGAGATTAACGGCGGCGCCCACAACGGCCCAGGGCGGGCGTGATCCAGTTTGCCAGACCCGCGCTCAGTCGCTGGCCGGCAGCGGCTTGACCTCTTTGAGGTGAAGCTTGGTGTCACCGACGCTCAGTGACCCGGCGCCTGGTTTGGTCACCAGCACCTCGGCCCCGTTGTCGTCGACGTAGCGCTTGCCCATCACCGAGCCGTCGGCGAACGCCGGGTCGAGCTGGCCGGACCGCTCGGCGCCGATCGCCACCATCGGTACGCCACCGCAGCGCAGGTCGTCCAGGCTCTCCGTAGTTCTGACGACGATGACCTGGGTGTCACACACCTGGCTGGCGAGACGGGTTCCGTTCTTGATCATGATGTCGTTCCTGCCAGTTCTTCGATGATCTGCCGGCGAAGTACCTTGCCGGTGGCGGTGGTTGGCAACTCGTCGCGAAACACTACCCGGTCCGGGGTACGTGACCCGCGCAAACTGCTACGCACATGGTCGCGCAATTCCTCCGGGTCCGGGTCGGCGCCTGCAGACGGCACCACCACCGCGACAATCGCCTGGCCCCAATGCGGGTCCTCGATACCGACCACGGCGACGTCACGCACCTGCGGGTGCTCGATAAGCACCTCCTCCAGCTCGGCGGGAGCGATGTTCTCACCGCCGCGAATGATGGTGTCGTCGCTGCGGCCGCCGATGAACACGTAACCGTCGTCGTCGAGAACCGCGATGTCCTTCGTGGCAAACCAGCCGTTGTCGTCGAGCACCGAACCGATTCCGGTGTAACGCCCGGACACCTGCGCGCCGCGGACAAACAACTCGCCGCTTTCACCGGGACCCAGCACTGCGCCGTCCTCGCCACGGATCTGCACCTCGACGCCGGGCACCGGCCGCCCGACCGATCCCAATCGCCGGGCGAGCGCGGCGTCCGACGCCGAGAGCGCGGTGCGGTGGTCATCGGGGGTCAGCACCGCGATCGTCGAGCTGGTCTCGGTCAGGCCGTAGGCGTTGACGAAGCCGACATCCGGAAGCAGTTCCAGGGCGCGGCGAACCAGCGGCAGGCCCACCCTCGAGCCGCCGTAGGCCAGGTTGCGCAAGGTGGGCAGCTTGTGTTCGCCGGTTTCCAACACGGAGACGATGCGGTCCAGCATGGTGGGCACCACGGTCGCGGTGGTGACCTGTTCCGCGTTGGCCAGCCGCACCCATTCGAGCGCGTCAAAGTCGGTCAGATACACCATCTTTCGACCAGCGTACAGGTTTGACAGCGCCGCCCCGACACCGGCGATGTGGTAGGGCGGCACGCAGATCAGTGCGGCGTCGCCGGTGCCGGCCGAGTCGAATTCGACAGTCCCGGTGACGTAGCTGGTGAGGTTGTTGTGGGTGAGTTCGACGGCTTTGGGCTGCGACGTGGTTCCCGAGGTGAACAACACGATCGCCACCGCGTCGGGGTCGGCAAATTCCGACACCGGGTCGGCGCCGCCGGCCAGCGCCAGGAATTCGTCCGAACTCATCGACGGTGTATCGCCGAGCATCCCCCGGTAGCGGTCGTCGGCGATCACCAGGGGTTCGGGCAGCCGGTGGATCAGCGCGTGGATGCCGTCGGCGGAGAGCCGATAGTTGATCGGGGTGAAGGGCAGCCCGGCGCGTGCCGAGGCGAAGATCAGCAGCGGCAGCATCGCCCCGCCGGTGCCGACGTACACCGCATGCCGGGCATTCGACGCCGCGAGTACCCCGGCGCCGCCGTCGGCGAGATCGCTGAGCTGCTGAGTCGTCAGCCGCAGGTCTCCCGAGACGACAGCCGTGCGGTCAGGATTGCTCGATGCAGCCATCTCGAGAAGCAGCGAAACGCTCATCGGCGACCCTTCCCCGGTCCCCCGGACCTTTACAAATCTAGCTTTCAGTGTAACTCATGAGCGTCGGGGTTCGAGGGCAGCGACAGCGACAGCGCACACCAGGCCGCGGGTTTGTGAAAAGCCTAGCGCCAGGCCGAGATTCGCGGAATCCAACCGGGAACGTTGCGGCGGTACTCGACGTATTCGGCGCCGTAGCGCTGTCGCAGATGCGGCTCTTCCCAGAATCGGATGGCAACCAGCTGGACCACCCAGAAGGTGGCAAACCACAGCAGCAACCAGCCCGACGCGGCCACCGCCGCCTCACCGAGCAAGATGCACAGCACACCCGAGTTCGGTGTCACCGATGCACAGTTGCGGGCCGAGCTGGTGGCCAGCCATCTGGCGGGGTTGGCGTTCGCGCGCTACCAGCTCAAGATCGAACCGATCGCGTCGACCGGCGTCGATGAACTGGTCGCCTGGTTGGGTCCGACCGTGCAGCGCTACCTGACCGCACCAATCCCGTAAGTTCCGCGAGCAGCCGCAAAGGCGCCCGACACGCCGGGCGTTTCGGCGCTTTCGCGGCTGCTCGCGAGCTCAGGTGCCGGTCCAGCGCGGCGGACGCTTCTCGGCGAACGCGATCGCGCCTTCCCTGGCGTCGTTGGACATGAACACCGGACCGAAGATCTTCAGCTGCTCGGCGAACCGGCTTTCCAGGCTCCAGCCGCGTGATTCGGTGATGATCCGCTTGGTGGCGGCCACCGCCAGCGGCCCGTTGGCGGTGATCTTTTCGGCCAGCGCAATAGCTGCCTCGAGCGCCCTGCCGGGCTCGGCCAAGATGTTGACCAGACCCAGCTCGTGGGCACGTTCGGCGGGCAGGTTGTCACCGGTGAGCGCCAGCTCCATGGCGATCGCATACGGAATGCGCTCGGGCAGCCGCAGCAGTCCCCCGCCGCCGGCGACCAGGCCACGTTTGACCTCCGGAATGCCGAACGCCGAATCCCTTGCTGCCACAATCAGATCGGTGGCCAGCGCCAACTCGGTGCCGCCGGCCAACGCGTAGCCCTCCACCGCCGCGATGAGCGGCTTGGCGGGTGGACGTTCGGTGAAGCCCAGGCCGCGGCCTTCGACGACGACGTTCTCCCCGCGGGCGAAGGCCTTGAGATCCATTCCGGCGCAGAACGAACCGCCCGCGCCGGTGAGGATCCCCACCGAGAGGCCGGCGTCGGAATCGAGGCGGTCCATCGCGTCGGCCAGACCCCGGCTGACCGCGGCGTTGACCGCGTTCTTGGCCTTCGGCCGGTTGATCGTGATGATCAGGATCCGACCACGCTGTTCGACAAGGACTTCGGGTTCGGTGGTGCCGGGTTCTTCGCTCACAGTGGTTCGCAGCTCCTTCTGATGTGGATCAGGATGTGGCCGTCAGGCTTGCGCCAGCGCCAGCTCGACGACCGTTAACTCTTCGGAAAGTCCAGCGGCCCTTCGTATTTCAATGAAATCCGCGATCATGGCCTCGGTCGCCTCGTGCGGATCCCTGAGGGTGGCGCCGTCGGTGAGCACCGAGATGTTCAGCTGGTCGACATAGCTCCACACGGTGATGTTCAGCCCGCTGCCCGCGGTCAGCGGGCCCACCGAATAGATCTCGGTCACCAGCGCACCGCCCACCCTGCCGCGTTGGCGCGGGCCGGGAACGTTCGAGATGTTCAGGTTGAGGATCTTGTTCTGCCCGTTGCGGCCGGACATCCACCGAAACATCGCCTCGGCACCGGCCGGTGGAAAGTAGGCCGCCCAGCGGCTGATCAATTCCGGTCCCAGCAGCTGGTGACTTTCCTTGGCGGACAATGCGTTCTCGCGACAGCCCCGCACCCGTTCCAGCGGGTCGTCGCAGTCGGTCGGCAGCGCCACCAGCATGCCGCTGAAGTGGTTTCCCGAGATCCGCTCCGGTGAGAAGTCGTAGCTCACCGGGACGGAGGCCAGCAACGGTTCGGCCGTGCCGTCGTAGCGCAGCAGCAGGCTGCGTAGCGCTCCGGTGGACATGGCCAGCACCATGTCGTTGATGGTCGCCCCGAGCCTTTTCCCCGTCTCCTTCACATCGACCAGCGCCAGTGTGGCGGTGGCGAACCTGCGCTCCGGGGTGATCTTGTGGTTCATGAAGGTCGGCGGCGGGGTGAACGGCCGGGTCAATTCGGGAGAGAGTTTGCGCGCGCTACGCCGCACCCGGCCCAGACCCTCCGCGGTGTACCGCATTGTCGCGGGGACCCGCCCCAGGTGGCGCAGGTGGTCAACGAACGCCGAACTCATCAGCTCCCGCTTGCTCGGGGCCGGGTCCGACACGTACGGGTTGCCTTCCGGTCCCGGCAGCAGATCCATGCCGCGTGCCATCAGGTTGGCCGAGGCGACCCCGTCGGCCAGCGCATGGTGAATCTTGGCGACCACCGCCACCCGGTGATTGGCTAGGCCCTCAACGAAATACATCTCCCACAGCGGGTATCTGCGGTCCAGCGGGGTGCTGGCGATCTGGCCGATCGCCTCGTCCAATTCGCGCCGGCCGCCCGGCGGCGGCAGCCTCCATGGCCGGATGTGGTAGTTGAGATCGACCTCGCAGTGCTCACGCCACATCGGATGGTGGAACTTGAGCGGGATGTCGATCAGTTGATAGCCCAACGGCTCCAGCTTGCCCATGCGCCCGCCGATGACCTCGCGAAACGCCTCGATACCGAACTGGCGGCTGTCCGGGTCCAGCTCGATCACCGCGACCTTGATGGTGTGCATGTGCACATTCGGTGTTTCGCTGTAGAGCAGTACCGCGTCCCAGCCGCTGAGCCGTTTCACCGCAGCCCCCTGGTCATAGCGCGACTTTACAACCGGCGCAATCGGCCGGCGCCTAGATGACCTCTTTTGCGCACTGTTTCCGGGTGCGGTGAACGTGGTTGAGGAACAGCGAGATCGCGTGCGTGGTGGGGCCGGTGCGAGCACCGTCGAGCAGGTCGAAGCCGTGGCCGGCCCCCGGCAATTCCACATAGGCCACCAGCGACCGCGACACCGCACGCAGCCGTTCGACGAAGCTGCGCGCCTGCGCCACCGGGATGACACCGTCGCGGCCGCCGTGAATGACCAAGAACGGGGGCGCATTGGTGTGCACTCGGGCTATCGGCGAGGCGTCGCGAAACACGTGCGGGTGGCGGGTGATCCTGCGCTTGACCACGACCCGCTCCAAGAAATCGACGAACCGCACGCGTTCCGCGGTGGAGCGGTCCTGCCAGTCGTAGCGACCGTAGATCCCGACCGCGGCGTCGACCGAGGTGTCGCAGCCGTCCGGCAACTCGCCCTGGTAGCCGGGGTCGTTGGCGGTGAGCCCGGCCAACGCGGACAGGTGCCCGCCGGCCGAGCAGCCGGCTATCGCGATGAAGTCGCGGTCCCCGCCGAATTTGTCGACGTTGGCCCGCGCCCAGGCGATGGCGGCCTTGACGTCTTGGATGTGGCGCGGCCAGCGGTGGTGCGGGGCGACGCGGTAGTCGATCGACAGGCACACCCAGCCCTGCTCCGCCATGCGCGACAGCAGCGCATACCCCTGCATGGTGCGGCTGCCGTGTATCCAGGCGCCGCCCGGGACGAACAGCAGCACCGGCGCGGGATGGGTGGGAAGCTCCTTGCGGCGCCACACGTCGAGCAACTGCGCCGGGCTGTTGCCGTAGTGGACGCCTCGGCGGTGCAGGTAGCGGCGGTGCCGCAGGGCTTCGCAGACCGGTGGGGTGCGTTGCGGCGCCGGCCATTCGAGGTCCAGGTCGGCGGCCGCCACGATGCCGCGCAGCGCCGCGGCCGAAACCTCGTTGGTGCTGGCGCGGTCGCGGCGGCGGAGGCCGCTGGTTGCCGGGGTGAGCCAGTCCTTGGCCCTGGTGGACACGAATTCCGGTGCATGCCGGGCACCCCAGACGCTCATAGCGGTGACACTGCCCAGCGGCTCGAGGTGCTTGCCCACCACCGGCAGCGACGCCCCGGCGACGCTCAATGCCAGCAGGTAGTCCCCCGGACGGGCCCGCAAAAACCACTTGACCTGGGACATCATTGTCGGGATCGTCGGGCGGCTTGCCGTCATGGGGGGAGCGTACCCCGCCAGGTTCGCGCTAACCACGATCACATCGCGGTGGTTCGCTACCGCGCTGTGGGCCGGCCGCGGCCTGTCGACGCCCAACGACGCGCCGGGCAGCGTAAACGACGGCGCTGGCGGCGAACATCGTCGCGGTCAGCAATAGCCACCTGCCCAGAAACGGCTGCTGAGTCTGGCCGGTCGCGGCCAGGTAGGTCGGTGCGCCCTGTTCGATGATGCCGGGCAGGAAGATCAGCAGGGTCAGCCCCGCTCCCAGCGCCGGGATGCGAACGTGGTTGCGCGCGCTGACTTCTGGTTGACAGCGGCCCGGCCGACGCCCAGGCGCCGCTAGGGCGCGGTCGGCCAGCGCGTAGAGCGGGAAGAGCAGCAGGTCGTGGGCGATCAGGGCGGCAGCGAACCAGACCGCGATCGACTGCCACCAGGTGCCGGGGTTCCACAGCGTGGCGGGCGTGAAGGTGGCCAGCAGGTAGCCGAGCAGCGCGAAGCCGGACAGCATCGTCAACAGGTGCAGTGGATGAGCGCCGTAGTAGTGGCCAAACCATTTTGTCGCTCTTCGCATTTCAGCTCGGCTCGAATTCTATGACCGCGACCCATTTGGTGTTGTGCACACCCGGCAGCGCGGGAACGATGATGCGGGCCGGGTAGCCGTGGTCAAGGGGTAGGTCGTCGCCGTTGACCCGCAATGCAAGTAGCGCATCGGGATCGTTGATCTGGTTGGCGTGCAGGCGCGCCGTGCCGAATGCCCCGCCGCGCTGCAACGACACCACTTGCGCCGAGCGCGGTGCCGGGACCCCGGCCATTCGGGCCAGGTCGGCCAGCCGGACCCCGGTCCAGGTCTGCACGGTCGACCAGCCTTCCACGCAGGCGATCGGCAGCCGCGCGGTGCGCTGCGGCAGTCCGGCCAGGGCGGCTCGATCCAGTACCACCTCTACCGGACCGCCGCGCAGTATCAGCCGCCACCTCTCGCCGACGCTGTCGGGTGTGATCGCGGCGGCTGCAGCGGTCTTGTTGACCGGGAAATCTCGACCGCGCCCGCGTGGCAAGAGCAGTGCCACGCTGCGCGCCGGCCCGCCGAGGGTCTGACCGACTGTCAGCACCGCGATCAACAGCACACCGGAGCCCACCAGGGCCAGGGCGCCGCGCCTGCTCACTGTCGGCTCCGCCGGGGCGGCTGCCACCAGCCCGTCGGGATCCGGCGGTTCGGGCCGGGTGTCGGTCACGTTGGCGTGCAGCACTTCTCGCATCGACAGCGACCGCAGCCCGGTGATCATGCGCGGAATCTTGAGCGCGATATGCATCAGGAAACCGGCGATGAAAACCCACGCCCCGAAATAGTGCCCGGCGTAGAAGCTGAACCCGAAGATGTAGTCGTACTGGATGTTGAGCACCCCGGTGACGATCTCGAACAGCACCCCACCGACCAGCATCAACAACGACACCCGTTCCAGCAGCTGGGCGATCGACCGTGCGGGCGGCCAGACGAACAGTTTCGGGATCACCGACCACAGCTTGGCCAACACCACCGGGATGATCAGCAGACCCAGCCCGACATGGACACCCTGGGTCAGCCGGTACAGCCACGACGGCCGGGTGGGCCAGGCGAATGCGGGCAGCCGCAGCCACCCGACGTCGCCAGGGATCGCCTGACCCAATTGCGGTGCATAGGCGATATAGGACAGCAGTCCGGTGATGACCACGATCGGCAACGTCACCAACAGCACCAGTCCGAACACCGATGTCAGCCACGGGCCGCGCAGCGGGCTGCGAAAGCGGTTCAGCCGGTGCGCACCCGGGGGTGGATAACGCTCCAGAGTGCGCCAAAGGCCGACGGGAAAACCGTGGGTTGGGTCTTGTTGTCGCTCCGGAACACCTATCGGGCCGCCAGGCTGGCGATCACCTGCCCGCCGATCAGCGTCCGCCCCGGCCGCGCCGCCCGTGTCGCGGCGCTGTTTACGCCAACCGATGCCCTTCGAATCCACGGCCCGACCTCCCGCGCTGACTCTAGGCGAACCTAACCGTGCGCGCGTGCAACGTCAGGTCGTACCCGGCTGATGTGACCGACGCGCATCCCTCATCGCGTCTCATCGCGGCGATGGTGGAGCCGAGACCTTGGCGGCGACGTATGCACACCCGCGAACGGCGGCCACGGCGGACTACTCATCGGCAACGGCGGCAACGGCGGCGCCGGAGCGGCCGGGTTGTTCGGCAACGGAGGCAACGGCGGCGCCGGCGGACTGTTCGGCAACGGAGGCAACGGAGGAACCGCGGGGACCGCTGGCGGATTCGGCGGTAACGGCGGCAACGGCGGCGCAGCCGGACTCTTCGGGAACGGCGGCAACGGCGGAGCCGTCGGAACCGCCGGGATCGGCGGTAACGGCGGTCACGGCGGTCACGGTGGCCTGTTGTATGGCAACGGGGGCAACGGGGGCAACGGCGGCGAGGGTGGGGCTGGTAGGGCTGGTGGCGGTTCTGGGAACAATCAGATTGGCGGGAGTGACGGGGCAGGTGGGGCTGGTGGCGCTGGTGGCGCTGGTGGAAGCGCGCGATGGTTCGGTGATGGTGGTGCCGGCGGGGCCGGCGGGCAAGGCGGGGCCGGCGGTGGTTCCGGACAAGTTATGTACGCTACCGGTGGTTCTGGCGGGGCCGGCGGTACTGGCGGGGCCGGTGGTGCCGGCGGCCTCTGGATAGGATCGGGTGGCTCCGGAGGGGCCGGTGGTAGCGGGGGCACCGGCGGGAACTCTTGCGGCGGCGCCACTGGGGGATCTGGAGGTAACGGCGGCGCTGGAGGAGACGGCGGTATTGCCGGACTGATCGGAAACGGTGGGGAAGGCGGCAATGCCGGCCACGGCGGGATTGGCGGCCTGGGTGAATGGAAGGGAAGCAATGGGGCCGGTAATACCGGTGGCGCCGGCGGGAATGCGCTGTTTGTCGGTAACGGCGGCGCGGGCGGAGAAGGGACCGGCGGCTTCGCGGGCGGCGCCGGAGGCACCGGCGGGCGACTGTACGGCGACTCCGGATCGGATGGGTTGACTGAGCCCGGCTCTTCACCTATTGAGAAGGTTCGTAAGTAAGTCGAGTCAGGCGGCGATGCGGACCGAATTCGGATCGCGAAAAATCCCCCGACCAGGCCCCGGGACTGTCTGCTTATGCAGCCTGTGCGGAGTGTTGGTGGCGCTGGTCTTGAGATCGTTATTGCTGGTGACGCCGGTCTTGTCGACCGGCCGTGTTTTGACGTTCTTCCACATCCACTCGTCGGCGTGAGTTCGGGCCACTACCCCGGCAGGAAGAACAGTTCGAGCTTGTCGTTGGCGGAGGCAAGAAATTGCTTGAGGCCGCCGGATGAGGATGGCCATGCCAGTCAAGGCTTTCGCTTTGGCCTGAATTCACGGATGAACAGGCTCCGTGGTGGGTGTCGGAACGAGGAAAGTGCCGGGGCCGCCCCGACCGCGCCGGTGAGCACGGATCTGGATCGGCGTCGGCACCCATGACCTGTTTCACGACGAGGACCTCGACCATGCCCGGCGGTTGGAAGCCGCCGGGGTGCCCTGTCGGGTCGACCTGGTGCCGGGCGCGGTCCACGGCTTCGACGTGGTAGCACCGAAATCCCAAGTGTCACAGCGATTCTTCGCTAAGGCTCAGAAGTGCGGTGTGCTGCGGGCGGCGCTGACGCAGGTGGGTTGATCAGCGCCGAATGGAATGCCACGGCGAAATTCCGGCGGGGCGGGGCCCGGCTTTTCGCCGTGGCGTTACGCTCGCGGGCAATCCGGGCCGCTGGTATAGGCGATCTCGCCGCCGACGATGGTTGCCGTCACCAGGCCGGCGTCCAGCTGAGCCAGCACCGTCGCGGGCGGGGGCGACAGCACGCACAGGTCCCCAGGTTGCCCCGCCGCAACCGTGCGCGCCCGCCCCGGCTCATCCGGGTGACCCAGAAACATTGTCAAGGCTGTTCGCGCCGGGACGCATTCATCGGGATTGAGCACGGCCCCCCCGGTTGTGGCGCGATGCACCGCGGCGCGCATGGCCGCCCACGGGTCGCCGCGACCGAACGGCATATCGGTCGACAATGCGACCGGCACTTGCGCTTTCAGGAGCGACGCAATTCGCCAGAGCTGATGAAGCTCGACGGCCGGGATCTCGGCACGGTACTGATCACCGCGCTCGGCAACGAAATTGGGCTGAGTCACCACGGTCACCCCGAGATCGCACAGGTCGGCCACGTTGTCGTCGGGCACCACGGCGGCGTGCTCGATCCGATCGAGCTGATGGGTGCCGGCAGCGCGCAACGCCGCGATGGTCACCACCAGCTGAGCCGCGGTCACGCAGTGCACGGCCACCGGGCGGCCGGCGTGGTGGCAGCCGGCGATCCAGGTCGTCAGGGCGTCCAGATCCAGCCGATCGTCGTGCAAGATCTTCTTGCCTGGCGCCAGGAGCCGCACTCGCGGCCGGAATTCGCCGCGGCGATGCGCCGTCAGCAACGAGTCCATGTCGTCGGCACCGAGATCCGGGGTGGCGTCGGTGACTCCGGTGACGCCCATCGAGGTGAGCCGATCGCTCAGCCGCGCAAGGTCGATTTCGCGCCGTGGCAACCCGTCCGGCCAACCGGAATCGGCGCTGGGCAGCCGACCATCGGGGTGGCCGGCCAGGCCGACGCGGCCCAGTGCCGCGGAGTTGAGAATCCACTGGGCACCACTGCGATGCTGGATGCGCAGCGGAATATCGGGAACCAGCGCATCGAGCACGTCGCGGTCCAACCGCCCGGCGACGGACTCGTGGTATCCGATCGCGCGGATCCACCCGTCGGAGCTTGGCATGGCCATCGACAGTGCCTGTGCCAGCATCCTTTTGGTCAAGACAGCCGGTGGTCCGAGGAGTAGCGAATCCAGCGCCGCGGCCGCCGAGCGCAGGTGCACGTGGTGGTCGTGCAGGCCGGGCAGCACCGTCCCGCCGGCTGCGTCGAGAACCCGTTCACCCGGCGCAGCGACCAGGCCGTCGCCGACTTCGTCGATCAAAGCGCCCACCCGGATGTCGGTCCTGGTCCCGTCGAGCAAGGTCGCCCGCCGAATCAGCATGGCCGCGCGAGTCTTTGACCGACGAGGCGGCGCACGGCGTCGTTGTCGGCGCCGCGTTCGGCGGCCGCCCCGCACGGCGGCGGCGGCGACGGTGGCAGCGCCGGGTACGTCGATGCCGATGCCGTCAGTGGTAATGCCGCATAGCTGGCGGCGACGGAAGTCAGGGATACGTGGATGAGTTCGCCGCCGCCGCGGCCCAGCGATTCGGTGATCGCCTGGCTTGCCTCGATGCCGGCCAGCGGGTCGGCGATGGCGTCGCCGCAGAACACCGGCCCGTCGGCAGCGGATCCGACGAGTCCACCGGCCACCGCGGCGTCGTCACCGAATGCCGGCCGGCCGGGCTGTTCGCCATAGCCGTTGACGCGCAACCAGATTCGCCCGGGCCGCGGCGCAATGTGGTCGGGTCCGAGGCGTCGTCGCGCCAACGCAGCGGGCCGTGAACCCTCGATCACGATGTCCGCGACCGTCAACAGCTGCCGCAGCTCGCCGGCCTGTTCGTCGAAATCGAGGCAGTACGAGAGTTTTTCACCGTTGATCCAATCGAAGAAGGCGCGGTCGCCGGCCCTGGTGCCGTCGGGACGGCGCGGGCTTTCGATTTTCACGACGGTCGCCCCGGCCCGGGCCAGCAGCTGCCCGCAGAGCGGACCGGCCCACATCGACGACAGGTCGGCGACGAGCAGGCCGGCCGGTCCGCGCACCGCTCCGCGCGGCCCGACGCGACGAATCCGCGGCGGTGCGGCCGTTGCCTCGCCGAGCGCCGCGGCGGGGATGTCGAGGAGCTGGGTCCGATCGATGATCGTGGACCGATGCGACGTCGCGACCCATCGCTGCAGGGTGGGCCAGGGGTCTTCGGGCAGCCGATCGACCTGCAGCAGCGCGGGAACGGCGGCGACGTCGTCGGGGCGCGACAATGTGATTGCGAGCCAGCCGTCGGCGGCCGCGACCAACCGGGTGGCTCCGCCGGCCGACACCCGGCCCCGGCGGGTCAGTCCCAGCAAGCCGGCCCGCCCGGTCAGCAGAGTGGCCGCATGGGCGGTGATCGTCTCGGCGCGGCTCAGCACGTTGGCGCGGGAGAAGTCGGGCGGCCCGCCGGGCAGACCGGTCAAGTAGGCCAGCCCGCTACTCCCCCACCTGGCCAGGGCGCAGCTCACCCTGCCGAGCGTAATGCTCGCGCGGCGGTTCAGAACTGCAGCGCGGTGAAGCGCCAGTCCAGCACCTGCCGGTCCGGCTCGGCGGCGTCGCTGACGGCGTAGACCTGCGACCGCAGCCCCAGCACGCCGCCGTTCCCGGTGGGCTCGGCGGACTCGACGTGCAGCGCGCTATAGAGGGTGTCGCCCTCGCGCACCGGCCCGGTGTGGTCGCAGTGTTGCCAGCCCAGCACCGCCACCAGATTCGGCAGCAATCGGCAGGCCTGCGCGAACGCCAGCCCGATGGTGTGCCCGCCGTAGACCAGACGCCGCCCGCCGACACGCGAATCATGGTGTGTCGCGGCAATATTCAGGGTGAGCCGGGCCAGCTCGGGTGCGCTGCTGACCAGGTCTGCGGTGCTGTGCAGGACCGAACCCGCAATAGCGGCGTCGAAGTGCGGACCCGGCACCCGGTTGCGGAAGGCCTCGGCGTCCCAATGGGCGGTGGGGTCGACGGCCGGTCCGGTCACGTCGGCGCCGATGGTGGACAAATCATCGCCGGGGGCCTCGGGACGGTCAGGCCGCCAATCCGGGCTCGCGGGCAGCATCGCGCACCGGTAGAAGTCGAGCACCAACCGATCGGCCTGGTCGACGGTCGTCATCCGCAGCGCCGCCAGTCCTGTTGGGGCGCGGCCCGGTTTGGCCGCGTTGGCCCGCAATCCGACCACTTCGGTGCGCGTGCAGACGGTGTCGCCGATCACCGGGAACCGGTGAAACGTCAGCCCCCGGTAGAACAGGTTGGCTTTGACCCGCTGAGTCACCAGGGTCGACTGCCCGATCGCCACGTCGCACACCAGGCCCGGGTGCGCCAGCGGTGCGGATGCGCCGATCACCGCCGCGCACAGCTCCGCGTCCAGGGCCAGCCGCAGCCGGTCACCCACGATTGCCTGATGGGCCGCGGCCAGCCCCGACGACAGCGTCATCGCCGGTGCCCAGTCGAATGTCTGGCCTACCGAGAGGTCGTCGAAGTAGGGGCCGCCCGGGCGGGTGTCCGCGTATGTCACAACGCCACATGCTGGCAGCCGGTCGAAGCGAGGGTCAATATGACACGGGTGAGCAATGAGCTGAATCACGAAGAAGCGATGCTGGTCGACACCGTGCGGGCCTTCATCGACCGCGATGTGAAACCGAACGTCCGCGAGGTGGAGCACGCCAACGCCTACCCCGAGGCGTGGATCGAACAGATGAAGCGGATCGGCATCTTCGGCCTGGCGGTCCCCGAAGAGTACGGCGGGTCGCCGGTGTCGATGCCGTGCTATGTGCAGGTCACCCAGGAGCTGGCCCGCGGCTGGATGAGCCTGGCCGGGGCGATGGGCGGGCACACCGTGGTGGCCAAACTGCTGACGCTGTTCGGTGCCGAAGAGCAGAAGACGGCGTATCTGCCGCCGATGGCCACCGGCGAGCTGCGGGCCACCATGGCGCTCACCGAGCCCGGCGGCGGCTCAGACCTGCAGAGCATGTCGACCACCGCGCTGGTATCCGAAGCGGGCGGCTTGCGGATCAACGGCGCCAAGACCTGGATCACCAACGCGCGCCGCTCCGGGCTGATCGCGTTGCTGTGCAAGACCGATCCCAATGCCCTACCGCGCCATAAGGGAATCTCGATCGTGCTGGTCGAGCCCGGACCGGGCCTGACGGTGTCGCGGGACCTGCCCAAGCTGGGCTACAAGGGCGTCGAGTCCTGCGAGCTGTCCTTCGACGACTACCGGGCGCCGGTATCGGCGGTTCTGGGAAACCGTATGGGGGAAGGCTTTTCGCAGATGATGAAGGGCCTCGAAACGGGCCGCATCCAAGTGGCGGCCCGTGCCCTGGGGGTGGCAACCGCGGCGCTGGAAGACGCGCTCGCCTATGCCCAGCAGCGGGAGAGCTTCGGCCAGCCGATTTGGAAGCATCAGGCCGTCGGCAACTATCTGGCCGACATGGCAACCAAACTCACCGCCGCCCGCCAACTGACCCGCTACGCCGCCGAGCGCTACGACAGCGGCCAGCGCTGCGACATGGAGGCCGGAATGGCCAAGCTGTTCGCCTCCGAGGTGGCGATGGAGATCGCGTTGAACGCGGTGCGCATCCACGGCGGCTACGGCTACTCAACCGAATACGACGTCGAACGCTATTTCCGCGATGCGCCCCTGATGATCGTCGGCGAAGGTACCAACGAGATCCAGCGCAATGTGATCGCCGGACAACTGGTGGCCCGGGGCGGCATCTAGCCGGTACCCGGCCGGCCGGTGCTGTATATTTGCCTGACTTCGCCCAGGGAACCCAAGGGTAAGGCACCAAAGGAGGGCAGCCATGAGTTATCCGCCAGGGCCGTACGGAGGTTCCCCAGAGTGGCAGGGCCAGCAGCCGGGCTGGCAGGGTCAACAGCCGCAACCCGGTTGGCCGGCCGCGCAGCCGGGCTATGCGCCAGAGCCGGATAACTACCTCGTCTGGGCGATCCTGGCCACGATCTTGTGCTGCCTCCCGTTCGGGATCGTATCGATCGTGTACTCCACCAAGGTCTCCGGGCTGTGGGCCCAAGGCCGCTACGCCGAGGCTCAGGCCGCATCCGCCAACGCCAAGAAATGGGCGATAATCAGCGCGATCGCCGGGGCGGTCATCGGTGTCATCGTCGGGGTGATTTACGTGATCCTGATTGCGGTGGCCGTATCAGTCGATCACAACGTGCCCTCCACTGTCACCACCTATTCCGGCTACTGACCGAGGCGTCCCAACGTTGAGCGCCAGCAGGTCTGCGCCTAGCCGGCGCCCGCCGAAATGGCGTCTACCAGGCCCCAGGCCAGTGCGGTCTCGGCGTCGATAGTTCGGCCGGAAAGCACCAGATATGCCGTGCGCCAGCGTCCGATCCGTCGGGTGATGCTGACGGTGCCACCGGCGCCAGGGATCAGCCCGAGGCCCAGTTCCGGCAGCCCGAACACCGAATCGGGCCGGGCCACGACCCATCCGCAGAACGCCGCCATCTCCAGCCCGCTGCCCAGCACCCGCCCGTGCACCTCGGCCCGGCACGCCGGGCCAAGCCTTGCTCTGAGTTCGTCGAGCACCAGCGCCGGACTATGCCGGGTGCGGGCGAAGTGCGCACTTACCGGATCGGCAAAGGTGCCGAACTCGGCAAGGTCTCCACCACTGCAAAACGATGGGCCGTTGCCGCTCAACACGATTCCGGAGACTGACGGATCCAGCTGGGCGATGGTCAGCGCCTCCAGCAGTGCGGCGCGCACATCGGTGGAAAACGCATTGTGTCGTTGCGGCCGGTTGAACCGGATACGCAGGGTGTCCTCGTCGCGCTCCACGAGCACCGCGTCGGCCGTGCCGGGAGCGGTGGCCGGGCCGCGATCGTCGAGCCAGCGCGCGAATTCCGGTCCGGCCTGCAGGGTCGAATAGGCCAGTGATTCGGTGACCACGCCGGCCAACGTCGCTCCGGCGGGATCCAGAGCACGCAGCACGTCGTCGCACATGGCGCTGGCCTGCGGCCAGCGTTGGCAGCGCCGCGTCACGTCGGCCAACGCCTCGGGCACCGACGCCACGCTGACCACCCGGCGATCGCCAGATGGCTCGTCAGTAAGCGTGAAAGTCGCTGTCTCCAGCCAGAATCCATCCGTAGGCGAGCCGTGAGCGACGATCACGCCGGGTGGCGAGGCCGCACCGGCGTCCCGCTCATCCGCGGGTTTCGACAGGTCGACGACACGCAACATCGGTCAAGCCGAATACTTCTCGATCAGCCCGTCCTTGTAAAGCTTGCCGGTGTCGGTGCGCGGCAACTGCGCCTCGAAACCGATGGCCTTCGGACATTTGAAGTGCGACAGGCGATCCCGCAACCACACCAACAGTTCAGCAGCGAATTCCTCGGTTGCGTCCGCTGGGTCGATGGTCTGCACCGCCGCCATCACCCGCTGCCCCATCTCTTCGTCGGGGACACCGAAAACCGCCGCGTCGAGCACCTTCGGGTGCGTCACCAACACGTTTTCGGTTTCCTGCGGGTAAATGTTGACGCCGCCGGAAATGATCATGTGATGGCGCCGGTCGGTCAGGTACAGGTACCCCTGGTCGTCGAGATAGCCGATGTCGCCCACCGTCACCCAACCGCGCTTGTCGCGCGACGCAGCGGTTTTCGACGGATCGTTGAGATATTCGAAGGAGTATCCACCCTCGAAATAGATCTCGCCCGGCTGGCCCGGCGGCAGTTCGTTGCCGTCGGGGTCAAGGATATGAACCGCGCCCTGCATCGGCTTGCCGACCGAACCGGGGTGCGCCAGCCAATCCTCGGCGGTGATCAGCGTGGACCCGATGGCTTCAGAGGACGCGTAGTACTCGTCGACAATCGGCCCCCACCAGTGCATCATCTGCATCTTGATCTCGACCGGACACGGCGCCGCGGCGTGCATCACCCGCTTCAGGCTGGACATATCGTACGAATTACGCACCGAATCAGGCAGTTTCAACATCCTGGTGAACATCGCCGGTACGAACTGGCCATGCGTCACCCGGTAACGCTGGATGGCGTCGAGTGCCGACTCGGGATCGAACTTCTCCATCACCACCGTGGTGATACCGCCGGCCTGGGCGCTCATCGACCACACCGACGGGGCGGTGTGGTAGAGCGGCGCCGGGCTCAGGTACACCGATTCACGGTCCATCCAGTAATCGATCAGCACCGACATCATCCCGGGCGCCTGATCCGGTGGGACATGCGGTAATTCGCGTTTGATTCCCTTGGGCCGGCCGGTGGTTCCCGACGAGTACTGCAGCAGGTCGCCTTCCAGTTCGTCGTTGATCGGTGTGCCGGGTTGGCCGGCAACGCATTCCGGGTATCGCTCCCAGCCCGCCAACTCGCCGTCGGCGATCATCAGCAGCTCCGGCAGCCCTCCGGGAAGATGGCCGGCCAGACCCGCGCAGGTCTCGCGCAGCGCCACGGACCCGACAATCGCACTGGCGCTGCTGTTGTCGACGATGTAGGCCGCCTCGGCCGGGGACAGGTGGGTGTTGATCGGCACGTAGTACAAGCCGCTGCGGCGTGCCGCCCACATGACAGCGTGGATGTGCTCGTTGTTCTCCATCAGAATGGCGACGACGTCGCCTTCCCGCAGCCCCGCCTGACGGAATCGGTGCGCCAGTCGATTGGCTCGGGCTTCCAGCTCTGCGAAGGTGACGACGGTCCCGGACGGATGCAGGATGACAGCCGGTTTGTTGGCGCTGTCCCCGTCGCCCAAGTGCTGGCGGATCTGCATGAGCCGACTGTACGTCGCATCCCGGTTACCGGCGCAATAGGGCGCGGTCCCCCGGTGCCGGCCACCTGAGTCGGGCTATCCAGCGTTCATCGATGTCGACTAACCGGCTCTAACGATCCGGCCGCAGCCCCGAGCCAATGAAATGGCCTTGCGGTGCTGGGTATCTCAGCGTCGCCTCGTCGCCACGGGCGAACTTCGGTCGTCAACGGTTAGCCCACCGCCGACCGCCGGCAGCGCCATCAGCTCAGCGCCGCGGCGATGATGGTTAGGTCAGTGGTGGCCAGACTTATCGGCAGGGCCGCATCTTCAGCCGCTAACCGGACACCGGTTGAGGCGTCATACCTAAGAGCCGACGCGACATCGTCAGCGGCCTTCATCGGGTCACCGGCTGCCCAATGTGCCTTTGCAGCGATCTGCCACGGCAATGCGGCGCGGGTCCGGATTAGCCAATTTCGAGTTCGGGGGGCGGCCGCCGTTACGCACGGTGCGCGGAGACAGCGGCGTTGTTCGCGTAACAGCGCTCGCGTCCGTACGCCTCCAGGCCCATCTGGTGCACCGTCAAAGCCAGCACCGTCAAAGCCAGCGTCTGGTTCCGGGCAGATGCGGCAGCACTCAACGAACGACTAGCGAGCGCAGCCTCTTACCTAATACCGTTGCAGTTGAAGGGTTTTCAGGGATAACGGCGACCTCGATACCCGCTCGTCGCCGCAGTTCGCCCTGCAACCTGTCGCGAAGCGTGGACTTCGAGGCGAGGCATCCGCGGCAGGCACCTGACATCCGCACAGTCACGTTGAGACCGACAACGGAAACCAGTTCAATCGACCCGCCGTGCGAACTGGCAAGCTCCCCGATCGGACCGGCGAGCACTTCCTCCGCGATCGTCGTCAACTGAGCCTCGGAGCTCATTGATTGGCCGACCCGCCAACCGGCCGGGTCCACCAGCGCCTCGGTGAGCGCCGTGCGAATATCGTCTCCCACCTCGCGCCAGCTACGGGTTTCGCCGACGGTGATCAAGATATCGGTGGCGCACACGACGATCTCGGCGATCAGTCCACTCTTCAGTAGTGCGCCCAGACTGCCCGGTGCGTGCTGGACAATGCCGAGGGGTGGCAGCCGGTCCGGTGCGACCACCCATCGCAGTTGTCGCGGATTGCCGGTGGCGGTGGCGTGCAGGGGGATCATGCACCCAGGCCAATCGCGATCGATCTGGCTGCGAACGCCGCTACCCAGGCGAGACCGAACATGTAGGAGAATGCGACCGCAGGCCACCGCCAGGAGTTCGTTTCGCGGCGCATCACCGCGACGGTAGACATGCATTGCAACGCGAAGACGAAATACGCCAGCAGCGCGATAACAGTCGGCGCGCTGAACAACTTATGGCCGTCGTCGTCCGGGAGAGCAACCAGTGCTCCGTGCGGATTGTCGGGGTCGGTCGCCGCCGACACCTGACCAATGGCTGACACGAACACTTCGCGCGCCGAAAAGGATCCCAACAGTGCCACATTGATGTGCCAATCGAAACCGAGTGGTTTGAATACTGGCCCAATCGCCTTCCCGACGTCGGCGGCGTAGCTATGGTCCATCACATACGTGCTGGCCTGCGTCTGCGACATGTGTGCGGTCTCTGCCGCAGGCGCCGGCAGATTGAGCAGCACCCACAGCACCACCGACGTGCCCAGGATGATGGTTCCCGCCTTGCGCAAGAACATCTTCGCCGAATCCCACATCGCGTTGAGCAGGTTCCTGGGCGACGGAAAGCGGTAAGGGGGAAACTCCATCGTGAACGGCAGAATATCGCTGCGCAGGATCGTCGACTTGAACACCGAGGCCGCGATCAGCGCCGAGGTCCCGCCGCACAGATAGAGCAGAAACATCACGACACCCTGAGCGCTCAGGCCCCACCAGTGCGTCCGCGGCGACACCAGCATTCCTACCAGCAAAGTGAACACCGGAAGCCTGGCCGAACACGTCATCAGCGGGGCCGTAATGATTGTGGCGATCCGGTCACGAGATGACGGCAGCGTGCGCGTGGCCATGATCCCCGGGATTGCGCAGGCGAACGACGACAGCATCGCAACAAATGCGCGACCTTCCAATCCCGTCGCGGCCATCACCCGGTCCATCAGGAACGCGGCCCGTGCCATGTAGCCGACGTTTTCCAGCAACGCAATCAGCAGGAACAGCAAGACGATCTGCGGGATGAACTGCAGCACCGTGCCGACACCGCCGATGAGCCCCTGGCCGAGCAGACCGCGCACCACATAGTTGTCGATGTGGTCGCTGACCAGTCCACCGAGCCAGCCGAGCACTCGGCCCACCCGGTCCTGCAGCGGCGCGGCGACAGTGAAAACGATTTGGAAGAAGCAGAACATCACCGCAAAGAAGATCGCGGCGCCCCATAGTGGGTGCAGCACCACCGCGTCGATCCCTCGCGTGCGCCGATCGGGTTGCGGAGCAACGTAACCGGCCGCGTTGAGCACCGAGGTGCCCCAGGCGCCGACGGCGTCATCCTCGCCCGGGGGCAGCAGCGGGGGACGCTGCCACCGCTCGAAGGACGCCAGCCGATCGCGCACCGTTTCGACGCCCACGCCGCGGTTCGCAATGACCGCGACGACCGGGATGCCCATCGCCGTCGACAAGGCGTCGACGCCGATGTCGCCGCCGCGGGCGCTCAATTCGTCGGTCATCGTCAGCGCCAGCAGACACGGCAGGTCAAGCCGCAGCACCTGCGCCACCAGGACAACGGACCGGTGCAGCGTGGTCGCGTCGGCCACAATGACGATCGCGTCGGGGCAGCCCGTGTCAGCCATCGCGCCGGCCAGTACGTCAGCCACCACCTGCTCGTCTGGGCTAATCGGGTCGAGACTGTAAGTGCCGGGCAGATCCTCAACCGCGATCTCGATGTCACCGGACTTGGCGATGCCGACGCTGCGCCCGACTGTGACACCCGGATAGTTGCCGGTCTTGGCGCGTAGTCCGGTCAGCTGGTTGAACACGGTCGTCTTGCCCGCGTTCGGACTGCCAACCAGGGCTACCCGTGGCGCGGCGGCAGTCGAAATCGCGGCACCGCTTTTCTCGTGACAGGTCGTCATGCGCCGTTTCCTGGGTCAACTTCGATCAGCTGTGCGTCCCGCCGCCGCAGGCACAGTTCCGTGTCCTGAACCCGGTAGATAGTCGGGTCACCCAGTGGGGCGCGCCGAATTACCTCGACGACGGAGGCCGCCCGAAATCCCAACTGCCGCAGCCGCCGTGCCAACACCGAAGGCGCTCGCGGCACCGTTCCCACAATGGTTGCCCGCTGGCCCGGCCCCAACTCGGTAAGCGCGATCGCCGAACCCGATAGCCGAGGCGGGCGCGGCGCTGATTTTGGCATTCTCGTCCTCCGAAGTAATAAGTGTCGCCTTAGTAAGGTACACCTAACTTCGTTTGCGGCCATGGCCCGCTTACCCAGATGGGCACCGAAGCCGCGCCCGGGGGCGACTGCGGCAGCGGGCCAACCGGGCCACTGTGGGGTCATATCGGAACGTGCCTACCAGCCTTGTACCCTCTTCATGGGTTAAAGGTAGGCTACCCTTACTTAGTCCAAGGAGAGTCGATGGCTTTGCCGATCAACCGATCATCGCATGCGGCAGAATGCACTCGCAGCACGCGGGCGCATCAGGGCACCGCGCCGAATCCCGAGCGCCAGATCCACCGGGCCTGCGGGGACGTGCGCGCCGCACTGCACCAGGCACTCGAGTTACTCTCCGTGGCAACGGCCCCCCGATCCCGCCACGATGACGTGTTCCGGGTGTACAGCGACTTGGGGTATGTCCAGCATCATGTCGCGCTGGCCTTAGAGGCCACCGACCTGCTCGACCAGATGGTGGGCACTCAGCCCGAACACCGGCAGCCCTGGTCGTACTATCGCAGCCGGATCGGTATGAAGTTGCGGGGCACATGAGACAACGGCGAGGCCGACATACACGCCGACCAGCTCAACCGAAGGTCGGGCAACCGATGCAGCGCCATCATCGTGTAGCTCCGCCACGCATGCGTTCCACGCACAGTACCGTCACGCTCGTCGAGCTGTCGCCGCCGAAACTGCGCAAGCGATGTACATCTGACGACACCGCCAACCGAGTTGACCGCTGCTCAACCCAAGAGGCCCCAAACATGTGGTATTACCTGGGCAGCGACAACGGCCACGCCAGTCACAGTGGTTGCAAGCGCGTGCGGCTCGCGCCGCCTTGGTTCAGAAACTCCTGTGGCAGCAGTGATTACCCTGGTCGAGGCCACCGTTGATCCGGCGACCAAATCCAGCAGGGTAGGGTTCTACTCGGCCAGCCGCTCCTTGAGCGCGTCGAACTCGTCTTTGACGCCGGTCGGCAGTTTGTCCCCGACGAAGTCCAGCCACTCCTCGATGAGCGGCAGTTCCGTGCGCCACTCCTCGGGGTCCACCTTCAGCGCCTCGGCCACATCGGCCCGGTCGACATCCAAGCCCTCAAGGTCCAGGTCCTCGACGGCGGGAACGGTGCCGATAGGAGTGCTGCGGCCGCCGGCCTTGTGTTCGATGCGGTCGACGATCCACTTCAATACCCGGCTGTTCTCGCCGAAGCCGGGCCAGAGGAAGCGCCCGTCGTGGCCGCGGCGGAACCAGTTGACGAAGAACACCTTCGGCAGCTTGGACTCGTCGGCATTCTTGCCCAGGTTGATCCAGTGCTGGAAGTAGTCCCCGACGTTGTAGCCGAGGAACGGCAGCATGGCCATCGGGTCGCGACGCACGTTGCCGACCTTGCCCTCGGCGGCGGCGGTCTGCTCGCTTCCCAGAGTCGCACCGATGAACACCCCGTGTTGCCAGTCACGCGCCTCGGTCACCAGCGGAACGGTGGTCTTGCGGCGACCGCCGAACAGGATTCCGGAAATCGGCACGCCCTGCGGGTCGTCCCATTCGGGCGCCAGGATGGGGCACTGCGACATCGGGGTGCAATACCGTGAATTCGGGTGTGCCGCTTTGGTTTCCGTTTCGCGGATATACCAGTCGTTGCCCTTCCAGTCGATCAGGTGGTCGGGCTCGCCCTCCAGCCCTTCCCACCACACCTCGGCGTCATCGGTCAGCGCGACGTTGGTGAACACCGTGTTGCCCGCGGCGATGGTGCGCATGGCGTTCGGGTTGGACTTCCAGTTGGTGCCCGGCGCCACCCCGAAGAACCCGAACTCGGGATTGACGGCGTACAGCCGGCCGTCCTTGCCGAACCGCATCCACGCGATGTCGTCGCCGAGGGTCTCGGCGCGCCAGCCCGGGATGGTCGGCTGCAGCATCGCCAGGTTGGTCTTGCCGCAGGCCGAGGGGAACGCGGCGGCGAAGTAGTACGCCTTGTTCTCCGGAGAGATCAGCTTGAGGATCAGCATGTGCTCGGCCAGCCAGCCCTCGTCGTGGGCCATGGCCGAGGCGATCCGCAGCGAGTAGCACTTCTTGCCCAGCAACGCGTTGCCGCCGTAGCCGGAGCCGTAGCTCCAGATCTCGCGGGTTTCCGGGAAGTGGGTGATGTATTTGGTGTCGTTGCAGGGCCACGGCACGTCCGCCTGGCCCTCTTCGAGCGGCGCACCGACCGAGTGCAGCGCCTTGACGAAGAAGCCGTCGTCACCGATCTTCTCCAGCGCGGCCTTGCCCATGCGGGTCATGGTCCGCATCGAGACGACGACATATTCGGAGTCGGTGATCTCCACGCCGAGCTTGGGGTCCTCGGCACCGAGCGGGCCCATGCAGAACGGCACCACGTACATGGTGCGCCCCCGCATGCAGCCGCGATACAGGTCTTTCATGAGGGACCGCATTTCGTCCGGGTCCATCCAGTTGTTGGTGGGGCCGGCGTCGACCTCGCGTTCGGAGCAGATGAAGGTGCGTGACTCCACCCGCGCCACATCCGACGGGTCGGACAGCGCCAGGAAAGAGTTCGGGTACTTCTCCGGATTGAGCCGGGTGAACGTGCCGGCCTCGACCAACTGATCGGCGAGCCGCTGGAACTCCTCCGCTGAGCCGTCGGTGAAGACAACCCGGTCAGGCTGAGTGAGTTCGGCGACCTCCTCCACCCAAGACAGCAACCCCTGATGATTAGTCGGCGCGGTGTCTAAACCGGGAATGGTCGCTGAGGTCATCGAACTCTCCTGAGATTCTGCTGCGTATCTGCGGCTAGTTGTCGGCTGGTATCGGGCTTCGGGGATCCATCTGGGGTCGGTTTATGCGTTCGCTAGCACGACTGTTGACCCGGTGTGCTTATTAATACAGGTTATCGTGCATCACTTGTCGCGGAAGGCCAGGGCGGGTATAAGCCTCCTCACAAGACCGATTCAGAAGGATCAATATCCTTCACATTTGCTGTTGTTGCTGCCCTCGGCTGCTGGCGCGCCACCAGTAATGCCGACGCCCTCGGATCGGGTGCCAACCGTGGGTATACCCGGTTCGCCCAGTTCTTTACGCACCGCGTCGAGCGCGGCTTGAATGGCGGGCAGTTCCCGGTCCCGCAGGGCGGCGGCTCGCGCCGCGGCGATGGTGTGTTCGCGTAGTTCGGCGTCGATCACGCTGACCTGGTGGGCCACCCGGGCGTGCTCGGCCTCGTCGCGTCCGCTCAGCGCGGTGCTCAGCAGCGACTCGGCGGCCAGCACCCGACCGGCGACCAGTTCGTCCAGCACGCACCTCAGCGCCGCCATCACGTCACCCGTCCAGCGATCCAGCACGGCGCGGTCGCTCAGCAAGGCGCGGGTGTGGACCACCCACAGCGTCAACACCAACCCGACCGCCACACATCCGACGATCCCGGCCCCCGTCAGCCAGGGGTTCAGCCAGGCGTTGAACCGGGGCGCCAGTCCGGCCAGCAACCGGCTCAGCGTCAGTGCCACACCGAGTCCGAAGCCGGCACCCAACACCACCATGAGCCGGGTCTCCAACCGCCGGGACCTCAACGGCGGGGCCGGAAGGGCGACCGTCGGAAGGGTTTCGCCGGGTGGAAGCCCGATGGGCACGCTCAGCGCCTGCGCCACGTCGGCGAGCCTTTGGTGGACGGCCTCGCTCACCTCGGTGAGCGCTCCGGCGACCCGGCCGCGGGTGTGCTCTTCGAACTCGGCAGTCTTGCGCCGGGGCAGGACCGCGATGTCCTCCTGCAGCTCGACACGTATCGATGAACAACGGTTGCGGGCAAAGTAGGACAATTGGACCCGGGCCTGCTGGACCTGACCGCGCAGCGCGATGGCGTGCTCTGTTCTCGACTGACGCCGATGCCGCAGGGCCGCACTGCGTTCCGCACGCAGGGCATCCACCCGCGCCTTGCGGCCGGCGCCTTCGGCGTCGCGCCGGAACCGCTGCGCGACCGTCTGCAGCCGCCATTCCCAGGCACGCAGCCTGTTGCGCCGGGCGATGTCCGGATCGGCGAGCTGACTGAGCAGTACGGCGACCAGGTCGTCCATCCGCGGCTGCCCCAGCTGTGGCGCGGCGGCCGCACCCACCCACGGCACCTCGGCGTAACGAGGCGCATGCGCCGCCAGCGTGGCCCGGTCCGCCGCCAGCAACTCTCGCCAGCGGCGGTGCACGTCGACCTTCGACGCCACCCCGATCACCACGTCGGTGTGCTCGGCGGCGGCATCCAGCAGCGCGCAGTCGGATTCGGTCAGCGGGGCCGCCGCGGAGACTACGAACACCACCGCAGTCGGCGCGTCGCCGGGCGCCAGCTCCGGCGGTTCGACGAACTCATGTTGCGGCGCCCGATGCCGCAGAGCGGCTACCACGCTGCTGACGCCGGCCAGCCAAGGGCCGGTCACCAGCACCACGTTGCGGCGACGGATCACCGGCGGACCCACCTTGGGGCCGATCGCCGCCACCAGCGCGTCGACCCGGGCGGCCGGGTCTTCCCGGGCCGCCCCGATCACCCGTATCCCCCTGACTCGACTGACCCTCCCGCCCGCGACCAGAGCCGAAGCAATCCTCTGACGATGTCGGCACCGCAGGCGGCGTCCACGCGGGCGGCCCGACCACCGCGGGAACTGCGGTGATGCTGCCATCGCATCGCCCGCCGTAACAGCGCAGCCAGATCGTCGGACGCGATGTCTTCCGGTTCGAGGTGCTGCGCGGACACCGCGTCGAGGGCGGCGCTCATCCGGGCGAGCACGGTGTGGTCGCCGGATAAACATCGCGCTATGCGGTCGTCCGTCACGGCCATCGCCTCGAGCGCCGTGACGGCTTCGAGTATGCGGCGATAGCGCGTCGGGCCACCGGCGACCATCACCTGGGCGACGACGGCGTCGACACCGCTGGCCCGGCGCAGCAGGGCCTGTACTCCCGTCGGCGTTGCGCCGCGGCGCACCGCTGCGACGCCAAGTGCCATGCCGAACAGGTCGAGGGCCTCCAGCAGCCGCCTCCGCATCGGGATCGACACCGTGAGCGCCGCCGTCAGGAAGCCGTCGAAGGATCCGTTGAGGCAGTTCAGGCCGTCGGGGTGGGCGGCCAGCGCGCGCAACGCGAGCCAGCAGGCCTCATCGAGATCGTCGAATGCCGCGGCGGCGAGCAGCCCGATCATCGGTACCACGGGAAGACCGACCAGCGCGGAAAAGTGCGCGCAGCGGGTCTGCGCCGCGGCCATCGGCCCGGCCCCGCCGAACCCACTCAGATCTGCCTTGTTCAGCACGATCACCAGCGGCTGCCGGGCCTCGCCCACGGCGGCTATGGCGTCGCGGTCCTCGGGTTTGAGCGCCTCCGCCAGGACGTACAACTGGACGTCGGCGGCGCCGGCCGAGAAGGCCGACGACGCCAGCGGCAGTCCCGCGCCAGCCAGGGCACGCTCCACCGTGCGGCAACCCACCCCCCGGCGCCCGCGGACCGCCACCCGCAGCGGTTCCGCGACGCGCGCGGCGATCGGCTGCACCCGCTGGTCACCGGTTCGGCCAGCGAGGCGCGTCAGTTCGTCGACGAAAAGCCGATACCCCTGCCCCGTCATAGCCTCCTGCTCGGTCGCATGACACCGACACCGAATGGTGGCAGCTGCGCCCCGGCACCGCCAGCCACCCTCGAGCCGGGAGTGTATCTACCCGGTCACGAAAGACCATCAGCTGTCGAAACCGGCCGAATCCGACGACGCTCAGGTGATCGCGGGCGGCGGCGCTGCGGGCTCCACGCTGATCAGTTCGGTCAGACCGCTGATCTGCAGGACCGGCATCATGTGCGAACTCACGACCAGGCGCAGGTGATCGGCGTGCAGGTAGAGGGCGTTGATGGCCTTGCTGTCCAGGTACTCCACCGCGCTGAGGTCGACGGTGAGCATGTCGCCGGTGCTTGCCCAGACCCCGACGCCTGCGATCGATGACGGCACGCCGCCCGAATTCGATCAGCCGCGTCGTCTCTGGATGCAGCCCCAGCCCGAACCCCGCGAACCGTTCGCGTTGCTCGCCGAGGAATCGCCGCGCATCCTCCTCGTATTGAAACCCGACGATGAAGTCATCGGCGAATCGGACGATGATGACATCTCCGTTTGCGTGGTGACGTCTCCAATAGTCGGCCCACAGGTCGAACACGTAGTGCAGGTACACGTTCGCGAGCAACGGCGATGCCGATGCCCCCTGCGGTGAACCCTCCTCGCACGCCGACCACCGTCCATCCTCGATCACCCCGGAGGCCAACCACTTACCGATCAGCCGCCTAATCCGTTTGCCCGCGATTCGGTGCTCGACAAACCTTCGCAGCCAGGAATGATCAATTTGGCCGAAAAAGTTCTGGTTGTCCGCGTCGAGCACCCAGTTCACCCGCTTTCGTTCCATCCCGACCGCCAGAGCGTCCAACGCATCACGCGGGCCGCGCCCCGGCCGGAACCCATACGAGAACCCCCGGAAATCCACCTCGTAGACGGCGTTGAGCACCTCGACGGCCGCTCGCTGAACGATCTTGTCCTCCAGCGACGCGATCCCCAACGGTCGTAAACGACCATCGGGTTTCGGGATGTACACCCGCCTCGACGGCTTCGCCCAGTAACGTCCCGACTGCACCCGACCATGCAGATCCTGAAGGTTGGCCTCTAGATTCCGTCCATAGTCATCCCACGTCACCCGGTCCACCCCCGGCGCCGCCTTCGGACTGATCGCCCAATATGCCGCCCGCAGCCGAAACAGTGTGACGTGATGCAGCAGCGTAGTGAACCGCGCATCCTTACCCCGTCGTGCTACTTCACGCACACGGCCCAGCGCATTAGACGCACCAGCTCCGGCACTGAGTCCGGGATGCGTTTTGCTGTCCGCGTTCCCCCTTGGCTCGCTCCCTTTCCTCCCCCACCTCCGCGGCCGTGGCCTTGTTCGGTGGGTTCGCAGGTACTACGGAGCGATCCGACTTCCCACACTCGTACATCTCAGGCGTACCACCCTGTGCTCCCTGAGCGACCCAGCCCGTGATCAGCAGCCTGGTCAGGGTGGGATCTCCCGGTTCTCGCGTATGGAGGTTCCGTACATGCCATGGATCTTTGACCACGCGGGGTCCACCAACGGCTCGCGAAAGCGCCGCCAGCGATGTTGCCTTCCGCCTCTTGTACAACGTGGGCACCCCGATCGCATCATTTCGCGGCTCAATAGCCCGGCCTGCACGTACCCCCTGTCAACGCTTCGCCACGCCCTCGCGGGTCGTCGACGCATGACGCGGGGCCGCCGCGGGTCGCTAGCCCTTCGGCGTAGAGCTCCTGCATCTCTTCCTCCATACCGGTTTATCCCGGCCGCTTTCACAAGATAGAGCACCGATTATTTGCCCATATCTCGATGAACTGGCGCGGCAGGCCACTGACCAGCCACGAGGTGATCGTCGAGACCATCGCCGCGACCACTACCAGCACCGGACTCACCGTCCGCGCCGAACTCGACGACGGCGAATACCCCAAAGGCATCAAGATCCCCGACAAGCAGATCAAAGCCCTTGAAGCACAAGGCACCCTGGCGCGCCATGCATTCCACGACGAGTGGAACTACACCCTCAACCCCGAACCCCGACACGCCCGAGATCCACTAAGTTAATTCATCACACTCCCTAAGACGGTTGCGGTCGACGAGGAGGGGTCGCTCATGGACTTGTCGGTGGCGGTGCGCCGTCGAATCGAAGGCCCCAACGCTGGACGTAGGCGGTGAGGGGCTGCGGGTCGGAACCATGCATAGCGACTGCGACGTAGCCGTCTGGACGCACGAGGTAGGCGGCGTTGCGCGCCACGCCGGCACGTCTCGCTGTGTCGGTGAAGTTGAATTGGTGGGTAGCCAGTGCCAGATGTTCAGCGGCATCGAGGATCCGGGGATGGGCTTGCCCGTAGACGTGGAGTTGCCACGATAACGAGCGGAGAGGCTCGAAGTTGTCGCCGTCGGCGCTCGGGATCCACGGCAGCCGGTCACCGCCGCGAACGCGACCGGCCTTGCCCGTGTTGAAAGCACAGTCGTGGTAGGAGATGTGGATTTGTGAGAGCGCCTTGAACATCACTCGCCGCGTTACGGCGAATCGCGCGATCAGCGACAGCATGCGCGGCGCAACTTGGCTGCGCAGAAGGCGTGGGGTGCGGCCTTCGTCGACGAGGAACTGGAAGACCCGATCGGTGGTAGCGATCAGCGCTCGGGCGAAGGGAATGCGTTCTTGTTCGTAGGTGTCCAGCAGGGCACTGTCGGCGCGCTCGTGAAGGACCTCGGCGAGTTTCCATGACAAGTTCACCGCATCGCCGATTCCGGTGTTCATTCCTTGGCCGCCCGTGGGACTGTGGATGTGTCCGGCGTCGCCGGCGATGAAGACTCGCCCGCGGCGAAAGTGCGAAGCGACCCGATGATGCACGCGATAGGTGGAGAACCAGTTAGGACGGTCGACCTGTAATCCCAACAACGACTGCACGTGGGCGGCAACGTCATTCCATTTCACAACGGGCTGATGGCGCGCTTGAGATGGCGCCAGCCCGATCAAGCGCTTAGTGCCGGTGGATCGTACCGGCATCATCAGGCCTACCCCCTGCGTGCTGAGGCTGACGTAGACGTCGTTGCCGTGGGCTTCAGGGACGGCGGCGTCGGCGACGTAGAACAGCTGGTCGGAGGTTCCCCCGGGAAATCCGATGCCCAGGCATTCGCGAACGCGTCCGTGGGCGCCATCGCAGCCGACGACGTAGCGGTACCGCTCGGTCGGCTCGTTCGATCCGGTAGCGCCGGTATGCACCTCGACTCCGCCGTCACCGTGATCGATCAGTCGTTGCAGCTCGACGCCCCAGTGCACCGACACACCAACCTCCACCAGGCGGTCGAGCAGGAAGCGCTCGTGCTGATCTTGGGCGAAGCACAAGAGGAACGGATATGGACTGAGCCCGGCTCCCATCTCGGCGAGCGAAAAGCGCGCTGTGTCGTGTTCACCTGCGCGGACGTGGATGGTGGCGGCTTGTACGCCCTGTTCGGCGACAGCGTCACCGAACTGCAGTTGACGGTAGAACTCCAGGGTGCGCGCGTGCACGCCCATTGCACGTGATTCTGGGGTCGGGCCGCTTTTTCGGTCGATGATTGTCACCGCTATTCCGCGCCGCGCCAAGATCAGCGCGCTCACCAATCCGGTGGGGCCTGCGCCCACCACTAGGACGTCTTTCAACGGATGGTCTCCTCACCGGTGTGCTTGCCGAACGATGTTGGCTCGAAGGGTTCTTCGGCGATTTGGCTGTGGGCATTTATTGTGATGTCGCGCAGGCGCGAAGCGAGCCGGGCGATGCGCAGCATCTGCAGGGCGAGGTTGGTGGCTCCCAGCATGGGCAGCAGCCCGATCCAGGTGCGCAGTGAGGGCGGGTGTCCGTGGAGTTGATGCAGGCTGGCGAAGACGTAGAGGCATCCGACCGCGAACAGCGCCGCGGGCAGACAATAGGCCGCCGGGTTGCGGCGGTCGGCAATGAGCTGAGCAGCGAAGTCCCGTTCGTCGGGGCTCAGTGCAGCCCGGCAGCGTACTTTCCTGAGAACCAGGGATGCCGCGCGGTGTTGTTCGCTGACCGGTGTTGGTGGGCGGCGCAGCAGCCGGCGGACGAACACCGCGGCGACGCCAGCAAATAACGCTGCCGCGACGACGGCCACGATGGTCAGTGCGCCGGCGAGGTCGGTGGTCATCGCACCGTTCCCCTGCCAGGCTCGGTTTGTACGCGAGCAGCCGACGCCCACCCGGCCAGGACAGGCGATCGGCGGACCGTTTGGACACGGTGGTGGCGATGGCGCTGGCCGCGCAGGGGTTCGCTGGACGGTGTGGGTGTCATGCTCGGTGCCTAATAGGGTGTGGCGATGCCGGGTCGTCGTCGTCCCAGAGCAGTAGTTGGCGTACTGCGGGGCGGGGTCCGTAGGGGCGCAGCATCTGGCTGCTGGGGCGGGGGCGTACCCGTAGCGGCCACCAGAACCAGCGCCCGAGCAGGGCGGCGATGGACGGTGTCATGAACGCGCGCACGATGAGGGTGTCGAAGAGCAGGCCGAGTGCGATGGTGGTACCGACCTGCCCGATCGCGCGCAGGTCGCTGAACATGAAGGAGGCCATGGTCGCGGCGAACACCAGGCCGGCGGAGGTGACGACCGAGCCCGAACCGGCCATGGCCCGAATAATGCCGGTGTTCAGCCCTGCCCCGATTTCCTCCTTGAACCGCGAGATCAGCAGCAGGTTGTAGTCCGAGCCGACCGCCAGCAGCAAGATGACCGACAGGGCAAGCACGATCCACAGCAGGGGGATGCCGACGAGGTCTTGCCAGACCAGCACCGACAGCCCGAACGACGCGCCGAGGGATAAAGCGACCGTGCCGACGATGACCAGGGCGGCCACCAGGCTGCGGGTGACCGAGACCATGATGAGCAGGATGAGGCTCAGTGCGGCGATGCCTGCGATCATCAGGTCGTATTTCGCGGCGTCGCTGATGTCTTTGTAGGTGGCGGCGGTGCCGCCGATGTAGATGTCGGCGTTGCCCAGGGGGGTGCCCTTGACGGCTTCGGTGGCCGCGTCGCGGATGGCGTCGATGTGGGCAATGCCTGCGGGGGTGGCGGGGTCGCCGTCGTGGGTGATGATCATGCGGGCGGCATGGCCGTCTGGGGAGAGGAACAGTTTGAGGCCGCGTTGGAATTCAGGGTTGGAGAACACGTCGGGCGGCAGGTAGAAGGAATCATCGTTCTTGGCGGCGTCGAAGGCTTGTCCGAGGGCGGTGGCATTCTGCAGGGCGGCCTCGCTTTGGGCGTTGATTCCCGACTGCGTGGCGTAGTTGGTTGCCGCGAGATCGCGGTTGGTTTCCTGGCTGGCGATCTGGGGTGGGATCAGCGCGAGCAGCTGCGGCTGCAGTGCGTTCAGTCTGTCCAGACTGGCCGTGATGTTGCCGAATTGGTCGGTGAGCGCGTCGATTCCGTCGAGCGCGTCCAGGATGGAGCGCAGCGCGGCGCAGATCGGGATGTCGTAGCAATGGCTTTCCCAGTAGAAATAGCTGCGAATCGGTCGAAAGAAGTCGTCGAAGTCCGCAATCTTGTCGCGCAGTTCGTTCACCGTGACAACGGTGTCGTGGAACGCCTGGGTTTGTTCGGCGGTGGCGGCGCTGGCCTGCTGTTGGAGTGCGTATTGCCGTTTGAGGATGCCAATGGTGTTGTCGATCTCGGCGACCTGGGTGAGCAGGTCGTTGGCGCGTGCTTGCTGGTAGGGCAGATTCTGAATCTGGCCGGCGCTTTGGGCGCTGATTTGGAACGGGATGGAACTGTGGTCCAGCGGGGTGCCCAATGGCCGGGTGATGGATTGGACTTGGGCGATGCCTTTGGTGTGGAAGATGGCCTTGGCGATGCGTTCCAGGACGATCATGTCGGCCGGGGTGCGCAGGTCGTGGTTCGTTTCGATCATCACCAGTTCGGGGTTGAGCCGGGCCTGGGAGAAGTGCCGTTCGGCGGCGGCGTAGCCGGCGTTGGCTGGCGCGTCGGCGGGCAGGTAGCGCCGCTCGTCGTAGCTGGCCTGGTAACCAGGTAGGGCCAGCAGGCCCACCGCGGCCACCGCGACGGTCACCACCAGAACCGGTCCGGGCCAGCGGACCACCGCGGTGCCGATGCGCCGCCATCCGCGTGTTTGCATCGCGCGTCGGGGTTCGAGCAGACCGAACGCGGAGCCTACGGCCAGTACGGCGGGGGCCAGCGTCAGCGCGGCGGCCAGGGCGACGAGTACTCCGATGGCGCCTGGGGGACCCATACTTTGGAAATACGGGAGCCGGGTGAAACTCAGGCAGAGCACTGCGCCGGCCACTGTCAGTCCCGAGCCCAAGATCACGTGTGCGGTGGAGCGATAGGTGGTATGGAAGGCGGTTTGTCGGTCCGCACCGGCGTGGCGGGCTTCGTGGTAGCGGCCAAGCAGGAAGATCGCATAGTCGGTACCCGCGGCGATGACGAGCAGGGTGAGCAGGTTAGTCGCGAACGTCGAAAGCCCGATGATCCCGGCGTTGGCCAACAACGCCACCACACCGCGGGCTGCGGTCAGTTCGATGAGCACGGTGAACAGCACCAGGATCGTGGCCACGATCGATCGGTAGATGATCAGCAGCATGACGATGATGACGGCAAGGGTGATCAGGGTGACCTTCGCGATGCCCTTGCTGCCCACCAAGAGTTGGTCGGCGAACAGCGGTGCCGCGCCGGTGACGTGAGCCTTGACGCCGGACGGTGCCGGGGTGTGATCGACGATGTCGCGCACCGCGTTCACCGATTCCAGCGACAGCGTCTCACCTTGGTTGCCGGCCAGATACACCTGCACATAGGCAGCCTTGCCGTCGTTGCTCTGCGAGCCCGCCGCGGTCAGCGGATCGCCCCAGAAGTCCTGGACGTGTTGCACGTGGGCGGTGTCGGCGGACAGCCCGCGGACTAGGGTGTCGTAGTACCGGTGCGCATCGGCGCCCAGGGTCTGCTCTCCTTCGAGCACGATCATCGCCGCGCTGTCGGAGTCGAACTCGCCGAACACCTTTCCCATGCGCTTCATCGCCTGCAGCGACGGAGCGTCCGGAGAACTCAACCCGACGTTGTGGGCTTCGCCGACCTTCTCCAGTTGCGGAACGAACACGTTGGTGAAGACCGCGACCAGCAACCACACGAATGCGATCGGCACCGACCAATCGCGGATGAATCCCGCGATCCTATCGGTGAAAGAACGGTTCTCGGCGCGAGCAGTGGTCACCCGGACTTCTCCAAACAATAGGTGTAGGCGTTGTGTGTGGTGATGGTGCGTTCGTCCTTCACGTCGCCGTCGATAGTGATGCGGCAGCCCAACGAATCGCTGTTGCCCTGAGCGGCGACGTTGGTGAACACCGCCGGTTGGGTCGTCGTGACGTCGTAGGACCACGGCAGGGTGGCGTTATCGACGCGCTGCGGCTGGGCGTTGACGTCGAGGTAGGTGATGGTGGCCACTGCGCCGGGGTCGCCAAAGACTTCGAGGAGCACGCGTTTCGGGCTGGATGCGGACGTGTCGGCGGGCAACGCACCGCCCGCCGACACCGTATGCCCCGACCCGAAGATGCCGTGCAAGCGATATACACACCACCCCGCGACCACGACCACCACCACCGCGAGCAACACCATCCATCCTCGCGAAACCAAACGATCAATCGGCAACCCGCTCACCTTCACTTCCCTGCGACAATCAGCGGCCACACCGCAGCCCACTCGAGGTGCAGCCGGCGAGGCGGCGCCACGGAAAACATTGCGGGGATCTCCATTTGGCGAGCGGGTGTCAACGTCGGCGCAATTGATACCAATGTGCGGTGATGGTGTGGCGAACCAGCTTTCGCCTGACCGAGAAGTCCTTGCGCTGGACGGACTCGATCACGAAGTCCCGGTTGAACGCGTCGCGGATCTCACCGGCCTTCATGCGGATGCCCTCCCACATCACCAGCGGCGTGCCCGGTTTCATGACCGCGGCCAGCTCGGCAACGTAGGTTCCTTTGGCGGCGTCGGGCAACGAGTGATAGCAGCCCATGTCCAGCACCAAGTCGACCGGTTCATCGATCGGCAGATGCGAGAGCTGGGTGACGTCGCCATGCAGGAAGGTCACCCCCGCGACGCCCTGGGCGGCGCGGCGGGCTCGGGTGAGGCTGGCAGCCGAGAAGTCGACACCGGTGGCGCGCCAGCCGTGGGTGGCCAAATAGATGGCGTTGATGCCGCTGCCGCAGCCGACGTCGAGAGCGTGGCCAGGTGCCAGCGCGTCGGGTCCCTCGACGAGATCGCGCAATGGTTCGGGCGGCGGCGTCTCCCAGATCGGCCGCCCGAGTCGGTACAACGTGTCGAACAAGACCTGGCGCCAGATCACGACATCTCCTCTCGCGCGTTTCCGATCACCGAACAAGCTCGCCGAGCAGGTAGCGCTGCAGCGTCACACCCAGATCCGCGGCGACGCGCTCAGTCGGCCGGGAGGCCAGCGGCTCGATCCCAATGATGTAGCGCGCCAGCGTCATGCCAGCGATCTGCGACATCACCAGACCCGCCCGATATTCGGGGTCGTCGGCCTCCAGACGGTGCGCGATCGGGACCAGCAGGTTGCGCGTCAAGAAATCCCGGACCAGCCGCGCGGCTTCGGGTTCGGCGGTGGCCGCGCGAATCATGCCCACCATCGGCCGTCGGCGTACCTCGTCGTCGAGCACATCGAGCACTACCTGCGCCAACCGCTGACCGGCAGAAGCCGTCGCATCGCCGCCGACCACGTAATCGATCAACGCCACCGGGTCGATCGGCAACTCGACGACCGCCAAGAACAGGTCCAGCTTCGTGCCGAAGTAATGCGCTACCAAACCCGGGTCCACGTTGGCCTCCAACGCGACCTGCCGCATCGAGGTGCGGTCGTAGCCCAACGCGGCGAACTGCTTGCGGGCAATGTCGGCAATCAGGCCTCGGGTGACGTTGAGGCCCGGCCGCCGGCCGGTGTGCTTGATCACCGGCCGTGGGCTCATGTCGCGGTCCGAAACAAGATTACGAATTCAGCACATACGGAATTCCGCACGTACTGAAATATAGCCGAGGCGGGGCGCCGGCACAACCCATCACGACGTTGCGGTCAGCGCTTGGGCAGGGCTCTCATCACGTTGAGAGATGCCAGGTCATGGCCATGCGACGTCCTCCGCATCTCAGCGCAGGTTTGCGGCGACCTCTCGGTGGGCAACCGCCGCCGCATCCCGTTCGGCGCCGTCGAGTTTCGCCTCGTTGCGGCCAGGTTGCGCGCGTTCGACGATGTCGTATGTCTTGTCGCCGTTCTGCTCGCGCGTGGTGTCACCCTCTCGGCCGCGCGGAATCATTACTACTGCGTAGGGCCGCTGTCGGGACGCTGTCGGGCGCTTCTCGGGCGCCTGCGGGATCACGGGCATACCGGCGTCCGGCACGCCCGGCAGCGCTATCCGCTACCAGCCAAAGGCAACTGTTGGGTATCAATCTGGCCCAGGAGCGGCTACACCTGCGTTTCATGAGCCACCATGGACGAATGCACGCGCAACCCGAGATTGGGTTACGTCCCGACTCGCCGGCTCTGCCCAGCCCGGAGTCCGGCGAGCAAGACCGGGGCAGCGCGTGGGGCTATCTGCCGGCCACCAGCCTTCGCTCCCGCCATTCGGCGCTGTCGAGCACCCAGCGCCAGACCTGGGACCGGCGCTGGCCGCAGCTGGGCATCGACGCGCTCGCCGGGTCACCGCGCCGGGGACCGTTGAACACCCGGGCGTGGTTCGGCCGCGACGCGCCCCTGGTGCTGGAGATCGGCTGCGGCAGCGGGATCTCGACACTGGCAATGGCGCAGGCCGAGCCCCATCTCGACGTGATCGCGGTGGAAATCTACCGTCGGGGCCTGGCGCAGCTGCTGTGCGCGATCGACAGTGAGAACGCGACCAATATCCGGTTGGTCCGCGGCAACGGGATCGACGTGTTGAAAGACCTGATCACCGCGAATTCGCTGGCCGGGGTCCGGGTTTTCTTTCCCGACCCCTGGCCCAAGGCGCGCCACCACAAGCGGCGGCTGCTGCAGCCTGCCACGATCGCCCTGATCGCCGACCGGCTAATCCCCGGAGGTGTGCTGCACGCCGCGACCGACCACCCCGGCTACGCCGCACACATCGCCGCCGCCGGCGACGCCGAGCGGCGGTTGGCCCGTGCTGATCCGCGTACCGACGCACTGCCGATCTCGGTCGTTCGCCCCACGACCAAATACGAATCCAAAGCCCACGATGCCGGCAGCGCCGTCAGCGAGCTGGTCTGGAGAAAACCGAAATCAGATGACTAAATGAGCCTGACCGAAGACGTGACCACGCAAGCATCCGAACCCGTCGCCGGGCCCGTGGTATCACCGCTGCCGTCGGTGCTGCCCGGCGACTTGTCCAAGGACGGCCTGACCGGCTTAGCCCCGCCGACGGGTCGGGTGCTGTTGGTTTGGGACGCTCCCAACCTCGACATGGGGCTGGGCTCCATCCTGGGGCGCCGCCCGACCGCGCTGGAACGGCCCCGTTTCGACGCGCTGGGCCGCTGGCTGCTGGCCCGCACCGCAGCCGTCGCCGCCAGGGCGCCGGGCGGGCCGGCCATCCGAGTGGAACCGGAGGCCACCGTCTTCACCAATATCGCGCCCGGCAGCGCCGACGTGGTCCGCCCGTGGGTGGACGCACTGCGAAACGTCGGGTTCGCCGTCTTCGCCAAACCGAAGATCGACGAGGACAGCGACGTCGACCGCGACATGCTCGAGCACATCGACAAGCGCTACCGGGAAGGGCTGGCAGCCCTGGTCGTGGCCTCGGCGGACGGTCAGGCATTCCGACAGCCGCTGGAGGAAATCGCTCGCGGCGGAATCCCAGTTCAAGTGCTTGGATTTCGTGAACACGCCAGTTGGGCGCTAGCGTCGGATACCTTGGAGTTCGTCGACCTGGAGGACATTTCCGGTGTTTTCCGGGAGCCGCTCCCCCGGATCGGCCTCGATTCGCTACCTGAGCAGGGAGCTTGGCTGCAGCCGTTCCGGCCGCTGTCCTCGCTGTTGACCTCGCGTATGTGAACAGGCCCCGCGTCTGAAAGCCCGAGCGCCGGACAACCGAAAAGCAGTGCAAAGCAATGCGCGGGTCGCTAACGATCCAGTAAGGAGATTACGTGTTCGCCTGGTGGGGTCGAATTGTGTACCGCTACCGGTTCATCGTAATCGGCGTCACGGTGGCGTTGTGCCTCGGCGGCGGGGTATTCGGGCTGAGCCTGGGTAAGCACGTCACGCAGAGCGGTTTCTACGACGACAGCAGCCAGTCGGTCAAGGCGTCGATACTGGGCGACCAGGTCTACGGCCGGGACCGGACCGGTCACATCGTCGCGATCTTCAAAGCTCCCGACGGCAAGACGGTCAACGACCCGGCGTGGTCGAAGAAGATCACCGACGAGCTCAACCGATTCGTGCACGACCACCCCGACCAGGTGATGGGCTGGGCCGGCTACCTGCGGGCACCCGACACCACCAGCGCGGTCGTCAAGGGCATGGCCACCGAGGACAAGAAGTACACGTTCGTGTCCATCCCGCTCAAGGGCGACGACGACGACACCATCCTGACCAATTACAAGGACATCGCGCCCTCGTTGCAGAAGCTCGACGGCGGCACGGTTCAACTCGCCGGCCTCGAGCCGGTGGCCGAGGCGCTGACCGGCACCATCGCCACCGACCAGCGACGGATGGAAGTGCTGGCCCTGCCGTTGGTGGCCGTGGTGCTGTTCCTGGTGTTCGGTGGCGCGGTCGCCGCGTGTCTTCCGGTGATGGTCGGCGGCCTGAGCATCGCCGGCGCGCTGGGCATCCTGCGCTTGGTGGCGGTGTTCGGCCCGGTGCACTTCTTTGCCCAACCCGTGGTCTCGCTGATCGGCCTAGGTATCGCGGTGGACTACGGACTCTTCGTGGTGAGCCGTTTCCGGGAGGAGATCGCCGAAGGCTACGACACCGAAGCCGCGGTCAGACGCACCGTCATGACCGCCGGCCGAACCGTCGCCTTCTCGGCGGTGCTGATCATCGCCTCCGGGATCAGCCTGCTGATGCTGCCGCAAGGCTTCGTGAAATCTCTGACCTACGCGCTGATCGCCGCGGTCGGGTTGGCCGCCCTGCTGTCGATCACGCTGCTGCCGGCCGTTCTGGGTGTTCTTGGCCGGCACGTCGACGCGCTCGGCGTACGCACCGCATTCCGGGTGCCCTTCCTGCGCAACTGGAAGGTTTCGCGGGCCTACCTGAACTGGCTCGCCGACCGGCTGCAGAAGACCAAGACCCGCGAAGAGGTCGAGGCCGGCTTCTGGGGCAAGCTGGTCAACTGGGTGATGCGGCGGCCGCTGGTCTTCGCCATCCCGATCGTCCTCGGGATGATCCTGCTGGTCATCCCGTTGTTCAACCTGTCGCTGGGCGGCATGAGCGAGAAGTATCTGCCGCCCAACAATTCGGTGCGCCAGTCCCAGGAGCACTTCGACCAGCTCTTCCCCGGATACCGCACCAATCCGCTGACCCTGGTGATCCAGTCGACCAACCACCAGCCGGTCACCGATCAGCAGGTTGCCGACATCCGCAGTAAGGCAATGTCGATCAGCGGATTCATCGAACCCGACAACGACCCGGCGAACATGTGGCAGGAGCGCAGCGTCGCACCAGGCGCGTCGAAGGATCCCTCGGTACGGGTGCTGCAGAACGGGCTGATCAATCCGGGCGACGCCGCCAAGAAGCTGCAAGAGCTGCGCGCGATCACGCCACCCAAGGGACTCGAGGTATTCGTCGGCGGCACTCCGGCGCTGGAGCAGGATTCGATTCACAGCCTGTTCGCCAACATGCCGGCGATGCTGGTCATCCTGCTCACCGCCACCACGCTGCTGATGTTCCTGGCCTTCGGGTCGGTGGTGCTGCCGATCAAGGCCGCGGTGATGAGCGCGCTGACGCTCGGGTCCACCATGGGCATCCTGACGTGGATATTCGTCGACGGACACGGCTCGGGGTTGCTGAACTTCACCGCCACCCCGTTGACCGCGCCGGTGATCGCACTCGTGGTGGCGGTGGGATACGGCTTGGCGACCGACTACGAGGTGTTCCTGGTCTCCCGCATGGTCGAGGCCCGCGAAAGCGGCATGTCCACCCAGGAGGCCATCCGGATCGGCACGGCCACCACCGGCCGCCTGATCACCGCGGCCGCGCTGGTGCTGGCCGTGGTCGCCGGGTCGTTCGTGTTCTCCGACCTGGTGATGATGAAGTACCTGGCCTTCGGCCTGATGGCGGCGCTGCTGCTGGACGCGACCGTGGTGCGGATGTTCCTGGTGCCCTCGGTGATGAAGCTGCTCGGCGACGACTGCTGGTGGGCTCCACGGTGGATGCGGCGGGTGCAGACCCGCATCGGCCTCGGCGAGATCCAGCTGCCCGACGAACGCAAGCGGCCGGTGACCGACGGCCGCGTAGCCCGGCCTCCGGTCACCGCCGGCCTGGTCGCTGCCGGCCAACGTCCCCCGCACGATCCCACCCACCCGTCGACGCCGGAGTCGTCGCAACGCGGGTCCGCCCGGCCGGAGATCGGGCCTGCTCAGAGCGGGCCGTCCAGTGCGGGCACCAAGCAGATCCCGGTCAAGGCAAGCCAGCCGAACGAACCGCCGACAACTCGGCTGTCCACACCCGGCAAACCGGGCACACCGGGCCGCGGATCGAGCGCCCCCGCGCCGCCGGCACCGTCGTCGGCCCGGCCACCGGCGCCAACCCCGCCGCCGGCCCCATCGGCCGGTCAGACCCGCGCCATGCCGATTCCGGGGAGCCGTTCCGGCCAAACCGACTCGGCCGATGCCACAGCTAAGCTGCCGGTCCAACGGCCGGAGGACAGCGACTCCGACGCGGCCACTGAGCAGCTCGATGCGCGCAGCGCGCAGGGCGACAACGGCGCCGACGGCACCCGACGCCGGCGCGGGGCCGGCGGCCTGTCCGCCCAGGATCTGCTGCGCCGCGAGGGACGGCTTTAGGTTTCCTGCGGCTCTTCTTCGTCGGCCACGTCGGGATTGTCCGGTTCGGCCTGCAGGATTGTCGACGGCTCCTCGGGCTGCTCGGGCGCGGCCACCGGGTCCTTGGCCAGCAGCACCTGCATCGCGTTGTTGAGGAACGCGACCGTCGGGACGGCCAGCAGGGCTCCCACAATTCCGGCGAGTACCCCGCCGGTCGAAATGGCCAGGACAACTGCCAGCGGGTGAATCGAGACCGCACGACCCATCACCAGCGGCTGCAGCAAATGGGCCTCGAGCTGATTGACCGCGATGAGCAAACCCAGAGTGATCAGCGCGTAAACCAGTCCCTTGGCCAGTAAGGCCACCACCACGGCCAGCAAACCGGAGATCAACGCACCCAGCAGCGGGATGAAGGCACCCAGGAACACCAGCGAGGCCAGCGGCAGCGCGAGCGGCACCCCCATGATTGCCAACCCGGTGCCGACACCGATCGCGTCGGTCAGGGCGACCAGGAACGTGGCCCGCACATAGCCGATCAGCGAGGAGTATCCGGCGCGCCCGGCCTCCAGGACCCGGTCGCGGGCCGGGACGGGCACGATCTTGACCACGTACTGCCAGATGTTGCGGCCGCCGTACAGGAAGAAGATCAGCGTGAACAGCACCAACACCGCAGCGGTGAGCAACTCGGTAATGGTGGCGGCGGTGGAAATCGCGCCGCTGGTCAACTTGGCCTGATTATTGCGCAGCGCCTCGATCGCGGCGTTGCCCGCGTTGTCGATCTGTTCGCGGCGCAGATGCGCCGGCCCTTCGATCAGCCACCGGCGGCTCGAGTCGATGCTGCGTTCCACCTGCTTGACCAGATCGGGCAGGCCCACGATGAACTGGCTGATGACGAAGGCCAGGATGCCGCCAAGGATCGCAAAGCCACCCAGCAACACCAGCGACACCGCGGCACCGCGCGGCACACGCCGCAGGTCCAGCCAGTCCACGACCGGCACCAGCAACGCGCTCAAGATCAACGCCAGCAATACCGGAACGACGATGATCTCCAGTTTGCTGATGACCCAGATCACCGCGAGTGCGGCAGCGAAGATGACCAACAAGCGCCACGACCATGCCGCGGTCCTACGAACGAGGGGAGTCACCGAACCGTCGTCGAGACTTGCCGACATCCGGCAAGCCTAACCGGGCCGCGGTGCCCGGCTACCGCAAAGCCTGCCCGGGCGCGGCTGTGACGGTGATAGCCGCTGCCCGCCACGATCCGGTCACGACCCCGGAACGACCCTGACACAGTCGATGACGTGCGGAGATCGCGGTGCCACCGGCGCGGTTACCCTTATCCGGTGTCGCACGACGCCCCCGCCCGCAAGCTCGTCGACCGCCGCGACGAGGCGCCGCGCGGCAAGTACTGGTGGCTGCGCTGGGTGGTCCTCGGCATCGTCGCAATCGTGCTTGCCGTCGAGGTGGCGCTGGTATGGGACCAACTGGCCAAAGCGTGGATGAGTATCTACCAGGCCAATTGGTGGTGGCTGGTGGCAGCCATGGGGGCAGCGGCCGCGTCGATGCACAGCTTCGCGCAGATCCAGCGCACGCTGCTGAGATCGGCCGGTGTGCACGTCAAGCAATTGCGGTCCGAAGCCGCCTTCTATGCCGCGAACGCGCTGAGTACCACCCTCCCTGGCGGCCCGGTGCTGTCGGCGACCTTTCTGCTTCGTCAGCAACGCATTTGGGGCGCCTCGACCGTGGTGGCGTCGTGGCAGCTGGTGATGTCGGGTGTGCTGCAGGCCGTCGGACTGGCCCTGCTCGGGCTGGGTGGCGCCTTCTTCCTGGGCGCCAAGAACAATCCGTTCTCACTGCTGTTCACCCTCGGCGGCTTCGTCGCGTTGCTGCTGCTGGCCCAGGCGGTGGCGTCGCGACCGGAATTGATCGAAGGGATCGGCAACCGGGTGCTGTCGTGGGTCAACTCGATTCGCGGTAAGCCGGCCGACACCGGCGTGGCGAAGTGGCGCGAAACGCTCATGCAACTCGAGTCGGTCAGCCTGAGCCGACGCGACCTGGGAGTGGCGTTCAGTTGGTCGCTGTTCAACTGGATCGCCGACGTGGCCTGCCTGGGCTTCGCCGCGTACGCCGCCGGCGACCACGCCTCGGTCGCCGGGCTGACGGTCGCCTATGCGGCCGCCCGGGCGGTCGGCACCATCCCGCTGATGCCGGGAGGCCTGCTGGTGGTGGAGGCGGTGCTGGTGCCGGGCCTGGTGTCCAGCGGCATGGCCCTGCCCAACGCCATCTCGGCGATGCTGATCTACCGGCTGATCAGCTGGCTGTTCATCGCCGCCATCGGCTGGGTGGTGTTCTTCTTCATGTTCCGCACCGAGAACGTCGCCGATTCGGATGCCGACGACCCGCCAACCGACCCCGAGCTGGGACGCATCATCGGGGCTCGGCGCAGCGTTGCCGACGACCCGGCCGAAACGGCCCTGCAGGGCCCGTTGCCACCGCCTGATCGTGACTCAGCAGACGGCCGGTGAAACCAGCCAGGTGATTTTCTGTGTCGCGGTTTCAACGCCCCCGGACCGGACCGCCGGCTGCGGGCGGCTGGGTACCTGCCGACGGCTGGGTGCCTGCGGGCGCCCCGGCTGCCGGCGCCGCCCCGGCTGCCGGCGGCAAACCCGGCAACCCACCTGCGCCCTGCGCGGCCTGCGCCAGGTTCAGCGCCTGCGGAAACGTGACCGGCAGCTTGCACTGCACCGAAAGATTGGTCAGCGGGTGCGCAAGCGATTGCAGGTCGCCGGCAGCCTTGGGGTTCCGCTCGAAGTAACCCTTCAGTGATGCCAAGGATCCCAATGATTCCGGTCCCGCCGGCTGCTGCAGTGCCGCGGTCACCGCCTGGTTGGTCTCCGGATGCGAGTCCAGGTAGTCGCCGGTTTGCTTGGCGACCGAGCCGATCGTCCTGGCAACTTCACTGGCAGCGCAGGGATCGGTCGCCCCGGTTGCCGAGGGTCCGGCCGGCATGACCAGCGCGGCCGCCGACAACCCAACGGCGATCAAAGCGCCGAACAACCCGCGCCGCGCAGCACTACCTGCTCTGACAAACGACTGCGTACCGGCGTCGGATGCGCGCCCTGCGCCCGGCAGGCCACCACGTTCATGTGTCGACATCAGTTCCCCCGTCTAACCCGAATTGCGGACTCTTAATGCGCCGCACGGTCACGGACATCCTGCCACCTCCGGCGCCGGCACCGTCAAGGCCGACCACCCGGACCGGGGTTCGCCACAGCGTCGCGGTGCCGACATCGTTGCAGCTCAGCAACCAATAAGCCGACATAATTGACACGTGCTCTGCGGTAGGCTCGCGGGCACGCATTGCGCGAGAAATACCAGGAGAACAATATCCAGCAGTTCATGATGCGTCTGAGCCGCAACCTGCGCAGATTCCGGTGGCTGGTGTTCACAGGCTGGTTTCTCGCTTTGGTGCCGGCGGTTTATCTGGCCATGACGCAATCGGGGAATCTCACCGGCGGCGGCTTCGAGGTAGCCGGGTCGCAGTCGTTGCTGGTTCACGATGTCCTCGACGCTCAGTATCCCGACCAGGAAGCACCGTCGCTGGCGCTGGTGGCTACGCCCCGTCCGGACGCCAGCTTCTCAGACATCAACGACGCGGTCACCCGGTTGAGGAGCATCGCCGGCGAATTCCCCGGGGTAACCGAGGTACCCAACCCCACCCAGCGGCCCCCGCAGCCCGACCGGCCCTATGTGGTGTCGTTGCGGCTGGACTCCCGCAACACCGGCACTAGCGATGTCGCCAAGAAGCTGCGCCAAAAAATCGGCGTGAAAGGCGACAAGCCCGGGCAAACGGCGGACGGCCGGGTGCGGCTTTATGTCATCGGGCAGGGTGCGCTCAGCGCCGCCGCAGCGGCCAACACCAAGCACGACATCGCCGACGCCGAACGGTGGAACCTGCCGATCATCCTGATCGTCCTGCTCGCCGTCTTCGGCTCGCTTGCCGCCGCGGCGATCCCGCTGGCCCTCGGCATCTGCACGGTCGTCGTCACCATGGGCCTGGTCTATCTGCTGTCGATGCACACCACCATGTCGGTGTTCGTGACCTCGACCGTGTCGATGTTCGGGATCGCGCTGGCCGTCGACTACTCCCTGTTCATCCTGATGCGCTTCCGCGAGGAACTGCGTACCGGCCGTCGGCCGCAAGACGCCGTCGACGCGGCCATGGCCACCTCCGGGCTCGCGGTGGTGCTGTCCGGCATGACCGTGATCGCCTCACTCACCGGCATCTACTTGATCAACACCCCCGCGCTGCGGTCGATGGCGACCGGGGCGATCCTGGCCGTCGCGGTCGCGATGCTGACGTCGGCCACGCTGACACCGGCCCTGCTGGCCTCCTTCGCCAGGGCGGCCGCCAAGCGATCGGCCCTGTTGCACTGGTCCCGACGTCCGGAAAGCACCCAGTCCCGGTTCTGGGCCCGCTGGGTCGGGTGGGTGATGCGCAGGCCTTGGATAACGGCGTTGTCGGCATCGCTGGTGCTGCTGCTCATGGCGGCGCCGGCGACACAGATGGTGCTGGGCAACAGCTTGCTGCGACAGTTCGACTCGTCGCACGAGATCCGGGCCGGGGTGTCGGCGGCCGCCCAGGCGCTCGGCCCGGGGGCGCTGGGCCCCGCTCAGGTGCTGGTCACATTCCCCGACGGCGGCGCGTCGACGCCGGCGCACAGCCAAACCATCGCGGCGATCCGTCAGCAGATGACGCAGGCTCCCGACGTCGTGTCCGTGGCACCGCCGAAGTTTGCCGCCGACAACCGCAGTGCGCTACTCAGCGCGGTGTTGTCGGTCGACCCCGAAGACATGGGCGCCCGGCACACCGTCGACTGGATGCGGACCCACCTGCCCGGAGCGGCCGGCGGTGCCCGCGTCGACGTCGGCGGACCGACCGCGCTGATCAAGGATTTCGACGACCGGGTGGCGGCGACCCAGCCGCTGGTGCTGGCCTTCGTGGCCCTGATCGCGTTCGTGATGCTGCTGGTCTCGGTGCACTCGGTGTTCCTGGCCCTCAAGGGCGTGCTGATGACGTTGCTGTCGGTGGCCGCCGCATACGGCAGCCTGGTCATGGTCTTCCAGTGGGGCTGGGCGGAGAAACTGGGCTTTCCACACTTGAGTTCTATCGACAGCACCGTGCCCCCGCTGGTGCTGGCGATGACGTTCGGGTTGTCGATGGACTACGAGATCTTCCTGCTGACCCGGATCCGGGAACGCTTCCTGCACACCGGCCAGACCCGGGACGCGGTCGCGTACGGGGTGAGCACCAGCGCGCGGACCATCACCAGCGCCGCGCTGATCATGATCGCGGTGTTCTGCGGATTCGCCTTCGCCGGCATGCCGCTGGTGGCCGAGATCGGCGTCGCCTGCGCGGTCGCCATCGCGGTAGACGCCACCATCGTGCGGCTGATTCTGGTGCCGGCGCTGATGGCGATGTTCTCGCAATGGAACTGGTGGCTGCCGCGGTGGCTGGCCCGCATGCTGCCGTCGGTCGACTTCGACCGGCCGCTACCCGAGGTCGACTTGGGCGACGTCGTGGTGATTCCCGACGACATCGCCGCCGCAATTGCCCCCAGCGGCGACCTGCGGATGGTGCTCAAGTCTGCGGCCAGGTTCAAACACCTTGCCCCCGAATCGATTTGCGTGGCCGACCCGCTTGCCTTCACCGGCTGTGGACGCAGCGCCAAGGGACCCGAACACGTTCCGGGACTGGTCCGGGACGGCGCCGACGTCGCCGTGCCCGCTGCCGCCGCCTCGGCCCCCGCCTCCGCCGCCGCGGCAGCCACCGCCAAGCCCGGCGGTCAGTCGGCGGCCCGCAAGGTCGGCCAGGCCTACCGCAACAGCCTCGCCCGGGCTATGTCGTGGGCGGAGCGTCCGGTTCATCCGGTCACCGTGTGGCGCGGGCGACTCGCGATCGCCCTCGACGCCCTAGAGACCGACGCCGCCGAGCGCGCGGCCGCGAAAAGCGGCACGGACCGGCCCCGGTTCGAGCGGCGCAGCCCGATCGAGACGACCAACGTCCAGGTGCCCACCGGCGACCGGCTGCTGATCCCGACCGGAGCAGAAACGTTGCGACTCAAGGGCTACCTGATCATGAGCCGTAACAACAGCCGCGATTATGCCGAATTTGCTGACATGGTCGAAGCGATGGAGCCCGAAACCGCGGCCGTGGTGCTGGCGGGGATGGACAGGTATTACTGTTGTCAGCCACTGGGTTCGTATTCGAGGCGGCAATGGATGGCCACCCAGCTGGTCCGCCGGCTCGCTGATCCGCACCCGTCTGATGTCGACGACGAGTGGCCCGACCCTGATTCCGGGGCAAACTGGGAGGAGGTCAGGCAGCGCTGCCTGGCAGTGGCCGTAGCGATGTTGGAGGAGGCGAGGTGACGTTGGCCGCCGACCAGCGGAAACCGGTGCCCGCTCCGCCACCGCAACGGCCCGGGCGGGGAACCGGCGAACCCGGCACCGACCAGCCGGTGGAATTTTGGTCTACCGCTGCGATCCGCGCGGCGCTGGAAGGCGGCGACATCGCCACCTGGAAGCGCATCGCCGCCGCGCTCAAGCGCGACCCGTACGGGCGCACCGCCCGCCAGGTCGAAGAGGTCCTCGGAGGAGCTCGGCCGTACGGCATCTCCAAGGCATTGTCGGAGGTGCTGGACCGTGCCCGCATCCAACTGGAGGCCAACGAGCGTGCCGAGGTGGCCCGTCACGTGAAGCTGCTGATGGACCGATCGGGTCTGGCGCAGCAGGAGTTCGCGTCGCGGATCGGTGTGCAAATCGAGGACCTGACCTCCTACCTCGACGGCAGCGTCAGCCCGTCCGCCTCGCTGATGATTCGGATGCGACGGTTGTCGGACCGGTTCGTCCGGGTGCGTAACAGCACGCGCGCGGCCGACACCAACTGAGGCCCGGCCTAGCGGGAATTGATCGGCGTCACGTCGAGCACCAACCAGTCATTGCCGCGCTTGGTCAGCGTTACCCGGACCGCCGGCGCCGCCTGACTGGGGGGTTGACCAGGCGAGTTCTGGGTGACCCGCAGAATCACCGCCACGCTGGCGTCCGCGGGCCCGAGCGCCTCCACTCCGGCCGACAGCGTCGCTGCCTGAGCGGTGACCTTGCGTTGCGCCAGGTCGGCACTGGACTTGGCGTATTGCTCTTTGAACGCCTGCGCCCGGTCCGGGACCATCATCGCCGCGGCCCGATCCACCGAGGCGTTCGGCGCCGTCGGCGAGAACGACGCCACCGCCTCGGCCATCCCGGTGGCGACCTGTACCACCGTTCGGGAGTCGCGATTGAACTCGCGATCCGGCGTGGTCCAGTGGGTGTACCCGGTCAGCACCGCGGCCACCAGCGCGGCGGTGCACAAGAACACCACGGCCAGGCGCAGCCCCGGAGCGTCGTCGTCGGTGCCTACGGTGACGGCATCACGGCGAAACAGCCAGAAATTGACGGCCACACCCTCGGCGATCAGCAGCACCAACACCGAGCACGCCGAAATCCACCACCACGGCCAGCCGAGCACGAAGCCGATCACCAGCAGCGCCACGGCGGCCACCAGCGGCGCCACGATGTCGAATACGGCCAGCCGCCAGGCGTTTCTCGTCGGGAGTCTCAACGGATCGACTCCAGCCCGGAGATCATCAGCTTGCCGTCCACCTCGGAGACGTCGATCCGCAGGTTCCAGTGCACCGTCTGGGGCTTGGCACCGGCGTTCTCGGCGACCGACGTCGCCACCAACAGCACCGAGTCGGTCCGGGTGGCGAAGGGCGGCAATTTGGTGGTCACCACCGGCCGGGCGCTGCCGGGCTGGGTGTCCAGGTCGTGGTGGACGGTTTCGATCGCCACCGCCTCGATCCGGCCATTGCTACGCGTCTGCAACTTCTCCACCACCTGCCGGTAAGGCTGCACGGCGGCGTCGAAATCGGTGTTGAGCTGTCCGACCGTTCCGTCGTGCAGCCGCTGCAGGCTGGAGTCGACGTTGCCGGCGTTCATGTTGATCAGCACATCGGTCCATTCGGCGGCCGCGCGCATGACCCGACTCAGGTACCCGCGCTCGGCGACCTCGTCACGATGTGACGACCAGATGAGGACGCCGAGCACGACCGCGGCCACCGACAGCACCCCGAGAACGGTCGAGGCGATGCCGTAGTTGGAGAACATCGCGGCCTGCGTCGACTCCGGTTCGTCGGGCGCGGAGGTTGGGTCCTCGGAGTCGTCGGCCTCATCGACATCAGCATCCTCGTCGGGCATGGCCCGATCGTTGCACCCGATATGGGGTGGAAGGATGGCGGGGTGACAGTAGAGGCCACCCGCTCGGGTATCGACCTGAGCTACGTCAACGCCGATGCCCGCCCGCAAGACGACCTGTTCGGCCATGTCAACGGTCGCTGGCTCAAGGAACACCAGATACCGGCGGACCGGGCGATCGACGGCGCCTTCCGGCATCTGTTCGACCGCGCCGAAGAGCAGGTGCGCGATCTGATCGTCGAAGCAAGCCAAGCCCGTGGAAGAGGTGCCGCGACCGGCGGCGACGAGCAACGCATCGGCGACCTGTACGCCAGCTTCATCGACGAGGACGCCGTCGAACGCCGCGGTCTGCTACCACTGCACGACGAGCTGGCCACCATCGACGGCGCCGCCGACCGTGCCTGCTTGGCCGCTGTCATCGGCGCCCTGCAGCGCACGGGCGTGGGCGGTGGCATCGGATTTTATGTGGACACCGACTCCAAGGACTCCACCCGTTACCTGCTGCACTTCTCCCAGTCCGGCATCGGCCTGCCCGACGAGTCCTACTACCGCGACGAACGGCACGCCGCGGTGCTGGCGGCCTACCCCGGCCACATCGCGCGGATGTTCGGCTTGGTGTACGGCGACGCCCCCGAGGACCGGGCCGCCCACGCCGATATCGCGGCCCGCATCGTGGCGCTGGAGAGCAAGGTGGCCGCCGCCCACTGGGACGTGGTCAAGCGCCGTGACGCCGAACTCACCTACAACCTGCGCACCTTCGCCGACCTGCAGGTCGAGGGCGCCGGCTTCGACTGGGAGGGCTGGGTCACCGCGCTGGGCAGCACGCCGCAGGCTCTCCCGGAATTGGTGGTGCGCCAGCCCGATTATCTGCACGCCTTCGCGGCGCTGTGGAACAGCGAAGACCTCGACGACTGGAAGTGTTGGGCGCGATGGCGATTGATCCGTTGCCGGGCCCCCTGGCTGACCCGCGATCTGGTCGATCAGGACTTCGAGTTCTACGGCCGCAGGCTGACCGGCGCCCAGCAGATTCGCGAGCGCTGGAAGCGGGGCGTGGCCCTGGTAGAGACGCTGATCGGCGATGCGGTCGGAAAGCTCTATGTACAAAAGCATTTCCCGCCGGGAGCCAAGGCCCGCATCGACGAGCTGGTGGCCAACCTGCAGGAGGCGTACCGGGTCAGCATCGGCGAGCTGGAGTGGATGACCCCGCAGACCCGGCAGCGGGCACTTGCCAAGCTGGGCAAGTTCACCGCCAAGGTCGGTTACCCGGTCACATGGAGGGACTACTCCAAGCTGGTGATCGACCGTAACGACCTCTACGGCAACTTCCGGCGCGGCTATGCGGTCAACCACGACCGCGAGCTGGCCAAGCTCGGCGGCCCGGTCGACCGCGACGAGTGGTTCATGACACCCCAGACGGTCAACGCCTACTACAACCCCGGGCTGAACGAAATCGTTTTCCCGGGAGCCATTTTGCAACCGCCGTTCTTCGATGCCGAAGCCGACGACGCCGCCAACTACGGTGGCATCGGCGCGGTGATCGGGCACGAGATCGGACACGGCTTCGACGACCAGGGGGCCAAGTACGACGGCGACGGCAACCTGGTCGACTGGTGGACCGACGACGACCGCGCCGAATTCGCCACCCGCACAAAGGCATTGATCGAGCAATACGAGACGTACACGCCACGGGATCTCGGCGCCGGCCACCATGTGAACGGCGCGTTCACCGTCGGGGAGAACATCGGCGATCTGGGCGGGCTGTCCATCGCGCTGCTGGCCTACCAGCTGTCACTGAACGGCGAGCCGGCTCCGGTCATCGACGGCCTTACCGGCGTGCAGCGGGTGTTCTTCGGTTGGGCTCAGGTGTGGTGCACCAAAGCCCGCGAGGCTGAAGCAATCCGGCGGCTGGCCGTTGATCCGCATTCCCCGCCGGAATTCCGGTGCAACGGCGTGGTGCGCAACATCGACGCTTTCTACGAGGCTTTCGACGTCACCGAGAACGATGCGCTATTCCTGGAACAGCAGAGCAGGGTCAGGATCTGGAACTAATGCTGGTTCGCGATCTCCCAGCCGGGCAAGGCACGCCAGCCATTGCAGAAGCCTCACTGACGCATGGCACGTCACTATTCCGTCTTTCCCTTGATTCGGCCAGTCCTTCAGCCACCTCGGCCGCTCCTCGAAGCAAAATGTGCGACACTAACACCGCCATCAGCACGTAGCCGACCCATATCGGGTAATCCAATATGTATGCCAGCATGAAATAAGAGAACGTCAAAAACTTGACGACCACATTACTCGCCCGGGCCAGGTTGGATGCATAGATGGTCCGGGCGATGGAAGTCCTCATCTTCGACGACGTGCCTTTCGCGGCCATGAATGCATCTGCTACGGAATGCCTGACTATGACGATGAGCACGATGTAGAACGGAATCAAATGTACGCCGAGAAAGAGCGTCCAGAGTGCGTACTCTGTTATTCGGTCACCGGCGATGTCAATCCTGGGTCCCAAGGGGAATCGCTGCTCAATCTCCCGCTTTGCCTCCTGTATCGCCTTGCTATCACGCTGATCTCCGACGAGGTAGCGCGCATACGCGATGAGGCCGATCTTGCGGTCACTGTGCTGCCGCAATGCCAAATACCCGTCGACGCCGTCCAGCGTCAGCGATACCGCCAACAGGCTTATCGGGATCGCCGGATGAACTCGCAGAACTACCAGATAGAGGACGACGAAAAGGATGAGCAACCGGAGCGCTGTCACCTGGTCCGCGGTCCTGATGACATGAGAGCGCGGTCTTGCTGAGTGACGAACCCTCGCTGCCCAAGCCGTTGACGCCCGTGTTGGAGCCGCAGATCTCGCACTCTCCATGGCTACTTCCCGAGTAGATCCATCAAAATTCTGGGTGCCCGAATCCCGGTTGCGGCATTCGATCACACCCCGGCGCCACATCCTGACGTCGCCACGCCAAGTGTGCTGAGCCGAGGTGGGGCAAGGATGCAACGATGATGAAATCCCATGGCAGCGGCCTAACCAACGGACTCGGAACTGTTTACGGCATGGGCCGGCCGGTGATCTGCGGCTACCTGGCTGATTCGTTGGGCCGCCACCACCAGGCGTGGTTAACCCGGCGGTACGAGTGGCGCCCCGGTTCGGCAGGGTTCGATGCGCGCCGGCACATGTTTGTGCCACGGGGTGCCGGCATAGGGGTCACGCCACCGCGTCGATGTCAGCGTGTTCGGGGCGACGCCCGGGGTACGTAGCTGGCCGTCGTCGTCGGTGTAGTCCAGGCCAAAGCCGTTGGGCAGGGCGGCATGTCCGGGCAGCATCGTCTCGGTGATCTCGACGGTCGCCTCGGCGCTGCCGGCCGCGGTGGTGATGCGGGCTCGGCCGCCGTCGACCAGACCGAGAACTTGGGCGTCTTCGACACTGACCCGCAACGCCCCGTCGGCGTCGCGTTTGCGCCAGGACGGGTCGCGGAAGATGTCGTTGGCGGTGTAGGCGCGGCGCTCGCCCACCGAAAGCACGATCGGCAACTCCGGCGTCGTCAAAGCCGCCGAAGCTCGGCCCAATGACCTTATCTCGTCAAGCATTTCGGGGATTTCCAGGACGATCTTGTGGTCGGCGTGGCTGATCAACGCGAAGTCGTCCGGGTAGTTGTGCGCGGTGAAGGTGACCCCGGAGCGGCCGGACAGGATCGCGTCGAACAAGGCGTTGCCGTCGGCGTGCCCGGCGCGCCGGACGGCGTCGGGATAGGTCATCGCGGTCTTCTGGGCAAGCCCCCACAGGGCGGCCGCTCCCGCCAGCCCGTTCGGAAGCGTCGGGCCGAGGGTTTCGTAGAGCACGTAGGGAAGCAGTTTGGCCACAGTCGGATTGGTCGCCACCGCGGCGAGAAACGCTTGAGTGTACGCCTGGCGACCTTGCTGCGCTGCCTCGCGCAGCGGCCGCAGATCCGCGTCTTCGACAACATCCAACGCGCGTACCAACCGCGACCAGATTTCCGGTTCCGGCAACGTTCCCGGCAGCGGTTCCAGTATCGGGTGGCGCAGGTGCACCGCGTTGTGCGGGAACTCAAAGTTGAAAAAGGTCGCTTCGACCTTCTCGAACTGAGACGACGCCGGCAGCACGTAATGGGCCAGCCGGGCGGTTTCGGTCATCGCGACGTCGACGACCACCAGCAGTTCCAGCGTTGCGAACGCCTCCCTGCAGGCCGCCGAATCAGCAAGGGAATGAGCGGGATTCGCGCTTTCGACGATCATGGCGCGGAAACGGTCCGGATGGTCGGTCAGGATCTCTTCCGGTACGACATTGCCCGGCACCAGTCCGGCGATGATGGGAGCGCCGGTGACCGGCGTGCGTCCGGATACCGTACTGAACAACGGTGCGAACGACGAATGCAGATGCTGGCCGCCCTTTTTTGCGAAGTTGCCGGTGAGAATCCACAGCATCTTGTTCAGGTACGAACACAGGGTGCTGTTGGGCGCCTGCTGGACTCCGAGGTCCTCGAACACCGAGACGCTGCCCGCGGTTCCGATCCGCCGGGCCGCCGCTCGCAACAATTCTTCGTCCACTCCGCAACGTTGCGCGTAGTCGGCGACGGGAACCTCCCGCAGTACGGCGTGCACGGCGTCGACGCCGTGCACGTGTTCGCTGAGAAACGCCTCGTCACAGAGGTTTTCCTGAACCAGAACGGCCGCCAGTGCCGCCATGCACCAGGCGTCGGTGCCGGGCCGCACCCGCAGATGAAAGTCGGCCATCTTGGCCGTGTCGGTGACGACGGGATCGATCACGATCATCGATCGGGCGGGATCTTTGGCGATGTCGTTGAGCACCACTCGGGCCCGCGGGAAGCTCTGCGACATCCACGGATTCTTGCCGACGAACACCGATACCTCGGCGTGCTCGAATTCGCCGCGCGTGTGGCCGCCATACAGCTGCCAATCGATCCATGCTTCTCCGGTCTTTTCCTGCGCCAGAGCATTTGATCGGTAGCGCGCGCCCAACGCTTTCAGGAATGCGCCGCTGTAGGCACCGCCGAGATGATTGCCCTGCCCGCCGCCGCCGTAATAGAAGATCTTGTCGCCGCCGTAGATATCACGGATCCGCTTGAACCCGTCGGCGATTTCGACAATGGCGGTGTCCCAGTCGATTTCCTCGTAGGTTCCATCGGATCGGCGGCGCAGCGGCGAAGTCAGGCGACCACGGTTGTTCTGGTAGTGGTCCAGGCGCAACGCCTTGTTGCAGGTGTAGCCGCGGGACGCCGGATGCGCTTTGTCGCCGCGGATACGGGCCAGTTTGCGGTCTGCTACCTGCACCACGATGCCGCAGTTGCATTCGCAGAGGATGCAGGCAGTGGGCTGCCAATCCATGGTGGTCATTGCGGTTTCCCTTCCGGCAGCTCGGCCAGTAGCAGGTGGCGCAGCTGGCGGTGAACCGACTCAAGTGGCGCAAGGTCGCGCCGCACCCGGGCCAGCAGGAGCGCCCCTTCCAGCGCCGACACCGCCAGCGTCGCCAAATCGTTCGACCGGGCGGCCGGAATGCCGTCGCCGGCGAAGCGCCGCGCGAGCAGATCCGACCAGCGGTCGAACACCGCCGCCGCGTGCTCGATCACCGGCGCCATCCGCTCGCCGTCGGTGCCCTCGCCGGCTTCGACCGCCACCGCCGCGATGGGACAGCCCGCGCGAAAGTCGCTGGCGAGCAACTGCTCGCGGTACCAGTCGATCAGCGTGTCCAGCAGGTCGAGGCTGCCGCGCGGCTCGGTGATGATGGCCGCGACGTGCTCACCTGCGTAGTCGACGGCCTCGCACAGCAACTGGGTCCGCCCGCCCGGGAAGTAGTGGTAAGCCGAGCCGCGTGGCGCCCCGCTGTGCTGCAGCACATCGGAGATGGCGGTGGCGCGTGCGCCACGCTCGCGGATCAGCAGCGCGGCAGACACGACCATGCGTTCGCGCGGACTTCGCACGGCTACTCCTCGGGCCTCAACTGTCTATGTATGTTGCTATACATAATGCAGTTGCGCAAGGGCCGCCGGCCGCGGTTTGGGCGGAGGAGCGACTTTGGCACGGGAGCAGCCTGGCCAGGGAGTGGTTTGGGCACGGGATCGGCGCCTTAGGCCTGGGCATAGGCGCAGCCGGTGGCCGGATCAATCCCCGGTCCGAGCTGCAATGTCGGCGTCTATCCAGGCCCGGCGTCAGCACTGGTGAGCGACGCCGCGAGACAGGCTCAGATCCCTGGACGTCACCAGGTCCGCGACCGGCCCGCGAGCGCAGCTCTTAGATCTGCCAGTCCTGAGCGCCGTCGTTCTTGTTGTAGGTCCCCACGGAGTTCTTCACGATTACCGGGTCCCCACTGCCGAAGTTGTCGTAGAACCACTTGGCGTTGGCCGGACCGAGGTTGATGCAGCCGTGGCTGACATTGCGCTTGCCCTGATCACCTACCGACCACGGCGCGCTGTGCACGAAGTTTCCGCTGTTATCGATCCGGACGGCATCGGAAACGGTCACCTTGTACCCCTGCGGCGAGTTGACCGGGACCCCGTACGTCGAGGAATCCATCACCACCGTCGGGAACTTCTCCAAAACGTAGTACGTGCCGTTGGGGGTTTGGTGGTTACCGGCTGACATCCCCATGGACATCGGGAAGGTCTGCTGCACCACGCCGTTGCGGGTGATCGTCATCTGGTGCGTGGCGTCGTCGGCGGTGGCCACCAGCGCGTCACCGGTGCGAAAGCTCGACCTGGTGCCGGCCGCATCGATGTTGACCGCCGTGTTGGCCGGCCAGAACTGCAGCGGGCGCCACCGAACTTGGGTTGGACTCATCCAATAGAACTTGCCGGGGACCGGCGGGATCGACGAAATGTGGATGGCGCTTTCAGCCATCGGGCGGTCGGCGATGGGCACCTGGAAGTTGATGATGATCGGCTTGGCCACACCAACCATCGCGCCGTTGACCGGGTTGAATGTCGGCGGGCGGAAGGGCGGATCGCCGACAAACGGCGTCGGATCCTGCCCGGCGACCGGGCCGGCTGCGGCAGGTATCGCCAGCGGGTCGGGCGGCGGCGGTGCAAGCGGGTCGGACACCGGAGGCAGGGCCAGCGGGTCGGGTGCGGGAGCTCCCGGGTCGGCCGGCTCAGCCGGCGCGATCGCTTCAGGGTCGCCGGGCACCTGGTCCGGGTCCGCAAGTGCGGGACCGGCGCCCAGCAGCAACACCGAAACCACCCCGGCTACATTCACCGCGGCGAAGAGGCTTGCCCCCCTGCCTCTCCTGCCCCCCTTGCGGGCCCTCGTCCAGCGCGACATATGTCATCCCTCCGGTCACGTCCTGGCCCCCAGTGTGGCATAGCGCAGCGGCTGCTTTCCGGTCCCGCAGCCGCCCGGCACCACGTCAGCTGTTCAGTTCACGCCGTTGACCTGCAGCGTTAGTGAGCCTGTGAAGTTGCGCGCGGCCCCTCATCCGCAGCCTCGAAGACCCGCCGGGCCACCGATACCCCCACCAGTGCGACGCCCATCAAGATCGCCGATGCGGTGAGCATCAACGCCACACTGCGCTCGTACAGCAATCCACCGGCCAGTGAGCCGGCCATGATTCCCAGCTGAAACGCCGTCACATACAGCCCGGATGCTCCGTCGGGGTCGTCTGCTCCGCTGCGCATCGCCGCGGATTGCAGCATCGGCGACACGGCGGTGGCCGCCGCTCCCCACAGCACGATCGCCCCGGTCCCGACGACCAACGTCGTCACCGGCGCGCGGTCACCGCCGAAAGCCAGCCCCGTCAGCACGACGAACGCAACGGTCAGGCCGGCGACACAGAAAATCACCGCGCCCTTCGGCCGGCGGTCCAGCGGGCGCGCCACCAGGGCCACCGCGATCACTCCGGCGACACCGTAGGCGGCCAGCAGCCACGCCTGGCTCGGCCCGTGCACACCGACGACCTGCCGGATGACCACCACGATGTAGGTGTACGAGACGAAATGGCCGGTGACGCCGATCATGGTGATCAGGCTGACGATGATCAGCGCCCGATTGCGGTGGTGGCGCGATCGCGGACCAACGTGCTGTAACTGATCCGCGCTGAGCACGAGCTCGGGCAACAGCAGCCGGGCCGCCACTGTCACGGCGGCAGCCGCAACGGTCACGCACACCGCTGCCAGCCGCCAACCCCACATCAGGCTCAACACGGCCGTCAGGGGACTGCCCACCACCAGCGCCAGGCTGGTTCCGATGTAGATCGAGGTGGTGGCGCGTCCGGCGTGGCTGGCCGGCACCAGTCGGGTGGCGATCGGGGCGATCACCGACCACAGCAGGCCGTGGGTGACCGCACAGAGCACCCTTCCGGCGGCCAACACCGCGAAGTTGGGTGCCAGCGCCGAGATCAGCTGCGAAACGGTCAGACAGACCAGGGCGACCACCAGGGTCCGGCGGCGCGGCCAGTGCGCCGTCCAGCGCACCAACGGAACCGTCGTCAGAGCCGCGACCAGCGCATACCAGGACAACAGGGTCCCCACCAGGACGATGCTGATGTTCAGGTTCCGGGCAATCGCCGACAGCGCACCCACCGGCAGGATCTCCGCGGTGACGTAAATGAAGGCCGCGGCGGCCAGCACAGCCAGCTGCGCGGCGATCCGCGGCGTCCACGGTCCGGCGGCAGGGGCAACGGTTCGGGTCTCGGCAGTCATGGCGGTGACATCTATCGGCACTCGCGCATCGCCCGCGCACCGCGGTAGTGCGTCGCGACGATCACGCTGCACTCACCGTACGCACCGCCGCCGCGCCGTCACACGAAATGCGGGTCAACACGCCCGCGCGACTACCACGTACTCAGGAACGAACGAGCCGGGCGATGGCTGCGGAGGCTTCGGCGAGCTTGCTGTCCGCTTCGGTGCCGCCCTCGGCAACGGCACGGGTGACGCAATGGTTGAGATGCTCGTCGAGCAGGTTCAGCGCCACCGCTCGCAGGGCGCTGTTGATGGCGCTGATCTGGGTGAGGATATCGATGCAGTACTTGTCCTCTTCGATCATCCGCGCGATGCCGCGCACCTGGCCCTCGATGCGCCGCAGCCTCTTGGCATAGTTGTCCTTCTGCTGCGAATACCCGTAGTCGGTTGTCATCATTCTCCCAACGATCGGAACGCCCCAATCCTGTGGAAATCTCCGATCGGGCTGCCGTAAACCGTTATCCTACCTCATACCCTAGCGGGGTATGAGGTAGGGCGGCACGAGCATACTTGGACGATGCCCGAAGCCGACATCAAGCCCCGCAGCCGTGACGTCACCGACGGCCTGGAGAAGGCCGCCGCCCGCGGGATGCTGCGAGCGGTAGGCATGGGCGACGAAGACTTCGCCAAGGCCCAGATCGGTGTCGCGTCGTCGTGGAATGAAATCACACCGTGCAACCTTTCGCTGGACCGGTTGGCCAAGGCCGTCAAGGAGGGGGTGTTCGCGGCGGGCGGCTATCCGCTTGAGTTCGGCACGATCTCGGTGTCCGACGGTATTTCGATGGGACACGAGGGCATGCACTTCTCGCTGGTGTCGCGTGAGGTGATCGCCGACAGCGTCGAGACCGTGATGCAGGCCGAGCGGCTGGACGGCTCGGTGCTGCTGGCCGGCTGCGACAAGTCGCTGCCCGGGATGCTGATGGCCGCCGCGCGCCTGGACCTGGCGGCGGTCTTCCTCTACGCGGGCTCGATCCTGCCGGGGCTGGCCAAGCTCTCCGACGGCAGCGAGCGCGAGGTCACCATCATCGACGCGTTCGAGGCCGTCGGCGCATGCGCGCGCGGGCTGATGAGCCGGGAGGACGTCGACGCCATCGAGCGGGCAATCTGTCCGGGCGAGGGCGCGTGCGGCGGCATGTACACCGCCAACACCATGGCCAGCGCCGCCGAGGCGCTGGGCATGTCGTTGCCGGGCAGCGCGGCGCCGCCGGCCACCGACCGTCGCCGCGACGGGTTCGCCCGCCGCAGCGGGCAGGCCGTCGTCGAATTGCTGCGCCGCGGCATCACCGCCCGCGACATCCTCACCAGAGAAGCCTTCGAGAACGCGATCGCGGTGGTGATGGCGTTCGGTGGCTCGACTAACGCGGTGCTGCACCTGCTGGCCATCGCCCACGAGGCCGGCGTCGAGCTGGCGCTGGACGACTTCAACCGGATCGGGTCGAAGGTGCCGCATCTGGCCGATGTCAAGCCGTTCGGCCGCCACGTGATGTCGCACGTCGACCACATCGGCGGGGTGCCGGTGGTCATGAAAGCACTGCTGGATGCCGGTCTGCTGCATGGAGATTGCCTGACCGTGACCGGTCAGACGGTGGCCGAGAACCTGGCCGCCATCGCTCCGCCGGATCCGGACGGCAAGGTCCTGCGCGCGCTGAGCAACCCCATCCACCCGACCGGCGGGATCACCATTCTGCGCGGATCACTGGCTCCAGAGGGCGCGGTGGTCAAGACCGCCGGTTTCGACTCCGAGATATTCGAAGGCGTGGCAAGGGTTTTCGATGGTGAGCGAGCCGCGTTGGACGCCCTCGAGGACGGCACCATCACCAAGGGCGACGCGGTGGTGATCCGCTACGAAGGGCCCAAGGGTGGGCCCGGGATGCGCGAAATGCTCGCCATCACCGGGGCGATCAAGGGCGCGGGACTGGGCAAAGACGTGCTGTTGCTGACCGACGGCCGGTTCTCGGGCGGTACCACCGGCCTGTGCGTCGGCCACATCGCGCCCGAAGCCGTCGACGCGGGGCCGATCGCCTTCCTGCGCGACGGCGACCGGATCCGGCTCGACGTCACCAGCCGCACCCTCGACGTGCTCGTCGACCCGGACGGATTCGCGGCCCGGCAACAGGATTTCGCTCCCCCGCCGCCGCGCTACCGGACCGGGGTCCTGGCCAAGTACGTCAAGCTGGTCGGCTCCGCCGCCGGCGGCGCGGTCTGCGGGTAGCCACCCCTGCTGCGCGGAGACCGCGATGCCAGGCAACCCCGCGGCGTTGCTGGCCAGCAGCGCCGCGGACAACGCCGGGTCGTCGCCGATCAGCGTGCCGTCCAGGAAGGCATCGACGTCGTGCGGGGTCGGTGGGGCCATACCGAAACGCTAGTCCGATCCGCGCGCATCGCGGGCCGATCAAATTCCCCATTCCGGGTGTTTACCCGATACCCGTATGGGGTATAGAGTGATCGTGGTCATCCACTTGGGACTGCAGTCCCCCGATCCGAATGAAGGTGATATTCATGGCGACCCATGAGGCTGGAACCGAGTTGACCTGCGGCCACGAGGGCTGCGGCTGTCGCGTCCACGTCGAGGTCCCCTGCCACGGCTCCAGTGCGGGCGAGCCTCACCGCTGCGCCTGCGGCGACGACTTGGTCCCGGTCCAGTAAGCGGGCAGCCGGTGGTGCGTTCGGATGACCATCGCGCTCATCGCCCGAACGCACGACCGGCCAGCTCGACCTCGGCTGCCAGCGACAGCGCCACCGCCGAAGCGCCCACCGCGACCGCGTAGCGACCCGCCGTGATGCGCCAGCACCCGGCCCGGCCGTCATAGCCGGCCAGCAGCCGTGGGTCCGCTGCGATGCTCACCCGGACAACCTGGCCCGGCTCCAGCTCGACTCGCTGGAAACCCAGTAAGCGCAACCGCTTTGCGTCGGGCACGGCGGTCAGATACAGCTGCGGGATGTCCGACCCGCCCCGGTCACCGGTGTTGACGACACTGAAACTGACGGTCACGGTGTCGCCGCCGGTCACCGCCAGGTCGCGATACTCGAAGCTGGTGTAGGACAAACCGTGACCGAAGGCGAACATCGGGACCCGCCCGGTCCGCGCAAACCAGCGATAACCGACATCCGCGCCTTCGTCGTAGTCGATGGTGATCGGCGTCCCCGGCGGCGCAGCGGGCAGCTCCGGGCGCGGTGTCTGGCCGAGATCGGCCGGAAACGTGATCGGCAGCCGGCCCGACGGATTCACCCGTCCGGCAAGGATTTCCGCGATGGCCGTAGCGCCCGCCTGGCCCGGATACCACGCTTGCACGATGGCATTCACGCGGTCCCGCCAGGGCATGGCCACCGGGTTGCCGGTCTCGAGCACCACGACGGTGTTCGGATTGGCGGCGGCGACCGCCGAGATCACCGCGTCCTGGCCCCACGGCAGCGACAGGTCGGCGCTGTCGAAGCCCTCCCCTTCGGGTCGGATCGCGAACACGATCGCGACGTCTGCGCGGCGCGCCGCCACCACCGCCTCCGCCGGGCTGATGCCGGGATCGAAATCGATCTGCGCGCCCGGGAGTTGCCGTCTCAGCTCCTCGAGCGGGCTCGGCGGTACCAGGTAGAGATTGCGCAGGCCCGCCTGCAGGCCGGACCCGCCGATCGGGATCACGCTCGCGTAGCCGCCCGGCGGTACGACGGTGCTGGAGCCGTAGCCGGCCGGCACACCGACCTGTGCGTAGCCGCCGATGACAGCGATGCGCAAGCCCGAACCGGCAATCACCGGCAGCAGCCCGCGGTTCTGCAGCAGCACGACGCCCTGCCGCGCGATCTGCAGGCCAATCGCGTTGTGCGCCTCCATATCCGGTGCGGGCGCGGGTTCCCAGCGGTCGATTCCGACAGCGAACATCGAACGCAGGATTCGCCGGACCATGTCCGATAACCGTTCTTTGGGCAGCAGGCCCTCGGAGTAGGCGGCACGCAGTCGGTCGCCGAATGCCTCGGCCCCCCACAGCACGGCGTCGATCTGTGCACCGCATTCCTGGTCCAGGCCGGCAAGAGCGCACTCCCAACTCGGTGTCCCGCCCCAATCCGACATCACCCAGCCGCGGTATCCCCAGGCGCCCTTCAGCACGTCGTTGATCAGGACGGCGTTGGCGGCGGCGTAGTCGCCGTTGACCTTGTTGTATGCCGCCATCACCGCGCCGGGTTGGGCCCGCTCGATGGCGATCTCGAAGGCCAGTAAGTCGGATTCGCGGTGCGCGCCGGGATCGATGACGGCGTCCAGCCAGTGCCGGTTTGTTTCGTTGCAGTTCAGCGAATAGTGCTTGGTCGTGGAGATGACACCCTGCTGCTGGATGCCGATGATCTGTTCTGCGGCCATGGTGGCGCTCAACAGCGGGTCCTCGGAAAAGTATTCGAAGTTGCGGCCGTTGCGCGGGTCGCGGGCCAGATTGATGGCACCGGCCAATTGGACGTTGAACCCGCGGCTGCGGGCCTCCCGCCCGATCACCTCGCCGGCGGCGCGGGCCAGCGCCGGATCGAAACCGGCGGCCAGCGCCAGGCCGGCCGGCAGCGCCGTCGCCGTGTCGCCCGGACGGTAACCGGGATTGGTGACGCCTAGCCCGGCGTCGCTCATCCGCAGCGCCGGAACCCCAAGCCGCGCAATCCCGGGCACATACCCCGCACTCATCGGCACCTCCGGCGGAATGCGCTCGTCGCGCAACGGCCACCAGTCGCCGGCCCCCATGACGCCGACCAGCAGCGTAAACCGTTCGCCGTCGGTCATCTGGGGCTCGATCTCGCAGGCTCGGGCGTCGGGGTCGCATGGGCTCACCGCACACCCTCTTTCGCGTAGACGACCCGCAGAATGTGGCCAACCTCGGCTCCCATCACCAACTCGGCCAGCTCACACATCGTCGCCACGAACTGCGGCCCGTGCGGCGGCGGTACGCGGCACAAATGATGTGCGACTTCATGGAGCACGACCAGCTCGCGCATCGCCCAGGCGGCGGTGTCGCGGTCCGGGACGGCGATGGTGCCTGCGCCATCCCGGTTTTCGTAGTGCGCCGCGGTGGCCGCCCGGCGGGCACGCACCCGCAGCGGCGACACCGACGGCCAGTTCCGGCGCACCGCCGGCAGGCCCAGCACGTCGTCGACGTAGCGCTGCACCGACGCCACCGACGCGAACCGTCCTTCGGGCGGCAGCGTCAACCGCGTCCCGAAGAAGTCCACACTGGGTGATCCGTGCTCGACGGCACGGTCGAACAGGGTGCGGACGAATTCCTCGGCCGCATAAACCCTGGCCCGCTGAGAGTCGCGGCCCGAGGAGTCCTCCCGGGTCACCGGTCCAGGGCGGGTCGCGCTCCGGGCAGCTCGGCGCTCTGGCCCAGCCGGGCCTGCCGCCCGGCCCGGTCACCGGCGCGCCGCGCCGCCGAGGAATATCCGGCCGAGGCCCGGTGGGCCCGCCAGGTGCCGCGCGCCCGAGACGCGCCACGGTAGTAGTCGTGCAGCTCGATTTCCTTGTCCCGCAACGCGATAGCGGTTCCCGGTGCCCGACCGCGGTCCGCGGTGACTTCGCGGGTGGCCTGCGCACGGGCCTCGGCCAGGCGCTGACCGACTCGAGCGCCGAAGGCCAGCTGGAAGTTGAGCCTGGCGGTGATGGTGGGCGTCGGCCGGTGTGCCCCGGAGGTAAGGTAGGCATCGGAAGCCCGGACCATCTGCACCACCAGGCTGGCGTACAGGGCGTGGGTCGCGTCGATGTCCTCAGGGAACCCGTAGGCATACAGGAACGTCGAATTCGACGCGACGTCGCAGCGTACGTCGTTGGCCGCGGCGATCAGCACGAACAGCTGCACGTAGGTCCGCAGCCCGCGGGCGCCGGCCGTTCCGATGGTGATGGTGCGCTGGGTCGGCGCCTGCGCGGCCGAACGGTTGGCCGAATGTGACCGCGCCACCGCGAGGTCGATGGACGCCGCCGTGGCCATCCGCTGCGCGGCGGCCATGAACGCGTCGGCTTCGTGGGGATTGTCGGTGCCTTCGGCCTGACGCAGCAGGGCGGCGATGCGGGCCAGCATCTTGTCGTCGGTCATGGCGCCAAACTACTGCAGCGGTACGACAATTCGGTTCAGAGGCGTTTGGTGATCCAGCCGACCACGTCATCGAGCACCTGGTCGCGCTCCGGCTCGTTGAAGACCTCGTGGTAGAGCCCGGGATATTCCTTCAGCTCGACATCGGTGGATCCCACACATTCCACCAAGCGCCGGCTGCCCTCGATCGGGATGAGCCGATCGCCCGTGCCGTGCACCACCAGCAGCGGCGCGGTCAGCGCCGGCGCCCGTCGCGGCATGGTCTCGCCGACCTGCAGCAGCGCCCGACCGATCCCGGCCGGCACCCGGCCGTGGTACACCCGCGGATCGTTCTGGTAGTCCGCCACTACCTGCGGGTCGCGGGATATGGCGGTGAAGTCGAGCTCCTGGACCGGCAGGCCGGGCACCACGACGCCGAGAACCTTGGCGGCCAGCGCCACCACCGGCGACACCAGATCCTGGGCCGCCACCGCCGGCGCCGACAGCACCATCAGGTCGTAGTTGTCCGGGCGTTCCACACCGTAGGCGAACACGATCCCGCCGCCCATGCTGTGCCCGAGGACGATGCGCTTGAGGCCGGGGTTTTCCCGGGTGGCGATGCCCACCAGGGTGTCGAGGTCGGCGGTGTATTCGGAGATGTCGCGGACCAGTACCCGCTTGCCGCCCGAGCGGCCGTGTCCGCGATGGTCGAGCGCGTAGGTAACCAGACCGGCCTCACCGAACCGCTGCGCGACGTGGTCGTAGCGGCGGGCATGCTCGCCCAGACCGTGAGCGAGCACGACCACGGCTTTGGGTTCGTTGTCGGGTGTCCAGATGTCGTAGACGATGTCCACACCGCTGACACCGGCGAAGTTCCGTTCAGTGCGCGTCGCGTTCATTACGGGCAGCTTACGGGCTGCCCACCGACTGCACGGCGGCTCCCCGGGCGGGGTTGGGCGGGGTGTGTCATAGGCGCTGCGTAGGCTCGTCGGGGTGGGTCTGCTAGCACAGGACAATGAGCTGGGCGGTGATTTTTCCGCCCGTGCCGAACCCTACCGGCGCGAACTGCTGGCGCACTGCTACCGGATGACCGGATCGTTGCACGACGCCGAGGATCTGGTGCAGGAGACGCTGCTGCGCGCCTGGAAAGCGTACGACCGGTTCGAAGGCAAGTCCTCGATACGGACCTGGCTGCATCGGATCGCCACCAACACCTGCCTGAGCGCCCTGGAAGGCCGTCAGCGCCGGCCGTTGCCGACCGGACTGGGGACGTCAAACTCGGATCCGACGGCGGAGTTGGTCGAGCGCGGTGAGGTGCCCTGGCTGGAGCCGCTGCCGGAACCGACGAATGATCCGGCGGATCCCTCGGTCATCGTCGGGTCGCGCGAATCGGTCCGCTTGGCGTTTGTGGCCGCGCTGCAGCATCTGTCGCCGCGGCAGCGTGCGGTGCTGTTGCTGCGCGACGTGCTGCAGTGGAAGTCGGCCGAAGTGGCCGAGGCTATCGGCGCCACCACCGTCGCCGTCAACAGCCTGCTGCAGCGGGCCCGGTCCCAGCTGGAGACCGTGCGCCCCAGCGCCGAGGACCGGTTGAGCGCGCCGGATTCGCCGCAGGCCCAGGACTTGCTGGCCCGCTACATTGCCGCGTTCGAGACCTACGACATCGACCGGCTGGTGGAGCTGTTCACCGCCGAGGCGATCTGGGAGATGCCTCCCTACGTCGGCTGGTACCGCGGCGCGCGGGACATCATCACGCTGATTCACCAGCAATGTCCGGCCGAATCGCCCGGCGATATGCGCATGATCCCGTTGGTGGCCAACGGCCAGCCCGCCGCGGCCATGTATATGCGCGCGGGTCAGCGGCACGTGCCGTTCCAGTTGCATGTGCTGGACATGGTCGACGGCCGGGTGTCGCACGTGGTGGCTTTCCTCGACGGCTCACTCTTCCCGAAGTTCGGTCTGCCGCCGTCGCTGTCATGACGTTGTGATGGCTGCCGTTTCGCCCGTCCCCGGTAAGCCGCTGCTGCTGTTGGGCGCCTTCGACATCGGCAGCGTGGGCTACGTCGCCGAGGAATTCTTCGTGTCGGGCACCGCCGCCTCCTACGCCCCGGTGTCCGGGCTCGGCCCCGACGGCCGTTGGGTGGCAACACCTGCGGGCGCTGCCGAGTACACCACGCGGCTCGTGGCTTTGACCCCGGCCGACCGGACACGATTCAACGGCACGGTGCTCGTCGAATGGCTCAACGTCAGCGGCGGCATCGATGCCCCGGCCGTATGGATGATGGGTCACCGCGAAATCATTCGCGCGGGCTACGCCTACGTCGCGGTCTCGGCGCAGCAGGTGGGCGTCGCCGGGGGTGCCGCCCTGCTCGGCCTGGACATGTCACTCAAGAGCCAGGATCCGGCCCGCTATGCATCCCTGCAGCACCCGGGCGACGCGTTCTGCTACGACATCTTCAGCCAGGCCGGAGCACTGATCCAAGACCGTGACGTGCTGCGCGGGCTAGGCCCGCAACACGTTGTCGCCGTGGGTGAATCCCAATCGGCGATGTTCCTGACCACCTACATCAACGCCGTGGACCCGCTTGTCCAATGCTACGACGGGTACCTGGTGCATTCGCGCTTTGCGCCCGCCGCGCCACTGGATGGCATGTCAATCTTCGACGATTCGCCGACCGGCACGCCACGGGCGGTCCGGTTCCGTCCGGACCTGCGCGTGCCGCTGATCACCATCATCACCGAAACCGACCTTTTCGGCGGTGTGGGACATGGGTATTACCACGCAAGACAGCCCGACAACCGGTGGCTGCGGGTGTGGGAGATTCCCGGCGCCGCTCATGCCGACAATTACACGATCCAGGTAGCGCCCATCGACACCGGGTCCGCGCCGCTCGACGCCATCGTGGCCGCCTACGCACCAACGAAAAGCCTGATGGGGCAGCAACTTGACCACTACATCAACTTTGCGCCACAGCACCACTACGTGGTGCAGGCGGCGCTGGCTGCCCTGAACCGCTGGGTGCGCACCGGCCAGCCCGCGCCGGCCGCGCCCCGCATCGCAGTGCACCACGCCGATCAACCCCGCCCCGTTCTGGACGCCAATGGCCTGACCCGAGACGGCGTCAGGACGCCGTGGGTGGACGTTCCGATTGCGCGCACGTCGGGCATGGGCACCGAGGAAAGCGTCATGTCCGCCATTTTCGGCCGCGGCCAACCCTTCGACAGCGCCACCCTGCGCCGCCTGTACCCGGGCGGAGTCGACGAATATCTCGACAAGTTCACCACCGCGCTGGACCGAGCGCTTCAAGGCGGCTTTATCCTGCTCGCGGACCGACGCGAAATTCTGCAGCTCGCCGCCGCGACGTATCCCCGGGACGAGGCGCAGCGGCCGGCGAATCAGGGCTGGACACAACAAGGTTCGTGAGTGCCCCGCGCGGGCGGCGAGCCGATGCAGCCGGTGCTCCCCGCGGCCGCATCGCCGACGCCGAGGCGGCCAGTTACCGCCGCCCGAGGCGCCCCGCGGCACGCACCCCGGCAGCGGGCGCCACTACTGTGGAAACCATGCCTGCCACCGTGGAGATTCGGCGAGCCGCCGAGCGGGCAGTCACCATGACCGACTGGCTGGAATCCAGACATTGCTTCTCTTTTGGCGACCACTACGACCCGGACAACACCCATCACGGCCTGCTGCTGGTCAGCAACGACGACGTCGTGCAACCGGGGACCGGATTCGACACCCACCCGCACCGCGATATGGAAATCGTGACCTGGGTGCTGGAAGGTGAACTGACCCATCGGGATTCGATGGGCAACCACGGCGTGATCTACCCCGGTCTGGCCCAGCGCATGTCGGCGGGCAGCGGAATCCGGCATTCGGAAACAAATGAATCAGCGACGCGGCCAGTGCGTTTCGTCCAAATGTGGATAGTGCCCGACCGGACCGGCATTGACCCGGGCTACCAGCAGCACGATATCGGCGATGACCTGTCGAACGGCGGTCTGGTCACGATCGCCTCGGGCATCAACGGCCACGACGCCGTGATCACGCTGCACAACCGCAGCGCGGCCCTGCACGCGGCGCGGTTGCGGCCCGGCGACACGGTCGACGTTCCCGCGGCGCCTTATCTGCATCTGTTTGTCGCCCTCGGCCGGGTTGGCCTGGACGGGGCTGGCGAGCTGGCCGAAGGGGACGCGGTCCGCTGCACCGACACCGGGGCCCGGCGGCTCGCCGCCGACGGCCCCGCGGAAGTCCTGGTGTGGGAGATGCACACAAACCTGGGGTCCTGACCCCGCGCTGACACCACATAGAGTGGGCTCGACAGACAGGAGCCCACATGTCTCGATCACATCCGCGTCATGCCGCACCGAACCCCAAGCGCAGCATCAAGTCGGTTCGGACCGTGCGGTTCTGGGCGGCTCCGATCCTCATCACACTGGCCCTCATGTCGGCGCTGGCAGCCCTGTACCTGGGCGGAATCCTGAACCCGGCGACCAACCTGCGCCACTTCCCGATCGCGGTGGTCAACCAGGACGCCGGGCCCACCGGCAAACAGATTGTCGAGGGTCTGGTGGCCGGATTGGACAAGAACAAGTACGACGTACGCGTCGTCACCCACGACGAGGCCAAGCGGCTACTGGACCGGGCTGAGGTCTACGGTTCGGCCGTCATTCCGCCGACTTTTTCCTCGGCGCTGCGCGATTACGCGATCAGCGCCGTGCAGCCGACCCATGCGGACCGGCCCACGATTACCATCTCGACCAATCCGCGCGCGGGCACACTGGGCTCGAGCATCGCCGCCCAGACGTTGACCCAGGCGATGGCCGTGGTGAATTCCAAAGTCGGGCAACGTCTTAGCGCCGATGTTGCGGCGCAGACCGGCGGCGCGCCGCTGGCCGGCGCCGCTGCGCTGGGGTTGACCAATCCGATCGACGTCAAATCCACGGTCTACAACCCGCTGCCCAACGGAACCGGTAATGGCCTGTCGGCCTTCTACTATGCGCTGTTGCTGCTGCTGGCCGGATTTACCGGCAGCATCGTGGTCAGCACGCTGGTGGACTCGATGCTCGGTTACGTACCAGCCGAATTCGGGCCGGTGTATCGCTTCGGTGAGCAGGTCCGCATCTCTCGATTCCGCACCCTGCTGCTCAAGTGGGGATTGATGACGGTGCTGGCCTTGCTCACGTCGGCGGTGTACCTGGCGATCGCCCATGGCCTGGGCATGCCCATTTCCCTGGGTTGGCAATTGTGGCTGTACGGAGTGTTCGCGATCATCGCGGTAGGCGTCACGTCCAGCTCGTTGATCGCGGTGCTGGGATCGATGGGCTTACTGGTGAGCATGTTGATCTTCGTCATCCTCGGGTTGCCGTCGGCGGGCGCCACGGTCCCCCTCGAGGCGGTGCCGCCGTTCTTCCGCTGGCTGGCCACATTCGAGCCGATGCACCAAGTGTTCCTGGGGGTAAGGTCGCTGCTCTACCTCGACGGTCACGCCGAGGCGGGACTGTCCCATGCCTTGGCGATGACATGCATCGGTCTGGTCATCGGCCTGCTGTTGGGGGGGATCATCACCCACCTGTACGACCGCAAGGGGTTCCACCGGATACCCGGGGCGGTCGAGTTGGCCATTGCGGCGGAGCACCAGGCGCAGCACCAGGCACGGGAACGAGCCCGCGCCGGCGCCGTCGAAGGTCCGAGTGAAAATCCAAGCGAGCAAACGTAATTCGAGTGCCGCACAATCGTCATATCTCTGTTACATAAGTTGACAGTGTGACAGATGTGACTAATTCTGGGATGGCTGCTTCCCGATCGGGCCGAAAGGGCAACCGTGCTGACGCCATCTGCCAGCCTGCGCCGACTTGCGGCTTGTCTTGCCTTAGTGGCCGCATGTGCCACGCTCACGGCCACCACCGGACGACCCCTGGCCCATGCCGCCGACGGTCGCGAGATGCTCGAGCACGCCATCGCCACAACCAAGGGCTCCTACCTGGTGTACAACTTCGGCGGCGGGCACCCGATGCCGCTCCTCAACGGCGACGGCGGCCGCTACGAGATGAACAACGGCGGCCATCTCATGATCATCAAGAATGCGTCCCAGCGGCTGCAGCCGCACCTGCTGGTCGATACCCACACCGGTGACCAGGCGCGCTGCGAACACAACGCTGGGGCACGCACCAACGAAGGGCTTTGGCAGGCATCGGAGATCTATGCACCGCTGCAGGCCTGGCAGCGAATGGGACAGCCGACAATCGCGATCAACGCCAACTTCTTCGACGTACGCCCGCAAAAGGGCGGCTCCTGGAGATCGACCGGCTGCAGTTCGCCATTGGGCGCGTTCGTCGACAACACCCACGGCCAGGGCCGCGCCAACCAGGCGGTCACCGGCACCGTCGCCTACGCCGGCAAACAGGGCCTGTCCGGCGGAAACGAGACCTGGACCTCGCTGACCACCATGATCATTCCGGCGGGTGGTGCGCCATATGTGTTGCGGCCCAAAGGCAGAGAAGACTACGACCTGGCCACTCCGGTGATCCAGGACCTGCTCAACAAGAACGCAAAGTTCGTCGCCGTCGCCGGCATCGGGCTGTTGTCGCCGGGCAACACCGGCCAACTTCACGACGGCGGCCCGAGCGCCGCGCGTACCGCGCTGGCCTACGCGAAGCAGAAGGACGAGATGTACATCTTCGAAGGAGGTAACTACACGCCGGACAACATCCAAGACCTCTTCCGCGGCTTGGGAAGCGACACGGCGATCCTGCTCGACGGCGGCGGGTCGTCGGCAATTGTGTTGCGCCGCGACACCGGAGGCATGTGGGCCGGCGCGGGGACGCCGAAGGGCTCGTGCGACACCCGCGAGGTCCTCTGCGACTCCCATGAGCGGGCGTTGCCCAGCTGGCTCGCATTCAACTAGTAAGTGCCTGAGGCGTTTTGCGATCCACGGGGCCGTAGCGGAAGACCAGCATGCTCACCCAGATGACGGCGGCGGCCAGTGCGAAAACCGGCGCCACGGTCGCCCGGGACATGATGGCCCCGAGCAGGGCGCCGCCGCACATCGCCGCGATCACGCTATAGCGCAGCACGTTTCGGCCACCCGTGCCGCCAGCCAGCCGGCTCTCGGCGCCGATAGCGACGATGGTTGACGTCAACATTGTGGTACTGAGCTCGCGAATGCCGAATTCCCGAGCGATCGCGTTCTGCAAGCCGAACGTCAATGCGAGCCCACCGATGAGAAACAGCTTCGTGTTGTCGTGATAGTGCAGTACCCCGCTGCCGGCCAGTACCGACAACGTCGCCAGCACCAAGACCTCGGTCCCCAGCGCCGTGCTGATCCAGCGTCGTGGCTCGCGACCGAGCGCCCGAGTGAACCGGCCACCGATGATTGTGCCGATGACGAAGGTGACCACGGACACCAGGCCGGCGACCAGGTCGATACCCGTCTGCGACTTCGGCACCAGGCAAATGCCGAGGAAGATCACGTTGCCGGTCATGTTGGCCACGAACACATGCCCGAGGACCAGCACACTGATCGCGTCGGCCAAGCCGGTGGCGAAGGTCAGCAACAGCAGCGCGGCGATCGTCAACCGGTGATACCGGGGCGAGCTGACGGCCACGTAAACCCTCGACCAGGCCGGGGCTACAGGCGCGGCGTCAAATCCAGCGAGGTGATCGTCGTCATCCTGGTCACAAACCAGCGAGCGTTGTCCCGCTTCATGATCAGCCGATACGACAGATACTTCATTGCCGGAATGTTCTTGGTCAGCGGGCTGGTGGTGGTGGTGTTGGTGTACACGATGGCCACCGCATTGGGACCATCCAGCGATTCGACGGCGACGCCGGTGACCTCGGTGTTGTTGGTGACCTTGGCTTGCTTGTTCGGCGCGACGATGCTGTCGACGAATTTCCGGTATTGCGCTCCGAAGTCACCGCTGAGGTAGACCGCCGCGCGATCGGCCAGCTTATCCATGTTTTCCGGGGTGTAGGTCCACAACGTGGTGATCGCGTTCGCCGCGGTCCGCGCTACGTTGAGCTTGACGGCGACGACCGCGCGATCGGCCAGGTACGGCTGCAGGGTCGCGCCGGCAAAAGCGGCAGAACCCACGAAAAGCACGACGCCAACCGCGGCGACAGCGGCGGCGACTCGCTTGCCGCTGGGGCGTTTGACCTTGCCGGTCAGTCGCTTGAGGAACCCGACCTTGCGCCCGGCGCCGTCACCGGCGGCCTCACCGGCGGCCTCAGTGTCGGAGTCGGTGTCGGAGTCGGTGTCGCCCGAACCGTCGTCGTGACCGGCGGCCTCGTCGGAGTCGGACTCTTCGGAATCGGTGTCGCCGCCGTGCTCGGACTGATCGGCTGCCGCTGCCGCAACGTCGTCGCTTCCGGGGTCCTCGTCCGCCGCCTCGATTGCTTGAGTTGCCTGATCGTCGGTCTCGGCGTGGGAATCCGGCTCGGCGTGGGACGCATCCGAGTTGGCCTCGGTCAGATCATCTGCAGCAGGTTGCTGATCTTCCACTGATTCCCTTCCTGCTTAGCTATGGCAGCCCAACGGTTCGTGTTCTCGAAGACCTCTTTGCCATCGGGTGACTTGGAGGTGACCTCGGTGGCCACCAAAACGCTGGCAGTGCCGTCGTCGTTCCACCGTTCCACGCCCGCATCCAGGACCGTACCCTTGGCGGGTTCTGCTTGAGCGACCTGCAGCAGGATCTCGTTCGCCTTGTCGTGGTACTGCTTGGCGAAATCGCCGGTCGCTTGCGCCAATATCCGCTCGACGTATTCGTTGGCGTGATACGGGTCAACGGAGGTGAACTGCCCCATGAACCATTTCACGTAGTTGACCACCTCGTGCTCCCGGTGGGCGGCCCGATCCCGCGACACGTGCGCGACCAGCATCAAGCTGGATAGCGTGATCGCCACCGCCATCACCACCGCAGCAGAAATGGCCACAAGCGGGAATACCCAGGGTCGCCTCGGCAGCAGCGGGTGTGTGACCAGCAGGGGGCCCTCACCGGGGTGGAATCTGCGCCGCGGACTCATTTTCCGTCCCCAGGCGGCTTCGGTTTGGTCAGTACGGTCAGGTCGTCAACGCGCCAGTGGTCGTCCCGATCCCTTGCGAAGCTGACCCGGACGGTTGCGCTGATGTAGCGGATATCGGGCGGTGTGCCACGGCGACCCTGCATGAACAACAGCATGGTCGCGCGATTCGGCGTCGCGGACTGGATAGAACTGCCCGTCACCCAATACTCGTTGAGGACGGGGTGCCCCTTCGCGACGGTGTCCTGCTGGGCGGCCAACTGGCCGCGGTACCTGTCGGTGGTCAGTGATTGTGCTCGGGCGAAGTCCTCGCGCAACGTTTTCGGGTCATACGTCAACATCTGGGAGACCATCTTGGGGCCCTGCGTCGCAAGCTCTGCACGGGTTCGATCGGTTGCCTTGTCGTAGGAGTACACCACCGCGTAGCTCACACCGGCACCGCCCAGGCACAGCCCGGCCGCGGTGACCAGTGCCACCGCCGTCCACCGCCGGACCTTGGCCGGCCGCCCGCCGGGATCAACGGTTCGCACCTCGGTGCGCAACAGCATGTCGGCGAAGGTGCGCCGGTCCGGATCCCACAGCGGCCACAGCCATCCGACCATGAGCGCCACTGTGTCTACCAGGTGGGCAAGGTCGCGCATCATCAGCCGCCACGGGCCGACGGCGTCTCCAGCGGCCCGATTGTGGTGTACCACCGCGATTCCGCACAGGGCGCGTCCCAGGGTCCAACCGGTCAGGGAGGGCACTAGCCACCGGTTGACCGACATCAGCAGGGTCACCAAGGCCAGGATGGCGACGCACACCCACCACCATGAGCTGTCCGACGGCACGGTAAACGAGACCAGCGCCAGGGTCGCTACCACCGCAATACCCGGCAGCACATCAACGGCGAACGCAGCAACCCGCAAATGCCATGGCGCCAAAGCCTTTTCGGCTAGGACTTGGACGGTCTCGGGGGTCTGGATCTCCTCGACCACCACCGTCACTTCGTCACCTGGTCGAGTTTCGAAATCTTGTACTGGCCATCGGTAGGTGTCATGCGCACCCGCAGTCGGTAGCCCGTTTCCTGATCCTGCGCCTGATCGTTGGACATCCGGACGCGCAGGGCGACGAGCACGTCAACCGATCCGTCGGGATTGTTACGCTCGACCGCGGCCCGCATATCGGTCAACTGAACGTGCACGTTGGCGGCCTGGTACGCCTGAACGAGCATGCTGCTGTAGAGCACGGCTTGGGAGCGGTACTGATCGGTGCCGCAGTCGATGATCTTCTGTTCACTGGCGGCCATGGAGTTGGTATCCGGTGCCTGCGTGACCGCGACGCAGTCCTTGGCCACCTGAAGCGCTGCCGCGTTGTTGCGGGCTACAACCTCGCTCTGCTGGTGGGCACGCAGCGCCAGATAGCCGCCGGCCCCGATACCGCCGGCGACGAGCACCAGCGCCGCGCTGAAACCGACTAGCCACCCACGACCCAGACGCGACGGGCGCCGCTCGGCAGCCGGCGCCGCGATTTGGTCCTCACCTGCGGTGTCGGAGATGTCCGGACCGGCTCCGTCCTCCGATTCGACCGAGTCCTCGTCCGTCGCCTCGGGGCTGTCCTGACCGACCGCAGATCCTGCAGTCAGTTCACCCTCCGTGTCGGGGGTGTCTGAGCCGGTGTGGGCCTCGGATTCTGCCGAGTCCGCGTCCGTTGCCTCGGGGCTCGACGAATTATCCGCGTCGATGGGGTTCAGCCGGCTGGCGCCAGCATCTCCTTCCATCCGTCGTCTCCTGTTTTGGTCGAGTTTTCGACGGAGTATCTGACTCCGTCAGGCCCTACCAGTTCACCGCTCTGAGGGCTGTAGACCGCCGTGGGCGGCCCGCCCGGAGTGTAGACACAGGGGTTGGGCTGCTGTCCGTTGCACTGCACAGTACCCGAACCGGGCCGCTGCAGCGGGTCACTGACCGGCGGCGGCGTCCCGCCCGGAGGCAGTCTATCGGCCGGTGCCGGGTTCATGCCGTTATTGATCGACGGCGCCGGGATCACCAAGCCGGGCTTGACCGGCTGATCGCAGCGCGCCGCCGGCGCCGGGCACGTCAACAGCTGGTTGGGGTCGCCGTACCACGGATTGGTACCCGCCGGGACGTAGGGTTTCGGATCGCGGCACTCCCGCGGCGTCGCCGCTCGCTTGCCCGGGACGTCAACGCACGGAATGTTGCGCGACCCGCGCACGCTGTTGGCCGGGGTATCCATCGGAATCTTGCAGTACGTGCCCGTCGGCAACGGCTGCAGGCTGGTGTCGGCAAAGGAGCGCCACTCCGAGGCAGGGATGAACCCGGTCAGACACGGAGGCGGCTGGTTGATCGCCAACGCCAGGTCAAGGGCGGCCATGTTGGGGAACGGCGCGGCCACCGTCTGCGCGATCGAAGCACCCTGCGGCAAGAACACCAGCACCTGCTCGACGCCTTTGTGGTAGCGCTTGAGCAAGTCGAACACGACTTCGAGGTTCGCCAGCGTCTGCGGCAGCGAATCACGCACATCGGTGAAGACCTCGTTGAGCTGGTCAGCGGTCGGCGCTGCTTGGGACAGAATGCTTTTCACGTTCTGGTCCCGTTTCGCGGTCTGGGCGGCCAGGGTGTTGAGGTTGTGCGCCCAGCGTTCGATCGCGTCACCCGAGCGGACCTGGCTGTCGATGACCGGTCCGGAGTGGTCGATGATGTCGTTCACGTCGTTGATCTGGGTCCGGAAGTCACCGACGATCGCCTGCGTGGCGTCGACCAGCCGTTGCAGGGCAGGGCCCAAACCACCTACGGCTTGCGCCGTTTCGTCGAGCAGCACGGGGATCTTGTCCGCCGGCAACACCTGAAGGCCGCGGTTGGCGGTGTCCAGGGCCGGCCCGATCTCACTGGGCACCGTCCCCTTGGTGATCGTCTGTCCGGGCGAAAAGACCTTGCCCGGGTTGCCCGTTGACACCAAGTCCAGGTACTGCTCGCCGACCGCCGATACCGAATGCACGTTCGCCGACGCATCGACCGGGATCTTGTAGCGGCTGTCAATGCTCATCGTCGCCTCGGCGCCGGTGGGCGTCGGCTCCACGTCGGTGACCTTGCCGATGGTGACGCCACGATAGGTCACGTTGGCCGTGGGGTAAAGACCGCCCGATGCCGGCAACTCCGCCTTGAGCGTGTAGCGGCCGATGCCCGCCAGCGATGGAATCCGCAGGTAGTACACCCCCAGGACCAACAGCGAGACCACCGTCAGGACCGCGAACACGATCAACTGGCGTTTGATGAAGGGAGTCAGCATTGCCGGTCGCCCCTTTCCACCAGCGGTCCGCCGGGCGCGTCGTTCGGGTTCGGCGTGTAGCGGACGTCGGGGATCATCGTCTCGGGATCGCGGCCGAAGGACTGCTCGAGCGCGCGCAAGGCTCCGGAAAAGCCGGTACCGGTGAGCAAGGCGTTGTCCATGGCACTGAAGGTCACGTCAATCGTGGCGGACACGTTCTGGTAGTCGCCGCGGAACAGCTTCGGCACCGTATCGATGTCGTACGGCTGGGTGAGAATCAGCTTCAGCGCGCCGATCAGATACTGCGAGCCGCGGCCGAGTTCCTTGAGCGGGCATTGCAACGCTTGCAAATCGGTATGCAGCGGGCCGCGCGCCTCCGACAGGTACTGGTCGGTGACCTGGGTGAGCTGTCCCAAAGCGTCGACGGCGTTGATGAGCAGATCGCGCGTGTCGGCGAAGTGCTTGATCAGCGGCGGGATGTCAGTCAGCACCCGGTCCAGCACATCGGATCGGCGCCCCACGTAGGCCAGCAAACGGTTGGTGGAGTCGATAGCGTGGGTGATGTCATCGCGTTGCTGGTTGAGCTGGTCGGTAAAGGTGTCCAGCTTGGTGAGGAAGGCCCGAATCTGGTCGGCTCGCCCGTGGAAGACGTTGTAGACCTCGTTTTGGAGCACCTCGAGATTCGGGATGCCGCCACCGCGCAAAATCAGCGAGATGCTGGCCAGCGTTTGCTCGGTGTTGGGATATGCGGAGGAGTTCTTCAGCGAAATGGTGCAATCTTGCTTGCGGTGCGGTGGCGGGCACAGTGGCTGCGGCGACGGGTCGGGCGGCGACACGAGCTCCACATGCTGAGAACCCAGCAAACTGGTCTGGCCGATCTTCGCGGTTGCGTTCCTCGGTAGCTTGACGCCCTTGTCGATCCCCAGCTTGAGGGTCGCTATCCAGTTCTCCAATCTGATGTCACGTATCGAGCCGACCGTGACGTCGGCGACCATCACCTTGCTGTTGCCGTTGATCGCCAACGTGTCGGGTACCTGCACGTAGAGCACGTAGGACCCGTCGCCGGTGCCCGGACCACCCGGAATCGACACATTGGAGATCCCGCGCCAGCCACACGAACTCAGCATCAGTGCGACCATCAGCAACGCCAATGCCTGCCAGGCGCGGTGACGGACGCGTCCGACGGCGCCCCTCGGTGTCCAATGGCTCGGCTTGCTCTTCGCGCGTACCGCGCTCATCGCGCCCCTCGGTGTCCAATGGCTCGGCTTGCTCTTCGCGCGTACCGCGCTCATCGCGCCCCTCGGTGTCCAATGGCTCGGCTTGCTCTTCGCGCGTACCGCGCTCATCGCGCCCCTCGGTGTCCAATGGCTCGGCTTGCTCTTCGCGCGTACCGCGCTCATCGCGCCCCTCACTGACCCGCTCCTGCCTCAGCGGGAAGTGGAGCACCTACCGGCGCGGGCGCCGCGGCTGGACCGGGCGTCGGGGCAACCGGACCCGGGACCACCCCCGGGGCGGGTGGCGGCGGCTGTATCGGCACCGGGGCCTGCAAACCGATCGGCGGCAACACCGGGTACTCGTCGTACGCGTTCGGCGGTCCGGGTGGCGTCTGCAAGGTGGACTGAACGGGCTCGATGTCGGGGCCTCCCATGAGTTCGGCCAGCGACTCGGGGGTCATCAGACCCGCCGTGATCGGCCCTACCTGTTGCCCCTGCATGCCGGGGGCGACGATCCAGCCGGGCTGAGTGTTGCGGTGCGACAACGGAGTGTCCGGCACCCAGATACCCGGAACGGTCGTGTCCTTGTACCCGTTCGGCGGCTGCAGCCGTGGCTCGGAGTAGGCGACCTGCTTGGGCAACACCTCGGCGGTGCTGAAGAAGTTCACCCCGAACGGGAAGTAGTTGAACTTGATCGAGTCCAGGATCGGCGCCAGATACTGCGCACACAGTTCCGCCGACTCCTGATATCCGAGCCGGCTGGCGGCCTGAATAGAACTGCAGATGAACTGCATCGGGTTGGCGAAGGAGGTGATCTCCGGGATGGCCACGACGGACCCGTGCGACGGGTGGTAGATCTGGTTGACGTTCGACGCCGCCGTCGGCAGCACGTGCAAGGCGGTCTCCAAGCCGTTCAGCGGCTCGGGTTGAAGCAGCGTGTTGGTCGCCTCGGCCAGGTTGTTGACGTCGTGAGTCAACACCTCACGGTTCTTGTCGAGGAACGGCCGGATCGTCGTCAGCAAGCTGTCGAACTGCTGTAACGCATCGGAAAGTGCTTGGTCCGAGCTGACCAACCGGCCGGTAAGGTCGGCCAGGTTCTGGTTCAACGCCACGAACTGCGCGTCGTCCTGGTGCAGCGCGTTGACGAACAGCGCCAGGCTGCGGACCACCGCGAAGAAGTCGCCACGGCCTTCGTTGAGCGCCGTCAGTGCACGCGACAGGTTGTCCAGGGTGGTGTTGAATTGCTTGCCCTTGCCTTCCAGCCCGTACGCGAACGATTCCAGGACCTCACCGAACGGCCCCTTCGGCTGCTGTGGGGTGGGGCCGAGCTTGTCGATGATATTGGTGATGCTGTTGCGCAGCTCGTCCCACTCCACCGGCACCTGGGTGCGCTCGATCGGGATGACCGCGTTGTCGGCCAGTACCGGGCCGCCTTTGTACGGCGGCTCCAATTGGATCGAGCGCGACGCGACCAGGGTCGGGTTGAGGACCACCGCCGAGGCGTTGGCCGGCACCTTGTACTGGTTCTGATAGTGGAAGGTGACCTTCATCTTGTCGCCGGCCGCTTCGATGCTGTCGATCTTGCCTACCTGCAGGCCCATGATCTGGACCTTGTCGCCCGGGTAAAGAGCGTTTGCCGCGGGGAAGTAGGCGACCACGGTGTTGTTGGTCAGCTTCTGGTAAAGCCGCCAGCCGACGAACGCGGCGACGAGGGCCAGCACCACGATCAGCGTTCCGATGATCACCGTGGCCCGCGTCATCTTCGGCAGGCGCAGGTTACGGATGTCAAAGACGGTGCTCAATTCTGGCTACCTCCCGTCACACCGCTGCCGCCCGTGCCTCCTGGGTTGATGTAGGGGTCGGGCAGCTGCGGCCCGGGCCCGGGCGGTGCCGGCGGACCCGGCGGCAACCCCGGCGCGAACGTGGACGGCGGCGGCGTCGGTCCGGCCGGCGCCAGTTGCTCGGTGCGCGCACCCGGCGGCGCGTTCGGCGGCAGCGGCACCGGGGTACCCGGAACGTCCGGCGGCGGGTCGCCCGGCCGCCCCGCGATCGGGATGCCCGGCGTCGGCGGCAGGCCGTTCGGGTTCGGCGGTGACGCCTCGACATCCAGCGGCGCCGGGAAGTTGGGACCGCCGAACGGACCGAGGAGCGCCCCGGCACACGGCAGCGGGTTCCACGGCCTCGGCAGCCCCTCGTCACCGACGGTGACATTGCCGCCCGGATTGGCCGGCGTATACGAGCAGGGCGAACCTGGCGGGACCGCCGGTCCCGGGTGCTCGGGCGTGCCCTCCAGGACCCCCGGCGCCGGCGGCGGCGCGCCATTGGGGAACCGGGTGCCGTTCGGGTCGGGCCACCGGAATTCCGGCAGGCCGGCGCTGCGCCAGAAATTCTCCGGGTCCAGGCCGCGCTTCTTGAAGGCGGCGTCGATGAACGGCTGAATAATCTGCCCCGGAACCAGGTTGTGAATGACGACCTTGAAGAACGGCCCCGAAGCGATGGACTCATTCAGCGACGGCAGGAATCCGCCCACCATGAGCAGCCCGTTGGCCAGGTCGTCTTTGCGCTCAACCAGGATGTCGCTGACCTGACGCAGCTGCTCGAGCACATGGTTGAGGTTCGGGTTGTCGTTGATCAGCCCCTGCACCTGGGCCGAGAAGGAAGCGACGTTGGCCAGCAGTGCGTCGATGGCGCGCCCACGTTCGTTGAACGCGGCGATCAACGTCTTGGCGTTGACCAACAGGCGATCCACCTGCTGGCTGCGGTCCCCGAGGATGCTGGCCACCTGGTTGGCCTGCGCAAGCAGGTGCTTGATCTCCTCGTCGCGCTTGCCGATGGTGTCGGAGAACTTGGCCACGCCCTCGAGGGTGGCGCTCAGGTGCGGATACGTCTGGTCGATGGTCTGCGACAGCACATGCAGCGACTGCTTGACGGTGTCGATGTCCCAGCCGGTGGCCGCCTTGGTGACGTCGAAGAACGCGTCGTAAATCTGGTAGGGCGTGGTGCTTTGACCCAACGGCAACGTGCCGCCCGGCCGCAGCGGCTGGTTGCCGCGCGCCTCGATCTCGAGCACCTTCTTACCGAGGATGGTGTCGGTCCGAATCGCCAGCCGGCTTTCGGTGCCGATGACGTTGGTGCCGACCGAGAATTTGATCTTGACGTGGTCGCCGTCGATCGACAGCTCCTCCACCTTGCCGACGTCCATGCCGGCGATGCGTACCTTGTCACCCTTGTTGAGGCCGCCGGTGTCGGTGAACTGCCCGTAGTAGCTCGGCCGCGCGAACAACATCGGGACGCTGGTGAAGCTCTGGCCCACGGCGACGACGATGATCATCACCACGATGCCCATGAGCCCGATACGAAGCCGATTCGGGGGTTCCAGCGTTCTCATTGTGGCGTGCACCTACCCGTCGGCTGGGTGAAGAGCCGGACCGTGCGCACCGGCCCGCCGGGCTGCAGCCCATTGATCCTCAGGCTGATGTCGCAGGAGTAGAAATTCACGAAGTCGCCATAGGACCCGATGGTGCGCCCGATCATGTTCAGCGCGGTCGGGACCTTGTGCAAGAAATCGTTCAACTCCTGACGCTGGTCGATCAGCGGCTGCTGGACGGCATCGAGGTAGTTGACCGTCTTGTGCAGCAGTGCGCGGTCCTCGGCCAGCAGATCGGCCACGGTCCCGGCGGCGTTGCTGATGTGCACGATGCCGTCCGCCAACTGAGTGCGGTGGTCCTTCAACCCGGTAATCAGCACCTCCAGGTTGTTGACCGTCTGATCGAAGTCCTTGCGATGGCGAACCGTGGTATCCAGCACGGTGTTCAAGTTCTTCACCACCTCGCCGATCGCCTGGTCGCGTTCGGCGATCTGTGAGGTCAGCTGCGCGGTCTGGTCGAGAATGTCGTTGATGGTGCCGCCCTGACCCTGAAACACGGTGATGAGCGCCGAGGCGATGGTGTTGACCTTGTCCGGGTCCAGCGCCCGGAACACCGGCTTGAAACCGCCGATCAGTGCGTCGAGGTCGAGCGCCGGCGACGTGCGCGACAACGGGATGAACCCACCAGGCCGCATCACCCGGTCGCTGCCGTCGCCGTCACCGCGCTTGAGCTCCAGGTATCGATTGCCGATCAGGTCGAGGTAGCGGATCTGCGCCGTCGTCGATTGATAAAGGGGTATCGAGCGGTCGACCTCAAAATCCACCCGGACCCGTTTGCCGCCGTCGACCAGCGACACATTTTTGACCTTGCCGATCTCCACCCCCGAGGCGCGGACGAATTGTCCGGGCCGCAGCCCGCTGACATTGCTGAACTCAGCGGAGTAGCCGTAGGTGCGGTCGAAGCGGATCTGACCGAAAACGATGACGATCATCACGCTGAACAGCACCAGCACCAGTGCGAAGGCGCCGAGTTTTATTGCAGTACCGGTGATTTTCATGGGTTGATCGTGTTGTCCCCTACTTGACGGCCCCAGACGTATTCGATCGCGTAGGGCGAACCGGTCTCCAGGTGGTTATAGGGAGCGATGCTGTTGCCGGTGTCCATCACCAACTCGGGTGCCGGCCAGAAATCGTGGGTGATCTGCTGCCAGCAGCCCGGCGCACCGCCAGGGCCGCCATGTGCGTTGACCCGCGGCAGGTTTTCCGGATACATGTAGGGATTCGGTGCGCCGCCGACCACTCCGGCGGCCAGCCCGCCGATCTGTGACAGCAGCAGCGGCACCAGCGACGTCGGGTTCAGCATCAATCCCAACCCGGACAGCAGTTCGCTGTGAGTGGCCAGCGAATAGCCGTTGCCCCCGAGGAACGTGGCGGCCTTGGGCTCGATGTCGTGATAGTTGCGCAACGTGCAGAACAGCTCCGGGCTGTAGGTGTCCAGCAACTGAGCACTGGGCACCAGGTCGGCGGCGCCACGCGCCAGATACGGGCCACCCCGGCCGAAGACGTCCGCGCCGGTGTTGCCGAACCCGACCGCCGCAAGCAAAGCAGCATCCAATTCGCGCTGGTGCTGGTTGATCGTGCGCGCCGTGGGCACCGAATTGTCGAGGAAGTCGAACAAATCCGGCGATGCGTTGGCGTAAACGTCGCCGAGCGCCGCCAACTGCTGAATGTCGCGACGGGCCTGCGGCATCCGTGGGTTGACATCGTCGAGGATCGCGTTGGCGTTGACGATCGATTGCCCCAAGCGATCGCCCAACCCGGTCAGCGCCTGCGCGGCCGCGCTGAGCGTCAGGTTGAGCTTGACCGGGTCCACCTTCTCGGCGATCGAGGTGATGGTCTGGAACAAGGTATTGATCTCGGTTGTCACCCCGACGGCATTGATGACGCTCTTGGGGGTGAGGTGCCCCTTCGAGATGATGTTGCCCCGGTCGTCTTTTGGCGTCGTCAGCGAAACATACTTGCCGCCGAACACCGTGGTCGCCTTGATTTGTGCGTTGACGTTCTCCGGTACCAGCGAGAGGTACTTCGGATTGACGTTCAAGACGAACTTGGCGGCTGGTTTGCCGTCGCGCGTGACCTCCGAGATGCTGTCGACCCGGCCGATCTGCACGCCGTTGTACGTGACCTTCGAGCCGGGATCCATCACCAGGCCGGCCCGATCGGAAAACATCGTCAGCTTGACCTTCGGGGTGAAATCCCCACGAAACTGCAGGTACACCAACACGAATATGACAAGCGCGAGCACCAGAAAGACAACGCCCGCCGTCTTGTACGGCGGATCGCTGACCTTGTTGACCTTGGCCGGCATCGTCATGGCGCTACACCGTCAGTGCGAAGTTGGGGTCGACGCCGTAGAGCGCCAACGCGGCGGATAAGACGACCACGGGAATCGAAACCAGCGAGAAACGCATCGACCGGCCGACGGCCTCGCCGACACCGACCGGGCCGCCGCCGGCGCTGTACCCGTAGTAGCAGTGGCTGACCATCACCACCGCGGTGATGATGATCGCCTCCAGAAACGACCAGAAGACGTCGTCCGGGCGCAGGAACGTCCGGAAGTAGTGCTCGTAGGTGCCGGTCGACTGTCCGTAGAGCACCGTCGTGGTGATCTGTGGTGACAGGAACGCCATGATCATGGCCATCGCATAAAGCGGGATGATCACCGTCAGCCCCGCCAGGATCCGGGTGGTCGCCAGGAAGCAGATCGACTTGATGCCCATCACTTCCAGGGCGTCGATCTCTTCGCTGATCCGCATCGCGCCCAGCTCGGCGGTGGCACCGGCGCCGACCGTTGCCGCGATGGCCACACCGGTGACCACCGGCGCGGCGATGCGAACGTTGATCAGCGCGGCAAAAAAGCCGGTGAACGCCTCGACGCCGATGTTTCCCAGCGACGCGAAGCCCTGGATGGCGACCAGCGAACTGCCGGACAACGTGACGAAACCGACGATCGCGGCGGTGCCGCCGACGACGGCCATCGCACCGGTGCCCATTCCGATCTGAGCGATCAGCCGCAGGGTTTCCTTGCGGTAGCGGCTCAGCGCAAACGGCACGTTCCCGATGGCGACCAGCGCGAACCAGGCCAGCCGGCCGGTCGTGTCCAGTCCCCGGACCGCGCCCCCGCCATATCGGTTCAGATTGGCGGTGGCCCTGGGGAATCGGGCCCGCAATACCGCAGAAGTCGCCATGTCAGTGCCCCGTCCCGAACCGGACGCCGACCGTGGTCAGTACCACGTTGACCGCGAAAAGCGCGACCACGCAGAGCACGACCGTCTCGTTGACCGCGGTACCCAACCCCTTGGAGCCACCCCGGACGGTCAGCCCGCGGTAGCAGCCGACCAGCCCGGCGATGAGCCCGAACGTCGCCGCCTTGACCATCGCGATGACGACCTCCGGCAGGCCGGTAATGGTGGTGAGGGTGGCCAGGTAAGCGCCACCCGACACGTTCTGCAGATACACCCCGAACAGATAACCGCCCACCAGGCCGACGGTGATCACCAGGGCGTTGAGCAACGTGGCGATGAGCGTCGCGGCTATGACCCGGGGAACGACGAGCCGGTGGATGGGGTCGATGCCCAGCACCTCCATCGCGTCGATCTCCTCACGGATGGTGCGGGCACCCAGATCGGCGCAGATGGCTGTCGACCCGGCGCCGGCCACCACCAGCACCGTGACCTGCGGGCCGAGCTGGGTGACGGCCCCGATCGCCGCGCCGGCACCGGAGAGGTCAGCGGCGCCGAACTGGGCCAGCAGCACGTTGAGGGTGAAGATCAGCAGGACGGTGAACGGCACCGAGACCAAGATGGCCGGCAGCAGCGCGACCCTCATGATGAACCAGCACTGCAGGATGAACTCGCGCCATTGGAACGGCCGGCGAAACAGCGCCTTTCCGGTCAACACACACATCCGGAAGAATCCGCCGACGAGTGTGAGAGGCGTTTCCAATTGGTCGCGCAGATAGCCCACCAGGTGCGGACGCGTCGAGGTCGTCGTCACTGTCGCCTCCTCACCATGGGACCGCTCGGGTTGCGGCGTAACGGCCGATCATGTCGCACGCCTTCCTCCTTGCCCCATCCCTAGGTGTGTGACCGTCGGCTCCCTACCTGCAGGTAGTAACGGAGACCACAGGAATGTACCTGATGGCCGTCGGCGTGTGAACCGCATCCTCACAATTAACCCTTCGTCAACAGCGGGCAACCCGCAAAGGTCCTGTCAGTCGTCCTCTCTTGTCGTTGAATGCCTTGGCACAGAACGGTTTTCGAAGCTCTTCCGAACTCCGTAGCGCAACCGCAATTCGGTTTTGAGCACCTTGCCGGCAGGGTTGCGGGGCAGTGCCTCGACGATCTCGAGCGCCTTCGGGTGCTTGTAGCGCGCGAGCCGCTCGGTCAGGTACTCAGTTAGGTCTTCGATCCGGAGGGGGGCGTCCGTTACAGCCGCGATCGCAACCGGCACCTCGCCCCACTTCTCGTCGGGCCGGCCGATCACCGCGACTTCGGCGATGCCCGGGTGGCCGGCGAGAACGTTTTCCACCTCGGCGCAGTAGATGTTCTCGCCGCCGGAGATGATCATGTCCTTCTTGCGGTCGACCACCCAGACATAGCCGTCCTCGTCCATCCGAACGAGATCGCCGGAATGAAACCAGCCGCCCGCGAACGCTTCCGCGGTGGCCTCCGGATTGTTCCAATAGCCGCTCATCAATGTCGGTGCGCGGTAGACGATTTCACCAACCTCACCGACGGGGACGTCGTTCATCTGGTCGTCGACAACGCGGGCGGCGACCGTGGGGATCACCTTGCCGACCGAGCCGCGCTTGCGAATCGCGTCTTCGCCGAGCAACATGCAGGTGACCGGCGACATCTCGGTCTGGCCGAACGCTGCCAGAATCTGCGTTCCGGGAAAGACCTCCGACATCTGTCGCAGCAACGCGTCCGGCGCCGGTGCGGCCCCCCATGACATCACCCGCAATTTCAGGTTGCGCGGCCTTGCCTGCTGCTCGGCGCACACCGCCTGCCATTGCGCAGGCACCAGAAAGATCCCGGTGACCCGCTCCGCGGCCAGCACGTCGAGCAGTTGACCGGGATCGAACGCGCCCAGTGGGTAGAGCACGGTGGGGACGCCGAGCATCATCCCGGTCAGCATGTTGCCGATGCCGGCGATGTGGAACAGCGGGACGCCGATGAAACCGACGTCACTGTTGACGTTGGCGCCGCTGGTGTACAGCGCGGTGATGGCCTGCCCGGTGAGATTGGTGTGCGTCAGCACCGCACCCTTCGGCCGGCCGGTGGTCCCGGAGGTGTACATGATCAGCGCCGGCGCGTCGTTGGGGATGTCGACGGGTGCGGGCGGGTCCCCCGTTTCGTCCACCAGATCGTCGTAACCCAGGATGGTGTCGTCGGATGCGCCGCCGACCACCACGATCGTGTCCACCAGCGGCCGGATGGCGCGGACACCGGTGGCTACCGGTGCCAGCACCGCCTCGGTGATCAGCACCCGCGGTGCGCAGTCCTCTACCAGCAGGGCGATCTCTATCGGGGTGAGCCGGAAATTCAGTGGTACCGCGATGGCCCCGAGCATGTTGGCTGCCAACACCGACTCGATGAACTCGATGCGGTTGAGCATCAGGATCATGACCCGGTCGCCGAAGCCGACCCCTCGACGGCTCAAGGCACCGGCCAGCGAGGTGACCCGATAGCGCAGGTCAGACCACCTCACGGTGTGACCAAGAAACCGGAGTGCGGTCGCCTCGGGCTGCATCAGGGCGTGCCGCTGCAGCTGGTTGATCCAGTTTTGCCGCCGGGCCAGGTAGGGCTGCTCCAGGCCGGCTGCGGCCTGGCCCCGATGACTGGCCAGTTGCGCGGTCAACTGTGCGATCCCTTCACTCCTGCACCGCTTGCGTCACGCTGATATTTGATAAAACATGGTGTTATCTGGGTCACATTAACGGGCTCAGTGGCCTTTAAACAAGACCTGCGCAGTCCCGCGAAGCCCCCGAAAGTCCTGGCAGGCCGCATGAACGCTCCGCTATCCGCCCGGCCGCGAAGCCGGCGGCCACTGCGCCGGGCGCAGTTGTCCGACGAGGTGGCCGGCTATCTGCGGGCGGCGATCATGTCGGGGACGCTGCGTCCGGGCACGTTCATCCGCCTCGACGAGACCGCGGCCGAACTCGGCGTCAGCATCACCCCGGTTCGTGAGGCCCTGCTGAAGCTGCGCGGTGAGGGCATGGTGCAGCTGGAGCCGCACCGTGGTCACGTGGTATTGCCCCTGACCAGGCAGGACATCGACGACATCTTCTGGCTGCAGGCCACCATTGCCAGGGAGCTTGCCGCCGCGGCCACCGCCCGGATCACCGACGTCGAGATCGACGAGCTCAGCCGTATCAACGATGCGCTGGCCGTCGCCGTCGGGTCCGGTGACGCCGAGACCATAGCGACACTCGAGTTCTCGTTCCATCGCGTCTTCAACCAGGCCAGCCACCGAATCAAGCTGGCCTGGTTCCTATTGAATGCCGCCCGCTACATGCCGGCGCAGGTGTTTGCCGCCGATCCGCGCTGGGGCGCGGCCACCGTGGAAAATCACCGACGGCTGATCGCGGCGCTGCGTCGCCGGGATGCGGCCGCGGTGGCTGAGCACACCGTCTGGCAATTCACCGACGCGGCGCGCCGACTGACCGAAACGCTGGACCGCAACGGAATCTTCGGCCAAGCCGACCGGGTTGCCCCGTCTTCCTAGCCGGTGGCCAGGTTCTCGGCCCGCTGTTTGAGGTTCTCGGCGAGCTGCTCGAGGACGTTGTTGAGCAGCATCTTCACCATGGGCGCGGGCACCGGCAGGCTGGGCTCGACGTCGATGTCCACCGTCAGCAGGCTGTTGGCGCCGGTCTCCACCACGCTGAACAACTGTTCCTGCTTGAGAAATAGGTCGCCCTGCTGCATGACCGTTTGAATCTGATTCTCGCCCGGGTAATACACGGCGTGGATATAGATTCCCTCGAAGCCTTGGATCGCGGTGTCGAGCCGCACCTGGCTGGGACGCCCGTCGTCGTAGCGGTGCAGCACCCAGGCGCCCTTGATCCCTTCGTTCCATTCCGGGTACCGCTCGATATCGGCGACGATGCCCATGATCGCTACGGCGTCCGCGCTGACCTCGACGGTCTTGCTCAAAACTGGCATTGGCGAAGCATACCCGGGTAGCCGGCCGGCGCTGACCGTGCCGGTTCGGGCCTGATTTCGGGTGTGGCCCGGCCTATTTCACGCAGGCTTCACGCGGGCTGTGGCCAGCAGGGAGCGGACGGCTTCCGGGATCGGGACGGGTTTGCGGCTGGTCCGGTCGACGTAGACGTGTACCCAGTGCCCCAGCGCGGTGATCGGCTGCGGCCGGTCTGAGCCGGCTTGCCGGCCGGCCCGGAACACGCCGAGTCGGTAGGTGACGCTGCTGCGGCCCAGGCGGGTGACAGCCAGGCCCACCACCAGCTGTTCCGGGAAATGCAGTTCGGAGAAGTAACGACAGCCCGACTCGGCGACGATGCCCAGCGAAGGCGTGGTGAGCGGGTCGAGGTTGGTGCCCGTGTTGATCCAGGCGTTGATCGCGGTGTCGAAGAGTTGGTAGTAGACGGCGTTGTTGAGGTGGCCGAACATGTCGTTGTCGGCCCAGCGGGTGAGCACCGGCCACAGCACCGGGAAGTCGTCGCTGGTGAGGTTCTGCGGTGCAGGCGTTTCGGGCACCGACGGCACCGACGGCACCGACGGCACCGACGGCACCGACGGCACCGATGAAGCTGAAGCCATGGTTGTATTCCAACATGCTTCACATCCGCGGCGCGGTGCTCGAGCGGATCGGATCGCCTCGCCCGTACGTCGAGTCACGACCGATCGGCGTCGCGGACCTCGATCTGGAAGCGCCCGGCAGCGACGAGGTGCTGGTCCGCATCGAGGCCGCCGGCGTATGCCACTCCGACCTGTCGGTGGTCAATGGCAACCGGGTGCGGCCGGTGCCGATGTTGCTCGGCCATGAGGCCGCGGGGATCGTCGAGCAGGTCGGTGACCGGGTTGACGACGTAGCCGTCGGCCAGCGAGTCGTACTGGTCTTCCTACCGCGGTGCGAACACTGTCCGGCATGCGCGACCGGGGGCATGACGCCGTGCCAACCGGCCGGCGCGGCCAATACGGCCGGAACATTACTGGGCGGCGCCATCAGACTCAGCCGGCAGGGCCACCCGGTGTACCACCACCTCGGTGTCTCGGGATTCGCCACCCACGCCGTGGTCAACCGGGCCAGTGCCATCCCGGTACCCGACGACGTGCCGCCGCAGGTGGCCGCCCTGCTCGGATGCGCGGTGTTGACCGGCGGGGGCGCCGTACTCAACGTGGGTAACCCTCGGCCCGGACAGTCGGTCGCCGTCGTCGGACTCGGGGGCGTCGGGATGGCGGCGGTGCTCACCGCCCTGACCTATCCCGACGTCCACGTCATCGGTGTCGATCAGATACCGGAAAAGCTTTCCGTCGCAAAGAAACTCGGCGTCCACGATACCTACACGCCGCAGCGGGCCACCGATTCCGGAGTGAAAGCGGACGTGGTCGTCGAGGCCGTCGGTCACCCCGGCGCGCTTCAGACCGCGATCACGCTGACCGCACCGGGCGGTCGTACCGTTACCGTCGGGCTGCCGCCCCCGGACGCGCGGATCAGCATCTCGCCGTTGGGTTTTGTCGCCGAAGGCCGGTCGCTGATCGGCAGTTACCTCGGTTCGGCGGTCCCCAGCCGCGACATTCCCCGGTTCGTGTCGCTGTGGCGGTCCGGCCGGCTGCCGGTGGAATCGCTGGTGTCGTCGACGATTCGGTTGGACGATATCAACGCGGCGATGGACCATCTGGCCGACGGCACGGCGATCCGCCAGCTCATCACGTTCTGACCCTCTCGGTGGTCACACCGGCACTAGCCCCACCACCGCGTGTCGCAAAACAGCGTCTCGACCGACTCGACTGAGCCGCAGGGGATTCCGGCAGCCTTCAGCGCCTGACGCTTGAACGCCTGGGCGGCGGAGCTGAGCACATGCCGCACCGGGCTGATCGCGCTATTGAGCCCCCAAGGCCACTCGTCACCCCACAGCGCCACCTCGCCCGACCGGTGCTCGAGCGCCTCGAGCACCCGTTCGCGAACGCGATCGTCTGCCGCGAACGCCCCGGCGCTGACGGCCAGGCTCTGACCCCCTGGGCGGGACTCGGTCAATCCCGTCTCCAGATCAGCGGTCCGGGCCCCGAGGATCTGCAACGGCCGGGTGCCGCCGCCGCTCGGTAGCACTACCGTCACCTCCCAGCCGGCCGTCGCCCGGTCGTACAACCAGCCCCCGGCGGCGTGCACCACGTCGACGGCGCTGGTGGCCACCACCTCGAGCCGGTAACGCAGACACTTTGTGTCGGTCCGCGGCCCTCGGTGCGCATCTGTCGCCAGGTAATCGCTGATGCCGAAAGTGGGAGTGATCATCGGTTCATTCCTCGTGCGTGGACCACATGCGGACCGGTGGCTTGCCGCGGCTGTCAGGGGTGTCCGCCGCACCGGATGGCCCACCGGGACCGATCCGGTTTCGGCGAATCGGGTGACACGGCTCTTCGACAGCGTGACACTTTCGCGCAAATTTGTAAAGCTTCCGGGGCCGTCAGGACCGGCGCCGCGCCGCAAGTTCGGCCAGAACTTCCTCGGTGTGCTGGCCCAGCGCGGGAGCCGTCCAGCGCGGCGTCCATGGTGTGCCGTGGAAATCCGCCGGCGTGGCCACCATCGGCACGCTCGATTCCCCGTCCGGCACCTCGACGATGCCGCCCGCGGCGTGGAACTGCTCGTCGGCGACGACGTCCTCGAGCGTGTTGACCGGCGACCAGAAGAAATCCGGTTCGGCGGCGAAGGCTTCCGCCCATTCGGCAAGCGACTTTGTCGCGAAGATCTCGTCCAGCGCGGCGATGAGCGGCACGGCGTTGGCGGCGCGGGCGCGGGCATCGCCATACCGCGGATCGGCCAGCCATTCCGGCCGCCCGACCACGCGACACAACGCCGGCCAATGCCGATCCGCCTGAAGCCCGACGATCCAGAACCGCCTCCCGTCGCTGGCGGTGTAGTTGTTCATGCACGGGTTACCCATTGACTCGCGTTGTCCGACCGCAATCGGTTGGCCGGTGAGCAGATACGTGTTCAGGTCGAAGCTCACCGTGTAGGCGCCCTGGCGGTACAGCGAGGTGGTCACCAGTTGACCGGTTCCGCTGCGCTCGCGCGCGAGCAGTGCCGCGCAGACGGCGGCCGCCAGGGTCATGCCCGCCGAGTGATCGCCCATGCCGCCGCGCTGGAACGGCGGAATGCCGCCCGGCGGGGTGAGCAGATCGGCCACACCGGCGCGCGCCCAGAACGCCGCCACGTCGTAGGCGGCGCGGTCGGCGTCGGGCCCGGTTTCGCCGTATCCGGTGATCAACCCGTAGACCAGACGGGGGTTGTGGGCGGACACCGCCTCGAAGTCGAGCCCCAGCCGTTGCAATGCGCCCGGGCGCACATTGGTCACGAAAACGTCTGCATCGGTGAGTAATTCGAAGGCGGTGCGGCGACCGGCAGCGGTGGTGAGGTCCAGCACGATGCTGCGCTTGGAACGGTTGTCCATTTCGAAAGGCGGGTTCACCCCGAGATCGCAGCCCAGCATCCGCCCGAACATCCGGCCCGGATCACCGGTCGGCGGTTCGATCTTGATGACGTCGGCGCCCCAGTCGGCCAGGATGGCGGCCGTGGCCGGCCCGGCGACCCAGACCCCAAGCTCGACGACCGTGATGCCTGCCACCGGTCCCGCCATGGCTCATTCCTACTCCGGCTCGGTTGCCCGAGCCTCTCCGGGACCGAAGCCCGGCCCACGACCCTTCGAGGCAGGCACGCGCCGGGTGCGGTTGAGACATACGCAGTTGCGACGAAACGCCAACTCCGCATCGCGCACGCACAACCATCTCAAAATGAGAAGCCGGCTGGAGCGCCCGGTCATAGCACACTCACATTTCGGGTAACGGCGATCCGCGGCGGATACCGGCGGGCCGCCACTTACGCTTACCTGATAGCACGACGTCGCCGGGGTTCGCGGTCCGCCAGCACCGCGCCCGCAACCCTCCACTTGGCAGACGCGGCTCGCGGCGACGCGGTCACCATGGCCGCGGTGCGGGTGCCCCGTTGGGAGGAGCCTCATGAGTCTGGTGGCCGGACATGGTCCCCTCAGCCGGAACCCGGCCGGACACTTCTGTCCGCCGATACCCGCAAACGTCGTCTACATCGAACCGCATCCGCGCCGCATTCAGGCCTTCCGGAATGGACGGCTGGTCATCGACACCGAGCGGGCGCTACTGGTCCACCGGCGCGATCACCCGCTCAGCTACGTTTTCCCGGACGACGAGGTCGGCGGCCTACCGACCGAGCCCGAATCCGAAGCGCCCGGTTATGTTCACGTGCCGTGGGACGCCGTCGACACCTGGGTGGAGGAGGGCCGCAAACTCGTCCACTATCCCCCTAATCCGTACCACCGGGTCGACTGCCGCCCGACCACCCGTCACCTCAACGTCTCTCTCGCCGGGACAGCGCTGGTGGACACCCACGACACGGTGATCGTTTTCGAGACGTCGCTGGAACCGCGGCTGTACGTCGAGCCTTCGCAGGTGCGCACCGATCTCCTGCTGAAGTCGGACACGTCGAGCTACTGCAACTACAAGGGCGTCGCAACATACTGGTCCGCGGTCCTGGACGACGTCTTCGTCGAAGACGCCGCGTGGAGTTATACCGATCCGTTTCCGGAAAGCCTGCCGATCAAGGGATTCCTCAGCTTCGACGACACCCGCATCGATGTCATCGCGGAGCTTCCGGGCCGCGTTCTCGGGGCGACAAGGGTGCTGTGATCGACGACGACGGGTCAGGCGGCATCGATCACCAGAGTCCGGAACCGCTCGATGCTCTCCAGCACATGGGCGAGGCTGTCGCCGGGCAGCCCCACGTGCGCCCAGGTAACGCCAAGGGCTGCAAGCTTTTCCAACCCGGACAAGTACGCGTCGGCGTTGAAGCCGTCGCTCGCCGGGCTGCCCCCGTCGGCGTTGGTGAAAGTGATGTCGATTGCCGACCAGTCCCGGCCGGCCGCGTCGCAGTTGCGCCGTAAGTCCTCGATACCGTCGGCAAGCCGGTCCACCGAGTCGATGGCCGCGGTACCCGCGGTCTGGGCCAGCCGCGCAGGGGCGGGAAACGGACACCAGCCATCACCGTAGCGGGCGACGCGACGGCGGGCCGCCCGGGTGTTGCCGCCGATCCAGATCGGCGGTGGACTGAGTGGTCTGGGATGCGCGGTGATACCGCTCGCGGTGAAATGCCTTCCCGCAAAAGACATGTCATCGCTGGTCCACACCGCGCGGATGACCTGCAGCGCCTCCTCGAACAGCTCGGCACGCTCGTCGTAGTCGACACCCAGTGCCGCGAATTCCCGTTTCAGATATCCCACGCCGACCGCCAGGGTGAACCGGCCGCCGGACAGCAGGTCCAACGTAGCGCCGGACTTGGCCACCAGGAACGGGTTTCGGTACGGCAGCACCACGATGTTGGGAATCAGCCGCAGCGTCGTCGTCCGTGCGGCAGCAAAGCCCATGGCGACAAACGGATCCAACGCGTCATGGCCGCCCGCCTGAAGCCAGCGCTGCGACGGGGCCGGGTGGTCGGTGAAGCCGAACCCGTGAAAGCCGGCGCCTTCGGCCGCCGCGGCGATCGCCGCGATACCGGCCCCGGACAACAGCTCCGGGTTGTAGGGATGACTGTGCATCGGGTGGGTGACGGCGAAGCGCATACCGCTAGAACCGGGACCGGGCGTCGATCGCCGTGTCGGTGGTGCGCAGCGGCCGGATCATCGCCTCCTGGGCAAAGGACGCAATGAGTCCGCCCTCCTCGGTGTGCACGGTGCCGCGGACATACGACATCCCGGCGCCAACCTGCGTGCTCTCGTGGGTGTAGAGCAACCAGCCGTCCCAGCGCACCGGTTCGTGGAAGGCCACCGAGATCGTCATCGGCGCGGTGGACACGGTCAGATGCGCCTGGCTGGTGCCGATGCCCCGGTGCGCCCGCATGGTGGTCGAAATGCCCAGGTGCCCGGTGAAGTACGCGACCAGTGCCTTGGCCAGGTCGTCACGGGCCGGGATGGGGTCGTAGCGCAACCACGCGAACAGCTCGGGTGGCCCCACCTCGTCGGGACTGTTGACGTCGACCACGTCGACGAGTCGCAACTCGCGTCCGATCATCGGCATCCGCGAAACGTTGGCGTCCCCGGGCGCCGCGACGCCGGGCCGCGGCAGGTGATGGCGGATCACGTCGCCGGTGGGGACGTCGGCCAGGACCGTCATGGTGATGCAGCGCCGGCCGTCCTGCTGTGCCGAGACGACGGCGGTGGCGGTGGACCGGCCCTCGTGCACGACGTCGAGAAGCAACTCGACCGGCGGACCGACCGCGACGGCGCGGGAAAACACCGCGTGCGCCGAACGCACCGACTTACCTGGGAACCGCTTGGCGACAGCGACGATTGCCTGCGCGAGCACCTGGGTGCCCTCCACCACCTGCCGGTCGTCGTCCCCGGCGATGCCGGTGTCGGCGCTGAACCGATCGGTGTCCTCGGCCCGAACCTCGAAGAGCTCGAGCAGCCGATCGACCGACCATTGGGCCTGTTCAGAATCTGTCGTCAACTGCGTTCACCTCTTGCTCGCGACGCCAACTCACGGCCCAGCGTGACACTTTGCGCTCATTTTGTAAAGGTTGCGGGTTTGGGCCCTGCCGCCGGGCCGGCTCCGGCCGGTTGCCGGCGCGCAGCGGTGAAACACCGTGACACTTACCCAATGCTTTGTAAAGTTTGAGGCATGAGCCATGCGTTTGGGGCAACAGCTGCGGCCGAGACCGACAATTCGACCCGTCAGCGGATCCTGGCGGCCACCGCGGAAGTACTCGGCCGCAGCGGCAAGACCAAGCTCAGCCTCTCAGAAGTCGCGGCCCAGGCCGGGGTGTCACGTCCGACGCTCTACCGCTGGTTCGCGTCAAAAGAGGAGTTGCTCTCCACATTTACCCGCTACGAGCGCCAGAACTTCGAAAGCGGACTGGCCGAAGCGACGGTCGGGCTCAAAGGCGTCGAAAGGCTCGATGCCGCACTGCGTTTCATCGTCGACTACCAGCATTCCTACTCGGGAGTCCGGATGGTCGATATCGAACCGGAGCTGGTGATCGCACAGATGTCGGGTGTCATACCCGAGATGCGTGACGGCTTGCAGCGGCTTCTTCCCGGACCCAATGCCGCGGTGAAAGCAGCGACGGCAATCCGAGTCGCGATCTCGCACTACATCGTTCGAAGCGACGACGCCGATCAGTTCCTGGCTCAGCTGCGCCATGCCGTCGGCATCAAGGGGGCCGACTGAGCGCCAACCGCGCCTCTATTCGAACAACACCGCCGCGTTGAGATGGCCGGTCGGGTCCAGCGCCGCCTTGATAGATCGCATGACGGCGATATCGGTGGGCTCCCGGGACATCCCCAGGTACCGGCGCTTGCGGCTGCCGACGCCGTGCTCGGAGCTGACGTTGCCGCCGCACTCGGCGATCAGGCCCATCAGCTCCGGATACAGCACGGGTTCGTGGTCCGGCGGCAACCGCAGCACGTTGAGGTGCAGATTGCCCTCACCGATGTGGCCGAACAGGACCGGCAGCGCGTCGGCGACATGGGCGTGGATCAGCCCGACCGCGTCCCGGGCGAATCTGCCGATCGCCGGCAACGGCAACGAAACGTCTACCTTCAACGGTGGCCCATAGACGCCCAGCACCTCGGCCAAAGCTTCCCGGGTACGCCACAATCGTTGCCGGGCAGCGTTATCCACGCCGACCGCCGGTTCGCCGCAGCGCCGCATCCCGCCGAGCAGTCCGGCGAGCCGATCGGTCTGATCGTGGTCGGCGGCCAGTTCCACCAGCAGCAGCCAGTCTCCCTCGGCGGGAGCGGCCAGCCCCAGCTGCTCGCGGGTCAGCGCGGCCGCGCGGCCGTCGATCAATTCCAGTGCCGCGATTCCGTCCGCGTCCCGCAACACCCGGCCGGCGTCGACCAGCGCGTCGAGGTCGGCGAACCCACAGATCGCCGTAACCCGATGCGACGGAGCCGGATGCAGCCGCAGATCCAGCTCGGTGATGACGCCCAACGTGCCTTCGGCGCCGACGAAGAGCGCCGGCAGGTCGTAGCCGGTGTTGTCGCTGCGCACCCGGCTGTGCCGGCGCAGTACCGAGCCGTCGGGCAGCGCCACGTCCAGGCCCAGCACCTGTTCGCTCATGTTGCCGTAGCGCACCGTAAGAAGGCCGCCGGCATTCGTCGACGCCATACCGCCGACGGTCGCCGAATCGCGAGCCGACAGGTCCACGCCGAACACCAGACCCGCCGCCGTCGCGGCGTGCTGCACCGCCGCCAGTGTGGCCCCGGCCCCCACTGCGAGCCGGCGTTCGAGGACGTCGACATCGCTTACCGCACAAAGCCTTTCGGTGGACAACAGCACGTCGTCGTGTTCCGGGACGGTGCCGGCCACCAAGGAGGTCCGGCCGCCTTGCACGGTGACATAGGCCCCGGCGTCCCGGCATACCCGCAGCACCTCGGCGACCTGCTGGGCGGAGCCCGGCCGCACCAGCGCACTGGCATGGCCCCGATAGCGGCCGGTGTGGTCGACGCTGTGCGCGGCGAGCACGTCGGCGTCGGTGATGACGTGGTGCGAACCGACCACACTCGCCAGGCCGCGCAGCATGCTCACCACCGTTGGTGCGGCACGTGGGCGACGCGAATCGCCATGGCTGTCCTCCGTCATGCTGCGATGCTGTAGCGTTTCCAGACCGTAGTCCATCATCCGGCGGGCTCCGAACATCCCACGGAGGGGCTGTGCCCGAACGCGCGGACGTCTATTTCACCTCCGGCGCCGACCGGGTCAGCGCGTGGCTCTACCGTCCCACCGGCAGCGGCCCGTCACCCCTGCTGGTCATGGCGCACGGTCTTGGTGCGGTGCGCACCATGCGATTGGACGCCTACGCCGAACGGTTTTGTGCGGCCGGCTACGCGTGCCTGGTGTTTGACTACCGCAACTTCGGCGATAGCGAGGGTCAGCCCCGCCAGCTGCTGGACATCGGCATGGAGCTGGCGGACTGGGCGGCGGCCGTGGCATACGCCCACACCCTTGACGGCATCGACCGCGACCGAATCGGCTTGTGGGGCACGTCTTTTGCTGGTGGACATGTCATCGCCACGGCAGCCCGGGTCCCGGGCATCGCTGCCGTCGTCGCGCAGTGTCCGTTCACCGACGGCATCGCCGCCGTCCGCGCGATCAACCCGGGGACCGTCGCGCGGCTGACCGCACTGGCGATACGCGACGTCGTCGGCGCCGTGGCCAGGAGGCCGCCGGTGCTCGTGCCCACGGTCGGCAAGCCCGGCGAGGTTGCGGTGATGACCGCACCGGATGCCTACGAGGGCTACCTCAAGTTGGTGCCCAAGGGTGTCGAGTTGCGCAACGAGATCGCGGCCCGGATCGCGATGAAGGTCCTCACCTACCGCCCCGGCCGGCTGGCCGCGAAGGTCCGCTGCCCCATTCTGTTCTGCGTGTGCGAGACCGACTCGGTAGCGCCCGCCGGCCCGACCCTGCGTTATGCCGCCAAAGCACCCCGCGGTGAGGTCAAGGTGTATCCCGAAGGGCATTTCGCCATCTATGTCGACGACGCGTTCGAGCGCGCCGTCGCCGATCAGATCGCGTTCCTGAACAAGCACCTGAAAAGCGGCTAGTCGATACGGGCAAACCCCAGACTTCCAGGCGCGACGGCTCTACTCTCTGTAATTACCCAATACCCGCGGTTGCGGCTAGTTGCGGTGGGCCAGGGTGGGGCCCGGTGCCGGGAAGGACGGGGAGATGTCGTATGTGTTTACTGCCCCGCAGTTTTTGGCGTCTGCCGCGACCGATGTCGACGGTATCGCCGCAGCGGTCGGCGTGGCCAACGCGGCGGCTGCCGGACCGACGGCCAATCTGCTGGCAGCGGCCGGTGACGAGGTTTCGGCGGCTACCGCGGCGCTGTTCAATGCCTACGCCCGGGAGTACCAGGCGGTCGTCAGGCAGGCTGCTATGTTTCAGCAGGAGTTCACCGAATTGCTGGCCGCCGCGGCGGGCGCCTATACACAGGCCGAGGCCGCCAACGCGGCCCTGGTAAGCGGGGCTCTGAACGGGGCCCTGTCGAATGCGCGGGACGCGGTCACCACACCGATCCAGTCGCTGTTGACCAGCGCTGCGGCCGGCACCGGCGGATCCAGCGCGCTGACTGCGGTGCCGGCCGCGGCCTCGCAAATCGCGCTGATCATGGGCGGCACCGGAAACCCCGACCCCGACCCCAAATACCTGAATCGAATCAACGTCAAATACATTCAGCACCTCTTCCCCGGGGCCATCCCGAAGGCGCTCTTCACACCCGAGCAGTTCTGGCCGGTTACCCCCCAACTCGGCAACCTGACGTTCAACCAGTCCGTCGCCCAGGGTGTGACGGCGCTGAACAATGCCATCAACGCCCAAATAGCCATGGGAAACAAGGTCATCGCGTTCGGCTATTCGCAGAGTGCCACCATCGTCAACAACGAAATCAACGCCCTCATATCAGCGGGCGCACCCCATGCCGGCGACATCTCCTTTGTCATGATCGGCAATCCCAATACCCCCGACGGCGGAATACTGTCGCGATTCCCCGGCTTCTATATCCCGTTCCTGGATGTGTCGTTCAATGGCGCGACGCCGCCGAACAGCCCTTATGCGACAACCATCTACACCGCCCAGTACGACGGCATCGCCAACGCGCCGCGCTATCCGCTCAACATCTTGTCGGACATCAACGCCTTCATGGGCTACTTCTATGTCCACAACACCTATCCCACGCTCACGGCCAGCGAGCTCGCCAACGCGGTGCCGCTGCCGACGTCTCCTGGCTACGCGGGCCACACCCAGTACTACATGCTGTTGACTCAGGACCTGCCCCTGGTCCAGCCGATTCGCGACATTCCCTACGCCGGACCGCCGATCGCCGACCTGTTCCAGCCGCAGTTGCGCGTACTCGTCGACCTGGGCTACGGCGACTACGGACCGAACTACGCAAATGTTCCCACTCCGGCCGGGCTGCTCTCGATCCCTAACCCGTTCGCTGTCGGCTACTACCTGGCCCTGGGAAGCCTGCAGGCGCCCTACGCCGCCGCGGTGGAAATCGGTGTGGAAGCCGGATTCTGGGGCCCGGAGTGGTTCCCCCAGGCCTATCCGTGGATTCCGTCCATCAATCCGGGGCTGCATTTCTATATCGGCCAGCCCGAGGTGACATTGCTGTCCCTGGCGAGCGGGGGCCTCGGGTCGCTGCTGCATCTGATTCCGCCGCCCGTCTTCCCATGAGACGACGGCGCATGGCCTGGTCGCCGCGAGTTCAGGGAGTTCAGGTCCGCCGGAAACGTGGAATCGCCGGACTTCCCCGCGGGACCGCTTTAGTCTCTGTTCATACGTGATACCCGCAGTCGCAGGCCCGCTCCGTGTTCGAACGGGAGGCGCCCGGTTTGCAAAGGACTTAGCGATGTCGTATTTGCTCACTGCGCCAGAAATGGTGGCGGCGGCCGCCACTGATCTGGACGGGATCGCGGCGGCGCTCCACACGGCCAACGCGGCCGCGGCTGGCTCCACGACGGGATTGCTTGCGGCGGCCGAAGACGAGGTGTCGGCGGCTGTCGCGACACTGTTTGGCGCCTTCGGTCAGGAGTATCAGGCTGTCGTCACCCTGGCGACCGAGTTTCACAACGAGTTCACCCAGGCACTGGCCGCGGCGGCGAACGCCTACGCGCAAGCCGAAACCACGGCGTGCGGCGCGCTGAACGCATTCGGCACGCAAGTCCAGACCCTGTTGACCCCGCTGCTTCCCAATGGCGGCGCCGGTGGCATCAACCCGCCGTCGATAACCAGCCTCGGCACGCAGGTCGCCTTCATCATGGGCGGCACCGGTATCCCGGACCCCGACCCGATGTATGTGACAGGCGCTCAGACGCTGTTCATCCAGCCCCGTTTCCCGGGTTTTCTCTCGGATGCCCTGCACACGCCCGAGCAGTTCTGGCCCACCACTCCGAATCTGGGCAACCTGACGTTCGGCCGGTCCGTGGCCGAGGGTGTGGCTACTTTGAGCAACGCGCTCACTACGCAATTCAGCACCGCGGGCAACAGCGCCGTCGTTTACGGCTACTCGCAGAGCGCCGTGATTGCCACCATCGAAATACGCCATTTGATGGCCCAAGTCACCCCGCCGAGCCCCAGCGACCTGGGCTTCGTGCTGACCGGTAACCCGAACAATCCCAACGGCGGCGTCCTGCAACGCTTCACCGGCCTGTATGTGCCGGTCCTGGATGTGCTGTTCAACGGCGCGACGCCGCCGGATTCGCCCTACCCGACTGTCATCTACACCAACCAGTACGACGGCACCGGCAACTTCCCGCAATACCCGCTCAATCTCCTGGCGGACCTGAACGCCATGATCGGAATAGTCGACGGCACGCATTTCTACGTCGGCTTGCCACCGGACCAGGTTGCCAACGCTGTGCACCTGCCGACTTCCCCGGGCTACACCGGCAACACCGACTACTTCCTGGGTCTCACTCAGAAGCTGCCGCTGACCAGCCTCATTCGTCCGATTCCCTATGTGGGGACGCCACTTGCCGAGCTGGTCCAGCCGGACCTGCGGGTGCTCGTCGATTTGGGCTACTCCGACTACGGGCCGGGTCTGAGCTATGCGGACATTCCCACCCCCGCCTCGTTCCTGTCGGTTCCCAACCCGTTCGCCGTCAGCTACTACCTGGCCAAGGGCGCCGGGCAGGGAGTCCAAGCCAGCCTGGTGAATCTCGGTTGGTTGCCGCCGTCCTACATACCCACTGGGTATCCGTACGCTCCGTCGGTGGCCCCGGGTCTGAACTTCTTTGTGGGTCAGCCGAGCGTGACCGGCCTGTCCCTGCTGACCGGGGCCCTGGGCACCGCGGCCAAAGATCTGGGATGGATTCCGCCGTGGTGGGATTGATTCCGCCCATGCCGAGGCTTGCGCCTTGCTAATATCACATATTCGCTGACCGGCTGAAACCCCCGTTTTCCAGTGCAAGAACAGCTTGCTCATTCCCGCTGGGAAACGCCGGATCGTCAGGGGAGGACTTGCAATGACGCACCTCATCGCTGCGCCCGAAATGATGGTGTCGGCGGCTACAAATGCGGTGAAGATTGGTTCGGCAATCAGCGCGGCCGGCGCGGCCGCAGCGGGGTCGACGACCAATGTGCTGGCGGCAGCCGCCGACGAGGTGTCGGCGGCGATCGCGAAACTCTTCGGCGCATACGGCCAGCAGCTTCAGGCGGCCCTCACGCAAGCCACCGCGTTTCACGACGAGTTCGTCCAGACGCTGGCCGGTGCGGCAACCACCTACGCGCAAGCCGAGGCCGCCAATGCCGCCGCGGTGGCCAATGCTCTCGGCGGACTCAACGCGCAGGTCCAGAGCCTGCTCGCCCCGGCGGTCACCAACTCCACCACCGCGCCGACGCTGATGGCTGCCGCGGCGCCCGCCGCCTCCACGGTGGCGCTGGTCATGGGCGGAACCTTCGACCCGGAGCCCTTCCCCATCTACGTATCGCTGATCGACAACGCCTACATCCAGCCCTTCTTCCCCGGCGCAAACCCGACGGGCGTGAGTTACCCCGCCCAGCTGTGGCCGCTCACCATATTCCAAGGCAACCTGACGCTCAACGAGTCCGTCGCCCAGGGCATGACGGATCTGACTAATGCGATCAATTCTCAGATCGGCGCGGGAAATCCCGTCGTCAATTTCGGGTTCTCGCAAAGCGCTGTGGTTTCCACCAACGTGATCACCGAACTGATGGCTCTGCCCCCTGGCATGCGGCCCGACCCCAGCCAGCTGTCGTTCGTGCTGGCCGGTAATCCCGCAACGCCCAACGGGGGCTTCTTCACCCGATTTCCAGGCATTACCATCCCCTGGTTGGACATAACATTCACCGAAGCGACCCCACCGGATTCTCCCTACCCGACCACCATTTACGCCACCCAATACGACCCGGCCAGCGACTTCCCGCGCTACCCGCTCAATTTCTTGGCCGACCTCAACGCGCTAATGAGCACCGGACGACACGATTTGTACCCAAATCTCGACGTTAACGACGCGGTACGGTTGCCGACGTCTCCGGGGTATAACGGCAACACCCAGTACTACATGTTCATGACCAAGGACCTGCCATTGCTCCACCCGCTTCGCGACATCCCCTTTGTAGGTGAGCCGCTCGCCGAGCTCATCCAGCCCAATCTGCGGGTGCTGGTCGATTTGGGCTACTCCGACTGGGGAAACGGCCAGGACTACGCGAATGTCGTAACCCCGGCCAGCCTGTTTTCCATACCCGACCCCTTCGTCGTCGGCCGAGAATTGGTCGACGGCACCGTCAAGGGTGTCCAAGCCTCGCTCGTGGAAGTAGGCGTATTGCCGCAGTCGGTACTGCCGAACGAATACCCGTATCTTCCGACGCTGGACACCGACGTGAATTTCTACGCGGGCCAGCCAACCGTGACGGACATATCTTTGCTGACTCGCGCCGTCGGGCCGCTGCTGGACTTGATTCCGCCCATCCACCACATTCCTGCGCTGACTCCGTTAGCACTTCCGTTGATTCCGTTAGTACTTCCGTTGATTCAGCCATCACTTCCGTTGCTCGGGTAGCGCAGCTCAGGTGTAAGCCGAGAACTCCTGCTGACGCCTGCCAGGCCACGCTCGTCGGGAAGGACGGGCTCGTCGGGAAGGACAGGACGGACAGGCGATGTCGTACGTGCTCACCGCCCCCCGAGATGGTGGCGACCGCGGCCACCGACGTAGCGGGCATCCGATCTGCGATCAGCACGGACCGACCACCAGATCAACGCTCTCGGTAACAGTGTCGTCGTTTTCGGCTGCTCGCAGAGCGCCACGATCGCCACCAACGAGGTCAACGCCCTCATGGCCGCCGGTGCGCCATACACCGGCCAGCTGTCGTTCATGCTGGCCAGCAATCCCAACAACCCCGACGGGGGCATCCTCGCCCGGTTTCCGGGTTTCTCTGGGTGAAGCCGACGATGGGCGGCCAGCACCGCCATCACCCGCGGGTCCCCGAACGGCAGCCCGGGGACGTGTTGACCGTCGATCTGTGACGGTCGGGTCACCTGGGTAAAGGTGGCCACATCCGGAGCGGACCGAGCATCGGCTGCTTGCGCGTCGCACAGACGCTGGTTGGCGTGCTCGCCAACCGCCCGAAGGGCCTTCCAGTTCTCGGCGGTGACCCGCCTGCCGATGCCGAAGTCGCGGGTGTTGCAGATGACCGTCTCGGTGCGCAACGCTCGCTGCTCCTTGAAGTACTGCTTGATCCGGCCGGCCTTGTAATAGCAGCTGATCTGCGGATCAACCCCCTTGGTGATCACCTTGGTGCGCCAGCTGCCCGGGGTGGTAGCGATGATGCGCCGATCAAAGATCAGCGACACCGATTCCGAGCCGCCCGATATCCAGGTGATCGCGGAGGAGTTGCTCGAAACGACCGGCCCGCCGATTCACCGCACCCGCGCCGAGCCGGTCACAGATCCGCTGCAACGCTGCGGGATCCTCACAAACGCGAAATCCGTTGTCCAGCGCGGTGTAGCCGATGCCGAGCCGCTCGCACCGGCGCTGCGCCCAGGTATGCCCGTTGAGCCAGATCCACACCGGCCACGGCGCGTAGGCGTTGGTCTTCCACAACGCCCCCACCCCACTCGGGATCCCATCAGTAGAAGTAGAAATGGTTGACGAAACCCATCTGCCGACCCCACTCCATGTGCGGATGCGCCGCGTGTTCTTGGCCCTTGGCCTTCCAGGACCGCCACACCGGCGTTTTCTCCTGCGCGATGCCGATCAACACCACTTTCCCGTCGCCGCCCTCGCGTTCGGCCGCCTCGATCAACGGGCGGGCAATTTCCTCCTTGTTCTCGCCCTTGGCGAACCGACGCACCGGAACACCGTGCGCCTTGGCCCACCGGTACACCTCGGCGACGTAGGCGTCGCCGATCGTGCCGAACGCCGCCGACAAGGGAATACCGAACCCTTTCTGCCAGTACAGGAACTGGCACACCCCGCCCACCGACTGCAGCTTCGGCACATACGCCTGCAAAAAGATCCGATCCACCGATCGACAGGTGAGCGTCACATGATCCCGCAGTGGAGTCGCATAGTCGGCCATCACCGCCTCCTTGGCCTGAACAACCTGAGGCTACGACCGACCTCCGAACACGGAGATCCCTCGTCTCACCAGCTCACTCGGCCGAACGGCCGAGCATCACCCAACCAACGCTTACGTATGAGGACGCTCGCTTTCTATAGCTATAGCCAGACCGCCAACAACGGGCCTGTCGGTGCTCCGCTGCACGCTCGGGTCGATCCTGCATCTGATTCCGCCGGTGAATCCCTAACGGCCGACGGGTATCGTCGCTACGGTCCCAGCGGAGAATTCCTGCGGATCGACTCGTCGCGAATCAGCCCGCGCAGCAGCGCGGTGCTGAATTCGGCCGCGATCTCTTTGGCGGTGCGCCGTCCGCTCGGCCGCAGCCAGCGGTAGCTGCCCAGGGTCATCCCGATGTAGCCCAGCGCCACCACATGGGAGTCGCATTCGTAGAACTCGCCGCTGGCGATGCCGCGGTCGATGAGGCCGTGGACGTGCTCGTAGACCTGGGCTTCCTTCTCGCGAACCTCCGCCACCTGTTCGCTGGTGAACCATTCGGTGATGTAGGGCTGCTCCTGGAAGTACACCGCGGCCCGTTCCGGATTGCGCGCAATGCCGGTGAGCAGCCGCACGGTGTACTGGTAGAGCGCTTCGCGCGCGGTCCAGGACGGGTCGTCGTGCACGGCGGCCAGCGTGCCCTCGGCAGCCTGGCGATAGATGTCGAACAGGATCAACGCCTTACTGGCGTAGTAGTGGTACACCGTCGCCTTGTTCAGCCCGATCACGTCGGCGACGTCATCCATCCTGGTGCCGTGATAGCCGCGGGCAGCAAACAGCTTTGTGGCAACGGCCAGCAACTCCTCACGGCGCGAAAGCCCGTTCTCGGACGGCGTTTGTGGCATCGGTACTCGCTATCTCGCTGCCCGCGGGGCTCGGCGCCCCGAATCAAGGCTTAACCAATCAACTGGTTGGACAGTCTAGGCAGGGGCGGCACCGCCTGTCGCACCGACGCGGATCCGACTAGACTCCTGGGCGACCAAGTCGCGAGTCGATAGCGAGTCGATAGCGAGTCGAGAGGTGCAGTAATGGATCCAAGTCCTGACTACGACGTGAGCGACGAAATCGAGTTCTTCTTCAATTACCTGACCTGGGGCATCCGCGGGGTCCAGGACGGCAACGGCTATCCGCCGCCGGCCTATCCGCCCGTCTAGATATTCAGCGCCACCAGCGCGACCAACGAAACCGACAAGCTCCCGCGCGGCCGGCTAGCCCTGTTCGGCGACCTGCCGTTGGTAACGATCGCCTGATCCCAACCGGCCGCGATCGCGACCTTGGGGCCCAGCGGAAGCTGGAGTGGCCAAAATGCCGGATGTCCCGGCAGGACTTCTTTTAGGCTCTGGGCACCCGCTGTTGGGCCGGCCGCGCTTGGAAGGGCCGGTCCCCTTTTGACGGGTAATGGCCTTCGGTGTCGGACAGGAGACGAGATGCCCAGTGTGATCGCGGTCCCCGAGATGCTGGCGACGGCGGCCGCCGACGTGGATGGGATCGGTTCGGCGATTAGCGCGGCCGGTGCCGCCGCTGCGGGCCCAACGGCCCGTGTGCTGGCGGCGTCCGCCGATGAGGTGTCGGCGGCCGCTGCGGCGCTGTTTCGCGCATACGCCCGCGATTGTCAGGCGGTCCTGAACCAGGCCGGGGCCTTCCACAGCGAATTCACCCAGGCGCTGGCCGCCGCTGGGGCCGCCTACGCGCAGGCCGAGGCCGCCAACGCCGCGGCCATGTCGGGTGCACTTGACGCGCTTGACGCGCCAGTCCAGGCGCTGCTGGGACTGGGCAACCCCGGACCCGGCGGCGCCGTCACTGCGCCGACTTCGAATGTGATGTTGTCCGGCAACCCGGTCACGGCGTTAATCATGGGCGGCACCGGGTATCCGGTCTTTCCTGCGCCTGTCTTGGCGGCCCTTGACAGCGCGTACATCCAGCCAATTTTCGGGCCCAACAACCCGGTCGCCCAATACACGCCCGAGCAGTGGTGGCCGTTTATCGGGCAGCTGTCACTCGACCAGTCCATCGCCCAGGGCGTCACTTTGCTGAACAACGGAATCAACGCCGAACTACAAAATGGGCATGATGTCGTCGTTTTCGGCTATTCGCAAAGCGCCGCGGTAGCCACCAATGAGATACGTGCGCTTATGGCGCTACCACTTGCCCAACAGCCAGACCCCAGCCGGCTGGCTTTCATGATGATCGGCAATATCAATAACCCCAACGGCGGTATTCTGGAGCGTTACACCGGCCTTTACATCCCGTTCATGGATGTGTCGTTCGACGGTGCAACGCCACCGAATTCTCCCTACCAGACCTACATCTACACCGGCCAATACGACGGCTACGCCCACAACCCGCAATACCCGCTCAATATTTTGTCCGACATCAACGCCTTCATGGGCATCAGATTGGTCCACAACGCGTATCCCGTCACGGCCGCCGACGTTGCGAATGCCGTGCCATTGCCGACATCCCCGGGCTCCACCGGCAACACCCATTACTACATGTTTTTGACCCAGGACCTCCCGTTGCTGCAACCCCTTCGCGACATTCCCTTTGTCGGGCCCCCGCTCGCCGACCTGATCCAGCCGGACCTCCGGGTGTTGGTCGATTTGGGCTACGGCTACGGCTACGCGGATGTGCCCACCCCCGCCAGCTTGTTCGGATTCGTCAACCCGATCACAGTGATCTCCCACCTGGCGACAGGGGCCGTGCAAGGCCCGCAAGCCGCGCTGGTGGATATCGGCGTGTTACCGCAGTCCTCGCTGCCGGATACCTATCCCTATGTTCCGTCGGCGAATCCCGGCCTGGTGTTCAACGTCGGCCAGTCGAGTGTGACAGAGCTGTCGTTGCTGAGTGGCGCCCTTGGGTCCATAGCGCGATTGATTCCGCCTGTCATGTGAGACAGCCGCGCGCCGGCATCAGCCAACCGGGTACCGGGCTACAGCGCCTTGAGTTCCTCGGTGACCTCGGACACCGACTTCTTTGCATCCCCGAACAGCATCGTGGTGCCGTCGGCGTAGAACAGCGGGTTGTCGATACCCGCGAACCCGGAGTTCATCGAGCGCTTGAGCACGATCACCGACTTGGCCTTGTCGACGTTGAGGATCGGCATGCCGTAGATCGGGCTGGACGCGTCGTTGCGGGCTGCCGGATTGGTGACGTCGTTGGCCCCGATGACGATCGCGACGTCAGTGCGGGCGAACTCGTCGTTGATGTCGTCCATGTCCTTCATCGCGTCGTAGTCGACTTCGGCCTCGGCCAGCAGCACATTCATGTGCCCGGGCATCCGACCGGCCACCGGGTGGATGGCGTATTTGACCGTCACTCCCTTGTCCTCCAGCAATGACGCCATGTCCTTGACGGCATGCTGTGCCTGCGCCACGGCCAGCCCATAGCCCGGCACCACGATGACCTGGTTGGCGTAGGCCATCTGAATCGCGGCGTCGGCCGCCGACGTGGCCTTGACGTGCTTGTCGCCGCCGCCGTCGCCGCTGGGGGCCACGCCGCCGCCCCCGAAACCGCCCGCGACGATGGCCGGAATCGAGCGGTTCATCGCCTTGGCCATCAGGTTGGTCAGGATGGAGCCGGATGCGCCGACAATCATGCCGGCCACGATCATCGCGGTGTTGTTCAGCGCCAATCCGGCCGCTGCGGCGGACAGCCCGGTCATGGCGTTGAGCATCGAGATCACCACCGGCATATCGGCACCGCCGATGGGTAGCACCACCATCAGACCCAGCACACCGGCGGCGGCCAGCAGTCCGATCATCCACCACAGCGACACGCCGCCGCTGCCGGGATGCGCACCCAGCCCGATCACCACCGCAGCCACGACGGCGGCCGCCAGAAGCAGCAGGTTGACAGGCTGCTGCGCCTTGCCGAGGCCGATCGGGCGGCCGGAGATGATTTCCTGCAGCTTGCCGAACGCGATGATCGATCCCCAGAACGAAATCGATCCGATGATGGCGGCGAACAGCGAGGCCACCACGATGTGCACGGTCGGCGACTCGCCATGCTGGAACGCCGAGAAGCCGGTGGTTTCGATGAACTCCGCGAGCGCGATGAGCGCCACCGTTCCACCACCGACGCCGTTGAAGAACGCCACCAGCTGCGGCATGGCGGTCATCTTGGTCAGCCGCGCCGGCGGCACGCCGAGCACCACACCCACGACGAGGCCCGCGATGATCAGCGGCCATTGGCTGGTGTGCCGGATCATGACCAGTGTGGCCGCCACGGCGATGGTCATGCCGACCGCAGCAATGAGGTTGCCGCGCACCGCGGTCTTGGGCCCGGTCAGACCCATCAGACCGTAGATGAACAGGGAGAACGAGACGATGTAGAGGCCGATCACCAAGTAGTTCATTTGGCTGCCGGCTCCTGGATCTTGGGCTGTTCCTTAGCCTGCGGCTTCTTGCCCTTGAACATGCCGAGCATCCGGTCGGTGACGATGAAGCCGCCGATGACGTTCAGCGTGCCGAACACCACCGCGACGAACATGATGATCTGCACGGCCAGCGACGGGTGCTCGACCTCCCCGAACACCACCAGCGCACCGAGCACCACGATGCCGTGGATCGCGTTGGTTCCCGACATCAGTGGGGTGTGCAGCGTGTTGGGCACTTTGGAAATCACCGCGAACCCCACGAACCCGGACAGCACCAGGATCGCCAGGTTCTCCAACAGTTGGTCGTACATCTTTCTAGGAGTCCTCTCGGTCCTGTGCGCGGGTCACACACGATTCCGCGATGACTTCGTCGTCGAAGTCGGGAGCCAGCTTGCCGTCCTTGACCAGGAGCTCCAGCAGGGCCGTGATGTTCTTGCTGTATAGCTCACTGGCGTGCTCGGGCATGGTCGCCGGCAGATTCAGCGGCGAGGCGATGGTGACTCCGTGCTTGACCACCGTCTTACCGGGCTCGGTCAACTCGCAGTTGCCACCGGTCTCACCGGCCAGGTCCACCACGACACTGCCGGGCTTCATGGCTTCCACCGCGGCGGCGGTCACCAGCCGCGGCGCGGGCCTGCCCGGTACCAGCGCAGTGGTGATCACCACGTCGAAGCCGCTGATCGCCTCTTCCAGAGCCTTCTGCTGCTGGACACGCTCCTCGTCGGCCAGCTCGCGGGCGTATCCGCCCTCACCCGAAGCCGTGACTCCGACCTCCAGCCACTGCGCCCCGACCGATCGGACCTGGTCGGCCACTTCGGGCCGCACGTCGTAGCCGGTGGTGCGCGCACCCAGCCGTTTGGCCGTCGCCAACGCCTGCAGGCCGGCCACGCCGACACCGAGAACCAGCACCGTGGCCGGCTTCACCGTTCCCGCCGCGGTGGTCAGCATCGGGAAGAACCGGGTCGACTCCGATGCGGCAAGCAGCACCGCCTTGTAGCCGGCGACGTTGGCCTGCGACGACAGCGCATCCATGACCTGGGCCCGGGAGATGCGGGGAACGGCCTCAAGCGCGAAGGCCTGCACGCCGGCTTGCTTGAGCGCACCGATCGAGTTGTCGGCGTTGCGCGGAGCCAGGAAGCCGATCAGGGTCTGCCCGCTGTGCAGTCGGCCCACCTCCTCGGCGGTCGGCGGCGCGACCTTGACGACGACGTCGGCAGCCCACGCATCTCCGATGGTGGCTCCCGCATCGGTGTAGTGCTCGTCGGGTAGCAGCGCCCGCTGACCGGCACCGGACTCGACCACGACGGCAACACCACTGTTCACCAGTGAGGCGACCGCTTTGGGTACCAGCGCAACGCGGCGCTCGTCGGGCCGTGACTCGGCCACCACCCCTACCCTGATGGTGTGGGTCTGCGCATCTGTCATGGCGCGTACATCTACTTTCCTCATACTTTCGGGTACGTTCCTGCGTGATGGATATTCCGCCGGCTCGGCCGCGCGCCTGGCTACCATAACGCGTGCCCGGTTCACCACCGATTTGCGACCGTTCAGGTCGAGGTGCCGACAACCCTCAGCACACTGGTTGATAGTTCGCCGCTCGATGCGGATCCGGTAGCCGCCAGGCTGTTGTGGCGACACAAAGTGAGGTTGTGTGACGCAGCGACGGGCCTCACCAGAGCGGGATGTCCAGCCCGTGTTCGGAAGCCGGTCGCGGACCGAACCAGCGCCGCTCGGATTCGGCGATTCGCACGTCATTGATGCTGGCCTCGCGGCGCGCCATCAGCCCAGACGAGGTGAATTCCCACAGCTCGTTGCCGTAGCTGCGATACCACTGACCGGTGTGGTCGCGACACTCGTACTGGAACCGCACCGCGATGCGGCTGTCGTGGAAGTCCCACAAGCTCTTGCGCAGCGCGTAGTCGAGCTCGCGCTGCCACTTGCGGGTCAGAAAGGCCACGATCTGGTCCCTGCCGACGATGTGTTCGTCGCGGTTCCGCCATTGCGAGTCGACGGTGTAGGCCAGGCTGACACGGTGAGGGTCGCGAGTGTTCCAGGCATCCTCCGCGGCCTGGACCTTCTGGGTGGCCGTGTCGACGGTGAACGGCGGGAACGGGGGGCGGCTCTCGGTCATGACGCCCATTCCATCGCGAACAGACACAAACGCACCTTGATATCGGCGTGTCGCGGCGCCTATGCGTCTGCTCGTGAGCCGGGCGGTGCCCGCGGCCCGGGCCGGCAGCACGTGTCCTACGGTGCTTTAGGGTGGCGGAATGGACTTCGCGATGTCGCCCAAGGCCGTCGAATACCACCAGCGGTTGTCCGACTTCATGACGGAGCACGTCTTCCCGGCCGAGTACGACTACGAGAGATATCGCCAGGAAGCTGGCCCCGATGACCACACCGTGCCGCCGATCACCGAGGAACTCAAAATCAAGGCCAAAGAACGCGGCCTGTGGAACCTGTTCCTGCCGGCGGAGTCGGGCTTGACCAACCTGGAGTACGCGCCACTGGCCGAGCTGACCGGGTGGAGCCTGGAGATCGCGCCCGAGGCATTGAACTGCGCGGCGCCCGACACCGGCAACATGGAGATCTTGCACATGTTCGGCACCGACGAGCAGCGCCGGCAGTGGCTGCAACCGTTGCTGGACGGCGAGATTCGCAGCGCGTTCTCCATGACCGAGCCCGCGGTCGCCAGCAGCGACGCCCGCAATATCGAAACCACGATCTCCCGAGACGGCGGCGACTACGTCATCAATGGCCGCAAATGGTGGACGTCGGGCGCGTCGGACCCACGCTGCAAGATCTTGATCGTGATGGGGCGCACCAACCCCGACGCGGCCGCCCACCAACAGCAGTCGATGATCTTGGTGCCGATGGACACCCCCGGGGTGACGATCGTCCGTTCCACCCCAGTCTTCGGCTGGCAGGATCAGCACGGCCACTGCGAGGTGAGCTACGACAACGTCCGGGTGCCGGCAACCAACCTGCTCGGCGAAGAAGGCTCGGGCTTCGCGATCGCCCAGGCCCGGCTGGGACCGGGCCGCATCCACCACTGCATGCGCGCACTGGGCGGAGCCGAACGGGCACTGGCGCTCATGGTGGACCGGGCGCGCAACCGGGTGGCGTTCGGCCGCCCGCTGGCCGAACAGGGCGTGGTCCAGCAGGCAATTGCCAAGTCCCGCAACGAAATCGACCAAGCAAGGCTGCTATGCGAGAAGGCGGCTTGGACCATCGACCAGCACGGCAACAAGGAGGCACGTCACCTGGTCGCGATGATCAAGGCGGTGGCACCGCAAGTCGCGTGTGACGTCATCGACCGGGCGATCCAAGTACACGGCGCCGCCGGGGTCAGCGACGACACCCCGCTGGCCAGGCTCTACAGCTGGCATCGTGCGATGCGGATCTTCGACGGACCCGACGAGGTGCACCTGCGATCGATCGCGCGCGCCGAGCTGGGGCGGGAGAAATCCGCGTTCGCCGCAGCGGTCACCCGACATGGCTGACCTGGAACTACCGGGCGCATGGAACTTTCGTGACGTTGCCGAGAGCACCGCGCTGAGGCCGGGGCGGCTGTTTCGCTCCAGCGAGCTCAGTCGCCTCGACGACGCCGGCCGCGAAACGCTGCGCCGGCTGGCCATCACCGATGTCGCCGACCTGCGCTCGTCACGGGAGGTCGTCCGGCGCGGTCCGGGACGACTGCCTGCCGGCGTCGACATCCACCTCCTGCCGTTCCCCGACCTGGCCGACGACGACGCCGGGGCCGACGCCGACGCGCCACACGAACACGCGTTTCGGCAGCTCATGACCAACAGCCCGGACGGCGAATCAATCGACCAGGCCGCCGTCCGTTACATGACCGACGAATATCGCCAATTCCCCACGCGTACCGGTGCCCAACGGGCGCTGCAGCGCGTCGTCACCTTGCTGTCCGGCGGGCGGGCGGTGCTCACGCATTGCTTTGCGGGCAAGGACCGCACGGGCTTCGTGGTTGCCACCGTGCTGGAAGCCATTGGCGTCGACCGCGACGCCATCCTGACCGACTTCCTGCGCAGCAATGACGCGGTGCCGCAGTTGCGGGAACAAATCTCGGAAATGATCCGGCAGCGCTCCGACACCGAACTGACGCCCGAGGTGGTGACCTTCACGGAAGCCCGACTGTCCGACGGCGTGCTCGGCGTCCGGCCGGAGTACCTGGCCGCGTCGTGGCAGACGATCGATCAGACCTGGGGGTCGGTCGGCGCATACCTGCGCGACGCGGGGATTACGGCGGCCGATGTCGGCCGGCTCCGCGACGCGCTACTGGGCTGAACACCGATCTTTGAGGTCGGCCCAAAGGCCAGACACGATCGCGGAATCGCCTTACGCTCAACGGGTACCCGACATGTGCACCCCGTCGCCAGGAGGATGGCGTCTTGTCGTATGTTCTCACCCAGCCGCCGCTTATGGCTGCGGCCGCAACCGAGTTAGCAGGGGTCGGCACGGCGATCAGCGAGGCCGCTGCGTCCGTGGCAGGGCCGACGACCACGATCGCCACGGCCGCTGCAGACGAGGTGTCCGCCGCCATCGCACAACTCTTTGGCGCGTTCGGGCAGGAATACCAAGCGATCAACGCGCAACTCGGGGCGCTATATAACCAATTCACCCAAAACTTGGCAGCGGCCGCGAACGCCTACTTCGGCGATGAGGCCATCAGCGCCGCCACCCTGGTGAAAGGGGCCACCACCGGGCTCTTTACGCCGACCTCCCCCCCGGTGGTACCGCCGGTTTTCGGCCAGAACACGGCGATTGTCATGAGCGGCACCGGATCGCCGATACCCTCGATCCAGTACCTCACCAACATCACGAATCTATTCCTGCCGCCCGGCGTGGTCGTGAACCCGTTGAACACCATTGAGGAGCTCTATCCCATCACCGGCGTCAAATCCCTGCCCTTCCAAAATTCGGTGCAAACAGGGCTGCAGATACTCGACGCCGCGATTTGGGAGCAGATCCACGCCGGAAACCAAGTCACCGTTTTCGGCTATTCCCAAAGCGCCGTCATCTCGTCCCTGGAAATACAGCAGCTTCTCTCCCTGGGCCCCAATAAGCCGGACCCGAGTCAGCTCAGCTTCATATTCATCGGCAACGAAATGAATCCCAACGGCGGCATCCTTTCACGGATACCCGGGCTGAACATTTCGACCCTCGGCCTGCCGTTCTACGGGGCGACTGCGGACAACCCCTATCCGACGACTACCTACACGCTCGAATACGACGGCTTCGCCGACTTCCCGCGGTATCCGCTCAATGTCTTGTCCGACATCAACGCGGTTTTCGGGATCATCACCGTGCACACCCAGTATCAGTACCTCACGCCACAACAGGTAGCGGACGCCATACTCCTGCCGGTCGAGGGCGTGACGTCGAATCAGTACTTCATCATTCCAACCGCGCACCTGCCCCTGCTGGACCCGGTGCGGGCAATCCCGGTCATCGGACCGCCCCTGGCCGCGCTCATCGAGCCGGACTTGAGAGTGTTCGTCAACCTGGGCTATGGCGACCCGCGATTCGGCTATTCGACGAGCTTCGCGAATGTGCCCACCCCGTTCGGGCTCTTCCCCGACCTCCCGCCCGGCGTCGTCGTCGATGCCCTGGTTGCCGGAACCCAGCAAGGCATCAACGACTTCGCGGCAGCGCTGCCCGCTGCGCTCAACCCTCCCGAATTGCCGATGATCGGGTTCCCACCGTACATCCAGCAAATCCTGCCGCCGGGTCCGGGACCGGTGCCCGCGACACCCGCCAATATCGCCAGCACTTTTGCCGCCGTTGTGTCGGACAGCTACTCACTTCTGCTGCCCACGGCGGATCTGGGTCTGGCTTTTGCCACGATTCTTCCGGCTTACGACCTCAGCCTGTTCCTGAATCAGCTGCTACACGGAAACTTCATTGCCGCGATCGAATTGCCGCTGGCCGCCACCGCGGGCTTGGCCGCGCTGGGCAGCATGATCGAATTCATCGCGATCTTCAGAACGGTGGCGGCAATTATTCAGCAATTGCAGAGCCTGAACTTCTAGCTGGATTGCGGCTAGACGCGATGAAATGGCTAGGCGCTAAAGCGGCGGACGGGTTCGCACTGAGCGCCTGAGATTGGTCGTTAAGGAGGATGCGCCGATGCCGTACGTGCTCGTCGAGCCGCAGATGATGGCGACGGCCGCGGCAGATCTCGAACGCATTGGCGCCGCGGTCGGCTCGGCCAGTGCCGCGGCAGCCGGTCCGACCTCAAGCGTGGCGGCAGCGGCTGCCGATGAGGTGTCGGCGGCCATCGCGAATCTGTTCGGTGCCTACGGCCGGGAGTACCAGGCCATCGTCACGCTGCTGGAGGCGTTTCAGGTCGAGTTCACCCGGACGTTGGCCGCCGCCGGTTTGGCCTACGGCCAGAGCGAAGCCACCAACGCGGCAACCGTGTCGGCTGCCATCACGACGTCGTCACTGACGCCACCGACGGTTTCCCTGATCATGGGTGGCAGCGGAAACCCAACGCCCGGAACCGATTACGTCAACGGCCTGCTCAATTACATCAGTCCGCAATTCGGGGCCACCAATGCGCTGGCGCTGTTTACCCCGGAGCAGTTGTATCCGCTCACCGGTGAAAAGAGCTTGCCGCTGACCACGTCGGTGAGCCAGGGCGTCGAGATCCTGCACAACGCGATCCTGAACGAGGTCAACACCCTGGGAAACAGCGTCGTCGTCGGCGGGTACTCGCAGAGCGCGATCATCGCCTCGTTGGAGATGCGCAATCTGGCGGCCATGCCGCCGGGCACCGCTCCCCCCGCCGACAAGCTCGGCTTCGTCCTGCTGGCCAATCCGATGAATCCCAACGGCGGCCTCCTGTCGCGCTTCGCCGGCCTCAGCCTGCCGAGCCTGGGTGTGGAGTTCTTCGGAGCAACGCCCGCCGACACCATCTACCCGACCTCGATCTACACCCACGAATACGACGGGTTCGCCGACTTCCCGCGCTATCCGCTCAATATCGTGTCGGACCTGAATGCCATCGCCGGCATCGCCTTCGTCCACACCGATACTCCGGATATCAATCCGCAGACCCTGCCCCCGGGCGATCTGATCAAGTTGCCCACGGATCCGACGTACAACGGAAATACCTCGTACTACCTCATCCGCACCCACCATTTACCGCTGTTGACGCCGCTGAGATTCATTCCGGTGCTGGGTAATCCGCTTGCCGATCTCATCGAGCCGAATTTGACGACCGTCGTCAATTTGGGCTACGGCGACCCCCGTTACGGCTATTCGACCGCACCGGCGAATGTGCCCACGCCGTTCGGGCTGTTCCCTGAGGTCGACCCGGCCGTCGTCGCCGGAGAATTGGTCACCGGGACGCAGCAGGGCTTCAACGACGCGCTCAACGATATCCTCGGCCAAGGACCGCAAGGACCGCCCAGCGTGCCCAGCCTGGGTTCGTCGCGCCTGGTCGATCTGCTGACGTCGATCGCGTTGCCGCCACCCGAGACACTGGCTCCGCCGACGTCGATCGACGGCCTGATCACCGATCTGCAGGCCGCGAACACCTATCTCAGCAACACCATTTCCGGGGGGCTGTCCAGCGCTTACGAGGCGTTGCTTCCGACTACAGACATCCTCAACGCCGGCCTGACCGAAGTCCCGTCTTACAACGTCAACCTCTTCCTGGACGGCATCGAACAAACGGTCAATGGCGACCCGGTCGGGCTGATCAATGCCATCGGTTATCCGATCGCCGCCGACGTGGGGTTGCTTGCGCTTGCCGGCGGGCTGGAGGGCTTGGTCCTGCTGGGCATCGTCGTCACCGACTTCTAAGGCGGCGCAGCGCCAAAGCCCGCATTACGTCGGTCCGCGGCATTCAGTCCCTGATCGCCTGACGGCGCTGCGGGCCGGCGGTCGAGCACCCCGCGCGACGCCGGGTTCGGCTGAGATAGCCAAACGCGCAATACGATCCGACGGACCGAACTAGGCTGACAGATGCCGGACCTCCCGATGGCCGGTGCCGCCCGGGCCATCGGTTTCGCCTCATCGGCGCTATCACAACGAAAAAACCTGGGTTTGAAGGAATTTGAAGGAAATAGATCGATGACCAGCATGATCACCCAACCGCAACTGATGGCCGAGGCCGCCGCGAACATCGAGGGAATTCGTTCGGCGATCGCCCAAGCCAATGCCGCGGCCGCCGGCCCTACCACCGGTCTGGCGGCAGCCGCCGCCGACGAGGTGTCGGCCGCGGCTGCGACGCTGTTCGGCACATACGCACAGGAATACCAGGCGGTCATCAAGCAGGCCGCGGTGTTCCATGACACATTCGCCCAGGCCCTGGCCGCCGCCGCGACGGCCTACACGCAGGCGGAGGCGGCCAACGCGGCGATGGTGTCCGGGGCGCTTCGGGCGGTAACCTCGCCCATCGCGTCGTTACTAGGCGGAGGCGGAGCCGCGGCCGCCCCGGCTGGGGGCGCAGCGCCGGCGCCGGCGGCGCTGGCGTCGCCGTTCGACGCGTTGATCATGACCGGCAGCGGCACACCGATTCCATCACTGGCGTACATGCAGTCCGTTGCACCCTATATTTCGGGCACACCCAGCCAGTTGATCCCCCTCAACACCCCCGAGGGGTTGTATCCGCTCACCCAGATCAAAGACCTGCCGCTCACCCAGTCGGTGACCACCGGTGTGCAGATCCTCCACAACGCGCTCCTCGGGCCGCAAGGGCTGATCACAGCCGGGGGCAACGTCGCGGTGTTGGGCTATTCGCAGAGCGCGATCCTCTCCTCGATGGAGATGCGCCAACTCATTCTGCAGGGGAGCCCGAACACAGCCAACCTCAGCTTCACGCTGTTGGGTAATCCGATGGCCCCCAACGGCGGCCTGCTATCGCGCTTCCCCGGGTTGTCCATGCCGGCGCTGGGTCTGGAGTTCTACGGGGCGACGCCGTCGAATTCGGGTTACCAGCTCAGCCAGTACACACTTCAATACGACGGATACGCCGACTTCCCCCGTTACCCGATCAATTTCCTGGCGGACCTCAACGCATTCATGGGCATCCAGTTCGTGCACGGCGACTATCCATTACTGGATCCGAACAACCTTCCCCCGGGCTACAACATGGTCGAGCTGCCGGTGTCGCCGGCCAACAACGGCCTCGAGCACTACTACATGATCACCTACCCCGGGCTGCCGCTGCTGCAGCCGCTACGGGCGCTTCCGGTGATCGGCAACCCGTTGGCGGATCTGGTCGAACCGAACCTGACATATCTGGTCAACCTCGGCTACGGCGATCCCCACTTCGGCTATTCGACCGGATATGCGGATGTACCCACCCGATTCGGGCTATTCCCATCGATTGACCCGTTGACCTTCGCCGGCGACATGGTCGGTGCAGCCCAGCAGGGGGTGAATGCCTTCGCCGGCGATATCGGTGCCATGCTGCCGACGTCGCTGCCCGACTTCTCGCTGCCGGCCGCCGCGCTGACCGGCGGCTCGCCGACGGCGTGGGCGTTACCGACTCTGCCTGCGGCAACCGGTTCCCCCATCGACGGCATCATCGATGCCCTCAAGGCGGCCAACACCCACATCACCAACGCCATCAGCAGCGCTGCGGCCGACACCTACGCCATGGCGCTACCGACCGCTGACATCGTCAACACCCTGGCCACCAACGTTCCGTCGTATAACGTCAACCTCTTCCTGGACGGGATCCGGGAGCTGGCCAACGGTGACCCGGCCGGCATCGTCAATGCATTCGGCTATCCGGTTGCTGCAGATGTGGCCCTGCTGACCCTCGCTGGCGGCTTCCAGACCATCGTCTTGCTGAATGGAGTCGAATCGGTTATCGGCGACCTCACCGGTGCGGCCTAGCCGTCACGGTAACCAAAACCACTGCGGCGCAGCTGTTCTGAACCGGACGACCCGGGGGAACTGACCGTCCGCGACATCGCGGCCGAGCATCCGGCGCGGCCGCGTCGCGTTCCCCATGGCCCCGGCGGGCAGGGCAGCGTTTCGCCCCGCCGCCGTTTCGCTCAGATCACAAGCGGCCCTTACCGAAACGCCTTACGCTGACGAGCACCGGCTTCGGGCGCCGGATCACCTGTTTGGCCGATGCATCGGTTGGACAGGAATCCTGGTCGTTCGGAGGACGCACTGATGACGTATCTCACCACCGAGCCGCAGACGATGACGGCAGCGGCCGCCGATGTGGCGCGAATCGGTTCGGCGATCGGCGAGGCCAACGTGGCCGCGGCGGGGCGGATCACCGCTTGGGTGGCCGCCGCAGCCGACGAGGTGTCAGCGGCCACCGCTACCCTCTTCGGCTCGTACGCCCGGGAGTACCAGGCGGTCATGAGTCAGGTGGCGGCCTTCCATCAGCGCTTCACTCAGGCGTTGGCCGCCGCGGCAAGCGCCTACCTGGACACCGAAGCCGCCAACGCCGCCGCAGCGCTCGACACGCTGACCGCGCCGGTCCAGTCACTGCTGGGCCGCCCGCTGGCCGACAGCGCCAGAACCGTTGCGAACGCGCTCACCGCGATGACTGCGCCGGCGCCCGCGGCAAGTCCCACCACCGCTTTGGTGATGGGTGGCAGCGGCAAGCCGATACCGGACGCGGCCTTCGTGAGCAATGTCGTCGGCACCTACCTCACGCCCAATTTCCCTGGCGTGACGTTCAACCCGCGGGCCCTGTTCACTCCCGAAGGGCTGTATCCGGCTTTCGGCGCCAAGGATTTGACCCTGGACGCGTCGGTGTCTCAAGGACTGACCATGTTGGACGACGCGATCCGGCGGGCACTGGCCGCCGGCAACCCCGTCGCCGTCGTCGGCCTGTCGCAGAGCGCGGTCGTCGCCTCACTGGAGATGAGCAAACTCAGCCCTACCGGGGCGCCGAGTTCGCTACCGATAACCTTTACCCTGCTGGGCAACCCGGTCAATCCCAACGGCGGCCTGCTCACCCGTTTCCCCGGACTGAGCCTGCCGAGCCTGGGCATCACCGCCTACGGCGCACCCCCGGACAGTGCCTTCCCCACCAGCGTCTACACCATTGAATACGACGGCTACGCCGACTTCCCGCGGTACCCGATCAACATCTTGTCCGACGTCAACGCCCTGGCCGGCATCGTCTTTCTGCATGACACCTATCCGGAACTGACGTCGCTGCCACCCGCCATCACCTTGCCGACGCAAGGCCCCACCCAGACCACGTACTACATGATCCGCAGCCAGCATCTGCCGATCTTGACGCCACTGCGGGCGCTGCCGCTCGTCGGCAACCCGCTGGCAGACCTGATCGAGCCGGACCTGAAGGTGTTGGTCAACCTCGGCTATGGTGACCCCGCCTATGGCTATTCGACCGGGCCGGCGAACGTGCCCACCCCGTTCGAGCTGTTCCCGCCGGTCAGCCCGATCACCGTGCTGGGTCACCTGGTCGGCGGGACCCAGCAGGGTGTGGCCGCGTTTGCCAGCGACATCGGCGCCGTCGGCGCGCCGTCGCCGCCGGACCTGCCCCTGTCCGGCACCGCAAGTCCGTTCACCCCGCTCGACCTACTCGGTCAACCCCCTGCGACCATGTCGATCGACAGGGTCATCACGGGCCTGCAGGCGGCGAACACCGCCGCCACCAACGCAGTCTCGAACGCGATGTCCGGGATCTACTCGGCGCTGCTTCCGACCGCCGATATCGCGAACGCCGTCTTGATCTCATTGCCGTCCTACGACCTCAACCTGTTCCTGGACGGAATCACGCAAGCGGCCCACGGTGACCTGGCGGGTCTGGTCAACGCGATCGGCCGTCCGATTGCGGCCAACATGGGAGTGCTGACATTCGGTGCCGGTTTCGAGCTCACCGTCATCGGCAATGCCGTCGTCTTGATGCTCGGCGGTCAGATCGAGCCGGGCTAGGGCTCGAGGACCACCTTGCCGAGCACTCCTCCGTCGGCCAGGCTCTGTAACGCGGCCTGGGCTTCGGACAACGGATAGCGTTGCGGCGGAGGCGGTCTCAACCCAAGAGTGACCAGATAGTTCAAACCCCAGGAGAACAACGCCGCCGAACCGGGGACCTTGTTGAGGTACTCACCCCACGCGACGCCGAGCACGCCGACGTTGCGCAGCAGCAGCCGGTTGACGGTCAGCGTCGGGATGCTGCCCGCGGCAAAGCCGATGACCAGTAACTTGCCGTCGATGGCCAGCACCCGGATGGCGTCGTCGAAGCTCGGGCCGCCGACCGGGTCGACGACGATATCCACACCGCGGCCGTGAGTGTGCTTGTGCACCTGCGCAACCCAGCCATCCGTCAATCGCAGCACCACGTCGGCGCCGAGCGCGCCGACGTAGTCAACCGCCCCCTCGCGGTGCACCACGGCTATCACCTGCCGTGCGCCCATCGCCTTGGCAAGCTGGACGGCGGCCGTGCCCACCCCGCCGGCGGCACCGAGCACCAGCACCGTGTTGCCCGGCCGCATCGCGGCACGTCGGGCCAGCGCGAAGTACATGGTGTTGTAGTTGACCAACAACGACACGGCTTCCGCGTCGTCGAGTTCGGCTGGGCTGCGCACCACATTGGAAACCGGAACAGCCACCTGTTCGGCGTAGCAGCCGAGCACCCCGAATGCCGAGACCCGTTCTCCCACACGGAAACCCGAGTCCGGCGGCGCGGAGCGCACAACGCCCGCGGTTTCCAGGCCGGGCACGAACGGCGGCGGCAACTTCAGCTGGTACTCGCCCTTGCTCAGCAGCAGATCCGGAAAGCACACGCCGGCAGCGCGAACGTCGATGACAACCTTGTCGCCGTCATCGGGAATGTCGTCGATATCGGTGTAGACTATGCCGGACGGGCCGGAAAGCTCTTGTACGACACAGGCTTTCATACAAACTACAGCTTGAATCCGGCTTTTTGGGCGCCGGACAGGTCAGTGATCTCGGCCCAGTGCGCCGCCACATCCTGCACCGAAGGCGCGGTGTCGAAGGTGACCCCGGCGTTCTGGAACAACGCGGCCCGCTGCACCTTACCGCCACCGACGATGAACACCGACGCGTTGTCGGCGCATTCTTCGGTGCACAGGTAGGCCACCACCGGCGCGACGAAGTCCGGCGTGAGCTTCTCGAATACCTCGGGCGGCAGGATGTCCTGGGTCATCCGGGTGGCCGCGATCGGGGCGAGCGCGTTGGCGTGAATGTTGTACTTGGCGCCCTCCAGCGCCAGGGTGTTGATCAGGCCGACCAGACCGAGCTTGGCCGCACCGTAGTTGGTCTGGCCGAAGTTGCCGAACAGCCCGCTGGTGGAGGTGGCGACGACGACCCGGCCGTAACTCTGCTCGCGGAAGTGCGGCCAGGCCGCGCGGATGACGTTGTAGCCGCCGTAGAGGTGCACCTTGAGCACGGCGTCCCAGTTCTCGAACGTCATCTTGTGAAAGGTGCCGTCGCGCAGGATCCCGGCGTTGCTGACCACACCGTGCACCGCCCCGAACTCCTCGAGCGCGGTCTTGATGATGTTGGCCGCCCCCTCGGGCTCGGCAACGCTGTCGTAGTTGGCCACCGCGCGACCGCCGGCGTCCTTGATCTCGGCGACAACTTGGTCGGCCATCGCCGACCCGGCACCGGTCCCGTCACGGGCGCCGCCGAGGTCGTTGACGACCACGCTGGCCCCTTCCTTGGCAAGGGTCAGGGCGTATTCGCGGCCCAATCCCCCACCGGCTCCGGTGACGACGACGACGCGATCCTGCACTCCGGGCATCAGGTTCCTCTCTATCGGTAAGGACAAGGGGGTTGGCACGATCGGGGTCGGCCCGGCAGCCGACCGGGTCGTGGGGGCAGCTGCGTCCGGCTAGAACAGCTTGCGTGCCAGCTTGAAGGCGCGCTCGGTGTAGGGCGGGTAGATGATCTTCGAGAAGTCCGGACGGGTCGGCTTGGTCAGCACCGACTTGCGGTGACTGAACTCGTCGAAGCCCCATTTGCCATGGTAGGCACCCATTCCGGAGGCGCCCACGCCGCCGAACGGCAGCTTGGCCGTCGACACCTGGAAGGCCAGGTGGTTGACCAGCATGCCGCCGGCCGGCACCTCCTTGATCACCCGTTCGCGGATTTCCCGCGACTTGGTGAACAGGTACGCCGACAACGGCTTGGGCCGTGAGTTGACGAACTTGATCGCCTCGTCCACGGATTTGACCGTCAGCACCGGCAGGATCGGCCCGAAGATCTCGTTGGACATCAACGGGCCGGCCGGATCGGGGTCGACGACGACGGTCGGCTGGATGCGCAGGTTCGACGCGTCGCACTTGCCGCCCACCGCGACCTTGGCCTTACCGTCGGATTCGCCCTGGTTTTCGACAGCGGCCAGGTAACCGCTCAACCGGTCGAACTGGCGCTGGTTGACGATGCGCACCCCGGCCGGGTCGTCCTGGGAGCGGAACCTGCCGATGGCGGCGCCGATCTTGGTGACGAGCTCGTCGCGGATGGTCGCGTCGGCCAGCACGTAGTCGGGGGCGACGCAGGTCTGGCCGCCGTTGAGCAGCTTGATCCAGGCGATGCGCTTGGCGGCCACATCGATGTCCGCGTCGGCTGCCACGATCACCGGGCTCTTGCCGCCGAGTTCCAGCGTGACCGGGGTCAGATGCGGCGCCGCGCCTTCGTAGACCTTGCGGCCGATCTCGGTGCCGCCGGTGAACATGACCCGGTCCAGGCCCTGCGCGATCAGCGCCTGACTAACCGCGCCGTCGCCTTCGACCACGGCGATCGCGTCGCGGTCGAGGTAGCGGGGCACCAGCTCGGCGATCAGACGTGACGACGCCGCGGCGACCTCCGAGGGTTTGAGGATGACCGTGTTTCCAGCGGCGATCGCGCCGACCGCCGGGCCCAGAGTCAGATAGAACGGGTAATTCCAGGCGCCGATGATCAGCACGGTGCCGTAGGGTTCGTACTCCACCCAGCCCCGGCCGGGCAGCTGCGGCGCCTCGAGGAGCAGGTACTTGCGGCGCATCCACTTGCGCACCTTCTTGGCCGCGTACTTGGCTTCGCTGACCGTCACCGCGATATCGGCGATATACGCCTCGACCGGGTTGCGGTCCAGGTCCTCGGCAAGCGCCTCGGTGATCGCGTCCTCGTTCTCCTCCATCAACCGCTGCAACTGCAGCAATTGGTTCCTGCGCCACTCGACACTGCGAGTGCGTCCGGTGGCGAACGTCTTACGCAGCCGTACCACGGTTTCGGCGACTGTTTCGGCGACGTGGGTCGCTTTCGATGCGTCGGACGCGGGGGTGGGTTCAGCGGCTTCAGCGGCTGCGGGTTGGGCCGCCTTGAGTTCCTGAGCTTTCGGTGCAACCGATTCGGTGGTCATCGTTGTCCTTTCGTTTCCGGTCTTCCCGGGCTTCACGGGAAGTGACCCGGAGTGCTCTGCCACATCATGTGGTCGCACATCGGTGATATTGGCGATCCTAGTCATGCTGATAGGGCAGCAATAGGAAAGATCGGGCCCGATCTGTGTTACACCGACACGGCGGGTGACACTCTGCTACCGCCCGGAGGTCGTTCGGCACGAAACAGCGGTATCGCGACCGCCCCGGCGAGCAGGGACAAACCCGCAAACCAGGCGAAGGCGCCGGAGAAGCCGAGTGGCAACAGGATGGCCTGGAAGACCAGGCTGCCAATCCCCATGCCAACCCACAGGACGCAGGAGTTGAGCCCGATCGCCTGCCCACGCTGCCCGGGAAGGTCGGTGACAATGACAACCAGGGCCGGTTGGGTCATGTCGTACCCGAGCGACAGCGAGACGACGGCGGCTTGGAGCAATACCAACGACGACGGTTCACTGGCGAACACCGCGGCACAGGCGGCGGTCAGGGCCAACCCGAGCGGGATAACGCGCGCCCGCCCGTAGCGATCGGCCAGTCGACCGATGGCGGGGCTGAGCACCAGGCCCGGGATGCCGTAGCCGAGCAGCACCAGCCCGATCTGCTCTTCGTCGAGCTGAACGTGGTCATGCAGATAGACCCCCAGCCAGGTGTAGACCCCGGCGTGCAGCACCGCGTTGACCAGCACGTAGCCGTAGGTCCGGCGACCGCGGGAGGTGCTCAGCAGCTCCGCGAATCCAGCCGCGACCTGGCGGACCGACGACGGGCGCGCCGCCGCAACGGTATCGGGAACCGACCACAGCCCCAGCACCAGCAGCACCAGTCCGCCGACGGCCACCACACCGAACAACCCGTGCCAGCCGACCAGCGGTTCACCCAGCGCGCCACCGGCCGCGCCGAAGGCCATGCCACCGGCCGCTCCACCGAAGACCCATCCCAGCACCCGGCCTCGGCGCCGGTACGGCACCAGGTCACCGATCAATGCGACGCTGATCGGCACCACGCCGCCGGCGGCAACCCCGGTCACGAATCGAAGCGCGATGAATTCCCCGACATTGGTGGCCAGCGGGGTGGCTGCGGTCAGGACCACGAAGGCGCACAGCGACATAAGGATGACGCGACGGCGTCCCCACCGGTCCGATACCGTGCCCCACACCAGCACCGTCCACCCGTAGGGCACCAGGAACGCCGGCACCCCGAGGCCGACCATGCCCTCGGTGCTGCCGAAGTCGCGGGCCAGCGCCGGCAGGATCGGAGCAACCATGAAGATCTGCGCGAAAAGCAGGAACGCCGTCGAGGTCAGCAGCGCCAGTGTCAGCGCGAAAGAGTTCGCGTCAGTGTCCGCGGCGACCCCGCGGCGCGATACGTCGCCGCGGCCAACATGGCCCGGTGTGCCGCGCAGCAGACCGTGACCATCGGCGCTCCGGGTCGACACGGCCACAACCCCGGTTTTGGCGGTTAGTCCGCGCCCGCCTGATGAGGTGGGTCACCCACCGATAACGACGATAACGAGAAGTCCCTGGTAGTTGCCGATACGAGGGCTACCGTGCTGACCGCGTCGTCGAGGTCCATGCAACCACTTCCTTACCGGGTGACCGGACGGAGCCTCAGACTAACCCAGCCGCCGTCGGCCGGCCGTGGCTTTGAAAGCTTTGCTGCAGCGAATCCCAGCGCGGTGTTGGCTTTGAATGCTTTGCCGCGTCAGGGTTTGGCCGCAGTCATGAATCGGTTGGCGAACGGCCCGTCGTCAGGCCCCGGCGGCCGGCCCAGTCGCACCGCCTCGTCGCGCGCTTCCACCGACAGCGTCGCCCAGCCGTGGGCGGTGAACCAATCGGCCGGATCCGGTCGGCCTTCGTCGTCAAACCACAGGTCGAACGGGTTGAACGAGTCGTCCGAGCCGTTGGGGCCGGGGGCTTCTCGTTCAGCTCGTAGCTGTGCCCACTTCTGCTGCGCCTGTTGGCGCTTGTGTTGGTTGAATACGAAAATCTCGACGGCCACCCGGCTGCCCGGTCCGCTCAACGCGTCGACCGAGGCGAACATGGCCTCCTGCGTCGACGCCGGCAGGAACGGCAACAGCCCTTCGGCCAGCCAAGCCGCGGGACGGCTCGGGTCGAAACCGGAATCGCGCAGTGCTTGCGGCCAGTCATGGCGCAGGTCGACGGGCACTGGCCGCCGATCGGCAACCGGCCCGACACCGTGGGCTGCAAGGGTCCGCTCCTTGTACTCCAACACTTTGGGAAGATCGATCTCGTACACGGTGGTGCCGTCCGGCCAGTCCAAGCGATAGGCACGCGAATCCAGACCGGCGGCCAGCAACACAGCCTGGCGGATTCCGGCCCCGGCCGCGTCGGCGAAATACGTATCGAAGAAATGGGTGCGTGCCGCCTGGTAATCGATCATCTGCTGGGAATCGACGGTCAAATCCGGGTCAGCCTCGGAGCCGGGGTCCGGCGTCGGGGCCCACCAGGCGGCAACCTGCTCGCGAACTCCCACCAACTCGGGAGTGGACACCAACGGCTCGGCGAACTGGTCCCGAATGAGCGGATTGTCGCTGGCCGTCTCCGCCGCGCGGGCCAGGGCAACCATCACCGCGGTCGCCCCCACGCTGGTCGCAATGTCCCAGGAGTCGTCCGCGGTGCGCGGCATTACAACCGCTCCGCCGTCACGAACTCGGAGAACGCATCCTTGTCGTCGGCCATCGGTACGCCCTCAACCCAGCGGCCCACCCGGCGCATCTCGTCGCCGGCGTTCTGCGCGGTGGCGCGCCACCCGTGTTTGTTGAGCCAGTCTGCGACCTTCGCCCGGTCAGGGTCGTGGTAGATCAGCTCCTGCACATCGACGGTCTGCTCCATGCCCAGCGTCTCGGCCACCTTCTTGAATCGCTCCCGCATCAGTTCGCGCCGTTCGTCGGCGTGGTTGCCCGCGGTTTCGGCCGCGATCCGGCTCCCCGGCGGGCTGAGTTCGCCGATCTGGGTGAACAGCCGGTCCTGGGCGTCGGCGGGCAGGTACATCAACAGCCCCTCGGCCAGCCACCCGGTCCGGGCTGTCGGATCGAAACCGGCGGCACGCAGCGCGGCAGGCCAGTCCTGGCGCAAGTCGATCGGCACCTCACGGCGATCGGCCGACGGCGTCACCCCGTTTCCCGCCAGCGTTGCGGACTTATAGGCAAGCACCTGGGGCTGATCGATCTCGTAGACCGTCGTCCGGGCCGGCCAGTCCAGCCGGTAAGCGCGCGAATCCAGTCCCGAAGCCAGGATTACGACCTGACGGATCCCATGGGCGACCGCGTCGGTGAAGTAGGTGTCGAAGAAGTTCGTCCGCACGGCCTGGTAGCTGCGCATGTGCTGGACGGTCGCCGCGGTCTCGGCGTCGAGAGCCTGCATCTTGGCAACCATCTGCTCGTCGAGCATCGCCTCCCACAGGACGCCGGCATTGGCGTTGGTGACCAGCAATTTGGCGTACGGGTCGCGGATCAGCGGGGTGGGCTGTTCGGTTTCGACGGCCCGCGCCGCGGCCACCATCACCGCGGTGGCGCCGACGCTGGTTCTGATGTCCCAGGTGTCGTCATGAGTACGCAGGGTGCTCATTCGCGTGCTCCCGTTCTCTAGCGAATCTCAAGTTGGATGGACCGGCGAAAAGTGGTGCGAGACCGTGGGATTCGTCCCGGCGGCGCGCCACGAGGGTAAACCCGGGAAACGCCGGCCGGATCAGTCATACCGGGGCCAATGGTACCTAATAAGTTAGGCAACCTATACACTTTGTGGGCCAGGTCACTATCCGCGGTCGCGACCGGCCGGTCAGGCCTCCGACTTCCAGAGTGTGCCGGCCATCAACTGCCGCAGCGCCGCGATGATGTCCGCCATCTCTCGGTAGCTGCCCACGAAGCCGGCATAGAAGCCGACCCCGCACAACATGAGCAGCAGCGCCTCGGCCAAGGGAGCGGCCCGGGTATCGGCGGTCAGTTCGCCGCGCTCAACGGCATCGTGGACCGCCCAGATCAGGAATTTCCGGGAGCCGGCGACCGGGTCGTTTTCGGATCGCCCCAATTCCGGATGCCGCTGCGACTCGAGCACGGCGGTGGCCAAGAATGCAGCAGTGGATGGATTTTTCTCGTCTGCCTCCATCGCCACGGTGATGAACGCGGCCAGCCGCCGGAGCAGCGTCGGTTCGTGCCGTGCCCGCTCGATACCGGCAGTGACGACCAGCTCGTTGGTTTGGTCCACCACTTCCCGGTACAGCACCCGCTTGCTGCCGAAGTAATGGTTGATGGCCGGCCGGGTCAGGTCGGCGCGGACGGCGATTTCCTGGAAGGTCGCGCCGTCGTAACCGCGTTCGCTGAATACCTGCCGGGCGGCGCTGACGATACGCCGTCGCGTCTCGTCCGATTTTGCGGCAGGCGGACGTCCGGGGCCGCGACGTGCGGCGGTGGGCGGCATGCCTAGAGTCTGCCATCGCCCAGGTGCGGCATCAGCGCGTTCGGCGGGATGCTACGAAACTTTCCAGCCTGGTAGTCCTCGAGCGCCTCGATCACTTCGGCTCGGGTGTTCATCACGAAGGGCCCGTAGTGGAATACCTGCTCACGGATGGGTCGCCCACCCAGCAGCAGCACGTCAAGAGCTGTTGTCCCGTGGGCATCCGGCGCCGGGCCGGCGGTCACGGTGATCCGGTCACCGGGGCCCATCACCGCCAACTGCCCCCGCTGAATCGGGTGTCCAGCCCCGCCGACCGAGCCGCGCCCGGACAGCACATAGACCAGCGAATTGAAATCGCGTCGCCACGGGATGTTCAGCCGGGCGCCGGATGCGATCGTGGCGTGCGCCAGCGTGATCGGCGTGTGGGTGATCCCTGGTCCACGGTGGCCGTCGATCTCCCCGGCGATGAGGCGAACCAGGGCTCCGCCGTCGCCCGAGGCGATCAGCGTGACGTCGCCGCCCTCGATGGCCTGGTAGCGAGGCTGGGCGAACTTGTCCTTCTTCGGCAGGTTCACCCACAACTGGACGCCGTGGAAGATTCCGCCGCGCTTCACGGTGTCGATGGGCGGGGTCTCGATATGCAAGATGCCCGATCCCGCCGTCATCCACTGCGTCGCGCCGTCGGTGATCAGGCCGCCGCCTCCGTAGGAATCCTGGTGCGCGAGCTTTCCGTCGATCATGTAGGTGACGGTTTCGAAGCCCCGGTGCGGATGCCAGTCGGTGCCCCGGGGCTCGCCCGGCTGGTAGTCCACCTCACCGATCTGGTCCATATGCACGAACGGGTCCAGCGCGGCGGTGCCGATTCCGGCGAACGCCCGGATCACCGGAAAACCCTCGCCCTCGTAACCTCGCGGGCCAGACGTGATGGACCGGACCGGCCGCTCGGTCGCGTCGGCACCGGGCGCGGCCACCCGCGGCAGGGTTAACGTATCGGCGGTTACAGCGGGCATGCCTACCTCCTCATGAAGAACTCAGCAAGAACCATCAAGAACTAAGTGGTATAACCGGACCAGAGTCCGCTTATTCCCGGTTGTCATAGGATGACGTGATGCTTGCGAGGCTCGCACGGTGAATGACCCGACACCGGACGCCCCGGAACCCAGAGAGGCGCCGCCCGCCGCCGCTGGCGGGCGATTCGGCGCATCGATCAGAAGTGCCGGCTATCTGCGCAAGTGGTTGTTGCTGGGCATCACCATCGGCGTCATCGCCGGCCTGGGCGCTGTGGTGTTCTACCTGGTGCTGAAATACACCGGCGAGTTCCTGCTCGGCTATCTCGCCGACTACCACATTCCGACTCCGGTGGGCGAAGGCGGTAGCCGCGGGTCCCGCGGTTTCGCGCGTCCCTGGGCCATTCCGCTGGTAACGACGGGCGGGGCGCTGCTCTCGGCCTTCATCGTGGCCAGGTTCGCGCCCGAAGCCACCGGTCACGGCACCGATGAGGCCATCGAGGCGGTCCACACCGATCCGCGGGCCATTCGCGGGCGCGCGGTGCTGGTGAAGATGGTGGCCAGCGCGCTGACCATCGGATCGGGCGGCTCCGGCGGGCGTGAGGGCCCGACGGCGCAGATTTCCGCCGGCTTCTGCTCGTTGCTGACGCGGCGGCTGGGCCTGTCCGACGAGGATGGCCGGATCGCGGTGGCGCTGGGCATCGGCGCGGGTATCGGCGCGATCTTCGCCGCGCCGCTGGGCGGAGCGGTGCTGGCGGCGTCGATCACCTACCGCGACGATTTCGACTACCGCAGCCTGTTGCCCGGCTTCATCACCTCCGGGACGGCGTACGCGGTGCTGGGCGCCTTCCTGGGATTCGATCCACTGTTCGGCTACATCGACGCCGAGTACCGCTTTGAACGGGCGTGGCCGCTGTTGTGGTTTGTCGTGATCGGCCTGATCGCCGCGGCCGTCGGCTACCTGTATGCCCGCATCTTCCACGCATCGGTGGCACTCACCCACCGGCTTCCCGGCGGGCCGATCATCAAGCCGGCTGTCGGCGGGCTGCTGGTCGGATTACTGGGGCTACTGATCCCGCAGGTCCTGAGCAGCGGTTACGGCTGGGCGCAGCTGGCGGCCGACCGCGGATCGCTGATGGGCATTCCGCTGTGGATCATCGTCGTGCTGCCGATCGCCAAGATCATCGCCACCTCGCTGTCGATCGGCACGGGTGGGTCCGGCGGGCTGTTCGGGCCCGGCATCGTCATCGGCGCCTTCGTCGGCGCCGCGGTCTGGCGGCTGGGTGAACTCTCCGGCATCCCCGGTGTTCCGGACGCACCGGGAATCTTCGTGGTGGTCGGGATGATGGCGTGTTTCGGCAGCGTGGCACGCGCGCCGCTGGCGATCATGATCATGGTCGCGGAGATGACCGGCTCGTTCTCCGTGGTGCCCGGGGCAATCCTGGCCGTGGGGATCGCCGCATTGCTGATGTCGCGCACCAACGTCACGATCTATGAAGCTCAGCGGCTGAACCGTGAAGCCGCCGAGGCCGAACGCGCCGCGAAAGCCCGGCCCGAGTAGCCGCCGCTCAGGTGCCGCGCGCGGTGCTGGCGGCATCCCGCTCGGTGGCCGAGCCGTCATGGGCCAGCCTGCCGCCCGCGTTCTCCAGGTGCGCCCGGACAAACCACTGGAACTTCTCCAGATCCGCGGCGTGCCCGATCAGCATGTCCTGGGTGACCCGGTCGAGTTCCTCGGTCTCATCGATGGCTTTGCGGATGTCTTCGATCACGCCGGTGTAGACCAGGTCCAGCGCAGCAAGGTGAGCCTGGACGCAGTCCCGGCCCACCGAGTAGTCGTCCCAGGAACGGTCCTGGATGATCGCGCCCGGGGTGCCCTGCGGTGACGAGCCCAGGGCCGCGATGCGCTCGGCCACCTCGTCGGCATAGCCGCGCACCGCCTCGACCTGCGGGTCGATCATCTCGTGCACGCCGATGAAATTCGGTCCCACCACGTTCCAGTGGATGTGCTTGAGCGTCAGATGCAGGTCGTTGTAGGTGCTCAGCTGCTTCTGCAGCAGCTCGGCGAGTCGCGCGCCCTGCTTGTCGGTCAATCCGGGAATGGTGAACGGTGTCATCGGTTGGCCTCCTGAAGTTCGCCTATGGTCACTTCCTGGCAGGGGTACCCGATGGTGTCGGCTGCTAACACCGGGTCTGCGGGAGTCACAGCGAGTGGATCTGCTGCACCGGCAGCCGCGGCCCGCGGCGGGGCTCGCGGGCCAGTCCGCTGGCTTCGAGCAGGCGGACCACCCGGTGCCGGTGCGGCCGCATCGGCTCCAGCAGCTCGAGCATGCCGGCGTCGTCGACCGGATGGCCCAGCAGGGTCCAGCCGATCATTTTCGGGATGTGGTAGTCACCCACCGACACGGCGTCGGGGTCACCAAAGGCACGCTGCGCCGTCTCGGCCGCGGTCCACACACCGACTCCCGGCAGCGACGTCAGCGCCTCGCGTGCCTGCGCGGCCGGCACCGCGGTCAACCGCTCCAGCGACGCCGCCCGCCGCGCGCAGCTCACGACCGTGCGGGCCCGCCCGGGGTCGACGTTGGCGCGGTGGAACTCCCACGACGGGATGTGCCGCCAGGCCTCGGGCGACGGCGGCACCCGCATGCCCTCGGGCGCCGGCCCCGGGGCGGGTGTGCCGTACTTGGTCACCAGCACGCGCCACGACCGGAAGGCGTCGGCGCCGGGGACCCGCTGCTCGATGACCGCCGGGATCAATGCCTCCAGCACCTGTCCGGTGCGGCCCAGGCGCAGCTGCGGCAGCCGCCGGTGCGCGGCCGCGACCGTCGGCTCACTCGGCGCGAAATCCGCGGCGTCGTCGTCGGCGCCCAGCAGCGCCGGCAGCAGCTCGAGGAACTGCTCGGCCCCGGGGCCCCACGCCACGCAGTGGGCCGCGTCGCGCGCCACGCGGCTGATGCGCGCCGTGAGCGGCCCGCTGGCCAGCAGGCTGGTGCGCCAGATCGTGCCGTCTCCCGGGACGCGAAAGCAGGGATCGCCGCGGCCGCGTCGCAACGGCGCCAGGGTGTGCCCGAAGCCCCCCGCCCCGGGGAACGTGACTGTACGTGCGTCGATCAGTTGAGCCTGCCATGACCGGCGTAACCCAACCATGATCGGGACCTCGATTGACCGCGATCGGCCTGCCGCGACAGGATGACGATGTGATGACGCCGTTCGACGATCCGCAGGCCGAACTGGCATGGATGTTCATGCAGAGCATGTGCGAGGGCGGAGACCTCGACGAGGGTTTCACGTTGCTCAGCGACGACTTCACCTATTGGAGCATCGCCACCCGCTCGGCGATCGATAAGGCGACGCTGCGGCGCGCGGTCGAGCGCCGCAAAAAGAAGTTCGAGGTCACTATCGAATTGCTGCGCTGTGTCAACGAAGGCGAGACGGTCGTCGTCGAAGGGCAGGCCGAAGGCGTCACCGCCGGCGGCACCCGCTACGACAGCCCGTTCGTCTGCATCTTCGAATGCCACGACGGCCAGATCGTGTCGCTGCGCGAATACAGCGATACGCAGTCGTTGGCGAAGGTGTTTCCCTGAGTGGCTGCTATCCCGGCTCGACGCTGATGTCGGCCTTGTCGGGATAGAACGCGACGTGCCCGGCTATCGCGGCCACCGCGGGATAGGGCTGTTCGTAGGTCCAGATGGCATCCTCGACGGTGTCGCCGGCCGAGGTGGTCACGCTGTAGTAGCCGGCCTCACCCTTGAATGGGCAGTAGCTGTGCGTGTCGGTGCGGGTCAGCCGGTCCTGGGCGACGTCGGCCAGTGGAATGTATTGCACCGCAGGCAAAGTAGCCTCCCGCAACTCCAGGGCGGCAGTCGTGTCCGCGATGAGTTCGCCGTGGACGCGCACCTGTACCCGACCGTTGGCCGGTTCGATGGTGATGGGGTGCCCTGCGTTGGGTTCTACGACTTTTCGGTGGCTCATGGGGTGTGCAACGCCTGCTGGCGATCAACATTCCCGGCCGAACGCGTAACGGTGGTACTGCGACATGTTGGCCAGTGCCGGTACCCGCGACATGAGGCTGCCCATGACCTGGTAGGCGCGCGGCAACCGCGCGAAGGTGTCGGATTCGAACCAGCGGACCCAAGACAGCAGCCGGGTGCCGGGCACCGCCCGCAGGATGTCGTCAGGTCCGTCGATACCCCAGCGCAGCGTCGATCCGGAGCGGCGAACCACGGTGTTCATCCACTGCCACGTGATGCCCAACCGGTTGAACGCGTCGAACTGCAACTCACCGGATGGAAAACGGTCGACCACGCGTCGCAGCAACCCGACGCCGTCCGGTTCGCTCAGGTACATGGTCAGCCCCTCGCCGATCAGCAGCGCGGGCCGGTCGTCGGGAATGCCGGCCAGCCAGCCCGGATCGGTGACCGACGCGGCGACGACGTGCCGGTTGGCCGCTGTGGGGTACAGCCGGGTGCACAGCGCCGCGACCTCGGGGTGGTCAACGTCATACCACTGCACCTGCGGACCGGGCCGCACCCGGAAGTATCGGCTGTCCAGCCCGCAACCTAGATGCAGGACAACGGATTTCGCGTGCGCAGCAAGAAATTGGCGGGTCCAGGCGTCGAAGTGCGCGGTCCGCGTCGTCACCGACGCCGAGTTGCGTGCGGTGATAGAGGTTTGTGACCAGTCGTAGTCGATGCGCTCGACGACCTCCTTGGCATAGCGATCGCCCAGGATCGGATGCGGCAGGTCGGCGTCGAGCGCCTTGGCGTACAGGGTCGCGAGCATGGTCTGCGGCGGCCCGCTGAGGTCGACCGCGACTTTGTCCATATGTCTGCCTATTCGGATGACGCGGTCTTGGCGTCCGGCCGGGCCGTGCGCATCGCGGCCCAGAACCGGGCGGCCTCGCGAATCGAGTCTTCGACCGGCCGCGGCTGCCAGCCCAACTCGCGGACCGCCTTGCCGTGATCGAGCGCGGCCTCGGCGCGCATCATCCGCACCGACTGCAGGCTGAGTTCGGCGTCTTTGCCGGCGACCCGGGCCCGCAGGCTGCCCAGCGCGCCGAGCGCATAAAGCACCGGCACCGAGATCGAGCGTCGCGGCGGCGGCACACCGGCCTCATCCGCGGCGATCCGCACCACCTCGGTCAACGTGATCATCCGCTCGGAGACCAGGTAGCGCTCGCCGTTGCGGCCCCGCTCGGCCGCCAGGATCATCGCTTCGGCGGCATCGTCGACACCCACGGCTTCCAGTTGGATCCCGGTCATCCGGAAGGGCAACCTGCCGAAAACCGCGCCGGCAATGAAAGCGCCATGGGGGGTGCGGCCCCAGTCGCCGCTGCCGTAGGTCGTCGAGACGCACAATGCGACGGCCGGCAGGCCTGCCTCCGACACGTACCGCATCACCAGGTTCTCGGCCGCGACCCGGGATTGGACGTAGGGGCTCACCCGGCGGACATCGACGACGTCGTCCTCGGTGGCCACGTGCCCGTGACGGCGGCCCACGGTGGCGTAGGTGCTGGTGAAGACGAACCTGTGCAGATCCGTGGCTATCGGCCTTTCGACGGCCACGTCCAGGACGTTGCGCAGGCCTTCGACGTTGGTGCGAAACAGCGGCGACGGGTCACGCAACCAGGCGCGGGTGTCGACCACGCAGTAGTACACGTCGTCGCAGCCGGCCATCGCCTCGCGCAGCACCGCGGTATCGAAGACGTCGCCGTGAAATCGGGTGAGCGCCAGGTCGTCGATCGACCGGGTATTGGCGGTGGGGCGCACCATCGCCCGCACCTGTTCGCCCGCCGCGACGAGTCGGCGGGTCACGTGTGAACCCAGGAAGCCGTTGGCGCCGATGACCAGCTTGGGCTTGGTGCTCATTTATTGCATCCCCCCATACCGTTGCATCCACTGCGCCGCGTCCTCGTCGAGAGTGCCCAGCGCCTGCGCCTTGCGGCACCACGTCAATCCCGCCTTCAAGAAGCGCAGCGGGTTGTAGATGTCTTCCTGGCGGCACCATTGGCCGTGGCCGGCGTAGGTGATGATCGAGATGTTCGTCGCGCTGATCACGCTGCCGTCGCCGGGGTCGCGCATCGGGTTGTCCAGCTCCATGATGATGCGGCCGGTGGACTCGTCGATGACCGACCACAACGACGGAAACGCCACCATGTGACTGCCGGGGAAGGTCGACATCGTGTGCTGAATCCAGGCGCGCACCTGCTCGCGGCCGTGCATCGTGCCGGCGGCGTGCTCGATGTATTCGACGTCCGGGGTGTACTGGGAGACCCAGTCGTCCCAGTTCCGCGTCTGCGCCGCACGGGCGACCGTTCGCTCGAATTCGCCGAACGCCGCGGACAATTCGTCGCGGCTGAACACCGGGCCGGTCACATCAGCTCCTCAGGACGGCCCGGCAGCAGCCGTCCGTCGGTTCGGTCGATGAGGCGAGAGGAGGCGAGATGAGGCGAATCGTACGACGTCCGGTGTCGGCGAACTCGACGCGCACCGCGGGTGCGCCCGTCAGCGGCGGCTGACCATCCTCAACCGCCAGCTCAGCGCACCCGTCCACAGCGCGCCGAAGACGAGCAGTACGCCCATGGCCGACAGCCACCAGCTCGGCGAATGCGTCCAAAGCTCGTGCTGAGTGCCCGGCAGACCCACCGAGCCCAGGTCCATGGTGGACGCCGAAGCGGCGAAGCCCCATCGCGATGGCACCAGCCAGGAGAGCTGGTTGAGGCCGACCCGGTGGGCAAGCGGGAACATGCCGCCCGCGAACACGACCGCGACCAGGCTCGCCAGCAGGAACAGCGCCGGGAGCTCCCGCCGGCGCTCGGCCAGCGCGGATAGCGTCAGGCCGACGACGGCCGAGACGACGGCCGTGGCCGCCAACGTCAGGTACAGCTCGACGAAGGGGTGATCGGGCAACACGGTTCCCCGGGCGGGGGCGGTCTTCCCCACCGCGACGGTGGCTGTCAACGCAGCGGTCTGGACGACCGCGACGAGGCCGAAAACGAGGAGCTTGGCGGCCACATACGCCGGCACCGCTAACCCGACGGAGTGCTCGCGGCGGAAGATGCGGCGTTCGGCAACCAGGTCGCGGATGGTCGACGCGATGCCCATCACGACCGCGCCGCTGTTGAGCACCACCAGGAGCTGCCCAACTTCATACGGGTCGTCCCGGTGCGGTACCGACAGCGACAGCACCCCGAAGACCACCGGCAAGACCGCCATCGCGACGAGGTAGCCGCGGTCGGAGGCGATCAGCCGCACCTGACGGCGGATCAGCATGGAGGTCTGGCGCCACAGGCTGGTGCGGCGGCTGCGTTCGGGCGCCTCGCCGGAAGCTTCCGGCGGCTGCCGGGCTGGACCGCCCCGATGGTCGGTCGGGGCGGCGTCGCCTGCGCCGTCGGCGTCGCCACCTCCCGGCGGAAAGGCTTGCGACCAACGCGCTTTGCTCACCGCCTGCTCGATGTCGGCCGGTGGCCCGGCGAAGGCGACCTCGCCGGACGCTAGGAGCAACACCTGGTCGCACAGGTTCAATGCGGCCAGCGAGTGGGTCGCCACCACGACGACACGGCCGGCGTCGGCGAGTCGGCGCGCCGTCGTCATCACCTGACGGTCCAGCCCGCGATCCGGTTTGCCGTTCGGCTCCTCGAACACCACCAGCGATGGCCCGGTGAGCAATTCGATCGCCACCGACAGGCGCTTGCGCTCGCCGGCGGAGAGGTTGCCCGCCTTGACCGCGCGCTGAGCGCCAAGGTCGGCCTCGTCGATGACCTGGTTGATGGCCGCACGGCGTTCGGCGGCCGAGGTGTCGGGCGGCAACCGCAGCTCGGCGGCGTAGCTCACGATCTGCTCGACCGCGAGCCGATCGTGCATGACGGCGTGGTGGGGCACGATCGCGACGCGCGACCGCATCGACGCGTTGCCGGCATGCAGATTGTGGCCGTCGCAGGTCACCAGCCCGGATGTGGGCCGGGCCGCGCCGCTCAGCAGCGCGATCACGCTTGATTTGCCGGCGCCCGGCGGGCCGATGACCGCCGTCAGCGTGCCCGGACGAGCGGTGAAGGAGACATCGGTCAGCAGCTGATGGCCGTCGATGGCGAGCCCGAGGCCATCAGCGCTCACTCCGCCGCCCGCCGAAGTCGATCGGGGCACCAGGGTGGTGTCGCAGAACGCGAAATCCGCGTTGCCGACAGTCACGGTGTCGCCCTCGCGCAGCAGCACGCGGCGCACACGTTCGGCGTTGACGTAGGTGCCGTTGCGGCTGCCCTTGTCCCGAATCTCCCAGCCGTCGACGGTCGGCCGCAGCACGGCGTGCACGCGTGACACCAGCGGGTCGTGCACCGTGATGTCGCTGCCGGGCGACCTGCCGATCCGCAATGACCGGTGGCGATACCGGAGCAGCCGTTGGGTGGTGGCGATGACCCGTTTGACGAGGGTTCGCTCCGGTTCCAGGGGCTCCTGGGCGACGCTTGGCGCGGCCGAGCCGGTGGCCCGATACCCGGAGTCGTCCGGTGCGGCATCGGCCGCCGGGGCCGGGTCGGCGGGTGACGGCTCGCTGGGTGGGTCCGGCTCACTCGGTGGCTCGGAGGGCGGCTCGGGCGCCGGCTGAAGCCGGATCGCCGGAAACCCGGGCAGCGTCTGGGCCTCAGTGGGCGGCGGATTCGGCGGGGCCCGGGGCGACTCGGGCTGCCGACTCGACGCGGCAGCCGACGGCGGAGCCGGGCCGACCCAGGCGCCCGGTATCGCGGCGCCGGGCGGGACGCCGACCTCGAAGACCAGCCGTGGCCCCCGCAGCGGATCACCGGCGGTGATGTGCTGGCCACTGCGGATCATCGCCGTGGACACCCGCACGCCGTTCAGATAGGTGCCGTTTCGGCTGCGGTCGATCACCACCCAGTGGCCACCGTCGAACCGCAGCACGAAGTGCTCACGTGAGACCCAGGTGCTGTCCGGCCCGCTTAGGCAGATGTCCGACCGGATGTCGCGACCGACAGTGACGTCACGGCCGGGCGCAAAGGTGTACATCGTCGTGCCGACCCACACGGTCAACGGCGCCGCGAACGTCGTGGTTCGCATCACTGCCACCTTCCGTCGCCTTCCGTCGCCGAACACGCTGCCTTGGTGCAAGGACCGCCCGTTATCTACCCGCCGACCGGCCGTCACAACCGCAGCCAGCGTCATGAGGCACTGCCAGCCCGCGTCCGCGTTGCAGTCCGGGCAGATCGGATCGATGAGGTTTCGGGACGGGCCGCCGCGTTAACGACAGAACATTTGCGGGTAGCCCAGACCGAGCAGCCACCCTGTGTCCATCAACCGACGAAGAGTCTGGAGAACCTCATTGTGCTTTGCCCTCGCTTGACGGCCCGAGTGTCGCGCCGAGTTGCCGACTCGGCGGTAGACAGGCGGATCTCATTGTCCCCGTGCGTGTTTGACGCCTAAGCATAGCCCGGACAAAAGTCCCGAAGTGCTGCGCCGCGACCCCAACCTCGGCTTGCCGACCGGCGGTATCTTCCCCGGATTGGCCCGCCTGGTGGTGCGGCGACCGCTGATCGTCATCGGTTTCTGGGTCGCGCTGGCGGTGGCGCTGTCCCTGACGTTGCCGCCCCTAACGCAGGTGGTCCGCGAGCACACCGTGGAAATCCTTCCCGAGGACGCGCCCGTCATGGTCACCGCCAAGCAGATGACCGAGGCGTTTCACGAACCGGGATCGCAAAACGTCGCCGTGGTGGTGCTCACCGACGAGCACGGGCTGAGCCAAGCCGACGAAGAGGTCTACCGCACACTGGTCGACCGGCTGCGCCACGACACCCGCGACGTCGTCGCGGTACAGGACTTCATCAGCGCGCCTCCGCTGCGCGAAGTCGTGGAGAGCAAGGACCACAAAGCATGGTTCATCCCGGTCAGCATTGCCGGCGAACTGGGCTCACCGCAGTCCACCGAGGCCTACACCCGGGTGGCCGACATCGTCAAGCACACCGTGGCGCGGTCCTCGCTGACCGCGAACCTGACCGGGCTGCCGGCCACCATCGCCGACATGTCCGCGATCGGGCAGCGTGATCTGCATGTGATCGAGACGGCGACCATCGTCATGGTGCTGTTGATCTTGCTGGTGGTCTACCGCAACTCCGTCACCATGTTGCTGCCGTTGCTGACGATCGGCTTGTCACTGGTGACGGCGCAGCAAGTCGTTGCCGGCCTGGCCCGGGTCGGATTGGGCATCTCGGATCAGACCGTGGTGTTCATGACCGCGATGATGGTCGGCGCCGGCACCGACTACGCGGTGTTCCTGATCAGCCGCTACCACGAATGCCTGCGCCGCGGAGTGGATTCTGACCCGGCCGTTGCCCGCGCCCTGGCGTCCATCGGCAAGGTGATCGCAGCCTCCGCGGCGACCGTCGCGGTCACCTTCGTCTGCATGACGTTCACCCGCCTGGGGGTGTTCTCCACCGTCGGGCCCGCCTTGGCGGTATCGATTGCCGTGGCGTTTCTGGCCGCGGTCACCCTGCTGCCGGCGGTCATGGTGCTCGCCGGGCGGCGCGGGTGGATCGCGCCGCGACGAGACCTCACCAGCCGGTTGTGGCGGCGGTCGGGAGTTCACATCGTCCGGCGCCCGATCGCACACCTGACGGCCAGCCTGGCGCTACTGATCGCGCTGGCCGGCTGCGCGTCCCTGGTGCGCTACACCTATGACGCGCGCGCCGCGTTGCCGTCCGGGGTGGAAAGCAACGTCGGCTATGAAGCTATGGACCGCCACTTCTCGCCGAGTTCGACCATCCCGCAATACATTTACGTCCACTCACCGCACGAGCTGCGCAATCCGCAGGCTCTCGCCGACCTCGAGCAGATGGCTCAGCGGGTCAGCCAGCTGCCCGACATCGCCATGGTCCGCGGCATCACGCGGCCCAAGGGTGAACCGCTCGAGGAGGCCAAGCTCAGCTATCAAGCCGGCGAGGTCGGCGGGAAGCTGTCGGCTGGGTCGAAACAGATCACCGGCGCCAACGGCGACCTGGACGCGCTGACCGCCAGCTCCCGCAAGCTCGCCGACGCGCTGGCCGCGATCACCGGCCAGATCAACCAGGCGATCGCGGTGATCAACGGCCTGGCCGGCGAGGTGTCGCGGGTGGCGAACCACCTCGACGCCGGCACGACGCTCCAGCAGATCCAGCAACTGGCCGCGAGCCTGCGCAGCAACGCCGGCAGCATCGGCGAGGTGCTCAACATGGCCGGCCCGGTGCTGGCCGGGCTCAACGCCAGCCCGGTCTGCAACACCGACCCCGCCTGCGCCGCCGCCCGGGGCCAACTGCAACTGCTCGTCGACGCCCGCAACGCCGGGGCGTTCGACCAGATCGCCGACGTCGCCCGGCAGCTGCAGGCGACCCCGGACGTCCAGAATCTGATCGGCACACTGCAGGCCATGCGAGCGTCGCTGAACCACGCGGTCCAGACGATGCAATCGCTCGGGCTGGGCGACCCCGGCGGGTTGCAGCAGAAACTGGCCGAAATGCAGCAAGGCGCCAACGCTTTGGCCGACGGAAGCCGGCGGGTGGCCGACGGCGTGCAGGCACTGACCGAGCAGACCAGGCAGATGGGCCGCGGCCTGTCCGACGCCGCCGCATTCCTGCTGTCGATGAAGCTCAACGCCTCGAAACCCGGCATGTCCGGCTTCTACATCCCGCCGGAAGCGATCAACGACGCCCGCTTCAAAGACCTGGCGTCGATCTTCGTCTCACCCGACGGGCACGCCGTGCGCTACCTGGTCCAGTCGAAACTGGATCCGTTCAGCACCGCCGCCTTCGACCAGGACAAGGCGATCGTCGACGCCGCCCGCAGCGCCCAGCCCAATACGTCGCTGGCCGACGCGTCGATCACGATGTCGGGCACCACGCCGACATATGCCCAGATGCGCGACTACTACAACCACGACATCCGATTCATCATCGTGGTGACCATCGCCGTGGTGCTGTTCATCTTGATCATGCTGCTACGGGCGGTCGTCGCGCCCGTGTACCTGGTTGCCTCCGTGGTGGTTTCGTATCTGTCGGCATTGGGTGTCGGGGTGATCGCATTCCAGCTCATCGGTGGCCAGCCCCTGGGGTGGAGCGTTCCGGGGATGGCGTTTATCGTGCTGGTCGCCGTCGGCGCCGACTACAACATGCTGTTGGTTTCGCGGATCCGCGACGAATCCCCCAACGGCATCCGCTCCGGGGTCATCCGAACCGTCGGCACGACGGGAGGCGTGATCACCTCTGCCGGGATCATCTTCGCCGCGTCGATGTTCGGCATGCTGTTCGCCAGCATCAGCACCATGGTCCAAGCGGGCTTCATCATCGGCGTCGGCTTGTTGCTCGATACCTTCCTGGTCCGCACGATCACCGTGCCCTCGCTTGCGGTGTTGGTCGGCAACGCCAACTGGTGGCCCTCCAGGCGGTTTGCAACCGGGCCGGCTCGGCCACCGCAGCCCACCCTGGTCCCGGCCGAGCCGTCGCGACCGAGCAGTGAACCCGATGTCCAACCGTCGGAACGAGACGAGGCGGACCTGCAGCCGGCGTACGCCGGGGCATCCGGTGACGGCGACCATGGCTCCGAGGGCATCGACCCCGACTGCGTGGTCTGGCTCTGGGCGATGTCGGCGAGCCGCAACTAACCTCGGATGTGGGCCCGTGACGACCCCACCGAAGGAGAGACTGCAATGACGACCAACAAGGCAATCCTGGCCGGCGGATGCTTCTGGGGCATGCAGGACCTGATCCGCCGCCAGCCCGGTGTCATCGCCACCCGCGTCGGCTACAGCGGCGGTGAGACCCCCAACGCCACCTATCGAAATCACGGCAACCACGCCGAGGCCGTCGAAATCGTCTACGACCCGGCGGTCACCGACTACCGCGCACTGCTGGAGTTCTTCTTCCAGATCCACGACCCGACCACGAAGAACCGGCAGGGTAACGATGTCGGCACCAGCTACCGGTCGGCCATCTTCTACCTGGACGACGAACAGCGACGGATCGCGCTGGACACCATCGCCGACGTCGAGGCCTCCGGCCTGTGGCCGGGCAAAGTGGTCACCGACGTCAGCCCGGCCGGAGAATTCTGGGAAGCCGAGCCCGAGCACCAGGATTACCTGCAGCGCTACCCCTACGGGTATACCTGCCACTACATCCGCCCGGGCTGGAAACTGCCGCGGCGGGCCTCGGCAAACCCATAGGCAAACCCGTAGGCGAACCGGTCAGCGCCGGCGCACCACGATCCGTCCGCCGTCCTTGGGGATGTAGGCAACACCGCGACAGTGCCACTTCTCGTCGGGCGCCGTGGTCGTCTCGATGACGAAGTGGCGCAACACCGTTCGCAGCACCACATCCATCTCCATGTTGGCGAACGCCGCGCCCACGCAACGGCGGGTGCCACCGCCGAACGGGATCCAGGCGAACGCCGACGGCTTACCGCCGAGGTAGCGCTGCGGGTCGAAGCGCTGCGGGTCGGGGAATACGTCGGGGTTGTCGTGAATCTGGCCGATGTTGACGATGATCGAATCCCCGCGCGGGATCGACCACTCACCGAGCCGATATACGTCGGAATAGACGTGGCGGGCCGCGAAATCGATGACGGTCCTGGCCCGCTGGACTTCCAGGATCGTCGCCTGGCGCAGCTCGTCACCGCCCGCATCGGCCTCCGCCACCAGGTCGGCCAGCAGCCGCGGGTGCCGGGTCAACCGCTCGAACGCCCAGGCCAGCGTGGCCGCGGTGGTTTCGTGCCCGGCGGCCAGCAGGGTGAGCAGCTCGTCACCAATGTCCTTGCGGGACATGACCGAACCGTCGTCGTAGGTGCTGCGCAACATCAACGCGAGCACGTCGGTCCGGTCGGCGAAGTCCGGGTCCGAGCGCTCGCGGTCGATCAGCGTGTCCAGGACGGCGTCGTATTGCCGCCGATACTCGGCCAGCCGGCCCCACGGGCTGTACCGGCCATAGTTGCGTTTCGGTTTGGGCATCGCCGCCAGCCGCGAGCCCAACGTGACCCACGGCGGAATCAGCCGGCGCAACTCGTCGAGTTCGGCGCCGTCGGCCCCGAACACCGCACGCAGGATGGCGTTGAGGGTGATGTGCATCATCGACGGCAGGGTCGCGAACGGCTCGCCCTGCGGCCAGCGAGCCGTCTCGCGCAGCGTCTCCTCCTCGATGATGGCCTCGTATTTCTTGATGCTCTTGCCGTGAAACGGCGGTGCCAACAAGCGTCGCCGCCGGCGGTGGTCATCACCGTCGAGCGCGAACACCGAACCGGAGCCGAACAGCCGGCTCAGATTCGGCTGGATGTTGCCCAATTCGTCGGGGCTGGTGGTGAACACCTGCCTTGCCAGCTGCGGATCACCGACGACGACGACCCGCCCGTAGATGGGGATGTTCAGGGTGAAGACGTTGCCGTAGCGGCGCGCCAGCCGACGCATCATGCCGCGGCGGGTGACCGCAAAGACCAGGCCTTGCACCAGGCTCGGGATCCGCGGCGCCGGCGGCAACGTGACTTCGGGTTGTGCCGGCGCATCGGTGATTGCGTGGCTCATCGACATGGGCTCCCAACATCCGCCCCGGCTGCTCGATCGTGAACACGGGGATGGTACCGCGGTGTACCGCAGGCTTATCCTTGGCACGGTACTCTTTGGTACCAAGGCTGACAAGGTCCGCACCGATCCGGGTAAGGAGGCGTGTTGGTGACAGCGGTTGCCGGCAGTGCCGCGCCGGCCGACATCGATCCCTTTCGGCTTCGGCTGTTCGACGGCCTGGCCGCCGCTATCGGTGAACGCGGCTACCGCGCGACCACCGTCGCCGACGTCGTGCGCCACGCGCGGACCTCGAAACGCACCTTCTACGACCAGTTCGCCAGCAAGGAGCAGTGCTTCCTGGAGCTACTGCGGGCCGACGTCGAACAGCTCGGCCTGCGCATCCAGGCCGCGGTCGATCCCGACGCCGACTGGCATCAGCAGATTCGCCAGGCGGTCGAGGCCTACGTAGGCCACATCGAGTCCCGGCCGGCCATCACCTTGAGCTGGATTCGCGAACTCCCCTCGCTGGGCGCCGTCGCGCGCCCTGTCCAGCGCCGCGGATTGCAGCTGCTGTCCACCCTGCTGATCGACCTCAGTGCCGGCCCGGGGTTCCGGCGGGCCGGCCTACCCCCGCTGACCGTGCCGTTGTCGGTCATCCTGCTGGGCGGACTGCGCGAGCTGACCGCGCTTGCCGTCGAGGACGGGCGGCCGGTCCGCGACGTCGTCGAACCGGCGATCGATGCGTCGATAGCCCTCCTGGGCCCTCGTTCCTGAGCGGGCCGACTACGCTCGTCGCACACCCGGTGATTTGCGGAAAGGACTGCGATGCGGCTATCGACCCGAAACCAGCTCAAGGGCACCATCACCGAGGTCGACCTCGGCAGCGTGATGGCGGTCGTCAAGGTCAAGCTCGACGGCGGCGACCAGATCGTCACCTCGTCGGTCACCAAGGACGCCGCAGTGGAGCTCGGCCTCAAGGCCGGCCAGCCCGCAACGGTGTTCATCAAGTCGACCGAGGTCACGATCGGCGTCGAGTGACCGTGGCCACCATGCGTGCGGAACGCTTCTACGCCGATACCAAAAAGGTTGCGCTGGAAGATGTTCCGATACCCGAGCCCGGTCCGGGCGAGGCCTTGGTCAAGGTTGCCTTCTGCGGGATCTGCCATTCGGACCTGAGCCTGATCAACGGAACGTTCCCGGCCCAGACACCGGTGGTGACCCAGGGCCACGAGGCCTCGGGCACTATCGCGAAGCTGGGTCCCGACGTGACGGACTGGGCCGAGGGTGACCGGGTGGTGGTGGCCGCCGGCCGGCCCTGCCAGACCTGTCCGAACTGCCGCCGCGGCGATGTCGTCAACTGCCTGAGCATCCAGTTGATGGCGTTCGCCTACGACGGCGCGTGGGCCGAATACACCGTGGCGCAGGCGGCCGGCCTGACCCGGGTGCCGGACAACGTTCCCCTGGAGCAGGCCGCGATCCTGGCCGACGCGGTGTCGACGCCGTTCGGCGCCGTCGTCCGGACCGGGAAGGTGGCGATCGGCGAATCGGTCGGGGTCTGGGGTGTCGGCGGGGTGGGCACCCATATCGTCCAGCTCGCCCGGTTGGTCGGTGCGGCGCCGGTGATCGCCCTGGACATCAACCCGGCCGTTCTCGAACGCGCCCTGGAACTCGGCGCCGACTACGCGTTCGACACCCGAGACGACGGGCTCGTCGACAAGCTTGCCGAGGTCACCGGCGGGCGGTTATTGGACGTGGCGTTCGATGCCGTCGGCCTGAAGGTGACGTTCGAACAGGCCCTGGGCTCGCTGACCGCCGGCGGGCGGCTGGTCTGCGTGGGGATGAGCGCGGAGTCGCCGAGCATCGGACCGACCGTGCTGTTCGGGGTGACCCGCAAGCAGGTGCTCGGTCACCTCGGTTACCAGAACGTCGACATCGAGACCCTGGCGAAGCTGGTTTCGCTTGGGCGCCTTGATATTTCGCGGTCGATCAGCGAGGTTATCGCGCTCGACGACCTGCCGGCGGGCATCGAGAAGCTGGAGCGCCAGCAGGGCAACCCGATCCGTATCCTGGTCAAGCCGTAAGGAAAGCCCGTAACCGGTCCAGCACCAGATCGGGCCGCTGCTCGACGATCCAATGGCCCACACCGTCGACCAGCTCGACCTCGAAATCGCTTGCGCGGCTTTCGTATCCGCGCAGCAGGTTGGGCGTGATCACCGGGTCGCCGGTGCCGTGCAGCCAGCGCACCGGCACGTCGACCCGTTTGTCGTTGTATTCGCCACGCAGCCAGCGCAGCATCTCGGTGGTCTGGAAGCTGCGGTACCACCGTGAGCCGGCTTCGGCGTGCCCGGGCTGGCGCATGCAGTCGACGTAGATCTGGACATCCTCGTCGGGCACGCTGTATCCGCCACCGACCCAGGACGTCAGCATCCGGAAGTAGCGAGCTTTTGGGTCGGCGATCAGCCGCGGCCCGACGACCGGCAACGACATTGGGATCTGGTACCAGAACCGCCACATGTGCCGCAGCATCCCGAGGTCGCGGCGTACCCAGGGCGCCGAGGTATTGAGCCCGAAGAAGCCGGTCACCTTGGCGGGGTAGCGCAGCATCATGATGAAGGCGACCGGCCCGCCCCAGTCATGGGCCACGAGTTTGACCTTCTCGACACCTAGCCGATCCAGCACCGCGGCCAGGTCGTCGGCCATTTCGCTCTTGAGGTACCGGCAGCGTGGCGCCGAGCTCCAGCCCGCGCCGCGCAGGTCGGGGCACAGCACCCGGTAGCCGTCGGCGGCCAGCGGGCCGATCAGCTTGTGCCACTCCCACCAGTTCTCCGGAAAGCCGTGCACCAGCATCACCGCCGGCCCGTCGGCGGGCCCGGCGTCGGCCACGTGGATGGTCACGCCGTCGCCTACATCGACAAACCGGTGTTCGACGCCGTCCAGCGCGGGCATTGTGGTCATGTACTGAGAAGGTAGCGCTCGCCCCACCTAGCCGGCCACCGAGCCTGTAATTTCGCAGGCTGCTACTCGCACTTCTTCTGCCTATTTACAGGCTCGGCGTCAAGCTGGGTACCCAGCCGCAGCGCTAGGTCAGAAACCGCTCGACATAGGGCGCGAAGCGGGCGCGCAGGTCCTTCTCGGTCAGCCCGAACATCTCGCAGGACGTTTCGACGTGGCCCAGTCGGCCGCGCCGGTGGCCGGCCAGGTAGCCGGTGAACGCCGTCCGTGCCGGTTCGTCGAACGGCTCGCCGGCCAGGGCGTACGCCTGCGCGGCGACACCGAGTTCGTCGGCCATGAAGTCGTCGAATCGGATGTCGATCGAGCGCCGCGGACCGACGGTGTCACGATCGCGCACCAGCGCGGTGAGCATCAGCTCGAGCCGGTCCACCCAATATGCCGCAATCTCTGCCACCGGCACCGGCGAGCGGTGCATCCGGGCGGAGTAGACGATCATCGCGATCATCGACAGCGCCACCGGCACCGGGTCGCGGTGGGTGAACACCACGATGCTGCCGGGAAAAACCCGATCCAGCACCGGCACCTGCTCGAGGTGCTGGGGCGACTTGAGCAGCCAGCGCCGCCCGCCGCGCAGGAACTGCATCGCCTTGAGTTGGGTGGCCAGGTACGCGTAGTGCGGCGTCTGGTCGTGGGCCTGGTAGTAGTCGCGCCAGCGAGGCACGTGGGCCAGCGTCTCGAACAACATCGTCGAGAAGTCGTTGGCCAGCAGCTGAATCTCTTCGTGCACGTGGTCGGTGGTCATCTCGTGCATCAGCGGAAAGTAAGGCATCACGATGTTGATCACGTGCACCGCGACGTCCATACGTGCTCGCCGCGGATCCGGTTCGATTCCGGCCTCGGCCGGCAGGGGGTACGGCTCGACACTTTCCCAGTACGGCATGGTGCGGAAGGTCGGTGCCGCCGCCAGCATGTTGTGCAGATGTGTGGTGCCGGTGCGGGGCAAGCCGGCGATGAACACTGGTGGTCGCAGTTCGATGTCGTCGATCTCGGGATGCCTGGTGAGCAGGTCGGCCAACAACAGCCGGTTCTTGAGCAACTGCAGCAGTTGCCCGTAGAAGTTCACCACCCCGGGCGGGTGCAGCCCGTCGATGTCACGCAGCGCGGCCAGAAAAACGTCGAGTCGTTCCCGGTAGTCGTCGTCGCCGAAATCGTGCAGGCCGGTGTCGGCGCTGGCGCGCGCGTGCAGCGCGTCGGCATCCAACGGGCATTGCGGAGCCATCGTGGCCATCATGTCGCGGAGCTGCTGGGCCTCGGTACTGAACCGGGGCTCGGCCAGGTCGTCGAGACGAACGGCATCACTCACGGCGACTTATGTTACTCTTGGTTTCGTAATGGCAGTCGATTTCGGCCGACCCCGTGATCCGCGGATCGACGCGGCGGTGCTTCGCGCGACGGTTGAACTGCTCGCCGAAACGGGCTATGCCGGGCTGCTGGTGTCCGCCATCGCCGAACGGGCCGGCACCAGCAAGCCGGCGATCTATCGGCGCTGGCCCAGCAAGGCGCACCTGGTGCACGAGGCGGTGTTTCCGATCGGCGCCGAAACCGCTATTGCGGACACCGGATCGCTGGCGACGGATCTGCGCGAGATGGTGCGACGCACGAGGGCGGTCCTGGCGACGCCGGCCGCTCGCGCGGCGCTGCCCGGGCTGGTCGGTGAGATGGCGGCCGACCCCACCCTGCATGCCGCACTGTTGGAGCGATTTGCCGGCACGATCTCCGGCGGCCTCGCCGGACGGCTCGAGAAGGCCGCGGCCGCAGGCGAAGTCCGGGCCGACATCACCGCTAGTGAACTGGTCGAGGCCATCGCCGGCATCACACTGCTAGGCCTGCTTACCCGCGCCAGCGAAGTCGATGACGCCTGGGTCGACCGCACCACCACATTGCTGCTGAAGGGAATCCTGAAAGGAATGCCTGAATGACGCACGAGTCGACTACGGCATGGCGGGAACTGCTCGACACCCTGGGCGCCCTCGACGGCGGCTTCCTCGACGGCGACCGTGCGGTGACCGACGACCGGCACCTCGCCGACGGGTACCGCATGCTCGCCGCCACCCTGGGTGTCGCCTTCGACGCCTATCTGTTCCCCGAGCCGGGCCGGCCACAGTTTGTCGCGGTCAACACGCCGTTTCGTCGCGACCGCCGCTGGGGCGGCGACAACACCGACGCCTATTACTTCATGTGCCCGGTCGATCCGACACGGCGCTACCGGATTAGCGGCAACAAGGGTGACAGCGCGTATTTCTCGGTGACCGCCTACAACGAGCCCTCCCCCGGCGCGTGGTCGGACCGGGTCGTCGCGATTGTCCGCGACAGTGATCTCGATATCGATGCCGACGGCAACTTCTCCTTCGAGCTGGGTCCGACGTCCGGTGCCGCCGTGCTGATGACCCGCGACTATCAGGCCGACCCGCTGACCGGCCGCCCCGTCACCTGGACTATCGAGGCGCTCGACGCGCCGGACCCCATACGCCACGGCGACGCCGAGACCGCCGCAAGGCTACGGGCGGCGGCCACCTGGATGCGCACCATGTTCGCAATCGTGCCGCTGGCCGTCGGGGACCGGGCCCGTGACGCGCATCGACTCGGACACGAGACCGCCCACGTCGCAAACCAATTCGCGGCTCCCTATCAGGTGCCCGACGCCAACTTCGGCTGGTCGGCGCGCGATGCCTGCTACTCCTACGGCAGTTTCGTGCTCGACGACGACGAAGCGCTGGTCATCACCCACAGGCCGCCGCCGTGCCGGTTCTGGAACCTGGTGGTGTGGAACCAGTTCATGGCCACCTACGGCCCCGCCGAGGGCCCCGATGCCCGTTGCTCCATCAATGGCCACAGCGCGGTAATCAACAGCGACGGCTCGGTGACGATCGTCTTGTCCCGCGGGGTTTCCCGCCACCCGAACTCGCTGACCACGCTGGGATACCCGCGCGGCAATCTCGCCTTCCGGTGGTTTCTGCCCGACGAGCTGCCCGCCCGGCCCGAGGTGAAGCTGATGCCGCTGGCCGACGCGCCTACTCGCGCACGCTAAACCTCGCGGACCAGCTCGATGGCCCGGGCGAGCGTCGAAAGCTTGGCATCGAGCGTGTCGCCCGCAGGATAGAGCCGCACCGTGTCCACACCGGTGTCCCGCCACACCGCAAGGCGGGCCCGGACCATGTCCTCGGTCCCGATCAGCGTGGTGGCCAGGACCATCTCTTCGGTGACCAACGCGACCGCGCGGTCGCGGTCGCCGCGCTGCCAGTGCTCCCGCACCATGGCGGCGACGTCAGCCCAGCCTTGCCGGCTGTAGGCCCGGTTGTAGTAATTGGTGCTGGCCGACCCCATGCCACCCAGGCTGAACGCCAGCTCCTTCTTGCGACCGGCGACCATGCGCCGCAGCTCGTCCTCATCGGCGGCGAACGCGACCTCGGCGCCCTGACAGATGTCGATGTCGGCCCGGGTGCGATCGGCGGCGGTCAGCCCGTTGTCCAGATACGCGAAGTAGGCGCCGGCGGCGCCTTCCGGCACGAAGCTGGTGCCGAGCCACCCGTCGGCGATCTGTCCCGTCAACCGCAGCATCGCCGGCGACAACGCTGCCAAATAGATCGGGATCGGGTGCTCGGGCCGCATCGACAATCGCATCGGCACCGCCTCGCCGCCGGGGCGCGGAATCTGAAACTCGTTGCCGGAGTGGCATATTTTGTCGCCCGCCAGGGCTTGCCGCACGATGGCGACGGTTTCGCGCATCCGCGCCAGCGGCCGGGCGAACGACACCCCGTGCAGACCCTCGATCACCTGCGGACCCGAGGCGCCCAGGCCGAGCAGGAACCGTCCGCGCGACAGGTTGGACAGCGTGATCGCGGTCTGGGCCACCGCAACGGGTGATCGGATGCCGAGTTGCAGTACACCGGAGCCCAGCAGCATCCGGTCGGTGCGCGCGGCGAGGTATCCCAACGCCGACGGCCCATCCGCACCCCAGGCCTCGGCGACCCAGCAGACGTCCAGCCCCAGCTTTTCGGCCTCGACGACGAACTCCACGGTGTCCCGGCCGGCGCTGGAGAATTCGACCGTCGTGGCGGTGCGCATCAACGGACCCCGTGTTCGGCCAACCTCTTGATCGCGGCCAGCGTCTTGTCGATCGCGGTCTCGAACTCCCGCAACCGCACGAAGACGATCTTCTGCTCCTTGTCGGGCATCGCGTCGATGGCGCGCGACAACCCCGAGCGGCCCGGCCCCATCTGCGTCCAGTAGTTCAGCAAAGTGCCTCCGTCCCGCGGTGTCAGGCGGAACCGCCAGGTGGCCGACGGGTTGTCGGGTTCGCCTACAGCCCAAGCGAATTCGTGTGGCTCATCACAGCTGACGATTTGTGACGTGGTGCTCCATTCACCGAATGCGTCGTGCTGGTTGTGACCGACGAACCGGGCACCAATCCGCGGCCCGGTGGCCCCGTCGACCCATTCCACTGCCTGCAATTCGTTGCTGAGCGTCGGCATCAACTCGACGTCACAGACCAGACTCCAGACGCGCTCGGGAGCGGCGTCGATCCACGTCGAAGCCTCCACGGTTGGCTTGTCTGCATAGCGCGCGCCGGTCCATTCCACGGGCCCATTGTCCTCCAGTTGGACTGTTGTGGCCCCGCGCTGACAACTTTGTTTCGCATCGAGACTGCGCCCAGCGCTACCTGCTGCCGAAGAAGGCACGCGCTGTGCGCAGGCTCGACGGCGTCACTGCAGGCTCGATGAGCGTCACGCCACCGACAGCGCGACCGTTTCCTTCACAGTGGCCTGACGCGGCGCACGCCCCGGGAAGGCGAGCTTCACGATCTTGCGCACCACCGTGGCGAACTGCTTGGGCAGCGGGCCGCGGTTGTAGGGGATGCCGTAGCGCTCACAGATCTCCCGCACCTCCGGGGCGACCTCGGCGTAGCGCCGGGCCGGCATGTCGGGGAACAGATGATGCTCGATCTGGTGCGACAGGTTGCCGGACAGGAGGTGAAACAGCTTGCCGCCGGTGAGATTTGCCGAACCGAGGACCTGGCGGAAGTACCACTGACCACGGGACTCGTTCTTGGTTTCCTCGGCGGTGAACTCCTGAGTGCCGTCGGGGAAGTGGCCGCAGAAGATGATCATGTACGACCACACGTTGCGCATCAGGTTGGCCGTGAGGTTGCCCGTGAAGACGAACGGCGCGAACGGCCCGGCCAGCAGCGGGAAGGCGACGTAGTCCTTGAGGGTCTGCCGGCGCGTCTTCTTCCAGATCGCCCGCAAGACGTCGCGCTTGTCGGCCAGCCGGATCTCACCGGCCCGGATGCGCTCGGATTCCAGTTCGTGCAGTGCGACGCCGTACTGGAACAGCACCATCAACAGGAATGCGTAGACCGGGTTGCCCAGGAAGTAGGGCTCCCAGGGCTGGTCTTCGCTCATCCGCAGGATGCCGTAGCCGATGTCGCGGTCCATTCCCACGATGTTGGTGTGGGTGTGGTGCATGTAGTTGTGCGAATGCCGCCACTGATCGGCCGGGCAGGCCGTGTCCCACTCGAAAGAACGCCCCGAGATGGCCGGGTCACGCATCCAGTCGTACTGGCCGTGCATGACGTTGTGGCCGATTTCCATGTTGTCCAGGATCTTCGAAACCCCGAGCATCGCGGTTCCCAGCAGCCACGCCGGCGGCAGGAACAGCAGTAGTCGTCCGCCGACTTCCAGGGCGCGCTGCGTCTTGATGACGCGGCGGATGTAGTCGGCGTCCTGTTCGCCAAGGTCCGCCATGACGCGTTCCTTGATGGCGTCGAGTTCGCGGCCGAACGCGTCGGCCCGTTCGGGGGTGAGGGTGATCTTGTTGGGTGTCATGTCAGAACTCCTTGAGATGTTGGGGGTCATAGCGCGAGGTCGACGTCGCCGACGGGGACCGAGACACAGATCTGCACGTCCTCGTCGGGACCCGTGGAAATGGCCCCGGTGACCAGGTTTCGCACGGTGCCCGAGGTCTTGCGCCGGGTGCAGGTGTGGCAGATGCCCATCCTGCAGCCGTTCTCGGGGGTCAGGCCGGCCGACTCCGCCTGCTCGAGCAGCGAACGGCCGTCGTCGGCGACGTCAATCCCGCTGTCGCCGAACGTGATCCGGCCTCCCGAGGTGCTGGCCGGCGCCGCCAATACCGGTGGGACGAAGCTCTCGGTGAACACGTTGTCACAGTGCTCGCGCACCGCTTCGACCAACGGCGTTGGGCCGCAGACGAACACCGCATCCGGCGAGGGCATGGCCGCCGCCAGGTGGTCCGCGCCGAAGCGGCCCACCAGATCACCGGTGCCGGAGCGGGTGTAGCCGTGCAACACCCGCACTCCGCGTATCGAGCGCAGCTCGTCGCGGTAGCACGCCTCCGCAGGCGTGCGCGCGTAGTGCACAAAAGCGATCTCGCCCTGATGGCCCTCGGCGACCATCGTGCGCAGCATCGCCATGACGGGGGTGATGCCACTGCCGCCGGAGACGAGCAGCACGCGGCGCGGCCGCTTCGCCGGCAACACGAAGTCGCCGCCGCTACCGGCCAGGCCGACCACCATGCCGCGGCGGGCGCGCTCGTAGAGGTAGGTCGAGACCAGCCCGCCGTCGTGGTGGCCGATCGTCAGCTCGAGGGTCGGGCTGCCTTCGGCATTGGCCGGTGAATAGCAGCGGGTGTGCCGGCGACCGTCGATGTCGACGGTCAGGTTGACGTACTGACCGGCCTTGACGGTGTTAGTGGAGGTGAAGGTGTCGTTGGGAGCGAGGGTGAGCGTGACGCTGCGCGGCGTGTCGCGCCGCACCTGGATGATCTTGGCGCGGGCCTCACCCAGCGTCCACGTCGGCGCCACCAGCTCGGTGTAGCGGTCGACGCCGTGCGGACCGGTGAGCAGGTCGACCAGGTCGGAACCCAGGACTCGCTTCGCAACGGCTTGGCTTAAAGTTTGAGTGAACATATGTACACGGTGCGTCGAGAGTCAGCAGCTCGTCAAGTGTTTCTGCAGGTCTGTGGTAGGGTTCACATAGTGAACGACCGTACTCCTAGCTCACGCTCACACCGGTCCGGCAAGGACCGGGCGCGCGCGACCGTGTCGCGAGAAGAGCGCAAAGAAGCCACCCGGCGGGCCATCGTCGCCGCCGCGCTCAAACTGCTGCAGGACCGCAGCTTCAGCGGTCTGAGCCTGCGCGAGGTGACCCGCGAGGCCGGGATCGTGCCGGCAGCGTTCTACCGGCACTTCGAGTCGATGGAGGCGCTGGGGCTGGTCCTGATCGACGAGTCGTTTCGCACCCTGCGCGACACGTTACGCGGGGCGCGCGCCGGCAAGCTGGACCCCAACCGGGTCATCGAGTCGTCCGTGGAGATCCTGGTGGGCAGCGTCGCCGATAGACGCGAACACTGGCGTTTCATCGTCAGGGAGCGTTCCACCGGACTATCCGTGCTGCGCTACGCCATCCGCACCGAAATCCGGCTGATCACCTCCGAGCTGGCCACCGACCTGGCCCGCTTCCCGGGGCTCAACGAATGGAGCACCGAGGACCTCAACATCCTGGCGACGTTGTTCGTCAACGCGATGATCGTGATCGCCGAAGCAATCGAGGATGCCCAGAGTGCCGAGGCACTAGAAGAGATCCACCGAATCGCCGTCAAGCAGCTGCGGATGATCGCGATCGGTGTCGCCGGCTGGAAAAGCAGGCCCTGATCAGGCGGGAACGCTATCCGTCTGTCGTTCCCAAACACGGTGTTTCGCAAGCACTTTGGCGAATGCCTCGGCGAAGTCGTCGGACAGGTCGTCGGCCGCCGCCTTGGTCGTGATCACCCCGTTGGAGGCGAAGGCGTCGGTGCTCTCGGCGGTTTTCTCGGATATCCCGGCCTTGGGCAGTAACTTGACGCCCGCACCGAAGGCCCCCACCGCCTTGAGGTGCTTGTAGGCCTCGGTGACGAAATGCATCGCGTAGCCGTCTTCGGACAGAGCCTTGACGGCGTCGGGTCCGCACGGTATCACGACCGCGTCGTAGAGGACCGACGACATCGTGGTAATCGCCCGGTCCACCGGGAGTTCGCCGCCGGATCCGCCGGACAGCATGCCACCGGCCTTGGGCGCCAACACTTCTACGATGGCCCCGCGCTGCCGCATCGCCTCGATGAAGGTCTGGGTGCCCACCACGTCGACGCCGTCGGCGGCCAGCACGGCGATCTTGCGTGTTTCGATGCTGTCGGTGACGGTGTTGAGTTGCGACAGCGCTGGGGACGGAGGCATTTCAGCGCCCTCCCTGTCCGTTCCTTCGGGCGCGGGCAACCCCAGCTCCCCGGCGACGCGGATCGCCAGGTCGTGGTCCACTCGGTTCAGCTGATCCACGACACGTGAACGGATTTCCGGTGTTTCCACCTTGCCGAGCTCGAAAGCGTACGCGGCGACAATGTGTTTGGCCTCGACGGCAGACATGCTCTTCCAGAACATCCGCGCCTGGCTGTAGTGATCCTGGAAGCTTTCGGCCCGCCGGCGGATCTTGTGACCGTCGACCTTCTGGGTGTAGTGCCGGAACACGTTGTCGTCAGCCAGCGCCGGACAGCCGCCACCCAGGCTGTTCTTGTAGTAGCTTGACCGGCCGCGTGGAATGGTGTGCTGGCCGTAGCCGTCGCGCTGGTTGTTATGCACCTCGGCCACCGGCCGATTGACCGGCAGCTGCGCGAAATTGGGGCCGCCCAGCCTGATCAGCTGGGTATCGAGGTAGGAGAAGTTGCGGAACTGCAGCAGTGGGTCGTTGGTGAAGTCGATGCCGGGCACCACGTTGGCGGTGTGGAAGGCCACCTGCTCGGTTTCGGCGAAGAAGTTGTCCGGGTTGCGGTCGAGCACCATCTTTCCCACGGGGCGTACCGGAACCTGTTCCTCCGGAATGATTTTGGTGGCGTCGAGCAGGTCGAAGCCGAAGTTGAACTCGTCACTTTCGGCAACCAGCTGCACCCCGAACTCCCACTCCGGGTATTGGCCGGCCTCGATGGCTTCCCACAGGTCGCGCCGGTTGAAGTCGGGGTCCTTGCCGGCCACCTTCTGGCACTCGTCCCACACCAGCGAGTGCACGCCAAGGCGTGGCTTCCAGTGAAACTTCACGAAAGTGCCCTGACCGTCGGCGCTGACCAGGCGGAAGGTGTGTACGCCGAAGCCCTCCATCATCCGGTAACTGCGCGGCAGCGCCCGGTCCGACATCAGCCACATGATGGTGTGCAGGGTCTCCGGCTGTAGCGACACGAAGTCCCACAGCGTGTCGTGGGCCGACTGCGCCTGCGGAATCTCGTTGTGCGGCTCGGGTTTAACGGCGTGCACCAAATCCGGGAACTTGATGCCGTCCTGGATGAAGAACACCGGGAAGTTGTTGCCCACCAGGTCGTAGTTGCCTTGTTCGGTGTAGAACTTGGTGGCGAATCCGCGGACATCGCGCACCGTGTCCGCCGAGCCGCGTGACCCGGCCACGGTGGAAAACCGGACGAAGACCGGCGTCTGCTTACCCGGCGTGGTGAGGAATTGCGCCGCGCTGTATTCGGCAAGCCAATCGTCATAGGGTTCGAAGTATCCGTAGGCTCCGGCGCCGCGGGCATGCACGACCCGTTCGGGGATGCGCTCGTGGTCGAAGTGAGTGATCTTTTCCCGCGCGTGGAAGTCCTCGAGCAGGGTGGGGCCATGCTCGCCCGCGGTGAGTGCATCGTCGGTATGGTCCACTCGCACGCCCTGCTGCGTGGTCAGGTACCCGGTGCTCCCGGCTACCCGGCAGTCGTCAAGCTGGCGCTGCTTGCGGTTGGAGTCGTTGGCTGCCATTCGTCCCTCCAGCGGTAGGAATTCCGCACCTGGGTACCCGGCTGAGACCGCGGCAAACGACTGGTCCGCTATGCTGCGGGACCGTCACTCGTCATCGACGACCTCGAAGAACGAGTCGCCGTCCTCGGGCGTACCGTCGATTTGGCCTCGATGGGCACGCCCGGGGCCGTCCTGCTCCCACGAGCCGTCCAGCCGGTCCGGTTCTTCGGCGTCGAGTCGGTCGTCGAGGGATTGACCTTCACGCCCCTCGCGCGCCGTCATGCCGAACCGGTCGGCCTCGCTCCAGTGCACGGGTGGGTCCACCACGATGTCGCCGTCGTCGTTGCGGAGCTGGTCGGAGTCGGTGGATTCGTTCGGGTTGAGCGTATCGCCGGGACCGCCTTCCTCGGGGAAGTCCGCGGGATCGGTCAGCTCGCCGGTAGCCATTGGCAACGGTTGCCCGCAGCGTTCACCCGCTAAACCGGCCCGCCGGACCGGCTTGGGCCCGGCCGGGATGCTCAGCGCGGTTCGCGCCACATCGGCCAAATCGGCGGCCCGCCGTGCGGAAGCATGATCTCGCCGGTGACGGTGAAGCCGAAACGTTCGTAATACGGGATGTTTTCGGGTTTCGAGGACTCGAGATAGGCCGGGCAGTACTCGGCGTCGCAGCGGTCCAGCCGCGACCGCATCAAGGCCTGACCAAAGCCCCGCCCGCGCACACCCGGGTCGCTGCCGATGACGGCCAGATACCAGTGCGGTTCTTCGGGATGCGCGCGCTTCATCGCCTCCTGGACCGCGCGTGCGGTCGCTCCGCGAAAGCCGAACACCCGCAGGAATGCCGGGGTCATGGCCAGCTCCGCCCGGCGGGTCTCCCGCCATTGATTCGGCGGATCCCACAGGGCGGCCGCGCCGACGCCGACGCCCTCGCACGTCACCTCGACGCCGCCGCGGGCCAGATGGTGGTGGCGGGTCATCGTCGCGAACACCCGATGCAGGTGCGCAAGCCGCGACTTGTCGTGGGGAAGCAACCACGTCATCACCGGGTCGTCATAGAAGGCGCGAGCCAGGGTGCGGGACAGATCGCGGATGTCGGCCTTGTGCGCTGGGCGCGCCTGGGGGGTCACCAGCCCAAACTAGTGGTAGCGCCGACGGGTCGGCCAATTCGCCTCCTTGGGGGCCTCATCGGCCATGCTGGTCGGTCGCTTCGGCGCGGCTCCGTGCGCAACCGCGCCCGTGCGCCGACGGCTGTCGCGGCCCGGCGAGCGTGAGGCAAGCTCGATGGTGTGACAGGTCGCATGAGGGGTTGTCGGAGCCGATGACCGGGATCTCTCGACGGACGTTCGCACGAGTGGCCGCCGGGACCGGCGTGCTGGGGACCGGCGCAATGTCGGCTGGGTGCGGCACCCGCGGCGAGTCGACCGGCGAGTCGACCGGCCCCCCGCCGTCGCCGGCCAGCGGCATTGGAGTCGTGTTGTCGCACGAACAGTTCCGCACCGATCAGCTGGTGGCACAAGCCCGCGCCGCCGAAAGTGCCGGGTTTGGGTACGTGTGGGCAAGTGACCACCTTCAGCCGTGGCAGGACAATCAGGGGCACTCGATGTTTCCCTGGCTGACCTTGGCATTAGTGGGTCAAAGCACCAGTCGTGTCTCGTTCGGCAGCGGGGTGACCTGTCCTACTTACCGCTATCATCCGGCCACGGTGGCCCAGGCTTTCGCCTCGTTGGCAATGCTGAGTCCGGGACGGGTGTTCTTAGGGCTCGGTACTGGTGAGCGACTCAACGAACAGGCCGCCACCAACACGTTCGGTTCCTACCGGGAGCGTCACGACCGGCTGGTCGAGGCCATCAGGCTGATCCGCCAGCTGTGGAGCGGTGAGCGAATTTCGTTTGACGGACGCTATTTTCAGACGAACGCTGTAAAACTCTACGACCTTCCCGCCACGCCACCGCCGATCTTCGTGGCCGCCAGCGGTCCCAAAAGCGCGGCGCTGGCCGGCCGGCACGGGGACGGCTGGATTACCCAAGCCGGCGACCTCAAGAATCCGCGGCTGCTCGCCGCGTTCGCCGCGGGCGCACAAGCCGCCGGGCGCGACCCCGCAACTCTCGGCAAGCGTGCCGAGCTGTTCGCAGTCGTCGGTGACCACACGGCGGCCACCCGGGCCGCCGGACTGTGGCGATTTACCGCCGGGGCCGTCGACCAACCCAACCCGGTAGAGATCCAGCGTGCCGCCGAGTCGAACCCGATCGAAAAGGTGCTCGCCAACTGGGCCGTCGGCACCGACCCGTCGACCCATATCGGTGCGGTACAGGCGGTGATCGATGCCGGTGCCATACCGTTTCTGCACTTTCCACAGGACGACCCCACCGTCGCCATCGAGTTCTACGGCACCAACGTCTTGCCCAAGCTGGGCTAGCGAACCGGCCTTGATCCGCAATCCCGGACGGGTGCCCCCTAAAAATAGATCCGGATGGTCTTCCACGCTCGCACGCCCGCGATAATTCTCTTGCGGGCCTGGGCTTGTCGCTCCCAGGCGGGCACAATCAGTAGCACCTTCCCAGAGACACCTGTGGCAGATGTGACTTCGAGCCCGGCGCGCGGCCGCTGGCAGCGGCCAGCCCCCCTCGGCTGATCCGAGGCCACACCCAGATAATTGCGGCGTTGCTTAGCAAAGCTAAGCCGAAGTGCCTATCCACCAACGGAAATCGCCTCCGTCGAAGCCGTTTGAACATGACGCGGATCGGTAGCTCACTACCATCGCAACGATACCGACGGAGGGAGGACCAACGGTGAGCATCGAAACAGGTGATGTGACCGGTACCCGCGACAAGACTTACAACCTGATCTGGTACACCGAACAGTGCCTGGACAACGCGCTGCGGCTCGAGACCTCCATCGAAGACGCCGAGCGTGACGGCGACCGGGAGACGGCCGACTTGTTCCGCAAGGCGCAGGCCGACAGCCGTAAGGGTGCCGAACTGGCTAAACAGCTTCTCGCACAAAGACTCTGATTATTCGGGGATTCTGGTGCGGTCCGGGTCGTGACGCGAAAACTGTGGCCGCGATCCGAGACCGCGGACGTTGCGGCCTTGCTAGACCCACCACCGCCCTTACGATGGGGTAGCTCCATCAACGATGCCGGTGCGACGCGGCGCCGGGGAACGGTTGGCGACGGTGTGGGATTTCGAAACAGAGCAGGAATACCAGGCGAAACTCGACTGGGTCGAGAAATTCATGGCCGACGAGGTCGAACCGCTGGATCTCGTCGCGCTCGATCCGTATGACAAGAGGAATCCCGAGATGATGGCGGTCCTGCGGCCGTTGCAGCAACAGGTGAAGGACCAGGGGCTGTGGGCCGCACACTTGCGGCCGGAACTCGGCGGCCAGGGGTTCGGCCAGGTCAAGCTGGCATTGCTCAACGAGATCCTCGGGCGCTCGCGGTGGGCGCCGTCGGTGTTCGGCTGCCAGGCGCCGGACTCCGGCAACGCCGAGATCCTTGCACTCTTCGGCACCGATGAACAGAAAGCGCGCTACCTGCAGCCGCTGCTAGACGGCGAGATCACGTCGTGCTACTCGATGACCGAACCTCAGGGCGGCTCGGATCCCGGCCTGTTCGTCACTGCTGCGACCCGCGACAGCTCAGGTGACTGGATCATCAACGGCGAGAAGTGGTTTTCCACCAACGCCAAGCACGCGTCGTTCTTCATCGTGATGGCTGTCACCAACCCCGAGGCCCATACCCACGAGAAGATGTCGCTTTTCATCGTTCCTGGTGAGACACCCGGCATCGAGATCGTGCGCAATGTCGGCGTGGGCTCGGAGTCTTCCGGGCATGCCAGCCACGGCTACGTCCGCTACAACGACGTGCGGGTGCCGGCAGATCATGTGCTGGGCGGGGAAGGCCAGGCGTTCACGATCGCGCAAACCCGACTCGGAGGTGGCCGCATCCACCACGCGATGCGAACAATTGCCCTGGCGCGCAGGGCCTTCGACATGATGTGTGAGCGCGCGGTATCACGCAAAACCAGACATGGGCGATTGGCCGACTTCCAGATGACCCAAGAGAAAATCGCCGACAGCTGGATCCAGATCGAACAGTTCCGGCTGCTGGTGCTGCGAACGGCGTGGCTGATCGACAAACATCACGACTACCAGAAGGTGCGCCGCGACATCGCGGCGGTCAAAGTCGCGATGCCCCAGGTGCTGCACGATGTGGCGCAGCGCGCCATGCACCTGCATGGCGCGCTGGGGGTCTCCGACGAGATGCCGTTCGTCAAGATGATGGTCGGCGCCGAATCACTGGGAATCGCCGATGGCGCCACTGAGCTGCATAAGATGACGGTGGCGCGGCGCACCCTGCGCGAATACGAGCCGGTGACAACACCTTTCCCATCGCAGCACATCCCGACTCGCCGGGCGGCCGCCGAGGCCCGGCTGGCCGAGCGCCTGGAGCATGCGGTCGCCGAGTTCTGACGGCGACCGGGCACACCACGAACACGCCACGGGGGAAAAACCTGGCCTTGGTTTTATGTCTCGCGCGACAGCGCTCACGAGATGTAGCGCACGACGCTTTCGGCCACGCATGCGGGCTTGGGCGAACCCTCTATCTCGATCGTGGTCGACACTGTGGCCTGTACGGCGCCGTTCCCGAGGTCTTCGACGCCGACCAACGAACTCTGCGCCCGTACCCTGGACCCGACAGGCACCGGCGCGGGAAAGCGAACCTTGTTGAGTCCGTAGTTGATTGCCAGTTTGATCCCGTTGACCGTGTACATGTCATGCTGCAGCCGCGGCAGAAGTGACAGCGTCATGAAGCCGTGGGCAATGGTCTTGCCGAACGGGCCTTTGGCCGCTCGTTCCGGGTCCACGTGGATCCATTGGTGGTCACCCGTGGCATCGGCAAATAGATTGACGTCTTCTTGAGTGATAGTCACCCAGTCGCTCTGACCGATGGTCTCACCCGCCGCGGCGGCCAGGTCGGCAACGGACTCGAAGGTGCGCATGAATGTCTCCTCTGATCGGGGGTAAGCATAGATCGGGTGCGGCTGCTGCCGATGCCGGACGCACCAAGTACCCCAGATCAGCTACCGCGGCCGAGGAAGCCTCGGTAGCCCTCAATATGCGTTGCGTCGATCGCGGCTTGAGGTCCGCCAACCATTCTCAGTAGGTTGGTGGCCGTGTTCACGGCAGGCTGGTAGTGCATGATCACGATCACGAAGTCGGCTGCCGTCGTCGCGCCAGTGTGCTCGGCACCGTAGCCCCGCCTGCCCACACCACAAACAGCGTCATTTCGCATGACCTAGAGAGAAAGCTCGTCGGCCGCCGCCGCGCGGTCCCGTTGAACGAGACGCGACCCTCAATCGAGTTGACAGCCAATTGTTAACTGGACGAGCCGATTCCGGGCCGACGCCCAATCGTTAGCCAACCGCGATGTCCCGCTTCGGCGGCGACAGACCCGTCGCGGCGCCCTGCTGTGTTTCACTCGCCCAAGACAGGTTCGACCGCGATTTGCGGCAGACGAGAGTTGGGATGGGTTACAAGCCATGAAGTTCGTTGAAAAGCTGTGTGGCGCAGCGAAAACCATGCCCCGCTGGCTGGGTATCGCGGCAGTGGGGGCCGCCCTGTTATCCGGTGTAGTCGGCGCCGTCGGCGGCTCGGCGCCCGCGGCCGCATTCTCCAGGCCGGGGCTTCCGGTCGAGTACCTGCAGATCCCGTCGCCGTCGATGGGCCGCAACATCAAAGTCCAATTCCAAGGCGGCGGAGCACATTCCGTCTACCTGTTAGATGGTCTTCGCGCACAGGACGACTACAGCGGTTGGGACATCAACACCCCCGCGTTCGAGGAGTTCTACCAATCCGGCCTGTCGGTCGTCATGCCCGTCGGCGGTCAGTCCAGTTTCTACAGCGACTGGTACCAGCCTTCGCAGGGCAACGGTCAGAGTTACACCTACAAGTGGGAGTCCTTCCTCACCAGGGAAATGCCCGCCTGGTTGCAGGCCAACAAGGGCGTTACACCAGTCGGCAACGCGGCGGTGGGCCTATCGATGTCGGGTGGATCGGCGCTGATCATGGCCGCCTACTACCCGCAGCAATTCCCGTATGCCGCCTCATTGTCGGGGTTCCTCAACCCGTCCGAGGGCTGGTGGCCAACCTTGATCGGTCTGGCCATGAACGACTCCGGCGGATACAACGCCAACAGCATGTGGGGCCCGTCCACCGACCCGGCGTGGAAGCGCAACGACCCGATGGTTCAAATTCCGCGCCTGGTCGCCAACAACACTCGAGTCTGGGTGTACTGCGGTAACGGCACCCCCAGCGATCTCGGCGGCGACAACATGCCGGCGAAGTTCCTCGAAGGCCTGACGCTGCGTACCAACCAAACCTTCCGGGACACCTACCTGGCCTCGGGCGGCCGCAACGGGGTGTTCAACTTCCCGACGAACGGAACGCATTCATGGCCTTACTGGAACCAGCAATTGGTCGCCATGAAGCCGGACATGCTGCAGGTGCTCAACGGGCCCACCGCACCTGCCACGTGAGAGCCGGCTGAGACACAAGCCAGCATCGGCAGCAGCGCACACGGCCAGCGCTGCTGCCGATGTTTTTTGTGCTCACCAGCTGATCCGGGTCAGGATTCCTTCAACAACGCACGCCGGTCGGAGTGGAAGTACGTGTACCCGGTGGTGACCGCGCAGACGATCGTCGCCACCGCCAGCATCTGGGATCCGCTGACCACCAAGCTGATAACGCCTCCGGCCGCGGCGCCCAAGCTGAAGCTGGCGTACAGCAAGAAGTAGCCGAGCCAGTCCTCCACCTTCCCGCCGGCCAGGTGACGTTCGATGCCCTGCCCCATCTTGACCAGGGTGCCGGTCACGTAACTCAACGGCACCGACACCTCGCCATCCTTGACGAACGACGTGTTCAATGCGCCGATCCCAAACACCACGAACAGAATCGGGACGAAATCGAGAAGGGTCTGTTCCCATCCACCGAGGAGAATGTCGAGCGCGGTGGCCGACACCAGACTGAAGGTGGTCAGCACGGTGGGGCCGTGCGGATGATCGACCCAGAAATGGCGCCGGCATATCGAGGCAACCACCACACCGGCGACAAAGCACACGATTAACAACGACGCGGTTATCGACAGCCACACATCGTCGCGGAATACTCCCAGCACAGCTCGCTGCGCATTGCCGGTCATGAAAGTCACGAAGTAGCCGGCGGAATGGGTGAATGCCGTCGCCCCCAACACTCCGGCCAGCACCGCCAGCACCCAGGACAACCTCGCTTCGCTGTCGTAAATCTCTTTCTGCACACGAGCATGCTTCCAGAGACGCTCGGAGTCCGCAGAGATCAGCCAGTCACCCCAGCTCCCAGACCCACGCCGGGCAACGGCGGAAAGCCCAGCTCAGGCGGTCAGCCGGGCGATCGACCGCAACGGAATCGGAAGCCATCCGGGCCGATGCCGGGCCTCGTAGCCCACCTCGTAGACCGCCTTGTCCAGTTCGTAGGCGGCCAACAATTGCACCGAATCCCGGGGGTCGGTACCCGATGCGGCCGCATAGCCTTCGCAGAACGCGGTGCGATTACGCTCGACCCATTCGCGGGCACGGGCGGCCAACTGCTTGTCGGTGGCCTGGTCCACCAACGGCCCGTAGGCGGCGTACTCGAAGGAGCGCAAGACACCGGCCACGTCGCGCAACGGCGAATCAGGTGCTCGCCGCTCGTCGAGCGGCTGACCGGGTTCACCTTCGAAATCGATCAACAGCCAGCTCTCGGGGGTCCGCAGCACCTGTCCCAGGTGCAGGTCGCCGTGGATCCGCTGGACGGTGATGGTCTCGCCGGCGAGCTTTTGGATTCGCTCTTCGATCGTCGCCGCGTACCCCTCCAGTTCCCGAACCGCCGCCACGGTCGACGACAGCCGCGCCAGCACGGTGTCCACCGGGAATGGCGCCTGGGCCGTTCCCAGGCAATCGGCCAGGGTGGCGTGCACCGACGCAACCGCCTCGCCGAGCCGGTAAGACTCGCCGGCAAAGTCTCCACCGACTTCGTGGGCATACAAGTCACCCTCGGCGAACAGGTCACGGACGCTGGCGGTGGCCATCGCCCAGCCCTCGGCGGCGTTGGAGGCGAATTCGGTCACCATGCCCAGCGGACACGCCTGCTCACCGGCCGACGAACTGCCGGCGTCCGGCCCGGCCATCTCGTAGGTTCCCAGCAACCGTGCTACGTGCGGGTTACCGGCACGGCCGAGCACCCGGTTCAATTCGATATCGGGGTTGATGCCACTGGAAACCCGCCGAAACACCTTGAAGATCGCGCGCCGATCGAAGATGACGCTCGTGTTGCTCTGCTCGGCGTCGGAGACGTGCGGCGCCGCGTTCAACGGCAATTCGATGTCTGGTTCTTTGGCGAATGTCACTTCCACGCCGGAGGCAACGCGAACCGCTGACGCGTCGATCAACGACAGCAGAAACGGCGGCGCCTCGGTGGCGTAGAGGGCGTCGAAGCCTGTCCGGTCGTCCGCGGCCCCGATCGTTGCCACGGTGCTGTACTCGGACACCGGCGCGGCGTCCCAACCGACGATCACCTGGTAGCGCTCCGCCGAACCATCGGCGTAGTCGGCATCGACAAGCACCAGGTCGAGATCGTCCTTCAGCGGGACGACCACGCTGACCTCAGCGCAGGACAGCTCGCGGTTGCGTCCGGCATACCACCGTTGCTGTGGCAGCCACTCAGACCAGGGCAGCTTGGCCGGCAGGCTCATGTGCGCCGCTCCTCTCCCCCGCAAGCGGGTGGTACCCCCACATCGCTACGCCCCCCGCAAGCGGGCGGTACCCCCACCGCATCGGCGCCGGTACCGATCATGCGTTCTCCTCGGTTCTGGACAACTGGAACCAGTAGAAGCCGTGACCCGGCAGGGTCAGCAGGTAGGGCAGGTGGCCGATACGGGGGAATTCCACATGCCCGGTGAGCTCGATCGGGGTGTAGTTGTTCCATTGCTGCAGGTTCAGTTCGATGGGCTGGGGAAACCGCGAGAGGTTGTTCACGCACAGCACCACATCACCATCCCTGCCATCCCTGCCATCTCCGGCATCCCTGCCCGGCGTTTCCCGCACGAAAGCCAGGACCGACGGGTTGGACCCGCCCAGTTCCTGGAAGGACCCGACGGCGAACGCCTGGTGGCGCCGCCGCACCGCAAGCATGGTCCGGGTCCAGTTCAGCAGTGACGTCGAGGTGTCGCGCTGGGCCTCGACGTTGACCGCCTGGTAGCCGTAAACCGGATCCTGGCTCGGTGGCAGGTAGAGCCGGCCGGGATTGGCTGTGGAGAACCCGGCGTTACGGTCCGGTGTCCACTGCATCGGGGTCCGCACGCCGTCGCGGTCCCCCAGCCAGATCACGTCCCCCATGCCGATTTCGTCGCCGTAGTACAGCACCGGCGAGCCCGGCAACGAGAGCAGCAGCGCATTGAACAACTGGATCTGGTTGCGGTCGTTATCCAGCAGCGGCGCCAGCCGGCGGCGGATGCCGACGTTCGCCTTCATCCGCGGGTCTTTGGCGTACTCGGCGTACATGTAGTCGCGCTCTTCGTCGGTGACCATCTCCAGCGTCAACTCGTCATGGTTGCGCAGGAAGATCCCCCATTGCGCCATATCGGGTATCGGCGGCGTCTGCGCCAGGATCTCTGAAATCGGGAACCGCGACTCGCGGCGGACGGCCATGAAGATGCGCGGCATCAGCGGGAAGTGAAAGGCCATGTGGCATTCGTCGCCGCCGGTGGTGGCGTCGCCGAAGTACTCGACGACGTCGGCCGGCCACTGGTTGGCCTCGGCCAACAGCACCCGGCCCGGGAATTCGTCGTCGACCACCTTGCGGACGCGCTTGAGGAAGGCATGTGTCTCGGGCAGGTTCTCGCAGTTGGTGCCCTCACGTTCGAAGAGGTAGGGCACCGCGTCCAGCCGGAACCCGTCGATGCCCAGGCCCAGCCAGAAGCGCATGACGTCGATCATCGCCTCTTGAACGGCCGGATTGTCGTAATTGAGGTCCGGCTGGTGGGAAAAGAAACGGTGCCAGTAGAACTGGCGGCGGACCGGGTCGAACGTCCAGTTCGACTCCTCGGTGTCGACGAAGATGATCCGGGCGTCGGTGTACTTCTGGCTGGTGTCGCTCCACACGTAGTAGTCGCCGTACGAGCCGTCGGGGTCGCGGCGGGACTCCTGGAACCAGGGATGGGATTCCGAGGTGTGGTTCATCACCAGGTCGGTGATGACCCGGATTCCGCGGCGGTGGGCGGCATCGACCAGAGCGACGAAGTCGTCGACGGTGCCGAAGTCGGGCAGCACCTTGTAGAAGTCGCGGATGTCGTAGCCACCGTCACGCAGCGGTGAGTCATAGAACGGGGGCAGCCAGATGCAGTCGATGCCCAGCCACTGCAGGTAGTCCAGCCGGTCCTGCAGCCCTCGCAGATCACCCGAACCGTCCGCGCTGGAATCGTAGAAAGCCCGGACCAGGACCTCGTAGAAGACGGCGTGCTTGAACCAGGTCGGGTCGGCAGGAAGCGCGGCGGCATTGCCGAAATCCTTGGCATCGGGGTGCTCGACCACACCTCCTTCGACATGGCTGCCCTCGGCGGGATGGTGCGTAGGATCGTGCCGCGGGGCTTCTCTCGCGTCGTTCATCAACTCCACGATGCCACGAGTACCCGAGGCGGAACTTCGGGAACCATGCAGTCAATCACTGCCGGCGCCAACCGAATTGACCGGCCGGCAGTGATCATCGCCGCGTAGATCAGGCTGGCGGCCCTTCCGCCAGCGTCACGTTCTCGGTACGCGCAACCCCCGACTTGGACAGCCAGCTGATCGAGACGACGTCGCCGGGATGGTGCCCGTTGAGCACATCCGACAAGGCGGTGGCCGAGCTGATCGCGACGCCGTCGACGGCGGTGATCACGTCACCGTTGGAGATGCCGATCGACGCGGCGGGTGCGGTCCCCACCACTCGCTGAACCCGGGCGCCGTTGCCGTTGTTGTCGACGACACCCAGGCCGAGGAAGGCGGTGGGCCCGATGTGCACCGTGGGCGAGCCACCTCCGGAGCGGATCTGGTTGGCGATCGCCATCGCCTGGCCGATCGGAATGGCAAAGCCCTGCCCGCCCTGGGACAGTTGGAAGTTGTCGGAAGCGGCCGTGTTGATACCGACAACCTGCCCCTGGTTGTTGACGATCGGCCCGCCCGAGTCGCCGGGCCGGATCGCGGCGTCGACCTGGATCAGGCCGTTGAGCGTTTCTTCGGCACCGGTGAGCGCGTCCGATGCCTGGACGGTCTGGTTGAGGGCGACCACCCGCCCGGGCACCGCACGCGGCGTTCCGCCCTGCCCGCCGGTGTTGCCCAACGCGACGATGGGCTCGCCGATCGACACCCCGCCACCGATCGCGGCGGTGGGCAGACCGCCCGCACCCCGCAGCTGCAGCACCGCGATGTCCTGGGTGCGGTCGTAGCCGACCACGTCGACGCCGTAGGTTTGGCCGTTGCCGACGTCGAACGCGCTGATGTCGGTGGCGCCCGAAATCACGTGGTTGTTGGTCAGCACGACACCGTTGGGATCGATGACGATGCCGGTGCCGGCTCCAACTGCGTTGTTATAGCCCAGTTTGGTGTTGATGTTGACGATCTGCGGTCCTACCTGGCCGACCAACGCCGACGGGTCGAGCGGCAGCGCCGGGTAATCGGCGAACCGGTCCAGCGCGAATGTGGACGGCGCCGCCGATGCGGGCGGCGTCGGTGTGGCCAGACCCAATCCGAGCACGGCCAAAATGGCGACCAGCCATGACCACCTCACCGGGCGGTGGCGATCGTTGCTCATCCCGTAACCTCCTGCGTCGGGGGAAGAAGCTGAATTGTCCCAGCCTTAAGGTCCGGGCAGCACAACTTTGTCTACATCTACCGTAGTCCAAATACCCACCTCGGCAGGTCTCAAGGCTTTGGGCGGGCAAAATTGCACATATTGCCTATACCTTGTGCTGGGCCTCTCCCAGGCCCCTTCTAGGCCCCTCTTGGGCCTAAGTAATGCGATAACTCAGATGGTGACTGATATCACCGACCATGTCGATGAGGGTCAGGTCGCGGTAGGAAAAACGCCAGGTGCCTTCGACGCATTCGAAGCGGTCGTGATAGCGGCCCGCAACAATGGCCTGCAGCGGAAAGTCCTCGGTCTGCTGCAGCACCGTGTAGTAACTGCGGCATTGCGCGGTTTTGGCGTGCCCGTCGATCTCGATGATCGGATTGGTGACCACATGCTTGGTTCGCGGTGTCCCGTCGGGATACACGACGATCAGCGACTTCCAGATACTCAGCAGCCCTGCCGCATCGATGGTGTCGTGGCCTGCAGCGTCGATCCGGATGCGAGCGTGCTCGAAGAGCGCGGCCGCCTCGTCCAGGTCGCCGGCGTCGATGCACTCCGCATAGCGGTAGAGGAGATTGGCGATCTGCGTCTCCGCCGGCATGGGGTAACGGTAGCCCGGCGACGAGGTTTCCGCGGCGATCGGCCCGAGCCGCGCGGCAGCACGGCCTTTAGGCTGGGCCGGTGGGCGAATTCGACCCGAAGGCCGCCTTCACGCAATCCCCGGTGGCGCGGCTGGCCACGATCACGCCCGCGGGCACGCCGCACCTGGTGCCGGTGGTTTTCGCGGTGGACCGGGACCTCATCTTCACCGCCGTCGACGCGAAGCCGAAAACAACCCGGCGGCTGCAGCGCCTCACCAATATCGAGAGCACTCCGCACGTAAGCCTGCTCGTGGATCATTACGACGACGATTGGGCGCAGTTGTGGTGGGTGAGGGCCGACGGAGTCGCCGCGATCCATCACGACGGCGCGGCCATGCACACCGGATACCGGCTGCTGCGTACGAAATACCCTCAGTACCAGTCGATTCCGTTGGACGGGCCGGTCGTCACCGTGTCAGTGCGACGGTGGTCCAGCTGGCACGGCTGATCAGACACCCCGCTAGCCACACAGGTCACACCGGTACCGGCTAGGGAAGCATTGGCGTGATTTTGAGAAGCGCCAGCGCATGCGCTATCGCTTTTGGCGAGGAGGTGGTCTTCGGCGGGTAGCGGCATCGGCCGACCCGGGGGTCGACGACGGCGCCGCACCTGCGCTGCGCCGCATCGGCCGGGCCTTGTGCTGAGCGGCGGTTGGGGGAAAAGTTGCTACTGCGTCCTGTGGGTGCGTCCTGTGGGCTGGAACACACCGCTTACGGGAGTGGGCGGGCTTGGATTCCTGATACCCGGAAGAACTGGAGGAAAGTCATGGCCGACAGAGCGAGTGCCTCCCAGGGGGCGGCAGCCGCGCCCACCGCGGATGGCCCGGACGCCGTTCGCAACGTGGTTCTGGTGGGGCCATCAGGCGGCGGCAAGACCACCCTCGTCGAGGCCCTGCTGGTCGCGGCCGGAGTGCTGTCCCGGCCGGGATCGGTCACCGACGGCACCACGATCTGCGACTACGACGACGCGGAGATCCGCCAGCAGCGCTCGGTCGGGCTCGCGGTGGCCTCGCTGTCGCACGACGGCATCAAGGTGAACCTCGTCGACACCCCTGGATACGCCGATTTCGTGGGTGAGCTGCGCGCCGGGTTGCGAGCCGCGGACTGCGCGCTGTTCGTGATCGCGGCAAACGAAGGCGTCGACGAGCCCACGAAGTCGCTCTGGCAGGAATGCAGCCAGGTCGGCATGCCGCGCGCAGTGGTGATCACCAAGCTGGATCACGCCCGGGCGAACTATCCCGAAGCACTGGCCGCCGCCCAGGACGCGTTCGGCGACAAAGTCTTACCGCTGTACCTTCCCGCCGGTGACGGCCTGATCGGATTGCTGTCACAGATCCACTACGAGTACTCCGGCGGCAAGCGCACGGCGCGACCCCCGGACCCCTCGGACGCCGATCGGATCGAGGAGGCCCGCGGCAGCCTGATCGAAGGGATCATCGAGGAGTCCGAGGACGAGTCGTTGATGGAGCGCTACCTCGGCGGCGAGGATATCGACGAAGCCGTGCTGATCCAGGATCTGGAGAAGGCCGTTGCCCGGGGTTCGTTCTTCCCGGTGATCCCGGTGTGCAGCGGCACTGGCGTCGGCACCCTGGAACTGCTGGAGGTCGCCACCCGCGGCTTCCCGTCTCCGATGGAGCACCCGCTACCGGAGGTGTTCACCCCGCAGGGTGCCGCACACGCCGGGTTGGCCTGCGACGTGAACGCGCCGTTGCTCGCCGAGGTGGTGAAGACGACGTCCGACCCTTACGTCGGCCGGGTCAGCCTGGTGCGGGTGTTCTCCGGAACCATCAAGCCCGACGCCACTGTTCATGTGTCAGGCCATTTCTCGTCCTTTTTCGGCGGCCCCAACGGGTCGGCGAACACCCACCCCGACCACGACGAAGACGAACGCATCGGACCGTTGTCGTTCCCGCTGGGCAAGCAGCAGCGGCCGGCCGCCGCGGTGGTGGCCGGCGACATCTGCGCCATCGGCAGGCTGAGCCGCGCCGAAACCGGTGACACCCTCTCGGACAAGGCCGAGCCGTTGGTGCTGAAGCCCTGGACAATGCCGGAGCCATTGCTGCCCATCGCGATTCAGGCGCACGCGAAGACCGACGAGGACAAATTGTCGGTCGGCTTGGGCCGTCTTGCCGCCGAAGACCCGACATTGCGGATCGAGCAGAACCAGGAGACCCACCAGATCGTGCTGTGGTGCATGGGCGAGGCGCATGCCGGCGTGGTTCTCGACGGGCTGGCCAATCGGTACGGCGTCACCGTGGACACCGTGGAGCTGCGGGTACCGCTGCGGGAAACGTTCGCCGGCAAGGCCAAAGGCCACGGCCGTCACGTCAAGCAATCCGGCGGGCACGGCCAGTACGGGGTGTGCGACATCGAGGTGGAGCCGTTGCCGGAGGGCTCCGGTTTCGAGTTCGTCGACAAGGTGGTCGGTGGCGCGGTGCCACGCCAATTCATTCCGAGCGTGGAGAAGGGCGTCCGGGCGCAGATGGAAAAGGGCGTGCTCGCCGGTTACCCGGTGGTGGACTTGCGGGTCACCCTGCTCGACGGTAAGGCGCACAGCGTCGACTCCTCCGACTTCGCCTTCCAGATGGCCGGTGGACTGGCGTTGCGGGATGCGGCCGCTGCGACCAAGGTGATTCTGCTGGAGCCGATCGACGAGATCTCGGTGTTGGTGCCCGACGACTTCGTGGGCGCGGTGATGGGTGACCTGTCCGGGCGCCGCGGCCGCGTGCTGGGTACCGAGACAGCCGCCAACGAACGCACGGTAGTCAAAGCCGAAGTGCCTCAGGTCGAGTTGACCCGGTATGCCATCGACTTGCGCTCGCTCGCCCACGGCGCCGCATCGTTCACCCGCACGTTCGCCCGATACGAACCGATGCCGGAATCCGCTGCGGCCCGGGTGAAGTCAACCGCGTAGCCGGCCTCATGTCGACGGTTGACGGACTACCGGCCCACATATTGCTCAACCATCTGGTCGTCGTGCTGGGTCCGTTGACGGCGATCCTGGCGATCATGTGCGCGCTGTGGCCGCCCGCCCGCCAACGACTGGTCTGGCCGACTCTGGCCCTGGCCGTCATCACCCTCATCGTGACCCCGTTGACCGCGGATTCCGGCGAGTGGTTGGCCGGCAAGCTCGGCTAAGCGAAGCTAAGCGAAGCTAGTCGCCGGCGATCGACAGCCACGCGAACCTCGGCCAAACCCTGTCCTACTTCGCGGCTGCGCTGGCGGCTGGCGGTGGTCGCGCTGGCGGTCGTCCACCTTCGCCTGGTGCGCGGACGCGCGGTGAAGCGCGCTGCGCAACTGGTGGTCACGCTGTTGGTGGTGGCCGCTGCTGCCGCCACGCTGGTCCAGACGTATCGCGTCGGCGACTCCGGCGCGCGAGCGGCGTGGGGTTCGGTCGCGTCGTCGCGGTGACCGGGTTACGCCGGCGCACCGAACTGTTGGGCCACGGCGCGGCGGTCGAGCGAACCTTTCGCGGTGTGCGGCAGCTCGCGCGCCAGTTCGAAGGTGGCGGGAATTTCGAAGGCCGCCAAGCGTTCCCGGCAGAACTCGGTGAGTTCTTCGGGAGTCGGCGCGGGTTGACGAGGCACGATCACCGCCGCGACGGCTTCGCCGTAGAGCGGGTGGGGAACGCCGAAGACGGCCGGTTCCAACACGTTGGGATGGGTGGCCAGCACCTGCTCGACACGCTCCGGCGAAATCTTCTCGCCGCCCCGGTTGATCAGCTCTTTGATCCGGCCACGGATGCTCAGGTCGCCGTCGGCCGACAAGGTCCCCAAATCGCCGGTGCGCAGCCAACCGTCGGTGAAGTTGGCTTCGGTGATCTTCGGGTCGCCGAGGTAGCCACGCACCACGGTGGGGCCGCGCAGCCAGACCTCGCCGACCTCGCCGGGGCCGACGGGCGCGCCGCCGGACCCGACGATCCGGATCTCGGTCCCGGTCGACTTGCCCACCAGACCTGTTGACACAGCAGGGTTTTCATCCTCGTCGGGCCCTGTGGTGGCCACCTGGTGGGTGGCCTCGGTCATCCCGAACGCACACACCACCGGCGCGCTGAACTCTGCGTGCAGCGCCTGCGCCGTCTCCGGGGTGAGTGGGGCGCTGCAGCTGCGGATGAAACGCAGGGCGGCTTTGGTGCCGGACGATTCAGTTTTGGCACGCTCCAACAGGATCTGGTGAATGGTCGGCACCGCCGTGTACCAGGTGGCCCGCACCGCGTCGATGTCGTCCCAGAAGGTGTGCGCCGAGAACTTTCCGCGCGCCGGCAGCAACACCGCGCCCCCGGACGCCAGGGTCGATAGCAACGCGGCCATCAAGCCGTGGCCGTGATACAGCGGCATCACCGCGACCGTCGCATCCTGCGGGCCCAGCCGATACCCGGCGATGATCGCCCGGATCGAACTGGCGATGTTTCCGTGGGTCCATGGGACCATTTTCGGCAGGCCCGTCGTCCCGCCGGTGAACATGATCATGGCATCGTCGGGCCGCAGCCCCTCGGGTGCGGACGGGACCGGCTTCGGTTCCCCGGCAGCCTCCAAACGGACCGACAGGGCGCCGTCATCGTGGCCCACGCTCACCGCCACCGGCCACCACCGGACCGCTGGATCTTCCCCGTTGTCGGGGCCGCTGCCGTCCACCAGCACCACGCGCGCTCCGGAAGCCTCGGCGCGGGCGCGCTGGTCGCTGACGGGCAACGCCGGATCCAACGGGACCACCACAAGATCGGCTCGCGATGCGGCCAACAGTGCGATGACGAATTCGGCGTTGCTGCCTGAACGCAGCGCCACCCGGTCGCCCGGCAACAGACCGGCTCTGGTCAGCTGCCCGGCGAGGTCGTCGGCCAACCGGATCACGTCGCGGTAGCTGATCGCGACGCGGTCCGCGGTCACGACGAGCGCGACGGCCTCCGGCCGCCGTGTCGCCGCCACCATCACCAGATCGACAATCCGCGGACTCGACGATTCGGTGGAAGCATCGGCCGTGAACTGTTGCGCCACCGCCTTGGCAATCGATGACATCGCACGCTCCTCTCGGGTGTTGCCGGTGCCGGATCGGTTACTGATGGCCACCCTGCCGGTGACAACGCTGCTTGTCCAATACCGATCCGCTACCGCTCGATAGCCGGAACCTATCGAATGCGCCCCGGAAGCCGCCTGCGGCCACGGTCGATAGACAACGTAAATCACTGAATAGCGACCTGGTCTTGGACACAGCCCGGGCACTGGAACAAAGTGATGACCGAGACATCCGCGGCGGGGAGCGCTCCGGTCCCCCCTCAGACACGAGGAGTCGCCACCATGACCACGCAATCGGCACCTCCCGGCGAAGCGGCGGCTGGACCGGCCCCGAAGCGCCTGACCGACGGCTTTCACCTCATGGTTGACGCCCTCAAGGCCAACGACGTCGACACCATCTACGGGATCGTCGGCATCCCGATCACCGACCTCGCCCGCACCGCCCAGGCCGCTGGTATCCGTTACATCGGCTTCCGTCACGAGGGCTCGGCCGGGAATGCGGCCGCGGCCGCCGGTTTCCTCACGGCGCGTCCAGGCATCTGCCTGACGACGTCGGGCCCCGGCTTTCTCAACGGCCTGCCCGCGCTGGCCAACGCCACCGCAAACTGCTTCCCGATGATCCAGATCTCGGGTTCGAGCCGGCGGTCCATCGTGGACCTGCAGCGCGGCGACTACCAGGAGATCGACCAGCTCAACGCCGCCCGGCCATTCGCCAAGGCGGCCTACCGGATCAACCGGGTGGAGGACATCGGGCTCGGGGTCGCGCGCGCCATTCGCACCGCGATTTCGGGCCGGCCGGGCGGTGTCTACCTCGACATTCCCGGCGAGGTGCTCGGTCAGGCATTGGAGGTCTCCGTTGCCGCCGACAGCATCTGGCCGCTGGTCGACCCGGCACCGCGACAACTTCCCGCGGCCGAGGCGGTCGACCGCGCCCTGCAGTTACTCGCCGCGGCCCGGCGGCCGCTGATCGTGCTCGGTAAAGGCGCGGCATATGCCCGGGCCGACAACGTGATTCGCGAGTTCGTCGAGACCACCGGAATTCCGTTCCTGCCCATGTCGATGGCCAAGGGGCTACTGCCGGACTCGCATCCGCAGTCCGCAGGCGCGGCCCGCTCGCTGGCAATCGCGCGCGCCGACACGGTCGTGCTGATCGGTGCCCGGCTGAATTGGCTGCTGGGCCACGGCGAGTCGCCGCAGTGGGCGGCCGATGCCAAGTTCATCCAGGTCGACATCGCGGCGTCGGAGTTCGACAGCAACCGTCCGGTGGCGGCTCCGCTGACCGGTGACATCGGCTCGGTGATGTCGGCGCTGCTGGACGGTCTGGCCGGGCGTCCCGTCGTGGCGCCGGCGGAATGGACCGGCGAGCTGTCGGATCGCAAGGCGCGCAACGACGCCAAGATGCGCGAGCGGCTGGCCGAAGACCCCCACCCGATGCGGTTCTACAACGCGCTCGGCGCTATTCGCGCCGTGCTGCAACACACTCCCGATGTGTATGTGGTCAACGAGGGCGCCAACGCGCTGGACCTGGCCCGCAACGTCATCGACATGCAGTTGCCGCGACACCGGCTCGACACCGGTACCTGGGGGGTCATGGGCATCGGCCTGGGCTACTCGATCGCGGCCGCGGTGGAGACCGGACGACCGGTGATCGCGATCGAAGGTGACAGCGCATTCGGCTTTTCCGGCATGGAAATCGAGACCATCTGCCGGTATCGACTTCCGGTGACCGTGGTCATCCTCAACAACGGCGGCGTCTACCGCGGTGACGAAACGCCGGCGTCCGGCAGCGATCCGGCGCCTACCGTGCTGAACGCTCGGGCGCGTCACGAGCTGATCGCAGAGGCATTCAGCGGCAAGGGATATCACGTCACCACCCCGTCGGAGCTGACCGCGGCACTGACCGAGGCGCTGGCGTCGGGGGGACCGTCGATCATCGACTGCGAGCTCAGCCCGGCCGCCGGTGTGGAGAGCGGACACCTGGCGAGCCTGAACCCCACCAGCGCGGCCGCCGCACCGCCGGCACCGGTCAGCGTCCGCGGCTGATTCCCGACATCCGCGCGTCGAAGAACTCGTCCAGGGCCAACTCCCGCGCACCGGCGACAAGCGCCCGGGCCACGGGCGATCCCGGCCCGGTTGAGTTGGTGGCCAGGGTGATCTGAGCTTTGAGAATCGGGTCTACCAAGCGAACCGGGCGGACCTCGCCGCCGGTGGGCGTCGTCCACAGCCAGGTGTGCGGAACGATGGAAGCCCAGTGGCCAGTGGCAACCTGAGCGATCAGCGATGCGACGGAATCAGTCTCGACCTGCGGGCTGACCGTGATGCCATGCTTGGCCAACACTGCGTCGATCATCTGCCGATCCCGCATGTCCGGCGAGAGCAGGGCCAGCGGTAGTTGCGCGGCATCCGGCCAGCGCAGCGCCGACGTTCCCGCCGGAAACATATCGGCCGGGGCGATCAGCACATAGCGCTCCTCGTAGAGCGGCACCAATTCCACATCGCGGCTGTCTTCCGCTGAGGGGTGCGCGATGACCGCGTCCAGCTCGAAGTCACGCAGCCGCCGGTACAGCTCGGTCGAGGCCAGCCGGGAGCAGATTTGGGCCTTGACCAACGGGTGCGCCGAACAGAAACCCGACAACACCAGCGACGCCGTCGTCGACGCAGACGGGACCGTGCCCAGCCGCAGCGTCCCGGTGACTCCGGAGCGCACCGCGTCGACCTCGGCCTTGAAAGCGTCGTGTTCGGCCAGAATCCGCTTGGCCCACACCACCAACCGCTCGCCCTCGGGCGTAAGGCCCTCGAAGCTATGGCCGCGGTTGATCAGGGTGACGTTGAGTTCACGTTCGAGCTTGGCGATCGCCGACGACAGCGCGGGTTGTGAGACATAGCACTTCTCGGCCGCCCGGGCGAAGTGCCGCTCCTGGGCGACCGCCACGAAATACTCCAGCTGACGAAAGAGCACTGACACCTCCTCGGCGGTGGAGCACGATGTCGCTGAGGCTAACGTGTCGTCGGCCGGTCAGCCAGTCTCAACAGGCCGAGACCGCGCGCCCGGGGCGCCCGGGCCAGGTTCGCGGCGCGCGAGACCGGCCATCGCCCCGGACGCCGACTCGACGGGCAGCGACGCGATCGACGCGTGGAGGGCCGGCTGCCGCAGCGGGGCGCCGGCCGCGTCGCGACCCGGGCAAGACCGACGACGGATCGCTACCATGACGACCGGAGCAAAGCCGGACCGCCAGTCCGAGATGTTTGCTGCAGCACGTAGCGGGTACACAGCCCTAGAATGCGGTTGTGTTGATTGCGCCGTCCCGAAGGGTGACCGTCATGCGCCACGCAGTTCGTTATCTGTTCGTTATGGTCACAATCACGACGATGGCCCTGGCCGGGTCGGGCGCTCTGGCGAGCGCCGCGGTGCCTCTGCCGCAGCCCGTGCCAGCAGTCGCCGCGGTGTTGCCGGCCAATGGCGCAGTGGTGGGCGTGGCACACCCGGTGGTGGTGACCTTCACCGCTCCCGTCCTCGATCGCCGCGCCGCCGAACGGACCATTCGTGTCACCTCCCCCAGCAACATGACCGGACATTTCGAGTGGGTCGACAGCTTCGTCGTGCAGTGGATCCCCGACCACTACTGGCCGACCCATAGCCAAATTTCGGTGGATGCGCAGGAGCTGACCGACGGCTTCGAAACCGGCGACGAACTGCTGGGGGTGGCCAGCATCTCCGCACACACGTTCACGGTCAGCCGAAACGGAGAGGTCCTGCGCACCATGCCGGCGTCGATGGGCAAGCCCAGCCGTCCGACGCCGATCGGCAATTTCAGCGCCCTGTCGAAAGAGCGCACGGTGGTGATGGATTCACGCACCATCGGCATTCCGCTGAACTCTTCCGACGGCTATCTGATCACCGCCTCCTACGCGGTTCGGGTCACCTGGAGCGGCGTGTACGTGCACTCGGCGCCCTGGTCGGTCAACTCACAGGGCTACGCCAACGTCAGCCATGGCTGCATCAACCTCAGCCCGGACAACGCCGCCTGGTACTTCAACACCGTCAACGTCGGCGATCCGATCGAAGTGGTCGCCTGAGGCGGTGCTGATCTAGTCACCGCGCTGGCGTCGAGTCCTGGGTCCGGCGATCACATCTTTCACGTCGACCCCCGGGGGAGTCTGGTGCGCGTGGACGCATGAAAATTGCCAGCCTCTTGGCGACAAGCCCAGGGGCGCAACGAATTTGTAGAATTTGTCGCTGACAGTCGGGCAAAACGAGATACCCCGAACCCGCGGAGCCTGATGCGGCTGATGGGAAAGCCGCCGTTGGGTGGTACCACTTGGGGCACGACTGGATCGGCGCCGTCCCGGCAGGTGCCGGTAGGCATGACCGCGCGGGGTGGACACTGCGGCGTGTGGTGGTCCCGGGTCAGCCCAGGCCGACCTCGACGACCTTGACGACGACCAGCACCACCGCCACCACCAGGTAGCCGCGCAGGGTGAACAGGCCCGCACGACGGGCCGGTGACATGGTTGGGCGGGTCATGGTGGCCAGATCGGGCGTACGCCAGTTCGCCCGGTCCTGCCGGCGAACAGCACGCCGCTCAGCGCGGGTCAGCAACGAGGTGTCGTCGAGTTCGTCCACGTCTTGAGGATCCAGGCCGCCACCGAATGCCTGCGAGATCGTCTCCGCCTTGCGCCGGTCACCCTTGCGCCGGCCGGCGATCAGCACGGCCGTTCCGCCGATGATGCCGGTCGCCGCTCCGGCCCCGAGCCCGGCCACCAGGGTGTTGGTGGACAGGTGCGGGAAGAACGTCGCCGTCGTCAACGCGAGCGACAGCAACACCAGACACCATACCGTCGACCAGGCAAAGATGTTCTGCCGCAGCGTGTTTGTCCATGGCCCCAGAACCGCGCGGTCATTGCACAGCAGAACCAGGAAGACGGTCGCCGAGGGCAACAGGATGCCGGCGAGCGCCTGCACGCCCTGGGTTACCAGGCCCAAGACCTGATCGGGACTGAACGCAATTGCAGCCGACACCGCGAGGAGGACGGCGTAGCCGCCGTAGAACAGTGGCGCTTCGCTGACCTTCCAGTGCAGTGAGTGCCGCTTGCCCATTGCGTCACCGACGGCATAGGTGGTGGCCAGTCCGATCGCGTTCGCTCCGATCAGGGACGCGTCGAGCAGGATGATCGCGAACAGCATGCCCACCGTGCCGCTGAAGTGGTTGGCCAGACCCGTCGCCACCGCCCCCGCGTCGGTGAAGTGCCCGGCGTCGCCGGAGCCGGACAATCCGAACGCGGTCACCGCCATCAGCGCTGTCGCGCCGGCCATCACGACGACAATGCCGAGCACCAAATCAGCTCGCGCATAAGAAATCCACTGTGTGGTGATGCGCTTGTCGACCACGTTGGACTGCTGGAAGAACAACTGCCATGGCGCGACGGTGGTGCCGACGATCGCGACGATCAGCAACAGCACGGTGGCGTCTAGTCCGCCCGGGAACTGTGGCCGCAATCCGTCGACGGTCCCGGTGAAAGTCGGGTGCACCAGCAGCGCCATCGGGATGATCACCACGTTCACCGCGATCAGCAGGAACATCATCGCTTCCCAGCGGCGGAACGAGCCGCCGGCCACCACCGCGAACAACAGCACCGCAGCGGCCGGAACGGCAATGGTCTTGGGACAACCCAGGAACCCGAGTGCCATTGATACGCCGATGAATTCGGTGACGATCGTCAGCGCGTTGAGAATCAGCAGATCTCCGACGCTGAATGCGCCCCAGAACTTGCCGAAGCGTTCGAATATCAACCGCGCGTGCCCAACACGCGCGACAGCACCGAGTCGCAGCACCATCTCCTGGTTTACATACAGCACCGGGATGAGCAACGTCAGCGTCCACAACAGCTTCATCCCGTAGTCCTGCCCGGCCTGTGCGTACGTTGCGACACCGCCGGCGTCGTTGTCGCCAACCATCACGATCAGGCCGGGGCCACTGATGACCATCAAGGTCCGCAGGCGCGCCCAGCGTTTGCGGCTCACGCCTTCGCCGTCACGGGGAATCCGTCCGAAGGCACCGACGATGTCGCCACAATGTGCCGTGTCCGCCACCGCGGTGTCGGGCACGACGGGAGTGCGCGGGGTTTGGTCGGGTGTGCGACCGGGCGGGCCACCGTGGTGCCGGGTGGTGATCGAAGTCATCGGATTGCTCGCTATCTCATCGAAGTTGGCACGGCGGGCGGGCCGACTCGGCGGGCGGGGCGCCGGATCGGCGCCTGCCCGCTGAGTCGGTAGTGACACGTTGCCGCTTACTGCGGGCCGGTGATCACCGCAATGGGCATCCGCGCCAGGTACGCGTCGGCTCGCTGCTGTGGGGTCATCGTGAAGGACGCGCTCAGTGTGCCCGGCAGCCTACGGCTGGCGCCCAGCACCGACCGCCGGCCTTTGGTCAACCGGATAAACCGCCGCGGCGCAACAAGATTCGTGGTCATCGTGGTCATTGTTTTCTCCTGCCGGCAGCCCGATCGACTTGCGCCATTCGCCGGCGATACGAGCGCCCGGTCACGTGCCGCTCGGTGGCGCGTGCACATGCGCACGCGGCAACGGCTGTCCGGGAAAGCTCAGACGGCAGGGATGCCGGAGCCGGATCGGGACGAGACGGATTTCGGATAAGGACTATCGCCCGGACTACTCATCTCGCCCTCACCTCCTCACGGCCAGGACACACGCGGGTGTCAAAATACTCACCTGTACGAGGCGGGAACGCCCGGCGCCAACCGCTGGGCACACCCCTCTCGTCGGAGCTTCGGCACTGCACGGCGTATCCGGACCTCGTCCGGAAGCCACTTGGGCTCAACCCTTAAGCCGGGAAGAGCTGTCCTGACCCGGGGCGTCTCTCGACGTGCGGGGTCAGTGGCCTGTATCCATGCAGACGCCTCACCTACCGAGATGCTTGCGGGTCTAATGCTTACACCGGTATCGGCGGCTCGTCAAACGGGGAACGCGGCCCCCACCTACCCTCGAAGCCATGGCCACTACGTTGCAGGATCCCAGGGTCGCGGCGGCGCTCAATCGGATGTACAGCGAGACCGCTGATCAGATGGCGCAGCTACGGGACAAACGGGAGGATCTCGAGCGGCTGTCCTCGATGAGCAGCCGCGAACGCGCGGATGCGCTGAGTGCGTTCTACATCCCGGTGACCCCCGAAGCGGGCCAGCTGCTGTACGCGCTGGTGCGTGCTACCCGTCCCGGCACGGTCGTCGAATTCGGGATGTCCTTCGGCATTTCCGCGATCCATCTGGCCGCGGCGGTGCGCGACAACGGCATCGGCCGGGTGGTCACCACCGAGCTCAGCGCCACCAAGATCGCCGCCGCGAGCCGGACCTTCGCCGGAACCGGACTGGACGACCTCATCACCATCCTGGACGGAGATGCGCTCTCGACGCTGACCTCCCTGGACGGCCCGGTCGGTTTTGTCCTGCTCGACGGCTGGAAAGAGCTGTACCTGCCGGTGATCCGGTTGCTCGAACCATCGCTGTCCGCCGGTGCGCTGATCGTCGCCGACAACACCGAGGCAGCCGACACCCGGCCTTACTTGGAGTACGTGCGTGACCCCGGCAACGGCTATGTGAGCTTCAACTTCCCCGCCAGGCGCGGCGACGGCATGGAACTGAGCTGCCGGGCACGCACCTGACTACCGCAGCGACTCCTCGAGCCAGGGCAACAGCCACTTCACGCCTTCCGGAGTGAGGTGGACGCCGTCGCTGCGCACCTGGATGCCGTCGACCTTGGCGGTGTAAACGCCGTCGGGACACAGCTTCTTGTTCAGGTCGACGATCCCGACGTTCGGGTGATCACGAACCGTGTTGCGCAACATGGTGTTCCATTGGTTGACTCGGTCGGGTTGGTCCTCCGGGTACAGACGACCGTCGGGTTTCTCACCGCCCCGGCTGTAGGGGACGGTGGCCACCATCACGCGAACACCGCTGGAGCCGACGATATCGAGGGCTCGTTGCAGCTCGAAATTGAGGTATGCGTCGAAGGTCGGGTCACCGATGTGGGTCCACTTACCTTCGTTGACCCGGTCCACGGTCTCCCACCGGCCGATGATCAGCAGCGCGACATCCGGTTGGTCCTGGCTGATCTGTGTGGACCACCTGCTGGGCCAGCCGTCGCATTCGGGTCTTTGCTCCAGGGTCTGGCCGATGTAGCGATATGGCGTGCCGCGCACCAGGCTGCACCCGATGACGGTGTGGTCGAGGAATCGGAATCCGGGTGTGGGCGGCAGGTAATGCATCATGGTCCAGCCGATCGAATCACCGAACACCGAAACGGTGAACGGCCGGTTGGGATCTCGCGGGCCGGTGTTCGGCCCTGGTCGGCTCGGTCCCGGCGGCGACGGGGATACCGCCGCGACCGCCGAAACCCCCGGCGGCAGACCAACTTCACGCAGACCGGGTCCGGTTGCGACGGGGACAACCAGCATCGTCGCCGCGGCCGCGGTCGCCACGGTTGCCGCGGCAAGCGGCAGCAGCGGAACACCGGCGGGCCGCCAGCGCCGGATGGGTTGTTCGATCAACCACCATGATGCGGTGGCCAAGGCCACGGTCGCGCCACAGCGCACGCCGAACAGTTGGAATCCGGTCCATCCGGTGCGTTCACCGTTGAGCGTCAGGAAGATCGGCCAGTGCCACAAATAGACGCCGTATGAAATGGTGCCCAGCCAGACCAACGGCCGCCACGCCAACAGCCTCGCCACCGCTCCGCGCTGCTCGAGCGCCACCGGGGCGACCACGACGACGGCGGCCACGGCCACGGCCAGCAGCAGACCGTGCCGGAACTCGGCGACGCTGCCGGTCGCGAAGTGAGTCAGCGCCGCCAGCACGGCGACGCCGACGACCGGCAGCAGGCGGGCCATTCGCCGCCCCCACCGGCTCCGGACCAGGCACCAGCCGCGGTTCAGCGCGGCCCAATCCCGAACCAGCAGAGCCGATGCCGCAGCTCCGATCAATAGGGCCTGGGCACGCGTATCGGTGCCGAAATAGATCCGGTCACGCGTCGCCGCGGAGACGCAGACGATGGCCGCCGCGGCCGAGCCCAGGGCGCCCAGGGTGGCGATCACGAAGGCGGCGAACCGGACGTGGCCCACCGTGGTCTTGGCGAAGTAGCGTTTGGCCCGGGCCGCCAAGAGCAAGGTCACCGCTATCAGCAGCAGCGGCCAGGCGATGTAGTACTGCTCCTCCACCCCCAGTGACCAGGTGTGCTGCAGCGGTGACGGCGGGGCGCCCTGAGTGAAATAGTCGGTCTTCTGCGCCACAAACCGCCAGTTGGCCATCCACAGGAAGGCGGCGATCGCGTCGCTGCGCAGACCTGTAAGCGCTTGGTAGGGAAGGAATTCGCGTGCCGCGGTGACGGTGAGCACCATCAAGACCAACGCCGGCAGCAGCCGCCGGGCACGGCGAATCCAGAACGCGGTCAAGCTGATGCGGCCGGTGTGCCGCAGCTCATCGAGCAGCAGCGAGGTGATCAGGAATCCGCTGAGGACGAAGAAGATGTCGACCCCGATGAACCCACCGCCCATGCCGGGAATGCCGCCGTGCCCGGCGAGCACCAAGGTAACCGCGATCGCACGCAGTCCGTCCAGCGCCGGGATGCCGCCGTATCGCTCGGGCCGATCCGGGACAGCTCGCCGTCCCGCACGGCGCACCGGGGCCACCCAGCGGGGTCGTGGTGCCGAACGTGCCGGTACGGATTGCTTCCCGTCCGGCTCAGTGCTCGCGGTTAGCGCGCCCTGACCATGTTGCCGCCCGGCGCCTTCGTTGCTGCCGATACGTCGCTGCCCCTCCTCGTGATCCCAGCCAGCTTAGCTACGGCGACGCCGAAATCCTTCGAAGACACGCGCGGACGGGCTCATTCGGCGGCGTCGGCCTCGACTCCCACGCCCAGCTCGTCGAGCACTTCGGCGGTATGTGCGCCCAGTTCGGGTGCCGGACCGGCGACCCGGCCGGGAGTTCGGGAAAACCATGTCGGCACACCGGGAAAGCGCACCAGGCCATGGGGAGTGGCAACCGCCTCGAAGAAACCTGCGGCGTTGAGGTGCGGGTCGTCGAACAATTCCGCGGGACTGGACAACGGCGATGCCGGTATCTCCAGCTGCCGGAACAGCTCGAGCCATTCCCGGGTCGTGCGCTGGGCAATCGTTTCGGCCAGTAGCGCATACACCGTGTCGATCTCGCGCGCTCGTCCCTCCAGCGTGGCGTAACAACCGCTGGCCCAGGCCGGTCGCACCGCCTCGACGAAGGCCGCCCAGTGCTTGTCGTTGTAGATCAGTGCGGCGATGTAGCCGTCGCTGGTTCGGTACGGCCGCCGGTTGGGCGCCACCGTACGGGGATAGACCGCGGGACCCAGCGGAGGATCGAACATGGCGCCGTTGGCGTGCTCCACCAGCATGAAGGAGGCCATCGTTTCGAACATGCCGACTTCCACTTCTTGCCCTTCGCCGGTGCGTTCCCGGTGGAACAGGGCCATCATCGTGGCGTAGAGCGCGGTCAGACCGGCTACCTTGTCGGCCAGAATCGTTCCCACATAATTGGCTTCACCGGTCAGCTGCTCCTGGACGAACGGCAAGCCGCAGGCCGCCTGGATGGTGTCGTCGTAGGCCGGCAGATCCCGGTTGGGTCCGCGCCGGCCGTATCCGTAGCAGTTCGTGTAGACGATGCGCGGATTGATGGCGGCCACCTCGGGATAGCCGAAGCCGAGCCGGTTGATGGCTTTGGACCGCATCGAGTGGATGAAGACGTCGGCCTGTTCGACGAGCGCTCGTAGCGCGGATCTGCCGGACTCGGACCTCAAGTCCACGGTGATGGCACGCTTGCCACGGTTGACGTTGACGAACACGCCGCTCATGCCGCGGGCCGGCCCGACCGAAATGTAGCGGGTGTCATCACCGTCCGGCGGCTCCACCTTGATGACGTCGGCCCCCATGTCGGCCATGATCTGGGTGCAGTAGGGCCCCATCACCATTGCGGTCAGATCGACGACACGCACCCCGACCAGTGGGCCCGCGCTGTTGCTAGGCATCTGGCAGACCTTTGCTGCGCGTGGCCATTTCGAAGCTGTACCGAAGGTGCTCGCCGTGACCGTCGGGCACCACCGGAAACACCAGGGGTTCGGCGAGGTCACAGATGTCGTCGAGACGTTGGGCCACGTTCTCGATCGACCACGACGGACGGTGCACGCCAGGGGATTCGGCGACCACTGCTCGGGCAATTCGGCCGGCGACGGCGATCAGCATCTCGCCGGTGACCGGGCATGCTTCGTGAGCCAGCAGCCCGACGACCGGTGCCACCAGGTCCGCACCCATCGGTGGGTACGCCGACATATCCAGTCCGTCAGCCATTCTCGTCACCGCCGCGGGAACGATCACATTGCACAGCACTCCATCTGAAGCGCCTTCGAGCGCCACCGCATGAGACAGGCCGATCAGGCCCGCTTTGGCGGCAGCGTAGTTGGCCACGCCCTGATTGCCGTAGAGACCGCCGATCGACGACGTCAGCACGATGCGGCCGTAGTGTGCCTCGCACATCAGCGGGAACGCCGGCCGTACCACGTGAAACGCCCCCCGCAAGTGCACGTCGATGACGGAATCGAAGTCCCGGTAACTCATCTCCTTCAACGAGGCTCGTCGCACCGTGCCGGCGTTGTGGATGAGGATGTCGACCCGCCCGTAGCGGTCCAGCGCCGTCCGGATGATCGCCTGGCCGCCCGCAGCGGTGGCCACCGACTCGACGCATGCGACGGCGTCGCCGCCGGCCGCCCGGATCTCGGCTACCACCTGGTGCGCTGGGCCGGGGTCCATACCATCGCCGGTCAGACGGCAACCGATGTCGTTGACGACGACATTGGCGCCCCGGGAAGCCAGCAGCAGGGCATAGGCGCGGCCCAGGCCGCGGCCGGCCCCCGTGACCACGGCCACCCGGTCGTGGAATCTGAGCTGGCTCATCAGGATTCCAGGGCGAGGCCGTCCAGGCAGCCTTGGTCGCGCCAGGCCGCCAACAGGTCGCTGAAGGCGTAAAATCCCGGCCCATAAGGCTCGCCCAGATGCGATCGGATACCTTCGGTGCCGCCACCTTCGTTGTTGTAATAGCCCGGCGTGCATTCCAGGTCGAACGCGCTGTTGTCGATCGCCGTCTCCCGGATCGTCCGGCACCAATCATCTTGTGCCTCTTGGGTCGGCTCCACCGTCGTGGCACCACGCGCTAGGGCTCGCGAGATGATGTAGGCGATGTGCTCGCCCTGCAGTTCGTAGTTGGCGGCGATGTTCGCCGAGATACCGACCTGGGTGAAACCGGTGAAGAACTGGTTGGGGAAGCCACGGCTGGTGAACCCGTGGAATGTCCGGTAGCCGTTGCGCCAATGGTCGAAAAGTGAACGCCCGTCGCGGCCTTCGATCGTGTCGATCGAGTAGCGGCGGCTGATCTCGGTGGTGATCTCGAAGCCGCTCGCATAGATGATGCAGTCGAGTTCGTACTCGACGCCGTTGGCGACCAAGCCCTTTTCCGTGGCCCGCTGCACACCCTTGGTCGCCGATACGTCCACCAGCGTCACATTGGGGCGGTTGAAGGTGTGCAGGTATTCGTCGTTGGTGCACGGCCGCTTGCACAGGAACCGGTAGTACGGTTTGAGCGCTTCGGCGGTTTCGGGGTTCTCGACGAGGCTCGAGACCCGGCGCCGCAGCCGCTCCATGACCTTGTAGTCCTCTTCCTCCCGGATCGCCATGAACTGTTCCGGGGTCAGCGACGCCGGGTCCTCGAGCGCGAGCACGCGTGCGGCGGTGTTGCGGCCGAGCTCGGTCCAGAAGTCGCAGACGTAGTCGGGCTGGCCGAGCGCCATACCCTCGAACGTCCAGGCGTGGAAGTTGCGTTGCCGCTCCTTTTGCCAGCCGGGCCGGAGCGACTTCACCCACCCGGGATCGGTGGGCAGGTTGTTGCGCGGCCCGACCGACGATGGCGTGCGCTGAAAGACGTAGAGGTGCTTGGCATACCGTCCCAAGTAGGGGACTATCTGAACGGCCGTCGCCCCGGTGCCCACCACCGCCACCCGCTTGTCGCTCAGCTTGACCAGACCACCGTTGCTGTCGCCGCCGGTGTAGTCGTAGTCCCAGCGGGAACTGTGGAAGCTATGCCCCGTGAAGTCCTTGATGCCGGGAATGCCGGGCAGTTTGGGCCGGTGGAATGGTCCGGAGGCCATGACCACGAAACGGGCCCGCAGGTCGTCGTCACGGTTGGTGTCGACCCGCCAGCGTTTGATCGCCTCGTCCCACCGCAATGCCCGAACCTGGGTGGCGAAGATCGCCGAATCGTAAAGCCCGTAGTGCTTTCCGATGCGCCGGCAATGCTCGTAGATCTCGGTTCCGTCGGCGAACTTCTTGCTCGGCATGTAGTTGAGTTCTTCGAGAAGCGGTATATAGCAGTAGGATTCGTTGTCACACTGCAGTCCGGGATAACGGTTCCAATACCAGACACCGCCGAAGTCACCGCCCAGCTCGATGATCCGCACGTCGTCGACGCCGGCCTTCTTCAGATACGCACCGCACAGCAGCCCGCCGAAACCGCCGCCGAGCACCGCGACGTCGATGTCCGCCGAGATCGGATCGCGAACCAGCGGCGGCGAATGCGGGTCGGTTTCGTAATACCCCGCGAAGTCGTCGACGAGTTCGATGTACTGCTGGGAACCCTCCGGCCGCAGCCGCTTTTCGCGCTCGCGTCGGTACTTTTCCCGCAGCGCGAGCAGGTCGATATCCTCCGGCGTCTGGGTCGGCGGGCAGTCAGGGGCCGTCATGCCAGGGCGTTTTCGGGCAGCGCCGCCGGATGCAGAGGCGCCTCCATCTCGTGGGCCGAAGGCAGCACCTCGGCGGCGAACAGCCGGGTGCTGGCCATCGCCTCCTCGTAGGGCATGGTGCCGAACTGCGGGACGATGGTCAGCTCGGAAAACGAGCATGCCTGCTGTGCGGCACTGAGCCGCGTGAAGATTTCCTCTGGCGTGCCGATCAGCAGGTTCGAGGCGTGATAGCCCGGCGTCTTGGGAGCGCCCTTGGGGTCACCGGTCACCGACGAGGCCAGAACGGCGGTGGCGCTGGCCTCGCGGGCCGCATAGGCTTCGTAGCCTTTGACGCCCTTGAAGTTCGACGCATCGGCGAATCCGTAGTGCACCGTGACATCGCGGTTCGCCGTCCAGATCCACTCCTCGGACTTGGCGGCGTCTTCGGGTTTGGCCGTGCAGTACATGAACATGACGTTTTTGGGCTGGCAGGGCTGCAGGCCCTCTTCTTTGCGGAAGATGTTGACCTGCTGGACTTCCCGTCCTGCGTCCTCGATCGGCTTGTTGCCCACGAACAGCGGCACCATGCCGCGGCGGGCGAGGATCTCCAGCGACTCGGCCGTCGACGACGAACTGTAGATCCGGGAGAACAGGTCGCGGCTTTGAGGTTCCGGGCGCAGCGACATCTCCGGAACCGTGAAGATCTCGCCGTCGTAGGAGAACCGCTTCCCGGACAGCGCCAACTGCAGGATGTCCAGGGTTTCGTTGAAGCGCTGGCGGCTTTCCTCGCGGGGGACGCCGACGGCGGCGAACTCCCCCTTCGACACCCCGCGTCCGATTCCGATCGTGGTATAGCGCCCGTTGGAAAGAATGTCGAGATACGCGATCTGGTGCGCCAGCCGGACCGGGTGCCACCAAGGCGCGACGACCACGAAGGTACCCAGGCTGACCCGCTCGGTACGTCCGGCGAAGTAGCTGAGCGCCTGAATAGGGTTGGGTGTCATGCCGTACGGCGTCCCGCAGTGCTCCGGCAGCCAAATACCGTCGAACCCGAGCGGTTCGGCCAGATCACCGAGCGCGAGTGTCGCCTGGACGCACTGCCAGTCCGGGGTGGTGGCAGACTGACCGAAATCTCCGGCCAGCACGCGGTCCCAGTCGTGGGAGTTGTGCGCTCCCAGCCCGATATTGACCTTCATCGCATTATCTCCGTCGTCAATTGGCGTGGTGCACCGGTGCCCATATACATAGCGAGATTGCGGTGCAGGTTGGCGGTGCTGCGTTCCATATGGGGGTTGGGCTTGGGGCCGAGGAATCCCAGCGACTTCATGCCCTGCTGAACCGCAGCCATGTTTGAGAAGTCCTGCGGTAGCACAGCGCGCCAGCCCGGGTCGTCCGGTGGTGCGTACACCCATTCGGTTTGTGGCTCTTCGCCTTTCGGGAATAGCTCGTAGCAGGCAGCTTCGAAGATGCACTGGTCGGGATGGTAACCGTGCGGCCGGGCGCTGTAGCACAGCGCGGTGGTGAGGCCCTGCCCGATCTGGAAGTTCGGAAAAATCTGCCAGGCGGTGCCGCTGCCGGCCAGGTGTTCGGGATCGATGGCCGGCCAGATCACGCCTCGGGCGGCGTCGTCACGGCGCGCCGAGGTCAGCCAGTGGTCGAGCACCTGACCGGCGGGAGTGTCCTCGGGCAGCTCGTCGACCAATCGGAGCGCCGCATCCACCAATGTCTTGGTGGTGGTCGCGTTGGTCTCCTCCAGGGTGTAGCGCTGCATTTCCGCAGTGGACACCCGCGGGTCGGCGCCGGTGCCGAGGCGGATCTTGGATTGGGTTTCTTCCAGGCCTTCCGGGGCGTCGTAGCCGATGTTGCTGTGCTTTCCGTGCGCCCTGGCCCAGCCGCGGAAGTTGCCGAACTTGTTGAATTGCGGATGGGTGGTCGCGACGTGGTAGGTCTCGTTGAAGGCCTCCATCGCGACCTTCCAATTGCACTGGAAATACAGCCACTTGCGCCATTTGCAGCGCATATCCTGCAAGCGGAACGGGTCGAGCATGGTGGCGGCGGGTTCGAGGTAGTCGCGCAGGGGTTCTGCGGCCGGATCCATGTTGATCCAGATCCAACCGCCCCAGGTGTCGACGCGCACCGGCGCCAGATGGGTGTTCTCCGGGGTCAGGGCGCCCTGCCAATCCTGTTGTTCGGGGACGTGGATGCAGTTGCCGTCCCGGTCGTAGGTCCAGCCGTGAAATCCGCAGACGAATGACTTCTTGTGACCGCACGCATTTTTGACTCCCACAGGGACGTCGACGAGCCGGCGGCCGCGGTGCATGCAGACATTGTGGTGTGCCGTCAGCGTGTCGGATGCGGTCCGCACCACCACGATCGAGTCGTCGAGAACGTCGTAGGTGAGGTAGCTGCCCACCTTCGGCAGGTCCTCGACACGCCCAACTTGCTGCCATACCTTGCGCCACAGCTTGTCTCGTTCGGCACGGGCGTATTCTTCGGAAATGTAGGCTTCTACGCCGATCGTGACCGGCGCGCTCAGCTCGGCATCGTTTTCTGCCGGGTCCATCGAATTCTCCATCCCGCTCAGGCCTCCCAGCGCTTGATCGCCGCGCGAAACGATTCGCCCTTGAGAAACAGCGAGGTGTTGTCGGCGTCCAGATGTCCCCACTTGAGGTTCAGCCCGCCGTCGACCAGCAGGGTTTGTCCGGTGATGTAGCTCGACAGGTCGGACAGCAGAAACAGGATGGCGCCGGCCACCTCCTCCGGGCGCCCGCGCCGTCCCATCGCGATGGCTTGACGGTCGCGGTCGGGGTCCTCGTCGGTGTAGGTCCGCGACGCCGGCGTCTCGGTGACCCCGGGTGCCACCGCGTTGACCCGGACGGTGGTTCCGGCCGCGTCGCAAGCGAGTTCGAGGGCCATCGTGCGGGTCGCCGCCACAATCGCGGCTTTGGCGGTGCCATAGGCGATATGGAACGGCGCGGTATTCATTCCGCTAATCGAGGACAGCGAAACGATTGATCCCGGCCGCTTTTGGCGTTTCAATTCCGTGGCCACCGCCTGGCTCATGAAGAACATCGTCTCCAGATTTCGGGTGAACAGCTCGCGCCAAACGCTGCGGGCTACCCGGGTCGAGGGCATCCAGGTCGACGGGTCGGCGCCGCCGGCGACATTGACCAGCCCGTGTAGATTGCCGTCGGCGCGCCGTACCGCCTCCATGGTGGTGTCGACGCCGTCGTCGGTGGAGATGTCGGCCGCCACCGTCACCACTGGGAGTCCCGCGGCGATCAACGGGTCCAGGTGTTGGTCGAGATTGTCCTGCCGGCGGCTCACCGCGACCACCGTCGCCCCCGCCTGGGCAACCAGGCGCGTCACGGTGGTGCCGATGCCGCCGCCCGCCGCGCCGGCGATCACCACAACCCGTCCGGCCAAACTCAGCAAATCGTCACTCATCTAATTGTCTGGACAACGTAATGGTCAGGGTAACGGTGTGCATCCACAAAAGAACATGATTCTCGTAGGCGACGAGGCGCGTCAAGGTGGGTCACTGAATGCGTCCGTAATATTGTCTGGACCAGGGACCGATTGCTATGGTCCGAGCAGTGATAGCCGGAACCGGATCGAGACACCACACGGCCCACTCTCAAGGCCGCTACCAGGCCATGCGGCCGCCACGGGTCGCCGAAGGCTGGAGCCTGACCCGGCTCACTGCGCCCAGCCGCCTTTTCGGCGCCAACGGTCTGCGCACTGGTCCGGACGGCCGGGTGTACATCGCGCAGGTGACCGGCAGCCAGATCAGTGCGCTCGACGTGGCGACCGGGCGCCTGGACACCATCAGCCCCAAAGGAGGCGAGATCGTCGCACCCGACGACATCGCCTTCGGCCCGGACGGCAACCTCTACGCGACCGAGGTGATGGACGGGCGGGTCAGCCTGCGGGACAAGGCCGGCCGCACCCGGGTGCTTCGGGACGACGTGCCGTCCGCGAACGGGATCACCTTTCATCACGGCCGGTTGTTCGTCGGCGAATGCCGCGAGGCCGGACGCCTGCTGGAACTCGACCTCAACGGTGGTCAGCCACGCGTCCTGCTGGAAAACGTGCCGTTGCCCAACGCCATGGAGGTCGGGCCGGACGGGTTGTTGTACTTCCCGGTCATGGGAGCCAACGAGATTTGGCGCATCGATCCGGACGGCGGCGTTCCGGAATGCGTGGCCGGTGAGCTCGGCGTTCCCGATGCGGTGAAATTCGATCCCGACGGCTACCTCGTCTCCACCCAGGTGCATACCGGTCAGGTGCTGCGAATCGATCCCCGCAGCGGCGACCGCGCGGTGTTGGCGACGCTGAATCCCGGTCTGGACAACCTGACGTTCGCCGGCGAGCGGCTGCTTGTCTCGAATTTCACCGGCGAGATCACCGAAATCCTTGCCGACGGAACCACCCGCGCAACGCTGGAAGGTGGGTTGAACTGGCCGCTGGACTTGACGGTCGGCGCTGACGGAAATCTCTACATCGCCGACGGAACGTATTTCTACGGCCTGTCCGGGGACGGCACGCTGCGCGCCACCGGAATGCTGTTCACCCCAGGATATCCCGGCTTCTTTCGAGGTGTGACGGCCGTTGGCCCAGGGGAATTCGTGGTCACCACATCCAATGGCGAGGTGGCCAGCTACCGGCCGAACGACGGTGAAAGCGACGTTCTGGCAAACGGTTTCGACCAGCTGTACGGGGTGGCGGTGGCTCCGTCCGGCGCCGTGGTGGTGGCCGAGCTGGGAACCGGACGGGTGCTGTCGATCGGTCGCGACCGGGTCGACGTGCTGGCATCGGGTCTGAGCGAGCCGGTTGGGGTGGCGATCGCAGCCGACGGAACCTGCCTGGTCTCCGAAGCGGGCGCCGGTCGGGTGCTCGGTATCGGCGGCACCGGCGCGCTGCTGGACGGGCTGCAACGTCCCCAGGGCATTCTGGCACTCGACCGGCACCTCTACGTCGTCGACTCCGGCGCAAAGGAACTCGTCCGTTTCGACCTGGACGACGGCGACCGGCACACCATCGCGTCCGATCTGCCGCTCGGCGCTCCACCGGGGGTCATACCCAAGCCGCTGCGCGGGATGCCGCCGTTCTCCGGACCCCAGGGTCCATTCGCCGGCATCGCCGCCGGGCCCGACGGCACTCTGTATGTGTCTACGGATGCCGATGGCAGCGTACTGGCCTTGCGCCGGGAATCCTGAAGGGCGCCACCGTTGTCCGAACCCAAGATGATCGACCACCGCTATCTGCAGGTGGCGCGGACGTTACGCAAAGAGATCGTCGACGGTGTGTATCCGGTGGGGTCGCAGCTGCCGACCGAACACGAGTTGTGCGAACGGTTCGCGGTGAGCCGCTACACTGTTCGCGAAGCACTGCGCCGCCTGCGCGACGACAACCTGGTGTTGTCGCGGCCACGCACCGGAACGCTTGTCATGCCGCGTCCTTCGGCGGATTCCTATGTGCAGCAAGTCATGTCGATCGACGACCTGCTTGCGTTCGCCACCGGCACCCGATTCGCGATCGAATCCGTCGCCATGGTAACCGTCGACGACGAGTTGGCGGGCCGCACCGCGCTGGCCGGCGGCGAGCAGTGGCTGGCCGTCCGCGGATTCCGGCTGAACGACGGCGCCGAGCCGACCGAGGCCGCGCTGTGCCGCACGGAGTACTACATCAACCGGGCGTTCGCCGCGGTCGGCAGGCTGCTGCACCGCCACCACGGTCCCATTTTCCCGCTGATCGAAGATCTGTTCGGGCTCAGTATCGTCGAGGTCCATCAAGAGATTACGGCGGTCCTCATTTCCCCGGCGCTGGCCGACGGCCTCGACGTCGAACCGGGCGCGCCTGCCCTGCGGGTGCGCCGTACCTACACCGCATCCGACGGGCGGGTCGCCCAGGTCACGCTCAACACCCACCCTGCATCGCGGTTTCGGCATTCGATGACGATGCGGCGGATGCGCAGCTGACCATGGCCGCAGACCGGAAGCTGATCGGCGGCCGATGGATCCGCTGGGATGACGAACGCGCCGCCGAGGCGTACGCACGCGGCTGGTGGGTGGGAGAAACGCTGGCCGATGCGCTACACCGGGCCGCGCGGAATACTCCGCACCGGGTGGCGCTGGTAGGCGGCGATCAGCGGTTGGATTGCGAGACCCTGCACCACCGGGCAACCACGCTGGCACACGGGCTACACGCGCGGCTGCCGCCGCACAGTGTGGTGTCGTTCATGCTGCCCAACTGGCCCGAGGCCGCGGTGATCTACCTGGCCGCAACGCTGGCGGGGATGGTGGTCAACCCGATCCTGCCATCCCTGCGGGGTCGCGAGCTGCGCTTCATCCTCGACGACTCCGACAGCCGAATGGTCTTTGTTCCTTCGTGTTTCGCCAACCAGGACTACCCTTCGATGGTGCGCCGGGTGACCGCCGAGCTGGCGTCGCCGCCCGATGTCGTCGTGTTGCGGGGGAATTGCGATACCACCCTGATTCCGTTCCATTCGCTGTTCACCGATCCGGTGCCGAAAACCTGGCTGCCCGAACTGGATCCCGACGCCGTACGGATGATTATGTACACCTCGGGAACCACCGGACGCGCGAAGGGCGTTCTGCACACTCATAACTCGATCCACGCGCTGATCCGTCAGATCGGTGAGGACTGGCTGATCGAGCCGGGCGACGCGTTCCTGGTTCCGTCACCGATCGCCCATATCGGCGGCTCCGTCTATGCGTTCGAATGTCCGCTGCTGCTGGGTACGACCGCGGTGCTGATGGACCGGTGGAACGCCGAGCATGCGCTGCGGCTGCTGCACGCCCAATGCTGCACCCATATGGCCGGCGCCACCCCGTTTCTGGAGCAACTGCTCGCCGCCGCGCAACGAGCCGATGCCAGGGTGCCCGCCCTGAAGTTGTTCGTGTGTGGCGGCGCGTCCGTATCTCCGTCGCTGATCCGCAGGGCGAGCGCGTATTTCGGACCGGCCGTCGTCACCCGGGTGTACGGCTCGACAGAAGTGCCGGTCACCACCGTAGGCTCACCGGATTCCCCCGACCACGCCGCTGACACCGACGGCCGGGTCGGCCTCGCCGACGTCAAGCTGGTGTCCGGGGAGATCCTGGTGCGCGGCCCGCAGATGCTGGCCGGCTACCAGCACCCCGACGACGAGGCCGGATCCTTCGACGCCGAAGGCTATTTCCGCACCGGAGACCTCGGGCGCCGGGTCGACGACGACTACCTGGTGATCACCGGACGCGCCAAGGACGTCATCATCCGCAACGGCGAAAATATCTCCCCCAAGGAAGTCGAGGACATCCTGGTCAACCATCCCGGCATCGCCGAGATCGCGATCGTCGGGCTGCCCGACGAACGCACCGGGGAACGGGCCTGCGCTGTCGTCGTACCCACGAGCTCGCCCGGCCCGGAGCTAGCCGAGTTGCGCAGCTTCCTGGAAGCCGCCAGCCTGGCGCGATTCAAAATGCCTGAACAACTGGTGGTCTGGGATGGCCTGCCGAAGAACGACGCGGGGAAGGTGCTCAAGCACCAGATCAAGGCGGCACTGATGAAAGTCGAGCAGTGAGATGCAGGTAGCAGTCGTCACGGGCGCAACGGGCGGGATCGGCTCCGGTTGCGCGACAAGGCTTGCCGAGATGGGTATGGCGGTGCTGGCGACGGGACGCGACGCCGGCAAGCTGGCCGAGTTGGTCCACGCCATCGGCGATCCCGACCGAGTGGCCACCTGTACCGTCGACCTGACCGATCACGACGCCCCCCCGCGGATTGCCGACGCCGCCCTCACCCGCTGGGGCCATATCGATTTCCTGGTCAACGCCGCCGGAGTGGGTAGCCCCAAGCCGCTGCATCAGACCGACGACGAATCCCTGGACTACTCCCTGAACTTGATGCTGCGGGCACCGTTTCGGCTGATTCGCGAAGTGCTGCCGCACATGTCCGCCGGCTCGGGGATCGTGAACATCACGTCGACGTTCGCCGTCGTCGGCGGCATGCGCGGCGGGGCTTATTCGGCGGCCAAGGGCGGGCTCACTGCGCTGACCACCCACATCGCCTGCCAATACGGGGCGCTGGGAATACGGTGCAATGCCGTGGCTCCCGGGGTCATTCAGACACCCATGACCGAGCATCGGCTGCAGGACGAGCGGTTTCGGCGGATCAATGTCGAGATGACACCGCATACGCGGCTGGGCACCGTCGACGACGTCGCCGGCACCGTGGCGTTCCTGTGCTCCCCGGGCGGGTCCTTCATCAACGGCCAGACTATCGTCGTCGACGGCGGCTGGAGCTCCACGAAGTATCTCTCCGAATCGGCGCTGACTACGCAGTGGAAAACCGAATAGCTTGGGTCCACAATGCGGGTGAGCAACTCGCCCTTAGCTGACGAAGCTGGTCTATTGCGTCGTCTTCGTCGTCTTCGTCGTCTTCGTCGCCTTCGGCGTCTCAGTCCTCGCGGAGGACAACGGATTTGTCGCGCGGCGGCGGACACCTTCAATATCCGGTGATACCACCCGGCGCCGCCGCCCCCATCAGCTAACCAACCGTTTCCGACGTAACGCGCAAGGCTCTCGCCTCGGTCGAGACCTGCGCCCACGGAGTTGGGCACCCGGCTTTCTGGTACCGCAAACCGGGAGCGAAGACTCTGCGCGCGGCTACGATCAGCCGAAGTCGAGCAAGGCGTATACCCCGCGGAATGGCTTCACTGGCGGGAAGCGCCACAATGCGGGGTAGAGGGTCCGGAAGAACAGGCCCCGCCCTTTGGGCATCGGCACATCGCGCACCGCGCGGACCCCTGGCACCGTGTTGACCAGATCGGCTACTTGATGCACCGAGAGGCTGAACGGCATTGGCGGAACTCTGTAGTGCCTGGACGAGCGCATACCTTTGGGCGCGATCTTCTTGACGATGGTGGGCGGCAGGTCGAAGAACATCTGCCCGCCGGCAAACCGCTTGGCGCACTGAGTGATCAGCTCCATAGCCTGTTGGGGCTGTAAGTACATCAGCAAGCCCTCTGCCGTGATGAATACCCCTCTACTGCCGTCCACCTTGTCCATCCAGGTGTAGTCCAAAGCGGACTGACTGAGACTGGTGATACGCCCGGAATGCGGCAACAGGCGTTGCCGCAGTTCGATCACCGGCGCCAGATCGACCGATATCCAACGAAATTGAGCGTCTGGCAATGCACTGCACGTTCGCCAGAAACTGGTTTGAAAACCTTCTGCCAGTGCAACCACGGTGGCCTCGGGGTGCTTGGTGAGGTACTCGATCGCGCACTGATCGACAGCCAGCGAACGCAACGCCATCTCTTGACCTTTGCGTCCAAACTTGCCGAAGTCGAAATCGATGGACTCTACGAGTTTGATCGCCATAGGGTCATCGATGATCGCATCAGGCCGTGCTGCTTGGTAGGCCCTGCCGTTGAGGGTCAGCAGCGCGGTCTCTGAGATGCCGCTGAGCATCCTGGCGCCTATTTTGTCGTTGGCTGAACGACTCACCGAGCTAACCTATCTGAAGTTCTTCTGACTTGAGCCGCACCGAGACAGCGATGTGGGATCGGCAGCTTTCGGCGATTTCGTTCGGGGCGCGCTCACGCAGTGTAGGCACCGGACCCATCGCTTCAGGTCGCTGACCCGAGCTTCCCGAGTGCCTGTCCTCCTAGACGGCGGCCGCTTTGGATTATACCCTAGGGGGTATATTACGGGATGAGCACCCGCACGTACCCTGTAGCCAAAATCGACAAGGAGCCACCATGGCACGAGTCGTTGTCCTCGGCGCCGGCATCGCCGGACATACTGCCGCTCTGCATCTGCGCCGATGGCTTGCCCGCGAGCACGAAATCGTTGTGATCTCGCCGAACGCCGACTGGAACTGGATTCCGTCCAATATCTGGGTCGGCGTGGGCCGCCTCGAACCGGCGCAGGTGTTGATCCCACTCAAGCCGATCTACCAGCGCAAGGGCATCGTCTTTCACCAGGCGCTGGCGACTGCCATCCGGCCTGAGGGCACCGGTGAACAGGTGTCGCCATCGGTGGACTTCACTTACACCGACGACGCCCGCCGCGGCGAGACCGGCAGCGTTACCTACGACTACCTCATCAATGCCACCGGCCCCCAGCTGAATTTCGCGGCCACACCTGGCCTCGGGCCCGACGGACACTCGTACTCGGTGTGCACCGCCGCCCACGCGGCCGAGGCCGCCAAGGCGCTTGACGCGGTCATCGCCAAGCTGAAAGCGGGCCAGAAGCAACGCCTCGTCATCGGCGTCGGACACGGCACTTGCACCTGCGAAGGCGCGGCGTTCGAGTACACCTTCAACGTCGAACACAGACTGCGCTCGACCGGGGTGCGAGATCTGGCCGAGGTCATCTACCTGACCAACGAGTACGACCTGGGCGACTTCGGAGTCGACGGCATGAAGTTTGTCGACAAGGGCTTCATGCAGTCCAGCCGGTTGTGGACCGAGTCACTTTTTCGCGAACGCGGCGTCACGGCCATCACGCAGGCCCATGTGCATGAGGTGATGGAGAGCAAGCTGCGATACGAGCAGCTCGACGGCAAAGAGCACGACCTGGACTTCGACTTCGCGATGCTGCTGCCACCGTTCAGGGGCGCCAGCCTGGCTGCCTACGACAACGACGGCAACGACATCACCTCAACGCTTTTCGCGCCGTCAGGCTTTCTCAAGGTCGATGCGGACTACTCGGGCAAGCCTTACGACGAATGGTCCGCCGAGGACTGGCCACACACCTACGAATCCGTCGCCTACCCGAACATCTTCGCGCCGGGCATCGCATTCGCTCCCCCACACCCGATTTCCCGACCGCGCAAAAGCGTCACCGGGACGGTCATCACCCCCAGCCCACCGCGCACCGGCATGCCGTCGGGCATCATGGCCAAGACGGTCGCGGAGACCATTCGCGACCGCATCACCAAAAACGCCGGAGCTCCGGCCCACCGCGCCTCCATGGCCACCATGGGCGCCGCATGTATCGCGTCGGCGGGGACCGGCTTTCGCGACGGCTCGGCTGCCGCGATGACGATGTTTCCGGTCGTTCCCGACCGGGTGCGCTACCCGCAGACCGGCCGCGACATCGCCGGCACGTCCGGCGAGCTCGGACTGGCCGGCCACTGGATCAAAGTGCTACTGCACCACCTGTTCATCTACAAGGCCAAGGCCAGGCCATTCTGGTGGCTGATCCCTGAATGAAAGGCACTCCCATGGCCCCTATGGATGCGGACAGCAGCGACTCGGAGGTGAACGTCCGGACCGCCGAACGCATCGCCGACGCTCCTTTGCCCACCGGTGCGAAGCTTCGCATGCGGCAGAACCTTCTGATCCAGTTCTGGCGTTTTGCTCGCATCAATCTGAAGATGATGCGAATCATCTTCAGCGGTCACGACTAACCCGTCGCGGCCATCCCACCTGCCGCCAGGTGCTCGCCTATCCCGCCGAGTGGCATTCGAACTGGCGGCGGATGCCGGACAGCATTGCCTGATGCGCGTTGACCGCCTCGCGGGCGGTGAACGCGGCCAGCAGCCGCGGCGCGGTGATCCTGATCCGCTCGGTGAGCCGGGTGCCCGCGTCAATCGGCTCGAAGCTGACCGTTGCGCGCACGTGAACCCCCGGCCACTGGTCGGCCTCGGTGCTGACATCGCCGTCGGTGGGAACCAGCAGCCGCGACCGATAGCTGATCTGAATAGCGAACGGCCCCAATGGAATTCGATCCACTACTCGATAGCTCTGCAGATAACCCTGCGCGGTTTCGCGGCGGTCCGTCGTCTGAACGGACACGATCAGCGGGTGCACGAGTCTGATGTTGTCCAGGTCCACGTAGAAATCGCGGACCCGATCCGGTTGCGCCGGTACCGATTCGGACAACGTCCGCTCGGCGCACGCCACCCACCAGCTCATCCCGAAAACTCCGCGAGCAGACCCGTGGTGCGCCACCAGGTCAGCCCGGCCAACACAATCAGGACAATGACCGTCGCAGCGACTTGGACCGCGTTCCGGCGTTCCCGCGGCGGGTAGACATAGGCCGCCGCGACCAGCCCACCGGTGACCAGCCCACCCACGTGCGCTTGCCAGCTGATCAACTGTGCACTGATCGCCGGAACGACGAAGGTGAAGACCAGGTTGAGCGCAATGACCGCACCGACCCAGCGCACGTCAAGGGCCAGCCGCCTACCCACCACGAAGGTCGCGCCGAACAGGCCGAAGATTGCCCCCGATGCGCCGGCCGTCGCCACGTTGAGCGGCGCCAGCACGTACACCAGCACCGACCCACCCAGCCCGCTCAATGCGTACAGCGCACCGAAACGCAGCCGGCCCAGCCACATTTCGAGCGGCGGGCCGACGACATACAGCGCCCACATGTTCAGTAGCAGATGGGCCGCGCCATAATGCAGGAACGCCGAGGTAACCAGGCGATACAGTTGGCCGTCGGCCACCGCGGGTGACCACAGGGCCAACTGCTTTTCCAAGTTCCCCGACGACATCTGCACGACGAAAGCCAGCGCGTTGATCACGATCAGCGTGTAGGTGACCACCGGCGTGGCCGAGCGCTGCCGACCGCCGAAGCGGGTCCGCGGCTGTCGAACGGTCCGGGCGCCCGCTTGGACGCACGGCACACATTGGTGTCCGACAGCGGCGTCGCGCATGCAGTCCGCGCAGATATACCGTTCGCAACGGTTGCAGCGCACGTACGCCCGGCGACCCGGATGCCGGTAACAGGTCGGCGCTTCGGCCGGCGACTCCGGTGCGCTGGGGCTACTCATCGCACCATTCTTGCCCGGGTCGCCGCCACGGGCGCGTCAGGTTGCCGAACGCATATTTGTCGGCTTTCTTGGCCCAGCGCGTCGGCTTACTGTTTTTTGGTGGAGTCAAGGGCATGACCGAGACCGGAGCCGGAGTCGTCGAGCGCTACCTGACCTGCCTGGCCGCTCATGATTGGGATGGCCTGGCCGCCACCATCGCCGACGACGGCCTGACGCGGGAGGGCCCGTTCTGCGACGTCATCGAGGGCAAACAGCACTACGTCGCCTACCTGCGCAAGGTGCTCACCAATCTCAAAGACCACCAGCTGCGGGTGCAGCGGGTCTCGAGGGTGGATGCGCTGCGGGCATACGTCGAGTTGACTGAGGCGTTCGAGATCGACGGCGCTTCGGCCGAATGGCCCGAATGCATCCTCTTCGAGCAGAACGACGACGGCCTGATCTGCCGCGTCAGCGTGTTCTTCAAACAGGCCCGGGCTGACGCCGACGCGGCGCCCACCAGTTGACTGCACCGGTAGCGGCGGCCGACGACGTGGGTTCACTCAACGTGGCCGGTGTCCGCTCGCGACGATCGGGTAGCGGCTCGCCGGCACGCCTAACTCGGCCCCGCAGCGCCGGCAAAGCCGAATATCACACCGCCGGTGCCACCGGTGCCGCCGAGCCCGCCGAACTGGCCGGAACCGCCGTCGCCGCCGTTGCCGATCAGCCGTGCATTACCGCCGTTGCCGCCGGCGGCGGCCACGCCCAGGCTCGTGCCAGCGCCGCCACCGGCCCCGCCGTCGCCGATGAACCCGCCCATTCCACCGTCGCCCCCGTTGCCTCCGGCGACACCGGCGATGCCCACCCCTCCGGTCCCACCGGCCCCTCCCCAACCGAAGATCCCCGCGTTGCCGCCCTTACCGCCATTACCCCCGGGGAAACCTGTCCCACCGTTGCCACCGGCGCCGCCGTTGCCCATCAGGGTGCCGCCGTTACCACCGGCACCGCCTCCCGAGGAGTTTGCGCTCTCCCCGAGTTGTCCGTTGCCACCGCGGCCGCCGCTGCCGAACAATCCGGCGCTGCCCCCGTTGCCGGCAAGTCCACCGTTGACCCCGCCGATTCCGCCGTCCCCGCCGGCCCCGCCGTCGCCCAGCAGCCCGCCTAGTCCGCCACCGCCCCCGCGGCCGCCATCGCCGGTGCTGCCCAGGCCGCCGGCACCGCCGTCGCCGCCGTGACCCAGCAGCCCACCGTTGCCCCCCTTACCGGCGAACCCACCGTCAACACGGCCGATGCCGCCGTTCCCGCCAGTACCGCCGTTGCCGATCAGCCCGCCCATCGCGCCATTACCGCCGCCGCCGCCATTGCCGGTGCTGCCGAGGCCGCCGGTCCCACCGTCGCCGCCGTTACCCAGCAGCCCGGGCGTGCCACCGTTACCGGCAAGCCCGCCGTTGTCGGCGCCGATACCGCCATCCCCACCGTGCCCGCCGCCGCCGAAAAACCCGGCATGGCCGCCGTTACCGCCCGGTCCCCCGTTGCCGCCGCCGGCGCCCGGTCCACTGACCCCGCCCACGCCCCCGGCGCCGCCGTTGCCGAACAGGCCGATGGCGTTGCCGCCGGCCCCGCCGGGCCCACCATCGGCACCCAAGGCCAGCGCTCCCACGCCGCCCGGCCCCCCGGCGCCACCGCTGCCGAACAGCAGTCCTCCGGCACCACCCGCACCGCCCGCTTTACCGACCACCGCGGTGGGTGTGCCCGGGCCGCCGGCCCCGCCGGCTCCGCCGTTGCCGATCAGCCCGGCCGAACCGCCGTTGCCGCCACGCTGACCCGGTCCGCCGGAGCCGCCGTTGCCGCCGTTGCCGTAGAGCAGGCCACCCGGCCCACCGTCCTGCCCGGTGTTGGGCAGCCCGTTGGTGCCATTGCCGATCAGCGGGCGGCCCAGCATGGCCTGCGCGGGCGCATTGACCGCATTGAGCACGTTCTGCTCCACGGTCTGCAAAGCCTGAAGCGGCGACGCGTTGGCTGCCTCGGCGCCCGCGTAGGAGGCCGCACCCGCGCCGAGCGCCCGAACGAATTGGTCGTGGAAAGCGACCGCCTGGGCACTCAACGCCTGATATGCCCGCGCGTGCGCGTCGAACAGCGCGGCGATGACTGCCGACACCTCGTCGGCACCGGCGGCCAACACCCCCGTGGTCGGGAGTGCGGCGGCAGCGTTGGCCGAGCTGATCGCGGCGCGAATGCCCGCGAGGTCCGTCGCGGCTGCCGCAACCATTGCCGGCGACGCGATCACATAGGCCATCGCTACTATCTCCGATCGAGGCAGCGCCGAGAAGGTCGGGCAGGAGTTCAGCGTAACGGGGCCCGGTGGCGCCCGGGGCAGGAATGAACCTGCACCGGGCTATGCGGCTGCACGCCCAGGCCGCCAGCCATTCCCGTGATCCCGCGGTGAACCGCAACCCCCGAGTTCAAGACCTGACGCCGACCCGGCAGCCGGCCAGGCCTCGACGCCGCGCGACCACTGCGGGTGTTCCCTGGTGCACTGAATTGGCTTACTGTGTGTTGCGTGGAGTCACACGGAACCCCTGAATTGGTGGCCGTCGAAAATTTGCACTCTGGTGACCCGATCACCGATATCAACGGTGGGGGTCAAAGGTACATAGTTCTCGAATCCAAGGCCGTCGGTGATGGCTGCGTGGTTCTCGAACTCGAGTCCAGGGTCGACCATCGACTGCAGGTCATCGAGAAGTCCTTCCCCACCGGCTATCACGTTGGCCGGGCGAACCACCGCATTCTGTAGAGGCGAATTTCGTCGCCTGAATATCCGACCCGCGTGGCCCTTTCGGCGGCTACCGGCTGACTCAGCTATTGCGCGGCGGCCTTATGTCGTTGGGATCGTCGCGGTCCGGCTCACCGAAGCAGCGCGACGGCTCGGCCCGGCCGTATTCGTCATGCCAGTTCCACCACTCATACGGGGCGGACTGCGGGTAGCCCGCCGGGGAGTCCTCCCACTCCTCCTGACGCCCGAGCGCCGTCATGTCGAGGAAGCTCCCCGTAGTGCCCAGCGCCTCGTCGCCGTGGTTGTTGATGAAGGTCGCCGTGGTTGTTGATGAAGTAGGTGCGGAACACCCGGTTGCCGTCATGAATGACGGCGTCGGTGCCATGCCATTGGTCGACGCCGAAGTCGGCCACAACGAATGCGTGCTTGCCTGCCCTGCAGGGCCGCGGCCACGATAACGTGCTACGGGCTCATTCCGTGCATATCCTGACCCTGGGGTGCCACCGGAATCGCCGCGATGACCGCCTTTCTCGATCCGAGTCTGTTTAGCTCATTCGGTTTGCCGTCAACTCGGTAGCGGGGTCTACCGCACGCCGTGTGGACAGGTCGTCGACGCGCCGCGAGTATTAGGGCGCGGTAGGCCGCGGTAGGCCCGCGGTTAGCACTGAGAGGTGACGGATGAAGGTTCCGGGTGTGGCCGACGTCGTCGGCGGGATCACCGGAGGGGCCGCCCAGGCCTTGCGGGCCGGGGTGAGTGGTGTGGCCAGCGCGGCCGGCGCGGTGGAGATGCTGGCCAGCCCGGTGCTGGAGCTGATCGTTCCGGTGGTGGAGGCGGCGGCTCAGTCGACCGGGCATGCGCTCGGCATGACGAATTCCGCTACCGAACGGGCCGGACGCCTCGCGCCGCCGATGCGTTGGCACAGCGGGCGGCGAGTACACCTGGACCTCGATCCATTGCTGCCGTTTCCCCGATGGCACGAGCATGCGGCGGTGCTCGAGGAGCCGGTTCGCCGGATTCCGGGAGTCGCCGAGGCCCATGTGGAAGGCGCATTGGGACGTTTGGTGCTCGAAGTCGCGGCCGACGCCGACAGCGACGCCGTCGTGCACGAGGTGCGCGAAACGGTGTGCGCCGTCGCTGCGGACCTCACCTCCACGGTGTCGGCACCGCGGACCGCGCCCTTCGCCGACCCGGGCAACCCGCTGGCCATTCTGGTGCCGTTGACCGCGGCGGCGATGGACGTGGTAGCCCTCGGGGCGTCGGTGACCGGCTGGTTCACCCGTCTGCCCGTGGCGCCGCGAAGTGCGCGCGCGGCGGCCGCGCTGATGAACAACCAACCTCGCGTGGTGGCGGTGCTGGAGTCGCGGCTGGGCAGGGTCGGCACCGACCTTGCGCTGAGCGCCTCGACAGCCGTGGCGTCCGGGTTGAGCCAATCGGTCGGAACTCCGCTACTCAACCTCGCCCAGCGCGGCCTGCAGCTGTCCGAGGCGGCAGCGCATCGGCAACGATGGCGGGCCCGCGAACCCGAGCTCGCCTCACCCGGCCGGCCCCAGGCACCGGTGGTCCCGGTCATCTCGTCGGCAGGTCACGATTCGCACGCGCCCCGGCACAACTGGGCGGCCACGGCCGCCGGCGACGCCTCGCACATCGTTGTCGACGGGGCGATCGATGCCGCGATCGACACCGCCAAAGGCTCGATGGCCGGGCCGGTCGAAACCTACGTGGACCAAGCCGCCAACGGCTCGGCGGTAGCCGCGGTGGGCGCGCTACTGGCCGGCGGCGGACCCGCCGAGGCCGGCGAGGCCATCCTGGCGGGAGTGCCGAAGGCGGCCCACCTGGGTCGGCAGGCGTTCGCCGCGATCCTGGGTCGCGGCCTGGCCAACTCCGGGCAACTGATCCTCGACCCAGGCGCGCTGCGCCGGCTCGATCGGGTGAAAGTGGTTGTCATCGACGGCGCCGCGCTGCGCGGTGATCACCGTGCCGTCTTGCGGGCGCGCGGCGACGAGCCCGGCTGGGATGACGACCGCGTCTACGAGGTTGCCGACGCGCTGCTGCACGGCGAGGAGGCACCCGAGCCCGACCCCGACGAATTGCCCGCGGTCGGCGCACGGTTGAAATGGGTTCGGGCGCAAGGGCCGTCGGCGGCTCCGGCACAGGGCCTGGAACGTGCCGACCTGATTGTCGACGGCGAGTCCGTGGGCAGCGTCGACGTCGGATGGGAGGTCGACCCCTACGCGATCGCGTTGCTGCAGACCGCGCACCGAACCGGAGCACGGGTGGTCTTGCGCCATGTCGCCGGCACCGAAGATCTGGCCGCCAGCGTCGGCGCGACGCATCCGCCCGGTACGCCGCTGCTGAGGTTGGTGCGCGAACTGCGGACAGATCGCGGCCCGGTGCTGCTGATCACCGCCTTGCACCGGGACTTCGCCTCCACCGATACGTTGGCCGCGCTGGCCATCGCCGACGTCGGGGTGGCCCTCGATGATCCCCGCGCGGCCACACCGTGGACGGCAGACATCATCACCGGCACCGATCTCGCCGCGGCGGTGCGAATCCTGTCGGCGCTGCCCGTGGCGCGGTCGGCCAGCGAATCCGCGGTGCGCCTCGCTCAGGGCGGCACCACCCTGGCCGGCCTGCTGCTGGTCACCGGCGATTCGCGGCGGACCACCACCAATCCGCTCTCCTTGCGCCGCTGGTTCAACCCCGTCAATGCCGCTGCCGCAACCGCTTTGGTGTCGGGCGCGTTCTCGGCCGGCAGGGTGCTGCGGCTGCCCGATCCGACCCCGCAACCGTTGACCGCCTGGCACGCCCTGGACCCCGAGATCGTCTATTCACGCCTGGCTGGCGGATCCCGGCCGTTGGTGGACGAGCCTGGAACCCCGGAATGGCGGCGGCGGCTGGACGACCTCTCCTACACCCCGGTGCTGACGCCGCTGCGCAAACCGGCGAGGAACCTGGTGAAGCTGGCGGCCGCTACCCGGCACGAGCTCGCCGATCCGTTGACTCCGATCCTGGCCGTCGGCGCGGCGGCCTCGGCGATCGTCGGCAGCAACGTCGATGCGCTGCTGGTCGCGGGCGTGATGACGATCAACGCGATCACCGGTGGGGCGCAACGGCTACGGGCCGAGGCCGCGGCCGCCGAGCTGTTCGCCGAGCAGGACCAGTTGGTACGCCGCGTGGTCGTCCCGGCGGTCGCGACGACCCGGCGCCGGCTGGAGGCGGCCCGCACCGCGACCCGGACGGTCACGGTGTCGGCGAAATCGCTGCGCACCGGCGACGTCATCGACCTGGCCGCACCGGAGGTGGTACCGGCGGACGCCCGGGTCTTGGTGGCCGAGGACCTCGAGGTCGACGAATCGCTGCTCACCGGTGAGTCGTTGCCGGTGGGTAAGCAGGTGGATCCCGTCGCCGTCAACGACGACGACCGGGCCAGCATGCTGTTCGAGGGCAGCACCATCGTGGCCGGGCGCGCCCGGGCCATCGTCGTGGCCACCGGCGTCGGTACCGCGGCGCACCGGGCCATCTCGGCGGTCGCCGACGTCGAAACCTCGGCCGGAGTGCAGGCCCGGCTGCGGGAGCTCACCAGCAAGGTCCTGCCGCTGACGCTCGCCGGCGGCGCCGCGGTCACCGGCTTGGCGCTGCTGCGGCGAGCTTCACTGCGTCAGGCGGTCGCCGACGGCGTCGCGATCGCGGTGGCTGCCGTGCCCGAGGGCCTGCCGTTGGTCGCCACCTTGTCGCAGCTGGCCGCCGCGCAGCGGCTGACCGCGCGCGGCGCGCTGGTGCGCGCCCCCCGCACCATCGAAGCGCTGGGCCGAGTCGACACCATCTGCTTCGACAAGACCGGCACCTTGACCGAGAACCGGCTGCGGGTGGTGTGCGCCATTGCGGGTTCGGCCACGCCGCAACAGTCGTTCCCAGACACCGACGACCCGCGCTCGGCGGCGGTGCTGCGGGCCGCCGCGCGCGCCTCCACCCAGCCCCACGACGGGCAAGGACACGCCCACGCCACCGACGAGGCGATCCTGGTTGCGGCGAATTCCCTCGACGGCCATGGTGATTCGGAATGGACTTTGGTGGCCGAGGTACCGTTCGAATCCAGTCGCGGCTACGCGGCCGCCATCGGCAGGACAGCTGACGACGCCCAGCCAGTGCTCATGCTCAAGGGCGCCCCGGAGACGATTTTGCCGCGCTGCCGGTTCGCCGACCCGGACGCCGACCTCGAGCATGCCGAGTCGCTGGTGCACAGCCTCGCCGAGCAAGGCTTGCGGGTGCTCGCAGTCGCCCGGCGTCCCTGGGAGCACGACACCGACGACGACGACGACACCGATGCCGACGCCGTCGACGCCGCCGCCCACGATCTGGAACTGCTGGGCTATGTCGGCCTCGCCGACACCGCGCGCCCGTCGGCGCGGCCGTTGATCGAGGCGCTGCTGGACGCCGAGCGCCACGTGGTGCTGATCACTGGCGACCATCCGGTCACCGCGCGGGCAATCGCCCGCCAGCTGGGCCTGCCGGCGGACGTACGGGTGGTGACCGGAGCCGAACTCGCCAACCTCGACGAAGACGGCTGCGCCAAGATCGCCGCCGACGTACCGGTATTCGCCCGGGTCAGCCCGGAGCAAAAGGTGCAGATCGTGGCGGCCCTGCAACGCTGCGGGCGAGTGACCGCGATGGTCGGCGACGGCGCCAACGATGCCGCCGCCATCCGGATGGCCGACGTCGGGATCGGGGTGAGCGGCCGGGGCTCGTCGGCCGCCCGCGGTGCGGCCGACATCGTCTTGACCGACGACGATCTCAGCGCGCTGCTCGACGCGCTCGTCGAGGGCCGCAGCATGTGGGCGGGTGTGCGCGACGCGGTCACCATCCTGGTCGGCGGCAACGTGGGCGAGGTGCTGTTCACGATCATCGGGACCGCGTTCGGGGCCGGCCGCGCGCCGGTGGGGACCCGCCAGCTGCTGCTGGTCAATCTGCTCACCGACATGTTCCCGGCCCTCGCCGTGGCCGTCACGTCGCAATATGCCGCACCCGACGAGGCCGAATACGAGTCCGAAGAAGAGGCCGAAGAGGCCCGTCGCGCCCACCGGCGGGCGGTGCTGACCGGCCCGACACCCTCCCTGGACGCGCCACTGATGCGCCAGATAGTCACCCGCGGCGCGGTCACGGCCGCCGGCGCGACGGCGGCCTGGGCCATCGGCCGCTGGACACCGGGAACCGAACGCCGTACCTCGACAATGGGATTGACCGCGCTGGTGACCACCCAATTGGCACAGACCCTACTGACCCGGCGGCACAGCCCCCTGGTAGTGGCGACCGCGCTGGGCAGCGCGGCCGTCCTGGTGGGCATCATCCAAACCCCAGTTGTCAGCCACTTTTTCGGATGCACACCGCTGGGGCCGGTTGCCTGGACGGGTGTGTTCGGCGCCACCGCCGGAGCCACTGTGGTCTCGGTGCTCGCGCCGAAGTGGTTGGCCAACACCATCGGCGTCGCGCAAGACGACGATCAGGAGTGAGATTCGGGGCCGGCGAGGGTCATCAGCTCCTTGCGCAGCACCTTGCCGGTCGTATTGCGCGGGATGCGGTTGACGACGTGAATGTCTCGGGGCTGCTCGAATCGAGAAACCTTGCCCTTCACGTACTCCCGTATCTCCTCCGGGTCGATGTCGCGGTCCGGCCGGGTAACAATGAACGCGGCCAACCGATTACCGAACCGTTCGTCGGGAACACCGATGACCGCGTTCTCGGCGATGTCGGGGTGTTGGGCGAGAGCGTTTTCCAGGGCACGCGGATAGACGTTCTCGCCACCTGAGACGATCATGTCGTCTTCCCGCCCGACGATGTACAGCCGGCCCGACTCGTCGAGGTAGCCCATGTCGCCGGTGCTGGCCATGCCGTCGATGACGACTTTGCCGCCTCCGCCGGTATAGCCGTCGGATTTCAGTTCACCGCCGACGAAGATGCGTCCGGTGACCCGGGGCCCGACCGGGCGCCCGCTTCGATCGAAGATGCGGACCGGGCAACCCGCGACGGGCCTGCCCACCGTTTCCGGGGCGGCCCGCAACTCAGCCGGTGTGGCCAAGGATCCGATGCCGACCTCGGTGGAGCCGTAAAGGTTGTACAGGACGTCACCGTAGGTGTCCATGAACCGTCGCGCCAGGCCCGGATCAAGTCGGTCCCCGCTGGAGATCACCACCCGCAGGCACGGAACCGGGTTTCGCGCCCGCACCCGCTGGGGCAGATCCAGGATGCGGGCCAGCATGACCGGGACCGCGCTCAGCGCGTCGGCCCGATGCAGCGACGCTTGCGCAAGCGCGGCTTCGGCATCGAAGCGTCGCCGGGTCAGCACAGTGCCGCCGAGGCCGATGGTCAGCGTGAGCATGCCGAAGCCCAGCCCGTGAAACATCGGCGTGGCCAAGGCCATTCGCGAGCCGACGCGCAGGCGGGTGCGCTCGAGAATTGTCACCCCGACGCCCACGCCCGGGCTCACCTTAGGGGTGCGCGGCACCCCCTTGGGCACGCCGGTCGTACCCGAGGTCAACAGGATGATCCGACCCGACGTCACAACCTCGGGCCGCGCACCACCGCCCATGGTGGTGACCGTCTGCGGATCGATTACCGTTGGCGACTCCCCGGTTTCGGCGATTTGGTCGACGAATTCCTTGTCGCACAGGATTATTCGGATTTGGTGGGAATTCAGCGCGGCCGCCAGCGCAGTGCTGCGGAATTCGGTGTTCACCAACACCACGTCGGCGCCCACCAGGCTCGCGGCAAACACCGACGTGACGAAATTGCGGCCGTTGCGGCACATCACGCCCACTGGCTGCCCCGCCCCGGCGCCGGCATTCGAGAGCTCGTGGGCAATCGATTCGGTCATCGACTGCAGTTCGCGGTAACTCAGCGCGCCGTCATCGTCGATGATCGCGGTCCGGTCCGGCCATCGCGCCGCGGCAACCGCGAGCAGGGTGTACAGATTCATGCCGCCCCGATACAGCTCCCGGGCCAGGCGCAACAGCGCGACCGGGGCAGGCGGGCTGAGCAGTCCGGAGAACAGCACCGCCCGAGCCGCCGTGCTGACCACGCTGCTGACCATCGTCACCCTTCCGTCCGGGCCGAGCCGGCGAAGAACCGGCGGTGCCACAACCCCGCGGCGCGTTCGGCCGGTCCGGCCAGCAGCACCGAGGCAATTTCGGCGGGCCAGAGCCAGGGTGGTTCGTTGGTTCGGGGCCGCTCGATGATCGCTTTGGCGATGGCGTCGGCGGCCTCATCGGGATACAGGCCGGGAAGTCGCCCCAGGAGGGGTGTGGGCTCGATCATCCGGGTCCGCACCAGCGCAAAGTACACCGTCGTCACCTCCACACCGTCGACGTGCAACTCCGGTGAAACGCTGCGCAGCCAGCGGTCGAAGGCTCCCTTGGATGCCTGGTAGGCGCCCCATTGCGGGCCGGGCACCACGCGCACCCCGACGCTGGAGACGTTGACGATGTGCCCGCGGCCGGCCTCCCGCATCGCCGGCAGCAGTCCCAGCAACAGCCAGATCGGCCCCAGGTAATTGATGTCGATGGTGCGCTGGAAGTCGTGCGGCCGGTCGTACTGGTCGTGCAGCGACCGGCGCAGCGACTTGCCCGCGTTGCTCACCACGATGTCCAGCGGACCGTGGTTCTCGTTGATGTGCTTGGTCAGGACGCTGACGGCGGCCTCGTCGGTGAGATCGGCCGGATAGGCGACGGCTGCACCGCCGCCGGCGTTAATGGCAGCCGCAACATCGTCGAGCCGGTCGGCCGATCGGGCCACGATCAGCACCGTCGCTCCGGCCGCGGCCAGTTTGCGGGCGGTCGCCTCGCCGATACCGTAGGACGCGCCGGTCACCAACACGGTCTTGCCGGATACCGCGCCGCGCAGTTTGTCGGGATCCGATAGGCGCGCCGGGTTGGCCAGTCTGGTGCCGGCTTGTGCTACCGCCTTTTCAAAGGAGTTGGCCACCGTCCGTGCTGCCAGATTCATTGGACCGGATCCCCTGATTGCGTTTTCACTATCTTGCCTATCTTGGCAATCTTGGCTCACGGCCGCCATCGCGGTGCAAGTGGCTCCCGTCTACGGGGTTCTACCTCGATCTGCGGCGGTTGTGCAGCTTGCGCGGGTCGACGCCGCAACGGGCCCAGGCCTCGGCTGCCCACGGCGCGTAGACCAACCTCAGCGGTAGCCGGTTGATCAGCGGATTCACCGCCCGGACCACCGCCGCGAACCGCTGAAATCGCTTCTCCTTCCTGGCATCCCAGTCCAGGTCGCAGACATCGCGCATGTGCGACGGCAACGTCCCCACGATGACCAGCCGGGCGTAGGCGTTCAGTGGCGCCGACAGGACCTTCCAGATCGGGCGGGGAACCTTGCGTGGACCCGGTACCCCTTTGCGGAGGTAACCGGTGCCGTACCGGACCGTCTGGTGCGGGACGAACCGCTCGAGCATGCCCTTCCAGTAGGTGCAGAACTCGTCGTAGGTCTGCGGCTGGCCGCGATCGCTGACGCCGTAAAGGCGGTACCAGGTCTTGCTTTCCTCGAAAATCTGCTCCTTCTCCGCGCGCGACAGCCGCCGGATGAACATGTCCGCCGTGTAGAGGATCTGGTCGACGAAGGTGGCATGGGCCCAGTAGAACAACTCCGGGTTAAGCGCGTGATACCTCGAGCCGTCGCTGACGGTGCCTTTGATCGACTTGTGGAAGTCACGCCGTGACGACAATCGCGGCTGCCCCGCGGAACTATCATGCTGTCCAGAATGGGCGCCGAAACCAGCACCGACCAGGCCGAGCCGATCACCGGCCTGGACCGAACCATTCTGGACACCGCCCGCACCGTGTTCGAGACCTACGGCCTGCGCCGCGCCAATATCGAAGACGTCGCGACGCGCGCCGGAGTGAGCCGCAGCACCATCTATCGGCGCTTTCCCACCAAGGACGAACTCTTCGAACGCGTCGTGCGCCGGGAAGCCGAACTGTTCTTCACCACCCTCGACAAAGCCACCGACGGCCTTGATCCGCAACAGGCCGTGGTCGAGGCGTTCGCCCTCGGGGTACGGCTCATCGAAGACTCGCCGCTGTATTCGCGCATCGCCGAAAGCGAACCCGAGCTGTTCGGCATGTTCTCCAGATCACACGTCTTCCCGATCGGCCAATTCGCCGACGGGATCGCGCGCACCCTGCGGCGCTGCGGTGCCGACCTCCCCGACGCCGACCTTGCCAACGTCGCCGACATCCTGCTGCGCGTGGCCGTCGGCATCATCATGTTCCCCACCGATCGCCTCGACACCTCCGACGATGCGGCCGTCCGCGACTACGCTGCCCGCTATCTCGTCCCGATCGTCAGCGGGTAGCCGTGTCACAGCTACCCTCGACTCCCAGGACCCGCTACGCCAGGTGCGGCGACCTGGACATCGCCTACCAGGTGCTCGGCGACGGTCCGGTTGACCTGCTCGTCGTGCCGGGGCCGACCATTCCGGTCGACACGATCGACACCGAGCCGTCGATGTACCGCTTTCACCGGCGGCTGGCCTCGTTCAGCCGGGTGATCCGGTTCGACCATCGCGGGGTCGGCTTGTCGTCTCGGGTTCCGTCGGCGCAGCTGCTCGGTCCCAAGTTCTGGGCCGAGGACGCGGTCGCGGTCATGGATGCGGCGGGATGCGAGCGGGCCACGGTCTTCACGTCCGGCTTCACCGCGACCACGGCGCTGGTTCTCGCCGCCCGTTATCCCGAACGGGTGCAGAGCCTGGTGATCGTCGACGGCTCAGCACGCACGATGCGGGCACCAGACTATGAGATCGGAATCGACCCGAAGACGGCCGACCCGTTCCTCACCGTCGCGATCGAACCGGATGCCGTCGAGCAGGGTTTTGACGTGCTGCGCATCCTGGCCCCCAGCGTGGCCCGGGACGACGCTTTCCGCTCCTGGTGGGATCTCGCCGGCAACCGGGCTGCATCGCCCAGCGCGGCTCGCGCCTTCAACAATGCCGTGCGAGATTCCGATGCGCGCGACTGCCTGCAACACATCACCGCACCGACACTGATCCTGCACCGTGGGCGCTCGAAATACGTTCCGGTCGAACATGGCCGTTACCTCGCCGCCCACGTCGCCGGATCCCGCTTCATCGAGCTACCCGGCGCCGATTCGCTGTACTGGGTCGGCGACACCGCGGCGCTGCTCGACGAGGTCGAGGAGTTCATCACCGGGGTGCGCGGCTCGCTCACCGAGCGGGTGCTCACCACGATCATGTTCACCGACATCGTCGGCTCGACCCAACGCGCGGCCACCCTCGGTGACGACCGGTGGCGCGACCTGCTCGACAACCACGACGCCCTGGTCCGTCACGACATCCAGCGATTCGGCGGGCAGGAGGTGAACACCGCCGGCGACGGGTTCGTTGCGACGTTCAGCAGCCCCAGCGCCGCGATCGCCTGCGCGGCCGCCGTTGTCGACGCGGTCCGGGTGCTCGGCATCCAGATCAGAGTCGGCATCCACGCCGGTGAAGTCGAGGTGCGCAGCGCTCTCAAGGGCGACCACGGCGACGTCGCGGGCATGGCCGTGCACATCGCCGCGCGTGTCATGGCGCTCGCCCAACCCGGGGAGGTGCTGGTGTCCTCGACGGTGCGCGACATCGTCACCGGCTCCAAACACAGCTTCGCCGAGCGTGGTGAACACGAACTCAAGGGTGTGCCGGGCCGGTGGCGGCTTTACGCACTGTTCAGCGACCGGTGACGGGAACCGATTGCCGCCCGTTTCCGACTTGTAGGCTGACAAGGGCACTAACGCCAATCCGAGCCGATTCGAGCCAATCCAAGCCGATTCGAGCCGATCTGAGGAGGGCCGTGGCGGCTCCGGTTGTGGGGGACTTCGACCTCGGCGCCGTGCGGCCGTCGCCGACATACATCCAGCTCGATATCGCCGGGATGTCCTGCGCCGCCTGCGCGAGCCGGGTCGAAACCAAGCTGAACAAGGTTCCCGGGGTGCGGGCATCGGTCAACTTCGCCACCCGCGTCGCGACGATCGACGCCGTCGGCCTGGCGGCCGATGAGCTGTGCGCGGTGGTGGAGAGCGCCGGATACCACGCGGCTCCGCATACGGAGTCGGCCGCTGACGAACGGGATCCCGACGCCGAGCACGCACGCAACCTCCGGTGGCGGCTCCTGGTCGCGGCGGTGCTTTTCGTACCGCTGGCCGATCTGTCGACCATGTTCGCGCTCGTCCCCCACACCAGATTCCCCGGCTGGGGATATGTCTTGACCGTCCTGGCCGCCCCGATCGTGACGTGGGCGGCCTGGCCCTTCCACTCGGTGGCCCTGCGAAACGCCCGGCACCGGACCGCGTCGATGGAAACGCTCATCTCGGTGGGCATCACGGCGGCCACCGCCTGGTCACTGTCGACCGTCTTCGTCGACAGGCAACCGCGGGAGAGCAGCGGCATCTGGCAGGCGATCCTCAACAGCGACTCCATCTATCTCGAGGTCGCCGCCGGCGTCACGGTCTTCGTCCTGGCCGGCCGGTACTTCGAGGCCCGCGCCAAATCCAAGGCCGGCAGCGCGTTGCGCGCGCTGGCCGCGCTGGGCGCCAAGAATGTGACCGTGCTGCTGCCCAACGGGGCGGAACTGGTGATCCCGGCCGGCGAACTCAAAAAGCAGCAGCGGTTCGTGACCCGTCCCGGCGAAACCATTGCCGCCGACGGAGTCGTCGTCGACGGCACCGCGGCAATCGACATGAGCGCGATGACCGGCGAGGCCAAGCCGGTGCGGGCGGCTCCGGACTCCCCGGTCCTGGGCGGCACCGTCGTGCTGGACGGCCGCCTGGTCATCGAGGCCACCGCCGTGGGCGCCGACACCCAGTTCGCCGCGATGGTTCGCCTCGTCGAGGAGGCACAGGCGCAGAAGGCCGGCGCCCAGCGCCTGGCCGACCGGATCTCCGCGGTGTTCGTGCCGGTCGTCTTTGCGATCGCGGTAGTGGCCGGTGGGTGCTGGCTCCTCAGCGGCGCCGGTGCGGACCGGGCATTCTCGGTGACGCTCGGGGTCCTGGTGATCGCCTGCCCGTGTGCGCTCGGGCTGGCCACCCCGACGGCGATGATGGTGGCCTCCGGGCGGGGTGCGCAGTTGGGAATTTTCATCAAGGGCTACCGGGCGCTGGAAACCATCCACGGCATCGACACCGTGGTGTTCGACAAGACCGGCACCTTGACCGTCGGCCAGTTGCGGGTGAGCACGGTCACGACGGCCGGCGGGCGCGATTCCGCGGAGGTGCTGGCGCTCGCCGCCGCCGTGGAAGCGGCTTCCGAGCATGCAGTGGCGACCGCTATCGTCGCGGCGTCGCCGGCCCCGGCTCCAGTCGCCGAGTTCGCCGCAGTTGCCGGATGCGGCGTGTCGGGAATTGTCGACGGCCACCACGTCGAAGTCGGCAAACCCTCCTGGATCACCCGCGACACACCGTCCGACGCCGCGCTGGACGGTGCCCGTCGCGAAGGCGAGTCACGCGGCGAGACAATAGTTTTCGTGTCGGTGGACGGCGTGGCCTGCGCCGCCGTCACGATTGCCGACACCGTCAAGGAGACGGCGGCCGACGCGATCCGGGCGCTGCGCAGCCGTGGGCTGCAGACCATGCTGCTCACCGGCGACAATCAGGCCGTGGCCGACGCGGTAGCTTCCCGGGTCGGCATCGACACCGCCATCGCCGACGTGCTGCCCGAAGGCAAAGTCAGCGTGATCCAACGCCTCCGCGACCAGGGACATACCGTCGCCATGGTCGGCGACGGTATCAACGATGGTCCGGCCCTGGCAGGTGCCGACCTGGGGCTGGCGATCGGGCGTGGCACTGACGTCGCGATCGGTGCGGCCGACATCATCCTGGTTCGCGACGACCTGCACATCGTCCCGCAGGCACTGGATCTGGCGCGCGCCACCTTGCGGACCATCCGGATGAACATGATCTGGGCGTTCGGCTACAACGTTGCCGCGATCCCGATCGCCGCCGCCGGCCTGCTCAACCCGCTGATCGCCGGTGCCGCCATGGCGTTCTCGTCGTTCTTCGTGGTGTCGAACAGCCTGCGGCTACGTAACTTTGGGAGTCAATGATGGCCGAACAGACCTTCTCCGTCGACGGACTGCGCTGTGCGGGGTGCGTCGAAACCGTCACCAACGCACTGACGGCCCTGCAGCGCGTCAACTCCGTCGCCGTCGATCTGGATGCCGACGGCCCGTCGACAGTGCGGATTTCGGCCGATGTGGAACTCACCCGCGAGCAGGTGCAGGCGGCGCTGTCGGGAAGTGGCGACTTTTCCGTCGTCGGCCAGGGGTAGCGCTGGCCACCGCAGCCGCGCTCAGCGAAGAGGATGTGCGGGTTCCGCGCTGATCTCCAAAGCATCAGCGGCGGAACGGATTTCGGGTAATCGAGCGGGATCGGAGAGCAACGCGACCAACGTGAACTCCACGATTTCAACGGGATCGACCGCGAGATCCGGGAACGTCACCGCGTCGAACATCGCCTCGATCAGCCTGGCCGCCGAAACCGGATTCAGTTCGCGCACATCGCCTTCGCCCTGTCCCGCCCGGATGAGATCCACGATCGCCGGCTCGATCTTCGAAACCAGCGCCTGTTCGGATGCCCCGAACAGCGCGGGCCGGCCCCCCGTTCGGGCCTCTCGTTGACCGGCGACTGGTCGTCGGCCAACGTCCGGAACCTCGAGCGGCACGGTGGGAGCCCACATACCTGCGTTCATGCGCAGCTACTAAACCACGGCACCAGGCGGTGCCATCGCCCCTCATCTCGTCATGCGTGCCAACCGACTGCCGCCGAAGGCCGCCGAGTGCGCAGCCCAACGCCGACGGCGAAGCGACCGCGCAGCCTTGACAACGTGAACCGGTTGTTCTCGGCGTCATAAAAGAACCGCAGTGTTCGGACCGGGAAATATCCCAGCATGAGAACGGCAATCGTTATGCGCGCCGAACGACTCTTGACGCCGTGCGCCTTTGTCGTCCTGGTATAACGCGTGGCATATCGAAAAAAGTCGAGCGGTGAGCATTCCACCCGGCGGCCGGACGCGCCCACAACCATCGTGGATTCGTATGCGATCTCGAAATTATTTTTGAACAGCGTCAGCGCAAGATCGATGTCTTCGTGCAGCCGGTCTGCCAGATCCAACTGCGTGAGATGACGCACCGCTTGCCACGCCGAGTTCCGGATTGCCATGTTGGCGCCCAATAGGAACCGTTGATCGGTTGCCCTGCGATGCAGATTGCGGCGGACCATGTGGTCGATCCTGAATATCGACCCTCGCAGCGGAATGTCGTAGTAGTGGACCGGGCCGGTGGCCGCGTCAATGGCGGAGCCTTGAAAGCACCGGCGAATCGTCTCGACCCAGTCCGTGTCAACGATGGAATCGGCATCAATTCGGCCGATGATCTGACTGCGAGCATGGTCGAACCCACGGTTGCGCGTCGGCGCGATACCCAAATGCTCATTTTGGTTGAGCAGCCGTATGGCGATATGGGGGTTCTCCTCTTGATACCGACGCACGATCGATACGGTGTTGTCACTCGACTTGTTATTGACAACGATTATCTCGTCCGGTGCCGACGTCTGGGCGAGGCAGGCGTCAAGACATTTGCCGATGAAGCGTTCTTCATTATGCGCGGGGACAACGATTGCGACGGACGGCTGCTGAGACATGGCCAGGACCTCGCTAGATCACAATGTCGCGCCGAACCGGTCTGATGCCAAGAGCATCAGCGGTGCAACGAATCTCAAAGATGTCGTCGAGCCCAGGCCGGTTATCGATCGAAAACTGCATGGCACGAACTTCATGTTATCATATGATAACCCACGTCGAGGCCCTATTCACGAGCCGGCCGCAGCGACCCCTGGACGGCAGTACCAGGCGCCCGAACGCCGACCGAAGGCGCACGGATGCCAACATCCGGCGACCGTCAGCCCTTGACGCGGCGGGTATCGGGCGATAACTTAGATTATCACTTGATAACCGTGGGCGGGATCGGCGTGAACGCGTCGGTCGCGGCACCGTCGCAGCGGTTATCGGCAGTGCTCCGTCACGCCAACGCAGCCCGCGGCGGAGGACCCGCGGGCTTTCAGACCGCTTGATTGGCAACAGCTTTGATCACCCGTGCGACTGCTCGGGCTTCGCTGAACTCGGGAGGAAGCGGATGTTCGTTGCGGCGCAACCGGCGATGCTGCCGACATCGACGAGAACCCTTGCACGCGGTGAGCCCGGCGCGGCGCCATATCAGGCGGTCAGCGCTTTGGCCGCCTTCGGGACCGGCTCCGGTTCGTACGCCGCCGCTGCGGCTGTCGAGGCGATGACAGCCGGCTGAGTCAGTTCCAGCTAGCACGAGGGCAAACACATGATGGATTTCGGAGCACTGCCACCAGAGATCAACTCCGCCAGAATTTACGCCGGCCCGGGTGCGGGCTCGCTGCTGGCCGCGGCGGCGGCGTGGGAGTGTCTGTCCGCCGATCTGTACTCGCTGGCCGCCTCATACCAGTCGGCGATCTCGGGGCTGACGGTGGGTTCCTGGCTGGGTCCGGCGTCGGTGTTGATGGCGGCTGCAGCAGCGCCGTATGTCGCGTGGATGAACGCCACCGCGACCCGGGCCGAGCAGGCCGGCATCCAGGCCATGGCGGCGGTGACCGCGTTCAATGCGGTGTTCTCGATGACGGTGCCGCCACCGGTTATCGCGGCGAACCGGGCCCTGCTCACGACACTGGTCGCCACCGATATCTTCGGGCAAAACGCCGCGGCGATCGCGGCGACCGAAGCGGAGTACGCGGAGATGTGGGCCCGGGACGCCGCTGCAATGTATGGCTACGCGGCTGCCTCGGCCACCGCATCGACGTTGACGCCGTTCGAGGAGGCCCCGGAAACCACCCGCACTGATGGGCTGACCAGGCAGCTCGCACTGGTCGGGGAAGTCGAGGCCGCCGCCATCAGGCAGCTGATGTCCGAGGTGCCCCGGGCGCTACGAATGCTCAGCGAGCCGGCACCGTGGAACTGGCTGGTGGAACTGTGGAGAGAGATCTTGCCGCACCTGGGCACCTTCAGAGACATCGTGTCAATAGGTCAGAACTGTGTTTCGGTGACCAACAACACACTTGCGATGACCCAGATGGGGGCCGCGATGTCCAGGGCGGTGCCGGCCGCGGTCAGCGAGGCTGCCGGCGCCGCGGCCAAGGCGATCGCGGGCGGGACGACGGCGCTGGGGTCGGCTTCCGGGGGACTGGGTGGTTCGGGGTTAGCGGCCGGGTTGGGCCAGGCGGCTTCGGTGGGCTCGCTGTCGGTACCGCAAAGCTGGGCCGCGGCCAATCACGCGATCAACCCGGCGGTTCGGGCGTCGCCGGCTACCAGCCTGGGCAGCGCTGCGCAAAGCGCGCCCGGACACATGCTGGGCGGGCTACCGCTCGGGCCGACACCCTCCGGCGGTGGCAGCGGTGTCAACAGCGCGTTGCGGATCCCGCCGCGCGCCTATGTCATGCCGCGGATCCCGGCGGCGGGCTAATGCCACGACCGCAATCCCGTGGCGTGCGACCAGCGTCGAATTGGCATCAACGTGCCTACGTCCCTTGCGTTGTCGATCGGGGGTTTGCGCCGGACTGGTGCGGTTGGCCGCGCGGTGGGGTGCGCTGTGGTCGTGGCATTGATCGTGGGTGACAACGTCGACCGTGCCCTCAGGGCGCTGAGCGTGAGCTCACGGCGTCGACTGTGCCCTCAGGGCGCTGAGCGTGAGCTCACGGCGTCGACTGTGCCGTCAGGGCGCTGAGCGTGAGCTCACGGCGTCGACTGTGCCGTCAGGGCGGCCCGATCGCGAAATCTCCGCCCTACGCGCGCGCTCAAAGCCGTCACGGCACACTCGACATCGGCACCCCGAAGAATCCAGGCTGGAGGTATCCGATCACCGAACAGATCACGGTGCGGCCGGTCCGAGACCTCGCATTCCGAATACGACTACCGAGGTCCGGGCTCCGGGAGCTCACTCATCGGCGCATCCGGGACAGTTCGCGAAGCATCGCGTTGTAGGCATCCAGGTCGTCATCGGCGTAGTTGCTGTCCGCATGCCGGTCCTCACGGGCGGCGACACGCCGGTCCTGGCGCGCCCACTGCGCCACCAGCGCCACGATCACTATGATAATGGGCAGTTCCGTTGCACCCCAGGCGATTCCGCCGCCAAGATGTTGATCGGCGACAATACTCGGCAACCAGGGCAGACTGACCGACTGGTAAAACGTGCTGCCTATCGCCGATGCCATGGTCATCAACGCGATGCCGAAGAAGGCGTGAAATGGCATGACCGCGAACAGCAAACCGATCCGACCCGGGTAGGGAAGTCGGCGCGGTCCCGGGTCGATACCGATGATCGCCCAGTAGAAGAGGTACCCGACGATCAGGAAGTGCACGGCCATGAACTCGTGACCCCAGTGGTAGCGCACCAGGATGTCGAACAGCGGTGTGAAATAAACGATGTAGGGCGAGGCCACAAAGAGGATGAACGCGGTAATCGGATGCGACAGGAATGCCGTCACCCGCGAATGCAGCAGCCAGGTCAGCCACTCGCGTGGGCCTGGCGGCTGTCCGTCACCGGCGGCGGGCAGTACCCGCAGCGCCAGGGTGACCGGGCCGCCCAACACCAGCAGCACCGGGACGAACATGTTCAGCGTCATGTGCTCTGCCATGTGGACGCTGAACATCGCCGACCCGTAGGCGCGCATGCCCGAGCTGCTGGTGAAAACCAGGACAACACAACCGGTCAACCATGCGATCAATCTGCCGACGGGCCAGGCATTGCCGTTGGTGCGCAGGCGCACGAAAGCGACCACATACCCGACGGCGAGCACCACGCCAAGAGTCCCGACCAGGCTGTCGAATCGCCACTCGGTGAGCAGCCTGGCGACGTTCGGCGGCTGTGGCAGTTCGTACCCGAGAAAGACGTCCCACGCCGAGAACTGGTGTGTGACATACCTGGGCGCGGTCTGAATCGCCATCGCGGTCACCGCGGCCATCACGGCCATCACGGCCACGGCCCCGGCGATGCGGGCACCGCCCGATCCCGCAGGCCGGACGAACAAGCCCCAACAGTCCGATAACCACACCAGCGCTACTACCAGACCCGCCGCAAGGCCGAGGCGAGCAAAGTCCGAGTCGAACGACCAACCCGGGATCAGCAGATACAGCAGCACCGCTCCGTAGGACAGCGTCAACGCTCCGCAGGCCACCTGCATTACCTGCACAGCCCGAGCCGGCGGCGCGGTGGCCACCGCCGTGGCCGTCTTCAGTCCGGTCAGCGCGGCAAGGGCCAGCGTGAAGACAATCGCGGCGCTGGTCGTGTAGTCATGGTCCGGCCCCTGCCCCGCGTTACCGGTGACCGCCGTCGCAACCGCGGCGACCACGGTAGGGATGAGCAACACGAAATGGCTGACCCATCGAGTGGTGAGGCGCAGCGTGACGGCGACCACCAGCGCGCCGATCGCCGCCACGATCCATCCCCGCGCGACCTCGGAGGCGCCGATGGCATCGAGCAGCGCTCCACCGCCCAGCAGCTGCGATGGCGCCACACCGGCATCGTGGGCGGCCTGAATGACCACCATCACCACTGCAAGCCCCAGCCAGGCAACGGAAACACGCTCTGCCACAAGGTGAATCCGGAATGCCGCCGCATCGATCAACCCGTCGTGCTCCGGGCGCGACGCGATGACGACGTACACCAGTGCACCCAGGCACACTGCGGTCGCCAACGACGCCAGAAAGAATCCGAGCGGCTCCGCTACGCAAAGGAACCCACCGGGATACGGGTTACCCGCCGTGGCATAGCGGCGCGCTCCCGACGCCAGCCCGTAGCCAGCCAACACCACCGAGATACCGAGCAGACCAAGAAGCAGCCTGGCCAATGCCCATGAGGTGGACCGCGAGGCCGGCGCCGCCGACGGCGAACGGTCAGCGGTCGCGTCGGTCTGCACCCCACGAGCTTACGACCCGGCGTTGCACCGGACGCTCGTTGCCCAATCTTGGATTCACCGGCCCCACCTACCGGCCGCGGACCGCATATTCTTCGGAGGCCGTCGATACCGATCCTGAAAGTGACGTCATGACCTCCCCGAATCCCGGCGATCGAGCTCCACATGGTCGATGAACTGCTGCTTCGTTGGCTAGTAACCGGACTTTTCGTGCTGAGCGGCGCCAGCTACGTCGTCGCCGCGATCGGCCAGCGGCGCCGGTGGGTCTACCTCGTCAGCAATGGGCTGCATCTGGTGATGGCGATTGCGATGGTGGTGATGATTTGGCCCTGGGGCAGCCATGCGCCGACGACGGGACCCGCGGCCTTCTTTCTGCTGGCGGCCGGGTGGTTTATCGCACTGACCGTCGTCTCGGCCAAGACGATCGCCCAGTGGACGGCAGGCAGCTACCACGCATTGATGATGCTCGCCATGACATGGATGTACGTCGTGATGAACGGTCATCTGCTGCCCGGCAACCCGGTCACCCCCCACCCGGCATCGACGGCCGTCTCGATGCCGGGCATGGAGATGTCGGCGATGCCCATGCCGGCGGACAGCACCCAGCCGGGATGGGTGGCCTCCATCAACTGGTTATGGTTCTTGGTCTTCACGGCCGCGGCGATCGTGTGGGCCTTCCTCTCCATGGCCGGATGGCGGCGCGGTGCGGCCGGCTGCCATCGCGACGTCCTGGCGCACACCGGCCGGATATCGATGGCACTGGCAATGGCTATCGTTTTCGCCGCCCTGCTCTTTGGTAGTTGAGGAGTACACCAGCCATCGTGACGAGTCGGACAACTCCCATGGAACTTCTTACCGCTCGCCGGCGACTACCTCCTTTGTGGTTTGGGTTACCAGGTTCGCGTGTGATCAAGGGCTTGTAGCTGGGTGATCGTCGCCGTCAAGAATCTCGTCGCCGAACGTGCCCGGTTGGTGTTCTCGGTTTTGGGTGTGGGGATCGCGGTCCTGTTGGTGTTGGTGATCTCGGGTATCTTCGTGGGCACCACCAATCAGGTCGCCACCTACATCGACCACTCCAGGGGAGCCGTGTGGGTGGTACAGCCCGGGGTGTCGCAGATGTTCAAAGCGGTGTCGTGGTTGCCCGCCGACGGCAGAGACCGGCTGCCGACGGTTCCTGGTGTCCAGTCGGCCGATCCGATCCTGGGCCAACCGTCCGACTTCGTCCACAATGGCACCCAGACTGCGTACTTCGTCGTGGGTTACGACACCCGGACCGGCGTAGGTGGCCCGTGGTCGCTGGCGCAGGGCCGCAACGTCGCCCGCTCGGGTGAGGTGGTGCTGGACCGGGTGCTGGCCAGCAAGAACGGAATCCGCCTCGGCGACAAGGTGCGAATCGTCGACGAAGATTTCACGGTTGTCGGGCTGTCCAACCAGACCGCGGCGGTGACGAACTACTACGCGTTCGTCTCGCTGCCGGATGCTGCGCGACTGCTGCGGGCCGGAAATCGGGTGTCCTATTTCCTGGTCCGGCCGCGGGAGGGCTACACCGCGGCGCAGCTCACCGCCGCGATCCACCGCGACATGGCGGGCATGGATGCGTTACCCGCTGCAACCTTTGCCGACAAGAGCCGCGACATCGTCGTTTCGATGATCGGGCGGCCGTTGCAGACGATGATCGCGATCGCGGTGTTGGTGGGTGTCGCGCTGGTGGGTTTGACGGTGCTGGCGGTCACCAACGAGCAGCTGCGCGACTTCGGGGTGCTGCGCGCACTGGGGGTGCGCCCAATCCAGTTGTGCCGCAGCGTGCTTGCCTAGGCCGCTCTGATCGCCGGGCTGGGCTATCTGGCCGGCGCCGCCGTCGCCTACGGCGCGCAGTTCCTGATCGCCGACCGTTTGGGCGATGTCACCGTCGAGATCACCCCCACCATGCTGGCCGCGATGGCCGGCGCCACCGCCGTCATGGCCCTCCTCGGATCACTGATCCCGGTGCGCCGCGTCGTGCGGATCGATCCCGTCACCGCCTTCAGACGCTGACCCGAAGTGAGGATCATGACCGAAAACCGCTCCGCGCTGATACTTCCCGAGGCAGGCGAGGTCGTCGACGCATTCCGCAACGCCCTCGAGAAGGTCTCGGCGCCCGAGGATCTCGCGCAGGTTGACTTCGACCGGCTCGACTCCGAAACACCGCTACTCAGCTTGCCCATCGACTCTGTCGTACTGATGTCATTGATGACCGAGCTCGAGGACAGGTTCGCGGTGTTCATTGACGAAGAGTCGGCTTTCTCGTTCGAAACCGTTGCCGATGTCGCAGACTATGTGCGCCGACGGCTGACCGACAAGGCCGGCCGGCTGGCCGGCGCGTGAGCGTTTTCTCGCCCCGGGTGCTCGCGCACGTGCGGGCGAATGCACCGGCAATGTCAAGTGGCGCAATAGATTACACTCGGCTGCTGCAGCAGGACCTGCAGCAGGTCGATTTCTACGGTACCCGCGAGCATCTCGCGACGCTCCCCGGGCACGCCCTGGTGCACCAGGTGCTGGTCCATGCGGGCGCACTCGCCGCCAACGGGCTGGGCCGTGGCGACCGGATCGTGATGGTGTCGGCCAATACCGAGCAGTACCTGGCGACGCTGCTGGCGGCCCTGCTGATCGGCGCGCTGCCCTGCGCTGTCGCACCGCCACCGACGCCGGCACACGAGCAGTCGGCGGGTGTCCAGCACCTGCGTGCCGCGATCCGTGTCGTCGATCCCAAGCTGGTAGTAGCTCAACCGCGGGTTACGGTCGCGATACCGCATGCGCCCGTGCTTGGTTACGACGAACTCCAAGACGCCCAACCGCTTTCCTGGCCGGCCGGCCGCCCACCCGAGCCCAGCGACCTCCATCATGTCCAGCTGACGTCCGGTTCGACTTCCGCTCCCAAGGCGGTGCTGCTGACGCACGGCAATGTCGCGCACAACGTCGGCGCCATCGGTTACGCGACAGCCATTGCGCGGGGCCACGACCGGGCCTTCAGCTGGTTGCCGATGTATCACGATATGGGCTTCATTCAGGTGCTCGGCGGGCTGCTCTACGGATTGCGGGTGGGCATCATGACGCCACTGGCATTCCTGCGCGACCCGCTGTCGTGGGTTCGGCACATGACGCATCATGGTTCGACACATACCGCGGGTCCGCCATTCGCATACCGGGCCACCGCCGACGCTTTCCAGCGCGCCAGCGGAACAATGGAAATCGATCTGTCCGCACTGGCGTACGCGTACGTCGGTGCCGAGCCGATCGCCCACTCCACGGTGCGCTACTTCACCGACACCTTCGCACGACTCGGATTGCGCCGCGATGCCTTGGTTCCGTGCTACGGCATGGCTGAGTCGGTGCTGGCCACGACATTGGCGCTGCGACCCGCGGCCACGGCTGCAACGGATTTCGGGCGCGTCCGGGTATGGGAATCGCGACTATCCCAGGTACCGGTTGTCTCGTGTGGTAAGCCGGTGGACGGCTTGCGGATTCGTATCGTCGACTCCGACGGAGTCGAGCTGCCGGCAGGCACCGAGGGCCAGATCCAGGTGAGCGGTCCGTCGATCATGCTCGGCTATCGCAATGGCGACGGCTCGGTCACCTGCCCGCCCGGCGGCTGGCACGACACCGGAGACCGCGGATTCGTCTCCGAGGGAGAGCTTTTCGTGGTGGGCCGCAGCAAGGAGATGCTGATCGTCCGTGGCCGCAACTTCCCGCCCTACGACGTCGAGCGGGCAATCGACAGCATGCCCGACATCGGCCCCGGACGCACAATCGTCTTCTCGGTGCCAGATGCACGACGCGGCAGAGAATCCGTCATCGCCGTAATAGGCACGAATGCCGCGCAAACCGACCATCATCGAATCCGCGCCGACGTCGCGACGGCGATACGAACCGCATTCGGATTCTCCCTCGACGACATCGTGCTGGTTCCCACCGCGGAGATTGCCCGCACCACGAGCGGGAAACTGCAGCGGCTCAAGGCCCGTCAGCGATATCTGGACCGCCAACTGCACGCCGCGGCAACCTGACGCGGGCTCAACTGCGTTTCAGCGCAGGGTGGTTGCGCGCCAGGAACGGCAGCATCCACTCGGGCGGCACGATCCGGAAGAGACCCGCCGCGACGCGGTTCACCAGACCCGGGACGACGACGGCCTTGCCGACCGCTAAGCCCTCGATTCCGGCCTGAGCCACCTGGGCGGCGGGTTTCCACATGATGCGCGGCAGGCTGTTTTCGGCTTCCTCCTTGGTGAATCCGGCGGCGTCTCCGAATCCGGTGTCGACCGGTCCGGGACACAGTGCGGTCACCCCGACCCCGGTGCCGCGCAGCTCGCCGCGCAGGCTGTGGGTATAGGACAGCACGAACGCCTTGGCCGCGCCATATGCGGCTTGTCCGGGCAACGGACCGAATGCGGCCACCGACGCCACGTTGAGCACCGCTCCCCGACGACGCTCGACCATGCCCGGCAGGAACCTGCTGCACAGGTCGACGACGGCGGCCACATCAACTTCCACCAAATTGAGTTCCCGGGCCGGAACGGATTTGGCCACGACGCCCAGCGTCGAGAGTCCGGCGTTGTTGACCAGGATGTCGGGTATCAGACCGAGCGCGACGACGCGGTCCAGCAGGTTCGCCCGGTCACTTCGCTCAGACAGATCGGCGGGCATCGGATGCGTGTGCGGGCCCAGCCGTCGGGCGAGTGCTTCCAAACGGTCGGCGCTGCGCGCCACCAAGACGACCTGGTAGCCACGCTGGGCGAGAATCCGCGCAAGTTCCTCGCCGATGCCCGAGGACGCCCCGGTGACGACGGCGGCGCGGTCATTTCCTGGTGGGGGAAGAGCCATACGTTTCAACCTTACCGGTAGGCCCAGCCGGGCTCTTGCCACGCTTTCCGACTTTCGCCCGATCCCCGCCCGATCCGGGACTGGCACACAACGACCACCAGCGGGCGGGCTCGATGTGACTTTGGGCCGGTATGTTCAGGGACTTTCGGCCGTCGCCATGCCGGCGATCGCGGTGCCATAGTGGTCAGTGCCAGGGCGACCTGGCGGTCTGCCCGAAGTGCAGCAAGCCCATTTTTGGGCGAGGCCTGAAAGGGCCTGCTTGACCCACCGTCAGAAGACGGGGATCTGCCTTCGGGCAGACCTTTCATGTCTGCTCGGCCGCGCTCTCCGGCGCCCATCGCCACCAGCCTACATTTCGACGTCGTCAACACCAGCGAACTCTTGGGCAGCGGCAATCACCCCCATGAAACTCTGGCTCATGCCGCCGTATCGAGTGTGCCGTGACGGCTTTGAATGTGCGTGTAGGGCGGGAACATCCGCGGGCGGCCCGCCCTGACGCCGCACTCGGCGCCATCACCGCACACTCGGCGCCGGTTACGTCCTGCAGCCCAGTGCGCTGGATCAACACCGTCCACCGACCACTAGATCGTGGCATGGCGGGTGAGCACCGGGAGCAATCGCAGCAGGATCCGGGCCGAGCCGTCGGCGACCTCGTTGACGAATCGGTTGAAGTCGAGGCCGGAATCGCTGCCGGCAAGGTCGGAAAGCGCACGGACGACCAGCCATGGCATACCGAAGGATTCGCAGACCTGAGCCAGCGCACCGCCCTCCATTTCGATTGCGTGACCGCCTAATTCGTGGCGCAGGCGGCTGCGGGTGCGCTCACAGTGCAGGTATTGATCGCCGGTCAGAACGGTGCCGAAAGTGATTCGCGGCGGCCGGCCGTGGCCACCTGCGCCAATCGACAAAGACGGCAGGGTGAACCCGTCTAGACGGTCCCGCACGCGCTCGATCAGCCCAGGGTCGGCCCGATAGCCAAGCTGCTCGGTCGGTTTGATGAAGGGTATGTGTCCGGGTTGGTAGGGCTGCAGCTGCTCGTCCTCCAGCAGGCCGAAGTCGTGCTGTACTACCCGTTCGGCGATGACGACGTCGCCGATCTGCAGTTCCGCATCAAGCCCGCCGGCGACGCCGGTGAAAACGATCGTGCCGCAACGGAATCGGTCGGCAAGAAGGGTCGCGACCATGCTTGTGTTGACTTTGCCCATGCCGGCTGCCGCCAACACCACCGGGTGCGACTCGAGCGCGCCGACGCCGAAGGTGACCTGGGCAATCTGGTGGCGTTCGGGTCCCGACATCAAACCCAGCAGGTAGGACAACTCCTGCGGGATCGCACAGATGACCCCGATCGTCACGGCGAGCCCATCGGCCGCAGCCCGGTCACCGATCCGCGGCAGTCGTCATGCGGGAACCGCGGCGGAACCGGATGAGGTACCCGGGCAGTCGGCGCACCGGCAGCGGCTTGGGCCAGTCGTCGGCCCGGAAGTATGCGTCGGAACCGCCATCGACGAACACGACACTGCCGCACAGGAAGTCGGCGGAGTCCGAGAGCAGGAAGCAAATCCAGTCAGCAATGTGCGCGACGTCGCCGAATCCACCGATGGGAATAGGGAACGACCGAACGGCTTTGGCTTGCGTCGGGTCCGACAGCTGCTCCTGCAGTAACGGCGTCATGATGGCCCCGGGTGCAAGAGCATTCAGCCGTATACCCGAACCGGCCCAGTCCGGCAACACCGCGCGGCGCCGAACCCAGCGGCTCACCGCGATTTTCGACGCCGCGTACATGATCGACGGCGCGGCTCTGCCGAACAACCTCACCGAACGCAGCGCCCGGTCGGCGTCATTGTCCAGCAGTGCCCGCACGGTTCGCCGCGGAACCGCTGGAACCGTCGTCGTCGAGTTACTTCCGATGACGACCACCTTCGCGCGCCCGGCGGCAGCCAATGCGGGCCGCCACGCCTGCAGCAACTCGACCACTCCCAGGTAATTGACCTGTGCGATCCGCCGCATCCGGTCCCGGCCCGGGCCTGGCCCCAACCCTGCAGCCAGCACGGCTCCGTCGAGCTTGCCGCCCGAGGCCACCACGACTTCGTCAGCGGCGTGCGCACGTCCCTGGGGTGTCGACAAGTCTGCGGCGACATCGGCGTCTTTGAGGTCGACACCGATCACCGTGTGGCCGTGATCCCGGAGCCGGCCCGCGGCCGCGCGGCCCATCCCGGATGCCGCCCCGGTGATTGCATAAGTGCCCATTGCGATCTCCGATCCTGTTCCGGCCGGGCGATCAGGTCGTCATGGCGGCGCGTTCGAGGTCGAGCAACTGCTCGCCGTGCCGTTCTTCCTCATATGCCTGGCGGCCACCGCGCAGGCCGAACAACCGCTTCGAGATCAACAGGTACAGCACCGCAGCCATATTGATGGTGAAGGTCACCACCCGGGTCATGGTGATGCCCTTGGTCAGGTCATGGATCTCCAACGGCAGGAACAGCGAGGTGGCCACCACCGCGAAGTATTCGCCCCAACGCTTCAGCAGCCATAGGCCCACGCCCTCGACCACCTGCAAGACCGCATAGGCGGCCAGCATGAACGTGATCAGCGCCAGCGTGGATGGCTTTGCGGCCAGTGCCTTCTCCAGTTCGTGTATCGCCGACATTTGATCGACCTTGAACCCCGCCGTGCGAAAGACCGGCAGGTCGCGATCGAGGGTGGCTTGAATGGCTCCGCGTGCCCCGCGAAACTCCCACACCGCCCACGCGGCGAGACCGAGCACCATGGCCCGAAGCAGCCGCTCGACTGCGAGCACCCGGATGATGATCGCCTGGCGTAACGCCTTGCCCCGCATGATCAGTGGTGCGTCTTCGGGATGGCCCCGTCCATGCGGCTCACCGAGGGTGAAGTCGCCACAACGAAGACAGCGCCATACCTCACCGAGCTTGGTGGTGGCGCTCAGCCGGTCTGCCAGAGCCTCGTCGTCGGGTGCATAGGTGGCGTGCCCGCTGACGGCACACGCAATCAGCTCCCACCGGTTCACGCCACGAGTTTCGCGCTTGGCCACGAGCCGATCATTCAGTGCGGGTGGCGAACCACGCAAGACGGCGCGCACACCTGCCACCAGTTCTGGTCAGAACCTCGACGAGCTGCGCGGACGCTGGACATCCGAACTCACCGCGCCGAGGAGGCCGGGCCTGTTCGCCGACACCGATCTCGTCGAGACGCGGTCGCATGACAGCGGCCGTGTCGGTGAGCGACGGAACGAGGCCGCAGCACCATCGAGCACGTCTAGCTTAGGTTTGACCACCTGCGGCGGTGACCGGCCATCGCATTTGTCTCCCGAACGGAGGTAGTGACATGGCTGTGCATCGGGACGTGTTGACCGTTATCGGTGCCGGCGGCATCGGTCACGCGATTGCCCGGCGGTCAGGGTCCGCCAAGACGGTACTTCTGGCCGACAACGACGACGAGACGCTGGCATCGGTCGTCGAATCACTATCCGCCGCAGGCCATCAGGTGCTGGGTCACAGTGTCGACGTCGCGTCAGCGGAATCAGTTCGCGGGCTGGCGCGGTACGCCGCCTCCCTCGGCGACGTGACACACGTGGCCCATACCGCCGGGCTCTCCCCGGCGCAAGCCTCGGCGCAAGCAATCCTGGCTGTCGACCTGCTCGGCGTTGCGCTGATGCTGCAGGAATTCGGCGAGGTCGTCGCGCCGGGCGGCGCGGGTGTGGTGATCGCCAGCATGGCCGGCCACCTGGTCCCGCCGCTGACCGCCGAGCAGGAGCAGGCGCTGGCCCACAACCCGCCGGGTGACCTGCTATCGCTCGACTTCGTCAGCCGGGTCACCGAACCGGCCTTTGCCTACCCGATCGCTAAGCAGGCCAATCACATTCGAGTGCGTGCCGCGAGCGTGCCGTGGGGCCGCCGCGGAGCAAGGATCAACTCGATCAGTCCCGGCATCATCTCGACGCCGATGGGGCAGCAGGAACTGAATTCCGCCGTCGGCGACGGCATGCGGGCGATGATCGCCATGTCGGGCACCGGCCGCATCGGAACCCCCGACGACATCGCGGCGGCGGCGGCGTTTCTGCTCGGCCCGGACGCATCCTTTGTCACCGGTACCGATCTGCTGGTCGACGGTGGCGTCATCGCGGCGGTGCGGTCGGGCAGCTAGCTGGCCCGCCAGGCCAGCCGGTTTCGCCCCGAACAACTCGCCGAGCTGGCCGCCACCCTCGCAGATTGCCACAACCCCGACGGCACCCACCGCCATCAGCGCCCTTCCAATCCATCAGCAGCCGGATGAGAGGCGTCATTTCGGTACAGGCCGGCGACCCGATATCGGGCAGCCAACGCTTGGCATGGATGTGTGAGCTGTTCCCTTTCGATCGCGTGATTCGTCTGTCCATCGAGAACCTGCGGGATCCGTCGGAGCAAACGCCGTCCTGGGCCAGGTGGAAGGCGGGGTTGGAGGAGGTCCTCCCAGTGCGTCCCGACTTCGTCTTTGCCTCCGAGCCTTACGGCGCGGACTTCGCCCGAATTCTTGGAGCACGTTTCGTGTCAGTCGACCAGGCGCGCACAGTCGTTCCGGTCAGTGCAACGTGCATCCGCGCGGACCCGTTTGCGCACTGGCAGCACATCCCACGCTGCGTGCGGCCCGCCTTTGTGAAACGGGTCAGCATCCTCAGCGCCGATCCCACCGAGGCGAGTGCCCTCGCCAGGGCGCTCGCGGAAAAGCTCGGGACGAAATGGGTTCCCGAATCGTCGAGGACAAGAGATTTGAACGTAGACACGTCGGCAGGCCTGGATTGGACCGAAATCGTTCGCGGACAGATCGCTTCGGAGGAAGCCTTGGCGCGCGACGCCGATCGAGTGCTGATCTGTGCTACCGATCCGCTGGCTACCACCGTGTGGGCCGAGTTGCTGTCGGGAGGCTGCCCCCAGGCTCTCCGCGAATTGGCCAGGCGCCCATACGCTCTCACCCTCCTCATGACGCCCGATACGTCGTCGGACACGGCCGGCGTGACTTATCCGCTCAGCGCGGGCGTCAACTTCGTCGCCCGCTGCGAGCGCGCTCTGCGCGCGGTGAGACGACCATTCGTCGTTGTCAATGGCGGCTGGGAGGAGCGGACTGCGACGGCCCTGCGCGCGGTCGAAAAACTGACACCTTCTCACCGCGCGTGGGAATTACGGTGATACGGCGCCCGGGCGGGCGGCAGCCCGGCCTGCCCTCTGACTCCGCGAGCCGAGATCAACACGGCAATGCGGACAAGCTCGACGCCAGGCTGTGGTGGATAGCCGGGGTGTGCGTCCTCGGCTCGTTCATGAATCTTTTGGACACCACCGTTGTCACCGTCGCACAACGCACGTTTGTCACCACCTTCGGATCGACCCAGGCCGTCGTTTCCTGGACGATCACCGGTTACACGCTGGCGTTGGCCGCGGTAATCCCGCTGACTGGCTGGGCAGCCGATCGATTCGGCACAAAACGAATCTTCATCGGTTCCGTTGTCGCCTTCACACTGGGCTCACTGCTGTGCGCGGTAGCGCCAAACATCACTGTGCTGATCGTCTCTCGGGTGCTGCAGGGCCTTGGTGGTGGCATCCTCACGACGCTGACCCTCACCATCGTGAACCGCGAGGCAGGTCCCAGACGGGTCGGCCGCGTGATGGCCGTGCTGGGGATCCCGATGGTGCTCGCGCCAGCATTCGGGCCTGTCTTGGGTGGTTGGCTCATCGACAGCTACAGCTGGCAGTGGATCTTCTGGATCAACCTGCCGGTCGGTGTGGCCGCAATCGGCCTTGCTGCAATCGTGTTGCCCGACGACGACCCGGCACCGTCGGAAACCTTCGACGTCATCGGGATGCTGCTGCTGTCACCGGGCCTGCCGGTGCTGTTGTACGGGATATCCGAAATCCCAAACCGCGGCACCGTGATCGACGGGCACGTCTGGATACCCCTGGCCGTTGGTACGGCGTTGATCGTCGGGTTCGTGTTTCATGCCCTCTACCGGTCGGATAAGCCCCTGATCGATTTGCGCCTGTTGACCAACCGAGCGTTCACGCTCACCAATGTCGCCATGTTCTTCTACATCGTCGCCACGTTCGGCGCGGGGGTGCTGTTTCCCAGCTACTTCCAGCAGCTGCTGAACCAGACACCATTGCAAGCCGGGATGAGCGTGGTCCCTCGGGGAATCGGTGCCGCGGTGAGTATGCCGTTGGCGGGAACGTTGATGGACCGACGCGGCGCTCGCGGGGTGCTTGTCATCGGGGTCACGTTGAACGTCGCGGGCATGGGTGTCTTCGCTTACGGCGTTGCCCACCAGCGCGATTCGCTGCCGCTGCTGCTGGCCGGTCTGACGATGTTGGGGCTGGGCATGGGCTCCACCCGGATGCCGCTGGTTGCGGTGGCAATGCAGACGCTGGCCCCGGATCAGATGGCCAGGGGTTCGACGATGATCAAGGTCAATCAACAGGTGGCGGCCGCGGTGGGGACCGCGCTCCTGTCGGTGATCCTGACCAGCCAGCTCCACCAACCGGTGATGTCGCAACAGCTTTCCCGGAGCGACCTTTCGCACGCCTACAGCGCAGCGCTTCTGGTGGCGGTCGTACTGGTGGGGATGACTTTCATACCGTTGGCATCCTTGTACCAGAAGCCGAAAGCCATGGTGCCGAGGCATATGTCGTCGCGCCCAATCACACCAGAACCGGGCGAGCCCGGTGGTGCCGCGCAGCACAGCGGCCAGCCATCTACCGGTATTCACTGACTTGTTCTCTCGTGCGCGGCCGTCGCAACCGGCGTCTCTCGCCCGGTCCACCGACGTACCCTCGAGGTCACGGCGCGTCGAAATTGTGCAGGGTCTGGTTTGTCCCCTCACTCACCGTGACGTAGCCGGCCCCGTCCGGATGGAAGGCGATCGCCTCACCCTGGGATTCATTCGGAACCGCCGGCCCCATAGCGGGCTGCTGGCTGAACGGCGACCAGGCGCTGCTGTTCGGGTCCCGATTCCACAGCAGCACATCGCGATAGGTGCGGACGGCCAATTCCGAGCCGTCGGGTGAAAAGTCGGCGCTGGTGACGAGTTTCGAGTTGGTATGCGACATGTCCAGAGTCGCGACTTGTTGCAGCGTCGCATCACCGGAACTTCCCCACGCAGTTGCCGGAGCGGAATAGACGCGGGAACTGTTGGCACTGGTCTTCTCGATGACCATCAGGTTGCCCGAACGCGGATCGACGGCCAGCGACTCGGAATTGATCTTTTCTCCATTGGGATAGACAAGTCGAAGCTGATCGACTCCCGTCAACGTTGTGTTCGTGGGGTTGGTCGCCGTGCCGGTCACCGTCGGCTCGGGGACGCGGTAGATGACGACATCGCTGCGCGACAATCCGTTGTCGCCGATGTCGCCCACATAGATGTAGGACCTGCCGTCGGCCGCGGTGGCGACCTCGATGTCTTCCCAGTCGACAGCTTTCGCGCCACCAAGCGTGTAGCTGCCCAAGGTTTGGCCGGTCTTTGCGTCAACGGCGAAGATTCGCGCCGAGTCCCCCGAATCATTATGCACCCAAACAACATTAGGATTTCTGATGCCGGCGTCGACGCCCGATATCTCCTTGAGGGCACCGTCGGTGATGGTTCCCCCGTTCGACGAGGCGAGGTCGCCGGAACGGGCCGCGTCGACCGCGTTCTGACCGGGATCAACCGGCCCGCCGGGATCCGGCGGACCACCCGGATTGCCGGGCGCACTGACCCGGGTGCCGGGCGCCCCGGTGGAACCGGCATGGCCGGCCAGCCGTCCGCCGGCGCCGCCGGCTCCGCCCGGGCCCGGGTCGGCTCCCGAGCCGCCCATGCCGCCGTTGCCGCCGTCACCGATCAGCTGGGCGGGGCCGCCGACACCGCCGGCGCCGGCCGCGCTGCCCGGCACACCGGCCCCGCCGGGGCCGCCGCTGCCGCCGTTGCCCCACAGCACACCCCCGGCTCCGCCCCGTCCGCCGGGCGGGGCCCCCGAAACGCCCGAAGCGCCAGCAACACCGGCACCGCCTCGGCCACCGGCGCCGCCGTTGCCGATCAGACCGGCGCTGCCGCCGTCGCCTCCGGCCTGACCGGCCCCGCCCGAGCCGCCGTCGCCGCCATTGCCGTACAGCAACCCGCCCGGACCGCCGTCGTGCCCGGTGCCGGGCGCCCCGTTGGCACCGTCACCGATCAGCGGACGACCCAGCAGGGTCTGCGCGGGCGAGTTGATCAGGTTGAGCGCCGCCTGCGCCAGCGGATTGGCGTTGGCCGATTCGGCGGCCGCATACGATCCCGCACCCGCCGTCAGCGACTCCACGAACTGCTGGTGAAAATCGCTGACCCGCGCGCTCAGGGCCTGATATTCGCCGGCATACGCGGCGAACAGCGACGCCACCGCCGCCGAGACCTCGTCCTCAGCGGCTGCCGGTATTGCGGTGGTTGGCAGCGCTGCCGCCGTGGTCGCGGACTGCAGCGCCGCGCCCATGGTTGCCAATTCGGTCGCCGCTGACGACAACAGCTGTGGAACCGCCACCACGTACGACATCGACGCTCCTCCAGCGAGCTATATAATCAATCGCTTGATGGTATCGGTCCGAAGCAGGTCCCGGTGTCGCTATCAACCAAATAATCAATCGATTGATAGTATGTCGTCCCGCTGTTCTGGGGAGCCATGTTGGATGCGAGGGATCCATGAGAAGCCGCGCCGCCATTCTCTACGAGTACGGCCGCCCGTGGACGGTCGAAGAGTTCGACCTGGATCCGCCCCGTTCCGGCGAAGTCCTGGTGCGTCTCGCGGCCACCGGGTTGTGCCACTCCGACGAGCACATCCGCCAGGGCAGGCTGGCTCCCCCGGCAGAAACGCTGCGTTGCCTGGGGCTCCCGGCGATGTCGCCGACGATCGGCGGACACGAAGGCTCGGGCGTTGTGGTCGAGGTCGGCGAGGGAGTCCGGCGCTTCGCGCCCGGCGACCATGTGGTGACGTCGTTCGTCGCCGTGTGCGGTCAGTGCCGATGGTGTGCCTCAGGCATGGAATACCTCTGCGACACCGGAGCCGGGACGCTCGCACCCGGCATGCCGACCGACGGCACATTTCGCCACCACACCGTTGACGGGCGCAACCTGGGACACATATCCAAGATTGGAGCGTTTGCCGAACACACCGTTGTGTCGGCCGATTCGCTGGTCAAGATCGATCCCGGTTTCCCGTTGGTGCCCGCCGCGCTGCTGGCATGCGCAGTTCCGACCGGATACGGTTCGGCGGCCCGCCGCGCCGGGGTGCGCGGTGGCGACACCGTGGTGGTGATCGGCGCCGGCGGGATCGGCACCGCGGCCATCCAGGGCGCGCGGATCAGTGGTGCCGCCCGCATCGTGGCCGTCGACCCCGTTGAATTCAAGCGCACGTCCGCGCCGGCATTCGGGGCCACCCATGCGGTGGCGACGGCGCCCGAAGCGCTCGAGTTGGTGCGCGAACTAACCCACGGCGTGATGGCCGACGCCGTCGTCGTCTGCCCCGCGATGATAGAAGCGGCCGACGTCGACGCGGCGCTGAAGCTCACCCGCAAGGGCGGCACCTGCGTGCTCACCGGCCTGCCCGCACCAAAGACATCGTCGGTCGACCTCACCTTGCAGGATTTCATTTTGATGAATAAGACGTTGTGCGGCACAGTGTTCGGCTCCTGCAATCCCAAGAGCGACATTCCGCTTCTGGCCGGGCTGTACGAATCCGGGCACCTCCTGCTCGACGAGATGATCACCAAGCGGTACGCGCTCGCCGAGATCAACAACGCCTACGCCGATCTCGCCGCGGGTGAATTGATCCGCGGAGTCATCGATTTCGACTTGGGCTGAGACGCGCTCGGTCCCGCGTTTCCCAACGGGCAGGCGGTGGTTCATGAAAAGTGCCCGCCGCAATCGCCCGGTGGGACGCTTCTCGTAGGCTGTGTCGGCTCGAGTCGGGCGACGTCCGTCATCTGTCGACTCACATGCTCACCGGGTCGAATGCTGCCGTGCTGCCGTGCTGCCGTGCTGCCGTGCTGCCGTATCGAGCGTGCTGCCGTGCTGAGCGTGCTTGCCGTATCGAGCGTGCTGCCGTGCTGCCGTATCGAGCGTGCGGTTACGGCTTTGAGCGTGCACGCAGGGCGGGGATTTCGCGGTCGGACCGCCATGGCGGCACGCTCGACGCCGTCAGCTCACACCCGACGCCCTGGCGGCACACTCGACGCCCTCAGCTCACGCTCGGCACCAGCGAGACGGCATCTGCGGCAATCAGGATGACGGGCCACGGTGTGCCGCGGACCTAGGGCCGAACAACGCGCCTCTGACCAATACCTTGGCCGAGCTCAGCGCCGCCTGGTACTCCTTAGGCGGCAGGGTGGCGGCCAACTCGGTCAACCCGTAGATGAGTGCATAGATCGCCTCCACCGTGGCCTGCGGATCGGGATCAGCGAGTTCGCCGCGCTGATGAGCGTCCCCGACGATGCCCTCGATGATCTCGCGGAACGTCGTGAATCCGCGATCACCCACCTCGGCGGCCGCGGGCCAATCGGAGCCCACGATGTTTCCCGCCCGGATCGCCCACTCGAAGGCGGCCAGATCCGGGTATTCACGCATCAATTGGCCACATTCGTCGAGCACTGCTTCGATCCGCTCGACCACGTCGCCGGGGCCTTGCGCCGCCGTTCGCAGCCGTGGCATGGCGGCCTCGGCCCTGGCCGCGATCGTCGCCTTGATCAGTTCCGACTTGTTCGGAAAGTAGTTGTACAGGCTGGCGCTGGTCATGTCGGCCATCCGGGCGATCTCGCGGATCGTCGCCTGCGAGTAGCCGACCTCGGCCACGCACCGCATCGTCGCAACGATGATGCGCTGGCGGGTCTCCTCGCCGCTGGCGCCGACGGGGCGACCAAGCTGTGCCCGGGTCATGGTGGGGGTGTTCCTCACTGGCATGGTTGGCCGCCCTGGAGGGCGGCATGGTTCGACACGGTCGAATATATTCGACTGATCGATTAGTTCCGGCGTCCGCGCAGGCGGACGGTGGGTGACCGACAGACCAACGGAGGACGCCGCGCGGCATGACCGTTAGCTCTTCTGCGTCGGGGTCTCAATTGGGCCGACCGGTGGGCGCACATGGTGAGCAGACTCGGCAACGGATCATCGCCGCGGCCATGCGCTGCGTGGCCGAGGTCGGCTACTCGCAGGCGACGATCCGCGAGATCGCCCGAGCGGCCGACATGACCAGCGGCAGCCTTTATCACTATTTCCCCAACAAGTCCGAGCTGCTCAACGCGACCGGCGAGGAGATCGAGCAGATCGTGTTGCCAAGGCTGCGTGCGGCCGCAGCCCAATCCGACGACGTCGTCGACCGACTCGATGCGGTGCTGGACGAGTCGACACGGCTGATTCACGACTACCCATACCTGGCGGCGTTCCTGCGCGCCGTCCGCATCGAAAGCAATGCGCGGTCGTCGCGCGGAGGTCCGAAGTATCCGGGTTCCAAGGCGCTGCGCGATGTCGTCAGCGAGATCGTCGCGGACGCGCACGGGCAAGGTGCGCTGTCCCCGGACACCGGTCCGACCGGAGCGGTGGAGGCCATCTGCGCGCTGACGCGCGGCCTGTCCGAGCAGGCGGCCAGTTTGGCGCCGGAGGCATACGAAGCCACGCTGGGCTCGGCAAAGAGACTGATCCGGGGCACCTTGTTCACGGGTGCCAGCCACCCGGTCAGCGGGCAGTGATGAGCCTGCTCACCGCACTACGGCTGAACATGACCAATATCGCCGATCCTGCCGGCCGCCACACCGGTCGCTACCAGGCCGCACTGGAGATGGCCGAGTTCGCCGATACCCACGGCGTCACCGCGGTCAGCGGCGAGGAACATCACCTGTCCAGGACCGGTTGGCTGCCCTCGCCGCTGATTCTGGCCGCTGCGGTCGCCGGGCGCACCCGCAGCGTGCGGATCAGCATCAACGCCCTCATCGTCCCGCTCTACGATCCGATTCGGCTCGCCGAGGATATCGCCGTGCTGGACAACCTGGCCCGGGGCCGCTTCAGCGTGGTAGCCGGAATGGGTTACCGGCCTGAGGAATACCACGCCGTCGGCAAGGACTGGCCGCAACGCGGCGCATTGATGGATCGCTGTCTGTCGGTGATGCTCCAGGCGTGGCGCGATGAGCCCTTCGAGTATGAGGGCGCACTCATCAACGTCACGCCGAAGCCGCATACCCGCCCCCATCCGATCGTCTTCGTCGGCGGCATGACGGCGGCGGCAGCCAAGAGAGCCGCGCGCTTCGGGCTGCCGTTCTCGCCGCCGATGGCGATGCCCGAACTTGCGGCGGTGTATCAGCGTGAGCTGCGCAACCAGGGCAAACAGGGCTTTGTCTATCACCCCGAAAACGGCAGTACCGTCACCCTCCTGCACCCCGACCCGGACGAGGCCTGGTCCCGTTACGGCAGTTACATCATGAACGAGACCGCCGAATACAGCGCCTGGAAGCGGTCGGGCGTGCCCCGACCCAACGAGCAGCCGGCCGGCTCGGTCGAGGAGCTGCGGGGCCTGAACAACGTCGAGATCCTCACACCCGAGCAGTTGATCGGCCAGATTCGCAGCGGCCGAAGGGAAGTCGTGATGAACCCCCTCGTCGGCGGGCTTCCGCTCGACGCCGGCTGGGCCAGCCTGCAGCTGCTGACTGACGAGGTCTTGCCCCACGTCTGACGCGGCCTGACGGCGTGCTCCAGATAACAGGATGCCGACCCAGCCGCGTTCAACACGACATATCGATGCTGGTAATGGTACGGTTCGCTGCTGTGGTGGCTCCGTTCTTCGTTATCGGCATCCCCGATGTGGGTATGCCCGGTTCGCCACCTGCCCGGCTGCGCGGGCGTTCGATTGCGACCGTCAAATGTCAGAGCTGAATCGTCGCCGCTTCCTGGGGTCGCTCGCCGCCGCAACGGTCGTCGGCGTGGGTGCGGCCCGGTGCATGGTCGAGCCCCAGCCGCGCACCTTCGCGCAGACCCCGGTGGCTGCCACGCCGACTTCCGGCCCGACCGTCGCCGGTTTGTTGCCACCGCCACCGCCGAGTGCGCGCATCCGGTTGCCCGGCGGCGGCGTATTGAGCCAGCTTCCCGGTAACGGCGACTTGCTTGCGCTGACGGTCGACGACGGTGTCAATACCGAGGTGGTCCGCGCCTACACGCAATTCGCCAAGGACACCGGCGTGCGGTTGACGTTCTTCGTCAACGCAACGTACGACTCCTGGACCGACAACATGGCGCTGCTTCGGCCGCTCGTCGACTCCGGGCAGATCCAACTCGGCAACCACACCTGGTCGCACCCGGATCTGACGACGCTGTCGAAAGGCGAGATCGCTCAACAGCTCACCCGTAACGACGAATTTCTGAAGAAGACGTACGGCATTGGTGCGAAACCGTATTGGCGTCCGCCGTATGCAAAGCACAATGCCGCAGTTGACGCGGTGGCCGCCGACCTGGGCTACACGGTCCCCGTGCTGTGGTCGGGCTCGTTGTCGGATTCGACATTGATCACCGAGGAATACATCGTCAAGATGGCCGATCAGTATTTCGTCCCGCAGGCCATCGTTATCGGCCACCTCAACCATCTGCCGGTGACCCACGTCTATCCGCAACTCGTAGAGATCATCCGCGCCCGCGATCTTCGTACCGTCACTCTCAACGACGTATTCCTGAGAACCCCGTAGTCGGTACGCGCGTAAAGCGTTGCCATCCAATGTGTTTTAGCTAGCCGGGTAGCCGCCCGCGCCGACACCCTGCGCATTCCAGGTTGCCGGCAGCATCGGAGCCCGGGCACTGGTGCCGAACCCGTCATCGACCACTTGCGATGCATAGTGAGTCAGCCCTGCGGGCGAGGAAGAAGCGAGCGTGCCGCCAGCCCCGGCAAACCCCGCCGTTCCAGTACCGGGAGCTACCACCGAGAGCGACGCACCAGAAGCACCCGGTGCCAATCCGGCCAGCGCGCCGAGTTGGGGTATCGCCGCGGCCGGTGCGGCAACGGCCCCGACAGCCGGGAAGGCGCCCAGTCCCGCCGCGGAACCGATAGCCGGGAGCATGCCGGCCGGCAGGCCGTACGGAAGCGCAACCGACCCGCCGGTTGCGCCGGCGATGACCGCGCCCAGCATCGGCCAGATCTGAAAAGCCTGGTACATCAACGGATAAAGCATCGGGGCCAATTTCACGAAGGTGGCGAACGGATCGAGGAGCAAGTCGTTGATCTTGTTCACCACCGGGTGCACCATCAACATGACCGCCTCGTGAAAACTCCAGGTGTCGGCAGAGGTGCATACCTGGCATAGTTCCCACACCCGCATCAGGTCCATGACCACCGCCTCGAGCAGGTGCCAAGGGACCCCCACCGCCGCGGACGCCGCAGCTTCGGCGCTCGAATCGATATCGGGTTTGACCACCACCGGAGCGGGCGTGGCGGGCGGTACCGAGGCCAACGCGGTACCGGCGACTGCCTCATAGACGCACATCGTGGTGGCGGCTTGGATCCACATCCGCACATAGTCGGCCTCGTTGAGCGCAATCGGGATCGTGTTGATGCCAAAGAAATTCGTTGCCACCAGCGCTGCATGCATGGCGTGGTTGCCGGCCAACTCGGTCGGTGTCGGCATCGCATCCAGGGCGCTGACGTAGGCCGCCGCCGCGACCTCGTGCTGAGCAGACAGCCGCGCACTGTCGACACTCGTCTCGACCAACCAGGCCAGGTAGGGCAGGTGAGCGTCCGCGTACCGCTGGCCGCTGGAGCCCTGCCACGCGCCGGCTTCGACCATCTCCAACACCGCAGTGAGTTCCTCTGCCACCGAAGCATATTCGTCGCTCAACGCTGTCCACGCCGCGGCGGCCTCGTGCAGCGGGCCGGGACCGGCGCCGCTGCTGAGCAACGCCGAATGCACCTCCGGCGGCGTCGCCGTCCAGACCGGCGCAGCAAGAACCACTCCCGATGTCACCGTGCAGACTCTCCCATCCCATGTCGACGGCAGGCACCCGGTCAACGACGGGAGCAGCCGATTACCTCCGCGGGACTTTAAATCTGACCGAACATAACTGTTGCGGAATGCCGGGTTACGAAAGCGTGTCTGCACGCCGTGAGTAGTCTGTGAGTCAGTTGTCCGGTAGCTGTGTCACAGGTGATCACGCGGTCTTGCGTCGCGGCTTCAGGCGGGCAACCCGGGCACGGATGTCATTGCTGTGCTCGCCGAGGCGCGGTGCCCTGGTGCGGTAGGTCACCGGTGTGGCGGATAGCTTGATCGGGCTGGCCACCTGGCGACCGAGTGCGTCGCCGTCCTCGGTATCGCGGATCGGGTGCAGGCCCAGCCGCTCGGCCAGGGCAACGGCTTCGGCGATGTTGTTGACGGCGCCGGCGGGAATTCCCCGTGCCGGGAGGGTTTTCGTCCAATGCTCGGCCGATTCGGTCGCCAACGCGCCTTCCAGATGCTCGCGCAGCAGGGCGCGATTGCGCACCCGCGATTCGTTGGTGGCGAATCGTGCGTCTCGGGCCAGGCCGGGGATACCCAACGCTTCGCAGAGCCGACCGAATTGCTTGTCGTTGCCGACGGCGAGCACGATCGTCCCGTCGCCGGTCGGGTAGCTGTCGTAGGGGGCGATGCTGGCGTGTCCGTTGCCCATTGCCCGCGGAACCTGTTCGGCCAGAACGAATCCGGCCGACTGGTTGGCCATCGCGGCCAGCAGTGCCGACATCAGATTGATCTCGACATGTTGGCCACACCCGGACCGGTCCCGCTCGCGCAACGCAGCGAGGATGCCGACCGTGGCAAACAGTCCCGCCAGGACGTCCACCAGAGCGGCGCCGACCTTGGTCGGGCTGTCGCCGTCGGCCCCGGTGATGCTCATCAACCCGCCGAGCGCCTGGACCAGCAGATCGTAGCCGGCCAGTTCGCGTCCCGCCGCGGTCCCGAACGCCGAGATGCTGCAGTACACCAGCGCCGGGTTCGCCGCCCGAACCACGGGCTCGTCCAGGCCGAAGCGCGCCATGGTGCCCGGGCGGAAGTTCTCCACCAGCACGTCGGCGCGTTCGGCAAGGGCCCTGGCCACCCGCAGGTCCTCGGCATCGCGCAGGTCGAGCACGATGCTGCGTTTGTTGCGGTTCACGCTCAAGTAGTAGGCGCTTTGGTCCGCGACGAATGGCGGACCCCAGGCTCTGGTGTCGTCGCCACCGGGTGGTTCGATCTTGACGATCTCGGCACCCAGGTCACCGAGGGTCATCGTGCAGAACGGTCCGGCCAGCACCCGGGAGAAGTCGGCCACCAGCAGCGACGAAAGCGGCTGTCCTACAGAGCCATTCATCATGTCCCGACCGGACCGAACATCGCCGGCGCCTTGCCGTTACTGCGCGACACCGGAGTAACACCGAACCAGATCCGAAGGGCTTGCGGAGCGATCTCGGCGGCGCGACTCTCGAGTTGGTCGAGGGTCAGGCTGCTGATCGGATGGGTGGCGACGGCAGGCTCCAGACCCGACATGCCGCGCGATTCACGCTGCAGCCGGGCCTCATGCTCGAACTCGGTGGTCACGATGACCACGGTCGGCACCCCCGCCTGTTCCAGCCGCACCGCGTCGTTGACGCACGCCGAGCAGCATGAGCCGCAGTCGCCGATCGCGGTGAGCGCGATGTCGTTCTCCGCCGCGATCCACCGGATCAACTCGGGGTCGGCATCCGAGGAGAAATGGCGCTTGTCGTAATAGGTGACCGAGGTGAACGTCAACCCGGCGCTTGCCAATTCACGCACGGTGGCCCGCAAGAGTTTGGCGGCGTTCCATTTGGTGTTGCTCAGCACGCCCAGGCGCAGCCCGACGACCCGGTTGGGTCGAGGGGCCATGGGGATTGCTGCCACCTCGATCACGCCGCACGGGTCATAGGCAAAGTCGGTCATCGGGGTTCTCCTTCGTCGAGTTTGTCGGGAATTTCACAGGCGGCACGAGCCGTCGGAGCACTCGAGGTCGCGTCCGCTTCCGGCGGAGCCGACGATGTCGTCCTCAACGGCGCGCAGCACCGGGGTGGTCGCGGTGCTCCAGCCGGGCAGGAAGGCCGAAAACCGGCCCGCGGATCCGCCCACGACGAACAGGTGAATGTCGTCTGGGGTGAACACGATCGGCACCCGCCGGCCCGACTCGCGCGGATACCACTTCGGCAGGTTGCGGTTATAGGTGCGACCGCCGGGTGGTGCGTACCGGTTGCCGTAGCTCACGTCGTCCCAGGTGTTGGTGCCGTTGAGCCACAGATAACGACGGACGTCGTCGCGGGTCCAGCCGAAGGAGGCGATGGTGTGCGCGTGCTCCACACCGATGACCACCGTGCAGGAGCCGCCGAGCACCGCGTTGTTGTGGGCGATCGTGCTCATCGCCGAGGCGATCGAGTCCAGAATCCCTTGCGGGTCATCGGAAATGTGGTTGGTCACGCTGTGCGGGGCTTCGGCCCCGATGACCAGCACGGTGCTCTCGTCCGGGGCGTAACCGTGCTCCACGTGATACGGAGCCCACGGGCTGGCCGCTTCGTTTTCGGCGATGCAGAACGTGTACTTGCCGGGGTGGCCCAGGGTGCTCTTGTCCAGTTCGCCGGGAATACCGCCGCCGACGGTGAGCATGATCAGGCGAATCGCTCGGCCGATGGTTGCGTTGGCGCGGTTACCCGAACCGAATACGTTGCCGCCGGAGTTCATTCCGATTCGGCGGGCTATCGGCCCGTTGACCACGATCAGCGGCGAGACGACATGCGTGGTGGCCTGGATGCCGTTGAGGTTGAACCGCGCATCGGTCAACGCCAGCACGGCTGCCCGCACCACGGGGGCGTACTCCGGTTTACATCCGGCCATCACCATATTGACCGCCAGCAGTTCCCGGGTCAGGCTGCCCCATCGCGGCGGGATACGCGCCACCAGTTCCTCGGGCTGCCCGCCCAATACGCCCAGCACCGTCGCGACACGCTCGGGTGTCGGCGGAACCACCGGCAAGCCGTCGCTCCAGGGCTGGTTGAAGTAGTACTCGACGAGATCGCGTTCGTCGGTAAGCACGGAGGTCATGTGGTTGCCTTCCTGGTCTAGGCGCTTTCGAGACCACGGTAGGACGCCACATCTTCATCGTCCAAGACATATTGAGACAGGCAATATATTCTCAACATATGACAGACCCGGAGTTGCGCTTGCTGCGTTACTTCGTGACGGTCGCCGAGGAGCGACACTTCGGTCGCGCCGCCGAGCGACTTCACATCGCCCAGCCACCGCTGAGTCAGCAGATCCAAAAGCTGGAACGCCAACTGGGAGTGGAGCTCATCGATCGCTCCCGCCGCCCGATCGAGCTCACCGATGCCGGCCACGCCCTTCGCGCGGAAGCCGCACTGGCGCTCACCCACGCCGAGCGCGCCTTTGCCGCGGCTCGCCGGGCCGCCACCGGCCAGCTCGGCCACATTCACGTCGGCGCGCTGCAGGCAGCGGTGGACGGTGTCTTGGCGTACGTGATGCGCGCACATCGCCACCGCTACCCCGAGGTCAAACTCGAAGTCGCCGAACTCGATACTGCTGAGCAGACGACGCAGCTGGTCGCACACCGTATCGACATCGGCTTCTTGCGCGGACCGGTTGACGAGCCGTCGTTGACCATCCAGACCCTGCTCGACGACCCGCTGGCCGCGGTCGTCTGCGAGGACCACCCGCTCGCCGAACACCAGCGCCTTGCCCCGGCACTGTTGGCAGACCAGCCGATGATCCTGTGGACCAGAAGTGCGGCGGCCACCACTTACGCCGACGTCGTCGAGCTGTTCCGCGTGCACCACATCGAGCCGCCGATCGTCGACGAAGTAGCGCGAATTCAGACGATCCTCGCCCTGGTGGCATCCGGCGCCGGAAGCGCCTTATTGCCAACGTCTTTCATCAACCTCAGCCGAAGGGGAGTCCGGTTCATCCCGCTGCACGGCCCGCTGCCGTACCGCCCGCTGGCCCTGGCATGGCGTACCGCCAACCAATCACCCAGTGTGCGTTGCTTTCTCGACGTTGCCGTGGCGGAGTCGCCGCGATACCTCGAAGACCTCAACCGGCACTATCCACAACTCGCCGCCCGATCGGCGGAAAACTAGTCCTGCAGCAACCCGTCGATGAGCCGTCGCAGCACCTGCCCGATCTCGCGGCGGGCGCGTTGTTGATCCTCGGCGGTGGCGATGGCCATGGCCGCCTCGTCCAGGGCACCGATCATCACCGTTGCCAGCGGTCGCACCGGTAGCGCAGCCAACTGGCCGGCCCGGATGGCCTCGGTGAGCAACTGTTCGGTCATCCCCAGGCTGTACCGCTGGGCGACGTCACGGAAGGCGCTCCACCCCAGCACGGCGGGGGCATCCAGCAAGATCAGCTGCCGCACCTCGGGATCGCCGGACACGTCGAGCCAGGCATCGACCGCGGCGCGGATCGCGTCAGCGGGTGCGGTCGCTCCCGACGCCGCCACCAGGGTGGCCATCCGGGCCATCACATCCTGCTCGACCGCCTCCACTACGTCGCGAAATAGCGCTGCCTTGTCGGCGAATTGGTGATACATCGCACCGCGGGTGACTCCCGCCTGCTTGGCGATCTCCGGCGTTCCCACCTCCGCGTAACCGCGCGCGCCCCACAGCGTGCGGGCGGCCGAGATCAGCGCCTCGCGGGTCGCCGCGGAACGCTCTTCCTGAGTCCGCCTCTTGATTTCCATACAACCTGTCGGTAACTTACGAACAGACAGCCTGTTTGTAAGTATATCGGGATTAGGAGTCACCCATGTCGACGATCGACATTAGTGCCGGGACCATCCATTACGAAGCAACCGGACCCGCCCACGGCCGGCCCGTCGTGTTCGTGCACGGGTACATGATGGGCGGTCAACTATGGCGGCAAGTCGCCGAACGGCTTGCCGGTCGCGGTCTGCGGTGCCTGGCGCCGACCTGGCCGCTCGGGGCGCATCCGGAACCACTGCGCGCCGGCGCGGACCAATCCATCAGCGGTGTCGCCGGGATCGTCGCCGAATTCCTTGCCGCACTCGACCTGGAGGATGCGGTGCTGGTTGGTAACGACACCGGCGGGGTGGTCACCCAACTCGTCGCGGTGCACCATCGCGAGCGAGTCGGCGCTCTGGTGCTCACCAGTTGCGATGCGTTCGAACACTTTCCTCCACCCATCCTCAAGCCGGTGATCCTCGCGGCCAAGTCCAAGCCGCTGTTCCGGGCCGCCATCCAAACCATGCGGGCACCGGCGGCACGCCGGCGCGCCTACGACGACCTGGCATATGCCGACATCGACGAACTGACCCAGGCCTGGGTACGGCCGGCGTTATCCAATCCGCGGGTTGCCGAAGACCTGCGCCGCTTCTCGCTGTCGCTGCGCACAGATGTCACCACCGGCGTCGCCGCCCGGTTGCCCGAGTTCGACAAGCCGGCGCTGATCGCCTGGTCGGCCGACGACAAATTCTTTGCGCTCGAGGACGGTGAACGCCTGGCCGCGACCATTCCGAACGCCCGCTTCGAGTTGATCGAGGGAGCGCGGACATTCTCGATGGTGGACCGGCCGGATCGGCTTGCCGATCTGCTGTCCACGGTGGCGGTGCGCACCTAGCGCACCCTGGGCCCGTCCGCCCCACGATCCGGTCAAGCTTCGCCGAAAAATTTGGCGCGGCAGCACCGATACGGTGCAAGAACGGCATAGAATTCCGCTTTGTGACGACGCCGTCGAACCCCTGGGGCGACGAACGACGGAGACTCTCGCATCAGATTCCGATGCGCGATCACTTTTTCGGCCGTCACCAGGCACGACGGCTGAGCCGGCGCTTCGCCCGGGTGGGCGTCGAAATCCCACCGGGACGGCTAAGGGAAATGCTGGCCGGCATGCCGGCCTCAGACGACGAAATGACAAGTGTCAGTTTCGCTTTGATCGCCATCCGGATAAACCACGAAAACCGGGTCGCCAAGATACGACGCCTTCAGCGCTGTTGCCGGCAAGCGTTGATCTCGGTCGGCTTGGCCATCGTCGCGTTGAACTTCCTGCTCTGCATCGGATACCTGTTCCTGACGTTGACCCAGCACGCGTCGTCGTGGTGAATCACCGCCGCGCCGGACACCGGTCAGCCCAGCCTGTCCTGCGGGACGTGCAGCGATAGCCGCCATCACCGAACTCCCGGTAGCCGTACCCAGCCGGATCGGGTAGAACTACGCAGGCCAGGCGGTACGTCGATCCGCGATGCTCCCGGACATGACAACGCTCATCGGCTTTCCCAGCCCCACCGAACTGGTCGCCCGCACCCCGGCCGAGCGCGACCGCGCCATCGACGTCATCCGTATCACGGCCCTGCTTGGAGTCATCGTCGGCCACACGGTGATGGCAATCAGTGTCATCCGCGGCGGCGTACTCATCTGGGACAACCTGCTGACCACCTCGGCGGTCTTTCAGGCACTGACCTGGATCTTCCAGATCATGCCGCTGTTCTTCTTCGCGGGCGCGGCGGCGTGCCTGACGTCGTGGCGACCCGGCACCAACTGGGGCGACTGGCTGCTGAAGCGCTGCAGCAGGCTGTTTCGCCCGGTGTTCTACTACCTCGGGTTCTGGGCGATCGCCCTGATATTGCTGTATCCGCTACTGCCCCAGCATGTTTACCAGCCCATCGCCGGCATCAGCATTCAGTTACTGTGGTTTCTCGGCGCCTACGTGCTGGTGCTGGCCGCGATGCCGCTGCTCTCTCGGATCAGCACGACGGGGCGTCTGACCGCCGGCGTGGCCGCGGTCTACGCGGTCATCGCGGTCATCGACGCGGTTCGGCTGCACTGGCCCGCCGCCGCGACGCTCGGTTATCTCAACCTCGCGGTCTGGCTGATTCCCGGCATGTTCGGCGTTGCCTACCGACGCAACGTGCTCTCCGGGCGCGCCGCGCTGGGCACCGCCGCGGCACTATTCGCCGTCGACGTAGCGCTGCTTCGGTGGGGGCCGTACGAGCTGAGCCTGGTCGGTATCGAAGGACAGCGGCTGCCCAACATGAGCCCCCCGTCGCTGCTGCTGGCCGGTCACGCAATAACGTTGAGCGCGTTGGCCATCGCGGCCGCACCCGGGATTGCCCGCTGGGCCCGCCGGCCGCGGGTGTGGTGGCTGACCGCAATCGGCAATACCGGCGCCATGACGTTGTACCTGTGGCACATGCCGGTACTACTGGGGGTGCAGCTGCTCTTCGACATCGCCGGCCACCCCCGCTACCCGGGACAGCCCGGTTTCCTCGCGATCAGCGTGCAGCAGCTGTTGCTCATGGCCACCGCGATGGCACTGCTCTTCGTCGTGCTGCGGCCGCTGGAGAACAATCCGCTGCCCGGCTGGGATGGCGCACCCGCCATCACATCGCGCCGGCAGGGGACGGTAGTGGGCATGCTGCTGTGCGTGGCCGGGGCAGCGATCCTGGCCGCGGTGAAGTGGGGCCTCAAGGACGACGGGCTTGCCTGCGTGGCCGTTATGCTCGGCGCACTCGTGACTGCTCGGACCGTGGCCGCAGCACGGTGGGCAGGTCCTGCCGTCAGCGGTTGTCGCCGAGGCCTTCCCGAATTGGTCACGGCTTCAGAAGGATTGGGCGCTCCTCAAGGCGGCTAGTGTCCACCTTCGTGGTACTGGTGTGACGGGCTGGCCTAATGCGACGCCGCGTCGGGCGCCTCGGCGTCCGACGCGGCGAGCAGCATCTGCAAGCTCTTCCGAAGCTCGGCCAGGCGGCGCTGCCCCAGGATCTGCGTCCAGCGCTCTTCCGCATCGATTGCATTGGACCGCATCACGCCAAGCGCCCGACGACCGCGGGGCGTCAGCTGGACGAGTCGGGCCCGCGAGTCCGCCGGGTCAGGTACCCGGCTGACATAGTCGTGGCGTTCCAGTGCCGCAACGGCCTGGGCCACCGCCTGCCGGCTCACGGCAAGGTGCTCAGCCAGATCCGAGGCATGCAGGCTCCCGGCGGCCAAGGGCACCAGGAGCACTGCCTGCGCCGGGCGCAACCCGTCGAGGCCGGCAGCGGCGAATGCCGCTCTCAACCGCGGCGCCCCGGTTGCGGCCAGTAGTTGCACCAAGGCCGGCACGGTCGGTTCCCACTGGGCATCCAGAAGACGTCGCATAACCGAAGAGTGTCGCACTCACCGCCATATTGACAAGCTACTTGTCATTGTGCGGGCTTGGTGTCACCATTGAGCTCATGGCCTGCGGACGGGTGTGGGTGCGCACGATGATGCTGCTGGGCGCGCTGGTGACGTCGGTGGGCGGGTGCTTCGGCCCCGGACACGCGACCGGAGCCCCCGACCCGACGACGATTCCCACCGGCCAGTCCGGCCAGAGCATCCAATGGGGCGGCGAAAACCGGACTTTCAATCTGTACCGGCCGCCAGAACTTCCCGATGCGGTGCCCCTGGTGGTGATGATGCACGGCGGCTACGGCAACGGCGCACAGGCGGAACGGGCCTATCACTGGGATGCCGAAGCCGACCGCGGACATTTCCTGGTCGCCTATCCCGACGGTCTCAACCGCGCCTGGAATGCCGGGTCGTGCTGCGGCCTGCCGCAACAAACCGACGTCGACGACGTCGGTTTCATCACCGCTATGGTCGCCGCCATCGGGCGGCAGATTCCTCTCGACCCCACCCGTGTCTATGCCACCGGCATGTCCAATGGAGCCATGCTGGCGCTTCGGTTGGGTTGTCAGACAGACATTTTCGCAGCCATCGCGCCGGTGGCGGGCACGCTGTTGACCGACTGCGCACGCGCACAGCCGACGTCGGTTCTGCAAATCCACGGCACCGCCGACGACAGCGTTCCCTACGCCGGGGGACCTGGTAAAGCCTTGACGGCCAACGGAACTCCTCGTGTCGACGGTCCGTCGGTGCCGTCGGTGAACGGCACCTGGCGGAGCATCGACGGCTGCGGACCGCCGTCGGCGAGCACTGCCGGGGTGGTGACGACCGAAACCGCCGACTGCCCCGACGGACGTGCCGTCGAATTGATCTCGGTAGCCGGGGCCGGCCATCAGTGGCCCGGCGGTAGCCGCAGCCCACTGCTGGAAAGGCTGGGTCTGCCCGAACCGTCGACAGCGCTCGACGCGACCGATACCATCTGGCAATTCTTCAGCGGCCATCATCGCTAACGCTAACGCGGATGGGCTCGACGAAAATCAGTCGCCGGCCAGCTCGCGGTGCTCGATCAGGTCGCGCAGTCCCCCCGCGCCCAGGCGCTCCCGGAAGGCCAGCGCCGTATAGCCGACGGCCGTCGCGTCGGTGCGGGCTCGCACGGTCGCCGAACGTGGCAGGTGAAACAGCACACCCATTTCGCCGAAGTAGTCGCCGGGTCCGGCCACTTTCACCAATTCCTCGCCGCCGTCGGCCAATTCGTGCACGATCTCGAACTCGCCCTGGGACACCACGTAGATCTGGTCACCCATCGTGCTCTGCTCGAACAGCACCTCGCCGGCCTTCAGTTGCACCGTTTCGGGCGGCCGGTTGGTCTCGGTGAAGTCCGGGGTCAGCTCGACCACGCGATCGGCCATCGGCAGCATCCGGCTGTCATGGGTTGCGACCACCACCACCCGGTCACCGTCGGCGAGTTCCCGGATCAGCCGCAACACCTCCTCCACCTGGATGAAGTCGAGGTGCGCGGTCGGCTCGTCGGCCAGGATCAACGGCGGATCCAGCGCGATCGCCCGGGCGACCGCGACCCGCTGCTGCTGTCCGCCACTGAGATCGCCGGGCCGGTGCTTCATTCGTTCGGCGAGATTGACCCGCGTCAGCAATTCCTCGGCACGCTTGCGCGAGGCGGCGCGCGACATCCCGGCTGCCCGCATCGGAACCATCACGTTTTCCAGGGCGGTGAGGCTTGGCACCAGATTGAAGGCCTGGAAGACGATGCCCACCTTGTCACGCCGGTACTTCGCCAGCGCGGCGCCCTCCAGCGTCGTGATGTCGACGTCTTCGAACTTGATCGCCCCCGACTTCGGCCGCAGAATGCCGCCGAGGCAGGACAGCAATGTCGTCTTCCCGCAGCCACTGGGCCCGAGCAGGATCACCAGCGAACCGGCCTCCACGTCGAGGTTCAACCCGTTGATCGGCCGCAGTGCGTAGCCGCCGCTGTAGTACTCGACGACGAGGTTCTGAATACTGAGATCGCCCACCGCTCAGGGACCTCCGAACGCGAGCGCAGGATCGACGGTCACGACGCGCTTCAATCCGGCAAGGCTGGCCAGCAGGCCGATCAGGGCGGCCACCACCGGCAGCGCCAGGTAGGCCCAGCCGGGGACCGCGACGATCATCGGGAACAGCGGCGCCAATAGCTTCGACAGGATCACGCCCACCACCGCGGCGAGCAGGGAAACGACCAGCGCCTGTAATGCCAGTCCCGCCATGATCGAACGCGTCGGCGTGCCTATCGCCTTGAACACCGCGAAATCGCGCATGCGCTCCAGCGCCGAGAGGTACACCACCGATCCGACGATCAGCGCCGCCACGATCCACAGCAGGACGGCCACGATCGAGATCGAATTCACCGCAACCCGCAACGGGCGTACCAAGTCGTGGACCGCGCCCGCGCGGTCGTAGGTCTGATAGCCGTCCGGGAGCTGTCGGGGGGATCCGTCGACCCCGATGGAGGTGACCATCGGCTGCCCGTTGTAGGCCAGTTGCTGTAACCCATCGGTGGTCAGGAAGATGTTGGGGATCTTTGCCAATGCGGTCGAATTGGGCACGATGCCAACGATCCGCAAGGTATGCGCACCGACCTGCAGGGTATCGCCGAGGCGGCGGCCCAGCGTACTCGAAACCGCCACCTCGTCCGGCTTGGACGGAGCGCGGCCCTCGGAGACCTGCGGCATGCCGGGGCCATGCTCGGGCGCGCCGAAGGCGGTGACGTTTCGCGTCGAGGTGCCCTCTTTCATGATCGTCCCGACACAGCCCAGCGGTGCGGCAGCCGTGACGCCGGGCTCGGCGGCCACGCGGGCCAGGTCAACATCGGGAAACGGCGTCGAACCCAGAAACGGCCCCGCCGCGCCAGCCTTGACCACGAATTGGTCCACACCCATCGAGTCGACGGTGTGCTGGGCCTCGACCCGGAAGCCGTTCGCGAGTCCGGTCAGAACCAGCGTCATCCCGAAGATCAATCCGGTGCTGAACACCGCGATGACCAGGCGCCGTTTCCTCCACTGCATGTCGCGCAGGGCCGCGAAGAGCATTCCCAGAACCTACCAATGTCCCCGTCGTCCCGGTCCAGGTTTTGTCCGGGCAGGCGGCGTACCGGGCTGGCGACGGCGTCGAACGCCACAGGTAACATGGGCGTTCGGTCGCCGGTGGGATCTTTGGGCGCCATCGTCATGGTGACATCGCGCCGCGTTTAACTGTGCAGGATCGACGATCGACAGGGTTGAGACGACAGCCCCAGGCTTAGTAGTGGTTGTCTGGGAACTAGCGGTGTCCCACCAGCAACGGATGTGAGATACGAGCATGACCGAACAATCTGGCGATCCGGTAACTCCGACGGCTTTCGGCATCGAGAAATCCCAGGCAGATCATGCTGTCGTGCTGGCCGTTTCGGGTGAAGTGGACATGCTGACCGCGCCGCAGCTCGTCGAGGCGATACAGACCGCGCTGGCCGCCGGCCCCCCCGCCCTCATCGTCGACCTGTCAAAAGTGGACTTCCTGGCCTCGGCCGGAATGACCGTCCTCGTTACCGCCAACGCTCAGGTGGCGCCCCCCACCCGCTTCGCGGTGGTGGCCGACGGCCCGGCCACCAGCCGGCCGATCAAACTCATGGGCATTGATTCCGTGTTCCCCCTTTACCGGACACTCGATAGCGCCCTCAGCAGCCTGGCCGGGGAGTGAGGTTTGCGCGGCCCCGCAACTTGACTTCGTTGACTCGAGCGACCGCGACGCCTACCGTCGACACATACGCTACGCGCCGTAGCGTAATAATCCGGGGTTTGCCAGCCGCCGCGCGTCGCAGCCGGTGACCGGAATGAGACGCAGAGGGACGCCATGTTCGATCTGAAGATCGTCGGCGGCACCGTCGTGGACGGCACCGGCGCACAGCGTTATCGCGCTGACATCGGCATCAAGGACGGCACGATCGTCGACGTCGTCCGCCGTGGTTCCAACGATCCCGCGACGGACGGCTTGGAGATCGCCGACGCCGCCGAAACCATCGACGCGACAGGGCAATTGGTGGCCCCCGGCTTCGTCGACATCCACACCCACTACGACGGTCAGGCGAGCTGGGACGGCTTGCTCGAACCGTCGAGCGGGCACGGGGTCACGACGGTGGTCACCGGCAACTGCGGGGTGGGATTCGCTCCCGTTCGCCCCGGCCGGGAGGACTGGCTGATCACGTTGATGGAGGGTGTCGAGGACATTCCGGGCACCGCGCTGACCGAGGGCATCACCTGGGGCTGGGAGAGCTACCCGCAGTACCTCGACGCGATCGACAGCCGCACGTTCGCGATCGACGTGGGCAGCCAGCTTCCCCACGGCGCCGTGCGCGCGTACACGATGGGTGAGCGCGGGGCCCGCAACCAGCCGGCCACCGCTGACGACATCGCGGCGATGAGCCGGCTGGTCACCGAGGCGGTCGAAGCCGGCGCGCTGGGCTTTTCGACATCCCGCACGTTGGCACACCGAGCGATGGACGGCGAGCCGGTGCCCGGCACCTTCGCCGCCGAGGACGAGCTGTTCGGTCTCGGCCGCGCCATGGCCGCAGGCGGGCAGGCCGTCTTCGAGCTGGCCCCACAAGGGGCGGCGGGCGAGGACATCGTCGGGCCCAGGAAGGAACTGGATTGGATGCGGCGGTTGAGCGGCGAAATCGACCGGCCCGTATCGTTCGCGCTCATCCAGGTCGACGCCGACCCCAACCTGTGGCGCGAGCAGCTGGATCTGTCTGCGGCCGCGCACGAGACGGGCAGCCGCCTGCATCCGCAGATCGCGGCGCGCCCCTTCGGCATGATGATCGGCTTTCACGGGCACCATGCCTTCGGCCATCGGCCCACCTACCGACGACTCAAGGCGCAATGCGGCCGCGACGAGGTGGGGCAGCGGCTCGCCGACCCGGCGGTCAAGGCCGCCATTCTCGCCGAAGAAGATCTGCCTATCGACCCGACGGTGCTCTTCGACGGCATGTCCGCCTTCGTTCAGCACGCACTGGGACGTCTTTACGCTCTCGGCGATCCGCCCGACTACGAGCCCACTCCCGATCGCACGGTCGCCGCGATCGCGGCAGCGCGGGGCGAGGACCCGCTGGCGACCCTCTATGACCTGATGCTCGAGGCGGACGCGACCGCCATGCTGATGCTGCCGTTGTTCAACTACGCCGAGGGCAACTGCGATGCGATTCGGGAGATGATGTTGCACCCCGCCGGGGTTCTGGGTCTGTCCGACGGCGGGGCGCACTGCGGGATGATCTGCGACGCTTCCTATCCCACGTTTCTGCTGACCCATTGGGCGCGCGACCGCCGCCGCGGCGAGCGGTTGGCGCTGGAGTACGTGATTCGCAAGCAGTCCCGCGACACAGCGTATCTGTTCGGCCTCACCGACCGCGGCACCATCGAGCCCGGAAAGAAGGCCGACCTCAATGTCATCGACATGGACAAGCTGACATTGCATCCCGCGGCAATGGCCTACGACCTGCCGGCCGGCGGCCACCGAATATTGCAGGGCGCAAGCGGATACACCGCCACGATCGTCAGCGGTACGGTCACCCGCCGTGACGGCGTAGACACCGGCGCCCGCCCCGGCCGCCTGGTGCGCGGCGCGCGCTAGGGGGAAGCGAGGGCGAGCTATGCAACAAGTCGGTACGGCCGATGGCGGCTCAGTGGCAATTCGACAGCTCTGCGCCCGGTCTTGCTGCCTATGATGAGGCCGTATTTCTGGTCGGGTCCGCCAGGTGCGAGAGACGACGGCGGCCCCGTGGCTCTGGCCGGTCTCGATGCAGTATGTAGCGGAAGCGGATGTGTCGGCGCTAGGCGATAGGCTCTTATCCATGGGCCATCACACACACCTCGTTGAATACGACGGCGGTGTCCTAGTCGAGGAGATCTCGAGCCGCAGCGATATCAGTACATTCGCAGCTCCGCTGCACCGATTCAACGGGAAAAAGCCATGGGCTTTGTCCCTGGCGCCGCTTCCCTCGGGAATGGAGTATGCCGACATGGTGGAAGCCGGCATCTATTCCACAGAATATCTACAAGCGGCCGGAAGCAGCCCCGAGAAGATAACGATCGAAATTCGCGAGCCCGGCGGCCAACAATGGGGTGCGGATTGGGTGCGCTATGTCGTTGGTCATCCGGGATCTGGTGATGAACGTCTCGATGTTGCGTGTCACGGCTGCCCGGCATCGATGCCCCTTATCATCCTGGGTTGAATTCATCTAAGTCCGGTAGCTCGTCTTTACCCAGCACAGGTAGTTCGTGGTGGCTGTGCGGCGGTTGAACAGGATGTGGGGTGGACTCTGGCGGTAGCGGTCCGCCCCCCATGGGTCCGCCGAGACGAGTTGGTGGCTCCATGCGCGTGGCGGGTGGTGGTTCGACCGTCGCCCGGGGTCCTGGAAGCGGGCTAGGCGAGCCCCCACGCGATGCCGCCCCACCAGCGCCTCTGGTTGATCCCTCGCTGCCGCCGAACAATCCTGCGCCTGGGCTGGGCGCAGGATGTGGCGTGCTTATTAGGCGCGTCTCGACAACTTCGATTGGTTTGCCATTTAACGTGCCTCGTGCTCGAGTGCCGGAGTCGACCAGCCCATCAAACATCTGTTTTCGACGCGCCCGATCACAGTGGGCTTGGTGTCGAGCTTCTCGGGAAATGGGACCGGTCAGATCTTGCCTCGCATCGGGCGACCCGGCCGCCGACAACGCCCCCTGCTGCACTCCGCTGCGGCCATGATCCAGGACACCCGGGGGCGACACCGCGGCCGCGAACATCTCCTCCGGCACCCCCAGATTCGACCCGCTCGACCGAGACGGAGACAGAATTAGAACCTGTTACAGTTCACCCCACAACGCGCAACCCCAGTGGGAGTACTGGCATGGCTGGTGACAAGTCGGCGCGCATCGGCGAGTCCGCCGATGTCGTGGTGATCGGGTTCGGCGCAGCAGGTGAGTGCGCGGCCATCGCCGCCCGCGAACGCGGCGCAGATGTCATCGCGCTGGACCGCGCCAATGGTGGTGGTGCCACGGCGATATCGGGCGGGATCATCTACGCCGGCGGCGGCACCATAGTTCAGCAACAGGCCGGGGTCAACGACAGCCCCGAGCAAATGCTGGCCTATCTCCGCCTCGAAGTCGGTGACGCCGTCAGCCAGGAAACCCTGGAGTCGTTCGTACGCTCCAGCCCCGAGATGATCGACTGGCTGAGCAGCTACGGGGTGCCGTTCAGCCCCGCAGTGTGCCCGTACAAGACCTCGTTTCCGAACAATCGCTACTACCTTTATCACTCGGGCAGTGAAAACGCCGGCGCGTTTCGCTGCCACACCCCGCCCGTCCAGCGCGGGCATCGCGTCCAGGGCCGCGGCACCTCGGGCCGGAAGCTGCATGAGCCATTGGCCAAAGCCGCAGTGGCCCTTGGCGTTCGGTTCTGGCCCCGTACCACGGTGACGAACCTGATCCAGGATTCTTCCGGTCGGGTGACCGGAGTGGATGCGCTCACCATGCACTTCGCGCCACCGCTCATCCAGCGCCGTTACGCTGCGGCAGCGAAGCTTTCGGCAAAGCCGGGCATCTACTACCCGCCGCTTCGCCGCCTGATCGAAGGGCAGCTGCGCAGGCTCGAGCGGCGCTACGCCCAGCCGGTCCGCATCCATGCGCGCCGCGCCGTGATCATCTGCGCCGGCGGCTTCATCGCCAACACCGACTGGGTGCAGCGGTTCGCGCCCCAATACGTGGGCGGTCTGCAACTGGGCACCAGCGGCGACGACGGAAGCGGCATCGCGCTCGCGCAGAGCGTCGGAGCAGTCACCGACCGGATGGACAATGTCTCGGCCTGGCGCTTTATCACCCCGCCGAGCGCGTTCATCGGCGCCGTCATCGTTGACCGGGGCGGGCATCGCGTCATCGACGAAAGTCGCTACGGAGCCGCGGTCGGGCAAGCCATGATCCGACAGCACGAGGGCGCCGGGTGGCTTCTCGCCGATGCCGCGTTGATGCGGGAAGCCCGCCGCCAAATGATCACGCAGCCGTTGTGGTTTCAGCGTGCCCAGGTTGCGGCGCTGATGTTGGCCGACGCGGTGACAGCGCCGTCGCTGCCCGAGGTCGCGAAGGCGGCCGGTATCGATCCCGACGGCTTGGTGGCCACCGTCGCGGCGCACAACGCCGCGATCGACACCGGCGCACCGGACCCCGCCGGAAAGCCCGCCGAGTTTGTCCGCCGGATCAGCCAGGCGCCGTTCACCCTGCTCAATATTTCGGTGCGGCCAAGCCTGCTCAACCCCACTCCGATGCTGACTCTCGGCGGTATCCGAGTCGACGAGCGCAGCGGAGCCGTCGTCAACGAATCCGGAGAGCCGATTCCCGGGTTGTTCAGCGCGGGACGCACCGCTGCCGGCGTCTGCTCCAATTCCTACGTCAGCGGGCTCTCGCTGGCCGACTGCGTGTTCTCGGGCCGCCGCGCCGGAACACACGCCGCGGCCGCGTCGGCCGAACAGAGCCCGCGTTGACCAGTGATGGGTGCCGTCGCACTCGCCGGGCCGCCGCGCGGTGACCGACGTGGGTTTACTGTTCACCGGCTCACCGAACACTTCCCGAATGATTTTCGGCACAATGGAGCCGCGATACTGGTTAGGCGCCGATCCAACGCTGAGCCCTCGAATCTGACCAATAGCGACGCCGGGAGACACACCGATGAGTGACGAGCAGCCGACCATCATCTACACCCTGACCGATGAGGCGCCGCTGCTGGCGACCTACGCCTTTCTGCCGATACTGCGCGCCTTCGCCGAGCCGGCGGGCATCAAGATCAAGAGCAGTGACATCTCCCTGGCGAGCCGGATCCTCGCCGAGTTTCCCGACTACCTGACCGAGGACCAACGCGTGCCATACGATCTGGCCGAGCTGGGACGGTTGACGCAGCTACCGGAGACCAACATCATCAAGCTGCCCAACATCAGCGCCTCGGTGCCGCAGCTGGTGTCGGCCATCAAAGAGTTGCAGGGCAAGGGCTACAAGCTTCCGGACTACCCGGCAGATCCCAAGACCGACGAGGACAAAGACATCCGGAACCGCTATGCCAAGTGCCTGGGCAGCGCGGTGAACCCGGTGCTGCGGGAGGGCAACTCCGACCGTCGCGCACCCAAGGCGGTCAAGGAATACGCCCGCAAGCACCCCCACAGCATGGGTGAGTGGTCGATGGCCTCGCGCACCCATGTGGCGACCATGAAGCACGGCGACTTCTACCACGGCGAGAAGTCCATGACCTTGGACCGCGCGCGCGACGTGAAGATGGAGCTGGTGACCAAGAGCGGCGAGACGCTGGTGCTCAAGCCCAAGGTGTCGTTGGGCGCCGGCGACATCATCGACAGCATGTTCATGAGCAAGAAGGCCTTGGTCGAGTTCTACGAGGAGCAGATGGAGGACGCGCGCAAGACCGGCGTGATGTTCTCACTGCACGTCAAGGCAACGATGATGAAGATTTCGCACCCCATCGTCTTCGGCCACGCGGTGCGGACCTTCTACAAGGACGCCTTCGCCAAGCACCAGGAGTTGTTCGACGAGCTGGGCGTCAACGTCAACAACGGGTTGGTCGACCTCTACAACAAGATCGAGTCGCTGCCGGCGTCGCTGCACGACGAGATCATCCGGGATCTGCACGCCTGCCACGAACACCGCCCCGAGTTGGCCATGGTGGATTCGGCCAAAGGGATCTCGAATTTCCACTCGCCCAGCGACGTGATCGTGGACGCCTCGATGCCGGCGATGATCCGCGCGGGCGGCAAGATGTGGGGCGCCGACGGGCGGCCCAAGGACACCAAAGCCGTGATGCCGGAGTCCACCTTCTCCCGCATCTACCAGGAGCTGATCAACTTCTGCAAGACCAACGGCGCCTTCGATCCACGCACCATGGGCACCGTGCCCAACGTCGGGCTCATGGCGCAGAAGGCCGAGGAATACGGCTCGCACGACAAGACATTCGAGATTCCCGAGGACGGCGTCGCCAACATCGTCGACCTCGACACCGGCGAAGTGCTGCTGACCCAGAACGTGGAAACCGGCGACATCTGGCGTATGTGCACGGTCACCGACGCGGCGATCCGCGACTGGGTCAAGCTGGCCGTCACCCGGGCCCGCAACTCCGGAATGCCGGTGCTGTTCTGGCTCGACCCCTACCGCCCGCACGAGAACGAGCTGATCAAGAAGGTCAAGCTCTATCTGCAGGACCACTACACCAACGGCCTGGATATCCAGATCATGTCGCAGGTGCGCGCCATGCGGTACACGCTGGAGCGCCTGATCCGCGGGCTGGACACCATCGCCGCTACCGGCAACATCCTGCGCGACTACCTCACCGACCTGTTCCCGATCCTCGAGTTGGGCACCAGCGCCAAGATGTTGTCCATCGTTCCGCTGATGGCCGGCGGCGGCATGTACGAGACGGGGGCCGGCGGTTCGGCGCCCAAGCATGTCCATCAACTCGTGGAGGAGAATCACTTGCGCTGGGATTCGCTGGGCGAGTTCCTGGCAATCGGCGCCAGCCTGGACGACATGGGCGCCAAGACGGGCAACAAGAAGGCCAAGATCCTGGGCAAGACGCTGGATGCGGCGATCGGCAAGCTGCTGGACAACAACAAAAGCCCGTCACGCAAGACCGGTGAGCTCGACAACCGGGGCAGTCAGTTCTACCTCGCCATGTACTGGGCGCAAGAACTTGCCGCGCAGAACGAGGACCAGCAGCTCCGGGAACATTTTGCACCCTTGGCCGATGCGCTGGCCACGAACGAGGAAACCATCGTCGCCGAACTCGCCGCGGCGCAGGGCGAAGAGGTGGACATCGGCGGCTACTATGCGCCGGACCGGGAGAAGACCACGGCGGTGATGCGGCCGAGCAAGACGTTCAACGACGCGTTGGCCGCCGCGCACGGCTGACACCCTCGCGCGCCGCACTACAGCGGCGGCTCAAGCACGGCCCGCCGGGCGTCATCGGCGAAACAGGTGCAGCAGAATTGTCAGGACAATGCTGCCGACGATCGAGATGACCAGCATCGAGACCACCGGAATGTAGATGCGCACGTTTCCACGCTCGATTCTGATGTCACCAGGAAGCCGTCCGACCCACCAGAGGCCGCCGACCCACGTCAGGACACCCAGCACCGCGATGATGATTCCGGCCACCACGAGGAACGGACCTACGTTGCGGCCCATGGGACCTCCCACCGGATACGTCGGCCGGTAGCGACCAATAATCGTCCTTCTCCTGGGCCAGACACCCACTCACGTTACGCGCCCGGGGACCAACGGCCCTAGGCCGTCTGCTCCGGCTGACCTAACCTGGGCAAGCCTGAAGACCCCACTGCGCAAGGGTATTTCGATTTGTCGACAACCGGCGCTCCGCAGAGAAAGAAGGTTCATCATGGCGGTCCTCGATGCCGTGCGAGTGTTCAACAAGCACCTGCTGAATCCGGCCATGATGCTGGTGGCTGGCCGAAAGTACTGGTATGCCAGCGTCATCGAGCACACCGGGCGCCGCACCGGCACGAGGTACGCCACACCCGTGGTGGCGGAACCAGTAACTGACGGCTTCATCATTCCGCTGCCCTACGGCACACACACCGATTGGCTGCGAAATGTCTTGGCTGCGGGGCGCGCCACCATCCGCGTGCACGGAGAAACATATGAGGCGGTCGACCCGCAGATCATCGACCCAGCGGCTGCGGCCGGGCAACTGGCCCCTCGCCAGAAACGTGCCTTCGACCGGTTCAATGTCAGGCATTATCTGAAAATGGCGCCCGCGGCCGCGCCGCCGGCTCGGAAGTGATTCAGCTCGGTCGAGTTGGGCGCCGCGTCGGTATCGTCCGGCCGAGGCGCTCGCGCCGCCGTCGAGGGCACCAGCCATGATGGCCTTGTGGGCATCGAGATCCGTGTTCTCGACAGCGAAGACGACCTCGTCGCGGCGGCTGGAATTTTCCGCGCCGCCATGATCGGGTTGCCGCCCGTGCCGGACCTGGCGCCGGGTCGGATCACCACACTGCTCGAGCCAGGCCGTACGGTGGGCGCGTTCGCCGGACGGCAGCTGGTCGGCACTGCTGATGCCGTCACCTGCGGACTGACACTTCCCGGCGGAGCGGTCGTGCGGCACGCCGCCGTGACGCACATCGGGGTGCTGCCGTCGTTCACCCGTCGAGGTATCGCCACCGAACTCATCCGTCATCAGCTGAACGACATCGCCGCCCGGGGTGAGGCGGTCGCGACACTGCGCGCCTCCGAGGCGACGATCTATGAACGGTTTGGCTACGGCGTGGCGAGTTCATCGCAGAGCGTGGAGGTGGATACTCGACGCGCCGCGCTACGTCCGGGCGTCGGGACCGGCGGGCCGGTTCGACTGCTCGATACCGCGCAATCATGGGACGTGCTGCCCCGAATCTACGCCGGGAACCGGTCTTTCCGGCCGGGAACCGTTGAGCGCGCATCGGTTTGGTGGCGGGGCCTGCGGCTGCGCACCGAATCATACTCTGGGCCTTGGTATATCGCGGTGCACGGTGAGCCCGGGACGGAGTCCGGCTTCGTCCGCTACCGCCCTCTCGATGCCGAAAACTGGTTCGTCAGCGAACAACGCACCATCGCGGTCGAGGACTTCTTCGCCCCATCCACGGATGCCTATCTGGGCCTGCTGCGCTTTCTGCTGGGGCTGGATCTCATTGACCGCGTGGTGTTCTGGATGCTCCCAGTTGACGATCCGTTGCCGTGGCTGCTCGTCGACCGGCGGGCCGCGAAGGTCACCCGGATATACGACGAGACGTGGCTCCGCATCGTCGACGCCTACCAGGCGCTTTCCGCACGCCGGTATGCGGGCGACGGTTCCGTCACCATCGCGGTCAATGATCCACTCTTGCCCGGTAATTCGACCCGCTTCACTATCACCGGCGACGGCGCCGAGCCGACGCAGCGCCGCGCGCAGTTACTCGTCGGCGCCGACGGGCTCGCCGCGGTTCTGCTCGGCGGCACGACCTGGCGCAGCCTCGCTATGGCCGGGCTGGTCCGGGCCGACGATACAAACGCACTCGGTGCCGCGGATCGGCTGTTCGCGGTGCCGGAGGCACCGCATGCCGGATTCTTTTTCTGAGGCGCCGCCGGGGAATCTGCGGTCTTGCCGCTCAGAAGCTGTCCACGCCGCGGTGGGCCGCGCCGCCCGCGGGATAAACGCGGCTGGCGGCACCCGTTCATTCTCAGCCGATCGCCCTGCTGCTCCACCGGCACCAGGCGTGGTTGGTGTCAAAGACCATCTCGGCGGCGCTGTCGGCGAGAAGCTGTCGAACAACCCACACAGGATGCGCTCGCGCTTTGCGTCGCCGATAAACATCGAAAACTCGTTGCGCGCATTCAGTTCCCCAGCACGGCACCGAACAGGCCGGCCACGCGACGGCTCCATCATCCCGCTGCCCTATGGCACACAAACCGATTGGCTTCAAAAGTGTTGGCTGCGAGACCATGCCACTATCGGAGTGCACGGAGAAACGTATCAGGCCGTTGACCCTCAGATCGTCGACGCCGCGGCCGCCGGCCCGCAGCTGAGCCTCGTCGACGACGTGCTTTCGACCACCGCGAGCATCGTGGCCGACAGGTCAGCACGTGTGCCGCATCCCGCTTCCACCACGAACTAGCCCCGAAATTCTCGGAGGGCCTCCGTCGACCGTGGCCGGGGCCCCACACCGCCCTGGCCGCGGCAGCCGACCACGACCATGTCGGCGCTCTTGGACAGGTCAACCAGGGCGGGCACAATCGCGGCGTGCAGTACCTCGCTCGTGACATGCGGGGCGCGGCTTGTCGAGGTGGCCTCGGCGACGACCTTGTCGGCCTGTTCGATGATTTCGCGCGCGCGTTCTTCTTGCCAATCCGCATAGTTGGCGATTATCGGGATGCCTGACCACCCCTCCGAGGTAGCCATAGGAGCGATGACATGTACCAAATGAGTTGGCACGTTGCGCATCTCAGCATCCCTTGCCGCCCATTGGACAGCGGCTGTGGACGATGGCGAGCCATCGACACCGACCACAATTCCGGGGTGGATGTGCGAATCTCACATGAGGACCTCCCTGCTGGAGCCCGTAACTACGGCACGTCGTGGGCAAGCGTGTCGTCCCGCTGATATTAGGCAACCATCGCGGTCGGGACAGTAGGCATTGGTCCCTAACTCATGGGGCACTGGCGCCCGGGTGCAGACGAGAGACGGCCCGACAGGGTCACAATATGATCCCGACCCAATGCCCGCAACGAAATTGGCCGCCGCGTCGGGTTTGAGTATCACGCCCACGACGACCAGACGCGAGGCACTCGCCAGTCGGCCTGTCATATGACAGGCCCTGGGGGCCATCGTTGGCATACCGGACCGCCCTGATGGCCGAGCATCGGCGGTGGTCGCTGCGCTGTGTGACCTCTGCCTCCTGACGGTGCGGCGTCTGCGATGTCACGCTCGAAATGATGGGCTCAGCATTGGTTTCAACAGAGTTATTGCCGCAGCACCCGCATACCTCGGCGGTCATAGATGTTGCGGGTGAATTGGGTGTCGACATGGAGGTCGGCCTTGACGAGACGGCGGTCGAGCGGCGCCGACAACTGTTCGGCCCTAATCTCCTTACGACGCGTCGGCCGGTCTCCGACTTCGTGCTGCTGGTTCGCCAGTTCGCAAGCCCCGTGGTGGCCCTGCTGGCAACAGCGATGGTCGTGTCGTTTTCTTTCGGTGAGTGGGACCAGGCGACTGCGATCGCCATCGTGCTGTTGATCAACACGGCGATCGGCTACGCCACGGAGCGCAGGGCAGTGCGCTCGATGGAGGCGTTGCGGGCGCTTGGCGGGCGCAGCGCTCGGGTACGCAGAGACGGCCGGTCCATGGTCATCAACGCCGATGCGTTGGTGCCCGGCGACGTCGTACTCCTGGAGGCAGGTGACGTCGTGTCCGCCGACCTACGATGCGCGGACAGCGCCGGGCTAAGTGTCGATGAGTCGGCACTGACCGGTGAGTCGGTGCCGGTTCACAAGACCGCGGAGCCAGACCCGGAGGCGGCAGCCCTTCATGAGCGGGCCGCGATGCTGTTCAAGGGCACTCATGTGGTCGGCGGTAGTGGCGAAGGCATTGTGGTGGGCACCGGGCTGTCCACCGAGCTTGGCCGCATCACCCAGCTGGTCGAAGAGGCCCAACAGGGCAGGTCGCCGTTGGAAGATCACCTGGCGCGCCTGTCGCGCCAGCTCATTTGGCTGACCTTGGTAATAGCGTCCGTCGTGGCGGCGGCCGGACTACTCAACGGCAGGCCGGCGCTGCTGATGATTGAGACCTCGATCGCACTTGCGGTGGCAGCGATCCCGGAAGGCCTGCCGATCGTGGCCACGCTTGCTCTTGCCCGCGGAATGCTGCGCATGGCGCGACAAAGCGCACTGGTGGAGAACCTCTCGGCGGTGGAGACGCTGGGCTCGACCACGGTGGTCCTTACCGACAAGACCGGCACATTGACCGAAAATCGGATGGCCGTTGACAGCGTCGTCACCGTCACCGGTGGGTTCGATTTCGACTACCAGGCCAACACCGTGCTCGCCAGGGGTTTGCCCGTCGACCCCTCTGCTGATGCGGAGCTCATGCGTGTGTTGTTGGTCGGGGTGTTGTGCGGAAACGCTGACTACGACGTCGAAACCAAGATCGGCGACGGTGATCCGATGGAGGTCGCGCTGTTACAGGCCGGTGCGCTCGGCGGGTTGAGTCGCGGCGATCAGCTGAGCCTGTACCCGGAGGTCGCCGAGTATCCGTTCGACCCCGCTACCAAATGGATGGCGACCGTGCATCGTGATCACGACGAGTATTTCGCTGCGATGAAGGGGGCGCCCGAAGTAGTGCTGGCGCTGGCGGATCGCATCGGTGTCGCGGCGGAGCCGTTCGATGACGACCGCAAGGCCCAGTGGCTGGACGTGGCCCGGGAACTGGCGACTGACGGGCTACGTGTGCTCGGGCTCGCCGAGCATGCGTGCGTGGATCCGCAGCAGCTCTTCAGCAATGGGATGGTGTTTGTCGGGTTGGTGGCATTTCGTGACCCGCCGCGGGATGACGTCGCCAGCGCGGTAGGCGCGCTGCGCCGAGCGGGCATCGGCGTCGTCATGGCCACGGGTGACCATCCCAGCACGGCGGTGGCCGTCGCAAGGGAGGTCGGCATCGCAGCGACTGACGCTGTCGTCACGACCGGTGACGAGCTGTCGCGCCTGAAGGACGCGCCCGAGTCGGTACCCAATGGGATAGCGCACACGCAGGTTTTTGCGCGGGTAAGCCCGCGTCAGAAACTTGACCTCATTGACCTCTTCCAACGCGGAGGCCACGTTGTGGCCATGATCGGTGACGGCGTCAACGACGCGCCGGCACTGATGAAGGCCGACATCGGCGTCGCGATGGGTAAGCGAGGCACCGAGGTGGCGCGCGATGCGGCCGACATGGTGCTGCTCGATGACCGATTCCCGACGCTCGTGATCGCCGCGCGCGAGGGCAGAGTCATCTTCGACAATATCCGCCGCTTCGCGTTCTATCTGCTCTCCTGCAATCTGGGCGAGGTACTGGTGGTGGCGCTCGCCGTGGTCGGCGGGCTGCCGTTGCCGCTGCTTCCCCTGCAGATTTTGTTCCTCAACCTGGTGACCGACGTGTTTCCGGCATTCGCGTTGGCCACCGGCGAAGGAGAGGGCGATGTGCTCGACCAACCGCCGCGACGCCCGAAAGAGCCGATCATTTCGGCCAGTTTGTGGCGCATGATGGCGGGCTACGGAGTGGCGATCGCGGTAAGCACCCTGGTGGCGCTCTTCGCTGCCCGGTATTGGCTTGAATATGACACCGCGACAACGACAACGGTGTCGTTTGTGACCATCGCACTGGCCCAGTTATGGCATGTTTTCAACATGCGCGGGCCCCGCAGCGCGGTGTTGTGCAACGCTGTCACACGCAACCGGCTGGTCTGGTGTGCACTGGCGCTCTGCCTGGGGCTGATCGCGGCCGCCTTCACCATCCCCGTGTTAGCCAAGGCGCTGCAGATCCAGGCGATCGGTATCCAAGGATGGGCGCTGGCCCTTGGATGCAGCGTGCTGCCCCTCGCGGCAGGACAGACATCGCTCGCAGTCCGCGGGCGCAAGGGTGACCTTCAGTGCCCAGAGCTGCATCACCTCTGACGTCGGCTTCGCCCCGACCGGCGGGCGCTTCTAAAGCTAAATCTAAATCGACGTCCGAGAGATCCTCGAAATCGGCAATGGGCTCGTGAACCGGATACGTCCCGGAGTTCTTCGTCCAGCGTGCGGCCGGGCAGAGTAAGCGATCGGCATGGTGCAGCGGCTGCGAATGAAGCTGCAACGACGCCTCCAGAAGGTACCGACGGCCCGCCGGCGTGCGGGCCTTCGGTAACTTCGGAATTCTATTCTTCGTGCGGTCGTTTCGCGGTCGGTGGTGAGGTAACCTAGCTGTCTTCTTTACTGCGGAGCGCGCCGTATGCCCACCGGCATCAAGCACAACGCCTGCTCATCCTCCGCCAACCCGAGGATTGCGTTTACCCGGTCGTCCAAGAATGCGCCGATAAAGACGGTTCCCAGGTCCAGCGCGGTGGCCTGCAGGTACACATTTTGGGCAGCGCTCCCGACCTCCATATGTACGTAGCGCGACGCTCTATCACCGTATTTGACCTGTGTGCGCTGGTAGACCGCAGCGAAAACAATCACAATCGGTGCCTGCCGGATGGGGTCTTGCTTCAAAGCAGCCAGGTAGAGGTCGTCCCGCTGATCCTGGTTGGACACCCCCAGCAGTTGGTGTCCGGATGGCAGGTACTTATAGATGCCAGTTCTGAGGCCATCCACTGCGCCAGCCAGCAGATAAATTTCCAGCGGATGAAGCCCGCCGGCTGAAGGCGCCGTTCTGTAACCGTTTTCGTGCGTGATGCCCTGGGCCGCCCACAACAATTGCGAGACTTCGTCCAGCGACAGCGGTTCGTCTGCATATTTCCTCACGGACCGGCGACTTTGCATAGCTGATTCCAACGAGACCGGGCCGTCGAGGCGCACGGGCGGCAGTTGAAGATGATCGCCAATACGTTGCTGCCGCTGACCACCTTCGCTACTGCCGATCAAATAACATGCCGCCGATATAATCGTTGCGATCAGGATAAATCCAACCGCCAAACGCCATTTAACCATGATCGGCGATCCTAATAGGCCGGCTAACTGCGGTATGTGCCGTTAAGATAGCGGGACCGCGACCAAAACTTGTTGCCATGATATCACCTTCTCCGCTCAGCGGAAAAGTGTGGCGACCAAACCAGTTCTAATGCATTCATTTCCGTAAACCATTCTTCTCTACCAACATGTATTTGGAGAAGAGCGACAGTGCTAGCGAAGTCAGCGCCGTGCCGCACAACGCAGAAACCCAGATCTGGAGGATCGATGGCCGGGTATCCGGCTACTGGGGCGTTCGACCGGCAACACCCAACTCTGCTTTTCATGGAATTCTCCGCACGACAGAGGCGATCATGGGCCACTCGTTCGCCCTGGGACAGGGTCGTTGGTCACCGGCGACGAGGTCCGATAGCCCGCCTGTCGACGGGTCTCCGCCAGCCCGCGATGATGGCCGGGCGGGCAACAGATTACGTGTGTGAATCGGGCCGGATTGGTACGCCAGATGTTCTTCCAGTGCGCCGCCAGGAAAGCGGCGGCGGGCCGCGCGACTCGACAAACGCAAGCTTGCCACATCACAGGTGAGTGAGTACTCTCTCACTATGCCCGTATCGGGACGCGACCGGCTGCTGTCGGCAGCACTGAAGCTTTTTGCCGCCAAGGGGTATGCGGCCACGTCCGTTGCCGATATCCAGCGGGCATCCGGCCTGGCGCCGGGATCGGGAGCGCTCTACAAGCACTTCGGCTCCAAGCGTGAACTGCTCGAAGCCGCGGTAACGCACCGGATCGACAGCATCGTGGCCGCCCGGGAGCAGTACGACGCGGGGCAACCAGACAGTGTCGAGCAGGCGGTGCGCACCGCTGGCCAGCTGATCTGGAACAACTTGAAACAAAGCGAAGACTTGCTGAAAGTCATGCTGCGCGAACCCGATGCACTCGGTGATCTCGACGAGAAGACCTGGCAGGTCATCACCGACAACGCCTACCAGCGGTTCGCCGACGAACTGGCCGCGTCCAACCGCTCCGGCCGTACCCGAATCCCGGACCCGGAAGCCGCGGCGGCCGTCGCCATCGCGTCGTTGTCCCATGCCGCCACCCTGCAGGCATTGACCGGCCGAACCCCCGGAAACATCGAGGACGCGCGTTATTTCGAGGCATGGGTCAACCAGACGGTCAGCATTCTCGTGCGATACGCCGATCGCCGCTGAGCACCAAACTATTTCAGGAGTAGAGCCATGACATTCTCACTGCAGCTGAGCGACGACGTGATCCAGGTGCGCGACTGGGTGCACGAGTTCGCCGCCGATGTGATCCGCCCGGCGGCCTCCGAATGGGATGAACGCGAAGAAACCCCGTGGCCGGTCATCCAGGAGGCCGCCAAGGTCGGCCTCTACTCTCCCGATTTCTTCGGGCAGCAGGCAGCGGAACCGACGGGGCTGGGCATGCTCACCGCCTTCGAGGAGATGTTCTGGGGCGATGCCGGCATCGCACTGTCGATCATGGGCACCGGACTGGCCGCAGCGGCGTTGGCCGGCAACGGAACTCCGGAACAGCTGGGCCGCTGGCTGCCCGAAATGTTCGGCACGGCCGACGATCCCAAGCTCGGCGCGTTCTGCTCCTCGGAGCCCGACGCGGGATCTGACGTCGGCGCCATCCGCACCCGCGCACGCTACGACGAGGCGGCCGGTGAATGGGTGCTCAACGGCACCAAGACCTGGGCAACCAACGGCGGAATCGCCAACGTGCACATCGTGGTTGCGTCGGTCTATCCAGAGCTCGGTACCCGCGGCCAGGCCACGTTCATCATCCCGCCAGGCACCAAAGGTCTCGCCCAGGGGCAGAAGTTCAAGAAGCACGGCATCCGCGCTTCGCACACCGCCGAGGTGATGCTCGACGACGTGCGGCTGCCCGCAGACATGATCCTCGGCGGCAGGGAAAAATTCGAGGCACGGATAGCCCGGGCGAAGTCCGGTGCTTCCGTGCGCGGTCAGGCGGCGATGAAGACCTTCGAGCGCACCCGGCCCACGGTCGGGGCGATGGCCGTCGGCGTGGCCCGCGCCGCCTACGAATATGCCCTCGAATATGCCTGCCAGCGTGAACAATTCGGCCAAAAGATCGGTGAGTTCCAGGCGGTGGCGTTCAAGTTGGCGGACATGAAGAGCCGGATCGACGCGGCCCGTCTGCTGGTGTGGCGGGCCGGCTGGATGGCGCGCAACAATCAGAATTTCGACTCGGCGGAAGGCTCGATGGCCAAGCTGGTGGCCAGCGAGACGGCGGTGTACGTCACCGACGAGGCCATCCAGATCCTCGGCGGCAACGGCTATACCCGCGACTACCCCGTCGAACGGATGCACCGCGACGCAAAGATCTTCACCATCTTCGAGGGAACCAGCGAAATTCAGCGGCTGGTGATCTCGCGGGCGCTGACCGGTCTGCCCATCCGATAGCCGCCACACATTAGGTATCCGCAATGAAGGTCGTGGTGGCAAGCTATGGCAGCCGCGGCGATATCGAACCCTGCACGGCCGTGGCTCTCGAACTGCTGCGGCGCGGTCACGACGTCTATATGGCGGTGCCGCCCAACATGGTGGGCTTTGTCGAATCAGTGGGCCTCGCCGGCGTGGCCTATGGGCCGGACTCGCGCGAACAGATGAACCCCGCCATGGATCTGGTCCGCGACTTCGTGGCCCAGACCCACAATCCGATCGGCCTGCTGTCTCAAGTGATCGAGCATGTCAGCCGGGTCAACACGGATAAGAGTGCGGTTCTGACGTCATTGGCGGCTGGGGCCGATCTGCTGCTGGCCAGCTTCAACGAACAACGTCTGGCCGCCAACGTCGCTGAATACCAGCGTATTCCAGCGGCGGCACTGCACTTATTCCCGGCACGTCTGTGGGCTTCCGGCGGGATGTCGCCGCTGATCACCGCAGCGGTCGACGAAGCCCAACGGCATTCATTGGGGCTACCGCCAGCCGAGGCCGACGAACCACCACCGATGCTGGAGATCCAGGCCTACGAGGAACTCTGCCTGCCCGGACCCGCAGCCGATTGGCTAGCACCCCATGGGCGGCAGCCCTTCGTCGGCGCGCTGACGCTGCAGTTGCCGACGGGCGCCGACGACGAGGTCTTGTCCTGGATGGCTGCGGGGACACCACCCATCTATTTCGGCTTCGGCAGCACACCTATCGAACGCCCCGCCGACACGGTTGCCATGATCAGTGGCGCCTGTGCCGAACTAGGTGAGCGGGCACTGATTTGCAGCGGCGTCAACGACTTTCGCGGCATCGCCGATGCCGGCCACCTGAAGATCGTAGACGCGGTGAATCATGCGGTCGTCTTTCCTGGCTGTCGCGCAGTCGTTCACCATGGCGGTGCCGGCACCACGGCCGCGGGAATGCGGGCCGGAATCCCCACGTTGATCCTGTGGCTCTGGCTCGACCAGCCGGTCTGGGCAGTCGGGGTCAATCAGCTGGGAATCGGTGCGGGACGCGCGTTTTCGGCCACCACCCAAGACACTCTGGTTGCAGACCTGCGTTCCATCCTCACTCCGCAACGCCTCGCTCGGGCGCGGGAGGTCGCCGCGGAACTGATCACACCGGCGAAAAGCATTGCCCTGGCCGCTGATCTGCTCGAAGATACCGCCCGGCTGGGAAGTTCCGAGTAATCGCCGGTGCGTTCGCCCCGCAGATCTTACGCGAAGCGCGATGCTTGGCGTGACGGCGGACCGGCTGCCCGTCCAGCTCGTAACGTGCCCGCACTGGCGTGAAGCGGTAGCGTCACGGCCGTGGAAACAGATCGCGTCGATGAGACGGCTGCGCCCGGGCCGTCAGGGTTTTCGGCGCCGGTTTCCGATTCGGTACCTCGCTGGGGTCTGGGCGCCTTCTTGCTGGTGGGGCTGGTCTACTTGCTGGCCTCTGCCGCATTCGTCGTCGTCCTCGCCGGTAGGGGCCCGTTGTCTGCGGGAATGCTTGCACTGGCGGTGGGAGCCCCGACAGTGATCGCGGCCGGGCTGGCCGTGCTCATCACGACGCTGCGCGGCAACGGTCCCCGCACCGACCTGAAGCTGCACTGGTCGTGGCACGGTGTGGGGCTGGGATTGCTGTTCGGTTTCGGCGGGTTGTTCGTCACGGTGCCCGCCTCGGTGCTCTACGCCAAAGTCACCGGGCCAGGCGCGAAATCCGCTGTCGCCAGCGTCTTCAGTGGCGTCCAGGCTTCCTGGCCATGGGCGGTGGCCGTGCTTGCGCTTGTGGTGTTCGTCGGGCCGCTGGGCGAGGAGATCATATTTCGGGGGCTGCTGTGGGGAGCGGTGGATCGTCGCTGGGGACGGTGGGCCGCGCTGGGGGTAACCACCGTAGTGTTCGCGCTGGCTCATCTCGAGTTAACCCGCGCTCCGCTATTGGTGGTGGTGGCGATCCCGATCGCGCTTGCGCGGTTGTACTCCGGAGGTCTGTTGGCCAGCATCGTCGCGCACCAGGTGACCAATCTGTTGCCGGGCATCATCTTGATGCTTGGTGTGGCTGGTGTCATGCCGATGCCATGAGGCAAACCCCCGGCTCGCAATCCCCAGGGCCGCCACGGAGTTCAGGCGAAGAGCGCGCCGAAGCCGTGCGGCGGGCGATCGCCGGCGTGCTGCCTACTTCCAGGCGAATACCGGTTGCTCAAACTCGTCGACCGGATCGGGGCGACCTTCCAGGCACAGCCACCGCAGTTGCAGCAGCACCGCGCCCGTGGGCGCATGGATCAGGTGGTTGCCCAACGGGATTTGCACGACCGGCCGCGGGCTCTGCGGGATTGCGATGAATCGCGGCGAGTCCTCGCGCTGCAATTGGTGCAGTCCCACCCGGTAAACGGCTACCACCTCGTCGAGCGCTGGCCGGGGTTGGAGCCGCCCGCCGCCCCAGATCACCACCGGGGTGATGACATAGCCGGACCGCGTCGGGTAGTCGTCGAGCAGGCCGAGCACAGCCGAGTCGGACAGCCGGATGCCGACCTCTTCGTCGAGTTCCCGCAGTGCGGCATCGACCGCGCTTTCCCCCCGATCCACCCGGCCTCCGGGCAGCGCCCACTGCGCAGCATGTGAAGTGAGGCGAGATGCTCTGCGGCACAGGAGAAACGCGGCGCCGCCAGACGCGTTTACCATACGGCTGTCGCGGCCTGACTCGGGCGGTGGCCGGCCGGCGATCCGCTTGTCCACCAGCACCGTATCCACCCCGTCCTCACCGACCTCGGAGTCGACCAGCACCACCGCCACGGCAGCGCGCCGCTTGGTCGGGTCGGTCACCGCGCGGCGGTCGTGGCCGGCCAAGTGTGCCCGGATCTTCTTCCGTAACGCATCGTCGTAGCTGATCGTCACGGCTCGACGATAGGACGAAGCCACGGATGTCACCAGCGAGGGAATTCAGCGCGGGTCGTAGTCTCGGACTGTGTCAGTCCGGGAGCTGATTGTGCTCGGCACCTCGAGTCAGGTGCCCACCCGGCGCCGCAATCACAACGGGTACCTGCTGCGCTGGGACGAGGAGCGGCTGCTGTTCGACCCCGGCGAGGGGACCCAACGGCAAATGCTGCTCGCCGGTGTGCCCCTCACCGCCGTGACGCGGCTATGTATTACGCATTTTCACGGCGACCACTGCCTGGGTGTGCCCGGCGTGGTGCAACGGCTGTCGCTGGACGACGCACAACACCGGGTGCATGCCTACTTCCCGGCCTCGGGGCGACAATTCTTCGCGCGGCTGCACCACGCCTGCATTTTCCACGACCGCGCCAACGTGCACGCGGAGCCGGTTGCCGCAGACGGCCCGGTGGCGACGGGAGCGTTCGGGGTCTTGGAAGCACGAAAGCTCGATCATTCCGTCGACGCGATCGGCTACCGCTTGATCGAGCCCGACGGTCGACGGTTCGTGCCCGAACTGCTGGCGCGCTTCGGCATCGCAGGGCCCGCGGTGGGCGAGTTGCACCGGGCCGGGTCGGTCCACATCGGCGGGCGCGCTGTCGATTTGTCAGAAGTCAGCGAGGCACGCCGCGGCCAGCGATTCGCCTTCGTCATGGATACCCGGTTGTGCGACGCGGTCTACGCTCTGGCTGAGGGCGTGGACCTATTGGTGATCGAGGCGACGTTCCTGAGCGAGGACTCAGACTTGGCCGCACATTACGGGCATCTGACCGCGCGGCAGGCGGCGCGGGTGGCAGTAGAGTGCGGGGTGCGGCGGCTGGTGCTGACGCACTTCTCCCAGCGATACACCGACGCCCGGCGTTACCGCGACGAGGCGGCCGAGGTGTTCGACGGCGACCTGGTCATCGCCGAGGACCTGGCCCGGATATCGGTTCCCATGCGGCGGTAGGTGCGGCGAGAACGGGAACACGCGCTGCTGCTTAGCCTTAGCGCGGTGGTAGGGCATCCGGTTGTCGCCTAGCGAAGAACCCGGAGGCTACCTCTCCCAGTTGATCGCTGGCGGTCACGATACGGCTGGCTACGCCGGCCGTCGCCGGTACAGCGTCACCATGTGCCAGGGCCGAAGGTCCCTGCGCGCCAAGCGGATCGGGGGGCTGTAGGTGGGCGCCTGGTAGCCCGGCGGCACTGGCCCGTCTGCGCCGGGTACCTCAATTCCGCCCCAATAGCGCGAGCAGCCGCAAAACCCCCCGACACGCCGAGCGTGCGGGGGCTATTGCGGCTGCTCGCTTTCCGCCCTGAATTCCGCTCTCAATTCCGCCTGGGTAACTGCGAAGATGAGCGCATGGCAATTCCCTGGGACTCGGCGGTCAACGCCGACACCGACACCATCATCGGTTCGCTGGCCAGTAGCGACAGCGTGGCGGTCGCGGGCTCCATCGCGACCGCCGGTAGCGTCGCGGTCGCCGGGTCGGCGGCAACCGCGGGCAGTGTCGCAGTAGCAGGTTCGGTCGCCACCGCCGGTAGTGTCGCGGTCGCCGGGTCGGCGGCTATCGCGGGCAGTGTCGCCGTGATTGCCAGCGCGCTGAGTATGTTGTGCATAGCCGTCCGGGAATGCCTGGCATGCCTGGCATGCATCGCCTGCGCCCGGTGCGTGGCCTGTGTCGGATGTGTGCGTTGTACCGACTGTGTCGGCTGCGTCGGCTGCGTGAATTGTTCCGGCCTGCGCAATGCCAAGGGCGCCAGAAACATTCACGTGCAGGCCAGCGCTCGCTAGCGGTAGCGAGTGTCCTCATACGTGAGTTTTGAGGCTCGGCCATTCGGCCGGGTGTGGTGGTAGAGACGAGGGATCTCCGTGTTCGGAGATCCCTCGTGTCGGTCGTAGCCTCGGGTTGTTCAGACCAAGGAGGCAATGATGGCCGACTATGCAACTTTACTGTGCGATCATGTGACGCTCACCTGTCGGTCGGTGGACCGGATCTTTTTGCAGGCATATGTGCCGAAACTGCAGTCGGTGGGCGGGGTGTGCCAGTTTCTGTACTGGCAGAAGGGGTTTGGAATTCCGTCGTCGGCGGCGTTCGGCAAGATCGGCGACGCCTACGTCGCCGAGGTGCACCGGTGGGCTAAGGCGAACGCGATCCCGGTGCGCCGCTTCGCCAAGGGCGAGAACAAGGAGGAGATCGCGCGGCCATTGATCGAGGAAGCCGAAAGGGAGGGCGGCGAGGGGCGGGTGGTGTTGATCGGGATCGCGCAGGAAAAGACCCCGATATGGCGCTCGTGGAAGGCCAAGGGCCAAGAGCATGTGGCTCATCCGCACATGGAGTGGGCTCGCCAGATGGGCTTTGTTAATCATTTCTACTTTTACCTGTGGGATCCCGACTGGGGTGGCGCGTTTTGGAAGACCAATGCCTACGCACCGTGGCCGGTGTGGATCTGGCTCAACGGGCACACCTGGGCGCAACGGCAATGCGACCGGCTGGGCATCGGCTACACCGCTCTAGACAACGGGTTCCGCGACTGCGAGGACCCCGCCGCGCTGCAGCGCATCTGCGACCGACTGGGGTCGGGCGCGGTGAAGAGCTTCTTTTGGCGCTGGCAAAAGCTGTTGCCATCGCCGTTCACCCGCGATGACTTGCGTGCGGGCTACGTCTACGAACTGGCGTTTCGCCAATTCGAGGTTTCTGATACCCGGGTGTTCGACCGGCCCGCGGCCGGGCGATCGTTTTTCGAACAGCTCATCCGTGACCACCTCGACATCGGACGCCCGGAGAAGGTGTCGCTGATCTTCGACCGGCGCATCAGCTCGCGCACGCCGGGCACCTGGCGCACCCAAGTGATCACCAAGGGTGTGGATCCGCAGATCAGCTGCTACTACAAGTCGAGTCGGATCAAGCAATACTTCAAGGAGCATCGGGCGTTGCGCACCGAGACGGTCATCTGCGACACCCGCGATTTTGGCATCGGTCGGCGGGTGACCGCCGAGAACTGGAAGGCCCTTCGGGCGGTTGGCGAGCATGCCAACCAGCGTCTATGCGACGCACAAGCCACCGATGCCCGGCCCGCTCCGGATGTGGCCACCTTCACCGAGGTGACCCGACCCTCACAGATCGACGGTCAACATGCCCCCGGACTGCGGTTCGGGGATCCGCGGGTGATGGCGGTGCTGGCCGCTATCGTCGGATTCACCCATCTGCTCGCCGGGTTCGACAACCCAGCCCTGGTTCGAGCGGTAACCACCTTGCTGGGCTGCTCCTACACAAGCCGCCAAGCCACATATGACCTGCGCCGGCTCAAACGCAAGGGGCTCATCGTCAGGCTGCCGGGCCACCACCGCTACCAACTCACCCCGCTGGGCCGCCGCGTCGCGGTGCTGTTCACCAAGGTCTACGGACGTGTTCTCGCACCCGGCCTGGCCGAGTTAGACCCAAGGCTCCCAACGGATGATCTCGCCAAACGCAGCGATCTGGCGATCGCCTGGCGCCAACTCGAACGACACCTCAATCAATTCACAAACGCAGCACTCACCGCGGCCTGAACCGCAACTTGATCTAATTGTGAACTTCGCCCTCACCAAGCGAAGCTAGCGCGGCGGCCAATGCCATGGCGGTTGGTCGAGCAGGCGCTGGCCCGCAATGCGTGTCTCACCGAGTTCTTTGATCAGGCGCACGGTGTGCACGTCCGCGGCCCGTTGCAGGGTCGCGACAAGGGGTTCCGAGTGGGTGACGACGATGATTTGGCTGTACTCGGCTGCTGTGGCGATCAACGATGCCAAGGCGGGCAACAACTCGGGATGCAAGCTGGTCTCGGGTTCGTTGAGCACCAGCAGCTGGGGTGGACGTGGTGTCAGCAGGGCCGCGGCCCAAAGCAGATATCGCAGGGTGCCGTCGGACAACTCGGCAGCGCCCAGTGGCCGCAGCATCCCCGGCTGGTGCAGCACGAGTTCGAAGCGGCCATCGGCGTTGCGGATATCGACACTGCTACCCGGAAACGCGCGCTCGATGGCTTCACTGAGCGCCTCATCGTCGCCGATCTCGCGAATCGTTTGCAAGGCCGCGGCCAGGTCTGCGCCATCATGGCCCAATACCGTTGTGCGCGTGCCGATTCGGGGCTGGCGCGCGGGCGCGTCGGCGTCGGTGCGCAGATGATCGTAAAAGCGCCAGTTGCGCATCCGCTCCCGCAGCCGCATCAACTCCGGTGCTCGCACCGGATCCGCCAGCTCACTGAGCATCGAGTCGAACGGCCGCAGCACGTCGGCAATCAGGTGCCAGCCACCGTCCCCGTCACGCACCCGCGCGGTCGGGCCACCGCGCTGCGCTGTCACGGTGGCGGGGCGCCACACCGGACCGACCCACAGCGCCTCGACCTTGACCTCCGGATCGAGCCCGAACGCCGTGCGGGTGGCGATGGGCAGCCCGAGGTCCAGGGCATAGCCGAAATCGTCACCGGCAAAGCCCAGTTTGAGGCTGACCGACTCCGTGCGGACCGTCCCCTGTGTCTGATGACGCCCCTGGCGTACTGACTTACCGATCACTGCCGGGCCCGCCCATATCGTCGAGCGCAATCCGCCCTCGCGGGCCAGCGCCGCCACCGCGCCGTTGCGGGCCGAATCGGCCAGCAGGCGCAACGCTCGATACAGGTTGGATTTGCCACTGCCGTTGGGACCGGTGACGACGGTGAGTTGACCCAGGGGAACCACCACCTGGCGCAGCGAACGGTAATTCTCCACCGCGACCGTAGCCAGCACCTGGCCACGCTAATCCAACGTCCACGCCATCCCACGGATAGGTCCCCGTTGCGCTCGTTGCGCGCGTCCCAACCACCGCTTGCTGAACGGGCGCCTTCTTCGGCGTATCCCGGCCCACGACCGCACCCATGTCAAACGGTGAAATGCCGGTCGTTTCTCACCCGACGCCGTCGCGGATCTGTCTTGGCCATACCGTCGCACCTGACCTGCAGTGGCGGCTGGCTGCCCCGGGTGGTCTTATTGGCCCGCGTTTTGGGCCAGATCAATGGCGTACTGACTCACGAAGTGACCCGCCGAAGGGCCCCCGTTGCACGATCCGTCGGATTCGCCGGGACGTTTGATCCACAGATAGGCGTCGGCGTGCGCGCCCGCAGTAGCCGTGGTGGGCGGGGTGCCCAACGCGCGGCCGCCGGGGTTGCACCAGCTCAGCGCGGAGTCGGGCGCAGGCCCGGCGCCGTTGCGCGACGTGTCGATCACGTAGTGCGCACCGCTCGTCATCCCTGAAACCGCCTCGCCGTAACCGGTTTCCTCGTCGGTGCTGAAGAAGTTCGAGACATTGAGGCTGAAACCCCGTGCGTGGCCCACACCGGCCTGGTTGAGCCTGGCGGCGATTTCCTCGGCGCTCAACCAGCGCGAATGTCCGCCGTCGACGTAGACGGCCGCGGCCGGATCGCGGGTCAGCGTGTCCACTGCATAGCGGATCAGATCGAAGCGTTCCTGGCGCTGGTCAGCCGACAGGCAATCGGCCATGTCGAGCGCATCGGGTTCGACGATGATCGCCGCAGGCGAGCCGCCCAGGCCGGAGGCGATGCTGTCGATCCACTGGCGGTAGTCCGCCCCCGACGCGAACCCGCCGGACGCGTAACTACCGCAGTCGCGATGCGGAATCCCATACAGCGCGAAAATCGGCATGCTGCCGGCAGCCTGTGCCGCGCCGGTGTATCCGGCGACCCTCGCACCTACCGAACCGGCAGGAAATGCCTGGTCAAGCCAGTACGCCTGCGGGGTATTGGCGACGGCGGTCAGCTGCGGACTCGGCGGATTGGCGTTACGCGCGGCGGCCATGGCCGCCGACGCCGGGTCCACGTAGAAGGGTTGTCCAGCGAGCGGGTTTCCCGCATCGACCAGACGCACCTCGGGGGCAGCACCGACATGCACGGAACCGGCAGAAACCAGGCCGGCGACGGTCGCAACCGCCAGAAAAGGGGTGATCCACCGAGCGACAGCACCAGCTGCTATTGACATCACGCCAGTAAAATAGTGCCGCCATGTAAGAAACGCCAATCCTGGACGACAGGCCAGGGCGCCTTGCCGGTCCACCGGCAGCCCTTCCCGTGGCGCGAATACGACACCGCGTGCCCAATATGCGGGCCGCCCGCATCCGTGGCACGCGTGAGATTGCGCGCGCCACGGGAAAATGTGGACGATCGGCGGTTGAATTCGAAGTCACGGCGCGTCATCGACCGGACTCGCTGTCGCCCACGCGATTGTCACCCGCCCGCGCCGCGTTCAGGGATACTGGCACGCGTCATCGGGGGGTGCAGGAACCGCAGTTCGCCCGGCCGATACAGCTGCGCCGGACGGCCTCCGTCACGGGTAGTGGTTCGCCCGGTGGGAACGAGAAACCCCTCGGTTCCGGTGACCTTGCGGTGAAAGTTCCGGCTGTCCAGCTCGGTGCCCCAGACGATCTCGTACACCCGGCGCAGTTCGGCGACGGTGAACTCACCCGCACAGAACGTGGTCGCCAGCGGTGTGTACTCGAGCTTGGCGCGTGCCCGTTCCACGCCGTCGGCCAGGATCTGGCGGTGATCGAATGCGAGCCTTGCCGTCATCAGTTCGGCCACCGGTGCCCAGCGTGCGCCGGCAGCATCGCCGCCCGCGGACGGTAGCGGAAGGTCTGGTGCCAGGCCCAAATACGCGACCGTGATCACCCGCATACGCGGATCACGTTGCGGTGCACCATAACTGGCCAATTGTTCCAGGTGTAGGCGGTCGACCGGCACACCGGTCTCCTCCATCAGCTCACGGGCGGCAGCCTCGTCAAGGTCCTCGCCGGGGCGAACGAATCCGCCGGGTAAGGCCCAGCGGCCGGCGTAGGGCGGTTGCCCGCGGCGCACCACCAACGCACACAACGTGTCGTCACGGATCGTCAATGCCACGAGGTCGACGGTCACCGCCACCGGTGGATAGTCGTTCAACTCGTAACGCGGCACCAAAGCAGACTAATCGTCGGATTGACGAAAAGCATCCCCCTTATCGTCACCAAGACGATAACCCGAAGGAGGTGGCCGCCATGGCCGTCATCAACCACTATCCACTGCTACGTCACCTACGCGTTGAACCGACCGCGCACATCCGGGCGCTGCGCCGAGGAAAGCTCGTGCACGACGGGCCCGGACTGGCGTTCTGGTTTCTGCCGCTGACCGCGGCGATGTCAGAGATTCCGCTCGACGACCGCGAACTGCCGCTGCTGTTCCACGCCACGACGGCCGATTTCCAGGATGTGGCCGTCCAGGCCTCCGTGACCTACCGCATCGTCGACCCGGCGCTGGCCGCCCAACGTATCGATTTTTCCATCGACACCAACACCGGCTACTGGCGTGCGGCCCCGCTGGAGCAGGTGGCCGGAATGCTCACCCAATCCGCTCAGCAGCACGGGCTCGACCTGCTGGCCCGCACCATGCTGGCCACGGCGCTGGTGGACGGAATCAGCGCGGTACGCGACCGGATGGCTCAGGGGCTCGCCACCGACACCCGACTCACCGAAACCGGCATCGCGGTGATCGGCGTTCGCGTGGTGGCAATTCGCCCCGAGCCGGAGGTGGAACGCGCCCTGCAGACCCCGGCCCGCGAACAGGTCCAGCAGGAGGCGGACCGCGCCACATTCGAGCGCCGGGCACTGGCGGTGGAAAGGGAACGCGCCATCGGCGAGAACGAACTCCAAACCAAGATCGAACTGGCGCGCCGCGAAGAGGAGCTGGTGGCCCAAGACGGCGCCAACGAGCGGTTGAAAACTCAGGAATCTTGGGCAGCCGACGCGATCGCCACCCAAGCGCAGGCCCGCCGCGAAGTCCAGCTGGCCGAGGCTAGGGCACAAGCCACTCGGCTGGTCGGCGACGCCAAGGCGGCCGCCGAGTCCGCGCGGCTGGCCGCCTATCGTGACCTGTCCGAGGCCACCCTGCTGGGCCTGGCGGTCAAGGAACTGGCGGCCAACCTGCCCAAGATCGAGCACTTGGTGTTGACGCCGGATCTGCTAGCACCGGTGCTGGCCCGACTCGGGGCGGGTGGGCAATGACGCTTCCACCCAGGGCGGTGGTGGCATCGGCGCACCGAACTCGACGATGCCCTGGCCCGGCACGGTACCCACGGGCAGGCGGCGTTCTTCCTGTCCAGCCGCGGGCGCAGCATCGACGAACTCGAGATCCGGCACACCCGCACCCAATCGGCCCTGGCCGCCGTCGCCGCCGCGATTGCGGCGGACTGGCGACGCGGCCGCGTCGAACGGGCAGATCTGCCCAGATTTCTGTTCGAGCCCCGCGACATCGTGATCGTGGTCGGGCAGGACGGGCTGGTGGCCAACGCCGCCAAATACCTTGATGGTCAGCCGGTGATCGGCGTCAATCCGGAACCGGATCGCAACGCCGGGGTCCTGGTGCCGCACGCCCCCGGCCACGCCGGTGCGCTGATCCGGGCCGCGGGGCAAGGCGGCGCCGATGTTGAGCCGCGGACCATGGTCGAGGCCGTGACCGATGACGGGCAGCAACTACTGGCCGTCAACGAGATCTTCGTCGGCCATGCCAGCCATCAAACCGCCCGCTATACGCTCTCCTTGTCTGACGGCCGTGCCCAACGGCAGGCGTCGTCCGGGTTGATCGTCTCCACTGGAACCGGCGCAACCGGATGGTGTCGCTCGGTCTGGGAACAACGCCACAGCAGTCTCGTGTTGCCGGGTCCGACCGAACCGCGGCTCGCGTGGTCCAGCAGCATCCGTAGCACGGTCGCGGCCTCGAGCCGGGCCAGCGGCGCCCCCAGGCAGAAGTGGACGCCTCTGCCGAAGCTCATGTGCCCCTTGCTGATCGGACGGTCCAGCCGGAATTCGTCCGGGGCCTCGAAATGAGCGGGATCGCGGTTCGCCGCGCTCCACAGCAGCAGCACCCGGGAGTTCCTCGGCAGCGCGGCACCCGCGAGTTCGGTGTCGCCCAGAACATGGCGGTAGTGCGCGCGAAACGGCGGCTCCAGCCGCAGGGTCTCCTCGATGAAGACACCGAGCAGATCCGGCTGGTCGCGGAGCCGCCGCTGCAGCGCCGCATCGGTGGCCAGAATGGACACCGCGGTGCCCAGCAGCGATGCCGTCGACTCCCCGCCAGCGCTGAACAGCGAGACCAGGATCAGCTGTGCGGTGAAGGCGTCGAGCTCGCCGGCAGCGCACGCTTTCGCCAGCACGCCGATCAGGTCGTCACGCGGGCTGGTCGCGGCCTCCCGCAGACGTGTCGTGATGTAGGCGTTCAACTCGCTAATCGCGGCCATCGACGCGGCCAGCTCGTCGGCCGACATCAGCCCGTCGAGCAGTCGGGTGCTGGCATAACCCCATCGCGCCAGCTGGTCGGCATAGGCCTCGGGGACACCGATCAGGTCGGCGACAACGCTCATCGGCAACCGGTTGGCGACGGCATCCATCCACTCGATGGTGCCGTCGTAAGCTGCTGTGGCCCAGAGGATTTCGAATACCGGCGTGATCAGCGGCTGCAAACCCGGCACGCGTTTAGCGGTGGCCGCCCACGCCGTCCATCGGGAATGGGACGACGCCACCCGCGGGGGTGAATGTCATGGTCGCGGTCAGATTCGACGAGAAGAGCTCGGGCCGGTTGACCACATCGGTGATCGCCGCCCAGCTGCTGGCCAAATAGAACTCCGAATCTCCGACGCGATGAACGCCGCCCTGAACCGCAGCCGGGCATACAGCGGGTAAGGGTCCTGGATGGCCGCGTCGCCGAAGAACTCGGCCGGGTCGATGGTGGCAGTCATTGCATGTCCCGCATGGTTGAAATCAGTATCGGGACTCTACCCCGTCTACTGCTCTGCTCGTTCGTAGTAGCACAAGCAAACCCATGTGGGTTCTCGCCACGAGCGGCAACTCACGCCCGTCGCGACCTGCGACGCTCCCGGTCGTCGTACCGCGGTTCCGCCCAGTTCGTCTCACGGTCCGGTTGATTTCCTGCGAGCGATCCGTGTCCACCGGCAGTCCCGCGGCGTCTTGGCTTCGGCACCGCGGTGCATAGGTCAGTCGAGTTGGCGGTCGACATCCATCCGTTGGTGGAGTATGCGCACCACATCGATCATGTCGGCGCCGGCAATCCGGTAGTACAGCGTGTGCGATCCGACAGGGTGCTTCCGGTAGCCGGGGCGGATCTCGTCGCAGGCCCTTCCGGTCATCGGATTGTCAACGACTCGTTCGATTGCCCGCTGGATCTCACGAACGTACTTCTCGGCCTGATCGCCATCCCACGTCTCATAGGTGTAATGCCAGATCTGTTCTAGATCCGCGCGTGCGGCGGGCGAAAGTACATACCGGCTCACCCGTGGCGAGGTTTCTCAGCCTGCTTGCGCGCCACGAAATCATCGAAGTCGAATTGTGTTGACTTGCCACTTTGTTCACCAGCGATGAGTGCCTGGCGCAGTGCGCGCAGCCGGGTCTCACGATCTTCAAGCAATCGCAAAGCAGTACGCACGACGTCACTGGCCGAGCGGTATCGGCCCGACGCGATCTCCTCCTCGATGAACGCGCTGAAATGCTCATCGAGGCTGAACGACGTATTCTTGCCCACAGACCCGAGGATACCAACTATTGGTATCGACGCGGGAGCGAGGGTTTTTCCGCCGCCCATGATCGCCGCGGTAGCGTCTGACAACTGCGTGCAGCAGGCTCGCGCAGCCCCTTGGCCGTCCATTCCGAGTGCGGCTCAGTGGTCCCCTCGATTCGTCACGGTGACACCATGTCGCAAATGCGCCCTGATGGGAATGCTTGATGCACCAAGTGAATTGGCCCCATTGACATACCGCGGCCGCGACAGATCCGCGATAGGTGCGCGTGGGGGCAAATGCTTCCGGCTGATGCCCGGTGATCCAACCAGTCGAGCGTGCCGCCTTCCATGAAGCTCAAGAATCCCTTCTGGGCCACGCGGAGGGCGCGTGGCCCAGGGTGCCCGGGGCCAGGTCAGGGCTAGGTACCAAAATGCCGCTGCTGTGACTGAGCGGGTGGCGGGTCGGCCGCCGAATTCAGCGGTGGTGAGTCAGTGAGCCGGTCGGCTCACTGATCGACGGCATCCTGGTCCATGTTGCGCTTCGAGCGCACAGTCGGCCGCGCCGAACGCCGCCGCGGAATGCGGTCTGTGATGCCACTCAGTGTGTTGACCATCCTGTTGAGGGTATCGACAGCAGACTCGAGGGTGGCGGCGGTGGGCGTCAACGTCTCCACGGCGGGCTGCAGCCGACTCAGGATTTCAGCGGCTTCGGTAAATTGTTCGAGCGGTCCATTCTTAGCCAGCAGCTTGTCGATGACGCCGTCCTCGGCGAACATCCGCTCGATAATGCCGTCCTCCGCGAACATCCGCTCGACCGGCCCGTCCTCAGCGAGCAGCCGATCTGCAAGCCCACCGGGCGCCAGGATCCGCTCTAGCGCGGTGCCTTCAACGGATACCCGATCGAGTAAACCGCCGGGCGCGGTCAACAGGTCGACAACCCCACCCGGACGCATCAGCTTGTCCGCCGGCCCGCCGCGGACCAGAGCGCGTCCCATCGCCCGGTCGTTTTCGGTCAATTCGGCAACTCGATTCGCGCCTATGATTGCGCCGCGCAACGGAAATAGGTCGGTAATCGGATCAACGGTCTTCGGGCCTTCCTCGCCCAAGGATTGCTTCACAGCCCCGAGCGCCATGGCCGCAACGGCGAGTCCGGCGTCGGCCACCGCGACGCCGGCCCGGACAGGGGCTATCGCTGCACCGACAATGACCTTGCTGATGTTCACGCGGCAAGTGTATGGCTCGGCGTCGTCTCCGTGGGCAACGGCGCCAATGTGGTTGCGGTCAATCCAGACGATGACTACGTCGCCAAACAGGGCTTCTGAACGGGGCCAACGTCGCCCACAGTTGTCCCGGGCGCCACATTCGATCATCCGCGCGCAGCGGCGCCAATCCTATGTCCGTCGACTGCAACCATGCCATGGACGCCGGTTGCCCAAGAACAAGTGCGCGAAAATTGTGTGAGGTCACCCCGAGGAAATGAAATCCCTTGTCCCAGCACGGAGGTTCGCAGACTGCGTAGCGGATGCCGATCTGTCTGACGACGAGTTGTCGACGCCTTGTCTCTGCTGCGGCCCATGGCGATCACCTCGGCCCTGCAATCGGATCGGACTGCCTTGGTGACCTGCCCGTCACATGGCGTCGACGCACCCTTGGCAATGAGCAACCCATGTGTCTCACGAACGTGGCGCATCCGCCATCACTCCGCCATCATTCCTGACATTCCGGCACGGTTCGTGAGACCCTGCAAACCATTGACCTAGCTCACCGAGCCATGTTGGCGAACCGCGACAGGTGCAGCTGGTGTGCGACAGTCACCGTCTTGGTCGGACCGTTACGGTGCTTGGCGAGAATGAAATCCGCCTCTCCGCCGCGTGGATCGTCACGGTCGAAGGCGTCCGGCCGGTGCAGCAGAATGACGACGTCAGCGTCTTGTTCGAGGCTTCCCGACTCGCGCAGATCAGACAACATCGGCTTCTTGTCGGTGCGCTGCTCGGGACCGCGGTTGAGCTGGCTGATCGCGACGACCGGAACCTCGAGTTCTTTGGCAAGCAGCTTGAGTTGCCGCGAGAATTCCGACACCTCGACCTGCCGCGACTCGTGCTTCTTGCCCGAGGTCATCAGCTGCATGTAGTCGACCACCACCAGACGCAGGTTGGCCTTCTGCCGCAGCCGGCGCGCCTTGGCGCGGATCTCCATCATGGTCATGTTCGGTGAGTCGTCGATATACAGTGGCGCCTCGCTGATTTCGCTCATCCGCCGGGCCAGGCGCGTCCAGTCGTCGTCGGTCATTCGGCCCGAACGCATGTCGGAGAGCTTGATTTTGGCCTCCGCCGACAACAGCCGCATCACGATCTCGGACTTGCTCATCTCCAGGGAGAAGATGATGCTGGCTTGGCGGTGTTTGATCGAGCACGACCGCAGGAAGTCCAACCCGAGGGTGGAGTTGTGGGTCGGCACCATGCCGCGGCCGGCCAGATAAAGATGCGCGGCGTTGTCCACCTCGACGCAGCGCACCGCAACACTGGGGACCCGGCGCACCGAGACGACCCGCAATACCGGTGCCAGCGTGGCGGTGGGCCGACCTCCGGCACAGCGCAGCCCGGAGCCGGTCGGTGCGATCGTGTCCAGCCCACAACGCAATTGAGTTGAGGTTCGGATCCCATGGCCGGTCGGCCACTGATGTTCGGCATCGGCGACAATGATTGTGCCGTCAGAGAATTCGATCTGATAGCACGGGTGGCCCAACATGACGCCGGTCGCTCCGACGACCCGCGTCGGTAAGCCGTCGGCATCGAGCAACTCATCGCCGACGGCGACGTCGCCCATCGTGGTCCAACCGGCCGGTGTGGGCAGCGGCGTGTCCAGCGCCAGCGCCTTGCCCACTCCCGGACGCGCCGCGACAATGATCATCTGCCCCGGATGCAGGCCGTTGGTCACCTCGTCCAGTTCGCTAAAGCCCGTCAGCACACCGCGCGAGACGCCGCCATTGGAGGCGATGGCGTCGATCTCGTCCATCGTCGGCTGCAGCAGATCCTCAAGCGGCACAAAGTCTTCCGACAGCCGCCTGTTGGCGACGTCGTAGATTTCCGCCTGGGCGCGGTCGACCACCTCGGCCACATCGGCACCCTCGGCACCGGCATAGCCGTACTGCACCACCCGGGTGCCCGCCTCGACCAACCGGCGCAACACCGCCTTCTCCGCGACGATGCTGGCGTAGTAACCCGCATTGGCGGCGGTCGGCACGGTCGAGATCAGGGTATGCAGATACGGTGCTCCGCCGATGCGGCGCAGTAGCCCGCGACGGTCCAGTTCGGCAGCGACCGTCACCGCGTCGGCCGGCTCGCCGCGCCCATACAGGTCGAGGATGGCGTCGTAGACGTTCTGGTGGGCAGGACGATAGAAATCACCGGGCCGTAGCCTTTCCAGCACATCGGCGATGGCGTCCTTGCTCAACAGCATCCCGCCCAGTACGGACTGTTCCGCGGCAAGATCCTGCGGGGGTTGGCGGCCGAAGTCCTCACTGGGAGGCGGGGCATCCATTCCGGGGTGAGCGAGATCGTCGACGACCGCCATGGGTCCTCACCTCCTCCGACACGAGCATCCGAACACACATTCGACCGCCGATAATCAGAGCGTAAATCAAGGCTCCGACAACAATCCCCACTCCCAGCTCGGTTGGCCGGCTAGCCGACGGGTCGCTACGCCACCCACATCGTCACCGCCCCAGCTCAATTTGCCGCCCGAAGGCGCCCGCATCGCCTGCGCCGGGACGACGCTAAACGTTGCTGGCCGGTCCTCCAAGGGGCCGTTGTTTATGGACCTGTGCATGGTGTGTGCATATCCGTTGACCCCTGTGTTGAACGGGGTGTGCAAAACCTGTGGATCAATGCGGGCTGTTGCAATATCACTGCAGATAAACGCCGTACAACGGCACACGTATTGTGTGGACAACAATCTCCCCGGCGTGTCGGGCCAGGTTACCGCCTCGGGCGTGTTGGTTTTCGCCGAGATTTTCGGCGAGTTAAGCCTCGGTAACGGCGAGCGCGCCAAGACACCATCGGAAAAGTTCGCCAGCGGCAACCTGTTCGGCAACGCGCTGGGCCGGCCGGCGGCCGGTTACGGGCAACCGCGACTTTCCTATCGACCGCATCAGTCTCTACAGGTTCGTGGTGTGCACCAGGTCGGCCAGCGACCCGTCTGAAAGATACGATTGCCGGCCCAGGACTTCGCTGGCCGCGGAAACCGAGCGGCCGAGGGACGCTAAGATTCCGCGACGACGTCGAGCGCGATCTCGACGTCGACTTCCGGGTGCAGGTGCACCACCACCGGATGCGTGCCGACCGCCTTGATGTGGGCCTTGGGCAGCCGGAGCATCCGCTTGTCGAGGTTCGGGCCGCCCGCTTTCTTGATGGCGGTGACGACGTCGCCCGCGGTCACCGAACCGAACAGCTTGCCGGAGTCGCCCGCCGTTTTCACCGTCAGTGCGACCGGGCCAAGCGATTCGATGGCCGCCTTGATTTCGTCGGCATGCTCGCGGTCGCGCACCGCTTTGGATTCGCGGGCGCGGCGGATGTCGTCGGCCTGCCGTTGGGCACCGCGTGAGGCCGTGATCGCCAGGCCGCGGGGCAGCAGGAAGTTGCGGCCGTAGCCGTCCTTGACCTCCACCGTGTCGCCGACGGAACCAAGGTGGTCAACGTCGGCCGTCAGAATCAGCTTCATCGTTTGCGTACTTTCGTTGGGCTTGCAGCGCTGACGGTCGGCTAGCGCGCCGACGAGGTAAAGGGCAGCAGCGCGACTTCACGGGCATTCTTCACCGCGGTTGCGATGTCTCGTTGGTGCTGAACACAGTTGCCGGTGACCCGGCGTGCCCGGATCTTGCCGCGCTCGCTGATATAGGTCCGCAGCAGCGCGGTGTCCTTGTAGTCGATCTTCTGATCCTTCTTCGCGCAGAAGACGCATTTGCGCGCCTTGACCGGCTTTTCCGGAGCCGGGCGGCGCTTGCTGGACTTGGCCATGGGTTTTCTTTCTTTCCGTAGCTCGGTGAGGGGAAGCGATTTCGATCAGAAGGGCGGCTCGTCGTCGCCGCCGAATGAGCCCGAGGCAGGAGCGCTGCCCCACGGGTCGTCGCCGGGGCTGGGTGCGCCGCCGGCCGGCGCGGACGCCGGTCGGGATCCGCCACCGCCGCCAAAGCCGCCGCCGCCGCCACCACCACTTCGGCTGGCCTTGTTGACTTTGGCGGTGGCGTATCGAAGCGACGGCCCGATCTCGTCGACCTCGACCTCGACGACAGTGCGCTTCTCGCCCTCACGGGTTTCGAACGAACGCTGCTTGAGCCGGCCGGTGACGATGACCCGCGCCCCCCTGGTCAGGCTTTCCGCCACGTTTTCGGCGGCCTCCCGCCAGATGTTGCAGCGCAGGAAAAGCGCCTCGCCGTCCTTCCACTCACCGGTCTGCCGATCGTAGATCCGGGGCGTCGACGCGACGGTGAAATTCGCGACGGCGGCGCCCGACGGCGTGAACCGTAGCTCGGGATCGGCGGTCAGGTTTCCGACGACGGTGATGGTGGTGTCACCAGCCACAATAGTTCTCCTTGTTCCGCCCGATCCTCGCCTGGCGGGTAGTCATGAGCATCTTTGACTCGAGCCTATGCAACGGGGCTGACACCGACGGCTGGTGCTCGATTTGCCCGGCTCCTCCGCCCCCACTTTGCGGCCGCATCGTCGCCGGGCTAGTGCTTGTCGGCGCGCATCACCTTGGTGCGCAGTACCGACTCGTTGAGGCTCAGCTGGCGGTCCAGTTCCGATACCGTCGCCGGGGCAGCCTTCAAGTCGACGACGACGTAGATGCCCTCGGAGTGCTTGGCGATCTCGTAGGCCAACCGCCGCCGGCCCCAGATGTCGACCTTTTCGACTTTTCCGCCGTCTTTTCGGACGACGTTGAGGAACGTCTCCAGGGACGGGGCGACGGTGCGTTCGTCGAGAGTGGGATCGAGGATGATCATGATTTCATATGGACGCATAGGGACCTCATCACCTCCTCTGGTCTTAGCGGCCACGGTCGGTCCGTGGCAGGAGGGTCGCCTGCGTCGGCAACCGTCCCAGGGTACCGGACAACGCGCCGACCAGAAAAATCGCTGAACGAAGCCGCGGGTTGCGCCCAGATTGCGACCGGGTTCTTGGTCTGGCGCCGAATCGCAACCCGCACCGCAATCTCGGTGCTTGCCATGAATTCAGTCACTTCCGGCGGCGCAGGAATTCGGCGGCCCTCGCCCGCGTCGCCTCGTCGGCATCGGCCAGCGATCCCGAGGCGAACGGCGGCCGCGGGTCGTATTCGATGAGCAACTGGGCGGCCTGGGCGGCTTCCCGGTCAACCAACAGCTCGACCAATCGCAAAGCCATGTCGATGCCGCTGGAGACCCCGGCGGCGGTGATGATGCGCTGCGGCAGGTGTTCGACGACGCGGTCGGGCACATACCGCGCGCCCAGCTCGTTGAGCTGCTCTGCGGCGCGCCAATGCGTCGTGGCGGTCAGGCCGTCGAGCAGCCCCGCGGCGGCGAGCAACAACGCTCCGGTGCACACCGAGGTGGTGAATCTGGTGTGCGGGTGGACCGATTGCAGCCAGCCGCGAATGATGCCATCGTCCAGCAACACCCGGGTTCCGATGCCACCGGGAAACACCACGACGTCGGGTGTGCCGACTTCGTCGAAGGTGGCATCGCAGACAAGTCCGAGCATGCCGTTTTCGGTGCGCAGCTCGCCGCGTCGGTGCCCGGCAAAAACCACGTCGATCGACGGAATACGTTGCAGGACTTCATAGGGACCGACGGCGTCCAACGCGGTGAACCGCGGGAACAGCGGGATCGCGACCTGCATCAGGGCTCCCGCACGGCAATAGCGGCAGGCGCCGTCAGCTCCGGCCGCGATGCGACTGGGCGCAGCCAGTTCGGCAGCCAGCCGGGTGCGGCGTCCGGGGCGCGGTCGTAACCACCGCCCGCGGGATCGTCGATTCGCCCATTCCAGCGCACCAGATCCTCCCGGGGTCGATATATCTGTCGAATTATCAACGCACACAGCACGATCACGGCAATGTCGCGCAACAACACCGTGGTGGTGAACCACTGCTGGGGCAGTGAGCGGTTCGGGTTGCCGTAGAGGTAATACATCCGCGGAACCCACACCAGCGCGTCAATTGTCATCCACGCCAACAGAATCCGGCGGTGCGGCAGGGCAAGCACGGCCAGCGGTACCAACCACAGCGAAAACTGGGGGCTCCACACCTTGTTGGTCAACAGGAAGACCGCCACCAACAGAAACATCAGCTGCGCCACCCGCGGCCGCTGTGGAGCAGTAAGTGCGATGTAAGCGATTGCGGCACAAGACATTGCGAACAGCACCGTCACGACCGCGTTCAGCACCATCGGCGGCTCCCAGAAGCCCAGCGCGGGATCGAAGCCCCGCCAGCCGGTGTAGGACTTCACGACGTTGTACAGCGAATCCATGTCGTCACCGCGCCGGGTGTTGAGCCGGAAGAACTCCGACCAGCCCCGCGGATAGAGCACCATGATGGGCAGATTGACCACCAGCCAGGTCACCGCCGCGGCCAGCGCCGTGCGGCCCGCGGCCCCCAGGCGCCCGGTCCGAATTCCCAGCACCACCAGCGGGCCCAGGAACAGCAGCGGATACAACTTGGCCCCAGCGCCCAATCCGATCAGCAGCCCCGCCAGCCACGGTTTGCGCCGAGCCCATGCCAGCAGTCCACCCATCGCGAAAGCCGTCGCCAGTGCGTCGAAGTTGGTGAATATCTGAAAAATCAGCAGTGGCGATCCTGCCACCAACGCGGCGTCCCAGATACGGCGGCCGGCCAGACCCGAGGTGGCCCACACGGTAGCCAGCCAGGCCATCGCCAGCCCGAACGCCGCGGCGTTGAAGAACATCACCACTTCGGCGATCACCGGCAGCGGCGTGACGTTGCTCAACGCGGTGTAGGTCTTGGCGATAGCCATCGCGACGTACTGGTATACCCCGGTCAGCACCGGGTATTCCATATGGCGCACCGCGAGCTGTCCGTTGTATTGGATCTGCGGTGCGCCGGTGCTGTCCGTCTCGACCCAGCTGGACTTGTAGGGAAACCTGCCCTGGCTCAACAACTCTGCGCCATAGAGCGGCACGGTGTCGGAATAGCACAATTCGTAGTAGGCGCGCTGGTTGTCCCAGTTCGCCACTCTCTTGTCGCCCGGCCCGGTGCCGGTGGTCTGTAGGCAAGCGGCCTTCGTCGACCAGCCGAGCGCCAGGAACACGAGCGCGATCACGAACATCACCCGCAACGGAGTCATGAACCGGGCGCGCCCGATCAGCGCGTGCCGGCCCACCGGTCCGCCGATGACGTCGGCCAGAGCAGCGCCCAAAACATCGGTGCGGCTGGGGCAATCGCGGTGATCTTCGCTACGCAGATCGGCGGCCAACGGCTGGGGTGAGACGGTTGCGCGCTGGGTACGGATGGCCGTCACGGTGGCGGCGTGGGATTGTCAGCCGGCGGTGGCACCGACGGCGGCCCGGGCGCGAGCGTCACGGTGGTGGGCGGACCGACGGGGATGGTGATCCCGGGTGCTACTTCGACGGTGGGCTGAATGACGGTCTCCGACGGCGGCGCGGCAGACGGCGGGGGCGGTGCGGGCACCCCGGCGTAGCCGCCTATCTCGGTGGGCTTGGGGAAGCTCTCGTTGTCGGTCCCTTTCAGGGCGCCGTCCATGGTCGCCTTCCAGATGTCCGACGGCAGACCCGAGCCGTAAACCGCTGCGCCAGAGGCGGTCACCAGCGGCTGGTCGCCCTTGACCGTCCCCACCCAGACCGCGGTGGACAGCGACGGGGTATAGCCGACCATCCAGGCGTCTTTGTTGGCGGTGGTGTCACCCAACTGCACCGTGCCGGTCTTGGCCGCCGACGGCCGGCCGCCGGCCAGGCTGTGGCCGCGTGAATAGCCCGCGATCGGCATCATCGCCGCAGTCACGTTGTCGGCCACGGCCTTCGGGATGCGTTGCTCACCGGAGTTGTCCTGGTTGGCAGCGTCGAAGAGGACCTGACCTTCGGCGTTGACTACCTTTTGGACGAAGTGCGGCCGGTGATAAATGCCCGACGCGGCCAGCGTGGCGTACGCCGTCGCCATATCGATCACCCGGGTTTGATACTGGCCCAACACAATCCCGTTGTTCGGCGGGCCGCCCTTGCCATCCTCGGACAGCGTGTGGGATATGCCCGGGAAACTGGTGGCCACACCAGCCTGATGCGCGGCGTCCGCGACGGCCTGGGGGCCGCCCTTCAGTTTGAGCATCAGCCGGTAATAGGAGGTGTTCAGCGACATCTTGAGCGCCTCGGCGATGTTGCACGTCCCGCAAGCCTCGCCGTCGACGTTGGTGATCTTGATACCGTCGACCGTTAGCGGTGAACTGTCGACCTGATAGCCCAGCCCGATCCCCTGCTCGAGGGCGGCCACCAACGCGAACACCTTGAAAGACGATCCGGTCTGCAATCCGGCCTGGGCGAAGTCGTAGCCGTTGGCGTTATCGCCGCCGTAGTAGGCGCGCACGCCTCCGTTGTGCGGGTCGATGGACACCACCGCCGCCCGCATATCGGGATCCTGCCCGTCGAGGTATTTGGCCACCGCCTTTTCGGCGGCCCGTTGGGCTTGCGGATCGATCGTGGTGGTGACCTGCAACCCCTGGGTGTTCAGGGTTTGCTCATCGATGTTGAACAGTTCCAATAATTCCTTGGTCACCTGGCGTTCGATCAGCCCGTTGGGGCCGGTGGTCTGGTTTTCCGCGCTGGCCTGCTCGGGCGGCACAGTCTTGGGAAACTGCTGTTCGGCGCGATCCTGGGCGGACAGGGACTTGGTCTCCACCATGCCGTCGAGCACCCAATTCCACCGGGTGAGTGCGCCTTCCGGGTCGACCGCCGGGTCCAGCGTGGAAGGCCGCCTGATCAGCGCCGCCAGCAACGCCCCCTCGGAGACGGTGAGCTGCTCGACCGGCTTGTCGAAATAGGCCTTCGAAGCGGCCGAGATTCCGTACGCGCCCCGCCCGAAGTAAATGATGTTCAAATATGCCTGCAGCACGTCGTCTTTGGACCACTCCCCCGACATTTTGGTCGCGATGACCAACTCCTTGGCCTTGCGCATCAGGCCGCTCCACCCGTGCTGCGCGGAACCGACCAGCGCGTTCTTGACATACTGCTGAGTGATCGTGGAGCCGCCCTGCAGATCGCCGCCGAACAGGTTGTTCTTGACCGCACGCGCAAAACCGCTGAACGAGAAGCCGGGGTTCGAGTAAAAGCCGCGGTCCTCGGCGGCGATCACCGCCTGGCGTACGTGTACCGGAACTTGGCTGAGGTTGACGTCAACGCGATTGCCTTCGGGGGGAACGATTTTGGCGATTTCTGAGCCGTCGCTGGCCAAGATTGTGGAGACCTGGTTCGTGCGGATGTCCCCGGGCCGGGGCACGTCGACGATGAAGTAAGCCATGGTGAAGGTGATGATCGGCAGCAAGACAATTGCCGCTGCGGCCAGGCCGGCCGACCGTCGAACCCACTTCCAGCTGACCTGCTGGACCCAGTCGGGCCTCGGCCGGGGCGACCGAGCGCCCGCCGGCCCGCGTTGGCCAGGCCGACCCGGTGGCCCCGGTGGCCCCGGGGGACCACCTGCGCCGCTCAGCCGCTCGTCCCGAGGGCGCGGCTCAGGACTGTTCAGCGCAGCCTTGACCTGCTCCAGTGGGTCGCGAAGCAGGGGTGTGGACGGCGGATTGTCCAGCGCGGCCCGGACTTCCTCGATGGGGTTCGAGTGCCCAGGCCGGTCATCGGTCACCGGCGGGATGATCGTGGTCATTCGATCGTCGGGCGGAACCTGGCGGCGGGGGGCCGCCGACAGACGCTCCCCCTCTGGGCGACCGGGGTTCCCGCGAGGTTGGTCCACACCCTCAGTCGCCGGCCCGCCTGCAGCGTCACTCGACGATTGGTGGTGACGCCCTTCGCTATTCACTGGCCGTGCGGGCGCCGTTGCGCGCCGTCCGCGTTCGAGCAGCCCCCCTCGGGGCCCTTGGGGGTCGCGCCGGCCGCGCTGGACGTGCTGCGCCCAGGACATACGACTTGACCAGGTGATTCCAACTGCAGGTCCGGCACACCTCCACAACGTGCACCGCAAACTCCGTGAACCGGGTAGCGAGCATGACCAGTTCCTCGGCGGTCCGCGCCGAGCCCGAGATCGCGCCGAGGTGCTCGCCGAACACCCAGGACACAATCGTCAGCTGTTCCTTGCGGCAGATCGGACAGACCACCCGGCTTGGTTTTCCGTGAAACTTTGCGGCGCGCAGCAGATAGGGATTTGCGTCACAGACCTCGGAGACGCCGGTGCGCCCCGAGTACACCTCGGCCAGCAGTGAACGCCGGCGAAGCGCATAGTCCACCACCTGTCGCTGCAGTTGCACGCTGACCAGAGTACGTCGCTTTCGCGTCGTGACGATGCAGCCCGGCACGGCCTGGGCACATCCCGGGCAGGCGCGGCAGCACCCCGACCCGCGCCACCGACCTGCAACCGATGCTCTATCGCGTCCCCGCAAGCTCGACTTCTACGATCATCCCCGTGGCGAAATGGCTGGGCGCACCGCTTGCTCGTGGAGGATCGACGGCAACCCGGGCCAAGGACACCGACCGCCAAGACGCCTGCCAGATTCTTGACGCCGCCCTCAACGAGGGCCAGCTCTCGATGGAAGAGCACCGCGATCGGGTGAGCACCGCCACCAAGGCCGTGACGCTGGGCGACCTGCAGGACCTGATCGCCGATCTGCAGTCCGAGAGTGCACCCGCGGAGGTTCCCGCACTCAAGTCGCGGGCGCGGCGCAACGGATTGGGGCTGCTGGCGGCCGCATTCGGGGTGTCGGTGCTGTTGGGTGTCGGCATCGGCTGGGGTCTGTACGGCAACACCAGCTCACCGCTGGATTTCACGACGGATCCGGGAGCCAAGCCTGACGGTGTCGCGGCCGTGGTGCTGACCCCGCCGAAGCAGCTGCACTCCCTCGGCGGGCTCACCGGTCTGCTGGAGCAGACGCGCAAAAGGTTCGGCGACACCATGGGGTACCGCTTGGTGATCTATCCGACGTACGCGGTGCTCGATCGCAAGGACCCCGCCGACGACCGCAGGGTGCTGAGTTACACCTACCGCGGCGGCTGGGGCGATCCGACCAGCTCCGCCAAGGGCGGTGCCGATGCTGCCCTGGTCGACCTGGGCAAGTTCGACGTGAAGGCGACGGTGGGGATCATGCGGGGCGCCGCGGAGACGTTGGGCATGAAGCAGTCCGACGTCACCAACATGTACCTGGTCATCGATCCGGCCGAAGACCCCACTACGCCCGGGGCACTGTCGCTGTCGGTGTATGTTTCCAGCGACTACGGCGGCGGCTATATCGTCTTCGCTGGTGACGGCACCGTCAAACAGGTGAGTTATCCGTCGTAGCGAAGCCGGCAGTCGGCGTGGGCAGGTCCCCCACACGTGACGAACAACTCACCAACGCCGCGTGGTGTTGTGGCAAATATATCGAAACGATACGATGACGCGAGGCGTCGAATCGTTAAGTAGTTCACGCAACCAGCAGCCATACGCAGCCATACAAAGGGGGTGACTCGATGCTGGAACTTGCCATCCTGGGCCTCTTGATCGAGTCGCCCATGCACGGCTACGAGTTGCGTAAACGGCTGACCGGCTTGCTCGGCGCATTCCGGGCATTCTCGTACGGCTCGCTATATCCAGCACTGCGGCGGATGCAGACCGAGGGGCTGATCGCGGAGAATGCCGCGCCCGCGGGCACGCCGGTGCGGCGCGCACGCCGCGTCTACCAGCTGACCGACGAGGGCCGGCGACGCTTTGCCGAACTGGTCGCCGACACCGGCCCGCACAACTACACCGACGACGGCTTCGGGGTGCACCTCGCGTTCTTCAACCGCACCCCGGCCGAGGCTCGGATGCGCATCCTGGAAGGCCGTCGCCGCCAAGTCGAAGAGCGCCGCGAAGGCCTGCGCGAAGCGGTGGCGCGGGCCAGCAGCTCGTTGGACCGCTATACCCGGCAACTGCACCAACTCGGGCTCGAGTCCAGCGAGCGTGAAGTCAAGTGGCTCAACGAGCTCATCGCCGCAGAACGGGCAGCGCCCAATCACGCCGAACAGACGTGAACTCTGCACAACAGCCCCTGCACATAACCACACAAGACACTGCCCGAAGCTATGAGGTTAGGAGAACGCCCGAATGAGTGAGTACAAGCCGTTAGGGGCGCCGGAGGCGCAGCCTGAGGTACGGGTCGCCATTGTCGGCGTCGGCAACTGCGCGTCCTCGCTGGTCCAGGGCGTCGAGTACTACCACAACGCCGACGAAAACTCGACGGTGCCCGGGCTGATGCACGTGCGGTTCGGTCAGTACCACGTCCGCGACGTGAAGTTCGTGGCCGCTTTCGACGTGGATGCGAAGAAGGTTGGCTTCGACCTGTCGGAGGCGATCTTCGCCTCGGAGAACAACACCATCAAGATCGCCGACGTGCCGCCGACCGACGTGGTGGTGCAGCGTGGCCCGACATTGGATGGCATCGGCAAGTACTACGCCGACACCATTGAGCTGTCCGACGCCGAACCCGTCGACGTGGTCCAGGTGCTCAAGGACGCCAAGGTCGACGTGCTGGTCTCCTACCTCCCGGTCGGTTCGGAAGAAGCCGACAAGTTCTACGCCCAGTGCGCCATCGATGCCGGGGTGGCGTTCGTCAATGCGCTGCCGGTGTTCATCGCCTCCGACCCGGTGTGGGCTAAGAAGTTCGCCGATGCCGGGGTGCCGATCGTCGGTGACGACATCAAGAGCCAGGTCGGGGCGACGATCACGCACCGGGTACTGGCCAAGTTGTTCGAAGACCGCGGCGTGCAGCTGGACCGCACCATGCAGCTCAACGTGGGCGGCAACATGGACTTCCTCAACATGCTGGAACGGGAACGGCTCGAATCGAAGAAGATCTCCAAGACGCAGGCGGTCACCTCCAACCTGCAGCGCGAGTTCAAGACCAAGGATGTGCACATCGGCCCGTCGGACCATGTCGGCTGGCTCGACGACCGGAAGTGGGCTTATGTGCGGTTGGAGGGCCGTGCCTTCGGTGACGTGCCGCTGAACCTGGAGTACAAGCTCGAGGTCTGGGACTCGCCGAACTCCGCCGGCGTCATCATCGATGCGGTGCGGGCGGCGAAGATCGCCAAGGACCGCGGCATCGGCGGCCCGGTGATCCCGGCGTCGGCCTACTTGATGAAGAGCCCGCCGCAGCAGTTGCCGGACGACGTCGCGCGCGCTCAGCTCGAAGAGTTCATCATCGGAGCCGACTAGAGCGGCTTGGTGCCGAATGGGCTTGGTGGGGTAGGTGGTAATTACGCTGCGGTTGACTTGACGTGGCGGTTGCTGTCGGCATGGTGGTTGGTTACGGCCGGTTTGATAGGCATCGTCACGGGACAACCGTGCCCGCAACCGGGGCTTCAACGCACCATCAACCACCTGCAGCAGCCCCCGGATCGCCGAGCGGATCAGCGTGATCATGTCCATCGTGGCCATCGCGTCGTACAGGGTTGAGTACGTCATCCGCCGTCGGCCCATCGGCCCCGGCACCTTGGCCGCCTGCAACGTCACCTCCAGGATCTGGTTCGGCCGCGTCGAGCAAGCCGGCCCAGCGCGCATGTCCAGCGGCACGTCACAAAGCCACGCGCGAACCAGTTCCGGGACCCTGAACAGCAACGCCGATAGGAACGATTTGCGGGAGCCAGTCATACGCTACCAGTGCGAGTCATGTTCCGAAAATTGCGACCAATGGCAGAAGTAGCCAAAGATGCGGAGGGCTGATTGCTTTCTTATTAAGCCTTCTGCGTGCGGCTCTTAATCGTCTTCATTGTCATCATCTGAATCAAAATTACGATAACGTGGATCATTATAATTGGGACGAAGAAAGTTATCGATATTTTCTGGGGAATATCTTTCTTCATCCGAGGCGGTCCATTGTGGTTTGTTTGGCCGCCCCCGTACAAAATCGCGAAGCATCTCTAGTTGTTCTGGGTCATATACATACCGGTGAGCCCGGTGACTGTTTGAAGAATTGCTAACCACTTCGTTGTACCAATTTTCGTTCAGATCATCGATGTCTGCGCCGGGTCTAGAAATGGAACGCGGCCACAATCCCTCCTCTGTCGTTACGACGAAGTATTCCTGAAGTGATTCGCCCGCCCAGGGATTCTCTCCTCCAACGTCTTGCGAAGAAAATGGGTTGATCTGTTCTGAATCGGAAGCGCGGACACTACCATTCTCGTAGCTCGGGTCAAAGTTATCCGGCTCGCGTTCAAAGTAGACCTCGGGCACACCCAGTTCTATCAATCGGGACGGATCAACTGACGAAATTGGGGTTACTGAAAATACCGCATCGAGATTGGTCACCTCATCATGGCTTTCTTCGATACGAGGGTTGTAAATGCTATTCGGATCGTAACTTGTGTCGTTCGGATTATAATCAGTGTAAACAAAGACGCGTCCTTGCTCCGGCTCTGGGTTATTGCCTCCGCCATTGATTTCGTTGAGATTGCCCCCGCCGCTGCTCGGACCAACTGAGTCTGAGTTTCCGCCGGAACCACTACCGTCGGTGGAGCCGAGGTCGCTGCTCGAACAAAAGTGCTGCTTGAAGCCATCGTGGGCCGTTAAATCGATATCGAGTCTGCCAACACTGAAGCTATCGAGATCGGCGGCGGTAGCTGCGGCGCCTCCACTGCACAAAGTTAGCGCCCCTAAAGCTGCAACTGCAACACCAAGCTTCCGAGGCTGTTTGGCCGTCGCTTCCTTGCCCTTGGATTGATTGAACAGAGCAGCATCGGACTCGGCCGCCCCGACACCAAAACAATTTTCTGTGTTACCGTCTTTGGACATTACTAACTAATAACCTTTCCAATCACATTGGCTCCGTAGCCGGCTGTTGAATGATTCGACGTAGCTACTACTCCACGGAGTTCCTGCCGTATGCAGGACAGTCCGACTTGTCTTCGCAAAATGACTGCGGTGCCTAGGAAATGAGCTGTGGGGAAATAAACTCTGGGCCATTATCATCTGGATAAACTTCGGTAAGGCAGAAGTTGCTGTTCGAATCCGGCGAGGGTCACGCAATTCTGGAACAAATACTCACTTGCGTCAATTGCGATCAACAATCGATTCATATCCTTAGGTTATGAAACCGCACCTTCTCGGTCACGGCGTTCCGGAAAGGTTGGCGCGTGGCTCGGTGACCTTTGATATGACCGCCAACTCAGCCCGCGCGTCGACAGGCGCGTCGGCCGCCGTCGATAACAACACCGTCAGCCATGCCAATGAGTCGGCGGCCCCCGTCGCCTGGCACCGGCGACGCGAGGTCGACCAACCCGCGACACCGAGCGATCAGGACCGCGTCCGCTGACGCCAGGGCGGAGATTTCGCAACCTACACCCGTACGTAAGCGCCCCTGAAACTGCGAATATCGAGGTCGACATGACGACCCGATATCAGCGTGGACCAGACGTCGACAGTCACCGCCGCGTGACCCTCGGGCATGACTCGTAGAGTCAGAGCCGTGACCGAGATTTCCGACGACGAACTCGGCGGGCTCTCCGAGTTCGATCTGCTGGCCGAAAACGCCGAGCAGGCGGGTGCTACCGGCCCACTGCCGGACGTCGAGCGGGTGGACGCCGGCACCGCTGCGGGCAGAATCAGTGCGCTGCGCTGGGGCGGCCCGTCACCGCGAGTGGTCTTCCTGCACGGCGGCGGCCAAAATGCGCATACCTGGGACACCGTGATCGTCGGCCTCGGCGAACCGGCGCTGGCGGTGGATCTGCCGGGGCACGGTCATTCCGATTGGCGCGAGGACGGCGACTATTCGCCGCAGCACAATGCCGACGCCCTGGCCCCGGTGCTGCGTGAGCTGGCGCCGACGGCCGAGTTGGTCGTGGGCATGTCGCTGGGCGGGCTGACCGCGATCCGGCTGGGTGCGGTCGCCCCCGAGCTCGTCGAGGAACTCGTCGTCATCGACGTCACGCCGTCGGCGCTGCAGCGACACTCCGAGATGACCAAGCAGCAGCAGGGCACGGTGGCGCTGATGCACGGTGAGCGAGAATTTCCCAGCTTCCAGGCGATGCTCGATGTGACCGTCGCCGCGGCGCCGCATCGCGAGGTGAAGGCGTTGCGCCGCGGCGTGTTCCACAACTCCCGCCGACTCGACGACGGCAACTGGACCTGGCGCTACGACGCCATCCGCAGCTTCCCGGATTTCGCCAGTTTGTGGGATGACGTCGACGCCTTGTCGGCACCCATCACGCTGGTGCGCGGCGGCCAGTCGGGCTTCGTCAGCGACCAAGACGTCGCCGAATTGAGCAGGCGCGCAACGCATTTCCGTGGTGCGCACGTCGTACCGGATTCGGGCCACTCGGTGCAAAGCGACCAACCGCGCGCGCTCGTCGACATCCTGCGCGGAGTGTTCGGCAGACGCTGAGCGCTCGGCCCTGGGCTCCGGGCCTACCGTGGTCGTATGACCTCAGCCGTGCTTCCCGATCTACCCATCCGCATCGGCGTGCAGCTCCAGCCGCAGCACGCCCCGCACTACGGCGACATCCGCGATGCCGTGCGCCGCGGTGAGGACATCGGCGTCGACATCGCCTTCAACTGGGACCACTTCTTCCCGCTCTTCGGCGATCCCGACGGTGCGCACTTCGAGTGCTGGACCATGCTCGGGGCGTGGGCCGAGCAGACGTCACGTATCCAGATCGGTGCTCTGGTCACGTGTAACTCCTACCGCAATCCGGAGTTGCTGGCCGACATGGCCCGTACGGTCGACCACATTTCAGACGGCCGACTTGTGCTGGGCATCGGTTCTGGCTGGAAACAAAAGGACTACGACGAATACGGCTACGAGTTCGGCACCGCGGGCAGCCGCCTCGACGACCTGGCCGCCGCGCTCCCCCGAATCAAGACCCGACTGACGAAACTCAATCCGCCACCCACCCGCGACATCCCGGTGCTGATCGGAGGCGGCGGCGAGCGCAAGACGCTGCGCCTGGTGGCCGAATACGCCGACATGTGGCACAGCTTCACCGCCGCCGACCAGTTCCCGGCCAAGGCCGCGGTGCTCAACCGGCACTGCGCCGACGTCGGACGGGATCCGGCCACCATCGAACGCTCGGCCGCGGTAACAGGCGGGATCGCTGAGGCCGAAGCCCTCGTCCGACTCGGGGTCACGCTGCTGACGGTCGGCTGCGACGGTCCCGATTACGACCTGACCGCCGCCGAGGCGCTCTGCAGATGGCGTGACGGTCGTTAGTTTGCGTTTGCGTCGATTTCTCCGCCAAACACCCGAACGCGCGCAGCCAGTCGTGAGAAACTTGCCAGCGCCGACAGCCGCAGCGGCTGAAAGAGACTCGACGGAAACCGACGGAACTGATGCCTAAGAAATATGGGATCAAGGAAAAAGACCAGGTCGTTGGGCACATCCTCGACCTGATTCTGACTGGCAAACTGCGCAGCGGCGATCGCGTCGACCGCAATGAAATCGCGCAGGGCTTGGGAGTCAGCCGCGTCCCGATACAAGAGGCACTGGTGCAACTCGAACACGACGGCATCGTGTCGACTCGCTATCACCGCGGGGCATTCGTCGAGCGGTTCGACGAGGCCACCGTCCTCGAACATCATGAGCTCGACGGCCTGCTCAACGGCATCGCTTCGGCACGGGCGGCAGCCAACCCCACACCGCGGATTCTGGGCCAGCTCGACGCGCTGATGCGCTCGCTGCGCACGTCGAAGGAACCACGGACTTTTTCCGAAGTCGCGCACGAATACCGTCGAACGGTCAACGACGAGTACGCCGGACCGCGGCTGCACGCGAGCATTCGCGCCTCGCAGAACCTGATTCCCCGTGCCTTCTGGCTGACCTACCAGAACGGCCGCGACGACATGCTGTCGTTCTACGAAGACGAGCACTCGGCAATACATCGGCGTGATCCGGAAGCCGCGCGGGCCGCCTGTATCGGGCGCTCCCAGCTGATGGCTCATACGATGCTGGCCGAACTGTTCCGGCGGCGAGTCTTCACCCCGCACGGCGGCATGGTGCCGGACGAGATTCCGCTACGCCTGACCGCTGTGGCGCCGGAGTCGCCGGCCGTCGGCGTGCTGGCCGGCACCCGCGAACCGTCGTCGGTCGTGCTCTGAGCCGCACGCGCCAACCGGTCGGCCGATACGGTGGCGATGATGAGTTCACGTGTGGGTGCGTGCGCCGGAATCGGGCGCAGATTGCTCGCCGCCGGCGCGACCCTATTGATCCTCGGTAGCGCCAGCCTGACGGCCGCCGCACCCGCGGCAGCAGATCGGCATCAGTGTTCGCCAGCCGGTGTGGAAAGCGCGACGGTCCTGCCCGCCAACCTGTCCAGGGCTGTCGCGGCAGGCATGGACGACGACACCGACACCACCGCGACCGTCGTTCCGTTGAGCTCGATCAATGTCAGTGCACTCGGCCTGGGCACACCGGGTGTGCTGACGGTGGGCACGCTCTCGGATGCCCCGCCGAACGTCTGCATCAACTCGACCGGACGGTTCACCGGATTCGACAACGAGCTGTTACGCGCCATTGCCGCCAAGCTTGGCCTGCATGTCCGCTTCGTCGGCACGGACTTCTCCGGGCTACTCGCCCAGGTGGCGTCGCGCCGTTTCGACATCGGCTCGGCATCGGTGAAGGCCACCGACGCACGCCGGCGCACGGTCGTCTTCACCAACGGCTACGACTTCGGCTACTACTCGCTGGTGGTGCCTCCCGGTTCGGCGATCACCAGTTTCACCGAGCTGGCCGCGGGTCAGCGTATCGGCGTGGTCCAAGGCACGGTCGAGGAGTCCTACGTCGTCGACACCTTGCACCTGCAACCGGTGAAGTATCCCGACTTCGCCACCGTGTACGCCAGCCTGAAAACCCACCAGATCGACGCGTGGGTGGCCCCGGCGAACCAAGCAGCAGCGGCCATGCGGCCGGGCGATCCGGCGGTGATCGTCGCGAACACGTTCAGTACCGACGATTTCGTGGCCTATGCGGTCGCCAAGGACAACCCCGCGCTCGTCGACGCGCTGAACTCGGGGCTGGACGCGGTGATCGCCGACGGAACCTGGGCGGATCTCTACAGCAACTGGGTTCCCCGCACGTTGCCGCCCGGGTGGAAACCCGGCTCGAAGGCCGTCGCTGCCCCGGCGTTGCCGGATTTCGCCGCAATCGCGGCCAGTCAGCACCGCAAGCCGATCCAGCCGGCCGCACCCAAGTCGACCCTGGCGCAGCTGCGCGAATCCTTTTTCGACTGGGACATGTACCGCCAGGCCATCCCGGCGCTGTTCCACACCGGGCTGCCCAACACGCTGATCCTGACCGTCAGCGCCAGCGCAATAGGGCTGGCGATCGGGATGGCACTGGCGGTCGCCGGAATCTCGCACAAGCGCTGGCTGCGATGGCCGGCCCGGGTGTACACCGATATCTTCCGCGGCCTGCCCGAGGTGGTGATCATCCTGATCATCGGGCTGGGCGTGGGGCCGATCGTGGGCGGCTTGACCAACAACAACCCCTACCCGTTGGGCATTGCCGCACTGGGGTTGATGGCCGGCGCCTATGTCGGCGAGATCCTGCGTTCGGGAATCCAAAGCGTGGACCCCGGCCAGCTCGAGGCCGCCCGTGCCCTGGGTTTCAGCTACTCGGCCGCGATGCGATTGGTGGTGGTGCCGCAAGGAATCCGGCGCGTCTTGCCGGCATTGGTCAACCAATTCATCGCACTGCTGAAAGCCTCTGCCCTGGTGTATTTTCTGGGTCTGGTGGCCAAACAGCGCGAGCTGTTCCAAATCGGCCGTGACCTCAACGCGCAGACCGGCAACCTGTCGCCGTTGGTGGCCGCGGGCATCTTCTACCTGTTGCTGACGATCCCGTTGACCCACCTGGTGAACTACATCGACGCCCGGCTTCGGCGCGGCCGCGCCAGGATCGATCCGCGGGATCCCTCCGACGTCGTCAGCTCGACCATCGGTCAGGAAGTGACGTGACCAGCGAGGCGCGCCGTACGCCGGTTTCGTTGGTTGCCAAGGATATTCATCAGGCGTTGGGCGGTAATGCGGTGCTGCGCGGCGTCGATATCGACGTCCCCGCGGGCACCACCGCGGCGGTGATTGGCCCGTCGGGGTCGGGCAAGTCGACGTTGCTTCGCACCCTCAACCGATTGCACGAGCCGAACAGCGGCGACATCCTTCTCAACGGACGATCGGTGTTGCGGGACAACCCCAACGAACTGCGCCAGCGCATCGGCATGGTGTTCCAGCATTTCAACCTCTTCCCGCACCGCAGCGTGCTCGACAACGTGGCTCTGGCACCGCGCAAACTGCGCGGTCTGTCCGCCGGCGCGGCCCGGGACCTCGCGCTGGGCCACCTGGAGCGAGTTGGCCTGAAACACAAGGCCGCTGCGCGTCCCGGCACGCTGTCGGGCGGCCAGCAGCAACGTGTTGCGATCGCCCGGGCACTGGCCATGGCCCCGCAGGTGATGTTCTTCGACGAAGCGACCTCTGCGCTGGATCCCGAAATGGTCAAGGGAATCCTGGGACTGATCGCCGACCTCGGCGCCGACGGAATGACGATGGTGGTCGTCACCCACGAAATGGGCTTCGCCCGCTCGACATCGGATGCGGTCATCTTCATGGATCACGGCAAGGTCGTGGAAGCCGGCCCGCCGGAGCAGATCTTCGAGGCCGCACAGACCGAGCGACTACAGCGGTTCCTGGCCGAGGTGCTTTAGTCGGCGCTGACAGTCACCACGCAGGTCTTCAGCGAGCGCCATGTCGGGTTAGACTGCCGACTTATGGCGGACAGCGAATCCACCGCACCTGAGGTGACGGAATTGGCGGAGGGCCTGCACCGCGCGCTGTCCAAGTTGTTCTCGATCTTGCGCCGCGGGGATCCCAACGGCGCGGTTGCCGGTGAGTTGACGCTGGCGCAGCTGTCGATTCTGGTCACCTTGCTCGATCGCGGTCCGATCAGGATGACGGACCTGGCCGCGCACGAACGAGTGCGAACCCCCACCACCACGGTGGCCATCCGCCGGCTGGAAAAGATCGGGCTGGTGAAGCGTTCCCGCGACCCATCAGATCTGCGGGCCGTACTGGTCGACATCACCCCGCAGGGGCGTGCGGTGCACGCCGAGTCACTGGCCAACCGGCATGCCGCCCTGGCCGCGATGCTCAGCCAGCTCCCCCACTCCGACCTCGACACGCTGACGAAAGCGCTGGCGCCGCTGGAACGTTTGGCCAGCGGTGAACCGGCCACCGCCACCGCGGACGATGACGCCCGCAAGCAGGCGTGAAAGCAACCGACCGCCAAGCTGATTGGTAACCGCTCGAGTCATGCCCACCGCACTCATCACCGGCGCCAGCCGTGGCATCGGTTCGGCGATTGCCACCGCCTTGGCACCGACACACACCCTGCTGCTGGCCGGTCGGCCCTCCGAGCATCTCGACGCCGTTGCGGAACGGTTGGGCGCCACCACTTTTCCAATCGACCTGGCCGACTCCGGCACGATCGAGGCCAGCTGCGAAGTGGTCGACGAACTCGACGTGCTGGTGCACAACGCCGGGTTATCCGTCCCCGGCCATGTCGCTGATTCGCACGTCGACGAGTGGCACGCCACCTTTGCTGTCAACGTCTTTGGCGCGGTGGCACTTACGCTGGCGTTGTTGCCGGCACTACGGCAAGCCCGTGGTCAGGTGATATTCATCAACTCCGGTGCCGGGCGCAATGTTTCGCCGGGCATGGCGGCTTACTCGGCCAGCAAGTTCGCCTTGCGGGCCTTCGCCGACTCACTGCGCGCCGACGAGCCCGGCCTGCGAGTGACGACGATCTTCCCCGGCCGCACCGACACCGAGATGCAGCGCGAACTGGTCGAGTTCGAAGGTGGCAATTACGATCCCACCAGGTTCCTGCGGGCCGAGACGGTGGCCGCGGTGGTCGCAAACGTGGTAGCCACCCCGCCCGATGGCCACGTCCACGAGGTTGTCGTCCGGCCCCGCTAGCGCTAGCGGGCTGCCGAGTGTGTACCATGCGACAGGTTTTCGGCGTGTCGCGTCGGCCAATTCACAGTCGGCGGGAGATTCAGACCACCAGGTTGATCAGCCGGCCCGGAACCACGATGACCTTGCGGGGCGTGGCTCCCGCCAGGAACGCCTGCACCTTTTCGTCAGCCAGCGCGGCGGCTTCGACCGCCTCGTTGTCCGCCTCGGCAGCGACCACTATCCGGCCACGCACTTTGCCGTTTACCTGTACCGGGTATTCGACGGTCTCGTCGACAAGGTATGCCGGATCTGCCTCGGGGAAGGGGCCGTGCGCCAACGAGACGGTGTGGCCCAGCCGCAGCCATAGCTCCTCAGCCAGATGTGGAGCCAACGGAGCCAGCATCAACACCAACGGTTCGACCGCCGCGCGAGGCACCGCATCACGATGCTCTTTGGTGAGGTGGTTGGTGTATTCGATGAGTTTGGCCGCCGCGGTGTTATTACGAAGTGCCGCATAGTCTTCGGACACACCGGCAATCGTGCGGTGCAGTGCCCGCAGCGTGTCGGTGTCCGATTCCGCCCTGTCGACCACCCGCGTCTCACCGGTGTCCTCCTCGACCACCAGCCGCCACACTCGTTGCAGAAAGCGGTGAGCTCCGACGACATCCTTGGTGGCCCACGGACGCGACGCCTCCAGCGGGCCCATCGACATCTCGTACACCCGCAACGTGTCGGCGCCGTATGCGTCGCAGATCTCGTCGGGTGATATCGAATTCTTCAGGCTCTTACCGATTTTGCCGAATTCCTGGAAGACCTCGATCTCGCCGCCGGAATCCGGGTAGAAAAAGCGCCCGTCGCGTTCGATCACCTGATCTGCCGGCACGTAGGATCCGCGCACGTCGGTGTAGGCGAACGCCTGAATGTAGCCCTGGTTGATGAGCTTGCGATAGGGCTCCCGTGAGCTCACGTGACCCAGGTCGTACAAGACCTTGTGCCAGAACCGCGAATACAGCAGATGCAGCACCGCGTGCTCGGCGCCACCGACGTACAAGTCGACGCCGCCGGGGTCCTCCGGGCCGTGTTCGACCGGCCGCGGGCCCATCCAGTACGCCTCATTTTCCCTGGCGCAGAACCGTTCTGAGTTATGCGGATCGGTGTAGCGCAGCTCGTACCAGGAGCTGCCGGCCCATTGCGGCATCACGTTGGTGTCACGACTGTACCGCTTGAGGCCGTCGCCGAGATCCAGTTCCACGTTGACCCAGCCGGTCGCCTTGGCCAGCGGCGGCGATGGCTCACTGTCGGCGTCATCGGGATCGAACAAAACCGGTGAATGATCTGCCACCTCAGGCAATTCCACCGGCAACGCGGTCTCGTCGAGGGCATGCGGACGTCCGTCGCCGTCGTAGACGATCGGGAACGGCTCACCCCAATACCGCTGTCGCGCGAAAAGCCAGTCCCGCAACTTGAATTCAATTCGGGCTCGACCACGGTCCTCGGACTCCAGCCGTGCGGTAATCGCCGGCTTGGCTTCCGCGACGTTCATCCCGTCGAGGTAGCCGGAGTTCACCAAGACGCCGTCTCCGGTGTATGCGGCCTGCGAAATATCGCCGCCGGCAATGACTTCCACGACCGGCAGGCCGAACGCCCGGGCGAAGTCCCAGTCTCGCTGATCGTGGCCCGGGACCGCCATGATCGCCCCGGTACCGTACCCGGCCAGCACATAGTCGGCGATGAAGATTGGCACCGGTTCGCCGTTTGCCGGGTTGATCGCGTAGCTGCCCAGGAAGACGCCGGTCTTCTCCCTGCTCTCCTGACGCTCCAGGTCCGACTTCGCCGCGATCGCTCCGCGGTAGGCGGCGACGGCATCGACCGGTGTGGCGGCGCCGTAGGTCCACGATGGGCTGACGTCTTCAGGCCAGGCTGCGGCGACCAGCTCGTCGACCCGATCATGTTCGGGAGCCAGCACCAGGTACGTCGCGCCGAACAAGGTGTCGGGCCGGGTGGTGAACACCTCGATATCGACCTGCGAGCCGGCGCGGTCACCCGCCGGAATGGTCGCCGCAAACAATGCCGCCGCGCCCGTCGAACGCCCAATCCAGTTGCGCTGCATGGTCTTGACCTGCTCCGGCCAGTCCAGCACGTCGAGGTCGTCGAGCAACCGGTCCGCGTAGGCGGTGATGCGCATCATCCATTGCCGTAGCCGCTTGCGGAACACCGGGAAGTTGCCGCGGTCGCTGCGGCCGTCGGCGGTGACCTCTTCGTTGGCCAATACCGTGCCCAGTCCCGGACACCAATTCACCATCGAATCGGCCCGGTAAACCAGCCGGTAGCTGTCGATCAGGTCGGCCTGCTCCCCCGCCGACAGCTCAGACCACCGCCGGGCATCGTCGAGAGTTCTGGCGCCGGAGTCGAATTCGGCAACCAACTCGGCAATCGGCCGGGCCCTATTGGCGTTGGTGTCGAACCACGCGTTGTAGATCTGCAGAAAAATCCACTGCGTCCACTTGTAGAACTCGACGTCGGTGGTCGAAAAGCTGCGGCGGCTGTCGTGACCCAGACCCAGCCGGCCCAGCTGCCGGCGGAAGTTCACGATGTTGGCCTCGGTCCGGGCACGCGGGTGCGTACCGGTTTGCACGGCGTACTGCTCCGCGGGCAACCCGAAGGCATCGAACCCCAATGCGTGCAGTACGTTGTGGCCCTTCATCCGGTGGTACCGAGCGAAGACGTCGGTCGCGATGTAGCCCAGCGGGTGACCGACGTGCAATCCCTCGCCGGAGGGATAGGGAAACATGTCCTGGACGAACAGCTTGTCCGCGGGCACCGGCGAACCGTCCGCGGGAGCCAGCGAGCCGACCGGGTTGGGCACGTTGAACGTCCCGAGCCGAGCCCAGCTGTCCTGCCAGGTCCGCTCTATCTTCGCCGCCAACTCGGCGGTGTAGCGGTACCGCGGCGCGTCGGATTCGGTATCCCTCACACCGGACAGGGCACCGGTCGGGTCGCCGGACGCGCTGCCAGGCGTGGTGGTCGGCGATTCGGTCACGCCCAACAGGGTATAAGGACGCCCCTTCGTGGCCGGCGGCCAAGCCGCTGGCCACGGGTTGGTCTCGGTTGCGTTGCACACCGGTTAGAGGTTCATCCCAGCTCGATTTCGGCCCTATTGGCGCCTCTAAGAATTCGTTAAATTCAGCCTCGATGAGGGGCAGTGACGCCCGAGTAGTTCGGAGGGACCGACGCACATGATCCACATCGCGCGAACCTGGCGGGTTTTCGCCGGGGGTATGGCCGCCGGTTTCGTCGGCGTCGTGCTCGTCGCGGGCGGGAAGGCATCGGCCGAACCGCTGTTTCCCCAACCGCCACTGCCCGCGCCGGTTCAACAGGCGGCGCCGCCCGTCCAGAACCTCACCGCGGTCCCCGGAGGTGTCAGCAACAGATTCGCCCCGGCTCCCGCACAGGCATCGGCGCCCGCCCCGGTGGTGTCCCCGCTACCCCCGGCGGCGGTGACGCCCATGCCGCCGGCGGTGGCCCCCATGCCGCCGGCGGTGACGCCCGCCGCAACCGGGACCCTGTGGGAATTCCTCCAGGGCAAGGGGGTCAAATTCGAGCCGCAGCGGTCGCAGGGGTTCAAAGCACTCGACATCACGCTGCCGATGCCGCCGCGCTGGACTGCCGTGCCCGACCCGAACGTGCCCGATGCTTTCCTGGTGATCGCCGACCGGGTCGGCGGTAACAGCATCTACACCTCCAATGCACAGGTGGTGGTCTACAAGCTGGTCGGCGACTTCGACCCGGCGGAGGCAATGACGCACGGCTTCGTCGACAGCCAGAAGCTGCTGGCCTGGCGGACGACCAACTCGTCCATGGCCGACTTCAACGGCTTCCCGTCGTCGATCATCGAGGGCACCTATCGCGAGAACGACATGACACTCAACACCTCGCGTCGCCATGTCCTCGCGACCTCCGGGGCCGACAAGTACCTGGTGTCGCTATCGGTGACCACCGCCGCATCGCAGGCGATTGCCGACGCCCCGGCCACCGACGCGATCGTCAACGGATTCCGGGTGACGCTACCGACGGCAGCCGGTCAGCTGCCCCCGCGGGCCGGGGCACCGGCCGCGCCGCAGCTGCCGGCCCAGTCCCCCGCCCCGGTCACCCGCTCGGCGCCGGCGGGGATACCCGCCCCGGCGACCGCGCCCAGCCTCAACCCCGCGACGCAAGCCCTGCCCGGTGTGTCGCCCGCGCTGCCACCGCTGGTCACCCTGACACCGGCGCCGTCGCACTAGAGCCGTACCAGGCCGTGCACTAGCCGTCCCCTTGCCATTCCGAAGGAGCAGGCCGGACGAACGCACGGGCGTACTCGTATCGTGAGCCCATGCTTATCGCAGGTGTGCTGTGCCTATGTGCGGCGGTAGCTTCCGCCGCCTTCGGAGCCTGGTCGCTTTCCCATGCCCACGCTGGCGATCCGACCCAGCTGGCGCTGCGCGCGATGGCGCCAACTCAATTCGCGGCCGCGGTCATGCTGGCGGCCGGCGGGGTGGTGGCGCTTGCGGCCTCGGCATCCGCCGCGCTGGTGGTGGTGATCGTTTGCGTGGCCGGGGCATTGGGCACGTTGGCCGCCGGATCGTGGCAGAGTGCGCGCTACGCGCTGCGCCGCGAAGCTGTCCGACCCGATGCGGCTGATTGCGGCGGCAGCTGCGCGGGCTGCACTTTGTCCTGTCGGTGAAGCCCTGACGGTCGAGCAGCTACCTGAGAAGGTTCACCATCCAGGTTGACCCGCTGCTTCCGTTGCTCATCTGCAGCATGGTGATCGCCACCCTTGTGCCGGCGCGCGGTGGGGCCGCCGACATCTCGTCCATAGGCACCAAAGTGGCGGTCGCATTGCTGTTCTTTCTGCACGGCGCCCGGCTATCGCCGGAGCATGTTTGGAACGGAATACGTCAATGGCAACTGCACCTGATGGTGTTAGCGGCCACGTTCGCGATCTTTCCGATTCTCGGAGTCGTCGCGAGCGGATGGATAGGCCCGTGGCTCGGCCCCGACTTAGGCAATGGGCTGCTCTATATGTGCCTCGTCCCGTCGGCCATGCAGTCATAAATAGCCATCACCTCGGTAGCCCGCGGAAACGTGCCGGCCGCCGTAATAGGCGCATCGTTGTCGAACATTCTTGGGGTGCTGCTCGCGCCGCTGCTGGTGATGCTGTTGATGGACACCTCGGACGTGCCCGGTGTGAGTGGTGCCGGCATCCGCGCCATCGTGTTCGAACTGTTGGTGCCCTTTCTGGCGGGCCAACTGGCGCGGCCGTGGATCGCCGAGGTGCTCTTCCGGAATGCCAGCGCGCTCAAACGGGTGGACCGCGGGGTCATTTTGCTCTTGGTGTATTCGGCGTATTCGATCGCCATGGTGGAGGACATCTGGGATCGGGTCGATACGTGGCGGTTGGTTGCGGTGGCGGCCACAGCGGGTGTGCTGCTCACCGCGATACTGCTGAGCACCGCGACGCTGGGCCTGCTCGCCGAACTCGACTCGGCCGATACGGCCGTATTGATGTTCTGCGGTTCGATCAAAGGCCTGTCGCCGGGCTTGTCGATGGCGCTGGTGCTTTTCCCCGCCGCCGCCGTTCCGTTGACCATGCTGACGCTGATGCTCTACTACCAGCTTCAGCTGATCGTCTGCGCACTGATTGCCAGCCGGCTCGGGCAGGCCCAACAGGCCGGCCCGACCGCACTCACGCGGTGACGGGTAGAGCCGGCCAGTACCCTAATTGCGGCTGAGATCGATCGGATGGGTAGCCAGCAACGAAAGCGGTAACGGCTGCCGCCGCAAGACCTGCCCCCACAAGTCGGCTCTGGGCGGAACCAAGACGTCAGATGGCAACGCCGACAACACAATCCAGTCGTCGCGTTCGATTTCGCCTTCGAGCTGACCGATGGTCCAGCCCGAGTACCCGGCGAAGATTCGCACACCTTCCACCATCGGGCCAAGCAGGTCGGGGTCGGCGTCCAGATCCACCATCGCCATGCGGCCGGCAACGTGGCGTAGACCCGGCACCCCGTCCGGATCCGCCCCGACCCGCAGTACGGCCAGGCACAGGGCAGCGTCGCGCTTGACCGGGCCCCCGATGAACATCGTCTTCGGTTTGGCAGCGAGTTGGGCCCACTGCGGCAAGACGTTGTACACCGCTGTCTCGCTGGGCCGGTTGAGCACCACACCCAAGGTGCCGCCGTCGTTGTGTTCGACGATGTAGATCACGCTGCGGCGAAAGGTCGGTTCCAGCAGATCGGTGTTGGCCAGCAGTAAAGTACCCGCTCGCACACGTTGTGCGGCGGGTGCCATGTAGTCCTCGGGGTCTTCCTGCGGCGCCACCACACCATCATCGCACTCACCACAGCATCACCGGGCCAAACAAGCACGGTCGGCAGATATTTGTACTGTGATTGGGTCGGCACAGCGCGAAACCAGCATTGCCTGCGCCCGATCGTGGAAGTGGGTTTTGTGATTCGCAGCCAGACGCAAGCCAGAGCACCGGTCGCACTTTGGCGGTCGATACGCGCTCTCCCCGACTTCGGGCGACTGCTGCAGCTTCGCATAGCGAGTCAGTTCGGTGACGGCCTCTTTCAAGCGGGACTCGCGGGCGCATTGCTGTTCAATCCGGACCGCGCCGCCGACCCGATGGCGATCGCAAGGGCTTTCGCGGTGTTGTTTCTGCCGTATTCACTGATCGGCCCGTTCGCCGGGGCACTGATGGATCGCTGGGACCGGCGGCTGGTGCTGGTCGGCGCCAACGTCGGCCGGTCGGCCTTCATTGCCGGGATCGGCGCGATCCTGGCGCTTCGCGGCGGCGATCTACTCCTGCTGATCGGAGCATTACTGGCCAATGGTTTGGCCCGGTTCGTGGCATCGGGCTTATCGGCATCGTTGCCCCATGTGGTGCCACGCGACCAGGTGGTCACGATGAACTCGGTCGCCACCGCTTCAGGAGCGGTCGGGGCCTTCCTGGGCGCGAACTTCATGCTGTTGCCCCGCTGGCTGGCCGGCGGCGGCGATCACGGCGCCGCCGTGGTGGTCTTCACCGCCATTGTTCCGGTGCTGATTGCGTTGCTGCTATCGCTGCGGTTCGCCCCCCGGGTACTCGGTCCGGACGACACCAAGCGCGCGATTCATGGGTCGGTCGTGTACGCAGTGATCACCGGCTGGCTACACGGCGTGCGTACCGTTGTGCAACAACCGACGGTTGCCGCGGCGCTGTCCGGCTTGGCCGCACACCGGATGGTGGTCGGCATCAACTCGCTGTTGATCTTGCTGCTGGTCCACCACATGAAAGATGCGGACGTCGTAGGGTTCGGCACCGCTCTGGTGTTCTTCGCCGCCACGGGTCTCGGGGCATTCCTGGCCAACGTGTTGACCCCGGTCTTGATCCGGCGGTGGGGGCGCTATGCGACGGCCAACGGCGCCCTGATCGCGGCCGCGACGATCGAAATCGCCGGTGCCGGCCTGGTGATCCCGATCATGGTGGCATGCGGCTTCCTACTGGGGGTGGCCGGTCAGGTGGTCAAGCTGTGTGCCGACTCCGCGATGCAGATAGACGTCGATGACGCGTTGCGCGGGCACGTGTTCGCCGTCCAGGACGCGTTGTTCTGGGTGTCCTACATCGCTTCGGTTACGGTGGCAGCGTCCTTGATTCCAGCCGACGGGCACGCACCGATATTCGTATTGTTCGGTTCGGTGATCTATCTGACCGGGCTTGCGGTTCACGGCATCGTCGGCCGACGGGGCCGGCCGGCGAACGGCGATTAAGAGAGGTACCGATGGCAGGTCCGGATCCGATCGTCGCTGACCTGCGGGCTGAAAGCGACGACCTCGACGCGCTGGTGGCGCCGCTTGCGCCGCACCGATGGGCTGAGCCGACGCCCGCGCCCGGCTGGACCATTGCGCATCAGATCGGTCACCTGTTGTGGACGGATCAGGTGGCGCTGACCGCGGTCACCGACGAGGCCGGATTCGCCGACGTGCTCGCCAAGGCGGCGGCCGATCCTGCCGGTTTCGTGGACGCCGGCGCCGAAGAGTTAGCGGCCCGGCAGCCGCAGGAGCTGCTGGGGGAGTGGCGGGTCACCCGCCGCCGATTGCACGATGCGCTGCTGACCGTCGCCGACGGTCGCAAACTGCCGTGGTTCGGGCCGCCGATGAGCGCAGCGTCGATGGCCACCGCGCGGTTGATGGAGACTTGGGCACACGGACTCGACGTCGCCGACGCCCTCGGCGTGACTCGGCCCGCCACCCGGCGGCTGCGTTCGATCGCGCACCTCGGTGTCCGCACCCGTGATTACTCGTTCTTCGTCAACAACCTGGCACCACCGGCCGAGCCGTTCCGGGTGGAGCTCCGCGGACCCGACGGAGACACCTGGTCCTGGGGACCCGCCGACGCCGCGCAGCGGGTCACCGGATCCGCCGAGGATTTCTGTTTCCTGGTCACGCAGCGGCGAGCGTTGCGGACCCTGGATATCACGGCAACAGGGGAGGACGCGCAGCGGTGGCTGACGATCGCGCAAGCCTTCGCCGGCCCCCCCGGCCACGGGCGATGAACGCGCGCCGGCGCGCGAAGAGAGCCGCGGCCCGTCAGCCCCGGCCACGGGCGATGAACGCGCGCCGGCCTCAGTGCAAGGAGCCGCCGTATCGCACCCGATTCTCGGCCTCCGCTTCCTCGCGCAGCGCGGCGATCGCCAGGTTCAACCTGTCGGCCAGTTCCGCGTGGGAATAGCCGGTCATCACGCCCGGATGCAACGTCAACCCGAGTAACCGACCGTCCGAATTGGCAACAGCGTGAACATCTCCCAGATCCACGCTGTAGGTGACGGTTTCCGCCTGTGCGACAAGCGCTTCCCACTTGTCGGCCGCCTCGCTTAGCTCACGAAGAACCGATTCGACGAGGTCTTTGTCGCTCAGTTCCGCGCGATCACCAGACCCCGGCACCAAAACAGTATGTCGACGGCTCCAACCAGCGTCAATTCAACCGTCCGCCAACTTGACCGGCTATCGGCTGAGTTCGCGGAACCAGGCAAAGTGATAGTTGGCTGATACCGGATCTCCGGTAACCCCGCTTTCGGTGGCCGCCAACAACATACAGTTGAGCAACAACGCGGCATCGACATTCGGGTACTGGGCCACGACCTCATGCCGGGCGGTATCGAGATGCACGCGCAGCAGGTCGATTTCGTCTTCGCCGACGCCGCCTCCGGCGGCCGCGGCCTGGGCCAGCAGGTGCACGATCCGTGGCAGTCCGTCGCGCCAGCGGGTAGCCCCACTCAGCTCCGGTAGCAGGTGGTCCAACGTCGGTAGCTCGCGCGGCTTCGGCGAGGACGTGGTCGGAGTGAAGTCACTTGTCCAGCCCAAGAAGTCACCGGGGCGATAGGTCTCCAGACGCGCCGTCATACCGATCAGCTTGGCGACGCCGCCGCTACGGCGCTTCGGCTTCAGCAACTGCACACCTTCGGGGAGCATGACCCCAGGAGGTACCCAACCGTGGGCCAGGTCGGTGACCAGTACCGTCACCCCGTCCGCGAGCTGCCCGACCGCCCAGTTCAGCCGCGGTTCCTGACGAGCCACGAAGGTCAGGAGCCGCTGCAGCCGTTCGTCGTCGGGTTCGGGCGCGGCCATGCCCCGCGCCGGAATCACCGACTCGGCCACAGTGACCACCGCTTCAGGAGGCGCAGCCTGTTGGACTGGTTCCTTCTCGTGGGCGGCCGGTTGCTCTTCCCCCGTGGCGTCCTCAACGACAGGGTGCACTCGGGTGCTCGCCAGGTCGCCAGCAGCACCCGGCTGCTCATCCTTGATGGCGGGGAGGACCCGGGTCCGCTCCAGATCCGTCCGGCTCCAATCAGCGGTGACCGACGGACGCGGGACGACCGGCGGCGCAGGCTGTCCGCGGAGTTGCCGCAGTGTCGACTCGACTCGTCGCATTGCCCGCGCGCGAGCCTCGTCGATCACCGCGGCTTCGGCCGCGCGGCGGGCGGAATCAAGCATCACCGCTGACCTGAGCGTCCGCAACTCGTCGTTGGCAGAACTGACGATCCGGTCTAAGTCGGCTTTCAGATACGCTGCCAGCGCGGCGGTTTCGGCGTTGTTCGGCGACAGCTCGACAGGCCAGAGCCCGCCGATCACCCAAGGGGTGCAATCGGGAGGAGAGCTGAAAGCCGGAATCGTGAGGGATTCCTCCGTCGCTCTCCGCAGGCGCTGGCGCGCCGACCGCCTGCCGAAGATCGCCACCGGCTAAGCGTACCGGGACCCTGCGAGCCTCCCCAGACGCCTGAATTGTGCCGTCCTCATGGCCTGGGTAGCGTAAAGCCATGGCTGATTCTGCGCTGCAGCAGCAACTCGACGAGGTGCGGACCTTGCTGTCTCGGGCGCGAGAATTGTTCGGCGCCAATCCCATCGAACCGCCCAGCGATATCGTCCCGGATCCCGAAACCGCCAAGACCTGGATGCTCTAGAGCGTCAGCGCCGGCGCCGGCGCAGTCGGTGCGCCAAGAGTTTTTCAATCGCCGCGTCGAGATCTTGGTCGGTCGGAACGCTGGCGGAGGGCGTATGCCCGGCCGCGATGATCTCGTCGCGTACTTCCAGCAAGGCTTTGAGGCAGGAAACGTCTGCGGTCAGCAGGATGCCTTCGGCCAAAGTCTCGGCATCGGTGTCCATGGCGCCCTCACTCAGCGCGACGCTATGCATGTAGCCACCACGACAGGAGCGAACCAGGATGTGTCCGCTGGGGTGCACGGTGTCGAAAGCAGGATTGGCGTCCGTCATCGACCTGTCATCGATCGGGGTCGAAGACTCTGCTGAAGTCCTGTGCCGCGTCTTGGTCGTGCCGTTCCCACATGGCGGCCGACGCCCTCAGGCTCTGGGCGATATCGGCATGGTCATCGGCTTGCTGCTCGTAACACTGGCGCCGCAACTCCAGGAGTTCACGGCCGGCGCCCCGAAGCTCGGCGAAGATCGGCCCGAGCGACTCCAGGCTCTCCAGGATCGCCGCATGCGACGACGGCACGGTGCGCAGGTACTCCGAAGTCTGCTGGTGATGGCCGGCGGCTTCACGTAAGTGCGCCGGCACCACATGGATTCGATCTGCCATCCGCGTCTCCTTTTGTGTGCCGGCGCTCAGGCCGGCGGGGTCAGTATTGCGAAGCGGCCGAGGGAGCCGCCGGCCGGGTAGGTGTCGGTGCGCCGGCCCGGGCCGGCCCAGTCGCGGTCGCCGTGGCGGGCGGATGCTCCCAGCCTAGGAAGCTCGGCCCGCCGATGCTGGAAACCTGTTGAATCTGGCCATCGAGCAGTGCCTTGTTGCGGCCAAGCGCGAGCGCATGCCGATCGATGAAGAGGCCGATGTCTCCGGGTTCGAGCCGAGCCGGGTCTATTGGGTCGGTGACCGCCGTACCCGGCGGCGGCAGGGCAATTCCCTGCTGTCGGAACGCATCTGGGATCGGCACTCCACCGGCGGCGGCCTTGATGGCCGCTGCGAGTCGGGGGTCGGCGGCGGTGACCGTCTCACCGTTGGGCAACGTGACGGTGGTCGGTCCGGTCGGTGGCGAGTCCGGCTTGTCCGGTGATGGTTGCGCCTCGGTGTCTCCCTGGTCTTCCCGGTCGTCTTTGGGGTCATCGGGGTGGCCGGCTCGCGCGTGGTCGGGACCGCCGGAATCCAGTTCGCGTTCGTCACGGTCGGCGAGTCCTGGTTCAGATCCCCGAAGTAATCCCGAAAGCGGAGACCCACCCCCGCCGAGGCCGGGCATCGGTGACGTTGCCCCTGCCGGTAATCCCGGCATCGGTAGGCCGCCGAGGTTGGGCATGCCGGGCATCGTCGGTGCCATCTGCGGCGCCGGGGAACTGGTGCCGGGCATCGGGGCGTCCCCGTCGGGAAACGCCGGATCGTCGAACAACAACGAATCGAGAAGAGGGTCGCCAGACAGCAGATCCGCCTGCTGACCGGCACCATCACCGGCTGCGGGTGCGGGCGTCGCCGGCCCCGGGGCGACCGGCCCCGGGCCGTCCTTCGAGGCGTTGTACAGCGACGTCCACGCCGCCATCAGGGTCGCCTTGGACGTGTCGTCGAGGCTGGCGTAGGCGACCACCTGGCGGATATCTCTGAGCTTGCCGATCAGGAACCGCTGGAAATCGCGGGCTCCCGCCGGTGTGTCCAGATCCGATCGGGTCCGGACCGCCGCTTCGGTCTCCCGCTGAAGTTGGTCGAGCGCGTCGCGACCCTCGACAGCGGTCAGGTGTGCGTTGAGGATCGCCGAAATAACTTGCAAGTCGAGCTGCGAACTCGCCGAATTCTGATGTGCCAGAGCGGCTTCCGCTCCTGCGATCGCATCGGCGGCTCTTGTCTGACCGCTATCCGGCGGTGCGGATGCAGATTCGTTCCGCTGCGGGCGATCACGCGACCCTGCCATGCCGCGTGACAGTACCCAGGTGCTCGGGTGCCCACAATTCACCTCGGCTCGCCGGTGCTCAGCGAACCTGCGGGGCCGGCATACTGCGCCAGCAATCGGGCCAGCACAGCACTTTTGGTGCGATCGAGCTCGCGCGCGTCGGCCACGATCGCGGTGATCTCGCGTTGCTTGTCGAGCAGGAATCGCTGAAACTCACGGCCTCCCACGGGAGTGTCGACGGCGAGCTCCGCCTGGTCGGAAACGGCACGCTCGATGTCGGCTGCAACCTCGTCCAGCCGGCGAATGCTGTCCCTCATCGCGGCGTGTGCGCTGGCAAGAGCGTCGGCCAGCGCGCGGTCGGCCTCGACGATCGCCTCGTATTGCCGACCCAGCAGCGCCCGCCGCGCCGCGATGGCATCCGGCGACGATCCGGCTTGCTCCGACATGGGTTCAACCTTCCCATCCTGCCCGCCCGACCGGGCGTTAATCACTCACAGCGGTCTGCGGATCCGGACGTCGCTGCCCAACCGGCTGACCCGCACCGAAGCACCCGAGTACGGAGCCTCGACAACCAGGTTGTTGCCAATCGCCATCTGGACGTGTCCCGGATGCGGAAAGACGAGATCACCGGGGCGCACCTGGGAACGCGGCACGGCTATCCCGTCATGGAGCTGTTGATAGGTCGTGCGGTCCAGGTGAACGCCCGCCTGTGCGTAGGCCCATTGGACCAATCCGGAACAGTCGAATTGGCTGGGTCCCGTCGCGCCCCACACATACGGGCAGCCCAGCCGTGACAGCGCGGCCCGCACGGCGATCCCGGCTCGGTCGCCCATTGCCCGGCTGCCATCTCGCAACATCCGGTACCGGAGCGCGCGCAGCGCGGCCCGATGCCGTCGTGCCCGGAGGTGGGCCGACAAGACATGCGCTCGTTGCGCGCGCAACCGTGCGACGCGCCGACGGATCGCCTCGCGCTGGGCCATCGGCGTCACCGGGGTGACGGTCACATCCGTACGGGCCTGTTCGACGATGCTTCCGGTCACCTGGCGCGCCCGGTCCCGGTCCCGGTGCGCGCCGGCGATGACCGCGGCGACGGCCGCGTCCGTTCGAGCCGCAGACAACAGGGCTTCCCTGCTGTCGGTTGCGCGGCGTTCGTACCGACCCCGGGCAGCATCGACATTGAGCCCGGTGGCGCGGCGCAGCAGTTGCTCGTGGTGTGCTTTCTCAACGTTCAGCGTCGGTGGCAGACCACCGCCGTCAAAAAGCTGGTGGGCGCGACTCAACACCTCGATTTCGGTGAGGTTCACCGGTCTTGTTCTCCGCCGCTGTGGTGTGTCTGGTACGCGGCCGCCGTCTCCATAGCCTCGGCGGCCGCCATTGTGTCCACGAACGCGCGGACACGGGGCAGAGCTCCCGGGGGGATGACCCCTCTATTGCGGATCTCCCACATTTCGTCGGTGCTCACTCCGATCAGCGCGGCGATGACGGCTTCCGGTAGCGGTGACTGCGCGCATGCCCGATCGAATCGCGCGCTCAAGCTGGTCGGCATCCGCTTCAGCAACGTGCTGCGCATCGCCTCGAGCGCCTGCAGATGTTGCATCAGTCGGTCGCTGGACTCCGAACCGGAGTTGACCGCCACCCGCCAAGAGCTTGCCGCCAGCATCTCCGCCTTCACGCACTGTGAGACCACGGACAGAATATACGTCTCATATTCATTTGATGTCGTCGACGGTAGTCTATCGATGACGGATCTGAGGGTATCGAGCTGGGCTTCGGCGTAACCCTCGAGCACATCGGTGTCACCGTGACGGTCAACCACCACGGTGCCGGGGCGTCGCGGCGACGTTGCCGTAGGGGGCTGGGCTGCCATAAGCCGCGCCAGCTCCGCATCGGGATCTGCGGCGACCAACAGCCGAGAATAGGTGCCCGGGGGCAGGCCAAGTCCGTTTTCGACCTTCTGAACTGTACCTTTATGTGGCTTGCGAGCGCCGCGCTCCAAATAGCTGAGCCCCATGATGCTGACGCCCGTTGCGGCGGCCAGGTCGGCAAGCGACCAGTCGCGCGACTCGCGCAATGCGCGGATGGCCGCGCCAGCCGATTCACGGCTCACCGCAGGCTCCGGCCATAGTCGGATATTACACATGGCCGGGCGCCTGTCGCGTTTATATACGTTTTTGTCACGTTTCGCTTGCCAAGCCGCGATCCGCGTGTATACGCTTTTGCCTACGTTTCAGAGGACTTTCGTCGGAGAAGGAGACAACAGACATGGCTACCCCGTGCACAGGCAACCCGGAACTGTGGTTCGGCTACCCCGACGACGACAGCGGCGACGGGGCGGCGAAGGCTCGCGCGTATGAGCGGTCCGCCACCGAGGCTCGAATTCAGTGCCTGCGCCGCTGCCCACTGGCGCAGCAACGCCTGTGCGCCGAACGAGCCGTCAAGTATCGCGAGGAGTACGGCGTGTGGGCCGGTGTCAAACTTCCCGGGGGCCAGTACCGCAAGCGGACGCAACTGGCTCAGGCTCACGAGATACTGCGGCGGATCGCCGCCGGTGAGATCAACGCCAGACAACTGCCGGAGAACGCTGCTCTGCTGGCGCGCACTGAACGCGACGCCCGCCCGGTGACCGCGGTGGTGTTGCACCTGTCGGCGGCACGGGTAGGCCCCCGCTCCGCGGCGTAGCGGGATGACGAGGCCAATCAGTTTGCTGAGTTGGCTTTCGGGGTAGATCCGGGTAACCGAGAGTTCGACCCCGAAGGCGCTCCGTGACGTTCGACCTGACACCGACGGCAGCACAACACGATCTGGCCCGGCGCACGCACGAGTTCGCCGAAGAGGTGATTCGGCCGGTGGCGCTGGATTACGACCAGCGCCAGGCGTTTCCCTGGCCGGTGCTCGAGGAGGCGTCCCGGCGCGGGTTCTACAGCCCGCTGTTCTACCGCGATCTGATCGGCGATCCGACGGGCCTGTCGCTACCCATGTTCATGGAGGAGCTGTTCTGGGGGTGCGCCGGAATCGGCCTGGCGATCGTCATGCCCGCGCTGGCACTGTCGGCCATCGGCCAGGCCGCCTCCCCGGAGCAGATGCTGCAGTGGGCGCCGGAATGTTTCGGCACCCCAGGTGATCTCAAGCTCGCGGCGCTGGCGATCTCAGAACCCGAAGGCGGCAGCGACGTCCGCAATCTGCGCACCCGTGCCCGTCGCGACGGCGACGACTGGATCATCGACGGACACAAGATGTGGATCGGCAACGGGGGAATCGCCAACGTGCACGTGGTCAACGCCGTGGTCGACGAGGATCTCGGCCACCGGGGTCAGGCGCTGTTCGTCGTACCCGGCGGCACGCCGGGACTGGAACTGGTGCGAAAGCTCGACAAACTGGGTTGCCGCGCTTCGCACACCGCGGAGTTGCGATTCAACGGCGTCCGGGTCCCAGGCGCCAACCTACTTGGCGGACAGGAGAAGCTTGAACACAAACTTGCCAAAGCCCGCGAAATCGTTGCCGGTGGAAAGCGTTCCAGCTCGGCGACTTTGGGCACTTTCGAGCAGACCCGCCCCATGGTGGCCGCCCAGGCTATCGGGATTGCCCGCGCCGCAGTGGAGTACGCGACGTCGTATGCCACCGAGCGCGAGGCGTTCGGCGGGCCCATCATCGACAACCAGGGCATCGCGTTTCCGTTGGCGGACTTGGCAACTCAGATCGATGCCGCCCGGCTGCTGACGTGGCGGGCCTCCTGGATGGCGGCCAACGGAGTGCCTTTCGAGCGGGGTGAGGGCTCGATGTCGAAGCTGGCCGCCAGCGAGGTCGCCATCAAGGCCACCGAACGCGCTATCCAAACCATGGGCGGCTGGGGCTACATCACCGATCACCCGGTGGAAAAGTGGTATCGAGATGCCAAGCTGTACACCATCTTCGAAGGCACCAGCGAGATCCAGCGGATGGTCATCTCGAACGCGCTCGGCGCTGCCGTCGGCACCCCGCCGCTACATGTCGTGCTCGAACCGTCCGGCGGACCGCTGAACCGGATCTTCGGTCGGGGCACGCCGCTGAGATCGCGAGCCGCCGACGCCGCGCTGTCGATTCAGGACCGGCTCCCCGAACCGGTGATGCGGGCGGCCATGAAGGTGCTGCGGCCGCCGGGCCGGTAAAGCCGGCGTAGGGTCGCGGCATCGGGCCGGACAGCGCACCCCATGCCGACGAGAAGGGGGACGATGAGTAACCTCGAAGCCGCACCGGCTGAAGTTGCCTGTAACGCTTCACAGACCGCGGGTATCGAGGTGCTGCACCCGCGCGAGGTTCCCTTGGGCGGACCACGAGCGATCCCGGTACAACGCACCGTGCCGCAGCGGCAGCGATCACTGATAGGCGCCTGGTGTTTTCTCGACCGCTACGGCCCCGTGACCGGAGCCGCCGCGCGTATGGATGTCGCGCCTCATCCGCACACCGGGCTGCAAACGGTGAGCTGGTTGTTCAGCGGCGAGGTGGAACACCGCGACAGCGCGGGTGTGCACGCGATAGTCCGACCCGGCGAGCTGAACCTGATGACCGCAGGCGCGGGGATCTGCCACTCCGAAGTCTCCGTCGGATCCGGCGTTCTGCATGGAGCCCAGTTGTGGGTTGCGCTTCCTGACTCCGCTCGTGATACCGGGCGCGACTTCGCGCACCACACGCCCGCGCCGGTGTCGCTGCCGGGTGCGGCGGTACGGGTATTTCTCGGCGAACTTGCCGGAAGCCGTTCGCCGGCACATACGTTCACGCCGCTGCTGGGTGCCCAGATCGATCTGGACACCAACGCTGCGCTGGACGTCGACATCGACCCGACATTCGAGCACGGGGTGCTCTGCGATGTCGGTGACATAGAGCTTGGCGGGACCGCTCTTACGGTCGGCGACCTGGGCTATCAAGGTCCGGGCATCGCCACCCTGCACCTGCGTAACGCCGGACCACGACCCGGACGCCTGCTAGTGCTGGGCGGCAAGCCGTTCACCGAGGAATTGGTGATGTGGTGGAACTTCGTCGGGCGCAGTCACGACGAGATCGTCACCTATCGACGGTTATGGCTCGACGGCGACGAACGATTCGGCGCCGTCAGCGGATACCAGGGCCGGGTGCCGCGGCTACCCGCCCCGCCACTGCCGAGCACCCGACTGCTTCCCAGACCGATATCCGACCGGAAGGAAACCGGATGACTGCCGACAACGCCGACGCTGAGACCACGATCACCGCAGAGGAGGGCAAGTACACGATCGCGGTCGAGGGCAAGATCGTCGGCTTCGCCACCTACCTCGACCGCGGCAACCAGCGGGTCTTCGACCACACCGAAGTCGACCCGAGGTTCGGCGGTCGCGGGCTGGCAACCATTCTTGTCGAGAAGGCGCTGGAGGAGGCGCGAGCGGACGGTAAGCGCATCGTCCCGGTCTGCTCCATGGTCGTCACCGTGCTCAAGAAACATCCCGAATACGCCGACATCACCGACCCGGTCTAAGTCGGTCTAAGTCCGCGCGTCCGAGCCGTCGGAGTCCCACGTGGCCGGCAGCATCGGGCTGGTCGGACCGTCGTCGAAGCCGTGGGCGGGCAGCGTGATCAATCCGGCCGCACGAGCGTTGTCCGTGGCCGCGGTACCGCCGAAGCCGATCGCGCCGGCCCCTCGGCTGGATACGGCGGCGCGCAGGTCTCCAACGTCCTCAACGTCTTCAGGGAGGCCGTTTTCGGCGTCGCTGTCCACATCCATGAACTCGTCGGCGTACTGACGCTGCGGCGCCGTCGCCTTGCGTCGGCGACGAGCATGCCGTTGTTCGCGTGCCGAGTCCGCCGCGGCCGGGGCGGCCACACCGACCGACGGCGCCTTGGCACCGCTGTTATGGGTCAACGCGGGCGGGAAGCCTTCATCAGGGTCGAAGCCGCCCACGGCGTAAGTCGCCGTCGCCGCCGGAGCCGCCGGTGCGGCGGGCGCAGTGCCGGCACCCGCCGCTGCCGAGGCAGCCGGCGCGCCGACCGGAGCCGTCACGCTCGAAGCCACACCCACCGTCGGCCAGACCACGGGGTGCGCGGCTGACGCCACGGACCAGCTGGCCCCATCGGCGATTTCACCCGCTGCGGCTGCCGCCGGAACCTGAACCACAAGTTGTTCACCCACGCCGATCACTACCCGCAGAATCGTCCCGAGCAGCGGGTCGAGTATCAGTTGGGGATAGGTGAGTGACGCCGCGACCCAGGAGAAGACCTGGTAGGCAACGGCGAACAGGAACGGCCCCCACGCGACCAACGCCTGCGACGGATTGGTCAAGAAATCGGTGATCAACTGCATGCCGTTGCCCACCGGGTCCTGCAAGAAATTGATGATCGGCGCATAGAGCTGCTCGACGTAGTTGATGTATGCCTGTAGCAGTTGCCAAACCAGGTCCGCGAGGTTCAGTTGGTTGCCGGCGTCGGTGGCCGGCGCCATGGCCGCCAGCTGCGCGGGGTCGGCGGCGTCGTTGGTATCCGCCTTGAGTAGCGTCGGCGCCGGCGATGTGGCCGGGACGGAGTCCGCTGCAACGTTCGACACTGTTTGATAGAGGCTCATCGTGGTGGCGGCCTGAACCCACATGCGGAAGTAATCCGCCTCGTTGAGCGCGATCGGGATCGTGTTGATGCCGAAGAAATTGGTCGCGACCAGCACACCATGCACAACGTGGTTCGCGGCCAGCTCGGCCAGGGTCGGCATGGTCGCCAGCGCCGCCGTGTAGGCCTGGGCGGCGACGTGGTGCTGTAGCCCGGCGGCAATGCTCTTGCCGCGGGCCTGCTCGAGCCACGCCAGGTAGGGTGCATGCGCGGTGACGTACTCTTCGGCGCTGGGTCCCTGCCACGAACCGCCCTGGACCGCGTTCAGTACGGCCGCGAGTTCGGCGATCGCCGAATCGTACTCGGCGCCGAGCATCTGGTAGGCGCCCGCGGCGGCCAGGAACGGCCCCGGACCAGGCCCACTGGACAACAGCGCGGAATGCACTTCGGGTGGCAACGCCATCCACACCGGCGCCGTCATGACCTGTCCTGCATCACGAACCCGGCGCTGGCCACAGCGAACGTCGTCATCGGCTATCCCCCCGGCGCGTTGGCCCCTTCGGCCGTCCGGGTGCTGGACCATGCGCACGGCCACAGGCGAGTGTTTCGCTACCTCACGACAATTAACCCGCCAGCGGATCGGCTAAACCGATGCCGATCGATCTGTCCGCGAGTCGCCGTCACCCGACAAGCACGCCGACCCCGATAACGCAGGCGCGGCTCAGGTGTCTTCGTCCTCATTCGGACGCGGACGAGACGCGCCGCCCAACGACGGGCGTCGGGGGGCCTGATGCCCGTAGACGCCCTCCGGATAAGCGGTCTCGGCGTGCTGGGTGAGGTCGACGCCGCTCACCTCGTCCTCTCGGCTGAGCCGGAACCCCATGGAACGCTCGATCAGCAGGGCCAGCACATAGCTCACCGTGAACGCGTAGAGAGCTACCACCACCATCGCCAGCGCCTGCTTGCCGAGTTGACCCATCCCGCCCCCGTAGAAGAGTCCCTTCGGGCCTTGGGTCATCACCGCGGTGGCGAGCAGCCCGATCAACAACACACCGACCACTCCGCCGACGAAGTGCACCCCAACGACGTCAAGAGAGTCGTCATAGTTGAGTTTGAACTTCACCGCGATCGCGAACGAGCACACGACGCCCGCCACCAGCCCGACGACGGCGGCGCCCAGGGTGTTCACCGTGCCGCACGACGGCGTGATCGCCACCAAGCCGGCGACCACACCGGAGGCGGCGCCGAAGGTGGTCGGCTTGCCGTCCCGAAACTGTTCCACCGCAAGCCATCCCAGCATGCCCAGGCAGCCGGCGACCAGGGTGTTGAGGAAGATCGCGGCGGCCAGTCCGTTGGCGGCCAGCGCCGAACCGGCGTTGAACCCGAACCAGCCAAACCACAGCAGTCCCACGCCGAGTAGCACGAACGGCAGGTTGTGCGGGCGCATGGCTTCTACCTTGAAGCCGATGCGCGGACCCAATACCAGCGCCAATGCGAGCGCCGAGGAACCCGAGACGATCTCGACGACCAGCCCGCCCGCATAGTCGAGCACCCCCATCTTGAACAGCCACCCGCTCGGTGCCCACACCCAGTGCGCGATAACGCAATACACCGCCACCGCCCAGATGGGCACGAACACCATCCAGGCCGCGAACCTGGCCCGGTCGGCGATGGCGCCGCTGACCAGGGCGGCGGTGATGATCGCGAAGCTCAGCTGGAAGGTGGCATACAGCAGTTCGGGCACCGACCCGTGCAAGGTCTGCGGGCTTATGCCGAGCATCCCGGCATGCGCCAGTCCGCCCAGAAATCCGCCCGCGCCGCCATCGGAAAACGCCAGGCTGTAACCGACCAGCAACCATGCCACAGTCACCAGCGGTATGGAGATGAAGCTCATCATGATCATGTTGAGCACGCCGGTAGTACGGACCATGCCCCCGTAGAAAATCGCCAACCCGGGCGTCATCAGCAGCACCAATGCGGTGCTGGCCAGCAGCCACGCGGTCGCAGCAGGATCGATGTCCAACTCTGCGGCTCCTTCGATCGTCGTCGATAAGACTCCCGGCGCGCATTTTCGCCATAGACGGATAGACGGTAGACGCTGTTGACGAAGGTGGCTATCGAGGTCGCCCTTACGCCAATTCCGGCCGAAGCAACGGTCGCCGCGACCGACGGCGGGTCCTGACGCACCGCTGCGGCGGTGCGGGACAAGGCGGTGTTGAGCCGAATTTGAGACGGCAATGCGGCGATCGGGCCCAGCGGCAGCTCGCACTCAGGAACGCGCTCCGAAGAAGGCGTTACCCGCCAGTACGTTCGCGATGCCGGCACCCCGGCCAGCAGCAGGGACGGCGCTTGCCTTCTTCCAGCTCCTCCTGGGTCCGGCGGATGCGCCGCTCTCGGGTCGTCGGTTGCTTGGCGTCCTCGACCCAACAGATGAACTCGTTGCGCGCCAACGGCGTGATGTCGTTCCAGGCAGCCAGCGCCGTTGCGTTGGCGATCAACGCGTCACGCAGGTCGGCGGGCAGCCGATGCACCACGCCGCCGGGCACTTGGGCACGATTCACCGGGCCACCTTCTTCTCGGCGAGGATTTCCAGCTCATGGATGCGGTGAATGAACCGCGGCGGGGTGCACTACTCGACACCCCCGGCGCGGTTCACCCGCAAACAGTGGGCGAAGGGGGACTTGAACCCCCACGTCCCGAAGGACACTGGCACCTGAAGCCAGCGCGTCTGCCATTCCGCCACTCGCCCGAAACAACCGGAGGACCATACCACTGTAGTAGCCGCACGCCCCAACCGCCGCCGACAGGTCGACAACCCGCGACGGGGGAGTGGGCGTCGGGCGGAGCGGGACTCGCTCGGCCTTGGCGGTCCTTGGTACTGGCCTGTCACCTGCGCGATGCTTTCTCAGGATTCTCACGGTGCCACTGCGTCACGGTGTGCCGATAGCATGTTTTGTGACCCCGACATGCGGGCGAGTCGTTTGCCTCGCGCCGACGATGACCAGAATCTAGTGAGGCGAGCGCTGAAAAATGGACAGTCAGAAGGGCCTGGTTCAGCGCATCGAGCGCAAACTCGAGTCAACCGTCGGGGACGCATTTGCCCGGATGTTCGGGGGATCGATCGTCCCGCAAGAGGTGGAAGCCCTGTTGCGACGGGAAGCCGCGGACGGTGTGCGTTCACTCGAGGGAAATCGCCTTTTGGCGCCCAACGAGTACATCATTACCCTCAGTGTGCACGACTCGGAGAAATTGGGCGCAGACCCGGATCTCACGTCGAAGGCATTTGCTCGGTACTTGGCGGACTATATCCAAGAACAGGGGTGGCAAACGTATGGTGATGTGGTGGTCCGGTTCGAGCAATCGCCGAACCTGCATACCGGCCAGTTCCGCGCCCGCGGCACTGTTAACCCCGACGTCGAGCCCCGCCCGACGGTCACCGCTTACGCCCGGCCACAATCGAACCACGCGTTTGGCGCAGAACCAGGAGTACGACCGATGACTGACAATTCGAGCTACCGCGGCGGTCCGGGGCAGGGGCCCGACGAGTACTACGACGACCGGTACGCGCGTCCGCAAGAGGAGCCACGCAGTGGCTCGCCCGCCGGGCCGGACCCGCGCGGCGGATATCCGCCGGAAGGCGGCGGTTACCCACCCCAGCCCGGATACCCACCGCCACCACGTCAGCCGGACCAGGGCGGCGGCTACCCCGAACAGGGCTACCAAGACCAGGGCGGCTACCCCGAACAACGCGGCTACCAAGACCAGGGCGGCTACCCCGAACAACGCGGCTACCAGGACCAGGGCGGCTACCCCGAACAACGCGGCTACCAGGACCAGGGCGGCTACCCCGAACAACGCGGGTACCAGGACCAGGGCGGCTACCAGGACCAGGGCTATCCCTCGTCGTACGAGCAGCGTCCGCCCGGCTATTCCGGACCCGGCTACGACCAGGGTTACCGCCAGGGCAGCGGCTACGGCCAACCACCCAGCGGGTACGGACAACCACCCAGCGGGTACGGACAACCGCCGAGCGGCTACGGCCAACCACCGGGCGGCGGCTACGGCCAGCCACCCGGCGGCCAACCCGGCTACGGCGGCTACGGCGACTACGGCCGTGAACCCGCGCGCCAGGAGGACGGTGGCTACGGCGCTCCTGGTGGTCCCGGCGCTCCGCCACAGGCCCCGCCGGAACCACAGCGGCCGGCCTATCCCGACCAGGGTGCCGGCTACGAGCAAGGCGGCTACGACCAGGGCTATCAGCAGGGTGGCGGCGGATACGGCCGTCAAGAATACGGTTCAGGGGACTACACCCAGTACGCCGAAACGTCGGCCCCCGGGGGCTACCCCGCCCAAGGCGGCGGGTACGCCGAGCCGGCTCGCGACTACGACTACGGCCAGCCGGCTGCTCCCGACTATGGTCAGCCGGCGGGCGGCTACGGCGGTTATGGGCAAGGTGGCTACGGGTCACCCGGAAATGCGGTGACGCTGCAGCTCGACGATGGCAGCGGCCGTACGTATCAGCTCCGCGACGGCTCCAACATCATCGGGCGCGGACAGGACGCTCAGTTCCGGTTGCCGGACACCGGGGTCTCACGCCGGCACTTGGAGATCCGTTGGGACGGCCAGGTCGCGCTACTGACGGACCTGAACTCCACCAACGGCACGACTGTCAACAACGCACCGGTACAGGAGTGGCAATTGGCCGACGGCGACGTGATCCGCTTGGGCCATTCCGAGATCATCGTCCGCATTCACTGAACCCTCTGGGCACAATGCTGCCTCGCTTGTCCTCGCACCGACCGCCTGACCAGTATCGTGACTTTGCTGAACTTCTCGGCATCACCGGCGCGGGGGTGGCAGCACCAGGACGGAAAGGACGCCAGATGCAGGGGTTAGTACTGCAACTGACGCGTGCCGGCTTCTTAATGCTGTTATGGCTGTTCATCTGGTCGGTGCTGCGGGTGCTGCGCACCGACATCTACGCACCCACCGGCGCCGTCATGGTGCGCCGCGGGTTGGCGTTGCGCGGCACGCTACTACCGTCGCGCCAGCGCAGGCAGACGGCACGCTACCTCGTCGTGACCGAGGGCGCGCTGGCGGGCGCGCGCATCACGTTGAGCGGACAGCCCGTGCTGATCGGACGCGCGGACGACTCCACCTTGGTGTTGACCGACGACTACGCCTCGACACGGCACGCCAGGCTCTCTCAGCGGGGATCGGAATGGTACGTCGAGGACTTAGGATCGACCAACGGCACTTACCTTGACAGGGCGAAGGTGACGACTGCAGTACGAGTTCCGATTGGGGTGCCGGTTCGGATCGGCAAGACGGCAATCGAGTTGCGCCCGTGACCCGCGCAGGCGGCGACGCAGTGGGGGCACGCCCACCCGCTCGCGAGGGACGTAGCGATGAGGTGGGGGCACGCCCCCACAAGCGGGCGGCACCGCCACCCGCTTGCGGGGGAGAGCGGCGCTCGTGACCCTGGTCCTGCGATATGCGGCGCGCAGCGATCGCGGCCTGGTACGCGCCAACAACGAAGACTCCGTCTACGCCGGCGCACGGCTGCTGGCGCTGGCCGACGGCATGGGCGGTCATGCCGCCGGCGAGGTGGCATCCCAACTGGTCATCGCCGCACTGGCCCATCTCGACGACGACGAGCCCGGTGGTGACCTGCTCGGCAAGCTCGAGGCCGCGGTCCGCGCCGGCAACTCGGCCATCGCCGCCCAGGTCGAGATGGAGCCCGACCTCGAGGGCATGGGAACCACCCTCACCGCAATCCTCTTCGACGGCAACCGGCTTGGTCTGGTGCACATCGGTGACTCCCGCGGCTATCTACTGCGCGACGGCGAGCTCACCCAGATCACCAAGGACGACACGTTCGTCCAAACCCTGGTCGACGAGGGCCGGATCACCGCGGAGGAGGCACACAGTCACCCCCAGCGATCGCTGATCATGCGGGCGTTGACCGGTCACGAGGTCGAACCCACCCTGACCATGCGCGAAGTACGGGCCGGCGACCGCTACCTGCTGTGCTCGGACGGCCTGTCCGACCCGGTGAGCGACGAGACCATCCACGAGGCCCTGAAGATCCCCGACGTCGCCGAAAGCGCCTACCGTCTTATCGAACTCGCGCTGCGCGGTGGCGGCCCGGACAACGTGACCGTCGTGGTGGCCGACGTCGTCGACTACGAGTACGGCCAGACCCAGCCGATTCTGGCCGGAGCGGTATCCGGTGACGACGACCAACTGACCCTGCCTAACACGGCCGCCGGACGAGCCTCTGCGATAACCCCCCGTAAAGAAGCCGTCAAGCGGGTTCCGCCGCCGGCCGAGACTTTCCACCGGCACCGCTGGTCGCGTCGGCGGATCATGCTTGTCGCTGTGCTGGCGGCGGTCCTGGTTGTCGCGGCGCTGTTCATCGGTCGCGCGATCATCCGCAACAACTACTACGTCGCGGAATACAACGGCACGGTGTCGATCATGCGCGGGATCCAAGGGTCGCTGCTGGGCATGCCCCTGCACGAGCCGTATCTGCTGGGCTGTTTGAACGCACGCAATGACCTGTCCCAGATCAGCTACGGCCAATCCCTGGACCACCTCGACTGCCATCTGATGAAGTTGGAGGATCTGCGTCCGTCCGAACGCGCGCAAGTGCAGGCCGGACTTCCCACCGGCTCCCTGGACGGCGCCATTACTCAGCTGCGTGAACTGGCCGCCAATTCCCTACTGCCACCGTGTCCGCCGCCCCGCGCCACCTCGCCACCCGGGCCACTCACCCCGACCACCGCCAGCGGGACCCCCGAACCGAGCGTCACATCCTCGTCAACGTCCCCGACCACCCCGACCGCCGGGGCCCCGTCCACCACTTCCGGAAGTGCCGGCCCCAACCACGCGAGCACTTCGCCGACGGCGCCCGCGTCACCGCCAACGACATCACCGACCGTGACCGCGCTTCCGCCACCTCCTCCGCAGCCGGGCATTGACTGCCGGGCGGCGGCATGACGGCACCGCTGCAGGCGCCGGTGACGGTGACGCCCCCGTTGCCGACCCGGCGCAACGCCGAATTGCTGCTACTGTGCTTCGCCGCCGTGATCACCGTCGCCGCGCTGCTGATCGTGGAAGCTAACCAAGATCGCAGCCTCCATTGGGATTTGGCCAGCTACGGGCTGGCCTTCCTGACGCTGTTCGGCTTTGCGCACCTGGCTATCAGACGCTCCGCCCCGTTCACCGACCCCCTGCTGTTGCCGGTGGTGGCGCTGCTCAACGGGCTTGGCCTGGTGATGATCCACCGCCTCGACCTCGTCGACGACGAGATCGGCCACCACAGTCATCCCAGCGCGAACCAGCAGATGCTGTGGACGCTTGTCGGCGTGACCTCGTTCGCGCTGGTGGTGACCTTTCTCAAGGATCACCGCCAGCTCGCGCGCTACGGCTACACCTGCGGGTTCGCCGGTCTGGTCATGCTCGCCATACCCGCACTGCTTCCCGCACGTTGGTCCGAACAGAACGGCGCCAAGATCTGGATCCGGTTACCCGGCTTCTCGATTCAGCCGGCCGAATTCTCCAAGATCTTGCTGCTGATCTTCTTTTCCGCGGTGCTGGTCGCCAAACGCCGACTGTTCACCAGCGCGGGTAAGCATCTGATGGGCATGAACCTGCCGCGCCCCCGCGACCTTGCGCCGCTGCTGGCGGCCTGGGTGATCTCGGTGGGGGTCATGGTCTTCGAGAAGGACCTGGGCACGTCGCTGCTGTTGTATGCGTCTTTCTTGGTGGTCGTCTACCTGGCCACCCAGAAGGTCAGCTGGGTCGTCATCGGCTTGGCGCTGTTCGCGGCGGGAAGCGTCGTGGCCTACTTCGTCTTCAGCCACGTCCGTGTCCGGGTACAGACCTGGTGGGATCCGTTCGCCGACCCCGAGGGCAGCGGCTTCCAGATGGTCCAGTCGCTGTTCAGCTTCGCCACCGGTGGCATCTTCGGGACGGGACTCGGCAACGGCCAGCCCGACACCGTGCCCGCGGCATCGACCGACTTCATCATCGCCGCCTTCGGCGAGGAGCTCGGCTTGGTCGGCCTGGCCGCCATTTTGATGCTCTACACGATCGTCATCATCCGGGGGCTGCGCACCGCGATCGCCACCCGTGACAGCTTCGGCAAGCTGCTGGCCGCTGGCCTGGCATCGACGCTGGCCATCCAGCTGTTCATCGTAGTCGGCGGCGTTACCAAGCTCATTCCGCTGACCGGGCTGACCACACCGTGGATGTCCTACGGTGGGTCGTCGCTACTGGCCAACTATGTGCTGCTGGCCATATTGGCGCGCATCTCACACGGCGCCCGACGTCCGCTGCGCACCCGCGCCCGAAATACGACGCCGATCGCGGCGGCCGGTACTGAGGTGATCGAGCGGGTATGAACGCCTCTCTGCGCCGGATCTCGGTGACCGTGATGGCGTTGATCGTGCTACTGCTGCTCAACGCCACGATGACGCAGGTCTTCACCGCCGACGGGTTGCGCGCCGATCCGCGCAATCAACGCGTCCTGCTCGACGAGTATTCGCGCCAGCGCGGCCAGATCACCGCGGGCGGGCAGCTGCTGGCCTACTCGGTGGCCACCGACAGCCGTTTTCGGTTCCTGCGGGTCTATCCCAATCCCCAGGTGTACGCGCCGGTCACCGGCTTCTACTCGCTGCGTTATTCCAGTACCGGTCTGGAACGCGCCGAGGACCCGCTGCTGAATGGGTCGGACGAGCGGTTGTTCGGCCGGCGACTGGCCGACTTCTTCACCGGGCGCGACCCGCGCGGCGGCAATGTCGACACCACCATCAACCCCCGCGTCCAGCAGGCCGGCTGGGACGCGATGCAACAGGGCTGCGGCGGCCCATGCAAAGGCGCGGTTGTGGCGCTGGAGCCGTCGACTGGCAAGATCCTCGCGCTGGTGTCGACGCCGTCCTATGACCCCAACCTGCTCGCGTCGCACGATCCCGAGGTCCAGGCGCAAGCCTGGCAGCGGCTTCGCGACAACCCCGACTCGCCGCTGACCAATCGGGCCATCGCCGAAACGTACCCGCCGGGTTCCACCTTCAAAGTGATCACCACCGCGGCCGCACTGCAGGCCGGAGCCACCGACACCGAGCAACTGACCGCCGCCGCCGAGATTCCGCTGCCCGGAAGCACGGCGACATTGGAGAACTACGGTGGCACGACGTGCGGCGCCGAGCCGACCGTGTCGCTGAGCGTGGCATTCGCCAAGTCGTGCAACACCGCATTCGTCCAGTTGGGCATGCTCACCGGCGCAGCCGCGCTGCGCAGCACGGCACAAGCGTTCGGCTTGGACACTTCGCCGGACCCGATACCGCTGCAGGTGGCCGAGTCGACCATCGGCGTGATCGCCGACACCGCCGCATTGGGTATGACCAGTATCGGGCAGAAGGACGTCGCGCTGACCCCGCTGCAGAACGCCGAGGTCGCGGCGACCATCGCCAACGGCGGGATCACCATGCGGCCGTACCTCGTTGACAACCTCCGCGGGCCCGACCTGGCCAACATCAGCACCACTGCGCCATATCAGCAGCGGCGCGCGGTGTCGCCGCAGGTCGCCGCTAAGCTAACAGAGCTGATGGTCGGCGCCGAGAAAGTCACACAGCAGAAAGGGGCCATCCCCGGCGTGCAGATCGCATCCAAGACGGGTACCGCAGAGCACGGCACAGACCCCCGTCATACTCCGCCCCATGCGTGGTACATCGCCTTCGCGCCAGCACAGGCGCCGAAGGTTGCCATCGCGGTGTTTGTGGAAAACGGGGGCGATCGTCTGTCCGCGACCGGTGGTGCGCTGGCCGCGCCGATCGGACGGGCCGTGATCGAAGCTGCGCTGCAGGGGGGCCCATGAGTCCCCGAGTTGGTATGACGCTGTCTGGCCGCTACCGCCTGCAGCGGCTCATCGCCACCGGCGGCATGGGGCAGGTCTGGGAAGCGGTCGACAGCCGACTGGGCCGGCGGGTGGCCGTCAAGGTGCTCAAGAACGAGTTCTCCTCCGACCCGGAGTTCATCGAACGGTTCCGGGCCGAGGCCCGCACCACGGCCATGCTCAACCACCCGGGGATCGCGGCGGTGCATGACTACGGCGAGAGCCAGATGGACGGCGAGGGCCGCACCGCCTACCTGGTGATGGAGCTGGTCAACGGCGAGCCGCTGAACTCGGTGCTCAAGCGCACCGGCCGGCTGTCGTTGCGGCACGCGCTCGACATGCTCGAGCAGACCGGCCGCGCTCTTCAGGTTGCCCACGCGGCCGGACTGGTGCACCGCGACGTCAAGCCGGGCAACATCTTGATCACGCCCACCGGCCAGGTGAAGATCACCGACTTCGGGATCGCCAAGGCCGTCGACGCGGCGCCGGTGACGCAGACCGGAATGGTGATGGGCACCGCCCAATACATCGCGCCCGAACAGGCTTTGGGTCACGACGCGACCCCGGCCAGTGACGTATATTCGTTGGGAGTTGTTGGCTACGAAGCGGTTTCGGGTAAGCGGCCGTTCACCGGTGACGGCGCCTTGACGGTGGCGATGAAGCACATCAAGGAACCGCCGCCACCACTGCCCGCCGAGCTGCCCCCCAATGTGCGAGAACTCATCGAGATCACGCTGGTGAAAAACCCCCAGATGCGCTATCGCAGTGGGGGACCGTTCGCCGACGCCGTCGCCGCGGTACGGGCCGGCCGGAGACCGCCACGGCCCAGCCAGTCACCGCCGCCCGGGCGGGCCGCGCCGGCAGCGATTCCGTCGAGCGCGCCGGCCCGGATCGCGGGCAACCCCACCAGCCGGGCCACGGCCCCGCGCCGCTCCCGGCCGGCGACCGGGGGAAACCGGCCACCCGCGCGGCGTACATTCTCGTCGGGCCAGCGGGCACTGTTGTGGGCTGCCGGCGTCCTCGGGGCGCTGGCCATCATCATCGCGGTGCTCATCGTCATCAATTCGCGTGGCGACAACCAGCCGCAGCTACCGCCCCCTACCGTGACCGACACCGGAAGCCCGTCGGCCAGCCAGACGCCGACCGGTCAGGGTTCGCGACTCGGTGGGACGGGTTTCAGCCCGGTCGACGATGCCGGCCATGACGGCTCGCAAAGGGGGCTCTTCCCGCCGCCGCGGGCGAGCCGGACAGACCAACTCAGCCGGACTGTCGCGCTGCGACCGACTCACCATGAGTCGCCGGACCGATACGAGACATCGCGATGACCACCCCTCGGCACCTCTCCGATCGCTATGAACTGGGCGACATCCTCGGCTTCGGGGGAATGTCCGAAGTTCACCTGGCCCGCGATCTGCGTCTACACCGCGACGTGGCGGTAAAGGTGCTGCGCGCCGATCTGGCCCGCGACCCCAGTTTCTACCTGCGCTTTCGGCGTGAGGCACAAAACGCGGCGGCACTGAACCACCCGGCAATCGTGGCGGTATACGACACCGGCGAAGCCGAGACATCCGCCGGTCCGCTGCCCTACATCGTCATGGAGTACGTCGACGGCGTCACCCTTCGTGACATCGTGCACACCGAGGGACCGATGCCGCCGAAGCGGGCCATCGAGGTGATCGCCGACGCCTGCCAGGCACTAAACTTCAGCCACCAAAACGGCATCATCCATCGTGACGTCAAGCCGGCCAACATCATGATCAGCTCGACCAATGCGGTGAAGGTGATGGACTTCGGCATTGCCCGGGCGATCGCCGACAGCGGCAACAGCGTCACCCAGACGGCCGCGGTGATCGGGACGGCGCAATATCTATCCCCCGAGCAGGCTCGCGGCGATGCGGTCGATGCGCGCTCCGATGTCTATTCGTTGGGGTGTGTGCTGTACGAAATCCTGACCGGCGAACCGCCGTTCACCGGTGACTCGCCGGTGGCGGTCGCCTACCAGCACGTTCGCGAAGACCCCATCCCGCCCTCGGAACGCCATGAGGGCATCTCCGCCGACCTGGACGCCGTCGTCCTCAAGGCGCTGGCCAAGAACCCGGAAAACCGTTACCAGACCGCGGCGGAAATGCGCGCCGACCTGGTCCGGGTGCACAACGGCGAGCCACCGGAGGCACCCAAGGTGCTCAGCGGCGCCGAGCGACGCTCGTTGCTGGCGGCCACACCGGGACATCCCGCCGCTCCGCGCACCGATCCGCTACCTCGCCAGGTCCTCGACCAGACCGATCGCGACCGCACCACCCCTTCGGTGGGCCGTTGGGTCGCGGTGGTCGCGGTACTGGCGGTGCTGACGATCGCCGTCACGATCGCCATCAATACCTTCGGCGGCAACACCCGCAAGGTCCAGGTGCCCGACGTGCGTGGCCAAGCATCTGCCGACGCCATTGCCGCGCTGCAGAACCGCGGCTTCAAAACCCGCACGCTGCAGAAACCGGACTCGACGATCCCGCCTGACCACGTCATCGGGACCGACCCGGCTGCCAACACCTCGGTGGGTGCGGGAGCCGACATCACCATCAACGTCTCCACCGGACCCGAGCAACGTGAGCTGCCCGATGTCTCGTCGCTGACCTATGCCGAAGCGGTCAAGAAGCTGACCGCCGCCGGGTTCAGCAAATTCAAGCAGGCCGCCTCGCCGTCCTCCCCGGAAATGGCGGGCAAGGTCATCGGGACCAACCCGCCGGCCAACCAGACCTCGGCGATCACCAACGTGATCACGATCATCGTCGGCTCCGGGCCCGAGGCCAAACAGATTCCCGACGTCGCGGGTCAGACCGTCGACCTGGCGCAGAAGAACCTCAACGTCTACGGCTTCACCAAGTTCAGCCAAGCGCAGGTGGACAGCCCGAAGCCGGCGGGTGACGTGGTCGGCACCAACCCACCCGCGGGCACCACCGTTCCGGTCGATTCGGTGATCGAACTACAAGTGTCCAAGGGCAACCAATTCGTCATGCCCGACCTGTCGGGGATGTTCTGGACCGACGCCGAACCGCGGCTGCGCGCGCTGGGCTGGACCGGGGTGCTGGACAAGGGGCCCGACGTCGACGCCGGCGGTTCCCAGCACAACCGGGTCGTCTACCAGAGCCCCCCAGCCGGTTCCGGTGTCAACCGCGACGGCATCATCACGCTGAAGTTCGGTCAGTAGTCCCGGCTGCTGGGCCGGCTCCTGGGGTCGGTAGGTGCGGCCGGACGGCGGTGAGCACTTCGTTTTCCAGCCGGCGCACCAACGTGTCGTTGCGCGCCCAGCCGCAATAGGTCAGCCAGTTGGCCAGCATCCGGTGTCCGCCCTCAGTCAGGATCGACTCCGGGTGGAACTGGACACCGTGAATCGGCAACTCGCGGTGACGCACGCCCATGATCACTCCGCTGCGGGTATGGGCGGTGGCCTCCAGCTCGGCCGGCAGCGACTCCGGCAGGATGGTCAGCGAGTGATACCGGGTTGCCGTGAATGGGTCCGGAAGTCCTTGCAGTACACCGACATTCGTGTGGTAGACGCTGCTGGTCTTGCCATGCAGCAACTCGGGCGCGCGGTCGACGGTGGCCCCGAACGCCACACCGATGGCCTGATGTCCCAGGCACACGCCCAGCAGCGGGGTCCGCGCGGCGGCGCACGCCGCGACCATGCTCACCGACGCCCCCGCCCGTTCCGGCGTGCCGGGGCCCGGACTCAGTAGCACGCCGTCGAATTGCTCGGCGATGGCGGTCTCGTCGGCGAGCCGACCGTCGTCGTTGCGCCACACTTCGGCCTCGACGCCCAATTGGCCCAGGTACTGGACCAGGTTGAACACGAAGCTGTCGTAGTTGTCGACGACCAGAGTCCGCATCGTGACAGGTTACCGTCCGGCCTCAGTAACCCACGGGCCCCAGCGGCTGCGCGAAATGCATCCGGACCGGTTCGGAATGTCCGACGACCTGCACGTCGGACTTGACTTCTTCGTGGTAACCCAATCCGAACCGGACTACGTACTGCTTGTAGAGGGTCACCAGCGGAGCCGAGGCCAAGGCTGCTTGCATCGCGGCGGGATTGCCGATCGCGGTGATCGTGTAGGGCGGGCTGTACGTGCGTCCGTTGAGCAGCAACGTGTTGCCGACGCAACGCACCACCGAGCTTCCGATGATGCGCTGGTCTTGCATCTGGATCGCCTCGGCGCCCGCGCTCCACACCGCGTTGAAGACCGCATCGATGTCCTGTTGGTGCACTACCAAGTCGTCGGGGGAGGCATCGCGGGGAAAGCGGCCCTGGGCGTCGCGCTGCGCGTCGCTGAGCGTCACGACGACGCCCGGGCCGTGGACCGGGTTCATGCCAGCCTCACCGGCCAGTTGCGAGGCCCGCCTGAGCATCGCCGCCAATGCGGTATCCGACGACGGAGTGTGCGCCATGTCGATCCGTTTGGTCAGCGCGTCCCGCTGGGCATCCAGCCGATTCACTGACGACTGGGCGTGGCGGACGAGATCGACGAGCCGCGGCGCGTCACTGCGGCGAATCTCCGCACCGCCGGAAACCCCATGCGTCGCGGCCAGCAACAAGCCGGCGAGCAGGCACACCAGCGGAACGCCGAAACGCCACGCCGAGCGGCGCTCATCGGTCATCACGTCTCCGTTTCCTGATCGCGAGGCCAGTTGGGTTAGTCTCGTAGCCAAGCTTTGGCTGCAACTGCAACTGCAGTCGCAATCCTTGCACTTTGTCCGCTCACCGTGTTGTTGAGGTATCCCGAGGTATTACATGCCCAAGTCGAAGGTCCGCAAAAAGAACGACGTCACCGTCAAGCCGGTCAGCCGCACACCCGTGAAAGTGAAGGTCGGACCGTCCAGTGTGTGGTTCGTCTCCTTGTTCATCGGGTTGATGTTGATCGGCCTCGTCTGGTTGATGGTGTTTCAGTTGGCCGCCCTCGGTAGTCAGGCCCCCAAGGCGCTGCAGTGGATGGCGGATCTGGGCCCGTGGAACTACGCCATCGCGTTCGCTTTCATGATCACCGGCTTGTTGCTCACCATGCGGTGGCACTAAGCCGCACCGCGCCCGAAATGAATTTATTTCAGGTGGGGTTCTTTACTGAGCCAGCAACCTTATGGTTCGTCAATCACATGGATGTGATTTATCCCCACTGTTGATAGCGTCTGTGGATAACCGAATCTGCGGTGGTCGGAGGGTCCGGATAGCGCATGCAGCAAACACAATGGTCGCCCCCGGCGGCTGGAATCGCTGGCTGCGGCATTGCGGGCGTATTGATGGCTATCGGGTCTGTGATCTTGGTCACAGACCCGCCGGGGCGCGCGCTGGCCATGGTTGCCGCACTCGGTTTGATCTTGTTTGCCGGCGTTTCCTGGCGGGCACGGCCGAAGCTGGCAATCACCGGTGACGGGCTGGCGATCCGAGGGTGGTTGCGGACGCAGTTATTGCGCCGGCCCGACATCAAGATCATCCGGATCTCTCAGTTCCGGCGTTACGCGCGCACTGTGCGACTCCTCGAGATCGAGACGGTCAACGACCGACTGTTCATCTTGTCCCGTTGGGACCTTGGGACCGATCCGCTGAACGTGCTCGATGCCCTCACCGCAGCCGGCTACGCCGGCCCAGGGGGCGGGTAGAGCGGTGGTTCAGGAGATGGTGATCGACTCGATCACCACCGGGTCGGTGGGCCGATCGTTGCCGTCGGTGGGTGTGGTCGCGATGGCGTCGACGACGCGCTGCGACTCCGGATCGGTCACCTCACCGAAGATCGTGTGACGCCGGTTCAGGTGCGGAGTCTTGCCGACGGTGATGAAGAACTGTGAGCCGTTGGTGCCGGGCCCGGCGTTGGCCATCGCCAGCAGGTAGGGCTTGTCGAATTGCAGTTCCGGGTGGAACTCGTCGGCGAACTTGTAGCCCGGCCCTCCGCGGCCGGTGCCCGTCGGGTCGCCACCCTGGATCATGAACCCGTTGATCACCCGGTGAAAGACCGCTCCGTCGTAGAACGGGCCGGAGGTGCCTCCCGATGCATTTTGGGTCGAGTAATCCTTGGTGCCCTGTGCCAGGCCGACGAAGTTGGCGACGGTCTTGGGCGCATGGTTTCCGAAGAGGGCGACCTTGATGTCTCCGCGGTTGGTGTGCAGCGTGGCGGTGGCAGTCTGAAACGGGCTGTTAGTCACGGGATCACAGTGTGCCATTACCCGGTGGCGCGGCCGCACCCGGTGCCACCCGACGCGAACGGCGCGGTATTGAGGCAATGGGCCCGCAGACGTCCTTGTGATGGCAGTCTGTGGGGGTATCGAAGTGGCTCTGGGCTAGGGCATCGACCAGCCAGACACCAGAAAGGCGGCAGATGAGCGAGAAGGCGGAAACCCGGTTGACCCCGAGGGAGCGACTCACCCGCGGGCTGACCTATTCGGCGGTTGGGCCCGTGGACGTGACCCGTGGCGTCGTCGGTCTCGGAGTGCAGTCCGCGCAGTCGACCGCCTCGCAGCTTCGTCGCCGGTACCGAGAAGGCCGGTTGGCCCGCGAGATCGCCGCCGCTCAAGAAACGCTCGCCCAGGAACTGGCCGCTGCCCAGGAAGTGGTGGCAAACCTGCCCCAGGTGCTTCAGGAAGCGCGCTGGTCCCAGCGCCGCGGCAAGAAGCGGGTATGGGTGATCGCCGGGGCGGCCACCGTCGTCGTCGTGGCCGGTGGTGCGGTGGCATTCACGATCGTGCGGCGCTCGTCGCGCCCGGAGCCCTCGCCGCGCCCGCCGAGCGTGGAGGTCCAGCCGCGCCCGTAGGGCGCGGCATCACGGGGCGAGGCTTGCGATGTCGTTGATTGCGTTGGAAGAGCATTACGCGTGGGATCCGGTCAGCGCCGACAATGTCGTCGGCAGCTGGCTTCGGCTGCACAATCGCACCGCATACGAGCGGCTGTACGACCGGGGAGCGCTGCGGCTAGAGCAGATGGACGCCGCGGGAATCGACTTCCAGATCCTCTCGCTGTTCGACCCCGGCGTGCAGGCCGACGACGACGTCCACCGTGCGGTCGACGGTGCGCGTCGCGCCAATGACGACTTGGCCGAGACGATCACCGCGATGCCCGACCGATTCGGTGCGTTTGCGACCCTGGCGCCCCAGGATCCGCGGGCCGCGGCGGCCGAATTGACCCGCGCCGTGAGCGAATTGGGTTTCGTCGGGGGGCTGATCAACGGGCACACTCAGGGTCGTTATCTCGACGACCAGGCCTACTACGGATTGTTCGAAGCCGCCGAAGCGCTGCAGGCACCGATCTATTTGCATCCGACCACTCCGCACCCGGCGGTGATGGACGCCTGGTTCAAGCCATACCTCGGCGCCGGGCTGCACCTGGCATCGTGGGGTTTCGGCGTGGAGACCGGTACGCATGCGCTGCGGCTGATCTACTCGGGCCTATTCGACCGCTTTCCCCGGCTGCAGATGATCTTGGGCCACCTGGGCGAGATGCTGCCGTTCGCCGCCCACCGGATCGACCGCTACTACGGCCTTGCCGGCGATCCGGATGCCGGCCACAAGCTGCGCCGGTTGCCGTCGGAGTACCTGCGCTCCAACTTCTATGTGACCACCAGCGGCAACTTCTCGGCGCCGGCGTTTGCTTGCACGCTGGAAGTCATGTCGGCCGATCGGGTGATGTTCTCGGTCGATTATCCGATGGACGACAACATGGCCGGCGCGAAGTTCCTCGCCGACTTCCCGTTCGACGACGAGCTTCGACACAAGGTCGGGTCCGGTAACGCACGGCGGCTGTTCGAGGGCAAGATCCCGGCACTGTAGATGCGCTTTAAGCGGTGCCGGCTGCGATTTGTCGTGGGTAATCGAGGACACGCGTGACGGGATCGCATGTCTATCCCTTCGCGCCATAGGCGAAGCGCCGCCGTGGCATCTGGGAGTCCACCGAGCTCATATCAACGCATGGCCTACCCGTGGCGCTTTCGTGCCGATGCTGATCGTCGCTGCGATCAGCGTCATCCCCGCGTTGTCGGATAGGCACCATCTGGGCTGCATCTTCGAACTGTGGAGCCATGGGGAATCGAACCCCTACCACCCGCCTTGCAAAGGCAAATCATTTAGCTGGACAATTTGTTCTTAGTCCCGTCAATCTGCGGAAAGACATAGCCCTAGCTCCTGGAAGTGTCTGTTACCGTGCTTGCTGGATGCATGCTCCACACCCAAGCGCTAGCCACAGAGATGAAGTGTCCCACCTCAACGCCTTCGGCGGTCACAGACCCGATCAACGCCCCAGCGGTTAGCCCAGCCGCGCGATTCAAACGCTTCACAATTCAGTGTTCACATCAGCGAAAGCTGTTTCGGCCCATGTCCGTTGAGGTAGTCAAGTGCTATTTCGAGATGGTGCCGACTGCGAATGACTTTCGCGCCGTGCGCAATCAGCAGCTTGTTTCCTGGAGCCGCGTCGAAGAGCTGGAGGGCTAGTACCGTTTGGCCCCGCTCTAGTGCGTATTGCCCTGCGGCCAAGGTCCCACCCGTCTCGCCAGCTTCCACAACAACAAGTGCTTGGCTGAACCCAGCGATAACTGTGTTACGCGCCATGGCGCCGGACGCGAACCACTTCTGATCCGGCGCAAACTGTGAGACCACCACAGCCCGATCGGGATCCCACAACTTCGTGAATTGTCAATGGCCAGGTTGAAGTATCCGCTGGTGGCCAGATAGAAGTATCCACCCCGTGCGGTAGTTCCTAGGTTGGTGTGGGCGTCTCCTTCCGGTGTTTGGCGTCTTTCATGCGATAGGAGTCACCGTCGGTGATGACGACGGTGGCGTGGTGCAGGAGGCGGTCGAGGATGCTGACCGCGGTGGTCTGTTCGGGCAGGAAGCGGCCCCACTGCTCGAAGGGCCAGTGCGATCCGATGGCCAGCGAGCGGCGTTCGTAGGCGCCGGCGACGAGCCGGAACAGCAACTGGGTGCCGGTGTCGTCGAGGGGGGCGAACCCGAGTTCGTCGAGGATGATCAGGTCGACCCGCAGCAGCGATTCGATGATCTTGCCGACGGTGTTGTCGGCCAGGCCGCGGTAGAGGGTTTCGACGAGGTCGGCGGCGGTGAAATAGCGGACCTTGTGTCCGGCGTGGATCGCGGCGGTTCCCAACCCGATCAGGGTGTGGGACTTGCCGGTGCCGGCGGGGCCGATGATCGCCAGATTCTGTTGCGCGCGAATCCATTCCAGACTCGACAGGTAGTCGAAGGTCTTCGGCGGGATGGAGGAGGCGGCCACGTCGAAGCTCTCCAACGTCTTGGGCACGGGGAACGCCGCGGCTTTGAGGCGGTTGACGACGTTCGAGGCGTCGCGGGCCGCCAGTTCGGTCTCGACCAGCGTGCGCAGAACCTCCTCGGGAGTCCAGCGTTGGGTCTTGGCGGTGATCAGGACTTCGGGTGCGGTGCGCCGCACCGCGGCCAGTTTCAACCGTCGCAACCCGGCATCCAGATCGGCGGCGAGGGGTGGAATCGATTTCGGTGCAACGGGTTCAGCGTCGGTGATGGGTGGCGTCCTGCTCATGGGATCACCTCGCCATCGGCCACGGCGGGGGTGATCCTGTAGGCGTCCAGGGAGCGGGTCGGGGCCACGGGCAGGTCGAGGATGAGCACGTCGCCAGCGGGTCGGGGCTGCGGCGCCCCGGTGCCCGCGGCCAGGATGGAACGCACGTCGGCGGCTCGGAACCGGCGGAACGCCACCGCCCGGTGCAGCGCGGAGACCAGGGCGTCGGTGCCGTGGGCCGCGCCGAGGGCGAGCAGGATCTCCAACTCCGAGGCCAGCCGGGTGTTGCCGATCGCCGCGGCGCCGACCAGGAACGCCTGCGCATCGGCGCCGAGGTCGCAGAACTGCTTCTCGACCATGGTCTTCGGGCGCGGGCCGCGACTGGGTGCTAGCCGGGGTCCGTCGTAGTGCTCATCGAGGATCGAGGTGCCGCCGGGTGCGACGAGTTCGTGTTCGGCCACGATCACCCCGGTGCCGGGCTCCAGCAGACAGATGGCGCCGTGGTCGACGACCACGGCCACCGTGGTGCCGATCAACCGCATCGGCACCGAGTAGCGCGCCGACCCGTACCGGATGCAGGACAGGCGGTCGACCTTGCGCAGCACCGATGGTGCCCCGATCTGCAGTCGCAGGGATGGGAGTGGTTGCAGCAGTTCATGTTCGACGATCAACCGTTCATCGGGAACCGCGCAGATCTCCGAATGGGTCGCGGCGTTCACTTCCGCGCACCACACCTCCGCCGCGGCATTGGCGATACGCAGATCGACCGGTGTTCCGGTGACGGCGGCCTCGGTCAACAGCGGGACGGCAAGATCGTCCTGGGCGTAGCCGCACAGGTTCTCCACGATGCCCTTGGACTGCGGGTCACTCGCATGACAGAAATCGGGAGCGAAGCCGTAGTGACCGGCCAGCCGGACGTAGTCCGGAGTCGGGACGACGACGTTGGCCACGACCCCGCCCTTGAGGCAGGCCATCCGGTCGGCCAGCACCCGCGCCGGGACCCCACCCGCGGCGGCCAGGGCTTCGGCGATCAATGCCAACGTGGTCGAGGCACGCTCGTTGGTGGCGAAGCGCACGAAGCGCCACCTCGAGAACGCCAGCACCGCACAGAACAGGAACAACCCCGGTCCGACTTGAGCCCAGTCGATGACCAGGTACTCACCGGGTTCCCACACGGCTGGACGACGGCCTCGGTGATTGGTGCTGCGCCACAACGCTTTCGCCTCCGCGACGAGGCGGCGGAAGTTACGATCAGAACCCGTGTAGCCCGCCGCACGGGCCTTCGGGAGCAGCCGCTTGGCCGAGATCCGACCCTTCGATTTCTCCACGCGTTCGGCGACCAGATCGGCGACCGCGTCGTAGTTGTGGGCCCGTTCGGCCCGCGGTGGTGGCGGGACGCCGGCCTGGTCGGCCTCGAACTTGTCCACGATCTTCTTGACGGTGCGGTGGGTGGTGCCGCAGTGCTCGGCGGCAGCCCTATACGACCCGAGCTGTTGGTAGGCGGAAATGATGTCCATTCGGTCCTTCGCAGATTTCAATGGAACTCCCCGGTGGTGGCGCTGAGTGGTTGGCGCCTTCACCGTCACCATCGGGGCCCGCAGTTCCTGATCGACACGACGAACACGGGGTGGATACTTTTATCTGGCCAAAAACGGATACCTCGACTTGGCCACCAGTGGGTACTTTTTCATGGCCACGGACATGAATTCACCGCGTCGAATGCGGAAATTGTTCATCCCTTCCGCGAGCACTATGACGGTCGTACCTCCACTCGCAAGTGCTGCGGAATGGGCCACTAGATCCACGCCTTTCGCGTAACCAGATACCACGCTGTATCCGCGGCGAGCGACAGCATCCGAACATGCATGAGCCGCTCGCAATCCTTCAGAACTTGCATGCCGTGAACCGCACATACCGATTGCGCGCTGTTCAAGCAGCTGACGTGGGCCTTTAATGAATAGAGCTGCCGGCGCCTGACGAGACGGATGCAAGGTGCTCTGGGAAACCGGGCTGACCGAGAAGGATGGCGTCGACTCCACGATCCAGAAGCTCTCGAGCTTGTTCCTCGATGCTTCGACGGACTTCGAGCTGAAGTGCGCTGACGACATCTTCGAAGGCACGCACGCCGGTACCACGGACCCTCATGGCCATGGTCTTCTGCCCTCCGCCGTAGCGAGTCGCAGCCACCGCGTACTGCAAACGGACAAGCGCGTCGGTGTCCATCGAGCCACCTCCTCGGCGCCTGAGGCTAAGCACCTACGATACTATCGAACGTACGTTCGCATCAACCCATTGCGTGGCGTGTCGCGTGCCGTGAATGTCGGCAACGCACGCGACCATATATGACGGAAATTAGTTCAAGTGGGTTGCATGGTAATCAGAGATTTGTCCCAACGCGGGCCGAGCAATCGGGGCGGCTCGTACGTCACAGAACATGACTTCGAGGCGACGCCGCGCGGTGGACACATACTGCGTATCGCTGGCCCAGAAGGTGCTGTCACGCAAGTTCAGCTGACTGATAGGAGGTATGTGCGCAGAGCCTGGGCCACATTCTATGGCCACCACATGCTCGACGGCGCAGGCCCTTGCCCGTCCGCCCCGACGTCGAAACTCCTCGACCTCTTACACGGGGTCGTCATAGTCCCTTGTGGGACGTCGGTTGACTTCGCGATCGCGCTTGACTGGTACAACAAGATCGTTGACGACGTGCTTGGGGGGCACACCGATCTCGCTGACCTCGTGCATCGCGGTAAGTACAGGTACAAAGCCGATGCCAAGATGCAGCGGCACGTGGGACTGAAGGTCGTTGGCGAGATTGTCGACTTCATCGAGCAGCATCCCCGTCTGGCAACGGTCGACGCGATTGTCGCTGTCCCGGGCCACGACGCGAGTGTCCTGAGCTTTGGATCGCGCGTCGCTGCGGCAGTTGCACACCAACGCGACGTCAGCTAGTGCGCTGCCAGTCGATACAGGCATTCCGTGCGCCAGCGAAGAGCCTTAATCCCACGGATCGAGCCACGGCACTTGAAGGGCAATTCCGTTGCCCCGTGGACATTTCAGGAAAGCGCGTGCTGATCGTCGATGACGTATACACCAGCGGAGCGACAGCTCAGGAAACCGCACGCGCGCTTCGCGCAGCTGGCGCAACCGCCGTTGCAGGCCTCGCCGCCGTCAGAACAATGAAGTCGTGTTAGAAAGCCCAGTCTTCGTCCTCAGGACGCGGGACGCCCGGAATACGGACCTGTTCCAACACCCGCGCCGCGTTGTCTGCCGCAGTCCGGGCGAGGACTGTATCGACGGTCAGACGCTCGGCGGCAAGGTGCCCCGTCAACCGCGCGAGGTCAAGCAGGTCTCCGTCAGACCACGCTTGCGCCAGCTCCAGCAACCGGGCCGCAGCCGATGTCAGCTTTTGTTGCCAGTCAGTTAGCAGCACCTGATCGACGAGGTAGGACTCAAGCACATCACGGATATCCACGATCGGCTCGAACACCAGGGCTGGTTCGCGCATGCTCGTCATATCCACCCAAATTCGTCCTAAATATGTTCTGAATCAATATGTAGATTGTATTTCCTAAATACAAAGGACCTACAAGACGCGCCGAGCGAGGTGCCATGGTAGATCAGCACGGCATGCGGCTAGACGCAGACCAACTAGCGTCGCGAACCGCGCCGAAACCCGCTGCGATCAGCTGGCCGTTCCCAGTCGACCGACGTCTTGACCAACTCGTCGATGTCGCGAATGAGGCAGGTGCAAACGTCCGGCGAAGTGAACTGGTTGCGGCCATAGTTGCTGCGGCACCGACCGATCCCAAGAAGCTGCTGCGGATGATCCTCGCATGGCGTAAGCATCATGTCCGAGACGTCGTGCTCGGGCTTGAGGATGCAGCGCAGGTTGTCGACATTCCTCGGTACCCGCCTGGTCGCCGGCGGGCTAACGCGAGCAATGAATGAGTCGCGCGCGCAGTGTGCCCTTCGCTGCAGCACAAGCGGGTCACAGGGCCGAGGGGTCCCAGGCCTGTTCGTCACCATCCTTCGCGCAGTCGTCGTCGGAGTCGGCTGCCGCAACAGCGGCCGCGACAAACGCCCGGAGCTGCTGGTCGACCTGACGCTCAACTCCCTCATCCCGGGAGTGTCAGGCATCAGCCGAAGCAACTGTCGGGCATCACCCGAAGGTGAAATGTCCAGCATCACCCGACGTCATGCATTTCGATTTGTGGAGCCTAGGGGAATCGAACCCCTGACACCCGCCTTGCAAAGGCGGTGCTCTACCAACTGAGCTAAGGCCCCTCGTCATTGCGAGGTGGGTGACCAGGCGCGTGATCAGAGGTGGGATCCGGCGCCGCGTGCCACACTTCGGCGTTGCGCCGCGCCCGCACCACCACCGCCACCACCGCAGCGATCGCTGCCAGTGATCGCGCGAGCCTCACGCAACACCTTGACGGGCACATGGTCGTGGGCCTAGGAGGACTCGAACCTCCGACCTCTTCGTTATCAGCGAAGCGCTCTAACCGCCTGAGCTATAGGCCCGGATTCCGGATACGGCCGAGCGACGAGATTACCGCACTCGCCGCCCCACCCCCAAAATGCTAATCCCGGTCGGCCAGCGTCACCTCGATGCCGCCGATCAGATCCGTGGTGAGGTTGTAGACGAACGCCCCGATGGTGGCCATCGCGGTCATCAAAACGATGTTGACCAAGCCGATCAGCACGGCGCCGCCGAAGATCGTGCCGCTGGAGACCAGTTCTGCGCTGCTTCCGCTGGTGTTGTTGAGCAGATCGCCGACGTTGCTGTTGAGCTTGGCCCACACGCCCATGCCGCCGAGCACCAGGTACAGGAACGCCACCGAGATCATCCAGACGAAGAACAGGGCCACCGACAGCAGCAGCGACACCTTCAGCGTGCTCCACGGATCGATCCGCCGGATCTGCATGCTGGCCCGCACCGGTCCGCGGCCACGCCGGGGCGAAACGTGCACACGGGATTCCCGGGATTCGGTGCTCACCGGACGGCTGACGGCGGTCGTAGGTGCCGGCGCGTCGACCGGACGGTCGGGCGCGGGCCTGCGCTGTGCCCGAGGGATAGGTCCCGACAGATCGGGCAACTCGCTGGCGTAGGCCTCAACCGGTGGACCGTCACTGCGGGCCGGAAGGTCGTCGGGCTCCGGTGGGCTGGTCTTCACCGGCCCGGACGGGACACCCGACGGCGCCGAGGTCCCGGTGATGAAGCGGTTCAACCGGGCGTCGACGGCCGAACTCGGGCCGGGTGGCCGGACGTCGGTCGGCGGATCGTTCGGTTGCCACTGCCCGGGCTGAGACGGCCAGGCGCCACCTCGGTGCCGCGACGCAGCGTCTGCGGGCTCTGATGGGCGGCCCGGTCCGGTCGTCGCCCGGTGTGCACCGGCACGCTCTGCCACCGCATCCCCATTCGGTAAGTCGCCCGTATTGGGGGCGCCCGGCTCGTTCGGTGAGGTCACCCCGACTCCTAACATGTGTACCCAGGTCGCTGAGTCTAGTTGCCCTGGTGTTCGGCGGCGGATCCGCCATCCGGATCGTCACCGGGCGGTGACAACACCGGACCCACCGTCATCGATGCGGCCCCCAAGCGTGGTGCCAATGTCGCCGAAGACGACCCCGTGTCCGGCCCCTCTAGCCGGACGGCGCCCGACCGGTCATCCGCGGATTACGATCGATCCGCCGCACCGCAACCGCCACAACCGAAAGTACGAGGACTCGCCGTGAAAGCGGACTCGCTCACCGCGTCCCCTCCTCAGTCGGCCACCGGCGGGCCCACGGCCAGTGTCGCCATGGTCGTCGGTGGGCTCGGGGTCGTCTTCGGCGACATTGGCACCAGCCCTATCTACACGATTCAGACGCTCTTCAGCCCCAGCGACCCACACCCCGTGCCGATTGCCCAGGCCAACGTCTTCGGCATCGTGTCGTTGATCTTCTGGTCGGTGATGATCATCGTCACGCTGACCTACATCACACTTGTGATGCGTGCCGACAACAACGGCGAGGGCGGCATCATGGCGCTGATCACCTTGATCCGGCGCGGCGGCGGCGCGCGAGGTCGTCGCACCGCGAAGACCTTGGCTGCGTTGGGAATCTTCGGCGCGGCACTGTTTTTCGGCGACAGCATGATTACCCCGGCGATATCCGTGCTGTCGTCGGTAGAGGGTCTCAAGGTGATCGAGCCAGGTCTTGAAGACTGGGTCGTGCCCATTACAGCGGTAATCATCATGGCGCTGTTCGACGTCACGGCACCCAGGCGGTCGGGCGGCTCTTCGGACCGGTCATGATCGCTTGGTTCGTGGTGATCGGCGCTGCCGGGTTATTCGGCGTCGCCGACAACCCGGAGATTTTGAAGGCGCTGTCGCCGACCTATGCGCTGGCATTCATGGCCGGTCACTTCCACATCGCCTTCTTTTCTCTGGCGGCGGTCGTCCTGTCGGTCACCGGAGCCGAGGCGCTCTATGCCGACATGGGTCACTTCGGTCGCCGGTCCATCTCGCTCGGTTGGCTGCTTCTCGTGCTGCCGGCCTGCACGCTGAGTTATTTCGGTCAGGGCGCACTGGTGCTCCGCGAGAAGACCGCGGTGCGGGCTCCCTTCTTTCTGCTCACCCCGGAATGGGCGCGGATCCCGATGGTGCTGCTCGCCACGGCCGCAACGGTGATCGCATCGCAGGCAGTGATCACCGGCGCGTATTCGGTGGCATCCCAAGCGGCTCGGCTGGGCTACCTGCCGCGGCTGCGCATCGAACACACCTCGGCGTCGACGATCGGTCAGATCTATGTGCCGTGGATCAACGGTGTGCTCATGGTTGCCGTGCTGACACTGGTGTTCGCGTTCCGCAGCTCGGCGGCGCTGGCCTTTGCGTTCGGGATGGCCGTGACCGGAACGATCACGATCGTTACTCTGCTGTTCCTCTACATCGCCCGAACCCGGTGGGGCACCCCGCTATGGCTGGTGCTGATCGGCGGCGGCGCGTTGCTGCTGGTCGATCTGATGTTCCTGGCCGCAAACCTGACCAAACTCGTGCATGGCGCCTGGCTACCGCTACTCATCGGCCTGGCCGTGTTCACCGTGATGACCACCTGGCAGCAGGGCCGGGTGATCGTCACCCGGGTGCGCGAGCGGGAGGAAGGGCCGCTGCGTGGGTTCGTCGAGGAGCTACGGCAATACGATCCGCCGCTGGTGCGCACCCCGGGAACGGCGGTGTTCCTCAACCGCGGCAACGAGACTGCGCCACTGGCGATGCGAGCCAACGTCGAGCACAACCGCGTCTTGCACGAAAACGTCGTCATCATGTCGATCGACACGATGCCGGTGCCGCGAGTACCCGATGCAGAACGCACAACTATCGACAGCCTGGGCTACTCGCAAGACGGGATCATTCACGTCAGCGCCCGCTTTGGATACATGGAAAGGCCCAACGTCCCGCACGCTCTGAGCCTGCTCGACGCCAAGGAGACGGAGGGCCTTCTCGACATCGACACAGCTTCCTATTTCTTGTCGAAAATCGAATTGACGGCCGGGGCGGACGCCACCATGTCGTCTTGGCGCAAGCGCCTGTTCATCGCCACGTCGTACATCACTGCCGACGCCGCCGCATATTTCAGCCTGCCGCTCGACCGAACAGTGATCATCGGTTCACGAATCGAGATCTGACACCAGATCACTTCCGCCACTGCAGTCTCTCGCAACAGGGCAGCGCCGTCTTGCCCGCGTCACCGTGACACGCGGGCCGCGCAAAGCTGTTAGCGGTGGATGTCACTCGTACTTCCGTTTGGTGACCTCCGCGCGCACCATGGAGAGAGATCGGCGGTTCTCACGAGAGGGAAGGAAGCGCGCGATGAAAGCGAAAGTTGGCGACTACCTCGTGGTCAAGGGCACCACCACCGAACGACACGACCAACATGCGGAGATCACCGAGGTGCGTTCCCAAGACGGCTCACCACCGTACGTGGTGCGTTGGCTGGTGACCGGACACGAGGCGACGGTGTATCCGGGTTCGGATGCGGTCGTCGTCAGCGCGGCCGAACACGAGGAGGCCGCACGACGCGCTGCCGACCGGGCCGGACACCCCGCGACATAGCCGGCACGTCGCTGAGCTTCACCGCGGCCACCGGTTAGTTGCCCGAGCCGTTGCCGTCGTCGGTTTCCCCGACCGCCTCCTCGCTTTCCTCGGCGTTGCGTGCGATCGCCAACAGGGTGTCGCCCTCGCCCAAGTTCATCAAGCGGACACCCTTGGTCTGACGTCCCGCCTTGCGAACCTGTCGTGCCGCCGTCCGGATGACGCCACCTCCGGAGGTGATTGCGTACAACTCGCTGTCGTCGTCGGCGATCAACGCTCCGACCAGCCGGCCGCGCCGACGGTCATACATCACGGTCAGTACACCCTTGCCGCCGCGGCCCTGCACCGGGTACTCCTCGATCGCAGTGCGTTTGGCGTAGCCGCCCGACGTAGCGACCAGCAGGTAGGTGCCTTCACGGACGACGTTCAGCGACAGCAGCCGGTCGTCGGCGTTGAACCGCATGCCCTGTACCCCGGAGGTGGCCCGTCCCATCGGCCGTAGCGCCTCGTCGGTCGCCGAGAACCGGATCGACTGCCCGTTGGCCGAAACCAGCAACAGGTCATCCTCGGCCGAACACAGCACCGCCCCGACCAGCTCGTCATTGTCGCGCAGATTGATCGCCACGATGCCGCCGGAGCGGTTGGAGTCGAAGTCGGTCAGCTTGGACTTCTTGACCAATCCGTTCTTAGTGGCCAGCACCAGATACGGCGCATCCTCGTAACCGCGGATCTGGATGACCTGGGCGATGCGCTCCTCGGGCTGGAAGGCCAACAGGTTGGCGACGTGCTGGCCGCGCGCGGTGCGGGAGGCCTCGGGCAACTCGTAGGCCTTGGCACGGTACACCCGGCCCTGAGTGGTGAAGAACAAGATCCAGTCGTGGGTCGAGCAGACGAAGAAGTGCGCGACGATGTCGTCCTGCTTGAGACCGGCGCCCTGTACGCCCTTCCCGCCGCGCTTTTGGCTGCGGTACAGGTCGGTCTTGGTGCGCTTGGCATAGCCGGTTTCGGTGATGGTGACCACGACGTCCTCGCGCGCGATCAGGTCTTCGTCGCTGACATCGCCGTCGGCGGCGACAATCCGGGTGCGACGGTCGTCGCCGTGCTTGTCGACGATCTCACCGAGTTCGTCGCGCACGATGCCGCGCTGTCGCTCGGGCTTGGCCAGGATGTCTTCCAGGTCGGCGATCTCGGCCTCGATCTTGGCGAGGTCGTCGACGATGCGCTGACGTTCCAGTGCCGCCAGGCGACGCAACTGCATGTCCAGGATGGCCTGGGCCTGGATCTCATCGATGTCGAGCAGCTCGATCAACCCCGCCCGGGCGATGTCGACGGTCTCCGATGCGCGAATCAGGGCGATCACCTCGTCCAGCGCGTCGAGCGCTTTGACCAGGCCGCGCAGAATGTGGGCCCGCTCGTTGGCCTTTCGAAGCCGGTAGCGGGTGCGCCGGATGATGACGTCGAGTTGGTGCTCGACGTAGTAGCGGATCATCTGGTCGAGCCGCAGCGTGCGCGGCACCCCGTCGACGATGGACAGCATGTTGGCGCCGAAGCTCGTTTGCAACTGGGTGTGCTTGTAGAGGTTGTTGAGCACCACCTTGGCCACGGCGTCGCGTTTGAGTTCGACGACGATGCGCACGCCGACCCGCTCGCTGCCCTGGTCTTCGATGTTGGCGATACCGGCAAGCTTGCCGTCGCGGACCTGCTCGGCGATCGACGTGATGAAGTTGTCGTGGTTGACCTGATACGGCAGCTCGGTGATCACCAAAGAGGTGCGGCCGCGCGAATCTTCTTCCACCTCAACGACTCCGCGCATCCGGATGGAACCGCGACCGGTCTTGTACGCGTCGGCGATACCCTGGGATCCGACGATGAGCCCCGCGGTGGGGAAATCGGGGCCCTTGACCCGTTCCATGACCGCGGCCAGCGTCGTCTCTTCGTCGGCGTCGTAATTGTCCAGCGCCCAGAACACCGCGTCGGCCAGTTCGCGCAGGTTGTGTGGCGGGATATTGGTGGCCATGCCCACCGCGATACCGCCGGAACCGTTGGCCAGCAGGTTGGGGAACCGGCTGGGCAGCACCGTCGGTTCCTGCACCCGCCCGTCGTAATTGGGGATGAAATCGACTGTCTCCTCGTCGATTTCGCGCAGCATCTCCATTGCCAACGGGGTCAGCCGAGCCTCGGTGTACCTCATGGCCGCCGGCGGATCGTTGCCCGGCGAACCGAAGTTGCCCTGACCGTCAACGAGCGGATAGCGCAGCGACCACGGCTGCGCCATGCGCACCAGGGTGTCGTAGATCGACGCGTCGCCGTGTGGGTGGTAGTTACCCATCGTCTCGGCAACCGACCGTGCCGACTTGGCGTAGCTGCGGTCCGGGCGAAAACCCGAGTCGTACATCGCGTAAAGCACCCGCCGGTGCACCGGCTTGAGCCCGTCGCGCACTTCTGGCAACGCGCGGCCGACGATGACGCTCATCGCGTAATCGATGTAGCTGCGCTGCATCTCCTGCTGGATGTCGACCGGCTCGATCCGGTCGAGCGAGTCGTCACCAGGGGGCAGCGTCGTGTCTGTCATCTATTCCTCGTTTGTAACTGTGCGCGGGCACGCTTTAGACATCTAGGAAGCGAACATCCTTGGCGTTGCGTGTGATAAAGCTTCGGCGTGCATCCACGTCCTCACCCATCAAGATGGAGAAAAGCTCGTCGGCGGCTGCGGCGTCGTCCAACGTCACTTGACGCAACACCCGCACCGACGGATCCATGGTGGTTTCCCACAATTCCTTGGCATCCATTTCGCCCAGACCTTTGTAGCGCTGGATGCCGTCTTCTTTGTTGATCTTCTTGCCGGCTTTGAGCCCTGCCTCCAGCAACCCGTCACGCTCACGATCGGAGTAGGCGAATTCGGGGTCGGAGCGTTGCCATTTGAGTTTGTACAGCGGCGGCTGGGCCAGGAACACGTGACCGTTCTCGATGAGCGGACGCATGAAGCGGAACAACAACGTCAACAACAACGTCGAGATGTGCTGGCCGTCGACGTCGGCGTCGGCCATCAGCACGATCTTGTGGTACCGCAGCCTCGCGATGTCGAATTCGTCGTGAATACCGGTACCCAACGCGGTGATGATCGCCTGGACTTCGGTGTTCTTCAGCACCCGGTCGATGCGAGCCTTCTCGACGTTGATGATCTTGCCGCGCAACGGCAGAATTGCCTGAAACATCGAATCGCGGCCGCTCTTCGCCGAGCCGCCGGCTGAATCACCCTCCACCACATACAGTTCGGACTTTCGGGGATCAGTCGAGCGGCAGTCGGCCAACTTGCCCGGTAGACCGCCGAGATCAGTTGCGCTCTTGCGGCGCACCAGCTCGCGGGCTTTACGGGCCGCAATCCTGGCCTGCGCCGATGAGACTGCCTTGTTGACAACGGTTTTGGCATCAGCCGGGTTCGCCTCGAACCAATGGGTGAGCTGTTCGTTGCACACCTTCTGCACGAACGACTTCACCTCGGTGTTGCCCAGTTTCGTCTTGGTCTGACCCTCGAACTGCGGCTCACTGACCTTGACCGAAATCACCGCGGCCAACCCTTCCCGGATGTCGTCGCCGGTGAGGTTGGGGTCCTTGTCCTTGAGCAGCTTACGGTCCTTGGCGTACTTGTTGACCACGGAGGTCAGCGCGCTGCGGAACCCCTCTTCGTGGGTCCCGCCCTCATGGGTGTTGATGGTGTTGGCGAAGGTGTGTACCGACTCCGAATAGCCGGCATTCCACTGCATCGCGATCTCCACTTCGTGGCCGGGGCCTTTACCGGAGAAGTCGACGATGCTGCTGTGGATGGCATTTTTGGTGCGATTGATGTGTTTGACAAAGTCAACCAGCCCACCGGGATAGTGGAAGGTACGCCTCTTGACCTTGTGCGGCGCGGCGGATTCGGCCGCCTTCTCGCTGGCCGACTTCGGGGCCTCGGCGACGTCGCTGACCACCTCGTCGACCACCTCGTCCTGGGTCACCCGCTGATCGGTCAGGTTGATGGTCAGCCCCTTGTTGAGAAACGCCATCTCCTGCAATCGTCGTGCGACGGTTTCGAAATCGTACTCGGTAGTCTCAAAAATATTGGGGTCGGCCCAAAACCGCACCGTCGTGCCGGTCTTCTTCGTCGGCGCGCCTTGCTTGAGTCCCATCGGTTCCGATTTCTCGTAAACCTGTGACCACTCATGGCCGTCGCGCTTGATCTCCACCTCCAGCCGGGTGGACAGTGCGTTGACCACCGAGACACCGACACCGTGCAGCCCACCCGATATCGCATAGGCATCGGAATCAAACTTCCCGCCGGCGTGCAGCTGGGTCATCACCACGTCCACGGTCGGTATGCCGGAGGCGTGCACCGCGACCGGGATTCCGCGGCCGTCGTCGGTCACCTCGACACCGCCGTCCTCGAGCAGCACCACGCTCACGGTGGCCGCATAACCGGCCATCGCCTCGTCGACCGCGTTGTCGACCACCTCCCAGATGAGATGGTGCAGACCACGCTCACCGGTCGAGCCGATGTACATGCCCGGGCGTTTACGGACGGCCTCTAGTCCCTCGAGAATCGTGATGGATGCAGCGCCGTATTCGTCTTGGGGCTTCTTCTTCTGGGCAGCCACGGTCCGAAAGCTCTCCTCGGGGTTGCAATGCGAGCGGTCCAGTCACCGCAGCAGGTCGTGTACCTACTGTACCGTGAGCACCTGTCCGCACCGATTCTCTAGGCGCGTTTCCACCTATCTAACTGCGCCGTGCGCTCGATATCTTCTTGAAGGACGCGTCCGGACGTCGGGGATGCGGGTCCGCTTCGTCCTGGTGGATTTCAGACGTGGCCGAAATGCAGCGAGGGCCGACGATTGATGGACCCGGGTTATGGGTTAGCCATAGGTGTCGCGAGGCCCTCTACCGGCGATGTGTCGCGGCCCTTTCCGCCACGACGGTGCGGCCGGGCCGGTGATTTTCAGCGTGGTCACCACGCCGTTGCCCACCGCGGCCGCGATCTTGGCCAATAGTTGGGATTGCATGATCCGCAACTGCGTGGCCCATGCGGTCGATTCGGCGGTCACGCTGAGCACACCGTCGTCCAGACAGGTGGGAGTCGCATGGTCGGCGATCTGCTGGCCGACGACAGAAGCCCACTGGCCCAGCACGGTGCCCTCGGCAACACGTCCGGACCAACCGCGCCTCTTCGCCAGTTCGCGGGCTAGCCTGCCCAACGGTTGCGGATCGCGAGAATCAGGTCCCGGACCCGACCAGCTTCGGCGCTGTCCGGCGACGCGTCGCGAGGAAACCGGCTGCGGTACCGGTCCGCGCCCGACATCCCGTCCCCGGGCACGAGCGGCGGCCTGCGCCTCTGCCAGGGTGCGTCGAACCAAGTCGATGCCGTTGTCGGGTTGTGGGGTGTGCTCCGGTCTTGATTGCTCGCCGTTCACGCTGACACCACCGATACTCGTCCGTCATCACCCTCACGCAAATCGATGTGCACCCGTTTCGCGTCCCAACCCGCCGGAATGTCTTCCGCCACCGCCGCGGTCACCACAACCTGCTCGGCCGACTCCGCCGCACTCGCCAGAGCCCGACGGCGCTTGGTATCCAGTTCGGCAAAAACGTCGTCCAACAACAACACCGGGTGACTACCCTCGACCCGCAACAGTTCGTAGGCGGCCAGCCGCAGCGCCACCGCCATCGACCACGACTCTCCATGGCTGGCAAAACCTTTGGCAGGTTGGTCACCCAACCGCAATTCCAGGTCGTCGCGGTGCGGACCGACCAGGCACAACCCACGTTCCACCTCGGCGCCACGACGCGTGGCCAGCGCCGCCAACAGCCGGGCCTCGAGGTACCCACGATCGGCAATCCCGTGAGGTTCGTCAGATCCGGGGATCACCGACGTCATGCTGGCCCGGTACTCGATGGACGCCGTGCGTGACTCCGGCGCCAGCAGTTGATACGCCTTCGCCACCTCCGGGGCCAATTGGCTCACCAAATCCATACGGGCGGCCATCAATTCGGCGCCGTGTTCGGCCAGTCGGCTATCCCAGACATCCAGCGTGTCCACCACACCGCGGTCCCCTCGATACCGTGCGCCCGCCACGGATTTCAGCAGCGCGGTACGTTGCCGCAGCACCTTGTCGTAATCGGCTCGCACGGCGGCCACGGCCGGACGGCGCACCGTCGCCAAATCGTCCAGGTAGCGACGCCGATCCGCCGGATCCCCGCGGACCAATGCCAAATCCTCGGGAGCGAACAGCACTGCTCTCAACACCCCGACCACCTCGCGGGTGCTGCGCACCGGTGACCGGTTCAGCCGGGCCTTGTTCGCCCGCCCCGCGGCGATCTCGAGGTCCACCGCACATTCTCGACCGTCGCTGACCACGATCGTCGAGATCACCGCACGGTCGGCCCCCGTCCGAATCAGCGGCGCGTCGGTGCCGACCCGATGTGAACCCAAAGTGCTCGAATACCACAGTGCCTCAATAAGATTCGTCTTTCCGAACCCGTTCGGACCAACGTACACGGTCCGCCCCGGGTGCAATTCAAGGTCCGCGTGTGCCCACGAGCGGAAATCACGCAATCCCAAATGCCGGACGTACACCTACTTCGGCACCACAATGATCAGCCCGGCAACCGAACCGGCATCAGCAGGTAGACGTAGTCCGTCGGCGTCGCCGGGAAGGGACCATTACCGGTCGGCGTGGCATCCTCGGCTGATGCGGGACGCAGCAGAGCCGGCTTTCCCGGGTTGGTGAAACCAAAAGACACCCGCTCGGAATGCAACGACCCCAGACCGTCGGTCAGATATGTCGGGTTGAACGCGATCGTCAACGGTTCACCGGCGAAGTCGACGGCAAGGTCTTCCTCGGCTCGTCCGACATCGTCGGCGCCGGCGGAAAGCCGCAGCGTCCCTTCAGCGAATTCCATGCGGACCTGCGCGCCGCGATCGGCGACCAACGCGACCAGCTTGATCGCTTCGGTCAACTCCGCCACATCTGCGGTGGCCACCGCGGTGTGCTCGACCGGCAGCAGTTGGCGAAATTTCGGAAACTCCGCGTCCAGCAGCCGGGTCGTGCTGCGCTTGCCGTTACCGCTGATCCCCAGCAGCCCGTCCTTACCGACGCCGGTGCCGGCACCCAATGACAGCCGGACATCAGATCCGTCACTGTTGGCTTTGGCGGCCTCGGCCAATGTCTTGGCCGGCACCAGCACCGACGCCTCGATGTCCGGCGACAATGCGGTCCACGTCAATTCGCGCACCGCCAGGCGGAACCTGTCGGTTGCCGCCAAAACCACCGTCTTACCGGAGATCTCGACGCGGATACCGGTCAACATGGGCAGTGTGTCGTCACGGCCGGCCGCGATGGCGACCTGGCTGATGGCCTCGGCGAACAGATCCGACGGCAACGTGCCGGTGTCATCGGGCAGCGCCGGCAGCGTCGGGTAGTCCTCCACCGCCATGGTCGGCAGCGAGAACCTGGCATTTCCGCAGGTCAAGGCGACCCGGTTGCCGTCGACGTAGAAATCGACCGGCTTATTGGGCAAGGCGCGAGTGATGTCGGACAACAGCCGGCCTGAAACCAAAACACTTCCCGGAAAAGCTATTTCAGCAGCAACCCGTACTTCGGCAGAGACCTCGTAATCGAATCCGGAAATTGTCAGCCCGTCGTCCGAGCCCGTCAAGAGCACACCTGAGAGCACCGGCACGGCCGGCCTGGTCGGCAGGTTCTTCGCCACCCATGACACCGCCTCGGCGAACGACTCCTTCACCAAGCGAAACTTCAAGTCGGTGAGACCAGTCTGGGTCGTAGCCGCGTCCATTGCGTCCCTTCACCTAACCGTGAGTTCGATCCCTAGATCCATGAGCCAGCTCCCGCCGCCGGCATCGCGACTGCGCCCGTGACATAACGCCGCAACGGCAGTCGAACAACAACCGTAGAACGTCTGGCCCCAAGTTGAAAGCTAATCGTCAACGCCGACATGTCGGGCTGCGCACCCTCGGGAGGGACGCTGTGTGGCGGGTGTCCCCAGACCCGTTCTTCTAAGGACAACCCTCGAATAGATTTCAATAACAGTAATAAGGGGTGTGAGTTCTGGGGATGGCCCGGTGTCGGTGCTGCTAGGCGGCGAACCGGGATGTGGATGACGACATTGAGGGCTGTGTAGGCCGTGTGAGCTGCTGGGGATGAATCGGCGGGTGTGACAACGAAGGCTGAAGTGTGCAACCGAGTTTCGAGAGGCTGTGCACATAACTACACACACCGGATGGGCGTGGCTGCTGTGACTGGCGGGAGAGAAGTTTTTTCACAGAAGGCGGCCGGAAATGGCCCGGACTCATCGCTTGGAACGCTGACGGATCCTTGTTGTGAGCTCTTTGACGTGGTCGAAGACTTCGCGGCGTTCGGCCATTTCGGACAAGATCTTGCGTTGGGCGTACATGACCGTGGTGTGGTCGCGGCCGAACGCCTGACCGATCTTGGGCAGCGACAGATCGGTGAGCTCTCGGCAGAGGTACATCGCGATCTGGCGCGACTGGGCCAGCGATCGGGTCTTGCCTGGTCCGCGCAGCTCTTCGACCGTGGTGTCGAAATATTCGGCGGTGGCCGCCATGATGGTGGCCGCGCTGATTTGCATGGCGGTGGCGTCGGCGATGAGGTCGCGCAGCACGATCTCAGCCAGGGCTTTGTCGATCGGGGTCTTGTTCAGCGAAGCGAATGCGGTGACCCGGATCAGTGCACCCTCGAGTTCGCGGATGTTGCGTTCGATGCTGCTGGCAATGAGTTCTAGGACATCGTCGGGTACCGCGAGCCGTTCCATCTGTGCCTTCTTGCGCAAGATCGCGATGCGGGTCTCCAACTCCGGGGGCTGCACATCGGTGATCAGGCCCCACTCGAACCGCGTCCGCAGCCGGTCCTCGAGTGTGGCGAGCTGTTTGGGCGGCCGGTCGGAGGAGATGACGATCTGCTTGTTCGCGTTGTGCAGCGTGTTGAAGGTGTGGAAGAACTCCTCCTGAATGCCTTCCTTGCCTTCGATGAACTGGATGTCATCGACGAGCAACACGTCGACGTCGCGGTAGCTGCGCTTGAAGGCGACTTTGCGGTCGTCACGCAAGGAGTTGATGAAGTCGTTGGTGAATTCCTCGGTGGAGACGTACTTGACCCGCATCCCCGGGAACAATCGCTGCGTGTAATTGCCGGCGGCGTGCAAGAGGTGAGTTTTACCCAGTCCTGACTCGCCCCAGATGAAGAGTGGGTTGTAGGCGCGCGCAGGTGCTTCGGCGATGGCCAGGGTGGCGGCGTGCGCGAACCGATTCGAGGCGCCGATGACGAAGGTGTCGAACGTGTAGCGGCGGTTGAGGCTGGTTCCACCGGTGGCAGCGACCGCATCGGTGCCCGACGGGCGCTTGGTGAAGTAGGTGGGCCAACTGGGTCGAGGGCTGCCGACGGTCTCGTCGGGGTAGTCGGCGTCTCCTGGGGTTTCAGGTGATGTGTCCCGTGAAACTTCCAGGCCGGGATCATCGGCCGGTTGCGCGCCCTCGTCGGCGTCGGTGGTGGGTGGAGGTGGCGCGATGCGAACACCGAGTTGGATCTGGTGGCCGAGTCGTCGACTCAGCGCGTCGGTGATCGGGGTACGCAGGTGACGCTCGATCTCGTTTTGCACGTAGCTGCTCGGGACCGACAACAGCGCAAACCCCTCGACGATGGTGAGCGGTTGGACAAGGTTCAACCATGCTCGTTGCTGAGGGGTGAGGGGGGTGGTGAGGGTGGTGCCAGTGCCCGAAACGCCGTCAGCGTTGAGTTCCCCGTTGAGTTCGGAGACGACCGCGTTCCACAC